>NZ_CP199935.1:0-4800000 GCF_052814245.1 Nocardia sp. IBHARD005
ATGGACGACGAGCAGAACGTGCTGGCCACAGTGTGGCCGGAGGTGGTTGCCGAGCTCACCACCGGCTCTGCCGACGGCGCCATCCCCGCGGTGAGTCGCGCGCAGCAGGCCTGGTTGAAGCTGGTGAAGCCACTCACCGTCGCGCAGGGTTTCGCGTTGCTGTCGGTCCCGTCGTCGCTGGCACAGGAGGCGATCGAGCGCGATCTGCGCGAGCCGATCCTGCGATCGCTCGGCCGCAGACTCGGCCCCCAAGTGGAAGGACTCGGAGTGCGCATCGCCGCGCCGAGCCCGGCCGCGGGGGAGCGGGCAGGTAGTTCGCCCCGGCACGCCAGGATGACGAGCAGGCCCGAGCGTCCGCGCGAGCAGGTCCGCCCGCCCGCCGGTTATCCCGGCCCCGATTTCAGCGTTCCCGATTACGCCGCTCGCGGTGAGTACGGCAGGCCGCGCTACGGCGCGGGCGAGTACCCCGCCCAGGGCGGCGAGTACGGCAACGACTATCAGTCGTCCCCCGACTATCCGGCCAACGGTGAGTACCCGAACAGTTACGGCGGCCGGGAGTACCCCGGGCAGGCCGGCGAGTACGGCGAGCGCAACGACTACGCGGGGCACCGCGAGTACCCGGCAGAGCCGGAGTACCAGCAGCAACAGCCCGATTACCAGCAACAGTCGGAGTACAAGCAGGCGCCGTCGGAGTTCAGCCAGTCCGCGGAATACAAACAAGCACCCTCGGAGTACGGCCAGCAGTCCGAATACCAGCAGGCGCCCTCCGAGTACGGCCAGCAGCCCGAATACCAGCAGGCCCCCTCGGAGTACGGCCAGCAGCCGGAATACAAGCAGCCACCGTCCGAATACACCCAGCCATCCGAGTACCAGGGCGAGCGCAACGATTTCCCCGGCACCGATTTCGAGCCGACCGTGGCGTACCCGGTCCCCGACTATCCCGGTGCCGAGTTCGGCGGCCGCGGTGAGTTCCGTGGCGCGCGTCCGGACCAGCGGGTCCCCGAGACCGCGCCGCCCGTGCGCCGTGAGCAGGCGGCCGCGCCCCGCCGCGACCACTCCGGGCAGGAGTCGCTGTTCACGCCCGACCCGCCGCAGCGCGCACCGAACCGCGGCAGGCCGTCCGAAGAGCCCGCCGCTGCCCGCGCCGAGGAGCCGAGCGCCGAGGGCCAGGACAAGCCGTTCCCAGGTCAGCCCGGTGCCCAGCCGGTCGACGACGAACCGGTGGTCAGCAACCGCAACAACTGGCCGACCTATTTCAGCAAGTCGCCCGAGGCGCCGCCGCAGTCCTCGTCCTCGGCCAGTCTCAATGCCAAGTACACCTTCGAGACCTTCGTCATCGGCGCGTCCAACCGGTTCGCGCACGCTGCCGCGGTCGCCATCGCGGAGGCTCCCGCAAGGGCCTACAACCCGCTGTTCGTCTGGGGCGCTTCGGGATTGGGCAAAACCCACCTGCTGCACGCGGCAGGTCACTACGCGCAGCGCCTGTTTCCCGGTATGCGGGTGAAGTACGTCTCCACCGAGGAATTCACCAACGACTTCATCAACAGCCTGCGCGACGACCGCAAGGTCGCGTTCAAGCGCCGCTACCGCGAGACCGACATCCTGCTGGTGGACGACATCCAGTTCATCGAGGGCAAGGAAGGCATCCAGGAGGAGTTCTTCCACACCTTCAACACCCTGCACAACGCGAACAAGCAGATCGTGGTGTCCTCGGATCGCCCGCCCAAGCAGCTGGCCACCCTGGAGGAACGGCTGCGGACCCGCTTCGAGTGGGGCCTGATCACCGATGTGCAGCCCCCTGAGCTGGAGACTCGCATCGCGATCCTGCGCAAGAAGGCGCGGATGGACCGGCTCGATGTGCCGCACGACGTGCTCGAGCTGATCGCGAGCCGGGTGGAGCGCAATATCCGCGAGCTCGAGGGCGCGCTGATCCGGGTGACGGCGTTCGCCTCGCTCAACGGTCAGCCGCTCGACCTCTCGCTGGCCGAGGTGGTGCTGCGCGATCTGATGCCCGACACCGCGGCGCTGGAGATCAACGCGGCGACGATCATGGCCGTCACCGCCGAGTACTTCAACACCACGCTCGAGGAGCTGACCGGGCCCGGCAAGGCGCGTCCGCTGGCGCAGGCCCGCCAGATCGCGATGTACCTGTGCCGTGAGCTGACCGATCTGTCGCTGCCCAAGATCGGCCAGGCGTTCGGTCGCGACCACACGACGGTGATGTACGCGGAGAAAAAAGTGCGCAAGGAGATGACCGAGCGCCGTCGCGTCTACGACCAGGTCCAAGAACTCACAGCCCGAATTAAACAGCGCTCCCGCTGATTTCATCCCCAACCCGGAACACCGCCCTGACCTGGGGCGGTGTTCTTTTTTGCCCTGTGGATTCCTCGAGGAATTCCTGTGGACTCCTCGAGGAATCCACACCTTTGTGCACCGGTCGGTGCACAGGGTGTTGGGCGCGGGTGTGCAGCGTTCATGCACAGGCAGTTGTCCACATCATCCACAAGACGGTCTACTAACACCTGTGCACTAGCGGTGACCTGCGACGTCACCGAATCTGGCCTGTGGATTCCTCGAGGAGTCCCTGTGGAGTCCTCGAGGAATCCCCACCGTTGCCACCAGGCTGGCCCGACCTGTGAACAACTGGGTGAATCCGGTGGAACAACTCGAGGACAACTCGAGGATGGAATGGGGACAACTCCACCCCTCCACAGCCACCGCCGATTCATCCTCGAGTCACCCCAAGGCCATCCCCATCCCACCAAGCGCTCTGACCTGCGGATTCGGGCGAAATCCACAGATTCCACAGTGCCTACTACTACTTCAGTTCTCCTTCTAGAGAGAACTCTTTTAAAACAGGGTGTGTGGAAACTCGGTGGGGGAGGCTCGGCTTCGTCGGTTGTTCACTCACAGGCGGGCAAGGAGGAGCGGGGTGGTTCGACGAGGCGGAATCGGCCGGGAGGGTCGATGCGGAGTTCGCGCACTGCACGGGTACCGTTTGGTTGTCGGTCGGTTGTGCGAGACTCATTGCGCGGCCGACACAGCAGTTCAACTCCGCTGACACACACCCGCACACGGATTCGAAACTCGGAGAGGACAAATCGGGCGATGGAGCTTGCGAGCATGAAGTTTCGGGTCGCCCGAGAGGACTTCGCCGAATCGGTGGCCTGGGTGGCGCGCAGTCTCCCGTCCCGGCCTCCGGTGCCTGTTCTCGGCGGTGTGCTGCTGGTGGCCGACGAGAACGGCCTGACGGTCTCCGGGTTCGACTACGAGGTCTCCGCGCAGATGCGCGTCGCGGCCGAGGTCGCCGGTCCCGGCCAGGTGCTGGTCTCGGGCCGCCTGCTCGCCGACATCACCAAGTCGCTGTCGAACAAGCCGGTCGATGTCTCCGTCGACGGCACCCGCGTGCTCATCGCCTGTGGCAGCGCGAAGTTCTCCCTGCCGACCATGCCGGTCGAGGACTATCCCCAGCTGCCCGAGGTACCGCAGCAGACCGGTGAACTCACCGTCGATGTGTTCGCCGAGGCCGTCGGCCAGGTCGCCGTCGCCGCAGGCCGTGACGACACCCTGCCGATGCTCACCGGCATCCGGGTCGAGATCGAGGGCAACGACGTGGTGCTCGCCGCCACCGACCGTTTCCGCCTCGCCGTGCGCCATCTGCAGTGGCAGCCGACCCGTTCCGATATCGAGACCGCGGTGCTCATCCCCGCGCGCACGCTGTCCGAGGCCGCCAAGACCCTCGGTGCGGCCGAGGCACCCGTGCAGCTGTCGCTTGGCAGCGGTGGCGGCGCCGATGGTCTGCTCGGCATCGTCAACGGCGGCAGGCGCACCACCACCCGGCTGCTCGACGCGGAATTCCCCAAGTTCCGCCAGTTGCTCCCCAAGGAGCACACCTCCATCGCCACCTTGCCCGTCGCCGTGCTGTCGGAGGCGATCAAGCGTGTCGCCCTGGTGGCCGAGCGCGGTGCCCAGGTGCGGCTCGAGTTCTCCACAGACGGCGTGCTGCTGTCAGCGGGTGGGGACGACGCGGGCCGGGCCGAGGAATGGCTGGAAGCGGATTTCCGCGGCGAACCGCTCACGATCGCGTTCAACCCCGGCTACCTGACCGAGGGCTTGGCCGCCCTGCACACCGACCGGGTCACCTTCGGGTTCACCACCCCCAGCCGTCCCGCCGTGCTGCTGCCCGCCTCCGACGAGGAGCCCAAGGTGCTCGAGTCGGGTGCGTTCGCGGCGCTGGAGAGCCAGTACATCTACCTGTTGATGCCGGTCCGGCTGCCCGGCTGAGCCGGCGGGGGCGGCTAGGCCTGCATGTTCATCCGTGAGCTGTCGGTCCGTGATTTCCGTTCGTGGGAACACGCCGACCTCGAGTTATCCCCAGGGCGCACGGTGCTGCTGGGGGCAAACGGCAACGGCAAGACCAATCTGCTCGAGGCGGTCGGCTATCTGGCGACGCTCGGTTCACACCGGGTCTCCGCTGACGCGCCGCTGATCCGGATGGGCGCCACCCAGGCCAGGATCGGGGCCACCGTGGTGAACACGGGCCGGGAACTGCGCGTGGATGTGGAACTCAAAGCGGGCAGTGCCAACCGCGCGCAGATCAATCGCTCGCCGGTGCGCCGCGCACGCGAGATCCTGGGGATTCTGCACACTGTGCTGTTCGCGCCGGAGGATCTGGCGTTGGTGCGTGGGGATCCGGGGGAGCGGCGCCGGTTCCTCGACGAGTTGTCCACCGCCCGGTTGCCCAGGCTCGCCGGTGTCCGCGCCGACTACGACAAGGTGCTGCGGCAGCGCTCGGCGCTGTTGAAAACGGCTGGGCGCCAATCTCGTTCGCGTGCCGATCTGGGCACCCTCGACGTGTGGGACGGGCACCTCGCCGACCACGCGGCGGTGCTGCTCGCCGAGCGGCTGCGCCTGGTGCACGACCTGTATCCCCATCTGTCCCAGGCATATCGGTCGATCGCGCCCGAATCACGTCCTGCCACAATCACTTACCGCTCCGGATATCTCCCACCGGAACTCCTCGATCCGGCCAGGGCGCCTGCGGCCAGTGATGCACAGCTGCTGCACGAGATCATGCTGCGCGAGCTGGCCGCGGCGCGGAACCGGGAGCTCGATCGCGGGGTCTGTCTGGTCGGTCCACATCGTGACGATCTGGAGTTGCTGCTCGGCAGCGCGCCCGCGAAGGGATTCGCCAGTCACGGTGAGTCCTGGTCGTTCGCCCTTGCGCTGCGGTTGGCCTCGTTCGAGCTGTTGCGCAGTGAGGGCTCCGAACCGGTGCTGCTGCTCGATGACGTGTTCGCCGAGCTCGACCGCCGCCGCCGCGCCGCGCTGGCGGAGGTGGCCGCGGGTGCCGAGCAGGTGTTGATCACGGCCGCGGTGGCCGAGGACGTGCCCGCGGAACTGGCTGCCGAACCGTTGCGTGTGCAAACGACCGGCGAGGCCGACCGGCGTATCTCACAGATCGTCCCCGAGGTCGCCGAACACGCCGAGGATATGCACAGATCGCGATAGTTATCCCCAGCCCCTGTGGAAAACCGGCAACATGCTGGACATATGCCGGATTGGTGCTCGACGAGCCTGTCGGCGCCCCGGCGTAGACTCCATCCACCCTCGACCCCGGAAGGCGGAACCCCGTGCCGGAAGAACCCGCACCGGAGCTGCGCGGCATCGATCTGGCCCGTCGTGCGCTGGAAGAGGCGCGCGCCGCGGCCAAGGCCAGCGGCAAGTCCGTCGGGCAGGGCAGGGCCTCGCCGGTGCGCAAGTTGCGGGCCGGTGGCAGGCGCCGTAGCGGCTGGTCCGGGTCCGGCCCCGATGCCCGTGATCCCCAGCTCCTCGGCGCGCTCAGTGGGTCGCTGGCGAAGAATCGTGGCTGGTCAGGCAAGGTAGCAGAGGGCACGGTGTTCGGCAGCTGGGCGCGTGTGGTCGGCGAGGACATCGCGTCTCACGCCACCCCGGTGACCCTCGAAGGCGGTGTGCTCAAGATCGCCGCTGAGTCCACCGCGTGGGCCACTCAGCTGCGCATGTTGCAGGGCCAGATCCTGGCCAAGATCAATGCCGCGGTCGGCCATGGCGTGGTCACCTCACTGCGCATCACCGGCCCCGCCGCGCCGAGCTGGCGCAAGGGTGAGCGCCACATCAAGGGCCGTGGCCCGCGCGATACCTACGGGTAGCCGCGCGGTGACCGGGGCGAGATCGGTTGCGCCCGCGCCGCTCTCGCGCCCCGAGTTGTGGACATGTGCATAGAGCCTGTGGATAACTTCGAAGGCGGCAGCCGATTTCGCGAGAACATGGGTAACTTCCCTGGAACCCCACAAATCTCACGCCTCCCGGCCGCTGGCCCGAGGACATACTCTATTCGCGCCTACGATCGGCAAAATACCCGGGGAGGCGGAACCGCCTCGCGGTGAGGCGATTTCTTGCATTACACGGGAAGCCAGGGGTGTCGTAGGTGCACTGTAAGTTGGGCTTACCAGTAGGATGGTGACGTAACCAGCGGCGAACCCTCGGCGCGTGCTGTGCAGTCCGTGATATCTGATGGCTCTTCGGGGCCGTGCGCGTGCTGCCCGGATCGCTGCGCCAGGGATCAGCAAGTAAGGAGAGCTACCGAGAAGTGGCTGCCAACGACTCCAACGCATCGGGCAACAATTCAGGCTACGGTGCCTCTTCCATCACGGTCCTCGAAGGCCTCGAGGCGGTGCGCAAGCGCCCTGGCATGTACATCGGGTCCACCGGTGAACGCGGTCTGCACCACCTCATCTGGGAGGTTGTGGACAACTCGGTCGATGAGGCGATGGCCGGCTACGCGACCAAGGTCGAGGTGACCTTGCTCGCCGACGGCGGCGTCGAGGTGATCGACGACGGTCGTGGCATCCCGGTCGGAATGCACGCGCAGGGTGTGCCGACCATCGAGGTCGTCATGACCCAGCTGCACGCCGGTGGCAAGTTCGACTCCGACTCCTACGCGGTGTCCGGTGGTCTGCACGGTGTCGGTATCTCGGTGGTGAACGCGCTCTCGACCAAGGTCGAGGTCGAGATCGACGTCGACGGCTACCACTGGCACCAGATCTACAAGGACGCCAAGCCAGGCAAGCTCGTGCAGGGCGAGCCGACCAAGGCCACCGGCACCACGGTGCGGTTCTGGGCCGACCCGGACATCTTCGAGACCACGACCTACAACTTCGAGACCGTGGCACGGCGCCTGCAGGAGATGGCCTTCCTGAACAAGGGCCTCACCATCAAGCTCACCGATGAGCGGGTCGCCGTCGGCGACATCACCGATGAAGTGGTCAGTGAGACCGCCGAGGCGCCCAAGGACGCCGAGGTGGTCGCCGCGGAAGCGGTCGAACACAAGGTGAAGACGCGCACCTACCACTACCCGGGCGGCCTGGTGGACTTCGTCCGCCACATCAACCGCACCAAGTCGGCCATCCACAACTCGGTCGTCGGCTACACGGTCAAGGGCACCGGCCACGAGCTCGAGGTCGCGATGCAGTGGAACTCGGGTTACTCCGAGTCGGTCCACACCTTCGCCAACACGATCAACACCCATGAGGGCGGCACCCACGAAGAGGGCTTCCGCGCGGCGCTGACCACGGTGGTCAACAAGTACGCCAAGGAGAAGAAGCTCCTCAAGGAGAAGGACGGCAACCTCACCGGTGACGACATCCGCGAGGGCCTTGCCGCCATCGTGAGCGTCAAGGTCGGCGAGCCGCAGTTCGAGGGCCAGACCAAGACCAAGCTGGGCAACACCGAGGTCAAGTCGTTCGTGCAGCGTGCCTGCAACGAGCACCTGCAGCACTGGTTCGAGGCCAACCCGGCCGACGCGAAGACCATCGTGCAGAAGGCGGTGTCCTCGGCGCAGGCCCGGATGGCCGCCCGCAAGGCGCGCGAGCTGGTGCGCCGCAAGTCGGCGACCGACCTGGGCGGGCTGCCGGGCAAGCTGGCCGACTGCCGGTCCAAGGATCCGGGCAAGTGCGAGATCTACATCGTCGAGGGCGACTCCGCCGGTGGCTCGGCGAAGTCGGGCCGCGACTCGATGTACCAGGCGATCCTGCCGCTGCGCGGCAAGATCATCAACGTCGAGAAGGCCCGCATCGACCGTGTCCTCAAGAACAACGAGGTCCAGTCGATCATCACCGCCTTCGGTACCGGTATCCACGACGAGTTCGATATCGCCAAGCTGCGCTACAACAAGATCATCCTGATGGCCGACGCCGACGTGGACGGTCAGCACATCGCGACGCTGCTGCTCACGTTGCTGTTCCGCTTCATGCGCCCGCTGGTCGAGCACGGTCACGTGTACTTGGCCCAGCCGCCGCTGTACAAGCTCAAGTGGATGCGTTCGGACCCGGAGTTCGCCTACTCCGACCGCGAGCGCGACGCGCTGGTCGAGGCCGGGCTGGCCGCAGGCAAGAAGATCAACAAGGACGACGGTATCCAGCGCTACAAGGGTCTTGGCGAGATGAACGCCAAGGAGCTGTGGGAAACCACGATGGACCCCGCGGTTCGGGTGCTTCGTCAGGTGACGCTCGACGACGCGGCCGCGGCCGACGAGCTGTTCTCCGTGCTGATGGGCGAGGACGTGGAGGCACGTCGCAGCTTCATCACCCGCAATGCCAAGGACGTCCGTTTCCTCGATGTGTAAGCGGCGCAGCGCCTGATGGGCGCGCCCGCTCGCATGTCGGCCCCTCGAAGGAGATTTGATGACTGAGACCACGCTGCCCCCGTCCGGCGGTGCGGGCGACCGGACCGAACCGGTCGATATCCAGACCGAAATGCAGAACAGCTACATCGATTACGCGATGAGCGTGATCGTGGGCCGCGCGCTGCCCGATGTGCGCGACGGCCTCAAGCCGGTGCACCGTCGTGTGCTCTACGCGATGTACGACAACGGCTACCGCCCCGATCGCGGCTATGTGAAGTCCGCGCGCCCGGTCGCCGAGACCATGGGTAACTACCACCCGCACGGCGACTCGTCGATCTACGACACCCTCGTGCGCATGGCCCAGCCGTGGTCGCTGCGCTACCCGATGGTCGACGGCCAGGGCAACTTCGGTTCCCGCGGCAACGACGGCGCGGCCGCCATGCGCTACACCGAGTGCAGGCTGACGCCGCTCGCGATGGAGATGCTGCGCGATATCGACTCCGAGACGGTCGATTTCGTCCCGAACTACGACGGTCGCTCGCAGGAGCCGACCGTGCTGCCCGCCCGCGTGCCCGCCCTGCTGATGAACGGCAGCAACGGCATCGCGGTCGGCATGGCCACCAACATCCCGCCGCACAACCTCAACGAGCTGGCCGAGGCCATCTACTGGGCGCTGGAGAACTACGAGGCCGACGAGGAATCCACCCTCGCCGCCTGCATGGAGCGGGTCAAGGGCCCCGACTTCCCGACGCACGGCCTGATCGTGGGCGGGCAGGGCATCCACGACGCCTACACCACCGGTCGCGGTTCCATCCGCATGCGCGGTGTGGTGGAGATCGAGGAAGACGCGCGTGGCCGCACCACGATCGTCATCACCGAACTGCCGTACCAGGTCAACACCGACAACTTCGTCAACTCCATCGCCGAGCAGGTGAAGGACGCGAAGATCGCGGGTATCTCCGATATCCACGACGAGTCCTCCGACCGTGTCGGCATGCGCATCGTGGTGACGGTCAAGCGTGACGCGGTGGCGAAGGTGGTGCTGAACAACCTCTACAAGCACACCCAGCTGCAGACCAGCTTCGGCGCGAACATGCTCTCGATCGTCGACGGTGTGCCACGCACGCTGCGCCTTGACCAGATGATTCGTTACTACGTCAATCACGAGCTAGAGGTCATCGTCCGGCGTACCCGCTACCTGCTGCGCAAGGCCGAGGAGCGGGCCCACATCCTGCGCGGCCTGGTCAAGGCGCTCGACATGCTCGACCAGGTCATCGCGCTGATCCGGGGTGCGGCCAACACCGACACCGCGCGCACCGGCCTGATGCAGCTGCTCGAGATCGACGAGATCCAGTCGACCGCCATCCTCGACATGCAGCTGCGTCGACTGTCGGCACTGGAACGTCAGCGCATCATCGACGATCTGGCCAAGATAGAGATCGAGATCGCCGACTACCGCGACATTCTGGACAAGCCGCAGCGGCAGCGCGCGATCGTGCGCGACGAGCTGGCCGAGATCGTCGAAAAGCACGGCGACGACCGCCGGACCAGGATCATCGCCGCCGACGGTGACGTCAACGACGAGGATCTGATCGCCCGCGAGGACGTGGTCGTGACGATCACCGAGACCGGCTACGCCAAGCGCACCAAGACCGACCTCTACCGCTCGCAGAAGCGCGGCGGCAAGGGCGTGATGGGCGCCGGCCTCAAGCAGGACGACATCGTCAAGCACTTCTTCGTATCGTCCACGCACGACTGGCTGCTGTTCTTCACCAACAAGGGCCGCGTCTACCGGGCCAAGGCCTACGAGCTGCCAGAGGCCAACCGGACCGCGCGTGGTCAGCACGTGGCCAACCTGCTCGCGTTCCAGCCGGATGAGAAGATCGCCCAGATCATCCAGCTCAAGACCTACGAGGACGCCCCGTACCTGGTGCTCGCGACACGCACGGGCTTGGTGAAGAAGTCCAAACTCACCGATTTCGACTCTAACCGCTCCGGCGGCATCGTCGCGGTGAACCTGCGCGACGACGACGAATTGGTCGGTGCGGTGCTGTGCTCGTCCGACGATGACCTGCTCCTGGTCTCGGCGCACGGCCAGTCGATCCGCTTCGCCGCGACCGATGAGGCGCTGCGTCCGATGGGTCGCGCCACCTCCGGCGTGCAGGGCATGCGCTTCAACACCGACGACGAGCTGCTCTCGCTCAATGTGGTGCGTCTGGAGACATATCTGCTGGTCGCGACGGCCGGCGGGTATGCGAAGCGGACCGCGATCGAGGAGTACACCGCGCAGGGCCGTGGCGGAAAAGGCGTATTGACAATCCAATACGATCCGAAGCGTGGCAGCCTGGTGGGTGCGCTCATCGTCGACGACGAGGACGAGTTGTACGCGATCACTTCCAGTGGTGGCGTCATCCGCACCGCAGCCAAGCAGGTTCGTAAGGCTGGACGCCAGACCAAGGGCGTCCGATTGATGAACCTCGCGGATGGCGATACCTTGCTAGCGATCGCGCGCAACGCCGACGAGCCCGATCCCGATCAGCTCCTCGGCGACGTGGCTTCGGAGTAACACACCAAATAGCGGCGGCAACGAACGGATCTGAGGATTCCATTGACCACACCGAATCAGTCGAACGACGATCGGAACCAGACCAACGGCGTCACCGAACGGATCGCCACGTCTCCGATCCCGCCGCGACCGATCCCACGCCAGGGCGGTCCGGCCGAGGGCGCGGCGCCGGAATCCGGTGCGGCCGGGACCGATTCGCTCGACGGTAAGGGCAGCAAATCGTCGCCCTACCAGGACGGGTGGGCTCAGCTGCCGCAGCGCGAACCGCAGTCGAACCTGTACCGTCCCGGCGAATCGCCGAGCCAGGGGCGCCCCGCATCGGGGGCGGCCGCGGGTGGGCTCAAGGGCAGCGGTGCGTCCAACGCCCGCACCACGGCGGACCTGGCGGCCAAGGCGGCCCGCAAGGAAGCGGCGATGGTGAAGTCCGTCGGTATCGACGGGCCGACCCGCAGCATCGCGCGTCCGGAACTGGTCAAGGACATGCCCGACCTATCCGACGTGCGCCACCCGGCACCCGAGGCACCGGTGGTGCCTCCCGGTCTACCGATGGCGCCGCAGCCCCAGTACCAGCAGCACAGCATGGGGCCGAGTGCACGGGCCGCCGCGGCGAGCACGGTCTCGCCAGCGGCGCCGGTGGCCATCGCGGCCGCCGCGTCGGGTGAGCCACTCCGCGCGACGGTGCAGATCCGCCGGATCGACCCGTGGTCGACCCTGAAGATCACGCTGGTGATCAGCGTCGCGCTGTTCTTCGTGTGGATGGTGGCCGTCGGCCTGCTCTACATCGTGCTGGCCGGCATGGGCGTCTGGGACAACCTGGACAACTCGCTGGGCGAGATGCTGAACCAGGAGGGCAGCTCGACAAGCCTGATCGACGCGGGCACGGTCTTCGGCTACGCCGGTGTGATCGGCCTGATCAACGTGGTGCTGTTCACCGCGCTGGCCACGGTCGGCGTGTTCATCTACAACCAGTGCTGCGATCTGGTCGGTGGCATCCAGGTGACCCTGGCCGATCCCGACTAGAAGTAGGTTTTCCGCACGGCCGGTCAGCTCAGGAAACTGGGTCTGACCGGCCGTTTTGGTTATCGGTAGCCAGGTAAGGTAACCTCGTTTCTCGTTGCGGTTCACTGCTCAGGCAGGGATCGAAATGAGTTCGGGCCTATAGCTCAGGCGGTTAGAGCGCTTCGCTGATAACGAAGAGGTCGGAGGTTCAAGTCCTCCTAGGCCCACTCCCGAACAGCACAGTAGGGTGGGAATCATGAAGATTGTCCTCATGGTCGGTGTTGTGATCGCCGTTCTCATCGGTGTCAGCAAATTCCGCAAGCGCGACGACGCAGACCTCTGGCGCGACGTCACCACTCGCTGATTTCGGGTTGCCAGCTGGTCAGCGACCAGTAAGGGGCCTTAGCTCAATTGGCAGAGCACTGCCTTTGCAAGGCAGGGGTTAGGGGTTCGATTCCCCTAGGCTCCACATCTGTGAATTCCTCGGTATTCGATTTTCTTCTCACCGCCGCACCGGCCGACGTAGTTTCGGCTGATTTCGCCACGGTGTGGGCGCGTCACCGCGCCCGGTCCCACGATTTCGCGAGTTCCATCGACCGGGCGGCGATCGCCGGATTCGACAGTGCGGGTACAGGTCCCGCGTTTCTCGGTGGGTATCAGGAAGCGCTGCACGCGCTGGTACCCTCGCTCGATTCCGCCGCGCTCACCTCGATGTGTGCGACCGAGGCCGCCGGTGCGCGGCCGTCGACGATGACCACGACGGTGAGTGGCGACGGCGTCGTCAGCGGGACGAAATCCTTCGCCACGCTCGGTACGTTCGCCGATCGGTTCCTGGTCATCGCCCGATCGGGTACTCAGCCCGATGGCAGGCCGATCCTGCGAGCTGTGCTGGTGCCTGCCGGTGCGTCAACCGCGATCACGCCGCTGCCCGCGCTGCCCTTCGCGCCCGAGATCCCGCACGCGGGAGTCACTTTCGATGCCGCGCCGGGCGAACTGCTGCCCGGTGACGGCTACACGGACTATCTGAAGCCGTTCCGGACGGTCGAGGACCTGCACGTGGTGGCCGCTGTGCTCGGTCAGCTCGTCCGGGTTGCCCGGCTAGCGCAGTGGCCCGCGGAGCCCGTAGAGCAGCTGCTGGCGCTGTTTGCGGCGGTACGTGGGGTCGGTGCCGAGGACCCCAGCTCCCCGGGTGTGCACATCGCGCTCGGCGGCCTCTTCGATCGGCTGACCGCGCTGCGTACCGAACTGGAGCCGCTGTGGGCGCCGGTGGACCCGGAGGTCAGGAAGCGCTGGGAGCGTGACGTGCCGCTGCTCGGGGTGGCGGGCAAGGTCAGGGCGGCGCGGCTGGCGACCGCGTGGCGCGCGCTGGCCTGATCGACAGGTTCGGTGCTGTGTCAACCAGTCCGGGTGAACGTCCCTAGGCCGCTTTCGTCGAAGTAGTCGATCGTCAGAGTCCCGTCGGCGAACCGCGCCGAGGTGACGCTGCCGGGCGGGGCGTTCTCGCCGCTCAAGTCGAAGGCGAAGGTGTCGCCGTCCCAGTGCCGGAGTTGATAGGTCCGCTGCTCGAGGCCGATGGTCAGGCGCAGGTCGGTGCCGGTCGCGACGATCGTGGCGGGGCCCCAGTAGGCGCTGTCGTAGGTGCCCTCGTAGGTCGGTAGTGGCTGTGCGGGGGCCGGATTCGCCGGGGCGGGCTTGCCGGACAGCTCACCTTCCGGATCGTCGAAGGCGGCGAACGCGTCGCGGTACAGGCCGCGCCAGTCCTCGCGTACCTCGCCGAACTGCACCAGATCGGCGAACTCGGCGGTCAACGTCTCCGGGATGCCGAGCGGCGCGGCGTTGGTCAGCGCGACGATGGCCACGTCGGCGGACGGGATCACCAGGAAGTTGGTCGCCGCGCCGAGGCTGAAGCCACCGGAATGACTGGTGGCGGTGCGCCCTGCCGCGGAGACCGACACGTTGAAGCCGTACCCGTAGCTGCCCGCCCGCGCGACGGGGGTCGACGGCGGGGCCGAGACGATCTGCGGCGTGACGGCGGGCAGCAGCGCTTCGGGCGGGGCGATGGTCGTCGCGCCCGCGGTGCCGTCGCCGAGCAGCATCGTCAGCCAGCGGGCCATGTCGTTCACCGATGAGCTCGCGCCGCCCGCGGGGGACTGGGGGTCGGGATCGCGCACGGAGCGGGCGACCCAGTTGCCATCGACGTTCACGTGCCCGACCGCATGATTCGGGCGGGCCTGGAAGTCGTCGAAGCGAGAGCTGGTGTCGCGCATGCCGAGGGGCGTGTAGAGGGCATCGGCCGACAGCTGGGCCCAGTCCTTGCCGGCCGCCGCGGCCACGGATTCGGCTGCGGCCGTGAATCCGAAGTTGGTGTAGTGGTAGGTGATCCGGAACGGGTCGAGGGGTTCGAGACGAAGCTTGTCCAGGATCGCGGCCTGGTCGTAGCCGAGGTCTTCGAGCCGGTCGCCGGCGTGGTCGGGCAGGCCGCTGCGGTGCGCGAGCAGGTCACCGACGGTGAGCTGGGCCGTGGTGGCGGGATCGGCCAGCGCGAACGACGGGAGATGCGTGACCACCGGGGTGGTCCACTCGATCGCGTCCGCGCCGACCTGGTTGGCCACGACGGTCGCGGCGAGCGACTTCGACACCGAGGCCAGCTGGAAGACGGTGTCGGCGTCGACCTTGTCCGGCGCGCCTGCCGCACGAACGCCGAAACCCTTGGCATACACGGTCTTTCCGCCGTGTACTACAGCGACAGCCATGCCGGGGATGCCGCTGGACTCCATCAGCGAGCCAGTCAGTTCGTCGAGCCGTCCGATGGCTTTGCCGACCGCGTCGGCGGGCAGGGCGACACCGGCGACCTGGTTCGGGGGGAGCTCGGCGGCCGGCGTCGCGGTGGGGTGCTCGTCGGTGGATCCGGTGCAACCAACCAGGAGCGTCATCGATAAGACGACCCCGGCGATCACACCGCGACCAGGCACCATCGGCCGACGATAACCCTGGTTGCCGGGTGATCGCCGGAACGTGGCCGGACTGTGACGCTCGGCGTACCGGTGCGCTTCGGCTGATCTGCCGAGCTGCGACCTTGCCGGAAAATGGGGAGCGGGCCTCGGCGAAGGGGGGGAGTTAGCCGAGGCCCGCGTAGGGTCGGCCCGGGGGGGAGGGGCCGACGTGAACGATCCTACGCGATACGCGCGGAATTCGTGGAGGCGCACCGGGCGAGTTCGCGAGTTTTTTCGGGTGCGGGTGCGGGTGTCGGTGGTGGCCTGGGGCGTGGTGATCGGCTGGTATGCGTGGGTGGTGCTTGTCAGGTGTCTTACGGAGATCGGAATCGGCTGGTACGCAAGGCTTTACGGGGAATCGCCGGTGAACATGTTCTCGTCTCGTGTAGGGCGGCCGTCCAGGTAACAGGGCCTCTTGTTCGTGTTGTGAGACAGAAAATCAGTCCGATTCGCCGCGTGTCGCCGCGTGTCGGCATGTCGAACAATTGTGTACATCTGATGGGTGGTCGCGCCGGAATTGGGGATGCGACTTGTCGGTGGGTAGGGCAATACTGGCAAAGCATCGCCAATCCACGACTTCAGGAGAATCATGCCCGACGCAATCGTCGCCGAGGGTCTGGTCAAACGGTATGGGCAGCTCGTTGCCCTGGACGGACTCGACCTGTCCGTACCGGAAGGTACCGTCACCGCGCTACTCGGCCCCAACGGCGCGGGCAAGACCACGACTGTTCGCGTTCTCACCACTTTGCTGATCCCCGACGAGGGCACCGCCACCGTCGCCGGTATCGACGTGCTCCACGATCCACAGGCCCTGCGCTCGCGCATCGGCGCCTCCGGCCAATATTCCGCGGTCGACGAATACCTCACCGGCTTCGAGAATCTCGAAATGGTCGGCAGGCTCTACCACCTCGGCACCCAGCGCAGTAAGGAGCGGGCCCGCGAACTGCTCGACCGCTTCCGGCTCACCGACGCCGCCGATCGGCCGGTGAAGGGCTACTCGGGCGGTATGCGCAGGCGCCTCGACCTGGCAGGCGCGCTGGTGGCCAACCCGCCGGTGTTGTTCCTCGACGAGCCGACCACCGGTCTCGACCCGCGCGCCCGGCTCGACCTGTGGGACGTCATCGAGGAGTTGGTCGCCGGCGGCACCACGCTGCTGCTCACCACCCAGTACATGGACGAGGCCGACCGCCTCGCCGATGCGATCGCGGTGATCGACCACGGCAAGGTGATCGCGCGCGGCACGGCCGACGAACTCAAGGCCCTCGTCGGTGGCGACCGGATCGAACTCACCGTCGGCGCCGCCGATCAGCTGGGCGTCGCCCAGCAGGTGCTGAGCGGGCTCGCCGATGGCGAGATCCATCTCGAACCCGGCCTGCGCAAGCTCACGGTGCCGGTGGCCGACGGATCACAGGACCTGGTCGCCGCCATCGGCAGGCTCACCGAGCACAAGGTGACCATCAACGACGTCGCACTACGCAGACCCTCGCTCGACGACGTCTTCCTGACGCTCACCGGGCACGAGGCCGAAGAACTCGTCAACGGCGATCGCGAGTCGGAGACCGTGGGCGCCGTGGAAGGAAAGAACCGATGAGCGCCACGCTCGACAAAGCCGCAGTGGAACATCCCAGCCTCGGCGAACGCCTGGCGATGGTGGTGAGCGACAGCATCACCATCGCCAAACGCAATGTCATCAAGATCAAGCGTGTGCCCGACGTGCTGATCTTCACGACGATGTCACCGATCATGTTCGTGCTGCTGTTCGCCTACGTCTTCGGCTCGGCGATCAGCATCCCGGGGCTGGAGGGCGGCTACCGCGAATTCCTGATCGCCGGCATCTTCGCCCAGACGGTGGTGTTCGGTGCGACCTTCACCGGTGCCGGCCTGGCCGAAGACATGCAGAAGGGCATCATCGACCGGTTCCGGTCACTGCCGATGGCGCCGTCGGCGGTGCTGGTCGGGCGCACGATCAGCGATGTGGTGATCAATATCGTCAGCCTGGTGGTGATGTCGCTGACCGGGCTCGTCGTCGGCTGGCGGATCCGCGGGTCGTTCCTCGACGCGGTGCTGGCGTATGCGTTGATGCTGCTGTTCGCCTACGCGCTGTCGTGGATGATGGCCGTGGTCGGTCTGATCGTGCGCGCGCCGGAGGTATTCAACAACGCCAGCTTCATGGTGATCTTCCCGCTGACGTTCCTGTCCAACGCGTTCGTTCCGCTCGACAACATGCCTGGCCCGCTTCGGGTCTTCGCCGAATGGAACCCGGTCTCGGCGCTCACCCAGGCGGTGCGTGACCTGTTCGGCAACGTCAACCCGATGGCACCGCCCTCGCAGGCGTGGCCGATGCAGCATCCGGTGGCCACATCGCTGCTGTGGGTCGCGGTGATCCTGATCGTCTTCGTGCCGCTGGCTCAGATCCAGTACAAGAAGTCGGTCAGTCGCTGAGGAACTCCCCGGAACTAGTGCGCCGAGCCGTTGCGGGAATACCCGAGACGCGGCGGCTCGGCGGCCGGTTCGGGCAGTTGTGGCCGCTTGGCGCGGGCCAGGTAAGCCAGGGCGCCCGCCCCGGCGAGTGCGATCGACGCGAGCAGCGGATTACGAAGCTTCATTCCACCACTGTCCTTCATTCGACCACGTGGCACAAACGGATTCGGCTTGCCGCGTGGCACCATAACTGCGTGACCTCACCCAACCAGACGGCCGTGGCAACTCTGCACACCAACCACGGCGATATCAGGATCGCGCTTTTCGGTAACCACGCCCCGAAGACGGTGCGTAACTTCGTCGGTCTCGCCGACGGCAGCGCGCCGTACTCGACCGTCAATGCCGGCGGTACGGAAAGTGGCCCGTTCTACGACGGCGCCGTCTTCCACCGGATCATCCCGGGGTTCATGATCCAGGGTGGCGATCCGACCGGCACCGGCCGCGGTGGGCCGGGCTTCGAGTTCGCCGATGAGTTCCACCCGGATCTGCGCTTCGACCGCGGCTATCTGCTCGCGATGGCCAATGCGGGCGCCGGCACCGAGACCAATGGCTCACAGTTCTTCATCACCGTCGGCGCGCAGCCGCATCTCAACCGCAAGCACTCGATCTTCGGCGAGGTGGTCGACCCCGATTCGCGCAAAGTGGTCGACGCGATCGCCTCGGTGAAGACCGATCGCAATGATCGCCCGGACGAGCCGGTCATCATCTCGGCCGTGACTATCGACTGATCACAGCCATAAAAGGACTCCCCGCCGCGGATCATCGCGGCGGGGAGTCCTGTTGCTTCACGTGAAACAACGTCAGTCGGTGGTCACAGCGGCACCAGCCGCTATGTGACAGCGGCGAAGCCGTTGACGACCAGGGCGTCGTAGACGTCGTGAGGGTTGGTGCCGAGGTCCCAGCGGCCGAAGATCAGCAGACGCTCGGTGTCGTCGTGGCGAACGTCGACTTCGAGCATCGCGGTCTTGCGGCCGATGCGCCGGTAGGAGACCATCCGGATCCGGTCGATCCGGTCCAGGGGGTATTCCTTCGGGCCGGTGAGCGTGCCCACCACCAGACGCGGCGCGGAGCCGGGAAACATGGTGAGCCGGGGGCGCTGCCGGAGACCGAGGGCGGCCGTTGCCAGTACCGCGACCGCGGCGATGCCGACAAGCAGCCGGCTCGGCCCGTCGTTGGCGAGGATCGCGGTCACGACCAGCAGAATTCCGCCGCCGGTGACGGCGAGCAGACCTGCGACAGGGGTCGACCACGAGACCGGTTGTGCGTCGTTCACGCGGTTGTTCGCCCCTCTATCCTCGAGTTGTGCACAGGGTTATCCACAGGTGTGCATGAATAACACTGGTGTAATCCGCTGCGATCAGCGCCATCGCATGGTCATGATCAGGCCGACGACCATCAGGCCGAACCCGATCAGGAAGTTCCAGGCGCCCAGATCGAGCATGAAACCGATCTGGTCCTGTGCCAGGTAGTAAACGATCAGCCACACCAGACCGGCGAGCATGAAGCCCAGCATGATCGCGACGTACCAGACCGGCGACGGCCCCGCTTTCACCTTCACCGGCGTGCGGCTGGCGGGGCTCGGGGTGTAGTCGGCCTTCTTGCGGACCTTGGACTTGGGCATGACGTCCTCGAATTCGGAGTACAGGTAACTCCTAGGCTATCCCACCAGGCTGTGTCATCGGCGGCTGGCGCCGCGGTTCTCGGCGCTTAACTCCGCCTCTTCCCTCCCTCCGGGCACTCCTTCGTCGCACCCTCCACTCAGTCCAGAGGCGGAGGCGCGCCGAGAACGGCTGTGTCATCGGCGGCTGGCGCCGCGGTTCTCTCTGCCCATTTGCGCGGTTCTCGGCGATTGACTCCACCTCTTCCCTCCCTCCGGGCACTCCTTCGTCGCACCCTCCGGTCAGTCCAGAGGCGGAGGCGCGCCGAGAACAGTGCTCGCCACGTACCCTCGACGCATGCGTGTATTGGTCGTCGACAACTACGACAGCTTCGTGTTCAACCTGGTGCAGTACCTCGGCCAGCTTGGTGCCGACGTCGTGGTCTGGCGCAATGACGACCCCCGCCTCGACGATCTGGACACCCTGCTCACCATCGGCGACGAGGGCGGCGCGTTCCACGGCGTGTTGGTGAGCCCGGGTCCCGGCAGCCCCGACCGCGCCGGCGCGAGCATCCCGCTCGTGCACGCGGCCGCGCGGCACAATATGCCGCTGCTCGGCGTGTGCCTCGGGCATCAGGCGATCGGCGAGGCGTTCGGCGGCACCGTCGACCGGGCACCCGAACTGCTGCACGGCAAGACCAGCGAGGTGTTCCATCTCGGGTCCGGCGTGCTGGCCGGTCTGCCCGACCCCTTCACCGCCACCCGCTACCACTCGCTGACGGTTCTCCCGGAGACCGTCCCCGAGGAGCTGGTTGTCGTCGGCCACACCGACAGCGGCATCGTGATGGCGATGCGCCACCGCACCCTGCCCATCCACGGCGTGCAATTCCACCCCGAGTCCGTGCTCACCCAGGGCGGGCACCGGATGCTCGCCAACTGGCTCGAGGTCTGCGGCGAACGACCGTCGGAGGCACTCATCTGCGTGCTCGAGGCGGAGGTCGCCGCGCTGGTGACCAAATGAGGGTGTTGCTTTCGGTGGCCGCCAGTCTGGACGGCTACATCGATGACGCGAGTGCGCAGCGACTCCTGCTGTCGAACACCGCCGACTTCGATCGGGTCGATCAGATCCGTGCCGAATCCGACGCCATCCTGATCGGTGCGCAAACGCTGCGCACCGACAACCCCCGGTTGCTGGTGAACAGTGCCGAGCGCCGGGCCGCGCGGGTGTCGGCGGGCAAACCGGAGCATCCGGTGAAGGTGACCGTCACCGATTCCGGTGATCTCGATCCGAACCTGCGCTTCTGGCACACCGGTGGCGACAAGCTCGTCTACACCTCCGATGCGGGCGCCGCGAAGCTGGCCGACCAGCTCGACGGCCTCGCCGAGGTGATCAGCCTCGGCGAGCGACTCGCGCTCGGCGCCCTGGTAGCCGATCTCAGCACCCGAGGTATCCACCGGCTCATGGTCGAAGGCGGCACCGGCATACACACCGGCTTCCTGGCCGCCGACCTGGTCGACGAGATCCGCTTGGCGATCGCGCCGATCCTGGTCGGCGATCCGGCGGCCCCACGCTTCGTCGGACCGGCCGAATTCCCCGGTGGCGCAGGTCGCAGGCTGCACCTGGTGGGTGTGGAACAACTTGGGGATGTCGCTGTGCTGAACTACCTGGTCAGCCCCGATCCCCAACCCGGCAACTAACTGGTACCGCGAACAAAATCATGGCACTGACCTGGGAAAATCCCACTCTCCACAGTTCGCGGACAACTTTGCTCCACACCTGAACACGACTGATTCCACATCACGCGAGAGTTGTGGATAACTCGCCGACCACAGGGGAAACGACATGAGCCACGACGACACCGACCACCGGTTCATGCACAGGGCCATAGAGCTCGCCAGGAACTGTCCCCCCAGCGAGACGGCCTATTCGGTCGGCGCGGTCATCGTCGCCGACGGTGTGGAGATCGCCACCGGCTTCTCCCGTGAAACCGACGCGAAGGTGCACGCCGAAGAGGCGGCGCTGAACAAACTCGACTCCGACGACCCCCGCCTGACCAGGGCAACGATCTACAGCACCCTCGAACCGTGCTCCACCCGCGCCACCGCGACCCGGCTGCCGTGCACCGATCGCATTCTGGCCGCGGGCATTCCCACGGTGGTCATCGCCTGGCGTGAGCCGAGCCTGTTCGTCGCCGCCTGCGCGGGTGTGGACACACTCCGCACCCATGGCGTGCGCGTGGTGGAGCTCACCGACCTCGCCGCAGCTGCGATGTCGATGAACAGCCACCTGGATTTGAGCTAGCTCACGGCCGCCCGTAGATGGCGGTCACGAATTCGCCGAGCTGATTGTCGTCGAGGTGCCGCGCCAGGTCGGCCTCGCTGATCATTCCGACCAGGCGCTTGTTCTCGATCACCGGCATCCGCTTCACCCGGTGCGACTCCATCTGGTCGAGCACGTCCTCCACGTCGGCGTCCGCGCTGACCCACCGCGGGGTCGACTCGCAGAGTTCCGCGGCCGTTGTCATATCAGGGGACAGACCGAGCGCGACGCACTTCACCACGATGTCGCGGTCGGTGATGATGCCGCACATGCGCTCGTCGTCATCGGCGACGACGATCGATCCGACTCCGAGATCGGCCATCGACGCCGCCGCGGTCGCCACGGTGTCATTGCGGGTGATCCACTGGGCACCGGGCTTCATGATGTCCCTGGCTGTTGTCATAGGGGCTGTACCTCCTCGTCAGCAATGCTGGATGGGATGGAAAGCAGCCTCATTCTGCGCCCGCGTGGCGCCGGTAGGCGGGTTCGCCATCCAATCGAGACCTCAACGCGGAATCGGCGACGCTCCTACATGCAGAACGATGTTGCCGTTGATCGTCACCGACGAACCGGCCGCCGGACTCTGACCAACGACCTTGCCAGAGGCATTGCCGTCGAGGGTGATCACCGTGGTCTGGCTGAGCTGCCCGGTCCACCCGTCGCCGCGCAGCTTTTCCTGGGCCTGCACGGGCGTGAGTCCGGTGAGATCGGGGACGGTGATCCGGTCACCGGCGGAGACCTGAACCGTGATGGTCGAGCCCTTCTCCGCGTTGGTGCCGCCGGCCGGACTGGTGGCGAGCACCTGCCCCTTTGGCTGCGACGACTTCACTTCCTGGATCTCGACCTTGAACTTGGCGGATTCGACCAGATTCGGCTGGGCGACGGAGATGTCCTGGCCGACCACGGTCGGCACCCGGACCTGCTCGGGCCCGCTGCCGATGGTCACGATGATCGGCCGGTCGATGTCGACCCGCACGCCCGCGCTCGGCTCCTGCTCGATCACCTTGTCGGTCTCGGCCGTACTCGACGCTTTGCGCACCACATTCGGATCCAGCTGCAAACCCAGCGAATTCAGTCTCTGCTCGGCGTCGGCCTGACTCATCCCGATCAGCCGCGGCAATGCCACCTGCGTCGGCCCGGTCGAGACCTGCAACGTCACCGTGCTGCCCTTGTCGATGCGCGAACCGCCGAGCGGCTGGGTCGCGATCACATTGCCCGGCGCCACCTTGCCGTCCGGCTTCTCCAGCCTGGCTACATGGAAACCGGCCTGCTCGAGGTCACCCTGCGCCTGCTGGGCAGGCTTGCCCGACAGATCGGGAACGGCCACCTGATCGGCCCGGCTACCAGGACCGACCAGCACCCAGAACAGTCCGAAGGCCACGGCGAGCGCGGCCGCGACACCGAGCGCGATCAGCCCGGTGCGGTTACGTTCCTCGCCGGGCGGCCCGACCACAGGGTGCTCAGAGGTGTCGTCGCGGCGGTGGTGAAAGTTCCGCGGGCCTGGCTCGTCGTCGTAATCGGTGCGGTCTTCGTCGTTCATCACCACCGGCGCGCTCGGCTTCTGCCCGCCGAGCACCCGGATCAGGTCGGCCCGCATCTCCGCGGCCGTCTGGTACCGGTTGGCCGGGTTCTTGGCCATCGCCTTGAGGATCACCGAATCGAGCTCGCGCGGCACGCCGGGATTGACCGACGACGGTAGCGGCGGGTCCTCCTTCACGTGCTGGTAGGCGACCGCGACCGGCGAGTCACCGGTGAACGGCGGCTGCCCGGTGAGGATCTCGAAGAGCACGCAGCCCACCGAGTACACATCAGAACGCGCGTCGACGGTCTCGCCGCGCGCCTGCTCGGGTGAGAGGTACTGCGCGGTGCCGATCACCGCGGCGGTCTGGGTCATCGGGTTGGCGCTGTCGGCGATCGCCCGCGCGATGCCGAAGTCCATCACCTTCACCGCACCGGCGCGGTTGATCATGATGTTGGCCGGCTTCATGTCGCGGTGCACGATCCCGGCCTTGTGGCTGAAATCGAGCGCGGCGCACACGTCGGCCACGACTTCCATCGCCTTGCGCGGCGCGAGCGGTCCCTTGCCGCGCACGATGTCGCGCAGGGTGTCGCCCTCGACGTACTCCATGACGATGTAGGGCAGCGGCCCGCCGTCGACAGTGGCCTCGCCGGTGTCGTACACGGCCACGATCGCCGGGTGGTTCAGCGCGGCCGCGTTCTGGGCTTCGCGCTTGAACCGCAGGTAGAACGTGGGATCGCGGGCCAGATCGGCCCGCAGCACCTTGATCGCCACGTCGCGGGACAGGCGCACGTCGCGGGCGCGGTGCACCTCCGACATGCCGCCGAACCCGATGATCTCGCCCAGCTCATACCGCGAGGAGAGATTCTTCGGGGTCGTCATCGTTGTCCTATGTTCGGGCCTACGGCCGTGTCGCTGTCGGGGAACGGCAGGTCGAAGGTGGGCAGCCGGGGGCGGCCAACGGTGGTGGTGCCCCCGGCCGGCGCCGTGGTGGTCGGCTCCGATCTGGTCGTCTTGGTCGTAGTGGTCGGCTTGGGTTTGGTCGTGGTGGTCGGCGGCACCGTGGTGGTCGGCGGCTCGGTCGTGGTGGTCGGCGCCTCGGTGGTGGTCGTCGGGCGCGGCGGTTGCGTGGTGGCCGGTTCCTCGGTGGTGACGACCGGCGGCGGCACGGGCCTGGTGGTGGTCACCGGCGGCGGCAGCGGCTTGGTGGTCTGCACGGTGGTGGTCGTGGTCGGCGACTGCCGGTTCGGTTCACCGCCGAACAGCAACCACAGCACACCGCCACCGAGCAGCAGCGCGCCGACGCCGAGCGCGATCAGCCACTTCTGGTTGTTCTTGGCGTTGCTCGCCGGAACCGGCGCCGGCGCGGAAGCCTGGGTGGCCGGACCGCTGTAGCCGCCGGTCGGTGGACCGGCCGGACCGCCCGGCTGATGGCCGAAGCGCATGGTCGCGCCGTCGTAGTCCGCCGCGGCGGCTGCGGGGAGCATCACGGTCGGGCCGGGCGGAAGCACCCTGGTCGCGCCGGTCATCGACGGACCGGTGGCGCCACCGGGGATCGGCGGCATGTGTCCGGCGCGCACCGCGGCGACGGCGTCGGCGAACTCGCCGCCGCTGCTGTAGCGCTGCAGCGGATCCTTGGCCATCGTGATGGCGATCAGTTCGTGCACGTTCGCGGGCAGGTCGTCGGGCATCGGCGGCGGCGCGTCGCGCACGTGCTTCATCGCGACGGTGATCGCGCCCTCACCGGTGAACGGGCGGACTCCGGCCAGTGCTTCGTAGCCGACGATGCCGAGGGAGTACACGTCCGACGCCGCGGTGGCGTCCTCGCCGACGGCCTGTTCGGGCGCGATGTACTGGGCGGTGCCCATCACCATGCCGGTCTTGGTCACCGGCGAGGCGTCGACCGCCTTGGCGATGCCGAAGTCGGTGATCTTCACCTGACCGGTCGGCGTCACCAGGATGTTGCCCGGTTTCACGTCACGGTGCACCACGCCTGCCGCGTGCGCGATCTCGAGCGCGCGCCCGGTCTGCTCGAGCATGTCGAGACCCTGGATGACCGAGAGCCTGCCCATCCGGTTGAGCACCGCGTTGAGCGGTTCGCCCTGCACGAGCTCCATCACCAGGTACGCGGTCTCGCCGCCCGACGGGTCGGTGGTCTCGCCGTAGTCGTAGATGCCCGCGATCCCGGGCGCGTTGAGCTGCGCGGTGGTCCGCGCCTCGACCCGGAATCGCGCGCGGAAGGTCGGGTCGGCGGAGAACTCGGTCTTGAGGACCTTGACGGCCACTCGGCGATCGAGCCGGGTGTCCATCGCCTCCCACACCTGACCCATACCGCCCGTGGCGATGAGCCGCTGCAGGCGGTAGCGGTCGGCGATCATGGCGCCGTTGTTCAGCATCGGGGCCCCCGTGTTGTCACTCGCACACTCATTTCGTTCAGCCCCCTGCCAGGCCCGCGTTCAGTACCGACCTGGCGATCGGCGCGGCTACCGAACCTCCGGTGGCCGCCAGCGCCCGATCGCCGCCGTTCTCGACGATCACCGCGATGGCGATCTTCGGGTTCTGCGCGGGCGCGAAGGCCATATACCAGGCATGCGGCGGGGTGTTACGGGGATTACTGCCGTGTTCGGCGGTTCCGGTCTTGGATGCGATCTGGTACGGCGACCGCCCACCGCCCGCGGTGTTGGCCTCCGAGGCGACCATCAGATCCGTCAGGGTCGACGCTACCTGTGGGCTCACCGCCTGCCCGATGCTGACCGGCTTGGTCTTGCTGAGCTCCGACAGATCGGGCGCTTGGGTCTGATCGACCAGATACGGCTGCATCCTGGTGCCGCCGTTGGCGATGGTCGCGGCGATCACCGCGACATTGAGCGGCGTCACCGCCACATCGCGCTGACCGATGCTCGACTGGCCGAGCGCGGCGTTGTCCGGGATCGGGCCGACGGTCGATTCGGCGACCGGGATCGGCACACCGGGCGGATCCTCGACGCCGATGCCGAACGCCGCGGCCTCGTCCTTGAGCTTGGCCGCGCCGACCTTCACACCGAGTTCGACGAAGGCGGTGTTGCACGAACGCCGGAAGGCTTCGTACAGGCTGGCCGTCGGCTGGTCACCGCAGGTGCTGCCGTTGTAGTTCTCCAGCGTGGTGCTGGTCCCGGGCAGGGTGATGTTGGGCGCGGCCGTGAACTGGTCGTTCGGACCGGCGACACCGTTGGACAGCGCGGCCGCGGTGACGACGGTCTTGAACGTCGACCCCGGCGGATAGGTCTGCGAGACAGTGCGGTTGAGCATCGGCTGACTCGGATCGGTGCTCAACCGCTCCCAGGCCGCCCGCCCTGCCGCGCCGTCGTGGCCCGACAGCTCGTTGGGGTCGTAGCTTGGCGTGGAGACCATGGTCAAGATCTTGCCGGTGCTCGGCTCGATCGCCACGACGGCGCCGGTGTAGCCCTTCGACGTCATCTGCTCGTAGGCGACCTGCTGCATCATCGGATTCAGCGTGGTGAGCACGTTCGCGCCGCGCGGATCGCGCCCGGAGAACATGTCGATGAGCCGACGGCCGAACAGGCTCGAGTCATTGCCCGACAGCAGCGGATCCTCGGCCAATTCGAGCCCGGTCTTGCCGTACTGCATCGAGTAGAAGCCGGTGACCGGCGCGTACGCCGAGGGGTCGGACGGGTATTCGCGCAGGTACTTGTACCGGTCGTCGGTCGCGACGGAGCCGGCGAGCACGGTGCCGCCCGCGGAGATCTGACCGCGCTGGCGCGAGTACTCGTCGAGCAGCACCCGCGAGTTGCGCGGATCGCTGCGCAGATCGTCGGCCTTGATCACCTGCAGGTAGGTCGCGTTCACGAGCAACGCCACCACCATCACCATGACGGCGACGGCGACTCGACGCAGAGGTGTGTTCATTCGCTCACCCTGCTTTCCGGCCTGCGGACCAGTTCCGTGGCCGCGTCCGCGATCGGCGCGGGCGCGCGTTTACGGGTCGGTGCCGGTGCGCGGGCCGCATCGGAGATCTTGATCAGCAGCCCGAGCAGCGCGTAGTTCGCCAGCAGCGACGAACCGCCGTAGGAGATGAAGGGCGTGGTCAGACCGGTGAGTGGAATCAGTTTGGTGACACCGCCGACGACCACGAAGATCTGGATCGCGATGGTGAACGACAGGCCCGCCGCGAGCAACTTGCCGAAACTGTCACGCACGGCCAGCGCGGTGCGCAGCCCGCGAACGATGAAGATCAGAAACAGCATCAGCACCGCGGTGAGCCCGATCAGGCCGAGTTCCTCGCCGATGGTGGTGACGATGAAGTCGGTCTTGGCGAAGGGCACCTGCTGGGGCCTGCCACTGCCGAGGCCGGTGCCCGCGAGGCCGCCGGTGGCGAAGCCGAACATCGACTGCGAGATCTGGTAACCGGTGTTGTGGTAGTCGTCGAACGGGTGCAGCCAGGTGTCAACGCGCACGCGCACGTGCCCGAACAGCTGATAGGCGAACACGAATCCGAGTGCGAGCAGCCCGCCGCCGATGATCAGCCAGCCCACCCGTTCGGTGGCGATGTAGATCATCACCAGCACCGTGCCGAAGATGAGCAGCGAAGTGCCGAGATCCTTTTCGAGCACGAGCACGCCGATGCAGACGACCCACACGATCAGGACCGGGCCCATATCGCGCGGCCGGGGGAATTCCATCCCGAGGAAGTGCTTGCCCGCCGCGGTGAACAGATCACGCTTGGCCACCAGCACGCCCGCGAAGAACACGATCAGCAGGATCTTCGCGAATTCACCTGGCTGCACACTGAATCCGGGCAGCCGGATCCAGATCTTGGCGCCGTTGACTTCGGAGAACCGGCTCGGCAACAGTGCCGGAATCGCCAGCGCGACCAGGCCGACCAGGCCTAGGGTGTAGGTGTAGCGCGCCAGCGTGCGGTAGTCCCGCAAGACGATGAGCAGGCTGATGAACACCACGATGCCAAGGCCGGTCCACATGATCTGCTGGTTTGCGTCCGGTGAGGGGACCGGCGTGGAGTCGTACGCCGCTTTCTGTGCGTCCGCGAGATCGAGCCGGTGGATCAGCACCAGCCCCAAACCGTTGAGCAGCGCCACAATCGGTAGCAGGAGCGGGTCGGCGAACGGCGCGAACCGGCGCACCGCGAGATGGGCGATCCCGAACAGCGCGAGGAACGCCACCCCGTACTTGGCGATGTCGGTGGTGATCGACTGTTCCTGGCTCGCCTCGACGATGAACAACGACACCGTCGTGATGCCCGCCGCACCCGCCAGCAGCAGCAACTCCTGGTTGCGTCGCGTCGACGGCGGCGGCGCCGGCGCGAATCCACCAGGGGGACTGGGGAACGCCCCAGCCGACGGCGGTGGCGGTGCGGACATCAGTCCGTCACCCGGCAGTTCTCCCCTGAGGTCTGCGGGGTTGTCGGGGGGACGGTCGTGGTGGTCGGTGCCGGGGTGGTCGGCGTCGCAGGCTGGTCGGGGCCGGGAGCCGGTGTAGTGGGCGGGGTCGCGGGCTGACCTGTGCCGGGCTGCGGTGAACCACCGGGGATCACCGGGGTCTGCTCGGGCGGCAGTACGCCGGGCTGTGGCACCGATTCCTTCTTCGGGCACGGCGGCAGCAGCTCGTCCCGCGCGAGCACCTTCATGCTGCCGCGCGCCTTGTCCAGCGAATCCGGCGGCAGGCTCCTCTGCACCTGGTCGCGCCCGGTCTGCTTCAGGTCACTGACCATCAGCGTCTTGCACCCACTCGGGGCCGACGTGCCCACCTCGACGAGAGTGAGCTCGCTCTTGCTGTTCACACAGCCGGTCAGCTCCACGTCGTGGATCGAGTAGCCGAGGATCGAACCGGGCAGGCCGCGCATCACGACCACCTTGTCGTTGTCGGCGCCCACGTAGTAGTTGCTGCGAATCATCTTGTAGCCCACCACGAGTCCGATGGCGACCGCGGCGATCAAGGCCAGCGACAACAGCAGCCAGCGCAGCTTGTGCGACTTCGTCTCCGGCGGCGGCGGTACGGCGGCGGCCCTGCGCGGTTGCGCGCGCGGCGGACGCATGGCGGCGGCGCGCCCTGCCGCGGTGTTCGGCGGCGGGGAGTCTTCCTCTTCCTCGGTGGAGGCGGCGCCCGCGAGGATCGGGTGGCTCTGGCCGTAGTCGAGGTCGATCACATCGGCGACGACGACGGTCACATTGTCGGGACCACCGCTGCGCAGCGCCAGCTCGATGAGCCGGTCGGCGGACTCGTCGGTATTGCCCTCGCGCATGGTGTTGCCGATGGTCTCGTCGCTCACCACGTCCGAAAGTCCGTCGGAGCACAGCAGATAACGATCACCGGCGCGAGCTTCGCGCATGATCAGCGTCGGCTCGATCTCGTTGCCGGTGAGGGCACGCATGATCAGCGAACGTTGCGGGTGGGTGTGCGCCTGTTCCGCGGTGATCCGGCCCTCGTCGACCAGCGACTGCACGAAGGTGTCGTCGCGGGTGATCTGGGTGAGTTCGCCGTCGCGCAGCATGTACGCCCGCGAGTCGCCGATATGAACCAGGCCGAGCTTGCGGCCCGCGAACAGGATGGCGGTGAGCGTGGTGCCCATGCCGTCGAGTTCGGGTTCGGCCTCGACGTGGTCGGCGATGGCGGCGTTGCCGGAATGCGTTGCGTGGTCGAGCTTTCCGAGGATGTCGTCGCCGGGCTCGTCATCGTCGAGATGCGCCAGTGCGGCGATCATCAACTGGGAGGCCACTTCTCCGGCGGCGTGCCCACCCATGCCGTCGGCCAGCGCTAACAGGCGTGCGCCCGCGTAGACCGAATCTTCGTTGTTGCCCCGGACGAGTCCGCGGTCGCTTCGCGCGGTGTAGCGCAGAACAAGTGTCACGATCGCAGCTCGATCACTGTTTTGCCGACTCGCACCGGAGTGCCGAGCGGAACACGGACGGCGGTGGTGACTTTCGCGCGGTCTAGGTATGTGCCGTTGGTGGAACCGAGGTCTTCCACGTACCAGTCGTCACCACGCTGAGACAGTCGCGCGTGCCTGGTCGAGGCGTAGTCGTCGGTGAGTACCAGCGTGGAATCGTCGGCGCGTCCGATGAGGACCGGTTGCGTGCCGAGGGTGATTCGAGTGCCGGCGAGTGAACCATGAGTCACCACTAGATACTTGGCGCCCTTCTGGCTTCGGCTGAAGGAGGGCAGTCCGATGGACCCGCGATTTCCGCGAGTTGCCCTCGGCTGAATCCGTATGCCGGATGCCGCGTAGATATCGCTGCGCAAGGTCCGCAGAACGGCCCAGACGAACAACCAGAGCAGCAGCAGGAACCCCGCGCGGGTCAATTGCAGGATCAATCCCTGCACGGCGTTCCACCTCCTGTTCGCCCGGGTACGTCGGTACGGCAGGTGCGGGGCGAACCACCCCCACCAGCGTGCTGGCTTGCGGGCCCCGCGGTCGGGACCGTGCGTGTAATGGCAGCATCATAGAGCCGACAGCGTCGACTCGTGACGTGCACCGCGCAGCTTACGGGATCAGACGATCCGGATCAGGATCTCGGAATGTCCGGCCCGGATGACGTCGCCATCGGCGAGCTGCCAATCCTGCACGGGTGAACCGTTGACGAGGGTTCCGTTGGTGGAACCCAGGTCGGAGAGCATGGCCGTCTGGCCGTCCCAGCGCACCTCGATATGGCGACGCGACACACCCGTGTCGGGTAACCGGAAGTGGGCATCCTGGCCGCGGCCGATGATGTTGGAACCCTCACGCAGCGCGTAGGTGCGGCCGCTGCCGTCGTCGAGCTGGAGCGTGGCCGAGTAGCTCGACTGGGCGGCGGCGTAGCCCGCGCCCTGCTGCTGGCCGTAACCCTGCTGGCCGTAACCGGCGGCGGGCTGGGCGTAGCCGCCCTGCTCTTCCTGGCCGTAGGCGGGCTCGGCGTAACCGGCGCCGTAACCCTGCTGGCCGTAGCCCTGCTGCGGTTCGGCGTAGCCCTGCTGGCCGTAGCCGCCCTGCTGGTCGTAGCCCGGTTCGGCGTAGCCCTGCTGGCCGTAACCCTGCTGGCCGTAGCCCTGCTGCGGTTCGGCGTAGCCCTGCTGCGGTTCGGCGTAGCCCTGCTGGCCGTAGCCGCCCTGCTGGTCGTAGCCCGGCTCGGCGTAACCGGGCTGGCCGCTCTGCGCGCCGTAGCCACCCTGCTGGCTGTAGGCCTGCTGGCCGTAGCCGCCCTGCTGGTCGTAACCGGGCTCGCCGTACGCGGGCTGGGCGCCCTGGGCGCCGTAGCCGCCCTGCTGTCCGTAGCCCTGCTGTGCGGGCGCGGCGGGGTCGTAGCCGTTCTGGTAGTCGCCACCCTGCTGGCCGTAGGCGTCGCCGTATCCGGGCTGCGCCTCGGGCGCGCCGTAGCCGCCACCGCGGCCGTAATCGTCGGCCGGGTAGGAAGCCCCTGGCGCGCCGGCGGGCGGCGGTGCGTACCCGCGGTTGCGTGGATCGGACTCCGCGGGCTCTCGGCTTGGCTCGTAGCCTGAGTTATGCGTCATGGGGCCAGCTCCTGGTTGCGGGTGTGCGGGTCGTTGTGGCGGTCCTGGGCGAGGTGGGGCCGTCCCGCGACCGGCGTCGGGGTCGACGCGGCCGCTCGCTCTGAACATTCCGGTGTGCAGCGTAGGTGATGCCTCGAACGCCACGTGTACTTCGCCGTAGGTCTGCCAGCCCTGCTCCCGGATGTAATCCTGCAGATGTTTGGCGAACGCTTTGGTCGTCAGGTCGTGATCGGCGTCGAGCTTGCCGTGATCGGTTTCGTTGATCGTGATCACGTAACTGTTCGGCGCGAGTCGGTGCCCGCCGTCCAGATCCTGGATCTGATCTGCGGCTTCTTGCTGCAGCGCGGCTTCCACCTCCTGGGGAACCACACTGCCGCCGAACACCCGCGCGAACACGTCACCGACAGCGCCCTGCAGACGACGTTCGAATCTCGACACGATGCCCATCACAGCCCTCCCTTCGGTGCGCGTGTCCGCCCTCCTCGACACGCTGGTTACGGCGTGTCCGGACCCGACCACGTTCCTTGCATGATATCCACGATCCTCTACCTGGGTAACTCCCGGCGGCGCCCCCCGGTTCCCACGCTGGTTTCTACGGCATCGCCGCAGGTCAGGGAATCGATTTTATTTTCGCCCGCGGGGCATGTTAGATTTTTCCAGTCGCTCGGGCGAGTGGCGGAATGGCAGACGCGCTGGCTTCAGGTGCCAGTGTCCGTAAGGACGTGGGGGTTCAAGTCCCCCTTCGCCCACACAGACTAAAGGCTCGATCCTTCTGGATCGGGCCTTCAGTCATTTTCGGGGTCAAGGGCGGGCAAGGCGGAGCAGAGCCGCGCGCAGATCCGGTCGGGGGGACTGTGCGTCCAGCTCGAGCAGGGCGGTTTCGGCTATGGCGGCTACCAACAGGACGGCGACGGGTGCCGGGTCGGACCAGCCCATCGCCGTGAGGTTGGTGGTGAGCAGGCCGGCGGCGGCGCAGTTGCGGGCGCCCACCTCGGTGGCCAGGCCCGCGTCGGTTCTGGCTTGTACTAAGAGGCCCTTTGTCGCCGGGGCGGCCAGGCAGCCGTCGAGGTAGGCGGTGATCCCGGCCGCGAGGCGTTCCTCACCGGGGGGCAGGTCGGCGGTCGCCGTGCTGACCTGGTCGTCGAGATCGTCATGGAAGGCACGGTGGAGAGCGAGTATGTAGGACTCTCGGCTCGGCCAGTGCTGGTAGAAGCTGCCCTTGGCCATCTTGGCCTCGGCCGCGATCGCGTTGACCGAGAGCTTGCTCAGGTTCTCGGTGGCCAGTAGCTGCCTGCCGGCGTTCATCAGGGTGCGGCGGCCTGGCTCGGCGGATCTCATTGCCGCACCCCAGCGCAGGTGGTGAGAAACTCGCGCACGGCGTCGAGGAACAAGCCGGGGGCCTCGGCGAACGGTTCGTGCCGGGTCGGCAGCAGGGCGACCGGCGCCCCGGGCAGGGCGCGGGCGATGCCGCGCCGGTTCACCAGCCAGGGGTTGGTCGGGTCGTTGCGGCCCCAGACCACCTGGACGGGCAGGTCGGGGAGCAGCGGGGACGCGGCGGGCAGGTCGACGCGCGGGTCGTCCAGGCTCCGCCAGAGACCGCGGTACACAGCGAGCCGGATCGGATCGCCGGGTATCTCGCGGGCCCGCTCGAAGAGGGGACGAACACCCTCGTTTCGCCGCGAACCCAGGTACAGCCGTGCGTTCGCAACGACGAACCGGCGAGCCACCCAAGGACGGGAGATGAGGTGGAACATGGCTCTGGTCAACAGGTTCCGTGGTGCGAATCCGGCTGACTGCACCAGCACCAGCCCGCGCACCAGATCGGGTGCGCGCTCGGCCAGCCGAACTGCGGCGTATCCGCCGACGCTGTTGCCGATCACCGTGAGTGCACCGAAACCGCGCTGCGCCAACGTCTTCGACACGTGCACGGCGACATCACCGAGCGCGTCGACGGTGATCGCGTCCGGGTCGACGACCGTGGACCCGCCGTAGCCCGGCCAGTCGATCGCGGCGACGGCCCACGTCTTGCCCAGCGTGGGGACGATCTGATCGAAGTCGCGATGGTCACCCGGATTCGCGTGCAGCAGAAGCAGTCCCGGCGCGTCAGTGGGCGAGCGTCCGCTCAGGTGCACGACCACCTCGCCATACCGCGTGAGGACGGTGATCGGTGTGCTCATGGACTGACGGTAGCCATGACCGACCGGTCGGTCAAGGGTCTGGTCAGGCCCTGCGGGCGATCAGCAGGTGGCGCGGGATCGGCGGATTCGCCGAGGTGCGCTGCTCCACGGTCAGTCCCGCGGAGCTCAGCGCCGCCACCACCTCGGCGACCGGACGCAAGGTGAATCCATAGGGAGTGAAAGGCAGGGTTGCCATGGCTTCGGGGTCGCCGATGCCGATCACGGCGGTGCCGCCGGGGCGAAGCACGCGGGCGAGTTCGGTGCAGGCGGCCGGGAGATCGTCGAGGAAGTAGATGGTGTTGACGGTGATCGCCGCGTGCACGCTCGCGTCGGGCAGGGGGAGTGCGTTGAGGGTGCCGTCAGTGAGCGCGAGGCGGCCCTCGGCGACCTCCATGGCGAAACGGCCACGGGCGCGGGCGAGCATGTCGGGAGACGGCTCGATGCCGTGCACCACGCCGTCGGCACCGACGCGGGCCAGCAACAGCTCGAGGCCGACCCCACCACCGAAGCCGATGTCGGCGACCGTCGCCCCTGCGGCCGGCGTCGCGGCGTCGACGGCAGCCGCGATGGCACGCTTGTTCCCGCGATTGAGGACGAACGCCACGCCCTTACCGAGCACACCGTGCGGATTGCCGAGCTGCCCGGCGATTGTTGTGAGCAGGCGATCTTTGACCCCGGTCATGCCGTCATCGTAGGCGTCATCGTGTCGGCGCCGGTGCCACAAGATGATCCGAATACTGTTCCCCGGCCTGGAATCGGTGTTCGATACAGACCGTGCCGTCTGCAACCCGCCGCCGCTTCGTCGCCCTGGTCCTCGTCTCGGTGTGTGCCTGGTCGGGCCCGGCCTCGGCGGACCAACCGCCGGTCACCGGTCCGCTGGCGGCCAATCCCTTCCTCGGTCCGCTCGGGACGGCGACCATGCACGGGGACGCGGGGTCCTCGGATGTCACTGCGCTGGCCGGGCCCGCCGCCGGGGCCGGTGTCACGGTGTATCCGCTCGGGGCGGCATGCCCGACCCTGCTCGAAGGCGCGGATGGATTGGTGGTCGGGTTGTGCACCGCCATCGCGGGGCAGACGCCGACGGTATTTCTGTTCGGCCCTGGCGCGTCGGGGCCGGTCGGTGGGGCGCTCGCTTCGTTGCCGTTGGCCAAGGGGAGCTTGCTCGGCGGGGTGTACGCCTATCTCGACAACGAGGATCGGCTGGTGGTTGTCGACGGTGGGCGACGGCTTCTGCGGGTCGCTCATGTTCGGGGCGAGGACGGTGCGTGGCGGTTGACCGCCACCGTGCAGGCGGATCTGACCAGCTCGATTCCGCAGGGCGACAACGTGACCGGACTCGTCCCCGATTGGACCGGCAACGTCTGGTTCGCGACAAGACAGGGGGTGGTCGGGTTCGCCGGACCGGAAGGGCAGCTGGGGACGGTGGCGCTGCCGACCGGGGAACTGGTGGCCAACAGCATTTCGTCGGCGCCCCATGGCGGTGTGGCCGTGGCGAGTACACATGCGCTCTACGAGTTGCACGCGAAAGCCGGTGCGCCCGAGATTCGTTGGCGATCTGCCTACGATCGTGGTTCCGCGCGCAAACCTGGTCAGCTCAGCTGGGGCACCGGCTCGACGCCGACTTACTTCGGGCCGGTGAGCGGCGACGAATATCTCGCCATCGTCGACAATGCCGACGACCTGGTGCGGCTCATCGTGGCGCGCTCCGGTTCGGGTGAGCAGGTCTGCTCGGTCCCGGTTCCGGTCGGCGGCAGCGAGAATTCGCCGATCGCGGTCGGTTCGTCGGTCTTCGTCGGGAGTACTTACGGCTATCCGTATCCCACGATTCCCGAGGGTGCGGGCCCGGCTGTGCCGGCGAGCGCGCCGTTTCGCGGCGGTCTGAGCCGGGTCGACCTCACTGCCGAGGGGTGTGTCCCGGTGTGGGACAGCCGGGTACGCAGCGCGGCCGTCCCGCGGCTGTCTCTCGCCGACGGCGGCATCCACACCCTGCGCCGCGTCGGACCCGACGCGACAACCCCCCTCGACGGATTCGACTATGTCGTTATCGACCCGGCAACGGGTGCCGTGCGCGCCTCGACTCCGCTGCCGGGCACGGTCGCCGAGGACCCGCTGCAGATGGCCGCGCTCATCACCCGCGGCGGCGCACTCTGGCAGGGAACCGTCTCGGGGGTCGTACGAATCGGCTGAGGCCGCCTCGCCCGCGCAAACCCGACCCCGCGCCCGTTTCAGCTGCCGGACGACTGATCGCAGCGTTGGCGATATCGACGCGCTCGCCGGGTCTCACATGCCCGCGCACGCGGTCGGATAGTCTCGATCCCCGCAGGTGAGGCGAACGTCACACCGCCTGTGCAACCTTGTATTCCGGATGTTCTTCTGCCGATTTCTGTCTGTTCGGCGGACCGTTCGCAACCAGTCGTTCGTCCGGTTAGAGCCGATGAATTCGGTGTTTCACCGCGATTGCTGGGCATGTGTCTTGTTTGCAGACTAGTTAACAAACTTGAAGTCTCTTTTCTCGTTTCAAGTAGTCCGCAACCGTAATTCCGTTGCCGAAACCCCAGGTGACAGCTATGCGGAGGGCTCGGTGTGATCGGGGGCAACCTTGCCCGAAATTCGCGCGCGGGTGCCATCGAGGATGAGTGACTCGTAATCGAAGGTTTGCCCGGGGTGAATTCCCGGTGCCGCCGATTGCTCGATGCAGGGAGCGCCGGAAGTTTGCTGCGGGTGTGAAAATCAGTGCGTCCACAGGCCTTTGCGGGTTCGCAATTCCTACCCCGGACCTGCGCGTTGGGGGTTGCATGGGCATAACGATTGTGTACAGTTGACGGTAACGCTGGCCGCAGTTCGAGCCCGACTCGCTGCGGCCAGCGGAACTCAAATGGGGGAGTTCGTCACCGTCTCTTAACCTTCCGTAGCTGCCGATTGTCCGGTGCTGTCGCGGCGCGGTGTGCTCGGAGTTGTCGGCCTCGCAGATGTGCGTGCAGATGCGAGCTCACGCCCGGTCGAGAGCCTTCGCCGATGCCATCAGCCACCGTTGGGCCGGATCCGTTGATATGACCGGTCCCGCCGCCTCGGCATCCTGCTCCTCGGCCACCCGCCTGCCGATTCCGAAAACGTAGTACAGGAACAGCGCCTCGGCGGTGAACCCCAGCGCGATCCGCACGGGTGCGGGCAGCGGGCTCGGCGTCACGAAACCCTCCAGCAGCCCACACACCAGCAGTACGCACACCAGCCCGAGCGCCACCGTCGCGGTCGCACGCCCCTGCCTGGCCATCGCGGCCGCCCTGCTGCGCCGTCCCGGGTCGACCAGCGTCCACCCGAGCTTCAACCCCACCCCGCCCGCGACGAACAGCGCGGTGAGCTCCAGCGTGCCGTGCGGCAGGATGAAGCCGAAGAACGAATCCAGCCGCCCCGCCTCGGCCATCAATCCACCGGTTATCCCCAGATTCAGCGCATTCATGAACAGTGCGTACACAGCAGGCAGGATCAGTACGCCGGTGAACAACGCGATCGCCGACACCAGCGAATTGTGTGTCCACACCTTCGCGGCGAAGGCCTCGTTGGGGTGCTCGGAGTAGTACGACTCGAACGAACCCCCAGGTCCGGTGACATCTGACAGGTCGCCCTCTGGTATCCCCAGCGCATCGCGGGCCGCTGCCGAACGATCCACAAGCACGCCGATCACGCCCGCGACGGCGAGAAAAACCGCGGTTGTCCCCAGCCACCACGGCCAGGCTCTATACACAGCCGAGGGAAAGTGCCGGGTGAAGAACCGGCCGACTTCGCGCCACGGCTGCGACCGCGCCGCGAGTACCCGCCCGCGTGCGCGCGCCAGCAGCGCGCTGAGCCGGTCGACGAGTTCCGGATCCGGGTGGTGCGCCTGCAATCTCGCCAGCTGTTGCGAGGTGGACCGGTACAACCGGACCAGCTCATCGGCTTCGGCACCGGACAGCTTGCGCTGGCGAACCAGCTGATCGAGCCGATACCACGACCGTTGATTCGCCCAGCTGTAGGCATCGGTGTCCATATCGGGAATGCTAGCCACATGGCTGAATTCACCACCGGCGAAGCGGTAGCGCTCGAACTGCCGATCGCTCGCATCCCCAGCCGTGCGGGCGCTTTTCTGCTCGACCTGATGCTCCAGCTCGCCCTCGCCGCGACGCTGCAATACATCCTGATGCTCGTGCTGCTGGCCACCGACGCCGATTCCGCCTGGTTCTCGGTGAGCGCGGTCATCACGCTGGTGACCGTGCTGATCGCCTACCCGGTGTGCAGCGAAACCGTTTCGCGCGGGCGGTCACTGGGCAAGCTGGCGTTCGGCTTACGCGTTGTGCGGGCCGATGCGGGGCCGATCGACTTCCGGCACGCGCTCACCCGGGGCCTCACCGGCGCGATTGTGGATTTCTGGATGCTCGGCGCGTTCGGGGCGGTGGCCGTTGTCACGTCGCTGTGTTCGCGCGATGGCAAGCGGGTGGGCGACGTGCTCGCCGGAACCGTAGTTGTGCACACCCGCCAGGCCATGCCGATGCCGTCGCTGGCCGTCGCTCCGCCGTGGTTGACAGGCTGGTCGGCGCAGCTGGATCCGAGCGGGATCTCCGACGAACTGGCCGGGGCGGCCCGCCGGTATCTGACCAGGCTCCCGATGCTCACGCCGCCCACACAGCACTATCTGGGCACTCAGCTCGTCGAGGCCATGTGTGCGGCGCTGCGCTGCCCGGTGCCCGCCGGCTACCCGCCGTATCACGTGCTCGGCGCTGTTCTCGCTCGGCGGCAGCAGCTGTCGCTGAGGTAGATCACCAGCCTGTGGATGAATCAGCCTGTGCACGAATCAGGCTGTGCGAGAACCGACCTGTGCATAAGCCAGCCTGTGGATGAATCTGTTGGCGAGTCGGTGGATGAACTGTGAGTACCGGTGGAAACTGCGGTTATCCACAACCACGTGCGGTTGTGCACAATTCGGGATGCCCACAGATCACAGCGAGCCGGACTGCTTCAGTTCGAGGTATTCGTCGGCCAGCGCCTCCGGCAGCTGGTCGGGGGCAGCGGCCACCACGGCCACGCCGCGCCTGCGCAGTGATTCCTGCACGAGAGCGCGTTCGGCCAGCACGGTTTCGGCGGCAGCCGCGGTGTAGACCGCCGCGCGATCACCCGCCGCCGCGGCGATGTCGGGATCGGTGACGGAGACGATCAGCACCCGGTGACGGCGCGTGAGCATCGGTAGCGCGGGCACCAGGTGCTCGGTGACGGTCGGCCCGTCGAGACTGGTGAACCACACGATCAGCGCCCGCCTGCGCACCCGCGCGATCACGGTTCGGACCAACCCGTCGGTATCGGTGTCCACCAGCTGTGGAGTAACCCCCGCAAGGGTGTGCATAAGTTTCAGAGGCAGCTGATTGCCGCCCGCACCACGCACTTCCGCGCGCACTCGGCGGTCGTAGGCCAGCAGATCGACCGTATCGCCCGCGGCCGCGGCCAGCCCGCCGAGCAGCAGCGCCGCTTCGATCGCACTGTCGAGCCGGGTCCCCTCGCCGACCCGCCCCGCACTGGCCCGCCCCGTATCAAGGACCATCAGCATGTGCCGGTTGCGTTCGGGCCGCCAGGTCCGCACCAGCACGTCATTGGCGCGCGCGGTGGCCCGCCAGTCGATACTGCGCACGTCATCGCCCGCCACGTACTCGCGGAACGAATCGAACTCGGTGCCCTGCCCGCGCGTATTGGCGACATTGCGGCCTTCGAGATGATGCAGCCGCTTCACCTTCGAACGCAGCAGTCGCTCACTGCGGAACGCGGGCAGCGCGCGCACCCTGGCAGGCACATCGACCCGGCTCTGCCGTCCCGCCAGCCCCAGCGGTCCGAGCAGCCGTACCGTCACCGGGCCCGCGACCCGATCGCCGCGATAGGTGGGAGTCAGGGTGGTGCGCAAGCGGATTCGGGTGTGTGGGGCCAGATCCAGGTGCTGTTCGCGGATTTCGGCACGCGCGCTGTCGGGCCAGGCGTCCCACAGCATGCCGCGCACGCGGGCCGTGCCGATATTGGTGACCACCAGCTCCACCTCGGTGCCGCGACCGAGGCGCACCACCGTCAAGGGATCGCGGGTCAGCGACAGCGAATCCGCCCGCGCAGTGAGCGCGATATCGGTGAGCAGCAACGCCACCAGCAGCGCGCACGCGCCGAGCACCCCGACCCATGTCGGCACCACGAACATCACCACCGCCGCCGCGGCCGTGGCGAGCAGCGCGAACCGGCCTGTGACCACCACGTCGCTAGACCGGAACCGGCACCGAGACCAGCAACGACGAGAGCACACCCTCGGTGCTCACCCCGTCCAGCTCGGCCTCCGGCCGCAACTGCAAGCGATGCCGAAGTACTGCCATCGCCACGGTTTTCACGTCGTCGGGCGTCACGTAGGTGCGGCCGTTGAGCCAGGCGAAGGCGCGGGCGGCGGCCAGCAGCGCGGTCGCACCGCGGGTGGACGCGCCGTGCGCGACGGCGGGGGAGGAGCGGGTGGCACGGCACAGATCGACGATGTAGGCCAGCACCTCCGGGCTCACCGCCACCTCGCCCACCGCGGCGCGCGCGGCCGCGAGGTGCTCGGGCCCGGCGACCGGCCGCAGTCCGGCGGCACCGAGATCACGCGGATCGAAGCCGCTCGCATGCCGTTGCAGGATGCGGAACTCGTCGTCGCGCTCGGGCAGCCGGATGTCGACCTTGAACAGGAACCGGTCCAGCTGCGCCTCGGGCAGCGGATAGGTGCCCTCCTGCTCGATCGGGTTCTGGGTGGCCACCACCACGAACGGATCGGGCAGCGGACGCGGCTGACCGTCCACCGAAACCTGGCGCTCCTCCATCGATTCCAGCAGCGAGGACTGGGTTTTCGGTGGGGTGCGGTTGATTTCGTCGGCCAGCAGCAGATTGGTGAAGACCGGGCCCTTGCGGAAGGTGAACTCGGCCGAATGCGGGTCGTAGATCTGGGATCCGGTGACATCGCCCGGCATCAGGTCCGGGGTGAACTGCACGCGCGCGTGGTCGAGTGCCAGCGAGGTGGCCAGCGCGCGCACCAGCAGCGTCTTCGCCACGCCTGGAACACCTTCCAGCAGTACGTGGCCGCGGCACAGCAGTGCCAGCACCAGGTACAGCACCGCCTGATCGTTGCCGACCACCGCCTTGCCGATCTCGGTGCGCAGCGCGGCCAGAGCTGCCGCGGCTTCCTGTGCGCTCGGCGTCTGTAGCCGAACAGCGTCCTTGGAGATGTTTGTCATCCGAGCTCCGTCTCGATCCATTCGAGGTGTGCGGCAATGTCATGGAGGGTTGTCTCGTCCGGCACGTCACCGAACAGGATCGTGCCGATCTGCTGCGCGGGGACGCCGAGGCGGCTCGACACGGCTTCGACGAGTCGATCGTTGGTGAGCTCGCCGCCCAGCCGTGGCTTGATCCGGCGCAGCGTCGCGGCGCGCAAGATGTGCGCCACATGGGCTACGTCGCCGGAGCGCCGGTACAGCCCCGCCTGCCCCGCGAGGAGCTCGTTCGCGGCGACCTCGACCGGGCGCGGCTCGCCGGCCAGTGCGCCACGCCTGCGCGCGCGCCACCAGATCAGCGCGGCGAAGGCCAGCAGAAATTGCAGGCCGCCGAACGCCAGCCAGCCGGGTAGACGGGTGAAGATCGAGTCCTTGCCGCCACCGAAATCTAGGTCGCTGTCCTCGCGCGGCCGGTCGGGCGGATCCGGCGGGTCGGGCAGGACGGGGGTGTCCGGCGCGTTGGGGGCACCGCACGACTGCATGGTGGCGTAGAGCAGCAGCGCGAGGGCGAGGCAGGCGGCGAGCACTGCCCAGAAGCGGGGGTTGCGCAAGATCGCGGGCAGCGGGGGAAGTTTTCTGCGCTGCTTCGGTTCTCGTTCGACGACCTCGATCTCGAGCGGGTCGGGTACGGGCGGTGGCGCTGATCGGGAGTACCGGTCGGCGTATTCGAGGCGGCGGTACTCGTCCTCGGTGGCCGCGCGGCCGCCATAGACGACCTCGTCGAAACTCCTTGCCGCCGGGTGTAATTCGGTGGATTGCTCCAGCGGAAGTGCGGTGGTCGCGTCGTCGGCGGTCTCCTGCGCTGTGCGCGAGCGGCGCACCGGCAAGCTGCCGTCCTGTTCGAGTCCGCGCAGGACGGCGCGGAAGCGTTCGCGCAGTGCGCGGTCGTAATCGCGTCGACCGGCGGCATTCTCGGCGGCCGCGCGGTGTTCGGCGGCGGCACCGAGGCGAGGCCGCGGTGGGACACCATCGGGGGAGTCGGTCACCGGCGATCACCGGGGATTCTTATGTCCATACCTTCCCGGACGCACCGCCTGCTGATGTAGCAGAGCACGCGGCTGGTCGCCTCGACGATCTCGCTCACCGTCACCACCAGCAGAAACCCGCCGACGAGCAGTGTGATGACGGCCCAGCGGTGGGTGCCGGAGAAGTCGGAAAGGAAGAACGGAATACCGAACGCGGGCACCGCGAGTACGGCGAAGATGCACCGCTGGGTGAGCCACAGACCCCCGGTCGACCAGACGGCACCGTGCACGAGTTCCTTCGAACGGGCAACGCCCACACCGAAACCCGTGTGTTCGGCGATGATCACCGGTTCGGTGACGAACCGGCGCGACCGCACATGCGAGAGCCAGATCAGCGCGAGCGGATAGGTGATCACCAGAATGCTGCCGAGCAGCAGCACCCCGATGCCGGTGAGCGTGAACATGATCTGTGCCAGCAGCAGCGGCATCGCGCGCCGACTCGCGGCCCGCAACCCGTCGAGCACCCCGTACCGCACCCCGTGGAAATCGGCGAGCGCGATGGCGACGGTCGTACCGCGCAGGACAAGGCGCACCAGCCACATCGCTGCCGCGGTCGCCAGGATCACCGCCAACGCGGTGCCCGCGTCGGAGCCGTCGGTGAGGTGGGAAACCAGGCCGGTGAGCCCGAGCACAACGAGCACCGCGAGCACGAGCGCACCGCCGCCGAGCACCGCGAAGGCCCGGAGATGGGCCTGGATCAGGGCGAACGGCTCATCGAGCAATTCGCGGAAACGCAAGGGGCGGATCGGCACCGTAGGCGGCATTGGCGGCACCGGCGCAGGCACCGGTGCCGGATCGACTCCCGCCCCGACGGCGCCAACCGTTTCAACGGCGGTACGCACGGGCCGAGTGTAGTCAATCCCACCCGAACCGCCCGGTCGATGCGTCGTGCGCGTGGACTCGGCGCGATCCGCCCACTCCGCCCCGCCGCGTAGCCCCGACATCTCGCCACCTGCGTGCACAGCCTGGGCCGGGTGATCCTGATGTGTCGCCACCTGCGTGCACAGCCTGGGCCGGGTGATCCTGATGTGTCGCCACCTGCGTGCACAGCCTGGGCCGGGTGATCCTGATGTGTCGCCACCTGCGTGCACAGCCTGGGCCGGGTGATCCTGATGTGTCGCCACCTGCGTGCACAGCCTGGGCCGGGTGATCCTGATGTGTCACCACCTCTGTTAACAGCCTGGGCCGGGTGATCCTGATGTGTCTCTACCCGGAGGGGCCCGCCCCGATCTGGACTGACCGGAGGGTGCGACGAAGGAGTACCCGGAGGGAGGGAAGATCGGGGGCCCGAAGGGCCCCGACTCGAGCGCGTCAGCGCTCCAACAAACACAGCAAGGTCCACCGCTCCGGGCCCGGTTTTACCTGAGCAGCAAGGTCTACCGCTCCGGGCCCGGTTTTACCTGAGCAGCAAGGTCTACCGCTCCGGGCCCGGTTTTACCTGAGCAGCAAGGTCTACCGCTCCGGGCCCGGTTTTACCTGAGCAGCAAGGTCTACCGCTCCGGGCCCGGTTTTACCTGAGCAGCAAGGTCTACCGCTCCGGGCCCGGTTTTACCTGAGCAGCAAGGTCTACCGCTCCGGGCCCGGTTTTACCTGAGCAGCAAGGTCTACCGCTCCGGGCCCGGTTTTACCTGAGCAGCAAGGTCTACCGCTCCGGGCCCGGTTTTACCTGAGCAGCAACGTCCACCGCCCCGGACCCGGTAAACCTGACGCGTCCTTACCGAACCTCGGCGGACCGCCCAGCAGACGCCTCAGCCAGCTCCGACAGCCTCGGCAGCGCCACCTGCGTCGGCTTCAAACGCCCACGCAGCGTGAGGGTCTCGCCCAGAATCCAGTGCGCGGATTCGGAGTCCGCCGCAGCGGCAAGGGTCGTCGCCGAGGTGAGCAAGCGTTCGTCGTGCTGCTTGGACAGCTCACACAGCCGAGCGGCCTCGTTCACCGCATCGCCGATCACCGTGAATTCGTACCGATTGTGCGTGCCCACATTGCCCGCCACCACTCGCCCCGCCGCGACACCGATGCCCGCGTCGAGATCGGAGGCATCGCGCAGTCGACGCTGGATCGCCCGGCCGCACGACAGCGCCGAACCCGCCAGGTCGGGCAGGGGTGCCGGGGTGCCGAACACGGCCAGTGCCGCGTCGCCCTCGAACTTGTTGAGCAGCCCACCGTGGCGCTCCACCTCGTCGACGACGATGTCGAAGAACCGGTTGAGGATGCCGACGATCTCGGGCGCGGGCAGGGTGGCCGCCATCGTGGTCGAGCCGATGATGTCGATGAACAGGGCAGCCGCCTCGGTTTCGGTGCCGCCGAGCACCGGCTGGGAGGCGATCGCCGCGATCGCGACATCGTGGCCGACGTGCTTGCCGAACAGGTCCTCGATCATCGCCCGCTCGCGCAGCCCGTGCACCATCCGGTTGAAACCGCTTTGCAGTTCACCCAGTTCGGTGCCGTCGTAGAGGGTGATCTCGGCGTCGAGGTCGCCGTTCTCGACGCGGCGCAGCGCCTGGCGGACACCCTTGATCGGGGCCACCGTCGCGGCGACGACCTGGGCCATCAGGATCAACCCGAACAGCAGCGCCGAGCCGCCGAGGCTGAGCACGCACACCGCGAGCCTGGCCTTGCTCACCGCGGGGTCGGCCAGCGCCCAGATCGCGACCGTCATGGTCAGCGCCACCGGCACCCCGACGCCGACCAGCCATGACAGCATCGTCCGGCCGAACACCCCGATGCCGCGGCGACGTTGCGGGTCGGCGGCCAGCACGCGCGCGGTCACCGGGCGCAACGCGAATTCGATGATCAGGAAGCTATTGGCGCACACGACGATCGCCGCGGCACCGATCGCGAGGATGACCTTGGGAATCAGGGCGGGCTCGAGCACACCGTAGACGACGGTGAGCACGGTCAATGCCACGGTCCACAGCACGGCCTGCTGCAGCACCATCCAGCGTGGTGCCGACACGGTGACCCGCTGTTGCGCCGGCGTTGGTACGTGCTCGGGATCGGTGGCCCAGCGCATCGAGCGCAGTCCGGCCACGGTGCCCCACACGATGCCGCCGGCTAGTGCGAGCGCCGCGCACAGTGGCGTGAAAACGCTGTTTACCAGGAGCAATTGTCGGGTGAACATGGTCGGCCCCGGGAGTACGAAGCCGGCCAGCACCACGACCATCGCGATGCCGATCAGATTGGCGATGAGCAGCGGGACAGTGAGTAGCAACTGCACCCGAACGCGACGGATCGTCGATGCCTCCTCGACCGGTCCGAGCAGCGGTGAGCCCCAGGGCGCTGATCCCGCTCCGGCCGGTCGATCGCGGTTGATCACCACCGAACTGTAAACGCGCGGACCCGCCCTCAGGCGCGGAGTTGTCTAGGTCACTGCCCTGCTCGAGCGGCTATAACAACTGGTAGTCGCCGTTTTTGTGACCTCGCCCAGCTGGGCCGCGATGGCCGCGTCGAGTGCGCGCTGCACCTGCTGGGGGTCGCTGCCCGAAGCGTCGATGGTGGCTGAGCCGAGCTCGCCGACAGCGGGTCCTCACCTGCTGCCGGCGAACCGGTGCGATCAGCGGGCGGGCGGCAGCTGACGCCGATTGCCGGGGAGTTCATTGGCGGTGCCGCCGTGCAGCTCGCCGTAGCCGTCCGCCTCGGGCAGGCTGTTGCCCTGACCGGCGGGCAGCGCGGTGTAGCTCGGTGCCGACGGGTACTGGCGCGGGTCCGGGTGGAATCGGCTCGACGGTGCGTCGACCACGTTCGAGGCGATCTGCTGGGCGTAGGGCTGGGCGTAGGGCTGGGCGTAGGGCTGGTAGGGCTGCTGGTACTGCTGTTGCGGGTAGGCACCGGGCGGCAGGAAACCCTGCGCGGGCTGGCCCGCCAGCTGATATCCGGCGGGAACCTGCTGCTGCTGCTGCTGCTGCGCCGCGGAATCCTGCGAGTCGACGGTGACCTTGCGCGTGCGTCGCAGGGTGAACGTCACCTCTTCGACCTCTTCGAACGCCTGTCGCGCGGTACGCATCGGGTGGGTGGCCGAGTCGAAGGCGTTGGCGACGAAAGCCGGTACCAGCGGCCGGATCCAGCGGGCGGCGGTGTCGGTGAACGGCACCGTCCCGATGATCGGCAGTTCCAGTCCGCCACCGCTGGTCGGTGCCTGCGCGGGCGGCTGCTGCGTGGGCACCTGGTGTGCGGGGACGAGCGCCCCTGCGGTACCGGCGGGCAGTGCGTGCTGGACATAACCGGCGGGCAGCTGCGATGTCATGCTCGGCTCCAGAGACACGGAGTCGTCCTTTCGATGCGGCTCGGTGAACCCGAGCTCGAAGCCGCCGATCGCGGCAATGATCCTGGTGCGCTGACGTTCTCGATCAATCACGGTATCTGCTTCGATGGCCAGTTGCGCGGCGATGAGCTCGTGTTCGGCACGCAACGCGGCCGTCTCGGTGCGCACCTCGGCGCGTTTCACCGCGATGGCGGCGTCGGCTTCGCGCTGGGCCCGATCGGCCACCTCCGCGGCGTCGACCCGGCGGTCCAGCGAGGTTTCCCCGCGCCACCAGCGCAACAGCAGCGGCAGCAGGGCCACGGCGATCCCCGCGAGCAGAATGAGCAGTCGCAGCGCGGCGCCGCCCGCGTGCGAGGCGGTGTAGCTGTTCATGGCCAGCCAGCGGGCGCCGAGACCACGGTCACCCTCGGCGATCGCGCTGGTCCTTGCCGCGGCGAGCGTGGCGGACTCGGTGCGAACCCGCTGGTCGAGGCCCTCGATGCGGCCCTGCTCCGTGGCGAGCTGTTTGCGGGCGTCGTCGAGCATGTCGTTGGCGGTCTGGGTTTCCGGACCGCGACCTGGTACCCCGGTGATCCTGGTCTGTGGGCAGTCGGGGGTGGGGTTGTACTCGCACCGGGCGATCACCAGCGCGCGGTCGATATCGGCCTGCGCCTTGGCGATGCTCAGATCGAGCGCACCGCGGTCGGCGCCTGCCAGGTTGAACGATGTGCGGGCGGCGACCACCGCGGGCGCGTTCTCGGCACCCGTCTGGGCGCGCACATCCAGTTCGCGGTCGATCGTCGCGCCGAGCAGCACGGTGGCGGCGAGTTCGGCGACGAACACCCCCGCCAGCACCCCGACCCCGATCCGGGCCGCGACGCCGAACCGATCATCGCCTGCACCGGGACCAGTGGTGGCCAGCGCTCGGCCGAGCGCCCCCGCCGCGACCGTGATGACCAGCGCGAACAGCACCGCGCCCACAACGCTGACGGCGGCGGCGAGCAGCGCGGACAAGGCGACGAGACCGGCGACCACCGCGAACAGCGACACCGCGGCACCGGTGACGAGATAACGGCCCTGTTCATGGCTGAAAGCCAGGTCAGTGCCCGTTTCGGAGTCCCGGCGCCGGGGCGAGGCGAGGCCTCCGCCGAGCCAGGTGAGTAAGCCGGTCATGAGTTCTCCCCGGGTCGTGCGCTCCACTGGGCATGGCGAAACTGGCATGGATTCGTTGTGTCAGCGTGACAGGCCGGACACCGACACACCGAGTGGTGAGGCGCTGCTTGTGGTCAGCCTCACAGTAGAACCGGTCGGCCCATCGCGCTGACCGAGATATTTCCGTGCCGACCTCGGCGTGTCGTGCGCGGCGAGCCCCGCCTGTGCCCGATTTGTGTCGAACGACACTGCCAGAAGTTAGCCAGTGATGTGCTGTGGCGCACACTTCGCAATACAGACCGTACGGTCGGCTGGCTGGCGTGCTCGTGGGGGCCCGTGTCGGGAATATCTCACAGTCCCCAACCCCGGTTAGCGGAGGTGGGAGGTTTGGCCAGGTCATCAGCAGGGAAATCTGCTGCGGTGCAGGTGAGTTCAGCTTTCGGCCCCGGGCCGACGGCTGATTCGAGTCTGCTCGTCGACGGTGTTCACGCAGGTAGGCGCGGGTTGTCCGGGATCGATCCTGGCCCCGGTCTGCTTTACACTGGACGACGCGCGCGACGATGCAAGCAGCCGTTACAAACCCCAGCTAGACGGGTTACTTAGCACAACCTTAGTTGGTTGGGTCTGCGGTCTGACTTATCGTTTGCTCTTACGCCGAACGCACCCAGTTCGGCACAACCACCTGTTCGAGGTCCGGTGAAACCGGGCCAAGAGTAGCGGGTGAAACCCCGCGCAGAGGTAAGGGACAAGTAAGCATCCCGTTATCTCTGAGCACCCCAACTACGTCAACGCCGCAAACCATCACCGTCGCTGGTTTCGGATCGTACGGACGCAGTCTTGACGGAGGCGAAACGACGAAGGGCCCACGCTCAGCTTGCTGAGTGGCCGACATCGACAGCCGACTTTCTTGAAGGCAGAGGCATGACGCAACTTCCTGGCCACAGGTCACCCGGAGCCACCGGGCTCTACGATCCGGCATTCGAACACGACGCCTGCGGCGTCGCGTTCGTCGCCGACATGCACGGACGACGCAGTCGAGACATCGTCGACAAGGCCATCACGGCCCTCCTGAACCTGGAGCACCGCGGTGCTGCGGGTGCCGAGCCGAACTCCGGCGACGGCGCGGGCGTCCTGATCCAGCTCCCGGACAAGTTCTTCCGCGCGATCATCGCCGAAAGTGCCGCTCCCTTCGAGTTGCCGCCCGAAGGCTCTTACGCCTCCGGTATCGCCTTCCTGCCGCAGGCCCGCCGCGAAGCCGCGCGTGCCGCCTACGGCGTCGAGAAGATCGTCACCGAAGAGGGCCTTGCCGTGCTCGGCTGGCGCGAGGTGCCGATCGACGAGTCCTCGCTCGGCGCGCTGGCCCGTGACGCCATGCCGACCTTCCGGCAGATCTTCATCGGCTCGCCGAAGAACTCCGCCGAGCAGCTCTCGGGCATGGACCTGGAGCGTCGCGCCTACGTGATCCGCAAGCGGATCGAGCACGAGCTCGGCCAGGCAGGCCCCGGTGAGGGCACCGTCGGCAAGGAATCTGTGTACTTCCCGAGCCTGTCCGGCCAGACCTTCATCTACAAGGGCATGTTCACCACGCCCCAGCTGCGTGCGTTCTACCTGGACCTGCAGGACGAGCGCGTCGAGTCGGCCATCGGCATCGTGCACTCGCGCTTCTCCACCAACACCTTCCCCTCGTGGCCGCTGGCGCACCCGTTCCGCCGGGTGGCCCACAACGGTGAGATCAACACCGTCACCGGTAACGAGAACTGGATGCGCGCCCGTGAGGCGCTGCTGCGTAGCGACGTGTTCGGCAAGGACGAAGCGGGCAAGGACCGTCTGCAGAAGATCTTCCCCGTCTGCACCCCCGGCGCCTCCGACACCGCGCGCTTCGACGAGGTGCTCGAACTGCTGCACCTGGGCGGTCGCGAACTGCACCACGCCATCATGATGATGATTCCCGAGGCGTGGGAGCGCAACGAGAACCTCGACCCCGACCGGCGCGCGTTCTACGAGTACCACTCGATGCTGATGGAGCCGTGGGACGGCCCGGCGGCGGTGTGCTTCTCCGACGGCACCAAGATCGGCGCCGTGCTCGACCGCAACGGTCTGCGCCCCGGTCGCATCTGGGTCACCGAAGACGGTCTGGTCGTGCTGGCCTCCGAGGTCGGCGTGCTCGACATCGATCCGTCGACCGTGGTCCAGAAGATCCGCCTGCAGCCGGGCAAGATGTTCCTGGTCGACACCGAAAAGGGCCGCATCGTCACCGACGAAGAGGTCAAGTCGGAACTGGCCTCGGCGCAGCCGTACCAGCAGTGGCTCGACGAGGGCGTCAGCCGCCTCGCCGACCTGCCCGACCGCCCGCACGTGCACATGTCGCACGACCGCGTACTGATCCGTCAGCAGATCTTCGGCTACACCACCGAGGACCTGAACCTGCTGATCACGCCGATGGCCAAGACCGGCGGCGAGGCGCTGGGCTCGATGGGTACCGATACGCCGATCGCGGTGCTGTCGAACCGGTCGCGTCTGCTGTTCGACTACTTCTCGCAGCTGTTCGCGCAGGTCACCAACCCGCCGCTCGACGCCATCCGCGAGAAGGTCGTCACCAGCCTCAAGCGCAACCTCGGCCCCGAGGCCGACCTGCTGCACCCCGGCCCGGATTCCTGTCGGATGATCGCGCTCGAACAGCCGATTCTGGACAACGACGAGCTGGCCAAGCTCGTCCACATCAACGACGACGGCAGCCAGCCGGGCCTGCGCTCGGTGGTCGTGCGTGGTCTGTACCCGGTCGCCGAAGGCGGCGAGGGTCTGCGCAAGGCCCTGGCAGCCATCAACACCCAGGTCTCGGCCGCCATCGACGGCGGCGCGCGCACCATCGTGCTGTCGGACCGTGAGTCCAACGAGAAGCTGGCGCCGATCCCGTCGCTGCTGCTCACCTCGTCTGTGCACCACCACCTGGTGCGCGAGCGGACCCGCACCATGGTCGGCCTGGTCGTGGAGGCCGGTGACGCCCGCGAGGTGCACCACATGGCCCTGCTGATCGGTTTCGGCGCCGCCGCGATCAACCCGTACATGGCCTTCGAGACCATCGAGGACATGCTCGAGCGCGGCTCGCTGCAGATGCCGGGCAGCACCGGCGACCACGCCGCCGACTTCCGCAAGGCCGTCGCGAACTACTGCACCGCGGGCAGCAACGGCGTGCTCAAGGTGATGTCGAAGATGGGCATCTCCACCCTCGCCTCCTACAACGGCGCCCAGCTGTACCAGGTCATCGGCCTGGCCCAGGACCTGGTCGACGAGTACTTCACCGGTCTGCGCTCCCCGCTGGGCGGCATCGGTCTCGACGAGATCGCCGAAGAGGTGGCCATCCGCCACCGCGTCGCGTTCCTGGAGAACCGCAACGAGCGCGCGCACCGCGAGCTCGAGGTCGGTGGCGAGTACCAGTGGCGTCGTGAGGGCGAATACCACCTGTTCAACCCGGACACGGTGTTCAAGCTCCAGCACGCGACCCGCACCGGCCAGTACTCGATCTTCAAGGAGTACACCAAGCTGGTCGACGATCAGTCCGAGCGCTTGGCGGCGCTGCGTGGCCTGTTCAAGTTCAAGTCGGATCAGCGCGCCTCGATCTCCATCGACGAGGTCGAGTCGGCCGCCGAGATCGTGAAGCGTTTCTCGACCGGTGCGATGAGCTACGGCTCCATCTCCGCCGAGGCGCACGAGACCCTCGCGATCGCGATGAACCGCATCGGTGCCCGCTCGAACTCCGGTGAGGGCGGCGAGAGCCCCGCTCGCTTCGAGGTCGAGGACAACGGCGACTGGCGTCGTTCGGCGATCAAGCAGGTCGCGTCGGGTCGCTTCGGCGTCACCGCGCACTACCTGACCAACGCCACCGATATCCAGATCAAGATGGCCCAGGGTGCCAAGCCGGGCGAGGGTGGCCAGCTGCCCGCGCACAAGGTGTACCCGTGGGTCGCCGAGGTGCGCCACTCCACGCCGGGCGTTGGTCTCATCTCGCCGCCGCCGCACCACGACATCTACTCGATCGAGGATCTCGCCCAGCTGATCCACGATCTGAAGAACGCGAACCCGCAGGCTCGGATTCACGTGAAACTTGTCGCGGAGCCGGGTGTCGGCACCGTCGCCACCGGTGTGTCCAAGGCACACGCCGACGTCGTGCTCATCTCGGGCCACGACGGCGGCACCGGTGCTTCGCCGCTGACCTCGCTCAAGCACGCGGGTGGACCCTGGGAGCTCGGCCTGGCCGAGACCCAGCAGACCCTGCTGCTCAACGGCCTGCGCGACCGCATCGTCGTCCAGGTCGACGGTCAGATGAAGACCGGCCGCGACGTGATGATCGCCGCCCTGCTCGGCGCCGAGGAGTTCGGTTTCGCGACCGCGCCCCTGGTGGTCTCGGGTTGCATCATGATGCGCGTGTGCCACCTCGACACCTGTCCGGTGGGTATCGCCACCCAGAACCCGGTGCTGCGCGAGCGCTTCGCCGGCAAGCCGGAATTCGTCGAGAACTTCATGATGTTCATCGCCGAGGAGGTGCGTGAGCTGCTCGCCGAGCTGGGCTTCCGCACCCTCGACGAGGCCATCGGCCGGGTCGACCTGCTCGACACCGCCAAGGCCAAGCAGCACTACAAGGCCGCCAAACTGGACCTGTCGCCGATCCTGGACATGCCGGAGACGGCGTTCATGAACCAGAACACCCGGTGCACCACCACCCAGGACCACGGTCTGGACAAGGCGCTCGACAACGAGCTGATCGCGCAGAGCGCCCCCGCGCTCGAGCGTGGCCAGGCGGTCAAGATCGAAACCAAGATCACCAACGTGAACCGCACGGTCGGCACCATGCTCGGCCACGAGGTGACCAAGCTCTATGGTGGCGCGGGCCTGCCCGACGACACCATCGACATCACCTTCACCGGTTCGGCGGGCAACAGCTTCGGCGCGTTCGTCCCGGCCGGCATCACGCTGCGGGTGCACGGTGACGCCAACGACTACGTCGGCAAGGGTCTGTCGGGTGGCCGCATCGTGGTCCGCCCGTCGGTTTCCGCACCGGAAGCCTTTGTCGCCGAAGACAACATCATCGCGGGCAACGTGATCATGTTCGGCGCCACCAGCGGTCGCATCCTGATCAACGGTGTCGCGGGCGAGCGCTTCGGCGTGCGTAACTCCGGCGCCACCGCGGTCGTCGAGGGTGTGGGCGACCACGCGCTCGAGTACATGACCGGTGGCCGCGTGGTCATCCTCGGTGACACCGGCCGCAACCTCGGTGCCGGTATGTCCGGTGGCGTCGCCTACTTCTACGACCCGGAGGGCAAGCTGCCCGGTCGGGTCAACCCGGATCAGGTCGACGCGATCGAGCAGCTCGCCGGTGACGACTTCACCTGGTTGCGCGACATCATCGCGACCCACCGTGACGAAACGGGATCGGCTGTGGCCGAACGCATCCTGAGCGACTGGTCCCAGCAGGTGAACCACTTCGTGAAGGTCATGCCCCGCGAATACAAGAAGGTTCTACTCGCCATCTCCGAGGCCGAGAAGGCCGGCAAGGATGTCGATACCGCAATTATGGAGGCGGCTCGTGGCTGACCCACAGGGATTTTTGAAGCACACCTCGAGGGAAACCCCGGCCCGTCGTCCGGTCGAGCTGCGTCTGCTCGACTGGAAAGAGGTCTACGAGGAGAAGAAGTTCTCCCAGGACACCTTGAAGAACCAGGCCAGCCGCTGCATGGACTGCGGAATTCCCTTCTGCCACCAGGGTTGTCCGCTCGGGAACCTGATTCCCGAATGGAACGACCTGGTCTACAAGGGTGCGTGGCGCGACGGCATCGACCGCCTGCACGCCACCAACAACTTCCCGGAGTTCACCGGCCGCCTGTGCCCGGCTCCGTGTGAGGCGTCCTGCGTGCTCGGCATCAACCAGCAGCCGGTCACGATCAAGCAGGTCGAGGTCGAGCTCGTCGAGAACGCCTTCGACGAGGGCTGGGTCACCCCGGTGTATCCCACTCGCCTGACCGGCAAGAAGATCGCCGTCGTCGGCTCGGGTCCGGCCGGTCTCGCCGCCGCCCAGCAGCTCACTCGCGCCGGTCACACTGTGACCGTGTTCGAGCGTGACGACCGCATCGGCGGCCTGATGCGCTACGGCATCCCGGAATTCAAGATGGAGAAGTCGGTCATCGACCGTCGTCTGGCCCAGATGGAAGCCGAAGGCACCATCTTCAAGGCCGGCGTCAATGTCGGTGTCGACATCACCGCCGAGCAGCTGCGTGAGCGATACGATGCGATCGTGCTGGCCGGTGGCGCCACCATCGCCCGCGACCTGCCGATCCCCGGGCGCGAGCTCGACGGCATCCACCAGGCGATGGAGTTCCTGCCGCTGTCGAACCGGGTGCAGCTCGGTGACGACATCGCCGACTCCGACGGCCTGCCGCCGATCCACGCCAAGGGCAAGAAGGTCATCATCATCGGTGGTGGCGACACCGGCGCCGACTGCCTCGGCACCTCGCACCGCCACGGCGCCGAGTCGGTGCACCAGTTCGAGATCATGCCGCGTCCTCCCGAGGAGCGCGCGGGCTCGACCCCGTGGCCGACCTACCCGCTCATGTACCGGGTCGCCTCGGCACACGAAGAGGGCGGCGAACGTCTGTTCTCGGTGAACACCGAGCGTTTCGTCGGCAAGGACGGCAAGGTCACCGGCCTCGACGCCCATGAGGTCAAGATGGCCAACGGCCGCTTCGAGAAGGTCGAGGGCACCGACTTCACCCTCGAAGCCGACCTGGTTCTGCTGGCCATGGGCTTCGTCGGCCCGCAGAAGCCGGGCCTGCTCACCGATCTCGGCGTCGGCTACGACGGTCGCGGCAACGTCCAGCGCGACAAGAGCTGGGCCACCAACATCCCCGGCGTCTTCGTCGCCGGTGACATGGGCCGTGGCCAGTCCCTGATCGTCTGGGCCATCGCCGAGGGCCGCGCCGCCGCGTCGGCCGTCGACAAGTACCTCGAGGGCGAGACCGCGCTCCCCGCGCCGATCCCCCCGACAGCTGTCGCCCAGCGCTGATCGCTGAACGAACAAGGCGCCCGCAGGCTTTCGAGCCCGCGGGCGCCTTCTTGTGCTGGTCGCCGAACTCGCTCGCACGCAGAATCAACGGACGAACGTCTAGGATCGCGTGTGACAGGGGGCATCGATGGGAGTTCGGTGGGGGCGTGCCGTCGTGGTATCGCTCGTGCTCGCAGGGCTTTTCGGCCTCGGCTGCTACCGGTTGTATGTCTGGCGGAACGCTCCGAGCGAGGCGAGGCAGCTCGCCGAAGCAGCGTCGGTCGAGCGTTTCACGCTAGCCGGTGTCGTCGATGAATCCCGTGGGGACAACCCGTCTGCCGCGGTTGCCTTCTTCATCGGCCCGCCGCCGGAGTCAGGTGTACTGGCAGCTGTCGCGGTGCCGACGATCCCGTCGGCTCGGATTGCCGTCGAGCCCGCCGCACCAGACGTGACTCCGTCGCGGACGTGGGTTGTGCTGGCGCGCGGTCACCGCGCGGATGGCTGCGGAGTTTCCGTAGTTCTTGATACGAAACCGCTGGTGCGCCAGTCTGTTCTGCGGAGCAAAAACCTCGCAGATGTTCTGACGGCCGAGCAACGTGCGGCGGTGCAGTCCGGCTCCATGCTGGTCGTAGAGGTGCGCGTCGACGGGTGTGGATGGTGAGGGTGTCCAACCGCAAGCGCGTGATCGTCGTCGCTGACATCATCATCACCGCTGTGTTGTCCTTCGTCGCAATCTGCCTTTCACTGGTGTCGATGCTCACCGTCGTACTGCTGGCCGACATTCTCGACAGGTGCAGCGTTCACCCGAGCTGTTCCGCTGACCGAGCCCTCGGCTTCACCATCCTGATCGGCGGCACGATCTCGGGCGCGGTGACCGGAATTGTCATCTCGGCGAGGGCGTGGATCGCCTGCCGCCCCATGGTTCCTGGCGCGTTGGTGGGCATCGCGCTGATGGCGACAGCGTGGGTGTGGTCCATCCCGATCGCAGGTGGATGAGTATGCGCTCCACTCGACAACGGGACTTCGGCCCCCATCCCATTGCTGTAGTCGATCGCTGACGACCGAGCGGATCTTTGTCATTCCCCCCACACACGCCGCAGTCGCCGCGAATCCGGCCGCCCTGCCGGATACCTGCGGGTTTGCGGGAAATATGCGTAAGGGGTGAACGGGTAAGGGGTGCAAGGTGTTCGGTACGTCGGGAAACGGCGTGGCTGATCTCCCGTGCAGCACATAGACTTTCCGTATCGAGGTGTACGGGAGATCCGAGGGGGAGCTGTGCCGTTGCCGCCGGAAGCGTTGGCGAACCTGCGCCACGCCGCAGAGCGTGGTGACGGTACCGCCATGCACAATCTCGCCCACTTCTACCACGACCACAGCGATTTCGAGGCTGCCGAGCACTGGTTCCGGCGCGCTGCCGCCGCGGGACATACGCGGTCGATGAACAACCTCGCCGTGCTGCTCGATCAGTTCGGTGAACTCGACGAGGCCGAATCCTGGTACCGCCGTGCGGCCGCCGCGGGCAACTGCAACGCGATGTTCAACCTGGCCACCATGCTCTACCAGTGTGGCGACCGCCGCGATGCCGAAACCTGGTACCACCACGCCGCCATAGCGGGCCACGTCGACGCCATGTACAACCTCGCCCGGCTGTTCGAGGACCAGCACCGCCTCGACGACGCCGAAGCCTGGTACGGCGAGGCCGCCGACCACGGCGACATCGACGCCGTCAACAATCTCGGCATCCTGCTGCGCCGCCGCGGCGCCACCACCGAGGCCCGCCGCTGCTTCCGCCGCGCGGCCGACCTCGGCCACCCACGTGCCATGGCCAACCTCGCGGCCCTGCTGGAATCCCAAGGCGCCCACCGCGAAGCGGAATCCTGGTACCGCCGCGCCGCCGGCTGATCACACCTGTCGAACCGCTCCGCGGGGCAAGCCTCCGCCCGACACCGGGACAGGCAAACACCGTATGTCTCTACCCAAAGGGGCCCGCCCCGATCTGGACTGACCGGAGGGTGCGACGAAGGAGTGCCCGGAGGGAGGGAAGATCGGGGCCTCCGGGGCCCCGCTCGAGCGCGCCAGCGCTCCAAAAATACAGCGAGGTCTGCGAAGAAGCCGTTTCCGATGTTCGCGCGATGATCGCTGGCCGGTGAAATAGGCGAGTGATCACCTGTTATAGCGGTATACAGCGAACGGGCGCCGAAGTTACTGAAAAGTATTGATACCGAGCGGTTTTCCAGCAACCATCAGCAAACATATTGGGCGGCAGCAATTTTCCGGCGTTCAAGATGCGAAGGTTAGCGGAGGGGTATAGCGTCTCGTTTCGATCAGTAGTCGATGACGGTCGGGGGCTCGGTGAATTCTCTTGATGGGTGTCTCAAACGCATCATGGATATTCCCGGGGCGCGCAGTGTGACGCTCGTGGACGGGGCGAGCGGGTTGGCTGTCGCCAATGCCGGGGAGCATCAGGGCGTCGACGAACACGAGGACGCGGCGGGAACCACCGATGTGGTGCGGGCCGCGCTCGGGTGCTCGGCATTGGGGCGTGCCGATGACGACCTCACCGAGATCGTGGTGTGCCGGACCAGCGGGTTTCACCTCCTACACCTGGTCGACGGCGACTTCGACGGCAGATTGTTCATGCATGTCGTATTCGACGGCGGCACAGGAAATCTCGGCATGGCGCGCTATCAGCTCAGGTCGGCACTGGCAGAACTGACGGGCGGGGATCGATGAGTGTCGCGCTCGCCGATGAATTGCATCGGCTCGGCGAAGAAGGTTCGACCGGAGTATTACGCGCGGGCGATGGCGAATTCCATTTGGTCCGTGGCACTATCGCCTCGGTCGGTTGCGGGCGCACGATCGGACTCGACCGGCTGGTGGTCGAAGCGGGCCTGGCTTCGGCGGAGGATTGGCGCCGCGCGGGCGCGGGCGACCCGGGGCAGTTGCTGGATCAACCGCGACTGGAAACCCTTGCGCTGCTGTCGGTGTTCGACGCTGCCTACTTTTTGCTGGCCTCCGCCGGCGAGCCGGAATTCCGCCCGACACCCGAACATTGGCTTGCCCCGGTCTGCCACATCGCCCCGCGCGCACTTGTCCACGAATGCGAACGCCGCAACGACAACGACTACGGTCCATGGACGGCCGACCTCGTCACGATGGTCCCGGTGGTACCGGCCCGCCGCATCAAGCGAAACCAGGTGGTACTCACCGGAAGTCAGGCCGAAGTCCTGGCAGCCGCCGATACCCGCCGCAGCATCGCCGACATCGCGCGCGAATTGGGCCGCACCACCTACGGCTGCCTCGTCGCTGTCCGCGACCTGACCACAGCGGGCCTGATCGAAGCACCGGAGCCCGTCCGGACCGAACAACCACAGCGCGGGCGCCACCTCGCCCTCGCGCCGGACCCGGCCGGCCACCGAACCTCGACACTGTCGACAACATCCGTGCCCGCGCTGCCCAAACGCATTCCCGGCAGCGCGGGACCGACCCGTCTCCAGCAGGAGACGGGTGCACGACAGGGCAGGCACGCGATCGACGAGGAAGCGACCGCGACCGCCCGGCACCGCGGAACCAAGGCAGGCACAGCCGAACCCGAACGCTGGCAACCCCTCGACCGCGAAACACTCATCCGGCTCAGGGCGGCGTTGGAGGAGCTTGCGTGACCGTGCGGAAGAAACTGCTCGGTGAATGGAGGGGAAGGTTGACCAAGGTGGCGATGACCGCACCCGAACCCAGGGTGCCCGAACACTATCCGGCTGTGCTCGGCGAACTGAAGTCGTTGCGCGAGCGGCTACCTCAGCTCACGGGGTCACTGGTGGCGTCCAGCGACGGACTGCTGATCGAACACGACCTGCCCGCTCATCTGGAACCCGCGGGCATGGCCGCGCTGTCGGCCGCGCAGTTGTCGCTGTCGTACCGGCTGGCGAACACCGCGCACGGCGGCGGTTTCAGCGAGGTCGTCGTGCACGGAACCGAGGGGCAGGTGGTGATCTACGCCGCAGGCTACACCTCGCTGACCGTGCTCGCCGGACCCGAAGTGAATGTCGGTCGGCTCCATCTGGAGTCGCGACCGGTAGCTCGCGCCATCGCCGGCCATCTGGCGGCGGCGCACTCGCCTGGGAACGACCAGGTGAAGATCGACGAATGAAAGGCACGACATGTCGAATATGGATCTGGCTCTGAAGGACATGATGGTGATCGACGGCGCGGTCGGCGCCGCGATCGTCGACTACAGCAGCGGGATGGCGCTCGGAATGCTCAGCAGCACCAAGGCGCTCGACCTGCAGGTCGCCGCGGCGGGCAACACCGAGGTGGTGCGGGCGAAGATGCGGACCATCGAGCAGCTCGGCCTCAACGAGGACATCGAGGACATCCTCATCACCCTCGGGACGCAGTACCACTTGATCCGCCCGATGACGGGGCGCAAGTCCAAAGGGCTGTTCCTCTACCTCGCCCTCGATCGCGGCCGGGCCAATCTGGCGCTGGCGCGGCACAAGCTCAAGGGCATCGAAGAAGACCTGGAGGTGTGAGTTTCGCGAGCGAACAGTCACCAGATCGAGAGGTCGTGTGGCATGGGATGGCTCGGACGCCTATTGTGATTCGCGGCGAGGTCTGGGGCCACAACGTCCGTAATCGGGGTTGCTCTCACATCGACGAGCAAGGGTGAACTGGAGCGGTATGCAGTTGAAGAAGGTTGTCGCGGCTCTGGGAGCGTCCGCGGCGATGATGTCCGGAATTGTTGTCGGCAGCACGAGCGCGAACGCGGCGCCCGCCTGCCCGAGTCTGTACGTGGTCGCCATTCCAGGCACCTGGGAAACCGGCCACGAGAAGGACCCTGGACCCGGCATGCTCGCCGGTGTCACCAACGGTCTACCGAGAAACACCGATGTCGACTACGTCACCTATGCCGCCACCGCGTTCCCCTGGGAGGGCGATGTCTACGGCAACTCCAAGAAGCAGGCGGTCGACGCCGCCCGCGGCCTGATCAGCGCCAAGCTTGCCTCCTGCGGCAACACCAGGGCCGCCATCGTCGGCTACAGCCAGGGTGCCGACGCCGCAGGCGATCTGGCCGCCGAGATCGGCACGGGCATCAGCCCGATCCCGCAGGACCGGATCGCCGCCGTCGGCCTCATCTCCGATCCGCGCCGTTCGCCGACCGATATCCAGGTCGGCCCGTTCGCCGCGGGCGCCGGTGCCGGTGGTGCTCGGCCGGGTGGGTTCGGTTGGCTGAGCGACCGCACGCGCACCGTCTGCGCGGTCGAGGATCTGTACTGCGCGACCGCCACCGACGACTTCGTGACCCGGTTCGCGGGGTTCCTGGCCCAGAGTTCGGATGCGAACCCGGCCAACCTGTGGCGCTACCAGCTCGAGGCAGGCGCGATCGTGAACGACCTGATGTCGCTCGGTGGTATCCCGACGCTGGGGGCGCAGCTGACCGACGCGGCCAACCAGAAGCGGGCCAAGGATCTGGAGCAGTTCTACCGCTCGCAGGCGCACACCCTGTACGGCAGTTACTCGGTGGGTGGCGGGCAGACCGCCATCTCCTGGATGCACAACTGGATCGCTCAGCAGGCCTGAGTCGTTCGGTGAGGGCCCGGTATCGCTTCGGCGGTGCCGGGCTCTCTGTTTGTTGGCGCGCTGGCGCGCGCGTGTCCGCGGCCCTGAGGGGCCGCCGGTTAGGCGCCGCGGAATCGCTCCTTCGTCGCATCTCCGCGGCGCCTAACCGGCGACCCGGCCGCGGACCGGCCACTTCGTGGCCGTCCCTCCCCAGGGGTCGGGAGTGCGGGGCTGGGGGTGCGGTCATGGCGGACCTGGGGTGTGGTTGGGGGTGTGGGTGCGGCGGACCTGGGGTGTGGGGTGTGGTTGGGGGTGTGGGTGCGGCGGACCTGGGGTGTGGGGTGTGGTTGGGGGTGTGGGTGCGGCGGATTTGGGGTGTGGGGTGTGGCTGTTCGTGCGGTAAGGCTGGGGCATTGGGGTGCACGAGTGTGGTCGTGGCGGAGCTAGGGTGTGGTTCGCGACAGCGATCTCGGGAGCAGGTTCCAGACGTGGCCGTTTTCGTTGATGGTGGCGGCTGTGCGGGTGCCGGTGCGGGAATACAGGATTCGGGTGATCGAGCAGTAGTCGATGGGGAAGGTGAGCGGGCGGGGGAGGGCGAGGATGTCGGCCAGGAGGACATTGATGACGCCGCCGTGGGCGAAGGCTACGACGGTGTCCGCGGGTGCGGTGGTGGCTACGAGATTCTCGACCGCGGCCAGTACTCGGGCGGTGAAGGCCGGGCCGTCGATCTGGTCGGGGAGGTGGCCTGCTTTGATGCGGGCGTAGGCGTCGGCGAACTCGGTTTTCGCGTCCTCGATGGGGATGTAGGCGGGGAGGTCGCGGTCGTACTCGGCCAGGTCGTCGATGATGTCGACGGGCAGGTCGCGGGCGGTCGCGGTGGGGAGTGCGGTGTCGCGGGCGCGGCGCTGGGGGCTGCTGACTACGCGGGTGATGTCGTGGGCGGCGAGCGCGGCGGGGACGCGGTCGGCTTGGAGTCTGCCGATCTCGGTGAGGCCGGGGTCCGCGGCGGCGGTGTCACCGACTACGCGTTCGGGTTGGGCATGACGCACGAGTATCAGCTGCACGCCCACACACTCTGCCGTATCCGCAACAGCGGGAACAGCCCGGTCGTGGAGAGCTACACGTTCGCTCGAGGACTCGCGGGATGGCTCGTCGAAGGGTATCGCCGCGAGTCCTCGGTCAGGTCAGGACTGGCCGTAAGGCGGCTGGCCGTAAGGCGGCTGACCACCCTGCGGGCCGTTGAACGGCGGCTGACCACCGTTGTGCGGCGGCTGGTCGCCCTTCTTCTTGTTCTTGAGCAGGTAGATGCCGCCGACGATCAGCACCACGATGACCAGGCAGCAGATGCCGCCGATGATCAGGAAAGTGCTGTTCTTCTTTTTCTTCTTCGCCGCGAGTTCCATCGCGGTGTTGACAGCGTCCGAACTCGCCAGGGTGTCGAAGCTGCTGGTGAGCATGTGCGGATCGACGAGCGCGGCCGTGGTCAGCAAGTCCAGATACATGTAATCCCCATCCGATGTGTTGGTTGCCCGACATCCTCCCGGTGCCGCAACTCCGAGACTAGCGGTCTCGCTGCGGCTTTCGGTCCCGTTTTCACCGCGGTTTCACCAACGGGAACGGCAGTGTCTCGCGGATGCTGCGTCCGGTGATCAGCATGACCACCCGGTCCACCCCCATCCCGAGGCCACCGGTGGGCGGCATCGCGTGTTCGAGTGCGGTCAGGAAGTCCTCGTCGAGTTCCATCGCCTCCGGGTCGCCGCCCGCGGCCAGCATCGACTGCTCGGTGAGTCTGCGCCGCTGTTCCACCGGGTCGGTGAGTTCGCTGTAGGCAGTACCCAATTCGACGCCCCAGGCCACCAGATCCCAGCGCTCGGTCACCCCGTCGATGCTGCGGTGCGAGCGGGTGAGCGGCGAGACCGAGGTGGGGAAGTCCAGGTAGAAGGTGGGGTAGGTGGTCTGCGATTCCACCAGGTGCTCATACATTTCCAGCACCACCTGGCCCGCGTCCCAGCCGTGCTGGTAGGCCACGCCCGCCTCGTCGCACAGCTCGCGCAGCCGGGTCAGCTCGGTGCGCGCGGTCACCTCGGAGCCGATCGCCTCGGAGACCGCGCCGTGCACGGTCTTGACCCGCCACTCGCCCGAGATGTCGACGGTGTCGTAGCCGCCGTCGTCGTTGGGGCGCAACGCCACCTCGGCCCCGTTGGCGGCCATCGCCGCGTGCTGGATCAGCCGACGGCACAGGTGCATCATCTGCAGGTAATCGCTGTGCGCCTCATAGGCTTCCAGGATCGTGAACTCGGGATTGTGGCTGAAGTCGACGCCTTCGTTGCGGAAGGTCCGGCCGATCTCGAACACCTTCTCCATGCCACCGACGCACAGCCGTTTGAGGTACAGCTCGGGGGCGATGCGCAGGTAGAGGTCGAGATCGTAGGCGTTGATGTGGGTGCGGAACGGGGTCGCGTTGGCGCCGCCGTGCACCTGTTGCAGGATCGGCGTCTCCACCTCGAGAAAACCCCAGACGAACAGGGAATCGCGCAGCGAATGCAGTACCGCGCTGCGCTTGGCCATCACCTCGCGGGCCTCGGGATTGATCGCCATGTCCACATAGCGCTGCCGGACCTTGGCCTCCTGATCGGCCAGGCCACGCCACTTGTCGGGCAGCGGGTGCAGGCACTTGCCGTTCATCCGCCAGTCCTGCGCGAGCAGCGAGAGCTCACCCTTGCGGCTGGTGCCGATCTGCCCGCTCACCTCGATGAGATCGCCGAGATCGAAGAATTCGGTGAACTCGTTGCTGCGATCGGCGCCGACCCGCTCGCGATCGATCACCAACTGGATCTCGCCGGTCCAATCGCGCACCAACGCGAAGATCACGCCACCGTAGTCGCGAATCCGCAAGAGCCTGCCCGCGATGCGCACCGTGGTGCCCTTGGGGCAGCGCCGCGCCTCGGCGATGTCGTGGGTCGGCGGATAGGCCACGGGATAGGGGTCGATGCCGGCCGCGGTGAGCCGGTCGAGTTTGTCCAGCCGCACTCGCACCTGCTCCGGCCTGCGCGGACCCTGCTCGGCGTCGTCGGTCTCCGGTGTGTCCGGCGCGCTGCCGTCGGCGTGCAGGCCGGTGACGGTCGCGGGGACGGCCGCCCTCGTGCCGGTGTGCACGCCCGCGTCGGGCGCCTTGCCGATGCGCGGCAGGAAACCTTCGGCCAGCCCGCTCGCCGTCGCCACCCGCGGCAGCTGCCTGCGTTCCTCGAACAGGAAGAATCGCGGCACCCAGCGCGGGTGGTACTTCACATTCGACCGGTACAGCGCCTCGAGCTGCCACCAGCGCGAGAAGAACAGCAGCACACCGCGCCAGGCCCGCAGGATCGGACCGGCACCGATCCGGCCACCCTCCTCGAACACCGAACGGAACACCGCGAAGTTCAGCGACACCTTGGTGATGCCGTACTGGTCGGAGTTCAGGGCGAGCTGCGAGATCATCAGCTCCATCACGCCGTTCGGGCTCTGTGGGTCGCGGCGCATCAGCTCCAGCGAGACGCCGGTGCGGCCCCACGGGACAAGTGAGAGCATGGCGTGCACGCGGTCATCGTGGTCGACGGCCTCGACGAGCAGGCAGTCACCGTCGAGTGGATCACCAAGGCGGCCCAGCGCCATCGAGAAGCCGCGCTCGGTCTCGGTGTCGCGCCAGGCATCCGCGCGGGCGACGATCTCGGTGAACTCGGCGGCGGGGATGTCGCGGTGCCTGCGCACCCGCACGCCGAAACCGTTCTTGCGCAACCGGTTCGCGGCCTGGCGAACCTGCTTCATCTCCGGGCCCGCCAGCGAGAACGTGCGGGTGTCGAGGATCGCCTCGTCGCCGAGCCGCAGCGCCGACAGTCCCGCCTTGCGGTACGCGGTGGCACCGACCTCGCTCGCGCCCATCACCGCGGGCTGCCAGCCGAACCGGTCGGCCAGTTCCAGCCACGCCTGAATTGCCTGCGGCCAGGCCTGTTTCGGGCCGATCGGATCGCCACTGGCCAGGCACACACCCAACTCGACGCGATAGGTGATCCCCGCCTTGCCGTTCGGCGCGAACACCACCGCCTTGTCGCGGCGGGTCGCGAAGTAGCCGAGCGAGTCCTCCACATCGCTGCTCGCCAGCAGCCCGCGGAGGGCCGACTCGTCCAGACCGGTCATCGCGTTGTCGGCGCGTTGCGAGCGCAGCAGCACGATCACCGCGGCCAGCAGCGCGATCGCGCCGAACAGACCGAGCAGGAAGTTCACCCAGGCCCGCGGATGCCCGTCGAAGTGCTCGTTGTTCACCAGCACGGCCGCGGTGACCCGAAACACCGCCCACAGCGGACGCTGCACGCCCGCGGGCAGCGAACCGGGGAACAGCTCGACCAGTCCCCAGCCGAGCAGGCAGCCGAGCGCGAACCCCGACACCAGCACGCCGAGCGCCTTCCACAGCGCGCCGGGCCGCACCCGGGTGTAGAACTCCTGACGCGCGGCCAGCAGTATCCCGATGACCACCGCGTGCACGATGAAGGCGACCAGCGCGTCGACATCGTCTTCGCCGAAGAACTCCAGGATGTTCGCCACCGCGTACAGCAGCAGATACCCGACCAGCAGCCACCAGGCGATCCGCTTGCGGGCCGCGGTCGCCCCGGCGAGCAAGCCGACCACCAGCGCCCACACGAGGCTGGTGTCGGGGGCGTCGAAATAGTAGGTGTCGACATAGTGGCGCGGCGCCTGCGTGAGGATCCGCAGGCTGGGCGAGAGGCTCCACAGGAACAACAGCACCGCGAACACCCCGAGGATCAATCCGGCGATGTGCGGTACCTCGGACAACCTGCCGTGCGCGCGATGGGGCACCGGCGTGCGGTCCTCGACGGTCGGGTGCTGCTCGGCCTGTGTGGGAGTCACCGATCCAGTGTGCGTCCAAACGAGCCGGATCCATACCGGGGTGACTGCGGCGTGTTCGTCACCGCAGGCAACGCCGGGGCCGGTGGTGACCGGTTTCGCGCCACGGGGTAAGTATTAGCGCATGTCGGAACCAGTTGATGTGCCGATCGATGACGTTGTCATCCGGCTCGGGCAATTCCTGAAACTGGCCAACCTGATCGATTCGGGTTCCGAGGCCAAGACGGTGATCGCGCAGGGTTTGGTGCGCGTCAACGACGAAGTGGAGTTACGCCGGGGTCGGCAGCTAGAGATCGGCGATGTGGTTGTTCTCGCGGGGAACAAGGTGCGGGTGTCCGGGAGTTAGTAGTGTTTATTGGCGCGCTGGCGCGCGCGTGTCCGCGGCCCTGAGGGGCCGCCGGTTAGGCGCCGCGGAATCGCTCCTTCGTCGCATCTCCGCGGCGCCTAACCGGCGACCCGGCCGCGGACCGGCCACTTCGTGGCCGCCGCTCCCTATGGGTCGCTGGTGCGGGGCTGGTAGTGCGGTCATGGCGGAGCTGGGGTTGACGGTGTGGCTGGTAGTGCGGTTATGGGGCTGGGTTCAGTCTTCGGCGCGCACTACTACGCCGTCGGAGTCGCTGTAGAGCATCTCGCCTGGGACGAAGGTGATGCCGCCGAATTCGACAGGGACGTCTTGCTCGCCGGTGCCGGTTTGGGTGCTCTTGCGCGGGTTGGTGCCCAGCGCCTTCACCCCGATGTCGAGGGTGCGCAGGATCGCGGAGTCACGCACAGCGCCGTTGACGATCACGCCGGCCCAGCCGTTGTCCACGCCACGCCCGGCGATGATGTCGCCGACCAGTGCGGTGTGCACACTCGCGCCGCCGTCGACGACGAGCACCTTGCCCTCGCCCGGCCCGCTCAGGGTCTGCTTGACCAGCAGGTTGTCCTGGAAGCAGCGGATCGTGGTGATCCGGCCCGCGAATTCGGCGCGGCCGCCGAACTGGATGAACTGCGTATCGCAGCTACGGATCTCGGGGCCGATCTCGTCGGCCAGATCGGCGGTGGCCACAACATTCGCTGATTCGGTCATGATCAGATTGTGTCAGGCCCGCCCGTGGCGCTGCTCGTAGGCGGTGCGCTGGGTGAACGTCGCCGGTGCCGCGCCGCTCATGTCAGGCCTGCTGTTCGCGGTAGGTCTTCTCGATCTCGCGGATGAGGGCGTCGGTGGTGTGCTTGACAGCGATCTTCACGAACGGCTCGATGGTCTTGCCGAGCATCTTGCCCGCGATGCCGCCACCGACGGAGAAGTCGATGAGCGCGTCGACCGTGCAGGTGTCCGCGCCCGTTGGGATGAACTTGAAGGTCGAGACGATCTCGATGCCCTTGATCGACTTGGTGGCGATCAACCGGCCCTCTTCCCAGCCGACGACCTCGATGCGGGAGGTCAGCGACGCGGGGCCCAGTTTCATCTTCCCGTCGAACTTCGCGCCGACGCCATCGGTCTGCGCGGTGACAGGCGTGAAGGATTCGATGCCGTACCAGAACTTCGGCAGATTGCGGTAGTCGTTGATGAACGCGAACGCCGCCTCGGCGGGCGCGGCGCCGTTCTCAACAATCCTCACTTCGGTCATGGGGCCAGCCTAATCGGTGCCTATCGGCGTCAAATGGCAACGTGACCGAGGTGACTATGCGGTGACCGCCAGCGTCGCTGCCAGGCCGAACGCCACCGCCATCACGAGCACTTCGGCTGCCGCGTTGCGCAGCGAGATCTCGGCCGTGACGCGGTGGTCGGCGGCCTTGCGGACCCAGGTTCGGCGCCACCACCAGCCCAGTGCCACGAGGCCGCACAGGATGGTGAGCTTGGCCAGCAGGATCCGTCCGTAGCCGCTGGTCAGCAGCGGGGTGATGCCGCCGAGTCGCACCACCCCGTTGACCAGGCCGGTGATCGCGATGATGCCCACCAAGGGCGCGGCGAACGTGGAGTAGCGGGGCAGAGTTACGGCCCATTCACCGCGGGTGCGCAGGACCAGGACCATGGCCAGCAGCAGGCCGAGCCAGCAGGCCGCGGCCAGCGCGTGGATCGCGGCCAGTACCGAACCGAACATCTGCTGGGACATGTGTCCGGTGATCGGACGCAGCGACAGCGCGACCGCCGCGAACACGAGCACCAGATCGGCCGACGCGGTATCGGGCCGACGGAAGGCCAGTGCCGCGTAGCAGGCGATCGCGCCGGTGCAGAACAGGATCGCGATGCCGATCTGGCCGCCGCTGAGCCGGCCGAGGAAGGTGAGGAAATCGCCCGCGTCGAGCTGGGTCACGGCGACACCGACGATCTCGGCGGCCTCGCACAACAGCACGGTGAACTCCGCGGCGAACCAGACACCGGCGAGGGCGGCCAGTGGTCGCCACGTGACCGTCAGCCGGTCGTTGAGCCGGGGCAGCGCGGCGAGGCCGATCACCACCGCGCCCGCGCAGTCGGCGAGCACGCGCGCGAAAGCCACCCACGCGAACCCGCCGGACCGGCGCAGTATCCACGCCAGCACCACCCCGGCCAGCGCGGCGACGACGACCGGCACCAGGACACGCCACTGCCGCAGCGCGACACCGGGTACCCGGCGACCGGTCGTCATCGTCGACTACTTCTTGCGACCGGATCGGCCGCTGAGCAGCGCCACCGCGAGGCCGGCGCCGAACAGCACCACGCCGCCGACGATGAACACCCACACGGGCACACCGCCGTCGCCGCCGTCGCCGGCCTTGTCCTCACCGGGGCGTGCGCCCGGCGTGCCGGTACCTGCCTTGCTGAGCGTGAAAGTCCTTGTCCCGCTCACCGGATGGCCGTCGGCCGAGGTGACCCGGAACGCGATCGTGTACTCACCGACCGGCCCGAGCTCACCCACTTCCACACTGACACTTCGTCCTTCGACCAGCACCGTGCCTTTGGACCACAGCCTGCCGTCCGGACCGACCACGGTCAGTGACGGAAAGTTCTGCTGCAGTTCCTCATTGAAGGTGACGCTGGCCCGCGCCGGTCCGGTCTCGATGGTCGAGCCGTTCTCGGGAACGCTGCTCACCGCGCCGGAATGCGCGCTCGCCGGGCCTGCCGCCGCGAACACGCAGGCGAAGAGCACGGCGCACAGCGCGACGAGCATCCGCCGGGACCGACGCGATGAATCGCCAACGGCGAGTGGATCGATCGCCGGGGCGCGTGTCACGACGACCGCCGGGAGCGCATCACCAGGCCGAGGCCGAGGGCCGCCGCGAACAAGCCGAGGGCAAGGCCCGCGCCGCCCATCCAGCGGGCCACGGTGTCGGTCTCCGACTCGGCGGTCTCGCCCGAAGCGACCTGGTGATGGCCGCCCTCGGCACCGCCCTTCGCGGTCAGCGTGATCGTCGGCGCGGGGTGTTCGGGTTCGGCGCCACCAGTGCTGGGCTGGTCCCAGGCCACGACCTTGCCGTCGCTGTAGGTCTGCTGGGTGGGGAAGTTCACGGTGTCCTGGGTCGGCAGCGGCCCGAGCGAGAGCACGAACCGCTGGAACTGGCCGGGCCCGACGCCGGGGTTACCCGGATCGGCGGACCAGGCGACGGCGACTGTCTCGCCCTTGTCATTGCGTTCGACCTTCGACGTCCAGCCCGGTATCGGCTCGGTCCGAACACTTTTCAGGTTCGGCACGTTGACGCGCAGCGCGGTGGTGGACGCGGTATCGGATTCGGTCGGCACCTTGAAGGTGGCGACGGTGTACTTGCCCTGGGCGGCGCCCGGCGCGTCGACGGTCACGTGCGCGGCCGCCGAACCGCAGGCGGCGAGCACCAAACCCGCCGCGAGAGCGGCGGTGCCGGTGCTACGGGTGATGAAGTTGTGCATGGAATGCCTTGTCGTCCGAAGAATTCTGAAGGGGTCGCGAATCAGGCGAGCAACGGCGGTGCGCGCGGACATCGCGCACCCTTCGGACGAGCCCCGCGCCAGACGGCGAGCGGGGCGACCCAGCGGACGGCTCGGTGGACAACAGCGCAGGGACGGCCGAGCACAGCCCGAACCACGCTCGACGCAACGAGATACAGCCGCTCGGCCACGAGAATCAGTGCGGCACAAGCACCCGCCGCCACCAGGTGCGCGGCGATCATCGGCAGACTCGGTGGGTGCAGTAGTCCGTGATGGTCCAGTGTCGCCGACAGCGCGAAGTGCCCGGCCCACTGACCACCGATCAACGCGGCGGTCGTGCGCATCGCCGCGGGCCGACGTGCCTTCGCGAATCGGTACGAGTGCCTGCGTGGCCAGGTGCCATGGGCGAACATCCCGGCGGTCAGCGAAACCAGCAGCAGCAGTGCGATTTCCGCCGACCGTGGCACGCCGCCGCCGCCGATCCCGTGCGCGGCCACCGCCAGCCCGCCCACGAGTACGCCGCAGCCACCACCGCGTAAGCGGGAGGTGAGCTGCGGCGTGGTCACGGCAGGATCAGCGAACGCCGAGGCGGGCGAGCACGTCGTTCTCGAGCACGGCCAGCTCGGCCGAGATCGACGCGTGCACGGCCTTGCGACGCGCGGCGGGCATCTGCTCGGCCGTGCGCACGGCCACGTTCAGGTCGGCCATGCGCGAGCGGGCCGCTTCGACGAACTTCTCGGTGCCTGCGTCGCCCGCCTTGTCGGCGGCGATCTTGTCGAGGGCTTCCTCGGTGTTGGTGATGCGGGCCTGCAGGCGAGCGCCGTGCCCGCTGAACTCGCTCAGCTGGTCCATGCCGATCCCGAGCTGCTGCGCCTTGCGCGCGTCGAGCTGCGCGCGCACCATCGTGGCGCCGCGGTAGGCCAGCGGGGCGAGCACGGGGATTAGGACCCGGGCCACCCCGATGTACTTGCGGATCTGGCTCGCGCTGAAGAGTTCACGGTCGGCTTTCGCGGCGGCCTTCTCGGCGGCCTTCGCCTCGGCCTGCAGGGTCGCGATCTGTGCCTTGGCGACCTTGTCGGCCGTGCGTGCCTGCGCCTTGGCCGTGCGGCGGTTCACGCGCTCGCCCGCCTTGGCTGCCTTGCGCTCGTTCTTGGCGCCCAGCTTCGCCTCCACCACGGCTTTGTGCTTGAGTGCTTTCGCCTCAGCGCGTCGGCTCGGCCGCCGCTTCCGCTTGCTGAACAACCCCATGGGATCAGGCCCTCCGTCATGCTCGCCAAGTCATGAGGCAGCACCGCCGAGCGGCCTGCCGTTCTTCGTAGCGTAGTGGGCGCAGGGTAGCGATTGGGCATTGTGTCGGGGGTAAGGCCCATACTGCTTGCGTGCGTGCAGCCGAGGACGACTTCGACGGCGGGCCGGTGCGTAGCCCGGTCCCCGCTTCCGCTGCGGATTTCCGCATCGCCTTCCTGGACGCGCGCTCGCTGATCGGCTGCAGGCATCGGCTGCGCCTCGATGCCGAGAATCCGGGCGTGCTCGCCGAGGTTCGGGAGGATCCGGGCGTGCAGCAGCGCCGCGACGCCGCCACCGCTCATCGCACCAGGATCCGCGACGAACTGGTCGCGGCCGCCCCCGCCGACTGGGTGGTGATCGACCCGCAATTGCGTGGTGGGGCCAAGGCCGCGGCGACGATGGCCGCCATCGAGGCGGGCGCTCCCCGCATCTGGGGCGGACTGCTGCCCCAGGAAGCCGATACCGGTCGACGTGGCGGTGTCGAGATCCTGCTGCGCGACGACGATCGCGGCGGCTATATCCCCATCATCGTGGTCAACCACAAGGTCACCGACCCGCGCAGGCCCGACCCGGCCGATTTCCACCCGCTGACCTCGGACCTGTTCCGCTGGCAGCCCCGCCGCGACAAGCACGTGAAACTACGTCCGCAGCCGCGCGACCAGCAGCGCCTCGCCCACCTGTACCGCATGTTGCAGCGCTACGGCATGGCCAGTCCGGCCCTGATCGGTGGCGCGATCGGCCTGGTCGCCGACCGCATCCTGGTGCACGACCTGACGAGCGTGCTCGCCGACTACGACCAGCGCTACGCCGACCGTATCGCGGTGGTGCGCGGCGAACTGCCGACCCAACCGTCGAAGGTGCCCGAGTGCAGGCAGTGCCCGTGGTGGGTGCGTGGACCTGATGGCGAGGCCAGCTGTGAGGCGACGCTGACGCAGATGCGTGATGTGAGCCTGGTCGCACCGGGTTCGCGCGCCGACGTGCTGCGCCTGCACGGGATCGAGACGGTCGACGAACTGGCCGCGTGGGAGGGCGATGACCCCGACGATTGGCAGCACGGACCGTTCGCCGAAACCGTCGTCACCGCCCGCGCCTGGATCGAGGGTGCCCCGCTGGTGCGCCGGTTCGAGCAGGTGAGCGTGCGTCGCGCCGACGTGGAGATCGACGTCGACCTGGAGAGTTACCAGGAAGACGGCGCCTACCTGTGGGGCACCCTGCTCGACGACGTCTACCGCCCGTTCGTCACCTGGGATCCGCTGCCCACCGAGGACGAGGGCCGCTCGTTCGGCGAGTTCTGGACCTGGCTGATGGAGCGTCGTTCCGAAGCGCACGCCGCGGGCAAAACCTTTGCCGCCTACTGCTATTCGCGTACCGCCGAGGACAAGTGGCTCTACGAATCGGCCCGCCGATTCGCGGGCCGCTCCGGCGTCCCGACCCACGAGGAAGTGCGCGCGTTCGTCGACTCCAAGGAATGGGTCGACATGTTCCAGGCCGTCACCGAGCAGTTCATCTGCCCGAACGGCAAGGGACTCAAGAAGATCGCGCCCGTGGCCGGATTCGGCTGGCGTGATCCGGAAGCGGGCGGCGAGGCGTCGATGGGCTGGTACCGCCGCGCCGTCGGCTACGACGACGCCATCGACATGTCCCAGCGCACCCGCCTGTTCGTCTACAACGAAGACGACGTGCGCGCCACCCAGGTGCTGCGCGAGTGGATGTCGAAGCGGGCAGTTGCCGAGGTTCCCTCACTGGCCGATTTCGGACGGTAATACCATCGGGGGCGTGACTGAGCAGCACGTCGAAACCCTCGAGTTCCAGGCCGAAACCCACCAGCTCCTCGAGCTGATGATCCATTCGGTCTACTCCAACAAAGACACCTTCCTCCGGGAGCTGATCTCGAACGCTTCCGACGCACTCGATAAGCTCAAACTGGCCGCCTTCCAGGACAAAGACCTGGTAGCAGACACCGCCGACCTGCACATCGAGCTGGACGTCGACCAGGAAAAGCGCGTCCTGACCGTCCGCGACAACGGCATCGGTATGTCGCGCGCCGAAGTGATCGACCTGATCGGCACCCTCGCCAAATCCGGCACCGCCGACCTGCGCCGCAAGCTGACCGAGGCCAAGTCCGATGCCGCCGCCGAGGAGCTGATCGGCCAGTTCGGCATCGGTTTCTATTCCACCTTCATGGTCGCCGACCGGGTCGTCCTCACCACCCGCAAGGCAGGCGAGACCGAAGGCACCCGCTGGGAGGCCGCCGCGGGCAGCTCCACCTACTCCATCGACACCGTCGCCGACGCACCGCAGGGCACCTCGGTGACCCTCGAGCTCAAGCCTGCCGACGAAGACGATCACCTGTTCGACTACACGCAGGAATGGAAGCTGCGCGAGATCGTGCGCAAGTACTCCGACTTCATCGCCTGGCCGATCCGCATGCAGGTCGAGCGCACGGTGACCGAGGGGGAGGGTGAGGACAAGGTCGACAAGACCATTGTCGAGGACCAGATCCTCAACTCGCAGAAGGCGTTGTGGACGCGGCCGCGCAGCGAGGTGAGCGAGGAGGAGTACAAGGAGTTCTACCACCACGTCTCGCACGCCTGGGATGAGCCGCTCGAGATCATCCCGATGAAGGCCGAAGGCACCTTCGAATATCAAGCGCTGCTGTTCATTCCGTCGATCGCGCCGTTCGACCTGTTCACCCGTGAGCACAAGCGCGGTGTGCAGCTCTACGTGCGCCGGGTGTTCATCATGGACAACTGCGAAGAGCTGATGCCGGAGTACCTGCGCTTCGTCAAGGGAGTCGTCGACGCGCAGGATCTTTCGCTCAATGTCTCGCGCGAGATCCTCCAGCAGGACCGCCAGATCCAGATGATCCGCAAGCGCCTGGTGAAGAAGGTGCTCTCGACGGTCAAGGACATGCAGGGCGCCGAGGATCAGACCAGGTACCAGACCTTCTGGGCGCAGTTCGGCCGAGTCCTCAAGGAGGGCTTGCTCTCCGACACCGACAATCGCGAAACCCTGCTCACCGTCTCGTCTTTCGCCTCCACCGCCTCGGAGTCCGAGCTCACCACGCTCGCGCAGTACGTGGAGCGGATGACGGACGGGCAGGACTCGATCTACTACATGACCGGCGAAAGTCGTGCGCAGGTGGAGAACTCGCCGCACCTGGAGGCCTTCACGGCCAAGGGCCGCGAGGTGCTGATCCTCACCGATCCCGTCGACGAGATGTGGGTCGGCTCGGTCCCTGATTTCCAGGGCAAGAAGTTCCAGTCCATCGCCAAGGGCGAGGTAGACCTGGAGACCGAGGACGAGAAGAAGGAAACCGAAGCCCTGCGCGAACAGCAGGACAAGGACTTCGGCGACCTGCTCGGTTGGCTCGGCGCCACATTGACCGAGGTGGCCAAGGAGGTCCGCCTCACCAACCGCCTCACCACCTCGCCCGCCTGCCTGGTCGGTGACGTCTACGACTTCACCCCCATGCTCGAGCGCATGTACCGTGCCTCGGGCCAGGCCCTGCCGGAGTCCAAGCGCATCCTCGAGCTCAACCCGACCCACCCCCTGGTGACGGGCCTGCGCGACGCCTACGACGCCCGCAAGTCCGACGTCGACGAAGGCAAGGTCCCCGAACTCGCCGAAACCGCCGAACTTCTCTACGGCACAGCGGTTCTCGCCGAGGGCGGCGAACTCAAGGACCCCGCCCGCTTCGCCCAGTTGCTCACCGAACGGCTCACCCGCACGGTCTGAAAGAACAACTGATTTCGCGAGAACATGGGTAACTCACCGGGAACGTCCATCACGCCACCACATCTCGACCGGCGGCCCGGCAACTGACCTTCCCGCCTCCCTGCGACCGGTAAAAGTCGCGGGGAGGCGGAACGGTGTCACCATGGGGAGATGGTGGGGCACGAAATTCGTCGGGCAAGACCCGACGACTACGACACAATCATCGGCGTAGTCGACAACTGGTGGGGCCGAGCCGCCGTCCACAACCTCCCGAGGATGTTCCTCGACCACTTCCACCGCACCAGCCTCATCGCCTCCGACGACAACGGAATGTCGGGCTTCCTGGTCGGTTTCGGCTCACCCTCCGACCCATACACCGCCTACATCCACTTCGTCGCCGTCCGCCCCGACGCCCGCAAATCCGGCCTCGGCCGAACCCTCTACACAACCTTCTTCACCATCGCCCGCTCCGACAACCGCACCACCGTCACCGCGATAACATCCCCCGCCAACTACACCTCGATCGACTTCCACCGCAGCCTCGGCTTCACCGTCACCGGCCCCATCCCCGACTACAACGGCCCGGGCCGCTCCCTGGTCACCTTCACCCGCCCAGTCTGACCGAGCTAGTCGGTCCCCTTGGGGTGCGCCGTCATACAGCGCTCGGTCGAGGTACATCGGTTTTCCTGCTCACCCGCGCGCCTCCGGAGCCGGTGTCGGCTCTGGAGTTTCCAGGTAGTGCAGGTCGGACCCGTCGACGCTGATCTGGGGGTCGGCGTAGGCGCGGGCAGTCTCTTTCCAGGCTTCGAGCGTTGTGCCGAGTCGGTCGACGCGACCGACGGCCAACCCGCCCCGAGCCAAGCTGAGGAATTCGCCCACGAACTCGACCCGAGAGGCACCGGGCAGCAGTTCGATCCACGGAAAGACCAGGGCGAGGCGATCGACCATGCGATCCAGCATCTCGTCATCGAGCGTGACGGCCAGCAGTTGCATGATCGCGGACAGTGTGTCGTTGCTCGCAGCAGAGACTTCGGCGTTTGAGAGCCGCACGGAAGGCGCTGAACGGCGAACGAGGATCACATCCCCATTCGCTTCCATCTCCTCGACGATCCGATTCGGGTCTCGTAGGAAGTCGGACCATTTCGCCGTCACACTCATGTTCTGACGATATCAGAACTAGTTATGAACTGGGTAGCATGCTGGCATGACATTGCAGTGCGTGGTGGTGTATGTCGAGGCGCAGGATCTTGCCATCATCAAGGAGGCAGCCAGCTCCCGTGCCGTCGAGGTCGAGATCATTCGCGAGGCGATTCACCTGGCAGCCATGCGGGTGCGTCGACGAAAGACGAACGGCGCCTTGCTCGGTGAGCAAGACGCCGTCGAATAGGCGACTTCTAGCGCGGGGCCATGCGCAGCGCGCCGTCCATGCGGATGGTCTCGCCGTTGAGGTAGTCGTGGCTCGCGATGTACTCGACGAGCTGGGCGTACTCGTCGGGGCGGCCGAGGCGCGACGGGAAGGGGACGCCGGCTTCGAGGCCTGCGCGGTATTCGGGGGTGACGCCGGCGAGCATCGGGGTGTCGATGATGCCGGGGGCGATGGTGTTGACGCGGATGCCGAACTGCGCGAGGTCGCGGGCGGCGGGGACGGTCATGGCGTGGACGCCGCCCTTGGAGGCGGAGTAGGCGATCTGGCCGACCTGGCCTTCGAAGGCCGCGACCGAGGCGGTGTTGATGACCACGCCGCGCTGGCCGTACTCGTCGACCGGCTCGGTCTTGGCGATGACGTCGGCGGCCAGGCGCATCACGTTGAACGTGCCGAGCAGGTTCACGGTGATGACGGTGCGGAACAGCTCCAGGTCGTGCGGGCCGTTCTTGGACAGGATGCGACCAGCCCAGCCGACACCGGCACAGTTGACCACGATGCGCAGCGGCGCCGGGCCCTCGGTGATCGTGGCGATCGCCGCGGCGACCTCGTCACCGCTGGTCACGTCGGCCGCGATCAGGGTGACGCCGGCGGGGACGTTGTCGCCCGCGCGCTCGATGGACTGGGGGACATCCAGGCCGAAGACGGTGGCGCCCGCGTCGGCGAGCCGCTTGGCGGTGGCGGCACCGAGGCCGGACGCGCCTCCGGTGACAATGGCGGCGGAACCCGAAATCTCCACTGATGGTCCTCTCTGTGTTTATTTGCGGCTGGTGCCGCTTGTTCTCGGCGATTGACTCCGCCTCTTCCCTCCGTACGGGTACTCCTTTGTTGCACCCTTCGGTCAGTCCAGAGGCGGAGGCGCGCCGAGAACGTGCTCCTTCGTCGCACCCCAGTTGTTCGCTGGGCGGGGTACGCCTAGAACTCTATGGGTCGCGGCTTATTGTGCCGCTTGCCAATAGGGGCACCTTAGCGCGTGGGGGTGTGGTCTGGAACACCCATATCGGGCAGTATGGAAATCGTCGTGAACACCGGTGTTTGCCGGTGGTAGCGTGCCGCCATGAGATCGTTCGCCGGTCCTTCCGTGGCCGGACGCAAGGTCCTGATCACCGGGGCCGCACGTGGGATCGGTGCCGCGCTGGCTCGGCGATTGGCCGCTCGCGGCGCCCATGTCGCCCTGCTCGGGCTCGAACCGGAACTGCTCGCCGAAGTGGCCGCGGAATGCGGCGGTGTGCCGTGGCGGTATTGCGATGTGGCCGATCGGGCGCAGGTCGAGCGGGTGGTCGAGGCGCTGGTCGCCGAACTCGGCGGGCTCGATGTGCTGGTGGCCAATGCGGGGGTCGCCAAGCAGATGGCGATGATCGGCGGGGATCCGTCGGTGCTCGAGGAGACCCTCGCGGTGAATGTGCTCGGGGTCGCCTACACGGTGTCGGCGGCGGGCGCGCATCTTTCGCATCCGGGCGGGTATGTGCTGATGATGTCGTCGATCTCCACGTCTGTGCAGTTGCCGCTCGGCGGGGCCTACAGCGCCTCAGCGGCGGCGGTGGCCTCGCTCGGCGCCACGCTGCGCGCGGAACTGCGGTCGAGCGGGGCGAAGGTGGGGGTCAGCTATTTCGCCGGGATCGATACCGACATGACGGTGCGCGGATTCGGCACCGCCGCCGCGCGCACCGTGCTGGGGGAGACCAGCCTGACCGGGATCTCACCGGTCGGACCCGCGGTCGAAGCGCTGGAACGCGCCATCGCGCGACGACGCAAAACCGTCGTCTCACCCTGGTGGGTTGCGTTGGTCCGGCCGTTTCGGCCACTGGCCCAGCTGGTCGTGCAGCGGGTGCAGGGCGACCGCCTGGCCCGCGCCATCGATATCGCCCGTACCGAGGACGCCCCCTTCACCACCGAACAGCCGGCCCGACCCCGCAGAATGGAACGGCAAGCATGAGCGATTCGACACTGCGGCAACAACTTCCGCGTGGCAGGCACCACCTGCCGCGGGAAGAGGTCATCGCCTCTCAGCGTGAGCGCATTCTCGTCGCGATGGGCGAGGCGATGACCGTTGGCGGCTACGTCGGCACGCCGGTCGCGGCCGTGCTCAAGCGGGCCGGGGTTTCACGGGAAACGTTCTACGAGTTGTTCCGCTCGAAAGCGGACTGCTTCAACGCGGCCTTCGATCGGGTGTCGGGCGCGCTGGCCGAGAAACTCCAGACGGTGATCGCCGACTGCGCCGACGCCGACGCGCTCACCAGAATGGACCGCATCCTCACCGCCTACTTCGACCACATGATCGACGACCCGGCCTCGGCCCGCCTGTTCCTGGTGGAGGTCTACGCGGTCGGCCCGTCGGCGATCGAGGCGCGGATGGCCTTGCAGCATCGGTTCGTCGAGGTGGTTGCCACCATGCTCGGCGCCGAATCCGAGGAGCAGCAGTTCGCCTGTGCGACCCTGGCCGCCGCCATCGGCGCCATGGTCACCGGCCGGATCGCCGCCGACGACCCGGACAGTCTGCGCGGCATCAAGGATCAGCTGATCGCACTGGCCGAGCGCTCCGGCACGCTCTACGGCAACGCCTTCGCTCAACCCGAGGTCGGGGAATGACGAGCGCCCTCCCTCGCCAGCTCCGCTTCGCGTCCTCAGCCCGCGATGTCGGCGAGCTCGCGGTCGGCGGACTTCACGCCCTTGCGCCAGACGGCGACACCGACGCCGACCAGCGCGGGTGCGATCACGGCGACCCCCACCGAACCCCAACCACCCAGCGCGGGCACGAACGCGTCGAGCACGGTTTTGCCCGCGAAGAACAGGAACAGCAGGCCCGAAGCGATGGCGATGCCGCGCTCGGGCAGGTGCTTGCCCGCGATCCTGCCGACCAGGATCGCCAGTCCACCCGCGGCGACCATGCCGGCGACCGAGCCGATCCAGACGGCCAGCCAGTTGTTGCTGGAGGCGAGGGCGGCGGCGGCGAACATGGTGCGGTCGCCGAGTTCGGCGAGGGCGAATGCGGAGATGACGACCAGCAAGGCGTTGCGTGCGCTCGGCGGCGCGGGAGCTTCTTCGGAGTCGTCAGTGCTGGTCAGTGCGTCGCGCAGCGTCCAGAGGCCGACCACGAGCAGGGTGAGCGCGGTGACGACGGCGATGGCGTTCGCGGGAAGCGCGGTGCCGAGGAAATGGCCGACGCCCGCAGCGATGAGGTTCACGGCCACGCTGGCGACGCTGATGCCTGCCAGCACCACCCACCAGCGGTAGCGCAGCGAGAAGGTCAGCGCCATGAGTTGCGATTTGTCGCCAAGTTCGGCGAGGAAGAGCACGCCGAAGCTCAGCAGGATCGTAGCGATCATGAGTCAGCTCCCAGGAAAATACTCCGGCCTGCGGCTGAAAGACGGGTGCGCCTCCAGCCACACCGGTCTACGGATCGGTTCGTGGCCGAAGGTCTCGCCCACCGGTGCTGGCCGGTTCGCACAGCCGGACCGCACCGAGTTTCGGCGGACGATCAGTATGTCGACTGGGCGATTGCGGGCTACTCCCCTTCGCTGTTGTCCACAGTAGCCCGGTTGCTCCCGGTATGCCAACTCTTGGTAACCCAAATCTCAATGGGCACAATAAGTTTGGGTATGCGGCGGGGATAGTTCGGTTTCCCTGATTTCAGTCGCACGCGGACCCGTTGCCAGCCGTTCGCCGACCCCGATCCAAGCGAAAGATTCAGGCCGCCAGCAGCATTGCGAGCACAGCGGTGTCGGGATCACTGATCAGATCCATCCCGACCCGGCTCACCAGCGAGGTGATCGTGCCGTCGAGTTCGGCCTCAGCCCACGCCGCGCGATGCTCCAAACCGAGATGCGGCACGCCCGGCAGCAGCACACAGCCCGAGGCCGCGCCCGCGCATTCGGGCAGCGACGGACGGGTCTCCGAGGGCGGATGCAGCATCAGCAGCGCCGGTGGCACGTGTGCGGCGAACCGACCGGGTTCGATCGCCTCGTCCCCGAGCACCGGCCCTTCCGCCATCACCAGTCCCACCGTGCCGGGTTCCGGATCGTCGGGCAGCTCCTCGCGCACCCCGAACACGGTGGTGGTCACCAGCAGCCCTGGCATCGACGCCACCCGCACGGCCAGCACCAGCACCTGTGCCCATTCCTTGGTGGTATCCGGCCACCGCCCCGAAACCACGAACCCGCTCAATCGCCCACGCGCCTGAAACGGCGTGATCCCGATCGGACCCTGTGTATTCATGATGGCCTCCCGACTACCGGGGGCGACTGTGCCCGTATATGACAGGGATAGCCCCTAACCCGTCTGGCACACAAGTACCAAAGAGTGCTAATTGGGCAAAACGACAACGGGCCCGCATGCGAAAAATCGCATGCGGGCCCGTTGAAAGGCCTAACTCACCCGAAGATGAGGCCCTTGCCCTGGCCGACGGCCCGAGCGAAGCGGTCCTGCACGTCGGCCCAGTTGACGACGTTCCAGAACGCCGTCACGTAGTCGGCCTTGACGTTCTTGTACTGCAGGTAGAAGGCGTGCTCCCACATGTCGACCTGCAGCAGCGGGATGATGCCGATGGGCACGTTGGCCTGCTGGTCGTACAGCTGGAAGGTCAGCAGCTTCTGGCCGAGGGTGTCGTAACCCAGGACGGCCCAGCCGGAGCCCTGCAGGCCGTTGGCGGCAGCGGTGAACTGCGCGCGGAACTTGTCGAACGAGCCGAACTGGTCGGCGATGGCCGCGGCCAGGTCGCCGTCCGGCTGGTCGCCGCCGTTGGGGGAGAGGTTCTTCCACCAGACGGAGTGGTTGTAGTGGCCACCGAGGTGGAAGGCCAGGTTCTTCTCCAGCAGCAGGATGGCAGCCAGGTCGCCGGACTCGCGGGCTTCCTCGAGCTGCTCGAGCGCCTTGTTGGCGCCTGCGACGTAGGCAGCGTGGTGCTTGGTGTAGTGGATCTCGTTGATCTCACCGGAGATGTGAGGCTCCAGTGCGCCGAAGTCGTAATCGAGTTCCGGCAGCGTGTAAACGGCCACAATGTCCCTTTCCGTGTGTCGGGCTGTGTGCGCCCAGTTCGGACGACAACACCAACCATCATTCGTACACCCGCCCCGTGCAACTCGCGCACCTTGCCCCCAATTCCCCGAAGCCCCGGTATGTCTCTACCGAAGGGGCCCGCCCTGATCTGGACTGAGTGGAGGGTGCGACGAAGGAGTACCCGGAGGGAGGGAAGATCAGGGGCCCGAAGGGCCCCGCTCGAGCGCGCCAGCGCTCCAAAATTCTCGAGCGCGCCAGCGCTCCAAAATTACAGCGGCGGCGCGATGTCGGCCTTGGTCGTCCGGACATCGCCGGTGGCATGCGCGTCCCACCAGCGCCGCCCACCCTCGATGAACTCCTTCATCGGGATCTCGCGCCCCGCGGTGTCGGTCACGGCGATCTTGTCGAACCACACCCGCACATCGAGCTCACGCGGATCGATGCCCTCCTCCTGGGAGAACTCGATGACATGAGCGGCGATGCGCTGATCGAGCACGGTGTCGAAACTGAGCAGCTCACTCCACAGCGTCCACCCGCTGTCGTCGAGGTCGATGAACTCCCACCCGTGCAGCCCACCGCCGCCGAAGCTCTCGATGGCCTCGTCGAGCTGGTCGAGGGTCAGGGGAAGCACGCGGGCGTCGACATCGTCCCAGCGCTGGATGCGCAGGGAGGCCGCGACGCGGGTGACTCCGGCGAAGGTGAGCAGGACTTTCGTGTCGATCGGCGGTTGTCCATCCGTGGGTAGCGTCAGCACCTCCAGAGCGAGTTGCAGCCGGCCCGCCGCGGCGTCCACTTCTACCCCTAGACACGTGGATTCGGACAAAGCGGTATTCAAGCCGTTGATGTCGAAACTGTCGAGTAGCCCCCTGCTCACGTTCATGTGCTCAGGCTACCGATCGGGCCGCCCAGATCCCAGGATTTAAGATTTTCTCTATTGTTCTCGTTTTTATGGAACCGAATCGGTCCCGCTTGCGTCCAAGTAGATGTCGGGACAGAACACTCCACGAATCCCGACGTCAGCGGCGAACGACCGCTCCGGGATGACATGGAGGGGAGTCCCGGATCGGTCGTTCCCGGCTGGATCCACCCGGGGAGTCGGCGTCGTCGGCAGCCGGTTCCTGTTGCATGTGTGCTGAACGGTAGCTGGGGCCCGCCCAACACCTCGTCCTCGCACAGGCTCGCCCGGCGATCCGCGCGGCATGGCAGGATCGAGGCGTGACGAGCTCCGATGTCCCCACCGTGCCGGTGGGTGCGGTACCCGCCGCGTTCGACCACGCGGACCCGGCGCCGGGCGCGCAGCTGCTCGACGTGCGCGAACCCGACGAATGGAACCTCGGGCACGCGCCGGGCGCGATCCACATCCCGATGGTCGACGTGCCTGCCCGCCTCGGCGAGCTCGATATCGACGCCGAGCTCTACATCGTGTGCAGACAGGGCGGCCGGTCCATCGAAGTCGTCCGGTATCTCGCCCACATCGGATACGAAGCGGTCAACGTCGCGGGGGGCATGGTGGCCTGGCAGCAGACCGGCCGCCCGGTGGTCGCCGACGGCGACCACGAAGCCAAGATCTACTAGTCCGGAAGCGGGGTGCGCGGGTGAGTTCGGTGGTGCAACCATGTGCACGCTGTGGTGCGCGGTGGGCCGTGCAGGGCGCGCCGATGCACTGGTGCCCGCGCTGCCGAGGGGTGCTGCTCTCGCCCGGCAGGGTCGACGCACCGGCCACCCAGCGCAACTACCGCTGGGTCGCGCGCCGACCCGACCACCGCACCCGTAAAGCGGGCTCGACCATCCCGGCCCCGCTCGGGCCGACCCCCCGCTACACCAAGACCCCGCGCTGGGGCCTGCTCGATCCGCCGCCGTCCACGGCCCGCACACCCGAGCGCCCGCTGCGCGGCATCGCCGCAAGGCGCGACCGCCTGCTGCTCGCGACCATGTTCGCGTTCCTGCTCGCCGGCCTCGCCGAATACGGCCGCTACCTGATCCTGTTGCAGAACCGCGCCCGGCTCATTCCCAGCTGGCTGCTGTGGATCTCCGACGCGACGGTGCTGGTGTTCGGCATCATCGCGCCCATCTGCGCGCTGGTGACGGCCGTGTCGCTGGTCGCCTGGCTGATCGAAGCGCGCACGATCGTGTTCACCGCCTATGGCAGGCGTGACCCGCGCAGACGGTGGTCGCTGATCGCGGGATGCCTTGTGCCGGGCGTCAATCTGATCTGGCCCGGCGTGTTCCTCACCGAACTACTCGGAGCCGACCCCGATCCTCGTTCGCACCGCGCCGTGCGGATCTGGTGGGCCGCTTGGGCATTGAGCGGGCTGCTGCTGATCGCGGCGACGCTGTGGCGCGACGCCTCGACCTTGCAGGCCGAAGCCGACGGTGTCTCGTTCACCGGTTTCACCAACCTGTGCGCGGCTGGGTTCGCGGTGCTCACGCTGTGGATGGTGCGCACGCTGGAGGGCCGTGACCTGCGCGGGGGGATCAGGTCGGCGCATCGTTGGGTGATGGCCGCCGATCCCGCCGAGGTCGTCATCGCGCTGGTGGCGCCGGGCGCTGTCGCGGCGCGCGATGACGCGGCGCGCGCCGGCGTCGGGCACGATGAGGTCGAACGCGCGGATTCTGTCCGGACAGGCGAGAATACGCAGGAGGAGGTCGTGGCCAAGTGAGCCAGAACAATCGCGCACCCTTCGTGGTGGCGCATCGTGGCGCGTCGGCGGCACGCCCCGAACACACCCTCGCCGCGTACGAGCTAGCGCTGCAGGAGGGCGCCGACGGCGTCGAATGCGACGTCCGGCTCACCCGCGACGGCCACCTGGTCTGCGTGCACGACCGCACCGTCGACCGCACCGCCGACGCCACCGGCCTGGTCAGTGAACTGACGCTGGACGAGTTGCGCGACATGAACTTCGGCACCGAGGAACAGCCGCAGGGCGTGCTCGCGCTGAGCGACCTGATCGGACTCGTCCTCGACTGGCGCACCCGCCCGACGAAACTGTTCATCGAGACCAAACACCCGGTGCGCTACGGCGCCCTGGTGGAGAACAAGGTGCTCGCCGAACTGCAGCGTTTCGGCATCGCCACGCCTGCCTCGGCCGATCATTCACGCGCGGTGGTGATGTCGTTCGCGGCCACCGCGGTCTGGCGGATCCGCCGTGCCGCACCACTTTTGCCGACGGTGCTGCTCGGCGAATCATCGCGGTTCCTCGGCGGGGGCGCGGCCACCACGGTCGGCGCGACCGCTGTCGGCCCGTCGGTGAAAACCCTGCGTGAGCATCCCGAGCTCGTCGACAAGGCCGCCGCGGCGGGCCGGGCCACCTACTGCTGGACCGTCGACGATCCCGAAGACGTGACGCTGTGCGCCGACCTCGGCGTCAGCTGGGTCGCGACCAACCACCCCGGCCGCACGAAAGCTCTACTGGCCGGAGTCTGACCGTCCGCGGCCCTCGCCGAGCCTGGGCAGGGGGCGCGGTAAGCGAACTTGCTGCTCGGCCATAAACTCCACGCGTGGGTAAAAGCAAGCGGAACAGTCCGAAGCCCGACAGTAATCGGGCTCAGCGTCTCGCGCAGCGGCGTGCGGCGCAGGAGCAGGCATCCGCGGCCGTGACACGGCCGTTCGAGGGGCTTGCCGCCGAATGTGATCTGGTGGCGCTGCGGGAGTTCGTGCCGTCGGCGACCGCGACCTTGAAGCTCGCGCCCGGTGTGGCCGCGCAGCGTGAGGTCACCCTGGCGACGGTGCTGCCCGGCGCCGTGGCCGCGCTGGTGCGGGCGGGCGAGGAGCCGGTCGGCTTCGTCGGCACGCAGATGCAGTTCCGCGGTGACGACCCGTCGGGCGATATCGCGGCGGCGATCCTGTGGACCCAGTCGGCCGAACCCGGCGAATCGCTGAACTCCGCCGACGCCGTCGACGGTGGTCCGCGCCTTGCCGATGTCATCGATCCCGGTGCCGACCTCGAGCTCACCGTGCACAAGGACTTCGACTGGTGGGTGCCCGAGGGTGTCACCCCGGATCCGCAGGTGGCGGCGACGATCGAGCAGGCCAAGCAGGCCATCATGCCCTCGGCGCGCCTCGACCTCGGCCCGGATTCGGTCGGCGCGGCCTGGTGGGTCGACGCGGGCGAGAAGGCGCATGTGCGCTGGGTGCGTCCCGAGGACGAAGACGCGCTGATGCTGGCCCTGGCTCGCGTGCACGCCACCGGTGGCCTGCACCTGGGTGAGGGTTCGCGCTTCGCCGGTTCGTTCCGCACACACGGCCTGCTGGTGCCGGTGTTCGACCTCGATCCCGAGCGGCACCCGGCCGAATGGGAAGGCGCGGCACGGGAATTCGGTGCTCGCCTGGCCGAAGCGCTGGCCAGCGCGGAGCCGATGACCAGCGAAGAACGTCGTTCGCGTGATGGTCTGCGTTCGCGTCAGGTCACCCTGCGCTGAACTCGAAACCAGCCGCGTTCGGCTGGTGAACGTGCATGAGGGATTCGGCTCGCTGCCCGCGAGCCGAATCCCTCTGTGTTCTGGCTAGATGCTGCCGCCCGCGACCGACGGTGCGCCTGCGGCTTCCTTCGGGGTGCTCAGCTCACGCCACATGAACGCCTCCAGGTCGAACATGTTCGACCCGGCGCGATCGGCGATATTGAGCAGCGTGGTCATGTGCGCTACTTCCTCGACCTGTTCCTTCAGGAACCACTGCATGAACTGCTCGCCGAGGTAATCGCCCTCTTCGCGGGCGGTGCTCGCCAGCTGCACGATCTGGTCGGTGACCGTCTTCTCCTGGGCCAGCGCCAGCTCGATCGGCTCACGGGCGGACTCGAACTTCGACTTCGCCGCGTCGATGCCCGAGATTTCCACGGCGATGTCGCGGTCGACGAAATACTGCACGATCATCATCGCGTGATTTCGTTCTTCCACCGACTGCGCGTAGAAACGCTTGGCCAGCTGCGGCAGGTCGTTGTTGTCGAACCACACCGCGATCGCGATGTACTGGTGCTCGGCATTGAACTCATGCCGGATCTGGTCTTGGAGCAGAGTGTGGAACTTGCTACGCGGGGTTTCCGGATGAATCGACATGTTGGCAACATTAATGCTGGTCATAGGGGTTGTCATCCAAGTGCAGCCTTATTGAGGACAGTATTCCCTAACCAAGCATTTCCTAACTCGCACCGGCCATTCGGGGTGCGGTGGCATCTACGCGCACCGTGCCACGCAGTTCGCGGCGGATGAATTCCTCGACATCGAACAGGTTGTCCTGGCGGTCGAGAACGGTGAGCAGCGTGGTCATTCCGGCGACATCGTCGACCTGCTCGCCGAGGAACCACTGCATGAATTGTTCGCCGAGGAAATCATTCGTGTCGCGCGCGGCCGCGGCGAGTGCGCTGATCTGCTCGGTGGTGACCCGTTCACGGTCGAGCAGAAAGGCGATCGCGGCGCGCGGGGAATCGAATTCCGAGCGCACTTCGTCGAGCCGACCGATCGCGATCGGCACATCGCGGTCGAGCAGGTACTGCACCATGCGCATCGCGTGCCCGTGGTTCGCGGTCGAGCGCGCGTAGGTTTGCCCGGCCAGCTCGGGTAAATCCTGCGCGTCGAAATAGACGGCGGCGGCCAGATACTGATGAGCCGCGGTCAGACCGGCTCTTACCTGGTCACGCAGGAGTTCGGTGAACGACAGGTTCTCGGGCATACCCACGACGTTACCGCGTGAGCAGCTCCTCCGGAATCTGCTGATCGGTGGCGAGCGCCTCGAAGAACCCGGAGGCCCTCGACTTGTCCCAGAGCAACACGTTGCCCACCTCGGTGTCGTCGAATCCGCCGATCGGGACGCTGGTGGTGACGGTGTCGCCACGCATCGCCCAGCCGAGCGCGGCCAGGTTCCAGATGTGGTCGCCGTCGTCGACCTTCAGCGAACCCGCGACCCCGGTTGCCATGGGCCACAAGGCGAACGGATTGGCGAGGGTGCCCATGCCCGTCGCCTTCTTCAACAGCGCCGCCATGAACATCCGCTGGCGGTTCATCCGGTCGACATCGGCGGTCGGGGTCGCGCGGGTGCGCACGAATCCGAGGGCCTGCGGGCCGGAAAGTTTCTGACAACCCGCGGCCAGGTCGAGCCCGGCCAGTGGGTCGACGATCGGCTCGTCCAGGCACATCTCGATCCCGCCGATCGCGTCGACCACGCTCGCGAAACCACCGAAACCGATCTGCGCGTAGTGGTCGATCCGCACGCCCGTGGCTTCCTCCACCGTCTGGACCAGCAGCGGAGCGCCGCCGAGCGCGAACGACGCGTTCAGCTTGTCCTTGCCGTGGCCGGGGATGTTCACGTAGGAATCGCGCGGGAGGCTCACCATCGTGGTCGGGCCGGCGGACGGGATGTGCACCATCATGATCGTGTCGGTGCGTTCGGGTCCGGTGTCGCCGCCGGTCGCCAGCTCCTGTTCCTGCTCGGTCGAGAGGTCGCCGCGGCCGTCGGAGCCGACCAGCAGCCAGTTGGTGCCGGGGGTATTGCTCACACGGTCGCTGTAGGAGGGCAGCGCGGTGATGCGGGTGAGCGAGTTGTCCAGGTGCACGACCGCGGCGATCAGGCCGGCGATCAACAGCACGATGATCACCGTCAACCACCGGAACGGGTGACGTCTGCGCCTGCGCCGCGGCGGCCGCGGCTGCCTGCCCAGGTCGACGGGCGGGGGAGTGCGCCGGGGCGGGAGACCGTCGTGATGGGGGACCGGTCGCTGGGTCGGCGCGTGCCCGACCTGCTCACGACGTGGTGGCGGTGCTGGCTGACGCGGCTTCTCGCGCTCGTACGGCAGCTGGGAATAGGCGAGCGGCTGGTCGCCGGAGTTGCCGCGGTGCAGCACCTGGGTGGGTTCGACGTGCGACGCGCCGCGCCGAGGTGCCGGGTTGTAGCGAACCGTCGGCCCGTCCTCCGGATGCGGGCGCCGATCGTTGCCGGGCGGACGGCCGTAGCGCGGATCGGCGGGCACCGGGCGACCCTGCGGTGGCAGGGGACGACCTTGTGGGGGCACCGAGGGGCCGCCGGGGCGGCCGGACGTCGGCGGCACCCGGCGTCTACGGGGGTCCTCGCGGGGATCGTCGCCGTTCATCACCGTCAAACTCTACTGATCGTGGGGAGCGCGAGCCGGTTCTGCGCGCTCGGTCACTACTGGGATACCCCGCGCGAGGGCCACTGTTAGCGCGAAACGCGGTGATGTGGTGAAACTCGCCGCGACACGCCGTCAGTGTCATGGCAGGAATGGATGTGTCTGGGCGATTGCTGGTGCGCTAAGCGGTCAGTGTCATGGCAGGAATGGATGCGTCTGGGCGATTGCTGGTGCGCTAAGCGGTCAGTGTCATGGCAGCCAGCCGACGCGCCCGCGCAGCACGTTGTAGCCGAGATAGGCGACAGCGTCGATTGTCGCGTGGGCCAGGATCAGCGGCCACAGGCGGTTGGTCCGCTGCCAGTAGCGGCCGAAGACCAGGCCCATCACGATATTGCCGAGCCCCCCGCCGATCCCCTGGTACAGGTGATAACTGCCACGCAACAGCGCCGACGCGGCCAGCGACGAGTTCTCCGACCAGCCGAGCCTGCGCAGCCGGGTGATCAGATAGCCGACCACCACTACTTCCTCGGCGACGGAATTCGCACACGCCGACAGGATCAGCACGGGCAGCCGCCACCAGTGTTCCGACAGCGAACTCGGCACGATGGTGACACTCACCCCCATCGCGTGCGCGATCAGATACAGCGCGAGCCCCGGCAACCCGATCACCGCGGCCAGCGCCAGACCAGCCACGATATCGCCACGCCGGATCCGTGCCAGCCCGATCAGCCGGGGTCCGATCCCGCTGCGCCACAACAGGTAAAGCCCCAGCGCCGCCCACGCCATCAGCCGGGTCACCCCGACGAGCTGGAACAGCAGATCGAGAAACGAATTGTTCGACCGCGACGCGTTCAGCGCCACCGTCCGCCCACCGACCCCACCCGGCGACAACGCCGAATCGAGCAGGGACAGACCGGCACTGATCCCACTCAACCCGAAGGTCACGAGCAGAACGACCGCGATCTCGACGCGCAGCCCGAACCTGTCCCGCTTGCTCAGCTCGGTCTGGGGAGGATCGACACGCATGCCGCGCAGTGTAAACAGCGAACACGCCGAAGCCGGTTCCCGGCGGGCCAGGCGACGCGAAGTGAGACGCGGCTAACCGATCCAGAGTGGGTACAGCCCTATAAGTCTCTACCCAAAGGGGCCCGCCCCGATCTGGACTGACCGGAGGGTGCGACGAAGGAGTACCCGGAGGGAGGGAAGATCGGGGCCACCAGGGGCCCCGCTCGAGCGCGCCAGCGCTCCAAGAACACAGTCAGATGCGGCGAAGGCCGTTCAGGAACGGGCAGCCGGCGAGGACGCGGACCGCGCGGCTCAGCGATTCGATGTCGTGAGCGGGGGTGGGGAAGGGCAGGCGGACGTCGTGGTCGCCGTCGTTGCTCTCGACTCGCAGGGTGAGGCCGTAGCGGTCGATGGCGAGGGGGTGCACGAGGCCGCCGCGCAGCCGGGTCGGCAGGTGGCGAGCCAGCTGGGCGACGATGTCGGCGTGATCCTCCGACATGTGTTGCAGCCAGGCGCTTTCCAGCTCGCAGAACGGGTCGGCCGAGGCGGCGCGCAGGTCGGCGTGGTCGACGGATTCGGCGCCCGCGGTGTCGGCCAGCACCGCCGAGTTCACCACGATCCGCAGTAGCGTGACGCCGTGCCCGACATCGAGCAGGCCCGGATGCGGGTACTCCTTGGCGATTTCGACGGCGAGCGCGCGCTGTGCCTGCTCGGGTACCTGGCGCACCCATCCGCGCAACCACACCAGCGCCCTGACCGGCTCACGCAGCGGGAGCGGCGCGTGATCGGTGAGCTCGAGTACCGCGGAGGTCTCGTTGGCCGTGGCGGCCAGCGCCGCCGCGAGCGAGGACGCCGGCACCGCGATCACCGCGTCGCCGCAGCGGCGCAGGTGGTGCAGCGTCGTGGGGACGGGGTCGATACCGGGGAGCGCGAGCACCGCTGTCTCGGCATGAGCGCACGCACTTCGCACCCGCTCGGCGGTGCTCGGCGAGAGGATCGTGGTGGGGCTCGGCATGACAACCTCCGCGAACGATTGATTAGGTAAACCTAAGCTAAGTTACAAACGCCCGACGCGCAAGAGGACACCACGATGAATCGAGCCGATACGGTGGACCGATGACGCACGACGACCACGGCGATGACCATGCCGCCCCCGCCGAACCCGTCCTGCTGAACCTGTCGGCCCCCGCCCGGCGCAGCCTCGTGGCCGACCTGGTCCGCCCCCACGGCAGTTCCCCCGCCCCCGTCGACGTCGACATCCCCGACCCCGAACTCACCGCCTTCCTGGCCGGCATCGCCCACGCCGACCACGGCTTCACCGCCCGCACCACCAGCGGCCCCCGCGCCCTTGCCGTGGTCGCGGGCACCGTAGCGGCCCTCTGCGGCGAAGACATCCCCACCGCCCTCACCACCCCCGACCTGCCCTTCCTGAAGTCACTGAAGCCCGCCGCCATCGAGGCCACCCGCACCGTCCTCCTAGCCATCGAAACCCCCAACGAACAGGCAATCACCGAAGCGTTGCGGGTACTGGATTCCTGAGCCAACGCCCGGGTAGCCCCGATATGTCTCTACCTAAGGGGCCCGCCCTGATCTGGACTGAGCGGAGGGTGCGACGAAGGAGTACCCGGAGGGAGGGAAGATCAGGGGCCCGAAGGGCCCCGCTCGAGCGCGCCAGCGCTCATAAAACACAGCTAATCTTTCTGTGTGCCGCGTATTGCGTATTTCGGGCCGTCCGGGACCTTCACCGAGATGGCTCTGGCGAAGTTCGAGAACTCGGGGGCCTTCGATGGGCCGGTCGAGCGGGTCGCCGCGCCGAGCCAAGGGGCGGCGCTCGACCTGATCCGGACCGGACAGGTCGACGGCGCGGTGGTGCCGATCGAGAGTTCGGTGGAGGGCTCGATCCCGGCGACCCTGGATTCCCTCGCCATCGGACCGCGTCTGCAGATCATGGCGGAAACCGAGCTCGAGGTGACTTTCACGATCCTGGCGCGGCCCGGAACCTCGCTGGCCGACGTGCGCACCCTCGCCGCCTATCCGGTCGCAGCGGCACAGGTCAGGGAATGGGTGGCGCGCACCATGCCCGATGCGCGCCCGTTCACCTCCGCGTCCAACGCGGCCGCCGCCGAAGACGTCGCGGCAGGCACCGCCGACGCCGCGATCTCGACCGCGCTGGCGGGCGAACGACTCGGCCTGGCAACCCTGGCAGGCGGCGTGGCCGACCACGACCAGGCCATCACCCGCTTCGTCCTGGTTACCCAGCCGGGCGTGGCACCCGGCGCCACCGGCGCCGACCGGACCTCCGTCGTCCTCGAACTGCCCAACGAGCCCGGTTCACTCATGCGCGCGTTCGCCGAATTCGCCACGCGTGGAGTCGATCTCACACGCATCGAATCGCGACCGACCCGCACCGGCATGGGCACCTACCGGTTCTACCTCGACTGCGTCGGACACATCGACGACCCGGCGGTGGCCGAAACATTGAAAGCCTTGCACCGCACCGCCCATGTCCGCTTCCTCGGATCATGGCCTGCGGCAGCGGCCATCGGCTCACCGCCGCCGTCGGACGAACCGGCCGCGGAATGGTTGACGCAATTGCGAAAGGGGGTCGCGGACCTATGACTACCCGCGCGAAACTGATTCTGGTGCGCCACGGCGAGACCGAGGGCAATGTCGCGAAGATCCTCGACACCGCGGTGCCGGGCCTGCCGCTGACCGAACGTGGTGTGGCGCAGGCGAAAGCGTTCGGCGCCGGCCTGGCGCGAGCGCCCCAGGTCCTGGTGTCGTCGGATGCGCTGCGCGCCCGCCAGACCGCAAGCCACATCGAAGAAGCCACCGGCACACCGGCACACGTCCTCGACGGCCTGTACGAGGTGCAGGTGGGCGAGCTACATGGCCGCTCCGACCGGGAAGCGCACGAACTCTTCCAGCAGATCTATCGTGGCTGGCACCTCGGCGAGCTCGACGTCAGAGCCCCCGGCGGCGAATCCGGTCACGAAGTGCTGGCCCGCATCCTGCCCGTCCTCAGCGGCCTGCGCGAGGAATTCCTGACCGGCGACGCCGACGGTGACGTGGTGGTGGTGAACCACGGCGCCGCCATGCGCCTGATCGGCAAGGCGCTGGCCGGGGTGGCGCCGCCGTTCACGACGAACAACCACCTCGACAACACCGAGACCATCGAACTGCTCCCCACCGAAGACGGCGGCTGGGAATGCCTACGCTGGGGCAAATTCACCCCACCGTTCACCGTCCAAGCCAACCCGTCCGCCGACGACCCGATGGGCTGAAATTATTAGCGGCTGGCGGTGTCTATTTGCGGCTGGCGCCGCGGTTCTCGGCGCTTAACTCCGCCTCTTCCCTCCCTCCGGGCACTCCTTCGTCGCACCCTCCACTCAGTCCAGAGGCGGAGGCGCGCCGAGAACGTGCTCCTTCGTCGCACCCCGATGTTTTAGTCCGAAGACAGGGTTCGACGAGACCCGGCCCAGGTCAAGCCAGGTTATTGGCTGTCGCGGTAGGGAATTCGGTGCGGACCGGTAAGGACTCGATGAGGTCGGCTACCGCGGTGCGCAGGCGGGCGTTGGTGCCGCTGGCGATGGACGACCACTTCACCCCGTCGTCGGCGACGCTGGCGGTGATGATGAATCTGCCTGCGCGCGTGTTGAAGACGGCGATGTGGTTGTCCTGGATATCGCGGGTGCCGTCACCGTAGGCCACGCCAACGATCTCGGCGTAGGAGTTGATCTCCACCAGCGCCGAGGCCAGTGCCTGCGCGTCGGTGGCCGGATTGCCCACCTTGCTCAGGCGCTTCGCGGTGGCGGCCGCGTCACCGGTGTCGCCGAAGATCGGCGCCAATTGTTCGGTGGGAGCGTTCATGCCGTACAGCTCGAGGGCTTCGACCGGCCCGAGTGCCTGCAGCACCGCGCCGGGCAGATCGAGACCGGCGTCGTCGATGACGTAGGACTCCGGCCCGCGCAGGGCGACGACCGCACGATCGTCGCCCTGCGCCAGACAGAATCGGTTGACCTGGCCGGCCACCACCCACCGCAGCGCGATGATCCACTGCGGCCGGTAGAGCACCCGCAGCCGTTCGGCGAGCTCGGGTGCCACCACCTCGCCGAACAGCAGCTCGCGTTCGGTCAGGGCGGCCTGTGCCACGTTCATGGCGGCGTCATGCGCGGTGACGTTGTCATAGCGGCCCAAGGCGTCGAGCACCACGGGCATCTCGTCGAATTCCAGTTTCTCCAGGAGGAACTGCATGTCGTCGAGCGAGAGCACGACGGCGCCGAGCAGCGAACCTCCGCTGCCCGAGCCGAGAACCGTCACTTGGCCGATCCGGCGAGGTCGGCGCCGATCACACCTTCGGCCGCGTAGCGACCATCGGTGAACTCGTCGGTGCGCACGTAGTCGACGCCATCGTGCTCGTCGTCTTCCTCGCCCTTCTGCCGGTTGCCCATCAGCGGGTTACCGCCGCCGGTGCCGGTGTTGCGCACGGGTGCGCTCTCGACCCGGTTGACGACCGATTCCGAGACCGGAGCGCTCGCGGACGCGTGCGCGGCGGGCGCACCCCAGCCCTCGGGCAGCTTCAGCGAGCCCGCGCTGACGCCACCGAGTCCGGCCGACGTGGTGGCCATGCCACCGACCGCGGCACCGGCGGCACCCAAACCCGCCATCGCGGGCGCGACGGCGGTGCCCGCGGGCACGGTGGCCGTGGCCGCCGAGATCGCGGAAGCGCCGATATTGCCGACCGTGCTGACACCGCCGGTGAGCACGCCACCCGCGGTGTTGGCCGCCTGGGTGGCCGCGCTGACCACGCCGGGGTTGGTGACGAAGGCCTGCGCCGCGGCGACCGCGGTCTGCAGCGGATCGCCACCACCGAAGTCGCCCTGCGAGGCGGAGCCCGCACCGCTGGCGATGGCGGGCGGCATGGTGAACTCGCTGGGAACGGCGACGGTGGCCGACGTGGCGGCCTCGTAGGTCTCCATCACCAGCGCGGCGCGGATGTCCATCGCGTGGCGCGCGACCTCGGCGACCTCGAAGGCACCGGAGACCATGCCGGGCGGGTTGGCCGAAGCGGCCACCGCGGCGTTGGTGCCGACGATCTCGGGCAGGCTCGGCATCGCGATCGAGGCGACGGTGTAGGCGGTGGCGTTGGCCGCGCACTTGGCACTGAGCGCCGCGGACGCGATGCCCTGCTGGCTTGCCCAGCCCGCGAACGGGGCCAGACGGGCGAGCACGGCGAGACCGTTGACGCCCTGGAGGCCGACACCGACCTCCGCGATCACGCGCGTGATGGTGAAGGCGGCGTCGCCCCACGCGGCGGCCAGCGTGCCCCACGAGGTGGCGGCGGCGCTGATCGGGATCGCGTGTGCGCCCGCGTTGAGGGTGGTGGAGTTCATTTCGGCCATACGAGGCAGCCAGAACACCCCGGTGATCCCTGCGGTCATGCTTGTTTCTCCCCTGAGTAAATGATCGTCGACAGGTTCGGTGCGACTACACCTGGATGGCGTTGATCGCCGCCGCGCGGACCAGCTCTTCCCCGATATTCGTGGTCAGCTGCGAGCGCAGCGTCGCGGCCGCGTGATGCAGCTCGAGGATCGCCTGGGCGACCGAACCGTCGTGCTTGCCAGCGGCGGTGTTGAAGTGCGACGCCGCGAGCAGCGACACCTCTTCGGCGCCGGACGGCAGCACATGCGTGGTCGGCCCGGCGAGCCCGGCCGCGAGGGCGAGGCGCTCGGCGAGCAGGTCCAGCTCCGCTGACGCGGCGAGGACGATTTCAGGTGCAATGAGAACGTGTCCAACCATGACCCGACTCCTTCTGGTGGCGGCTATCGGGAACCACGAGAATTCCCCCTACGAGTACTAGGACGCGAGAGCGGTTCATTCGGTTCCATCGAATCCCCGCCCAGTTTCGCTAACCCCATCCCAGCTCATGCAACCGGTCGTCGTCAATCCCGAAATGGTGTGCTATTTCGTGGATCACGGTGATCGCGACTTCCTCGACCACTTCGTCGTCGGTGTTGCAGATGTCGAGAATAGCCTCTCGGTAGATCGTGATGGTATCCGGCAACGATCCGGCGTAGTAGCTGTCGCGCTCGGTGAGGGCGATCCCGTGGTACAGCCCAAGCAGTGAAGGTTCCTCGTCGTTTCGGGGCTCCACCAGCACAACAACGTTGTCTATGGCACTGGACAGCTCCGCCGGGATCTGGTCGAGGGCATCGCCGACCAGCTCCTCGAAACGCCACTGCGGCATACGCTCGGACAACGTCACCTCGGCTGGGGCTGCGGCGGTAGTGGCGCGGCGCCCGGCAGCGGAGCCGGCGTGGAGCGTCCGGAGTTCGGCGGGGGCACCGGTGCCTGTCCGTCGATCAGGATCTCGCCGCGGGCCGAGCCGACGATCGGCGCGAAACCCTCGCGGTCGGCACCTTTTCCGAGCCAGCAGTCCAGTTTCTGGCTGCCGGCGAGCCAGCTGGCGGGCTCCAGATAGTCGAAGAACAGGGTCAGCGTCTTGTTGCGGATGGCGTCGGGGCTGCCGAGGTAGTCGCCGGCGAGCCGGTTGCATTCGGCTTCGACAAACTTGTCCTGCTCTGCCTCCGACGGGGGTCCGCCGGTGAAGGCGGTGGCCAGGTCGACGGTGCCGACGATTTCCACCGAGTGCGGCTGGGCGCAGTCGACCGGGTCGGTGGGCAGATTCTGATTGATGCCGAGGCAGGTACCGGTGGCATGGATCTTGGACTGATCGCTGTCGGCCAAGCTGCCCGTGGTGGCCGGGCTGGCGGTGGTGGCGGCGACCTGGACGCCACACCGCAGGGTCCGGTCTCCGTGCTGCCACCCCGCGGGGCTCGGCGACATCACGTTCACCATGAACTTGCCGCGCGGGTCGAACCGCCCGCCCAGGTATTTCTGGACGGCGGTCACGCAGTGTTCGTCCCGCAGTTCGGTCATGCGCAGCGAATCGGGGTGACGGGTGCCGTCGGCGAACTCACGTCCGGGATAGGCGCTGAGGTCGATGACACCCGCCACCTCGAAGAGGTGCTTGTCGGCGCAGCCCACCTTCACGAGGTCGCTGCGGTCGGATTTCGACCAGGTCAGGCAGTCGCCCTGCGCGGCGCTGCTGAACTCCTTGTCACGCACCACCGGTTCGGCGCCGGGCTGGTGCGCGGCCACCTTGTCGGTGTCGAAGCCTGTCACGGCCATGGTGACCATGGCCGCGACGACCGCCCCGAGGGCGCCTATCAGCAGCCCCCAACGCAGTTTCGTCGCGGACAGGTGCAAGGCGCCGCCGCGGCTGGGCGCGGCGCGCCCTTCGGCTCGATTGCCCTCGGCTGGGTTGCTCTGCTTCTTCGACATCGTCGACGAGTGTATTTGTCGTGGCGGACTGCCGGGTCAGCCCCGCAGAGCTGACACGAAGATGCCCGGTATGCGGCGCAGTTTGCCGTCGCCGTAGAAATCGGTCAGCTTGCGCCCGGTGCCGGTACCGGTCTTGTTCGAGACGAACCACGGCGGCTTCGGGGTGAGGGCGAATTCGCCGCGCAGAATCGAACGCGGCGCGGGGCGGAAGGGGCCCCGGACCACGGTGCGTTCGACGTCGTCGAGGAGGAAGGCGTTGTGTACGACGCCGATGCCACTCTGGATGTCGTCGAGGGTGTGGCCGGGGTAGGCGCCCCAGCTGGCGCGCGGTGTGAGGAACGCGAGACCGGTCCACGCGTTGAGGGCGACGGTGCCGTAACGCAGGTTCTCGATCGCGGTGTCGAGTTTCGCGCCGAGCTCGGCGATGGTGGCAGGGGCGGCGATGATGTTGGCCCCCAGGGTGCCCATCAGTTCCTCATTGGCGAAATTGACCGCGTTGCTGAGAAATTCGGCCCCGGTGCCGGGCAGTTCGACCACGCCGAGAACGGGTGAGAAGTACTCGGTGCGCAGCAGGGGAGTGTCGCCGGCGGGCAGGTTCTCGACCAGGAGGCGGCCGTTGGCGCGGGCCGCGTTCGGGTAGGTCTCGAGTGCGCCCGCGACGCGGTTGGCGCTGCCCGGGTAGTAGGCGGTGCGCGCGGGGGCGTTGTCGATCGCGGCGCGCAGTTCGGTGAGGAACTGCTCCTTGAGCGGCCAGTCCGCGGCGAGCACCACGGTCTGGGCGGCGACACAGTTGTAGCCACCGTTGTGCAGGCGCTGGGTGGCCACGTGCTCGGCCTGGAACTTCAGATCGGCGGCCGCCCAGTCACCGGGAACCACGATGCACGGCGCGACACCGCCGAGTTCGCTGGTGATCGGCTTGTCCAGGATGGGTTCGCCGGTCTTGTCGGCACCGGGGCCCCACACGATCGCGTCGTGGGTCGGTGCGCCGCCGGTCATGTGCACGTGCGCGACCAGTGGGTGGTTCACCAGGTAGCCGCCCTCGGGGGCGCCGCCGGTGAGGATGCGCACCACACCGAGCTCGATGAACGGCGCGAAGATCGCCTGGAACACCGGCAGCAGCGGATCGGTGATCGGGTTGAGCTTGAGCGCGACGACCCGGTTGTTGGCGTAGAGCTCGTAGAGGGTGTCCAGCGGCGCGATCGACATGATGTTGCCCGCGCCGAGTACCGCGCCGACACCGTTGGTCCTCGCGGGGTCGCGCTGGGCCAGGCCCGCCTTGCGACGCGCGGTCGCGGCGTCGACACCGGGCTTCAGCCACACGTCGGCGCTGAACCCGCTCAGCAGCAGCTTGTCGTAGATGCCGTGCGGCAGCGCGGGCACGGCCACCCGGCCGCCGGGCGCGGTGGTGAGTTCGACACCGTCGAGCGGGCTCGCGCCCTTCTCGAGCGCGGCCATCGACTCGCTCAGCGCCTGCGCGCCTGCGAGCATCGTCATCGGGCCCGACATCCACTCCTCGCCGAGCAGCGGGCTGTCGGCGTCGAGCTTCTTGATGGTGCGGGCGGCGGCGACCCAGGCCTCGGCGTCGCGGGCGGTGAGCGCGTGCAGTTCGTCGAGCAGTTCGCGGCGGCGACGCAGGTCTGTCGCGGCCCAGGTCTTTTCCCCCTGGGTGAGATCGGCGAGCGCGGTATCGATGACGGCGGTGTCGAAAGAGGTACTCACACCGCAACTATGCCCCTGCGATGCCCGATTGGCATAGGCCGAGCGATTAAGGGTTGCGTAAACAACTAGGCTGTTTTCTCATGATCGACCTCCGATTCCTGCGCGAGAACCCGGAAGCCGTCCGTGCCTCGCAGCGGACCCGCGGTGAGGACCCCGCGCTCGTCGACGCCCTGCTCGAAGCCGACGCCGCGCGCCGGGCCGCCGTGGCCACCGCCGACAACCTGCGCGCCGAGCACAAGGCCATGGGCAAGGTGATCGGCAAGGCGAGCAAAGAGGAGCGCCCCGCGCTGCTTGCCGCCGCCACCGACATGTCCGCCAAGGTCAAAGAGGCCGAACTCGCCCAGCACGCCGCCGACGCCGACCTCGACGCCGCCCAGCGCGCGATCTCCAACGTCGTCGGGGAAGGTGCGCCCGCGGGTGGCGAGGACGATTACGTCGTGCTCGAAACCGTCGGTACCCCACCGGTTTTCGACTTCGAGCCCAAGGATCACCTCGAGCTCGGCGAGGCACTGCACCTGATCGACATGGAGCGCGGCGCGAAGGTGTCGGGCTCGCGGTTCTACTTCATGACCGGTTACGGCGCGCTGCTGCAGATGGGCCTGTTGCAGCTGGCCGCGCAGAAGGCCGTCGCCAACGGCTTCACCATGATGATTCCGCCGGTGCTGGTTCGCCCGGAAATCATGGCGGGCACTGGTTTCCTCGGCCAGCATTCGGCCGAGGTCTATCACCTCGAAGAAGACGACCTCTATCTCGTCGGTACCTCGGAGGTGCCGCTGGCCGGCTACCACTCCGAGGAGATCCTCGATCTGAGCGCGGGCCCGAAGCGGTACGCGGGCTGGTCGTCGTGCTTCCGCCGGGAGGCCGGTAGCTACGGCAAGGACACCCGCGGCATCATCCGCGTGCACCAGTTCGACAAGGTGGAGATGTTCGTCTACACCACCCCTGACCAGGCCGAAGCCGAGCATCAGCGGCTGCTGGCGTGGGAACGCGAGATGCTGGACGCGATCGATGTGCCGTACCGGGTGATCGACGTGGCGGGCGGCGATCTGGGTAGCTCGGCGGCGCGCAAGTTCGACTGCGAGGCCTGGGTGCCCACCCAGCAGACCTACCGCGAGCTCACCTCCACCTCGAACTGCACCACATTCCAGGCGCGCAGGCTCTCGGTCCGCTACCGGGACGAGAACGGAAAAGCGCAGGTCGCGGCCACGTTGAACGGCACGCTTGCCACCACGCGCTGGATCGTGGCGATCCTGGAGAACCACCAGCAGGCCGATGGTTCGGTGCGCGTGCCCGAGGCGCTGGTCCCGTTCGTCGGTACGGATGTACTGACGCCGTAAGATGCTCATTGTTTGCTGAGATCCATTTGCCGGATGTCGCAAACACCCTGACCCATCAACATCTAGGCTGGTGCTCGTGCGAGGAATCGGGGCGCGCGGCGATACCCGAACCCGGGTGCGGGCGGCATCGGCGTTGGCGACGGCAAAGGTCATGGCCAGGACAACGGGGGCGTTCTACGTTCTCGGTGGTGTCCTCGGCCTGATGATCACTGCCGTCGCGCCGGGCACCGACGGTAATCGCGCGGTGGTCGGCACCGCGGCGGCCATCTCGGTTCTGCTCGGGCTCACGCTGCTCGTGTGGGGCCCGCGGATGCCACACCGCCTGCACCACGCCTACCTCGCCACCGCGACCGTGCTCGTCGCGATCGCGGTCTACGACTTCCCCAACATCGTCGGCGCCATCACCCTGGCCTCGTTCTTCGTCTTCGTCGCCTGTGACGCGGCACTGTTCTTCGCCTGGACCCAGGCCGCCGCGCATATCGGCTTCGCGATGGTGCTGTGTCTGCTGGTGTTGCCCACGCGCGGGTTGCCGTGGTGGTCCGGGCTGATCCCGGCCGGGGTCACCTTCGGCGCGGGCGTGGTGGTCGGCATCCTCACCAGGATGGCGTCGGAAGCCGATATCGATGTGCTCACCGGCTTGCTGAACCGGCGTGGTTTCGAAAAACAGCTCAACCCGGCGATCGACGCGGCCGGTCGCGGCGGTCAGGGCATGGCCCTGGTACTCGTCGACCTCGACCGATTCCAGAAGATCAACGACCACCTCGGCCACCGCGCGGGCGACGCCGTCCTCCAGCGGGTCGCCGATACCTGGCTCGACCTGCTCGCTCCCGGCCAGGTGCTGGCCCGTTTCGGCGGCGATGTGTTCGCGCTGCTGTTGCCGGGGACCACCGAACAGGCCGCGATCCTGCTCACCGAACAACTGCGCGCCGCGGTGACCATGGGCTGTTCGGCCGGTGTCACCTCCTGGCAGCCGGGTGAGTCCGGTTCGCTGCTGGTCAGCCGCGCCGACGTCGGCCTGTACCGGGCCAAGCAGGCGGGCCGCAACCGCACGGTGCTCGAATCGTCGCGTCAGCTCCCGCTGGCGGTGGAACTGCGCGAGGCCATCGACCGCGGTGCGCTCGACGTGCACTACCAGCCGATCGTCAGCCTGACCGAGGACGGCGGCCAGGCGGTCGGCGTCGAGGCGCTGCTGCGCTGGTCGTCGAGCGCGCAACCCGAGGTCACCACCGAGGGTCTGATCCGCGTCGCCGAGGAATACGACCTCATCTCCGACCTGGACGAGCTGGTCCTGCGCCGCGCCTGCGCCGACGCCGCGCGCCTCCAGGAGAGCTTCGCCTCGCTGAACCTCACCCTCAACGTGAATGTCTCCGGCCTCGAACTGGCCGAAACCGAATACGCCGAGCGGGTCGCGACCATCCTGTCCGATACCGGCTGGCCCGCCGACCAGCTCGTCCTCGAGGTCACCGAGAGCGAGCTGGCCGCCGAATCCCAGACCGCGATCACCAACCTGCACACCCTGCGCGACCGTGGCGTGCGCATCGCCATCGACGATTTCGGCACCGGTTACTCCTCGCTGAGCCGCCTGGCCACCATCCCCAGCGACATCCTCAAAGTCGACCAGTCCTTCGTCGCCGCCATCCGCTCCGATTCCCCCGCCCCGCCGCTGCTGAGCGTCATCGCCGCACTGAGCAAATCGCTCGACCTCCAGGTCATCGCCGAGGGCGTGGAAACCGAATACCAGGCCGCCGTCCTCACCGAACTCGGCTTCGCTCTGGCCCAGGGCTACCACTACAGCGACTCCCACCCGGTGTCCGAACTCATCAACGACCTCAACGACGGCCGCCCCCTGGTGAGCGCCATCGACGACGACGACTCCCTCGCCGCCAACGGCTGGATCCCCCTCGGATAATCGCTTGACCAGGCCGGTCGCGACGCGAACGATAGAACCCATGCGAATGCTCGTCTACGGCTGTTGATCTTCCCCGCTCCGGCACGCGGTGGCCTGGTTGACGCGTGAACCGACCGGTGTCCGCGACCTCACGGTGCGCGCGGTCCTGTTCAAGGGCACGCGTGACCTGCTACCGATCTACGCCCTCTACGGCGTTCTCTTCGCCGATTACGGGCTGAGTACCGCACAGATCTCGCTGCTGCTGGCGATCTGGTCGGTGACGGCGTTCCTGCTCGAGGTGCCATCGGGTGCCTGGGCCGACACGGTGTCGCGTCGGCTCCTGCTCGTCCTGAGCTGTGTGTTGCAGGCCGCGTGTTTCGCCCTGTGGATGCTGGTGCCTTCGTTCGTCGGCTTCGCGCTCGGCTTCGTCGTCTGGGGTATCGCGGGCGCACTGGAATCGGGAACTTTCGAGGCGTTGATCTACGACGACCTGGTCGCCCGTGGTGAACCGTCCGCCTACGCGCGAATCATGGGATGGACGCGCGGCGCGCAGGAGAGCACCGTGCTGGTGGCGATCCTCGCCGCCGCACCGCTGTTCGCCATCGGCGGTTACGCGCTGGTCGGCTGGGTCAGCGTCGGTGTCGGTCTCGTGCACACGTTGACCGCGCTGGCTCTGCCCAGCGCGCCCGTCGCCATCTCCGCCACCGCCGTCGACGATCTCGACGACGAGCCCGCACCCGGCCCGCTCGGCCCGCACGTCAAACCGGGCGTGGCATCGGCTGGTGCAGCACAGTCGAATTCGCATGGATCCACCTCCTCGCGATATCTCTCCATGCTCCAAACCGGTCTCTCCGAAGCACTGCACGTCCAAAGGGTCCGGCGGGGTGTCCTGCTCGGCGCCCTCCTCTACGGCGTCACCGCCTTCGACGAATACTTCGGCCTGCTCGCGGTCTCCGGAGGCGCTTCGACCAGCACCTCGGCACTGCTGGTCGGCATCACCGTCGCGGGCTCGCTGATCGGTTCGCTGCTGGCGGGCCGGACCGAGGTCGTGTCGTCTCGAACGTTGGCCATCGCTCTGTTCGGCGCCGGAATCCTGTTCATCGCAGGCGCGTTGGCGGTCGGGGTGGCAGCGGGCCCGGTACTGGTCTGGGTGGGATTCATCGGCATCGGCATCGCCTACGGCATCGACTTCAATGCCGAGGTCATCGTAGGTGCGCGGCTTCAGGATGCGATCGAGGGACCGGCCAGGGCTACCGTCACCTCGGTGTCCGGGCTGCTCTCCGAGATCGTCGCGCTTGGTGTGTTCGCCTTCGTCGCGGCCGCGACACAGTGGCTCGCGATGTCGACAACTATCGCACTTCTCGGATCGGTGCTGTTGGTCGCCGCCGCGGTGACACCGACCTGGTTGCCACCGCGTCACGTCGCCGCCCCTGGTACGACTGAGAACGAAACCCCTGATCACGGGTGAGAACATAGGTAACTCCCCAACCACCTCCCATCAAGGACGCACATAACGTGACACCGACTGCCAACCGTCGAGGTCCCGGACGATCCGCAAAGGCCCGGTGAGGCGGATGAGCTTGTCGGGGAGGCGGAGCAGCGTCGGGCTGGCGTTCGGGTTCTGTATCGGGGCTGGTGTCGCGATGCAGGGGCGAATCAACGGCGCGTTAGGGGCCCGGCTGGCTGATGGGATCGCGGCAGCGACTATCAGCTTCGGCACCGGGCTCATCGCTGTGCTGATCGCTTTCGCTGTCAGCCCCGCGCTGCGAGCGGGTGTCACCAAGGTGCGTACCGCGGTCTCGGAGGGCAGGTTGCCGCCGTGGCAGTTGCTCGGCGGGTTGTGCGGCGCGTTCTTCGTGGCCGCCCAGGGCCTGACCGTCGCCGCGATCGGTGTCACCGCCTTCACTGTCGCGGTGGTCGCGGGTCAACTCCTCAGCAGCCTCATGGTCGACCGCCTCGGCCTCGCCCCGAACGGCCGAACCCCGATCACCCCGTGGCGCATCGTTGCCGCCGGGCTCGGCATCACCGGCGTCGTTCTCTCGGCCGGCGGCGATTCCGCCGCGACCCCGGTTGCCACCGGTCTCCCGGCCATCCCCGTCCTTCTGATCGTCCTGCCTGCCCTCGCGGGCATCGGCCTGGCCTGGCAACAAGCGGTCAACGGCCGAGTGGCCGCCACCGGCGGCCCGTTCACTGCCACCCTGATCAACTTCGGCGTAGGTCTGACTGCCTTACTCCTGCTCGACCTCTACACCCTCGCCAGCTCCGGCCTCCCCACCGAATTCCCCACCGACCTCTGGCTCTACACCGGCGGCCTGATCGGTGTCGCCTTCATTGCCCTGGCCGCGGTCACAGTCGGGATGATCGGTGTCCTGCTGCTCGGCCTCACCTCGGTGGCGGGCCAGCTCGTCGTCGCCGTGCTGCTCGACGCTTTCGACGGAAAGCTCTCGCCCACTGCGATCGTCAGCTGCGTGATCGTGCTGTGCGCGGTGGTCGTCGCAGGCCGGGCGGGGCGATAGAGCCTGTTCAGCGCCTCCCGACCAACCGCGAGATCGCGGTCAGCGCCCACTCGTCGCGTCGTCGCCGTCCGTGCGCGGAGACCTCGACCGGCAACCGGAACCGCCTGCGCGTCACAGCTTTCGGTGTCGTGAACTCGAGCAGTCCGGGTTCGCCGTGGATGCGCCCGAACCCGGACCCGCCGTTTCCGCCGAACGGCAGCGCGGGTACCGCGCCATAGCTGATGACGTCGTTGATGCTGACCATCCCGACGTCGAGTCGTGCGGCGATCGACTCACCATCGCGCTTGCTGAACACCACCGCGCCGAGCCCGTATTCCACGGCATTGGCCGCTGCGATCGCCGCGTCGACATCCGGTACGCGATTCACCGTAACCACTGGCCCGAAAGTCTCCTCGCGCACAGCCGCTGACGACTGCGGAACATCCACCAGGACAACAGGATCCACGAACGGCGCGCGCACGGAATCGCGACCGCCGACCAGCGCGCTGCCGCCATCGGACAAACCGCTGTCGATGTGTCGTGCGATCGTCGCGATCTGTCCGGGCATCGTCACCGGCCCGTAGTCTCGTCCTGCCTCGACCGAACCTGCCGCCGCCGCGATGGCGTCGAGAAACCGCGATGCCACCGCCTCCACCACATACACGCGCTCCACCCCGGCGCAGGACTGCCCGGAGTTCATCGTCGCACCCCAGAGCAGCGCCTGCGCCGCCTGTCGCACGTCGGCGTCGGCGGCCACGATCGCCGCGTCCTTGCCGCCGAGTTCCATCAGGACCGGGGTGAGGGTTTCGGCGCAGGCGGCCATCACCTTGCGGCCGGTCGGTGCCGATCCGGTGAACGCGAGTTTGTCCACGCCGGAGCGGCACAGGTCAGCACCGGTCGCACCCCATCCGTGCACCACGGCGAACAGCCCATCTCGACCGGTGGCGGCGACGAACGTATCGGCGAGCCACTGCCCGATCGCCGACGTGAACTCGCTGGGCTTGAAGACCACCGCATTGCCCGCGGCCAGCGCGTAGGCAATCGAACCCATGGGCGTGTACATGGGGTAGTTCCAGGGACCGATCACCCCCACCACGCCATACGGCTTGCGCTCGATCCGGCTTGCCTGATTGAGCATCATCAGCCCGGACCGCACGCCGCGCGGCCGCAGCACTCGCCCGGCATGGCGCGCCGCCCAGTCCAGATGATGCAGCGTCAGCGTCAGTTCGATCTCCGCGTCGGCGGCGACCTTGCCGTTCTCGCGGGTGAGCAGCGCGAGGATCTCGTTTCGCCGCGCGTGAATCAGCCGTTTGAATCGGAGCAGTTCGGTACGCCGTTCGTCTACGGACAGCGCGGCCCATGCGGTCGCGGCCCGACGCGCGTTCCCGACCGCCTCGGCGACCTGGTCAGCGGTGGTCACCGGAAACTCCGCCACCTGACTCCCGGTCACGGGATCGACGGATCGAAGGACGGTTTCGGACGGTTTCAGGTTCTCGCTCATGTCATCCAATGTAAGCGCGATCATGCCGTAATGCAACGCACCGTTGCGTTGTATATTGGTTTCAACCGAGGAGGCACAATGTCGGCACCCCGTCGAGCCCAAGCGATCTACGCGGCGACGCTGGACCAGTTGGCCGAACATGGCTACGAAGGCATGACCATCGAAGGCATCGCCGTCGCGGCGGGAGTCAACAAAACCACCATCTACCGCTGGTGGCCCGGCAAAGACGCACTGCTCGGCGCCGCCGTCCGGGAAGGTCGCGCGACCGAATTCCCCGACACCGACACCGGGACACTGCGCGGGGACCTGATCGCGGCACTGGCAGGCATCGCTCGCATCCTCGAAACCGAGATCGGCCGCCAGCTGGTAGCCGGCACAGTCATGCGCGGAAACCCCGAAATAACCGCCGTGGCAAGAGAATTCCTCGCCGACCGCCTCCGCCGCGAACAGGTCATCCTCGACCGCGCCCACGACCGCGGTGAACTGCGCGAGCATATCGCGGCACACCAGTTCTTCTACCCGGCGATCGGCGCGCTCTGGGTCAAGGTGCTGGCCCTCGGTGAACCGGCGACAACCGAATACCTGCACCGATTGGTGGAAGATCTTCTCACCGGCATCACCGGTGACGAAGAGGTTCGCCCGTCGCGGCTTCGGCAGTCGTGAGTGGATCAATGACCCGACGGTGGACACCAAGGTTCTGGCGAACGGGCGCTGGTTCGTGGTGGTGGTGGCGAGTGTGACCACTCGCTGATCCTGCCGCCCGAATGTTAGGTTTTGCGCGACACCGCGGGGTGGCAACGGCGGCAGCGCCGGTCTGGGAGGGATGGACGTTGATCGAACCGCTGTCAGTGAACGAACCGGCCGTCGTCGGACGTTTCCGCATTCTCGGTGTACTCGGCGCGGGCGGCATGGGGCGAGTGCTGCTCGGCGTCGGCCCGGACGGACGGTTCGTCGCGGTGAAGCAGATTCACGCGCACCTGGTGGGCGACCCCGAGTTCCGTGCCCGCTTCGAACGGGAGATCCGCGTGTCGATGCGCGTCTCCGGCGCTTTCACCGCCGCACTCATCGATTTCGAACTCACCGGTCCGACTCCGTGGTTGGCCTCGGTATTCATCCCTGGCGTCCCACTCGACAGCGCGATCAGGTCCGCGGGTCCACTGCCGGTGCCGTCTCTGCGGACCCTGGCATCCGGCCTGGCCTCGGCCCTGCATTCGATCCATGGCACCGGCCTGATCCACCGGGATCTCAAGCCTGCCAACGTGATTCTCGCGGCCGATGGTCCCCGCGTCATCGACTTCGGCATCGCCTACACCGCGGAAGCGGGCGGAATGCGCACGGAAGCAGGCGCTGTCGTCGGTTCGCCCGCGTACATGTCACCTGAACAGGCAAACGGCGAACAGCTCACCGCCGCCAGCGATATCTTCGCCTTCGGCGGCCTGTTGTACATGGCCGCTACCGGCGCGAGCCCGTTCGCCGCCACCTCAGCCCCCCTAACCTTGTTCAATGTCGTGCACACCGAACCCAACCTCGACCGCTTGCCGCCGGAACTGCGTGGGCTCATCCAGGCCTGCCTGAGCAAAGATCCGCGCCGCAGGCCGACGCCGGGTCAGATCCTCGACCATCTGGGTGTGCTTCCGGTGCAGGCCAGCCCGTGGACCGCGGCGATCGACACCGAGATCAGGTCTCGTGCAGCGCAGTTGGCGGCCTACACCGCCGATCCGGACGCCACCCAGATCATTCCGTCCGCCCGACCGGCGGTCCCGGACCGGAAGCCGCAGAAGCGTCGTCGGGCCGGATGGGTCGCGGCGGCCTCGGTCTGCGTGATCGCCCTGATCGTGGCAGCCACGGTCGTCCTCACTCGCGGCCCCGAAACCACCGCTGCGCCACCCGATGTCGAGCCAGTGGCGTTTCCGACCCTGGCTCAGGTACGCGGGACGGACACCTGCGCCTGGCTGCGGCAGTCTCTGGGCGACAGCCTGCCCGCCGAAGTGGTCGGCGGTGCCCGAATGAACATCGCGGCGTGGAACTGGCAGCCCACCTCGACTTGGGGATGCAGCGGCGTCTCGGTCGTCGGCAGTCTGAACGTCGAAATCGGAGCTGCGATGGACGGTTTCACCGCCACGGAGCGCAAGATCGCCGGTCGTCCGCTGCTCGACCGCGGTGCGGGATGCGCGGTCGGGCTCGACAACGGCGATCAATCGGCTCGCTGGGGCCTGACCGTCGAATCATCGGAGACCGACGATTGTGTCCTGTCCGAGTACATCCTCGATCGGCTCGCGACCTCGATGGCTTCGCTGCCCCGCGACCCGGCCGACGGGCGAACGCTGTCCGCGCTCGATCCGTGTGCGCTGGTGGGACAGCCGGACTCGAAGATCCTGACCGCTGCCGGTCCGGCCAGGTTGATCGGTGCGCATGGGTGCGAGTGGGACGGTGACGGGCATCTGCGGGTCACGTTGTCACAGCCGAGGCGGACCGATTTCGGCTTCCAGCACCAACCGGTCGACCTCGGCGACGGCGTCACCGCCCTCTCCCCGTCCGCGGTGGACGTCATCGGCTCGCGCAACGCGTGCAGTCGGCTGTACTTGTTCCGGACGATCGCCGACAGCCACGTCGAAGTCATCTCGGTGGAGGTGTCCGATCCGTATCGGACATCGGAACAGATCTGTCCGACAGCGGAAGCCGCGGTGAAAGGCATCGTCGGCCGACTGCCCGTACCGTGATCCAATACGCGAACCGCCGCGCACAGTGCTAGCTTGACATCTGAGTTCGGGAGGAGCGGGCGCGGTTCGAACCGCGCCCGAGGGGGTAGGCATGTTGTTCAGACCGCGTCGTCTCGCGGCGCTCATCGCCCTCGTATGCCTGGTCGGCACCGCGTGTGGGAACGAAACAGGCGTTGATATCGGCGAGTATTCCGCGCAACCCACTCAGGGCGACTTCGACGACGGACCGAGCCTGGGCCGTGGCATCCTCGTCGAGTCGCTGCGTCTGGGCGAGCGGATCGTGTCGGCCGACCGCATCGATCCCGAGCTGGCCTCTGGTCGCGGCGGTGGCGTGCAGGTCAGCCACCTCGGCATCGCCGACGACATGCTGTCGGGTGTGCAGCGCGCGGCGCTGCACGAGTTCGAACTGTTCGCGGGGTTCGGCGCCATCGCCGGCAATGATCAGCTCAACAACGACAGCGCCTACAAGTCGCTGAACATCACCGTGCTCGCGTTCGCCGACGAGCCGACCGCGCTGCGGGCCGCCCAGGCGATGGCTGCCGCGGACTTCGGCGCCAACGAGGGCAACGTAGGGTTGCCGCTGCCGGGTTTCCCCGCCGCGCTGAGTCATTGGCGTCCCGGCGTGCCGACTATCGGTAGCTGGCTGGTCTGGAAGAACCACGTCATCCGGCTCTTCGCCAAGATCGTCGAACCCAACGAAGCCGCGCTGGTCGACCTGGCGCAGCGGGTCTACACCGCACAGCTGACCGAGTTCGACGGCTTCACCCCGACCCCGATCGCGGACCTGCCGAATCTGAAGCTCGATCCGAACCGGCTACTGCCGCGGCTCGTGTCGACCGGTTACCAGTTGCCCGACAGCATGGAGTTCGCGGTCTACCCCCCGCGGGCCTTCGCGCTGATGGTCGGCAGACCTGGTCCGCGCTCCGCGGCGTTTCGCGCGCTCGGTGTCAGCGCGATCGCGGTCTCGCACAATAAGTTCCTGTACAAGATGGACGGTGCGGAGAAGACGCCTGCCATGCTCGACTACCTGCGCGACGACGTGCTCGGTGACCGGTACGTCGCGATGGGCGGTGTTCCCGGCCTGCCCGTCGTGCGGTGCGTGCGTGCGCTGCGCCCCGACACGGCCTCGGTCGAGGCGATCCGCTTCGAATGTCATGTGCCGCACGGCGACACCATCGCGGTCGTGCGCAGCAATCAGGAATCCGACGTCCGGCAGCTGGCCGCCGCGCAATACCAGGTGATGGGGGGTTCGCAGTGACGAGCATGGAGCCGTTGACCACCGACGACCCCGACCGGCTCGGTCGGTACCAGATGCTCGCGGTGATCGGCCGCGGCGGGATGGGGCAGGTGCTGCTCGGTCGCGCGCCCGACGGTCGCCTGATCGCGGTCAAGCAGATCCATCGGAACCTGACCGGCAGCCCGGAATTCCGCGCTCGATTCCATCGGGAAGTCGTCGCCTCCCAGCAGGTCACCGGCGCCTACACTGCCGGCGTGGTCGATGCCGATGCCGATGCCGAGAGTCCGTGGCTGGCTTCGGAGTACATCGCGGGTCCGTCCCTGCAGGAAGCGGTCGCACGGGACGGCGCATTCACGCCGGGCGCGCTGAAGCTGCTGCTCACCGGCTTGGCGATGGCGCTGCTGGAGATCCATCGCACCGGCCTGGTGCATCGAGATCTCAAACCGAGCAATGTGCTGCTCACCAACGACGGTCCCCGCGTGATCGATTTCGGCATCGCCCGTGCGATGGAAGACGACGTGGCGCTCACCGCCACCGGCGCCGTGATCGGCTCGCCCGCGTACATGTCGCCGGAGCAGGCCGAATGCCAACCGCTCACCGCGGCGAGCGACGTGTTCTCGCTCGGGGTCATCCTGGCCATGGCCGCGACCGGCGCCAGCCCGTTCCAGGGTACGTCGACACCGCAGATCCTCTACAACGTCCTCTACACCACACCCGACACCGGCGGGGTGCCCGAACCGTTCCGCGCCATCGTCGACGCCTGTCTGGCTAAAGATCCGGCCCAGCGCCCGACCCCGGATCAGTTGCTCGAGGCGGCCGGGCGGATCACGGTCGAACCGGTCTGGTCCTCGCGGGTGCGTAAGCGGATCTCGGAATACACCGAGGAAGCGATCTCCTGGGCCGACGGCACCGCTCGCACGGTCCCGGTCGTGCCCGCCGACTCGGTGTCGCGACGGTTCACTCCCGCGCGCATCGCGACAGTGGTCGGCGCGGTCGCGGCGCTCGTGCTGACCGCGGCCTTCGCATGGGGGACCGGGATGGAAGGCGAGGCCGTACCGATGGCCGACCCGCCGTTGGCCCTGACCCCCGCGGAGGCCAGGCTGCTCGATCCATGCGCGTTGCTCGCTCCGGACGTCATCGGCGACCTGGGGAAGCACTCGGGGGCCGTCACCGTCGACACCTTCGGTTGTGCAACGGGGCTGGTCGAATCCAGTGGCCGCGCGGTGCGTGTCGACCTCAACTTCGCTCTCAGCGCGAGCGACAAGCCACCGACCGGGACGGCTATCGGCTGGATGCCTGTGCTCGGCGACCGGAACGAAGCCAGACTCTGCGGCAGGTATGTGGTCACCCAGAGCGGCACGCCGTTGACGATCGCGCTGAACGCCTCGGCGGACAAGGGCGATACGTGTCCGGTCGCCGAGCGGGTGCTGGCCGCGGTGGTCCGCAGACTCTCGGTGAATCCGCCGCTGAAGCAGCTGTCCGCCGATTCGGTCTTCCGCGTCGAACCCTGTGGGTTGCTCGACCGGCGGGTGAACCTGGCCGCCGTGGGTGATCCCGCCAAGCTGGACACCTCCACCGCGCATGCCTGCACCGTGTCCGGCCGCGACTGGTACATGAACTTCGGCTTCTACGAGAAGACGAGACCGGACCAGATCGGTGGAAAGGTCAAGGCCACCAAACAGATCGCGAACCGCACGGTTTACGTCGAAGACCTCGGGTGGCGTTGCTACCTCACCGTCATGATGCGCCCGACAGTCGCGGCTAAGGCCGAAGTGCTCTCCATCGACCTGCACTTCTGGGGTACCGCCAAACGCGACGGCGCCTGCGGTCGCGCGATCCCGCTTCTCGAGTCCGTTCTAGCGAAGCTGCCGCCATCATGATCTTCGAACCGATGCCATCGGCAGACCCCCAGAGAATCGGTCGCTACCGGCTGCTGGCCGAGATGCCTTCCGCCGAACCGACTTTCCGCGCATACCTCGGTGCGGGCCCGGATGACGAGCTTTACCTGATCCGGCGGATACAGACCGGAACCGCCGTCGACGCGCGCTTTCGAATCCGACTGCGGCACAGCGCTGTCGCGGCCGCACGAGTGGATCATCCCGCCGTCTCGAAGGTGTTCGATTTCGACACCGACAACGAATCACCCTGGCTTGCCAGTGCATTCGAGCCCGGTATCCGGCTCGACCATGTGATAGCCGCGCACGGGCCGATGCCGGTGCCAGTGGTCCGGCAGTTGGCCTCGCTGCTCACCCGTGCACTGGCCGCCGTGCACGGCGCCGGTTGGATTCATCGTGCGGTGCGTCCCGACGCGGTCTGGCTGACGCGCGATGGTCTGCGGCTCAGCGATCTCGGGCTCACCCCATCCACCGACGTGTCGGCGATCACCGCTTCGGAGCGGGTGTCGGGTCCGCCCGACTACCTGGCTCCCGAACAGGCCATCGGCACCGATCCCACGGCCGCCGCCGATGTTTTCGCGCTCGGTTCGGTCATCGCGTTCGCCGCCTCGGGGCGCGCATTGTTCACCGCACCGTCGGTGCCGTACACGCTGTTCAACATCGCGCAGCGCGATCCCGCGTTGGACGCGGTGCCCATGGAACTGCGGGAGCTGATCTGGGGTTGCGTCCGCAAATCACCCGCGGAACGGCCGACGCCGGGCCAGATCTTGCAGTACCTGGGGTCGGTTGGCGGCCCGAGCTGGCCCGCGCCGGTACTCGCGGGGATCGAGGAGAACCGGCGGCAGGCAGCCGAACTTCTTGCCGCCGCACCGACGGGAGATCAGCTCGGGCGTATTCCGCGCTCGAAGCGACTCATCGGCACCGCTGCAAGCGCTGTGGCCGTCATGCGTCGTCGCTGGGACGGCATGAGCCGACAGCGACGCCGTTGGACCGGTCTGGCCGCCGTCGTCGGCGTCGTTGTCGCGGTGAGTGGTGTCGCGGTGCTCGCCGCCAATGATTCCGCGCAGCGACCAGGTACCGGCCTGAGCATCGCCGAACTGCGCACCGTCGACTCGTGTGCCTGGTTGGACCAGATCATCGACGGGCCGATCTCGGTGCAGCCGAGCGCGATACCCGAGGCCGAATGGCAACTCACCCCGATCGCGGACTGGGGCTGCGTGGCAGGCGCGCGCACGTCGTATTCGATCTTCCTCCATCTCGGTTCGCAGATCGCCGCACCAGGCACCACGTTCTTCTCCGACACCGAAGTCGACGGCATACCGATCCTGCGCGGCGGCAAGTTCAGCTGTGCTCGCTCGATCGCGAGTCGGGACGACCCAGCCAACGGCATCTCGGTGTCGGTCAGCGAGCCGTCGACGGACAAGATCGATGGCACCACCAAGGTGTGCGGTCCGGCGTCCGACGAACTCGTCGGCAAGCTCGCCCGCACGCTCGGCTCGGCGCCCCGGTTGCCGGGCGATCACTCGAAGTCGGTAGCGGTGCTCGAGGCTTGCGGGCTGTTCGACCGTGAGTCGGTCGAGCAGGCGATCGGGCCGCTACCCGCGAAGCCGACAGTCGACGACGCGCACACGTGCAAATGGGACGGGCGTGTCCCGATCACTGTCGAGATGCAACGTCGAGTCGATACGGCCAAGCAGAAGCGGGAAACGCTCGATGGTGTGGAAATGGTGATCACCGGTCGCTGCGCGCGCGGCTACCTGTACCCCGGCGCCGACCGCGAGATGATCGAGGTCACCGTCGAGGCCTCCAGCGATAGTCCGGCGGAGTACTGCGGGTTGGCGGGCACGGCACTTCGACAGCTGGTCGATCGGTTGCCGGTACGCTGAGAACGGCGCGATGTCGCGACGATGCGGGAGGTGGGCGATGCACCAGCTCGGCGTAGCGGTAGTCGGATACGGCCTGGCCGGGTCGGTGTTCCACGCCCCGCTCATCGCCGCCGATCCGCGAATGCGGGTGGCCGCGGTGGTGACCTCGTCGCCGGAGCGGGCCGCGCAGGCCCGCGCCGAGCATCCCGGGGTGCGGGTGTGGGGGTCGGCGCAGGAGCTGTTCGTCGAGGACGAGGATGAGTGCTGTTGCCCGCGCCGTCGAAACCCTGCGCATCCTCGAATGCGCCCGCCACGTGGCAGAGCCCGCCGAATCCTGAGCCCCGCGCCACGACCGTCGGCGAACGAACAGGTCAGCCGATCGGTGGCGCCCCCAGATCCAGATGGGGTCCGACAGCACCGTCGAGCGTGTCCATGCAGAGCGCCAGTACATCGTCGCCGCTGATCCGTTGGTGCAACAGCCATTCGATGGCGACCTCCCGCACGAACGCGATCCATCCCGCCAGCGCGGCGCCCGCCAGATCTCTGGCCCGCCCTGTCGCGCCGCAGGCGGCGAGAATCCGTGTGCAGATAGCGGTGAGGTCGTCCGAAACGGGTCCGCGCACAGCGGGATCGGTCGAGATCGCGCTGCGGTTTGCGATGTATACCAGCGCCGCGTGCCGGGAGTAGAAGTCCAGGTGGGCCCGCAACGAGTGCTCCACCAACTCGCGCACCGGGCGCTCGCCGTCCATCCGGGCGGTTTCGAGCAGTTCGTCGTGCGCGCGTTTCCAGATGGCGCCGAAGAAGTCGCCCTTGGTCGGGAAATAGTGATACATCAACGCCCGGGATACGTCGGCGCTCGCGGCGACATCGTCGAGCGTCACCGCGTCGAACGGGGTTTCCTGGAACAACCGTACCCCGACGTCCATCAGCTCGTTCCGTCGTTCTTCCGGAGACAGTCGACGACGTGGCGGCACAGAGCCGATCGTAAGCCCTTGACCGGCGTGATCGGGCAGGCCTACCATGAGGTCAGTTATTAGACTGAAGTTTAATAAGAGGTGGCACGATGCGAAAAGCACTGCAGATCTGGCTCGTAGTCTTCGGTGTGGGCAGCACCTTGATCGCGCTATCGCACCTGTTCTGGGGTACCGCGACCATCATCGGTGGCGGCGAGGTGAACGCCACGATCGATTCCGATCTGCGCTTCTACTCCGTGCTGTTCGCCGCGTTCGGTATCGCCTACATCTGGTGTGCGAAAGACGTGGAAACCAAGGCGATTCCGATCAATCTCCTCGGCGCCATCTTCTTCATCGGTGGTTTCGCCCGCTTCCTGTCCATCGCCGCCGAAGGCCTGCCGCACGCGTTCTACATCGTGATGATCCCGGTCGAACTGATCGTCCCGGTCGTCAATTACTACTGGATCAAGGCGGTGCAGAACGAAAAAGAGGCGGTCGGTACCTGAAATACCGGCCGCCCCTTCAGGGTTTGTCTCAGAGTTTGCGCGAGCGCAGCTCGTGGCCCTTGGAGGTCTTGCAGCGCCCCGATTCCAGGTCCCACTGCCAGCCGTGCAGGTTGCAGGTGAGGTTATTGCCTTCCACCACACCGAATTTGGAGAGGTCGGCCTTGAGGTGGGGGCAGCGGCGCTGGACTTCCCAGCCGTCGAGTTCGGTGACGGCGGAGTCGTCGTGTGCCTCGGAGAACCAGCCGTCGGCGTAGGCGATCCGCTCGTCGGTGAGGCACTTGAAGAAGGTGTAGAGGAACTCGTTGTAGCCGCCGATGCGCCAGGCCTGGAAGCGGGTGGACAGGAAGATCGTGTTCACCCAGTCCGGCTCGTTGTCGCGCAGCACGGTGCGCACCAGTTCCGGGGCGATCCGGAAGCCGTAGCGGTAGCGGCCTTCGCCTTCCAGCGGCGCGCGCACGGTGCGGTGCGGGAAGTCCAAGACGATGGTCTCCGCGCCGACCACCAGGCCCACCGGGTAGCCGATGCCGTCGCTGATCAGCGCGCTCTGCTTCATGATCGGTTCGAACAGCTCGCGCAACGGCTCGAGCAGCGAACCCTCGCCGGTCTCCCACGACGCCTTCTCCGCGGCCAGCACCGGCGCGAAACGCTGCGCCATCTCCGCGATGTAGGCGGCCTTGTCGCCGTAGATCCGATCCGGGTCGAACGGGTGCGTGAGGTCGAGCGCCTTGCCACGCACATCGGCGACCGAACCGGGGATCATCAGGATCCCGCCTTCGTTGCCATGAATGGTCATCTGGTCGAGGAACACGATCTGATCAGGGAAGATGTTGCCTTCGTCGCCGCGATCGTCGTTGAGGTAGCGCAGCTCGGAGTCGAGGAACACCGGCGGACCGGCCGAGGGCACCACCCAGGTCGCGCCGACCTGCTCGATGTAGGAGCGGGCGCGATCCATCCCGCGCTGACGCTTCTGCTTGCCGAAGTTGGCCTTGGTCCGCGCCGGGATGTCGTACACCGCCGGGTACCAGATCGCGCCCGAGTACTGCAACAGGTGGATGTCGATATCGCCGAACGCGTCGTGGATGACGTCCATATCCACCGGTCGGGCGTCGTTCATGTTGAAGCAGGTGGTCTCACCGTCGGAGATGAGAATGCCGGAGTCACCGATCGGACCGTCGGCGGGCGCGCGCAACGCCACGATCATGATGTCGACGGACCCCTTCGGCCCGGTGATCGTGTGCTTGACCGAGTCCTCGGTCTCGAAGAACTTGGTGAACCCCAGCGCCTCCAGCTCACGGCGCAGGTCGAGCACCGGGTAGTCGGGCAGCAGGATCGTGGCGTCCTTGTTGACGTACTTCGCCAGGTGCGCGGCGTCGAAGTGATCGCGGTGCAGGTGCGAGACGTACAGGTAGTCGACATCGCCGAGAGCCTCCCAGTCGAGCTGAGAGTTGTCCGGGAACGGGAACCACGACGCGAAGTACGCGGGGTTGACCCACGGATCGCACAGGATCGTCCCGGCCTCGGTTCGGATATGGAAGCCGGCATGTCCGACGCTGGTGATCTGCACGAGCTGTTTCCTCCTACCAGGATCTGATTCGCCGGATCAATGGCGAGCTACCGCCTCGGGCCCCCTGACTGCTTCGGCGTACCAGCCAACCAGGGTAGTGGCTAAATCGTTACGTCACCGATGCAATAGCCCTCAGCGGTCGCGACAACCGTGAAAGTGCGCGTCCGCGTGCCCCCCGGTGAGGTGGCCACAGGGACGTGAACTGCCAGGTAGTCGCCACGAACCTGGTCGGATCGTAGCTCGTCGCCGGTGTAGGAGGTGACATTGCCTACTTTGCCCGAGTCGCCTGTCAAGGGGGCTGCTACCGGGTTGCCGGTGCCCTCGGGATCCCAGTTGGCGGGCGAGGCCTTGCAGGTCAGTGGATGGTCTGCTTCGATATCGGCCGCGTTGAGGGGTTTGCCGGTGGCGCGGGCGAGGTAGCGGCGGACGGTGTGGCGCGCGTCGGCGTCGTCGTAACCGGGCTCGACGCCCGCCGCGGACACCCGTCCGCAGGCATATCCGGACGCGACGGACTCACGGTCGACGCTGACGGTGGTGGTTCGGCTACGCCAGGTCACCGTGTCGGCGGTCGCGGTGCCCGGTTCGGCGAGGGCGGCCAGCACCGACTGCGGGTCGGCGTACATCTCGGCGACGGTGCCCGGCGGGATGGTCCAGCAGCTGTCCTGGAGTTCTTCGATCGTGCCGGTGTGCAGGTCGGCGGCCCAGCGGCGCACGGCGGCGACGGCGTCGTCGTGATCCGCGACCGCGCCGACCTGTGGCGCGTCGGCGGGGAGCGGGCTGCTCGGCGCCGGTTCGCCGGGTGCGATGGCCTGGGTCGCCGTAGTTGTCGGCGTGGTGGTGGTGGTCGGCGCGGTGGTGGTTGCCTCGACCGGATCTCCCGGGATGCCCGACACCGAGTCACACCCGGTGATCAGGGCCGCAGTGACGGTGAGTCCGGCGACCAGCGCGGAGGCGCGGCGCGGACGAGCAGCGGCGATCGGGGGCAACTGGGCGCGTTCCACTTCGACGTTCCTCAATTCCTAGGTCGTGGCACCCGCGTGCGATGCGGGCGGTGACTGTCGGGGCGAGCGGACTCGCCGGGTGTAGACCGGTGTGCGCGAAGCGGATTGGCTGCGCGGGCCAACGCCGCGATTCTACGGTGACCGCGCCCACCGAGCGCACCCCTGCCGATGGGGAGATCTACGACTACGCTTGCGTACTTGTGGAACCCCTCTACTTCTCGATCATCGGCGTGGCCCGAACCCTGTTCTTCCTCGAAGGTCTGAAGTTCACCGTCAAGGGCGCGGAGAACATCCCCGCCACCGGCGGTGCTGTGCTGGCGGTCAACCACACCGGCTACATGGACTTCACCTACGCGGGTCTGCCCGTTCGCACCCCTCGTCGCTACATCAGGTTCATGGCCAAGCAGGAGGTGTTCGACAACAACATCTCCGGCCCGATCATGCGCACCCTCAAGCACATCCCGGTCGACCGCACCGCGGGCGCCGACTCCTACCAATCGGCGGTGCAGTACCTGCGCGACGGCGAGCTCGTCGGCGTCTACCCCGAGGCCACGATCAGCCGCAGCTTCGAGATCAAGGAATTCAAGTCCGGCGCGGCCCGCATGGCGCTGGAAGCCGGCGTCCCGATCATCCCGATCACCATCTGGGGCGCTCAGCGCGTCTGGACCAAGGGCTTCCCCAAGCGGCTCGGCCGCACCAACACACCCATCTCCATCGCCGTCGGCACCCCCATCCAGCCCTACGAGCCCGCCGCCGACCTCACCGCACAGCTCCGCTCCACCATGCAGGAAATGCTGGCCGACCTCCAGGAATCCTACGAACACGAGCCCGGCGCCTACTGGGTCCCGAAACGACTCGGTGGCGGTGCCCCGACCCTCGAAGAGGCAACCGCCCTCGACGACGCCGAAGCCGCCGAACGCCTTGCGCGTAAGTCAGCGAAAGGCCAGACCCCGGAATCCTGACCTAGGGCGTCGGGGTTTGGATGCTTGCCAGCTGAGTCGAGATCCTTGACCGCCCGCCGTCACCGATCTCGCCGAAGCCGACGCCCGCACCTTCATGATCGCCGCAGGCGTGCCGCCCGCCTTCGTGGCAGGCTCACTGACCGGCCAAGCCTTCATCCGCGACGGCCACAACGAACTGAGCACCGACGACATCGCACACGTCCTCGGCAGCCCACCCCACAGCTACGCCACCCTGGGCCGCCGCCCACCGCGCCGCCTTCGCCCCCGTCGTCGCAGGCGGCACGTCAGGGCCGAGCAGACCGGGCGGGTCCGGTGCGTGGCGGCGCACCGGACCCCTCGGCTCAGTTCATGGTGAGCACCCACGACCCGTTGCAACCCCTGCGGTTGTTCATGGTGCCGTCGTAGACCCAGTTGAACCTGATCGGCGGGTTCGTCCGCACATTCCAATTCCCGGACGGCGAGGTCACCACCTTGCCGTTGCGCATCAGCACGCCGACCTGATCGTGGTTGAACTTCCACTTCCCGCCGCTGGTCGGGTAGTTCAACCGAACCGTCACCCGCCCGCCCGTGTGGTTCTGCACCACCAGGCAGGACCTCGGCTCGGCGCGGTTGACCGCATACTCCGCGAACCCCTCGTCCTCGACGTTCTCCCCACTGTCGGTGTACTCCACCGGGTCGGTGAAGTCGGCGTGCGCGGGCCCGGCCCCCAACACGGTCAGCGCCGTCACCGCAACGCCCGCCGCGATCATCCCCAGAGTCTTCATGCTGTTTTCTCCCCATGATTCCCGCAGCTGTCGCTGCCCTACGAAAAACTTTCCCCCGCAACGAATCCCCCCGCAGAACGGGCGGTCAACTCGCGGTGAAGATCCACGACCCGTTGCAGCTCCCGCCGCGCGTAGCACCGGCATCGAAGACCCACGAGTTCTGCACAGGTGGGTACACATGCAGCTGCCAGTGTCCGCTCGGCGAGGTCACCGGGTAGTCGCCCCAGTCGAGCCAACCGACCTCTTCCGGGGCGACCTCCCAGTGGCCGTACCCGGTGGGGTAGTCCATCCGGACGGTGAGGATATCGCCTATGTGGTTCTGCACGATCAGGCACGACTGCGGGTAGTCGGTAGCCGAGTAGTTGTCGGCGAAATTGTCGGTGCCGACGAAGTCATCGGCCTGTGCTGACCCGGCGCCGACGACTGACAGCGCCACCGCCACGAGGGACGTGGCGAGTAGTGCGGAGACTTTCATGGCGATCCTCCCGTTGTTGGGAAAACCCTCCCGCACAATGTCTTTCGATAGCTTGTCGCGCGCTTAACGAGCCCCGTCGGCACCGGATCGCACAGCTGCCCTGGCCGGTGTGTGAGCCCGGATTTCGTAGTTCGGGAGTTTCACGCTAAAGTTCGTACTCGCACGACGAAGTCACCGGCGGTTGCCGGAACGGCTTCGGAAGGCACGCGGATGTGGCGCAGTGGTAGCGCATCACCTTGCCAAGGTGAGGGTCGCGAGTTCGAATCTCGTCATCCGCTCAACGAAAAGCCCGGCCATCGTGCCGGGCTTTTCTTATTGCCGGCGCCGTTCGAGGCGTTCTTTGCTCAGCGGCGGCAGGAACTCGCCGATCAGGGTTCGGCGCCACCAGATCCGCTCGCGGAACAGTTCGGCGGGCGTACTGAAGTGGTACTCGTACAGCCGGGCGCGCAGGTAGTGCGGCGGTGCGTCGGGGAACGGGCAGTGCCGCAGCAGGCGCAGGGTGTCGGGGTCGTTGTCGAGCAGCCGGATCACCAGCGGCAGTGCCCACGATCGCGCGTAGGCGGGGGACAGGGCGGCGAACCACATCAGCCAGTCCAGCCGCAGGTGATAGGGCGCCCACTGGCGTGGGCGGTACCGGGGGTCGCCCGGTTTGCCCTTGAACTCGTATTCGCGCCACACCGTGTCCGGCTCGAGGTGCGTGGCGTCGGTGCCCTCCAGCACGATCTCCTCGCGGACCCGTGTGATACTTCCGAACGCACCATAGGCGTTGACCAGGTGCAACGGGTCGAACGAGGCGTTCATCGCCTGCCGCGTGGAGAGCAGGTTGCGCGCAGGCCAGTAGCTCAGCACGATGACCATCGCGACGTAAGCGAGCACCGCGCCGATGAACCATCGGGGCGGCTCGGCCACCGGCGGCGCGTTCGGCAGCACCGGGTACGCGCTGACGGCGGTCGTCGCCAGTAACAGGGTTACCCAGTTCAGCCAGGCGAAATTGCCCGAGAGCACCAGCCACAGCTGCGTGACGATGATGATGCCCGCCGCGACGCTCGCCACCGGCTGTGGCGCGAACAGCCCGAACGGCACGATCAGCTGTGCGACATGATTGGCGGCGACCTCCACCCGGTGCAACGGCCGGGGCAGATGGTGGAACAACCAGCTCAGCGGGCCGGGCATCGGCTGGGTCTCGTGGTGGTAGTACAGGCAGGTCAGGTCACGCCAGCACCGATCGCCGCGCATCTTGATCAGCCCGGCCCCGAACTCCACCCGGAACAGCAGCCAGCGCGCGGCCAGCAGCACCAGCAGCGGCGGCGCGACGGTGTCGTTGCCGAGGAAGATCGCCAGAAATCCCGCCTCGAGCAGCAGCGATTCCCAGCCGAAGGAGTACCACGTCTGCCCGACATTGACGATCGACAGATACAACACCCACAGCACCAACCACAGCAGCATCGACGCCCACAGCGGCGCCAGATCCGCGGCCCCCAGCGCGATGGCCACCGCCAGTGCCGCCCCCGACCAGGCCAGGACGGCGTAGAACCGATCGGAGTAGTGCAGGTGGAACAGGCTCGGTGACCGGCGGAACGGGGTCCGGGCCAGGTAGCGCGGCACGGGCAGCATCCCCCGCTCGCCGAGCAGCGCGCGGAATTGCCGCGCCGCCGCCAGGAACGCGAGGGCGTACAGCACTGCCAGACCACGCTGGAAGATCAGCCTGCCCTGCCAGTACTCCGGTGCCGTGAACCACTCCATGCGTGTCTCCCGGTGGTCGACGTCCCGCAACGAGGGAGTACCCGCGATCGGTCCGACGAAAATCTAGGGCGGCTCCAGCCCGGTGCCGCCGAGTAACGCGCCACGCAGGTCGGCCTCGTCCCAGTGCCCGGCGATCCCGGGCCGCACCCGCAGGTACTCGACGACGCGATTCAGATCCCAGCCGTGTGATTCGGCTAGCCCGGCAGCGATCATCGTCAGATAGCGAGCCGAGGGACGTTGCAGGGCAACGGTTTCCGGATCCCACGGTGAGGTGAAGGTGAGGACGGGAATCCCGTCGTGCGTGCCCGCGTGCACGACCGTCTCGTACCGTCCCGGCCCGAGCCGCACCGAACCGTCGGCGAGGACCGGCGCCGGATCGAAGTCGGTCGCCGGTGTTCGATACATCTCCTGAGCCAGCAGATCACCGAACTGACCGACGGTCAGCAGATACCCCCGCGCCGCCGCACCGGTCGGCCAGCCCGCCGCCGGACGCGCGGCATAGAACCCGACCCCACCCGTCCAGACCGGGCTCCGCCAGGCGAAATACAGGGTCCCCGGCAGGGTGAGCGCGGCGATGGCGACCGGTGCGGCCTGGTTACGGAACCCCGGATAGGTGTGGTCGGTTCCGGGCGGGGTGCCGCCTTCGCGGTAATAGGCGAACCGCCGCGCGTGCATATTGGAGCCGTACGCGGCGTACCAGACGTGCTGAGCTGTGGTCACGGGCTCACCTCGGGTGGGTCACGGTTCCATGAGCGAAGGAAACGAATCCGCTCCTGCTGTCGATTCTTCCTTCGAATGGGGTCGGACATCGAGCAAGACCCTGAACTACGGCGACACCATCATCGTCCGCGGCGCCGCCTGCACCTGCACCGAACAGGGCGTCCGCTGCGACGTCGGCGGTCACGGTTTCTTCATCTCGGCAGACCGGCAAACCCTGTTCTGATCCCGCCGCTATCGGTCGGGCCTACTGCGCGGTCGACTCGAACCGGCGCAGCCGCAGGCTGTTGCTCACCACGAAGACCGAACTGAACGCCATGGCGGCGCCGGCGAGCATCGGGTTGAGCAGGCCCGCCATGGCCAGCGGGATGGCGGCCACGTTGTAGGCGAAGGCCCAGAACAGGTTGCCCTTGATCGTGGCCAGGGTGCGCCGCGACAGGCGGATCGCGTCGGCGGCGGCGCGGAGGTCGCCGCGGACGAGGGTGAGGTCGCTGGCCTCGATGGCCACGTCGGTGCCGGTGCCCATGGACAGGCCGAGGTCGGCCTGGGCCAGGGCGGCCGCGTCGTTGACGCCGTCACCGACCATGGCGACGACCTTGCCCTGCGCCTGCAGCCGCTTGACGGTGTCGACCTTGTCCTGCGGCAGCACCTCGGCGATGACTTCGTCGATGCCGACCTCGTCGCCGATGGTGCGGGCCGCGCGGGCATTGTCACCGGTGAGCAGGATCGGGGTCAGACCGAGCTCACGGAACTGGGCGATGGCCTGCGCCGAGGTGGGTTTCACCGCGTCGGCGACCACGAGCACGCCGCGCGCCTTGCCGTCCCAGCCGATGGCCACCGCGGTCTTGCCCGCCGATTCCGCTTCCGCCATAGCGGTTTCCAGCTTCTCGGGCAGCGGCTGTGACCAGTCGGCCAGCAGTCGCGCCCGGCCGACGATCACCGCGTGCCCGTCGACCACACCCTGCACGCCGAGGCCCTCGACATTCGCGAAACCCTCCACCGGCGGCAGTGTGCCGGACTTGTCCCGCGCACCCTTGGCGATCGCCTGCGCGATCGGATGCTCCGACGAATCCTCCAGCGCACCAGCCAGTTCCAGCACCTGCGTGTCCAGTTCACCCTCGGCGGGGATCACCTCGAGCAGGGTCATCTTGCCGGTGGTGACGGTGCCGGTCTTGTCCAGCACGATGGTGTCGACCTTGCGGGTCGACTCCAGCACCTCGGGGCCCTTGATCAGGATGCCGAGCTGCGCGCCGCGTCCGGTGCCGACCATCAGCGCGGTGGGGGTGGCCAGGCCGAGGGCGCACGGGCAGGCGATGATCAGCACCGCGACGCCCGCGGTGAAGGCCGCGGCGATGGAACCGCCTGTGCCGAGCCAGAATCCGAGCGTGGCGACAGCGAGTGCGATGACGATCGGGACGAAGATGCCGGAGATCTTGTCGGCCAGCCGCTGCGCCTGCGCCTTGCCGGTCTGCGCGTCTTCGACCAGCTGTGCCATCTGGGCGAGCTGGGTGTCGGCGCCGATCCTGGTGGCGCGCACCACGAGTCGGCCGCCGACGTTCACGGTGGCACCGGTGACCGCGTCGTCGACGCCGACCTCCACCGGCACCGACTCACCGGTGAGCATGGACGCGTCGACCGCCGACGTGCCTTCGGTGATCACACCGTCGGTGGCGATCTTCTCGCCCGGCCGCACGATGAACTCGTCACCGACAACCAGCTGCTCCACCGGAATTCGGGTCTCGACTCCGTCGCGGACCACCGCGACTTCCTTGGCGCCCAGCTCGAGCAGCGCCCGCAATGCCGCGCCTGCCCGTCGCTTCGACCGTGCCTCGAAATACCGCCCGGCCAGGATGAACGTGGTCACGCCCGCCGCGGCTTCGAGGTAGATGCTGCCCGTGCCGTCCATCCGCGCGATGGTGAATTCGAACGGGTGCTTCATCCCCGGTGTGCCCGCCGTGCCCCAGAACAGCGCGAACAGCGACCACCCGAATGCGGCGAGGGTGCCCATCGACACCAGCGTGTCCATGGTGGCCGTGCCGTGCTTCAGGTTCGTCCACGCCGCCTTGTGGAACGGCAGCGCCCCCCAGATCACCACCGGTGCCGCGAGGGTCAGCGAGAGCCACTGCCAGTTGGTGAACTGCAGCGCCGGCATCATCGCCATCGCGATCACCGGAACGGTGAGCACCAGCGAGACCAGCAGACGGGTGCGCAGCGAGGCCGTGGGGTCGGCCTCGGCGGGAGCGTCCTCGGCAGGCTCGGCCTGCTTCGGCGCGGGCAGTGCCGCGGTGTAGCCGGCCTGCTCGACGGTGGCGATCAGTTCCTCGGGGGAGACGTCACCGGTGAAGTCGACGCGCGCCTTCTCGGTGGCGTAGTTGACCGTGGCGGTGACCCCGTCGAGCTTGTTGAGCTTCTTCTCGATCCGGTTCGCGCAGGATGCGCAGGTCATGCCACCGATCACCAGTTCTACCTGGCCAGTGCCCGGTGGGTGTGTCACGGTGGTCATGGGGTGCTCCTTCGTTCCTGATATCAATTCTTGCTGAGAGGTTGCGGGTGGGCCAGGCGGGTCCGGCAGTGATCCGATTCCCGGGTGGCCGCGCGGTTGGGGTTGTCGGGCGGCCGGTCCCTGATGGCCCGGCTGATGGTCGGCGCTGGGTGTGGTCAGTGGCCGTGGCCGGGTGTGCCGTGGTCGGCCGGTGCGCTGGTCGGGGCGGGGTTACTCACGCCGGTGGCGGTCGGCGTGGCGACCCGCACGGTGAACTCGGCCGTGCGCACCACGCCCTGGTGCTGGAAGTCGAGGAACAGGCGGTAGTCGCCCGCGCTCGGCGCGGTCACCACGAAGTCGATGCCAGGCCCGGCGGGCGTCACCCCGTCGCCGGGTGAGCCTTCGGGGTGAACGTGCAGGTAGGCGAGGTCGGCGGCCCGGAGTGCGACCAGGTGACCGTAGGCGCCGAGGTAGGGCTGAAGGTCGGTGACCGGAGTGCCGTTGCGGCTGACCGAGAGTGTCACCTTCGACGCCGTACCCGGGGTGACCGTGCCGTTCAGCGCGACCGTGTACTCGCCGACCTGCGCGGTGGCGGCCGGGGCGGGCAGTGCCTGCACGTCGTAGTTGCCCGCGACACGCAGATCCGCTCCGAGCGTCAGGTTCGACCCGCCCGCCGGGGTGAAGTCGGCGAAGACCCGGTAGTCACCGGCCCGGCTCAGATTCAGCGGGACGGTCCAGGTTCCGGCCGGATCCAGCACCGGATGCACGTGCTGGAACCCGGCCATATCGCGCCGCACCACGATCAGGTGCAGATCCTTGTCGTGGCTGGCCTGGTATTTCGTGACCGGGGCGCCGGTGGCGTCCAGGATGCGGAAGGCAATCTGCGATGGCGCCGCGGTGGTGGTGTTCGTCTCGTCCAGCGCCAGTGTGTAGCCCTGATCGGTGACCAGGAGGCCGCCGGGCAGATCGGCGGACGGTGCCGCCGCGGTCGAGTGCTCGCCGTGCCCGGCCGGTTCGGAAGGTTCCGGACCGACCAGGGCGCCCGCGGCCAGAGCGATCCCGAAGACCGCCGCGAGGCCGAGGGTGAATCCGGCGAACTTGCCTGTTGCGTTCATCGCCGTTGCTCCGATCCGGTTCAGTCTGCGAGGTGGAAGCCGGCCGCGGTGACGGCGTCGGCGAGGGCGGTGCGTTCGGGTGTGGTCCCCGCGACGGCCACCGTGCCCGCGGCCAGGTCGACATCGACTCCGGTGACGCCGGGCAGGGCGCCGACCTTGTCGCGGACCTTGTTGACGCAGCAGCCGCAGGTCATGCCGTTGACGGTGACAGTGGTGGTGCTCATGGAACTCTCCTCGTTTCGCGCTTGATCCTTACCATACCCCCCTAGGGTATTTTGTCAACGGTCGCGCCGGTGGACAAGCGAAAGCCCGGCTCGCGTGACGATGCGAGCCGGGCTGTGGGGCGGTCGGATCTAGCCGGCGTGGAGGTTGCGCGCCGTGGGGGATGTCGGTGTGGTGGCCGGGTCCGGGGCGGTGCCGAGTAGCCGGTCGGCGGTGCCGGAGGTGGTCACGGTGAACCAGTAGTGCTCGTTCTTGTAGTGGTGATGGCGGTGGTTGCGCCAAATAGCCCGATACGGAGCATGTTTCGGCTTGTAGTCGGTGTGGATGAGGTAGTGGGTCCACTCGTAGAGCAGGCCGAGCGTGGTGATGGTGAGCAGGAAGCTGAGGCCGAGGCCGGTACGGGGGAAGGCGAGCAGGGCGATCGCGACCAGGGCCAGGATCGTGAGCAACAGCGACTTCGGCGGGATGAAGATCAGCGGGATGTCGCGCGGGTCGACGTGATGCTCGCGGTGTTTGCGGGCCAGCTCACTGTCGAGGGTCAGCGGGCCGAGATGTCTTGGGCGCCAGTGCAACACGGTGACATGGATGATCCATTCGATCACCGGGAACGCGGCCAGAATCACCAGGGGAACCAGGGCGTCGGTGAGTTGCCAGTCGCCGATCGCGCAGCGGGCTGCCAGCGTGGCGATGAATACCGTGGCGATCATCCACGGGGACGGGTGCCGAAGGAACTCCTGTGCCGCTGCGCGCAACGTCAAGCTGCGGCGGATCGAGCGGGCGGCACGGGTTCCGTTCGGTGCGGGGGTAGCTGAGCACGCGGCCTCGGTGTGCGTCGGGTCGGCATTCACCTGGTCGGTGGTGTGGCGGTCGTCGGCAGCGTCAGGCGCGGCGGTGTCGTGCGACGTCGTTGTCGGACGGTCGTTCTTCATGGTGCTTCCTCGGGTGAATCACGCCCCGTCGAGGGCATGGATCAGGGCGGTGGTCGCCGGCTCGAGCAGTGCTCGAGCGGTGTCGGCGGCCCGTTCCGGCGCGCCCGCGGCGATCGCGGCGGCCAGGTCTCGATAGGCGTCGGCATTGCCCACCTCAGCGGACATGATCGGCGCCAGCGCGGCCAAGGCGGGTTCGTAGGCGGCGCGCAGCATGGAATACATCAGCCGGAAGGCGATCGAATCGGCGAGATCGAGGATGTGGTCCCAGAATTCGAGGGCGATCCGTTGCTGGGTGAGTGGGTCCGATTCGGCGACAAGCGAATCGACGGATTCGTGCAACAGCGCCAATTCGCCGTCGACAAGCGGATCGGCCGTTCCTCGCGATCGCACCCGCGCCGCGGCGAGCTCGGCGATCTTCGGCCCGTTGTGCAGCCGCGCCTCGAGAATGCTGCGAGCGACCGCCGGATCGATGGAATCGCCCCGAAGCAACAGTCGCGGAAGCACTTCCAGCCCCGCACTCCGCCGATAATCGAGCACCGTCGTCGCCTCACCTTGCCGAACCGCAACCAGCCCGGCCGCGGCCAACCGCTGCAACGCCTCCCGCACCGCGGGCCGCGAAACCCCCAACGCCTCGGCCAGCTGCCGCTCACCCGGCAACGTGCTCCCCGCCACCAACTCCCCACCCAGCACCTCAGCGGCGATCTGCTCGAACACATCACCGGAAACCGAGCGCTTCACCACGGGAGTCCATGCCATACCCACATCGTGCACCCGATAGGTCAGGAGGTCGAGTGGTCAGACCATTAATCGCCCGGCAGCCCCTGGGGCAGCGGCGCGGGTTGTCGTTCGGGCTTGCGCGTCGTGACTCGATCGTTCATTATTTACCCATGTTCACCCTGAATGAACAGCAAGGAATGATGAACATCCTGGATGCGGCGAGGAGCCATCTCGATGCCCGGGGAGTTTCCTTCGAGACGTTGGAAACCACTGAGCAGCCTGACTCTGGCTCCGATCTGATCGCACGACTCGATGCAGGCGCTCGCGGTGATCGAACGTATGCCGTTGAAATCCGTCGACGAATCACCAGTTCGATCGCGCGTGCGCTGCGGTCGACCGAGCTACCCCTGCTCCTGGTAGCGCCGCACATTTCGCGCGAGGCGGCAGAAGTTCTGCAGCACCGCGAAATCGACTTCGTAGACACGGTCGGCAATATGACTCTCGCGTGGCCATCGCTGTATGTGTCCGTCGTGGGCAATTCCGGGCGATCCACGGCGAGACCAGCCCATGCGCGCGCGCCTCGGGCGTTCAGTCCCGCCGGAGCGAAGGTGCTGTTCACGCTGCTCAGCTGGAGCGATGCGATCAACACGCCTTTGCGTTCCATTGGAGAGCGCAGTGGGGTGTCTCTCGGCACCACGCAGATCGTCGTGAACGAGCTGGAACGCGGTGGCTATGTGGCGACGGTCGACGGTCGACGGCAGCTTCTGAATGGGCGCGAGCTGCTGGACCGCTGGACAGAGGCCTTTTCTATCGCTGTTGTGCCACGGATAACCCTGGCGGATTTCGTCGACAACTCCAACGGTTGGTGGCTGGAAGCGAGGTCCGCACTTGTCGACGAGAGGGCGCAATTAGGGGGTGAAGCGGCGGGCTCGCAACTGGATTCCGAGCTCCGCTCGACGACCGGCATCCTCTATGTGGACGCCCTGCCCCGAGCGCTGGCCGCCGAGCGTCGGTGGCGCCGAGTCGATGGCGAACCGAATGTGATTATTCGACAGCGGTTTTGGCGGCCGACCGAACCGCTCGATCCGTTGGTGCCCAGCACTTTGATCTATGCCGACATGTGGACATCTGGCGATTCTCGCCAACGCGCTCATGCTGAAAGGATCAGAAACGGTGACCCTCGACTTGTCGAAATCGACAGATCCTGAGATCCACTTGGCCGCAACAGTCCTTCGAGAATTGGATGCTGTCGCAAGCCGGACCGGGGCCGAATTCCTAGTCGTCGGCGCTACGGCCCGGAATATGTTGGCGCACAGCATTACCGGTGCGACTCCCGAACGGGCAACCCATGACGTGGACATCGCCGTCGGCGTTGCCGACTGGGACGAAGTGTGGCAGCTCGGGTCGATGTTCGGCGCCCGAGGTCGACGCTCGCATCGGATCGCCATCGGTGGCATTCCCGTCGACATCATCCCGTGTGGTGCCATCGAACGCGCCGACCGGACTGTCGCCTGGCCGGGCGATTTCACGATGAACACGCTGGGATTTCGTGAAGCTTTCGGGTCCGCCGAGTCGGTCTTGCTCCCTGGCCAACTGATGGTTCGCATTCCTTCGATCGCTGCGCAGGTGCTATTGAAACTGGTCGCATGGTACGACCGGCATTGGACCAGTACGAAGGATGCGGTCGACCTGCGGACGATGCTCGAATGGAGTGATTCGGCACAACTCCTCGAGGAGCTGTATGTGAGCCGTTTCGACCTAGTCGAGATGTATGACTACGACACTGCGCTGGCGGGCGCCCACAGGATTGGCAACGCCATCGCGGCTCTCCTCGATTCATCTGAACTCGCGCAGGTCAGAGCGCTGGTCCAGGACCCGCAACTGCAGGTCCGTCTGGCCGGCGACATGCGGGGTGTCTTCGATCGGTCACACCAGCGACTCATCGCGATGATCAGTGGGGTTCTTGGCGAGCACGAACAGCGGTTCGTGGAGTGATTCCGGCAGGTCGGACCGATAACTGAGTTCACTTACCGGCTGTGTTCATTCTGAATGAACACAGCGCAAAATGGACTTGCTGAGAAGTCAAAGGTCAGCTGGGGTCGGAGCCTCGGATGGCGGAGAGCCAGGTGAAGGTGGCGGCGGCGACCGTTGTGGTGGCGACGAACGCGCCGAGGCCGCCGTTCATGACGTAGACCCAGAGCAGGCCGACGAGGGGTGCGCCGATCGCGGGTTGGATGTCGAGGATCAGGCGGCGCGGGATGCCGTAGGCGGGTGGATCGGTGGGGCGGGAGGGGTTATCGATGAGTTTGCCCGGCGGCTCGGCCGTACGGACCCGGCCCGAGGGGTAGAAACGCGTGTTCCCATCACCGATGGATCGGCCGGTCAGTTCCAGGTCGGTCGGGGTGAGCGTCGACAGCGCCGGGTCATAGAACACCGGTTGCCACACCACGCGGTCCCCACTGCTGATCTCCAACCACGACCGGCTGACCAGTCGATACTGCTGCCGAACCCGCCTACCGCGCACCGTGCCGGTCGCTACCAGCCCGGCCGGAAGAACACCGAACGCAAGGCCCAATTGATAAGCGGTGTAAGCGAGTACGGCGAGAGCGACCACGGCGAGCGCACTCAGCTGATCGATATCGGCGAACGGCACCCACGCGGCGATGACCGCGAGGGTGCCGCTCGTGACGAGCAGCGGATAGGTGAGTGCGTTTGCCGGGCCGGTACTCACTTCAGGAGAACTTCCGTGCTCACTTCACGAAGCCGATCTTGGTGTAGTCGTAGGAAGCGAGGCCTGCCGCACCGAAGTTTGCGAGGTTGTCGCGTACTCCGAGATTGCCGGCGGATTGCATGAGCGGCAGGGAATGTCCCTCCTCGAATACCTTTCGATCGATCTGGTTGGCCAGTTCCTTGGCCTTGACCGGGTCGAGTTCAGAGATTGTCTGCTCGATGAGGGCGTTGAGTTCGGGAGAGCCGATGCGGCCGTAATTGGCCTGAAGATCATCCGGGTACAAGCCGTAGATCTGCGTCAGGCTGCTGAGCGGGAAGGCATCGCCAGCATAGAACCACTGTCCTACATCGAAATTGCCCGGCGCGAGGACGTCAGGGAACAGGCCGGCACCTGCCTTTGTCTCGATGGTCAACTTGACGCCGACCTGCGCGAGGTTCTGCTGGATGATCTGCGCGGTCTGAATATTGGTCGGGTCGTTGTACATAACGTCGCGGATCTCGAGCTTCCGGCCGTCCTTTTCGCGCACATCCCCGTTGAGCTTCCAGCCGAGGGCGTCGAGCTCTTGCGCCGCGGCCGTCGGGTCGAACCCGAGGCTGTTGTCCTGGTACCCGTCCTGGCCCTGCAGGTAGACATGATTATTCAGCGGTTTGGGATCCAGGACGAGCCCGTTCTGGATCGCATTGGCGATACCCTGCCGGTCGATCGCTTTCGAGATCGCGACTCGTACACCCTGGTCGGCCAGTACGGAACCGGGCGCCCCGTTGAAGGTGAAGTGACCCCAGTTGTTGCCTGGCGCCCGTCGGATCGCGATGCCAGGTGTACTGCTCACCGCCTTCAAATCGTCGCGACTGGCGATTCCTACCGCATCGATCTCGTTGTTCAGGAGTGCGGGAGTGAACGCTGCACTATCGAGAACGCTGAAGGTCATGGTGTCGAGTTTCGGTGTGTCACCCCACCATCGGGGATTGCGGCCGAGGACGACCCGGCCTTGTCCTCGGTCGACGGACTGGATGATGAACGGTCCGGACGACAGCGTGAGAGCCTCGACCTGGCTGTTGTTGAACGCTTCGGCGCTCGATGTGACGGACTTCGGGAAGAGAACCGAGTTGCCCGCGAATTGTCCGCGCCACTCGGCGTAGTGCTGCTTGAAGGTGATGACAGCCTGCTTGTCATCGACACCGCGTTCGACCTTGTCGACCCGATCGAAGCCGCTGTTGTTGGCGATCAGGAACGACTTGTCGGCACCGCTGAGCGCCGCAGCCTGGGACCGAAGGTCCTCCCATGTAATCGGCGCGCCGTCGGACCAGACCGCCTTGGGGTTGATCGTGTAGGTGACCTGCTGCGGCTCGGTGTTGGTCAACGCGACGTCTGTGAAGAAGTCCGTGTTCACCGAGAGGTTCGCCGCCGCATCGGTTTTGAACGCGCGCGGCATCATCGGACGCAGCATCGAGCCGGTGTTTCCGGTGTTGCCATCGGTGTGCAGGCCGTTCCAGTTCTCCGGCAGCGAGGTAATCGCCAGTCGAAGGTTGCCACCGTCACGCAGTTCGCTGACGTCGCGCGGGTTGATGTCGTTGGTGGTGCCGAGCGCGGCGTCACCGTCTGCCGCGATGTCATCGCCCGAGCCACACCCGGCAGCGATCAAACTGACGATGACGAGGGGGATTGCCAGGCGGGTGGTCATCGAACGAATTCGCATTGACCGCTCCTTTCCTCAAATTCGCTGCACGAGTGTGGCACGACGGTTTGTCTACTTGACGAAGCCGACCTTGGTGTAGTCGTAGGACGCCAGCCCTTCTGCACCGTAATTGGCGAGGCCGTCTCGCGTCGCGACCGCGCCCGCGGATTGCACGATGGGAAGGGAGAAGCCCTCCTCGAAGATCATCCGGTCGGCCTTGTTCGCCAGTTCGATCGCCTTTTCGGGATCGAGTTCGCCGATGACCTCCTCGATCAGCGCGTTGAGTTCGGGCGAACCGATACGGCCCTTGTTGCTCAGCGGGTTCGCGGGATCGTAGGCGTAGATCTGGGGCAACGCACCGAGTGGGAAAATACTCTTCGACCAGCTGAATTGGGCGATATCGAAGTTGCCGGGGTCGATGACGGTCGTGAACAAGCCATTGCCGGGGTAGGTCTCGATGATCAGCTTCACGCCGATCTCCGCCAGATTCTGCTGGGCGATCTGCGCGATTTGGGTCCAGGTATCGGCCTGGTACATGACATCGCGGATCTCCAGCTTGCGACCATCCTTCTCACGCACGTCGCCGTTGAGCTTCCAGCCCAGCTCGTCGAGCATGCGAGCAGCGGCAGCCGGATCGTAGGAGACCGATTCGGCGTTGTCCTGGTAGCCCTGCTGGCCGACCAGGAAAAGGTGGTTGTTCAGCGGCTTCGGGTCGGTGACCACACCGTTCTGGATGGCCGTAGCGATCGCCTGCCGGTTGATGCCCTTCGAAATCGCGATCCGCAGCTTCGGATCGGACAGCAACGCGCCGGGCGCACCGTTGAAGGTGAAGTGCGAGAACCTGTTCGCGGGCGCGCGGCGAACCTTGATGCCGGGCGTATTCGTCGCGGTTTTGACCTCTTCGACACCAGACAAGGTAGATACGTCGAGTTCGTTGTTCTGCAACGCATTCAGGCGCGCTGAATTGTCGAGAACGCTGTAGGTGACGGTGTCGAGCTTGGGGGTGTCACCCCACCATTTCGGGTTGCGGCTCAGCACGATCCGCTGCTGTGCGCGGTCGATCGAAGTGATGATGAACGGCCCGGACGACAGCGGCATATCGTTGCGGTACAAGTCGTCGAATGCCTGTGGCGATGCCGTGAGCTGGCGTGGGTACAGCGGATTGAACAGGCCCTTCCACTCCGCGTAGTGCTCTGCGAAGGTGACGATCGCCTGCCGGTCGTCGACGCCGCGTTCGACCTTCTCGACGCTGCTGTAGCCCTGGCTCGCCGCGATCTTGAAGGCGGTGTCGCGCCCGCTCAACACGTTTGCTTGAGACCGCAGATCCTCCCAGGTGATCGGGGACCCGTCCGACCAGACCGCTTTCGGGTTGATCGTGTATTTGATCTGCTGCGGGTTGGTGTTAGTGAGTTCGACATCGGTGTAGTAGTTGTGGTCAATCGTCAGATTGCCCGCCGCGTCGGAATTGATCGTGCCTGGCAGCGCCCAACCGGTGAGGTCGCTGATCTCGCCGTCGGAGTCGACGTGGAGGTTGTTGAAAGTTGCGGGGAAACTGGTCAGCGCCAATCGGAGATTGCCACCGTCACGCAATGCGTCGCGATCCTGCGGATTGATGTCATTGATCACGCCGATCGCGCTCGAGCCAGATTGGACGTCGACATCGGAGCCACAACCACCCAGCACCAACGTCAAGGCGAAAACAGGCACCGCGATGCGGAAACCAGCCCGGCGCAACCGCCTGGCGTAAGTAGCTGTGGTCATTTCGTGAATCCGATCTTCGTGTAGTCGTACGTTGCCAAACCGGGGGAGCCGATGTTGGCGAGGGTGGTGCGGGCGCCGACGCTGCCGTCGGACTGCATCAGGGGGAGGGAGTGGCCTTCTTCGAAGACCTTGCGGTCGACCTGGTTTGCTAGGTCGATGGACTTTGCAGGGTCGAGTTCGGTGAGGGTGTGTTCGATGAGGGCGTTGAGTTCAGGAGAGCCGATGCGGCCATAGTTGGCTTGGAGGTCGGTGGGGTCGTAGTAGTAGATCTGGCGGATGCTGCTCAGGGGGAAGGGGTCGCCCTGGTAGATGTATTGGGCGGCGTCGAAGTCGCCCGGTTGGATCACGTCGGTGAAAAGGCCCGCGGCGGGTTTGGTGTCGACGGTCAGTTGCACGCCGATGGCAGCCAGGTTCTGCTGGATGATCTGGGCGATCTGGACCCAGGTGGGGTCGTTGTACATGACGTCGCGGATGACCAGGGTGCGGCCGTCTTTGGCGCGAGTGTCGCCGGTGCGGGTCCAGCCGAGGGAGTCGAGTTCGCGGGCGGCCGCTTCGGGGTCGTAGCCGAGGCTGTTGTCCTGGTAGCCCTTTTGGCCCTGGAGGAAGATGTGGTTGTTCAGCGGCTGCGGGTTCTCGACAAGACCGTTCTGAATGGCGGTGGCGATACCCTGGCGGTCGATGGCCTTCGAGATCGCCACGCGGACAGCGGGATCGGCGAGGATCGAGCCGGGCGCACCGTTGAAAGTGATGTGGCGCCAACGATTACCCGGCGCGCGGCGGACAACGAGGCCCTCGGTACCGCGGACGGTTTTCACGTCGTCGATGGTGGTGAGGCGGACCAGGTCCAGCTCGTTGTTCTGGAGCGCCTGCACCCAGGACGTGTGGTCGAGCACGCTGTAGGTGATGGTGTCGAGGACCGGCTGCGCACCCCACCATTTCGGGTTGCGGCCCAACGTGATTCGGCCCTGACCTCGGTCGGTGGCGCTGACGATGAACGGGCCCGCGGTGAGGGTGATGGCATCGGCGAGGCTGGTGTTGAAGGCCTCGGGGGTGCTGGTCACCGACTTCGGGTAGAGGGCGGAGTTGCCGGAGAACTGACCGCGCCAGTCGGCGTAGGGCTTGCTGAAGGTGAGGACGGCGTGCTGGTCGTCGGTGCCGCGCTCCACCTTCTCGACGAATTCGAAGCCGTTGGTGATCGCGATCTGGTAGCTCTTGTCGCGCCCGCTCAGTGCGTGGGCCTGGGATGCGAGGTCTTCCCAGGTGATCGGCGAACCATCCGACCAGACCGCCTCCGGATTGATCGAATACGTCACCCGCATCGGATCGGTGCTGTTCAGAGTGATCTCGGTGAAGAAGTCGGTGTCGACGCTGAGCTGGCCTGCGGCGTCGATCTCATACGATCGCGGCAGCATCGCGCGAACGATTTCGCCGATCTCACCGTTGTTGCCGTCATTGGACAGGATGTTCCAGTTGGCGGGGTAGTCGGTGGTCGCCAGGCGCAGGTTGCCGCCCTCGCGCAGCTCATCGGTGCTCTTGGGGTTGACGTCGCTGGTCGACCCGAGCGCGTCGCTCAGCCCGGCCGCCGACTCGTCGCCGCCACCCCCACAGCCCGCCACGATCATCCCGGCCGCCACCACCATGGCGGCACAGCGCATTCGGGCACTACGGGCTGCTTGCATTCGACGGGTTCTCATGGCGGCTCCGATCAGACGACGGGTTCCGGTACGGCCGCGATGAGCGAGCGCGTGTATTCGTGCTGAGGATCGGCGAAAACCTGCTCGGCCGGGCCGGATTCGACGATCTTGCCCTGCAGCATCACCGCGATGTCGTGGGCGAGATTGCGCACCACCGACAGGTCGTGGGAGACGAACAGGTAGGACAGTCCGTGCTCGGCCTGTAGGTCGCGCAGCAGGTTGAGCACGCCCGCCTGGATCGACACGTCCAACGACGAGACGGGTTCGTCGAGTACCAGCAGCTGGGTGTCGAGAGCCAATGCGCGGGCGATGCTGATGCGCTGCTTCTGGCCGCCGGAGAAATCCGAGGGGTAGCGGTCGGCGTGCTCGGGACGTAATCCGACCTGCCGCAACAACTCTGGCACCCGCCGGTTGACCTCTTCGCGAGACCAGCCGTCGATGCGCAGCGGCTCGGCGAGCACGTCGAAGATCGGCAGGCGCGGGTCGAGGGAGGCGCTGGGGTCCTGGAAGACGATCTGCATCTTGCGGCGGATCTCGCGGGTGCGCGCCTTGGTGAGGGTGGCGACGTCGTTGCCGAGCACCTCGATGCTGCCCGACTGCGGCCGGGCCAGGTCCATGATCTGCGACAGCGTGGTCGACTTGCCCGAACCGGATTCGCCGACCAGCGCGAGGGTGCGGCCCGCGCGCACCGAGAAGCTGATGCCGTCGACCGCGCGGACCTCGCCGGTGCGGCGGCGCAGCAGCACGCCGGAGCTGAGCGGGAAGGTTTTCACCAGGTCGGTGACGCGCAGGACCACGTTTTCGTCGGTGCGGTCGGGGTGCGCCGGGGCCGGGATCTCCTTGCGGTAAGCCTCGAAGAGTTGTTCGGTGCCGACTTCGGCCGTGCGGATGCAGGCGGCCGAGTGGCCGGGGCTCACCTTCTCCAGCGGGGGTTCGGCGGCGGTGCAGTCGGCGATGGCGACCGGGCAGCGCGGTGCGAACGAGCAGCCGGGCGGCAGGGCGTGCATGGCGGGGGGTGCGCCGAGGATCGGGATGAGCGGCGTGCGCGGCGGGCCGTCCATGCGCGGAATGGAGCCGAGCAGGCCGACGGTGTACGGCATCCTGGGAGCGGCGAAAAGCTCAGCGACAGGCGCGGTTTCGACGATCTTGCCCGCGTACATCACCGCGACCCGGTCGGCGACGGTGGCGGCGATCCCCATGTCGTGGGTGATCATGATGACGCCCGCGCCGGTGATATCGCGTGCCTTACGCAGCAACGCGAGGATCTGGGCCTGCACCGTCACGTCGAGCGCGGTGGTGGGTTCGTCGCAGATGATCAGGGCGGGATCGTTGGCGATGGCCATGGCGATCACCACGCGCTGGCGCATACCGCCGGAGAACTCGTGCGGGAAGGCCCTGGAACGGGCCCTGGCATCGGCGATGCCGACGAGTTCGAGCAGCTCGATGGCCCGCTCGCCGGCTTCCTTGCGGCCCATCTTGCCGTGTGCGAGAAGAGCTTCCGCGATCTGCTCACCCACCCGGTACACCGGGGTCAGTGCGGAGAGTGGATCTTGGAAGACCATGCTGATCGAGGAACCGCGCAGCTTCGACATCTGCTTGTCGCCGAGGCCGAGCAGTTCGCGGCCGCGCAGGCGCACCGATCCCTGCACCCGTGCCTGTTCGGGCAGCAGGCCGATCACCGCGAGTGAGGACACCGACTTGCCCGAACCGGACTCACCGACGATGGCGAGCACCTCGCCGTCGGCGACGGTGTAGTTCACCCCGCGCACGGCCTCGACACGGCCTTCCTCGCCGGGGAACGAGACCCGCAGGTCGGTGACCTCGAGCAGGGGTGCGGTCGACGCGGTCATCGCTTCTCGGCTTTCTTCAACTCCACCTGCGCCTCGTCCTTGTGCTCGGCGACCTCCTTGCGGGCCTTGCGCGCGCCGCGGGCGCCGGGGTCGAACGCGTCGCGCAGACCGTCGCCGACGAGGTTGGCGCACAACACGATCGTGATCAGCAGACCACCGGCGAACAGGAACAACCACGGGTAGGTGAGCGCCGATTTGGTGCCCGCCGCGATCAGCGAACCCAGTGACACATCCGGTGGCTGCACACCGAAACCGAGGAAGCTCAAACCGGTTTCGGCCATGATCGCCGAGCCGACGGCCAGGGTGGTGTCGATGATCAGGATCGAGGCGATGTTCGGGACGATATGGCTAAGGATCACAGTGCGGGTCGGCGCTCCCATATACCGTGCGGCGCGGACGAATTCACGGTCACGCAGGCTCAGGGTGAGGCCGCGGATGATGCGCGCGGCGATCATCCAGCCGAACACGCTGAGCAGCACGATCAGGATCGCGATCGACCCGGAACCCTTGGTGCGCGGCGCGAACAGCGCGATGATGATGAAGCTGGGCACCACGAGCAGCAGGTCGACGAACCACATGATGGCGCGGTCGGTCCAGCCGCCGAGCAGCCCGGCCACCGCACCCGCGGTCGCGGCGATGACACTGGAGAACAGCGCCACACAGAAGCCGATGATCAGCGACTTCTGCAGTCCACGCAGGGTCTGGGCGAGAACGTCCTGGCCGATCTGGGTGGTGCCGAACGGGTGCTCGAGGCTCGGCGGCCGCATCAGCGCCTTGTAGTCCATCTGCTGGTAGTCCCACGGCAGCAAAGGTGGCAGCGCGAAACTGGCCACCAGCAGCAGCAGGATCACCGCGCCGACCACGGCGGGTTTGTTGCGCAGGAAACGGCGCCACACCAGTTTGCGGCGCCCGGCCGCGGCGACCTCGGGTGCGCCGACGACGATGAGTTCGGTATCGGTCATGAGACACGCACCCTCGGGTCGAGCAGGGCAAGGACGACATCGGAGAGCAGACCGGAGACCAGCACGACCAAACCGGCGAACGCCGTCACCGTCACCACGACATAGAGGTCCTGGGCATTGATCGCGTCGATCAGCCATTCACCGACGCCGTGCCAGCCGAAGATCTTCTCCACAAAAGTGGCGCCGGTGATCAATCCGCCGAGGCTGTAGGCGAACAGGGTGGCCATCGGGATGAGCGCGGTGCGTAGGCCGTGTTTGTAGAGGGCCCGATTGCGGGTCAGGCCCTTGGCTCTCGCTGTTCGGATGAAATCGCTCTGCAACACGTCGAGCATGGCGTTGCGCTGGTAGCGGCTGTAGCCGGCCATGCCGCCCAGCGCGAGTGCCAGTGTCGGAAGCACCAAATGCTGTGCGCGGTCGACCATTTGGTTCCAGAACCCGGTGATCTGGGTGGCCGAGGTCTCGCCGGTATAGAGGAAGATCTGCGTACCGGTCATCGTATTTATTTGCAGCGCACCGTATTTCAGCAGTGTCGCCAGCAAGAATATCGGTGTCGACAGGATCAGCAGCGACAGCACCGTCGAGAAATAGTCGCTGAATCTGTACTGCCTGATCGCGCCGGCGGCACCGATCAGCACGCCGAGCACGGTGCCGATGACCGAACCGAGAATCAGCAGCCGCAGACTCACCGCCACCCGCCTGCCCAGTTCCTCGCTCACCGGCTGCCCGGCCAGGGTGGTCCCGAAATCCCCTTGCACGACGCCGCCGAGCCAGGTGAGATAGCGCTGGGGGATCGGCTCGTCGAGATGCAACTGCTCGGCCTTCGCGTCGATCACCGACTGCGGCGGGCGCGGGTTACGCTGCTCGAGGCTCTCGAGCGGGTTGAACGTGAGTGATGCGAGGCTGAACGTCAGAAACGATGCCAGCAGAAGGAGCACAACGTAGTTGAGTGTGCGCCGCAACAAGAAGCCGGTCATCAGTCCCCTCTGGATCGGGTAATCAGGCCCTGATCATAGGGACAGTCCGGCGTCCCCGCGTGGCGACGTGCGGCAGGATAGATGGGATGACGCACCTGCACCCGAAACCGCAGCTGGTGGCCAGCGACGTCGACGGCACGTTGATCGACGATTCCGACAAGGTCTCGGCGCGCACCAAGGCCGTCGTCGGGGCGCTCGTCGCCGACGGCGCCACCTTCGTGCTCGCCACCGGCCGCCCGCCGCGCTGGATCGAACCGGTCGTCAGCGAACTCGGGTACGCACCGCTCGCGATCTGCGGAAACGGTGCGGTCATCTACGACAGCGCCACCGATCGGGTGTTGTCCAGCCACACCCTCGACGTGGAAACCTTGAGCTGGCTGGCCGAGATCGCCGAACACGCGTTACCCGGTTGTGGGCTGGCGACCGAGCGGGTCGGGGCCAGCGCGCACGACGCCGTGACACAGCAGTTCGTGAGCTCGCCGACCTACGAACACGCCTGGCTCAACCCCGACGACACCGTCGTCTCGCACGCCGAAGTGATCGACTCCCCCGCGATCAAGATGCTCATCCGGCTCAGCACAGCCCGCAGTTCCGAGATGCGCGCCGCCCTCGCCCCGCTCATCGGCGACCGCGCCGAGATCACCTACTCCACCGAGAGCGGCCTGATCGAGCTCGCGGTACCGCAGGTGACGAAGGCATCCGGGCTGGCCGAGGTCGCCCGCCGCATCGGCGTGGAGAATTCGTCGATCGTGGCGTTCGGCGACATGCCCAATGATGTGCCGATGCTGGCGATGGCCGGGCACGGAGTGGCAATGGGAAACGCCCACCCCGAAGCTCGGGCGGCCGCCGATGAGGTGACCGGAAGCAACATAGACGACGGGGTAGCGATGGTCCTCGAGCGCTGGTGGCGATAGGCCGAACCACCTTGGGTTGGGTGATGCCGGTATGTCGTTCCGGCAGACCACGCTGGGCCGGGTAACTCCATGTATGTCTCTACCCGGAGGGGCCCGCCCCGATCTGGACTGACCGGAGGGTGCGACGAAGGAGTACCCGGAGGGAGGGAAGATCGGGGGCCCGAAGGGCCCCGACTCGAGCGCGTCAGCGCTCCAATAAACACAGCAAGGTACACCGCCCCGGGCTCGGTTTTACCTGAGCAGCAAGGTACACCGCCCCGGGCCCGGTTTTGCCTGAGCAGCAAGGTACACCGCCCCGGGCTCGGTTTTGCCTGAGTAGCAAGGTCCACCGCCCGGGGCCCGGTTTTGCCTGAGTAGCAAGGTCCACCGCCCGGGGCCCGGTTTTGCCTGAGTAGCAAGGTCCACCGCCCGGGGCCCGGTTTTGCCTGAGTAGCAAGGTCCACCGCCCGGGGCCCGGTTTTGCCTGAGTAGCAAGGTCCACCGCCCGGGGCCCGGTTTTGCCTGAGTAGCAAGGTCCACCGCCCGGGGCCCGGTTTTGCCTGAGTAGCAAGGTCCACCGCCCGGGGCCCGGTTTTGCCTGAGTAGCAAGGTCCACCGCCCGGGGCCCGGTTTTGCCTGAGTAGCAAGGTCCACCGCCCGGGGCCCGGTTTTACCTGAGCAGCAAGGTCCACCGCCCGGGGCTCGGTTTTACCTGAGCAGCAAGGTCCACCGCCAAGGCCCGGTAAAACCTCCCGCGAATAAAACGGCCGGTGCCCTCGCTCGGAGGTGCACCGGCCGTTCTTCGCCGTGACCGGGGGTTAGCCGGCCGGGGCGGGTTCGGGGACCGGCGGGTCTGCCGGTACCTGTTCGACGGGGACCGGTACAGCAGCCGGGGCCTGTGGTTCGGCGGGTACCTGCGGGCCGGCCGGAACCGCGAGTTCGAGCGTCGGCGCGGTCTGTGCCTGGCCAGGCTTCGGCTGTCCGTTCATTTCCTGCTTGTAGGTCTCGTCGTAGGTCTTCCAGAACGTCGTGACGATGCCAGTGAGCTCGTTGAGCACCAGTGAACCGTGCTGGAAATCGGTACGAAAACCATTCGGGACCAGGTACGACCCGGTGGTCGGCAGGCCGAGTACGCCCGAGTCGGCACCAAGGCTCAGATAGCGGTCGAGAATCGCGCCGACCACCTCGAACACCTCAGCGCCCTCGCCCGAATAGACGAAACCGTTGGCGAACTTCGCGTACTGACGGCCCTGCGCGCCCGCGATCAGGTCCGACTGCGGCGCGCCGAGCGGACCGTCGACCCCGCCCTTGGCCACCCAGTGCTTGGCGATCGCGTTGTCGCCGGACAGGCCGAGGAACTTGTCGACCATCGCACCCAGCTCGGCCATATTGCCCTGCCGTGCGCGGGCCTGCTGGCTCGGCGGACGATTCACCGTCGGGGGCGAGGTGTAGGTGCCGGAATTGCCCGCCGCGATCCCGCGGATGCGGTCCATCAGCGCGTAGGCGGCGTCGCCGGGGCAGTCGGTGTTGCCGACATCGCGGTGCGCGAACACCACCGGCAGGTCCACCGCTTCGTCGTAGGCGTACGGGGTGAACTCGGTGCCCTCGGAGTACATCGTGGTCGAGCCCTTGGGATTGATCCCGGCGAGCTTGGACCGCCAGCCGATGAACTTGCCGATCGCGTTGATCGCCTCGTTGCTCGGCTCCTCCGTCTCGTAGTTGCCCATCAGCGCCACACCGGCGGTGTTCTCGTTGAAACCGCCCGCGTGCGCGCCCTGCACCGCACGGTCGAGGCCGCCGTAGCGGCCCTCGAAAATCTGGCCGTACTGATCGACCATCGCGTTGTAGCCGACGTCGCACCAGCCCAGCGTTTCGGCGTGATAGGCGTAGATCGCGCGGACGATGCCCGCCGATTCGGAGCGGCTGTAGTCGTTGCGACCGGCCGTGTGGTGCACGGTGATGCCGCCGAGGCCGTCGTCGTAGGTGGGTTCCTGGCAGCGGATCGATTCGTCGGCACCCCACTGCGCGCGGGTGATGACCTTCGGTCCGCCACCGGGCAGTGCCGCGGCCACGTCATTGAGCGCGGCATCGATCGCGGCCCGGCCCGGATTGATCAGGATGGCCTTGAGCGCGGCCTCGGTGAGGTGGGCTGGGTCGTGGTCGGGGCCCGCGGCGGGCTTGCGGGTGACCAGCATCTGCACCGCGGTGGTCTCGCCGACGTAGATCGGTTCGGTGCCGGTCGGCGCGCCGGCGGGGGTTTGATCGGTGGCCCTGGTGTCGAGCGGATCGGCGTCGTACCAGGGGCCCCAGTTGCCGTCGAGCTGGCGGGCACGGAGTTTGGTTGTGGTGTTCGCCAGGTCGCGAGCGGTGATCGCGACCATGCTGAACGGGGTGTCCTGGGTGAGTTCCTTGACCTGTGCGCCCACCTGGTCGATGACATCTGAGCCGACCGCGCCGGGGGACAGGGCGGGGGTGTCGGGGGTGGTGCCGGGTTCGAGGTTCTCCGGGTCGGCGATGAATTTCGCACCGGCGGAACGGCTTTGGGAGACCGGAGCGCCGATGGGAAGTGCGGCCGCGGCGGGTGGCTGGGCTGCGGGTGCTGGAGCAGGTGCGGGAACAGCGGGTGCGTCCGGCGCTGAAGCTGCTTGCGCCGGTGCGGGAGCAGCGGGGGCTGGGGCCGGAGCTGCTTGCGCCGGTGCGGGAGCAGCGGGGGCTGGGGCCGGAGCTGCTTGCGCCGGTGCGGGAGCAGCGGGGGCTGGGGCCGGAGCTGCTTGCGCCGGTGCAGGCGCTGCTGGGGCAGGGGCTGCTGCTCCAGGCATCGGCGCCGCAGGAGGAGGCGCGGCCGGAGCGGGCGCGGCCGGGGCGGGCTGGGCTTGGGGTGCCGCTGCCGGGGGAGCAGGGGGCGCGGTGGGGACCGACGTGCTCGGAACCGGTGGGCGCGCGGGCGTGCTGGCAGCCCCGGGGGCCCCAGGTGTCGCGGCGCCCGGTGCGGCCTGCTGTGTCGGCTGCGGTTTCGTCGGCAGCTGCGGCAGCTGGATCTCGGTGGGCAGCGCCACGCCCGGGGGTACCGGCAATCCCGGGGGGATCGGGATCGAGGCCGGCAACTGCAACATGCGCAGGTCCGAGAGGTGTAGGTCGGGGAGGTCGAGGCCGGTCAGGTCACGCAGCGGGACGGTGATGTCGGGAACCGAGGTCAGCGCGACCTCGGCCAGCTGCGTCGGCACGGCCGCGACCTGGGAATCGTTCGCGCTGCGGTAGTCGGTCGAGTCGCTGAGAGCGAACGCGCCGACCGGGGCGGCGACAACGAGGGTGGTGACCACCGGGAGCACGTAGGAACGTTTCGGCTTTCGGTATCGCACGTGCGACTCCTATCAGGGTCGAGCTCGTGTTTTTCCGCGCATGTGATGCTTGCTTCCTCAAACCTCACGCATCACACTAGTTAACATACGTCACACATCTCAACCTCAACTTGAGGATTATGTGATTGCTCGAATGTAGCCCTCGGATCCCGCTCGGTGACGACGACATGCCGACGCGAGCTCCGCCGGTCGAACCGCGAAACCGTGGGAGCGCAGTATGAGAGCGGACACCAAGATCACCCGCAATAGCGGCCGTGGCACCCGTCGCCGGGTTGTGCCGGTCATCTGGACCGTGCCGCTGCCGGTACTGGTCAGCGGTACTGTGCTGGCCTTGACCGGGGCCATCGGGCTGTGGCAGATCCTGCCCGGTCAGATCACCCCGACCGTCGGCGTGGGACACGGCCGCGGCATGAGCCAGGTCGGCGCCTTCGACAACGCGCGGGCGGGCTGGTCGGCCGAGGAGATTCTCGGCCACTACTACCCCGGGGCAGATCTCGGGCAAATCGGGCCGACAACGATCGGCGTCCGGCTCCAGGCCCAGGATGACGCCACTCTCGACACCTTCGCCGCCGCCGGTGCGCAGGTCGCAGGCCGCACGATCGGCCCCGGCGACGCGGCCCATCTCACGCCGCTGCCCGACGGCGGGGCGAATGTGGTCGTGACCGCGGGTTGCGACGGAGAAGTGTTGTGGCAGGACGCGACCGACGATCCATTCGTCTATCCGGTCGGCGCCGGTGCGGGCAGGCCGGCCGAGGAACACCTGACCCTCTGCGGGGGCACCGCCTATCGTGGCGCGCTCGGTGTGGCGCTCGAAGGCGAGTCCTATCGCACCGTCAACCAGGTGGACCTCGACGATTACCTCGCCGGCGTCCTGCCCGCGGAAATGCAAGCCAACTGGGCCGACCAGGGTGGTTTCGAAGCCCTACGCGCACAAGCGATCGCGGCCCGTTCCTACGCTCTCGCCGAGAGCCGTTACGACTACGCACAGACCTGCGACACCACCGACTGCCAGGCGTATCCCGGCACAGTGAAAGAGGATTCGCGCAGCACCGAGGCCGTCGCCGCCACCACGGGCACGGTGTTGTTACGTGACGGGCAGATCCTGCGCTCGGAATACTCGGCGGCTCCCGATGGCGGTCGGCCCGCCGATATCGAAACCTTCGCGGTCGGACCGGCGCCGAGTGAACTCGTCGAATCCGCCCCGGCCCCAGTGGTTCCCGTCGTACCGGCGCCGCCGGATCTGACCATCGAGGCGCTGGCGGGTGAGTCGGTGATCGACACCGAGTACCGGCGCATCGGCGGTGCCGGCAGTGCGGTGGGTGCGCCGATCGGCCCGGAAATGCTGCTGCCGCAACGGGCAGGCACGTATCGGATGTACACGAACGGTGTCATCGTCGCGACGCAGACGCTCGGCGCGCAGGTCGTCGACTTCTCCACGCTGCTCCAGCTGGTCCCCGACGCCGGTGATCAGTTGCCCGCGACGGCTTCCGGGCGGCCCAAGCTGAAGACACCGGAAGGTGGTTTGCCCCAGGTTGTTTCGCCTGGTGGTCCGCAGGGCGTGCAGTTTCCCTCGGACGCCGAGGTCAGGGGTGAGCCCGTTCACGGGCCGGTGAATCCGGCCGCGACGGTGGGCGCGCCCGGCAGTGGAATGGGCCACGCGTACGGTCCCGGCGCCGCGCCTGGCTTGTACGACGGGGAGTAGGCAGGACCTGCGCTGAGCGTTCACAAATCCGGCCAACGGTCGAAAATTCGACCGAGATTGGTGAACGCTCAGGGCAGTCCTGGGTCAGTCGAGCGTGGTGTCGTTCAGTGCGACGGCGAGTGTGCGCAGCAGGTCGGCTAGCTGCTCGCGGTCCGTGGCGCCGAGGGCGGAGAGCAGGCGCTGCTCGTTGGCCACGTGCAGCGGCAGCAGCCGGTCGACGAGTTCGCGTCCTTCGGCGGTGAGCTGCACGAAGACCGAGCGGCGATCATCGGCGGAGGGGACGCGCCGGACCAGGTTCTTCGCGGCCAGCCGGTCGATGCGGTTGGTGATGGCGCCCGAGGTGACCATCGCGGCACGGTTGAGCGCGCCCGCGGTGAGGCCGGTCTCGCCGCCGGAGCGACGCAGCGTGGCCAGCACGTCGAACTCCCAGAATTCCAGGCCGTGACCTGCGAAGAAGCGCTTCAGGTCCTGCTCGAGGACGCGCGAGAGCCGGGTGATCCGGCCGATGATCGCCATCGGTGACACGTCGACATCCGGGCGCTCGACGTTCCAGTGCTCGGTGATCAGGTCGACAGCGTCGCGCATCCCATTTCCCTCTCGGTTAAAACTCTTAACGTTCATCTACTTGACGTAGAGATACATCGGCGAGTAGATATTTCAATGTTGAGATTATCAATCAGGAGTGAACATGACGACCGCAACCCGCTCCACCGGCTACGCGGGCACCCTCGCGCTCACCGCTCTCACCCCGATCGTGTGGGGCTCCACCTACGCGGTGACCACCGAACTCCTGCCCCCCGACCGGCCGCTGTTCACCGCGCTGATGCGCGCGCTCCCCGCCGGACTGGTGCTGCTCGCGCTGACCAGGGTGCTGCCGCACGGCAAGTGGCTGAGCCGGGCAGCGGTGCTCGGCGTGCTCAATATCGGCGCGTTCTTCCCGCTGCTGTTCCTGGCCGCATATCGGCTGCCGGGTGGTGTCGCCGGTGTGCTCGGTGCGGTCGCGCCGATGTTCGCGCTCGGATTCGCCGCTGTGCTGCTGGCTGAAGCCCCGGCGAGGCGGAAGGTGATCGCGGGTGTCGTCGGCGTGTTCGGTGTCTCGCTGGTCGTGCTCCGCGGCAGCGCCGAACTCGATCTGATCGGCGTGCTCGCCGGTCTCGCCGGTGCGGCCTCGATGGCGGCGGGAACCGTGCTCACCAAGAAATGGGGACGTCCCGATGGTGTCGGCCCGCTGGTGATGACCGGCTGGCAGCTCACCGCGGGCGGGCTGTTCATCGCGCCGCTGGCCCTGCTCATCGAAGGTGCCCCGCCCGCGCTCGACGGAGAGGCTATCGGTGGCTACCTCTACCTCGGCATCATCGGCACCGCGCTGGCGTACTGGCTGTGGTTTCGCGGAATCTCGCGCGTACCAGCGACTTCGGTCGCATTCCTCGGCCTGCTCAGCCCGGTGTCGGCCGCGGTGATCGGCTGGATCGCGCTGGGACAGGCGCTCACCACGCTTCAGATCGTCGGTCTCGGCGTCGCTCTCGCGGCTACCGTCTTCGGGCAGTTGCCGTCCAAGCCGGTGGATGGCGGCTCCGAACGTGTTGCGGGAGAACAAGTATTGCCTGCCAGTACCGGATCCGTTTCGGCCGAACGGCGCAGTGATGCCGAGTCGAACGTGAATTCGGTTGCGCCGGAATTGGTGTCGGCGACGACTCGAGTCTGAATCGCTGACCGGTCAGCCGCGCAGCGCCTCGACCGTCGACGTCGACGGGTGTCGCGCTCGGAGCGCAGCGCGCATACGTGCGGCAACTGGTGGGGAGCTCGACGGGACCGGCGTCGATGTACACCGAGCGCGACACGGTGGAGGTCGAAGTCGGCTTCGTGTCTTGACCTTGACGTAGCGTCAACTTGCAGAGTGGAGGTACCGACGAGAAAGGAGCAGGTCATGGTGAGTGAATGGTCCATCCAGGACCTCGCGAAGGCCGCGGGCACCACCAGCCGTACATTGCGCCACTACGGGCAGCTCGGGCTGTTGGAGCCGAGCCGGATCGGAGCCAACGGCTATCGCTATTACGACCAGACCTCTCTCGTTCGACTGCAGCGAATTCTGCTGCTGCGCGAACTCGGCCTCGGCCTTCCCGTGATCGCCGAAGTCCTCGCCGGTGAACAGGACACCGCCGGCGCGCTGCGGACCCACCTGGACCTGCTTCGGCAGCAGCAGGATCGGGTGGCGCGGCAGATCGAGTCGGTGTCGACCACTTTGCACAAGACAGAAAGAGGTGAACCGCTCATGGCCGCAGAGGTTTTCGACGGTTTCGACCACACGCAGTACAAAGACGAAGTCACCGAGCGCTGGGGTAAGGAGGCCTACGAGAGCGGTGATCGCTGGTGGCGTTCGCTGACCGACGCCGAGAAGGAAGGCTTCCAGCAGACCCAGCTCGACATCGCCACCGACTTCGGAAAGGCCTTCACCGCGGGCCTTCCCGTGGAAGGTGACGTCGTCCAGGCGATCGTCGCCCGGCACCGCGCCTTCCTCGTTGTCGGTACGCAGGGCAAGACGGTGTCGAACGAATACCTGCTCGGCCTCGGCGAGATGTACGTCGCCGACCCGCGCTTCCGGGGCAACTACGACGTGCACGGCGAAGGCGTGACCGAATACATCCTCGACGCCTTCCGGGCTTACGTCGCAGCTCATCCCGCCTGAGCGGTTGACGGGCGCCCGATCGGGTAGTGAGGTGACAATCGCCCACACAGTGCTCGATCGGGCGTTCCGCCGTATAACTGACGGCGACGTCGACACATAGCGGGGACAGTGGTGGAACAGGTGCGGCCCGAGCGGCCTTCGCGTGCGGTGACTGCGCTGATCGCAGGCTGGCTCGGAGTGCTGGTCGGCGGGGCGGGAATCTTCGTCGGCACGGCGACCGCTGTGCTGCGGGCGTTCGGGCGAGAGATCGACCTCGATTACGTGGGCGCGGGGATCGTCGGCGGGCTCGGGGTGGTCTACCTGCTCGGGGCGGTGCTGTTGTTGCGGCGGCGGATGCTCGGCAGGCGCGTGCTGCTCACCATGGCCGCGGTGATGGCGGGGGCGACGTTGCTGGTCATCGTGCTCAACGGGGCCAGTCACGGCTGGCGGTTCGGGCCGTTGGATTTCTGGTTGGTGGTCAATGTGGTGATCCTCGCGCTCAGTCTGAGCGAGCCGACACGGCGCTGGACCACGACGCGCTAGGCGTACCTCCGTCTTCGCTCCGGCCGTGCGCAGCTGAGGAGCGCTGCGCGGCTGCGCCCATTGGGCGTACCTCCGCCTTCGCTCCGGTCGTGCGCAGCTGAGGAGCGCTGCGCGGCTGCGCCCATTGGGCGTACCTCCGCCTTCGCTCCGGCTGTGCGCCGCTGAGGAGCGCTGCGGCTGCGCCCATTGGGCGTACCGCCGCCTTTGCTCCGGCCGTGCGCAGCTGAGGAGCGCTGCGGCTGCGCCCATTGTGGCGATACGGGATACGGTCGGGGGATGGTCGTGCTGGAGACGAAGTCGAAGAGCGGCGAGGTGGTGGCGATGGTGGCCGTGTGCCTCGCGGGTATCGCCGCGTTGGCGAACCTGGTGGGGGGCGTGGTTCTCGTTCGGTCGTTTCTGAGCGATCCGGGCGAGCTCGACGACTCGCTGACCCTTTTCGCCACGCTCGGCGCGCTGGTGTCGGTGTTCGCGTACATCTACGGTGGCGTGCTTTTGGCGCGCCGGGATGAGACCGGGCGGTGGGTGATCGTGGTCGCCGCCGGCGCGCAGCTCGTCCTCGGTTTGCTCGGCCTGCTCGCCACGCTCGTGAACTACGACTCGGGGTATGGGATCCACTGGTTCGCCGACGAATCCGTTGTTCGTTCGATTCTGATCGGTTTCGGTGGGGTACCCGGTGCGGTGACGGCGATCGTGAATCACAGTTGGGCGGCGGCACTTTCGGGCGCGCTGTTCGGTGGGCTCGTGCTGTTGTCCGCGGCCCTGCCGTGGACGGCGGCCTACACGCTCGCTCGCCCGGAAGATGTCGTCGGACCGAACGTATAGTTTCAGCAGGTCAGCATTACCGCGGATGGTGCTGCGAGGCCGGGACACAAGATAGCGGCTACAGGTACAGCTCGCCAGGAGGGGGAACAACCATGGGGTATCCGTACGGCCCACAGCAGGGCCAAGACCCGTACGCGGGGCAGGGGTACGCGCAACCCGGCTACGCACCCGACCCGTATGGCGGCCAGCCGGGCTATGGTCCGCCCGCTGAATATGGTTATGGCGCACCAGTTTACGGTTACGCACCGTACCCAGGCTACGGTCAGCCCCGGGCCGGCGGCGGAACCGCGATCACTGCCGCGGTGATCGCACTGCTGCTGTCGTTGATCTCCCTGGGCGGCCTTGGGCTCGGCTTGGCGATTCTTCTGAGCACCGATGCCACGAGTGCCAGGGACGAAGCGGGCCGGGAGGATGTGGCAACCGCCCTCGCAATCGGCTCGGCACCAGCACTGCTGTTGCTGCTCGGCGCCATCCTGCTGTTCCGCCGCAAGACCGCAGGCCGGGTGATTCTTATCATCCTGTCCGGGCTTGGCCTGGTGTTCAGCGTGCTCTCGACCGTGATCCCCCTGGTGACCGACAATGGCGCTGCGGGGGAGGAGGCGGCGTTCGTGCTGATCGGCGGTGTGGTGGTCGGCGCGGTACCGCTGCTGATCTTCCTGTTCGCTGTCGCCCCATCCACCGGCCGCTGGATCCGCGACGGGCGGCCGGGCGGCTATCAGCAATACCCGCAGTACTGACTGGCGGCGCCATCTTTCGGCAAGCAGCAGTGGCTGCGATGCCGACGCACGGAACGGCAGGTGTCAGAACCGCCGTCAGGAGAGGATTCGATGGGGTACCCGCACGGCCCACAACAGGGCTACGACCCGTACTCGGGGCAGAGACCGGCGGGATATGCGCGGCCCGGTTACGGAGCTGACCAATACGCCGGGTCCCCGCAACCAGGGCTCGACGCCGCACCTTATGGCGGTCAGCCGGGTTACGTTGTCCAGCCCTACGGAACGCCTGAATACGGCTATGGACCACAGGCTTACGCACACAACGGCTATCGCGCGCAGGCGACCGGGGCCGCGCCCCATCAGTACATTCCGGGCTACGGACAGCCGCGAGCGGGCGGCGGGACGGCGATCACTGCTGCGGTCATCGCGTTGCTGGCGTCATTGGCAGTAGGGTTGACCACCGCGATCCAGCCGTGGCGGTTGATGGTCCTCATGGACCACGCCGGAATCCGTTTCTACAGCGTGACGGTGCCGTACATCGTCGGTGGCGGTGTGGCAGTCCTCTGGTTTGGCGGCTCGATTCTGCTGTTCGGCCGCAAGCCCGTGGGCCGGGTGCTCGTGATCATCATGTCCTCGCTCCTGTTCGTCGTTTTCGGCGTCTCGGCGGCGGTCAGCATGAGCAATACCGGCGACCCCATTCCCGAGATCTTTGTCGCCTTGCCAGGCTGCGGTCTTCCCCTGCTGATTCTGGCGCTGGCTGCGGCACCGCCCACGGGCCGCTGGATCCGAGCTGGGCGCCCGGGCGGATACCCGCCGGACGGGTACTGACGGTGTCCTCGGGGTCGGTCACCCTCCAACGGGATGAATCGGCCCTGGTCAGGGCGTGGTTGGAGACTCCGCCGGGACAAACGGTGGTCTTCCGATACGCTGGGCACCCGTGACCGCCGCATCGTCTGAGGGTAACTCCGTCAACGCAGATTCCAACGCCCCGGCAAACCAGTACGACCTGATCGTGGTCGGCTCCGGTTTCTTCGGGTTGACCGTCGCCGAGCGTGCCGCGAATGTGCTCGGCAAGCGGGTGTTGGTGATCGACCGCCGCTACCACCTGGGTGGCAACGCCTACTCGGAGCCCGATCCGGAGACCGGTATCGAGATCCACAAGTACGGCGCGCACCTGTTCCACACGTCGAACAAGAAGGTCTGGGATTACGTCACCCAGTTCACCGAGTTCACCGGGTATCAGCACCGGGTGTTCGCGATGCACAAGGGCCAGGCGTATCAGTTCCCGATGGGGCTGGGCCTGATCTCGCAGTTCTTCGGCCGCTACTTCACCCCGGAAGAGGCCAAGGCGCTCATCGCCGAGCAGGCCGCCGAGGTCGAGACCGGTGACGCGCAGAACCTCGAGGAGAAGGCGATCTCGCTGATCGGCCGTCCCCTCTACGAGGCGTTCGTGCGCGACTACACCGCCAAGCAGTGGCAGACCGACCCGCGCGAGCTGCCCGCGGGCAACATCACCCGCCTGCCCGTGCGCTACAACTTCGACAACCGCTACTTCAACGACACCTTCGAGGGTCTGCCGAAGCAGGGGTACACGAAGTGGCTGGAGAACATGGCCACCTCCGATCTCATCGAGGTCAGGGTGAACACCGACTGGTTCGACGTGCGGGACGAGATCGTCGCCGCCAGCCCGGATGCCCCGATTGTCTACACCGGCCCGCTGGATCACTACTTCGACTACGCCGAAGGTGAATTGGGCTGGCGCACCATCGATTTCGAGACCGAGGTGCTCTCCCAGGGTGACTACCAGGGCACCAGCGTCATGAACTACAACGACGCCGACGTCCCCTACACCCGCATCATCGAGCCGCGCCACTTCCACCCCGAGCGCGACTACCCGGCCGACAAGACGGTCATCATGCGCGAATTCTCCCGCTTCGCACAGACCGGCGACGAGCCGTACTACCCGATCAACACCCCCGAGGACCGCGCCAAGCTGCTGGCCTACCGCGAGCGGGCCAAGCAGGAAACCGCCGAGAAGAAGGTGCTGTTCGGCGGCCGTCTGGGCACCTACCAGTACCTGGACATGCACATGGCGATCGGTGCGGCGCTGAGCATGTTCGAGAACGTGCTGCGCCCGCATCTCGAGTCCGGCGCACCCCTGGTGGATCAGGCGTGAGCGAGCAGCGCCCGGAGAAGGCAGCCCGCGCCACCGCGCAGGGCACCCGAGTACGCCGGAAAGCACCCGCCGTGAGCGCACCGCCCGCGCCGGTAGCGACGACGGACGAGACCCGCGCCAAGTCGCTGCTACAGCGGGTGATCCTGCCTCGCCCGGGTGAGCCCCTCGACGTGCGGACCCTCTACCTGGAGGAATCCACCACCAACGCCCGTCGCGCGCACGCCACCAGCCGCACCGAGCTGTCGATCGGCGCGGAGTCGGAGGTGTCGTTCTGCACCTACTTCAACGCGCTGCCCGCGAGCTACTGGCGTCGCTGGAGTGTGCTGAAGTCGGTGGTCCTTCGCCTGGAACTGGCCGGGCACGGCCGGGTCGACGTCTACCGCTCCAAGGCCGACGGTTCGCGAATTCACGTGCAGGGCAAGGAGTTCGCCGTCGCGCTTGCCGGGCGAGCTCAGGCCCCGGAGGCGGAAGCGGAGCGTAACCACGGAGGGGACAGCGAATTCGACACAGCCGCCGACTCGGTGGACGTGGAGTTCGAAACCGATCTCGGCCCGTTCGAGGACGGCGGCTGGATCTGGTTCGACATCACCACCGACACGGCCGTCACGCTGCTGTCCGGCGGTTGGTACGCACCGCAGGAAGCGCCCGGCACGGGCTCGATCGCAGTCGGCATGCCCACGTTCAACCGGCCCACCGACCTGGTCAAGACGCTCAGCGCGCTCGGCTCGGATCCGTTGGTGCTCAGCAACATCGCCGCGGTGATCGTCGCCGACCAGGGCAACCGCAAGGTCGTCGACGAGCCCGGTTTCACCGAAGCCGCCGCGACCCTCGGTGACCGGCTCGCCATCTGCGACCAGCCCAACCTCGGTGGTTCCGGCGGGTACAGCCGCGTCATGTACGAGGCGCTGAAGACCGACGCCGAGTACATCGTCTACATGGACGACGACATCGAGATCGAGCCCGACTCGATCCTGCGTGCCCTCGCGTTCTCCCGGTTCGCGAAGTCGCCGCTGCTGGTCGGCGGGCAGATGCTGAACCTGCAGGAGCGTTCGCACCTGCACAGCATGGGCGAGGTCGTCGACCGCTCGATCTTCATGTGGTCCTCGGCGCCGAATGTCGAATACGACCACGACTTCTCGAAGTACCCGCTCAAGGACCGCGACAACTCCAAGCTGCTGCACCGGCGCATCGACGTCGACTTCAACGGCTGGTGGACCTGCGTGATCCCGCGTCAGGTCGCCGAGGAGATCGGTCAGCCGCTGCCGCTGTTCCTCAAGTGGGACGACGTCGAGTACGGCCTGCGCGCGCGCAACGCCGGCTACCCGACCGTCACCCTGCCCGGTGCGGCCGTCTGGCACATGGCCTGGTCCGACAAGGACGACGCCATCGACTGGCAGGCCTACTTCCACCTGCGCAACCGCCTCGTCGTCGCCTCCCTGCACCTGCCCGGTGACGGCAAGCCGATGATCGTCAACACGATCAAGGCCACCCTCAAGCACCTGCTGTGCCTGGAATACTCCACGGTCGCCATCCAGAACGAGGCGATCCGCGACTTCCTGGCCGGTCCCGAGGGTCTGTTCGACCTGCTCCCCACCGCGCTGGGCAAGATCCACGGCATGCGCAAGGAGTTCCCGGACGCGGTCGTCGTGCCCTCGTCCACCGAACTGCCGCTGGCCAACCGCCACGGCGTCGGCGCGGTCGGCGAACCGGGCAACCCCCTCGCGAAGGTCGCGCGCCTGGCCAAGGGTGTGGTGCACAACTTCCGCAAGGCCGACCCGGCCGCCTATGAGACGCCGCAGCTCAACGTGCCGACGCTGGACGCGCGCTGGTACCTGCTCTCGCAGGTCGACGGTGTCACCGTGACCACCGCCGACGGTCGCGGCGTCGTCTACCGCAAGCGTGACCCGCGCCAGGCCCGCGACCTGCTCAAGGAAGCCATGCGCCTGCGCAAGGAACTCACCGCCCGCTTCCCGGAGATGCAGCAGCGCTACCGGGCCGCGCACGCCGAGCTCACCAGCACGGTGGCGTGGGAGAAGACCTTCGGCCTTCACGACGGGCTCGGAGGCGGCAGCGAGCGTAACCACGTAGAGCCCCGGGAACGCCGAGAAGACGACAGCCTGAACGGAACCGCGAAGTGACCAACACCGAACTGCCCGAAGTGGAAATGGCCGAGGAAGGCTGCTGCGGCGGCTGCGATTGCAGCGGCGACTACGTGGAGGTCCCGGTCGAGGTCGCGATCCTCAACGCCGTGCAGGACACCATCGGCACCAGCCCGGCCGTCGTCTCCGCGGCGCGCGGCATGTCGCACTTCGGCGAGCACGCGCTCGGCTGGGTCGGCATCGCCGCCGCGGGCTGGCTGGTCGACAAGCCACGCCGGCGTCAGTGGGCGGGGGTCGCGGTGGGCGCGGTCGGCGCGCACGCCGCGTCGATCGTGATCAAGCGGATCGTCCGGCGTCCGCGACCCAACGATCCGTCGGTGCAGGTCAACGTGTCGACGCCGAGCAAGTTGAGCTTCCCGTCCTCGCACGCCACCTCCACCACGGCGGCGGCGGTGTTGCTCGGCCGCTTGACCGGGCTACCCTTGCCTGCGGTGATCGTCCCGCCGATGCTGCTGTCCCGGGTTGTGCTCGGGGTGCATTACCCTTCCGACGTGATCGCCGGTTCCGCTTTGGGGGCCGCGTCGGCTGCTGCCGTGCTAGCCGCCGAAAAGAGACTCCGCCCTGGCGGCGAGCTCAAAGCCCGGAGGCGGAAGCTTGCGTGACCACGCAGGGCTTGTGAGCGCCAGAATGGAACACAGTGACCGCAACTGAAAGAACTTTGGCCCAGATGAGCGAAGAACCGTCCGCCGCCGTCCTTGACGAGGGTGTTGTGAATGGCCCGCCGAAGACGCTGCTCGGTGGTGTCATCAAGGCCATGCGCCCACGTCAGTGGGTCAAGAACGTCCTGGTGCTCGCCGCGCCGCTCGCCGCCGGACCGGAAGCGGTCGGCGACGGGGGGATTCTCCTGCACGTCGCGATCGCGTTCATCGTGTTCTGCATGGCGGCCTCGGGCATCTACCTGGTCAACGACTCACTCGACGTCGACGCCGATCGAGCCCACCCGACCAAGCGCTTCCGGCCGATCGCGGCGGGCGTGGTTCCTGTCAACCTGGCTTACGCGCTCGCGGCGGTACTGCTGATCGGTTCGATCGCCGGTTCGTTCCTGGCGTCGTGGCAGCTGGCCGTGGTGATGGCGGTCTACATCGGCATCCAGCTCGCCTACTGCCTCGGTCTCAAGCACCAGGCTGTGCTCGACATCTGCATCGTGTCCTCGGGCTTCCTGCTGCGCGCCGTGGCCGGTGGCGCGGCCGCCGATATCGCGCTGTCGCAGTGGTTCCTGCTGGTCATGGCGTTCGGTTCGCTGTTCATGGCGGCGGGCAAGCGGTACGCCGAGTTGCAGTATGCGCTCGACACCGGCGCCAAGATCCGCAAGTCGCTGGAGTACTACACCCCGACCTACCTGCGCTTCATCTGGACACTCGCGGCCACCGCGGTCGTAGTCTTCTACGGCCTCTGGGCATTCCAGCAGGACTCGGCTCGAGACACCCAGTGGTATTCGATCTCGATGGTCCCGTTTACCATCGCAATCCTGCGTTACGCGGTCGACGTCGATGGTGGCGGGGCCGGTGAACCCGAAGAGATCGCGTTGGGGGACCGCATCCTGCAGTTCCTCGCTATTGCCTGGATCGGAGCGGTAGGTGTCGCTGTCTATCTCACCTGACGAGATGCTGGTAGCGGAGCAGGATTCAACCGAAGACGAGCAGCTACGCGACGACGAGTCGCCGCGTCCTGACGCGCGTTTCCCGGTGCTGTCCCGCGCCATCTTTGTCGGTGGGGTGGTAGTCACCGCCGTGCTGTTCACGGTGGGTGCGTGGCAGCGGCGCTGGATCGCCGATGACGGCCTGATCGTGCTGCGCACGATCCGCAACCTGCTCGCGGGCAACGGCCCGGTCTTCAATGCCGACGAGCGGGTCGAGGCCAACACCAGCACCGCGTGGACCTACCTGGTCTGGTTCTTCTCCTGGCTCACCCAGGCCCGCCTCGAGTACGTGGTGCTCGGCGTGGCGCTGGTGGTTTCGGTGCTCGCGGTGGTGTTCGCGATGCTCGGCACCGCGCGGCTGTGGGGCGGAACCAGTGGTCAGTTGCTGATTCCGGCCGGTGTGCTGGTGTACATCGCATTGCCGCCCGCGCGTGATTACGCCACCTCCGGGCTGGAGAGCGGTCTGGTGATCTGCTGGGCCGGGCTGCTGTGGTGGCTGATGATCCGCTGGAGTCAGGCCGCTGTCGTTCGCGTGCCGAGCCTGTTGGGCCTGGTCTTCTTGGCCGGGCTCGCGCCGCTCGTTCGCCCAGAGGCCACGCTGATCGGCGTGCTCGCGCTCGGCATGATCTTCCTCGCGCCGCTGCCGCAGTTCCGGTTCGGGCCGATCGCGTTGCGCGCGCTGATCGTGTTCGTCGCCGGGATCGTGCCGGTGGGGTATCAGATCTGGCGGATGGGCTACTACGGCCTGCCCTACCCGAACACCGCGGTCGCCAAGGACGCGGGCGGTGCAAAGTGGGGACAGGGTGTCACCTATCTGTGGGACCTGGTCGGCCCGTACTACCTGTGGATTCCGCTGCTCGTGCTGCTGATCGCCGGTGTGGTCGCGGGGATCGCGCGTGGCTTCGCGCTGCCGCGGTTGACGGTGGCGGGTGTGCGGGTGTGGCTGCGTTCGCCGAGCGCGGTGGTCGTGATGGTGCTGGCCAGCGGTCTGCTGCTCACCGTGTACGCGGTGCGCGTCGGTGGCGACTTCATGCACGGGCGAATGCTGCTCACCCAGCTGTTCCTGCTGCTGTTGCCGGTGGCCGTCGTCCCGATCCCGGCGCGGTTGCGGAATTCCGGCTGGTCCATCGCGGTGCTGCTGATCGCGTTGCTCGGCACGGCGGGCTGGTCGCTGTACGCGGCGAGCACCACCGCGATCACGACCGGCACCAAGATCCGCTCCTCGGGCATCGTCGACGAGCGCATCTACTACGTGCTCAATACCGGCAAGGACCACCCGATCCTGGCCGAGGACTACCTCGACTACCCGCGCATGCGCGCCATGGTCAACGACATCGCCGCCAACCCCAACGGTGGCCTGCTGCTGAACTCGCCCGCCTTCACGTTCTGGTACCTCGACCCGCCCCCGCAACCGATCCCCGAGGGCGGCTCCGGGCACACGGTCTACTTCCTGAACCTGGGCATGACGAGCATGAACGTGCCCCTCGACGTGCGGGTGATCGACCCGATGGGCCTGGCCTACCCGCTGGCCGCGCATTCGGACCGGCTCGCCGACGGCCGCATCGGCCACGACAAGAGCCTGTACCCGGACTGGGTGGTGGCCGATTCCGGCATGGTAGACATCCATCCGTGGATGCCCTGGTACATGGACGAGGAATGGGTCACCCAGGCCCGCACGGCCATGTCGTGCCCGCAAACCCAGGCGCTGATGATCTCCACCCGAGATCCGATGACGTTCGACCGGTTCAAACACAACCTGCGCCACGCCATGACGTTCGCGAAATACCGCATCGACCGGGTGCCCAAGTACGAAATCCAGCGGTGCGGACTCGTGGACCCGTTCCCCGAACCGCCTCGCTGAAACCCCTCGGCCTGGGTTTTCACAGTGGCGTTCGCCGCTAAATCACTTTTCGGTAACGCCAGGCTATCGATGTAGCGATATGGTCACTGAGGAACGAGACCCGTCGGCGCACTGGTGTGCCGGTATCTAGTCGGCGGTCATTGCAACTGCGGTTCCGCGCGAACCGCTCGAGGAAAGGCCCATAACAGAATGCGTGGCGGACGTCTCAGAGCCCGGGGAACCGGCTGGCTCAAACGATCGGTGCTTGTCTCCCTGGCTGTACTGCTGCCGATCAGTGCGGCGGTGGCCGGTCCCACCGGCACCGCGACGGCGGCCTTCGACCCCACAGGTTTCGACTTCTGGGTCGACTCGGAGATGGGCCCGATCAAGTCGCGGATCTTCCGCGCGGCCGATGGCAACACCAATCGGGTCGTGTACGCGCTCGACGGTATGCGTGCGGGCGACGACCTCAGCGGCTGGGAAAAAGACACCAATGTCGCCCGCGCGCTGACGAACGCCAACATCAACGTCGTGATGCCGGTCGGCGGCCAGTCCAGCTTCTACGCCGACTGGAACGCGCCGAGCAACTTCTTCGGCATCGACGCCGGTTCGGGCGGTAGCTCCACCGGTTCGGCCGCGACCGGCTCGGCGATGACCGGTTCGTCGATCGCGCCCGCCCAGGTGGCGGGCAAGAAGAACACCTACAAGTGGGAAACCTTCCTCACGAGCCACCTGCGCAACGCGCTGTCGGCACGCCTGGGCTTCAACCCCAACAACAACGGCGTGTTCGGTCTGTCGATGGGTGGCTCCGCCGCGCTGACGCTCGCCGCCTACCACCCCGACCAGTTCAGCTTCGCGGGCTCGTTCTCCGGGTACCTGAACATCTCGGCGCCCGGTATGCGTGAAGCTATGCGTGTTGCGATGATCTCGGCCGGTGGCTTCAACATCGACGCGATGGCGCCGCCGTGGGGCCAGCAGTGGTTCCACATGGATCCGTTCGTGTTCGCTCCGCGCCTGGTCGCCAACGGCACCCGCGTCTGGGTCTCCGCGGCCAGCGGTATCCCCGGTGGGGGCGATGTGTCCAACCCGATGGAGATCGTCCAGGGTGTCCCGCTCGAACTGCTCGCGATGGTGAACAGCCGCGCGTTCCAGGTCCGCATGGCCACCCTCGGCGGCGGCAACGCCCACTTCGACTTCCCGATCACCGGCGTGCACAACTGGCGCAACTGGGAAACCGAAGTCAACCGCATGATCCCGGACCTTTCCGCGAACATCGGCTAGGTAAACCCCGCTAGACCCAGAAAGACCGCTCGGTGCCTCGTCAGCGCCGGGCGGTTTTTCTCGTTTTCGTCACGATCTGAGCCACACGCGGCGACGAATCAATGTCCGGCAGATCACCAGGAGTTGTGCTCGGGGTCACTTTCCAGCAACATGTAGACCATTCGTCACCGATTTATACACAGTGAGCATGCGTCGAGGTTGAATCGTCCGTTTTGTCCTGGATTGGTCTCTCTCGACGTCCGATGAGGGATCCGACTGCGTAGCTCGGTATTTGCGCATTCGGTCTGCGAGAAAGGTCTAGTCGAATGCGAACACTGCGCCGCAAGCGTGGGCCCGTGAAGACCGCAGCCCCTGGTTCGTGGGCTCGGCGCTGGGCCGCGGGCGTATCCATGGCTCTACTCGTTCCGATCGCGACGGCCGTCACCGGGGGGATCGCGCCCGCTTCGGCCGGCTTCAACGGCAATGCCTTCGACTTCTGGGTCGACTCCGGGATGGGCCCGATCAAATCGCGCGTGCTACGCGCCGCGAACGGCAACCTGGACCGCGTCGTCTACGTCCTCGACGGTATGCGCGCACCGGAGCACCTCAACGGCTGGGAGATCGAAACCGATATCCCCAATGCGCTGGCCGCGGCGAATATCAATGTGGTGATGCCGGTGGGTGGCATGTCCAGCTTCTACGCCGACTGGAACGCGCCGAGTGATTTCTTCGGTATCCCTGGCAACGGAGCGCCTGCCTCGGGTTCCGGTGCGGGCAACGTGCTGTCGGGCGGGCCGGGAAAAAGCTACCGATACCAGTGGGAATCGTTCCTCACCGGCGACCTGCGCAACGCACTCGCCGACCGGCTCGGCTTCAACCGCTTCCGCAATGGCGTGTTCGGCCTGTCGATGGGCGGCTCGGCCGCGCTGACGCTGGCCGCCTACCACCCGGACCAGTTCTCCTTCGCCGGTGCGTATTCGGGCTACCTGAACATCTCTGCCCCCGGCATGCGCGAGGCCATCCGGCTCGCGATGATCGACGCGGGCGGCTACAACGTGGACGCCATGGCGCCGCCGTGGGGCCCACAGTGGCTGCGGATGGATCCGTTAGTGTTCGCACCCAACCTGGTAGGCAACAACACCCGGCTGTGGATAGCGGCAGGCTCGGGCTTGCCGACCAATACCGACGGCCCGAACGGGAACACCGTCAACGGGATGGCGCTGGAAGCCTTGGCACTGGCCAACACCAAGGCATTCGAAGTCAGGATGGCGACACTGGGCGCCCGTAACGTCACCTACTCTTTCCCCGCCTTCGGCATCCACGCCTGGAACAACTGGAATGACGAAGCGCTGCGAATGATTCCGGATTTGTCGAACAACATCGGCTGACACCACAAACCGGCGCCGCAAAATTTGCGGCGCCGGTTTCGTATGCCCGACCACTGCGGCGACTGAACATTACGTTCATAAGACGACCACGCCACGCACATACGCAACCACCACGGGTTTTCGGCCGCCTCGGATCCGAGGGGCGAGACGGAACGCCGAAGGCGCAGTATCGCCCCTCGGATTCGAGGCCCACAGGGCCGAAAACCCAGCGGCGCCAGCCGCCAAAGTCACTGCCCTTGCGGTTAATTCGCGGGTCGAATATCCTCCAGCGAGCGTAAGTGTGACCAGATCGTTGTTTCATCCGTCTGATCGACCGGACTGTCGGGGCCGGGTCGGGAGCGGCAGACGCGTCTGGCATGCCATAACAGCAGAAAGAGAGCGGAATTCACATGCGTTTCGGCAAGGCCGTCGCCCCGGCATCTCGTGGTTGGCGTAACCGAATTCTAGCTGTCGGCGCCGCAGCCCTTGTGCTGCCGATCGCCGCGGGAGCGGCCCCGACCGCGCTCGCCGCGCCGGTGTCGGCACCTGCGTTGCGCGCACCGGCCGGTGGCTACGAAGAACTCATGGTGCCCTCGAAGATGGGCCCGGTGAAGGTCCAGGTGCAGTGGGCGAAGAACGGCGGCAACGCCGCGCTCTACCTGCTCGACGGTCTGCGCGCCCGTGACGACCGCAACGCCTGGTCGTTCGAGACCAACGCGATGCAGCAGTTCGGCAACGACAATGTCACCCTGGTGATGCCGGTGGGTGGCCAGTCCAGCTGGTACGCCGACTGGACCGCCGCGAGCAACACCAACGGCCAGAAGACCACCTACAAGTGGGAGACCTTCCTGACCGAAGAGCTCCCCGCCTTCCTCGAGGGCTACGGCGTGTCCCGCAGCAACAACGCGGTGCTCGGCCTGTCGATGTCGGGTCCGGCCGCGCTGCGCCTCGCCGCACTGAACCGCGATCAGTTCAAGCACGCGTCCTCGCTCTCGGGCCCGCTGAACTGGGGCGCCCCCGGCATGCGTGAGGCCATCCGCGTGATGATGCTCGACGCAGGTCGTTTCAACGTCGACGCCATGGCCGCGCCGTGGAGCTCGGCGTGGCTGCGGATGGACCCGATGGTGTTCGCGCCCGAGCTGCGCGGCCTGCCGATGTTCATCTCCTCGGCCAACGGCCTGCCCGCCCAGCACGACAAGCCGGCCGGTCTCGGTGGCGTCTACAACACCGGCAACGCGATGGCCATCGAGGCCATCTCGTTCGTGAGCACGCTGGCCTTCCAGCGTCGCCTCAACACCCTTGGCATCAATGCCGTGTACGACATCGGCGCCGCCGGTACCCACTCGTGGAAGTACTGGGAAGACGAGCTGTGGAAGGCGCGTCCGCACATCCTGAACGCACTGGGCGCCTAGTAGTTTCCGCTCAGCAACAACTCGAAGACCGGCTCACCCCCAGGGTGGGCCGGTCTTTTTGCGGTGTCCGCCGCTCGCGTGTCCTCCCCAGTTATCGCTGCCTGTTGCGGTACAACCGACGGTGAGGCTGTGTCCCCATTTCCGGGATGATGGAGGGTCGCGTGTGATGACGGTAAAGAGTGTCTCAGCGCCGATGCGGCGGATCCTCGGCATCGCGGCCATGACGGCGGCCCTGCTCGCACCAGCCGTCACCGTTCCCGCGCAGGCGCAACCGGCGGTGTCCGGGGTGCAGCGGGTGGACTGGCTCTCGGATCGGCGGGTGGCGCTGTGGGTGTACTCGGCCGCCATGAAGACCCCGATCCAGGTCCAGATGCTGTTGGCGCGGGACTGGAATGTGCGTCCCGAGGCGAAGTTCCCGATGCTGCTCATGCTCGACGGTCTGCGCGCGCAGGACGACGAGAACGGCTGGACCAAAGACGCCGACGCCGAGGGCTTCTACGCCGACAAGAACGTCAACGTGGTGCTACCGGTCGGCGGCCAGTCGAGCTGGTATTCGGACTGGCTCGCCCCCGACAACGGCGTCACCTACAAGTGGGAGACATTCCTGACAAAGGAGCTCCCCCCGATCCTCGAGCGTGACTGGCGAACCACGGATGTGCGTGGGGTACAAGGTCTTTCGATGGGCGGCACGGCGGCGATGAACCTCGCGGGCCGCAACCCCGGGCTGATGAGATACGTGGCCTCCTACTCGGGCCTGCTCACCACCACGACACTCGGTATGCCGCAGGCGATCACCTTCGCCAACAAGGACGCAGGCGGCTTCGACGCGGGCGCGATGTGGGGTCCGCCCGGCAGCCCCGAGTGGGCTGCGCACGACCCGTATCAGCTGGCCGACAAGCTCAAAGGCGTCAGCATGTACGTCTCCAGCGGCAGCGGTCTGGCCGGCTCGCACGATCGGCTCAGTGACGTGCCGTTGATGAGCGAGAACTGGGCGGGCACCGGCCTGGAGATCCTCTCGCGCCTGTCGACCCAGAACTTCGTCGCCAAGCTCGAGAAGCTGGCGATCCCGGTGCAGGCGAATTACCGTCCCGCCGGCACGCACACGTGGCCCTACTGGGATTTCGAGATGCGTCAGTCGTGGTCGCAGGCGGCCGCGGCGCTCGGTACCGATCCCGGCGGCTCGACCTGCACGCTGGGCGGTGCGATCGCCGGGGTCGCGCAAGCGGCGAACTGGCTGGGCAACTGCCTGACCGCGGAATACCCGGCGGGCACCGGAATGGTGCAGGACTTCGCGAACGGTCGGGTGTTCCATTCCGCCACGGCGGGCACGCACGCGGTGGGCGGGCGCATCGGTGGTACCTACGCCGGTGTCGGCGGCGCGTTCTCGCCGCTCGGCATGCCCACCGGAGGCGAGCTCGGCCTGCCCGACGGGCGCGGGCGCATGCAGACCTTCGAAGGCGGCTCGATCTACTGGACCCCGCAGACCGGCGCGCAGGTGATGCGCGGCGCGTTCCTCGAGGAGTGGGGCAAGCAGGGCTTCGAGGGCGGTCCCGCCGGCTATCCGGTGGCCGCCGAGGCGCCCACACCCAGCCGTGACGGCTCGGTACAGGCGTTCGAACACGGTCCGATGTTCTACAGTCCGGCCACCGGCGCGCACCGGGTGTATGGCTTCATCCTCGACAAGTACAGCCAGCTCGGCTTCGAGAACAGCCCGCTCGGGTTCCCGGTCGCCGAGGAGGCGCCGCTGAAGGATCTCGGGCGCTACAGCCGGTTCGAGGGCGGCAATATCTACTGGAGTCCGCTCTCGGGTGCCTGGTCGGTGCGTAACGGCGCGCTCGCCGACGCCTGGGGTGCGCAGGGGTTCGAGAACGGCAGGCTCGGCTATCCGGTGAGCGACGAGTTCACCGTTCCCGGTGGAATCCAGCAGAACTTTCAAACCGGGTTCATCGTGGTGCGAGACGGCAAATCCGAAGTTCACGGGGTGTGAGCTCGGGCTGAGAACTCTCTGAGCATCGCCCAGTGGGGCCCGGCATTGCCGATTGTCCGGCTAGCCTGGTCTGCGACCGCTTCCCTGACGAACGATCGAGGAAAGACATCTTCATGCATCGGATCCCTGGCAAGGTAGCCGGATCGGTCGCGGCCCTGGCTGCCGTCGCCCTGTTGTCCGCCTGTGGCGGCAACGACTCGACCGCGTCGCAGACGCCCACCCTCTCCAGCAGCGTCGCCGCGAAGGCGACGACGACGCCGCCCGTGGTCATCGAGCCGCCCGCCGAGGCGCCGTCGAGCACCGCACCGGAGCCGAGCCCGTCTGCCGAGGAGCCGACGCCCCTCCCGCAGACCAGCGCCGCCGCGCCGGCGACCGGCAAGGACAAGGCGTTCCTCGACGAGCTGGCCAAGAACGGAATCACCCCGGGCGACCAGACGACCGCGTTGACCACCGCGACCTACATCTGCTCCACCAAGGGCAGCGGGGCCAGTGACGCCGACGTCGCCACCTTCGTCGCCGCGATGGCGGGCACCGACCCGGCATTCGACGCGTCGAAGATGGACGTCAACAAGGCAGCACAGATCTACATCGCTGCCGCGAACTCGACCTACTGCTAGTGACGCCCCGACCGACGCGACGCTCCCGCAGGTTCTGGCCTGCGGGGTGCTTCACCGTGCTGGCGCTGCTCGTCCTGGCGATCATCGTCATCGTGCTGCTCTGGTACCTGCTCGCGGGCCGGTTGAAAGAGCCGCCGCCGACGCCGCCCGGCCCGCCGCCGCCCACGTCGCAGTCGGCGGATTGCCCCGATGTGATGCTGCTCTCGATTCCGGGCACCTGGGAGTCGTCGGCCACCGACGATCCGTACAACCCGCAGGCGAACCCGATCTCGTTGATGCTCAGCGTTTCCGGGCCCCTGCGCGCGCAGTTCCCGGACAACCGGCTCGAGGTGTACACGGTTCCCTACGTGGCCCAGTTCTCGAACCCGATCGCGTTCCCGCCCGACGGCCAGGCTTCCTACAACAACAGCCGCACCGAGGGCACCGCGCGAGCGACCGGCGTCCTGGCTCAGCGCCACAAGGAATGCCCGCTGACGAACTTCGTCATCGCGGGCTTCTCCCAGGGCGCGGTGATCGCCGGTGACGTGGCCGCCCAGATCGGCGCGGGCAACGGGCCGATCCCGGAGGCCAATGTGCTCGGCGTGACAGTGATCGCCGACGGCCGCCGCACCGCGACCGGTCCCGGTCAGCCCACCGAGATCGGTGACCCGCCGCCCGCGGGCGAGGGCGCCGAGGTGGCGCTCGAGGGGGTCAACGTGCCCGGCATCAGCATGACCGGTCCGCGTCCCGGTGGTTTCGGCACGCTGGCACCCAAGGTGAACTCCATCTGCGCGCCCGGCGACATCATCTGTGACGCACCACGCCAGGCGCTCAATCCGGCCAACGCGCTGGGCAGTCTCGCGGCGCTGGTCCGCTCCGCGGGCAACCCGGTGCACGCGCTGTACGCCTCGAACACAGTGGACGCCAACGGCACCACGGCCACCCAGTGGACGGTCAACTGGGCCGCGGGGCTCATCGAGAACGCGCCACATCCGCCACATTCGTAACGGAGTTGTCACAGTCACAGTGGGTGCGTGATTGCCATGGATCATGCCTCGCTGTGACATCCGCACGCCGGATCGCTCGCACGCTGTAAAGTGCGCTGGGAATTGCGCCCGAGTACACACCAGCCAGGAGCGAAGAGTTCATGACCGAAGCTGCCGCACCCGTCGGTGAGTTGACCGCGCTGGGTACGCCGCTGCGTCCGTTCCGCTTCGGAGCGGCCGGAGAGGGCAACAAGCAGGAGGGCGGCGCGCGCAAGTTCGTCCAGACGGCGCAGGAAGCCGAGGAGATGGGTTACGACACCTTCTTCGTTCCTGATCACCTGGGCGATCAGGTCGGCCCGATCGCCGCGCTTGGCGCACTCACGCAGGCCACCAGCAAGATCCGCCTCGGCACCTCGGTGCTGGCCAACGGTTTACGCCATCCGGTCGTGGTCGCCAAGGAATTGGCCACCCTCGACGTCCTGTCCAAGGGGCGCCTCGAGGTCGGTGTCGGCGCGGGCTGGATCAAGGAAGAGTTCGACAACGCGGGCATCCCGTTCGAGCGCCCCGGCGTCCGGCTGGAGAAGCTCGACGAGTCGCTGACCATCCTGGACACGCTGCTGCGCGGCCAGGAGTGCAATTTCGAGGGCAAGCACTACCAGGTGCGTGGCATCAAGGGCACCCCGCGCCCGCGGCAGGGCCCGCGCCCGCCGCTGTGCACCGGTGGTGGCGGTCCGAAGATGCTGGCACTGGCGGCCAAGCACGCCGATATCGTCTCGGTCGTCCCGCAGACCACCAAGAACGGCAAGGGCCTGCTCTCGGGCATTACGCTCGAGAAGACGATCGAGAAGGTCAACATCGTCAAGGCCGCTGCCGGTGACCGGTTCGCCGACATCGAGCTGAACTGGGCCATCACCGCTATCGTCATCACCGACGACCGGGAGAAGACCGCTGAGATGGCGCTGCGGGCGATCGAACGCGGTCTGCATCCCGACCTCGAAGTCGACGTCGAACTGACCGTTGAGGAGATCCTGAGCTCGCCCTACATCGCGATCGGCACGTTCGAGGAAATCGCCGAACAGGTCAAGCGTGTGCGGCAACTCACTTCGATGTCGTATGTGGGCATCTTCCCCACCCAGATGGATGCTTTCGCGCCTGTCATTCCGCTGCTGCGGGAGGACTGAGCGGGGGTTCTCTGTAACATGACTCTGGTTTGAGAACATCTAGCCGATAGCGGTCACCGCGCAGACCGCTCGAAAATCCGCAGGGTTGTCGACGATGCACGTTCGTGCGAGTTCGATGGCCGGTGGCGATATAGCGAGTCGAGGCCGCAGAGCTTGTCATCGCGTCCTCGCAAGGAGAAGAAGGAATGGAAGAGACTTTCGACGACTACCTGGACGAGACCGGGAATATCATCATTCCCGAGGGTCGGACCCTGGTCGATCACGTCGAGAAGCACACCCGTAACGATGCGAATACGCTCGCGTACCGCTACATCGACTACTCGCGGGAACGCGACGGCGAGGTGCACGAGCTGACCTGGCAGGAGTTCGGGGTCCGGCTGCGCGCGGTGGCTGCTCGGCTGCAGCAGGTGACCAATCCGGGCGACCGGGTCGCGATCCTCGCGCCGCAGGGCCTTGACTACGTGATCTCCTTCTTCGCGGCGATCTACGCGGGCACCATCTCGGTGCCGCTGTTCGATCCCGACGAGCCGGGTCACACCGACCGCCTGCACGCCGTCCTCGGCGACTGCGCGCCGTCGGCGATCCTCACCGCGACCTCCTCGGCCGCCGGTGTGCGCCAGTTCTTCCGTTCGCTGCCCGCCGCGCAGCGCCCGCGCATCATCGCCGTCGACGCCATCCCGGACACCCTCGGTGACTCCTGGGTGCGCCCCGACACCGCGGTCGGCGATATCGCCTACCTGCAGTACACCTCGGGTTCCACCCGGGTGCCCGCCGGTGTGGAGATCACCCACCGCGCGGTCGCCACCAACCTGCTGCAGATGATCAAGTCGCTGAACATGAACGAGAACTCGCGTGGTGTCACCTGGCTCCCGCTGTTCCACGACATGGGTCTGCTCACGGTGATCCTGCCCGCGGTCGGCGGCAAGTTCATCACCATCATGTCGCCGAGCGCGTTCGTGCGTCGTCCCTCGCGCTGGATCAACGAGCTGGCCGCCGTCTCCGACGGTGCGGGCACGTTCGCGGCCGCGCCGAACTTCGCGTTCGAGCACGCCGCCGCGCGCGGTGTGCCCAAGGCGGGCGAGTCGCTCGACCTGTCGAATGTGATCGGCCTGATCAACGGGTCCGAGCCGGTGACGGTCTCGTCGATGAAGAAGTTCAACGAGGCGTTCGCACCGTTCGGCCTGCCCAAGACCGCGATCAAACCGTGCTACGGCATGGCGGAGGCGACGCTGTTCGTCTCGGCCACTCGCGCCGAGGACGAGGCCAAATACGTCTACGTCGATCGCAACGAGCTCAACGCGGGCCGCATGGTGCGCGTGGACCAGTCCGACGAGGCCGCCATCGCGCAGGTGTCGTGTGGTTACGTCGGGCTGTCGCAGTGGGCCGCGATCGTGGATCCGGAATCGGCGGACACCGCGCAGGGTCGCGAGCTGCCCGACGGGCAGGTCGGCGAGATCTGGCTGCACGGCAACAACATGGGCATCGGTTACTGGGGTCGCCCCGCCGAGTCGACCAAGGCGTTCCGCAACAAGGTCACCGAGCCCGTCGCGGGCGGGCACACCGACGGCACTCATCCCGATGCCGACTGGATGCGCACCGGCGACTTCGGCGTGTACTTCGAGGGCGAGCTCTACATCACCGGTCGCGTCAAGGACCTGGTGATCGTCGACGGACGCAACCACTACCCGCAGGACCTGGAGTACTCCGCACAGGAGGCCTCCAAGGCGCTGCGCCCCGGTTTCGTCGCGGCCTTCGCGGTGCCTGCCAATCAGCTGCCCGCCGAGGTCTTCGCCGCCGACAGCCACTCCGGCCTGAAGTTCGACGTCGACGACGCGTCCGAGCAGCTGGTGGTCGTGGCCGAACGTGGTCCCGGCGCCGGTAAGGCCGACCCCGGCCCGATCGCCGACGCGGTGCGTGCCGCGGTCTCGATGCGCCACGGCGTCACCGCTCGTGACATCCTGCTCGTGCCCGCCGGTTCCATCCCGCGAACCTCCAGCGGCAAGATCGCCCGGCGCGCCTGCAAGGCCGCCTACCTCGAGGGAACGCTGCGCGGTGGTTACACCCAGCAGGCTTTCCCCGATGCACCGGAAGAGTAATTGGCTCGACACGGAGACGACGCCCGGTATGCCCTGTGCATGCCGGGCGTGGAGTTCCACGGCGCGCCCTGCACACAGACAGGTAGCTTGAGGACTGATGGTTCATAACGATGGCTCCCAGAACAGTGATCGTCCCAGGACGACCGCTTCCGGTGACAACGATGGCGCCCAGAATGATGACCGTGCGATGACTGCTTCCGGTGACAACGCGACCTCCTCGACCGGCGGTGAGCTTTCGGTAGCCGAGCTGCGCGAATGGCTGCGCCGCTGGGTCGCCGACGCGACCGGTCAGTCTGTCGACGCGATCACCGTCGACCGGCCGATGGAGGAGTTCGGGCTCGCCTCGCGCGATGCTCTCGCTCTCGGTGGTGACATCGAGGACCTCACCGGTGTGGTGCTGACCCCGACGGTGGTCTACCAGCACCCGACGATCGCCTCGCTGGCCGAGGTCATCGTGCACGGTGAGCCGGAGCCGCCTGCCGAGGATTCCTCGGACTACACCGCCGCGTTCGCGCCCTCCGAAGCGCACGACATCGCGGTCGTCGGTCTTTCTACGCGTCTGCCGGGTGCGGGTACCACTCCTGAGTCGACCTGGGAGTTCATCATCGGCCGCGGTGACGCGATCCGTGAGCTGCCCGAAGGTCGCTGGTCGGAGTTCCTGACCGACCCGTCCGTGGCCAAGACCATCGACCAAGCTAACACCCTCGGCGGCTACCTGGATCAGGACGTCATCAAGGGTTTCGACGCCGAATTCTTCGCGATGTCGCCGATCGAGGTCGAGCAGGTCGACCCGCAGCAGCGGCTGATGATGGAGCTCACCTGGGAGGCGCTCGAGCACGCGCGCATCCCGGCCAGTGACCTCAAGGGCGGGCAGGTCGGCGTGTTCGTCGGCTCGTCCACCAACGATTTCCAGATGATCGCCTCGCTCGGTCTCGGCGACACCGATCCCGATGCGCCCGCCTCGTCCCGGGGATACGCGCTGCTCGGCGGCTCGACCGGCATCATCGCCAACCGCGTCTCCTACTTCTACGACTTCCGTGGCCCGTCGGTCACCGTCGACACCGCCTGCTCGTCGACCATCGTGGCCGTGCACCAGGCCGTGCGCGCGCTGCGCAGCGGTGAGGCCGAGGTGGCGCTCGCCGGTGGCGTGAACATGATCCTTGCCCCGGTGATCACCCTCGGTTTCGACCAGAACGGTGCCGTCGCCAAGGACGGGCACATCAAGGCGTTCTCCTCCGATGCCGACGGCATGGTCCGCTCCGAGGGCGCGGGCATGGTCGTGCTCAAGCGCCTGGCCGACGCCGAGCGCGACGGCGACAACATCCTTGGCGTCATCAAGGGCTCCGCCGTGAATTCCGACGGCCGCTCCAACGGCCTGTTCGCGCCCAACCCCGACGCGCAGGCCGACGTTCTGCGCGCCGCCTACCGCGACGCGGGCATCGTTCCCAACACCGTCGATTACATCGAGGCGCACGGCACCGGCACGCCGATCGGCGACCCGATCGAAGCCGAGGCGCTGGCCCGCGTGATCGGCCGTGGCCGCGACGCCGACAAGCCGGCCCTGCTCGGTTCGGCCAAGTCCAACTTCGGTCACCTCGAGTCCGGCGCGGGCGCGGCGAGTCTGGCGAAGGTGCTGATGTCGTTCCAGCACAACGTGATTCCGCCGAGCATCAACTACGCGGGCCCGAGCCCGTACATCCCGTTCGAGCAGGCCAACCTCAAGGTCGTCGACGAGGCGACCGAGTACCCGCGCTACAGCGGCGTCGCGACCGTCGGCATCTCCGGCTTCGGTTTCGGTGGTACCAACGCGCACGTGGTGTTGCAGGAGTACGTCGGAAAGTGCGCGGCGTCGCCGACATTCGCACCGATCGGTCTACAGACCACAGGTTCGCAGTCGGCCCCGGTGGCCGAGGACGTGACCGCCGAGCAGGTCGCCGCCGAGGAGGTCGAGGGCGAGGAGACCACCGGTGTGGTCGCCGAGGCCGTCGCGATCACCGAGGCCGCTGTCGAGCCGGTGCAGCCGTTCGTCGAATGGGACGGCGAGCGCGACGAGCCGTTGCCCGTGGTCCTGGCTGTTTCCGCCTATTTGCCGTCGCGTCGTAAGCGCGCCGCCGCCGAGCTGGCCGACTGGCTCGAAGGCGCGGGCAAGGACGTGCCGCTGGCCGACGTGGCCCGCTCGCTGGCCAAGCGCAGCCACCAGCGTTCGCGCGGTGTGGTGCTGGCCAAGACCCACGAAGAGGCCGTCACCGGTCTGCGCGCCATCGCCGAGGGTAAGCCGGGCGCCGGTGTGTTCACCGCCGATTCGCCCGCGTCCAACGGTCCGGTCTGGGTGTTCGCCGGGTTCGGTGCCCAGCACCGCAAGATGGCCAAGCAGCTCTACGGCGAGAACTCGATCTTCCGCACGACCGTCGACGAGGTCGACGAGCTGGTGCAGGACGAGGCCGGGTACTCGATCCGCGAGATGATCCTCGACGACGAGCAGGACTACGACGTCGGCACCTGCCAGGTCGGCATCTTCACCATCCAGCTCGGCCTCGCCGCGGTGCTGCGTGCCCACGGCGCGGAACCCGCTGCGGTGGTTGGCCATTCGATGGGTGAGGTGGCCGGCTCCTACATCGCCGGTGGTCTGGCGATCGAAGATGCGGTGCGCGTGATCTGTGCCCGTTCGCGCCTGATGGGCGAGGGCGAGCAGATGATCACCGAGGACGACGTGCGCAATATGGCACTCGTCGAACTCAGCGCCCACGATGTCGCGCTGCTGCTGCCGAAGTACCCCGACGTGGAGTGCGCGGTGTACGCCGCGCCGACCAACACCGTGATCGGCGGCCCGCGCGAGCAGGTCGAGGCGATCGTCGCCGAGGTCGAGGCGATGGGCAAGTTCGCCCGCATCCTCCCGACCCGCGGCGCGGGCCACACCTCCCAGATGGACCCGCTGCTCGGCGAACTCGCCGCCGAACTGGCAGGCATCGAGCCGACCTCGCTGAAGATCGGCCTGTACTCCACGGTGCACGAGGGCCTGTACTTCAAGCCCGGTTCCGAGCCGATCCACGACGAGCCCTACTGGGTGAAGAACATGCGCCACAGCGTGTACTTCACCAACGCGGTCAAGGCCGCCGTCGACTCCGGGCACACCACGTTCCTGGAGCTGGCGCCCAATTCCGTTGCGCTGATGCAGGTTCTTGGCACCACCTTCGCGGCGGGCGTGCACGACGCGCAGCTCATCCCGACGCTCAAGCGCAAGGAAGACGAGTCCGCCGGTGTGATCGGCGCGCTCGCCCAGCTCTACGTGCACGGCCATGCCGTGAACCTGAGTTCGCTGCTGCCCGAAGGTGATTACGCCGACGTGCCGCGCACCGCGTTCGTGCGCAAGGAGTACTGGCCCAAGGTTTCGATGTCCTCGGGTGGCGGGAACACTCGTGTGCCCGGTGCGCACGTCGCCATGCCGGACGGCCGCCACGCCTGGGAGATTCAGGCCGCCTCGGTGAGCGACCTGGCCGCGCTGGTGAAAGCCGCTGCCGCACAGGTTCTTTCCGATGTCGCGGTCTCGGTTTCCCATCCCCACGCCGCGCTGCCCACCGCGGGCACGCTGACCACCACGTTGACTCCGCACCTCGGTGGTGCGTCGGTCCAGGTGCACGCCAAGTCCGCGGCCGGGTTCACCCTGCTGTTCGACGCGGTCGTCACCTCCGGTGCCGCTCTCCCCGAACCCGTTGCCGCCGTGGCGGTTCCGGCCGAGCAAGCCGCGCCGACCGCCGCCGAGATCGCCATCGCCACCGGCGACCGCTGGAGCCCCGACAGCGGCGAGACCATCGAGCAGCGGCTGTGCGTCATCGTCGCCGAGTCCATGGGCTACGCCGTCGAGGACCTCCCGATGGAGATCCCGCTGATGGAACTCGGCCTCGACTCGCTGATGGCGATGCGCATCAAGAACCGCGTCGAATACGAGTTCGACATCCCGCAGCTGCAGATCTCGGCCGTGCGCGACGCCAGCCTCCACGAGGTGTCGAAGGTGCTGCGCTACGCGATCGAGCATCGCGACGAGGTCGAGGCGATGGCGGAGAAGCAGGCCGCCGCCAAGGCCGCCGGTGAGGATGTCGAGCTGGGTGTCGACGCCAACTTCGTCGAGGCCGCGCGGGCCGCGATCGCCGCGGGTGCGGATCCGCTGGCGGTGGCGAAGCAGGCCGGTGCCGAGCTGGGGTCGGAAGCTGCGGCGGTCGAATCGGTTTCGGATGCCACGCCGACTGACGCCAGCGCTCCGGCTGATGCCGAAGCAGGTGCTGTCGCCGATGTCGCGACTGCTGCCGAAGCGGCTGCGTCTGCCAACGACACTGCCGCCGAAGCGGTTTCGGAGCAGGCAGCCGTCGCCGATATCGACTACTTCGCCGATGCGGCTGGCGACGAGGACAACGTTCCGCCACGTGACGCGGCTGAGCGCCTGACCTACGCCACCTGGGCAGTCGTCACCGGCACCTCGCCGGGGGGCATCTTCAACACCCTCCCGATCCTCGAAGAGGAGGTCGCCGAGAAGATGGCGGCCCGCCTCACCGAGCGGGTCGGCGCGGAGATCACCGTCGATGACGTGCTCGACTGCGAGACCATCGAGCAGCTCGCCGATATCGTCCGCGGGTTGCAAGACAGCGGCGCCGATGTGGACGGCTTCATCCGCCCGCTGCGCGCCCGCGTCGAGGGTTCCGACGCCACCCCGGTGTTCGTGTTCCACCCCGCCGGTGGCAACACTCTGGTCTACGAGCCGCTGCTGAAGCGGCTGCCCGCCGACACCCCGATGTACGGCATCGAACGGGTCGACGGGTCCATCGAGGACCGAGCCCGTCAGTACCTGCCGGAGCTGCGCGAACTCCAGGGTGACGGACCGTACGTGCTGTACGGCTGGTCGCTGGGCGCCGTGCTGGCGATGCAGGTGGGGCAGCTGCTGCGCGAAGAAGGTGCCGATGTTCGCTATGTCGGCCTGATCGACCTGGCGATGACCGTCGAGGACGAGGACAACAGCCCCGAGGAGCGCGTGCGTCGCCTCGAGCGCTACCAGGCCTTCGCCAAGAAGACCTACAACGTCCCCGCCGAGCTCGACCGTGACCAGATCGAGGAACTGGCCGCGGCTTCCGACGCCGAGCAGTTCTCGATGATCAGCGATCTGATCAAGCTCTCCGGTGCGAAGATCCCCGGCGGCGTGCTCGAACACCAGCGCACTTCCTGGATCGAGAACCGAGCGTTGCAGCAGGTGCAGCCGCGCAAGTACGAGGGCGATGTCGTCCTCTACCTTGCCGACCGCTACCACGACGGCGCCATCGAGCTCGAGCCTCGGTTCGCTGATCGCAAGCCCAACGGTGGCTGGGACGAGTACGTTCCCAACCTGGAGGTCGTCCACATTCCGGGCGACCACCTACAGATTGTCGACGAACCGCGGATCGGCCAGATCGGTGCCGACCTCGCCGCCAAACTGGCCGCGATTTCCGCAAAGGGAGAATAAGTCAGTGAGCACGACCGCCGAAAAGCTTGCCGATCTACACGAGCGGCTCGAGCTCGCCAAAGAGCCCGCGGGCGAGAAGGGCATCGCGAAGCGGGCGCACAAGGGCATTCCCAGTGCCCGCGACCGGATCAACCAGCTGCTCGATCCCGGCACCTTCGTCGAGATCGGCGCGCTGGTGCGCAAGCCCGGCGACGCGAACGCGCTCTACGGTGACGGTGTCGTCATCGGCCACGGCAAGATCGAGGGTCGCCCGGTGGCGGTGTTCTCCCACGATCAGACCGTGTACGGCGGTTCGGTCGGTGAGGCATTCGGTCGCAAGCTGTGCGGCTTGATGCAGTACGCGTCCAAGGTCGGCATCCCGATGGTCGGCATCAACGATTCCGGTGGCGCGCGTGTGCAGGAAGCGATCAGCTCGCTGGCCTGGTACGCCTGGATGGCGACCAATCTCGAGCCGCTGTCGGGCATGGTTCCGCTGGTGTCGGTGATCCTCGGTAACTGCGCCGGTGGCGCGGTGTACGAGCCGATCTGCACCGATGTGGTGGTCGCCACCGAGTCCGCGCACATGTTCGTCACCGGTCCGAAGATCATCAAAGAGGTCACCGGCGAGGACGTGAGCCTCGAGGAGCTCGGCGGCGCGCGCACGCAGGCCCAGTACGGCAACATCCACCACGTCGCCAAGGACGAGGAAGCGGCCTTCACCTGGGTGCGCGAGTACCTGGGCTACATGCCGAGCAGCTGCCAGGAACTGCCGCCGGTGGTGAACCCCGGTCTCGAGCCGGAGATCACCGACTCCGACCGCGAACTGAACACGTTCATGCCCGATTCCGACAACGCCGGCTACGACATGTACGAGATTCTGCTGCGCATCTTCGACGACGGTGAGTTCAAGGAGATCAGCGCCGAGACCGGCCAGAACATCATCACCGGTTTCGCCCGTATCGACGGACGCACCGTCGGTGTCGTCGCCAACCAGCCGCTGTCCGCGGCAGGCGCCCTCGACGCCCGCGCCTCCGACAAAGCCTCACACTTCGTCCGCCTGTGCGACGCCTTCGAGATCCCGCTGATCTTCGTCGTCGACACCCCCGGCTTCCTCCCCGGCGTCGAACAGGAAAAGGTCGGCGTCATCAAGCGCGGCGGCCGCTTCCTGTTCTCCTACGTCGAGGCCTCGGTCCCCAAGATCACCCTGGTGGTCCGCAAGTCCTACGGCGGCGGCTACGCGGTGATGGGCTCCAAGCAGCTCGGCGCCGACATCAACCTCGCCTGGCCCACCGCCCGCATCGCCGTCATGGGCGCCGAGGGCGCCGTCAGCCTCCTCGGCGCCGCCCAGATCGCCGCGGCCCCCGAAGACCAGCGCGCCGCGATCCGCCAAAACCTGATCGATTTCTACAACGCCAACGTCGCCACCCCCTGGGTAGCAGCCGAACGCGGCTTCATCGACGCCATCATCGAACCGGCCACCACCCGCCTCGAACTCCGCCGAGCGTTGAAGTTGCTCCAGGACAAGAAGATCCAGCGCAACCCGCGCAAGCACCACGTCCTGCCACTGTAAGCCCGAACCCCCGAACGGGCCGCCACGGAAACTTCCGAGGCGGCCCGTTTTATGCCGAGCTGGATAATGAGGGCATGGGCAGCTGGTCGGATGGCAATCGTGCCGCTGAGCGTGAAGCGGACGCAGACCTAGAAGCAGGCAGGTACCGCACGTTCGACGATGCCGAGTCATTTCTCGCCGACCTCGCTGCAATGACGGCGGAGTCAAAGATTGCAGCGCCTGAGCTGCCCATGACGACCGGGGAGTTCGAAGAACGTGCCCGCGTTGCCGGTTATGGCTCGGAGAGCGTTCGGCTGGAGTACGTCGAGGGGAAGTCGGCCGCGAAAGGGGTGCCGGACGGCGACCATGCCTGCGTGCTCGAATGGCTGATGCGCGCCTTGCTTGTGCTTCGGCCCGAACTGTGGCTCTTTCCGGAACGCGGCTTGAAGATCGACTCCTACCGCACTGGCCGAGCACGCCCAGACGGCACATTAGCGCCGACTGGAGTATTCGCAGGTCAGTCGGAGTGGGCTGACCCTGCTCCGGTCCTGATGGTCGTCGAGGTAACCTCCCACGACCAAGACACCGACCGCCGCGACCGCTGCGAAAAGCCCCGCGCCTACGCCCGAACCGGCATCCCGATCTATCTCTTGATCGACCGCGAAAAGGGCTGCGTCGTAGTCCGCAGCAACCCCGTCAACGGCGAATACGAACGAATCCTGATCCAGCCCTTCGGCGCCGAAGTCCCCATCCCGAACCCGGTAGGCATCACCCTCGACACCGAACCTCTGAAGGCCTGGGTGTCCTGAGCTCAGATCTTGCCGAGGTCGATCTCCAACGGGAAAGGCGCCGACGCCGTGACCACTCCCGTGAACATGTCACCTGTCCGGTATGACCCGGTCGCGGGGTCGAGGATGTAGGTGTAGATCAGCGGGACACCGGTCGCGGCCTGCTCGACTCGCCAGTAGAAGGCGATGCCTGCTCTGGCGTACTGATCCAGCTTCACGATCCCGTCGGTGGTCTCCGACCCGGGCGAGACAACCTCTACGACCATCAGCACGTGTTCCGGTCGTGTTGGCGTGAGGTCGATGGTGTCGGCGCGGTAGACGACCACATCGGGGCGCCGATTGGTGAGTGGAACATCCTGAAGCCGGACGTCGAAGTCGGTGTCGGCGTTCCAGCCCGGTCCGGCCGCCGCATCCAACGCGTTTGCCAGAATCCGACCCAGCCGGTTGTGCCGCTTGGACGCACTGGGGCGAACAACGACCATCCCGTCCACGATCTCGATGCCCGCGCACTGCTCACCGGACCAGGTGTCGTACTCCGCTGCTGTGATCTGCTCGTGCATCTCAGCGGGTCGGTCGAACTCGTTGCGCCATGGTGTTGATCCGGGTGTGGAGTCGGCGGGTGATTTCGTCGGTGGGGCCGGGGATGACGGTGAAGTTCTCGGCGTCGTGGTGTTGCATCAGGTAGCGGCCATCGTTTGGGTAGTCCAACCATTGGAACGCGACGCCGTCATCGGTGGGGCGGGCGTCGATCTCGAAGCCGGGGTAGACGGTGATCGCGCCGGTGCCGATTCGGGGGCGGTTGAGGAAGCGCTGAACCTTTTCGATGGGGGACAGCCTGGTCGGGTGGCGGGCGTGCACTGCGGTGTCGAGGTCGCCGCGCCTGCCTTCGAAGCGAGGTTCGGTACCACCGGTACATCGGGGGAGTGCGGTGACGATCTCCGCCGCTACCGAACCGGCCGGATAGCGGCCGATCGCGATGTCGCCACCACCACGGCTATCGCGATCGGAATGCTGAACTGCCACAACAGCTTCCGTGCCGACGATGCCTGCGTGGATGCCTACCATCTGTTTCTGCCCTGGCCCGTGAAATCCCAGAACCTCTACTCGCACCTGCGGTTCCAGCAGGATTTCCAGCGTGCGATGCAGAGAATCGTCGTATATCTGCTGTAACCGTTGCGCGCTTTCCGCGCGCCTGCGGGCGTATTCGTCGGCGGTTTCCGGGAACTTGGCACGGTAGCGCAAGGGGTAGGGGAGCCGGTCGCGATCGTTCGCCTCGACAGCGATATTGAACGCGAGACTATTGAGCTGCCAGCGCATTTCGTGGCTCATGCGCCGATGACACCACCCGGCGGCAGCGTCGGTGGGAGTTGGCCGATGAGTTCGGACTCGCGATCCTGGATCAAGTAGTCGGGGATCTTGTGTTCGCTCTCGTCGTCCTTCCCGCCGCCGCGTCCGCCGCCGCCCATCATGCCGGGCATGCCGGACATGCCACGCCCACCGGCACCAGCACCCTTGCCCGCTGAAGCTGCCGCGGGCATCCCCGCCGACGGCGAACCGGGCACACCACGACCGGCGACCGGCGCCTGCGCTGCCCCGCCCGCTCCCGGTGAACCGCCACCAGGTGATCCGCCACCGCCCGGAGCACCGCTGCCAGGTGTTCCGGCACCGGGTGCGGCCGTCGGACTCTGCGGGGTCGAGGCCGGTTCGGTGCTGGGAGTGGCGGTGGGTGTTGTTGCTGTAGGCGATGTTTCGTCACCTGACGAATCATCTGTAGACGAATCATCTTCGGGGGTGTCAGTTGTCGGGTTGGTCGACTGCGGAGTTGTTGCCGCAGGAGAACTCTGATCGCCACCGGGAGTGGAGCCGTTGGAGTTACCGTTGGTCGAGCCCCCACGGGACCCGTCACCGTTGTTGTTGTCGCCACCGGGAACATTCCCGTCGCCCAGCGGGTTCTTCGGCACGGCGAGCACCGGAGTCTTCTCGTCGGCGACCACAGCCTGCGGTTTGTACACGCGTTCCAGGATTTCCTGCGCGGCACGTTCGGCTTCGTCGGCCTGGTACTGATCGGACTTGAGAAAATCGCTGCCAGGAATCTTGGCGAGCAGCACTTCGTCCCAGGGAACCTCGTAGGGTTCGGGGATCGCCATCTTCGCCTGCGCCAGCGCGCCCTGCATCAGGTCGATTCCGTTGCCGACCATCTGAAACGTCGTCGGCAGCTTCTGCGCTTCACTGGAGTAGGTGCGCACTCCGTCGATCGCGGCGTTGGCCGTGGTGCCGTCCCAGCCGTCCCTGATCGCGGTGTCGATGCGGGTATTGAATTGGGTCACGGCATTCGTCATGCCGGTCACGAGGCGTCGCCAACCATCGGCGCCGGCATTGATCTCTCCAGCGTCGACACCAGGTTGAGAACCACTGCCGTTCAACGCATCCCAGATCTGCTGGTGTGAAAGGGCGGAAAATCCATCCAATTTGCCGGTCAGCACGGGTTTGGCAAAGCTGCCGTCGAAACCCGTCTCGAGCCGGCCGCGTTCGGACAGGATGGTCGAACGGTCACCTGCCCATGCGCTATTCGCGGCGACACCGAGCTCGCCACGAGCCTTGGCCTCTTCATACGCGGTGCTGTAACTGTTGTGGATCTGGCGGCCCAACTCGGCAACGGCGCCGATTGCGGCGATGGCAAGCAGTGGTGCGGGCATCAGATTCCCTCCCCGGTCGCGGCGATACCAGCGGCGTTCTGCTGGTCGACGGCTTGGAACTTGCCGATTGCGGCGGCGAAGGTGTCGCGCATAAGTTGGGCGATCTCGACGTGCGAGGCGAGGCGTTTGTCGGCCGAATCGTTCGGGTCGTCCCCGCTACCTGTGACAGCTTTTGCTTCGAACTTCTGTTTCAGGAGGATGGCTGTGTCGAGGCCGCCCCAACCTGAGAGATGCTCGAGATCCTTCGTATCGTCCTTCAGTAGCTGTAGCTCTTTTACGTACTGCTCGCAGGCGGCCCGCAAGGACTCACCGAGTCCTTCTTCCATCCGAAAGTTGCCAGCCACGGCCTGCTGCTTCAAGTTCCGCCAATATGTGGCTTGGTCTGACATGTTGCCCGCCCCCTACTTCGGAAGGTGCGGCGCGAGGTTCGCCGCGTACTTTGCTGCCATATCGCACACGTCGCCGATGCGCGGCCCCTCATTGCTGATCCAGGACACGCGTACCTCGAACATGCCTTGCTCCGCGGCGAACGCTACGAAGCAGCCGTCTGGGTCGTTCTTCTCCCGGAAGGTCAGGCCTGGTCTGCCGACAACCATGGTGTCCTGTACGTCGACGATGTCCTCCTTGACCCGCGCGTCGTCGAGCGTGTGGCTGGTGGAGAAGACTCCAATTTTTCGAAGCCCGACTCCATACCGATCGTCGGCCGGTTGCCAGTTGCACACACGCCAGGCCGACGGCCCGGTCGGAGGATCAGTCAACGTCCGCTTCGTAGCCGGGTCGAGTCCTGAACTGGCCAGTGCCTCATCCTCCAATTGACTACAAACATTGAACACAACGATCGAGTCCAAATCCCGAGTAGTCGGCTGCGCAGACCCCTTCTCCGCACCCCCACCGCACCCGCTGACCGCAGCCACAACCACACCAGCGCCAACGGCCGCCCGCATCACATCAGCGCCTCGCACAACACTCCCCGCTCGTCGAAACCATCTCACTAGCTTTGGACGCACGAGAGGCCCGATCGGTTCCATCGAATCCGTCTCCGAATCCTGACCCCTGCTCGAGTCGACACCCTACCGTCGCATACCCGCGGGTGTACGACGTCACCCCACCCGTCTGGTGACCTGGATCACAAAGTGGAACCGATCGGCCCGCGGGGACGTCCAACACCATGCATCCGATGGTTGGTTGCATACAGGATTCAGCCATGCAATCCTCGGCGGAATCAACTGTCGGCGGGAGCGCCGCGAGCGGAGGAGGTATTCGATGGCAGACAAGTTTCAGGTCAATCCGGACGAAGTAGACAGCTTTTCGAAGCGCTTACAGACGTTGGCAGAGGGAAATGCGAGCGCTACGGCCTACATCGACAAGTGGGTGGTGGCAGACAATACGGTTTGGGGCGATGGTGGTCTGATCCGTGTCGGTCTCGGTGCCATCAGTGCGGCATACGAGAAACTCAAGCCGAACTACGAGGCCATCGGCAAACTGTCCGCAGACGCGGCAACCGAACTGACCAAGGTCGCCCAAGTCTATCGGACAACAGACAAGGCGCGCGCCGAAGAACTCGATCGCATCTACCCGGGAGGGAAATAATGGCAGGCACTCCTGTGGAGAAGCTCGCTGAGCCCTCACCCGAAGACCCGATGAATGACAAATTCGAGTTCATCGTGACCTCTAATGAGATTTCCCCGACCTATTGGGCATGTACGTGGTGCAAGAATGTCTTCGGTGCAGATCCGGTAGAATGGCTTTCGCAGAAAATATCCGGCGACTGGGAGGCGTTGCAGAAAGCGGGAATAGCGGTTGAGAATCTCGCTGCGTACAATTCCAGCTTCGCCGACGAGGTCAAGAGTGCGGCAGCGGCAGTTGATCCGAGTTGGGATGGAAACGCGGCGTCGAGTGCTCAGGAATATTTTTCAGGATTATCTACGGCGATCGCAGCCCAGGTGGAATCCTTGAACGATATCGCAGACGAAATAAAGAATTTCGCGAATGCTGCTTACTACGGCGCTAAGACACTCGGCGACGGTGTGCAGAGCGTACTGGATCTCGGTGCCATGGCTATTATCGAATTGGCAGCGGCAAAACTTGCCGGCGTCACGGGTGTGGGCATTGTCGCCACCGCCGCACTGGTGGCAGCCGCCACTTTGACCACGCTGAGGGCGATTGCCGCGTTCAATCTTCTGGTTCAGAAGTTGTCTGGCCTCTATATCGCATTGGAGGGTAGCGCTGCGCTGATCTACGCAGGAATAGGTGGCGTACAGTCGGGCGATCTTCCGACGTTGCCGCAGAGTTCCTACGACCATCTGGGAGCCTGACGATGAGCACACCAGAGCCTCTGCATGATCTGGCCCGCGGCGATGTCGCAGTGTCACGGCAACTGTCCATCGCACTTCGAACGATCATGAACGGCACTGCGGATCCGGGTCTGAAGAATCAGATTCGAGCAATTCTGGAGGGGCGGAGCAGTGCGCGAGACCTGATGCACAGCGATGCCTTCAATTTGATACTTGATCAGACCCTGCCTGCGGCCATGCAACAATTCGCTGATATGCCCGAGGAGGAGCGGCAACGGCTCGCTGCACAGGGAGAGGCCCAACTGGAGCAACTACGCAACCAGCCGGCCGAACAGTCCCCACCAACGCAACCATACACAGCGGCGACGCCGGAAAGCTCCTCGCCAACGGCAGGCACCGTGCACGCGGGAACACGCAAGCCCAACCGCGATCGGATCGTCACCCCAGACGAACCAGATGAGGATGACGACTACTTCCGGGATCGCCGAGAGAACGGTTGGCTCCGGTGAGCGAGCGGAAAGAAGTGCTGTTCGAGACGGTGGTTGACCCGGATTGGGTCCCCATTCTCACGACTGCGCCGCTGGAACTGATTCTGGTCGAGCCCCTGCCCGACGTGTGCAGCGAACATGGTCTACCAGCTGTCGAAAGCCGTTCCTTCATAGTGAATTCCCACGGACCCGGATCGCAGATGCCGACGATCCGGGAGTTCTTCCGGTATGTGCAGCTACCGTGGCGGCAGCCGGTGCAGTCTGTGCCGGTAGCCCGGCTTCGGTTCGAATGTCCGGCGTGCGAATACTGCGTGTATGAGGTCAGGCGCTACCGCCGAATTGCTTTGTCGGCGCTACTGATCGTGACATTGTCGCTCGTCGCCCTCGCGGTCGCGATACTCGCACACATCGAGTGGCTGTACATACCCCTGGGCTTCTTAGCCGTACCCGGCTGCTTTCCCATCGCGATGATCGCGGGGATGCTCGCGTGGTCGAAGTCCGGCTATTTCGCGGATGTGTGGCTGGCAGACGACACTAACCACCTGATCGTGTCAGCCGACCCCGACTTCGCCGCGAACTTCGCCAACAGCGAGGACTGACAGCCCTGGCGTACCCCGGCTGTACTGAACCGTATCAAGGCGTCAGCACCGCCGAATCCGGTTCTGCCCCGAGCTATTCCGTACGCATGAGGTCACTCGGCTCGGGTGAGGTTCCGCAGCAGGTGGTCGTTGCCCCGACATCAGGACGACGGTCCCATCGCATATCGGCGGGGCGAATCGGTCAGCTGCACAACAACCTTGGTGAGATCGATGTCGCCGGTGTGCTCGCGGATTACCCATCACCGCGGGTAGTTCGGGTTCGCGCTGTACCCGGCGTGCGGTTGGTTCTGGGCGTGCGGCGGCGCATAAGTGGGTGCGCCGTACCCGGGAGGTCCCTGTGGCCACTGGCCCTGGGCTTGCGGCGACCCATACGGGGCGGGTGCGGCCTGTGGCCACTGGCCCTGCGCCTGTGGCAGCCCGTTAGGGGCGGGCGGCGGGCCGCCGACGGGCGGGTAACCCTGCGGTGCGGCAGCGTTGCGGCGAGCCCGGCGCGACCGGAGGTTGCTCCGTAGCCAGAACGCGGAGCCGATGCTCATCACCGCGCCGCCGCCGATCAGCAGCCACCCGGTGCGCTTGTTCTGGGCTTCCTGCTCGGCGGCGTCGCGCTCCACCGATGAGCCCTTGCTGGTCGTCACACAGATCTGGCCCGCCGACATGGCCTTGCCGTCGCAGTCGGCGCCGCTGTTGAGTGTGGCGATTCCGCCGAAAACCAAGAAGGCGCCCATTACTACGCCCAGCACTGAATAGACGAGGTCTTTCACGTGTTCCCCCAAGAACTTTGATGAGTCAGGGCACAATACCGCGCGCCCTGTGGCCGGTCGAATCCAGCTTTGATCAGCGACGATCTGGCGGCATTGCGCCGTGAGTTTCATCTCCGGGCCGTCTTTCCAAGGTATATCGGTGACTTGCCGGGCGGGTACAGGGTGTACTACCCCAAGCAGGGTCGGTGCTTGCCCGAACCTGGCGGCAGATGGTCCACCACCCCTGCGGCAGATGGTCCACCACCCCTGCGGCAGATGGTCCACTACCCACGCGGCAGATGGTACATTGTGCTCTGTTTTGTAGTTGAGAATCCCCAGGAAATGTCACCTATGAGATGGGTTTATGTCTAGATGACATCACGCATGCCGCACTCGCCTCTCGGTCGCATCATTTCCCGTCGGGCCGGCCACGCAATCGAGGAGGCACTGTCTGATACACGTGTCGTTCTGGTCATCGGCGCGCGGCAGAGCGGCAAGTCCACGTTGGTTGCCGACCTTGGTCGCTCACTCGGCGCCAGGTGGCTCAGCCTCGACGATCCGCAGACGCGTAAGGCGGCCGAGTTCGATCTGTCGGGCTTTGTCAGGCAGAGTCGCCCGCTGATCATCGACGAGGTGCAACGCGTCCCTGAGCTGCTGTTGTCCATCAAGGCGGCTGTCGATGAGGACGGTCGACCGGGGCACTTCCTCCTGACTGGATCGGCGCGGGTCATGGGACTACGTTCGGTCCCCGACACACTTCCCGGCCGGATGGAAACAATCGAGCTGTGGCCGTTGTCGCAAGGCGAGATAGACGGTGGCACAGATTCATTCGTCGACCGCGCCTTCATTGGAGAAGGTATTCTTGGCGCTTACCATCAATCGGGTGAGTCGCGTGCCGGCTATATGGAGCGGCTGTCGCGTGGCGGGTTTCCAGAAGCGGTAGCGCGGAACGGGAAGCGGCGAGCGCAGTTCTTCGCTTCCTATATCGCCGACTTGATCAACCGCGATGTCATGCAGCTCGCCGAGATACAGCGTGCGCCGGAGATGCGTGCGCTGGTCAAACTGCTTGCGGCCCGCTCAGGTCAGCTGCTGCAGCTGCGGACGATCGGCACCGAACTCGGGTTGTCGCATCAGACCGTTCAACGGTATGTAGGCCTGCTTGAGGAAGTCTTTGTCGTCAAGCGGATTCCGCCGTGGTCGCGCAATCTGACGACTCGTGCCGTCGCGACGCCGAAAGTAATGATCGTGGACTCGGGTATCGCAGCCCATCAGTGCGGAATGTCCACCCAAACGCTGAGCAAACCTGGTCCTCACGCGGGCGGTTTGCTCGAGAATTTCGTTGTTTCGGAGATCGCCCGCCAGCTCAGCTGGTCTGAGGAGGATGTCGAAATGTTCCACCTTCGAACCCGAGATCAGGTCGAGGTCGACATAGTCCTCGAGAACCGACGCGGCCAGGTCGTCGCAATCGAGGTGAAGGCTGCCGATACGGTCTCTGGCGACGACTTCCGTGGGCTGCGCTATCTCCACGACCGACTCGGCGACGACCTGCTCGCAGGCGTCGTCCTCTACACGGGAACGCAGACGCTGCCCTTCGGTCCGAAGTTTCGCGCAATGCCGATCGCCGCGCTCTGGGAGATGTGAAATCGGGCCGCCACCGGTGAATACGGTGGCGGCCCGAATCGCTACGTCGAAGGATTAAGCGACAGAAGCGGATTCGATGATGACGTCGTCGACGGGGACGTCCTGGTGGGGGCCCGCGCTGCCGGTGGAGACGGCGGCGATCTTGTCGACTACCTCGGTGCCGTCGGTGACCTTGCCGAAGACGGCGTAGCCCCAGCCCTGGCCCTGGGGGGCGGTGTGGTTGAGGAAGGCGTTGTCGGAGATGTTGATGAAGAACTGGGCGGTGGCCGAGTGGGGGTCGTTGGTGCGGGCCATCGCGACGGTGTACTTGTCGTTCTTCAGGCCGTTGGTGGCCTCGTTCTGGATCGGCGCCTGCGTCGGCTTCTGCTTCAGGCCGGGCTCGAAGCCGCCGCCCTGCACCATGAAACCGGGGATGACGCGGTGGAACACGGTGCCGGCGTAATGGCCCGAGTTCACGTAGTTCACGAAGTTGGCGACCGTGTTCGGCGCGGCCTGGTCGTCCAACTCGAGCACGATCGGTCCGTAATTGGTTTCGAGATTCACCTTGGTCATGGAGTCGAGTCTAGGGTGACCGGCTGTGCATCCCTACAGCTGCTCGGTGGTCGGAGTGCCGTGCGGACAGCGTCGACAACGGAACTGCTGGTGATGGAGCTCAGCTCGCCAGGGCCGAGAGTTGTCCGGTATCGCCACCGAGTAGATGGCGGGCGCGTACCAAATGATCTGCGGCTGCGATGATTCGGTCATAGCGAGTTGTGGTGTCGGGGATTCCATAGTGCTCGGCGAACCAGCGGGCGACTTCGGTCCACGAGTACAGCGCGTAACCGTCACCGCTCATCGGCGCGGGAAAGCCTCCGGGCCCGCGGTCACCATTAGCGAGACGGCGAACGCTCTCGTAGGTTCGGGTGGTTCTCGCTGCGATCGTTTTGAGTGTCACCAGGTTCTCGGTCCGTACGCCGACCACAGCGAAACCAGCGACCTCGGCCTGGCCCACTGCGCTTATGATCGCCGACGCGAGCGACTCGTCATCGCGGTGCAGGTGTAGTACGGGGGCGGTGCGTGGGCCGAACTCGGGAGTTGAGTCGTCGAGCCCCGCTTCGAAGAGCGCGTCGAGTTCGTCGTCGGTGGGCGTGTGATCGAGCACCAGTGTGAATTCATGGCGACTCATGGCGATTCCTTCCTCTCTGTGTGCCCGCGCGCGAACCGGCGGATGGCGTCGGCGTTGTCCTCGGGTACGCGCGGGGTCGACCAGATGGCAATCGTGTCACCGGTTGCCAGGTGGCGCACGAAGCCCCAACGGTGTCCACGGTGTATTTCTTCGACCTCGAAATGCTCGAGGTCGAGCGCTGAGAGAGCCGTGTTGATCGCCTTTTTCGGGTGCCGCCCCCTGCTGACCATGTGGTGTGACTATACACCAGTGGTGCATAGTCACACCAGGAAAATTCCCGGCTCGGCGTGCAACCCCTCGCGAGTACCTGGGGGCAGATAGCATGTCGAACCGTGCCAGACGCCGCAACAGCTGTTCTCACCAAGCCTCCTGCCGAACCGGTGGCCACTGCGAAGGACTTCCGGATCGCGCGATGGATCGCGATGGTCGCCGGGATTCTCGGTGCCCTGTTCGCGGTGGCCACGCCGTTTTTGCCGGTCACGCAGACGACCGCGCAGCTGAACTGGCCGCAGAACGGCTCGCTCGCGAATGTGGCTGCACCACTGATGTCGCAGGTGCCGATCGATCTGAATGTGTCGATTCCGTGTAGTGCCGTGTCGTCGCTGCCCGAGCAGGGCGGCATGTTGCTGGCGACCGCGCCCCCGCAGGGCGATCGCGCGGCCTTGGAGGCGCTGTTCGTGCGCGTTTCCGGCACCTCGGTCGATGTGGTGGATCGCAACGCGGTGGTCGCCTCGGCGGACCGGTCGGCGATGGACGGGTGTTCGGCGATCGTCATCAGTTCCGATCAGAACCGCACGACCGCGGAGTTCGCGGGGCTGACCAAGCAGGTCGAGCGGCCGATCGCCGGTCAGCCGGGTGCGGTGGAAACCGTGCAGGTGCCCGTGCAGGGGCAGCTCGCCGGTGACCTGCGGCCGCAGATCGTTGGCGTGTTCACCGATCTGAAGGGTGAGGTGCCGCAGGGCCTTTCGCTGACCTCGACGATCGACACCCGTTTCTCGTCGAGCCCGTCGCTGATCAAGCTGGTCGCGATCATCGCGGCCGTGCTGTGCACGCTGCTGGCGCTCGCCGCGCTCGGCCGTCTCGACGGCAGTGACGGGCGCGGGCACCGCCGATTCCTGCCGCGCAACTGGCTCAAGCCGACCTGGGCCGACGGTGCGGTGGTCGGCACGCTGCTGGTCTGGCATTTCGTCGGCGCCAATACCTCCGACGACGGCTATATCCTGTCGATGGTGCGCGTGGCCCCCGACGCGGGCTATACAGCCAACTACTTCCGCTGGTACGGCGTCCCCGAGGCCCCGTTCGGCTGGTACTACTACGTCATCCAGGTGTTCGCGGAGATCTCCACGGCCAGCCCGTGGGTGCGCGTGCCCGCGCTGATCTGCGCGATCCTGTGCTGGATGGTGATCAGCCGCGAGGTGGTGCCGCGCCTCGGCAATGCCGTGAAGCGCTCTCAGGTGGCGCTGTGGACCGGTGGCCTGGTGTTCCTGGCGTTCTGGCTGCCGTTCGACAACGGCCTGCGCTCGGAGCCGATCGTCGCCCTCGGCGCGCTGCTCACCTGGGTTTCCATCGAACGTGCCATCGCCACCGGCCGCCTGCTGCCCGCGGGCATCGCGGTGCTGATCGCGGCCTTCACCCTCGCCGCCGCGCCCACCGGCTTGATGTGTGTGGCCGCGCTGCTGGCCGGTATCCGGCCGCTGGTGCGGATCATCGTGCGCCGTCATCGCGAGTTCGGCACGCTCCCGCTGCTGGCTCCGATCGCGTCGGCGGGCTTGCTCGTGCTCACGGTCGTCTACGGCGACCAGACCTTCGCCGGCATCCAGGAAGCCAACCGGGTCCGTCAGGCCACCGGCCCGAACCTGGCCTGGTACGAGGACTACCTGCGCTACTACTACATGTTCGTCGAGACCGTCGACGGCTCGCTGGCTCGCCGTTTCGCGTTCCTGGTGATGCTGCTGTGCCTGTTCACGACGCTGCTGGTGCTGCTGCGCCGCCGTCAGGTGCCGGGAATCGCGTCGGGTCCGACCTGGCGGCTGATGGGGATCGTCTTCGGCACGATCTTCTTCATGATGTTCAACCCCACCAAGTGGACCCACCACTTCGGTGCCTACGCGGGCATCGCGGGTGGGCTCGCGGCGGTGACCGCGGTGGCGGTGTCGCAGAGCGCGCTGCGTTCACGCAAGAACCGGGCGATCTTCCTGGCCGGCTTGCTGTTCGTGCTCGCGCTGTCGTTCTCCGGCATCAACGGCTACTGGTACGTGTCCAGCTACGGCGTGCCGTGGTTCGACAAGACCATCTCGCTGCGCGGCATCCACTCGAACACAGTCATGCTCGTCCTGTTCGGCCTGGCCTTGGCGCTGGTCGGCTGGTACGCGCTGCGCGAGGACTATGTGAAGCCGGTGCCGTCGGCGAAAACGAAGCGCGGCAACAGGATTCGCAAGTTCGCTGCCATCCCGCTGACCATTGTGGTCGGGCTGATGGTGCTGTTCGAGGTGGCATCGCTGGTCAAGGGCGCGACCCAGCAGTACCCCGGCTACTCGCTCGGCCGCTCCAATATCGACGCGCTGAGCGACAACTCGTGTGGCCTGGCCAACGACGTGCTGGTCGAATCCGACCCGAACGGTGGCAGGCTCGACCCGATCGTCGACCCGGCCCGTCCGTTCACCGACCCCAACGACCCCCTGGCGGGCACCGGCTCGGTCGGGTTCACCCCCAACGGCGTGCCGGGCGACCTGTCGGCCGACGCGGTCGAGGTGAAGCCGGGCACCGGCAACACCAGCAACCAGTCGGTCGGCGCGGCCTTCGCCGAAGGCGAGAGCGCGGGCACCGGCGGTGGTGAGGGCGCACGCGGCGTGAACGGCTCGACCGTGGCGCTGCCGTTCGGCCTCGATCCGGCTCAGACCCCGATTCTCGGCTCCTACCAGGAGGGCGTGCAGCAGCCCGCCCACCTGGAATCGGCCTGGTACGGTCTGCCCGCCCGCTCGGACGACTCGCCGCTGGTCGTGATCAGCGCGGCCGGTCGCATCGCCTCCAAGGACGACTCCGGTTCCGACAAGTACGGCCAGGCGCTGTTCGTCGAATACGGCACCCGTAACCCGGATGGCAGCGTCACCACGCTCGGCGCCTACCAGCCGCGCGATATCGGCCCCGCGCCGTCGTGGCGCAACCTGCGCGTGCCGCTGGCCGACCTCCCGAACGAGGTGAACGCGGTGCGCGTGGTGGTCAACGATCCGATCCTGATCGGCGATCAGTGGCTGGCGTTCACCCCACCGCGGGTGCCCGAGTTGCAGAGCCTCGACACGTTCATCGGCCGCGACCAGCCGGTGCTGCTGGACTGGGCCGTCGGCCTGCAGTTCCCGTGCCAGCGTCCGTTCGCGCACCGCAACGGCGTGGCCGAAGTGCCGAACTACCGGATCCTGCCGGACCGTCCGCTGGCGATCTCGTCGACCGACACCTGGCAGGCGCAGGAGTTCGGTGGTCCGCTCGGCATGTCGCAGATGCTGGCTGCCCGCGTCACCATCCCGACCTACCTGAAGGACGACTGGGCCCGCGACTGGGGCTCGCTGGAACGCTACGACCAGTACGCGCAGGCCACGCCCGCCGAGCTCGTGACCGGCACCACACCGCGCAACGGCCTGTGGAGCCCCGGACCACTGCGGGTCTTCTAGCCACGGAAGTCTTGAAGTTCTCGGCCGCCTCGATCTGGACTGACCGAAGGGTGCGACGAAGGAGTACCCGTAGGGAGGGAAGATCGAGGCCTCAGGGCCGAGAATCCGCGGCGCCAGCCGCCAAAAATAAAGGCGCGGATCACGTAACGTGGTCCGCGCCTTTTCGGTCGTATGGGGGACAGGGGTCAGACGTTGAGCATGCGACGGTTCAGGTCGCGGCGTAATACCTCTTGTGAAGGCAGTCTTTCCAGTACCCGCATGACGGCCGGTCGTAGTTCTTGTTTCTCGTCGTTGCTGAGCAACTCGACGAGATCTCGTAGATCCATGTCATCGAAGGCTCCTGTCATACCCACCAGCGTACGTGCTCAAACGTGCAGGCACAGGACCTTTACGCTGTCATTTACAGGTGCTTCACCTTATCGAAACCCTAACGGGCACTGAGTGTTTCGTATGTGACATGCACCAGTGCCTGGTCACTGCCCTTGCGCTGCCAGTGTCTGTAACGCACGTCACTGTGCCCGAATTGCCGGTTCCTTCGCTCGACCCGACTGATCGATCACCGTCACCTCGATCTCGGCGGGCGCAGCGGGCTGATACGGCGTGAACCGCTCCAGCGAGCCCCAGTCGCGGCCGAGATCATGGTCGAGATAGGTGGGCACAGTCTCGGCCTTCAGAAGCAGATTTGTCCACCCGAGCGGGCCGCCGCCGATGTCGTCCTGCCAGGCGTTGGACGCGTCCGAACCGACCCGGTCGGGCAGGATGCGCCACCGCGGAGCCTCGGCGACGCCGTCGTGGTGCTCGAGCGGGCGCTGGCAGGGGAACGCGAGGCCGACGTGCCAGTCCAGCAGCACCGGATCGGTCCGGCCGACCACCGAGTCCAGGGTGGACAGTTTCGGCAGGCGCGGCGGGGTGACCGCGAGCCACTGCTTACCGGTGATGTCGTTGTCGGTGGCGACCAGGCGCACCGCGTTCACACCGACGGGCAGCTGATCGATCGGCACGCGCAGGTTGCGCCACGACGGGGCGGGCCCGATATCCATCGGCGCGACCGAACCGGTCATCGCGACGGAGCCGTCGGCGGCGCGGGTGCCGTATTCCAGGCGCAGATCCTGGCCGTAGTGCACGACGCCGTCGGTGTCGACGTAGCGGATCCGCCCGGCCGCGGTGACCACGAGGGCCTGATAGGCGGGATCGTCGCGCACGCTGTCGCTGAGGTCGACGCGGTACCACTGCGAGGTCAGCTTCGCCTGCTGCTGCACGCCGTCCTGGAAGGAGCCGAGGACCGGGGTGCGGGCGGGGTCGAGGCCGAACGGGAGGGCGACGGTGCTGCCGTTGATTCCGGGTTCGGCGCTGGTGCCACCGCCGGTGCCAGCACCGGTGGTCTTGGTGGTCTTGTTGGCGGAATCGGTGTCGACCGAGTTGGCGCCGCCGAGCACGGTTTCGTCGGCATCGGCGGTGAGGTCGTCGGCTACGCCGTCCGCAGTGAAGCCGGTGGATTCGGCGTTCAGTCCGTCGGCGGGGTCGCCAGTGTAGGGGGTGAGCAGCGAATCGGCCGTATTCGATTCCACCAGCACGTCATTGGCGAGGCCGCACGTATTGCCTTGCAGCGCATTGATATTCGACTTCGCGATGGAGTAGGCGGGGTACTGGGTGATGGCACCCTTGGCCATCGAGGCCACCTCGAACAGGACCAGCAGTGCCGCCGCGATGGTCAGCGGCATGGTCGCGAAGCGGTCGAAACGTCCTGTGTCGGAGGGGGTTCGGTAGGGGGCGCGCAGGTGGAAATACAGCGCGACGAGCAGGGCGAGGATGCTCAGTCCGAGGAACACCGTCGATACGCCCTTGCCGGCCACCATCGGCGCCTTGTCCCAGAACGGCACGCCGTAGCTGGACACGTACCACCAGCCGTTGGAGCCGGTGAAGGTCATCGCGAGCAGGAACAGGACAGCCGCCGCGAACAGCGAGCGATTGCGTGGAGCGCGAATTCCGTTGGTGCCGACCGCCACCGCGGCCAAGGCCGCCAGCGAACCCGCCAGGCCCGCGTAGACACCGAAGTGATGGGTCCACTTGGTCGGCGTCCACATCATCAGCAGCAGTGCGGCGAAGACGATGCCGAGGATGCGCACCGATGGCCCGCGTGCGGTGCCGGGGATGCGGCCCTTGCGCAAGACCTGCAGGATGCAGACGAGCAGGCACAGCAGCATCACCAGGACGCCGAACCGGCGGGCCAGTGAGCCGTCGGGGGAGAGCATGAACAGGGAGTCCCAGCGGGTGCGTTCGTCGAACCAGGCGACGTTCGGGCCGACGAGCGTGCGGACTCGGGTGGCTTCCATGACGGTGGCCAGCGTCTGATCGGCGAACACGATGATGAGCACCAGCGTGCCCGCCGCGACACCGGGGGCAAGCAATGCGGCGTAACGGAAGATCTTGGTGCCCAGCGAGAGCCGATTCGCTGAGCCTGTCGCCTTGCCGGGGCTTGCCGAGCTGCTCGAGTCAGCCGCGTCGTCCGTCTTCGCGGCACTGCCGGCGCTGGTCGCGTCGGTCGACGGCTGGTCGTCTGCGGCGTCGAACTCACTGTCGGCGGCGATCCGGCGCGGTCGCAGACCTTGCGCGCGTTTGATGATGATCTGCATGACCGGCCGGGTGCCCGCGATCAGGGCGGCGATACAGATCAGGCCGGTCGGGCCCGCCGCCAGCGAGAACGCGGCGACCAGGATCGCCAAGGCGGCGGGCAGCAGTCGTGCGGTGGCGATGGCGCGTTCGATGAGGCACCAGGTGAGCAGGGCACCTGCCGCGATCAGCGGTTCGGGGCGAAGGCCGTTGTCGTAGGGGAGCCAGAAGGCCAGGAACACCAGGCCGGCTGTCCACAGCGCCACCTTGTCGCGGCGCACGCGAGCACCCAAGCGGGGCAGCACTTCCCGGCTGATCACCGCCCAGCAGACCAGTCCGGCGGCAAGCGCGGGCAGGCGCATCCACGGGCTGGCGTCGGAGACCTTCGTCATCCAGGCGAGCAGTTCGTAGGACCAGCCGAACGGTGCCTCCGGCACGCCGAACCAGCGGTAGTAATTGGCCATGTAGCCCGACGGGCCCGACGCGCGCGCCATAGTGAGGATGTAGCCGTCGTCGGAGGTGTTGGCGCCGATCACATGCCAGCCGAGCAGCGTTACGACCACCACCACGTCGGTCGGGGTGATCCGCCACCAGTGCCGGGGCAGGAAGCGGCGGGCACGGCGGCCGTCGGCGGTGTCGAGCAGGTGCAGCGCGATCAGCGCGAGGAGGGTGAAGACCGCGGCGCCGATCATCGCCGCCAGTTTCAGCGTCGTCGGCGTCGAGGTGAAGCGGGAGTCGATATCGGCGTGCAGCCGGGCGCCGGTGAGTACCGCCGCGTCGAGGTCGGTGTAGACGCCGACGATCTGTGGGCGCTTGTCGACGGTGACGGTGTTGCGGAACGGGGTGCCGTCCTGGCGCGCCGCCCCGACGAACTCGACGGTCGTCGCCTCGATGGTCGAGACGACGCTGATCCGCTCACACTCGCCGATCTCCGCGATCGGCGCCGACAGCATCGGCACATCGCGCGCCTGCACACCGACCACGCCGTCGCGCACGGTGACGCTCAGCCCGCGGTCGGCTTTGCCGGAGGCGGTCGGAATCGTCGTCAACAGGGTGGTCGTGGTCGGGTTCTCCGCGCCGGGACCGGGCAGCCCACTCAGCATCGTGCACGGCAGCTGCGCATCGAGACGCTGCGGCACATACGACACCAGCGGTGCCTCGACGCTGGTCGCGCCCGTTTGCGGCCAGTCCAGGCTCGCGCGGTCCTGGCGCACCGGCAACAGCGGTGCGAGCAGGGCAAGCACGAACCCGAGCAGCCCACAGACAAGGGCGATCAGGCGGTATCGGGAGAACGCTCGTTCAGATCGGTCCGGTCGCACGGGGACTGATGCTAACCATCGAACCTGTGCGCCGGTTGGCGCCGCTCCTAATGGGCGCAGCCGCGACAGGCGTTCCTCAGCGGCGCACGCCTCACCCTGTGCGGCGGGCGGCCCAGTCGAGCTGGGATCTGGCCCAGTCGGGGATCTCGGCGTCGGGGCGAGGGAAGGCGGCGAATTCGGCGGCGAGGTCGTCGGCCGAGACCTCCGGCATCCAGTCCGCGATGGCGACGGTGGAGTAGTTGGTCTTGTACCGGGTGGGGCCCGCGATGAAGATCTCGGCGCTGAGCCAGGCGCCGGTGTCCGGGTTGTAGGACATGCGCTTGTGATCGGCGAGGTATTCGAGCACCTCGGTGGGCGGCATCAGGTTGGTGACCGTTCCGTCGCGCTCTTTGATCTGCACTCCGGCGACGGTCTGCTCGCCGACCTGCAGTGACCACAGGAGTGCGAATTTCTGGCCCGGCGCGAGCAGGGCGATGGTGGCGTCGATGACCACCCGCTCTATCTCGCCGAGCGATCCGAGCTGCTCGCGCGGCTCCGGGTCACGACCCTGGCGTTGCGGGCGGGTCAAGAGAAGGTCGATCCGCTCCGGTCGGCTGAGCGTCATAGCTATACCTCTGCATCCGTACCGATCAGCGCTACCAAACCTGATTTCGGTCGGCCGAGCTTCCAACATTTCGCAGCGTTCTCGCCCCGCGACACCGACCGCGCGGTTTGTTGACACTGACCGGACATATTGTGGTCTATCGCTGTCCCGCACACCAGTGGCTACCGGGTGTCGATCGACACACGTGTCAGTTACGCCGCCGATGCGCGCAGCGCGAACCAGCCGTCGCGTGGGTCGGCGAAGCCGTGATAAATCAACGGTATGCGCTGGTCGATCTCGAAATGCCGGTAGACGGCCTCCATCGCCTGACGGATCGCGTGCGCCTGGAAATCGTCGATCCGGCGCACCCCGATCCGGCGCTCGGGCAGCATCGCCAGCCGGATCAGTTCGGCCGGATCGTCCACGTCGAGCCCCCACGGCGCCGGTTCTTCGATGAGATGGTCGTGCAGCACCTCCCGCGCGACCGGCGGATCGTGGCGCGGCCCGGAGAACGCGATCTGCTGGGCGCGCGCGAGCCCACGCGTGTCCAGCGGGGTGCGCACGGCCTGGATCAGGTCGATCAGCTCGGTGTCGCGGGTGGGTTGGGGTATTCGCCCGGCGACCGGCGCCTGTTCGAGCAGGTGCATCATCTGCCCGCCAAGTACCAGCGGCTCGGGTACCAGGAAAACGCTGATGCTCGGGCAGGTGCAGTTCAGGCCGGTGAGGCACACCCTCGTGTGCAACGGATCGGACATACGTCCTCCTCCGGTAGCGGGTCGCCGGGACCCGTGACGTGCAGGATCTGATTCCAACGCCAGCCGCCGGGGGGGGGGGGGGGGGGGGGGGGGGGTTGTGTGATCCGCCGGCGGCGACCGTGCCGCACCCGTCAGTGTAGTGCCGTCGAGCGGGATGAACACCGGGTTCCGGCACGGATCGGACACGATCCCCATCGTCTTGCCCAGCAGCGCGCATCCAAGCGGATACGCGCGTGGCGGCACAGTTCACGGATAGCAACTGGACATCAACACCATGGCTTGACCGCGCTATCCTTACTTTGTCACCTAGGTAAGGAGATCGACATGGACGCGCTGGCTCGGATGACATCCAAGGGGCAGCTCACAGTCCCCAAGGCGGTACGCGAGGCGTTGGAGTTACATACAGGCGACAACGTTCATTTCCGGGTGGAGGGCAACGTTGTCGTGCTCGCCAAAACACCCGACCTGCTCGACCTCGCCGGTAGTGTGCCGGTCCCGCCGCAGGTTCGAGGTCGCTCCTGGGAAGAAATCCAGGAAACCGCCTGGACGCAGCAGTGGCGGGAGGATCAGGAGGGGTGACTGTCTACTTGGATACCAACATCCTGGTCCGGCATTTCACGCAGGATCCGCCCGAGATGGGAAGGCGTGCGACCGCCATTCTCGGGCGATCCGAGGAGTTTTACCTGCCGGACTTGATCGTGGCGGAAACGGTATACGTGCTGCAGAGCGTCTACCGGGTGCCAAGACCCGAGGTGGCCGCATTGACGCGGGCAATCATCGGCTCCCGCAATATCTCTACCGACGACCCTGCCGTACTGATCAGGGCTGTCGAAGTGTACGAGCATCATCGGCTGTCGTTCGCCGATGCTTACCTTGTCGCTCTCGCTGAGGCTGATCCCGATTCATCAATCGGGTCGTTCGACAAGGGAATCAGCAAGGTGGGGACAGCACGACGTATCGAGCCAGGAGAAGACGGGGCTTTTCCCTTGGCCACCGAGGATGATTCGTGATAGCCGCTATCCGCGGCGCACGGTGATCAGGGTGAAGGGGCCGATTTCGGTGGGGGTGAAGGCGGGGTCGGTGAAGAGGGATTTGGGGAAAGAGACCGTGTAGCGCTTGACGTTCGGGTCGTTGGGGTAGACGTCTTCGGCTAGGCGGAGGGTGTAGTTGTCGCCGTCGTTGCGGAAGAGGAAGGCGTCGGGGGCGCGCCAGGGGGACTTCGAGAGGGCTTCGACCAGGGCGGTGGAGTTGGGGAGCTTGCTCCAGTCGGCGATGGTCGCTGCGCGGGCCTTGAAGTCGGCGAGGGGGTTCGCGTAGTGGGAGGTGAGGGCCTGGAAGCCCCAGTAGGGGTAGAAGGCCAGGAAGGTGGTGTCGGCGGTGAGGACGACGGATTCGTCTCGGGGGCGGCCGGTTTGGGCCAGCAGGGCCTCATCGACCGCGTGGTAGTACGCGACCGCGGAGGGCTTGCGTTTGTCGGCGCGTTCCCCGAAGGTGCCGTCGGCGTTCGGTACGTCGGTGGGCACGGTGTCGGTGTAAGCGGTGTCGATTTCGTGAGTGAGGACGGTGGGGATCATCTGGGCGAAGGCGAGAGCGCCGAGGACAGCGATCGCTGCCGCTGCGGTTCGCAGGGGGGCGGGCTCGTTCAACGCCTGGTAGACGGCCCTCGCGCCTTCGACGAAGCCGAAAACGCCTGCGGCCGCGAGCAATGCGAGCAGGACCGGCTCGAGCCGGAAGGACAGCAGGGTCGTGCCTGCCGCGGTCGCCGCCATCGAGAGCAGCGTCCACAGGTAGATCGATACGACGCCGATGCCCAGTGCCTGTGCGCGCCTGGATGATCCGGCCCGAATCACCAGCCACAACACACCGAGCATGCAGAAAGCCCCGCGCAGGGAGAACTCGAGCATCGGGAACGCGAGCTGGGCGCCGGATTCGGGCAGATAGTGGAATGCGTTGCCGGACGGCATCTTCGCGCCCGACAGCATCTTCAGCAGATAGGGCGCCCACACGACAAGGGCGAGCACGATGGCGATGCCGCCGATTGCCGCCAGCCTGGTCAGCGGCGCGATCGCGGCACGCCAGGCAGGTGGCGCGCTCATCGAGGTAGCTTCGGCCGGGGCCGAGGTAGCTTCGGCCGGGGCCGAGGTAGCTCCGGCCGGGGCCGAGGCAGCGACGGGCGCACCGGCGTCAGGCGTCGGGGGCGCGATTGCCGCTGAACCAGCCCGCGCGCTGCCCACCCGGCTTGCCCGCCGCCCAGCCGCCCGCTGCGAGTGGACCGCCAGCGCGGCCGACACCACCGCCATGATCACCACGGTGAACGCCGCGATCGCCAGGTACAGCGTGTAGAAACACGCGGCCACCCCGAGGAACACCCCGGTCCCGAGTACCGCGCCCCATCCGCCAGAACGGCGATGCAACGCACCCCACGCCAACACCAGGACCGGCGGAATGAACAGCACAAGCACCGCGCCATACGCCTCGGGCGAGGCATAGGCCACTGTCATCGCCGTCACCGCGGCGGCCGCGCCCACCGCCATATCGGCCCGCACCAACTGCATCCACAACACCAGCGCCACCGCCGCGGCAATGGCGAGTAGCCCGATCGCGTACGGCTTGAACACTTCCCAGCCGTCCATCCCGAGCACGTTCCCCACGCGCCCGCCGATCCAGAACCACCCGGCCGGATAGAACGGCGGCAGATCCACATAGGTCATATCGCGCAGCGCGGCACTGTCGGTGAGCCGGGTCAGATACTCGGTCCGGAATTCCTGATCCACCGAAACACCGAACAGATACAGCTTCGTCGCTGCTAGTGGCATCCCGAGCGTGACCGTCACAAAACTCGAAATCCCCACCCAGGAAAGCAGTTTCGCCACCACCGGCCACTTCCGCAGCCGGATCAACAGCACCGAGACCACCAGCAGCGCAACAGAAACAACCTGCCCCACCGTGGTCAACGCGCGAGTCACATTGGAGGAGTTGAACGCAGGCCACTGCACCGCCGAAAACGCGAACAGCCCGACCACGGCCACCACCAGCGCCACCCCCGCGGCGGCAGCCCCTTCGCCGACCCCGGTCCAGATCCTGCGCCCCGCCCGCACCTCGTCATTGGTCGTCATCGGCGCGCAATCCTCCGGCTCCACTGTGCTCCACGGTCGGCCGTCAGCCTAGTGGAGCCCACCCCGGCTGATAACAGCCGAACCGCGGACCCAGTCAGCGGGTGCGCGCCAGCTGGGACTCCGCCGGAACCAGTTCAAAGGCGCTGCAATGGCTGGGCACCACCTGACGGAAGTGCCGATGGTCCAACGTCGCGATCCTTGTGACCTTGAGTCGCTCGGCGACAGCGACGACGGATGCGTCAGCGGCACCGAGCGGAAAGCCGCGATACTGGATCACCAGGTCGGCTATTCGGCGGTAGTCGTCGAGAGTGTGTGCTTCAACTCGGAGTTCGCCGATCGCGATCGAGCGAAGGAAATTTGCCTCCGACTCCGGATCGACCCTGCCGAGCATGTAGCACACCTCGGTCACGATCATCGCTGGAACGATTAGTGGCCCCGGTTCGGAGATCAATACTTCGAGGCAGGTCTGATAATCGATGTCACGTTTGTTGGCGACTGCCAAAGAGGACCGGTATCGCAGATGATCACCCTTCTCCGCCGAGCTCGCGACGGAGAACCTCCTGCGATGTCGAGGCAAAGTCGGGCTCGGCTTCGATGGACCCGGCGAAGGACAAGTGTCGCCGGGGAAATGTCCGTTCAGCGGCTACTTCCGAGGATTCATGGTTGGTCACCAGTCGCAGCACCACCGGCCGCAGTTCCCGTTGCTCTGCCTCGGTCAGATAGCGGACGAGATCCTGCAGGGGCATGTCATCGAATGCTGCAGTCATGTACTCAGGGTACCGTCAGCCGTCGAAGTCGCCCGGGCTTGTAGGGGTTCGCGCGTTGATCTGCGGCGGCGAGATCGGAACGAAAACTGCCGCTTCGCGCGAGGACGAAGCGGCAGTCGCGAGCAGCAAACGATCAGATCGGGAGCTTGCGGAAGATCGGGCGCGGCACGTGGCGCAGGGCCGACATCAGGAAGCGGGCCTCGCCGGGGGCCCAGACGATCTCGGTGCCCTTCTCCGAGGCGTTGACCGCGAGCTTGGCGACGTCTTCCGGGTCGACGGTGAGCGGGGCTTCCTTGGCGCCGGTGGCTGCCCAGTGGGCCTTGGTCGCCGAGGTGCGCACCTGCATCGGGCGGATGACGGTGACGCGCGGGCCGAACGGGCGCAGCGCTTCGCCGAGACCGAGGTAGAAGCCGTCAAGGCCGGCCTTGGTCGAGCCGTAGACGAAGTTGGAGCGGCGAACGCGCTCACCGGCCACCGAGGACATCACGATGATCCGGCCGTGGCCCTGTGCCTTGAACTTGTCGCCCACCAGCACGCCGACCGACACACCGGCGGTGTAGTTGATGCCGACGGTCATCACCGCCTTGCGCTGGTTCTGCCACAGCTCCTCGGCGTCGCCGAGCACACCGAACGCCACGATCGCGACATCCACGTCACCGGCGGCGAACGCCGCATCGACGACCTTCGGGTGCGCATCGGTGTCGAGCGCGTCGAAGTCGATGACGTCGACCTGGGTCGCACCGGCGGCCTTCAGCGTGGTGACGGCGTTCTCGAGCAGCGGATCGCCGGGCAGGTTCGCCAGGATGATCCGGGCCGGGCTCTTGCGCAGGTACTCGGCGCAGATCGCGAGACCGATCTCGGAGGTGCCACCGAAGAGCAGGATGGTCTGCGGGTTGCCAACTGCGTTGATCACTGGAGCTCCAGCCTCCTGGCCATATCGGACATGAACACGCCATTCGGGTCGACGCTGCGGCGGACCTTGATCCACTCGTCGATCCGCGGGTACATCTTGTGGAACGCCTCGGCGGAGGTGCGCGAGTCCTTCGCGGTGTAGAGCCGGCCGCCGAACTCCATCACACGCCGGTCCAGATCGGTGACCAGCTCGTTGAGCCCGCGCCGGATCGGGAAGTCGACGCAGATGTTCCAGCCGGGCATCGGGAAGCTCAGCGGTGCCGCGTTGCCCTCACCGAACAGCTTGAACACGTTGAGCGCCGAGATGTGCCCGGACGCCTGGATGTCGATGATGATCCGCTTGAACTCTTCGACGGCCTCGGTCGGCACCACGAACTGGTACTGCAGGAAACCGGCGGGTCCGTAGGCCCGGTTCCACTCGGAGATCATGTCGAGCGGGTGGTAGAACTGCGTCAGATTCTGGATCTTGCCGGTGTAGGTGCCGCCCATGGCGTAGTACGCCTCGCCGACCGCGCCGAGCGAGAGCCGGTTGGCCGACCAGCTGGGGAAGATGTTCGGCACCGTCAGCAGCTGCGGCGCGTCGAACTTCAGCGGATTCTTCTGCAGCTTCTTCGGCAGCTCGTCGACCGTGGCCAGGCGGCCGCGAGTCAGGCAGGAGCGACCCAGCTTGGGCAGCGGGTTCATCACGTCGAACCACGCGCTCGAGTAGGTGTAGTTCGCCTCGCTGCCGTCGCTGTGGACCGCGATGGTCTCGTCCAGCGTCGAGGTTTTCACACCGTCGTTGAGGAAGTACGCGGTCTCCGTCGGCGCCATCTCGATCGTGGCGCGCAGGATGATGCCGGTCAGGCCGTTGCCGCCGACAGTCGCCCAGAACAGCTCGGCGTCGGAGCTCGGCGAGATCGTGCGCACCGCACCGTCGGCGGTGAGCAGGTCGATCGAGCGGACGTGGTTGCCGAAGCTGCCTTCGCTGTGGTGGTTCTTGCCGTGGATATCGGAGGCGATGGCGCCGCCGATGGTCACCTGGCGAGTACCGGGTAGCACGGGAACCCACAGGCCGAACGGCAGCGCGGCCTTCATCAGCTGGTCCAGGCTCACCCCGCCGTCCACCTCGACCAGGCGCGAATCGCGGTCGATGCGGTGGATGCGGTGGAGCGCGGGCATATCGATGACGAGCCCGCCCGCGTTCTGGGCGTGATCGCCGTACGAGCGGCCGAGGCCACGCGCGATCACGCCGCGTCGCAGATGCGCCGGCTTGGAGTCGTTGTCCTGCGCGACCATGCTCACGGCCTTGGCGATCAGTTCTGGATCGCTGGTCGAGAGCACTTCGGCGGAGGTGGGTGCGGTGCGACCCCAACCGGTGAGCTTGCGGGTGCGCGTAGGGAGCGCGAACGCGTCATCGTTGGTGGTCGAAATGTTCTCAGACATCGGCTAAGAGGCTACATGCATGGCGGGTATACGTGGCAGGACAGTGCGCCGGTCTCGTACGCTTCTCACGTGCAAGCCCAACCGCATCTGCCGCTGCCCGCCGAAATTCCCCTGGTCGACGAGCCCGGCGGGACCGATGTAGACCTCAAGACGCAGATCGTGCGGTTCACGCTGACCGGTGGTTTGTCGGCTGTTGTCGACTACGGCATCTACAGCCTGTTGCTGAATCTGCTCGGGTGGCCGGTCGGCCTGGCGAAGGCGATCAGTTTCGTCGCGGGCACGACGACGGCGTACCTGATCAACCGGCGCTGGACGTTCAAGGCGGCGCCGAGCAGGGCCAGGTTCTTCGCGGTGGTCGCGCTCTACGCGGTGACGTTCGCGGTGCAGTGGGGGATCAATCAGGCGCTCTTCTTCTCGCTGCCCGAGGAGTGGTGGCGGCAGCCCCTGGCTTTCGTGATCGCACAGGGCACCGCAACCGTCATCAACTTCATCGTGCAACGAGTAGTGATCTTCAAGATCAAATAAGTCAGCTGGCCTCGGCGATGGCCGGGGCACGCTTGCCCGCCTTCACCCCGAAGTAGTCGCCACCCTTGGCGCGCACGTTGTCGGTGCCCCATTCGCGCTGATCCCGTGCGACCGGCACCATCTGCGGAATGTGTTTGCGGCAGTGGATATAGGCCTCTTCGACATCGACGACCACCCATGCCTGCGAGGATTTACCCCGCTCGGCCGATGGCAGGTCGGTGACGGTGTCGCGCAGCTCGCCGTCGGCGACCATGCGGGCTCTCCCGTTGATGTGCAGGCCGATGAGGTCGCGAACGAAGTCGATCATCAGGATCCCGACGTGCGGGTTCTCGAGGATATTGCCCAGGCTGGCCATCACCCCGTTACCCCGATACTCGGGGTACGCAATCGTGCGATCGTCGATCACGTGCAGAAATCCGGGGGTTCCGGCCCGGAAGCTCGAGTCACATTCGCCGTGTGAATCGGAGGTGGCGATGAAGGCCATGTCCATGCGGGCGACGAAATCGACCATCGTGGGGTTCAGATAGTCGATCACCTGGTCGTCGTAGAAGCGCTCGGCCCTGTCCGAGGTGCCCAACGTGTCCTGTAGCTCGTGTTCTCCGTCGCTGCCGACGAAATTTTCGGGCATCGGGCCCCCTCTGCTAGCCGTACCGGTTGATGCGGGCTTCTAGACGAAACCCCCGCTGTGACCGCAATCTCACTCAGTCTAGGGGACTCTCACTGGCAGCGGGGCGTGTCCATTGTTGCGAATGGGACGAAAGCCGAGTTTGCGCAACGGTTTCCAGGTCAGGACCGATCAGGCCGGTCCTACCGTCACCGGTACACCGTTGAACACGGCGGTGCCGCTGACCTTGTCGACCACCGAATCATCGGTCAGCACATTGGCATTCACCCCGGCATGCGCCAGCGCGACCGACTGGGTGGTGCTCGCGCCGTGGCCCCAGCCGTGCGGCAGGCTCACCACGCCGGGCATGATCGTCGGCGTCAGCTCCACCGGCACCGTCAACGAGCCTGCCGCCGAGGTGATCTCGGCCTGTTCGCCGAGGCCGAGGCGGGTCGCGTCGTCGGGATGGACCTGCAGGGTGCAGCGGTTGGAGCCGCCGACAAGGCCGGCGATGTTGTGCATCCAGCTGTTGTTGGAGCGCAGCTGCCGTCGTCCGATCAGCACCATCGCGGGTGCGGCGCTCGCCAGTCCGGCGCGCAGGCGCGTGACGTCGGCCAGTAGTTGCGGCGGTGCCAGCTCCACCCGCTTCGACGCGGTGCGCAAGACACCGGGCAGCCGGGGTCGCAGCGGACCGAGGTCGATGCCGTGCGGGTTGTCCATGAGGGTTTTCAGGCTCAGTTCGCCGCCGTTCCACGCACCGTACGGGCCCAGTTTGAGCATCAGGTCGAGGCGCTGTTCGGTGGTGTCCGCCCCGGTCAGCTCCTCGCGCCGGTCGCTCATGTCGGCCTTGTGCAGGGTGGCGGCGATGACGAGTTCGTCGACCATCGCGATCGGGCTCGCCGCGCCCGTCCCGGCATGGGGCTGACCACTCACCGCGGCCGCGAGGCGGGCAACCACGGCCGATTCCGATGGCCGCTCGCCCAGCGGGACCAGCGGCGGCGAGTAGCGCGCGTAGTTGCGCACCGCGAACTGCAGCAGCGCGAAATCGAAGTGCGGTGACTGCACCGAGCGCGGCGGCGGCAGGATCACGTTCGCGTGTCTGGTCGTCTCGTTGACGTACCTGTCCACGCTGACCATGAACTCCAGCCCAGCCAGGCCCTTGTCCAGTCGCGCACCGCTCGGCGCGGAAAGCACGGGGTTGCCCGCCACCGTCACCAGCGCCTTGATCTGCCCCGCACCGGGGGTTTCGATCTCGTCGGCGAGAGTGGCGACGGGCAGCTCGCCCATGGACTCGGGCAGTTCTCGCACCCGGCTGGTCCAGCGGCCGAGCCGGAAGGGCTTGCTGCGCTGCACCCCGCCCGCCGCCGCGTCGGCGAACATGGCGCCGCCGGGGGAGTCGAGGTTGCCGGTGAGGGTGTTGACGGCGTCGACCAGCCACTGGGTGAGCGTGCCGAACTCGGCGGTGCAGGTGCCGATCCGCGCGTAGACGGCCGATGTGGGCGCGGCGGCGAGTTCGCGGGCCAGTGTGCGGATGGTGTCGGCCGCAATGCCGGTGCGCTCGGCCACCGCAACGGGTGGGAAGTCGAGGGCGGCCGCGCGCAGCTCGTCGAGCCCGGCGACGTCGACGCGTACGTCCGTCAGACCTTCGTCGAACAGTGTGTGCACCACCCCGAACAGCAGATAGGCGTCGGCGCCCGGCCGGATGAACAGGTGCTGGTCGGCCAGCGCCGCGGTTCTGGTTTCGCGCGGATCGACCACAACCAGCTTGCCCCCGCGAGCCCGCAGAGCCTTCAATCGGCCGGGGAAGTCGGGCGCGGTGCACAGCGACCCGTTGGATTCGAGCGGATTGGCGCCGAGCATCAGCAGGTAATCGGTGCGGTCGAGATCGGGGACCGGGACCGTCAGCGGGTCGCCGAACATGAGCCCGGCCGCGACCTGCTTGGGCATCTGATCGGCGGAGCTTGCGGTGTAGAGGTGGCGGGTGCTCAGCGCGCGGATCAGGACGGGCAGATAGAGCGCGCCCGCGACGGTGTGCGCGTTCGGATTGCCCAGGTACACGGCTGCCGAGCCGCGGGGGATCTCGGCGAACGCGGCCGCGATCAGGTCGAACGCCTCGTCCCAGCCCGCGGCGCGGAACCCGTCACCCTCGCGGATCAGTGGGGCGGTGACGAGGTCGGGATCGTCGTCGAGCTTGCCGAAACTGGCGCCCTTCGGGCACAGGAAGCCCTTGCTGAACGGGTCGTCGCGATCACCGCGCACCGACAGCACCCGGTCGGCGTCGTCGAGGGTGATCGTGAGACCGCAGACGGCCTCACACAGCGGGCAGGTCCGCACAGCGGACCGATGCGACAGCGAACGTGGAGCCATGACTCATGCTTACGCCCACGCGGGCGGGCGATGGCCGGAAACGCCGAAAACCCGCGAGCTGCGACGTCGGGGAGGCGTCGCGGGTCGCGGGTGTCGGCTGGTTCAGGTCAGCTGGCCAGGGTCAGCGCGGGGCGCTTGCCGGTCTTCTGCTTGCGTGCCATCGCCGAGCGCACGGCCGCACCGAGGGCGACGACCGGCGGGATCCAGCGAGCCTCGGTGGGCGCGACGCCCCAGGAGGCGCAGCCAGCGGCCAGCTGGGTCGGCGGCAGCGGGATGCTGGCACCGTCGGTGTACACGATCACGCCTGCCTCGCGCATGGCCTCGATCGCCATGGCGGCCTTGCGGACGCCGGTGACCAGGTGGATTTCGCGACGCTGCGCGCCCGGGATCTCGATCACGGGGCCGGACAGGTTGTTGGCGCGCAGGAAGCGACGGACCGTACCAGCCATCTCGCCGGCGATCTCGATGGCCGAGACGTCGTCATCGGTGATCAAGCACAGGCCGTTGGTTGTTTCGGCAACCGTCCATCCACGCGCGGCGTACTCCTGCGCGGCGGCACCTTTGTCGGCGGCCGTTGTGGTGGTCGGAAACGTCGTGCGCACTGTGTTCTCCATTCCCCGAAGAGCTCTGTTCCTGCGTTCATGGGCGTATCGGTGCGGGGTAGTCGAGTCGTTACGCCGTTACCGAAAAATATTCGTGAGTGTCTGCTTCGTCTCAGTCCGACCGCCTTCGCTATCACAGGTAGGGTGCCGCCCAGGTTGGCGTAGGGGCAGAAAGAGGGCAGGATTCGGAGCATGACCGAAGCGCCGGGCACTCCCGAGTCGAACGACGAGGATGCCGAGGAATTCGACGCCGAATCCCGTTGGCTCTCTTGGAAAGCGGCTGGCGGCAAGCGGTCGGGTCGAGTCGGCGACGACTCCTACCCGGCGGACTTGGCGCGCGACGCGGGGTTCGAAGAGCCGTTCCGCAGTACGGGTTCGGCCAAACAGTGGGCCGCCGAGGCGGCCCGTTCCCTGCTCGATGTGCAGTTCCGCAGGCCCGCGACCAGGACATTGCTGCCGCTGGCCTACGTCTTGAGCGTCGTTTCCTTCGGCATCGGCCTGCCGGTCGCGTTCACGATGCTGATGTGGAAGGTCTCCGCTGTTCTCGGCGTGCTCGCCGCGTTGGTGGCCGTCCCGCTGGGGCTCACCATCGCCGCCGCTGTCCGCCTGATGCTCGAATTCGCCGACAACGCCGCCCGGCTGGCAGGTCGCGTCGAACACATCAGTGACCTGGCCGACGGCCTGTTCCAGGCGCTGTCCGATGTCGCCGAGCCGGTGAGTCAGCTCTCCGAAGACGTTCGAGCGGTGCAGTTCTGGCGGTTCCGCAAGAAAAAATAGGTCTTGCGCAGCGTCCGATTCATTGTGAAACAATCCGTACGCAGATCCCGACGAGATGTCGGCTGCGTAGGGCGGTCTCCGAAAGTTCTGTCCGGAGACCGGAGTTCGGATACAGGGGGGAAGTATGGCTTCACCGCAGGGCGTCACGGGTTCCACCATGCCGCGCAGGCAGTTGGGCAGGCACTTACGTGACCTGCGCAATCGGGCGCGGATGACAACGAGAACCGCGGCGGCGCAACTGGAGTGGTCGGAAGCGAAGATCTGGCGGATCGAAACGGGGCAGACGTCGTTGCGCAGCCTCGACGTCGAGGCCATGTGCAAGGTGTACGGCGCGCCGGCCGATCTGGTCGAACCGCTGGCCGCCTTGGCTCGCGAAACCAAAGCCAGGGGTTGGTGGACGAGCTACGGCGACGTGATCGCGGAGGGATTCGAGGTCTACATCGGCCTCGAGGAAGCCGCGTCGGGGCTCTCGCTCTACGAGGACAGCCTGGTCCCGGCACTGTTGCAGACCGAGGACTACGCGAAGGCGCTGCTCGAGCAGACGATTCCCGAGCTCACCGAGGCAGCGCTGGAGCGCAGGCTGCGGGTATTGGCTGCCAGGCAGGCCCTGATCAGCAGGGCCGATGCCCCGTTGCGGCTGGACGTGGTGCTGGCCGAGTCGGTGCTCACCCGCTCCATCGGTGACGACCGCGTGCGCGCGGGCCAGCTCGCGCGATTACGGGAGCTGGCCGAGCGTGACACGGTGCGCATCCAGGTGGTTCCCGGTGATTGCGGCTATCACGCCGGTCTCGAATCGGGCCGGTTCGTGATCCTGGATTTCGGGGTCGACGATTCGGTGGATCGGCCGGAGCCGCCGGTGGTCTACGTGGAAACCCTCGCGGGCAGCACCTATCTGGACAAACCGGGCGAATTCGACCGCTACCGCGGTGCTTTCGCCGATATCAGCGCAGCGGCTACGGGCACGCTGTAGGGCTGTCCCACGAACCGGCGAGCACCGAACGGTGGGTGGGCAGGGCTCGGTCGTAGACCTCCCTGCCCTTGTCGGTGAGTCTGACGAAGATGGCGCGACGGTCGAGATCGCACATGCTGCGTTCCACAAGGCCGTCGCGTTCCAGCCGGGCCACAGCGCGCGACAGCGCGCTCTGGCTCAGGTAGATGTCCTGGGCGAGCTCTGTCATGCGGTACTTCTGACACGCCGCGTCGACCAGTCGGTCCAGCGTCTCGAATTCGCTGAGGCCGATCTCGTGGTCCCGTTGCAGCGCCTTCTCCAGCGCGCAACTCACAGCGGCATGCCTGCCGAGTAGTTCACGCCACTGACCGACCAGCTCGGTGGGCGCTTCGCTGCGTCCAGCTGCTGTGGGGGCTGGGTTCGACATGGGCGAGACAAGCTCGGGGCGTGCTTCGCTGCGTCCAGCTGCTGTGGGGGCTGGGTTCGACATGGGCGAGACAAGCTCGGGGCGTGCTTCGCTGCGTCCAGCTGCTGTGGGGGCTGGGTTCGACATGGGCCCATCTTAGTGGTCCGCACATGTTCATGCAACGGCATTTTATGTTTTGGCAATTAATGCGTGCGCATGTAATGTCCTCCGCATGACTTCGCCAGCAACGCTCTCGGCCGCAGATCAGGCGACCGATCCCACCAGATGGCACCTCCGGCTCTGGGGCATGCTGATCACTCTGTGCATCGTCCTTTTCCTCGACGGCCTCGACGTTTCGATGATCGGCGTCGCGCTGCCGTCCATCGGCGCCGAACTCGATCTGTCCACCTCCACCCTGCAGTGGCTCGTCAGCGGCTACATCCTCGGTTACGGCGGCCTGCTGCTGCTCGGCGGACGCACCGCCGACCTGCTCGGCCGCCGCAAGGTCTTCCTCATCGCACTCGCGGTGTTCGCCGTCGCGTCACTCGTCGGCGGCTTGGTGAGCGATCCCGCCCTCCTGATCGTCACCCGTTTCATCAAGGGCCTGGCCGCCGCGTTCACCGCGCCGACCGGACTGTCGATCATCACCACCACCTTCGCCGAAGGAAAAGCGCGCAACAAGGCGCTGTCGATCTACACCGTCTTCGGCGCGGGCGGCTACTCTATGGGCCTGCTGTTCGGTGGCCTGATGACCGGCGTCGGCTGGCGCTGGACCTTCCTGCTGCCCGTCCCGATCGCCGTCGCCGCACTGATCGCCGCGTTCGCGCTGGTGCCGAAGGACGGTAAGGCCGAAGAGGGCGGACACGATCTACTCGGCGCGCTCTTGTCGACGGCGGGCATGTTGCTGCTGGTCTACACCGTGGTCACCGCGCCGGAAGTCGGTTGGGCCTCGGCTCGCACCATCGGTTCGTTCGTCGCCGTGATCGCCCTTTTCGCCGCGTTCGTCGTCACCGAGCAGCGCGTGAAGCACCCGCTGGTCCGCCTCGGCATTCTGCGCAAGGCCTCGCTGGTGCGAGCCAGCCTGGCCATCATCGCGGTCGCCGGTTCGTACTTCTCCTGGCAGTTCATCGTGACCCTGTACCTGCAGGACACCCTGGAATGGTCGGCGCTGAAGCTGGCGATGGCGCTGCTGCCGGTCGGCATCATGGTCGTCGGGTCCGCGTTCTTCTCGGAGAAGCTGATCGACCGTTTCGGCACCGGGCCGGTCATCGCGGTCACCCTGAGCGTGATGGCCATCGGCTACCTGCTGTTCCTGCGGCTCGACACCGCGCCCGGCTACCTCACCATGCTGCTGCCCGCCATCCTGCTGATCGGCATCGGCTGGGTCGGGTTCCCGGCCATCAATGTGCAGGCAACCAGCGGTATCGACGACGACGAGCAGGGTCTGGCGGCAGGCGTGCTGCAAACCTCGATGCAGGTCGGCGCGGCCATCGTGCTCGCGGTGACCACCGCCATCGTCACCTCCGGTGGGCACGGTGGGGGCGCCACCCCGCAGCAGATGCTCGACACCTACCGGCCTGGCCTCGAGTTCGCGGCGGGCGTCACCATCGTCGGCGCACTGGTCGCGCTGACGGTGTTCCTGCCCCGGTTCCGCAAGCATGCCCAGGACGCACCGGTCGTCGAGGCGAAGGTTCTCGAACCGGTCGCCTGATCGGATAACGCGCAACGGCACCACCTCGCACAGGTGGTGCCGTTGCGCGTTTCACGTGAATCAGGCGGAGAACTTCGGGGCTGCTTCGTCTTTCGCCGAGCGAACGTAGGTCAGCGGGCGACCGTCGCGGCCCTCGGTCGGCCATGCGATACCGAGGCGCGGGTCGAAGGCGTCCATGTCCCTGTCGAATTCGGGGGAGTACTCGAGCGAGCACAGGTAGGTCACCGTCGAGCGGTTCTCCAGCGAGAGGATGGCGTGGCCGAGGCCCTCGGACAGGAACACCGAGCGGCGCGACACGTCATCGAGCAGCACGCTGTCCCACCGGCCGAAGGTGGGCGAGCCCGGCCGTAGGTCGACCACCACGTCAAGGAACGCACCGCGCACACAGGTCACATACTTGGCCTGACCGGGCGGGTCGTCGGTGTAGTGGATCCCGCGCAGTACCCCGGCCGCGGAGACCGAGGTGTTCACCTGGTGCAACTCGAACGGGCGCCCGGTGGCCTTCTCGAACTCCGAGGCCTTGAACGACTCACAGAACATGCCGCGGTCGTCGCCGAGCAGGCGCGGCGTCACCACCCAGGCGCCGGGGATCGACAGTTCACGAAACTCCATGCGTTACCAGTCTTTTCCGCGGTCGATCAGGTCGAGCAGGTAGCGGCCGTAGCCCGAGCGCACCATCGGTTCGGCGAGCTTGCACAGCTGTTCGTCGGAGATCAGCCCGCGCCGCCACGCCACTTCCTCTGGCACGCCGATCTTGAGGCCCTGACGTTCCTCGATGGTGCGCACGTAATTGGCGGCATCGAGCAGGGAATCGAAGGTGCCGGTGTCGAGCCAGGCGGTGCCGCGGGCCAGGACGTCGACGCTGAGCCGGTCCTGCTCGAGGTAGGCGCGGTTGATATCGGTGATCTCGTACTCCCCGCGTGCCGAGGGCTTCAGCTCGCGGGCGATCTCGACCACGTCGTTGTCATAGAAGTAGAGGCCGGGGATGGCGTAGTTCGAGCGCGGGACCTTCGGCTTCTCCTCGATGGAGACCGCGCGGCCCTGATCGAACTCCACCACGCCGTAGGCGGTCGGGTCCTTCACCCAGTAGGCGAACACCGCGCCGCCGTCGATGTCGTGGAAGCGTTCCAGGCTGGCGCCGAGACCGGGGCCGTGGAAGATATTGTCGCCGAGGACCAGCGCGGCCGGTTCGGTGCCGATGTGATCGGCCCCGAGTACGAAGGCGCGCGCGAGGCCGTCGGGTTCGGGCTGCACCACATAGCTGATCGCGACGCCGAACTGGCTGCCGTCGCCGAGCAACCGGGTAAACGCGTCGGCGTCCTCCGGCGTGGTGATCACCAGAATGTCGTCGATCCCTGCCAGCATGAGGGTGGACAGCGGGTAGTAGACCATGGGTTTGTCGTAGACCGGGACGAGCTGCTTGCTCACCCCGCGCGTGATCGGGTGCAACCGTGAGCCGGTGCCGCCCGCCAAGATGATTCCGCGCATAGGTGGCAAGTCTGCCAGTCCTGTCCGCCGCGGAGACGGGGAGGTTCCGACACGTCGACGAATTGGTCACGAACGTTTCGTGGCCTGGCGTGTCGGGCGATAACTGAGACAGATATGTCGTTCATCTGATTATGTGAGCGTCGATGTGTGAAACATCACTGTGTTAGATGTCAGCGCCGACATCCGATCCGGGGGTTTACGCCTGGTCAGGGGTCGACGCGCCAGCTGTGAGGTAGGTGCGCGATGGTAACCACGAAGATCACCGGCGTGATGGGTGGGCTCGCGCCCGTGGCACCGATCAGCACCCCGAGTGGGCCGGAGCCGAGCATCGTCGTCAACTCCGGCCGGACCAGCACCTCCTCGCGTGTCCTGATGGGCGCCTGCCTCGGCCTGATCGGACCGCTGCTGCGCACCGTGCCCATCAACCGGGCCACCATTCCGGTCGGCGCCGTCGCGGTCGACCTGCTGTCGCGGCTGCGGCCCGAACCGCACGGCATCGAACGCGAGCAGATCCAGCTCGGCGGGTTCCGGATGGAGATGGTGCGGCCCGCGGGCGCCTCGCGCGCGCTGCGCCACGGCGCGATGCTGTACATGCACGGCGGCGGATTCGCGGTCTGCGGGTTGCAGACGCACCGTGCGGTCGTGGCCGGGCTGGCCAGGCGCACCGGGCTGCCTGTCCTCAATGTCGAATACCGGCAGCTGCCCGGTGAATCGATCGACACCTCGATCGACGACTGTGTGCTCGCCTACCGCTGGCTGCTGCGTCACGGCGCCGATCCGTCGCGCATCGTGTTCGCCGGTGATTCGGCCGGTGGGTTCCTGACCTTCGCGACCGCGCTGCGGGCTCGGGATATCGGGCTGCCGCTGCCTGCGGGCCTCGTTGGGCTGAGTCCGCTGCTCGATCTGGATTACCGGGCGAAGCAGGGGTATGTGAACGTCAGCCGGGATGCCTATATCCCGCTCTCGGGTCTGGAGGCGGTCGTGCGGCTCGGCGCCGAGCACGAAGGTCCGCTCGATCCCGCGCTGTCGCCGGTCAACGCCGATCTGGCCGGGCTGCCGCCGGTCCTGCTCATCGCCGCCGAGGACGAACTGCTGCGCTACGACTGTGAACTGATGGTCCATCGGCTCACCGCGGCCGGCGTGCCCAACACCCTGGAGCTGTGGCGTGGGCAGGTGCACGCGTTCATGAGCATCCTGCCGAGCATGCCGGAGAGTCGTTCGGCGTTGGGCCGGGTGGCGAAGTTCGTTCGCGCCGCGGTGGAACCGGCCCAGCGGGCCCGTACGGCATAGGCCACTGAACCGGCTCGGACGGTCCTGATCGCGATCGGCCGGACGAGCCGACTCGGGCCGGGGGGCCTGCGGTGTCGTAGGCCCCTGGGCCCTTGGTCCGGAAACGCGACAGCGGCCCCCGCTCGGATTTCTCCGGGCGGGGGCCGCTTTACCTTCGTCCTACGGCGAAATTACTTGGCCGGGGGGGTGAAGGGCTGGTTGATCGTGGTGAAGTACTGGATCGCAGCAGCGATCGCGACCGGCCCGGTCACGAACAGCTGGCCGGCCACCACGCCGATGAAGCCGGTCAACGATGCGCCGACGAGGCAGCCACCGAGCGGGCCTGCACCGAACATCAGCAGCAGTGGGGTAGTCGCAACGAAGCCGACGCCGGCGCCGACGACGCAGCCGAGGGCGGCGCCACCGATGCCGCCGACGAGGGTGCCGATGGTGGCGCCCATGGAGATGGTGGAGGTCAGACGGCTCCAGGCAGCCTGCTCACGCTCGTACTCGGTCTTCCAGGGAGCCTTGTCCTCGTAAGGAAGCGCGACGGGCTTGTAGACAGCCTTGGCCGGGTCCAGAGTCGGGGTCAGGGTCGCGGTGTTACCCGAGATATCGGCGGCGATCGGGAACTCGAACTCGTCGACCTTGAACTTCAGCTCGGTGCCCGCAACGGTGGTGCCGTTGGCAGCCTTGATCTTGAAGACACCATCTTCGACGACCATCGAGCCGGCGTCGGTGGTGATGACGGACTTGGAACCGTCGACAACCTCGGCGGTGTAGTTGATCGGGGCGGCCTCTTCGACCGGCGCGGCGTTGACAGTGCCGGCGGTGACGCCCATGGCAGCGATCAGCAGCGCCGACGTGGCGGCGAATTTCCTCATCAGCATTTTGGTGAACCTCAAGTTTGGAGCGTGCGGAGGGGACTCGTAGATCAAAAGCTGCCGCAGCTAACCAGAGGTGAACCTGCTGTGACTGTTAGTTCAAGTTTTGTTCACCGTTGATACTCCGATGCTGGTGCGCTGCTAGAAACCTGAGCGTTGACCGGGGTTTTTCTCAGGAAAACCAACCCTGAGTCTTAACTTACCTTCAGGTAATGTGACGGAGATCACTGTGCAAATATAGGCCGAGTCACAGGTCAGTGACGTTCCAGCAACGCATAACGGCGGCACTTTCGTCCTGAAGGCCGACGGAATGCACGTATCGTTGACCGAGTGCGAGTGCTCGTAACCGGCGGGGCCGGGTTCATCGGTGCAAATTTCGTCCAGCAGACCGTGGCCACGCGCCCGGATGTCCAAGTGACCGTGCTCGACGCGCTCACTTACGCGGGCAATCGGGCGTCGCTGGATCCGGTCGCCGACCGGATCGAATTCGTGCACGGCGATATCGCCGATCTCGATCTGGTCGACAACCTCGTCAGCGGGGTGGACGCGGTCGTGCATTTCGCGGCCGAATCCCACAATGACAACTCCCTGGCCGAGCCGTGGCCGTTCGTGCAGACCAATATCGTCGGCACCTACTCGCTGCTGCAAGCGGTGCGCCGCCACGATGTGCGCTACCACCACGTCTCCACCGACGAGGTGTACGGCGACCTCACCCCCGACGAGCCGGGCTTCACCGAATCCACCGCCTACAACCCGTCGAGCCCCTATTCGGCGACCAAAGCGGGCAGCGACATGCTGGTACGCGCCTGGACCAGGTCTTTCGGGGTCCGCGCGACCCTGTCGAACTGCTCGAACAATTACGGCCCGTATCAGCATGTGGAGAAATTCATCCCCCGCCAGATCACCAATCTGATCGACGGTGTGCGTCCGCGTCTGTATGGCGCAGGCCATCAGGTGCGCGACTGGATTCACGTCGACGACCACAATCGCGCGGTCTGGGACATTCTCGAGCGCGGCCGCACGGGGCAGACCTATCTCATCGGCGCGCAAGGCGAGCTCGATAACCTGACCGTCGTCCAGCTCATCCTGCAAGCTTTCGATCGCGAGCCCACCGACTTCGATCACGTGACGGATCGCCCAGGCCACGACCAGCGCTACGCCATCGACGCGACCCTGCTGCGCGCGGAACTGGGCTGGGCACCGCGCTACGCGGACTTCCGGGCCGGCCTGGCCGACACCGTCGCCTGGTACCGCGACAACGAGAACTGGTGGCGACCGAAAAAGGCCGATACCGAACGCGCCTACGCGGCCGCGGGCGAGAAGACGCTGTAATCCCCGCCGTCGTCTGGGGAATTATCCCCAGACGACGGTGTAATACGTTGCGGCGGTGGCGATCAGCGCGAAGGTAGACGCGCAAGCGACAGTGATCGCCGTCCCGCGGGCCGGAATTACGCCCTCGGAATTCGTCAGCCGCAGCGGCACGATCCGTGCGAGTACAGCCAGCCCCAGGATCGCCAGCGGCACGAAATACCGGCCCTGCACACCGTCGATGAGATAGAAATCGACCGGCGTGAACGACATGTACAGCGTCACGTAGATCATCGCCACACTCGCGGGCACCGTCAGCGCCACGATCAGGGTACGACGGAAAGTGGCTGTGGCAGTGCTCATTCGGTCGATGATGCCGAAACTCACCGCGAAGGCGAGCAGGCACGCCAACATCGAAATCGCAGGCACGTCCACATACGCGAAACCGAGTTCACCGAAGAACTGGTTGAACCAGCGATGATCGCGCAGCGCGATGCTCTCGCCGAAGACGTGCACGAATTGCACCGGGTCGCTCAGGATTCCCTTCAGCTGATCGCCGGGGCGTACCTGGCCCCACTGGTGCGGCGGGCGCATCAGGCCCATGCCCTCGCCGGTGGGCGCCGCGATCTTCGTCCAGGCGAGAAAAAGTACTCCACCCGTCACCGCGAATGCCCACGGGACGAATTTCAGCTTTCCGGCGAAACCGAGCCGGTCGGCAGGCACCACCACAACGAGCATCGCCAGCAGCACATAGGTCGGCTTACTCAGCGGCAGCGCGATTGTCGCGGCGAGCAGCGCGGCGGTTTCCACCGGGCGCAATCGATCACCGACGAACAGCGCTTTCAGCAGCAGGGCCGAGACCATGATGGCGAGTGCGTTGGTGAGCGTATCCGCGGTGACAGTGCCCGCCTGGAACAGCGCGATCGGCAGCACCGCGACGGTGAATACCAGCCACTGGCTACGCCGCTCGCGCAGCGCGTAGAGACCGAATCCGGCAACCGCCAGATAGGCCACCAGCCCAGCGAACCGCGACAGCAAATACATGCCACCCACATTGAGGCCGAGCGCCTCGCCCAGCCGAATGCCAACGGCCGCGGGCACATACGGCACCGGCGAGTAGGCGGCCGTGTTGGTGAACCACATCTGCCGCGTCGCCGAGGAGATCTCGGCCGAGCCGAGCCGGTCGTAGGCGCCGGGGTCGGCCACCATCGCGTCGGGCTCTTCGGGGTTGTCGTTGTAGTCGCGGAACGCGTAGCCCATCAGCGTGTCGACGCTGACCGGAATCTGCCCGCCGTAGGCCACACCGCGATCGTCGACGATGCGCTGCGGGAACACGCCGCCGTGCGCGACCTGGTAGGCGCGGCCGAACTGGGTGATCTCGTCGTGGCCCCAGAAGGCGGGGGTGAGCACGGCGAACACGGCACCGAACACGGTCGCGACCATCGCGAACGCGACCGTCGCGGCGCCGAAGCGCTGGGTCAGCGCCCGCACCGGCGCCAGCGCCCGATCTTTACGCGCGGGGGTCTTGCTGAGTTCGGCAGTCGTCTCCGGCTCGGTAGTAGTGGTCACCGACGCTCACCGGCCGCGACGTCCTCGCTAACCCCGGCGGCCGTGTAACGCAGGTAGACCAGTCGCGCCGTCTCATGACGCGAGCGGCGGATACCGTCGAGAATCAGCCCGGCGGTCCAGGCCAGGCTGCCGAGCAGCAGCAGGGTGAAGGCAAGGAACAGCGTCGGGAACCGCGCCACCTCGTGGGTGTTGTAGAACTCGATCACGATCGGCACGGTCAGGATGACCGAGATCAGCCAGGCCAGGGTGCCGAACAGGCCGTAGAACGCGACCGGGCGTTCGTGGCGGGCCAGGCCGAGGATCAGCGCGAGGATCTTGGTGCCGTCGCGGTAGGTGCGCAGCTTGGATTCGCTGCCTGCGGGGCGGTCACGGAAACCGACGGACACCGAGGTCTGCGGCACGCGCAGGTGCAGCGAATGCACGGTCAGCTCGGTCTCGATCTCGAATTCCCGCGACACGGCGGGGAAGCTCTTCACGAACCGGCGCGAGAACACCCGGAATCCACTCAGCATGTCTTCGACGTTCTCGCCGAAGACCTTGCCGACCACGCCGTTGAGCACCTTGTTGCCGGTCTCGTGACCGCTGCGGTAGGCGCTGGCATCGGCGTCGTCCTGCTTGCGCACGCCGAGAATGTGGTCGTAGGGGCCATCGAGCAGCGTCTTGATCATCAGCGGAGCAGCCGACGCCTCGTAGGTGTCGTCGCCGTCGATCATCAGATAGACGTCGGCCTCGATATCGGCGAAGGCGCGGCGCACGACATTGCCCTTGCCCTTGGTGTTCTCGTAGCGCACGATCGCCCCGGCCTCGCGGGCACATTCGGCGGTGCGGTCGGTGCTCAGATTGTCGTAGACGTAGACGACGATCCCCGGCACGGCGGCTTTGAGGTCGGCGACGACCTTGGCGACCGCGGCCTCTTCATTGTGGCAGGGGACCACGGCGGCAATGCGAAGCTCGGTGGAGTCCACCCGGGTCAATCCTCGGAGTTAGGCAGCAGTGGGACACCGGGAGGCTACAGCATTATTGGCGGCGCGGGCGCCGCGTGTTCGCGGCCCTGAGGGGTCGCCGGTTAGCCACCGTTGCTTGCTCCTTCGTCGCCTGCGCAACGGCGGCTAACCGGCGACCCGGCCGCGAACCGGCCACTTCGTGGCCGACCCTCCCTAGGGGTCGGGGTGGTGGTTGGCTACCGTCAGGGGCGTGTCGCAATCAGTTGAACCGCCTGCTGTTCCCTTCGTGTCGAAGGTGGTAGCGGGGTTGCGGCAGGGTGCGGCGTTCCTTGTTGTCGGGGCGATCGGGTTTCTCGTCGACGCGGGGACTTACAACCTGTTGGTGTTCTGGGATGGGGGATTCTCCCTCTCCGAGGGTGTGCTCTATCACTCGCCGCTGCTCGCCAAGATCATCGCGATCGTGGTGGCGACGGTGGTTACCTACTTCGGGAACAAGTGGTGGACCTACTCCCATCGCAAGTCCGACAGCCCCGGTCGGGAATATCTTCTGTACGCGATCGTCAATGTGGCAGCGATCCTCCTGCAACTCGGCTGCCTCGGGTTTTCCCGTTATGTGCTCGACCTGTCGTCACCGCTGGCGGACAACATTTCCGCCACCGTTATCGGCCAGACCATGGCGGTCGTATTCCGCTATTGGGCCTACAGCAAGTTCGTTTTCACCGGCTCATCGGCAAGCGGTGAGCAACACGCGCGGGGTGCGGCTACACCTCACTGACCACGCGAGGGCGCCGGGCGATTGATATCCTCGCCCCGCCCGCCGCGACGCCCACTTTCACGTGACTCCCTGCGCCGGCGCAGTCGATACCGAGAATTTCGAGGACTTCATGGAGCAGTCGGCTACCAAAGCCGTGACCGAATCGAACGATCGGCGCGAGGCCGCGCCCGCATCGCTGCGGGGCGAACACTCAGCGCCCGAGCGGCTCGTGCTGGCCCGAGGCATCTTCACCGGACCGTCGGCGCGGGTGAGCGACGACCTCTATGCCGTCGTCAAGGGGGGTGCCGCGGTCCGCGAGCGGCACTCGCTGCACCTGCCCAAGGGTGCGACCGCGCATACCAATACCTACTTCGGTCGGCTCGCCGCCAGCTACTGGCAGCGCTGGACCACTGTCACCGAGGTGTCGGTCGGCGCTCAGCTGACGGTCGGCGGGAAAGCCAATGTGCGTCTGGTCGCCTCCGATATCGCCGGGCACCGCCGGATCATCGCCTCGCTGGTGGCGACCAGCAGCGGGTACGTCTCGCTCACCGCGCCGCTGGATCAGTATGTCGACGGTGGCGCGCTGTGGCTCGAGTTCGATGCCGTCGGGGGCGAACTCGCGATCACCGAGCTCGCCTGGACCGCGCAGGCGCCCGAGAAGGTGCGCCCGGTCGCCATCGCGATCTGCACCTTCAACCGGGCCGAGGACTGCGCGCACACCGTCGCCGCGCTGGCCTCGGACTCGACCGTGCTTGCCGCGATCGACGCGGTGTACGTCGTCGACCAGGGCACCGACCTGGTCGAAGACCGTCCGCTGTTCCAGCAGGTCCGTCCCGATTTCGGCGACAAGCTGCGCTACATCCGTCAGCCCAACCTCGGCGGTGCGGGCGGCTTCACCCGTGGCCTGTACGAGGTGTCGGCGGCCAACGAGCACGCCGACGTCATCCTGATGGACGACGACATCCTCTGCGAGCCCGAGACCGTCCTGCGCCTGCAGGCGTTCGCCAACCTGACCGTGGAGCCGACCCTGGTCGGCGCGCAGATGCTGTTCCTCCTGAACCCGGACTACCTCAATGTCGGCGCGGAGGAAGTGCACCTGCACGAGCTCGAGCACGGCCAGAAGGTGCCGAAGGCGCTGCGCAACACCTCCATGCTCAAGAAGAACCAGGAGCGTCGGGTCGACGCGGGCTACAACGCCTGGTGGACCTGCCTGATCCCGGCCGAGGTAGTCGCCAAGATCGGCCTGCCGGTACCGATCTTCTTCCAGTGGGACGACGTCGAGTACGGCATCCGGGCGCGCGAGCACGGTTTCGTCACCGTCACCCTGCCCAACGCCGCCGTCTGGCACGCCGACTTCTACTGGAAGGACTACGACGACTGGGCGCGCTACTTCTCCACCCGTAACTCGCTCATCGTCGGCGCCCTGCACACCGATCTCGACGGCAAGGCGATCACGCGCGAGTTCTTCCGCTCCATCGCCGAGCACCTCGTCGCCATGCAGTACGGCCTCGTGCACACCACCTTGCAGGGCATCGAGGACTTCATGAAGGGCCCGAAGGCGTTGCGCGACGGCGGTATCGACGCGCTGGCCGCCGCCCGCAGCACTCGCAACGACTACCCCGAGACCATCAAGCACCCCGCGGCCACCCCGCCGGTGAACTCCGCCGAGATCTCCGTGCGCCGGGCCGGCGGCGAACCGAGCCGCGTCACCCTGGTGCTGATCAAGCGCGCGATCGCCCAGTGGACCGGCCGCACCCAGCCCGGCATCATCGGGGTCACCCGCGAGGACGCGCACTGGTGGCACATCGGCCTGTTCGACCACGTGGTCGTCACCGATGCCTCCCAGTCCGGCGTCCGCGTGCGCCGTCGCGACAAGGCCCGCGCCCGCGCCCTGCTCATCCGCACCTACCGCACCCTGCGCAAGCTCCGCAAGCAACTGCCCGCGTTGCAGGCCGAATACCGCAGTGCCGTACCGGAACTCACGAGTCGTGAGAACTGGGCGCGTCTGTACGGCATCGACCCGAGCTGAGTTATGACCCGTTTCGTCCGGCCCGCCTCCGCCGCTGACGCGGAGGCGGCCGACGGACTGCTCACCGAATTGCACGCGCACTTCGAGGTGCGCCGTCCGGCCGATATCGTGCGTCGCGTGCGGCGGGTAGCCGAACAAGCCGGGCGGCCGGTGCTGCTGATCGTCGACGCCGAAACACCAGTTGGCTTCGCGACCTACGACTTGTTCCAACCGGCCGCGTGGGGGCCGGGCGGGCTACGGATCTCGGAGTTCTCGATCACCGAGACGGCGCGCGGCACCGGTGCGGGCGCCGCCCTCCTGGCCGGATTGCAGGAGGTAGCGCGCGCAGCCGGAGTGCCGGTGAACGAGCCCAACCAGGCCGGCCCGGATGTGTTCACGACAGTGGAGCGCTATCTCGGCGCCGAGGTCATCGACTTCGCCTACGAGCGGCGCCGTGCCGAGCATTGGTCGTCCCTGCGTGCGGAGGCCGCCGAAAAAGGCTGGCCCGCACCGCGACTCAACGATATGTGGCACACCGAACTCCGCGACGATCCGCAGCCCGGTGGCCTGTACGCCGAAGGCGAGGTGCCGTTCATCCTGCTGCCGGACGGCCGGGTGATCACCGCGCGATTCCGGACGATCTATGTCAAGGAATACCTCGGCCACGGTCCGGAGAACCGCTGGACCCTGGCCCTGTCCGGCAGCGAGTTGCGCACGATCGGCGGCCTGCTGTCGATCGACCACAGTTGGTCACGAGCGGAGACCCGCCCGCGCTCGCGGTACCTGTCGACGACGGCCGCCTCATGGTGAATTACCGCTACTACGCCGGCAGCCACTTCGGCTCCGACTCCGGCACCATCGACTACCTCATCGACCTCGCCCAGGCCACCGTATCCCGAAACGAACACGTCAGATCAAGATCATCAGGCCATCAGGGATTTTCGCTCTCGGGCGATGTCTCCCTGGTGGCCTGGTGATCAATTGTCCAGCACGCGTTATCGGCGGTGTGGCCGAGGTGAGGTGGCTTGCCGTAGCGACCCTGATTCGGATCACCGCAGCACCGTAGCCCGCGCCATGATGTCGTGATCTACGACAGGCCGAGCGGTGACCTCAGCGACGGCCGCGTTCGCGATATTGCTTGCGGTGCTGCTTGGAGATATCTCGCCACACTCGTTCGCGTTCGGCGGCCAGGCGTTTGTCGGTGCGGGCGGCCATCCACTCGTTCTCCCTGGCCAGCTTGCGATAGCTGGTCAGCCTGCGTTCGGTGATGGTGCCGTCGGCGAGGGCGGCTTGGACGGCGCAGCCGGGTTCGGTTTCGTGGGCACAGTCGGCGAAACGGCAATCAGCGGCGAGGGATTCGATGTCGCTGAAGGTCTTGCCGATGCCGTCGGCGGCATCGTAGAGGCCGATGCCGCGCAGGCCGGGGGTGTCGATGAGGGTGCCGCCGCCGGGGAGCGGTCGCAGTTCGCGATGCACGGTGGTGTGCCTTCCCTTGCCGTCCACCGCGCGAACGGCGTTGGTGGCGAACACTTCCGCGCCGAGTAGTGCGTTGGCGAGGGTGGACTTGCCCGCCCCGGACGGTCCGATCAGGGCGACCGTGCCGCTGAGCACCGCGGTGAGCACCTCGAGACCGACCGCGGCAGCGGCACTCACGGCGACAACCGTTGCGCCAGGCGCCACCGCACGCACTTCATCGAGCGGAAGATATTCCGCTGCATCGGCTTTTGTCAGCACGACCACCGGCTGAGCGTTGCTCTCCCACGCGAGCGCGAGCATCCGCTCGATCCGCCCCAGATCGACATCGCCGTCGGCGGCCGAACAAATCAGCACGGTATCCACATTGGTGGCCAGCACCTGAGCCACCGAACGCCCGGACACCGACGATCGCATGATCGCCGAGCGCCGTGGGAGCAGTTGTCGCACAGTGGCTTCGGCATCGATACCGACCCAGTCACCGGTACACAGTCCGGTGATGTCGCGCGGGCAGGAGGCTCTCGCCGGTCCGCTCGGCGTGACCACATCGCATTCACTGCGATCCATCCGCACGATGCGAGCAGGAACGAGATCGCCGACCAGCGGCAGATATTCAGCAGCTACGGCTTCGGTCCAGCCGTAAGGGACGAGCAGGTCGTAGTCGACCATGATGGGGAATCCTTCGTCGGGTGCCGAACCCGAACGACGGGTTCAGCGAGCAGAGGTGATGTCCGGAGCGACCTGGGCGGGCGCGCACTCACGCCCCCCGGTCACGGCAATCCACACGTGTGTACTCACGGACATCCACCTCCTCTCCAACGTTCGAATCCACACTGCCCGACCACGGCGGGACCCCGCAACCTATTTTCCGGCCGCTACGATCACGCCCCGACCAGCGGCGAGGATCAGCGCACGAAGACCTCCGTCGACTGTGGGATGTTGGCCTTGTCGGTGCGGATGGTGAGCTGGACCCGGCCGGGACCCGTGCCGACCATCAGGTCCTGCACGGGGTAGGTGCTGGTGCTGCCAGCCGGGATGAAGCGGGTCACCGAGCCGGCGGCGCCGCTGTCCAGGTTCTTCCAGTCGACGATGACGTTCACATCACAGGCAAGCAGGGTGGGCGCCCAGTTGCCGAGTGGGGAGAAGCCCTGTGACACGCGCAGGGCGATGCTGTTGGTGGCGCCGGGTGCCACGCTCGGGGCCATGAGCGGGCCGTCGAACGCCGTGCCCGCCACGTTCAGGATGCCGATGCAGACGCCGTGACCGAGGGTCGCCACCGGGGCGGTCCGTAGTTCGTTCATCACGCAGGAGCGTGGGCCGACATTGGACCAGCCGAGCTGGCACGGGTCGGCGGCCTTGGCGGTGCCGGGTGCGGCGAGACAGAGCGCGGCGCCCGCGAGCACGGTCGCGGCGGCGGATGCGAAACTCTTTCTCGAGGTCACGATCCGCAGCGTAGGCCGCAACGGCGCGTCGTTCCCAGAAGGAACTAGCCCGGGCCTGGTCCGGCTTGCCGAAGTGCTCGTTGCGCCCGAGCGAGCGCAGCCGGAACCATTCCTCGAGCCCGGCCGGGTCGCGCCGGGTCACCGGGAAGAACCACGAGAACGAGGCCGGCCCGCCCACTCGTTCGTGGGCGGACCGGCCTTCTTTGAATCAATCAAACGCTCGGCGTATCGCGCCCCCGATCTTTGCACCGGCCTTCGATCCGACAACCCCGCCGACCACAGCACCGGCCACCCCGCCGACGACGGCACCGGCAGGTCCGCCCAACGACCCGACGGCTGCTCCGATCTTGGCCCCGGCGAGACCGCCCGCCAATGCACCGCCGGTCTTGCCGACCGTTTCCGGAACCGGCGCACCGCGGGAGAGCTCATATCCCCCCGCCACGAGTGTGCCGGCGACGCCTGCGCGACCCAGATACTTCAGCCCCGTAGTAACAGGCTTACTTGTAGCGGCCTGGTTGAGCCTGGGGTTCCCACGCTGCACCTTGGATCCCTTGGGTGCAGCGACCGCGCCATTTGTGCTGTTACTGCCTCGCCGGGTAACGCTTGACACTGCCCCGCCGAGACGGGCGGCAGTCCCGCTCGCCGCGCGGGTCACGGTGCGTGCGGGACCTTGGGCCTTGGTGGATATCCGTGTTACCGCGGGGCGTACCACGCCACTGTAGGCGCGCTCGGCGCGGTCAGCGGTCCGGACTGCGGCAGGAATTCCCTTACGGCTATCTTTGGCTGCTCGGGCGAGGTCGACCGCACCACCGAACTGAGCCGTGCGGGCGGAGGCATAGTCGCGGGCGGCCGCGATCCGGCCACCCTCGCCACTGCGGACCCGGCTGCGGGCATCCTTGGCCGCCAAGCCGTTGCTGTAGATCTTCGCGCGTGGGCCGGCCAGCTGATCGGCTACCTTGGCGGCGCGATAGGCGTCGCGACCGGCCTGGACAGCGCCCTGGATCTGGCCGGGCACCCGGCCTGCACCCCCAGGAGTGATCCGGGCCACCGCATTTTTCACCGGGTTCGGTGTTGCGCCGGCCACGCGGCTGCCGGAATGTCCCGCACGCTGGGCAACCATTGCGATACCACGGCCCGAGGCCGCCGCGGCCTGACCCGCAACCCGCCCGCCGGGCATCTTCTTGGCGGCTTTCTCGACGCTGTCGCGGACGGTGGTATAGCGAGCGGCGGCTGGACCCGACGCCCGGAGCCCGTTCGTGGCCGCTCCGGCGCCATTACGGACCGCGCCGATGACTGCTCCCGGTCGAGACTTCCCTTCCGGGAGCGGTTCGCGACCAGCTACCTGGCGCACGTCGGATCGCGCGTCAGAAGCCTGGTCGAGCGCGCGCTTACCTTGCTGTATGACAGACCGATTCGACCGGTCACCGGGTGTCTTCCTGGTTGTTCCGGCTACCTTGGATTCGTTGGTGGGGCTGGTTGCTTTCTTGGATTTTCCGGTGGTTGCGGTCTTTCCGGTTGCATCAGACCTACCGGTTGCTCCGGTCTGCTTCGTTGCTCCGGTCTGCTTCGCCGGCTTCGTTGCTCCGGTCTGCTTCGTCTGCTTTGTTGCTCCGGTCTGCTTCGCCGGCTTCGATGCCCCGGTCGGCTTCGCCGGCTTCACCGGTTTCTGCGTGACCCCATTGCTCGGGCCTGCGGTCGGCGCGGCGTCGGCCTGGGGTGTGCCGGTCGTTGCGCCCAATGCCAGCCAGGCTGCGGCGACGAACAGACCACCGGCAACGGTCCTGCCCATGCGCGGCCGCCTGTTGCGGCGGTCGTTCATATCGTTCTCTAGCGTGGTTGGTGGACTGCAACGACACAGTCGGCCGCGCACCATCGCAGGTTCGGTTGTCATAATTCCTCCGTGACATGACGAACTTGATGTGACGTACGTCATGTTTCACGCGGAGGGTCTGGTGCAGGTACAGACATGGTCTGTGTGACCGGATGGCGATTCGAGACCGAGGCTCAGTCCGGGAATGACCGCGTCACGGAGGTCTATCGCCGTAACGGACCGGTCTTGATCGCGGTTGAGTCCGCGCCGTGACAGTGTCCCTGCGGTCAGCTACTGCCGTCGATTCGCGCCAACCATCGTTTGACCATCGCGGGAGAGAAAGGTGATCGAGGGCCGCAGTTCACTCCGGGCCTCCCCGTCAGGCTGCCCTAGCTGTCCGGCTTGCCGAACTGCTCGTTGCGGCCGAGCGAGCGCAGCCGGAACCATTCACGCAGACCCGCCGGATCACGTCGGGTCACCAGGAAGAACCAGGAGAACCGGATCCACTCCTGCGGCAACAGCTTGCGCATACCGGGCTGCGACATCAGGTAGCCGCGGTTGCGATAGGTGAAGTAGCGCTTGACCGGATCGTCCGGGTACTGGGTGTGCATGCGCCCGCCCAGGATCGGCTTGAATTCCTCGGCGCCGTTGGGATGCAGGTAGGCGGTCTGCAGGCAGGTGCCGAACGGCAGCCCGGAGCGGACCAAGCGGCGATGCACCTCCACCTCGTCGCCACGCACGAACAGCCGCAGATCCGGCACGCCGATCAGGTCGACGGCCTTCGCCGAGATCAGCGCGCCGTTGAACAGCGAGGCGATACCCGGCAGGAAGTCCTCGTCACCGAGCTCCGAACGCAGCCGCCGCCACACCACACCGCGGCGCAGCGGGAACGCGAGACGATCCGGTTCGTCGATATCGCAGACCACCGGCGACACCTCGACCAGGTTGTGCCTGCGCGCGCAATCGATCAGTGTCGCAAGCACTTCGGGCCCGTCGGGGCGCCCGTCGTCATCGGCAAGCCACACCCAATCCGCGCCCTGGGTGAGCGCGTGCAGCATGCCGAGCGCGAAACCGCCCGCGCCGCCGAGGTTGTGGCGTGAGCCCAGGTAGGTGGCCTCGATCGGCTGCTGCGCGACCAACTCGGCCACCGCGTCCTCGTTGGCGTTGTCGACGACGATCAGATGGTCGACCGGACGTGACTGCGAGGCAAGCACTTTCAACGACTCGGCGAGCAGCTCACGGCGCTTGTGCGTGACGACCACCGCGATGATCCGCGCGTTCGGGCCGGTGTCGGTCGTGATGTCGGCTGGTTCGGCGCCCGCGGGCAGTTCCGCGTCGTCAGCCAGCGCGACGATCTGCGCGGGCGCCGGTTCGTCGGGCAGCACCGCGTCATCGGCCGGGGCGGCGGCGGGTTCGACGGGTGCCGCGGTCGCCTCGAGGCGGTCGGTCATGCTGAACCCACCCGGCACGGCAGCCGGGGCAGCCTCGTCACGTTGACCGCTCATACCTGATTCTGCTCCAGCTTCTTCTCGCCCGCCGCGCCGTCAGCGCCCTCGGTTTCCAGATCGCGCAGCACCTGTGCCACGTGATTACCCGCCTCGGGCCCTTCATACGCTCGCACAACCTCCTCGATCCCGCCTTGTTCGCGGATCTGACCGTGGTCGATCCACATCGCGGTATCGCAGAGCTGGGCGAGGAATTCATTGGAATGGCTGGCGAACACCAGGATGCCCGACCGCGCGACCAGCGACTGCAGCCGCGTGCGGGCCTTCTTCATGAACTCCGCGTCGACCGCGCCGATGCCCTCGTCGAGCAGCAGGATCTCGGGGTCGATCGAGGTCACCACACCCATCGCCAGCCGCACCCGCATGCCGGTGGAGTAGGTGCGCAGTGGCATCGACAGGTATTCGCCCAGCTCGGTGAAATCGGCGATCTCGTCGATCTTGGCCATCATCTGCTTGCGCGTCTGCCCGAGGAACAGGCCGCGGATGATGATGTTCTCGTAGCCGGAGATCTCCGGGTCCATGCCGACGCCGAGGTCGAACACCGGGGCCACCCGGCCGCGGATGCGCGCACTGCCGCGCGAGGGTTCGTAGATGCCCGACAGCAGGCGAAGCAGTGTCGACTTGCCCGCGCCGTTGTGGCCGACCAGGCCGACCCGGTCGCCTTCTTTGAGCGACAGGTTGATGTCGCGCAGCGCCTCGACCACCACCACATCGGAGCTGTTGCGCCCGATAGCGCCGCCCGCCTTGCCGAGGAACGCCTTCTTCAGCGACCGCGACTTGGCGTCGAAGATCGGGAACTCGACCCACGCCTCATGGGTTTCGATACTCACACGGCTCATCGAGAACTGCTCCTAAACCCAGTACGGGACGCGGGCACGGTACTGCTTGAGCGCCAGGATCGCGACGGCCCAGCCGACGACGGTGATAGCGATGACCACCGCCCAGTGATGCCATTCCGAGGGCTCACCGAGCAGGGGAGCGCGCACGATTTCCAGGTAGTGGTAGGTGGGGATGATCTCGAGGAGCTTGGCTCGGTCACCCGCGCCGCCGACCGAGTTCTCCAGCGCCTTCGTCGACCACATCACCGGGGTCAGCACGAACAGCATCAGCGTCATCGAGCCGAGGATCGGGGCGATATCGCGGTAGCGGGTGGAGAAGATGCCGAACACGATCGTCACCCACATGGCATTGAGGAACAGCAGCAGGATCGCGGGGATCACCAGCAGGATCGAGAAGTCCAGATCACGCCAGATCGAGAACGCCACCACCAGCACCGCGTAGATCGCCGCATTGTGGACGAAGAACAGGAACTGGCGCCAGACCAGGCGATAGACGTGCACGCTCAGCGCCGAGGGCAACTGTTTGATCAGTCCCTCATTGGCGATGAACACATCGGAGCCCTCGAGAATCGAGGCACTGATGACGTTCCACACGATCAGACCGACAGTCACATACGGCAGGTATTCGCTGATCGGCTGATCCAGCAGCGTCGAATACAGCAGCCCCATCGCCAGCGCCTGCAAACCGGTCGCGATGGTGATCCAGAACGGACCGAGCACCGAACGCCGATAGCGCTGCTTGATGTCCTGCCAGCCCAGCGACAACCACAGCTCGCGCTGATGTAGACCGTCGCGCATGTCCTTGAACGCACGCCCGAAGGTCTGCGAATCCGACACCATCGGCGTCTTCACCAGCAGCGGCGCGTCGGTGGTGTGCTCGGCAGCGGCGGCTTCGGCTAGCTCTGCGCCGGTGGGAGTGTCTTCGGAATGCACGGGGCTCTCTTCGGTACGCACGTCAGCCTCATCGGAGACCGATTCGGGACGAGCGGCAGCGGCGGGCACGGTCCCCGACCTTACAGTGTTGTTTCCCGGCTGGCGCCGGGTGTTCGCGGCCCTGGTTGCCTCGATCTTCCCTCCCTCCGGGTACTCCTTCGTCGCACCCTCCGGTCAGTCCAGATCGAGGCGGGGCCGCGAACCCGCCTTCGGCGGTTGCGGCCGGGGACCGCCGCCGGGTGTTCGGCGGTTTCGGCCGCTGGCCGCTGCGGGGTCTTAGAGGTACTGACCGCCGCCCACATGGCCGCCTGCCTTGGAGTCCGCCGCGTGCATTCCCGGCGGAAGCGCACCCTGGCGCATCTGCTCGAGCTGGGCGCGGGCGGCCATCTGCTGGGCGAACAGCGCGGTCTGGATGCCGTGGAACAAGCCCTCCAGCCAGCCGACGAGCTGAGCCTGGGCGATGCGCAGTTCCGCGTCCGATGGCACCGAGTCGTCGGTGAAGGGCAGGGTGAGGCGTTCGAGTTCCTCGCGCAGTTCCGGGGCCAGGCCCTGTTCGAGCTCGCGGACCGAGGACTTGTGGATCTCCTTGAGACGCGTGCGGCTGGCGTCGTCCAGCGGTGCGGCCCTAACCTCCTCGAGCAGCTGCTTGATCATCGTGCCGATGCGCATCACCTTGGCGGGCTGCTCGACCATGTCGGTGAGCGACTCCGACTCGCTCGCGGCCTTCTCGTCGTCGGGAACGACCTGCGCGGTGAACGCCGACCCGTTGTCGGCGTCGGCGGGCACGGTCAGTGGACGGCCGTCGGGACCGATCACGACGATGGATTCGGGGACATCCTCCGAGTGCGTCATATCCCCATCATTGCGTGTGTGTCGGGTTCGCGCTAAAACCCCTACGCGGTTACACCGGGAGGCTCCCTGCCCTTAAAGTGGCCACCATGACTTATGACGTCGCGAGGGTTCGGGGCCTGATACCGTCCCTGGGCGACGGCTGGATCCATCTGGACCCGCAGGCGGGGATGCTGGTTCCCGATTCGGTATCGCGTGCCGTCTCAACGGGTTTCCGCACCTCCTCGTTTTCCCATATCGGCCGCCACGGTGCGGCATCGCGCAGCGGCGCGATCCTCGACGCCGCCAGGGAAGCGGTCGCCGATCTGGTCGGTGGAGATCCGGCCGGCGTCGTGCTCGGTCCCGATCGCGCGGTACTGCTGGCCTGGCTGGCCGAATCGCTGAGCTCACGCCTCGGGCTCGGTACCGGCATCGTGCTCTCCCGCTTGGACGACGAGGCCAACGTGGCCCCGTGGCTGCGCATCGCCAACCGGTACGGCGCGCATGTGCGCTGGGCCGAGGTGGAGATCGAGACCTGTGAGATGCCGTCATGGCAGTTCGAGGAGCTGATCGGCCCCACCGCGCGCCTGGTCGCGCTCACCGCGGCCTCGCCGATCGTGGGTTCGGCGCCCGGTGTCCGGGTGGCGGCCGACCGCGTGCACGACGTGGGCGGCTTGCTGGTGGCCGACGCGTTCGGCGCGGCACCGTACGCGCTGATCGACATCGACGAACTCAATGCCGACGTGGTCGCGCTGAGCGCACCGTCGTGGGGTGGCCCGCAGGTGGGTGCGCTGGTTTTCCGCGACCCCGCATTCCTCGACCGCATCCCCTCGATGTCCCTCAACCCCTATGCCAAGGGTGCTGAACGCCTCGAAGTGGGCGGGCATCAGTACGCGCTTCTCGCCGGGCTCACCGAGTCGATCGACTTCCTCGCCGGACTCGACGAACGCGCCGCCGGCACCCGCCGCGAGCGCCTCGAGATGTCGATCACCTCGCTGCAGGACTACCACGACCAGCTCTTCGACCACCTCATGCAGGTGCTGGAGAAGGTCGACAACCTCACTGTGATCGGCCGCGCCTCCACCCGCATCCCGACGGTCAGTTTCACCATGGCCGGGATGCAGGCGGAGAAGGTGGCGGCCAAGCTGGCCGATGCCAGGATCGGCACGGTCAGCGGTGTACACGGCGGGAGCAGGCTGCTCGACGCGCTCGGTGTGAACGATGAGGGCGGTGCGGTGACGATCGGTCTGGCGCCCTATACGACCCGCTACGAGATCGACCAGCTCGGCCGCGTCCTCAGTTCGCTCGAATAACCTGCGCTGGTCGTTCACTTCTTGTCGAAAAGGTCGAATTTTCGACTATTACCGCGATTTGTGTCCGCTCAGCGAAGTTTCACTCCCGCACCCGCAGAATCACTTTGCCGAAGGTCTGCGATTCGTCGAGCATCTCGTGCGCGCGGGCCGCCTCGGTGACCGGCAATTCGGCGGAGATCACCGGCACGATCTCGCCCGCGACCACCCGCGGCCACAGTTGCGCGCGGACCGCCGCGACGATCTCGGCCTTGCTTCCCGGCCCCGATCTCGGCCGGCTGCGCACGTTGGTCGCGTGGACGGTGCCCCACTTGCTCAGCAGCGCGGCGATATTCAGTGTCCCGCTGACGCCGCCCTGCATCCCGATCACCACCAGCTGCCCGTGCGGCGCGAGCGCCGCCACATTCCGCTCCAGATACTTCGCGCCCATATTGTCGAGGATCGCGTCGGCGCCACCCTGGTTCGCGACCACCGCCACGAAGTCCTCGGTCCGATAGTTGATCAAGATCTCCGCCCCGAGCGCGGCGCACTTGGCCAACTTCTCGTCTGACCCGGCCGTCACCGCGACCCGCGCCCCGAGCCACCGTGCCACCTGGATCGCGTGCGTCCCGATCCCACCACCGCCACCATGAATCAGCACCAGCTGCCCCGATTGCACACCCGCCGTCGTCACCAGGTTCGACCACACCGTCGCCGCCACCTCCGGCAATCCAGCGGCCGCGACAGCATCCATCCCCGCCGGAATCGGCAACAGCTGCGTAACCGGCACCGCCACCAACTGCGCGTACCCACCCCCTGCCAGCAGCGCACACACCCGATCCCCGACCTGCCAGTCCTCGACCCCCGCCCCCAACTTCACAATCGTCCCCGCACACTCCAACCCGAGTACCGAACTGGCACCGGCAGGCGGCGGATAGAACCCCTTCCGCTGCATCACATCGGCCCGATTAACCCCCGCTGCAACAACTTCCACGAGCACCTCACCAGGCCCCGGCTCCGGATCGACCGCCACGGCCCACTCCATAACCTCCGGCCCACCGAACCCATTCAGTTGAATCGCATACATGGTGGTAATCCTCCACCCGCATGCGCCATGCACGAGAACCCACGCCGCCACCGATCTGCGGATCAGCTACGATCCAGGGCAGGGAGACGTGGCAGAGCGGCCGAATGCACTCGCCTTGAAAGCGAGCATGGGTAACACCATCGGGGGTTCAAATCCCTCCGTCTCCGCTGTTCCGCCTCTCCGGGTATTCAGGCCAGATTCAGGTACCCGGGGAGGTGGGGACGCGGCCGGGGGCTTGTCGGTGGGTCGAATTTGCTGTTGTCGCTGAGTTACCCATGTTCTTTCGTGATCAGGCTGGGCGCGCCGGAAGGCGCTGACTACTCTCCGTCCCACGCCTGGATCGACGTCTGGTCGACGATGCGGCCGTCGCGCAGGTTGGCCATCGAGTGCGCCAGGACGCGGGTGCCGTCCGGGTAGCGGCACGATTCCACGAAGGCGATGTGGTCGCCGTCGATCAGGACACTGTCGAGGGAGTGGGTCATCTCCCTGGCGCACACGTCGTCGAACATCGCGCTGATCGCCGAGCGGCCGTGCATCACGCGGGGATGGCTGGGTTGGTCGCGGTGGTCGACCATGCGAATCTCGGCATCGTCGGCGTAGAGCGTCAGCAGTGTTGCGGCATCGCGGCTTTCGATTCCGCGGCGCAGTGCATCGGCATCGAATCCCGAACTGGACGCGGTGCTCATCTCGGTCTCCCTCGCTCGTCGAAACGAGCCGGACCAGGGCGATTCGGCCCGTACCGAGAACCCTACGCTCGCCTGCCGCCGTGCGAAACCAGTCGCTGGTCCGACCACGCCGAACCGCCGCTGGCGTTCAGTCCCGGCGGACGAAGTTGGGTCGAATATCGAGGTCGGGTGCGTCGTAGTAGCGGTGGAAGGTGGGTGTCAGCCCGGACGAGATGGGCGGATTGACCCAACTCCAGTCGGTCGGGCACGCGCGTCCGGCCGCTTCCTCGCGCTGCACATGATCGCAGAACTGCTTGGCCACGGTGTGGTGGTCCACCATGTGCACGCCGGATACCCGGAAACTGTGTAGTACAGCATGGTTGAGCTCGATCAGCGCCTTGTCCCGCCACAGCGTCCGCACCGATGACGTATCCAGGCCCATCATGTCGGCGATCAGCGGCAGCATGTTGTAGCGATCGGTGTCGCTGAGATTGCGCGCGCCGATCTCGGTGCCGACATACCAGCCGTTGAACGGGGCGAAGGGATAGCAGACCCCACCCACATCCAGATCCATGTTCGAAACAGCGGGCAGCGCATGCCATTTCAGGCCGAGCGCGGCGAACCACGGGTAGTCGGGGTGGATCAGGTCGACCTCGCGCACCAGCTCGCGCGGAACGTCGAAGTACCGCACGCCCTCGGCAGGGGTGCTGATCAGCACCGGCAGCACATCGAACGGCGTTCGCGCCCCACGCCAGCCCAGCTCCAGCGCCTGCTCGGTGGCCGCGATATTGGCCGGATCGCCGGTGACGGTGCCGTCGCCATTGCGGTAACCGGCGTAGCGGATCAGCTGCGAACTCTCGACCCGGTAGGCACCACCGCCGGGTTCGGACGTCGGGCCGACCGTGATCATCGACTGAATCGCGCCGCCATTGGTGGCCAGTCGCAGATGCTGCCAGCACACCTCGGAAAGTTCCCGCGCAGAAGTAACTCGGCGGGCATCGAGCAGCTTCAGCGATCGCCAATGTTTGCGGCCCACGCAGCGAGAGTGGTTGCGCCACGCCAATTTCGCGCCGATCAGAATCTCCTCGGCGGTCTGGGTGTAGGTGCCGGTATCGCGTAATTCGGCGAGCGCGCCGAGGCGACGCTGGGTGGGTAGGTGCCCGAGTTCGGGATAGCGGAAGAACTCGTCGCAGTCACGCAACCGGCGATCCAGATCGGCCGAGGGTGGCGCGGCGACTTCGATGTCGCCTGCCAAAGAGACTGTGGGGGTGAATGTTTCGCAGGCAGCGGGGCGAGAGCCTTGGTTCACGGTAAATCTCCGGTCGGGCAGCGGGGTGCGTGGCCGTGCGGGTGCACCCTCCGACGCGGGAAGATTGCCCGCCGAGAACACATTCACTCGACCGGTGGCGCGCCGACCAGGTAATCGGTCGGTCGTCGCCGCGTGCATATTCGTCCTGTTCGAATACCGAAATCAGCTTCGAGCCAGCCTACGACCGGTGTGCTGGCAGTGTGCTCGAATTCGCGGTAATCCCACCGCAAACCGACGTCAAGGGATGCTGACCATGTCCGGGACTAACGGAATCGGGCCGCCGTTTCGGGTGCGGTGGCGAAGCTGAGGAACTGCTCGTTCTCGTGCGGATCGCCGACCGTCACCCGCACACCGTCACCGGCGAACGGCCGAACCAGCACGCCCGCAAGGGCACTCGCCTCGGCGAACTCGATACTGCGCGCGCCCAGTGGCAACCACACGAAATTGGCCTCGCTGGGCGGCACCTCATAGCCGGCGGCCAGCAGCGCGTCACGCAGCCGGTGCCGTTGTGTCACCAGCACATCGGTGCGATCGAGCAGTTCACCGCGCGCCTGCAGCGAGGCGATCGCGGCGACCTGCGCGACCCGGTTCACGCTGAACGGGATATGCACCTTCAGTAGCGCGGCGATCACCTCGGGAGCGCCCACCGCGTAGCCCACGCGCAGCCCGGCCAGGCCGTAGGCCTTCGAGAAGGTGCGCAGCACAACGACATTCGGCCTGGTGCGACCGATCTCGACGCCGTCGGGGCGGGTTTCGGGGGTCAGTCGCAGGTACTCGTAGTAGGCCTCGTCGAGCACGACGAGAACGTGCGCGGGCACGCGATCGAGGAACCGTTCCAACTCGGCGCGCCCGTGCGCGGTGCCGGTGGGGTTGTTCGGATTGCAGACGAAGATCAGCTTGGTGTGCTCGGTGACCGCGTCGGCCATCGCGTCCAGATCGTGCAGGTAGCCCGGGGCCAGTGGCACCGGTACCGCCGTCGCATTGCCCACCTGCGTGACGATCGGATACGCCTCGAACGAGCGCCACGCGAACACCACCTCATCGGTGGGCGCGTCGCAGGTGATCTGCACCAGTTCCTGGCACAGCGCCACACTGCCGCAGCCGACCGCGACATTGGCGACGGTGACGCCGAGGAACTCGGCCAGCGCCGCGCGCAGCTCGCTGACCTGATTGTCCGGATAGCGGTTGGCCAGCTCGGCGGACTCCGCGATCGCCTTGGTCGCGCTCGGCAACGGACCGAAGGTGGTCTCGTTGGACGCGAGCTTCACCGCATCGGGGTGGTTACGGCCGGGCACGTAGGCCGGGATGGTGGCGAGGTCGGGGCGGATGTGCGCGGTCACGCCTCCACCCTACGATGATCTGCCCGCCGCGACCTGCTAGGCCTACCCAAGTCCAGTTCTGCCGCCTACGCTGGGTTTATGCCGGGCACTTATGACGACGTCGCCCCCTTGCGGCCGGTGGATGTCGACACGGCCGCCGTCGCGCGACGCACTGCCGTGCCGATCACGGTGGTCGAGCCCGAACGGGTGGCCCGCGGCGGCATCGTCGTCCTGCACGAATCCCGTGAATTCTCCCCCCGGCTGCTCGACCTGATGCGGGCATTGTCGGCCGAGGGCTGGATCGTCGTCGCGCCACACCTGTTCGACCGCATCGCCGACCCGCACGTGCACGAGGTGTTCGGCGAGGAACTCTTCGACGACTTCGATGCCGGCTTCGACTGGCTCACCGGCCGCGGAGTGTTCCCCGACACCATCGGCGTCCTCGGCTTCGACAGCGCGGGCACCGCCGCCTTCCTCGTCGCCGCCACCCGCCCGATCGGCGCCGCGGTGAGCGTGTCCGCCCCCGGCATCACCGAACCGCTCCCCGATCAGAACGCCGCCCTGATCGATGTCGCCGCCGACCTCCAAGCCCCCTGGCTCGGCCTGTTCGGCGCCGACGACCCCGCCACCCCTCCCGAGGCGGTCGAACGCCTGCGCGAGGCCACGGCCAAGGCGAATGTGGCCAGTCTCACTATCTCCTATCCCGGCCTGAGCCACCGCGCCGATCGCCCCGACCCCGAAGACGACGCGGCCGCGGCCATTCGCATCGATTCCCAGACTCGTATCTACGACTGGTTCGACAGCAATTTACGCTGATTGACCAGGCGTTTTGGACTACTACGACTGCTCGTGTAATCTTCATTCCCGGCGGTTCGACAAGGACCGGTGCCCTCGAAAGAGAAGGCTCCAGGAGGCGTGCCAGAGCGGCCGAATGGGACTCACTGCTAATGAGTTGTCCCTTCACGGGGACCGGAGGTTCAAATCCTCTCGCCTCCGCCACACCCAGTTCGCTGGGTACAACTGAAGATGCAAGACCATGCGCCCGTAGCTCAACGGATAGAGCACTTGACTACGGATCAAGAGGTTAGGGGTTCGAATCCCTTCGGGCGCACCGAAATCGACCCCGTATCAGTTGATACGGGGTCGATTTTTTCGTGAGGTGACCCCGCGTGGTCGGACTATTTCCAGGCTGGGAGCGGAGGCAGTGGGCCGGTCAGGTCGCTGCCGGAGGTGCGGCCGACCAGCCAACCCAAGAGTGCGGTGGCGGGGCCGAGGACGGTGTGGTGCGGGCGGCCCGGGCCTACGGTGGCGATGAAATCGATGTCGGTGGACTGGATGTCGAAGGTGGGGGTGGCTTCGGGGAGGAGTTTGGCGGAGAGATCGGCGACGGTTTCGGGGAGTAGGCGGGCGACGAAGGCGGCGGGCCAGTCGGCGGGGGTGTAGCCGATGTCGAGGTCCACGTGGTGGATTTCGGTCTCGCGCAGGCGCATCCAGGGGATCTGGTCGGCGGTGAGAGTGCCGCCCTGGCGATTGCGGACCTCGGCCTGCCAGTCGGCGGCGGGCATGGTGGAGGCGACGGCCTGCCAGCGGTGTGCGGTGGCGGTGAAGTCGGCGTGCTGAACGGTCAGCGGGCGGGGTGCGCCCGCCTCGATGTCGGCATCGCGGACGGCGACGCTCGGATACTGCGGCATCTCTATGCCGGTGCGGGCCCACAGCAGCAGATTCAGCAGGCTGTCGGCATTGCGTGACATATGGGCCAGCACATGACCGCGGGTCCACCCCGGTAACAGGGAGGGTTCGGCCAGGTCCGCATCGGTGAGCGTGCCGATCGCGGTGTCGAAGCGCGCGGTGGAGGCGGCGACCTGATCGAGCAGATCGGTGGGAGTAGCCGTTTCGCTGGTCACAGATTCGACAGTAGTGCTCCGGACTCCGGCGCATGGGCGATAACGGCGGCGTCTAAACCGGCCTGTGGATAACTCTGCACCTGTGGATAACTCGGCATTTTCGGCTGCCGACGCCGGATCGCCGGAGCGGGCTCGTGTGACGATTCAGTCAGCGATGATCGCGTCCGCCTCGATCTCGACCAGCAGCTCGGGGGCGATCAGCGCGGTGACCTCGTACATGGAGGCCGCGGGGCGGATCGTGCCGAACACCTCGGCATGAGCGGCCGCGATCTCGGGCCAGCGGGCGATATCGGTGACGAAAATGCGCGTGCGCACCACGTCGCGCACGCTCGCCCCGGCCTGCTCCAGCGCGGTGGCGATACGGGCAAGGACCTCACGGGTCTGAGCGCCGATGTCGTCGCCGCCGACGGCACCCCCACCGGTGACGGCGGCCGTGGTGCCACTGACGACGACCTGGTTGCCGACCCGTACCGCCCGCGAATACCCGACGACATCTTCGAAATCGGAGGCTGAGGAAATGTTCACCCGAGTTGTGGTCATGGTCGCCAGAATGGTCCATCGAGCGGTGGAGGACAATTCATTTGCCGGTCGTCTGCTGGTCGGCTCACGGCGGTATGCATGCCAAGTGAACGCACGTCCAGGTCTACGCCTCCTTCCTCTCACCGCCGCTCTGTGCGCTGCCGCCGTTGTGGCGGGCTGCTCATCGCCGGATCCCGATGCCCGCTTCACCGCGAGCAAGGACCAGCCGCTGGTGATCTCGCTCGACGACCTGGTCGCCAAGGCCGGTACCAGCGCGGTGCTCGGGGTCAGCCTCGAGCCCGAGCACGGCAACATCACCCGCCGCGCCGACGGTGCCTACGTCTACACCCCGAGCGCCGGCTACACCGGTCTCGACCAGTTCACGGTCACCACCACCGACGCGGTTCGCCTCTACACCACCGACATTCCGGTGCTCGGCGAGTTCGGCGGCACCACGGTGCAGGGCAGTGGTTTCGGCTCGGCATGGACCTCGGTGCCGGGCAGCACCGACGAGTTCTACGGACTCACCGACCGCGGCCCGAACGTCGACGGTCCGGCCAAGAATGAAAAGCTCTCGCCGACACCGAGTTTCGTGCCGAAGATCGGCCGGTTCAAACTGGTCGGCACCAGGGCCGTGCTGCAGTCGAGCATCGAGCTGCACAGCGCGTCGGGCGCACCGTTCAACGGCCAGGTCGACACCGCGGCCAGCACCGGCGAGACCATCAAGGATCTACAGGGCAACGTCGTGCCGCCCACCGATCACGGCATCGACCCCGAAGGCCTGGTCGCACTGGCCGACGGCACCTTCTGGATCTCCGACGAATACGGTCCGTTCCTGGTGCATTTCGACGCCAAGGGCAAAGAGATCGAGCGGCTCGCACCCGGCAACGGACTGCCGAAGGAGATCGCGCTGCGCACTCCCAATCAGGGCATGGAGGGGCTGACCATCACCCCCGACGGCAGCACCCTGGTCGGCGTGGTGCAGAGCGCGCTCAACACCCCCGGTCTGAGTGGTTCGGCCAAGGAGGTGCCGTTCGCGCGCATCGTGACCGTCGACCTGAAGACCAAGGCGCAGAAGGAATTCCTGTACCCGCTGGAGAACCCGAAGCAGTCCAAGGTCGCGGTCTCGGAGATCACCGCGCTCAGCGCCACCACCTTCCTGGTCGACGAGCGCGACGGCAACCTCGCACCCAAGTCGGACAAGAAGATCTGGACCATCGACATCGCGGGCGCGACCGATGTCGGCCCGCAGTCCACCGTGCCCGGCGCGACCTATGCCGCCGAGAAGGGCGGCCTGCTGATCGATGGCAAGCCGCTGGAAACGCTGATCGGTGTCACCCCGACCGCCGATGCCGTCGCCGCGCTGACCAAGGCGGGCGTCACCCCCGTCGCGAAGAAGAGCAACCTCGACCTCTCCGCGCTGGTCGCCGCGCTCGACGAGCAGGGCCGGTTCTTCGGTCACGACAAGATCGAAGGCATCGCCACCCTGGACGGCGGCAAGACCATCTACATCGCCAACGACAGCGACTTCGGCCTGGCCGCCGGCCAGGGCGAACAGCCACCGTTCGGCTTGAAGCCCAAGACGCTGCCCAACGGCGTGCAGGACACCGGCGAGGTGCTCGCGGTCGACACCACCAAGTTACCCGCGAAGATCGACGGCTACACGGTGAAGATCACCGTCAAGTAGTCCACTCGCGTGCCTCGATGAGCACCGCGGTGGCCAAGGCGAGTAGCCACAGCGACATGGTGCCGACTTGGATTCGCTGGGCGATGCCGAGTGCGTAGTAGCCGGACAGGTTGTCGGCGACCATCATCCAGATGGTCGCCGCCGACCCGAGGACCAGCACGGCGACGCCGAACTCGCGCAGGATTCGCCAGCGGTGGTAGCGGTAGGCGGCGGCGCTGAACGCGAACGCCGCCACCGCGATCGAGGTGACGGCCAGCGTGCTCGTGAGCGCGTGGGGTTGGTGTAGTTGCGGGAACACCGCTGTCGCCGCCGCAGGTGCTGTCGGCGGGGGCGCAGTCTTGGAGCGGGAGCAGGGCGTCGGCGATCGTGGACGCGCCGAAACACAACAGGGCTGTCCAGCCGATCGTGGTCAACCTGCGGCGCTGGAAAACGAGCAGTCCACCCAGCGTGGCCGGGATCAGCAACAGGCCGGCCACCTTATCGGCGGTGGCGAACACCTCGCGATAAGGCTTGCCCTCGGCATCGAGTTCACTGAGGAAGTCGTTGACCGGATCGGTGTCGATCGGCAGCGCGAATTCCAGCAGCCAGGACGAATAGCACAGGCCCGCGATCGCGATCGCGAGGGCAATCAGCAACGAGTAGCCACGGGTGTGCCGTGCGGATTCGGTCACACCGACCATTGTGCGTGTCCGGCCTCGACGCCCCTACCAGGCGCGCATCGAGAGCGCGGACGTGGTTTCATCACCCATCACAGGCACGCACAGGTTGCTGTCAGGTTCACCGTGCAGGGTGTTGGTAATCAACGGAGAGGTCCTCGATGAGCTATGTGATCGCGCTGGCAAGTTTCGCCACGATCCTGGCGCTGGCCGTGTCCGGCTTCGTCGCTACGGATGCGTCGCGCGCACGGGTGCGAGTTCGCACCGAACGCACGCCGCGGCGTCGCTGAAAATCTAGGAATAATCGCAGGTCAGCCGGGCTTGGATCGCTCCACCAGTGAGGTGATCCGCTCGGCTGCCGTGTGTGGATCCTCGTGCTCCCACACCCGCACGACCTGCCAGCCCGCCGCCGTCAACGCGGCATCGGTGGCCCGATCGCGGGCGACATTGCCTGCCAGCTTGTCCGCCCACCACTGCGCGTTGTTCTTCGGATCGGTCGCGTGCTCAGGGCATCGATGCCAGAAGCATCCGTCGACATAGACGGCTATGCGCAGCCGGGGAAACACCACATCCGCGCGACGACGCTGGCCTGTGACGGGCGGGCGGTCGACGAAATAGCGCAGGCCCGCGCGGTGCAATTCTCGGCGTAGTGCCAGCTCGGGAGCGGTGTTCGCGCGTCGCTGTTTCGACATACGCGCGCTTGTCGCCGCGTCGGTCACCAGCCTGCGCGCAGCTGATGCGGGCGGTGGCGACGAGGCAGCCGCCTCCTCGGGTGATTCCCGGCCGGCGGCCCGCCGCGCGCTCATGCCGCCCAGCCGCCCATGCGGTCGAGGTGGTCGCGGACATCGTCGAGGAATCCGGGCGGGAAGCGCAGGTTTCCCATCTCGGTGCGCCGCAGGAATCCCGCGGTCGCGCGGGGGGAGAGCAAGCGAGGCTCGGTGAGGAAGTTCTTCAGGTCCTCGTAGGGCTCGTGGACCGGCCAGGTCGAGAGGGGAACGCGGTGCACGACGCCCGCGTGACCCCAGGCGGCGCTCGGCCAGGGCTGGCCCGCGGCGATCGGCTCGCCCACGGTCAGCGGATCCGACGGTGCGGCCAGGCGTTCACCGACCCAGTTCGCCATCCGCACACTCACCGCGTTGCCCACCAGTTTCCAGCGATGACCGTGGCGAACGCCAGGAACGTCGAGGGCGGGGGCGGTCCAGTCGGCGTCGAAGCCCTGTAATCGCTCACCGTCGACGATCCCCGGCGTCACGATCTCGCCCGCGGGCAGCCGGACCGCGGGCGGACTGGCGATGCCGAGCCCGGAACCACCTTTGAGGGTCGGCACCGCGTTCACCGCCCAGCCGAGGCCACGCACACCTTCGGTCCAGTAGAAACCACACGGATCGCGGTCAGGGTCGCCGTAGTCGCGGGGGCCGGCGTCGTCGCCGAACAGCACCTGGCGGGGGTCCTCGGTGCGCGAAGCGAGCATCAGCACGCGCTGACGCCGCTGCGGTAAGCCGAACGCGCGCCCGTCGACGACCCGGTACGCCCAGGCGTACCCGAGTTCCTCGAGCGCCGCGGTGATGTGGCGCATGGCCGCACCGCGACCCAGCTGCAGCATGAACGGGACATTCTCGATCAACAACCACCGCGGCCCGCGCTGCCTGCGAACCAGCCGGAACACCTCGTCCACCAGGCCCGATCGTCGACCGGTGATGCCCGCGGTGCGCCCGGCTTGCGAGAGATCCTGGCAGGGGAAACCGGCCGCGACGAGCTCGGTGCCCGCGGGGAGGGAACGCAGGCGGGTGATGTCGCCGTGCAGGTCAGTATCGGGGAAACGAGCGGCGAGCACGCCCTGGGCGCCGGGGTCGATCTCGCACAGCAGCTCCGATGCCCAGCCATGCCTGCTCAGACCGAGTTCGAGCCCGCCGATCCCGGCGAACAACCCGACCATCCGCATCAACGACCCCTGTGTCTTTGGAGCGCGGGCGCGCTCGAGTTCGCGGCCCATGATCGACCCGCTGTTCGGCGGCCGATATTCGCGCCTGCCGCATTGTATCGGGCCACTGAACTGCGGGCCGACCGCGAACGAGCGCTCCAGAGGGCCGAGTGCTCCCCTCGGTTGGGCGTTGGGCTCGCTCGGTGTCGAGCACGGAAGCGGTGTGCGGCGCCCGGTCGCGGAGGGGGTGGACGTGGGGGGTGTCGCCGAGAGGAAAATCGGTGGCCGGGAGTGGGGGTGCTCTGGGACTCTTGAAGGGCCGAACCTGTCGGACCCCGGTGCGAACATCACCAGGCGACCGTTGGCGGAAACCAACCAGCCAACCGGGCATCAAGGGGGAGTTTTGTCTGTCACATCAGAGCTGGCGGCCGCCGAATCGGAGGCCGACAGATCGGAGCGGCCAGCGCCGCGGTCGAGCAGGGGAATGGTGTCGCTGTGGCGATTTCTGCCCTTTCTCCGGCCATACCGGGTGCCGCTGCTGCTGGCCAACGCGCTGGCGATCGTCACCGCGAGCACCGCGATCGCGATTCCGCTCGTCATCGCGCGGGTGATCGACGGGCCGATCGCGCGGCGGGATTTCGTCGGTCTGCTGGCCCCGGTGGCACTGATCTTTCTGCTCGGATCGCTCGAATCGTTCGGCATGTGGGGCAGGCGATGGCTGGTGTCCAAGCCTTCGACGATGTTCGAAATCACCATGCGCGCCAAGCTTTTCACGCAGCTACAGGCCCTCTCGATCGGCCGCCACGACGGCTGGCAGTCGGGTCAGCTGCTCTCGCGCGCCATCGACGATCTGTCGGTGCTGCGGCGGTTCGTCGCTTTCGCAGGCCCGTTCCTCATCGTCAACGGGGTGATCATGCCCACCGGGCTGATCGTGCTGTTCGCGATGAATTGGCAAGTGGGACTGATCTTCACGGTGACGTCGCTGCCGCTGACGCTGTTCTGCACGCGATTCGTCCGCCGGTTCGAGGTGGCCTCGCGGCGTTCGCAGGACCAGTCCGGCGACCTGGCCACCATCGCTCAGGAATCCGCGCAGGGCGTCCGGGTGCTCAAGGCGCTGGGTCGTGGCCGGTTCTTCGGCTCGCGTTTCACCGCGCTGTCGCGCGAACTGCAGCGCACCGAAATGGAGAAGGTGCGCCTCGATGCGACGCTGTGGGCGGCGTTGGTGACCCTGCCGACCGTATCGATCGCGTTGTCGCTCGGGGTGGGTGGGTACTCGGTGGTGCACGGGTCGATGACGATGGGCACGCTCGTCGCGAGCATCACGCTGGCCACATTCCTGCAGTGGCCGATCATCTGGCTCGGCTTCCTGTTGTCGGAGCTGTTCGAGGCACGCACCGCGGCCGACCGCTACTGGGAGATCATCGACACCCCGCTCGACATCGCCGACCCAGCGCACCCGGTGGAACTACCCACCGCGCTACACGGGGAACTGGTCATCGACCGTGTCCGCTTCGCCTACCCGCGATCCGGCGACGGCCCGGAACACACCGTGCTGGAAGAGATCTCGCTGCGGATTCGGCCGGGGGAGACGGTCGCGCTCGTCGGCGCGACGGGCAGCGGTAAGACCGCGCTGCTCGAGCTGATTCCCCGGCTCTACGACGTCAGCGGCGGTTCGATCACCATCGACGGCGTCGATATCGCCACCCTGCGACTGGCCGAGCTGCGCCGGGTGGTGACGGTGGCCTTCGAGGAACCGGTGCTGTTCTCGGCCAGCGTGCGCGAGAACGTGGCACTGGGCGACTCGCGCGCCACCGATGCCGATGTGCGTCAGGCGCTCGATATCGCGCAGGCGAGCGAGTTCGTCGACGCGTTGCCGTGGGGACTCGACACCCGCATCGGCGAGCAGGGCATGAGTCTGTCCGGCGGACAGCGTCAGCGTCTGGCCCTGGCCAGAGCCGTGCTCACCGGCGAGACCGCGGCGAGCGGCCGGATCATGGTCCTCGACGATCCGCTCTCGGCGCTGGACGTGGAAACCGAAGAGCGCGTGCAAGATCGACTGCGCGCGGTGCTCTCCGGGGCGACCACCCTGCTCGTCGCGCACCGGCCGTCCACCGCCGCGCTGGCCGATCGCGTCGCCCTGCTCGCCGACGGGCGCATCGTCGCCGAGGGCAGCCACGAGAAACTGCTGCGCACGAGCAGCCACTACCGCGAATTGATGGGAGGTGAGGCATGAGCACCGAGACCGTGACACCGGACAAGGCAGTGCCGGAGGAGAAATCCGATCTGGCCGCCGACTGGCGAGGTATCGCCAAGGAAGACGACACCGTCACCGGAACCGGAAACCTGGTGCTGGCCGGGCGATCCCGGCGGTTGCTCCTCGATCTGGTGCGGCCCTACCGCAAGCAGGCGATCGCGACCTTCGTCCTGATCCTGCTCGACAACGCCGCCAAGGTCTCGCTGCCGCTGTTCATCGCCTACGGGCTCGACCACGGCATCAGCCAAGGCCGCCAGGGCAATTGGACGCCGATGATCGCGACCGTCGCCGGGTTCGTCGCGGTGACGGTGTTGTCGGGGCTCACCACCTTCGCCTTCTTGCGGGCCTCCGGGTCGCTGAGTCAGCGGGTGCTGTTCGACCTGCGGGTGCGCGCGTTCCGGCACACGCAGCGGTTGAGCGTGTCGTTCCACGAGAAATACACCTCGGGCAAGGTCGTCACTCGGCTCACCAGTGATATCGAAGCCCTGCAGGAGCTGCTCGAAGGCGCGCTGAATCAGGCGCTGAGCGCGGTGATCTCGGTGGTGACCATCGCGGCGCTGCTGATCTGGCTCGACCCGCTGCTCGCCTCGATCGTGCTGATCGGGTTCGTGCCGCTGGTGCTGGTGACGCGTTGGGCGCAGCGGCGTCAGCGGGCGGGCTATCGGCGCACGCGTGGCGCGATCTCGCGCGTTGTCGTGCAGTTCGTCGAATCGATGAGCGGCATGCGCGCGGTGCAGGCGTTCCGTCGCGAACACCGCAACGAGGAGGTCCTCGGCGTCGAGGACTCGGCGTACCAGCAGGCGACCACCACCGCGGTTCGCGGGATGGGCGACTACGTCGGGCTGTCCAATTTCATCGGTAAGCTGACCACGGTGATCGTGCTGCTGGTCGGCGCCTGGCAGGTGATGGAGGGCAACCTCGCGATCGGTGTGCTCGCCGCGTACCTGCTCTACCTCGACCAGTTCTACGGTCCGCTCGACGAACTCGCGCAGGTGTTCAACTCCTACCAGTCCGCCGCCGCGGCCCTGGAGAAGATCTCCGGTGTGCTCGAGGAGGAACCGGCCGTCGCCGAACCCGAACGCCCGGCCACCCTGGCTGGCGCGACCGGCGCGGTGCGGATGGACAAGGTCTGGTTCGGCTACAACACCACCTCGGTGCTGCCGGAGTTCGACCTGGCGATCCCGGCCGGACAGGTGGTGGCGCTGGTCGGTGCCACGGGCGCGGGCAAGTCGACGCTGGCCAAACTGCTCACCCGGTTCTACGACCCGAGCGGTGGCGTCATCACGCTCGACGAGGTGGATCTGCGCGACCTGGCCGATGCCGAGCTGCGCAGGCACGTCGTGATGATCACGCAGGAGGCCTACCTGTTCTCCGGCACCATCGCCGACAACATCCGGCTCGGCAGGCCCGACGCGACCGATGCCGAAGTCGCCGCGGCCGCGCGGGCGGTGGGGCTGGACGTGTTCGTCGCGGGACTTCCCGACGGGTATGCCACCGACGTGCGGACGCGCGGCGGCAGGCTCTCGGCGGGGCAGCGTCAGCTGGTGGCGTTCGCGCGGGTGTTCCTGGCCGATCCGGCGGTGATCGTGCTCGACGAGGCGACCTCCAGCCTGGATATCCCCGGTGAGCGGCTGGTTCAGCACGCCCTGGAGACGCTGCTGCGCGACCGCACCGCCGTGATCATCGCGCACCGGCTGTCCACCGTGGCAATTGCCGACCGGGTGCTGGTGCTCGACGGTGGCCGGATCGTGGAAGACGGCGCACCGACCGAGCTGATCGCGGGCCAGGGGCGCTTCGCCGGCTTGCACGCCGCATGGCGGGATTCGCTGGTGTGATGCGCTCGTGTTGGGTAGCGGCGGGGCTGGTGTCGCTTACCGTAGAGAGGTGACGACCCCAGCCCCGGGCCCGGCCGACGGCCCCACCGAGATCAAACCGGCCTCCCGGTGGCCCGCGGTGCTCACCTGGCGTGCCCACGACAACTCCCGCATGGAATCGGTGCGCGTGACGGTGAACGGCAATCGGATCAGGGCGGCGGGGCGACTGATCGGCAGTGCTGGCGACGAGCACCCGGCGTTCAGCGCGTCTTACGATCTGGTCACCGATGAGGCGGGCGCCACGCGGCGGTTGTCGCTGCGCACCACCACCGCGGCCGGTGAACGTCATGCCTCGATCTCGCGGGACGAGGAGAACTACTGGCTCGTCGACGCCGGCGGCACCCACGTGCGCTCCACTTTCGGCGGCGCGCTCGACGTCGACGTGGTGTTGAGCCCGTTCTTCAACACCCTGCCGATCCGCCGGTTCAGCCTCCAGCACGCCGTCGGCGACGTCCAGGTCCCGGTCGTCTACGTACGACTACCCGACTTGCTGGTGCAGGAGGCCGAGCTCACCTATTCGAGCGCGGCCGACGGCATCAACGTCCTGTCCCCGGTCTCCAGCGCCACCCTGACGGTCGACCCGGAAGGCTTCGTCCTCGACTACCCGGGACTGGCCGAACGCGCCTGACAAAGCGGTTGTTCGCGCGCAGCGGTGTCGTCGTGACCGCGCGCACCCGGAAGCGCTCGCGGCACTGGTCCGGTGCAACCGAGGGGGCGGTTCGCCGAACCCCCGGCACGCGGTTCGACCTTCACAATGAGCGAAGGACTCCACCGTTCTCACCCGCGCGATGAAGTTCGCCTAGCCAGTCGCCAGTGCCGGGCGTGATGCCGGTGATGTCCCAGGTCGTGCGGTCGTCGTAGGCGGTGCGGCCGCGGAAACCCGTCTCGACGAGTGCGCCGAGGTGACCGTCCGCGCGCAGGGAGTCGCGGGCAGTGACGAGTGTCTCGATGGCCTCGTCGAGCACCCGTCCCAGCGCGGTCGCGTTCGGTTCGCAGATGGCGCGCACGAGGTCTGGGGTTGTGCCCGCGACGCGGGTTCCGTCGCGGAACGAACCCGCCGCCAGACCGAGCGACAGCTTCCCGCCAGCGGCCCCCGACGCTGCCAGCGCTTCGGCCAGCACGTGCGGCAGATGCGAGATCCGCGCGACGGCCTGATCGTGTTCCCCGGCGAGCACCGGAACCACCACCGACCCACAATCCAACGCGAGCCGCACCACCCGTGACCACGGTTCCACCCGCGTGCCCTCGTCCACCCCGACGGCCCACACCGCATCCCGGAAAAGATCGGAATCGGTTGCAGCCCAACCGGATTCGGCTGTCCCGGCCATCGGATGACCACCCACATACATTGCTTCGAGCCTGTGCTTTCGCACCGCGGCCAGCACCGGCCCCTTCACGCTCACCACATCGGTCAGCGGGCACCCGGGCGCGAGCGCGGCGATGTCGGCCAGCAGGTATTCGACGGCGGGCATCGGCACCGCGATCACCAGCAGCGCGTCCACTTCGGCCGCCCGGACCAGCACCGCGGACAGGTCGCCGGACACGTCGAATCCGTCATGACACGCCGCGGCGACCCCGGATTCGGAGCGGTTGTAGCCGAACGCCAGGTACCCCGATGCGACGGCGGCGCGCAGCAGTGAACCGCCGATCAGGCCGGTCCCGAGGACGCAAACAGCCCCACGCTGGTCGATGCTCATCGGAACAGATTGGCACACGAGTTCATCATTAGGGGTGGGACAGACTACCGTTTGGTCCATGGCAGCACAGCGCTCGGGCACCAACAGGGCGACGTCGGATGACGACTTCGACGTCGAAGGGTTCGCAGTGGCCGTGGTCCGCGAAGAAGGCACGTGGCGGGTCAGTCCGCTCAGCTCCGATGCCCTCAACGATCTGTCGGCGGCCGAGACCGAACTGAAGGCTTTGCGCAGCTCAGGTGCGGTGTTCGGCTTGATCGACGTCGACGACGAATTCTTCATCGTCTTGCGTCCGGCGCCGAGCGGCACCCGCCTGCTCGTCTCCGACGCCACCGCGGCGATCGACTACGACATCGCCGCCGACGTTCTCGACGCCCTCAATGTCGAGATCCCCGACATCGACCCCGACGACCTCGACGACGTCGAACCGTGGGAAGAGGGCGACCTGGGCGTCCTGGCCGACCTCGGCCTCGCCGAACCGGTACTCAGTGTGATTCTCGCCGACACTGATCTCTACCCCGACGAGCAGCTCGGCTTGATCGCCCAGAGCCTCGGTTTCGCCGACGAGTTCGCCGCCGCCCTGGACAAAATGCCGAGGTGACCGACGAAGACATGATGCGCGCCGCCCTGGCGGCCGCAGCCGGCGCCGACCCGCGCGATGTGCCGGTCGGCGCCGTTGTCTTCGACGCGCAAGGCCGCGAACTCGCCCGCGCCACCAACGCCAGGGAAGCCCTCGGTGACCCGACCGCCCACGCCGAAGTGCTCGCCCTGCGCGCGGCCGCCGCTGTCCACGGCGACGGATGGCGCCTCGAAGGCGCGACCTTGGCCGTCACCCTCGAACCGTGCACCATGTGCGCGGGGGCGTTGGTACTTGCCCGCGTCGGCAAGGTCGTCTTCGGCGCGTGGGAACCCAAAACCGGTGCCGTCGGCTCGCTCTGGGACGTGGTCCGCGACCGCCGCCTCAACCACCGTCCCGAAGTCCGCGGCGGCATCCTCGAACCGGAGTGCGTGACGCTCCTCGACACGTTCTTCAAAAACCAACGCTGACCAGCCGATTTAACAATCTCCCACCCACTCCGGTACCGTAGTCGGCGGTGGCGTGTCCGAGCGGCCTAAGGAGCACGCCTCGAAAGCGTGTGAGGGGTAACCCCCCTCCGAGGGTTCAAATCCCTCCGCCACCGCCAAAGCCCCTCACTTGTTCACACAGGTGGGGGGCTTTTTCTTGCCTGGAAAGTGCGCCGGTATGGTTCGCACGGCTCGCGCGAAACGGTGCCGGAAGGTGACCGGGGTGGCGAAACCGGCCGCGGCGGCGAGGGGCGAACGCGATCAGGCACGGCATCCGCCCGCCTGTCGCGGCTCGGCGCGAATGCCGCAAGCCACAGTGCGGGAGCGGGCGCGACCCCCCGGTAACGGTCGCCAGTTCGACAGCGGGCACGATCTGTCGTCAGGTATTCACCTGCGTCCGGCCTGCGGTGTCTTCCTCGCGTAATAGACTGGGTTACACCGAATCCGGGAAGGAACGATGATTATGCGCGGGCGACAGCCGCCACCCGCGAAGTCCGGGATCGGGCTCGGGGGAAAGCTTCTGGTTCTCGTCGTGCTCGGCTGGATTGCCGTCGGGCTGCTCGCCGCTGGTCAGCGGCACCACTTCGCTCACCTGCCCCGGGAATGCTCGGACTGGGCGACCATCGCGGTCACCGCCGCCGCGGGGCCTGCGAACTACATCGGGCTGAATCCGCGCGTCACCGAATGCCAAGTGCCACAACCGAGTCAATAGAGAAATGGCCGGGGAACCAGAGTTCCCCGGCCATCGGTGCTCAGACTTGCGCCGGCGCGATCTCCCGCCGTTCGGCCTGGATCTCGCGCACCCGCGCGCCCTCGACATCGATATCGGGCACGATCCGGTCCAGCCACTTCGGCATCCACCAGGCCCACTTGCCCAGCAGCACAAGCACAGCGGGAATGAGCACCATCCGGACGACGAACGCGTCGAGTGCCACACCCGCCGCGAGCGCGAAGCCCATCGACTTGGCGGTGACATCGGATTCCAGCAGGAACGAACCGAACACCGAGATCATGATGATCGCCGCCGAGGTCACCACGCGCGCACCGTGGTGATAGCCCTTGATCACGGCATCGGTGGGATCGGCGCCGTGCACGTATTCCTCGCGCATGCGGGTCACCAGGAACACCTGATAGTCCATCGCCAAGCCGAATACCAAGCCGATCAACATGATCGGCAGGAAGCTGACCAGCGGATGTGGATCCTGGATCAGCCCGAGCTTGCCTTCCTGGAAGATCAGCACGGTCGCGCCGAAGGTGGCCGCCATCGACAACAGGAAGCCGAGCGCGGCGGTGAGTGGGACCAGGATCGAGCGGAACACCAGGATCAGCAGGATGAACGCGGCGCCCGCCACGATCGCCATATACGGAACGATCTTGCTCAACAGCACATGGTCGATGTCGGCGTAGATCGCGGTGGTTCCGGTGATGCCGTACGACATGTTGTACTGCTCGTGCAGATCGGATTCCGCATCGCGCGCCGACTGCACCAGATCCTTCGTCGACTGCGCGTTGGGTCCGGTCTTGGGGATGCCGTTGATCAGCGCGCCCGCCCCGTCCTTGCTCATCTGGGGCTCGGTGACCAGATCCATGTCGGGGTAGGACTGCAGCTTGTCGCGCAAGGCATCCAGCGCCGCCGGACGCTGGTCGGCGGGGGTATCGCTGAGGTCCACGGCGACCTGGAGCACACCGTTGCTGCCCTCGCCGAAGCCTTGGGTGCGCAGGTCGTAGGCCTGACGGACGGTCGTCGACTTGGGCAGGCTGTCCTCGCCGGGCAGGCCGAGGTTCAGGTTGAGCGCCGGTGCGGCGAGCAGGCCGAGCACCACGATGGCCAGCAGCATCATGATCGAGGGGAATTTGGCGATCACCCTGGCCACGCGGGTGCCGTTGGTGACGACAGTGTCGTCCTCGGGATCGTGCTGGGCGATCAGCGGCAGCTTCGGCTTGAACAGCGCCTTGCCGAAGGCACCGAGCAACGCGGGCATCAAGGTGATGGCGGTGAGTACGGCGAACGCGGCCGCGATGGCACCGCCCAGACCCATGAACGTCAGGAATCTGACCCCGACGATGCTCAGCCCCACGAGCGCGATGATGACGGTGAGCCCGGCGAACACCACCGCCGAACCCGCCGTCCCCAATGCGGTACCGGCCGCTTCCTCGGCTGAATCCTGTACCGCCAGGTCATGTTTGTAGCGCGAGACGATGAACAGCGCGTAGTCGATCGAGAGCGCGATGCCGATCATCGAGGCCAGGAACGTGGTGAAGCTCGGCACCGACAGCACCGAGGTCGACAGGAAGATCAGCGAAGTCGCCGCGCCGAGTCCGACGATCGCGGTGATGATCGGCACGAACGCGGCGACGATCGCGCCGAAGGCCACGATCATCACCACCAATGCCACAGCCATACCGATCATCTCGGACTTGCCGCTGGGCATCTGCTGTTCCGTCGCGATGGTGCCGCTGATCTCGACCGTCAGCCCGGCGGCGCGGGCGGTGTCACCCGCGTTGTAGGCGGCCTCGCGTTCGCCGGCGGTGACATCGGCGAAGTTTTTGATCGTGAATGGGACGCTGATGAACGCGACGGTTTCGGGTTCGGTCTTGTTCAGCACATTGAGCGGCGCGGCGATGCACTTGGATGGATCGGGTTGCGCGGTAAGGCAACCCATTTCCTCGGTCGCGGCGATCGGATTCTCGATCGGCTTGGCATGGTCGACGATGTCGAGTTGGCCCAGCTTGCCGATCAGCTCTTCGAGCGCCGCCCGGTTGGCCGGGTCGGTGAGCTTCTGCCCGGTCGGCGCCCCGACGACATATGTGCCGGTCACCGCGTCGAAAGCGAAGCCCTCGGACATACCGGGGAAGTGCTTGTCGAGGATTTCGGTGGCCCGCTCCGAGGGCAGGTTCGGCATGCTGAAGTCATCGGTCATCGGCTTCTGCAGCGAGGAACCAAGCCCTGCGAGCACCATGAAGAACAGCAACCAGACGGGCAGCACAATCCATTTGCGGCGAAAGGCCAGCTTGCCCCACCGGTAGAGATAGATGGACACGGTTCTTCTCCTCGTGGATCGGTGCGGAGCGCGGATCGGAGGTATAGCCGGGTCGAACTAGACTTGAGTCTGCTGCCCAGCAACCGCGATATCAAGCACCGGTCCAGCCTGGATGCCGAAACAACACGGCCCCGCAATCCGGTAGGCGGATTGCGGGGCCGTGTTGTTCAGTGGCGGATCAGCCGACCGAAACCGGGTGTTTCACCGTGTGGGCGCTCTCGGCGCGCAGCTGCTCGAGCTTCGCACCTTCGACGTCGATATCGGGCACGATGCGGTCGAGCCACTTCGGCATCCACCACGACCACTTGCCCATGATCACCAGCAGTGCGGGCACGATCACCATGCGGACGATGAACGCGTCGATCGCCACACCGGCGGCCAGCGCGAAACCGAACGACTTCGCGGTGACATCGTTTTCCATGATGAAGGAACCGAACACCGAGATCATGATGATCGCGGCCGAGGTCACCACGCGGGCACCATGGTGGTAACCGGCGACCATCGCTTCCTTGGGCGATTTGCCGTGCACGAATTCCTCGCGCATGCGGGTCACCAGGAACACCTGGTAGTCCATCGCCAGACCGAACACCAAGCCGATCAACATGATCGGCAAGAAGCTGACCAGCGGTTGTGGATCCGAGATCAGGCCGAACGCGCCCTCCTGGAAGATCAGCACGGTCGCGCCGAAGGTGGCCGCCATCGACAACAGGAAGCCGAGCGCCGCGGTGAGCGGGACCAGGATCGAGCGGAACACCAGGATCAGCAGGATGAACGCGGCACCGGCCACGATCGCCAGGTACGGCAGGATCTTGCTCAGCAACACGTGGTCGACATCGGCGTAGATGGCGGTGGTGCCGGTGATGCCGTATGCCATGCCGTACTGCGCGTTCAGATCTGCTTCCGCGCCACGTGCCTCGGCGACCAGGTCCTTGGTGTCCTGATTGTTCGGCCCCGACTTCGGGACACCGTTGAGGATGGCGCCCTGCTTGTTCTCACTCCACTGCGGCTCGGTGACGTAGTCCATGCCGTCGTAGGACTCGAGCTTGGCGCGCAGCGCGCCGACCGCGGCATCGCGCTCGCCCTCTGGCGTCGCACTCAGGTCGGCGGCGACCATGAGCACACCGTTGCTGCCTTCGCCGAAGCCTTCGGTCCGCAGGTCGTAGGCCTTACGGACGGTCGAGGTCTTCGGCATGCTGTCTTCACCGGGCAGGCCCAGGTTCAGGCCGGCGGCGGGCGCGGCGAGCCCACCGAGCACGACTACCGACAGGATCAGCGCGACCCACGGGGCCTTGGCGATCAGCCGGGCGAAGCGCTGACCGTTGGTCACCGAGTTGTCGTCATCGGGGTCGTGCTGCGCCACGATCGGCAGCTTCGGCTTGAACAGCGACTTGCCGAAGGCGCCCATCAGCGCCGGCATCAGGGTGACGGCGGTGAGCACGGCGAACGCGGCGGCGATAGCGCCACCCAGACCCATGAAGGTCAGGAACTCCACGCCGACGATACTGAGCGCGCCGAGCGCGATGATGACGGTGAGACCGGCGAAGACCACGGCCGAACCGGCGGTACCGAGCGCGGTGCCCGCGGCTTCCTCGGCCGAATCGCGCACGGCCAGTTCGTGTTTGTACCGGGAGACAATGAACAGCGCGTAGTCGATCGACAGCGCGATACCGATCATCGAGGCCAGGAAGGTGGTGAAGCTCGGCACCTCCATCACCGAGGTTCCGAGCATGATCACCGAGGTCGCGGCACCGAGGCCGACGATCGCGGTGACGATCGGTACGACCGCGGCGACGAGGGCGCCGAAGGCCACCACCATCACGATCAGCGCGACACCCATGCCGATCAGTTCGGACTTGCCGCTCGGCTGTTCCTGCTTGGTCGCGATCGAGCCGCTGAGCTCGACGGTCAGGCCCGCGTTGCGGGCTTCGGCGCCGACATCGAACGCGGCAGCGCGCTCGGCGTCGGTCACGTCGGTGACGGCCTTGATGGTGAACGGGACGCTGAGCACGCCGACGGAGCCGGGCGCGGTCTCGCTCAGCACATTGAGCGGAGCGGACGAGCACTTCGACGGGTCAGGGTTGTCGAGGCAGCCCATCTTGTCGGTGAGCTCGATGGGGCTGCTCAGCTTCTTGTCGTGATCGACGATATCGAGATTGTTGAGCTTGGCGATGAACGCGTCGATCGCGGCGCGGTTGGCCGGGTCGGTGAGCTTCTGACCCTCCGGTGCGCCGATCACGTAGGTGCCGGACACGGCGTCGAACTTGAACTGCTCGGACATGCCGGGGAAGTGCTGGTCGAGGATCTCGTTGGCCCGGGCCGACGGGAGCTCGGGCATGCTGAAGTCGTTGGACATCGGCTTGCTCAGTGTGGCGCCGAGGCCGCCGAGCAGCACGAACAGCAGTAGCCAGACCGGCAGGACAATCCATTTACGGCGGAAAGCGAACTTTCCCCATCTGTACAGGTATACGGACACGCGGGTGCTCCTAGCGCGAAGAACGGGTGGGTGGCATGGCTCGTAGACAGCACTCGCGGGCCATCCCTGCGGGACCCGCCTCCACAACATCGTTTTCTGCCTACCGTGCGGTAGGTAGACTACCTAGTGGATAAGTGGAGGAGCAACCTCAATATTTGGGGGCTCCGGATGCGTCACACCGAATCATGGGAGGATTGCCGCCATGCCCGCCCGAGACATCGCCGACACCGTCACCGCAGGTGGAGGTACCAAACAGGCGATCCGCGATGCGGCGGTTGCGCTGTTCGCCGCCAAGGGTTTCGAACAGACGAGCCTGCGCGAGGTGGCGGATGTGGTGGGAATCACAAAGGCTTCGCTCTATTACCACTACGCCTCGAAGCTCGATCTGCTCCTCGCGATCATCGATCCGATCATCGACCACATGCGCGGCATCGTCGAAGACATCGAGGCCGTGCCCTACAACGACGAGGGTATCCGCGCGGTCCTGCGCACCTATCTGCGCGGCATGATCCGCCACCGCGACGCGGGCGCGCTCTGCGTGCGCGACACCGCGGCCATCGTCAACGCCATCGCCACCCGCTACCCCGACCTGATGGAACCCACTCGTGAGCTGCGGCTGTGGCTGGCCGGTCCCGACCCGACCCAGGGCTCGACACTGCGCGCCGCCGCGGCGATCGAGGTGCTCGGGGTGGCGCTGCTGTCCTCGGAGCTGGTACCGGGCGCCACCGACGAGGTGGTCGAGAAGACTCTCCTCGACGCGGCAACCTCGGTACTGACCGCGGGCAGGACCGCGTAAGTTCGACACCGTGCATATCACCGCCAAGGTCGATTACGCGGTGCGAACGCTGCTCGAGCTCGCCGCGGCCGACGGAGTCGTCAAGTCCGAGGCCATCGCCGCCGCCGCGCAGATCCCACCGAAGGTGCTCGAGACGGTGCTGGCCGAACTGCGCCGTGCCGAGCTGGTGCTGAGCAGGCGCGGGCCCGACGGCGGGTATCGCCTCGGCAGGCCCGCGACGGAGATCTCGGTGGCCGATGTGATCCGCGCGGTGGAGTCGCCGCTGGCGTCGGTGCGCGGGCAGCGGCCCGAGGATGTGCGATATCCCGGTGCGGCGGAACCCTTGCAGCAGGTGTGGATCGCGCTGCGGGTCAATATCCGGGCCGTGCTGGAGAATGTCTCCATCGCCGATATCGCCGCGGACCGGCTGCCCGGTTTCATCGGTGAGCTGGTCGCCGACCCCGGCGCGTGGGCACGTCGCGAGCCGCGCACACCCGCCGGCGCCTGAGTTATCCACAGGCTGAGAGTTATCCACAGGGTGGGTAAAAGTGCTCGGCGCTGGTCACCCGTGCGCTGTAGCCTTCGACCATCATGTTGATCACCCTGCTGCGGACCTACCTGGCCCCGTACCGCGCCCAGCTGGCGGGTGTCCTCGTACTCCAGCTGATCTCGGTTATCGCGATGCTCTACCTGCCCAGTCTCAACGCCGACCTGATCGACGACGGTGTCACCAAGGGCGACATCGGTTTCATCTGGACCACCGGTCTGTGGATGCTGGCGGTGAGCTGCGTGCAGATCGTGGCCTCGTCGGCGTCGGTGTATTTCGGCGCGCAGGCGGCGATGGGTGCCGGTCGGGATATGCGCGGTGGCGTGCTGCACCGGGTGGAGACGTTCTCGGCCAGGGAGGTCGGGATGTTCGGCGCGCCGTCGCTGATCACCCGCTCGACCAACGATATCCAGCAGGTCCAGCTGCTCATCGTGATGTCGGTGACGATCCTGGTGATGGCGCCGATCATGTGCGTCGGTGGCGTGATCATGGCGGTGCGTGAAGATCGCGGGCTCTCGTGGTTGCTGCTGATCGCGGTGCCCGCCCTTGCCATCGCCATGGGCACGATCGTGGCCAGGATGGTGCCGGGGTTCCGGCAGATGCAGGAACGCATCGACGGGGTCAACCGGGTGTTGCGCGAGCAGATCACCGGCATCAGGGTGGTGCGCGCGTTCGTGCGTGAGCGGCAGGAGATCTGGCGCTTCGGGATGGCCAACACCGCGCTCACCGACGCCTCGCTGCGCGTGGGCAAGCTGATGGCGCTGATGTTCCCGACCGTGATGTTGATCAGCAATCTGACCGCCGTCGGGGTGATCTGGTTCGGCGGTCACCATGTGAACGACGGCACGATGCAGATCGGCTCGCTCACCGCGATGCTGTCCTATGTCATGCAGATCCTGATGGCCGTCATGATGGCCTCGTTCCTGGCGATGATGGCCCCGCGTGCGGCCGTCTCCGCCGATCGGATCGGTGCGGTGCTCGAGACCGAGTCCTCGGTCCGCCCACCGCGGCTGCCCCAGCTGTTCAAGGGCGACCCGGCCACGGTCGACCTGCAGTTCGCGGAATTCGCCTTCCCCGGCGCGGAGAAGCCGGTGCTGCGCGGAATCCGATTCGAGGTCACGCCCGGTACCACCACTGCCATCGTCGGTTCGACCGGCGCCGGCAAGACCACGCTGATCAACCTGATCCCGCGCCTGATCGACGTCACCGACGGCGCGGTCTATCTCGGCGGCACCGATGTGCGCCACCTCGACCTCGAACTCCTGCGCGGTGGCATCGGCTTGGTGCCGCAGAAGGCCTACCTGTTCTCCGGCACCGTCGCGACCAACCTGCGCTACGGCAAGCCAGAGGCCACCGACGAAGAACTCTGGCACGCGCTCGAGGTCGCCCAGGCTGCCGATTTCGTGCGGGAGATGCCGCGGGGGCTCGACACCCCGGTCGCCCAGGGCGGCACCACGGTGTCGGGCGGTCAGCGCCAGCGGCTGTGTATCGCCCGCGCGCTGGTGCGCAAGCCGCGCATCTACCTGTTCGACGATTCGTTCTCCGCGCTCGATGTCGCCACCGACGCCCGGCTGCGCGCCGCGCTGAAGCCCGAGACCGCCGACGCCTCGGTGATCATCGTGGCCCAGCGCATCCAGACCATTCGCGATGCCGACCAGATCGTCGTCCTCGAAGACGGCGCGATGGCGGGCATCGGAACCCATGACCACTTGATGCAGCGCTGCTCGGAGTACCGCGAGATCGTCGAGTCCCAGCTGAGCGTGGAGGAAGCCCGATGAGGCCAGGTGGACCCGTACCCGGAGCTCCGGGTTCGAAGGCCAAGTCGTTCCGTCCGTCGCTGAAGCGACTGGTGGGCAGGCTGGCTCCCGAGAAGTTCACCGTCGGTGTGATCGTCGCGCTAGTGATCACCTCCGTGGTGCTCAATACGCTCGGCCCGTATCTGCTCGGCAAGGCGACGAACCTGGTGTTCGACGGTTTCGTGGGCAAGCAGCTCGAACCCGGGCTCACCAAGGACCAGACCGTCGAGCTGCTGCGCAGGCAGGGCGAGAACACCCGCGCCGACATGCTCTCGGCGATGAACGTCATCCCCGGTACCGGCATCGATTTCGACGCCGTCGGCCGCGTGCTGATGCTCGTGCTCGTGCTGTATGTGGCCGCCGCGGTATTCGGCTGGCTGCAGGGCTATCTGCTCAATATCGCCATCAACCGGACCGTGAAGCGGTTGCGCGACGAGGTGGAGCAGAAGCTGCACCGGCTGCCGCTGCGCTACTTCGACACCGCACCGCGCGGTGACGTGCTCAGCCGCGTCACCAACGATGTCGACAATGTCTCGCAGAGCTTGCAGCAGACAATGAGTCAGCTGCTGGTCTCGCTGTTCTCCGTGATCGGCATCCTGATCATGATGTTCTGGATCTCGCCGCTGCTGGCGCTGATCGCGCTGCTCACCGTGCCCGCCGCGATCGTGGTCACCGCGCAGATCGCCAAGCGATCCAAGCCGCACTTCGTCAACCAGTGGAAATTCACCGGCGAGGTGAACTCCTCGGTGGAAGAGGCCTACACCGGCCACGAGATCATCACCGCGTTCGGTCGCGGCCGCGAGGTCGGCGAGGAATTCGATCAGCGCAACCAGAAGCTCTACGACGCGAGCTTCAAGGCGCAGTTCATCTCCGGCCTGATCATGCCGGCCATCATGTTCCTCGGTAACGTGAACTTCGTGTTCATCGCGCTGGTCGGCGGGCTGCGGGTGGCCACCGGCAACCTGTCGCTCGGCGAGGTGCAGGCGTTCATCCAGTACTCGCGCCAGTTCAGTCAGCCGCTCACCCAGATCGGTGCGATGGCGAACCTGCTGCAGTCCGGCGTCGCCTCGGCGGAGCGGATCTTCGAGATCCTCGATGCCGAGGAACAGAGCCCCGATCCGCTGGTGGAGAACTCGCGTCCGGTGGATCGCGGGCGGGTGGAGTTCGAGGCGGTGTCCTTCGGCTACGACCCGCAAACGCCTGTCATCGAACGGCTTTCGCTGGTCGCCGATCCCGGCCATGTGGTCGCCATCGTCGGCCCGACCGGCGCGGGCAAGACCACGCTGGTGAACCTGCTGATGCGCTTCTACGAACTCGACGCGGGCACCATCGCGATCGATGACGTCGACATCACCACCATCACCCGCGACCATCTGCGCTCGCGCATCGGCATGGTGTTGCAGGACACCTGGCTGTTCAAGGGCACCATCCGCGAGAACATCGCCTACGGCAACCCGACGGCATCGGAGGCCGACATCCAGGCCGCGGCCCGCGCTGCCTACGTCGACCGGTTCGTGCACTCGCTGCCCAACGGTTACGACACGGTCATCGACGAAGAAGGCGGCGGGGTGAGCGCGGGCGAGAAGCAGCTGATCACGATCGCCCGCGCGTTCCTGGCCAAGCCGTCGATCCTGATCCTGGACGAGGCGACCAGCTCGGTCGACACCCGCACCGAGTCGCTGGTCCAGCACGCCACCGCGGCCCTGCGTCGCGATCGCACCAGTTTCGTGATCGCGCATCGGCTTTCGACGATTCGTGACGCGGATCTGATCGTCGTGATGGACAAGGGGCGCATCGTCGAACACGGCACCCACGAGCGGCTGCTCGCCGAGCGCGGACCGTACTACAACCTGTACAACGCCCAGTTCGCGGCCGCCCAATAAGTCCAGGGTCTGGCCTGCCGCAACCCGTATAACGCCCAGTTCAGACGCATCATTCTCACCCTGGCACGATGGGCCCGTGGCAGAGAGCAGTGAGTTCGCCTTCGAAGTAGGCACCCGCCTCGACGGGGGCAGGCATGGCCGGACCGGGATGATCTCCACCCCGCACGGTGAGATCGCCACGCCCGCTTTCATTCCGGTGGGGACGAAGGCTTCGGTGAAGGCCGTGCTGCCGGAGACGATGAAGGAGATCGGGGCACAGGCGCTGCTGGCCAATGCCTATCACCTGTACTTGCAGCCCGGCGCCGATGTCGTCGACGAGGCGGGTGGGCTCGGCAAATTCATGAACTGGTCCGGGCCCACTTTCACCGACAGCGGTGGGTTCCAGGTGATGTCACTGGGAGTCGGGTTCAAGAAGGTCCTCGCCATGGAGGCCGTGGATATCCGGTCCGACCAGGTGATCGCGGCGGGCAAGGAGCGGCTGGCCACCGTCGACGACGACGGGGTCACCTTCCGTTCGCACCTGGACGGTTCCAAGCATCGCTTCACGCCCGAGGTGTCGATGAGGATCCAGCACGAGTTGGGGGCCGACATCATGTTCGCCTTCGACGAGCTGACCACGCTGATGAATACCCGTGGCTATCAGGAGAAGTCGTTGCAGCGCACGCACGAGTGGGCGCAGCGCTGCATCGACGAACACGAACGGCTCACCGCCGTGCGCGGTCATCGGCCCTATCAGGCGCTCTTCGCGGTGATCCAGGGTGCGCAGTACGAAGACCTGCGGCGCAAGGCTTGTCGTGAGCTGGAGACGATCCGGGGAATCCGCGGCTCGGAATTCGATGGCTACGGCATCGGCGGAGCCCTGGAAAAGCACAATCTCGGCACGATCGTCGGGTGGTGCAGTGATGAGCTGCCCGAGGACAAACCGCGCCACATGCTGGGGATCAGTGAGCCGGAGGACATGTTCACCGCGATCGAGAACGGCGCGGACACCTTCGACTGCGTCAATCCGTCGCGGGTGGCGCGCAACGCCGCGATCTATGTCGACGAGGGGCGTTTCAACATCAACACCGCCCGGTTCCGCCGGGACTTCACCCCGATCGACGAGAACTGCGACTGCTACACCTGCGCCCACTACACCCGCGGCTACCTGCATCACCTGTTCAAGGCCAAGGAGATGCTGTCGGCGACGCTGTGCACAATTCACAACGAGCGCTTCACGATTCGGCTTGTCGACCGGATCAGGGGGAGCATCGAGGGTGGGTACTTCGATGAGTTCAAGAAGGAGTTTCTGGGGCAGTGGCGGGGGCGGATCAAGGTGCCGGGGGAGTAGAGGTCGGGGAGGCAGGTGTGCGGGGGAGTAGGGGTCGGGGGAAAGGACTACCGGGGGTACGGGGCGCCAGGGGGAAGGGACTACCGGGGCGTCAGGGGGAAGGGACTACCGGGGCGTCGGGGGGATAAGGGACTACGGGGGTTTGGTAGTCCCAGGCAGGTTTGACGCTGTGTTTATTGGCGCGCTGGCGCGCGCGTGTCCGCGGCCCTGAGGGCCGCCGGTTAGCGCTCGAGACTAGAGCCTTCGGCTCAGCGCTTTCGAGCGCTAACCGGCGACCCGGCCGCGGACCGGCCACTTCGTGGCCGCCGCTCCCTAGGGGCAATGCCGCGCAGTTAGGGCCTGTAATTAATCAACCCGTAACATCCCGAGATTTTGAAAGATGTTGTGGTATGGGTGATTTCGTGGTGACCGTCGATGACCTCGCGTTCAAGTATGAGGTGTTGTTTCCGCACCTGAATGAGCGGCAGCGCCGGTTGCTTCTGGGTGCGGATGCCCGGATGCTCGGGCGGGGTGGGGGCCGGTTGGTCGCCAGTGCGGCCGGGGTACGAGAGGCGACGGTATCGCTGGGGGCGAAGGAGTTGGAGTCCGGGGAGGCTCCGTTGGAGCGGGCTCGTCGGGTCGGGGGCGGCCGCAAGCCCGCGACGGTGGTTGACGAGGGGTTGGTCGCGGCGTTGTTGGAGTTGGTGGAGCCCGATATGCGGGGGGATCCGATGTCGCCGTTGCGGTGGACGATCCGGTCGACCCGCAACCTTGCCGACGAGTTGACGGCCCGCGGGCATCCGGCGGCGGCAGATTTGGTGGGGAATCTGTTGCGGGCGTTGGGTTTCAGTTTGCAGGCCAACGCGAAGACGTTGGAGGGCAAGCAGAGCCCGGATCGTGACGCGCAGTTCCGTTACATCAACGAGCAGGTCAAGGCCCGCCAAGCGGCGGGACAGCCGGTCATCAGCGTGGACACCAAGAAGAAGGAATTGATCGGGCAGTACAAGAACGCCGGTGAGACGATGCGCCGCAAGGGCCATCCGGTCGAGGTCAACGACCACGACTTTCCCGGTGACTCGGGCAAGGTCTCGCCCTATGGGGTCTATGACATGACCAACAACACGGGATGGGTCAATGTCGGCACCGACCACGACACCGCTGCGTTCGCCGTGGAGTCGGTGCGCCGCTGGTGGCGCGGTGTCGGTGCCGCCGCCTATCCCGGCGCTACCGAACTGCTGGTCACGGCCGACGCCGGGGGCTCCAACGGTTATCGCACCAGGGCCTGGAAAACCGAACTCGCCCGGTTCGCGGCCGAGACCGGCCTGAAGGTCACGGTCTGCCATTTCCCGCCCGGCACCTCCAAATGGAACACAATCGAACACCGGTTGTTCTCACACATCTCGATGAACTGGCGGGGACAACCACTAACGAGCCACGAGGTCGTCGTCAACTCGATCGCGGCCACCACCACCCGCACCGGGTTACGGGTTCACGCCGAACTCGACCAGGGCGAGTACCCGAAGGGTGTGAAGATCACCGACGACCAGTTCGCCGCCGTGTCGATCACCCGCCACGACTGGCACGGCGACTGGAACTACACCATCGGCCCCGAACCCGTCCGCCTCATCATGGCTGATGGCGACAGCGCACCCCAACCGACTCGACCCGACACCGCCTGGCTGCGCACCCCAGCACTGACCGGACTGACTCCCCCGCAGTGGGACGCGCTCATCAACAAACTGACCGTGACCCGTCACGCCCAACGCGAACTCCACTTGCATCAGCGACGCGGAGGCACCCGCCAGGCCGCGCCCGGAACCGGCCGCAAATCCGTCCTCACTCTCGAGGATCGTGTCGCCATCACCCTACTTCACCTGCGGTTCGCCACACGCCAACGAGCCCTGGCCGTGCTGTTCGACGTCACCCAGCAATCCATCCACACAACGATCCAGCAGACCCGACCTCTGCTCGACCTGGCCGCACACACCACCGGGCCGACAGGAATCACCCTCGCCGACGCCCAATCGGTCATCCAATACCACGACACCACAACCGAATCCGAGTAATTTCGGGTTAATTAATTACAGGCCCTTAGCGGATGGATAGACCTGTCAAGCGAGTTGCCCTGTCAGCCTTGACCATTCACCAACTAGAACAGCGGAACCACTGGTAGAGAGGTTTTGTCCTCCAAGACAAACCACTCACCAGGAGTTCCGCTGCCTACTCAGTCTGCCATCAATCCTGTGTCCATGGTCGCGTCCGGGGCATTCGCGCCCGGACATGTGGGCGAGCTGACCCAGATCGTGCCCTTCGAGATGGTCGATGCCGTGTTGGAATCGACCACGACCGGCCCCACCCGAGTCCGCGAGCTGCCCTCCCGAGTCGTGGTCTATCTGCTGATCGCCGCAGCACTGTTCGCCGAGCTCGGATACACGCAGGTATGGGCGCGGATGGTCTCGGGTCTGGACGGGCTGACTGTCGCCAACCCAGGGTCCTCGGCGCTGGCTCAGGCCCGACGCCGAGTCGGGCCCACTCCGCTACGAGAGTTGTTCGGTCTACTCGCCGGTCCAGTCACGGGCGCGACACGCTGGCGGGGATTGCTGGTCTGCGCCATCGACGGCACCTCCATGTCGGTCCCCAACAGCGACCCCAACCGTGGCGCCTTCTACCGACTACACAGCGGCGATCTCGATTCGGGATATCTGATGATTCGATTGGTGACCGTGGTGGCGTGTGGCACCCGCACCGTGATCGATGCCGTGTTCGGTAGTTTCGGTGTCTCCGAGATCGCCTACGCCCCAAGACTTTTCGCCTCGTTACGCGAGGGCATGGTGGTGCTGGCCGACCGGAACTTCGCGGTCGCGGCGTTGATCGGGGCGATCGCGGAAACGAAAGCTGACCTGCTGATCCGTGGAAAAGCAGGACACACGATGCCCATGATCGAGCGGTTAAGCGATGGTTCATGGCTCAGCGTGAAAGGACCAGTCGTGGTGCGGGTCATCGACGCCGAGATCGTCGTGGATACCGGCGGAGCCGCCCGCACGGTGCGGTACCGGTTGCTGACCACTCTGACCGACTACCGCCGCTATCCAGCGATGGAGTTGGTGCGGCTTTACCACCAGCGGTGGGAGATCGAGACTGCCTACGCCGAACTCAAATCGAGCATGCTCGGTGGTCGGGTGCTACGCGCTCGGACTCCCGCCGGAGTCGAGCAGGAGGTCTATGCGTTGTTGATCGCCTATCAAGCGTTACGGATCGCTATCGCTGATGCCACTCTCACCGATCCCGGTGTCACACCGTTGCGGGGTAGTTTCGGTATCGCTGTCAATACCGCTCGTGACCAGCTCGTTCACGCGGCCGGTGTCGTGGCTGGAACGAGCATCGACCTCGTCGGCAAGATCGGCGCGGCGGTCTTGGCCGAGCTATTGCCGCCGCGACGATCACGCCAATGCCCGCGCGTGGTGAAACGGGCATTGTCCAAACACCGGGCTAAAGGCGCCCTCGATCGCACCAACTACTCATCTGTCTCGATCTCGATCAGCTTGTGTGAGTTACCCGGGTTGACATCGACCATGGCGCCTTAAGGGCCTGTAATTAATCAACCCGTAACATCCCGAGATTTTGAAAGATGTTGTGGTATGGGTGATTTCGTGGTGACCGTCGATGACCTCGCGTTCAAGTATGAGGTGTTGTTTCCGCACCTGAATGAGCGGCAGCGCCGGTTGCTTCTGGGTGCGGATGCCCGGATGCTCGGGCGGGGTGGGGGCCGGTTGGTCGCCAGTGCGGCCGGGGTACGAGAGGCGACGGTATCGCTGGGGGCGAAGGAGTTGGAGTCCGGGGAGGCTCCGTTGGAGCGGGCTCGTCGGGTCGGGGGCGGCCGCAAGCCCGCGACGGTGGTTGACGAGGGGTTGGTCGCGGCGTTGTTGGAGTTGGTGGAGCCCGATATGCGGGGGGATCCGATGTCGCCGTTGCGGTGGACGATCCGGTCGACCCGCAACCTTGCCGACGAGTTGACGGCCCGCGGGCATCCGGCGGCGGCAGATTTGGTGGGGAATCTGTTGCGGGCGTTGGGTTTCAGTTTGCAGGCCAACGCGAAGACGTTGGAGGGCAAGCAGAGCCCGGATCGTGACGCGCAGTTCCGTTACATCAACGAGCAGGTCAAGGCCCGCCAAGCGGCGGGACAGCCGGTCATCAGCGTGGACACCAAGAAGAAGGAATTGATCGGGCAGTACAAGAACGCCGGTGAGACGATGCGCCGCAAGGGCCATCCGGTCGAGGTCAACGACCACGACTTTCCCGGTGACTCGGGCAAGGTCTCGCCCTATGGGGTCTATGACATGACCAACAACACGGGATGGGTCAATGTCGGCACCGACCACGACACCGCTGCGTTCGCCGTGGAGTCGGTGCGCCGCTGGTGGCGCGGTGTCGGTGCCGCCGCCTATCCCGGCGCTACCGAACTGCTGGTCACGGCCGACGCCGGGGGCTCCAACGGTTATCGCACCAGGGCCTGGAAAACCGAACTCGCCCGGTTCGCGGCCGAGACCGGCCTGAAGGTCACGGTCTGCCATTTCCCGCCCGGCACCTCCAAATGGAACACAATCGAACACCGGTTGTTCTCACACATCTCGATGAACTGGCGGGGACAACCACTAACGAGCCACGAGGTCGTCGTCAACTCGATCGCGGCCACCACCACCCGCACCGGGTTACGGGTTCACGCCGAACTCGACCAGGGCGAGTACCCGAAGGGTGTGAAGATCACCGACGACCAGTTCGCCGCCGTGTCGATCACCCGCCACGACTGGCACGGCGACTGGAACTACACCATCGGCCCCGAACCCGTCCGCCTCATCATGGCTGATGGCGACAGCGCACCCCAACCGACTCGACCCGACACCGCCTGGCTGCGCACCCCAGCACTGACCGGACTGACTCCCCCGCAGTGGGACGCGCTCATCAACAAACTGACCGTGACCCGTCACGCCCAACGCGAACTCCACTTGCATCAGCGACGCGGAGGCACCCGCCAGGCCGCGCCCGGAACCGGCCGCAAATCCGTCCTCACTCTCGAGGATCGTGTCGCCATCACCCTACTTCACCTGCGGTTCGCCACACGCCAACGAGCCCTGGCCGTGCTGTTCGACGTCACCCAGCAATCCATCCACACAACGATCCAGCAGACCCGACCTCTGCTCGACCTGGCCGCACACACCACCGGGCCGACAGGAATCACCCTCGCCGACGCCCAATCGGTCATCCAATACCACGACACCACAACCGAATCCGAGTAATTTCGGGTTAATTAATTACAGGCCCTAACTGCGCGGCATTGTCCCTAGGGGTCGCGGGTGGGGGTTGGTAGTGCGGTCATGGCGGTCTTGGGGTGAACGGTGTGGCTGGGGGACGGTGCGGTTTTGGGGTGAATGGTGTGGCTGGGGGCGGTGTGGTTTTGGGGTGGACTGTGTGGCTGGGGGCGGTGTGGTTTTGGGGTGGACGGTGTGGCTGGGGGCGGTGTGGTTTTGGGGTGGACGGTGTGGCTGGGGGCGGTGTGGTTTTGGGGTGGACGGTGTGGCTGGGGGCGGTGTGGTTTTGGGGTGAATGGTGTGGCTGGGGGCGGTGTGGTTTTGGGGTGAATGGTGTGGCTGGGGGCGGTGTGGTTTTGGGGTGAATGGTGTGGCTGGGGGCGGTGTGGTTTTGGGGTGAATGGTGTGGCTGGGGGCGGTGTGGTTTTGGGGTGAATGGTGTGGCTGGGGGCGGTGTGGTTTTGGGGTGAATGGTGTGGCTGGGGGCGGTGTGGTTTTGGGGTGAATGGTGTGGCTGGGGGCGGTGTGGGGTGGGGTGTGGCTAGTCGTGGAGTGCGTCGACCTTTGCGGGGGCGTAGGTCGGTTCGGTCTTCTTGAGGATCGCGATGACGCGGTAGGTGATCGGCAGCACCAGGATCTCGCACAGGGTCTTCCAGAGGAAGCCGACGATGACGAAGTTGATGAACGACTGCCAGGTGTTGATGCCGATGGCGGTGGCGGCGATCGAGCAGAAGATCAGGGTGTCGGCGAACTCGCCGACGACGGTGGAGCCGATCAGGCGGGCCCACAGGTGCTTTTCCTTGGTGCGTTCCTTGATCAGCACCAGGGTGGCCGAGTTCAGCAGCTGGCCGACGAAGTAGCCGGCGAGGCCTGCGAGCACCAGCTGGGGGGTGGTGCCGAGGACCGTGCGGAAGGCTTCCTGGTTTTCGTAGAACCCGGCGGCGGGGAGCTGGATGGCCACGGCGAAGCAGCCGACGGTCAGTAGCAGCGCGGCGAAGCCGGTGTAGATGGCGTGGCGGGTGGCGCGGAAGCCGTAGACCTCGCTGAGCACGTCGCCGAGGATGTAGGCCAGCGGGAACAGGAAGAAGGCGCCGTCGGTCGCGATCGGCAGGACCTGGATCGGGCCGAGCATCACCGAACTGTCGGTGAAGAACTCCACACCCTTGGTGGCGCAGATATTGGAGATGATCAGCGTCGCGGTGAACATGGCGACGATTACCGGATAGAACCCCCGCGCAACCTGGGCGAATGCCGCATGGTCGGGCGCGGGGTGCCCAGATTCAGCTGATTTGTCGAGCGAGTTTGTATCAGTCACGGCCCCCATTCTCCCAAGGCAAACCCGCCCTGGTCGGCTAACCCGATGTGTCACTACCAAGGGCGGGCCCGAAGGGCCCCGGCCTCGAGCGCGCCAGCGCTCAATGGACGCAGATGGAATACGCTGTCGTCATGACGAATCCCGGCGATTCCGACGAGTGGTGGAAGCAGTACGGCGGCTCCGGCGTGTCGCCGGAGTCCGGCGTGCCGGGTTCGGTGCCGCAGCATCCGACCGCCCAGCCGTCGCAGCCTCCCAATTACCCGTCGTCGCCGCAGTATCCGCAGCAGCCGGCGCCGCCACCCTCGCAGCCGCAGTACCCGCAGTACCCGCAGCCAAGTCAGCCGCAGTATCCGCAGCAGCCGCCCGCTTACGGGCAGCCGCCTGCGTACGGCGGTTATCCGGCCGCGGGTGCCTACCAGCCGTACGGGCAGTACCCGCAGCCGCAGGGCACCAACGGGCTGGCGATCGGCGCGCTGGTCTCCTCGCTGATCGGCCTGTGCAGCTGTGGCATCGGCGCGATCGTCGGCATCATCCTCGGCGTGATGGCGCTCAACCAGATCAAGGAGCGCGGCGGCGAAGGTAAGGGCATGGCGCAGGCGGGCATCTGGATCGGTGTCGCCGCGATCGTGGGCTGGACCCTCTACATTCTTTTCTTCGTGGTACTCGGCATAGCCGGTGGGCTCGACTCGTCCACGACCTACTGATCTCACAACGAAACAGAGGCGCTTCCGGAATACGGAAGCGCCTCTGTTGTTTTCGTCAGGTGCGGGAAATCAGCCCTTGATGACCTGCGTGCCGCCGGCGAACTTGTCGTGCCAGCCCTGCTTGTTCGGGTCGTTGCTGATGGTGACGGCAATGTAGATCGACAGGCCGACGAAGGCCAGCTGGCCGACGCAAGGGATCGCGTAGAGAGCCACGAACGCGTTGCGCTTGAGCGACTGCTCCGGGGTCAGACTCGGTGCACCGCCGGGCGCGACCACACGCAGGCCGAGGATCTTCTTACCCAGCGTCTGGCCGCCCTGAGTGACCTCCATGGCCACGTAGTAGCCGTAAACTGCCAGCGCGGTGATCACACCGGCGATGAGCTGGAAGCCGCCGCCGCTGCCGAGGATGAGCACGAGCACGATCGTGAGCGGGATGCTGACGATCAGCTGGTCGATGACTCGCGCGCCGAAGCGAGTGCCCAGATCTGCGGCCTGCACCCCGCCGAAGCCCTGCTGCTGACCGTACTGGCCCTGCTGCGGGTAAGCCTGCTGCTGACCGTACGGGTCCTGCCCGTAGGCCGGCTGCTGCTGGCCGTAGGGGTCCGGCTGGCCGTAACCGGGCTGGGGTGCGCCGCCGTGTCCGGGCTGGCCGTACGGCTGCTGCTGGCCGTAGCCGGGCTGCGGCTGCTGCTGGCCGTAGGGGTCCTGGCCGTAGCCGCCGGGCTGACCGCCCTGCGGGTACTGGTTGGGGTCGTAACCACCGCTGGTCATAATCTCAGTCCTCGTTTTGATCTTCTAGATCGGTCAATGCGTACGTTACGGACATCCCTCTGGTCGGAACAACCCGATAGGCTCGAGTATCCACGGTTTCTCAGGGATGCGTGCGGGGTCGAAAACTTCGCGTAGCTCGGCGGTGGTTCGTGCGGAATATCCGAGTGACTCCGCGATCGCCGCCACGACGTCCTCGGGGGTGTGACCCAGGGCACGTTGATCCGAAAGGCTCACGGCCCCATCACGTTTAGCAAGCCGCTTGCCCTCGTCGTTGAGCACGAGCGGTACGTGGGCGTAGGTCGGGGCGGTGAGTCCGAGCAGCTGCGTGAGATAGGCCTGACGCGGAGTGGACGGCAGTAGGTCCTCACCGCGAACCACCTGGTCAACGCCTTGGGCGGCATCGTCGACCACGACGGTGAGGTTGTAGGCGGGAATACCGTCGCCGCGGCGCAGCACCAAATCGTCGACGGCGCCCCGATATCGGCCGTGCAGCAGATCGGTGATCTCGTACTCGGTCACCTCGGCGCGCAATCGCACTGCGCCGGTGCGTCCCTCGGCCCGCTTGGCCGCGCGCTCGGCTCGGCTCAGCTGACGGCAGGTGCCGGGGTAGGCGCCCATCGGCCCGTGCGGCGCGGTGGCGGCCTGCTGGATTTCGCGTCTGGTGCAGAAACATTCATAGGTGCGCCCGGCCGCGGTCAGTTCGGCCACAGCGGCCGCGTAGTTCGGCAGCCGTTCGGATTGGTAGACCACGGGACCGTCCCAATCTATGCCGATCGCGGCGAGGTCGTCGAGCTGGCGCTCGGCGGCACCCGGCCGAACCCGGTCCAGATCGTCGACGCGAAGCAGGAACTCGCGCCCCGAGGTTCGCGCGAAAAGCCAGGCGAGCACCGCGGTACGCAGGTTTCCCACGTGCAGCTCGCCCGAAGGGCTCGGCGCGTAGCGGCCCGCGCCTCGACTCGTTGGCACGCCTCGATCCTAGGTGGGCTCCCGGCGCAGCCGCGTCCGCAGCCGATCCTCGGCGATGGTGTCACCGGTATCGAGCGCGACGAGCAGCTCCTGCGCGTGCGCGATGAGCCCGGCACGGTCGACATCGTGCTGCTGGGCATTCGCCGGATACGACCCGAGCCGCTCACTCGCGCGGCGCAGCAGCGTACCCGCGCCTTTGGCGTTGCCCCGCTGGATGTGGGTGAGGCCGACGGTGTATTGGGCCAGCCCCTGCCAGAGCATCCGCTCGGCAACCGGCCTGTTCTTCCATGCCGCCTCCAATACCTCGTGGGCATTGAATGCCAATCCGTCGTCCAGCAGTTGCTGAGCGAAGGTGAGAGTTTGCTGGGGCCCGAGCTCGAGATCGTCGGGAATTCGGGCGACTCCGGCGCTGCCGGGAGGCAGCGGTCGGCCGAGTCGGTCGCGGGGGCGGTCGTTACGGGCACGACCTGCGGTGTCACGGTCACGGGAGATCATTCCCCCATGATCCACGCCTGCCCCAGATGGTGCTCATGTGACTGCTGAGGCGCTCGAGAAATTGACGTATCACGGACTAATCACATGGAAGTAAATCTCCGATGTGTCAACCGGATCAGGAATGGGTAAGCAGCCTGGCAATGCCCCCGCAAACGTGAAGCTTCGCAAGCTTGGCAAAACGATATGGGAAAGCAAATTCTCTTCCGCAACATTGCGGAAGACCTGCTAGTGTTTCTTCCGCGGGGGCAGCCCCCGGAGGCGGAAACGCCTCGATGCGCTGGTTCGTGCCGGTCGGTTGCGCGCGCCGTGTGGCAGTGCCTTGTGTGCCACGAAGTAACTCATCGGTCGTGCCGGATTTCGGAATGTTGCAACGATTCCAGGAGTTATCCCTTCTTCTCGATGAACAAAGGAGCAAGTGCCGTGGAAGTTGACGTGACCGACGCTGTGTGGCGGAAGAGCACCTACAGCGGACCCGATGGGAACTGCGTCGAAGTAGCCTTTCTCGCCGGCGGCGATATCGCCGTTCGCGACACCAAGGATCGCGGCCGCGGACCCGTGCTGGCCTTCGGTCCGAGGCAGTGGCGAGCCTTTCTCGCCGATGTCACCGCGGGAGAGTTCGCGCGCGGCTGAGCCGCCACATGCATCTCGAATGGGCAATACCGGCCCCGAGTCGAGCGGACTCGGGGCCTTCTCAATGACCTCGGCGGGTTGGCCTATCGTGGCCGGATGACCACGATGGCCGCGCGTGACGCGACGATGTTCTGGCTGTCGCGCCGCACCACCAACGATGTGTTCCTGCTCTACTCCTTCGCCGAAACCGATACCGCCACCGACGAACTCCGCGCTTTCGTCGCCGCGCGTGCCGCGCGGATTCCGGATCTGCGGATCCGGTTACAGGAGATACCGGGCGATCTCGGCTATCCGCGCTGGGTTCCGGCCGAATTCACGTCCCAGCAATTCGTGCACCACCGGCCGGACGGCCTGTCATGGCACGCGCTGCTCGCGGATCTGGGCGAACTCCTGGGAACCGGTGTCGTCGCGACCGAATATCCCTGGCGCATCCACGTTTTCCGGGCGGTCCGCGCTGCGCCGAGGTCGGCGGAGCCCGTTGTGGTGGTGGTGCTGCAGCTTTCGCACGCGCTCGCCGACGGCACCCGTGCCGCCGCTATCGCACGAGCGCTCTTCGGGATGGCTGTGGATGACGCTGTTGTCCACAGCACACCCGGTGCGCCTGTGGACAACTCGGCATATCACCCGGTCGGACCTGCCAGAACTCCCACACACCCGGTGGATTCCTGTGGACAACCCTGTGGATGGATTTCCCGACGGGTAGATCCGAGAGTGCTTGGAGTGCTGCGCTTTCCGGCTCAGCTGGCCACCACGGTCTGGCGCGGGCGGGCCGCGTACCTGGCACAGCGGGAATTGGCGGACCGGACGGCCGCGGGTGAGGTGCCCGCGGCCGCAACCGGATTCGCGCCGTGCGCACTGAACCCGGCCGCCGCGGTCGTCGACCACACGGTGCGAATGCTGGTCGTCGATGTGGACGACCTCCGCATACCGGGCAAAACCGTCACTGTTGTTGCACTGACGGCGATTTCGCGTGCGCTGACCGACTACCTCGCCCAGCGCGGTGAGCGACCGGAACGGCTGGGGACGGCCGTGCCGATGGCACTTCCGGCGCCGAGCGCGGCGCGCAACAACTACCGCGGACTGTCCATCGACCTGCATATCAACGAACCCGACCTGCGCATTCGCGCGAATCTCATCGCCGATGAACTCGCCGTCCGGCGCGAACGAGCGCTGCATCCACTGTTTTCCGCGCAGGATCGAGTCGGTGAGGTGGTCCCCGCTGTCCTGGCGGTACGCGATGTCGACCGTGCCGACCTGGACAACGTGCCCGCGACGCTGGACGGCAACACCGTTGTCTCCAGCGTGTACCGCGGCCCGGGTGACCTCGCCTTCGCAGGGGCCCCGGTCCTGTTCACCGGCGGTTTCCCCGCTCTCGGCAGCGTCATGCACCTGACCCACGGCGTCCACGGCATCGGCGAAACCGTCACACTGTCAGTGCATTCCGATTCGCGGGTGGTGCCCGATCCCGACCGCTACCTGCAACTGCTCGCCGAGTCGCTCGACGCGGTCGTTGCCGCGCACCGCTGATCCGCGCCCGGTTTCACCGAATTCGTCCGGGGTCGGCGCAGTTTCGCGCCCGGTTCAGCTCGGCACCCACCGCCAGTAGTGCCGAGTGCAAAGCCGTCGCCGGATCTGTGCCGGCGGCTTCGCCCTCGATCACACCGTCGATCCGGAACGGGCAGAAGTACCCGGTTCCGCTGTCGCCCTGGTGCGGTCGCCCGATCTCGATGAGCGGGCCCGTTCGGTGTGCGGCGGCGATCGCCGTCGCTAGCGCCGCATCGGCAGCCCGCGGATCACGTCGACGAGTGACGGGCAGCGCGGGCGTCGATTGTGCGTGCACCCGCTCGTACCAGGCGATCACCTCGAAAGAGGCTGCTCGCGTGCCGGTTTCGTAGTGGCCGAGCGCCGCCCTGCTGTACGGAACGCGCGTGGCCAACGCGGCCAGCGACAATCCCGCCTCTTCCCGCAGTCGCCGCAACCGAGCTCCGACGATGCCGTTCCCCTGCTCGCCCCGACTGGACATGGACTCATCGTAGAGAACTGTAGACGTTTGTAGACGCTTTTTGCTGTCCAAAAGGTCTTGACGGCGACCATACTTTTCGTGGCGGCTTGGTGACCACAATACGCGCCACTCGTGCAAGCACTGACCCGTTCGGAGGGGAACCGATGGAGATCTTTCTGTGGATTGCTCTGGGGCTGTTCGTGTTCGGGGCGCTGAGCCGCTACCTACTACTTCTGCCGCCCGAAGACCACGGGCGCCCGAGCGTCGCCGAGATCCGGCGACGGCTTCAGGCCGAGCGCGAGGGGCCGGGCCACGACTCGACACTGCCGTCGGTGCGCAACATTTCCGCCAGCAGCTTTTCGGCATCGGACTTCTCCCGCGCGAGGACGCTCCAGCCGCGCACCAGACCGTCGGGGCCCGCTTTCGTCGTCCACGAGCCGACGGCGTGAGCACCCTGGGGATGGAGCGAGTAGTAGATGGTGCCCACCGGGAACGCGATATCCATACCGCGCACCCAGCCGGTGAGCGCCTCGCCCTCCCATACGCGCATCTCGCCACGCACCTGAGTGCCCGGATCCGACTCGGGCGCAGGCGATTCAGGGGCCGAGTCGAGCATCAGATGGTCGCCCTCGTGCCGGATGGTCACCGCCGCTACCTCGACCTCGTCCGGGTGATTCGCCGGTTTCTGCCAGGCTGCCCACCAGCGACCCGCCAGATCGACGCGGTTGTCCACGATGCCGGCCAGCTCCGCCAGCGAGACCTGCAAGGCGTCGGCCAATCGGACCGCCACCGGCAGCGTCGGCGACTGCTCCTCGGACTCGTACCTGGTGATCTGGCGCGAGCTCACCCCGATCGCGGTGGCCAGCGCGGGCTGCGAGAGCCCGAGCAGCCTGCGCCGCTCCTGGATCACCTTCCCCGTCCCGGTGTTCATACAGTCATCGCCTCCATTGCCTGCCCCTCCCGTCACACCCTGCTGGACACATCCGCACCAGACCCGCCGACATCGCGGACAGCCACCCTCCGTCGCGAAGAGCACTGGCGCGCCGCACATGCCGACTGTGTGGCCGATTCTTCCATTTCTTCGCTCCAGCAGGCCCGTTTCGTGCTGACTCAGCACAACGGATGCGGTCCGCGCTGTCTGCAGCACCTGGCGGCGATGGCTTACAGCACCGGATTGATCGACGACATCTGACCCTACGGCTCGACCTCGACCCTCGCCACGAGCTCCTCGCCTGCCGAATCCGGACCCGACACGTTGACGAACTGATTGCGAGACGGCGAAGGTCCTGCGATCGCCATTACCGTCGAGGTATGAGTGCGGACCCCTTGGCGGAAGGCGACGGCGACACGATTCTCGAGCGCCCCGGTCTGCATCGATGGTGGCGGTTGCGCAGGCCGTTCGTGTTGCCGTCGCAGCGTGCCACCGCCGACAACATCGTCGCCGCACCCACCCCGCTGCAACCGATCGACCTCGGTGACGACGCCGAGGTGTCGCAGGTACTCGACCTCGCGGTACGGGTGGGCGAGGTGGTGCTCGCCGCGGGCACCGGTGTTGGTGACACCTCCGCGCAGGTCCGCTTCATCGCCTCGACCTACGGCCTGAACAGCTGCGATATCGATGTCACCTTCGACGCGATCCGCATCTGGGCCGATCGCGGGCCGAGCCTGCCACCGGCCAGCGATATGCGCGTGGTGAAATACCGTTCGCTCGACTTCACGCGGTTGGCCGCGGTCGACCGGCTCACGCGCCGCATCCGCAGCCAGATCGTCCCCGTCGACCAGGCGCACGCCGCCCTCGACGAGCTGATCTCCTCGCGACACCCCTACCCGCGCTGGGTGTCGACGGCGGGCTGGTCGCTGCTGGCGGCGGCGATCGCGGTGCTGCTCGGTGGTGGGTTCGTCCTGGCCGCGATCAGTTTCGCGACCACCGCGGTGATCGATGTGGTGAACCGGTTCCTGCATCAGCTCGGGTTACCGATGTTCTTCCAGCACATGATCGGTGGTGTCATCGCCACTATCCCTGCCATCGCGCTCGCCTCGATCAGTGATCACTGGAGATCGGATGCGGCGCTGATCGTCGCGGCGGGCATCACGGTGCTGCTGTCGGGTCAGCAGTTGGTTGGTTCGGTGCAGGACGCCATCACCGGCGCGCCGATCACCGCGGCTGCCCGGATGCTCGAAGTGGTGATGATGACCGGCGGCATCGTCGCGGGCATCGGTCTCGCCCTGCGGATTTCGACGATGATGGGCATCGCGGTGCCGGAGATCGCGGCGAGTGCGGGCAGCGATACCGAGTATCTGGCGATCAAACTGGCGGCAGGCGCGGTCGCGGCGATCGCCTTCGCGCTGGCCTGCTACGCCGAGCGGCGGGCGCTGTTCGCGGCCGGGCTCAGCGGTGCGGGCGGCACCATGGCCTTCCTCGGCGCGCAGGACATCGGCTTCGGGCCGGTGGTGTCGTCGGGGCTGGCGGCCATCCTGATCGGTCTCGCCGGTGGTCTGATGGCGCGTCGCGCGCTCACGCCGCCCTTGGTCGTCGCGGCGGCCGGCATCACGCCGCTGCTGCCGGGTCTGAAGGTGTATCGCGGGCTGTATGCCCTGCTCGAGGACGAAACGCTGCTCGGGTTCGGGCAGATCCTCGCTGCGTTCGGTGTCGGCTGCGCGCTGGCCGCCGGCGTCATCCTGGGTGAATGGTTCGACCGCTTGCTGAGCCGCCGCGGTGCGCCGCGCGACTTCGATCCGTCCTTCACCAGCGACCGATGAACTCCGACGAGCGTGCGTGCCTAGATCTGCACGAGGGTGCGTGGCCCGTCGGCCGCGGTGTCGGCGGGCGCCGGGTCCTGGATGCGCGGTTTGCCTGCCGCCCAGCGCATCTGGCTGCGGGCGGCGGGTGCCTCGGTGGCCGCGGGGATGACCAGCAGCGCGAGCGCGGCGCCGTTGCTGCCGACCACGTGCATGATGCGCGCGGCCTGTTCGTTGGCGGCTGTGCTGTCACCGGATTCACTGGTGGTCCAGTCGAATCCGAGCCGCGCCAGCTTGCCGATCCGCGGTCCGACGGCGGTCACCAACTGGTGCAACTCGGTCATCGGCTGGTCGGTTCGCGGCCACCAGGCGCCGTCGATCGGCCCCGTGGTGGCTGTGCGGTCACGCAGCATCAGCCGGATCGGCCCGGACGCGTCGCGTCCGATGCTCGTTTCTGGTGATGTATTCACTTCGTTCTTTTACTTTCTGATTTCTGTGCGGTCGATACCGCTGACGGCATCGACCGGCGCGGTCCGAACTCGGACCGGCGCGAAGGCTGGGTACCCACTGCGCAGCGTCATCATGCTTCGCACGGTGTCGGCACGCACATGTGTGTTGGGGCGGCGACGACGGTATGTGGGTGTGGTGGGGGTCTCCCGCACCATCGGGGCTCACTCTACGGAAGCCCACTGACAGATCCACCGATTAAACGAACAGGGCCCCGACCGGCGAACCGATCAGGGCCCTGCTGTTGCGGAGGATAGGGGATTTGAACCCCTGAGGGCGTTAACCCAACCCGCGTTCCAGGCGAGCGCCATAGGCCACTAGGCGAATCCTCCGTGGAGCAGCATAGCGGGTCGCAGGGGGTCGATGCCAAACCGGGCCCCCGCGACCGGTTCTGACCTGCTACTTCTTCAAAGCCGCCAGCACCTTGCGGACCTGCGTCTCGGCGGCGGTGCGCATCGCGGCCTTGTCGACGGTGCGCATCGTCGACACCTCGATCTCCACCTTCACCGAGATGTTGCTGTCGTGCGCGGCCACCACAATGGAGTAGTCGTTCGGGATGGAGCCGTAGATGCGCTGCTCGCTGGCGTAGTAGGCCTCCGTGCCGAGACCGCTCACCGCACCGTGGTCGTAGTCCTTGCCGGTGGTCTTGGTGTCGTAGCCCTTCCAGCGTGAATAGTCGGACTCGCTCTCGCTCTCGGTCTTGAACTCGACCTCGAGCCCCAAGCTCGCTTCGTTGGCGTTGCGGCCAGACTCCTTGTTCTTGGCGTCGCAGTCGTAGGAGCCGCCACCGATGTACTCCGACGGTCCGCGCTCGGTGTGGGTGGTCGTCTCGCGAGTGGACGCCCACTGGTTCAGCACGGTGAGATCGACCAGGTCGCAAGCGTTCTTGCCGTCTTTGAAGACGTAGCTGCCCGCCCATTTATCCGGATCGGGTCCGAAGGGGTTGTCCTCGACCTTGTTGGCCGTGAACGCGATCAGCCCGATCACGAGAACGCCCACCGCGACGATGGTGCCACCCACGATCCACCACACCGCCTTGTTGCCCGAGGAAGGCGGCCGCGGCGGTGCGCCCCATTGCGGCCGCGGCGCCTGATACGCGCCCGCTTGCGGCTGTGCGAACTGCTGAGGCTGCGCGAACTGCTGAGGCTGTGCGAACGGTTGTGGGTTCGCGCCGCTCTGGTAGGGCCCGGGCGGCGGGATATAGGGCTGGGGGTTCGCGCCGCTTTGATAGGGCGCCGGCGGTGCGGTGTACGGGCCGGGCGCGCCGATATTGCCGCGCAGTACCGTCGGGTCGGCTTGTGCGGGGTTCTGACCTGCGCCGTCGCCTGGTCGTTCCCACCACGCGACGGTAGGGTCGGACGGCGGCACACCGTCGCCGGGTGGTCGCTGATTCGGGCCGGTCACGATCGGGCCCCCCTCTCCAGTTCATGGGGAACACCGAACCCCCCGCTGCCGATATCGGATAGATCGTAGCCAGCGTCACCGTCAGCGCGGTGGTTATACGGCTGCGTACACTCGAGGATCGACTGGTCGGGTGTGGTCGTCGCTGGATGGATATGAGGTGGAACACGTCGTGGGTACCGCGCGAACTCCCCGGGCCAGATGGGTCGAGGAAGGTCTGGCCGTGCTGGCGTCCTCGGGCGTCGACGCCGTCCGGATCGAGGCGCTGGCCAAACGCATCGGCGTGACCAAGGGCGGGTTCTACGGCTACTTCGCCGACCGCGACGCACTGCTCACCGCGATGCTCGACGTGTGGGAGAGCGAGGCGACCGACCAGGTGCTCGAGCGGGTCGAGCACGCGGGTCTCGACCCCAAAACCAAGGCGCGGGTGGCCGGGCTGCTCACGTTCTCCAGCAATCGACTGCTCCCGATCGACCTCGCGATCCGCGACTGGGCCCGCCGCGACGACGACGTCGCCGAACGCCTGCGCCGGGTCGACAACGCGCGAATGGCGTTGCTGCGCGAGACGATCGGCGTGTTCTGCGAAGATCCCGATGAGGTAGAAGCCAGGAGCCTGCTCGCCTTCTGCGCCACCATCGGCAGCCACTTCCTGGCAGCCGATCACGGCGGCCGCACTCGCGTCGAGGTCCTCACCCGTGCCGCCGACCTGCTGTTCGAAGACCGGAATCGCTAGTAGCGAGAACTACCGCTACACTGGCCGACGGATCCCGCGCGGCGAGCATCCTGTGAACTCCCCCAGGGCCGGAAGGCAGCAAGGGTCAACGGGCTCTGCCGGGTGCGCGGGGTCCCCTTTAATTTCAGGGGACCCGCCTCCGACTGATCGGCCTACGCACCTTCGCAGCGTGCGAGCCTGATCCGGGCCCGGATACCCCGCCGATTCCGAGCAACCGCCGGGTAACGTTGCGGGTGTCAGCACGCACAGCGTGCACCCCCCTTGCTGCTTCGAAAGGCTGCCCAGGATGCCCCGGCAAACGCAGATCGGTTTGATGAGCCACGAGGAACTCGTGTCCGAGCACGAGTCCCAGACCGCGAACTACGCGACGCTCGAGACCGAGAAGCTCACGCTGGACCTCACCCGAGGTAAGCCCTCGCCGGAACAACTCGACCTGTCCTCGTCGTTACTCTCCCTGCCGGGCGACGGCGACTTCCGCGACAGCTCGGGCACCGACTGCCGCAACTACGGCGGCCTCACCGGTCTGCCGGAACTGCGCGCGATCTTCGGCGAACTGCTCGGCATCCCGGTCGAGCGATTGCTGGCGGGCAACAACGCCAGCCTCGAGATCATGCACGACATCATCGTGTTCTCGATGCTCTACGGCACCCCCGACTCCCCGCGCCGCTGGGTCGACGACGAGCCGATCAAATGGCTGTGTCCGGCCCCCGGTTACGACCGTCACTTCGCCATCACCGAGGCGCTCGGCATCGAGATGATCACCATCCCGATGCGCCACGACGGCCCCGACACCCACGCCATCGCGACGCTGCTGGCCGGCGATCCGCAGATCAAGGGCCTGTGGGCGGTGCCGAACTACTCCAACCCCACCGGTGTCGTCTACTCCGAAGAGATTGTCCGCGAACTGGTTTCGATGCCCGCCGCGGCGCCGGACTTCCGCCTGTTCTGGGACAACGCCTACGCGGTGCACCCGCTCACCGACACCGCGGCCCCGGTTGTCGACGTACTCGGTCTGGCCGCGGCGGCGGGCAACCCGAACCGTCCGCTGGTGTTCGCGTCGACCTCCAAGATCACTTTCGCGGGCGCGGGCGTGAGCTTCTTCGGATCGTCGCAGGCCAATGTCGACTGGTACCTCTCGCACGCCGCGAAGAAGAGCATCGGCCCCGACAAGCTCAACCAGCTGCGCCACCTGCGCTTCTTCACCGACGCCGAGGGCGTGCGTGAGCACATGCAGAAGCATCGCGCGCTGCTCGAACCCAAGTTCGCGCTCGTGCGCCGCATCCTGGAAGACCGCCTCGGCGCCTCGAAGGTGGCGTCGTGGACCGAGCCGAAGGGCGGCTACTTCATCAGCCTCGACGTGCTCGACGGCACCGCGTCCCGGGTGATCGCCCTGGCCAAGGAGGCGGGCATCGCGCTCACCGCCGCGGGCTCTGCCTTCCCGTACGGCAAGGATCCCGAGGACAAGAACATCCGCATCGCCCCCAGCTTCCCGCAACTGCCGGAACTGGAGAAGGCGATGGACGGACTCGCGACCTGCGTGCTCCTCGCCGCCACGGAAAAGCTCCTGAAGGGCTGAGTCTTTGGAGCGCTGGCGCGCTCGAGGCGGGGCCCTTCGGGCCCCTGATCTTCCCTCCCTCCGGGTACTCCTTCGTCGCACCCTCCGGTCAGTCCAGATCAGGGCGGGCCCCGCCCTTGGTAGGGACACATAGGTGTGGACGTACCAAGGAAGGTTTTACGCGGGCTGGCCTCGAGTCGGTTTGTGGACAAGGGCGCCGAACAGGGTGACGGAGATGTGGATGTCGCCTTGTTCGGCGCCGGCCTGTAGGTCGGCGAGGAGCTGGTCGCGGTCGGCCGGGGTGATCACCCCGCGCAGGACGGTCAGGTCCGCGATCCGGCGCACCAGGGCACCCGCGCCGACCGTGCGGTCCTGGACCAGTGCGTGCGAGCCGATCTCGTCGACCACCAGCCCGGTGCCGCTGAGCAGTCCGGCGAGCCGACGGCCCGACAGCGGATTGGTGGTCGAGGAGATCAGGGTGTCGATCACCGCGCTCACCACCCGCGGGTCGCCCGGATGGACGATCGCGGTCGCCCAATCGCAGTCCACCACCACCGCGCGACCACCGGGCCGCAGCACCCTGGCGATCTCGGCCGCCGCCCGCGCGGGCGCGGTGAGGTGCTGGAACACCCGCTCGCACAGCACCGCGTCGAAGGTGCCGTTGCCGAACGGCAGGCCGTAGGCATCGCCGGAGACGAACGCCGCGCTCGACCCGGACTCGACCGCACGGCGCTGCGCCGAGGCCAGCAGATTCGGATCCGGCTCGACGCCGACCGCGGTGCCATGGGGCCCGAGTACTTCGGCGAAGGTGAACACCTCCGATCCGGTCCCCGACCCGACATCGAGAGCGCTCTCGCCGGGCCGCAGCGCCAGCGCGGCGTGACTCCAGGCGCCGAGCGCGCGCATACCGGGTTGGGCGAGGTCCAGATCATGGGCGTCGATCAGCTGATCCCGGGCCGCTTGGTCGAAGCGGGCCGGTCGTGGGGTGTAATCGGTCATACGCACCGCCAGAGTGGGAGCAGTCCTCATGAGCATGGACTCAGAGGCTACTGGTGAAGTGTGTCACGATGAATGTATGACTCGCACGCTGTGCCTCGCGCAGGAATCCGAGGCCGACGAACTGCTCAGCACCGACGATTTCGCACTACTGCTGGGGATGCTGCTCGACCAGCAATACCCGATGGAGCACGCGTTTCGTGGGCCGCGCAAACTCGCCGAGCGCATGGGCGGATTCGATCTGCACCGCATCGCCGAAGCGGATCCGGCCGAATTCGAGGAACTCGCGGCGACCCCGCCCGCGATTCACCGCTACGGGCGGTCGATGGCGCGGCGCGCCCAGGCACTGGCCCAGTATGTGATCGAGCATTACGACGGTGTACCGGCGCGGATCTGGACCGCGGACGACCCCGATGGCAAGGAGGTGCTGCGCCGGTTGCAGGACCTGCCGGGGTTCGGGGCGCAGAAGGCGAAGATCTTTCTCGCGCTGCTCGGCAAACAACGTGGCGTGCAGCCGGACGGCTGGCGAAAAGCGGCCGGATCCTATGGCGACGAGGGGTCACGGCGCTCGGTCGCCGATGTCGTCGACGCTGAAACATTGTCGGAAGTAAGGGAATTCAAGAAGCAGGCCAAAGCCGCGGCCAAAGCTTCGAAATGAATTCATAGTTAAGATCTCGCTGCTTTTTTCCCTCGTCCTGTGGGTGGATCTGCTCGAAGCTTGCAACTCGAACAGCTCCACCAAGATGAGGGATTGGCAAGTTTATGAAGATGAGGAAGCTCGCCGTGGTTGCGGCACTCCTGACGATGGCAACCGGTGTTTCCGCGGGTACCTCTGTCGCGGCTCCGGCTGAGCAGGAAGCCGCTGCGATCAATTACTCCGCCGAGGTCGTCGACGAGTCCAAGGCCGTCATCACCACCGATGCGGGCTCGCTCGTCGTCGAAGACGGTGTCTTCAAGATCAAGGCCGCCAACGGCACCGTGGTCACCGGCACCCCGCTGAGCTTCCGCCTCGACGAGTACGAGCTCCCGATCGCGGCCGAGATCTCGGGCAACACCGCCACCCTGACCCCGCAGCTGGACCCGGCCAAGGCTGTTTACAAGCCCGTCGCACTCCCCTACGAGGACAAGGCTCCCTGGAAGACCGAGTACGAGCGTGAGCAGGCTGCCTGGAGCCGTCTGACCTCCACCATCTCCATGGGCGCCACCATCGGCACCCTCGTCGGTGGCCTCGGCGGCGCGGCCATCGGTTGCATCGCCGGTGCTGCGGCCGGCCTGGTCCTGACTGGTGCCCTGCTGACCCTGTTCGGCGCGGGCCCCCTCGCCGGCTGCGTCGCCGGTGCCGCCGCTGTCGGCTTCCTGGGTGTCATCGGCGGCCAGATCTTCGTGACCGCCCCGTTCGCGATCGGTGCTGCGATCCAGTACTTCACCACCATCTCCGCCCCTTTCACGCCCCCGGCCAAGTAGCAACGCGGGTATTCAGACCCCTTCCGGAGCCCTGGTTCCGGGAGGGGTCTTTGCCGTCTCGGGCCGACACGCGCTGCATTACGCGGGCGACGCAACGCTCTGAACTGGGGATTCGCTGTGCTACACGGCACAATTCGCCGGTTTGGCTTGGATGGGTTCGGATTCGGTGTTAACTTGATTGTTATGTCCGGTAACCACCTCACCACTCAGCGGGTCACTTACGTGACCGCCGCTCTGGGCTTGCGGTTGCCGTTGACGCGTGAACTGTGTCGTTCCTGCTCCTGCGGCTGAGTCTTTCCGGCTCCCTGGCTGCCACGTCATACGTGTAGGCAATCCCGTTGGGACAACGGGATTTCAGCAAGGAACTTCCTATGTCTGCTCCCATCATCGATCGCCCCGCCTTCCGTGCGGGCGCCGGTCGTCCTCGTGTTTCCCGCCCCGTTGTGCCGCCGGAGCTGCGGCGTAGCGACAATCCCGCCGCCGCGGTGCTACGAACCGCGGCATCGGGTCCGGTTTCGCGTGACAATGCCGCGCGCGCAACGGGTTTGAGCATCGCCACCGTGAATCGGCAAGTGGCATCACTGCTTTCGGCGGGTCTGCTGCGTGAGCGGCCCGATCTGACCGCCGCGGGTGCTGTCGGCAGGCCGCGGGTGCCGTTCGAGATCGATCACGACGCCTACCTGACGCTCGGCATCCATATCGGTGCCGAGGCAACGAAAATCGTCGCCGCTGACCTGCGGGGGCGGATCCTCGGCGGGCTTGCCATCGCCACTCCGCAGACCGGGCAGGAATTCGCGGTCACCACCGTCGCTCGCAGCGCCAAGGCGTTCCTGCAGCGGTGGCATCGGCGGACCCCGCTGTGGGCGGGTGTCGCCATCGGTGGGCGGGTGGATCCGCAGAGCGGTGTGGTCGACCATCCGAAGCTGGAATGGAAGGGCGCGCCGATCGGGCAGGTGCTCGGTGATGTGCTCGAGCTGCCGGTTTCCGTCGCACGGCACGTCGAGGCGATGGCGGCTTCGGAGCTGCTGCTGCCGACCTTCGATGCGCGCCGCCCCGAGCCCGATACCGAACTTCCCGCTGCCGAGCACGGCAGCAGCCTCTACTTCTATGTTCGTGAGACCGCGGGCATCGCCGTCACTCTCGACGGTCGGGTCCATACGCCGAGCAACGGGCCGGGGTCGATCGCGCATCTGCCGACGGGGTCCGACGTGCAGTGCACGTGCGGGCGGCGTGGGTGCTTGGAAGTGACCGTCGGTGATCGGGCGCTGCAAGCTCGGGCCGTCGGTCGCGGAATCATTCCGGCGCACAACGGGACCGCTGGGACGACGATCAACGATCTGTATCGGGCGGCTGAGTCCGGGTCCGAGTCGGCACGGGAATTGCTCGCCGAGCGGGCCACGATGCTCGGGCAGACGGTCGCGCTGGTTCGGGACATGCTGAACCCGGACCGAGTTGTGCTGGGCGGCCAGGCTTTTACGGGATATCGGCCCGCGCTGGGACATGTGGCCCGGGCGTTCTCGCAGAGCACCCAGTTGGCCGCTACCGATATCCGGATCAGCGGATTCGGCGGGAAGGTACAGGAATTCGCCGCGGTGGTTACTTCGCTGAGCGCGCTGTACGCCGACCCGTTGGCGGCTATCCGCCGGGTTTAGGTCCGTCCCGAACCCACCGATCACGCAAGAACACGGGTAACTCCCCAACCACCTCCCAGCCGTTGCGCACATGACGCAAGGCCGGGAGCTGACAGAAGCGCTCCCCGCTCCCCGCTAAATCCGCGGAGCGGCGGAACTGCAAGCGCCTTCCAAAGCCGTGATGAAGAAGGGGAATTGGGAGGCGAAGCGGTGGAGATTGGGGTCTCGGTCGTAGCCGGCGAACCAGTAGAGGCCCGGTTGTGAGTCGGCTGCGGGGTTCATGTCGCGGAAGGTGCGGATCCAGTTGTCCGCTCGGCCGCTGATCACCGTGTAGGGGAGGGCGCGGGAGAAGATCGTTTCCTGGTCGATAGCGGGGATGCGGTCGCGGGTGACGGTGTCGAGGCCGCGGTGCATGGCGCGGATTCGGCCTGCGACGGTGTCGCCGAGGGGGGTTCGGGTGGGGAGGTAGTTGGGGAGCAGCATCGCCGCGCCGCCTGCCAGGGCGATGGCTACGCCTACCAGGGCGTGGCCCGCGGTCAGTGCGAGTGCGACCGTGATGATCAGGCCGAGGGCGATCAGGGCGGCGCCGATCCAGCGGGGGAGGGCACGCTGCTTCGGGTCGGCGAAGGCACCGGTGGCGACGGCGTCGTTGCGCATGGCGGTGCGGATCGTTTCCAGGTGCAGGCGGCCGGGGGCGCGCAGTTCGCGGACGGCGACGGTGTCGGTGCCCTCGGGGAGCAGCATGTCGTAGACGGTGCGTTCGTAGTCGCGCAACTGGTCGTCGGGGGCGTTGACGCGGCTGATCCGCCAATCGTCCTCGCCACGCGCGTTCACCGGGGTGATCCACAGATAGCGCCGGACGGCGAGATCGACGACGGTGGCGGCGATGTCGACCGGGTCGGCGTGTTCGTCGATGATCAGGCCCGCCTCGCCGGGGAGCACGCCATCGGGGGAGGTGAACTCGACGCGGCCGCCCTGCTGGATCAGCGGATCGAAGGCATCGCTGCCCGCGACCGCGGCGGCGGCGCGCTTGCGCGCCAGCAGCACGTAGGCGACCATGCCCGCCAAGGCCAGCAGGAAAGCGCCGAATGCGGCGAGCACGGGCGTGGTGAAGGCGAACGGACCCGTACCTCCGCCGCGCACATCGGCATTCGCGGGCACGGTGCCGGGGGGCATCTGCAAGGTGAGGTCGATGGCATCGCCCTTGCGCAGGTCGGTCTGGTGCAGGTAGAGCACGCCGTCGGGTTCGGTGTGGACATCGGCGCACGGCTTGGCATTGCCCGCGGCGCCGAGTTTGCAGTCCACGATGCCCATTTGGAAACTCGGGCTGATCACCGAGACGTCGAGCACGGCGATGTCGGCGTTGAGTACGCCCAGCCAGTGGAACACCTGTGTGCCGGGCATATCGGAGACGGTGTTGTGCACCGTATACGTGAACTTCGATTCGCCCGGCTTGGCCTCGACGACGAACTGGTCGTTCACGGTGGTCGCGGTGCCCGCACCGGTTGCGGTCACATCGGTGACCTTGAAGACCCGCTCGACATCGTCACCGACCTTCAGGCGCAGCGGCAGCGACATCGTGAAATTTCCCTCGGCAGGCACCGAGACAGTTTCGATGACCTCGAGCACACCGGTTTCGGTGAGCGTGAGGTCGGCGGTGATCGAAACACCGGTGGTCTCGGGCTGCGTGTGGGCTACCGGCGCGGCCACGAGCAAACCCGCCGCAGCGAGCAGCAGCGCGCCCGCGGCGCCCCCCCGAAAAGTCAGCATGGGTGCTTACTCTAGACAGCTTGCTATTCTGCGTCAGCGGCTGTCGACGACTCATGAGACGAGGGGGGTACGGGGGAGTGACTCAACCACCGTACGGTTATGGGCCGAACGGCCCAGGTGGACGACCGGTTCCACCACCCCCTGGCTATGGTCCGCCCCCGGGATATCGGCCACAACCGGGATACGGGCAGCCCGGTTATCCACAGCCTCAGGGTTATCCACAGGGTTACGGGCAGCGTCCGGCGTATGGTCCGCCGCCGGGATATCGCCCGCCGCCCATGCCCTACGGCCCGCCGGGCAGGCCTACTCCGCCGCCGCGTAAGCGCGGTGGTGGCTTCACCTCGGCAATCCTCGTGGTCATCTTCCTGCTGGTCGGCGGCCTGGTGAAATACGCTGTCAACACCGGCGTAGACCTCGGCATCGGCGCGATCGGCCCCAAACCGACCACCACCTACACCCCTACGCCCGGTACCGCGCCGGCCGCGACCGGCGACAACCCGCTGCTCACCGACTCCGACGGCACCCTGGTCCCGGCATCGTGCAACTACGCGCCGTGGGGCACCCAGGTCGACAAGGCACGCGCCTTCTTCGAATCGGCCGCGACGTGCCTCGAATCGGCGTGGAAACCGCTACTGGCGGCGAACAATCTGCCCTTCGAGTCGCCGACGCTCAACATCACCGCGACCACCGACGGCATCAGCACCCCGTGCACCGGATCGACGAGTAACTTCGCCGCCTTCTACTGCCCGGCGAACAAAACCATCTACATGCCGATCAGCCAGCTGCAGACCGAGCAGTTCCGCGACAACTGGGTCGTGTACCTGTCGGTGTTCGCGCACGAGTACGGCCACCACGTGCAGGCCCAGTCGGGCATCCTGCGCAAGGCCAACAGCGAGCGTGTCGATGCGGGCGCCCGCTCGGCCAAGGGCCTGGAGCTCTCGCGCCGAGTCGAGTTGCAGGCCAACTGTTTCGACGGCATGTTCATCGCCTCCTCGAAGGGCGGCGGTGCGCTGACCTCGTCGCAGGTCACGGTCGCCACCAAGGATTCCTACGGCCGCGGTGACGGCCCCGGCGACATGCGCGACCACGGCACCGCCGAGCACGGCGGCCAGTGGTTCGAAACGGGCCTCAACCGCAACCTCACAGCTCAGTGCAACACCTTCACAGTGTCCGCGAGCGAAGTGAACTAAGGCTGTCCCGCCTCTCCGGGCCTTCTGGCCGGACTCGTGTGCCACACCGGTAGCGTTGGCGGCCGACGGTGTGGTGCGGGGTGAGTTGGCCCGTTCCCGGTGAGTTACCCATGTCCGTGCGTGATCAGTTGTCAGGTGATTGATGTATCCCCCGCCTCCTCCTCAGCCGCCCTATGGCAGGCCCATGCCGCCGCCGTATGGCGGGCAGATGCCGCCGCCCTACGGCGGGCAGATGCCACCGTATGGCCGGCCCGCGATGGCGCCCTACGGTAGGCCGTTGCCGCCGCCGTACGGCTATGCGCCGCAGGGGTATCCGCCGCCGCGTGGGGGTGGATCGGGGGCGGTCGGTGCGGTGCTGACGGTGTTGACCGTGTTCGGGGTCATCGGGTTGCTGATTGCCGCGGTGACGCTGTCCGATCAGAGCTCGCCGGGCTCGGTCGCCAAGACGACGCCGCCGAGTTTCACCTACAGCTCGAATTCGCCGGTGCCGACCACGAATCCGACGACGGCGCGAGCGACGACATCGCGCAGTGCGGCCCCGACCACAACCAAACCCGCAGGGCCGCAACCTGTTATCGCTCTCGATCAGCATCCGTTGTTCAAGAACGACGACGCGGGCTTGACCAACATGGACTGCGATCTGCCACGCTGGTCGACCAACGCGGCAGTGGCCAAGGCCTTCTTCGCGGCGGCGCAGGTCTGCCTCGATCAGATGTGGCGGCCGAATCTGGCCGCGGCGAATCTGCCGTTCAAGAGCCCGGGTCTGGTTGTCGCGGAACAGCCTTCACAGCTGTCGTCGCCGTGCGGTACTTCCACCGCCGACGCGTTCTACTGCAGTGCGTCGAGCACGATCTACATGTCGACGGCGGGGTTGGTCCTGCACAACACGCCGTATCCGCCGATGGAAGCGCTATCGGTCTACGCGCACGAGTACGGCCACCACGTCCAGGGGCTCACCGGTCTGCTGCAGGCAGCCTCGAATCAGCGGCGCGATCAGGGCACGATGTCGACGAGCGGGTTGGAGACCGCGCGACGAAAGGAATTGCAGGCCAGCTGTTTCGGCGGCATGTATATCGGTTCGTCCGAGGCGGGTGGCTCCTGGACCTCGCAGGAGGGCTACGCGGCGGTGAAACACAACTACAACCGCGGTGACGGCAACGGCCGCCACCGCGATCACGGAACCCCGGACCACAACGGCAACTGGTACAACCAGGGCTACACGAAGAACCGCAACTTCCAATGCAACACCTGGCTGGCACCAGCGAATGAGGTCAGCTAGCTGCCGTAGTGGCCTTCGCCGAAGCGTCGCGGTGAACTGCCGTGCACCCCTTCGGCATAGGCGGTTTCGGCGTGCAGGGCGAAGTCGATGCCCGCTGTTTCGTCTTCCTTGCTCACCCGGAAGCCGATGATCTTGTCGATGCTCTTGCCGAGCACCCACGAGACCGCGAAGGCATAGGCCGCGACCACGAGTACCGCCACGAGTTGCTTGCCGAGCTGGGCGAAGCCGCCGCCGTAGAGCAGGCCGTTCACGCCGCCGGTCATCACCTGGGTGGCCAGCAGGCCGATCAGGACGGTGCCGACGATGCCGCCGACGAAGTGCACGCCGACCACGTCGAGCGAATCGTCGTAGCCCGCCTTGTGTTTCCAGCCGACCGCGAAGGCACACACCACACCGGCGGCCAAGCCGACGACTACCGAACCGAGGGTGTTCACCACGCCGCAGGACGGGGTGATCGCGACCAGACCGGCCACCACACCCGAGGCGGCGCCGAAGGTGGTCGGCCTGCCGTCGCGGAGCTGTTCGACGAGGAGCCAGCCGAGCATGCCGAGGCTGCCCGCGACCAGGGTGTTCAGGAAAACCGCCGCCGCCGTGCCGGTGGCGCCCAGCGCGGAGCCCGCGTTGAAACCGAACCAGCCGAACCACAGCAGACCGGCGCCGAGCAACACGAACGGCAGGTTGTGCGGACGCATCGCATCGATGTTGAAACCGATCCGCGGCCCGAGGACCAGGGCCAAGGCCAAGGCCGAAGCACCGGAGGCGATCTCGACCACCAGGCCGCCCGCGTAGTCGAGCGCGCCGAAATTCAGCAGCCAGCCGTCGGGTCCCCACACCCAGTGCGCGATCGGCGCGTACACCGCCAGCGTCCACAGCGGAACGAACACCATCCAGCCCGCGAACTTGGCGCGGTCGGCGATGGCGCCCGAGACCAGGGCGGCGGTCAGGATGGCGAACGTCAGCTGGAAGGTGACGAACAACAGCTCCGGGATGGTGCCGCGGACGGAGCCGGGGTTGATCCCGGCCAGCCCGAGGTGCTCGAGATTGCCGATCAGGCCACCGCCCGCGTCGTCGCCGAAGGCGAGGCTGTAGCCGGCGACCAGCCAGACCACGGTGACCAGCGGGATTGCGATGAAGCTCATCATCAGCATGTTCAGCACGCCGGTCGAGCGCACCATCCCGCCGTAGAAGACGGCAAGTGCCGGCGTCATCAACAGCACCATGGCGGTAGCCGCGAGCAGCCAGGCAGTGGCCGCTGGGTCGATCGTTGCGGGCACGGCAACTCCTTTCACGCGTGAATGCGTTGCGAGAAAGTTACCGAACACTCACCCCGGGTGGCGGTTGCTAGGCCCGGTTTTCCTTGGCCAGTGCCCGCGCGCCGCGCTTGCCGGGAACGGGCAGGTCATCGCCGTCCGAGAGCCATTCGGCGGTGGTGAGCCAGCGGCGCTGGGCATGCGCGTCGGCCACATCGAAGAACACGCGGCGGCCGCGATCGTCGCGCGCGTCGCGGGCGAGCACCGCCCAGCTCGGCGGCTTGCCCCGGTCGGCGGTGTGTTCCACGACGAAGCCGGCGACCAGCTTGCCGACCATATTGACCGGCTTCTGCGAGACCCGATTTCCGTATTTCGCGGTGTGCCAGCGCCGGGCCGGGCACAGCGAACCCGGGCTCGCGTTCGAGGCGATCCAGCCCGCGCGCTGCGCCCGTTCGATCAGCCACAGATGCTTGACCGCCGACGGCGCTATCGCACCCACCCGTTCGGCGATGAGCTCGCACACCTCGGTATCGGCGAGGATGTCGCGCCTGGTCGGCCCGATATTGTGGTCGGTCCAGTGCGCGGCGGCGAGGCGGGCGAGGATGCGACCGAACTCGTCGATGCTGCGCTGGGCACGACGGCCGAGCCGCTCGATCCGCTCGGCCTCGCGGCGCATCTCGTTCTGCGCGGTGAGCGTGCGGATGGCCGCCATCGTTGGTACCTGCCCGCGTTCGAGCAGTTGCAGGATGGCGTCGGCTGTCGCCGGGTCGGCCGCGGCCGCGACGGGTAACGAGTCGCGTTTGATGTCGAAGTCTTGTGGGCTGATCGCCCGGCTCAGTAGCCCGACCGCGGCATTGTCGCCAGCGAAGTCGGTGTGGGCCAGCCAGGCGGTTGCGATGTCATCACACGACAGCACGGTGAAACGTTCCTCCGGTCGATGCGGTGGGGGAGCGATCGGTGCGCGAAGGTTGTGCCCCGGTCGGGATGAGGGACCGGCCGGGGTCACCAACCTGATGAAGGTTTGGCCACCGAAGTTGCCGAGACCCACGGTAGCCAGACACTTGCGCCGCTGTCACGACCGTTCATGGTTTCGTTACATCCAGTAAGAGGCCGTCAATCAGGGAATAGGTACGTATTTCTGGTGCAACCAGGATCGACGGATTGGTCGATGGTGGATTAGCCGCTCGGATGGCAGTCGATAGCTCGGCTGTTGCACCTACAGGACCGCTTTGCTCCTACGCTTCAGACCGCCCAATTCAATGTGATTTGCATCACAACTTGGTCATTGCTTCGTTACCGCGTTACCGCACAGTGCCAGCCGCCGATAAACCCTGTCGGACGCTCTCGGTAGCCTGTGGGTCGTGGCTCTGTACCGGAAGTATCGACCGGCGACATTCGCGGAAGTAGTGGGTCAGGAGCACGTCACCGACCCGCTGAGTACAGCGCTGGATACCGGACGGATCAGCCACGCGTACCTGTTCTCCGGGCCGCGTGGCTGCGGTAAGACCTCGTCGGCTCGCATCCTTGCGCGATCGTTGAACTGCGTGGACGGACCTACCTCGACACCGTGCGGTACCTGCTCGTCGTGTGTGGCGCTCGGGCCCGGCGGGTCGGGCAATCTCGACGTCATCGAGCTCGACGCGGCCAGTCACGGTGGTGTCGACGACACCCGTGAGCTGCGTGACCGCGCGTTCTACGCGCCCGCCGAATCGCGCTATCGCGTGTTCATCGTCGACGAGGCGCACATGGTCACCACGGCCGGTTTCAACGCGCTGCTCAAGATCGTCGAGGAACCGCCCGCCCACCTGATCTTCATCTTCGCCACCACCGAGCCCGACAAGGTGCTGCCGACGATTCGCTCACGCACGCACCACTATCCGTTCCGTCTGCTGCCGCCCGCCACCATGCGCGGACTGCTCGGCAAGATCTGCGAGCAGGAACACGTGCCGGTGGAGGAGGCGGTGTATCCGCTGGTGATCCGTGCCGGTGGTGGTTCACCACGCGACAGCCTGAGTGTGCTCGACCAGCTGCTCGCGGGTGCCGGACCCGACGGTGTCACCTACCCGCGCGCGGTCTCGCTGCTCGGCGTCACCGATGTGGCGTTGATCGACGACGCCATCGACGCGCTGGCCGCCAATGACGGCGCCGCCCTGTTCAATACCGTCGACCAGGTGATGGAAGCGGGCCACGACCCGCGGCGGTTCGCCGTCGACCTGCTCGAACGACTGCGCGACCTGATCCTGCTGCGTGCGGTCCCCGATGCCGCCGACCGCGGCCTGGTCTCCGGTCCTGGCGACGTGCTGGAACGGATGCGCGACCAGGCCGAACGTCTCGGCCCCGCCACCCTGACCCGCTACGCCGAACTCCTGCACGAGGGCCTCGGCGAGATGCGCGGCGCCACCGCCCCGCGCCTGCTCCTCGAAGTGATCTGCGCCCGCATGCTCCTGCCCTCGGTCTCCGACACCGAGTCGGCGACCCTGCAACGGCTGGAACGCCTGGAACGCGGATTCGCCGGTGGATCGGTCTCCGCTCCGGCCCGTCCTGGCCCCGCCGCGGGTGAGCCACCCGCCGAACGTCCGTCCGCGCCCTCGTCGAGCGGCCGTCGCGGCGCGGAACTTCTCGCCGCCGCCCGCGCCGAGAAGGAAGCGGCGACCGGCGGTTCGCCGGCACCCGTCGCCGCGAGCCCCGTTGTCGCGGAACAGAAGCCCCCCGCCACGGCGCAGGCGATTCCCGCACCGAGCGTGGCGTCGACTGAGCCCGCGCCGCTCACTGAGTCCGCACCGCCGTCGCCCGCGCCGCCCACACCCACGCAGTCAGCGCCGCCCGTGCAGGCCCGCACTGTGTCCGAGCCGCCCGCGCAGTCCGCACCGCCTGTGTCTGCCGGGCAGTCCGCATCGCCTGTGTCTGCCGGGCAGTCCGCATCGCCTGTGTCTGCCGGGCAGTCCGCATCGCCTGTGTCTGCCGGGCAGTCCGCATCGCCTGTGTCTGCCGGGCAGTCCGCATCGCCTGTGTCTGCCGGGCAGTCCGCATCGCCTGTGTCTGCCGGGCAGTCCGCATCGCCTGTGTCTGCCGGGCAGTCCGCATCGCCTGTGTCTGCCGGGCAGTCCGCATCGCCTGTGTCTGCCGGGCAGCCCGCACCATCAGTCGGTTCCGGGCAAGGCGCCAGCGGTGATCCTTCGGAAAAGGTTGGCCCCCAACGACTTTCAGCCGATGTTCCCCCGGCCGAAACGGGCAGCTCCGCGCAGTCCGGCGCAACGATTCGATCGGAAAGCTCTGGCCCCGGGCAGTTCTCGGGAACGCCGCCCGAAACCGGCTCACGCCGCGCTGAGGTCGAACCGGTACCGGAAGCGGCAGCACCCCAGGCGGATTCGTCGGCTCAGCCGGAACCCGAGCTCGCTGACGCCGATGTGTCGTCGCCGGTCGAGGCTGCACCAGTGCAGGCGCAGTCGCAGGTCAGGGCGGCGCAGCCGCCGGCGCCCACCGAGGATCTGGTCGGCATCGTCGACGCCGCGTGGCCGGAGATCAAGGGCCGGGTGCGGGAGTTCGGTGCCACTTTGCAGGCATTGTTGTCGGGGGCGGCCGTGTCGCGGGTCGATGGCGACGTGATCGTTTTCGCGCATCAGAGTGCGCCGTTGGCGCAGCGGTTGTCCGATCCGCGCAATATCGATGCGGTGCGTTCAGCTGTGCGAGCTGTGCTCGGGCGTGAACTGGATGTGCGCTGGGAGACCGGAGCACCGGCGCCGCGATCCGCGCCCGCCGCCAAGGCCGGGGTGGCACGGGGGACGGGAAGTCCGCAGAGCAAGCCCGCGGGGCGGCCGAAGTTCTCGCGGCCGAGTCAGGCGGGGGGTAACCCGTCGTCGGGCCGGGCGAACCGGCCCTCCGACGATGACATCCCGCCGCCCGATTTCCCTGACTTACCCGATGATCCCGGTCCGGACGACGGGTCCGAGTTCCGTTCCGGTGCCGATTCCGCGCGCAGCGCCGCCGTTCTCGCCCCGCCGACCCCAGAGGAAGAACGGGAGATGCTGGCCGCCGCCGCGGTGCCGGTGGCTCCCGGTGACCGTCAAGACCCGGACGAGGTCGCTCTGGCGTTGCTACGTGAACAGTTCGGAGCAAAGAGTCTGGATGGTTGACAGTCACCGTCCGTACCGCGTTAAGTTAACCGGAGTTCGCACACCACGGTAGTATGAACGGGTGGCCGGGATCACCGGAGGGGCATGGCTCTATGCTCCGCTGGTGCTTGCCGGGATTTGTACGGCGCCGAGGCGATCGGTCATGGCGTTCGTGCGGCCACCGCACCCCAAGGAAGGAAACACTCCGATATGACCACAGAGGCCTACATCTACGAGGCCATCCGCACTCCGCGCGGCCGCGGCAAGAAGAACGGCTCGCTGCACTCGGTCAAGCCGATCGATCTGACTGTTGGTCTGATCCAGGAGCTGCGTGGCCGCTTCCCGAACCTCGACGAGGATCGGATTTCCGACATCATCCTCGGCGTGGTGACGCCCGTCGGTGACCAGGGCATGGACATCGCCCGCACCGCCGTGACCGCCGCAGGCCTGCCCGACACCGTCGGTGGGTTCCAGCTCAACCGCTTCTGTGCTTCCGGCCTCGAGGCAGTGAACCTGGCCGCGCAGAAGGTCCGCTCGGGCTTCGACGATCTGGTGATCGCCGGTGGCGTCGAGTCGATGTCGCGCGTGCCGATGGGCTCCGACGGCGGCGCCTGGGCGCTCGACCCGGCCACCAACTACGACGGCTACTTCGTGCCCCAGGGCATCTCGGCCGACCTGATCGCCACCATCGAGGGCTTCTCCCGCGACGATGTCGACGCCTACGCCGTGCGCTCGCAGGACCTGGCCGCCGCGGCGACCACCGGCGGCTACTTCGCCAAGTCGATCGTGCCGGTCAAGGACCAGAACGGCCTCGTCGTGCTCGACAACGACGAGCACATGCGTCCCGGCACCACCGCCGCCGACCTCGGCAAGCTGAACCCGGCCTTCGCCGGTATCGGTGAGATGGGTGGCTTCGACGCTGTCGCGCTGCAGAAGTTCACCTACATCGAGAAGATCAACCACGTCCACCACGGTGGCAACAGCTCGGGCATCGTCGACGGCGCCGCCCTGCTGCTGGTCGGCAACGAGGACGCGGGTAAGGCCTCCGGCCTGACCGCGCGTGCCCGCGTCGTCGCGACCGCCACCTCCGGTGCGGACTCCACCATCATGCTGACCGGCCCCACCCCGGCCGCCAAGAAGGCGCTGGCCCTGGCCGGTCTGACGATCGAGGACATGGACCTCGTCGAGATCAACGAGGCCTTCGCCTCCGTGGTGCTGAAGTTCCAGAAGGACCTCAACGTTCCGGACGAGAAGCTGAACGTCAACGGTGGCGCGATCGCGATGGGCCACCCGCTGGGTGCCACCGGCGCGATGATCACTGGCACGGTGCTCGATGAGCTGGAGCGTCGCAACGCCCGCTACGGCCTGATCACGCTGTGCATCGGTGGCGGCATGGGTGTTGCCACCATCATCGAGCGCGTCTGATCCCCACCGACTTTCACTTCTCACAGGAGAGAACGAAAACTTATGACTGACAACATCATCGGCTGGGAGAAGGACGCCGACGGCGTGGTCGTCCTCACCATCGACGACCCCAGCCAGGGCGCCAACACCATGAACGACGCGTACCTCGCGTCGATGAAAGCCACCGTCGATCGGCTCGAGGCCGAGAAGGACGACATCACCGGTGTCATCCTCACCTCGGGCAAGAAGACCTTCTTCGCCGGCGGCGACCTGAAGAACATGATGAAGGTCGGCCCGGAAAACGCGGCCGAGGTCATCCAGATGGTCACCGACGTCAAGGCACCGCTGCGTCGCCTCGAGCAGCTCGGCAAGCCGGTCGTCGCCGCCATCAACGGCGCTGCCCTCGGTGGCGGCCTGGAGATCGCGCTGGCCACCCACTACCGCATCGCGGCCGACGTCAAGGGTTCGGCCATCGGCCTGCCCGAGGTCAGCCTGGGTCTGCTGCCCGGCGGCGGTGGCGTTGTCCGCACCGTGCGCATGCTCGGCCTGCAGAACGCGCTGATGCAGGTGCTGCTGCAGGGCCAGCGTCACCGCGTCACCAAGGCCAAGGAAATCGGCCTGATCGACGAGGTCGTGTCCTCGGTCGAGGAGCTGCTGCCCGCCGCCAAGGCGTGGATCGCGGCCAACCCCGAAGCGGCCCAGCCGTGGGACAAGAAGGGCTACCGGATCCCCGGCGGCACCCCGTCCACCCCGGCCTTCGCGGCGAACCTGCCCGCGTTCCCGGCCAACCTGCGCAAGCAGATCAAGGGCACCAACATGCCGGCGCCGCGGGCCATCATGGCCGCCGCGGTCGAGGGTGCGCAGGTCGACATCGACAACGCGCTGACCATCGAGGGCCGTTACTTCACGAGCCTGCTGACCGGCCCGGTCGCGAAGAACATGATCCAGGCGTTCTTCTTCGACCTCAACCACATCAACGGTGGCGGCTCGCGTCCGTCGGTCGAGGATGTGCCCAAGCGTGACATCAAGAAGATCGGTGTTGTCGGCGCGGGCATGATGGGCGCGGGCATCGCCTACGTCTCCGCCAAGGCCGGGTACGAGGTCGTCCTCAAGGACGTCGAGCTCGCCAACGCCGTGAAGGGCAAGGGCTACGCCGAGGCCATCGAGGCCAAGGCACTCTCGCGTGGCAAGACCACCCAGGAGAAGTCCGACGCGCTGCTGGCTCGCATCACCCCGACCGCGGACGCCGCCGACTTCAAGGGCGTCGACTTCGTGATCGAGGCCGTGTTCGAGAACCCCGAGCTCAAGAACAAGGTCTTCCAGGAGATCGAGGACATCGTCGACGCCGACGCGCTGCTCGGCTCGAACACCTCGACCCTGCCGATCACCCTGCTCTCCGAGGGTGTGAAGCGCTCCGAGGACTTCATCGGTATCCACTTCTTCTCCCCCGTGGACAAGATGCCGCTGGTGGAGATCATCAAGGGCAAGAACACCTCCGACGAGGCGCTGGCCCGGGTGTACGACTACACCCTCGCCATCAAGAAGACCCCGATCGTCGTCAACGACAGCCGTGGCTTCTTCACCTCGCGCGTGATCGGTACCTTCATCAACGAGGCCATCTCCATGGTCGCCGAGGGTGTCGACCCGGCCACCGTCGAGCAGGCCGGTCTGCAGGCGGGCTACCCGGCCGCGCCGCTGAAGCTCAGCGACGAGCTGAACTTCACCACCATGCAGAAGATCTACAAGGAGACCCAGGCGGCCATCGTCGCCGCGGGTGGCGAGCTGAACGCGGCCTCCTCGGAGACCGCCAAGGTCCTCGACACCCTGGTCGACAAGTACGACCGCAAGGGCAAGCTGGGCGGTGCGGGCTTCTACGACTACGTCGACGGCAAGGCCACCGGCCTGTGGGACGACCTGCGTGAGATCTTCAACTCGAGCCGTGAGCTCCCGGAGGGTGTCACCTTCCAGGACCTCAAGGACCGGATGATGTTCGCCGAGGCCATCGAGACCCAGAAGTGCTTCGACGAAGGCGTGCTCACCAGCACGGCCGACGCGAACATCGGCTCGATCTTCGGCATCGGCTTCCCGGCCTGGTCGGGTGGCTCGCACCAGTTCATCGTCGGCTACCCCGGTGGCCAGGAGGCCTTCGTGGCCCGCGCCGACGAGCTGGCCGCGAAGTTCGGCCCGCGTTTCGAGGTCCCGGCCTCGCTGCGCAAGTAAGTAGGTAGTTCCGGTTTCGCGCCGGTTCGCCGACGCCCGCCACCTCACTGAGGTGGCGGGCGTTCGTTCGTTGTCAGCGTTTGGCGTAGTCGGCGAAGCCCTGCCAGTCGAGCATCACGCACGGCTCGTCGCCGACGACCCACGCGTCATGGCCGGGGGCCGCGATCATCACATCGCCGGGGCCGAATTCCTGCCGTTCACCGTCGTCCATTTCGACCACGAGCCGTCCGGACAGGCAGTAGCCGATGTGCGGGGCCTGGCAGCTGTCGGTGCCCGCGATCGGCTTCACGTGGTCGCTCCATCGCCACCCCGGTTCGAAAACAGCACGGCCGACCGGACCGCCTTCGAGGTTGACCAGGTCGAGACGACCTTTACCTTGCTCGAACGGCCGGGTTTCCTCGGGCGCGTCGAAACTCATACGTACCAGCGCGGACATGACATCTCGCTTCTGCTCGGGTGATGAGCGGTCATGTCGTGGTCCACCGTGTGGAAGCCTGCACGGCCCACGGCGGCGCCCATCAAGGAGTTAAGTCTTCGCTGATTCGAGGAGGGGCGCAAGAGTCGCTAACGGAACAGGATCGCCCCGATGATGTCGGTGTGGCGGTACTTCAGATACTTCTCCACGAGTGCCGAATCGACCGCCGAAGTCGCGGTCGCGAGCGTGACCACCACGAATTCCTTCTCCGCGCCCGCCTTCCATTTGCCGGTCGCGAAGTCGTCGATCACGGTGCCTGGCCGCACGTTCAGGTCCTTCTGCTCGATCTGCGAGGCGGCGGCCTCGGCGGCGGCGGCATCGCGCATGCCCAGCACGAACTGGGTGATCTTCACGCCGCCGCCTTCCGCGGACAGCACCATCTCCGCGGCGTACTGACACCCGAGACCGGTGAGCCTGCCGCCCTTTTCGATCGCCGCGCACCCGTCGTGATCGCGCCCCTCCACCCAGTCGGCATGCATTTCGACGCCGCCCATCTTGAAGTTCCACGGACCTTCGTAGTCGGCATAGCTCAACCGCGCACCCGGCTTGGGCCTCGGTTTCGCCGTCGTCGTCGTCGGTTTCGTGGAGGTGGTGGCCGGGGCCTTCGCATTCGCCGACGCGGCCACTGCGGTACCCGCGACCCCCTCCCGACCGACCGATATGAGCAGCCCGGTACCGACGATCAACCCGGCGATCGCCACCAGCGCGATGACCAACCACCCGGCTTTGGACTTCGGTGGCGGTTCGAGCGGCGCGATCTCCTGCGCATAGGCACTCGGCCCGGGACCGTATGCACCGGGCTGCCCCCACGGCGCCGGATTCTGTTGCCCCGATGGATACGTCATTACTGCTCCCCCCATTGCTGCCCCGGCGCTCCCCGTCGCCCGAGTTCCTACCGTCGACTCTACTGCTGTGTTGGCGGCCGCATGCGCGGTGGTACTGCTCGCCGATGTGCTGGCAATTGTGGCGTTGTCTCAAGAGGTTCTTGCAACTGCTGGCATTCATCCAGCGAACATCGGTGGAAGTCCGCTAGCAACGGAACCCGGCGGCCGTCACAGTACATGCGATCTGTGTTCCACATTACTTCTCGGACGACTCTGAGCCGTTCGACCGGCGGCGCCGGAGGAGGGGCTCTCGCGATTCGATACCAATGTGACACTGTGTAACCCAAGCGTTAGCAACCGAGAAATTGGGCTCTGCTGAAACCGATTTAGTCGGGGAGCGTGTGCTATCGGGTGGCCAGGGCGTGGCGACTTCGTCGAGTCGTCGTTCGTGTGCCTGGTGTTCACCCGTGTGTGTGGTTGGGTGGATAACATACGTGGACATGGGACTTCGTATAGCGGTCGGTGTTGTCGGGGCGATGGTGATGGGGATGGCCGCCCCGGGGGCGCAGGCTCTGCCGGTGGCTGAGGTTCGGGTGTTGGGGGAGCGGGTTGTGGAACATGATCTGGATTTTCGGGGGACGGTGGTCGGCGGGTTGTCGGGGATCGACTATCTGGCAGCCAGTGGGGAATATGTATTGATCAGTGATGACCGGTCGGATAAGGGGCCTGCCCGGATTTATACGGCGCGGATTCCAGTGGGTGACATGGGTGTCGGGCCGGTGAGTTTTACCAGTACTTCGCCTTTGCGGCTGGCGGCCGGGACGGTATATCCGCCGAAGTCGGTGGATCCGGAGGATATTCGGGTCGATCCGTGGACGGGTGATTACTTGTGGACCCAGGAAGGCGAACGGTCGGGCCCGCTCGCGGATCCGTCTGTGCAGATTGTGCGGCCCGACGGAACTTTTGTGGCCCAGTTGCCGATTCCGGAAAACTTACGGATGCAGCCTGATTCGGGGCCTCGGCAGAATCAGGCGCTCGAGGGGGCGACGTTTGCGGCGGGTGGGGCGTTGATCGTGACCGCGATGGAGGGGCCGCTGCGCGAGGACGGGCCGGGGGCCACGACGACGGCAGGGGCTACGACGCGGATCACCGTGCAGGCCAGGATCGGGCCGGTGCTGGCGCAGTACGCGTATCCGATGGAACCGGTGTTCGCCGAGTCCCGGCCGGAGCCGGGACAGGTGACCAACGGGGTAACAGCGATCCTGGTCGAGGATGCGCTCGATCCGACTCGATTTCTGGTGGTGGAGCGGGCTTTCGCCAAGGGCGTGGGAAATCGGGTACGGATCTTCGAGATCGACACGACGGTCGCGAGCAACGTGCTCGACGCGCCGATCGCGGGCGCTCGCCCGGTCGCGAAACGGCTCGTCGCCGACCTCACCGACCTGGGGATCGAGGCGGTCGGCAACATCGAAGGAATGACATGGGGTCCGCACTTGCCGTCGGGTGAACGCACGTTGGTGCTGGTCGCGGACGACAACTTCGCGCCCGAACAGCGCACGCAGCTGATCGCGCTCGCCGTGCGCTGAACGGGCGGTTGGGACAACCGTTGCCGCCACAGCGTCGAATCTCCACCCGATAGTCGCCGGATCGCGCTAGCTTGGATATGTGCGGTGATGTCGGTGACGGCCCCGCATACCGACCGAAACGCCGGTGACGCCGATGGTGAGAGGTGGTCACATGGATCCGGAGCAGACGCGTATGCAGCGCGGGCTGTCGGAGGAGGCGCCGGTCGGGTCGAATACGCAGCGGTCGGCGGCGCCGGGGCTGCCCGACGAGGCCGTGATCGCCGAACTCGATGCCATGGGGCTCACGGGAGCCAAGGAGATAGGGCGCGGCGGATTCGGCGTGGTGTACCGGGCATTGCAGCCTGCGCTGGATCGCGTGGTCGCGGTGAAGGTGCTGTCCTCGGAGATCGATGTGGAGAGCCGGGAACGGTTCCTGCGCGAGGAACAGGCGATGGGCAGGCTGTCGGGTCACCCGAATATCGTCGACATCCTGCAGGTCGATGTGACCGAGACCGGACTCCCACTGATCGTGATGCCGTACTGCTCGCGCGGCTCGCTCGAGCGCCTCATCCACGATCGCGGCCCACTGACCTGGTCGGATACCTTGCGAGCGGGGGTGAAGCTGGCCGCGGCGATCGAGTCGGCGCATCGGGCGGGCATCCTGCACCGGGATGTGAAACCGGCGAACGTGCTGCTCAGCGGCTACGGGGAACCGCAACTCACCGACTTCGGCATCGCCCGGATCCCCGGCGGGTTCCAGACGTCGAGCAGCCTGATCACCGGCTCGCCCGCGTTCACCGCGCCGGAAGTACTCAAGGGCAATGAACCGACCGTTCAGTCTGATATCTATGGCCTCGGCGCGACCCTGTTCGCCCTGCTGACCGGCCACGCCGCATTCGAGCGCCAGGCGGGCGAGAAGGTGGTCGCCCAGTTCCTGCGCATCACTACCCAGAACGTCCCCGACCTGCGCGCCCAGGACATCCCCGGCGACGTGGCCTCGGTGATCGAACGCGCCATGTCCCCCGAGCCGGCCGATCGTCCGGGCTCAGCCCACGAATTCGGCGAAATGCTGCGTGAGGTCCAGCTCGCCCACGGCCAGATGCCCGACGAAATGGCACTGCTCGGCGCCGAGGAGACGACCGCCGACACACCGGAGGCCCTGAAATCCGTCACCGGCCGTCGCAGCTGGCCCCTGACCCTGCAGCCCGCGGGCGCCTCGGTGCCCATGCCGAGTAGTTCGACCGGTACCTTCCCACCGACCGCGGCCACCAAGTTCCGCCCGCCGACGCCTGCTCGCGAACCTTTCCCCCGCCAGCGGCTGCTCGATGTGCTGCGCGAGGGCGGCCAGCGCCGACTCGCCCTGATCCACGCGCCCGCCGGTTTCGGCAAGAGCACCGTCGCCACGCAGTGGCGCGCGGATCTGGCCACGCGCGATATTCCGGTGGCCTGGCTGGGTGTCGATCAGGACGACGACAGCGAGATCTGGTTCCTCGCCCATCTCATCCAGGCCATCCGCCGGGTGCGCCCCGATGTCGGCGCGGGGCTCGAGCAGGTGCTGGAGGAGCGGCCCGCCGACGCGGGCGCCTATGTGATCGCCACCCTGATCGATGAGATCCACGCGAGCGGGCAACCGGTGGTCGTCGTGGTGGACGACTGGCACCGCGTGCGCGACCCCGGCGTGCAACGGGCGATGGCGACCCTGCTCGACAACGGCTGCCACCACGTGCGGTTCGTCATCACCAGCCGCGATCAGTCCGGCCTGCCGATCAGCAGGTTGCGGGTGCGCGACGAACTGGTCGAACTGGACGCCGCCGCGTTGCGGCTCACCGAATCGGAGACCCGCCAGAGCCTGGTGGAACGCAACGGTTTCGCGCTCACCGACGAGCAGGTCGAGCAGATCCACGTCGCGACCGACGGCTGGCCCGCCGCGATCCAGCTGGTGAGCCTGACGCTGCGGAGTAAAGCCGACCCGACCCAGTTGCTCGCCTCGCTCGCCGAGGGCGGGCACGGGATGCGGGAGTATCTGGCCGAGAACGTGCTCGACGCGCTGGCGCCGGAGCAACTGGAGTTCCTGATGGCGATCTCGGTGGTCGAGCGGGTGAACGGTTCGCTGGCCGGGGTGCTCGCCGACGTCGCCGATGGCGCCGCGATGCTGGCGCAGGCCGAGCAGCGTGAGCTGTTCCTCCATCGGATCCAGCACGATCCGGAGTGGTACCGCATGCAACCGCTGTTCGCCGAGCACCTGCGCGCCCGGCTCGACCGCGAACATCCCGGACGTTCGAAATCGCTGCACCGCAAGGCCGCTCGCTGGTACGCCGAGCATCAACTGCTGCGTAAGTCGGTGGATCACGCACTGGCGGCGACCGATCTCAAACTCGCCGCCGACCTGCTCGAAAGCGGCGGCATGGACCTGATCGACGGTTCCCGGCTCGCCACCCTGCTCGGCACTGTCTCGAAACTGCCTGTGCAGCAGGTGACCTCACGGTCGAAGCTGTTGATGGCCGTGGCCAGGGCGAATATGAACATGCAGCAGACGGGGACGGCCCGCAGCGCGCTCGGCAGGCTGTCGAACCTGCTGGCTCGCAGTGCGCCCGGTGCGCCGGAACTGACCGAACAGCGCTGCGTGGCGACGGTGCTGGGCGCCGCCGACCGGGTGGCCCACGATGACACCGCCGAGGTGGCCGACAGCCTGGCCGCGATCCTGGAAGAACCCGGCGACCTGCCCGCCTGGACGGTGTCGACCGCCGCCAATCTGATGTCGTTCGTTCGGCTGTGCGAATTCGACTTCGACGCGGTGACCGAGCTGCAGGATTGGGCCGCCGGCTATCACGCACAGTCGAAGGACCCGCTCGGCCCGGTCTTCGGCCTGTGCGCGCGGGGCGACGCCGCCTACGAGCAACTCGAGATCGCCGCTGCCACCGCTTCGTTCGAGCAGGCGTACGAGACTGCGCGGACCAAGGCCGGGCCGCGCTCGGACGCCGCACGGATCGCGGCCGCCCTGCTCGGCGAATTAGCTTATCGCCGTGGTGATCTGGCACTGGCCGATCGGCTGCTCGACGAGAGCCACGAGCTGGTCACCCGGGTCGGTCCGGTCGACTTCCTGATCGCGACCTTCGTGATCGGGGCCAGGGTGAAGGCCGCGCTCGGCGACCAGTACACGGCCTCGGCGCGCCTGGACGAAGGCGCGCGAGTGGCCGCGGAGAACGGATTGGCCCGCCTGGATGCCCATGTGCGGGCGGAGCGGTCCAGGCTCGGATTCCCCACCGGCGAGGACAGCTTCGTCCCCGACACCTCCGGAAACGGTGCGCGCCGCAAGAAGGGCGCCGGGGCGCTGATCGCCGAGGCACGCGCCATCGCCGATATCCGCATCCTGCTGGCCGAACAGCGGCTGCGGGCCGACGATCGCGCCGCCCGCCACGCCAGGGTGATCTACGCGAAAACGCTCGACCAAGGCCGTCCCCGCGCGGAATTGGACGCGACCCTGCTGCTCGCGGAGTGCCTCGCGTCGGCGGGCTGGGTCGGGGAAGCGACCGGGCTGGTGCTGCCGGTCCTGCGCACCTGCGCCGAACTGGGCTGGACCAGACCGCTGCTGGACGCGGGGCCGGGCGTGGTCGGCCTGCTGCACGTGTTGCGCACGCAATCCCATGACGGGCGGGAGCATCCGATCCTGCGCGAGCTGCCCGGTCACTTCCTCGACGAACTACTCGCCTGACGCGGCCCGGGTGCCCCGGGCCGCGTTCAGCGATCTACGGCTGCCACCAGGGGCGCAACGGGACATCCCAGCTGCCGTCCGAATCGAGCTTCACGCCGAGCACGTGGTGCAGCTGGATCACGTTGCGCTGGAAGCCGAGTCGACAGCCTGCCATATACAGTCCCCACACCTTCGCGGTGCCCTCGCCGACCTCGGCGACGGCCGCGTCCCAGTTGGTGACCAGGTTCTTGCACCATTCGTGCAGCGTCAGCGCGTAGTGCTCGCGCAGGTTCTCCTCGTGCAGCACTTCGAGGCCGACGTTCTGGATATCGGAGATGATGCGGCCGGACCCGATCAGCTCCCCGTCGGGGAAGACATAGCGGTCGATGAAGTCGCCCGCCTTGGTGGTGCGGGAGTTGTCGTGGCGGGTGATGCAGTGATTGAGGAACAGCCCGCCCACCCGCAGCTTGTCCTTGATGTAGCCGAAGTAGAACGGGTAGTTGTGCACGCCGATGTGCTCGGTGAGGCCGATCGAGGAGACGGCGTCGAATTCGCCCTCGGGGATGTCGCGGTAGTCGCTGTGCCTGACCTCGGCGAGCTCGCTGAGACCTTCCTCGGCGATCTTCTGCTGAGCCCAGGCGGCCTGTTCGGCCGACAACGTCGCCCCGATCACCCGCACGCCGCGGCGTGCGGCGTAGCGAACCATGCCGCCCCAGCCGCAGCCGATGTCGAGCAGCCGGTCGCCTTCCTGCAGCCGCAGCTTCTCGAAGATCAGGCGGTACTTGTTCTCCTGCGCCTGTTCGAGCGTCGAGTTCTCATCGCCGTACACCGCGCAGGTGTAGGTCATCGACGGGCCGAGGACGTACTCGTAGAATTTGTTGGAGACGTCGTAGTGGTGGTGGATCGCCTCCGCGTCGCGAGTCTTGGAGTGGCGCAAGCCTTCCAGCGCGATCCGGCGCCACCGCGGCAGCGTCTCCTGCGGCGGGGGTGCGATCGGCTTGAGCCGCTCCCAGCCCAGCGAGCGGGCGATGGTGACCAGCGACAGTGCCGAAGGACGATGGAACTTCATGTCCTGCATGGCTTTCAAGATGTCGTACGGGTCACCGGGGTGCACGCCCTCGGCGGTCATGTCACCGGCGATGTAGGCGCGCGCCATGCCGAGGTCGCCGGGGGCGCCTGCCAGGTAGTTGATGCCGCGCGGGGTCTTGATCTCGAGGGTGTAGGGCGCGTCCGCCGGGCCGGTCGCGCTACCGTCGTAGGCGGTCAGGCGGACGGGGATGTCGCCGTCTACGAGGCTCTCGACGACCTCGGCGATGTTGAGCCGGGTCCCCAGCTCTGCCAATACCTCGGATCGGTCCTTGAATGTCGTCACTTACGTTGCACCGCCTTCGAATACAGATTCAGCAGTCGTTGGTCCGGGTCGTAACGGGTCTTCAGTTCGGTATAGGTGTCGCCGCCGTAGAGCTCGGCGAACTCGGCCTCGTCGTAGTAGGAGTCCGAGTAGAGCGACTTGTGTCCGTCGAACGCGGACACGATCTTCTCGATGGCGCGGTTGGCCGCCCCTTCCGGTTGACCTCGCTCGGTCGGCACCGCCGACCAGAATCCGGCATTGACGTAGGTGCGCTGTGGCTCGAGCGGATACAGCGGCCACGGACGGGCACCGTCCGTGGCCGGCGCGTCGTCGAGCGCACGCAAGCGCAATGGGCACAACCAGATCGGCTCGATGGGTATTTCCCGCAGGAACCATTCGACGAAGTCGGCGGTGTGTTGCACCGGCACCTCGATGTCCTGCACGACGCGTTCCTGCGGGAGGTTGCCCTTGCGGGCCTGCCTGCGGTCATCGATGTGGTACTTGCGGTCGAGCGCGACCAGTTTCCAGTAGAAACTGCTGCGGCGCCGCGACTTCGGCCAGAGCCTGCGGATCTTCGGGTTCTGGGCGCCGAACGCGCGCGAGCACCAGAACCAGTCGGTGTCCCAGCGCCACAGGTAGTCGTGGATGGTCAGCCGGTCCCGTTTCACGCCATCGGTGTGCTGCAGGGAGCGGTAGAAGATGTCCATGCCGGTGTAGTCGCTGACCGGGCCCGGCTCATCGGTCTTGCGACCGAGGGTCAGGTAACTCTCGTTCGCGCTGAACACCACGCCGTCGAGGTAGTCGACATCCTCGTTCTCGAAACGCCGTTCGACGACGATCCGATCGAGTTCGGCTTCCAATTCGCGCAGGTCGTGGAAGCGCACATGCCGCAATTCCACGAACGGCAGCACGGGTTCGAGCTCGATCTTCAGCCGGACGGAGTATCCGAGCGTGCCGTAGGAGTTGGGGAAACCGTGGAACAGGCCGGCGTGCTCGCCGGTCGGTGTCGCCGTGACGATCTCGCCGGAGCCGGTCAAAATGTCCATTTCCAGCACGGATTCGTGGGGTAGACCGTTGCGGAACGAGGTCGATTCGATGCCGAGACCGGTCACCGCGCCGCCCAGGGTGATGGTCTTGAGCTGGGGCACCACCAGCGGCGCCAGCCCGTAGGGGAGGGTGGCCGCCACCAGGTCCGCATAGGTGGTCATGCCGGCGACGTCGGCCGTGCGGGCTTGCGGGTCTACCGCGATCACCTGCCCGAGGCCGGACACGTCGAGACCGGGCGCGGTGGGTGCCGCCCTGGCCCGGAACAAGTTCGATGTCTTCTTCGACAGCCGGACGACGGCACCGGGTGGGATGGCGCGATAGCTCTCCAGCAGTCGCTCCACGCCCGCTCGATGCGCGGCATATCCGGACTCGTGTGTGGCCGGTTCGTGACCAGCCCTACCCAAAAGACTCACTGCCACCCCTTTGACGCTAGTACGACCATGACGGTCCGGCCACCGGATACTTGCGCGCCGCGAGAAAATGTTGCGTGTCAACAGTGGGACAGTTGACATCCTCCCGGCTGTGAACGGCCGGGATTCCTACCAGCGACAGTCGGCCGCTCTCGGTGGGTTCCTGTTTCACCGGGGCTCGCTTCCGCTAGACGGGAAGACTGACAGCCCCTCCGCAAGCGTTTAACCTCTCGGCCTGCCCGGCCGCGAGAATGTTTCGTGCCGCGTTCAGATCGCGGTCGTGGATGGTTCCGCACTTGCAGATCCACTCACGCACATGCAACGGCTTCTTGTCGCTGACCACCCCGCACACCGAACACATCCGCGTCGAGGGGAACCAACGATCGACCTTGGCGAAGTACCGCCCGTACTGGGCTGCTTTCTGTTCCAACATGCACGTGAACATGCCCCACCCGGCATCATGTACCGATTTCGCCAATCGAGTCCGCGCGAGACCTTTGATGCTCAAGTTCTCGATGAACACCGCTTGGTTGTCGCGGATGATCGTCGTCGAGTGCTTATGCGCCCAATCCCGGCGCGTATCTGCCACTCTCGCATGCGCGCGAGCGACCCGGGTGCGTGCCTTGTCTCGGTTCTTGCTGCCTTTGTCCTTGCGCGACAGCGATTGCTGGGCCTTGCGTAACCGGCGTTCGGCCTGCCGCAGGAATCGCGGCGAGGCGATCGTTTTGCCGTCCGAGAGCACCGCGAACGTCGCCAAACCCAGGTCGATACCCACCTCGGTGCCCGTCTGCGGCAACAGCTCGTCGGTCACCACGATGACGAACGAAGCAAAGTACCGGCCTGCGCTGTCTTTGGTGATCGTGACCGAGGATGGAACTGACGGCAGTTCCCGCGACCACGCGACCATGAGTTCGCCGATCTTGGCCACGTACAACCGGCCGTTGGGTCGGAGGCTGAATCCGTTGCGGGTGAACCGGATCGACTGCCGGTTGTCCTTGCGCGACCGGAACTTCGGCCGGGCGAGTTTGGGTCCCTTGCGTGTGCCGGTAACCGAGGCGAAGAAGTTGCGGTAGGCGGAGTGCAAGTCGGCAAGGGCTTGCACCAACACCACGGAGGACACCTCGCTCAACCACGCCCGCTCAGGTGTGGTCTTCGCGGTCGTGATCACCTGGGTTTGCAGGGCTGAGTCCTTGATATAGGGCAAGCCCGCTGCTCGTGCGGCTCGACGGGCGGCAAGCCCGTCGTTGAATACCACTCGCGCGCACCCGAACGCCCGGGCCAGCGCGGTCGACTGGCCAGGTGTCGGGTAGACACGAAAGTTGTATCGGAGCTGCACGAATCGAGGCTACCGCGACCCACCGACACACTTGACGCGCTTTCACTGAAGGGCATGCTTCACCCCGTCACGACGTGAACCTGGGTGCTCAACCTGGCCAGGACTCTGACCGCATCGGCGGTCTGATCTCGGGTCGAACTGCCGATCGACATCCAATGAGGGGCGGGCACATGGCTGGCATCGAACTACGGACAAGCGCAGACCGCAGCGTTGACTGCTCCCGCACCGCCCCGACCTTGTCGGGTGAAGCGGTGGGGGACAGGGCAGGATGTAACCCGGTCGAGATATCGCCATACCCCCAGCAAAGGAGCAAATGTGGGACAGGTCAGCGCCAGCAGTTCGGTCGTCGTCGCCGCGGATCCGCAGCGCACGTTCGCAGCGATCGGCGATTACGAGACGATTCGGCCGCGCATTCTCTCCTCGCACTACCGCGACTACAAGGTTGTCGAAGGCGGCAACGGCGCGGGCACTGTGGTGGAGTGGACCCTGCAGGCCACCGAAAAGCGCTCACGCAACGTGCGCGCGACCGTGACTGTCGTGGATTCGGTGCTCACCGAACGCGACGCCAACTCCACCATGGTCAACACCTGGACCGTCACCCCCGACGGCACCGGCTCGAAGGTCACCATCGAGACCACCTGGCAGGGCGCGGGCGGCATCTCGGGCATCTTCGAGGGCATCTTCGCCCCGCTCGGCCTGAAGAAGATCCAGGCCGAGGTTCTCGGCAACCTCGCGCGCGAACTGGCCTGAACTCCGTTCGCGGGAGTTGATCAGTCCTTGCCGATGTCGAAGAGGTTTCCTTCGGGGTCGGCGAGGGTGGTCCACTGCATGCCGTATTCATCGAAGTCGCCGATGTGCTTGCCGCCCAGGCTGATCGCGCGTTCGATGTAGTCGGCCCATTCGGCTGTGTGGAAATCCAGATGGACCACATTCTTGCCGGGAGTCTTGTCGGGGACCTGAATGAACATCAGGGTCGGGGCGAAACCGGCGGACTTGCCGACAGTGGCGAAGAACTGCGACGCCTCCGGGTCGACGGGCACGTCGAGCAGCTGTGCGTAGAACTCGGCCTGGGCGGTGGCGTTGTGACAGTCCATGGTGATGTTGGCCAGGGCGATGGTCATCAGATTTCTCCTTCGGTGATCGGCCAGCACACCTCGGTGCGGTAGTCGGCCGGGTTATCGGTGGTGTCGGGTCCCACGAGATAGCGCTCGCGGACCGGTTCGTCGGGCAGTGCGGCGCCGTGCTCGGCAACGTGGCTGCCGAGTGCGCCATAGGTGCGGTCGAAGTCTTCGAACGGGCCGTCGTGAACGGCAACGGCGAAGTGGCGGCCGGGGAATTCGACAACGGCGAAGCCACCGGTGGGGACGAACTCCGCGCCGGGCGGTAGCGGCACGAACGCGGTGACGGCGCCGTTGTCGTCGGTGAAGAACTCGTTCGAATAGGTCGCTCCCGCAACACCTCCCGGGGCGATGCCGGACTCGATCAGGGTCGTGTACAACTGCTCGAACGCGATGCCACACCAGTCGGCGATGGCAGTGCGCTCGACCTGGTCGGTGAACGTGAGCGCCGTGAAAGCGGGCTCTGTCCGATAGTCGACCTCGATCGGTGGTGGGGGTGCGGTGAGCAGGGCGCGCAGCGAGACCACCACCTCGCGGGTGCGATCCAGCGCCGCCTCCATCCTGAGCAGATGCGCCCGCAGCGCGGCGTCGCGCTCGGCGGGATCGGCCGCGGCGAGCACGGTGCGAATCTCGGGGAGCGGCATGTCCAGATCGCGCAGCCGCCGGATCAGATGAGCTCGCTCCACCTGGTCGGTGGAATATCGGCGATAGCCGGTGCCGACGTCCACCGAGGCAGGCTCGAGTAGCTCGATCTCGTGGTAGTACCGCAGCGTCTTGACGCTCAGAAGGGTGAGGCGGGCGAACTCGCCGATCGCCACGGTTGCTGTCATGGAGTCCAGAGAACACCCTCCAGCGGGGGGAGGGTCAAGAATGGCTCGGCGGACACCGCACGCGGCCCGGTCTCACCGGCCCTGGCCGAACAGATCGTCTACCGGCTAGAGACTCATCTCCGGTAAACTGCCGATCGACATCCTACGAGGGGCGGGGCATGGCTGGCATCGAACTCGACTACGGGCAAGCGCAGACTGCGGCGTTGACCGCTGCGGCACGGGCTGCGGGCACGCTGAACTTCGATCCGCATGCAGTCGACGAGCTGGTGGCGTTGTACGACCGAATGATCGCCGGACTTCAGGCGGTTCGCGTGCATCTCCAGACCGCTTCGAAGTCGTCCGGGTTCGGGGATATTCCGACCGCCGATGCGCTCGCGAAAGGATTCTCCGACAAGGCAACCGATGGAATCGCGGTCATCGACAAGCTCGTCGACGGAGCTGTGCGACTCCAAGAGGCATTCCTATGTGCTGGTGGCCGACTCGAGGATGCAGACATGGTAAACAGCGCGAGAATTCGCGTAGCCGAGGCGTCCTTGCCGGGAGGCCCCGCGTGAGGATGAGTAAGTACACGCTCTGCGGATTGACCTTCCTGGTTGCAAGCTGCGGATCAAGTGCGGAGCCCCCCTCGAATCTCGAGCTAACCACGCCGCGTAGCGACTTGTTGGTCACCGTCAGCCAAGCACCTAGCCAGCCGCCAAATAAGCGGTCACCGGTAAAATTCGATCCATGCTTTGAGGTGTCCGATAAAACGGTCTCAGAGGCAGGATACAGTCCCGAGACTAGGAAACGCATCGACCAAGTACACGATGGATGGGCATTTATTGGCTGTACGTTCGAAAGGATCGAGCCTGTACGAAAGCAGCAACTCGCGGTCGCGCATTTGACCATACTTTCCACGAACATTTCAGTATCCGAAGTACGCGAGAAGGAAGCCGAACGAACAACCGTAAACGATGTTCGGGTCGGTTCGCACGCCGGAATCTCGTATCGGGGCGAAGGTATGGGGTCGTGCGCAATGACGATGGACGGACCAGATTCGGCGCTATCAATCGATGTCAGCAGCGTGGGGCAAACTGAATGGAATGCCTGCGAACAAATGCAAAGGACGGCTGAGATCATCGAGGCCGCACTCCCTGAATGATCAGTGACGGTTCAATCGGGGCGTAGCCACTTTGGATACTGTGGTTTGACAGGCTCACGAACAATCTCAAAACCGTCAGCTAGCCTCACGGGCAGTCCTGAAAAACCTACATACTCGCCGATTATCAAGCCCGGAACTTGCGATTTGAACCAGTTTCGACAATCGGGCTCCGTTTCGGATTCTCCGGTACTATTAAGTTTAGTGATTCGCCAATTTCCGAACACATTCCAGTCCGGCGTCCTGCGGCCCGATCTCTCCGCATCGGCATAATTCCCCGCCTGTCCGGGGTCCGCCTCTGACGGATTCTCCAGACTGATCTTGTATACGGCGAACCCGGCTGCGAGTCTTGGTAAATTTCGAGTGGCGGGATCAGGAATAGAGTACTCGCAAACCTTCGCTTCTATGAATCGACCGCTATGCGAAATATTTGCAAGGTAGTCGTAGTGGGAAGCCTTACTTCCCTCCCGCCACGACTGATACTGCTGGTCAGACCCATTACGATGTCGGGTATCACTCTGCGGGTCCGCATCGACCCGCGCTTCCCTATACCCAGGATAGGCAAATTGAAGCCCGGCAGAACTTCCGATCATCGCAGATTCAATAGTCGCGCGAACCAGCTCGGCTCCGCGGCTAGTCAGATCGATCTTTTCGCCTGCTGACCACACGTGATTAGACGTAGGTTCAGGCTGCGTACGAGGAGGTTTGCGGTCCGCTATATATGCCGCTGCGCCCACGATCAGGATAGTCGTGCATATAAAAATCGGTACTAGATGAGATCTTCCCACGCGCACGACTGTCTAGCCCTCCTTCTTTTCTTCAGGTTTCTCCACCTGCGGCGCACCTTCTAGGATCTGACGGTATGCTCGTTCCATGGCCGTCGAGTTCCCTTCCGCTCGATCCATCGCGTCGAACAACTCTGCTGACTGGGCGGCCAGATTGTCTCCGTTGGGCGAGGTCCTTATAGTCTCCCATGACCGAAGTTGACCACCATCGAACAGGTCACCATATCGATCTTGCATCTCGGGCGAAATCGACATTCGAGCTAGAACGGCGTGATTGACTCTGTCAAAATTCGGCGCCGTCTCAGTTTTAGGCTCTTCCAACTTGGGTCCGTCACCGAACATGAATGGTTTCACCTCTTCGATGCCAGCCCCTACATACCCACCGAGGGGAATTTCCTCAATAAGGGTTTGCAATGGGTCAATCGCCTTGGCCTTACCTTCATGCGCGGCGACGGCGTCGCCGTGATCGCCGTACGATACAGCCTGCTCAGCAGCGTTGTGGCCGCTGACGACCAAGGCGTCTAGACGCCCAATTGTGGCCAATTTGGACGATGAGCCCGGAGCTGACGGATCGGTTGCGTATTCCTGCATATTTCTTGCAATCGAATTACCGGCAGCATCCAGCAATATTTCCTGCGAATTTTTTCTGCCGGTATCAGCGTCGTCTTCGGTGTCGGTGCTGAGTATGGAAAAGATGTTGCTAGATCCACGATAAGAGCCGTTGCCGTCGGGGTCCAGCCATGTTGTGACTTCATCGGAGTCGTTGAGAACGCGCGGTACATCGAAGCCTGCCGTATTCGGCGACAAGCCGCCCGACATTGTCTCGATATGCGGAGAAAGCCCAGTAGCTAGCGCCCTCGTGAGTTCAGGATTGCGCTCGCCGAGTGTATTGGTGCCCTCACTGCCAAGGCTCGTCAGCTGTTCCCAGCGCTTGCCTGGATCGCCCGAACCGGACAGGTACTCCGCTGCCGAGCTCATGATCTTGCCGTGACGCTCCGCTGCGAGTACGTCGGCTGGATCATTCCGATTTTCGATCGTCGCGTCACCGGGGTTGAACTGGAACAATGTCGCGGGCGCCGCGCCTTTATCAGTCCACGAATGGGTTGTGAGGTTCTCGAAAAGCTGTTCCCGCACTTCGTCTGTCGAACGCAGACCACCCGTCACCAGGTCTTTGCCCGTCAGCAGCTCCTCGACCGCTGCCTTGTCTTGCCCAGCAGTGGTGAAAAAGTCGCCTACGATGTCGTAGGGGTCGCCGGCACCGCCGTCGATCTGCAGACGCGTGCCACCAAATTGGGCGTGCGAGTCATCTTTGTAGTCTTCTAATCCTGCCAAGTACCTCGAACCGACATCGAGGAGTTTTCGATCGACGTCGGTTCCGGTCATATATTGGGGGTCGCCGGCACCGACAAGCTTGGCGATCGCCTTGTTATCTGCAACGCCATTGAGGCTGACCTGCTCATTGATGAAGTATTTTGATTCCTTGGTGACGAGATCGCTTCTCGTGAGCGAGGATTGCATTTTCGACGGAAGTACGGCCAGACCGCCCTTGCCAGAGTTTGGAAGCTCCTTGTCATTGGCAGAGACGGGCCCAGCGTTGATGTTCTGGTTCGACATGATCTGGAACGAGTTGGCCATCGCCTTCTGAGTCTCGGGCGGCAGCTTACTCACTATCTGCTCGATCTCCTTCGGGCTTTTGCCGTCCATGCTCCGGCCCAGCTCGTTGAGGTACTCCATCTGCGAGGCCGGGATCGTCGAGGAGTCACCACGCTGCAATGCCGCAAGCTGTTCAGGTGTGAGCTGACCTGCCTCGATGAGGCGCTGCTGGGCTTCCGGGCTCAAGCTCGCTGGGTTGTCGACCAGCTGCTGACCGTCGGAACGAGCTTGTTGCGAGCCGAGCGCGGCCGCCGATACGAATGCCACGCGCAGTTCGGCGCCGGCCACGTTCAGCGCGTCACGAAGAGTGATGTCGGCTTGCATCGCACTGCGTACCGCCTCGTTCAACTCGGTTTGCAGGTTCGTTAGCTCCTTGGCCTGTTCGTCGGTCGCTTTCTCGAGTGACAGCGCGAGCTTGTCGGAGACCTGATAGGTGCGCCGCTCGGCCTCCATGATCGCGCCACGAGCTCGCAGCAGAGGTGCGTTGATTTCCTCGTAGCCCTGCTTTGCCCGGTTACCGATCGCCTCCAGCTTGTCGGCGAGCAGCTGCATCGTCTTGTAGTCGGATTGAGCGCGGGCCTGCGCGGCATCGGCCGTCTGGCCTTCCCAGTAGGCGCCGTCGACTGTGGTGACAGCCGTTTGATATTCCTGGAACAAGCCTTCGAGCTCAGTCCCGACGCCGATCCAGGCGTCGCCGAGCTCGAGCAGCGTGGCAGGTTGGGCCGTCGCGACCCATGTGCGCGGATCCATGCGGTTACGCCGTCCACTCGCCGGTCGCCGCGCCGTATGTCGCAGCGATCGCGGCGGCACGGCTGTCGTCGCTGTTCTTGTATTCGGTGGCCACGTTGACCATCACATCACCGGTTTCCCCGAGACGTTCTTTAGCCGCTGGCAGCAAGGTATTGCGGACCAGGTCGGTGGTGATCTGCTCGCCTGCGGCCACAGAAGCCAGCGCCGGGTTGCTCGCCGGTCCCATGGGCCGCTTCGGCGTTACCTGCTCTGCGCGCGCGGCCAGGCCGTGCAAAGTCGCTCCCAGCTTTCCCAGTACTTCGAGATCAACACTTAGCCTGAATCCACCGACCCGGTTGTCGGGCTGGTCCGCGCGCCGCAGGCGCGTGGACCAGCGTGTTTCGGGTGTGGAGTAGCCGCTGGTCTGCCCAGCTTTTCCACGTGGATCTCGGTTCGGGCCGGTTGGCCGGGTTGGTCAGTTGATGGCCGGTGGTGGGGGTGAGTAGCCGATCGTGTTGTGCCACAACATGAGCCATGCATCGATCCAGGGCCAATGGCTGGGCAGGTGCAGGACCGGTCGGCGCTGGGGGCGGGCCAGACGGGCCGCAATGTTGACGATCTTGCGGCGCAAGGTCGCCGCGCGAGCCATGCCCAGTTGTGCGCCAGCGAGGACCCCGGTAGCGCGCAGCAGATTGTGCGCGATCGCCGCGCAAAGCACCCAGGCAGAATTCGCCCCGAATTTCCCGGACGGGATATGGGCCAGCGGTCCGTCGATCAAGTCCGCGAACACGGTCTCGATGACGGCGTGTTTGCGGTGGGTGATGTCGGCCTCGGCGGTGGCTTCGCCGGAGTTGGTGAAGAACGGGTGATACCGCCAGACCGGGAACAACGCATCGGGGTAACGGGCGTCTTTCACCCGCCGCACGATCAGCCGCGCGGTGGCCCTGTCCTTGGTGGAAGCGAAAGCGGTGTAATCGATTTCGGCGACCTCGGCATCAGAGATCCACTCACCGGTATCGGGGTCGCGGACCGCGCCGGGATAGTTCACCGGCGTCCACCTGTCCTCGGCGATCGCGCCGATCGCGCGATCGATCGCGCGATTGCGGGTCATCACAAGCGAGAACTGCGTGCCCGCGCGCAACGCCGCACGCACCACTTTGCGGTTGCCGTAAGCCGAGTCGCCGCGCACCAGGATCTGCCCGGTGGCCCCGGCCGCGCGGGCGGTGTTGATCGCGGCGGTGACCATCGACGCAGCCCCTTTGCCGGAACCGGTCTTGCCCGCCCGCAACCGCATCCCGGCGATCACCGGAGCGGCGAGGTCTGTGCTGGTTGTGGCAGCCAGAGGCGAAAGCCCTTTGCGGAGAACCTGTTTACCCGCGATCTTGGTGTGTCCGTAGGACGCGCCCTGTTTCTGGTGGCCATAGACCGGACGCAGCAACGAGTCGATATCGACGAAGCACCGCACCGCGGCGCCGGGCAGCAGATCGACCCGGCCGGCCAGCGCCACCAGGTGGGTACCCAGCACCGACTCCAACTGCTTGCCGTGCCCGAAGGTGAACTCCCGCAACAAGGTTCCCACGGTCGAGGGCGCATACACGCCGCCGAACAGGTTCTTGCCACCGCCGCTGCGCAGCAGGTCGATGTCGTCGATGCTGTCCGCGCCAGCGCACATCCCAGCGATCAGGGTGACCAGTTTCGGCGCGGGATTGGCCGAACCGGACTTGATCCGCGGCGAAGCGATCGCGACTTTATCGGCCAACATGCTGGTCAGGCCCGTTTGCTCGGCCAATGCCATCACCGGTACCAACCCGGCCACCGAGATCAGGTTGTCGTCATCGAAGCGTGCCGAGTCCTCGGCGAAGGTGTGGAACAATCGCACTGAAAGTGTCTTTCTGAATTGGATCTGATTGTTGCGTCGAGAACACCAATCTTTCCAGGTCAGAGGACACTTTCGCCAATTCACCAGCCCTTCGATTCCCCACTACGTCGGTGGATTCAGGCTTAGCGTCCCCATGAAAACCCCCAGGTCAGTGGCGAGTAGATCCGGCGCATGAACGCGGCAACTCTAACAGCGACCGGGGTTCGACGTTATCGGCACTGACGAAGGGACAGGGGTACTGAGTGGCGCGCGGTAGCCTATGTCGACTCCGACTGCACCGGTCGGGACCTTGGGGAGGGCATAGTCGATGTCAGGCGAAGAAGATCCAACCGCCGGATTGGATGTCAGTCCGATCCCTGGACTCGGAACCATCGGACCGGCGCAGCTCACACAGTTGTTGAACGCGAAACAAGCGCTCGAACAGGCGATAGGCCGCACCAGCCGTAGCGACCAGGCCCTCGCCGACCTCGGGGCCGGTACCGATCCGGATTTCGTCCAGGGAGCGCTGGATTTCTTCGATAACTGGGAACACCAGAAGATCTACGACTCGGTCAACGGTAGGTCGGGCATGAACGTCACCGGTATGTCGACGCTGCGGCAAGCCTGGCACGATGGGTTTTCCGAGCTCGCGAACCTTTCCTCGTTCACCACACTCGCCCTCAATCGCATCTTCGGCGAGGGCAAATGGGACGGAAATAGTGGTGACGCGGGCCTGGCCGCAGCACTTCGGCACGCGCAGGCCGCCAACCAGATCGCCCAAGTCTTCGGAACGATGGCGGACCGCATGGGCACGGTTGTGGCGGCGGCCGAAGCTACTCGGGCGGCCGTTCCGCCACCTGTGGCGGTGATGGGAACGATCGATCCCGACGATCCTCTCCAGTCCGTCCTACCGGGTCTGGTGAGTCCGGAGTACATGACGCAACACCGAAAGGCCGCCGAACAGGCTCGCCTTGCAGCGGTAGCCGCGATGAACAATGTCTACACCCCGAACTACCCGCCCACTGGAAACGGCGTGCCGTCGTACACGACAGTGGCGTCTATCGGCGACAACGGAGCCGGTGGGACATCTGGACCGTCGAGTGGCGCTCCGGCATCCTCGCCGAGCGGGTCCGCTACCGGCGATCCCGCGACTGGAGAAGTTGGAGTGCAGGGCACTCCGACAACTGGCGATCCGTCCGGCAACGGATCAGCGGCTGCCTCGCAGGGCGAGGAGACCGGCTCGGCAGGCTCTGAGTCCGGGTCCGAGACCGCTGCTGCGTCCACGGCAGCACCGACAGCCGGTCAAGAAGCTGGAGCGCGGACAGGGGGAAACCCGGTCGGCACAGGTGGGAGCCCATCCGGAGGTGGTGCCGGGGGCGCTGGCACCCCAGGAGGTGGGCTCACGACTGGCTCGCCGAGAACCCCTGGCGGCACTGGTGCAGCGCCAATCGCGGGTACCCCGAACTCTGGCCGCTCGGGCCCGGCAGGCGGAGCTGGATCTCCTGGTGCGAGTACGGCTGGCAGAACAGCTGGTCACCCGATGGGCGGGCCTGGCGCGGGTGCCGGGCGTCGTGGTGGCGGCGGAGACGGCGACGCGGAAAAGTACGCACCCGACTACTTGCGTGGCATCCAATCCGACTGGCTGTCGGGTATCTCCGCAAATTCCGGCGTCCTCGGGGAAAATCCGGAGCTCGGCGAAGCCCGTGACGTTCCCCTCGCCCGCCCTCGCCCGGTGCCTACCCCGGTTGTGGAGTCGTCGTCGGCCGGGTCTGATCTTCCTGGTACGCCCAACAGTGGAACCACCGCAGCTGCAACTGCCTCGTCGAACGCCGCGTCCTCGCCCGCTTCCCCCGCGAGCGATGTACCCACGTTGGCTACATCGGCAAGCGGTGCAGCCACGTCCACGGCCGAAGCCTCCGAGACGTCGGATACGCAACCATCGACATCTGCGGTGACTGGCGAGGCGCCCATGCTGGATGACCTCTTCGCTGAATATGGTTGGGCACCAAATGAATCCACTCCGGCTGAAACCTCTCCTGCGTCCGATGGGACCACTACGTGACCAAACCTCCTTCTTGGGACCTGGGTCCTGACGAGTTCGCGTGGCTATGGAAGACCCAGACCGAGTTCGACGAATACGAGTATCCCGATCCGATGCAGGTGGTCGAGACACCACGCGATCAGGATGAATACGCGCTCGTGACATCGGGACTCGTGCGCAAGTACGAAAATGGGCTCGAGGCATCACTGCGGGTGGCACTACACACCCTGGCCACTTCAACAGTTCGAGTATGCGGGTACGGAACACTGACCGAAAGTGGTCAGGTTCTGCGCTCCCATGTCGCGCTGACGGAAACAGCAGGGGCCGTGCTATTTCAGCGACCAGCTGCCGCTGACGGACGGGTGTTCAGGTTGACAGCATGCCGCCCGGATGACGCGCTGACATACTTCGCCGCCACCCTCCCGCCCGCTCCTCCCGGCGGTGCGGGAGCCATGCACGGCTACACCCCCCGCGTCCGCGGCGACGAAAACGTCACTACGTGGATGCAATCGAACGATGGACGGCTCCCCGAAGATGAGCGCATCCGAAAGCTGTTGCGCCTGCGTAGATCTGCGGAGGGTCAGGTTGTCATCGAGTCAGGTCTTCGAAGCGGGCGACCGGTGCAGCCCGCCTACGTCAGCTGGATCGACATCGCCAGGGGGTTCGCCGCCGGTCGGTACTTGATCGAAGTGACGGAATCGGACGCCATCGTGACACCGGCCTCTCCGGAGGTTCTCATCAGGATGCTCCGGAAGAAGGCGATTCAGTTCAAGGCAGTACACGGGTCCGAGGTCGGATGGGCTCCCGGCATCTAGATTGCCGAGGCCGCGCAAACCCTTCAAGAAGGTCCAATTTGAGGAGCCTCGCGTACCCGAAGTAACCGCACAGCTTCAATGTCGGATTCCTGACATGGGTTTTTACCAACACTCACTGTCTGGTAACGGTCAAGACCTGATCAGGCGGGGGCCAAGACGAAGGCGGCGATCAGCGGCCAAGCGCCCTCACGCCACCACGAATAGCCGAACCAGACCCCCGGGGTTACCTCGCGGATCTCGTCGTAGACCTGCGGTGTGGGTGACGGCGCGTAGTTCAGCGCCCAGGTGGGGGCACCGTCGAGGATCGACGGCGCTCGATAGACATCGGCGGGGAAGGCCTCGATTCCGGCGCCGGTGATCCGATTGGTCAGTGAGCCGCCGTCCGGCCCGGTGCGGAACACCTTGCCGATCCACAGCGCCGGTCCGGCCGCTTCGAGCTGCGGCGGGCGCGTCAACCAGCCGTTGGTGAGGCCCGTTGCCACCGCCCCCGCCTGCGCGTCACGGTAGATCTGGTCCTGCTGGGTGACGCTGCAGCGCAGACGCAACGAATCGATGGTCGCCGCGCGATTGCCTGGATCGAGTACGCAGCCGTTGCCGTAGTCGTTGATCGCGGCCCCCGAATCGGCTGATACGGCGGCGGGAGAGAGAAGTAGCAGGCTAGCGACAGGGGCGAGCACGGCCGAAACCGACGCCAGGCGCACACGGGAAGCATTCATCTGATCTCCTAGAGATTGCTGAGTCATTGCCAGACCTTGCCTGATCGTATGCTCGAATCCCCGGCGGAGCCATCGTTTCAGCGACCGTTCTCCACGACTAGACTGGCAACCGCACGCGGCCAGAGCTCTGCACCCGACGCACCCCCACGGTTTTCGGCCGCCTCGCACCAGAGGGGCGAGACGGAATGCCGAAGGCGCAGTATCGTCGCTCGGGTGTGAGGCCCCAAGGGCCGAAAACCCCGCGGCGCCAGCCGCCAAAGACACAGGAGTGTTGTGCAACCCGGTGATGGTCAGTTCGATATGCAGGCACTGCTCGCCCAGGCTCAGCAGATGCAGCAGGCAGTGATGCAGGCGCAGGCCGAGCTCGCCGAGACCGAGGTGTCCGGCCAGGCAGGCGGCGGTCTGGTGCAGGCCACGATCAAGGTCAGCGGTGAGGTGATCGCGCTGACGATCGACCCGAAGGTGGTCGATCCGGACGATGTCGACGGACTGCAGGACCTGGTCATCGGCGCGATCAACGCCGCGATGGCCAACGCGCAGCAGCTCGCGGCCGAGCGCCTCGGCCCACTGTCGCAGGGCCTCGGCGGCGGTTCGCTGCCCGGTCTGCCCGACTTCTGATGTATGAGGGGCCGGTTCAGGATCTGATCGACGAGCTGGGCAAACTGCCCGGCGTCGGTCCGAAGAGCGCACAGCGCATCGCTTTTCATCTGCTGCAGGTGGAGCCGCCGGATATCGACCGGCTGCAGGCCGCCCTGCAGAAGGTGCGCGACGGCGTTCAGTTCTGCGTCTCGTGCGGCACCGTCGCCGATGGTGAGCTGTGCCGGATCTGTGCCGACCCACGCCGCGACCGCACGATGATCTGTGTGGTCGAGGAACCCAAGGATGTGCAGGCGATCGAGCGCACCCGCGAGTTCCGTGGTCGCTACCACGTGCTCGGTGGTGCGCTCGATCCGCTCAGCGGCATCGGGCCCGATCAGCTGCGGATCAGGGAGCTGCTGACCCGCATCGGCAATCAGGAAGACGGCATCGATGTGAGCGAGGTGATCATCGCGACCGACCCGAATACCGAGGGCGAGGCGACGGCCACCTATCTCGTGCGGATGCTACGCGATTTCCCCGGGCTCACCGTCACCCGGTTGGCCTCCGGGCTGCCGATGGGTGGCGACCTGGAATTCGCCGACGAACTAACCCTCGGCCGGGCGCTTTCCGGCCGACGGACGCTGTAGGACCAGGCGCGACGGCGGTAGGCGTGGTTGCCGCCGTCGCGGCCGTACGAGGATCAGAGCTCGACGCGGGTCCAGGTGACACCGTCGGTGGTGGCGGGCTTGCCGTTGGCCCAGTCCCAGATGATGCCGGCGACCTGCGCCGGGTCGTCGAGGGTCGTGCCGAAATGCCGGTCGGGGGCGCCGTCGCGATATTCGAGGGTGTAGGGGCCACTCGGGTCGCGGTAGGTCTGGATGTAGCGCTGTTCGCCCTCTTCGACGATGAGGTACGGGTTGGGGGCGGCGAGCCCGGCGACCCATTGGTGCGCTAATTCCTCGGTGAGATAGGGGAATTCGCCCGCGCCGCCGTGCGTGACGTTGATCGGGATGTGGTCGGCCGGGTCGATGATCCAGCTCAGCTGCGGATCGTAGACGGCGTAGCCGCGCGGGGTGGCGAGGTCGAAGAGCAGGTTGCGGACGAAGCCGATGGCGTCGTACGGCGAGGGGATGTAGAGCGTGTCGCCGCTGGGGCCGCCGACGGATTCGACGCTGAGGAACGAGTCGTCCACCGGCAGTTCGGCGTTGCGCGCGTTCAGCTCGGCCGCGATCTCGGCGATCGGTTCGGACTCGGTCAGGCCTTCCTGGGCGGCCAGGTACGCGTCGATCTCGTCGACAGAGCTGGCGACGCCGGACGGCAGCAGGATGTGGTCGTAGCTCACGGTGCCAGCTTAGCGGCTGGTGCCATGGGTCTCGGCCCGGTGACCCGCGGGGCTGACACCAGCTATTACCGCGGTGTTTCGAAAGGGGTGCCGGTCGGGAAACTCCGGTTTCGTCGGCCCGCGCGGTGTCGGGGGTGTGTGGTCCACTTGGTGAATGGGCATCAAGGTGTCACTCGAGCACCGCACGGCATACTCCTTCGATCGTCTCGTAGAGGTGCATCCGCACGAAGTGCGATTGCGCCCCGCGCCGCACTCGCGGACGCCGATCGAGGCGTATTCCCTCGAGGTGTCACCGGCGGAGCACTTCGTCAACTGGCAGCAGGACGCGTTCGGCAATTTCGTTGCGCGCCTGGTGTTTCCGAATCCGACGAAGGAGTTGTCGATCACCGTGGGGTTGATCGCCGACCTCGAGGTGGTCAACCCGTTCGACTTCTTCATCGAGGATTACGCCGAGTTCTTCCCGTTCGAGTACGACACCGCACTCGCCGAGGATCTCGCGCCCTATCTGCGGCGTGTCGACGAGACGGAGCCGGGCAGCGGGCCGGGGGAGTTGCTGCGGGACTGGGCGCGGGTACACCGGCCGCAGGGCCGTATCCGGGCCATCGACTATCTCGTCGAACTCAACTACGCGTTGCGCAATTCGGTCGATTACACCGTGCGGATGGAGGCGGGTGTGCAAACGCCCGATCACACCTTGCGCACCGCGCTCGGATCCTGCCGCGACTCGGCTTGGTTGCTGGTCGGTGTGCTGCGTGAGCTGGGGCTGGCCGCCCGCTTCGTCTCCGGCTACCTGGTCCAGCTCACCTCCGACGTGCCCTCGCTCGACGGCCCGTCGGGCCCGGCCGCCGACTTCACCGACCTGCACGCCTGGACCGAGGTGTATCTGCCCGGCGCGGGCTGGGTCGGCATGGATCCCACCTCGGGCCTGTTCGCGGGCGAAGGCCACATCCCGCTCGCCGCCACCCCGCATCCCGGCGCCGCCGCCCCGATCACCGGGGCCACCGGGATCACCGAGGCCACCCTCGACTTCAGCAATGTGGTTCGCCGTATCCACGAGGATCCGCGAGTCACGCTGCCCTACACCGATTCCCAGTGGGAACGTATCGTCGCCTCCGGTGCTGCGATCGACGCGCGAATGGCGGCGGCCGATGTCGGTCTCACCATGGGCGGCGAGCCGACCTTCGTCTCCATCGACGACCAGGTCAGCGCCCAGTGGACCACCGACGCCGACGGCAGGCACAAACGGGAGCGCGCCGTCGACCTCGCCGACCGCCTCCGCGCGATCTACGCGCCGACCGGCATCGTGCAGTACCGCCAGGGCAAGTGGTATCCCGGAGAACCGTTGCCCCGCTGGGAGATCGCGATCGCCTGGCGCGCCGATGGCGAGCCGATCTGGCAGCGTCAGGACCTGCTCACCGACCCGTGGACACCGGTGTCGCGGCACACGCCGCCGACGCGGGTTGCCACCGAAACGGCAGAGCCCTCCCACTCGAACGGATACGCACCGGCCGGTGCCGAGGTCGCGAATGCTGTCGTCGCGCTGGGGATGGCGGACGAGCCCGGCGCGGTCGCCGACGATGACGTGCTCGGGTCGGCCGACGCGGTGTCGGTGCTCGATGCGCGCCGCCCCGCGGCCGACATGGTCGCGGTCTTCGATGCGCGTGCTCGGATCGGTGGTGACGAAGTCGCTGCCGCGGTGATCGCGCTGGGGCTTGCCGATGATGACGATATGCGGCGCAACGGCGAGTCGGGCGGTGCCGGTCTGCTCGACATGATCGACTACGCCGATGCGGGCGATCTCGCGGCGGCGGCAGAGCCCCCTGAGGCGGCGGACAGTTTCGATGTGGTGGAGTGCGACGACGGACCGCCGCTGATCGAGGAGCCCGTCGAGCTGGTCGCCGCCGAACATCGCCGCGCCGCGGAGAGCCAGCAGGCCTGCGCCGACGCCGGTGGCGATGTTCGCCCGGCGAAGCAGGCCAAGGTGTCGAAGAAGCAAGCGAAGGAGTCGGCCGAGAAGGCGAAGGCCGAACTGCGAAAAGCGGCGAGGAAGAACAAACTTCGCAGGAAAAAGGACAAGGGAGCTGCGCCGCCGTCGGTTCACCCGCCCATCCAGTTGACCCGCTCGCAACCGAGCAACTCCGCCGCCGGGGTTATTCCCGACCGGGCGCCCGCGGCCGGCATCGGTGCGGCCAGGGCGTTGATCGCCGAGATCGCGGCCACCCTCGGGTTGCCGGATGTGCAGGTGCGGCCCGCGTTCGAGGATCCGTTGGCCCGGTTGGCGGCGACCGTGAGCGCGCCGTACGGCGATCCGCCGCCCGCGGATATCGACCCGACCGAGGACTCGCCCGAGGTGCGGCGGGTATTGCTGGAGAGCTTGGAGGAGTCGGTCGATCAGCCGTCGGCGTATGTGCTGCCGATTCATCGGCGGGCCGACGGCGCGGGCTGGGCCAGTGCCGACTGGCAGCTGCGCCGTGGACGGGCCGAGGACGGTCGCGGCCGGATTGTGTTGGCCGATGGCGATTCGCCTGCCGGACTGCGCCTTCCGATCGGGTCGGTGTCCTGGCATGCGCCGCCGATCCTGCCCGACAGCGACCCGCTCTACCAGACACCGCTGAGCGCGGAACGGGTCGAGCCGCCCGCCGCGGTGGAGCCTGCCGATTTCACGCCGACGACCGCGCTGGTCGCCGAGGTCAGGCAGGGTCGGCTGCGTGTGTTCCTGCCGCCGGTGACCGAACTCGACGACTTCCTCGATCTGATCGCCAAGGTCGAGGCGGCGGCGGTGGCGGTCGGGCAGCCGGTGGTGCTGGAGGGCTACGCCCCGCCGAGTGACACACGGCTACAGACGTTTTCGGTGACGCCCGACCCCGGTGTGATCGAGGTGAACATCATGGCGACCAGCTCGTTCGCCGAGCAGGCCGAGGTGCTGAACACCCTCTACGAGCAGGCCAGGCTCGCCCGGCTGAGCACCGAATCCTTCGACGTGGACGGCACCCACGGCGGGACCGGCGGCGGCAACCACATCACCCTCGGTGGGGTCACCCCGGCGCGCTCGCCGATGCTGCGCCGCCCCGACCTGCTGGTTTCCATGCTCACCTACTGGCAGCGCCACCCCGCGCTGTCGTACCTGTTCGCGGGTCGTTTCGTCGGCCCGACCTCGCAGGCGCCCCGCGCGGACGAGGGTCGCGAGGGCGCGCTCTACGAACTCGAGATCGCCTTCGCCGAGGTCGCCAGGCTCACCGCCGAGCAGGCCCCCGGCCCCACGCCGTACGAAATACATTCGGCCCCTTGGCATATCGACCGTGCGCTGCGGCATCTGCTCACCGATCTCACCGGCAACACCCACCGCGCCGAGTTCTGCATCGACAAGCTCTACAGCCCCGACTCGGCTCGCGGACGGCTCGGGCTGCTGGAACTGCGCGGCTTCGAGATGCCGCCACATTTCCAGATGGCGATGGTGCAGTCACTGCTGGTGCGCGGTCTGGTCTCGATGTTCTGGGACAAGCCGCTGCGCGCGCCGCTGATCCGCCACGGATCCAACCTGCACGGCCGCTACCTGCTGCCGCACTTCCTGATGAACGACATCGCCGAGGTCGCCGCCGACCTGCGCGCGGCGGGCGTCGACTTCGACACCGCCTGGCTCGACCCCTTCACCGAATTCCGCTTCCCCCGCATCGGCACCGCCATGATCGGTGAGGCGGAGCTGGAACTGCGCGGCGCGATCGAACCGTGGCTCACCCTCGGTGAGCAGACCACCGGCCAGGGCACTGCTCGCTACGTCGACTCCTCGGTCGAACGCCTCCAGGTGCGGTTGGTCGGCGCCGACCGCGGCCGATACCTACTGACCTGCAACGGCATGCCGGTCCCGCTGCTGGCCACCGACAAATCCGACGTTCAGGTTGCAGGCGTGCGCTACCGCGCCTGGCAGCCGCCGAACTCACTGCACCCCTCGATCACCGTCGACGCGCCCCTGGTGTTCGACCTGGTAGACGGCGCGACGGGCATCTCCCGCGGTGGCTGCACCTACCACGTCGTGCACCCCGGCGGCCGCGCCTACGACGACGCACCCGTCAACGCCGTCGCCGCCCAGTCGCGCCGCAATCGCCGTTTCGAGGCCGCCGGACATACGGTGAACCCGATGGATCCCGCCGAACTCCGTGCGAAGATCGCGGCACAGTCGACCGATGTCGGAGCGCCAGGCATCCTGGACCTACGCCGCGCGCGAACAGTGTGGGGCCAGTAGCCGGGAGGTTTCGAAAACTGCGGTACCGAGGGCGCGACAGTCGGCCGCGCGTTGGTCGGACCGCCGGGCGCGGACTGGCTGGTCGGGCGTGGACGAAGTCGGTGCGGTAACCGGTGGAAGTCGGTTGCTCTGGGTTTTGCGGCCGTCCCGATTCTGGACTGACGGAGGGAAGGAGCGCAGCGACTGACCGGAGGAGGGAAGAATCGGGACAATCAGGGCCGCAAAACCCCGCGGCGCCAGCCGCAAATAAACACAGGAGGCTCGGTGGCTCAGCGCGATGAAGCGCTCAGGGACGGGAATCGGCAGGGATCGGGCGTGCGCGCTCAGGTCGCCGAGCAGTTCGCGCGGTATCGGGCTGACAGCTTGGCGGGTGCGCGCTTCGACGAGTGCGGCAGGCCGACCACGGGCTACTACGACGAGTTGGTCGATGGGCGTGGGCGGGTGCGATCGATGTGGTCGGAGCTGTCGGCCGACTTCATCGATCAGGGGATCGGCGGGATCGATCGGATCGATCACCGGGTGCGCAGACAGATCGAGGACGACGGTGTCACCTACACCGAGGTCGGTCTCGGCGGCGATGACGACACCTCGATCCCGCAACCGTGGCGCCTCGACCCGATCCCGCTGCTGGTTTCCGCCGAGGACTGGACCCGCCTGGAAACCGGGCTGGTGCAGCGCTCGCTGGTGCTCGACGAGGTGCTCACCGATGTGTACGGCCCGCGCAGGCTGCTGAGCTCGGGCCTGCTGCCCGCGGAGGTGGTGTTCGGCAGTACCGGGTATGTGCGGGCCGCGCACGGCATCACGATCCCCGGCACCCACCAGCTGTTCCTGCATGCCTGCGACATCAGCCGGTGGAGCGACGGGCAGTTCCGGGTGCTCGCCGACTGGGCGCAAGCTCCCTCTGGTGCCGGGTACGCCCTGGCCGACCGCCGTGTGGTGGCCTCGGCGATTCCCGAGGCTTTCGAGCACGCGGGGCCGCGACCACTGAGCCCGTTCGCGCGGGCCATGCGCTTGATGCTCGAAGAGGCGGCGCCGGAGCTGGCCGACGGGGAAGAGCCGGTCGTCGTCGTACTCAGCCCGGGTTCACATTCCGAAACCGCCTTCGACCAGGCATATCTCGCGCAGATGCTCGGTTTTCCGCTGGTGGAGAGCTCCGACCTGGTGGTGCGCGACGGCGCGCTGTGGATGCGCTCGCTCGGCAGCTTGGAACGGGTCGATGTGGTGCTGCGGCGCGTCGACGCCGAGTTCTCCGACCCGCTGGACCTGCGACCCGATTCGCGCCTCGGTGTGGTCGGGCTGGTCGAGGTGCTGCGCCGCGGGGCGGTGACGGTGGTGAACACCCTCGGTAGTGGGCTGCTGGAATCGCCCGCGCTGAGCCCGTTCCTGCCGCGCATCGCCCGCTCGGTCCTCGGCGAGGACCTGCTGCTCGACGCCACCCCCACCTACTGGGGTGGCGACGGCAACGAGCGCGCGCACCTGGTTTCGCACGTCGGTGACCTGGTGATCCGCTCCGCCGTCGACGGCTCGACGATCTTCGGGCCGAGCCTGTCGGCGGCCGAACGCACCGACCTGGCCGCCCGGATCGAGGTCGAGCGGTGGAAATGGGTCGGGCAGGAACCCGCCGAGTTCTCGGTCGCGCCCGCGGTCGACGGCCCGGCGGGATTGGCGCCCGCACCGGTGGGCATGCGGTTGTTCTCGCTGGCCAGGCGGGGCAGCTACACGGCGATGTCGGGCGGACTCGGCCAGCAGCGCATGCGGCTCGAACCGACCCGCAGTGTGATCAAGGTGGCCGCCAAGGACGTGTGGGTCCGCGCGGCCCCGGCCACCGTGCCCGCCGTGAGTTCCGAAGCGCCGCACGAGGAACGGTTGCGCAGGGCGGTACCGGTCGTCGAGGCGATCAGCTCACCGCGGGTGCTCAACGACCTGTTCTGGATGGGCCGCTACAGCGAACGCGCCGAGTCGGTGGTGCGCCTGCTCGCCGCCACTCACGACGTCTACCAGGACTACCGCTACCGCCCCTGGCTCGACGGGGCCGAAGCCTTGCCGATCCTCATGCGCGCACTGTCGATCACCACGGGCACCGTCGCTCCACAGTCGGTGCTGCCCAACGGAATCGGCCAGTTGGTAGCGGTGCGGTCCACCGAAACCGCCGCTGCGGGAACCTCGAATCAAGATGCTGGGCAGCAGGATTCGCCCAGGAAAGCCGAAGACTCCACGAGCGACCTAGCGGAGAAGTCGCCGCGATCCACATCGACCGTCGAAGCATCGACGGACGCAACACCGCACGCGTCGGTATCTGATCCGATCGCATCGCGGTCGGCGGGGCGGAGCGAGTCGGCGGGGCGGAGCGAGTCGGCGGGGCGGAGCGAGTCGGCGGGGCCGAGCGAGTCGGCGGGGCCGAGCGAGTCGGCGGGGCCGAGCGAGTCGGCGGGGCCGAGCCAGTTGGCGGGGCCGAGCCAGTTGGCGGGGCCGAGCCAGTTGGCGGGGCGGAGCGAGTCGGCGGGGCGGAGCGAGTCGGCGGGGCCGAGCGAGTCGGCGGGGCCGAGCGAGTCGGCGGGGCCGAGCGAGTCGGCGGGGCCGAGCGAGTCGGCGGGGCCGAGCGAGTCGGCGGGGCCGAGCCAGTTGGCGGGGCCGAGCCAGTTGGCGGGGCCGAGCCAGTTGGCGGGGCCGAGCCAGTTGGCGGGGCCGAGCGAGTCGGCGGGGCCGAGCGAGTCGGCGGGGCCGAGCGAGTCGGCGGGGCCGAGCGAGTCGGCGGGGCCGAGCGAGTCGGCGGGGCCGAGCCAGTTGGCGGGGCCGAGCCAGTCGGCGGGGCCGAGCCAGTCGGCGGGGCCGAGCCAGTCGGCGGGGCCGAGCCAGTTGGCGGGGCCGAGCCAGTTGGCGGGGCCGAGCGAGTCGGCGGGGCCGAGCGAGTCGGCGGGGCCGAGCGAGTCGGCGGGGCCGAGCGAGTCGGCGGGGCCGAGCGAGTCGGCGGGGCCGAGCGAGTCGGCGGGGCCGAGCCAGTTGGCGGGGCCGAGCCAGTCGGCGGGGCCGAGCCAGTCGGCGGGGCCGAGCGAGTCGGCGGGGCAGAGCCAGACGGCTGGGCACGATCAGTCCGTGGTGGACGAGGCGGAACACGAATCCGAGGATGATCAAACGGAGGCGCCGTGGGAGCGGGCGGGGACCAGTGCGCTGGCCCGAGCGCTACGGACCACCGGTGTCAACCCGGAGCGTGGGGCGGAGCCGGTGCCCGGGCCGGAGCCTGTTCTCGCGCGTTCGCGGCAGACGCAGGGCCAGTTCACCCATCGCGCAATGGATTCCAGTGGCCAGGATGGTGTGGCCGCGCGGCGGGCGGTCGCGGGAGCCTCCGCGGAGGGGTTCGGGTACCTGGCCTCGTTGACCGGCGATCGTGAGCTGGCCGGATCGTTGTCGTACGCGGTGGACCACTACGGGTCCGCCGCGCGGGCGGTGCGCGATCAGCTCTCCGGTGACACCTGGATGATCATCGGTGCCGTCGATCGAGCGCTGGCCGAATTTCGCAGTGCCAGTACCGAACAGGAGACGGCGCTGTCGGCGGTGCATTCGCTGACGCTGGCGGCGTTGCTGTCGCTGTCGGGGATCGGCGCCGAGTCGCTGGTGCGCGACACCGGCTGGTACGTCATGGATATCGGCAAACGGATCGAGCGTGGGCTCGCTGTGACCTCGCTGATCAATGCCGCACTGGGGCGGCGGAGTTCGGCCGAGGTGCAAGGGGTGGTCGCCGAGGCCGTGCTCACCGCGACCGAGTCGGCGGTGAGTTACCGTCGCCGCCACCGCGGTTCGGCGCATGTGGCCGCGCTGGCCGGACTGCTGCTGTTCGATCCGGGCAATCCGCGCTCGCTGGTCTATCAGCTCGACCGCCTGGAGGCCGATTTCCAAGCGCTACCCGGCGGTTCCGGCGCCTCGCGTTCGCAGCGGCTGCTCGCCGATGCCCAGCGCATGCTGCGCCGCATCGACCCGGCCGACCTGGAACACACCGACGACGACGGCGTACGAACCGAGCTGGTGGAACTGCTGGAGGGGGTGCACTTGCGACTGCGCAAGCTGGCCGAATCGTTCGAAACCACCAAACTCACTGTCCCGCTCGGTATTCAGCCCCTGTGGGGCAACACAAGGCTGGTCGGATGAGTGCGCGATACGCGGCAGTGCACCGCATCGGTGGCAACACGAGGCTGGTCGGATGAGTGCGCGATACGCGGCAGTGCACCGCATCGGTGGCAACACGAGGCTGGTCGGATGAGTGCGCGATACGCGGCAGTGCACCGCATCGGTGGCAACACGAGGCTGGTCGGATGAGTGCGCGATACGCGGCAGTGCACCGCATCGGTGGCAACACGAGGCTGGTCGGATGAGTGCGCGATACGCGGCAGTGCACCGCATCGGTGGCAACACAAGGCTGGTCGGATGACCCGGCGATACATGGTGGTGCACCGCACCACCTACAGCTACTCCGACGAGGTGACCAGCTCCTACGGTCGCGCGTACCTCACCCCACGCGAATACCCGGGCCAGCGCCTGCTCGAGCACGAGATCTACATCGACCCCGTGCCTTCGGACCGCTCGGTGGGCACCGATGTGTACGGCAACACCACGACGTATTTCCATGTGACCTCCGAGCACCGCAATCTCGAAGTCACCGGCGAGTCCTTGGTGGACGTCGACGGCGAACACCCGGAGGGCCTGCCGGGCGTCGACCTGCCGTGGGAGTCGGCGCGTCCGAGCACAGCCACCGGACCGCTCGCCGTCGAATTCACCCTCGATCTGCTCCCGCCCGAGATCACGCCCGACGTAATCGACTACGCCGCGCGGAGTTTCGCACCGGGAAGGCCGCTGCTCGAAGCGGTGACCGAGCTGAACACCCGCATCCACGACGACTTCCAGTATCGGTCCGGCTCCACCACGGTGAGCACCAGCGTGGCCGACGTCTTCGCCGCCCGCGAAGGTGTCTGCCAGGACTTCGCCCGGATCGGCGCGGCCTGCCTGCGCTCGCAGGGTCTGGCCGCCCGCTATGTCTCCGGCTATCTCGCCACCGACCCGCCCCCTGGCAAGGAACGCATGGTCGGCGTCGATGCCACCCACGCCTGGGCCGCGGTGTGGCTGCCCGGCACCGACGGCACCGATCGCACCGGCCGCTGGATCGCCTTCGACCCCACCAACGACCAGTTCGCCGACGAGCGGTACGTGACGGTGGCATGGGGCCGCGATTACCAGGACGTTCCGCCGCTGCGTGGCATCATCTACACCGATGCGAAGCAGTCCACAATCAAAGTGTCGGTCGATGTAGCTCCGGTGGAGGTGTAGTCCGTGCGTGATTTCGTCTGTCCGAATTGTGGTCAGCAGCTGGCTTTCGAGAACTCGGTCTGCCTATCCTGCCGCAGCGCACTGGGTTTCAGCCTGACCGACCGCACGCTGGTGGTGATCGGTGACCCGCCGGGCGACGCCGCGGTCGATCACGCGGCGGGCGTCGTCGACAGTGATCGCTTCCGCCTGTGCGACAACCTGCATGTGGCGCAATGCAATTGGCTCGTCGACCGGGATGCCTCTGGTCCGGCGCTCTGTGTGTCGTGCCGGCTGACCAGGACCAGGCCCAACGATTCCGACACCCGCGGTCTCGCCGCGTTCGCCGAGGCCGAGGCGGCGAAACGCCGGTTGATCTTCGAACTGGTCGAACTTGGCCTGCCGATCGTCGGCCGTGACGAAGACCCCGGGCACGGGCTGGCCTTCGACCTGCTGTCCAGCCGCACCAAGGGCGTGCTCACCGGCCATATCGACGGGGTGGTCACCCTGGACCTCGCCGAGGCGCACGACCCGCATCGCGAGCAGTTGCGGATCGAGATGGCCGAACCGTATCGCACCTTGCTCGGCCACTTCCGGCACGAGATCGGGCACTACTACTTCCCCGTTCTGGTCGCTGATAACGCGGCGCTGCAACGCTTCCGGGCTCTGTTCGGCGATCCGTTCGCCGACTACCAGGCGGCACTGGATCGTCACTATTCCCAGGGTGCGCCCCGCGGCTGGAAGCGCGACTACGTCTCCTCCTATGCCACCATGCACGCCGCCGAGGACTGGGCCGAGACCTTCGCCCACTACCTGCACATCCGCGACACCCTCGATACCGCGGCGGCCTTCGGCCTCGCCCCCGCGGGCGCGACCCTTGACCGCCCGCAGATCGGTCGCGCCGGGTTCGACAAGATCATCGAGCTCTGGTTGCCGCTGACCTGGTCGCTGAACATGGTCAACCGCTCGATGGGCCACGACGACCTGTATCCCTTCGTACTGCCCGATCGAGTGCTGGAGAAGATGCGCTTCGTCCACGACCTCTGCGCCGGCAGTCATGCCGCCGTCCCGGAGTCCGTCGCCTGGACGGGATAATGCCCGGTCGATTTCGCTGCGACGAGCGTCACAGCTAGCTACGCTTCGATTTTGAGACCAGAGCGTCTCAATCCGGTCGGTACCTCGGCTCGGACTGCTCGATGAGAAGTGTGTGGCTATGAACTCTCCACTGGTATCAGTCGGTCTGCCGTTGGCGCTGGCGGTGATCATGTTCGGCCTCGGGCTCTCGCTCACCGGCGCCGACTTCGCCCGCATCGCGAAGACCCCGCGCATCGTCGCCATCGCGCTGGCCCCGCGTAGATGTGGTGTCGGCGAGGACTTCGTGTCGGCGATGGCGAGGTGCGGCAGCGGGCCTGTGGACACAGTGCCGCCATAGGACTAACCTCTTAGCTAAGGAGGTGTCATGGCAGGGAACGCGGCCGAACAGTTCAATATTCACGACGCGAAGACGAACCTGTCGCGCATCATCGAGCGGGTGGAGCAGGGGGAGGAAATCGTGATCAGTCGTGCTGGCACTCCGGTCGCCAAGGTGGTGCCGTTGAGCCGCCGGGTCAATCGCACCGGGCGTGGTTCGCTGCGTGGTCGGGTGGAGTTGTCGTCTGACTGGGATTCGCCGGAGACCAACGCCGATATCGCGCGCGACTTCGGCGCATGAGCCTGCTGCTGGATACCCATGTGATCCTGTGGTGGTTGACCGACGACTCGACGCTCGATCCAGAGCTGCGAGAGCGGCTCGACCACGATCCTGATGTCTATGTCAGTGCGGCATCGGTATGGGAGATCGCGATGAAGCAGGCGTCGGGAAAGCTCGCAGGTCCTGCCGACCTACCCGAACGGGTAGTGGGCGGCGGGTTCCTGCCGCTGGCCATCGATGCGCGCCATGCGATCGAGGCGGCCCGTCTGCCGATGATCCATCGTGACCCCTTCGACCGAATTCTGGTCGCCCAGGCTCGTTGTGAGGAGCTGACGCTTGTCACCCGCGACCCGTATTGCCTCCAGTACGAGGTCGATTCCCTGCGCTGCTGACTCAGGCGCGCAGGCGTTCCTTGCGGAGACGATCGACTTCGGGGAGGTCGAGCGGGGCGAGGTCGGCGGCGGGGATGCCGAGGGCCTTGGCGATGAGGAGGTCGGCCAGTTCGGGGTTGCGGGCCAGGGCTGGGCCGTGCAGGTAGGTGCCGAAGACCGAGCCCTGGACGACGCCCTCGGTGCCGTCGCCGACGCCGTTGCCGACGCCACGGGTGACGCGGGCGAGCGGGGTGGCATCGGGGCCGAGAGTCGTTCCGCCCCGGTGGTTTTCGAAACCGGTGAGGGATGCTGTGAGCCCGGGGACCAGTGGGGTGGTGGTTACTTCGCCGATGGCGCGAACCTTCTGGGGGGAGGTGGTGACATCGAAAAGGCTTACGCCGTCCACCTTTTCGCCCGCCGAGGTCTCGTACCAGTTGCCGAGCACCTGGATGGCGGCGCAGATGGCGAGCACGGGTGCGCCCTTGGCGGCGGCCTGCTGGAGGCCGGGGTACTTCTGGAGGTGGCGGGTGGCCAGCCGCTGCGCGGAGTCCTCGGCGCCGCCGAGGGTGTAGATGTCGAAGGAATCCGGGACGGGATCGGCGAGGGTGATGTCGATGATCTCGGCGTCGTAGCCCCGCATCCGCAGGCGTTGGCGCAGGACCAGGGCATTGCCGCCGTCGCCGTAGGTGCCCATCACGTCGGGCAGGACGAGGCCGATACGAATCGTTGACTCGCTCATTTGCGGGCCTCCAGGTCACGGTTGAGATCGCGGAACGCGGTGTAGTTGGCCAGCACCTCGACGTGGCCTGCGGGACAGGAGGCGATGGCGCGCAGGGGATCCGGGACGAGCGTGTGCTCGACGCCCGCGTAGGTGAGACGCACGGCAAGGTCGGTGGCGCGCTCGCCCGAGGCGACCACCTGCACGCCTTCGAAGTGCTCGAACCGCACATCCCACAGCCAGGACAGATCCTCGCCGTCGGGCACCTGACCGTTCACCGCGATCACCAGACCGGCCGAGGACGGCTCGATCATCGACAGCGCTTCCTGCCAGCCCGCGGGATTCTTGGCCAGCAGCAGCCGGGCATCGTGCTCACCGACGGTGACGGTGCGGTAGCGGCCCGCGATCTCGCGCACGGTGCCGGTGGCATCGGTCGCCTTCGCGGGCTCGGCGCCCATCGCGACCGCGGCGGCCACGGCCTGCGCGGCATTGCCGCGGTTCGCGCGACCCGGCAGCGCCAGGTGCAGCGGAGCGCGGAAACCATCAGGGCCACACAGGTCTTCGCCTTCGAGCCACCACACCGGTTGCGGGCGGTGGAAATCCGCACCGGTCGAGCGCCAGTTCTCGCCTTCCCAGACGATCGGCTCACCGCTGCGCGGACAACTCGTCGCGTCGACGGCCCAGCCGCTGCCCGCCGACACCCACACCACCTTCGGATGGTCGTAGGCGATGGAGGACACCAGCACGTCGTCGCAGTTGGCGATGACGACCGCGTCGGGATGACGCAACAGGCCGGCACGCAGCTTGCGTTCGATCATGTTGATCTCGCCGACCCGGTCGAGCTGGTCGCGGCTGAGATTGAGCAGCACCACGGCGGCGGGGTCGAGCGCGTCGCTCACGTGCGGCAGGTGCAGCTCGTCGACCTCGATCGCGGCCAGCGACACGCCCGGATGCAGGCTGAGCGCCGCCACGATGCCCGCGTCCATATTGGCGCCGTCGGCCTGGGTGGCGACATCGCCGAGCGTGCCGAGCGCGGCGGTCGTCATCCGGGTGGTGGTCGACTTACCGTTGGTGCCGGTGATCAGCACTGTTCGCCGACCGCGCCCGAGCTGCGTCATGATCGACGGATCGATCTTCAACGCGATCAGGCCGCCGATCATCGAACCCTTACCGCGACCCGCCTTCTGCGAAGCCCACGACGCTGCCGCCGCTGCTCGTAAGGCCAAGCGCCCACGCACCGAGATGTCTGCCACGCCGCGAGTCTATGTGGGCGGTGTTACGCGGTGTTACGCGCCGCGTGCGGGAGGGTGCCACACGGTGTTACGCGCCCCGTGCGGGACGGGTGTGACGTGCGATTCAGTGCTCGCGGGTCAGGTGGGGCCGTCGAACAGGTTGGGCAGGCCACGGGCGTAGCGGTCGGTGTCGAGGGCGCGCAGGGGTTCGAGTTCGGGGGTGCGGCGCAGACGGAAGCCACGGCAGCGCGGTGCCGACGAGCCCGCCACGTCGAGCAGCGCGTTCACCGCGGCACGGGCCGACTCGTTGGCGCCCTCCATGGTCGCCAGGTCGACATCGGTGCGCACATAATCACCGGCGAGGAACAGGTTCTCGATCGAGCCGTGCGGGTCGGGGCGGGCGTCCCACGAACCCGCGGTATTGATGAGCAACGGGTCGGCATTCGCGTTGCGACTGCCCTGCCAGGTGATTCCCGGATCGAGAAACCAGGAATGCACGTCGGCGGGGCGGAGCAGTTGTTCGCGATCGTTGAGATGGCTGCTCAACTGCTCCCAGACTTCGCGGAAGATCTCCTCGTGGGTGCATTCGGTGGCGGGTTTGCCGTAGAGCATTCCGGGCGAATTCCAGTCGGAGATATCCACCGAAAGGCAATCGGCCACCGACCCGTCGCCGAAAGACGGCAGTTTGTCGGTCCACAACTGATTCTGGCTGATCGAGGTGAGCGACCAGGGCGAATCGACATAGGCGGTGTGTCCGCGTGAAATACGCAGTGGCGCACGGAAATAGATCTGTATTCCGTTCATCCAATCGACGAAGAGCCGCTCCGTCGCGGCGAGTTCCGGTGCCACGGCCAGCACGTGCGACGACCACAGTTTCCTGGCCTGTTCCACCGGCAGCGCCACCACGAAATAGTCGGCGTCGACCGTGCGTGCCCCGGTGGAATCGGTGATTCGAGCAGCTCGGATCCGTCGGTCGCGCACCTCGAGTTCGCTGACCCGTGCGCCGAGTTCGAACCGAACGCCCAGGTCACGGAGGTGGCGCACCCACGGGTCGATCCAGGCGGTGTTGGTCGTGTTGTTGAGCACGCGGTCGAGGCCGCCGTCGTTGCCGAGGCCGAGCGGGTTGCCGAGGAACTGTTCGCCCATGCTGCCGATGGTGCGGGTACTGGCCAGGTTCTCCTTGGCGGCGACCATGATCGAGGTCAGCGACCTGGACACGATCGCGCGGAACTCGCGCGAACGCTCGTGCCCGTGCACGAAGTCGTACCAGGACGTGTGCTCCCACTGACCGAATCGGCGGGCATCGCAGCTGGTGTTGAACACCATCAGCCGGTTGGCGAAGTACATGCCTTCGGTGGGCGACATCTTGGAGATCGTGGTGATGGTGGCGGCCAGGGTTTCCCTGATCGAATCCGGGGTCACCTGTGCGGCGGTGATGCTGTTGGGCAGGGCGAGCAGGATGTCGTCGCCGTCGCGGCGCGAGAACCTGGCCTCCGGCACCGCGATGAGGTTGTTCCACACGCCGTCGGCGTTGCCGGCGAACGGAATTCGGCGCATCGTGTCGGGCAGGTTCTGATAGAAGCCGGGGAAGAAGCGGAACCCGTGCTCGCCGGGCAGATCGGGCCTGCCGTCGCGGCCGGTGCCCGGCACGCCCACGCTGCGCGCCTTGCCGCCCAGCGCCCGCGCCTCGTACACGGTGACCTCGAACCCGCGCTCGGCCAATTCGTGGGCGGCGGTCAGTCCGGCGACACCGCCGCCGAGTACCGCGACCCGACGGCCGGGTGGCGCGGCGAATCCCGGCGCTCCGGCTACGGCCCCCGCCGATATCACCCCCGCTGCGACCGTGCCGCGAAGAAGGTTCCTTCGCGACACGGGCCACCGCTGTTCCGCCATACGCTGTTCAGCTGCCTTGCTCGAGTATTGCCTGGGATTTGCTACCACTCTAGAGCGCGGCGAAGACCAAGCTTTATCGACCTGTGCGTCGTTCGCGAGCTCGAAACCGACCGGTCGCACGGAAACGCATCGGCGACCGATCACATGCTAGCCAGAGCTCGCGCGATCGCGGGTTGAATTCGGGTTCAGGCTCGAGCCAATTCGGGGATGGGGGCGGGCGCTGGTGTTTTCCCGATGCCGCGGCCGGTGGTCGCCGCGAAGGCGCCCGCGATCACGACCGCCCCGCCGATCAGCGCGGCCACCGAGGGCTCCTCGCCGAGGACCGTCCAGGCCGCGGCGATGCCGACGACCGGCACGAGCAGCGACAACGGCGCCACCGTCCCCGCGGGGTAGCGGCTCATCAAGTAGGTCCACAGGCTGGATCCGCAGACGGTCGAGAGGACGGCGATGTAGGCGAGTGCGGCCAGCGCGGGCAGGCCGTCGGCGGAGAACGCGGTGCCGATCGCGCGCAAACCTGTTCCAGGCCCCTCAACAGCCATCGACAGCGCCAGCATCGGCACCACAGGAACCACCGACATCCACAGGGTCAGGTGCAGAGGGTTGTAGCCGGGGGAGTCGGCACCGGCTCGGCGGGCGCCGATATTGCCGAATGCCCAGCCGAGGCCGCCTGCCAGCGTCAGCAGAACCGGGAGCAGGGTGGCGGTGGCCATGCGGTCGGCGCCGATGATGACCATGCCGAGTACGGCGACCGCGAGACCGGCGACCTGCACGGGCCGCAATCGCTCGCGCAGCAGGACCGCGCCGAGCACCACCGTGAACGGCGCCGACGACTGGAGCACCAGTGAGGCGAGACCGGTCGGCATGCCGGTGCGCATCGCCGTGAACAGGAACGCGAACTGCAGGGTGCCGAAGCCGGTGCCGTAGAGCAGCAGCCAGCGGGTGCGCACGGCCGGGCGCGGGATGAAGATCAGCACCGGGATCGCGATGACGGCGAAGCGCAGTGCGACGAAGAAGAAGGGCGGGAAGTGGTCGAGGCCGATGCGGATGGCCAGGAAGTTCAGGCCCCAGAGCACAACGACGGTCAGTCCGAGCAGGCGATCACGGGAGGTCACGCCCTTATCGTGCGGGCCGCTAAAGATCAGCACAATCGAATAAATATGGATGGATAACGTAGTTTTGCTTCATGTTCTCGATCGAGCGATTGCGGATTCTGCGCGAGCTGGCCGACCGTGGCACGGTCACGTCCGTCGCCGAGGTGCTGTCGATGACGCCGTCGGCGGTCTCGCAGCAGCTGAAGGTGCTGGCCAGGGAGGCCGGGGTCGCGCTGCTCGAGCCGGACGGGCGCCGGGTGCGGCTCACCGACGCCGGGCAGGCGCTGGTGTTGCGGGCCGACGACGTGCTCGCCGCGATGGAGCGGGCCACCGCGGAGATGGCGCACTATCGGGGCTCGCCGCGCGGACAGGTGCGGGTGGCGTCGTTCCCGTCCGGGGCCGCGTTGCTGCTGCCACCCGTGCTGGCCACGTTGGCCACCAGCGGGGTCGAACTGGTCGCGGGTGACGAGGACCTGCCACCGAGTGCGGCATCGAAACTGCTGGCCGACTACGACATCGTGCTCACCCATCGCGACGAACGCGCGCCGTCGCTGGCCGGATCGCGGCTGTCGGCGCGGGTGCTGATGCGCGAGCCGATCGATGTCGTTGTCGCGCGGGATCATCCACTGGCCGGGCGTTCGTCGGTGCGTCCGGAGGAACTCGCCGAAGAGACCTGGGTGAGTGTGCGCGGCGGGTTCCCGGTCGACGATGTGCTCGAGTCCATCGCCACCGTCACCGGGGTGCGGCCACGGATCGCACAGCGGCTCAACGAGTTCCGGGTGATCGAAACGCTCGTCGCCTCCGGCTACGGTGTCGCGCTGATGCCGCGCTACGCCGTCGCCCACCCCGACCTGTCGGTTCTACCGCTGGCCGGGGTCCGCGCGGCCAGGGTCTACGAGATCGTCACCCGCCCGCAGGCGCACCGCAGCCCGGCCATCGCCACGGTGCTCGACGCGTTCGAGGCCGCGGTGCGCGCGGTCATCGCGCGCTGACGGACCCGCGTAACTGCTCGACCAGCGCGTGCAGGACGAAGAAGTTGGGGATATCGGCGACCGAGGTCGAGTTCAGGCCGAACCACTTACCCTCGACGCTGATCTCGGCGTATCCGTGGGCCGTGTTCAACGACTGCACCTGCTGCCACGGGACGCGCTTGTTTCGGGCACCGATCTCGCTCGACGTCAGCCAGATATCACCGAAATCGAGCCGGTGGCCGGCGTGCACGGCGGCGAGTGCCTTCGGCAGTTGGGCCTGGGTGACCGACTGCTGAATCCACGGGCCCCACTGATCGGGTTGCACGAACGAACTCTGGATGTCGAAGCGCTGGCCGGCGAGATCGGTGAGCGTGTAGCTGTAGACCGTGATGATCGGCCCGCCGTTCTTGCGCTTGCGCACGATCTTCTGCAGCACCGTGGTCGAGTCGAAGCGCGCGACGCTGGTGCGACCGCCGACGACCGCGACCAGGCCATGGTCGTAGAGGGCGAGACGATTGCCCTTGGTCGAGCGCTCGTGCCACCACGCCTGCGCGGCGACCAGGAGGAACGTGGGCAGCGAGGCGATGGCGAACAGTCCGGTGAACCACACCAGATCGGTCTTGCCTGCGACGATCGCGAACACCGTCGCCGCGATCGCCACCCCGGTGACGATGCCGATGATGCGAATCCGCCCCCACGCCATCACGGCCGGCGTGTAGGCCGCGCGATGACCGCCCAACCCCGCGCCTGCCGCCACTCCCGCGACATGGCGCGCCGCTGCTTCTTCGGACATGTTCCCCTCCCCCGATGTTTCAGTTACACAAGATTCGCGCTAGGTCAGAACTGGCCTGGCTGGTACTGCTGGCCCGGGTAGGGCTGGCCCGGCTGATACGGCTGCTGCTGCTGACCGTGGTAGCTGAAGTCGTCGGCGACCATCGCGGCCAGTTCGAGCAGGGCCCGCCTGGTCGGCTTGCTGACCAGTTCGAGGTCGATCTCGGCGCCCTCGGCCAGGTGGTCGTCGAACGGGACGATCTGCACGGCGCGCGTGCGGTCGAGGAACAGCTTGCGCAGCTGGTCCAGGTCCACCGTGGACGCGCCACGCCGCGACGCGTTCACGACGACGACGGTGCGTTCGACCAGCTTGGAGTAGCCGTGGTGGTCGAGCCAGTCCAGCGTCGCCGAGGCGCTGCGCGCGCCGTCGATGGCGGGGGAGGTGACCAGCACCAGCGAGCTCGCCATATCCAGCACGCCCGACATCGCCGAGTGCATCAGACCGGTGCCGCAGTCGGTGAGGATGATGTTGTAGAACGACTGCAGGATGCCGATGGCCTTGCGGTAGTCGGCCTCGCTGAAGGCCTCCGACACGGCCGGATCCTGTTCGGAGGCAAGCACTTCCAGTCGGCTCGGGGCCTGCGAGGTATGTGCGCGCACATCCGAGTACCGGGTGATCTGCTGGTCTTCGAGCAGGTTGCGCACCGTCGAGCGAGTCTGGCGCGGCACCCGGTGGGCGAGCGTGCCCAGGTCGGGGTTGGCGTCGATGGCGATGACCCGGTCACCGCGCTGGGAGGCGAAGGTGGAGCCGAGACCGACCGTGGTGGTGGTCTTGCCGACGCCGCCCTTGAGCGAGAGGATCGCGATCCGGTAATCGCCGCGCACGGGCTGGTTGACCCGCTCGCCGAGATCGCGGAAGACGACATCGGCCGCCGACTCGCCGGGGTTGATCGCACCGCCGGACACCTTGTGCACGGCCTTGCGCCATCCGCTGCGCGGCGACTTACGCGCGCGCTTGAGCAGGTTCAGATCGTTGACCGAATGGCCGGGCTGGCCGGGCTGCTGCATGTGCTGCGGCTGGAACGGCTGCTGCTGCGGGGGCGGACCGCCTTGCCACTGCTGGCCGGGCGGCGGACCCGCCGGACCCGGCTGGCCGAGCTGACCGGGGAACTGCCCCGGTTGACCGGGGAACTGTCCCGGCTGCTCAGGCTGCTGACCCGGGGGCATCCCACCCTGCATCGGCTGCTGGTACATCGGCGGCGGCGGAGGCGCCCAGCTGTAGATGGGCTCGGACTGCGGCCCCTGCTCCTGAGGCGGGAACTGCTGCTGCTGTTCGTGACCGGGGTAGGGCTGGCCCTCGGCACCCGGATACTGCGGCTGCTGTTCGGCGCCGGGGTACTGCGGCGGCATGCCCGGTTGAAGCTGCTCGCCGGTCGCGTGCGGGCCGGGGTAGGGCTGTTGCTCGCCCGGCTGACCAGGCAGCCACGGCTGCTCGCCCGGCTGCCCCGGCCACGGCTGCTGCTCGGGGCCGTTCATCGGCGGCGCGCCATTGTGCTGATACGGATCGGGCACCGAGTACGGAGCACCCTGCGCGAACTGACCCGGCGGCGCGAAACCGGCGGGCTGGTACACGGTCTGGTCGGCGAGTGCGGCATGGCCGGGCTCGGCGACGGGCTGCTCACCGGTCGACGGATCGCCGAGTTCACCGGTCGGCTCGGCGGCGGTGTCCGCGGGCTCGATGGCGTCCTCGGTCGCGGTCTGCACACCGGAGGGACCGGACGCAGCTTCGGACACGTCAGCCGACGGACTCTGCAGCCACGGCGGAGAGGTCGGATTATGGTCGTTGTTGGTCACAGTTCCCCCACTTGCTCGCTGAACGAGCAGGAAAGCTCGGCGCTGAATATGCCCTAAAACGCTAACACGGTGTGCATGGTCGGGTGCTGTCGCGCTGGGGTTCGGCAGGGCTACGACATCCCCTGGTTGGTAGTCCCAGGCGGGTTTGACGCTGTGTTTATTGGAGCGCTGGCGCGCTCGAGTCGCGGCCCTGAGGGGCCGCCGGTTAGGCGCCGGTGCTTGCTCCTTCGTCGCCTGCGCACCGGCGCCTAACCGGCGGCCCGGCCGCGACCGGCCACTGCGTGGCCGCCGCTCCCTCGGGGTCGCGCGTGCGGGGTTGGGAGTGCGGGCATGGCGGAATTCAGGTGTGCGGTGTGGCCGGGTTCGCTGGTTCGCGGACCCGGCCGACCTTGCATGAACTACTGTGCGGCGCGGTTCACTGCGGAGACGACGGCGCGCAGGGAGGCGGTGGTGATCGAGGTGGCGATGCCGACACCCCACACGACCTTCTCACCGATCGCGACCTCGACGTAGGCCGCGGCCTGCGCATCGTCACCGGCGGACATGGCGTGCTCGCTGTAATCGAGCACCCGCACATCGAAGCCGACGGTCGCGATCGCGTCGACGAACGCGGCCAGCGGGCCGTTGCCGGAACCGCTGATCTCCTGCTCGGCGCCCTCGACCTTCACGGTCGCCACGATCGAGTCCACCCCACCGTCGGTCTCGGCGGCGGTGACCTTCTGCTTGATCCGCTCGAGCGGCATGATCGGGTTCAGGTACTCGGTGGCGAAGACGTCCCACATCTCCTTGGGCGTCACCTCCCCGCCCTCACCGTCGGTGATCGTCTGGATGGCCTGCGAGAACTCGATCTGCAGGCGACGCGGCAGCACCAGCCCGTGATCGGTCTTCATGATGTAGGCCACGCCGCCCTTGCCGGACTGCGAGTTCACCCGGATCACGGCCTCGTAGGTGCGGCCGACATCCTTCGGGTCGATCGGCAGGTACGGGACCTCCCAGACGATGTCGGACACGTCGGCGCTCTGCGCGTCGGCAGTGGCTTTCATCGCGTCAAGGCCCTTGTTGATGGCGTCCTGGTGGCTGCCGGAGAACGCGGTGTAGACCAGATCGCCGCCGTAGGGGTGACGTTCGGCGACGGCCAGCTGATTGCAGTACTCCACCGTGCGGCGGACCTCGTCGATATCGGAGAAGTTGATCTGCGGGTCGATACCGCGCGAGAACATGTTCATGCCCAGCGTCACCAGGCAGACGTTGCCGGTGCGCTCACCGTTGCCGAACAGGCAGCCCTCGATACGATCGGCGCCGGCCTGGTAGCCCAGCTCGGCGGCCGCGACGGCGGTGCCACGGTCGTTGTGCGGGTGCAGCGACAGCACGATCGAATCGCGACGGGCCAGATTGCGGTGCATCCACTCGATCGAGTCGGCGTACACGTTCGGTGTGGCCATCTCGACGGTCGCGGGCAGGTTGAGGATCAGCGGCTTCTCGGGAGTCGGCGCGATGATCTCGGAGACCGCGTCGCAGACCTCACGGGCGTAATCCAGCTCGGTGCCGGTGTAGGACTCCGGGCTGTACTCGTAGCGCCACTCGGTGTCGGGGTAGCGCTTCTCGATCTCCAGGCACAGCTTCGCGGCATCGGTGGCGATCTTCTTCACCGCGTCGCGCTCGGCGCGGAAGACCACGCGGCGTTGCAGGATCGAGGTGGAGTTGTAGAAGTGCACGATCACGTTCGGTGCGCCCGCGCAGGCCTCGAAAGTGCGCTCGATCAGCTCGGCGCGGCACTGGGTGAGGACCTGGATGGTGACGTCGGCGGGGACCGCGCCGTCTTCGATGATCTCGCGGACGAAATCGAAATCGGTCTGGCTCGCGGCCGGGAAACCGACCTCGATCTCCTTGTAGCCCATCCGCACCAGCAGGTCGAACATGCGGCGCTTGCGGGCCGGGCTCATCGGGTCGATGAGGGCCTGGTTGCCGTCGCGCAGGTCGACGGCGCACCACGCGGGCGCGCGATCGATGATCTTGTCGGGCCAGGTGCGGTCGGGCACCGTGATCGGCTCGACCTCTTCGGCGAAGGGCCGATACCGGAACGACGGCATCGAGGAGTTCTTCTGGGTGTTCCAGGCGGGCTGGTCGGCCGGTGCGGGTTTGCCGGGGGCCGAAATGGTGCGCGAAGCGGATACGAATGCGTCAGCCGAGGACATGCAAGTTTCTCCGTGGGTGTGGTGGATTCCCTGATGGGAGCGGGTCGACCGGCGCGTTGGAACCCCGCGACGAGAGCCGGTCCGTATCAGAACCCGTCGCGGCGGCCGAGAAGAAGAGCCCGCTGCAGCATGATCCTGCGAGCTTACCGCGTGCCCACCCTCGCTTGTCAGCGACCCGGACCAATTCGGTGAATCAAGTCCGCTGCCATTCACTCACCAGTTGACCAGTACGGTTTCCCCCATAACGCACGCTTGTACGGACCTGCGCGTCCGACGAGACGTCCCAAAGGAATTCGGATGACTTGGTTACAACAGGTGGCCATCTTCGCCGCGGGTATCGCGGCGGGTGGCATCAATACGATCGTCGGATCGGGCACGCTGATCACCTTTCCCGCGCTGCTGGCGTTCGGGTTGCCACCGGTGACAGCGAATGTGTCGAACACGATCGGGCTCGTCCCCGGCTCGGTGAGTGGGGTCGTCGGGTACCGGCGCGAACTGCGGGGACAGCGGTCGCGACTGCTGCAATTGGGCACCGCGTCGCTACTGGGCGGCATCACCGGCGCGATCCTGCTGCTGACGATGCCGGAAGAGGCGTTCAAGGCGATCGTCCCGGTGCTCATCATCGTGGCGCTGATCCTCGTTGTCGTGCAGCCACGACTGGCCGCGTGGGTGAAACAGCGCCGTGCGGGCGGTGCGTCGGCGGCGCCGGAGCACGGTGGCCCGATCCTGCTGGTCGCGGTGTTCGCCACCGGCATCTACGGCGGGTATTTCGGGGCGGCGCAGGGCGTGCTGCTGATCGGTTTGCTCGGGGTCTTCGTGCACGAGGACATTCAGCGGCTCAACGGCGTGAAGAACGTGCTGGCACTGATCGTGAACGCGGTGTCGGCGGTGATCTTCATCGTGGTCGCCGAGGTGGATTGGCAGGCGGTGGCGCTGATCGCGGTCGGTTCGATCATCGGCGGGCAGCTGGGTGCGAAGGTGGGCCGGAAGTTGCCACCGAATGTGCTGCGCGGGGTGATTGTGGTGGTCGGAACGATCGCGGTGGTACGCCTGCTCACCAGCTGAGTTCTCGCCTGGCCGCACGCGGTGTCGTGACATGCGATAAATGTGGGTACTACCGGGCGATTCGTCATGTTTGCGGGGTATTCTTCGCGTCGGCCATGCGTGATGAGGGAGGTGGCCTGGTGCACAGACGTGCCTTTTTCAAGGCGACGGGACTGGCGGCTGTTGCCGGTGCCGTGGGAACGACGCTGACAGGCGCGCCCGCTTCGGCGGATCCGCGCGAGGCGATGTTCCGGTCCTGGGTGCCGGAGATCTTCGCCCCGATTCCGGACGCGCCGGCGCACTCGCCTGCCATTGTCATCGGATCCGGCTTCGGTGCTGCCGTGACCGCGCTGCGCCTGGCCGAGGCCGGAATCGCCAACACCGTGCTCGAGCGCGGTTCGCACTGGCCCAACGACCCGTGGCGGGAGATCTTCACCGGCGACGATCTGCCCGATGGCCGCGGGTTCTGGCATCGCACCAGCTTCACCGGCGTCACCAAGGTGCCGATGAGTTTCAGCGCGTTCGGCGGGGTGCTGGATGTGACCGAGTATTCCGGTATCGATGTGTGGCGGGCCGCCGCGGTCGGTGGCGGATCGGTGATCTTCACCGGGGCGATGGTCGCGCCGCAACGCAGGCTCTTCGACCAGGTCTTCGGTGGTGTGGTCGACTACGGCGAGCTGGAACGCGTCTACTACCCGCGGGTGCGCCAGATGCTGCGGCTGGACACGATGCCCGCCGACATCTACCACTCCTCGCCGTTCGCGCACTCGCGCGCCTGGGACGACCAGGTCCGCGCGGCCGGTTACCAGCCGCTGCCCAACGATTCCATCTTCACCTGGGACGTGCTGCGCAGTGAGCTCGCGGGAAACTCCCGTGCCTCGGCCACCTCGGCCCGCTCGAACCTCGGCAACTCCAACGGCGCCAAGTTCGATCTCAACCAGAATTACCTGCGCTATGCCCGCGGGACCGGCAAGTCCCAGGTTTTCCCCGGCCACCGCGTCGACGCCATCGCCACGGAGGCCAGTGGCAAGTTCGTGGTCGCCGTGTCGAAGCTGGCACCGAGCGGTCAGGTGCTGAGCACCCGCAACCTGACCTGCGACAAGCTGTTCCTCGGCGCCGGCTCGATCGGCACCTCGGAACTGCTGGTCCGGGCCCAGGCCACCGGGACACTGCCCAACCTCAACGAGCACATCGGTGACGGTTTCGGCACCAACGGTGACGTAGTGCTGGCCCGCGGCGCGAGCGCCATCGCAGGCCACGGCCAAGGTGTGCCGAGCGCGAGCCGGATCTACGACGAATCCAGCGTGCCGCTCACCCTGGAGAACTGGTACATCCCCGGCATTCCGTTCGAGACCGGCGCGCTGGCCTCGCTCGGCATGGTCCTCGACCCGACCCGCGCGCGCTTCGGCTATCACGCCGCGACGGGCGGCGTCGGCCTGAACTGGTCGACGGCCACCCAGCACGCGGTCGCCGGTGCGGCCCGCGCGGTCGACCGCCGGATCGCCGACCGTGCAGGCGCGGTCGCCGAATACGGCGCGCTCGGCTACGACGCCAACGCCCAGTTCACCGCGCATCCGCTCGGTGGCGCGGTCCTCGGCAAGGCCACCGACGCCTTCGGCCGCGTCCACGGACACCCCGGCCTCTATGTGATGGACGGTGCCGCGATCCCCGGCAGCACCGCCACCGTCAACCCGTCCCTGACCATCACCGCGCTGGCCGAACGCAATATCGAGGCCATCCTGCGCGGCTGAACACGCTGCCACCCGGCGTCCGCGACTATCACTCGCGGCACCGGTCAACCAATTAGCGTGGGCAACGCCAATGGCGACCTACGCGGCGCCGACCGCCAGATGATCAGGAGCAACAGTGGCTTCACCGGGGATCGAACGGGTCGAGGCCCTGCCGGACGTACGTTCTAAGACGCCCACGCTGCGCACCGACATCTTCATGCTGATCCTCGCGATCATCTCGGTGGTACTGGTCGTGTGGATCACCTTCTTCGACGTCAGCGAACCGACCTATCACGCGATCGTCATCGTCGACACGTCGATCTGCGCGATCTTCCTCGTCGAGTTCCTGTGGCGCTGGCGGCGGGCGGGCTGGCCGTGGTCGTACCCGTTCATCTACTGGTACGAGATCGTCGGCATGATCCCGGTGACCAGCCCGCTGTTCCGCGGTTTCCGGCTGCTGCGGATCGTGGTGATCGTGATCCGGCTCGGCCGGGTCGCCGATCGGGCACTGGGGGAGCGGGTCACCGCGACGATCGTCAACCGGTTCGTCGGCACGATCGTCGACGTCATCAAGCGCCCGATGACGATCGCGATCCTCGACGAGGTCTCCAAAGTCCTGCGCGCCGGCCACTACACCCAGAACATCGCCGCCGCGCTCGAGGAGAACCACGCCGAGGTCGACCAGCTGATCATGGACCTGATCAAGAACGACCCGCAGACCGGCAAACTGCGCTACGTCCCGTTCCACGACGACATCATCCGGCTCGTCGCCGACACGGTCTACCGCATGCTGCGCCAGCTGCTCGACGACCCACGCACCGACGAACTCGTCGCCGACATGCTGCGGGAGAACCTCGACCAGATCAACGACGCCGTGCGCGCCGGGGTGCGGGTTCCGCCGTCGCACCGTGGGGTGACGCCCGCCGAGCACGGCGTGCGCCACCACCTCAGTCAGATCAAGCGTGTCTGATCTGGTCGCGCGGCTGGGCGAATCGCAGGGTCTCGAAGATCACCAGCGCGGCCAGCAGCGCGCACAGCACGGTGAGTGAGGCGAGCGCGGGCAGATACGCGGCGAACGGGATGAGCGCGAACAGCAACGCGGCGACCACGACGCGTTCGGACGACAGTGACTTGGTCGCATAGTATTTCGCGAACGTGATGCCTAGCAGGAACAGCGCGGGACCGCCGTAGAGCGCGCCGAGCGGGATGCCGTACAGCGGGTCGGTGAGCGTGTGATGCGACGAGTCGCCGACGTAGTACAGCACCTTCTTCAACCCGAGCGAAAGGCCGATGATGCCGACGATCATCGGGAAATGCCCGTACATGTAGGTGTTCTGGGCGATCTTGATCTGCCGCGCGTCCTTGGCATGGGCGAAGGCGTGTTCCATCGAGATCGCGGCGACGTCGAAGTACAACCACCACAGCAGGCCCGAGATCGCCAGGCCGAGCATGGAACCGAGTGCGATCGGCCAGGAGATGGGCAACCCGGCCACCCCGATGCCGATCGAGACGATGGATTCGCCCAGCGCCACGATGATGATGAGCCCGTACCGTTCGGCGTAGTGCTTGGCCGAATTGAGCCGCCAGTCGGTGCCGGCCGCCCAGGTCCACAGCATGTCCCCGACGATCGCGGCGAGCCACAGCAGGATCTGGGTGAGACCGGTCGTCATCGCGGCGACGACCAGCAGCGTGGTGCCGACGGTGATCGAGCCGAGCGCCCAGCGCAGCAACTGCTTGCGCAGCTGCGGATCTCCGGCGCTGATCATCCAGAACACCGTGACGTGCACCAGTCGCACGATCAGGTAGGCCACCGCGAAGACCAGCGGACCGGACCAGCCACCGGGTAGATCGGTGAAGGCCTCAGGAATGGTGAGCGCGGACAGGAACGCGCCGCCCATCGCGACGAACATCGCGACCCGTGTGATGCCCTCGTCGGCCCGCACCACATTGCCGAGCCAGGAATACGCGATCCACAGCCACCACATCAGGGCCAGGACCAGTGTCGCTCGCAGCATGTTCGCCGCGGTCGTCTCCTCGGCGGCCAGTGCGGTGACCATTGTGAACGCGAAGACGATCACCAGGTCGAAGAACAGTTCGAGCTGGGTCACCGAGTTCTCTTCGGTGACGGGCTGGAACCGGACCCGTCGATTTCCGATCATGCGCCAATGGTCGCACTCCCGGCAACGATTCGCGTGACGAGGAGGACGACCATCAGGGCCAATGGTCGCACCCCTGACCGGGATTCGCGCGGACAGGAAATCGACGAGGCGATGGTTTCGCGGACGGCGGACTAGCCGGCCGCGAAGCCCCCGACCGCGGGGTACCGCTCGGCGAAGTCGATGAAGTTCGCGACCGTTTCCTCGTGCAGCTTGCGCAGCGAGCGGTTGAACAGGATGCCCGGAATGGGCAAGGGGAGCGAGAGCTCCACGTGGTAGTCGACCTCGGTGCCCTCGGGAGTGTCCAGCAGCTCGATCCAGCCGCCGCCCTTGGAACCGCGACTGCTGTCGACGACCCGCCACGACGACCGGTACTGCTCCCAGGAGTATTCGAGCACCTGGGCGTCGGAGTTGCCCATGAAGTGGGCGGTGGCGAAGACCCGGCGTGGCCTGCCGTCGGTATCACGCGGGCCGACCCGGACATCACTGAGCGAGGTCGACCACTCCGACATCAGGTCAACGGCCAGTAGTGCGTCCATCACTTGGTCGATCTCGGCGTCAACGGTGAATCGGATGTCGATCTTCGAGCGCATCTGTGTCTATCCTCCGAACCCCCGCAGCTTTCGCGCCCGATTGTGCACAGTCGTACTAGTGATCGTCAACACGTCTATGGTCTGGACATGCGACCGGTTCAGCTGCTAATCACCCGCTCGACGGCCGTTTCGATCAGCGCCATGCTCTGTTCCTCGGTGAAGATTCCGGGCAGTGTGAGGTGTTCGACAATGAGCCAGTTGAGCGCCAGATAGAGCAGTAGCACCGACTCCGCGTCGCCCGGCAGACCGGATGCCAGATGGTTGCGCACGTTGAAATCGATGTCGGCGCGGACGCGTTCGGTGAGCACCTCGCGGAGTTCGGGGCGCCGGGTGGCCTCGAGGCGGAGTTCCAGCAGCGCGAGATAGGCCTTGCGATGCGATTCGATGCGCCCGACCACCTCTTTCATCAGTGCGGTGATGTTCGCGATGTTCTTGGGGCCGTCGCTGACAAGGGCCATCGTCTCCTCGCTCGGCTGCACCACCTCGTAGAAGCGGATGCCTGCCTGGGTCAGCAGCTCGTCGCGATTGGCGAAGTAGTTCGACGCCGTGCCCGCGGGGACGGCGGCCTGTTTGTCCACCGCGCGGAAGGTGAGGCCACGGGCGCCTTCATCGGCGAGCACCTCGATGGCCGCGTCGAGCAGGGCTTGTCGTCGTTCGGGGTTGGTACGCACTTGACACCACTCCATGTGTAGTACTACGTTGAAACCACTTCAATCAGAGTACAACAACTGAGGCGGTAACCATGCGAAAGCTTGTCTACTTCATCGGCGTCTCGATCGACGGCTACATCGCGGGCCCCGGCGGGGAGGCAGAGTTCTACCCGGTCACCGACACCTACGCGGCGGCGCTCGGCGCCGAATTCCCCGAAGCCATCCCGACCCACCTGCGCACGAGCATCGGCATGGATGTCGACACGCCGAACACGAACTGGGACACCATGCTCATGGGTCGCGGCACCTACGCGGCGGCCTACGACGCGGGCATCCTCAGCCCGTTCGCGCACATGAAGCAGTACATCTTCTCGTCCTCGCTCGGCCCGGTCGACGCACCCAACGTCGAGATCGTCAACGGCGATCCGGTCGAGCTGGTGCGCGAACTCAAGCAGGAGGACGGCCTCGACATCTGGCTGTGTGGCGGCGGGAAGCTCGCGGGTCAGCTCCTCGACGAGATCGACCAGCTGATCATCAAGAGCTACCCGGTCGTCGCGGGCGAGGGCATCCCCGCCTTCACCGGCGTCTTCAAACCGACATCCTTCACCGCGGTGCAGCGCAAGGAATTCGACAACGGCGCGCAGGTCACCTGGTTCGATCGGAGCTGAATCCGGTGGTTATCCACAGGTGACAAGCCTGTGTCGTTTTCCACAGCCAGGGTAGGTAGCAGCAAAACCGGTGGCCCGCGGCCGGTACTCTTGGACGCTGATACCAACCTGACACTCGATCGTGAAGGACCTGCTGTGGCTCTCGTAGTTCAGAAGTACGGAGGATCCTCGGTGGCTACCGCCGAGCGGATCCGGCGCGTCGCTGAACGGATCGTGGAGACCAAGAAGCAGGGCCACGACGTAGTCGTCGTGTGCTCGGCCATGGGCGACACGACCGATGAGTTGCTCGATCTCGCGGAGCAGGTGGCCCCGGCGCCGCCTGCTCGCGAGATGGACATGCTGCTCACCTCGGGCGAGCGCATCTCTAATGCCTTGGTGGCCATGGCTATTCATACTCTCGGCGCCGAGGCTCGCTCGTTCACCGGTTCGCAGGCCGGCGTGATCACCACCGGCGCGCACGGCAACGCCAAGATCATCGACGTGACCCCTGGCCGCCTGCAAGAGGCCCTCGCCGAGGGCCAGATCGTGCTGGTGGCGGGCTTCCAGGGCGTGAGCCAGGACAGCAAAGACGTCACCACACTGGGCCGCGGCGGATCCGACACCACCGCCGTCGCGCTGGCCGCGGCGCTGAAAGCCGATGTCTGCGAGATCTACACCGACGTCGACGGCATCTTCTCCGCCGACCCGCGCATCGTGCCCGACGCTCAGAAGCTCGACAAGATCTCCTACGAGGAGATGCTCGAGATGGCGGCCTGCGGCTCGAAGGTGCTCATGCTGCGCTGCGTGGAGTACGCGCGCCGCTACAACGTTCCCGTTCATGTTCGGTCGTCCTACACCGACAAGATCGGCACCACTGTTTTCGGATCGATGGAGGACATTCCCGTGGAGCAGGCAATCCTGACCGGCGTCGCGCACGACCGCAGCGAAGCCAAGGTGACCGTCGTCGCCCTACCGGACGAGCCGGGCTACGCGGCCAAGGTGTTCCGCGCGGTGGCCGATGCCGAGATCAACATCGACATGGTGCTGCAGAACATCTCCAAGGTCGACACGGGCAAGACCGACATCACCTTCACCTGCCCCAAGACCGATCTGGTCCGCGCGGTGCAGATGCTCACCGCGCGCCAGGACGAGATCGGCTTCGCCGAGATCCTCTCCGACGATCACATCGGCAAGGTCTCGCTGGTCGGCGCCGGGATGAAGTCGCACCCGGGCGTCACCGCCACCTTCTGTGAGGCACTGGCCAACGCGGGCGTGAACATCGACCTGATCTCCACCTCGGAGATCCGGATCTCGGTGCTGGTGCGTGATACCGAACTGGACGAAGCGGTCCAGGTGTTGCACAGGGCATTCGATCTCGGCGGCGACGAGGCCGCTGTCGTCCACGGCGGAACGGGGCGTTAAGCAATGGGTGTACGTGTAGGTGTTGTCGGTGCGACCGGTCAGGTCGGCGCCGTCATGCGCAAGCTGCTCGAAGAGCGCAACTTCCCGGCCGACGAGGTGCGGTTCTTCGCCTCCGCTCGGTCCGCGGGCAAGACACTGCCCTGGCGTGGGGGCGAGATCGTTGTCGAGGACACCGAGACCGCTGATCCCGCTGGCCTCGACATCGCGTTGTTCTCGGCCGGTGCCACCATGTCGCGTGTGCAGGCCCCGCGTTTCGCCGCGGCCGGTGTGATCGTGATCGACAACTCCTCGGCCTGGCGCAAGGACCCCGAGGTGCCGCTGGTGGTGTCGGAGGTCAACCCCGAGGCCACCCGCAACCTGCCCAAGGGCATCATCGCGAACCCGAACTGCACCACCATGGCCGCGATGCCGGTGCTCAAGCCGCTGCACGACGTGGCCGGGTTGCAGCGCCTGATCGTGTCGTCGTACCAGGCAGTTTCGGGGTCCGGGCTCGCCGGTGTGGAGGAGCTCGCCTCGCAGATCCGCGCGGTGGCCGCTGATGGGGAGAAGCTGGTGCACGACGGTTCGGCCGCCGAGTTCCCCGCGCCGAACAACTACGTCGCGCCGATCGCCTTCAACGTGATCCCGCTGGCCGGCGCCCTGGTCGACGACGGTTCCTTCGAGACCGACGAAGATCAGAAGCTGCGCAACGAGAGTCGCAAGATTCTCGGGCTGCCCGATCTGCTGGTGAGCGGCACCTGCGTGCGGGTTCCGGTCTTCACCGGGCACTCGCTGTCGATCAATGCCGAATTCGCCGAACCGCTTTCGGTGCTGCAGGCCAAGGAACTGCTGGCCAAGGCGCCGGGCGTGCGCCTGGTCGACGTGCCGACCCCGCTGGCCGCCGCGGGCCAGGACGACTCCCTCGTCGGGCGCATCCGCCAGGATCCGGGTGTGCCGAGCGGTCGCGGTCTCGCGCTGTTCATCTCGGGTGACAACCTGCGAAAAGGCGCTGCTTTGAACACGATTCAGATTGCGGAAGTGCTGCTCGAGAACCTTTGATAGTTCGAAACTGCGCCTCCGGGGTTTGGTAGTCCCAGGAGGTTTGGGCTGTGTTATTGGCGCGCTGGCGCGCGCGTGTCCGCGGCCCTGAGGGCCGCCGGTTAGCGCTCGAGACTAGAGCCTTCGGCTCAGCGCTTTCGAGCGCTAACCGGCGGCCCGGCCGCGGACCGGCCACTTCGTGGCCGCCGCTCCCCAGGGGTCGCGGGTGCGGGGCTGGGAGTGCGGTCATGGCGGATATGGGGTGGACGGTGTGGCTGGGAATGCGGTAGCCCGGCGGACCTGGGTGGACGGTGTGGCTGGGAATGCGGTAGCCCGGCGGACCGGGGTGGACGGTGTGGCTGGGAGTGCGGTAGCCCGGCGGACCGGGGTGGACGGTGTGGCTGGGAGTGCGGTAGCCCGGCGGACCTGGGTGGACGGTGTGGCTGGGAGTGCGGTAGATCTGCCTTTGGGGTGTGGTTGGGCGGGACTGGTAGGGCGGTCTTGGGGTGTGGTTGGGCGGCGGGGTAATCCCTCGTGGGGAGCGCACCAGCTCAGCGGATTCCTGGGGTGCGTGGGTCGTGGCCGACGCACGCCAGGATGGCGCAGCCGGGTGGGATGCTGGCGAACGGGGGTGCCAGGGGTTGGTTGAGGCAGTCGAAGACGGTGCAGCCGGGGTAGGCGCCGGGGCCGATGCCGAAGACGGCCAGCAGGATGTTGGCGTCGATGAGCTTGCCTGCGTCGAATTCGAGTGGGGGCTCTACGTAGGGTTCGGCGATCGGCACCTGTGTGTCGGTGATGGCGGCGAACAGGCGGCGGAAGAATTCGTGGGGCAGTTCTTCGGCGTGCGCTAGGACGCCGCTCGGGCCGTGTGCGGTCTGGTTGCCGAAGGGGCCGGTCCACATCACCGTCATGTCGAGGCTCGGCAGGAAGAAGACGTTCTGCAGGCCTAGCCCGGACATGAAAAACGTGTCGCCGGGCATGAATTCGGGGGATTCGCCGCAGTTGGCGCCGAGCCAGAACAGGTAGCCGTAGCAGCTGTTCGCCTTCGACGGGGTGCGGGCTTTGCGCAGATAGTCCGCCGAGATCACCCGGTCGGGGCCCCAGCGGCCCTCGTTCGAGACGAGCAGCCCGATCTTGGCCAGGTCGTTGGGCGGCAGCATGAGGTGGGCATAGCCGTAGGTGTGGCCGGATCGGTCACTCGCCCAGTAGTAGTCGGTGCGCGGGATGCCGAGCGGGTCGAACAATTCCCGCTGCGCGAACTGCTGGAGCGGTTCGCCGACGGCCAGCTCGATCACATACGACAGCAGGTCGACATTGCGCTGGCTGTAGCTGAACGTGGTACCGGGCGGGTTGGTCAACTCCATCGACAGGGCCTGCACCGCCGAGTGCGGGTCGATCGGGATCACCGCGGTGATGCCCTCCGACAGCACACCCACCTTCATCCCCGAGGTTTCCGTGAGCAGATTCTCGACGGTGATCGAGCGGTGCACCGCATCGCCGAGACCGCGCGGCAAGTAGCGGTCGATGGGCGCGCCGATATCGAGTTTGCCTTCGTCGGAAGCGATTCCGGCCAGTATCGACACCACCGATTTGGTGACGCTCCAGATGTTCCACGGCGTATTGCCGGTCTTGTCGTTGCGCAGTCCTTCACCGACGAGGCAGTTGTGCCGGAAGATCTGGACGTTGAGCCGGTTGCGTGTGGCGGCGAACTGCAGTGCCGCTTCGAGTTTCGCCGAATCCAGCCCGACCTGTTCGGGTTCGGCTCGTTCTAAGTCGCGACCGGATGTCACCTCGCAGGTCGTACTCGGCGCAGCGTGGGCCGGAACGGCGAACAAGCTCGCCGAGGCCAGCACCGCAGCGATCGTTCCTGCGAAAACGCCCGTGATGTGCCGCATGCGGGCGAGAGTAGCCCCCGACACGCACCGTAACCCGTATAGCGTGGCCGCCGAATCAACCGCGAATCCCATACACTGCAGCACCAACCGCGAGCACCCCGAGCCCGGCAAGCACCGACCCGATCGGCAACGCGAACCCGACCACCACACAACCCACCGCGCCGAGCGCCGGAACCCAGCGCCGCGGCCTGCCCTCGGCGGCGGTCAGTGTGGCCGCCGACAGGTTGGCGATGAGGTAATACGCGAGCACCGCGAACGACGAGAACCCGATCGCGGCCCGCAGATCCACCGTCGCCGCGAGGACCGCGACCACCACACCCACCGCGAGCTCGGCCCGATGTGGGACAGCGTATTTCGGATGGATCTGGGCCAACCCGCTGGGCAGATGGCCATCGCGCGCCATCGCCAGCGAAGTCCGCGAAACACCCAAGATCAACGCCAGCAGCGAACCCGCCGCCGCGAGCACCGCACCGATGCGCACCACGGGCGCCAACCAGCCGGCCCCCGCCGCCGCGACGACCTGTGCGAGTGGATCACGCGCCGCCGCCAGCCCTCCTGACCCGAGCGTCAGCAACGCCGCCACCGCGACCAGCGCGTACACCGCCAACGCCACCGCCAATGCGAGCATGATCGCCCGCGGAATAGTCCTCTCCGGCGCACGCACCTCCTCGCCGAGTGTGGCGATTCGCGCATACCCCGCGAACGCGAAGAACAACAACCCCGCCGCCTGCAACACCCCATACGGCCCGATCTCCTTGTCGAGAACCGTTGCCCCCGAATGACTCCCACCGACCCCGGCCACAACAACCACCGCCAGCACTGCCAGCACCACCGCCACGATCACGCGCGAAGCCAACGCCGACTTCTGCACCCCCACATAGTTGATCCCCGTCACCACCACCACGGCCCCCACCGCCACCGCGTGCGCCTGCTCCGGCCACGCGTAACTCCCCACCGTCAACGCCATCGCGGCGCACGACGCCGTCTTCCCTGCTACGAACCCCCACCCCGCCAAGTACCCCCAAAACGCCCCCAACCGCTCCCGCCCGTACACATACGTCCCCCCGGACACCGGATACAGCGCGGCCAACCGCGCCGACGACATCGCGTTGCAATAGGCGATCACCGCGGCCACCCCCAAAGCCACCAGCAACCAAGAACCACCCACCCCCGCCGCAGGCCCCAACGCCGCGAAAACCCCGGCCCCCACCATCGCCCCCAACCCCACCACCACCGAATCCCCCAACCCCAGCCCCCGCCGCAACCGCCCATCCGATGTCATAGGCCCATCCTCGAGCACGCGCGCAGGGCCCGCGACCCGGATAAGACAAACGCCGCCAGGTCGATGAGGGTGACCTGGCGGCGTTCGCTGGGGCCGACGCCCCACAAGCGCCTCTCGGCGGGTGGTCGCTCGTAGCGACAAAGGGGTGAGGCCCGGGGCTGTTCGGACGTCGACAGGGTGTTCAACCACGGCCGTCGGTGAACTATTCCGACGGTTCGATGTGATCCGCGCAACGCACGAGGCAGGTACCGCGAAAGGAGTACCTGCCTCGTGTCATGGCTGGGCGAAGGGCCTGGTTCCGGGCTCTTTCGTGGGTCGGTGTCAGTGGTCAGAAGTTGCTGAACCAGTACAGGATGCTTGCCAGCAACCAGACGATCGCGGTTTCCATCGTCGTTCTCCTTGCGTCGGTACTTCCATCATCGCCGAAGACGCGCGTTCGCCGACAAGTTGTTCTTAAGAAGCTCTAAGGACCGACACCGCATTGTTGCTTCAGACACCGGAACAACCGGGTCCGATCGGTCTCGAGGGGTGATCGGCCGGACCCGGCGGTGCAGACCAGAAGGTGGCTCTTCCAGACGCTGAAGACGCACTGCCGACGGTAACCACACCGACGGGCTGGGCCGAGGATGTTCCATGACGTGTCGTCGGGTATACGACCGGGCCGGTCTGATCGAGGGGTGATCGGCCCGGCCGTTTGCGTATGGCCCGGATTCGGGTAAGGGTTGTGGGGTGGTCGATATTGCGGAGCACTCCGACGCGCTCGACCGTGCTGAGGTGCGGCTGCGCGAAGAATTCGCGACAATGTTCGAGCTGGAGACGATCCATCGTTTCCTGCATTCCTCCTACGAGAATTTCGCCGCGAGGGCGACCGTGACCCTGTACTTACCGTTGCTGGCCGAGCGATTCGGGCGGCAGCGCTTGCAGGCGCTGGCCAAGGTCGAGGGCAAGGTGGCCCAGCCGCGCCCGACGGTGCTGTTCCTGTGTACGCACAACGCGGGCCGCTCGCAGATGGCACTCGGCTTCTTCGAGGAGCTGGCGCTGGGCCGGGCGGTGGCCTGGTCGGGTGGGTCGGTGCCGAGTGGGCAGCTCAATCCGTCCGCGGTGGCGGTGATGGCGGAGTCGGCGTCGATATCTCGCGCGAGTATCCGAAGCCGTGGACCGAGGAGATCATCCGCGCCGCCGACGTGATCGTCACGATGGGCTGCGGCGACACGTGTCCGCTGGTGCCGGGGGTGCGCTACGAGGAATGGATCATCGAGGATCCGGCCGGGCTGGCGGTCGAGCAGGTGCGGCCCATCCGCGACGACATCGGTCATCGCGTGACGGGCCTGCTCGCCGAGCTCGGAATCGACGTCATCGATTCCGTAGATACGCCACCCAGCTCCCGTACCGCGTGATGTCGGTGGCGGCGACGGCGGCGTCGTAGCTGCACGCGAAGCCGACCACCGGGCGTCCGTCGGACAGCTCGATGCTGGTCAGGGCCATCGGCGGCGGTAGTTCGGCGAGGAATCGGCCGAGGCCGGCTGGGGAGACCAGGAACAGTTCGCCGAGGATCGGTGCGCCCTGTCCGTCGCCGTGGCGGACCAGTCCGGGTTTGCGTGGGGTGGTGTCGAGGGCGGTGAGACGGTAGGCGTCGCTGGTGGTGATCTCGCCCGCGAAGCGGGCACCGAGGTGTTCGAGTTGCCAGTGCAGGGGCTGGCCGCGCAGGTGTGCGCCGAAAACCGCTAGGGGCACAACGGATTCCACGAGTAGTGGTGCGGGGGTGCCGGTGATGCGGGCGGCCAGGTCGACGGCGAGTTGGTCGGCGAAGGCCGGGACTACGACTGTCACGCCGAACGGGAGGCCGTCGGTGGTTGGTGTCCCGGGGACCGCGACGGCGGCGAGGTCGAGGAGGTTGCAGAAGTTTGTGTAGGTGCCCAGACGGCGGTTGATCGCGAGTGGGTCGGCGTCGACTTCGGCGATCGACGGGTGTTCGGTGGTGGTGGGGAGCAGGAGACCGTCGAAGCCGGCGAGCAGTGTCGCCGCGGTGGTGCGTGCTCGGGCGAGGGTGTCCAGATCATGGACGAAGGCATGTGCGTCGAGTTCTTTTGCGGCGCTGATGATTCCAGCGACTGTTCGGTCGAGGCCGTGGGCGCCCTTGTCGACGAACTCGCCGACCGCCGCGTATCGCTCGGCGACTATCGCGCCGTCGTAGAGCAGGCGGGCTGCGTCGAGAAGTGGTGAGATGTCGATTTCGATGCTGTGTAGCCCTTGACTGCGCAGGGCCGCAACAGTTTCGGCGAAGGCTGTGCGGTAGGCCGGGCTGAGCGGTTCGAGATCTTCGGGCCGGGGGATTGCGATCTTGGGCTCGGCGGATACCGCGAGGCGGACGTCAGCGGGCCATTCGCGACTACGCGGGTCGCGAGAATCCCTGCCCGCCATAACCTTTGTGGCGATGACGGCCAGGTCGAGGTCGGCGGCGAATATGGTGACCGCGTCGTAGTCGGCGCAGGCGGGGACGACGCCATGGGTGGGAATCACGCCGAGGGTGGCCTTGATGCCGACGATTCCGTGAAATGCGGCGGGCACGCGGCCCGAGCCCGCCGTATCAGTGCCGATGGCGAGGTCGGCGATACCGAGCGTGACCGCCGCCGCTGAGCCGGAACTCGAACCACCCGAGATCAATTCGGGATGCAGTGCATTGCGGACGGCGCCGTAAGGGCTGCGAGTGCCGACGAGCCCCGTGGCGAACTGGTCCAGGTTGGTCTTGCCGAGTACCAGCGCGCCCGCCGCCGTCAGCCTCTGCACAGCGGAGGCGGTTTCCGTTGCTGTATAGGCGAATTCGGGACAGGCGGCGGTGGTGGGCAACCCGGCCACATCGACGTTGTCCTTGACCGCGAGGAGCAGACCCGCCAGCGGGAGTTTCTCGCCCGCGGCGACACGGCGTTCCAGGTGAACGGCTTCGGTCGTCAGATCCTCCTGCGCACGCAGCGTGATCCAGATCTCCGGCCGATCCACCTCGGCGATCCGTGCGTAGGCGGCGGCGACCCGCGCGGTCGGGGTGACAGACATTGACGCTCCTGTGATCACTAGGAGCTCTATTCGCTGAGGGACATGGCGGCAACGGCCCGCGAAATACGCTCGAGCACCACATCCAGCGAATCGCCGATGTGGGTGTGCAAAAGCTGCTGAGCCAGCGTGAGGTCATCGGCGAGGACCGCGTCGAGGATGCCGAGGTGCTCGCTGATCGTGGTCTCGATGCGGTTGTTGATCATGAAGTCGTACATCCGCACATGCCGGATCCGGGAGTTCACCGCCACCAGGGCGCGCACCATCTCGGCATTGCCCGCCGCGGTCAGCAGCGCGACGTGGAATTCCTCGTCGACGACGACGAAACCCGGCTCCTGGGCGGGCGGGTCGGCCCGCAGGGTGAGCCACTTCTCCTGTTCGGCGTGCAGCAGCGCCGTGTCGTGGGTGATCCGCGGATCCGCCCGCACGCGCGTCATCCCACCCAGTTCCAGGGTCAGCCGCAGCTCGTAGAGATCGCGAATGCGCGCCACACTCGGGCGCACCGGGCTGAACCCGAACTCCGCACGCTGCAACAGCCCGTCGGAGCAGAGCATCGTGAGCGCCTCCCGAACCGGCGTGCGGGAGATCCCGAACCTGGTCGACAGTTTCGGTTCGGTGAGTCGCTCCCCGAACCGGATGTCGCCGTTCATCAACTCGCCCCGCAACGTCGAATACACGACGTCACGCAACGGCCGTCCCGACCCATCGCCCGGTGCATCCACCCTTGTCGACATGGGTGTATACGCTATCGACCGCCAATTTCTATCAAGTGACAGAAAGTAAGCGCCACGTTATCCCTTGCTCACACCGGCACCCTCACCACGCCGAGCCTCGCGATGGGAGAACTTCTCAACCAACCCCGAACACGCAGGCAACCCCACCCGTCACGCGGACCCCCACACTCGAACCACGAGCCCACCGCCGCGCTCCCCACTCCGCTCACCCCGGAAGGGCGACCCCATGAGCCCCACCATCCTGGCCCTCATCCTCGGCCTGATCTCCCTCACGGCCATCACCATCTGCTGGCCGAACCCCCTCGACCGCAAACCCCCACAGACAAGCGAAGAGCCCCTGACCAGTGACCTGATCAGGGGCTCTTCTGTGTCTCAACCAACACGTCGGGGTGACAGGATTTGAACCTGCGACCTCTTCGTCCCGAACGAAGCGCGCTACCAAGCTGCGCCACACCCCGTGAGGCGAACCTGAAGTAGCTTACAACGTGCGGTCGTGAAACGTTAAATTGGCTGGTCAGGTGGGGGTTAGTCGAGGGATCTGATGGAGCTGAAGATGCGCTTGGCTTCGGCGGCGTCGATGGCGCCGGGGACGCCGGTGTCGGCGATCATGACCATGACGAAGCTGCCGTCCTTGGCGCCTTTGAAGGCGTAGGTGTAGACGGAGTAGGTGGCGGCGCAGCCGGGTTTGGGGGCGGGGACGGTGCCGGTGGTCTCGGTGAACATGCCCTCGGTTCTGCCGTCGATCGACTTCAGGGGCTGGGCGGGGCCGGGGGTGCCTCGGGAGCCCTGGTAGGCGAGGGGGGCGGCTTTGGTGCCGAGTTCGGCACCCGCTGCGGCGTTGTCGGCGTTCTTGGAGCCGGTGAGCAGCGACATGGTGCGGGTGGAGTTGGGGCAGTAGTCGCGGCCGTCGGAGGCGTAGCCCTTGCCGATCACGGAGTCGCCGGGAGGTTCGCCGACGCCGCCGATGGTGGTTTCGGTGGCGACCGTCCAGCCCGCCGGGACGTCGTAGGCGGCGCCACGGTCGGGGGAGGCGACTACCTGGTAGCCCTCGATGAGGGGTTTGCGGTTCGACGCGGCACCCGTGGGGGCGGGGGTGGTCGTGCTGGGTTCGGGCTTGCTCGACGAGGTCGGCTTAGGGGTGGTGGACAGGGCGCTGACCATCGACGGTGTGGCGCCCGCGGTGGTGGTCGGTGCGTCGTCGCCGCGAGTCAGCGCGACCGCGGTGATCGTGCCTCCGACCAGGAGTAGCGCCGCGATGCCCGCCGCGGCCCAGATCGCCGCCTTGTTTCCGGATTTCTGACCGGGTGGGAAGGGCTGACCGTAGGACTGGACGCCGCGGTGGTCCAGCGGGGGGACTTCGCCGTATTGCTGCGGGGCGGGCTGCTGCAGGCCCGGTGCGCCGACCCTGGTCGGATCGGCCTGCCCCGCCGGTGTGCCCCACTGCAGCTGACCGGGCGGATTCGGCGGACCGCCCCACTGCTGCTGATCGGGCGGATTCGGCGGACCGCCCCACTGCTGCTGCGTACCGGCGGAGGGAACGCCCCACTGCTGACCAGGAGGCACCGGCGCGCCCCACTGGCCCGGAGGTTGTTGTCCGGCAGGCGGATTCAGGCCCGGTTGCCACTGCTGATTCGAACCGGGTTGTCCACCAGGAAAATTCGCGCCGGGAGCTATCGATCTGTCCGGCTGCGGGCTCCCGGGGTGCCACTGCCGGCCAGGTTGTCCGGCAGGTGCATTCGTACCGGGCTGCCAAGGCTGGTTCGAACCCGGCTGACCCACAGGCGGATTCGCCTCAGACCACGGTGCCGGCCCGCGCAGCGGGGTGGGGTCGGCCTGTCCTGGCTGCGGAACCTGCTGTCCCGCGGGAGGGTTGCCGGAATCCTGCCAATCCTGCGGACCCGCCGGTGCCCATTGCGTGGGTTCGGGAAGCCCGGGTGGTGGGCCGGAGCCGTCCCAGCGCAGAGTCGGCGGAAGGCCGGTGCTGCCCGGCGTCCACACCGCGGTGGGATCAGGTGCGCCCGGAGTCGGCTGTTCCGCCGCCGGATCCGGCGGACCGGGCCGCTGCCACTGCTGGTCGGGCTGGTTCGGTGCGCCGGTCCCGCCGGATACGGTCGGATCGTCGGGTCCACTGCTCACGGTCGTCTCTCCTGATGACACCTCAATGACAATGTCGTTCGGAGCCAGACCCTAGCGGGCTACGGCCTCCGAGGTCGAAATGCCGAAGCCGGTGTCGGCGGAGGGCCGCTTGGGCTGGGCGCCGACCAAGGTCAGCAGCGTGGCTTCGGGTCGGCAGCAGAAGCGGTAGGGCGCCCACGGGGAGGTGCCGATACCGGCCGAGACGTGCAGCTGGGTGTGCTCACCCCACTGGGAGGCACCCTTCACGCGGGACTTGTCGATGCCGCAGTTGGTGACCAGCGCGCCGTAACCGGGAACGACCAGCTGCCCGCCGTGCGTGTGACCGGCCAGCACCAGGTCATAGCCGTCTTCGGCGAAACGATCGAGCACCCGCGGCTCGGGCGAGTGCGTGACACCGATGCTGAGCTGAGCCAGCTGGTTCGGTGCGCCCGCGACGGTGTCGTAGCGGTCGCGCTGCAGGTGCGGGTCGTCGACGCCGGCACTGGCGATGCGGATACCCGCCACCTCGAGGTCACGGCGGGTGTGGGTCAGGTCGAGCCAGCCGCGTTCGGTGAATGCCGCGCGCAGGTCCTTCCACGGCAGCGGATCCCCGTAGACGCGACGGTGATCTTTCTTGAAATACTTCAGCGGATTCTTCGGCACCGGCGCGAAATAGTCATTCGAACCGAACACGAACAAACCCGGTCGAGCCAGCAGCGCACCGAGAGATTGCACCACGGCGGGCACGGCCTTGGGATGGGAAAGATTGTCGCCGGTATTCACGACCAGGTCGGGTTCGAGCCGGTCGAGTTCGCGCAGCCACTGTTGTTTGAGCTGCTGGCCCGGCATCATGTGCAGGTCACTGACGTGCAGAATGCGCAACGTCGGTGAACCGGGCGCGAGCACCGGCATCGTGGCTTCACGCAGGACGAACGCGTTCCGTTCGATGAGCGTGGCGTAGCCGATGCCTGCGACGGCGGCCCCGGCGGCTCCCAACGCGGTTCGGCGGACAGCGGACGTCGAGATAACGGGCATTTGCCCAGCATAGGCGACCCCCTCCCGGATCGGCGCGTGTGTTTCCGCACAAACGGTCTGGAATTTTTCTCGGCCCGCCCGATTCCGCACTGAGTGCAGGGACGAAGGAGCAGGGCAGAGAAGCCGCGCCCCTGGCGCGAATGTCACCGCGACGGAAATGTGATGGGCCTGCGCACAGCGAACGACTACGGTAAACCGCATGTCGGAACTGAAAGCCAAGCTGCGCGCGGATATGACCACCGCGATGAAAGCCAAGGACAAACTGCGTCTCGCGACCCTGCGGATGCTGCTCGCCGCTATCCAGACTTCCGAGGTCTCCGGTACGGAGGCGCACGAACTCTCCGATACCGATGTCGTGTCGCTGTTGCAGAAGGAAGCGAAGAAGCGCAACGAAGCGGCCGTGATCTACGAGCAGAACGGTCGTGGTGAACTGGCCGCGAACGAGCGCGCCGAGGAACAGATCATCGAGGAGTACCTGCCGACTCAGCTCGACGACGCCGAGGTGGCGCAGGTCGCCGATACCGCGATCGCCCAGGTTGCCGAGGAGCTCGGTGCGCGCCCTGGGATGAAGCAGATGGGCCAGGTCATGAAGGCCGCCACCGCGCTGGCCGGCGGCAAGGCCGACGGTTCGCGAATCTCCGCCGCGGTCAAAGCCCGGCTCTGAAACGAACAAGGCCGCCGTCCGAATCGGACGGCGGCCTTGCTCGTGTGACTAGCGCGGCACCGGAATGGGGATCGGTGGCAGGCGCGGAATCTGCGGCAGCCCCGGAATCACCGGTGCGGGCGCGGCGGGCGGGGGAGTCGTCGGCGCGGGCACCCGGACGGTCCCGTCACTGATGTAGATCGTGACCACCGAGCCCGGAATGGCCGAGCCGTTCGGTGAACTGCCCATCACGGTGCCCTTGGCCTGCGAACCCGCCCCTGTCACCGCGGAGACCTGGAAGCCGGCACCGGACAGGATCGAGGTGGCCTCGCCCTGGGACTTGCCCGCGACATCGGGTACCTGGGAGTTGTTCGCGCCACGGACGTACTTGTCGTCCAGCGGCGGCAGCGCGGCAGGCGGATATCGGTCCATCAGCGGCTTGATCGCGTTGAACCAGGTGCGGGCCGGTTCGTTACCGCCGAACAGGCCGGAGGCATCGCTGGCGCCACAGTTGCGCAGCGGGAACGAGCAGATCTCGCCGGGGGTCGGGCTGTCGCCGTAGACGTAGACCGACGATGCCAGCGAGTTGGTGAAGCCGAGGAACGCCGAGGAACGGTGGCTCTCGGTGGTGCCCGTCTTGCCCGACATCGGCGCCGACCAGCTCGCGGCACGCGCCGCGCCCGCGGCGGTACCGCTGGTGTCGTCCTTGCTCATCGCGTTGGCGAGGGTGTTGGCCAGGCCAGGGTCGACCACCTGCTCGCAGGCCTGCTGGGTGAGCGGAACGGTCTTGCCATTGCGGTCGAGGACTTCCTTGATCGGCGAGGGCGGGCACCACTTGCCGCCCGAGCCCAGCGTGGCGGCCACATTCGTCAGCTCGAGCGGGTTGATCGAGAACGGGCCGAGGGTGAACGAGCCCATGTTGTTGTTCTTGATGTGGTCGGCCAGGCTCGAGTTGCCGTGGCCGGAGGTGCCGGGTTCGGTGTAGGCCCGCATGCCCAGGCGCACAGCCATATCCACCGCGGCCTCGACGCCGACGTCCTGGATCATTTTCACGAAGGTGGTGTTGGGCGAGGTCGCGAGCGCGTCGGTCACCGACATCGAGCCCGGGTAGTTGCCCGCGTTCTTGACGCACCACGAGTCGGCCGGGCAGCCCGGCGAGTTCGAGTAACCCATGCCCCTGGCGGCGTAGGTGCCCGGTACTTCCACCTGAGCGGCGATTCCGAGGCCCTTCTCCATCGCGGCGGCGGTGGTGAACAGCTTGAAGATCGAGCCTGCGCCGTCACCGGCCAGCGAGTACGGCTGGCCGAGCAGTGTCTCGTTCGCGTCGCGATTGAGGCCGTATGTGCGGCTCGACGCCATCGCGAGAACGGGGTGCGAATCCTGACCGGGCGCGACCACCGACATGACCTCGGCGATGTTGTCGAGGTTGGGGTCGGCCTGCTCGTTCACCGAACGCTTCACCGATTCCTGCAGGACCGGATCGAGGGTGGTCTTGATCAGGTAGCCGCCCTTGTCGATCTGTTCGCGACTGATCCCGGCCTCGGCCAGGTATTGCAGCGCGTAGTCGCAGAAGAAGCCTTTGTCGTTGGCCGAGATGCACCCGCGCGGCAGACCCTTGGGTTCGGGCAGCACGCCGAGCGGTTCGGCCTTGGCCTTGCGGAACTCCTCGGCGCGGTGCGGGATGTTCTGGATCAGCGTGTCGAGCACGGTGTTGCGGCGGTCGGTGACGCCGTTCACGTTGGTGTAGGGGTTCAGCTTGGAACTGGACTGCACCATGCCGGCCAGCATCGCCGACTGGGTGATGTCGAGCTGGGACGCGTCGATGCCGAAGTAGGTCTGGGCGGCGTCCTGGACGCCGTAGGAACCGTTGCCGAAGGGCACCAGGTTCAGGTAGCGGGTGAGGATCTCGTCCTTGGACAGCTCGCGGTCCAGCGTGAGCGCCATCCGGATCTCGCGCAGCTTGCGCGCCGGCGTGGTCTCGATCGCGGCGCGGCGTTCGGCGTCGGTCTTGGCGACCACGAGCAGGTTGAAGTTCTTCACGTACTGCTGGTCCAGGGTCGAGGCGCCCTGCTGTACCGCACCGGAGGAGGTGTTGGTGAGGAACGCGCGCAGCGTGCCCTGCCAGTCCACGCCCTTGTGGTCGGCGAAGCGCTTGTCCTCGATGGACACGATCGCCAGCTTCATGTTGTTGGAGATGCGATCGCTCGGTACCTCGAAGCGGCGTTGCTCGTAGAGCCACGCCATCGGCGACCCGTTCGCGTCGACCATGGTCGACACGGCGGGGACGGTGCCCTCCACCAGTTCGGCTGAGACATTGTCGACGGCATCGGCGGCGCGGTTGGAGATGAACCCGAATCCACCGGCCAAGGGAAACAACAGCCCAGCGACAAGCACGGCGGCCAGCGCGCAGCTGCCGGCCAGCCTCGCGAGCGTTTGAGTGATCGGCACGAGCCCAGCCTAAGGGGTGGCGTGGCGAGGTTCACTGCTGTGCTGCTCGACTGCTTGGTTCGCCCTGAATGTCCGGGCGGTGCCAGGGGGGTTGCTCGGGCGTGTCAACAAAATGATCACATCGGCGTGTCGCGACCGGCCACGCCGGTGAACAGCACTACTGCGCCGTTCTGGCCGGATTTGAATGGACGCCCGTACCAAAAAATCGGGGGGCGGTCTTGCGTAACCGCCATACCTTTACCTAGATTGAGAACCCAGTGTGATAGAGCTAACACTCAAAGTGGAATGTGGTGCGGGACGCAGCGGTAGTTGGGTTGCTGTGATCCGCGCTCGCGATTCTGGAGCGCCGCACAACGGTGTTCGGACTGCAAAGGGGCACATCAAATGCACATCACAACCCCCATCGCTCGACTGGATGTAGAGCAGGCCGAGGCAAGGATCGCTTGGGTTGCCCAGGCGCGATGCAAGGAAGTGGACCCTGATCAGCTGTTCGTTCGCGGTGCGGCCCAGCGCAAGGCGGCAACGATCTGCCGTCATTGCCCGGTGCTGATGCAGTGTGGTGCTGATGCGCTCGACAACCGGGTCGAGTTCGGTGTGTGGGGCGGGATGACCGAGCGGCAGCGGCGTGCGCTGCTCAAACAGCATCCCGACGTGACGTCGTGGGCCGAATTCTTCAACGCCCAGCGGCAGCACCAGGTAGCTATCTAGCAGACGAGACCGGACCGTTATCACAAACGGCGCCGAGACCGCGTGGTTTGCGGAATCGGCGCCGTTCGTGAGTGTTACCGGATTGTGAGCTATAGCGGATTTGTCTGAATCGATCAGGCCGAAGCCGGGGTACCTGTCAGCTGATCGGCGACCGCGCGCAGGGCATCGAGGTCCGAGACCTCGAAGGGCAGCGCCGTCACCGAGACGATCTGCACGCGCGGATGCGCACCGGTGAAGCGATGCAGCAGCCGCCGCTCCCGCGCTGCCGTCGACACCCGATCCGCGTGGATACGCAGCACCGAGGCGGTCAGCGGGTCCGAATCGGCCAGCTGGTCCGACGCGGTCAGCGCGTGATCACCGGACAGCTCCGAGAGCGCGGGGTGCGTCCGGTTCAGCACCAGACCGGCCAGCGGCATCTTCTCGGTCGAGAGCCGGTCGACGAAGAACGACGCCTCGCGCAGCGCGTCCGGCTCGGGCGCGGCGACCACCAGGAAGTGGGTGCCCGGCCTGGACAGCATCGCGAAGGTGCGCTCGGACCGGTCCTGGAACCCACCGAACAGCGATTCCAGCGACTGCAGGAACGTCGAGGCGTCCTTGAGCATCTGCCCGCCGACGACGGTCGACACCCCGCGCATCGCCAGGCTCATCGCCCCGGTGACGATCCGGCCGACACCGCGTCCCGGCGCCATGATCAACCGGATCATCTTGCCGTTGAGGAAGGTGCCGAGCCGCTTGGGCGCGTCGAGGAAATCCAGCGCGTTGCGCGAGGGCGGCGTGTCGACCACGATCAGGTCCCACTCCTTGCGCGCGGCCAGCTGGCCGAGCTTCTCCATCGCCATGTACTCCTGCGTGCCACCGAACGAGGACGCCACCGTCTGATAGATCGGATTGGCGAAGATCTGCTCGGCCTTGTCCGCGCTGGTGTGCTCGAGCACCATGTCGTCGAAGGTGCGGCGCATGTTCAGCATCATCGCGTGCAGCTCGCCGGGCACCTCGGGCTGGAGTTCCACGCGCTGCGGGGTGTTGTCCAACTCGGCCACGCCGAGCGACTGCGCCAGCCTGCGCGCCGGATCGATGGTCAGCACCACCACCTTGCGGCCCGATTCCGCCGCTCGCAGCGCGATCGAGGCCGCGGTGGTGGTCTTGCCGACCCCGCCGGACCCGCAGCACACGATCACCTTGGCGTTCGGATCGGCGATGATCTTGGCAACGTCCAATAAGGGCGGGGTGGAAACGTGCTCGCTCATCGGACTCCCTGCGCGGATAGCTGTTCGGCCAGTTCGTAGAGGCCGCCGAGGTCGATGCCGTCGCCGAGGGCGGCCAGCGACAGCTGGGGGACATCGATCTGCGCCAGTTCGGCGGCGCTCGCGTTCTGCGCGGTGAGCACGATCGCGTGGTCGACTGTTTCGGCGATCAGGCCGTCGAAGTCGGATTCGGACAGGGTGATCCCGGCCTTGGCCAGGCCTGCGGCGATGGCGTCGGTGTCGAGCTCGCCCGCCACGGCCGTGTCGCGCTCGGCGGGGGTGAGTTCGGCGGTGGCCGCCCGGTTGACGATCACCGTGCCGATCCGCAGATCGTCGGCGGTGAGTTCGGCGATCGCGTCGGCGGTCTCCTGCACCGGCAGCGCCTCTAGCAGCGTCACCAGGTGGATCATCGTCTGATCGGAGTGCAGCAGAGTGGACACGCCCTCGGCCTGCGAGGCGATCGGGCCGCCCTTGGCGATCTCGGCCATGGCCGTGGTGACGTCGAGGAAGCCGGCGATCCGGCCGGTCGGCGGCGCGTCGACGACGATGTCGTCATAGGCGGGCCTGCCGTCCTTGCCGACCCTGACCACGCACTCTTTGATCTTGCCGGTGAGGATCACGTCGCGCAGACCGGGCGCGATCGTGGTGACGAACTCGATGGCGCCCATCCGGCGCATCGCCCGGCCCGCGAACCCGAGGTTGTAGAACATGTCGAGGTATTCGAGGAACGCGTACTCGATGTCCAGTGCCAGCGCCGTCACTTCGCCGCCGCCGTCGGCGCTGGCGATATGGGTCTCGGTGGGCGGCAACGGTGGCCGATCGAACAATTGCGCGATGGACTGGCGACTCTCGACCTCGACCAGCAGCACTTTGCGTCCCCCCGCGGCGAGCGCGAGTGCGAGTGCGGCCGAAACGGTCGACTTGCCGGTGCCTCCTTTGCCGGTCACGTAATGCAAGCGTGCCTTGGCCGCGCGCTGTGGCCATCCGGTCGACGGTTCGGGAACCGACGAAACCGGCTCTGCTGTTGGTGCTCCCACGTCGCCGAGCCTATAACCCGTTTCTCCCGAGCGTTCGGGGTGAGTCCTAAACTCACACCATGAGTGAAGTCACCCGTTGGGAGTACGCGACCGTGCCGCTGTTGACGCACGCGACGAAGCAGATCCTCGATCAGTGGGGATCCGATGGCTGGGAGCTGGTCTCGGTGCTGCCCGGACCGACCGGCGAACAGCACGTTGCCTACCTGAAGCGGCAGAAGTAGCCGTGGCCACCGCGTGGAAGGACGCGCTCGACCGGCTCGGCGTCACGCTGCCGCCGGTCGCCGCCCCTGTCGCGGCCTACATTCCCGCCGTGCGCACCGGTTCGCTGGTGTACACCTCCGGCCAGCTGCCCTTCGTCGACGGTGAATTGTCGGCGGTCGGCAAGGTCGGGGCCGAGGTGGATGTGGAGCAGGCCAAGGAGGCCGCTCGGCTGTGCGCGCTGAACGCGCTCGCGGCCGTGCACGATCTGGTCGGGCTCGACCAAGTGGTGCAGATCGTGAAGGTCGTCGGATTCGTCGCCTCGGCGCCCGGATTCAGTGATCAGCCGATCGTGATCAACGGCGCATCGGAGTTCCTCGGTGAGGTGTTCGGCGAGGCGGGCGTGCACGCGCGCTCGGCCGTCGGCGTCTCGGAACTGCCCAAGAACACACCCGTCGAGGTGGAACTGATCGTCGAGGTCGGATAGGCAGCCGTCATGGCACTGGAACACCCCGCGTACAGCCAGGTCAGGCAGGTCACCCCGACGGCATCGGTACTACTGGCCGACAATCCCGGTCAGATGACGCTCGACGGCACCAACACCTGGCTGCTACGCGGCCCGGACAGCGACTTCTACGTGGTCGTCGACCCGGGACCGAAGGACAAGAAACACACCGCCGACATCGTCGAGGCCACCGGCGGCCGCATCGCGCTGACGCTGATCACCCATCACCACCACGATCACACCGGCGGTATCGATCACCTGGTGAAGGCCACCGGGACGCCGGTGCGATCGGCCGATCCGGCGTATCTGCGCGGGGCGGTCATGCCGTTGGCCGACGGCGAGGTGATCGAGGCAGCGGGCCTGCGGATCACGGTGCTCGGCACGCCGGGGCACACCACCGATTCGATCAGCCTGCTGCTCGATGACGCGGTGCTCACCGGTGACACGGTCCTCGGCCGTGGCACCACCGTGCTCGAATCAGCTCCCGGCGCGCTGGCGAGCTTTCTCGCGTCGCTGGAAAAGCTGCGTGAGCTCGGTGCGGGCAGGGCATTGCTGCCCGCACACGGGCCCGATCATCCCGACGTGGCGCCGGTCGCGCAGTACTACCTCGACCATCGGCGCGAGCGGCTCGATCAGGTGCGGGCCGCGCTGGTCGAACTGGGTTCCGACGCGGGCGCTTTCGCGGTGGTCCGCAAGGTGTACGCCGATGTGGACAAACGGCTGTGGCCCGCCGCGCGCAGTTCTGTGCGGGCGCAGCTGGAATACCTGCGGGCCGAACAAAGTTGAACGCCTTCCGATCGCAGGCCCAAAGGTGCCTGCGATCGGAAAGCGTTCGAAAACCCCGACGTCCCAGCGGCTCGACAGATCTCGCAAGCACATGGGTAACTCACCGGGCACGGGCTAACCCCGCCACCCACCCAGTCTGGCCGCCCGCACCCTCTTCCCGCACCTGAGTCTGGCCAAAATTCGCGGGGAGGCGGAACAGTCAGCGAGCGCGACGTGCCAGACGCTCGGAATCCGAGATCAGCACGCTCTTGCCCTCGAGGCGCAGCCACCCGCGATGAGCGAAGTCGGCGAGCGCCTTGTTGACGGTTTCCCGGGAAGCGCCGACCAGCTGGGCGATCTCTTCCTGGGTCAGGTCGTGGGTCACGCGCAGCGCGCCCGCTTCCTGGGTGCCGAAACGCTGTGCGAGCTGCAGCAGCGCCTTGGCGACGCGACCCGGCACGTCGGTGAAGATCAGGTCGGCGAGGTTGTTGTTGGTGCGGCGAAGGCGTCGTGCCAGCACGCGCAGCAGCTGCTCAGCGATCTCGGGGCGCTGATCGATCCACGACTTGAGAGCGTCGCGGTCCATCGTCACGGCGCGGACCTCGGTGACCGTGGTTGCGGTCGAGGTACGCGGGCCAGGGTCGAAGATCGACAGTTCACCGAACATGTCGGACGGACCCATGATGGTCAGCAAGTTTTCCCTGCCGTCCGGGGACCGCCGGCCGATCTTCACCTTGCCCGTCGTGATGATGTACAGCCGATCGCCGGGTTCGCCCTCGTTGAAGATGACGTGGCCGCGCGGAAAATCTACGGGCTGCAGCTGCTTGGCGAGCGCGGCCACCGCGGTGGGCTCGACGCCTTGGAAGATGCCTGCTCTGGCGAGGGCCTCGTCCACGAATGTGCTCCTTATGGGATATGGCTTGCGAACCTGGTCGAGCGAATCGACCAACCGCGCAGTCTACGCGGCATTCTGGCACCGCAGTGACAGACACCACGTAAAGAGTGAATTGCGCTCTGTGAATCGATCGTTTAGCTCGCCCGGGCAACGTGGAATGAGGGCTCAGTCCATGGACGGGCGCACGTCTCAGCTCGCCCTGGCTACGTGGAATGAGGGCTCAGTCCATGGACGGGCGCACGTCTCAGCTCGCCCTGGCTACGTGGAATGAGGGCTCAGTCCATGGACGGGCGCACGTCTCAGCTCGCCCTGGCTACGTGGAATGAGAGCTCAGTCCATGGACGGGCGCACGTCTCAGCTCGCCCTGGCTACGTCCATTTCGGAGGTTCGGGAACGGCGCTTGCGCACGCGCGCCACGGCGGCGGGCAGGCCGAGCTTCGTCAGCTCTTTCACTTCGGCGTTGCTGGCGCTGTCCAGGTACTGCTGAACCTCTTCGTCGGGTTCGAGAAGCTTGCGGAGCCGATTCTCGACCCGCTCCATCCCCAGCGCGAACAGCATCAACAGCACTGGGAAGAGCACCACAGCGAGTCCTTGCATGACTGGCAGTAAACACGGTTCAGGTCTCAGATGGAACACAGCGGGCAAACCGGCCGGGCAATGTTGTCGTAGCGGTTCCGTATGGTGAAACAGTGCCCGTTTCCCCTGCCCCCGCCGCCGCCGGCGATGCCGATCCGGCAGCGGTTACGGCTGCCGTACCCGCCGGCATTTCGGCTGCCCGTAAGCGCAAGAACCGTGCGATAGCTGCGGAAACGCGGATCGGAACGGTCCGGCGCGCCCGCCGGATCAACCGCACCCTCGCCGAGGCGTTCCCCGGCGCGCACTGCGAGCTCGACTTCACCACGCCACTGGAACTGGCGGTCGCGACGATCCTGTCCGCCCAGTGCACCGACGTGCGGGTGAATCTCACCACTCCGGCGCTGTTCGCGAAGTACCGCAGTGCCTACGACTACGCGCAGGCCAACCGGGTGGAACTGGAGGAATACATCAGGGCCACCGGCTTCTACCGGAACAAGACCAGTTCGCTGATCGGCCTCGGTCAGGCGCTGGTCGAAAAATACGACGGTGAGTTGCCTCACACTCTGGACGAATTGGTGAAATTGCCGGGGATCGGGCGCAAGACCGCCAACGTGATCCTCGGCAACGCGTTCGAGGTGCCGGGCATCACCGTCGACACGCACTTCGGTCGGCTGGTGCGCCGCTGGAAGTGGACCGGCGAAGAAGATCCGGTCAAGGTCGAGCACGCGGTCGGCGCGCTGTTCGAGCGCAAGGACTGGACGATGCTCTCGCACCGGGTGATCTTCCAGGGGCGTCGGGTGTGCCATGCGCGCAAACCGGCCTGCGGCGCGTGCGTGCTCGCCGAGGACTGCCCGTCGTTCGGGCTCGGTCCGACCGATCCGGCGGTGGCCGCGGAGTTGGTGAAGGGCCCGGAGCGCGAACACCTGCTGAACATGGTCGGCCTGTGAGCGAACCCTCGCTGCTGCGGCGGCCCGCCTTGCGCTGGATGCTCGCCGCGGTGATCTTGGTCGCCGCGGCGACGGTGGCGCTGTGGCCGCGCGAGGGTTCCGAGACCACCGGCACTGTTTCGCCGACAACGAGACAGACGTCGGGCGTGTCGCCCGAGGAGCGGGCGGCTGCGGGGCTCGCGCCATGCCCGGCAACGCAGGCGTCTGTGTCGGGGCCCCAGCCGACCACGGCGGCGCGGCCACCGTCGAACGGATCGGGACGGCAAGCCGGGGCAGGACCGTTGGCGGGCCTCCAATCGACGTGCCTGGCCGATGGCAAGCCGATCGACCTCGCCGCTGCGTTGGCCGGCAAGCCCGCGCTGCTCAACCTCTGGGCGTATTGGTGTGGCCCCTGCGCCACCGAGTTGCCCCACCTGCAGGAATTCGCGCAGCGGGCGGGCTCGGCACTCACGGTCATGACCGTGCACAGCGATCCCGACGAGGCGAAGGCGCTGTCTCGGCTGAGCGGACTCGGCATCACCCTGCCCGGTGTCGAGGATCCGCAGGCCGCAGTGCGCAGTGCGGTCGGTGCGCCCGCGGTACTGCCCGTTTCGGTGCTCGTGCGGGCCGACGGCACCATCGCGAGTGTGGAGGTGCGTACCTTTGCCGACGTGGCCGACATCGCGGATACGGTAGCCGCGAAGCTCGGGGTCACGGTATGACAGAGGACGTAACAGTGGCGTGCGGATCGAAGGCGATGGCGTGAACGATGTAGCGAGGCTCGACGATTCCGGCGTTCCCTCGTGGCTGCGCACCGCGATCAGATCCGGTGGCCACGACGCCGACGACACTCTCGCTACCTCCCGAGCGCTGCGCCGGGCCATGTCGATCACCGGCAAAGCACGCCAGGCCGCCGTCCTCGTGCTGTTCGGCGGCTCGCCCGACCCCGACGAGTCAGCACCTGGCGGCTTGCCCGCCGACGCCGATGTCCTGCTCACCCAGCGCGCCTCGACCATGCGCCAGCACCGCGGCCAGATCGCGTTCCCCGGCGGCGCCGAGGATCCCGGCGACGGCGGCCCGGTGGGCACCGCGCTGCGCGAGGCCGCCGAGGAAACCGGTCTCGACCCCGCGGGTGTTCAGCCGTTCGCGCTGCTGCCGAAACTGTTCGTCCCGCCGTCGAAGTTCGACGTGACGCCGGTGCTCGGCTACTGGCGAGCACCCAGCGCGGTCCGCGTTGTCGATCAGGGCGAAACCGAGCGTGTCGTGCGTGTGCCGCTCACCGAATTGCTAGATCCGGCACACAGATTCATGGTGCGTGGCAGTCTCGGCTACCAGAGCCCCGCGTTCGGAGTCGACGGCATGCTGGTGTGGGGACTCACCGGCGGTATTCTCGCCGGCATCATCAAATCCGCTGGGTGGGAACGAAACTGGGATCGGGGCGACGTGCGTGACCTGGAGAGCTCGCTGGCTGCGGTCGGAATGACCCTGTGAGCGAGCGGCAGATCGGTGCAGCCGCCATGGCGGTCATGCTGGAGCCGAGCGCCGGCGAGGTGCAAGTATGAGCGCCTCGGTATGGCTCGACATCGCGGTGGTGCTGATCGCGTTGGTCGCCGCGTCCACCGGGTGGCGGCAGGGCGCGGTGGCGTCGGCGCTGGCGTTCTTCGGCGTCGCGCTCGGCGCGGTCGCGGGCATTCTGATCGCACCGCACATCCTCAAACACCTCAGTGAGGGTCGCAGCCGGGTGCTCGGCGGCATCCTGCTGATCGTGCTGCTGGTGATCGTCGGCGAGGTCGCGGGCATGGTGCTCGGCCGGGCCGCGCGCACCAGCATCCGGCAGCCGGTCGCGCGCGGCGTGGACAGCGTCGTCGGGGCGGTGTTGCAGGCGGTGACCGTGCTGGTCGCGGCCTGGCTGCTCGCGTTGCCGCTGGCTACCGCGTCCCAGCCCGCCGTCGCCGCCGCGATCAACGGGTCCAAGGTTCTCGCCGATGTCAACTCCGTCGCGCCGGACTGGTTGCGCAGGGTACCCAACGAATTCTCCAAGCTGCTCGACACGTCCGGGCTGCCCGATGTGATCGGCCCGTTCGGCCGAGCGCCGATCGCCGCCGTCGAACCGCCGGATCCTTCGGTGCTGGCGAGTCCGGTTGCGGCGTCGTTGCAGCAGAGCGTGCTGCGCATCCGCGGCACCGCACCCAGCTGCCAGCGGGCGCTCGAGGGTTCGGGCTTCGTCGTCGCGCCGGAACGCGTGATGACCAACGCCCACGTCGTCGCCGGCACCAACACGGTGTCGGTCGATACTGCGCGCGGCGCGCTCGATGCGACCGTTGTGCTGTTCGATCCGTCCAAGGACATCGCGGTTCTGGCCGTACCGGGGCTCACCTCGCCGGTCCTGAACCAGGCACCGGAGCCCGCGAGTTCGGGCGAGAGCGCGATCGTGCTCGGTTACCCCGGTGGCGGGCCGTACACGGCCAGCGCCGCCCGCGTCCGCGAAACCCTCGACCTCACCGGCCCGACCATCCACCGCGACGGCACCGTCGAGCGTGAGGTGTACACCGTCCGCGGCCAGGTCCGCGCCGGCAACTCCGGCGGACCGCTGGTCGATGCCGAGGGACAACTACTCGGCGTGGTCTTCGGCGCGGCCGTCACCGACGACGACACCGGGTACGTCCTGACCCTGCACGAGGTCGCGTCCGAATTAGCCGCAGCCGCCCCGAGCAGCACCCCAGTAAACACAGGCGCCTGCGTACTGAGCTGACCACCCTCCCGGAGCTATTGCCACTTCCGCATACAGCCTGGCTGGGTAACCCCGATGTGTCGCCATCCCGCATACAGCCTGGGCGGGTAACCCCCTTATGTCTCTACCCAAAGGGGCCCGCCCCGATCTGGACTGACCGGAGGGTGCGACGAAGGAGTACCCGGAGGGAGGGAAGATCGGGGCCACCAGGGCCCCGCTCGAGCGCGCCAGCGCTCCAAAAACACAGCCACCAAACGACCCGGGGCGGGCAATCCTGATGTGTCACCACCCCCGCGCACACCCTGGGCTGGGCAACCCTGATGTGTCCTACCTAACGGAGTCGCCAGGGCCCCGCTCGAGCGCGCCAGCGCTCCGAAACAGCTCAGGGAGAGACCAGGTCGTCGTGCGGTGGTGACCCGTTCACGCCGTTCTGCTCGCGCCAGCGCGTGGTCAGCACCTCGTTGACCTTGCTCGGGTTCTCCTGGTGCGCGTAATGCCCGGCATGCGGAATCGACACCAGCGTCCGATTGGGCGCTAATTCCGCCCCGCGGTGGAACGTGGCGTCCAGCAGGTAGGGATCGTGTTCTCCGCGCAGCATCAGCACCGGGATGTCGATCGGCGTGCGCATGGTCGCCATGAACCGCTTGCCGTCGGGTCGCCACTGACTGCGAAACGCCCAGCGCTGGTACTCCAGCGCACTGTGCGCGGCTCCGGGAATCCGGATCGCATGCCGCATCCGCGACGCGGTCTCGACGAATTCCGCACTGCGCGACCAGGACTCACCGACTCGATCGTGCAGCAGCCGTTCCACCTCGGCGCCACCACGCCGGGTGAGCAGGTTTTCGGGATAGCGCGGCAGCTGATACCGCAGGAAATCGGGCAGCCAGGTGGCACGTTGCGCCGGGTCGCGCAACACAGCGCTCTTGAGCGCGGCGGGATGCGGCGAGCTGACCAGCGCGATCCGGCGGACCAGCCGCGGATGCAGCACCGCGGTGGCCCAGCAGACCAGTCCACCTTCGGCGTGTCCGACGAGGGTGGCCTCGGTGTGTCCGAGCGCCCGGACCAGTCCGGCGATGTCACCGGCGAGGGTCCACCCGTCGTAGCCACGCGGTGGTTTGTCGGTATCGCCGTAGCCGCGCAGGTCGACGGCGACGGTGCGGTACCCGTGGTCGGCGAGCGTGGTCAGCTGATGCCGCCACGACCACCAGAAATCAGCGAAACCGTGCAGCAGCAACACCAAGGGCGCCTCGGAGCGGTCCGTACCGTCGGCTTCGGCGGCAACTGCTTCGACGACATGGAAGCGGATTCCGTTGGCGTGCACGTCCCGGTGGGTCCACGGTCCATCGAAACGGACGCTGGAGGGATCCGGGAATGAGTTGGACGACACGCCGATCGAGCCTAGTGGGCGGGCACGGCTGTTGCGACCGGGCCCGCCCGGTGCGTCATCGGTTGCTCGACTTCTCCAGCGAAGCAGTCACGTCACGATGGGTGAACGCGGCAGGCAGAACCTCGGCGGCCTGCTTGAGCGAGCCGAGCGTCTTCTCCGGCGCGCGCACCTTCCGTACCTTGAGCCACCCGAGCAATGCCAGCAAGACGGTGGTGAGCACCATCAGCAAGAAAACGATCAGGAACGCGGCCCAGCGCCACAGCCACATGTCGAGCAGTTCGGCGACGAAGAAGAAAAAGAAGAATGAGCTGAACAGCAGCACCACCAGCGCGAGGATGAAGAAGACGCTGCCGGTGAGCCCCTTCTTGATCTCACCGGTGACCTCGGCCTTGGCCAGCGCCACCTCGGCGCGCACCAGCGTCGACATCTGCTCGGTGGCATCGCGCACGAGGCTGCCGATGCTCGCCGATCCGGGCGGATTGGCGTCGGTCAACGGGATCGAAGTGACCGTCCGACCGTCATGTCCGCCTTGGGTGTAACTCACTTCGTCGACCCTTCTCCCTGTGGTAACTGGTCTGCATCGCGGCGCGCCTGGTGCACACGTCCTCGGCGCAACAGTAGCGCCGATCCGATCAGCGATGCTGCCATCGAGGTCACCAGAACGGCGGCCTTGGCAAGATCGATGGCATCGGTGCCGACGTCGGCGAGCGCGAGTTCCGCCACCAGAAGGCTAACGGTGAACCCGATCGCGCCGAGGACCGACAGGGCGAACATGTCGCGATACTCCAGTCCTGCTGGCCGTTTCACCCAGCCGAGCCGGATCGCGACCCAGCTCACCCCGAAGATCCCGATCGTTTTGCCGAGCAGGAGCCCGAGGATGATCGCCAGCGCCAGCCGGTCGGTGAACAGCGATCCGAACACCGCTCCGTTGAGCGGCACACCGGAGGCGAACAGTGCGAACAGCGGCACACAGAACCCGGCCGAGATCGGTTGCACCACATGCTCGAGATGCGTCGCGGGCGCGGTTTTCTCGCCGGGATCCTTGCGCACCCTGGTGAGCAGCCCGAGCGCGACACCGGCCAGCGTCGGATGGATGCCCGCCTCGTGCAGCGCGTACCAGCACACGAGCGCGACCGGAAGGTAGAACAGCGGCGTGTGCAACCGCAGCTTCTGGGCGAGCGCCCACGCACCGCAGCAGGCGATCGCCGCGGCCAGCCACAGCAGCGACAGCGAGGCGGTGAACAGCACCGCGATGAGAATGATGGCGAGCAGATCGTCGACCACGGCCAGGCTGAGCAGGAATACCCGGGCGCTGGTGGGGACCCGCGAGCCGGTCATCGCGAGGATCGCGAGTGCGAAGGCGATATCGGTGGCAACGGGAATGGCCCAGCCCTTGTCCATGCCGGGCACGCCGTGGCCGACCACCAGCGCGATCACGGCCGGGGTGATCACCCCGCCCACTGCGGCGATGATCGGCAGCGCGGCCCGTTTCGGGTCGGCCAGCTCGCCGACGGCGAACTCGCGTTTGAGCTCGAGCCCGGCGACGAAGAAGAAGATCGCGAGCAATCCGTCCTTGGCCCAGTCGGCCAGGGTGAGGTCCAGGTGCAGCGCGGAAATGCTGAGGTGGGTGTCGATCATGGTCTGATAGCTCGCGCCCCACGGTGAGTTCACCCAGATCAGGGCCACCGCGGCGGCCACGAGGAGCAGCGCACCGCCGACGGTCTCGGTGCGGAGATAACGGGTGAGCTCGGAGCGGACGCGTGTGATCAAGGGCAAGCCTCCCGGCAGGGGTCGACTGAGCTGCGGGCGCTCATCGACTCGATTCACGACCGCATGCCGACCAGACTTCCCGGCACACCTGTCCGCGATCTTAATGGACCCGGCCGGTGACATCGGGCGCCACCGGCCGGGTGCGCGTCAGTTGCTCCCGGTGCGAATGGCCTCGAAAACGCCAGGATCGACCAGCGTCGAGGTGTCGCCGAGCTCGCGTCCCTCGGCGACGTCGCGCAGCAGCCTGCGCATGATCTTGCCGCTGCGTGTCTTCGGCAGTTCCGGCACGATGTGGATCTCGCGCGGCCGCGCGATCGGGCTGATCTCCTTGGACACCTGCGCCTTCAGCTCGGCGACGAGCTCGGGCCCCGCCGACCCCGCGGCCTCGCCGGTGAGGATGGTGAACGCGACGATCCCCTGCCCGGTGGTCGCGTCGGTAGCACCGACCACGGCGGCCTCGGCGACAGCCGGATGCCCGACCAGCGCGGACTCGACCTCGGCGGTGGAGATGCGATGCCCGGAGACGTTCATGACGTCGTCGACCCGGCCGAGCACCCACAGGTCACCGTCGGCGTCGAGCTTGGCGCCGTCACCCGCGAAGTACCACCCCTGCTCGGCGTAGCGCTCCCAGTAGGTGGACCGGTAGCGATCCATGTCGCCCCAGATGCCACGCAGCATCGACGGCCACGGCTTGTCGAGCACGAGGTATCCGTTGGCCTCGGTCTCCCCGAGCTGCACCGGATTGCCCTCTTCGTCGACGACGGTCGCGGAGATTCCGGGCAGCGGGCCCATCGCGGCGCCGGGCTTGGTGGCGGTGACGCCGGGCAGCGGGGAGATCATGATGGCGCCGGTCTCGGTCTGCCACCAGGTATCGACGATCGGAGTCTTGTTGGCGCCGAACACTTCCCGGTACCAGCGCCACGCCTCCGGATTGATCGGTTCGCCGACGGAGCCGAGCAGTCGCAGGGTGCTCAGGTCGTGTGCGTCGGGGATCTCGCGGCCCCATTTCATGAACGTGCGGATCAGGGTGGGCGCGGTGTAATAGATGGTGACGCCGTATTTTTCGATGATCTGGAAGTGGCGGTGTTCGTCGGGGGAGTTGGGTGTGCCCTCGTAGACGACCTGGGTGGCGCGGTTGGCGAGTGGGCCGTAGACGATGTAGCTGTGTCCGGTGACCCAGCCGATGTCGGCGGTGCACCAGTAGACGTCTTGTCCGGCTTTGTGGTCGAAGACGTTGTGGTGGGTGTAGGAGGTCTGGGTGAGGTATCCGCCGGTGGTGTGGAGGATTCCCTTGGGTTTTCCGGTGGTGCCGGAGGTGTAGAGGATGAACAGCGGATGCTCGGCGGGGAAGGGCTGGGCTTCGTGGGAAGGCGAAGCGGCGGCGACGGTTTCGTGCCACCACAGATCGCGCCCGTCGGTCCAGGGCACCTCCGTGCCGACCCGGCGCACCACCAGCACGTGCTCCACCGATGACGGCACGTCGCCCTTGGCCGCGAGCGCCTCGTCGACGGCCTCTTTGAGCGGTGCCGGTTTCCCGCGCCGCCACTGACCGTCGGTGGTGATGATCAATCGGGCTTGCGCATCGTCGACCCGCTGACGCAACGCGCTCGGCGAGAATCCCGCGAACACCACCGAGTGCGTGAGTCCCAGCCGCGCGCATGCCAGCATCGCCACGATCGCCTCGGGCACCATCGGCATGTAGATGGCAACGCGATCGCCTGCCGTCAGCTCGAGTTCGGTCAGGTAGTTCGCCGCCCGCGAGACTTCCTCCAGCAGTTCGCGGTAGGTGATCTCGCGCGAGTCGCCGGGTTCGCCTTCCCAGTGGATAGCGACCTGGTCGCCGTGCCCGTCGATGACGTGGCGGTCGACGCAGTTATAGGCGACGTTGAGTTCGCCGTCGCCGAACCAGCGCGCCACCGGGGCGCCGGCCCAGTCGAGGACCTCGGTGAAGGGTTTGTGCCAGTGCAGCCGGTTGGCCTGTTCGGCCCAGAAGCCGTCGCGGTCGGTCTGGCCACGGTCGTAGAGCGTGGCGTCCGCGTTGGCGGCGGCGACGAATTCCGCACTCGGCGGAAACGAGTCCTGTTGTCCTGCAGCAGTTTCGGTCACGTCGGTTCAGCCTCACATGCCTGGTGCGGTCGGGTCGGTTGCCGGGGTGCGGCCCGGCTGTCTAGACAGTAGTCAACAGACCCGCGCCGCGGTGGCTCGTTGTCCCGGCGATGTTTCGCGGCGGTCAACAGGGCTAGTTCATCCAATGACTTCGCGGACAGACCGGCCGGTCGCGAGCTATCGTTTTTACTCAACGGTTCAGCTGATGGTTTCCGATATTTGTTCATATTTTTCTGCAGAGGACGAGGGGCTCGGCAATTTTTCCTGCGTTTCCAGCGAGTAACCGTACTGATACATGTGACCTGAAAATGGCTCGGATCGCTGAAAAATCCAGCCGGAGCCGCTAACCTCCGACCGTTAGCCACGGAATTGAACCGGGAGAGAGCGTTGAGATTCATCAGAGCGACCGCGCTGGTCGCGGCGGGACTGGCGACCACTTGCCTCGGTCTCGCCGCGTGCTCGTCCGACGACAGTGCTGATTCGAGCATCGTCACCACCAATGCGGGCGAGCCGCAGAATCCGTTGGTGCCCAGCAATACCAACGAGAACATGGGCGGCCGCGTTGTCGACCGTTTGTTCGCCGGGCTGAAATACTACGACGCCAACGGTGTGGCCCACGACGAGGTGGCCGAGAAGATCGAGACGGCTGATCGGAAGTCGTACAAGATCACCATCAAGCCGAATTGGAAGTTCACCGACGGCACCACGGTCACCGCGAAATCGTTCGTCGACGCGTGGAACTACGGCGCACTCGCCGACAACGCGCAGCTGCAAAGTTATGTGTACAGCCCGATTGCCGGGTTCGACGAGGTGAGCGCCGAGAATCCCACCGTCAAGACGATGTCGGGCTTGAAGGTTGTCGACGACCGCACCTTCACCGTCGAGTTGAAGTCGCCCTCGATCGACTTCGAGAGCGCACTCGGCTACGCGCCGTTCTATCCGCTGCCCGATGCCGCTTTCCAGGATATGAAGGCATTCGGTGAGAAGCCGATCGGCAACGGCCCTTACGCGTTCGGTTCGTGGGAACACAACGTCAAGATCGATCTCACACCCAACCCGGACTATCCCGGTGGCCGTCCGGCCAAGAACAAGGGCCTCCGATTCGTGATGTACCAGTCCTACGACACCGCGTACGCGGATCTGCAGGCCGGAAATCTCGACACGCTCGACACCATCCCCGACAGCGCGATCACCACGTACCAGAGCGACCTCGGCGACCGGGCTATCACCAAGCCGACCGCGCAGAACCAGCACATCGGCATCCAGACCACCGTGCCGCATTTCGGTGGCGAGGAAGGCATTTTGCGTCGCAAGGCCATCTCGATGGCGATCAATCGCCCGCAGATCATCGACAAGATCTTCAACGGCACGCGCACGCCGTCGCGCGACTTCACCGCCGCGACCCTGCCCGGATACGACGCGAACCTGCCGGGTTCGGAAGTGTTCGATTACAACCCCGACCAGGCCAAGAAGCTATGGGCCCAAGCCGACGCGATCTCGCCGTGGTCGGGTCAGTACCAGATCACCTACAACAGCGACGGCGGTCACCAGGCCTGGATCGAAGCTGTCGCCAACAGCGTCAAGAACACCCTCGGCATCGACGCTGTCGCCAACCCGATGCCGACGTTCAAGAACATCCGTGACGCGGTGAACGCCAAGACGATCGGTACCGCGTTCCGCTATGGCTGGCAGGGCGACTACCCGACGATGATGCAGTTCCTCAGTTCGCAGTACTACAGCTTCTCCGAGACCAACAACGTCAACTACAACAATCCCGAGGTGGACCGGCTGTTCAACGCCGCCCTCGCCGCCCCGACGCAGGCGGATTCCTACAAGCTGATCGCGCAAGCGCAGGCGATCATGATCAAGGAGATGGCAGACATCCCGGTGTTCGACTACGTCGCCAACGCGGGTCGCTCGGACAAGGTCACCAAGGCCGAGCTCACCTGGAACGGCCTGTTCGACTTCGAGAACATCGAGAAATAGAACTCGACAGCTGGGCCGGGTCACTGCGAAGTGGCTCGGCCCCGGTCGTTTTCGGAGGAAGCGATGGCTTGGTACGTAGTTCGGCGTCTGCTCCAGATGATCCCGGTATTCCTGGGCGCGACGCTGCTCATCTATGCAATGGTCTTTCTGATTCCGGGTGACCCGATCAAGGCGCTGGCAGGCGAGAAACAGTTGACGCCGGCCGCCGAGACGGTACTGCGCGCCCGTTATCACCTCGATCAGCCTTTCATCATGCAATATCTGCATTACTTGAAAGGGATCCTCACGCTGGACTTCGGCACCTCCTTCTCGGGTCGTCCGGTGCGCGAAGAACTCGAACGTGCCTTCCCGATCACCATCAAACTCGCGTTTCTCGCGGTGCTGATCGAAGGCGTATTCGGCATCGTGTTCGGATTGATCGCCGGGTTGCGAAAAGGCAAGCTGTTCGATTCGACGATGCTTATCGCGAGCCTGGTGATCATCGCGCTGCCGGTGTTCGTCGTGGGTTATCTCGCGCAATTCCTGCTCGGTGTGAAGTGGGGGATCGCCCCGGTCACCGTCACGGGTAAAGCGAGCCTGAGCGAGTTGATCGTGCCCGCGTTCGTACTCGGTTCGCTGTCGTTCGCCTATGTCCTGCGGCTGACCCGGAACTCGGTGGCGGAGAACAAATCCGCTGATTTCGTTCGCACCGCGACGGCGAAGGGACTCGGGCGCCGACGCGTGGTGACCGTGCATATTCTGCGTAATTCGATGATCCCGGTAGTCACCTTTCTCGGTGCCGATTTCGGTGCGCTGATGGCGGGCGCGATCGTCACCGAGGGCATCTTCAACATTCCCGGCGTCGGCGGCACCATGTACCAGGCGATCATCCGCGGCGAGCCGCCGACCGTGGTGTCGTTCGTGACGGTGCTGGTGGTGTTGTTCCTGCTCGTCAATCTCGTGATCGACCTGCTCTATGCCGCACTGGACCCGAGGATCCGTTATGCATGACAAGCAACAGCATTTCGTGGCCCCCGCCGACGAGGTGGAAGTGCTCGCCACCGACCGCGTTCTCGACAAAGGCACCCCGACCAGCATCTGGGGCGACGCGTGGCGGCGGCTGCGCCGCAACCCCGTGTTCGGAGTCTCGGTGGTGTTGATCGTGTTCGTCATGCTCGTGGTGGTGTGGCCTTCGCTGTTCACCGACCAGGACCCGCGATTGTGCCTCGGCGAATTCGGCATGGACGGCCCGCGCGAGGGTCATCCGTTCGGATTCGACAAGCAGGGCTGTGATGTCTTCGCGCGCACCATCTACGGGGCGCGTGCGTCGGTCACCGTCGGCATCGCGTCGGCGGTGCTGTTTCTGCTGGTAGGCGGCATCCTCGGCGCGATTTCCGGCTTCTACGGCGGCTTGCTCGACACCATCGTCTCGCGCATCGCCGAGGTCTTCTACGCCATCCCGATGGTGCTGGCCGCGATCGTGCTGCTGCAACTGCTGCGGCCCGCGGGGATCATGACGGTTGTCGCGATCCTGGTGGCTTTCACCTGGCCGCAGGCCGCGCGCATCACCCGTGGTGCGGTGATCGAGGCCAAGAACAGCGAATATGTCACCGCCGCCAAGGCACTGGGTGTGTCGCGGCTCGGCACGCTGATGAAGCACGTGCTGCCCAACTCGGCGAGTCCGCTGATCGTGGTCGCCACGATCTGGCTCGGCGTCTTCATCGTCACCGAGGCGACGCTGTCCTACCTCGGCGTCGGCCTGCCACCGAGCATCGTGTCCTGGGGCGCCGATATCGACCGCGCCAAGACCGAGATCCGTACCTCGCCGATCCTGTTCTACCCGGCGACCGCGCTGGCCATCACGGTGCTGAGCTTCATCATGCTCGGTGACGCGGTGCGCGACGCGCTCGATCCGAAGGAGCGCACCCGATGAAGCCACTGCTCGAAATCCGGGACCTGGACGTCAGTTTCACCTCCGACGGCAAGGAGATTCCGGCCGTTCGCGGGGTGAACCTCACCGTCTATCCCGGGCAGACCGTCGCCCTCGTCGGCGAATCCGGCTCGGGCAAGTCGACGACCGCGCACGCGATCATCGACCTGCTGCCCGGTTCCGGCAAGGTCACCGGCGGTTCCATCCTTTTCGACGGCAAGGACCTGACCACGGCATCGGAGAAGGAGATCGTCGCGATCCGCGGCAACGGCATCGGCCTGGTCCCACAGGACCCGATGTCGAACCTGAACCCGGTGTGGAAGATCGGCTTCCAGATCCGGGAAACCCTGGTTGCCAACGGGATCGCCACCGGTGACGCGGCTCGCAAACGCTCGGTGGAACTGCTGGCAGAGGCGGGCATGTCCGATGCCGAACGGCGGGTGAACCAGTATCCGCACGAGTTCTCCGGCGGTATGCGTCAGCGCGCGCTCATCGCGATCGGCCTGTCGTGCAGGCCGAAACTGCTGATCGCCGACGAGCCGACCTCGGCGCTCGACGTCACCGTGCAGCGCCAGATCCTCGGTCATCTCGAACAGCTCACCACCGAACTGGGTACCGCGGTGCTGCTGATCACCCACGACCTCGGCCTCGCCGCGGAACGGGCTGAGCACCTGGTGGTGATGTATCGGGGCAAGGTGGTGGAATCCGGACCGGCGCTACAGATTCTGCGTGATCCGCAGCATGCGTACACGAAGAAGCTGGTGAACTCCGCGCCGTCGTTGGCGGCATCGCGGATGTCGTCGTCGCGGCAGCGGGCCGAGGTGCGCGCGCAGGCTGTCGAAGTAGCTGTCGCCGAGAAGGCATCCGACGCGCTACCCGACACTGTCCTCGATGTGCGAAACCTGTCGAAGGCGTTCAAGATTCGCGGCAAGCGGCCCTGGCAGTCCGCGGATTTCGTCGCGGTCGACGACGTGAGTTTCACGGTCTGTCGCGGCACCACCACCGCGATCGTCGGCGAGTCGGGATCGGGCAAGTCGACCATCGCGCAGATGGTGCTCGGCCTGCTCGAACCGACCTCGGGCACAGTCGCTTTCGACGGCAAAGACGTCGCGAAGCTGGACAGCAAGGGCGCGTTCGCATTCCGGCGGCGGGTGCAACCGATCTTCCAGAATCCCTATGGTTCGCTCGACCCGATGTACTCGATCTTCCGCACGATCGAGGAACCGCTGCGCGTACACAAGATCGGTACCGCCGCCGAGCGCGAAGCGGTGGTGCGCGACCTGCTCGACAAGGTGTCGCTGCCGTCGTCGGTGCTGCGGCGCTATCCCAACGAGTTGTCGGGCGGGCAACGTCAGCGGGTGGCGATCGCCCGCGCGCTGGCCCTCTCACCGGAAATGGTGGTCTGCGACGAGGCGGTCTCGGCCTTGGACGTGCTGGTCCAGGCCCAGATCCTCACCCTGCTCAACGACCTCCAGGCGGAGTTGGGGCTGACGTATCTGTTCATCACTCACGACCTGGCTGTGGTCCGGCAGATCGCGGACAACGTGGTGGTGATGCGTGAGGGCAAGGTGGTCGAGGCGGCCACGACCGATGAGGTGTTCGCGTCTGCGCGCGAGGAGTACACGCGGGCACTGCTCGAGGCGATCCCGGGTCGGGAGCTGCTCACGGGGTAGAAGTGTTCGGTAGTCCTGTGTTTATTGGCGCGCTGGCGCGCGCGTGTCCGCGGCCCTGAGGGGCCGCCGGTCAGGCACCGGTGCTTGCTCCTTCGTCGCCTGCGCACCGGCGCCTGACCGGCGACCCGGCCGCGGACCGGCCACTTCGTGGCCGTCCCTCCCTATGGGCAATGCCGCGCAGTTAGGGCCTGTAATTAATCAACCCGTAACATCCCGAGATTTTGAAAGATGTTGTGGTATGGGTGATTTCGTGGTGACCGTCGATGACCTCGCGTTCAAGTATGAGGTGTTGTTTCCGCACCTGAATGAGCGGCAGCGCCGGTTGCTTCTGGGTGCGGATGCCCGGATGCTCGGGCGGGGTGGGGGCCGGTTGGTCGCCAGTGCGGCCGGGGTACGAGAGGCGACGGTATCGCTGGGGGCGAAGGAGTTGGAGTCCGGGGAGGCTCCGTTGGAGCGGGCTCGTCGGGTCGGGGGCGGCCGCAAGCCCGCGACGGTGGTTGACGAGGGGTTGGTCGCGGCGTTGTTGGAGTTGGTGGAGCCCGATATGCGGGGGGATCCGATGTCGCCGTTGCGGTGGACGATCCGGTCGACCCGCAACCTTGCCGACGAGTTGACGGCCCGCGGGCATCCGGCGGCGGCAGATTTGGTGGGGAATCTGTTGCGGGCGTTGGGTTTCAGTTTGCAGGCCAACGCGAAGACGTTGGAGGGCAAGCAGAGCCCGGATCGTGACGCGCAGTTCCGTTACATCAACGAGCAGGTCAAGGCCCGCCAAGCGGCGGGACAGCCGGTCATCAGCGTGGACACCAAGAAGAAGGAATTGATCGGGCAGTACAAGAACGCCGGTGAGACGATGCGCCGCAAGGGCCATCCGGTCGAGGTCAACGACCACGACTTTCCCGGTGACTCGGGCAAGGTCTCGCCCTATGGGGTCTATGACATGACCAACAACACGGGATGGGTCAATGTCGGCACCGACCACGACACCGCTGCGTTCGCCGTGGAGTCGGTGCGCCGCTGGTGGCGCGGTGTCGGTGCCGCCGCCTATCCCGGCGCTACCGAACTGCTGGTCACGGCCGACGCCGGGGGCTCCAACGGTTATCGCACCAGGGCCTGGAAAACCGAACTCGCCCGGTTCGCGGCCGAGACCGGCCTGAAGGTCACGGTCTGCCATTTCCCGCCCGGCACCTCCAAATGGAACACAATCGAACACCGGTTGTTCTCACACATCTCGATGAACTGGCGGGGACAACCACTAACGAGCCACGAGGTCGTCGTCAACTCGATCGCGGCCACCACCACCCGCACCGGGTTACGGGTTCACGCCGAACTCGACCAGGGCGAGTACCCGAAGGGTGTGAAGATCACCGACGACCAGTTCGCCGCCGTGTCGATCACCCGCCACGACTGGCACGGCGACTGGAACTACACCATCGGCCCCGAACCCGTCCGCCTCATCATGGCTGATGGCGACAGCGCACCCCAACCGACTCGACCCGACACCGCCTGGCTGCGCACCCCAGCACTGACCGGACTGACTCCCCCGCAGTGGGACGCGCTCATCAACAAACTGACCGTGACCCGTCACGCCCAACGCGAACTCCACTTGCATCAGCGACGCGGAGGCACCCGCCAGGCCGCGCCCGGAACCGGCCGCAAATCCGTCCTCACTCTCGAGGATCGTGTCGCCATCACCCTACTTCACCTGCGGTTCGCCACACGCCAACGAGCCCTGGCCGTGCTGTTCGACGTCACCCAGCAATCCATCCACACAACGATCCAGCAGACCCGACCTCTGCTCGACCTGGCCGCACACACCACCGGGCCGACAGGAATCACCCTCGCCGACGCCCAATCGGTCATCCAATACCACGACACCACAACCGAATCCGAGTAATTTCGGGTTAATTAATTACAGGCCCTAACTGCGCGGCATTGTCCCTATGGGTCGGGAGTGCGGTGGTTGGGTTGGGTGGGGTGTGGAAGACGGGGACAAGTTGGTGTGAGCGGTGTGGTCGGGAGTGTGGTGGTGGGTTGGGCGGGGTGTGGAAGACGGGGACAAGTTGGTGTGAGCGGTGTGGTCGGGAGTGTGGTGGTGGGTTGGGCGGGGTGTGGAAGACGGGGACAAGTTGGTGTGAGCCGTGTGCTCGGTAGTGCGGTGGTGGGTTGGGCGGGCATGGAAGACGGGGACAAGTTGGTCTGAGCGGTGTGGTCGGGAGTGTGGGGTTGGGTGGGGTTGTTGAAGGAGGGGCGGGTCTTGGGTAGTTGGGCTCTCGAAACTCTTCGAGCGCTCAACACGTCGGCGTACCGTGGGGTTGTCCGAGGTGGTGCGGTGTGGATCGCAGGGTTGGAGGCGCCGGTGGATCGAATCGATGCTGAACGGCTCGCCGAGCGAGAAGCGCGGCGGCGCAGGGCGGTGACTCCGGCCGCCAAGCGGCTCGCCGAGGTGCCGTGGCCGGATCGCAGCTGGCCGACGGTGCGCGGGTTGTATGTGACCGTGGGGGCCGCGCTGTACGAGCGGTAACCTCCATGCCGTGACTGATCCGCTGCAGCCCCTGGTCGACCTGCCCGGCGTGCGCGAGGCCGCCGACAAGGCGCGCGACGCGCTCGCGGCCGTGCACCGGCACAAGTCGAACCGGCGCGGCTGGGCGACCACCGCCGCCGAAGCCGCCGTCCGTGCCGCCCGTTCCTCGGCGGCCATCGAAGGCGCGAGTATCGACCTGCCCGCCGACGGGCAGGTCAGCGACCCGGTGCTGGCCGGCGCGTTGCGGGTGGGCCAGGCGCTCGACGGCGACGCGCTCACCAACCTCATCGGCACCTGGCGGCGCGCACCCCTGCAGGCGCTGGCCCGGCTGCACCTGCTCGCCGCCGCCGACCTGGTGACCGACGAGCAGGAACTCGGCCGCCCGCGCTCCACCCCTGGCGTCGCCGAGCGGCTCGATCTGCTCGCGCAAACTGTCCAGACCAGCAAGGCGCCCGCCCCGGTGATCGCGGCGGTCGTGCACGGCGAGCTGCTGTCGTTGCGTCCGTTCGGCACCGGCGACGGAGTCGTCGCGCGTGCTGCTTCGCGCCTGGTCGCGGTGGCCAGCGGGCTCGATCCGCACAGCCTCGGCGTGCCCGAGGTGTTCTGGTTGCGCCGCCGTCAGGCCTACCTCGACGCGGCGGCCGGATTCGGGATGGGCACGGCCGAAGGCGTCGGCGGCTGGGTGTTGTTCTGCGCGGGCGCGCTGGAAGACGGTGCTCGCGAGGCCAACTCGATCGCTGACGCGGCAGCCGGCTGAGCGGGACCCCCACACATCGAAACGGGCGGCGTTGCCGATTGCTCGACCTCACCGCCCGCTAGCACGGAACACCCGGTTACCAAGCGTGCAGGGTGGGTTGTGTTCGGTGGCCTCGGCGATCATCCCAACCCCGCCGGTTCATCCCCGCAACCTGTGCGAGGCGTTCGCCGACGTGAGCTCGGATTTCGCAGGCCCACAACTCTTTCGGCCTTGTCGCGGCGCGCTCCGCGTGGGTGCCTGGTGTCCGTGCTGGGAAGGGTGGGATGGGAGGCGAAACCTTCTCTTCCGGCTCCGTCTTGGCCTTCCGTCCTTCCGTGCCTCCATTCTTACACTGTGATGGCACTCACATCAAGGGTTTCGGAGGCATTACCGAATCCTATCGAATTCGGCGTGTCGCTCGGAGATTCGTGCTCGAGCGTCGCAGGTCAGCGTCTTTTGCGCAGCAGTCGATAGCTGATCGCACCCGCGATGACGGCGCTGAGTCCGACGGCTGCCGTCGCTGCGACGGTGGTGGTCGAGGGCGTCTGGAATCGCGACCACAGCGACACCGGATTGGAGAACGTGAGTACCGGCCAGCCGCGGCTCGCGGCCTCCTTGCGCAGCCCGCGGTCGGGGTTGACCGCGGTCGGATGGCCGACGGTGCTCAGCATCGGCACATCGGTCACGGAGTCGGAGTAGGCGTAGCACCGTGACAGGTCGTAGCCCTGCTCGGCGGCGAGCTTCTCGATAGCGGCGACTTTGCCCTCGCCGTAGCAGTAGAACTCGATGTCGCCGGTGTACTTTCCGTCCTCGACCACCATCCGGGTCGCCTCGGTGTGCGAGGCGCCGAGCACCTGCGCGATCGGGCTGACGATCTCCTCGCCGGAGGCCGAGACGATCACCACATCGTGCCCGCGGATCTTGTGATCGGCGATCAGATCGGCGGCTTCGGCGTAGATCAGCGGGTTGACGAGATCGTGAAGTGTCTCGGCCACAATGGCTTTCACTTGCTCCACATCCCAGCCCGCGCACATGTTGGCCAGGTTTGCCCGCATCCGTTCCATCTGGTCGTGATCGGCACCGGAAAGCAGGAACAAAAAGTGTGCGTAGCTGCTCTCCAACACGGCTCTGCGGTTGAGCAGACCCTGTGCGTAGAACGGTTTGCTGAAGACGAAAGCGCTCGACTTCGCGATCACCGTTTTGTCGAGATCGAAGAACGCGGCGACCCGCCCGCCCGGCACCGGGGCTGCGCCCGATGTGCCGAGTCTTGTGTCCGTAGGCGAGGTCTGGTCGCGTTCTGGCGTCACGTCAACAGAATAGGCACGACCTGCGCGCGCCGCAGGATCGACTGCCCGCACCGTGGAAAAGGGTTTGCCCCGGGGACGCCGGGCGGTGCGAATCGCCGAAGAATGTCGGCGAATACTACTTGCGCCCCCAGCAGGGGATGGGTGTAGTATTGCTGGCACCTGGACATAGTCCAGGCGCGTTCAGCCCGACCCCCCGGGGCTGAACCCGACGGCCCCAGCCTCCTCCCCCCCGGCTGGGGCCGTCCTCTATTCCGGGGACGATCGCAAAAGTTCTCCACACCCCCGAGTTATCCACAATCGGCGTTTTCGGGCTGTTGACAACTTCCTCGCTCGGCGACGCTGAGACGCATGAACCCAGTCCCGATGCGCAGTGGCTCCCCACATATCGCGCCCGCTCTCGTGCTCGTGCGTGACGATCGATTGCGTGCGGAGGTACGCCGGGTCGCGGCGGCCGCCGAGCGCGTCACCGACGAACGGGTGATGCCTGTCGGCAGGCATGCGTGGGCAGGGGCCGGGATGGTGATCCTCGATACCGCCGCCGCTGTTGCCGCTGCTGTCGCCGGCTGTCCGCGCCGGGCGGGCGTCGTCCTGGTCACCGAGGGGGAGCCGGCCGTGCCCGACTGGCAGGCGGCGACGGCGGTGGGTGCCGAACGGGTTGTCGCGTTGCCCTCGGGCGCCGTCGCGCTGGTCGAACAGTTCGCCGAACACGCTGAATCCCGCACGGGCGAAGGGATAGTCGTCGCGGTGGTAGGCGCGGGTGGAGGCGCCGGGGCATCCACGCTTGCCGCGGCTACCGCGTTGCGCGGGGCCGCGCGCCGGGTCCGTCGCGACACCGTGCTGATCGACGGTGCCCCGCTCGACGGCGGGATAGATCTGGTGCTCGGCATGGAGAACGTGCCAGGGCTGCGCTGGCCCGACCTGATCATCGAGGACGGACGGGTGTCCGCCGCGGCACTGCACAATGCGTTGCCCGCCGCGTCTCCCGGTCTGGCGGTGCTGTCGTGCGGGCGAGCGCGGCCAGGCGATTCCGGACAGGGACGGTCGCCGAGCGTATCGGCCACCGCGACCGGGCGCGCGGGAATCGGATACTCGCCGGCGGGCTCGTCCCGCGTGGCCGAGCACGCGGCGAGCGGACACCCGACCGGGTCGGCGCCTGGGGATGGATATGCGGGGATCGGAGGGTCGCCGATCGGGTCGGCGCCCATGTCCGCGCGTGCGGGGATCGGATATTCGCCGACCGGGTCCGTGGCCCGGCGCCCGCGGATCGGATGCTCAGCCACCGAACTGTCTCCCGCCGCTGTGCGCGCGGTCATCGAATCCGGCAGGGACGCAGGTGATCTCGTCGTCTGCGACGTCTCATCCGAGCGTGGCCCCGCAGCCGACGCGATGCTCGACGCCGCCGACCTGGTCGTCCTCATTGTCCCGGCCCGGCTGCGCTCCATCGCCGCGGCCGAAGTCGTCTCGGCATACCTGGGCGAACGAAACCCCAACCGCGGCTTGGTTGTTCGTGGCCCAGCCCCCGGCGGCCTACGCGGGGCGGAAGTGGCCGAGTTGCTCGGGCTGCCGCTCCTTGCCGCGGTTCGCGGGCAAGCCGGCCTGGCGTCGCGCCTCGAGCGCGCAGGTCTGAGCGTGCGCCGTCGCGGCCCCCTACGCGACGCCGCCGATGCCGTCCTCGCCATGGTCGGAGCCGACGCGCCATGACTACCGCCGGGATGACCACATTTGTCACCGTCGATCTCCTCGAACGGGTCCGTGAGCGCCTTGCCGAGCATCCGGGTGTCCCTGATGCCGCGCAACTGGCGGCCGCGATCCGCACCGAAGCAGGCGGTGTGCTCGCCGACACCGACCTGCTCCGGGCTCTGCGCCTGCTGCAGACCGAGATGACCGGCGCGGGGCTGCTCGAACCGTTACTGCACGATCCCCTGGTCGCTGACGTGCTCGTCACTGCTCCGGATTCGGTGTGGGTCGACCGTGGCCGCGGGCTGGAGTTGACCGAGGTGCGATTCGCCGACGAGGCTGCGGTTCGCCGGCTCGCCCAGCGTCTGGCGCTAGCCGCGGGCCGCCGCCTCGACGACGCTCAACCCTGGGTCGACGGCAAACTCGCCGGAACCGAAGCCACGCTCGGTGATGCGTTCGGCGTCCGGCTGCACGCCGTCCTCGCCCCCGTCGCCCACGACGGAACATGCCTATCCCTTCGCGTACTCCGCCCGGCAACCCAGGGCCTCGACGCACTGGCTGCCGCGGGCTCGATTCCACCGGACGCCCGCGCACTGCTCGGCGACATCGTCCGCGCCCGCCTCGCATTCCTGGTCGTAGGTGGCACGGGCGCAGGAAATACGGCACTCTGGTTGTGGCACACTTCGACTCATGACCCGCAAGATTGCCACTCAGGGCAAGATCACCGTCCTACGTATCGCCATCTACCTGCGTATTTCCCAGGACCGCACTGGCGAAGGGCTCGGCGTTACGCGCCAGGAAACCGACTGTCGCAAGCTCGCCGAACGTCTGGCGACGGAGCGCGGCGTGGCTCTCCATGTGGAGGTTTTCACCGACAACGACACCTCCGCCTACAGCGGCAAGCGACGCAAGGACTACGAGCGGCTGACTGTTTCGATCGACGCAGGGCAGTTCGACATGGTTCTCACCTGGCACCCGGACCGCCTGCACCGCTCGCCGCTCGAGCTGGAGCACTTCATCACTCTCATTGAGCGCACCAAGACCGAGGTTCAGACCGTCCAGGCTGGCCTATGGGACCTGACCACGCCATCGGGCCGGATGATCGCTCGGCAGCTTGGGGCGGTGGCACGGTACGAGTCCGAGCACAAGGGCGAGAGGATCAAGGCGGCGCGTATCCAGGGAGCCCTGGCGGGCAAGTTCCACGGAGGGATGCGCCCCTACGGTTTCGAGTCGGACGGCGTTACGGTCAGGCCGGACGAATCCCGCGAGATCGTGCGGATGTATGAGGAGGTCGTGGCCGGGGTGTCGCTGCGCCAGATTGTCCTGGAGCTCAATCGGCACGGCGTCCCGACGGCTACTCAGCGCGGGCCGTGGACCTCCGTCGCTGTCCGCGACATCATCAAGCGCCACCGTAACGCCGGGTGGTCCTCGCACCTGGGGGAAGTCGTCGGCAAGGCGGAATGGCCCGCGCTGGTCAGCGAGGACATTTGGCACGCGGCGAATGCTGTACTCAATGATCCGGCCCGCCGGACCACACCGGGCAACACACCGCGCTGGCTAGGCTCAGGGGTGTACCTGTGCGGTGTCTGCGGCATTGCCCAGCTACGGGCGGGGGTGTCCGGCAGGGGACGGCGACCGTCCTATCGGTGCGCCGCGCGGGAGCTGACCGCAGTCAGCCATGTCAGCCGGGACGCGGGCCAGGTTGACGACCTCGTAGAAAAGACGATGGTGGCCCGGCTCGAGCGTCCAGGCGAACTGGCCGAATTAGTAGACGAACACGGCTCGGCGGGAGTCGATGTTGCGGCGCTGCGGCTGGAGCAAGCGACGCTGCGGCAACGCCTAGACGCGGTGGCGGGTCTGTTCGCAGCCGGGGAGGTCGACGCGCGCCAGCTCGCTACCGCGTCGGCGACCCTCAAGGCGGAGGTTTCTGAGATCGAAACGACGCTCGCATCATTGGGCATGCGTTCGCCGCTGGCAGCGCTGGAGGGCCGCGACATTCGCACCGCCTGGTTCGGCATTGACGACGACCGGACCGACGGTCTCAGTCTCGGCCACCGTCGTGCCATTGTGGAAAAGCTACTGACCGTGACCGTGCTGCCCGCGCCGAAGGGACGGCGGGCCTCCGGCGCGTACTTCGATCCGAATTTCATCAAGCTGGAATGGAAGCGATAGCACTGCCCCGCCAGCAGATACAGGACGACCCCGGAGCCACGTGCGTGATTCCGGGGTCGTTCGTCGTTGTCGGCAAGGCGGTCAGGTCGTGACTGCGACCTCCGGGGCAACGGCGGTGACCTTCGCGACCGCCTTGCGCGTGCGGTCCGAATCCACACCGGCCACCACCGGCAGCGCTGTCCGCCACAACCGGGCCGCGTCCTCGTGCCGTCCCAGTTTCCAGCGCAGTAGTCCGGTCTCGATTTCACTCAGCGCGCGAATCCGGGTGTGCGTCTCGGGGTTCCAAGCAACCACGCTCATATGCAAGTGCCGCTCGGCCTCACTCAGATCACCGAGCGCGGCGAACGCTTTCGACGCCTGTCGGCCGATAGACGCCTTGTTCGGGCAGAACAGCGACAGCCAGCGCGGGAGTTCGGTGGTCGTGGTCGGGGTGAGCCACGGTTCTATCCTGCGCAGTGTTTCCCGCGCTGCGCGATGGTCTCCGCCTTCCGCGTACGTCCGAGCGAGAGCGACATCGAATACCGCCATCGCATCGACATCGACGTGACCGCGTGCCCGCGACACTGCGCGCTCGGCCAGTTCGATGCTGTGCTGCGGCATGCCCACGTCGCCCGCGTGCAAGGCGATGATCCGCAGCACGAAACCATCCTGACCGGGCACGCCGGACTCTTCGGCCAACCGCAGCGCGGCCAGGAAGTACCGCAGCGCCGCCCCGTCCGCGCCGACATCGTGCGAGCTGAACCCGATTGCGTAGGCCAGTTCCGCAGCCGCGCTGAACGCTTCGGCGCGCACCTGGGCATCGGTGAACCGGGATCGCAGCAGCGCGGAGACATCGGTGGACAGGAACGCCGTCATGGCGGTGCGACCGGCACCCCCGCCGCGCACCTCATCGAACCGCAGCAGCGCGTCTGTCACCCCACGCACCGCAGCCACGTCAGCCGCGCCGGTGCCGGTGCCGTCGCCGATTGCCGCCAGGCGCGCGTGTTCGGGCATCGGCAGCAAGGCCGTGGCCGCGAGTGAGGCGCTGTAGGCAGCAGAGCGGAGAAACCCCCGCCGGTCCAGGTCGGCACGGCCCAGCGCTTCGGCCGTCGTCACCGCGTCCAGCGGGCCGCACGCACCCCGGTACGCCTTCACCACATCGGCAGTAGGTACCCGTCGTCCGGTCTCGTAGTGGCCCAGTGCAGCCCGGCTGTAGGCCACTCGGTCAGCTAGTTCGGTCAGGCTGAACCCCGCTGCCTCACGGGCCGCGCGGAGCTGTGCCCCGACGACGGCGGGGGGTGGGCCGGATTCCATACAACACACGGTAGCCGTGCAATGGAGTTGTAGACGCGCTGTAGCCGAAGAACGGTTCTACCTGGCACCTGTCGGCGGAAAGCTTGGTCTCAGCCCCGCCGCCGGGTAGTGAACCGGCCCGGTACCGGTTCCCCGGCGGCGGGCGCACGACCCACCAGGGGGACCGATGAGCGACGCGATCAAACCTCAGCTCGATGAGCTGAACGAACGGGCCGCGCTGCGCTCGCTAGCGATCCGCAAGGCGCACGAACCGCCGTACGGGTGGGAGTTGTACAGCCCGTACCGGGTGGTCGTCACGGGGTCGCTGGAGAACGTGGCCGCGTGGCTGACCGCAGCCGAACAGCGCGACGGGGAGACCCTGCCGATACGCATGATCGGGATGCGGGCGGACGGGTGATGACCGCGCTCGGTTTCGCCATCGCGATCGGCCTGCCGCTGCTCGTGCTGTTCGGGGTGATCGTGTGGCCCGAACCGATTCCACCCGAACGCACGGTGGACGCGATCCGGGCACGGCTGGAGGCTGAGACCGAACGGAATCGGGTTCGCCGCCGACCGCCGCCGTGGTGATCTCTCTGGCGGGGCGTTGCTGGTTGGCGAGGAAGTGAGGAGTACCCCGTACCGCTAAGCACGGGAACACTCCTGAACGCTCGCGCTCTCCGTATGGGTATGTAGAGGCAGTCTTTTCGTTCGGCATGCACGCGGCCGGGGCCGCCGGGACTGGGATATTTCAAGGGACCGGTACGACAGCCAGCCGTCCCCGTCCGAGTCCGCCTTAACCGGGTCGGTCCCTTGAATCGGAAATAGCCGTACCCGTTTCCAGGTACGGCAAGCTAATCCCGCTATCTAGGCTGGTCTTTCACAGCGACCGGGGACGGCACCGAGGGCGAGTCGGCCCACCCGTATTACTCCACGGGCGCAGGGAGGTGATTTATTTGAGGAGATTCCTCATGTGCGCAGACATCACCGCAGTCCGCCCGTGCCGTATCGGTGGGTCGCGACTGCCGTGCTGGCTGTTTCGCTGAAATGGTGACCTGACGGTCCGGGGGCGACCATGACGGTCTAGAAGTTCAGGCAGCTACGTCGGACGTGCGCACCATGTCGGCGCGCTTGCGTGGTGTGCTGCTACGTGGCGTTAGACCAGTTCGGAGTAGGTTCGCGATCGCCGCGCGCTGGCTAGCCGACAGCGGGGGAGCTTGGTCTACTACGGCCTTGATGTATTCATCCCAATCGTTCACCGGGCGTAACTCGTCTGGATTACTTCGACCGCCTTAGGGAGTTCTTCGGCATCAATCCGAAATCGCTGCGGTCCGACCCTGAAACCCGTCAACCGGCCCGCATGAATCCAGTTGCGAATGGTCTGCGGCGTAACGCCGATCATTTCCCCGGCCTGCTTCGTAGAAACAAGTCCATCGACCGGTTTAGCGATCATGTTGCCGTCCTCATATTCAGTTGTGAGTGTCGTTAGTCCCGCCGCCCACGTTCGGGCGACCTGTCCCTAGCATCATTCCCTGCCTTTTCGGCTTGATCCAGATCATTACACCCTTGGGGTGACGAGCGGCACATAAATTCAGCGCGGCTATACGCATATCGGACCAACAAACCGCCTGGAGACCCGTACGCACGGCGATCACCTGAGAGGTCCGCTGCCGCCCTGACCACCGGGGGGAGGGCCCCCGGCACCCCGAGGAATCCTCGGAAGTCGTATCGACCGCGAGCAACAGGGCGGTGCGGGTGCTCCGTGCAGGCCGGGCGGGGGGTGGTCCCCCAGGGGGTGACGCGACAGGCATGGCAGCTCGGCACCACGTCAGCGCTGGGCGAGCGGTAGCCCACTGGCTCGACTGGACCGGGCAGGAACATCGACGCGCCGCGCTCGGCGAGCGGTTACGCGGAACTGTCAGCGCCGAAATATCAAGCTGAGCTGTGCAAACGCTGGTCAGCAACACTGGAGTTAAGTGTGTCTTTTCTCGGTTGCTGTGAAAACTACGCTCCTCTCCGCGCTGCTCGCCGCGGTGGACCCGGCCGAACGAATCATCTGCGTCGAAGACGCCGCCGAACTGGCCCCCGTGCATCCTCATGTCGTGCGACTGGTCGCCCGGACCGCGAATGTCGAAGGCGTAGGTGCTGTTACGGTCCGCGACCTGGTCCGCCAGGCATTGCGTATGCGACCCGATCGGATAGTCGTCGGCGAGGTCCGCGGTGCCGAAGTCGTCGACCTGCTGACCGCGCTCAATACCGGCCACGACGGCGGTGCGGGCACAGTCCACGCCAACTCGCCGCAGGAAGTTCCCGCCCGGCTGGAAGCCCTGGCTGCTCTCGGCGGCATGGACCGCGCCGCCCTGCACAGCCAGCTGGCCGCCGCGGTCCAGGTAGTCCTCCACGTCCACCGCCGCTCCGACGGAACCCGCGCCCTCCTCGAAATCGGTGTCCTCCAACGTGATTCCGACGGTGTCCACATCGCCGCGGCCTGGCGGCCGGACAGCCACCCGACCCCCGCGGCCGCCGAACTCCAACGACTACTCGAGGTGCGACTCGGATGAGCGAACTCATCGCGGAGCTGGTTTCACCGCCAGATCGGCGCCTATGCGACCGAATCAGATCAGTGGGCGCGGGGATTCGTTGGTCGAGCCGCCGCTCGAGGCGGTCGGCGCGTAGTGACCGAGCAGCAGGTTTCGTCTCGAGGATGGTGAGCTCGTGGGTAGTGCTTTGCTCTGTTGTGCGGTCGCGGTGCTGGTGCTTCCAGTGGCGGGCGGGCAGCGGCGGTTCGCGGGCCTGTTCGGCGCGGGCGGGCGTAGTGCGGCGGGGCGGGTGCCTGTGGAGTGGTGTGCAGGAATCGCATTGGGGTGCACGGCATTCGCGTTCGGCCCTGGCGCCGGCCTGGCAGCTCTCATGCTCGGAGCCACGGTGGCAGCGCGGAAGCGTCGCGGTCGAGGTGACCGCGAACGACGCCGGGAATGTGGACACTTGCTGGCCGGTCTCGAAGCCGTGGTCGGCGAGCTCCGCGTCGGCGCCCACCCGAGCGCGGCGGCCGAATCCGCCGCAGGCGAGTCGCGCGGCGAAGCCGCACGCGTATTGGCGATCAGCGCGGGCCGCAGCCGCCTCGGCGGCTCCGGCGCCGATGCCTTGGTACAGCCGGATTCGATTGTCGCCGAAGAACTGTCGAGGGTCGCCGCCGCTTGGCGAGTAGCCGAGGAACACGGCCTTGCGCTGGCGGAACTGCTCTCGGCCACCAGATCGGACCTACTGGGCCGGATCCGCTTCCGAGACCGTACCGAGGCTGCCCTCGCCGGCGCCCGAGCATCGGCCACCGTCCTGGCCGGCCTCCCCTTGGTAGGGATCGGCCTGGGTCAACTGATGGGCGCGGCCCCGCTCACCATCCTGTTCACCACTGCGGCGGGCGAGCTATTGCTCCCGCTGGGCGCGGCCCTCGCCTGCTGTGGACTGCTGTGGACAGATGTCATCACCCGCAAGAGCACGGCTTGACCGCACCTCGCAGCGGTTGGCAGAAGTGGCCGTCGATCCGAATGTCTGCGGACAGATGTGAACGCCCGACAAGACCACAGGGTGACCGCGAGGTGCCCGGCGGGTCGGCCCGGATCGGGTGTGGACAGGTGTGGATCAAACTTCGAGGAGGGGATTGGCTGTGCAGGGGATGGTTGGTGCTGCTTCGCCGGCGGCGTTGTTGGTGGCGGCGGTGGCGATCGTGTTGTTGCCTGGGCGGGTTGCCGTCAGCCGACGGGTGCGTGCGCTCGGCCCGCCACCAGTCGGTGTCTCCGGAGCGACCGGCGGCGCCGCGAAGGTCGATCCGCTCGGGTCCGCGTCCGCATTCGATCTGCTGGCCGCTTGTCTCCGGGCGGGACTGCCGATGGCCGCGGCCGCGCGTGCGAGTGCGCCGACAGCGCCGCCGGTCCTTCAGGCCGCATTGCTCAGGGCCGCAGACCTTCTCGTGCTGGGCGCCGACCCAGCGACGGCATGGGAGCGGGCAGCCGCGGATGCCGTCGGGTCGGTCGGCGCCGACGAGGTGGAGTCGCTGGCCAGGATGGCACGCCGTTCGGCCCGCTCCGGTGCCTCGCTGGCCGCGGCGGTCGGCGAACTGGCCACGCAGCGCCGCGAAGCCGTGGAAGACGCCGCCGTCGCGCGCGCCGAACGCGCGGGCGTGCTGATCGGCGGACCGCTCGGCCTGTGCTTCCTGCCCGCTTTCGTCTGTCTCGGCATCGTCCCGGTCGTCATCGGCCTGGCCGACCGAGTGCTCGGCGACGGAGGCCTGCTGTGACCGGCCTCGACGAGGCCACCGAATCTTCACCGAGCGGAGCAGCCGCGCGGTGCAACCAGAGAGGGGATCACGATGACGTTCGTCCACACGGTATACACGGAGGCCCGCACCCGATTCACGCGTCTGCTGATCGACGACGACGGCATGTCCACGGCAGAATACGCAATCGGCACTATCGCCGCGGCGGCCTTCGGGGCAGTGCTCTATGGGGTGGTCACGGGGGACAGCATCGTCAACGCGCTGACCGGCATCATCGACAAGGCGCTCAACACGAGCGTGTAAACAACTGCGAGACAAGCACTTTCGGGTCCGACACGGGCGCGGTGACGGTCGAGGCCGCCATCGCCCTCGCGGCCTTGGTGTGCGCTGTTGCCCTGTGCATCGGCGCCCTCTTCGCCGGATCCACCCAGGTCCGCTGCACCGACGCGGCCCGCGAGGCCGCCCGGTTGGCCGCTCGCGGTGACGCTTCGCGGGCGATCACCGCGGGCAAGGCCGTTGCCCCTCCTGGCGCGACCGTCGAACTTCGTGCCGAAGGCGATCGAGTCGTGGCCACCGTCTCCGCGAACACCCCACTGCTCCCCGGCCTGCGCCTTCGCGCCGAAGCCGTGGCCGTCACCGAGCCGGGAGTGCAACCGTGACGGCCAGGCGCGACAGGGCAGTGTGGCGCGGTCTGGCTGGGGACCGTGGTGGGGCGACGGTGTTCGTGTGTGTGGCGTTGGCCGGGTTGATCTGCCTGACGTTGTTGGTGGGGCAAGTGGGTGGGGTGGTGGTGGCTCGGCATCGGGCGCAGGGGGCCGCTGATCTGGGGGCGTTGGCCGCGGCGGGGGTGTTGGCGGAGGGTGCGGAGTCGGGATGTGGGGAGGCCGGGGAGATTGCTCGGCGGATGGGGGTTCGGGTGCGGCGGTGCGCGGTCGCGCAGTGGGATGTTGTTGTCGATGTCGAGGCGAATGTGTCGGCCGGAGTGTTCGGCGTGCGCACTGTGCGGGCTTCGGCACGGGCTGGTCCGGTAGAAGAGAATGAGTGACCAGGAAGTGTTATCACTGGTCGGTGGATGTTCCGCCCGAACCAATTCGGAATTCAGCGCCGAGCGTGTTTGCGCATTCTTTGATCCCGCCCAGAAAAAAATGAAAAGTATTGGTGCGGTGGTACCGGCGGTTCCGGTTGGCTATGGGCCAGTTAATAGAAACGTGGTCCTTTTTAATCGGACACTGAGTGCCTGCGAACATATCATCGCTGGTCAACGCTAATTCGGACGAGTGACCAGCATTCTTTGAGTGAGGTGTATCGGCGGTCACGTGTCATGCGTCAGGACATCACGAGTCCGCGGGCTGGTCACCATGGGCCCGAAGCTCGCCGAGAACGGCGGCCAGCAAGCGTCCGGCGGCATCCTTGTCCAGGGGGTTGTTGCCGTTGCCACACTTGGGCGACTGCACACACGAGGGACACCCCTCCTGGCACGCGCAGCTGCGGATCACGCTCAATGTGGCGGCCAGCCAGGCTGTGAGCTGGGCGAATCCGCGCTCGGCGAAGCCGGCACCGCCGGGCTGCCCGTCGTAGACGAACACCGTCGGCGCACCCGTATCGGGATGTTCGGCGATCGAGACACCGCCGATGTCCCACCGGTCGCAGCCCGCGACCAGGGGCAACATGCCGATGGCCGCGTGCTCGGCCGCGTGCAAAGCGCCGGGCAGCTGTTTGTCGGAGATGTCGGCGGCGGCGAGCAGGCGGGGTGTGACGGTATAGAGAACAGCCTTGGTGTGGAGGGTGTGCGCGGGCAGATCGAGCTCCACCTGGTCGAGCACCTCACCGGTCACCAGGGTCCGCAGGTAGCCGACAACCTGGTTGGTGACCGCGACCTGCGCGGATGCCGCGGTGACCGCGCCGAGCACCCGCTCCTCGATTACCCCTTCGACGGTGATCGAGGTGATCTGCCGGGAGCTGGTGGTGAAGCCGGGATCCACCTCGTTGACGAACGCGACGCCACCCTCGAGGTCGAGTTCGTCGACGAGATAGGTCTCGCCCTGGTGCAGGTGGACAGCCCCGGTATGCAGGGTGGCCGGGGCCCGGCCCGCGTCGGCGGTGCCGAGTAGGCGCCCGGTTTCGGCGTCGACGATCGCGACCGGCGACCCGAGCCCACCGCGCACATCCACGTCGTCGTGCGGGTGGGTATGCGCGGTGACGTGCCAGCGAGCACCCGCGCCACGGGTGCTCGGCCTGCGCCGGATCAAGCCTTGTTCGGCCAGGTCCGCGAGTACTTCGTCAGCTCTGAACTCGCTCACCTCTTCGTCGGTGAGCGGCAGTTCCATCGCGGCGCAGAGAAGCTGGGGGCCGAGAATATAGGGGTTGTACGGGTCGGTGATGGTGGCCTCGATCGGCCGGTCGAGCAGTGCATCCGGGTGATGCACCAGGTAGGTGTCGAGCGGGTCGTCGGTAGCCACGAGTACCACCAGCGAACCCTGCAACCGCCTGCCCGCTCGCCCTGCCTGCTGCCAGAACGAGGCGACCGTCCCGGGAAAACCGGCGATGACCACGGCATCGAGGCCCGCGATGTCGACGCCGAGTTCGAGGGCGTTGGTACTGGCCGCGCCGAGCAATGTCCCCCGCGACAGCGACTGCTCCAGCTCGCGCCGGTCCTGGGCCAGATATCCAGCCCGGTAAGCGGCAACCCGTTCCTGCAGTTCAGGGGCAGTTTCAGCAAGCACACGACGGGCATCCAGCGCGATCAGCTCCGCACCGCGCCGTGAGCGAACGAAGGTGAGCGTCCGGGCTCCCTCGGTGACCAGTGCCGCCATGATCTTGGCCGCCTCGCTGGTAGCGGTGCGTCGCACCGGCGCCCCGTTCTCCCCGGCCTGCGTCGCACTCAGCGGCGGTTCCCACAGCGCGACAGTGCGGGCACCGCGTGGCGAGCCGTCCTCGGTGACCGCGACGACCGGCGCCCCGATCAGCCTGCTCGCCGACGCTGCCGGGTCGGCGCTGGTGGCCGAGCACAGGACAAACACCGGATCGGCGCCGTAGAACCGCGCGAGCCTGCGCAGCCTGCGCAGCACCAGCGCGACATGCGAACCGAACACTCCTCTATATGCATGGCATTCGTCGACGACCACATACCGCAGGTTGCGCAGCACCCGCGCCCAGCGCTGATGCGAGCGGAGAATCCCGACGTGCAGCATGTCGGGATTGGTGAAAATCCAGCGCGCGTTGGCCCGCACCCACTGCCTGACCTCGGCGGGAGTGTCGCCGTCATAGCTCGCCGGATGCGCCTCCCGCAGCGGATTGTCATGGATCAGGCTGCCGACGGCGCGGAGTTGATCGGCGCCGAGCGCCTTGGTGGGGGAGAGGTACAGCGCGGTGGCGCGCGGGTTGTCGTGCAGCGCGGTGAGCACCGGCAACTGGTATCCGAGCGATTTCCCTGATGCGGTTCCCGTGCTCACCACAACGTGGTTTCCGGTCGCCGCGAGATCGGCCGTGCGGGTCTGGTGTTCCCACGGTAGTTCGATGCCTTGCGCGTCCAGTGCTGTGACCAGCGCCGATGGCACCCATTCCGGCCACGCCGTGGTGCTGGCACGCTGCGCGGGCAGCTCCGCAACGTGGGTCAGCGGGTTGGCGCCTGCAGCCGCTTCGGTCAGGACACGATTCAGCAACGATCGACCGTAGCTCTCGCTCGTATCGCGCGCTCGGACCTCGGTCCGGTCTGTCGGATTCATCCAGTCCTCCTCTCACGCGACACGAGAAGTGTGAAACGTGTGTGTGCGACAACCACTACCTGGGATTTCGTAACCCAGTAGCGATCTGGGTCACAGCATGTTTGCTAGAAGCTCACTCGGTTATCAAGAAGCAAACAGACCAAAAGTACGGATACACCCAATCTGTCCCTTACCTGCACATTCGCAAGATCAGGAATTTTGCAAATAGTCGGTAACTCGACTGTCGAATTGCTCAGAGACATGGTTCACTGGGTCTCGGTCGCAAGCTTCTGTGTTCGAGGGACGGATCCAAGGTCCAAACCATCAGCAGGATCGTTGTTGCGAACGCCGTGCTCAGGATTTCCTTGCAGGGGGACCAACGGTACAGCGGTCGGAACGGGCCCGGTGGACGAACCCAGTTGTCCGCCGTTTCCGGTAGAAAGAGAAGGAAACAGAATGGCACAGGGAACTGTGAAGTGGTTCAACGCGGAGAAGGGGTTCGGCTTCATCGCGCCCGAGGACGGCTCAGCTGACGTCTTCGTCCACTACTCGGAGATCCAGGGCACGGGCTTCCGTACCCTCGAGGAAAACCAGAAGGTCGAATTCGAGGTCGGCCAGGGCACCAAGGGCCCCCAGGCTACCGGCGTTCGCGCGCTCTCCTGAGCTGCGAAACACAACAACGCCTCATCCCCCACCTCCGCATGCGGAGGTGGGGGATGAGTCATTTCCGGGTAGCATCGCCCAGGACAGCGCCCGCGACGGCAAGCGCCGCAAATGCCTCTACCCCCAGTGCGCAGGGTATAAACGTCACTGATGGTGATGTCCGAACATCACTGTCAGCCCCAGCCGCGCACCGAGCGGACCTCCCGACGCGCGGATCAAGAAGGAAGGTGTTCGCCGGTGGCAACACGAGACCGCAGTTCAGCCGAACAGGGCCGACCCCTGCGTCGTCTCGTGATCGTCGAGTCGCCGACGAAGGCCCGCAAGATCGCGCCGTATCTGGGTCGTAACTACACCGTCGAGGCCTCGGTGGGCCACATCCGTGACTTGCCGCGCGGTGCCGCCGACGTGCCTGCCAAATACAAGGGGCAGTCGTGGGCGCGCCTCGGTGTCGACGTCGATCACGACTTCGAGCCGATCTATGTGGTGAACCCGGATAAGAAGGCCAAGGTCGCCGAGCTCAAGAGCTTGCTGGCCGACGCCGACGAGCTCTACCTCGCCACCGACCCCGACCGCGAAGGCGAGGCGATCGCGTGGCACCTGCTCGAAACGCTCAAGCCGAAGGTCCCGGTTCGCCGGATGGTCTTCCACGAGATCACCGAGCCTGCCATCCTCGCCGCCGCCGCCGACACGCGCGAGCTCGATAACGACCTGGTCGACGCCCAGGAAACCCGCCGCATCCTCGACCGCCTCTACGGCTACGAAGTCTCCCCGGTGCTGTGGAAGAAGGTGATGCCGCGGCTGTCCGCCGGTCGCGTGCAGTCCGTCGCCACCCGGGTGATCGTGCAGCGGGAGCGCGAGCGCATCGCGTTCCGCTCCGCCGGGTACTGGGATATCGCCGCCAAGCTCGACGCCGGTCCCGATGAGAAGTCCGATTCGGCCAATCCGCGCACGTTCGGCGCGCGCCTCGTGCAGGTGCAGGGCGACCGTGTCGCCTCCGGTCGTGACTTCGGTTCCGACGGCCGGCTCAAGTCGGCCACCGGTGTGGTCGTTCTCGACGAGGCCTATGCCCGCAGGCTGGCCGAGGCGCTCGACGGTGCCGCGCTCGAGGTCAGCTCGGCCGAGGCCAAGCCGTACACGCGTAAGCCGTATCCGCCGTTCATGACCTCCACGTTGCAGCAGGAAGCGGGCCGCAAGCTGCGGTTCACCTCCGAGCGCACGATGCGGGTCGCGCAGCGGCTGTACGAAAACGGCTACATCACCTACATGCGTACCGACTCCACGACACTGTCGGAGTCGGCCATCGCGGCGGCACGCTCGCAGGCGACCCAGCTCTACGGCGCGGAGTACGTCTCGCCGACGCCGCGCCAGTACACCCGCAAGGTCAAGAACGCGCAGGAGGCGCACGAGGCGATCCGTCCCTCGGGTGACACGTTCATGACGCCCGGCCAGCTGGCCTCGAAGGTCGACAACGACGAGTTCAAGCTCTACGAGATGATCTGGCAGCGCACGGTCGCCTCGCAGATGGTCGACGCGCGCGGCACCACGCTGACCCTGCGCATCACCGGCACCGCGCGGACCGGCGAGGAGTGCGTGTTCTCGTCCTCGGGCCGCACCATCACCTTCGCCGGATTCCTCAAGGCCTACGTCGAGAGTGTGGACGAGGAGGCGGGCGGCCAGTCCGACGACGCCGAATCTCGTTTGCCCGCACTGGAAGAGGGCCAGAGCGTCACCGCCGTCGAGCTCAACCCCGACGGCCACAGCACCAACCCGCCCGCCCGCTACACCGAAGCCTCGCTGATCAAGACGCTGGAAGACCTCGGCATCGGCCGTCCGTCGACCTACTCCTCGATCATCAAGACAATCCTCGATCGCGGGTATGTCTACAAGCGCGGCAGTGCGCTCGCCCCGGCCTGGGTGGCGTTCGCCGTGATCGGTCTGCTCGAGGCCTACTTCGGTCGGCTTGTCGACTTCGACTTCACCGCCGCGATGGAAGACGATCTCGACGCGATCGCCGGTGGACGCGAGCAGCGCGGAAACTGGTTGTCCAGCTTCTACTTCGGTGGCGATCACGGTGCCGAGGGCTCGGTCGCGCGTTCGGGTGGCCTCAAGAAGATGGTCTCCGTGCAGCTCGACGATATCGATGCGCGCGAAGTGAACTCGATCAAGATGTTCGTCGACGAGCAGGGCCGCGATGTCGTGGTCCGTGTCGGACGTTTCGGTCCGTATCTCGAGCGGATGGTCATCAATCCCGATGACCCCGAAGGTGATCGGATCTCGCAGCGGGCGAACCTGCCCGACGATCTGCCGCCGGACGAGCTGACGCCCGAGGTTGCCGAGAAGTTGTTCTCGACGCCGCAGGAGGGCCGCTCGCTCGGCGTCGATCCGGTGTCGGGGAACGAAATCGTCGCCAAGGAAGGACGTTTCGGCCCGTACGTCACCGAGGTGCTGCCCGAGCCGCCCGCGCCCGACCCGGACGCGGCCCCGGCGAAGAAGACCAAGAAGGCCGCGGAGGTCAAGCCGCGCACCGGTTCGCTGTTCAAGTCGATGGATCTGGCCGAGATCACCATCGACGACGCGCTGATGCTGCTCTCGCTGCCCCGGGTGGTCGGCAACGATCCCACCTCGGGCGAGGAGATCACCGCGCAGAACGGCCGCTACGGCCCGTATCTGAAGAAGGGCACCGACTCTCGCTCGCTGGCGACCGAGGATCAGCTGTTCTCCGTCACTCTCGAAGAGGCGCTCAAGCTCTACGCCGAGCCCAAGCGTCGCGGACGTCAGGCCTCGGCCGCGGCACCGCTGCGTGAGCTGGGCAACGACTCCGCCACGGACAAGCCGATGGTGATCAAGGACGGCCGCTTCGGTCCGTACGTCACCGACGGCGAGACCAATGCCAGCCTGCGCAAGGGCGACGAGGTCGAGTCGATCACCGACGAGCGCGCCTCCGAGTTGCTGGCCGATCGCCGGGCGCGTGGTCCGGTGAAGAAGGCGGCGAAGAAGACGACCGCGAAGAAGGCGGCCAAGAAGGCGCCCGCGAAGAAGGCGGCGGCGAAGTCGACCGCGACCAAGACGGCCACCAAGACGGCCACCAAGACCGCGGCCAAGAAGACGGCCGCGAAGAAGACGGCCGCCAAGAAGGCTCCGGCGAAGAAATCCGCTGGGACAGAAGAGGATTGAGCGGTCAGCTGTGAGGCGGCCCGGCCGTACGGAAACCCTGTCGGACCTCGCGGCTAGGGTGTAGCGCGTGGCAGGTGTCTTCGATCGACTGGTCGGCCAGGACGTGGTCGAGACCGGGCTGGCCGCTGCCGCGAAGGCGGCGCGGGCCGGTGTGGTCACCGGGGCGATGACGCATTCGTGGCTGTTCACCGGGCCGCCCGGTTCGGGGAGGTCCGTCGCGGCGCTGTGTTTCGCGGCGGCGCTGCAGTGCACCGATCCCGATATCGTCGGCTGCGGGAAGTGTCACGCGTGCACCACGACGATGGCCGGTACCCACGGCGACGTGCGGCGCATCATCCCCGAGGGTCTGAGCATCAGCACCAAGGAAATGCGGGCGATCGTGCAGATCGCGGCCCGCCGCCCGAGTACCGGTCGCTGGCAGGTCGTGGTCGTCGAAGACACCGACCGCCTCACCGAGGGCGCCGCCAATGCCCTGCTCAAAGTGGTCGAAGAACCACCGGACCGCACCGTCTTCCTGCTGTGCGCCCCCACCGTCGACCCCGAGGACATCTCCGTCACCCTGCGCTCGCGCTGCAGGCACGTACACCTCGTGACCCCGACCGTTCCCGCTATCGCACAGGTCCTGCGCGAGCGCGACCAACTCGATCCGAAAACCGCGGACTGGGCCGCCTCGGTGAGCGGCGGTCACGTCGGCCGCGCCCGCCGCCTCGCCACCGACGAAGACGCCCGCCAACGACGCAAGCGCGCCCTCGCCCTGGTCATCGCGACCGAGCGCCCCGGCGCCGCCTACGCCGCCGCCGACGAGCTGGTGAAATCCGCCGACGACGAAGCCAAGCTGATGAGCGCCGACCGCGACGACCGCGAACGCGACGAACTAGCCACCGCCCTCGGTGCCGGCGGCACCGGCAAGGGCTCCGCCTCGGCCACCCGCGGTTCGGCCGGTGTTCTCAAAGACCTCGAGCGCCGCCAGAAATCCCGCGCCACCCGCACCGGCCGCGACGCACTCGACCGCGCCCTCATCGACATCGCGGGCATGTACCGCGACGCCCTCGCCATGCGCTTCGCGGGCCGCGGCACCCCCATCACCCTCACCCACCCCGACATGGCCGACGAGATCACCGCCCTCGCCACCAACGTCCGCCCCGAAGGCCTGCTCCGCAGCATCGACGCCGTCCTGGCCTGCCGCGAAGCCCTCGACCTCAACGTGAAACCCCGCTTCGCCATCGCCGCCATGACCGCCACCCTCATCACCGCCCGCACCACCTGACCACCCGTTTTCGCGTTCTACCCCTTCCCGCGATAGACTCGCGTCGCCGAAATGGCACGCCGCCTTAGCTCAGTCGGTAGAGCGCTTCACTCGTAATGAAAAGGTCGGGGGTTCGATTCCCCCAGGCGGCTCCAGTCGGAAAGCGGTCCTAACCGGCCGCTTTCCGCCCCTTCCTTCTCTTGCTCCGAGTTCGCCCCTTCCTTCTCTTGCTCCGAGTTGGGGCAGAACCAGTCTTGTCACGCTTTGTCACAAGGCCCTCCCACTGCCCGCCGCCGACTTCAGTGCATCGTTCTGTGAATGTACGTAGGTGCGCATGGTGAACGCGCTGTCAGCGTGCCCCAGCCACTCCGAGATGACCGCGATCGGCACCCCTCGAGGTGCATCAGGGTCCCGCAGGTATGGCGTGCGTCATGCAGTTGAATCCGGTGCAGGCGCTGGCTCCCGCGTCCTGGTGGGAATCGACCGCGGTGCAGCTGACTCTGCTGTTCGGCATGATCCTGGCACTGGGCGGCTACGGGTTCACCGGGATGGTCAAGTCCTGGCGGCTGCCGGATCGGCTACCCGCGCGAGTGCTGTTGTGCGCGACGGTGATCGGCATCGTGGGCACGGTCGTCCAGCTCGGCTATATCCTCACCACCCGCGCAACCTACTTCGGCCGCACGGCACTGCAACTGATCGCCCTCGGCGCCGTGGTGGCGCTCGGTTTCGTGCTCGCCCGTGCCCGTCACATGCTGGTCGGCACGAGCGTCGGTGGGCGGGCTCGATGGGCCCTCTTGGTCTGCGGTGGAGCAGGTTTCGTGCTCTGGGCACTGTATCGGGGCTTGCTGCTCCCCTGAACCGACGAGAAAGGCCCCCGAGGTCGAGGGCCTTCTTCGCGGTTACTCCTGAGCCGATCGCCGTTGATCGGTCTCAGGAGAACTGACTCGGGTCAGTGGGCGGCGACGTTGCGGCGGGTGGCCCGAGAGTTCATGGAGCTATGCAGGACCTGGCGCAGCACGGCGTCGAAGGCGTCGGTGTCCTCGACATTGCTGAGGTGGCCGTGCGGCAGCACATGGAAATCGGCTAGATAGCCGGTGCGGCGCAGGGTGTCGACGATCGGGCGCGAAAGGCGCTGCGGGAGCAGCCGGTCCCTGGCGCTGGCGATCACGGTGGTCGGCACATTCAGGTTGGCGGTGCCGGCCGACAGATCCATGTCGGCCATGGCGGCGGCGTGGCGGCCACGCGCGACCGGACGGCAGGAGCGGAAGATGCCCATCGCGAAGTCGACCTCGTCGGCGGTGGCCTCGGGGGTGAGAATGCGACTGCGGAGAACCTGCTGGGTTAACCAGCCGCCGGGAATCGGCAGCGGGGCGAACAGCAGCGACTCGCTGACCGGCTGCGGCATCCGCACCGGCGCGCCGAGCAGGGTGACCGGGTACTGCGCGACGGTGAGCTGCTTGTTCAGCAGCGGCAGCATGTCGGTTTCCCAGCGGATCGCGGCATTGGCGGTGTTGGCGAGCAGCACGGCGGACGCGCGCCGCGAGACCTGCTCGGGGTAATGCTTGGCCCAGGCCTGGACGGTGAGCCCGCCCATGCTGTGCCCGGCCAGGACGGCCTTCTCGTCCCCACGCAGCGTCGCGTCGAGGACGGCGGCCAGGTCGTCGGCCAGGGTGTGTTCGCTGGGGGCGGCGGTGCCGAGGGTGGATTCGCCGTGGCCACGCTGGTCGTAGCTGACCACGCGGTACTCGCCGGCGAAGGCGGTGATCTGCGGGTTCCAGTATTCGATACTGCACGCCCAGCCATGGATGAGGACCAGGGTGGGGGCGGTATCGGGACCGTAGACGTGGACCCGGAGCTGTGCTCCGTCCGCGGTGGTCACCGGGACGACCCGGTGCTCGGCTATGGGGGCGTTGAGTTTCGCGGTCGCGAAACTGCGGGTCCGCAGCGCGGTGCGGAACTGTGCGGTCAGTGCGCCGGTCTCGAACTGAGAGACCATGGATCGCGCTGCCGCGAGCGTCATCTTCGACTTCGCAAGCATTGTCGGCACTCCTTTGTGTCGTAGGCCACCGTACAGTGCAAGCAGACGTGCTAGCTAGTGTTAGCGGGTCACAGTGTCCCACTTGTTGTGAACTGGGTCACCGGCCGTGCTGACACTGTGAAATCGCCCGAAATCGAAGAAAAATTACGCCGGAAGAGCACGATCTGGCATCGGTCGCGCGCGGCGCGTGCTGGCGGCGGCGATCTGCCGCCGCTACCGTAGGGGAGTGGACAAAACGCACGTCACGGCCGAGTTTTCCGGCGCGGATCCGAACCAGGGTGCCGTGCGCTCGACCTGGCAGCGGATGACGCCACCGCTGATCGCCGCAGGTCTGGGCATCGGCACGCTGGCCCTGCTGCATTTCCGTGACCCGCACGTCGAGGGTTCCTACGGCCTGTGCCCGGTGTACGCGCTGTTCGGGGTGTACTGCCCCGGCTGCGGCGGCATGCGCGCGATGCACAACCTCACCGACGGCAACATCATCGACTCGCTGCACAGCAACCTGCTCGCCGTGCCGCTGACCATCGTGTTCGCGGTCTTCGTCACCGACTGGATCCTGCGCGCCCGCCGCGGACACCGTTGGCGCCTGCCCGGCCTCAGCCCGGTGATCGTGTGGTCCTTCTTCGGCCTACTCGCTGTCTATACCGTCCTGCGCAATACACCGTGGGGCACCTGGCTCACCCCTGTCTGATGCTGGCGCGCGCGATGATCGCCAGGCAGTCTGGACAGATGGGCGATTCACTGAAGGACCGAGTCCGGCAGAAGTTGTTGCGTCAGCTCAACGAAGACGGCCCCGATCCCGAGCAGGACGACGCCCGCACGATCTTGGTGGCCGCCGACCTAGAGGCGCTGGAGATGGTGTCCGGCGACGACCCACTGATCGAGGAACTGGCCCAGCGCTACCTGGTGTTCTGATGGGCCTGGCCGCCCAGCGGCGGCAACTGCGGCAGCGGCTTGGTCCCGAGCCAGATCGCGAACAGCCCACGCAACGGCGCCACACTGTAATGACCGGACAGGTCGACGAACTCCTCGGTAGTAACAGAGGAGTGCCGGAACCGCGCGGTCCACTCCCTGATCAGTTCGAAGAACAGGTGATCGCGCAGTTCCAGCCGCAGCGCGTGCAGCGTGAGCGCCCCGCGCTTGTAGACCCGGTCGTCGAACATGTCCTTGGGTCCGGGATCGCCGACGACGATGTCCTGCGGCTGACGCGCCAGGTTCGCGCGCGCGGCCCGAGCCAGCTGATCGGCGGTCGGTCCACCGGAGGCTTCCGACCAGATCCACTCCGCGTAACAGGCGAAGCCTTCGTGCAGCCAGATATCGCGCCACTGCTTCAGGGTGAGGCTGTTGCCGTACCACTGGTGTGCGAGTTCGTGTGCGACAAGGCGTTCCGCGCCGCGCTTGCCATCGCAGTGGTTGGCGCCGAAGATCGACATGCCCTGCGCCTCGATCGGGATGTCGAGGTCGTCATCGGTGACGACCACGGTGTAATCGTCGAACGGGTACGGCCCGAACTTCTCGGTGAACAGCGCCATCATCTCGGGCTGCCGCGCGAAATCGTGGTCGAAGTTCACCCGCAACCGCGCCGGGACGACAGCGTGCATCGGCACCGGTTCGCCGACGGCCCCGACCCGGTACTTGCGGTAGTTGCCGATCTGGATCGTCGCCAGATAGCTCGCCATCGGCTCGGCCATCTCGTACACCCAGGTCGTCTGGCTGGCTTTGGCTTGTTTGCCGACCAGGGTGCCGTTCGCCACGGCATAGAACGGGCTGTCGGTAGTGATCGAAATCCGGTAGGTCGCTTTGGAACTCGGGTGGTCGTCGCACGGGAACCAGGAGGCGGCACCGTTGGGCTGGCTCGCGACCAGCGCGCCCTCGGTGAGCTCCTCCCAGCCGACCTCGCCCCACGGACCGCGCACCGGTTTGGGGGTGCCCGAGTAGTGGACGGTGATCTCGAGGACGCCACCGGCGGGGATCTTCTGCTGCGGCGTGACCGCGAGCTTGCCGTGCTGATGGACGAATTTCGCCGCCTTCAACCCGCTGACGAGCACCTTCGACACCGTCAGCGACTGCGACATGTCGAGGGTGAACCACGGCCGCACCGTAGTGGTGACCGCGATGACCACCGCGCGTCCGGCGAGCCGGTTGCTGGCCGGTTTGTAGCTCAGTTCCAGCTCGTAGCGGGACACGCGGTAGCCGCGATTGCCGTTCTGCGGCAGGTACGTATCGATGGGATCCTCGTAGAACTTGCTCCGCATCAGGCGGCTCCGCGCTGCCTCGACTCCCGCGTCGAGGCGGGATCGGTCCAGTGCGAGATGGGGTTTCCCCACCAGCGAGTCGACGGTGGAACCACGTCACCGCGCATCACGAGCGACGCCGGTCCGATCGTGGCGCCCGCCCCGATGTGGGCGGCGGGCAGGGCGACGCAGTGCGGGCCGAGGGTGGCGCCCGCTTCGAGGGTCACTGTGTCCATGGACATGATGCGGTCGTGGAACAGGTGCGTTTGCACCACGCAGCCGCGCTCCACGGTCGCGCCGTCACCGAGTGTCACCAGGTCCGCCTCCGGTAGCCAGTAGGACTCGCACCATACCCCGCGGCCGATCGTGGCACCGAGGCCGCGCAGCCACAGATTCATGACGGGAGTACCCGTGGCGGCACGCGCGAACCACGGCGCCGCGACGGTCTCGACGAAGGCGTCGGAGACCTCGTTGCGCCACACGAACGAGCTCCACAGCGGATACTCCACTGGGCGGATTCGCCCGACGATCAACCATTTGGCGGCCACCGCGATGGCACCGGCGACCGCACCCGCGGCCATCAGCACCAGACCCGAAAGAAATGCTGCGACAAGGTAATCGGTGTGCTGAGCGATCGAGGCGAGTACGAGCAGCACACTCAGGCCGATGGCGAAGGTCACCATCACCGGAATCAACCGGCAGGTCTCCACGAAGGCGCGGGCCAGCTTCAACCGCAGCGGTGGATGGAACGTGCGTGAGGTGTCGCTGGATTCGGTCGCGCGACGCAGCCGCACCGGCGGGCTACCCAGCCAGGACGAGCCCGCCTTGGCCTTGTTCGGCGCCGCCGAGAGCACCGCGACCAGTCCGTTCTTGGGCACGCGACGGCCGGGCGCGGTCATGCCCGAATTGCCGAGGAAGGCGCGCTTGCCGACCTTGGATTCGCCGATGCGCAGCCAGCCGCCACCGAGTTCGTAGCTGCCGATCATGGTGTCGTCGGCCAGGAACGCGCCGTCGGAGATCACGGTGAACTTGGGCAGCATCAGCACGGTCGACGCCTCGACGTTCTTGCCGATCTTCGCGCCGAGCAGCCGCAGCCAGACCGGGGTGAGCAGGCTGGCGTAGAGCGGGAACAGGAAGGTGCGCGCGGAGTCGAGCAGGCGTTCGGTGGCCCACACCTGCCAGCCGGTCCGGCTGCGCACGGGGTGATAGCCCTCGCGCAAACCGATGCTGAGCAGGCGCACCGCGAGCACGGTTGCCACGGCATACGCGCCGAGACTGAGCAGGGTGGCGAACGGCAGGATGACGAAACCGCGCAGGGCGGCGGCGCCGATGGTGGTCTCCTCGCGGACCCACCAGGCGATGAACGTGCCGCCGACGGCGAGGCCGAAAACAGGCATCGCGGCCAGCACCATCGACGACAGACCGAAGACGATCAGCCAGTGCCTGGCGCGTTCGGGGGAATGGTCGGGCCAGCGGCGCGGTGCCTTACCGGTCTTGGTGGCAGGCGAGCCCGCCCATTCCTGTTCGCCCTTGACCTTGCCCGATACGGCCGAACCAGGGGCGATCTCGGCCTTCTTGCCGATCTTGGTGCCGGGCAGCAGGATCGAGCGGGCGCCGATCACCGCGCCGTCACCGATGGTGATGCCGCCGATGTGCACGATGTCGCCGTCGACCCAGTAGCCGGACAGGTCCACTTCGGGTTCGACGCTGGCGCCGTCGCCGAGTTCGAGCATGCCGGTGACCGGGGGCAGGCTGTGCAGGTCGACGCCCTTGCCGATCTTGGCGCCCAGTGCCCGCGCGAACGGAACCATCAGCGGCGCACCGGAAAGACTTTCGGCACCGCTGGCTTCGGACAGACGTACGGCGGCCCACAGCCTCAGGTGCACCGACGAGCCACGGGGGTAGGAACCGGGACGCAACCCGGCGAGCAGGATTCGGGCACCGGCCACACAGATCGTCATCCGGCCGATCGGCGAGATGAACAGCACGAAGGCCAGCAGAATCCACCACCACGACAGGCGCGGCAACCAGGGCAGCGAACCCGACCAGGCGGCGATGCCGGACACGACGGTCAGCCAGGTGACCCACTGCAATCCGGTGAGGGTGGTCAGCGGAATCGTGGCAAGCACCTGGGTGACCTGCGCGCGCAACGGTGTCGGCGTCACGACCCGCAGGTCGACGGCCGCCACCGGTGCGCTGCCGTCCAGGAGCTGGACCAGCGAACCGAGGCGCGGGTGGTCGTAGAGATCGGCGACGGTGACGTGCGGGTACCGCTCACGCAACGCGCCGACGAGCTGCGCCGCCGACAGCGAACCGCCGCCGAGATCGAAGAACTCCGCATCGAGATCGGTGGCTTCGGCGCCGAGGATCGCGTCCCACAGGCTCGCCACCCAGGCCGCCGTGCCCGACAGGCCGGTCTCGGCGGGTTCGTCGGTGCTCGGCAGCGGCCATGGCAGTGCGTCGCGGTCGACCTTGCCGGAGGTGCGGGTCGGCAGGTCGGCGACGATGGCCAGGCGCGGTACCAGGGGCGCCGGAAGTTGTTCGGCCAGAATCTCTCTGGCTTTCTTCACGTCGAAGTCGGGACCGGCGCCGGTGAGATAGCCGACGAGAATCTTGTTGCCCGCCTTGGTGGTTCGGATCGCGGCAGCCGCACCACTGACACCGGGCAGGTGCTGTAGCGCATTGTCGAGCTCGCCGAGTTCGATGCGGCGGCCGCCGATCTTGATCTGGTCGTCGGCGCGGCCGAGGAAGATCAGGCCCTGGTAGTCGTTGCGCACCAGGTCGCCACTGCGATACGCGCGTTCCCAGCCGAGTGCGGGCAGCGGCGCGTACTTCTCGGCGTCCTTGGCTGGATCGAGGTAGCGGGCAAGGCCGACACCGCCGATCACGAGTTCGCCGGTTTCGCCTTCGGCCACCGGGTTGCCCTGCGGGTCGACGACGGTCAGATCCCAGCCGTCGAGGGGAAGGCCGATCCGCACGGGCATCTCGCCGGTGAGCAACGCGGCGCAGGCGACGACAGTTGCCTCGGTGGGGCCGTAGGTGTTCCACACTTCGCGGTCGGCACCGGCCAGCCGTTCGGCCAGTTCCGGGGGCACAGCCTCGCCGCCGAAGATCAGCAGCCGCACCGATTCCAGCGCTTGCGCGGGCCAGGTCGCGGCCAGTGTCGGCACCGTGGAGACGATGCTGATCTCGCGGCGCATCAGCCACGGGCCGAGATCGGCGCCGGTGCGCACCAGGTCGCGCGGGGCGGGGACCAGGCAGGCGCCGTTGCGCCAGGCCAGCCACATCTCCTCGCAGGAGGCGTCGAAGGCCACCGACAGCCCGGCCAGCACGCGGTCGCCGGGGCCGATCGGCGCCCGCTGCAGGAACAGGCGGGCCTCGGCGTCGACGAAGGCGGCGGCGTTGCGATGGCTTACCGCAACACCTTTGGGGGTGCCGGTGGAGCCGGAGGTGAAGATGATCCACGCGTCGTCGGCGGGGGCGGGCAGGGTGTTCCAGTCGTGTTCGCCCGCGGCCGTGGTGGCCGACTCGATACCGTCGCCGGTGGCGATCGCGCTCACCCTGGCCTCGCCGAAGACGAGCTTGGCTCGCTCCTGCGGGTCGTCGGCGTCGACGGGCACGTAGGCGGCGCCGCAGTAGAGCACGGCCAGAATCGTCACGTACAGCGCGGCCGAGCCCGACGGCATCCGCACGCCGACCCGGTCGCCCGGTCGCACGCCCGCCTCGGTGAGCTCGGCCATCCTGGCCTCGATCGCGGCGATCAGTTCCAGGTAGCTGAGCACGACAACGCCGTCGTCGATGGCCGGTGCGTCAGGATGTGCGAGGGCGGTGCTGGTCAGGATGTCGACCAGGGTGCGCGGCGGCGCAGCGAGATCGGCGCGCAGCAACGGGTCGCGAAGGACCGCCGGTACCTCAGTGTGTGGCTCGAGCATCGTGCTCAGTCCACCTCTCATCGGTTGACCCCCATCGGTGGTGTCTGTTTTTTCATGAGTGGGTTACCTGGGGGCAAACAGGATGGTCACCAGATGCCAACGGTACTCGGTGCGGGTGTTGCCGGACGGGAGCGCAGGGCGTGCCGTCGGCGCTGTTCACGACGGCGATTCCGGCAGTTCACCGAGGGCGGTGACGACCAGCCGGTGCAGCGTGCGCTGTTCGTCTTCGTCGAGGCGTTGCAGCACGCGCGCGGTGGCCTCGGCGATCAGCTTGTCGGTGCGTGTGCACTGCTTGCGCCCGGCCTCGGTGATCCGCAGCCGGTATTTACGGCGATCCTTGCCGTCGCGGGTGCGTTCGACCAGGTCGGCGCGTTCCAGCGCGTCGATCAGGCGGACGACTTCACTGCGGTCGATGCCGAGCGCGTCGCCCACTTTCTTCTGCGTCAGGTCGGCGTTTTCGGAGATGAAGGTGAGCACCCAGTGATCGCGCAACGGGACGTCGATCTCGGCATGCAGCGCCTTGGTGAGCCGTCCGAGCGCGTACACCGGGTAGCGCGGCAGGCCGCGGACGGAGTTCGTGTTCGTGGACATGAGCGGGAACTCTAGCAAATAGTGGAGGAGCCCAATCATTGGAGGTATCCATCATGGAGTGCCTAGATGGTTGAAACATGAGTCAGGCGTGGGTGGTTGACAGGTTCGGCGGTCGTCTGTCACTCTCGTGGCAGGTCACGAGTACCAGCGTTCAGCCCCGGCTTGCTGGTCGGCAACCCTCCTCCGCGGTGGGGTGCTCCGGGTGACGACCAGGCCGACGTCCGAATTGGGCGCGGCAAGCGCGGACCTCACCTCTTCTGGAGCGGGTCCCTGAGCCGACGGGATTTCGTTATGACTGCGGTAATCGACCCCACCTGTGCCATCGCCGCTGTTTCCGGTGCCGACCTGCAGGTTCCGCTCGTTCAAGGCGGCACCAGCTGCTACGCCAACTTCGACTACGCGGCGAGTGCCCCGGCATTGAAGCAGGTCACCGACCGGATCTCGCAGTTGCTGCCGTTCTACGCCAGCGTGCACCGGGGGGCGGGATACGCCTCGCGGATCTCGACCGAGTGCTACGAGGCTTCCCGTGGCGCGGTCGCCCGCTTCCTCGATGCCGACGAAGACCAGGTCGTTGTCTTCACCCGCAACACCACCGATTCGCTGAACCTGCTGGCCGGGTGCGTGCCAGGGGAGACCGTGGTACTCGATATCGAGCACCACGCCAACTTCCTGCCGTGGACCGAACACGGTCGCCGGGTCGTGCGGGCCGCCGGCACCGTCGAGGAGACGGTTCAGCGGGTCGTCGCCGAGCTGTGCAGCAAGCCCGCCGCGCTGCTCGCGGTGACCGGGGCCTCCAACGTCACCGGTGAGGTGCTGCCGCTGGAACGCCTCGCGACCATCGCCCACCTGTGTGGTGCGCGCATCCTCGTCGACGCCGCGCAGCTGGCCCCGCATCGACGGATCTCCCTGCGCGAGAGCGGGATCGACTACCTCGCGTTCTCCGGGCACAAGCTGTACGCGCCGTTCGGTTCGGGTGTGCTCGTCGGTCGGCGGGACTGGCTCGACCAGGGTCAGCCGTACCTGGCAGGCGGTGGTGCGGTGCGCGATGTCGGTGTGTCGGAGGTCGAATGGGCTTGCGCGCCGCAGCGGCACGAGGCCGGTTCACCGAATGTGCTCGGCGCGGCCGCTATCGCCGCCGCGTGCGATGCGCTCGCCGCGATCGACCCCATCGAACTCGTTGCCCACGAACGCTTCCTGGCAGACCGTCTCCGCGACGGATTGTCCGCGATTCCCGGCGTCGACCTGGTCAGCATCTGGTCCGACAGCCCCGACTGTGTCGGCATCGTCGCCTTCACCATCGCCGGCTACGCCCCCGGCAAGGTCGCCGCCTACCTCTCCGCCGAGCACGCCATCGGTGTCCGCGACGGCCGCTTCTGCGCCCACCCGCTGCTCACCAGCCTCGGCCTCGACGCCGCCCTCCGCGCCAGCATCGGCCTCGGCACCACCGCCGCCGACGTCGACCGCCTGATCGAAGCGGTCTCCACCTTGGTCACCAACGGCCCCACCTGGACCTACGCCGCCACCGACGGCCACTGGAACCCCACCCCCGAAACCCGCCCCCTCACCGCCTCATCCGCAGAGGGCGCGGCCCCCTGCTTGCTCGGCTGAACTGGTAGCAGGCGAGATCCACCGGGCCGCACCCGCGAGTGGCACTGCAAGAACTGTGATGCCGCCAGGGCAGCCGGTGCCGCCCCGATCCGCATCGGCGAACCCGGCTACCGGCCTGAACTGGACCGGAACAAGGACGGCGTTGCCTGCGAATAGCGTCGATCAGGTACTCATCGAGTGAATGACATCGCCGGTGCGGACGTGCTGGGAGATCGCATCCGAGAAGGTGAGTGAGAATCGGGCTCCAGGGGAGCAGAGGAACTCGATCGCTTGCAGAACTCCATGGCCGATGACCTCATCCGCTCGTCGGAGTTCGACAGGTGCGCCGACTTCGAACTCACCGATCGCGTAGCCGACTACGGACGGGTTCGATTTGTAGCTGACAGCGAAGACGCCAGTCACGCGAAACTCGCTCATCGAGACAGGTCTCAGTCGAGGTCCGCGTCGAGGGCGTCCCAGGTGATGCTGACGTCGAGGGGGTCCGTGATCGCGATCGCGGTGGGGCTGTGGGAGCGGAAGCGGGTTTCGGTGGAGACGTAGACGCCCGCGGTGTTGAGGCGGAGGATTTCGATGGACTTCACGCGGCCGTCGTTGTTCTCCATGCGGACGATCCAGTACTGCTCGATACCCAGGCGCGCGTATTCCGCTCGTTTGTCCACGCAATCGGCGGTGACCGTCGCCGGTGATACCACTTCGGCGACCAGAAGCGTGTCGCCTGCTGTGGGTTTGGTTTTCCACTTGCCGCGGGGGTCTTCGATGCAGCGATACACGATGGCATCGGGGCGGCGGAAGTTGAACGGAACCTCGGAGACCAGCATGTCCAGTTCGCCACTGGCCTTCAGGCAGGGTTGCCCAGTGCCGCGTTTCCGGATCGCTTCCCGCAAGGACTGTTTGATCACGTCGGCGATGGCGATGTGATTCGGCGAGGGTGAGTCACGGTGCACCGGCAGGCCGTCCTTGACCTCGATCACCCGGGAGAGGTCTTCGGGCATCGCTAGATACATGTCCAGGTCGATATCCGGGACACCGGCGCGCAACCACGACCAGTCGTATGCCTCGCTCACGGGATCAACGCTAGCTGGAGCACCCAGGTTGACGACCCGATCAGGTGTCGAGGGGGGTGGGGCGGTGGTATCTGCCGTTGTAATAGAGGAGGGGGGCTGCCGAGGGGGATTCTTCGGTTTGGTCGTGGACTCGGGTTACCAGGCCCACCGCGAGGGTGTGGTCGCCCAGGTCGATGAGTTTGTGGAGGGTGGTGCGGAGCCAGATGGGGGTGCCGTGCAGGACAGGTTCGCCGGTGTCGAGGGTGGTCCATAGGGAGCGGTCGGTGAAGCGTTCGGCGGCGGTGCGGGAGAAGCGGTGGGCCAGGTGCTGTTGGTGTTCGCCCAGGAAATGGATGACCACCGAGTCCGCGGCTTTCAGGGCGTAGATGCTCGATGACGTGTGCGCGATGTTGAACGACACCAGCGGTGGTTCCAGTGACAGCGAGGCGAACGACGTGGCGGTGAATCCCACCGGTCCGGTTTCGGCTCCGAGTGTCACCACCGTGACGCCGGCCGGATAGTGGCGCATCGAAGCCCGATACTGCTCAGCCGTGATCCCGCTCAGATCATCGGGAATCACCAGTCCGGTCTCAGAAGGTTGCACATCGCCCACCGCCCCAACTTACGCCCGCCTCCCGCCCGTTCTCGCGCCTGCTGTGTCTGTTTGATCCAACTCGCCGTCGCCGCTATTGACGTAATCATTACGTCATGACATCATTACGTCATGTTGTATCCCACCCCGAATCTGTCGGCTGCCGATCTAGATGTTCTCGCTGAAGTCGATCAGATGCGGGCGGACTTGCGATACGAGCTGCAGAGCGTACCTGCGGTTTGGGTGGGCGGGTTGCGCAAGTTCCTGACCGCCGACGCGGTGTCAGCGTCGAACTCGATCGAAGGTTTCAAGGTCTCGACGATCGACGTAGAAGACGTGCTCGCTGGCGAGCGTGACGTTGACGTTTCCGAGGAAAACCGTGCAGAAACCGCGGGTTACGCACGGATGATGACCTACATCCAAACGTTGCACGACGTCGATGACTTCGCGTACAGCGCCGGTTTTCTCAATGCGCTGCACTGGATGTTGCAAGGCCATCGACATACGTTGAACAAGCCAGCCGGGCAGTGGAGGCGAGGCCCTGTATATGTGACCAGCGCTCGTACTCCAGGGCTTGTGGCTTATACAGCTCCGCCGGTCGATCAGGTTCCGGTGTTGATGAGGGAGCTGGTTGATTGGCTCAACGAACCCTCGCCGGCACACCCTCTGGTGAAGGCCGCGATGGCGCATCTGCAGCTGGTTTCGATTCATCCGTGGGCTGACGGCAACGGGCGGATGTCACGGTCGCTGCAGACGCTGATGATCGCGCGAGAGGGGGTGCTGGCGTCGGAGTTCTCATCCATCGAGGCATGGCTGGGTGAACCCGGAAATACCTGGGACTACTACGGAGTATTAACTCGTCGAGGCAGCGAATTCCGGCCTGATCAGGATGTTGGTGAGTGGCTTCGGTTCAATCTGACCGCGTACCACCAGCAGGCGCAGACAGTGAGGATTCGGGTCGAGAGGTCGCGACGTGTGTGGGATGCGGCTTCGGATTATCTGCGCGAGACCAGTTCGGAAGATCGGGTGGTCTCCGCCCTGCACGATGTGGCGATGGCGGGGCGCGTTCGGCGGACCCGCTATGAGCAAGCGGAGGGATTGAGTACACAGCAAGCGCAGCGTGACCTTCGCGACCTGGTGCGGCGAGGTGTCCTGGCGCCCGTCGGTCGCACGCGGGCGCGGTATTACGTTGCAGGCGAAAGCTTTCCTGCGGCGATGCTCGATGTCGCACAGGCTCCTGCGTCACTGGTCGACCCATATCGTGACCGCGGCTGATTCAGTCGATTTCGATCGGCAGACCCGCGGTGATGCGGACCAGTTCGCGGAAGTTGGTGCGGAACACCGTGTTCGGGTGACCTCCGGCTGCCCATACTTCGGGGTGGGCGGCCAGGGCGGTGTCTACCCAGGTGGGGAGGTTGGTGGGGTGGCCCAACGGTGCTGTGCCGTCGATGGGTTGGCCGGTGATGCGTTCGGCCAGGGCGGTGGAGGCGGGGGTGAGGGTGCCGTCGAGGCGGTTGCCGGTGCGGGCGAGGTCGACGTGGTGGTGGTCGGCTACCAGGAGCAGGACGGGGTCGTTGTCCAGGAGGAAGACCTGAGCGGTGAGGATCGCCGTGGGTTGGGCACCCATGGCGCGGGCGGCATCGGCCGCGGTGGGGGTCGGCGTCTCGGGGCAGACGATGACGCCGTGGTGCCCGCGGGCGATGAGAGTTTCCGCGACCCGGCATGCGACCGGCGGCAATGACGACCTGCGCATACCAACCAGAGTAGGTCGATTGCGGGAAATATGCTGTGTTACTTGGAGTTCTGGCGAACTCGAGTTCGCGGCCCCGCCGGTCCCGTCGATCAGGCACCGTTGCTTGCTCCTTCGTCGCCTGCGCAACGGCGCCTGATCGACGGGACGGCCGCGAACCGGCCGCTGCGCGGCCGCCCCTCCTCGAGGTCGGGGGTGCGGGGGTGAGTGGGTTGGCGCGGTGGCAATAATCAGGGCATGAGTGAATGGAAGGCCTTTACCGTCGAGATCGCCGACAACGTTGCCCAGGTCACGCTGACCGGGCCGGGTAAGGGCAATGCGATGGGACCCGACTTCTGGCGCGAGCTGCCGGAAGTCTTCGCCGAGCTCGACGCGGACCCGCAGGTGCGCGCCGTGGTCCTCACGGGGTCGGGCAAGCACTTCTCGTTCGGTCTCGACCTGGCCGCGACCGCGGGAATGCTGGCACCGGTGCTGGCCGACGACGCGAAGGCGGCGCCGCGCACGGAGTTCCTCAAGGAGATCCGCCGCATGCAGGCGTCAGTGACGTCGGTAGCCGAATGCACCAAGCCGGTGGTCGCGGCGGTGTCGGGCTGGTGCATCGGCGGCGGTCTCGACCTGATCGCCGCTGCTGATATTCGTCTGGCCAGCGCGGATGCCACATTCAGCCTGCGCGAGGCGAAGGTGGCGATCGTCGCCGATATCGGGTCGCTGCAGCGGCTGCCCGGCATCATCGGCGAGGGAAATCTGCGTGAGCTGGCCTTCACCGCCAAGGACATCGATGCGGCTCGCGCCGAGCGGATGGGTCTGGTGAACGAGGTGTTCGCCGATCAGGAGGCCGTGCTGGCGGCCGCGCACGCGATGGCGCGCGAGATCGCGGCCAACCCGCCGCTGGTGGTGCAGGGCATCAAGGACGTGCTCGAGCAGCGGACCGGCCCGGCGGTGGCCGACGGCCTGCGTTATGTGTCGACATGGAACGCGGCGTTCCTGCCGTCGAAGGACCTCACCGAGGCGATCACGGCGGTGTTCCAGAAGCGCGAGCCGGAGTTCAAGGGCGAGTAAAGGCAGTTCAAACGGTTGCCCCAGCGACCGTTCTGCCTACATACTTGCATCTCACAACTAATTGATTGATGCAAGTAAAGGTAAAAGTGTTGAGTGAGAGTGAGCCCGCGATCGACGCGATCGCGATCCAGCTCGTGCGATTGCACCGGCTGCGCGATCGGGCGATGGCCCAGATCAAGGACCGCTCGGGGATCGACCCGGCGGGGTTCGTCGTGCTGTTCCGGCTGGTGTGTGACGGACCGATGCGCTCGGGTGCGCTCGCCGAGGCGGTGGGTTCGGACGCGTCGACGGTGAGCAGGCAGGTCGCGCAGCTGGTGGAGCGCGGCCTGGTGGTCCGCGCCGCCGACCCCGACGACGGGCGAGCAACGGTGCTGGAGGTGACCGCCCACGGGCGCGAGACCGCCGATCGGATCCGGTCACGGCGCCGGAACTCGGTCGCCATCATCACCGAGAACTGGCCGGCCGGCGATCGCGAGCTCTTCGCCGGGCTGCTGACGCGGTTCGTCGACGACTACGACGCGGCCCGCCCGGTCCTGCTGACCCAGCCGCCCGCACTGAGCACTACGGAGAACGTTTCGTGACGACAACCGCGGCCCCGGTGGAATCGCCTGCCGGCTTCACCCATCGCCAAATCCTGACCATCCTGTCCGGCCTGATGCTCGGCATGCTGCTGGCCTCACTCGATCAGACGATCGTGTCGACCTCCATCCGCACCATCGCCGACGACCTCGACGGCTATTCGCTGCAGGCCTGGGCAACCACGGCCTACCTGATCACCGCCACGATCAGTACGCCGCTCTACGGCAAACTCTCGGAAATGTTCGGCCGAAAGCCGTTCTTCCTGGCCGCGATCGGGCTGTTCATCGTCGGTTCGCTGCTGTGCACACTGGCCACGTCGATGTATCAGCTGGCCGCGTTCCGCGCGTTCCAGGGCCTGGGCGCGGGCGGGCTCATGTCGCTGGCGCTTGCCATCATGGGCGACATCATCGGACCCCGTGAGCGTGCCCGTTACCAGGGCTATTTCCTTGCGGTGTTCGGTATTTCGAGCGTGCTCGGGCCGGTGCTCGGCGGTCTGCTGGCCGGGCAGGAAACCATCTTCGGCATCACCGGCTGGCGCTGGGTGTTCCTGGTGAACGTGCCGCTGGGGCTGCTCGCGCTGGTGGTGGTGACCCGGGTGCTGCACCTGCCGCGCAAGCCGCACGCCACCCATCGCATCGACTTCGCGGGCGCGATGGTGCTCGCGATCGGACTGGTTCCGCTGCTGATCGTGGCCGAACAGGGTCGCGAATGGGGCTGGAGCAGTATGTCTTCGGTGAGCTGTTACGCGATCGGCGCGCTCGGCCTGATCGGGTTCGTCGCGGTCGAGAAGTTCATGGGCGACGCCGCGTTGATCCCGCTGCGGATCTTCAACAACGTGACCTTCGCACTCGGCGTGGTGATCTCGTTCGTCGTCGGTGCGGCGATGTTCGGCGGCATGCTGCTGCTGCCGCAGTACCTGCAGGTGGTGCGCGGTGCCGGGCCGACAGAGGCCGGTCTGCAGATGCTGCCGATGGTGCTCGGACTGATGATTGGTTCGATCCTGTCGGGTCGGCTGATCTCGAAAACCGGCCGCTACCGGGCCTTCCCGGTGATCGGCGCGATCATGCTGACGCTCGGGTTGTTCCTGCTGCATCTGCTCGGCGCCGACAGCCCGCTGTGGCTGGCGATGGCGTTCATGGCGGTCACCGGCTTCGGCCTTGGCAACCTCATGCAGCCGCTGACGCTGGCGTTGCAGAACGCGTTGCCGCCCAAGGACATGGGTGTGTCCACCGCGTCGGCGACCTTCTTCCGCCAGATCGGCGGCACCCTCGGCGCGGCGGTGTTCCTGTCGATCCTGTTCTCGCTGCTCACCCCGAACATCACCGCCGAAATGCAGCGGTCGGCCGCCGACCCCGCCTACCAGCAGGCCGTGATCGAAGGTGCGCAGAGCACCAACCCGGCCGATGCCGCGCTCGCCAAGGGCCTGCTCGCACACGACACTTCGGCCGCGGGCAAGGTGCTGCAGGACAGCTCGATCATCCAGCAGCTCGACCCCGAACTGGCCAAGCCCTTCCAGGTGGGCTTCGCCGACTCGATGTCCACGGTGTTCCTCGTCGCGTCCGCGGTGGCGCTGATCGCACTGCTGCTCGTGCTGTTCTGGAAGGAAGTCCCGTTGCGGATGTCGAGCGGGATCCAAGCCGCGGGTGACGCGAAGCCCACCGAAGGGATGGGCAAGGATGTGACCTAGCGAAACGGGAAGTCCGAAAACTCTTCGGACTTCCCGTTTTTCGTAGGTCTATCGGCTCAGTGGCCGGATTCCTTCAGCCGGGCGAAGGACTCGTCGATGATCTTCTCGGCCTCGGCGCGGCCCAGCCACTCCGAACCCTCGACGTACTTGCCGGGCTCGAGGTCCTTGTAGCGCTCGAAGAAGTGCTTGATCGCCGACAGTTCGAACTCCGAGACGTCGCCCAGGTCCTGGATGTGGTCCCAGCGCGGGTCGCCCGCGGGGACACACAGCACCTTGTCGTCGCCGCCGGCCTCGTCGGTCATGCGGTACACGCCGACCGGGCGGGCCTCGACGATCACGCCGGGGAACACCGACTCGGGCAGCAGCACCAGCGCGTCGAGCGGGTCGCCGTCCTCGCCGAGGGTGTTCTCGATGAAGCCGTAGTCGGCCGGGTAGCCCATGGAGGTGTACAGGTACCGGTCGAGCTTGACCCGGCCGCTCTCGTGATCGACCTCGTACTTGTTCCGAGAACCCTTGGGAATCTCGATGGTGACGTCGAACTCCACGCCATCTCCTTGCTCGTTCGAGTGCTGGTCTGTGCCGAATCGCCAGATCGTTCTGGGGAACCGTTGCGCAACGAGGATAGTGTGGTGTGCTGGTACACCGGTGCGGCAGGCGGCTGTAGTCGCGCAGTCGAGGCGTGCCGGACGGCGTTGAGGGAGACACGAGTCGTGGTCGATACAGGCGGCAATCCGGGATCACCGGTGCAGGGGCGCCGGGGGTCCCGCTGGATCTGGTTGTCGGCGGTGGTCGTCGCGCTCCTGGTGATCGCGGGCGGTTTCGCGGCGATCGCACAGCCATGGACGCCGGAATTCCGGCACGGCGGGCTCACCGTGGCGCCGCCGCCGGATACGGGCCAGGTGTTTCCCGAGGTGGCGCCTGCCCGATCGGACGCGCCCGCGCCGACGGTGGCGGGGATCGCCGCGGCACTCGCTCCGGTGGTCGGGAACCCTGATCTGGGTGCTTTCGCGGGTCAGGTGACCGATCCGGGCAGCGGGGCGGTGCTGTGGGGCCAGGAACCGGCCAAGGTGATGATTCCGTCGTCGACGGCGAAGATCATGCTGGTCGCGGCGGCATTGCTGACGTTGCCCGATGATCAGCGGGTGGTCACCAAGGTGCTCGCCGGTGCGCCCGGTGAGCTGGTGCTGGTCGCCGGTGGGGATCCGACGCTGACCACGCAGGCCGCCGGTGGTTACTACACCGACGGCGCGCGGATCTCGGATCTGGCCGCGCAGGTGCGGGCCGCGGGCAGGCAGGCGAACGCGATCGTGGTCGACACCTCGGTCTACTCCGGGCCGACCATGGCTTCGGGATGGGATCCGATCGATATTCCGGAAGGGTCGATCGCGCCGATCGAACCGATCATGCTCGATGGGGGCCGGTTCGACCCGTCGGCCGACTATTCCCCGCGCACCGCGAACCCCGCGCTCGACGCGGGCCGGGCGCTGGCTGCCGAGCTGGGTATCGACCCGGGTGCCGTGCGGGTCGGTCCGGCCGCGCGCAACGGTGCCCAGATCGCGAAGGCCGAATCGGCACCGCTACGAGTTCGCTTGCACGACATGATGATTCATTCCGACAATGTGCTGGCCGAGACCATCGGACGTGAGCTGGCGGTGGCGTCGGGACAGCCCGCGTCCTTCGCCGGAGCGGTCGCGGCTACCTCGGCGGCTCTGTCGGCGGCCGGCTTCGACATCACCGGACTGCACTTGGCCGACAACAGTGGGCTTTCCGTCGATGACCGGGTGTCGCCGAAGCTGCTCGATTCGATCGTCGCGACCGCGGCCGAGCCGACCGGCGCCGCGGCGGTAGTGCCGGCCGGAACGCAGGCAAGGCCCGAAAACGACCCACGCGCAGCGGCTCTCGCGCCGATGCTGGACTACCTGCCCGTCGCGGGCGGCACCGGCACGCTCGCGCCGCGCTTCGTCACGCAGAACCGGCAGGGCGCGGGGTGGGTGCGGGCCAAGACCGGAACTCTGAGCGTGGCCAGCGCGTTGGTCGGATATGTCCTCGACCGCGATGGGCGGGTACTCACCTTCGCACTCATGTCGAACGACAGGTTGCCGGAGCAGAGCAGACCGGCGCTCGACGCGGTGGCGGGTGCCCTGCGCAACTGCGGATGCTCGTAGAGAACGGGTGGGTTATGACCGACAAGACCGAGCGCAAGAACTCCGGCTTCAGCGGAGCGGTGGATTGGCGGCTGGCCGCGCGGACCGGGGCGCTGCTCGCGCCCGCCGGGCCGCGCGTGTCGAGGGCGACGGCCGAACAGGTCGTCGCCGAGTTGGCGTCGGCCTCGGTGCTGGCCGAACTGCCGGTGCGTGAGGTCAGCGGGTTGCTCGACGATCGGCCGGTGCCGCAGGCGCGGATCGTCGACCGGCCGGGATGGATCGCCGCGGCCGCCGATTCGATGTCTGTGCTCACCGGCACCGAGTCCGCTGACAGCGGCAGGCTCGTCGGGAAACCCGCGGGCGTCCAGGCCGGGACGATGCTGGCGTTCCTGTCCACCGCGATTCTCGGGCAGTACGACCCGTTCACCGGCGAGGACGGCACCTTGCTGCTGGTCGCGCCCAATATTCTCGGTGTCGAACGGGCGCTCGGCGTCGATCCGAGCGATTTCCGGTTGTGGGTGTGCCTGCACGAGGTGACGCACCGGGTGCAGTTCTCGTCGGCGCCCTGGCTGGCCGGGTATATGCGCACCAATGTGGACATCCTGAGCGAGGTCGGCGAGGAGCCGATGAGCGAGATGCTCACCCGGTTGGTCGGTGAGGTGCGCGCTCGGCGCAATGGTGACAACGCCGATGATCCGAACAGCCGCGGCGTGGTCGGGCTGTTGCGTGCGGTCCAGGCACCACCGCAACGGGAGGCGCTGGATCGGCTGTTGATGCTCGGCACGTTGCTGGAGGGGCACGCCGACCATGTGATGGACGCCGTCGGACCCGCGGTGGTGCCGACTGTCGCCGATATCCGGGCGGCCTTCGATCGACGCAGGCAGCGGCCCTCGAATCCGATCCAGCGGCTGCTGCGGGCGTTGCTCGGCGTGGACGCGAAGGTCGCGCAGTACGTGCGGGGGAAGAAGTTCGTCGACGCGGTGGTCGAGCGGGTGGGAGTCGCGGAGTTCAACACGGTGTGGACGAACGCGGACACCTTGCCGTTGCTGGACGAGGTCGACGATCCGGAGCGGTGGATTCGCCGAGTCCTGTGATCTGCTCCCCGGGTACCCAGGCTCGTGTCGGCGACTGCGATCCCGATGGTCTTGATCCGGGGCCGACCTGCGTCCCGCAGGGCTCGATCCAATTGGATCGAGTGTGTCGGCTGCGTTGACGGTTGGTTCGTGACCGGTGAGTCGCCCAGGTACTCACGGCGGTCCGTTGGTGAGCTGGGTAGCCTGCACAGATGACGGGACCGGGTGGCGTGCGGCTGCCGGAGACCGCGGCGGTGCTCGCCGTGCGGCGGGGCGTGCGCGAGTGGGTGGCCGGGCAGGGTGGGCCAGGGCCGGTCGTCGTTGGTGTGTCCGGCGGGGCCGATTCGCTGGCGTTGGTGGCCGCCGCTGTTGTCGAGGCCGATCAGGTGACGGCCGTCGTGGTCGATCATCAGTTGCAGGACGGGTCGGCGGAAGTCGCCGAGCGAGCCGCCGCGCAGGCGCGTGCGCTCGGCTGTGTGGCGGCGATGGTTGTGCCGGTCGAGGTCGGTCGTGCCGGTGGGGTGGAGGCGGCGGCTCGGGCGGCTCGGTATTCGGCGTTGGAGTCGGTGCGGGAAGGACGTCCGGTGTTGCTCGGGCACACACTCGATGACCAGGCCGAGACCGTGCTGCTCGGGTTGGCGCGTGGGTCGGGCGGGCGGTCCATTCAGGGGATGGTGGCGTGGAATTCGCCGTGGGGGCGGCCGTTGCTCGGGGTGCGCCGGGCGCAGACGGTGCGGATGTGCGCTGATCTTGGTATCGAACCTTGGGACGACCCGCACAACGCGGACCCCGGCTACACCCGGGTCCGCGTGCGCACGGAAGTGTTGCCGCTGCTCGAAGACGTGCTCGGTGGTGGCGTGGCACAGGCGCTGGTACGCACGGCCGAGCAGCTGCGTGCCGATGGGTCCGTTCTCGACGCCTACGCCGACGAGTTGCTGCGGGCGGCGCGTGTGCTGCCCGGTCCGGTCGTGGCCGGGGCACCGGGCGGTCGGGCCACCACTGGCGATCACGACACGATCGACGATCGGCCCGCTGTCACAAGGCGAGGTACGGGTGGCTCGTCCGGCGCGATGGCCGAGGGTGGCGGGCCCGACAGCGGTCGACCCACGCTGTCGATCGAGATCCTGGCCACTGCGCCGCCCGCGTTGCGTCGCAGGGCCGTGCGCGCCTGGCTCGCGGATCAGGGCGTGACCGGGCTCATGAACGCCCATTTACAGGCGATCGACGAGCTGGTGGGCAATTGGCGTGGGCAGGGCGGGGTGGCTGTGGGTGGCGGATCGAAGGACCACAGGTTGGTCGTGACGCGTGAACATGGCACGCTGGCGGTGCGAGCACAGCCGCGCATTTGATGCCACGAAGGGACACCCACTTCCGTGTACGGAGACGACATCGCATCGGTGCTGATCACCGAAGACGAGATCAAAGCCAAGATCGAGGAACTGGCCGAGCTCGTCGCCAAGCGATACCCGCCCGATTCCCCCGAAGGCGACCTCCTGCTGATCTGCGTTCTCAAGGGCGCGATCTTCTTCATGACCGACTTCGCCAGGGCGCTGCCGATCCCCACCCAGCTCGAATTCATGGCCGTGTCGTCCTACGGCTCGTCCACCTCGTCCTCGGGCGTCGTGCGGATCATGAAGGACCTGGACAAGGACATCGCGGGCCGCAACGTCCTGATCGTCGAGGACATCATCGACTCGGGTCTGACCCTGTCCTGGCTCAAGCGCAACCTGTCCACCCGCAACCCGGCCTCGCTGGAAGTTGTCACCCTGCTCCGCAAGCCCGACGCGCTGCGCACCCCCGTCGACGTCGCCCATGTCGGCTTCGACATCCCCAACGAATTCGTCGTCGGCTACGGCCTCGACTACGCCGAGCGCTACCGCGACCTCCCCTACATCGGTACCCTCAACCCGGCTGTGTACTCGTAATTCTGGAGCGCTGGCGCGCTCGAGTTCGCGCCCCTGGCGGTCCCGTCGATCAGGCACCGTTGCTTGCTCCTCCGTCGCCTACGGCGCCTGATCGACGGGACGGGCGCGAACCGCCGACTGCGTCGGCGGCCCCTCCTCGAGGTCGGGGCGTGCGGGGCTGGGGATCGACGACCCTGATCAGGGCCCGGATATCGGCTTCGATCGCGCGGAACAGCACGTAGGAGCCGAGGAAGGCGATGACGCTGCCGAGATAGACCGCGCGCAGCGAGACCAGGGTCGGCAGAAGATCCTCGGTGGGAAGCAAGGTGATGGTGACCATCGCGATCAGCGGGATGGACGCGGCGACCGCCAGGTACCAGCCACAGCGCTGGAGGAGTCCGCGCAGCGCTGCGGCATCGGTGTGGAACCGGTGGCCTTGCTGGAGGAAGATCGGGTAGACGCAGCGGACCATGTAAAAGGTGATGAGGAAGAACGCGTAGGTCACCGCGACTGCGCACCCGATGGCGTTCGACGCCAGAAATTGCACCGTGGTGCGGGTCTCCAGGTGACCGGTGCTGACCTTCACCGTGGCGGGCAGAATAGCGGCCGCTGTGATCCAGAACAGCACCGCGACAACAACTGCCCGGTCACCCAGGAGCAGCGACTGCCTGCCCGCCAGCCCCAATGCGCTGGTGCTCACGCGCCGTCCGGCCCGCAATGCGCGCGGCATCAGGATCGCGTGGCGGGACAGGTAGACCAGTATCACCGTGCCGAGTGCGAATGCCATCACGTTGGTGACCACCGAGACGATGTGCAGCGCTTCGCGAGCGGCGGGTTCGAGCCGCTGCACCAGCAGTCCGGAGTTCTGCCAGGTCTTGTACCGCACGGCGAACGCGTTGGGCACCGCGATCGCCAGTGCCATCAGCGGAATCATGAAGGGCCGCAAGCGAATTCGGTAGGAACCGGCAGGCGGGTCAACCAGGTTTCGGCTGCGCGGGTCGAGACACAGATCGAACTGTTCGGCCAGAACCGTGCCGTCGGGCCAGCGGTCCGTTCGTTCAGCTCGCAAGCAGCGCAACAACACTCGGCGCAGCGTGGGCGGGCAGTTCGGCGGAAGCCTGCGCAGCGCGCAGTTGCTCACGCCCGCACTCCGGGAGGTGAGCATCGCTTCGAGTCGGGTCTGATCGCCCCAGGCTGGGTCGTCCGCGCCGGTGTCGTCGAACGGCTTTGCGCCGGTGAGCAATTCCCAGAGCAGCACGCCGAGTGAGAAGAGATCGGAGCGTGCTTCGAGGTCGGCGGCACTGCGATCGTGGCCGGGATGGCTGGCCTCGAGCTGCTCGGGCGACATGTAGGCGAGCGACCCGCCGAAAGACGAGAGCGGGCTGGTGCCCGCCTTTTCGCTGAAGCTGATGTTGAAATCGGCGAGCTTGGGCACACCCTCGGCCGTGAGCAGTACATTCGCCGGCTTCACATCACGGTGCAGCACACCCCGGCCCGCCGCGTGATCGAGCGCCGAGGCCAGGCGCCTGCCCAGCCAGGCCACGGTGTCGGGCCAGCTGAGTTCGGCGATCTCGCGGCGCACGCTCGAATCCGACGGACGGATTTCGCCCTTCTCCGCCATCGCCGCATCGATCGCGTCGAGCAGGAGCCGGCCGCTACGTTCGGCGGGTGGGGTCGCGCGCACCCAGCGCAGCAGCCCGAGCAGGGTGCCGCCGGGCAGGAATTGCATGTACAGCAGGCGCAGGCGGGGTGAGCCGTCGCCCGGAGGATCGAGCACCAGCTGATCGAAGACACGCACGATGTAGTCGTGGTCGAGCTGGGCCATTGTTTGTGGCTCGGTGCCGCTGTCGGCGGAGATCTTCACCGCGACCACACGCTGCATCGAGCGTTGCCGGGCGAGGAAAACCCGGGCGAACGCGCCCGACCCGAGCTCGGTGAGCAGCTCGAAGTCGCCTATTCGCGCGCCCGCCTCGAACCGGTCGAGCCCGCGACGATCGGTGGGATGCATGGTGGCGGTGCGGTCGAGCGAGGGACGGGTCGCCTCGGTGATGACTGTCGAGCTCACGACGGGGCATACGGGCGAGGGCCCGCGGAAGTTCACCCGTGCCGGGCATCGTCAGCTGACTACGCGTTCCAGGGCTTTCAAGTCGGCTTCCAGTGCGCGGAAGAGCAGGTAGGAGGCGACGAAGGCGAAGATGCCGCCGACGCAGAGGACCCGAACGGCGACGATCACGGCCGGGATATCGCCGGGCGGGAGGAAGGTGACACCCGCTACCGCGAGCAGGGGAACCGAGGCCGCGATCGCGAGGTACCAGGTGCAGCGCCGGCTCAGTGCGCGCAGCCACGTGCTGTCGTCGGTGCTGATCTCACCGTGGCGAAGGAAGATCGGGTAGATGCAGCGGACCAGGTAGAACGTCACGAGGAAGAACGGGTAGGCAACGGCTATCGCGCCGCAGACCAGCAGGGATGCGAGGAAATGGACCACGGCGCGGCTGGGGACGTCACCCGCGGCAAATTGCAGTGCGATCGGGAAGGTGAGTCCTGAGATCGCCCACAGCGAGAACACCACGATCACGACCCGGTCGCCGATGCGCAAGGTGTCGTGCCTGGTGCGGCGCAGGATCTCTGGGTCGTAGCGGCGGCCGTGGCGAAGCCCGCGCGGCACGGAGAGCACGAAACGGGCAAGGTAGATGAGCACCGCGGCGCCCAGCGGGAAGAAGACCACGTTCACGCCCGCGGTGATCACGACGAACGATTGCTGGGCGGTCTCACTGAGCCGGCTCACCACCAGATTCTGGTTGTGCACGATGTTGTACCAGGATGCCAGTGCGTTGGGAACGCCGATCGCCAGGATCATCACCAGCAGCGGCCATTTGCGCCACTGCATCCGCCAGCTCTTCGGCGGCGGGTCGACGAGATCGCGGGCGCGGGCGTCAAGGCACAGGTCGAACTGCTTGGCCAGCACCGCACCATCGGCCCAGCGCCGCGATCTGTCCGGGTCGAGGCAGGTCAGCAGGACGCGGCGCAAGGCAGTGGGGCAATCCGCCGGAACCCGGTCCAGCGCGGCCGGGTCGACGCCGACCGTTCGTCGTTCCAGCATCGCTTCGAGAGTGGTCTCGTCGCCACGGCCCTCGGCTTCGGCGGTGCTGTCGTCGAACGGCTTCGCGCCGGTGAGCAATTCCCACAGCACGACGCCGAGGGAGAAGATATCGCTGCGGGTGTCGAGGTCGGCGGCGGTGCGGGCGAGGCCGGGGTGACAGGCCTCCAGCTGTTCGGGCGACATGTAGGACAGTGATCCGCCGAAGTAGGCCACCGGGCTGGTGCCCGCGACGGTGCGGCTGAAACTGATGTTGAAGTCGGCGAGCTTGGGGACACCTTCCGCGGTGAGCAGCACATTCGCCGGTTTCACATCGCGGTGCAATACCCCGTGCGCGGCCGCGTAATCCAGGGCCTCGGCCAGCCGCCTGCCCAGCCAGGCGACCGTTTCCGGCCAGCTCAGGGCGGCGATTTCGGAGCGAACGCTCGAATCGGTCGGGCGGATCTCGCCCTTCTCCGCCATGGCCGTGTCCACCGCGTCGAGCAGCAGTTTGCCGCTGCGCTCGGCGGGTGGGGTCTCACGGACCCAGCGCAGCAGGCCGAGCAGGGTGCCGCCGGGCAGGAACTGCATGTAGAGCAGGCGCAGGCGTCGCGAACCCGAGGGGGCCGAGTCGGTGTCGAGCAGCCGCTGGTCGAACACGCGCACGATGTAGTCGTGGTCGAGCTGGGCGAGGGTCTGGGGTTCGGTGCCGCGGTCGGCGGAGATCTTCACCGCGACCAGCCGCTGCATCGACGTCTGCCGGGCCAGGAAGACGCGCGCGAACGCACCTGCGCCGAGCCCGGTGAGCAGTTCGAAATCGCCGATGCGCTGGCCGACTTCGATGCGGTCCAGCGGCTCGAACTCGCCGGGCTCCGAGTGCGCGACCGTCGCGGCCGACGTGGCGGTCGCGGTGAGGTCGAGATGCGGGCTGGTCACCTGAGTATTACGAGTCGAGTCCGGCGTTTGGTTCATCGTCGCGTCGAGATCGTCGGACCGATGGGTGCTCTGGTCGAGCTCGTCGGTATTGAGCAGGCCGCGCAGACTGGCCGCTTGCTCGGGGTATTCGCGCAGATAATCGCGCGGATCGATGCGCTCGCCGCTGTGTCTGCGGATGACGAATTCCTCGAACACCAGCCCGGCGGGTAGCCTCGCGCGATCGAGTTCGGGGAACTCGGCGCAGTAGTGGATCAGCCGCTTGCGTGCGATGTCGGTGCCCGTGTGATGCAGCCAGCGCTGGCGCAGGTCGACCCGGATCAGTTCGTGCAGCGCCTGCGCCCGCAAGGTGGCGGCGTCGGGGAGGAACTCGGCGATCTCGGGCGGGCGCTCGGCGGCGGTGCCCCACGCGGTGGCGAACGCTTCGACCATGTCGACGCGCACATTCGTGGCCCGACCGGCTGTCTCGTCGGGTTGTTCCCCGCTTCCGGTGCTCTCGCTCATCTACCGACCTAAGGGTTCGCGCGGATCGGTGCGAAATTCATTCCGCCACACCCGCCGCCATCGCCGGAGAGCTGTACTAGAAATGATAACTTGCGCCTCTAGGCTGATCACCCGAATTTCGACGACCATGCGACGGGGGCGAATCCGCAGATGAACGAAGACCTCACAGCGGTAGCATGGGAGTCCGTCGACGACGACGGCGTAACGGACGCTGAGGTGACGATGGAATCGTCCCGCCCTCCTGCCGACGAATACCCCATCGGCGGCCCCGCTGCGGCACTGGCTGCCCGGGTCCGCGCGGGCACCATCACGCCCGCCGACGTCACCGCCGACGCGCTCGCCCGAATCGCCTCGGAGAATCGCAAGATCAACGCGTTCACGGTGGTGCGAGCCGAGCGGGCGAGAGCCGAAGCGCGGGAACTGGCCGCCAGACCAGACCTCGACGAGCTGCCGCTGGCCGGCGTGCCGGTGGCGGTGAAGCAGAACATCGCGGTGACGGGCGAGCAGACCCGCGCGGGTTCGGCGGCCACCTCCGCCGAGCCGGCGAGCCTCGACCACCCGGTGGTGGTCCGGCTGCGGGCCGCGGGCGCGATCGTTGTCGGGTTGACGGCCATGCCCGAACTCGGTTTGTGGGCGAGTACCGACTCCGCAGGGTGTGTCACGCGCAATCCACGCGATGTCGGCCGGTCACCGGGTGGATCCTCGGGTGGCGCGGCCGCCGCGGTAGCCGCCGGGCTCGTTCCGATCGCGCACGGCAACGATGGCCTCGGCTCGATCCGGGTGCCCGCCGCCGCGTGCGGAGTCTTCGGGATCAAGCCGGGTAGACACGTCGTGCCCTCGCAGATCGGCGCCGATTCCTGGTCGGGACTGGCCGAGAACGGCGTGCTCGCGACGACGGTGTCGGACGCGGCACTGGCGCTGTCGGTGCTGGCGGGCCGCTCCGACCTGGCCGAACTACGCAAGCCACAGCGACTACGCATCGGACTGGCCGTGGCTCCGCCGTCGCGACTGGTCCGCATGGATCGGCATTGGACGGCGGCGGCGCGCACCGCGGGTGCGCGCGCGGCAGTGGCCGGGCACGAGGTGCAGCCGGTCGAGCTGCCCTACGGCGACACGGCGCTGTTGATGCTGCTGCGCTGGCCGAGCGCGGGTCTGGCCGACGCCGACGCGCTCGCGAACCCCGAACTGCTCCAGCGACGCACCCGGCGTCATCTGGCGCTCGGCCGGGTGATCCGGCGTCTGGGCCTGGTACGCCCCAGCCAGATCGACCGGACCGAAGCCAGACTGCTCGAATTCTTCGAAGACTTCGACGTGGTGATCACTCCGACGCTCGCCGCGCCACCGCCGAAGGCGCGGCAGTGGAGCGGGCGCGGTTGGCTCGCCAATGTCGTGTCCTCGGCGCGTTACGCGCCCTTCACCGGACTGTGGAATCTGCTCGGCTGGCCCGCGGCGTCACTGCCGATGGGCACGCACCCCGAGGCGCACACCCCATTGGCCGCGCAACTGGTCGGTCCGCCGGGCAGCGAGGCCACCTTGCTCGGCCTCGCCGCCCAACTGGAACTGTCGAACTAGGCGCAAGCGCTGACGCGCCTGCGCCTCTCAGACCGCGATCGGCTCCGGCTGCGGTGTCGGCTCGGAGAAACCGCCGTCGACGGCGCGACCGGCGAATTCCAGAATGGTCGGGCGCGTGTCGTCGGCCCGCCATGCCACCGCCAGCTCACACGGGGTGAGGCCAGCGACCGGACGCGCGGTCAGCCCGGGCCAGCGGTACATCGGCACATTGTTCTCGGCCAGCAGACACACGCCGAGGCCGAGGCTCACGGCCTCGAGCTTGTCCTCGGGGGTGGCCGCCTCGGCGCCGATCTTGGCAGCCTTGCCGCCACGGGCGTCGTTGCCGAGCCAGAAGTCGCGGACCGCTCCCGCCTCGGTGGGCAGGGCAACGAAGGACTCGTCGAGCAGATCGGCGAAGTCGATGCTGTCCAGCTCGGCCAGCGGGTGCGATTCGGGCAGTAGCACCCAGCGTGGCTCGGTGCGCAGCACCTGCCAGCGATAACGGTTGGGGTCGGGCAGCGGCAGCCACACCAGCGACAGGTCGGCCTGTCGACCGGCCAGGCCACTGGACGGGTCGTTCCACGACGCGGCGTGCAGGGCGAGGCGGTGACCGCTCGCGCTCTCGAGGTCGTTGAGCAGACCGCGGCCGAGCGCGGACTGGATTCCGACGCGCAGCACCTCGCCTGCTTCCTGGAGGGACACGTTGGTCACCTCCCACAGCTCGAGGATCTTGCGTGCGCCTTCGAGCAGTTCCTTACCGGCGACGGTCAGGGCGACACTGCGCTGGTTGCGGTCGAACAGGACCACGTCGAGCTGGCGTTCGAGCTGGCGGATCTGGCGTGACAACGTCGGCTGAGCGATGTGCAACCGCTGTGCGGCGTTGGTGAAATGCAGTTCCTCAGCGACGGCGACGAAATACCGCAGATCGCGCAAATGCGGGTCCATAGCACCTTGCTATCAGAATCGGTCGGGAAAATCCAGCCAAAACGGGCAAGGAAGTTCGCGGAGGTGGATCAAAACAGTCACCGGGTTGGTATCGCACAGCATATGGCCTGACATGGTGAGCTGCACCATCGGATTGCCTATTGTTCACCGCGATCGGTTGTGGAGTGAATCTGGGCAGTTGACCAGCGAAAATGCGTCGGCGTTCACACTCACCGCGCGGATATGGCCCGCGCCGCCTCGCTGTCGTGCGCGCCGAAAGGTGCCGCTGACCACGGCGCCCGCGAACCGGAAGGTTAGGGGGGTGACATTCATCACAAACAAGTTTCGAAGACGGCGAATCCGGCTGCGCGCGAGTGCGCGTCGCAGCCGGAAACAGCTACTCGCTCTTCTTGAGGCGCAGCACCGTCGGCAGGTCGATCCGGCGCAACCCACGCGCACCGGCGGCCCGCATCGCGGCAACCGCGACGACAAGCTTGTTCATGTCATACGGGTACCAGAACAGTTCCTTGCTCATGGTCGGCAGCTTCGGCTTCGTCATCGCCTGCGCGCGGCAGTATTTCCGCAGGCCCGACGCGCCGCCCCAGCGTGCGCCGACGCCGGACAGGCCCCAGCCGCCCATCGGCATCGCCGGATTGAACAGGTTCGAGAACACGTCGTTGATGTTCACCGCGCCCGTGTTCAACTGCCTGGCCACGCGTTCGCCGCGCGCCTTGTCGCCCGTCCAGACCGAGGCCGAGAGGCCGTAGATCGAATCGTTGGCCAGCCGGATCGCCTCGGCCTCGTCGGCCACCTTCATCACCGGCAGCGTCGGGCCGAAGGTCTCCTCGGCCACGCACGACATCGAATGGTCCACATCGACGAGCACGGTCGGCTCGAAGAAGGTGCCGACGCCGGTGCGTTTGCCGCCGGTGGTCACGCGGGCGCCCGCGGCCACCGCGTCGTCGACGTGGCGCTGCACGATCAGCACCTGGTGCTCGTTGGCCAGCGCGCCGACGTCGTACTTCGACTCGCGCCCGTCGGCGCCCTGACGCAGCGCGGCGACCGCCGCGGTCAGCTTCGCGACGAACTCGTCGTAGACCGGCGCCTCGACGTAGACCCGCTCGACCGAGATGCACACCTGCCCGGCGTTGAACATGCCGCCGAAGGCGATGCCGTGCGCGGCGCGGTCGATGTCGGCGTCAGCGAGCACGATCGCCGGGTCCTTGCCGCCGAGCTCGAGGCTGTAGGGCACCATCCGCTCCGCGCAGGTGGCCGCGATCTTGCGGCCGGTCGCGGTGGACCCGGTGAACTGGATGTAGTCGGCGTTCTCGACGACGGCCGCGCCGGTCGCCCCGGCGCCGGTGACCACCTTGAACACCGGCGGGGCGCCGATCTCGGCCCAGCCGCGGGCCAGCTCCACCGCGGACAGCGGCGTCACCTCCGACGGCTTGAGGATCACCGCGGCCCCGGCAGCCAGCGCCGGGAACACGTCGATCGCGGGCATCGCGAGCGGGAAGTTCCACGGCGTGATCACCCCGACCACGGGATAGGGCCGGTAGGCGAGGGTCAGCGATTTCACCCGCGCGAGCGGGCTGTGCGGGGAGGGGTGCTCGTCGGCGAGGAACTTGCCCGCCCGGCGCGCGTAGTAGCCGAGGATGTCGACCGCGAACGCCGGATCGATGATCGCGTCGACCCGCGGCTTGGCGGTCTCGGACTGCAGCACCGCGGCCAGGTGCTCGGTGTTATCGATCAGCCAGTCCTGCATCTTCAGCAGCCACGTCTTGCGGCCCGCCGGCCCGATCGCTTCCCATTCGGGCTGGTAAAGACGCAGTTCCCGCACCGCGGCCGCCACCTCGTCCGGCGTCGTGACCGGCACGGTACCGGCGAGTTCGCCTGTCGCCGGATTGTGTACTTCGATCACCGCGGCGGTCTTGTCGAGGTCGCTCACTGGTCGTTCTCCTCGTGCGTCTACTGAATTCGATTCACCGGCTATCGCGGCGCGACCAGAGAAAGCGGCGTTTCTGGGCAGGTCAAGTAGAACACGTTGCAGTTCTGCGAGTGTGCCGATTCTACGAGGTCTCGCTGACCTCGTTCTCGCGCGCGGCGATCCGGCGCAGTGGCGGCTCGGTAGGGGGCGGGACCCGCCGATCGGGCAGCTCCGCCAGCAGCGCGGTGGTCGCCGCGGCGATGGCCGCGACAGCTTTGTCGACGGCGGGTTTGGTGGCGCTACTCAGGCCGGAGATGCCGCCGACTTTGCGCACATATTGCAAGGCGGCAGCGTAGATCTCCTGCTCGGTGGCGGCAGGCTCCAGACCACGCAAGACGGTGATATTTCTACACATGACAGAACCATAGACCTGTGAGCCATGACACGACAGGCGAAGGATAAGCGGATCTGAAAATCTCGTAACCCACGTGAGATTCGCAGGCCGCCCGTGATCGCGGTCACCGCACTAGACTCGGCCGCATGCCTGCCAGGGGAGTACCAGCGCTGACCACTTTTCCCTACCCGGAACTAGATGAGCGCGAAGAAGATCACTGGTCGGGCGCGGGGGTGAGCGACGACGAACTGCGCGCACTCGCCCTCGGTGCCTTCTACTCCACGCGCTGGGACGCCTTCCACGACGCGATGCTGCTCGGCCCCGAACGCGAGCACCCGCTCGGCGACCGCCGTGAACTCGCCATCGACACCCTCACCGGTGCCTGGGGCATCACCGACGGCACCGAAGCCCGCGCCTCGATGGAGCAGCTGCTCGAGGGCATGCACGGACCGCTGTATTCGCTGGTGCACCCGCTGGTGATGGCCTCGGTCAATGCCAGTGAGCGTGACCGTTTCGGTGAGCGTGCCGACAAGCAGCGCGCGTTTCTCCGTCAGGTCGGTTCGTTTCGGGGGATGGACAACCCCGAGGCGCTGGTCCGCGACTACGACATCTGGGCCCAGGCCATCAAGATCGGCTTCACCGACCACCTATCGCGCCCACTACCCAACGACATCCACGCCTGGGACCTGGCCCGCGTCGTGGCGGTGGCCCGCATGGCGTTCACCGCGGGTTACATCGACGCCGACGTGGCGTGGGAGTACTGCATGCGCGCGCTGGTCCCCGCGCAGCGCCGCTACCGCAACTGGCGCCAGTTCGGCGACGCCTACCTCACCGGCTGGACCTACTGGCAGGCCACCGAGGACCTCGCGGAATTGAAGAGCGGCGGCGTGGACCGGCGGATGGAATTGGTGCGGCTGTGGACCCGTCCCACCAGCCCGTGGCGCCGTATCGAGCTCAACGAGCCGGAGCAGAAGGCGGAAACCGAAGCGGCCGAACCGAATTGAGTATTCGGTTCGGCCGCCGGTGATTACAGGCTGCGCAGAATCCCGCGGCCGTAGCGCTGGAATTGCGTGTCGTCGACCATGCCGAGTGAATGCCGCTCGACCAGTAATTCCCACTCCGCGTAGAGCTGGTTGACACCCGGGTCGGCGGGTCCGGCGGCACCGTCGGCGGCCTGCCTGCGGACGGCGAAGTTCACCGCGCAGGTGACACGCTCGGTATCGGCGCGATCCACGCCCGCGAAATGCAGGGTGCGATTGCCGTCGTTGATGTCGATGCCCGATCCACCGTGGCGCGTATCGACCTCGCCCGGCGCCGAGCGCGCGCCCTCGACGGTGCGGGCGCCGAGAATCGCGGCCACCGCCAATTCGAAGGCATAGCGCTCGCCGCTGCCGATGGAGATGAACAGCACCCGGGAGGTGGTCGCCGCGAGCAGGCCGGTGCCCGATCCCGCGGGCGGGGTGGCCACGGCGATGGCGGTTTCCAAGACGTATTCATCGGGGGTGACATACCGGTTCAGCGCGGTGACGGCCGATCGGGCGTCTTTGCGCGGCGCCATCCGGCGCACGGCGCGCTCGACATCGGCGCGGGTGGGACCCGACTTGCTCCACTCGGGAGCGGGCGGGGTGAGATCCGGCGCGGCCACGTCGATGCGCTTGGTCGCCATGATCTGGTCGTTGATCCGGTCGACGATGCCGAGGGCGGCGGGCACGTCGTGCTCGGCGATGAGCACCGGGAGGGGAGTGCGGTCGGCGGGAACACCGGTGAGGACCGCCGTGGGATAACGCAGATAGATCTCGATCACCACCGCTTCGTCGGCGCGCCGATTGAGGCGCACCTTGAGCAGGTCGGCAATGGGAACGTCGAGAACACGTTCGCCGTCGGTACCCGGCCGGAGGACGACGAGCCGTCCACCGCCGTGGCGCAGAATCGCTGTGGGTGTTCGTAGCTCGACGATGTCTATACCCCCTGCGCTGTAGTTGTGTCGTCGCCCACGATAAGGCGGGCATGACATGATTGTGGCCACTTGCCACAACCCGGTCGGAGCGTTCGGGAACCTCTTGCGTTCTTCGGCCGTTTACCAGTGCAACTGCACCAGCAGCCGAACTGCGCGATGTATCGAACTAGACCGTACGCGGTAACGTGGCATGTCCGCATCCGAAACCCGCCGATCTCGACGCTTCGCTAGGCACACCCGGAGAAATAACCGGAAAGGACTGGGCCGTCCGGCCGACGCTCTATGAACCGCAAGACAGTGTTTCGCACTTTGGCGATCATCTCGGGCATCATGCTCATGATCTGGCTGTTCAGCTTTCTCAGCGATGACACGCGCGGCTGGGAGAGTGTCGACACTTCCGTTGCGCTGACCCAGCTCGAAGACAAAGCGAACGTCAAGAACGTGCAGATCGATGACAAGGAGCAGCAGCTCCGCATCGAACTGAACAACGGCAACGAAGCCACGAGCAACAACGCCAAGATCGTCGCCAAATACCCCAGTGGTGGGGAGACCTCCGCGCAGATCCTTGCCGCCGTGCAGAAGTCCGGTGCGCCGTACGACACCGTGGTCAAGCAGGAGAGCTGGCTTTCGCAGCTGCTGCTGTTCATCGTGCCGATGGTGCTGTTGGTCGGCCTGTTCATCTTCGTGATGTCGCGCATGCAGGGTGGTGGTCGCGGCGGCATGATGGGCTTCGGTAAGTCCAAAGCCAAGCTGCTGACCAAGGACATGCCGAAGACCACGTTCCAGGACGTGGCCGGTGCCGACGAGGCCGTCGAAGAGCTCTACGAGATCAAGGACTTCCTCCAGAATCCGGCTCGTTACCAGGCGCTCGGCGCGAAGATCCCCAAGGGCGTGCTGCTCTACGGGCCGCCCGGAACCGGTAAGACGCTGCTGGCCCGCGCGGTCGCGGGTGAGGCCGGGGTGCCGTTCTTCACCATCTCCGGTTCGGACTTCGTCGAGATGTTCGTCGGTGTCGGCGCCTCCCGCGTGCGCGACCTGTTCGAGCAGGCCAAGCAGAACAGCCCGTGCATCATCTTCGTCGACGAGATCGACGCGGTCGGCCGCCAGCGCGGTGCCGGCCTCGGCGGCGGTCACGACGAGCGCGAGCAGACCCTCAACCAGCTCCTGGTCGAGATGGACGGCTTCGGCGATCGCTCCAACATCATCCTGATCGCGGCCACCAACCGGCCCGACATCCTCGACCCCGCGCTGCTGCGTCCTGGCCGTTTCGACCGGCAGATCCCGGTCGGCAATCCCGACCTGGCCGGTCGTCGCGCGATCCTGCGGGTGCACTCGGCGGGTAAGCCGATCTCGCAGGAAGCCGACCTCGAGGGCCTGGCCAAGCGCACCGTCGGCATGTCCGGCGCCGATCTGGCCAACGTCATCAACGAGGCCGCGCTGCTCACCGCCCGCGAGAACGGTTCGGTCATCACCGGCGAATCGCTCGAGGAGTCGGTCGACCGCGTCATCGGTGGTCCGCGCCGCAAGAGCCGCATCATCAGCGAGCACGAGAAGAAGATCACCGCCTACCACGAGGGCGGCCACACCCTGGCGGCCTGGGCGATGCCCGATATCGAGCCCGTCTACAAGGTCACCATCCTGGCCCGCGGCCGCACCGGCGGTCACGCCATGACGGTGCCCGAGGACGACAAGGGCCTGATGACCCGCTCGGAGATGATCTCCCGGCTGGTCTTCGCGATGGGTGGCCGCGCCGCCGAGGAACTGGTGTTCCACGAGCCGACCACCGGCGCGTCCTCCGATATCGACCAGGCCACCAAGATCGCCCGCGGCATGGTCACCGAGTACGGCATGAGTGCCCGTCTCGGCGCCGTGCGCTACGGCCAGGAGCAGGGCGACCCGTTCCTCGGCCGCTCGATGGGCGTGCAGTCGGACTACTCGCACGAGGTCGCCCGCGAGATCGACGAGGAGGTGCGCAACCTCATCGAGGCCGCGCACACCGAGGCATGGTCGATCCTGAGCGAATACCGCGAGCAGCTCGACTCGCTGGCCACCGCGCTGCTCGAGCGCGAGACGCTGCACCGCAAGGATCTCGAGACGATCCTGGCCGGTGTCGAGAAGCGTCCGCGGATCACCGCGTTCAACGATTTCGGTGACCGGCATCCGTCGGACAAGCCGCCGGTGAAGACGCCGGGCGAGCTGGCCGTGGAGCGCGGCGAGCCGTGGCCGCCGGTGCAGCCAGCGCCGGTGCCGGTGCCGGTGCCCAACGGGGTGCCGCCGGTCGAGCCCAACGGCTTCCCCGGCCAGCCTTATGGCCAGCCCGCACCGCCCGCGGCCGGTTACCCGCTGCCCGCCGCGCCGACCCAGGCGTTCCCCCGGCAGTCGGGGACGCACGGTTCGCGGCCCGACTACGGCGCACCGGCCGGATGGTCGGCTCCCGGTTGGCCGCCACGCGAGGAGCAGCAGCAGGTACCGCAGCAGCAGCCCCCGCAGCAGCAGCCCCCGCAGCAGCAGCCGCAACCGCCACAGGACCAGGGCAGTGCCTGGGGTCGGCCCGAGCAGCAGCAGCCGCGGCACGCCAGCGACGGCTTCCAGCCGTGGGGTGCCCAGCCACAGCCGCCCGTGCGTGACGCCGATCAGGACAACAAAGACTGGGAAGGGCCGAACGGCCGCCGCTGACCGGTGGCCAACTACGCTCGAACGTCTAACGCCGGACAAGTACCGGCGTTCGGCACTGGTTCTCGGATTACGCTCGCCGTCGAATGTCGGGTGGTCGCCGGCTTTCGGCTCTGGTTCTCGCACCCGCCCGCCTCTGGACTGAGCGGAGGGTGCGACGAAGGAGTGCCCGGAGGGAGGGAAGAGGCGGGGAACAGGGCCGAGAACCCGCGGCGCCAGCCGCAAATATCACGGAGGTGCGGAGAAGTTGTCGGCCAACAAGCAGGATCTCGATCCGGCAGGTGAGCTGGGTGCGACCAGTCCGTCGGTGCTGACGGCGCTGGCGACCGGTAGGCCGTTCGATCAGGTGCGCGCCGAGAACGCGGTGCGTGAGCTGCTGCTCGCCGTCGGCGAGGACCCGGACCGCCCCGGTCTGCGCGACACGCCCGCGCGCGTGGCGCGTGCTTACCGGGAGATGTTCGCCGGGCTCTACACCGAGCCCGACGCGGTGCTGGCGACCACGTTCGACGAGGGTCACCAGGAACTCGTGCTGGTCCGTGACATCCCGATGTTCTCCACCTGCGAGCACCACCTGGTCTCGTTCCACGGCGTCGCGCACGTCGGCTACATCCCCGGCGCGCACGGCCGGGTGACGGGGCTGTCCAAGCTGGCCCGCGTCGTCGATCTCTACGCCAAGCGTCCGCAGGTACAGGAGCGGCTGACCAGCCAGATCGCCGACGCGGTGATGCGCAGGCTGGATCCGCGCGGCGCGATTGTGGTGGTCGAGGCCGAGCACCTGTGCATGGCCATGAGGGGAATCCGCAAGCCCGGCGCGAGCACCACCACCTCGGCCGTGCGCGGCCAGCTGCAGACCGATGCCGCCTCGCGATCCGAGGCGCTGGACCTGATCCTGCGCAAATGAGCGAGCCACTGGTGACCGCCCGTGACCGCCGTTCGTGTGTGGTCATGGGCGTGGTCAATGTGACCGCTGATTCCTTCTCCGACGGCGGTCGCTACCTCGATCCCGAACTCGCGATTGCGCACGGTGTCGAGCTGTACGAGGCGGGCGCCGATATCGTCGATGTGGGTGGTGAATCCACCAGGCCGGGTGCCGACCGGGTCGATCCCGCCGCCGAGGCCGCCCGGGTCGCTCCGGTGATCCGCGGGCTGGTCGCCGCGGGTGTGCCGACCAGCGTCGACACCATGCGTGCCGAGGTCGCCGAGGCCGCGCTGGCGGCAGGGGTCTCGGTGGTTAACGACGTCTCCGGCGGCCGCGCCGACCCGAACATGGTGAAGGTCGTCGCCGAAGCAGGCGTGCCGTGGATCCTCATGCACTGGCGGGCCGACGCCGACTACCGGCACACCGGCCCCGCCGACCACTACGGCGACGTGGTCGCCGAGGTCCGCGCCGAACTCACCGCCCAGGTCGACCTGGCTGTCGCCGCGGGAGTCACCCCGGACCGGCTGATCCTCGACCCCGGCCTAGGTTTCGCCAAGAACGCCGAACACAACTGGGAACTTCTGGCTGCCCTCCCGGAACTGCTGGCAGGCGGTTTTCCGATCTTGATCGGCGCCTCCCGCAAACGCTTCCTCGGTGCCCTCCTGGCTGACGAGTCCGGCCCCCGCCCGCCCGACGGCCGCGAAACCGCCACCGCCACGCTGTCCGCCCTCGCGGCCACCCACGGCGCCTGGGGCGTGCGAGTTCACGACGTCCGCGCTTCGCTCGACGCGATCGCCGTCGTCGACGCCTGGCGCCGAGCCACCGAATTGCGGGCTGCTGCCACACGAGGAGCCACTCGGTGACCGCCGCTGCCGCCCGTTCCGGCCAGGCGACTGCCTACGGGGTTCACCTCGTCCCGGCCGCAGGCATCCGAGTCACCGTCCGAGGAGCTATCCGATGAACTGGCCTCTGCTGCCGCCGCCTGCTGGTAGGGCCGCCTCTTCGCGGATCGAGCTGCGCGGGCTCACCGCGTTCGGCAGGCACGGTGTATTCGATTTCGAGCGACGTGACGGCCAGGAATTCATTGTCGATCTGACAGTGTGGGTCGATTTCGCCGCGGCCGCCGCGTCCGACGATCTCGCCGACACCGTCGACTACGGCGCCCTCGCCGAGCGGGCCGTGCGGATCGTGACCGGTCCGCCCCGCGATCTGATCGAAACGGTGGTCTCCGAGATCGCCGACGACGTGATGGCCGACCCGCGGATCGAGGCGGTGGAGGTGGTCGTGCACAAGCCGTCGGCGCCGATCCCGCACACGTTCACCGACGTGCGCGTGGTGGCCACCCGGTTTCGCACGGTGGCCCCGGAGTCGCGGCGATGACTCGCGCGGTGCTCTCGATCGGCTCGAATCTGGGCGATCGGCTCGCGCATCTGCGCAGCGTGCTCGACGCGCTGGGGGAGCGGGTCGTTGCGGTTTCGCCGGTCTACACGACCGCGCCGTGGGGTGGCGTCGACCAAGATGATTTCCTCAATGCTGTTGTCACAGCGGAGGATCCGGCTTTCGACGATTACGCCTGGCTGCGTTTCGGTCAGGAGCTCGAGCAGGTGGCGCGCCGCGTGCGCGAGATCCGCTGGGGTGCGCGCACCCTCGACGTGGACGTGGTCCAGTGCACCGACGACACCGGCACGGCGATCGCCCGCGACACCGACCCCACCCTGATCCTGCCGCACCCGCAGGCCCATAACCGGGCCTTCGTGCTCATCCCGTGGCTGGCCGTCGAACCGTCCGCGCATCTGCTCGTCGACGGGGTCGCGCGCCCGATCGCGGAGCTGCTCGCCGGACTCGAACCGGCGGAAAAGGACGGCGTGGTCCGCACCGATCTGGTGCTACGCGACGAAAGTGCCGACTCGTGCTGAAACCCACCCGGGTACTCGACCTCGCGCTGAACGTGGTGATGGCCGCGGCGGTCGCCTGGGTCGCCACCCGGTTCGCCTATTCGAACTTCCCGTCGATCTCGGTGGCCGCCGGTGCCTCGCTGCTGCCGGTCGCCGCGATCGAGGCGGCGCTCGGTTTCGCGATCAAGGCCAAGATCGCCGATGATCAGATCGGCGACGGCTCGGGTCAGATGCATCCGATCAACGTCGCCAGGGGTGTGGCACTGGCGAAGGCGTCGCTGCAGGTGGGTTCGCTGGCTGCCGGTGTGTGGCTGGGATTTCTGCTGTGGGTTTTCCCACAGCGCGGGACCGTGGCAGCGGCTGCTACCGATTCGCCGGGCGCGGTGGTCGGTCTGCTGGCCGGTTCAGCCCTGGTTGCTGCGGCTTTGTGGCTGGAGTATTGCTGCCGGGCACCCGAGGACCCGCACGAGGACCCCGCTACCACATAGCAACTTGCGAATGGAATCACCGCGGACTTTGGTGGGCCGACCAGCCGATTCCGGCTACCCTGGCCCTCATGGTTTCACCCTCCCGCAGCACGGCGCCCCGACGACGGCGGGACGACGCGGGAAAATTCTTCGTCGGTTTCCTCATCCTGCTCGGTCTGACGGCCAGTGTTTTCCTGATCTTCAGCGAAAACGTCCAGTACGTCCGGATCGGCCTGGTAGCAGCCCTGTGGGCAGCGGTGATCGGCGCGCTCGCGGCAACCCGCTACCGCAAGGACGCGGCCGTGGACAAGGCGAAGGTGCGCGATCTGCAGACAGTGTACGAGTTGCAGCTCGAGCGCGAGATCAACGCGCGCCGTGAGTACGAGATGGGTGTCGAGGCGCGGGTGCGGGCCGAAGTCGGCGCCGACTCCTCCGAAATCGCGGCGCTGCGCGCCGAGCTGACCCTGCTGCGCCAGAATCTGCAGGTCCTTTTCGAGGGCGCGCTACCCGACGAGCAACTGGCGCTACAGGCCGATGCCGTGCGGATCGACGCGTTGCCCGCCGGTGGCTTCAATGCCTTCGACGAGTCCGACCACGATTTCGACGTTAGCCCCGAGGATGCCACGGCCGCCTGGTTCGGTCCGTGGCAGCAACCGCCCAGCGCACTGAAACCCGTCTTCATGCAACCAGTTTCGGCCAATTTCGCCGACCCCTACGACGACCCGGTCACCGCCGAAACCTCGGCCGTCCAGCTCGACGAATACGCCGAAACCCAGCAGGCGGCCGCCGCAGCGCAGCCCGCCGCGCCGTCCAACCCGTCGGGAAAGACACCCCCGCCTCGCCTGTCCTCGCCGAACACCCGCCAGGTAATGGAAACCCTCCCGACCGAGCCCACCCCCAACGGCGAGTCGTCGTCCCCCGCTCCCGCCGACCCCTCCGCCGCGCAGGTCCCGGTCGCCACAGCCGAACCCGCTGCCGCCGAGCCGGTCCCGGTCGCGACAGCCGAACCCACCGCGGCACCCGCGGCCACGGCCGACCCAGAGCCCACCCGGCCCCCGGCCACGCTCCCCGACAAGGCCCCGCCGGTCGGCACGACCTCCCGCCGACGCCGCCGCGCCGAAACCGAAGGCACCGCCCGCCTATCGGTGGCCGACATCATGGCCAACCTGGAATCAGAATCCACCCGCTAACGCACCACCTGATTTCGCAAGAACGCAACAACTGATTTCGCAAGAACATGGGTAACTCCCCGGGCACGAGCAAACGCACCACCCCACCTGACCGCCGGCCGCCAACGCGACAGTTCACACCACCTAGATCTGGCCTGAAGACGCGGAGAGGCGGGACAGCGAGCTAGATCACGGTGGGGGGTGATGGCGCCTCGCCCACAAACCCCTCTATCCTCGACTCGGAACGTCTGGTACCCGCACCGCGGGACTGGAACGCAATCGAGAGGACAACGTTGACCTCGAGAAGTGTCAACCCTGATGGCGCGAATTCGAGTGTTGACCCAGCGCCCGCACGACTGACGGTAGGAATCGTCTCGGCGGGACGAGTGGGTTCCGCACTCGGCGTAGCGCTCGAGCGAGCCGGCCACGTGGTCTTCGGTGTCGCCGCGATCTCCGACGCCTCGGTGCATCGCGCCCGTACCCGCCTGCCCGAGGCCCAGGTTCTGCCGATCGAGCAGATCGCCCAGCGCAGTGAACTACTCCTGCTCGCGGTTCCCGACGCCGAACTGGCGGGTTTGGTCCGCGGCCTCGCCGGTGCGAACGTGGTCCGCCCCGGCACCATCGTTGTGCACACCTCCGGCGCGAACGGCGTCGCGATTCTCGAGCCGCTGACGAAACAGGGCGCGCTCGGCCTCGCGATCCACCCCGCCATGACCTTCACCGGCCACGACGAAGACATCGCCCGCCTCGCCAACGCCTGCTTCGGCGTCACCGCCGCCGACGAGGTCGGTTACGCCATCGCGCAGGCACTGGTGATCGAGATGGGCGGCGAACCGGTTCGCGTCGAGGAAGACCAGCGTTCGCTCTATCACGCCGCTCTCGCCCACGGCAGCAATCACCTGGTCACGGTCATCGTCGACGCTGTTGCGGCCCTGCGCGAATCCCTCTCCGGCCCCGGCCTGCTCGGCCAGCCGCTGGTCGACGATCAGCCCGGCGGCCTGCCCGAACGTCTGCTCGCCCCCCTCGCCTCGGCCGCACTCGACAACGCGCTGCGCCGCGGCCAGGCCGCGCTGACCGGCCCGGTCGCCCGCGGCGATGTCGACGCCGTCGCCGCCCACCTCGCCGCGCTCGGGCAGGTCGACGACCGCCTGGCCGAGGCCTACCGCGCCAACTCGCTGCGCACCGCCGAACTCGCACACACCGATCCGGCACTGCTGGAGCTCCTCGCCAAGGAAGGCCACTGATGGAACCCCGAGAAGTGCATCACCACCAGGGCGGCGCGCGCGCCACCGGCGCCTTCAAGGCGGGCGTCCTGACCGTGCACCACAACCCCGAGGTGCTCGACACCGTCGCCAAGGCACTGCGCGGCGCCGGGCGCACGGTCGGTTTCGTGCCGACCATGGGCGCGCTGCACGAGGGTCATCTGGCGCTCATCCGCCAGGCCAAGCTCGCCAACCAGGTCGTGATCGTCTCGATCTTCGTCAACCCGCTGCAGTTCGGCGCGAACGAAGACCTCGACGCCTATCCGCGCACCCTCGACGCCGACCTCGAACTGCTCCGCACCGAGGGCGTCGACCTGGTCTTCGCGCCGACCGTCTCCGACATGTACCCGGACGGCATGCGCACCACGGTCCAGCCCGGCCCGCTCGGTGCCGAGCTCGAAGGTGGCAGCAGGCCGACGCACTTCGCGGGCATGCTCACCGTTGTCGCCAAGCTGCTCAACATCACCCACGCCTCCGAGGCGTATTTCGGGGAGAAGGACTACCAGCAGCTCACCTTGATCCGGCAGATGGTGCGCGACCTGAACATGGACGCCACGATCGTCGCCTACCCGACGGTCCGCGAGCCCGACGGCCTCGCGCTCTCCTCGCGCAACCGCTTCCTCGACGCCACCCAGCGCGAGTCGGCGCTCGCGCTGTCGGCCGCACTCGCCGCGGGCCGCCATGCCGCCGGTCTCGGCCCTGACGCGGTTGTCCAGACCGCCCGCTCGGTCCTCGACGCGGTCGACGGCCTCGCTGTCGACTACCTCGAACTGCGTGACTCGAACCTGGGTCCGGCTCCCACCGCGGGCAACGCCCGCCTGCTGGTCGCCGCCACACTCGGCGACACCCGCCTGATCGACAACGCTCCCGTTGTACTCGGCGCCCAGATCGATGGGCACCCCGACGCGAACTCCCTACCTGCCTCGCAGGCGCACTGAAAGGCGACGACGATGTTGCGCACCATGATGAAGTCGAAGATCCACCGGGCCACCGTGACCCATGCCGACCTGCACTATGTCGGCTCGGTGACCGTCGACCAGGACCTGCTCGACGCCGCCGATCTGCTCGAGGGTGAGCAGGTCTGCATTGTCGACATCGACAACGGCGCCCGCCTCGAGACCTACGTGATCGCGGGCGAGCGCGGTTCGGGCGTGATCGGCATCAACGGTGCCGCCGCCCACCTGGTGCACCCCGGTGACCTGGTCATCCTCATCGCCTACGGCCAGATGGACGAGGCCGAGGTCCGCGACTACGACCCCAAGGTGGTCTTCGTCGACGACCGCAACCGTCCGGTGGAGCTGGGCAGCGACCCCGCGCACGCGCCGGAGGGCTCCGGCCTCACCTCACCACGTTCCCTGTCGTTCGCCTGAGCGCGGCGGGGGGCTGGAGCAATGCTGCTGACGATCGACGTCCGCAACACCGGGATCGAGCTCGGCCTGTTCTCCGGTAGCGGTGAACACGCGAAACTGGTGCGGCACTGGCGGATTCACACCAATCCGCTGATCACCGCCGACGAGTTCGCGATGCAGGTGCGCGGCCTGGTCGGCGACGACCTCGACCAGATCGCCGGCGTCTCGGCGCTGTCGACCGTGCCTCCGGTGCTGCGCGAACTGCGCGCCATGCTCGCGCGGTACTGGTCGCATGTACCGCACGTGCTGGTGGAACCCGGGGTGCGAACAGGCATTCCGCTGCTGGTCGACAATCCGAAGGAAGTCGGCGCCGACCGCATCGTCAACTGCCTGGCCGCCTTCCGTAGTTTCGGCGGGCCCGCGATCGTCGTCGATTTCGGCACCGCGATCTGCGTCGACCTGGTTTCGGCCAAGGGGGAATTCCTCGGCGGCGTGATCGCGCCCGGTGTGGAGATCTCGGCCGAGGCGCTGGTGGAACGCAGTGCGATGCGCCGCGTCGAGCTGGCGCGGCCGCGTTCGGTGGTGGGCAAGAACAGCATGGAGTGCATTCAATCCGGCGCGATTTTCGGCTTCGCCGGGCTGGTCGACGGCCTGGTCGACCGCATCCGCGACGAATTCGACGCGTTCGCCGGCACCGATGTCACCGTCGTGGCCACGGGGGCGGGCGCGCCGCTGATCGTGCCGGAGTCGGAAACGATCGACCAGCACGTGCCGCACCTCACGCTGACCGGTCTGCGCCATGTCTACGAGCGCAACAAAAAGTAGTGTCTGCTAAACTATCGCTCGTGATCTTCCGTGTGAGCACCCAGGAGTGTTGTCGAGGCTAATCTGCCTCGACCGTTCGAGGCTGACGTTTTCCCTCGACCGATTCTCACCTCCTGGAGATGCGCTCATGCGTTCTTCTGTCCTTTCCCTTCCGTCCGCACGTGACGAATACTCCGCGACGCCCCCGCTCGACCGGGCGATCGCCTCGGCATTGCCGACCCGGTTGCGTCCCGCTGACCTGCTGCGACTCACCGACGAAGGCGCCGAAGACGTGCTCTCCGGCCGCTACGACCACCTCCTGCCCGCCGACGGCATCTGGCCTGCCGACCAACGCTGGGCGGCCCGTCTTTCCCACGACGACGAGGTCGATGTCTGGCTGATCAGCTGGACGCCGGGCAAATTCACCGATTTGCACGATCACGCCGGCTCGCTCGGCGCGCTGACCGTGCTCAGCGGTGCCCTCTCGGAATACCGCTGGAATGGTTCGGAGTTACGCAGGCGCACGCTCGCCGCGGGTGATCAGGCATCGTTCCCGATCGGCTGGGTGCACGACGTGGTGCGCGCGCCCGCCGCCGCCGAATCCGTCGGCCCGCTGGATCCCACCTTGAGCGTGCACGCCTATTCCCCGCCGTTGTCGGCGATGTCGTATTACGAAGTGACCGGCCACGGCACGTTGCGCCGAACCAAAACCGTCCTCACCGACCAGCCCGAAGGTGATCTGTGATGAGCCGTTTGTCGATTGATCAGATGCTCGAGAACGCTCGCGCGCGATTGGATCGGGTGTATGTGTACGACGTGGCCGCGGCGCTGGAGCGTGGCGCGATTCTGGTCGACATCCGGCCCGCCGCCCAGCGGGTGCGCGAAGGCTCGCTCCCCGGCGCGCTGGTGATCGAGCGGAATGTCCTGGAATGGCGGCTGGATCCGACCTCGTCGGCACGGTTGTCCCTCGCCGTTGATCATGATGTGGAGTGGATCGTTTTCTGCTCGGAGGGGTACACGTCGAGTTTGGCCGCGGCCGCCTTGCAGGAGTTGGGGTTGCACCGGGCCAGCGATGTGATCGGCGGGTACCAGGCGTTGAAGTCGGCGGGGTTGTTGACGGTCGGCATCGGCGTCCCGCATTTCGCCCGTGAGTTGGATGCGCTGGCTTCGCTGTAAGCACAGTGCACGAATTGTGAAGTGCCTCACTGATTTCGTGAGGACATGGGTAACTCCCCTGCCACCTCCGAGTTGCACCCGCATGACGTGAGGCCGAGAGCTGACTGGCGAACTTCCGGACGGCCCGCTGAATTCGCGGGGAGGCGGGGGAGCGGGGGCAAATCCAATTTTGGGGACCGCTAATGTTGTCGGACGTGAGCACTCCTAACCCCGCCGCACCTGGCCGCGCCGCCACTTCCGCTGTGGACATCGATGTTCCCGAGCAGATGCGGATTCGCCGGGACAAGCGCGAACGGCTGCTCACCGCGGGTGGTGAGGCCTATCCGGTGGTGGTGCCGCGCACCCACACGCTGGCCGAAATCCGTGCCGCCTACCCGGATCTGGAAGCCGACACCCAGACCGGTCTGCAGGCCGGTATCGCGGGACGCGTCATTTTCGTTCGTAATACCGGCAAGCTGTGCTTTGCCACGCTGCAGGAAGGCGACGGCACCAAGCTGCAGGCGATGATCAGCCTCAACGGTGTCGGTGCCGACGCGCTGGCGGCCTGGAAGGCCGATGTCGACCTCGGTGACTTCGTGTTCGTGCAGGGCGAGGTCATCTCCTCGCGCACCGGCGAATTGAGCGTGATGGCCGATTCCTGGTCGATGGCGGCCAAGTCGCTTCGCCCGCTGCCGGTGGCGCACAAGGAGATGAACGAGGAGTCGCGCGTCCGTGCGCGCTATGTCGACCTGATCGTGCGTCCGGAGGCCAGGGAAATGGCCCGTACCCGCGTGAATGTGGTCCGTGCGCTGCGCAACGCGCTCGAGCGCCGTGGTTTCCTCGAGGTCGAGACCCCGATGCTGCAGACCATCCACGGCGGCGCCGCCGCGCGCCCGTTCGTGACCCATTCCAATGCGCTGGACATGGACCTTTTCCTGCGTATCGCGCCGGAGCTGTTCCTCAAGCGTTGCGTGGTCGGCGGCCTGGAGAAGGTCTTCGAGATCAACCGGAACTTCCGCAACGAAGGCGCGGACTCGACCCATTCGCCCGAGTTCGCGATGCTGGAAACCTACGAGGCCTACGGCACCTATGACGACTCGGCGACGATGACCCGGGAATTGATCCAGGAAGTCGCGCAAGAGGCATTCGGCACCCTCCTTGTGACACTTGCCGACGGCACTGAATATGATCTCGGTGGCGAGTGGACGACCGTCGAGATGTATCCGTCGCTGTCGGAGTCGATCGGTGTCGAGGTCACTCCGGAAACCACGGTCGAGGAATTGCTCGCACTCGCCGATCGGGTGGGTCTGGAAATTCCTTCCGGCAAGGGCTATGGCCACGGGAAACTGGTCGAAGAACTATGGGAGCACGCGTATGGCGACAAGCTCTACGCGCCGACTTTCGTTCGCGACTTCCCGGTCGAGACTTCACCGCTGACCCGTCAGCATCGCAGCAAGTCCGGTGTCACCGAGAAGTGGGACCTCTATGTTCGCGGCTTCGAGTTGGCAACGGGCTATTCGGAACTGGTAGACCCGGTGATCCAGCGGGAACGCTTCGTCGACCAGGCGAGGCTGGCCGCGGCAGGCGATGACGAGGCCATGGTGCTCGATGAAGACTTCCTCACCGCGATGGAACACGGCATGCCGCCGACCACCGGAACCGGTATGGGAATCGATCGCTTGTTGATGGCACTCACGGGTTCGGGAATCCGGGAAACGATCCTGTTCCCGATTGTGCGACCCACTAGTCGCTGACCAGTGAATTCATGGGGCGAAGACCCCGTGTTGGAAATTTAGCATTTCGGGGTATTCTTGCTTCGGGTATTCGGCCTGGAGGCAGGCTTGACGATTTCGAGAGGACGTTCATCTCATGGCAAAGAAGGTCACCGTTAGCCTGATCGACGATGTCGACGGTGAGTCCATCGCGGACGAGACCATCGAGTTCGCTATCGATGGGGTGTCGTACGAGATCGATCTGTCGGACGCAAATGCGGCGCGCCTGCGTGAAGGCCTGGACGAGTGGGTCGCCAACGCCCGCCGTGTGAGTGGCCGTCGCCGGGTGAAGGCTGCCGGTGCACCGGCGCCGCAGGGCAAGAGCCGCGTTTCCATGGACCGTGAACAGAGCGCCGCAATTCGCGAATGGGCTCGCCGTAAGGGCCACAAGGTCTCGGCCCGCGGTCGTATCTCGGCGGAAATCACCGAGGCGTACAACAAAGAAGTCGGCAAGAGCTGAGTTTTTGGCGGCGCGGGCGCCGCGTGTTCGCGGCCCCGCCGGTCCCGTCGTTGAGGCACCGTTGCTTGCTCCTTCGTCGCCTGCGCAACGGCGCCTCAACGACGGGACGGCCGCGAACGGCAGGCTGCGCCTGCCTGCCCCTCCTCGAGGTCGGGGCGTGCGGGGTTGCGTTGGTGGGGGAACGAGTTTGTGGGGGAACAAGGGGTCGGGGTTGTGCCGGGAGTGGGGGCTCGGGACGTAGACTGATGGCCGTGCGCAAGGTGTTTCGAGTATCCGACGGTGTCGCGACGTGAGCTCATTTTTGCGGTATACCGACGACACCGGTAAGCAGCATGAATTGGCCTTGGAGGCTGGGCAGCAGCGCGTCACCATCGGGCGCAATGTGCAGGCCGACCTCGTGCTCGCGTGGGACGCCGAGGTTTCGCGTCTGCACGCGGCGGTCGAACATCTCGGTGCGCACTGGACCATCATCGATGACGGACTTTCCCGTAACGGCACCTTCGTCAACGGTGAGCGGCTGGTCGGGCGGCGCAGGCTGAGCCCTGGCGACCGGATTCGGGTCGGGACCACGCTCGTGCATTTCTTCGATTTCGGCGGTGTGGTGGACGACGCCACGCATACCGCGTCCGGGTCCATCCCGACGATGCGCTCACTGACCGAGACTCAGCGCGCGGTGCTGGTCGCGCTGTGCCGTCCGTACAAACACGGCACCGGATTCGCGACGCCCGCGTCGAATCAGCAGATCGCCGAGGAATTGTTCCTCTCCATCGACGCGATCAAAACCCATCTGCGCGCCTTGTTCGCGAAGTTCGGGGTGGAGAATCTGCCGCAGAACCAGAAACGCACCCGGCTGGCCGCACTGGCCATGCAGAGCGGCCTGATCTCCGACCACGAGCTCTGATATCTGCGGCGCGGGCGCCGCGTGTTCTCGGCCTGTCGGCCTCGATCTTCCCTCCCTGCGGGCACTCCTTCGTCGCGCCCTCCGGTCAGTCCAGATCGAGGCGGCCGAGAACGGGTAAAGCCGAGACTTCCGGATGTAGACCTTCACGTAGGTCGGTGAGCGCCTGAACTATGTTCGCGGACGGGCGCTGGGCGGTTGACTTACTCGTATCACCGGAGCGCGGGATCGAAGCTCCGGACCACGAGTCAGGAGACATCGCATGTTCGCAGTTCGGATGGCCACCATGGTGCTTGCCCTGCTCAGTACCGGACTCATCGCCGGGGTGTTCTACGCGTACGCGATCTCGGTGATGCCCGCGCTGGCCCGCGCCGACGACCGCACGCTGATCGATGTCATGCAGAAGATCAATGTCGTGATCATCAACCCCTGGTTCATGTTCGGCTTCATGGGCACGGTCGGTTTCACAGCGTTGGCGGCTGTGGTGCACCTCGGTAAGGACCAGCGCTCGACGCTGATCTGGATCGGAATCGCGTTGGCGCTCAACGTGATCGCGTTCGCCGTCACCGTGGGGCTGAACGTGCCGCTGAACGACGCGCTCGTCGCGGCGGGTGATCCCGCGTCGATCGCCGATACCGCCGCTGTACGTGCGGATTTCGAGGCGGCCTGGGTTCGCTGGAACATCGTCCGCGCGGTGGTGCACGCCGCCGCGTTCCTGGTGCTGTGCGGCGCGCTGTTCGCCGCGGGCGTGCAGGAGGGCAAGTCGACCACGACCACGGCGGCCACCGCGTCGATGGTTTCCGGCCGGTAGTGCCACGCAATCACTAGAACGTGTTCCATGATAAGTGGAACACGTTCTAGTGAGGAGTCGTTCATGCGACGTAGTTCGCTCCTGGTGCTGGCCGCGGCCCTGTTCGCCTGTCTGCCCGCCACCGCGTCGGCCCAGTCCCTCCCGGTCGACTACAACTTCTTCGCCGGCATTCCCCCGGAGCTCACCAACCCGGGCGGCTCGCTACCCGGCTCGAACGACCCGGCCTGCGTCCCGTCGCCCGAACATCCCGACCCGGTGGTCCTGCTGCACGGCACCGGCGGCGGAGGGCAGACGAACTGGGGTGTATACGCCCCGCTGCTGGCCAACGAGGGTTATTGCGTCTTCTCCCTCACCTACGGCGCCCACGGCCTTCCCTGGCCGCTCTCGGCGATCGGCGGCATGCGTCCCATCGAGCAGAGCGCGGCGGAGGTCGCGGCCTTCGTCGACGGCGTGCTGGCCCGCACCGGCGCCGAGCGCGTCGACCTGATCGCCCATTCGCAGGGCAATATCGTCGGCAACTACTACATCAAGCGGCTCGGCGGCGCGGACAAGGTCGGCAAGCTCGTCGGGATCGCGCCGCCCTGGCTCGGCACCAACGCGTTCGGGGCGGGCGATATCGCCTACTTCAGCCGGGCACTCGGCGCCGGTCCCGCGTTCGACGCGGTCACGTCGTCGCTGTGTCAGGCCTGCGGGCAGATGCTCACCGGCACGCCCTTCATGAACGCGCTCAACGCCGACGGCGTGTACGACCCCAGGGTCACCTACACCAATATCGTCTCCGCCATCGACGAGCTGGTCGTACCGCACACATCAGGCCTGGTCCCCGGCCCGAACGCCACCTCGATCGTCGTGCAGGACGGTTGCGCGCAGGACTACTCCGAACACCTGGCCATCGCGGGCAGCCCACGCGCGGCCGGTCACGTCCTCAATGCCCTCGACCCCGCCAGACAGGCCGCGGTGCCCTGTGAATTCGTCCCACCCTTCACCGGATAACCCGCCCCGGCGCGATTTCGCTGTAGGCAAAACTGAACCGGAAACGAATGCCGCGACGTGCGCGTTGTGAGTGAATGACCATGTTGTCGCCGGTCTTCAATAGGGTGGACCGGCGGCGGCGGAATCCCCTGCCAACTAGAGTGGATGGCGGGGGCCGCAACCCCCGGGCTTCATGGCAGGCTGACGGCGAAAGTTGTCGGTCCGACGCCCTAGGTTGTATCGAGCATACTGCGGCGTCTGTTGCCAGAATGTCGGAGCAGGAGAGTGAGGGAGCGATGTTCGAGAGGTTCACCGACCGCGCGAGGCGTGTCGTTGTCCTGGCCCAAGAAGAGGCCCGGATGCTCAACCACAACTACATCGGCACCGAGCACATCCTGCTTGGGTTGATCCACGAGGGCGAGGGCGTGGCGGCGAAGTCGCTGGAGTCCCTTGGCATCTCGCTGGAGGGTGTGCGTAGCCAGGTCGAGGAGATCATCGGGCAGGGCCAGCAGGCGCCGTCCGGCCACATCCCCTTCACCCCGCGTGCCAAGAAGGTGCTGGAGCTGAGCCTGCGCGAGGCGCTGCAGCTCGGCCACAACTACATCGGTACCGAGCACATCCTGCTCGGCCTCATCCGCGAGGGCGAGGGCGTCGCGGCCCAGGTGCTGGTCAAGCTGGGTGCCGACCTCAACCGTGTCCGTCAGCAGGTCATCCAGCTGCTGTCCGGGTACCAGGGCAAGGAGCCCGTCGAGGGCGCCGGTCCGCGCGGCGAGGCGGGTACTCCGTCCACCTCGCTGGTGCTCGACCAGTTCGGCCGCAACCTCACTCAGGCGGCCCTGGAGGGCAAGCTCGACCCCGTCATCGGGCGCTCGAAGGAAATCGAGCGCGTGATGCAGGTGCTCTCGCGCCGCACCAAGAACAACCCGGTGCTGATCGGCGAGCCCGGTGTCGGTAAGACCGCGGTCGTCGAGGGCCTCGCACAGGCCATCGTCAACGGCGAGGTCCCCGAGACCCTCAAGGACAAGCAGCTCTACACCCTCGACCTGGGCTCCCTGGTCGCGGGCAGCCGCTACCGCGGTGACTTCGAAGAGCGCCTCAAGAAGGTGCTCAAGGAGATCAACACCCGCGGCGACATCATCCTGTTCATCGACGAGCTGCACACGCTCGTCGGCGCGGGTGCTGCCGAAGGCGCTATCGACGCGGCCTCGATCCTGAAGCCGAAGCTGGCCCGTGGCGAGCTGCAGACCATCGGTGCCACCACCCTCGACGAGTACCGCAAGTACATCGAGAAGGACGCCGCCCTGGAACGCCGTTTCCAGCCGGTGCAGGTGGGCGAGCCGACCGTCGAACACACCATCAACATCCTCAAGGGTCTGCGCGACCGCTACGAGGCGCACCACCGGGTCTCCATCACCGATGGCGCTCTCGTCGCCGCTGCCACCCTGGCCGACCGCTACATCAACGACCGGTTCCTGCCGGACAAGGCGATCGACCTGATCGACGAAGCGGGCGCGCGCATGCGCATCCGCCGGATGACCGCTCCGCCGGACCTGCGCGACTTCGACGACAAGATCGCCGATGCTCGCCGGGAGAAGGAAAGCGCTATCGACGCGCAGGACTTCGAGAAGGCCGCGCGTCTGCGCGACAAGGAGAAGCAGCTCGTCGCCAAGCGGGCCGAGCGCGAAAAGCAGTGGCGCTCCGGTGATCTGGACGTCGTGGCCGAGGTCGACGACGAGCAGATCGCGGAGGTGCTCGCCAACTGGACCGGCATCCCCGTCTTCAAGCTCACCGAGGAGGAGACCACCCGTCTGCTCCGCATGGAAGACGAGATCCACAAGCGGATCATCGGCCAGGAGGATGCCGTCAAGGCCGTCTCCAAGGCGATCCGCCGCACTCGCGCCGGTCTGAAGGACCCCAAGCGTCCGTCGGGCTCGTTCATCTTCGCCGGCCCCTCGGGTGTCGGTAAGACCGAGCTCGCCAAGTCGCTGGCGAACTTCCTGTTCGGCGACGACGACGCGCTCATCCAGATCGACATGGGCGAGTTCCACGACCGCTTCACCGCTTCTCGTCTGTTCGGTGCCCCTCCCGGGTACGTGGGCTACGAGGAGGGCGGCCAGCTCACCGAGAAGGTGCGCCGCAAGCCGTTCTCGGTGGTGCTGTTCGACGAGATCGAGAAGGCGCACCAGGAGATCTACAACACCCTCCTGCAGGTGCTAGAGGACGGCCGTCTCACCGACGGTCAGGGTCGGACGGTCGACTTCAAGAACACCGTGCTGATCTTCACCTCGAACCTGGGCACCTCCGACATCTCGAAGGCCGTCGGCCTCGGCTTCACCCAGTCCAGCGCCGAGGGCTCGAACTACGAGCGGATGAAGCTCAAGGTCAACGACGAGCTGAAGAAGCACTTCCGGCCCGAGTTCCTCAACCGCATCGACGACGTGATCGTCTTCCACCAGCTCACGAGCGAACAGATCGTGATGATGGTCGACCTGATGATCGCCCGCGTCTCGAAGCAGCTGAAGAACAAGGACATGGCGATGGAGCTGACCGATCAGGCCAAGAGCCTGCTCGCCAAGCGCGGTTTCGACCCGGTTCTCGGCGCGCGTCCGCTGCGTCGCACGATCCAGCGCGAGATCGAAGACCAGCTGTCGGAGAAGATCCTCTTCGGCGAGATCGGCGCGGGCCAGACCATCGTGGTCGACGTCGAAGGCTGGAACGGCGAGGGTCTCGGCGAGGACGCCAAGTTCACCTTCACCGGCAAAACGAAGCTGACCAAGACTTCCCCGGGCGACGACAAGCCCGAGGTGGTCCTCACCGGAGCAGCAGAGGGCACCGCCCCTGAAACTGCCGCCTCCGGCGAGTAATCAGCACAACGACAAAACCCGCCCCCTGAATCTCAGGGGGCGGGTTTTTCGCCGTCCGAACCGGCCTAGCCGAGATATTGGACGAGGCAGGACTTCCGGTCGGCGGCATACTCGAACAGGGTCACCATGCCGTCGAAGTGGTGCTCGAGGTCTTTGCGCCAGTCATCAGGGTTCGATGCCCAGCACCGTGGATAGATGCCCGCCTCGTCCATCCGTGCTGGGTCGTATTGCGCATCGAGCTGGTCGAAGGTGACTATGCGTAACTGTTCGGCCGTGCGCCGTACCAGATCGGCATTCCACCCGAAACTGTGTCCGTCGGCATCCAGCTGCTCCGCCGAGTACACCAAATCGACGCCGGAGCCGGCCATCTCGAACAAGTAGCTCAGCCCGTGCCATACCTTGTCGAGCGACCCACTCGGCTTTCCTTCGGGCTGCACGACCTCGAAGATCCCGGTCTGCCCCCACTCCGCGTCTACTCGTGCCCGAGCCAGGTCATCCTCGCTGACCAGCTGGAAGGACATCGAAACACCCACGGTTTCGCCCCTTTCGTTGTTGGTTGTCGCGAAAGCTATCAATGGGCACGGACAAGATCTCTTGCAGACTTCTTGTCGCAGGTCGGCCGACATCGGCCGCGAGACCCGATCCGGCGTACGTCCCCACGCGTACGACCCGGGCGCGGTATTGCTGTCCGGTCTACTCGAATCGGACGAGAACTCGGGAATTCGGTCGTCCAGATACGCGGCTCGCCGTCGCCTGCCCACGGATCGAGATCGCCGAAAAGTTCCAGCCGCACACCGGCCGCCTCGAGCAGGAATCGCAGGGCGTCCCAGGCCTTATCGATGCCGCCTGAGGGTTCGCCGGCACGGTCGAGGCCCTCAAGTAATTCGAAGGCCGCTTCGGCATCCTCGGTGATGCGTGCGGCGTCGGCGTCGGAGATGCGGTGGAACGCGAGGACTGGACCCATGGGTGGTGGTGCCTTTCGGGCGGAGTGGCCGGATCGTGGTGACGGTAGAAATCGCACCTTGGCGATACCTTGGTGACTTCTTTTCGCCGGTCCGACGGGTCTATTTCGCGGCGTACCGTGGGAATTGCTTATCCAACCGACACGGGGGTGTTCGCACACATGACTGATTCCGATCGCACACTGATCGCCGTTCTGCTCGACCGTTCGGGCTCGATGCAGACGATCAAGGCCGATACCGAAGGTGGGTTGGCCGCCTATTTCGAACAGCAACGCACGGTGCCGAAGGAGATCGAGGTCACACTCGCTCAGTTCGACACCACCTACGACGTGGTTTATGCGAATGTGCCGCTGGCTCAGGTGCCGGCGCCGAGCTTGCACCCGCGCGGCGGGACCGCGCTCTACGACGCGCTCGGCAAGCTCGTCACCAGCGTGGGCACCGAACTGGCCGAGCGCCCCGAACACGAACGTCCCGGCACCGTGATCGTCGTGGTCCTCACCGACGGCCATGAGAACTCCAGCCGCGAATGGACCCACGCCGCGGTGAAGTCCCTCATCACCCAGCAGCAAGATGTCTACAACTGGACCTTCGTCTTCCTCGGCGCCAACATGGATGCCGTCGAAGTAGGCTCCAACCTCGGCTTCGACCCCGGCTCGGCCATCACCTACGCCCCGGTCGCAGGTGGCGTCCGAGGAGCCTTCGACGCCCTGTCCGCCTACTCCACCCGCGCCCAAGCCGCCCCCGCGGGCGCCGCCCGCCGCGCCCGCTTCTCCGCCTCCGAACGCAAGCAAGCAGACCAGGGCAAATAGCCCTCTACGCCGCGTCGACCTTCTCGAATCGCGCGACGAACCGGACTTCGAGGGCGTGCGCCAAACGCTCGAGCATGCCGATAGTCGGTGTCCCGCCCTCGGATTCGAGCCGTGAGACCTCGGGTTGACGCAGCCCGGCCCGTTCGGCCAGCTGTGTCTGCGTCAGCCCGAGTTCCAGCCTCCGTTCGCGAATGGCTTCGGCCAGTTCGATCGCCAGAATCGCCTCGGCCCGCCCGGCCGCGTACTCGCCCGCGTCGAACCCGGGACTGCTCATCCGCTCACGGCGCAGGTCGTCCATCGATGGGTGCTCAGTCATGATCGGTTACCTCCTGTCGAAATCTGTGTGGGCACAACCATGTTCCGATTCGCATACCTTGCGAAGTGCCTTGGCCCGCGTTACATCGCCGGTCTCCCGTCTTGCGGAAAACAGTCAGCAGCACGATGCGACGACCCGGAGCAAGCCAGTAGGTGATTCGGAATTCTCGCGGGTGAAGGTGAAAGCGGAGTTCGCGCACCCCATCGCCAAGATTGCGTGACCACGGTTCAATCAGCGTGGTTGCCCGTTCGGCAAGCATGCCCACATACACGTCTACCTGGGCGTACTCGCGTGGAGTCAAGGAGCGCAGCCATCGGGCTACCTCGGGTTCTAGTCGATCCTATATAGCAATGGTGGCATTACTGCCAACCTGGGCGGACCAGGCCTGATTCGTAGGCGAGGACTACGAGTTGGGTGCGGTCCCGGGCGGCGAGTTTGGTGAGGATTCGGCTCACGTGGGTGCGGGCGGTGGCGGGGGACATGGAGAGGCGGGCGCCGATTTCGGCGTTGGTGAGGCCCTCGGCCACCAGGGTCATCACCTCGCGTTCGCGGTCGGTGAGTTCGGCGAAGGCGGCGGGGGGTGGTTGTTTGGCGTGGGTGGAGAACTCGGCGAGCAGGCGGCGGGTGACGCCGGGGGAGAGCAGGGCGTCGCCCGCGGCTACGACGCGGACGGCGCGTAGCAGGTCGGCGGGTTCGGTGTGTTTGACCAGGAAGCCCGCGGCGCCGGCGCGGATCGCTTCGAAGACGTATTCGTCGAGTTCGAAGGTGGTGAGCACGACGACGCGGACCGGCGCGAGCTGGGGGTCGTCGGCGATCATGCGGGTGGCGGCGAGGCCGTCGAGGATCGGCATGCGGATGTCCATCAGCACCACATCCGGGACCAGGGCGCGGGTCATCCGGACTGCCTGCTCACCGTTTTCGGCCTCGCCGATGACTTCGATGTCGTCCTGGGCGTCGAGCAGCGCGACGAAACCTCCGCGCACCAAAGCTTGATCGTCGGCGACGAGGAGCCGGATCTTCGCTGGACCCGCACTGATCGGGGGCAGATCGGCTCGATCGCTACCTGGGGAGTCGGGGGCGCTCATGTGGTGTCCGTTCGGCGGGTCTCGGGCGCTGCATCCGGGCTGTGGCCGCTCATGCGCCGGCTTCCTTTCCGGAGGTCGCGCGCGAATCGGCCGGGCCGGGCCGCGCGCCGGTTGCCGAAGTCGCAGGTCGAGCGGGCAATCTGGCCGCCACCCGGAACCCCCCGGATGGTCGTGGCCCTGCTGTCAGCGCTCCACCCAGCGCGTGCGCCCGTTCCCGCATTCCGATGATCCCGTTGCCGCCGATCCCGGTTCGAACAGCGCTGCTGGTCGGCCGGGTGTTGTCGACGGTGATGTCCACCGATTCCGGTGTGTACCGCAGCGTGATCAGCGCGCTCGCGCCGGGCGCGTGCCGCACCACGTTGGTCAGCGATTCCTGCACGATCCTGGCCGCCGCCACATCGATCACGCTGGGCAGCTTCTTAGGCGTACCGATGATCTTGGTGTCGACGTCGAGCCCGGTCGCGCGGGTGCGCTCGAGCAGGGTATCGAGGTCGTCGAGGGTCGGCGCGGGAGCCCGCGGTGCGGGGCGCGGCGGCGGAGGAGGAGGAGGAGAATCATCGGCGTTACCATCATGTTCCGGGTACTCCGGCACCACCGCCGCGCCGCTGCGAATGGCGTGCAGCAGCGTATGCACCTCGGCCAGCGCCTCTTTCGACGTCGTCTTGATGGTCGCCAGCGCCGCGGCCGCCTGCTGCGGCTTGCGATCGAACAGCTCCAGCGCCACCGACGACTGCACATTGATCAGCGAAAGGCTGTGTGCGAGAACATCGTGGAGTTCCCTGGCGATGGCCAACCGCTCCTCGGATGCCGCCCTGGCCTGCTGCGCCTGTTCGTCGCGCTGGGCCGCCTCGGCGCGCTGCTTGCGCGCGAGCACCACCGCGCGCCGCTGCCGCACCCCCTCCGCGATCGCGACCAGCACGCCCATCCAGGCCAGCAGCCCGAATATCTGCCACGCGTCGGAGTGCTGCCCGAGCAGGGCGGGCAACGGCCACACCATCGTCAGGTAACCGATCGCGACCACCGGGTATGTGTGCCAGCGTGATCCGGTGACGGCTGCCGACAGGAAGGCGATCACCAGTGAAAGGAAGATCGGCCCGTAACCGTAGTCGCGCAGCGCATACGTCACCGCGGCGACCAATGCCACCAGCAGCACCGGTTCGGGCAGCACCCGCCGGAAACCGAGCGCGATCGGTCCCGCGAGTAGCAGCAGGTACGCGAGAGCGTCCAGCGACCGCACCCCGGTTTGATGCGAATTCGCACCGGAACTACCGGCCAGCTGGATCACCGCGACCACCACTGCCAGGCCCCAGTCCTGAACGACTGAGCCACGCTCCCACTTCGCAGACGTTCCCACGGGTCCAACCCTATTGCGTACCCGAGTCACCCGCGTCGGCCTGCGCACGTATTTCCTGCGAGAGGCGCACTGGGCCACCGCTTCGGCCGGTCAGCAGGCCCTTCGTGCCGGATACTCGTCGGCGCTGCCGACTACCTGCTGTAGTCCGCGCGGCGTAGCACGATGCACGCCGCAGGACGGATGCCACGGCAGCCCATGAGCGCGGATTCTGAGTCCCATGAACGAATCGATCGTGGTCACCACCGAGTTGACCAAACGCTATGGCGAGCACCTCGCGGTGGACGCGGTGAGCATGCGGGTCGCGGCCGGGGAGATCTACGGATTCCTCGGCCCCAACGGCGCGGGCAAAACCACCACGTTGCGCATGCTGGCCGGTCTCATCCGGCCCAGTGCGGGCACCGCGACCGTCCAGGGCCGCACTCCGGGCGACCCGGAGGTGCTGCGCCGGATCGGCGTGCTCATCGAGGGCCCCGGCTTCTACCCCTACCTCTGCGGCCGCGACAACCTGCGGGTCCTGGCCCGTTATCGCGGCCACAGCAATGCCGAGGTCGAGACGGCACTCGAACGCGTTGGCCTGGCCGACCGGGCGGGCGACCGCTTCCGCACCTATTCGCTCGGCATGAAACAGCGTCTGGGCGTGGGCGCGGCCATGCTCGGCGACCCGGACCTGCTGATCCTCGACGAACCGACCAATGGGCTCGACCCGGCGGGCCTGGCCGAAATGCGGACGCTCATCACCGATCTCGCGGCCGACGGTCACACCGTGCTGCTGTCGAGCCACCAGCTCACCGAGGTGCAGGAGATCTGCCACCGCGTCGGGGTGATCTCCGGTGGGCGCCTGCTCGCGGAGTCGACGGTCGCCGAATTGCGTGGCACCGCAACACTGTTCGTGCGCGCCGAGCCCGTCGACGTGGCTCTCGATGCCGTGCGCGCGGTCACCGATGCCCCCGCACGGGCGGGCGCGGATGGAATCAGAGTCGAAACCAGCGCCGTGATGGCGCCGGAGGTGGCGCGAGCTGTCGTGTCGGCAGGCGCGGACCTGCTCGAACTGCGGGTTGACGAGAAATCCCTGGAAGAAGTGTTCTTCGAGATGACAGCTGTGGAGGTAGCGAAATGAACGCCATGACAAGGGATCTCACCGCGAGCATGCGCGCGGAAGCGGTCCGCCTCGGTCGCTGGCCCGCCTTCTGGATCGTCCTGGGCACCTGGATCCTGCTCAACCTGACCTTCGCCTACCTCTTCAACTACCTCGCCTACACCTCCGGCGAAAACGGTGCGATGTCGGACGGGCTACCCCGCGACGTCCTCCTCGGCCAACTCATGCCCGCCGCCGTCCCCGAGGTGTTCACACAGGGCATGTCGATGTTCGGCGGCGCGCTGGTGCTGATTCTCGGCGCCCTCGCGGTGGGCAGCGGATATGGCTGGGGCACGTGGAAAACCGTGTTCACCCAGGGGCCGAGCCGCGCCGCGGCGGTGGCGGGACTCCTGATCTCGCTGCTGGCAGTGGTGCTCGCTCTGGTCTTGGTCGCCTTCGCCGTCGATATCGGCATCGCCACCGTGATCGCGGCCGGCGAATCCCAGCCGATCATCATGCCTTCGCTCGACGATTCCCTCGTCGGAATCATCACCGGTACGGCCATTCTCGGTATGTGGACCCTCGCCGGCGCCCTCATCGGTGCCATCGCCCGCGGCCCCGCCCTGGCTGTCGGCCTCGGGCTGGTCTGGGTGCTGGTCGTGGAGAATCTGCTCCGCGGCGTGGCGGGCATCTTCGGCCCGATCGAAGCGGTCACCAACTTGCTCCCCGGCACGGCCGCGGGCTCGCTGGCCGGAGCGATGCGCACGGTGGAGGGCCCAGCCAACCCCGGCGTTCTCGACATCCTCACCCGCGGCGAATCTTTCGCTCTCCTGGCCGTCTACGTGACGGCCTTCGCAGGCGGCACGATCTGGCTCATGACCCGCCGCGACCTCACCTGACCCGCGCCTGCGAGCACCGCCTCAACCCCGGCATCATCGGCGACGATGCCGGGGTTGTTGCCGAGAAACTAAGGCGCACCGAGGATTCGGTGGACCAGCGTAGACACGCCCGCGGTGATCTGCTCGGGCGACAACCCCCGTTCGCGTTGCTGTCGCTGATCCTCGGCGGCATTGTGCTCGCACCCGTGACGAATCCCGAGTAACGCTGTCGCGCACCCGATGCGAGGATCGGCCGGTCATGACCGGTAAGGTCGGCTGATGGACCAGCCAGTTCGCCCCCCGGACCTGTCCACGCGGCCACATGAGCTCACGGTCGAGCGCGTGATGAAAGCCTCGCCCAGCCTGCTCTACGCGGCCTGGACCCAAGGCATGGACCTGTGGCTGGCCGTCCCCGGATCGGTGCTGATGCGTCCCGCGGTCAACGAGCCCCTCTACTTCGACACCGGCTCGCCCGAGAAACGCAACCCCCATTACGGCCGCATCCTGCTGCTCGAGCCGAACCGGCGCATCGAATTCACCTGGGTCACCGCCGCCACCGACGGCGTCGAAACCGTGGTCGCCGCCGAATTCCTCAAGCAGCCGCGCGGCATCCGCCTGCGCCTACGCCACTCCGGGTTCCCCACCGCGGCGATCCGGGATCTGCACAAGCAGGTCTGGCCGGACAAACTCGAGCGTCTCGACGAAATCACCAGCGCGACCGTGTGAACACCCGAGTAGGTTCGTCCTCGAATGCAAGACAAACTCGAACCGAAAGGATCGCGATGCCGACTCGTAGCGCACGCACACTCTGGTCAGGCGGACTGCAGGACGGGTCCGGGCAGGTCGAACTGGTCAGCTCGGGTGTGGGCAAGTTCGATGTGAGCTTCCCGCGCCGGGCGGCCGACACGGCCGAGGGCACCAGCCCGGAGGAACTGATCGCGGCGGCGCATTCGTCGTGCTACTCGATGGCGCTCTCGGCGGAGATCGCCAACGCCGGTGGGACGCCGGAAGGACTGGACGTCAACGCCGATGTGACGCTCGCGCCCGACCCGGCCGGTGGTTTCCAGATCAGCAAGATCAAGCTCACCGTGCGCGGACGTGCGTCGGGGCTCGACGCCGATGGGTTCGCCGCGGCTGCCCTCGCGGCCAAGAACGGTTGCCCGGTCAGCAAGGCGCTCGCCGGTGTGGCCGAAATCGAACTGGACGCGGCACTGGCCTGACCTCGCGAACGGCCGTCCGATAATCAGAAACTGATCATCGGACGGCCGTTGTGCTGGGTGGCTCAGCGCTGGGTGAACCAACGATGGGCGGCCGGGGTGTACATGGCGGGGATCGCGATGACGACCGCCAGGATGTGGACGGTTCGGCAGCCCGCCAGCACGATCGAGCTGGGGGACATGCCGTCGAACAGCGTCGTGTAGTCGTCGGTGGACAACACGACCGCCAGTGGCTCGATGATCAGCGAGACCAGGCCGACCACACCGATGCCGGCGGTCAGCAGCGCGCGGGCCACCCGGCTGCCGTTCAGCATGTACAGCGCCACCCCGGCGACCGCCAGGTAGATGGCGAGCCGAGGTAGCAAACCCGTTGCGGTGGCGCCGAATTCGTCGCCACCACGAACGGCGCGTAACAGTCCTTCGGCAACTCCAGCCGCGAGTGCGGTGATGAGTCCGCCGAAAGCGACATGCACGGCGCGGGGGCGAGTGCTGGAAACAAGAAAGGCAGTGCCGGTCATGACGACGACACTGCCGTTCTCAGCCGCTCGCGAGGATCACCCTGCGGTAGGAACCTGATCCACTACCGCAGTGCTACGCCGCGAAGCGAATTCCGTGAGCGCGGCGAAGGCCAGCCCCAAACTCACCCAAAGGGTGGTGGTTTCGGCCAGCGAGGCCACCCGGAAATTCCACAGCAGGGTGGCCGGGAAGTCGTCGGTCACCTCGTTCACGCCGGGCAACAGCACGTAACCGACGGTGGTGACCACGACGAACGCACCCACACCGGCGATGAGCCGCAGCGTGTCCGACGCGGTGAGCGCACGGTAGGCCGCGACGCCCGCCGAGACGGCCAGCAGGCCGAGTACGACAGCCCCGACCCACAGCCACGTGCGGTCGTTGATGGTTTCCGGATTACCTACCGCGGGTGGGTTGGCCGGATATTTGAAGAACGGCACCGCCACGATCGCCGCCCACCCGAGCACGGCCGAGGTCAGCGACAGTTGGGGCCCCGACAGGTTCGTGAACCGGCGAGCCACATTCACCGCAGCAGCGAACAACGCGCCGAACGCCATGCCGGCCAAGCCCAGCGCGAGGAACTGACCTGCCTTCTGTCCCGACCGGCTGACCAGCGGTTCTTCCTCGTCGCCGTGCGAATGGCCCTGCGGCTCTGGTGCTTCGTGGCCGTGTTCGGCGGGAGCGGCCGCGGCCTCTTCGATGGCGATCGCGGCGTCCACCTGGGGCTCGCCGACGAAGTAGCCCACTGTCGCGGCCAGCAGGCCGGCGATCAGGCCGGCCAGCAGGCCGCGCAACAGCAGGGTCTTGAGTGATCCGATCAGTGGCACGGAACACCCAGCAGGTGACGTCCGTCGTGCATCAGCTCGTGCAGGAACATCCCGCTACGCGAGACGGCCCCCTGGTCGAAACCGACCAGGTACAGGGCGAGCAGTGCAAGCAGGACGACGCCGACCGTGACGAGCACGGTTGCGAGGGTGTCGAGGCCGGTAGACCGGCTGGGTGAATGCGCGATAGCCATTCGGGTCCTCCTCTAGGGATACGCGTCCCACGGTTGAAGTGTGGCGCGAAGGTGCCGGTGTCTGGCTCTCCGGCACCGGGGACCCGGTGCGTGGATACAGTGGCGCGACCGCTCCGGATTCACACCGGCTTACCGCGCACCCTCGCGGATGTTTCCCTCGAACTGTGACAGCCGCGAGCTGCCCACGTCAATACGCGCAACCGCATGTCCAGCGGAAACGCCGCTGTCAGCCCTTCGCGGGCACGTCGAGGACGACCTCGAACTCGAGCAGCGAGGCACCCGTCGACACCGGCTTGGGACGCTCGCCGTCGCCACCGTTCCCGGCGTGCGCCGCGCGGGCCGGACCGTCACGCCACGCGGCGAACGATTCCTCCGAATCCCATTGCGTCACCACGAAATACCGGTTGTCGCCGGCGACCGGGCGCAGCAACTGGAAGCCGAGGAAACCGGGCGAGTTCTCCACCGCGCCCGCGCGCGCGGCGAACCGCTTCTCCAGCTCGGGGCCCGCGCCCTCGGGAACTTCGATCGCATTGATCTTCACAACAGCCATGGAGACAGTATCTCTGCCGGCTGGCGCCGGGTGTTCGCGGCCCTGGCGGGCCTCGATCTTCCCTCCGGGTACTCCTTCGTCGCACCCTCCACTCAGTCCAGATCGAGGCGGGCCGCGAACTCGCCTCCGGCGATGTGACGGAGCTGGGGCAGTATCGGAGGTGTGTTGAACGACGAAGGTGGGTCCGGCGCCCCGATCCTGCTGTTGCACGGGCTGATGGGGAGTGCGCGGACCTGGGCCGACCAGGTGCCGTGGTTGCGCGGATACGGGCACGTCTACGCCGTCGACGCGGCCGGGCACGGTCGGCCCACCCCCGCCGAGCTCACGACGGAGGCGTTCGTGGCCGACCTGGCCGAGCGCACCGCCGCGATCACCGAACCGATGGTGATCGTCGGGCATTCGATGGGCGCGATGCACGGTTGGGTCTTCGCGGCGACCTATCCCGAGCGGGTGCGCGCGATCGTCGTCGAGGACATCGCCCCCGATTTCACCGGCCGCACCGCCACCCACTGGGCCGAGCTGATCCACTCCTGGCCGCAACCGTTCGCCGGCGAGCAGGCGGTGCTCGACTATTTCGGCCCGGTCGCGGGCACCTACTTCCTGCGCGCCTTCACCGCCGCGCCCGACGGCTATCGACTACACGGCGAAGTGGAAACCTTCCGGGCGATCTCCGAAGAGTGGGGCACCCGCGATTTCTGGACCGAGTGGAAGTCGCTGCGGGTGCCCGCGCTGCTCATCGAAGGCGAGCACACCATCACACCGCCGGGCCAGATGCGCACGATGGCCGAGGTGCATCCCGATGCGGAGTACGTGCGCATCGCCGGAGCCGGGCATCTGGTGCACGACGAACAACCCGAGGCGTATCGCGAACACGTCGGCCGGTTCCTGCACCGCGTGACCGGCTGAACCATCAGGTAGAGGTCTGGCCACGCCGGGAATATCGCGATCGACCAGCGAGGTCGGCGGTACTTCCTTCGCCCGCGAGCAACCGTCATCGGTCCGGTCCACCTACCGGCGCGGTGGGTGGTTATCCGGCGGCGCCGCCCTCGCCCGCGAGTGCGAACAGCCCTTCGTCGGTCTGCTCGATCAACCCGTCTACCAGCAACGAGTCCAACGCCCGCGCGCGCTGACCGGGATCACGGGTCCACGCCAGGTCGAGGCGGATCCGCTCGACCGGCCCCGACGCGTCGCGCAGTACATCGAGCAGGCGCCCACGGGCCTGGCGGTCGGTGCCCTCGTACTTCTGAACCTTCCGCGCCACCTCGGCGGCGGGTTTGCCCGCCTCGACCCACGCGCAGCTCGGGAGCGGGCAGCGCGTGCAGTCGGGATTTCGTGCCGTGCAGACCAGGGCGCCCAGTTCCATCATGGCCGCCGAGAATGTCGCGGCTCGCGGCACCGGGATCGGCAGCAGGGCTTCGGTCTCGGCGAGGTCGCGCGCGGACGGGTTGCCCGGCTCCCGGCCGTGCACCGCACGCGCGACAACGCGCCGAACATTGGTGTCCACCACGGGAACTCGCTGGCCGTAGGCGAAACAGGCTACCGCGCGCGCGGTGTACGTGCCGATGCCAGGCAGGCTCAGCAGCACGTCGACATCGGCGGGGACCACATCACCGTGCTCAGCCGACAACACCCGCGCGCACTCGTGCAACCGCAACGCCCGCCGCGGATATCCCAACTTGCCCCACGCCCGCAGCACCTCCGCTTGCGACGACGCCGCCATCGCCGACGGCACCGGCCAGCGCGCCACCCATTCGCGCCAGATCGGCTCCACCCGCACCACGGGGGTTTGCTGCAGCATGATCTCGCTCATAAGGATGTGCCATGCGGTCGCCTCCGGCTCGCGCCACGGCAGGGCCCGCGCCGTGTCGCCGAACCAGCTGAGCAGGGATTGCGCGTCGATACTCACCGTTCTCGTTTTCTCTCGGCCAGGCGCACTTTGCCGACGCGTAACGTGGCGGACTGGCTGGTAACCAAGGGCATGTGCACAATGGTCGGTATGCCTGGTTCTAATCCGATAAGCGCCTGGAAGTCGTTGCGCGAAGGCAATGAGCGCTTCGTCAATGACACTCTGCAGCATCCTAGCCAGGGCGCCGCAGACCGAGCCAAACTCGTCAAAGGCCAAAACCCCCACGCGATCCTGTTCGGCTGCGGTGATTCCCGCGTCGCCGCCGAACTGATCTTCGACCAGGGGCTCGGCGACATGTTCGTGGTGCGCACAGCGGGCCACGTCGTGGACAGTTCGGTGCTCGGCTCGATCGAATACGGCGTCGAGGTGCTCAATGTGCCCCTGATCGTCGTGCTCGGTCACGACAGCTGCGGTGCCGTGAAGGCCACCATCGACGCGCTCGACGGCGGCGAGGTGCCCGGTGGGTTCATTCGCAGCGTGGTCGAGCGGGTGACCCCGTCGATCCTGGTCGGACGCCGTGAAGGCCTCAATACGGTCGACGAGCTCGAGGCACGCCATGTGGTCGAGACCAGCAAGCTGCTCTTGCAGCGATCGATGATCATCTCCCAGCGTGTTGCCGCTGGTCAGTGCGCTATCGCGAGCGTCACCTACAAGCTCGAAGACGGTCGGGTGCACCTGCGACAGACCGTCGGCAATATCGGTGAGGTGGTCTGAACCGGGAGTTACACCCGGTTCGGCCCCCGACACGCCGAGGTCATCGAGCGCGCCTCTACGCGCTGCGCTTACCGTTGAGGCGTGCTGGAACCGAATGGACCGCTGTCACCGGAGATCTACTGGCGCCGCCGTGCACTCGCGATCGGCGTCATCCTCGTCGCGCTCGCGATCGTGATCTGGCTCGTCACCATGGTCGCGCGCGGCGGGGACTCGGGTGGGGCCGAGAACGCGGCCGCGACTACCACCACGTCGGCGGAGTCGAGCGCGTCCGAGACGAGCTCGACTCCGAGCAGCGCGTCGAGCGCACCCAGCAGTGGGTCGGCCACGCCGAGCACGACAGCGAGCGCCGCCGGCCAGCCGGTGGCACTGCCGTGCTCGGATCAGTCGCTGGCGCTGAAGGTGACAGTCGGCCAGCCGACCTACCGAGTCGGCGACCAGCCCGCGTTCGGCACCGTGATCACCAACATCTCGTCGGCGGCCTGCTCGCGCGACCTCGGTGCGGGCCCACAGTTCCTCGTCTACACCCTCGACGGGCAGCGCAGGCTCTGGGCGAGCAACGACTGCAACCAGGACGACCAGGCGGAACTGACGCTCGCGGCCGGTGCACAACTCTCGTACAAGGGCACCTGGTTCGGCACCACCTCGCAGCCGCAGTGCGCGGGTGACCGACTGCCGGTGCCCGCGGGCGCGTACATGGTCGTCGCCCAGCTCGGTGCCGTTCGCAGCGCCGCGGAGCCGTTCAACCTCGCCTCGTGATGCCGCGCTCCCGCACGCCGGTGGCATTGTGCGGGTGCGCCATAGGTCACATGTTCAAGTTGGGTTGATTTGCAGTGTTCGCAGGATCGCCGACGCCGTCAATGGACATTGCCGGGGTAATAGGTGATCGGCGCCGAATCGGGCGGTTGCCGGAGTTATTCCACGGCCACCACCTCGCGGGGTGCGCGGGATTTGCGGAGTTCGGCCAATCGCAGCGCCGAGCGCAGATCACCGACCTCGTGGATACGCATCGTGCCGGTCTTGGTTTTCTCCGAACCGGGCGGAACGAGTGCGGTGGTGAACCCCAAACGCTCGGCTTCGGCCAGGCGCCTGCCGAGCCCGGTGACCTTGCGAACCTCACCCGCCAGCCCGACCTCGCCGAGGATCACCCAGCCCGCGGGCAGGGCGATATCGGCCTCGGCGGACGCGATGGCCAAGGCGATGGCCAGATCGGCCGTCGGCTCCAGCAAGCGCATGCCGCCGACGGTCGCCGCGTACACATCGTGCTTGCCGAGGAAGACCCGTCCTCGGCTCTGTAGCACCGCGAGCACCATGGCGACGCGGTTGTAGTCCAGCCCGCTCACGGCCCGGCGCGGCTGCGGAATCTCGGTCTTGACGGTGAGCCCTTGCACCTCGGCCACCAGCGGCCGTTTGCCGTCCATCGCGACGGTCACCGCGGTTCCAGGGACGGTATCGGTGCGATGGTGCAGGAACAACCCGGACGGATCGTCGACGCAGGCGATGCCGTCGTCGTGCAGTTCGAAGCAGCCCACCTCGTCGGCGCTACCGAAGCGGTTCTTGATGCCGCGAACCATCCGCAGCGACGAGTTCTTGTCACCCTCGAACTGCAGCACCACGTCCACCAGGTGCTCGAGTGTGCGCGGGCCCGCCACATTCCCGTCCTTGGTGACGTGGCCGACCAGCAGCACCGCGATCCCGGTCGCCTTGGCCAGTGAGGTCAGCGCCGCGGTGACCGCGCGCACCTGGGTGACACCGCCGATCACCCCGTCCACCTCCGGCGCCAGCATGGTCTGCACCGAGTCCACCACCAGCAGCGACGGCCGCACCTGCTCCACATGCCCGAGCACGATCGACAGATCCGATTCGGCCGCCAGATACACCCGGTCGTGCACCGCCCCGGTCCGATCGGCCCGCAACCGCACCTGTCCGGCCGATTCCTCGGCGGTCACATACAGCGCGGTCTCCTCGCGCGCCGCAGCCCACCGGAACGCGACCTCGAGCAACAGTGTCGATTTGCCGACACCCGGCTCACCCGACAGCAGCACCACCGACCCCGGCACCACACCGCCCCCGAGTACCCGATCGAGCTCGCTCACCCCCGTCGACCGTGCCTGGGTGACCTTGGCGTCGATCTGCGACAGCGGTGCCGCCGCCGTACTGGGCAGCATCGCCCGGCGCCCCGGCGCCGCCGTTGACGCCGAAACGGCCACCTCGTTCACTGTTCCCCAGGCACCACAATCAGGGCACTTACCCACCCATTTGGACACCTCGTGCGTGCACGCGGAGCACCGGAAGACTGCTTTGGTCTTGGCCACAGGCCGCACCCTACGGACCAGGACCGACACAAAGAGAAGAGCCGCCGCGAAGTTCGCGACGGCTCTTCGTTACTGCTGGTCTCAGTGACCGCCGCCTGCACCCTCGGGCGCGGGGCCGGACTTCTCGTTCTCGATGCGCGCGACAGCGGCAGCGTCGACCGGGACCGCCACCTGCACGGTGCCCGCGTCCTTGAAGTTGAAGGTGACGTTGTAGGTCAGGCCGGGCACGATGTCCTTGGCCAGGCCGGTGATCTCGATCGTGGCCGGGTCCTTCACCGGATCGATCGACGGGGTGTCCTGGCCGGCGGCGGCACCGGTCGGCGCGGCCGTTGTGGTGGTGGTCGGCGCGGCAGCGGTGGTGGTCGGCGCCGCCGCGGTGGCGCCGTGGTTATCGTCGGCCGCAGCGGGCTTGGTCTCGCCCGGGCCCACGACCACGGTCTGCTGGGGCTTCAGCACGAACTTGGCGTCGCCGCCAGGCCCGGTGATCTTGATCTGGCCCAGGTCGCTGCTCACGCTGGTCAGCTCGTCGGTGACGGTCTCGCTGGTGTTGATGATCGACAGCGCGATCACCGCCTTGCCACCCTTGTTGTGCTCGGCGGTGGCCTCGGGGTACACGATGTGCACGTTGCGCAGCGCGATGTCGCCGACAGTGGCGTGGTTGCCGTTGACGGCGGCGGCCTGCCTCGAGGTCTGGGTGATCTGGCCGGCACTGCAGCCGGTCAGGGCGATACCCGCGGCAGCGGCGAGCGCGGCAACCGTCACCATGCGACGTCGCGCCGACAGGGCGGTCACAGCTTTCAGGGCAGTCACGGTTTGTCCTCCATGTCGACCGGGCTCACTCCGTCCACCAGGGGATCGGAGGTTAGTAACTAGGCAGCGTAGTAGTTCACTTCGCGCGAGTGACGTTCGGGCCCGCGACGCGCGGGCGCGGAAGTAACAGTTCGGTGTCTCGAGCGCGTTTGCTGGATCGATGCCGGGTTCCCGGCGCGCGATAACCGGTCGCTATGCTGGTGGTTAACCCGTTCTGGCGCAACACAATGCACACCAATTCTGTATTGTCAACCCCTGCGATGGCCTCGTTGTGGCCCTGACCTGCACAGTTGATCGCGCCGTTATCGAGTCGCATGTTAAACTGTGAACATCGAAAGGGGCACGGGACACATGATTTTTAAGGTCGGAGACACCGTCGTTTACCCCCACCACGGAGCGGCGCTGATCGAAGCAATCGAGACCCGCACCATCAAGGGTGTGCAGAAAGAGTATCTGGTCCTGAAGGTTGCGCAAGGCGACCTGACCGTTCGGGTTCCCGCAGAGAACGCTGAATACGTCGGCGTCCGTGACGTCGTCGGCCAGGAAGGTCTCGACCGCGTCTTCCAGGTGCTGCGCGCGCCACACACGGAGGAGCCGACCAACTGGTCCCGCCGTTACAAGGCCAACCTCGAGAAACTCGCCTCCGGCGATGTGAACAAGGTTGCCGAAGTGGTTCGTGACCTGTGGCGTCGTGAGCAGGACCGCGGACTGTCCGCCGGTGAGAAGCGGATGCTCGCCAAGGCTCGTCAGATCCTCGTCGGTGAGCTCGCGCTCGCCGAGGGCACCGACGACGGCAAGGCTGAATCGCTGCTCGACGAGGTCCTCGCCGCGGCCTCCTAGAAATTGAACAAGTGCGACCTGTCGTAGCACTGGTCCCTGCCGCCGGTCGTGGCGTGCGTCTGGGTGAACCCACCCCGAAGGCGTTCGTTCCGGTCGGCGGCACACCTATGGTCCGGTTGGCCGTCGACGGTCTGATCGCGTCCGGTGCGGTGCACCGCGTTGTCGTGGTCGTGCCCGCCGAACTGGTCGAGGCCGCATCCGCGCTGCTGTCCACCACCACCTCGCTGACCGGCGGTTCGATGCCCCCTGTGCCGGTGCAGGTGGTGATTGGCGGCGCCGAGCGCACCGATTCGGTGCGTGCGGGCATCACCGCCGCACCCGACGCCGCGTTCTACCTCGTGCACGATGCCGCACGCGCGCTCACCCCACCGGAGCTGATCGCGCGGGTGGCCGCCGAGCTCCAGGCAGGCAGCCAGGCCGTGGTTCCTGCGCTACCCGTGGTCGACACCGTGAAATCGGTCGACGACGCGGGCATCGTCACCGGGACCCCCGATCGCGCCCACCTGCGCGCCATCCAAACCCCCCAGGGCTTCGCCGCCGATCTGCTGCGCCGCGCCTACGCCGCCGACGTCGGCGCCACCGACGACGCGGGCCTGGTCGAACGCCTCGGTGTCGCCGTGCAGACCGTCCCCGGTGACCCGCTGGCATTCAAGATCACCACCCCCCTCGACCTACACCTGGCCGAGGCGCTCCTCGCCGACGGCAACCGATCCCCGGCCGCCCTGCGGCCCTCGGCCGAGCAGGCGGTTGCCCGATGAGAGTCGGAATCGGCAGCGACGTGCACCCCATCGAGCCGGGACGCCCCTGCTGGATGGCCGGTCTGCTGTTCGCCGACGCCGATGGTTGCGCGGGCCACTCCGACGGTGACGTCGCCGCCCACGCCCTCTGCGACGCACTGCTCTCCGCCGCGGGCCTCGGCGACGTGGGCGCTGTCTTCGGCGTCGGCCGTCCCGAATGGGCCGGTGTCACCGGCGCTGCCATGCTCACCGAGGTTCGCAGGTTGCTGGCCGAGGAAGGCTTCGAAGTCGTGAACGCCGCGGTGCAGGTCATCGGTAACCGCCCGAAGATCGGCCCCCGCCGCGCCGAGGCGCAAAAAGTACTCGGCGAACTCCTCGACGCCCCCGTTTCGGTGTCGGGCACCACGACGGATGGTCTCGGTCTGACCGGCCGCGGCGAGGGTGTCGCCGCCATCGCCACCTGTCTGATCGCAGCATGTTCGTAGCCCCGACGGGGCCCTGAATCTTTCCTACCGCGCAGTGCCTGCTCGCCGATTCGATCAGCCGTTCTATAAACCACGGCGCCACGAACCGGCCGGTCAACCCCACCACAATCCCACCGACTAGGATCGAATGCCGTGACCTTGCACCTTTTTGACACCGACACGCGGACCATGCGGGAATTCACTCCGCTGGTCCCCGGCCGTGCCTCGGTGTATCTGTGTGGGGCCACCGTGCAGGGCCAGCCCCATATCGGTCATGTGCGCAGTGGCGTCGCCTTCGACGTGCTGCGGCGCTGGCTGCTCGCGCACGACTACGACGTGCGGTTCATCCGCAATGTCACCGATATCGACGACAAGATCCTGAACAAGGCCGCCGAAGCGGGCAGGCCGTGGTGGGAATGGGCCGCGACCCACGAGCGCGCTTTCGACTCCGCCTACGAAACCCTCGGCGTCCTGCCGCCCTCGGCCGAACCGCGCGCTACCGGCCACATCACCCAGATGGTCGACCTGATGCAGCGCCTGATCGAGCGCGGCCACGCCTACGCCGCCGATGGCGATGTGTATTTCGACGTGATGAGCTGGCCGAATTACGGCGAGCTGTCCGGCCACCGCCTCGACGACGTGCACCAGGGCGAGACCCCGACCCGCGGCAAACGTGATCCCCGCGACTTCACGCTGTGGAAGGCCGCCAAGCCCGGCGAGCCGAGCTGGCCCTCGCCCTGGGGTCCCGGTCGGCCCGGCTGGCATCTGGAATGCTCCGCGATGGCCGAGTTCTATCTCGGCCCGGAATTCGATATCCATTGCGGTGGCATGGATTTGATTTTCCCGCACCACGAAAACGAGATCGCCCAGTCCAAAGCGGCGGGCGACGGTTTCGCGCGTTACTGGCTGCACAACGGCTGGGTGACGATGGGCGGGGAGAAAATGTCGAAGTCACTCGGCAACGTACTCTCGGTGCCGAATGTCCTCACCCGGGTGCGCCCGGTAGAATTGCGTTTCTACTTGGGCAGCGCGCATTACCGCTCGATGCTCGAATACTCCGACAAGGCACTCGACGACGCGGTCGCCTCGTATCAGCGCATCGAAGCCTTCGTGCAGCGAGTGCTGGACCGAGCGGGCGAGGTGCCGGTCGGAAAATGGACCGACGGATTCGCCGCCGCGATCGACGACGATCTGGCAATCCCCAAGGCGCTCGCCGAAATCCACCACGTGGTGCACGAGGGCAATCGCGCGCTGGAAGCGGGTGCGGTGGAGACCGCGGCGGAACTGGCCGGTCAGGTGCGGGCGATGCTGGGAATTCTCGGCGCCGACCCGCTCGACGAACACTGGTACACCCCCGCCGACAATTCGGCGGCGATCGGCGCGCTCGACGTGCTCGTCCGCACGGAGCTGGATCGCCGGGCGAACGCGCGGGCCGACAAGAACTGGGCAGAAGCCGATGCCGCACGGGATCGGCTCATCGCCGCGGGTATCGAGGTAACCGATACCCCGCAGGGGCCGGAATGGTCGCTGGGCGCATGAGCGAGCGTAGCGAGCGGATCGATGTGTCAGGGCGCGGCGCGCATGCCGCAGCCGAGCGCCAGCGAGGCGTAGGCATGAGCGGAAAGGCGAACTGATGGCAGGCAATTCACAGCGACGCGGAGCAGTACGCAAGGGCGGCACCAAGAAGGGGCAGGTCGCCGGTTCCGGCGGCAAGCATCGCCGCGGGCTGGAGGGCAGGGGTGCGACCCCGCCCGCCGTCGCGCGCACCAAGCACCCCGCCGCCAAGCGGGCCAGAGCGGCTGAGAAGGCCAAAGCCAATGCGGCACAGGGTCGTCCGACCGGCAAGTCCGGTGTGCCGCGCGCCGGCCGCAAGTCCGACGAGGGTCCCGAGTTGGTGCTGGGCCGCAACCCCGTGCTCGAGTGTCTACGCGCCGACGTGCCCGCGACCGCCCTGTACGTGGCGGTCGGCACCGAGAACGACGACCGGCTCTCGGAGAGCGTGCAGCGCGCCGCCGACATGGGCATCTCCATCCTCGAGGTGCCGCGTACCGATCTGGATCGGCTCAGCGCCAACGGTTTGCACCAGGGCGTCGCCCTGCAGGTGCCGCCGTACCGCTACGCCCACCCCGACGACCTGATGGACCGGGTGAAGTCCACCGCCGAGCCCGCGCTGCTGGTGGCGCTGGACAACATCACCGACCCACGCAACCTCGGCGCCGTCATCCGCTCGGTGTCCGCGTTCGGCGGGCAGGGTGTGGTGATCCCGCAGCGTCGCAGCGCGAGTGTCACCGCGGTGGCATGGCGTACCAGCGCCGGTGCCGCCGCCCGGCTGCCTGTCGCGCGGGCCACCAATCTGACTCGCACGCTGAAGGATTGGGCCTCGAACGGCATCCAGATCGTCGGCCTCGACGCCGATGGCGACACCACCCTCGACGACTTCGACGGCAGTGTCCCGACCGTTGTCGTCGTGGGCTCGGAGGGCAAGGGCCTCTCGCGGCTCGTGCGCGAGAACTGCGATTCGATCCTGAGCATCCCGATGGCGGGTCCGGTCGAGTCGCTGAATGCCTCGGTCGCTGCTGGGGTTGTTTTGGCTGATATTGCTCGACAGCGTCGTCTGGGGTGATGTGCCGATTCTGGGTTGAGTAGTCCCAGGCAGGTTTGACGCTGTGTTTATTGGCGCGCTGGCGCGCGCGTGTCCGCGGCCCTGAGGGGCCGCCGGTTAGCGCTCGAGACTAACGCCTTCGGCGTAGCGCTTTCGAGCGCTAACCGGCGGCCCGGCCGCGGACCGGCCACTTCGTGGCCGTCCCTCCCTATGGGCAATGCCGCGCAGTTAAGGCGCCATGGTCGATGTCAACCCGGGTAACTCACACAAGCTGATCGAGATCGAGACAGATGAGTAGTTGGTGCGATCGAGGGCGCCTTTAGCCCGGTGTTTGGACAATGCCCGTTTCACCACGCGCGGGCATTGGCGTGATCGTCGCGGCGGCAATAGCTCGGCCAAGACCGCCGCGCCGATCTTGCCGACGAGGTCGATGCTCGTTCCAGCCACGACACCGGCCGCGTGAACGAGCTGGTCACGAGCGGTATTGACAGCGATACCGAAACTACCCCGCAACGGTGTGACACCGGGATCGGTGAGAGTGGCATCAGCGATAGCGATCCGTAACGCTTGATAGGCGATCAACAACGCATAGACCTCCTGCTCGACTCCGGCGGGAGTCCGAGCGCGTAGCACCCGACCACCGAGCATGCTCGATTTGAGTTCGGCGTAGGCAGTCTCGATCTCCCACCGCTGGTGGTAAAGCCGCACCAACTCCATCGCTGGATAGCGGCGGTAGTCGGTCAGAGTGGTCAGCAACCGGTACCGCACCGTGCGGGCGGCTCCGCCGGTATCCACGACGATCTCGGCGTCGATGACCCGCACCACGACTGGTCCTTTCACGCTGAGCCATGAACCATCGCTTAACCGCTCGATCATGGGCATCGTGTGTCCTGCTTTTCCACGGATCAGCAGGTCAGCTTTCGTTTCCGCGATCGCCCCGATCAACGCCGCGACCGCGAAGTTCCGGTCGGCCAGCACCACCATGCCCTCGCGTAACGAGGCGAAAAGTCTTGGGGCGTAGGCGATCTCGGAGACACCGAAACTACCGAACACGGCATCGATCACGGTGCGGGTGCCACACGCCACCACGGTCACCAATCGAATCATCAGATATCCCGAATCGAGATCGCCGCTGTGTAGTCGGTAGAAGGCGCCACGGTTGGGGTCGCTGTTGGGGACCGACATGGAGGTGCCGTCGATGGCGCAGACCAGCTATCCCCGCCAGCGTGTCGCGCCCGTGACTGGACCGGCGAGTAGACCGAACAACTCTCGTAGCGGAGCGGGCCCGACTCGGCGTCGGGCCTGAGCCAGCGCCGAGGACCCTGGGTTGGCGACAGTCAGCCCGTCCAGACCCGAGACCATCCGCGCCCATACCTGCGTGTATCCGAGCTCGGCGAACAGTGCTGCGGCGATCAGCAGATAGACCACGACTCGGGAGGGCAGCTCGCGGACTCGGGTGGGGCCGGTCGTGGTCGATTCCAACGCGGCATCGACCATCTCGAAGGGCACGATCTGGGTCAGCTCGCCCACATGTCCGGGCGCGAATGCCCCGGACGCGACCATGGACACAGGATTGATGGCAGACTGAGTAGGCAGCGGAACTCCTGGTGAGTGGTTTGTCTTGGAGGACAAAACCTCTCTACCAGTGGTTCCGCTGTTCTAGTTGGTGAATGGTCAAGGCTGACAGGGCAACTCGCTTGACAGGTCTATCCATCCGCTAAGGGCCTGTAATTAATCAACCCGTAACATCCCGAGATTTTGAAAGATGTTGTGGTATGGGTGATTTCGTGGTGACCGTCGATGACCTCGCGTTCAAGTATGAGGTGTTGTTTCCGCACCTGAATGAGCGGCAGCGCCGGTTGCTTCTGGGTGCGGATGCCCGGATGCTCGGGCGGGGTGGGGGCCGGTTGGTCGCCAGTGCGGCCGGGGTACGAGAGGCGACGGTATCGCTGGGGGCGAAGGAGTTGGAGTCCGGGGAGGCTCCGTTGGAGCGGGCTCGTCGGGTCGGGGGCGGCCGCAAGCCCGCGACGGTGGTTGACGAGGGGTTGGTCGCGGCGTTGTTGGAGTTGGTGGAGCCCGATATGCGGGGGGATCCGATGTCGCCGTTGCGGTGGACGATCCGGTCGACCCGCAACCTTGCCGACGAGTTGACGGCCCGCGGGCATCCGGCGGCGGCAGATTTGGTGGGGAATCTGTTGCGGGCGTTGGGTTTCAGTTTGCAGGCCAACGCGAAGACGTTGGAGGGCAAGCAGAGCCCGGATCGTGACGCGCAGTTCCGTTACATCAACGAGCAGGTCAAGGCCCGCCAAGCGGCGGGACAGCCGGTCATCAGCGTGGACACCAAGAAGAAGGAATTGATCGGGCAGTACAAGAACGCCGGTGAGACGATGCGCCGCAAGGGCCATCCGGTCGAGGTCAACGACCACGACTTTCCCGGTGACTCGGGCAAGGTCTCGCCCTATGGGGTCTATGACATGACCAACAACACGGGATGGGTCAATGTCGGCACCGACCACGACACCGCTGCGTTCGCCGTGGAGTCGGTGCGCCGCTGGTGGCGCGGTGTCGGTGCCGCCGCCTATCCCGGCGCTACCGAACTGCTGGTCACGGCCGACGCCGGGGGCTCCAACGGTTATCGCACCAGGGCCTGGAAAACCGAACTCGCCCGGTTCGCGGCCGAGACCGGCCTGAAGGTCACGGTCTGCCATTTCCCGCCCGGCACCTCCAAATGGAACACAATCGAACACCGGTTGTTCTCACACATCTCGATGAACTGGCGGGGACAACCACTAACGAGCCACGAGGTCGTCGTCAACTCGATCGCGGCCACCACCACCCGCACCGGGTTACGGGTTCACGCCGAACTCGACCAGGGCGAGTACCCGAAGGGTGTGAAGATCACCGACGACCAGTTCGCCGCCGTGTCGATCACCCGCCACGACTGGCACGGCGACTGGAACTACACCATCGGCCCCGAACCCGTCCGCCTCATCATGGCTGATGGCGACAGCGCACCCCAACCGACTCGACCCGACACCGCCTGGCTGCGCACCCCAGCACTGACCGGACTGACTCCCCCGCAGTGGGACGCGCTCATCAACAAACTGACCGTGACCCGTCACGCCCAACGCGAACTCCACTTGCATCAGCGACGCGGAGGCACCCGCCAGGCCGCGCCCGGAACCGGCCGCAAATCCGTCCTCACTCTCGAGGATCGTGTCGCCATCACCCTACTTCACCTGCGGTTCGCCACACGCCAACGAGCCCTGGCCGTGCTGTTCGACGTCACCCAGCAATCCATCCACACAACGATCCAGCAGACCCGACCTCTGCTCGACCTGGCCGCACACACCACCGGGCCGACAGGAATCACCCTCGCCGACGCCCAATCGGTCATCCAATACCACGACACCACAACCGAATCCGAGTAATTTCGGGTTAATTAATTACAGGCCCTAACTGCGCGGCATTGTCCCTATGGGTCGGGAGTGCGGTGGTGGGGTTGGGTGGGGTGTGGAAGACGGGGACAGGCTGGTGGGGTCGGGGTGGGGTCTTCTGGGTAGCGGATTTTTTGGGGGCGTACGGGTGGTTGCGTAGTCGCGTCAGCAGCGGTCCGGCACAGTAAGATTCGACGGGTGGCGATCCCTAATCAGCCGATCGGTGAGACGGTCGAGCACCCGCAGGCCAACCTGATCCTTGTCCTCGGGCTGCTCAGCCCGTTCTGCTGCGGGATCTTCGGGCCGGTCGCGTGGGTGCTCGGCAAGCGGGCACTCAACGAGATCGACGCGTCCTACGGCGCGCTCAGTGGCCGCTCACAGGTGGTGATCGGCTATATCGCGGGCATCTTCGGCACCATCTGCATGCTGTTGTTCGCGCTGCTGTATCTGGCCGGTTCCTGCAACGGGAACTTCTGAGTTCAGTCCAGGCTCGCCGCGCTGGCCGGGAGCGTCCCAGGCCGGCCATTCGCCGCTGACACTGCCGGTCCAGTTCGGGGGGCGGCGCTCCTTGAACGCCACCATCGCCTCACCACCGTCGACACTCTTGGAGACCTGGGCGTTGAGCTGGGATTCGAGCTGCCCGACCACCGCGGGCGTCATGCCGAGGCTCTCCCAGATCAGCCGCTTGGTCAGCGCGACCGGCAGGGGAGCGGTGCCGGTGGCGATATCGTGGGCCACCGCCATCGCCGTCATCAGGACTTCGTCGGCGGGCAGCGAGGCATTGGCCAGGCCGAGTGACTTGGCTTCGTCACCGTCGAACGTGCGCCCGGTGAGCATGATGTCGGCGGCATTGGCCAGCCCGGCCAATCGCGGCACCGTCCAGTGCGCGAATCCGTCGGCGAGCACCCCGCGACGCACCTGGTTCAGCCCGTACACCGCGTCGCGAGCGAAATACCGCAGGTCGCATTGCAAAGCCAGCGCCAGTCCGATGCCGACCGCGTGCCCGTTCACCGCGGCGATCACCGGCTTGCGGACCTGCCAGGGCGGCGGATCGAGCGTCGCGCTCACGTCGCCACCACGCGCGGCCAGGTCCGCTCCCGCGCAGAAGGCCGGTGGCGTGCCGGTAATGACCACGGCGCGGATCGCGTCCTCGATATCGCAGCGTCGTAGCGCGGCGCTCAGCTCGGCCGCCATTGTCGGGGTGACGGCGTTCTGCTTGGCAGGTCGGTTGAGCGTCAACAAGGCGACGCCGCCTTCGACATCGACGAGCAATTCCGAACTCATGGGATCGAATCGTACTAGCGACCGGCCAGCAAGTGTCTGCCGATCGCGTACTTGTGCACTTCCGTCGGGCCGTCGTAGAGCCGGAACGCCCGCATATCCCGGAACAACATCTCCACCACCGTCTCGTCGCTGATCCCGATTCCCCCGAGCACCTGCACACACCGGTCGGTGACCTTGAACAGTTCCTCGGACACGTACGACTTCGCCATCGACGACTCGTGCCTGGCCTGCTGCCCCTGGTCCATCAGCCAGCAGGCATGCCAGATGGTCAGCCTGCACTGGTGCAGCGCCACCTCGTTGTCGGCCAGCATGAACGACACGCCCTCGTGTTCGCCGATCGGCTTGCCGAAGGCGGTGCGGGTGCGCGCGTAGTCCAGCGCGATGGACTGGGCGCGGGCGGCGGCGCCGAGCCAGCGCATGCAGTGGGTCAGCCGGGCGGGTGCCAGCCGCAATTGCGCGTACCGCAGGGCTTGGCCGGTGCGGCCGAGCACGGCGGTCGGCGGCAGCGTGAGGTTGTCGAACCGCACCACCGCGTGCCCGCCGACGTAATTGCGGTCCATCGTGTTCATGATCCGCTCGATCACGATGCCCGGCGTGTCAGCTTCGGTGATGAACAGGGTCGGCCCGGCGGGCAGGTGCGGGTTCTCGGCGAGCAGGGCCATGATGATCCAGGTCTTGGCGCCGTCGGCCCCGGTGATCAACCATTTGCGACCGTTGATCACGAAGTTCTCGCCGTCGAAGACCGCCTCGGTGCTGAGCTGCTCGGGATCCGACCCGGCCCCGCCGGGTTCGGTCATCGCGAAAACCGAGCGCTGCTCGCCCCGGATCACCGGCATCAGATACTGCTCGATCTGCTCCGGATCGGCGATCTTGCCGAGCAGGAACATGTTTCCCTCGTCGGGCGCGGCGCAGTTCATCGCGACCGGCCCGAGCGTCGACCACCCCGCCGCCTCGTACACCAGCGCCTGTTCGACATGGCGCAGGCCGAGCCCGCCGTATTCCACCGGCGCCTGCACGGTCAGCAGCTTCTCGGCACGGGCAAGTTCGACGAGTTCGGCCCGCAATTCATCGGTTGGACCATGTGCGGTCAGCCGCGGATCGCGTTCGAACGGCACGATCTGCTCGACGACGAAGGCACGAACCCGATCTCGCAGTGCGGCCAGATCATCCGGAACGGTGAAGTCGATCATGCTGGCCATTCTGCGCGCCGGTCCACGCGGCTCGCGGCCATTCGGTCATCGGTGGCGAGATTTCGTGCCGAGACGAAACCCCGCCAGGTTCAGCGCGCGTGGGCGAGTTGCCGATTGCGATGTCCGACTACCCGGCACACCAGGTAGATGCTGAACGAGATGGCGGTGACGAAGGTCGACACCGGTACTCCGGGTGCCAGCGACAGCAGCAGGCCCCCGACCGCGGCGATTTCGGCGAAGATCACCGACAGCACGGTCGCCCGCATCGGGCTCGAGGTCACCTGCGCGGCCGCCGCGGCGGGCGTGATCAGCAAGGCGAGCACCAGCAGCGCGCCGACGATCTGCACCCCGAACGCGGCGGTGATCCCGAGCAGCACCGCGAACACCACCGACAGTGCCCGCACCGGCACCCCACGCGCGATCGCGACCTCGGGATCGGCACTGGCGAACAACAACGGCCGATACACCACCGCCAGCACCGCGAGCACACCCGCGGTACACGTGACCAGCAACGCGAGCCCGTCGTAGCCGACCCCGGCAACCTGCCCGGTGAGCAGCGAGAACTTCGACCCTGCCCGCTCCGGCGCGAGCCACAGGAACAGCACCGACAAGCCGAGCCCGAACGACAGCACCACCGCGATCACCGAATCACGTTCGCGCGCACGAGAACCCAGCCACCCGAACAGAACGGCCGCGACCACTGAACCGGCGATCGCCCCGAATCCGACCCCGACACCGACGAGCAGCGCCGCCGACGCACCGGTGAGCGAGAGCTCACTGGTCCCGTGTACCGCGAACGACATCTGCCTGGCGACGATCAACGGCCCGATCAGCCCGGCCAGCAACCCGAGCAGGGCACTCGCCATCAGCGCCTGCTGCACGAAGTCGTAGCCGATCAGATTCGCGGTGGTGCCGAAGTCGAACATCTGCTGAAAGACCTTGGTGAGCTTTTCCATCAGGCGGTACCGCCGAGCGCGTCCATGTCGTCACCGGTGCCGATCACGACCAGGCGTCCACGCACCCGCAACACCTCGACCTCGGTGCCGTACAACTCCGACAGCGTCGCCGAGGTCATCACCTCATCGGGGGTGCCGATCCGGAACCCGCCGTCGACCAGGTACAGCACCCGATCCACCAGCGGCAGGATCGGATTGATCTCGTGCGTCACGAACAGCACCGCCGTGTCGTGTTCGCGGCGGCGTTTGTCGACCAGTTCGGCAACCAGCCGCTGATTCGCCATATCCAGGCTCAGCAGCGGTTCGTCACACAGCAGCACGGACGGATCGCCGACCAGCGCCTGCGCGACCCGCAACCGCTGCTGCTCACCACCGGACAACGTCTCCAGCGGCGCGTGCGCGAACGATCCGGCACCCACCGCGGCGATGGCGCCGGCGACCTTCCCGGCCCGGCTGCGGCGAGCACGCCAGCCGAGCCCCCACCGGTGCCCGTCCACGCCGAGTCCCACCAGATCGATCCCGCGCAGCTGCACCCCGGCGTCGATGGTCTTCTGCTGCGGGATGTAGCCGATGCCCGGATTGCCCACCCCGGCGCGCCGTCCGGCGATCTGCGCGCTGCCCGAGCTCAAGGCGAGCGTGCCGAGTAGCACCCGCAGCAGCGAGGTCTTGCCCGAGCCGTTGGGCCCGAGGACGGCGATGAACTCACCCGGGCGCACGTCGAGGTCGAGGTCATGCCAGAGGGTGCGGTCGCCGAAGGCCATGGTGGCCGCGCGCAGCCGGATCGCCGCGTCGACGGCGTCGGCGTCGGGCGCGGTGGTGGTTTCCGACAGTGCGGTTGCCTCGGTCATGGGCGTCCTCAGCGCAGGGCCGCGGCGAGCGCCTTGGCGTTGGCGGTCTGCCACTGGATGTAATCCATTCCGGCGGGCAGGGTTTCGGTGACCTCGATGACAGCGATGCCAGCGGCCTGTGCGGTGGCCCGCAGGTCCTGGGTGATCTTGTCCTCGGTCTGGGTGTTGTAGATCAGTGCCTTGACCAGCTTGGCGGTGATCAGGTCGCGCGTGGCGGCGACGGCGGCCGGGGCCGGGTCGGTCTCCTGCTCGATCGCTTCCTGGAACTCGTGCGGGGTCTTGTCCTGTGCGGTCGCGGCGAGCAGCAGGTAGTGCGCGAGCGGCTCGGACTGGGCGACCGGCGCGTTCGGTGTCTGGGTGGCGATGGTGCCGGTGATGGTGCTGATGCCGATCAGCTGATTCTTGAAGGCGACCGCGCGCTCGGTGTAGGCACTCGCGTGGGCGGCGTCGACCTGGCCGAGCTCGGCGGCGATCCGGTCGGCGACGGCGGCGACGGTGCTCACGTCGTACCAGAGGTGCTCGTTCTCGTCGCCCTTGTTCACGCGCTGCTCGAAGGCCTCGACGGTTCGCTTGTCCTTGCCCGAGATGGCCTTCTCGATGAACTCGTCGTAGTGCCCGCCGTTGAACACGACCAGATCCGCGTCACTGATCTTGGCGGTATCGGTGGCCGAGGTCTCGAACGAATGCGGGTCGGCGGCGGGATCGCTGATGATCGAGGTCACTTGCGCGTCCGGTCCGGCGACGGCGGTCGCGACCGAACCCCACACATTGGTGGAGGCGACGATCTGCGGGGTGCCGGAATCGGTGGAGCTGGTGCCGCACGCGCTGAGGACGACCACGGCCGCCACCCCTGCAGTGAGACCGGCGAACAAGCGGGCGAATCGAGGGTTCACGCGGCACTCCTGGCGAGCAAGCTTTAGATCGTAATGGAAATCGTTACCGTTTTAGATTAGCAGAGTGCCTGGGTAGATATGTGCCGGGATCAATTGTTCGGTAGTCCCAGACAGGTTTGGGGCTGTGTTTATTGGCGCGCTGGCGCGCGCGTGTCCGCGGCCCTGAGGGGCCGCCGGTTAGCGCTCGAGACTAGAGCCTTCGGCTCAGCGCTTTCGAGCGCTAACCGGCGACCCGGCCGCGGACCGGCCACTTCGTGGCCGCCGCTCCCCAGGGGTCGCGGGTTCGGGGCTGGGAGTGCGGTTATGGCGGAATTGGGGTTTGTGGGGTGGTTAGACCAGGGCGTTGACCGGTTGGCTGAGTAGTTGGGCGCAGCGGAGCAGGCCGAGGTGGCTGTAGGCCTGGGGGTGATTACCGAGGGAACGCTCGGCGATCGGGTCGTATTCCTCGCTGAGCAGGCCGGTGGGGCCGGCCGCAGCCACGAGCTGAGCGAAGAGCGCCTCGGCATCGGAGCGCCTGCCGATCAGCAGGTAGGCCTCCACCAGCCAGGCGGCACACAGGTGGAAGCCACCTTCGCCGCCGGGCAGGCCGTCGTCGTGGTGGTAGCGGTACACCGTCGCACCACTGCGCAACTCGGTCTCGGTGGCCACCACGGTCGCGGCGAAGCGCGGGTCGGCGGGGTCGATCAGGCCGCTCAGGCCGATGTGCAGGGTGGCCGCGTCCAGGTCGGTGCCGTCGTAGGCGGCGGTGTAGGACTGGACCTCGTCGTTCCAGCCCTTCGCCTTCACCTCGTCGGCGATCGTGTCGCGCAGCGTCACCCAGTCGGGATCGGCGGGGCGGTCGAAGCGCTCGGCCAGGGTCAGCGCGCGGTCGATGGTGAGCCAGCCCATCACCTTCGAGTACACGTGGTGGCGCGGATTGCCGCGGATCTCCCAGATGCCGTGGTCGGGTTCGGTCCAGCGACGCTGCACCGCCGACACCATCGCACGAACCAGTTCCCAGTCGGCGTCCGGCAGGGCCTTGGCCGGGGAGGTGATGCCCTGACGCTCGCGTTCGTGTGACATCGAGGTGATCAGGTCGACGATCGGCCCGAACACATCGAGCTGCACCTGCATATTGGCCGCGTTGCCCACCCGCACCGGCCGCGACCCGGCATAACCGGGCAGCGCGTCGATCACGGCTTCGGGCGGCAGGGTCTCGCCGTAGATCGTGTACAGCGGGTGCAGGCGCTCGGGCCCCGGCAGGGTGTCGAGCACCTTGTGCACCCAGCCGAGGAATTCGTCGGCCTCGGTCAGCGAGCCGAGTGTCACCAGTGCCTGCGCGGTCAGTGACGCGTCACGCAGCCAGCAGTAGCGGTAGTCCCAGTTGCGCACGCCGCCGATGTCCTCGGGCAGCGAGGTGGTGGCCGCGGCCAGGATCGACCCCGACGGGCGATGCACCAGCCCGCGCAGCGTCAGCGCCGAACGCTTCATCAGATCCGGCTTGAGCGGTGGCAACTGCAACCCGGCCGCCCACTGCGACCAGTACTGCTCGGCGAGCTGGCGGCGCTGCGGCTCCGGCGTCATCGAGGGTGCGAGATCGGCCGTCCCGCAGCGCAATTCGAGCACGACCGGCCCGAGCGACGGATCGACCACCGCGCGCGCCTGCTCGTTGATGCCATCGGACAGGATCTCCCACACCACGCCGGGGGAACGCAGCACCATCGGATCATTGGTGCCGCTGACCTGAATCCCGTTGTGCACGATCTCCATTCGCACCGGCACCTGACCGAACTCCGGCTGCGGCGCGAAGGTGACGACGGCCTTCGCGGTGCCGGTGATCACCCTGGTCAGATCGGTGCGATCGGGAGCGATGTCGTGCGGCAGGTAGTCGGCCACTTGCAAACTGGCCCACCGTGTTTCGACTGTCATTGTGCCGTCCACATACCGCTGCGACAGCGGCAGGCTCGGGCGCTCCGGTGCCACCGTGAAGTGCCCGGCCGCCGCGCCGCCGAGCAGGTGCGCGAACACCGCCGCCGAATCCGGCTCGGGATGGCAGAACCAGGTGACCGTCGCGTCGGGGGTGAGCAGCGCGACCGAGCGCGGGCTGGCCAGCATGCTCAGCCGCTCGATCCGCGGCGCGCTCGCCCCGGCCAGCCAGGTGCGCCGCTCCTCGACCAGGAACGCCAGCGCGCGCGCCACGTCCTCGGTGGAGTCCACGTGCAGCTTGGCGATGGTCTCGCCGTCGCCGACCTTGATGCCGACATCGGGTCCCGACAGCACCCGGAACGCCTTCTCGTCGGTCACGTCGTCGCCGAAGAACACCGCGGCGGAAGCGCTTTCCTGATGGCGGATGGTGTCGAGGGCGGTGCCCTTGTCGGTCGGGATCACCGCGAGCTCGATCACCGCCTTGCCTTCGGTCACCTGCACGCCCACCCAGCAGGCAGGGCCTTGGCGCGCGGAAGTCAGTGCGCGCCTGCCGATTTCGGGGCTGGCGTTACGCAAGTGCAGCGCGGCGCTGGCCGGCTTCATCTCGACGGTCACGCCCGGGTTCTCGGCGGCGATCTTGGAGAACGCGGAATTGATCTCCGTCAGTAGCTGTTTGGCGTCGTTGTCGATCGCGTGCACGAAGCCGACGTCGAATTCCGAGCCGTGACTTCCGATCAGCTGCACCTCGACCGGCAGGCGCGAGAGCGCGGCCAGATCGCGTAGCGCTCTACCGGAAATCACCGCTGCGGTAGTGTTCGTCAACCCGGCCAGCGCGCGGAGCGCGCTCACCGATTCCCGTTGGGGAAACGCTTTCGACGGGTCGGACACGATCGGGGCGATTGTCCCGTCGTAGTCCGAGGCAACCAAGAGCCGTGGCACGCGCGCAACCGACGCCAGTGCACGGCGGACATCCAAGGGCAGTTCCTGTGCGCTCACGCATCCAACCTAGTGATGGGAGGAGTTGATCAGGGGGCGCGAAAAACAATACTGCGTCAATTTTGCCGCGCGAGCGGCGCGGCGGATTGTGCGCACCATCCCCGCTCGTTTGCTCGCGACCTTACGGCAAATTCCGGACCAGCGGCCTGCCACCGGAGGCCGGATCTGTCGAGCTCACCGGGCGTATGGCGGCGCGGGCGAGGCGCGCGGGGCCGGTAGATGCGATGTTTCGCATATGCGACGTCGGCTATGCATCTTCCTACTGGAAGGCCCACAGCCGACGTGTGTCAACAGCGATGGGCGATTTGTGATGATGCGGCAGTACGAATTGCCGGGTTGCTGGGTTATCCGCGATCGCCCAGCAACAGGTCGACGGTGAGCTCGAGCCGTTCCGTGACATCGGTCGCCGACGCTCGCCGGGTGAGCCAGGCCACCAGGTTCGACAGCCACACATCGGAGATCACGCGGGCGATCGCGAGTTGACGGTCGTCGGGTTCGCCGTCGCTCATCGCGCGGGCGAAGACCCGGTCCATCACCTTGCCGACCCGATCGACCTCCGCGGCGGCCGAGGCGTCGGCGAACATGAACGCGCGCGTCATCGCCTCGGTGAGTAGCGGGTCGCGCTGCATCATCCGGGTGATCTGGGTGAGCAGGCCGTGCATCCGTTCGGACGGGCCGTCGCCGGGCAGCGGCTTGCGCTTGCCCTCGAACATCTCGAATTCCCTGGCCAGCGCCGAGACGAGCAGGTGCACCTTGGACGGGAAGTAGCGGTACAGGGTGCCGACGGCGACATCGGCGCGTTCGGCGACCGCGCGCATCTGCACGGCGTCGTAGCCGCCCTTGGAGGCCAGCGCGAGGGTGGCGTCGAGGATGCGCTTGCGCCGGTCGCGCTGCGCGCTGGAGCTGAGCTCTTCCTCGGACAGCGTGGTCACGGTGGGCGTTGGTGCGGGACTGTCCATCGTGGAAACCCTTTCGCTTGGGTGAAATTTCGTCGGCCGAGCCGCGCGAAAAGCGTGGCGCGAGTGTAGCGCTCTTGACTTATGCCCGGCCCAGATATTAGAACATGTTCTAGGAGTGGGAACCACGCCGGAAGGGCGGATCTTCTTGTGACCATCGCCACCACTGACGAGCATAAAGCCGTCGCGGCGTCGCTGCGGGGCTGGGCGAGTACGGTCGCGCCGATTGAAACAATGCGGGCGGGCGGTTCGGGCGCCTGGCGCGACTACTGGCCCGCGCTCGGTGAGTTCGGACTGTTCGAAGTCGCGCTGTCGGAGGACAATGGCGGGCTCGGCGGCACGGTCGCCGACCTCGCTGTCATGCTCGAGCAGACCGGCGACGACCTGGTCGGCGGTCCGGTACTGGCGACCGCGCTGGCCGGGCTGATCACCCAGGGCGCGCTCACCGAAGGCGCACCGTGCGCGGTCGCGGTGCCCGGCGACGAGCAGGCGGCCAAGGCGGCTGCCACCGATGCGGGCTGGAGTGTCACCGGCACTTGGGATTTCGTCTACGGCGCCGATATCGATACGCAGGTCCTGGTACCCGCCAACACCGTCGACGGCTGCCGCTGGTTGCTGATTCCGGCTGCGGCGCTGACGATTACGCCGCTGCCGCAGGGCGACCACACCGTGCCGCTGGCCCGGGTGAGCGCCACCGAGGTGGTAGTCCCCGCTGCGCACGGCTTCGCGCCCACCGCCGATGTCACCGATCTCTTCGTGGCGCTCGCGGTCTCCGAACTGGCGGGCGTGGCCGGCTGGTGCCTGCGCACCGCCGTCGAATATGCCCGTGTCCGTGAACAATTCGGCAAACCCATCGGCAGTTTCCAGGCGATCAAACACCTGTGTGCCTGGATGCTGTGCCGCACCGAGCTGATCCGCGCGGTCGCCGCCGACGCCGCCGCCGCGATCGACTCCGGTGGCGGCGAACTCCCGATCGCCGCCGCCGTCGCCGCGTCGGTGGCACTGGACGCCGCCGTCGACAACGCCAAGGACGCCATCCAGGTGCTCGGCGGTATCGGCTTCACCTGGGAACACGACGCGCACTTCTACCTGCGCCGGGCGAGCTCGCTGCGCCAGCTCCTCGGTGGTTCGGCGCGCTGGCGTGCCCGCGTCGCCGAGCTCACCAGAGCCGGTCAGCGCCGCACCACCGGCGCCGAACGGGTACTCGGCGATGCCGCCGTCGACTCCGAGCTGGCCGCCGAGATCGCGTCCATCGCCGCCCTCGGCCCGGCGGACCGCTCGCGCGCGCTGGTGGCGGCGGGGCTGGTGATGCCGCACTGGCCACGGCCCTACGGCCGCGCCGCCGATCCGATGACCTGCCTGCAGATCGCCGAACAACTGCGCCGCGCCGACCTGACGGCCCCCGACCTCGCCATCGCGGGCTGGGCCGTGCCCACGCTGTTGCGCTTCGGCACCGAGGAGCAGGTCGAGCGCTTCGTCTGGCCGACCCTGCACGGCGAGGTCATCTGGTGTCAGCTGTTCAGCGAGCCCGGCGCAGGCTCCGATCTCGCTGCCCTGCGCACCACCGCCGAGAAGGTCGACGGCGGCTGGGTGCTGCGCGGGCAGAAGGTGTGGACCTCGCTCGGTTCCACCGCGAACTGGGGCATCTGCCTGGCCCGCACCGATCCGTCCGCGGCCAAGCATCGCGGCATCAGCTATTTCCTCGTCGATATGCGCGCCGCGGGCGTGCAGGTGCGGCCGCTGGTGCAGATCACCGGCGAGGACCGGTTCAGCGAGGTCTTCCTCGATGACGTGTTCGTGGCCGACGACTGCCTGGTCGGCGCGCTGAACAACGGCTGGAAGATCGCGCGCACCACGCTGTCGGCCGAACGGGTCGCGATGGGTGGCGGCGGCATCGGCGGCGCGCTCGAAGCTCTGCTCGAGCGTTTCCCGGTCGGCGGATGGGGAACTGAACTGCGTGAGGACCGTTTCGGCGCACTGATCACCTCTTCGGTTGCTGGATCATTGCTGGAACAGCGAATCGCGGTGGCGACGATGGCAGGTGTCGACGCGGGCGCCCAAGCGGGTGTCCGCAAACTGGTCGGCGTCCGGCATCGGCAGGAGCTGGCGGAATACGCGCTGGAGCTTGTCGGCCAAGAAGGTTCACTGGACAGCGATGCTCTGAAAGAATTCCTGCTTACCCGGTGTCTGTCGATTGCCGGCGGTACCGAGCAGATCCTGTTGACCGTGGCCGCCGAACGGATTCTCGGCCTGCCGCGCGATGCGGACAGTTAGCTCGATGAGGGAGGACGCCGTGGATTTCACCCGCGACGAAAGCGCCGACGCCGTAGCCGAGGTGGTGGTTAGCCTGCTCGAACGTGAGCCGGCCAGGGATATGGCCCTGTGGCCGAGCCTGATCGACTCCGGCCTGCTCGCCGTGCCGGTACCGGAGCGGTTCGGCGGCGACGGCATGGGACTACTCGAGGTGTCGGCCATGCTCATGGAGCTGGCCACCGACGCCGCCGCGGTGCCGGCACTGCCGACCTTCGGGTTCGGTGTGCTGCCGCTGCTCGGCGTGCTGTCGGACGAATTGGCCGAGCGCGTGCTCGCCGAGGTCGGCAAGGGCATCGTGATCACCGCCGCGCTCACCGAACCGGGCGCGCCGTTCACCACCGCGCCGACCACCACGGCGGTGCGCGACGGGGATACGGTGCGGATCACCGGCCGCAAGTCCGGCGTGATCTACGCGTCGCAGGCACGGTGGATTCTGGTGCCCACCGATGCCGGTGTGGCACTGGTGGATTCGGTCGCGCCGGGAGTCGGGATCATCCCGGTGGCCGGTTCGGCGGGCATCCCGGAGGCCACGCTGGTCCTCGACGATGTCGAGATCCCGGCCGACCAGCTGCTGCCCGACGCGCTGCCCGGCGTGCACCGCCACGCCCTTGCCTGTATCGGCGCGGTTGCCGACGGGCTGCTGAAGGGCGCGATCACGCTCACCGCCGAGCATGTGCGCACCAGGGAACAGTTCGGCAGGCCGCTGGCCGAATTCCAGGCCGTGGCTCAGCAGATCGCCGATCTGTACGTGGTGTCGCGCACGCTGCACGTCGCGGCGGAGTCGGCGTGCTGGGCGCTGGCGCAGCCCGATCCCTCGCCCGAGCAGCAACACCGCATCGACGAAGACCTCGACGTGCTCGCCTACTGGGCGGCCGCCGAACTTCCGCGCGCCATGCAGAAATGTCACCACCTGCACGGTGGACTCGGCGTGGATATCACGCACCCGATGCACCGGTATTACTCGCAGGCCAAAGACCTCGCCCGGCTACTCGGCGGAGCGAGTCTGCGGCTCGACCTTCTGGGAGCAAGATGTTCATCGATCTGACCGCTGAACAGCGGCGGTTGCGCGAAGAATTGCGTTCCTATTTCGCCGATCTCATCACCCCGGCGGAAGCCGCGACGATGGCCGTGGACCGGCACGGCGACACCTACCGCGAGGTGGTGCGCCGGATGGGCCGCGACGGCTGGCTCGGTGTCGGCTGGCCCAAGGAGTTCGGCGGCCAGGGTTTCGGCCCGATGGAACAGCAGATCTTCTTCAACGAGGCGGTCCGCGCGGATGTTCCGCTGCCCTTGGTCACCTTGCTGACCGTGGGTCCGACCTTGCAGAAGTACGGTACCGACGCACAGAAGAAGAAGTTCCTGCCCGGAATCCTTGCCGGTGACATCCATTTCGCGATCGGCTATTCCGAGCCGTCGGCGGGCACCGACCTCGCCGCGCTGCGCACCACCGCGGTGCGCGACAGTGATGGTGACTGGATTGTCAACGGGCAGAAGATCTTCACCACCGGTGCGCACGAAGCCGACTACATCTGGATGGCGTGCCGCACCGGCTCGGTCGAGTCCCGTCACCGTGGCATCACGATCCTCATCGTCGATACCTCGGACCCCGGCTACTCCTGGACCCCGATCATCACCTGCGACGGCGCCCACCACACCAACGCCACCTATTTCGACGACGTGCGGGTGCCCGCGGACATGCTGGTCGGCGAGGAGAACCGCGGCTGGCGGCTGATCACCACCCAGCTCAACCACGAGCGCGTGAGCCTGGGCCCCTCGGGCAAGATCGAGCAGCTCTACGACCGCCTGCACGACTGGTCGGCCCAGCACGGCCTGCTCGGCGAGCCCGAGGTTCGTCGCGCGCTCGGCCGGGTACGAACCATGGTGCGGCTCAACGAATTGCTGAACTGGCAGGTCGCCGCCGCCGATACCGCCGCCGCGCAGAACGCGGTGATCGCCGATGCCTCGGCCACCAAGATCTTCTCCACCGAATCGCTCCAGGAAGCGGGTCGCGTGGTGGAGGAGATCATCGGCCGCTTCGGCGACCCGGCCGAACCCGGCACCGCCGACCTGCTCGGCTGGCTCGATCGGCGCACCAAGCAGAACCTCGTCGTCACCTTCGGTGGCGGCGTCAACGAGATCATGCGCGAACTGGTCGCCACCGCCGGCCTCGATCTGCCGCGCGTCCCCCGATGAACAAGGAGCGGCGCGTGCCGGACAGCATCACCCCCGAAGACATCCCGGAGGCGCTGGCGAAATTGTCGGCGGCAGGCCGGTCCGTGCCGCGTGCCGGTCGTGACCCGGTGAACCAGCCGATGATTCACCACTGGGTCGAGGCGCTGGGTGACGCCAACCCGATCTACGTCGACGCCGAAGCCGCCAGGGCGGCAGGCCATCCCGGCATCGTCGCGCCGCCCGCCATGGCACAGGTGTGGACGATGAACGGCCTGCGCGGGGTGCGCACCGCCGACGACCCACTCGGCCTGGCGACACAGCTGCTCGACGACGCGGGCTACACCTCCGTCGTCGGGACCAATTGTGAGCAGACCTACCACCGCTACCTCGAGCCTGGGGAGGAGGTGACGGTTACCAGCAGGCTTTCGGAGTTCAAGGGCCCCAAGCGAACCGGGCTCGGCGACGGCTGGTTCCTGACCTTCGCCACCACCTGGTCGGTCGGCGACGAGGTGGTCACCGAAATGCTGTTCCGCATCCTGAAGTTCGCGCCGGCTACCGCTGATCCCGTGACGACGGGATCCGGCGCTACGACAGATGGGCAGACGCCGGCAACAGCGTCGCCCAGCCTCGCGCCGGCTGGTCGGGTCGGCCCGGTTATCTCGCGCGATACCGAGTTCTTCTGGGCAGGAACCGAAGCCGGTGAACTGCGCGTTCAACGTCTGCCCGACGGCACGCTGCGTCACCCACCCATTCCCGCACTGTGGCAAGACAAATCGGAGACCACCGACTATGTGGTCGCCGCGGGCACTGGCACGGTGTTCAGCTTCGTCGTGCACCACGCGCCCAAGGTGCCCGGTCGCGATCTGCCCTTCGTGGTCGCCCTGGTCGAACTCGACGAGGGTGTGCGAATGCTCGGTGAACTGCGTGGCATCGACCCCGCCGATGTCGCCATCGACCAGCCCGTCCGCGCCGCCTTCGAAAAGCTCGCCGACGGCACCGTGCTGCCGTACTGGCAGGCCGTGTGATGCCCGCCGCCGATCGCCACCCAGGCACCCGGTGTGCTGTGGTAGGCCGCGCCGCGTCGCCGACAAGCTCCGCCCGTCCGGAAAGGACGCCCCGATGACTCCCACCGTCGAACTCACCACCCTCGTGGTGGGAACCACCCTGCCGCAGTTGGTGGTCCACGCCGACCCCACGTTCGTGATCAGCACCGCCCTGGCCACCAGGGACTTCCAGGACGTGCACCACGACCGCGACAAGGCTGTCGAGCGCGGGTCGAGCGACATCTTCGTCAACATCCTCACCGACACCGGTTTGGTGCAGCGCTTCGTCACCGACTGGGCGGGGCCGCGCGCGCTGGTCAAGCGGATCGCCCTTCGCCTCGGCGTCCCGCTGTATTCCGGTGACACCCTGACCCTTTCGGGCACGGTCACCGAGATCGACGGCACCCAGGTCACCATCGACGTGCACGGCAAAGACAGCCTCGGCGAACACATCACCGCCACCGCCGTCATCGCCCTTCCTGATCTGGAGCCGAAATGAGCACCACTGCCCAGGCCGGTCTGTCGGGCCGCGCCGCCATCGTCGGCATCGGTGCCACCGACTTCTCCAAGGACTCCGGTCGCAGCGAATTGCGTTTGGCCGCGGAGGCGGTCAGCGCGGCACTGGCCGACGCGGGTCTCACACCCGCCGATGTCGACGGTCTGACCACCTTCACCATGGACACCAACACCCAGGCCGCCGTGGCGAGGGCGGTCGGCATTCCGAGCCTGAAGTTCTTCAGCCACATCGGTTATGGCGGTGGTGCCGCCTGCGCAACCGTGCAACAGGCCGCGATGGCGGTGGCCACCGGGGTGGCCGATGTCGTGGTCGCCTACCGCGCGTTCAACGAACGTTCCGGCGCCCGGTTCGGTCAGTTCTCGCCCGCGCTGGCCGCCGCGCCGACGTCATCGGGGATCGACGCGGGCTGGGCCTACCCGCAGGGTCTCGGCACGCCCGCCGCGCAGGTCGCGATGGTCGCCCGCCGCTATATGCATGTCACCGGCGCGACCAGTGCCGATTTCGGCGCGGTGGCGGTGGCCGACCGCAAGCACGCCGCGGTGAACCCCAACGCCTTCTTCTACGGTAAGCCGATCACCCTGGAGCAACACCAGGATTCGCGCTGGATCGCCGAACCGCTACACCTGCTCGACTGCTGCCAGGAATCCGACGGTGGCGTCGCCATCGTGGTCACCAGTGCCGAACGCGCCCGCGACCTCCCGCAGCGCCCCGCGATCATCGCGGCCGCCGCCCAAGGCAGCGGTGCCGACCAGTACGTGATGACCAGCTACTACCGCGACGCCATGACCGGCCTGCCGGAAATGGGTCTCGTCGGCGACCAGCTGTGGGCGCAGAGTGGCCTGACCGCCGCCGACATGCAGGCCGCGATCCTCTACGACCACTTCACCCCGTTCGTCCTCATGCAGCTCGAGGAACTGGGCTTCTGTCCCCGCGGCGAAGCCAAGAACTTCATCGCCGACGGGGCCATCGAGATCGGCGGCCGCCTGCCGCTCAACACCCACGGCGGCCAGCTCGGTGAGGCCTATATCCACGGCATGAACGGCATCGCCGAAGCGGTCCGCCAGATCCGCGGTACCTCGGTCAACCAGGTAGACGCCCTGGAACGCATCCTCGTCACCGCGGGCACCGGCGTGCCCACCTCCGGGCTGGTGCTGACGTCGTAAACCCGTTCGGGCCGTGCCTCTCGTACGCTCGACCAGGTGACTCCCCACCACCTGGTCGACGTGCACATCCTGCTGATCCGCGGTGACCAGGTGCTGCTGAGCCTGCGCCGCAGCGGCGACGAGTTCGATCACCGCTGGCACCTGCCCTCGGGAAAACTCGAGGCAGGCGAATCGGTGGCGACGGCCGCGGCCCGCGAAGCCGCGGAGGAGGTCGGGGTCGACATCGATCCCACCGCCTTGCGCCTTGTCCATGTCGCCCATGTCACCGCCCCCGGTCGCGACTCCCGGCTCGGCCTGTTCTTCCGCACCGAGGCATGGCGCGGTGAACCGTTCAATCGTGAACCCGACAAATGCTATGCCCTGCAATGGTTTCCGCTGAATGATCTACCCGCCGACCTGATCGAATATTCTGCCCTTGGATTGGCGGCGCTGAATTCGGCCGCGCCCTATTCCGAATTCGGTTGGCGGGGCTGATAGTTGCGGCCACTTGTCAGGAACTCGGCCAGCGGTCGGGCGAGCTGATCGACGGTGCCCGCCGAGCCCGCGCGCAGTCCCGCGAACCGGTCGAAGACGAGTCCTTCCAGCAGTGCGAGGAAGTCGTGGGCCGACTCGCGGGGCTCGGCGGCGCCGAGCGCGTCGAACAGATCGGTGGCGCGGTCCAGCGAGAACAGGCTGCCTGCCAGGCCCGCGTGCACTGGGGGGTCGGCGAGGACCTCGATGATCAAGGCGTGCCGGGCGATCAGGTCGTGACGGCGATGCGCGAGTAGCTGATCGAGCCAAGTCGCGATATCGCGTGCGACCTGCACTGGGTCCGGCGGCTGCCCGCTCGCGAAGTCCTCTTGTGCGGCAAGGAAATCCGCGCGCGATCGGGCGGTGATTCCCGCTGCGACCGCCTCGATCAAAGCCTGTCGCGTGCGGAAGTAGTACGAGGTCGAACCCGGTGGCAGTGCCAGCTGGGTGTCCAGCGCGCGGTGGGTGAGCGCGCGGATTCCCCGGGTCGCGATGAGTTCGATGGCACCCGTCACGATCTGTGCCCGCCGGTCTGTGGACATCATCACCTCTCCTGGCCGTCGGCGACGCCCGTCCTCTACAACTGTAGAGGACATCTAGGAGGCTCGCGTGGAACCCGACACCGTGGTGCTCGACCCCGCACAGCTAGCGGCCCTGCACGCGCTCGAATCACTGTTCGATCCGGTCGGTATCCCGCGGAGACGTGGCAACCGATGGCCGGTCGCGTTCAGCGCCCTTCGCCGGCGCCCCGCCGACCCGCACACGGCCCGGTCCGGCATCTACCTGCACGGCCGCCCGGGTCGCGGCAAGACCATGGTGATGGACCGCTTCTTCGCCTCGGTCGACACACATCGCAAGCGTCGCTTCCACTTCCACGCCTTCTTCGCGGCCCTGCACACCGCCACCCACACCCTCGGCTCAATCGAACGCGCCATCGACGAGCTCCTCGGCGACGCCGACCTGGTCTGCTTCGACGAATTCCACGTCACCGACATCGGCGACGCCATGCTCATCGCCCGCATGCTCGACACCCTCTTCGCCGACCACCGCACCCTCGTGGTCACCTCCAATTACCGGCCAGCGGACCTCCTACCCAACCCCCTGTTCCACGACCACTTCCTGCCCACCATCGAGCAGATCCTGGCCAACCTCGACATCGTCACCCTCGACGGACCGCTCGACTACCGCACCCGCACCGCACACCGCGACACCGGCTTCCTCGCGGGTCGTTACGTGCTCACAGCAGCGCCCACCGGCGTCGACCTCGCGTCCGCTCGTGGTCGAGCCGGGGCGGACTCGGCTCGGCCCTCGCATGACGGACATCCGGCTGCCGCGCACATCGGTGCGGATCCGGGTGACTCCTCCGATCCCGAGCGGCCTGCCGTCGACGTGCGCCTCGGCAACGGCCGAAGCATCCGCGCCCACGCCGCCACCGACACCATCACCGTCGGCTTCCACGACATCTGTGCCGCCCCCACCAGCGCCGCCGACTACCTCCGCCTCACCGAGCGCTACCGCCACTGGACCCTGCGCGAGGTCCCGCCACTACGCGAGGTCCCGCCCGACTGGTCCATGCGCCTGGTGAACCTCGTCGACGTTCTCTACGACGCCGGTCTCCCGTTCACCATCCACGCCCCCGAACCCGCACCCGAACTGACGGCGGGCGTCCCCGCGATTCCTGATCTGGCGCGCACCGCCAGCCGTCTCGGTGAGTTGCCATTGATTGCGCGTTGAAGGCTCGCACTGCCCTTGATCTCAGGGGGACAATAAAAGGAGAGTGGTCCGAAGTATCGATTTACTCTCGAGCGGACCGCTCGGCATGTAACTATGTGGCTGTTTTGTGCAGTCTCTGGGGTTTGGTGGTACAGCTGTGATCGGGGTGAATCAGCCCATTACGCGGGCGATTGTCGTGATCGCACTGGTCGTCGCCGCGACGATCGCGTTACAGGGCACGCTGCCCGGCGCCGGGCGGAGCTCGACCGGCGCCCCTTCGCCGTTGCTCATCGCCGTGATGCCGGTATTGCTGCTGGTCTCGATCGTCATCCTGGTCGCGGGCGTGATCGCCAGCCAGCATCGGCTGCCGCTGGCGATGCCGGAAGCCGAACGCGACGCCATGCCACGCATCCAGTGGCGCAGATTGGCGCTGCTGATCCCGATCGCCGTGGCCGGAGTCGCGCTGATCTTCGCCGGTGGTGTCACCGCGCTGTTCCTGCTGCCCGGTGCGCGCCCGATGCGCCCGGCCGCCGAGACGCTGACCGAGGGTTCCGGCCCCGTGCCGACAACCGACACCCATGCCGCCGACCCCACGACCGGACCGACGGAACTCACCGGCACCGCCCTGGTGATCGCGGCGATCCTGGCCATCGTGCTGATCGTGGTCGCCCTGGTCGGCCTGGTCGTCGTCGCCGTGGCCGCGCGCCGTGAACCGGGCCCCGCCGCGGCCATCGACGACGAACCGAGCTCCAGCGAAGTCGATTCCCTCACGCGCGCCGCCGAAATGGGCCTCGCGGCGATGAACGCCCCCGGCCAGGACCCGCGCACCGCCATCATCGCCTGTTATGTGGCGATGGAGCGCGGCCTGTCCAGCGACCGCGCCGCCCGCCCGCTGGCCTCCGACACCCCGATGGAAGTGCTGGCCCGGGCCTTCGAAAGCGGTGTGCTGCACGATGCTTCGGCCCGTGAGCTGGTCGCGCTGTTCGAGGAGGCGCGGTTCAGCCCGCACTCGATGCTCGAATGGCAGCGAATGCGCGCGGAGCAACTGCTGCGGATCGTGCTCACCGACCTGCAGCGCAGGCTGGTGACAGCATGAACAGGACTTCGGTTATTGTCACGGCCGTGCTCGCGGTCGCTGTAATCGAAGTGGTGGTGGTTCGGCTGAACCGTGACTCGGTGCTGCTCGCTGTCACCGTTCCGGTGGCCGCGGCGCTCGCCATGCTGGTCTGGTCGCTGCGCCACCGCGTCAATCGCGAGGAACCGCTCACCGAATACATCGACAACGGACCGGCCGAGATGCTCGGCCGCTGGCACGCGCGCGCCGAGATGCTCACCGCGCGCGCCGAAGGCACCCGTGCCGACTGGGACCGCCACCTGCGGCCGTTGCTCGCCAAAGAGTTCGAGTTGTCCACCGGGTTGAGGGTTTCCAAGAATCGCCGGGCCACCGAGGCCGCCGGTCAGCTGCAGTTCGGACCCGAACTGTGGCGCTGGGTGGATCCGGCGAACGCCGCGCTGCGCGATCAAACCGGTCGCGCACCGGGTAAAGAAGCGCTGGATGAGATCCTGCGCCGTTTGCAGACGATGTGAGGGGTTAGAGGCCACCGATGACAATGCCGTTGAACGTGACCGTCCAGCGCTCCGATGCCGTACTGCGTGAGCTGGGCCGTGTCGTGGTCGGCAAGCGAGATGAGATGCAGCTCATCATGATTGCCGTGCTGGCCGGAGGGCATGTACTCATCGAGGACCTGCCGGGCCTCGGAAAGACCTTGATCGCGCGGTCTTTCGCGGCCGCGCTCGGACTCGACTTCACCCGCGTGCAGTTCACGCCGGATCTACTGCCCGCCGACCTGCTGGGTTCCACGATCTACGACATGGCGTCGGGCCGGTTCAACTTCCGTCGCGGTCCGGTGTTCACCAATGTGCTGCTCGCCGACGAGATCAACCGCACGCCGCCCAAGACCCAGGCCGCCCTGCTGGAGGCCATGGCCGAGGGCCAGGTGAGCATCGACGGTGAAACCTTCCTGCTCCCACAGCCTTTCGTTGTGCTGGCCACCGACAACCCGATCGAGTACGAGGGCACCTACCCGCTGCCGGAGGCCCAGCTCGACCGTTTCGCCATCCAGCTGCGCCTCGGCTACCTCTCCGAGGCCGACGAGACCCAGATGATCCGGCGCAGGCTCGAACGTGGTTCCACCGCACCACAAGTGGGCCAGGTCGTCGACGCGCAGGGGCTGATGGAGATGCGCCAGTCGGTCGAATTCGTCACTGTCCACCCCGACGTGGTGAGCTACGTCGTCGCGCTGGCCTCGGCTACCCGCAGCCATCCACAGGTGGAGGTCGGTGCCAGCCCGCGTGCCGAACTCGATCTGGTGCAGATGTCACGGGCGAGGGCCCTGCTGCTCGGGCGCGACTACGTGATCCCCGAAGACGTGAAAGCGCTGGCGGTCGCGGCGATGTCGCACCGCATCACCCTGCGCCCCGAGATGTGGGTCCGCCGCATTCGCGGTGAGGACGTCATCACCGAACTACTCCGCCGGCTACCGGTGCCCCGCGCCACGAGCACATGAAGCATCGCGACGAATCCAGAACGGTCGAGGTCGACCTCCGGTGGCGGCCCGCCCCGCTGGTGTTCATCCTGGCCGGTTGCGCGGCAGCGGCACTGGTCGTCGCGGTGCTGCTCGGGCAGTGGCAGCTGGTCGTGTTCGCGGCCCCGATGCTCGGAGTGCTCGCCACCGCGCCGTGGCAGCAGGCGCCGACCAGAGTGCAGGTCGACGGCAGCGGCACCGTTCGCTGTTTCGAGAACGAGGTGATCGGTTGCAGCGCTGTCGCTTTCGTGGAGAGCGGGCACGCGCTGCTACGGATGACGGCCCTGCCGATGCCGGGCCTCGAGCTCGAGGTCGAGGAATCCCACGATTCCGGCGGTGCCCCCGCCGGCATGCGGCTCGGGCTCTCGGCCACCCGGTGGGGACGTTATCCGGTGCAGGTCAAGGTGTCCGCGCTGAGCCCGGCCGGTCTCGCGATCGCGACCACCGAGCTGCCCGCGGCCAAACTCTACGTCTATCCCATCGCCGATCCGCAGCGAATGCGCTTGCCGCGCACCGAACTGCCCGACCGCATCGGCACCCACCTGACCCGCAGGCACGGTCCCGGCGTCGAATACGCCGACATCCGCGCCTACACGCCGGGCGATCAGTTGCGCGCCGTCAACTGGCCGGTGAGCGCGCGGCGCGGCAGGCTCTACGTCACCCAGCGGTTCACCAACCGCTCCGCCGACGTGGTGGTCATGGTCGACACCTCCCTGCAAGCGCCCGGTCCGGCCAGCGCCTCGCTGGAACTCTCGGTGCGCGGCGCGGCCCAGGTGGTGCAGTCGACCCTGCAATCGGGCGACCGGACCGCCGTGGTGTGCCTGGGTGAATCGCCCCGCTGGCTGCGCCCCGATATCGGCCGCAGGCAGTTCTATCGCATCGTCGACACCGTCCTTGGCGTCGGTGACGAACACGTCGAGACCACCGGTACCCTCGCACCCCACGCCGCCGTCCCGATCGGCGCGATCGTGGTCGCCTTCTCCACCCTGCTCGATACCCAGTTCGCGCTGTCGCTGATCGATTTGCGCAAACGCGGCCACGTGGTCGTCGCGGTAGATGTCCTGCGTGGCACTCCTTTCGCGGACGGCCTCGACCCGACCATGGCCAAGATGTGGCAGCTCGAACGCGCCTCGATGTATCGGGATATGGGCACCGTCGGCGTCGACATCATCGCCTGGCCCGAAGGCACCCGCCTCGACCAGGCCATGCGCCTGCTCCCCGAACACCGCCGAGCAGTACGGGTACGCCGATGACGAGATTCCTTGCCCTGCTGGCCGGTCTGCTCCTGGTTGCCGCGGTCGCGCTGATCAACCCCATCGCCGGCGTGCCCGCGCTGGTGCTGGTGATCGCGAGCTGGTGGTGGCGTCCGGCCTCGGTCGGCGCGGTCCTGATCGCCATCGCCGCCATCGCCCTCGCCGATGTCGGCGTAATAGCCGCAGCGGCAACAGGTTTGGTCGCGACCACCTACCTGCTCAATGCCGCCGTCCTGCACGCTCCCGAAGGTGTAGTCCCCACCACGATCCCCTCGGTCGGCGGCGCGGTCCTGTTCACCATCGCCGCCGCCACCGCGGCCTGGGTCCCCGTCCAGCTGATCTGGGCCCCGCTGGCCGCCCCCATCCTCATCGTCGCGATCTATGCCCTGCTGGTGAGCGGCCTCTCGGCCAAGGGCCCGGCTGTCGACGAGGTCCGCGTCGACGCCGACTAGCTGTGTAGGGCCCGGCTGAGGGGAAACGTCACGCCGGCGAGCTCCTCGGAGACGGTCCACAGGCGCTGCTGGGCCGCCTGGTCGTGGGAGTCGGGGCTCGAAGAAGCACAAGCGGGCGCAGGATGTCGTGGACGGGATCGTGGCGGCGGGCGGGAGTGCCTCGGTGCACGGTGGCGACGTCTCCGATCCGGCAGCTGTGGAGATGATGGCCGAGGAGGTCGGCCGGGTGTTCGGGCGGCTGGATACCTTGGTGCTCAACGCTTCCGGTGGGCTCGAGCGGGATGCCGATCCGGGGTACGCGCTGCGGCTCAACCGGGACGCGCAGGTGGACCTGGCGACGGCGATGCTGCCGCTCATGCCCGACGGTGGGCGGATCGTGTTCGTCACCAGTCATCAGGCGCACTTCTTCCGGGAGAAGGGTGACGTGCCGCAGGGTTACGCGCCGATCGCGGCGAGTAAGCGGGCGGGCGAGGATGCGCTACGGGAGTTGATTCCCGAATTCGGTTCGCGGGGTGTAGGTTTCACGGTGGTGTCCGGGGACATGATCGACGGCACGATCATCGTCCGACTGCTCGAACGGCGTGACCCGAGCAGTGTCGAGTCACGCCGTGCAGCAGGGCCGCTACCCACCATCGAGGAGTTCGCCCGAATGATCGTGCGGGCAGGCACGGTTGACGTTGCCGGTGGGCACACGTTTTACGTCGGTGGTGATGACTACGTCGCCGCGAACACGGTTGGGTGACTGGGCGGGAACGTGGAACGGCGTGACCCGAGGGTGTCGGGTCACGCTGTCGAAGGTGTGCGGTCAGGCGGTGACGGAGGCTTCGCGTTGGAGTTCGAGGGCGATGTCGATGAGTTGGTCTTCTTGGCCGCCGACGAGTTTGCGCTGGCCCGCGCGGACGAGCATCTGGGCGGCGGAGACGCCGTAGCGTTCGGCTTGACGTTCGGCGTGTTTGAGGAAGCTGGAGTAGACGCCCGCGTAGCCCATCATCAGGGCCTGACGGTCGAGCAGGCATTCCTGTGGCATGGCGGGGCGGACGACATCCTCGGCGGCGTCGGCGATGGCGAAGAAGTCGACGCCGGTGGTGATGCCGAGTTTGTCGGCGACACCGACGAAGGCTTCGACGGGGGTGTTACCGGCGCCCGCGCCGAAACGGCGGGTGGAGCCGTCGATCTGGGTGGCGCCCGCGCGGACGGCGTAGACGGAGTTCGCGACGGCCAGGCCGAGGTTTTCGTGGCCGTGGAATCCGACTTGGGCGTCGGTGCCGAGTTCGGCGACGACCGCGGCGACGCGGTCGGAGACCTGTTCCAGGACAAGCGCGCCGGCGGAGTCGACGATGTAGACGCACTGGCAGCCGGCGTCGGCCATGATCCGGGCTTGCTCGGCCAGTACTTCCGGCGGCTGGGTGTGCGACATCATCAAGAACCCGACGGTTTCCAGGCCGAGGTCGCGGGCGAAGCCGAAGTGCTGGATGGAGACGTCGGCTTCGGTGCAGTGGGTCGCGATCCGGCAGATCGAGGCGCCGTTGTCCTGGGAGATCTTGATGTCTTCTTTCACGCCGACTCCGGGCAGCATGAGGAACGCGATCTTGGCGTTCTTGGCTGTCTCGGCGGCGATCGTGATGAGTTCTTGTTCGGGGGTTTTGGAGAATCCGTAGTTGAACGAGGAACCGCCGAGGCCGTCGCCGTGGGTGACCTCGATGACGGGCACACCGGCACCGTCAAGAGCGGAAACGATGTCACGGACCTCGGTCGCGGTGAACTGATGCCGTTTGTGATGCGACCCGTCGCGCAGGGAGGTGTCGGTGACGCGGATGTCGAGTTCTGCTGAGTAGACCATGGTTTCGAAGCTCCTTACACCCGGGCCGAGAGGATCTGGGCGGCGACGACTTCACCGACGCGGGTCGCGGCGGCGGTCATGATGTCGAGATTGCCCGCGTACGGGGGCAGGAAATCACCGGCGCCTTCGACTTCGACGAATACCGACACCTTCGCCAGCCCACCGGAAACGACCGACGGCTCGTCGAATTGGGGTTCGTTGAGCAGGCGGTAGCCGGGCACGTATTGCTGGATGTCGGCGACCATGTGATGGATCGAGGTGGTGATCGCGTCGTGGTCGGCGTCTTCGGGGATCGCACAGAAGATGGTGTCGCGCATGATCATCGGCGGCTCGGCCGGGTTCAAGATGATGATCGCCTTGCCGCGCTGAGCACCGCCGATGGTTTCCACACCGCGGCTGGTGGTCTTGGTGAACTCGTCGATGTTGGCGCGGGTGCCGGGTCCGGCCGAGACCGATGACACCGAGGCGACGATCTCGGCGTAGGGGACCGGTACGACGCGCGAGACCGCGGCGACGATCGGGATCGTGGCCTGTCCACCGCAGGTGATCATGTTGACGTTCGGCGCATCCAGCAGCGAGGCCAGGTTCACCGGCGGCACGACGGCGGGGCCGACGGCGGCGGGGGTGAGGTCGACCGCGCGGATGCCGAGTTCGGCGTAGCGGGGTGCGGCGGCGCGGTGGACGTAGGCCGAGGTGGCTTCGAAGACCATGTCGGGTTTGGTGTCCTGGGCGAGGAGCCAGTCGACGCCTTCGGCGGAGGTTTCCAGGCCGAGTCCGCGGGCGCGTTCGAGGCCTTCACTGTCGGGGTCGATGCCGATCATCCAGCGGGGTTCGATGGCTTCGCAGCGCAGGAGTTTGTAGAGCAGGTCGGTGCTGATGTTGCCGGATCCGACGATCGCGGCGGTGACGTTCCCGTTGGACACGGTGGCCTCCTAGGGGCGGCCGGCGTAGGCCGGCGAGATGAACGGCTCGGGGGTAAGGCGCACGGGATGGCCTAGGCGAAGTTCAGGCGGACGGAGCCGAGTCCGGTGAAGCCGGCGAGGAAATCGTCGCCGGGTCGGGCGTCGATGGCGCGGGTGCAGGAACCGGGCAACACGATGTCGCCGGCTTTGAGTCGCACCCCGAAGGTCGCGACCTTGCGGGCCAGCCAGGCGACCGCGATCACCGGATCACCGAGGACCGCGTCGCTGCGGCCTTCGGCGACGACTTCACCGTTGCGGGTGAGCACGGCGTCGATGGCGGTGATGTCGATGTCGCCGGGGGCGACGCGTTCCTTGCCGAGCACCCATCCGGCCGAGGAGGCGTTGTCGGAGATGGTGTCGGCCAGGCCGATCTTCCAGTCGGTGATCCGGGAGTCGATCAACTCGATCGCGGGCGCGTAGGCGACCGTCGCGGCCAACACGTCGGCTTCGGTGCAGTCCTCACCGGGCAGGTCGGCGCCGAGGACAAACCCGACCTCGACCTCGACCCGGGGCAGCAGGAATTTGGTGGTGTCGACGGGGACGTCCTCGAAGACCTGCATGTCGGCGAGCAGGTGACCATAGTCGGGCTCGTCGACGCCCATCATCTGCTGCATCGCCAGTGACGACAGCCCCACCTTGTGCCCGACGACCTTCCCGCCGGACCGGAGCCGACGCTGGATGTTGAGCAGTTGGATCTCGTAGGCATCGACCACATCGATGTCGGGGAACCGGTCGACGAGCGGCAACACGGCGACGCGCTCATCTTCGGCGCGGGCCAGTTCGTCGGCGAGACGGGTTCGTACCGCGTCAGGCAGCACGCGGACCTCCTTGGCAGCACGGTCGGAAGGATCTAGACGCCAAAACTGTAACCGGTTTCCCGGTCAAGCGTCAGGCGTTCACCTGACAATACAACGCTACATCTGGTGATTTCTGCAACATGTTCTACTGAGTTCCTTTTTTGTCTGTCCAACGACCGAGCCCTTCTATAACGTGTTCTACATGAGTGATCGGGAATACGATGTCGTGGTCGTCGGGAGCGGCGCCGCCGGGATGACCGCGGCCCTCGCGGCGGCCCACAAGGGACTGAGCGTTGTGCTGCTGGAGAAGGCCGCGCACTACGGCGGGTCGACGGCCCGATCCGGCGGTGGCGTCTGGATTCCGGGCAACAAGGCGTTGCTCGCCTCCGGCCGACCCGACGACCGCGACGACGCGCGCACCTACCTGCACAGCATCATCGGCGACGTGGTGCCCGCCGAGAAGATCGACACCTACCTCGATCGTGGCGCCGAGGCGTTCGACTTCGTCCTCGACCACACCCCGCTGAAGATGAAATGGGTTCCCGGCTACTCCGACTACTACCCCGAGGCGCCAGGCGGGCTCGGTCAGGGGCGTTCGTGCGAACCGACGCCGTTCAACGGCAAGGTGCTCGGCGCGGAGCTGGCCAATCTCGAACCGCCCTACGCCAAGGCGCCGCTGAACGTGGTCGTCATGCAGGCCGACTTCGTGCGGCTCAACCTGATCCGCCGTCACCCCAAGGGCGCGATGCGGGCACTGCGCGTCGGCGCGCGCACCTACCTGGCCAAGTTCACCGGCAAGCACCTGCTCGGCATGGGCCAGGCCATCATCGCCGCCATGCGCAAGGGCCTGCTCGACGCCGGCGTGCCGGTGCTGCTCAACACCCCGCTCACCGAGCTGGTGGTCACCGACGGCAAGGTCACCGGGGTCACAGCCACCGTCGACGGCGAGTCGGTCACCTTCACCGCGCGCTACGGGGTGGTGCTCGGCGCAGGCGGGTTCGAGCACAATGCCGACATGCGGGCCAAGTACCAGCGGCAGCCGATAACCACTGAGTGGACAACCGGTGCCGCGGCCAACACCGGCGATGGCATCGTCGCGGGTATGGCGGTGGGAGCGACGGTCGGGTTCATGGAGGACGCCTGGTGGGGTCCGACGATCTTCAAGGGCGGCAAGCCCTGGTTCGCGCTGGCCGAGCGCAACCTGCCCGGCACCATCATGGTCAACGACCGGGGCGAGCGGTTCGGCAACGAGTCGGCGCCCTACGTCGAGGCGGTGCACACGATGTACGGCGGTGAGTACGGTCAGGGCGCGGGCCCCGGTGAGAACGTGCCGTCCTGGCTGGTGTTCGACCAGCGCTACCGCAACCGCTACATCTTCGCCGGACTGCAACCGGGACAGCGCTTTCCGTCGCGCTGGATGGAGAACGACTACATCGTCAAGGCCGACACCATCGAGGCGCTGGCCGAGCGCATCGGCGTGCCCGTCGGCAACCTGACCTCGACGGTCGAGCGCTTCAACGGCTTCGCCACCGCCGGCAAGGACGAGGACTTCGGCCGCGGCAACAGCCACTACGACCGCTACTACGGCGACCCGACCGTGAAGCCGAATCCGTGCCTGGCCGAACTGTCGCAGGGTCCGTTCTACGCGGCGAAGATGGTGCCCGGCGACCTCGGCACCAAGGGCGGACTGGTCACCGATACGGCCGGACGTGTGCTGCGCGAAGACGATTCCGTCATCGACGGCCTCTACGCCGCGGGCAACTCCAGCTCGCCGGTGATGGGCCACACCTACGCGGGCCCCGGCGCCACCATCGGCCCCGCGATCACCTTCGCCTACCTGGCGGTCCTCGACATCGCCGCCAGGAAGACGACCGACTCGGCGAAGGCGAACGTATGAGTGTGAGCCCGGTGATCATGGTCGGCTATCCGGCGGTTCTCGAATTCGTCGGGGAACCGACCGGGTCGGCGAAGGCGAGCGCATGAGCGTAATCACGGTCGGCTATCTGGCGGTGCTCGATATCGTCGGGCAGTCGGCCGGTTCGGCGAAGGTGAACGTATGAGCGTGAGCCCGGTGATCACGGTCGGCCATCTGGTGGTTCTCGATATCGCCAGGCAGTCGGCCGGTTCGGCGAGGGTGAACGTATGAGCGTGCGCCCGGTGATCACGGTCGGCTACCTCGCGGTTCTCGACGTCTTCACGACCGAGTCGTCGGACGAGGTCGACGATGAGTAGCGGTGACATCTTCGCGCGGCCGGCCCGCATCAACAGTGACGCAGTGCCGACGAGCACATGTCTATGCCCAGTCCAGTCACCTGACCCAGCACACACAGGAGAAAACCGTGCCCATTGATCTAGCGACCGCACTCGGCGCGACACTGCCTGCGCGCGAGTTCAGCTGGACACCCACCGACGTGCAGCTCTACCACCTCGGCCTCGGCGCGGGTGCGCGCCAGACCGACCCGGCCGAGCTGGCCTACCTCGACGATCGCGCACCCCAGGTGCTGCCGACGTTCGCGACGGTGGCGCCGACCCTCGGCGAAACCGAGCCGCCGCGGGTGAGCTTCCCCGGCATCGAGATCGACCTGGCCAAGGTGGTGCACGGGCACCAGGAAGTACTGGTGCACAAGCCGATTCCGGCTACCGGCAAAGCGGTCTCGGTCGGCCGGATCGCCGAGATCTGGGACAAGGGCGCCAATGCGGTGATCGTGCAGGAGCACACCGTCACCGGGTCCGACGGCGAACCGCTGTGGACGGTGCGGTCCTCCATCTTCGCCAAGGGTGAAGGCGGCTTCGGCGGCGAGCGCGGCCCGAGCGCCCGGACCGAACTGCCCGATCGCGCGCCCGACGCGGAGCTGCTCACCCCGACGTTGCCCCAGCAGGCCCTCCTGTACCGCCTGTCCGGCGACCGCAACCCCCTGCACTCGGATCCCGAATTCGCCCGTGGCGCAGGCTTTCCCGCCCCGATCCTGCACGGGCTGTGCACCTACGGCACGGTCTGCAAGGCCATCACCGATGCCCTGCTCGACAGCGACGTGAGCCGCGTCGGCGGCTTCCGGGCCAAATTCGCCGGCGTGCTCTACCCGGGCGAGACCCTGCGCACCAAGGTATGGCGCGAGGCCGGCGAGCTGATCGCGGTCGTCACCGTGGTCGAACGTGACGACGCCCCCGTCCTCAGCGACGTCGCCTTGCGTATTGCCTGATCTGGACCACTGATCACCAGGCCATCACGTCACTATCGCCCGAGAGCGAAAATCCCTGGTGGCCTGGTGATCATGCGTCCAACCCGGTGCATCGCCGTCGGCCACCTTGGGGTGGTTACGAGGGGTGTGTTTGTGGCCTCGGCGTCTGAGTCCGCGCTGATCGAGTTTGTCGGTGGGGTGGAGGACGATCTCGCGGCATGGGGGTACTCGAAGAACCGTTCGTGGGGTCGTGGGCGTTGGCGGCGGGCTTGGTTACGCGGCACCAGTTGCGTCATGACTTCGAGCGAATCGTGCCGGATGTGTATTCGCGCAAAGGCAGACAACTCGATTCGATCGGCCGGGCCAAGGCGGCGGTTCACTGGACCAAAGGCGAGGGAGTGCTGGTCTGCAGGTCTGCCGCAGCACTGCTTGGGAGTGCTTTTGTCGATGCCGATCAGCCTGTCGAGATCGCCTTGCCGCGGCATCGTCGTCCGGTGCCGGGCATTACTGTCGTGCAGTCCGAGATCAGTCGGGGCGAGCGGTGCGAGGTCGACGGGTATCCGGTCACGACGCCGCCCCGCACGGCGTTCGACCTTGCCTGCCGGCTTTCCCGTGATCACGCGATCCCAGCTGTGGACGCGCTGTGTCGAGCAACCGGTCTCGACCCGTCGACCGCGATGGCCTTTGCCGACGTTCATCAACGGGTGCGTGGCTGCGCGCGGGCGCAATCTGTGCTCGCGCTGGTCGATCCAGGCGCCGAGTCGCCACCGGAATCGCTGACCCGTTTGCTGCTGATCGACCACGGATTGCCGGTACCAACCACCCAGATCGTGGTTCGGGACAACGGTGGCGCATTCCTTGCCCGCCTGGACATGGGCTGGGAAAGATGGCGGGTGGCAGTCGAATACGACGGCGCGCAACACTGGACCGACCCGGCGCAGCGCACAAAAGACATCGACCGGCACGCCGTCCTTGCCGCGCAAGGCTGGTTGATCGTCCGCGTCGGCGCCGATCTGCTGCGTAACCGCCCCTACATCGTCATCGATCGTGTGATTGCTGCCCTGAACGCACAGGGCGCGCAGTTGGACGTTGGATCATCAGGCCATCACGTCACTATCGCCCGAGAGCGAAAATCCCTGAGGGCCTGATGATCTTGATTCCAGCGTGGTTCGGCGGTGCGCTGAGGGTGGTAGCGCCTGCCCAGCGGCCGTCGGCGATGGCTGATTCGATGGCCGCGTATCCGGCGGGGTGCATGCGACCTGCGGCGATGAGGGCTTCGGCCTTGGTGATGTTGATTTGCGACCAGGGGCTGCGAGCGCGACGTGGGGAGTAGCGCTGCAGGTAGTGGTGGGTGTCGAGGGTGCGGCGGTGGATGTCGATCCAGCCGTAACACAGTGCGCCGTCCAGGGTTTCGGTGATTGTCACCGATGGTTCGGGGGCGTTCTTCTTCGCGATCCGCACCCAGACCTCGCCCGCGGAGTCGTGATGGGCGGAAAGCCACGATTCCCAGGCGCTCGCGTCGGCGCAGGTGATGAATTCGATGGTCATGGGAACCATGATCCGCCGCAAAGTGCTCAACGAATGAGCACTTGAAATCGGGCGCGGCCGTGTGTGAACGGCCGCGCCCTGGTGGATTCACAGCCAGGTGTCGAGGCTGGTGGTGGTGAGGAAGTGGTCCAGGTCCGCGCGCCAGGGGGCGGGAGTGGTCTTGTCCGGCTCGATGCCGGTGTATTGGCCGCGGTAGAACAGCAGCGGACGGCCGCCGGTAGCGGCCGATTCCGCGAGGGCATGGACCCGGCCGATGACGATGTAATGGTCGCCGCCGTCGACGACGGAGTCGACGGTGCACTCGATGGTGGCCAGCGAATCGTCGAGCACCGGCACACCGAGTTCGGATGTCCGCCAGCCGACGCCGGCGAACTTGTCGGTCTCCCGCGAACCGAAGCGCGCGCAGACCGGCTGCTGTTCCTCGGACAGGACGTTCACGCAGAACTTGCCCGCCGCCTCGATCGCCGCCCACGAGCGCGAGCCCTTGGTGGGGCAGAACAGCACCAGCGGCGGGTCGAGGGAGAGGGCGGCGAAGGACTGGCAGGCGAACCCGATCGGCGCGCCGTCGGGGTCGAGTGCGGTGATCACGGTGATGCCGGTGCAGAACTGCCCGAGCACGGTGCGGAACTGCCGGCCGTCGATCGCCGGTATCTGCTCTGTCATGTCCTTCGCCCCTGCTCTACTGCTGCCGAAATCCGACGGTGAAATCGTGACCCCACAGGCTGACCGCGGTCGATTCGCGGGCTACCCAGTCGTGGTCGTCGACTTCCAGTCCTTCACAGCCGAATTCGATATCGAATCCGCCGGGAGTCTTCATGTAGAAGGACAGCATCTTGTCGTTGATGTGCCGGCCGAGGGTGGCCGACATCTTCACCTTCTTGCGGTAGGCGCGGTCGAGGCAGAGGCCGACGTCGTCGGAATTCTCCACCTCGATCATGAGATGCACGATGCCGGTCGGATTCGGCAGCGGCAGGAACGCCAGTGCGTGGTGGCGCGGGTTGCAGCCGTAGAAGCGCAGCCAGGCCGGGTCGCCATCGGCGGGACGCCCCACCATCTGCGGCGGCAGCCGCATGGAGTCCCGGAGCCGGAAGCCGAGCACGTCCTGGTAGAACGCCTGTGCTGCGGCATCGTCGGTGCAGGTGAGAACCACGTGGCCGAGACCCTGTTCGGCGGTGACGAACTTGTGGCCGTAGGGGCTCACGAAGCGGCGGCCCAGGTACTGCGCGCCGTAGAACGCCTCGAGGGTGTTGCCTGCCGGATCCTGGAACCGGATCATGCCCTCGACGCGGCGCTCACCGAGCTCTTCCTTGGTGCCCTCGGTGAAGGTGACGCCTGCCTTGTCGAGGGTCTCCCGCAGCTGCTGCAGGCCGGGAGCGTCGGTGACCTCCCAGCCCGAGACCAGCAGCCGGTCCTGCTCGCCGGGGACGATCACCAGTCGCGCGGCGAAATCGTCCATGCGCAGGTAGAGCGCGTCGGGGTGCTGCCCGGTGCCCTCCATCATGCCGAGCACCTTGAGGCCGTACTCGCGCCAGGCCGCCATGTCGGTGGCCTCGATGCGCAGGTAGCCGAGGGCACGAATACTCATTGCTTCTCCCAGAGGAAATCGACTGTGAGCCGGTTGAACTCGTCGAACTTCTCCAGCTGCGCCCAGTGCCCGCAGCCACCGAACACGTGCAGCTGGACGCGTGGGATCACCTTGGTGGCCACGAGCGCGCCGTCGAGCGGGTTCACCCGATCTTCGCGACCCCAGATCAGCAGCACCGGCTGACGCAGTTTGTACGCGTCACGCCAGAGCATGCCCTTCTCGAAGTCGGCGCCGGCGAAGGACTTGCCCATGGCTTTCATCGCGGCCAGCGACTCGGGGGTGCTGGCCAGCGCGAACCGTTCGTCGATCAGCTCGTCGGTGACCAGCGACTGGTCGAAGACCATGATCCGCAGGAACTTCTCCAGGTTGTCCCTGGTCGGTTCGTAGGTGAACCTCGAGAGCAGCTTCACGCCCTCGGTGGGGTCGGGCGCGAACAGGTTGGTGCTCAGCCCGCCCGGGCCCATCAGCACGAGTTTGCCCGCGCGGGTGGGGTGGTCGAGCGCGAACCGCACCGAAGCGCCGCCGCCGAGGGAGTTGCCGAGCAGGTGCACTCGGTCGGTGATCTCGAGATGATCGAGCAGCGCGAGCAATGCGTTCGAGCTGTGCACGAAGTACTGCGGGTGGTCGAGCGGCTTGCCGGACTTGCCGTATCCCGGCTGATCGGGCGCGATCACGTGAAAGTGCTCGGCCAGTACCGGGATATTGCGGGCGAAGTTCGACCACGCCGAGGCGCCGGGTCCGCCACCGTGCAGCAGCACGATCGTCGTCGCGTTGCCCACACCGGCTTCGTGGTAGTGCAGCTTCAGGTCGGGGGTGACCTGCGCGAAGCGTGAGGTCGATGCGTAGGTGAGTTCAGCGGTCTGGGTCATCGGCTACACCATGGCGTCGGTGACGGGCAGCCCGAACTCGTGCGTGCCGTACATGACGTAGGCGCGCTCGGGATCGTTGGCCGCGTGTACCCGCCCGGCATGCGCGTCACGCCAGAAGCGCTGCAGCGGAGTGCCGTTGGCGAGCGCGGTCGCGCCGGAGGACTCGAAGAGCTTGTCGATCGAGGCGATCACGCGACCGGTCGAGCGCACCTGGTCACGACGAGCGCGCACGCGCAGATCGAACGGCACCTCCTCGCCTGCCAGCAGCAGCGCGTACTCCTCGGCGACATTGCCCGAGAGCTGACGCCACGCGGCGTCGATATCGCTGGCCGCCTCGGCCACGCGGACCTTGGCGAACGGATCGTCCTTGGCGTTCTCGCCGGCGAAAGCCGCGCGCACGCGCTTGCCCTGGTGCTCGACGTGCGCCTCGTAGGCGCCGTAGCCCATGCCGACGATCGGCGTGGAGATGGTGGTGGGGTGGATGGTGCCCCACGGCATCTTGAACACGGCGTCGGTGTTCTGCTCGAGGCCGGGCGCGCGGCCCTCGCTCATCGCGCGGAAGCTCAGGAACCGGTGCGACGGGACGAAGACGTCCTCGACGATGACGGTGTTGGAGCCGGTGCCGCGCAGGCCGACGACGTTCCACACGTCGTCGATGCGGTAGTCCGAGCGGGGGATCAGGAAGCTGCCGAAGTCGACCGGCTTGCCGTTCTTGATCACCGGACCGCCGAGAACCGCCCAGGTGGCGTGGTCGGAACCCGAGGACCAGGCCCACGAGCCGCGCACGATGTAGCCACCGTCGACGGCCTGTCCCGCACCCATCGGCGCGTACGAGGACGAGATGCGCACATCGGTGTCATCGCCCCAGACGTCCTGCTGGGCCTGCTGGTCGAACAGCGCGAGGTGCCAGTTGTGCACCCCGATGATGCCCGCCACCCAGCCGGTGGAGCCGCAGGCGCTGGCGATCTTGCGCACGGTGTCGTAGAAGACCACCGGGTCGCCGGCATGGCCGCCCCACTGCTTGGGCTGGAGCAGCCGGAAGAAGCCGGTCTCCTGCAGCGCCTTCATGGATTCTTCGGGAATGCGGCGCAGGTCCTCGGCCTCCTGCGCGCGCTCACGCAGCGTCGGCAGCAGTGCCTCGACCCGTTCGGTCACTTCTTGCGTCATTTCGGAGCCCGCTCCTGCCTGTGTCGGATCGACAACCGGTTCTATTCGTCTCTGAGATTAGAACAGGTTCTCGTTTCTGTCGAGAAGATCGCCCTACCTCGGATATAACAGGAGTCAACAGAGAAGTTCGCTGGACAACTGGCGTGAAGTGGCTCAGTTTTGTAACGTGTTCTAGTGAACGAGGAGGGTTCGGGATGGCGATCAACCCCAAGGTGAGGGAACTCGACGTCGGTGCACCGCCGACGAGGTTCGCGCGCGGCTGGCACTGTGTCGGTCTCGCGGCGACGTTCCGCGACGGCAAGCCGCACGCGGTCGAGATCTTCGGTACCAAGCTCGTCGTATGGACCGATACCAACGACGAGATCCGCGTGCTCGATGCCTACTGCAGGCATATGGGCGGCGATCTGAGCATGGGAACGGTGAAGGGCGACGACATCGCCTGCCCGTTCCACGATTGGCGCTGGGGCGCCAGTGGAAAGTGCACCGCGATTCCGTACGCGCGCCGCGTTCCGCCGCTGGCCCGCACCAGGAAGTGGACCACACTCGAGCGCAACGGCCAGCTGTTCGTCTGGCACGACCACGAGGGCAACCCGCCGCCCGACGACGTCACGATCCCGTATATCGAGGGCCCCTACACCGACGCGCAGGGCAATCCCACCGAGACCCACGACAGCGGCTGGACCGACTGGACGTGGAACTCGCTGCTGATCGAGGGCGCCAACTGCCGCGAGATCATCGACAACGTCGTGGACATGGCGCACTTCTTCTACATCCACTACGCCTTCCCGACATACTTCAAGAACGTCTTCGAAGGTCATGTGGCGACGCAGTTCCTGGAGACCAAGGGCCGCCCCGACGTCGGCATGGCAGCCAAGCACGGCGCTGACACGCTGCTCAAATCGGAGGCGTCCTACTTCGGGCCGTCCTACATGGTCAATCCGCTGGTGAACATCTACAGCGGATACGAGATCAAGGTGCAGCTGATCAACTGCCACTACCCGGTCAGCCAGGATTCGTTCGTGCTGCAGTGGGGCCTGGCCGTCGAGAAGCCCAAGGGCATCCCCGACGAGGCCGCGCAGAAGCTCGCCATGACGATGACCAAGTTCTTCGGCGACGGCTTCCTGCAAGACGTGGACATCTGGCGGCACAAGTCCAAGGTCGACAACCCGCTGCTCTGCGAGGAGGACGGCCCGGTCTACCAGCTGCGCCGCTGGTACGACCAGTTCTACGTAGACATCGCCGATGTCACCGAGCAGATGACACAGCGCTTCGAATTCGAGGTCGACACGACCAAGGCGAATCTGGCATGGGAGGCCGAAGTGGCGGAGAATCTGCGGCGCAAGGCCGAATCCGAAGAAGCGGGCGTCTGAAAATGAGTTCGAGGTCGATGCCCAGCGAACCGCCGAGGTCTGGCGATCCGTCGCAGCGCGCATCGACCCGCTCGAGGTCGATGTCGAGCGAACCGCCAAGGTCTGGCGATCCGTCGCAGCGCGCATCGACCAGTCCGAGCGAGCCGCAAAGGTCCGGCGATCCGTCGCGGCTCGCTTCGGTGGAACCGGGGTCGGGCGATTCTCCGCAGCGTGCGGCGACTCGCCCGACCTGGGCCAAAGCGCCTGATTTCGCGGATCAGCCCGCGCGACAGGCCGCGGTGCGGGCCCAAACCGTGGTCGACAAACAGCACTATCTCGATACCGGGCTGACCCCGCTGCGGTGTCAGGAGTGCTCGGCGCAGGTCTTGGTGCGTAAGGCGAGCGCGCATCAGACCTCGGTGCAGTGGACCGAACGCCCCGACGCGCACTGCCCGGTCTTCGCGCAGATGTCCGAACACGGTGCGCGGCCGGGTCGGCCGGAATCGTGTCCGTCACTGGAGAAGTCGATCCAATGGGCGGTCGATGAGGGCGTGCTCGACGTCGGCGAATAGTCAGCTGAACGGTGTGTGCGGGCGATCCTGGCGCACCCCGTCGAGGTAGATGTCGACCTTCTCGTTGTAGAAGCACGCCAGGCCGGCGACCTTCTGGCTCTCCGGCAGCGGTGTGCGATAGATCCAGACGATGTCGCGGTGTTCGGTGTCGCCGACTCGCACATTCCAGTAGTCGGCGGTGCCCTTGTACGGGCAGCTGGTGTGGGTGTCCGACGGTGTCAGCAGATCCATCCGGACATCGGTCAGCGGCAGGTAATACCGTGCGGGCAAACCGGTTTCGAACAGAATGCGCGGCGATGGCGAGTCGGCGACGGTGACCCCGTCGATCTCCACCCGCACGTTCCGGGAGCTGCCGAGGATGTCCACGCGCGAATACGGATCGCGCGGATGGACGAAGATCTGCTCGTCTTCCTCGAACCAGTCGAACGCGGTGATATCCAGTCGCACAGCGTCTTTCAGCTCCGGCAATGGCGAATCGAGATAGCGCAGCGCCGCACCGTCGGCCCGCAGGCCCTCGACCGCCACGTCGTAGCCCGTCGCTTCGCCGCGGCTGGGGGAGTGCTCGGTGACCCCGTTCGGATCGAGATCGGCGTGTACATCGGTGAGTGGCACATAGTAGGTCGGGTAGTAGGGGATTTCCCAGACCAGCAGCGGCCGCAAGGTGTCGGCCACCAGTTTCCCGCGCAGATAGACCCGTACTCGCTTCTGCCCGGTCTCCACCTTGACAAGTCCACGTCGGTCCTCGGCCATACATCGACGCTACCCGCCCCAACCCCGAACCCCGACCCTTTAGGGGAGGGGTCGGCCGGTTCGTGACCGCCAGGGCCGCGAACTCGAGCGCGCCAGCGCTCCAAACACAGCTCAATCGCCGACGGTGATGGCCTGCGCTTCCCCGACGGAGTGCGGGGCGGGGTCATCGATGTGGGCCAGTGCGTTGCGGCCGAGGAACCGCACCCGCGACCACGGCGGCGGTGCATGCCGCGCCGAGCCAGAACGGCAGCGACATGGTGTGTTCACCGAGCTCGCCCACTCACGGCGCGGCCGCACCGCCACCGAACCGGACGAAGCTGTGCGCCACCGACGCGGTCTACCGTTCGACCGGTGCCGAGATCACGGCCTCGGTGAGACCGGGCGTCCGCCGGTGCCGAACAGTTCGGCGGTGGCGTGCGCCCGCTTGAAGTAGAGGTGGGCGTCGTGTTCCCAGGTGATGGCGATGCCGCCGTGCAGCTGGATGGTCTCGCCGGCCACCGTGGAGAACGCCTCGGTGCAGTACTTGCGGGCGACCCAGGCATCCTCGGCGGCCGACGGACTGTCCTCGGCGACCGCCTTGGCGGCGGCCTGTGCCACCGATTCGGCCGACTCGACCAGCACGTACATATCGGCCATCCGGTGCTTGAGCGCCTGGAAGCTGCCGATCGGGCGACCGAACTGCACGCGCGATGCGGTGTATTCGACCGTCATCTCGAGGCAGCGCCTGGCAGCGCCGACCTGCTCGGCAGCCAGTGCCGCCCAAGCGATTTCGCGCAATCGCCGGCGCAGCGCTACGGGGTCGCCGGTGCCGATCCGGGTGGCGGGGGCATCGGTGAAGGTGATGGTGGCGAGTGCGCGGGTGGGGTCGAGCGCGGGAGTCGCGGTGACGGCGACGCCGGGTGCGTCCGCTGTCGTCTCGAACAGCCCGTCGTCGGTCAGTACCAACAGCAGCTCGGCCTGTGCGCCGTGCAGCACGTAATGGGCCGCGCCGCTGAGCTTCCCGTCGGTCACCCCGACTCCGGCCGATTCCCAGCCGTCGGCGTCGGCCCAGCACAGGGCCGCCGTGCGTGACCCGTCCGCCAGATCGGGCAACAGCCGGGCGCAGGAGGATTCGTCACCGGCCAGCAGAATCGCCTGTACTCCGAGCACCGCCGACCCGAGCATCGGCACCCCGCCCAGCGTGCGCCCCAATTCGCCGACGACCACGAGTGATTCGACCAGCCCGGCGCCCGCGCCACCCCACTGTTCCGGCACCGCGAGCGCGGCTACCCCGACCTGCTCGCACAGCATCCGCCACAACTTCGGGTCGTACCCGAGGTCGGTGTCCATCGCGGCGCGCAGCGCGGCGAGCGTGGCGTGCTTGGCCAGCAGGGCTCGGACGGAGGTGCGAAATTCGAGCAGTTCATTCGATGACATGGGGTTCCTCGGCAGAATCGGTGATGGTCACCGCGGGTTCGGCCGCGCGCAGTGCGTCGGCGATGCGGCCGCGATGGAAGTCGGCGCTGCCCCAGGCGGTGCGCAGCGCGGCCACCTTGGTGATCCACAGCGACAGATCGCATTCGGCGGTGTAGCCGATCGCGCCGTGCACCTGCAGGCCCGCGCGCGAGGCGCGATGGGCGGCGTCGCCGCAGGCCACGATGGCCGCCGACACATCCCGGGCGCGATCATCGGAGTCCAGCGTGAGCGCGGCGCGGTAGAGCAGCGGCTCGGCTAGATCCAGGGCGATCAGCACGTCGGCGAGCTGCTGCTTCACCGCTTGGAATTCGCCGATGGCACGCCCGAACTGCTTGCGTTGCTTGGCGTAGGTGGTGGTCTGGTCGAGCATCGCGCGGCCTGCGCCGAGCAGTTGGGCGGCACAGGCGAGGACACCGATGTCGAAGGCGTAGTCGATCGCGTCGGCGACGTTGTCGGCCACGGTCTCGTCGGCCTCGACCCGCAACAGCTTGCGCGCCGGGTCGATCGAGGCGATCGGTCCGGTCTGCGCCGACTGCTCGTCGCCCGTGGAGGTGCGCCGGCCGACGGACAGCTGCGCGCCGTCCGCGACGAGCGCCAGGTCGGCGACGTCGGCATCGAGGGCGATGCCGCGCTGCGGGGTGCCGAAGCTGACGGTGCCGAGCAGCGCACCGCCCGCGAGCGCGGGCAGCCAGCGTCGTGCGGGCTCGGCGTTCGGCAGACGCTGCAGCAGTGCCGGAATCACCGCGGTCGATTCGATCACCGGGCCCGGCGCCGCGGCCCGGCCCAGTTCGACGAGCGCGACGACGAGGTCCACCGGCGTGGCCCCGGCGCCGTCGTACCGCTCGTCGACGATGAGGCCGAAGACGCCCATCTCGGCCACCTGCCGCAGCAACGCGGTGCCCTTGGCGGTCTCGCCGTCGGCCCAACCGCGGACCGCCGCGGGCACCTGCGCGGCGTCGAGGCCCTTGCGCAGTTCGGCGGCGAAATCGAGTTGTTCAGTGCTGAGGGCGAACTTCATCGCTGTCCTCCTGTGCTCGGACCGGCGTTGGTGCCCGGTGCGTCGACGGTCATCGCTTGCTCTCCCGCGGCAGACCGAGGATGCGCTCGGCGATGATGTTGCGCTGGATCTCGTTGGTGCCCGCGTAGATCGGGCCCGACAGCGAGAACAGGTAGCCGTCGGTCCACATGCCGGTCAGCTCGGCGGCGGGGCCGAGCAGGTCCAGTGCCGTCTGGTGCATGGCGATGTCGAGCTCGGACCAGTAGACCTTGGTGATCGAGGACTCGGCGCCGAGCTGACCGCCGTCGGTCAACCGGGTGACGGTGCCGAAGGTGTGCAGCCGGTAGGCCTCGCTGCCGATCCAGGCGTCCACCACGGCATTGCGCGCGGCGGTGTCGGTGGGTTCGGTCGTCTCGGTCCACAACTCGATCAGCCGCTGGGCGGTCGCGCTGAACCGGCCGGGGCTGCGCAGCGACAGGCCGCGCTCGTTGCTCGAGGTCGCCATCGCCACCCGCCAGCCCTCGTTCGGCGCGCCGATCACATCGCGGTCGGGGACGAAGACGTCGTCGAGGAAGATCTCGGCGAAGCCGGGCTCGCCGTCGAGCTGCGGGATCGGCCGCACACTCACGCCGTGCGCGGACAGCGGGAACATCACATAGGTCAGGCCGTGATGGCGCTGTGCCTCGGGATCGCTGCGGAACAGGCCGAAGGCCCAGTCGGCGTAGGTGGCGCGCGAGCTCCAGGTCTTCTGGCCGTTGAGGATCCAGCCGCCCTCGGTGCGCCGCGCGGTCGAGCGCAGGCTCGCGAGGTCGCTGCCGGATTCGGGCTCCGACCAGGCCTGCGCCCAGATGTCGTCGCCGCGCGCCATCCGCGGCAGGATCCGGGCCAGCTGCTCTGCGGTGCCGTGCTCGAACAGGGTCGGCGCGAGCAGGAAGATGCCGTTCTGGGCGACGCGGCCCGGCGCCCCCGCCGCGTAGTACTCCTGCTCGAACAGCACCCACTCGAGGATGGAGGCATCGCGGCCGCCGTACTCGGCCGGCCACGACACCGCCGACAGGCGGGCCTTCGCCAACGTGGCCTCCCAGGCGCGATGGGCTTCGAATCCCGCCGCCGTATCCATCGAGGGCAGCGGCTCGCTCGGCACCTGGGCGGCGAGGAACTCGCGTACCTCCAGCTGGAATTCCCGGGCGGCCGGGTCGATCTCGAGATCCACTTACTTCGTCCCGTTCTGTTCGGTAGCGGTGGCGGCGCTCTTCATCGAGCGGGCGTTCATCCCGCCGAGGGAATCGGCGCCGACCTCGGCGTTGTGCGCGTGCGCGAAATGATGCAGCCCGAAGACCGAGTCCATGCCGGTGCGCATGCCCATCAGATCCTCGGCCTGGTTGACGGCCTTCTTGGTGAGCGCCAGCCCGAATTGCGGCATGGCGGAGATCTTTTCGGCGAGACCGAATACCTCGGCTTCGAGTTCCTCGCGCGGCACGACGCGGTTGACCATGCCCCACTCCTTGGCCTGCGCCGCCCCGAACCGATCGCCGGTGAACAGGAACTCCTTGGCCGCGCGCGGACCCATCACCCACGGATGCGCGAAGTACTCCACACCCGGGATGCCCATCCGGACCACCGGATCGGAGAAGAACGCGTCGTCGGAGCAGACGATCAAATCGCACACCCAGGCCAGCATCAGGCCGCCCGCGATGCACGCGCCCTGCACCATCGCCACCATCGGCTTGGGGATTTCCCGCCAGCGCCGACACATTCCGAGATACACCTCGGACTCGCGCGCGAACCGCTGATCGCCACCGGGCCGGTCGAGGTGGTCCCACCACAGTGCGGCCTTGTTCTCGTAGTGCACATCGTGGTCGCGGCCCGGTGTGCCGATGTCGTGCCCGGCGCTGAAGTGTTTTCCGTTGCCCGCCAACACGATCACCTTGACCTCGGGATCCTCGACCGCGCGCACGAAGGCGGCATCGAGGGAGTAGGTCATCTTCGAGTTCTGCGCATTGCGGACATCGGGCCGGTTCATGGTGACGACGGCGACCGATCCGCGCACCTCATAGGTGACGACCTCGGTCTCGGTTTCGGAACTCACGACTTCTCCTCACGTAGCTCACGCTTGAGCACTTTGCCCGCGGCGCTGTAGGGCAGCTGGTCGCGGAACTCGACAAGCCTCGGCACTTTGAAATTCGCCAAGGTGCTCGCGGCGAAGGCGATCACCTCGTCCGCGGTCAGCGCCGATCCGGCCTTGCGGACCACAACGGCCTTGCCGACCTCGCCCATCCGCTCGTCGGGCACGCCGATGACCGCCGACTCGGCGACGCCGTCGAGCCTGGCCAGGGTCTGTTCGATCTCGGCGGGGTACACGTTGAATCCGCCGGTGATGTACATGTCCTTGAGCCGGTCGGTGATCTTCAGATAGCCGCGCTCGTCGACGATGCCGATGTCGCCGGTGTGCAGCCAGCCGTCGGCGTCGATGGACTCGGCAGTGGCCTCGGGGTCGTCGAGGTAGCCGAGCATCACGTTGGGGCCGCGCAGCAGCACCTCACCGGCCTCGGACAGGCGCAGTTCGAACCCGGCGATCGGCCCGCCGCAGGTGTTGGCGATGGTTTCCGCGTCGTCCTCCGGTCGGCACATGGTGCCGAAACCCGCCGACTCGGACAGGCCGTAGGCGGTAATGACCACCTCGAAGGCGAGTTCGTCGCGCATCCGCTCGATCAGTACCACCGGCACGGTCGCCGCGCCGGTCACCGCCACCCGCAGCGAGGTCAGGTCGTGCTCGGCGCGGTGGGGATGGGCGAGGATGGTCTGGTAGATCGTCGGCGGACCGGTGAGCACGGTGATCTGCTCGGACTCGATCATGGCCAGCGCCGCGGGGACGTCGAAGGTGGCCTGCGGCACGATCGTGGCCCCGGTGACCAGGCACGCGAGAATGCCCGCCTTGTAACCGAAGTTGTGGAAGAACGGGGGGATCACCAGGTAGCGGTCGCCCGCGCGCAGGGTCGAGCATTCCACCCAGCCGCGCACCACATCGAGGGCCTGCCGGTGCGCGACGAGCGTGCCCTTGCTGCGGCCGGTGGTGCCGGAGGTGAACAGGATGTCGGCGATGTCGTCGGGACAGACCTGGTCGGCCCGCGCGTCGCCGGTCGCCTCGGAGACGGTCTCGGCCTGCGCGAGCAACTCCGCCCACGTCACCGTTGTCTGGGCCGCCGCGCTGGGGGCGGTCTCGACCGGGATGACGACGACGGTGCCGATGCCGAGCCCCGGTGCCGTCGCCACGAGTTCCGCGGCCCGATCGCGACCGAGGAACGGACCGGCGACGAACAACGCCTTCGCATCCACGCGGGTCAGCACATCGACGGCTTCGGCCGCCACATAGCGGGTGTTCAACGGAACCAGCGCGGCCCCGACGGAATGCGCGGCCAGCGCGGCGATCACCCAGTGGTGGGTGTTCGGTGCCCACATCGCGATCCGGTCGCCGGGGGCGATGCCGCGCGCGATCAGGCCGCGCGCGGCGATGCGGACCTGGTCGAGCAGTTCGGCCCAGGTCAGGCGGGTCGCGCCGTCGATCAGGGCAGGCTCGTGCGGATGCGCCGCGGCGATGTGTCGCAGCGCCTGCGGAGTGGTTTGTGCAGTGGGTGTCACGGAGTCCTCACCGTTGTGCGGTTCGCTGTTCTTCCGAAGCAGCTGACAAAGCAAGTGCTTGGTAGGTTATCCTATCGGCGTGGGCGTGATCCAGACCTCAGATTCCGATACCGCGACCTCCGACGCGGAGTTTCGCGCGGAAATACGCGATTGGCTCGCCGAAAATCTTTCGGGCGAGTTCGCTGACCTGCGCGGCACCGGCGGACCGGGCCGCGAGCACGAATTCTTCGACGAGCGATTGGCGTGGGACCGACACCTCGCGAAGGCGGGCTGGACCTGCCTCGGCTGGCCGGTCGAATACGGCGGCCGCGGTGCGAGTGTGCACCAGCAGGTGATCTTCCACGAGGAATACGCCAAGGCCGACGCCCCCGCGCGGGTCTCGCACGTGGGTGAGGAACTGCTCGGCCCGACATTGCTCGCCTTCGGCACCGAGGAGCAGAAGCAGCGCTTCCTCCCCGGTGTCCGCTCGGTCGGCGAGCTGTGGTGTCAGGGCTATTCCGAGCCGGGCGCGGGCTCCGACCTCGCCGCGGTCAGCACGACCGCCCGGCTGGAGGGCGACAAGTGGGTGATCAACGGCCAGAAGATCTGGACCTCGCTCGCCCACGTCGCCGACTGGTGCTTCGTGATCGCCCGCACCGAACGCGGCTCGACCCGCCACAAGGGCCTGTCCTACCTGCTGGTCCCGATGAACCAGCCCGGCATCGACGTGCGCCCGATCGAACAGCTCACCGGCACTTCCGAATTCAACGAAGTGTTCTTCGACAACGCCGTGACCGACGCGGACCTGGTCGTCGGCGAACCCGGTGACGGCTGGCGAATCGCCATGGGCACCTTGACCTTCGAACGCGGGATCTCCACCCTCGGCCAGCAGATCCGTTTCGCGCGTGAGCTCGCCGATATCGAAGACTTCGCGCGGCGGACCGGCACCGCCGACGACCCGCTGATCGCCGACCGCCTCGACCGCGCCTGGGTCGGACTCCGGGTGTTGCGCGCGCACGCACTGCGCACCATGAGCGAGGACCACGACGATTCGGGCGGTGCCTCGGTGTCGAAGTTGTTGTGGGCCAACTGGCATCGCGACCTCGGCGAGCTGGCGATGGCCGTCCAAGGCGCGGCGGGCCTGATCACCGGCCCCGACGACATGACCGCATGGCAGCGGCTGTACCTGTTCAGCCGCGCCGACACGATCTATGGAGGTTCGAACGAAGTGCAGCGCAACATCATCGCCGAGCGTGTGCTCGGTCTCCCGCGAGAGGCACGCCCGTGAGTGAGCAGACCTATTCGGGCGCGAACAAGTCGCTGTCGATCGCGCCGGCCTCGATTCCGGGACACGGCCTGCTCGCAGGCCGGACGGCCGTGATCACCGCCGCCGCGGGCACCGGCATCGGGTCGGCCACCGCGCGCAGGCTCCTCGACGAGGGCGCCGACGTGGTGGTCTCGGATTGGCACGAGCGCCGCTTGACCGAGACCGCCGAGCTGCTCTCGAAGGAATTCCCGGAGCGCACTGTCGGCGCCGTGGTGTGCGACGTCCGCGACACCGCGCAGGTCAACCAGCTGCTCACCGATGCCGCCGCCGAACTCGGCCGGATCGACATCATGGTCAACAACGCGGGCCTCGGCGGTGAGACCCCGGTGGTCGACATGACCGACGAGCAGTGGGACCAGGTTCTCGACATCACCCTCACCGGCACTTTCCGCTGCACTCGTGCGGCGCTGGGGTACTTCCGCGGCGCGGGCCACGGCGGCGTGATCGTCAACAACGCCTCCGTCCTCGGCTGGCGTGCCCAGCACAGCCAGGCGCACTACGCCGCCGCCAAGGCCGGTGTGATGGCGCTCACCAGGTGCAGTGCGGTCGAAGCCGCCGAATTCGGGGTGCGGATCAACGCTGTCGCGCCGAGCATCGCCCGTCATCCGTTCCTGGACAAGGTGAGTTCGACCGAGCTGCTCGACTCGCTCAGCGAGCGCGAGGCCTTCGGTCGGGCCGCCGAGCCTTGGGAAGTAGCGGCAACGATCGCCATGCTGGCCAGTGACTACACCTCGTATCTGACCGGCGAGGTTGTCTCGGTGAGTAGTCAGCGCGCATGATCGCCGTGGCGGGTTCCCGGAAACCAAGCAAGTGCTTGGTGCTACGTTGAGGGGTGTGACCGCTCCCGACACCGTGAAACGCACCCGCCGCGCCGAACTGCTCGACCTCGCCGCCCGCCTGTTCGCCGAGCGTGGGTTGCGTGCCACCACAGTGCGCGACATCGCCGACTCGGCGGGCATCCTCTCCGGCAGCCTCTACCACCACTTCGACTCCAAGGAATCGATGGTCGACGAGATCCTGCGCGGCTTCCTCGACGACCTGTTCGGCCGCTACCGCGAGATCGCGGCCGCCTCGCTGAGTTCGCGAGACACCTTGGAGGCCTTGGTCATCGCCTCCTACGAGGCATTCGACCGGCACCACGCCGCGGTCGCGATCTACCAGGCCGAGGCCAAGAACCTGCGCGACGTAGCACGTTTCGCCTACATCCGTGACTTCAACATCGAGTTCCGCGAGCTGTGGCACCGGGTGCTCGCCACCGGCGTCGCCGATGGCAGCTTCCGTCCCGAACTCGACGTGGAACTCGCGTTCCGCTTCCTGCGCGACACCGTGTGGGTGGCGGTCCGCTGGTACACCCCCGGTGGCCCGATCACCGTGAAAAACCTTGCCCAGCAATATCTCACCATCGTGCTCGACGGGCTCACCCTGCCCGGGAGCACCACGCCATAGGAGTTCCCCGATGACCGCACCCGCCGAGCGCCGCCCCTACACCCCGTTGCGGGAGGCCTATGTGATCGATGCGGTGCGTACCGCGGTCGGCAAGCGCAATGGCGCGCTGGCCGGCGTGCACCCGGCCGACCTCGGCGCCGCCGCCCTGCGCGGGCTCATCGAACGCACCGGCATCGACCCTGCCGTCGTCGACGACGTGATCGTCGGCTGTGTCGACAATGTCGGTCCGCAGGCAGGCAATATCGGCCGCACCATGTGGCTGACCGCGGGATACCCCGAAGAGGTTCCCGGGGTCACCGTCGACCGGCAGTGTGGTTCCAGCCAGCAGGCGGTGAACTTCGGCGCGCAGGCCATCATGAGCGGCACCGCCGAGGTGATCGTCGCGGCGGGCGTGCAGAACATGAGCGCCATCCCGATCTCGGCCGCCATGCTCGCGGGCAAGGAATACGGCTTCGACTCCCCGTTCGTCGGCGCCACCGGCTGGGACGAGCGCTACGGCACCGGCGAGGTCTCGCAGTTCCGCGGCGCCGAGCTGATCGCCGAGAAGTGGGGCATCACCCGCGAGGACATGGAGCAGTGGGCGCTGCGCAGTCACGAACGCGCCCGCGCCGCCATCGCCGCAGGCCGCTTCGAGGCCGAGATCGTGCCGGTCGGTGACTTCGCGGTCGACCAGGGTCCGCGCGAGACCAGCCTCGAGAAGATGGCGACCCTGCCACCGCTCGGCGAGGGCAGCCCGCTCACCGCCGCTGTCGCCAGCCAGATCTCCGACGGCGCCAGCGCGACGCTGCTCGCCTCCGAATGGGCGGTCAAGGAGTACGGCCTCACCCCGCGCGCCCGCATCCACCATGTCAGCGCGCGCGGCGCGGACCCGATCTTCATGCTCAGCGCGCCGATTCCGGCGACCAAGTGGGCGCTGGAGAAGACCGGCCTGACCATCGACGATATCGACGTCATCGAGATCAACGAGGCCTTCGCGCCCGTGGTACTGGCCTGGATCAAGGAGATCGGCGCCGATCCGGCGAAGGTGAATGTCAACGGTGGCGCCATCGCGCTCGGCCATCCGCTCGGTGCGACCGGCGCGAAGCTGTTCGCCACCCTGCTGCACGAGCTCGAGCGCGTGAACGGCCGCTACGGCCTGCTCACCATCTGCGAGGGTGGCGGCACGGCCAACGTGACCATCATCGAGCGCCTCGACGCCGACCCGGTGTAGGTCAGCTGTTCGAAAAGTTGTGGTCCTCGGCGAGTTTCGCCGAGGACCACACTTGTCTCACCACCAGTAGTCACCACGTCCCCTCGCTGGAGCGTGCCGGGAAAATCGCAGTGCGCCCCGCACCTGATGCCGGACCGGCCAAAAAACTACGAGTAGGCCGCACTCCGCGTCCCGGGCGCTCCCGTGTTCGAGAGCTGGACCGCGTCCCGGTGATCGCGGATCGTCGGCCTACGATCGGCCTGGTGAAGGTGCTCGGTGCTTGCCCCCTTGACTGCCCCGACGCGTGCTCGTGGGTGGTGACCGTCGAGGACGGGGTCGCCACGGGGCTGCGGGGGAACAAGGAACATCTGGTCACGCGCGGCGCGCTGTGCGTGAAGGTGAACCGCTATCTCGAGCTGGGGCACGTGGTGGTCTCGCTGGGCGCCCATGACACCGAGTTCATCGCCGAGCACACCGAGGGCTGGCCCGAATTCCGGGACCGTATCGAGGAATTCACGCCCGAACGGGTCACCGCGATCTCGGAATTGCGACGGGAGCAGATCGTCGCGCTCGGCGAGCGGATCGCCCGCACCAGGCCGACTGCCATCCGCGCGTCGCAAGGTATGCAGCGGCATGCGGGCGGTGGCATGGCGCTTCGGGTGCTCGGCTGCCTGCCCGGCGTCACCGGCGACTGGGCGATACCCGGTGGCGGACTGCACTATTCGACGAGCGGGCACTTCCGTATCGACGATGTGGAACGAACCCGCCGTCGAGCCGCCGGGTGAATGCCTGTCCACCACCGAGACCTTCCGCATGCTCTCCCGTCGCCTCGGCCTCACCGAACCGGCGCTCTACGACTCCGACGAGGACACTACTTCCTGAACACCTCGTTCGGCGCCAACCCCGAATTGCGCCGCCGGGCAGGCGAAGCCGCCATCACCCTGCATCCCGACGACGCCACCGCCCGCGGTATCGCCGACGGTGAACCCGTGCTGGTGTCCAACGCGCGCGGGTCGTTCGAGGCTGTGGCCGAGGTGTCGGACCGGGTCCGCCCCGGCGTCGCGGGCACGACGAAGGGCCGCTGGGCAAAATTCACCAACGGCGCCACCGTGAATGCCACGGTCGCCGAACGGGATTCGGACTACGGCGGCGGCGCGGTGTTTCATGACAACCGCGTCGAGGTGCGTCCCCGCTGATCACCCGCCGCCGGGACCGCTCAGAAGTCGACGGCGTCGCGAATCAGCGGGCAGGTCATGCAGTGGCCGCCGCCCCGGCCGCGGCCGAGTTCGGCGCCGACAATGGAGATCACCTCGACGCCCTCCTTGCGCAGGGCCGCGTTGGTGTGGGTGTTGCGGTCGTAGGCGAACACGACGCCGGGTTCGACGGCGACCAGATTGTTTCCGCTGTCCCACTGCTGGCGTTCGTTGGCGTAGTAGCCGCCGCCGGTCTCCACCACCCGCAGCTTCGGCAGGTTCAGTGACGCGGCCACCACGTCGAGGAACGGCGCGGTCTCCTCGATCACCTCGACCCCGGGTGCGCGGTCGCTGGGCCGCAGGGAGAACGGGTGGATGCCGTAGACGATGTCGGGGTACACCGTGACCAGGTCGCGGTCGGCGAAGGTGAACACCGTGTCGAGGTGCATGGCCGAGCGCAGCTTCGGCATTCCGGCCACGATTACCCGCTCGGCGGCACCGGCCTCGAACAGCGACGCGGCGACCTGGGTGATCGCCTGCCGCGATGTCCGTTCGCTCATCCCGGCCAGGACCACCCCGTTGCCGACCGGCATCACGTCGCCACCCTCGAAAGTTGCCAGCCCCCAATCTTTTCCGGGATCGCCCCACCAGACCTTCGCGCCGGTGAAGTCGGGGTGGAAGGCGTAGATCGCGCCCATCAGCAGCGTCTCGTCGTGCCGGGCGGGCCAGTACAGTGGATTGAGCGTGACGCCGCCGTAGAGCCAGCAGGTGGTGTCGCGGGTGTAGAGGGTGTTCGGTAGCGGCGGCATCAGATACTCGCGGACCCCGGTCTGCTCGCGCGCCAGTGCCAGGTAGCCGGAACGGAATTCGGCGGGCAGGTCCGCGGTCGCGAGTCCGCCGATGAGGTAGGTCGCCAGGGTGCGGTCGTCCACCGAGTTCAGGTAGGCCCTGGTGTCGTCGATCAGCCCGAGCCCGACCTCGTTGGCCACGATCTTGCGATCGAGAATCCAGTCCTTCGCGCCGGGCACGGCCAGGGTTTCGGCGAGCAGATTGTGCAGCTCGACCACCTCGACGCCGCGGTCGCGCATCTTCGTCATGAAGTCGAAGTGGTCGCGTTTGGCGTTCTGCACCCACAGCACGTCGTCGAAGAGCAGGTCATCGCAATTGGTCGGAGTGAGCCGCTCGTGTGCCAGGCCGGGCGCGCATACCAGCACCTTGCGCAGCGTGCCGACTTCGGAATGGACGCCGAACGCGGTGGCGGGGGTTCCAGTCATTTCTGCTCCTCGAAAGATCGGGCGGACTCAGATCGAGATGGCGCCGGTCGCCAGGCCGACGATGCCGATGACGGCGCCGAGGGCGACCGCCGCGAACAGGACCGCCTCCCAGGGCGAGAAGGTCCGCTTGCCCGCCTCCCGGCGGGTCAGCGCGAACAAGATGGTGCCGGGCGCGTAGATGATGCACGACAGCAGCAGGAATTCGAGTCCGGCCGCGACGAGCATGAACGCGGTGTAGAAGGTGGCGACGAAGGCGATGACGAGCTCTTTGACTCGGTTGTTCGGCTGGATCTGCTCGTAGGTCTCCCTGGTGTAGGCGAGTTTGAGCGCGTAGGCCGCGGCCAGCAGGTACGGCACCAGTGACAGCGAACTGCACAGCTTGAGGGTGAAGGTGAACGCGTCGTCGGAGAACAGGGTGGTGACCAGCACGATCTGGATCAGCGCGGTGGTGAAGATCAGCGCCACCACCGGCACATTCGCGGCGTTGACCCGGGCCAGGAACGACGGCATGTCCCGGTCTTTCGCCGCCACGAACAACACCTCGGCGGCCATCAGCGTCCAGGCCAGGTAGGCGCCGAGGACCGAGATGATCAGTCCGATACTGATGAACCAGGCACCCCAGGTACCGACGGCGGATTCGAAGACCGGCGACATCGACGGCTGTTGCGCGACGGCGAGTTCGGTACGCGGCATGATGCCGAACGACACCATGGTCACCGACGCGAAAATGGCCAGCACGCTGAGGAATCCGAGCACGGTGGCGCGACCGATGTCCTCGCGCTTGCGCGCGTACCTGGAGTACACGCTCGCACCCTCGATGCCGAGGAACACGAAGACTGTCACCAGCATCGTCGAACGCACCTGCTCGACCAGCGATTCGGAATACGCGTCGCCGCCCCAGAAGTTGTCCGCGAAGACGCCGGGGTCGAAGAAGAACAGCAGCACCACGATGAACACCAGGATCGGCACCAGCTTGGCCACGGTGACGATCTGGTTGATGGTGGCGGCCTCCTGGACCCCGCGCAGCACCATGAAATGGAACGCCCAGATGCACACCGTCGACAGCAGCACCGCGGGAACGGTGTTGCCTTCGCCGAAGATGGGCAGCACCTGCCCGAGGGTGGACTTGATCAGCACCCAGTAACTGACGTTGCCGACGCAGGCGCTCGCCCAGTACCCGAACGCGGAGAAGAAGCCGAGGTACTCGCCGAAGCCGGCCTTCGCGTAGGCGTAGACACCGGCGTCGAGGTCTGGTTTGCGCACGGCCAGCGTCTGGAAGACGAACGCCAGCATCAGCATTCCGGTGCCCGCGATCGACCAGGCGATGATCGCGCCGAATCCGCCGGTGGCCTGGCCGAAGTTGCGCGGTAGCGAGAAGACGCCCGCCCCGACCATGGAGCCGACCACCATCGCCGACAAGGTCAGCAACGGCATCTTCTTGGTCGCGGTCTGTTCCGAGACTGTCATCGCGCTACTCCTCCGGATCTGGACGGACGCGGGCAGGAGGGGGCGGCGACGAGGGTGGCAATCATCGCGCATATCGGCATCGGCGAGGCCCGGACCTGCCGCTTACACCCGGCGTCCACGCGACCTCCCGCTGCGATATCGATGTCCGGCAAATTTTGGGCGACCGGGCAACGTCGGTAGCCGCTTCGAGAGCGTGTCGCGACCACGAGACCCGCGCGGCAGCTTCTGGAGCGCCGAAAAAGCACCGGACCCGATGCGCACCTCGTGGGTGCGGCACCGGGTCCGGTGTTCGATCGCCCGCCCCGTGGGACCGACGGTTGGCTCAGGGCCGTCGATCGAAGCGAGCTCGTGGAGGGAGCCGGGTCGGCTCCGGGTCAGTGGGCGTCGGCGGCAGGCTCGATGGTCAGCGCCGAGAGCGCCTCGATCCGGGCGACGGCGTCGGTGACGATCCCGTCGATCAGCTCGGCCACGGTCGGCAAGCTGTCGATGATGCCGGTGACCTGACCCGCGGGCAGCACGCCCGCATCGGTGCGACCCTCGACGAGACCCGCCTTGGTCAGCATCGCCGAGTTCGCCGCCATCACGACCTGAGACCAGCTGAGGTCCTTGGTCTTTCGCATCGCCAGACCGTCGCGCATCAGCGTCGACCATTTCATGCCGGTCATGCTCTTGAACTTGGCCGCGTTGCCCACCGCCGCCGACAGCCCGCGCCAGCCGCCGGAGTGTTCCAGCTTCTCGACCAGTTCGGTGTTCAGCATCCGATGCGGCATCCCGTCGACCTTCACCGACACGACGGTGTCCTGCAGGCCACGCGCCAAGTACTCCTGCTTCACGGCCTCGGGGACGGTGCTTTCCTGGGTGAGCAGGAAGCGGGTGCCCATCGCTACACCGGCTGCGCCGTAGGACAGTGCGGCGGCCAGGCCCCGACCGTCGAAGAAGCCACCCGCCGCGATCACCGGAATATCCACCGCGTCGAGTACCGACGGCAGCAGCAGCGTGGTGGCGACCGGACCGGTGTGCCCACCGCCCTCGCCGCCCTGCACGATCACCGCGTCGGCGCCCCAGGACGCCACTTTCACCGCGTGCTTGGCCGCACCGATCGACGGAACGACAACGACACCGGCATCTTTGAGCCGGGCGATGAGTTCCCTCTTGGGTGCGAGTGCGAAGGAGGCGACGCGGACCTGCTCGCGGATGAGCAGTTCGATGCGCTCGCCCGCGTCGGTGGCGTCGGCGCGGATGTTCACGCCGAAGGGCTTGCCGGTGAGCGACTTGGTCTTGGCGACCGCCGCCTCTAGCTCCTCGAAAGTCATTGTCGCCGAGGCGAGAATGCCGAGTCCGCCCGCGTTCGCCGTTGCCGAGACCAGGCGAGGACCGGCGACCCAGCCCATCCCGGTCTGCACGATGGGATGCTCGATCCCGACCAACTCGGTCAGCGGGGTCCGCAACCGCGCGCTGGGACTGTCTCCTTTCCGCGTGCTCGGGCGGCCTGCGTGGTTATGCTCCGCTTCGGCCTCCCGCCGCTGACCGCTCACGCCGCCACTTCCTTCTCACGGAAACCCTTGGGGTCGAGCACGGTTCGGATGATCCGCAGCTCTTCTTCGGTGGGCAGCCTGGTCTGGCCCGCTTCGCCCAATTCGGCGATCTCGAAGGAGGTGTTCTCCGCGACCTCGGCGGAACTCACACCCGGGTGCAGCGACAGTGCGCGCAGGGTGTGGTCGGGGCCGTTGAAGTCGAACACGCCAAGGTTGGTCACCACGCGGTGCAGGTGATGGAAGCGGTACGCCGGATTCTCGGGATCGATTCGGTCGTAACCGATTCCGGAGATGATGTCGACGTTCTCGACGAATACCCGATTGTTGTGCCTCGGCACGAAGTAGCTGGTCGCGTGGTTGATGGTGTTGCCGGGCGCGCCCCGCACACCGAACATCTGCCGCGACGGCTGCTGGAGCGGACCGAAGGCCGACAGGTTCTGGTTGCCGAACCGGTCGATCTGGTTGGCGCCCATCACCACGTGGCGACGGCCCGAGGCGACCACATCGAACACCCGCGAGAACGGAATCCAGCCCTCCACAGGTGCTTTCGCGCCGATCGCCGGTACCTCGGCGAACAACAGCGCTTCACCGTCGGACAGCAGCAGATCGGGTTCGAAGGTGAGCCGGGCCAGCCGCGCACCGATGGTGGTGATCGTCGACATCGGGCTCGCCATGATCTCGCCCGCCCCACGGAAGATCTCCGCCGCCGCGACGACACAGACCTCGGCGCGGGTGATGGGTCCGCTGTGCACTGCGGCGTTCATAGGTTCTGCTCCTCGGCGAAAGTGGCTACGGCGGACTGGTATTCGTCCTCGGAGACGTCGAGATAGCGAGCCTTGAACTCGGCCCACGACTCCGGCGTCTTCGCGGCCGCCACATAGTGCTTCTGAAACTTCTCGTCGCGCCCGTAGCTGCCGGCGAAGGTGAAGTGCGCGCCACCGGGCGACTCGACCACACCGTCGACCAGCATGCGGTTGAGGATGATCGCTTGTTGCGGAACGGCTTTCACCAGTTCCTCGGTCTCGACGATGCGATCCACCGAGACGTAGCGGCGTTGCGCCGCCAGGCAGTACAGGTCGTCGAAATACGGATCGACGCCCGTGTAGGCCGCGTTGCCGTGCTTGTCGGCCAGATCCAGATGCACGAACGACGCGTCGAGGTTCAGCGCGGGCATCGCGACCAGGGTCTCGATGCGACCGTCGGCGGCGGGGTACGGCGACGGGATGGTCTTCAGCTCGCCTTCCCAGAAGTCGAGCACCGCGGATCCGAGCCCGGCCCGGATCGGCAGGAACGGCAGTCGCGCGGCGGCCGCTTGCAGCCCGCACTTGACCATGCCCTCGTCCATCTCGCGCACGGTGATCGCGCCCTCGGTGCGCGCCTTCGCGAACCACGGGTCGTAGAACGGCGCCGAATCCAGCGACACGAACCCGTAGTACGCCTTGCGGACCTTGCCCGCCGAACACAGCAGACCCAGATCCGGGCCGCCGTAGGTGACCACGGTCAGATCGGTGACGTCGGAACGCAGCAGCGCGCGCACCAGCGCCATCGGTTTGCGTCGCGAACCCCAGCCGCCGATCCCGATGGTCATGCCGCTGCGCAGCTCACCGACCACCTCGTCGAGGGTCATTCTCTTGTCGCGCATGGCTTTCAGCTCTCCTTCTTCTGCGCGGCGAGATCGTCGTCGAAGCGCGCTCTGATCTCGTCGGCGACACCGGCGAGGTTGAGCTCCATCGTGAAGCCCTGTTCGTAGCGGTAGGACCGGTGCACGTCCTGCACGTCGATGCCGTTGAGCGCGCGTTTGGCGGCGCGGATCACGCGGCCGTCCTTGTTCGCGATGTTCTTGGCGACGTCCATCGCGGCGGCGTCGAGTTCGGCGCGCGGCACCACCTTGTACACCGAACCGAAGTGGTGCAGCTGCTGGGCGGTGAGCTTGCCCGCGGTGTAGAACATGGTGCGCATCAGGTGCTGGGGGACCAGCCGAGACAGGTGCGTGGCGGCGCCGAGCGCGCCACGGTCCACTTCGGGCAGCCCGAAGGTGGCGTCGTCGGAGGCGACGATGACATCGGAATTGCCGACCAGGCCGATGCCGCCGCCGAGGCAGAAGCCGTTCACGGCGGTGACCACGGGCACCTCGCAGTCGTAGACCGCGGCGAAGGCCTCGAAGCAGCCGTGGTTGGCGCGGATCAGCGCGGTATGGCCGACGTCGGCGTTCATCTCTTTGATGTCGACGCCCGCGTTGAACCCGCGGCCTTCCGCGCGCAGCACGACCACCCGGGTCTCCTGGTTGCGGCCCGCGGCCCTGACGGCTTCGGCCAGTGCGAACCAGCCGTCCGAGGGCAGGGCGTTGACCGGCGGGTAGTCGACTGTGACGACCTCTACCCCGTCGGCTTCGGTGTGACGGTTTATCCCCATCGCGATGTCTCCTCGTGCACGCCTCGGCGAACCCGAGACAAAGCAAGCAATTGCTTGGTAGGTTAACACGGTGGCTGTAGAAATAGACCTTTCCGAGCAGATCGTTCTGGTGACAGGTGGTGTGCGCGGCGTCGGCGCCGGAATCAGCCGGGCCTTCCTCGCCGCGGGCGCGACCGTGCTGACCTGCGCGCGCAGACCGGCCGACGAGCCGATCACGGTGGGGGATCGCAGCACCGAACACCTCACCTGCGATGTGCGCGATGTCGACGCGGTGGCGGCGATGTTCGCCGAGATCGTCGCCAGGCACGGCCGGATCGACCATGTGGTGAACAACGCCGGTGGCGCGCCGTTCGCGATGGCCGACGCCGCCAGCCCCAACTTCCACACCAAGATCGTGGAGCTGAATCTGCTCGCGCCCCTGCTGATCTCCCAGCAGGCCAATGCGCTGATGCAAAAGCAGGACACGGGCGGCTCGATCGTGATGATCACCAGTGTGAGCGGGCACCGGCCCTCGCCGGGCACCGCCGCCTACGGCGCGGCCAAGGCGGGCCTGGACAACCTCGCGTCCTCGCTGGCCGTCGAGTGGGCACCGAAGGTCCGGCTCAACTCCGTCGTCGTCGGCCCGGTGGAAACCGAACTCAGCCACCTGCACTACGGCGACGCCGACGGAGTAGCCGCCGTAGCGAAAACCGTCCCGCTCGGCCGCCTCGCCCGCCCCGCCGACGTCGGCAACGCCGCCCTCTTCCTGTCCTCACCCCTGGCCGCTCACATCAGCGGCGCGACCTTGCTCGTCCACGGCGGCGGCGAACGCCCAGCCTTCCTCGACGCCGCAAACACGAACAACTGATCGCTTCGCGCATGCCTCGCCACCCCGCCTCGCGACTGAACAATCCCCATGACGCGACCAACGCCACCCCCCTGACCAGCCATCACGGGTTTTCGGCCGCCTCGCATCCGAAGGGCGAGACGGAACGCCGAAGGCGCAGTATCGCCCTTCGGATGTGAGGCCCACAGGGCCGAAAACCCAGCGGCGCCAGCCGCAAATAAACACAGACACAGGAGTTTTGAGATGGACAACCAGTTGATCTGCGCCGGACGCACGGTGATCGTGACCGGCGCGGGCCGGGGAATCGGCCGCGCGCACGCGCTCGCGTTCGCCGCCGCGGGTGCCCGCGTGGTGGTCAACGATGTCGGCACGGCGCTCGACGGCGCCGCCACGACCGAGACCCCCGCGCAGCAGGTAGTCGAGGAGATCGTCGCGGCCGGTGGCGAGGCCGTCGCCAACTACGACGACGTCGCCGATTGGGACGGTGCTCGTCGCCTGATCCGGCAGGCCGTCGACACGTTCGGCGGGCTCGATGTGCTGGTCAACAACGCGGGCTTCGTGCGCGACCGCATGCTGGTCAACCTCGGCGAGGACGAGTGGGACGCCGTGATTCGCGTGCATCTCAAGGGCCACTTCGCCACCATGCGGCACGCGGCCGAGTACTGGCGGGCCGAGTCGAAGGCGGGCCGCCCGGTGGACGCCCGCGTGATCAACACCAGCTCCGGTGCCGGGCTGCAGGGCAGCGTCGGCCAGGGCAATTACGGCGCGGCCAAGGCGGGCATCGCGGGTCTCACACTGACCGCGTCGGCGGAGTTCGGGCGCTACGGCGTGACCGTGAACGCCATCGCCCCCGCCGCCCGCACCCGGATGACCGAGACGGTCTTCGCCGACACCATGGCCGCCCCCGGCGCGGGCTTCGACGCGATGGCCCCGGAGAACATCTCGCCGCTGGTCGTGTGGCTCGGCAGCACCGAATCCGCGGGGGTGACCGGCCGGATGTTCGAGGTGGAGGGCGGAAAGGTCGCGCTGGCGCAGGGCTGGCTCCATGGCGCCCCGGTCGATCGCGGTGCCCGCTGGCACCCCGCCGAGCTCGGTCCAGTCGTGAAAGAACTGATCGAGAAGAGCACTCCGCCGGAGCCGGTTTACGGCGCATAGCTAACTCTGAGGTGTGCGGCCGGGGAAATGTCCCGGCCTGCACTTATGGCACGTCACACACGTCGAGGGGGCTGGACGACTCTTGCTCTCCGCTGCGGGACCGGGACCGTGGGTTTACTATGGGCTACTGTTCGCCAATCCCGGAATGTGTTGCGACCGGGGGTAATTCTGCGCTGAAAAACTAAAGGGGATGATCTAGCGCATGGCCATTGGTCGCATGTTGCGCGTGTTTGCCGCTGCGAGTGTGCTGGCCGGCTGTGCGATATTAGGGCCGGCTGTCGCAATGGCCGCCCCGGAAAAACCGTCCACACCTGCCGCGCGGGCACCCGGCAGCGGAAGCAGCGGGCAGGGCAACGGCAGTGGTGGGGGAAACGGCGGTCAGAGCACCCCGGCCCCGAAGCTCGGTGAGCTGAGCCTGCCCGGTCAGGGCAACGGTAGAGGCCAGAACCAGGGCAACAGCCAGCAGGACGATCCGGGCAATTCGCAGTCGGGTGCGTCGGTCGCCGGCGACTGGGCCCCCCTCACCATCCCCGGCCAATCGAGCGACGACGTCCCCAAGAAGGAAGTCGCGGGCCCCCTCTCCGGTTCGGCCGCCCCTGGCTCCGCCGCGGCAGGCGCGGGCTCGGCAGCCGCGGGCGTGGTCCTCGGTACCGGCTCGGCCGGCCTCGGCGTGCTACTCGGCACCGGGTCGGCAGGTCTCGGAGTGGTCCTCGGCTCAGGCTCCGCGGGCGCGGCCGCCATCCTCGGTACCGGCTCGGCAGGCGCGGCCGCGGTGCTCGGTACGGGTTCGGCGGGTGCGGCTGCGGTGCTCGGTACGGGTTCGGCGGGTGCGGCTGCGGTGCTCGGTACGGGTTCGGCGGGTGCGGCTGCGGTGCTCGGTACGGGTTCGGCGGGTGCGGCTGCGGTGCTCGGTACGGGTTCGGCGGCCGCGGTCGGCTCGGCAGCGGCAGGCACCGGTTCGGCCGCTCTCGGCGCGGGCTCGGCTGTGCTCGGAACAGGTTCTGCCGCAGTCGGTTCCGCCGCTGCCGGTTCCGCGGCGGTAGGTTCCGCGGGTGCGGGTTCAGCCGCGGTGGGTTCGGCCGCGGTCGGTTCGGCGGCAGTCGGATCGGCCTCGCCACTGCTGTTGCTCCTGATCCCGATCCCTTCCGCTCCGGCCGCACCTGCCCTTCCGTCGATCGCCATCCCGCCCGCGCCCGCGATCCCGGGTGTTCCGAATATCGCTGTGGCAGTGCCTGTTCCGGCAGCCGCACCGCCCGCGGTCGAAGCCCCGGCCGCACCACCGCCCGCCGCCGCACCGGCCCCGGCGGCCAAGCCGAACCACGAGTTCACGCCGACCAGCGACAACAGTGGCCTGCCCGAACCCGAACTCCTGTCGGTGATCGGCGGCCTGATCGCGCTCACCCTGGCCGGAACCGGTTCGGGCGCAGTGAGTTTCCATGGTGCCGCGGCAGCCCAAGCGCGGGTGAACGCGGCGCGTGCCGAGTTCTTCGGACCGAGGTCGTGAGGGGATCTTCGATGAGTAAGAGCACGACCCAGAGCACCTCCCGGTCCTATCGCCGCGTCGCCGCCGCCGTCGACGCGGTGTGCGCGGTGGCCGCCGACTCCGACGCCACCAGCCTCGACGAGGTGGTCCATGCCATCTCGTTGGAGCGTAAACGCGAAATCGAGATCACCAGCGCGAACCTCGGTCCCGGCGTCTGCGGTCAGCGCCGGTTCTATCCCGAACGCGACATCATCGTGCTCGCCGACGCCCTGCCGAGTCGCGATCACACCCTCGCGCACGAACTCGGCCACATCGTCTTCGACCACGAGGGCGCGCCCGCGGCGGAGACGACCCTGGAAGTCAGCGACGACCTGATCGCCTACATGCTCAGCCAGCGCGCCCACGCGCAGATCGTCGACGATGGCTCCGACGATCTCGCCGAATGGGAGGCCGAGACCTTCGCGGCCATGCTCATGACTCGACTGCGCGTATTCAGCAACCGGGGCGCAGGCGTCTCGGTCCTTCGATTCGATGAGGCACTCGGATGACACTGTGGTTGACAGCCCTGCTGGTCTGGGTTGCCGCGGGTGCGCGAGTGGGTCGCGTGCTGGTGAAGCCCGCGACGACCGCCCGCGTGGCCATCGTCGTAGCGGTCGCCGCCGTGGCACTCGCGGTCACCGTCGCCATTCCCGAGATGGCTGTTGCCATCGACAATCTGATGAAGGGCGGTGTGCACAGCGGCTGGCTGTCCACCGGCCTCGTGATCTGCGCCTGGATCCTGTTCACCACGGCCACCTCGGTGGTGGCCTCGGCCGCGTGGCCGGTGGTCTCGCGGCGCAACCTGCGCCAGGTCGCGATGGTCGTCTACGGCATCGGCGCGGTGGCGATCGCGATCACGCTGGCTTGGTCGTTCACCTTCGGCTGGATCGTGGTCGCGCTGGGCGCGGTGTTCATCGTGACCACCGGTCTGCGCAACCTGGACTGGACCATCCTCGGTCGCGGCATCGCCATCTACATCACGGGCACCGCGCTGGTCGCGGTGCTCGCCGTCGCCAATGTGGGCCGTGCCTTCCAGCACGCCGCACCGACGCCGCCCAACGAGCCGCTGTGGGGATGGGCCGCGTGGGAGATCGCCGCGCTGTTGATCGCGCTGGGCGCCGTGTCGATCGTGATCGAGCTGTGGTGGCGGGCCAAGGTCGTGCTGCGCCGGATCCAGCCACTGCACACGTTGATGGTCGGACGCTTCCCCGAGGTGGTCGCGCCCGAACAGAACGCCACCTCCGCGCAGCTCAAGGCCTCCGATCACCTGGCACAGGTGATGGACGCGCTGTATCTGCTCTCGGGCAGCGGCATCGTCATCCCGGCGGCCGGTGAGCCGCCGAACTCGGTGCCGCAGCGGGCCGCGGTGGTGGCCGAGTGGGCGCGAAATCCGTTGGGGGACTTGTTCGTCGACGCGCGCTGGATCGCGCCGCCACCCGGATCGAGCCCGCGCGGCTGGGTGCTCGCGCTCGCGAATCAGTACGAGAACGCGGTGGCGGCGGCGAAGACGGCGCCGTAGAACGCCGCTACTTCGAGCTGACCGGCCGGTCAGGGCACAGAAAACGGGCCTGAGCTGGTGGGTTTCACCGTCTCAGGCCCGTTGTCTGCGTATCCGATGTTTTACAGCCGTACCCAGGACACCATCAGGTGCGTCAGGCCGGCCGATGCGTGGATCCTATTCCGTTCCGTCCGGAGGAATTTCGGGCAAGCCTTCGCTGGCCCGCAGCTTCTCCGCCATCGAGGTGAGCAGATTCTGTGATTCTTCGGACAGGTCGAATGCCCTACTCGACAGTCGACGAAGTCCGTAACCCTGCAGCTGCGCGAGCAGCTCCAGGTCGTGATCGATCTTGGCCGCGTAAATATCGTTGAAGAAGTAGTCAGGCTTGACCTTGAAGAACTTCGCCAGGGCGGCCACCGTCTCATCGGACGGATTCGTTCGTTGTCCCGACCGCAACTGCGAGAGATACGGCTTCGAGATCGGATGCCCGGAGGCAGTCAGCGCAGCCGCAACCTCTGCGTTGGTGTGCGGCTTGCGCCCCGGGGGATGCACGGTTTCGAACAGCTTGTTCAGCCGCGCCGCGAAATCAGCCATTGTGAGCCGCCCAATTCCCTTCACTGTACTAACAGTCGTTATCTCGGATACGTATCATTGATATTAGCGGCTCAGTAACTGAAAACCTACGCCTGATTGGGGATTTCTCTACGATTTCCGACGCTCACCTGCGTGCAGGGGCGGCGGTGGCCGCGTTTGCGGGTCACGCCAACGACTCTTGTGGAGGGCGCGGGTGCCCGGGTTCGTGCCCGTCGCAGAGTTCTTCCGCCCCAACTCTATGGTAGCCCAAAGATAGCTGACATCTCATCGTCCCCCTGCCCCCCGCAACTTTGTGGCGTACGACACGTTCCGGGCGCCGTGGGATGAATCTTCAACCTAGGCGCCCGGTTTCGGTATGGACCAGTCTACAGGCGTTCGATGATTGTGCCGGTCGCGAGTGCGCCGCCGGCGCACATGAGCACCATGGCAGTGCCCTGACCTGTGCGTTCGAGTTCGTGTAGCGCGGTTGTGATCAATCGGGAGCCGGTGGAGCCGACAGGATGCCCGATTGCGATCGCGCCGCCGTTGACATTCACACGTTCGATGTCAGGTTGGTGTACGGCAGCCCACGACAGGGCGACCGACGCGAATGCTTCGTTGATCTCGAATAGATCGATATCGCCCATCGTCATTCCGGAGCGCTCGAGCAGCCGGGTGCACGCCTGTACCGGACCGTCGAGATGGAACTCCGGTTCGGCGCCGACGAGTACCTGAGTATGAATTCGGGCGCGCGGGCGCAAACCCTTTCGGCGCGCGACGGTTTCGTCCATCAGCAGCACCGCGGCGGCACCGTCGGAGATCTGCGACGAGGTGCCCGCGGTGTGGATGCCGTCGGCCACGACCGGTTTCAGCGCGGCAAGTCCTTCGATGGTGGTCGCGCGCAGACCCTGGTCGCGGGCGACCTCCACCTTCTCGCCGGTGGCCACGCCCTCGCTGTCGAGTACCGGTGCCGAGATCGGGAGTACTTCGCGGTCGTAGCGGCCTTCTGCCCACGCCCTGGCTGCCAATTGCTGTGAGCGCAAGCCGAATTCGTCGATATCGGACCGGGTGATCCCGCGCCTGCGGGCGATGCGCTCGGCGGCACCGAACTGGTCGGGCAGGTCGATCGACCAGGACGCGGGCCGTCGCGTACCCGCCTCGGTGCCGACATTGGCGCCGAGCGGCACCCGGCTCATCGCCTCGACGCCGCACGCGATACCGACGTCGATCGCCCCGGTGGCGATGAGACCCGCGACGAGGTGGTTGGCCTGCTGGGCCGAACCGCACTGGGCGTCGATGGTGGTCGCGCCGGTCTGCCACGGCAGGCCCGCGTGCAGCCAGGCGACGCGGGTGACGTTGTTGGACTGCTCGCCCGCCTGGGTGACGCAGCCGCCGATCACCTGCTCGACCTCGGCCGGGTCGAGGCCCGCCCGGTCGAGTAGTCCGCGCTGGGCCAGGCCGAGCAGTTCGGCGGCGTGCAGTCCCGACAGTTGCCCTCGCCGCTTGCCGATCGGGGTACGCACGGCTTCGACGATCACGGGTGTGCCCATCTGAATCTCCCTCATAACTGCAACAGGTTCTGATCTTGAGTCCAGGGTAAAACCGCGAGGTTCTTCCGTCGCGTCAACCCCTATGCTTGAATGATTGTAGAACGTGTTTCAGTTTGTCGAAGGAGACATCTGGTGGTAGATCCGAGCACCGAACAAGCCGGCCCTGTGACGGGTGCCCGGCCGAACCTGCCGGACGGGTTCGACGTTACCGACCCCAACATCTACGCCGAGCGTGTTCCGGTGGAGGAGTTCGCCGAACTGCGGCGGTCGGCCCCGATCTGGTGGAACGAGCAGTCGCCCGACGTCGGCGGTTTCCACGACGACGGCTTCTGGGTGGTGAGCAAGCACGCCGACGTCAAAGAGGTGTCGCGTCGCAGCGAGGTGTTCTCCACCTACGAGAACACCGCCATCCCGCGGTTCAACGACGACATCCAGCGCGAGCAGATCGAACTGCAGCGCTTCGTCCTGCTGAACAAGGACGCGCCCGAGCACACGAAGCTGCGCAAGCTCATCTCCAAGGGCTTCACCCCCCGCGCGGTCAACGGCCTGCGTGCCGAGCTGTCGGCCCGTGCCGCCGACATCGTGCGAAGGGCCGCCGAGTCCGGCACCGGCGACTTCGTCACCCAGGTGGCCTGTGAGCTGCCGCTGCAGGCGATCGCCGAGCTGATCGGGGTGCCGCAGGAGGACCGGATGAAGGTCTTCGAGTGGTCCAACGACATGACCGGCTACGACGATCCCGACAATGTGGGTATCGATCCGGTGGCCGCGTCGATGGAGTTGCTCGGCTACGCCTACCAGATGGCCGAGGCGCGCAAGGCCGATCCCGCCGACGATCTGGTGACCACGCTGATCGAGGCCGACGTCGACGGTGAGGCGCTCACGGCCGAGGAGTTCGGCTTCTTCGTCATCCTGCTGGCGGTCGCGGGCAACGAGACCACCCGCAACGCCATCAGCCACGGGATGATCGCGTTCATGGAGAACCCGGACCAGTGGGAACTGTTCAAGTCCGAGCGCCCGGCCACCGCGGTGGACGAGATCATTCGCTGGGCCACCCCGGTCACCTCCTTCCAGCGCACCGCGCTCGAGGACACCGAGCTCGGCGGCGTGCAGATCAAGAAGGGTCAGCGCCTGGTCATGCTGTACCGCTCGGCAAACTTCGACGAAGAGGTTTTCGAGAACCCGGAGAAGTTCGACATCACCCGCGCCGACAACCAGCACCTGGCCTTCGGTGGCACCGGCGCGCACTTCTGCGTCGGCGCGAACCTGGCTCGGCTCGAGGTCGATCTGATCTTCAACGCGATTGCTGATCATCTGCCCGATATCACGCAAGCCGGTGATCCGAAGCGTCTGCGCTCGGGTTGGCTCAATGGGATCAAGGAGCTACCGGTCGATTACAAGCCCGCCGGTTGCCCTGTCGCGCACTGAGTCATAACAGCGAGAACGGCCCGAGACCGAAAGGGCCGTTCTCGTGTTTACCGCGTGGGCTATGCGGGGCGCGTGGTCGCGACCGCGCGGTCCACTTCCCAGAAAGCGCGCAAAGCGGCGATCTTTCCGCTGGCGTCGACCTTGTAGGTGAACACACCCTCGGCGTCGATGAGGTGGCCGGCCATGGCGGTGCGGATCAGGCCGGTGAAGGCGATTTCATTACCGCAGGCGAAGGAGTCTTCGAAGCGGAATTCGATGGATTCGGTGAGGGCGATGGCTTTGTCCCAGAAGCCACCGATGGCCTCGTGGCCGCGGTGGCCTACGCCCTCGGGATCGAAACCCGAAGGGCCGACGGGGTCCTCGACGATGCCGTCCTCGGCGAACAGGGCGACCCAGGCGGCGCGGTCCTTGGCCCGGACCGCGGCCTGGGATGCCAGGCCCGCGGCGCGGGCGGAGTTCTCGACTGCGGTGTCGGTCATGGCGCTACCTTCGCGATGATGGGGTCGGCGATGTATTTTTCGGCGAACTTGCGCAGCGAGTCCTGCTTGGCTGCCAGCTCGCCGTCGAACCCGATACCGTCGGCCAGCCAGGGCACCACGATGTTGTCGGTGACACCCGCGTCGGCCAGATCCTGATAGCCGTCGCGACCGAACTTGTCGATGCAGACGGACTGGATCTCGAACGGCTCCTCGGACCGGCCGTATTCCGCACGTAGCTCGCCCAGCGTGCCGATGGTGCGGACAAGATCGTCGAACTTCATCATCGCCGAGGTCCAGCCGTCGCCGATGCGGGCGGCCCGGCGCAACGCCGGACCGGTGTGCCCGCCGACGTAGAACGGCACCCGCTCGCTCGGCGCCGGACTCATCTGCAGCTGGTCGAAATCGAAGAACTCGCCGTGGAATTCGACCATGCCACCGTCGAGAACGAGCCGGATGACCTCGATCATCTCGTCGACCCGCGCGCCACGGCGGGCGTAAGGAACCCCGCACCATGCGAATTCCTCAGGTGCCCAGCCAATTCCGATGCCGAAGCCGAACCGGTTGCCCGACATAGTGGCGATCGAGCCGACCTGGCGGGCCAGCAGCAGCGGATTGCGCGAGCCGAGCTTGAGGACATTGGTGTAGAACCGCAGCTTCGTGGTGACCGCCGCCATGGACGCGGCGGCGATCAGCGGATCCACCCACGGAGTTTCCGGGCCCCAGAAGCGGCTGCCGTCGGGGGTGTACGGGTAGTCGGCGGCCTGCGACTTCATGTAGAACAGCGAGTCGGGCAGGCCGATCGAGGTGAACCCGCATTCTTCGGCTGTCTTGGCCAGTTCGGTGAGCTGATCCAAGGGGCTCAGTGCGACACCGAGGGTGAATTTCATGCCGGACGCTCGCTGCCGACGACCCACATCGAGAAGTACTGGGAGCCACCGCCGTACGCATGGCCGAGTGCCTTGCGCGCGTTGGGCACCTGGTAGTCGCCCGCACGGCCCATCACCTGCTTGGCGGCTTCGGCGAAGCGGATCAGGCCAGAGGCGCCGATCGGGTTGGACGAGAGAACGCCGCCCGACGGGTTCACCGGGATGCGCCCGCCGATTTCCGTCTCACCCTTGTCGGTGAGTTTCCAGCCGTCGCCCTCGGCCGCGAAGCCGAGATTCTCCAGCCACATCGGCTCGAACCAGGAGAACGGCACGTAGATCTCGGCGACATCGATCTCTTCGAGGGGATCGGTGATCCCGGCCGACTTCCACAGGGCGGCGGCCGCGTCCCGGCCCGCCTGTGGATTCACCTGGTCGCGACCGGAGAAGGTGGTCGGCTCGGTGCGCATCGCGGTCGCGTGCACCCAGGCCACCTTCTTGCCGTCGGCTTCGACCACCGCCGCGGCCTCGGCATCGCCGATCACCACCGCGCACGCGCCGTCGGAGGACGGGCAGGTCTCATCGAAACGGATGGGGTCCCAGAGCATTTGGGATGCCAGCACCGACTCGACGGTGATGTCGGGCTGATGGAGGTGCGCGAGCGGGTTCTTCACGCCGTTGCGCCGATCCTTCACCGCCACCATCGCACCGATGTGCAGTGGTGCGTTCGAGCGACGGATATAGGAGCGCACGTGGGGAGCGAAGTAGCCGCCCGCGCCCGCGCCGACCGGCATGGTGAACGGCACCGGAATCGACAACGCCCACATGGCATTCGACTCCGACTGCTTCTCCCAGGCGATGGCGAGGACGCGTTTGTGCACGCCCGCCTGCACCAGGTTGGCGGCGACGACGCCGGTCGAGCCGCCGACCGAGCCCGCGGTGTGCACGCGGATCAACGGCTTGCCCGCGGCGCCGAGCGCCTCGGCCATGTACAGCTCGGGCATCATGACGCCCTCGAACATATCGGGCGCCTTGCCGACGACGACGGCGTCGATATCGGCAATGGTCAGGCCCGCGTCATCGAGTGCGCGATCGATGGCCTCACGGCACATGCCCGCCATGGACACGTCCGTACGTTTTGTCACGTGATGAGTTTGGCCGGTGCCGAGCACCGCCGCGGGGAAGCTCATCGTGCCTCCGATTCGAGAACGGCGACCAGGTTCTGCTGCAGCGCAGGGCCGCTGGTCGCGTGAGCAAGGGTCCGGTTGGCGGTGCCGGAGATGATGGCCTCGGCGGCACACCCGATCCGTTCCAGTCCTGCCGAGAACATCGGGTTGGCGGCGAGCGCGCCACCGGAGGTATTCACCGGCGTGCCCGTGGGCAGACCGATCGCCTCGGCCAGGATCAGCTGCTGGTGGCTGAACGGCGCGTGCAGTTCGGCGAGATCGAAGGTGGTGTTGCCACCGGTCGCCACCGCGGCGGCCCTGGTGGTGGAGGGGGAGCGGGTCAAGTCCCGACCACCGAGCGCCTGGGCGTCGATGTTGTGCGCGATTCCGGTGATCCACGCCGGGCGCTCGCACAGTTGCCTGGCCCGGTCGCCGACCGCGAGCACGATCGCGGCGGCGCCGTCGGTGATCGGCGCGATGTCGTGGGCGCGCAGCGGATCGGCCACATACGGTGCGGCGAGCAAGGATTCGATGTCACCGCCGGCGACAGCGGCCATCTCCTGCTCGGTCCACCGGCCGGAATCGAGCCCGGCTCGCGCCTGCAGTCCGGCGATCGAGACGGCGTCCGGCCACAGCGGCGCGACCAGATACGGGTCGAGCTGCATGGTCAGAACCTGATGCAGATCACCTGCCGAGGCCTTGCCGAAGCCGTACACGAGCGCCGTCTCGGCCTGGCCGGAACGCAGTTTCACCCATGCCTCGTAGAGGGCCCATGCCGCGTCCATCTCCACGTGCGATTCGTTGATCGGCGGCACCGCGCCGATCGCGTCGACCGCGGAGATGAACGAAAAGGCCCGACCTGCCATGTAATCCGAGGAGCCGGAGCACCAGAAGTCGATGTCGGTCTTGGTGATGCCGAGGGTCGCGTAGAGCTGCTGGAAGCACGGCACGAGCATCTCGACGCCATTGGTTGTGCCGAAGGTCTCCGGCACATGCGGTGCGTGGGCGAACCCCACCACCGCGATTTCGGGAATGGTCACCGTCGCCTCTCTAGAGGTGGTTCTGGAAGGACTCGTACGGTGCGTCGGGCTCACCGCTGGGCTGGAAGTGGTCGATATTGGCCATCGTGTGACCCCACTCCGCACGGGGTTTCCACACCGCCTCGACCCGCATACCCATCCGCACCTCGCTGGCCTCGCAGCCGAGCACCAGGTGCAGGAACGGAATGTCGGCGCCGTCGAGCAGGATGTAGGCGGCCACATACGGCGGCGTGATCCGCTGGCCGAGGAACGGCACGTTGACGATGCAGAAGGTGGTGACGGTGCCCTTGTCCGGCAGCTCGACCAGGTCGTTGGTCGGGGTGCCGTCGGTCGGATTGGCGCCACGCGGCGGGAAGTAGACCGGCCCGCCCGCCTCGGACCGGCCGCCGATGAGCTTGCCCTCGGCGAGGCCGCGCAGGTAGATGCTCTCCTGCGGGGAGGCGGTGTGCTTGTAGTTCAGGTCTACGGGAGTGGTCAGCATGGTGACCAGAGCTTCGGTGTCTTCGGAACAGATGGCGGTCTGGGTGGTCTCGCCCGGCGCGAAGCAGGCGATGTCCTGGATGCGGCCGGTGCGCTCGTCGGCCCAGCGGGCACTGACCCGCATTCCGGTGCTGAGCTGACCGGGTTCGGAGACGTCGAGCGCGTGCAGCAGGGCGGTATCGGCGCCGTCGAGCTGGATCAGCGCCCAGGCGAACGGGCGGTCGAACGGCTGGCCGGGTAGCGGCTCCGGCACCCAGGTCCACGACATGACGGTGCCGGTCGCGGCGACCTCGACCAGCTCGTCCAACGCCGCGCAGGTGAGTGGATCGTATTCGGGTGGTGGCACGAGTATCCGGCCGTCGCTGCCGCGAGCGCCGAGTATTCGGCCCTCGCGCAGTCCGGTCAGAAATGCACCGATGATGGGTCCGACGGACCTGGTGTAGTCGAATCGCACCCGGAGGGGTGCACTCAATACTTCCACTGCGGTATTCCCCTGGGTCACGATATCGAGTAGAACAGGTTCTTATTCTGCTCGCAAGGATTCGACGAAAGGACGCCGATCATGAAATTCGGACTTCAACTCGGATACTGGGGCGCGCAGCCGCCCGTCAACGCGGGCGAACTGGTCATCGCGGCCGAGGAAACGGGGTTCGACGCGGTGTTCGCGGCCGAGTCCTGGGGCTCGGACGCCTTCACGCCACTGGCCTGGTGGGGGTCTTCCACCGAGCGCGTGCGCCTTGGCACCTCGGTCGCCCAGCTGTCGGCACGCACACCAGCGGCGGCCGCGATGCACGCGCTCACGCTCGATCACCTCAGCGGTGGCCGGGCCGTTCTCGGCCTCGGCGTCTCGGGTCCGCAGGTGGTGGAGGGCTGGTATGGGCAGCCCTTCGCCCAGCCGCTGCGGCGCACGCGCGAGTACGTCGACATCGTGCGTAAGGTGCTGGCCCGCGAGGCGCCGGTGACCTCGGACGGCAAGCACTACGGCCTCCCGTACGGGGGTCCAGGTGCCACCGGGCTCGGCAAACCGCTCAAGCCGATCGTGCACCCGCTGCGCGCTGATCTGCCCATCTGGCTGGGCGCGGAGGGCCCGAAGAACGTCGCCCAGACCGCCGAGATCGCCGATGGCTGGTTGGCGATCTACTATGCCCCGCGCCTGGCCGGCATGTACAACGAGTGGCTCGACGAGGGTTTCGCGCGGCCCGGTGCCCGCCGCTCGCGCGCCGATTTCGAGATCGCGGCGAGCGCGCAAGTGGTGATCACCGACGATCCGGCGGCGGAGATCGAGCGGATGCGCTGGGTGAGCGCGCTCTACATCGGCGGCATGGGAGCGCCCGAGCTGAACTTCCACGCTCAGGTCTACACGCGGATGGGCTACGGCGCCGAGGTGGACGAGATCTCCGCGTTGTTCCAGGCGGGCCGCAAGGCCGAGGCCGCGGCGGCGGTGCCCGACGAGCTGATCACCGACACCGCGATCTTCGGTGACGAGGCGCATGTGCGCTCCCGGCTGAAGGAATGGGAAGACGCGGGCGTGACGATGATGCTGATCTCGGTGTCGGATCCCGAACAAATGCGTCGGCTCCAACCCCTTGTCACCTAGTAGAACACGTTCTAAATTCGAAGGGTGAGCAGCCAGCAGACAACGGAAGTCCTCGGACTGTGGAATATCGACGAGGCCGATCCTGAACGGATCGCCCTCGTCGACCCTGACGGTAGGGAGATCAGCTATCGAGAATTGGCCACCCTCGCCAACCGCTACGCCAACGGACTACGCGGCATCGGATTGCGCACCGGCGACGTCGTGGTCAGCATGCTGCACAACGGGGTCGAGGCGATCGCCGCGTACTTCGCCGCCTATCAGGCCGGTTTCTACATCGTCGCGGTGAACTGGCACCTCACCGCGCCGGAGATCGCCTACATCTTGGGCGACAGCGAGGCCGCGGCGTTCCTGGCCAGTGAGCGGTTCGCCGACACCGCGGCCGAGGCGGCCGACCTCGCGGAACTGTCCGCCGACGCCCGCTTCTCGGCGGGGGCCATCCCCGGCTTCCGGCCGGTGTCGTGGCTCGGCGCCGCCGACACCGGTCGTCCGGACGAGCGGTCGGTCGGTGCGCCGATGCTCTACACCTCGGGAACCACCGGTCGGCCCAAGGGTGTTCGCCGCCCGCTGACCGGCGCCGATCCCGATGTCGTTCCCGCGGCGAACCAGGCCTACTTCAGCCTGTTCGGCCTCGGTCCCTACGACGATCATGTGCACATCTGTGGCTCGCCGCTCTATCACACGGCCGTGCTGAACAACTCGACGATCTCGATCCAGATGGGGCACAAGCTCGTGCTGATGGATCGCTGGGACGCCGAGGGCATGCTCGCGCTGATCGAGAAGTACAAGGTCACCCACAGCCACATGGTGCCCACACAGTTCAACCGGCTGCTCGCCCTGCCCGACGAGGTACGCGCGCGCTACGACATGTCCTCGCTGCGCAGCATGATCCACGGCGCGGCACCGTGCCCGCCGGATACCAAGCGGCGAATGCTCGAGTGGTGGGGACCGGTCGTCACCGAGTACTACGCCGCGACCGAGGGCGGCGGCACCGTGATCACCGGCGCCGAATGGCTGGAAAAGCCGGGCTCGGTGGGCAAGGCGTGGCCGTGGTCGGTGGTGAAGGTCCTCGACGAGCAGGACGGCACCGAACTGCCCGCGGGCAAAGAGGGCCTGATCTACATGAAGATGGGCGCGTCCAGCTTCGAATATCACAAGGCCAAGGAGAAGACCGAGGAGTCGCGTGTCGGTGAGATGTTCACCGTCGGCGACATCGGCTACTTCGATGAGGACGGGTACCTGTTCCTCTGTGATCGGCGTTCGGACCTGATCCTCTCGGGCGGCGTGAACATCTACCCGGCCGAGATCGAGGGTGTGCTGATGAGCCACCCGAAGATCGCCGATGTGGCGGTTCTCGGTGTGCCGGACCCGGATTGGGGCCAGCAGGTGAAGGCCTTCGTCCAGCCGGTCGACGGTACCGAGGGCAGCGACGAACTCACCACCGACATCCTCGAATTCGCCGCGAGTCAGCTCGCCAAGTACAAGCTGCCCCGCACGGTGGAATACCGTGCGGAGCTGCCCCGCGATCCCAACGGAAAGCTGTACAAGCGCCGCCTGCTGTGAAAACCGTGCTCGCTCAGACGGGCTCACGCCACTGCATTCTCAGACTGGCTCGCGCCACTGTGGCTCGAGCCCGAAGAGCGGGAACAGGCGCCCGGTGTCGAGGAAGAAGTTGAGGCCGGCGATGGTGTCGCCCTCGAGTTCGAGCACCGTGATCGACCACGGCACCCAGACGCCGGGCTCCTCGCTCGGCTTGTAATGGCCGAAGGCGGGCGAACCATTGGCGCCGAGCAGCGGCACCATCCGCGAATTGCGGCACGCGCTGCCCGTGCTGAGCATGAACGCGGCCACGTTCTCCGGGCCCGAGATCCAGAGATCGAACGGCGGCATCGACAGCGCCACATCGGCTTTGAGCAGGGTGGTGAGCGCGTCCATGTCGTAGGCCTCGAACGCCTTGACGAAATCGTCGATCAGTTTGCGCTGATCGGCATCGGTCTCGTCGAAACTGTCGGCCACGGTGGGCTGCACCTTCGACATGGTGGCCCTGGCCCGCTGTAGCGCGCTGTTCACCGACGCGGGCGACATCATCAGCGCCTCGGCGGTCTCACCCGCCGAGAAGCGCAGTACCTCGCGCATGATCAGGATCGCCCGCTGGGTGGCGGGCAGGTGCTGGCAGGCCGCGACGAAGGCGAGGCGCAGCGTGTCTCTGGTGGAGGCGTGGTCGGCCGGATCGGCGCCGAAGGCGAGCGCGTTCGGGATCGGCTCGATCCACACGTAATCGGGCTGTGGCATGGGCAGCGGTGAATCCGGGCGGCCAGGGCCGTTGAGATCCATCGGCCTGGCACGGCTCTGTGGACGGTCGAGCATGTCCAGACAGATATTGGTGGCGATCTTGTACAGCCACGAGCGCAGACTCGCGCGACCCTCGAAGGAATCGTAGGAGCGCCAGGCTCGGGTGAAGGTTTCCTGCACCGCGTCCTCGGCCTCGAACGAGGAGCCGAGCATGCGGTAGGCATACGCGCACAACTCGCGCCGATGGGACTCGAATTCGGCCAGCACGGCGGGATCGGGGCCGGTGGTGGCGGTTGTGGCGTCGGTCATAGCCTCACGATGCCACAGGGGTCCGACACCCGACAGGGGGCGAAACGAACTTCGCGAACTTTGCGTGGATGCGATGAATCCGCGCCGATCGCCGCGTCTACATGAACGAGACCGCAACGACGCCCCGAAAGGCTGATCCCATGAGCAACAAGATGATCTTCATCAACCTCCCCGTCGCCGACCTCGACCGCTCAAAAGGCTTCTACGAGGCACTCGGCTGGAAGGTGAACGAGGATTTCACCGATCAGAACGCGGCCTGCATCGTCGTCGACGACAACATCTGCCTGATGCTGCTGACCAAGGACTTCTTCACCACGTTCAGCAAGCGCCCGATCGCTGATATCGCTGCCGCCATCGGCGCTGCTTACGCGTTGTCACTCGGCAGCGCGGCGGAGGTTGATGCGCTGACCGACGCGGCGGTGGCGGCGGGCGCCACTGAGGAGACGAATGACGACAAGAAGGCGCAGGAGGCTCAGGTCGGGATGCATGGTCGGACGTTCATCGACCCGGACGGGCATCAGTGGGAGCCGTTCTTCATGGACTACCCGGGGGCGTGAGGCGTTGCGGCTTGCTCTGGGTTTCAGGGCGCCAGGGGTCTGGTAGTCCCAGAAGGTTTGACGCTGTGTTTTTGGAGCGCTGGCGCGCTCGAGCGCGGCCCCTGGGGGGCCGCGAGTTAGCCACCGTTGCTGGCGACTTCGTCGCGGACGCAACGGCGGCTAACTCGCGGCCGGGCCGCTACGCCGCTTCGCGGCGGACCCTCCTCGAGGTCGGGTCGTGCGGGGCTGGGAGTGCGGTCATGGCGGATTCACGACCCGGTGGGTGTGGTCATGGCGGTTCGCGCGCTGGTGGGTGCGGTTGCGGCGGTTCGCGCCCTGGTGGTGCGGTTGTGACCGTTCACGACCCGGTGGGTGTGGTCATGGCGGTTCGCGCGCTGGTGGTGCGGTTGTGACCGTTTCACGACCCGGTGGGTGCGGTCATGGCGGTTCGCGCTCTGGTGGGTGCGGTTGCGGCGGTTCGCGCCCTGGTGGTGCGGTTGTGACCGTTCATGACCCGGGTGGGTGCGGTTATCGCGGTTTCACGACCCGGTGAAATCGGGCTTGCGCTTCTCGGCGAAGGCTTTGGGGCCTTCTTTGGCGTCGGCCGACTTGAAGACGGCGGCGCCCAATTCGGCGTCTACCTTGAAGGCGTCGTTCTCGTGCATGCCCTCGGTGTCGCGGATGGTCTTGAGGATCGCCTGTACTGCCAGCGGGCCGTTGGCGGAGATCAGCGCGGCCAGTTCGAGGGCCTTGTCCAGCGCGGTGCCGTCGGGCACGACGTGGCCGATCAGCCCGACCTCCTTGGCTTCGGCGGCCTTGATGTGGCGGCCGGTCAGCAGTAGGTCGGCGGCCACGGTGGCGGGGATCTGGCGGGGGAGCCGGACCGCGGAGCCGCCGAGTGGGAACAGGCCCCAACGGGGCTCGGAGACACCGAATTTCGCGCTCTCACCCGCGACGCGGATATCGGTCGCCTGCAAGATCTCGGTGCCGCCCGCGATGGCAGGGCCCTCGACAGCGGCGATCAGCGGCTTGGTGAGCCGACGGCCCTTGAGCAGTGCGTCGATGCGGGACAGGTCCCAGCCGCCGCCCTTGAAGGAATCGCCGGGGTGCTGGGTGGTCATCGCCTTGAGATCGGCGCCGGCGCAGAACGCGCCACCGGCGCCGGTGAGGATCGCGACGCGGATGTCGGGATCGCTGTCCACCTGGTCCCAGGCGTCGCGCATGATCGCCATCATCTCGCCGGACAGGGCGTTTCGTGCCTCCGGCCGGTTCATGGTGACGATGAGGACATGGTCGCGCTTCTCGACCAAGCAGTGGGCCATCTGAATCTCCTGACGATCTGGTCTTGTCAGAAACAGTAACACGTTCTATTTTTGTCCTTGTGAGCTACAACATAGCCGATCTCGTCGAACATGCCGTCGACTTGATGCCCGACCGGATCGTGCTGGTCGGCGAGCATCGAGAGTCGACCTACGCCCAGCTGGAGGAGCGGGCCAACAAATTGGCCCACTACCTGCAGGAACAGGGTGTGCGTCCCGGCGACAAAGTCGGGATCTATTCCAGGAACACCGTCGAGGCCGTCGAAGCGATGGTGGCTGTCTTCAAGGCACGGGCGGTGATGATCAATGTCAATTTCCGCTATGTCGAGAACGAGTTGCTGCACATCTTCGACAACTCCGACATGGTGGCGCTGATCCACGAGCGCCGCTACACCGACAGGGTGGCGGCGGTTCGGGACAAGGTGCCCGGCCTGAAGACGGTGATCGTCGTCGACGACGGCACCGATGGCCCCACCGGCGCCGGCACCATTGAATACGAAGCGGCGTTGGCTGATGCGTCCGGCGAACGCGACTTCGGGGAGCGCTCTCCCGACGACATCTACATGCTCTACACCGGCGGTACCACGGGCCTGCCCAAGGGCGTGATGTGGCGGCACGAGGATGTCTGGCGGGTGCTCGGCGCCGGCATCAACTTCGTCACCGGCGAGTACACCAAGGACGAATGGGAGCTGGCCAAGGTCGGCGCGGCCAACCCGCAGATGGTGCGTTTCCCGATCCCGCCGATGATCCACGGTGGCTCGCAGTGGGCCACCTTCCACAGCCTGTTCGGCGGCGGCAAGGCCGTGATGATCCCCGAGTTCAGCGGGCACGGTGTGTGGCAGGCCGTCGACAAGCACGGCATCAACCTGATCTTCATCACCGGTGACGCGATGGCGCGCCCGATGCTCGACGCCCTCGCCGAAGGCAACCCGGAAACCGGTGAGCCCTACGATCTTTCGACCCTGTACGTGCTGGCCAGCAGTGCGGCGCTGTTCTCGCCATCGCTCAAGGACAAGTTCCTCGAAGTGCTGCCCAACCGGATGATCTCCGACTCCATCGGCTCCTCGGAGACCGGTTTCGGCGGACTGTCGCTGGTCGCCAAGGGCGCCACCCACACCGGTGGCCCCCGGGTGAAGATCGACGCGGCCACCCAGGTGCTCGACGAGGAAGGCAATCCGGTCGAACCGGGTTCCGGTGTCGTCGGCCTGCTGGCGCGCAGCGGGCACATCCCGCTCGGCTACTACAAGGACGAGGTCAAGTCGGCCGCGACGTTCAAGGAGTTCAACGGGGTCCGGTTCGCGATCCCCGGCGACTACGCGCGCGTCGAGGAGGACGGCTCGGTCACCATGCTCGGCCGTGGTTCGGTGAGCATCAACAGCGGTGGCGAGAAGATCTACCCCGAAGAGGTCGAGGGTGCCCTCAAGGCCCACCCCGACGTCTTCGACGCCATCGTCGTCGGCGTCGAGGACCCCCGCTGGGGCCAGCGCGTCGTCGCCGTCGTCCAGTGCCGTGGCGGCAAGCGCCCCACCCTGGCCGACCTGAAACCCGTACTGGCCCAGGAGATCGCGTCCTACAAGCAGCCACGCAGCCTGTGGTTCGTCGACGAGATCAAACGCTCACCCGCGGGCAAACCGGACTACCGCTGGGCCAAATCCCAAACCGACGAGCGCCCCGCCGACGAACACGCCGAAGCGGGTTCAGCCTAGCCAGACAATCAAGATCAACAGGCCATGGTGGATTTTTGTACTCGGCCGATGCCGCCACCATGGCCTGGTGATCGCTTGTCCATCTCGTCACCCCGTTCGGCGTTGTCGCCGGGCGGGGTGATGTGGTGTCCGCGGGTATGTTCGGGACTACGGCTTGCTGGATTCGGCGTTGGCTCGGCCGCAGTCCGTGGGTGTTTTTGCACATCAACGGGTTCCCGTTGGGCGAGACGTTGGATAACGACCGTGCCGAGGTTTTTGTCCTCGAAGTGTGCCAGGGGCAGCTCGAGGTGCCTGTCATCGCGCTCGAGGTGCCTGTCATCGCGAAGGAACTTGTCCGCTTCGCCCGTTAGACAAGACGGCGCTCGTACTCACACAACATTGTGAATACGAGCGCCAGTGAACAGCAGGAAGCTAGCTTGCCAGCTCCGCGCCCAAAGCTAGGAGGTGCGGGGTTGCGCCGCCGAGGGCGAATTCGTGGTGTTTGGCGGCGGTGAAGTAGTTGTGGGTGATGTGGTCGCGGTCGATGCCGAGGCCGCCGTGGACGTGGACGACGGTGTGGGCGACCTTGTGCCCGGCCTCGGCCGCCCAGAACTTGGCGATGTGGATGGCCTCGGCGGCGGGCAGGTCCTCCGCGAGGCGCCAGGCGCCCTGGGTGACCGTGAGGCGCAGGCCGCCGATGTCGATGTAGGCGTCGGACAGGCGCTGGGCCACCGACTGGAACGAGCCGATCGGCTTGCCGAACTGTTCGCGGGTGCGGGTGTGCTCGGCGGTCAGCTCGAGCGCGCGCTCCAGGGTGCCCAGTTGCAGGGCCGACAGGCCGAGCCAGGCGTGTTCGCGCAGCCAGGTGAGGATGTCGGCGCCTGCCTCGATGGTGCCGAGCAGTTCGCCCGGAGTGGCCGCGAGCTCGACGGCGAACTCGGGGCTCAGGTCGACGACCTGCTGGGCGGTACGGGTGACCGAAGCGTGCTCCGGATCGACCACGAAGACGCCGACACCGGTGGCGGTGATGGCGGGCACCAGGATTCGTTCGGCCCGGTCGGCACAGGCGACGGTGGTCGCGGTACCGGTCAGCGCCCATGCGGCACCGGCGGCCGCGGCGACGATGCCCGGCGCGCTGGTGGTGGCGCGCAGTTCCTCGGCGAGCGCGGCGGTCAGCACGATCTCGCCCGCGCCTGCCCGCGCGGCCAGCTGCTGCTGGCCTGCATCGCCGAACTTCGCCAGCGCGCCCGCGCCGAGGACGATCGACCACAGGTAGGGCACGGCGGCGACCACGCGGCCGAGTTCACGCAGGATCGCGGTCTGCTCGAGCATGCCGAAATCGCTGCCGCCCAGTGCTTCCGGCAGGGCGGCGGCCAGCACGCCGGTCTCGGCGAGCGCCTTCCAGAGCTGCTCGTCGAAGCGGGCGGCGGTGTCGAGTTCACGCAGGCGATCGGCGGTGACCAGCTTGGCGCAGACCTCGCCGGTCAGCCGGGCGAGATCGGTCTGGGCTTCGGTGGGAGTGAAATCCATGGGAGATACCGGCTTTCGGGATCAGCGGGCGGATGCGGGCTGGCGCAGGGCGGTCATGGCGATGATGTCGCGCTGCACCTCGTTGGTGCCGCCGCCGAAGGTGAGGATCAGCGCGGCACGGTGCATCCGCTCTAGCCTGCCGAGCATGTGCGCGCCGGGGGAGTCCTGGCGCAGGTAGGCGTGCGGGCCGACGACTTCCATCAGCAGGCGGTAGGTCTCGGTGGCGAGTTCGGTGCCGTAGACCTTGCACGCGGACGCGTCCCACGGCTTGGGTGCCGCTTCGCCGCCCAGATCGGCGCGACTGGCGATCTCCCAGTTCAGCAGCTTGAGGTATTCGACCTTGGCGTACACGCGAGCCAGGTTGAGCCGCACCCATTCCTGATCGATCACGCGCTTGCCGTCGGACAGGGTGGTTTCCCTGGCCCACTCGACGGTCTGCGCGACCGCGAGGCTCAGCGGACCCGCCGAGGTGAGGGCGACGCGCTCGTGGTTGAGCTGGTTGGTGATCAGCGACCAGCCGCCGTTCTCCGGACCGACCATCGCCGAGGCGGGCACCCGCACGTCCTGGTAGTAGGTGGCGCTGGTGTCGGGCCCGGCCATCGTGTGCACCGGCGTCCAGGAGAACCCTTCGGCGTTTGTCGCCACGATGAGCATCGTGATGCCCTTGTGCTTCTTGGCCGTCGGATCGGTTCGCACGGCCAGCCAGATGTAGTCGGCGTAGGCGATGAGGCTGGTCCACATCTTCTGGCCGTTGATCACGAAGTCGTCGCCGTCGCGCACCGCGGTGGTCCGTAGCGAGGCCAGGTCGGTGCCGGCACCCGGCTCGGAGTAGCCGATGGCGAAGTGCAGCTCACCGGAGGCGATCTTGGGCAGGAAGAACTTCTTCTGCTCTTCGGTGCCGTACTGCATGATGGTCGGCGCGACCGAGTTGAGCGTGAGGAACGGGACCGGCGCGCCCGCGATGGCCGCTTCCTCGACGAAGATCAGCTGATCCATCGTGGTGCGGTCCTGGCCGCCGTACTCCTTGGGCCAGCTCAGGGTGAGCCAGCCGTCGCGGCCCATCTCGCGCACGACCTCGCGGTAGACATTGCCGGAGCCGTATTCGCCGGTCGTCATGCTCAGCGCCGCGCGGCGTTGCGGTGTCATCAGCTTCGCGAAATATTCGCGCAGCTCGGCGCGCAATTCTTCCTGCTGCGGCGTATACGCGACGCGCATGCTTCCTACCTCGGTGTCGAGCTGAACGGGCGGGTGGCGGGGCGCAGGGGTTTGAGCCCCGCCGAAACCGATCATTGCATACGAACTGGAACATGTTCCAGTATTGATGGTGATTTGGTGTCTGTTCCGCTTCGCGGGCCAGGCGGTCTGAGTTAGTGTCGCCAATACCGTGTGGAAGGAAGTTCTCATGAAGATCATCGTCGATTTCGACCGGTGCGAAGCGAACGGCGTCTGTGTCGGAATCGCCCCTGACATGTTCGAACTCGATGACGACGATCTGTTGACCGTCGCCGAGGGTGATGTCGAGCCCGATCGCCTCGCCGACGCAGAGGAGGCCGTGGCGCAGTGCCCCAAGGCCGCGCTGAGGTTGGCGTGATCGGCTCTTGTCGGATGGTGGAACACGTTCTAGAGTCGGCCGAATGAGTGTGACGCAGATTTCATTGGAGGGTCGGGTCGCTATCGTGACCGGCGCGGGCGCCGGGCTCGGCAGGGCTGAAGCTCTCGCGCTGGCGTCGGCCGGTGCGGCGGTGGTCGTCAACGACCTCACCGAGAACGCGGCGGCCGAGACCATCGCCGCGATCCGCGAGCTCGGTGGCAAGGCGGAATTCGTCGGCGGCTCCATCGCTGAGCGCTCGACAGCCGACGCGCTCGTCGCGACCGCGCAGCAATCGCTGGGCGGGCTCGACATCGTCGTCAACAACGCGGGCATCACCCGCGACCGCATGCTGTTCAACATGTCCGACGAGGACTGGGACGCGGTGATCGCGGTACACCTGCGCGGACACTTCCTGCTCACCCGCAACGCGGCCGCCTACTGGCGCGCGGCGTCCAAGGCGGCGGGCGCGCCGGTCTACGGCCGGCTGGTCAACACCTCCTCGGAGGCGGGTCTGCTCGGACCGGAGGGCCAGGCCAACTACGGCGCGGCCAAGGCGGGCATCACCGCCCTCACGCTGACCGCGTCGCGCGTGCTGTCCAGGTACGGCGTGCGCGCCAACGCGATCTGCCCCCGGGCCAGGACCGCGATGACCGAAGCGGTCTTCGCCGAAGCGCCCGAGGGCACCGTCGACCCGCTGGCGCCCGAGCACGTCGCCAAGCTCGTCGCCTACCTCGCCTCGCCCGCCGCCGATGCGGTCAACGGTCAGGTGTTCGTCGTCTACGGCCCGATGGTGGCGCTGATGGCGGCACCGACGGTCGAGCAGCGCTTCGACGCCGCGGGCGCCGAATGGTCCGAGGCCGACCTCGCCGCCACCCTCGGTGGCTACTTCGCAGACCGCCCCGCCGACCACACCTTTTCGGCGCGCGACCTCCGAGATCTGGGCTGAGAAGTCCGGTCCGCGGTTGCCCGATGTTGGCCCGCCGCGCACCCCGCCGGTTTTGTCTTGCCTGTCGTGTTGATCACCAGTCCAGGTCTTGGTAGACATGACCGTCGGGGTGTGTGACGCCTCACAGGAGGGCTGCCGATTTGAATAAGAATCCGTTTCAGTTTTGACAGCGATTTACCAGAAAAAGTCCTGGTCTGAGTCTACGAAAATGGCAGACGTTAGCAGGAACATGTTCTAGTCTTTGGGCAGTCTTCAGATCGGGGTGGCAGTGCAGTACGGGTACGCGGACAAATCGGTCCGCCCGTCGAAAGAGGAGGATTCGGAATGAACAACCTCCTTGCTGTCCCGTTGCGGGCGGTCGGCGGATTCTTCGAACTCGGCGCGGAGGTGGCACGCGCCACCGTCCGCAAGCCGTTCCAATGGCGCGAATTCATCGACCAGGCCTGGTTCGTGGCTCGGGTCTCGATCGTGCCGACGCTGTTGGTCGCCATCCCGTTCACCGTGCTGGTGGTCTTCACGCTCAACATCCTGCTGCGCGAGATCGGCGCCGCCGATCTCAGCGGAGCGGCCGCCGCGTTCGGTGCCGTCACCCAGGTCGGCCCGATCGTCACGGTGCTGATCGTGGCGGGTGCGGGCGCCACCGCGATCTGCGCCGACCTGGGCGCGCGCACGATTCGCGAAGAGATCGACGCGATGAAGGTGCTCGGCATCGACCCGGTCAGCCGACTGGTCGTGCCGCGCGTGTTCGCCTCGATGTTCGTGGCACTGATGCTCAACAGCCTGGTGTGCACCATCGGCATCGCCGGCGGTTTCGTGTTCTCGGTCTTCCTCCAAGGCGTGAACCCCGGCGCGTTCGTCAACGGGATTCCGCTGCTGACGAATCTGTCCGAGCTGATCCTCTCCGAAATCAAGGCGGGCTTGTTCGGCCTGATCGCCGGAATGGTCGCCTGTTATCTCGGGCTCCAGGTCAAAGGTGGACCCAAGAGTGTCGGTGACGCGGTGAACCAAACAGTGGTATTCGCGTTCATGGCGCTGTTCGTGGTGAATGTGGTTGTCACCGCGATCGGCCTGAAATTCACGGTGCGGTGACCACATGGCATTCATAGTTCGCAGTAAGTTTCCGCGCACGGTCCGCCGTTTCGACCGGATGTCGAAATCGGTTGATTCCCTGGGCGATCAGGCCATCTTCTACGTCAAGGCACTCGGCTCGGTGCCGCGCGCGCTGGTGCACTACCGCACCGAAACCATCCGGCTCATCGCCGAGATCAGCATGGGCAGTGGCGCCTTGGCCGTGATCGGCGGCACCGTGGTGATCGTCGGCTTCCTGACTCTCATGGCAGGCGGCACCATCGCGGTGCAGGGCTACAGCTCGCTCGGCAATATCGGTGTCGAGGCCCTGACCGGCTTCTTCGCCGCCCTCATCAATGTGCGCATCGCGGCACCGGTGATCTCCGGTATCGGGCTGGCCGCCACGATCGGCGCCGGCGCGACCGCCCAGCTCGGCGCGATGCGCGTGGCCGAGGAGATCGACGCGCTGGAATCGATGGCTATTCGGCCGATTCCGTTCCTGGTCGGCACCAGGGTGCTGGCGGGCATGATCGCGATCGTGCCGCTCTACGCACTGGCGGTGATCGCCTCGTTCATCGCCAGCCGCTTCGCGACCGTGGTGATCTACGGGCAGTCCGGCGGCGTCTACGACCACTACTTCTCGACGTTCCTCATCCCGAGCGACATTCTCTGGTCGTTCGCGCAGGCGATCGTGATGGCGCTGGCCGTGATGCTGATCCACACCTACTACGGCTTCCACGCCGCGGGTGGTCCGGTGGGCGTCGGCGTCGCGGTCGGTAACGCGGTGCGCTCGTCGCTGATCGCGGTCGTCACTGTGACGCTGCTGATCTCGCTGGCCATCTACGGCACCTCCGGCAACTTCCACCTCTCGGGATAGCGTGATGAACATTTCACGGATCGTTGCCGCATTGCAGGGCGGGCTCGGGCGCAAGCTCGCCGCGCTCACGATGGTCGGCTTGCTCGTTGGGCTTGCGGCCTTCGCTTTCGCCCTCTTCCAAGGCGCGTTCACCACCACCGCACAGGTGCTGGTCGACGCGCCACGCGCCGGCCTCGTGCTCGACCCTGACGCCAAGGTGAAGGTGCGCGGCGTCGAGATCGGCCGGGTCGCCGAGATCAGCCTGCGCGAGGACGGCGCACAGATACGGCTCGAGGTCGACCCCGACCAGTTGAAGCTGGTGCCGTCGAACGCGGGTGTCGACATTCGTTCGACCACGGTGTTCGGCGCCAAGTACGTGAATTTCATTGTCCCCGAACAGCCTGCGTCCAGCTCGCTGAAGGCGGGCAGTACGGTCGCGGCGAGTGCGGTGACGGTGGAGTTCAACACGCTGTTCCAGCACCTGTCCGATGTGCTCGCCCAGGTGGAACCGGAGAAGCTCAATGCCACGCTCACCGCGCTCGGTACCGCACTGCAGGGCCGCGGCGACAAGCTGGGCGAACTGCTGGTGAGCTCGGACCGCTACCTGCGCGAGATCAACCCGTATCTGCCTACGCTGCAACAGGATCTGGACAAGACGGCCCAGGTGACCAACATCTACGCCGACGCTTCCGGCGCGCTGCTGCGCACCGTGGACAACGCCACGGTCACCGCGAAGACATTGTCGGAGTTGCAAGCTCAGCTCGACGATGTGCTCGTGAACGTGATCGGACTGTCCGACACGACGGGTTCGGTGTTGCGGGACAACGAATCCAACCTTGTCACCGCGCTCGACCTGCTGCGGCCGACGACCAGCCTGCTGTTCGAATACGCGCCGGCGCTGAGCTGCATCATCGATGGACTCGGCCCGCTTATGCCGTTGGCCGAGGAGGTATTCGGCGGCGGGCTGCCCGGCGTCGGCATGAACGCCTCGCTCATGCCCGGCTCCAAGCCCTACACCTACCCCGAGGACCTGCCCAAGGTGAACGCCACCGGCGGACCGCATTGTGAGGGCGTGGTAACCCGTGTGCCGGACAGCCACTCGAACTATGTGGTGACCGATACCAGTCAGGGCACGGTGTACACACCGCGTACCGGGCCGCCCGAATTGAACAGCGCACCAAAGGTTTTCCAGCTCTTGCTGGAAGGATTGCCGGGAGTGACACGGTGAAGAACACAGCGACGACAGTCAAGCTCGCGATCTTCACCGTAGTGATGACGCTCGTGTTCGCCGGCTTGGCGATCGTGCTGAGTCAGGCACGATTCTCCAGCGAGAACGGGTACAAGGCGGTGTTCACCAGCTCCTCGGGCATGCTGGCGGGGTCGAAGGTGCGGATCGCGGGTGTGCCGGTCGGCTCGGTGACCTCGGTGAAGGTCGGCGACGACGATCTCGCCCAGGTCGAGTTCGACGTGGACACCAAATACTCCGTGCTCGCCAGCACCCGCCTGGCGATCAAGTACGAGAACCTGGTCGGTGACCGGTACCTGGAGCTGAAGGAAGGTCCGGGCTCGCCCCGCGAGCTGCCCGACGGCGCCACCATCGGCAAGGAGCAGACCACGCCCGCGCTGGATCTGGACCTGCTGCTTGGCGGTTTCAAACCGCTGCTGCGTGGGCTCGATCCCGGCCAGGTCAACGACCTGACCTCGGCGCTGCTGCAGATCTTCCAGGGCCAGGGCGGCACGCTGGTCTCGCTGCTCAACAGCGGTGGCAGCTTCGCCGATACCCTCGCCGATCGCGATGCCCTGATCGGCAGCGTGATCGACAACCTGAACACCGTGCTGGCCACCATCGACGATCGCGACGAGCAGTTCGCCACCACGATCGACGAATTGCAGCGCCTGGTCAGCGGATTGGCCGCCGATCGCGACCCGATCGGCGCCGCGCTACCGCGGATCGCCGGTGCGACAAAGGAACTCAACGACCTGCTGACCACCGCACGCCCCGACCTGCGCAACACGATCGCGCAGACCGGCAGGCTGGCCACCAACCTCGACAACGGCTCCGACCACATCCAATGGGTCCTCGAGAAGCTGCCGGAAACCTACAAGCAACTCGTCCGCGTCGGTGCCTACGGTTCGTTCCTGCAGCTGTACATCTGCGGCACCAACCTCGTTGTCGACGGCCCGAACGGCCAGCCGATGGAAGTGAAGTTGCCGGGCCTGCAGGCGACCGGAAGGTGTACGCCCAATGAGTGAGAAGAAGTCGTCGGCCGTCACCATCGGCATCGTCGGCATTGTGCTGGTGGTGACGATCTCGCTCGCCACCCTGCAATTCACCAAGCTGCCGTTCATTCGCTCCGGCGCGACTTTCACCGCGTTCTTCGTCGACGCGGGCGGGCTGGTGCCGGGCGACCCGGTGCATGTGGCCGGCGTGCGCTCCGGCGAAGTCGACCAGGTCTCGCTCGACGGTCCCAAGGTGCTGGTGAAGTTCACCCTCGACGAGTCGATTGTGCTGGGCCACAAGACTTCCGCCGCGATCAAGACCAACACGGTGCTCGGTCGCAAGTCCCTGGATGTGGTGCCGACCGGACAGGGCGCGCTGCGTACTTCCGACACCATCCCGCTCGACCGGACCACCTCGCCGTACTCGCTCAACGAGGCGCTCAGCGACCTCGGCGCGACCGTCCGCGATCTCGACTTGGATCAGGTCGACAAGACCCTGGACGCCCTGTCGGCGGCCTTCGCCGAGACACCGGGCCCGCTGCGCAACGCCCTCGACGGCGTCACCGCGCTCTCGCGCAGCATCAATACGCGCGACCAGGCGCTGACCGATCTGCTCGGCCGGGCCCAGAACGTCACCAAGGTGCTGGCCGACCGTAGTTCGCAGCTCAACGCGCTACTGCTCGACGGCAACAACCTGCTCGGCGAACTCGACAACCGTCGCGCCGCCATCAACCAGCTCATCGTCTACGTCGACTCGGTCGCCAAGCAACTCTCCGGGCTGGTCGCCGACAACGAGGCGCAGATGAAACCGACACTGGACCGGCTCAATTCGGTGCTCGGCCTGTTGCAGCGCAACAAGCAGAACCTGTCGGAAGCGCTCGAGGGTATCGGCCCCTACGCCTCGGCGCTCGGCGAGCAGGTCGGCAACGGTCCGTGGTTCAACGCCTACGTGGTGAACGCGTCGAGTACCGAGTTGCGTCCGCTGGTGGACGCACTGGTCTGGCCCGAGCACCTGCCGCAGGACCTGATCGACATCTTCACGCACCCGGCGCCGCCGAGCATCGTGCCGACCGAGGAGGATCCGCCGCGATGAGCATCGCATCGAAAGTCCGCGGCGTGCCGCGTTGGACGCTCGCGGTCGCCGTAGTGGTGATCGTCGCGCTGGTCGTGGTCGGGGTCTACACCACCCTTGGTATCGGCAAGACCAAGATCACCGCCGCCTTCACCTCCACCACCGGCCTGTACGTGGGCGACGAGGTGCGGATGCTCGGAGTCAAGATCGGCAAGATCGACGCGATCGAGCCCGGCGAGGGCCGGGTGCAGGTGCGGATGTCGGTCGACCGCGGCATCGACCTGCCCGCCGACGCGCGCGCCGTGCTCATCGCGCCCTCGCTGGTGTCGGCCCGGTTCATCCAGCTCGCGCCCGCCTACGACGGTGGCCCGAAGCTGGCCGACGGTGCGCAGATCCCGATCGAGCGCACCGCCGTCCCGGTGGAGTGGGACGACATCAAGGCCGAACTGACCAATCTCGCAACCGCTCTCGGGCCGGTAGGCGATGACAAGCAGGGTTCGTTCGGGCGTGTCGTCGACACTGCCGCGAACAATCTCGACGGCAACGGCCAGAAGTTCCGTAACACCCTGCGCGAACTGTCGGCGACGCTGAATACGTTGTCCGACGGGCGAACCGACCTGTTCGGCACCATCCGCAACCTGCAGAAGTTCGTCGAGGTGCTCTCGGCGAGCAACGAGCAGATCGTGCAGTTCGGCGGCCGCCTGGCCTCGGTGGCCTCGGTACTCGCCGGTGCGTCGGAGGAGCTGGGTGCGGGACTGGACAGTCTGGATGTGGCGCTCGCCGATGTGCAGCGCTTCCTCGAAGGCAGTGGTGCCGAGCTCACCGACGGTGTCGAGCGGCTCGCCGATGTCACCCAGACGCTGGTCGACAAGCGGCCGGAGATCGAACGGCTGCTGCATTCCGCGCCGACCGCGCTGGTGAACTTCTACCAGATCTACAAGCCGGCCCAGGGCTCGCTCAGCGGCTCTGTGTCACTGAACAATACGTCCAGCCCGCTGACCTTCCTCTGCGGTTCCATCCGCGCGCTCGAGCACAACGACTCGGACCGGTCGGCGGATCTGTGCGCGGAATTCATCGCCCCGGTGATCAGTTCGCTGGCGATGAACTACGTGCCGATCATGCTCAACCCGGTCGGCGGCACGCAGGCCCTGCCCGGCCAGTTGACGTACAGCCCGCCGAGTTTGGCCGCAGAGGTGCCGTCCGCGCCGGTGGCCCCGACGACGGCTCCGATCACCGTGCCGAACGGTCTTGCCGGACTTGCGGTTCCAGGAGGACAACGATGACGCCCCAACGCATGCTCGCCGGGTTGGCGGTGGGCGTCGCCGTGACGCTCGGCACGACCGGCTGTCAATGGGACGGGCTCAACTCGCTACCCATGCCAGGCTCAGAGGGCAGGGGCCCCGGTTCGTACACTGTGCGGATCCAGATGCCCAATGTCACTACACTGACCCGGAATTCGCCGGTGCGCGTGGACGACGTCGAGGTCGGCAATGTCACCGGGATCGATGTCGAGGGCTGGCACGCGCTGGTCACGGTGTCGCTGAATCCCGAGGTGAAACTGCCCGCCAACGCGATCGCCAAGATCGGCCAGACCAGCTTGCTCGGCAGCAATCACGTGGAGCTGTCCGCGCCTACCGCGACGCCGGCCCAGGGTCAGCTGCGCAACAACGACGTGATCCCGCTGGAGCGGGCCGGCGCCTACCCCACCACCGAACAGGTGCTCTCCTCACTGTCGGTAGTGCTCAACGGCGGTGGCATCGCCCAGCTCGAGACCATCACCAGGGAGCTGAACGCGGCGCTCAACGGCCGCGAGGCCGAGATCGCCGATCTGCTGCCGCAGCTCGACCAGCTCCTCACCGGCCTGGACAGGCAGACCGGCAGCATCATCGCCGCGATGGCGGGCCTCGACCGGCTCGCGGGCAACCTCGCCGACCAGAAGGACGTGCTGGCCCGCGCGATCGACGAGATCCACCCGGCACTGACCGCACTCGCCGACCGCACCGCCAACATCACCAGGGCGGTGACCGCGCTGGGTGAGCTCAGCGATGTCACCGAGCGGATCATCCAGACCAGCGGTGACGATCTGAAGGCCAACCTGGCCAGCCTCGGCCCGGTGCTGGAGACCCTGGCCAACACCGGCACCAACCTCGTCGACGCGCTGGGCATCATTCCCTCCTTCCCGTTCCCGATCAAGAACATCGGCAACGCGATCAAGGGCGACTACCTCAACCTCTACATCACCTTCGACCTGACCGGTAAGCGCTTGGACAGCAACTGGCTCACCGGTACTCCGCTCGGCGGACGCTTCGGTGGTGTCGAGGGTGTGCTCGGTAGTTTCGCGCCGTCGACGGCGACCGACGCGGGCGATCCGACCAAGCTCCCGCAGGCGCCCGCACCCAGTGCGGCACCGACGCCGACACTGCCCGGCCTGCCGCCCATACCCGGCCTGCCGGCCATCCCCGGAATCACCGTGCCGCTGCCCGGCCAGGAAGGGACCGGACGATGAAACTCACCAGGTTCGTCCACGTTCAGCTAGCGATCTTCGCGGTACTCACCGTGATCGGTCTCGTCGTGATGGGCGGGACATACATCCAGCTACCCGCGATGTTCGGGATCGGCCGCTACGACGTGACGGTTCAGCTAGCCGCCACCGGCGGGCTGTATCCGACCGCCAATGTCTCCTACCGCGGCACCAATATCGGCAAGGTCGAGGCGGTGCGGCTCACCCCGGCCGGGGTCGAGGCGGACCTGTCGATCGACAGCGATTACCAGGTGCCGTCGGACTCGACCGCCTGGGTACGCAGTGTTTCGGCGATCGGTGAGCAGTACATCGACCTGGTGCCCGAGGCCGACGCGGGCTCGGCGAATCTGCGCGACGGCTCGGTAATCCCGGTGCAGCGCACCAAGCTGCCCCAGGATGTCGGCACGATGCTCGACCAGGCCGACAAGCTGCTCTCGACCGTCGCCGATACCCGGCTGCGCCAGGTGATCGACGAGGCGTTCCAGGCGTTCAACGGCGCGGGCCCTGACCTGCAGCGGTTCATCGACTCGGCGTCGCTGCTGGTGCAGCAGGCCGAAACCGATGTGGATCCGACGAAGAAACTGCTCGATCAGATCGGCCCGCTGCTGGACACCCAGATCCAGTCCGATGCCAATATTCGTTCCTGGACAACAGATCTCGCGACCCTCACCGATCAGCTCCGCGAGTCCGACCCGACGTTGCGAAACCTGTTGCACAACAGCCCTTCCGCGATGCAGAAGGTGACCGAGCAGTTCCAGAGTCTGCGTCCGACGCTGCCCCTGCTGGCGGGCAATCTGGTGAGTCTCGGCCAGGTCGCGGTGACGTATCACGCTGGCCTCGAACAACTCCTGGTCGTTTTCCCGCCGCTGATCGCGGCGTTGCGGACGATCCTGCGCGGACCAACCAAGTACGGCGCGATGGTCGACTTCATGACCGTGGTCCACGACCCACCCGCCTGCACCACCGGCTTCCTGCCCCCCGACCAGTGGCGTGAGCCGAGTGACTTCACCCCGATCGACACCCCCGAGGGGCTGTACTGCAAGGTAGCTCAGGATTCTCCGATCGAAGTGCGCGGTATTCGCAACAGTCCGTGCATGGAGTATCCCGGCGTCCGGGCGCCCACTCCCGAACTGTGCCGGACGGGGTACGTGCCGCTGGGCACGAACCCGCCGTTCGGCGCGCCGCAGCCGGTAGCCCCGGCCTCGGCCCCCACCGGCGCGTCCACCGGCGGAGTCACCCCCGCCGCTGCGCGCCCCTACGATCCGTCCACGGGCAGCTATCTCGGCCCCGACGGACGCATGTACCGCCAAGGTGATATCGCCGCCGATGGTTCGGGCACTGTTCCGGCCAGCTGGCAGGCGATGTTGGAGGAGCAGCAGAGATGAGTGAGAGCAACAACGCCCGTCCGCGTCGGCGGGCAGCCAGGTCGGCGGGTCCGCCGGTGGAGGATGTGCAGGTCGTCGACGTGACAGTCGACGCGGCTGCGGGTGCATCGGCCGAGGTAGCCGATGCCGAGGTGGCTCCGGACGAGGATGTCACGGTGGTCGCGGCTGCCGTCGAGCTGACGAAGTCCGCGGTGGTGTCCGAGGACGCCGACGATGATTCGGCCGAGCTCGACGAAGAAGACGCGAAGCTGACGCGGCTGGGGCAGATCATCGGGCTCGCCGCCGCCGCGGTGCTGGTGTTGGCGCTGGTCGTCGGTGCCACGTTCACCGCGCTCGCCGCGCGGTCGGGCAGCCAGGACGAGGATCTGCGCGCGCAGTACACCCAGACCGCGCGTCAGGCGGTCATCAACCTGACCACCATTCGCGCCGATTCCGCCAAGGAGGACATCGAGCGGATCCTGTCGGTGGCCTCGGGCGAGTTCAAGACCGAGTTCGACGGTCGCGTCGACCCGTTCATGGATGTGGTGAAGCAGGCCAAGGTGGTCTCCAGCGGCGAGGTGGTCGAGTCGGGCATCGAGTCCGTCGGCGAGAATTCGGCGAAGGTGCTGGTCGCCGCCAAGCAGATGGTGAGTAATACCGGTTCGGCCGAACCGCAGTCGCGGCAGTACCGATTCCGGATCACGGTGTCGAAGGGCGATACCGGGATGACCGTGTCGAAAGTGGAGTTCGTGGGATGAGTAAGCGAATCAAGATCGTCTTCAGCGCCCTCGCCGCGATCGGTGTGGTCGCGGCTGTCGTCCTCGGCATCAGCGGCTATCAGCTGTGGCAGCAGGACAAGACCGACCAGGCGCGCACCGATGCGATGACCACCGCCGGCCGCACGGTGAGCGCGATGTTCACCTATGAGCCCGCCACTGTCGACACCGAATTACCAAGGGCCGCCGACAATCTCACCGAACAGTTCCGCGCCGAGTATCTGAAGCTGGTCGAGCAGGCCATCGCGCCGGGCGCCAAGGAGAAGCAGCTCACCGTCAAGGCCACCACCCAGGCCGAGGGCGTGGTCTCGGCGGAGCCGGAGCATGCCGTCGTCCTGCTGTACCTGAACCAGCTGACCACCAGCAAGGATTCACCTGAGGGTGCCACCTCGGGCAGCCGGGTGCGGGTCACCCTGGACAAGGCCGGCAACCGCTGGCTGGTCGCCCAAGTGACGCCGGTCTGACCACCGGCAGCCCCAACTTAGTTGGTCGGTTGATCACTAGGACCTGGTGGTTTTTCCTTCTCGGGAGATGTTTACCTGAAGGCCTGGTGATCAACTGCCCAGTACATCTGGTGGTGTCCGGCTCGTCCAGTGTCAGGCTTGTTCGCGGGGGAGCCGGACGATGAACGCCGTCCCGGTACCCGGAGTGCTGGCGACTTCTACGGTGCCGCGGTGGGCAGTCACCAGGGCCCGCACGATAGATAGTCCAAGTCCGGTGCCGCCGCTGCTGCGGGTGCGTGAGGTATCGGTGCGGTAGAACCGTTCGAAGACCTGCGCGGCGTCCGCCTGGTTGAGGCCGGGGCCGGTGTCGACGACCTCGAGTTGGACCTCGTCGTCGGCGGGGGTCAGGCGGACGGTGATCGTGGTGCCGTCAGGGGTGTGGGTGCGGGCGTTGTCGAGGAGGTTGGTGAGGATCTGGCGGAGGCGGTGTTCGTCGCCGCGGACCTCGAGGGTGCCCGGACCTGCGGCGATGTCGAGGGTGATCGGGTGGTGCCCGCCCGCGGCCGCTTCCACCGCGCGGGCGCTGTGCACGGCGTCGCCTGCCAACGCCAGCAGGTCCACCGGGCCGAGTTCGACGGGGCGTTGGGCGTCGAGACGGGCCAGCATGAGCAGGTCCTCCACCAGCAGGCCCATGCGTTGGGCCTCGTGTTCGATGCGGTTCATGAACATCGCGGGGTCGGTGGTCGCGCCCTGGCGGTACAGCTCGGCGAAGCCGCGGATGGTGGTGAGGGGTGTGCGTAGTTCGTGGCTGGCATCGGCGACGAAACGGCGCATCTTCGCCTCGGATGCGCGCGCGGCGGTCTCGGAGGACTCGGTCGCGGCGAAGGCCTGCTGGATCTGGGTCAGCATGCTGTTCAGTGAGCGGGACAGCCGGTCGACCTCGGTGACGTTGCCGTGCACCGGGATTCGATGATGCAGCTCGCCGCTCGCGATCGCCGCCGCTGTCGCTTCCACCCGGTGGAGTGGGCGCAGGCTGCCGCGCACCACGAAATAGGCCGCGATGGCCAACGCGATCAGCACTATCGCGCCGACGATCACTTGCAGAACGACGAGATTGCGTACCGTCTCGATGTTCTCGGCCAGCGGCCACGCGACCGTCGCCGTCGCCCGGTTGCCATCGACGGTCACCACCCGCCACTTGTCTCCCGAGCCGTCCAGCGAGCCGACCGTAACCGGTTGCAGTGCAGCGGGAGTGGGGAGATCGGGCTCGGCATCGGTGCCGAAGACGTTGTCGAGACGCACTTTTCGGGTGCCGTCCGTGGTCTCGGCCGTCACGAAGTAGCGCCCGGGTGGCTGCCCCGACTCCGAGGACGGCGGGGGCAGATTCGGCGTTGGCAGCCCGACCCTGAGCTTCCATTCCATCGCCGCGTCCCGCAACTGCTGATCGGTGCGGTTCTGCAGCGAGCTCTCCATCGCCTTGGTGACCACGAAACTCGAAGCCACCAAACCGAATCCGGCCAACGCGACCAGCACCAGCACCAACGTCACCCGCAGGGGGAGCCTGCTCACCGCGTCTGCTCACGCATTACATAGCCGACACCACGTAGCGTGTGGATCAACGGCTGCTCACCGGTGTCGACCTTCTTGCGCAGATATGACACGTAGGTCTCCACCACGCCCACCTCGCCACCGAAGTCGTAGCGCCAGACGTGATCGAGGATGCGCGGTTTGCTCAGCACGCTGCCCGCGTTCACCATGAAATAGCGCAGCAGCGTGAACTCGGTGGGCGACAACGCAACCGGTTCGCCCGCCTTCCACACCTCGTGCGTGTCGTCGTCGAGTTCGATGTCGGCGAAGCGCAACCGGGTGCTCGCCTTCGCCGACTCGGCGTGGCCGGCGCGACGCAGGATCACCCGCAGCCGCGCCACCACTTCCTCCAGGCTGAACGGCTTGGTGACGTAGTCGTCGGCGCCGAGGGTGAGCCCGGTGATCTTGTCGTCCATGTCATCACGCGCGGTCAGGAACAGCACCGGCGCGTCGATCCCGTCGGCGCGCAACCGGGGCAGCAGGCCGAAGCCGTCCATGCCGGGCATCATCACGTCGACGATCAGCGCCTGCGGGCGGAACGTGCGTGCCCGATCCAGTGCCTGGGCGCCGTCGGCGGCCGTCGCCACCTCGAACCCCTGGTAGCGCAAGCTCACCGCCAGCAGTTCGACGATCATCGGTTCATCGTCGACGACAAGCACCCGCGCTTCAGGCACATCACCACTCATGGCCCCCATGCTCCTCCACCGGGCTGGGAAGTGGCTGGACCGACGCTGTGAGGTTGCTGTGTGCCCAGCGGCACGGTTGCTCAGCTGCGCACGGAGGTACGCCTCAGCGCTGGTCGGCGGGGAAGGTCTGCTCGTCGCTCATCAGGGCCGAACCGGCGATATTGCCGTGTGACAGCGCGTCGAGGAAGGCGCGCGCCCAGCGTTCGACATCGTGGGTGAGCACCTGACGGCGCAGCGACCGCATCCGGCGGCGCTTGGTGTCGCGATCGTCGTCGAGTGCGCCGATGATCGCGTCCTTCACGCTGTCCAGGTCGTGCGGGTTGCACAGGTAGGACTGGCGCAACTCGGCCGCGGCACCGGTGAACTCGCTCAGCACCAGGGCGCCGTTGAGGTCGCTGTGGCAGGCCACGTACTCCTTCGCGACCAGGTTCATGCCGTCGCGCAGGGGCGTGACCAGCATGGCGTCGGCGGCGATGAAGAAGGCGATGAGTTCGTCGCGGGGGATCGGGCGGTGCAGGTAGTGCACGACCGGGTAGCCCACGCGGGCGAATTCGCCGTTGATCCGGCCCACCTGACGTTCGATGTCGCCGCGCATCTTGATGTAGCTCTGCACGCGTTCGCGGCTGGGGGTGGCCAGCTGCACCATCACTGTCTCGGTCGGGTCGATGCGGCCCTCTTCGAGTAGTTCTTGCAGCGCGTTGAGCCGGATGTCGATGCCCTTGGTGTAGTCGAGGCGGTCGACGCCGAGCATGATGTTCTTGGGATTGCCCAGCTCAGCACGGATTTTAGCGGCCCGCTCGCGCACCGAACGACGGCGGGACGACTCGTCGAGTTCAGCGGAATCGATCGAGATGGGGAACGCGCCGACGCGCACCGTGCGGAAACCGACCTGCACGACACCCAGCTTCGAGCGAACCCCGATCGTGCCACGCGAGGTGGGCTGACCGGCCAGTCTGCGGGCCAGGTAGAGGAAGTTCTGCGCGCCGCCGGGCAGGTGGAATCCGATCAGGTCGGCGCCGAGCAGGCCCTCGACGATCTCGGTGCGCCACGGCATCTGCATGAACAGCTCGACCGGCGGGAACGGGATGTGCAGGAAGAAACCGATGGTCAGATCGGGACGAAGCATGCGCAGCATCTTGGGCACCAGCTGTAGCTGGTAGTCCTGCACCCAGACCGTCGCGCCCTCGGCGGCCACCTTCGCGGTCTCCTCGGCGAAACGCCGGTTGACCTCGACATAGGCGGCCCACCAGGCCCGGTCGTACACCGGGCGCACGATCACGTCGTGATACAGCGGCCACAGCGTGCCGTTGGAGAACCCCTCGTAGTAGTCCTGCACCTCCTGCGCCGTGAGCGGCACCGGATACAGCTCGAGCCCGTCTTCGATGATCGGTTCGACCTCGACATCGGGCACACCGGCCCAGCCGACCCAGGCGCCCTTGTTGCTGCGCAGCACCGGTTCCAGCGCGGTCACCAGCCCACCGGGGCTGCGCTTCCACCTGGTCGTGCCGTCGGGCAGGCGTTCGAGGTCGACCGGCAGCCGGTTGGCGACGACAACGAATCCCGAACCCGAGCCGGTCGGCGCGAGGGTTTCGCTGTTTTCGGACGGACGGTCGTTGGACGGTTGGTCGATCATTTGGTCCACTCACGCATCCTTATGCGTCGCAGGGGTGCGCTGTGTCAGGCGGGAGCGATGCCGAGCATGGACAGCAGCATGCGGCACTCGTCGGCGTCTTCGGCGTGTGCCGCAACGACCTTCTGCGCCTGGCGGGCGGTTTCGTCGGCAAGCGGCTCGAGCTCGTCGTCGGCGATGTCGTTGGCGGTGCTCTTCGCGGCCATAATGGGTTCGTCCTCCCGGTTTCCCTGCGCTCTACCTGCGAGTGATCAATACTATCGGGCGCCGGCGCACGGCCGATGAAGTAGCGACGCGCAACACCCCGCCCCGGTGCCGTGTCGTGGCGGTCCCGTTACCGTTGTGTCGTACACGCTCAACCCCGCAGAGAGGTTTGTTTCATGCCACTGGCCACGGTGAACGGCATCGCACTGAATTATCAGGTCAAGGGCGACCGTACCAAGGGCACCGACGTCAAGGGCGGCGGTCCGCTGGTGGTTTTGATCATGGGAACCGGTTCGCCGGGGCGCGTGTGGGAGTTACACCAGGTTCCCGCGCTGGTCGCGGCCGGTTATCGGGTCTGCGTGTTCGACAATCGTGGAATCGCGCCGTCTTTCGAGGCCGCGGGCGGAATGCGGATCGAGGAGCTGGTCGCCGACACCGCCGCGCTGATCGAGTTCCTCGGCGAGGGCCCCGCGCTGATCGCGGGGACGTCGATGGGTGCGCGGGTGGCTCAGGAGCTGGCGCTGGCCCGGCCCGATCTGGTTCGCAAGGCCGTGTTCATGGCCGGTCACGGCAGGCTGGATCAGTTCCAGAAGACGCTGTCGATCGGTGAGCAGGACCTCGATGCCTCGGCGGTGCAGCTGCCGGCGAAGTTCGAGGCGGCGTTGAGCGCGGTGATGAATCTGTCGCCGGCGACGATGGCCGACACCAATACGGCGCGCGACTGGCTCGACCTGTTCGAGTTCACCGTGGGGACCCCCTCACCCGGCATCCGGGCGCAGCGGGCCATGGATCACGAGTTCGATCGTGTCGCCGCCTATCGTTCGATTACGGTGCCGTGCTTGGCAATTGGGTTCGCCGATGATCGGATGATTCCGCCGTACCTGTCGCGCGAGGTGGCCGAGGCCATTCCCGGCGCCCGCTACCAGGAGGTCCCGGACACGGGTCACTACGGCTACCTGGAGCGTCCAGAGGCGGTCAACAAGATCCTGCTCGATTTCTTCGCTGCCTGATCGAGGAGGCGAGGCAGCATCGGGTAACTCCCTACCAGTAACGTATGCCTTGCTAGGGTCGACACAACGCTCGTGGCTTCGCGGCCGCGCAGTGATCCTGTACACAGCGCCAGTATCCAGTGAGGTGAAATGAGCACCAACCCCTTCGACGACGAGGACGGCCGCTTCTTCGTTCTGGTCAACGATGAAGAGCAGCACTCCCTGTGGCCCGCGTTCGCGGAGGTCCCGGCGGGCTGGCGTGTCGTGTTCGGCGAAGAAAGCCGGGCAGCGTGCGTCGAGTACGTCGAGAAGAACTGGACCGACATGCGGCCCAAGAGCCTGCGTGACGCCATGGCCGCCGACGACGCAGCCCGCGCCCAGTCCTGACCTCCCACACCTACCGCGCGACATTCCGGTGTCGCGCGGTAGGTGTTCGCGGCTATGATGGTCGCCGCAGTACCCGCCTCCTTAGCTCAGTGGTAGAGCACCGCTCTTGTAAAGCGAAGGTCGTCAGTTCAATCCTGACAGGGGGCTCGCAAAGGACCTGACCTGTGAAAGCAGGTCAGGTCCTTTTTTGTGTTTCGTGAGCACCCTGCTCAGACCACAACGAAGCCGAAGTCGCGCCATCGGGTGCTCGCCGTTCCTCGTTGGACGGCCGTAACAAGCTTCTCGGCGTAGACCATCGACAGCGGGTATCCGCGAACGGTGATCGGCTCACTACCCGGCCGCGGTTAGCGGGCGGTGGAACCGATGACCCAGACCAGTCTTGTATCGCCGATCGTTGTCGGCGGTTCAGTCGCCCTGGAGCAGGAGCCGAAACGACGGATGAGCGGGCGTCAATGGCCGAACGGCGCGAAACTCCTTCTCATCCAACGTCAGCATGTCGTTGGTGAGGTAGCGCTCGGCGAGTACGACATTGACCGCGTCGGCCAGGTCGAGCCGGAGGCCGCGATACTGCTCGATGATCTTCTGGGCGATCCGGAGGTCGTCGCGGTCGACAACTGGAACGAGCACCGCGCCCTCGTCGGCCGAGGTGAGAAGGTCGTTGAGTACGAGATCGGCTGTGCGGCCGGTGACGAACAAGTCCGCGAGACCTAGCGGCTGGCTCGGCTCACCGTTGCCTCAGCATCGTCAGCAGGTTTGCCGCGTTGTCGCGGTTGACGCCGCTCCGCAGCGACTCGTCGAGCGCAGGATCGCTGTCGAGCTGGGCCGCGGCACGCAGGACGAGATCGGTTGGGGTCAGCGGCCAGTCGCTGCCGTAGATGATGTGCGTGGGATCCACCGTGGCCAGCAGCGTGGGGGTGGAGCCCGGCGACATCGGCGCGGCGGAATCGTAGTAGAAGCGCCGCAGATAGTCGCGCGCGCGATCCGCGTCGATGCCGGGACTGAAGAAGGGGCCGGCGACTTCGATGCGGGCGGCGATGTATGGCAGGAAGCCACCACCGTGCGGCAGGATGACCGACAGATTGGGGTACCGGTCCAAGGTGCTGTGCAGAATCATGTTGACCGCAGCACGGGTGGTGTCGAGTGGGTAGTCGCAGATGATGTTGTCGATGCCGGGAATAGCCGTTTTCCCTGGGGCGAGACCCGGTAGGTGGGTCGGGTGCAGATTGAGCACCGCGTGGCGCTCGTTGAGATTGGCGAACAAATCATCGAACGCCGGGTCCCCCAGATAGCGACCCTGCGGGTCGTGCGTCATGGTGAACGCGCCAACCGCTCCGGCCTCGAATCCGTAGTCGCACGACCAGTTTGCTAGTTCCAGATTCTCCAGTGGCAGTGTCGCGAAGAACGCGAATCGATCGGGATGAGCGGCAACCAGTTCGGCCATTGCCTCATAGGCGACGACAAGTCCCTCCTTGTGCTGTTCGGCGCTGTTATACCTGGGGACGGGGAGCGCGGGTGCGATCACCGCGGTTTCGATCTCGGCGCTGTCCATCATCGACAGAGCGGCATTCAGATCCCACGGCACCCAGTACGGCAGTTGATCGCGGACCAGCAGCCCTTTGCTTTCCGCCCAGTCAACCCATTTCGGCGCGGCGCAGTGGTGGTGGATGTCGATGCGGGCGGGCCGACCACCCGTGGAGCCGTGTTCCTCTTTCCGCGTGGCTGCGATCGCCACGCTCGTTCCAGCGGCCGCAGCCAGCGCGGCCGCACCGCCGCGCAAGGCGCTTCTTCGTGAAATTCTTCCCATCGACTTCTTTCTGTGGCTGGATCGGTGGCCGGTGCTCACCAGGTCGGCGATGTTGTCCTCGTCATCGACGACGGGGACCCGCAGCGGGCCCCGGGTCGTGTCCCGTTCGCCGGAGCCGGATTCCGTTGGTGGGGGCGTCATCGATCGGTGGATGACCACATCCTGCCCAGTGCAGGCCCCGCGAACATGAAGAACTGCTGGCGATTTCCTGGGGACCCACTGCAGTCGCGCCGCCCTCGAGCAGGTTGAATGTTGGTGACATACTCAATATGCATACATTCGATACAAGGTGGTGTGTCATGTCGGTAACTCAGATCGATCTGGACGACGAAGCTCTCGCAGAGGCGATGAGGTTGATGGGCTCGACCACCAAGAAGGACACCGTTAACGCTGCTCTGCGGGACTATGTGGAGCGGGTCCGACGCGTGGAGGCCGCGCAACGGTTGTTCGAGCGCGGGCAGCGCGGCGATTTCGATGACGCCGCCGCTGCGAGTGAGGCAGCGAAAGCAGTACGCAGGCAAGCCTTCTCGCGGTGATCGGGGGAGAGTCCCCTGGAGTGGTGGGAATCGGATCAGTAGCCCCGCAACAGGTTTCGGGCGTGTCGCTCCCGACCTGAAGGCGGGCCATCGCGTAGTGGTGAACGAGTTACCTACCACAGTGACTCACCCACAGACCCACGAAGGACTACGCGATGACCCACGACCATTCTGCACTGCTGACCCAACTTGATCAGCTCAAGGGCGCCGAAATCGGCACCGTGTTCGCTGAACTGATCCGCGCTGGTTTGCAAGCGTTGATCGAGGCCGAAGCCACCGAAACCCTCGGCGCTGCCCGCTACGAACGCAGCACCGACCGCACCACCCACCGTAACGGGCACCGCACCAAAACCGTGGCCACGACCAGCGGCGACGTCGAGTTGAAGATCCCGAAACTGCGGGCGGGGTCGTTCTTCCCCTCGCTGTTGCAACGCCGCCGCCGCATCGATCAAGCGTTGCACGCGGTGATCATGGAGGCCTACGTCCATGGCGTTTCCACCCGCAACGTCGATGACCTCGTCGCCGCGCTCGGCGTCGAGTCCGGGATCTCGAAATCGGAGGTCTCGAGGATCTGCGCCGGGCTCGACGCAGAGATCGCCCGGTTCCGCGACCGCACTCTGACCCACACCATCTTCCCGTATGTGTTCCTCGATGCCACCTACTGCAAGGTCCGCGTCGGCGCCCACGTCGTGTCCCAAGCGTTGGTCGTCGCGACCGGGGTCTCGATCGACGGCGGCCGGGAAGTCCTCGGCACCGCCGTCGGTGACAGCGAATCGTTCGAGTTCTGGCGCGAGTTCCTGGTCAGCCTGCGTAATCGTGGCTTGTCGGGGGTGCATCTGGTGATCTCTGACGCGCACTCAGGCTTGAAAGCCGCTGTCGCTCAACAGTTCACCGGTGCGGCGTGGCAGCGGTGTCGGGTGCATTTCATGCGGAATCTGCAGGGTGCGGTGGGTTCGAAGCACGTGCCGGCGGTGATGGCGGCGGTCAAGACGATCTTCGTCCATACCGATCCCGACGAGGTCGCTACCCAGTACGACCAGGTCGTCGAGACCTTGTCTGGGTCGTTTCCGAAGGCGGCGGCGATGCTGACCGCCGCTAGACACGACGTGTTGGCCTTCGCCGCGTTCCCGCGGGCGCATTGGTCCAAGATCTGGTCGAACAACCCGATCGAACGGTTGAACAAGGAAATCAAACGCCGCGCCGACGTGGTCGAGATCTTCCCGAACTCGGCGGCGTTTCTGCGGTTGGCGACCGCGGTCGTGATCGAGCAACACGACGAATGGCAGGTCACCCGCCGCTACGTGTCCGATGTCAGCATGGACGAGCTGCGAGCGGTGATCGTGGCCAAACAACACGCTGCCGAAGCGGTGCCGGCGCTCGCGGAGAGTGTCGAAATCGGCTAGCATTCAACATGACTCGTTGATCACTACGCAGTTTGGCGGTTGATCCGAAGTCCACCACTCCACGGGACACTATCGTGATCGGGTACCTGCTGGATACGTCTGCGCTGTGGCGCCTGTTCCGTGAGAAAGATACGTTCGCGAGATGGCGCCCCGAAATTGATGCCGGTGCGCTCCGGATCTGCGAAGCCACGCGGACAGAGTTCTTGTTCTCGGCGACAAGTCCAGCCGACCGCGATGATCTTGCCGCCGATATCGATGCGGTCTGCCAACCCGCGGGCGTCCCCACGAACGCCTGGAGATGGGTCGATACTGCGCAGTACAAGCTGACTCAGCGGGGCCGGCATCGCTCGGCAGGCGTAGCCGACCTGGTCGTGTGCGCTACTGCTGTCCACCACGACCTGACCGTCCTGCACACTGACGACAACTTCGCGCCTGTCGCCCGCGTGCTACCCCAGCTGCGCCAGCGCGATATACGTACGGGGTGACGTGTCGGTAACGCAGGATCAGGCTTGGTGCGGGCAACTTACCTGACGATGGCGTAGGAATCCTGTGCAGCTATGCCGCTGCTGTGCAGGATTCCTACGCTCGGTCGGACTGGCCAAGAATTCGCTGTGTATCGCCCGAACATGTTGTCTACCAGGCTGATTGGCGGGCGGTGGCTGTGGCCTGGTCGATCAGGCGTTGGAGCTGGGCTTCTATTCGGTCGGGGGTGGTGGGGGTTACTTCTACTCGTTCGCCTTCTTGGATGAGGTAGCGGCCGTCGTTGGTGTAGTCGACCAGTTGGAGGGTGGTGCCGCCTTCTTGCCAGCCGTCGAGGGCTGGGCCGGTGGCTACGCGGAATTCGGCGTAGGTGGTGAAGGGGCGTTTGAGGAATTTGAGGGCTTGTTCGGCGGGGGTGCGGTGGCGGGCGTAGGGGTCGGGGGTGGTGGCGAAGTCGTCGCGGTGGACGTTGAAGCCGCCGGTGGTGCCCGCGGGGGTTTTCGGGAGGATGGCCAGCAGGCGGGTGGTGATGGCGTGGGCGGGGCGCAGGGAGATCAGGATGTTGCCGCCCTGGCCGTATTCGGGGCCGGGGAGTTGGGCGGCGACCACCCCGTTGCCTGCCTCGGTGGTGGCGCAAGCGCGGACCATGCGGGTGCGGCCGTCCAGTCGGTGGCCGAACAGTTCGATGCGGATTTCGGGGTGCGCGAGAGCGTGTAGGGCGTGGTAGAGGGATTCGTCGGTGCCCATTTTGGCGATCAGCGTATCCGCGGCGCGACGGCATTCGAGGTCGAATTCGACCTGGGTTTCGACACCCGCGGTGAAGGTGAGGGGCCAGGGCATGCGGTCGCGGCCGAGCGTTTCCCAGGCGACCCAGAATTCGAACGGGGTCAGCTCCCAGGTGTCGGTCATGCGTCGCCGCCGATCACCGGCGGGACGTGCAGGCGGTCGGGGCCGAGCAGTTCTTCGTGGATGCCGCGCAAGTAGTCGGGGGCCTGGTGCTCGTTCTCGTCGTCCTTGCCGCCGCCGCGCGCACCGGGTGCGCCCATCCCGCCCATGCCGGATGTGCCCGCGCGGCCTGACGATGTGCCTGCTCCCGCGCCCGCTCCGGCACCTGCGCCCTGCTTCTGACCGGCGGTCCCGGGGACTGCCGCGCCGGGAGTGCCCGCACCTGCTCCGGCACCAGCGCCCGCGCCTGCTCCGCCGCCGGAGCCGAGTCCGCCGGGGGACGTGCCCGCCGGGGTCGTGCCCGGGGTGGTGCCTGCCGGGGTAGTGGTAGTGGGGGTTTCCGGGGTTGTCGTAGCGGCGGTGGTGTCGTCGCCAGTGGTGTCGTCGTCACCGGGGTCGGTGGTAGTGGGGGTTTCCGGCTCCGTGGTGGTGGGTTTGGAGTCCTCGGTGCTCGGCTTGGTGGTTGTGTTGCCGGTGGGTTTTTCGGTGGTGCCGTTCGGCTTGTACTCGGTGGTTTCGCCGGTTGGCTTGTCGGACTGGGGTTTCGCTGGCGTCGGGACCTTCGGGACCTGCGTGTCCGACTGTTCGGCGACCGGCTTGTAGACGGTCGTCATCACTTGGCGGGCGGCTGCTTCGGCGGCGTCGGCGCGGCCTGCGCTGGTGCTGTCCATGACGAAGTTGGTCGCGGTGCCGAGCCCGGGTAGGGCCACGTTGGAGAGCGCGGAAACGACGATTCCCGCCGTGGTGGTGCTCTGTTTCTCGGACTCGTGCGGTACCGAGTACTTCACCTGCTGAAGGCCGGAACGCGCCTCGTCCATCTTGTTGGCGATCAACCGGGCAGCTTGATCCACCTTGTGGACGTCGGCGAGGTAGGCCTTGGTGCTGGCAAGGGCTTGATTCGCGGCGTTGCCAGACCAGCCACGCTCCATTTCCTTCTGGATATTGTCGTGGAAAGCGGTTGCTTTAGTGTTGGTGTCTTCCGCGAGCTTCGTCCAACCCTGAATGCTTGTGCTCAGCTGTTCTTCTCTAATAGATTCGACGAATTTCATGATGCGGGAGTGATCCATGTCGAAGAATTGTTCCATGACCGGGGGCACGACTTGTTCGGCGTATTCGCCCGTAAATCCGGATGCCAGCGATTGGTTGTCGCCGTAGATTTTAGTGCGTTCTTTGTTGCCATCCGCCTGCGCGTCCAGTTCGGACTGGGCGGGACTGATTGTGGACTCGAACAACGAGCCGAAACGGTGTCCGAGGATCTCCCCTCCGCCGCCGGCGACTTTGCTGCCGAGTCCGCTCATGAAATCTGTGAATGTCATGGATCCCCCCTGGAATCAGTCGAGCTTGTTGGTCTGCTGTTTGATGGCCAACTGGGTGGCTTCGTCGCAGTTCTTGTATGCCGCGCTGGCTTTGCGGTACATATCGGCCATTGCCCTGAGAATCTCGATGTGTTGGGTAGCGGCATCGGCGTACGAGCCGGTACCTGCCCCACCTTCTGCTAAGTTGGCAAACTTCTTGCCGAGGGCTTTGGCGGAATCAAGATCGCCGAACGAATCGATGTAGACCATCTGCTGAGTACGTCCGGACAGGAGTTGGAGGTCTTTGATGTATTCATCACACCATCTCGCGCAGTTATCTGCTGCACCGGATTCAATGATGAGCCTGCCCGCTGCGGCCTCACCGCCCAGCGTTTGAAAATTCGTTGCCATCTCGTTCGGCGCCATAGTTCAGATCTCCGTCGTTTTCCGCATATGCTATTTAGGAAGGATTTCGAGGAAGTTCGGTGCTGCTTTGTTGACCAACGCGCACGGGTCCGTCGAAGATGTGTTATCGATGAACTTTGTTGCCGTTACCGCTACCCTGCCTTTGCTGGTGTCAAAGGCGATTTCGCACTGATTCGGAGGGGTCCGGGTTCCTAGGAGGTATTGTACTGCTTTTCTGTCGCCGACCGTGATGTCCTGGAAATCGTGGAGATAGTCATTCGAGCGAATTTCTTCTAGCGTGTAAGTGGTGGACTTGAGGTAGATGAAGTGTTCATCACCCCGCCAACCGCACCCCTTCCACTCCGCTCGATCCACTGAGAACGGATTATCGTCCTTCGACGCCGGGTCGAGACCCGCCGCCTGCAGCACACTGTCCGACACCGTGCACGGATCGAACAACTGCTCCTTGGTCAGCGGAGCCCCACTGGCCTCGGGCTGCCCGTCGACCGCTTTGGAACATCCGGCGAGCGCCACTACAGCGCACACCCCGGCGGCAAAGCCAACCAGTCGCATCGTCTCTCCTCTTTCGCGCACAACAACCACTCGATGTCTTAGACGCGCGAATGGTCGGTTCGGTTCCATCAAGGGCAAAATCAGGCTGGGACGTTCGCTCCGTGGCCGAGGTCGCGCAGGGCGGCCTTGATCTTTCCCTGGGCTTCGTCGAGGGATTCGGGGGTGGGGTCGGTGTTCGCGCCCGAGATGTCGAAGTCGCCCATGGTGTAGGCGGGGAAGACATGGGTGTGCAGGTGGGGAACCTCGAGGCCGGCGATGAGCAGGCCCGCGCGGGGGGCGTCGAAGGCGGCGCGGACGGCCTGGCCGATCTTCTGGGCAAGGCCCATCATTCTGGTGATCACGGCGGGATCCACGTCTTGCCACTGGTCGATCTCGGCGCGCGGCACCACGAGGGTGTGACCCTGGGTGACGGGGGCGATGGTGAGGAAGGCGACGAACTCGTCGTCTTCCCAGACGAAACGGCCGGGGATCTGACCTGCGATGATCGCGCTGAAGACGGATGCCATACCGGTGAGCGTAGCTAGATCGACACGAAATGCGACAGGATGCCCTGCACCTCGTAGATGTCGACCTGACGGTTGAAACGCTGCTTGACCGGCTCGTCGCCGCTGCCGATCCAGATGTAGAGCTCGGCATCGAGGTCGAAGGTGCCAGCGGTTTCGACGGCGAAGTGGCTGATCGAGCGGTAGGGGATGCTGTGGTAGCTCACCTTGCGGCCGGTGACACCCTGTTTGTCGACCATGATCAGGCGGCGGTTGGTGAACAGCATCGCGTCGCGGACCAGGATGAACGCGGCATACACCTGCTCGCCCTGCCCGAACAGCTTCGCGTACTCCTGCTGGGCGGCGGCCGGATCTATGCGACCGGCATTGCCCATCATCCCGTCGAGCAGGCCCATGGTGTGCTCCCCGTTTCGGCGGCGGCTGCTGTGCCGCACCTGGTTCCATTGTGGCGCAATCGAACCCGCCCCGCGAGGTCCGCCGGATGCCCGCTCACCGGTCGCTGATCGGTCGAAGTGCCGACCAGGCCTCGCCGCCGATTTCTGAGATCGTGCGGGCCGGATCGCCACCTCGCGACCAGCGGCGTGCAGCGAACTCGTTGTGCGTGACGTGCGCGGGTCTGCAGGTCGGGCGTGGAACTTTCTCACGGTCCCGGGATCACAGGTCGATATGGGGCGTGCGAAGCGCCTGCGTAGCGCGCGACTAATCTTGCATGCGTGCGCGTACTCGTCATCGGTTCCGGAGCCCGTGAACATGCCCTCGTCCTGGCGCTGCGCCGGGATCCGTCCGTGACGGCGGTGATCGCTGCCCCCGGCAACCCAGGCATCGGCCAGCACGCCGAGATCCGCCCGGTCGATCCCTGCTCCACCGAAGACGTCGCCGCGCTGGCCGGCGAGGTGGCCGCCGACCTGGTGGTGATCGGTCCCGAGGTGCCGTTGGTGCTCGGTGTCGCCGACGCCGTGCGCGCGGCCGGGTTCCCCGTGTTCGGCCCGTCGGCCGACGCGGCACGGATCGAAGGGTCGAAGGCGTTCGCCAAAGATGTGATGGCGGTAGCCGGCGTGCGGACCGCGCACAGCGAGATCGTCGACAGCCCGGCCGAGCTGGACGCGGCGCTCGATCGCTTCGGCCCGACCTGGGTGGTCAAGGACGACGGGCTCGCCGCGGGCAAGGGTGTGGTGGTGACCGCCGACCGGCGCGCGGCCCGCGATCACGGTGCCGAACTGCTCGAGCAGGGACATCCGGTGCTGCTCGAGTCGTTCCTCGACGGGCCGGAGGTGTCGCTGTTCTGTCTGGTCGACGGCGAGACCGTGATCCCGCTGCTGCCCGCGCAGGATCACAAGCGGGTCGGCAATGGCGATTCCGGCCCGAACACCGGTGGCATGGGCGCCTACACGCCGCTACCATGGCTGCCCGCTGAGACGCTGAACGAGATCGTCGAAGACGTGGTGAAGCCGGTCGCCGCCGAGCTCGTCGCGCGTGGCAGCTCGTTCTCCGGCCTGCTGTACGCGGGTCTGGCGATCGGCACGAACGGCCCCGCTGTGATCGAATTCAATTGCCGCTTCGGCGATCCCGAGACCCAGGCCGTGCTCGCGCTGCTGGACAGCCCGTTCGCCGAACTCCTGCACGCCACCGCGACCGGTCGCCTCGCCGAGGTCGACGCCCCGCGCTGGAAGGACGGTGCCGCGATCACCGTCGTGCTCGCCGCCGAGAACTACCCGGCCCGCCCGCGCACCGGCGATGTGATCACCGGCGCCGACGACGGCGCGCTGGAGGGCGAAACGCTGGTGCTGCACGCCGGTACGGATCAGCGCGCGGACAAGGCGCTGGTGTCGGCGGGCGGACGAGTGCTGAACGTGGTCGGTGTCGGTGCGGATCTCGCGCAGGCGCGGGAGCGGGCCTATGCGCGGCTCGCGGGAATCAAACTCACCGGCAGCCATTTCCGCACCGATATCGGCGCAACCGAAGTTGTTGTTCCGGAACGCAATAGCGTCGCGGGGTAATTTCGCACGATGGTGATCAGCGGTGCGCACCGCCGATCACCATCGAGCGAAGCGGTGGCCAGGTGTACCTCTACATGCTCCGGCCATGTGCGGCTGAGGATCGCTGTGCGTCTGTGTCGGCTGGGAGTACTTCCGGCTGCGGATCGCTGCGCGTCTGTGTCGATGAGGTGTATCTCAGTGGTCCCGGTGTGAGGTCAATCGAGACGCAGGCCGTGCATCGCGAGCCAGGCCTGCGGATCCACATGTTGACCGTTTTGCACGATTTCGAAGTGTAGGTGTGGGCCGGTGGAATCGCCGCGGTTGCCGATGCGGGCGATCTGCATGCCGGCGGGGACGCGCTCGCCCTGGGAGACGAAGAAGTCGTACATGTGGCCGTAGATGCTGATGGTGCCGTCGTCGTGGCGGATGCGGACCCACAGGCCGAAACCCTGCGCCGGGCCCGCTTCCACTACGGTGCCGTCGGCGACGGCGTAGATGGGGCTGCCGATGGGGCCCGCGATATCGATGCCGCGGTGCAAGGTGCCCCAGCGGGAGCCGAAACCGGAGGTGAACGCGCCCTTCGCGGGCAGGCTGAACCCGCCGAGGGACGGGGTCGAGCCGGGCACCATCACACCGGGGACCACGGGGGCGCGCTGGCCCATCCAGTCCTGCCATTCACCGGAAACCGCCGCTGCCGCTTCCGCTTTCGCGCGTTCGAGGGTGGCGCGGGCCGCCGCGGCGACCACGTGTGCCTCGCGGCGCTTCTCACCCGCGTCGATCGCGGCGAGCATGCGGGTCGCCGATTGGGGGTTGGGTAAGAGTTGTGGGGGATAGGCGATGGCCACGTGCAGCGCCTCGCCCGGTGCGAGTGGGGGCCCGTCGACGGCGCCGCCGAACTGCCCGTCGGCAGCGACGATCACCACCACCGCGGCCATTCCGGCGATGAGCACGCGCCGCTCGACCAGCACCTGAAGCACCCGCTCGCGGCTCGGCCTTCGCGCCCACAGACTCTCCGCCTGTGCCTTGGGGCGGCGCCAGAAGACCTTGCGCACCTCACCACTACGCAGCTCGCCCGCGATCTCCCCGACCATCGGATACCGTGCGGCCCACTCGGCCATCCGATCGCGCGCGCCGGCTTTCGGCGGCGACTGCTCACGCCAATTCGCTTGCAGGATACGACCATTCACGCTGACCGGTCGGCGTTTGGTGGTGGGCTCGGTATTTACCGCACCTTTGCCAGTCCCCACGACCACCCCTTCCGCTTCATTCCGGCCGCGCCCACCGGGCGTCGAGACATCTCGTTCGTCGCTGCCGAGTTGCTGTCGGAGCGATTATGCGGAGCCTATCGCTTGTTCGGACGAGTGACGGCGACCCTGCGGGTAGTGGGGCGATCCAATCGACCGGGCTTCGCCCGCACTGCGTTGGACCATGAGGAGCACCCAAGGGTGCCGGTGTCGTAACCATCCCTGCCCGCTTCCCCGCACCGAACCCCGATTTGCGTCCTCGGCCAACACAAGTGGCCCCACGCCTGTTTCGGCGTGTGGCATGTTGGACCTGGGCGAAGGTGTGCACTCCCGAACCGACCAGGTGCGTACGTGCGAGGCGTACGACGAAGGTTTTCGCAGGAGGCTGGGTGTCAGGGTTGTCTGCCCCTCGGTCGGGCTCTCCGATAACGACCGACAGGAGCGGCCAGGCCCAGGACACGACACAGGTAGCCCGTCGTCCGGGCAGACTTCACCCATGAAACGACGAAAGCCCGACGCAAGGTGCGCCGAGCCGTTGCATGTAGGATTTCATCCCACGGTGCGAACAGGCTCTGACTGTTTCGTACCCAGGCCGTTCGGTGAGTTCCAGCTCGCCGGGCGGCCGTTCTTGTCCGTGTGACGGTACACACTGTTGACCCTGTGGGCAACTAGCGAGTTTCCGCCCTGGCCAGGGACTTCCGAGTTTTCCGCCCGATCTGGCGACTGCCCAGTCATGTGTGCGTTCGTATTCGGTATCCGAACAAGCCATGACACTCCTTCGCGCCCTTAGACGCGCCGAAGCACGTCCTGGTTCCATCGATTTCAGGGAGAGTCCCCTGGAGTGGTGGGAATCGGATCAGTAGCCCCGCAACAGGTTTCGGGCGTGTCGCTCCCGACCTGAAGGCGGGCCATCGCGTAGTGGTGAACGAGTTACCTACCACAGTGACTCACCCACAGACCCACGAAGGACTACGCGATGACCCACGACCATTCTGCACTGCTGACCCAACTTGATCAGCTCAAGGGCGCCGAAATCGGCACCGTGTTCGCTGAACTGATCCGCGCTGGTTTGCAAGCGTTGATCGAGGCCGAAGCCACCGAAACCCTCGGCGCGGCCCGCTACGAACGCAGCACCGACCGCACCACCCACCGTAACGGGCACCGCACCAAAACCGTGGCCACGACCAGCGGCGACGTCGAGTTGAAGATCCCGAAACTGCGGGCGGGGTCGTTCTTCCCCTCGCTGTTGCAACGCCGCCGCCGCATCGATCAAGCGTTGCACGCGGTGATCATGGAGGCCTACGTCCATGGCGTTTCCACCCGCAACGTCGATGACCTCGTCGCCGCGCTCGGCGTCGAGTCCGGGATCTCGAAATCGGAGGTCTCGAGGATCTGCGCCGGGCTCGACGCAGAGATCGCCCGGTTCCGCGACCGCACTCTGACCCACACCATCTTCCCGTATGTGTTCCTCGATGCCACCTACTGCAAGGTCCGCGTCGGCGCCCACGTCGTGTCCCAAGCGTTGGTCGTCGCGACCGGGGTCTCGATCGACGGCGGCCGGGAAGTCCTCGGCACCGCCGTCGGTGACAGCGAATCGTTCGAGTTCTGGCGCGAGTTCCTGGTCAGCCTGCGTAATCGTGGCTTGTCGGGGGTGCATCTGGTGATCTCTGACGCGCACTCAGGCTTGAAAGCCGCTGTCGCTCAACAGTTCACCGGTGCGGCGTGGCAGCGGTGTCGGGTGCATTTCATGCGGAATCTGCAGGGTGCGGTGGGTTCGAAGCACGTGCCGGCGGTGATGGCGGCGGTCAAGACGATCTTCGTCCATACCGATCCCGACGAGGTCGCTACCCAGTACGACCAGGTCGTCGAGACCTTGTCTGGGTCGTTTCCGAAGGCGGCGGCGATGCTGACCGCCGCTAGACACGACGTGTTGGCCTTCGCGGCGTTCCCGCGGGCGCATTGGTCCAAGATCTGGTCGAACAACCCGATCGAACGGTTGAACAAGGAAATCAAACGCCGCGCCGACGTGGTCGAGATCTTCCCGAACTCGGCGGCGTTTCTGCGGTTGGCGACCGCGGTCGTGATCGAGCAACACGACGAATGGCAGGTCACCCGCCGCTACGTGTCCGATGTCAGCATGGACGAGCTGCGAGCGGTGATCGTGGCCAAACAACACGCTGCCGAAGCGGTGCCGGCGCTCGCGGAGAGTGTCGAAATCGGCTAGCATTCAACATGACTCGTTGATCACTACGCAGTTTGGCGGTTGATCCGAAGTCCACCACTCCACGGGACACTATCCGATTTCACCACTGCCAGCAGCCGTCTCGTGTCCGCTAGGCTCGGCCGTTGGCACTGCGTGCCGAAGGTCGTCACCCGTCGGGTCGGCCTGTTCGATCAGGTTCGACACCGTAGGTCACGGGCGGGGAGTGTCCGCTGACTGGGGTGGCATCAAGGTACGAGGGGTGGGCAACACGATGGCCAGCGCTGGTGGGGAACTGAATGTCTCCCCGGACACGATCAAATCCCACGCCACGAATGTCTCCTCGGCTGGCTCCGGGTTGACCGAGGCCCTCGAAGCAGCTCAGGCAGTCTCCGCGCCGTCGGACGCGTTCGGAAACCTGTGTGCGTTCCTCGGGCCGTTGTTCGTGGACTCGGTCGAGACCGATGGGATCGAGGCGATCCAGGCCGCGATCGACGCGTTCGGTGACACCAGTTCGAATCTGACCGCGGTAGCGGATGCGTTCACCACGCGTGACACCACGAACGCCGCTGCGATCAAGACCCAGGAATCCGGGCTGTAATGGCCGCGAACCCGCTGATCGCGGCGAAAGAAGACACCACCGAATGGTCGACCGGGATCAGCTTGGTCAGCTCCGTGACCGATCTCTCCGACGCTATCTCCGGTGGATCGTGGATCGAAGTCGGTCTCGGTGTGGTCGGTCTGGCTGCCGAAGCGGTCTCCCTGGTCGTCGACCCCCTTGGGACTCTCGCCGGTTACGGCGTCGGCTGGCTCATCGAACACTGCCAACCCCTCCAAGACGCCCTGGACTGGATCGCGGGTGATCCCGCCCAGATCGAGGCTTACGCCAAAACCTGGGACAACGTCGCGGCCCGTATCGGTGAAGTCGGTGCCGCCCAGAACAAGGCCGTCACCACTGATGTCACGGACTGGACCGGTCAGACCGCGACCGCGTACAAGAACGCGGCATCCAACACCACCAACCTGCTCACGGCCGCCAACACCGCCGCCACGGCGGCAGCGTCGGCTATCCGGCTCGCTGGTGGGGTCGTGGCCGCGGTCCGTGAAACCGTGCGTGACCTGGTCGCCCAAACCGTGGGCCGTCTCGCGGTCTGGGCGGCGGAGCTGGTGTTCTCGGTGGGGTTGGCGACCCCGCTCGTCGCGGTGCAAGCAACCGCCTACATCGCCAAAACAGTAGCGACGATTTCGAAGTTGTTTTCGAAGCTGGCCAAGACGATGGCAAAGCTGAAGCCTCTGCTCAAACAATTGAAGAACTCGTTCGGCGATATCGCGAAGGCGTTCAAGAAGACCCCGTCGAAGTCGGGCAAGAACGCTGATACCTCGACGTCTCCGTCGAACACGACCAAGGCCGATACCCCGACCACACCGTCGACGACGAAGACCGATACGCCGACAAACCCGGCGAGTACCCCAGAGACCCCGTCGAAGACACCCGATGGTGGGGATACAGGATCACCGAAGAAGACCGATCCGTGGTCCAAAGACGACCAAACTCAGGTCGCGAATACCGATAAATCCAAGCTCACCAACCAGGACGGCGCGGACAAGCCGAACCTGAACAAGACGGAGAAGCAAACCACCGATTGTGGTGACCCGGTCGATGCCGCGACCGGTGAGTTCTTGCTCCCGGAAACTGATATCGATCTTCCTGGTGTGTTGGCGTTGGTGTTGACGCGTCGGCATCGTTCGTCGTATCGGTTCGGACGGTGGTTCGGCCCGTCGTGGGCGGCGACGTTGGATATGCGTGTTGATGTCGACCAGGTCGGGGTGAAGTTCGTCGGGCCCGACGGTGAGCTGTGGCAGTTCCCCCACACCGCCCCCGATGTTCCAGTGACACCGGTTCACAAGGGGATTCGGGCGACGATGGTCCGGACCGAGGCCGGTGGTTACCACGTGTATGACCCTGATCGTGGTCTCACCTGGGGGTTCGCCCCCGACCCGACTTTGGCGGGTTTGGACGTTCAACTCGGCAACTACGCGATCAGTGAGATCACCGACCGTCACCGCAACCGCATCCGGTTCCACTACAGCGCCGAGGGCGCTCCGACTCACGTCACCCATTCCGGCGGGTACCGGGTCGACATCGACACTGACGCAGGCCGGGTCATCGCCCTCACCGTCACTGCGGCTGCTGCCGATGTCGAGATCGCTTCCACCGAAATTGCCTCCGGCCCAAGCGCCCCGACGACCAGCCCGTCGGCGACCAAGGTGCGTGAATTCGGGTACACCGCAGGAAATCTCACCTCGATCACCAACGGTGTCGGCGCAATCACCCACTACCGGTACGACTCCGCCGGCCGGATGCTGTCGTGGCGTGATTCGCGGGGCACCGAAATGCGCAACACCTACGACTTCGCCGGTCGGGTCGTGAAACAGGTCGGCACCGACAACATCCTGTCCGCGACCTTCGCCTACGAAGACCTGCCCGAATTCGGGCGCACCCGCACCCATCACACGAACTCTCTCGGCGCGACAACGATTTTCGAGTTCGACACCGAGTTGTGCTTGCGGAACGTGATCAACCCGCGCGGTGGCACGTCGATCACCGACTACAACGAGTACCGCCAACCCGTTCGTCATGTCGACGCCCACACCAACACCACGATCTACGTCTACAACTCTGACGGTGACCTGATCCTGCTACGCCGCCCCGACCAACAATCGATCACCCTCACCTACGCAGCCCCGAAGTGCCCGGCCACGATCACCGACGTCGACGGCACGACCACCACACGCACCTACGACGAGAACACCAACCTCACCAGCGTCACCGACGCCGACGATGTCAGCACCATCTTCACCTACCACCCCTGCGGGGCTCCGGCCTCGATCACCACCTCCACCGGCGCCACCACCCACATCGACGTCGACCCCGCAGGGCTCCCCATCCGGATCACCGAACCCGACACCGCGGTCACCGTGGTCGAACGCGACAGCTTCGGTCGACCCGTCAAGGTCACAGACCCCCTCAGCAACACCAGCGTTCATCGGTATTCCGGCGAGGGAAAACTGTTGTCCCGCACCGACCCCGACGGTGCCACGCAGTCCTGGACGTATGACGGTGAAGCCAACCTGCTCACCCACACCAACCAAATCGGTGGCATCACCCGCTACACCTACGACACCTTCGACCTCGTCGCCACCCGCGAAACCCCCGACGGCGCCGTCACTTCCTACACCCACGACACCGAACGCCACCTGACCTCGGTCACCAACCCGCTCGGCGACACCTGGACCTACGAATACGACACCACCGGCAACGTGTGCACCGAAACCGACTACAACGGCTCGGTCACTCACGCCGACTACGACCTGCTCAACCGGCCAACCGTGATTACGACCCCGGCCGGTGTCCAACGCCGCCACACTTACGACCTGTTGGGTCACTTCGTCGGGGTCAGCACCGACACCGGCGAATGGATCACCCACACCTACACCCCGACCGGGCACCTCGCTTCCGCACGAAACGGAGTGCACACCAACACCATCCACACGGTGGAGTTCACTCACAGCCCTGCTGGCCGACTCCATGCCCAACAGGTGGATGGCCGTGCCATCACCTACGACCACGACTCCCACGGCCGCCGTATCGGCTACACCACCCCGGCCGGGGCCTCGACAACCTACGAATACAACCCGACCGGGCAAGTTGCGGCCTTGATCACGGGCGGGCATCGGTTCGACTTCACGCACGATTTGCTCGGCCGCCAAAATAGTTGGCACACACAAGGTCTCGGCCAGCACAACACCTACAGCCCGGCCGGTCACACCCTAAGTCGAGAACTCGCCCGACTCGACCCCCGAAGCAGCACACCGCTCCAACTCCTCGAACGTGATGAATACACCTGGCGCAGTGACGGTTACATCACCAGCCACACCACCACCAATGCACGCCACACTCGCCGCCGCGACTACACCCTCGACACGATGGGCCGCATCACCCACATCACCAACCCCAGCGGTGGACTCGCCGAGCAGTACACCTATGACTCTCTTTCCAACCTCACCACCGTCGACATCCCCACATCGCCAGCACCACCCGACCCCGGCCCCGATCCTTCCTCGCCCGAACTCAATCCCGATCCACGCTTCGAGTACCGCAACAATCTCCTCATACGCGCGGGCCGCACCCGATACCACTACGACACCGCGGGCCGTCTGATCCGCAAAGAGAAAACCCGGATCTCCCGCAAACCCGCGATCTGGCACTACCGCTACAACGCATTCGATCAATTGATCGAAGTCGCGACCGCCGAAAACGGGACCTGGTCCTACACCTACGACGCGTTCGGCCGCCGCACCAGCAAAAGCCGCCATGAGACTGACACCCGCACTGAATTCGCCTGGGACGGGGTCTATCTCACCGAGCAATCCACGTTTGCCCACGCAAAAGTGGAAACCCTCACCTGGACAAACCACCCCACCACCCACATCCCCCTCACCCAATCGGTCGACGACCAATTCTGGGCAATCGTCACCAACCTCCAAGGCGCCCCCACCCACCTCGCTGACCCCACAACCGGCGACATCACCTCATCCGCCACCGCGCCCCTCTGGGGTCAAACCACCTGGACCGGCTCCGAAACGCCCCACCGCTTTCAAGGTCAACACCACGACCCCGAAACCGGCCTCCACTACAACCACCACCGCTACTACGACCCCGAAACCGGCCGCTACCTCACCCAAGACCCCCTTGGCCTCGTGCCATCGCCAAATCCGAATACCTACCCCCACAACTCCACGGCATGGACAGATCCTCTGGGACTGACACCATGTCGAGATGAGGATGGCGCGTACCGATTCCGGTCACCCAACCCGGACCATCCAACTGACAGTCGACTCGACGACTTCATGACCAGAACTTATGACCCTATGGTCGATTGCTCGGAAATCGCCGATTTGATGTTGCGACGAGTGGATGGGGAGGGGAGTATCATCCGGTATGAGCCAGCTCCTGGGACGTCTTTGCAGACGCCAGAAAATATGGGGAGGATTTTGGAAGGATATGTGTTCCATGAGGTGTATACAGATGGACGATATGCTTATGACCCCCGCCTGTCTCAGACTCCCATTCCGCTCGGGGATTACCAGAGCGTCATGCGCAGCCTTAATCCAGGAATGAGTTGGCGATGAAGAGTTACCCATCTGATTCGACGCCAACCATGCGGGTGTTGAGAATTCTCTCAAAGCTCGGGGAGGTGGAATGGGCGCGGATAGATGTAGGTTATGACGATTACAACAAACGTCGCACGCCACCATTTGTGGTGTGGAGGTATAGAACAGAAGCGGCTGCGACCCCTAATTTTATCGTAGACGGAGTGGAGTCATATCGAGGAGCTGTCGATTGGTGTGTGGAGAACAGTCCACGACGTAGGAACTGGCTGATTCAACCATCTAGAGTACCGAATGAGTTCGTACCTCGACTTGATGTCGGCTATATGAAGCTTCCGCTCAAAATAGCGGAAGTCGACCCTGATTTCTGCGAATCTGCAATTTCAGACTTCCATAAACTCTTCGAACATCTCGACCGCGTGTGGACCCCAGTCGGACTGACCTAATAGAGGACATGAGTCGAGTGTCCGATGCGGACCGCACATTTATTGAGCTGATAAGGTGAATTCTGATCCGACCGATCGCAATGCGAAGACTGTCCGCGGCCTGATTCAGGCGGGAACTTCAACTCGGATGATGTCGTGGGCGTATCGGATGTAATTGTTCGAGCATCCGAGTCGCATGATCAGGAGATTCGACGCGTAGCGTTTGTCGCTCTTGGTTATCTGGTGCGGTTGCACAGAATATTGCCGGCGGCAAAGGTTTTCTCTGGGGTTGAGCGGCAGCGAGTGACGTGGGTTGGGAGGAAATTCTTTGTGATGAATAGAGATGAGAAGTGGGATCGCGCCAAATGGGCATGGCGGCGACCGGCCGAAGTGCCATCGGATTCCGGCGTCGGCGAGCGTCTCTCATTGATGAACCTTTTTACATCCTCGAGCATTGGTCTCGAAGAATTCGCGAGTAGGTGGTATGTTTCGCGCCGTAGGTCCATGAACGCAAAAGAGCGGGTGCGTGAGCCCTTCGATGTACTCCTAGAAGGAATATTCTTCGCACTCGAGGACATGGATGACGACGATAATCTCACGGCTGATCACCTGCACGCGCAAGTCCACGCCGTGCTTTCGAAATTGATGGATCTGTAGATCGAATAGGAAACCTTCCATGTAGCGACTTGTTGTGCCCACGTCGTACTGGCGTGTCGATGGTGTGGCAATGCTGGAGCGGTCGCGACGATCGCACGGATCATGCGCATGCACAGGCTCGCTCTTCGGAATACCCGCTACAAGAAGCTCCGCAAGTTGCGAGCTACGTTATGAGACATCCGCTAAGGGCGCATCAGGCTATCCAGGGGTCGACGATTAGTATATGGATATGATCCACATAAAAACATTTCTGCGTGATTTGGAAGAGAAGTTTTTCTGGCCTGGTCCGAATCCGAGTCCACGACTCGGGGGAGGTCACCCGGTCGAACTGCAGGGAGCTATTGATATGCGGATCAATGAGATCCAGATTCTCGATCGCGACACCTGGGATTGTATCGATGAATTGTGGGCATATCTGACATCGATGGCAATCGATCTCAAGCAACACGGATATTCTCGTACATATTTCCCTGACCAGCCGATCGAGGTTACCTTTGCTCGCGTGGGCAGAATGGATGTAAAAGTTGTATGCAATGTTGGTCGAGGTGATCTGCGATCGGCGGTAGTGCCCGAGTTGGAATTAATTTCGTCTCTCAAAGCTGCGGGAATCGAGTTCTTCACTGCGATGGGGCAGTACACCACCAACGCCTACCATGCCGAGCTGGCTGACTTGTCGAAATTGTGACCGTCCGGTTCGAAGGACCATCGACCCGATTCCTCGGTTGCTGCTGTCCCCGGAAGCTGGATAAGTATGGATTCTGATATGGCGCACCATCTCGATGGGATTGCGATGACCAAGCCGTTCATTCGAGGTCCTCCTGATTTCAGGGAATTGAATCGGAGGAGGTGAGTAGGGAGCGATGGCTGAGTGGGTGGTCGATGAGTAATTATGAGTGGTGGGGGTATGACGGGTGCGAGAAGAAGTCGCTGATGATGGTTGGGTTTCCAAATCTAAGCAGCCCACGGAAGTGTCCGCATTGTCAAGACGGTGACGTCCGTTGGTACTATCACGAGTATGGGGTCGATTTAAGAAAGGCTATTCTTATCGAATGGTGCGCCCTGTGTCGACGATTCTCGGAGATGATGATCGCTTCTCTAAGTGATCGCTATCTGATAGCTGATGATCTAGATCAGAATCTTAGGGAGCTTGTTTCGAGAAAATCGCCCATGGCCGTCCTGTGGAAACTTGAAGATAAGTGGATTCGAGGTATTCTTCCGCAGTCAGTCGCTCGAATCGGCGAGGATTGATATCTGCGGCAAGATTGACCGTCCATCTCGGCGGTGGTGATCAGGTGCCCCGGTTCTGACGTGGATGTCTGGTGCGTTCTGGCTGTCGATTACCGTGTCTGGGGTGTCCAGAGAATCGCGGCGGTCGGCAATTGCACCCTTCTACGTCATGGATGTGTGGAAAGCGGCTGCTGAACGCGCCAGGTCGCATGGGGATGTGTTGGTGCTGGCGGCGGGGCAGCCGTCTACGCAGGCGCCTGCGCCGGTGCTGCGGGCGACCAGGGCCGCCATCGATCACGAATTGTTGGGCTACACCGAGACATTCGGCATTCTGCCGCTGCGCGAGGCCATCGCGGGCCATCACAGCGAGACCTACGGCTACGACGTGCACCCCGACGAGGTGGTGGTGACGACCGGGTCGTCGGGCGCGTTCACGCTCATCTTCCTGGCCGCCTTCGACCCGGGTGACACCGTGGTGGTGGCGCGCCCCGGCTATCCCGCCTACCGCAACACGCTGTCCGCGCTCGGCTGTGCGGTCATCGAACTGGACTGCGGCCCGCAGACCAGATTCCAGCCGACCGTGGCGATGCTCGAAGCGCTGCCGGAGCCGCCGAAGGGTCTGGTGGTGGCCAGCCCGGCCAACCCGACGGGCACCATGATCGACCCCACCGAACTCGCCGCGCTGGCCCGCTGGTGTGAACAGCACGGCACGCTGCTGATCTCCGACGAGATCTACCACGGCATCACCTACGCGGGCGCGAGCACGCCGACGTCCTCGGCGTGGGAGTTCTCCCGCGAATCGGTGGTGATCGGTTCGGTGTCGAAATACTTCTCGATGACCGGCTGGCGGCTCGGCTGGATGCTGGCTCCGGCTGACCTGCGCCCGGCGCTGCAACGGCTGGCGTCGAATATGACGGTGTGCCCGCCCGCGATCTCCCAGTACGCGGCCGTGCACGCTTTCGGGCCGGAAGCCATGGATGAACTGGACGGGCATGTGCGCCGGTACGCGCGCAACCGGTCGCTGCTGCTGGAGGGTTTGCCCGCGATCGGAATCACCGATCTCGCCCCGGCCGACGGCGCCTTCTACGCCTATGCCGATATTGGACATTTGACCGACAATTCCCGGGCTTGGTGCGCCGAGGTGCTCACCGAAACCGGCGTCGCACTAGCACCCGGGCTCGATTTCGACACCACAAATGGAAACCACACGGTCCGTTTCTCCTTCGCGGGCGCCACCGACGACATCGCCGCAGCGCTGGAGCGTCTCGGACGGTTCCTGAAGGGCTGATCCGGCCCCTTGTCAACAGTGATGTGCGACAACAACTTTGCGTAGTACGAACACATCTGTGCCGGGATGCGGTAAAACTCAGTTATCCCGAATTCCCAGTGTTTCCCCGATGACGATTGCGCACGGTTGAACTGATGATGACTGGCACTCCTGCACGGTGACCACCGCAACGACCCCGAAAGGCGAACGACGTCGGCAGGCTCTGGTGGCGGCGGCGGCTGAGCTGTTGCTCGAAGGCGGCTTCGACGCCGTGCGACATCGTTCGGTGGCCTCACGAGCCGATCTTCCACTCGCGTCGACCACCTACTACTTCGAATCGCTGGAAGATCTGATCGCCCGTGCCGTGGAGTTCAGCGGCGCGATCGAACTCGACGCGATGCGCCGCCGGGTCGGCGAGGTCAGCCATCGCAGGCGCGGCACTGACGCGACGGTCGAGCTCGTCCTCGACGTGCTCGTCGGCCCCGACGACGGCGACCTGGACGCCCGCGGCCAGCTCATCGCCCGCTACGAGCGTTCCGTGGCGTCGGCCCGTCATCCCGAGTTACGTGAGGTCCAGCTCCGACTACGCACGCAGCTCGAAGAACTGCTCGCCGACGTGCTGCGCCGCTCCGACCGGGTGGTGCGCCCCGAGCAGTTACGCAGGCTGGTGGCCGTCGTCGACGGTGCGGTGGTCGCCGCGCTGATCGAAGGCCACCCCGAGCCCCGCCGACCCGCCAGGGCCGGTCTGCTCGAAATGATCGACATCGTCGCCCCGCCCATGGTCCCGAACATGATGCCCCAGCAGGCCGAATGGGTGCGGCAATTAGACTGAGTGCTCGTGAGCCTCGTCCCGAATGTCCTCGCCACCCGATACGCCAGCCCGGAGCTCGTCGCGCTCTGGTCGCCCGAGAACAAGATCGTGCTCGAGCGCCGGCTGTGGCTGGAGGTGCTGCGCGCGCAGGCTGAACTCGGAATCGAAGTCCCCGCAGGGGTTGTCGACGATTATGAACGCGTGATCGGCCAGGTGGACCTGGCCTCGATCGCCGAGCGTGAGCGGGTCACCCGCCACGACGTGAAGGCGCGCATCGAGGAATTCAACGACCTCGCCGGGCACGAACACGTGCACAAGGGCATGACCAGCCGCGACCTCACCGAGAACGTCGAGCAGCTGCAGATCCGGCTCTCCCTCGAACACGTCTACAAGCACGGCATCGCCATCGCGGCGCGGCTGGCCGAGCGGGCCGCCGAGTATCAGACGCTGGTGATGGCCGGGCGTTCGCACAATGTCGCCGCGCAGGCCACCACGCTGGGCAAGCGCTTCGCCTCCGCCGCCGACGAGATGCTGGTGGCCCTCGCCCGGATGCGCGACCTGATCGACCGCTACCCGCTGCGCGGGATCAAGGGCCCGATGGGCACCGCCCAGGACATGCTCGACCTGCTCGACGGTGACACGGGCAAGCTCGCCGCCCTCGAACGGCAGGTCGCCACCCACCTCGGCTTCGCGACGGTGTTCACCAGCGTGGGTCAGGTGTACCCGCGGTCGCTGGATCACGATGTGCTGTCGGCGCTGGTGCAGCTGGGTGCCGGGCCGTCGTCGTTCGCGCACACGATTCGGCTGATGGCCGGTCATGAGCTGGTCACCGAGGGTTTCCAGCCGGGCCAGGTCGGGTCGTCGGCGATGCCGCACAAGATGAACACCCGATCCTGCGAGCGGGTGAACGGCTTGCAGGTGATCCTGCGCGGCTACGGCTCGATGGCGGCCGAGCTGGCGGGCGCGCAGTGGAACGAGGGTGACGTGTTCTGCTCGGTGGTGCGCCGCGTCGCGCTGCCGGACGCGTTCTTCGCCATCGACGGGCAGATGGAGACCTTCCTGACCGTGCTCGCCGAGTTCGGCGCCTACCCGGCGGTGGTCTCGCGTGAGCTCGACCGCTACCTGCCGTTCCTGGCGACCACCCGCATCCTGATGGCGGCGGTGCGCGCGGGTGTGGGCCGCGAGACCGCGCACGAGGTCATCAAGGAGCACGCGGTGGCCGTGGCGCTGGCGATGCGTGAGCAGGGGCGCGAGCCCGACCTGCTCGATCGCCTCGCCGCCGACGACCGGATGCCGCTGGACCGGGCCGGGCTGGACGCGGCGCTGGCCGACAAGGCGGCGTTCATCGGCGCGGCCTCGGATCAGGTGTCCGAGGTGGTCGCGCAGGTGCAGAAGCTGGTCGAGTCCGATCCGGACGCCGCGCGCTACACGCCGTCGCCGATTCTCTAGTTCTCCTCGAGTGATCCGGCGTAATCGTGCAATCCGCCTCGTTCTGATCAGTTTTCTGACTAGAACTCGTCGAATTGCACGATTTCGCCGGGGTTACCGTACGTGGGTGAATCCGTACACGATCTTCACTGACATCATCGCCGGGGCCGCCCCGTCCTCGAAGGTCTACGAGGACGACGAAGTCTTCGCTTTCATGGACATTCGTCCTGTGACGCCGGGGCACGTTCTGGTAGTGCCCAAGGTGCCCGCACCGAGTCTGGCCGATCTCGATCCCGCGCTGGGCGGCAAGCTCTTTCAGGTCGGGCAGCGGATCGCCGCCGCGCTCCGCAGCAGCGAAGTGGCGGCCGACGGGGTGAATTTCTTTCTCGCCGACGGGGTTACGGCCGGGCAGGAGGTCTTCCACGTGCACCTGCACGTGATCCCGCGGACACCCGGTGACGGCTTCGGCTTGCGCGCGCGGCCGACAACTCCCGCACGGGCGGATCTCGACTACCTGGCCGGTTCGATCCGGGGCGCGCTCACCCGCTGACCGGCATTTCGGGCGAAGCGGTCATTGCAAACCGGGGAGTTTGCTGAAGAAACGCCCGAAACGCCAAATGCTTCCAGTTCGTTCACCTGTGGGTTACCTTGGACTGTCATTGGCATGCGGTTATGGAGGGTAGATCGTGCGTCGTACAGGTGTTGCTGCTGTAGTGCTGGCTATTGCTCTCGGTGTGATCGGACCGGCGGTGGTTCACCCCACGACGGCGTCCGCCGCACAGATCATCGGAGTCAACGAACTGACTCCGCACCGGACGGCTATCACCGTCACCTCGCCCGCGATGGGCCGTAATGTCGATCTACAGGTGCTGCATCCGGCGGGCGGTGGCTCGCGCGGCACGTACTACCTGCTCGACGGGCTCGACCCCGGCATCGGCCAGAGCACCTGGACCAACGCCACCGACGCCGAAGCCTTCTTCCGCGGCAAGAACGTCAACGTGGTGCTGCCGATGGGCGGCCAGGCCAGCTACTACACCGACTGGACCGCCGATGATCCGCGTTTCGGCCGGTACAAGTGGGAAACGTTCCTCACCCAGGAACTGCCCGGCCTGATCGACGGACACTTCAACGGCAACGGCGTGAACGGCATCGGCGGGCTGTCCATGGGCGGCAACGCGGCCTACATCCTGGCCGCCCGCCACCCCGGCCTCTACCGTGCCGTAGCCGGTTACAGTGCCTGTCCGGACATCGCGATGGCGGCGGGCGCGATGATGTTCTCCATCGTCAATCGTGGCGGCAACCCCGGCAACATGTGGGGCGCGCCCGGCAGTCCCGAGTGGGCCGCACACGACCCGGCCCTGATGATCGAAGCGCTGCGCGGCAAGGCGCTGTACATGTCGACCGGTACCGGGATTCCCGGCCCGCACGAGGCCGAACTCAAGCCGACGCTGGCCGAGAACATCTTCCTCGGCGGACCCATCGAACTCGGCGTCAACACCTGCATGGTGGCCTTCGACCAGCGCCTGCGCGGCGCGGGCATCGGCGCCAGGATCGACTACCACCCGGTGGGCACCCACTCCTGGTCCTACTGGGAGGACGCCTTGCACGCCTCGTGGCCGGTCATCGGACCCGCCCTCGGGGCCTGACAACCTCCACACCCGACCCGGTTCGACGGCTGCTACGGCCGCAGAGCCGGGTCGCGGTGCGTTCGGGCCACCTCGCCGATCGTCGACGCAGGATCGCCCTCTTTCGTGTCGGGGTCGGTGCGTCGAGCCACTCCCGGACTCCGGCGACGTCACCGCCGCGCAAGATAGTTGCCTCGAGCGGGCCCAGCTGTACCCGGCCGAGCACGTCGGGACCGGAACCAGGAGCGGCTCCGGAGGGCCTTCGGCAGATGCGCGGAAATACTCAGCGGCCGGCATGAGCGCACTGCCACCAGCGGCAGACGGCCGAGTTGGCGGGCCCGGTTGGAGTGGGGCGGCTACGGTGGACGGATGGCTGGCGAGAATGAGACTGTGTCGGCGCCGATCGCGAAGAAGGCGCCCTTCGAGCGGGTCCACCACGGTGACACGTTCGTCGACGACTACGAGTGGCTACGGGACAAGGAAGACCCCGAGGTCATCGCGTATCTGGAGGCGGAGAACGCCTTCACCGCGGCGCAGACCGACCAGCTGCAGCCCCTTCGGGACAAGATCTTCGACGAGATCAAGGCCAGGACGCAGGAGACCGATCTCTCGGTGCCGACGCGACTGGGCGACTACTGGTATTACTCGCGCAGTTTCGAGGGCAAACAGTACGGCGTGCACTGCCGCTGTCCCATCGACGCGAACGCCGAGGGAATCGACGCGTGGACGCCGCCGCAGCTCGAGGTGGGCTCCGCGGGGTTGTCGGCGGACCCGGCGGCGGCAGCGGAGCGTGACCACGCAGGGCCCTCGACAACCTCGCAATTCGACGCAGCGATCGAGGGCGAGCAGGTGCTGCTCGACAGCAATATCCTCGCCGAGGGGCTGGACTTCTTCGCCCTCGGCGCGTTCTCACTGAGCCACGACGGCAACCTGCTCGCCTACTCCGTCGACAGCTCCGGCGACGAGCGCTACACACTGCGGATCAAGGACCTGCGCACCGGTGAGCTGCTGCCCGACGAGGTGGCGGGCGCGGCACCTGGGGCCACCTGGTCACTGGACGGTACGCACATCTTCTATCAGACCGTCGACGAGTCATGGCGCCCCGACACCGTGTGGCGCCACCGCGTCGGCACCGGTTCCGACGCCGATGTGACGGTGTTCCACGAGCCCGACGATCGCTACTGGGTGAGCGTCGGCGCGACCCGTTCCGAGAAGTACCTGATGGTCTGGCTCGGTTCCAAGATCACCACCGAGGGCTGGGTCCTGGAATCGGACAACCCCGAGGGCGAGTTCCGGGTGCTGTTGCCGCGCCGCGAAGGTGTGGAGTACTCGGCCGAGCACGCGGTGATCGCGGGCCAGGACAAGTTTCTGATCCTGCACAACGATGTGATCGACGGGGTGAAGGCGGAGAACTTCGTGCTCGCCGTCGCGCCCGTCACCGACCCGTCGGACATGACGACGCTGATCGGGCATCGCGAGGACGTGCGGCTCGAGGACATCGACGCCTTCGCCAACCACCTGGTGCTCGGCTACCGGCGCGACGCGCTGCCGCGCCTGTCGGTGTGGCCGCTCACGCCGGAGGGCTTCGGCGAACTGACCGAGCTCGACTTCGGACTCGAATTGTTCTCCGCCGGTGCGGGTTCGAGCCCGGAGTGGGAGCAGCCAACGCTGCGAGTCGGCGTCACCTCGTTCATCACGCCGATGCAGGTGTTCGACTACGTACCCGCCACCGGTGAGCTGCTGCTGCGCAAGGAACAGCCGGTGCTCGGTGGTTACGACGCAGGCGACTATGAGCAGCATCGTGATTGGGCCACCGCCGCCGACGGCACCCGGATTCCGATCTCGATCATCAAGCGCAGCGGGCTGCCCGACGGGCCGAAACCCACACTGCTGTACGGATATGGCTCCTACGAGGCCAGCATCGACCCGTCGTTCTCGGTCTCGCGGCTGTCGCTGCTCGATCGCGGCATGGTGTTCGCGGTGGCGCATGTGCGCGGCGGCGGCGAGATGGGCAGACTCTGGTACGAACACGGCAAGACGCTGCTGAAGAAGAACACCTTCACCGACTTCGTCTCCTGCGCAAGCCATCTCATCGACACCGGCGCCACCGCGCCCGACCGGTTGATCGCCGACGGTGGCAGCGCGGGCGGCCTGCTGATGGGCGCGGTCGCCAACCTCGCCCCGGAACTGTTCACCGGCATCATCGCCAACGTCCCCTTCGTCGACCCCCTGACCTCCATCCTCGACCCGTCGCTGCCGCTGACGGTGATCGAATGGGACGAATGGGGAAACCCGCTGCGGGACAAGGACGTCTACGAGTACATGAAGTCGTACTCGCCCTACGAGAACGTCGAGGCCAAGAACTACCCGGCCATCCTGGCGATCACCAGCCTCAACGACACCCGCGTGCTCTACGTGGAACCGGCCAAGTGGGTGGCCAAACTGCGCGCCACCAAGACCGGCGACAACGAGGTGCTGCTCAAGACGGAGATGACCGCAGGCCACGGCGGTGTGAGCGGGCGCTACGAGAAGTGGAAGGAAGTCGGCTTCGAGTACGCGTGGGTCCTCGACCGCGTGGGTCTCGCGGACGCGTGATCGGTGCCGCCATGGGCTCCGATCAGCTGGTCGGGGCCCATTTCGGGTGGTGATTGCCGCACCGGCCGCAGCGGTGAGGAGTGCGCCGGAATTCGTTCGGGCGTCATCGGTGTAGCACTCGGGTGTCATCTGCGGCTGTCACCGTTGTGTGCATGAACGCTGAGCTGATCGTTTCGGTGTCGGGGATCCGGGATACGACGCGCGACGCCGCGATCGAGTTCGCCGGGGAGATGGACGCGCGGGGTGTGCGGCTGTCGTTGCTGGTCGCGCCGCGATTGAAGGGCAAGTACCGGCTGGTCGACGATCCGGCGACGCAGTCGTGGCTGCGCGGGCGGCGCCTCGAAGGCGACGCGATCGTGCTGCACGGATACGACCAGGCCGCCACCAAGGCCCGCCGCGCGGAGTTCGCCGACCTGCCGCGACACGAGGCGACGTTGCGGCTCAAGGCCGCCGATCGGGTGATGGAGCGGGTGGAACTGCGCACCCGGCTGTTCGCCGCGCCGCGCTGGGATGCCTCGTCCGGTGCGCTCGCAGCGCTGCCAGAGGTGGGGTTCCGGATGGCATTCGGGCTGACCAGCATGCTCGACCTGGAACGTGATGTGGCCCAACGTGCTCGGGTGTACGGGATCGGTGAGGGCTTCCGGGCCGAACCGTGGTGGTGCCGGGCGCTGGTGATGGGTGCCGCGCGCACCGCTCGGCGCGGTGGCGTGCTGCGGTTGGCGGTGTCGGCGGCGCAGTTACAGCGGTCGGGTCCGCGCCAGGCGATGCTCGACGCGGTCGATCTCGCGCTGTACCACGGTGCCCGCAGCGACGTATACCGCTGGGAGACCTACCCGGAAGCCAGAGCTGCCTGACCAGGCCGCCGCCGCGCGCGTACTGGCGATCAGTGCGCGGCGGTGGCCTCGGTGTGTTCCCCGGGAGTTTCGAGCCTTCTTGCCGGAAACGGCGGCTGTCCTTGCCCAGTTGATCGAGTGGTTTCCGCTAGTTGTGCAGATGGCAGTGGCCGAAGCGTTGTTCCTGACCGGCTACCGCTGACGTCAGAACTGGCCCTGGTCCTCGGGTTCGAGTACGCGGAACTCGGTGCCTGCCGGGGCCATCTCGGTCAGCCTGCCGAAGTAGGTGCCGTAGGCCGAGGGATCGATGATGCCGAAGTGGATGGGGACGGCGGTGCGTGGATTGACCGCGCGCAGGTAGTCGACGGTGTCCCAGATCCGCATCCACGGGGCGACGGCCGGGATGGCGAGCACGCCGACCGGGACCGGCGGCACCCACAGCGAGTCGCCGGGGTGGACCAGCTGGGCGGGGTCGGCCTCGGTGCCGAGCTGGAACACGGTGTTGTCGATCACCGGGATCTCCGGGTGGATCACCGCGTGCCTGCCACCGCCGCCGGTGATCTGTAACTCGCCGATATCCAGCACCTGGCCGGCCGAAACCGGCTCCCAGCCCTCGCTGCGCTGCTGCGCGGTCTGCGGATCCGACAGCAGGCGGGCGCCGGGATTGTTCTCGATGAGGTCGCCGATCCGGTTCGGATCGATGTGGTCGGGATGCTGGTGGGTCACCGCGATCGCGTCCAAGCCGGTGATGCCCTCGAAGCCGTGCGCGAAGGTGCCGGGGTCGAACAGCACTTTCACGCCGTGCAGTTCCACGAGGATGCAGGAATGACCGAAGTGGGCGATGCGCATACCCGATGCTAAGCCGCCGCGACCCCGGAACGCGGGCGCGACGGCCCTGTCAACTAGGATTTCTGGGGTAACCCACACACCACTTGAGGAGCAACGCGTGGCACGAGTCGTGGTCGAGGTCATGCCGAAGGCCGAGATTCTGGACCCCCAGGGACAGGCCGTGGTCGGCGCGCTCCCGCGTCTGGGATTCGCTGGAATCTCGGATGTGCGGCAGGGCAAGCGATTCGAGCTCGAGGTGGACGACAGTGTGTCGGACGCTCAGCTCGAGCAGATCGCCGAGGCGCTGCTGGCGAACACGGTGATCGAGGACTGGAAGGTCGTTCGGGTCTCGTGAGCGGGCGCATTGGCGTAATTACTTTTCCGGGGACGCTCGACGATGTCGACGCCGCTCGGGCGGTTCGGTTGGCCGGCGCCGAGGCTGTGAGCCTGTGGCATGCCGATGCCGACATCAAGGGTGTCGACGCCGTGATCGTGCCCGGCGGGTTCTCCTACGGGGATTACCTGCGGTGTGGGGCGATCGCGCGATTCGCGCCGGTGATGGGCGAGGTTGTTCGCGCCGCCGGGCAGGGTCTGCCGGTGCTCGGCATCTGCAACGGATTCCAGGTTTTGTGTGAGGCCGGGTTGCTGCCGGGTGCGCTGACCCGTAACGAGGGACTTCACTTCATCTGCCGGGACGAGTGGTTGAAGGTCGAGGGGACCGACACCGCGTGGAGTTCGCGGTATGAGCCGGGTGCGCAGATCCTCGTTCCGCTGAAGTCGGGCGAGGGGCGTTACCAGGCTTCGGAGAAGGTGCTCGACGAGCTCGAAGGCGAAGGCCGCGTGGTGTTCCGGTACGCCGGTGACAACCCGAACGGATCGCAGCGCGGGATTGCCGGGATCTCCTCGGCCAACGGGCGGGTTGTCGGTTTGATGCCGCATCCCGAGCACGCGACCGAGGCATTGACCGGACCCAGCGATGACGGTCTCGGAATGTTCTTCTCGGTGATCGATAGTTTGATCAGCGCCTGATTGCTGAATCCCCGGTGAGTACATGGGTAACTCACCGGGGACGGGCTGACTCCAAAAAGGCGTACCGGCGGCCGCGTTGTCACGGTCGACGATCCTAGGTCTGGCCAGGATTCGCGGGGAGGCGGCACAGGATGTCGAAGTCGACCCCGTTCGCCATGGCCAGGTGGGCGGGGCCTACTGCTTGATTGCCCAGAAAACCGCGGCGAGTTGCCGGTCCGTCCAGCACCAGACCGGTTTCCGCCGCGGCGGTGATGGTTGCCACGTCGAGGGTGCCCGTCGTATCGGCCAGGGTGTTCAGCAGGTGGATCGCCTCGTAGGTGGAGTTGCTGAAAGTGGTCAGCGCCGGGGCGAATTGGCCCTGGTGCCGGTGGTAGCGGGCGCGCCGCGCCCGGCCTTCGGTGGTGCGGTTGTCGATGAAGAAGCTCGAGGCCACGTAGAGGTTGGTGTTCGCCGACGGGCCCGCGCTGAGTAGCACGTTCTCATCGACCGCCGGGCTGAGGCGGGGCATGACAGCGGGCAGGCCGGTAGCGGCGAACTGGCGATTGAAACGGGCGGTGTCGGCGCCGACCATGAGGATCAGGACCGCGTCGGCCAGCAGCAGCGCCGGGTTCTCCAGGAAATCGCTGAAATCGGTGGTGCCGAGGGGGACGTAGTGCTCGACGATGATGTCGTACGGGTTGGGCAGGGATCGGCGAAGAGTCAGTGCTGTCCGGCGGGGCCAGATGTAGTCGTTGCCGATCACCGCCCAGCGGCGCACTCCTAGTTCGCGGCCCATCCAGGCGGCGGCGGGGACGGTTTGGTGGTCGGGATGCTCGCCTACCAGCATGACACCGGGGCGTTCGTCGGGAAGACCCTCGTGGTCGGTGGCGTAGAGGTAGGGGACCCGAGCGTCCACGGCATCGGCAACTGCTCGGCGCACCGCCGAGGTGTGCCAACCGGTGATCGCACCGACCATTCCGGTGGCCAGGAAGGCCGCTACTTCGGCGGCGACTTCGGCCGGTTCGCGGCCGCCATCGATGGTCGTGAGGTGGATTTCGCGGCCGAGAATTCCTGTGCCGCTATTGATTTCGTCGACGGCGAGGGAAATGGCGGCGGTACACGATGGCGCGATGATGCCACCAGGGCCCTGCGTGGGGACAATCGAGAGAATCTCGATCGTCTCATCCCGGCTCTGACCGAACAAAGGCACTCTGTACTCTATCGCCTGGCACGAACAGGATTGTTCGAATGAATTTTTCGGCAGGTGGGAATGCAATCGGTGGCCATCATAAGTGGGTATTCCACGCTGCACGGCGCGCTGCGCTCCGCGGAGCGCAACTGGGTAGGCCGGCTCGAATCGGCGCTGTCGGCTGACAACCTCACGGCCGACCATTGGGCGATCCTGTCGCAGTTGTCCACCGACGACGGGATGACGATGTCGGAACTGGCCGCGCAGGCGCGGCTTGCCCCGTCCTCGGCCACCCGGCACGCGGACAACCTGGCCGAACGCGGGCTGATCTTCCGGGTCGCCGCCACCGACGATCGGCGCCGGATCCTGATCGGGTTGAGCAGCCTCGGTGCCAAGCTGGCCGCCAGGATCCGCGCGCAGGAGAAGCTCGCGGAGGAAGAGTTACGGTCGCGCCTCGGGATTCGCCGCTACGGCGAACTGGTGGCCGCGCTCGCGGTGATCGCCGAACGCGACGACTGATCCGGGCACCGTACTTCCCGGTGCGGGGTGCCCGGGCGCGGTGTCGTGCCTAGGATCGCAGGATGCCGGTTTCCTTGACAGCGGCCACGGCCAGCGGATTGTGTGCCTTCATCGATGCGTCACCCTCGCCTTTCCATGTGTGTGCGACGGTGGCGGCCGAGCTGGACGGCAACGGGTTCACGCCGTTGACCGAGGCGTCGGCGTGGGACGACGCGGGCGGGAAACACTATGTGGTGCGCGGTGGTTCGCTGATCGCGTGGGCTGATTACGACGCGGTGCCCGCTGCTCCGTTCCGGGTGGTCGGCGCGCATACCGACAGCCCCAATCTGCGGGTGAAGCAGCATCCGGACCTGGCGGGTGCCGGGTGGCAGCTGGTCGGGCTCGAGCCCTACGGCGGGGCCTGGCTGAACTCCTGGCTGGACCGGGAGCTGGGTCTGTCGGGGCGGCTCAGTGTGCGCGAGGGTGCGCGGATGCGCGATGTGCTGGTACGCATCGACGAGCCGATCCTGCGGGTGCCGCAGCTGGCTATTCACCTGTCCGAGGACCGGCGCGGGGTCACCCTCGACCCGCAACGGCACGTGAACGCCATCTGGGGCATCGGCGACGCACCCGCGTCGTTCCTCGACTTCGTCGCCGAGCGGGCCGGGGTCGACGGTGCCGACGTGCTCGGCTGGGAACTGATGACCCACGACCTCGCGTCGAGCACGATCGTCGGTCGCGATCTCGATCTGGTGAGTGCGCCGCGGCTCGACAATCAGGGCACCTGCTACGCCGGGTTGCAGGCGTTCCTCGCGGCCGCCGACGAGCCGGGGGCGGCGACGGCGGTGCTGGTGATGTTCGACCACGAGGAGGTCGGGAGTCAGTCCGATCGTGGGGCGCAATCAGATCTGCTGCCCGCGGTGCTGGAGCGGATCGTGCTGGCCCGAGGTGGTGGGCGTGCGGATTACCTTGCCGCGCTTGCCGGTTCGGTGGTGGCCTCCGGCGATATGGCGCACGCGACGCACCCGAACTACCCGGACCGGCACGAGCCCGCGCATCGCATCGACGTCGGCGGTGGGCCGGTCCTCAAGGTGAATCAGAACCTGCGCTACGCCACCGACGCGGCGGGCGCCGGCGCGTTCGCGCTCGCGTGTGCGCAGGCCGACGTGCCGCTGCAACGCTATGTCCACCGCGCCGACCTGCCGTGCGGCTCGACCATCGGCCCGATGACGGCCGCCCGCACCGGCATGTCGACCGTCGACGTCGGCGCACCCCAGCTCGCGATGCACTCCTGCCGCGAACTCATGGGCGCCGCCGACGTCCCCGCCTACGCCTCCGCCCTAGCCGCCTTCCTCACCCCCGAAGCCTGACCTCGCCTTGGACGGTTGATCACCAGGCCATCAGGGAGACATCGCCCGAGTGCGAAAATCCCTGACGGCCTGGTGATCAATCGTCCAGGCTGGGGTGTGGTGAGGGTTTCGCTGGTTCGGGTGTTGTGGTGGGGATTCGGGTGGGGTGGTAGGTGATTGCCGCGTAGGCGATCACGGCGAAGGTGGTCCATACGTAGCTGCTGCCGATGATCTGCTGCCACCAGGCCCAGGCGAGCTCCTTGTCGCCTGAATGTGGCAGGACCCATTGTGGGCCGACGATGAACATCACCGTGAACACGGCGACGAGGGTGGTGAAGGTGCGGGAGCGGCGGCGGTCGGCCAGGACGACGGCGACGACCAGTGCGGGGGCCACCCAGACCCAGTGATGCGACCACGACACCGGCGAGACCAACAACACCGCGGCCGCGTTCACCAGTAGCGCGCCGACATCGTTGCCCGCGCCGATCAGCCGATACATCCACACCGAGGCCAGCGCGATCGTCAACGCCGACAGGCCGATCCACAGGCCCGTCGCCAGCGATTCGTCCATGCCGAGGCGGAACAGGGTGCCCTTGATCGACTGGTTGCCCGCGAAGTAGGGCGTGCCGATGCGGCCGGTGTCGGACACGGTGTGGAACCAGTACTCGACCGAGTCCTTGGGGAACAGCAGGAAGCCGGCGCCCACCGCGCCAGCCGCCGACGCGACCATGGTGGCCGCGGCCTTCCAGTCCCGGCGGATCAGGAAATACAGCAGGTAGCCTGCCGGAATCAGCTTGATCGACACCGTGATGCCGATCAGCATCCCGCGCGGCAAGAACGGCTTGCGCGCGAGAATGTCGATGGCGACCGCGGCCATCAGGATCAGGTTGATCTGACCGAAGTTGAAGGTCTGGCGGACCGGCTCGAGGTACTGGGCGAGGGCCAGTCCGGCGATCACCACGGTGAGTACCGAGACCCGGTCGAGTTCGGGACGCACGCGAACCAGCACCAGCCACAGCACGATTCCCAGGCTCGCCAGCGAGGTCAGCAGCACCACGACCTCGGCCACCACCAGCGGCATCAAGGCCAGCGGCACGAAGAACATCGCGGCCAGCGGGGGATAGGTGAACGGCAGGCCGAGCCCGTACACCGGCGGCATCGGGCCGTACAGGTCGCCGCCGTCGAGCCACACGCGCGCGCCGTTGCGGTAGACCTGCAGGTCGATGAACCCGTGCCACCAGTGTGCGAGCAGCGCGACGGCCGCGGAGACCACGAACAATCCGACGGCGGCGATCAGCCGGCGTCGTTGGCGGTCCGGGTGGTCGGAATTCTGTTCCACAGGGCTAGAGCTCGGTTCCGCACCCTGCGCGGGAGCAGGCGGCTCGACCTGCTCGGTAACCCCCGGACTTTCGTTCACGGCGCCAGAGTAACGGGTACTCCAATGCCCCAACCGCAAGTGTGACCAGACCGAATCCAGCCACCTTCCCAGCGTGAGGGCAGGACGGGCGGCAGGCGGCTACCCCGCAACCATTAGACTCTGCAGATCAAGTTCCCCCCGGCCGAAAGGACCCTGGTCTCCCGTGACACTGCAGGTCGACACCGTCGCTACCGCCGCAGCCACCCCGGATGCTCCGCAGCCGTACAAGGAACTCGGTCTCAAAGACGACGAGTACGCCCGCATCAAGGAGATTCTGGGCCGTCGGCCCACCGATGCCGAGCTGGCGATGTACTCGGTGATGTGGAGCGAGCACTGCTCCTACAAGTCCTCCAAGGTGCACCTTCGCTACTTCGGTGAAACCACCACCGACGAGATGAAGGCCTCCATGCTGGCCGGGATCGGCGAGAACGCCGGCGTGGTCGACATCGGCGACGGCTGGGCCGTCACCTTCAAGGTGGAAAGCCACAACCACCCGTCCTACGTGGAGCCCTACCAGGGCGCGGCCACCGGTGTCGGCGGCATCGTGCGCGACATCATGGCCATGGGCGCGCGCCCGATCGCGGTGATGGACCAGCTGCGCTTCGGCGCGGCCGACGCCCCCGACACTCGTCGCGTGGTCGACGGTGTGGTGCGCGGCGTCGGCGGTTACGGCAACTCCCTCGGCCTGCCCAATGTCGGCGGCGAGACCGTGTTCGATGCCTCCTACCAGGGCAACCCCCTCGTGAACGCGCTGTGCGCGGGCGTGATGCGCGTGGAAGACCTGCACCTGGCCTTCGCCTCCGGCGCGGGCAACAAGATCATCCTGTTCGGCGCGCGCACCGGCCTCGACGGCATCGGCGGGGTGTCCGTGCTCGCCTCGGACTCCTTCTCCGGTGACGAGTCCGGCACCGGCCGCAAGAAGCTGCCCGCCGTGCAGGTGGGCGACCCGTTCACCGAGAAGGTGCTCATCGAGTGCTGCCTCGACCTGTACGCGGCCGGGCTGGTCGTCGGCATCCAGGACCTCGGCGGCGCCGGACTGTCCTGCGCCACCTCCGAACTCGCCGCGGCGGGCGACGGCGGCATGCACATCGACCTGACCAGGGTCCCGCTGCGCGCCAAGCACATGACCCCCGCCGAGATCCTGTCGAGTGAGTCGCAGGAGCGCATGTGCGCGGTCGTGACGCCGGAGAACGTGGACGCGTTCATGGCCGTCTGCAAGAAGTGGGACGTGCTGGCCACCGACATCGGTGAGGTCACCGACGGCGACCACCTCGTCATCACCTGGCACGGCGAGACCGTGGTGGACGTGCCGCCGCGCACCGTCGCCCACGAGGGCCCGGTCTACGAGCGCCCGGTGCAGCGTCCCGACACCCAGGACGCGCTGATCGCCGACACCACCGCCACCCTGACCCGGCCGAAAACCGGCGACGAGCTGCGCGAGACCCTGCTCACGATGATCTCGAGCCCGCAGCTGTGCAGCCGCCGCTGGATCACCGAGCAGTACGACCGCTACGTGCGCGGCAACACCGTGCTGGCCGAGCACGCCGACGCGGGCGTCGTGCGCATCGACGAGTCCTCTGGCCGCGGTATCGCGCTGGCCACCGACGCGTCGGGCCGCTACACCAAGCTCGACCCGTACACCGGCGCGCAGCTGGCGCTGGCCGAGGCGTTCCGCAATGTCGCCACCACCGGGGCCACCCCCAAGGCCGTCACCAACTGCCTGAACTTCGGTTCGCCGGAGGATCCGGGCGTGATGTGGCAGTTCCAGCAGGCCGTGCGCGGTCTCGCGGATGGTTGTGCGGCCCTTGGCATTCCGGTGACCGGCGGCAATGTGAGCTTCTACAACCAGACCGGCAAGGACGCCATCCTGCCCACCCCGGTGGTCGGCGTGCTCGGCGTGATCGACGATGTGCACCGCCGCATCCCGACCGGCCTCGGCCTCGAGCCGGGTGAGTCGCTGATCCTGCTCGGTGAGACCCGCGACGAGCTGGACGGCTCGATCTGGTCGCAGGTCGTCCACGATCACCTCGGTGGCGTGCCGCCGCGGGTCGACTTCGCCCGCGAGCAGCTGCTCTCGGAGGTGCTCACCTCGGGTTCGCGCGACGGCATGATCTCCGCCGCGCACGACCTGTCGGAGGGTGGCCTGGCGCAGACCGTGATCGAGGCGGCGCTGGCAGGCGAAACCGGTTGCCGCATCGTGCTTCCCGAGGGGTCCGACCCGTTCGTGCAGCTGTTCTCCGAGTCGGCCGGGCGCGTGCTCGTCGCGGTGCCGCGCTCGGAGGAGACCCGCTTCACCAAGATGTGCGACGCGCGGCAGCTGCCGTGGGTGCGCATCGGCGTGGTGGACCAGGGTTCGGATTCGGTCGAGGTGCAGGGTCAGTTCTCCGTGACGCTCGCCGAATTGCGTGAGGCGTTCGAGGGCACGCTGCCTAAGCTGTTCGGAGCGCACATCGCCTGATCGGTCAGCGGGCGGAGGCGGTAGCGCAGCGTCACCACGCAGGCCGCCCGAGCTGGCGAAAGCCTGATCAAAAAGAGGAGTCGAGCTTGTGACCATTGAGGATACGAGCTCGGCTTCTCCACCGGCAGTTCGCGATAACCTCTTCATCAGGGTAATTCACCTGGTGGAGAGGTTTTTTCATCCCAACTACGCCGGATTGATCGTGGCCACGATGTTCTTCGGACTGTCGCTGACGCCCTCGCTGCTGCCGCGTGACTGGTTCTTCCAGGGGCTGGTCAGCGGAATCAACGCGACGATCGGCTACGGGCTCGGCTGCGCGCTGGCCTTCGCCTGGCGCCAGTGGATCGCGCCGCGGATCCACTGGCCCGCGCAGGTGCGCACGGCGTTGGCTCGGCGGCCGAGCTGGTTGCTGGTCGCGGTGAAGAGCGCGATCGTGCTGGCGTGTCTGGTCTTCGCGGTGCTGATGAGCATCAGGTCCGCCCAGTGGCAACGGCAGATCACCGATCTGATGGGGATGGAGCCGGTGTCGGACGCCGGCTATCCGCGGACGGTGCTGGTCGGCGCGGTCGTTGTGGGTCTGCTGATCTGGATCTCGCGGCTGGTGGTTCGGCTGGTGCGCGTGGTGACGCGCGCGCTGAACCAGTGGGTGCGGATTCCGGCCGCGTTCGCGCGGCCGCTCGGGGTGATCGTCGTGGTGGTGGCCGCGGCGATGTTGTTCAACGGCGTGCTGGCGAAAGGCTTTTTCGCCGTGGCCAATTCGGCGTTCAGCGCGCGCAACAGCCACACCTCGCCGAATGCGGTGCAGCCGACGCTGCCCGAACGTTCCGGCAGCCCTGACTCTTTGGCCAAGTGGGACACCCTTGGTTCGGAGGGGCGGTGGTTCGTGGCGAACGCGCCGACCGCCCTGGCGATCGGCCAGGTCACCGGAAAGCCCGCGCGCGAACCGATTCGGGTCTACGCGGGGCTGGAATCAGGGGACGGAGCCGAGGCGCAGACCGATGTGGCCATCGCCGAACTCGAGCGCACCAAAGCTTTCGAGCGCGAAGTGCTCGTGGTGATCAGTACCACCGGCACCGGCTGGGTCGATACGACCAGTGCCGAGGCGGTCGAGTTGATGTTCGGCGGCGACACCGCGCTGGTGGCCACGCAGTACTCGTATCTACCCAGCGCGCTGTCGTTCCTGTCCGACCGGGACAAGTCGATGACCATGGGGCGCACGCTGTTCGACAAGGTGTACGACCGCTGGTCGGCGCTGCCCGAAGACGCCAGGCCCAAGCTGCTCGTCTACGGCGAGAGCCTCGGTTCGCAAGGGTCGGAGGGCGCGTTCTCCGGTCTGGCGGATATCCGTAACCGCACCGACGGCGTGCTCTGGGTCGGCCCGCCCAACTCCAACCGGCTGTGGTCGGAATTCGTGACCAGGCGTGACCCGGGCACCGAGGAGATCACCCCGATCTACGCCGACGGAATGTCGGTGCGGTTCGCGGCGAATGCCGATCAGCTCGCCGAGCCGACGCCCGCCTGGAACGACCCGCGCATCGTCTACCTGCAGCACGCCTCCGACCCGGTGGTGTGGTGGTCGCCGGATCTGCTGTTCTCGAGCCCGGATTGGTTGCGGGAGAAGCGCGGACCCGATGTGTCGCCGGCGATGTCGTGGTACCCGATCGTCACGTTCTGGCAGGTGGCGGCGGATCTGCCCCGCGCGCAGACGGTTTCGGACGGGCACGGTCACAACTACGGCAACCTGGTGCCCGACGCGTGGGCGGCGGTGGCCCAACCACCGGACTACACACCGGAATTGGCGGATCGGATTCGCGTGTTCCTCGAGGAATCCATGGCTACCGAGCATCAGCTGAAGTGACGAACCGCCGGGCGCCGAACCCCTCGATCGGCACCCGGCGGTTCGGCTCACGACACCGATTTGAACGGATTGTGTTCGGCGATCAGCTGTTCCAGCCGTGCCTCGTCGATCCGCCCGATCAGTGACTGAGTCTCCTGCTGGTCGCGCACGACCTTGGCGAGGGTGAAGCAGCTGGTCACCAGGAACAGGCCCGACATCGCCAGGAACGCGCGCTGCCAGCCGTCCAACGGCAGGTAGGCGATGCCGGCGCCGGTCCCGAACAGGCTGACGGCGAACGCGATCGCGGCCTGGGCCATGTAGGCCGAGGTGTTCTTCGGCTTGGTGTTTGTGCTCATGGTTCTCAGTGTGCTGATCTGGCGCTGCGCGATCGCGCGTACAACTACTCGAGTGCGGTACGTAGTTTGTGAGCGGCTCCGCAGTCACAAATCCGGTTGATTGTCGGTACCGGCCGCCATACTGGGGCGGTGACCGAGCGCGCTTCGACTTCCGCGATGCTGCGTGCGCGCGGCGGCGTTGTCGCGCGGCGCGTGGAGGACGCCGTCGATCTGAACTATGTCGGATTGGTGCTGGCGACGCTGTTCTTCGGGCTCTCGGTGACGCCGTCGCTGGTGCCGCGTGACTGGCTTTTCCAGGGCCTGATCAGCGGGATCAACGCCGCGATCGGGTACGGGCTCGGGTGTGTGCTCGAATGGGTGTTCCGGCGGTGGGTGCGGGCACGTCTACCGATTCCCAGCCCGTCGGATCGGCTGCGGTATGCGATCAAAGCGACCGTGCTGGTGGGGTGTGCGCTGGTCGCGGCGGTGATGCTGGTGCAGTCGGCACGCTGGCAGCGCGAGATCACCTCGCTGATGGGGATGGCGGGCACCACCACGCCCGCGTATCTGCGCACCGGGCTGCTCAGCGTGGCCGTCGGGGTGGCTGTGGTGGCCGCGTATCGGACCGTGCGGGTGATGGTGCTCGGGCTGGCTCGTCAGCTCAATCGGTGGGTGCGGGTGCCGCGAGAAGTGGCGCCGGCCGCCGGGTTGCTCGTCCTGGTCGTGCTCACGGTGACGATCTTCAATGGTGTCGCCTCGCAGGCGTTCTTCGCGGTGGCCAACTCGGCGTTCAGCGTGCGCAACGATCGGGCCACGCCGTACGCGGTGGCGCCCATCGCGCCGGAGCGTTCGGGGAGTACAGGGTCGCTCGCGCCGTGGCAGACATTGGGGTTCGAGGGGCGGTGGTTCGTGTCCAACGGTCCGAGTGCCGCCGCGATCACCGAGGTGACGGGAAAGACCGCGCGCGAACCTATTCGGGCGTATGTGGGGTTGGAGTCGGTGCCGCGGGACCAGACCGCGGCGCAGTTGGCTGTCGCCGAACTCGAGCGGACCAAAGCCTTCGAACGTGCGGCGATGGTGGTGGTCACGACCACCGGCACCGGCTGGGTCAACGGGATGGCGGCGGGGGCCGTGGAGTACCTCTACGGCGGTGATACGGCGATCGTGGCGACCCAGTTCTCGTATCTGCCCAGCGTGCTCTCGTTCCTGTCGGACCGGGAAAAGGCCGCGGCGGCCAGCCGGGAGCTGTTCGAGGCGGTGTACGAGCGGTGGTCTGCCCAGCCGGAAGGGCATCGGCCGAAGTTGTTCGTCTATGGGGAGAGTCTGGGTTCGCAGGGGTCGGAGGAGGCGTTCGACGGGCTGGCCGATCTTCGCGAGGAGGTCGATGGCGCGTTGTGGGTCGGGCCGCCGAATTCGAATCGGTTGTGGAGCCAGTTCGTCGATCGCCGCGATCCGGGGTCACCCGAGGTGGCGCCGGTGTACGCGGACGGGCTCGTCGTTCGATTCGCCGATGACGCAACGGATTTCGCCGGTTCGGAGCCGTGGCGCGCACCGCGCATCGCCTACCTGCAACATCCCTCTGACCCGATCGTGTGGTGGTCGGCCGATCTGATCTTCACTCAGCCGGATTGGTTGAGCGAGCCACGTGGTTCCGATGTGTCGACCCAGATGCGGTGGGCGCCTTTCGTGACGTTTTGGCAGGTCACGGCCGATCTCACCAATGCGCAAGGGGTTGTGGACGGGCACGGGCATCGGTACGGGAGTTTGGTGCTCGACGGGTGGTTGGCCGTCGCCGCGCCTGATGGGGTGAACGGTGACGTTGTCGAAAGTATCCGTGCCGCATTGGAATCGGCGGAAATCTACGAGCGTGAGGTGAAGTGAGACGGCTCGAAAGTGCTGCGGCGCTGATTCTTCCGCTGCTGTGGAACAACCGGGTCCTCCCCGCCCTCGATCTTCCCCTTCGCGGGCGCACCGCGGCGAACATCGCCTTCGCGACGGGATACACGAAGCTCTTCGGAGGCCGGCCGAACTGGTTGTCGGCCAGCGGGTTCCGGTGGGGGCTGGGTAGCGCGGCGATCGTGTTCACCGGCTACGCCGTCGCCCTGGCGGTTCCGTCGCTGCGGCGGCTCCCGCTCGAAATCGCCGTCCGCGCACCAGAAACGTCAACTCTCGAATGGATTGCCCTGCACATCCCCGTAGGCACTGTCCTAGCCGAAGAAGCGATCTTCCGGGCCACCCTCGACCCGGTACTGGCCGAGAGCGTCGGCGCCCCGGTGATCAGCGCCGTCGACTTCGGCCTCTGGCACATCCAACCGGCAAGAGCCGCAGGCGATCCGGTACTCCCGACGGTCCTGGCCACCACCCTCGCCGGGCTCGTCTTCACCGAACTCCGCCGCCGGGCGGGCAGTGCCACCGCACCCGCCCTCCTGCACCTCGCAATCAACGCCGGGGGAGCCCTCGCGCCCGCTGCGGCCCGGTGGGTCGACGGGTTGCGGCGCTAGTCGAGAGCGCATGGCGAACCGGTGGCCGGCGACCTCAGTTCAAGTCAATAGGGTTGACAGCGAAGGGATTTGCGTCTTTCCCACAGTCGCGGCAATGACAGCTGCAGCAGTCGGGCCTACTGTTCTACTGTGGCTGCTGCGCAGGGGATGACCGAAGACGAGACATGCCGGGTACTGGTGATACCTGCCCTGACCAAGGCGGGGTGGGCCAACGAGCAGATTCGCCCGCAGTTCCGCATCAACGACGGAAGGTTGACCGCGACACCGAAGCGGCACATTCCTGGCGATCCGCTGGTTGCGGACTATGTTCTGGAGTACGCGCCAGATGTGCCCATTGGAGTTGTCGAAGCCAAGCGCTACCGCGTCGATGTCGATGCTGGCGTCGAGCAAGCTCGTCGGTACGCCGCGAAGCTCGGGTTGTCTTTCGCGTACGCCACAAACGGTCGGCAGATCGTCGAGATCGACTACAGCGGTGCTGCCCCGGCAATCCGGGAAATAGACCGTTTCCCGGGTCCGGAGGAGCTGTGGAACCGGTACCTGGCCGATCAGAAGGCCGATTCCGATATCGGGCGGGAGCTGCTGGCCGCACCGTACGATCACACGCTGCGAAACTCGGACAACACCATCAAGCGCGTTCGCTACTACCAGCGCGTCGCGGTCGCCAGTACTCTCGCGGCTATCGCCGGTGGGCAGAAGCGGATCTTGCTTGTGCTTGCGACCGGTACCGGCAAGACGATGGTTGCCCTGCAAACGGTGGCCAAACTGCACGGATCGCAGTGGGTCTCGGGTCGTAAGGCGAGAGTGCTGTATTTGTCGGACCGTTCGATGCTGGTCGACGATCCCAAAGACAAGTACTTTCTGCCCGTCTTCGGTGAGGATGATGTCCACAAGATCAGCGGTGAGCCTGTTCGGGGCCGGAAGATCTACTTCGCCCTCTACCAGGCACTGGAAAAGGGCAATGAAGAAGAACTCTTCCGTCGATACGAGCGCGACTACTTCGACCTGATCATCGTCGACGAATGCCATCGGGGCAGTGCCCGGGACGATTCGCAATGGCGTCGTGTGCTCGAACACTTCTCGCCCGCGACTCAGATCGGGCTGACCGCGACTCCGATCAGTAGGAAAGAGGCTGACACCGTCGACTACTTCGGTGAGCCGGTCTACACCTACTCGCTTGCCGACGGCATCGAGGATGGGTTTCTCGCGCCCTACCGGGTGCGCCGCGTCCGCTTCAACGTCGACATGGAGGGCTATCAGACCGAGCCGGGCCAGCGGGACAAGTACGGGTACGAGATTCCGGAGGGGGTCTATGGCCCGAAGGACTTCGAGCGGACCATCGTCATCGAGGAGCGCACCGAGGCTGCCGCGCAATACATCGTCGACTATCTCCGCAGCACTGCGGAGCAAGGCAAGCACGGCAAGACGATCATTTTCTGCCAGGACAACGACCACGCCGCGCGGATGCGCAACGCGCTGTTCAACCTGGCATCGGCGGAAGTAGGTGCGCACCACGACTATGTCGTGCGAATCACCGACGCGGATGGCTCGCATGGACGGGCTCTACTCGATGACTTCCGCAAGGATGACTCCGATGAGCCGGTGATCGCGGTGACGTCGAAGCTGCTCAATACCGGTATCGACCTGCCCGTCGTGCGGAATATCGTGCTGTTCCGGCGGATTCTCTCGATGGCCGAGTTCAAACAGACGATTGGCCGAGGCACCCGATTGTGCCCAGAGATCGGAAAGGGGTCCTTCGACATCATCGACTTCGTCGAGGCCACGCGGCTCTTCAACGACCCAGGGTTCGACGGTCCTCCCCTCCGTGTAGTGCGAGAAATCGCGGATGATCTTGGGCATGTGGTCGGGAGTGCACAAGAAACAATCGATGGCGGTGAGCTCGATTCGGCACAGATGGCAGAGCCTGCGCCCGCATACGACCGCACGGGTGATGCATTCGATGAGCCGAATGCCAATAACCGGGTAGAAGACCCGGATGCGGTGGACCTCATCCGGGCCCGGGGTCGTCGTTACGTGGTGAACGGCGTGTACGTGTACAAGTGGGGCGAGCGCCGCTATCAACTCGACACGGACGGTCGGACAATGCGGCTGGTGACCGTCCAGCAGTGGGTACGCGACCGTGTCGTCGAACTCGAGCTGGCACCGGACCAGCTGCGCTCCCAGTGGGCGGTCGCCAGGAGTCGACGCGCGCTCATGGAGCTCCTGCGCGCTGCTGATGTTGCGGCAGAGGAACTTCCAGAAGAGTTCGGTAGTCCGGATGTCGATTCGATCGACCTGCTGCTCAATGTCGCCTGGGGGCTGCCGCTGGTGAGTCGGGAGGAACGGCTGAACCGGTTCCTGCACGAGCACCGAGACTTCCTGAAGTCGTTCCAGCCGCAGGCCCGAGCAGTGCTCGAGGAGATGCTGCTGAAGTTCGCCGAGCACGGCTCCGCACAGCTCAAACCGGAGACTCTGGGAGTTCGCCCGTTCACCGAGATGGGTTCAGTGGTTGAGCTGACTGGCCACTTTGGGGGAGCCAAGGCCCTACATGAAGCCATTGACGAGCTGAGTAAGCGGCTCCTGGAAGCCTCGTAACTAAAATAGAACTTTAGTTCAGCGTCTACGGAACTCTTATAACTAAAGTTGACTTTTAGGTATATGTCTCTGGTAGGGTGGGTCGGTGCTGAGGGACCGTACCGACACCAGGGCCGCCCTCTGGCAGACAGCCAGCGGGCAGCGGGGCTACTTCACCGCGGCTCAGGCGTTGGCGGCCGGATACTCGTATCAGACCCAGCGCTACCATGCCACGCATGGCAACTGGACGGTTGTCGACCGTGCTATCTACCGTTTCCGTGAGTTCGAATCGCTTCCCGCTGGCGAGGACGACCACCTGGTCCGCTGGTACTTGTGGAGTAAGCGGCGCGCTGTCGTTTCCCACACCACCGCCCTATCGGTCCACGACCTCGGCACTGCCAACCCCTCGCAGATCCACCTCACCGTTCCGCCTGGCTTTCGTCAGAAGGACGAAGCAGTGATTCTGCACCGGGCCGAACTCGCCAATGATGAGATCGAGGTTCGCGACGGCTACCGTGTGACGACGCCAGCCCGAGCGATCATCGAGGCGGCGGCCGCGCAGAACGACCAAGAGGTGCTGGACTCTGCCGTCGCCGACGCGCTGGAGCGTGGTCTGGTCACGCGGCGGCGGCTCCTGCATGGGGCACAACTACTCGGCGCGCGCGCCGAGCTCGGTATCGATCGTGCACTCCGGGAGGTGCGTTGACTGACCGCTATCGAGACGCGACCGCGCTCCGTCGGGCTCTCGAGGTTCGACTCAAACAGCAGGCAGCCGATACCGCGACAGATCTGGCCCGGCGGCGTCGCCTCGTAGTCTTCGATCGAGTCGCGACCAGACTCGCCGCCGACCCGACGGCAGGCTGGGTACTCAAGGGTGGGGCGGTCATGGAATTCCGGCTACGCGGCCGAGCGCGGATGACCAAAGACATGGACCTGGCCGCGCGCCCGGACAACGAACCGGAACTCGACGGGCCAGCGGTACGTGACCTGCTCATCGACGCACTTGCGCTGGACGAGGACTCCGACGGCTTTGTCTTCGCGGTTTCGCCGGCGATCGACCTGAAGGCTGACATCGCTGGTCGAGGAGGCTGGCGGTTCTCTGTCGAGGCCAACCTAGCGGGTAGGATCTTCGCGACTGTACGGATCGATGTCGTCGCGCGTGGTGAGGAAATCGCCCTGACCGAGCGGCTTCCGCTGCCGAATACGCTGAGCTTCGCGGGAACTCCACCTCGCGACATCGAAGCGGTCGACCGCCGCCAGCATTTCGCCGAGAAGCTGCACGCCTTCACCCGTGACTACGGTGACCGGCCGAACACCAGGGTCAAGGATCTGGTGGACGTAGTACTCCTCATCGAAAGTGGTTTGGTCCCAGACAAATCCGTAGTCGACACGGTGCGGCACGTGTTCGCCGTTCGGGCAACGCATACAGTGCCGACGAGACTGCCCGAACCACCGCCGGGCTGGGCGCATACCTACCCCGAATTGGCGACGGGCCTCACTGAAACGCCCGCTCGACTCGACGCCGCGTTCGACTTGGTTGGCGAATTCTGGCGCGAGGCAACCGACAATGGCGAAACCGAACAGAACAAGAAGGGCTGAGATGGCGTCCCCCAGGAAAAAGGCGGTCATGGCCACTACATCACGAGCACGGCTAGCGTCGGTCATCAAGTCGGCGCGCGACACCATGCGCAAGGACGCTGGCCTCAACGGCGATCTCGACCGCCTCCCGCAGCTCTCCTGGCTGCTGTTCCTCAAGGCATTCGACCAGCGGGTCGAACAGGTGGGTGCGTTGCTCGACCCCGACTACCGCCTAGCTATCGAAACGCCGTACCGGTGGCAAGATTGGGCGGCGAATCCAGATTTCAGTGGGGCAGAGCTGAAAGAATTCGTCAACGACGAACTGATCCCGCATCTGGCTGCGCTAAAGGGAGCCGACGGCGACGCGGACGATCCGCGCAACGTTCTCTCGACCATCTTCAAAGACGTCATCAACCGTATGCAATCGGGGACGTTACTGCGAGATTTGGTGAATCTCGTGGACGAGATCCACTTCGAATCATCCGATGACATCCACACGATGGCCTTTCTGTACGAGTCGATTCTGAAGGAAATGCGTGACGCCGCAGGCGATTCCGGCGAATTTTATACCCCGCGCCCGGTAAACCGTTTCATGGTGCAGCAGTCCTTTCTCGAACTAGGGGAGTCGATCCTTGACCCGGCATGCGGAACCGGCGGCTTCTTGGTTCAGGGGTACGAGGATCTGGTGCGGCGGGTGGAAACCGACACCCAGCGCAGGCGCTTGCACAACGACATTCGCGGCATCGAGAAGAAGTCGCTGCCATACCTGCTGGCAAGTATGAACTTGCTCCTGCACGGAATTGGCGCGCCTCGCTTGGTCCGAGAGAACGCTCTGCTGCAGATGCGGGATGCCACAGCTGCGGATCGGGTTGACGTGGTATTGACCAACCCGCCCTTTGGAGGCGAGGAAGAACGTTCAGTAGTCGAGAAATTCTCAAAGGGGTACCAGACCCAGGAAACATCGTGGCTGTTCCTGTACGCGATTATCGACCAGCTTAAAAAGGGTGGACGCTGCGCCATCGTCCTGCCGAACGGCAGCCTTTTCGCCAACGGCGAGAACAGCATCGGTGCCCGCATCAAGAAGAAGCTGATGCAAGAGTGCAATCTGCACACCGTCGTCCGGCTACCCCAGGGTGTGTTCGCGCCGTACACGCAAATCCCGTCGAACCTGCTGTTCTTCGAAAAGGGGCAGCCAACTGAAGAGGTCTGGTTCTACGAGATCGCGCCGCCGGACGGCCGTAAGGGCTATTCCAAAACGAAAGCGATGCGGGTCGAGGAGTTCGAACCGTGCGTGGAGTGGTGGGGTGGTGTGAAACGCGAGGGGCGTGTGGAAGGCGGGAATTCGTGGCGGGTAGCGGCCTCGGCGATCGAGGAAGCCTGGTTCAATCTCAGCCTCCCGAATCCACATGTCGGGGAAAGTCTGACTCACCGGTCCCCGGCAGACCTAGCGGACGAGCTACTTGAGACGGAGAGCGAGATCATGGGACTGCTACAGGAGTTGCGGGACGAGTTTGGCGCGAGCATTGACTAACTACCCGATGCGGCCGCTGGCATTTGGACTTTCGCTTGCGTTAGAACAGGTGGATGTGGTGGCCGAGGATGAATACCGCATTGCAGGGGTCAGGGGGTTCGGTAACGGCGTATTCCCTCGTGACGTAATCTCCGGAAATGAAACCTCATATAGGGTTCTGAATCGCCTACGTGCAGGAAACCTTGTTATGAGTAGGCTAAAGGCATTCGAGGGCGCAATCGCCTTCGTGCCCGAAGAGCTTCACGGGTATTGCGCATCAGCTGAGTTCCCGACGTTTGAGGTAGTGAAGGAAGGAGCTGAACCTCGATATCTCGAACACCTCTGTTCGTGGCCGTCGTTCTGGAAGATTCTGCAGGGCGAATCAAAAGGTATCGGTGCTCGCAGAGAACGGGTTAGCCCGCACCGGCTGTTAAGTGTGAAAGTGCCTCTTCCTGATGTCGAGGAACAGCGGCGTGTTGCGGACAAGCTTGATGCGGCAATGTCTCGGATGGCCCGTTTCGGCGTTCTTCGAGAACATTCAAAGCGAATCGCCGATCTGTGCATGGAGTCTCTATTTCGGCCAGTTGGAGTCCGGTTACCGCTTTCCGAGGTGCTGGTCGCAACTAGCGACTTTGTGAATGTGGAACCGGATGAGAAATACTGCACAGCAGGAATTTTCAACCGTGGACGCGGTCTTTTTCATCGTCCGATCATCTCGGGGAGCGAAACCAAATATCCTCGGTACAACCGATTGCACACCGGCCAGTTCATCTACAGCAAGCTTTTTGGTTGGGAGGGCTCGCTCGCCGTTGTACCCTCCGAATTTGAAGGTATTCACGTTTCGCACGAGTTCCCGACGTTCGATATTGACGAGTCGGTCGCTGACATCGACTACGTCACTCACCTAGCGCGTTGGTCCGGGCTGCACGATGCGCTCAAGGACAAGGGCACAGGCATGGGATCACGGCGTCAACGTGTCAACGTCGATCGGCTGCTGGCTACGCCGGTTCCACTTCCGGACCTCCCCGAACAACGGCGTATCGCAAGGCAGCTCACGTTGATTCGACGGGCTACCGAGGCCGGCGCAGCGCAAGCAGCACAAGTGGCGACCCTGCGCACCGCGCTTCTCGATGCGGCGTTCTCCGGCCAGCTGTAGCGGCCGTCGCCCGTCAGTCCGCCGAATCACGGTCAACCGGTTCGTCGATGAGCGAATCGGGGTCCGCGTCCTCCTCGAGCGCATTGTCATCGGCCATGGATTGCGCCGCCCGCTTCGCGGCAGAATTGCTCGAGCCGGCCGCTTGGCCGATCAACTCCATCAACCGCCGGTGCAACGTCTCCGATCGCACGCGCAGAAAGGTGTCGTAGTCATCCCGCAACGCCGCCTGGTAGGCGTCCTCCTCTACCAGGCAGGTGCGCAACCGCTCACGAAGCGCTTCCTCGCCTTCGGTGTCGGCCAGGTCCCGCAGATACTGTGATGGTGCTCGGTCGGTCACCCAGATATTGCTATGGGAGGTCAACATGACCAGGTTGCCGCAGACGTTCGCCCTCGCACCACTTACTCCTCGCGACCGTAGAAACGCCTTCGGGAAGAAATGATGGAACTCTTTGTCGTTCTGCCACGATAGCGACCGGCCTACGTCGATACGTAGCCCGGTGAGTAGGTCCCGGGGCTCCTCGTAGGCGAGGAGCAGGGCGAGAAGCTTGCTCGGCGCGTTCCGCTTGGAAAAGGCGCTTCGTCGCCACAGGGCGCTGCGGGGTAGCGCCGCCCCGGTCTCGAATTCCTGGGTTTCTCCGCTGGCGAACGCGGTGATGGCTTGCAGGTCGGGAACCATCTGGGTGTCACTCCAGCCCTTGAAGTACTCACCGCTCGCGGTGAGCCAGAACCACCGACGCAAAGCATCGAACTGCCCGGATGAAGGTTTCGGTAGCTGCCGGAACACTTCGACGAGCACTGCGAACTGGTTGTAGTAGGGCAGTGCGTCGGCTCTCGGCGTGCGGATCTGTGTGCTGAGGAAGTCCACTGCCCGCGCTGCCGCCTTTGCCGCATCGTCTACCGCAGCCCGCAATCGATCTTTGTCGAGTTCGCGCAGCCGGTTGATGTCCTTGGCGGAGAACCCGAACCCAGCGGCGACCGCGATCGTTCGCAGCATGGTCTTGGTGTCAACCCGGCCGTAGAGCTTCGCGTCGAGCACCCGCAGGAGTGATTCGATCTCTTCCTTCAGATCGAAGTCCGGACTCCATGTTCCCGCGCGCGCCACGTCGACGATGTTCATCGGTGTGCCCATGCTGTTGATCCGGACGAAGACGCGCGAGGACTCCTCTGCCGACATGTGCTTCAAGGTCACTACTGGGACAAGGTAATTGGCGAACTGTTCGTATAGGTCGGTGGCACGTTCGCGCAATTCCGGGGACAAGTCGGCCACCTGCCGGAAGAGGGATCCGGCCGCGCTCACCTGTCGCATGGAGACGATGTGCGGCCCGGTCGGGCTGTCCGGGGTGCGCTGAAAGAAGCGTTCCTCTGCCAGGTCATAGGCGATGTCCCAGAGGCCGGTACCGCCGTGCAGCGCGCCGATTATGCTCGCGAGTCTCTGCTGGCCGTCGAGGATGTATCTGACCGATTGGTCGCGAGGCGGTGGGTCCACCGCCAGGCCTGCGACGGTCTGTTCGCTCGCGATTTGTTCGGTGGTCTCCCACAGCAGCATGCTGCCGATGGGGTAGTTACGCAGGACCGAGTCCAGCAGATCGAGAATCTGATGTGGTGACCAGACGAAGGCGCGCTGGTATCTCGGCAGCACGATCTCACCAGTCAGTACGCGGTCCGCGATCCGTGAGATCGCGACGATCGTTGGCTCTGGACTGGCGAACGGGCGCCTGCGGCCTGTCGAGTTCACTGAGCAATCCCCCGGAATGTGGCGATCATGGATACTGCCGTGAATTCTAGGGAGTGGGACCGACAGGTTCTTCGGATCAGTTGGTGGCCTTGGTCCAGATCAGGTACACCGCCGCTCGATGGGTCGACGGGCTACGGCAGTAATCAGGGGGGGGTCAGGCCGTGGCGACGAAATCGGCGACGGCCTCGGTGAAGGCGTCGTTGTCGTCGCCCGCGGCGGTGTGGGCCGCGGTGCTGATCTCGGCCAGGCGGGCGTGCGGCGTGAGCGCCAGGAATGCCGCGGCGCCCTCGTCGCTGACCACGTCGGACTTGCCGCCGCGGATCAGCAGGACCGGGATGGTGAGCGCCTCGGCGGCGGCTTCCATCTCGACGATGCGGGCTTCCGGGTCGTCGTTGACGTCGCTGATCAGGTCGGGGTCCCAGTGCCAGTACCAGCGGCCGTCACGCTGACGAAGGCTGCGCAGTAGGCCGTCGGCACTGTCGGGGCGCGGGCGGTGCGGCAGGTAGGCGGCGACTGCGTCGGCCACCTGGCCGAGGGTGTCGAAGCCGTCGCGGTGCCTGCCGAGGAAGTCCATGACGCGCTCCACGCCCGCGGATTCCGAGCGGGGCACGATGTCGACCAGGACGAGCGCGCGGATCGCGCTGCCACCCGGCTTCGTCGTGGCGAGCAGTCCGGTGATCCCACCCATACTGGCCCCCACGACCACCGCGCCCGCCTCCCGCGTCGCGCCGAGCTGCTCGAGCACGGTGTGCAGGTCGGCGATCATCACCGACCTGGAGTAATCCGCCTGCGGTGACCAATCACTGTCACCGTGCCCACGCGCGTCGACGGTGACAACACGCATCCCCGCCGCGGCAAGCGCCCGCCCCGTCCGCTTCCACGAGAACCGGTTCTGCCCGCCACCGTGCAGCATCACGACCAACGGCCCGTCTTCCGCGCCGAAGCTGTCAGCAACCAGAGTCAGCCCGTCAGCACTGCGCAAACGCAGCGTGGTCGGCTCGAGGGGACCGTTGACACTCATAGGACGAATGTACGACGCGCCCCACCCACCGGCGCGGTGGGGCGATAGATCGGTGGTCGAGCCAGGGGAAGGACCGGGTCAGGAATTGGCCAGCTGTGATGCTCGCTGGAACGTCACGCCGAGTACAGCGCCGATGTCGCGGACCGGTACGCCGTCAGTGGCCAGTCGTCGAGCAGTCGCCGTCGCGACCTTCATGGCGTGCGCTTCCTGGCGGGCAGCCTCGGCGCGCGCTTGTGAGACTTCTTCCGCGGCGGCCGTCACATCTGTACCGCCTACATGGGCCGTGATTGCGAGTTCGATAGTCGAGGGAGCCACGTCGGCGACTGTGCAGATGTAGTCGGTTGCTTCCTTGATGATGTCGGCGTAGCGACGTGCCTGGGTGAGGCCTTCGATGTTGCCGTTGACACCGTCCAGCTGTGGGATTCGGATCATCCACCAGCGGTCATCTCGGGACACGTCGATCTGGTAGGTGGTCATGCTTCCTCCGTGCATTGTTCCCTGCACTGCGCGATCGCCTTGTTGACAGTGCAATTCGGACATCTGGCTGGTGGCTCTGGTTGTCCGAGGTCGGTAGCGTCTCGGGTATGGCTGGACGGAATGTGGTTGACCCCGCGCAGGTGCGGGCGGCTGTGTTGGACGTGGGGGAGTGGTTGCGGGATTCGACGTTGCCGGAGCCGGGGCGGCGGGAGTTGGGGGCGGCGGTGAAGGGGACTGTGCGGGCGTTGGCGGGGAGTGCGCCGGGGCATTCGGTGGAGGTTCGGGTGCCGCCGTTCGTGGCCGTGCAATGTATCGAGGGGCCTCGGCATACCAGGGGGAATCCGCCGAATGTGGTGGAGACCGATCCGCGGACGTGGTTGTTGCTGGCCACGGGGCTGTTGGCGTTCGAGGCGGCGGCCGAGTCCGGTGCGTTGACGGCCTCGGGGACCAGGGCGGGGGAGATCGCGGGGTGGCTGCCGATCGTGGCGTTGCCCGCGAAGTCCGACCCGGCCGCCGGGTAGCGGCAACCGGGTCGCCGGGCTCAGGCGGCCGCGGTGTGCTTGCGGTGCAGGCCCTTGTAGTCGTAATAGCGGGTGATGATCGTGCCGCCGACGATCGCGATCGCGATGCCGAGCAGCGACATCCAGATGCCGCGGTCCAGACCCGCCTCGTAGTCGGCTTCGAAGTACAGGATCGACCGCACGCCGAGAAACACCTGGTGCATCGGCTCGAATTCGGCGAGCCACGCGAGATAGGTCGGGGTCGCCTCGATCGGGACGGTACCGCCGGAGGACGGCAGCCCGAGGATGACGAACAGGGTCAGGTTCACCAGCAGACCCGCGGTGCCGAGCGCGGCCAGCGTCATCAGCGCGGTCCAGCCGACCGCGATCATGGCGAGCACCGAGAACAGGTACAGGGCGAGCGGATCGTCGATCGGCATGCCGACCGCCTTCCCCACCAGCAGGAATACCAGCGAAGCGACCACCGCGACCAGCGCCGATACCCCCCACTTGATGAGCAGGGTGCGAAAGCGCGAGATCGGGGTCGGCGGATAGTGGACGGACCAGGGGCCGTACTCGGTGGGCATGAAGCCGAGCTGGGAGTCGGTCATCGTGTGGATGACCATCGCCCCGATCATGCCGGCCAGCAGCACCAGTAGCGCGTAGAAGAACGAGGTGAGGCCGATCCCGGTGCCGCTCGGCAGCGGACGGAAGTCCTGCGCGACCACATCGATCGGATTCTCGAGGGTGAGCATCGCCGCGCCGGACACCTGCGGCACCGGTGCGCCCGGCGGTGTCTCGGCCAGGGTGGCCTTGACCTGCTCGGTGAGTTGGCGGCCGACCTGCTTGTCGACCTCGGTCAGCGCCTGATTGCCGATGCGCTCCATGATCCCGACGCCGTAGGCGCCCATGCGCGGATTGGCCTGCAGGGTGATGATCGGCCGTTCCATCTCACCGGGCACGATGCTGCCCGTACCGAGAATACCCAGGCGTTTGCTGAAATCGCCGGGGATGACGATCGCGCCGTACACCTGTCCGGTGCGCAGCAAATGCTCGGACTCCGATTTGCCGACGACGCGCAGGTCCACCTTGTCGGCGGGCACGCCGGCGACGAGCGCGTCCGCGATCTGCTTGCCGAAATCGACCTGCCGTTGCTGATCGCCCGAGCCCATGACGTCACCGACATCGGAATTGACCAGCGCGATCGGGAAGTCGTGCAGATTCTTCTCCGGGTCGGCGATATAGCCGAGGTACATCACGCCGAGCAGGGCGGTGAGCGCGGTCAGCACCGCAGTCGGCGAGAGCACAATCCGGAGCCAGTGACGCCAATCGAGGACCGGTGTGGCGAACGTCGCTTCGCCGAGGGGGGCCTGCTGGGAATCAGCTGGCTCCGAGCTGGCGTTTTCACTGTTCGACCCGGTTCCACGGGGTGCATCGTGTGCGCTGTCGTCGGTCGTCACGATCCGCACCGTAACAGCTCTTTGTGGCCGATCGGCGGGATCAGGACCGTGGATTGCTGCCGGGATGCGGGCGCGCGTACTACCTGCCCATGATTCACCCGTAGAATGACGAGTGCGCCCAGCCCTACGCAACCGGGGAGTAACAGTCGACGCATCCGTGCACTGACTTGACACTCCCCCAGCCCGCCCGAACAGGGAGCAAACGGTGACCAACGTCCCCACGCCCAATACCCCCGACGAGATCGAACACGACCCTCGCGAGGAGTGTGGCGTCTTCGGCGTCTGGGCTCCCGACGAAGACGTGGCCAAGCTCACCTACTACGGCCTGTACGCCCTGCAGCATCGCGGGCAGGAGGCGGCCGGAATCGCCGTTTCCGATGGTTCACAGATCCTGGTCTTCAAGGATCTCGGCCTGGTGTCCCAGGTCTTCGACGAGCAGACTCTCGCGGCCATGCCGGGGCATATCGCCGTCGGACACTGTCGCTACTCCACCACCGGTGGCGTCACCTGGGAGAACGCGCAGCCGATCTTCCGCACCACCTCCGTGGGCTCCGGCCTGGCGCTCGGCCACAACGGCAACCTGGTGAACACCGCTGAATTGGCCGGTCGCGCACGCGAACTCGGCTTGATCGGCGCCGGGGTGATCGATGGCCGCCCGCAGATGACCGGCGCCACCTCCGACTCCGATATCGTCACCGCGCTGCTGGCGCACGCCTCGGCGGACTCCAGCATCGAAGCCGCCGCGATGGAACTGCTCCCGCAGTTGCGCGGCGCGTTCTGCCTCACCTTCATGGACGAGCACACCCTCTACGCCGCGCGTGACCCGCACGGCGTGCGCCCGCTGGTGCTCGGCAGGCTCGATCGTGGCTGGGTCGTCGCGTCCGAAACCGCCGCGCTCGACATCGTCGGCGCCGCGTTCGTCCGCGAGATCGAGCCGGGCGAGCTGCTGGCCATCGACTCCGAGGGCGTGCGCTCCATGCGTTTCGCCAATCCCGAACCCAAGGGTTGCGTCTTCGAGTTCGTGTACCTGGCGCGTCCCGACACCACGATCGCCGGCCGCTCGGTGCACTCCACCCGCGTGGAGATCGGCCGCAAGCTGGCCAAGGAGCATCCGGTCGACGCCGACCTGGTGATCCCGGTGCCCGAGTCGGGCACGCCCGCCGCGGTCGGTTACGCCCAGGGCTCCGGCATTCCGTACGGCCAGGGTCTGATGAAGAACGCCTACGTGGGCCGCACCTTCATTCAGCCGAGCCAGACGATTCGTCAGCTGGGTATCCGGCTCAAGCTCAACCCGTTGAAGGAAGTGATCCGCGGCAAGCGGCTGATCGTCGTCGACGATTCCATCGTGCGCGGCAACACCCAGCGCGCGCTGATCCGCATGCTGCGTGAGGCCGGTGCGCTCGAGATCCACGTGCGCATCGCGTCGCCGCCGGTGAAGTGGCCCTGCTTCTACGGCATCGACTTCGCCTCGCGCGCGGAGCTGATCGCCAACGGCACCGGCGCCGACGACAGCTACGCCGACATGGTCGAGAACGTGCGCCGCTCCATCGGCGCCGACACCCTCGGCTACGTCTCCACCGAGGGCATGATCGCCGCCACCGAACAGCCGCGCTCGCGCCTGTGCACCGCCTGCTTCACCGGCGACTACCCGATCGAACTGCCGCCGGAGGCCGCCATCGGCAAGAACGTGCTCGAGGGGATGCTCTCGGGCAAGGCCGAGTCGAAGCTGCTGGGCGAGAACGCAAACGTGGACGCGCTCAGTCGCCCCTAGGAAGCATCACCAACTCAGCCCTGGAACTCGGACGGTTCCGGGGCTGAGTCGGCGTCCGTGATTCGCGCGGGGACGCTCAGCCGAAAACGTCCGCGCAGGTGGCGGCTGTGACTGCACGGCTCAGCCACTCGTTCAGCTGGGAAATATCTCGGCACTGCTCGATTTCGAGGCGCTGAGCATCGGACACAACCAAACCACGAGTGCTGAGCACGGTGAAGATGCTGGTCGCAACACCCTCTTCGAGGCCTTGCGCGACGTACTTGCGCGCTATCCGACCCTGATATTCGTAGGTCATGGTCATCAGTTCCTCCAACCGTCGGCTGGCCGCCTCGGACAAAACCTCATCGACCAGATCATGGTACATCCGCGCACGTTCGTCATCGGTCTTCATCAACGCTGTGAGCAGGGACTGAAACACCTCTTTGTTGTGCGGACCGTCGCCGTGGGCCATCGCTGACAAGACCGCTCGTTCCGGCGATGACGCGGCCTCGGCCGGGTCGGTGACCAAGGGCAGGTCACCCGGGCCGATGACCAGTGGCCGCAGCGCGAAGCCCGGATGCCCGATTTCGATCGGGTTCCCCGCCCAGGCGGCGATCTCGCTGTTGGGCACGACTATCAACAGCACTACTGGACACTTCAGCCGGGCGCGCAGCGTCGCCACATAGACCGGCCAGCTCCACCGCTTCTGATCCTTCCTCGAAAGCTGCACTTCAACACAGATGCCAAGGACTGCGGCGCCATCCACGTCGTGCAGGCTCAGTGCCAGATCGCCACGGAATTCCTTGGGGCCGACGTCGGAGAAGTCACACGGCTCGGCGGATGCACCGACGTAGCCCGCACGGACAGGTCGCAAGCTTCATCGAGCAGCGTCGGAGCGAGAGTCAGGTCAGCGCGAAACAACTCCAGAAGACCCTCGTGTAGGTAGCTGGGCATGGCGGGAACGTATGTGCCCGTGCGCGATCCACGCGAACAGCTCTCGGCGCGTCAGGACGACCCGCCGAGCATCGTGCGTTGTCGAGGCAGCCAAACAGGCCCATGGCGGTCTCGGCTTGTTCGCCCGCGCCCTGGCGGGCCTGCACGGTAGCGCCGTCGATGACGCGTTCGCGGTGTTCGATGGCCAGAACCTCTCCGTCAATCAGCTCCGCTTCCTCGGCAAGATCAAAGAAGCGATCGCGCGCCGTGGGCTGCTCGACATCGACAGCCGCTACGACCAGCCGTTCACGAGCATCGCCCGGACCGGCCCGGATGGACTGTTCGACGAAGCGCAGATCGTGCAGCTCGAGGACGTCCTGTACCGAATCCGGCACACAGCCGAACCGGATGACGCGGCAGCGGAGCCGTATACAGCCACGACCGCGTGAGTGCTTCGCGCCGAACCTTCGCTGAATCTGAAGCGGCGTAGCGTGAGGGGCCGACAGGATAAACCTGATCGGCCCCTTTTGTGTTGTGTACGAGAGTATTCCGGTGACCCGCAATTTCGTAAGATTAGTTCATAACATGGCAGCAATGTTTCGGACCATTTGAAACTGGCCGGTAATGGTTCACCTGTACGGTCCCTCGATATATCGCTAGCTCACCATGTAGTCGTCGCTCCTGTGATCCGGGTGCGACGGCTGCGCGGCGTTCGAGAATGGGACCTGATGTTGAACAAGGCACGAAGTATGCGCGCGAAACAGATTGCCGCGGTGGGTATTACTGCCGCTGTCGCCGCCGCGCTGGCCGGTTGCGGCGCTGGCCGCACCGATGAAGCGGGCTCCGGTGCGGGCCTGGTCGTCGGCACCACCGACAAGATCTTCTCGCTCGATCCCGCCGCGGCGTACGACAACGGTTCGCTGCTGGTGGAGAACCAGATCTATTCCTATCTGCTGAACTTCGCGCCGGGCGATACCACGCCCAAGCCCGATGCGGCGGAAAAGTGCGAATTCACCACTCCCACGGTCTTTACCTGCAAGATCAAGTCCGGCCTGAAATTCGCCAACGGTAACCCGTTGACCGCCAAGAGCGTGAAATTCTCCTTCGACCGGATGGTCAAGATCAACGACCCGCACGGTCCCGCGTCGCTGCTCGGCAATCTCGACAAGACCGATGTGATCGACGATCTCACCGTCGCGTTCACCCTGAAGGTCGCCAATGATCAGACCTTCCCGACGATCCTGCCGACCCAGGCCGGGCCGATCGTCGACGAGAAGTCGCTGCCCGCCGACAAGGTCGCCACCGACGACGAGGTCGTCAAGGCCAAGGGCTACTCCGGGCCGTACACGATCAGCAGCTACGACAAGAACAAACTGGTCGAGTACCAGGCCAACCCCGACTACCAGGGCATCCTCGGCACGCCGAAGAACACCACGGTGTCGACCAAGTACTACGCCACCTCCGACAACCTGAAGCTGGACCTGCGCAACGGCGCCATCGACGTCGGCTACCGCTCGTTCACCCCCACCGATATCGACTCCCTGCGAGCCGATTCCAAGGTGAAGGTCACCGACGGCCCCGGCGGCGAGCTGCGCTACGTCGTGTTCAACATGAACACCATGCCGGGCGACACGCCGGAGCAGAAGCTGGCCGTACGCAAGGCATTCGCGTCCTCCGTCGACCGCGAGGCGCTGGCCGCCGGCGTCTACAAGGGCACCTACCAGCCCGCCTTCGGCTACGTGCCCGCGGGCATGGCCGGTTCGGCCGAGCCGCTCGAGGATCTCTACGGCGCCAAGCCGGACAAGGCCGCGGCCGCGAAATTCCTCGCCGACGCGGGCGTCGCCACCCCGGTGACGCTGAACCTGCAGTACAACCCCGACCACTACGGCTCCAGCTCCTCGGAGGAGTACGCGGCGGTCAAGTCCCAGCTCGAGGCCTCCGGCCTGTTCAAGGTGAACCTGCAGTCCACCGAGTGGGTGACCTACCAGAAGGAGCGTGCCTCCGACGGTTACCCGATGTACCAGTTCGGCTGGTTCCCTGACTTCCCGGACGCCGACAACTACCTGACGCCGTTCTTCGGCCCGAACAACTTCCTGCAGTCGCACTTCGAGAACCCCGGCATCAACGCTCAGCTGACCGCCGAGGCCACCGAATCCGACCCGGCGAAGCGGACCGAGCTCCTGAAGAAGATCCAGACCGATCTGGCGCAGAACTTCCTGCCGACCCTGCCGCTGCTCTCGGGTAAGCAGGTCGCGGTATCGAAGCCGGGCGTCAACGGTGTCGATCAGACCCTCGACGGCTCGTTCAAGTTCCGCTTCACGGTGCTGAGCAAGTAGGCGACGCGCAAGTGAGCGACGTTGCCGCTGCGCCCGGATCACCGGTCCGGGCGCAGCGTTTCGGGTGGATGCGCGGCAGGGGTTCCCGCCAGGTGGCTTTGCTGCGGTACCTGCTGATTCGGCTGTTGCTGATTCTGCCGACCGCGTGGTTGCTGGTGACAGTGGTGTTCTTCCTGATGCGGGTGATCGGCGACCCGATCAGCGCGGCCATGGGAGGTCGACTGACCCAGGATCAGATCGAGGACCGCAAGGAAGCCGCGGGGCTCAATCGCCCTATCCTGACGCAATATTGGGAGTACATCACCGGTTTTCTGCACGGTGATTTCGGGCGGACCCAGGACAACCAGCAGATCAGCGAGGTGGTGATCACCTATGGTGCCGCCACCTTCGAACTCGTCTTCTGGGGCCTGCTCGTCGCGTTCGCTGTCGGCGTTCCGCTGGGCAGATACGCGGCGACACACCGGGATACGCCCTCGGACGCGTTTCTGCGGTTCGCCGCGGTGCTCGCCTACGCCGCGCCGGTGTTCTTCGTCGGCATGCTGCTCAAGCTGATCTTCTCGGTGTGGCTCGGCTGGTTCCCGGTCGGCGGGCGGGCCAGCACGGATGTAGAGCTCGCGCTGCAACATGTTTCGCCGAAGACGAACATCCTGATCGTCGATTCGATCCTCTACGGCGAACCGTCCTATGTGCTCGACGTGCTCGAACACGCGGTGCTGCCCGCGGTGGCATTGGGGTTGCTCACCGGCGGCATCTTCCTGCGGCTGGTGCGGGTGAACCTGATCCAGACGCTGCGCAGCGATTTCGTCGAGGCGGCGCGGGCGCGCGGGTTGTCCACGCGGGTGGTCGCCGGCAGGCACGCGGTGCGCAACGCCCTGATCCCGATCATCACGGTGATGGGCATGTGCATCGCGATGATGCTCGGCGGCGCGGTGCTCACCGAGACCACGTTCGAGTGGAAAGGCTTGGGCTATCAGCTCGCCGAGTATCTGCGGGCGCGCGACTTCATCGCGGTGCAGGGCATCGTGGCGTTCATCGCGCTGGTCGTCGCGGTGATGAGCTTCGTCGTCGACGCCATCGTCGCGCTGATCGACCCGAGGGTGAGGTTCTAGATGGGCACCGCTGTGAAACGCCGGCGTCTGCCCGGCGCCGAGCTGTTGTCGAAAACCGTTGGACTGCAACGGGTCACCCTCATCACCGGGTTGGTGCTGGTCGCGGTGTTCGTGCTCGTGGCGGCGTTCGCGCCGTTGCTCGCGCCCTACGGGCTGGCCCAGAACACCGCTGACGGTGTGGCTTTCGTGCCGCAGCAGGGTCCGTCGGCCGAGCACTGGTTCGGAACCTCGGTGCGCAGCGAGGACGTGCTCTCACGGGTGCTGTTCGGCGCACGCACCGCGCTGCTGGTGATCGCGATCTCGGTGACGCTGTCGCTGCTGATCGGGGTGCCGCTCGGCCTGCTGTCGGGGTATGTGGGGCGCTGGGTGGACAAGACACTGGTGCTGATCATGGACGCCATCTACGCGTTCCCGTCGCTGCTGCTCGCCATCGTGGTGTCGATCGTCGTCGCCGGTGGTACGTCGAGCAGTCTCGGCGGCATGCTGTCGGCGGCCATCGCGATCACGGTTGTCTATGTGCCGCAGTACTTCCGGGTGGTGCGCAACGCGACGGTCGCGGTGAAGACCGAGCCGTATGTGGACGCCGCCCGGGTGACCGGCGCGTCGACGGCGCGAATCATGTTCCGGCACATCCTGTCCAACGTCACCGGCTCGCTGCCGGTGATCGTCACGATCAACGCCGCCGACGCCATCCTCACCCTCGCTGCGCTCGGCTTCCTCGGATTCGGCATCGAGCCGACCCAGGCCGCCGAGTGGGGCTACGACCTGAACAAGGCGCTCAACGATGTCTCCAACGGCATCTGGTGGACCTCGATCTTCCCCGGAACCGCGATCGTGCTGGTGGTACTCGGGATGACGCTGGTCGGCGAGAGCCTCGACGAAACGCTGAATCCGCTGCTGCGCACCAGGCGTGCGGTCACCTCGGCAGACAAGGAAACAGTCGATGAGTGAGAAGACTGCCGCACTGGCTGTTTCGGGCCTTTCGGTCACCTTTTCGACCGACAGCGGCCCCGTGAACGCGGTGCGCAATGTGTCCTACGAGGTGTTCCCCGGTGAGGTGCTCGCCATCGTCGGGGAGTCCGGGTCGGGCAAGTCGGTGAGTTCGCGCACCGCGATCGGGCTGCTGCCGCATTCGGCGTCGGTGCGCGGGCTGATCACCATCGGCGATCGGCCGGTCACCTCGATGACCGAACGTCAGCTCACCGCACTGCGCGGTGGCGAGGTGTCGATGGTGTTCCAGGAACCGGCGCGTGCGCTCGACCCGCTGTTCACGGTCGGGTTCCAGATCTGTGAGGCACTGCGCGCGCACAGTGGGATGAGCCGAAAAGCCGCCAAGGCCAAAGCGATCGAGCTGCTGCGCACGGTCGGGCTGCCCGATCCCGAGCATCGGGTGGACTACTACCCGCATCAGCTCTCCGGCGGGCAGAAGCAGCGCGTGATGATCGCGATCGCCATTTCGTGTGAGCCGAAGGTGATCATCGCCGACGAGCCGACCACCGCGCTCGATGTCACCGTGCAGGCCGAGATCCTGGAACTGCTGCGGGATCTGCGTGATCGGCACGGCAGCGCGATCGTGCTGATCACCCACAACATGGGTGTCGTCGCCGACCTGGCCGACCGGGTGGTGGTGATGCGCGCGGGCGAGGTGGTCGAACAGGCGCCCGTCCACGAGCTGTTCGCGAGCCCGAAGGCCGACTACACCAAGGCGCTGCTCGATGCTGTTCCGCATCTGGGTGCGGCGACTATCGAGCGGCCCGCGGTCGACCGGACGGTCGCGCCGGTGCTGGATGTGAAGGATCTGGTGGTCACGTTCCCCGGGCCGTTCGGGCGGCCCGCTTTCCGTGCGGTCGACGGCGTCAGCTTGCAGATCAGGCCGGGGGAGACCCTGGGGCTGGTCGGCGAGTCGGGGTCGGGCAAGTCGACCATCGGGCGCTGTGTGGCCGCGCTACAGCGGCCGAGCGAGGGGCACGTGCTGATTCGTGGCCAGGACATCGCGGAGCTGTCCCAGCGAAAACTGCGGCCGATCCGGCGGCGGTTCGGGTTCGTGTTCCAGGACCCGGCGGGGTCGCTCAACCCGCGCCTGACCGTCGGCGAATGCGTCGCCGAACCCCTGGTCGTGCACGGCATCGGCGACAAGGCGAGCATCCGCGAGCGGGTCAGGCACATGCTCGACGACGTGCAGCTGCCCGCGGGCACCGAAAACCGATATCCCCACGAACTGTCCGGTGGGCAGCGTCAGCGGGCCAGTCTGGCGCGGGCGCTCGTGCTCGACCCGGATCTGCTCGTGGCCGACGAGCCGACCAGTGCGCTGGATGTGTCGGTGCAGGCGGCGGTGCTCGAGCTGTTCGCCGAGTTGCAGCGTGGTTGCGGTTGGGCGTGTCTGTTCATCAGCCACGACCTCGCCGTCGTCGACCAGCTGGCGGACCGGATCATGGTCCTGCGCGAGGGATCCTGCGTCGAGGAAGGCGACAACGAACAGATCCTGCGCAACCCGCACCACGAGTACACCCGCCGCCTCGTTGCCGCCGTTCCGGTCCCCGACCCGGTCGAACAGCGGCGCCGCCGCGCCGAGATCGCCGCCGACCTGCGCGAAGCGCCGACATTCGCCACCGAGCGAGGAACAATGAGCTAGGAGCCGCACGACACCCGGACTGGCGGATCGCTTAGAGTTACTAGGCATCTATCCGCCGATTCGGTTTGGAGCTTTCCCCCACGATGACTGAACAGACACCCAGCGGTGCAGGCGCTTCCTACGCCGCGGCAGGCGTGAGCATCGAAGCCGGTGACCGCGCCGTCGAATTGTTCGGACCATTGGCCAGGAAGGCCAGCCGACCCGAGGTGCAGGGCGGTATCGGCGGCTTCGCCGGGCTGTTCGCGCTCAAGGGCGGATACCGGGAACCGCTGCTCGCCGCCTCCACCGACGGCGTCGGCACCAAGATCGCCGTCGCCCAGGCGCTGGACAAGCACGACACCGTCGGGCTGGATCTGGTCGCCATGGTCGTCGACGACCTGGTGGTGTGTGGCGCCGAGCCGCTGTTCCTGCAGGACTACATCGCCATCGGCAAGGTCATCCCGGAGAAGGTCGCCGAGCTGGTCTCCGGCATCGCCGAGGGTTGCATCAAGGCCGGTTGCGCACTGCTCGGTGGCGAGACCGCCGAGCACCCGGGTCTGATGGATCCCGATGACTACGACCTGTCTGCTACGGGCGTCGGCGTTGTCGAAGCCGACTCGGTGCTCGGTCCCGACCGGGTGCGTCCCGGTGACGTCGTCATCGCGATGGGCTCGTCGGGTCTGCACTCCAACGGCTACAGCCTCGCCCGCAAGGTGCTGCTCGACATCGACCGGATGTCGCTCACCGGCCACGTCGAGGAGTTCGGCCGCACCCTCGGTGAGGAACTGCTCGAGCCGACCCGCATCTACGCCAAGGACTGCCTCGCGCTGATCGCCGAAACCGATGTGCGCACCTTCTCGCACGTCACCGGTGGTGGCCTGGCCGCCAACCTGGCGCGCGTGCTGCCCGCGGGCCTGGTGGCCGAGCTGGATCGTGGCACCTGGAACCCGGCACCGGTGTTCAAGATGATCGCCCAGCGCGGACGCGTGGAGCGCATCGAGATGGAGAAGACGTTCAACATGGGCGTCGGCATGGTCGCGATCGTGGCGCCCGAGGACGCCGATCGTGCGCTGGCGGTGCTCACCGCCCGCCACATCGACTGCTGGACACTGGGTCAGGTCAAGAAGGCCGCCGATGTCGAAGCGCCGCGTGCGGTGCTGCTGGGCGACCACCCCAGGTTCTGAGCAACGACAAACACCACTGAGCCGGGTCGCGATTGCCGCGACCCGGCTCAGCTGCGTTGAGGGGGTTTGTTCCGGTCGCTGATCGGTTAACCCGTACCCGGAGCGATTGCGCGGCGGCTCGGAGTGGCCGGGGCCTCGAGGCGAGCGAACACGACGAGCGTCCTGTGCATGCACAGGACGCTCGTCGCGTATTCAGGTATTCGCCGTAACTGCTACTGCGAGCCTGTCGTCACTCACCTGAGAACGGCTGGAAGGGGGAGGCCGGCCGGCCTCCCCCTTCGTCGCTGTCAGGTCAGCGGCGCCAGCTGTCGTAGCCGTCGTCCTCGTCGTTCCAACGAGACGGCGACTCGTCCGCATCATGCTCATCGGACAGCACTGCACCACTCCTTGGTTGGGAGTAGGGCGGAGCATCGCTATCCGACAGCTCGCGCTGAAGGCTCGCGAAGTCGGTCGGCGCGGAGCTGTACTTGAGCTCACGTGCGACTTTGGTCTGCTTTGCCTTAGCCCGGCCACGGCCCATGGCTGACCCCCTCGCGTCACTGCGGGGCGGCCTGGGGTTTGTTGGCGGCCCCGTTCGAATTAATACTCTTCCTGACAGACACTTTAGCGTGTGTCAGACCGTCGCGCTCCCAGGAGTGGGTGAAGACCTGTCGAAGCGCCCCGGTTTGCCCCGTCTTCGCCCAGACCGCCCGGTCTCAGATGACTCCCGGGATCGCCCGGATCACACCGACTCTGGCGTCGCCGCCGAACACCGCGGTGGCCGCGAGCTGAGTGTGCTGATCGGTCCACTCGACGCCGAGTTCGCGCAGAATCGCCAGCGTCAGCGGCATCCTGGCCCGATCGTGACCGTCTTCGATCTTGTACGCGAAGGCCCTTCCGTCGGGTAGCGCACCCGCGTGGACGCCGTCGGCGCCGATCTTGCAGAACAGTCCGGGGGTCGCCGACATGGCCAGTAGATCCGGCCCGCTCGTGCCGGAAATCACTCGTGGATTCGCCCGAACGGCGTCGGCGATCCGGCGCGGCGCGGTGCCGGATTCGGCCGTGGTGAAGCCGGCGAACGCGCGCGCGAGGTTGATCAGCGAGACGGGCACGATCGGCAGGCCGCAGCCGTCGATGCCCAGATCGGTCTCCGGTTCGCCGGTGACGTCGGCGACGGTGGCCAGGACCGCTTGCTGGAGTGGGTGCTCGATCTCGAGATATCCGGTGCGCGGCCAGTCGTTGATCGCGCAGGTCGCCAGCATCGCGGCGTGTTTGCCGGAGCAGTTCATGTACAGCGGGCTCGGGCCTTCGCCGGTGATCGCGGCGGCGCGGGCCTTTTCCTCGAAGGGCAGGTCGGGTGGGCAGGCGAGGTCCGCGGCGGTGTAGCCGAAACGGTCGAGCAGGCGACGGACGAGGGCGATGTGGTCGGGTTCACCGAAGTGGGAGGCGGTGGCGATGGCGAGTTCGTCGTCGTCGACCGGGTCGAAACCGTTGCGCAGCAGGGCCAGTGCCTGCATCGGCTTGTTGGTGGAGCGCGGGAAGATCGGGCCGTGGATCTCGCCGAGTTCGAGGGTGGGGGTGCCGAAGGCGTCGAGGATCACGACGGAACCGCGGTGCACGCACTCACGGAAACCGGAACGGACGACTTCGACCAATTCGACACTCATGCGCTGACCTCCGTGCTGACCTGTGGACCGTTCATGCCCGGACCTCCACAGTGACCTCGGTGCGGGTTCTGGTGTGGCGGTCGATCTGCATGTGCACGTCGGCGGAGATCGTCGGTTCTTCCGCGCGCAGGCGTTCGAGGCGGGCGGGGTCGGCGCCGGTGAACAGATCGCGCACGGTGATGCCGTGTTCGGGGACGTGAACCACGCGGACTTCGTCGCCCGCGCCGATCGTGCCCTCGGTGAGCACCCGGAAGTAGGCGCCGGTATCGGATCGCAGGGCGAAGCGTTTCACCCAGCGCGGTTCGCCGGACCACTGCTGGAAGGTCGCGCAGGGCACGCGGGGCGCGCTCACCTCGAGGAGGGTGTCGCCGATCGCCCAGTGCGCGCCGAGCACCGCGTCGCTGACCGGGAGGCCGGTCAGGCGCAGGTTCTCGCCGAACCAGCCCGCGGGTAGTTCGCGGTCGAGTTCACCGGCCCAGCGGCGGGCGTCCTCCTCGGCGTAGGCGTAGACGGCCTGGTCGATGCCGCCGTGGTTGGCGGTGTCGCAGACATGGTCACCGGCCAGACCGAGCGCGGCCACGGCTACGCGGCCATCGACAGGACGCTTGTCGATGGCGGTGCGGCCGACGCGCGTACGGACCTCGATCTCGGCGTGCACGACGCACACGGCCTCGACGCGGCCGGTATCGCCCACGCGCAGGACCGGACGGTTCATCGCCCGCGCAACCGGTTGACGGCGGCGCGCCCCGCCTGCTCGGTGTCGTCGGCGGGGATCGAGTCGGGGTCGATGGCGGCGGCCATGCTGCCGACCACGAGTTCGGTGCCCGCGGGAACCGAACGCTTGACCAGGGCCAGGGCGATCGGGCCCAGTTCGTAGTGGTCGATGACGGTGCCGAGGCGGCCGACGGTGCGGCCACCCGCGGTCACGTCGTCACCGGTCGACGGGCGCTCGTCGGCCGAGCCGTCGAGGTGCAGGAGCACGAGATTGCGTGGGGGCTTGCCGAGATTGTGGACCCGGGCGACGGTTTCCTGCCCGCGGTAGCACCCCTTGTTGAGGTGGACGGCCCCGTGCTCGGCGATGCCGCCGATCCAGCGGGTCTCATGCGGGATCGTGCGTTCGTCGGTGTCGACGCCGATGCGGGGCCGCAGCGCGGCCACTCGCAGCGCCTCGTAGGCCCACATGCCCGCCGGAGCGGCCCCGGCCGCGGTGAGCTTGGTCCACCATGCCGACAGCTCGGTCCGGGGGACGATCAGGTCGAACGAGTCCGGCATCCGGCGCAGGAAGCCACCACCGGGCAGCGCGGCGGCGACGTAGGTCTCGGGCAGCTGTGTGATGCCCAGCGCGTCGAGCAGCGTGTCCACTCGCGGGCCCAGCAGGCTCAGGACGGCGTGATCGGGGGCGGCCTCGGGTTTGGCGTCGGCCCAGAACACCATCTTCTTCAGGAACGCCAGCAGCGCGGCGCCGCGGTCGGCCTCGGTATCGAGCCACAGGGTGCCGTCGAGGTCGGTGAGGACGAAGTGATTGAGGACGCGGCCGTTGAGATCGAGGTCGAGCGTTTCGGCGCTGTGCGCGTCGGGCAGCGCGGCGATGTGCTGGCTGGTGATGGTGTGCAGCCAGGTCAGGCGCTCGGCGCCGGTGATCGTCGCGAGGCTGCGATGGGAGCGATCCACGACCGCGACCCGCTCCGCGGCAGCCTTCTGTTCTCCGAACGGGTCACCGTAATGCCAGGCGACCGCGGCGTCCGGAGTGTCGGGAGCACCCGCGACGGCACCCGGCGTATGGAGAACAGGACTGGGGACGACGACCTGTGACACGACACCCACTGTAGGCGCGTCTGCCGGCACGCGCTGAACCTGGTCGTCCTCACGGTGCGCGTCGCGAGCTCGATTCGATCCAGCCGTAGGCATAACAGAGCGATAACGCCTACGCTCGGCACATGGGAGAACGGGTTCTTGTGACACTCGACGGAACGGTCGCTGACGCGAACGTGCCGTCGCTGTATGCCGACGACATCGGCGCGCTACGCGGCGATGGAGTATTCGAAACGATTTTGGTGCGCGGCGGCACGGCCACCGCGCTGGAATTCCACCTGGCGCGGCTGCGTCGTTCGGCGCAGGCGCTGGAACTACCGGAGCCGGGTCTGTCGAGATGGCGCACCGCGGTGGAACTGGCCGTGAAGGAATGGGGATCGGAAGAGGAAGGGATGTTGCGGCTGATCTACACCCGCGGTCGCGACTCGGAATTCGACGCGCCGCGCTCGGAACTGGCGCCGGAGGACCCGCAGCCCACCGCGTATGTGCTCGTCTCCCCGGTGCCCGCGCGGGTCGCGACGGCGCGCGCGGAGGGCGTGAAGGTGATGTCGCTGGCGCGCGGCATCTCGGTCGACCTCGCGCAGGCGGCGCCGTGGCAGCTGCTCGGCGCGAAGACCCTGTCGTACGCGACCAATATGGCGGCGCTGCGGTTCGCGCGGCGGATGGGCGCCGAGGACGTGATCTTCCACAGCACCGAACACAAGGTCCTGGAGGGACCGCGCTCGTCGGTGGTGATCGCCCGCGGCAAGGAACTCATTACCGTGCCGGCCAAGAGCGGTGTGCTGCCCGGTGTCACGCAGCGGGCGCTGTTCAACGTGGCGGAGAAGGCGGGGTGGTCCTGCAAGTACCAGACACTGTTCACCGCAGACCTTTTCGACTGTGACAGCATCTGGCTGCTGTCGAGTATCACCCTCGCCGCCCGAGTGAACCAGCTCGACGGTGTGCGCATGTCGGCCCCCGGCAATGCTCAGGAGATCATCGACATGGTCGACCGCGGCATCGAACGGCCGGGGACCATCGGCGACTGGTGATCCGTGCGTGGGGCACGGGTGGGCGTGCCCCTGCGGAACGGGCTTTTCCGCGCGCCGTGGCGGTTGTCACGCTCTAGTGCGGTGAATCCCGGCGTACGATCTACTACAAGTCGTCGTAGTAGATCGGTGGAGGTCGGATGGACACCCTTGATGTCTCCCGGTGGCAGTTCGGGATCACGACCGTCTACCACTTCCTGTTCGTTCCACTGACCATCGGTCTGGCTCCGCTGATCGCGATGATGCAGACCGCCTGGGTGGTCACGGGCAATGAACGCTGGTACCGGCTGACCAAATTCTTCGGCAAACTGTTCCTGATCAACTTCGCCCTCGGGGTCGCGACGGGCATCGTGCAGGAATTCCAGTTCGGGATGAACTGGAGCGAATACTCCCGCTTCATCGGCGACGTCTTCGGTGCGCCACTGGCTTTGGAAGCGCTGATCGCCTTCTTCATGGAGTCGACGTTCATCGGATTGTGGATCTTCGGGTGGACCCGGCTGCCCAAGCTGGTGCACTTGGCGACGATCTGGATCGTCGCCATCGGAGTGAACGCGTCGGCCTTCTTCATCGTCGCGGCCAATTCCTTCATGCAGCACCCAGTAGGCGCGCGGTACAACCCGGAGACCGGACGTGCTGAGCTGGAAAGCATTGGGGCGCTGCTGACCAACAACACGGCATTGGCTGCGTTTCCGCATGTGGTGGCGGGCGCGTTTCTCACCGCGGGCACCTTCGTGGCCGGTATCGCGGGATGGTGGATGGTGCGCAACGCGCGCAGTGGCGATCCCGCGAAACTCGAAGCGGCGCGGACAATGTGGCGACCGGTGGGACGCGCGTCGCTGGTGGTGGTCGCGCTGTCGGGTGTCGCGCTGATCTTCACCGGTGATATCCAAGGCAAGCTGATGTTCGAACAGCAGCCGATGAAGATGGCATCGGCGGAATCGTTGTGCCACACGGCGACTGATCCCGACTTCTCCATTCTCACCGTCGGCACGCACAACAATTGCGACAGTGTGGTTCACGTACTCGAGGTGCCCTATGTGCTGCCCTATCTCGCCAAGGGTGAGTTCACCGGGGTGACGCTCGACGGTGTGGTCGATCTACAGAAGACCTACAACGTCGCGTACGGGCCCGGCGACTATCGGCCCAACCTGTTCGTCACCTACTGGTCCTTCCGCGCCATGATCGGGCTGGCAGGCGGGTCGGTGCTGCTGCTGCTGGCCGGATTCTGGGTGACGCGCGGTGGCCGGGTGCCGAATCAGCGATGGTTCGCCTGGCTGAGCCTGCTCGCGATCCCCACGCCGTTCCTCGCCAATGCCGCGGGATGGGTGTTCACCGAGATGGGGCGTCAGCCGTGGGCGGTGGTGCCCAATCCAACCGGTGATCCGAACATTCGAATGACGGTGCAGCAGGCGGTCTCCGAACACGATGCCGGCACCGTGCTGTTCTCGCTGGCGGTGTTCACGCTGCTCTACGGTGCGCTCGCGATGGTGTGGTTCTACCTGATGCGGCGCTATGTCGTCGAGGGGCCGGACACGCAGGTGCACGCGGCGAGTTCGGCCGACTCGGATACTCCCCAGCTTTCCTTCGCGTACTAGGAGCCGACGATGGGTCTGCAACAGTTCTGGTTCATCTTGATCGGCGTGCTGTTCACCGGCTACTTCGTGCTCGAAGGATTCGACTTCGGCGTCGGCATGCTGATGCCGATACTCGGTAAGGGCGCCGATGCGCGCAGGCGTGTGGTGCTCAATACGATCGGGCCGGTCTGGGACGGCAACGAGGTGTGGCTGATCACCGCGGCCGGGGCGCTTTTCGCGGCATTTCCCGAGTGGTACGCCAGCGTGTTCTCGGGGTTCTATCTGGCGCTGCTGCTCCTGCTGGTCGCGCTGATTCTGCGCGTGTGCGCGATCGAATACCGGGGCAAGATCAATGATCCGAAGTGGCGGGCCTGGTGTGATATCGGGATCGGGATCGGATCGTGGATTCCGGCGCTGGCCTGGGGATGGGTGTTCGCGAATATGGTGCGGGGCGTGCCGTTGAACGCGGACAAGCAGATCGTCGGTTCGGTCGGGGATCTGCTCAGCCCGTACGCGTTACTCGGTGGGTTGACCACCGCTGTTCTCTTCGCGCTGCACGGTGCGATGTTCCTGGTGCTCAAGACGGCGGGTGAGGTTCGGACGGATGCCTTGCGGATCGCCGGATTGCTGCTGATGCCCACCGCGGTGGTGGTCGGCGGATTCGGGTTGTGGACTCAGCTCGCCTATGGCGCCGGGTGGACCTGGATTGTTCTGGTGACGGCCGTGCTCGGGCTTGTTCTCGCCGCGGTAGCCAATTCCGCGGGGCGTGATGGATGGGCCTTTGCCGGCACGACGCTTACTGTTGTCTCGGCGACGGTGTTGATCATCGGGTCGATGTATCCGAATGTGCTGCCCTCGACCATCAGTCCGCTCTACGACCTCACCATCTACAACGCGTCGTCGACGCCGTATACGTTGAAGGTGATGAGCTGGGCGGCGTTGATCGCTACGCCGGTGGTGCTGATTTATCAGGGGTGGACCTATTGGGTTTTCCGGCAGCGGATTCGGGTGGAACAGATTCCGCCGCCGGTGGGTTTGCCGTTGAGCGGTAAAGGCTGACCGATGGAGTCGGCCTCGTCCCGAGAAGGTTTCGCTCGCGAAAGGTCGGACGCGGTGGTGTCGGAAAGCTTGTCGCAGGACGGACCGGGACGGTCGACGGTGGCGCCCGACCTGTCGCAGGAGGGGCCCGCTCGACGGCGATCAGGGCGGCGACCGGTCGATCCGCGATTGTGGCGGTACGCCCGGTCGGCGCGGCCGCACCTGGTCATCGCCGTGGCATTGGCGTTGGTGATCACCGCGACGATCGTGGTGATCGCCATCGTGCTGGGGCGGGTGCTCGCCGGGGTCATCACTGATCCGAACACCCGCGAGTTCGGCTCGTGGACAACGGAATTAGTGGTGCTCGCCGGTGCCGTCGCGGTGCGGGGTCTGGCGAGTTGGTGGCAAGCTCGGCTGGCCCATCGGGCGGGAAGCGCGGTGGTCGCCGAGCTCGAGACGGCGGTGCTGCGGGCCGGAGCCGAACTGCCGCCGCGGGAACTCGACGCGCGACGTACCGAGATCGCGGTCGTTGTCGGCAACGGCCTGAGCGGATTGCGCGGCTGGTTCACCGGCTATCTTCCCGCGCTGTTGCTGGCGTGCCTGGTGCCGCCGGTAGTGTTGGTGGTCATCGCGTTGCACGATCCGACCTCGGCGCTGATCGCGGTGATCACGGTGCCGCTGATCCCGGTGTTCATGGTGCTCATCGGGTTACTCACCCAGGGGCGAGCCGAGGCCACGCTTGCCGCGACCACGCGGCTGTCCGACCAGATCCTCGACCTCTTCGCGGGCATGCCCACCTTGCGCGCGCTCGGGCGCGAAGGCGGCGATGCGCCGAGTATGGCGAATCAGGTGCAGGCGCTGGGTGATTCGCTGCGGCAGCGGACCATGCGCGCGCTGCGGATCGCGTTCCTGTCGTCGATGGTGCTGGAAAGCCTTGCCACGCTGAGTGTCGCGTTGATCGCGGTGGCGATCGGGCTGCGGTTGGTATTCGGGGAAATGGCGTTGTACGGCGGGCTGGTGGCGCTGATCCTCGCTCCTGAGGTGTACTGGCCGCTGCGGCAGGTGGGGGAGAAGTTCCATGCCGCGCAGGACGGAATGGCGGCCGCCGACCGGGCTTTCGCGGTGCTCGAACCGGCGGGGCGGGTTGCCTCCGCGCCTGCGCGTGCCGCGTGGGGCGATGTCGTCCGATTCGGCGCCGGGACAGCGCGGGTGGGCGGGTCCGATGCGGGTGCGGTCGGCGAATCGGAATCACGGGCGGTGGTAGTCGGCGCCGCGCGTGCAGATGCGAGCGCTGGGTCGGCACGAATTACCTTGCTCGGATTGTCTGTTGCCGCCAGGACGGGCACCGCACCCGATCAGTTGACCGCCGTGCTCGAACCCGGACTTGTGACCGTCTTGACCGGGCCGAACGGGTGCGGGAAATCGACTACGGTGCAAGCGATTCTGGGACTGATCGAACCCGATGACGGCGCTGTCCTCGTCGACGGCACCGACGTTCGTGAGCTGGACCTCGAGAGCTGGTGGAGTCGCATCGCTTGGTTGCCACAGCGGCCGGTGCTGGTTCCCGGGACTTTGCGCGAGAATATCGAGCTGCTCGGGGCTATGGCGGATCGGTCCGCTGATGATCTTCAACTAGTCAGCGCTGCAACAGGATTCGAGAGCGTGCTGGCCGAACTCCCCGACGGCTGGAATACGATCGTCGGCCAGAACGGCACCGGCCTCTCCCTCGGCCAACGCCAGCGTCTCGCTCTCACCCGTGTTCTCGCCGCCTCCCGCCCGATCCTGCTGCTCGACGAGCCCACCGCCCACCTCGACCCCGACAGCGAGCAACGCGTGCTCACCACCCTGCGCGACTGGGCTGCCGCGGGTGCGACCGTCGTGGTCGTCGCCCACCGCCCGACTGTGCTGGCAGCGGCCGACGCGGTGATCGAGGTTGTCGCGGCGGACAGGCCTGCGAGCGTCGTTCCGGATTCGGTGCCGACGGGCAACTCCGCACCCGACACCGGCCAGCCGACCTCTGCGGCCAACGCCTCGGACCCTTTGGTGGCGATCGATTCGCCGGGCGCCGATTCGGAGTCATGGCGCGAGGCGGGTACCTCCGGTGATTCGGCCGGTCGCGGGCACGGAGTGGAGGTCTCATGATCGGCGATCTGCGGGAGATGTGGCGGCTACTCGCGTTGTCGCCGGCGCGGGTCGCGGTGGCGATCGCGTGGGGAGTGGCGGCGCTGGGGAGCGGGCTCGGGTTGGCGGCGCTGGCCGCCTGGTTGATCGCGCGGGCTTGGCAGATGCCGCCGGTGCTCGACCTCAGCGTCGCGGTGGTCGCGATGCGGGCGCTTGGCATCTCGCGGGGGTTGTGCCGGTACCTGGAACGCCTGGCTACCCACGATGTGGCCCTGCGGGCCATGACGACTGCCCGGACCTCGGTGTATCGCACGCTCGCCCAGTCCGATGTCTGGTTCTGGCGAGACCGGAGCGGTTCCTCCGAAGGGCGCGTGTCCGACGGCAGATCCGGTCGTGAACTGCGACGCGGTGATGTGCTCGTGCGGATCGGTACCGATATCGATGACCTCGGAGCCGTCGTCGTGCGAGTGCTGGTGCCGACGGCGGTTGCCGTGGTGCTGTCACTTGCCGCGGTCGGCCTGATCGCGACCATCTCGCCGTTGGCAGCGATGATTCTGGCTGTGGCGCTCGGAGTTTCGGGGATTCTCGCGCCGTGGTTGTCGGCGGCGGCCGCGCGGGACGCCGAGCGGGCGGTGCGGGCCGATCGGGCCGAGTTCAGCGCCGAAGGGCTCACCGTGCTCGATCATGCCGCCGAACTGCGTGTCGCCGGGCGCCTCGATGCGGCACTCGCGGTGGCGGACAAGGCTGCTCGACGTGCGGTGATCGCGGAGGATTCGGCTGCCTCGCGTAGCGCGTGGGCGGCCGCGGCGACTCCGCTCGCGATCGGCGTCAGCGCGTTCGGGGCCCTGCTGGTCGGCATCGCGGCCTACGGGCCCACCGGCGGACTCCCCGGCGGCATGACCCCGATGGCCCTCACGATCCTCGTCCTCGTGCCGCTGTCCGCCTTCGAAGCCGTGGGCGCGCTCCCCGCCGCCGCGACAACCCTCACCACCTCCCGTGCGGCGCTGCACCGACTTCGCCGCATCTCGGCGGCAGACCCGGGCACCGAAACCAGCCGCCCTGATGAGGACCGCACGCGACCATCGACGGAACAAGGACAGACGACCGTAGCCAGGCGGGTACCGATGCCGGACGGGCGGCGGGTGGTCGTTGTCGGGGTGAGCGGGGCGGGGAAGACAACGTTGTTGATGGCCTGGGCAGGGCTCTTCGATACGCCGTGCGAGGGCGTCACATTCTTCGCCGAGGACGCACATCTGTTCGGCACCTCGATTCTGGAGAACCTACGGGTGGCACGAGGCGATCTCACCCTCGACGAGGCTGAAAGCGCCATGCGCGCAGTCGGTCTCGACCCGTGGCTCGATTCGCTGCCGAACGGCATACACACCTCGCTCACCGCGGGCGCGGCCGCCGTATCCGGTGGCCAGCGCCGCCGCATCCTGCTGGCCCGAGCCCTCGTCTCCCCGGCGCGCACCCTCCTGCTCGACGAGCCCACCGAACACCTGTCCGCCGCCGAAGGCGACCAGCTCCTCCGCGACCTCCTCGACGCGGACAGTGGCCTCGTCGCCCCCGATCGCACCGTTGTCGTCGTCACCCACCAACTCCCCGCCGACCATCGTGCCGACACGACAGTCACTGTCGACGCCGACGGAATCTGCGAAATCAATGGCGCGCGCGTCTCGGCGACCTGAGCCGCGCTGATGGCGAACCTGGGGCTCAGTCGCGTGAGACAGGCGTTCCGAGGTGATAAGCGATTGTCGACGGTCTAGGCGTGCCCGTGCCGCGGGTCCCGGCCTGATCCCAGGCTCCCGCGAAGCGCGCGAGCCGCGCTTCGGGGTCGGACGTGGACATGTTGAACAGCGTTGCCGCGCAACATGATCTGATTGGCGCCGTGTCGGGCACGAACGGTAGCTTTTCGCTATGACCAAGAAGCCGTCGAACCCGCACGATGCCTATGCTCGTGAGGTCCTCAGTCGTGCGGCCGACGCGGCCAGTGAGATCCGGGTCAACATCGATGCAGAACTCGCGGCTCGCATCGATTTCGACGGGATGGTGTTGGTGCCGGGCAGCTTCGTCACCGAGGACCTCCGGTCTCAGTACAGCGATGTCCTGTACCGGACCACGATCGATGATCGCGGTGCTTATCTCTACATTCTGATCGAGCACCAGTCGTGCAGTGACCAGCTGATGGCGTTCCGAATGCTCAGTTACGTGGTCAATATTTGGCGGCGTCACCTGGATGAGCATCCCAAGCCGGAGGTGCTTCCCGTTGTCATCCCGCTGGTCGTGCACAGCGCCCATACGGGTCTGCGTTGGACTGCTCCTACCCAGCTCAGCGATCTGATCGACCTCGACGACTCCGCCCGCGACCTGCTGTACCGGTACCTGCCCCGGTTCGAGTTCCTTCTCGATGACGTGGCCCCGCTGGATATCACGGCGTTGCGGGCGCGCGAGTTGACCCCGGCGGCGCGGCTGATGTTGATCATGGACAAGATCGGACCAGGTAATCCGCACCTCGGCTCGGATATCATGGAGGTGGTTGACGAGCTGCGGGCGCTGTTGGATGGTCCTTCGGGTGCGCGTGAGTTCGACATTTTGGTGACGTATCTGTTCATCGTCGGCGACGTGAGCGTCACTGATCTGCAGCCCTTGACCGATCGTCTCGGTCCTCGAGCGAAGGAAGTTGTGATGACCACAGCGGAACGGCTGGAAGCACGTGGGCGCGTGGCAGGCCGTGTCGAGATGCTGGTCGAGCTGTTGACCGTCAAGTTCGGTCCGTTGCCGAGCGCTGTGACTGAGCGGGTTCAGGTGGCTGATGCTGACGAACTTCACCTGTGGGCCAGGCGGGTGCTGACCGCTGGTTCCTTGACGGAAGTGTTCGCGTAGCCTGCTGGACTCCGCAAGGCTGATGCCACAAAGTCGGCGGTGCCCAGAGACGCTCTTGGATGATCGAGCGATACCTTTTGATGGTGCTGACGGTGTTGATGAACGATCGAGCGACGAGACTGCTCGATCTGCAGGGCGGCTTTGGTGGGCTGGATCCAGACGGTTTGGCATCCGGCTTGTGGGCCAGGCTGGAAGGTGGGATCGAATGCCGTGGCGAGGTGGTGTGCTTGGCCCCGGTTCCCGCGCACGCTGATGACGCACCAGGTCGTTTCCAAGATCTCACCGGGTGGGGGTGTTCGCATACCGACTTTCACTTGGAAGATTTTGTGCCGGTGGACATTACCTACGCCGAGGGGCCGATCATCGGCGTCGACGCGCAGCGGATTCTGCTTCGACAAGGGATCGCGCTGGCTCGAGAAGTCGGGCGGCTGGCTGCCGCGATTAAATCAATTGCCGACCGCGCCGGGCGCGGATAGATTCATCAGTACACAAGAGAGGAGGTGGTCTGAAGAATGTATGTTCATCGGATGCGTGAGGTGGCTGCCCGCTAGCAGCTCCACTGCGGGAGATTCCCCAGCGGTGCGCTGAGCGAATCCCAGGCAGTCACCCGACCCCCGAGCCCCCGGATGATCCAACCGGGACCACCGCGTTCACCGAACGCGATGGAAAGGCTCGGGGGTCGCTCCATGTCATGACGACAACGGCCCGCCCAGATCTGGACGGGCCGTTCGCGAAGATTGTCAGCCGATGTAGCGGACCAGCCGCGCCGACAGGCGGGGGACGAGGGCACCGTCGGGGTCCACTCGTTCCTCCACGTAGGCGAGGTCACCGTTTTCGACGATGCCGTAGAGGCGTTTCGCGCCGCCGACCACCGCGCCGGAGGTGCTGCGGATGGAGACGTCGGTCGCGAGCTCCCAGGAGGCGTGGTTGCGGGCCTGGCCGTAGTACAGCTCGATCACACCGTTGCTGTGGGTGAGCAGGAATTCGAGCATCTCCTCGGAGCCCTCACCGCCGACCCGCCAGTAGCCGCTCTCCCGGAGGTCAGGGCCGGTGTAGTTGCCCTCGGCGTCGAGCTTCCAGGTCTGCGATTCCCAGGCCAGGTAGTCGCCGCCGTCGTGGGAGACGATGATCTGCTGGCCGAAGTGATAGTCGCCCTGGGTGGGGTGATTGCCTTCGCCCTCACCGCGCCACACACCGACCAGCGGCAGCAGGGCCAGCATGGCGTGGTTCAGATCCGGGCCGAGGCGCAGATTGGCCGTGTCTTCGGGCAGGGGAAGACCAGGCAGGACCGAAATGTTTCGGGCGCCGGTCTCTTTCGCCCGTTCAGCGGCGACATTCACTGCCTCGTCGCCACTACGACGCTCGGCCGCGGCGCCTTGCTCGTTACTCGCTCGCTCGGCCTGTTCGTTACCTTCGCCAGCGAGTCCGCTCATGACTCGGTGAAGAGGCGGTAGAAGACGTAAAGGCCGAACCAGCCGATGAGAATCGACACGGCAACAAGGAGTACCTCGAAGAAGATGACCACAACCGAAGTCTAGCTACCCCTCGCAACAGATACGAAAACGGCCCTGGTAGTTCCCGCACAGGAACTACCAGGGCCGTTGTGAGCTTCTTACTTCGCGACCGCGACATCCACGGAGTGGATGCCCGCGCCCTCGGGGCTGATCTCGGCGGAGCCGTTGCCCGACGAGGACAGCGCGCGCAGGGTCCACGAACCCGGCGCGGCGAAGAAGCGGAAATCACCGGTGCCCGAGGCGACGACCTCGGCGGTGAAGTCACCGTTGCCGTCGAGCAGACGCACGAACGCGCCGCCGACGGGCTGGCCGTCGGTGCTCAGGACACGGCCGGTGATGACCGTTTCCTTCTCCACATCGACGCCGGCCGGAATGGCCTGACCCTGGGTAGGTGCTGCACACATATTGATTACGCTCCCAACTCGATAGGTACACCGACGAGCGAACCGTATTCGGTCCAGCTGCCGTCGTAGTTCTTGACGTTCTGGTGGCCGAGCAGCTCCTGCAGCACGAACCAGGTGTGCGAGGAACGCTCGCCGATACGGCAGTAGGCGATGGTTTCCTTCTCGCCGTCCAGGCCCGCGTCCTTGTACAGCTCGGCCAGTTCGGCGTCGCTGCGGAAGGTGCCGTCCTCGTTCGCGGCCTTGCTCCACGGCACGTTGATCGCGGTCGGGATGTGGCCGGCCCGCTGGCTCTGCTCCTGCGGCAGGTGCGCGGGGGCGAGGATCTTGCCGGAGAACTCGTCGGGCGAACGCACGTCGACCAGGTTCTTGGCGCCGATGGCCGCGATGACCTCGTCGCGGAAGGCGCGGATGGTCAGGTCGGGGGCGGCGGCCTTGTACTGGGTGGCCGGGCGGGTGACCGCGTCACGCGAGAGCGGACGACCGTCGAGTTCCCACTTCTTGCGGCCGCCGTCGACGAGCTTGACGTCGTTGTGGCCGTACAGCTTGAAGTACCAGTAGGCGTAGGCCGCGAACCAGTTGTTGTTGCCGCCGTAGAGCACCACGGTGTCGTCGTTGCTGACGCCACGCGCCGAGAGCAGGTCGGAGAACTGCTCCTGGTTCACGAAGTCACGACGAACGTGATCCTGCAGGTCGTCCTTCCAGTCCAGGCGGATCGCGCCTTCGATGTGGCCACCCTCGTAGGCGGAGGTGTCCTCGTCGACCTCGACGAAGACGACGCCGGGGGCGTTGAGGTTCTCTTCGGCCCAGTCAACGGAGACCAGGACATCGGAGCGAGCCATGTTGTTCCTTTCAGAGATGACGTGCAGGAGGGTCAGTTCGGTGCCGGAGCGGCGGAGTTGGCATCAGGCCCGGAGGAGGCAGCCTGCGTAACCACGGAGGGCAGGCCAGTTCCGCCGATGTGTGGAGCTGACCGGCGGAAGCGAGCTACCAGCGGATAGATCTGGCAACCAAGGCAGACCCCGAACGCCGCGTTCAAGAACGCCGCGAACAGGGCGAAGCCGGCGAACACCGCGCCGACGATCGAGGAGCCGAGCGCGAAGCCCAGCAGGGAGAGACCGGCGAACACGAAGCCGAGCGCTTGCGCGAAACGCAGCGGTGGCACGGGCTCGGTCTCGGTGGGCGGACCATGACGCGGCGCGACGAACGCGGCGTAGATCCGGCCGTAAGGGTGCTCGGCAGGGCCCGCGGCCGCGCCGATCGCGAAGACGACCGCCTGCAGGCCGATCAGGATCGCGGCGGCGGCGGTCGAGACGGCGCTGACGAGGAGCACCAGGATCAGGACGCCGGTGGTTATCCAGGCGACGAAACGTGGCCCGCGTACGTCGACGCGAGGTGGGGAATCAGAGACGGTCATTGTGCGAACTCCTGCGCTTCATATGAGCACTTTCAGGGGGATCTACCTGTTCGCCGGGGGATCGATGAGGATCACTCGCGCGGCGGGCATAGATCGACGTCAGAAATCTCGGGAGAGAAAGGGCCGATCGTTCAGCAGCACAGGCAGCAACAACCGCCGAGGCGACACAGGTCAACTGTGCGGCGTCGGGTGAGCATCAGCTCGTGGTCGGTTTGCACGAGAAGTAGTTTACCCGGTCTCCCCGGAGAATGTCTCGGCCCCCCTGAATACGGGGCTGGATCACACAGTCAGGGGCTCGAGGGCGGTGCGCAGGTCGCCCGGCTTCGGGACGCCGGAGATGCGGAAGCGCTCCTTGCCCGCGGCGTCGAAGACGAAGGTCGTCGGCAGGGACAAGACGTTGAGCTCACGGGCCAGCGCGGGGTCGGCGTCGATATCGATCTCGATGTCGCGCGGGGCATTCGGGGACTCCGACAGCTCGGCGGTGACGCCTGCGACGACCCGGCGGACCGCGTCACACGGGCCGCACCAGTCGGCGGAGAAGTGCAGCACTGCGGGGACCTCGCCGGTCACACCGGCGGCGTCGAGCAGGCGTGTGCGCTGGTGCGTCTCGGGGTCGAGGGTGGCGGGACGAACCTGCCCTTGCCTGCGCGAGAGGTAGAAGCCCACCGCGATGGCCGCCGCGATGACGGCGGCCAGTATGACGATCTCGATCATGGTTGCTGCAATCGGTCCAGGTCGATGGTGACATTGCGGCCGACACCCTCGACAACGATCTGGCCGCCCAGCGCCGACACCTCGGTCGGTGCGACACCGAACGGCAACTCCTTGATATCGATCGTACGGCTGAATCGGGCGAGGACCGCGGCGTGATCGCTCTCGGGGATCTTCGAATCGGTGGTCACGGCGGCGGTCGTGTCGACGGGGCGCGTGGTGTCGGTGTAGAAACCGGTCGCCTGGATGCGGACCTTGTCGCCCTCGAGCAGCAGGTCGGCCTGGATCTGCACCGGGACGCGCGTCGCAGAACTGGACGGGGTGACCCCCGCGGGGAGGAGGCGGCCGTTCGGCGCGGTCGGCAGGGTGCCTTTGAGGACGAGGACGCCCGCGGTTGTCATCCCGGACCCGCCGGAACCGCCCGTGCCGTCGGACTTGTCGGCGGGCGGGGTGTGGACCTGCAGGTCCGGGATGCCGAAGAGTTTGCCGAGCTCGGTGGGTTCGAAACGCATCAACGCGTCGATCCGGTCGACTTGCACCTTGCGCGCCGCGCCGTCGAGCAATTCGCTCGCCGGGGCGTGCAAGCCCTGCAGCTTGGCCTCGATGCCGACCTCGCCGGGGATGTCGGGGCGCACGCTGCGGGCACGGATCGCCACGTCGTCGTAGCGGCCGCTCATCGCCTGGGCGGCGAACGGGAATCCGTGGAAGGTGACTTCCGGGTCGGCGGACAGATCCGCGCCTGCCCGCAGCTGACGGGAGACGTGGTATTCGGTGTAGGCGGCGGCGCCGAAATCGATGACCACCGCCAAACCGGCCAGGCAGAGAAGCCCGATGATCAGCTTGCGCATGAGCCGAGAGTAGCCGCTGGCGCTGCAAATCGTGCGTGCTGGTCGGCAACCAAGACACGAGTTGATGCACACCGAACAACCTCGGGGCGCCCACAGATAGGAGCTAACCAATCGGTGTCGGTGGCTTGTGTCACACTCGTCGCGATGAGCCGCCACACGACTTTCCGGTATTGCCTCGACCCCACGGTCGAGCAGTCCGTCGTGCTCGACCGGCATGCCGGGGCGGCCCGGTTCGCGTTCAACCAAAGCCTGCATTTCGTTAGAACTGCGCTTGCGCAGCGCAAAACCTGTCCAGAGCATCTAGTGCCGTGGACCCGGTTCGACCTGATCAATACGTTCAACGCCTGGAAGAAGTCCGAAGCCGCCGGAAGAGTCTTCGCTGTTGGTATTTCCGGGGTCACCGAAGTGCAGGTGACCGGGTTGGCGTGGCGCAACCAGGTGTCTCAGCAGGTGTTCGAGGAAGCCGCCGTCGACTGCGGTCGTGCGCTGGCCGCATTCTCCGATTCTCGGACCGGCAAACGCACAGGTAAACGGGTTGGGTTCCCCCGGTTCAAGAAGAAAGGCAAGAGCGTCCCGGCGTTCCGGATCCGCAACAAGCACGCCAAGGCTGGGCGGGCTGCAATCCGAGTCGGTGACCATGGCGCCGCCCGATCAGTGACTATGCCCGGGATCGGTGCACTTCGGGTGCACGACGACACACGCCGACTGCGGCGGATGCTCACCAAAGGCCGAGCGAAGATCCTTCACGCCACCATCTCCTATCGGGCGCGACGCTGGTGGATCAGCCTGACCGTCGAAGCATCCGATCTACACACAGCACATCATCACCGGTCCCGCGAACATGGCGACGACGGTGGCTGGGTCGGGATTGACCGCGGATTGATCGCGTTCGCTGTCGCCGCGAACTCCGACGGAACCGAGGTCGCTCGTATCGGCGCCGCCCCCAAACCACTGACCACCGGACTCGGTCGGCAACGACAGCTCGCGAAGTCGGTGGCTCGGAAACAGCATGGTTCTTACAACCATCGGCAGGCGGTCGCCCGGCTGGCCCGCCACCATCACAAGGTCGCCGAAATTCGTCGCTATTTCGCTCATCGGGTCGCTAACCAGTTGGTCAAGACTCACGACCGACTCGTTATCGAAGACTTGAGCGTGGCGGGAATGCTCGGCAACCGTCGTTTGGCGCGTGCGATCAGTGATGTCGGCTGGGCGGATTTCGCTCGGCTGTTGTCGTATAAGCAGGCGTGGCGTGGTGGCACGGTCATCGTCGCGGATCGTTGGTACCCGTCGAGTAAACGGTGCTCGTCCTGCGGCACGCGCAACCCGGCGCTGTCGATGGCGGATCGAGTGTTCGTCTGCGGGTGCGGGTTCCGTGCCGACCGCGACCGCAACGCGGCGATCAACCTCGCACTCTGGCCGACGTTGCAACAGAACTTTTCACGATCCCCGGACCCCCGAGCACGAGGCCGGGTTACCAATGTCCGCCGACGGGAAGGCGCTGACCGACACTTGACAGGTGTCGGTGAAACTGTCCCGGTTGACACGGAAACCGAAGTTCCTGCCCCGCTGGTGGCGTGAACCGACGACGCCCGAGAAGGGCGGTGCCGGCGGTCATCCAGGACTCCAGGCACGCTGTAATGTTGCACACGACTTAACCTGTGTTTCGGCGACGTAGCTACGCGGCTGCTGTCGTCCGCGGAGCAACGAGATAGGAGGAGAGCCCCATGGAGCTGCTCCTACTGACCTCCGACCCCAACCCCGATGCGGTCCTGCCATCGTTGTCGCTACTGGCGCACAACGTCCGGCCCGCGCCGACCGAGGTGTCGTCCCTGCTGGAGGCGAGTAGCGCCGATGTCGCGCTGGTCGACGCCAGAACGGACCTGGCCGCCGCGCGCGGTCTGTGCCGGCTCCTCGGCAGCACCGGGTCCTCGGTGCCGGTGGTCGCGGTCCTGACCGAGGGCGGCCTGGTGGCCGTCAACGCGGACTGGGGCCTGGACGACATCCTGCTGCCCGGCACCGGCCCCGCTGAGCTCGACGCGCGCTTGCGGCTGCTGGTCGGACGTAACGGTGGGGTCGCCAGCCCGGAGAACACCGGCAAGATCACCCTGGGTGAGCTGGTGATCGACGAAGGCACCTACACCGCGCGCCTGCGTGGTCGCCCGCTCGACCTCACCTACAAGGAATTCGAGCTGCTCAAGTACCTCGCTCAGCACGCGGGCCGGGTGTTCACCCGCGCCCAGTTGCTGCAAGAGGTCTGGGGCTACGACTTCTTCGGTGGCACCCGCACCGTCGACGTGCACGTGCGGCGCCTGCGCGCCAAGCTCGGCACCGAGTACGAGTCGCTGATCGGCACCGTGCGCAACGTCGGCTACAAGGCCGTGCGCCCGGCCCGGACAACCGCCGCCAAGGGTGAGGTGGTGACCTTCGTCGACGAGGACATCGACGGCGACGACTCCTTCGCCCCCCCACTCAACGGCACCGCGCAGTAGCAGCGCTGGTCGGAACCGCGCGTAGCGCTCGTCGGCGCGGCGCAATACGGTGCGAAGGGGCAGCGCGACAGCGACCGGCTGGATCGCGCGGTAGCCACTGCCACGCTTCGAGGAGGACGCGATGCCGGACACAGCAACCCTGACCTGGACCGATCAGGTCGATCCCGGCACCGTGAAAAGGGTGCGCGCGCTGCTCGAACGCGCGGCTGACGTCGACGGCGTCGCCCCGGTCTCCGAGCAGGCAGTGCTCTTCCTCGCCGAAGCCGACCCATCGACCCGGCACCTGCTCGCGATGCGCGCTGGTGAGGTGGTCGGGTACGCGAATCTCGTTGCCGCACATGACGAACACCCCGCGATGGCCGAGGTCGCCGTCGACCCCGCCGCGCGTGGTGGCGGCATCGGCGCGGAGCTGGTCCGCGCCGCGCTGGCCGAAGGTGGCGCGGGTGCCAGGGTGTGGGCGCACGGTGACCTGCCCGCGGCCAAGGCGCTGGCGACCGGCCTCGGACTGATCACCGCCCGTGAGCTGTGGCAGATGCGCCGCTCGCTGGCAATCCCGGAGCTACCGGAACTCGAGCTTTCCGAAGACCTCATCGTGCGCACTTACGCGGGTCCCGTCGACGACCTCGAAATCCTGCGGGTGAACAACGCGGCATTCGCCTGGCATCCCGAACAGGGCGGCTGGACCGAGCGCGATATCGCCGCCCGGCGCGCGGAATCCTGGTTCGAACCGGCCGGTCTTTTCCTGGCGTTCGACGCCGCCGACCCGAGCCGCCTGCTCGGTTTCCATTGGACCAAACAGCACCCCGACGCCGCTCCCGCCGGTGAGGTGTACGTGGTCGGGGTCGACCCGTCCGCGCAGGGGCGTGGCCTCGGCCGACTGCTGACCCTGGCCGGTCTGCGACACCTGCGCGCGGCCGGATCCACGGAAGTCCTGCTCTATACCGAGGCCGACAACACCGCCGCCGTGCACACCTACACCAAGCTCGGATTCGCCCCCGCCCACATCGACGTCGCGTACGCGCTGCCCTGATGCGAGTTACCTCACACGCGAGATGAATTCTGGTGCGCGAGGAGAATATTGCGAGGACGACCGGGTACGTGCGAGTAAAACTGGGGCTAACGTCACATTCGCGGCATGGATCGCGCCGGGCTGTTCATTCTCCGTTAACCCACGTCGGGCCAACTGTCAACCGGACGACTTTAAGTTACTTCTGGGCGGCACAGTCGTCGCCTGGTGCGCGCATTCCTCCTGGGATCGCGAGCGCCACCCAGCCTCGCTCGGGCCGGTGAGGGACCGAGTGAGACACCCAGCATGTCGGAGGAATAGTGAACTTCAAGCGCACCAGTGCCCTGGTCGGCGTCTTCGCCGTGGGCGCCATGACCCTGGCCGCCTGTGGCAGTGACGAGAACACCACCGGTGGCGATGCCGGCAACGCCGCCAACACCAGCGTTGCCTGTGGTGGCAAGAAGGCGCTCAAGGCGTCCGGTGCTTCCTCGCAGAAGAACGCCATGGAGCGTTTCGTCGCGGCCTACGAGAACAACTGCGACGGCTTCACCCTGAACTACACCTCGAGTGGCTCGGGCGCCGGCGTCAACGAGTTCATCGGCGGCCAGACCGATTTCGGTGGCTCCGACTCGGCGCTGAGCTCCAAGAAGGAAGAGCCGGCCAAGGCCGCGGAGCGTTGTGGCGCCCCCGCGTGGAACCTGCCGACCGTCTTCGGCCCGATCGCCGTGACCTACAACGTCGACGGCGTCACCGACCTCGTGCTCGACGGCCCGACCGCCGCCAAGGTGTTCAACGGCTCCGTCGCCACCTGGGATGCCCCCGAGATCAAGGCGCTCAACCCCAACGCCAAGCTCCCCTCGGAGAAGATCGCCGTGATCTTCCGCTCCGACGAGTCGGGCACCACCGACAACTTCCAGCTCTACCTCGACGCGGCCTCGGACGGCGCGTGGGGCAAGGGCGGCGGCAAGACCTTCAACGGTGGCGTCGGTGAAGGTGCCAAGGGCAACGAGGGCACCTCGGCCGCCATCAAGAGCACCAAGAACTCGATCACCTACAACGAGTGGTCCTTCGCCAAGGCGCAGAACCTGTCCATCTCGCAGATCATCACCTCCGCGAGCAAGGACCCGGTCAAGCTGTCGGCCGAGTCGGCCGCCAAGGCCATCGACGGCGTGAAGGTCAAGGGCGAGGGCAACGACCTGGTCCTCGACACCAGCTCGTTCTACAAGCCGACCGTCGCCGGCTCGTACCCGATCGTCATGGCCACCTACGAGGTCGTGTGCTCCAAGTACGCTGACGCCGACACCAGCAAGGCCGTCAAGGCGTTCCTGACCTCGGCCGTCACCAACGGCCAGGCCGGGCTGACCGAGGCGGGCTACGTGCCGCTGCCCGACGCGTTCAAGACCAAGCTGACCACCGCGATCAACGCCATTTCCTGATCGCTTTCTGGCCATGACCATGCACCCTGAGGTGACCGCGGTGGGCTCGTCGAATTCGACGAGCCCACGGGCGGCCGGAGATACTGCGAATATGCCGACCGAACCGAAAATCGACAAGGCCCCTGCCGGGGGTCGTCCCGGCCGCCTGAACGCCGAGACGATCTTCCGGTGGATGGCCACCGCAGCAGGCGCGACGATCGTCGCCGCCATCGCGTTGATCGCGTTGTTCCTGCTGATCCGCGCGGTCCCCTCGCTCATGGCCGACAATGCCAACTTCTTCACCAGCACCGAGTTCTCGACCGGCGATGCCAACAATCTTCGCTTCGGTATCCGCGACCTGTTCATGGTCACGGTCTTGAGCTCGGTGTTCGCCCTCGTCGTCGCGGTGCCGATCGGTGTCGGTATCGCGCTGTTCCTGACGCACTACGCGCCGTCGCGGCTCGGCAGGCCGTTCACGATGCTGATCGACCTGCTCGCCGCGGTGCCGTCCATCGTGTTCGGTCTGTGGGGTTTCCTGGTGCTGGCGCCGCAGATCGCGCCGGTGCAGGAATTCCTCAACGAGAACCTGGGCTGGTTCTTCCTCTTCTCCGACGGCAACGTTTCGATCGGCGGTGGCGGCACCATCTTCACCGCCGGTGTCGTGCTCGCCGTGATGATCCTGCCGATCATCACCTCGGTCGCCCGCGAAGTGTTCGCGCTCACCCCGCGCGCGCACATCGAGGCCGCGCAGGCCCTCGGCGCCACCAAGTGGGAAGTCGTGCGGATGACGGTGCTGCCCTACGGGCGCAGTGGTGTGATTGCCGGTTCCATGCTCGGCCTCGGCCGCGCGCTCGGTGAGACGATCGCGGTGCTCGTCGTGCTGCGCACCGCCACCGTGCCCGGTGAGTGGTCGCTGTTCGACGGCGGCTACACCTTCGCCTCCAAGATCGCCTCCGCGGCCTCGGAGTTCAGTTCACCGCTGCCCACCGGCGCCTATATCGCCGCCGGCTTCGTTCTCTTCGCGCTGACCTTCATCGTCAACGCGCTGGCCCGCCTGGCCTCCGGCGGAAAGGTGAACGGCTGATGCCTCCGACAACTGTCCTCGACAAACCGGTCAAGGCGCCGACGTTCCGTCACGTCAGCACCGGCAGGCGGATCAAGAACAACATCGCCACCGGCCTGGTCACGCTGTGCTTCGTCATCGCGCTGATCCCGCTGGTGTGGGTGCTCGGCCTGGTGATCACCAAGGGCTTCAGCACCATCATCTCGTCGGACTGGTGGTTCAACTCCCAGAAGGGCATCCTGCCGGAGCAGACCGGCGGCGGTGTGTACCACGCGATCTACGGCACCATCGTGCAGTCGGCGGTGGCCTCGATCATCGCGGTGCCGCTCGGCATCATGGCCGCGGTCTACCTGGTCGAATACGGCCGCGGCCGGCTCGCCAAGGTCACCACCTTCATGGTCGACATCCTCGCCGGTGTGCCCTCGATCGTCGCCGCGCTGTTCGTCTTCGCGCTGTGGATCGCCACCTTCGGTATGCCGCAGAGCTCCTTCGCCGTCTCGCTGGCGCTGGTGCTGCTGATGCTGCCGGTGGTCGTGCGCAGCACCGAGGAAATGCTGAAGCTGGTGCCCGACGAGCTGCGTGAGGCGTCCTACGCGCTCGGTGTGCCCAAGTGGAAGACCATCCTGCGGATCGTCATCCCCACCGCCGCGCCCGGCATGATCTCGGGCATCCTGCTCGCGCTCGCCCGCGTGATGGGTGAGACCGCGCCGGTGCTGGTACTGGTCGGTTACTCGAAGTCGATCAACCAGAACATCTTCGACGGCAACATGGCCTCGCTGCCGCTGTTGATCTACCAAGAGCTGGCGAACCCGGAGCCCGCGGGCCGCGCACGTGTGTGGGGTGCGGCGCTCACGCTGATCCTGCTCATCGCCGTGCTGTACCTGGCGGCCGCCGGCGTCAACAAGCTGCTCACCCGGAACCGATAGAAGCGAACGGAATACTCAGATGGCCAAGCGGATCGACGTCAAAGATCTCAACATCTATTACGGCAGCTTCCACGCCGTGGCGAATGTGGAACTGACCGTGCTGCCGCGCAGCGTCACCGCCTTCATCGGTCCCTCCGGCTGCGGCAAGTCCACCGTGCTGCGCTCGCTCAACCGCATGCACGAGGTGACCCCCAACGCCCGCGTCGAAGGTGCCGTGCTGCTCGACGGCGAGGACATCTACAGCTCGGCGATCGACCCGGTCGGCGTGCGCCGCACCATCGGCATGGTGTTCCAGCGCCCGAACCCGTTCCCCACCATGTCGATTCGCGACAATGTGGTGGCCGGGCTGAAGCTGCAGGGTGTGCGCAACAAGAAGGAACTCGACGAGGTCGCCGAGCGCTCGCTCAAGGGCGCCAACCTCTGGAACGAGGTCAAGGACCGCCTCGACAAGCCCGGTGGCAGCCTCTCCGGTGGTCAGCAGCAGCGTCTGTGCATCGCCCGCGCCATCGCGGTCTCGCCCGATGTCCTGCTGATGGACGAGCCGTGTTCGGCCCTCGACCCGATCTCCACCTTGGCGATCGAGGACCTGATCACCGAGCTCAAGAAAGAGTTCACGATCGTCATCGTCACCCACAACATGCAGCAGGCCGCGCGAGTGAGTGACCAGACCGGTTTCTTCAACCTCGAGGCCCAGGGCAAGCCCGGCCGCCTGATCGAGATCGACGACACCGAGAAGATCTTCTCCAACCCCACCCAGCGCGCCACCGAGGACTACATCTCCGGCCGCTTCGGATAGAAGCTGGACACAGGAAGGCCCGTGCAGCTTGCACGGGCCTTTTCCGTTGCGGGACAAGTGATTTCGTTAGCACATGGGTAACTCGCCGGGTACCGGCTGGCCGGGCCCGGCGACCTACCGCTGGCCGCGAAGGCAAGCAGCCCGCGCTCAGCTCTGGCCTGAATACGCGGGGAGGCGGACTAGTCTTCGTCGCCGGGGAGGACACCCGTGACGAGGAAGATCACGCGGCGGCCGATCTCGACGGCGTGGTCGGCGAAGCGCTCGTAGTAGCGGCCGAGGAGGGTGATGTCGACGGCGGCGGCTACGCCGTACTTCCAGTCACGGTCCATCAGGAGGGTGAACAGGTGGCGGTGGAGGTCGTCCATCGCCTCGTCGTCCTGGTTGAGCTGGGCGGCGCGCTCGGGGTCGCGGGTCTCGAGTACCTCTTTGGCGCCCGCGCCCATGTTGACCGCGATGCGGCCCATCTCGGCGAAGTAGCCGTTCACCGACTCCGGGAGAGCGTGGGCCGGGTGGCGGCGGCGGGTCACCTTGGCGACGTGCAGCGCGAGCGCGCCCATCCGGTTGACGTCGCCGACGATCTGGATCGCGCTGACGACCTGACGCAGGTCGCCCGCGACGGGTGCCTGCAGTGCGAGCAGCGCGAAGGCCTTCTCCTCGGCCTCGGTGATCATCACCGAGATCTGATCCTGCTCACCGATAACCTGCTCGGCCAGTCCCAGGTCGGCCTGCAGCAGCGATTGGGTGGCCAGTTCCATGGCCTGGCCAGCGAGACCGGCCATCTCGCCGAGGAGGTTGGCGAGGTCGGCCATTTGCTCGTTGTAGATGACACGCATGATTGCTGACCCTAGTGGGTACCCGCACCGCTGTCACCCAACACCGGGTTAATGCCGCATGGCAGTGTCGTGGCAGGTCAGCGCGGTCAGTCGCAGCTGGTGTCGGCCGCGTTCATGTGTTCGAGGTCGGACGGGAGGGTTACCGGCGCCGCGGTGATCGGCTTGCCGGTGCCCACGTCGGGGATTTCGGTACCGATCGAGGCCGGGGTGCGGACCTGTCCGGCGTAGTCCGAACCCAGGATGACCTCGATGATTCCGTCGAGTTCATCCGCGCGTTCGAGCACCGCGCCGGGAATCGAACTCGCGACGGTGGCGGCCGCGGCCTCGTTGCCGGTGGAGAAGCGGACCACGGTGGATTCGCTGCCCTGGGGGTAGTTGCCGACGTTGTAGATCCCGAAACCCAGGTTGGAGAGCTTGTTCGCGGCCTGTTGCGCCACGCCGGTGCGGCCGGTTCCGTTCGAGATCCGCAGCGAGACCGAGCCGGGACTGACGGCGAAGAGCTTGGGCGCCTGGGTCGGCGGCGCCTCGCTCGAGCTCGTCACCGGCGGCGCGGTCTCCTCACCGGGCAGCGGCTGATCGTCGATGATCGAGCGGAAGATCGCCTTGATGTCGGACTCACGGGGAATCTCGTTGCCGTAGGCAGTGGTACCGGCAGTGGGCGCGGTGATGAAGGTGACAGCGCCCGCGTTGACCTTCTGCAGCGACCGGCCGAGCAGAATCAGATCCTGCGTGCCGACGCCGTCGACGAAGGTGTGCTGACGGAATGCCTCGACGAAGCCCTGCAACTTCGCCGGATCGAGCAGTACTTTGCCCGACAACGCGCCGCGCAACAGCGCCGCGAGGAACTGCTGCTGCCGGTGGATCCGGTCGTAGTCGCTGCGTTCCTCGCCGACCACATGCCTGGCGCGGACATAGTTGAGTGCGGTTTCGCCGTTGACCCGCTGCTTGCCCGAGCTCTCGAGCACCGTGCCGAGCACACCGTCGATGATCGGTTTGGTCGAGCACACCTCGACACCGCCGATCTGATCGACCATAGCCTGGAAGCCGGCGAAGTCGATGCCGATGAAGTGGCCGATGGTCAGGCCCGACATCTTGCGAACCACGTCGACCAGGCACTTGGGCCCGCCGCGGGCGTAGACGGCGTTGAGCTTGTCGCTCATGGCCGACTCGAGTTTCTGGTCGGTGTAAGTGCCAGTGTCGTTGTCCCAACCCGAGCACACCGGACGGGTGACGTCGAGATCGCGCGGGAACGAGACAACCACCACGCGCGAGCGGTTCTTCGGGATGTGCACCAGCATCGCCGTGTCGGCGCGGGCGCCTTCGGTGTCGGCGGCGGAGCCCGCGCCCATCTCGGCGTTGACGCCCGCTCTGGTGTCGGTGCCGACGATGAGGTAGTTCTCGTCGCCGAGCTGCATATCGCCGTCGAGCACGTCGCCGGAGGCACCGCCGCCGAGCGCGTCGACCCGGGTGAAGCTGCTGTTGGTGGCCTGCAGGTAACTCCAGCCGCCGCCGGTGATGACGAGGGCGAGCACCGCGATGAACGTCAGCGTGACCCGGCCCGCCATCCGCGCCTGCTTGCTACGCCGACTGTCGCTGCCCGGACGACGCGGCGGTGCGGCGGACGCGGTTTTGACCGGCCTGGCGCGCTTGGGCTCGGTGGCGGTCACCGTGGGCAGGATGTCGGTGGGCGGATCGATCGGATCGGCCACGCGCCGCGCCGGGGCGGCCGGGCGGGCCTGCTCCTTCGCCTGGGCGGGCAGCGCGGTGGTCGCGGTGCGGTCGGCGGGGGATTCGGCGCGATGTGGCGGGGCACCCGCGATGTCGTCGACGACGGGGGAGCCGTCGGTGCGGGGTGCGATGTCGGGACGTGGGGTGGGACGTGGTGCCTGTTCGCGGGCGCGGCGGCCCGCGCGCGAGCCGGGCTCGCCGCTCTCGGCGGGGGGCACCCGTCTGTTGCGCCTGGTGCGTTCGCTGTCGACCCGGTTGACGAGGTCGGCCACCGTCAGCGGCGCGGCGTCCTGCGTCGAGTCCGCGTGCCGGGAACGGCGCGAGCCGGTTTCCGGTTGCTCGGTGGGTTCGGCCGCTGGGTAGCGCTCCCAGGGGGCGCGATTTCCGGGCCGGGGCGTACGCCCGCGCCGATCGTCACCCACCAACGAACCTCACTTCTCTATCTGGCGCAGCCTGCGCGTCATCGCGCGGCTCCGATTCGAACCAGAGTCGAACGATCCCGCAATGATAACGATTCCGCCACGAGTGGCCACTCCAGTGCGCACCGGAATCGCTGACAATCTGATTGCGAAGTTCGGGAAGGCTTCGGAAAGCCCTGCTCGAGCGGGTGCGATCGGCCGAAACAGCGACCACTGACGAATTGATGTCAGCTCGTCGCCGGGCCCTGATCAGCCGCCGCTGTGCATCACATCGGCCGCGGCCGGAACAGTGTCGTCCTCCGGGTCGTCGAGCCAGCCCTCCGGCAGCACGACCTTGGTCTGCGGCGAACCCTGCCGTCCGCGCGGTCCGAGCGCGTCGGTGGGGAACGGCACAGTGGGGTCGAGCTGTCCGACCAGATCCTCGATCTGCGACAACTTCGATACGGTGGCGAAGCTGCGCCGCAGCTGCGAGCCGACCGGGAAACCCATCAGGTACCAGGCCATGTGCTTGCGGATATCGCGCATGGCCTTGTCCTCACCGTCGTGCTCGGTGAGCAGGGTGGCGTGGCGCACCAGGATCTCACCGACGCGGCCGAGCGTCGGCCCCTGCGGGATCGGTTCGCCGCGCAGGGCCGCGCTGAGTTCGGCGAACAGCCACGGCCTGCCGAGGCAGCCGCGCCCGACGACCACGCCGTCGCAGCCGGTCTCGTCCATCATCCGCAGCGCGTCGTCGGCGGTGAAGATATCGCCGTTGCCGAGCACCGGGATGGAGGTGACGGCTTCCTTGAGCCGTGCGATGGCCGACCAGTCGGCCGCGCCCGAGTACAGCTGGGCCGCGGTGCGCGCATGCAGCGCCACGGCAGCGGCGCCCTCGGCCTCGGCGATGCGGCCGGTGTCGAGGTAGGTGTGGTGGTCGTCGTCGATGCCGATCCGGAACTTGAAGGTCACCGGAACGCCCGCCGGTTCGGCCGCTGCCACCATCTCGCGGACGATATTGGCGAACAGTCTGCGCTTGTACGGCAGCGCCGAACCGCCGCCGAGCTTGGTCACCTTGCGGACCGGGCAGCCGAGATTGAGGTCGATGTGGTCGGCCCAGCCCTCGCCGACGATGATCCGCACCGCCTCGCCGAGGGTCTTGGGGTCCACGCCGTAGAGCTGCATCGAGCGCGGATGCTCGTCGGCGTCGAACGACATCATGTGCAGTGTCTTCTCGTTGCGCTCGACCACCGCGCGTGCGGTGATCATCTCGCACACGTAGATCGAGGTCGCGCTACCGAACTCCCGGCACAACCTGCGGAAGGCACGGTTGGTGATGCCCGCCATCGGCGCGAGCACAACCGGCGGATCAACCGGGTAGGGCCCGATCCGCAGCGCGGTCGGCGCCTGGGGCAGTGTGGTAGTCACGCACACGATTGTCTCATCCGCCCCGATGTGATCGATCTCGCGTCCTGGTGCTTATCCGCGGGTCATCGCCGTCACTGCGACCCAGCTGACATCGTTTACCTGCTACGCCGTGTCCGGAGCAGGTCCGAAACCTCAGTAGCCTTATTCTGCTGGCATCGTCGCCTCCGGCGGTGCGTTGTCCCCACTCAATCGGAGAACCCCATGGAAGACGCCACCGACCTGACGAAAACCCCTGCCACGCCCGACAAGGGCACGGTCGCCGTGCGCGTCTCGTCGCTGGTGGGCGGTGCCGTGATCGCCGTCCTCGCGATCCTGGCGATCGTGCTCGGCGTGCTGCTCGGCTCGGCTCGCTCGGAGATCTCCGATATGAAGGCCGAGGCCGCCGGCAATGCGAAGGCCGAGCAGATCGCCCTCGACTACTCCGTCGGCTCGGCGACCCTGAACTACCAGGACGTCAACGCCTGGGTCGCCAAGCTCAAGGCCGGTACCTCGCCCGAGCTGTCGAACAAGTTCGATGCCACCGGCGCGAAGCTCGAGCAGATCATCATCCCGCTGAAGTGGACCTCCACCGCGGCACCGATCACCGCCAAGGTGCTCGCACAGGAGGGCGAGGTCTACAAGGTCGCGGCCTTTGTCGACGTGAGCACCACCAACGCGCAGAACCCCGACGGCCTGCGCAACACGGTCACCTACAACATCACCGTCGATGCGGGCAAGGACTGGAAGATCACCGACGTCGGCAGTGCCGATGGTGCGCTTCCGATCAAGTAACCCTCGACCGACGACAGCGCCGCCTACCGGAGTTCCGGTGGGCGGCGCTTTTCGTCGTGAAACCTAGACCGAGACCATTTCGCGCTTCTTGGCTTCGCGAGCAAGCATCCGGTCGCGCTGCTCCTCGAACTTCAGCACGTCGGAGCCCAGCTTCTCCAGGAAGCCCGCCAGCCGCTCACGGGTGGCTTCACCGCGGGCGGTGAAGTCGGTGCGATCGAAGACGTTCCACTTCTTGAGCACCGGCGCCACGACCTCTTCGAGGTGCTGACGCAGGTCGTAGATGCCGTGCTTGGCCATCAGCACGCCGTTGCGACGGAAGTTCGGCATGCCTGCGCCTGGCATCTGGAAGTTCTCGACGATCAGCGAGATCGCCTCGATGGTCTGGTCGGGGCTCAGGTCCATCGCCGCGCCGCAGAGGTTGCGGTAGAAGATCATGTGCAGGTTCTCGTCGGCCGCCACGCGCTGGAGCATGCGATCGGCGATCGGGTCGTCGCACACCTTGCCGGTGTTGCGATGGCTCACCCGGGTGGCCAGTTCCTGGAAGGTCACGTAGGCGACCGAGTGCAGGAAGCCCGCGTCGACCTCGGCGGGGGAGGCGAAGCCGTTGGTCATGTGGATCATGCGCGCCTCTTCGAGGGCGACCGGATCCACGCCGCGGGTGACCACCAGGTAGTCGCGCATCACGATGCCGTGCCGGTTCTCCTCGGCGGTCCAGCGACCGACCCAGGTGCCCCACGCGCCGTCCTGGGAGAAGTTCTCCGCGATCTCACGGTGGTAAGAGGGCAGGTTGTCCTCGGTGAGCAGGTTGGTGATCATGGCCGCCTTGGCGACCTCACTGAGCTTGGACTGCTCAGGATCCCAATCGATGCCGCCCATGGCGGCGAAGTTGCGGCCCTCGTCCCACGGGACGTAGTCGTGCGGATGCCATTCTTTAGCGAGCGACATGTGGCGGTTGACGTTTTCCTCGGCAACCGGCTCCAACTCCGTGAGCAGTTCGAGTTGAGTCAGATCCCTTGCCATGTAAAAACCCTTCGCTGTCGTGCTTGCGGTCGAACGTCGCGATGCGGCCATACCTTACGGCACCGTAGGTGTGATGCGGAACGCAACAGAGTGGTTTTCCGACGAAGTTGAGCAACGCCACAACTCGACGGTAGGACCGATGGTCGTGCTGACGAGTCTAGGTGCTCAGCCCGCAGCATAGGGACTATCGCTGCGGGCCTCGCGGTGTTAGCCCCCGGTAGATGAACTCTCAGCGCTTCCCACCGAGCAGGCCGCCGAGCACGCTGCCGAGCGCACCGCCCGCGTTCTTCGACAGTGCGTCACCGATCACGCCGCCGAGCCCGCCGGTGTTGCTGCTGCCGCCGAGCAGACCGCCGAGCAGATCACCGAGACCGCCGCCGGAGGCCTGCGGTGCCGGTGCCGCGGCGCCGCCACCGCCGGTGAGCTGTTTGGCCACGTAGGCGAGCACGATCGGGGCGAGAATCGGCAGCAGCTTGCCGATCAGATCGTTGCCGCCGGTCCCGCCGCCCGCGCCGAGCGCGCTGATCACGGTGTTCTTCTCGTCACCGAAGACGTTGTCGACGATCTTCTCGCCGTCGTCGACGTCCACCTGGTGCAGATCGACCGCACCCTCGCCTTCGACGAGGCCGCCGTGGTTGTTGAGCGCGCCGAGCAGTGACGCCGCGCCCTGTGGCTGGGCGGCGTTGGCCTGGAGCCCGCCGAGCAGCGTCGGCAGCGCGGCCTGCACGGCCGTGGTCGCAGTCGCCTGGTCGACGCCGAGCTGGTCGGCGATCTGGGCGATGGGTACTTGGGACAGCAAATCGTCGAAGGAAGTCATCTCACTCCGCCTGAGGTCGAGGGTGCCCGGTAGCCCGGGTCGCGCTCAGGTTAAGTGAATCGATGCACGAAACCGGTGGTTTCGGCGGCGTCTGGGTGTGGCGCGTCGCCACGTGACGATGGTCACGGTGGTAGTGATGGTGCCCCCTGTAGGACTCGAACCTACGACCTAGTGATTAAAAGTCACCAGCTCTACCAACTGAGCTAAAGGGGCGCGCAGCGGAGTCTAGCGGACGCTGTGCCGAAGGGCCGAACAGTGGTCCCCGGTCGGGTCGCGGGCGGCTGATCGCCGCTGGTGGCGGCCGGTAACGACACCGGCGTCGGCGACGATTCTCGGTAAACACCTGGTGCCCATGGTCGTTCGCGCTACGGGTTGCGTATGGTCGTCGAATGCTGTTGTATCGCAACATCTTTCGACAAGCAGGGGTGCAGAAGCGATGGAGTGGTCCAAGGTGGGCGCCGGTCTCGCGACCGTTCGGCGAACGTCGGCGGCGCCGGTGAGCCGTTCAACTGGGCTGTGCGCCTACGGAATTCGTACCCGAAGTAACCGTTCCGGTAGCGCCTCGTTTGCTGAGGTGGATAACCGGACCGGATGTTCGGATAGGTACTCCAATCGCCGCGTGTCGACTCGGGAATGCGGGTACGGTGATCGCCTGGTGAATTTCGAAACAATCACCGGTGCGGCGTTTTCCGTGGCTCCGGTGCAGGGTGCGGCGTTTCGCAATTCACCGACGGATTGCGGGCCGAGGTGATCGCGATGGGTGCGCGAACTCCCGGCAAAGGGGTAGTCGTTACCGCAGGAGGAAGGCGGTTCTCACACGTGGCGGCGCCGCAGTGCGAGGCACCGCGAGTTTTTCATACCGAAAGTTTGAATTAAAACCACAATTCGCGCCAACGGTCTGTATTCGACCGCCGGCGTCGAGAAGGTTCGGAGGCGTTTCGAGCATGGCACGGCAGCAAGAGCGGGCGCGCCGGACACGCGCGGCGATAATCAAGTCCGCGGCCGTCGAGTTCGGGAAGAGTGGATATGCCGCGGCATCGCTCAACCGCATTCTGGAAGGTTCGCGCGCCACCAAAGGGGCGATGTACTTCCACTTCGACTCCAAGGAAGACCTGGCGCGCGCGGTGCTCGAGACCGCGGTGGAGCGGTACCGGATCTGCGCGGAGCGCTGGCTGGCGCGCGCTGACCTCGGACCGCTCGATGTGCTGCACGGCATGGTCGACGAGATCGCGCTGCGCCTCGAGCACGACACCATCGTGCAAGCCGAGTACCGCCTGGTGATCGAACCCGACTTCCATCGCGACACCGGCAACGGCGGCGGACGCATCGTCGGCCGTGCCACCCGCGTGCTCGCGGTCCGCGCCATCGACGACGGCCACCTGCGCGCCGACGCCGACCCTGATCGCTTCACCCGAACCCTGTCGGCGGCACTGGCGGGCCAGCGCTATCTGGTCGACCCGATCGCCAACGGTTCCGCCGCCGACCTGCGCGCCCGCTTCGCCGAGGTGCTGGAGGTTATCGTGGAGGCGATGGCCACCCCGTTGTGGATTCAGAATTTCCGCATCGAGGGCTGGCGCGAGCAAGCACGCCTGGATGACCTCGGTTTGGGCGCCTGACCAGGCGATTTGGAACTCTGCGCACACCTGTCATAAGCTATGCGAGCTCCCAACGGAAACGTTGAAGCCGCCCCGGAGAGATTCGGAACGAGCCCCCTTCGTCTAGCGGCCTAGGACGCCGCCCTTTCAAGGCGGTAGCGCGGGTTCGAATCCCGTAGGGGGTACAGTCTTCGGACTGTGTCTAGTAGTACTGCAGGTATGCATGGCCCTGTAGCGCAGTTGGTTAGCGCGCCGCCCTGTCACGGCGGAGGTCGCGGGTTCGAGTCCCGTCAGGGTCGCACGTAGTACCAGAGCAATCCGGTACTTCCGGCCAGGTAGCTCAGTTGGTACGAGCGACCGCCTGAAAAGCGGTAGGTCGCCGGTTCGATCCCGGCTCTGGCCACCTTCGATCCCCTCACCGAAGTACGCGGTGAGGGGATTTTTTCGTTTTCCGGTGGCGAACCGGGTCAGCTCGTGACCGGCATCCGCAGGGCGTTGGCCCACAGGCGCGTCAGGGTGTGGACAACTTCTTCCATCGGTATCTGCCTGCCGTCGAGCTCGCCATCGCCGATGACGAAATAGTTGAAGGCCATGCGGCTGACCATGCCCGAGAGGGCGCGCGAGGTGAGCATCGGATCGACATCGGGGTCGGCGAGGCCGCGTCGCTGCAGGTCGGCGATGCCGCGGGCATTGCGGCCGATGAAGGCATCGCCACGGTTCTGGCGCAGCTTGCTGAATTCGGGGTCGATCTGGGCGACCTGTTCGAGCAGGCCCATCAGCTTCGCATTGCGCTTATAGGCCTCGAAGTAGGCCAGGTTGGCGGCTTCGATGATCGAGGCCGGGTCGTCTTCGCCGGTCACATGCGGCATGCCGGGATGCATCATGTCTTCCTGGGCGTGCTCGAGGATCGCGGCGAAGATCTCCTCCTTGCTCGCGAAGTAGGTGTAGAAAGTGCCCGACGAGCAGCTGGCTTCCTGGGTGATGTCGATGAGCCGGGTATCGAGGTATCCCATCCGCTCGAACACCGTGCGGCCCGCCGCGATCAGCGCGTCGCGGGTGCGCAGGCCGCGCTGGGTGGTCGGCAGGTCGCGCAACAGCGAGGTGCGTGCCATCGAGGGCAGCGCGCCCTCGCTCTCGGTGTCCGCGGCTCGTTCCATGGTTGTAATTATGCCGGTCAGCGCCATTTGCGTAGTTCCTGACCTGCGATGGCGCGCTTGTGTACTTCGTCGGGGCCGTCGGCGAGGCGGAGCGTGCGCAGTTGCGCCCAGGCGGCGGCGAGCGGGAAGTCGTCGGAAACCCCGCCCGCGCCGTGCACCTGAATGGCCCGGTCGAGGACCTTCAGCGCGATGTTCGGCGCGGCGACCTTGATGGCGGCGATCTCGGTGCGCGCGGCCTTGTTGCCGACGGTGTCCATCAGATGGGCGGCCTTGAGCGTGAGCAGCCGGATCATCTCGATATCGATGCGCGACTCGGCGATCCAGTCCTGGATGTTGGCGTTGTCGGCCAGCGGCTTGCCGAAGGTGACCCGCGCCTGCGCGCGCTTGCACATCATCTCCAGTGCGCGCTCGGCCATGCCGATGCTGCGCATGCAGTGGTGGATGCGGCCGGGTCCGAGCCGGGCCTGGCTGATCGCGAACCCCTCGCCCTCGCCTTTGAGCACGTCGGTGGCGGGCACCCGCACGTCGGCGAAGTCGATTTCGGCGTGGCCTTCGCGTTCCTGGTAGCCGAATACGGGCAGCCCGCGCAGGATCGTGACGCCCGGCGCGTCGATCGGGACCACCATCATGGTCTGCTGGCGGTGCGGTGCCGCGGTGGGATCGGTCTTGCCCATCACGATCATCACGCGGCAGTTCTTGTGCAAGGCGTTGGTGGCGAACCACTTTCGGCCGTTGAGCACGTAGTTATCGCCGTCACGCACCATCGACAGTTCGATATTGGTGGCATCGGAGCTGGCCACCCGCGGTTCGGTCATCGCGAAGGCCGAGGCCATGGTGCCATCGAGCAGGGGCTCGAGGTACTTCTCTTTGTGCTCGTCGGTGCCGAACAGCTCGAGTACTTCCATGTTGCCGGTGTCGGGGGCATTGCAGTTGCAGGCCTCGGACGCGAGATGGCTGCGGCCCATGATCTCGGCCAGCGGCGCGTATTCGAGGTTGGTCAGGCCGGGGCCGCGGCCGGGGTGGGGGTGGAAGAGGTTCCATAGGCCGCGCCGTCTGGCCTCGGCTTTGAGTTCTTCCAGGATCGGCGGCTGGAAATGCGGGTCGCCGGATTCGCGCATCTGCGCGGAGTAGACGGCCTCGGCCGGGTAGACGTGCGCGTCCATGAAGTCGAGCAGGTCTTCGGAGTACTTCTTCGAGCGGTCGCTCAGATCGAACAGTGACATGGTTTCTCTCTCGCTCAGCGGGTTTCGGCCAGCAGCGACGACTGGTAGCGACGCATGCCGCCCAGCCAGCGGTCGTAATCGGCACCTTTGTGGCGGTACATCTGCAGCACCTGCGGATGCGGCAGGATCAGGAATTCCTCGGCGGCGACGGCCGTGAGCACGATGTCGGCCACGTCGGCGGGTTCGAGGACCTCGCCCGCCGAGACGACGGCGCGGGTTGCCGCGACACCGAGCTCCTCGCCCGAATCCTGGCCCGCGTACAGCAGTTTGGTGTTGACGCCCATCGGGCACAGGCAGCTCACGCGAACACCCTGGTCGCCGTAGGTGACACTGAGCCACTCGGCGAACCCGACCGCGGCGTGCTTGCTCACCGAATAGGTGGCCGAACCGATCTGGGTGAGCAGTCCCGCGGCGGAGGCGGTGCTGACGAAGTAGCCCGCACCGCGTTCGACCCACTGGGGTACCAGCAGCTGTGCGGCGCGGATGTGGGCGCGCAGATTCACCGCGAGCGCGCGGTCCCAGTCGTCGTCGGTGACGTCGAGCCCGGGTGCGCCGACGATGCCCGCGTTGGCGAAGTACAGGTCGACCGGCCCGAACTGCTGTTGCGCCAACGCGATGAGGCCGCTGATCGCCGCGGTGTCGGCGGCGTCGGCGCCGATTCCGACGGTGGTGCCGGGGTGATCGGCGTTGATCTGCGCCGACACGGCCAGGGCGGCGGCCGCGTCGAGGTCGGAGACCACGACCTTCGCACCGGCGGCGGCGAGCGCGGCGGCCAGTGCGGCGCCGATGCCCGCGCCGCCACCGGTCACGATGGCCACTTTCTCGGCAACTCTCATCGGAAATCCTTTCGCTCGGGCTGTTCCCAGCCCGAGCAACGGTCGTATCGAAGGGGATCGGTCAGTACCTGGCCGCTTCCGGGTGATCGCGGACGGCCGGGGTGGTGATCAGTCCCATGGCAATGATCAGTGACTCCTCGGTGAACCCGCTGGGTTTGAATCTATTAGAAGTTGACGTCAACTTCAAGTTGGAGACCTTGCTCAGTGTGAGTCCGTGGAGCCGTCGAGAACACCCTGACCACCATCGAAGCCGCCGTCGCGCCCCATGCCGAGCCGGTGGACCGCATACGGGCCTTGGTCACCGCGGTCAGTAGCCGCGCGCCCGGCTACTGACGAGGGTGGCGATCCAGGTGCGGGTGTCGGCAGGGTCGATCACGTCGTCGAGCTCGAAACCGGTTGCGGCGGTGATCGCCTTGCCCTGCTGGTAGGCCAGGGTGAGCAACTGCTGGAACAGCGTCTCGCGCTCGGCCGGATCCGCCACGGCGGCAAGCTCTTTGCTGAAGCCGAGGCGAACGGCGCCCTCCAGCCCCATCGGGCCGATCTCGCCGGTGGGCCAGGCGACGGTGAAGTTCGGCGCGTGGAAATGGCCCGCCGTCATCGCCATCGCACCTAGGCCGTAGCCCTTGCGCAGGATGATCGTGCCGAACGGGACGCTCAGCTGGGCGCCGAGCACGAACAACTTGCTGAACCGGCGCACCGTCGCGGTCTTCTCCGACTCCGGCCCGACCATGAAACCCGGTGTGTCACACAGGGAGACGACCGGCAACCCGAACGATTGGCACAGGGTGAGGAACTCACCCATCTTGTCGGCGGCCTCGGCGTCGATGGCACCGCCCAGGTGATGGCTGCTGTTGGCGATCAAGCCGAACGGTTCGCCGTGCACCCGCACCAGCGCGGTGACGACACCGACCCCGTAGTCGGGCCGCAACTCGAGCACCGAGCCGACGTCGACGATCGCGTCGATGGCGCGATGGATGTCGTAGGCACGTAACCGGTTCTCCGGCACCACATGCCGGGCCAGGCGCGGGTCGGGTGCTTCGAAATCGTCGACCCGGCCCTGGAAATAGCCCAGGTACTGCTTGGCCAGCGCCACCGCGTGCGCCTCGTCGCGGGCGACCAGGTCGACGACGCCGTTGCGGCGCTGCACGTCGATCGGGCCGATGTCCTCCGGGCGGTAGGCGCCGAGCCCGCCGCCTTCGATCATCGCCGGACCGCCCATGCCGATAGTGGCGTCCGGCGTCGCGATGATCACGTCGCAGGCGCCGGCCAGCGCGGCGTTGCCCGCGAAGCAGCGGCCCGACACGATCGTCACCAGCGGCACCTTGCCGTGCAGGGCGCCGAGCGCGCGGAAGGTCGTCACGTCGAGGCCCATGCCGGTCCAGTCGGTGTCGCCCGGCCTGCCGCCGCCGCCCTCGGCGAACAGGACCACCGGCACCCGCTTGCGTTCGGCGAGTTCGAAGGCGCGGTCGGTCTTGGCGTGGTTGTTCTTGCCCTGCGTGCCCGCGAGCACGGTGTAGTCGTAGGAGATCACCACCGCCTCGGCCTTGTCGAAGCGGTCGGCGTTGATGGTCGCCAAGCCGGTGATCAGGCCGTCGGCGGGGGTGTTGGCGATCAGGTCCGCTTCGGTGCGTCTGCTGCGTTGCGCGGCGAGGGTGAGTGCGCCGTATTCGACGAAGCTGCCCGCGTCGACCAGGTCGGCGATGTTCGCCCGTGCGGTGCGTCGACCGAGCTTGTGCCGCTTCGCCACGGCCGCCGGGCGGGATTCGTCGAGCGTTGCCAGGTGCCTGGCGCGGATCTCGTCCACATCGGCGCGGGCGCGGTCGGGGTCCAGATCGGCGCGGGCGCTGCCGGTTTCGTCCGCACCGGTGCGGACGATGATGACGAGTGGGTCGCCCGGCGCGACGACCCGGCCGGGGCGCACCAGCACCCGGACGGTCCTGGCGGCATCCGGTGCGGCCAGCACATGCTGCATCTTCATCGCCTCGAGCACGGCGAGCTGACCACCGGCGCCGATCTCGACACCCTCGTCCGCAATTTCGACCACCGTGCCCGCGAGCTGTGCGCGCACGGCCTCCTGACCCGGATACAGCTCGACGGCGGCGACCGCGACCGCTGGCTGATCGGTCTGGGCCGCCGCGACCAGTTCGGTCAGTCGCTCGGTGAGAAAGCCGGTGGTGGCCAGGCCGGACTGGAAGGTGCTGTCGGCGAGGATCTCTCGCAGGAACGAGATGTTCGTACCGATGCCGGTGACGGTGAACTCGGCGAGCGCTGTCGCGGCCTTGCGGGCGGCGGCGGGGAAGGACTGGCCGCGGGTACGGGTGATCACCTTGGCCAGGAGCGAGTCGTAGCGCGGGCTCGGGGTCAGCCCGGAGCGGCCGAAGGTGTCGACTCGCACGCCCGGCCCGGTCGGCGGTGCGAAGGTGGTCAGCGTGCCCGCGGTCGGCACCGCCGAACCGTCGGCCGCCATCGTCTCCATGTTCACCCTGGCCTGGATCGCGATGCCGTCCGCGGCGGCGGGTTCGCCGGTGGAATCGGTGCCGTCGGAGACGATTCCGCCCGGCAGACCCAGGTCGTCGAAGGGCACACCCTGGGCGATCGCGAGCTGCACGGCGACCAGATCGACACCGGTCACCTCCTCGGTCACGGTGTGCTCCACCTGGATTCGCGGATTCACCTCGAGGAACACGAATTCGGTGCCGGAGACCAGGAATTCGACGGTCGCCAGTCCGCGATACCCGACCTGGGCGCACAGCCGCGCTGCCGCCGTGTGAAGGTCCCTGCGCAGGTCCTCCGAAAGACCCTGAGCCGGCGCGATTTCGAGCAGCTTCTGATGCCTGCGCTGCACACTGCAATCGCGATCACCGAGCGCGAGCGCCGTGCCCCCTGTGGCGATGATCTGGACTTCGATGTGCCGGGCGTTCTCGAACAGGACCTCGGCGAAGACCGCGGGATTACCGACACCGAGCTGCGCCTCCGCGGCGCACTGGCGGTAGGCGTGGTCGATCTCCCCGGCGGTCCGCACCACCCGCATGCCACGGCCGCCGCCACCGGCCAGCGCCTTGATCATGATCGCGCCGGGATGCGTGCCGAAGAACGCGTGAACCTGCTCGGCGGTGCTCGGTCCCTCGGTCGCGGGCAACACGGGCACGCCCGCGGCCACGGCGGTCGCGCGGGCCGAGGACTTGTCACCGAACAGGTCGAGCACCGCGGGATCGGGGCCGACGAACATCACGCCATCGGCCGCGCACGCACGGGCGAATGCGGCGTTCTCGCTGAGGAATCCGTAGCCGGGATGGAGGTAGTCGGCGCCGGATTCCTTGGCGGCGGCCAGGATCGCGGCGTGGTCGAGATAGGGCGTGGCGCCGGTGCCCGCCAACTCGATCGCCTCGCCCGCCGCGTGCACATCGGGGTTGCCGGCGTCGTCGGTGGCGTAGACCGCCACGGTGTCGATGCCGAGTTCGACGGCGGTGCGGATCACCCGCAGGGCGATCTCGCCGCGATTGGCGATCAGCAGCTTCATGGGATGTCCTCGGATTCGGTGGCGGCGATGCGCTCGGTGGTGAAGCCGATCAGGCATTCGGCGATGGCGATGTGGTCGGTGATGAACTGTTCGCGCCGGTCGCGGTCGGCTCCGGCGAGCCGGGAGGCGCCGATCAGCAGCGCGTCGGCGAGGGTCTCGACGATCCGCGGCAGCGGGGAGCACGGGTCGATCTCGTCGCGTTCGAGAAAGGTGGTGAACCGCTTGCGCAGGCGAGTGCGCACCCGCGACCACTGCGCGCCGATCGCGGGATCGATCCCCGCCCGGTGCTCGATCAGCGCCACCAGCGCGCCGTTGGCGAACACGGCTTCCGTGAACGCCCGTGTGGTCGCCCCGATGACCTCGGCCGCCCCGACCGTGCCCGTTCCTGCGCCTCGCTTGTGGTCACCGTCACAAGTGTTATTGACGTTTACGTCAGTGTCTACAACCGATTTGCCACCTGACCTGTTCGGTTACCGAAACGGTGAGTTCACCGGGTAATATCGCCCCCGATATAAGGAAGCAAGGCCCTGTAGCGCAGTTGGTTAGCGCGCCGCCCTGTCACGGCGGAGGTCGCGGGTTCGAGTCCCGTCAGGGTCGCCACACGAGGAAAGTCCCCCACACCGATTCCGGTGCGGGGGACTTTGTCGTATCAGCGGGCTCCAGCCCATCGCGGCATGAGCGAGGTCGAGGTGGGTTTCTCAGACGCGGTGGTCGATGCTGGTGATGCGGTGTCGGCCTGGGGCCACCTCGGTGGTGCGCATGATCTGGTTGATCTTCTCGGTGGTGGCGTCGCCCGGCCATTTCTGGTGGATGGTGACGTTCCAGAGGGTGGGGTCGGCGGCGTCGGCTTTGGTGATGTGGACGCAGTACTTGACGTCGAGGGGGAGCGTGCCGATGCCGGCGGCCAGGGCGGACGCGTCGCCCACGTGGGCGTTGTCGGTGACGAAGGAACGGGCCTTGGCGGCGTCGCGGTCGACGTAGTAGCTGTATTCGAAGCCGAGGATGGCGCCCTCGGGGCTGGCGGTGTCGCCACGTTCGGCACTGATGGTGATCGAGGGGGTGCGGAAGGATTCGCAGCCGGACAGGGCGTGTGCGGGAAGTGGGGGCACCACGGTGGAAGTCGTTGCCCGCGTGCCGGAGACGGCGGCTTGCGTCGTGGTGGTCGGCTTGTCGGCGGGGCCGAGGAAAATGGTGGCGGCCACGCCGAGCAGCACGACGAATACCACCGCGCCGACAATGCCTTTGATCGCGGCCGCGGCCTTCACCTTGCCACCGCTTTCGTCATAGCGTTCGTCGTCGAAGTTCTTGCGGGGGCGCCGTGCGATCTGGCCGCCGCCACCGAAGTCCTTGAGGCGCGGCAATACCGGAATCTCGACGTGGTCACCGCTCTGCTCGCTCGCGGTGGTGGTGGCCCAGTCGTTCCAGTCGACATCGTCACCGCGCTTGGTCTCGGCCGGCACGTCGCCGTCGTTCCAGTCGTTCCAATCGCCGGTGAAACCGTCGTCATCGGCCGGATTTCGATACACCGGTTCGACGGGCGGCGCGGGCTGGAACGGGCCGTCGTCGAACGGTTCCGGGTCCGGCGGCGGCCAGATCTCCGGGTTCGTGCCGATCGTCTGCGGCTCGGCCTCGCGCCGCCGCCTGCGCCGCCGTTTACCCTGCGGGCCGCGGCGGCCGGGCGGCGTGGCGTCCGGCGAGGTGAAGTAGGCCCCGAACGGATTGTCCATGCGGCGTCCTACGCCGACGCCGGGACGACTCCCGGTTGGCCGTGTCTTGGTGCGGCGGAAGGCTTTTCGGTCTCCTGATCCTGCTGGGGGCGAGCTCCCGGCGGCAAAACTCCGCCTTGCATCGGCTGCTGAGCGGGCGCGGGCGTGCTCGGAGCCTGCTGGGGCTGTTCGGTTTTCGGCGCCTGATTGGACTGGAACGGAGCAGCCGGGGCGGGTGTTTCCGGTTTCGCCGAAGCGCCACTGTCGTTGTTCGCCCCGGCGCCGGTGCTGGTGCCGCCGCCGGTGCTTGTTCCGCCACCCAATCCGCCGAACAGTGTGTTCGTGCCGGTCCCACCGCCATTCGTCGACGGTGCGGTGGGTGAGGTGCCCGCGGGCGCGGTGGCCGCCGCCTCGGCTCCGGCGGCATTCGCGGCGAGAGTGTCGATCCCGGTCGTCGCCAGCTCCGAACCCTTGTCGAGCCCGTGCATCGCGACTTCGGCGATCTTGTCGATCAGATGCGTTCCGAAGGTGACACCGGCATCGATCGCCGCGGTTCCCAGTGCGACCCCACCGTCGATCAGGGCCTCTTGCAACGCGATCTGCGCCGCGGTCGCCGGATCGATGTTGTTGTTGTCATCCCACGAGGAGTCGTCCCACGACGACGTATCGGATCCGCCGGTCCCGAGGACGTAGACCCCGGGGGCCACCTCCGTCGCGCCGGTGGGAACGGTCACCCCGTTGGTCCCGCCGAGGTCGCTGGTGAGTCCCCTGGTGTCGCGGGTGTACTGATCCATCTCGGTGCTGGCGTTACCCACCACGCCGACCGCTTCCGAAATGGCCGCTTCGGCGAGTTCGACGATGGCGTCGAGGTTGTTCCCGTTCACCGCGGGCGCGGCCTTCTTCGCCTTGGCCCGGAAGTCGGCGATGATCGCATCGACCTTGGCGGCCGCGGTCGACTGGGTCGAATGCGCCTGCCCGAGTAAGGAACTCAGTCTGGTCCCACGATCGGCCGCGGCCGAGACCTCGGTCGCGGTCTGGCGCAGCGCGGGTGTGGCGGGCGCTGCGGTCTCGGTCGACTCGAGCGCGTACAGCCCGAGCCGATGCGGGTCCTCGGTAGCCGTGGTGGCGGCCGACGCCGAAGTCAGTGCGGCGACCACCGAGGCATCGGGATCGGCAGAAGTATTACTGCCCAACGAGCTCCGCAACTCGAGCAACGGCACTTCGAGCAGCGCGATCACCGGCGCGATCCTCGCCTCGGCCTCGGCGGGCGTGATCGTGCTCACCGTGGTCTCGGTAACCAGCGATTTGGCACGCATCACGCCACCTCACCCTCGGCCACACGCAGATCGCCTGCCAGCCCGGTATCGATCCCGGTCACGGTGGCGCCGAAGCGATTCAAGATGTCCTGATAGGCGGTGACCAGATTGCCCGCGGTACTCAGCGTCGACGCGTGGTCGCCCGCGGCCTGTGTCCAGGCGGCGGCGAATTCACGCCCGAGCACGCCGAGCCCGGACAGGTCGACCCCGGCCGCGATCGTCGTATCGTTGGCCGCTGTGCCAAGAAGTTCGGAAACCCGAGCTGCCGCACGCTGATAAGCGTCGAGCGCTGACGGGTCGAATGACATTTCTGCCACGATGTCTGCCCCTTCACGATCGCGGATCCCGGCACGGCCGGTGCTGAAAAGCGTAACCACCCGGCGCCGTTTGCGGGGAAGTCCAGTCCAGATGGCAGGATCGATCTAGAGAGTGCGCAGGTCACGGACTTTCACCGTGAGGCTCGCCCATGGTGCTGGTGTGACTGACGGGTCGGCGATCGAACATGACCGGCGAGTAGGGTCAGCCACGTTATGGCTGTCCTGCTGCTCGCACTGCTCGGGTTCGCCCTGCTCGACGCGCTCGACGTGCTGCTGGTGGCGATCACCACGGCCGTGGTCGCCGACGCCAGGCTGACCCGGCGCTCGCCGATGACAGGGGTGCTCAGCTTCCTCGGCGGCGTTTTCGCGGTCTCGGTGGCCTTCGGTGTGTGCGCCGTGCTCGGCATCGACTTCCTGGTCCGGCTCCTCGACTTCGAGCTGACCCCCGCCCTGCGCTACTGGGGCGAGCTGGTGATCGGCCTGGTGCTGATCGCGGTCGCCGCGCTGCCGGTCGACACCACCGCGTCCACCGGCGGCCGCTGGGTCGAGCCGGTGCGCAAATACCCGTGGCTGATGGGCGTGATCGGGTTCACTCTGGGGCTGGCGAAGGTGCCGACCTCGGTGCCGTACCTCGCGGCCCTCGCGCTATTGTCCGCGCAGCGCCCGCTGCCGGTGGTGTGGCCACTGATCGTGGCAGGCTACTGCGCGATCGCCCTGGTCCTGCCGCTGGTGGTGCTGGCATCGGCGCTGCGGCGAACGCCGCGGGCACGGCGGGTCTACCGCCTGCTCGTGCGGGGCGTCACCCGCTTCGGGCCGCCGGCGATCAGGGTGCTTTTCGTCGTGTTCGGCATCGGATTGGTCATCGACGCGCTTGTCCACGCGGGCCGGCTGTGGTGAGCGCCCGCACGGCCACTGTAGGAAAGCGTCAGGACCATCGAGTACCGTCATAACGAATCGATGACATGCCCCGTGCCCGCATCCTGGGCCGCGGGGCTATCCAGGTGAGCAGGGAGGGCGACCCTTGAGGGTTACCGTTGTTGTGCCGACCTACAACGAGCGGGAAAATCTGCCGGTGGCGGTAGAGCGGCTGACGGCTCTGCCGGTGTCCGATCTGCACGTGCTGGTGGTAGACGACAATTCACCCGACGGCACGGGTGAGGTCGCCGACAAACTGGCCGCTGAGCTGCCGAACGTGGTGAGCGTGCTGCACCGCACCGAGAAGGACGGCCTCGGCCGCGCCTACATCGCGGGCATCACCGCGGCGCTCGACGAGGGTGCCGACGTGGTGATCCAGATGGATGCCGATCTGTCGCACCCCGCCGAGGTGATCCCGTCGATGCTCGAGAAGCTGAGTTCCGGCGATGTCGGCGTAGCGCTCGGGTCGCGCTACGTGCCCGGTGGCTCGACCGCCGCGGAATGGAAGTGGTACCGCAAGGCGCTGTCGGCCTGGGCCAACTTCTACGTGAACCTGATCCTGCGCCTCGGTGTGAAGGACGCGACCGCCGGTTTCAAGGCCTGGAAGGCCGATACTCTGCGCGCGATCGACGTGGCCTCGATCCGCAGCAACGGCTACTCGTTCCAGGTCGAGATGAACTACCGCGCGATCAAGAAGGGCTACACGATCGCCGAGGTGCCGATCCGCTTCGAGGAGCGCACCATCGGCGCGTCGAAGATGAGCCTGAAGGTGCAGCTCGAGTCGGCGCTCATGCCGTGGAAGCTGCTGTTCGGCCGCTCGGTCTAGCACTCGACACGCGAAAGGCCCCGCCTCGGCGGGGCCTTTGCTGTTTGTCGGGTCACTTCGCGGTGATGCTGCGACGCACACCTTCCAGCGCGATCACCATGACCGGCACCAGCACCACGTGCATCACCGACAGGGCGATGGTGGAGGCGGTGTCGAAGTCGGTGGACACCGTCAGCGCGATCGTCGCGATCGAGAGCACCGACCCGACCGCCGCGGCGGTCCGCAGCACGCCGGTCCACACGTAGGACACCAGCACGGCGACGGTCAGTCCGATCAGCAGCGGCACAGCCGACATCATGATCACCCCGCCGGGCGCGACACTGGCAGCCTTGCCCTGGTCGGTCATGACGAACGACCCGCCCGCGGCGGCGCCGATGGCCCAGACGATCAGATTCAGCACCACGGCGAGGGCAGCTGCGCCCAGCACGGCGACGGGCCGGGTCAGTGCGGGGACGGTGTAGGTGGCGGGGGCGGTGGTGGCGGTCATGATGTTCTCCCTCATTCGGTGGTGAGACAATCATCAAACCTAAACCAATGTTTATGTCAAGCCCGCGGTCGAATTGGGTTGCGCCGCTTCGTTGAGACCTGGTCAGAGGCCCTCGGGTTCCGGCCAGTTCAGCAGGGTGGTTTCGAACAGCTGCCGGACGCTGTCGACCTCGTCGTCCATGTCGGCGGGGTCCCAGCCGGAGACGTCGATCGGCGGCAGGACCGCGACGTCGACGATGCCGGAGCGGGCGATAGGAGAATCGCGCCAGGCGATTTCGCCCGCGTTGCGCAGCACGATCGGGATCACCGGTACGCCCGCCTGGATCGCGATGTGGAAGGCGCCCTTCTTGAACGGGCCGACCTGCGGGGTGTACGAGCGGGTGCCCTCGGGTGCCACGGCGATGGACAGTCCGTCGCGCAGGGTCGAGACCACCGGGGCGAGTGCGGCTTTCGCCGCCTCGGTGTTGGCGCGGTCGATGAAGGTGACACCGACGAATCGCATCAGCGGACCGAACAGGGGGTGGTTGGCGAGTTCCTTCTTGCCGATGCCGGTGACCGCGCCGTCGAGGACCTTCGGGACGATGATGACGTCGAACTGGCTCTGATGGTTGAACAGGAATACCGCGGGCCTCGGCGCGCGAGCATGCTCGATGCCGACCACGCGCAGTTGTACGTCGATGGCACGCAGGGTGGCGGTGGTGGCGTCGTGCATGAGCGCGTCGGCCATCGTCTGCCGTTTGCGGGTGTAGGACTTGCGAAGTACGCCGACCAGCGCGCCGCCGATGAGTCCGGCGAATCCGGCGATAGTGCGCAGGTAGTCGATGGGCCGTGGTGCTCGGCGCAGGCGGAAAGTCAGGGTGGGCCAGTCGTTGTCCGCGGCGATCGCGGCCAGGGCCGGGTCGGGGTCGATCACGGTCGGGTGTTCGGCGAGTTCGAGCAGGGGCAGGTCGGACACGCTGTCGGCGTAGACGTAGCCGATCTCGCGCCCGGCGGCGAACTCGGTGACCGCCGCCGACTTTCCGGCGCGCCACAGCGGTGCGCCCTCGGTGTGCCCTGTCAGCGCCCCGTCGTCGACGGCGAGCTGGGTGCACACCACGTTGTCGATGCCGAGGTGCTCGGCGACCGGCTGTACCTGGAATCGGGTCAGCTCACTGACCAATAGCACTGTGTGACCAGCCAATTGGTGCGCACGCACGAGGTGCCATGCTTCGGGAAACAGCCGCCCGTAGATCTCTTTGCTGAATGCCTTGCGGCCCAGCTGCTCTAGCTCGGCCTCCGACGCGCCCGCCCATGTCCGCTCGACGGCTTGGAGGAAACGTCCGTAGTCGCCGTCGCTACCGCCGCGCTGGATGCCGCCGAGGAGGGTGGCCAGGCGATCGTCACCGCGCCCGAACACCTTGCGCGCCAGGCTGCGTCGGGGCAGACCGTCGACAACCGTACCGCCGAAATCGAACACGGCGACGACTTGCGCGCCTTGCGGGCCCGACCGGATCGCGGCCACGGCTTCGGCGAGTGTGCTCATCAGATCGAGTTCCTGTTCGACGGATCGAGCGAGGCCGCCCGCGCGATGCGGTCGCCGAGATCGCGCAGCTGGTCGGCGAATTCCTGGCGCTTGGCCGTCAATTCGGCCTCGGTGCCCTCGGTGGCGGGCGCGATGAGCCCGTGATTGTCGGCCAGTTTCCATGCGCTGGTGAACAATTCCGACGACACCGATTCCGGGCTGTGCAGCCGCTGCTGCAACAGCATCTGCTTGCCGACCGCCACGCATTCGTCGATGAATTCCTTGCGATCGATCGTCGCGTCGGCAGGCCGGGCAACCAGCCGCTCGGCGACCACCAGCTGCGCGTCGAAGAACGACCGCAGCACGCGATGGGCCATCACGAACCCGGAGTCGGTGACAGCGCCGAGGAATTGGCGATCCAGTCGATCATCGGGGGTGTGCTCGTCCCATTCGGGCACGATGATGCGCACTTCCTGGATGATCTGCTCGGCGAACTCCTGCCGTTCGGGGAAGAAGAATTCGAACTTGAGCAGATCGCGCAGCGCGAACGCCGCCTTCCACGCCGCCCGCAGCGGGTCGTCACCCGGCTGCTCCACCGCGGTGAGGGCCGCCAGTTCGAGAATGGCGCGGTTGACGAACCAGTGCACCGCGCTGTTGCGGTAGAACGCCGCCTCCAGATGCGCGCCGGATTCGATCGCGTACACCGGTTCCAGCCCGCCGCGATACACGGTGACCACGCCCGCCAGCGCGAGCTGTTCGAGCACCACCCGCAGGCCCTGTTCATCGCGCAGCGTGGTGAGTTCGCCGCTGGGCAGCCCGCGACCGACGATATAGCCCAGTACCGGGTCGAGCACCGTGCGCACCTGGCCGAGCGTGAGCGCGCGCTCGTGCACGCCGAGCAGGGCCAGGGTGACCAGCGCGTTGACGGTGATCGGGGTGACCGCGTTGATTCCGACCGCGACATCGAAGGCCAAGCGCTGCACGGCTTTGTGCTCGGAGGCGGCGAGCTCGGTCTCGTCGGGAGCGCTGGCCGACCCGGTCTCGGTGTCACGCAGTGGGATGGTCACCGGCCGCAGGTCCAGCGGATCACCGTGCACGCCGAGCCGCTCGCGCGCCGAAATCGGTGCGCCGAACCGCACATACACGCGACCGGCCGAATGCTGCTGCAGACGAACATATTTCGCGAGCCAGCCGATGCCCTCGGCCTTCTTGGTGCCACCGGCCTGTTCACTGGCGATCGCGCCCAGTTCGTTGAGCCGCTCGTAGGTGATCGAGACCGGCACGAGCATCACATCGTCGACCCGGCGCGAACGGACCGCGGCGGCAAGATAATTCAGCAGCCCGTAGCGCGGCGGGCGCAGCTTGCCGGTCCTGGTGCGGCCGCCCTCGAAGTACCACTCCATATTGAAGCGCTTGGCCAGCAGGTAGGCGAAGTACTCCTCGACGACCGCCTTGTAGACCTCGTCGTCGCCGAAGCTGCGCCGGATGAACACCGTTCCGGTGCGCCGCGCGATCGGTCCCATCGGCCAGAAGTTGAGGTTCGCACCGCCGATCACGTGGTTGGGCGGAAAGTCGTTGCGCGCCAGCACGTCACCGAGGACGAACGGGTCCACGTAGGAGCGGTGCGAGGGCAGGAACACCAGCGGGTGCTTGCGGTTGAGCTTGCGCAGCGCGTCGAGGCCGTGCAGATCGGTGTCGACCTTCCAGGTCGAGGCGTGCACCGGTCGCATCGCCTGGGTGAACAGATCCGAGACCAGCCGACTCTGCGCGGCGACCAGTTCGCGCAGCGCCTTCTCCGCGTTGCGGTACACCTGGTCGGGTTCGGAGCCGATCTCGTCGGCGATGTAGTCGAGCTTGCGCTGGAATTCGGGGGAGTCGAGGATCTCCTCGGCCACCAGCTGGGGCACCTTGTAGCGATCGCCGATGACGGTGCGTTCGGCGCGTTCGAGCGCGACCACCGCGGCCCGCACCACCGCGCGCGCGAACGGGTCGGCCGAGCCCGCCCGCAGCAGGGCCGCGGCCTCGGGGTTGTTGGTGCGCAGCGCGCTGAGCCGGGCGGGCGCGCCGACCAGTACGCGGTGGCGGTCGGGTTCGGTGCGCAGCAGCCTGCGCTGGACCAGCCGGTTGGGTTTGCGTGGATTGGTGAGCATCGCCAGGTCGGCGAAGGTCACCCGGCGCACACCGTCGCGTTCGGGCGGCAGCCACAGCACCCGGACCGGGACGACAAGCGGGTCGTCGTGCCTGCCGACAAGGCGTTTGGTGATGGCCTTCGCGTCGAGGTCGAGCTGGGTCACCGGGGCCGTCGAGTCGACCTCCCTGCCGAGACCGCCCTGTGCGATCCAGTCGCCGATCACCTCGCGTTCGACGCCGGAGGCCGCGTCGACCAGGGCGACCACCGAGTCTGCCTGCGGTCCGCGCCGCCCACCTTTGTCGATCATTGCTCCATTCAAGCCGCAGATCTGGCTCGGCGCATCGAACTTGGGCTACAGCGCGTCGCCCGGACGCGTGCGCAGGAGCGGCTCGCGCGTGCCGACAGGGACTGGGCCAGTGTGGAGCGGGCCGCGAGAGTGGCGAAGAATACCCAGCGGGGGTCTGGATAAACGGCGAGGTAATGCTAACCTAACCAAGCAAAGTTAGGTCAGCTTTACCTTGGAGGATCGTTGTCGTCGACGGAACAACCCGTACGGGTGGAGTATGTGACCGACCCGGCGGCAGCGATGTCACGTCTGGCCGTTTCTGATCGGTTCGGCGAGTACGTGATGTACGAACAGCCCGGTGCGTGGGTGTTCGCGGCCGATCCGCTCGGCAGCGTGGAACTGGACGCCGGTGAGCTGCGCACCGTGTGGGGTGGGGAGACCACCGCTCGCGCGTGGACCGGCAGCCCGGCCACCGCCATCGACACCGCGCTGGCCGGCCTGCCGCTCGACGGTCGCAACGCCTACGGCTGGATCGGCTTCGAATTCTGCGCCTACTCGCTCGCGGCGACCCACTATCTCAATCCGCTGACCTCGTTGGCGCACCTGATGATTCCGCGGATCGAGGTGCGCATCGACGCCACCGGTGTGCGGATCAGCGGCGCCACCCCGAATGAAGCGTGTGACATCCACGATCTGATCGCCGGCTCGCAGGGTGTGGATCTGCCGGTCGCGACGCCGGTCGACGTGCGGCCCGACCCGACGAACTACCAGGATCGAGTCGCCGCGGCGGTCGCCGAGATCCGCTCCGGCAGCTATCAGAAGGTGATTCTGTCGCGCAAGGTCGAGCTGCCGTTCGCGGTGGACGTGCCCGCGACCTATCGCCTCGGCCGGGCCAACAACACGCCCGCGCGCTCGTTCCTGCTGCGGCTGGGTGGGCTCGAAGCGGCCGGGTTCAGCCCCGAGTTGGTGGCCTCGGTCGACGACAATCGCATCGTCACCACCGAACCGCTGGCGGGTACGCGCGCGTTCGGGCTCGGTGTCGAAGCCGACGGTGCCGCCCGTGCCGAACTGCTCGCCGACCCGAAGGAGATCGTGGAGCACGCGATTTCGGTGCAGACCTCCTTCGCCGAGATCGCCCAGGTGGCCGTGCCAGGCACGTCCGCGGTCTCCGATTTCATGGCGGTGCGCGAGCGCGGCAGTGTGCAGCACCTGGCATCCACCGTGCGCGGCACCCTCGCCGCCGACCGCACCGCCTGGGACGCGCTCGAGGTGCTGTTCCCGTCGGTGACCGCCTCCGGGATCCCCAAGCGCGCGGGCGTCGACTCGGTGTTCCGCAATGATCACAATCCGCGTGGGCTGTATTCCGGTGCGGTGGTGTGCGTTTCGCCGACCGGCGCGCTCGAGGCGACGCTGGTGCTGCGCGCGATCTACCAGACCGGTGAAGGTGCGTGGTTGCGCGCCGGTGCGGGGATCGTCGGCCAGTCGCGCCCCGAGCGTGAGTTCGAGGAGACCTGCGAAAAGCTGGGCAGCGTGGCACCCTACGTAGTCAAGGCTTTTACCGCCTCCCTGTGACCCCTGCCGAAGGGGCATTCCGGGACAACTGATGTCGCGAGAACATGGGTAACTCACCGGGAACGGGCTAACCGAGGCACATCCACTGTCTGGCCGCCAACGCAAACCATCCGGGCGCCTAGGTCTGGCCTGAAGTCGCGGAGAGGCGGACGAGCGCCTTCTTGTCGATCTTGCCGACTGCCGTGATCGGTAGTGAATCCGCCTGGCGGACAAGGTCGGGGAGCTTGTAGGTGGCAAGGCCGCGTTCGGTGAGGAAGGTCTTGATCTCGCCGAGGGTGGGCAGCTCTCCGGTGACAACCAGCACGACACAGGCCTTTTCGCCGAGCGAGGCATCGGGCAGGCCGACCGCTGCGGCGTGGCGGACGGCGGGGTGGGCGAGCAGGTGCTCCTCGAGTTCATCGCAGGAGATGTTCTCGCCACCGCGGTTGATCACGTCCTTGATCCGGCCGCTCACGACCAGGTGGCCGCTGGGCAGCTGGCGGACGAGGTCGCCGCTGCGGTAGAAGCCGTCGGAGGTGAAGGCACGCGCATTGTGTTCGGGCGCACGGTAATACCCGCGCAGCGTGTAGGGACCGCGCGTGAGCAGTTCGCCCTCTTCGCCCGGGGCGACATCGTTGCCGTCGGCGTCGACGACGCGCAGTTCGTCGGCGGGGGACAGTGGCCTGCCCTGGGTGGTGCACACCAGTTCTTTGTCATCGTCGAGACGGGTGTAGTTGAGCAGCCCCTCGGCCATCCCGAACACCTGCTGCAAGGTGCACTGCAGCGCGGGCTCGACATCGCGGGCGTTCACCTCGGCCAGGCGCGCCCCGCCCACCTGCAACAGGCGCAGCGAACTCAGATCGGCGTCTTCCCAATCCACTGCCGCACTCCACAATTGGGCCAGTGGCGGGACGACACCGGTGACGCTCACCCCGTGCTTCTCGATCGCGGCGAAGGCGGCTTCGGGGCTCGGGTCGAGGGTGAAGGCGATGGCGCCGCCGGTCGCGACGGTGCCGAGGATGCCGGGGCAGGCCAGCGGAAAGTTGTGTGCGGCAGGCAGAGTCGCGAGGTAGACGTCATCGGGGGTGAGCTCGCAGACCTGCGCGCTCGCTGTCGCGTTGTAGACGTAGTCGTCGTGGGTGCGGGCGATCAGCTTCGGCAGGCCGGTGGTGCCGCCGGAGACGAGCATCACCGCGATATCGGACGGGTCGACCTCGGGCAGTGAATCACCGTCGCGGGCAACCGAATCAAGGGCGACGAAGCCGACTCGGCGTGCGTCGGCGGCGGCCGGGTCGTGCAGCTGAGTAGCACCTTCCGGCGTCCCAGGATCGTCGGCGACCACTACGTGCCGCAAGCTCGGCACCGCCCGCCGCACCGTCGCGGCGAGCTCGAGATAATCGAAATCGCCGAGCCGTTCCGGAATGAGATAGGCCACAGCCTCCGAGAGCGCGGCCAGGTGCTCGATCTCGACGCGGCGGTGCGCGGGCAGGGTGAGGACCGGGATGATGCCCGCGCGCAGCAGGCCGAACAGCGCCGTCGCGAACTCGGGGATGTTCGGCAACTGCACGATCACCCGGTCGCCGGGCTCGATGCCGAGCGCGAGTAGTCCGTGCGCCATCCGGTCGGCGGCGGTGTCGAGCTCGGCGTAGGTCTGCGCACCGGCGTCACTGAGTACAGCCGGACGCTGCGGGTGGGCGCGTGCGGTATCGCGCAGCAGATCGCCGAGCGTGCGCCCGGCCCAGTAGCCCGCGGCCCGGTACTCCTGCGCGGCGGCGTCGGGAAATGGGACGTAGCCCTCGCGGTGGCCGGTTGCCGATGTCGACGTCACGTACTGCCTCACTGAATTTTTGGCGGCTGGCGCCGCGGGGTTCTCGGCCTATTAACCTCGATCTTCCCTCCCGCCGGGCACTCCTTCGTCGCGCCCGCTGGTCAGTCCAGATCGAGGCGGCCGAGAACCGCAATGGTTACTGGACCGCTAGACTGCTGCATAGGTTAGGCAACCCTATCTCAATGGAGTAGGCTGCCGCCGGGCAGTACCGAATCCGTCCGGTGAATGGGCGGCGAGCAAGGAGTGATCGGCAGATGGAGACAGCACCCGCAGGCGGCGCCGGGATCGACCGCGCCGAGATCCGCGCCGCGATCGCCCGTCACCTCGACATCACCCCCGACGCCGTCGCCGCGGCCGACGACCTGATCCAGCTCGGCCTCGACTCCATCCGCACGATGAAGCTCGCGGGCGCCTGGCGCAAACGCGGCATCGCCGTGAACTTCGCCCTGCTGGCCGCGCACCCCACCGTCGACGCCTGGCACGCCCTCCTCAACGGCGCCGACCCCGACGATCTCGGGGCAAGCGGTAGTGCGCCGGACGCCGTCGACCCGGCCGCCGATGACGCCGCACGCGACCACGGCACAGCCGCGTCCGCGAGCGCACCGGGTGAGAAGGGCATCGACGCGCAGGTCGGGGGGATCGATGCGCAGGCCGGTGACTCGACAGGGTCGAATGGCTTCGATTCCGCCGCAAGCGAACCCCTGATCGTTCCCGACGACGGCACGCCTTTCGCGCTCGCGCCCATGCAGCACGCGTACTGGATCGGGCGCTCCGACGCGCAGGAACTCGGCGGCGTCGCGGCCCACCTCTACGTCGAATTCGACGGGACCGATGTGTATCCCGAGCGGCTCGAGCAGGCGGTCGAACAACTGCTGTCGCGCCACCCCATGCTGCGCACCCGATTCCTGCCCGACGGCACCCAGCAGACCCTCGACCGGCCCGGCCGTGCGGTGTTCGGCGTGACCGATCTGCGCGAGGCGTCCGCCGACGAGGCCGAGCAGCGCCTCGAGGAATTGCGCAGCGCGCGCACGCATCAGCGGATGGCGGTGGAGGACGGCCAGGTGATCGATATCGCGCTCACCCGCCTCGCCGACGGCCGCACCCGCCTGCACCTCGACGTCGACATGCTCGCCGCCGACGCGATGAGCTACCGCATCCTCATCACCGACCTCGCCCGGCTCTACCACGGCGAACAGCTACCGCCCCAGGACTACACCTTCCGCCAGTACCTGGCCGAGCACCAGCTGGACAACCCCGCGACCCACCGCCCAAGCCCGCAGCTCGCCACCGGCGATCAGCCACTTGGCACCGCCGCCGGCCGGCTGAACATCCCTGCCGACCAGACGCAGGATGCTGCCTCCAGCCAGCCGAGCATGGCCGCGAACCAGCAGCAGCGCGCCGGCGACCAGCGCTCGATCCCCGTTCTCGCCGACGAACGGGCCCGTGATCGCGCCTGGTGGCAAGACCGCCTCGGCGAGCTGCCCGGTGCGCCGGAACTCCCATCGGCCCAGCACATCTCGGACCCGAACCGCACGATCCGCCTGCACCGCTGGCTCTCGCCGCAAGCCAAGGCGCAGGTCTTCGACGCCGCGCACGCCCGCGGCATCACCCCGGCGATGGCGCTTGCCTCGGTGTTCGCCGAAACCATCGGCGGCTGGTCCGCGCAGCGCCGCTTTCTGCTGAATCTGCCGCTGTTCCACCGTGAACCGGTGCACCCGCAGGTCGACGGTGTCGTCGGTGACTTCACCTCCTCGGTGCTGCTCGAAGTCGATGTCACCGAGCCCGCCACCGTCGCCGACCGTGCCCGCGCCCTTCAGCAACGCCTCCACGAAGCGGGCGCGCACTCCGCGTACTCGGGTCTGGAGGTCCTGCGCGACCTCGGCCGTCACCGCGGCGAACCGGTCCTGGCTCCCATCGTCTACACCAGCGCCCTCAACCTCGGCGAACTGTTCCCCGACGTCGTCACCGACACCTTCGGCGACCCCGCGTGGATCATCTCCCAGGGCCCGCAGGTTCTCCTCGACGCCCAGATCACCGAGGTCCGCGGCGGTCTGCTGCTGAACTGGGACATCCGCGAATCCGCCTTCCCCGCCGACATGGTCGACGCCATGTTCGCCCGCTACATCGAAGCCATCGAACGCCTCGGCGGCCAGCCTGCCGAGCTCGCTGAGACATCGCCCGATTCGCTCGAACTTGCGTCGGCCCCGGTGTCTTCGAGTGGCGCGCTCGCCAACGGCTCCCACCTGCCGCAGGTGGCGGACGGCGTGACCTCGTCGACGCTGCCGGTCGTACCCACCGAAGCAGCGGAAGTGCCGGTTGGCTCGACCGGACGCACCCGGTTCGCCGGGGGAGCGGGGTGGCAGGCCGAGGCCGGCGTGCGAATTCCGGTGGAGCAGGCCGCTACTCGGGCGCGCGTCAATGCCACCGCGGGACCGGTGAGCGGCGGGCTGCTGCACACCGGGTTCTTCGCGAACGCGGCGACGAATCCGTCCGCGCCCGCGGTGCTCTGGGAGCCCGCCGGGCAGCTGACCTATGGCGAGCTGGCCGCCGACGCGCTGGCCGTGGCCGGCGCGTTGCGGGAAGCCGGTGTGGCACCTGGTGATTCGGTGGCGGTGCAGCTCCCGAAGGGTCCCGACCAGATCGTCGCGGTGCTCGGTGTGCTCGCGGCGGGCGCGGTCTACGTGCCGATCGGGTTCGATCAGCCCGCCGCCCGTCGAGCCGAAATCCTCAGCACGGCAGACGCTGTCGCGGTACTCACCGTCGGTGGTGCGCGGATCCCGGATACGCGGGCGATCGACCTGGCGCAGGCGCGCACACACGCGGAACCGTTGGCACGCCCGGTCTTCGGCGACCCGGAGAACATCGCCTACGTGCTGTTCACCTCCGGCTCCACCGGCAAGCCCAAGGGTGTCGAGGTGCCGCATCGCGCCGCCATGAACACCATCGACGACCTCAACGAACGCTTCGACCTCGGCCCCGCCGACCGCGCACTGGCCCTGTCTGCCCTCGAATTCGACCTCTCCGTCTACGACATCTTCGGCCTGCTCGCCGCAGGTGGTGCGGTGGTCACCGTCGACGACGCGCAGCGCACAGACCCCGCCGTGTGGGTCGAACTCATTCGCCGCCACCGGATTTCGCTGCTCAACTGCGTCCCGAGCCTGCTGGACATGCTCCTTACTGCCGCGCCGGGCACCCTTGTCCCTGGCTCGCCCCAGGTCACGAATGTTTCGGGTTCGGCGCAGGTCGCCACCACCGCGGGCGACTCTCGGACCGCACCGGCCACCGCCGCACTGCCGGAGCCGCTGACCTCGCTGCGTACGGTGATTCTCGGCGGCGACTGGGTCGACGTCGCGCTGCCCGCGCGCCTCGCCACGGTGGCCCCGAACAGCCGTTTCGCCGGGCTCGGTGGCGCCACCGAGACCGCGATCCACTCCACCATCTGCGAGGTCGTCGGCGCGCGGGTCCCCGCCGAGTGGACCGCCGTGCCCTATGGCACCCCCCTGCGCAATGTGCAGTGCCGCGTCGTCGGCCCGGCGGGCAACGACTGCCCCGACTGGGTGAGCGGCGAACTCTGGATCGGCGGTGACGGCGTGGCCGCCGGCTACCGCAACGATCCCGAGCGCACCGCCGACCGTTTCGTCACCCATGAGGGCCTGCGCTGGTACCGCACCGGCGACCTGGCCCGCTACCTGCCCGACGGCGGCCTGGAATTCCTCGGCCGCGCCGACCACCAGGTCAAGATCCGGGGCTACCGCGTCGAACTGGGTGAGGTGGAGAGCGCACTGCGCGCCGTGCCCGGTATCCGCCACGCGGTCGCCGCGGTGGTCGGGACGGCCGCGCCGAAATTGGTCGCGCTCGTGGTACCGACCCCGGGCGCGGTACTCGACATCGACGTGGTGCTCGCCGCGACCGCCGAGCTGGTCCCGGTCTATATGGTGCCGACCCGGCTCGAACTGCTGGCCGAGCTGCCGCTCACCTCGAACGCCAAGCCGGACCGCAAGGCCATTCGCGCCGTCCTCGACAAGGGTGAGGGCGCCGAGGAATTCGTCGCACCGCGCACCGATCTCGAACGCGCGCTCGCCGCGGTCATCGCCGAGGTGCTGGTCACCGAGCAGATCGGTGTCACCGACGACTTCTTCGCCCTCGGCGGCGATTCGGTGCTCGCCACCACCGCCGTGGCCCGCATCCGCGAATGGCTCGACGCCCCCGACACCGTCGTCGCCGACCTGTTCACCGCCCGCAGTGTCGCCGCGCTGGCGGCGCGAATGCTGGAGCGGGAAGCGGACTCCGGCGACACGGGCAGGCTCGAACTGGTCGCGACGATGTACCTGGAAGTCGCCGCGATGACCGACGAAGAGGTTCTGGCGCAGTCGTGATGACGACACGCCGCCGCGCACACGGGGTGTCGATTCCGGCCGGTGCCGAAATGTTGTCGGGGCGCGCTCGGCAGAGTCGGTGCGCGGCGGCACCGGGCGTGAACCATGAACCGGCGCTTGCCGATTCGCGCATTCCCCCGGCGTCGCTAGACTTCCGCCAGTGAGTACGTGGACTATCGCCGACCTGCCCGACCAGACCGGCCGCACGATCATCGTCACCGGTGCCAACAGTGGTCTCGGCGCCGCCACCGCGCGGGCGCTGTCGGAGGCGGGTGCGCGCGTGATCCTGGCCTGTCGCGATGTCGCCAAGGCCGAGCGGGTAGCCGCGGGGATGCGCGGTGAGACCGAAGTTCGCGAACTCGACCTGGCGAACCTGAATTCGGTGCGCGCCTTCACCGAGTCGATCGAGCGCGTCGATGTGCTGATCAACAACGCGGGCGTGATGGCGCTACCGCTGCGGCGCACCGCCGACGGCTTCGAAATGCAGTTCGGCACCAACCATCTCGGTCACTTCGCGCTCACCAACCTGATGCTCGACCGCATCACCGATCGCGTGGTCACGGTGTCGAGCGTGGCGCACCGCATCGGCAAGATCAATCTGGCCGACCCCAACTGGGAGCAGCGCCGCTACGACCGCTGGCTCGCCTACGGACAGTCCAAGCTCGCCAACCTGATGTTCGCCACTGAGCTCCAGCGTCGCCTCGCCGGTGAGGGTGCTGCGGTGATCTCGGTGGCCGCGCACCCCGGCTACGCCGCGACCGAACTCATGTCACACACCGAGTCCATCCAGGACACGATCATGGGGCTGGGCAACCGCACGCTCGCCCCGACCGCCGAACAGGGCGCGCTGCCCACCCTGTTCGCCGCCACCACCGAGGTGGTGCCCGGCGCGTTCTACGGCCCCGACGGCTTCCTTGGCCTGCGCGGCAACCCCGCCCGGACGGGCAGCGCGCCTGCGGCCAGGAACCGTGAGGTCGCGGCGCAACTGTGGGAGCTCTCCGAAAAGCTCTGTGGCCTGATCTGATTTCGTGATCGGCGTCACACGGCGTCACACCGCGAACGGCTACCTCGTCGTCTCTATGAACCCCACGACGAAGGAGTCATCATGGAAGCGCGCTTCAACCTCTACGGCAACGCCATCGCCGCGAGCTTCAGCAAGCGAATGGTCATGGCAGGCAAGGTCATCGATGATTCGCCGCTGCCCAAGTCCACCTACGAACTGGTGAAGATCCGGGCCTCGCAGATCAACGGGTGCAGCTACTGCGTCGACATGCACACCAAGGACGCAGCCCACGCGGGCGAGACCGCGGTGCGGATCAACCTGGTCGCCGCCTGGCGGGAGACCAATGTCTTCACCGAGGCGGAACGGGCCGCCCTCGCCCTCACCGAGGAAGCGACCCGCACCGCCGACGGCGGCCACGTCAGCGACGACACCTTCGCCCAGGCCCGCTTGCACTACGACGACGACCAGATCGCCGCCCTGATCGCCGCCATCGCGATGATCAACGCCTGGAACCGCCTCAACGCCATCGCCCACACTCCCGCGGGCGACTACGTGCCAGGTCAATGGAGCTGAGACAGCCACTGGACGAGTGATCACCAGGCCCTGGTGGATTTTCCCTCTCGGGCGATGCCTCCCTGGTGGCCTGGTGATCAATTGACCAGCTGTGATGGCGCTACGAAGTGAAGCGGTGCCCGCGCCGATATCGGCCTTCGTGCAGCAGCGCGCTCGGATGGGCGTACGGCTCACGCACCACGCCGTCGGTCCGGATCGGATCGAGCCAGGTCGGCGTGTTCGAAGAGGTCAAGGACCTTCTCGTCGGCGCGGCCGGAGGGGCCCGGGTGTGACGGTCCACACTCCGGGCAACCATGGCAGACCGTTCGGCGTTTTACCGGTGGTACAGTCCACGGCATGCAGCGCGCATATTTTTGGTTTAGCTATCCGGCCCTGGGTGGGCCGGTCTGCGACCCTGCGCGCTGACTTCCTCCACCTCGAGCCGGATAACGCCCGGCTCGACGGTAGCGATTTCCGTGGGTCGGCCTCCTAACGCAAAGGACCCACATCTCATGACCACCGCAGCCAGTGCCGTTTCGAGCGCCTCCGCGCTCGAGTCCGCGGCCCTGACAGGCCCCGATTCTTCCCTCCCTGCGGGCACTCCTTCGTCGCACCCTCCGGTCAGTCCAGAATCGGGGCGGGCCGCGAACAGGGTCGACTCGCGGCATTCTGACCTCGACGACCAGCGCACTCTCAGCGTGAGCCCCCTGCGCTCGCCCGCCGAGGTCCGCATGGTCCACCAGATCACCGACGCCCTCGCCGACACCGTGCGAACGGGTCGCAAGGCCACCGTCGACGTGCTCAACGGCGACGACGACCGCCTCATGGTGATCGTCGGCCCGTGCTCGGTGCACGACCCCGCCGCCGCGCTGGAATACGCCCGCAAGCTGGCCGAGAAGGCCGCCGAGCTGAGCGACCGGCTGCACATCGTGATGCGCGTGTACTTCGAGAAGCCGCGCACCACGCTGGGCTGGAAGGGTCTGATCAACGATCCGCACCTGGACGGCTCGTTCGACGTGAACACCGGCCTCGGCATCGGCCGCAAGGTGCTCGTCGACATCACCGCCCTCGGCCTGCCGGTGGCGTGTGAGTTCCTCGACCCGATCACCCCGCAGTACATCGCCGACCTGGTCTCCTACGGCGCGATCGGTGCCCGCACCGCCGCCAGCCAGGTGCACCGGCAGCTGTCCTCGGCGCTGTCGATGCCGGTGGGCATCAAGAACGGCACCGACGGTGACGTGCAGGTCGCGGTCGACGGTGTGCGCGCCGCCGCCGCCAGCCACGTCTTCCCCGGCACCGACCTCGACGGCCGCTCCGCGCTGATCCGCACCTCGGGCAACCCCGACTGCCACGTGATCCTGCGCGGCGGCAGCAACGGCACCAACTTCGACGCCGCCTCCTGCGCCGAGGCCAAGCTGCGCCTGGAGAAGTCCTCGCTGGCCCAGCGCCTGGTCGTCGACGCCAGCCACGGCAACAGCAACAAGGACCACAACAAGCAGGTCGACGTCGTCATCGACATCGCCGACCGGATCGCCGCGGGCGAGCAAGGCGTGGTCGGCGTGATGCTGGAGTCGTTCCTCGTCGCGGGTCGCCAGGACCTGACCCTCGGCAAGGCCGACGACCTGACCTACGGCCAGTCCATCACCGACGCGTGCATCGACTGGAACACCACCGCCACCCAGCTCGACCGTTTGGCCGAGGCTGTGGCCGCGCGCCGCGGGTAATTCTTTCTATCGACAGTGCGGGCCTCGGATTCCGGGGCCCGCATTGCTGTGACTACTGGTTCTGGATCGCGAGACGTCCCGCGAGGGCGACGAACGAGACACCGAACACCCGCCGCATCCACCGGACCACCACCGGACGCGACAGCACATAGGTGCGCATCGCGGCGGCGACTGCCCCGTAGCCCGCGAACACCACGAACGTGGCCAGCATGAACAACCCGCTGAGCTCGAGCATGCGACCCAGCGCGTTCGGTGCTCCGGTCGGCACGAACTGCGGCAGGAACGCGAAGAAGAAGATCGTCAGCTTCGGGTTCAGGATATTCAGCAGCACCGCCGAGGTGACGACCTGCCGCGCCGAAGGTTCCGCCGCGGTGGATTCCTCCGGAATCGCCAGTGCGCCCTTGTCCCGCAGCGTGTTCCACGCCATATAGAGCAGATACGCGACGCCGAGATACTTCAACGTCTGAAACGCGACCGCGCTGGTGTTCAACAGCGCGGCCAGCCCCGTAACCGCCGCGATCATGTGCGGAACGATCCCCATCGTGCATCCGAAGGCGGCGATCACACTCGCCCTCGTCCCACGGGAAAGCCCAGCCGCCAACGTGAACAGCACCCCGGTCCCCGGCGTGGCGACAATGACAAGCGTGGTCAACGCGAACTCGATGCTCATCTCCCGCAGCGTAACCGCCGCTCGACCGCCGGGAAATACCTCGGAACTGGGAACACCAGGTGGCAGGCCCAGTGCCCCACTGGCTGGGGCGGTGGGTGGCTGGCGGTTGGGTAGCTGAGTGGCTGGGATGGCGGGTCGTCGGTCGGTGGGGCCGTTGTGCGGATGGGGCGGCAGACTGGTCGGTGATGAAGCTTCCCGAACTTCCCGACCTTCCGGTGCGACCGGCGCTGGACCGGATCACCGCGACGTTGGCCGAGCGTGGGGTCGCGGTGCTGGTCGCGCCGCCGGGTACCGGTAAGACCACGTTGGTGCCGTTGGCGCTGGCGGCCGGGTCGCCGGGGCGGATCGTGGTGGCCGAGCCTCGGCGGTTGGCGGCGCGGGCGGCGGCGGCGCGGATGGCGGCACTGCTCGGGGAGCGGGTGGGGGAGACCGTGGGGTACGCGGTGCGGGGGGATCGGAAGGTGGGGCCGCGGACCCGGATCGAGGTGGTGACCTCGGGGTTGCTGGTGCGGCGGTTGCAGAGTGATCCGGAGTTGGCTGGGGTCGGCACGGTGGTGCTCGACGAATGCCACGAGCGGCATCTGGATGCCGATCTGCTGTTGGCGCTGTTGCTCGACGCAAGGTCGGGGCTGCGGCCTGATCTGTGGGTGCTCGCCACTTCGGCGACGGTGGCCGCGGATCGGCTGGCGCAACTGCTCGGTACCGGAGAGGCCGGGCCCGGAGCCGTGGCTGGGCAGGATGGCGAAGCAGGCCGGGCCGACGGGAGTTCGACGCCGGGGCAACGGGCGGGTTCGCGTGCCCCGGTTGTGGAGGTGCGCGGGCGGACCTATCCGGTCGAGGTCGATTACCTGCCCGCCCTGCCCCGCGAGCGGATCGAAGCGCAGGTCGCGCGGGCCACCCGCAGTGCGCTGGCCACCATCGACGGTGATGTGCTCGTCTTCCTGCCCGGTGTCGGCGAGATCAACCGCACGGCAGGGCTCTTGCACGACCTCGACGATGTCGACGTGGTCCCGCTGCACGGCAGGCTCGCGGGCGCGGCTCAGGACCTCGCGCTCCGGCCAGGATCGCGGCGGCGGGTCGTATTGTCCACTGCGGTCGCCGAATCCAGCCTCACCGTCCCCGGCGTGCGCGCTGTTGTGGACTCCGGTCTTTCCCGTGTATCCCGGGTCGATCACCGGCGCGGCCTCTCCGGCCTTGCGACAGTGCGTGTTTCGGCCGCCGTGGCCGAACAGCGGACAGGCCGCGCGGGCCGCGAGGCACCCGGTCACGCTTGGCGTTGCTGGCCCGAATACGAACACCAAACCCTGCCCGCCTACCCCGAACCCGAGATCCGCACCGCCGAACTCACCCGCCTCGCACTGGAATTGGCGTGCTGGGGCACCCCCGACGGCGCCGGCCTCGCCTGGTGGGACGCCCCGCCGGAAGGTGGCCTCGCGGCAGCCCGAACGGTCCTGCGTGCCCTCGGTGCCCTCGACGATGCCGACCACATCACCCCGCGCGGCAAGGCGATGGCCACCCTCGGTCTGCATCCCCGCCTCGCCCGCGCCCTGCTCGACGGCACCGCCCGGGTCGGCGCGAAAGCCGCCGCCGAAATGGTCGTCCTGATGGACGACGACTCCCTCGCCCACACCGTTGACGCGACGGCAGCCTTGCGCACCCTCCGCACCGAACGCCCACCCCGCTGGTCCCGCGAAGTCCAACGCCTGACGCGACTCGTCGCGAGCACGTCAACCGATGACAAGCCCGACCGACCGTCTGCCGACGGCGCGCGGGCTGAGGCTTCGCCCGGGGTGGGTCGGCGCGTCCGGCCACGCGTCGGCGGTGCGCAGGCTGATGTCTCGTCAGGCATTGGCCGACGTGACCGGTCAAGCGTCAGTGGGCCACAGACCGATGTCTCGTCAGATGTATCGAACTCGGCGAGCAGCGGCTCGGCGGCAGGTCGACCGGGTGGGCGCGATCGCGTCGTCGCCGAGGTCGGGAACGAGAGTGGTGGATCAGGAACGGATGTCGCGGCGCTGTTGATCGCGTTGGCGCAGCCGGAGCGGTTGGCTCGGCGACGGGCGAGTGGGTCGTCCACCTATCTCATGGCGGGCGGCACTGCGGTGACGCTGCCGCCGGGGTCGGGGCTGGCGGCGGCGGAATGGCTCGCGGTAGCGATCGCTGATCGTGATCCGGGGCGGGCCGAGGGGCGAATTCGGTTGGCGGCCATCGCCGATGAGGATCTCGCTCGGGAAGCCGCGCCGTGGCTGGTGGTCGCGGCCGATGAGGTGCGGTGGGACGGCGGTGATGTGGTGGCTCGGCGCGTGGAGCGGTTGGGCGCGATCATCCTGTCGGAGAAGCCATTACGTCACCTCGATAAGGCTCTGGTGGAACAGGCTGTGCGGCAAGGGCTTCGGGTGGAAGGGCTGGGTCTACTGCGCTGGAGCGATGACGCGCGTAGCCTGCGTCAGCGTCTCGACTTCCTGCACCGCACCCTCGGCGCGCCATGGCCCGCTGTCGACGACGACGCACTCCTGGCCGACTTCGACAGCTGGCTCGGCCCCGAACTGTCCACCGCCCGCCGCCGTTCCGATCTCGCCCGCATAGATGCGGGCACCGCGCTCCGCCGCCTGCTCCCGTGGCCTGCGGCCGCCCGCCTCGACGAACTGGCCCCCGAACGCCTGGAAGTCCCCTCCGGCAGCCGCGTCCGCCTCGACTACTCCGCCGACCAGCCGCTCCTCGCGGTCAAGGTCCAGGAGATCTTCGGCTGGACCGACCCACCCACCCTCGCCGACGGCCACGTCCGGATCGTCCTGCACCTGCTGTCCCCGGCCCAACGTCCCGTCGCCGTCACCGCCGACCTCGCCTCATTCTGGAAAAACGGCTGGCCCCAGGTCCGCGCCGACCTGCGCGGCCGCTACCCCAAACACGCGTGGCCGGAGAACCCCGCCACGATCCCCGCCCACCGAGGCACGGCTCGCCGAGCCACCCATCGCCCGAACTGACTGTCCACCAAAGGGTTTCGGCGCGGTCCCCCCGGAACGACGCGAGCACCGGCCGCGCCCATCGACGAGTCGACTCCCGGCCAGAGGGGTCCCGCTGCTGGACATTTGTTCACCAGGCCATGAGGGAGGCATCGCCCGAGTGGCCGTCTACGTGGTGGCCTGTTGATCTTGATGGTTGGGGGTGGCCCGGGCGGCCAGGAGGGTGTCGGTGGTGACGGTTGTGCAGTGGTAGCCGGCGGTGGTGAGGCGTTCGGTGAGTTTCGCGGTGGGTGGGGTGGGGCTGTTGGGGGTGCCGTAGCCGTAGCAGAGCCAGATGCGGCCGGTGGGGGCGAGGGATTCGCGCATTGTCGACCATGCGGCGGTGGCGGGTGCGGTCCAGAAGAGGTTGACGTTGACCGCGAAGATCAGGTCGAAGCGATTCCCTTGGTCGAGTTCGTCGAGCAATCGTGCTACCCGCACCTTCGCGATATCGCCTTCGACCAGGCGCACCCGACCGGCGGTGATCTCGTCCGCGCAGCGGCGCCCGGCCTGCGCGAGCGCGGTGGCCGAGCGTTCGAGGCCGACGATTCGTCCGCTGCCGAGCCGGGCCGCGATCCGCGTCAGCGAGGCACCGGAACCGGGGCCGAGCTCGAGCACCTGCTCGCCCGCCCGCACGCCCATCGTGTCGGCGAACCATTCGAACCGCGAGTCATCTGCCATCGGCGCGCCCCACCGTCGCGATCCGCGGATGCCCGCTCATCGGTTCATGGTGGCATCGATTCCACCTCGGATCTACCGTGTGAGCCGGGTGATCGGGCTGCGCACCGCGAGTTTCGGTGGTCGCCTCGCCACCCACCTCAGCGATCGCACCCTGTCTGACGTTCGACCTGGTCAGGATGGAATAGGCCACCCGTCTACCGGCTCGGCCGGATCGGTGGGGAGCCGGGCAGCGACCCATTCGTCGACCCGTGCCCCTCGCTGTATCCCGCCCGATCGGGCCAAACCCTCGTAGTGGAAGCCGTTGCGGCGCACCGCGGCGGCCGAGGCGTTGTTGCCCGCGATCGCGCGCCACATGATCCGGTCGAGCGCGAGACCGTCGGTGGCGAAACCGAAGTCGCAGACCAGGTTTATCGCCCGCGACATCAGGCCGCGCCCGCGATGATCGGGAGTGAGCCAGAAGCCGATCTCGCAGGCACCCTGGCCGCGCGTATGCAGGCCGACCATGCCTTCGACCTGGCCGTCCTCGGCGGTGCGAATCGCCCAGACCGGCGCGTTGCTCGCCCAGCCGGGTGCCACGATGCGGTCGAGGAAGTCCTCGGTGTCGGACCGGTGATACGGGACGGGGACCGTGGTCCAGCGCTGCACATCAGGGTCTTGACAGCACTCGACGATGCGGTCGATATCGGCCCCGGTCGGGCGGGTGAGCCAGACGGTGCCATCGGTGAGCGTGTGCTCGTACATTCGGCCATCTTGACAGTCGGCGCCGCAATTCTCGCCGGATTTTCACGGCCTGCCCGCACCCGGCGCCGGCGCGGGAAAGGCAACGACCTGTCCTGTCGGTCCGGTCGCCTCGGCGTCGCCCCAGTTCTGTCCGACGACGTACAACCGCGGATCCTCGCCTCGGCTGAGCGTGCACGAGAACGCGCCACGGTCGAGCTGGACCCGCGCCGACACGTCGCCGCCCGCCCTGACCCGGACACAATGCTGATTGCCCACGTCGGCGTACCAGAGCTCACCCTCGGCATCGAGGCAGATACCGTCGGGGTGATCGCCCGGCGTCGACGCCCACACGCGGCGATCACTGAGCCCACCGTCGGCCGCGATGGTGTAGGCGGTGAGCTGATCGGCGTACGACTCGGCCACGATCAGCGTCGTACCGTCGGGGGTGATCGCCATGCCGTTCGGAAACGCGAGTCCGTCGGCCACCTGCCGCACCTCACCGGTGGGGGTGATGCGGGCGATGAGGCCGGGCACGAACTCCCCACCGGGGAAGTCGAAGCCGATGTTGTTGACGTAGGCGTTGCCGTCCTCGTCGATGACGATGTCGTTCCACGGCTTGTCCGATACGGGTGAGAGGTCGGCATAGGCCACGAGCGAGCCGTCGGGGTCGCGCCGAAGCAGACGACTGGCGGCGGAGTCGACAATCACCAATCGTCCATCCGGGAGAAAGTCGATGCACATCGGAAACGACGGAATCTGGGCGACGACCTCAGGGCGGTGATCCTCGTCGAGGACGATCACCTGGTTCGCGCCCCAGTCCGAGAACCACAGCCGACCGTCGTGCCAGCGCGGTGACTCGCCGAACACGATTCCTTCCAGCACGATCTCGGGTGTACTCACGGTGCGCCGTCCTTGTTGTAGGCAGTAGTAGTACAGACGAGATGGCGTGTGCAGAATCATCGGTGGGCGACCCGTGGGGCGGGGCGCGGTGGGGTACTCCGTAGGATCTGGCTCGATGGTTTCCCCGTTTCTCGCCGACCTGTTCGAATCGCATCGAACGCACTTGCTTTCGGTCGCCTACCGGCTCACCGGAAGTGTCGGTGACGCCGAGGACGCGGTGCAGGAGAGCTGGCTGCGGATGGCCGGGGTACACCAGTCCGAGATCGACGATCTGCGCGCCTGGCTGACGACGGTGGTCAGCCGAATCTGCCTCGACCACTTGCGAAGTGCCGCCGTGCGCCGCGAAACCTATGTGGGGCAATGGCTTCCGGAGCCGATCGTCTCGGCGGCGTCGTCCTCGCGCACACCGGATCCACTGGACGTGGTGGTGCGCGATCAGGACAGCCGGATGGCGGCGATGGTGGTGCTCGACGCGTTGACGCCCCAGCAACGAGTCGCGCTGGTGCTGCACGAGGGCCTCGGTGTGCCGTTCGGCGAGATCGCCGAGATACTCGGTGTTTCCGCCGATGCGGCAAGGCAATTGGCGGTGCGAGCGCGCCGAGCGGTGGCACGGGCACCGGAACCGGTCGCCGACGATGTGCACGATCGAGCGGTGCAACGATTCCTGGCCGCGCTGGCCACCGGCGATGTCGCCGCGGTAGCCGCAACGCTGCATCCGGACGCGACCTTCACCGCCGATGCGGGTGGGACTACCAAGGCCGCGCTGAATGTTATTGCTGGACAAGAGAAAATTGCCCGTCTGGCGCTCGGCCTCTGGCGCAAGTATCAGGAAGAATCCGGCCTGGAATTGAGCGCCGCCATGGTGAACGGCCGATCCGGCCTGGTATTCACCGACCCGAACTCACCGTTCGGACGCCCGGTACGCGTGCTCGGTTTCGCAGTGCACGACGGAAAGATCTGGGCCGCATACGATTTCGCCAACGTAGTGAAACTGTCCGGCGCCCGCCCCCGCTGAACCCCGCAACACAGTACAGCGTGCGGGGGTCAGCAGTTGGCTTCACAGCCTGGGCTGATCTGGGCAGCGACGCCGATTGCAGCGCGTCGCCGAGTGCTTTACGGGTAGGTGGAGCCCCAGTTGTGATCGCCGGTCGACGATCCGAGGTTGTGGTCGCCGGTGGAGGAACCCATGTTGTTGTCCGGGGTGGCCGAACCGGTGAAAATGTCGACGATCTGGCCGCCGAACAATTGTTCGCGAATGAATCGCAGGGCCGAACCGGCGACCTCCGACGCAGCCGGTTGCAGGATGAAGTCGAGCAGAGGTGAGGCCATGTGAGCCCCTTTCGATATCCACCACGCTGTGGTGTGTGAGGTAGAACACGGCGAGGCTAGCTGAGGTTGGGGAACTGCACAATAGCGCAGGTCAAAGCAGGGAAACGTTTGTGAAACATGCGTGTTCGCTATCGTTCGGCAACGTGGGCGATCGGTGGGATACGCTGCGGAGATGCCGCCTGTGCCGCCCACCGTCGCCCGCCTGCGCCCCTTCGGATCGACGATCTTCGCCGAGATGACCGAGCTGGCCGTCCGTCACGACGCGGTGAATCTGGGCCAAGGCTTTCCCGATACCGACGGACCCGCGGGCATGCTCGAGGTCGCGCGCGCGGCCATCGCCCACGGGCTCAATCAGTACCCGCCCGGCCGCGGCATGCCCGCCCTGCGCCAGGCGATCGCCGACGACCGAGCCCGCCGCTACGGCACCGCCTACGACCCGGCCGCCGAGGTTCTGGTGACAGTCGGCGCCACCGAGGCGATCAGTGCCACCGTGCTCGGTCTGGTGGAGCCGGACCAGGAGGTGGTGCTGATCGAGCCGTATTACGACTCCTACGCCGCCGCGGTCGCCCTCGCCGGTGCGCGGCGACGGACGGCTCGCCTGGTGCCGGACGGCGACCGATTCGTGCTCGACCTGGACAGTTTGCGGGCCGCGATCACATCGAAGACCCGCATGCTGATGATCAATTCGCCGCACAATCCCACCGGTGCCGTGCTCGACCGTGCCGACCTCACCGCGATCGCCGAATTGGCTGTCGAACACGATCTGCTGGTGCTGACCGACGAGGTGTACGAGCATCTCGTCTACGACGGCACCGAGCACATCAGCATCGGCACGCTGCCCGGGATGCGCGAGCGCACCATCGTGGTGTCCAGTGCGGCAAAGACTTTCAATGTCACCGGCTGGAAGATCGGTTGGGCTTGCGCGCCCGCGCCACTGCTCGACGGTGTACTCGCGGCCAAACAGTTCCTCACCTTTGTCGGTGGTGGGCCGTTCCAGCCCGCCATCGCACATGCGATCAACGAGGAATCGGCCTGGGTGCACGCGCAGCGTGACGGGCTGGCGGACAAGCGAACACGGCTCTCGGAGGCGTTGCGCGACACCGGGTTCACCGTCTCGGCCAGCGACGGCGGCTACTTCGTCTGCGCCGATATCCGACCGCTCGGCGCCGAGGACGGACTGGCGTTCTGCCGTGAGCTCCCCGCGCGACTCGGCGTCGCCGCCGTGCCGGTGAGCGTGTTCGCCGATCACCCTGATGACTGGAAACACCTGGTGCGCTTCACCTTCAGCAAGCGCGACGAGACAATCGACGAAGGAATCCGCCGGCTCCGAACCGGCATCACCGTGCGCTGAGACGAGTCAGTCACGCGCGTGGCGGGCCGCATGCCACTGGTTGGCGGGCCATCGGCGCGTGCGCCGCCCCGATGTACCGCCGTCACCGCCGAATCGAGCTCCGTCACCGAAGTCCCCGCCGCCACCCACCAGCACCCCAACGCCCATGGCACGCTCTTTGCGCCTCAACTCTCCGGAGCAGCGTGACATGTGGGGGCGCCGATATCGGGTACCCGGGTTCGTGTGCCGGACGGGCCTGAGACGGTCCGGCTCAGGCGGGGGTGGGGCGGGCCTTGTCGGTGGCGAGAAGGACGGCGATGGTGCCGAGGGCGGTGCCCATCAGATAGCGCTGGGTACGCAGCCACAGGGGGCGGGCGGCGAGGAAGGTGGCCAGGCCGGCGGCCCCGAGGACGATCATGGCGTTGACCGTGAGGGCGACCGTGATCTGGATGGCTCCCAGCGACAGGCTCTGCAACCAGAGGGCGCCGCGTTCAGGGTCGACGAACTGGGGGATCAGCGCCATGTACATGATCGCGATCTTCGGATTGAGCAGGTTGGTGGCCAATCCCATCGTGAACAGTCGCCGCGGGCGGTCGTGCGGCAGGTCGGCGGGCGCGAATACCGAGACCCCGCCCGGCCGGATCGCCTGCCAGGCAAGCCACAGCAGATACGCCGCCCCCGCCAGCTTCACCGCCGTGTACAGCCCGGGAACAACAGCGAACACCGCCGTGATCCCCGCCGCGGCCGCCATCAGGTAAACCCCGAACCCCGCCGCGACCCCCGTGAGCGAGATCATCCCCGCCCGGCGCCCCTGCGCGACGGTGCGCGAGACCAGATACATCATGTTCGGCCCCGGTGTCAGCACCATGCCGAGCGCCGCCGCCGTCACCCCGAGAACCGCCGTTGACTGAAGCATGCACTGAGTTTGCGCCGGTCAGGAAGGCATTGTCGCGGTCCAGTCAGCACCCGCTGGACCCCGATTCGACCGCCCCGATCCTGTCGGTACCAGTCCGTACAATCGACAACGGCAGCAACCACGACCCACGTTTCCTCGGGGGATTCGTGGTTACGCGGCCGGTATCCGGCGACGTCAGCCGCCAACAGCACAGGCCAACCCTCACGAGCGAAGGGTTCACCTCCACCGAGCCCGCCTACGGACTCCCAACCCGACCCCGACGTTTTCGGCCGCCCCGGATCCGAGGGGCGAGACGTAACGGCGAAGCCGGAGTATCGCCCCTCGGATTCGGGGTTACGAGGCCGAAAACCCGCGGCGCCAGCCGCCGAAAATACAGGAGCAACGTGTGACCGACGGTCCACTGATCGTGCAAAGCGACAAGACCCTGCTGCTCGAGGTCGACCACGAGCTGGCAGGCAACGCGCGCCAGGCCATTGCCCCGTTCGCGGAGCTGGAACGTGCGCCCGAGCATGTGCACACCTATCGGATCACCCCGCTGGCGCTCTGGAATGCCCGCGCGGCGGGCCACGACGCCGAACAGGTCGTCGACGCGCTGGTGAACTTCTCGCGGTATGCCGTGCCGCAGCCGCTGCTCGTCGACATCGTCGACACCATGGGCCGCTACGGCCGGTTGCAGCTGGTCAAGCATCCCGCGCACGGCCTGTGCCTGGTGAGCCTGGATCGCGCGGTGCTCGCGGAAGTGTTGCGGCACAAGAAGATCGCACCGATGCTCGGCGCTCGCATCGATGACGACACCGTGATCGTGCACGCGTCCGAGCGTGGCCACATCAAGCAGATGCTGTTGAAGATCGGCTGGCCCGCGGAGGACCTGGCCGGATATGTCGACGGCGAGGCGCACGACATCGGCCTCGATTACACCGAGGGCAAGTGGCACCTGCGCGACTACCAGGAGATGGCCGCCGACTCCTTCTGGGCGGGCGGATCCGGGGTGGTCGTGCTGCCGTGTGGCGCGGGCAAGACGATGGTCGGCGCGGCCGCGATGGCCAAGGCGAAGGCCACCACGTTGATCCTGGTCACCAATACCGTGGCGGGCAGGCAGTGGCGGCGCGAGCTGCTGGCGCGGACTACGCTCACCGAGGAGGAGATCGGCGAGTACTCCGGCGAGCGCAAGGAGATCCGCCCGGTCACCATCGCCACCTACCAGGTCATCACGCGCAAATCGAAGGGCGAGTACAAGCACCTCGAGCTGTTCGACAGCCGCGACTGGGGCCTGGTGATCTACGACGAGGTGCACCTGCTGCCCGCGCCGGTCTTCCGGATGACCGCCGACCTCCAGTCGCGCCGCAGGCTCGGGCTCACCGCCACGCTGGTGCGTGAGGACGGCCGCGAGGGCGATGTGTTCTCGCTGATCGGCCCGAAACGCTACGACGCCCCGTGGAAGGACATCGAGGCGCAGGGCTGGATCGCACCGGCCGACTGTGTCGAGGTGCGGGTAACCCTCACCGACGCCGAGCGCATGGCCTACGCCACCGCCGAGCCGGAGGAACGCTACAAGCTGTGTTCCACCGCGCGCACCAAGATCCCGGTCGTCGAGTCCATTCTTGCCCGCCACCAGGGCGCACCGACCCTGGTGATCGGCGCGTACCTGGATCAGCTCGACGAACTGGGCGTAGACCTGAACGCCCCGGTCATCACCGGCGCCACCAAGAACAGGGAGCGCGAGGCGCTGTTCGACGCCTTCCGCTCCGGTGAGATCCCGGTGCTGGTGGTGAGCAAGGTCGCCAACTTCTCCATTGATCTACCGGAAGCGTCTGTGGCGGTGCAGGTTTCGGGTACCTTCGGTTCCCGTCAGGAAGAGGCCCAGCGCCTCGGCCGGCTGCTGCGGCCGAAACAGGATGGCGGGCAGGCGCATTTCTATTCGGTGGTCGCGCGCGACACCCTCGACGCCGAATACGCCGCCCACCGGCAGCGCTTTCTCGCCGAGCAGGGCTACGCCTACCGCATCGTCGACGCCGACGACCTGCTCGGTCCGCCCATCGGGGACGGCGTGTAGCACTGTTCGCCAGGTCAAAGGGGGGTAGCGTCCGAGGTGCGAACCCCTCGGCAGATAAGCGGAGGCAATTCCTCCGCAACTTGTGCTAGGAAGGAAGGCGTGCGCCGCTTCGAATTCGTGGTCGACCGTGAACACGCTCATGCGGTGAACGAGACGTTCACCGGGTTGCGTAGGTTGCGCCTTGTCGCTCTGCTGGTCGCCGGTCTCGCAGTCGCGACCACGGTGGCGCTGGTGTGGAGCGGGCAGGCGTGGGGGTTTCTGCTCGCGGTGGTGTGCGTGCTCATCGCGGGCATCGCGCTGTGGGTGGCGTTGTGGACGCCGCACCGCTCCAGTATCGAAAAGCTCTACCACGACGGTGTTCTCGTACCCGCCGTCGTCAGCGATGCCGAACCGGGCGGCATCGTGTTGCTCGCGCTGGTCGATATCGCCGAACCCGCCGCGACGGAGCGCAGCTGGGCGCTGATCACCCGCAAGGTGCGCGCCCTGCCGGGACACACACCGCAGCCGGGTGAGCGGGTGCCCGCCATCGCGGTGCGCACCGATCGTGCCCCTCGCCAGGTCGGCGAACGCTGGCAGCTGGTCACCGCCATGCCGATCGCCTGGGGTACGCGTGACGAAGCGGTGATCGAGCGCGCATGCGAGGCCATCAACGAGGTCGAATGGCGGCTGCTCGCGCAGAACCTGGCGCTGGCTTCCCGGGTGAAACGCACGGCGACCAAGCGCCTGCTGCTCGACCCGCAGCAGCTGCCCTCCGACCTGGGGTAGGCGTACCTCCTCATCCGCTCCGGCCATGCGCGGCCTATTAGGGTCCGCGTCGTGCACCTGCGACGATGGTTCGGTCTGTGCGATCCGGTCGACGAAAGGTGTCTTCGACATGCGATGGTCGGCCGGGTTGTGCGTGGTGTTCGCGCTGGTGGCGCTGGGAGTTCGTCCGGTAGCGGCGGATTCGGCGTTGATCGGGGCGCCTGGGCTGGGTGATCCGTACTATCCGCTCGATGGGAACGGTGGCTACGACGTCACCCACTACGACGTGTCGATCGACTACGAACCCGGCGACCACCACCTGCGCGGCACCGCCCGCATCGATGGTCGCGTGACCCAGCCGCTGGCGCAGTTCAACCTCGACTACAGCGGGCCCGAGGTGCTGATGGTGACGGTCAACGGGCAGCCCGCGGGGTTCGCCCATGACGGCGAGCACGAGCTGGTGGTGACGCCACTGCTACCCCTGCCGCCCGGACTACCGATGCGGATCATCGTCGACTACGCGGGCGAGGCCGTCGATACCGACGGCGCGGGCTGGACCTACGCGCCCAGCGGTGGCGCGTTCGCCATCGGCGAGCCACACAGCGCGAGCACCTGGTACCCGCTCAACGACACCCCGTTGGACAAGGCGACTTTCACGCTGCACGCCACGGTGCCCGCCGAGTGGGAAGTCATGTCGACCGGTGATCGCACCGAGCACGTGGTGCGCGACGGTCGCCTGTTCACCACATGGGAGACGCGACAGCCCACGATCGGCTACCTGACCACGGTCGCGGTGGACCATTTCACCTTCCTCGAACAGCGGCGTGCGAACGGGACCGCGGTACTGAGCGCGTTCGCGCCGGAATCCGAGGAGAATCGCGAAGACGAGCAGCGGCTGCCCGAGATCCTCGACTTCCTCGAAAACCTCTACGGCCCTTACCCGTTCGACGTGGCCGGTGGCATCTATGTGGATACCGAGCTGCCGTTCTCGCTGGAGACCCAGACCCGGCCGACCTACGCGCCGTGGACCGATCTGAACACCGTGGTGCACGAGCTGGCCCATCAATGGTGGGGCGACACGATGTCGGTGCGGCAGTGGTCCGACATCTGCCTCAACGAATGTTTCGCCAGCTACACCGCCGACTATCTGTGGCCGGAGCGCATCGACGGTGCCGATGTGGACACCGAGTATCGCGACACGATCGCGAAATACCTCGACGAGCCCAAGTTCTGGAAGATCGCGCTGGCCGCTCCCGGTGCCGGCGACGAGTTCACCTCCGTCTACTACCGCGGGCCACTGTTCCTGCATGCCCTGCGCAAGCTGATCGGTGAGGATGTGTTCTTCACGGCGATCAGGGATTTCGTGAACGCGCATCGCGACGGCCATGCCTCGATGCCGGAATTCCGGGAGTTCTTGCAGAGCCGGACTTCCATGCCGCTGGGTGAGTTCCTGGCCGAATGGCTCGATGGGACAAGGCCTCCGCGCGACGCGTTCCTCTATCCCGGCACCTTGCATCGGTGAACCCACACCCCGTTCGGCGATAGTGCGACGAGGCGGGGTGCTGTCGATCAGTCTTCGTCGAGGCGGGCGCGGGCTCGCTCAACCCAGCGTTGCATGCGGTCGAATTGGCTTCGTGTAGCGGCGAATTCGCCTCGGGCACGATGTTCGGCGGTATGGGCGAAGTGGCGTTGTTGTTCAGCGTGTTCGAGTTCGTTGCGAAGCTCGGCGATTCGGGTTTCGATCGCGTCGAGGTCGGACTTGGCTTGTGCGGCTGCGGCATCGGCTTCATCGCGATCGGTGCGGGCGGCGGCAAGGCCGGATTCGGCATCGTCGAGTTCCTGTTGGGCTTCGGCTCGGCGCTTGGCCTCGGTATCTTCGCCGGACGAGGTCGCGCGGCGGGGGCTCGTGCGCTTGGCGGTTGCCTTTCCGCCGGTGATCGCGACCAGACCGGCTGGGCCGAAACCGTCGTAGGTGACGGTGGTCGGCAGGACACCGGCACGGACCAGGTCGGCGACCTCAGAGTCGGCCAGCGCGGCGGTGAGGGTTTGGCCGACCTCGCGCAGCACCTGCTCGCTCGCCGGGCGGTCGTGTTCGGCGGCCAGCTCGGCGGCTCGCTTGGTCATCGCGTTCACCACCTGTTGACGCTGGGTGCCGAGGGCGCGCAGCTTGTCGCCGGAGAGCTGACGCTGGGCCGACCGGAGCGCATCGCCGAGATCGAGGAGGGCGGCGATCTCCTGCGGCGCGTGGCGGGCCAGCAGGTTGACCGTCCAGGCGGCGACCGTGGGTTTGCGCAGTGCGGTGATGGCCTTGGCCAGGTCGCGGTCACCGTCGGCGCGGGCCTGGGCGGCGCGCTCGGCGCGGGTTGACACGAAGTCGCCGGGGTCGAGGGTGTACAGCTCGCCTGCGACGTCGTCGAGGGTCATGTTGTGATGGTAGACAGGTTGCTCGACGGGGGAGCGCGGGCGCGGGGCACTTGGGTATCGTCACCGGCGGTTGTATTCGCCCTGAACCATTCGGTGAGTGAGGTTTTCAGTGATTTTCCCAGAGAAGCGACTGTTGGCGCGGATCGTGCTCGGACCGGTGGCCGCGATGGCACTGGTCGGCGCGGTGGTTTCGTGCTCGTCCGATGATTCGTCGTCGGCCGGTGCTGTCGCGGTTGGTTCGTGCGTGGAGGTCAGTGACAACGCCGCCGATGCGATGAAGGCGACGGTGGGTGACTGCTCGTCGGCGAAGTCCAGCTACCGGATCGCGCAGCTCGGCACCGCGGACTGCACCGCGGGCAACGCCACCTTCAACGGCACGGTCGGAGACGCGAAGAACACCCTGTGCCTGGTGCCCAACTTCGCCGAGGGCAGCTGTTACGCGGACGCGGGGACGCGGCCGGCGGAGTCGGTCGCCTGCACCGCGCCGGAGGCTTCGTTCAAGGTGGTCAAGCGGATCGATGGGGAGACCGATGAGTTGCTGTGCGGGGTTGACGCGACGCAGTTCCGGACTGTTCCCGAGCCCAAGACGACGTTTTGTATGGCGAAGCCACAGGGCTAGACGTTTTGTATGGCGAAGCCACAGGGGGTTAGTAGTCCCAGGCAGGTTTGACGCTGTGTTTATTGGCGCGCTGGCGCGCGCGTGTCCGCGGCCCTGAGGGCCGCCGGTTAGCGCTCGAGACTAACGCCTTCGGCGTAGCGCTTTCGAGCGCTAACCGGCGACCCGGCCGCGGACCGGCCACTTCGTGGCCGCCGCTCCCCAGGGGTCGCGGGTGGGGGTTGGGAGTGCGGTCATGGCGGGTTTGGGGGGTGCGGTGTGGTTGGTAGTGCGGGGGGTTGCGGTTAGTCGAGTAGGGCCACTGAGGCGATTCTGTGGAGGGTGAAGTGGCGGGTGGCGCCGCTGACGGGGTCTACCGCGTCCAGTTGGCCGTTGCCTACTCGGAGCGGCTCGACTACTCGTTGGGTTGCCACGCCCTGGGCGTCGACGTAACCGATGTTCACCGGGCGGCCTACTCGCGCTGCCAGCTGTAGTAGCGCGAGGGTGGCCGCTGTGCCCGTGCGGGTGCCGTCGGTGCGGACCGAGCGGCCGGTGCGAGCGCCCGCGGCGCGTTCGCCCGCGCGGAGTTCGGTGACCAGCTGGGAAAGCTGGTCGTCGGTCGGCGGGGTCGGCCGGTAGGGCCTGCGCGCCAGGGGGCGAACCGAGATCCGCGCGCCGCGGGGGCGCAGGTCGACGATGGTGCCCCCGGAATCCTCGCCCGCGGGGGCGAAGCCCGCCTTGCGGAGCTGGTCGAGCATCTCGGTCAGCGGGGCCAGCGCTATCGCCACGGTGGGGGCGATAGCGCGCAGGGCCAGGGTTTCAGCGACGGGGGCGGCGAGGACCTGGGCCAGCAGGGCGGGGTCGTCGCTGCGGAGGAAGGACTGGGCCATGCCGACCCGGAGCTGGCCGTGGCGGCGGGCCACGTCGTCGATGAGGTAGGTCAGCGACTGCGGCACGGGGGTGCGCGAGTGGGTGGCGAACAGGGCGTGGAGTTCGGCGGCGGTGAGTCCGGCGTCCAGGGCGCGCCGGACCGTGGCATCGCTGACCCGGTACACCGTCGCGGCGCCCGCTGATTCGACGTTGGCGACCAGGGCGATCTTGCCGCGCAGTTCGGGGACGAGCGGGCCGGGCGCGATCACGGTGAGGTCGGCCTGGACCAGGACGTGGTCGACCGGTTTCGGCAGTGCCGCGGCCATTTCCGATTCGGCGTCGGCGAGGCAACCGTGCAGCAGGGCCCTGGCGGCGGAGTCGAGGGCACCGCGGCCGAGCATACCGACGACCGCTGCTTCGGCGAGAGTCGCGGTAACGGCTTCGAGGCGGAAGTGCCTGCGGCGGCGTGGCATTCGCCAAGCCAGCAGTTTGCCGATGTCGGCGGGCGTCACGGCGGTTCCGGTCGAATACTCGGCGAGCAGGCCGAGGATCGCCGCGCGGTCGCGCACCGCGTGCGGGACCCGCAGCTCCACCGACAGTGCCGCGATCGGCTTGTCGGCCCCATCGCGCATGCCGATCATCCACGGCATCCGGTCCAGCTCCAGCCACGCTTGCGCGAGCGTCACCCAGCGGGTCGCGGGCGGGGCGTCGAGCCAGGAATCCGCGGCGGGCGTCGGTGCCCAGAAGTCGTCGGTGGCGTCGAGGTCGGGTGTCGGCTCGGGCAGCCCCTTCTCGACGAGTTTCGCGGCGGCCAGCAATTCCAGCAGCAGGCCGGTGCGTTGTTCGTCGATGCCGGTCTGTTTGGCCAGTCTGCGCGATTCGCGCACGCCGAGTCCGCCCGCGCGCAGGGCGGGGGCGGGCAGCTTGCCCAGCGCGTCGATCAGGTCGCCCGCATCGCGCAGCAGCTCGCCCACTTCGCCCGCGCCGACAGCGTTCACCTCGGTGGCGGCGTTCTTGACGAGTGCGGGTTTGGGTGGGGCGAGCGCGTGCGGGTCGGTGACGGGTTCGCCGCGCAGGATCTGGCCGACGGTGACGGGCAACTCCACGGTCTCGTCGTCGATCCAGTGCAGCAGCCGGGCGGCGAGCAGGCGCGGCACCGGACGAGCGGGGTCGGTGCCGGGCGCGGCATCCCTGGTGCGACCGCGCGGGCCGGTGGTCGCGAGTTTGTCCAGCAGCGCGCGGTCGGGTGGACTCGCCGTGGCCAGCGCCGCGATGACCTCGGGCTCGGTGAGGGTGTCGGGGAGCGCTGTCGTCGCGCCGAGCGGCCAGGGGAGGGCTTCGGCGGCGCTGGGTGCCAGGTCGAGGTCGTCGCCGACCTGCCAGACGAGTGCGCGATCGAGCAGACGGGTCAGCGCGGCGGTGAACGCGGTCTTGGTGACGCGATCTTTGAGCTGCGCGTGCAGGGTGGTGCGGGTCAGCCGCGTGAGTTCGGCGCCGATCGTGCGGGCGTCCTCATTGGCCGTGAGCGACTCGATGATCGCGAACTCGAGCGTGTCGAGGTCGTCGGCGGCCCGCAACACCGACGCGCGCTGCTGAGCGCGCACCGCGAGCACCGACATCGACGCGGGCAGCGGCACCGCCAGGTCCGGCCGCAACTGCAGCAATTTCACCAGCTGGGCATCGGTGCGCGCACCGAGCCAATCGGCGAGAGAGTCTGTCGCGATCACCGATCGAGCCTACCGTTCTCGGCCGCCTCGAACTGCGGCACCAGCCGCCATTAGGCACAGTTCTCGGCCGCCTCGATCTGGACTGACTGGAGGGTGCGACGAAGGAGTGCCCGGAGGGAGGGAAGATCGAGGAAACAGGCCGAGAACTGCGGCACCAGCCGCCAATAAGCACAGTTCTCGGCCTACTCGAACTGGACTGAGCGGAGGGTGCGAGATCATCCATATGCCAGAATGAGCCGGTGGTGAACAAATCGAAGAAGCCCTACGTCGACAACGGCTGGCCCGAGGTGGCCGATGGCGAGCACGCCGTGACCGAATTGTCGTCGACCCGCGCCGGTAATCTCTCGCCTTTCGGTGAGGACACCGAGTTTCCCGTCCCGGCCGCAACGCTGCCGTACGTGCACCCGCAGACCACCATCAACCGGGTGTAATTCGGACGAGAAAAACATAGAGCCCGCATCCTCGAGGATGCGGGCTCTTGTTGTGTTTACCGGCGCTCAGGAGGGCAGCAGACCCTTGTTCGCCTGGAAGAAGTCGATCACGGCCGGGTCCAGCTGGGAACCCTTGGCGGCGTTGACGAAGTCGAGAGCCTGCTGCGGCACGGCGATGCCCTGCTGCTGCACGACGGTGAGTGCGCGGTCGACGGCCGAGAACACTTCCTGGCTCGGATCCTGCACCTGCGGCACAGTGACCTGCGGAGCCCAGCTCGGCGCCGAGGGAGCGACACGCTCGGACGGTCCGCTGCTCAGGCCCAGCTGCGAGGAGCAGGACGGCCAAGCGCCCCAACCCTGGGAAGCGAGAACCTTTTCGGCCACCACGATCTGCTGTTCGCGGGTGGCGTTGTTGGCGGAGGCGGCGTACTCGCCACCGCCGTGTGCGTTCCAGGTGGAGGGCGAGAACTGCAGCCCACCCTGGTAACCGTTGCCGGTGTTGATGCCCCAGTTGCCGCCGGCTTCACACTGTGCGAGGCGATCCCAGTCGGAGTCAGGGGCCGCGCTGGCGTTTCCTGCGAGGGCTGCGGCTGCGGTGCCGAAGATCGCGCCGGTGACGGCGACCTTGGCAGCGGTGCGCCCGGTGGAAGTCGGCTTGCGGTGGCGTCCACTCATATCGGGTTTCTTCCTCTCGTTCGCACCTGCATGTGGCCCGGACTGAGAGGTCTCCCGGTCCGCCCTCATCCCTTTTTTCCAATCGGGGTCCGGTACCCGCGGGATGAGGTTCGATGCGGCGGGCCGGTGGTTCCGGGGGTTACCCCGGCTGACAGAAACGGTACGACGGTCAGCGGCGAATGTCACTATTTGGTAACCGGCGGGTCCGGGTGGGTCTCGGGGTCATCTCAGGGTGATCCCCGATGTGTCCGCGCAGGTAGTCGCGGTGCCGAATCTGCGCGGCAGCTGTGCGCTCACTTCGTGACCGCGCCGTTATGTGACGAAAGTCACATGTTTGGCTGGATGGCAGGTGGTGGGGTAACCGGTTGACGCATCAGCGTGCGCGTCGGCCTGACCACAGCGCGAAAATCAGCGCGAGCAGGAAGCCGACAGGTGCCAGCATCGCCAGGCCGTACAGCCACAACCCCGGATCGCTGTCGGACACGATCGGGGTCACGAAGATCGCGATCACCGCGAGAATCCCGATCCCGAACAGGACGAGGGCCGCGTGCAGCAGGCGATCGCCGGAGCGTCGCGGACCGGGCGAGGCCGGATCTGGTGAATTCGTCACCGGTGAACCGTAAAACTGGTGTGCTCGCGTTATAGCCACCGGGGTAGACTCGCACCACATCGCGTCCCGCCTTGTTGGGGGGCGCGTTCTTTTCGCGACAAGCAAAATTGTGTAACCCGGGCCACAAGGGTCCGGGTGCCGAATGATGAACGGGTGAGCGCAGTGCCGACCGGCCGGGTGAAGTGGTACGACGTCGAGAAGGGCTTCGGCTTCCTGTCTCAAGACGAGGGCGAGGACGTTTATGTGCGCTCGTCCGCGCTGCCCGAGGGCGTCGAGGGACTCAAGCCCGGACAGCGTGTCGAATTCGGCATGGCCGCCGGTCGCCGTGGCCCGCAGGCGCTCAGCGTGACGGTGCTCGAGGCGCCGCCGACCGTCGTGCGCGACCGCGACCGTGGGCAGACGCCCGCGCGCAAGGACGCCGGGCCACGCAAGTCGCCCGATGAACTGCACGGCCTGGTCGAGGACATGATCACGCTGCTCGAGAGCACTGTGCAGCCGGATCTGCGCCGCGGAAAGTACCCGGATCGCAAGATGTCCCAGCGAATCTCCGAGGTCGTGCGGGCCGTGGCTCGCGAACTCGATCACTGAGTTTTTGGAGCGCTGGCGCGCTCGGGTTCGCGGCCCCTTGTGTCCCGTCGATCAGGCACCGTTGCTTGCTCCTTCGTCGCCTGCGCAACGGCACCTGATCGACGGGACGGCCGCGAACGCCGCTTCGCGGCGGACCCTCCTCGAGGTCGGGTCGTGCGGGGTTGAGTTGTGTGTGGACGTGATTCGTGGTGTGTGGGCGTTATTCCTCGGGGGTGACGATCGACCACGCCGCGTGCGGGACATAGGTTTCGCGGCCGGTGGCGATATCGCGGGCCAGGATCGGTAGCTGAACCTCGATGCCGATCAGGCGCAGGTCGGGTTCGGGCTGCGACTCGATGGTGAGGGCCCTGGCGCGGTCGGGGTAATCGGCGAAGCTGAGGACCCGGTCCAGCTGTTCGCCGCTGGGGCGCTGGTAGATCAGCTGGATGAGCCAGGGCGATTCGGAGACCGCGTCGGGTAGCGAGAGCTGCACGGGCGCACCGGCGGGGACGACCAGCGGCGCGGTCTCGCCGTACCGGCAGTCCTCCATCTTGACGGTGCAGTACATGAACGGGTCGACGGTGATGGTCGTGCCGTGCGCGTACGCGGTGAGCTGCGGACTGTGCGCGGGTGCTTTCGACACCGCGAAGGCGACCAGCCCCGCGGTCGCCACGACGACGGCGAACAGTCCGGCCGCGACCAGCGCGACGATCGTTCGAGCGTTGAGCTTGCTCACCAGGTGGGGTCTCCTGTCCCTCTCGGATGGGTGTTGGGCACTTCCTGCTCGACGTGCTGAGGGCGATTGCCGCCCAGACCCGGCAGCAGCGAGTGCCCGGTGTAGCTGACGAAAGTCTGCAACAGTCCGGCCAGCAGGATCACGCTGATCAACGCGAAACCCTTCCAGTACTCGATAGGCATCAGCACACCGGCCGCACCGCCGACAACCCAGCTCAGTTGCAGCACGGTCTCCGAGCGGCCGAAACCGGACGCGATCGACTCCGGGGGCAGGTCGTCCTGGATGGCGGCGTCGAGGGATACCTTCGCGAGCGCGCTGGCCGCCGAGGCCACCAGCGCGGCCACCGCCGCGCCGAACAGGTTTCCGGTGAACGCCGCGAACAGCGCGACCACCGCGCACACGCCGGTGCAGCCGAGAACCACCGGCGACGGCCTGCCCAGTGATAATCGGGCGCCGGTCGCGTTGCCACCGAAGTTGCCGATGCCCGCCGCCGCACCGACCAGACCGAGCATCGCGGCCTGTTCGGTGGGACTACCGCCAGAACCCTTGGCGACGAAGGCGATGTAGAAGGTGAGGAAGCCGGTGAGCACGCGAATCGAACTGTTGCCCCACAGACCGGTGACCACGGCGCGGCCCAGTGGCTGACGCCGTTTCCGTGGCGGCACCGAGGATCGCTGGCCGCGTTCGATGACCTCGGTATGGGCGTCGGGGCCGTGATAGGTCAGCGTCGCGGGAACCTCACCCTCGGTGACCTCGACCCAGCGGGGGATACGCACGCTGAGATACGCGCCCGCGATGGCGATGCCGATGGCGAAGATCAACGCGCCGGTGGAACCGGCGATCAGGGCGGCGAGCGCGGCCAGCGCGCCCGCGCCGATGGTGCCGCCGACCAGGCCGAAGACGGTCAGCCGGGAATTGGTGCGGACCAGGTCGATATCCGGTGGCAGCACGCGCGGAGTCACCGCGCTCTTGAGGACCGCGAAGGATTTCGAGCCGACCATCATGCACAGGGCAAGGGGATACAGGCCCCAGGTGTCGATATTGAAGATCAACAGCAGCGCGAAACCCACGCGCAGGGCGAAGGTCGTCGCCAGCGCCAGCCTGCGACCGCGTTGCAGCCGGTCGAGTAGCGGGCCGATCAGGGGCGCGATCAGCGCGAACGGGGCGATGGTGATCAGCAGGTACAGGGCCACCTTGGTCTTGGATTCGGCGGTGGCGCTGGCGAAGAACAGCGTGTTGGCCAGGGCAACGGCGATCGCGGCGTCGAGCGCGAAGTTCGCCATGGTGGCGTAGGTGAGCGCGGTCAGGCCGGACTGATCGGCACCGTCGGCCTTGGCGGCGCGCTGGAAGGTGGCGATGCCGCGTTCGGTGAGTTCGCGGCTGCGCATGGCGGCTACCCGGGTGACGGTGAGTTTGCGGGGGACACGCTGGTTGATCGGGTCGTCGGCGCCTTCGTCGCGCGGGAAGGGGCGGGTGCCTTCGGGGCCGAGATCGTCGCGCCGACCTCGGTCGTCGCGGCCAGGAGCCGGATTCTCATCGCGAGGTGGGACCACCGGCCGGGCGTGCTCGTCGCGCGACGGGATCGGCCGGCCCTTCGCATGCTCATCGCGAGGGTCCGGTGGGCGCCTGGCACTTCCTGCGTACGGCGCCTTCGGGTGCTCATCGCGAGGGTCCGGTGTGCGTCCGGCACCTCCCGCGTTCGGCACCGGCGTGGTCGGCGCGGCGGGGCGGTTGCGATGGAACAGGCTTTTCGACCGGACCGTCGGCGGCTCGGCGGGCAGCGGCCGTTCGGGCCGGGGGAAGACCTTGCGCGGTGCGCGCGGCGGATACTGCCCGTAGCCGGGGTGCGGATCGGCGGCGGTACCGTCCCGGCGACCACGGTCGGGACCGGATGGATCGCGGGGCGTCGTCACAAGTCCAATTCTGTCGCACTCGGGCTGTGCGTGTTCACTCGCGCCGCGGCAATGTCGGCCACACCGTGTTATTTTCCGACGAACCGCACTTCGAAGATGCGCGGCCAGTACTTTCCGGTCAGCAGGAACCGATCGGTGCCGGGCAGGTGCGCGATGCCGTTGAGCACATCGGTGCCCGCTCGTTCGGCGGGTGTGATCAGCCCGCCCGCCTCGATCACGGCGAGAATCCGGCCGGTCTCGGGATCGATGTGCAGTATTTCGTCCGACGGGTAGTTGTTCGCGTAGACCGTGCCGTCTGCGGCGCAGTCGAGCTCGTTCGGCTTCGGATCGCGGTAGCCGGACAGGGTCACCGAACCGGTCTGCGCGAAGGTCACCGGGTCGCGGAAGGTGAGCGTGCCGGTGCCGTCGCTCATCACGAGCCGGTGTGGCTGCGCGCACAAACCCCAGCCCTCGCCCGCGTAGTCGGCGCGACCGGTTTCGGCGAGGGTCACCGGGTCGCGGGCGATGGCGAAGCCGTCCTGCCAGGTCAGCTGCCAGACGATCGCGCCCGCCCTGGTTATGCCCTCGCCGAACACCCGGCCCGGCAGGTCGACGCGAGCTGTTTCGGTGCCCGTGCGCTGGTCGGTGGCCCGCGCGGTCGACACGCCCCACATGCCGGTGCTCTCGTAGCGGACGCCGTCGACCACCTCGAGGCCCTGGGTGAAGGCCTTCGGATCGTGCGGTGACGAGCCGATCACCTCGACTCGCAAGCGCGGCGGTCCGGGCTCGGTGGGTCCGCTACAGGCCCCCGCGCCGAGCACACTGACCAGCACTGCGACGGCCAACGAACTGCGATGGCACTTCATACGGCAAAATGTATGTCGTGAGCGCAGTATCTGTTTCGGAGTCCGGCGTGCGTCCCGTTCTGGCCGACGCGGCCGAGGTCGCACGTCGTGCGCTCGTCGCGTTGGAACCCGACGGGGTAGGAGTCCATCTGGGGGTGAGCGCCGAGGACGACACCGCGGCCACCCACCGGTTCGAGGCGACCCTGCCCGGCTACCGCGGCTGGCAGTGGGCCGTCGTCGTCGCCGCGCCCCCTGGCGCCGACCAGGCGACGGTCAGCGAGTCGGCGTTGCTGCCTGCCCTCGACGCCCTGATCGCCCCCGATTTCATCCCGTGGGACCAGCGGGTCCGCCCCGGCGACCTCGGCCCCGGCGACCTGCTCGCCACCCCCGCCGACGACCCGCGCCTGGTCCCCGGCTACGTGGCCACCGGCGATCCGGTGATCGACGAGGTGGCCCGCGAGGTCGGCCTCGGCCGCGTGCAGGTACTCAGCGTCGAAGGCCGCGCCGATGCCGCCGAGCGCTGGTTCACCGAGTTCGGCCCCGACACCGAAATGGCCAAGGCCGCCCCGTCCACCTGCGGCCTGTGCGGCTTCTACCTGCCACTGGCCGGCGCCCTGCGCGAGTCCTTCGGCGTCTGCGGCAATGCGATGGGCGCCGACGGGCACGTTGTCCATGTCGCCTACGGCTGCGGCGCGCACTCCGACGTGGTCGCCCCCAGCGGCAACGGATCGCCGATGTACGAGGCCTTCGACGACCACGCGGTGGATTTCGTCGACATCGTCCGGCCCGCGGTCGAGGAGGCGATCGACAAGGCCGCGCCCGAGGCCACCGACGACCGGGCAGTCGACGATGCCGCGGCGGAGCCCATCGACGCCGACCCCGCGAGGGTCGTCGTGGAGGTCGTCGCCGAGACAACCACCGACCCGGCGATCGAGGTCGTGGAGGTCACTGCTCGAACGATCGCCGACCCGGCCACCTCGGTCTCCGAGGTCGCGACCGAGCAGAGTCCCGCTGACTCCTTGACCGAAGTCGGCGAGGCTGCGGCCGAGCAGGCAGGCGATCAGCAGGAAACCGCCGAGGCCGAAGCGGTCGCCGCGGTGGCGGCCGAGCGTTCGGCGCTCGCCGAGGGTGCGCTGCCGGAGTCGGCCGACGAGGTCGTCACGGCCGAGGTCGCGCCGGTTGCCGAGATTGCCGCGGAGGCTGTCGCGACCGACCCCGCCATCGATGCCGGGCCGACCGCGGAGGTCGAGCCGACTGCCGAGGTCGAGCCGACCGCCGACGACGAGCCGACCGCCGAGGTCGAGCCGACTGCCGACGACGAGCCGACTGCCGAGGTCGAGCCGACCGCCGACGCTGCTTCGCGCGCGGCGGAGACCGCTACGGTCCGCGAGCAGGCAGACGTGAGTGCCGATGCGCCCACGGAAGGCGATGCCGCGGTCGCGGAGTCCGCTGATGTCAGTGAGCACGGATCGTCGGTGTCGCGCTGAACGGAGCGGGGGACCCGTTCGGTACCGCGCAGCTGCGGGCCGGAGTGCTTGCGGCGTGGCGGGATTCGCCGACGCGGTTGCGGGAGGACAGTGCCAGTGAGGCGGATCTGGTGGCCGCGGGCTACCGGGATCGGTTGCTCACCGAGCTCGCGCAGAACGCGGCCGACGCCGCGGCGAAGGCCGGTGTCGAGGGTGCGCTGATCGTGCGGGTGCTCGACGGGCGCTTGCACGTCGCGAATACCGGTGCGCCACTGAGTGTTTCCGGTGTGCACTCATTGACGGCACTGCGTGCCTCCGGAAAGGCCGACACCACCCAGGTGGGCCGCTTCGGTGTCGGCTTCACCGCGGTGCGCTCCGTCGGCGACGAGATCGAGATCCGCTCCACGACCGGATCCATCCGCTTCTCCCGCATGGCGACGCTGAACGCCTTGCACGACATCGGCATCGGCGTCCCCGAAGACCTGGCCACGATCGCACCCCCGGTTCTGCGACTGGCCTGGCCGGCGCCGACCACCCCGCTCGCGGGCACCGACACCGAAATCGTCGTCCACCTCCGCGACGACATCGACGCCGAAGCCCTTCTCGACGCCATGCGAGCCGAGGCCCCCGACCTCCTCCTGGAACTGCCTGCCCTAAAGCGCATTCGAATCGAACGCGACGAATTCACCAGCGCAGTAACCATTCTCGCCACCAACGCCCAACCCGCTGACACCATCCGTTCCGACGCCACGCGGGCTAGTGCCTCCGCCGCTACCGCTGACGCAGCCTCTGACGACGCCGCCGCTACCGCTGACGCAGCCTCTGACGACGCCGCTGCCGCTACCGCTGACGCAGCCTCTGACGCTGCCGCTGCCGCTGCCGCTGCCGCTGCCGCTGCCGCTGCCGCTGCCGCTGCCGCTGACGCAGCCTCTGACGACGCCGCTGCCGCTGCCGCTGACGCAGCCTCTGACGACGCCGCCGCTGCCGCTGATGCGGCCTCCGCCGCTGCCGCTACCGCCACGGCCGACGGGGCGACGGCCGACGCCGCCACGGCCGATGAGACCGGGACTCTCTCCCAGCTGACAGTCACCCTCCCGTCCGGAGCTCGCCGAACGTGGTGGCAGTACCGCACTCCCAGGGCTCGCTGGCTACTCCCACTTCGAGACGGCCGCCCCATCGCGGCCGCCCCGGACGTCCTGCGAGCACCCACCCGCTCCGACGAGGAACTCTCCCTCCCCGCGATCCTGGTCGCAGACATTCCCATGCAACCTGATCGCCGGCGCCTCCTCCCCGGCGCCCGCCTCACCGAATTGGCAACGGGTTACGCGGATTTCGCTCGTGCGCTCCCGCCCCGGGACCGCCTCGTCCTGGTCCCCACCCCCGGCTTCGCCCGCAGCGAAGCCGACGCCATCCTCCGCGAAGCCCTGATCGCCGAGCTTCGCACCAACCCCTGGCTCCCGGTCTGTGCCACTCGCAACACTGAATCGGCGGACTCGCTGGGCCATGCCGGACCCGGCGCAACGGACGAATCGGCAGTGCCCGGCGATGCCACACACCCCGAAGGCCCTCGACGCCATCGACTCGGCCTCGACACCGTGGCGCACGGCCTCGCTGCCCCCGACGGTCCCGGTGAAGCCGCACCGGTCGCAGACCTCATGGATCTCCTCGCAGCCGACGAATCCGAATCGGTCGGTAGCAACGCCCGCACCACGACATTCGGGCTTGGTGAATCCGCGCCGTATGGCGACCCTTTCGCGTCGGAGGAGTCGGCCACGTACGGACCGGCCGGAGCGGACTTGCCATGCAGCACGCCGACCCGGGCGAGCGTATTTCCCGATCTCACACCGGAATTGGCGGCGATTCTGGCCGAGATCACCGGGCCGCTGGTGATTCCCGAGCTGTCCGGTCGCGCCGGCCAGGACAAGCTGGCGGTCCTCGATGTCCATCGGCTCGGGCCGGCCGCACTGGCCGAGCTGTCGAGCGGACTCGAACGTGAACCACGGTGGTGGCGGCGGTTTTACGCCGCCGTGGAACCGTTCGTGGTCGATACCAGGTCCGCCGAGGAATTCGGCGCGCTGGCCGTGCCGCTCACCGACGGGCGGTTGGTTACCGGGCCGCGGACCGTGGTGCTCGATGATCAGCTCACGGTGGCGGTGCCGGTGCACTGGGCTCGCCTGGTGCACCCGGACGCCACCCACCCGCTGCTCGGCCGGCTGGGGGCCCGCAGCGCGAGTTCGGATGACCTGCTCACCGATCCAGCCCTGCGAGACCTGCTCGAGCACGATCCGGCCGACCCCGACACCGTCGCCGCCGTCCTCCAGCTGGCGCCTTTCGCCTCCGCCGGTTCGCTACCGGACTGGCTCGGCCTGCTCGAACTGCCCGACGACACCGGCGAACTCCGCCCGGCCGACGAGCTCCTGCTCCCGGGAGCCCCGCTGGCCGACATCCTGGCCGCGGACTCACCCTTCGGCACCATCGCGGACACCGCGGTCGCCGAGTACGGCGAGCAAGCCTTGCGCGCGATCGGTGTCGGCTGGGGTTTCGCGATACTCACCGATCCGGAGCCGATCGGGCCCGACCACGACCTCGACGACGAACAGTCCTGGTGGAACAGCCTTTCCGACGATCCACGCGAGCTCACCGCGGTCCGCGATCTGGACCTGGTCGACGAAGACCGCTGGCCGCAAGCCCTGCGTCACTTGCTGTCCGAGCCACGCACCCGCGCGCTGCTCGCCGATCGCGACGGCTACACCACCTGGTGGCTGCACCGCCACGCCCACATCGACAGCATTGCGCTGGGCCGGCTTCATCATCCCGATGACGACGAATTCGCCGGGCTCCTACCGGTTTTCGCGGCGATCGGCATCGAGGGCACCGACCTCGACACCTTGCGTCCCGTGCTCGTGCGCCCTGACGTCATGTCCGCCGAGCTGGCCGAGGAACTCCTCGACGCACTGGCCGATCCATCGAAAACCCCTGCCCCCGAGATCATCGCCCGAACCAATGCCCGCCTGGCCACCGCGGTCGCCGCAGGTGTCCTCGACCCGCGCGAACTCGATCTCCCCGAGCGGGTCCGCGCCTTGTCCGGCGAGGTCGTCGACGCGAGCACCGTCATGGTCCTCGACCAGCCCTGTTTCGGCCTGGTCGTCCCCCCGGTGCGCCTCGTCGTCGGCGACACGGCACACGCCGAGGCACTGGCCACCCTGCTGGACCTACCGCTGGTCTCGGAGGAGATCAGCGCCGAGGTGCTCGGCACCGGCCGCCGAAGCACCTGGGCGGCGGAACCGCTGGGCGTGGTGCTGCGCCAGCTGTGGTCCCCGCAGGACGTCACCGGCGAACTGGTCGTGCACGAGACCCTCGAAGTGTATCTGCGCGGCGCGATCTCGGGCACCGTTCACGTCCCGTGGTGGTGTGAAGGCGACGTCGTCCACGTGCAGGTGCCGCGAGGCTAGTCCGAGGGCAACCTACTCCGCGTGGGCGGTGATCGTCTCGGCGAGCAGATCGAGCTGAGCCTGCACGGACTCACTGTCGTCATCGACCAGCCACCGCAGCACAATCCCGTCGATCACATTGAGAATGAATCGGCTCAGCGCCGTCACCGGCGTGGTCCACTGCGTGTCGGTCGCCTCGCGGCAATGATCGATCACATCGGCGACGGTGTTGTCGTTGAACCCGTACTGCTCACGCGCGATCGCCAGCTTGGCCGGCGTCGACTCACCTTCGCGCAACGCGTAGGTGGTGGTTTCGTAGGTCAGCAACTGTCGTTCGGGAGTGGCTTCGATGTTGCGCCACATCAGTTCCAAACCGCGGCGCACCAATTTCTGAAGTGCTTCTATTCCTGTTCCGGCGTCTTCCCATACCGATTCATCGGCATCGACAGAATCGCGCAATTCCATAGACAGCGCTTTGACCAGCTCGGTCATCAGCGCGTCCTTGTTTTCGAAACAGTAATGCACCACACCTAGCGAGACGCCCGCCGCTTGGGCGACATCACGCGTGGTCACGCCCGCCACGCCTTTTTTCTCGGCGAGACCGATCGCTGCCTCGATCAGGTGGGCTCGTCGTTCTTCGACGCTCAATCGGGAGGACACTGTGCGAGTTAAGCGCTCGCGCCACCAACAGTCAATTCGCCGGTCCGCCGGAAAATCCTGGACATTTGACCAGTTGATGTGGTTGTCTCCGAGATGGAAGTCGCGAAGGAGAGTCGCCCGATGTCCCTGTCCCGCCGCACCATGCTCGCTGCCTCGGCACTGAGTGCCGCAGCGCTGCCCGTCATCTCGAGTAGGGGAATGCCGGTGGCGCATGCGAATCCGGATGGTTTCGAATTCGGGCAAGGTATCGCCGACCTCACGGGCCCGGCCGCGGAATGCGGCATGATGGGCTACTCCCAACTCGAACAGACCACGGCGGGAATTCATCTGCGCCCACGCGCTCGGGCGTTCGTGATCGGTGCGCGCGGAAATCGGATCGCGTTCGTCGCGGTGGAGAATGGCGCGGTGTTCGGCTCGGTACACGGCGCGGTGCTGCTCGCACTCGCGCGCCGTTTCGGTGATCGGTATTCCGAACGGAATGTCGTCCTCACCTCCACGCATACCCACGCCAGTTGTGGTGGCTCCGCACACGACTACGCCTACACGCTGGCGACGCTGGGATTTCAGCAGCAGGTCTTCGACGCCGAGGTCGACGGGATCGTGGAGGCGATCATCGCGGCCGACGCGGACTTCGCGCCGGGTGCCATCTGCCTCGGTCGCGCACAACTGCACGACGCCAGTGTGAACCGCTCGCGCGTGGCCTTCGACCGCAATCCGGCCGCCGATCGCGCGGTCTTCCCCGACGCGATCGACCCCGCGGTCACCACGCTGGTGTTCGCCAGAAAGGGTCGTCAAGTCGGTACGCTCACCTGGTTCGCCACCCATAACACCTCGATGACCAACGCGAACCGCCTGATCAGCTCCGACAACAAGGGCTACGCCAGCTACGCCGCCGAACACCTCGAGCACGGGGTCCGCCACCTCGACGGCGCCGGCTTCATCGCCGCCTTCGCGCAGACCAACGCCGGTGACATGTCGCCCAATCTCGCCCTCACCCCCGGCAACGGACCGACCACCGACGAGTTCGCCAACACCAGGATCCTCGGCGAACGCCAGCAGCACGCGGCGAAAGAGGCCGCGGCGCAGGGCACCGCGCAGCAGGCCGAGGTCGCCTCGATGCTGTGCTACATCGACCTCGCCGCGCTCACGATCGAGGGCCGCTTCACCCCCGACGGCGCCCCGCGACGCACCTCCCCGGCCGCGGCAGGGGTCTCCCTGGCGGCGGGCAGCGTCGAGGACGGCCCCGGCCTGCCCGGCGGCCCGATCCCCGAAGGCGTGCGCAACCCGATGGTCGACTTCCTCGGCGGCATCGACCATCCACACCCCGCGTGGCTCGCCGACGCCCAGGCCCCCAAGGCGATCTTCGCCCCGCTCGGGCTGATGCCACCGGTGCCGTGGGTGCCGAATGTGGTGCCGATCCAGCTGATTCGCATCGGTGACCTGTATCTGGCCGCCGCGGGTGCGGAATTCACGATCGTCGCCGGGCTGCGCGTGCGGCGCGCGGTGGCGGCGGTGCTCGGCGTCGAGCTGGAACAGGTGCTGCTACAGGGCTATTCGAACAGCTACCACGAATACGTCACCACCCCTGAGGAATACGACGCGCAGCACTACGAGGGTGCCTCGACCTTGTTCGGCCGCTACACGCTGTGTGGGTATGTGCAGGAATTCACAAGATTGGCGGAGGCGTTCGCCGCGGGGCAGCCGGTCGGGCGCGGCCCGGCACCGCGCGATATCTCGGCGCTACAGCCGAACTTCGCCGCCGCGCCAGGGCCTGACGCGACCCCGCAGGGGCGTGGCTTCGGCGATGTCCTGATCCAGCCGTCATCGTGTGGACGCGGGGAACAGGCGGCCGTCGAATTCGTCTCGGCCCACCCGAAACACAATCCGCGCCGCGGCGACACCTTCCTGCACGTGCAGCGAAAGACCGCGGCGGGCTGGGCGCGGGTAGCCAACGAAGGTGAATGGGACGTCCGCTTCCACTGGCGCAAAGAGGGCGCCGCGGTTTCGATCGCCCGCTTCACCTGGGACATCCCCACGACAGCCGAACCCGGTGCGCACCGATTCGTGCACTACGCCGATGCCATGGGCGCCGACGGCGCGCTGCGCCCCATCACCGGGACCAGCGACGAATTCGAGGTGACCTAGGCGGTGTCGAGCCCGACCTGAGCGCCCTTGTCGCCGCGCCGCGCGGAACGCCGCTGCAAGAGGAAGATCGACGAACCCAGCACACCCACAACGAGCCCCATCAGGCACACCAGGCGGGCATCGGCCCAGTTCGCGTTCATCCACACGACCACGGTCGCGATGGCCCACAGGGCGAAGCCGCCCAGCACAACGGGGCGCGGGTCGACCAGGATTCGGGGCAGTTGAGGTATCTCGGGACTGACAGGTCCGGCATCCATACCCAGACAGTAGCCGTGTGAAACCCGTCAGCACAGCCGGATTTACCGTAGAGTTCTGCACTGTGACAACGCCATCGGACGTCCGTGCCCTGGCCGGTGACCTTTCACTGGCCGTCGTGCGGCTCACGAGACACCTGCGCGGACGCCGTTCCGATGCGCAGATCTCGCTTACTCAGCTGTCGGCTCTGGCGACGCTGGCTCGTGATGGCGCGATGACGCCCGGCGCGCTGGCAGGCAAAGAACGCGTGCAACCACCGTCGATGACCCGCGTCATCGCCTCGCTCTCCGACCTGGACCTGGTCCAACGCCGCCCGCACCCGACCGACGGCAGACAGATCATCGTTTCGCTCTCGTCCGCCGGTCGCGCGCTGATCGCCGACGAGACCAATGCCCGCGAGGTATGGATGACCGGTCAGCTCGCCGGCCTGCGCCCCGAGCAGATCGCGGTGCTCGGGGAAGCCGTCGGCATCATGAACCAGATCGTCGCCGAATCGGAGTGATCAGCTCGGCTGCCGCACCGCGTCGGCCGACACCACGTCATGGCCGAGCGGGAACAGCGACAGCGGCACCAGCTTGAGATTCGCCCAGGCGAACGGCAGGCCGATGATCGTCACCGCGAGCGCGATGCTGGTGAACACGTGGCCGAGCGCCAGCCACCAGCCCGCGAAGACGAACCAGATCACATTGCCGATCAACGAGCCCGCGCCGGCGCTCGGTTTGTCCACCACCGTGCGGCCGAACGGCCACAGCACGTACCCGGCCAGCCGGAGCGAGGCGATCCCGAACGGGATGGTGACGATCAGAATGAAACAGATCAGTGCCGCGAGCAGGTACCCCAGCGCCATCCAGAACCCACACAGCACCACCCAGAGCACGTTCAAGATCAACTGGACAATCTTCATGCTTCCAGCATGCCAGGATTAGCCGGTGGCCGAAGTGATCGATATCGACGACCCCACCGACCCGCGCGTCGACGACTTCCGTGACCTGTCCAATGCCGACCGCAGGCCGGACCTGCCGGGCCGGAAAGGCCTGGTCATCGCCGAGGGTGTGGTGGTCGTGCAGCGGATGCTCGACTCCCGTTTCGCGCCGAGTGCCCTGCTCGGCGTCGGGAAACGCTTCGAGACACTCGCCGGCGATCTCGCCGGTCGGGATCTGCCGTACTACCGCGCGAGCGCGGAGGTGATGGCGGAGGTGGTCGGGTTCCATCTCAACCGCGGGGTGCTCGCCGTCGCGCCGCGTCCGGCCGAGCTCACCGTCGACGAGGTGCTCGACGGCGCGCGCACGGTGGCGGTCCTGGAAGGCGTCAACGATCACGAGAACCTCGGTTCGATGTTCCGCAACGCCGCGGGGCTCGGCGCCGACGCGGTGCTGTTCGGCGACCGGTGTGCCGATCCGCTCTACCGTCGGGCGGTACGGGTATCGATGGGGCATGTGCTCCGGGTGCCGTTCGCGCCATTGCCACAGTGGCCGGAGAGCCTGAACCTGCTGCGGAACAAGGGTTTCCAGGTCATCGCGCTGACGCCGAATCCCGAAGCGGCGAATCTGGCGACGGCGATGACGGGGGAGCGGGTGGCGCTGCTGCTCGGCGCCGAAGGACCAGGCTTGACCGAAGAGGCCATGCGCGCCACCGATATTCGCGCGCGCATCCCGATGTCGCCCGGCACCGATTCGCTCAATGTTGCGACCGCCGCGGCCATGGCGTTCTACGAACGCGTGCGCACCTCATGAGCCAGGAATGCGAGGGACCGTATCGGGCGCAAGCGGATTCGGTGCCGTGGGCGGCGGGCGGCACCGTTGTCGTGCTGGTCGCGCTGCTCGGCGGGGTCGCGGTGTATGCCTTCGGCTGCGCGCTGGCCGCGGTCAATCCGCTGCTGGCGATCGCGGTGAACGTGGTGGCCGCGGTGGGGGTGGCGCCCACGGCCTGGCGGTGGCGATTCACGCCGGTGGTGCGGTGGGTGCTGGCCGGTGCGGCCGGGGCGGTGGTGCTCGGCTGGATCGCCGTGATCGTCTCCGAGATCAGCTGAGGACTCACACCACCCGATCGGCACCGCGCAGCCACCCGAGGAGCCCGCGCTTGCGCCGCGTCGCCGCACCGGGGCGACCCACCAGCACTTGCTTCTGTTCGGGCGCTTGGCCTTTCGGGTACAGCGTGAAACCACAGACCGCGAGGTCACTGGGCGCGAGCCGGCCGGGAGCGGCCGGGGTCAGGTAGCGAAAGCCGAGCCATTCGGCATTGGCGGCGTCGGCGAAGTCCGGCGGATCGAACGGCAGCGATTGCGGTTCGGGATGATCCTCACCCCGCCACGGCACCGGATGCTCACCCGCCCAGAACGTCCGCTCCCACACCATCGGCAGCCCCTCGTTCTCGAGAATGTCCACCCTGGTGGAACTGAACGACCGCCGGAACTCGCCACGCTCCCAATGCGCGAACGCGCCCCAGTGCAGCGTCGAGTCGTAGGACACCAGATAGGTGTGCTCGGAAGCGAGCGGCCGCACCAGCAGATCAGGCAGTTTCGTCGGCTGGAGCAGCGCGGCCTCGGCCGTACACACCACGGTCAACCCGGGATAGCACCCGATGTAGACCTCGTCCCGATCCGGCGCCGCACACCCACCCAGCGTCCCGACCATGTGCGGCCGAACATCATGGTCCGGATACAGCTGCCCGGCCAACGCCGCCGCCGCAACAGGATCGGCGTCGACGTTTCCCGTCAGCACCGCGACAGGATCAGCAGTATCGACGTACCAGATCGAAGAAGCCACGGTTTCCGCCTCTCCGCGTATTCAAGCCGGACTCAGGTGGGTAGCTCTTGGCGCGCCTTCTAATTACCGGAGCTGCGGACGCCCAACAGGACGTCCTCCCACGACGGCATGGGTGCCTTGCCGCGCTTGGTTCGCGCCTGCTTCGGTGCGGGGGCGGGTTTCTCCGCCGGTTCCTCAGCAGCAGGCGTCTCCTGTTGTGCCGCCGGCTGACTCGCAGCGGTGGGTACTGAAGGCACCGGGGCAGCAGGCTTCGCAGCGGCGGGAATCGGCGCAGTGGGAATCGGTGCGGCCGGAATCGCCGCCGTCCCACCGCCTGCCGCGACCTGACGCTGCTCGTAGTACTCGTCCACGTTCGGCGCCGGACGACTCTGCGGACGGGCGACCGGTGCGGCGATCTGCTCGCGCGGACGCGGCTCCACCGGCGTCGGCGGTTCGATCACCGGCGAGGCGGCCGGAACCGGCGTTGGCAGGATCGTCGCCAGCCCACGCAGCGCGCGGCCGAAGTCGGGATCGATCAGATCGTTGGCCGGATCGTCGAGACCGGACACCGAGCCGCCGTGCGCGTCGGGCTGGTAGCGCCAGTGCGCCGCGATCTCGGAGTGCCCGTGCCGCCACTGCAATTGGGCGACCCAGAAACCCTTTTCGTCTTTCCAGGCATCCCACTCGGCCTGTTCGATGGTGTGGCCGCGCTCGGCGAAGGCAGCGGTGACGATCTCGTGCAGCGTTTCCACCGAGGGACCGTCGGGGCGCACCGGGTGCGCCTTCTGCGCCAATTCGGCGGCGCGAGCACGCTCGAGCAATACGGGGTAGGCGAATCGTTCGACTTTGGATTCCGGCATCCCGGACTCTGCCGTGACCTGCTCGACGGACGCTCCAGCGCGAATACGGGCCTGGATATCGCGAGGACGCATAGTCGCCTCCGTTTCGATCTCGATCTGGCCGAATCGTGCGAGGTCGCCGCGCGCCGCCGCGCGGAGCTTGTCATCGGCGGGCAACCGGAACTTGGTACCGGACTCGGTGTCGCTGCACACGATGTGCGTGGAGTCGGGCGTCACCCCGATCACTCGAAGTTCACGCACCGTTACCTCCCTATCGCGTCGGCTACGACACCGCCCACTTTCCTAGACAGTAGTGCACACTACTTGGCCGTGGCAGCAGACACGCACGACTTAAATCGCACGCCTTGGCTGCCCAGGGGGCTAATCTGAGCGGCTCACCACCCGAATTCCGCTTGTGTGCAGGGGTTTTGGTGATAGATCAACATCAAATCTCGGTACCGAGATCTGTCAAAACCCGGCGAATATTTCGAATGTGTGCAGTCTGAGACAAAGAAGGGCCGGTGTGCGGCGAACCGAAAGAGTTCGCCGCACACCGGCCCGATGTCGGTCTTATCTCAGAGCTGACCGACGACCCAGTCGATCGAACGGGTCAGCTGCGAAACATCTTCCGGGTCGATCGCCGGGAACATGCCGACACGCAGCTGGTTACGGCCCAGCTTGCGGTAGGGCTCGGTGTCGACGATGCCGTTGGCGCGCAGGATCTTGGCCACCTGGGCCGCGTCGACCGCGTCGTCGAAGTCGATCGTGCCCACGACCTGCGAGCGGTGCGCCGGGTTCACCACGTACGGGGTGGCGAACGAGCTCGACTCGGCCCACGCGTACAGGCGCGAGGACGAATCCAGGGTGCGCTTCACGGTCCAGTCGAGGCCGCCGTTGGCGTTCATCCACTCGATCTGATCGGCGAACATCAGCAGGGTGGCCAGCGCCGGGGTGTTGTAGGTCTGGTCCTTGGAGGAGTTGTCGACCGCGATCGGCAGCGACAGGAACTCCGGGGTCCAGCGACCCGATTCCTTGATCTCGGCGACGCGGGCCAGCGCGGCCGGGCTCATGATCGCGATCCACAGGCCACCGTCGGCGGCGAAGCACTTCTGCGGGGCGAAGTAGTACACGTCGGCGTCGGCGATGTTCACCGGCAGACCGCCCGCACCGGAGGTGGCGTCGATGGCGATCAGGGCGTTCTCCGAGCCGACCGGACGCGACACCGGGATGGACACGCCGGTGGAGGTCTCGTTGTGGGCCCAGCCGATGAGGTCGACCGAGGGGTCGGACACGGGCTCGGGCGCGCTGCCCGGCTCGGCCTTGACGACGATCGGGTCACCGATGAAGGGGTTGCCCTTGGCGACCGAGGCGAACTTCGAGGAGAACTCACCGTTGGTCAGGTGCAGCGAACGCTCGCGGATCAGGCCGAAGGCGGCGGCATCCCAGAACGCGGTGGTGCCACCGTTGCCGAGCACGACCTCGTAGCCGTCGGGCAGGGAGAACAGCGCACGCAGGCCGTTGCGCACGCGCGCGACCACGTCCTTGACCGGCTTCTGTCGATGCGAGGTACCGAACACCGAGGCGCCGACAGTCACCAGGGACTGCAGCTGCTCCGGGCGGACCTTGGACGGGCCACAGCCGAACCGTCCGTCGGCGGGCTTGAGGTCGGCGGGAATTGTCGGGAACGCACTGGTCATGGGGGCGAGTTTAGTGGTCGGCGGATCGCGGTCGGTGGGGTGGGTGGCGCTGTGAGGCGGGACACTCGGCGTCGGTGAGCTCGGCAGGTTTGGGGTGTGCCGGGTGGCTGGTGGTGCGGTAGGGCTGCGGGCCTGGGGTGTGCCGGATGGGCTGGTAGTGCGGGAGGGTTGCGGACTTCGGGGTCTGAGGTGGGTGCGAGTGCGGGGAATTTGCCTTTGCGGGAAAGATGTTCGCATTACGCTCTCGCTATGAGCCTTGTCGCGGTCGACTCCGGTCGGACCCTGCTCGACCGGTGGGTGTGGGTGTTCGGGCGCCGGCCGGGGGTGTTATCCGAAGGGGCTCGGCGGGAACTGCTGATCAGAGGGTTGCCTGCCGTGGCGAGTGTGCTTTCCGTGCGGATTCGGCGGGGCGAGGGCGGGTACCGGTTCAGCGTTCGGGTGTCGGTGCCGGGGGAGCTGGCCTATGACGCGCGGGTGCGGCAGCGGGTGCGTAGCCAGGATCTGGAGTGGATGCAGACAGGGGACGTGGTCGGGTGCCGGGTCGATCCGGGGGATCGGGAGCGGGTGGTGTTGTTCGTGCCCGAGGTGCCGGAGTCGGGGCGCAAGGCGGCGGCCAAGATCTTGGCGAACGGGCGGCGGGCCGAGGCGACGGTGCTCGCGGTGGCGCCGATCGCCGCCGATTACACCGGGCGCGATGATCCGGTGCTCCGGCTCGATCTGGAGATGCGGGCCTGGGACGAACCGTTGCCGTGGCGGGTGCGGTTGATCCAGCCGGTGCCGCTGTCGGCGGTCGGGCAGATCGAACTCGGGACCCGATTGGAAGCGGCGTTCTTCACCGTCGACCGTGGGGCGTCGGTCGCGATCGACTTCGCGGCGTTGACGCGCTGAGCGCGCCAGCCGCGCGAAGCTGTGCGGGCGGCGTTCGCTACAGGTGGACGAACGTGAAGCCCGCTGCGCGCAGGGCCGGTAGCGCCGCGGCCATCCCGGCCGCGGTCCCCGATCGGGGACGGTGCATATGCGCGAGCGCGATGCCGCCGGGAGTGGCCGCGCTCATCGCCCGCTGCACCTGTGCCGCCGACGCGGTTGCCCCGAAGTCGGCATTGACGGTGAAACCCATTGGGGTCTCGCCCAATTCGTTCACGATCGCGACCGCCACCTCGTCGTAGTGCGCGGTGCCCGCGCGAAAGAATCGCGGCGCGCGGCCGGTGAGTTCGATGATCCGCTGGTGGTTGTCCCAGACCTCATAGGCGGCCTCCTCGGCGGAGGCGGTGCCCGCGACCTTGTAGGCGGACCTGCCCGACACCGAGAGCGGCTTGTGCGCGCCACCGTGATTGGCCAGTTCGAACAGCGGATTCGCCGCGAGTCGCTGTACCCGAGCCGGATCGGCGTCGACCCAGCGTTGGTTGAGGAACAGGGTGGCCGGGATCTGTTCGGCGATCAGCAGGTCGATCAGGGCCTGGTCGATGTCGCTGTTGCCGGGGCCGCCGCACGCGTCGAGCGTGAGCGCGAACTGTTTGCCACCCGTGGGGAAGCTGCTGGTGATGCCGGGCAGATCGACGCCCCACTGATGCCCGATGGCGCCCGCGTGCCGGGCGGCTACCTGGGCGGGAAATGGGGTCGGCGCCACCTCCGGGGTGGCGATCGGCTGTGCGCTCACCGGCGCGACAGGCCGTGAAACGGTGCGACTCGTCACCTCGGGCGCGGCCGAATCACCTTGTGCGGCAGCGCATCCTGTGGCTAATCCGGCGGTGAGAACAGCGCAGGCGCCGAACAGTCGACGTCGCGACAAACCATTGATGTGCACAATCCACCCCTGACGAACGTGTTCGCTGGGATGTTATCGCCGAACCGATCCCGGTGCTCGTCGAACGCGTTCTCACAGGTGAGTCGTTAGACACCGGAAATAGCTGACGATGAACCGGGCGTCGATCTCGCGGCGCCCGGTCCGATGACTCAGTGCTGGGAGATGGTGGACCAGCCCGGAACCTGGTCCGGGGTGCGCGGGCCGGGGCCGGTGTAGATGGCGGCGGGGCGGACGAGCTTGCCCAGCTGCTTCTGCTCGAGGATGTGGGCACACCAACCGGCGGTCCGGCCGCAGGTGAACATCGCGGGCATCATGTGGGCCGGGACCTCGGCGAAGTCGAGGATGACCGCGGCCCAGAATTCGACGTTGGTCTCGATGGCGCGGTCCGGGCGACGCTCACGCAGCTCGGCCAGCGCGGCCTGCTCCAGCGCGGCGGCCACCTCGAAGCGCGGGGCGTCGAGCCGCTTGGCGGTGGCGCGGAGCACGCGGGCGCGCGGGTCTTCGGCGCGGTACACGCGGTGGCCGAAGCCCATGAGCTTCTCTTTGCGGTCCAGGATGCCCTTGACCAGCGCACGCGCGTCACCGGACTGTTCGACGGCCTCGATCATCGGCAGCACGCGAGCCGGGGCGCCGCCGTGCAGCGGGCCGGACATGGCGCCGATCGCGCCGGACAGCGACGCCGCGACGTCGGCGCCGGTGGAGGCGATCACGCGGGCGGTGAAGGTGGAGGCGTTCATGCCGTGCTCGGCCGCCGACACCCAGTAGGCGTCGATCGCCTCGGTGTGGCGCGGGTCCGGGTCGCCCTTCCAGCGGGTCATGAACCGCTCGGTGACGGTGTCGCACTCGTCGATCTGGCGCTGTGGAACGGCGGGCTGATAGATGCCGCGCGCGGACTGCGCCACATACGACAGCGCCATCACCGAGGCGCGGGCGAGGTTCTCGCGGGCGGTCTCGTCGTCGATATCGAGCAGCGGCTCGTAGCCCCAGATCGGGGCAAGCATGGCCAGGCCCGCCTGCACGTCGACGCGCACATCGCCGGTGTGCACCGGCAGCGGGAAAGGCTCGGCGGGCGGCAGGCCGCGACCGAACTCACCGTCGACAAGCAGGGCCCACACGTCGCCGAAAGTCACCTGGTCGGTGACCAGATCCTGGATGTCGACGCCGCGATATCGCAGGGCGCCACCGTCCTTGTCCGGCTCGGCGATGTCGGTGGTGAAGGCCACGACGCCTTCCAATCCGCTGACGAAATCCTCTGGTACCGCGCTGGTGGTCATCTGTTTTACGTAGCGCGGAAACCCGGTCATTCATGGCCGGGAGGCGCGTCGACTCAATGCGCGACGTGCCCAGCGCTACTCCTCCTTTCGGTTGCTTACAAACAAAGGTGTTAACGTGTGAATTGTGGCAACGCTGCCGAAGCGGGCATTCAAGTACCGCTTCTATCCGAACCATGCTCAGGCTGGCGAGCTCGAGCGGACGTTCGGATGCGTCCGCAAGGTGTACAACCTCGCGTTGGATGCCCGCACTGCCGCGTGGCAGGCAGGCGAGCGGGTCAACTACAACACGACCTCGGCGATGCTGACCGAATGGAAACGCAGCCAAGAGTTGGCGTTCCTGTCGGAGGTGTCGTCGGTGCCGTTGCAGCAGGGTTTGCGGCACTTGCAGACCGCGTTCGTGGCGTTCTGGGACAAGCGCGCTCGCTACCCTCGGTTCAAGTCCCGGAAGAAGTCCAAGGCGTCGGCCGAGTACACGCGCTCGGGGTTCCGGTGGCGCGAGGGCAAGCTCACCCTCGCGAAGATGAGTGACCCGCTCGACATCGTCTGGTCGCGTCCACTTCCCGAAGGCGCGCAACCGTCCACTGTCACCGTGTCCAAGGACGCCGCCGGACGCTGGTTCGTGTCGCTGCTGTGCGACGACCCGGCCGTGCGAGCACTGCCCGCCCTGGATACGGCGGTAGGGATCGACGCCGGGCTGAGTCATCTTCTCACCCTGTCGACGGGCGAGAAGATCACCAACCCGCGCCACGAACGCAAAGACCGGGCACGGCTGGCGAAAGCTCAACGCGACCTGTCCCGCAAACAGATAGGGTCCAACAACCGGGCCAAGGCACGAACGAAACTCGCTCGTGTCCACGCTCGTATCGCCGACCGGCGCAGAGACTATTGGCACAAGGTGAGCACTCGATTGGTGCGTGAGAACCAAACGCTCGTGATCGAGGACCTGACCGTGCGCAACATGGTGCGCAACCACTCTCTCGCGCGGGCGATCTCGGATGCGAGTTGGTCGCAGTTCCGGTCGATGCTGGAATACAAGGCCGCATGGTACGGGCGCGAGGTGATCGCGGTCGATCGGTGGTTTCCCTCGTCCAAACTCTGCTCGGAATGCGGCGCCCTGCACAACCGGATGCCGTTGTCTGTGCGGGAATGGACGTGCACGTGTGGCTCGACTCATGACAGGGACGTGAACGCAGCCAAGAATCTTGTGGCCGCCGGGCTGGCGGTTTCTGTCTGTGGAGACGGTGTAAGACCTCAACGGAGCACTCCGGGCGGGCAGTCGTCGGTGAAGCAGAAAGCTCAACCTGCGAGGGTTGGAATCCCGGCCCCTTAGGTCGGGAGGATGTCAAAGGTGACTCTCCTTGCCCCCAAAAACAGCAGTAGCATCCACCGGGGGCATGCCGATCCTTCTGAACGATAGACCCGTGCGGGTCCCGCGGCACCCCCGCCCCTGCACACCTCGAGCCGGGCGGCCGGGCGCCTGCAGTACCGTCGATCGCATGGATGACCCCCGTGTCCGGCCGGTGGCCGACCTGGCGACGATGCGCGTCGATTACGGCGACTCGCTGACGGTCCCCGCCGCCGACGCGGACCTGGATCCGGCCTGGGTCGCCGATGGCTGGGAACCGTTGCTGCGCCACTGGATCGACGAGGCGCGGGCCCTGGGCGTCGCCGAGCCGAACGCGATGGTGCTCGCGACGGTCTCACTCGCCGGTCCGGTACCGCGCCCGGTGGCACGGACGGTGCTGTGCAAGGGCCTCGCACCCGAGGGCGTCATTTTCTATACGAACTACGACTCGGCGAAGGGCGCCCAGCTCGCCGCCGACCCGTACGCGGCGGCGAGCTTCGTCTGGCCCGCGTTGGCCAGGCAGGTGCATGTGCGCGGGGTGACCGAGCGCGTGCCCGCCGGGACCACCGCGGCCTACTGGGCCGAGCGACCGCGGGATTCGCGGTTGGGCGCGTGGGCGTCGCACCAGTCGCGACCGGTGGCATCGCGCGCTGACCTGGATCGCGCGCTGGCCGAGGTGACAGCGCGATTCGCCGAGGTCGACGACATCCCCGTGCCCCCGTTCTGGGGCGGTTATCTGCTGCGTCCCGACGAGGTGGAGTTCTGGCAGGGCAGGCGGGGCAGGCTGCACAACCGGATCGTCGTGCGGATCGACGGGCAGAACACCACGGTCGAACGTTTGCAGCCGTAACGAGTGGTGGGCTATGTCACCGCGCGCAAACATGGGATGACTGCCGGGAAGTGGCTAATCTGCGCTGAGTGAAGCTGCTCGCCGACACCGAACCCCTGCGTAATCGCGACTATCGCAGGCTGTGGACGACCAATATCGTCACCGTCATCGGCGCGCAGCTCTCGGTGGTCGCGGTACCGCAGCAGATCTTCCAGATCACCGGCAGTTCCGGCTACGTCGGCCTGGCCGGTTTGTTCGGCCTGGTTCCGCTGGTGGTGTTCGGGCTATGGGGTGGCGCGCTCGCCGACGTGATGGACGTTGTCGACCTCATCGCCATGGTGTTCGGCATGCCGCGCGCGCTGTTCCCGCAGATCGCGCACGAGACCTTTCACGATCCGGCCGAGGGTGGCGTGGCGCTCGGTCTGCTGTTCGCGGCCATCGCGGCGGGGTCTGTCCTGGGTGGGGTGTTCTCCGGGTGGATACCGCGGGTGCGCAGGCAGGGGCTGGCGGTGATCGTGTGCATCGCGCTGTGGGGTGTGGCGATGGTCGGGTTCGGGCTCGCGGTGGGGTTGGCCGGGCACGTGTTCGGACTGGGTGTGTGGCTGTGGATCGCGGTGGTGTTCCTGGCGCTCGGCGGCGCGGTCGACATGGTCTCGGCGGCGTTGCGCACGGCGATGTTGCTCACTGTGTCCACCGACGAGATGCGCGGGCGTTTGCAGGGCGTGTTCATCGTGGTCGTCGCAGGTGGGCCGCGGATCGGTGACGTTGCCCACGGTTTCGCCGCGGCGAGCATGGGTACTGCTGTAGCTGCTGCCGGTGGCGGCGTACTGGTGGTGATCGCGGTGGCGCTCGCCGCGCTGGCCTTCCCCGCCTTCGTGCGCTACCGAGTCGCTCGCGCTCACTCCGCCGTGCTGGCGAATTAACTTGTGTGGCAATCGGATTCGGGTATCGAATCCGCGCACCGCGCAACTGTTCGGCATCCCCGGCGCGAGGGTGCGAAAAAGGGGATCGGCGCAGGTCCCCGGCCTCGCATCGACCTCACCGCCGCACGCGGTCGGTGTGAGAACCAGACAGGACAACCCTGATTGCTTGTCCTGACCGAACAACAGCTAGCGTTAGCGCAAGCGCACCTGTGCCGACCGCATCGGTGCCTACGGTTCTAGCCTGAGAGGGATCCTTCCGTGCCCGCTGAGAACATCACCAACGTCACCGAAGACGCCAAGGCGGTACTCCAGTACCCCGGTGGCGAGTTCCCGATCTCGGTCACCAAGGCCGGGGAGGGTAACGACGGGCTCGACTTGGGCAAGCTGCTGGCCAGCACCGGTTACGTCACCTACGACCCCGGTTTCATGAACACCGCGTCGACCAAGTCGGCCATCACCTATATCGACGGTGAAGCGGGCATTCTGCGCTACCGCGGTTACCCGATCGACCAGCTGGCGGGCCGCTCGACCTTCATCGAGGTCAGCTACCTGCTCATCTACGGTGAGCTGCCGACCCAGGCCCAGCTCGACGATTTCACCGATCGTATCCGCCGCCACACCCTGCTGCACGAGGACCTGAAGCGGTTCTTCGACGGCTTCCCGCGCAACGCGCACCCCATGCCGGTGCTGTCGTCCGCGGTGAACGCGCTGTCGGCGTACTACCAGGACTCCCTCGACCCGCGCGATCCCGAGCAGGTCGAGCTGTCGACCATCCGCCTGCTGGCGAAGCTGCCGACCATCGCGGCCTACTCGTACAAGAAGTCGGTCGGTCAGCCGTTCCTCTACCCCGACAACTCGCTGTCGCTGGTCGAGAACTTCCTGCGGATGACCTTCGGTTTCCCGGCCGAGCCCTACGAGGTCGACCCCGAGGTCGCCGCCGCGCTCGACATGCTGCTGATCCTGCATGCCGACCACGAGCAGAACTGCTCCACCTCGACCGTGCGCCTCGTCGGCTCGTCGGACGCCAACCTGTTCACCTCGGTGTCCGGTGGCATCAACGCGCTGTGGGGCCCGCTGCACGGCGGCGCCAACCAGGCCGTGCTCGAGATGCTCGACGAGATCAAGGCCAACGGCGGCGACGTCAAGGAATTCATCCGCAAGGTCAAGAACAAGGAAGACGGCGTGAAGCTCATGGGCTTCGGGCACCGCGTCTACCGCAACTACGACCCGCGCGCGACGCTGGTCAAGCAGGCCGCCGACAAGATCCTGTCGAAGATCGGTGGCGACGACCAGCTGCTCGATATCGCCAAGCAGCTCGAAGAGGCCGCCCTCACCGACGACTACTTCGTGTCGCGTCGCCTGTACCCGAACGTCGACTTCTACACCGGCGTCATCTACCGGGCCATGGGCTTCCCGACCCGCATGTTCACCGTGCTGTTCGCGATGGGCCGGCTGCCCGGCTGGATCGCGCACTGGCGTGAGATGCACTCCGAGCCGCTCAAGATCGGCCGCCCGCGCCAGATCTACACCGGCTACGGTGAGCGTGACTACTACGAAATCGGCAGCCGCTAGTTTCAACCAGCTGCTGGTGGACACTTTTGTTGGGTAACGCAATCTATCGAAGGGGATAGCCCGCATGACCAAGCCGGAGATCGAATTCCAGGAGGGCCCCGCGCCCACCGAGCTCGTCATTACCGACCTCATCGAGGGCGAAGGCAAGGAAGCGGTGCCCGGTGGCACCGTCGAGGTGCACTACGTCGGCGTCGAGTTCGACAACGGTGAGCAGTTCGACTCCTCCTGGGACCGCGGCGAATCCATCACCTTCCCGCTGCGTGGCCTGATCCAGGGCTGGCAGGACGGCATCCCCGGCATGAAGGTGGGCGGCCGTCGCCAGCTGGTCATCCCGCCGGAGCTCGCCTACGGCTCCGCCGGTGGGGGCCACGCGCTCTCCGGCAAGACCCTGGTCTTCGTGATCGACCTGCTCAACGCGAACTGATCCCAGCTTCCCGGCCCGTGTCTCCTCAGGGGGACACGGGCCGTTGCTGTTTCAGGGGTAAGGGCGCCGGGGCCTCGGCCGGCCGGGTAATGTGCCCCGCGTATGACGGAGCCCCGATGGCTCCCGCGTGATTCGTTTTCGATGCGTTGTCCATGACAGTGACTTGTTCGATTCGCCCGGGGCCGGGTTCTTCGGGAGTTTCGGGAGGGAGATTCTCGATCATGTTCCAACACAAGGTTGTTCGCCGTGCGCTGGCGGTAGCGCTGCCCGTCGCGGTGGCGGTGAGCCTGGCCGGCGTTTCGTCGGCGGAGGTCGATCAGCAGACGCAGTACGCGGCTGGGTTGGCGAGCACGGGTGAGGGCTACCGCACCGTGGTCGCACCGGACCTGCGCACCGTGTCCGCGTCGGTGGACGAGGGCCGGTTCGTGCTCGCGCCCGATCTGGACCGGGTGATCGTCGAGTCGGCGACCGGCGATCCGATCGGGGAGGTCCCCACCTCGTTCACCACGGTCAGCGGCAATGTGATTGCCCTGGCAACCGAGATCTCGGCCGACGGGCGAAGTATGACGGTGACACCGCAGCCCACCGCCGCGGCGAGCACCGAACTGAAGAGCATCGCGACCTCGCCCACCGCGCAATTCCCCGACCCGGTCCAGAACGCCGCCGCCATCGGCGCAGGCATCGGCGTGATCGCCGCCGCCGTCGTGTGCATCCCGATGATCACCACGATGATCCTCTACCTGCCGTGCGTCGGCCTGGTGGGTCTGCCGAACGCGTTGGTCGGCGCGTTGATCGGCGCGTTGGTCGGGGTGGTCGCGCCGGATATCATCCCGCAGGTTCTGCCCTGATCGTGAAAAATGTTGCGGCCCGGTCGGATCCACCGACTGGGTCGTTTCGTTTCAGCGGGTGAGGTCCGCGAACGCGATATCGCCGACGACTACATGCTCGAGTCGGAGCAGCCCGTCTCGGTGAATCTGGTGCAGCCGATACTCGCGTGCGTGTGCGTCGAGCCGGAACTCGAGCACCTCGGCGATCCCGAATTTCGTGTCGAGCATGATGACGAGGTAGAGCGGGATGCCGACTCGCGCGTATTGCGCCTTCTTGTCGAGCAAGTCCTCGGCGGCGGTCGACGGCGAGGACACCTCGACCACGATCAGCGCGTCGCCCGCCTCCGGCTTGTCGCCCGGCTGGTCCAGGCATCGGTACACGGTGACATCGGGTCGCCGGAAGGTGAACTTCGGAACCCGCCAGAGCACCACGTCGATGTCGGTCTCGGCGCGGATGCACGGTTCGGTGCTCGGCAGGTCCTCCATCGCGCCGGCCAGCCGGCGGGCGATGCGGTTGTGCTCAGGCGCCGGCGATTCGCAGAGGATGACGTGCCCGTGCACCACCTCGATCTCCCGGGAGATGTTCTCTGGGAGCTGACGGTACTGCTCTTCTGTCATCTGATGCGGTAGCGAGTCCACGGCCTGGATCGTCATGGGCCGAGTTTACCGACCAGGTCGGCACCCCGACACTATTCGTGGACGACCTCGGTACCGGTCGGTGGTGGGACTTTCACTCCCGGACGACCTCGACGGGGTCGGTCAGGGCCAGGGCGAGGGCGGATTGCTGGGACTGGCCGCGTGGGGGGAGGGCGTCGAGGGCCTTGGTGGTCTGGTTGTTGAGATTGCCGACGATGTTCTGCAGGGCGCCGACGCCGCCGGTGAGCTGTTCGATGGCCGAAACCAGTTGGGCGCCGCCCTGTTCGGCGAGGGTGGGCAGGCCTTTGGTGAGTTCGGCGCCCTGGGTGAGCTGGTCGCGGGCGCTGTTGAGGCGGGCTACGACGGTGCGCAGGAGGGTACCGAGGTCGGTATTGGGATCGACTGCGGCGCCGGTCAATTCGCTGAGTCCGGCGAGCTGGGTGCCTGCCTGGTTCGAAACTCCCCGTAGCGCTTCGAGTTTGGTGATGATGTCGGCGAGTTGGGGGTCGCCGGCGAAGGGGAGGGACCGCAGCAGCGGCAGGATCTGGTCCAGGCCAGAGCCCATGGCGGCAGCGCTGGTTTGGACGCCGGCGATGGTGACCCCGGTAGCGCCGAGGGCATCGGCGAGCTGGCTGGCCTGCTTCGCGGCGCCGTCGACGGTTTGGTTGAGCAGCTCGATGGCCGAAGTGAGCTGGCCCGCACCCTCTTTCGCGTAGTCGAGGAAGCCGAGCAGCTGGTCGGCGCCACCGCTGAACTGGTTCGCGCCGTCGGCGGCGGCGTTCACGCCCGCGCTGAGCAGCTGGGCGGTGAACTGCACGGAGGTCATCTGGTTTCGTGCCTGCGAGACCGCGGCCAGGGCGGCGTCGACGCCGGACGCGCCGATCCGATGGGTCACCACATCGACCGCGCCGTTCACCGTGTTCGGGTCGGCGCGGTCGTGGGTGGTGACGGTGACCTTGGCGCGCTTGGGTTCCGGGGTGGCGAGGGTGGCCATCGACGCGGTGAGGTCGGCGGGCAGAGTGATCACGGCGGCGTAGTCGGTCGCGTTGATCTCGCCGGGCTTCGCGACGGTCCATTCGTAGCCGCCCGCGTCTTGCACGGCCTTGGCCACGCGTTCGCCCGTCGGTCCGGTATCGGCGTTGACCAGGGCGAACCCGGTCGGCGAATCCGCCGATGACGAACAAGCGCTGACCCCGGCTCCCACAGCTCCGGCAACGACAACGGCGGCGACCAGCGAGGCGACGCGAGCACGAGTAACGATCACGACGGCGACGCTAGCGGGGGAGTTGGTCGGGATGGTTGGGAGGGCTCTGAGAGTTCATTGAGGATGCCGCGCGGCCCCCTGGTAGGCCCACGTCGCGTGTGTCGAAGTTCACTCTGCCCCAGGCGTTTTGACCGAATCGTGCTGAGCTGGTACAAATTCGGCGTCAATCGTAATTCGATTCGACCGGGGGGTCCGGTGATTTTCTCGGTGGTTTCGGGAGGGAACATCACATGTTGAACCGCACAAGTACTGCTCTGCGCCGCGTTGCCGCTGTCGCGTTGCCGCTGGCTGTGGCCACGAGCCTGGTCTCCTCGGGCATTGCCGCCGCTGACGTGGCGACCGACCAGGGCAAGATCGCCGCTGGGCTGTCGAGCGCTGGCGTCGAGAACGGCGTCGGCTTCCGTACGACCGTCTCGCCCGACCTGCGCCAGATCAGCGCCTCGGTGGAAGACGGCACCTTCGTCATCGCGCCCGACGCCACGAAGGCGAGCGTGATCTCGGCTTCTGGTGCGACCGTCAGCGAGTTCCCGCTGTCGTTGAACACCGTTGGCGGCAACATCATTTCCATCGCCGCTGTGGTCTCCGAGGACGCCAAGAGCATTCAGCTGGCCCCGGTGTACTCCAACGACAGCGCGACCGAGCTGAAGAACATCGCCACCAACCCCAACGCGGCCAACCATGACCCGATCCAGAACGGTGCCGCCGCCGGCGCGGGTATCAGCGTGCTGATCAACCTTGTCGTCTGTCTGCCGACCCTGGCCGCCTTCATCGTCGGGTACATCGCCTGCGCTGCCATCGGAGCTATCACCGGGGCGGTCTACGGCGCGATCATCGGTGCCGTCGTCGGTGCCGTCGCCCCTGACGTCATCCCGCAGGTCCTGCCCTGATTCGCGACCTCTTGCTCCGTCGCTGAAGGTGTGTTCTGCGGTAGTCTCGCGAGTGTCTTCACCCCGTGCCGGTCAGGCGCGGAACTCACGAGAGTGGAGGTTCGATGTCCGACACCGACGATGTCAAGGCCAAGGCCAAGGCTGAGGCCGAAAAGATCGAGGCGGAAGCGAAGAAGGCAGCGGCCAACGTGAAGGACGCAGCCGATCGCGCGGCGGGCAGAGTGAAGAACGCCTCAAACAGCGACAAGTAGTAGCGAGCTCAGCCCCGCACCCACGATCACCGTGAGTGCGGGGCTTTCGCGTTGGCTACCTGGCCGGTCGGGCGGGCAGGTCGATGACGAGGCGGGCGCCGCCGAGCGGGCTGTCCTCGAAGTACGCCAGCCCACCGTGCAGCTGGGCCTGCTGGGCCACCAGCGCGAGGCCGAGGCCCGAACCGCCCTTGATGGCGTTGGTGCCACGGGCGAACCGCGCGAAGACCGCCTCGCGTTCGCCGGGCACGACGCCGGTGCCGTTGTCGTCGACGGCGATGACGATCCGGCCGTGCGGCGTGCGGTGCGCCGAGACGACGGCTGCGGTGGCGCCGCCGTGCTTGACCGAATTGGTGAGTGCGTTGTCGACCGCCAGGCGCAGGCCTGCGGGCAGGCCGCGGGTCACCAGTTCGGCGTCGGTGTCGATGCGCACCGACAGACCGGGGTTGTGGCGCATGGCGTCGTGGGCGGCCTGATCGCACAGGTCGGCGACATCGGTGGGGACGTGGTCGGTTTCGGCGGTGAGATCGCCGCGGGCGAGCCGTTCCAGCGCGGACAGGGTGGTTTCCACCCTGGTCTCGTTGCGGGCGAGGTCGGCGAGGATCTCGTGGCGCTGTTCGTCGGTGAGGTCGAGGGTGCGCAGGACCTCGAGGTCGGTGCGGATCGCGGTGAGCGGGGTGCGCAGTTCGTGGGCGGAGACGGCGGCGAAATCGCGGGCGGTCTCCAGGGCGGCGGCGGTCTCGGCCTGGGCTTGGTCAACGCGGGCCAGCATGGTGTTCACCGCGTCGGCCAGCTTCACCGCCTCGTCGACACCGGAACCGTCGACCGGTTGCGCGGGCTCGTCCGGCTCGCCGACGGCGCTGCGGGCCGATACCTGCCTGGTCAGCTTCACGATCGGGCCGACCGCACGCCCGGCGAGCAACCAGCCGAGCGCGGCCGCGGCCGCCACCGCGATCGCCGCGCCCGCGAGTACCCAGCGCTGCTGGTCGTCGGTCGCCTTGCTCGCCTCGGTGGTCGGAATCGCCAGCGAGACGGTGCGGCCCGCCGGCTGGTTCTCGGTGGTGGTGAGTACCCGGTAGGGCTGGTCGTTCAGCTCGACGGTCTGCGAGCCGGGCGGCAGGTCCGGCAGTTGGGTCGAGCTCGACGCGGTCACCTGGCCGTCGTCGCGCACCGTGAGCGCCATGGTGTTCTGCAAGCCGGTCAGGTTCACGAAACCGGTTGCCAGTACCGGCTCGATCAGCACGATGCGCGAGGCGATTTCCAGTTGCTGATCGGTTTGGGTGACATTATTGCGTTCGATTGCCTGAAAACCCACGAAAGCGGCGATCGTGACGATGATGACGGCACCTGCCGCAGCCGCTCCCGCGACTCTTGTCCGGAGCGAAAATGATTGTCTGCGACGATGTTTCAGCGAGGGTTCGGAGATCATTTCGATTCCCGGAGTACGAAACCCACCCCGCGAATCGTATGCAAAATCCTTGGCGTGTCATCTATTTCGAGTTTCCTGCGCAGATATCCGACGAACACATCCACCACATTCGTATCGGCTATGAAATCGTAACCCCACACCAATTCCAGCAGCCGTTCGCGTGTCAATACCACACCGGCATTCCGGGCAAGTGTGGACAGCAATTCGAATTCCCTTTTGGTGAGCTCGATTTCGCGTCCGTGCAGGAGCGCGCGATAACCCGCGACATCGACCAGCAGCGGACCGACGGTCAGCGCGCCGGGCGCCACCGGCTCGGGTGTATCGGTGCGACGGCGCAGCAGGGCCTTGATCCTGGCCACCAGTTCGGCCAGCTCGAACGGCTTCACCAGATAGTCGTCGGCGCCCGACTCGAGGCCCGCGATCCGGTCGTCCACCGAGGCGCGGGCACTGAGCACGCAGATGGGCACGTCGTTGCCCATCGCACGCAAGGCCGTGACCACGCCCGCACCGTCGAGGACCGGCATGTTCATGTCGAGGACCACCGCGTCGGGTGCCTGTTCGGCGACGGCCCGCAGCGCGGCACCACCGTCGCGCGCGACGAGTACCCGGAACCCGGACAGTCGCAGGCCCCGTTCGACCGAGGCGAGAACGTCCTCGTCGTCGTCGACGACAAGCACCGTAGAGGAAGTCACAGGGTGAGCTTATATTTCTGGCGGCGCGGGCGCCGCGTGGTCTCGGCCTGGCGGCCTCGATCTTCCCTCCCGGCGGGCACTCCTTCGTCGCACCCTCTGGTCAGTCCAGATCGAGGCGGCCGAGACGCCCCTGCGGGGCTGTAAAGACCTCGGATGTTCACGGTGTGGGGGAGACCGGGTCGTTGTCCTGTTCGGGGCTGGCGGCGGCCGTGGTGATGTTGCCGAGCGGTGGGTTGGCGAGGATGCGGTCGGCGAGAGCCGTCAGGACGTGGGGATCCTCGATGGTGGCGGGGGGTTCGACGTGTTCACCGGCGGTGAGCTGGCGGATCGTCTTGCGCAGGATCTTGCCGGAGCGGGTCTTGGGCAGGCCGGTGACGATGATCGAGTCGTGCAGGGTGGCGATCGCGCCGATCTGGGTGCGCACCCGGTCGTCGAGTTCGGCGCGCAGCTGCTGCTGGTCGATCTCGACACCCTGCTTGAGCACCACGTACGCCAGCGGGAGGCTGCCCTTGAGCTCGTCGGGCATGCCGATCACGGCGCATTCGGCGACGGCCTCGTGCCCGGCGATCGCGGCCTCGATGCTGCCCGCCGACAGGCGGTGCCCGGCGATGTTGATCACGTCGTCGCTGCGGCCGAGGACGAACAGGTAGCCGTCCTCGTCGAAGTAGCCGGAGTCGCCGGTGAGGTAGTGGCCGGGGAAGGCCGACAGGTACGAGCGGATGAAACGTTCCCGGTCGCGCCACAACCCGGTCAGGCAGCCGGGGGGCAGCGGCAGCCCGATGACGATGTTGCCCTCGGTTCCGGTGGGCACCGCGTTGCCGTTCGCGTCGAGTACGCGCAGCCGGTAGCCGGGCACCGGCACACTCGCCGAACCGGACTTGACGGGCAGTTCCTGCAGGCCGAGCGGGTCGGCGCAGATCGGCCAGCCGGTCTCGGTCTGCCACCAGTGATCGACCACGGGAGTGCCGGGATGGTCGGCGAGCAGGGTGCTCGTCGCCCACTCGAAGGTGGCCGGATCGAGGCGCTCGCCCGCGCAGAACAGCGCGCGCAGCCGGGACAGGTCGTGGCGGTGGGCCGCGGTGGCGTCGGGGTCGGCGCGGCGGATCGCGCGCAACGCGGTCGGGGCGGTGAACAGCACCCGCACGTCGTGCTCGTCGACGATCCGCCAGTACGCGCCCGCGTCGGGGGTGCCGACGGGTTTGCCCTCGTAGAGCACCGTCGTCGCACCGACCAGCAAGGGCGCGTACACGATGTAGGAGTGGCCGACGACCCAGCCCACATCGGAGGCGGCCCAGAACACCTGACCAGGGCCGACGTCGTAGATATTGCGCATCGACCAGGCCAGCGCCACCGCGTGTCCGCCGTTGTCGCGCACCACGCCCTTCGGTCTTCCGGTGGTGCCGGAGGTGTAGAGGATGTAGAGCGGATCGGTGGCGGCCACCGAGACCGGATCGGCGGGCGCCGCGCCGTCGACGCAGGCGTCCCAATCGACCCAGCGGGCGGCGACGGTCTGCTCCGAGGACGGCAGCACGTCGGTGGCGGGCAGGGCAGCGGGGAACTCGATCGTGGTGAACTCGGGGCGCTGCTTGACGATCACCGTGCGCACCGACGCGGTCTCGGCGAGATCGAGCGCGGCCATCACGATCGGCGGGTACTCGATGCGGCGGTTGGGTTCGAGCCCGCCCGAGGCGGTGACGATCAGGACCGGCTCGGCGTCGTCGATGCGGGCGGCCAGTTCGGGCGCGGCGAACCCGCCGAACACCACCGAGTGCACCGCGCCGATGCGGGCACACGCCAGCATCGCGATCACCGCTTCGGGGATCATCGGCAGATAGATCACCACTCGATCACCGGCCACCACACCGAGATCGCGCAGAGCACCGGCGAACTCGGCCACTGTGCCGAGCAATTCCGCGTAGGTGTGAATCGTGGTGGTGTCCGTCATAGCCGAGACATATATGAGGGCCGGTCGATCGGCGTGTCCACCCTGCTCGACAGTGCCGGCCCGGACGTGGCGATCGAGAGCATTCACACAGGTATTGAGGCGGCCATCGGGGAACCACCTGGCCGACCGCTTGTCGGCGGCATCCACGATCTGCTGCGGTTCGACATCCCACTCGATGCTCTGAGCTGCGGCGGACCAGAAGTCGGCTGGGTCGACCAGGCTGGTCTGATAGACCGGCCGGTACTCGTGTTCGGTGTCCAACCCCGTGACTCCCTAGCCTCGCTTCGATGCCCGCTCGATAGATCCAGATGATTGTGGCAGACTTCACGCGACACCCGATGGGGTGCCGCGACCTTTGGTTTTGCCTACAACAGGCTGGTCATGGAGCGGACCTCGACCGGGAGTCAGCCAAGAAGTTATTGATCCGTTAGAATCCGATGTCACTTATTCGGGCAGTCGTAGACGCAATTTCTCGGCCAGCCGTAGTTCTCGGCCAGCAGCCACTGGCGAGCCACCATCGCGCCTGTGGAGGTTCGCCTCAGGCGCACGGTACGAGGCCAGTTTGGAAAGTGAGTGGGAGATGCGTGACGCCGCTAGGTCCGGCAGCAAACGCTGGGCGCTCGGCAACTGGGACCTGCGTTGGAAGGTTACGGCCGTCCTTGCCGTGCCACTCGCGGTCGCGGTCGGGCTCGGCGTGTCGAGAATTACCTCCGAGTTCTCGGAGGCCAACCGGCTCTCCAGTATCAACGAGCAGGTAGACACGATTCCGACGGTCACCGCGCTGAGTGCCGGCACGGCGAAGGTGGCCGGCAGCCAGCTGGTGCCTGCCGGTCCGGGGGTCACCCTGGTCACCGACAAAGACCTCACCGATCTCGACGCCGCGGTCGCCGCGGCCGAGACCTCCCTCGGCCGGCTGACCGAGCTGCCTGCTGCGCATGGCGCGCTCGAGCGGATGGTCAAGCAGGCCAAGAACGTGCGCGCGCAGGGTAAGGCGCTGTCGTCGTCCGCCGAGCCGGTGCTGTCCTCGGTCGAGCAGATGACCAAGGACAGCGTCAGCATCGTGGAAACCACCATCGCTCAGGTGAGCGATCCGGTGATGGACACGGCCAAGCTGCGTCTGGTCGACTCGCTCAACACGCGTTCGGTGCTCGTCGATGAGCTCGCCGGTCTGGCCGGGATGCTGCGTGGGCAGGAAACCGGGGCGCAGACCTTCCTCACCGGTGTCGCGACCGAGCGCCATCTGCTCGACGTGCTGGCCAACCGCTTCCCCGACGGCGATCGGGTGATCGCCGACCTCAAGGCTCAGGCCGATATCCGGGCGAACCTGGTCAGCGGTCCCGAGGTGGCCGCGGGCAAGCTGCCCGTCGGCGACTTGCGTACCTCGCTCTACTCGAGTTTGCAGGCCTACGAAGGCGTCGTGAACGAGGCCACCAAGGCCATCGAGGTCTCGATGGACGAGCTCACCGATGCGTCCGCCACCGGTGCCTGGACCTATACCGCTGTCGTCATCGCGACGATCCTTGCCGCGCTCCTGCTCGCCGTGTTCGTCGCCCGCTCGATGATCGTGCCGCTGCACCGCCTTCGCCTGGCCGCGCTGCGCGTCGCCGAGTCCGATCTGCCGCACGAGGTGGCCCAGCTCCGCAACGGTGCCGCGCCCGAGGACGTGCCGCTCGAGCCGATGCCGGTGCGCTCCGACGAGGAGATCGGCCAGCTCGCCCGCGCCGTCGACGATATCCACGGTCAGGCGCTACGCCTGGCCAGCGACCAGGCGCAGATGCGGTCGCAGGTCAACGATATGTTCGAGACGCTGGCCCGCCGGTCCAAGTCGCTCGTCGACCATCAGCTCACCCTCATCGAGGCGATGGAGTACGACGAGAAGGACCCGCGCCTGCTCGAGAACCTCTTCCGGCTCGACCACCTCGCCGCGCGCATGCGCCGCAACGGTGACAACCTGCTGATTCTCGCGGGCACCAAGCAGCGCCGCACCAAATCCGCCCCGGTCGAGATCGCCGACGTGCTTCGTGCCGCGATCTCCGAGGTCGAGGACTACGAACGGGTCAAGCTCGGCGCCACGCCGCGCGGCTCGCTGGTCGAACCGGCCGCCTCCGATATGGCGCACCTGTTCGCCGAGCTGCTCGACAACGCGCTGCGGGCCTCCCCGCCGGAGACCGACGTCAAGTTCACCTTCGCCCAGGCGCACGACCAGGGTCTGCTGATCGAGGTCGCCGACCGCGGCATCGGTATGCCGCCCGCGGAGATGTCGGAAATCAACCACCGGCTCGAGCAGACCGCCGAGCCCGGCCCCGACACCGCCCGCCACATGGGTCTGTTCGTGGTCGGCCGACTCGCCGAGCGCCACGGTCTCACCGTGCGGCTGCGCCCGACCTTCGATACCGCCCGCGACCCCGGCGTCACCGTCACCGTGCACGTGCCGGTCGGCCTGATCGTCTCGGGTGCGGGCGGCACCGTGATCCCGCCGCAGCAGTTGCAGAAACAACAGCCGAGTCCGCAGACACCGCCGCAGCAGCAGAACCCGCAGCAGCCGACGAGCACCATGCAGACCCGCGCGATCACCCGCACTCCGGGCGGCAACGTGATGATCACCGTGGATCCCGGCGTCAGCGGGCCGGCCCCGGCGGGTGCCGGCGGTGGGTTGCCGCAGCGTTCGCCGGGTAACTCGATGGCTTCGGGCATGGCCCAGGACGCGACCGAGCAGTCGTCGCCGTCGCTGCGTCCGCCCGCGCCCGGACAGACGAACGTGCCTCAGCGTGGCAAGCTCGCCGCGGCCAACCTGCCCAAGCGCAATCTGGCACCGGGTGGACCGCGTCCGCCCGCCGGACCGGGTCAGCAGGGTCCGGGTGAGCAGCAGCCCGGTGGACCGCCGCAGGCCGGTGGTGGGCTGCCGCAGCGTCAGCCGGGTGCCAACGGTGCGCCGTCGCGGGATTCCGCGCAGCCGCCTGCGCAGCCGCCGCGTGACTCGGCACCGCCCCAGCGCGATTCGGCACCGCCCCAGCGCGATTCGGCACAGACGCAGCGGGGGAGCACCCCCGGTGGTCTGCCGCAGCGTTCGCCGGGTGCCAACGGTGCCCCGCAGCGTGATCCTTCGGTCGGCCTGCCGCAGCGTGATCTGTCGCAGCGGCTGCCGCAGCGTGAGCAGACCGGTGGTCTGCCCCAGCGTGAGCAGACCGGTGGTCTGCCCCAGCGTGATCCGGCAACGGGTCTGCCGCAGCGTGATCCGGCAACGGGTCTGCCGCAGCGTGACGCCGCGAACGCGCAGCGTGATCCGGCGCAGTCGACCGGTTTGCCGCAGCGTGGTCAGGGAAGCGCCGCGCCGCAGCGTGATTCCGCGCCGCAGCGTGATTCCGCGCCGGTGCAGCGTGATCCCTCGACCGGACTCCCACCGCGAGGCAATCCCTCCGGCGGCCTGCCGCAGCGCGATCCCGCGCCGCGTCTGCCGCATCGGGATCAGTCCGGCGGCTTGCCAAGGCTCGATCCGATCAGTGGTGGTCTGCCGCAGCGTGATCCGGCCGGCGGACTCCCGCAGCGTGACCAGACCGGCGGGTTGCCCCAACGCGACCCGGCCACTGGCCTGCCGCAGCGTGAGCAGACCGGCGGCCTCCCGCCGCGTGATCCGTCGAACGGCCTGCCGCAGCGTGAGCAGACCGGCGGCCTCCCGCAGCGTGATCCGTCGAACGGCCTTGCGCAGCGTGAGCAGACCGGTGGTCTGCCGCAACGTGATCCGGCCGGCGGCCTCCCGCAGCGGGCCCAGCCCACCCGCCCGGCCAACGGCCTGCCGCAGCGCGCAACCCCTGCGCCGCAGCAGAATCCGGCCGGCAACGGTCTGCCGCAGCGCGCCCCGGCCGCGGGTCAACCGCAGCCAGACGCGCCCAACGGCCTGCCCCACCGTGCGGCTGCGCCGAATGGGCTGCCGCAGCGCGATCCCGGGGCTAGTGTTGTCCCGCAGGCGAACGCTGGGCCAGGAGTGGCTCTGCCGCAACGGGATCGGGACCCTGCGGGGCCGGATAACGCTGCGTCGGCAGGGCGTGATCCGGGTCGGCACAGCTTCCGGTCCAATCCAGTCAAGGCTGCGTCGTTCTTCCAGACCAGGTTGCAGCCGGCACCGGAAGGTGATTCCGTGATGGGCGGAACGCCGATCTTCGCCGAGATGATGTCGGCGTGGCTCACGGACGAGAATTCCGACCGGAACCAGATGGCTGCCGCCTTCGAATCACCGGGTGACGAGGGTTGGCAGGCCGCACGCGCGGCCAGCGAAGCCCAGTCCGAGGTGCGTACCGCCGCCGGCTTGCCTCAGCGCAGTCCGGGCGGAAGGCTTGTCCCGGGTGGTGTGAGCGGCACCGCCGATCGCACCCCGCAGCAACGCGATCCCGCCACGATCCGGAACAGCCTGAGTCGTCACCAGCAGGGTGTCCGGGATGGCCGCGCAATGAAGGCAATGAACCTAACCGGAGATAAAGGAGACCGATGAACCCCGATCTAGGTGGTACGAACCGTCAGCTGGATTGGCTGGTTTCGAACTTCGCCAACGAGGTTCCTGGCGTAGCCCATGCCGTCCTGGTCTCGGCTGACGGACTGTTGATGGCCGCGAGCGCTCAGCTCCCGGTCGACCGCGCAGAGCAGCTCTCCGCGGTGACCGCCGGACTGGCGAGCCTTTCCGTCGGCGTGTCGAATCTGTTCGAAGGCGGTACGGTACTCCAGTCCGTCGTCGAGATGGAGCACGGTTACCTGCTGCTCATGGCAGTCGGCGACGGCTCGTATCTAGCAGTCCTGACCAACACCTCGTGTGACATCGGTCAGGTCGGCTACGAAATGGCACTTCTGGTCGAGCGCGTCGGCCAGACGGTCCAGGCCACGCCGCGCGTCACGATGGGTTCCTGATGGTGGGATGGACATAGACGATCACCGCATGGGGAGCGCCGAGCCCAGTCTCGTCCGCCCGTACTCCTTGACTGCCGGCCGTACCAGGCCGGCGGTCGAGTTGGCGCTGGAGGCACTCGTCGCATCGCATCCGGTCGCCATGGAGCGGCAGTACGAACTGAACAACCTCGAAACGTCCATCGTGGAGTTGTGCAGGCAATCGCCGTCCGTTGCCGAGATAGCTGCCCAGCTGTACATCCCGATCGGGGTGGCCCGGGTACTCGTAGCCGATCTGATCGAGGCCGGTCACGTCCGGGTTTCGGCAACATTGAAAGACGATTCCAGCGACGATGAACGTCGCGAGCTGATCGAAAGGGTTCTCAGTGGACTCCGGCGTATTTGATTCGACGGCGCAGGTCGACACCCGCACGGCCAAGCCGACTTCGGCGAAGATCGTGGTCGCCGGTGGCTTCGGTGTGGGTAAGACCACGATGGTCGGCGCGGTGTCGGAGATCGTTCCGCTGCGCACCGAGGCGTTGGTCACCAACGCCAGTACCGGAATCGACAACCTGACCGGTATTCCGCAGAAATCGACCACCACGGTGGCGATGGACTTCGGCCGCATCAGTCTCGCCGACGACCTGGTTCTGTACTTGTTCGGTACGCCGGGCCAGTACCGGTTCTGGTTCATGTGGGACGACCTGATCCGCGGCGCCATCGGCGCCGTGGTGCTGGTCGACACCCGCAGGCTCGAAGACAGCTTCGCCGCTGTCGATTACTTCGAGGCCCGCGGGCTGCCGTTCCTGGTGGCGCTCAACGAGTTCGACGACGCACCGAAGTACCCGCTCGAGGACATCCGCCAGGCCCTGGCGGTTCCCGCCGACGTGCCGATCATGTCGATCGACGCCCGTCGCCGGGAACCGGCCAAGCAGGCCCTGGTCGCCTTGACCGAGTACGCACTGCGCAAGGTCATGCAGGGTTACTGAGCTGTTTCGCACGACGGACGGGGCTGCCGCGATGAAGGCCGCAGCCCCGCCCTCGTTCGGGTCGTGCGCATTTCAGGACTCGGGTTCGGGATCGGGCCTGGTCCAGCCCAGGATCATCGCCGGTGCACAGCCACCGGCCATGATCGTGGCCAGCATCATCAGTCCGCCCGCGTAGGCGATGCGATAGGCATCGGCTTGCGGCGAGATCGCGCTGCCGAAGATCAGGTACGCCAGTGGCGGCATGGTCAGCGACTGCGTGAGCGCGAGCCCGGCCGAGCGCGCCTTGTTACGTTCGGTGATCTCCAGTTCGTCGAGCATCTGGTCGGGTGCGTGGTCCTGGCCACCTGATGCGATCCGCAGCATCGTCCAGCTCGGCAGGAACAACAGCGCCGAGACGAGCACGACCCCCGGTGCCCCGAACAGGTCGAGCGCGCGCATCACGCCCGCGAGTGCGATCCCGAGCAGCCCGATGGTCACGACGACCACGAGAATCCGCCGCCTGCGCCGCGGTCGCCAGCTTGTCAGCATCCCCGCTGTGCGTTGCTCCTGCACGAGCCAGCGCCGGACACGATAGTTCTGGTAGCGGTCGATGAGCGTGCTGGTCATGGCATTTCGCCTTTCATACGTGGGTAGAGCTCGGCCGACAACGGCCCGAATTCCTTGCGGGAGAACACGACTTCGACCGGCAGCGCGAACACATCGCAGATGCGCAGCGCCAGATCGAGGCTCGGATAGTGATCGCCACGCTCGAGCGCGCCGATCGTCTGGACGTTGACATCGACGGCCTCGGCAAGCGCCGCCCGGCTCATCCGATGCTCCGCGCGCAAGACAGCGATGCGATTGAAGATCGGCAGGGTTTCCCCTCTTCTGACTGGGCTCACCTAACAGATTGTTGTAAAAACACAACAGAAAGTCAAGGTGTTCCAACGGGTCGCCGCGATTCCGTGATCGACCCCGAACCCGGTCCCGCTACGCTCATAGCGTGCATATGTCGGCGGATGACCTGCTCGGCCAGTTGCTCGATGCGGGCTCTTTTGTGAGCTGGGATCGGGCGCCGATCGAGCCCGCGATGTCGCCGCGTTATCGGCGCGAGCTCGTCGTCGCGGCCGAGCGGGCGGGTACCGATGAGTCGGTGCTGACGGGGGAGGGGTTGTTGCGTGGTCGCCGTGTCGCGGTGATCGCCTGTGAGTTCGCGTTTCTGGCCGGATCGATCGGGGTGGCGGCGGCGGAGCGGATCGTGCGCGCGGTCGAGCGCGCTACCGAACTGGGGCTGCCGTTGATCGCCTCGCCCACCTCCGGCGGCACGCGGATGCAGGAGGGGACAGTCGCTTTCGTGCAGATGGTGAAGATCGCGGGCGCGGTGGCCGTGCACAAGGGGGCGGGACATCCGTACCTGGTGTACCTGCGCGATCCGACGATGGGTGGGGTGTTCGCTTCGTGGGGGTCGTTGGGGCACATCACCTTCGCCGCGCCGGGCGCGCTCATCGGGTTCCTCGGGCCGCGGGTATACGAGGCCTTGTACGGCAGGCCGTTCCCGCCGGGCGTGCAGACCGCGGAGAATCTCTATCGCAACGGTGTGCTCGATGGTGTGGTGACAGTGGAGGTGTTCCGCCGGATCGCCCACCGGGCGATGAGTGTCGCCAGCGGTGTCGTCGTCGAGGTGGCGACCGAGCCGGGTTGGGCTGCGCCGGTGCGCAGTCCGGCGACACCGGCGAATCCGGCTGCGAGCGCCTGGGATTCGGTGCTCAGCTCACGCAGGTCGGGCAGGCCGGGCATTCGGGACCTGCTTCGCCATACGACACAACGGGTTCCGCTCAGCGGTACCGGTCGCGGCGAGTCCGATCGCACCGTGGTGCACGCGCTCGCCCGATTCGCCGGTCAGCCGTGTGTCGTGTTCGGGCACGACCGGTCCGGCCAGGAGGGTGAGCACACCATGGGTCCGGCCGCCCTGCGCGAGGCGCGGCGGGCGATGGTGCTGGCACGTGAATTGCGGCTGCCGCTGGTGCTCGTCATCGACACCGTCGGTGCCGCCCTGTCCAAGGAGGCCGAGGAACGCGGGCTCGCCCCCGAAATCGCTCGCTGCCTGGCCGATCTCGTCACCCTCGACACGCCCACCGTCTCCGTGCTGCTCGGCCAGGGCACCGGCGGCGGTGCGCTCGCGCTGTTGCCCGCCGACCGGGTGCTCGCCGCCAGACACGGCTGGCTCGCCCCGCTGCCGCCGGAAGGGGCAAGCGCCATCGTCTTCAGAGATACCGCGCACGCTCCGGAAATGGCTGCGGCGCAAGGTATCAGGTCGGCGGACCTGCTCGAAGACGGTGTGGTGGACCGCATCGTCGAGGAGTACCCGGATGCCGCCGACGAACCGGTCGCCTTCGCCCGTCGCACGGTCCTCGCGATCGCCGCCGAACTGGCCGCGCTGCGCACCTGCGAGCCCGCCGAACTGCGATCGATGCGGCAGACCCGATACCGGCGCATCGGACTGTCCGGAGCCGCGTACTGAGCCACCGGCAATCCCCTGACCAGCGCCCCGTTTTGTGCCAGGGGGAAACACGCGACGCGCCGTCGTTGACGCCACACCGAACCACTTCTACCTTCGAGAGGGTGACCTTCCGCAGCGAGAGCAGCCCTGTCCCCACCATCGTGCTCAATGACGGGAACGTGATCCCACAGCTCGGCTTCGGTGTGTTCCAGGTGCCCGCGGACGACGTCACCGGGGTGGTGGCCGAGGCGTTGAAGGTCGGCTACCGCAGTATCGACACGGCCGCGGTCTACGGAAACGAGGAAGGCGTAGGCCGCGCCATCGGTGAATCGGGGATTCCCCGCGACGAACTCTTCATCACCACCAAGCTGTGGAACGCCGATCAGGGCTACGACAGCACCCTGCGTGCCTTCGATGCCAGCATGCAGCGCCTCGGCCTGGACTATCTCGACCTGTATCTGATCCACTGGCCCGTACCGTCGGCAGGCCGCTTCGTCGACACGTTCCGCGCGTTCCAGGCGCTCAAGTCGCAGGGCCGGATCGGTTCGATCGGTGTCTCCAACTTCCGGGTGATCGACCTGGAGACCCTGATCGCCGAGGCGGGCGAGACCCCCACGGTGAACCAGATCGAATTACATCCCACACTTTCCCAGCGTGACCTGCGCCAATACGATGCCAATCACGCGATCGCCACCGAGGCGTGGAGCCCACTCGGGCAGGGCACCCTGCTCGACAACCCGACCATCGCCGCCATCGCGTCCGAGCTCGACCGCACGCCCGCGCAGGTCATCATCCGGTGGCACCTGCAGCTGGGCAATATCGTCATCCCGAAGTCGGTTACGCCGTCGCGGATCGCCGAGAACTTCGACGTGTTCACCTTCGAGCTCGATGCCACGGCGATGGAGTCGATCGGCCGCCTCGACGCGGGCAAACGGGTCGGCGCCGATCCGTCGACGTTCAGCGTCGGTCTGGCCTGATCCCCAGGTAGCCGGTCAGTTCCCGGGCCGCGGCCCGGCCCGCCCGGTTGGCGCCGATCGTGCTGGCCGACGGTCCGTAGCCGATGAGATGGATGCGCGGGTCGACGGCCACCTGGGTCGCCAATCGCCCGGTCATGGTGACCCCGCCGCCGGGTCCGCGCAGCCGCAGCGGTGCCAGATGGTCCAGTGCGCTGCGGAAACCGGTCGCCCACAGGATGACGTCGGCCGCCTGGAAACTGCCGTCGGCCCATCGCACGCCGGTGGGCTCGATCCGCTCGAACATCGGCAGCCGCCGCAACGCACCCCGCTCGCGAGCGGCCAGCAAACGTTCGTCGAGCACCAGCCCCGTCACCGAGACGACCGATCCCGGTGGCAGCCCCGCGCGCACGCGGTCTTCCACCAGTGCCACCGCGTCGCGCCCGTCCTGCTCGGCGAACGGCGTCTCCCGCCACCGCGGCTGCGACCTGGTGACCCATGTGGTGGAGGTCACGAGCGAGATTTCGTCGAGCAACTGCACTGCCGAGATCCCCCCACCGACGATGACCACCTGTTTGCCCGCGAACTCCTCAGCCGTGTGGTAATCGCGAGTGTGCAGCTGGCGTCCGGTGAAGGTGCCTGCGCCCGGATATCGGGGGATGAACGGATGCTCCCAGGTGCCGGTGCCGTTGATCAGACCCCGCGCGCGCAAGGTGCCCGCACCCTCGGTTTCCACCTGCAGTACCTCGCCACGGCCCGCGCAGCTCTGGCCGTCGGCGGTCCGATCGCAGACCACTTTCACCGTCACCTGTCGTTGAACACGCAGGTCGAAGCGCTGTTCATACAGCTCGTAGTAGTGCGGCACCGCAGTTGCCGCGCGCGCCGACTCCGACCCGGCGGGCAATGTCTCGGCGAAGGACATCCCCGGCAGATCGTGCACTCGGTTCACCGTCGTCAGGGTCAGCGAAGGCCAGCGGAACTGCCAGGCGCCACCGGGACCTGGTGCGTGGTCGACAATGCGGAAATCGCGTTCGGGCACCAGCCCGAGCTTGCGCAGGTGGTACCCGGCCGAGAGCCCTGCCTGACCCGCGCCGATCACCAGGATGTCGACATCCGTCGCAGGCGGGGCAGAATAATCGTGAACCACAGCCGTCGATGCTATCGCCTTACCGGGCGTTGTCGGCGGCCTGTGGCAGAGTGGGAACATCCACGAAATCCGGTGATTCTGGGGAGGTTACGTCTGGTGGCTGACCGTTGTTCTTCTATGGCGAGAGTTATGTTCCCTGGTCAGGCCGTTGTGTTCTGCCGCCGGGTATCTCAGCCTGGAAAGAAGGGCGATCGGGCCTCGCAGGTCGTGGCGGTGGAGAAGTTCTGCGAGCTGACCGGCGGTGGCGCGTGAAGGTCACCCGCATCGCCTACAGCCGGAGCCTCAACGACGGTAAGTATGGGCAGCTTCAAGAGCAGGCCAGGCGTCTTGGTGTGGTGCGGTCGCTGGTGTGGCGGCAGTTCGGTTCGATACAGGGTCTCGCGTGGTCGGACCGGCAGATCCGTGATGTGTGGATCGTCGACGGGACCGCGCAATCCTTCGGCGTGCTGGCCAACGCCTGGAAGGAGACAGTGCGCGACGCGGTCGCCGATATCACCGCGAACCGCGAGGCCGCAAAGGTCAAGGCCCGCCGGGCGATCAACCGGCGTACCAACAACGATACCGAGCGTAAGCGCCTGTACACCGCGCTCAATCGCGGCACCTGGGACAGGGACTCGTATCTGACCAGGCTCATGCGCCGACACTGGCGGCACGGCCGGAACAAGACGACGAATCAGATCGTGGTCCGCGCCGATCAGTACAAGACATTCACTGTCGCTGAGGGCGGGAACCTCTGGCTGGCCGTGCCCGGGTTGGAACGCCGACAGCTCGTCCGCATCCCGCTGAACACCACCGTCGCCCCCACCGGCACGCTGCGGCCGATCCTGCGCGGCAACCGGGTCGAAGTGCATTACCAGATCAACGCCGAGACGATGAAATCTTCGAATCGGCCGGTCGGCAACCGCACGCTCGGCGTCGACAAGGGATACACCGAAGTCCTCACCAAGACTTTCGCCGGTCGTAAGAAGCTGGGGAAGAACACGAACCGAAGGCTCGCCGCGTGGGCCAAGGGCGTCACCGCGGAAGCACTTCAAGCCGTGTCGGACCGCAGAGGTTCTGCGGTGCGGCTGGTCAACGCTGCCTATACCTCCCAAGTCGTTCCCTTCACGAATATTCTTGGTGTCCGCAAAGGGGACCGACTTCACTGCACCGAGTGCAGGGCGGTATGGCAAGCAGACCACGCCGCAGCGATCAACATCCGGGAGCGAGGCGGAGATCCCGGCATCTCCCTGCACACCAAGCACACGCTGGTGAAGCAGATCCTCCAGGAACGGACCGATCGCCAACGGACCAGACTGCCGGTCCAGGACTCCAGCACATCGCTGTGTGGGTGCGGAGAGCGAAACATCCGAATGCTCATCTCTGAGCAATGAACAGGAAGCAGATTGCATGCTCGGCGTGACCCGCGATGGTGATGTGATCACCATCGAACTACAGCGCGAAGAACGGCGCAACGCGCTCAACGAGGACCTGGTCGGGCAGTTGCGCGCCGCGGTACTCGACGCGGTGGCCGAGGGCGCGCGTGCCATCGTGCTCACCGGCCGCGGCCCGATCTTCAGCGCGGGTGCCGATCTGTCGGGGGTGTACTCCGAGTCGTTCCTGAGCGGTCTGCTCGACATGCTGCACACCATCGAATCGGTTCCCGTTCCGGTGATCTCGGCGATCAACGGCGGCGCGCTCGGTGCGGGCGTACAACTGGCACTGGCCTCGGACCTGCGGGTGATCGAGCCCGACGCCTACATCGCGGTGCCCGCGGCCAAGCTCGGCATCTCGGTCGACCGCTGGACGGTGTCGCGGCTGGCCAGCCTGATCGGTGGCGGCCCCGCCCGCACGATCCTGCTCGGCGCCGAATCCGTCTCCGCCGCAGACGCTTACGCCTACGGCTTCGCGAACAAGCTCGGCACCCTCGCCGACGCCAAGGACTGGGCCAAGTCCATCGCCGCACTCGCGCCGCTGTCGCTGCAAGCTATGAAACTGATGCTCAACGACGACGGCACCGGCGACCCGGCGAGCGCGCAACAGCAGGCCGCGCTGGAAGCCGCGTGGAGCAGCGACGACGCCAAAGAGGGCCGCCTGGCCCGGCAGGAGAAGCGTCCGGCGAAGTTCGTGGGCCGCTGATGCGGATCACACGCCTGGCGGGTTCGGTGGCGAGCACCTTCGGTCTCGCCTGGATGGCACGCGCGGTGTGGGGCCTGCCCACCTCGATCGGCGCGGGCCCGTCGGCGATCGCGCCGACCGCGGTCGGCAAGTCCTCCTACCGCGACGGCCGTTTCCACAACACCGAGCCGAGTTCCATGCTCGCCGCCGGTGCGGCACCGTCGCTGATCTGGTCGGGACTCACCAAGGGGCGTGCCGGCCGCCCGGCGAACCCTGTCCCGCTGGTCACCCCCGCCGTTCCCGAGCAGGCCGCCGAACTCGCTGTCACCTGGTACGGGCACGCGAGCGCGCTGGTCGAACTCGACGGCTACCGCGTGCTGGCCGACCCGGTGTGGAGTGAACGGGTCTCCCCGTCCCCGGTGGTCGGCCCCGCCCGTCTGCACCCGGTCCCCGGCGAGCTGTCGCAGCTGCCGACCGTCGACGCGGTGATCATCTCCCACGATCATTACGACCACCTCGACAAGGCCACCGTCGACGAACTCGTCCGCACCCAGCTCGCCCCGTTCGTGGTGCCCACCGGCATCGGCGCGCACCTGCGGCAGTGGGGTGTGCCCGAATATCGGATCATCGAGCTCGACTGGGGTGGCTCGGTCTCGCTCGGCCGTGATCCCGACGACCGCGGCCTCACCATCACCTGCGCCGAGGCCAGGCATTTCTCCGGCCGCGGCCTGGTCCGCAACACCACGCTGTGGGCGTCGTGGGCGCTGTCGGGGCCGACCAAGCGGGTCTACTTCGGCGGCGACACCGGCTACACAAAGGCGTTTTCCCAGGCGGGCGCGGTGCTCGGCCCCTTCGATCTCACGCTGCTGCCCATCGGCGCCTACGACGAACGCTGGACCGATGTCCACATGAACCCCGAAGAGGCGGTGCGCGCACACGCCGACCTGTGCCTGGGCGACGCCGCCTACGGACTGCTGGTCCCGATCCACTGGGCCACGTTCAATCTGGCCTTCCACGGCTGGTCCGAACCCGTCCGGCGCCTGGTGTCGGCCGCCGCCGACGCGGGTACTCCGGTCGTAGTGCCCAAGCCGGGCCAGCGGGTGGTTCCGAATGACCTCCCACCACGGGATTCGTGGTGGGAAGATGTCGAGTGACCCTCCTCTCGAAAGGAACATCGGTAGATGAGTCTCGTGGATACCTTGAAGGGCTTGCTCGGTAAGGGCAAGGAAACGGTCGAACAGAACGCCGACAAGATCAATGAGGCGGTCGACAAGGCCGGCACCTTCATCGATGACAAGACCAAGGGCAAGTACAGCGACAAGATCGAGAAGGGCAAGGAAGCGGCCAAGAAGGTCGTGCCTCCGCAGGCAGGCCCCGGCACTGCCGCCCGCGGCCCCGCACCGACCGATCCTGGACCCAAGGCCTGATTCCGGTGCGCGGGGACCGGTAGACGGTCCCCGCCGCTGGCGATCGCGTCGATGGTCCGCCGGGAATTTCGGGGCGCACCGGGTGAACCGGATATCGAGGTTGAGCTCAGCAACCTCGACAAGGTCCTGTACCCGGCAACCGGTACGACGAAAGGCGAGGTGATCGCCTACTATTCGGCGATCACCGAGGCTGCGCTGCCCCATCTCGTCGGTCGCCCGGTCACCAGGAAACGGTGGCCGAACGGCGTCGACCACGCCGATTTCTTCGAGAAGAACCTCCCCGAGCACGCGCCCGCGTGGATCCACCGCACCGCGATCGAGCATTCCAGCCGCCGGGTGGTGTACCCACTGATCGATTCCGAGGCCGGGATGGCCTGGCTCGCACAGCAGGCGGCGCTGGAAATCCATGTGCCGCAATGGCGTTTCGACGCAGGTGATCGCGGCCCGGCCACCAGGATCGTGTTCGATCTCGACCCCGGCTCCGGTGCCGGGCTGGCCGAATGCGCGCGGGTCGCGCTGGCCGTGCGTGCGATGGTCGCCGATATCGGCATGCGGGCGTTCCCGGTGACCAGTGGTAGCAAAGGCATTCACGTCTATGTGCCACTGGATCGGCCGCTGAGTTCGCGTGGCGCGTCCACCGTCGCCAAGCAGGTGGCCGCCAATCTCGAAGCGCTGCACCCGGATCTGGTGACGGCAACCATGGCGAAGGCGGCCCGCACCGGCAAGGTGTTGCTGGACTGGAGCCAGAACAACGCCGCCAAGACCACCATCGCCCCCTACTCGCTGCGCGGTCGCGCCGAACCCAATGCCGCCGCCCCCCGCACCTGGGCCGAGATCGAAGACGCTGATGCGTTGCGCCAGTTGCGTTTCGACGAGGTACTCGCCCGGTGGAAAATCGACGGCGACCTGCTGGCCGACCTCGATCCACCACTGCCGACCCGCCCCGACTCGCTCGCCAAGTACCGCAGCATGCGCGACCCGCAGCGCACCCCCGAGCCTGTCCCCGAGACGACGCCGGAACCAGGCCCCGGCAATCGCTTCGTCATCCAGGAGCATCACGCCCGCCGCCTGCACTGGGATGTGCGCCTCGAGCACGACGGTGTTCTCGCCTCCTGGGCGGTGCCGAAGGGCCCGCCGACCGAGCCGAAACACAATCGCCTCGCCGTGCGCACCGAGGATCACCCCCTCGAGTACCTGCACTTCCACGGCTCCATCCCCCAGGGCGAATACGGCGCTGGGGAGATGACGATCTGGGATTCGGGCACCTATGTCACCGAGAAGTGGCGCTCCGACGAGGTGATCGTCGAACTCGACGGACAGCGGGTGTCCGGCCGCTACGCGTTCATCCAGACCAAGGGCGACCAGTGGCTGATGCACCTGATGCGCGACCAGTCCCGTCGAGACCCCGTGGCCGACAGCAAGTTCCCGCGCGGCTTGTCGCCGATGCTGGCCACCGCGGGCGATGTCGAATCGCTGACCCCAGCGAACTGGTCCTTCGAAACCAAATGGGACGGGTTCCGGGTGATCGTCGAGATCGACGACGGCACGGTCACTGTCCGCAGTCGCGCGGGTAACACGGTGACCGCTCGGTATCCGCGATTGGCCGTTCTCGGTGCGGAACTGGCCGGGCACCAGGTGGTCCTGGATGGCGAAGCGGTGGTGCTCGACGACGCAGGACTGTCGGATATCTCAGCGCTGCAAGCGGATTCGGCCCGCGCGGTGTTCGTCGCCTTCGACGTGCTCTACCTCGACGGCACCTCCCTGCTGCGCAAGAAGTACACCGATCGCCGCGCCGTGCTCGAGGCGCTGGGCAGGCTGTCGCCGTCGATGAATGTCAGTGCGCTGCTGGATGGTTCGGGTGCCGAGGCGATGAAGGCCAGTCGCGAGGAGGGGCAGGAAGGGGTCGTCGCCAAGCGGCTGGATTCGGTGTATCAGCCGGGCAAGCGCAGCCAGACCTGGCTCAAACAGCGCAACTGGCGCTCCCGCGAGGTGGTGGTCGGCGGGTGGCGGCGAAGCGACAAACGCCCGTTCAAGTCGCTGCTGCTCGGTGTGCCGCACGAGGACGGCCTCATCTACGTCGGCCGGGTGGGTACCGGATTCGGTGACGAACAGTCGCGTCGGATCGCCGCCGAGCTGGCCGGGCTGCGGCGTGAGACCTCACCGTTCACCAACGAGATGACCGCCGACGAACGCCATGACGCGCAATGGGTCACCCCTGAGCTCACCGGCACGGTCCGCTTCCAGGCGTGGACCGACACCGGACGGCTCTGGCATCCGGTATGGGACGGTGTGACGAGTTCGCCGCGGTGATGATCTCCGCGAAAGCTGCAATGTTGCTAGGGTAATCGCGTTGTACCCGGTGCCGAATCAACGAGGAGTACGCGGTGGATTTCAAGAACCTGGCGGGCAAGGCGATGGACATGGCTGCCCAGCATGCGGACAAGGTCGACAGCGTGATCGACAAGGCCGGTGACGTGGTCGACGAGAAGACCGGCGGCAAGTTCAGCGGCCAGGTCGACTCCGCCCAGGACGCGGCCAAGAACGCACTGCGCGAGAAGGCCTGATTGTCTCGGCGGGCCGATCACCACCGGCCCGCCGAATCATCGCGCTGACTGTTTGCCGAGCTGTCAGTTCCCGGCCATCAGGCCGGAGATCGTGTCGACATCGGTGACCAGCGCATTGCCCTGGAACGCGAAGTCGTCGTAGGCGCGCGCCATCGCTTCCTTGTCGCGACCGCCGCAGGCGTCAGCGATCACCACGGGCACGAAACCCAGGTCGGTGGAGTGGGTGACGGTGGGCGCGATCCCGATTTCGAGCGCGACACCGGCGATGGCGTAGGAGCCGATCCGCAGATCGCGCAGCAGGGTGGCAAGGGGCGTGCCCTCGAATGCCGACATCGACATCTTGTCGAAGACCAGCTCGTCCTCGCGCGGCACCAGTTCCGGTACCAGCTCGAACGCGGGCGTATCGCGTTGCAGAATGAAGGCCACGTCGTCGACGGATTCGGCGTTCTGCCAGCTCATCAGCAGCCGCATCCCGTACACGCCGGTCAGTCGCCGCGGCGGGAAGAAGTGCCGCAGGAAGATCACCGGATAGCCGCCACGCCGGGCCGCTTCGACCACCCGCACTACGCGTTCGGTGATCTCCTGCCCGTCGGGCAGCTGGCCGAGGACGCCGACCTGCATGTCGTAGACGATCAGCGCCATCCGGTCGGGCGCGCACAGATCGCCGAGGGTTTCGGGAATGTCGAGTCCGTTTCCTTGTCGCACCGACGCCAGTATCGTCGTCCTTCGCGAGTCTGTCGAGACTCGCCAGCCCCTGTCGCGAGCGACCAGGTGACCGAATGGCGAGCACCGGAAACGAGTCACCCCGACGCCGGTGTCGGCGTCGGGGCGATCAGGCAATCAGTCTGTAGTGCAGACTATTTCGCTGCCCACTGGGTGGTGCCCGGAGGGGCGTTCCAGGTGTTGATCAGATCAATGCCCGCGATGATCAGCGCCGGACCGCCGGCAACCAGGCTGCCGATGATCCCGCCGACGCTGGCGCCGGTGATGAGGCCGGGAATCGCGCCGACCCCGCCCGCTGGCAAGCCGACCACGAAGCCGATTACGGCACCGATGGCCATTCCGACGAAGCTACCGATGGCGGTGGCGAGGCCGAATGTTGAGGCGAAGTTCGCTTGCGCCGCATAGTTTTCGGCGGGTGAGGCGACCGGGGTCAGGTTGGGCCTCGCCGCCGCGACGTCCTTGACCGCGGTCAGCTCGAGCACCCGGCTGTCCTCGCGAACCGTGTGCGGCAGTGGGTATTCGAAACTGCCGTCGCGGACCGAGAGGGGCAGCGAGATCAGGGTCGCGCCTGCCTCGTCACGGATGTCGACCGCACCGCCGGTGATCGCGAAGGTGCCGTGGGTGAGCGTGGTGATGACGGTGTTACCGACCAGTTCGGTGCGGTACTCGACATTCGGCGTCACCGGGTCGGCTCCGGCTACTCCGGTGCCGACCAGCGCTGCCGCGAGCACCGGAATGGCAGCCGCGGCGATTTTGCGGATGATCATAGGAACATTTCCCCTCTGGACTTCATCAGGTGTGAGTGCTCGAACAAGCGCCGTGGTGGTGACTTCCCCCCCGAGAAAGTTCGTGATCGGCGCGTGAAGCTGCCTAGCTCGATTCCGTGCAGAACCATATCGTGCAATAGGGTTTCGGGGCAATGAATTCGGGGTATTGCTGAATACCGCGTTCAGCCGATGGCGTTGCTCAACAGCACGGCACCCGCGCAGACCGCGCCGACGACCGCCAGCGCGATCGCGTCGCGGCGGTGCGGTGCGCTCGGGCGCGTCATGGTGTGCCCGCCCAGGCCCGTGACGGCATCCCCGCGGCGGACAGCCCTTTCCGCTGTCAGCATCCCGGTGCCGCCACGCGCGGTGATCGCCTCGCCGAGTTCGCCCGCGCGCCGCGATGACACCGCCATGCACGCGGTGAGGATGTCGATGAGCGGGTTGTCGGCGGCGCGGTGCAGCAGGTTGTCCTTGGGGCGCAGTTTGCGTGCGGCGCGCAGTACCCGGATCTCGTCGAACAGCAGCGGCAATCCGCGCAGTGTCAGCGCCACCACCACGGCCCACTCGTCGACCGGCAGGCGCAATGTGCGCAGCGGCGCACCGAGTTTCGCGAGTGCGGGGGCGATCTCGCCCATCGGGGTGGTGAAGGCGATCAGGAACGAGGCGGCTACCAAGACCAGTCCGAACACGAAGATCTGTAGGTAGCCGAGCACCGCCGTCATCCCGATCGGCGCGTTGATCAGGCCGCCGAGTACGACGAGTCCCCAGAACCACCACGGCAGCCGGGGGATCGCGCCGAGCGGCAGCCGCGCCAGCACCCAGATCAGCACAAGGAAAGCCGTGATCACGCCGAGAACCGGCCAGGACGGCAGGAACATCAGCAGCAGGCTGATTCCGAACGCGGCGATCATCTTCGTGCCTGCCCACAGGCGGTGCACGACGCTGTCGACCGGTACTTCACGCAGCAGCACTGTGCTCATGGGGTCGTGCCTTTCGGTGCGCTGGTGTGTGCCGTCGCGCCTTCGTCACCGCGGCGGACCAGTGGCAGACCGGCCACGAAGGCCGACTTCTCGAGTGCGCGTTCGGTTCTCGGGATCGCGTGGCCGTCCGCTGAGACCGCCACGCCGCCGTCCAGGTGTACGGTGCGGTCGCAGACCATGGACATCTCGGCGACATCGTGGGAGATGATGATCAATGTCAACCCCGAATCCCGCAGCCGGGCAAGCAGTTCCACGATCTCGGCGCGGCCCTGCGGATCCAGGCCTGCCAGCGGTTCGTCGAGGACGACCACCTGCGGGCGACTGGCCACCATGGCGGCGAGGACCACCCGTTTGGCCTGCCCGCCGCTGAGTTCCTCGATCGAGCGAGCGGCGAGGCGGCGATCAAGGCCCACCGCGTCCAGTGCCTGCCCGACCGCGCCGGAACCGGTCGCCCGCCCACCCCAGTCGGCGATCTCGGCGCCGACGGTCTGTTTCTGTAGTTGCAACCGGGAGTGCTGGAAGGCCAGCGCCACCCCGCCGACCTGCTTGTCGACCGCGGTGCCGCGCAGTTCACAGCGCCCCGAGCTCGGCGCGATCAGCCCCGCGATGATCCAGGCCAGTGTCGACTTGCCTGACCCGTTGCCGCCGACGATCAGCAGCGCCTCGCCCTTGCGGACCGACAGGTCGACACCGTGCAGGGCAGGTGCCTCCCACGGCGTGCCGCGGTTGTAGGTGTGGCGCACGTCGGTGAGTTCGAGGATCGGGGCACCCATCGGCCTGCGGCGCTGGTCGCGGGCGGGGTTGGGCCAGCTCGCGAGGTGGTCGACCATGCGGCCACGGGCGAGGTGGATCACCCGGTCGGCGGCGGTCGCGTCGGCTTCGTGGTGGGTCACCAGGACCACGGCGGTGCCGTGCCTGCGCGGGAGTTCGGCGAGCAGGGCGACGAGTTCGCGGCGGCCGTCGGGGTCGATCATCGAGGTGGCTTCGTCGGCGATGAGCAGGGCGGGGCGGCGGGCGAGCGCGGCGGCCACGGCGAGGCGCTGCTGCTGCCCGCCGGAGAGGGTGGCGGTTTCGCGGGTGCCCATGTCGGCGAGGCCGACCTCGGCGAGGAGCGCGTCGATGTCGACCTCGGCGGCCGACTCCGCCGATAGACCCCACACGACATCGTCGGCGACCGAGACGCCGAGGGTTTGGCTCTCCGGACGTTGCAGGACCAGCGCGGTCCCGCCGATCGCGCCCAACCCCGCCGAACCCGGACGATCCACCGCACCCGTTGTGGGCGGTCTGCCTGCCAGGACTCTGGTCAAGGTCGACTTGCCGGAGCCGTTGTGACCGACGACGGCGACGAACTCGCCCGGACGGATGGTGAGATCGATATCGGCCAGCGCGTCGACCTGCGTGCCCTCGTACCGATAGCCGACCCCGCGCAGGGAAACCGGCAGCGGTCCGACCGGTCGATCATCCGGCGGCGCGTCGAGCCGATCACTGCCCGGCAGCCAGGCCAGTCGATCGAGGACCGCCCCGAGGACGAACCAGGAGATCACCGTGCTCACCAGCACGCCGAGCGCCACCGTGGCGCCGATGTAGATCCACCACCAGCGCAGTACCACCTCGACGGTCTCGGCGGCCATCCGGCCCAGCGGCTCCAGCGCGGCCGTCCGGCCCGCCAGGTTCTCGATGCCCTTCGCGGTATTGCGGAACGCCTCGAAGAACAGGTCTCTGGTTCGCGAGAAGAGCAGCAGACTGCCGACGGAGAACAGTCCCCAGCCCACGCCGGCGACGATGCCGAGCGCGAATACGGCGGGGAATCCGCCGCCCCGGCGTTTCACCGTCCCGATGATTCCCGCCACGGTGGTCGCGCCCATGACGCCGAGCGCGGGCATCATGCCTGCGGCCACGAAGGTGACCAGCGTTGCCGCGATCGTGGCTGTGGCCAGCGCTCGCAATCGATAGCGCTGGGCGAGCAGGCCAAGGGGGACTGCCGCGACGAGCTGGAGCGCGGCAGCCATGGGAACCAGTGAGCCGACGGTGATGAGGCCGACGGTGAGCCCGGCCATCACCGCGCCGCTCGCCAGTTCGATCGGGCGCAGGGGACCGCTGGGCAGACCCACGGGCTTGTCTTTCACGTGTCCAGTCTGCCAGGGGGTCGTGATTGCGGGTGTGGGGCTGATGTGGAGGTTGTGTGGGGTTGGTGGCAGCGGTCAGCTACCGATACGCCGGGGCTGAGCCGTCCCGGGGCGTGGGGGCGGTCTGTGCGCGCCGATGGAACATGCTCGGCCGCAAGCGTGCGATTGCGACGCCGGACAGGCACAGTGCGCCACCGAGTAGCGCGGTGAGACCGGGAACCTCGGCGAGGAAGATCCACGACATGACGATTGCGAGTGCGGGGACGGCGTAGCTCGATGAGGCCGTGACGCCCGCCGGGGTGTGGGCCAGGGCGTAAGCCCAGAGCAGGAAGGCAAGGGCGGTCGAGACCAAGCCCAGGTAGACGACGCCGACGGTGGCGGAGAGAGGGGCTCGGGCCAGCTCGTGTGCCATTTTCGGTGCCCACGGCAGGAGAACGACGGCACCGGCCACCGCACCGAGGGTCGTCGCGGTCAGCGGGTCGGTGGACCGCAGTACGAGCTTCTGCGCCACCACGCTGATCCCGTAGAGCAGGGCGGCTGCCACCGCGAGTGCGACGCCGACGCGGTCGCGCTGCCCTGGCCCGCTGAAGGCGATGATCGCGGCGCCGCTGAAGCTGACGGCGATCCCGACGACGAGCAGCGGCGGGAAGCCTTCGTTCAGGAACAACCCCGCGAGCACCGCGACCACGATGGGCGCGATATTCACCAATAGTGCGGTGGTGCCCGCGTCGAGATGCTGTTCGGCGGCGTTCACCAGCACCGTGTACAGCCCGAACCACAGCGCGCCGTAGGCCATCGTGAGCCACAGCGCCAGGCCGCGCGGCAGCCGGCCGCCGCGAAAGGCCAGCACCAGCACCAGCACGATCGCGCCGACGAGGAGTCGCCCTGATGCCATCGCCGCGGGCGAGACATACGGCGCGATGCCGCGGATGATCACGAACGACGATGCCCAGGCCAGCATCACAGCGACCAGGGCGAGAGCGGGCAGGCGCGACTTCATGCCTCCACGGTGGAACACCTGAGAGATAAGCACAAGCGGGTATTCGCCATCTATTATTCAGTAATACTGAAGTGAGGAGCTCGCATGATCGACACGCACCGCTTGATGATCTTCCGCTCCGTGGTCGCGACCGGCTCGGTGGCCGCGGCGGCGTCGACGCTGGGCTACTCGCCGTCGGCGATCTCCCAGCACCTCGCCGCGCTCCAGCGCGAAACCGGTTTGCGGCTGCTGGAACGGGTGGGTCGCGGCGTGGAGCCGACCCCGGCGGGGCGGGTGATCGCGGGCGAGGCCGCCAAGGTGCTCGACGAGTTGACCGCGCTCGGGTCGACGGTGTCGGACCTGCGGGCGGGCAAGGCCGCCCGGATCACGATCAACTCGTTCAGCTCGGCGGGCACCCACTGGATGCCCGACGTGGTCGCCACCCTCACCCACGAATTCCCCGACACCAGGGTCCGGCTCCGGATCATCGACGAGCTGGCCGCGGTCTCGGACAACCGACCCGACATCGCCCTCACGGTGCGCCTCGGCAAACCCACCCACGTCGTCGGCTACACCCACCACGACCTGATGACCGAGTCCTACGTAGCCGTTGTCCCCGCCGACCACGAACTCGCGGCCCACACCACCGTCGAGGTAGCCGAACTCGAGCAGTACCGCTGGATCGACAACGACACCAGCCACGGACCATGCAGACAGGCCATGCTGAATGCCTGCGCCGCAGCAGGTTTCACCCCTCGGTTCGTGGTGGAAACCACCGACTACCCTTCGGCGCTGCGATTCGTGGCGCGCGGTGTCGGCATCACCGTTGTCCCTCGGCTCGGCGCCACGGATCTGCCGCCCGGTTCTCGCGCACTCGAGCTCACCAACCCCACGCCGCGTCGCACGATCTGTGCCCACATCAAGGACTCCGAGTCGTACAACCCGGTCGTCATCCGGACGATGGAGTTACTGCGGGCTGCCGCGGGCTAGTCGCGAGACCAGGCAACCCGGATGCCTCGCGACCGTCGGCGAGCGATCAGGCGAGTGGGGGCTCGGCCAGCCAGCCGCCCATCGCCACGGTGCGGAAATGTGTTGTGAGGCCGAAGTTCTCATCGATGACGTGGAGGGCGATGGCGGGGTCGGGGGCATAGTCCATGACGCGGTGGGGTGGCGTCACTTCCCATTCGCTGCCCAGGACGGAAGCTGTGCTGGGGCAGGTGATCATGGGTTTGCCCGCGAAGATCGTCGCGATGGGCGAGTGGGCGTGACCGGTGAGGATGCCGACAATCCGCGGATCGCCCGCGACGACGGCGGCCAGCCGACCTGGGTCGGCGAGCGCGATGACGTCGACGACGGGACTGAACACCTGCTTGGGCGGGTGGTGCAGCGCGATCAGGATCGGGCCGTCGGGCGCCTGGGCAAGCGTCGCGCGCAGCCAGTCGAAGGTGTCCTCACCCAGCAGACCAGCCGATTCACCGGGGATGCTCGAGTCGAGCATGACGACGGTGAGCGCGCCGACCTGGTGGACGCTGTTGATGGGAGTGGTCGAGGCGGGCTCGCCCAGCAGCGCGGTGCGGAAGTTCGCGCGGTCGTCGTGGTTGCCGGGCAGCAGGTACACGGGAATGTCGGCTCGCAGGGCGAGCCGCGCCTGCTGGTACTGCTCCGGCCTGCCGGAATCGGTGATATCGCCGGTCACGAGGATGACGTCGGGCTTGCGCGGCAGGTCCGCCAGATAGCCCATCACCGCCTCTACCCGTTCGGTATTGCGCGCGCTGAGGTCGAAGTGGGTATCGCTGAGCTGAGCCGCCAGGATCATCGGCAGTCGCTTTCTTCTCTGGGATCGCTCCGTTGCGTCAGAGTGTGCCGGTATCACTCATCGGCACCTCTCCAGGCTAGATGACCTGCGTTTATCCGTCTTCATGAGCCGTGCCACGGGTCGAAACCCACGAGGTGGTCTGTGTCGCTCGTCACCGCTGCGAGGTCGTGGACACCCTGGCCCGCACCATGGGAATTCTCGGTCGCTTACCCGAGTGGGCGCCGAGCCGAGCGCAAGTCGTGTTTCAGTCGGAGATCAGCTGTGCGGCGGTGTGGAGAAGTCGCGCACCCTCGTCGGGGTCGCTGGTGAACGGCTCCCAGAAGTCGGGTCCTGGGGTGGCTTCGAGGTCGAGGACCGGCGGAGTCAGCCAGTCGGCGGCGAGGCCGAGCTTCCAGGAGTGCAGGTGGGTGCGGGGGAGCGTGGCGGTGCGGTCGAACAGCGGGTCGCCCAGGATCGGGTGGCCGATCCAGGCCAGCTGCACGCGAATCTGATGACGGCGCCCGGTCACCGGCCGCAGCGCGAGCAGCGCGTGCTCGCCGTGCCGGGCGACGGTGCTGAACAAGGTCCGCGACGGATAGTTCTTCGCGGGCAGCAGATCCGCCTCGTCGATGAACCACCGATCACCCGCGCGTTTGATCGCCTCCCGCGGCGCCGCGATACGCACCCGATTCTTGCGCCCCACACTCAGCGGCAGATCGATCTCGCCACGATCGGGCAGGTCGGCGCCCGTCACGATCGCCAGATACGCCTTGCGGGCGGTCTGATTGTTGAACTGCCGGGTCAACGGTCCGTGCGCGGCCAGATCGGTAGCCAGCAGCACCAGCCCGGATGTCACCTTGTCGATCCGGTGCACCGGATACAACTGTGTCCCCGCCGCCTGCGCCAGCTCCACCAGATCGGTGTCGTGGCGTTCCCCGGTCACCGAGATTCCCGACGGCTTGTTCAACGCGAGCACCGCGTCATCGGCGAACACGGTGTAATCCTCGCGCACACTGCGCCAATCCAAGTCCACTACAACACCCTAGGCAACGGTGTGCCCACTCCGCTCGACGGCTGGTCAGCGGGCCGCGGCGGAACTTCGCACGTCGCGATCATGCCTGCCGCAGGCGGTGGGGGCGCAGCCGGTTGAATCCGCGCACGCGCACGCTGCGCAGGTGCCGGATGGCGAAATCGGGGTTGTTCTCGAGTTCGTCCGCCGCGGCATCGTCGATGAGGATGTTGCCCGGTCGGGCGACGCCGGTGAGGCGGGCGGCGATATTGACCACCGAGCCGTAGAGGTCGCCGAAGCGTTGCAGCACCTCGCCGTAGGCGAAGGCGACGCGCAGTTCCGGGGTGCCGCCCACGAGCATGGTCGACTCCTGGATGGCCAGCGCGATGCGGGCGGCGGCGGCCGCGGTCTCGGCGGCGAACATCACCTCGTCGCCGACGTTCTTGATCACCCAGCCACCGTTGTCGGTGATCGCCGAGGTGGTGGTGGACTCGAAAGCCTCTAGCAGCGTGGACAATTCGTCGGGGTGTAAGTGCCTGGTGAGCCGGGTGAAGCCGACCATATCGGCGAATCCCACCGCCAGTGTCCGCATCGAACTGTCGCCCCGCGCCTCGCTCGACCTGGCGACCGCGGCCGCCAGGTGCCTGCGCCAGACATACGACTGCAGCTGATCGATGCCGGCCATCGTGGATTCCGTTGCGGCCCTTATCCGTTCCTCCAAGGGAACCGCGGGATCGGCCGCGGCGGCGCGCACCTTGATCTCGGCCAGCACCAGATCGGCCTGCCACTCCGCCAGTCGCGCCATGCCCTGGCCGATCGTCCGCGCGGCCGCGGCCTGCTGCCGAATATTGGACGCGGCAACAACTTTCATGCTCCGAAAGTTGGTGACCGCGGTGATATCGATCTGCGTGTAGTCGACCTCGGCGTCATCATTGGCCGGAAACCCCAGTGCTGTCCACAACCGCCGCGACTCCGCCTCGGGCACTCCCGACAGCTCGGCCACCTGCGTGCGCGTATATCGTCGCGGGCCACCGAGCAGCGACTCCTCGACGCTGCGCTGCACCAACTCGGTCATCTCGGGCTCCGGCATACTCAAACTGTACGACTGTGCCGCGCGCGCGAGCGCCGTCCTTGTTCCCCCGCATTGGCAACGTTCATAAGCATCACCGCGGTGATCGAGCAGCTGAAAACGCCTCAGCGCAGCACGCTGTAGGTGGCCGACAGGGTGAAGCCGTGCTCGCCGGCCTCGCAGCTCACCGTTCCCTGGTAACCGATGCCGCAGGTGGTGTTCTCCCGCGTGATCCGGTGACCTTCGGGGAGCACCTTCGCGGCTGGGTGGGTGAAGATCGGCCTGTCGGCGTCGACGAAGTGCGCCGCTTCGAGCATCCCGACCCGGAGCTGGTCGGTGCCTGCGGGCGCGTCGATCGGGACCGCGTCGCACCCGGCGGGACCGTTGTTCCAGTAGATGGCGCAGTGCCGTCCGTCGGGCGTGGTGAAGAAGACGCTGCCCGCGTATTCGGGTTCGGGAACCTGATATTCGACGGGGTCGACCGGCGGGTCGCCGAGTCCTGATTGGGCGGCGGCCGGTCCGGCGGCCAGGAACCCGGCGGCCAGCGCGGCCCCGGACAGGATGGTGAATGTGGATCGAATCAACACTTCGACGTCCTCCCTCGACGTGGTGTACCTGGTATTTCGCCGCCCTGACGCACCTCGTTAACCGATCGAACTATTTCTTCGGGCCAGGCGATGCGCGCGGGCCCGCAGCTACCTCTACGCTGGCTGCCATGTCGTCCCCCGCTCTCGGCGAATTCCTCCGCACCCGGCGCGCCCGCATCCAACCCGCCGCCGTCGGACTGAGCGAATACGGTCGTCGCCGGATGGTTGGCTTGCGACGCGAGGAAGTCGCCCAGCTGGCCGGGATGAGCGTGGATTACTACACCCGGCTGGAGCGGGGTCGCGGTGCGGAATTCCCCGATTCGGTGCTCGACTCCGTTGCCCGCGCCCTGCGCCTCGACGCTGCCGAGCGCGACCACTTCTACACACTGGTCCGCCCCGCCGACCCCGACTGCAACTACTCTCCGACGATTCGCCCCGGCACCCGACTGCTGCTCGACTCGATCAGCACGCCGACGTTCGTACTCGGGCGTTACATGGAAGTACTTGCCTGGAATGCCATGGGCGACAAGGTGTTCGGTTTCGAGTCCATCGCCGAATCCGAACGTAATCTGGCGCGCTTCACGGTCCTGCACCCCGCCGCGGGCATCTTCTATCCCGACTGGGAACCGGTTGCCGCGGAGACCGCCGCCTACCTCCGCCGCCAGGTGACCCGCTGCCCGCGTGATCGCCGGCTGACCTCGCTCATCGACGAGCTCACCGCCGGTAACCCGGTGTTCCACCGCATCTGGTCGATCCAGCCTCCGGCGGGTAATTCGCACGGCGACAGGCTGATTCAGCATCCTGTGGTCGGCCGGATCGAGTTCGGATACGAGACATTGAACTTGCCAGGCGACCAGGATCAGCTGCTGGTGGTGTACACGGTGGTTCCGGGATCGAGCGCGAGCGACGCTGTCAGTGCGCTGTGTGCGCGGGAACTGGTCGGCGTTCACTGATCGGGTTGGATCGGGTCGCACCTGGATGAGACGCTCGAAGCATGACAATCGAGGAAATCACCGAATACGTGACCGGCCTCGGCGCAGTGCTGGCGCAGCGGCCCACCGAAGGCAGTGAAGCGCCCGAGATCGCCTGGGGCGACACCTTCTTCTACTACGCCCCCGACGGTGTCGTGCCCGCCGGTCAGCCCTTCGCCACCATCGTGACCAAGGACTACCCCGGCGACGAGACCTCCGACCTGAACCGTCCCGGCAGGTTCCGCGTCAATATCTCCGTGAGCAAGGCGACCTTCACCGAAGCGGCGGCCCCGACCGACGCGAGCCTCGATGACACCGTCGTCGCCCACCCCCTCTACGCTGCCGCGAACTGGCTCGCGGTGGTCGATCCGGGTGAGGCCACCGACGCGAAGGTCCGCGAGATGTTGCGCGAGGCCCACGACCGGGCACGCACTCGAGCCGAGCGACGCGCGGGCGAATAGCACGGTGAATCGAAAGGTCGCTGACTATTTGCTGATGGCAGGTTCGTGGCGGTCTCGCGCATCACGAGGATTTGTTCCATTCGGTGCGGTACCTTTTCAGATACCAACGGAAGGGGAGGTCATGTCAGTACATTCCAGGCCCGTGCGGTCGCTGGCCAACGCCAGGCTCGGCCCGGTCGAATTGATCACCGGCGGATTGCTGTTGACAGCCGCGGCCCTGGGAATGCTCGGCCCCCTGATCGCCGCCCTGTTGATCCGCCGCAGCGGCGCGGGCCGAACCGACGCGATGGCCACCGCCCCGGTGATCCTGCTGACCCTTGCCGTAGCCCTGGCGATCACCGCCGCTCTCGCCATGTTCGCCATCGCTCGCCGCAGGAGCTCGGATAAGGGTGGTTCGTAGAAGTGCTATGCGACTACCTTTTCGTAGTCAAGGAAGATGACTACAAAAAGGTAGTCGGGTATTCTGACTCCTAAAAGGTAGTCAGGGAGGTGTCGTGGCCTATACAGGCAAGGTGACAAGCGCGGAATCGCTGGGCCGAATTCTGCAACAGGCGCGTTTGCTGAGCGGATTGAGTCAGCGTGAGCTCGCCCAGCGCCTCGACACCACTCAGCGCTACATCTGGGAGATCGAAGCGGGCAAACCCTCGATCTACACGGATCGACTCTTCGCCATGATGCGTGAGACGGGGATGGAACTCACCGCCACCATCGAGCCGAAGGACGACCGTGGCTGACCTGGTCGTTGAGCTGTACGACACCCACATCGGAACTCTCACCGGGACCTGGCGGAATTTCGACTTCGTCGCGGATCCGGCGGCAGTCGACAAGTTCGGAATCGACAGCGCGATCCTTTCCGTGTCCATCCCCCTGGCAGCCATCGCCACTCGACCTCGTAAAGACAGGCGGCAGAACTTCTTTCGAGAAATCCTCCCGGAAGGGCGCATGCTGATCCGGATGGCGGCGGAGGCAGGAGTGTCCGAGCGGGATGTGATCGGATTGCTCCGACGGTATGGACGCGACGTGGCGGGCGCACTCCAGATCTGGGACCCGGAAGCACCCGGGGAGCCGAAAGAACCTGCGCTGCAGCCACTATCCGATGCCGAGGTGGCGCACATGCTGGCCAATGTCGCGGATAATCCGTTGGGCAACAAGCCTTTCGGTGGCAAGACATCGTTGGCTGGCGTGCAGGACAAGATCGTCCTCGCGCGCACCGGGGGCGGCTGGAATCGCGTGATCGATGGCTACCCGTCGACGCATATCCTCAAGCCGGAGGCGCGCGACCATCCGACTGCCATCTATGACGAGGAATACGGTGCGCGCTTCGCCCGTGCGGCGGGATTGGCGGAATTCAGTACTGCGATCGGGGAATTCGACGGTACGCCCGCTCTTGTCATCGAGCGGTACGACCGGTCCGCGCAATCCCCGTCCGGGCGGATCCATCAAGAAGACTTCAGTCAGGTTCTGGGTGCGGGCGGGGACCAGAAATATCAGAAATTCGGCGGCAGAGTCAGTACCAGCCGCATCGCCGGTGTCCTGTCAGCTGTCGGTGATCAACCGTCGATGGAAAGGCTGCTCCGGATGACAACGCTGTCCGTCGCTCTCGGCAACCTCGACATGCACGCGAAGAATATCTCCCTGCTGCACCACCTCGACGGGTCGACAACCCTAGCTCCCGCCTACGACGTCGTCCCGCAGGTGCACCAGCCCAACGACGGTGAGATGGCGCTCGCGGTCGATCGCGAATACCGCCACCGAGCCATCACACGAGCCCATCTCATCGCCGAGGGCAAAGCCTGGGGACTGTCCGATGCTGAGCGCATCATCGACGACACCCTCGCCACCGTGTCCGATGTCGTAGCCACCGAAGTGCCGCACCCGTCAGCGCATCCGACCCTGGCTGCGGACATCGCCCGATTCGCCGACAACCTGATCGCGGGCCGCGGGGCCGGCGACCCCGCGGAAACCGGTGGGACATAACCGGATCGGCTATCCTGGTGGCGATCAGGGAGGCCACTCATGCCCATCAAGTTCCGCCAGCGCAAATCCTTCGGACCGCTGAAGTTCAACTTCACCCAATCGGGCTTGTCATCCTGGGGCATCAAGATCGGCCCATGGTCCTGGAACTCCCGCACCCGAAAGAACAGCGTCGACCTCCCCGGCCCCCTGAGCTGGCGTCAGCGCTGATCCGGCGCAGCCGGTGACATTCACCGAGACAACGCCATACCGATCGCCAGCACGACGAGGACGGTGCCGCAAACCCGCGACAGAATGACCGCGGGTTTGTCCGAGTTTCCGACTAGCTTCTTGCTGACGACCACGACCGCCAGCAGTATTGCGGTGCCCATGACGTTGAAAGTCATGCCGTAGAAGACCACTTGCTGCCAATCGGGTCCGGCCGCCGGGCGGAGAAACTGCGGCAGGAAAGTCAGATAGAAGAGGATGACTTTCACGTTGAGCAGGTTGGTCAGCACGCCGCGCCGGAACGGGTTCGACGGCCCCGTCTCAGCGGGCAGGGCGGCAGCCGTGGGTCGCCGCACCATTCCGACCCCGATCCACACCAGATAAGCCGCCCCCGCGTAGGTCAGCACACCCAGCAACTCCGGCGATGCCGCCACCAGCGCTGAAATACCCACTGCGGCAAAGATCGTATGACAAGCGGAGCCCGTAGAGATCCCGAGGGCTGCCCGACACCCAGCCCGCACCCCACCTTCCATCGTCTGTCCGATCACGAACATCGTGTCGAGCCCGGGCGTGAGATTCATGGCGAGACCGGCGCCGAGGAACGCGAGGAAAATCGGAAGGGTTGGCACGAACAGGTCCGGCATGTCGATCACTACGAAGTGTCTCTCGCCAACGTCCCTCATCCCGATGTCGTGTTGCTCCGCTGGCTCGAACGGTCGCGGTTAGGCCGCAGCGGCTGTAGCATTCGCCAGTTGTGATCAGTGCGGCATGGCCGCACCTGCGTTGGGGGCACTGGTGTCTGTGTGGAAGTTATTGATAGAGAGTGTATTTGGGCCTGTGTTCGCGATCGCAGGTGCGGGTCTGATCCTGCTCGTCATCGCAGCGTTCCTCTGGGACGTGGTCGCCGTCGCGATAAACCGGGTTCGTGATCGCCTCGGGGGAGACGATCGAGCGGAGGCCGCGGAGCCGATCCGCGAACACAAACCGCCGAACACCCGTCGCACTGCCGAAAGCCGCGATCGCCGTTCGGTCCGTATTGCCGCACGCCGCAGCGCTATCCACGCGAAGCACGCAGCGGCTGCGGACGTCGACGGCTAGCGATGTGCGCGGCCGTACCAGTGTCGGATAATTCCACGCGCATCAACGCTCCAGCCCAGCGCGAAGGCGATCGAATGCTCGGGTTGTGGGACCTCGGTTGAGGAATGTGGTGATCTGGGCGGAGCAGTCTTCGATGGTTTCGGTGCTGGTGTCGAGTTCTAGGTCGTAGATCTTGTGGGCGTGGACGGGGCGGATCTGGTTGGCCGCGGTGCCGATGGGGCGGTCGCCGCGTTGCTGTTCCCGGCGGTGTAGTTCGTCGAGTGAGCAGTGCACGCCGACGAAGACGACGTCGATGCCGTTCATGACGGTCAGGCAGTCGCGCAGGCGCCATGGCTCGCTGAGGACGTGATCCATGATGATGTCGTTGCCGGCCGAGGCCATCGCGGCCACGGCTCGGTGGAACCCCGCTCGGGTGCGCCGCAGCACATCGGCGAGTTCGGCTGAATCGAGTTCGTGGGTGCGCGTTTCCGACCGCATCGCGCCGATCATGTCGATGCCCATGTGGAAGAAGGGGCGTTCGAGGTCGATCAGCAGCCGCCGCGCGATGCTGGACTTGCCCGAACTCGACACCCCATTGAGCAGAACGACCTGACCGGGCTGCTCGGCACTACCCCATGAAACCAGCATTCATCCAGCCAATCAGAACGGCGGCTCCGTCTCCTGATGACGGACTGTGGATCGTACCTCCAGCCGTCGATCTGCCGAAGGTTCTCCCGTCGATCTGCCAAAGGGTGCGGCGTCGATCTGCCGGTGCTCGATCCGCCGGGCTGCGGTGCAGGCTCAGGTCGGCGCCCGTCGATTGTCCGGTCAGGATCGTGCGCCGAACGTGCATGTCGGTTTCGTCCAAGACAGGGTGGCGCAGTGTTCCCTAGGCTGACCGCAGGCAGTTGACGACGCTCTACTCAGGAGGATTGTGATGGCACGCGAACTGGTTTACACGGGATTCATGTCGCTCGATGGTGTGGTGGACTCGCCCGGCGGGAAGGTCGAGGGGCATCGCAGTGGTGGGTGGGTGATGGAGACCGAGTTCGTGCCGGAGGCGTTTTCGCTCAAGGGGGAGGAACTCGCCGACACCACCGCGCTGATGTTCGGGCGTCGCAGCTACGAGGCGTTCGCCCCGATCTGGCGCGATTCCGAGGATCACGCCGCCTACAAAGAGTTGCCCAAATACGTTGTCTCCTCGTCGCTTACCGATGACGCGCTGATCGACGGATGGGGCGAGATCACCATCCTGCGCTCGACCGAGGACATCGAGAAGCTGAAGCAGACCGACGGCGGCCCGATCTACATCCACGGTAGCGCCGAACTGGCGGAGCGACTTTCGGACGCGGGCCTGATCGATCGATACAACTTGCTCGTGTTCCCGGTGCTGCTCGGCGCGGGCAAGAGCCTGTTCGGCCGGGCCGATCGACCCAAGCAGCAACTGCGCCTGCGTGATTCGGCGACCTACTCCAATGGTATCGCCAAGCTCGTCTACGACGTCGTACGCTGAGTGAGATCCAGCGCGATCACACCGCTGCCGCCCTCGCGCAGCTGCCGCGACGTCCGTCCGACGAACCGGCGCAGCGCGCGGGCGAGGTGGGGCTCGTCGTAGTAGCCGAGCTTGTCGACGACATCGCCCGGCGCCTCACCCGTGCTCAGCAGCACCGCCGCGGTGCGCGCGCGCTCGATCTGGCGTACCGCGCCCTGGGTGAGGCCGGTCGCCGCCCGGAAGCGACGTTCGAGCGTGCGCTCGGTGATCGCGGGCGCCATGCCACGCAGCGTGTCGGCGACCATGGCATCGCGGACCACGACGTCCTTGCCGATAAGCCGTTCGACCAGCGCTTCCGCGTCGTCGGCGCGGGGTGTCTCCCAGCGGGCGCCGTCCAGCCAGAAACCTCGATCGGTCACATCGGGCAGGACGATCCCACTGTCGACCAGGGTCGACGCGGTCACCGCACGCAACGACGTACCGACCGCGAACTGGATGCCGACGAAGTCCGCCCCCTCGGGAACGGGCGCGGTGGCGGTACGAATCTCCGGCCCGGTGACCGCCGCGCAGTGCGCACCCTGCTGCTCCCAGAACACCAATCCCCAGGTCCCTGATGCCACGGAAGTCATCTCCGTGACCTGCTCACTGCGGCAGGTCCAGACCGATTCCACCCACGGCGAATCCGACCACCGGGTCTCGAACACCAATCCCACCGCCGCGATCCTAGTCGCCCGCGACGATCACTCGACCTTGTCGAGTGATCGGGCCTGGCCGCTCACGGCGCCCCATCCGGGCGATCATCCTGCTCCAGGTCGACTACACCGGCGGTTAGACCGCATCCGCGGATCACCGGGCCGGATCGCGGGGGTCTTCCCCGGGCTGAAATTCGGAGCTACCGTTGAGCGCATGGCCGAATCTGCTGACGCCATCGTCGTCGGAGCCGGACTCGCCGGATTGGTCGCCGCGGCCGAGTTGGTCGACGCGGGCAAGCGGGTGCTCCTCGTCGAGCAGGAGAACGCCAATAATCTTGGCGGCCAGGCATTTTGGTCATTCGGCGGACTGTTTCTGGTGAACAGCCCGGAGCAGCGCAGGGTCGGTATCAAGGATTCATACGACCTGGCACTGCAAGACTGGATGGGCAATGCCGGGTTCGACCGCGAGCGCGAGGACAAGTGGCCGCGCCAATGGGCGCAAGCCTATGTCGAATTCGCCGCCGGTGAGATGCGCGGTTGGCTGGCCGCGCGCGGCTGGAAATCTTTTCCGATCGTCGCCTGGGCCGAACGGGGCGGCTACGGGGCTTATGGGCCGGGTAATTCTGTGCCACGTTTCCACATCACCTGGGGAACCGGGCCACGGATCGTCGAGATCATCGAGTCTCGCGTTCGGGTCGGCGTCGACCGGGGCTTGGTGAAGTACAAATTTCGCCATCAGGTCGATGAACTCGTCGTCACCGACGGCGCGGTCACTGGTGTGCGCGGCACCGTCCTCGAGCCTTCCGGCGCGGCGCGCGGCGTCAAGTCTTCTCGGAAAGCGTTGGGGGAGTTCGAGTTCAGCGCGCAGGCCGTGATCGTCACCTCCGGCGGCATCGGGCACAACCCGGAGCTGATCCGCCAGAATTGGCCGACGAGCATGGGCCGCGCGCCCGCTCACATGCTGGCCGGTGTGCCCGCCCATGTGGACGGGCGGATGCTGGAAATCTCGGAGTCCGCGGGTGCGAGCGTGAACAACCGGGACCGGATGTGGCACTACACCGAGGGCATCATCAACTACGACCCGGTGTGGCCGAACCACGGCATCCGGATCGGGCCGGGACCGTCCTCACTCTGGCTGGACGCGACCGGGACGCGGCTACCGCCACCGTTGTTCCCAGGCTTCGACACCCTCGGCTCGATGCGATACATCAACCGGACCGGCTTCGACCACACCTGGCTGGTTCTGGACCAGAAGATCATCGAGAAGGAGTTCGCGCTGTCCGGGCAGGAGCAGAACCCTGACCTGACCGGCCGCAACATCAGGTTGTTGCTGGAACGGGTGAAGAAGGGGGCACCGGGTCCGGTCGAGGCGTTCAAGCGCAAGGGCGCCGATTTCGTAGTCGAGGACAAGCTGGACGACCTGGTGCGCCGGATGAACGAACTGTCGGGCGACGATGTGCTCGATGTGGCGAGTGTGAAGCGTGAGGTGACCTCGCGTGATCGCGAGTTCGACAACGCGTTCAACAAGGACCTCCAAATCGCGGCGATCCATGCGGCGCGTTCCTACCTGCCCGACAAGATCACTCGGGTGGCCGCACCACATAAACTTCTCGATCCCAAGGCAGGCCCGCTGATCGCCGTCCGGTTGCACCTGCTCACCCGAAAGACGTTGGGCGGCTTGGAGACAGACCTGTCGTCGCGGGTGCAGCGGCCGGACGCGACGGTGGTCGAGGGCCTATACGCCGCTGGTGAGGTCGCAGGGTTCGGCGGTGGTGGAGTGCATGGGTACCGCGCGTTGGAGGGCACGTTCCTCGGCGGGTGCATTTTCTCCGGACGTGCCGCGGGTCGGGCGGTCAGCGGTCGGCTGTGAGGGGTTCCGAAAGACCCGGCCCCGGACTACTCGGGCACCTTGTTCGCCCTCGAAGACCGCCGTGTCCTCGTCATCGGTGAGGGACGCATCGCCGACTCCCTGCGCAACCGCAACAACGCGGTCACCAGCGAGCCGCTGTCGAGCGCCGCGGCATTCACCTCCGAAGGCCACTGGCTGTTCGTGACGACCACCATCGATTCGGGGCGTGGATTGCCGAGGCAGTACGGTGCCAGCCGCCGGAAGAACGCGCCGGGCTCGAACACCGCCTCCGGTGGATGCACACCCGGATGGTCCGCGTTCAGCAGTGCTCCCACGGCCAGCGGAATCCCGGTGGCCTCGGCCATGCTCAACCCCGGGAACTGTGCCAACGCACATCCGATCGTCGCGGGTTCGCCATCGAGCGTGCCGGTCGCTACCGCGAACAGCGGTGGCAGGTCCGCATTGTCGAGCGCCGCGATCGGTGAGCTCGGCAGCATGTTCTCCACCACTGCGGCCATCGACGCGGCGCGCTCGCGCGACAGCAGCCCAACCCTGACCGCCGAGCCGAGGGCGGTCAGCGGCGCGATGACATGTGGCGGGGCAACCGCCACATTCACGCAGTCGGCGATTTCGGGGAAAGTTCTTGCCAGGGTGACCGGCTCGGGATGCCCGAAGGTCCACCCGGCGCCGGGCCCGATCCCCGGGTAGTCGATCATCGTTTTCCGCAGCGGCTTCTCGCGTACCTGCTCGCGCCCGCGGATCACCGGAATCGGATTGCTCACCTGCTCGATGCCGTGCACGATCGCCGCGCTCGGCCGCCATGACCGCTGCCGGGGTTGCGCCATCAGCAGATTCCATCCGGTGACCACGGATTCGACCCGATCCAGCCCGGCGATCGCCTGGCTGGCCAGCAGATTCGCCACACCGGGACTGGCACCCATGCCGATCACCGCGGTAACCCCATTGGCCACCGCCTGTTCGTGCATGTCCAGCATCGTCGCGGTAGGCGCCGGATCGTCACAGACGTCGATGTAGTTGCGCCGGGCCTCGATGACCGCGGACAGAATTCCCGGACCGAAGCGGAAGTAGGGGCCGACGGTGTTGACCACGACATCACACTCGCCCGCCAACGCCACCAGCCGGTCGCGGTCGGTGACGTCGATCTGCCGCGCCACGGCAACCGGCCCGAGCTCGTCGGCGACCGCACGAGCCGTGGTCTCCGCGAGGTCGGCGATCACGATCTGCTCGATATTCTCTGCCGTGGCAAGCATTTTCGCCGCAGCTCGGCCGATCTCGCCGGCCCCGCCCAACACCAGTACACGCATCAATGACCCCCTGTGGAACACACGCTACCCGACACCGATGTTCTCGGGTAAGCATCGGAGGACTACTCGGACGGGCGACGGCTCGAGCGGCTCAATATTCGAGGTCGGCCCAGCTGAGGGCGAGGGGGAAGGGGTGGCTCAGTTCGACTTCGGGATGGACGGTCGGTGACCATTCGCTGACCAGGGCGTACTGGCGTGGGCGCAAAGGCGTGACGCCGGCCGGAAGATCGGTGGGTGTCGCCAGGACGTAGGTCAAGATGGTGTCGATGCGGCGGCCTTCCCGATCGAGCAGCACCTCCCAGTACTCGTCGATTCCGGCTTCGGCGTAGCGGGCTTGTTTCGTCAACATCTGGCCGATGTGGTTGGACGGGGAGAGTACTTCGCCGACGATGACGACATCGTCGGCGAAAATCGGCGTCCAGGGTTCGTCGGGGCAGTGGTAGACCATGAAATCCGGGGTGAGGAAGTCGTCTTTGGTGCGACTCAGGAAGACATTGGTTTCGGTGTCGACCTGCCAGCATTCACCTGGGTGGGCCCGCATGCTGCGCCGTGCGGCGGTCTCCAACGCGTTGCGCAGGCGAGTGCCGAAGCGCCGATGCTCCGGCGGACTGGTTCGAACCCACACCGGGTGCCCTTTGACCAGCTCGATACGTTCCGATTGGCCAGGTGGTAGGGCGCTCAACTCCGCCCATGTCATCCGCTCGGGCAGCGGGGGGAACTCCGTTGACGGATTCGACACCGCTATTCCTCCTCGCGCCTGGCGAACCTGGTGCTCTCGGCAGGATTTGAACTGCGACCTACCCTTTACAGCATGTCTGGAACTCAGACACCGCCCTTCTCGGGCGTCGTCGATTCACGCCACAAATGTGGTGTGAACCTCGGTTCCCGCGTCAATCAGGACGGTTTCACCGACACATGCAGAGTGTCGGTCAGCGCCTTCCTGTCGGCGGACTTTGGTAACCCGGCCTCCTCCTCGGGGGTCCGGGGATCGTGAGAAGTCTTGTTGAATCGTCGGCCAGTGGGCGAGGTTGATGGCCGCGTTGTGATCGCGATCGGCGCGAAAACCACACCCGCAGACGAACAGGCGATCGGCCAACGGCAACGGTGGGTTGATCGTCCCGCAGGCCGAGCAGCGTTTGCTCGACGGATACCAACGATCCGCGACAGTGATCGTGCCGCCGCGCCATGCTTGCTTGTAGGTCAATTGCCTGGCGAAGTCGGCCCATCCGGCATCGCTGATCGCGCGTGCCAAACGGTGGTTGCCGAGCATTCCTGCCACGTTCAGGTCTTCGACAACGAGCCGGTCGTGGGTTTTGACCAGCTGGTTAGCGACCTGATGGGAGAAATGGCGACGAATGTTCGCGACTCGATGATGATGGCGTGCCAACCGGGTGGCCACCTGTCGATGGTTGTGTGACCCTTTCTGTTTGCGTGCCATCGACTTCGCCAGGTGACGTTGCCGGGCCAGCCCGGTAACCAGTGGTTCAGGGGCGGTATCGACGCGGGCGACTTGGGTTCCGTCGGCGGTCGCGGCGACCGCGAACACGCTCAACCCGCGATCGATCCCGACCCAACCATCAGCGTCGTCATGTTCGCGTGGTCGGTGATGGTGAGCGGGGTGGAGTTCGGCTGCTTCGGTGGCCAGACTGATCCACCACCGCCGTGCACGATAGGAGACGGTGGCGTAGAGGACCTTCGCCCGTCCCTTGGCGAGCATCCGGCGCAGCGTGCGGGTGTCTTCGCGAACCCTGATCGTGCCGATCCCGGGCAATGCCACCGATCGTGCGGTTTCGGTATCACCGACCCTGATCATCGCCCGCCCGGTTTTCGCGACCTTGTTCCGGATCCGAAATGACGGGACCGTTTTGTCCTTCTTCTTGAACCGGGGAAACCCGACGCGCTTGCCCGCGCGTCGACCGGTGCGTGAGTCGGAGAACGCGGCCAGTGCGTGACCACAGTCGGCGGCGGCTTCCTCGAAGACTTGCTGGTACACCTGGGTTCGCCAGGCCAACCCGGTGACCTGCACTTCGGTGCCGCCATCGGTGTTGACCGCGAAGATTCGGCCTGCGGCTTCGGTCTTCTTCCAGGTATTGAACGTGTTGATCAGGTCGAACCGGGTCCACGGAACCCGATGTTCGGGGCAGGTTTTGCGGGTGGTGAGCGCGGCTTTCACGAAGGCCAGGCTTTGGTTGAATGCGAACCGGGCCGCCCCGGCGTGCCGGGCGAGCACGATGGACTGCTCGACCGTGGGGTCGAGGCAGTACCGGAATGTCGTGTGGCGGCTCATCGCGGACGAGTGTGACACAAGCCACTGACATCATCTGAATATGGTGATGACGCATATGCAAATCCGCTGGTCGGAGGATTCGCAGTGCTAGTGCCCTCGGCAGGATTCGAACCTGCGACACCCGCTTTAGGAGAGCGGTGCTCTATCCCCTGAGCTACGAAGGCGGGGGGCCCTCGGCGGGCCGAAGTGAGTATAGCGCGGGGTCGAACGCGGTGGCGTGGACCGGTCGGCGTGGATCAGAAGGCGTCGAACCCGCCGCCACCGCTGTCGAATCCGCTGCCGCTGTCGAATCGGCCGTTGCTGTCGAATCCACTGCCGGAGTCGTATCCGCCCTGGTCGTAGCCGGGATCCTGGTCGATGGCCGCTTCGCCGGTGCCGTTCTCGAACGCCTGCGCGTTGTAGCCCACCCCGCCCATTCCGGCGAACAAGGTGGTGAACAGCAAGGCGGAGCCGGCACCCCAGGCTCCGGCGATCAGCGCGGGCCGCCACCACGGCTCGGAATACCACCCGGCCGGGACGGGGCGACCTGCCACGCGACCGCCGGGGAAGTAGTTCGGTGTGCCCGCGGAGGGGGAGGGGGACGCGGTGATGGGGCGGCCGTTGTGGGCGATGGTGCGCTTCTCGTCGACCTGCCCGGCGATGTCCTGGCCGTCGATGGCCGGGATCGGGGGGCCGGGGTCCATGTCCATCGCGGTGCGGGCGGCGCGAATGTAGTAAAGGCCTTCCAGGGCTGACTGCTTGGCCAGCCGGGCTTGGCCGGGCGAGCTCGCGCGGTCGATCTGGCCGCCCGCGGCGTTGTACCGTTCGGACGCGTCGGCCAGCGCCTGCCGGGCGGCCTCGTTGCGCGGGGAGAGCTGGTAGACCTGCCCGCCGAGCCGCTCGATCGTCGCCCTCGCGTCGGCTTGTGCCTCCTCGAGTTCGCGCGCATTGCGCTTGTTCTGTTCGGCGCGCAGGTACAGCAGAGCGCCGACGCACACGATCACGATCACGACCAGCCACCACAGCATCACGTGCCTCATTTCGTCGAGGTCTCGAGATGCTGTCCAGTTTACTGAACGGTTGCCCAAACGTGCCAACTCATGATGATCAGCGCGTTGCTGGTTTGCTAGCTACCTGATGTGTTATTACCGAAGGGGCCCGCCCTGATCTGGACTGAGTGGAGGGTGCGACGAAGGAGTGCCCGGAGGGAGGGAAGATCAGGGGCCCGAAGGGCCCCGCTCGAGCGCGCCAGCGCTCCAATAGCAGAGCTCTACCCGGCGAGGTGGCGGGCGATGACCAGGCGCTGGATCTGGTTGGTTCCTTCGAAGATCTGCATGACTTTGGCTTCGCGCATGTAGCGCTCGACGGGGAAGTCCTGGGTGTAGCCGTAGCCGCCGAAGACCTGGACCGCGTCGGTGGTCACCTTCATGGCCGCGTCGGTGGCGACCAGTTTGGCGACCGAGGCCTGGCGGGAGTACGGCAGGCCCGCGTCGCGGCGGCGGGCCGCGTCGAGGTAGGTGGCGCGGGCGGTGTCGACGGCGGCGGCCATGTCGGCGAGGACGAAGCCGAGGCCCTGGTGGTCGATGATCTTGCGGCCGAAGGCTTCTCGTTCCTTGGCGTAGGCGACCGCTTCGTCGAGCGCGCGCTGGGCGACACCGGTGGCGACGGCGGCGATGCCGAGGCGGCCCGCGTCGAGCGCGCTGAAGGCGATCGAAAGTCCTTGTCCCTCTTCGCCGATCCGACGTTCGGTGGGCAGGAACGCGTCGTCGTAGGCGGCGGTGGTGGTCGGGATGCCGCGTAGGCCCATCTTCTCCTCGGGCTTGCCGAAGCTCAGGCCCGCGGTGTCGGCGGGGACCAGGAAGCAGGAGATGCCGCGCGAACCCTCGCCGGTGCGGGCGAACAGTGTGTAGAAGTCGGCGCGGCCGCCGTTGGTGATCCAGGCCTTGGTGCCGTTGAGGGTGTAGCCGCCGTCGACGGGGGTGGCGCGGCAGCGCAGGGCGGCCGCATCGGAACCGGCGTGCGCCTCGGAAAGGCTGTAGGCGCCGATGGTTTCGCCCGACAGCATGCGATCGAGCCACTGCTGCTTCTGCCCGTCGGTGCCGTAGGTGAACAGCGGATGGCACGACAGGCCGTGCACGCTCACCGCGACGGCGACGGCGGCCCAGCGGCTCGCGATTTCCTCGAGCACCTGCAGGTACACCTCGTACGGCTGCGCACCGCCACCGAACTCCTCCGGGTACGGCAGGCTGAGCAACCCGGCCGCGCCGAGCGCGGGGAAAACACCGTCGGGGAAGACGCCGGTCTTCTCGCTCTCGGCGACCCGCGGCTCCAGCACCTTGTCGGCGATATCGCGGGTCAGTGCGATCAGTTCACGCGCCTCGTCGGTGGGCAACATCCGGTCAACAGCCATGCTCGTCACAGTACTTCGGGCCCATCCACCGCCCATCTCGGTGCCGATCGCCAGATGTGTCCGCCCCGAGCGGCCAACCGCCGTGGATCTATTATCTGCGCATGAATGCAGATGCTCGTCCGCCTCTTGCCGAAGATCAGGTGGGGCTGGTCGTCGAGGTGTTCCGCATGCTGGCCGACCCGACCAGGGTCCAGATCCTCTGGGCGCTGGCCGATCAGGAACTCTCGGTGAACGAACTGGCGAGCGGAGTCGGCAAGCCGGGCCCCTCGGTGTCCCAGCACCTGGCGAAACTGCGCATGGCCCGGCTCGTGCGCACCCGTCGCGAGGGGACCACCATCTTCTACAGCCTCGACAACGACCACGTCCGCAGCCTGGTCGTCGACGCCGTGTACAACGCCGAACACGCCGGTCCCGGTGTGCCGCCGCACCATAGGGGACTTGATGGTCAGCCCCCATACGCGGAGCCACCTGGTTCGCGATGACCAGCCGACCTGCAGGAATGTTGTCGGAGGAAACGATTGCGAGGTGCAAACCTTTCGGTAACATCCGGTGTGACGTGGCTCATGCCACGGCAGGGACTTGAAGGAGCACCGATGCTGAGCACCATGCAGAACGACCAGCTCTCACTGGCCAAACTGCTCAACTATGCCGCAACTTTCCAGGGCGATTCGACCGTGTCCACATGGACCGGTGACGGTGTTCGCACCATGACCTACCGCGAGCTCGGTGCGGATTCCGCCCGCCTGGCCAACGCGCTGCGTGGGCTCGGCGTCGAAGAGGGCGACCGCGTCGGCACCTTCATGTGGAACAACAACGAGCACATGGTCGCCTACATCGCGGTACCCGCGATGGGCTCGGTGCTGCACGCGCTCAACATCCGGCTGTTCCCCGAGCAGCTCGTCTTCGTCGCCAACCATGCCGAGGACAAGGTCGTGCTCGTCGACGGTACGCTGCTGCCGCTGTTCGCGCAGTACCTGCCGAATCTGAAGACCGTGCAGCACGTGATCGTCGTCAACGGCGATGCCGCCGCGCTCACCGCGCCCGAGGGCGTCACCGTGCACTCCTACCGCGAGCTGCTCGACGCCCAGTCCGCCGACTTCGACTTCCCGGTCATCGACGAGCGTTCGGCCGCCGCGATGTGTTACACCTCCGGCACCACCGGCGACCCCAAGGGCGTCGTCTACTCGCACCGCTCCAACTGGCTGCACGCCATGCAGGTGAACTCGCCCAACGGCATGGGTTTCCAGGGCTCGGACTACGTGCTCGCGATTGTGCCGCTGTTCCACGCCAACGCGTGGGGCCTGCCGTACGCGGCGCTGATGTCGGGCGCGAACATCCTGATGCCGGACCGTTTCCTGCAGCCCGCCCCGCTGCTGGAGATGATGGCGGTCGAGAAGCCGAGCTTCGCCGCCGCGGTGCCCACCATCTGGGGTGGCGTGCTGGCCGCGCTTTCCGCTGCGCCGCAGGACATCTCGCACCTGCGGACGGCTGTCGTCGGTGGTTCCGCGGTGCCGCCCGCGATGATGCGCGCGTTCGAGGAGAAGCACGGCGTGCGGATCCTGCACGCGTGGGGCATGACCGAGACCTCCCCGCTGGGCAGCGTCGCGCACGCGCCCGCCGGTGTCAGCGATGACGAAGCCTGGGAGTACCGCTACACCCAGGGCCGTTTCCCGGCCAACGTCGAGGCCCGGCTGGTCGGCGACGACGGCAAGGTCGTCCCGAACGACGGTGAGTCGCTCGGCGAGCTCGAGGTCCGCGGCGCGTGGATCACCGGCTCCTACTACTCGCCCACCGGCGCGGAGATCGATCCGGACAAGTTCGACGACGGCTGGCTGCGCACCGGCGATGTCGGCAAGATCAGCCCCAACGGCTACCTCACCCTGGTCGACCGCTCCAAGGACGTCATCAAGTCCGGTGGCGAGTGGATCTCCTCGGTGGACCTGGAGAACTCGGTGATGGGCCACCCGGCCGTCGCCGAGGCCGCCGTTATCGGTGTGCCCGACGAGAAGTGGGACGAGCGCCCGCTGGTCGCCATCGTGCTGGCCGAAGGCGCTGCCGCCGAGGCCACCGAACTGCGCGACTACCTGGCCGACAAGTTCGCCAAGTGGCAGCTGCCCGAGCGCTGGACCTTCATCGCCGAGGTCCCGAAGACCAGCGTCGGCAAGTTCGACAAGAAGCGCCTGCGCGCCCAGTACGCCGAAGGCGAGCTCGACGTCATCACGGTGTAGGGCACTGAAACGGCGGACGTGGAACAACTTCCACGTCCGCCGTCTTTTTGGCGGCTGGTGCCGCGGTTCGCGGCCCTTCGGGCCCCGATTCTTCCCTCCCGACGGGCACTCCTTCGTCGCACCCTCTGGTCAGTCCAGAATCGGGCGGGCCGCGAAAACGTAGCTCGCAGTACAGAACGGCGGGCGTGGACTTGCTTCCACGCCCGCCGTTTTCGTTTCTACGTCAGCAGTTGCGCAATTCGGGGCTCTGGTTCAAGAGCTGGGCGCGCGGGCTGATGTAGCGGGTGTAGGTCTCCCCGCCGACGGCCGACAGCGGGAAGGCCGCGACCCGATGGCAGTTCTGGAAGGCCAGTTTCACACCGAAATGCCGTTCCAGGCCACCACGGATGGCGTCGGAGGCTAAGGCGCGCAGCAGCTGTCCGCGGGCCACCTCGTCCGGCGGCGGCACCCGGTTGTCGGCGTATTCATCGGTGCCGGTGCGCAGGTCGTCCGCGACCCGGCTCACCACCTCCCATGCGTAAGGCAGTGAGATACGGACACATTCGACGAATTCGGCGTCGTCGATATCGCCCTGTTCGGCGCGTTCGAGTAGTGCGGCGGGAACATCGAGGGACATGGCGCTCTCCTCCTGCTTGGGGGTGGTCGGCGGGATGCGATGCCAGGACCGAGTCTAAACGATATCCGTTGTCAATAACCCTGGATTCGTTCCGAAAGCGCTTTTCGGAGTGCGCTTTTCGCGTCGGCGGCCAGGTCGGCGACCAGTTCGCTTGCCGGTTGCCCGGTGCTCAGTGAATGAGCTTGCCCCGCCCACAGATTCACTTCGTCGGTGTTGCCGCCTGCTCGCGCGGCGGCCCGCAACGGGGCTGTGGCGTAATGAATTTCGGGGTAGGCGGCAGGCGCGTCGGCGGTGTGTTCGACGAGGAAACGGTTACGGATTCCGCGGGCGCGACGTCCGGTGAACGCGCGCGTGAGCATTGTCGGTTCCGGCGTGCCGATCGCACCCCGATGCACGGCGTTGGTGCCTGCTTCCGGGCAGCGCAGCAGCGCGGTGCCGATCTGCGCCGCCGACGCACCGGCCGCCAGCACCCCGGCCACGCCGGCGCCCGTGGCGATCCCGCCCGCCGCGACGAGTGGGCGGGAGGTGACCGCGGTGAGCAACTGGAGCAGGGTCAGCAGCCCGGGTGGGTCGGTCGGGTCGTCGGCGGGGTCGTCGAGGAAGCTCGCGCGATGCCCGCCCGCCTCGGCGCCCTGGGCGATCAGCACGTCGGCGCCGGCGTCGACGGCGATCAGGGCCTCATCGGGCGAGGTGACCGTCACCCACACCTCCGAGCCGACCGCGTGCAGCCGGTCCACCTCCACCGCGGTGGGACAGCCGAAGGTCGTGGAGACCACCGCGACCGGATCGGCGATGAGGAGATCGAGCTTGCCTGCCCATCCGTCGGTGTCGTGCTCGGGGGTGCCGAGCGGGAACTCGGCGCCGAGTTCGGCGAGGTAGGTCGCGTACACGGCCGGATCGGCCACCGCTCCCGGTGCGAACAGGTTCACGCCGAACGGCGCCGTGGTGGCTGCCCTCGTCGCCTCGATCTGCGCTGCCAACGCCTCGGTGCCGAGATAGCCGGCGGCGAGCTGTCCGAACCCGCCCGCGGCCGCCACGGCGACCACCAGCTCGGGTGTGGACGGGCCGCCCGCCATGGGCGCGGCAACGATGGGGACAGTCAAGGTCTCGATCACCATGGGTCGAGTCTGGTCGGTCGGGGCCGTGTTCAGGCCCCGTGACAGCGCGTGTGACCGGTTGGGCACGGTGATTGTTACTGTGCGGCACGTCATCTACCTGCGATTTCGTGACCGAAGGTTGCGGAATGGTCACGGCCGGGTAGAGTTCGCGTCACAACGTATGCCGAACCGTTACGCACGGGTCGGCGGTGGGGACCGCGCAAGTGGTCTCCGGGCCGGTCGCAGACCGGTTTCGTTTTCCTTGTTGTCGGACGCTAGGACGAGATCTTGTCGCAGCACCGTGTGGGTCCCGAATCCATCTCCGTGCAGGCTCTGCTTGCGAACGCGGATGGCCGGAGCCCGAGCAGGAGCAGGCACCGCGCCGAAGCGTCGCGTTCGGATCGTGTGCGGGTCGCCGCCAGTGCCGCGGTCGCCGCGGGCGCGCTGGTCGGCATCACCGCCCAGATCGCCCCGGCGCTGGCCTTCGCCGCGCCGCTGCTGCCGACCCACGACGACAGCGTCAAGGAATCGGTCGTCCCCGAGTCGGCCCGCCAGGATGTCGACCTCGTCGCCGCGCAGCAGGTCGCCGCGCACGTCGAGACCCCCGCGCCGGTGGTAGCGGTCGCCGCGCCGATCGCCGCCCCCGTGGCCGCGCCGTTCGGCATCGGCAACCTGCCCCCCGAGATCTCCGGCCCGCTCTCGCAGGTCGAGGACATCCTCCAGGGCATTCAGCACCAGGTCGCGCCGCCGCAGTCCGCGCGTCCGGTCGCGGGCCCGATCAGCTCCGGCTACGGCGCCCGCTGGGGTGCCATGCACTACGGCCTCGACTTCGCCGACTCGATCGGCGCCCCGATCAAGTCCGTGTCCAACGGCACCGTGATCGAGGCGGGCCCGGCGTCGGGCTTCGGCCTGTGGGTGCGGGTGCTGCACGACGACGGCACCACCGGGGTCTACGGCCACGTCAACGAAATGCTGGTCAGCGAGGGCCAGCGGGTGAACGCGGGCCAGGTCATCGCGACCGTCGGCAACCGCGGCCAGTCCACCGGCCCGCATCTGCACCTCGAGATCTGGGATCAGGGCGGCAGCAAGATGGACCCGATTCCGTACCTCGCTTCCAAGGGCGTGCCGCTGGAGTGGGGTCCTTCCGCGCACTGAGCGGTAGGAAATACGGAGCCTTCTCCGTAGAGCTGGTGACGGTGGTTCTTATGAGCCCCGTCACTTTGCATTTGAAGCGGCAACACGCTCGCGCGCCGGTCCGATACACCTTTAGGCCCCGAGCCCTGGGGGCACGCTGACTCGGCTGATGGGCAGTCGGTCTATATGATGGCTCGATCTGCACGGTGCGGGATCGCCGCGCGCGTACAGGCTCGATGAGAGGTGAATGAACTCGAATGGAAACTGCCCGTCGTTCTGCCCGCGGTAACCGCCGTCGCCGATCGAGCAGTCCGACATTCGGGCAGTTGCTGACGGGGGCCGTCGAGTCGGCTGCCGATCGGGTCGCGGTTCGGTTCAACCCGTCCGGTGACCCCGCCGACCAGCGTCAGCTCACCTATTCCGAATTCGACCAGCAGTCCTCGCGGCTGGCCCGCGTGCTCATCGCCCGCGGTATCGGGCCCGGCGACGTGGTCGCCATCGGCATCGCCCGCGGCATCGAGTCGGTACTGGCCGTGTGGGCGATCGCCAAGACCGGCGCCGCCTACGTTCCGGTCGACCCGAACTACCCGGCCGACCGTATCGCCCACATCGTGTCCGACTCCGGCGCGGTGCTCGGGCTCACCACCGCCACCCATCGCGAGGTGCTCGGTACGGCGCTGACCTGGCTCGAGCTCGACGACGCCGAGACGGCCACCCACATCGCGGCCCTGCCCGCGCACCCGATCTCCTACACCGACCGGATCCGCACCCTCGACGAGCGGCACCCGGCCTACGTCATCTACACCTCGGGCTCCACCGGCAAGCCGAAGGGCGTTGTGGTGACCCACACCGGTCTGGCCGGTCTGGTCGCCGCCGAGCGCGCGCACTATCGCGTCGCCGCCGACTCGCGCGTGCTGCACGTGTGTTCGCCGAACTTCGACGTGTCGGTACTGGAGTTGCTGCTCACCTTCTCCGCGGGCGCGACCCTGGTGATCGCGCCGCCCGGCGTGTTCGGTGGCTTCGAGCTCGCGGATCTGCTGCGCCGCGAACAGGTTTCGCACATGCTCATCACTCCGGGCGCGCTGGAATCGGTCGATCCGGCCGATCTGGACGACCTCCAGGTCGTGGTCGTCGCTGGTGACAAGTTCGGGCCGGAACTGGTCGGTCGCTGGGCTGTCGGCGAGCGTGAGTTCTACAACGGCTACGGCCCCACCGAGGCCACCATCCTGGCCACCAGCACCCCGCCGATGGACCCGGCCGCGCCGGTGACGATCGGTGCCGCGATCGCCGGTGTCGGTGCGTTCGTGCTGGATTCGCGGCTGCGGCCGGTGCCATCGGGCGTGATCGGCGAGCTGTATCTGTCGGGTCCCGCACTGGCACAGGGCTATCTGAACCGGCCCGCGCTCACCGCGGAACGTTTCGTCGCCAGCCCCTTCGGCACCGAATCCGGTGACGCGAACGCGCGCCTGTACCGCACCGGAGACCTGGTGCGGCGCAGCGAATCCGGTGACGGTGTCATCGAGTACATGGGACGCTCGGACTTCCAGGTGAAGATCCGCGGCTTCCGGATCGAGCTCGGCGAGATCGACAACGCGCTCACCGCGCACCCCGATATCGACTTCGCGGCTACCCTCGGCAAGACCCTGCCTTCCGGGGTGACAGCGCTGGTTTCGTATGTGATGCCTCGCTCCGGTGCGACAGTCGAGGTGGCCGCGCTCGATGCGTTCCTCGCGGAATCGTTGCCCGGCTACATGATTCCGGCCGCGATCATGGTCCTTGACCGGATCCCGCTGACACCGGTGGGCAAACTGGACCGAAAGGCATTGCCGGAGCCCGTGTTCGCGGTGCGCGAGTTCCGTGCGCCCGCGACCCCGGTGCAGCAGGTGATTGCCGGTGTCTTCGCCGAGTTGCTGACCGCCGGTGCGCCGGAGGAGATCCGGGTCGGCGCCGACGACGACTTCTTCGAGCTCGGTGGTAACTCGCTGCTGGCCGCGCAGGCCGCCACGCGCATCGGCGCCGCACTCGACACCCGCGTGCCGGTGCAGTTGCTGTTCGAGGTCAGCACGGTCTCGGGGCTGGCCGAACGCGTGGAACGCCATATCGGCACCGGTTCGGGCCAGGAGCTGGTCGCGCAGCAGCGCCCCGATTCGATCCCGCTGTCGTTCGCTCAGCAGCGGATGTGGTTCCTCAACCAGTTCGACCCGGCCAGTGCGGTGAACAACATGCCGATCGCGGTGCGGCTGTCGGGTGCGCTCGATGTCGACGCGTTGCGCGTCGCGGTCACCGACCTGGTGGCGCGCCATGAGGTGCTGCGCACGATGTATCCGCCGGTCGACGGGGTCGGCACGCAGCTGGTGCTGCCGCTGTCGGACCCGCGTGCCGTGCCCGCCCTCGCGGCCGGCGACGCCACCGAGGACGCGATCGCCGCCCTGGTCACCGAGACCGTCGGCGCGGGCTTCGACGTCACCGTCGCCCCGCCGCTGCGGCTGCGCCTGCTGCGGCTGAGCGCGACCGAGCACGTGCTGGTGTGCGTGATGCACCACATCGCCGGTGACGGTGTGTCGATGGGCCCGCTCACTCGCGACCTGATGACCGCCTACGTCCAGCGCAGTGCGGGCAACGCGCCCGGCTGGCCCGAATTGGCCGTCCAGTACGTCGATTTCACGCTCTGGCAGCGTGCGGTGCTCGGTACCGAGGACGACCCGGAGTCGATCCTGACCCAGCAGATCGACTTCTGGCGCACCCAGCTCGCCGGTGTGCCCGATCAGCTCGAGCTGCCGATCGACCGGCCGCGACCCGCGACCGCCTCCTACCGTGGCGCGAGCCTGGACTTCCGGATTCCCGCGCAGGTGCACGCCGGGCTGGATCAGCTTGCGCGCACACACAATTCGACGCTGTTCATGGTGGTGCACGCCGCGCTGTCGGCACTGCTGGCCAGGCTGTCGGGCAGTACCGATATCGCTATCGGTACCCCGGTCGCCGGTCGTGGTGACGCCGCGCTCGATGACCTGATCGGCATGTTCGTCAACACCTTGGTGCTGCGCACCGAGGTCGACCCGGCAGCCGGTTTCGACGAGCTGCTCGCCCAGACCCGCGCGGTCGATGTCGCGGCGTTCGGCCACGCCGACGTGCCGTTCGAGCGATTGGTCGAGCTGCTCGACCCGGCCCGTTCGACCGCACGGCATCCGCTGTTCCAGGTGATGCTCGCCTTCCAGAACATGGCGCGCACCGCACTGGAGCTGCCCGGACTGACCGTCGCGGGCGTCGAGCTGACCATGCCGTTCGCCAAGTTCGACCTGCAGTTCGAGATGGTGGAGGACACCGATCGCCACGGTGCACCGCACGGCATCGCGGTCGGGCTCACCTATGCCACCGACCTGTTCGACGCGGACACCATCGCCGGGTTCGCCGACCGGTTCCAGCGGCTGCTGGCCGGGATCGTCGCCGCACCTGCCGAGCCGCTCGGTGCGATCGAGCTCCTCGAGCCTGCCGAGCTGGACCGAATCCTGGTGCAGTGGAACGACACTCGCCACGACCTCGCACCGGAGCTGCTGCTCGACGGTTATCGGCGGGCCGTGGCCTGCTATCCCGATGCCGTCGCTGTCGCCTATGAGGGCGCCGAGCTGACCTATCGGGAGTTCGACGAGCGGGTGAACCGGCTCGCCCGGCTGCTGATCACGCAGGGTGTGGGTCCCGAATCCCTGGTCGGGCTCGCGGTGCGGCGCTCGCTCGAGCTGGTGGTCGGGATGTACGCGATCGTGACCGCCGGTGGGGCGTATGTGCCGATCGACCCGGATCATCCGGCCGATCGCATCGCGCACATTCTCGATACCGCCGCGCCCGCCGCTGTCCTGAGCACCACCGCGGATGCGATCGAGATCCCCGCGGGTGTGCCGGTGATCCTGGTGGATTCCGTTGCGCTCGAGGAGTTCTCGGCCGCGCCGGTCGAGTTGGCTGAAGTGGTCCGGCCCGGGAATCCGGCCTACGTCATCTTCACCTCCGGTTCCACCGGGCGGCCGAAGGGTGTGGCGGTCTCGCACGCGGCGATCGTCAACCAGATGGTGTACATGGGCGCCGAATACGGGATCGGTCCGTCCGATGTGTACCTGCAGAAGACGCCCGCCACCTTCGACGTGTCGCTGTGGGGTTACTTCCTGCCGCTGCGGACCGGCGCGAAGCTGGTTGTGTCGACCCATGACGGACACCGCGATCCGGTGTACCTCGCCGAAACCATTGCGGCGCAGAGTGTGACGCTCACCGACTTCGTTCCGTCGATGCTCTCGGTGTTCGCCGCGCACACCAGCGCCGGTTCGATTCCGAGCCTGCGCGCGGTGTTCGCCGCCGGGGAGGCGCTGCCCACCGAGACCGTGGCCGACGTGGCCCGCGTCTGCACGGCACGGGTGCACAACCTGTACGGACCTACCGAAGCTGCTGTCACCGTGACGCGTTGGCCCGCAAGCGATTCCGATCGTGGTTCGGTGCCGATGGGCGTGCCGGAGTGGAATACCCGTGTCTACGTGCTGGATTCGCGGCTGCGCGCGGTGCCCGCCGGAGTGGTCGGCGAGTTGTACCTGGCCGGTGACCAGCTCGCGCGCGGCTACGTTGCCCGCCCCGGTCTGACCGCGGATCGGTTCGTCGCCAACCCCTTCGAGCCCGGCGCGCGGATGTACCGCTCCGGCGACCTCGTCCGCTGGGGTGGATCGTCGGCCGAGCCCGCGCTGGAATACCTGGGCCGCACCGACTTCCAGGTGAAGTTCCGCGGTCAGCGCATCGAGCTCGGCGAGATCGAGACCGCCCTGCTCGCGCAGGACGTGATCAGCCAGTCCGTGGCTTTGGTGCTCGACACCGCGTCGGGCCAGCACCTGGTCGCGTACGTGGTGGCGCGCCCCGGCGAACAGCCCGACCCCGCGGAGCTGCGGACGGCCGTCGCGGAATCGCTGCCCGCCTACATGGTTCCGACCGTTGTCACGGTGCTGGACAGCTTCCCGCTGAACCCGAGCGGCAAGCTCGACCGCAAGGCTCTTCCGGCCCCGGCCTTCACCGCGGGCGAGTTCCGTGCGCCGGGTACCCCCGCCGAGGAGATCGTCGCGGGGGTCTTCGCGGAACTGCTCGGCATGGCCCGTGTCGGCGCCGACGACGACTACTTCGCCCTCGGTGGCAACTCGCTGCTGGCCACCCGTGCGATCGCCCGCATCAACGAGGCACTCGACGCCGACCTCGCCATCCGCGACCTGTTCGAGACGCCCACCGTGTCGGCCCTCGCGGCGCGCATCGGCGGTGCGAGCGGTGCCACCGCGCGCCCGCCGCTGGTCGCGACCGAACGCCCGCAACGCATTCCGCTGTCGCTGGCACAGCAGCGCATGTGGGTGGTCAACCAGGTCGACCCCACCTCGGGCTCCTACAACATCCCCTTCGCCATCCGCCTCACCGGCGAGCTCGACGTGGCCGCCCTCGACGCCGCAGTTACCGACGTGCTCGGCCGACACGAGTCCCTGCGCACCTTCTTCCCGGTGGCCGGTGGCACCGTTGCCCGGGGTGTCGCCGGTCGAGTCGACGTCGATGCCCAAGGCGAGGCTGTGGCCGATCGCGGCGCATCCTCGGACGGCGTAGCCGACATCGCAGTCTCCGCGGGTTCCGGTCGAAACGAGCCTGGCCCCGCGCGCGGTAGCGCAGGGGTCGACGGCGTCGCATCCGGTGACGCCGGTCGTGGACAAGCCGGTGGTGACACCGCAGCGGGTGGCGTCGTGGTGGCCGATGGGATGCCTGTCCAGGTAATCCTCTCCGCGGCCGATGCGCTGCCCGGTGGGCTCCAGGTTGAGACGACCGCCGATATCCTCACTCGTGCGGCCGAATTGGCCGGTGCGGGTTTCGACGTGACGCGTGAGGTTCCGCTGCGCGCAGCGTTGCTGACCGATGGAACCTCGGCCGACTGGCTGCTTGTCGTTGTGGTGCACCACATCTCGGCTGACGGTGCCTCGCTGGCGCCGCTCGCCCGCGACCTGATGACCGCCTACGTTGCCCGTGCCGCGCAGCAGAGCCCGGGATGGGCACCGCTCGACGTCCAGTATGCCGACTTCGCGCTGTGGCAACGGGCCGTCGTCGGCGAGGACGCTCAGCCGGAATCGCCGGCCGCCGCTCAGCTCGACTATTGGCGCAACCAGTTGGCCGATGTGCCCCCGCTTGTGGAGCTGCCGCAGGATCGCCCGCGTCCGTCGGTGCCGACCCTGCGTGGCGCCACCACGGAGCTGCGTCTGCCCGCCGAGGTGCACACCGCGCTGAATCACCTTGCGCGCGAGCACAAGTCGTCGCTGTTCATGGTTGTGCACGCGGCACTGGCCGTGCTGCTCGGCCGTTTGTCGGGCACCTCCGATATCGCCATCGGCACCGCTGTCGCCGGGCGCGGTGAGCGGGCGCTCGACGAGCTGGTCGGCATGTTCGTCAACACCTTGACCCTGCGCACCACGCTCGATCCGGCCGGTTCCTTCGACGAGGCCGTCGACGTGGCCCGCGAGACCGATCTCGGCGCGTTCGCCAATGCCGACCTGCCGTTCGAGCGGGTCGCCGAGGTCGTCGCGCCGGGTCGGGGTAGTGCGCAGAGCCCGCTGTTCCAGGTGGCGCTCACCTTCAGCAACAACGAGGCGGCCGCGCTCGAACTGCCCGGTCTCACCGTGAACGCGCTCGACACCGCGGTCGCGGCCAAGTTCGACCTGCAGGTGGACGTCGAACCGCGCTTCACCGCCGCCGGTGATCCCGACGAGCTGATCACGCTGTTCAACTACGCCACCGACCTGTTCGACGAGGCCACCGTGCGCAGCATCGGCGCCCGCTTCGCCCGCATCCTGACCGCCGTCGCCGCCGACCCGCAGATCCGTATCGGCGATATCGACATCCTCGACGAGTCCGAACGCGCCCGGCTGCTCGCCGGCGCGGCACCGGCGCCCGCGCCGAGCACACCGTCGGGCGGCACCACGCTCGCGCAGGCCTTCACCGCCGCCGCCGAAGACGACCCCGACGGCCCTGCCCTCGTCTGGGGCGACGACGCGCTGACCTACGACCAGCTCGACGCCCGCTCCGCACGCCTGGCCAGGCTGCTGATCGGCCGGGGCTTCGGCCCGGGAGACGCGGTGGCCGTTGATCTTTCGCGCGGCATCGACTGGGCCGTAGCGGTCTGGGCGATCCTCAAGGCAGGCGCGGCCGTGGTCCCGGTCACCGGTGCCGAACTGCCCGCCGAGCCCGCCGCGAAGCTGGGCATCACCGTCGGCGAGCCCCGCGGCGTCGACTGGATCTCACTCGACGACCCGGCGATCAAGACCGAACTGTCCACCCAGTCCGCCCGCCCGGTGACCTACGCCGACCGCACCCGCGCCCTGCGCGGTGGCGACCCGGCGTTCGTCGGTGCCGACGGCACCCGCAGCTACAACGAACTCGCTACGGCGGGTGCGCAGGTGCGCGCCGACACCGACCTGACCTTCGAAGCCAGAACGTTCGGCTACGGCCCGGCGGACAGCTTCACCGCACTGGTCGAGCCGGTAGCCGCGGGTGTCGCAGGCGCATCGATGGTTCTGGTGCCGATGGCGAACGGGTCACTGTCGGCTGGGGCCCTTGCGCGGTCGGTGGCACAGGCCGTGGAGGGCTCATCGGCGACCAGTGGGGGGTCGGTGGGGCAGGATGCTCCGGCGAGCACGGGTCGGGATTCGGTTCCCGGTGCACGGGCGGGTGTGACGGCGGCATTGGCCGAGGAATGGGTGACCCACCTGTTCGGCGATCGGGCAGGTCTCGAGGCGCTCGATACGCCGGAACTCGGCGATCTGCAGGCGCTGATCGCCGACGATGCCGCACCGGGCAACCCGGGCGCGGCCGAGGTAGTGCTGGTACTCGGAGATCTGCGCGCCCCGACGGTGTGAGCCCCGTGCTCGGGGCCCGCTGCGGGACAACAAGTTTCGGTGATGGGTGAGGTGGAACAGCTATGACACGACCGGCGAGAACCCGACCGGTACGTACCCGTCGCCCGCGCGTTACCGCCTTGGCGCAGCTGCTGGCCACCGCGGTCGAGACCAACCCTGACGGTCTGGCGGTCGTCCTCGCCGATGCCACCAGCACCATCGACAGCCTCACCTACGCCGAACTCGATGAGCGCTCCAACCGCATCGCCCGGTTCCTGATCGGCCGCGGCATCGGCGCGGGCGACCTGGTAGCCATCGGAATCCCACGCTCGGTCGAATCGGTGCTCGCCATCTGGGCCGTCACCAAAACCGGCGCGGGCTTCGTTCCGGTCGACCCGAACTACCCCCCGGACCGCGTGGCCCACATGGTCACCGACTCCGGCGCGGTCTTCGGGCTCACTGTCGCCGCCGTCGCCGCTGGACTCCCCGCCCAGGTGGCATGGCTCCAACTCGACGCCGCGCCGACCGGCGAAGCAGTTGCATCTACGCGGACCCTGACCAGCGGCGATATGCGCGCCGACGACAACCGTTGGGCCGCACGGCCTGACGCCGATGCGGCCTCGCGGCGCGATGGTGGCCACCATGCGGGTAGCCGGGTGGGCGGACTGCTCGGCGGCGGTGACGGCGCGGGTGCGCGGCCTGTTGCCGGCGACCACGTGGGATTTGCGGATGGCGTTGGCGGAGCGGGCCCTTCGCTGCGTGCCGGCGTCGAGCCCGGCCAACTGTTCGACGACCTCTCCGGGGAGGCGATCACCGCCCCAGACCGGCTTCGTCCTGTGCGGGCCGAGGACCTCGCCTACTTGATCTACACCTCCGGTTCCACCGGGCTGCCCAAGGGCGTCGCGGTGACCCAGGCCGGGCTCGCTGGGTTCAGCGCGGAACAGCGTCGGCACTTCGGCGTCGAATCCACCTCGCGCACGCTGCATTTCGCCTCACCGTCGTTCGATGCCTCGGTGCTCGAGCTGCTGCTGGCGTTCGGCGCGGGCGCCACCATGGTGATCGTCGACCCGAGCGTGTACGGCGGTGACGATCTCGCCGCGCTGCTGCGGCGGGAGCGGGTGAGCCACGCCTTCATCACCCCCGCCGCGCTGGCCTCGATCAACCCGGACGGACTCGATGACTTGCGGGTGGTGTCAGTCGGGGGCGAGGCCGCAACGCCGGATCTGCCGCGGCGCTGGGCGATTCCGCTCGCCGACGGCACGCTGCGCGGATTCCTGAACGTGTACGGGCCCACCGAGACGACCATCGCCACCAACATCAGTGCGCCGCTGAAACCGGGCGACCCGGTGACCATCGGCGGCCCGATCAACGGTGTGGCCGAATATGTTCTCGACGACCGGCTCGGCCCCGTTCCGCCCGGCGTCACCGGCGAGCTCTACATCACCGGCGCCCAGCTGAGCCGCGGCTACCACGCCCGCCCCGGCCTCACCTCCTCGCGATATGTCGCGAATCCGTTCGACCCGGCCGGTTCTCGCCTCTACCGCACCGGCGATCTGGTCCGCTGGACCCCCGACGGCGCACTGGACTATTTGGGCCGCAACGACTTCCAGGTCAAGATCCGTGGTTTCCGGATCGAACTCGGCGAGATCGACGCGGTGCTCTCGACGCACGAAAGTCTCGACTTCGCCGTCACCGTCGGCCACGAACTCGACAGCGGCGCAACCATTCTGGTGGCCTACGTGCACGCGGCGCCGGGTGCGGCCGTCGATACCGCCGCGCTCACCGCCTTCGCCGAGCGCAGTCTGCCCGCGCACATGGTGCCGACCGTGCTGATGGAACTCGACACCATCCCGCTCACCCCGGTCGGCAAACTCGACCGGAAGGCGCTGCCCGCACCGATCCTCGAAGTCGCCGAATTCCGCGCTCCCGCCACATCGGTGGAGCAGATCGTGGCGGGCACCTTCGCCCGGGTGCTCGACCTCGGCGACACCCAGCTCGGCCTCGACGACGACTTCTTCGCCCTCGGCGGCAACTCGCTGATGGCCACCCAGGTCGCCGCCCGCCTCGGCGCCGCACTGGACACCGACTTCCCGGTCCGGCTGCTGTTCGCGGCGTCGACGGTGGAAACACTGGCGCGGCGACTCGCCGAATCCGCCGGTGCGGGTGCCCGGCCCGCGCTGGCCGCCCGGGAGCGGCCCGCGCGGATCCCGCTGTCGCTGGCCCAGCAGCGGATGTGGTTCCTCAATCAGTTCGACCCGGGATCGGTCGCCTACAACATCCCGATGGCGGTGCGGCTGCACGGCGCCATCGATGTCGAGGCGCTGCGCGCCGCCGTGGCCGACCTCGTCGCCCGGCACGAGACCTTGCGCACGATCTACCCCGAGACCGACGACGGGCCGATCCAGCAGATCCTGGCCGAGACCGAGGCGACGCCACGGCTGGAGGTGCACACGATCGCGCCCGATCAGCTCACCGCCGCCATGCACGAATTCGGTTCGTCCGGATTCGACGTGCGCGGCCAGGTGCCGTTGCGGGTCGCGCTGTTCGAGCTCGACGCCGATGAATCGGTGCTCGCCGTAGTCGTGCACCACATCGCCGGTGACGGTTCTTCGCTCACGCCGCTGACCAGGGACCTGATGCTCGCCTACGCGGCACGCTCGGCGGGCAGCGCGCCGGAGTGGGCGCCACTGACCGTGCAGTACGCCGACTACGCGCTGTGGCAGCGCGCCTTGCTCGGCAGCGAGGACGACCCGCAGTCGCTGGCCTCGGCCCAGCTCGCCTACTGGCGTGCTGCGTTGGCCGGGCTGCCCGACCAGCTCGACCTGCCCGCCGACCGGCCACGTCCCGCCGTGCAGTCCTTCGCTGGTGGCCGCGTGCCGATCGAGATCGACGCCGAAACCCATCGCGCTCTCTTGGTTTTGGCGCGCAAGCAGGGTGCGACGCTGTTCATGGTCGTGCACACCGCACTAGCGGTGACCCTGGCGAGGCTGGCGGGCACCGACGATCTGGCGGTCGGTACTCCCATCGCGGGCCGCGGCGAGGCTGCGCTCGACGACCTCATCGGCATGTTCGTCAACACCCTGGTCTTCCGCACCACTCTCGCATCCGGCGAATCGTTCACCGAACTCCTTGCCCGCCAACGCGATACCGACCTACAGGTGTTCGCGAACGCGGACCTCCCGTTCGAGCGCCTCGTCGAGGCGATCAACCCCGCCCGCTCCACGGCCCGTCATCCGCTGTTCCAGGTCGGCCTGTCCTTCCAGAACCTCAGCCGGACCGGCCTCGAACTCGGCGAGACCGCGGTCGAAGGCGTCGACGTGGACCTCGCGGTGTCCCAGTTCGACCTGCACGCCATCGTCGCCGATGCCTACGACAGTGCCGGTGTCGCGCAGGGGATCAGCGGCGTATTCACCTACGCCACCGACCTTTTCGACGCCTCGACCGCCCAGACCTACGCGGATCGGTTCGCACGGGTTCTCATCGCGATCGCCGCCGCGCCCGAGCGCCCTGTCGACGAGCTCGACCTGCTCTCCGATGCCGAGCGGGAACGAATCCTGCACGACTGGAACGCGACCGACTACCCCTGCCCGTCCGCGACGCTGGCCTCGCTGTTCGCCGATACCGCGGCGGCCGACCCTGATGGCGTCGCGCTGATCGATGCCGAGGGCGCACAGCTCACCTACCGTGATTTGTCCGCTCGCGTGAATCAGCTTGCGCGATACCTGATCACGCAGGGCGTGGGCGTCGAGGACCGCGTTGCCCTGGCGATGCGACGGTGCACCGAGCTGGTCGTCGCGATGTATGCGGTGACCCAGGCCGGAGCCGCCTACGTCCCGGTAGACCCGGATCAACCGGCCGACCGTATCGCGCACGTCCTCGGCACCGCCGCGCCCGCCTGTGTCCTGACCACCGTGCGTGACGGTTTCGCGCACACTGGAGTGGCCGAGGCGACCGGCGCGTCGGTGCCAGTGATCGTCATCGACACCGGGTCGGCGGACCGCGCTGATCTATTCAGCGAAACGGTCGAAATCGCGACCACGGCAGCGATCAGTGAGCGCTCAGCGCAGTATCCCACCGATGCGCACCCGATCGACCTGTCCGCGGTCTCGACCGCGCCGGTCGCGGCGAGCGAGCGGATCGGTGTGCTGCGCCCGGAGAGCACGGCGTACATCATCTTCACCTCCGGCTCCACCGGCACACCGAAGGGTGTGGCGGTCTCGCACGGCGCGATCGTCAACCAGTTGCTGTGGAAGACAGCCGCTTTCGGGCTCGGCCGCGATGACTCGGTCCTGCTGAAGACCGCCGCCACCTTCGACCTGTCGGTCTGGGAATTCTGGTCGGCCGCGATCTGCGGTGGCCGCCTGGTGATCACCGCCCCCGACGGCCACCGCGACCCCGCCTACCTGCTGCGCGTACTCACCGCGCACGCGGTGACAACCCTGCACGTCGTGCCCTCGATGCTCGACGCCTTGCTCACCGAATCCGCTGGTGCCCTGCCGAATTCGCTCCGCCGCGTATTGGCCATCGGTGAGGCACTCCCGGCCTCGACCGTCCAGCGTTTCCTTGCGGCATCCTCGGCAGCACTGCACAACCTGTACGGCCCGACCGAGGCCGCGGTCTCCATCACCGACCACCGCGTCAGCACCGCCGATCGAACCACGGTCCCGATCGGTCGACCCGAATGGAACAGCCGCGTCTACGTTCTCGACGCCCGTCTGCGCCCGGTTCCGGTCGGTGTCGCAGGCGAGCTGTACCTCGCGGGCGCGCAGCTCGCCCGCGGGTACTTCGCCCGCCCCGACCTCACCGCGGACCGCTTCGTCGCCGACCCCTTCGCCGGGTTCGGCACATCAGCCGACGAGCCAATGGCCAAGGGGCGGGGGCCACACGACCCGGCGACTTCGACCGTCGAGCGCCCAGAACTCGGCGGCGCCCGCATGTACCGCACGGGCGACCTGGTCGCCTGGACCGCCGACGGCGAACTCGAATACCACGGTCGCACCGACTTCCAGGTGAAGATCCGCGGCTTCCGCATCGAACTCGGCGAGATCGAAGCCGCCCTTCTCGCTGCGCGCCAGATCGCCCAGGCAGCGGTCATCGCCACGACCGATCCGCAACTCGGTGACCGGCTCGTCGCCTACATCGTCCCCGCGCACGACAGAGCACTTACCCCCGCAGATGCCAAAGCCGCTGTGGCGCAGGTACTTCCGTCCTATATGGTCCCCTCGGCCTTCGTCGTCCTCGACCACCTCCCGCTGAACGCGAACGGCAAACTCGACAGGGCCGCACTCCCGGAGCCGGTACTCGAACCGCGCCGCTACCGCGCACCCGAGACAGCTCACGAGATCGCCGTAGCCGCCGTCTTCACCGAGGTGCTCGGCGCGCGAAACCCCGGCCTCGACGACGACTTCTTCGCCCTCGGCGGCAACTCGCTGCTGGCCACCCGCGTGGTGCACCACCTGCGCGAACACACCGGCGTCGAACTCAGCGTCGCCGCGTTCTTCGCCGACCCGACCGTCGCCGGTCTCGCAACGGGAATCGGCGACGGCCCAGCCACCGCCACCGACCTCGAAGCCGCACTCGCGGTCGTGCTCCCGATCGCCCGCCGCGGCACCCGCCCGCCGCTGATCTGTGTGCACCCGGTCTCCGGCCTGGCATGGGCATACGCGAGCCTGGTGCCGTATCTGCCCGGCGATCAGCCCGTTGTCGGCATTCAGTCACCCGCGCTGAGCGACCCGGGATTCCGGCCCGCATCGGCCGAGGAACTGGTCGACCGTTATCTGGCCGAGATCCGTGGCGTCCAACCGCACGGCCCCTATCAGCTGCTCGGTTGGTCCCTCGGCGGTGTGCTCGCGCAGGCCGTCGCGACCCGCCTGCAAGCCGAGGGCGAGACGGTGGCGTCGCTGACCATGCTCGACAGCCTTCCCGGCGCCGCACTGGCCGATTTCGGTACCGAATTGCGGCATGTGCTCGTCGAACTCGGTATTCCCGAGGAGCAGCTGCCCGAGCGGCTCACCGACCTCGGCGATGCGGCACTCGAATCGCTACACGCCGCGCTGGCGGGCGACACGCCGATCTCGCGCACCCAATTCGTCGGCATGTACCGGGGCGCGCTGCACTCGGTGGCACTGCTCACCGAGCTCGAACACGCCCGATTCGAGGGCGACGTCACCTATTTCACCGCCATGCGGACCCCCCAAAAGCTGGGGGACGGCGCCTCGCGATGGCGGCCGTTCGTCAGCGGGGTCATCGCTGACCACCCGGTCGATGCCACTCACCAGCAGCTGCTCGCGACTGTGGCGGTAGCCGCCTCCGGACCGGTAATTGCGCAGGTCGTCGCGGGTGCGAGCGGATCTGGCGATACACGTCCGTAACGGACTCCATGGGCACTACGATCCTGTTGCGATAGAGTTGGTGTGTCGTGGCGCACACCTCGGCGACGGTCGGCAATGGCTATGTAGGTGTGGCTATGCTGTGTCCGACTCGGCCGCCGGACGCGAGAGGTGTATTGGTCTGTGGAAACCCCCCGCCGCACGGGCCGTGCAGGCCGCCGACGTGCTACCGGCGCACCGTTGTTCGGTCAGCTGCTCACGGCCGCCGTCGAGTCCGCGGCCGATGCGATCGCGCTGCGCTACAACCCGACCGGGATGCCCGGCGCGGAACAACACCGCACTTATCGCGAGCTCGACGAGCAATCCTCGCGCCTGGCACGTGAACTCATCGACCGTGGCATGGGCGCGGGCGACGTCGTCGCGATCGCCATCGCCCGCTCGATCGAATCCGTGCTCGCGGTGTGGGCCATCGCCAAGACCGGCGCCGCGTACGTGCCGGTCGACCCGGCCTACCCGGCCGACCGGATCGCCCACATCGTCGCCGACTCCGGCGCGACCATCGGCCTGACCACCGCGGCCCATCGCGCCTGCCTCGGCACCACCGCGTACTGGATCGAACTCGACGACCCCGTCGTCGCCGAACGTATCGCCGTGCGGCCAGGGCACGCGGTGAGCTACGCCGACCGGGTCCGCCCGATCGACGAACGACATCCGGCCTACGTCATCTACACCTCCGGCTCCACCGGCAAGCCCAAGGGCGTCGTGGTCACCCACACCGGGTTGGCCACACTGGTCGCCGCCGAGCGCGAACACTATGGGGTCGAACCTGATTCGCGCGTGCTGCATGTTTGCTCGCCGAACTTCGATGTGTCGGTACTCGAGCTGCTGCTGCCGTTCGGTGTCGGTGCGACGCTGGTGATCTCGCCGCCACGGGTGTTCGGCGGTTTCGAACTGTCGGACCTGTTGCGCCGCGAACGCATCACCCACCTGCTGATCACCCCGGGCGCGCTCGAGTCCGTCGACCCCGCCGGGCTGCCGGAGCTGGCCACCGTGATCGTCGCGGGCGACCGGTTCGGTCCGGAGCTGGTCGGCCGCTGGGCAACCGGCGGGCGTGCGTTCTACAACGGGTACGGCCCCACCGAGGCCACGATCCTCGCCACCAGCACCGCGGCGCTGCGGGCGCACGCGCCGATCACCATCGGCACCGCGGTGCCCGGCATGGGCCTGTACGTGCTCGACGCGCGGTTGCGGCCGGTGCCCGCCGGGGTAGTCGGCGAGCTGTACCTCTCCGGCCCCGCGCTCGCGCAGGGGTATCTGGGCAGGCCGGGGCTCACTTCGGAACGTTTCATCGCCTCGCCGTTCGGGCCGGGCAGGCTGTATCGCACCGGCGACCTGGTGCGCCGATTCGAACACGACGGCACGCTGGAATACCTGGGCCGCACCGATTTCCAGGTGAAGGTGCGCGGTTTCCGGATCGAGCTCGGCGAGATCGACAACGCGCTCACCGCCCATCCTGACCTCGATTACGCGGTGACGCTGGGCAAGACGATGTCATCGGGCGCGACGACGCTGGTCGCCTATGTGCTGCCGCGCGCCGGCCACCCAGTCGACACCGGGGCGCTGGCGGAATTCCTCGCGGAATCGTTGCCCGCGTACATGATTCCGTCGGTCATCATGGTCCTCGACGCGCTACCGCTGACCTCGGTCGGCAAGCTCGATCGCGCCGCGCTGCCGACGCCGGTGTTCACCGCGCGCGGCTTCCGCGCGCCCGCCACCCCGGCCGAACAGGTGGTGGCCGATGTGTTCGCCGCGCTGTTGCTGTGTGACGGTGCGGGCCGGGTCGGCGCCGACGACGACTTCTTCGAACTGGGTGGCGACTCGCTGCTCGCCGCTCAGGCGGTCGCCCGCATCGGTGCCGCGCTGGACGTGCGGGTGCCGGTGCAGGCGGTCTTCGAGGCGCCGACGGTCGCCGCACTCGCCAATCGGGCCGAGCAGCAACGGCTTACGGCGCACGCGCTCCCGCTCACACCGCGTCCGCGCCCCGCGCTGGTGCCGCTGTCGTATGCACAGCAACGGATGTGGTTCCTCAACCGCTTCGATCCCGCGTCGGCGGTGGACAACATCCCGGTCGCGGTCCGCCTCTCCGGCCGCCTCGACCTGCCCGCCCTGCGCGCCGCGATCGCCGACCTGATCGCCCGCCACGAAGTGCTCCGCACGGTGTATCCGGTGTCCGACGGCGTCGGTTCCGACGGGTTCGGCGGGGTGCTCGACGGCGAAGGTCACCAGCTGGTGCTGGCGGCGGGCGACCCCGCCGCGATGCCCGAGTTCGAGGTCATCGAGGTGGCCGAGGACGGGCTCACCGAGGCGATCGGGGCCGCGGCGCTGACCGGCTTCGACGTCACCGCCGGTCCGCCGGTGCGGGTGCGGGTGCTTGCCCTCTCGGACAACGAGCACGTCGTGGTCTGCGTGGTGCACCACATCGCCGCCGACGGGTTCTCCTTCGCGCCGCTGACCAGGGATCTGCTCACCGCCTACGCCGAACGGCGCGGAGGCGGTGCGCCGCAGTGGCCGCCGCTGCCGGTGCAGTACGTCGATTACACGCTGTGGCAGCGCGAACTGCTCGGCGCCGAGCACGACCCGGATTCGCTGCTCGCCGCGCAAGTGGCCTTCTGGCGAAAGACCCTGTCCGGCCTGCCCGAACAGCTCGAACTGCCCACCGACCGGCCGCGTCCCGCCGTGTCGAACCGGACAGGTGGGTCGCTGAGCGTTCAGGTACCCGCCTCGGTACACGCCGGCCTGTCCGCGCTGGCCCGCGAGCACAACGCCACGCTGTTCATGGTTGTGCACACCGCGCTGGCCATGCTGCTGGCCCGGCTCGCCGGCACCCGCGACATCGCGATCGGTACCCCGATTGCCGGTCGCGGCGAACAGGCGCTCGACGAGCTCATCGGCATGTTCGTCAACACACTGGTCCTGCGCACCGAAGTGAATCCGGCGGCGAACTTCGCCGAATTGCTCGCCGAGGTCAGAGCGCGCGATCTCGCGGCGTTCGGGCACGCCGATGTGCCGTTCGAGCGGCTCGTCGATCTGCTGGAGCCGGTGCGCTCGACCGCGCGGCACCCGCTGTTCCAGGTGATGCTGACCTTCCAGAACCTGGCTCGCACCGACCTCGCGCTGCCCGGCCTCGCTGTCTCGGCCGCCGACTTCACGGTGCCGCTGGCGAAGTTCGACCTGCAGGTGGAGCTCGCCGAACGCATCGGCGCGGACGGCGCACCGCAGGGCATGGCGGCCACTTTCGTCTATGCCACAGACCTTTTCGACCGCGCCACGGTCGCCGACTTCGCCGACCGCTGGACGCGGGTCCTCGCCGCGGTGATAGCCGATCCGGCACAGCCGGTCGGCGATATCGATGTGCTCGCCCCCGGTGAGCGTGAACTCGTGCTGCGCGAAGGCCATTCGCCCGGCACCGCGGTTCCGGAGGTGACCCTCGCCGACCTGATCACCGCTCAGGCGCATCAGCGGCCCGAGGCGATCGCGATCAGGGCGGGGGAGCGGTCCCGCACTTTCGCCGACCTCCTCGGCCGGGCATCGGCTCTCGCCCGTGCGCTCATCGCGCAGGGTGCGGGCCCGGAAAAGCTGGTGGCCGTCGCTGTTGCGCGCACCGAGGAACTACCGGTCGCGCTGCTCGCGGTGCTCCTGTCGGGTGCGGGCTATCTGCCGATCGACTCCGGCTACCCCGCGCAGCGCCTCGGCTACATTATCGCGGACGCGAAACCCGCTGTGCTGCTGACCACCTCGGCCGAGCGCGAACTGCTGACCCCGCCGGCCGAGCGCGAACTGCTGACACCGCTGGCCGACCTGCCCGTGGTGTTGCTCGACGAGCAACCCGTCTACACCGATGCCCCCTTGCATCCCGGCGAACGCCGCGCCCCGCTGCGCCCGGATCACCTCGCGTACGTCATCTACACCTCGGGCTCCACCGGCCTGCCCAAGGGCGTCGGCGTGACCCATCGCAATGTGCTCGAGCTGTTCGCCAACGCCCAGTTGCTGTTCGCCTTCGACGTCGACGATGTGTGGTCGGTGTTCCACTCCTTCGCCTTCGACTTCTCGGTCTGGGAACTGTGGTGCGCGCTGGCGGGTGGCTCGTCGGTCGTCGTCGTCGACCACCTGACCTCCCGTTCGCCGATCGAATTCCGCGAACTGCTGGCCCGTGAACACGTGACGGTGCTGAGCCAGACCCCCACCGCCTTCGCCCAACTCGACGAAGCCGACCGTGCGGCGCAAGCCGCGGGCGCCACACCGCTGCCGCTGCGCTACGTGGTCTTCGGTGGCGAGGCTTTGGACCCCCGCAAGCTCAACCGCTGGTACGACCGCTACGGAAACGGCGCGGGCGCACCGGAACTCGTCAACATGTACGGCATCACCGAGACCACCGTCCATGTCTCCCACCAGGTCCTGACCTCGCGGACCGCGGAACTCGTGGCCGACCGGGCGGGAGCTGGTGCCGACTCCGACCACAGCGGAGGATCGGATGCGGAGGTAGCGCGGCGTGACTATGCCGCCGAACTACCCGGCAGCCTCATCGGCCGCGCGCTGCCCGGGTTGTCGGTGGTCGTGCTCGACGACCGTCTGCGCCCGGTGCCCTTCGGCGTGGCGGGTGAGCTCTACATCGCGGGCAACCAGCTCTCGCGTGGCTACCTCGGCAAGCCGGGCCTCACCGCCACCCGTTTCGTCGCCGATCCGTTCGGCGAGCCGGGTGCCCGCCGCTACCGCTCCGGCGACCTCGGCCGCTGGATCGGGTTCCGCGGCACCCCCACCCTCGAATACGGCGGCCGTGGCGACCAACAGGTCCAATTGCGCGGTTTCCGGATCGAACCGGGCGAGATCGAGGCCGCTCTGCTGCGCGTCCCCGGCGTCGGGCAGTCCGCGGTCATCGTGCGCGCCGACGAGCACGCCGGTGACCGCCTGATCGCCTACGTTGTCGCGGCCACAGGTGTGGTGGTGGACTCCAGCGCACCCGCTGTCGCCGTGGCGAAGGGCCCGGTCGGGGCGCGCTTCGGACGTGGCGATGGCAATGCGGCGTCCGCCGGCGAAGGCACCGGGCCCGCCGATCGCGTGGCCACCGCCCTCGACCCGGTGCACGTGCGTGCCGCCGTCGCCGAATTCCTCACCGGCTACATGGTTCCCGACGCGGTCGTGGTGGTACCGGAACTGCCGATGACCACCAACGGCAAGCTCGACCGGGCCGCGCTGCCCGCACCGGAGTTCACCGCCGCCACCACCTTCCGCGCGCCGACCACTCCTATCGAACTGAGCGTGGCTGGAGTATTCGCGACCCTGCTCGGCGTGCCCGAGATCGGCCTCGACGACAACTTCTTCGACCGCGGCGGCAACTCGCTGCTGGCCACCAGGGCCATCGCCCGCATCGACCATGCGCTCAGCACCGATCTGGTGGTGCGTGACCTGTTCGAGGCGCCGACCGTTGGTTCGCTCGCCGCCCGCGTTCGCCCGGGTTCGGTGGCCGCGCCACGACCGCCGCTGATCCCGGCGCAGGATCGTGGCGTCATTCCGCTCTCGCCCGCGCAGCAGCGGATGTGGTTGCTCAACCGCATCGACCCCGACTCACCGGCCTACAACATCCCGCTGGTCCTGCGGCTGCGCGGCGCGCTCGACACCTCGGCACTGCGCTACGCCGTCGCCGACCTGCTCGAACGGCACGAGGCACTGCGCACCCGGTTCCCGGCCGATGACGCCCAAGCCGTTCCGTACCAGGAGATCCTGCCTGTCAGCGCGGTGTTGCCGAACGGCCTCGCGCTCGAGGAGTGCGACGATCCGCGCGAGCGGGTAATCCGGCTGCTCGCAGGCGGTTTCGACGTCGCCGAGCGAGTTCCCCTGCGCGCCGGGCTGTTCACCTCCCCCGCCGACGACCCGCTCGCGGAGGAGGAATATGTGCTCGCCGTGGTGGTGCAGCACATCATCGCCGACGGTGCCTCGCTCGCTCCGCTGGCCCGTGACCTCGTGATCGCCTACCGGGCCCGCGTCGAAGGCCGCTCACCCGCCTGGGCGCCACTGCCCGTGCAGTACGCCGACTACGCGCTGTGGCAGCGCGAGGTACTCGGTTCGGAATCCGATGAGAATTCCACCGCCGCCAGGCAGCTGGGATTCTGGCGGCACACCCTGTCCGGGCAGTCCGGCACGGTCGAACTCCCGCACGACCATCCGCGCCCCTCGCACGCCTCGCTGCGCGGCGCCGACGTGAGCACCACCCTGCCCGCCGACGTTCACGCCGGCCTCGCCGAGATCGCCCGCAGGCACAACGCGTCGCTGTTCATGGTCGTGCACGCGGCACTGGCCGTGCTGCTCGCCCGGATCTGCGGCAGCACCGATATCACGATCGGCACCCCGATCGCCGGCCGCGGCGAACCCGAACTCGACGACCTGGTCGGCATGTTCGTCAACACCTTGACCTTGCGCACCGAAGTCGACCCGCGACACGGATTCGACGAATTGGTCAGCGCCGCACGCGAAGTCGGCCTCGCCGCGTTCGCCAACGCCGACCTGCCGTTCGAGCGCGTCGTCGAGGAGGTGGCCCCGACCGGCACCGTGTCGCACAACCCGCTGTTCCAGGTGGTGCTCTCGTTCCACAACAACGAGACACCCGTGCTGCGCCTGCCCGGCCTCACCATCGAGGCGATGGACCTCGCGGCCCGCCCCGCCAAGTTCGACCTCCAGGTCAATGTCGAACCGCGCCTGTCCACGACCGGCGAACCCGACGAGATCGGCGTCGTCTTCACCTACGCCACCGACCTTTTCGACGAGCACACGGTCGCGGCTTTCGCGCGCGGGCTCACCGAGATCGTCACCGCGGTCGTCGCCGATCCCGCGATGCGAGTCGGCGATATCGACCTGCGTGACGCCAGAGAACGCGAACGCGAACTGACCGCCGCGGCCTACGCGCCGGCGCCGTCGGCCAACGGTGCCGCGCTGGCGCAGGAACTGGCCTCGGCGGTGGAGGAGGACCCGGACGCGCCCGCCCTCGATCTGGGTGGATCCGAGATCGTGTACGCCGAATTCGACGCCCGCTCCTCGCAATTGGCTCGCTCGCTGATCGCCCGCGGCGCCGGACCCGGCACCGGAGTCGCGGTCCGTCTCGACCGCGGGGTTGACGCGGCGATCGCGACCTGGGCGGTGCTCAAGGCCGGTGCCGCGGTGGTGCCGCTGATGACGATGGACGCGGCCCTGCCGGGCAGCCTCGAGGTGAAACTCGGCCTGACCATCGACATCCTCGACGCCCCCGACGGCCTGGACTGGTACGACCTCGCCGACCCGGCGCTGCGCGCCGAACTGGCCGCGGAATCACCGCGCCCGATCGGCTACGCCCACCGCACCCGCGCCCTGCGCGGTGACGACGTGGCCTTCGTCGGCGGTGGCCGCACGCGCAGCTACGACGAGTTGGCGACCGCGGCCGAGCAGGTCGCCGAGCGCACCGGGCTCACCTTCGAATCACGCACGCGCGCAACGGGCAGACCGGATTCGGTGGCGGGCGTGCTCGAGATTGTCGCTGCCGCGATCGCGGGTGCGACGCTGGTGATGGGGGCCGACCAGGGGGGTGCGGACGAGGTGAGTCACGTGTTCACCGAGTCCGCGGTGGCCGTCGCCGAACCCGGTGACGGGACCGGTGCGAGGATTGTCGCGCTCAGTGAGATGATCGGCAACGCCGGGCCGCCGCACGAGCGGCGCACGGTGGTCGGGATGGATGGATAGGTGGAACGAACACTGACTGGTCCGCGCGCGGTGCGCGAACGTGGCAGTGCGCGTCGATATCGGTACGAGGTGTGCATGACCGGGCAACGGCAAGTCGACTCCGACGATCGGATGGAACTGTCGTGACCCGGGCAAACCGGGCGTCCGGCGCCCGTGCCCGGCAGCGCGGGAAGTCGCTGCCGCAACTGCTGTCGGTGGCGGTGGAATCCAACCCGGGCGGCCTCGCACTGTCGTGGGACGACGGCGTGTCCGCGCCGGTGCACTGGACCTATGCCGAGCTCGACGAACGGTCCAACCGGCTGGCCCGGCTGCTGATCGCCCGTGGTGTCGGCCCAGAGGACGTGGTGGCCCTCGGCATTGCGCGTTCGCCGGAATCGGTGCTGGCCATGTGGGCGGTGGCCAAGACGGGCGCGGCGTTCCTGCCGATCGACCCGAACTATCCGCCCGCGCGAGTGAGTCACATGCTCGGCGATTCCGGTGCGGTGCTCGGCGTCGCGGTCGGTGCGGCGGTGGACCGGTTGCCCGGCGCGCTCGAGTGGTTGTGTCTCGACGACGACGCCGTGCGTCGCGCCACCGACGATCAGCCCGGTGATCCGGTGACCTTCGCCGACCGGGTGCGCCCGCTGCGGCTACAGCACCCCGCCTACGTGGTGTACACCTCCGGTTCCACCGGCCTGCCCAAGGGCGTGGTGGTGACGCACGCCGGGCTGGCCGGGTACTGCGCCGAGCAGCGCGCGCACTACGCGATCGAGCCGACCTCGCGCACCCTGCATTTCGCGTCGCCCTCGTTCGACGCGGCCGTCCTCGAACTGCTGATGGCGGTGGGTGCCGGGGCCACGATGGTGCTCGTGCCCGCGGGCATTCTCGGCGGCGCCGAGCTGGCCGAGGTGCTGCGTCGCGACGCCGTCACGCACATGTTCATCACCACCGCCGCGCTGGCCTCGCTCGATCCGGCCGGGCTGGACGCGCTGGCCGTGGTCACCACCGGTGGCGAGGCGTGCCCGCCGGACCTGATCCGGCGCTGGGCCACGGATTCGCGCCGGTTCCACGACTGTTACGGCCCGACCGAGACCACCATCGTGACGAATATCAGCGCGCCGCTGATGGTCGGCGACACGATGAACATCGGCGCGCCGATGCGTGGGGTGACCGAGTACGTGCTCGACGAGCGCTTGGTCCGGGTGCCCGACGGGATGATCGGCGAGCTGTACATCGCCGGTAGCGGGTTGGCGCGCGGCTACCACCGTCAGCCTGGTTTGACCGCCTCGCGCTTCGTCGTCGATCCGTTCGCCGGGGGCGATGGGCGGATGTACCGCACCGGCGACCTGGTGCGTCGCCGGGTGGACGGTGCGATCGAGTTCGTGGGGCGCAACGACTTCCAGGTGAAGGTGCGCGGTTTCCGGATCGAGCTGGGTGAGATCGACACCGTGCTCACCGAGCACAGCACTGTCGACTTCGCGGTGACCATCGGGCACGAACTCGACAACGGCACAACGATTCTCGCCGCGTACGTACACGCCGCACCCGGCGCGCGAATCGACACCGACCAGCTGTTCGAGCATGCCAAGACCGGTCTGCCCGCGCACATGGTGCCGACCGCGCTGACCGTGCTCGACACCATTCCGTTGACGCCGGTCGGCAAACTCGATCGGGCCGCGCTGCCCGCACCGACCCTGCGCGCCGAGGAATTCCGTGCGCCCTCCGGTGCGATGGAAGAGCTGGTGGCGCACATCTTCACCGAGTTGCTCGCGCCGGCGAACCCGGTGGGCGCCGATGACGACTTCTTCGCCCTCGGCGGCAATTCGCTGCTCGCCACCCGGGCCGCGGCGCGCCTCGGTGCGGAGCTCTCGGCGCGGGTGCCCGCGGGGCATGTCTTCGAAAGTCCCACCGTCGCGGGACTCGCCGTGCTGCTCGAGCCGCTGAAGGGTGCGGGCGGGCACGCGCCGCTGACACCTCGCGGGCGTCCCGAGCTGATTCCGCTCTCGCCCGCGCAACAGCGGATGTGGTTCCTCAACCAATTCGATCCGAGTTCCACAGCCGAGACGATCCCGTTCGCGCTGCGCCTGTCCGGACCGTTCGACCCTCGCGCGCTGCACGCGGCGCTGTCGGACCTGGTCGGCCGGCACGAATCCCTGCGCACGTGGTACCCGGTATTCAACGCCTCCGAGCATGCGCGCGGCGCCGGGTCGCGCGCTGCTGTGGACGATGGGGTTGCGGGTGCGCTGGGTGAGGTCGCGACGCCCCGCGACGGACACGGCGCTGTGGTCGACGGTGCCGGACACCAGGTTGTCCTGCCGATGGCGGATGCGGTGCCGGATGTGCTGGTCGACTCGCTCACCGAGGACGAATTGCCTTTGTGGCTGGCCGAATTCGCGGGGACCGGTTTCGATGTCGCCGCTGGTGTGCCGTTCCGGGTGGCGCTGGCCGAGCTCGGCCAGCACGATCATGTGCTCGCCGTGGCCTTGCATCACATCACCGCCGACGGTGCCTCGGTCGCACCGCTGCTGCGTGACCTGCTCGGTGCCTACCTCGCTCGTCGCAACCGTTCGCGGCCGAGATGGCAGCCGCTGCCGGTGCAGTACGCCGACTACACGCTGTGGCATCGCGAACTGCTCGGTTCCGAAGCCGACCCCGATTCGGTTGCCGCCGAACAGATTTCGCACTGGCGTAGCGCGCTCGCGGGTCTGCCGGACCGGCTCGACCTGCCCACCGATCGCCCGCGTCCGCCCGTATTCAGCGGCCGCGGTGCCGAATTCGGCTTCCAGATCCCGGCGCCGGTGCACACCGCGCTCGCCGCGCTCGCCCAGCGCAGCGGCACCTCCGAATTCATGGTCGTGCACGCGGTGTTCGCGGTGCTGCTCGGTCGCCTCGCGCACACCGACGACATCGCCATCGGTACCCCGGTGGCCGGGCGCGGTGCCCGCGAACTCGACGACCTGATCGGCATGTTCGTCAACACGCTGGTGCTGCGTTCGCGCCTTGACCCGCGCGCGAGCTTCGCCGAACTGCTGCGCGCGACCAAACGCGCCGACCTCGCCGCCTTCGCCCACGCGGACCTGCCGTTCGAGCGCCTGGTGGAACTGCTCGATCCGGTTCGCTCGCAGGCCCATCACCCGCTGTTCCAGGTTGCCCTGTTCTTCCAGAACCTGGACCTGCCGAACCTGCGCCTACCCGGCCTGGACGCCACGGCTGTCGAATTCGGCGGTGCGGTAGCACGTTTCGACTTGCAGCTCACGATCGTGCCCGGCACCGATCCGGCCGAGCCGATGGCCGCGTCGTTCAACTACGCCACCGATCTGTTCGATGCCGACACCATCGAAACCCTGGCAGCCCGGTTCACCCGCCTGCTCGATGCGGTCACCACCGACGCCGATCTCGCGATCGCCGAGCTCGACCTGCTCACCGAGGTCGAGCGTGAGCAGACCCTGGTGAGCTGGAACGAGACCGCCCATCCGGTGCCGCCGGAACCCATGCTCGACGCGTATCGCCATGCGGTGCAGATGCATCCGGACGCCACCGCGCTGGTCTACGCCGACACCGAGCTGACCTACCGTCAGTTCGACGCGCGCGTGAATGCCCTCGCCCGACTGCTGATCGAACAGGGAGTCGGCCCGGAAAGCCTTGTCGGCCTGGCTATCCGGCGTTCACCCGACCTGGTGATCGGCATGTACGCGGTGCTCACCGCCGGTGGCGCCTACGTGCCGCTGGATCCCGACCATCCGGCCGAGCGCGTCGCCTACATCCTCGACACCGCCCAGCCCGCCTGCGTATTGAGCACCCGTGCCGACGCCATCGCCGTCGCGCCAGGGACCCCGTTGCTGTTGCTCGACGAACTCGATGTCGCGGGCGTGCCAGGTGATCCGGTCCTTGCCTCGGAATTGCGCGCTCCGCTGCACCCCGACCACCCGGCCTACGTCATCTTCACCTCGGGTTCCACCGGCAAGCCGAAGGGCGTCGCGATCTCGCACGCCGCCATCCACAACCAGCTGGTCTGGATGCTGGCGAAATACCCACTCGCACTGGGTGATGTGTACTTGCAGAAGACCGCGGCCACCTTCGACGTGTCGCTGTGGGGCTACTTCATGCCGCTGCGCGTCGGCGCGAAACTGGTGCTCGCCACGCCCGGCGGTCACCGCGACCCCGCCTACCTGATCGAGCTGATCGGCGAGCACAAGGTCACCGTCACCGACTTCGTCCCGTCGATGCTCACGATGTTCGCCGCGCAGGCAGCAGCGGGGTCCGGGAGCCACGTCGACCTGGAGTCACTGCGCGAGATCTTCGTCATCGGTGAGGCGCTGCCCGCGGAGACCGTCGACGCCGTGGCCGCGATCAGCTCGGCCAGGTTGCACAACCTGTACGGCCCGACCGAGGCCGCTGTCTCGGTGACCTACTGGCCTGCGCGACCGGGCGAGCGTTCGGTGCCGATCGGCTTGCCGCAGTGGAACTCTCGCGTCTACGTCCTCGACGAACGGCTGCGGCCGGTACCCCCCGGTATCGCGGGGGAGCTCTATCTCGCGGGAGATCAGCTCGCCCGTGGTTACGTCGCGCGACCCGGCCTGACCGCCGATCGATTCGTCGCCGACCCGTTCGCCTCGGCTTTCGGCAGCGGGTCTGGATCCGATCCCGCGATGGGCGCGCGCATGTATCGCACCGGCGACCTCGTGGTGTGGCGTCGGCCTAGCTCGAACGCGCCCCACCGGCTCGACTACCTGGGGCGCATCGACTTCCAGGTGAAGTTCCGTGGTCAGCGGATCGAGCTCGGCGAGATCGAGACCGCGCTGTTGGCGCACGAATCCGTCAGCCAGGCAGTGGCATTGGTTGTCTCCACCGAGCTGGGCGACCAGCTGGTCGCCTACGTGGTGCCCGCCCCCGGCCATGTCACCGAGCCGGACCGGCTGCGGGCGGCCGCCTCGAAAACCCTTCCGGTTTATATGGTTCCGGCGTCGATCACCGTGCTCGGCGAGCTGCCGCTCAACCCGAGCGGCAAGCTCGACCGCAAGGCACTGCCCGCGCCGAGCTTCACCGCACGGGCGTTCCGGGCGCCGAGCACCGCGCAGGAGCGGCTCGTCGCCGGTCTGTTCGGGGAAGTTCTCGGCCGCAACGACATCGGCGCCGACGACGACTTCTTCGCGCTGGGCGGCAACTCCCTGATCGCCACCCGCCTGGTCGCCCGTCTCGGCGCCGCCACCGGTGGTCGCGTCGCCGTGCGCACCCTCTTCGAAACCCCCACCGTCGCGGGACTCGCCGCGGTCCTCGACCCCGATGCGGTGACGGAACCGACCAGCGGCCTCGGCACCCGGCCCCGCCCCGATGCGCTACCCCTCTCGCCCGCCCAGCGCCGCATGTGGTTCCTCAACCGCTTCGACCAGGGCGCCGACGACGGAGCCGCCGCCTACAACCTGCCCTTCGCGCTACGCCTGACCGGCACCCTCGATGTCGCGGCCCTGACCACCGCCCTGCGCGACGTACTCGCCCGCCACGAGGTTCTGCGCACGATCTACCCCGACACCGCCGACGGCCCGATTCAGCAGATCCTGGCGGTCGACCAGGTGGACCTCGACTTCACCGTTCATCGAATCGGTGTCGGGCGGACGGCGGCTGAGCCCGCGTCACCGAACGCCGCCACCCGCGAAGTCCCGGCAACGGCTGGGCGTCCCGGCGGGGCGGCGCACGACGGATCGACTCGATCCTCGGCCGCTGTGGTCGCCGAGGTGACCGCGCTCGCGTCGACCGCGTTCGACGTGACGACCGAGGTACCGCTGCGAGTCCGGCTGCTCGACATCACCGGCAGCGAGCCCGACGCGCCCACCGAGCACGTGCTCGCCGTCGTGGTGCACCACATCGCCGCTGACGCCTCCTCGATGCCGCCGCTCGTGCGCGATGTGACCACCGCCTACCTCGCACGGGCCGCCGGGCGCGCTCCCGAGTTGGCCCCGCTCCCGGTGCAATACGCCGACTACGCGCTGTGGCAGCTGGACCGGCTCGGCGTTGAGGACGACACGGAATCAGCTGCGGCCCAGCAGCTCTCGTTCTGGCGATCCGAACTCGCCGACCTGCCGGATCTGCTGGAACTGCCTGCCGACTATCCGCGTCCCGCCCTCGCTTCACTCGCGGGTGGTCGGGTGCCGGTGCGCATCGATGCCGCTACCCATGCCGCGATCGCAGAGATCGCGCGCGCGGGGGGCGCGACCGTATTCATGGTGTTGCACACCGCTTTCGCCGTGCTGCTGGCTCGGCTCTCGGGTGCCGCCGAGGTGGCGGTGGGTACTCCCGTCGCCGGGCGTGGTGAGCGCGAACTCGACGAGCTGATCGGCATGTTCGTCAACACCGTCGTCCTGCGTACCCGCTACGACGGTGGCGCCACCTTCGCCGAGCTGCTCGCCGCCCAGCGCGCGAGCGATCTCGCCGCGTTCGCCGCCGCCGATATTCCGTTCGAGCGACTGGTCGAAGTGCTCGATCCGCCGCGCTCCACCGCGCGTCATCCGCTGTTCCAGGTGGGTCTGTCCTTCCAGAACGTGGACCGTGCCGAACTGGAGCTGCCCGGCTTGCGGATCGCGCCGGTCGCCGCGGAACTCGCGGTGTCGCAATTCGATCTGCACCTGATCGTCGGCGACGGGTACGACGCCGACGGCGCGCCCACCGGCATCGAGGGCTTCTTCACCTACGCCACCGACCTCTTCGACGCCGCGACCGTGACGGCCTTCGCCGACCGGTTGACGCTGCTGCTCGACGCGGTGGTGCGTGAGCCCGCCGTGGTGGTCGGCGATGTCGACCTGCGTACCGTCGCTGAGCGCGCATCCGAAATTGTCAGCGGTGCGGCCGATCTCGCTGTTCCCGGTGGAACGCTCGCCGACCTGCCGATGGTCGCCCGCCCCGAAGCCGTCGCGCTCGTCGCCGATCTGCCAGAGGGTCGCCTCGAGCTCACCTACGCCGAGTTCGACTCGCGGGTGAACAGGCTCGCGCGCCACCTGATCTCGATCGGGGTCGGTCCGGAGTCGCTGGTCGCGCTCGCCCTGCCGCGTTCGATCGATCTCGTGGTCGCCATGTACGCGGTGACCAGGTCCGGCGGTGCCTACGTGCCCATCGACCCCGATCAGCCCGCCGATCGCACCGACTACATCCTCCACACGGCCGCCCCGATCTGCGTGCTCACCAATGGTTTCCGCACCGACGCCGCGCCCGTGGTGCGGGTCGACCACTCAGTGATCGCCGCCGCCGATCCCAGCCCGATCACCGACGCCGACCGCCGTGCACCGCTGCACCCGGAGAACACCGCCTACGTCATCTTCACCTCCGGCTCTACGGGTCGCCCCAAGGGCGTTGCGGTGCCGCACGCGGCGGTGATCAACCAGTTGCAGTGGCTCCGTGGTGAATTCGGGACGACGGCGTCCGATGTCTTCCTGCTGAAGACACCCGCCACCTTCGACCTGTCGGTCTGGGAATTCTGGTCCGCCGCCGTCTGCGGTGGCCGCCTGGTGATCGCCGCCCCCGACGGCCACCGCGACCCGGCTTACCTGGACGCCCTCATCACCGATGCGGGCGTGACCACCCTGACCGCCGTGCCTTCGTTGCTCGACGCACTGGCGGGCTACTGGGAGTCACGCTCGCACGGTGGGCAGGCAGCTCAGGGGCTCGATAGTGAGATCGGAAGGTCCGCCGACACCGAGGGTTCTCGCGACGGCTACCGGGAATCGGACCCGCACAACGCGATTCGCGCCGAGGCCGCCAGCTCCCGGCTGACCCGCATCCTCGCGATCGGCGAATCCCTGCCCGCCGCACTGGCCCAGCGACTGCTCGAGGCGTTGCCCGGCACCAGGATCGACAACCTGTACGGCCCCACCGAGGCCGCCGTCTCGATCACCGACCACCGTGTCACCACCGCCGATGTACTGACCGTTCCGATCGGTGCCCCCGAATGGAACAGCCGCGTCTACGTCCTCGACGAGCGCCTGCGTCCCGTCGCGCCTGGTATCAGGGGCGAGCTCTACCTCGGCGGCATCCAGCTGGCTCGCGGTTACCTGCGCAGGGCGGCACTGACCGCCGAACGCTTCGTCGCTGACCCCTTCGAGCCCGGCGCGCGCATGTACCGCACGGGCGACCTCGTCGCCCGCACCACCGGTGTTCCCGCGATCGACTCGACAGTGGCGCAAAGGTTCGCCGAAGTCGCTCCGATACAGGGCGAGCCCGGTCATGCGCGCGAAACGAGCGGCGAGCTGATCTACCTGGGCCGCAGTGACTTCCAGGTGAAGATCCGTGGATTCCGGGTCGAGCCCGGCGAGGTGGAAGCTGTCCTTCTCGGGCTGCCCGGGGTGGCGCAGACCGCGGTGCTGGCCCGCACCGACGCGCACTTCGGTGATCGGCTGGTCGCCTATGTGGTCGGCGCGGATCTCGATGTCGCACAGCTGAAGTCCGCGCTGCGGGACAAGCTGCCGACGTATCTGGTGCCCGACGCCTTCGTTGTCCTCGAAGAGCTGCCGTACACCATCAACGGCAAGCTGGATCGAAAGGCGTTGCCCGCGCCGGTCTTCGAGGCCGCGACCTTCCGTGCCCCCGCCACCCCCACCGAACAGCTGGTCGCGGAGGTCTACGGCGAGATCCTCGGTGTCGCTTCCGTCGGCGCCGATGACGACTTCTTCGCCCTCGGCGGCAACTCGCTGCTCGCCACCAGGGCGGCGGCCCGGATCGGGACGGCGCTCGATCGCGCGGTCGGTGTCCGGTTGCTGTTCGAGGCGCCGACAGTGGCCGATCTCGCACTGCGCGTGCACCGGTCGGCGCAAGCCACCACGGCGCGGCTGCTCGCCGGACCGCGCCCGCAGCGGGTGCCGTTGTCGCTGGCACAGCAGCGGATGTGGTTGCTCAACCGGCTCGATCCCGACGCCACCGTCTACAACATCCCGGCCGCGATCCGCCTCACCGGCGCCCTCGACCTGCCTGCCCTCGGTCTCGCCGTGGGCGACCTGTTCGCCCGGCACGAGATACTGCGCACCCGTTATCCGGCGCGCGGGGACGTGCCGGTTCAGGATGTGCTCGCGCCCGATGCGGTGCACGTCGACCTGACACCGGTCGAACTCGCCCCCGACGACCTCGCCGACGAGGTGCGCCGAACCGTCGCCACCGGATTCGACGTCACCGCCGAGCCGCCGGTCCGGCTGCGACTGCTGCGCCTGGGCGCCGACGACCACGTGCTGGTCTTCGTCGCCCACCACATCAGCGCGGACGGTTTCTCCATGGGCCCGCTCACCCGCGACCTCGTCCTCGCCTACACCGCGCGCACGGCAGGCGCGCCGCCCGCTTGGTCGCCGCTACCGCTGCAATACGCCGATTACGCGGTGTGGCAACGGGACTCACTCGGCGACGAAGCCGACCCCGGTTCCACGGCTGCCGCACAGCTGGCCTACTGGCATGACGAGCTCGCCGGTCTGCCCGAGGAAATCGCGCTGCCCGCCGACCGTCCACGCCCGGCGGTGCAGTCCTTCGCCGGCGCCACCAGCACCTTCGAGCTCGACGCCGCACTGCACGCCGAGCTCGCCGGCCTGGCCCGCACGCAGGGTGTCACGGTGTTCATGGTCGTGCAGGCCGCGCTCGCGGTGCTGCTCGCCAGGCTCAGTGGCACCGACGACGTCGCCATCGGCACCCCGATCGCGGGCCGTGGCGCCCGTGAGCTCGACGATCTGGTCGGCATGTTCGTCAACACCCTGGTGCTGCGCAGCCGGATCACCGAGAGCGAGCCGTTCACCGCGCTGCTGACGCAGACCCGCGATACCGATCTGCGCGCCTTCGCCCACGCCGACGTCCCGTTCGAGCGGGTGGTCGACGCGATCGGGCCCACCAGGTCGGCGGGCAGGCATCCGCTGTTCCAGGTGGCCCTGTCGTTCGAGAACCTCGCCCCGGTCGCCTTCGCACTGCCGGGGATCACGGTGGGCGCGCTGGACGCTCGCACCGCCGAGGCCAAGTTCGACCTGTTGCTCACTGTGCGTGAGCAACAGGACAACGGTGGCATGCACGCCGAATTCAGCTACGCGACAGACTTGTTCGACGCGACGACCGTACGCGGCTTCGGTCAGCGCTTCGTCCGGCTGCTCGCCGCCGTCGCCGCCGATCCCGACCTCGCCGTCGGCGATATCGACCTGTTCGACCCCGCCGAATTCCGCGCGCAAACCACGTTCGCGGGCCCGGCGGCCGAGCCGGAACGCACGCTCGCGCAGTTGATGGACGACGCGGTGCGCGCCGATCCGACCGGCATCGCCCTGCGCGGCGACGGTCGCGGCTTCACCTACACCGAACTCGACGCCGCCGCCAACCAGCTGGCCCGCGGTCTCATCGCTCGCGGCGCTGGTCCGGAAGTCGCTGTCGCCGTGGCGATTCGGCGCTCGGTCGAATCGGTGCTCGCGGTGTGGGCGATCGCGCGCACCGGCGCGGTGATCGTGCCGATCGACCCCGGCTACCCCGCCGAGCGGATCAGCCACATGGTCACCGACTCGGGTGCTGTCTTCGGTATCACCCTCGTCGCCGAACTCGCCGGATTGCCCGCACTGCCCGGCGACGGCGGCTGGGTCGCGCTCGACGATCGGGCGTTCACCGCCGAGATCGCCGGCTGCGCGACCGTCGGCCTGCGCGAAATCGAACTGCGCGCCCCGTCGAACACCGGCAATGCCGCGTACATGATCTACACCTCCGGCTCGACCGGCCTGCCCAAGGGCGTCGTCGTCACCCACGCCGGACTCGCCAACTTCTGCGCCGAGCAGAAACAGCGCTACCGCCTCGACTCCACCACGCGCGCACTGGCTTTCGCCTCACCGTCGTTCGACGCGTCCATGCTGGAGTTGCTGCTCGCCATCGGTGGCGCGGGCACCCTCGTGGTCGCTCCCGCCGGATCCGTCGGCGGCACCGAACTCGCCGAGCTGATCCGCTCCGAGGGCATCACCCACACCTTCCTGACCCCCTCGGTCCTGGCCACCCTCGACCCCGACGGCGTCCCCGGTCTGCGCGCCCTGATCGTCGGCGGCGAACACGTACCCGCCGACCTGGCCGCACGCTGGAACACGCTGCCCCAGCGGCACTTCCACAACGGTTACGGGCCCACCGAAACCACCATCATGACCTCCATCAGCGACGCGCTGCACCCCGGCGACACCGTCCACATGGGCGGCCCGATCCGTGGCATCCGCGCCCTGATCCTCGACGAACGTCTGCGCCCGGTCCCCGAAGGCGTCACCGGCGAGCTCTACCTCGGCGGCGTCCAACTGGCCCGCGGCTACCACCGACGCCCCGCTCTCACCGCATCACGCTTCATCGCCGACCCCTTCGGCCCCGTGTCCACCGGGTCCGCTCCCACCCCGGGTTCTGCGGGCCAGGCGGCAGTCTCCGCTGTGGGTGGCTCCTTCGGGCCCGCGGGCGCGCGCCTCTACCGCACCGGCGACCTCGTCCGCCGACGTGGCGATGTCCTGGAATTCGTGGGCCGCAACGACTTCCAGGTCAAGATCCGTGGTCTGCGCATCGAACTCGGGGAGATCGACGCCGTGCTGGCCGCCGCACCCGGCGTCGCCTGGGTCACCACGCTCGGCCGCGACAACGGCACCGGCTCGACCATGCTGGTGTCCTATGTCATGGCCGACCACGGCGGATATCTCGACACCGCCGAGCTCACCGCGCTCGCCGGGCAGGTGCTGCCCGGCTACATGGTGCCCGCCGCGATCGTCGTCCTCGACGAGATTCCGCTGACCCCCGTCGGCAAGCTGGATCGGCGCGCGCTGCCGGACCCGGTGGCCGACCGCGGCGAATACCGCCCGCCACGCACCCTCGCCGAGAAGACCATCGCACGGGTGATCGCCGACGTCCTCGGCCACGACCGGGTCGGTCTCGACGACGACTTCTTCGCCCTCGGCGGCGACAGCATCACCGCCATCCAGGTGGTGTCGCGGGCCACGTCGGCCGGAGTCACGCTGCGACCACGTGACCTGTTCGACGCGCGCACCGTCGCCGCGCTCGCCGGACGCGCCGAAATCACCGTCGAACCGAGCGCCCCGTCCGCCTCGCTCCCGCTCACCGCGACCGCCGCTCAGCTCACCGAAGCGGGCGAGACCGCGGTCGAACCCCGCGCGGTGGTGCTCGAGGTGCCGGCCGACTGCCCGGACGCGGCCGTCGCGGCTGCCGTGGCCGCGGTGATGAACCAGCATCCGATGCTGTGGGCGCTGCTCGACCGCACCGGCGACACTCCGGTGCTGCGCATCCCGCCTGCCGACGAACGCACCGGCGGTGCCTTCCGCAGGCTCGACTCCGCAGACGGTGAGTCCTCGCTGCCCGTCGACGACATCGTCGCCGCGGCCGCCGCCGCGCTCGACCCGGACGAGGGCCGCAATATCCACTTCGTGCTCACCGGCGACGCCGGTAGCTCGGCCACCCTGGTCGTCGTCGCGAATGCCCTTGTCCTCGACGAGAGTTCGTGGCGCGCGGTGGTCGACCAGCTGACCTCGGCATGGAGCCGCGGCCGCCACGCCGCACCCGCCGCCCCCGATGCCGGACTCGGCGACCTGGTCCGGCGGCTCGCCGAGTACCCGTCCACGGCCGCGGCGCGCGTCGAACGTGCGTACTGGCATCGCGCGATCCGTTCCAGGGCAGGCGAATCCGCCGATCTGCACCAGCGCAACCGGGTCTCGCTGAGCATCACCGGTGAGGGCACCACCGCGGTGCGCACGGTCGCCGAGGCCTACCGCGCCACCGTCGACGAGGTGCTGCTCACCGCCGCCGCGCTGGCCCTGCACACCGCGGCCGACACCGCCGTGGCACGGGTGATCGGCACGGTGGTGCGGCTGCGCGCCGACCAGCGTCTGCTCGGCAGGCCCGACGCCGAGAACGTGGTCGGCGGGTTCACCACCGACTATCCGCTGGCACTGCGCCTGGACGGGGTCGATGTCGCCGACGCGCTCGTCGGCGGTCCCGCCGCGGGGACGGCCCTGGCCCAGATCAAGGAACTGCGCCGCGCGGTCCCCGCCCACGGTGCCGGTTTCGGCCTGCTCCGCTACCTCGACACCGAGACCGCCGACGGTGTCCGCGCGCTGGACCGCGGCCGATTCGCGGTGCGCCTGCGCGACCTGCGCCCGGCGCGTGTGCACACCGATGTCGCCGCCGACGACCTGGCACTGGTGCTCACCGTCGACGCCACCGACGACGGGCTGGTCGCCCGATTCGACTTCGCCACCGCCGTACTCACCGCGGACGCGGTCAAAACCTTCGCCGAACACTGGATCCGCGCACTCGGTGGACTCGCCGAACACGGATTGCGGCCCGGTGCGGGCGGATTCACGCCGTCGGACTTCCCGCTGGTGCGGCTGGGCCAGACCGAATTGACGCGCCTGGCCCGCCGCTACCCGCTGCTCAGTGACGTGTGGCCGGTAACCCCGCTGCAGTCGGGGATGCTGTTCCACGCGCTGCTCGCGGAGAACTCGGTCGACCCCTACATCACCCAGTTCGTCCTCGACCTCGATCTGTCCGTGGACGCCGAGCGGCTGCACGAGGCGGCGCAGGCCGTGCTCGACCGGCACGACAACCTGCGCGTCGCGTTCGCCACCGACGCCGCGGGCACCCCGCTGCAGGTGGTGCTCGACGACATCGACGTGCCGTGGCAGGTCATCGACACAGTGACCGATGGCGCCTCTTCCGAGGGCCCTACGTGGTCACGCTCCGCTGCCGCCTCCGTGCCCGCCGGTCGGGACGCGGCCGACGCCGCCTACCAGCGCATTCGCGCCGCCGACCTGGCCGCGCCCTTCGACATGGCCGCCGCGCCGCTGCTGCGGTTCACCCTGGTACGCACCGCCGCGACCGCGCATCTGCTGGTCACCAGCCATCACATCCTGATCGACGGCTGGTCCACGCCACTGCTGCTGCAGGAACTGCTCACCGCGTACGTGGTCGGCGGTCGGAGCAGGCGGCAGCCGTTGGTCGCGCCCTACCGCGACTACCTGGCCTGGCTCGTCGAGCAGGATCTCGAAGCCGCCAGGACGGCATGGCGTACCGCGCTCACCGGCCTGGCCGAGCCCACGCCGCTCGCGCCCGTCGATCAGGGCCGCGAGATCGCCACGGGCACAGGTGAAACCGGCTTCGCGCTCTCGCCGGCCGACACCGCCGCGCTGAGCGAGCTCGCCGCCGGCCTCGGCGTCACGGTGAACACCGTGGTGCAGGCGGCATGGGGTCTGCTCATCGCCCGGCTGGTCGATCGCGACGACGTGGTGTTCGGCGCCACCGTCTCGGGCAGGCCCGCCGAGCTCGACGGTGTGGAGCGGATGGTCGGGCTGTTCCTCAACGCGATTCCCGTCCGGGTGCGGTTGCGTCCCGGCGATACCGTCGCCGAGTTGCTGCGCGGGCTGCAAGACGATCAGGCCGCGCTGCTCGACCACCACTACCTGGGTCTCGGTGAGATCCAGGAGATCGCCGGCATCGACGCGCTGTTCGATTCGCTCGTCGTCTTCGAATCGTTCCCGGTCGACCGCGAAGGACTCGCCCAGGCCGCGTCCGGATCGGCCGCCGTCACCGGGATGGACGCCGCCAACGGCACCCACTACCCGCTGACCGTGCAGGTTGTCGCCGACGGCCAGCTCCGGGTCTCGGTGAAGTACCTGCGCGATGTGTTCGGCGAGGACACCGCACACGCTATGGCGCAACGCTTTTCGATGTTGCTGGCGAGATTCACCGCAGGCCCGCAGACCAGGATCGCCGAAATCGATGTGCTGCTCGCGGAGGAGCGCGCGACCCTGGCGACGGTCAATGCCACCGACGCGCCCGAACTGCTCGACGAGGCGACTCTGCTGTCGTTGTTCGACGCGCAGGTCAAGCGCACACCGCACGCCACCGCGCTGATCGACGGTGAAACCACCTACACCTACGCGGAATTCGACGAACGCGCACGCGAACTCGCCGGCGCCCTTCGGGCCCGGGGTGCCGGGCCGGAGACGCTCGTCGCGGTCGCCATGCGGCGCGGCATCGACCTGGTGACCGCGATCTACGCGGTGCTGCGGACCGGGGCGGCCTACGTGCCGGTCGACCCGGACCATCCGGCCGAACGGACCGAGCGGGTGCTGGCCGCGGCCGCCCCGATCTGTGTGCTCGCCACCGCCGGATTCACGACCGCCTCGGGCCTTCCGGTCATCGACATCGGCGCTGTCAGTGGTGCAGCGGCGAATCTCGAGCTGCCGACCGCGGACAATCTCGCCTACGTCATCCACACGTCCGGGTCCACCGGAACGCCCAAGGGCGTGATGCTGACCCACCGGCAGCTGGTCAACCAGTTCCGCTGGGCGCAGCGCACCTACCCGCACGGCCCCGGCGACGTGGTCCTGCACAAGACCCCGGTCACCTTCGACATCTCCACCTGGGAGTTGTTGTGGCCGTTGCACACCGGAGCCACGGTGGTGATCGCCGCCCCCGACGGTCACCGTGACCCGGCCTACCTGGCCGAGATGATCACCGAACGCGCCGTGACCACCGTGCATTTCGTGCCGTCGATGCTCGATGCCTTCCTCGCCGATCGCCGCAGCGGCGAATTCCCCTCGCTGCGGCGGGTATTCGCGGCGGGCGAGGCGCTGACATCCTCGACCGCCCGCCGGTTCGCTCAGGTGCTACCGGCGGCGACGCTGGTCAACTGGTACGGGCCCGCCGAAGCCACCGTGGTCACCGCGGCGCAGGCCGAAGCCGGTCCCGCCGTGGGCATTCCGATCGGCGTACCGGTCGCCAACACGCACGTGCATGTGCTGGATCGTCAGCTGCGGCCGGTCCCGCCCGGCACCGCGGGGGAGCTGTACCTGGAAGGTGTGCAGCTGGCCCGTGGCTACCTCGGTGCCCCCACGCTCACCGCCGAACGCTTCGTCGCCCATCCCGGCGGCGGCAGGCTCTATCGCACCGGCGACGTCGTGCGATTGACCGCCGACGAGAGCCTGGAATACCTGGGCCGCAGTGACTTCCAGGTGAAGCTGCGCGGTCAGCGCATCGAACTCGGTGAAGTCGAGGCTGTCCTGCGCGACCATCACAGTGTCCGGCACGCCGCGGTCGCGCTGGCGCACGGCCCGACGGGTGATCGGCTGGTCGGTTACGTCGTGCCCGCCGAGGCGCCGCTCGAGCAAGCTCGAGCGTCGGCTCGCCCCGAGGGCTACTCGATCGACAGTGGCGCCACCACGGCCGGTTTCGACCAATCGGCCTTGCTCGCCCATGCCAGGGCGGCACTGCCGTCGTACATGGTTCCGGCGAGCCTGGTGACTCTGAAGTCGCTGCCGCTCAACGCCAGCGGCAAGCTCGACCGCAACGCCCTGCCCGTCCCCGCCTTCACCACCCGCGCCTACCGCCCGCCGACCACGCCGTTGCAGCGTGCCGTCGCCGAGGTCTACGCGGAGGTGCTCGGCGCGGGCAAGGTCGGCCTCGACGACGACTTCTTCGAACTCGGCGGCAACTCCCTGGTCGCCACCAAGGCGATCAGCCGGTTGCGCACCAGGGTGGGCGCCGAGGTGCGGGTGCAGTGGTTCTTCACCGACGCCACCGTCGCCGCGCTGGCCGACCGGATCGACGCCACCCAGTCCGCAGGCGGCGACTACGACCTCACCGCCGACCTCGAATCCGACGACGCCCTCGGTGTCCTGCTGGCCATCCGCAACCGGGTACCGCACGGCACCGAGGCGGGCGGCGCACTGTTCTGCATCCACCCGATGTACGGGCTGTCCTGGTGCTATGCCGGGCTGGCGCAATACATTCCGGCACGGCGGCCGATCTTCGGCCTGCAGTCGCCTGCCCTGAGCGAGGCGGGGTATCTGCCGGGCACGCTCGCCGAAATGGCGCGCCGCTACGCCGCCGAGATCAGGACCAAGCAACCGCACGGACCGTACCGGCTGATGGGGTGGTCGCTCGGCGGTGTGCTCGCCCACGCCGTCGCCACCGAACTCCAGGCGGCGGGGGAGCAGGTGTCGCTGCTGGCGATGCTGGATTCCCATCCCGATATCGACGTCCCCGATTTCCACACCGCGGTCCGCGACGCACTCGCCGAACTCGGCGTCGACATCAGCGCGGCGCTGCCCGCCGCGGGCGTGCGCGACCTCAGCGAGGACGCACTGGCCGCGCTGCACGCGATCATCCCGGCCAACATGGCCGTGCTCACTCCCGAACGGGTGCGCCGGATCTATCGCAGCGCGGTGCGCTCGGCCGAGTTGATCGCCGAGCACCGTCCAGCGGTGTTCCGCGGCAGGCTCGAGTACTTCAGCGCGCTCGGACACGAGGCGGCGGCGGCGAATTGGGCCCCGTATGTCGACGGCACGGTGCGTGATCGGCCGGTCGCGGTGGTGCATGATCAGATGACCTCGCCACCGGCGCTGGCCGAGATCGGGCCACGGCTGGCGGAGTTGCTCGACGCGGGTGACCGTGCGGCCGGAACGCGGTGACATCACGCCGGGCGCAACCACATTGCGCGGGGGCGCGATGACATCAGCGGTGCCGGTGAGGCATGATGTGACCGCGCTGTTGTAACGATTACCCCTGTTGTAACTACCGGATAACCCGTAGGGTCTGGCGTGTTGCAACTTCGTGCCCTGTTGGGAGCACGGACCGAGTCGGAATTCGAGACGAAGCGAAGGTGCGAAATTGATGCGTCGGCCAACCCGGCGTCGTGGCTCCAGGGCCGCGGCGATGATCGCGGCAACGGCAGTGGCGGCGGGACTGATGTCCGGTATCGGCACGAGCCCGGCGTCAGCTGACCCGATCATCGATTCCAAGAGCCTGCTCGCCAACCCCGTCTCCGACGACGGCTCCAGGATCGTCAAGGCCGAGGTGAAGGACTCGCGCAGTCTGCGACTGCACGTCTACTCCGCGGCCATGGACCAGAACATCATCGTCGACGTGCAGCGCCCCGCCGACGCCTCGGTCCCGCGCCCCACCCTGTACCTGCTCAATGGTGCGGGCGGCGGCGAGGATTCGGCCTCGTGGGTGGCCAAGACCGATGCGCTCGAGTTCCTCGGCGACAAGAACGTCAACGTCATCCAGCCGATCGGTGGCTCATGGAGCTACTACACCGACTGGATCGCCGACGACCCGGTCGTCGGGCGCAACAAGTGGAAGACCTTCTTCACCGAGGAACTGCCCCCGCTGGTCGACGGCGCGCTCGGCACCAACGGCGTGAACGCGATCGCGGGCCTGTCCACCTCGGGCACCACCGTGCTCGCACTCCCGATCGCCAAGCCCGGCCTGTACAAGGCGGCCGCGGCCTACAGCGGGTGCGCGCAGACCTCCGATCCGGTCGGCTCGGAGTTCGTGAAGCTCACGGTCGAGACCTGGGGCGGCGGCGACACCATGAACATGTGGGGTCCGCAGGGCTCCGCGGAATGGGTCAAGAACGACCCCTACGTGAATGCCGAAGGTTTGCGGGGCGTCGATCTCTACATCTCCACCGGCAACGGCCTGCCCGGCCCGTACGACACTCTCGATGGTCCGTACGCGCTGCCCGGTGCCTTCGGCCTGGCCAACCAGATCGTCATCGGTGGCGTCATCGAGGCAGGCACCAACTACTGCACCCGCAACCTGGCGAACAAGCTCAACGAGCTCGGTATCCCGGCGACCTTCAACTTCCGCCCCAACGGCACCCACTCTTGGGGCTACTGGAAGGACGAGCTGAAGCTGTCGTGGCCGACGCTGGCGCGCGGGCTCGGCCTCTAGACACCGGTTTCGCCCGAACCGCCCCGGTAGCGAGCACGTCGCTGCCGGGGCGTTTCCATTTCCTCGACCTGCCCTCGCCGTTTGCGAATTGTGGTTAACTTAGATTGACTGGTCCAATCCGGTTCGCGCAACGGAAAGTGAGTGCATGGTCGCCGATCGCAGTGAGGCCGAACAGGCCCGCGAGCCGGCGATCGCACCTGCCCGCGTCGTGCGCCGCAGGCCGAAGGACCGCAAGATACAGATCATGCGGGCCGCCGCCCGTGCGTTCAGCGCGCGTGGTTACTACCCGGTCGGGGTGGACGAGATCGCCGCCGAGGTCGGCATCTCCGGACCCGCGCTGTACCGCCACTTCGCCAACAAATACGCGCTGCTCGTCGCCGCCGCCGAGGAGGGTGCCCGGGGTTTGCGCGATGTCGCCGCCGCCGCCGACGATCCGGCGCTGAGCCCAGCGGCCAGGCTCAACGCAGTGCTCACCGCCGTCGCCGAACGCAATATCGACATCCGCCGCGAGGCCGGGCTCTACCGCTGGGAACGCCGCTACCTCGAGCGCGAGGACCGGGTGCGCATTCGCGCGTTCTATCGCGAACTCGAGGCGAACGTCGCCGCGCGGGTCGCCGAGGTGCGGCCGGAGGCGAGCGCCGACGATGTCATCCTGCTCGCGGTCGGCGCGCTGAGTTCGCTGGCCAGTATCGCCGCGCACCGCACCACCCTCTCGCACGGGCGCATGCTCGCGGTGCAGCTCGAGATGGCGTGGGCGATCGTGCGCGCCGAGCTGCCGCCGACCCCCGCCGAGGCCGAGCCCGGCAAGCAGTCCCGTGGCCTGCCGGTCACGTCGAAACGTGAACAGCTGCTCACTGAGGCGATCCGGATCTTCGGCCGCAACGGGTATCACGAATCGGGTATCGAGGAGATCGGCGCCGCTGTTGGCATCAATGCCTCGAGCGTGTATCGCCACTTCGACAGCAAGGCCGACCTGCTCGCCGCCGCCTTCCATCGCACCGCCGACCGGCTCGCGGTCGCGATCGGCGAGGCGCTGGCCGAAAGCGAGAATCGCGCCGACGCCGCCCGCCGCATCGCCGACCAGCACGCGCGCCTCACCTTCGCGACGCCCGAGATCGCGCCGGTCTACTACGCGGAGTTCAGCAACCTCCCGCAGGCAGAGCAGCACCGCCTGCGCGCCATCCAGCGGCAGAACATCCTCGAATGGGCGAACCTGCTCGACGGCGATCAGATCGAAGCCCGCTTCCGCGTGCACGCCGCCGTCGGCCAGATCATCGATGTCGGTCGGCTGCTGCGCTTCGACTCGCGTCCCGAACAGCTGGCCCGCCTGGCCGCCCTCACCGGCGCGGTGCTGCTCGGCAGCGGCTCGGCGGACGGGAACTAGCGGGTCAGCCGCGGCCGTGGCGTAAGCGGAACAGCGCTTTCGCCGCCTGTAAATGCCCTGGGCGACGATCGAAGGTGGACAACCGGATCGGCGCCCGATAGCGCCTGCGCGCGATCGACATCGTGCGGCTGTATTCGCGCAGACCCTGCTGACCGTGGCTGTGCCCCTGGCCGTATTCGCCGACGCCGCCGAACGGCAGCGCCGGGATGCCCGTGAACGCGGTCGACGAATTCACCGTCACCACACCGACTTCGATCTGTTCGGCGATGAGCTCGGCGCTGGGGATATCGAGGGTGAAGATGGTGACGGCGATGCCGTTGCCCGCCGCGTTGACCCGGGTGACCGCGTCGGCCAGATCGGCGACCCGATTCACCACGAGGACCGGGCCGATCCCTTCGCCGGTGATCGCGATGCTGTCCTCGGGAACCTCGGCCAGCACAATCGGTTCCACATAGGGGTCGCGGAACGAATCGAGCCCGCCGAGCACCGCGTGCCCGCCGCGGGCGAGCGCGTCGCGGACCTGTTTGCGCACCACGTCGACCTGGGTGGCATTGATCATCGGCCCGTAGGAGGAGCGGTTGTCGGCGCCGGGACGCAGCTTCGCCGCCCGCTCGGCCACTTTGGCCAGGAAATCGTCGAACACCGAATCGGCGACATAACAGCGCTGGATGCCCGACGAGTTCTGGCCGGCATTGGCCATCGCGCCGAACACCGCCGCCTCCGCGGCCGCGTCGAGCATCGCGTCGACGTGCACGATCATGCTGCCCTTGCCGCTGTTCTCCACCACCACCGGCGTCAGCGTCTGGGCGCACAGCGCGATCACCTCGCGTCCGCGTGCCTGCGGCCCGGCGTAGGCGATCTTGTTCACCCCGGCCTTGCACAGGGCGGTGGCGGTCCGCGAATTTCCGGTAACCGCTTGCAGCACAGGCTGTTCGGGCGATACCGCGGCCCAGCTGTCGGCTAGCCAGGTGCCGACGCCGGTGCTGAGTTCGTGCGGATTGAACACCACCGCGTTACCGGCGGCCATGGCGTAGGCGATCGAACCCATCGGCGTGAACACCGGGTTGTTCCACGCGCCGAGCACCCCGATCACCCCCAGCGGCAGATAGCCGACGGAGGCGTGCTGATTGCGGGTCAACCAGCCGGTGGACAGGCGTTGCCTGCCGAGGGTGCGCTCGGCATTGCGGGCGGCCCAATCCAGATTCTCCACCGCCAGCATCACTTCCAGGGTGGCGTCGGCTTCCGGTTTGCCGGTCTCGCTGCGCAGAATCTCCACCAATTCGCCTGCGTTGCGGGCGATCTGGCGTCGCCAGTCGAGCAGCAGGCGCTTGCGGTCACCGAAATCCATTTCCCCCCACCAGTTCTGGGTGGCGCGTGCGGTGCGCACCGCACGGGTGACCTCGGCTGTGCCCTGCACGGGATACTGCGCGAGCTGTTCACCGGTGCGCGGATCGAATGCTGTCAGCACATCGGATCGACCGGTAGGCGCGGCGGCGGTAGAAGCCGACTCGACCATGGTCACCTCCCCAGATCGAACATGCCCGCACGCGGGCCGGTGAGACGAGTGTTTCCCCGCTGTCAGCGTATGGGCGCACAGCCCGGCCGACAAGGTCGGCGTACTGCCCTTGCACTGCCCAGGTGAGCAACACCACTGCGGCCGGCGAGGAACGTCCGGCAAACCGGGCGCGTCAACGCAGACCGGGCCGGGAAAACCGCCGGACCGGTAACATCGCGCCGAACGGTATGGATCACTTACCGGGAAGAATTTTTCCGCGTGCGCTCGTCTCGTTCAGGCCGTGCGCACCCGGCCGATGGTGGAGAGTTGATGCCGAGTTCGAACTCAGTGGATTCGCCCGCAGGTGGTGTCGCCTCGCGCGACAGTGAACCCGCGGTGCTGGTGTCCGACGTGCGCAAGTCGTTCGGTGACGTGCACGCCCTGCAGGGCATCAGTTTCCAGGCCGAGAAGGCCAGTGTGCTCGGCATCCTCGGACCCAACGGTGCGGGCAAGACCACCATGGTGAAGGTCCTGTCGACGCTGCTGCGCCCCGACTCCGGCACCGCCGTGGTCGCCGGGCACGATGTGCTCACCGACGCCGCGGGCGTGCGCCGCGCGATCATGATGACCGGCCAGTACGCCGCGCTCGACGAGAACCTGACCGGCCGGGAGAACCTCGAGCTGTTCGGTCGCCTGATGGGCCTGACCAAGTCGGCCGCGCGCAAGCGCGCCGAGGTGCTGCTCGAAGAATTCGACCTGGTCAGCGCGGGTAAGCGGGCGGTGCGTAACTACTCCGGCGGCATGCGCCGTCGCGTCGACATCGCCTGCGGGCTGGTCGTGCGGCCCGAAGTGGTGTTCCTCGACGAGCCGACCACCGGCCTCGACCCGCGCAGCCGTCAGGGCGTGTGGGATCTGGTGACCGCGCTCAAGAATCAGGGCATCACGGTGCTGCTCACCACGCAGTACCTCGAAGAGGCCGATGTGCTCAGCGACAACATCATCGTCATCGACAAGGGCACCGTCATCGCGGAGGGCACCGCCGACCAGCTCAAGGCCAAGACCGGCGGCAGCTACTGCGAGATCGTCCCGCTGGACCCGAGCCGCCTCCCGGCGACCGTGCAGGCCCTCGGTGATCTGGTCCCGGCTGCCGTCGCCGCCGATATCGACGGCGCCGACAAGGTGTCCATCCCCGCCCCCGATGGCGCCGCCACCCTCGCCGAGGCGCTGCGCAGGCTCGACAACGCGGGCATCGACCTGGCCGACATCGCACTGCGCAGGCCCTCGCTCGACGACGTGTTCCTCTCGATCACCGGTCATTCGGGCGGCCACTAGTGAGCGTCTCCACCCCCGCGGCGAACACGTTGTTCGCCGAGCTTCCCGCTGTGCACCCGAGCAGCTTCGCGCAGTGGCGCGCGCTGACCGGGCGCATCGTGCACACCATGGCCACCAAGGGCGAGCTGATCGTCGCGGTGCTCACCCCGCTCGTGGTCACCGTCGCCTTCTACCTGCCCTTGCGGTACGTGATGAAGGTCCAGGGCATCGACTACGCGCAGTACGTGATGCCGATCGTCGTGTTGCAGACGATGGCCATGACGATGATGTCGAACGCGCAGCTCGCGGCGTTCGAAGCGCTCACCGGGTTGAGTACCCGACTCCAGACCATGCCGATCGGTTCGCTGGTTCCGCTGCTGTCGCGCATCTGCGCGGGTCTGGTGCGGTCGATCGTCTCGCTGATCGCGACGGTGGGCTACGGCTATGTGATCGGCTTCCGGTTCACCGGCGGCTGGTTGCAGGCGCTCGCGTTCTGCGGCTTCGCGCTGACCGTCGGCGTGGTGCTCACGCTCGGCGCCGACGCGCTCGGCAGCCTGACCAAGAACCCCGAGGCACTCAGCCAGGCCCTCACCCTGCCGATTCTGATCTTCGGCATGATGTCGACCGGGTTCGTGCCAGAGGCCAGCTTCCCGTCTTGGGTGCGGCCGTTCGCGCGCAACCAGCCGATCTCCCAGTTCGCCCAGACGCTCAGCGATATGGCCGCAGGCCAGCTGAGCTGGGCAGGCACGTGGGTATCGCTGGCGTGGCTCGGCGGACTGGCTGTTTTCTTCCTCCCACTGGCGGTGTGGGCGAGTGTGAGGCGATCATGACAACAATCGAGAAGGCGTCGGTCGAGGAGGCCGCGGCCGACCTGCCGGTGGTGCATACCAAGCCGGAGGGTGCGCTGTCGGTGTGGTTCACCCACAGCCTCATCCAGACCAAACGGCTGTTGATGGTGTGGTTGCGTGACCCGTCGACAACCATCCAGACCATCGCCTACCCGGCGGTGACCCTGCTGATGTTCCGCATCGTGCTCGGTGACTCGATCACCGCGGCCACCGGTGCCCCCAGCATCTACGGCCAGGCCGCGCTGCTGACCCTGGTCGCGGCCATGACCGGCGCGGTGGTGAGTGCGCTCGGATTCAAGCGGGAGAAGGCATCGGGGCTGCTCAGCCGGTTCTATACGATGCCGCTGAACAAGGCCTCGTTGCTCACCGGTCGGCTGCTGGCCGAGATGCTGCGCATCCTGATCACCACGCTGATCGTGCTGGGAGTCGCGGTCCCGCTGGGGTTCCTGTTCATGGAGGACCCGTTCGCCAATATCGCGCTGGTCCTGGTTCCGGTGCTGTTCGGCATCGGGTTCGCGGTGATGGTGACCGCACTGGCCACGATCACCGAGGGCGTGATGCTGATCAGCCTCATCGGCATCCTCAACACGCTGCTGATGTTCTTCAACACCGGCTTCGTTCCGGTCTTCGCCTACCCGACCTGGCTGCAGGATGTGGTCGCGAATCAGCCGATGAGCTGTGCGATCGATGCGATGAAGGGGCTGTCCTACGGTGGGCCGGTCGCTGAACCACTGCTCAAGACCGTCGCGTGGACGGTGGGGATGATCGCGGTCTTCGCCTATCCGGCGATCGTCGGCTACAAGAAGGCAGCCGAGTCCTCGTAAAAGACTGGCGTAATCGTGCAATCGAGCTTCCGAGAATCAGTTTTCTGATTAATTGGCGGCCGATTGCACGATTACGCCGGTTCCTCGTCGAGTGCTGTGGCGCGGTCGAAGGGGTAGTCGAGCCAGCGGTCGCGGTTGGTCCAGCCGACGAGGTCGTAGCGCCAGCGGAACGGCCAGGTGTGGGCGACGGTGTTGAACAGGGCGGCGCCGAGCGCGGTGTAGTCGTCGTGGGCCGAGAGCAGCGCGCGCTGGCCGCGTTCGGATTCGGTGAAGAAGGCGTCGAACATGGCGATGGACTGGTCGGTGGTGAGCCGGCCGAGACCCCACAGGCCACGCATGCGCATCCAGTACACGGCCCTGGCCCGCCACGGCCACAAGGCCTCGATCGGGTTCTCGCCGCGCTGCACCGCGGCAACGGCGGTGTCGGCCAGCGCGAGTGAGTCGGCCACGCTGTAGCCGGTGCACGGGTGCATCATCCCGCCGCGTGAGCCGAAGGGCACCGCGACCGCAGTGCCCTGCTTCGGGGGCGGCTGATCCAGGGGATAGTGGGCGGCTTCGTGCGGTTCGTCGCCGGTGAGCTGGATGCCGTGGGCCGCGAGCCTTGTCAAGGTGCGCTTGCGTAGCTCGTGCTGCGGCATCCCGCCACGTAACCCGAGGCTCGTTTCCTCGAAGATCACCGTCCCGTCCCCGAGCGGCACCGCGTAGAGGAACGACGGCGGCTCATCAGGACCGGCCCCGTTCTCCGGCCGCCAATCCAGCAGCAGCCCTTCGCCTTCGGCGACCATCGGCGCCGCCGTCTGCGCATCCACGAAGATCCCGTGCGCCGAAGCGGCCCTGCGCCTGCCCAACGTCGGCAGCCCCCGCGTATCGAATACCGCCCCCGCGGCGATCACCGTCCCGTCCGCGAGCTCCACCTGGTGCGCATCCACCCGCCGCGCCCGATCCGCGAAAACGGTCGCGTCATCGAGTGCCAGCGCCGCGTGCAACCCGGCTTTCGACAACACGCAATAGGGCCGCTCGATCCGATGCTCACCCTTGGTCCACACCGTCGGCGCCGCGATCCGCTGCGCGATCGCACTCGCGGGCAACCACTCCGGGAGCTCGTCCACCCAGCAGGAAAAGGTTGGGGGAAACAGTCGCTCCGGACGAGGATCCACCGCCGCGACCCGCAACCCGGCCACCGCGGCCCGATGCGCCAGCCCCCGCCCAGCCGGTCCAAGGCCGACCACACAGATATCGAATTCCCGCGCAACGCTCACGTCCGCATTCAATCGGCAGCGTCCGCGCCGCGCAAGCACCCTGTGATCCGGTAGTCACTCAGGTGCCCGCGCGGCGACTCCACCGCGGGCGGGCAGCCCGCGCAAGCCGACCGGGTGCACGCGCTCGTCGAACACCGGCTGCTCGGGAACCGTACCGACGCAACGGTTTACCCCGGCCGGAATCAGCGCGGCGAGACCCAGGTGGTGATGTCGGCGTGGACGACCTCGATGCCGTCCTTGTCGTAGATCGAGACGGGGACGGTCAGTTCCATGCCCTTGGTGATCGCGGTGAAGTCCGGGATCTCGTCGAGTTTCGCGACCGCGCGCAGGCCCGATTCCGCCTTGGCCAGGTACTGGACGTTCATCGACTTGGGGATCCAGCGGTGGGTGGTGGGAACGGTGGCCTCGCTGAGCATGCCCATCGCCACCTCGGCGAGGTTGCAGGCCGCGATCGCGTGGAAGGTGCCGAGGTGGTTGTGGATGCCGAACCACTTCGGGGAGGTCACCTCGCAGACGCCGGGTTCGAGGCGAATCACCTGGGGGAGCACGGTGCCGAAGTAGGGGACCCTGGCGACCATGCCGAGCGAGAACAGCGCGTGTCCGATGCGGTTGTCGGGCAGCTTCTTCCAGCCGCGGTAGGTCGCGGTTTCCTGTGTCATGTCCGCTATCTTACTCAGAAGTAAGGTAGCGGGGAACCCTCCGGTGACCAGGTATGGCGACGAGCCAGCTACCATTGCTCGGTACAGCCCAGCCGGCGGTGCGGTCCAGGTAGTAGCCCCTTTGGTGGCGTGATCGATACCTCATGACCCCCGATTTGAAGGACGTCGTCGGCATGGTGCATACTGTTCGGGTTGCCTTGCGCAGGATCCCCACTCTTCGGAGCGGATGGCCTGGGTGGGGGGAGCAGTAGTTTGTATCTCGCCGGTCAGCCGGTGTGGATACGTTCGGTACCACGCACTTCCGGCCGATGGTGAGCAACTGACCTGGGTCGGAGAATAAGCGTTAGGGCGACACGCCCGACCGCGTGGGCCGGAGAACCATGACAGATGAACAGCGGCGAGGACTAGGTAGTGCCTTTTGGTGCGCCCTGGTTGCGGGTCTTTAGTGGGAAACCACGCTGAGGCGTCTTTCTGTGTTCGGGCTGTGCAAATTGAGGGTGGTGCGGGAGCCAGCTCCTGTGACCACGAAGGAAAGCGGAGAAAAGGACACTTAGCGTGGCGGGACAAAAGATCCGCATCAGGCTCAAGGCCTATGACCACGAGGCGATCGACGCGTCAGCGCGCAAGATCGTGGAAACGGTGACCCGCACCGGCGCCCGCGTGGTCGGGCCTGTGCCGTTGCCGACCGAGAAGAACATCTACTGCGTCATCCGTTCGCCGCACAAGTACAAGGACTCGCGCGAACACTTCGAGATGCGCACGCACAAACGCCTCATCGACATCCTCGACCCGACGCCGAAGACGGTTGACGCGCTGATGCGCATCGACCTGCCGGCCAGCGTCGACGTCAACATTCAGTGACGGGGACTCGAGACACAATGACTGACAACAAGAACCGGCCCGCAGCCGGCATCCTGGGCACCAAGCTCGGCATGACCCAGGTCTTCGACGAGAAGAACCGCGTCGTCCCGGTCACCGTCATCAAGGCGGGCCCGAACGTGGTCACCCAGATTCGTACCGTGGAGCGCGACGGCTATTCGGCCGTGCAGATCGCTTTCGGCGCCATCGACCCGCGCAAGGTGAACAAGCCGACTTCCGGCCAGTTCGCCAAGGCCGGTGTCACCCCGCGCCGCCACGTCACCGAGATCCGCGTCGCGGATGCCTCCACCTTCGAGATCGGCCAGGAACTCTCGGCTGATGTCTTCGAAGAGGGCACCTACGTCGACGTGACCGGAATCAGCAAGGGCAAGGGCTTCGCCGGCACCATGAAGCGTCACGGCTTCAAGGGCCAGGGCGCCTCGCACGGTGCGCAGGCTGTGCACCGTCGCCCGGGTTCCATCGGTGGCTGTGCCACTCCCGGCCGCGTGTTCAAGGGCATGCGCATGTCGGGCCGTATGGGTAACGACCGCGTCACCACGCAGAACCTCTCGGTTCACAAGGTCGATGCCGAGAACGGTTTGCTCCTGGTCAAGGGTGCTATCCCCGGCCGCAAGGGCAACATCGTGATCGTCAAGAGCGCCGTGAAGGGTGGTGCGCACGCATGACCAGCCTCGACAAGAAGGCCAACCTGACGCTGACCGTTAAGGCCGCAGGCGGCAAGACCGAAGGCACCGTCGAACTCCCCTCGGAGATCTTCGACGTGACCGCCAACGTCGCGCTGATGCACCAGGTCGTTATCGCTCAGCTGGCCGCCGCTCGCCAGGGCACCCACTCCACGAAGACTCGTGGCGAGGTCCGTGGTGGTGGCAAGAAGCCGTACCGGCAGAAGGGCACCGGCCGCGCCCGTCAGGGCTCGACCCGTGCGCCGCAGTTCGCCGGCGGTGGCGTCGTCCACGGCCCGCAGCCGCGTGACTACAGCCAGCGGACCCCCAAGAAGATGAAGGCAGCCGCCCTGCGCGGTGCCCTCTCCGACCGGGCCCGCAACGAGCGCATCCACGTGATCACCGAACTGGTCTCGGGTCAGAACCCGTCGACCAAGATTGCCAAGAACTTCCTGGCCGAGCTCTCGGGCCGCAAGAAGTTCCTGGTCGTCGTCGGCCGCGAGGACGTCGCCGCGTGGAAGAGCGTGGCGAACCTGGAGAACGTGCTGCCGATCGCCCCGGATCAGCTCAACACCTACGACGTCCTCAACAGTGACGACGTGGTGTTCAGCGTCGAGGCCCTGAACGCGTTCGTTCACGGTCCCGCCGAGGCGGCCCAGGAGGAGAGCAAGTGACCACCATCGCCGACCCCCGCGACATCCTGCTCGCACCGGTCATCTCGGAGAAGTCCTACGGGCTGATCGAGGAAGGCACCTACACCTTCCTGGTGCACCCGGACTCGAACAAGACGCAGATCAAGATCGCCGTTGAGAAGGTTTTCGGCGTCACGGTCACCAGCGTCAATACCGCCAACCGTCAGGGCAAGCGCAAGCGGACCAAATTCGGTTACGGAAAGCGCAAGGACACCAAGCGCGCACTCGTGACCCTCTCGGCCGATAGCAAGCCCATCGAGATCTTCGGAGGACCGGTCGCGTAAGCGCCTGGGACTCCAGAAAGCGAGAAGAACTCATGGCAATCCGTAAGTACAAGCCGACAACGCCGGGCCGTCGTGGCTCGAGCGTCTCGGACTTCGCCGAGATCACCCGGTCGACGCCGGAGAAGTCGCTGCTGCGCCCGCTCACCAAGTCCGGTGGTCGTAACGCGCACGGTCGCATCACCACGCGTCACCGCGGTGGCGGTCACAAGCGTGCCTACCGCGTCATCGACTTCCGTCGACTGGACAAGGACGGCATCCCGGCCAAGGTCGCTCACATCGAGTACGACCCCAACCGCACCGCCAACATCGCACTGCTGCACTTTGCCGACGGCGAGAAGCGCTACATCATCGCGCCGAAGGGCATCAAGCAGGGCAGCCCGATCGAGTCCGGCCCCACGGCCGACATCAAGCCGGGTAACAACCTGCCGCTGCGCAACATCCCGACCGGTACCACGATTCACAACGTGGAGCTGCGTCCGGGCGGCGGCGCCAAGTTGGCTCGTTCCGCTGGAATGAGCATTCAGCTGCTGGGCAAGGAAGGGCCGTACGCGACCCTTCGTATGCCTTCGGGTGAAATCCGCCGTGTCGACGTGCGCTGCCGCGCATCGGTCGGCGAGGTGGGTAACGCCGAGCAGTCGAACATCAACTGGGGCAAGGCCGGCCGTATGCGCTGGAAGGGCCGTCGGCCTACCGTCCGTGGTGTCGTCATGAACCCGGTCGACCACCCGCACGGTGGTGGTGAGGGTAAGACCTCCGGTGGTCGCCACCCGGTCTCCCCGTGGGGTCAGCCTGAGGGCCGCACCCGCAAGCCCAACCGCCCGAGTGACAAGCTCATCGTTCGCCGTCGTAAGACCGGCAAGAAGCGCTAAGGAGGAGGTAAGAAATGCCACGCAGCCTCAAGAAGGGCCCGTTCGTCGACGACCACCTCCTCGCGAAGGTGGACGTGCAGAACGAAAAGGGCACGAAGCAGGTCATCAAGACTTGGTCGCGTCGCTCGACCATCATCCCCGATTTCATCGGACACACTTTCGCCGTCCACGACGGTCGCAAGCACGTTCCGGTGTTCATCTCGGACAACATGGTCGGCCATAAGCTCGGTGAGTTCGCGCCGACCAGGACGTTCAAGAGCCACGTCAAGGACGACCGGAAGAGCAAGCGGCGATGACTGAAACCATTCAGAACCCGACTGCACGCGCCACCGCCAAGCACGTTCGGGTCACCCCGATGAAGGCCCGTCGAGTCGTGGACCTGGTCCGCGGCAAGAGCGTCGAGGACGCGCTGGCGATCCTGCGGTTCGCACCGCAGGCTGCCAGCGAGCCCGTGGCCAAGGTCGTGGCTTCGGCCGCGGCGAACGCCGAGAACAACCTCGGCCTCAACCCGGCCACCCTGGTCATCTCGACTGCTTTTGTCGACGAGGGCGCCACCATGAAGCGTTTCCAGCCGCGGGCCCAGGGCCGTGCGTTCCGGATTCGCAAGCGCACCAGCCACATCACCATCGAGGTCGAGAGCGTGCCCACCACCGGCGCTGCCACTCGTAGCCGCCGGAAGGGAGGGGCAAAGTAAATGGGACAGAAAATTAACCCCCATGGCTTCCGCCTCGGTATCACCACCGACTGGAAGTCGCGTTGGTACGCGGACAAGCAGTACGCGGAATACGTGAAGGAAGACGTTCAGATCCGCAAGCTCCTCGCCACTGGCATGGAGCGGGCCGGTATCTCGAAGGTCGAGATCGAGCGCACCCGTGATCGCGTCCGTGTGGATATCCACACCGCGCGTCCCGGCATCGTGATCGGTCGTCGTGGCGCGGAAGCCGACCGCATCCGCGCCGAGCTGGAGAAGCTCACCAAGAAGCAGGTTCAGCTGAACATCCTCGAGGTCAAGAACCCCGAGTCGGATGCGCAGCTGGTTGCTCAGGGTGTTGCCGAGCAGCTGTCCAACCGTGTGGCGTTCCGTCGTGCGATGCGTAAGGCCATTCAGTCGGCCATGCGTTCGCCGAACGTCAAGGGCATCCGTGTGCAGTGCTCGGGCCGCCTCGGTGGCGCCGAAATGTCGCGCTCGGAGTTCTACCGTGAAGGTCGTGTTCCGCTGCACACGCTGCGTGCGGACATCGACTACGGCCTCTACGAGGCCAAGACCACCTTCGGTCGCATCGGTGTGAAGGTCTGGATCTACAAGGGTGACATCGTCGGTGGTCGTCGTGAACTGACCGCCGCCGCCGCTGCTCCGGAACGCCCGCGTCGCGAGCGTCCGAGCCGCCCTCGTCGGTCCGGCGCCACTGGCACCACGGCGACCAGCACCGAGGTCGGTCGCGCCGCCACTGCAGTGGCGGAGGCTCCGGCAGAGAACAAGGAGGGCTGACGCATGCTGATGCCCCGTAGGGTCAAGCACCGCAAGCAGCACCACCCCGGTCGCTCCGGCATGGCCAAGGGCGGCACCGCGGTGGCCTTCGGTGAGTACGGCATCCAGGCTCTCGAGCCCGCCTACGTCACCAACCGTCAGATCGAGTCGGCGCGTATCGCAATGACCCGCCACATCAAGCGTGGCGGCAAGATCTGGATCAACATCTACCCCGACCGTCCGCTCACGAAGAAGCCGGCCGAAACCCGCATGGGTTCCGGTAAGGGTTCGCCGGAGTGGTGGGTCGCGAACGTGAAGCCCGGTCGGGTCATGTTCGAGATGTCTTACCCCAACGAGGAGACCGCTCGTGAGGCCCTGCGCCGCGCGATGCACAAGCTCCCGATGAAATGCAGGATCGTGACCAGGGAGGAGCAGTTCTGATGGCTACCGAAACACCGGCCGCAGAGCTCCGTGAGCTCAACGAAGAAGAGCTCGTGGCACGCCTGCGCGAGTCGAAGGAAGAGCTGTTCAACCTGCGCTTCCAGATGGCGACGGGTCAGCTCGACAACAACCGTCGACTGCGCGTCGTCCGCCACGAGATCGCGCGCATTTACACGGTCATGCGTGAGCGCGAGCTCGGCCTGGCCACGGCGCCCGCTGGCAAGGGAGATGCGGCATGAGCGAGAACACCGAAGAGCGCAACAGCCGCAAGGTACGCAGCGGCTACGTTGTCTCCGACAAGATGAACAAGACGATCGTCGTCGAGCTGGAAGACCGTCACCGGCACAAGCTCTACGGCAAGATCATTCGCACCACCTCCAAGGTGAAGGCGCATGACGAGAACGAGATCGCCCACGTTGGCGACCACGTTCAGCTGATGGAGACCCGTCCGCTGTCGGCTACCAAGCGCTGGCGTCTGGTCGAGGTCCTGGAGAAGGCCAAGTAAGGTCGCTCCTCGATCCATCGAGATCGTTGTAGTACGAAGGCCCGTTTCCCTGATGGGGAAGCGGGCCTTCGTCGTCGCGCACCCTGGGCGGTCCTCCCGGCAAGGTCGCTCGGCGAGCTATGCGACACCAGTGTCCAACGGCAATGGAAAGTTGGCGTCGAGGAGTTGCGCGCGCAGGTCTGTGAGCTGGGTTTCGAGGACCGCGCGGAGGTTGCCGAGTTCGAGGTTTCGGCCCGCTAGATCGCTGTTCTCGAGTTCGCTCATGGCCGCGTCGATGTGAAGTTGGCGGGCGAGCTCGTCGGTGCTCCGAGCACGGACGGTGGACAGTAGATCGAGATCACTCTGGATCAGCGATATCGCTGTGATGGTTTGTCCGATCGCGGCGAGCTGGTCGCGGTACCCGGCGAGGATCAGGACTCGATCGGTCAGGGCGTCCCATGCTGCGTCGGCGGTTCGTCGAAGATCGGCTTGATGCGCGGTGACCGCACGGCCTGCTGGGCTAACGGTAAGTGGTCGAATCGTGTTCGCATGGACGAGCCAGATTCGGTAGGCCCTGGCGTTGATGTCGTCCAAGGTGCCGTTGAGGTCGATACGCGCGCGGTGGACATCGCCTACGGTGCTGTGCCATGTGTGGTCCGCGCGGATCTGTGCGGCGACAACCTCCGCGAGACCGACAAGCTGAGCTTCTCGCCACGCGTAGGTCGCGGTGCCGCCATAGGCGGCAGGGCCGACGCAGGTGTTTCGGGCGGCCGCGGCGGTCCATTGTTCGCGCAAGGCAAGGTGATTGATGAATCGCTTGTGCAGGTGGGCGGGTGTCGTCGGCCAGCTGAAAGCTCCCGATCGGAGCTGCTTCCGTTCGGTGGAGCTGAACGGCCTCAACACGCGCGGCGTCATGATGTGGCGGATACCCCACAGGCTCGCGCCGAGGAGGACAGCTACCAGCAGCGGGTGCGCCACACCGAAGAGATCGATCGCGACCGGCAGGGCCCAGAGCGAGAAGAACACGGCGGCAAGAAGCCAGCCTTTGAACAGCCGCGGAACTTCCTCGCGCCGGGCGATCGTCAGGCGCCTGTCGCTGCGCCTACGCGGTGAGATCTCGGCGGACGGGTTCGCGGCGAGCTGAGTTGGGTCCACGGCCGCACGGCGCGCCCATTGCCGAGTGAACTTGTCGGCGATCCTGCTCTGACCGGCCGCTATGAGCTCGGCATCGAGTGCGGCTTTCCTCTCGTCTGTGCTGCTGTCTGTCATCAGTTCCCCCTCCGAGTGGACGCATATCGGCAGGCGGCTTCCGCAACGGCGGCGCCGAATTCTCGGTGCGTGAAACTCTAAAGCTACTGGGGCATAAACGAGTTCGCGTGCTGGACCGCTCGGGTCGGCATCATGTCGGGGCATGGTTGTCAGCGCGCTGTGGCCGGTGATCGGCGTGGTCGCCCGGTGCTGTGTCAGCCGGTGAAGGCGTAGGGCTGGCGGATCTTGTGGGCGAATTCGACGATGTTGGTGACAGTGCTGCTGGGGACGCCGACTTCGCTGCCGATGCTGCGGGCCGACCAGGACTGGTCGGTGAGTTCGAGGATCTCCTCGATCTGGTCGAGGGTCAGGCGTAAGGGGCTGCGGTGGGCGATCTTTCGGGCCAGCGCTCTGACTTCGGTGTCCTCGTCGAAATCGACATCGTCGGGGGCAGGGAGGTCTTCGTCGGGTTCGTCGGTGTCGAGTTCGGCGTCAACCGGGTCGGCGGTTTTCGCCGCGGGGTAGTCGACGGGGGGACCCGGGGCCGGGGGTTCGGCGGCGGGTGTGGTCGGCGCGACCGGGACCAGCTGGACGGCGACCGGGACCGGCTGAGCGGCAGGCGGGGTCGTGGCCGGGGGCTCGGTGTCCGCGGCGGACTCGGGCTGAGGGGACTCGGGCTCGGCGTGGGGGACCACTTGCTCGGCGAGCTCGGCGGTGAGGGTCAGCTGCTCCGGCTCCGCGGCGGGTGGCTGTGGATCATTGTGCACCGCTACCGGATCGGTGCTCGGTGCCGTGTCGCCATCAGGGTCACGGGCGACGGTGCCGGCGTGCATCGTCGCCTCGGGAACGGGGTCGGTGCCGGTCGCTTCGCCCGCGGGGGACTGCGTGGCGGTGGTGACAGGTATTCGCCGCAAGGTCGAGGCGGCACCGTTGGTTCGGGTGGCGTGCTCGGTGCCGTTGCGGCGATGGTCGGCGGCCGCCTTGTGGATGAGTTCGAGAGTGCCGGGGGCGTTCGGCTTGTCGGTGGAGGGCCGGCGAAGTCCGTGCGGGTAGCTGCGCTCGGCCGCCGCCGCGGCGATTCGCTCGGCCTCGGCGACCAGCGGATCCAGGTCCGGCGCGGCCTCTGAAGCGGCCGGTCGGGCCGGTGTTTCGACGGTCTCGTGATCCACCGCGGCCGTTTCCGCGGGCGGAGCGACGGCCTCCCCACGGGCAGCGGTCTCGACACCGGCAACGGCCTGCACACCGGCAGCGGTCTCGACACCGGCAACGGCCTGCACACCGGCAGCGGTCTCGACACCGGCAACGGGCTCGGCACCGTGCAGCGCACCTTCCGGCGTCGACCTCAGAGCCGGCGACATGATCCGCTCAGCGGGGGAGTAGCTGGTGTCGCCTGGCAATTCCACCGAGGCGCTCTCGATCAACAACGCGTACCGCGCCGACACCCAGGCGTGCAGCCAGATCACCACCCCCACCATCACCGGCGCGATGGCGAATTCGGCTGCGCGACCGAAGGATCCGGAGGCCAAGTGGGGACCCGCGTTGAGGGCGACGGTGGTGCCGAGCAGGGCGAGTTCGAACACGAGTACCTTGCCGCGTTCGAGTTCGCGGCCCCAGCGGGCGGCGGTGGTTGCGGCGATCATGATGACAATGATCGGGATCGAGATCATCGCCTCGATGCCGAAGCTGAGCCAGTAGAGCGGGTCGCTCATGTCACCGCTCGGCACGAGGTTGTGCTGCACGTTGACCCCCGCCCACACCATCCCGAGGATGACGACGCCGATCAGCGCGCGCGAGGACCACTCCGCTCGCCGATACAGCTGCGCGAGCCGGGCATCGGCGCTGGAGACCCGCCGTCGGGCGGCCAATGCCTTGCGATGCCAGCGCGCGTCGGCTTCGTCGGTGCGGCGGATGAGTGTGCCGGTGCGCCGGTCGCGCTGATCGGCGGCGAGTTCGTCGACGATGGCGCGACGCCGCTGTTGACGGCGCTGGGCCCGAATCCATTCGGCCAGCTCGCGTTCCGCGCGGATCTCGTCGTCGGAGAGCGCGTCGTAGAGGGCGGTGTCGTGTTGCAGGGGGAGCTTGTCGCGAGCCGTCGCGACCTGCTGGGCGAGCGCGGTGATCTCGGTGTTCGGCGCGATCGCGGCATTCTCGCTCAACCGATCGTCGGACATATCGCGCCTTCCGCCACTCGAACATATGGACTATCGAACATATGTGTGATTGCCAGAGAGCGTAAACGCCGACCGTGCCCCGGTCAACGACAACGGGTCGATTCCGCCGAATTCCCGGCAGCGACACGCCGGAATTCAGAAATCGGAAATCGTCGCGGAGCAGCCGTTTTTCGGCGTGGCGGTTCAGCGCAGCGCGGTGTGCCAGACGAGGGCCGCTGCGAGCGCGCCCGCACCGTTGAGCGACCAGTGCAGGGCGATCGGGGCGAGCAGGCTGCCGCTGCGGCGGCGCAACCAGGTGAACACCACGCCCGCGGCGGCTGTCGCGGCGACGGCGAGGGCGATTCCGGCGAGCTGGCCGAGGAGGCCGCCGCCGACGATGCCCGCCAGGCCCTTGTTCCCGGAGGTCAGGCCGAACGACGAGGCGATGTGCCAGAGGCCGAACATCAGCGATCCGGCCGCGAAGAGCCCACGGACGCCGAGGACCCGATCGAGGGTGCCGTGTAGTACGCCGCGGAAGGCGAGTTCTTCGGGGATCACCGTCTGCAACGGGATGACGATCATCGACGCGATCAGGGCGCCGGAAATCGTCGCGTATCGATCAGCGAGGAAGAACGGCCTGGTGAGCGGTAGGAGAGCGCCGATCGCGACCGCGGTCAGCACGATCGCGACCGCGCCGAGCGCGTACACCGTCCCGCGCTTCCAGTGCCTGGGTGAGAGTCCGAGTTCGGACCAGCCGAGTCCGCGCTTGCGCATCAGCGCCAAGAGCGCGAATGCCGCGATGGGGACGATGACGATATTGGCCCAGGCTGTCGTGAAATGCGCGATCAGATTGGTGCCTGCCAGCACGACGACAACCACCGCGATATCGATGTAGGCATGCAGCTTCGGCCGGGAATCGGCGACGGCGGGTACGGGCACCCGACCGAGTGTACGGAAATATCACGAAATGAAAACGGTCCGGTGAATGCGGGACAACGCGCCGACCCCAGCGTTGAGCGGCCCGGAGTGCGCCCACCAAGATCAAGGAGGATTCGCCGTGCTGTGAGCTACTCGACAGCCGATCCGGACCATCCGGCCATATCGGTCCACGCCTGTAGTGTGCGCCGGGTCTCGAACCGCCGTGGCACTCCGCTGATCGGATCCGTGAATTCGAGCGAAGCCGCCAGCAATTGCAACGGCCGGGTGTATTCGTCGACCGGTTTATCGGTGACCACCGGATAGAAATCGTCGCCGAGAATCGGCACGCCGAGCCCGTTCATATGGAGCCGCAGCTGATGAGTTCGCCCGGTGTGCGGGCGAAGCCGGTAGCGCCCGAGCCCGTCGCGGTGCTCGACCAACGCCACCTCCGTCTCGGCATTGGGCTCACCGTCCACCTCGAAAGCGGCGAGCACCTGCTTCTCTTTGATGATCCGGCTGCGCACGATCCGCGGCAGCTCGAGCGCGGGATCGTAGGGCGCGATGGCCTCGTACTCCTTGCGCACGGTCTTGCGGTGGAACATCGTCTGATAGGCCCCGCGTCGCGCCGGATTCACCACGAACAGCAGCAGGCCCGCGGTGACCCGGTCCAGTCGGTGCGCCGGGATCAGGTCGGGCAGTTCGAGCTCGTTGCGCAGCCGCACCAGCGCGGTCTGCAGGATGTGCTGGCCACGCGGGATTGTCGCCAGGAAGTGCGGCTTGTCGATCACGAGGATGTCGTCGTCGCGGTGCACGATGCCGATCTCGAAGGGCACCTCGGTCTCGGTGGGCAGATCGCGGTGGAACCACACGGCACCGCCCGGTACGAACGGCGCGTCCGGTGCCAGCGGACCCGCCAGATCCACGATCTCGCCCGCCACCAGCATCGCGTCGATTCTGGCCGGATCCACCCGAGGCAGCCGCTCGACGAGGTGGTCGCGCACGGTCGGCCACTGCCCGTCCTCGGGGAGCCGGAGCCGGGCGGGATCTAGGCCGTGCCGTTTCGGCAGCGGCGGCTGCTGCCTACGTCGCATAGGAGCAAGTGTGGTCTGTCCGGTGATCGTGATTCGCCGTGGGGTTCAGGCGGCGCGCGTGGCGAGTCCCGGGTAGTCGCCGATCAGACCCGATGCGTCGTAGTCCAGGGTGGCCTGGAAGTCGAAGCCGCTGACCAATCGCTAGCCCGCCCGCTGATCGAGCACCATCAGTTTCGCTTCGACGAGGACGTGGCGCGCACGCCGTCGTACCCGGCACAGGTCGACGCTGCATTCCAGGTGTATCTGCATCGCCCGATGCGCTTGTTCGGGCGAGAGCTTTCCGGGATCGGAATGGCAGTCGGCAATTGCTGAAATGATTGACGTGACAAACATTTTCGTTCTCCCACCGCTACACGAGATCAAGAGGTAGGGAGGAAATTACGCCCGAAAATGCGAAATGCCGACGGGTTGACTGGCAGTTCACGCAACCTTCCCCGGTCGGCCACAACCGCTCAACTTAGGCTAACCTACCTTTGGCGGAGTTGCCGCGGACAGGTCGAGAGGCGAGAACGATATGACGGTGCAGGTAGCGCCGCCGCCGGGGGCGGAGTCGGGGAACCGGCTGCCCAAGGCGGCCGCGAAAGCGCAGAAGCAGCGGGAAGCGCAGGCGCGCAAGGAGATTCTGGCACCGGTATCGGGCATGCTCACGATGGCGAGCCTGATCGTGGCCGTGGCGTCGGTCTGCTCGGTGGTCCCGTTCCTGCTGATCGTGGCGGCCTGCCGTGAACTGCTGAACACCCCGGTCGACACCGACCGCGTGTGGTGGCTGTTCGGCGCGGCCGTGATCGTGCTCGTGGCGCGGGCGCTGCTGCAGGCCCTCGCGCTGACGTGGTCGCACGCGGTCGACGCCGGCTACCAGCTCACCCTGCGCCGGCTGCTCGCGAGCAAGCTCACCCGGGTACCGCTCGGCTGGTTCGGCGAGCGCAGCTCCGGCGAGGTCAAGAACTACCTGCGCGACGATGTCGAGGCTCTGCACTACCTGGTCGCGCATGCCAGGCTCGAGTTCGTCGGCGCACTGGTGGTGCCGCTGGTCACCCTCGGCTACCTGTTCACCGTCGACTGGCGGCTCACCCTGGTGCTGCTGATTCCGCTGATCGCCTACTTCGTCCTGTTCGGCAAGATCATGGACCGCGACGGCCGCGACCGTCTCGCGGTCTACACCCGCTGGGAGCGCCGCACCGTCGAGGCGACCATCGAGTTCGTCGACGGCATCCAGGTGGTGCGCGCGTTCGGTCAGGCGGGCAAGGCGCACAAGGAATTCCAGGACGCCGTCGACGGCCAGGTCCAGGCGGCGCATCGGATGAAGATGCCGATCATCCGCGTGCAGTCGGCCTCCGACATCGTGGTGATGCCGGTGTTCGTCATGCTGGTGGTGGTCCTCGGCGGGCTCGCCGGGGTCGGCCTCGGCTGGGTGGATCCCCTGGACATGTTGCCGTTCCTGCTGGTGGGGCTGGGTATCGGCAGTTCGCTGCTCGGCCTGGGCTACGGTTCGCAGGCCTTGCGCGCTGGTGGTGCCGCGGCGCTGCGCCTGCACGAACTGATGCAGACACCGGAATTGGAGACCGTCGCGACCGAAGCCACCGCCGAGACCGGAATCGTTCGCTTCGAAGGTGTCGAATTCGCCTACCGCACCGGCCATGACGTGCTGCGCGGCATCGACCTCGAACTGACTCCCGGCACGATCACCGCGCTGGTCGGCCCTAGTGGTTCCGGCAAGTCGACACTGGCGAAACTGCTGCCCCGCTTCTACGACGTCGGCGCGGGCCGAATCACCATCGACGGCCGCGATATTCGCGAGTTCACCAGCGAAGAGCTGTACCGCACTGTCGGATTCGTCTTCCAGGATGTCCGCCTGATTCGCGGTTCGATCCGCGAGAACCTCCTGCTGGCCAGTCCCGACGCCGATGACGAAGCCATCGAGCGCGCGACCACGGCAGCCCAGATCCACGATCGGATCCTGGCGCTGCCTCGCGGCTACGACTCCGAGATCGGTGTCGACGCCACCCTGTCCGGCGGTGAGGCACAGCGTCTTTCGATCGCCCGCGCCCTGCTGGCCGACACTCCGGTGCTCGTCCTCGACGAGGCCACTGCCTTCGCCGATCCCGAATCCGAAGCCGCCGTCCAGGACGCGCTGGCGGCCTTGGTCGCCGGACGCACAGTGCTGGTGATCGCGCACCGTCTGCACACCATCACCGGTGTGGACCGAATCCTGGTGCTGGACAACGGCGCCATCGTCGAACAGGGCACCCACCCCGAGTTGCGCGCCGCGGGCGGGCTGTACCAGCAGCTGTGGGAGATCAACGAAGCCGCGCTCGGCACGCTCGCCCTGGTGGAGGAAACACGATGATTCGCAAGGTTTTCCGCCTCGTCCCCGACGAGTTCGCCCCGCTGATCCCGCGCCTGCTCGCCGTTATCGTGCTCCAGGCGTTCTTCCAGGCGATCGCCTATCTGCTGCTGGTCCCCGTGCTGGAGGCGCTGTTCGGTGACAACCTGAGCGACGCCTGGCTGTGGGCGCTGGCGATGACCGCCGCCGTTGCCGGTGTGGTCGTGTTCGGTTTCCTGCAGGCTGTGATCGGTCTGCGCATCGGTCTCGGCATGCAGCGCGGTTTGCAGACCCGCCTCGGCGATCAGCTGAACGCGTTGCCGCTGGGCTGGTTCGAAGACCGTGACGCGGGCCCGCTCTCGCGGGTGATGGTCGAGCAGGTCCGCGAAATGCAGGGCCTGATCGCCTACCTGCTCGCCAAGGTGCTCACCGGCATCATCGTGCCGCTGGTCGTCGCGATCGGCATGCTGTTCATCGACTGGCGGATCGGGGTGGCGATGTTGCTCGCCGCGCCGGTGCTCTACCTGGTGAACAATCTCGCGAACCGCGCCTACACCGGCGCCGACGCGCGCCTGCACGCCGCCGCGGCCGAAGCCGATTCGCGGGTGGTCGAATTCGCGCAGGCGCAGCCGGTGCTGCGGGCATTCGGTGCCGTCGGAACCGGGAACAAGAAGCTGGATTCCGCACTGGTGCAGCAACGTTCGGCCGTGCTGAAGATGATGGTCGCGACAGTGCCCGGCCTGATCGTCTTCGCGCTGTTCGTCCAGGCCGTGTTCCTGGTGCTGGCCTACATCGCGGTCGTGCAGGTGACCGACGGTTCGGTCTCGGCCGCCGCGGCGATCGCGCTGATCGCGGTGAGCGCGCGCTTCATCGAACCGGTGAACCAGGCCGCCCAGCTGGGCACCGCCCTGCGCTCGGCCGCCGCGGCCGCCGACCGCATCACCGACCTGCTTGCCGAATCGCCGCTGCCAAGTCCCACCGAGCCGGTCACGCCCGGTGCGCCCGCGGTGGTCTTCGACGGGGTGAACTTCGGTTACCGTCCCGACGAACCGGTCCTGTCCGACCTGACCTTCACCGTCCCGGCAGGCACCACCACCGCCATCGTCGGTCCGAGCGGCTCCGGCAAAACCACCCTGCTCCGACTCGCCGCCCGCTTCTACGACGTGGACTCCGGCGTGGTGTCGGTCGGCGAACACGATGTGCGTCAACAGCCGTCGGACACCCTGCTCGACCAGCTCGCCCTGGTTTTCCAGAACGTCTACCTGTTCAACCGCTCGGTCGCCGAGAACATCCGCATCGGTAAACCCGACGCAGACGACGACGACCTGCGGCGCGCGGCCGCAGCCGCCAGGGTCGACGAGATCGTCGAGCGGCTGCCCGACGGTTTCGACACCGCCGTCGGCGAAGGTGGTACCTCGCTGTCCGGTGGTGAGCGTCAACGGGTCTCGATCGCACGTGCCCTGCTCAAGGACGCCCCGATCGTGCTGCTCGATGAGGCGACCAGCGCGCTCGACCCACACAGTGAAGCCGTCGTGGTCCGTGGCATCCACGAACTCACCAGGGACAAAACAGTTCTCGTGGTCGCGCACCGTCTCTCGACGATCGCCCACGCCGACCAGATCCTGTTCCTGGACTCCGGCCGCATCTCCGAACGCGGTACCCACGCGGAGCTGCTCGCCCTGAACGGCCGCTACGCCGCCTTCTGGAACGAGCGCGAACGGGCCACCGGCTGGCGCCTGGAACCGTCCCCGGCCTGACGACGAGCGCCTTGGCGGTGTTGCGACACCGCCAAGGCTTCTCGGCCCGCCCGCCTCTGGACTGAGTGGAGGGTGCGACGAAGGAGTACCCGGAGGGAGGGAAGAGGCGGGGAACAGGGCCGAGAAGTGCGGCGCCAGCCGCTGATGTTATTGCTGGTAGGTGGAGAGGAATTCGCCGATCCGGCCGATGATCTGATCGAGTTCATCGGCTTGCGGCAGGGTGACGATGCGGAAGTGGTCGGGTGCGGGCCAGTTGAAGCCGGTGCCCTGCACCACGTGAATCTTGGTCGCCAGCAAGAGATCCAGCACGAACTTCTCGTCGTTGTCGATCCGATAGGTCGCACGGTCGAGTTTGGGGAAGGCGTACAGCGCGCCCTTGGGCTTCACGCACGACACACCCGGAATCGCATTGAGGGCAGTCCAGGCGCGATCGCGCTGTTCGAGTAGCCGCCCACCGGGCAGGGTGAGTTCGTGGATGCTCTGATGCCCGCCGAGCGCTGCCTGAATGGCTTGCTGCGCAGGCACATTCGCGCACAGCCGCAACCCCGACAGCATCGTCAAGCCTTCGAGGTAGCTCTCGGCATGACGGGTCGGCCCGGACACGGAGAGCCAGCCGGACCGGAAGCCGGCCAGGCGGTAGGCCTTCGACAAACCGTTGAACGTCAGACACAGCAGATCGGGCGCGAGCGAGGCGGTGACAGTGTGGGTGACGTCGTCGTAGAGGATCTTGTCGTAGATCTCGTCGGAGCACACGATCAGATTGTGCTGGCGGGCGAGCTCGAGCATCTGCTCGAGCACCTCGGCCGGATACACCGCGCCGGTCGGATTGTTCGGGTTGATGATCACGATGGCCCGCGTGCGGTCGGTGATCTTGGCCGCGATATCGGCGATGTCGGGATACCAGTCGGCGCCCTCATCGCACAGGTAGTGCACCGCTTTGCCGCCGTTGAGATGCACCGCGGCGGTCCACAACGGGAAGTCCGGTGCGGGGACGAGGACTTCGTCGCCGTTCTCGATGAGCGCGGTCATCGCCATCATGATGAGCTCGGAGGCCCCGTTGCCGAGGAAGACGTTCTCGATCTCGAGGTCGTCCACCCCGCGGCCCTCGTAGTACTGCACCACCGCGCGCCGGGCGGACAGCAACCCCTTCGAGGTCGCGTAGCCCGCCGACGCCGGCAGGTTGGCGATGATGTCGCGCAGCAGCTCCGACGGTGCGTCGAACCCGAATTGCATCGGGTTACCGGTATTGAGCTTGACCACCCGGTGTCCCTCGACCTCTAGCCGAGCGGCGTGCTCGGCTATCGGGCCGCGGATTTCATAGGAAACGTTGCCCAGCTTGCTCGACTGTTTGAACTGCATGTCGGCTCCCCACCGTGATACGGACGGAGCTCGCCACAGTACTCGCCGGGATCCGGCGCACGCACCGCGGCGGTTCAGAAGCCGCGCAGGCAGACCGTTACTTCCAGTAGGCCTGCGCCTTGATCGAGGTCTTGGGCAGGGCGTGCTGGGTCTTGAGGGTCTTCACGATCGAGCGGGTGGTGTGCCCGTCGCAGGTGACCCATCCGTAAGTGCCAGGGACACAGGTGATTTCCTGGGCGGCCTCACGCAGCAGGCGGCCGTCGTCGACGCGCTGGAGCCAGGTGAGGGTGTGGTGGGGCTTGTTGCTGACCGGGATGGTCTGGTCGGACTCGTACTGCCATTCCAGCCAGACGCGCGCGGGGGTGTCGCCGATGGCGTCGAGCAGCGAGTTGATGGCGGGCAGCGAGGCGGTGTCGCCGAAGATCACGTACTCGCTGGGTGTCTGCTCGGGGAGCTGGAAGTCCGAACCGAGCACCGTGGCATCGAGGAGGTCGCCCGGCTTCGCGCGGCGGGCCCAGTCGGCCGCCGGGCCGTTGTGCAGGGCGAAGTCGATGCTCATCGTGTCGTCGGCGGGGTTCTGGTCGACCAGGGTGAAGCCGCGGTGATGCAGCTTGTCGCTGGTCGCGTCGGGAATCCACAGGCGGATCCACTGGGTCGGATGCACCGGGTGGTCGGCGAGCAGGCCGCCCGCGGTGAAGCCGATGCGGATGAACTTGTCGGTGATCTGCTCGTTGGACGTCACCGTCAGCCGGTAGTCGGCGCCGCCCCAGGCCTTGGTTATCAGACCATTCAATCCCTTACCCATATCGTTAGGTTAGCCTAACGACACTTGTTTGTCCGCCTCGGTGGTTAAATAAGGTAAGCCTATGCAAAGGTAGGCTGGGTAGACGGGCGAGTTATGAACTGCATCCGGGGTCTGACCCTGTTTCCTGGCTGTGCGTGAGAGAGTGGAGAACGAACCGGTGGAAACCCTCCTGGTAGTCGGCGCAGGGCCGAAAGCCCTTGCGGTGGCGACTAAATCGCACGTTCTGCGCTCATTGGGGATGCCCGCTCCGCGCGTCGTCGTGGTCGAGGCGCATGCGGTCGGCGGCAACTGGCTGCCCACCGGCGGCTGGACCGACGGACAGCACCGTCTGGGCACCAGCCCCGAGAAGGACATCGGCTTTCCGTACCACTCCACCTGGGCGCGCGGGCGCAACCGCGACATCGACCATGCCATGGCCGCTTTCAGCTGGACCACGTTCCTGATCGAACACGGCACCTACGCCGAGTGGATCGACCGAGGCAGGCCGAGCCCGCAGCACCATGTGTGGGCCAAGTACTTGCAGTGGGTGGCGAAGTCCATCGACCTCGAGTTGGTGCTCGGGCGCGTGGCGCGAATCAGTCACGGCGATGGTGAGCAGTGGCAGGTCGACGTGGTCGACGCCGACGGCGCGCGCAGTGAGCTGACCGCCGACGGCCTGATGATCACCGGCCCCGGCCGCAGCAGCCGCGCGCTCCTCGATCATCCGCGCGTGCTCAGCATCGCCGAATTCTGGGACCGGGCGGGCAAACGCACGCTGCCCGCGGCCTCGCGCGCCGCGGTGATCGGTGGTGGCGAGACCGGCGGCTCGGCGCTGGACGAGCTGGTTCGCCACGAGATGCTCACCATCTCGGTGATCTCCCCGCTGGCCACCCTCTACACCCGCGGCGAGAGCTTCTTCGAGAACTCGCTGTTCAGCGATCCCGTGAAGTGGGCGGCGCTGAGTATTCAGGAACGCCGCGACGTGATCCGGCGCACCGACCGCGGGGTGTTCTCGGTGCGCGTGCAGGAAAGCCTGCTGGGCGACAACCGCGTTCACCACTTGCAGGGCCGGGTCACCAAGATCGTGCCGCAGGGTGAATCGGTGGCCTTGACGCTGAGCAACGAGTTGCGGGCCGATCAGGTGCACAACTTCGATCTGGTGGTGGATGCCACCGGTGGTCAGCCGCTGTGGTTCCTCGAGATGTTCGATCAGCGAACCGCGGATCTGCTCGAACTCGCTGTCGGCGGAGCGTTGACGCAGTCGCGGATCGAATCGTCGATCGGCTACGACCTGGCCGTCACCGGGCTCGGCGGGAAGCTCTATCTCCCGAATATGGCCGCGATGGCGCAGGGGCCGGGATTCCCGAATCTCAGTTGCCTCGGCGAACTCTCGGACCGGGTGCTACAGACGGTGCCCGCCCGGGCACGGGCTACCGCTATCGCTCGCTGAGCTCGCACGAAAAGAGCCCCTCCGGTCGAGAACTCGACGGAAAGGGGCTCTTTTCCTGTGCTCGGCTGTGTGTCTCAGCGCGGCGCGACCATGTCGTCCGGAGTGCGCGGAACATAATGCAAGGCGATCCGCCGATCGGGGCGGACATCGATCTCGCCGATCAGCTGGAACCCGGCCTTGGCCAGACTGCGCCCGATCGCCACGTTGCGGTGGTCGGGATCGCCGAGGATACGACGGCAATCGGGATCGGCCGCGAAGACTGCGGTGGTCATGGTGGAGATCCAGGCCGACATGATGCCCTTGCCGATCACCGCGGTGTCGGCGGTGGCGATGTGGAAGCCGATATCGCCGGGGTCGCTGTCGTAGAAGCGGCCGACCTCATCCTTGGCGGCGCGATAGAACTCCAGGTAGGCGATATCGCGGACACCGTGTTCGGGCTCGCCGAGCACGGCGAAGTCCAGGCTGAGAATGCAAGGGCGGGAATAGGTTCCGGCCAGCTGAACGTGGAAGTTCTCCCGGCGGCGCTCGGCGTCCCAGTCCTGCTCCCACGATTCGAGCAGGTGCGGGCGGGCCATCCATTCGGCGAGCAGCTCGGGGTCGGTGCCGTCGGGATCGGCCAGGCGCAGGCTGAACGGGGCCGCGAAGACCGGCAGCACGGGCGCGGGCGTAGCGGCCACCTCGGCGGGCAGATCGGTCTGCTCGCGGGGCAGCGCGGTGGGGGTCCCGGCGGGGATCATCTGCTCGGTGCTCCGTTCAATCGTTACCTTGGTCACCTCAATTGGTAAGGCTAGCCTATACTAATGGCTGGGTGTTACTGTTGCCCGACCGATCGCCCGGTAATAGCCGGGCCGTCTCCGATTCGGGGTCGGATTCGGGTACAACAGGATTCGCCCCGGTCCCGGACGACTGCGCCGGGCGGGCCCGTGCGTGAGTGCGGCGTTGGATAGTGCGAAACGGCCGCGTAGCTTTGCGCGGCCGGTGAGGGAGAGCGACATGGCAAGAGAACTCGGCTGGATCAGGCAATTTCAGGCCCCCAGGACCGATTCCCTACCGCCGCTGATCGTCTTCCCGCACGCGGGTGCCGGCGCCTCGGCCTACCGGGTATTCGCCAAGCGTATGGCCGCCGACTTCGACACCGTGATCGTGCAATACCCCGGCCGCCAGGACCGTGCGCGGGAAGCCGCCGCGCAGACCCTGCCCGAGCTGGCCGCCGGTGCTTTCGAAGCCTTCCGTGACTGCGCCCACAACACCGGCGCGCCGCTGACCGTCTTCGGCCACAGCATGGGCTCCATTGTCGCGTTCGAGTTCCTCCGTCTGGCCGAAGCGGCGGGGTTGTCCGTGCGTTTGCTGGTGGTCTCCGCGGCCGCCGCACCGCACCGAATCGCCGAGCTCCCTGGCCATCCCACCGAAGATGACGAATTGCTCGACCACATGGCCGCGCTCAACGGCACCGGCGCCGACGTGATGGCCAGCCGTGAAGTGATGCGGATGGCGCTGCCGGTACTGAAGGCCGACTACCGCGCCTTCGACGCCTATTCGTGCGGCCCCGACGTGGCTGTCGCGACGCCCGTGCTGGTCCTCGGTGGTGACGACGACCCGTTCGTCGGCCCGCGCGATCTCTACAGCTGGGAGCAGAGCACCACCGCCGAGATCGAGGTCAACCTGTTCGCGGGCGGCCACTTCTACCTCGACGAGAACATCGACGGCATCGCCGAGGCGCTCGTCGGCCAGGCGCTCGCGCGATGAACTCTGATCCCATCGTGATCGTCGGGATGGGTGTGGAAGCCCCCGGCGGCATCGACAATCTGCCCGATTTCTGGTCTGCCCTCGCGTCCGGACGTGAGCTGATCGGCCCCTTCCCGCGCGACCGTGACTGGCCGCTCGACGAACTGTTCGCCCTCGGCAGGCTGGAGGGCTGGGCGCCGGTCCGCGACGCGGGCGGGTTCCTCGACGGCGCGACCGAGTTCGACGCGCAGTTCTTCGGCATCACCCCGCGCGAAGCGGTGGCCATGGATCCGCAGCAGCGAGTGGCCATGCGGGTGGCCTGGCGGGCGCTCGAGCACGCCGGCATCAATCCCGGTGCGCTGGACGGTGATCCGGCCGGTGTGTGGATGGGTGTCTCGACGGTCGAGTACGGGCCGCGGGTGGGTTCGGTGAACGAGTACAGCGGCTATCGCGCGACCGGCACCGCGCTCGGTGCGGTGGCCGGGCGGATCTCGCACGGGCTCGGTCTGGTCGGTCCCTCGATCAGCGTGGATACCGCGTGCGCGTCGTCGCTCACCGCCGTGCATCAGGCGGCCTCGGCGATCCGCGCTGGCGAGTGCGACTGGGCGCTCGCGGGCGGGGTGTGCGTGATGGGTTCGCCGGGCGCGTTCTACGAGTTCTCCAAGAACAATGCCCTAGCCACCGACGGTCACTGCCGTTCCTACGCCGCCGACCCGACCGGGACCCTGTGGGCCGAAGGCGCGGGAGTCATTGTGCTGGAACGGCAATCGCGGGCGAAGGCGCTTGGCCACCGGATCTATGGGCAGCTGCTCGGTTCGCGGGTCAACCACAATGGCGCGGGTGCGCCGATCGCGGTACCCAGCGCGAGCGCTCAGCAGCGGCTGATCGAGGACACTGTCGCCGCGGCCGGGATCAGCGCCGGCGACATCGGCCTGATCGAAGGTCACGGCACCGGCACCGCCGTCGGTGATCCGCTCGAATTGACCGCGCTGGCAGCGACATACGGCAATCCTGACCGCACCGACGCCCCGCTGCTCGGTTCGGTGAAGTCCAACACCGGGCACGCTCAGGCGGCTTCGGGGATGCTCGGGCTGATCAAGGTGCTGCTGTGCGGTGCGCACGGCACCATCGCGCCGAGCCTGTGGGCCGACGCGCCCACCACCGATATCGACTGGGACGCAACCAGTTTGCGGCTGGCGGCCGAACTCACCGACTGGGCGCCACGCGCGGACGGCCTGCGCTACGCCGCGGTGTCCTCGTTCGGTGTCGCGGGAACCAATGCGCACGCCATCGTCGGCCTGCCGGTGCTGGAGGAGACCAACCATGGCTGAGTACCGCTTGCCGGACGGCAGCGTTCCCGTCCTGCTGTCCTCCGACAGTGTCGACGGTCTGCGCGCCGAGGCGGCCGCGCTGCGCGATTACGTTGCCACGCACCCCGGTGTGACCCCGGAACTGTTGGCGGACATGCTGTTGCGCACCCGTGTGCCCCGTCGTCGGCGCGCGCTGATCCTGGCACCTTCGAGTCGAGCGCGGGGACCGGTCGCCACAGCTGACATGGACGGTGTCGCTTCGGGTACCGGGGCCGGACCGGCTGCGGCCGGCGCGGGATCCTCGCCGGGCACCGTCGCGTCGGTGACCGTCGTGGACGAAGCCGCAGGGGCGGGTGCTGAGCTGTTGTCCGCGCTCGACGCGATCGCGACCGGCGCCGAGCACGCACTCGTCGTGCACGGCGACGTACCCGCGAGCGCGCGCCGGATCGGCTTCGTCTTCCCTGGCCAGGGCAGTCAGCGCCCCGGCATGGGCGCGCTGTTCTATGCGCAGTCGCAGGCCTACCGCGCCGTCGTCGACGAATGCGCGGCCCTGCACGCCGAGCGTTTCGGGCACTCGCAGCCGCTGCACTACCTGCTCGGCCACGAGGGCCAGTTCGAGGACACGGTCTGGGAAGTCCAGCCCGCCTTGATGTTTCATATGACCGGCCTCGCCGCGCTGTGGCGTGCCGCAGGCGTCGACCCGCACGCGACCATCGGCCACAGCCAGGGTGAGCTCGCCGCCGGTGCGGTGTCGGGCGTGATGACCCTGCGTGACGCGGTCCTCGCGGTGACCCATCGCGCCCGCCTGGTCGAGCGCATTTCGCCGCGTGGCTACTCGATGGCGGTGCTCGGCATGGATCGCGACGGCGTGGAAGCGCTGCTGGCCCGCCATTCCGGCTGGGCCGAGCTCGCTGTCATCAATTCGCCGCACATCCTGGCCATTTCCGGCGACCGCGACACAGTCGTCGACCTGGTGGCCGCGGCTACCGCGCGTGGTCAGTTCGCCAGGGAGATCCGGGTCGCCTATCCCGCGCACACCTCGATCGTCGCCGAGCTGCGCGAGGATTTCGTCGGCCTGCTCGGCAACGAGATGAGCAGCACCCACTTCGCCGAATCCGAGATCGCTTGTTATGGAGCGACACTCGGCGAGGCGATCGCGTCCGACCTCACCCACGAGGACTACTGGTACTGGAATCTGCGCAACCGCGTGCGTTTCGACCGCGCGGTCATCAATGCGGGTTCCGACGGCGTCGACCTGCTGATCGAGGTCGCCGAACACCCGGTGCTGCAACTGGCTATCCAGGAGAACCTCGGCCTGGTCCCGAACCGTCCCGGCCTGCCCGCGCGGGATTTCCGCGTCCTCGGCACCTCGCTGCGCACCGCGGACGGCCTGTCGGAGTTCACCCGCAATCTCGCCCAGGTCGCCGTCCTCGACGTCGACTACCGTTGGGACGCACTGCGAGTCGACGACACCGTTACTCTCCCGCTGCGCGACTTCCCGCACACGGTCACCAACCCCAAGCGCCTGTGGGCCCCGCTCGGCGCCAACGAAACCCCTGCCGAACTCGCGGTCACCACCCCGAAACCGCAACGGCTGGTGGAACAGTGGATCCCGCTGCAGCGCCGGTCCTTGACCGCGCCACGCAGCCTGCTGATCGTGGACCACACCGGCCAATGTTCCGAGATGGCCGCGGCGCTTGTCGCCGCTGCCGACCGGCACGGCGCCGACGCGCGTCTCGCAGGCCCGGGTGAGCTGGGTCAGTCGGGGGCGCGACAAGATCTCGCTGCGCCGGACCTCGGCGCGCCGGGCGGCGACGACAGCTCCGAGCCTGACCAGCGAATCGCGGGTGCTACTGCTTCGGCGGGCGTCGTGTCGCCTCATAGCGGCGCAGTCGCGACCGATGCGGTGATCGTGCTGCTTCCCTCGATTGCCGACGACGACAGCTCCCACGCGATCGAAGCCCTGGTCGACTTCTACGCCGAACGTGCTTGGGCCCCAGCTCTCTCCGCGCTGCGTCCCGGTGGCGAGTGCTGGCTGCTGACCGTAGGCGGCGAGGCCGTGCACGACGCTGACCCGATTCCCGGACTGTTCCAGTCGGGCGTCAGCGCCGGATTCCGCAGTGCCGGAATCGAACACCCGGGCATCCACTTCCGGCATCTCGATCTCGCCGCGAACGAATCCGCTCCCGCACAGGCCGCCAAGATCGTCGGCGCGGTGCACTCCAGCGGCGAGGCCGAGCTGGCCCTTCGGGCGGGCAAGCTGTTCGTGAAGCGGCTGGTGGTCGACCCGACCAGCGAAACCGGTTCGCTCGCAACAGAGCTCGATCATGTGGTGATCGTCGGTGGTACCGGTCAGCTGGGTCTGCGGTTCGCCGATCAGCTGGCGCGCACGGGCGCGGGCCGGGTCACGCTGCTGAGCCGCAGTGGCGAAACCGACGCGCTGGCACCGGAACTGGCTCGGCTGCGTGGTATCGGCGCCACCGAGATCGTGGTGCGGTCCTGCGATATCAGCGACATCGACGCCGCGGCGTCCTTCGGGGCCGAGATCGCCGATCGCCCCGTGGATCTGGTGATTCACGCCGCGGTCAACTACGTGGACGCCGAACTCGAGCAGATCACCGAGGACGCCGTGCGCACCGCCGCCGCCGCGAAGCTGCGCGGCCTGGACAACCTGATCGACGCGGTCGGGCTGACGGTGGACTGCCGGGTCCTGCTGTGCTCGTCGATGGCGGCGACGCTGGGCGGACGCGGGCAGATCCTGTACGCGGTGACCAACCGCATGCTCGACGTGGCGGCCCGCCGGCTACGCGCCCGTGGCATCGCCGCCGCGAGCCTGCAGTGGGGTCTGTGGAGTGTGGCCGGTCCGCTCGACGATGCCGGGTTCGCCCGGGTCGAAGAGGCCGGTGTGTTCCCGATGGTGCCCGCCGACGCGATCGAGGCCGGGCTCGCCGCGCCGGTTCGCGACGGCATGATCATCGCCGCCGACTGGGACTTCCTGCGTGAGGTGCTGGGGGCGTTCGGCCAGGCCGGCGTGCTCACCGGGCTCGAATCCGCAACGCCGGTGGGTAATTCGAGCACGGCAGCCGCGAGTGCGTCCGCAGTGACTGCGACGCCATCGGGCAGCCGTGGTGCCGACCTGCCCGCCGCGCAATCGACCACGCCGGTGTCGGCCGACGCCGCACCGCACGGCGTCGCACTCGACCTGCGCATGCGCACCGAGCTGCTCAAAGTGATCGGCGGCGACAGCGCCGAATCCATCGACGCCACCATGCCATTGGTCGCGCTCGGCCTCGATTCCTTGCAGGCCTTGGACTTCCGTAAGCGCGTGAAGGCGGAGCTGGATCGCGATCTGCCGGTCGCGGCGATTCTCGGCGGCGCATCGCTCGACGATGTCGTGCTGCTCATGGCACGCAACACCAACCAGGGCTGAGGGGCCGAAGAACATGTCTGACACCGAAGCCACCCTGTCCGTCGCGGATCGCCGCAAACTGCTGCTCCAGCAGAAGCTGCGCGAACGCGGCATGTCGGCTGCGCACGCCGAACCCGTCGCGGTACCGCGGATTCCGGCGGGGGAGCGGCGCGCGCTCACCCCCGGCCAGCGCCGCATGTGGTTCCTGCAAACCCGCGACGCCGACGACACCGCCCTCAATATCTGCGTCGCCTACCGCCTCACCGGCCCGCTCGACGCCGACCGCCTGCACGCCGCGTTCGACACGGTGGTTGCTCGCCACGACATCCTCCGCACCACCTACGGCGCGGATGCCGACGGCTCGCCGTTCCAGGTGTTCACCGCCGACGCACGCGCCGATTGGTCGACCCACGACATCACCGACCTCGCGGAGTCGGGTCGCGACCTGCGGGTGGAGGTGCTCGCCCAGCGCGAGTTCGGCCGCCCCTTCGCTCTCGGCACCGAGCTCCCGCTGCGCGCGACGCTGATCCGCACCGGGACCGATGAGCACATCGTGCTCCTCGCCATCCACCACATCGCCTGGGACGACGACTCCTGGGCGGTGTTCTTCGCCGAACTGAACGCCGCGTACCGGGCCGGGCAGCCGAGCGCCGCGGGATCGTCCACACCGAGCGGCGCCGCGTTGGCCTCGCCCGACGAAGCGAACGCGGCAGGCCACGGCGTCGGCCGTGACACCGTGCAATTCGCGGCCGTCGCGCCGACCGCGGAACCCGCCGAGGCCGATGTGGCGTACTGGCGCGACGCACTGCGCCCACCGCCCGAACCCCTCGAACTGCCCGGCTCCGCCTCGGCCGCCCCCGGCCGCAACGCCCAGCGCCGCACCCACCGTCTCCCGGCCGAGCTCGTCACCCGCACCGAACAGTTCGCGCGTGAGCAGGCCGCGACCCCGTTCATGGTGCTGCTCGCCGGTTTCGACGCGCTGATCCACCGCTATACCGCCGCCGCCGACTTCCTCGTCTCCATCCCGGTGACCGACCGCCCCGCGGGCACCGAACAGCTCATCGGCTACTTCGGTAACACCCTGCTGCTGCGCGCCACCATGGGCGCCCAGGCCGACTTCGCCCAGCTCGTCGCCTCGGTGCGCGACACCTGCACCGGCGCCTTCGCCCACCGCGGCGTCGGCATCGATCGTGTTGTCCGCGAAGCGAACCCGGATCGGGTGGCCGGTCGCGACGGCCTGGATCAGCTGGTCCGACTTGGTTTCTCGGTGCGCAAGAGCGCCGACGGTTTCGCCATCGACGGTGTTACCTCCAGCCAGCTCGAACTCGGTGCGGCGAGCGCGCAGGTGCCGCTGGCACTCGCCATCGTGCTCGAGGCCGACGGCACCGCGGTGGTGGAGGCCGAGTACCAGACCGATGTGCTCTCCGAAGCCCTCATCGACCAGCTGCTCGCGCACTTCGGCCAGCTGCTCGACAGCGCGTTGCGCGAACCGCGGCGCAGGCTCGCCAACCTCGACATGCTCGGTGCCGCCGACCGCGCGGTGCTGCTCGACCGCTCGCACGGCGTGCGCGTCGACGAACCGGCGAAAACCCTTGTCACCCTGCTGGAATCGGCCGCGGCCGCCACCCCCGACGCGCTCGCCCTGCTCTCCGACGACACCGAGCTGACCTACGCCGCGCTGCACGCCCGAGCGAATCGCCTGGCGCACTGGCTGATCGGGCAGGGCATCGGTACCGAAGATCTCGTCGGCCTTCGCTTCGGCACCTCGGTGGAATTCATCGTCGCGGTGCTCGCGGTGCTGAAGGCCGGTGGCGCCTACCTGCCGATCGACCCGGCCTACCCGGACGATCGGATCGAGTACCTGGTCGAGGACGCGAACCCTCGACTATTGCTCGGTGCGGTCGAATTGGCCGCCGCGGAGGAGATGGCGGCGCAGCTGCCCGCGACCGCACCCACCGACGCGCAGCGTCTGCGTCCGCTGCTGCCCGCGAACCTCGCCTATGTCATCTACACCTCCGGCTCCACCGGCAAGCCCAAGGGTGTTCCGGTGCCGCACAACGCGATCGCCGAACACATCGTCTGCTTCACCGCCGACTGGAACATGACCGCCGCCGACCGGCTGATGCAGTCGTCGTCGGTCAGCTTCGACGCCTCACTGGTCGACATCGCGATCACCCTCACCGTCGGCGCGCAGCTGATCGTGCCCAAGCCCAACGCTTTCCGCGATATCCGCTATGTCGCCGACCTCATCACCCGCCGCCAGGTGACGGTGCTGCACATGGTGCCGTCGATGCTGAGCACGTTCCTGCTGCTGCCCGAGATCAGCGAATGGCAGTCGCTGCGCCAGATTCCCGTCGGCGGCGAGGCGCTGCCCGGTGAGGTCGCCGACCGGTTCTTCAACACACTGGAGGCCGAACTCCGCAATCACTACGGACCGACCGAGGCGGTGGTCTGCTCGACCCATATGCCGGTCGCGGGCCCACAGGGCACCGGTGTGGTGCCGATCGGCATCCCCAACCGCAATGTCTACACCTACGTCCTCGACGAGGCACTGCAACTGGTGCCCGACGGTGTCGTCGGTGAGCTCTACCTCGGTGGCGAACAGCTCGCCCGCGGCTATCTCGACCGTCCCGCACTGAGCGCGCAGCGGTTCGTCGCCGACCCGTTCGCGGCGGCCGAGGGCGGCCCCGCGGCGGGCGCGCGCATGTATCGCTCCGGTGACCTGGTGCGCCGCAACAGCTTCGGTGAACTGGAGTTCGTCGGTCGCGCCGACGAGCAGGTGAAGGTGCGTGGTTTCCGCATCGAACTCGGCGAGGTCGAGGCCGCGATCGCCGCGCACCCCGACGTGGCGCACTGTGTCGTGGTGGTGACCGAGGATCCGGCCATCGGCGCGATGCTGGCCGCCTATGTGGTGCCCGCCGGCGAGACCGTCGACCTCGAGCAGGTGCACGCCTTCGCGGCGAACGCGCTGCCGGAATACATGGTGCCCAGCGGTTTCGCGGTGATCGGCGAGATCCCGCTCACCGTGAACGGCAAGCTCGACAAGCGCGCGCTGCCCGCCGCGACCTCCGCCGCCGTCCGCACCCACCGCGCTCCGGCAACCGCCACCGAACACAAGGTCTGCGCCCTGTTCGGCGCCCTGTTCGACCTCGACGAGGTCGGCGCCGAAGACTCCTTCTTCGAGCTGGGCGGCCACTCGCTGCTCGCGGCCCGCCTGGTCGCCCAGGTCCGCGCGGAGTTCGGCATCGAGCTGGACGTGCGCGTCGTGTTCGACAGCCCGACCCCCGCGGCCCTGGCCGCCAACCTGGTCGCCCGCTTCCTGGCCGAATTCGACATCGACCTCGACGCCGTCGACAACGATTTCGATGACGCGCCCGCCGCGAGCGAGACCGCGGACAGTGCGACCGCGGACACCGCGACCGCGGCTACCGCGGACGGTTCGGCATCGGCGGTCGGCTCAACCGGTTCCGCTGCGGGTGATGTTGATCGCGGCGTCGGCACTGCCACCTCCGCTGGATCACCCGCAGCGGCAGCGGTAGCCGCCGGACCGGGCCGATCCAGCCGACCAGCGATCGGCGGGCGCCCGCGTGGCGAGCGCATTCCGCTGTCGTATTCGCAGCTGGCGATGTGGTTCCAGTATCGGATGGAGGGTGCGGGCTCGGTCGGCAACCTACCGCTGGCCATGCGCTTCGATGGCGCACTCGACATCGCGGCCCTGCGCGCCGCGCTCGATGACGTGGTTGCCCGGCACGAGTCGCTGCGCACGACGTTCCCCGAACACGATGGCGTGCCCTTCCAGGTGGTGCACCCCGCCGCTCCGGTCCCGCTGCCGGTGCGTGAGATCGCCGCCGGCCAGCTCACCGAGGCACTCGCCGAGATCGCCGACTACCACTTCACTCTCGACGGTGAGTCGCTGATCCGCGCCGAACTGCTCGTGCTCGACGCGAGCACCCACGTGCTGTCGCTGCTGGTGCACCACATCGTCGCCGACCACGCGTCCTTCGGCGTGCTGCTCGACGACCTCACCACCGCCTACCGCGCACGCAGCGATTCCGGCGAGGCACCTGGTTGGGCGCCGCTGCCCATCCAGTTCGCCGATTACGCCCTGTGGCAACAGGAACTGTTCGACCGTTGCGCCCCGAGCGAGTTCGCGCGGGCGCAGATCGAATACTGGCGTACCGCGCTGGCGGGTGTGCCCGACGAGATCTCGGTCGCCCACGACCGCGCCCGTCCGCGCGAACTCGGCAAGCGCGGCGAAGTGGTCACCTTCACCCTGCCCGTCTCGGTCCGGTCCGGCCTCGAGCAGCTGGCGATGCGCAGCGGCGCAACGGAATTCATGGTCTGTGAAGCCGCTGTCGCGACTGCGCTGCATGCCCTCGGCGGCGGTGACGACATCACCCTCGGCACGCCGGTGGCGGCCCGCACCGACCAGGCCACCACGAACCTGATCGGCCTGTTCGCCAACATGGTGGTGTTGCGCAACGACCTGTCGAACGCACCGACCTTGCGCGACACCGTGATTCGCGCGCGCAACGTGGTGCTCGATGCCAACGCACATCAGGAACTGCCGATCGAGCGTCTGGTCGAAACCCTCAACCCGCCTCGCTCGCGCTCGCGGAACCCTTTGTTCCAGAGCATGATCCACTTCCGCGGTGCCGATTGGGCGCCCACCACCGTGCCGTTCGCGACCTCGGGTGAGAGCACTGTCACGGTGCTGCCCGCCGACTTCGATGTCTCGTTCCTCGACCTCAATCTGAGTCTGAATGTGACCGCCGAGGGTGGCATGGACGTGCGCGTCGTCGTCAACGCCGACCTGTACGACCCCACCACCGCCGCGTTGATCGCCGACGCGTTGGCCGCTACGCTGCGCGCCTTCGCCGCGACACCTGACCTGCCCGTCGCCGATCTGCGCGTGCTGCCCGCCGCTGACCTGGAGCGGCTGCTGGCCGCACCGGCTCCGGCCGCCGCGAACGTCGTGGCCTCGGATGCGGCAGCCGACTCCGACACCGAGCGCACCCTCATCACGCTGATCGAGGAACTGCTCGAGACGGAGGACGTCACCGGCGAGGACAATTTCTTCGCCATCGGCGGCGACAGCGTCATCTCGATCCAGTGGTCGGCCCGCGCCGCGGAACTCGGCCTGGCGCTGACCCCGCAGCTGGTGTTCGAGTGCGCCACGATCACCGAGCTGGCCGCCGCGGTCGACGCGGCTGCCGCCGCGGCGCAAGTCGGTGAGCCCGAACAGGTTTCGCACGCGCCGATGAGCGCGTCGGGCCTGGAATCCGATGCCCTGTCCGCGCTGACGGCCGCCTGGTCCGCACAGGGATGAGCAATGACATCGGCCGGAGCAACCGGGCGCCGGGCAGCCTTTCGGCGCCGGCGATCGGTTCGCTTCACCGCACGACCACGAAGCTAGGAGAGGACGCAGCATGAGTGCGCCGCAGATCGAAGACGTACTCGCGCTGAGCCCGCTGCAGGAGGGGCTGTTCTCCCTGTCCCGGCTGACGGGCACCGAGATCGACCTGTACACGATGCAATTCGTGGTCGATATCGACGGCCCGCTCGACACCGACCTGCTCCACCGCAGCGCGCAGGCCATGCTCGACCGTCATCCGAACCTGCGTGCCGCGTTCTGGGACACCGATGTGCCCAAGCCGGTGCAGATCATCCCGTCGCGCGCGGAGCTGCCGTGGGCCGAACGGGCCGCGCTGTCCACCGAATTCGACTCGATCGCCGAATCCGAGCGCCGCGTCCCGTTCGTGCTCAGTCGCGGTCCCGCGCTGCGGGTGCTGCTGCTCGACGTCACCGATGCGCCCGCTCCGCGCAGGCGGATGATCCTGACCGCCCACCACATCCTCATGGACGGCTGGGCTGTCGCGGTGTTCTTCACCGAACTGCTCGCCGTCTACCGGGCAGGCGGGGACCTCGGCGGGTTGCCCGCGCCCCGTCCCTACCGTGACTACATCGGCTGGCTCGGTGCCCAGAACCACGACGCCGCGGCCCGCCGCTGGGCCGAGTACTTGCAGCAGGTGAGTGCGCCGCTGGTGCTGGCCGACGGCACCGGTGGCGCCGGTGTTCCCCAGGCCACGCGACTTCGGTTGTCCGCCAATGAAACCGAGCAGTTGCAGCAGTGGGCGCGCACCAACGGGATGACGCTCAACACCGCTGTCCAGTTCGCCTGGACGCTGCTGCTCGGCCGCATCACCGACCGCCGCGATGTCGTCTACGGCACCACGATCTCCGGCCGCCCCGAGAAGCTCGCGGGCGTCGAAGGCATGGTCGGGCTGTTCATCAACACGGTCCCTGTGGTGCACCGTCTCGATTCCGCCGAGCCGGTCGTCGCGCAATGCGCACGCCTGCAACGCGATTCGGCCACCATGCGCGATATCGGTTACCTCAGCCTTTCGGCCCTGCAGCGCGCGGCGGGCCACGGCGCCCTGTTCGACACCCTGTTCGTCTTCGAGAACGCACCCATCGACGACGCCATCCAGACGGTCACCGCCCCCGACGGCGCCCAGTTCCGTCCGATCGAGATGGAAAGCCTCGCCCACTACCCGCTCACCGTGGTCTCGCACCTGAGCGAGGGCGAACTCCTCGTCCTGGTCGAAGCGATCCCCGCCCTGCTCGGTCACCTCGACCCCGCCGACCTCGGCGCGCGCATGCTGACCGTCCTGCGCACCCTGTCGACCCTCGACGCCACCGCGACCACCGAGGCGATCGACCTGCTCACCGAGGCCGAGCACCGCGAACTCCGCAGCGCCGCAACGGATATGACTCCCGCCCCGACCGCCACCCCGTGGGAACTGTTCGAGCAGCAGGCCGCGGCGGCCCCGGACGCGATCGCGCTCACCACAACCAGGGGTGAGGTCTTCACCTACCGCGCCTTGCACGACGAGGCGTGCCGGATGGCGGGCGAGTTCGTCACCCACGGCGTCGGCCCGGAAACCGTTGTCGCCCTGATGCTCCCGCGTGGTACCCGCTCGATCATCGCCATTCTCGCGACGTTCGCCGCGGGCGCTGCCTACGTCCCGGTCGACATCACCCTCCCGGCCTCCCGCATCGAATCGATTCTGCGCCAGTCGAACCCGACTCTCGTTGTCGTCATCGGCGCAGACCGCGCACTGCTCGACAGCACGTCGATCGACACGTTCTCGATGGACAGTGTGCCTGGCAGCGCCGCTGTCATCGGCTCGGCCGAGGTCGCCGGTGGGACAGTTGGCGACCCGGCGACGGCTGATCGGCATGACGCGGCCGTCGGTTCGGCGGCCACCGATGACGACGTGGTCGCGGTCGTCGCCGAGGGCAGCGGGGCGCCGGATGCGGCAGGGGCTTCTGCCTCGGTCAACCGGCATGGCGACACAGACGGTGACTCGGATTCAGCCGGTGGGGCGCTCATCGGTCGGCAATCTGTGCGGGTGTTGGTACTCGACGATCGCGCCGTCGTCGAGCGGATGGCGGTCCGGCCCGCCCAAGCCCCCACTGTGCGTCGCGAACTCGACCACAGCGCCTACATCATCTTCACCTCCGGTTCGACGGGCGAACCCAAGGGCGTCGTCGGCACGAACGCCGCGCTGGCGGGATATTTCGCCGATCACCTGGAGCGCTTCTACCGGCCCGCGATGGCCAAGCTCGGCCGCCCGTTGCGTATCGCGCACGCGTGGTCGCTGGGCTTCGACGCTTCCTGGCAGCCGATGGTCGGCTTCTTCGCCGGTCAGGCCCTGCACCTGTTCGATGCCGAGGAGATGCGCGACGCGCACCGAATCGTCTCCGGCATGGCCGAATTCGACATCGATATGATCGACACGACCCCGTCGATGCTCGCGCAGCTGGCGGCAGCGGGCCTGCTCGACCGCGCACTGCCGGTGCTCGCCCTCGGCGGCGAGGCCATCGACACCGCGCTGTGGGCGCGACTGCGCGCCCTGCCGGGGACAGCTGTGTACAACTGCTACGGGCCCACCGAGACGACCGTCGAAGCCGTGGTCGCACCCGTGGCCACCTCGGAAATCCCGACGATCGGCACCGCCAACGGCGGCATGGTCGGCTACGTGCTCGACTCCCGGCTGCGACCGGTCCCGCGGGGCATCGTCGGCGAGCTCTACCTGTCCGGCGGGCAGCTGGCCCGCGGCTACCTCGGCAAACCCGCCATCACCGCGGACCGTTTCGTCGCCGACCCGTCGCGCCCCGGCGAGCGCATGTACCGCACCGGTGACCTCGTACGCAGGCTTGCCGGTGGCCGTTTCGGCTACCTCGGCCGGGCCGACGCCCAGGTGAAGGTGCGCGGCTATCGCATCGAGGTCGGCGAGATCGAGACCGCGCTGCGGCGCTCCGCCGATATCGACACCGCCGCGGTGACCGTGGTGCGCCGTGCCGGTGGTGCGTCGCTGGTCGGCTTCGTCGTCGGCAAGGCCGGTCGCGCCGTGATCGTCAGCCGGGTCCGTGCTGACCTCGCACAACGCCTGCCCGCGTACATGATTCCCGCGCGCATCCTCGTCATGGACCAGCTGCCGGTGAACGTCAACGGCAAGCTCGACAGCCACGCGCTCAACGAGCTCGCCGAGCAGTCGCTGTCGGTCGCCGACAACAACGCGGCCGCCGAGACACCCACGGAGATCGCGCTCAGCGAGCTCTTCGCCGAACTCTTCGATGGCCGCGCACCCGGTATCGACGCCGACTTCTACGAACTCGGCGTCGACAGCATCGTCGCGATCTCGCTCGTCAACAAGGCCCGTCGCCGCGGCCTCGCGCTCAATCCGCGAATGGTGCTGGCCTGCCCGACTATTCGTGAACTCGCCGCCGCCGTCGATGACGCACCGGCCGCCGCCGCTCAATCCGGCGCCGACGCCTACGGTGTGATCCCGCCGCTGCCGGTGGTCTCCTGGATGTACGAATACGGCAACTACCGCCGCTTCACCCAGACCGCACTGCTGCGCCTGCCCGCCGGAATCGACCGGGCCGCACTGGAATCCACGCTGCAGGCGCTGCTCGACGCGCACGACACCCTGCGCGCGGTGCTCACCGATACGTCCGACGGTCCGCGCATGGTCACCCGGGTGCCCGGCGTGGTGAATGCGGCCGACCTCGTGATCGAGGCGCCCCGGGGGCTTGCCGGATCCGAACTCGACTCGGCCATCACCGAATTCGCGCGGATCGCCAACGACGCTATCGATCCCCGCGCGGGTGACATGGTGCGCGCCGTGTGGTTCCAGGGCGCTGCGTCTGCCCGGATCGATGCCGATGGCGCGGAATCAGCCGGTGTGGTGTCCACCTCGGACGCCGAAGCCGGTAGTGGAGACATCCTGCTACTCGCTGTGCACCACCTCGCGGTCGACGTCGTGTCCTGGCACATCATGCTCGACGGCCTTGCTGCCGCCTGGCAACAGCTCCAAGCAGGCGTGACGCCGAAGATGCTGCCCGAGTTCACCTCGTATCGGCAGTGGTCCGAGGCCATGTGGCAGCGCGCGTCCGAGCCGGAAGTCCTCGCTCAGCGCGACTATTGGGCCGCGCAAGTCCGCGAGCCCGACGCCGCACTCGGCTCCCGGCACCCCGCACCGGCCACCGACACCTGGTCGAGCCTGCGCGTGAGTACGGTAGCGACCCCCGTCGCGGTCACCGAACGTCTCCTCAACCGCGTCGGCAAGGACGAGGGCGTCCGCGAATTCCTGCTCACCGCCCTCACCATGACCATGGCCTCGCTGCACGCCGAGAACGGAAACGACCCCACCGCAGGCGCTTTGATCGCTTTGGAGGGGCACGGCCGAGCCGATGCCGAACTCGGTACCGACACCGCCAACACCCTCGGCTGGTTCACCAGCGTCTTCCCCGTCCGCCTCGGCGTCGGGGACCGTGCGGTGGATATCGCTCGTGCGCAGCATGATCCGACAGCGGCACGTGCGCTGCTGACGTCCGTCTTGACCCACGTGCGCGAAATCCCCAACCAGGGACTCGATTACGGCCTCCTGCGCTACGTCACCTGTGCCGCAGAGCTTCGCAGCGCAGCCGAACCCCAGGTCGAGTTCAACTACCTGGGCCGAATCGACCTGAGCGGCAACACGAACGAACCATGGTCGCTGCTCGTCGGTCAACACGACACCGCACTTCCGCTCGACCCGGAACCGGACCTACCCCTGCGCTACGCCGTGGACGTCATCGCGGGCATCGGCACCACCCCCGAAGGCTCTGCCCTGACCACAAACTTCCGCTGGAGCGCAGCCCTTTTCACCGAAACCAAGGCCGCCCGCTTCGCCGAACTCTGGGAGCAGGCGATCACCACCCTCGCCGAGGCGCTGGACCGCTAGGCGATCAGCACGGGAGACACCTCTGTGCTTCGGTGGAGAGGACGTGGCACAGCATGGAGCCGCCTTCCTGGGTGTCGGGGTGGGCGGTGGTCGCCACGCCTGTTATCGGAGATGTTCGGCCCTGGCGACGAGAAGAAGCAATTAGGTAGCTAATTCTCTCCCTGGGGGCCGATCGCTCGTGAGGTGGTGCTGTCGGCCCAGGTGAAACCCGGAAAATGCTCCTTCGTCTGGAAATGGACGAGCGGTGATGATAAATTCCACGATGCGGGCAATGGTTCGGCAATCGAAGGTTTCCGGCTGCGATCCCACACGCAACCCTGTTCGACAGGGCGATGCTCTGGCCGTCCCATGGGAGGCGTAGGTCTGTTCGATGGTTAACCTGTCTTTCAAATCATTCGGCGAATGGGAAGCGGCGATGTCGAGCGCGTATGTGCCGACCGCCGTCGAGCCACTGCCCCAGCAAACCGCCTTCCGCGGTGAACTCGTCGCGCGCGCCTACGGCGATATCGATTTCACCTCGCTGCGCGCCAGCGGTCAGCGGATGTCTCGCACCCAGCGCATGATCGCGCGATCGAATGACGAAGCGCTCTACGCGACGATTTGCGTCGCCGGCGGCGGCCGAGTGGGCCAGGATGATCGGCTGGCGGAGCTGCGGCCGGGCGACATGGTCTTCCTCGACAGCCGGCGTCCGAGCTGGAGTGAATCCTACGGCGAATACGAACAGATCGTGGTCCAGATACCGGTGTCGGCGCTGGCCGAGCGCGGCGGGTGGACGAACTCGCTGACCCCGACGGCGGTCACCATCGAGCCCGGTTCGGCGGCCGGGATTGTCGCCGACTACTTGCGCAAGATTGTCGCGCTGCCGAGCTCGCATCCAGAACAGGCCGCTGAGCTGGCGATCCACACCGTGCCGATGGTGGTCTCGGCGATGGCGTTGACCGCGGGGGAGTTACCGGTCGGGCCCGGCGCGCAGGTCTTGGCCAGGGAGCAGGTACTTGCCTTCATGTCGAGCCGTTGTGGCGATCCGGCGCTAACGGTCGACGACATCGCCCGTGGTTGTCTGCTCTCGCGGCGCGCGCTCTATCGGTTGTTCGACGGCGATTGCACCGGTGTGATGGGCCGACTGTGGAGTATGCGGGTTACGCGGGCTGAAGCGTTGTTCCGCGCCGATCCGACCAGGTCGTGTGCAGCGATCGCGGCGCAAGCCGGGTTCAGTACGGAGCGGCAGTTCTACCGGGTGTTCCGGGCGCAGACCGGGCGCACGCCCGGGCAGTTCCGGGACGAGCTGGCCATCAGCGGGCATCCTCTGCGCTGCGGATAGGGCACCGCGCGGCGAGTAGAGTTGTAATAGTTCATGTAGTACAGTTTGGCTATGACTACCGCTCGTCCCGGCGCCACCACCAACGTCTCGGTGTCGATGCCATCGGATCTCCTGTCCGCGGTCCGCGACCGGACGGGCAAGCGCGGTCTCTCGGCCTACGTTGCCGAAGCGGTGCGGCACCAACTCGAGATGGACGGCCTGGGGGAGATCGTCTCGGACTTCGAGTCGAGCCACGAACCGCTCACCGACGCGGAGGTGCAAGCCGCAGCTGAGGAGCTTTTCGGTCGCGGCGCGCAGGGCTCCGACCAGGGAGCCGCGTGACGAAACGGAACGTTCGGTCGGTAGTCCTGGATTCCGAGGCGCTGTCACTGCTGCTACGACATGACAGGGCGCTCACCGCCCACATCGAAGCGGCCAGGCGGAACAGCATTCCGGTACGAGTATCGGTGCTGACAATCGTCGAAGCCGTTCATGGAAAAACGGACATGGGCAGGCTGAGTTGGTTGCTTTCGCGGCTGAGAGTCGAGGAGGTAACCCAGGCCGATTCGCTCGATGCGGTGCGTCTGCTGCCGGAGGCCGACGGTTTACACGGGCATAAGTACGCGATCGACTCGTTGGTAGCGGCGATGGCGCTGCGCAACCCTGGACCGCCAGTGGTTCTCACATCCGACCGTGATGATTGGGAGCGGCTTTGCGGTGATCGCGTCCTGATCGTCGACGTATAGCTCAGGTGGGTGGTGGTCGCCACGCCGTGAGCAGGTCGGCGGGGGTGAAGGTGGCGGCGAGGTGGTCGGTGGCGATGCCGGAGCGGCTGACGGCGATCAACGGAACGGGGTCGTCGGTCAGCCGGAAACGGTGATTCTGGAGGGCGGTGAGGTCATGGGTGTCGAAGGGTGAATTCTCGAGCCATTTGATGGAGCCGAGGAAGGCGAGCTCTTTGGCTACGGGTTCCCGGTCGGCGCCCACGATGTCGATCTCTATGTCGTTGGTTCGAGTCCAATATCCGCCGATGGCTGGGACCGCGGGGATGCCTTCGGCCGGGAGGAGCCGGGCGAGGGATTCACGGATCAGCGGTTCGACCGCACGGCCACGCCAACTTGTCCATCCACGGCGGATTCGATCCACCGTCAGGTCGCCGCGCAGACGATCCAACTCGGGCAGGTAGGGGCCGAGAAAGGTGAGCCAGAACCGTAGGTAGGGATCGGTGATCCGGTAGCGGCGATCCTTCGATGCGGTCAGGCTGATCGGTAGTTCCCCGGCGACAATTCCCTTGTCCACCAATAGGTTCAGCGCGCGCGAGAGGCTGGTGCCGGCCAGGCCACCGGCGGCGCGGGCGATATTGGTGAAGGTTCGTTCGCCGCTACCGATCGCGGACAGGACCTGGCGCGGCAACGTCTGATCGGGGAACTCGGCCGCCAAGGACAATTGCGCGGAGACGATCAGTGGGCTGACCGGGTCGGCCAGTTCCCTGGCCAAGAACTCCCACACATCCTCGCCTGTGCGCCATCGCGCGCAGATGATCGGCAACCCGCCGGTGATGAGCGTGGCGTCGAAGGCTGCCGCGGCATCGGAGCCGGTCATCTCGGCGACGTCGGCGGGGTTGAGCGGGCCCAATCGCATCTCGGTGCCGCGTTGATGAAACGGGCGACCGTACGACGTGAGCGCGGCCATCATGGCCAGGTCGGAGCCGATCAGGATCAGCAGAACCGGTTTGCGGCACAGTTCGCGGTCCCACGCGCGTTGGAGAACGCTCTCGAACGCGCCGGACTCGTCCATCAAGTACGGCAACTCGTCGAGAACGACGATGCTCGGCTCGTCGTCGGGCAGAATGCCGGCGAGCTGGCGCAGGGCTGCGGTCCAGTTGGCCGGACGCGCCTCTTCGAAGATCTCCGCGTCGGGCAGGGAGGAATCCGCAACCGTGTCGGAGAATTCGATCAGGGGGTCGGTTCCGAGCCCGATCTCGCTGGTATAGAAAACATTCGGCGCACCGCTGCGCTGGGTGAACTCCTCGATCAGCGCGGACTTGCCGATGCGGCGGCGGCCGCGCAGGATCAGGCACCGGCCAGGTTTCGAGGTGCCGATCGCGGAGCGGACGCCTGCCACCACGGCGTCCAGGGATCTCAGTTCGTGCCGGCGTCCGACGAAGTCCATCGATGCCCCTTAGTATCATTCATGATAGTAACATTGAAGATACCTTCATCTGTGGGCGTTATCGGTGCGTCGGGCCCGGCCCAACTGCACCACCGGCACCAGTCCCGCGGTCGCGATCAGATTCGAGTCGTCGACGGCTGACGCGGCCTGTCGAGTGTGTGAGAGGCGCATCTACGGCGCGCTCGCCGTGGGGGTAGACGACTGGGCGCAGTCGTAGAGCACCGTGTAGGACGGAGCGGCGTCATAGGTACGGGGATCGACGGTTGAGCAGTGACCGGCGACCCAGGCTTGCCGGGTGCCGGAGGGACCGTCGGTTCCGGGCATGGGGATCAGTAAGACGAAGCGAAGTTGCCGGGAGTCGACGAGTTCAGCCAAGCCCGTCGCGGTCGGATACGGCATCGAGGCGGTGAAGCCGCCCATCGGCAGCACGCTGTGCCCGGCAGCGATATATGTTGCGGCGCTACTGGCGTCACCGACCGCGAACAAGTATTTCTCGCCGTGGTATTCGCGTTCGAGGTATTCCAGGAGGCGACCGTCCGGGGTGGTTCCCAGCAGCGGAGTCGCGACCGGCGGCGGCGGCGAACCAGGGGGTGTGCCGAACATCATCGTCAGCCCAGCACTGCCGGCCTCGGTGCCGTAGACCGCCAGCGTCGTCTGTGGACCCGCCACGGGGTTGGCAGTCAGCGCCGACGACGGAGGGATGGCCGGTGACGCCACTATCCACCCGGCAGGCCCGACGGCGACGACGACCACCGCGAGGACGGTGACCTGTGTCTCGGGTCGCCGAACGATCACCGCGACCACGCTCACGATGGTGAGGGTCACGATCACCGCGACCAGTGACATCGTCCACGACACCGACTCCACGCGCCCGACCTGAATCGTCGCTGTCACCGCGGCGACCGTGAGTGCCGAGAGCAACACGAGGTCGCAGGGGCGCCGGTATCGGGTCTCGGTGGCCAGCGCGATCAGCCCGCCGCCGGCCAGCGCGGCGATCGCGGGAGTGAGCATGGTCGCGTAGTACGGGTGGGCCCCGCGGGTCGCGCTGATCGACGCGCCGGCCACGAGCAGCCACCCACCCCACAGCACCCATCCAGCAGTCACCCGCGACTGTGCCCGTGGAGTCAGCACGGCCCCGGCGAAAGCGACGACGATCGCGAAGGGCAGCATCCAGCCGACTTGGCCGCCGAACTGCTCGTTGAGCAACCGCAGCGGCCCTGAAACACCCCCGAATGGCACCGCCATCGGTCCCTGGTCGCCGCCCGCGCGGCTGAAACCGTTGTAGGAGAACACCATCTGCCACGGCGAATTGGTGGTGCTGCCGTCGAGATATGGGCGCCGCGCTGCGGGGATCAGGGCGACGGCGCCGATCCACGACAGCGACAGTGTCGCCGTGCCCACAACGAAACCGGACAGGTGGACCGCCCGCGCGCGGAAGGGCGCGGGCGACCCGACGGCGTAGGCCGCGACGAAGGCAGGCATCACGAGCCAGGACTGCAGCATCTTCACCTGAAACGCCGCGCCCACCAACACTGCGGCGAAAATCAGCCACCGCGGGCCGTCATCGATCGCCCGGGTGAGCGTGTAGGCGGCGGCGACGAGCAAGAACGCCAGCAGCGGATCCGCGAGGTTAACTTGCGCCGCCGCGAACGTGACCGGGCTGACCAGAAGAAACACCGCCGCCACAATCCCGGCGAGAGAACCGGCCCACCGGCGCACCGTCAGATACAGCATCGGCACCGTCACGATCGCGGCCACCGTGCCGGGTAGCAGCATCACCCAGTCGTGGTAGCCGAGCACCCGTACTGCCAGCGCCTGTAACCAGAACGCGCCGGGCAGCTTGTCGAGGGTGATCGACCCAGCTCGGTCGAAGGCACCGAAGGCGAAGTTGGACCAGTCCTCACTCATGCTCCGCACCGCCGCGCTGTAGTAGTAATGGGTGTTTCCCCTGGTCAATCCCCACACGTGTAGAGCGGTCGCCAACAGTGTGAGCATCGGCAAGGTCCAGTTCGCGCGCACGGCGACGGTGAGCCGAGCCGCTCGCATCGCGGGATTGCCCGATGGGCGGCCTGTGTCCTCGATGGGTGTCGTCGCCACTCGTGAACTCCTTCGCTGGTGTGCTACGCAACGTAGCACTACGCAACGTAGCACTACAGGCGGTAGCAGTGATGCCGACGGCGGGCTATCCTTCGCGCAAGGCCAAATCGGAGCACAGCCAGGGTGGAGGCGATGACAGTGCGCGGCGAGGGTACGGGCAACCTGGGCGAGCTGGAACGGGCAGTCATGGACACGCTCTGGGCGGAGTCGACCGCACTGACCGCGCGAGCGGTCTGTGCGGCTTTGTCCGCCCGCGCTCTGGCGTACAACACCGTGCGCACCGTGCTGGATCGGCTCACGGCAAAGGAACTCGTGATACGAGAACCCGACAAAGCCAGCCGCGCGATGCTCTACCGCCCAGCAGCGACCCGCGATGCGTACGTGGCGGAGTTGATGCTCGAGGCGTTACGGCAGTCCGGTGACCGAGACGCCGCGCTGGTGCGGTTCGCCCAGTCCGTGTCCGATCCGGACATCGAAACGTTGCGGGCCGCGTTGCCGACCCAGCTCCGGAGGCGCGGAAAACGAAAGTGAGCGAGCCGATGATCTACCTGCTGCACCACCTGATCACCCTCGGCCTCTGCGCCGCGACAACGCTGCTCTGGGTGCGCCGATCCTGGCGGCATCGCTCACCCCACGTCACCCTCATCGCGGGACAGTTGACGATGTTCGCCGCCGTATTCGCGGTGATTGGCCTGTTTCTCAGTGCCGGACTCGCTCCGTATCGCGAGGGCGTCGTCCCTGGCTTGGCAACGCTGGTCACCGACGCCGCCAGCCGCGCCTCCCTCGGCATCGCTCATCGGTGCCTGATCGGCGCGGGATGCGTCGTCGCGGCAGGCTTGCTCGTGACCGTCACCTGGTGCGGGTACCGCACTCATCGCCGCCGTCGTCGCCTTCGTGCACTGCTGTCGGTTGTGTCCACCGGAACCGACGCGCTGCCCGGAATGGGCGTACAGGTGATCGACCACCCGGCCCTGGCCGCATACTGCATCCCCGGTCGGCACTCGAATGTGGTGATCAGCCAGGGAACACTCCAGGCTCTGGGACCTGACGAACTCCGCGCTGTCGTCGCCCATGAGCGCGCGCACGTTGCGATGCGGCACGACCTCGCGCTATTCCCATTCGTGACCCTCTACCAACTCCTTGGCCATCACCGTGCCGCAGGCCGCGTGCTCGCTGAAATGCAACTACTGATTGAAATGTGCGCCGACGACCGCGCCGCACGCCGTCACGGCCGTAGTGCGCTTCGCACGGCGTTGATGACGTTCCAGCACAACGATATTGGATCTTCGCCGAAGGGTATGCTGGCCGCCGCCGACATCGCTGTCACTCAACGCTGCTCCCGCCTGGCGCATCCGCCGAAGCCGCTACCCGCTGCGATCACACTAATCGCGATAACCGCAGCTACCGCATTGATGGCCACCCCCATCAGCCTCTACCTCCTTCCCCTGTAGCGGGAGATCGAGACCAGCGACTCACCCCAACAAAGTTGCATCTCCGAGATGCCCTCGAATCAGTTCGAAACGATCGCTTGGCAAACCCGAACCCTCCAGGCCGCACCCAGTTTCGTGATCCCAAGTCCACGCGATCACACGACCACCCGCGGGCCCACCGTCCCGTTTCCGCCGACGCCCATGAGTAGCGGATTTCAGGTCCGGGCCGGTCTGTCCGAAACCTCCAGGTGCCGGTTGCTCACGCCACCCCTACTCGCCGCCGCAGCAGGCAGAATTCGTTGCCTTCGGGGTCGGCCAGCACGTGCCAGGGTTCGGTGCCGGTCTGTCCGATGTCGACCTTGCGGGCACCCGCCGCGAGCAGACGCGCTAGTTCTTCGTCCTGATCGCGGTCGGTGGCGTTCACATCGAGGTGCATCGGCAATTTCCCCCGCCGGGGATCGGTGCTGAGGCTGAAGAGCAGCGTGGGCTGCGGCCCACCGAATTCGGTTCCCGGCGACCCGATCTGGACGTCACCCTCGTCCCGGTCGAGCACGACATAGCCGAGCACTTCGCACCAGAAGCCCGCCAGCAGCTCCGGGTCAGCGCAATCGATGACCAGAAAACGTAGCGCGCAAGCCCGGTCCTTCAGGGCCGGGTCAGCGCATCAATTTCGGCCTTCCTGGGGCACGCGGCGGGCGCTGCTGCTGCTCGATGTACTGCCGGATCATCGCGATCGGCGCACCACCACAGGAACCGGCGAAATAGCTGGGCGACCACAGATGCCCGTTCATGCTGTGCTGGCTCACCCAGTGCCGATACTCCTCGCGCAGGCGACGGGCCGACACCCCCTTAAGGCTGTTCACCAGCTTCGACACCGCGACTTTGGGCGGGTATTCGACCAACAGGTGGACATGGTCACGTTCGCCGTTGAACTCGACAAGGACGGCACCGAAGTCAGTACACACGTCTCGCATCACCCGTTCGCACGCGGTGAGCATGTCGTCGGTGAGCATTCCACGCCGGAATTTTGTAACAAAGACCAAATGGACATGCATTGCGGAAACAACGCTACGACCACGTCGATACTCACCTTCGGAAACCATAGACCGATACGGTACACTCGATCTCGTGCAACTCCGGTACAACTTCCGCGTTTACCCGGCGCCCGGCCAGCAGGCCTCGCTGGCGCAGGCGTTCGGGTGTGCGCGGGTGGTGTACAACGACGGGTTGCGCATGCGGCAGCAGGCCCGCGAGGCAGGGTTGCCGTACATCAAGGACTCGGCGTTGCAAACCCGGGTGATCACCGAGGCGAAGCGAACCCCCGAACGGGCGTGGCTCGCCGAGGTTTCCAGCGTCGCTCTCGTGCAAGCGTTGGGGGACCTGCACACCGCGTACCGCAACTTCTTCGCCTCGGTCACCGGCAAACGCAAGGGTGCGCGGGTAGCGCCGCCACGGTTCCGCTCCCGTAAGGACAACCGCCAAGCGATCCGGTTCACCCGCAACGGGTTCACGGTGCGCCCGAACCGGCGACTGTATGTCGCGAAGATCGGCGAACTCGATGTCCGCTGGTCACGGGAACTGCCGTCGGACCCGTCGTCGGTCACGATCATCAAGGACGCGGCGGGCCGGTACTTCGCGTCGTTTGTGGTGGAGACCATCACCGAGTCGCTGCCGCAGGTCGATTCCGAAGTCGGTATCGACTTGGGACTGACCACGTTCGCGGTCCTGTCGGACGGCAAGACGATCGCCTCGCCGAAGTTCCTGCGACAAGCCGAACGTAAACTCCGCAAGGCGCAACAAGCGTTGTCGCGCAAACAGAAAGGCTCCGCGAACCGGGCCAAGGCTCGGATCAAGGTCGCCAAGGCGCACGCGAACGTGGCCGACACACGCCGGGACTGGGCGCACAAGCACTCGACACAGATCATCCGCGACAACCAAGCGGTGTATGTCGAAAATTTATGCGTGAAAGGTCTCGCTCGGACCCGGTTGGCGAAGTCGGTTCACGACGCGAGCTGGGGCATGTTCACTCGCATGCTCGAGGAGAAAGCGAACCGGTACGGGCGCACCTTCGCCCGCGTGGACCGGTTCTTTCCGTCCACCCGCATGTGCTCGGTGTGCGGTGCGATCGGCGAGAAGAAGCCGTTGCACGTCCGGGAATGGACATGCACGTGTGGCACCAGCCACGACCGCGACTTGAACGCGGCACACAACATCCTCGCGGCCGGACAGGTCGAGAGGTTAATCGCCTGCGGAGGGGCTGTAAGTCCGGTCGCGTAGCGGAAGGCACGTCCCGGTGAAACAGGAACCCACCGAGAGCGCCCGCGGGGCGCTGGTAGGAATCCCGGCCCTTCAGGGCCGGGAGGATGTCAAAAGTTCGGTGATCTTGCATGCCATGCACCCGACCGTACGCCCGAATCCCCGCCCCGGAAACGGTATGCCGGACCCTGTCCATCGTGCCGCGAGCACACGGAACCTTGCGGCAGAACACGAACGTATGTTGCGGCGAAACACGCACGCCGATAGCGGCGAAACACGTATGTGGGCAGCGGCGAAACACGCACAGTTGTGGCAGGATGAGCCTGTGACCTCGACTTTCTCCTCTTCGCCAATCGGTCGGATCCTCCCTCGGCACGCCGAGTCCGCAATCCGTGCGGCGATGACAGATACGAGGGTTGTTCTGGTCAACGGCGCCCGTCAATGCGGGAAGAGCACGCTGGTGTCCCAGATCGGCCGCGAAGTCGGGGCAACCTGGCACAGCCTGGACCGGTCACGGACTCGCGAGGCCGCGAGCTTCGACCCGACCCAATTCGTCGCCGAGTCATCCCCGATGGTGATCGATGAGGTTCAGCGTGTGCCTGAGCTGCTGCTGGCCATCAAAGAAACAGTCGACGCGGACGGTCGGCCTGGACGATTCCTTCTGACCGGATCAGCCCACGTGATGGCGCTACGCGCGGTACCCGACGCATTGCCCGGCCGCATGGAAACGATCGAACTCTGGCCGCTGTCCCAGGGCGAAATAGATGGTGCGCCAGATGGATTCATCGATGCGGCATTCGAGCAAGGGCCGAACCTGCGTTACGGCGGAGTCGACGATCGCGACAGCTACCTGGAACGAATCTCCCGGGGTGGATTTCCCGAGGCAGTCGCCCGAACCGGCAAGCGGCGGTCGCAGTTCTTCCAGTCCTACGTCGCCGACCTGATCAATCGCGATGTGATGCAGCTGTCAGAGATCGAACGGACATCGCAGATGCATACCTTGACCAGTTTGGTTGCCGCTCGGTCCGGCCAGCTGCTGGTGCCCGGCACTTTGGGCAACGAGCTCGGCCTCACCCGCGACACGATCACCCGATATCTACGGTTGCTCGAAGAAGTGTTCCTGATCAAACGAATCCCAGCTTGGTCGCGCAATCTCACGACCCGTGCGACGTCGACATCCAAAGTGATCATGGTTGATTCCGGCATCGCCACCAACCTGTGCGGCGCGGACACCCGATCGCTGCGCGGGGAGCGCAGCCCGCTCGGCAACCTGCTCGAAGGGTTCGTCATGTCCGAACTTGCCCGCCAGCTCACCTGGTGCGATCAGCAGGCACGAATGTTCCACTACCGAACACGAGACAACGTAGAGGTAGACATCATTCTCGAGAACAACCGCCGCGAAGTGATCGCCATCGAAGTAAAAGCCGCCGCCACCGTGCGCGGCGAGGACTTCCGGGGCCTGCGCCACGTCGCCGACCGATTGGGTGAGGACCTTATCGCCGGCTATGTCCTCTACACCGGCAACGAAACACTCCCATTCGGTCCCAAGTTTCGCGCCGTGCCGGTCGCGGCTCTCTGGAACGTGGGCTGACCTCCCGGACCAGTCGAGGCTAGGACTGGCGGATCTCACTCTTGGCCCAGACCCCGTCGATACGGTGGCGCCGCATCGCCAGGCCCGCTGCTCCCACCGCCATCGCGTCCTGCCTGCCATCCACCACCGTCACCGAATAGTCCGCCTTTCGGATCGTCACCGCCCGGTCGAACCGATGGTCCGCACCCCCGAACTGATACGTGACCTCGTCCTCGGTCTCATAGGCGAGGCGGACGACCAGGTAAATCGCCATGGTGGCCTTCTTTCGGCGTCACGGTCCTCAGGAGTTGGACCGATTCAGGATGTCGGTGTAGAGCAGACGCCCTCCGTGTAGCCGGAGGGCGGCGAGGCGGGTTTTGGCGCGGCCGAGTTTGGTGGTTCGGGCGCCCGCGCTCGTAGTAGAGACATCCCACCACCCGTCATCTCCCTCGTTGGCGGAGTTCGCCATCCAGATGTCCTACTCGTTCGGCCAAGCCGACCTCTGGCCAGCCCTCGATCTCTTCGCGAGGGTCCTCGGAAAAGTGGGGGAGAAGGTTCATCATTCAGCCTGTTCGGATTCTTTGTTGTCAGTCTGTTCGCGTCGATCAAACTGCGGAGTGATACTCAACTTGGTGGTCGTTGATTTCTGCACCCTGGCGACGCAGACTGTCCAGCACCTGCCGGGTGAATTTTCGGGCAGGTCGGTAGTGGGTGCTGTGGTCGCTGACCATCAGGACTTTCCCCTGGTGTGCCGCGATTTCCCCGGCTCCCGCGACAGGTGCTCCCGCCAGGAAGCTCGAATGATGGAATTTTCCGAGGATATGGAAAGGTGCGGAATATAGGCTGCCATTATGGTCCATGGCAAAGATGGCTCGGCCTCCCTGTGGAGTCCACAAGGTTTGTGCTGACGTGGTGTCGAACAAGTTCTGCTTTTCATCGTGTAGTAATCCGTCGTAGCCGAACAACCGAAAGCGCCTGCGCCTTTCGTCACCGAGATATTCGACCTGTTTGCCATCCCAAACGGAATTTCCTGCAAGATGCTCGCCTCGGAATGTGGACTGTATCGTTGTCGTCTCGTAACGAGTCGAAAGTGGTGAAGACCGCGGATCGTCGTCGCCGAGCAGGAAAATATTCTCCCACCCGAGTCGTCCGGTGCCGGTCAACTCGCGGAGAATATCCATTGGGTCGCGGTCCGGGCTTCCGCTGGCAAGCATGACGTCATAGCTGCCTTCCCAATATGGCGAGAAGAAGCCGATGACGGCACCTGACCGCATGCGTAGCAGGAGGAATGGTACACCGCCGCTGTACTGATCGAATCCGCGGCCAAGGCGACCTGCAAGCTCGTGTGCCATCAGCGCGATGCGCGCGATCGGTTTCGCTCCTTCGAAGGCCGAAACCCAATCGCTCGGAAGCGGTACATACTCTGGATCGGCCCAAGGTCGTAGTGCGTCCATATGATCGACAACACGGATTAGAAATTTGTACAGCTCGCGGGGGCTCTGCTTCATTTCCACTACAGTCGGCAATGGCGAATGGATCCTGAGCCCGGCGTGGATGGCCGTGTACTCTTCTTCGGCTGTCAGTGTTCCGATCGGCTCCACGATGAGTGCGTTAGCAATTCTGGCGACGATGTCATCGCTTAGTTTTGGTTCGAATTGGACCCAATAGAAGATGACCGTAACTATCCCCCGCCAACCTGGTTTCACTCAAACTCCATCTCATACCTGCGCTTGCACGCCAATATACTGAACGTACTAGTCGATACAGTTCTTAGGGCTGACGGCTACCGAACTTCATCCACGTCCGATCGGCGCGGTGACGGGCATAGCCATCCCAGCTACCAGTACGGCCATACTGGCTTCCTTCCTGTCTGCGCACGTCACCAAATAATCCGCAGGATTTAATACGTCACTTCGTACTCGGTTTCGGGCTCGAGTCGAAAGACCGGGTAGATCGCCAACCCTCCTCCTCTTTCGTAAGTCGTGGATCAGTGATCCAGGATTATGGCTGGCCTTTGCCTTCGCCGCATTATCATGCAGCGGAGCTCGCATGACAGCCAAAGGTCTTCGCTCCGAACCAGGCAGTGAGGATCAGGGATCAGGAGTTCCGCTTTACGGCTCGCGCTGCGAATTCATTTCCTGCTGGAGCAAAGTCATCGCAGACATCAGCTCTTCCTTGCTTGGAATATTGGCGACATACTCGCAACTTTCAATATGTCGAAGTAGTTCGGGATGCGGTCCTATTCCGTATTTCCTGAGGTAGTAGCTGGCTCCGCAGTGCCATACCCAGGTCCCATCGGAGGCGTAAGACATGGGCACTATCTGTTTAGCGTTCGAGCTCAATTGGTCCGCGGATAGGCCGGTTGTTCTGATTACCAGAAGTCCACCATCCAGGAATGTGGCAATCTTTTCTCGTTCTGAGTGGTCAGTGATTTTCTTACGGCGTTCGAACTCTGGATGTCCATCTGAATCGGATCCGTCGAACAGTCGTGCGAGTTTCATGGGTCTCCTCGATATTGGGTGATCTAGGGATTGAACAGTTGCCACGTTCCGTCGGGCGGGATTCTCGGCCAGGTCTGGTTGTTGGAGTCGGTATAACCTGACGATACGACGCTGGACCCATCTGGATACCCCCAGGCCAACTCGGTCGGAGCGTAAACATCGACCCCCAACTCAGTGGCAAGTTGTTGAGCGAAGCCGTCTGACTCTTGCCCCGTGTTGCAGGAGAACAGGTGGATCGGCTCTCCGTTCCAATTGGGGTCGGCGCGAACCAGTGCGGCCAGATCGGCTGCGCTGAGCGAGGTCCCGTCCACGGATGCTGATTGAGGGCTGCCGTGGAGGTCTAGCGTGTACCGCCCAGGCGTTGGCGATAGCGATAGCGCCGAATTGCGTAGCCGAGTGTCCGACGGTGCATAGTATGCCCGTCCAGCAGGCGTATCCAGGCCGATATCGAATATTTGTTGAAGTTCTGGAGACAGTGATGGGGTGATCGGAATCGTAGTAGTTGCCGTACTCTGGGGGTCTAGAGGATGCGTTCCACCGAGGTTTTCGAGATCATGCGATGTAAGCCCACTTTCACCATTTCCCGTTAGTCCAACCTGTTGTCGCAACAATTCTACAAGCATGTCCAGGTCGGCAATCGGGCTAACGCCATCGGGATTGTTGGGATCGAGGTCGATGGTCATATCTGGCAACTCCGAGCCCGTGGCCGGAACTAGATCGGCCATCATCCGGTCGCCGAACGATAGCTGTCCGCTGTTATTGAAATGTAGATCGAGGGCGAACTGGGCTCTCTGGATAAACGCATCGACCACCGCCGGATCGAAATGGGAAATACCGCTGATGCGGAAGCTGATGCGAAGTACAGACACGGGCGCGTTGAACGCCGAAGTATATCTGCCCCAGGTGAAACGGCGGCGACCTTGATTGTCGGTGACGGGGTGGACGCCGCCGTCTGGATATTGTGCCCGCAGTTTGTCTCGCGCCTTGCGGGATCGGTTGGCATCGGTCATCTGATGGCTGCTCGGAGTCAACGGTCTTGCCGTGGGCGCAACTTCAGGGGTGATGTCGGTTGTCGTCGAAGCCTGCTGATGGGTCAGGGAAGACGGCTGTTGTGTGTCCGGGGCAGCGGCAGGGGCGGGGTTGGGTGTTCTGCCGGGGGTGTTCGACGGCGTTTTCGCCGGTAGGGCCCCGGTAGTTGCCGGGGGTGTTGCGGTAGGCCTTGGCGATGACGGCGTTGAGGTCGGGGCCGGGTTGACCGACGGCGTGGGTGCGGACATCGGCGGCGTGCTGGGTGGGGCAGAGGGGTTGGGAGTTGTTGTGGGCGTCGGGTTTGCGGTTTGAGTTGGGGGAGCCGTCGCGGTTGTCGCCGTGGCTGTTGAGGTTTCCGAAGTGGTCGGGCCGGTGGTGTCGGAAGACGTGTGGGTGGGGATGTTCGTTGGGGTTGCCGGTTGCGGGGTTGAATTGGTGGGCGCGGCGGGAGTCGAGGTTGGGGGTTGCTGTGCGGTTGACTCCGGTGTTTGCGGGTTGGCGGGCGCTGTCGGGGTGGTGCCGTTCTCGGCCGTCGGCGGAGTCGGATTCTGCTGTGTTGGTGGTGAATTCGGCGGGGTGCTCTCGGCGGGAGTGTTCGACGGGGTTGGGAGATCCTGGGAAGGGAGGTCCAGTGATGATCCGGTGGGGCTCGGGGGATTCGGTGAGGATGTGTCGCTGAGGGTGGGCGTTTCAGTGGTTGGGTTCGTCGACTGAGGGTTGCTGTTGGTCGGTGTTGATGAGTCAGTGACGCTCGATGGTGTGGCATTGCTCTGGTCAGGGGTTTCGGTGGGCGCGTTGGTGTTCGGGTTCGGCTGGGTCGTGTCGCCGATCGACGGAGTTTCGGTAGGGCTGTTGCTGTTGGGGTCGGATGGCTCGGTGTAGCCAGGCGAGTTCTCCGGGGCTGCCGGGCTATTCGTGGTCGGAGGCGCTGCGGAGTCGGAGGCCCTGTCGCCGTCAGTATTCGATGGTGCGGGGTCGCCCGTGTGCGGAGTTCCGTTCGCGCCGTTGTTGTTCGGAGTCGCGGTAGGGTCCCCAGGTGGGGTGGCGGGTTGCCGTTCTGGGGTGAAGGCGCCTCGTTGCCCACTGTGCCTTGCTCGCCTGTGGATGCCGGTGCGGTCGGGGAGCCGCTGTCGGTTCCGGCTGGGGTAGTGGGCGCGCCGTTCGTTGGATTGCCGCTGTCGGTTCCTGCTGGAGTGGTGGGGGCCGCGCCGTCGGTTGGGCTTGCGGTGTCGGTTCCGGCCGGCGACTGGCTTCCGCCATCTGATGGTGCGTCGGTCCCCGCGGGTGCGGTCGTACCAGGAGCGGCACTACCCAGCTCGGGAACTGTTGGGGCCGTGGCACTTGCACCATGAACGCTGGAATCGATCGCGCTGTGCACACCACCCGCACCGGCACTGGTGAACGTATCCACGCCGATATCGAGTTGGAATTCTCGGCCCAAAAACGCCGCACCGACACCTGCGGCCGCGACCTGAGCAGAGACATCGGCACCCAGTTCGGTGACAGCGCCACCCACGACTTTGCTCGCCGCGCGACCCACTGCCGAGGATGCCGCGTCACCGAGAGCGCCGGTACCACCACCCAATACGCCACCGACCGCGCCACCGACCGCGCCACCGAGAGTCGCCAACCCCAGATCGGTCAACCCGAACTTGTCCAGGGTGCGATCACCGTTGGAGACCTGGATCATCCGGGCGGCGAGATCGACACCGCCTTCTTCGAGGGCCTCCCAGAAAGCGCCGCGCAACGCGAGTCGGGCTGCGGCTTTGGCCGCACCACGGGTGAGCATGCGGGCGATCAATTGACGCACCGCGATCCGGACCGCGATCTGCCCGGCGATCCGCGCGCCGGCCGAGGCGATCAATCCGACACCGGTCCACGCGGTCGCGAGGATCTCGATCGCGGTCACGATCATCGTGCCGATGATCACGAGCTTGGTGTGCTCGATGTCGTTGGCACCGTCGTCGAGTAACTCTGCCTGCGTCGCACACCATTTTCGGACCGCGGCGAAGGCGGCCTGGTCGCCGGACAACAGTTTGTCGCGGAAAGCGTTGATCGCGGTGTGGGTTTCGCCCTCGGAGATCGCCGCCAACACCACGTTCAAGACTTTGGCGGCGTCGTCGTCGACGGTGTTGAGGGTGTTGGCCATCGCAGACCATCCGTCGGCCACTCGACGCATGGCGGTTTCGTCACCGTCGGGCCAATCGCCAGCTCCGAGAATGTATTTCGCGACCCATTGGAGTTCGTCGGGGATGTTGATGCCCATTTACAGCGAACTCGCTGCCTGACCGAGAGCACCGGCCTGGTTGGTGTCCTGGGTTTGGAAGGTGTTGGCGACGGTGACCATGTTCTCCCCCAACTGGGTCATCGTGGTCGCCAATCCGGTCACCGCCTTCTGACCGGGATCGACACCGGGGGTGTAGTTCTTGGCAAACGCGGCACCGATCTCGTCACCACCCCAACACTCACCCTCCGCCGCGATCACCGCAGCGAGAGCCTGGGCCGCGGTCGTGATCGTGGACGCCACCGCGGCGAACCCCGGCTGAGTATTGCGCAGGGCTTCGGGGTCGACGTTGACCGAACTCATCGCAGGTAGCTTCGGTTGCGGAAGTAGTCGCCCTCGTCGTCGTCGCTGTCATCGACGAGGCGCTCGGGCGCCTCCACCACCGGTTCGGGCAGCGGCGGCGGTGGGGGAGTGAGCCCGGCGATCAGGTCTTTCATGCTCGGAGCGCCGGGGACCAGATCGGACAGATCCGGCATCGATGCTGTCAGCGGGCCCAACGCTTGTTCTTGGGTTTGCGAGGTCTGACGCGACAGCTCGGTGATGGCCTCGGTGACCGAACGGCCCAGCGACTCCGGGGTTGCTCGTTTGAACGCGTCGGCCGCGATGTGAACCTCCGATACGCCCGCGATCGTCCCGGACGCGCGAACCATTCCGTCCTCGGACCACACACTCACCAGCTCCGTGGCCTGGGCTTGCGCGTCCAGTAGGGCCGACTTCTCGGCGTTGAAGGTGTCGAGCATCGAGTCGATCTGCGCGCGCAACGCATCGTTGGAAGCCCGCGTCGGCGCCGACCAGTCGTCGTTCATGAGACCCTCGATCTGTCAGAATGCACGTCGATAGATTGGACGCGCGGGAGGCGCCGGAGGTTGCGTGATGTGACGTACATCTCCCGCGGGATGGGGATCTTCAATCTTCACGGCGTCGAAGTATTCGACCCCACTGATCAGTCCGATGAGCGGTTTCGTCGCTGGATCTCGGACTGGATCGCCTCCAGTTCGGCGAGGCCGATTGCGTGCTCCTCGATCTGGCGGCGAGCATCGTCGAACTTCTCGTACCTCTCGGTCGAGATGCAGACTGCTTCGTCTGCCGAAACGCTGCCCGCGTTGCGCAGCACGTTGCGTTCGTTGAAGTCGAGGAACCGCGGTGCACCCGCACACCGCGTACAGCAGCTTGTTCTGGATGGTGGCGAAGAACGTCTGTGCGACCTTGGACTTCGGGTTGTAGTCGACGCTCGACGCCGCGAAAACATCACGGACCTTGACGTAGAAACGCTTCTCGGACGCGCGGATGTCGCGGATACGTTCGAGCAGTTCGTCGAAGTAGTCGAGGCCCTGAGGGTCCTCGAGGCGTGCGTCATTCATCGCAAAGCCCTTGATCAGGTACTCACGGAGAACGGTGGTCGCCCAGCGACGGAACTGCACGCCCCGCGGTGATCGCACGCGATAGCCGACCGCGAGGATCATATCGAGGTTGTAGTGATCGATCTCCCGGGTCACCTCTCGATCACCTTCGACCCGAACAGTCCGGAACTTCCGGATAGTTGCCCCGATCACACATTCGCCGTCGTCGTAGATCGTCTTGATGTGCTCATTGATCGTTCGCACATCTCGGGCGAATAGATCGGCCATCTGACGCTGGGTGAGCCAGACCGTCCCGTCGACGGTGCGTAGCTGCACTTCGGCGCGTCCGTCCTCGGTGTTGTAGACGATGAAATCGCCGACCCCGACCGGAGCCGGAGCGTTGTGGGTGTTCGGTTCATCAGAGTTCGTCATCGATTCCTCCTGCTTGATGTGTACCGGACTGTGCTGACAAGTGCGGTTGAGGACCGGGCTTCGCCCGCACTGCGTTGGACCATGAGGAGCACCCAAGGGTGCCGGTGTCGTAACCATCCCTGCCCGCTTCCCCGCACCGAACCCCGATTTGCGTCCTCGGCCAACACGAGTGGCCCCACGCCTGTTTCGGCGTGTGGCGATGTTGGACCCGGTCGAAGGTGTGCACTCCCGAACCGACCAGGTGCGTACGTGCGAGGCGTACGACGAAGGTTCTCGCAGGAGGCTGGGTGTCAGGGTTGTCTGTCCCTCGGTCGGGCTCTCCGATAACGACCGACAGGAGCGGCCAGGCCCAGGACACGACACAGGTAGCCCGTCGTCCGGGCAGACTTCACCCAGGAAACGCATGAACATCTTGCTGCGCCCGTACGCTCGACGGCATGTTCGACTGGCCCGGCCCGAAAGAGGGTCAGCATCGCCCACGTCGTCAGTCCTGTGACGCCTGTCCCACAGTCCCGATGCCTTGGTCGCGTCCCTCCTGCCGAATACCATCAACCCCGTGAGCATCCGTGGGGGTGGTACGGGAGCGTATCGATGATGGTCGGGCGCGCTATGCGCTTTCGTGTTCGGTGGGTAGTCGGAATTGTGGGGGCGATTGTCGTTGTGAGCGCGGTGTTGGTCGTCGGTTTCCACGAGATACGGCGGGATAAGCCGGGTGAGGCTCGCCGTATTGCCGATGCTGCGATCATTCAAGGTTTTTCGCGTACGTCAGTACAGACTCTGCCTGATAGCCACGCGACTCGCGCGAGTGCGTACTTCATCGGCGCCGCGCCGAGGCCGGACATGCTCGCGCTTGTGTCCGTGCCGACGATTACGCTCGAGCCGCGGGAAGTCAGGCCAGAACTATCTGGGATGAAGCGGGAAACTACCGTCGTTGCGTTCGGGGAGCGTTCGGATGAATGCGGCGCTTCGATCGCTTTCCTTACACCGCCAAGTGTTCGACCAGGAAAAGAAGAGTGGAACCTGACCGCTGAACAACTCGCTGCGGTGCACGCTGGTACCATACTTTTGGTCGCCTTGAGTGTATTCAATTGCGGTCGGTGAATAATTGTCCCGCTTCCAATCCGCTGAAATCAACGTTTCCGAGTAGCGGCACCACGAGCAACATCGACGAAGTTCACTCTGATGGGCGTCGAGCAGGGCCGACTTCTCGGCGTTGAAGGTGTCCAGCATCGAATCGATCTGCGCGCGCAACGCATCGTTGGAAGCCCGCGTCGGCGCCGACCAGTCGTCGTCCATGAGACCCTCGAAGTATTCGACCCCCTCAGCGGTCGGCATCGCCCGCCAGACGTCCCTTCGCCTTACGCCGCAACCTTTTCGCCCATGTCGGCCCAGCTTCGGCCCGGCCTTCCGGGTCCAGAAATTCACTGTCGGCGAAGATGCTCTCCTCCTCGGCGATCTCCTCGCGATCGAACGGCATCAAAGTCCGGCCCGTCTCGCCGCGCAACCGCTCGATGACCTCGATCAACGACCCGTCCCCGATATCCTCGGCCCGACAGCCCAAATGCTCGGCAACCAGATCCGTACGCAACTCCCGGATCTCCGGCGCCACGTCGTGGTCCTGCAATTCCCCGTCGATCACCAGATCGCATTCCGAGTCGAACCCCATCGACCGGTTGTTCAGGTTCGACGACCCGATCCGCAATACCCGGTTGTCCATCACGAATACCTTGGCGTGCACATAGATCGGGCTACCGTCCGCGGCCACCGGGTAGTAGACGCGGAAACGTTGGTGCGCATCGGCATGCCAGAGCAGCCGCAGTAGCCGCTGCCGCGCACCGTCCATCGCTTTCTGCTCGAGCCACCCGCCGGCATTGCGGGGCAAGACGAGCACGATCTCCGGGCAGCCGGGGTCGGCGAGTCGCTCGATGATCGCCTCCACGATCACCCGCGACGCCAGGTATTGGGTTTCGATGTAGATCAGCGAACGCGCGCACCGAATCAGCCGCAGATAGCAGGCTTCGATTTCCCTGACTTCCGCGCAATCCCCGTATTCCGGCCTGCTGCGCGCGATGGCGACCCGCACATCGGTGAAGGTCGGCACCAGGAAGGCCGGCCAGATCTCCCCGACCTCCCCTTGCACCGGTTCCACGGGCGAACCACCCGCGCTCACCCACCGTTCCCGTGCGAGTTCACCTAACGCACGCGCCACCGGCCCCTCCACGGCGGTGGTCACATCGTGCCATGGTCCGTGCTCACGCTCTCCGGGGTCACGACGCCGCGCATCGTGGGCGGGATGTTCACGCGTATCCCACCGCTGCGCCGTCATGTCGATGCCACCGCAGAACGCGAACGCATCGTCGATCACCACGATCTTCTCGTGCTGCGCGGAGCCCACCGGATGCCGCGAATCCGCCATCAGATGCAGTCGCTGTCCGGTTAACCAGTTGGTGATGCTGATCGGCACCATCCCGCGTTGCAGCCCGTAGAGCATGCCGATATTCCATTTGAGCAGATACACGTCGAGTCCGGGTGTCCGCTGCACCAGCCAGGCCAGAAAGTCACCGAGCCGGTTCGGCCCCGGCACCGTGGGCACGCCGCGCTCGAGTTCGATTCGGCTGTCGAAATCCCACCCGATCAACATGATCTGATGCCGCGCACCCAGCATCGCCGCCTTGGCGGTCCGGAAATAGTCAGCCGCGTCGACGATCGGGCGTACCCGATTCGCCTGTTCGATCCGCCAGCACGTCTGCCCCGCCACCACGATCTCATCGCCGCCACTCACCCCGACAGGTTACTCACGGGCGCCCCGGCCGACCATCCTCGAAAACGGTCGCCCGCGAGGCCACGACTCCGGCGGTTCGGTCGGTCGGGGCGCGGCCGATCGGGGTGTGGTGTCGGGCAACCCGGATCATCGATACCCGATGCGATGACCGGATCAGCGGGTCGGTGAGCCGACGATGATGCTGCCGACGTTGCACTCTTCGAGTTCGTCGAGGCCGGTAGCGGCGGCGAAAGCGGTTGTGTCGCTGAAGCCCTGGGCGACGACGCCGAGGTTCATGGCGGTGGCGGCCAGGTAGACCGTCTGCATGAGGACGCCGACGTGTTTGAGAATGTTGGCGTAGGCGACCTGTTCGTAGCTCCACATGACGCGGCCCGCGCGGGCCGAAACCAGCAGCAGGACTTGGGGTTGTGCGCCGCCCGCCAAGGTCGCCGAGGTGGATTTGAGGAGCTTCTGGACGGCGGGGGCGTCGGTGGGGGCGACCGGGCGCAGGGCGTGGTCGGTCGAATCGTAGTGGTACATGCCGTTTTCCAGGCCTGCGACAGTGCGCACCACGGGGTAGATCTCGAGTTCGTAGGCGCCGCCGCCGGAGGGGTAGGGGCGGGAGCCGTCGTCTCGGGTGCGGGCGGTGCGGAACAGCAACTCGCCCAATTGAACTGAGGTGATGGGGGCGGCGTCGTCGAAGGCACGGGTGGAGACGCGGTCTTCGATGGCGGCGGCCAGGCTCGGATCCGATACCCGCAGCGACACCAGGTCCGGCTTCGCCAAGGCGACCGGTTCGCCGTCGAACGACGCACGGCGCAACGGCAATTCGGGGAATTGGCCGTCGGCCCAGCGGGTGGGGCCGAAGTCGTCCCAGGTCACCGTGCGGGCGCCGAGGGTGCTGCGGCGGTGGAACCACAGGTCGGGGGTGTTCCAGGAGCGGGTGGTGAACTCGCGCTCCTCCTCGTCGCCGTCGACCAGGAAACCGCACCACTGCAGGTCGGCCATGAACTGGGTTTTCACGGCGGCGGGGACCGGGGAATCGGCGGCGAGCGGGCCGTCGAGCAGGGCGAGCAGGCGGGGGTCGTGGATGCGCAGGTCGCACCACGACTGGGGGTGTTCGAGCACAAAACCCTGGTTGTCGCGGTGCAGGACAGCGAATTTCGACAGGGTCGCCGACCAGGTGGGCAAGGCCACCGCGGGGCGCGGGGCGGGGTCGGCGAAGGGCCGGATGCTGTAGAGATCGCGGCCGCCGTCGCGGACTGTCACCGACAGCCAGCCGCCGTCGGTGAGCTTGCGCATCAGGGCGGTGATGTCGTCGCCCGCCGCCGCGGTCGCCATCTCCGCCGCGGTCGCCGGGCCCTGGTTCAGGGTTTTCAGCGCCCGCAGCGCCCCCGCGCCCAGACCGGTCAGCTTCTCGTTGCGCGGCGGGTTCAGCAGCACCGCGCCGGCGGGAGTCGTCAGGCAGGTGACGCCCGCGCGCAGGGCGAAGCGGGTCTGGGCGGGGTAAGCGGAGGCGAGCACGGTGAAATCCTCGGGGTAGAACCGGTCTGGGCAGAACCTATTTCGCGGCGGCGGCGAAGGCGGGCTCGAGCTTGTCCAGCATGTACGGCACCGACAGCGCGCTCGGCTGGTTGATCGCGCTGATCTCCTGCGTGGTCAGGAACACGACCGAACCCTTGCGTACCGACGGCAGATCGGCGTAACCCGGCAGCTGCCGGTACTTCTCGTCGAGGCCGGGGGAGTAACCGGCCAGCAGCAGATCGGCGGTGAGCTCGTCGACCTTCTCCGGCGACAGCGCCAGGCGGCCCTGATTGGCGGGCAGCGCGGTGAGGTTGGCCGGGATGCCCATGCCGAGTGCGGTGAACACCTTGGCCGAACCGTCGTTGGGGTCGGTCAGCACCATCAGCTGCGCGGGGCTCGCGAGCCAGGTGCTGGCGAAGGTCTTGCCCTTCAGGCCCGGGTTGGCGGTGACGATGGCGGCGATCTTGTCGTCGACCTTCTTGATCGCCGCGCTCGCGTCGGACTCCTTGTGCAGCACCTTGCCCAGCGCGGTGACCTGGTCCTGCCACGGGGTGACGGCGTCCTTGGTCAGCGCGGGCAGGGTCGGGGCGACCTTGGACAGGTCGTCGTAGGTCTTCTGGTCGGCGATGAACGGGTCGGCCAGGATCAGGTCCGGCTCGAGCGCCGCGACCTGCTCGGCGATATTGCCGGTGGTGTTGAGAGCGGTGGCCGACTTCAGGGACTCCGGCGTCCACGGCGGGGTGCTCTTGGACACCGCGGAGACGTTGTCGATGTAGCCGACGGGCACCACGCCGAGCGCCAGCGAGCTGTCGAGCCACTGGTTGCCCAAGGCGACGATCTTCTTCGGCGTACCGGGCACGGTGGTCTCGCCGCGGGCGTGGGTGATGGTCACCGCTTCGCCCGAGGCGGCCTCGTCCTCGGTGGAACCGCAGGCGAGGACGCCGAAGGCGAGGGCACCGGCGAGCGCGGCAACCGCCGCGCGCCGCCAGCCGCGCGAAGTCCGAACAGTCGTCATGGGTGCACCCTCCGTAGAGCAAGTTCCAGCATAAGTCAGCCTAGGCTAACCTACGTCGCTTGCCGGAGGGAAGCGGTCGCCCCTAGAGCGTGACGCGCTGGTCCTGTGGCATGAACAGCTTGTCGCCTTCCTTCACTTCGAAGGTGGTGTAGAACTCGGCGATATTGCGGACCACCTGGTTGCAGCGGAACTCGTTGGGGGAGTGGGTGTCCTGCAAACCCTGCAGGGTCGCCTCCTCGGTCTGCTTGTCGCGCCACTGCCGCGCCCACGAGAAGAACATGCTCCGGAAGTCGGGCTGCTCGCCGGACCGCTGGGCCACCTTCTCATAAGCGGCCAGCGCGATCTGCAGGCCGCGCAGGTCGGCCAGGTTCTCGCCGACGGTCAGCGCGCCGTTCACGTGCTGGCCCTCGGGCGCGCCCTCGGGCACGAGCACGTCGTACTGGGCGATGATCTGCTGGGTCTTGGCGCCGAACGCCGCGAGATCCTCTGGCGTCCACCAGTCACGACGGTTGCCGTCGCCGTCGTACTTGGAGCCCTGGTCGTCGAAGCCGTGCCCGATCTCGTGGCCGATCGTGGAACCCACCGCGCCGTAGTTGACCGCGGCCTGGGCGTCCTTGTCGAAGAACGGGGGCTGCAGGTAGGCGGCCGGGAACACGATCTGGTTGGTGGTCGGGCTGTAGTAGGCATTCACCGTCTGCGGCGACATGCTCCACTCCATCTTGTCCACCTCGGTGCCGAGACGGGCGAACGCGCGCTTGGACTCGAAAGCGTTGATGGCCAACAGGGATTCGATCAGTTTGCCGCGCGTGATCTGCACCGGCGAGTAGTCGACCCACTTGTCCGGGTAGCCGATCTGGGTGGCGATCTTGTCCAGCTTGGCGATCGAGGCCTCGCGGGTCGGCTGGGTCATCCAGGTCGAATTGGTGAAGTTGTCGCGGTAGGCGGCGGTGAGGTCGGCGACCATCTCCAGCGCGCGCTCCTTGGCCGCGGGCGGGAAGTGCTTGTCCACGTACAGTTTTCCGAGCGGTTCGCCGAGATTGCTGTCGACCACACCCACCGCGGAGCGCCACATTTCCGGCTTCTCCTCCAGCCCGCTCATCACCCGGCCGAAGAACTCGAAGCGCGCGTCGGCGATGGCCTTGGGAAGGAAGCGGGCATAGGAATCGGCCACGTGCATCTTGAGGTAGTCGCGCCACTGGGCGATATCGACCTCGGCCCACAGCTGCGCGGCCGCGGAGACGAACGAGGGCTGACCGACCACCATCTTGTCGAACAGCGACTTGGGCCGGTCGGTCATCCCGGCCAGCCACGGATCCCAGTCGAACTGCGGGCCGAGCGCGGTGAGTTCCTGCCAGCTCATCAGGTTGTAGGTGGCGTCGGTATTGCGCAGGCGCACGCTGTCCCAGTGCGCGGCGGCGATCCGCTTCTCCAGATCGAGCATCCGCTGCGCCACCCCGGCCGGATCGGACAGGCCCAGGCCGGCCGCCAGCTGCTCGAGGTAGGTCTGATAGGCCACGAGCTGGGCGGCGAACTCGGGCTTGCGGTAGTACTGCTCGCTCAGGATGAGCCCGGACTGGCCGACGCTGGGGATATAGGCCTTGGAGTTCTTGCGGTCGATGCTGATACCCATCCCGACCAGCCCGGCGATCGGCGCCTCGGCCATCACCTTCGCCAGCTCGGGCTTGCCCGCCGCCTTGTCGATCGCGGCGAACAGGCCGGTCAGCGGCGTGATACCGAGGCGTTCGATCCCATCGAGGTCGAGGCGCGCGTCGTAGAGATCCTTGATCTGCTGCGCCTCCGAGCCGTGCTGGGGATCGGAGATGCCCTCGATGATCGCGCGCAGCTGGTCCAGGGTCCGGTCGTTGGCGTCGGTGATCGCGCCGACCGAGGCCTTGTCGGGCGGGAGCTGGTAATCGCGCAGCCAGGTGCCGTTGACATGGCGGTACAGGTCGTCCTGCGGGCGGATGGTGGGGTCGCCGCCGCCCAGGTCGACGCCGGTAAGCCGCACTTCGGGAGCGTCGGAGGAACACGAGGCCAGCGCTGCGGCCACCGGGACGAGGCCCATGGCGATCAGGAATGCGCGACGATCCAACGACGGACGACCGGACGATGTCACAGAGTGTTCCTTCCCCGATGCGATGCCCGCACCCCGATGCTTGTTGCGATCCAGCTCGCACAGGCTACCGGCGCGACGCTGTCTTCGGCGGGGTTGCGACGCGGGTCGACCCCGATTCGGTTCGCCCCGAGGGTTCGCCTACACTAGAACGGTTGCCTGCGGGAGCTCTGCGCTCGCAATCCGGCAGTGAACCCCCAGTGGAAGGTATTTCCGCTGGCAGGCGCGCGTCCGGAGGGTGACTGACCATGTGCGTCGGGTCGGCAATCCGGCGTACGTATACATCCAGGTCCAGGAGGTGCTGAAGTGATTCAGCAGGAGTCGCGACTGCGCGTCGCCGACAACACCGGGGCGAAGGAAATCCTTTGCATCCGCGTGCTCGGTGGCTCGTCGCGTCGCTATGCCGGTATCGGTGACATCATCGTCGCCACCGTGAAGGACGCCATCCCCGGCGCCAACGTGAAGAAGGGCGACGTCGTCAAGGCTGTCGTCGTTCGCACGACCAAGGAGCGTCGTCGTCCGGACGGTTCCTACATCAAGTTCGACGAGAACGCTGCCGTGCTGATCAAGCCGGACAACGACCCTCGTGGCACCCGCATCTTCGGCCCGGTCGGCCGTGAGCTGCGTGACAAGCGCTTCATGAAGATCGTTTCGCTGGCCCCGGAGGTGCTCTGACTATGAAGGTGCACAAGGGTGACACCGTGCTCGTCATTTCGGGCAAGGACAAGGGCGCCAAGGGCAAGGTCATTCAGGCCTTCCCGGCGACCGGCAAGGTTCTCGTCGAAGGCGTGAACCGCATCAAGAAGCACGTCGCGGACTCCGCGAACCAGCGTGGCGCGTCCTCGGGTGGCATCGTCACCCAGGAAGCCCCCATCCAGGTTTCCAACGTGATGGTCGTCGACTCCGACGGTAACCCGACTCGCGTCGGCTACCGCACCGACGAAGAGTCCGGCAAGCGCGTCCGGATCTCCCGTAAAAACGGGAAGGACATCTGACATGACCACCTCTGAGCAGACTCAGCCCCGGCTGAAGGCGCGCTACCGCGCCGAGATCAAGGACGCGCTGAACGGCGAGTTCGAATACGCCAACGTGATGCAGATCCCCGGCGTCGTCAAGGTCGTCGTGAACATGGGTGTCGGCGATGCCGCCCGTGACGCGAAGCTGATCAACGGTGCCGTCAAGGACCTCGAGCTGATCACCGGCCAGAAGCCCGAAATCCGTAAGGCCACCAAGTCGATCGCGCAGTTCAAGCTGCGTGAGGGCATGCCGATCGGCGCGAAGGTCACCCTTCGTGGCGACCGGATGTGGGAGTTCCTGGACCGTCTCGTGTCCATCGCGCTGCCCCGTATCCGCGACTTCCGCGGCCTGTCGCCGAAGCAGTTCGACGGCAACGGCAACTACACGTTCGGCCTCAGCGAGCAGTCGATGTTCCACGAGATCGACGTGGATTCCATCGACCGCCCGCGCGGTATGGACATCACCGTGGTCACCACCGCGACCAACAACGAAGAAGGCCGCGCGCTGCTGAAGCACCTCGGCTTCCCGTTCAAGGAGAACTGAGCACATGGCTAAGAAAGCACTGCGCATCAAGGCGGAGGCCAAGCCTAAGTTCGCCGTCCGCGCCTACACCCGCTGCCAGCGTTGCGGTCGCCCGCACGCGGTCTACCGCAAGTTCGGCCTGTGCCGTATCTGCGTCCGCGAAATGGCGCACCGCGGTGAGCTCCCGGGCGTGCACAAGAGCTCCTGGTGAGCTTGCGCTCTTCAGTGAGCCAACCCGCCTAGGCGAATATCGAATCAGGGCACGGACTCTCGATTGAGAGTCCGTGCCCTGTCGGCGTTTTCGTGGATGTCAGTCGATGCGTTGAACGGGCTGTCCGGTGAGACGGGCGATGGTCTCGTAGTCCGAATCTGCATGCAGCACAGTCAATTTGTGGTGACTGGCGGTTACCGCGACAAGTAGATCGACTGGGCTCGCGCACTGATGCCAGCCCTTCTCTGCGAGGCGATCCTGCAGCTGAGCGGAATGCTCCCAGCAGGAATCGGGCATCGAGAAGTAGGGAAAAATCTCGTGTAGCAGACTGGCCGCCTCATAGTAAGCGGGACGTCCACCCGCGGCACGCAGGTATTCTTGGCGAACAGGTTCGCAGATCCCCAACAGGCCGGAGCTGGCCAACTGGTCCCATTGCGCACCGGTCTGGCCTCGAAAGAATCGCACCAGGGCGCTGGTGTCGGCGAGGAACCGTTCGGTCACGCCGCCGACTCATGACCTGGGCGTGCTGGCTCGACTTCGGGAAGATCGATCTCGCCATTGGCTACCAGCGCCCTCATCCGGGCGATCGCCTCAGCGCGGCGGCGGCGATCGATGATCTCGCGCAACGCGGCGTTGACTGTGTCCTTCTTGGTCGATGTTCCCAGGTATCGAGCCGCCTCGGCTAGCGCGGCGTCATCGAGATCGACCACTGTCCGTGCCATCTGTACCTCCGGTTGATATCTATTTTTCGAATAGTATATCCACGCAGCGGCTAGCGGTCTACCAGCAGAAACGGTACTCTCCACTGCCCTGGCACTCCTGCTGGTAGTCCCACTGGTCAGACACGTCGGAGTTGGGGATCGACGCGCCGGCCGCGCCGCCGGGGTGAAGTCCGTGTCTTCGTGCGTTCGGCGCTGCTCGCCAACGGTGGTCAGAGCGACAAGTCGGACCACGGGATGGTGATCGGGAACGGGAAGTCGATGGTGATTTCGGAGGAGTCGGCGGGCGACCAAGTGCCGGCCAGGAGGTAGTTGGCTTTGTGGAGCGGTGATACGCCCGCCGGCAAGACCCCGGTTCCGGATGCCAGGCCGTATGCCTGCACATACGCGATCTCGCTGCGCCGCGGATGTAGGGTCACTTCCCAGTACCACGGAATGCCCGCAGCCGCGTATCTGGCTCTTTTGGCTTCCATTTCGGCCGCAGTGTTCGACGGGGAGAGAACCTCGCCGACCAGGAGCGCATCGTCGGCGCGAACGTGGGCGTACGCCTTGTCCAGGCATCGATGGATCATGAAATCCGGAGTCACGAAATCGGATTTGCCATGCTGGCCGAAGAAGACGTTCGTCTCGGTACGAACTCGCCAGCACTCTCCGTGCGCGTTGTCCATCGCGCGCTCGGCGTCTCGGCGGAGAGTACTCCACAGCAGGTTGCTGGCTTCCTGATGTTCTCCTGGCCCGCGCCGCGTCCAGACCACGCGTCCGTCCCACAACTCGATCTGCCCGGCGACTTCGGCGGGTAGCTGTTCGAGTTCCTCCCACGTCATGAATTCAGGCAGGTCGGGGCGCTGGTGATGCGCGTTCTTCATGGCTCGATGATAGTCCGGTGCCATTGCGCCCACGCCTCGTCGCGCAGGGCCGCCACTGCCGCGTAGGTCTCCCAGGTGTCGGGGGCGTGATAGATGGTCTCGTAGCGCGCGATCTCGGGGATGTATTCGTACGATCTGCTCTGCCTGTTCAGCTGAGTCAGTTCTCGACCCGCAGGTGTGTGAGTACCGCGAGGACGCGGCGGTGGTCGTCGGGCTCCGGCTGTAGACCGAGTTTGACGAAGATGCTGCGCACGTGGGTTTCGATGGTGCGCTCGCCGAGGAACAGGGCGGCGCCGATCGCGCGGTTGGAGCGCCCTTCGGCCATGAGCCGCAGCACTTCTCGCTCCCGGGGGGAGAGCTCGTCGAGCGGGAGGGCGCCGTGGTGGGGCCGCGAGACCAAGCGGCCGACCAGGTCGGGATCGATCGCCGAGCCGCCCGCGGCGACCCGCTGCAGGGCCGTCACGAACTCGTCGATATCGGAGACCCGGTCTTTGAGCAGGTAGCCGAGGCTGCGCGCGCCGCCCGAGAGCAGGTCGAGAACGCTCTCGGTTTCGATGTACTGCGATAGCAGCAGCACCGCCGTATCGGGAAAGTCGCGGCGGATGGCCACGGCGGCATCGATGCCCTCGGTGGTGCAGGTCGGTGGCATCCGGATGTCGACGACCGCGACATCGGGGCGGTGCGCGCGGACCAGGCTCAACAGTGCCGCGGCATCACTCGCCTGCCCCGCCACCTCCATTCCCTCGTCCTCCAGCAGTCGGGCGATTCCCTGGCGCAGCAGCGCTGAGTCATCGGCGAGCACCACGCGCAAACCGGATGCGGTTGCCCCGTCGGGCGCCTGGGTGTGGCGGATCGTCTCCTGTTCGGCGGTGGCGTCGGCTCCCGCAGTGAGTGCCGCTCGAGCGGCGGCCGCGAACGTGGCGCAGTCCGGATAGCGGTCGCCAGGAAGCTTGGCCATCGCCTGGGCGATGACCGCGTCGAAGGCCCTCGGCAGGGTGGGCACCAGTGCACTCGGCCGCGGAATCGGCGCGTTGAGGTGGCCGTTGAGAATGGCCGCTTGACTCGGTCCTGGATAGGGCGGGCTGCCGGTGAGCAGATGAAACAGGGTGCAGCCCAGCGAGTATTGATCTGCCCGATGATCGATGGTTCGTCCTTCGATCTGTTCAGGGGCCGCGTAGCGGATGGTGGCGACCATCATCCCGGCCGTGGTGAGGTGCACGGTGTCGTCGAGCGCTTTGGCGATGCCGAAATCCGTCAGCAGCACCCGTTCGGGCTCGCCCGGTTGACGGGGTGCGGCCAGCAGGATGTTCGACGGATTGACATCGCGGTGGTACACACCTGCCCGATGCGCGTAGTCCAGGCCCGCCGCGACCGTTTCGATAATGCGCACCGCCCGCTCCGGCGCGACCGGCCCCTCCCGTACCAGGCGCGCCGCATCGGTCCCCGGCACCAACTGCATCGCGATCCAGAGGCGGTCGCCCTCGCGGCCACGGTCGTAGACCGCCACGATGGCGGGGTGCTCCAGCCGGGCGGCGTGGTCGGCTTCGAATTCGAATCGCGTACGGACGTAGTCGTCTCCGGTGAGCGCGGGATGCAGGACCTTGAGCGCGACGGTGCGTGGCAGTGTGGGGTGCCGAGCCGCGTAGACGCAGCCCATGCCGCCCGCACCGAGCACCCGCTCGATGGTGTAGCCCGCGAACACTGTCCCTGGTTCCAGGTCGGACCCGCTCATGCGCCACCCCCTGGTCGCGCGTTTCGCGAGTGCTCATCGAACACCCGCTGCGTGTCCGCCATCAGCGACGACGACCAGGTGGCGGTCATGACCTGTCCTCCGGGCGAAGTGGAAGGGTGGTGGTGAGCACCGTGCCCGCACCGGGCGGGCTGTCCACCCGTAGGCGTCCACCGAGCGCCGCGGCTCGATCGCCCAAGCCACTGAGTCCGCCGCCCGGTCCGATGTGGGCTCCGCCGCGGCCGTCGTCGGCGATCACGAGCCGCACGGCCCCGTCGACGATGTCGGCCTGGATATCGACATGCGTACCGCCGGAATGCTTTGCCGCGTTGGTGACGGCCTCGGCGGCGATGAAGTACGCGGCCAGCTCCACTCCGGCCGGTGGCCTCGGGACGAGCGCGCCGTGGATCCGCACGGCGATCGGGGCGCGTTCGGCGAGCGAGGTCAGCGCGGCCGTCAGGCCACGTTCGGCGAGGATCGGCGGGAACACGCCCCGTGCCAGCTCGCGGAGCTCGCTGAGCGCGGTGTCGAGTTCGGCGGCGCCGAGCGTCACCAGATCGCCTCGTGTTTCGGTGTCCACGGTGCGCTGCGCCCTGCGCAGCAGGAGCGCCGCCGCGACCAGGCGTTGTTGGGCGCCGTCGTGCAGATCGCGTTCGACTCGGCGGCGCTCGGCATCGCCCGCCGCCACGATGCGTTCGCGCGAGCGGCGCACTTCGGCGAGCTGAGCGGCCAGATCGTTGCGCAGGCGTTCGTGGCCGAGGGCGAGCTCGGTCGCACCGCGCACGGCAGCCAGCAGCTCGGGTTCGGTTTGCAACTGTTTGTCGTAGACAAGGGCGGCCGCCGCGGCGCCGTCCAGCTCGAGGATCGTCGCCACCCGGTGCCCGGTGCCCTGCGGCAGTTTCCGGAGTGCCCCGTTGTCGTCGACGTAGCCGCCGCGTTCGGCATCGAAGCTCCACAGCTCCAGAGTGGGGTCGTGCAGTGCGCGGCGCAGCGCCTCCACGAAGCCCGAGTTGATCGGGGTTGCCCCGATCTCGACCATCGCGTCGCCGACCGCCGCGCGCGCCATTCGATAGCGCACCTGCCCGTACGCGATGGCCATGGGCAGCAGCACAATCGGGATATAGCGCAGGTCCAGCGTCCAGCTGTGCAGTGAACCCGGGGACAGAACCGCGGTCGACAAGATCCACAGGATGATCAGCCCGGCGATCGTCGCGAAGACCAGAACCGGTGCGAACCCTGACCGGTAGGCCGCGGTCCCCGACCGCCAGCGGGTGATCACGATCGTGATGAGCACAACGCCGATGAGGAACGCGAGCGCTCCGACGGTGAGCTGGATGCGATCGGCCAGGACTGGATCGTGCCGGATGAGCAACAGATTCACCGAGGTCGACCGGTGCGGCGCGGGCACCAGCCGCGGATCGAAGAACATCCACTCGGCCGACACCCCGAACACGGCCAGCGCCCAGCACGCCCGCACACACCAGCGTTCCCACGAGCGGTTCAGGCGTCCCGACGGGAAACCGAGCAGCACCGGAATCATCACCGGCAGATAGATATTCGTGAGAACCGCGCCCGCGGTGAACAGCACCGGGTCGCTCGACCGGCGAACACCGCAGGCCAGCCACACCAGGCCGGCGAGCACGAACAGCGGTCCGGCCAGGTCGCGCGGCCGGTTCGTCCAGGTGAACAACCCCGACGCGACGAACGATGCCCCGGCCAGCAGGAACAGGACGAGCTCCACCCGCCCGAACACCGGCGAATGCTGAGCCGCCGAGAACGCCTCGCGCGGGCCGAGCAGCAGGATCCGGGCCGGGTCGTAGAGGGCGGCCTCCGACCAGTCGACCGACAACACCACGGCGACGCTCAACGCGGCGGCACATGCCGTCACCCCACCGATGAGCGCGATCGTACGAGGTGTCATCGAACAGCCTCCAACTACCGACCTACTCAGGATCCTCTGCGGGAAACCGGTGCACAACCGCCTGCGGAATCCGTGCTGTGTTGTCACGAGGTTGGGTGAAATGTTTGCGTTTCACTGCTGACGCGGGTGCCGATGTGTTCTCTTGGCGCATGAAGAAGTTCGCCACAGTCGCTGTACTTTCCGTCGCGCTCCTCGGGACGCCCGCGGTTGCATCCGCCGCCCCCAGCTCCGGTTCCGGGTCCGGGGGTGGGTCGGGGTCGTCGGAGACGGAGTTGATCTGTTCGCCGATCGCGCAGTTGTTGTTCGCCACGGGCAGCGTGGAGAAGCCGCCGCTCTACGATCTGCCTGCTCAGCTGAACGGAGAGCGGTCGATTCCGCAGCTGACGCCTGCGGGCGGGAGTTGGGCGGTGAACAGGTAGTCGCGTTTGAGGTGTTCGGCGCAGGTGCTCTGGACGTACATGGAGCTGTGGCCCGCGCCTTCGATAACGACTACCTGGGCCCGGTTCAGCTGGGCCGCACCGGCTTTGGCGCCGCTCAACGGAGTGGCCGGGTCGTAGCGGCTGTTGAGGACGAGGATCGGGGCGGCGGTTTCGCGGTTCCACGGGCCGGTATAGCGGTCCCGGTCCTCGGCCTGCCAGAAAGCGCAGGGGGTGGCGTTGAAGACGGCGGTTCGGCCGAAGTACCGGGAGTGGAGGTCTTCAGCGGCGGCCGCTCGGCTGTAGACGGCGGGATCCGTGGGCACGGTGCTGTCGGAGCATTGGATTGTGTAGAAGGCCTCGACGCGGTTGGCCGGGTGGTTCTCGGCGAAGAGGGCGTCGGGGACGCGGGCGGGGAGCACCGTTGCCGCGTCGAAGAGGCTTTGGAGAAGAATCGCCAGGTCAGGATAAGTGTCAGGGCGCGAGAGGCTGCCCGCGGCGCTCACTACCTGGGAGAAGGTCCACGGGGTGCCGTCCACCGTGATCGGCTCCAGGCGCGCTCGTTCGGCCAGCGCGATCCACTTGAGTTTCGGGTCGCCCGTGGCGAACGCACAGCGTGGACCCGCGGCGGAGCAGTCGCGCAGGAACGTGTCGAAGGTTTCGGCGATGCCAGCCGCTACGCCCTGGCGGGTGTCGAGGGGCAGATTCAGGCCATCGGTGCCGTGGCCGTTCACATTGCCCTCGAAGTCGAGGGAACCGTCGAACGCCATCGCGCGGACCCGGCCGGGGAACATGTTGGCGTAGACCGCGCCGACCTGGGTGCCGTAGGAGATGCCGTGGTAGGTCAGGGTCTGATCGCCGACCGCGCGGCGCAAGAGGTCCAGGTCGCGAGCGGTGTTCGCGGTGGACGCGTGGTGCAGGATCGGGCCCGCGTTCCCGGCGCAGCGGGCGGCGATATCGGCGGAGGCGGCGAAGAACGCGGGCTCGTCGCGCGGATCGGTGGGGGTGCCGGGGAAGGAACCGAGGTAGGCCGCCTGCTCGGCGGCACCGGCGAAGCACTGTGTGCCCGCGCTGCGCGAGACCGCGCGCGGATCCCAGGAGACGAGGTCGAACCGGGCACGCAGTTCGCCGGAGAACAGCCACGGCCAGCGGGCCCGCTCGCGGAGCCGGTCCACGCCGGACGGGCCGGGCCCACCGAAATTGACGAACAACGTTCCGATACGCCGTGCGGGATCGGATGCGGGCAATTTGATGACCGCCAGCTCGATCTGCGCGGCCTGCGGGCTGTTGTAGTCCAGCGGCACCTGAGCCAGCGCGCACTCGAATCCGTCCGCGCAACCCTCCCACCCCAGCGTCGGGGTGGCCGCCGCGTCGGCGAGCCGGTCGACGTAGGGATCGGCCGAAGCGCGCGCAGGCGTGGCGAGCGCGCCGATCCCGAGCAGTACGGCGAGCAGGTAGACCGACCCCCGGCGGCGTGCACGGTGGGAAGACAACGGCCGAGCCTCCTGCGTAGATCCGACGAACCTCGCGAAGCTACCACACTCGTGAGCAGCGCTCACGAACGCAAAGTGGTTGGTATCGAACACAATTCGATCGATGGTGCGGATCGGAGGCCATCCTGCGGCGGCATCGCCCCCGGTCTTTGCGCGGCTGTTCCCGGAATCTATTTCGAATTCCCGGTTACCGCGGTATTGCCGGCACCTCATAATCCTGTGTCTTTCCCGAGAATGTGATCTGCATGCTGGTCCGAAAATTGATCAGTGGCTACTGTCGAGATCGTTGCACGACAATGCAGCGTGCAGATGGGCGTCAGTGTCGATCCCTTGCCGGAGTGAATGCAGAGGATGTGAAATTGTGACCCTGACAACAGAAGGCAAGCCTCGTGACGTGGCCCACCGGGCGCCGCTACGGGGGATTCCCGCGGGCGCGATGTCGATGGTGGCATTTCTTTCGATATTGGCTGGATTTATCGGTGCCGCCGCATATACGCATTCCGCCGGATATTTCGTGACATTCATGACCGGTAATACCGAGCGTGCCGTTCTCGGCTGGTTCGACAATGATCAGCTACTGGCCACCGGGGCTATCACGCTGCTTTTCTCGTTCGGGCTCGGTGTGTTCGTGGCCTCGATGCTCCGGCGGCGGCTGTGGCGCAGCGGCCACTACGGCGCGACCGTGGTGACCACCGTGGCGCTCGCCGTGGCCGCGGTCGTCGACTACTTCCTCGACCGCACCGGCGGGCAGGAGGTGGGGTTCGTCCCGATCGCGTTCGTCGCCTTCGCGGTGGGCGCGCTCAACACCGCGTTCGTCAAGAACGGCGAGACCAGCGTGCCGCTCAGCTATGCCACCGGAACGGTCGTGAAGCTGAGTCAGGGCATCGAAAGCCATGTCAGCGGGGGTAGCGTGCGCGATTGGCTCGGCTACGGCCTGCAGTACGCGGCCTTCGCTGTCGGCGCCCTGCTCGGTGGGTTGATGAGCATGGTGGTGGGTGGTGAGATGATGTTGATCGTCGCCACGGGTGTCTCGGCGTCGGCGATCCTGATCACCTACAAGACGGGCACGAAGGCGGATCACACCGCCGCGTGACGGATATCGCCCCGGTCCGGCGCCCCCGGGTTTGGTCCTGACCACGGCATTGCCTACACTAGAGCGGTTGCCTGGGCAGATCTGTGTCCGCTGCGCGCTTCGGCGCGGGTGGGACCGTGCCAGGCGCCGAGAGCTCGCAAGAGAACTCATCCGGTCGGTAAGTGCCGACCGGACCAGCCGAATTGTTGTAGGCCCACGGTCACCCTGCGCGCGAGCGTGCGGGAGATGTTGCATGGGAACCGCAGCGAGAAAGGTGTCGAGGTCTAACCATGACCATGACTGATCCGATCGCAGACTTCTTGACGCGTCTGCGCAACGCCAACTCGGCGTACCACGATCAGGTGAAGGCGCCCCACTCGAAGATCAAGGTGAACATCGCCGAGATCCTCAAGCGTGAGGGCTACATCGCCGATTACCGCACCGAAGACGCGACCGTTGGCAAGGCCATCGTCGTCGATCTGAAGTACGGCCCCAGCCGTGAGCGCAGCCTGCAGGGCCTGCGTCGCGTCTCGAAGCCGGGTCTGCGTGTGTACGCGAAGTCCACCAATCTGCCCAAGGTCCTCGGCGGCCTCGGCGTGGCGATCATTTCCACGTCGACCGGTCTGCTCACCGACCGTCAGGCGGCCAAGCAGGGCGTCGGGGGCGAAGTCCTCGCCTACGTCTGGTAAGGGAGGTCAGGACTAATGTCGCGTATTGGTAAGAAGCCCATCGAGATTCCGGCCGGCGTCGACGTCAACATCGACGGCCAGGTTGTCACGGTCAAGGGGCCAAAGGGTTCCCTGTCGCACACCGTGGCCGAGCCCATCACCGTCACCAAGGGTGAAGGTAATGAGCTCGAGGTTGCTCGTCCCAACGACGAGCGCGCGAACCGTTCGCTGCACGGCCTTTCCCGCACCCTGATCGCCAACATGATCGAGGGTGTCACCAAGGGCTACGAGAAGAAGATGGAAATCTTCGGCGTCGGTTACCGCGTTCAGGCCAAGGGCTCGAACCTCGAGTTCGCCCTCGGTTACAGCCACCCGGTGCCGATCACGGCTCCGGCAGGCATCACCTTCGCGGTGGAATCGCCCACCAAGTTCTCGGTGTCCGGCATCGACAAGCAGGCGGTCGGTCAGATCTCCGCTGTCATCCACGGACTGCGTAAGCCCGACCCGTACAAGGGCAAGGGCATCCGCTACGCCGGCGAGGTCGTTCGCCGCAAGGTCGGAAAGACGGGTAAGTGATCATGGCGCAAACTGCTAACCAGAAGGCGAAGCGGATTCCGCTGGGCAAGGACGCTTCCACGAAGCGTCGCCTGTCGAAGACCCGCCGTCACTTCCGTCTTCGTAAGAAGGTCGAAGGCACCACCGAGCGTCCGCGCCTGGTGGTCAACCGCTCCGCGCGCCACCTGCACGCTCAGCTGATCGACGACTCGGTGGGCAAGACCATTGCCGCCGCTTCCTCGATCGAGGCCGACGTGCGTGCGCTCGAAGGTGACAAGTCCGCCAAGGGCGCGAAGGTCGGTCAGCTGATCGCCGAGCGTGCCAAGGCTGCCGGTATCGAGGCGGTCGTGTTCGACCGTGGTGGTCACGACTACCACGGCCGTATCGCGGCGCTGGCCGATGCCGCTCGCGAAGGCGGGCTGAAGTTCTGATGACCATTATTTCCAACGGAAGGAACGTCTGATGCCGGGACGTCAGCGGCGCGACGGCGGCAGCGGACCCGCCGGACCCAACAGCAACAGCAACCCCAACGCCGGAGGCCCTGAGGGCAACCGTCGTGGCGGTGGCGATCGTCGCGGTGGCGGCGACCGTCGTGACAACGCAGCCGAGAAGAACCAGCTCGAGCGCGTCGTCGCGATCAACCGTGTTTCCAAGGTCGTGAAGGGTGGTCGTCGCTTCAGCTTCACCGCCCTCGTGATCGTCGGTGACGGCAACGGTCTGGTCGGCGTCGGCTACGGCAAGGCCAAGGAAGTTCCCGCGGCCATCCAGAAGGGTGTCGAGGAGGCTCGTAAGAGCTTCTTCCGCGTCCCGATGATCGGCTCGACCATCGTCCACCCGGTTCAGGGTGAGGCGGCGGCCGGTGTGGTCATGCTGCGTCCGGCTTCGCCCGGTACCGGTGTGATCGCCGGTGGTGCGTGCCGTGCCGTGCTCGAATGTGCCGGTATCCACGACATTCTGTCGAAGTCGCTCGGTAGCGACAACGCGATCAACGTCGTTCACGCGACGGTCGCCGCGCTCAAGATGCTCCAGCGTCCCGAAGAGGTTGCCGCACGTCGCGGTCTGCCGATCGAGGATGTCGCTCCGGCGGGCATGCTGCGTGCGCGTGCGGGACAGGGAGCCTGACATGGCCGATCTCAAGGTAACTCAGATCAAGAGCACGATCGGTGCCAAGGCGAACCAGCGCGATAGCCTGCGGACCCTCGGCCTGCGGAAGATCCGCCAGTCGGTGGTTCGTGAGGACAACGCTCAGAACCGCGGTCTGATCAACGTCGTGCGCCACCTCGTAACAGTTGAGGAGGTCTAGACATGACCATCAAATTGCACCACCTGCGTCCCGCCCCTGGCTCCAAGACCGAGAAGACCCGTGTGGGTCGCGGTGAAGGTTCCAAGGGTAAGACCGCCGGTCGCGGTACCAAGGGCACCAAGGCACGCAAGAACGTCCCCGCGGCGTTCGAGGGTGGCCAGATGCCGCTGCACATGCGTCTGCCGAAGCTTCGCGGCTTCACCAACCGCTTCCGGGTCGAGTACCAGGTTGTCAACGTTGGCCGCATCGCTGAGCTGTTCCCGCAGGGCGGCACCATCGGTAAGGCCGAGCTCGTCGAGGCCGGTGCCGTTCGCAAGAACGAGCTGGTCAAGGTTCTCGGCGACGGCGAGATCGGTGTCGCCATCCAGGTGACCGCCGACAAGGTGACCGGCTCCGCCAAGGAGAAGATCACCGCAGCCGGTGGCACTGTCACCGAACTGGCCTGACGGTACTCTGAATAGCAGTCGACACCGGACGAGTGGCAAACTCGTCCGGTGTCACTGTTAGAGTTCAGTCGTTGGCTGCCAAACCCTGTCATGGGCTGACGTTTCCGTAAAACCGATGTCGCATGGCATGACCATGTCGTTCGCCAGGAGGATTTGTGCTTTCCGCCTTCGTATCGGCCTTCCGGACTCCGGACTTACGGCGGAAGATTCTCTTCACGCTGGGGTTGATCGCGCTGTACCGGTTGGGTGCCGCGCTGCCGTCCCCCGGCGTCGACTACCAAAACGTCCAGGAGTGCGTGAAGCTGGTCTCCGGCGGTGAATCCGCCGGTATCTACCAGCTCATCAACCTCTTCTCCGGTGGCGCGCTGCTGCAGCTGTCGGTGTTCGCGATCGGCATCATGCCGTACATCACCGCGAGCATCATCATCCAGCTGCTGACCGTCGTCATCCCGCGGTTCGAGGAACTGCGCAAGGAAGGCCAATCCGGCCAGACCAAGATGACGCAGTACACCAGGTACCTGTCGGTCGCCTTGGCGGTCCTGCAGGCCACCGGTCTCGTCGCGCTCGCCTCGCGCGGTCAGCTGCTGCAGGGCTGCAACGAGCCGATCCTCGCCGATACCAGCATTTTCGGCATGATCATCATCGTGCTGGTGATGACCGCCGGTGCCTGCCTGGTCATGTGGTTCGGCGAGCAGATCACCGAGCGCGGTGTCGGTAACGGCATGTCGCTGCTCATCTTCGCCGGTATCTCCGCGCGTATCCCGCTCGACGGCAAGGCCATTCTGGACACCCGCGGTGGCCTGGTCTTCGGCCTGGTGTGCGCTGCGGTGCTGGCGATCATCGTCGCGGTGATCTTCGTCGAGCAGGGTCAGCGCCGGATTCCGGTGCAATACGCCAAGCGCGTCGTCGGCCGCAAGATGTACGGCGGTTCGTCCACCTACCTGCCGCTGAAGGTCAACCAGGCCGGTGTCATCCCGGTGATCTTCGCGTCCTCGCTGCTCTATCTGCCCAACCTGGTCGCGCAGCTCACCTCCTCGAGTACCACCACGGATCCGAGTTGGTGGCAGGAGATCATCCAGAAGTATCTGGTCGACCCGACCAACCCGGTCTACATCGCCATCTACTTCGGTTTGATCGTGTTCTTCACTTACTTCTACGTCGCGATCACCTTCAACCCGGAGGAACGCGCCGACGAGATGAAGAAGTTCGGTGGCTTCATCCCTGGCTATCGCCCTGGTAAGCCGACCGCCGACTACCTGAATTATGTGCTGAGCCGCATCACCCTGCCTGGCTCGATCTACCTCGGTGCGGTCACCGTGCTTCCGAGCTTGTTCCTCGGCGCGGGCAGTACGGGCCAGTCGGCGAACATGGCCTTCGGCGGTGCCGCGGTGCTCATCATGGTCAGCGTGGGTCTCGACACGGTCAAGCAGATCGAGAGCCAGCTGATGAATCGAAATTACGAAGGGTTCCTCAAGTGAGAGTTGTTCTGCTCGGTCCGCCGGGTGCCGGCAAAGGTACTCAGGCCGTCCTGCTGTCAGAGAAGCTGGGCGTTCCGCACATCTCCACCGGAGACCTCTTCCGCGCGAATATCAGCCAGCAGACCGCCCTCGGTCGCGAGGCACAGAAGTACATGGACGCGGGCGACCTCGTCCCCAGCGATGTCACCAATCGCATGGTCGAGGCCCGCGTCGGCGAGCCCGACGCCGCGAACGGTTTCGTGCTCGACGGTTACCCGCGCACGGTCGACCAGGCCGACGCGCTGAAGAAGATCCTCGAGCACAACGGCACCACGCTCGACGCCGTGCTGTGCTTCGTGGTCGCCGAGGACACCGTGGTCGAGCGCATGCTCTCCCGTGGGCGCGCCGACGACACCGAGGACGTCATCCGCAACCGGCTGCGGGTCTACCGTGAGGAGACCGAGCCGCTGCTCGAGTACTACGACGGTCTGGTCGTGACTGTCGACGGCATCGGCGAGGTCGATGAAGTCAACGCGCGGGCGCTTAAGGCGCTCGGTCAGTAGCTCTTCACCTCCCCACGCGAGCGGGGATGAGCCCCAGCGGATCGGAGTACTGAGGCCGGATGGTCTTCAACCGTAAGAAGAAGGTCGTGCCGTTTCGTTCGGCGGGCGAGCTGGATGCCATGCAGGCAGCCGGCGCGATCGTCGGTGCGACGCTGGTCGCCGTTCGCGCGGCGGCCAAGCCCGGTGTTTCGACGCTGGAGCTCGACGAGGTCGCCGAAGCGACGATCCGCGACGCGGGCGCTGTCCCGTCGTTCAAGGGTTATCACGGCTTCCCCGGCTCGATCTGTTCTTCGGTCAACGACCGTGTGGTCCACGGGATCCCCTCGGCGAGTGACATTCTCACCGAGGGCGATCTCGTGTCCATCGACTGCGGCGCCATCCTCGACGGCTGGCACGGCGACTCGGCGTGGACGTTCGGTATCGGCAACATCATCGAGGCCGATCACCTGCTGAGCGAGGCGACCAGGCTCTCGATGGAGACCGGCATCGCGGCGATGCTGCCGGGCAACCGGCTCACCGACGTCTCCCATGCCATCGAGCTGGGCACTCGCGCGGCCGAGCAGGCGCATGGCCGCAAGTACGGCATCGTCGACGGTTACGGTGGCCACGCCATCGGCCGCGAGATGCACATGGATCCGTTCCTGCCCAACGAAGGCGCGCCCGGTAAGGGCCCGCGCCTGGTGGTCGGGTCGGTGTTGGCGATCGAGCCGATGCTGACGCTCGGCACCACCGACACCAAGACTCTCGATGATGACTGGACCGTGGTCACCACCGACGGGACGCGCGCGGCGCATTGGGAGCACAGCGTCGCTGTCACCGAGGACGGGCCACGCATCCTCACCCTGCGCCCCGAGTAATTCACCGACGAGTTCTCGCGATGGTCATCGACCTGGCGAGAAGCCCTCAGGTCAGTGCCACTTTAGTTCCTACCCTGGTAGCATTATCGGTATGAAGCTGAGCGTGAGCCTTTCAGAGGAAGATCTGCAGGTGCTCGACCAGGAAGTCTGCCGGTCGGGGCTGCCCGGGCGTTCGGCGGCTATCCAGCGGGCGATCGCGTTGCTGCGCGCCCGCGCGCTCGAAGATGCCTACGAGTCCGCGTGGGAAGAGTGGGATACGGCAAGCGAGGAAGCGGCGTGGTCGGAAACGCTCGCTGACGGCCTTTCCTGATGCGCCGCGGCGACATCGTGCTCGTTGATTTCGAACCGGTTCGTGGCAACGAGGTCAACAAGGTTCGTCCTGCAGTGATCGTCAGCAATGACGGCGCGAATCGGCGGGCGGACCAATTGCGGCGTGGCGTGATCACGGTGGTGCCCGTCACCAGCAATGTCGATCAGGTGTTCCCGTTTCAGGTTCTGCTCGACGACGTCGGATTACGCGTGAAGTCGAAAGCACAGGCAGAGCAGGTCCGATCGGTGTCGGTCGATCGGGTCGGCCGAGTAGTCGGGCGGTTGACCGCCGCACTCGCCACGGATCTCGATCGCGCGCTTCGGCTACACCTGGATCTCTGAGTCGGTCAGCCTTCGAGCAGGACTGTCACCGGGCCGTCGTTGGTGAGATCGATCTGCATGTGGGCGCCGAATTTCCCGGTGGCGACGGTGGCGCCCAATTCTCGGAGTGTTTCGGCAAAGGTGTCGACCAGGGGTTCGGCGAGGGAGCCTGGGGCGGCGGCGTTCCAGGAGGGGCGGCGGCCCTTGGCGGTGTTGGCGTAGAGGGTGAACTGGCTGACCACCAGGATCGGGGCGTCCAGGTCGGCGGCGGAGCGCTCACCGTCGAGGATGCGCAGCCGATAGGCCTTGTCGGCCAACGCTTTCGCGATGGCTTCGGTGTCGGTATGCGTGGCGCCGACGAGGGCGAGCAGGCCGTGGGGGACACCTGCCGCCGCCGGGTCGATGCGCCCGACGACCTGATCGTCGACGCTCACCTGGGCGCTGGTCACACGCTGTAGTAGTACTCGCACAGCCACCGATCATGCCGGGTGCGTGCGCTCAGCGGCATTCCGGGGCGTCTCATTCCCGCGTCAGCGGCATGAGATATTCAGATTGAGTAGTGTAATACCCTGTGGTGCAGAAATTTACGTGGCGCCGCGGGTGGGATAGCTTGGCATTCATGACGGAAGATCAAGTGCAGCAACGTAAGAATCTATTCATGGGGGGTATTGCCGCACTGGGGGGCGTTGGCCTTTTCATTCTCTTGTTCTCGGTGTTCGGCGTGGAGCCGAGCGGATTCACCGGTGCGGTCACCACGGGCCTGCTGGTCACCGCGGCAGGCTGTTTCGCTAGCGCGGCCAGGATCAAGCGGGACGCGCGGCGCAACTCTTGAGTTTCGAGGCCGCTGCGTCCCGGTGGGTCCGCAGCGGCCATCGTCTTCAGGATCAATTAGCTAGGGCTGCAGCAGATTCCAGAATGTGGATGTCCGGTGGGCGTCCGGCGCTGGTCTGCGGTATGTTCGCGCTAGCCTGCCTTGAAGGCGGGTAGGTGGCGCTGCCGACCGTGCGAAGGTCGGCGCCAGCAGATGGGGAACAGCGGGGAATGCGCAGTACTGCAATACTTTCGGGGATCATTGCCGCGGCGATGCTGGTGGTGGCTGGATGTTCGACCGATCCCGCGGAGGATGCGTCACCACCTGAACCTGTTGTCGATCTCGCGAAGCTGGATGTCGGTCCGTATCCCAAGATCGCACAGCAGATCACTACGACGCCGTCGTGGGCGTTGGCTCGGTATCTGGAGGCATGCGGCTGAGTTCTGTGCTGCCGTTGCCGGTGGAGGTCGATCCGATGTTCGTCGTGCCGCAAACTGGCAGCCGGGCCTTTCCTCAGCCGCAGGAGAACCTGGCCAAGCGGTTCGGAGACACGTTCGAGGAGGACGCGAAAGGCTTGGTGGTCGGCTTCACTACGTGGGGCAGGTCGCACAAGGATTTAGCCGTCTCGCAAGAACTCTTCATCCAGGCGATGGTGTTCGAATCCGTCAGTGCGGCACAGTCGGCCGCCGCAACGCTCCATCGACGGGGCCACGGCCCTGACGTTGTCGTAGAGGCGATCAAGTCGGCATGCCATCACGACGCACTGATGTTGTGGCGCGACGACGATCAGCGTGTCACCGCGTGGATGGCGACGGGGCGATTCGTCATCAAGGTGAGCTCGTTCAGTCGCGAGAACGAGGAACTGAAGATCTCGGATCGAGCGGCAGTGCTCCCGATGGCTGACAAGGCACTCACGGTCACAGCCGAGAGACTCGCCGCTCACACGCCGACGCCCTTGGATCGATTGCAGTCGATACCGGTGGACCCCGACAAGATGTTCGCTCGTACCCTTCCGATCGGACGCGAAAGTGGCACCGGTCCAGCATTTCCCAGTGTTCGGGACGCGCACGGGGCCCTGCACGGAACGATCGATTTGATCGACACCCGCAGAATGAACGAGGCGGCCGGAGTTGACCGCGTGTCCGAGGACAAGAGCACCGTTTACCGCACCAAGGACGCGGCGAGCGCGCGATGGTTCCTCGCTGAAGCCGGTCACGACAAGTTCCTGCGGAGGATCGAGGACCCGGTGGGGCTCGCCGCAGCGGATTGCTATGAGAGCCTCAGGCCGAATACGGGCTCTCGGTACTTCTGCGGCGTGAGCTATGACCGCTACGCCGCAGTTGTGTCATCGGACCAGATCACTGATGTGCAGCAAGCGATTTCGGCCCAGTATGCGATCTTGGTCAGCGTCGGATGAGCGGCATGCGTAAGCGAATTGCGGGATGCTGTGTAGGGGACTGCCCCGGGTTTGGTTGACTCCTACCCTGAGGAGTCCAGCGAGTCTCCTCCGTGAGAGGATGAACCACCGTGCCCAAGGCTTACCCCGACGAATTCCGTCGTGACGTCATCGCTGTGGCCCGCAAGGGCCAAGCACCGCTGAAGCAAATCGCGAAGGATTTCGGCATCTCGGAAAGCTGCCTCGCGGGCTGGCTCAAGAAGGCCGACGTCGCCGACGGCAACCGGCCAGGATTGACCACAGCCGAGACCGAAGAGCTCCGTGAACTGCGTAAACGAACCAAACTGCTCGAACAAGAAAACGAGATCCTGCGACGAGCGGCCGCGTTCTTCGCCAGGGAGCTGCCCCCAAAATGACCTATCCGCTGGTCCTTGATCTAGCCGCTGACCGCATCCCGGTCGCGGTGACCTGCCTGGTATTGGGATTCTCGAAACAAGCTTTCTACAAATGGGTGAAAGACCCGGTGTCCCAACGCGATTGGGATGACACCCATTTGATCAACGCCGCGCTCGATATCCACGCCGATGATCCCGAGTTCGGGTACCGGTTCATCGCCGACGAGCTCGCTGACCTCGGTTTCGAAGCCCGGCGAAAACCGTGTCCAACGCCTGTGCTCGCTGCAAGGGATCTACAGCGCTTTCGCCCGTCGACGCGCCATGGTCACCCGGCCGGGTCCGCCGGTCCACGACGACCTGGACCAGCGGGATTTCACCGCCTCTGGCCCCAACCAGCTATGGCTAACCGACATCTCCGAACACCGCACCGACCAGGGCAAGCTCTACATTTGTGCAGTCAAGGACGTGTGGTCCAACCGCATCGTCGGCTACAGCATCGACGACCGAATGACCGCCGAACTCGCGTGTTCAGCGCTGCGCAACGCGATCGGGCTACGGTCACCGACCGCCACGATCGTACATTCGGACAGAGGCAGCCAATTTCGTTCCAGAAAGTTCGTGCATCTGTTGTCACACAACGGATTACGCGGCTCGATGGGCAGGGTAGCCGCATGCGCGGACAACTCGGCGATGGAATCATGGTTCGCGCTGCTACAACACAATGTGTTAGACCGAAAACGTTGGGCGACAAAGGAAGAACTCCGCCTGGCGATGGTGTCGTGGATCGAGCGGACCTACCATCGGCGGCGCCGTCAGCGTGGCCTGTCACGACTGACTCCGGTCGAGTATGAGATTCTGAACCAGGCCCCACTCGCGGCCTGAACCACTACAACCCGCGAGTCAACTCATTCCGGGGCAGTCCCGTCCCCGCTGTTGTCATGGCCGGGCATCTCTATGAGCCGCCACCCCGGCCCAGTGTTATCAATCCACGATTGCCGCGAGCCATCGATGATGTGATCGCGATCGCGATGGCCAAAGACCCCGCGCATCGGTTCAACAGTTGCCGCGAATTGAGCGACGCGACACATCAGGCACTGATGACCGGCGTAGGCCCCGCCGCCGCGTCGACTCCTGGCCCCGTTGTCCCGGTTCGCGCTCAGCGCGTCCGACGACGAGGTAGGCGGGTGCTAATCGTTGCGATGGTTGTCGGTGCCTTGGCTGTCGGCACGAGTGTGCTGGCGCTTCGGCCGAGCGGTGGGGAACCGGCCTCGGTGGCTGTGAGCACCACGCCACCGGTAGCCACGGGACCGGTATCCGCCGCGCAGGTCCGCGCCGACAATCCGCAGTTCGCGGGCAAGTCGATCGGGATCATCGATATCACCGCGGGCGAACGCGCGAATCCCAGCGCGGCCACCGTGTTGTCGACCGCGATCCACCTGACGCGAACACCGCTGCCCGCGCTGCTCGAGTCGATCGGGTTCGTGTACTACAGCGGATTCGCCCGTGTCGGGGACGAGGTGTCACCGCGCGTTCTCGACAATATGGGCAGGTATGACACGCTCGGCAAGAACTACGCGGCCGACTATGTGCTGGTAATCCGCAGTGATCCGGGCTCTGGAGCTGGTTCGCTGCTCGGGCTCGATGACAAGATCACCTCTGTATCCGCGAAGGTCATTGTGGTCGACGACTCAAAAGCAGTTGTCGCGCTGCGCAATTACGTGGCAGGGTCGGATCAGCAGGCGCTGGAGTCGCTGGTACCCATCCTGCGCCGCCACATCACCTGAGTCAGCTCTTACCGAAGAACAGGATATTCGGACCGAAGTCGGTGAGCGGAGCCTTCTCGGCGGCTTGGCGGATGCCCGCGCCGGGGAGTTCGGTGAACTTCGCGAACATCTCGGCATTGCCGAACGCGGCCCTGACCTGGGTTTCGGAAGCGTAGTCGGCGCCGTAGTCGGCCAGGGTGGCGAAATCTAGTGGGGCAAGTGGTGTTTCGAGCGGTGCCTGACCCGCGGGACGGCCGAGGGCGGCGTACTGAGTGGCGATGCCGTTGTCGTAGAGGCATAGTTCGTAGGAGATGTTCTCGATGGTGGCGACGGTGAGGACCGGCCACTTCGCGGAAAGGGCAACCGCGAGCGGATGTTTGCCGAGCGTGCCGATCTCCCAGTTGAGGCTTTTCACCGAAATCCAACTGCCCGAGGCCTTTTCGATCAGCACAACGTCGGCGCCGAGGTCGGTGTCGAGGTTGGTCTTGGGTTCTTTGACACCCCAGTGCTTGTCGTGGACCCCGGCGAACCGTCCGGCTTCCACCGGTTCGACGCCGTCGCCGGCGTAGGCGGCGACGATCGCCGCGCGCACCTGAGCGAGTCCATCGGGTGCCGAGCAGCGCACAGCGATCGCGCCGTACGTCGCGGAGATCTCCACCGGGCGCGACGGCGGCTCCGGCATCGCCCCTGCCGCAAGAGGTTTCAGTCCGACGAGCGCCAGCCGCCAGTTGATCTCGTCGATCGTGGCCAGGTCACCACCCGACTGGTAGAGAATCTGCTGCTGGGTCAGCCGCCCCGCGCGCTCGAGGGTCTGCGCACCCAACTTCACCAGCGCCTGCCTGGCCTTGACCGTGAGATCGAGTTCCTCGACCCGGGTTTCGCGCAGTTTCGCGGTACTCGCGGTGGTGGTGATCTCCGAATACAGTGTGCGATAGCTGGCGATGGCCTGTTTGCGCGAACGCCCGACCATCATGGTCCGCAGCAGCGTGCTCAAGCTGGCCAGGTACTTGCCCGGCTGTTCGTGATCGCGCGCGTACATCGCCGCCCGGATCCGCACCGCCGACTCACTCGCCGCGACCGCCGCGTCGTGGTCCAGGCGCATCAACCACACACCGCACTTGGACAACCCGTCGGCACACATGGCCGACACGTCCGGGTAGTCTTGGGCGACTTGCCGATACGCCGAACACGCGCTGCGGATGGTGTTGGTGGCGAGCTGACGATGCCCGACCAGTCGCGTCGCCTGCTCGAACAACCGCAGCGCGTCTTGCAACGCGCCCGCGTACTCGTAGGAGACGTACCCGCCCACCAGCCAGTGCAGCCGGATCGCCACCGATTCCTGCGCGGGCTCCAGCGCCTCCGCCGTGCGGTCGCGCCCCGACGGGTCGTCCCTGGTGGCCAGTAGTGCCTGTGCCAGCTCGGTCAACGACGTGGCCAAGCGCAGGTAGTCGTCGGCGTGCTGGCTTCGGGTGTTGGCACGGTTGGCCGCTACGCGCCGTTCGAGGCCGCTCAGGTCGGTCATGAGCAGTTCCATCGCGACGTCAATTCGGCCCCATCATCGTTTGTGCGTGGCCTTTCGCGGCCGTTGTGCAGTCGGTCAAGTCTGTCACAGATCGGTGACGTCCGCCGGGGCGATCATGCCCGCCGCTCACACTCGTTTGGTGCTGTCTCGATGGTCGGCGATGGTCCTCACCATCGAGTGTCGGCGTTGACTTGGCCTGACTGAAGATCCTCGAGTTGCTCAACATCATCGAATTCCATTGTGGGCTCATCTGTTCGAGCTCGCTCAGGTGCGTTCGGTGGGGTGATCGAGGCAGTGACCGGTTGGGGGAGCGAGCCCGTTAGATCGGGCAAACCCTCGATGAGGTCCGACATTTTGGGCATCCGGTCGCGACGTTGCTGGATCGGTGCCATCAGCTCGGCATTCTTCTTGCCGAGCTCTGCCGTGGCAGTCTGCGCTGCCTCCGTGACGGCCTTGCCGATCTCGGAGGGCGTGTAATCGTCGAGGTCCAGGTCGAGTTGGGTTTCGATGACCACACCATCGCCGTTGACCGTCACGGATACACGTTTACGAAGTGCGGTTCCCGTGGCCACGAGCTCGGCCCGACGCTGCTGGATATCGGCGATCACCGCCATTTGCTGCTGGAATTCGTCGATGGCCGTCGCGAGCTCGGCCTTGTTGTGCTCGTTTGCCATCGTCTCAGAACGCGCCGGCGCTGGTTTGGTCGGTGTTGGTCAGCTTCTTACCGGATTGCTGCTGGCCGTCAGCATTGTTCGCCGCTGACTGGGCAAGTGAGGCCGACAGCTTCCCCAGATTGGTCTCAGCGGCGGTGTAGGCCTTGTCGAAGTCGCGGCCGTAGATATCCGTGCCCCACGGCTTGCCCTTGCCATTGGTCGAACCCATGAGCGAATTGACGATGCCGATGATGCTCGTGTTGATCGCGTCTGCCTTGGCTGATGCCTGACGCAGCAGTTCCGGACTGACCTCGACTTGGTCGGCCATATCGACTCCCCTCCCGAAAAGTATGTTCAGCCAGCGTAATTCGTTGACGCAGTCGCGTCAACGTCGAGTGCGTTCCTGATATCTCTGGCTGAACCCGGCTGCGTAGACGGTAGGTGCAACCGAGGAAGAAGCGGTTTCGACGATGCCGTCGTCGGCGATGTAGTAGATCGCTCGTCCGATCATGATCTGGCCTGGCTCGGTCGGGCAGTAGACCATCCAACCGTTGTCGATGCGTGAAGCGGTCAGCTTGTCCAGTGGGTAACCGGTGGTATCGGTACCCTGCAATTGAATGTGTCTGCGTACCTGATCGATCGCATCGATCCTGTTCAATGGTGGTGCGACGACGTCTGCGCGCAGCCCTGCCAAGGTGAGTTGGTTGAGTGCGCCGTCTATATCGTGGGTTTCTGGGGTGAACACCGCGGCGAGCGTCTCCCAGGTGACGACGCCCGCTTCGGTGGCGAGTACCAGTGTCTCGACCGTGGTGATCGTGTCTTCGGATGGCGGATGGCCATTGGCTGTCTCCATCGCGGCGGTGATGACTCCCACTGTGGTTTCGGTAGTCCACACGCCCGGTACTGTCTCAGTGAGCGCGGGGCCGTCCGGTGATTCGCCGCGGAACCATGCCTGCTGATCCCACCAGTAACAAAAGCTCAGCTGGCCGGTACCCGCTCGCGGATTCAAGATTGCGTCGGTCACCCAATCGGGAGCGCCCGCGTAGAGGCTGGGGAGTGGTGCACCGCCGTTGTACGCCGCGTCCAGGGCGGGTGCGTTCCATACCCCTCCCGAAATCAACGCTCGGTCACCGGGCAGCAGATAGAGCGTGCTTCCGCTGAGGTTGCGATTCTCGAACCAGGCGAGCGAGGGAAGGATTCGAGGTCCTCGCTCGACCTGTAGCGCCACCATCGCCGCCGCGACGGTGGCCCACCGCGCCCACAGGAGAGGTAAGGGAGGGAATGCGTCACCTCCGGGTCGCGGTCGGACGTTGTGTTCGCGGTCGAACCGGACCTGCTCGGCCGCGACGCGCGGCGAGCGTGTGAGGCGACCGTTGTGGCCGATATAGGCAGCCAACCAGACCGGAAGGCTGGGGCGCGGGTACTGCGCTAGGTCGGCGGCATAGGACTCGGGCGGGAAGAGTTGACCTTCGGGAAAGGGCACGTCGCCGTAGTCGTATTCGGTCTCGACTACACCCTCGTTTGTGAGGCTGAGTCCCATTCGCCACCAGGGCCCCTCGGGCATCTGCGCTGCGATCTCACGTTGTTGCTGAACTAGCTCGAGCACTGCCTCCGACGGCTCGACCCGTACCGCATTGGTTCCGGCCGAATATGCCACGTGCCAACTCTTCATGGCGACTGTCCACGCGAAAACCGCGTCGACGCGTTCCCACCCCGCCGGTGCCGTTGCAGCCAACTCGTGCGCGATTTGCTGAGATAGCTCGCGGGCTCGCGCGATCAACTCATCTGCGTCTGCTGCGGAGGGGTTCTCGACGAAGGAAAATCCGACATCTGGGTTACCACCGGCCTGGTCGAACGCATCTTTGAACGCTTTCATGAACTCGGCGTCCGGGTTGTTCGGTGTGCTGTTCATGCGGCCTCCCCATGCCCAACCGGGGCCGATCGTGTGCCCGGCCATTCCCGTTCGACCTTACACATTCAGTGGTGTGAGGTCGGGTCGTCCGGTGGTGCGGGAGTGATCCGGCCACCGTTGTCGATGTGTAGGGCAAGTTCGGTGTGTGCGTTCTCCAACCGCGCGGTGAACCCGGCTGTGGTCGGTGCGAGGTCGAGTCGGAGCTGTTCGGGGTCGACTCCGGCGCCGATGAGGTAGTAGCGGACGAGCTTTTCGGCGGTGGTTCGGGAGATGCCGGTGGGGTGGGGTTCGTGCGGGTCGAAGTCGCGAGCACCGGTGAAGCCGAGTCGTTTTCGTTCGAGGTCGGCCCGGTATTGGGGGTTGGAGAGTTGGGTGCGGCGGCGTTGACGCCAGTAGAGTTCTGGTTTGGCCCAGCCGAAGAAGTAGGCGTCGCTGTCGACTCTGAGGAGGCCGTGGAAGCCATCGATCTTGCCTACGTAGTTCATCGAGATCCAGGCCCTGTGACCGTATTCGGGCTTGAAACTGACAGTGACACTGACGCCGACCTCTCGTTGTTTCCGAACGGTGACGACTATCTGTGGCGGCATCTGGCGGAATCGTTCGGTGAACGCGGCGGGGTTCTCGATGGGGATGTCGGTTTGGAATTGCCTGGTGACGTGGTAGGCGCGTCCGTTGTCGGCGTGGTGCCATCGGTCGAATCCTTCGCCGACGAGTTGCCCGGCGGTCCACTGCTCGCGAGGGTTGCCGGTGGGGTGTAGTCCCGCTCCTTCGAGCAGGGCGGTCAGCTCGAGGGTGCGCCGTCGCCCGCGGGTGCTGATTTCGTCGGCTTGTCGTCTGGTCAGAGGGCAGATGCTGGATACCCATCCGCCGCGGTATCCGGTCTCGGGATCGGCAGGGATGAAGTCGTTGGCTTGGGGGATGAACCATAGAGAACGCACGGGTGGCTCCTTTCAGGCCTCGCACCGTGACGGTATCGGAAATCGGTTTATATGGGCCGTCGCGGTTGATCGGCCCCCGTCGGTGTGGCACCGTGGGCTGGGGTTGCCCTCAGCGATCGAGATAGGTTGGGGCGCAGCCAGTTCGTGTGGAGATGGTTCGATGCCCGGGGGGCGCAGATGGCGGGATCAGCGGGGCTGTCGCGTGTTTCGGGCGTTCTCCGGTGATCTGGGAGCCGCCGTTGGCGGGGATCCTTGGGTATCTGGTCGGGATGCAGTGGCCGGAGGGCAACGAGGATCTGCTGTGGGGCCTTGCTGATGACTGGAAGGGCGCCGCAACGAATCTGAAGTCGGTCGATTCGGAAATCGTCGCGGCGATGAACGCGGTCCGGCAGGCCTACCCGACGGGTGACGGCGGCGACAAAATGATCGCCCAGCTGCAGAGTCTGCGCACCGGCGAGAGCTCGATTTTCGAGCTGGCGAAGTGGTTCGACAGTGTCGCCGGATCGGCGGACCGCACCGGTACTCAAATCGAATACACGAAGTTGATGTTCCACACCACGTTGGTGATGCTGGCCGCCGACATCGCAGCCGCGTGGTTGTTTCCGCCGACAGCGCCAGCTGCTGAGGGCGCGATTTTGGGGTTGGGTCGGGTCATTGTCAGGTTCATAACGACGGGGACGGTCAAACAGATCGCTAAAGAGGTGCCCAAGCTCGCCTCGGCGTCGATGTTGAAATTCGCTGTTCGGACCGCGGCGATCGGTGGTGGGCTCGGTGCCGTTCAGGATCTAGGCGTTCAGGGCTATCAAGCTCTCAACGGTCGCCGCGATGGCATCGACATGAAGCAGTTGGGATTGACTGCTCTCGGTGGAGCGGCTGGTGGTGCGGTCGCCGGTCCGATGGGCATAGTCGGCGGTCGGATGTTGTTCAAGGAGCAGGTGGAGGGAGCCGCCCAGAAGTCGCTGACCACCGTATCGAAGAATCTGCTGATCGGAGGTGTATCGGGTGCCGGCGCCGGGTTGGCGGGATGGGCGGCAAATGCCGCGGTAACTGGGGACTGGCACTTCGATCCACGGGTGCTGTCGGCCGGCGTCGCCGGGGGTGCGTTGCCGAGCGGTGCGTCGCACCTACCGTCGGCGTTCGGCCGTGACGCACCGATGGCCGGAAACTCCTTGGGTAACTCGCCGACGAAGGGCGGCATGAACCCATCCGACCCATCGCCGGCAGGCACAAGTCCTGATGCATCAGGTCGACAAGGCGATTCAGTAGGTTTGGGTGACCAGGCATCCGAGGGGCAGGGCTTGTCGAGCGGGCGTGCGGGTGACGCTTCCCAACCCGAGTCGGCCCCGGGTTCGGCTGATCATGCCCAGCCCGGCGCGCGTGAGGCGGCGCAGCCGAGTGTGTCGGAGTCACCAGTTGCCGCCGGACCACGAGACTCCGCAGGTGCTTCGGTGCCGGTGAACGGCGCCGCGGAAACGCCGTCGCACTCGGCAACGAACGGCCAGTCTGCCGCCGGACATCCACAAGCCCCTGGCTCGGGAGAAGTCGCTGGGCACTCGGCGAATACCGTTGGTCACGCTGAGTCTCCCGCTGCAACCACTCCCGCCCACAGCGCGGCTACGCCAACGCAGTCACCCAGTGCGGTCATCCACTCTGAGGTGTCAAACGCCACCAGCCGAACTGACCCCATTGCCGCTTCGCCACGCGGTGAGTCGACTGCGGCGCCGATCCGCGCTGATTCAACTCCGCAGTCTCCGCGAACAGACGCTCCGAGTAAGTCGGTGCGAGCCGAAGCCTCGGCTCCTCCCGGACGTGCGGAAACTCCGAACACCGCGAGTCGCCCAGAACCTGCGGCGGCTAGTCGCGCTAGCCAAGCTTCGCCGGTGCTGCCCGGTGAAGTGCGGGCCAGTGCGGCGCCGGCCCGTGAGAGTGGCAGTTCGGTGGCGCCGATCAGCGCTCGAAGCACTGGCATCGAGGCGACAGCACGGCCACTTATCGATGGCAGGGAAGCCGTACGCGCGGGCGAGGCCGTGGTCGAGCACGCTGTTCCACAATCGGAGCCGACCGACCGACAGCTTCCACGCATCGGTGCACGTCCCGACAACTCAGCCGGAGATGCCCACGATCGAACGGCAGGCAACAACGACCAATCGACAGGTCGTGTGGAAGGTGAGATTCGCAGCCCGCAAGACGATCTGCCGCCTTCTTCTGAGCGCGATCTGGATCAAGGTGCACAGGGTCCAGGCGTAGAACAGGCACCTCGTCAGTCGATTCTCCCCGAAGACCCGCCGCTCACCGATCGAGAACGTGCCCTTGCCGCCGAGGCACTCAAAGCAGCAGGATCGGATGACTTTCTCGCGCAGCTGAAATTCAACCCCGATGCTGTGCTCGGCGTCGAGTCGACCCACAGGCGTACGAATGAAAACCACGAGTGGTGGCGTTCGCTGACTCCAGAACAACAAAATGCGATGGTTCGGGTACATCCCCATGAGGTGGGCAATCCCGACGGAGGCATTCCTCGTCACGTGCGTGACGAGGCCAACCGACTCTCAATGGCTCGCGACCTCGCCGCACTGGGTGACGCTCCACCGGAGCGACCCAAAGGGCTATGGAGCAAAATGTTCGGTGGGCCCGAACCGATGTCGGAAGTGCATCGAAAGAATCTCGAAGACACAATTGCCGCGCTGACCAATGTAGAAGAGCGGGCCGCGCTATATGAGTCTGAATTTGGGATCCGACCGCCGGTGCATGTTCTGTCCTACGATTCATCGCTATTCAACGGTGAAGGACGGGCAGTCGTGGCTTTCGGTGACGTTGCGCGCGCATCGAGTGTTTCCTGGCATATCCCCGGTATCACCACAACCATCCGCAGTTTGGATACCAATCTCCGAAATGCGTTCAACCATCTATGGGAGACATCTGCGCTTCTGGATGTCAAGCATAACCCGGTGTTGATCGCATCGATTGCGTGGATCGGTTATGACGCCCCCAGCGGTTTCAAGGATTGCTCTGGAGACGCGAAATCAAGAGTTGGCGAAGAAGGGCGGCCAACTTTTAGCCCGGGATGTCGCTGCCTTCGGGCAGGAACGTCGACTGCAGGCCGCCGCTCTCGGCGGGGCAGATGTCCCAAGGACTCATCTATTCGGGCACAGCTATGGCTCAACGACTACGAGTCACGCCGGCCAGTATGGTCGATTGTCTGGTGATGTTTCCACTATCACGCTGTTGGGTTCGCCTGGAGCTGGTCCCCTCCATCATGCCACGGACTTCGGTATCGGTAAAGACAACGTGTTCGTGGCGACCTCATCAAAGGACCCCGTCACCTTTGTCGGCGCCAACACGGATGGCGGTGTTGGGCGGTTTCTGCCCGGCGGTCGGTTGGGTCAAGGAATGGACCCATCGATTGCAGCATTCGGTGCAACTCGAGTTGCCGCAGAGTTCTCAGCGGACGCTAGTACGCTGCGAGGAAACATCAACACGCATACCGCCTACTACACATATCAGGAAGCGCCATTTCCAGGCGCTGACGCCGCTCGTTTACCGGGTGAAGGCCCCAGCGAGTCGCTGCAAAATTTCGCTCGGATCGCCGCTGGACTGCAGGACACTGTGCTGCCCGAGTTCGCCCGTCCGGGACACCAAGAGCCGAACTCGTGGCAGGGCAAGGTCGCGTCATTGCCGAATGATCCGGCGCGAGGCCGCGAGCCAGTTTCCAATATGCGTGACGGCGGTATACCTGAGGGCTACCATGATCTTGTTGCCGAACACCGCGTGCAGCTTGCCGAGCCACCCCTGACGCACCGCCACACAGCGACGTCAAGAACTGCGCACCCGAAGCCCTGAGTCAGGTTCGCGAGATCACTCGCAACGAGAACATCGAGGTTCCTAACGATCCTTCGATCGCTGAACGAGGGATGTCCGCAGCCGAGCTCGAGAACGCTGCCGGCAGCCGGTTGGAACGGTTCGAAACGTATGGAGCGGTAGCAGGACGCTTGGGGGAGCTCGGCAACGGCGCGACGGCGATCGTGGTCGATGAGTTTCACGGTCCGTCTGATGAGAACGGTGTCGGCGCACACGCCTATGTGATCACGAATGAGAACGGCCGCATGGTCGTCCTTGACAAGGCATTGGGTAGCGGCCCGCTTCGGTTCCCGCCTGATGGTACGAATGTCGCGTCCACGCACGCGATCATATTCAAACCGGACGGTACTCCGGCTCGCCTTGTTGACGCCGATAATCCTGTAACGTCGGCGCGGGCACACGACCCCGGCCCCGAATCGCGAATCGGCCAGCCCGACCATCAGCCTGTTGGAGGGCACGCGCCACATTCCAGTTCCTCACCCGAAGCCCCGGTCCGTCCGAAACTACCTGTCATGGACCGGCCCTACTACGCGAATCCTCATTTCGTCGATCGCAGCGCCACGCAGGAGTATGTGGCTAAACACCCGATCAGATAGTGTCCCGTGGAGTGGTGGACTTCGGATCAACCGCCAAACTGCGTAGTGATCAACGAGTCATGTTGAATGCTAGCCGATTTCGACACTCTCCGCGAGCGCCGGCACCGCTTCGGCAGCGTGTTGTTTGGCCACGATCACCGCTCGCAGCTCGTCCATGCTGACATCGGACACGTAGCGGCGGGTGACCTGCCATTCGTCGTGTTGCTCGATCACGACCGCGGTCGCCAACCGCAGAAACGCCGCCGAGTTCGGGAAGATCTCGACCACGTCGGCGCGGCGTTTGATTTCCTTGTTCAACCGTTCGATCGGGTTGTTCGACCAGATCTTGGACCAATGCGCCCGCGGGAACGCCGCGAAGGCCAACACGTCGTGTCTAGCGGCGGTCAGCATCGCCGCCGCCTTCGGAAACGACCCAGACAAGGTCTCGACGACCTGGTCGTACTGGGTAGCGACCTCCTCGGGATCGGTATGGACGAAGATCGTCTTGACCGCCGCCATCACCGCCGGCACGTGCTTCGAACCCACCGCACCCTGCAGATTCCGCATGAAATGCACCCGACACCGCTGCCACGCCGCACCGGTGAACTGTTGAGCGACAGCGGCTTTCAAGCCTGAGTGCGCGTCAGAGATCACCAGATGCACCCCCGACAAGCCACGATTACGCAGGCTGACCAGGAACTCGCGCCAGAACTCGAACGATTCGCTGTCACCGACGGCGGTGCCGAGGACTTCCCGGCCGCCGTCGATCGAGACCCCGGTCGCGACGACCAACGCTTGGGACACGACGTGGGCGCCGACGCGGACCTTGCAGTAGGTGGCATCGAGGAACACATACGGGAAGATGGTGTGGGTCAGAGTGCGGTCGCGGAACCGGGCGATCTCTGCGTCGAGCCCGGCGCAGATCCTCGAGACCTCCGATTTCGAGATCCCGGACTCGACGCCGAGCGCGGCGACGAGGTCATCGACGTTGCGGGTGGAAACGCCATGGACGTAGGCCTCCATGATCACCGCGTGCAACGCTTGATCGATGCGGCGGCGGCGTTGCAACAGCGAGGGGAAGAACGACCCCGCCCGCAGTTTCGGGATCTTCAACTCGACGTCGCCGCTGGTCGTGGCCACGGTTTTGGTGCGGTGCCCGTTACGGTGGGTGGTGCGGTCGGTGCTGCGTTCGTAGCGGGCAGCGCCGAGGGTTTCGGTGGCTTCGGCCTCGATCAACGCTTGCAAACCAGCGCGGATCAGTTCAGCGAACACGGTGCCGATTTCGGCGCCCTTGAGCTGATCAAGTTGGGTCAGCAGTGCAGAATGGTCGTGGGTCATCGCGTAGTCCTTCGTGGGTCTGTGGGTGAGTCACTGTGGTAGGTAACTCGTTCACCACTACGCGATGGCCCGCCTTCAGGTCGGGAGCGACACGCCCGAAACCTGTTGCGGGGCTACTGATCCGATTCCCACCACTCCAGGGGACTCTCCCCGGCATCGCTGACTATTCGACCTCAGACCAGGCCAGAGTAATTCTCGTCGACTATCGTCGGACCTTGTTGGGAGTGCTCGAAGGGGAGCAGCTGGCCGGCTACTCCACTTCTGCGCAGACCTGTACCGGCATGATCGCCGAGGTGGCGAGCTATCTGTCGAAGCGGATGGCACCAGCTGATGTCACACCCCAACAGATCCGAGACAGAAGCTGGGGGTCCGGACCCGAGATCTATATCGTGATTGACGATTACGACATGGTGGTGGGCGGGGGCGGACTTCAGAATCCGCTGGCGCCGATCGTCGAGTACTTGCCGCACGCTAGAGATATCGGCCTCCATGTCATCGTCACCCGCCGCATGGGCGGAGTCTCGCGCGCACTCTTCGATGGGGTGCTCGCTGCGATGAAGAATCTCTCCGTCGATGTGTTGATGATGAGTGGGCCGCGTGACGAAGGCAAACTGTTCGCGGATGAACGTCCGCAGAAGTTGCCACCGGGTAGAGGGATGCTCATCTCGCGCAATCGAGGCAAGGAGATGGTGCAGATCGCGAATGCGAGAGGGATCTGAGCGAAGTGAGTGCTGGCGGATTCGGCCGATAGCATCTTCTGCACTGGTGTCCTTCGTCGAGCTCCGCAGTCACTCCCGCATAGAGGCCGCTGGGAACCTCCGCTGAGCACCAGATTCGGCGAGGTTCGGCGGTAATCGGTGCGGCCATGCTGTGGTCTGCCGTTCGAATAGCGCCTTCGACGGCCCGCACGCGCCGGGGCCCGCGATCCGCGCCATCGCGAAACCTGCACGGCGGTAGTAGTCATGGAGTTCGGTGTTGGTCGTCCAAGCGTCCAGCCGTACCCACGGCCGATGTTGCTGATCCGCCAATCGCGCCGCATTAGCCAGCAGATGGTCACCCACCCGGCGCCCCGCGAACCGCAGATCGACGATCATGAAATGCACGATCACCGACTCCTGCAATTCCCACGGCGCCCACAGCCCCGGATCGGCCCGATGGTTGACCGTGATCGTGCCGGCAGGTTCGTCGTCCACCTCCGCGATCCACGTCTCACCCCGATCCAACGCCCGCCCGACCGCACCGGCGAAGATCTCGATCGGCCGCCCGCGGCCCGCTACCGTCCACTGATCCGACCCGCGTGCCGTCAGCCACGACGTGCGCTGGACGCGCAGGCGGCAGATCAGCGGCAGGTCGCCCAGGGTGGCCGGGCGCAGGCGCACCGTCATGGCAGCGCGACGGCCAACCCGGGTGCGATGCCGAGGGTGCGGGCGATGACGTCGGTGCCGGTGGTGTCGCCGAGCTGGTAGGCCAGCTGATTGCGGCCTGCCAGGGAACGGTGGCGGGTGGCGCGGGTGACGCGTTCGTGGTTGGCGCCGATGCGCAGGTGGTCGAGCAGGACGGTGCCGGTGGCGACGCCGAGTACCGCCGCTTCTTCGGCGGTGGCGGCGCGGGCCAGCACGGTATCGCGGTGGGCGGTCTCGCCGTAGCCGCGGTCGGCCAGGCGGCGGGTGGTGCCCTCGGGGATATCGTGGGGGGAGTCGATGCCCGCGGCTTCGGCGAGGTCGCGGGGGTAGAAACTCACCTCCCACGACCATGGTTCGTGGTCGAGGTACTGCACGACCGTGCGCGCGAGCACCCAGGAGTCGGCGGCGACTCCGAGCCAGCGCGCGACTTCGGTGTTCGCGGGTTCCATTCTGGTGCTGAATTGCTTGGACGGTTCGCGGTTGGCCGCGCGCGCGATCTCCTCGAAGATGTCGTGCGCCGACTTGGGCCGATCGCGACGGATGTGGTCGGTGACCACCGATTCCAGTACTTCCTGGTTTCGCACGATGGTGCCGCGGGAAGTCGCTGTGTAGACAAGATTTTCAGCGACCAGCACCTGAATCGCGTTGCGCGAGGTGGTGATCGAGACCTGCATCTGGGCGGCGAGCTCGGAGTGGCTGGGCAGGCGATCGCCCGGTTTCCATGTGCCCGCACGGATCTCCTCACGGAGAAGGTTCGCGATCCGGAGATAGGTCGGACCGTCCGCCATCATGCTCCTCGGTAGGTCGTGCAGGTAACGAAGTGTACTCGTATCGGTTACCTACGGCCGAGTAATGCTTGACAGAAAGCTTGCGAGGTTTATTGTAATGAACGTCCTGATCCGGTGCTCTGCGGCGATGACGGCGAGGCAACGTGGCTGGTTCGGAGAGTTCAACAGTTGTAATGGCTTTCCCCGACACAGTGCGGTGTGTCGATACCGCCGGGCTCCCGGCCGCTACCGGTCTGCTACCCCTCTCCGACATTCTCGTCCGGGCGTGTCGCGGACATCGGGTGATCGGTGGGCCGCTGCTCTGGTTCGCACGCGATCTGGCCGTGCTGCACGAGAAACGGATTGTCGGGCGCGGCGGACGGGTCGACACCGATCCGGTAGTCCTGCGCGAAATCGACTGTCGCCGTAGTGAACTGGTGCTGGCGATCGACGACTGGGTGCTGCGAGGAGTACCGCAGCACCGCCTCGGCGCGACGCTGCACACCGAGACAGTCGGCTCTGTCATCGACCGCATGGCCGAGGCTTCGGTGCGAGCCCACCATGCCCTGATGACGTTGGCCGCCAACGACGAGCTGCTGCACTGCGCGTGGCACCACCTGGCCGAACTGGCCGACGCCTACGACGACCTGGTGCGTGACGTGCTGGCCGGTCGTCGCAGGTTGCCGGAGTGGTGAACCAGCTCCGCCGCCACTCGGGCACCGTCAGGTGATCTGGACAGCGCTTTCACCGCCTTCTTTCGGCGCTGCGGCGTGGCAGCCGCAGCGCGCGAGGTCAGCCGATGCGGCGGTGGTCGACGCCGAACTCGTCGGCCACCGTGGCCGCCAGTTCCACGTAGGCGCGCTTGGTGGATTTGTGCAGGCGGTGCAGGTCGATTTCGGCGCCCTCGGAGAGGTGCTCGTCGAAGGGGATGATGTGGACGGCACGGCAGCGGGAGAGGAAGTACTCGCGCAGCTGCTGGATGCCGACGTTGGGTGAGCCCTCGCGGGGCAGGTTGATGACGACCACCGCGTTGCGGACCAGGTGGTCGTGGCCGTGCAGCGACAGCCAGTCCAGGGTCGCGGCGGCGCTGCGGGCACCGTCGATGGCGGCCGACGAGATCAGCACCAGGGAGTGGGCGAGGTCGAGGACCCCGCTCATCGCCGAGTGCATCAGTCCGGTGCCGCAGTCGGTGAGGATGATGTTGTAGAAGCGCTGCAGGATGCGGGCGACAGCCCGGTATTCCTCGTCGTTGAATGCTTCCGACGCGGCCGGATCGCGTTCGCTGGCAAGGACTTCCAGGCGGCTGGAGCCCTGGGAGGTGTGCCTGCGAACGTCGGAGTAGCGCTGGATCGAGGGGTCGAGCAGCAGGTCGCGCACTGTCGAGCGGGTTTGGATGGCCACTCGCTGCGACAGGGTGCCGAAGTCGGGATTGGCGTCTACGGCGATGACTCGGTCGCCGCGGATCGAGGCGAAGATCGAGCCGATGCCGGTCGTTGTGGTCGTCTTGCCGACGCCACCCTTCAGCGAGAGGACCGCGATCCGGTAGTCGCCGCGCACGGGTTGGCGGATACGGGCCACGAGTTCCTGCAGGCGCAGTTCCTCAGCGGACATGCCGGGGTTGATCGCGCCGCCGGACGCGTGGTGCACGGCCTTGCGCCAACCACTGCCCGGGGCCTTCTTGGCGCGCTTGACCGGGACGTTGTCGAGCGAGGGCTGCTGGCCCTGTGGCTGTGCGCCCCAACCAGATTGGCCGTGGGCCGGCTGCTGATACTGCTGCGGGGCCGCATTGGGCTGCTGGTACTGCGCGGGCGTGCCGTCGGGCTGGTACTGGTGGCCGGGGCCGTTGTGCGGCTGCGCGGGCGTGCCGTCGGGCCGGAACTGCTGGCCGGGGCCGTTGGGCTGGTTGTACTGCTGCGCGGGGGAGCCGTCGGGCTGGTACTGCTGGGCCGGGCCGTTCGGGGGGAACTGTTGCTGCGTGCCCTGATTCGGCTGTTGGTACTGCGGAGCCGGGGACCCGTCAGGCCGATACTGCGGCGCGGGAGCGCCGTCGGGGTACTGGTGCTGCGCGGGAGCGGCATCGGGCCGATACTGCGGTGCCGCGCCGTCGGGTCGCTGGGCGACGCCATCGGGACCGTAGGTGGGCAGACCGTCGGGCTGCTGGTGCTGGGCCGGGGTGCCGTCCGGGCGGGGATACGGCGACGCGGTGTCGGCCGCTTGCACGAATTCACCCGAGCGATAACCGGTTTGCGCGGCGCGTGCCTGTTCCGCCGCGTTCGCGCCACTCGGCCGGCTCGCCTCAACGCCAGGCGGACGGCTCTGCAGTCGGGGATCATCGGATCGGAAGACCTCGGTCCGCCCATCCGGTGCATGCGCCGGTACGACCGGCGTGGGATCACCGGGAACCGAATTGTATTGCGTCGCAGGATAAGCCGGAGGCCGAGCGTTCTCGCCCGACGCATACGGCGACCGCTGCTCGGTACCCGGTGGCCGCTGCGGAGCTACGGACTCGCCGGAGCTGTAAGGCGACCCGTGCGGTGGCGCGGATTCGCTTGCGGCGTGCGGGGAGCGGGCATCCGAGCGCCCGGTTTCAAGGGATGTTTCGGGAGTCGAGTAGTCCGGCGGCGTCTGCGCCGTGTGGTGCTGCGGTGCGGAATCGCTTGTAGCCTGCGGGGATCGGGGTCCTGCCTGCGCGATTTCCGCCAGTGGGTCGGGAATCGCGGCGGTCGTCGTCGGCCTCTGCCCCGCGTGGGGCGCAGGCTCGGATGCGGCACGGTCTGCCGTTGTCGGCGACTGCGCGTGATCGGCGAACGAGTCCCTGGCTGTCTGCGGTTCGGCCGCGGTCGGCTGCGCGGCGCTGTCGGCGGCGACGGTGTTCGCGGGTGCGTCCTCGTCGGGCATCGCCCATCCGCCGGAGGCATGAGGCGCGCCGGTCGTCTGCGATTCCGGGGGCGCTGGTGTTGTCGCCGTGGCTGATTCGGGCACCTGGTCGGCAGCCTGGCGAGACGGCGTGGCCTGCTCGGCCGCATGGAACGACGGCGCTGGTCGTGATTCCTGCTCGGCCGCACGGCGCGCGGAGGCCGACCCCGTGTCGGTGGTGGGTTGTCCGGCTTCCTCGCGAGGCGGCACCGGTTGGGGTGCCGCGTGGCCTGCCTGCTCGACGTCCCGGTCCGCGGCGACCGGCCGCTGCTCGGCGGTGATCGGCGGGGGCGGGACGGTCAGGCGTGGTGGGGCCTGGGTCGGCCGCGCGGGCGGGTCCGGCAGGGGAGGGGGCGGTGGGAGGTCGGGGCGCTGCTGGTTCGGGCCCAGCGCGGTGAAGCCGGTCGACGGCGCTGCGGGCGTGCGCGTCGGGAGCGCGTTCGCGGCGTGATCGGCCGCCTCGGTGGCCGACGCGGGTGTGGCAGGCCCGGCGTGCGGATGCCCGCTGGTGGGCGAAGACGGGAGCGGCGCGCCAGCGGAGGTCGGCGCGGGATCTGCTGGTGGCTGACCAGTCGGCCAGGGGGCCGAGCTGGTCGACGACGCCTGGCCGCCGGCCCACGGGGCCGGATCCGCCGCCGAAGGCCCCGGGATGGGCGACGAACCGTGGGCGTCCGGCCGCGGTGCCGGCTCGGTCGATGACGGCGGTGCGCTGGTCGGTGGCGTCAGCGGGTTCGGGCCGGCCTGCCAGCCCGTGCTCGGCTGCTCGGGCACAGCCTGCTGGTGCGGCTGCTGATACTGCGACGCATCGCGGCCCGCCTGCGGCTCGCGGCTTGCCTGCTGGTGTGGGGGCTGCTCGCGGGTGGGCTGCTGGAACGACCCTTGACCCTGGGTGGGCTGCTGGTACGTCCCCTGACCCTGGGCGGCCTGGTGGGGCGGCTGGTCGTAGGTGGGCTGCTGACGTGGCTGTTCTTCGCCGCGCGGCTGCTGGTGGGAGGGCCCGGGAATCAGCGGGTCCGCGGGCTGCTGCGGGGTGGCCCAGCCGGAACCGGACTGGGGGGCCTGCTCGGCAGGGCGTCGCTGGTCGACAGGTTCGGCCGGACGTGCGGTGGCTTCTTCCTCGGACTCGCGATCCTTGCGGCGGCGCCTGCCCTTGTCCTTGCGCGCAGCATCGTCACCACGGCCCATGAAGCGGCGGCGTTTGGGTGCCTCATCGATCTCGTCGTCCTGGGGCAGGTTCTCGACCGGAGCCTCGTAACCGACCTGTGTGACGTCGCTCTCCGACAGCCACGGCGGCAGCATGGGGAGGCTGTCGTTGTTGCGGCTCACCGGCACGCCTCGCTCACCAGGGTCCCCCGATCTGATCGACCCACTTCTCCGACGCCGTGGAGTTTACGCGACAACCCCCGCCCCGTGGTCGGCGCCTCAGCTCTCGACGCGGACCTCTGATCGCACGCCCCCAGCCTGCCGGATTGTTCGGCACGAGGCGCGATCGAGGTGTACGGTTCGGGGCACTTTTGCCACAGACCGCCCGGCCCGGTAAGCTTGAGCGGCGGTGCACCTATGCGCCGACTGTTCGCATGCATGTCGACCGTTCGTCGGCCGTTGCCAGTGAACAGCACGAGTAATCCAAACTCAGGTTGAGCGTAACCGGGATCGCGGAGGATATGGCGAAGAAAGACGGGGCCATCGAGGTCGAGGGTCGAGTTGTCGAGCCGCTGCCCAATGCGATGTTCCGGATCGAGCTCGAGAACGGTCACAAGGTTCTCGCGCACATCAGCGGAAAGATGCGGCAGCACTACATTCGTATCCTTCCGGAAGACCGCGTGGTCGTCGAGCTGTCGCCGTACGACCTCTCACGCGGCCGGATTGTCTACCGCTACAAGTGATGCCTGACGGCGTCGCGAGCCCGACCGGCGCGCGGCGTCGCACAGTGTCCCGGCAACGGGGCGCACACCAGACTTCCCCAGTCCTCTGGCTGGGGAAAAACTGTGTTCACACCACCTGTGTGGGCCAATACAAGATTGGACTGACGTGAAGGTTAATCCGAGCGTCAAGAAGATCTGCGAGAAGTGCAAGGTGATCCGCCGTCATGGTCGGGTCATGGTGATCTGCGACAACCTGCGCCACAAGCAGCGTCAGGGCTGATACAGCGTTCCCGAGGCTTGCCGAGGGGCCGTTCTACGCAGCACCACCGGGCACCGATCGTCTGATCGGACTGACCGAAAGAAGCACTCCCAGCTCCAGCGCGCACGTACTTGTGCGCGCCATCCACCGGCACGGAGGCCGGTGCCCCCACCTTGTAAAGACGGGGGGACGGACGGGGAGCAGACCTCCGCAACCATTAAGGAACCTGCCACATGGCACGTCTGATGGGCGTTGATCTCCCGCGCGAAAAGCGCATGGAGATCGCGCTGACCTACATTTTCGGAATCGGGCGCACCCGCGCCACCCAGATCCTGGCCGAGACGGGCGTCAGCCCGGACCTGCGCTCGAAGGATCTCAGCGACGACGACCTGTCGAAGCTTCGCGATTACATCGAAGCCTCGGACTACAAGGTCGAAGGTGACCTGCGCCGCGAGGTTCAGGCCGATATTCGCCGCAAGATCGAGATCGGCTGCTACCAGGGCATCCGCCACCGTCGTGGCCTGCCCGTTCGTGGTCAGCGCACCAAGACGAACGCGCGTACGCGCAAGGGTCCGAAGAAGACCGTCGCCGGCAAGAAGAAGTAGGGATAGCGTATGCCTCCGAAGAGCCGGGCCGCTGGCCCGAAGAAGACTCAGAAGTCGCGTCGCCGGGATAAGAAGAACATCCCGCACGGCCACGCGCACATCAAGAGCACGTTCAACAACACCATCGTCTCGATCACCGACCCCGAGGGCAATGTCATCTCGTGGGCGTCGTCGGGTCACGTCGGTTTCAAGGGTTCGCGTAAGAGCACCCCGTTCGCCGCGCAGCTCGCTGCCGAGAACGCTGCCCGCAAGGCGCAGGAGAACGGCGTCAAGAAGGTCGACGTGTTCGTGAAGGGCCCGGGTTCGGGCCGCGAGACCGCGATCCGTTCGCTGCAGGCCGCAGGCCTGGAAGTGGGCTCGATCTCCGATGTCACTCCGCAGCCGCACAACGGCTGCCGTCCGCCCAAGCGGCGTCGCGTCTAACAGCGGGAAAGGAAAAAGCTTCAAATGGCACGTTATACAGGCCCCATCACCCGCAAGTCGCGTCGTCTGCGCGTCGACCTCGTCGGAGGCGACCAGGCGTTCGAGCGTCGTCCTTACCCGCCCGGCCAGCACGGTCGCGCGCGGATCAAGGAATCCGAGTACCTCATGCAGCTGCAGGAGAAGCAGAAGGCTCGCTTCTCGTACGGCGTCATGGAGAAGCAGTTCCGTCGTTACTACGAAGAGGCCAACCGTCTCAAGGGTAAGACCGGCGACAACCTGCTCCGTCTGCTCGAGGCTCGTCTGGACAACGTCGTGTACCGCGCCGGTCTGGCTCGGACCCGTCGTCAGGCCCGTCAGCTGGTCAGCCACGGTCACTTCATCGTCAACGGTGTCAAGGTGAACGTCCCCAGCTACCAGGTCTCCCAGTACGACATCATCGATGTCAAGGAGAAGTCGCTCCCGACGCTGCCGTTCCAGGTGGCTCGCGAGACCGTCGGCGACCGTCCGGTTCCCGGTTGGCTGCAGGTCGTCCCCGGCCGCCTGCGCATCCTGGTGCACCAGCTGCCCGAGCGCGCGCAGATCGATGTGCCGCTGTCCGAACAGCTCATCGTCGAGTACTACTCGAAGTAATCGCTTAACGGTGGGGGTCGCCACGCGGCGGCCCCCGCAATCACTGACGAGGCATCAAATAGCGGATGCCCTGAACAGGAAGTAGATCCTCATGCTGATTTCCCAGCGTCCGACACTGACCGAAGAGGTTGTGGCGGAGAACCGCTCGAAGTTCACCATCGAACCCCTCGAGCCGGGCTTCGGTTACACCCTCGGCAACTCGCTGCGTCGTACCCTGCTGTCCTCCATCCCGGGGGCCGCGGTCACGAGCATCCGCATCGACGGTGTCCTGCACGAGTTCACCACCGTCCCCGGCGTGAAGGAAGATGTCACCGACATCATCCTGAACCTCAAGGGTCTGGTCGTGTCCTCCGAAGAGGACGAGCCGGTCACCATGTACGTGCGTAAGCAGGGCCCGGGCACCGTCACCGCTGGTGACATCGTCCCGCCCGCCGGCGTCATCGTGCACAACCCGGACATGCACATCGCCACCCTCAACGACAAGGGCAAGCTCGAGATCGAGCTCGTCGTCGAGCGGGGTCGCGGTTACGTGCCCGCCGTGCAGAACAAGGCGACCGGCGCGGAAATCGGCCGGATCCCGGTGGATTCGATCTACTCCCCGGTGCTCAAGGTGACCTACAAGGTCGAGGCCACCCGTGTCGAGCAGCGCACCGACTTCGACCGTCTCATCCTCGACGTGGAGACCAAGAACTCCATCACGGCCCGGGACGCGCTCGCTTCGGCGGGTAAGACCCTGGTCGAGCTCTTCGGCCTGGCCCGTGAGCTCAACGTCGAAGCCGAGGGCATCGAGATCGGCCCCAGCCCGGCCGAGGCGGATCACATCGCCTCCTTCGGTCTGCCGATCGAGGACCTGGACCTCACCGTCCGGTCCTACAACTGCCTCAAGCGCGAGGGTGTGCACACGGTGGGCGAGCTTGTCGCCCGTACCGAGTCGGATCTGCTCGACATCCGCAACTTCGGCCAGAAGTCCATCGACGAGGTGAAGGTCAAGCTGCACACGCTCGGCCTCTCGCTCAAGGACAGCCCGGCGTCGTTCGACCCGTCCTCCGTGGTGGGTTATGACGCGAGCACCGGAACGTGGAGCGACAGCGGCACGTTCAGTGATACCGACGGCGGCGAGCAGGACTACGCCGAAACCGAACAGCTTTAATACGCCCAGGAGAAACCCACAATGCCCAAGCCCAAGAAGGGCCGCCGGTTCGGCGGCTCGGCGTCGCACCAGAAGGCGATCTTCGCCAACCTGGCCACGGCGCTTTTCGAGCACGGTCGGATCACGACCACCGAGGCCAAGGCCAAGGCGGTGCGTCCCTACGCCGAGAAGATCATCACCAAGGCGAAGGCCGGCAGCCTTGCCGACCGTCGTGAGGTCATGAAGGACATCCGCAACAAGGACGTCGTCCACGTCCTGTTCGCCGACATCGGCCCCTCGTTCGAGGGTCGCGAGGGTGGCTACACGCGTATCACCAAGGCGCTGCCGCGCAAGGGTGACAACGCGCCGATGGCCATCATCGAGCTCGTTCGCGAGAAGACCGTGACCAACGAGGCCGATCGGGCCCGTCGTGTCGCCGCTTCGCAGAAGACCGAAGAGGCTCCGGCCGCTGAGGTCGTCGAGGAGACCGCCGTCGAAGAGACCGTGGCTGATGCCCCGGCCGCCGACGAGGCCACCGAGGACAAGAAGGACGCCTGATTCTCAGGAGTTCTGCCGAGCCCGTCACCCTTCGTGGGTGGCGGGCTCGGTTCTTTTCCGTGCGCGAAATCAGGAGGATGGCATGACTCGGGTGCGGCTCGGGATCAGTTACGACGGCACCGATTTCACCGGCTGGGCACGCCAGCCGGGGTTGCGCACGGTGCAGGGTGTGCTCGAGGAGTCGCTGTCGAAGGTGCTGCGTGAGCCGCTGCAGTTGACGGTCGCCGGGCGCACCGACGCCGGTGTGCACGCCGAGGGGCAGGTCGCGCACTTCGACACCGAGTCCGAATTCGACGCCGACAAGTTGCTGTACCGCATGGCCAAGTTCCTGCCCAAGGACGTGCGGATCACCGAAATCCGCACCGCACCGCCCGAATTCGACGCCCGCTTCTCCGCGATGCGCCGCCACTACGCCTACCGGCTCACCACCGCCCCCTACGGCGCGCAGCCGTTGCAGGCGCGCGGTGTGGTGCCGTGCAAACCCGGCGTCGACCTCGAGGCTATGCGCGCCGCGTCCCGAAACCTGCTGGGCCTGCACAACTTCGCCGCCTTCTGCCGCCGGCGCGAGGGCGCCACCACCATCCGCGAACTCCAGCGCTTCGACTGGGAGCGCGACGGCGACCTGCTCACCGCCTACGTCAGCGCCGACGCCTTCTGCTGGTCGATGGTGCGCAGCCTGGTCGGCGCCGTTCTCGCGGTCGGCGAAGGCCGCCGCACCCCCGAATGGACCTCGACCCTGCTCGCCGAAACCGAACGCTCCAGCTCGGTCACCGTCGCCCCCGCCCACGGGCTGAGCCTGATCGCCGTCGACTACCCCGCCGACGCCGACCTCGCCGCCCGCAACATCCAAACCCGAGAGACCAGAACGGTGCCGGCACCTGAAGGCGGCTGCTGCGGTGACTAATTGCCGTCTCCGTTCTCCGAATTCTGTGACATCGGATCTCTCGAGTGGCGATTCGATAGTGATTCGAGACTTTCCTCATCGATAAGGACAGTTTCCGGATCGAGCGCACCAGCCAGCCCGGCTTCGATCTGTCGACGATCAGTGCGGGCGGTGTGGTCGCCGGGTTCTTCCGCGATCTGGCCCGCATCCAGCAGAGCGCCCCTGGCCACGCGACCGTGCTGGCCGACAGCGGTGTCGAACTGCTCGCCTCCGCGGTCCGGCTGGCCTCGGGGGACATTCCGTCGGGTGAGCCGGCGCAGGCGCTGTCCCGCGAGCAGGTGCTCGCTTTCATGCGGACCAGATGCGCCGACCCGAGCCTGACGATCGACGACATCGCGCGAGCCTGTCTGGTGTCGCGACGAACGCTGTACCGGCTGTTCGGTGACGTGGAGGACGGGCTCAGTGCCGTGTTGCGGCGTATGCGGGTGGAATGCGCGCGCACGCTGCTCGCCCGCTGTCCCGACCGGGCGACGGCGACCGTCGCGCTCGCGTCGGGCTTCGCCTCCGAGCGGCACTTCTTCCGTGCCTTCCGGTCGGAGACGGGGATGACCCCCGGCGAATTCCGGATGATCGCGACGAGTGCGCTGCCGATCTGATCGCGCCATTCATCGCAAGACCGTCTGTCCATCGTCAGGCGCCCTTTCCCGGCTGGTTTTCGACATCGGAGTGCCGTGACGGGACTGCTGAGGTTGCGGCCAACCCGAATTGCGTGCGCTGAAAGGGTTTCCGGCCGTAAGCGGTGGATTGGCACAGACGGTCAGTCGGCTGGCACAGGATGACAGTTTGAATCGCGCCATTCTGCGAGAGAGTGAATTGAACACACTTCACTGGTTGAGTGACAAGGGGGCCCAATGAGTCGGGTACGCGTGGCAGCGGTGCAGGCCGAGCCGAAATGGTTGAATCTGTCCGCCGGAGTCGAACAGACAATCGAATATATCGAGTCGGCCGAACGTGGCGGCGCGCAACTGATTGCTTTTCCGGAGACGTTCCTGCCCGGATTTCCGTGGTGGATGTGGCTCAATTCGGTCGATTGGGGTGAAGAATTCCTGGCCAGGTACCTGGCCAACGCGCTGACCGCCGACGGCCCCGAACTGCGCGCCATCGCGTACGCGGCCCGCCGCAAGGGCGTGCACGTCTCGATCGGCTTCGCCGAGCGTGCCGGACGCGAGGTCTTCATGTCTCAGGCCTTGATCGATACCGACGGCACCATCGCCGTCGCTCGCAAGGCTGAACCGACCGGGCTCGATCGCACTGTCTTCAGTGTCTCGCCGGGCCGGGGACCGCTGGTCCGCGACACCGTGCACGGCCGGATCGGTGTGCTCGGCGGCGCCGATCATCTCCGCGCGGACCTGCGCGGACAGCTGCACGAACAGCGCGAGCAGATCCATGTGGCGGCGTGGTCGGGCTTCACCGTGTACTACGGGGAGGGCAAGGAATGGGGGCCCGATCTCAATACCGCCGCCAGTGTCCGCTACGCGATGGACGGGTCGACCCACGTCATCGCGCCCGTCGCGGTCGTGCCCGTGGCGGGCTGGGAGGTTGTCGACGCGCGTTCGCCCGACCGGCGCCTGCTGCGTGGCGGTGGCGGGGTCTCGCGGATCTTCGGACCCGGCGGGCTCGAACTCGCCACGCCACTCGCCGAAGAACAGGAGGGACTGCTCTACGCCGATCTCGATCTCGGCCGCACGGTACGCACGGCCGCGACGGCTGTACCGCGTGGCGAGCGTTTGCAGCCCCATCGGGTGCCGAGCGGTCGAGTCGTGCGGCGCGCACCGGTGCACGCCGGACTGACGCCGGGCCTGAGGCGCTAGCCGTGCACCAGCGCGGCGACGAGGTCGGGCCGCGTCTGCCGTCAGGACCTGACCAGCCGTGCGATCGCGTCGGTGGCCTCTTTGATCTTGGCTTCGGCCTCGGGTCCACCGGCCACCGCGGCATCGACGACGCAGTGCGAGATGTGGTCCTCGAGCAGCCCCATCGCGACGGCCTGCAGCGCCTTGGTCATGGCGGAGACCTGGGTGAGGATGTCGATGCAGTATTTCTCCTCTTCGACCATCCGCTGGAGCCCGCGCGACTGGCCCTCGATGCGGCGCAGTCGCTTGAGGTAGTCGTCCTTGGCGGTGATGTAGCCGTGGCCTGCGTGGCCCGCGTGCTCGTCGCCGGTCGCGGTGTCGGGGGTGGGTGTTGTCACCGAAGGTCTCCTCGCCTGCCTGGTAGCTCGCGGGGCGAACTAATACCCCCCTAGGGTACAGTTTCGCGGTGGAATTGTCAGATGACAGGTCCCCGGTGCTGCGCGCCGTCGGCTCGGACGGAAGAATCGGCGCTATGAGTTCGCTTCCCCGGCCCGCACTCGCCGTCATCGGCGGCAGCGGTTTCTATGACTTCTTCGACCATGACGCGGTGCACGTCGAGGTCGACACACCGTATGGCGCGCCGAGCGCGCCGGTCGCGATCGGAGAGGTCGAAGGCCGTGCCGTCGCCTTCCTGCCGCGGCACGGCAAGCAGCACGAGTTCGCGCCGCACACCCTGCCCTACCAGGCGAATATGTGGGCGCTGCGCGCGCTCGGGGTGCGCCGGGTGTTCGCGCCGTGCGCGGTCGGCAGCCTGCGCGCCGATTGGGGTCCGGGCACCGTGGCGGTGCCGGATCAGCTCGTCGACCGGACCTCGGGTCGCCCACAGACCTACTTCGACGGTGGCGGCGTCCACGTCTCCTTCGCCGATCCCTATTGCGACGACCTGCGCGCTACCGCGGTGAAGTCGGCAGGTGAGCTACGGGTGGAGGATTCCGGCACGATGGTCGTGGTGCAGGGCCCGCGTTTCTCCACTCGCGCCGAGAGCCGCTGGTTCGCCGGGCAGGGCTGGGACCTGGTCAACATGACCGGACATCCCGAAGCCGTCCTCGCCCGCGAACTCGAAATGTGCTACGCCGCAGTCGCTCTCGTCACCGACTTGGACGCCGGTCTCGAAGAGGGCACCGGGGTGCACGCGGTCGACGTGTTCGCCGAGTTCAAGAAGAACCTCGGACCGTTCAAGGAGCTCATGCGTCGCGCGGTCACCGCGGTCGACGGCACCGACACCTGCGAGCGCTGCCGCGTGCACGCCGGGGTATCGCTGCCCTTCGAACTGCCCTGATCATCCCGGCGGCGCGGTGACCTGCAACTGAGCGAGCATGAAGGCAGGCGCCGCGCCGCCGCTGGGCAGCGGTGACACCTCGACGTCGACGGTGAGCCAGCCACCCGCCTCGGCCGCCAGCCGCAACCCGCTCAGCCCGGCGTGCGTGGCACCGGCCAGCACCTCGGCGCGCAGCGCGGCGATCCTTGGCCGGTCGTCGGGATGCGGGACGGTTCGCTCGTCGACCCCGCGCCAGGTCAGCCCCGGCATCGGCTCGGTGACCCAGCGCACCGCGCGAACCTGCGCGGTGTCGAGGATGACCAGATACAGGCCGGGCCGGGATTCGCGCAATAACTCGAGGGTTGCGGCCTCGAACGACTTGTGTTGTGGGGCAATGCTGTCGGTGACATCGACGGCGACCCCACGCCACGCGAACCGCTGCTGGTCGCCACTGCCGTTGCGCGCGGCCACCAACAGTGACCGTGGGCCGATCCCCGAGTGGACGGTCGCGACTCCCGACCATCGGCTCCGGGGATCCGAACGGTACAGCGTGGCAACGAATTCCAGGGCTTGATCGAAACGCTCGATCCGCTGAAACGGCTCGGCACCGCTGTATTCGACTGGTGCCGAACCGAAGTGGGGCCCGAGTCCGGCGGGATGGGTGCGCATGACGCGGGCGCGCGCGTCGACCTGGAACGGGGCGACGCGCAGTTCGTCGCGCGGTACCTCCGGCCCGACCCACACCTTCACCGCATGCGCGGTGGATCCGGGCCACAGCACCGGCACAGCGCGAAACCGCAGCTCCGACCAAGGATTACGCGACTTCGGCAGCACCTCCTCCACCGGCGCGCCCGTATCGTGCGCGGCCGCGACCAACGGCTGCAGCCGCGCCGGAATCGCCCGCTGATACGACGCCCACTCCCGCGGTGTGGTGCCCGCGGTCAACATCGACCAAGTCTGCGGTGTCCCCAACGTCTCCACCAACTGCCAACGTCCGACAATCACGCGCGACCCCCTGCGCCCCATGAACGAAAACCGACAGCCCTATCGTGCACGAGTCGACGAGCGGCTCCGGGACCGGGGCATTCCGGTGTCGATAAGCTCGGCGGCATGAACGCACCGCTGCGGTTGGAGATCATCGTCGCCAGTACGCGCCCCGAGCGATTCGCGCCCGTGGTGGCCGGCTGGCTGGTCACCGCGCTGGGCGAGCGGCCGGAATTCGAGGTGGGGGTGCTCGATCTGCTTGATCTCGGGTTGCCCGTCGACCTCACCCAAACGGCGGAGGTCGAGGCATTTCGGGCCAGGTTGGCCGTGGCGGACGCGTTCGTCGCGGTCACCTCCGAGTACAACCACGGGTACCCGGCGTCGCTGAAGACCGCGCTCGACAGCGCCAAGCACGAGTGGCGGGCCAAGCCGATCGGGTTCGTGTCCTATGGCGGCCTGTCGGGTGGGTTGCGCGCGGTCGAGCAGTTGCGTCAGGTGATTGCGGAACTGCACATGGTGTCGGTGCGCGAATCGGTGAGCTTCGCCCAGGCCAAACGCCGCTTCGACAAGACCGGCATGACCGACGACGACGCCGCGATCGACGCGTGCGACCGCATGCTGAACCAATTGGCCTGGTGGGGAACCACTTTGCGTGCAGCCCGCACGGTCGAGCCCTATCCGGGCTGAGCCACTGGGCGGGATCTCCGTCGACTGGTCCGACTGGCGTAATCGTGCAATTCGCGCCATTTCAATCAGTTTTCTGATTAAACGACGCCCGATTGCATGATTACGCCGGGTGGATTTGATCAGGCGGAGGCCATGGCACGCTGCCCACGCGGCTGGCCGATGTAGGTCGACTCGCGCGGAATCGAGACCAGCGTCAGGTTCACCCTGGTCGTTCCCGTGCGCAGCACCACCCGGTTGCCGATCGCGCCCGGCTGGAAGATCTCCAGGTCGGGACGAGAAGCGGGCCAGCCGTTGGGATCGCCGGTGAGGTAGATCGTGGTGACACCGGCGTGCGGGGCAGGCGCGAGCACACCGTCGACGACCGTCGCGGTGAAACCCGCGTCGGACTGGTGTGTTTCGACCGCGATGGTCAGCCGCTCCGGATTGCCGACGGTAGTCACCAGCTGCTCCCAGGCCTGCGCCCGGTCGGTGCGCACCAGTACCCGCTCGCCGACGGCCAGCGCGCGGAACACCAACTGCTGGGCCAGATACAGCTCACCGGCCACATACACGGTCGAGATGCCGAGGCCAACGATCCTGGTAGCGACGCCGTTGCCCTCGTCGTCGGAGCCGAGCAGCTGCCCGCAGCCCGAAGACGGAAGATGCAGCGCGCCGATGACATCGATCGGGTACTCGATGGTCGGGATCGTGTCGTCGACACCGGGAACCGCGATCGGCAGGTGCGCCAGCAGCGCGTCGCGATGACGACCGCTCATCGACACCATGCCCTTGGCCTTGGTCTTCTCGGGAAGTTCGCGCGCGGTCAATCGCCATGCGGCACCGACGTTGACGGATTCGGCATCGCTACCGGGACGAAGCCGCACGGCGACCGTGGTACCGCGTGACGGCGCCACCCACAGCTGCGCGAGCAGATCCGAACCCAGCTGCTTGGGATCCACCGCACTGCCGATATTCACCGCGTTGCCGATCTCGGCGTACTTCCACCGCTGACTCAGCGTGCGCGGATCGAGACCCGCGGTGATCTGCTGCACGGCCTTGCGGATCTCCGGCGCGGTGAGGATGCGCGCGTTGCAATCGGCGTCTTCGAGCGTGCGCATGATCCGCTGGGTGGCGATGGTGACCGAGCGGGAAGCGCCATCGGTGCCACCGCCGCGACGAGCCGTCGCGTCCGGGCAGGCCACCGCGTCGAAGCTGATCGCGAGCCACACCGTGCGGTGCGCGGTCGCGGGCAGCGGACCGAGCAGCGATTCGTAGATCGCGCCCGCGGGCGTGCCGGACCGGCTGCGGTGACCGTGGCTGATGATGTCGATCCCGCTGAGCAGGATGTCGTGCTGGTTGAGGCACGCGGCCAATTCGGGCAGCGGCAACAGGTGCGAGGCGTGCACGGCGGTGCGGGCGATTCTGGTCAGCCCGCCGCGCGGCGGCAGCACCTCGACAACGGTGACCACGCGACTGCCGTCCCAGTACAGGCCGAGCGAGCGGCCGTCGGTGTCACGGAAGTCGACGGTGTCGCCGAGCGTGTATTCGCGCTTGCCGGAATATCGGCGAATGGTCGAGATCCAGTCGAGGATCGTGCGCTTGCCGATCGGGATCAGCGGCACCAGCGCCACCGCGATGGCGATGCCGAGCGACGGCAGCGGATCGAGCCCGCAGATCAGCGCAACAACCCCCGCGATCAGGCCGAGGACCTGCGCAATGAGTAGGTGCGGCAGCGAAATCCGACCGAACAGCGGGCGCGGTCCCGCCCCGGTGAACTCAGCCATTCGTTCCTCCCCCAGGTACCCGATTGTCGATCGACCGATGGCCGAATGCGAACAACTGCTGCCGGGAACTGTACTGTGTTGCCCGGACGAGAGCACTGTTCGGGGGAGGAACCAATGCCTTCAAAACCCACAACGCGCTGGCAGGTCAGCGGATACCGCTTCCTGGTGCGGCGAATGGAGCACGCCCTGGTGCGCCGGGATGTGCGGATGTTGCACGACCCGATGCGCGCGCAGACCCGTGCCTACGTGGTCGGACTGGTGCTCGGCATCGTGGTCCTCGCCGGTTGCGGTGTACTCGCACTGCTGCGCCCGCAGGACAAGATCGGCGACAGCAAGATCCTGATCGCCAAGGAATCCGGCGGCGTCTACGTGGTCGTCGACAATGTCGTGCACCCCGCGCTGAACCTGGCCTCGGCCCGGCTGGCGGCCGGTGAGGCGTCCAAGGCGGCGATCGTCAAGGAGTCCGAGCTCGGGAAGAAGCCGCGCGGTCAGCTGATCGGCATTCCGGGCGCCCCGTCGTCGATCCTCTACGACAAAAATGGCACGGGGCGGACGTGGACGGTGTGCGATCAGCTCAAGTCCGACGGCAGCGCCGATCTGACCACGTCGGTGCTGGCCGGTGACCCGAGTCTGGGCGCCAAGGCGTCGAAGGTCGACGAGGGCAAGGCGCTGCTGGTGAAGGGCAAGGACGCGACCTATCTGGTCTACGAAGGCAAGCGTGCCCGGGTGAAGATGGACGATCCGGCCGTCACCCTGGCGCTCGGCGTCGGAGGAACGACGCCGCGCCCGATCAGCGAGGGCCTGCTGAACGCGATTCCTGAGGTGTTGCCGTTGATCACGCCGACCATCGCCAATCCCGGTGGCACACCGTCTTACAACGTGAGCGGCCACAAGATCGGTGACGTGGTCCAGGTCTTCAACGAACCGAATCAGAACTTCGTAGTGCTGCAGGAGGGTCTGCAGTCGATTTCGGCGATGACGGCGCAGATCATCCGAAACTTCTACCCGACGATGATGAACGGCACCACGATTCAGTCCACTGACTACACTTTCGCGCCGCATGTCGAGACCCTGAAGGTGCAGGACTACCCGCGCGACCGGCCGACGCTGATCACCGCCAAGGACCAGCCCGTGAGCTGCATGTCGTGGAAGCCGATCGCGGGCGCCACCGACAATGCCGACGCGACCGCACGCGCCGAACTGACCCTGCTCACCGGCATCGACCTGCCGATCCCGGACAAGGCGAAGACGGTCGATCTCGCCCAGGCCGACGGCACCGGTCCCAACGCCGACACCGTCTTCATCCCGCCCGCCTCCGGCGCCTACGTGCAGTCCACCGGCATCGAGCCGAACAGCCGCCGCAAGGACAGCCTGTTCTACATCGCCGACACCGGCGTCCGCTTCGGCATCAAGAACGCCGACGCGGTCAAGGCGCTCGGGCTCGAGGAAGTCAAGGCCGAACCGGCGCCGTGGCCGATCATCGGACTGCTCGCGGGTGGGCCGACGATGGGCCGGGAAGAGGCGATGGTCGCGCACGATGGTGTCGCACCGGATCCGTCGCCAGCGAAAAAGCCTGTCGCCGCGGTGAATTAGTCGGGTGGGGTCGTCGGCTTCGCGGAATCGGAGCGAAGTTCGGCGACCTCGGTTCGTAGGGCTCTGACCTCGACGACCAGCTCGCGGAGCATGCTCTCGGCGCGGTCGGCGGTGTCGTCGACGGTTTTGAGTTGTTCGACGACCCAGCTGGTCATGGTGCCGATGGCGAAGGAGATCAGGCCGATGCCCAACGTCATCAGGACCAGCGAGACCAGTCTGCCCTCGGTGGTCACCGGGTAGACGTCGCCGTAGCCGACCGTGGTGACCGAGACCGCCGACCACCACAGTGCGTCGCCGAAGGTCTCGATCTTGGAGTCGGGTGCGCCGTATTCGGCGTCGAAGAAGGCCAGGCTCGACAGCAGCAGGATCAGCACGGAACTGGTGGCCACAAAGGTGACCAGGCGGGTGCGCGGGTGCGTCGCGCGGTTGAGGGCGTCGAGCAGCAGCAGGGAGGCCCGGAGTAGGCGCAGCGGCCGAAACGGCGGCACGAGCACGACCAGCAGGTCGAGTGGATGCTTACGAATGAAGCGCAGCCGCTCGCCCGACAGCCACAACCTGACCGCGAAATCGATGAAGAACACCGCCCAGATCGCGATATCCGCGAGCACAAGACTCTTGTCGAGCCGAGGTGACACATCGGTGTCGAGCACCCGCCACGCGTACATGACGACGAACACCACCGCGAGCACCATCAGCGGCAGATTGGTTGCCCGCTCCCACCGCTGTCGGCGTGTGAGCGGACGTTCGATCATTGACGAATTCATGCGGCTACCTGGGTCGACGGGCTCTGGCCCGCCGACCGTACCCTGCTCTGTGGTGCGGCAGGTCAGAGATCGTCCGCGGACATCCCGAACTTGCGTCGGATTGGGAACGACGCGAGGACGCCGAGGACCAAGATCAGGCCGATCGCACCGGAACCGATCAGTGCCACGCGCGCGGTGTTATCCGCAGGTGGTGGCGGGGCCGGTGCCGCGAAGTGCTGGCTGCGGGCCGGACTGGCCTGCATGGGCGGAAGTTGTTCGGGAACTTCGTTTGTCAGCGCCGCGACGGGGTCGACCGCGCTGTATCCGATGTACGGATTCCAGCCTTCCGCAGGTGCGTGGGCAGTTGCTTCCAATCGCGAGATGACCTGTTTCGCGGACAAGTCGGGGAACCTGTCGCGCACGAGCGCCGCGACACCGGCGACGTACGGCGAAGCGAAACTTGTTCCGCTGTAAGCCAGTACTTGCCGTCGGAGATGCCGCCGGTGTGCGCGTCCAGCGAGGTGATGCCCTCACCGGGCGCCGCGATCCCGATCCCGATTGCCACCGCAGTCGCCGTAAGCAGGGGTCCGGCGGCTACCGGATAAGTGTGATCTAGATCATGCAATGTCGTTAGCGTTGAAGTGGAACCAGATTTGTCCACGCTGCGTCTAATCAGTATGTAAGCCAACGAGATTGGCGTGCGAGCAAAAGTAGACAGGCGGCACCGCGTTAGCGTGGCCGATGACGAATACATCTGATGAGGCATACGCGCCATCAGTAACCAGAAAATAGGGGAAAGAATGAGCTTCAGTATGCGTGCCCGAATGGCGCTTGTGGCAGTAGCTGTCGCAGCGGGGGGAATCGGCGTCGTCAATTCAGGGGTGGCGGTCGCCGACTGGGTGGATTATCCGTCCGAAGAAGCATGTCAGGCGGCTAAACCACCTCGCAAAGCATCTACTGACCCGATCTACAGCTGTGAGTGGGCGCGCGAGGGTGTATGGCATATGTACGGTTTGTCGTACTAGCACGACAGTTGTATTTCGTTGCACTGCAGGATGTTTGATTATCCGTTATCTTGTCACGCGTGCTGGATGATGTTGTGGCCGAGGATGTTTCGGCATGGAGGGCGGGTCTCGATGAGACGTTCGGGCAGGTGGCCGACCTGTTCGGGCGTGTGGAACCGCGGCGGTGGGCGCGGGCCTACCTGACGGGGCTGTTGGCGCCGGTGGAGCGCAAGAACTCCTGGCAGCTGTCCGAGGCGGCCGGCGTGGTGGAGCCGGATGGGTTGCAGCACTTCCTGAACCGGTCCCGCTGGAGCGCCGATTCGCTGCGGGACCGGGTCAGGTCGTATGTGGCGCAGGCACTGTCCCGCCCCGATGGCGTGCTGGTCGTCGACGAGACTGGATTCCTCAAGAAGGGCGCGAAATCCGTTGGCGTACAACGGCAATACTCAGGCACTGCGGGTCGTATTGAGAACTGCCAACTGGGCGTGTTCCTGGCCTACGCCAGTCCCTTGGGTCGGGCGTTGATCGACCGCGAGCTCTATCTCCCCGAGTCCTGGATCAGCGAACCAGACCGCTGCGCCCAGGCCGGTGTTCCCGAAACCCGTTGCGAGCAAGGTGTTCTCACCAAACCGCGACTGGCCGAGGCGATGATCGGCCGGGCCCTGGACGCCGGCGTTGTCGCCGGGTGGGTGGCCGCGGACTCCGCCTACGGCAGGGACGGGAAGTTCCGGGCCTTCTGTGAGGCCCGCCGCCTGTCCTACGTGGTCGAGGTCCCGGTCAAGCAGACCGTGCCCGACCTCGACGGACGCCGCCGCGTCGACACCCTCATCGGCCGCGCCCCCACCAACGCCTGGCATCGGGCCTCGTGCGGTCCCGGCGTGCGCGGCGAACGCGAATACGACTTCGCCTGGGCCACTCTGCCCGCGTTCGACGACGACCTGCCCGCCGGATTCGTACGCACCCTGCTGGCGCGCCGATCACTGGACGACCCGACCGATATCGCCTACTACCTGTGCTTTCACCCCGAAACCGTGGCCCGGGAACAGATCGTTTCCATCGCCGGAGCCCGGTGGGCGGTCGAGGAATGCTTCCAAGCCGCCAAGGACCAATGCGGCCTGGACCACTACCAGGTCCGCAAATGGGACCCCTGGTACCGGCACATCACCCTCGCCATGCTCGCGCACGCCTTCCTCGCAGTCACCGCCGCCACCGACCCAAAAGCCCACGCGGGCTGGGCCCGATCACAGTCGCCGACGTCCGCCGTCTCCTGGCGATAGTGCTCCACCCAGTCCGCACCCTCACTCACGCCCTCGCCGCCTGCCACTCGCCACGACGCCACCAAGCCCACGCACGGAAACTCCGCTACCAGCGAAAACGATTACGAGACAACGAAATACAACTGTCGTGCTAGGGCTTCCCTCAGCACAAGTGTGAGACCCGCCTAACAGGCGCGCGACATCTTATGTCGCCCGGTCAGAGATCGTCGGCCGACATCCCGAACTTGCGGCGGATCGGGAACGACGCCAGCACGCCGAGGACCAGGATGAGGCCGATGGCACCGGAACCGATCAGGGCCACATTGCGCGCGGTGTTGTCCGCGGGCGGTGGAGGCGCGGGCACCGCGAGCTGCTGACTGCGGGCCGGGATGGCCTGCTTCGGCGGAAGTTCTTTGGGCACTTCGTTCGTCAGCGCCGCGACGGGGTCGACCGCGCCATAGCCGATGTACGGATTCCAGCCCTCGGCCGGTGCGTGGGCCGTGGCCTGCAGCCGCTGTATGACCTGTTTGGCGGTCAGATCGGGGAACCTGTCTCGCACCAGCGCGGCGACACCGGCGACGTAGGGCGAGGCGAAACTCGTTCCGCTGTAAGCCATGTACTTGCCTTGGTTGTCGTACTTGCCGTCGGAGATGCCGGTGGTCCTCGCGTCGAGCGAGGTGATGCCCTCTCCCGGTGCGGCAATGCCGACCCAAGGGCCGGGCACCGAGAACGACGACGGTGCGCCGTCCGCGCCGATCGCGCCGACCGACAGCACGTAGTCGTCGTACCAGGCAGGATTTACGTAGGTCCGGATCGTGCTCCAGAGATCCTGTGTCGGCTTGAGCGGGTCGGTGCCGGGATTGCTTGACTTGCAGGCATCGTCGGTGTTGCCCGCCGCGCTGATGATCACCGCGTCCCGTTCGACCGCCGCATATCGCACCGCCGCACCAAGCGCACGGAACGCGGGCACGTCCGCTGGGGAAGCAGGCAAACACGAGACCAGAGAGATGTTTATCACGCTGGCGCCGAAATCGGCCGCACGCACGATGGCACTCGCGAGTGAGGAGACCTTTCCGTAGCCATCGGGACGGTCTTCGGGCGTCTTGTCCCGCCCGGCGCCCTCGGTTTGGTATAGCGAGCTGGTCTGGCGAATGCTGAGAATCCGTGACTCGGGTGCGACACCGGAAAAGCCGTGGCCCTCGACCTGAGTCGCCCCGATGATCCCGGCGACCACCGTGCCGTGCACATCGCAGTCCTCGGTGCCGTTGCCCCCGGCGGCCACGTAATCGCCGCCAGCCCACAGGTCGGGCAGCCGGGGATGCGGTTGTACGCCGGTGTCGATCACCGCGACGAGTTGTCCTGCGCCACGGGAGAATTGCCACGCACGGTCGAGGTCGAGCGAACGCTGGCTGGTCGGAATGACCGCGAGCGAGTTACTCGCCTGCGTGCGGAAACACAAGCCGTTCGCACCGCTGCCTTTTTCGGTCTTGTCCGGCGGCGCGGCCGGATCACCAGCGGGCAGCATCCCGGGATCGATCGCAGGCGGCCGATCCGCGTGTGCGGTGCCGTACAGGCCGAATCCGGCGTTCAGCCCGACGACCAGAGCAACGGCCGTCAGTCGAAAGCCGAGCCTCACAGCCCGCGAACCAGCGAGTAGAGATCGGCGACCCAGAACACCAGCGGCAGCACCGCGGCGACGAACCCGTACTCCAGCAGCTCGACGGCCCGGCGCATCGGCGGGGTCGCGGACTGGTTCGGCACGATCAAGCCCATCACCAGCGCCGAGATCAGAATCACCAGCGCGGCGCCGAAAACGACCAGGGGCTGGCGCATTTCGACTGCGACGCCGATCAGCATCATCAGCACGATCGCCGAGCCACCCGCGATCAGCACGATGGCCTGTTCGGCGCCCGCGTAGGTGCGGCTGCGGAACATCAGCACCACCGCGCACACCAGCGCCATCGAGATACCCGGCCAGTAGGGATCCTCGGCACCGGCGTTGATCGCCAGCAGCGCGCCGGCGACGGTGACCAGCGTGGTCGCGCTGACCAGGCCGGCGAGGTAGTTACGGGCCCGCTCCGACCGCGCGCGCAGTGCGTCGAGGGTCGGCAGGGCGCGGTGGTCGTCCGGATCGTCCTCGGTCGGGTCGATCGGGGTGCCGGGGGAGGGGACCGGCGGCAGCGGCAGCTTGGCCAGCAGCATCGAAACACGTGGCGAGAGTGACAGTCCGGCCAAACCGAGCGCGGCGACGACCGCGCCGATCGCCTTGACCGGCTGATCGGTGAGCAAGCCCACCAGCGCGGCGGGTACGCCGAACACCGAGACGGTCGCCGCCCCGATGAACAGCGCAAGGCCGATGCCGGTGACCCGCCAAGCGAGCACCGCGATGGCGCCGAGCAGTGCGAATCCGAGCAGCAGATGCGCCGCGCCGTAGTGATCGGGGACCAGCAGCATGCCGCCGGTGAACGCGGTCGGCAGCGCACAGCCACCGAGCACCAGCGCGGCCGAGGCGTCGCGGTACATGCGGCTCAGCACGGTGCCCGCCACCACACAGAGGATCGAGACGAACAGCGCCAGCGACCCGGAAACCCAGAACGGCAACGCGTCCGGCGCGGCCAGCAGGCCGAAGCAGCCCACCAGCATGGTGAGCGCGGCGAGCACCGAACCGGTGATGCGGGCCGTCTTCGGCGTCCAGCTGCGGTAGTGCTCGGCGTCGGCGACCGCGACGTTGTACATGATGTCGTCGAACAGTGGCGTCGGCGCCGCGTGCGAGGCGCTCTCCAGCATGAGCAGCTCGCCGTCGCGCACGCCTTGTTCGCCGAGGCTCAGCGAGTTCGAGAACGGTGGGTGGCCGATGCGCGCGAGCACCCATTCGGCAGGCTCGTAGCGTTCGCCGTCGTTGTCGAAATCATTCGACCGGCTGTGCTGCGCGACCATGTCGACCACGCTGGGAATGACCAGGGCAACCGGTACATCGACTGGAATAGCCATGTCTACCTGCGTGTGCTTGGCCAGGATGGTTACTCGGGCAAGGTCCGGCGCGCGAACGATGCCGCGTGCGGAGTCCTCTTCCACATGATCGAGTCGCGCGTGCGTCAAAACTCCCCCAGTTCCGTCTCTACCTCGTGTTTCCGCTCGACCGCTCAGAAGGTCGACAGTTTGCGGAACCCACCGTTCGGACAGCAGAATGCCTGACGAACCATACGACATGTCGGCCGCGACCTCTACACTGAGCCCGTCGCGACGAAGGACAGCGAGTAGTCAAGCAGGGGGAGTCTTCGACCATGAGCACCGTCAGGTTCCAGCGCCGTGCCCGGCGCGAGATGCCGCGTACACCGGGTGGCGAGGTCACCTTGCAGCCGCCGCCGGAGATCCCGCGGATCACCCCGGGCAACCTGCTGCAGAAGCTGATGCCCGTCGTGATGGTGGTCGGCATGGTCGGCATGATGGCGCTGATGTTCACCCAGGGCAGCGGCATGCTGTCCAACCCGATGTCGATGATGTTCCCGATGATGATGATCATGTCGATGGTCACCATGTTCGGACAGGGTGGTGGCAAGGGCGCCAAGGCGGCCGAGGCCAACGAGGACCGCAAGGACTACCTGCGCTACCTCGATCAGGTCCGTAAGGATGTCGACGAGACCGCCAAGCAGCAGCGTGCCGCCGTCGAGTGGAGCCACCCCGAGCCCGGCCTGATCTGGATGCTCGCCGGCACCAGCCGGATGTGGGAGCGCCGCTCCGGCGACAAGGATTTCTGCCACGCGCGCATCGGCCTCGGCGGTCAGCGTCTGGCGACCAGGCTGGTGGCCCCCGAAACCGGCCCCGTCGAAGAACTCGAGCCCATCGCCGCGGTGTCGCTGCGCCGTTTCGTGCGCGCGCATTCCACGGTCCCCGACCTGCCGACCGCCATCGCGGTAAAGGGCTTCGGCACCGTCGCCCTTGACGGCGACCGCGCCCAGGCGCGCGACATGACGCGCGCGATGTTGTTGCAGCTGTGCATGTTCCAGGCGCCCGACCAGGTGCTCGTCGCCGTGGTCTGCGGCCCGGACACCGCCCGGGAGTGGGAGTGGACCAAGTGGCTTCCCCACACCCAGCACCCCGAGGTGCAGGACGGCATCGGCACCCAGCGCATGTTCTACGGCTCCATCCGCGAGGCCATGAGCGGCCTGCATCCACTGCTCGGCAACCGGGTGCGTTACTCGCGTAACCAGCCGAACAACCCGAACATGGTGCACGTGGTGATCGTCGTCGACGGCGGTCTGCTCGAGGCCGAGGACGACCAGCTGCGCGAGTCCGGGTACGAGGGTGTCACCATCATCGACCTGTGCAATTACGCACCGCGCCTTGCCGTTTCACGCGGCATCAAGATGGTCGTCGAAGACGGCGAGTGCCTCGGCCGTGGCGCCACCGGCAACCAGGAACGCTTCGCCACCATCGACCGCGTCAGCGCCGAGCAGGCCCAGCAGCTCGCCCGCAGGCTCGCGCCCTACCGCGCGGCCACCCAGCGCAGCAGCGACGTCGAGACCGACGAGACCGAGACGATCTCCACCTGGTCGCAGCTGATGAGCCTGGGCGATATCGGTAACTTCAACCCGGCCAGCGCCTGGCGTCCCCGCTACGGCCGCGAGCGTCTGCGCGTGCCGTTCGGCATCGGCGCCGACGGTGCCCCGGTGGAACTCGACATCAAGGAAGCCGCCGAGAACGGCATGGGCCCACACGGCCTGTGCATCGGCGCGACCGGTTCCGGTAAGTCGGAATTCCTGCGCACCCTGGTGCTCAGCCTGCTCGCCACCCACTCGCCCGACCAGCTCAACCTGGTGCTGGTCGACTTCAAGGGTGGCGCGACCTTCCTCGGCCTCGACGGCGTCCCACACGTCGCCGCGGTCATCACCAACCTCGAGGACGAAGCCGACCTCGTCGACCGTATGAAGGACGCACTGGCGGGCGAGATGAACCGCCGCCAGGAAGTCCTGCGCCAGGCGGGTAACTTCGCCAACGTCTCCGAATACGAGAAGGCCCGCGCGGCAGGCGCCGACCTTGACCCGCTGCCCGCGCTGTTCGTCGTGCTCGACGAGTTCTCCGAACTGCTCACCCAGCACCCCGACTTCGCGGAACTGTTCGTGATGATCGGCCGCCTCGGACGCTCGCTACAGGTCCACCTCCTGCTCGCCTCGCAGCGTCTGGAGGAAGGCAAGCTCAAGGGCCTGGAATCGCACCTGTCCTACCGCATCGGCCTGAAGACCTTCTCCGCCAACGAGTCCCGCCAGGTCCTCGGCGTCCCCGACGCCTACAACCTGCCGAGCACCCCCGGCGGCGGTTACCTCAAGTCCGACTCGGGTGAGATCCAGCGCTTTCAGGCCTCGTATGTGTCAGGTGCGTATGTCGGTGGTGGATCGGCACGTGAGGTCACCAGCGCGGGCATCGTCGGCGGTGAAATCGACGTCAACGCCCGGCCTTTCGCCGCGACCCACGTCGGCTTCCGTGCCGCCGATCGGGTCCCGCTGCCGGTGGAGGCCGAGTTCGAGCCGGAGCCGGTCGGCGACGAGAACGAGCAGATGTCGAACCTGAACATGCTGGTCTCGCGCATCTCGGGCCACGGCAGGCCCGCCCATGAGATCTGGCTGCCGCCGCTCGACGAAGCGCCGACGATGGATCAGCTTGTGCCGCGCTCGATCCTCACCGGCGAGTACTCCGCGATCGCCACCCTGCGTGCCCCCATGGGCATCGTCGACCGCCCCTACGACCAGCGTCGCGACCCGTTCGTCGTCGACCTGTCGGGTTCACGAGGCAACGTCGCGATCGTCGGTGGCCCGCAGTCGGGCAAGTCGACCGCCCTGCGTTCGATGATCATGGCGATGGCGTTGACACACACCGCCGAGCAGGTGCAGTTCTACTGCCTCGACTTCGGTGGCGGCACGATGACCAGCCTGCTCGGCCTGCCGCACGTCGGTTCGGTGGCCAGCCGTCTCGACGAGGACCAGGTCCGCCGCACCGTCGCCGAGATGACCACGATCGTGCGCACCCGTGAGGCGAAGTTCCGTCAGCTCGGCATCGAGTCGATGGTCGAGTTCCGTCGCCTGCGTTCGATGGACCCGGCCTCCAGCCCGGCCGCGGCGGGCGCGCACGAGGATCCGTTCGGTGATGTGTTCCTGGTGATCGACGGCTACGGCTCGATCCGTCAGGACTTCGACGCGCTCGAGCAAGTCATCATGAACCTTGCGGTGCAGGGTCTTTCGTATGGCGTGCACGTGGTGATCGCGCTCGCCCGCTGGGCGGAAGCCCGGCCGGCGCTCAAAGACCAGATCGGCACCCGCATCGAGCTTCGCCTCGGTGACCCGATGGATTCCGACCTCGGCCGTAAGTTCGCGTCGCTGGTTCCGCAGGGTCGGCCGGGTCGCGGTATGACCGCCGAGTGCCTGCATATGCTCACCGCGTTGCCGCGGATCGACGGTTCTGCCGATCCGTCGAACCTGGGTCAGGCTGTGGCGAGCGCCGTGGAGACGATCGCCCGGATGACACCGGGACGTCCCGCACCGCAGGTCCGCATGCTGCCCGACAGTCTGCCCCGCGAACAGCTGCTGTACCTGGCAGGCAACTGGCCCTCGCGCGTCGATCCCTCGACCAAGTGCATGCGCATCCCGATCGGTATCAACGAGGCCGAGCTCGCCCCGGTCTACATCGACTTCGCGGAGAGCCCGCACTTCATCATCATCGGTGACTCCGAGTCCGGGAAGACCACGCTGCTGCGCTCGATCATCGAGGGCATCGCGGCGTCGAACACCCCGAACGAGGCGCGCTTCATCGTCGGCGACTACCGCCGCTCGATGCTGGGCATCATCCCCGAGGGGTACCAGGCAGGATACGGTTCCACCGCACCGCAATTCACCCAGAACATGGCCGATCTCGCGGCATATGTCGCCAAGCGGACCCCCGGTCCGGAGGTGACGCCACAGCAGCTGCGTGAGCGTTCGTGGTGGACCGGCCCCGAGCTGTATGTGCTCGTCGACGACTACGACCTGGTCGCTACCTCATCGGGCAACCCGGTCGCCGCACTCGTCGAGCATCTGCCGCACGCCCGCGACCTCGGCTTCCACCTGATCATCGCTCGCCGCTCCGGTGGTGCCAGCCGCGCCATGTACGAGGCGACGCTGGCGCGGATGAAGGACCTCGGTTCGGCCGCCCTGGTGATGAGCTGCAGCAAAGACGAAGGTGTCATGGTCGGTACCACCCGCCCCGGCCCCAAGCCGCCCGGGCGTGGCACGTTCGTCACGCGAAATTCCGAGGGCCTGGTCCAGACCGCCTGGATGCCGCAAGCGGAATGACCGTCGTCGAGCTGGTTGTCAGCGAAGCCAAGATATGGGCGCGCGGCACGACCACCCACTGGGACGTCGCGCCGTCGATCATGTTGGGCAGCAACGGTTCCGATCTGGTCGTCGGCGAACCGTTGACCCCGCCCACCCAGGCGGTTTCAGCGGTGCAGTACGTGGCTGGCGGTGTGATCGCGTTGCCACCTCGGATGCCGACGGTGGGCCAGGCGCTGTCCGCGGTGCTCGGGGCAATCATGGACTCCCTGCGTGTCACGCCGTTGTGCGAGCGGATAGTCGTAGTGCACCCCACCTCGTGGGGTCAGCCCGAACTCGACCTCTTCGGTACTGCCGCTGGGCAGTTCACGCACGAGGTCGAGTTCGAGACGTGCGCGCTACGAGCCTCCGCGATCGATGTCACCGCCAGCCGTAGCCGCCGCACGGTGATCATCGAGTTCGGGATGCTGTCGACCTCCGCGTCGTCGGTCATCTACGACATCAATGGCACGCATGTCGGGGCGGTCGAGGTGGAACCCAACCTCGCCGCCTCTGAGCTCGCCGATGAGGAAGGCTTCGGCCACCTGGCGGTGCTACTGGGCCGCCTGCTGACCGAGTGCCCCGTCGACGTCGTCCAGGTGTTCGGAACCACCGACCCGGCCGTGCTGGCAGCGGTCACCGCAGTCGTCGAAGGTGTCTTCGGCGCAGGAGTAGTCGTGAGCCCTTTGACGGGAACGGATCTGGCCCGCCCCGTCCAGAAGGCTCCGGCCTACACCCCGACCATCCCGCCAGCCGCCGAGTGGATGCAACCCCTGCGCGAGCGCGCCGCGGCCACCAACCCGGTCGACCGCCGCCCGCTCTATCTCGGCGCCGCAGCACTGGTCGCGGTCGTCGCCGCAGCAGCAATCGGCGGTTTCTTGCTGTTCGGGTCCAGCCACCAGGAAGCCACCGCCGCCGTCGCGACCACCACCACAGCCCCACCGGCTCCTACCTCGGCCGCCAAACCGCCGACGATATCTTCGAAGCCCAAACCCCAACCCGCTCCCCAAACCCTCGGCAGAGTTGTCGTCACCATCCCGTCGGGCTGGCACAGCACCACCGCCACCGAGACCCGCACCGACCTGGCCCCCGACGACGCCACCCGCCAACGCATCACTATCACCCAGCAACCGGTCTCGGCAGGCGCGGGCTACGACGAGGTCGCCGCCACCCTCACCGCCCAAATCGCCAAAAAACCCGCTGGAACAGTCACCCCCGTCCGCCGAGACGTAGTCTTCGCCGGCCGCCCCGGCCTTGCCTACGAAGAACACCCCGCAGACGGGTCCACCGTCCGATGGCAGGTATTGGTCGAACGCGGAGTCCAGGTCAGCATCGGCTGCCAGCATGCCGAAAACGGTTGGGACGGTGTGATGTCCGCTTGCGAGCAGGTCGTCGGAGCGGTGCGCGTAGGCCAATGAAACGCACGCTCCTCGCAGCGCTGCCGGTAATCAGTACGCTAGCCTGCAGTTCGCCGGACCTGTCGACCTCGAACGCCCCGTCGTGCCCCACCGGCATCCCATTTGCCACCACCGAACACCCCGACGGCTTCACCATCCATGCCCCACAACTCCCGGGCTGGAAGGTGCGGGAGGTCGAGGGCGGCGGAGGCTTCGTATTCCACCACTTCGAGACCACCGAGGGCGACAACCCGTCCTTCGCCGCGGCCACCGTCACCGCCGTAACCTTCTTCCCCGCGAAACCGCCGACGACGCCTACAACACCTTGCGGAAGCTCGGCCCCCGCGCCGCCGGTTGGCAGCAGCAATCACGCTCCGACGACGTAGAGATCTGCGGCAAACCGGCCCACCTGACCCTGAGCGGCATCCGCATCAGCCCGTAGCCGACGCTCAGGCGAGGGTTTCTTCGATAGGGGTGGGGTCAGCCACCGCAGCAGGGATGGTCGCCCCAGCCTCCGCAGCGGAACCCGTGGTGGAAGTCGCCGCTCGTGTTGGTCGGCGGCGTTGTTGTTGTGATCGGTGCGCTGGTGGTCGGGGTTGTCGCGGTCTCCAGTGGAGGAGACGCCGAAGCCGGTACGGTCGCAGCATCCTCGTCGGCAGTCCAGGAAGCGCCCTCGGCTCCCACCTCCGCAAAGAGCACCTCCAAGGCGGTGCCGCCATCGAGCAAAGCTGCCCCGCAACCTGTTTCGACAGACGCCAAGGCTGTCCTGGAGGCGCTGCCGGCACCTCTGCGTGAAGTCGTCGCGGTCAACAACATCACCGAGAAGGCTCCGATCGGCAACGACCCGTACGCGGTAAGAGTGGTGTTCACGGTGCCGGCGAAGAACAGCCTGACAGTGGGACTCCTGCGAACCGCCGTCGACATCGACCGCTACCCGATCGCCTGGCTCGACACCAACCCGGACAAGCTACTGCGTATGTGGAGCAGTCAGCACCCGGAGTGGTTGATCGACAAGGGCGAGAAGAAGTTCCGCGTCGACGACACCATCCCAGGCGGCGGCGCCACAGTGGAGACCTTCAACACCGCGACGAGGCTCTACACCTCGATGTCGGGCTTCAAAGACAAAGACTCGGCCTTGAAGTATCTCGAGCGCGCGGGGTTCTGACGGGGATCAGTCGGCCCACGGCCGGGTGAGCAACTGCAAGAAACTCACGGACTATGAATACCCGGTCCCGCCCGATTCGCTCGTCCTGCAACATCCCAGCCGCGGCCGGCCCGCTGAGCCAACTGGTCGCGGTGGGGCGAGAGACGTTGCAGCGATGACTGTGGCGATCCGGTACTACGGCTGTTCGAACAGCACGGCCTCGAGCTCCGATCTTGATCGTGCTGCACACCCGCACCGCCGTCGATGTGGTCAGCCCTCGTGTCATCGTGTTGATCAAGACTGTGGGGTTCGGCATAGCCATAGCGGCCTCGCCCCGAGGTGATATGTAAAGTTTCCGGCGATTTCTTTACATGTCACGCGAACATGCAAAGTTTCTTGCAACGACACATGTGATGGCCAAGTGGTCGCCGCGACGGGCGGTGACGGAGGTCTTGATCGACAGTGCGATGTCCAGGCGGCTGACGGGAATTGTTGCTGTAGAGGATATTTCGATGCCGCGTACTACAGGCCGGAGGTAGCTCTGCGGACCACCGCGCAGTCCGGCGGGGTCTGCACCCTTGACGGGTCTGTGTTCAGAGCGGCGCACCACCTCCAGCGCGTGATGTCAGGGAGAAGAGCCGTAGCGGCGAAAGCGGGGGTTCAGCTAAGGTGGCCTCGTTGGCTCGTGCACTACGGAGCCGGACACACGCCAGGGGAGTAACGGGGGGAGATATGAACGACGTGCAGAACGTCAAGTCCGAGGCCGTACCAGTCGGCCCCGTACATGCCTCTGACCATGTGGTCCTGTCTTCGACGCGCACCTACATGCTGACAACGGGGGCTACCGCGACCGTGCGCCAAGGTTTTTTCGAATCGATGGAACCGATCGGGCACCGCGCGCGTCCAACTATATGAACGAGGCCAAACCGACCCGCGACGTTGGCCGTGAGCAGGGAGCAGTGCAATGACGACTACGAACTTCACTACCGAAATCGACGGCCTCGATTCAGAGGTCGCACGGTTCGTCCAGCGCCACGACGAGATCGCGGCTGCGATCAAGGCGCTCAAGGCACTCGAAGACGGCATCACCACCGGGTCCAACTGGCAGGGTGCTGCACGTGATGCATTCAACGCGTTCATGGAGCGGTTCTACTTCCAGGCCGACAAGATGAACGATCAGCTCATGCAGACGTCAGAGAATCTGCGGAAGATGAGTGGGACTCTGACCGATCACGACGTGGCCTTCAAGGGTCAGGTTGATGCGCAGATGTCCAGCCTGGATCTTCCCGCAGTCTAATCCGGTATCTCTCCTACTCCGAAAGGATAAATCCCCATGTCTAGTGTGATTTCTGCCAACTTTGATGGCGTCGCCGAGAACGCCAAGAAGCTCGTCGCCGATGGTGAGGCGCTTGCCAATGACCTCCAGGATTTCCACCGGCAGGTCGACGCCTTCTTCCAGGCCCAGGGCGGCCAGGCCAAGGAAGCCGTCGTTGCCTACCAGACCACGTGGAACCAGCACGTACAGCAGCTGACCGAGACCCTTCAGGGCGCCGGTCGTCTGGTCGACAAGGGTAACTCCGAGCTTCAGGACAAGGACAAGGCACTCGCTGGCCTGTTCTGATCTCGAACTGGTTCGGGCCCCTGCACAGTTTGTGCAGGGGCCCGAACTCGTTCAGTAGTTGCTCGTTACGCTTCTACTGGCTGTTTGCCAAGATCGCGTGCTATTGGGCATTAGCTAAGACGGCGTACTGCGCCGCTGCACGCTGGTAGGCGTCATTGATCTGGTGACTGCTGACGACCGCTACGTATTGACGGTAGCGGACCGAGCATGAGAACCGCTTGGTGTCACTGGACGTAACTTTGTTCTCGATGCACGTAGTATTGGGTACTGCGGTAGGCGGGGCTGCTGGTCCGAATCGAGGTCCCTCGAACAAACCAGTTTGAAACTTCTCAGCGGAGAGGGTATCGCGTGCTCGAAAAACAGTTGCTTCCCAGCCGATTCCGACGTGCTCTACCCCGTTCTCCTGGTAGAGGGCCTGGTGCTCCTGTTCATCTCGTCGGACATGCAGGAAACCTTTGAGACCGTACGATGCCGACCGATTGGTTTCTGGGCCGCCCAACTGTTCGCGGTTGAGCGCGCGTTCCAAAAGGCGGGCGGGATCGTTGTCGAGCATAAGAATTTCCATCGGTGTGAGCGGTGGCAGTTTGTCTAATGCTGGCAATTGGATGTCGAGAACTCTATCTGCGAGATCTTTCAGTTGTGCCAAATCGGGTGATGGAACACCCACATTCAGGATTGCCGCATAACTGCCTCGCGCAATGGTTACAGCCATCGTGGGGATGCCTGGACGCCAATGCGCTTGGGCGGCTGGGTACTTGTCGAGGGATACTTTTTGATTCTGGTCGGGGGCAACCGAAAAATCCAAGGACTCGATCGACTCAGCAGCGCGCGCCGCAGCAACCTGATTGGGAAACTGCATTACACGAATGCCGAAATAGGTCGGCTGAAGCGAGCGTTGGATATCTGCGAGCTCATCGTCGCCGGGAGCCAAGGCGAACCCGGTAAAATACTCTTTGTCTGAGCTTGCAGTGCTGAACCCGTACAACATTCGGTGCTCTTTGAGTATCGGCTGGAGTCTGTTGCCCATCGCGTAAGGCAAGCGTTCGGGAGCGAACGAGTCCCAAGCCCCGTACTTCAGTTTCGGATCCACCTCGGTTCCGAGCACTAGATTGTCTGCGAGACGCATAGATGCAAGAGCCTGGCCGTTCGTGAAGCTGTTCTTGTACTCGTAATACGCGCTCACTGGAAGCGTCGGATACTTGCCGACGTCGAGCGTGCGGACATCGATTTCGCCAGCGAGCGCTGTTCCACCGACCTCTGAGCCGCAGCCCGTCACCAACACCGATGAAAATGCTGCAAAGGCTGCCGATTTCATTAAAGATTTACGCATAATCTGTCCTCGCTTCCATCGGGTTGCTATTTGCCGTTGGCCAAGAGTGAGTACTGTGCGGAGATCCGCTGGTGTGCGTCAGTGAGCTGATTAGCGGCAATATTGGCTGCGTATCGGCCGAAGCTGACTGAGCAATGATACCGAGGGGAAGCGCCACGGAATTGCTCGCGACTTTCGTGGCAAGTGGCTGTCGGAAGACCGGTCGGACTCGGTGCTACCACGAACATGCGACCGAAATGGGCACGATGATCTGCCAGCAATCGCGCGGACTCGGGATCCTTTGTCCGGTACAGCGCTCCGCCGTTGAATGCAGCTAGATCAACGCCCGTTTCGTCAAACAATTTCTTGTCTGCATTAGTGTCGGGTGAGATCTGCAATGCGCCATGCTTCTCGTACACCGCCGGTATCGTGACCTTGTTAGTCACCGAGTCGTTGGTCGCGGGAACTGTCATCGCAAGCATGCCGTCGATGTCCCGATCCAGAGTGCCCCATTGTTCGCGAGAGGTCGGTGTGAACTTCGATAACCTCCCAGGCATCGCAGCGACGACTTTCTCGGCCTTCGCCTGCATTCCTGTGAGATCTTCAGAGCCGATTTGGTGGTTGAGATGGTCTCGTATTATTGTCAAAGTCGCAATGTGCCCGAACGAATGCCACGCGAAAAGTGAATGATATTCCGGAGACCAAAAGGCGTAAGCATCTGGATAGTTTTCGAGTTGGGTGCGTTGATATTTCTCGCCGAGGACTTGGAAATGCTTGTCTCCCAATGCGGGAACTGCATTCTTCGCTGCCGTGGGGTCTGTGAATAGCAGTGTGAAGTTGTTCAGCTGCCAAGAGAGGTTTGCGACAGCGTTCGTTCTTGCTTCGCTGTAGTATCCTGAGATGAATCCTGGCGCTGTTGTTTCAAACACATCACGGCCTAAAGTCAGTTCACGAGAAATCGGTTGCTGTGAGACGTCTGTAAACGTGCGGCTTTGATTGAACCCGTAGGTGAAATTCAAGGCCGGTTCGATCTCTGCTGGCAAGGGAACGAACTCGGCCAGGCGTCGTGCTTCGACCAGGGCTGCCTCTTCGTCAGTCTTGGCCGTTCCCAACGGAACTGGTTTGCCCGGGTAGTTTCCCAGGTCGAGTTGGCTCACGTCGATCTGGGGTTCAGGGGCCGCCGCAGGGCTAGCGCCACCTCCGCAACCCGTCGCGAGCAGGCATGCGATAGAAAGTGCTGCGCTTACCGCTCCTCGGTATGCATTTTTATTAGTCACTTCGATGAGCTCCGTACGAAATGCAAAGCATCCCCCATGGTAGAAAGACGATTTCTAACGTATTTTTGATTTAAGTATCGGTACTAGCTTGCTGACCAGTAGCGCCTCGGATTCCGGCGACCAATTTCTCATGGCGGACACCGTGCTGGGATCATCGACGGGGATCACAACGGCCCTTGAGCTGGTTATTCCGTACGGGAGTCCCAGTAGGCCACCCCCGCCGGCCTTCTCATCGCTTCGCAGTACGATGACGTAGCTATCATCGGGCGCCTCGAGTGCGCCCGATCCGTCCGTTACTTCTTTGGGTGATGGAATACCCTCGGTATTCGTGTATTCGAAGTTGTAGACGAGCCCAAGTTTTTCCATGAACTGCGTCTGCGGGCTGCCTGACAAATAGATTCCGAACTTGAACTTCTGTTGCGTGACGTCAAGGAGCGTCACCGTCTTGCCTTGGAACGCGGGATTGTCCTTGCGCGCCTGTTCGAGAGGTGACAGGGCGGCGGTCGGTGCGCTGGTGGTTGGGGGGCTGTCGGTGGGGGTTCCCGATCCGCTGGTGGCCCAGATGCCTGCTCCGGCGCCGAGGGCGACGACGAGCGCGACGGCCCCGCCTATTGCTGCGAGGCGTTTGGTCTTGTTCGGGGAAGTGGCGGCGGTGAGGCCGGGGAGGGAGGTGTTTGCTCGCGGGTCGGTGTACTCGCGCGGCGGCATCACCTGGATCGGGTATGTCGGTGAGGTGTTGTGGCCGACCGGGTCGAACCCCGGTACCAGCGCGTTCGCGGCGGCGTCGGTGAACTCACGGCAGGTGGAGTACCGCTCGGCGGGGTTCTTGGCCATCGCTCGGGCGAAGACGTGGTCGATGGCGTGGGGGAGGCCTGGGCGGACGGCGGTGGCCTGGGGCGGGGGCTGGTGGAGGTGGCCCATCATGACCATCGCGGGTTGGGCTGCGGGGTAAGGGTTTTGGCCGGTGAGGAGTTTGTAGAACGCGCAGGCGAGGCTGTAGATGTCGGCGCGATGGTCCAGGGAGGCGCCACTGAGCTGCTCGGGTGGCGCGTAGGCGATGGTGGCGAGGAAGCTGCCGGTTTGGGTGAGTTCGGTGGCGTCGTCGGTGGACTTCGCGACACCGAAGTCGGTAAGGAAGATGCGTTCTTCGTCGTCGTCGGTCGCGGTGGACAGGAGGAAGTTGGCCGGCTTCACGTCACGGTGCAGAAGACCGCGACGGTGCGCGTAGTCCAGACCCTTGCCGACTTCGGTGGTGATCCGCAGAGCGCGCAGAGGCGTCATCGCGTGCGGATCACGAGCGAGCTCGGCAGCCGCGTCCGTGCCTTCGACATACTGCATGGCGATCCACAGCTGGCCGTGTTCCTCGCCGCGGTTGTACACCGACACGATGTTCGGGTGGTCCAAACCTGCGGCCAGGTTCGCTTCGCGTTCGAATCGAGCCCGGAACTCCGGATCACGGCTCAGCTCGGCGCTCAGGACCTTCAGTGCGTCCATGCGAGGCAGGCTCGGGTGTTTGCCGAGGTAGACAGTGCCCATGCCGCCCGCGCCGAGGATCCGTTGGATGCGATATCCACCCACGATGGTTCCAGGATTCAACGCCATGTCCCACTAACTCCTGATTCGACATAGAACGGAGCCACTTTCAGCAGGGCTCCCGCATACTGCAGCGTTTCCACCGGATCAGCCTAGGTCACGGTCTTGGCGATGGTAGGAACGAGCTTTTCGACTAGGCGCTGTGGCGACTGTTCGGTCCAGACCTGGAATGGCTGGATCGCATTGAGGTCGTCAACGATGACAAGTTTGGCGGAGCCGTACATCAGCCCGGACGGTAGGCCGCGCAGTCCGCCGTTGCCCGCTTGGTTGTCGGTTCGCAGGACGATGACGATTTCGGCATCGAGATCCGACGACGACGAGTTGAGCGAGACCGAGCGTGGGGCGGTCTCACTGCCGGCGGCTTTGAATTTCGAGGTGTAGCGGAAGCCGATGTCCTGCAAGAAATCCGCCTGCGGGCTCCCGCCGAGGTAGACCGCCATCGCGGAACCGGTGAAGTTCACCGCTGCGACGGTTTTGTTGTCGAACTGCGGGTGCTGTTTCCGGACGTCGGCGAGCATGCTCTGGTCGGTCGCGGTCGCATCGGCGGACGGTCTGGTGAGGAAGTACGTTGCCGAGCCGACTGCGACGGCGACAACGACTGCGATGATCGCAGGCAGGAGGAACCGGCGGCGTTTACTCCTGGCGCCACCGTCGGTGCGACGCAGGGTATCGACAAGGTGTTGATCGGGAGCGCCGACTCGCGAAGTGAAACCCTGTGGTGCCGAGTAGTTCCCGTGGACGTCGGTCCGAGCGGTCGTGTATGAGCCGCCTGTTTGAAAGGCGCCTTGCGTTGGGTATCGCGGATCCGTCGAGTGTGGTCCCGGCGCCTGGTTCGGCGTGCCGAGCAGGGCGGCTTCGGCCTCGCGGATGAATTCCCGGCAGGTGTTGTACCGATCGGCCGGTTCTTTCGCCATTGCTTTGGCGATGACGCGGTCGAGGGCAGGCGGCAGATCGGGTCGAACTGCTGTAACCCGCGGCGGGGGTTCATGGAGATGACCCATCATCACTACCGCGGGAACGGTCGACGGATAAGGGTTTTGCCCCGTGAGAAGCTTGAAGAAGGCACAGCCGAGGCTGTAGATGTCGGCGCGGTGGTCGAGTCTGTTCGCGACCAGCTGCTCCGGCGGAGCGTAGGCGACCGTGGCCATGAAACTGCCGGTCGCGGTGAGGTCTTGGCTGTCCTCCGCGGACTTGGCGACGCCGAAGTCGGTAAGCAGCACGCGCTCTTCCTCGCCGGGGTCCTCGGGTTTGGCCAGCAGGAAGTTGGCGGGTTTCACGTCTCGGTGCAACAGACCGCGACGGTGCGCGTGGTCGAGGCCCTTGCCGACCTCCGACACGATCCGCAGCGCGCGCACGGGCGTCATCACCGAGGGGCCCTTCTTCGCCTCATCGCTCGCGTCGACGCCGTCGATGTACTGCATGGCGATCCAGAGTTGGCCGTCCTCCTCGCCGCGGTTGTACACCGCGACGATGTTCGGATGGTCCAGCCCTGCGGCGAGGTTGGCTTCGCGCTCGAACCGGGCGCGGAACTCCGCGTCGGTCGAGAGGTCCGCACTGAGTACCTTCAGCGCGTCGGTTCGGGGCAGGATCGGGTTCTGGGCCAGGTAGACAGTGCCCATGCCCCCACTTCCGAGTACATTGATCACTCGGTAGCCGCCGACAATTGCGCCGGGCCGCAACGCCATTCGGTACTCCTTCTCGTTGTAGAACGCCCGGACAACGAGCCTTCGGACGCAATCTAGCAAGTAAGCGACAAGTCCCGCTTACTTGCCGGTGAGCATCGCGTACTGGGCGTTGAGCTGTTGGTACACGTCCTGGACCTGGGTGCTTTCGACCTCGACGTAGTACCGATCGGTCTGGAACCCACAGAAGTTTGCCGAGGCGCTCACTTCTTTGCCGTCGATTGTGGTCATGAATGTGTAGCAGGCGACATTCTCGCTGAGACCGGGCGGCGGGCTGATCCGCTTGAATACACGACTACCTGTGGCCATCGACTCGGCTGCCTTCAATCGATCCGAGAAGTGACGTTGCGCGCCCTCCGGTGTGCGACTGCGGAAGATCACTGCCTCGCCGAAGGAGATGAGGTCGATCTCGAACTCGTCCAACCTGGCGAGGGCCTTGGGCCCAGCATTGACCACTAGGGATAAATAGCCACGGCCGGTGAACAGCCCGTCGGGTTGCGCCCTCGTCGGGTTCTCCGAGCTGCTCGGCAGCGTGCGACCCAACAATCCGTCGACGTCGAGTGCTACGTGCGGTAGGTCCTGTGTGGGCGTAGGCGTGAACTTGTCCAACAACGGCAACTGGACTTCGAGCATGCGCTCCACATGGCCGGTGAGGGAGGGGAGGTCGGCTGGCTGGCTCTCGTCATCGAGCTTGATGAAGACGACATATCGGTCGTGGACAGTCCACGACCCGATGGATGAAATGCCGGGGCGCCAATGCGCGCTGGTCCCAGGGTATTTGGTGATCTCGACCGGTTGGTTGTCGGTGTTGTAGGTGAAGTCGTCGTGCTCGAGCGTCGGACCCACCACCTTTGCCGTCGCGGCATCCGGGAACATCAGGACGGCGATGTCCACCTGTCGGCCCTTGTTCAGCGCATTGTCGACCGTCGACCACGAGTTCACCCACCCCGCGGTGAGGTCCTTGGCGACATCGTCGAAGGTGTCATTGATAACCATTCCGCCGAGGCCCTTGCGGTTCAGGACGATCGGGGTGGGGAAGAACCCGCTCAACGAGATGTATGCCGGGTCGGCCTCGAAAGGGAGGATGACGTAGTCCCCGAGTCGTTGGGACTCGCGAGCACGGGCTTGCTTGTCGTTCTTGGCATTACCGATTGTCCGCGGTGCCGACGGATAGTTTCCGACATCGAGGGTGGTCTTGGGTGGCGTGGCCTGCTGCGCCTCGCCGGACACTGTCGAACCGCAACCGGCGGACGCGGTTGCCAGCGCGCACGCCGTGAATATCGCCGTCACGATGCGACGGTTCATGTCGCCGCCGAATCCGATCATTGTGGTCTCTCGATTCTCCAAGGGGGACGCACCGTAGTCATCGGTCGGCCGCGAGCATCTTGTACTGGGCGGAGGTCTGCTGCCTGACTTCCTGGATATTGAAGCCGGATATGCGCGCGAGGTACCGGTCGAAGGCGACGTAGCAGGTCGCTTTGACACCGGTCTTCTTGAGGTCTTCCTTGCGGTCGTAGCAGGCGGCATTGGGAAGGTTCCGGGGGCTGTCGACAGGTTTCAGATCGTCGAGATGTGGTGCTAACAGCGCAGCCTGGAGGCGTTCGGTTGCCTTCGAGTCTTTTGCCCGGTACACGCGGAAGTAGGGGGAATCGCTGGAGACCAGGTCGACACCGGCGTCGATGAACGCGGGTTTGGTGGTTCCTGGCGTGTTGTCGTATGCCAGCGCGGCCTGTGCAGGTTCTACGGCACCGACGGGGAGATTGCCGACCCAGTAGTTTTTGTCGCTCGGCAGGGTCCGACTCAGCATTCCGTCGGTATCGATCGGCAGCGCGGCGATCTTGTCGGCGGGGGTAGGGGAATAACCCTGCAGCATCTCGATGATCTTGGTGTACGCCTTGTTCGTGAACTCGATCGCCGCGGCTGGATCCGCTGGTTCGGTCATCGGATCATCCAGTCGCACCCCGAAAACCATCGTGTCCTGCGCCATCCACGAATCCAGTGCGGTGCGGGCCCAATTGCTTCGGGCCTTCGGAAAACCCGGAATTTCCACGGCGATACCCGCGCCGCGCTCTTGCTGCTTCTCCGGGATGCGCTGCGCTGCTGTCGCGGCCTCGGCAGCTGTGCCGAAGCGATAGACGTAAATCCAGGCTTGGCGGCCGAGGAATGGTTGGATGCGCCGTTCGCCCATGGTTTCCCATCCGACGATGAGGCCCTTGGTCAGCTCCGGAAACACTTCGTCGTCGATCCTGGTCATCGTCCCGGGGATTTTCGAGGTCATTCGCACGACTGGGCTGCTCAGACGCTGGAACCCGTAGCTGCGGTCCACATCGTAGGGAAGTGGAACAGCTGCGCCGAGGCGGACAGCTTCGATCGCCAGGCCGGTGTCGTCAGCCTTGGAGGTATTCGGGTCACGGGGCGTTGATTGATAATTCCCTGTGTCGAGCTGGCTCAAATCTACTGTGGGCGTATCGGATTGACTATCGCTTCCACATCCAGTGGTAACGATGACCATCGCGATGAGGGCGGCACAGAGTCGCAGATCAAGTCTCATGGTTCTTCTCACTCGCTCTTCGCCAGGACCGCGTATTGGGCTGCCGCCCTTTCGTACAGACCGGGGTCGATCCTTCCGCCCGCCTTGGTCTTGGCGAGCACGACGCCGACGTAACGGTCGCGGACTACCGCGCACAACAGGTCGTAGTTGCGGAGCGCATCCGCTTCGTACAGCTTTATGCACCGAGCGTCCATGAGCCCGGGTGGCGGGTCGATCTCCTCATCGTTCTTGCCTAGGGTCACCAAGGCGGATTGCAGGCGAAATGCTCCGGCGAGGTCTTGTGTCCGGTATACGATTCCAGCGCGTCTTCCGATCAGGTCGACGCCGCTGTCGGCATAGGCCTGCTTCATCACCACCGGATTCCGCTCGTAGTGCAAGTGACCTGACGGTTCGTAGGCGTAGAAGTCGATGTCGGTCGAGAACGGATCGGAGTAGTCCGACGCCTCGGGGAGAGCTCGCCGCATGATGCCGTCGGGGTCGAACGGGATGTCGAGGACGTCTTCGAACGGTGTCGGTGTCAGCTCGGCCATTTCGGCGAGCTGTAGGTCGAGCGCCTTCTCGAGGCTTGCCTTGACCTTGGTCTCATCCGGTTGGGGCTGACTGTAATTGGCGATGACCAGGTAGCTTCCCCTGGTCACATAGGCAATGCTGGATGCCCAGTCCTTCGACGATGCCCGGATATCTGGGTGACCCGCGACAGCGAATACGTGCGTCGGCTCTTCCGGAGATGCGTGAACCATCTGGTCCCCGGCCTTGCTCGCGGCTTGTTCGGTGGGGAATCGGAGAACCGAGATGATCAGCTTTTTGAGACTGCGCATGTTGCCGTTGGTTCGCACGACGTAGACGCCGGCCACCAGTTTGTTGTCGAACATCGCTGGTCGGTACTTGTCGGGCAGGACCGGCGAACGAAACGGATCACTCGGAACGGTGAACGTCTCGACACCGGTCAGCGCATTGATCTCCGGGTCGACATCGGTCGCGGGAATGACGAAGTTCAGCATCCGCTTCGACTCGTGTCGGCGAACATCATCGGGTTCCGACGATTCGGGCAGCCCGTAGGAGGTTGGCTCGGGCGAGAAACTGCCGAGCTTCAACTTCGATATGTCGACGGGCGCTTGGCCCGGTACAGCAGCGCCTTGCACCGCTGACGCACAGCCCGCCGCCGCGACGGTACCGACCACGGCCAGTATGAGCAGCCTTGTTCGCAACTTCATCGGATCCCCCCCGCAATTACTCCGTGCCTTCGTAGTGCCAGGCCGCACACTGTGGTCGTGTTGTCGGGCTGGTCGCCCGTGTCTTGCCTAGTGCTCGGCGAGGATACTACTCGACCGTCGCACGGCCGCGCTGTGCGCAGGACCTGACGTCGACCGGCGAGGCCGGTAGTGGACTACCGGGTATTGGCGAATAACGCATACTGCGCCGCCGCGCGTTGGTGGGCATCCAAAAGCTGGTTGCTGCTGACGATTCCGACGTATTCGCTGTAGGCGAGGATGCAGCTGAAGCGTTTGGAGGCGCCGGGGCGTTTGTTCTCCACGCAGGCGGAATCGGGAAGGTTGGGTGTGTTGGCGGCGTCGGCTTCTACCTACCAGGGGAACATCTTCTCGGTGACCGCGCGGCGGGCGGTGGATGCGTCAGGGGTGCGGACGGCGATCGCGCCCCAGGAGAGGGCTACCTGATGGGCGCTCATCTTGGTGAGTTGCTCGTCGATAAATGACCGGTGGCGAACCAGGATCCGATCGACTGCTGGTCGGGCTGCCAGTGGGCGGTCGCCGCGGGGTAACCGGGGATTTCGATGCGCTGATTGTTCGGGGCGTAGCCGAAATCGAGTTTCTCCAGCTCGATGGCGGCGGTGGTGGCCTTCTGCGCGTCGGGGAAGATCATGACGGCGTTCACCATGTCGATGCCCATATTCTTGGGCTCGGTCTCCGCCGAGCTCACGAATCCGCCGACGAAATCAGGGGCGACCTCGGCGAAGCGGTCGACGGCCATGATCTTGCCGAGCGCGGCTCCGGCGTCGAGGAAGACCGACGCGATCGACGGATTGGTGTGGACGAACCGGGGATCGATATCGGCGGGCGTTGGCACGAAGTCGCCGAGGTGCTCGGCCTCGATGAAGCGGCCCTGGTCGAGGTTCGCGACCGTGCCGATCTGGCGGGGTTGGGTCGGATAGTTGCCGACATTGTCGGCGAAATCCTACGTCACCGCATTCGAGGAGTGGGGGCTGAGCGAAGTCACAGACTGTTGGCCAGCAGGGCGTACTGGGCGGTGATCTTCTGGCGGACCTCGGGCTCACCGTCGGCGCTGACCATGGCCAGGTAGCGCTTGTAGGCGACGTAGCAGCGGTAGACGTAGTCGTCTTCTATGTTGCCGTTGTCGTTGAGTTTCAGGCAGGTCGCGGTGGGGACGTCGGCGGGGGCGGTGATCGGGTCGTAGTGGCCCGCTGAATCGATGAGGCCCTGCATGAGGGATTGGGCGGCGGACTGGTCGCGTACCCGGGTGACGGCGCCGCCGTCGACGACCGCGTGGGCTTCGACTCCTGTTGCGTCGACGAGGTTTTGGCGGGCGGTGAGGTCGGCTGCCTTGTTGACGAGGTGTTGTGGGGCGTAGGAGGCGAAGGAGTACTGGCCTGGCTGCATGGCGGAACGGTCATCGACGACGGCGCGGGCGAGTAGTCCGGCGGGGTCGACGGGCAGGTCGGAGATCTTCGCCGTTGGCGTTGGTGCGAACTTCGCCAGCTGGGCGAGTTCGGCGGCGAGGTTCTTGTCGATCCAGGAGATGAGGTCGGTCGCGTCGGCGCGGGGGCGCTGGATGAACAGCGAGATCACGAACTCTTTGTGAGCGAGGAAGGCGCCGATGGTGGGAATGCCGGGGCGCCAATGCAGGTAGGCGTCGGGGTATTTGGCGGAGGCGAGTTTGCGGTTGTCGGGGGAGACGGCCAGGTCGACGTCCTCGAGTTCGCGCGCGGCGAGCGTCGCGGCGGCCGTGGTGGGGAACCGGAACAGGGCGGTGGTCAGTGCGGTGGCTTCGGGGCCGGGGCGGGTTTCGCCGTCGGGATCGGCCTTGTCGGCGCCGAGGGCGACGTAGCCGGTGATGAATTTGCGGTTCTCCAGAACAGGTTTGGAGACGTTGGCGACGAAATCCAGCGCGCGTTCGATATCGGGGACGACAACACCGCCTCGACCGTGCGACAGCGAAGGATCGATCCGCACCGCTGGCACCACCGCCGCCGACATCCGCGCACCCTCGACGAGCGCACCCTTGTTGCCCGCGGTGTCGGTGTAGGTGTGCCGGTCGGTGGCGAAGGTGCCGGTCTCCAGGCCACGCACATCGGGCTCACCGGCGACAGCCGTGCCGCTGACCGCGCAGCCGGTGAGGGTGATCAGGGCCCCACCCAAGGCGAGCGCGATGCGAATTTTGGTCGAATCGATCATCACATGCCCCTTGATGTCCTCCCGCGATATGCGTCCCTCCGCCAACGCTGCGGCCATGCGCAAGAGAGGTGACGAACGCTTCGCGGCTGCGCCCACTAGGTATGAAGTTACCGGACCGAACCCGCCCAGGAGGACTGATGCGGGGTGCTTGCCATACTCTGGATGACATGGCGACCCCCCTGCTGTGCAGTTCCGGTAGAGGCCGATACCTGTGAGGGATCGGCAGGTCGAAGTGGTGCTCGGAAGTCACGCGGTCGCACGGGTCGCGGGCGCGGTGATCGTGGTCGCGCATCGCGGGCAGGGCAAGCTCACGCCCGGTGATACCGCGGCGGTCGCGCTGGAATCGCTGGCGGAGCTGGTGCGTGACGCGCACGAGCAGGCACCGTCGGGGCCGGGTTCGGTGGTGGCACGCGAGGCGACCCGCTGGCTCATGAAGTACGCCGAGCAGATCTCGCCGGGGGTGCCGATCGATTTCGGGGTGCTCTCGGCCGCGGACAACGGTGGCGTGGCGATCTTCCTGCACGGTTCGGTGACCGCTGTTCTCGCCGATGATCGGGGCCCGGAGTACTACCGCGGTAGCGACGCGGCGTTCACCGTCGATCGGGTGGCTTCGGAGCCGGCGAAGGCGGTCGCGCTGTTCGTCGACGATGCCAAGGGGCGCATCCCGGATCTACCGCCGGAGCGCGGAATCGGTTGGCTCGTCGAAGGAATCGCGCAGGCGGGCGGGGCCGTGATGTGGTCCAACGATGTGCGCAGCCGGGTGCGGACCGCGGAACCGGCGGGCCGGACCCGGAGGCCGCCACCGCCTACCGCGCGCATCGACCGGGAACCACGTGCGCCGCAACCGGATTCACGACCTTCCGAGCAGCCCGCGACGGGGATGCAACCGGCTACCTCGATGCTCGACGCGGTCACCGGCACCGCACACGGCACCGTCGACACACCTGTCCCCGACCCGCACACCGCCGAAACCCAGCACGCCGGAACCAATCCCGCGCCCGAGCCGGATCCCAACCTGCAGCGCAGGCTCGAGGCCACGGCCAAGTCGACGGTGCTGACGGTGAAGGTGATGGGATTCAAGTGCGCGCGTGCGCACCCCAGCGATCCGCGCTCGGCGTTCTGCACGGTGTGCGGCATGCCGGTCGACCAGACCCAGGCGCTCGCCGAGGTGGTTCGCCCGCCGCTTGGCATGCTCGTGCTCGACGACGGCATGACCTACCTGATGGCCGCCGACTCGGTGATCGGGCGTGACCCGGAGAACTCCGACGCGGCCACGCGTGGCCTCATCCCGCTGCGCATCGACGACACCTCCGGTGGCATGTCGCGCGCGCATGCCGAAGTGCACCTGGTGAATTGGGATGTGCAGCTCATCGATCGCGGTTCCACCAACGGCACCCGCAGCAGGCACCCTGGCTACCGCGACTGGGTGCGTCTCACGCCGAACCAGCCGATGGTGCTGGTACCCGGCACCGAGGTCATGATCGGCAACCGAGTGCTGCGCTACGAACCGGCCGCACCACCGCCGTTCGGCTGACATCCCCGACCAGCCACCCCGACAAACCCCTGGTCCGCCATGACCGCACTCCCACCCCCCACCTGCGACCCATAGGGAGCAGCGGCCACGAAGTGGCCGGTCCGCGGCCGGGTCGCCGGTCAGGCGCCGTTGCGTAGGCGACGAAGGAGCAAGCAACGGTGCCTGACCGGCGGCCCCTCGGGGCCGCGGACACGCGCGCGCCAGCGCGCCAAAAACTCAGCTATACCGTGACAGGCAGGTGGTTTCACCGTTGAGGACGCCTGCGCGGAATGCGTCGACGCGGGAGAATCCGCTTGGCACCGTGTTGCCTTCGGTGTCGCTGGCGGCCAGGCCGTCGGTGAGCAGGCCCGAGACCGCTTCGTCGAGGTCGCCCGCGGACAGCTGGATGTCGCCCTGGCTCACGGGACGGTCGGAGCGGGCCAGCGCGCCGGTGACGACCCCGGACAGGCAGGCCGCGCGCAGACCGGTCTTCGCGCCGGTCAGCTGCTGGCCGTGGCTGCGCTGCACGGCCAGGGTGTAGCGGGAGATGAACACCACGTAGCCGTTGTAGTCGCCGCTGACCTTCACCGGCAGCGGGCCGTCGTCGTCGGTATCGGTGGCGCCGCGGTCGGCAAGGCCCGCGACGTCGGTGGCGATGGTGTTCTTGGCGGGGCAGTAGGTGACCGGGTCGGTGACCGTGCCGTCCTCGCAGTCGATGCGTGAGCCCGCGTAGTCGTAGGTCGGCGCCTCCTTCACCGGCAGGATTGCCTGCAGCGCCTTGCTCAGCTCGACGAGGTTTTCCTTGGAGACGGGGTATTCGCCGCGACCGCTGTCGTCGGCGAAGCTCTGCGGGAGGTTGCCGCGGCGCGAGTTGATCTCGTTCTCGTCGATGCCCTTGCAGCCGCGCGGTCCGTCGGTGAACCCGATCTGCACGGCGGTGACCCGTTCGAAGGCCGAGCCGTGCACGCTCTCCGGGTCGTCGGGATCGGAGTCGCGAATCGAAACAGTCGCGGCCAGTACGGAATTCAGCCCGTCGGAGGTGTTGATCGTGAAGTGCTTCGACTTGTCTTCGGCGACGTGGCGCATGAACGCCCCGGCGAAGCAGTCGGCCTGCTGTTCCTTCACCAGGACCGGCGTCTTCTTGGTGACCATCTTGGCCATGGTCTGGATGGCGTGGCCGTACTCGTGGGCGAGCACCATCACCACCGACATCGTGCCGAAGGTCTCACTCATGGTGGGCAGCAGCATCTCGCGGTCCCAGCCGATGGAGTTGTCGCTGCGGCAGTAGGCGGCATTGACCAGGTGGTAGGTGGTTTCGGAGCAGAATTCGACCGCCTGGCTGCGGGCGGCGCGCGCGTTCCAGGAGATCAGCTTCTCGACCGGGTCGAAGGTCTCGCCGGGGAATTCGGTGGCGAAGCCTGCCTGCCAGTAGGCCTGGATGTCGTCGATCGCGTTGAGGGCCAACTTGTCCACCTCGCCGCCGTCACCATTTTCCGCGGTGAGGGCCGAATCGGCGATGCCGGTTCGCGGACCGTTCGGCCCACCGGTGGTCGGCAATCCGGCCACCTGGAACGGGTCGTCGTAGATGGAGACTCCGTGCCCGTCGACCGCCCGTGTGCAGCCGACACCCAGCAGCGCGCATAGCACGACAGAAATCGCAACGAACACTTGGGCTTTCGGCATCTGTCCCCCTGGTCGGCCGGATACACGTGCAGGTCGATCGCCGGATCGGGCTCCAAGCCGTCTCGGGGGCACCGCCGATGTCCGGGCGATGGCATAGTATCCGCTCCATGTCTTCACCGGGGGCGCAGACCATCACCGTGCGCCATGATGGAACCGAACGAGTCTTCGAAGCGAGCCAGCAGATCACCATGGGCCGTGCGCCCGAGGTCACCCTGTTCGTGGACAGCCCGCTGGTCTCGCGTGTGCACGCCACTCTGCGATTCAGCAACGGCGCCTGGGTACTCGCCGACAACGGGAGCACGAACGGCGTCTTCGTCGACGCGCGCAGGCTGAACCAGCCCGTATCGGTCGACCGGCCCACCCAGGTACGCCTGGGTGACGCGATCACCGGGCCGCTGCTGCACCTGGTCCCCGCGGCGCCTGGGGCGCGCCACGCGGCGACCATGGTCGCGCCGCCTTCGCAGCCGCACCAGCAACAGCCACGTCCGCAGCAGCAGCAGCGACCCGGTTTCCAGCCGCCGTCGCGCCCGCAACCACCGCAACCGCACTACGTGCCGACCTCGCAGTTGCCCGCGCAGCCGCAGGACAACATCAATATGACCCGCCGCGCCGATTCGTCGATGCTGCCGCCGGTCCGCAAGGCCGCCTCGACCGAACCGGTCGCGCGTGGTGACCGTATTCCGCCGGGTGGCCTGAGCATCGGCCGCACCTCGGACAACCAGATCGTGGTGAACGATCCGCTGGCCTCACGCGCGCACGCGAAGCTGCTGTCCTCGCCAGAGGGCCTGGTGATCGAGGACCTCGGCTCGGCCAACGGCACCTTCGTCAACGGTCACCGCCAGCAGCGCTCGGTGCTGCGCGAGCGCGACATCGTCACCATCGGCAATATCGACTTCGTTGTCACCCAGGGCGCGCTGGCGCATCGGCAGAAGCCGGTCGCCGAGCAGGGGCTGTCGGTGCACGGGGTCGGGTTCACGGTCGAGGGCAACAAGCAACTGCTCGTCGATGTGAACATGACGGCGGGGCGTGGGACGCTGACCGCGCTGATCGGACCGTCGGGCGCGGGCAAGTCGACGCTGTCGAAGCTGATCGCGGGCAATACCCAGCCCTCCGGCGGTGTGGTGACCTTCGAGGGTCGCAACCTGCACGCCGAGTACGAGGCGCTGCGTTCGCGCATCGGCATGGTGCCGCAGGACGACGTGCTGCACCGTCAGCTCACCGTTCGCCAGGCGCTCGGCTTCGCCGCCGAGCTGCGGCTGCCGCCGGATACCACCAAGGCCGACCGGCAGAAGGTGATCGACGGTGTGCTGCAAGAGCTTTCGCTCACTCAGCATGCCGATACCCGGGTGGACCGGCTCTCCGGCGGTCAGCGCAAGCGCGCGTCGGTGGCGATGGAGCTGCTCACCGGTCCGTCGCTGCTGATCCTCGACGAGCCCACCTCGGGCCTCGACCCGGCGCTGGATCGACAGGTCATGCAGATGCTGCGCGAGCTGGCCGACGCCGGTCGCGTGGTGATCGTGGTGACGCACTCGGTCGCCTGCCTGGATATGTGTGACCAGGTGGTGCTGCTGGCTCCCGGCGGTAAGACGGCGTTCGCCGGTCATCCGGGTGGTGTCGGTGCCGCGATGGGTACCAGCGACTGGGCGGAGATCTTCGCCGAGGTCGCGGCCAACCCCGATCAGGCTTTCGCGAAGTATCGGTCCAGGCAGGCGTATGTGCCGCCACCGCCGCCCGCGCAACCGAATCGCGGCAATGTGGGTGCGCCGCCGCAGTCGAACGGGACACGTCAGTTCTCGACGCTGGCCCGCAGACAGGTGCGATTGATTTTCGCCGATCGCGGCTATCTGGTGTTCCTGCTGGTGCTGCCGTTCATTCTCGGCGCGTTGTCGCTGGTGGTGCCAGGTGCGAACGGGTTCGCACCGGGCCCGCTCGTCGCTCAACCTGACGGCTCGTTCGCTCGTTCCGGTGGTAGCGAAACCCAGCAGTTGCTGGTGGTGCTGATTCTCGGCGCGTGCTTCATGGGTGCCACGCTGAGTGTGCGAGACCTGGTCGGTGAGCGGTCGATCTTCCACCGGGAACGCGCCGTGGGGCTGTTGCCCTCGGCGTATCTGCTGGCCAAGATCGCCGTGTTCAGCGCGGTCGCGTTCCTGCAGTCGGCGGTGCTGATCGGCATTACCTTGCTCGGGAAGAAGGCTCCCGGCGGCGGTTCGCTGATCCCCAATGGCAGCATCGAGTTGTACATCGACATCGCGATGACCGCCGTGTGCTGTGTCGTGTTCGGCCTGCTGATGTCGAGCCTGGCCAAGTCCAGCGAGCAGGTCATGCCGATGCTCGTGGTGATGATCATGGTGCAGCTGGTGATGGCGGGCGGCCTTATCCCGGTGACCGACCGTCCCGGCCTCGAGCAGGTGTCGTACTTGTTCCCGGCCCGCTGGGGTTACGCATCCGGCGCCTCGACGGTGAATCTGCGCGACATCTTCTGGGGCGCGCAGCCGGACACTCTCTGGGACCACAACGCGGGAATCTGGATCCTCGACATCGTGATGGTCATCGTGATCACCTCGATCCTCGCGCTGATCACCTGGAGCCGGCTACGACTGAAGAAGTCACAGGCATGAGCGGTCAGCGCCAGCAGGCGCCAGCTCGCGTAACCACGCTGGGCGCCCGAGCATGCCTCGCGGTACCGAGCATGATCGGCGAGGTCAGCACCATTTCGGTGGGCAAGATGCGCGTGTCTGTCGCCGACCGGGCACACTTGATCCTGTGACCGTTCGAGTTGGGGCCCTACATCTGGGGTGGGACGTGGTGTCCGTGGCCGCGGGTGGCGGTGCGATCCCGGTCCGCCCGGTACAGGTCGAGGGCACCTACACCCCGCCTGCCTACCTGCTCGCCGATGCCGCGGGCAGGTTGCACACCGCCGGTGTCGACCGGCAGCGACCGGATCTGGGGATGGCGATCGCCGATGTGCGCGACATCCTCGGCCATCCGCAGATCGTGATCGCCGGTGCCACCTGGCCGGCCGAGCTCGTCTTCCGGGCCCGGCTCTACAACCCGCTCGCGGCGATCGGCAAGCACCTGCAGGGCAAGCCGCAGGTGGTCGCGTTGCCGTATCCGGACAGCTGGCCCGAGGACAAGGTCGACGTGTACGCGGCGCTCGTCGAGCAGCTCGACGTGATCGTCGAACCACTCCCGGAAAGCGTCGCGCTCTCGGGCTATGTGCGCGCGCTCGGCCTGGTGTCCCCGCCCAGCGAGCGGCATCGCGACGGCGTCGGCGCCACCGGGATCTATTCCGACGGCCGCTCGCTGCTGGTGGTCGCGGTGCACGGCGACGACGAACAGCCGACCGAATCGACGGAGGTCTCGGTCGGTGCCGAGGCGCTGCGCGACGCCCGCACGGCCGACAACGTGGTGATCGAGGCGATGGCCGCGGCCCGCTCGATCGGCGCCGACACCTCGACGGTGCTGCTGGCCGGCAATGTCTGTTTCAACGACGCGCTGCGCTTCGCCTTCCAGAACCATCTCGGTCAGCGACTGCACGTGGCCGACCATCCGATGCACGCGCTGGTACTCGGTGCCGCGCATCTGCTGGTCACCGAGCCCGACCTCGACGACGAGGAGGACGACTATCCGGACTCCGGGCATCCAGGTCAGGCGGTCGCCGCGCAGGTCGGGTGGGGTGCGCAACCCACGGCACCGCCCACCGCCCAACCGCCGGGACCGGCCGGGTTCGTCGCCGGTCCACCTGCCGCGCACCCGCCGCGTCCTTCCGGTCCGCCCGCCCGCGCACCGCGGCACGCGCTCGAGTACGACGATTCCGAAGACGACGATCGCCGCGGCAAACTGCTCGGCAAGGTGAAGAAGGGCTTCTTCGGCGCACCGGCCGTGGTCGGCGCGCTGGCGCTGGTCGCATTCCAGCCAGATCCCGCCGTCGCCTCGGCCGCCGAATCGGTGAGCTGCGCGTTCACCCCGTACACGAACACGGTCCCGCGGGAGGGCATCGCCACCGCGCGCGGCTTGCTCGTCGACGACGGCGCCTGCATCACCCCCGGCATCGACACTTTGCGTTACCTGATTCCCGGTCCCGCGCGGGCGACCGACCCAGGTCCGCCGGTAGTGATCTAGCGCCAACGGTGACCTCGCTTCGCCGGTAGCGATCAGGCATCGGCGGTCACGTTGCTTCGCCGAGGGGATCGAGGCTCGGCGGTGGTGGTCGCCCATCGCCCGATTGTGGGTCGGTGATGCGTGGCTGGTATCGTTGCCGGTTGGCGTGTGGAACGCCGAACCGTTCGCGGGTCGGCGTCTCCTCGATGTCCTGGGTCTCCACCGGCCGCCAGGACAGCCTCGATCCACACATCAGGGCCGGCAACACCGACGACAGACAGGGAACGACTGTGCCTACGTACAGCCCCAAGGCGGGTGACGTCACCCGCAAGTGGTACGTCATCGACGCCACTGACGTAGTCCTCGGCCGTCTCGCCGTGCAGGCCGCTGGCCTGCTGCGCGGCAAGGGCAAGCCGACCTACGCACCCCACGTCGATGGTGGCGACTTCGTCATCATCATCAACGCGGAAAAGGTTGCCATCTCCGGCAACAAGAAGCAGGACAAGCTCATCCACCACCACAGCGGACACCCGGGCGGCCTCAAGTCGCGCACTGTCGGCGAGGTGTTGGCGACCCGTCCCGATCGTCTCGTGGAGAAGGCCGTCAAGGGCATGATCCCGAAGAACAAGCTGGGTAACGCGATCGCGGGCAAGCTGAAGGTCTACGCAGGCCCGAACCACCCCCACGCCGCGCAGCAGCCGGTTCCGTTCGAGATCAAGCAGGTGGCCCAGTGACCGCTCCTGAAGAGTTCGCAGCCGAAGAGTTCGACACCGCCGAAGAGGTCGTCGTCGAGATCGTCGAAGATGGCGAAGCCTACGATGATGCCGAGTACGTCGAAGAAGAGCTGGCCTTCGAGCCGCTCGGCCTCGACCGCCCGGTGCAGACCGTCGGCCGCCGTAAGGAAGCCGTCGTTCGCGTTCGCATGGTGCCCGGTTCGGGCAACTTCGAGCTCAACGGCCGCACCATCGAGGATTACTTCCCGAACAAGGTGCACCAGCAGCTCGTGAAGTCCCCGCTGGTTCTGGTCGAGCGTGTCGAGAACTTCGACATCTTCGCTCGCCTGGTCGGTGGCGGCCCGTCGGGTCAGGCAGGCGCCCTGCGTCTGGCTATCGCCCGCGCGCTGATCGTGGTCACCCCGGACGACCGTCCCGCCCTCAAGCGTGCCGGCTTCCTGACGCGTGACCCGCGTGCCACCGAGCGCAAGAAGTACGGTCTGAAGAAGGCCCGTAAGGCGCCTCAGTACTCGAAGCGCTGATTTACGCACTGTCGGCTCTTGGCTTTCGCATACGCTAGGTATGCTCCCCGCGCGAGTGGGGATGAGCCTGGTCGGCGGAGCGTGTGTGCGAGAGCAGGCTTCCAGCACCGCTGGTTGCCTGCTCTTGTGCTGTATTCGGGGACCTACTACTGGTAGAGGGTTTTTATGGGACGGCTATTCGGCACAGACGGTGTTCGCGGGCTCGCCAACGAGTCGCTGAGCCCGGAACTGGCGATGCGCGTCGCCGCTGCGGCAGCGCAGGTGCTCTCGCGCGGTAAGAAGCGCCCGGTCGCGGTGCTCGGTCGCGATCCCCGCGCCAGCGGCGAGATGCTAGAGGCCGCGGTGACCGCGGGCCTGACCTCCGTCGGCGTCGATGTCCTCTCGGTGGGTGTGCTGCCCACCCCGGCCGTGGCCTATCTGACCGGCCTGTACGACGCGTGCTTCGGCGTGATGATCTCGGCCTCGCACAACCCCATGCCCGACAACGGCATCAAGATCTTCGCGGCGGGCGGGCACAAGCTCGACGACACCATCGAGGCACGGATCGAAGCCCTGATCGCCGAAGGCGTCACTGTGCGCCCGACCGGCGCGGGCATCGGCCGGGTACGTGGCGACTACACCGTCGAGGGCACGCACGAACGCTATGTCGAGCATCTGCTCGAATCCACCGGGCAGGACCTGTCCGCGCTGACTGTCGTTGTCGACTGCGCACACGGTGCGGCCGCCGAGGTGGCGCCGCAGGTGTACCGGGAGGCGGGCGCGACGGTGATCGCGATCAACGCCGAACCCAACGGGCTCAACATCAATGACGGTTGCGGTTCGACGCATCTGGACACTGTGCGGCGCGCGGTTCTCGAACACGGTGCCGACCTCGGCATCGCGCTCGACGGTGACGCCGATCGTTGCCTCGCGGTGGACGCCGCCGGCGAGATCGTCGACGGTGACGCGATCATGGCCGTACTCGCGCTGGCGATGCGTGACGCGGGCGAGCTGGTCGGCAACACACTGGTCGCGACCGTGATGAGCAACCTCGGCCTGCACATCGCGATGCGCGCCGCCGGGATCACCGTGATCACCGCAGCTGTCGGCGACCGGTACGTGCTGGAGGAACTGCGGCGCGGTGGGTTCAGCCTGGGTGGGGAACAGTCCGGGCATGTGGTGTTCCCGCGGTTCGGTACCACCGGCGACGGCGTGCTCACCGGCCTGCGGTTGATGGCGCGGATGGCCCAGACCCAGACCTCGCTGGCCTCGCTGGCTTCGGTGATGACCACGGTGCCGCAGGTGCTGGTGAACGTCGCGGTGTCCGACAAGGCCGCCGTCGCGGCTGCTCCCGAGGTGCGTGAGGCGGTCGCCGAGGCCGAGCGGGTCCTGGGGGAGTCCGGGCGGGTTCTGTTGCGGCCCAGTGGGACCGAGCAGTTGGTGCGGGTGATGGTGGAGGCCACCGATCCGGCGCAGGCACGTCAGCTGGCCGACGATCTGGCGAAGCAGGTCGCTGCGGTCTAGTTGTCTGGCGGGTCGGGTCCGGTACAACTAGTATCGAGATACGCCGTAAGGACCTGTGTGCCCGTGGTGCGTGTGTGCTGCTCGGCGCAGGCGGTTATATTGGCGCGCAGCATGATTCGAAGGGGGCCGATCATGGTTCCGCCGCTGCCTGGCCGCAACTATCAAGATCAGTACCCGTACGAGTACGGCGAAGCCGACCAGCCGCACCGCTGTGGTGGGGCCTGTGGACGACCGGGCTGCCGCGAAGTGCCGCAAGGGTATTCGCACACGGTCCCGATCCGCGACGAAGGCTACGGCCAGTCCGCTTATGAGCGGGTCGCCGAGGCGCCACGCACGCGTCCGTTCGCGGCGCCGCGGGTGCCACGCTCGCGATCGTTCATCGCGGTGGTCGCCGTGCTCGGTGTCACCCTCGGTGCCGGACTGATCGGGGCCAAGCTCGGCTCCGATATCGCACTGTTCGGTGCAGGCGAACCTGTTGTGGTGCAGTCGTTCTAGAACTGCCCGGCGACGAAACCGCTGAACAGCACTGCGAAACCACCGATCTCGCCCGCGATCAGCCCATACATCGACAGGCGTAGTGCGGCGGGGATCTGCCCGCCGAACTGGTTGGTGGTGTCACGGCGCAGCCCGTGCAGGACGTAACTGGCGATCGCGCCGACGAAGAACGCGAGCACGACCAGGTCAGCGGTCAGGTTGACGATCGACGGCCAGGCGCTGAGCTCGGTGAACACCGCGAGCAGGATCCCCGCGAAGGAGTACATCAGCGCGGCGCGGTGGGCGATGTCGACATAGACGTGTGCCGCCCCGTTGACCCGGATGCCGTGGTACTTCCAGACCCCGAGCAACAAGGCGCTCAGGAAGATGAATCCGGTGATGAGCAGGGTGATCCGGGTGTCGATGCCTAATACGTAGTCCATGCGCCTATCCCTCGGTGAGTAGCCCACCGGACATGTGCCAACGACGGGTCGCACGAACAGAATCCAGCATCCGGCGATCGTGGGTTACCAGAATCAAAGTGCCGGTGAAGGATTCGACCGCCTGCTCGAGCTGTTCGATGGCGGGCAGGTCGAGGTGGTTGGTCGGCTCGTCGAGGACGAGCAGGTTCACCCCGCGTGCCTGGAGCAGGGCGAGGGCGGCGCGGGTGCGTTCGCCGGGGGACAGGGTGTCGCAGGCGCGGGTCACGTGCGGTCCGCGCAGGCCGAACTTGGCCAGTAGCGTGCGGACTTCGGCGTCGGGCCAGTCGGGCATCGCCGCGGCGAAGGTGTCGGCCAGCGCGTCGTCACCGCGGAACAGCCCGCGGGCCTGGTCGACTTCGCCGATCTCGACACCGGAACCCAGTGCGGCGGAACCGGCGTCGGGCGCGATCTTGCCGAGCAACAGTCCGAGCAGGGTCGACTTGCCCGAGCCGTTCGCGCCGGTGAGCACGATCCGGTCGGCCCAGTCGATCTGGGTGGTGATCGGGCCGAGGCTGAACTCGCCGCGTGCGAGGGTGGCGTTGTTGGCTGTCGCGACGACCGCGCCGCTGCGGGGCGCGGTCGCGATCTCCATCCGCAGTTCCCATTCCTTGCGCGGCTCGTCGACCACGTCGAGGCGTTCGATGCGGCGCTGGGTCTGGCGGGCCTTGGCGGCCTGTTTCTCGGTGGATTCCGCGCGGGTCTTGCGGCCCATCTTGTCGGAGTCGTTCTTGCCCTTGCGGCGGGCATTGCGCACGCCGTGCTCGAGCCAATTGCGCTGCATCTGCGCGCGCGACTCCAAACCCGCTTTGGTGTCGGCGAATTCGTCGTAGGCCTCGCGAGCGTGCTTGCGGGCGATCTCGCGTTCGGCGAGGTAGGCGTCGTAGCCGCCGTCGTAGAAGCCTGTTTGCTGCTGAGCCAGATCGAGTTCGAGGACGCTGTTGACGGTGCGCGCCAAGAACTCTCGATCGTGGCTGATCACCATGAGCGGCACCCGCACACCGGTGACGAACCGTTCCAGCCGGTCGAGGCCGTCGAGGTCGAGGTCGTTGGTCGGCTCGTCGAGCAGCAGAATGTCGAAGCGCGACAACAACACCGAGGCCAACCCCGCACGTGCCGCCTGACCGCCGGACAGGCCAGTCATCGGGGTGTCGAGCCCACTGGCCAAGCCGCTGGTCAGCCCCAGATCCGCGGCGACCTCTTCGGCACGCTGATCGAGATCCGCGCCGCCCAAGGCCAGCCAATGTTCCAGCGCGGGTGAGTAATCGTCGTCGCCACCATCGCCGAGGCGTTCCGCGGCCGCGTCCATCACCTGCTGGGCGTGCGCGACTCCGGTTCGGCGCGAAAGGAATTCGAGCACCGTCTCGCCCTCGATGCGCTCCGGTTCCTGCGTGAGATAGCCGACGGTCGCATCGGGCGGGCTCAGCGCGATGGTGCCCTCGCCCGGCTCGCGCTCGGCCAGCATCCGCAGCAGCGTCGACTTGCCCGCGCCGTTCACCCCGACCAGCCCGATCACATCGCCGGGGGCGAGAGTGAAATCGAGGTCGGCGAACAGGGTTCGTTCGGCGTGCCCCGCGGACAGGCCGCTGGCGTGCAATGTCGTGCTCACCTCGACAATTGTGCCCGTCTCGGGGTCTGACCCTGATGTCGGGGCCTGTCGAAATCAGGGTGCGGATAGGTCTGTGGACCGATGCGGGTGAGGGTGCTCCGGCGGCACAGTGGAGATATCACCGCTCCACAGGAAGGCCACACCATGACCGCCCCCGCTCGCCGCCTCACCCGTTCGACCAGCAACAAGTGGATCGCAGGCGTCTGCGGCGGCCTCGCCGAACGCTACGGCTGGAACCCCAACGTCGTCCGCCTGGTCTTCGTCGTCTCCTGCCTGCTGCCCGGCCCCCAGTTCCTGATCTACCTGGCGATGTGGATCCTCATCCCGAACAAGTAGCCCCGAACCCCCCGGCGCCCGCTCGCGGATGACAAGATGGTGGCAACCCCGCCACGTCGTCATCCGCGAGCTTTCCGTTGGAGGAGCAGTCATGGTCACCTCGGGTGAGTTCCCCGGCCTCGGCCTACCCGACATCGACGCCCACTCATCCCTGGGCGGCCTCGGCCCCGTAGAACTGAACAACCCATCCCTAGACCTCGACCACGACGGCGTCGCAGACTCCCTCTCCACCGGCGACACCGACTCGACCAGCATCTGGTCCGACTACGACCACGACGGCCTAGCCGACCACGTCACCGTCGTCGAGGAAGACGGCGACTACGCCGCCTGGGAGTACCACCGCCATCCCGACGGCACGTCGGAGTGGCGGCGGACCGACCAGGGGAACCTGGAGAAGTAGCGCACGAGGGTGCCGCTGTGATCGAATCCGAGCACAGCGGCATTCGTCGTGTGATCGTGGAACCGATCCGGGTCGTGGCGCGTCTAAGGGAGTAGTGCGCCTGCCGGCGCTTGACCAGAAGGAGGGGGAAGTGGGCGATTCAGTTACGGTCGATCCGACAGCTCTGCGCAAGGCCGGGTCGAACTTGAAGACGTCGGCCGCCGACATCGGGACTTGCTCGGTCGACGTCAAGGGTTGGTCCTTCACGGCTGCGCAAGCCGGTCGGGAGTACGGCGCCGAGGGGACGAAGGTTGGGGGTGTGATCGGCAAGGTCGAGACCTGGTTGAAGAACTGGCAGACCGCGGTCGACAAGACAGGCGCTCAATTCGGTACGAGCGCGGATACTTATGCAACTGTCGACGATGCGAACGTTAAGAAGATAACAGCCGCTGGGGTGAATCTTTGATGGGCATAGCAGTCTCTACGCCGTCCGCCGTATTCGAGGGGGCCATTCATGACTGAATCTCCGACTTGGGCGAATATACCGACTGATGGCAGCGCGGACGAAATTCTCGATATCGGAGCGAATGGGCTGCAGTACTTTGTGCAGTACTTGCCTCGTTACGAGAAGGCGGTTGTTGTCACGAAAACGACGGGCGCCAGACGGGAACTCATGGGCGCCGATTTGAACACGTTGATCTACTCGAAATTTGACGCTGAACGTGGTATGGATATAGGCGCGATCGACCGAATGTCTGCAGCCCTTTCCAAGGTAATGGCAAAGGTGCCAGGCGAGATTGACGAACAGCGCCGGCAACTCTCGGCCTTGCCGTCTATATGGCAAGGGCAAGCAGGCGACTCGGCATCCAACATGCTGAATACACAGATTATTCGTGCTGAGCAAGATCGCATCGAAGCCGCGACTATATCGCTCGAGCTCAACTATGTTTCGACTGCACTGCGCACTGCGGTGCGACACAAAGCAGTTACGGTCCAGAGCTTTTGGTCTCCCAATACGCCCGATATCCCGCAGCAGAACAGCAGCGGGATGAGTCGCACGGCGATCGATGACCTCATTGGAGAGGTGATCCGCGACGCTGAATCCGACGAGGGCAAGAAGGCGAAGCAGTGGCTCGTTGATATCTTCGTACCTCACGTCCACGCAACGTACGACAAATTCATTCAGCTCTGCAAGGAAGTCGACACAGAGGTGCGTCGGGTTTACGGCGTGCTTGTTGAAGCCTTGAATGGCCTGGATACCGCCGTATACCCCATGCCACAGGATTCCAGTAAGCAACAAACACCCGTGACGACACAGCAGCCCCAGACAAAAGATACGTCGACCGGTGGCACACCGTCGACAACAGAGGACACGTCGACCAAGCCGGCGACCACCGAGGATCCGTCGACCACCAAGGATGACGATGACGATGATGACGATGACATCACCGACACGATAAGTGAAATCACCGATACGGTCAGCGAGGTGATAACAGGCCTCACTTCACTCGTGTCATCGGTCAGTGAACTCGAATCGCTCGTCACAACTACGGCGGAGACGATTAGTTCCGGCCTCACGTCACTCAGCACCTCGATCCAAGAAGGGTTCGCATCGATTTCGAGCCAGTTGACTGGCTTGATGTCCGGTGGCGCGACGTTCGATCTGAACGGGACGCAGGTCAGCGTGGGAACAGACGCGAACGGCCAACTGACAGTGAGTACTACCGACTCCGCCGGAAACTCACACGAGTACGGCATGACGCTCGATGCCAACGGCATTCCGGTGATCAGCGACGATCAGTCCAGCGGCGAAATCGGTTCGGGCACACCGGAGACCGGCACGGGCCAGGGGCCGACCGGTCTCGGGGATACCGATGATGAGGGGACGTCCTCGGGCGCTACACCCAACCCGACCGGTTCACTCAACGCCAAAGGCTATGCCGCCGAGAACATGCCGGGGGCCGGCTCGACGCCGAGTGCGGACAACGAGCCCGACGGCGAACATTGGGCGGAGCAATATCCGGTGAGCCCGCAACCCGATCCGGGTGACACCGGTGCGGTCTTGGCCGAGGCAGGACCGCTGTGAATCAACGAATTGAGGGGGTTTCGTCATGAGTCGATCGCGGATCGATGAAGGCGCCTACGAGTTCCTTCGACGGGTGCGGATTCTGGACGACGAATACGACGAGATGCGGAACAGCCTCGCCGTCCACAACAACGGTCACGAGATCCTCGCCGAGATTCAAGCGGTCAGGGAGCGCGAAGCTGCCGAAGCCGAAGCGCGGGAGCGGCTCGAGGCGGAGGAACGCGAGCGTCAGGAGGCCGCGGCCAGAGAACAACGCGAAGCCATCGCACGCTCGATCGCCGCTCGACGGGCCAATGACCGTGCTGCTCCGCTGGATGACGACGATCCAGAAGGGGACTACTACCGCCGTAACAGCTGGTTGGTCTGAGTACGCAGGGCAGCGCCGGATACGGGTGGTGGTGGTGCGTGGGAAGCCGGTGCGATCGGGCGCCCGGATTCCGGTCGGATCGGCCCTCGACTAGGGGGTGAGTTCTGTACCCGGCGGTGGGGGGCCGTTGTTGGATACGATGACGCCGCCGACACGTGGGTAGGGGTGGCTGTGGTCGAGTTCATCGCCGGGTATGCGGTTGAGCGGGTGCTCGGGCAGGGTGGGATGGGGACGGTTTATCTGGCCCGGCATCCTCGGCTGCCTCGGTCGGTGGCGTTGAAGTTGCTGGATGAGAACATGTTCGGGGACGCGGAGGTGCAGGCGCGGTTTCAGCGGGAGGCTGATCTCGCCGCACGGCTCGACCATCCGAACATTGTCGCGGTGTACGACCGCGGGGTGGAGCGGAATCGGCCCTGGATCGCCATGCAGTATGTGCGCGGGACCGATGGTGCCGAGGTCGGGGTGTTCGAGTCGCTGCGGGCGGTGCGGGTGGTGACCGAGTTTGCCACGGCACTCGATTTCGCGCATACACACGGTGTGCTGCACCGTGACATCAAGCCCGGCAACATCCTGCTCGGCGAATCGGTGCACGGGCTGCCGGAGCGAGTGCTGCTCGCCGACTTCGGTATCGCGCGTCTGCGTGTCGATCAGAGTCCGCTCACGCGCACCGGATCGTTCACCGCCACCTTGGCATTCGCGTCCCCTGGGCAGTTGGCGGCATCGGCGCTCGATCCCCGATGCGACCAATACTCGCTGGCCTGTACCTTTTTCGCGATGCTGACGGGTACCGCACCCTTCAACGCGACCAACCCGGTGATGGTGATCCAGTCACACATGTCCGCTCCGCCGCCATCGATCGTGCGCCTGCGGCCGGACTTGCCGTTGGCGTTGGATGCGGTGCTGGCTAGGGCGATGGCCAAGCGTCCAGCTGACAGGTTCGCTTCCTGCGGGGAGTTCGCGGACGCGGTGTGCCGCGCGTTCGAGGTGCCGGGCGACATGTCGAGTCCGGCTGTCCCGGGACATGCCGTGACGGCGGCGCCCGAAGTGCCGGCCGGTGCGCATCGATCGGTCAAGCCCATGCCGGTGCCGCTCAGTCCTGTTGCGCTCCTCCCGGATACGGAGCCACGACCTGCGATGACGGCAGTCCCAGTGGTCGACCGTGCGGCAGTCGACTCTGGGCCGGTGCGGCCGCCTGTCGTCAAAGGCAGGCCGGGGTGGGCTGCGATAACGGTGCAGCGCGATGCTGATGCGCCCGGCCCGCCACACCGTGAACCGCCGTTACAACCACGGCAGATCCTGATCCTGATCTACGTGGCGGTGCTGGCCGTGCTGTTCGTCCTGGTCTTCACCGACATCACCAACTGGTAGGCGACGTCGGAGGATTATTAGCCGCGGATCAATTTGGCAACAGTGCCGATGGACAATTTCGGCGCCTCGACTTCGATCTCGGCGTGCGGGTCGACCACCTTTGTATGCGGGATCTCGGCTTCCGGGTCGGCGAAGATCGCGTACTTCTTGTCGGCCAGGAGGGTGGCGAGGAGGTAGCCGGTGACCAATGCTCGGGTGGTCTTGTCGGTTTTGTGTTCGTAGCGGCCCGCGCCGAGGGCGGCGAAGAGGCGGCGGCCTTCGATGATGCCGTTGTGGGAGGCGTTGTCGATGGTGCGCAGGATCGACGGGCCCGACCAGGCGGCGGCGAGGGCGCGGGCGTTGGAGCTGACCGAGGCGAGGTCGTCGCCGGTCAGGATCAGGGCGGGCGTGTCGATGTCGGGGGCGATGTTCTCCGCGGCGGGGGAGGTCGGGGCGGGGAAGAGCGCCACTACGGCGGCTACCCGGCGTTGAGCTGCGGCGATCACGGCGGCACCGGCTCCCATGCCGTGGCCGGCCAGCGCCAGGCGGTCGGGGTGGACGGTGATGGTGCCGTCACCGAGCCGGACCTTGCTGACGATGTCGAGCGTGGTGAGCAAGTCGGTGCCGAGGTCAAGATGTGACGGGATCGGGCCGCGCTCGGTGTCGGGCGCGGCGACCACGAAACCCCACGACGCGATGTGCTCGAGCAAGCTCTTGTAGTTCTCGGCGCTGGTCAGCCAGCCGTGCGCGAACGCGACAGCAGGCAGGTTCAGCCCTGACTCGGGTGTGTACACCACACCCGGCTGACCCGCGATCCCTAAATTCCCGCGCAACACCCGGTGGGGGCCACGGACGGACAGGGTGCTCAGGAGCGATTTCACAGACACCGACACGGCCAGAAGACTATCCGATCAGTACTGTGGGGGACCATGTGCGGAATCGTGGGGTACGTCGGATACCGGGATGCGCTCGGCGTTGTCGTCGACGCGCTGCGACGCATGGAGTATCGCGGATACGACTCGGCGGGGGTCGCGATCCTCGACGGAAACGGCGCTCTCGCGGTCGAACGTAAGGCCGGGCGGCTGGCCAATCTGGAAGCCGAACTGGACGAGGCGGGGACCGGGCGTTTCGCCGGGTCGACCGGCATGGGTCACACCCGCTGGGCCACCCACGGCGCGCCGACCGACCGCAACGCGCACCCGCACCGCGACGTCTCCGACAAGCTCGCCGTCGTCCACAACGGCATCATCGAGAACTTCGCGCCGCTGCGCCGCGAGCTCGAGGACGCGGGTGTGGAGCTGCTCAGCGACACCGATACCGAGGTCGCGGTACACCTGGTCTCGCGCGCCTACGCCGAAGGACCAACCGCCGGTGACTTCACCGCGAGCGCGCTGGCCGTGCTGCAGCGCCTCGAAGGTGCGTTCACGCTGGTGTTCACCCATGCCGATCATCCCGGCACGATCGTCGCGGCCCGCCGGTCGACGCCGCTGGTCGTCGGGGTCGGCAAGGGCGAGATGTTCATCGCCTCCGACGTCACCGCGTTCATCGAGCACACCCGTGAGGCGGTCGAGCTCGGCCAGAACCAGGCCGTGGTGATCACCAAGGACGGCTACAGCGTCACCGACTTCGCGGGCAACACCGACGGTGTGGTCAGCAGGCCGTTCACCATCGACTGGGACCTCGCCGCCGCCGAGAAGGGCGGCCACGACTACTTCATGCTCAAGGAGATCGAAGAGCAGCCCACCGCCGTCGCCGACACCCTGCTCGGGCATTTCGTCGTCGACGACAAGGGCGGCCGGATCGTCCTGGACGAGCAGCGCCTCACCGACCAGGAGCTACGCGAGTTCGACAAGGTGTTCGTCGTCGCGTGTGGCAGTTCGTATCACGCGGGACTGCTCGCCAAGTACGCGATCGAGCACTGGACCCGGGTGCCCGTGGAGGTGGAGCTGGCCAGCGAATTCCGTTACCGCGACCCGGTTCTCGACCGGTCGACGCTGGTGGTGGCGATCTCGCAGTCCGGTGAAACCGCGGACACTCTCGAGGCGGTGCGCCACGCCAAGGAGCAGAAGGCGCGCGTGCTGGCCATCTGCAACACCAACGGCGCGCAGATTCCGCGCGAATCCGACGCGGTGATCTACACGCGGACCGGGCCAGAGATCGGTGTCGCCTCGACCAAGGCGTTCCTGGCGCAGGTGGCCGCCAACTATCTGGTGGGTCTGGCGCTGGCCCAGGCGCGTGGAACCAAGTACCCCGACGAGGTCGCTCGCGAGTTCGCCGAGCTCGAGTCGATGCCGAAGCTGATCGCCCGGGTGCTCGAAACCGCGCCGCAGGTGCGGGCCATCGCGCGCGAGCTGGCGCATGTGCCGACGGTGCTGTTCCTCGGCCGCCACGTGGGCTACCCGGTGGCGCTGGAAGGCGCGCTCAAGCTCAAGGAACTGGCCTACATGCACGCCGAGGGGTTCGCCGCGGGCGAGCTCAAGCACGGGCCGATCGCGCTGATCGAAGAAGGTCTGCCGGTGATCGTGGTGATGCCGTCGCCGAAGGGGCGCGCGGTGCTGCATTCCAAGCTGCTCAGCAACATTCGCGAGATCCAGGCGCGCGGGGCCCGCACGATCGTGATCGCCGAAGAGGGCGACGACACCGTGCGGCCCTTCGCCGACGACCTGATCGAGATCCCGGCCGCGCCCACGCTGTACCAGCCGCTGCTGTCCACGGTGCCGCTGCAGATCTTCGCCGCCGAGGTGGCGCAGACGCTGGGCTACGACGTGGACAAGCCACGCAACCTGGCCAAGTCGGTCACCGTCGAATAAGGCTGGCGTGCCGGCCTCGTCGCGAGGCCGGCAGGGTTCACTTGACCGTGATGCTGCCGCGCATGTCCGGGTGCAGGGTGCACATGTAGCGGTAGGTGCCGGGCTGGGTGAAGGTGTAGGACCATTCGCCCTTGTCGATGATGGGGCTGTTGAGGCCCATCGCCTTGTCGCCGATGCCCTGCACGTTGTGCGGGACCTTGTCGGAGAACTTCCAGGTGACCGTCTCGCCGACCTTGATGGTGGCGTCGGCGGGGGCGTATTTCATGTCGCCGACCTCGACCGTGAGGTTGGTCGGCGCGTGCTGTTGGCTGGTCGTGGTGCTGACCGGGCGGGGTTTGCGGGTTGTGGTGGTGGCGGCGTTTCCCGAGTCGCCGGAACAGCCGGCGGACAACAGGGCGGCGGCCACGACGAATCCGGCGACAAACCGGGCGGATGCGGCGCGGTGACGAACCATCGACATGGGTGTGGAGCGTAGTCTGCGAGCGATCCTGGGCCGGTCGGCGGCCCGTTCGGGCAGCTGGGAGGCGACTATGTCGGATCGGCGTGGCTACTACACCGTCGACGAGGTTCGGGCCGCGGAAGCCGAGCTGTTCACGCGGGTGCCTGCGGGAATGCCGATGCGGCGGGCGGCTTTCGGGCTGGCGGGGGTGGTTGTCGACGAATTGCGTTCGCGGACCGGTGGAGTGGTCGGTCGGGCGGTGGGGTTGCTGGTGGGGTCGGGGGATAACGGTGGGGATGCGTTGTGGGCGGGGGCCTTGCTGCGCCGGCGGGGGGTTCGGGTATCGGCAGTCCTGTTGAATCCTGAACGGGCGCATGGGGAGGGGCTTGCGGGGTTGCGGGCGGCTGGGGGACGGGTGGTCGATCGGCTCGATGCTGTTGATCTGGTGATCGATGGGATCGTGGGGATTTCCGGGCGTGGTCCGTTGCGGCCCGAGGCTGCGGAAATTGTTGCTGCATTGGATATTCCGATCATCTCGGCTGATCTGCCCAGTGGGGTCGATCCTGATACGGGGGCTGTGGACGGGCCCGCGGTGACGGCGGATGTGACGGTCGCGTTCGGTGCCTTCAAGCCGGTGCATGCGTTGGCTGTGCCGCACTGTGGGCGAATTGTGTTGGTGCCGATCGGGTTACATCTTCCGGAGGCTGGGCTGGTGCAGCTCGATCCGGGGGCGGTGGGGGCTGGTTGGCCGGTGCCGGGGCCTGCTGATGACAAATACAGCCAGGGAGTGACGGGGGTTTGTGCGGGGAGTTCGAAGTATCCGGGGGCGGGGGTGTTGTGTACGGGGGCGGCGGTGGTGGCTACTTCGGGGCTGGTTCGGTATGTGGGGACGGATACCGAGGTGTTGGAGAAGTTCCCGGAAGTTGTTGCCAGTACTTCGATTTCGGAGGCGGGGCGGGTGCAGGCCTGGGTGTTCGGGCCGGGCGGGGGTACTGATTCGGGGGCGCGGGATCGGTTGGCCGAGGTGTTGGCTACTGATCTGCCGGTGCTTGTCGATGCGGATGGGTTGACGATTCTTTCCACCGAGCCGGGGCTGGTTCGTGGGCGCTCGGCGCCTACGGTGCTGACGCCGCACGCGGGGGAATTCGCGCGGTTGACCGGTGCTGGGGTGGGGGCTGATCGGGTGGGTGCGGTGCGGAGGTTCGCTGAGGAGTGGGGGGTGACTGTGCTGTTGAAGGGGCGGGCGACGGTTGTTGCTTCGCCGGGGGGAGCGACGTTTGTGAATGACGCGGGTGGGGATTGGGCGGCTACCGCGGGGTCGGGGGATGTGTTGTCCGGGGTTATCGGGGCGTTGCTCGCCGCGGGGCGGGAGGCGGGGTGGGCGGCTGCTGCGGGGGCCCGGGTGCATGCTTTGGCGGCTAACTTGGCTGCTTATGAGGGGTGGGAGGCGGGGGCGCCTATTTCCGCTACGCCTTTGCTCGGGCATGTTCGGGGGGCGGTGCGCGTGTTGCGGGAGGTTGGTGGTGGATCTCAGGGCTGGTAGTCCCAGGCAGGTTTGACGCTGTGTTTATTGGCGCGCTGGCGCGCGCGTGTCCGCGGCCCTGAGGGCCGCCGGTTAGCGCTCGAGACTAGAGCCTTCGGCTCAGCGCTTTCGAGCGCTAACCGGCGACCCGGCCGCGGACCGGCCACTTCGTGGCCGCCGCTCCCCAGGGGTCGCGGGTGCGGGGTTGGGAGTGTGGTCATGGCGGTCTCGGGCGGAACGGTGTGTGGCTGGGTGTGCGGGAGGGGGCGGACCTGGGGTGTGCTGGGTTGGCTGCGAGTGCGGGAGGGCTGGGATCTAGGGCGGAGTGTGCGGGAGGGCTGTGAACTTGGGGTGCCGGGCTGGCTAGGAGTATGGGAGCGGTGCGGACCTGGGGTTCGACGGGTGGGCTGGTGGTTCGGAGGGTTGCGGGGCAGGGATGGGGTCGTGCTGGGTGGTCGGCGGGCTCGGGTGTGTGGTGTGGCTGGGAGTGCGGTTGTGGCGGAGTCGGGTGGGTTGGTGTTGCGCCCCAGGTATGGGGGATTCCGCGGGTCCTGGCACGATCGGGGGTGTGAATGCGCAAGTGGAGACGGTCGTCGACTTGGATGCCATTGCACACAACGTGCGGGTGTTGCGGGAGTACGCGCAGGGGGCCGCTGTGATGGTGGTGGTCAAGGCTGACGGGTACAACCATGGTGCGGTGGAGGTGGCTCGGGCCGCGTTGGGGGCGGGGGCTCGGGAGTTGGGGGTGACCACGGTTGCCGAGGGGCTGGCGTTGCGGGCGGCGGGGATTACCGCGCCTGTTCTTTGCTGGCTCAATACCGTTGATGCTGATTACGCGGCGGCTATCGCGGGGGATATCGAGATCGGGGTGTCTTCGCTGGCCCAGTTGCGGGCGGTGGAGCGGGCCGCGCTGGTCGTGGGGCAGATGGCGACGGTGACGTTGAAGGTTGATACGGGGCTCAATCGCAACGGGGTGTCGGTGACGGAGTATCCGCAGGTCTTGCGGGCCTTGCGGGGGCTCGTCGACGGGCAGGTGGTGCGGTTTCGGGCGATCTTCTCCCACCTCGCGCATGCCGATGAGCCGGGGCATCCGATGCTGGATCGGCAGCGGGAACGGTTTATCGAGGCGATCGCGCTGGCCAAGGAGCACGGGCTCGAACCCGAGCTGGTGCATCTGTCGAATTCGGCGGCCACGTTGACCAGGCCTGATCTGCATTTCGACATGGTTCGGCCCGGCATCTCGGTGTACGGGCTCTCGCCCATCCCCGAGCTCGGACAATTCGGGTTGAAGCCGGCGATGACGTTTCAGGCGGAGGTCGCGCTGGTGAAACAGGTGGCGGCGGGGGAGGGCGTGTCGTACGGGCATCGGTGGGTGGCACCGCGCGACACCACGATCGCCCTGGTGCCCGCGGGGTATGCCGACGGTGTATTCCGGTCGCTGAGTGGGCGATTCGAGGTGTGGTTGGGCGGGGCGCGACACCGTAATGTCGGGCGGGTGTGCATGGACCAGTTCATGGTTGACCTCGGCGAGAACGCGGGCGGCGTGCGGGAGGGCGACCGTGCGGTGCTGTTCGGCGGCGGCGCGGGACAGCCACACGCGCTCGACTGGGCGCGGGCGCTGGACACGATCGACTACGAGGTCGTCTGCGCACCGCGTGGTCGCACGGTCCGCCGCTACGTGGGGACCGGCCGATGACCAGGCGCTCGGTGATCCGCCGCGGCGGCTTGGCGACCGCGGGGCTGCTCGCGGGGCTCGCGATCGCCCACACCCTGCGCCAGATCGGCGCGCGGGTGATGTGGCCTGCCGAACGCGACGAATATCGCGAGGAGAACTTCGCCCTGATCGATGAGGACGAACCGGGTGTGGTGCTCGCCGACGACGGTGTGTCGCTGGCCACCCGCACCTTCGGTGACGATTCCGCCGAGGTCACGGTCGTTTTCGTGCACGGATTCTGCAACAGCATGGAGTCCTTCCACTTCCAGCGCCGCGATCTCGCGCAGCAGTGGGGGTCGCGGCTGCGGATGGTCCTGTTCGATCTGCGCGGACACGGACGCTCCGGCACGCCGAGCACCGGGAGCTGCACGGTCGCCCAGCTCGGCCGCGACCTCGCCACCGTCATCCGCGAGTGCGCGCCGACCGGGCCGGTGGTGCTGGTCGGGCATTCGCTCGGTGGGATGGCGGTGCTCGCGGCCGCCGCGCAGTTCCCCGAGCTGTTCGCGTCGCGGGTGCGCGCGGTCGGGCTGCTGAGCACCGCGGCCGCGGAGGTGACCGCGACCGGGATCTCGCAACTGATCCGGCATCCCGCGGTCGACGGGTTCCGGCTGGCGGCGCGAACGGCGCCGACGCTGGTGCAGTTCAGCCGCAGCGCGAGCAAGCAGGTGGTGACGCCGATCCTGCACGTCAGCTCGTTCCATGGCCGGGTGAGCCCGACCCTGTCGCGTTTCACCACGATGATGATCGACCGCACACCGGTCGGCACGATCGAAAAATTCCTGAAAGCGATTGAGCTGCATGATGAATCGGCCGCCTTGCCGGTCTTGAGCGAACTGCCGGTGCTGATTCTCGGCGGCGCGCACGATGTGGTGATCCCCTTCCGCAACTCCCGCGCACTGGCGGCGGAACTGCCGGGCAGCGAGCTGGTCCGGGTGCGTGCGGCGGCGCACATGCCGCACCTGCAGTTCCCGGAGGTGAGCCTGGCCGCACTCGACCGGCTGCTTGCGCGCGCGGGGATCACCGGCACACGCGGCGAGGAGGCCGTCGGTGGCTGACCCACACCAGCGCGTTCTCGACACGGTCGAGGACACCGAAGCGTTCGGCCGCGAACTGGCGGCCACCCTGCGACCGGGTGACCTGGTCGTTCTCGACGGCCCGCTCGGCGCCGGGAAAACCGCGCTCACCAGGGGAATCGCTGCCGGGCTCGGGGTCGCGGGCCGGGTCAGCTCCCCGACGTTCATCATCGCGCGAGCACACAAGGCCGGGGTGCGCCCGGACGGCACGCCCGGGGTGGCGATGGTGCATGTCGACGCCTATCGCCTCGCCGGCGACCTCGACGAACTGGACTCACTCGACCTCGACACCGACCTGCATCACGCGGTCGTCGTCGTGGAATGGGGCAAGGGGGTCGTCGAACACCTCGCCGACCGGCACCTGCGAGTGCAACTCGCCCGGGAGCCGGAATCCGATGTGCGCACGGCGATCTGGGAATGGATCGAATAACGCGCGATCACCCGCGCACCGGTGCGCGCCGAGCGCCGATACCACCCGGTATTGTTGAGACAATCATGCTCGTACTAGCAGTCGACACCGCGACACCCGCCGTTACAGCGGGATTGGTGCACCTGTCACCTGCCGGTGAACCCGGCACCCGGCCCGCCGTGGCGACGCTCGCTGCCCGCGTGAAGGTCGACGCCCGCGCCCACGCCGAGGTTCTCACCCCGCAGATCCTGGAATGTCTGGCCGAAGCGGGGGTGAGCCGCGGCGAGCTCGACGCGGTCGTCGTCGGGCTCGGACCGGGACCGTTCACCGGGCTGCGCGTCGGGATGGCCACCGCGGCCGCCTTCGGTGACGCGCTCGGGTTACCCGTGCACGGGGTGTGCAGTCTCGACGCGATCGCCGCCGACACCCTCGGTGAGAAGCGCGATCCCGGCGAACTGCTGGTGGTCACCGATGCGCGCAGGCGTGAGGTGTACTGGGCCAAGTATCTGAACGGGGCGCGCGTGGCCGGTCCCGAGGTGAACAAGGCAGCCGACGTGCCGGTCGGTGAAGCCGCGGCGATCGCCGGGTCGGCCGCGCATGTCGACTATTTCGATCTACCGGTGCTGCCCAGCGAGACGCCCTCGCCTGCCGGGCTGGTCATCGTCGCCGCGCCCGTGCTGTTGGCCGGAGACGTGCCGGAGGCGCTGGTGCCGTTGTATCTGCGTAGGCCCGATGCGGTGGAGAACAGCTTCCGCACCCTCGACCGGACCGGGGCGTGAGAAGGATACTGTGACCGATTACCTGATCGCTCCCATGACGCTGCCCGATATCGACCGCTGCGTCGAACTGGAGCACCTGCTGTTTCCCGAGGACGACCCGTGGCAGGCGGTGTCGTTCCGGTCCGAGCTGGCCGGTGGGCACAATCGCTACATCACCGCGCGCGATGCCGACGGGGTGATGGTCGGCTACGCGGGCATCGCGCTGCTCGGTGACGACGCCCATCCCGAGGCCGAGGTGCACACGATCGGCGTCGACCCGCAATGTCATCGGGGCGGTATCGGCACGCTGCTGCTCGAGGCGCTGCTGGCCACCGCGGCCGAACGTGGTGGGCCGGTGTTCCTCGAGGTGCGCACCGACAACGCACCCGCCATCGCGATGTATGCCAAGCACGGTTTTCACATCATCGGATTGCGCAAGAACTACTACCACCCCAGCGGTGCCGACGCTTATACGATGCGGCGCCCGGAACTGACCGCCGCGGCCGATGAGTGGGCCGCACGCGGCCGGCAGGACGAGGTGTTGTCGTGATCGTCGCCGGATTCGACCGGGCAGCGGGCGACCAGCGGAGCGAGGCATTGTCGTGATTGTCATGGGGATCGAAAGCTCGTGCGACGAAACGGGAGTCGGCATCGTGCGCCGGCATTCCGATGGCTCCGTCGAGCTACTCGCCGATGAGGTCGCCTCGAGCGTCGACCAGCACGCGCGCTTCGGTGGGGTGGTGCCCGAGATCGCCTCGCGCGCCCATCTCGAGGCGATCGTGCCCGCGATGCGACGGGCCCTGGCGACCGCGGGAATCAGCAAGCCCGACGCGCTCGCCGTCACCATCGGGCCGGGGCTGGCCGGTGCGCTGCTGGTGGGGGTGGCCGCGGCCAAGGCCTATGCGGCGGCGTGGGATGTGCCGTTCTACGCGCTCAACCACCTCGGCGGGCATGTGGCGGTCGATACGCTCGAGCACGGGCCGATGCCGCCCGCGGTGGCACTGCTGGTTTCCGGTGGGCACACGCATCTGCTGCAGGTCACGGATCTGGGTGAGCCGATCACCGAACTCGGCAGCACGGTCGACGATGCCGCGGGGGAGGCGTTCGACAAGGTCGCGCGGCTGCTCGGTCTCGGCTATCCCGGCGGGCCCGCCCTCGACGCTGCCGCCGCCTCGGGTGACGCGCGGGCGATCACCTTTCCTCGTGGCATGACCGGGCCCCGCGACGCGCGCTATGACTTCTCCTTCTCCGGCCTCAAGACTGCGGTGGCCCGCTATGTCGAGGCCGCGCAGCGTCAGGGCATCACTGCCGACCAGCTGCCGATTCCCGATATCGCCGCGTCCTTTCAGGAGGCGGTGGCTGATGTGCTCACGATGAAGGCCGTACGCGCGGCCACCGATATCGGTGTCGACACGATTGTTCTCGGGGGCGGTGCCACCGCCAACTCACGCATTCGGTCGCTCGCCGAAGAGCGTTGCGCTGCGGCGGGTTTGACGCTTCGCGTGCCGAAGCCACGGCTGTGCACGGACAACGGTGTGATGATCGCGGCGCTGGGTGCGCATGTGATCGCGGCGGGTGCGCAACCCGCCGCCCTGACTGTCGCGACGGATCCGGGGCTGCCGGTTTCTGTGAGCGCTCTGCGGGGATAGCCATTCACGCCGACAGCCGAGATTCGGGCCTACTCGCTGAATACCCGGAGCGCCGGAACGGAGTTGGGGGTGGAGGGGCGTTGTGGCCTGCCGCCGCCGGAGGAGCCGCTGTCCACGGTGCCGAGGGGGGACTCGGGGTAAGGGATCTGCGGGAGATTCGGGTCGGGACGCAGGGTGGGAGCCGTTGTCGCGTTGGGCGCGGAGGGGTTGGGGGCGTTCGTGGTCGGCGCCCCGGTAGTGACCGCGGGTGTTGCTTCGATGGGCGGTGGGGCGTTGGTGGCGCCCGTGCGCTCGGTGCTTTGGCGATTGGCGGGGGTGGGTGCCGGGGAGGGCACCAACGGTAAGGGGGATTGACGCACGGTGCTGCTCGTACCGGCCGGAGTGACATCGGGGGTATCGGGCGTGACGGCTTGCACGCCGTAGCCGATCACCAGGCCGACCACCACCACCGCGCCGACGAGGGTGCCGACGACCTTGACGAAGGTGCCACTCGGTGCGTCGGTGGCCGCGCCGCCGGACACACCGGACGGTGCCGCGGCATCGGCGACCAGCGCGGCACCCTTGGCGATCACCGCCTCCGGGTCGGGCACGGTGAGCACGGGCACGTCGAGGCGCGAGTCGAGAATGTCGATGACGCAAGGGATATTGGCGCACCCGCCGATCACGGCGACCGCGTCGGGGTACTTCGGCGCACGGGTGAACACCGACGACGAGAACAGCGCGATATTGCGCAGCAGGCCGCCGATGAGCTCCTCGAAATCGGGGCGGGTGAGCTCGAGCCCCTGCCCCGCGATGTGATCGACGGTGACCACCGGTGCCAGCGACAGGTGTTCCTTGGCGGCGCGGCCACGGTTGGTCAGTGTGGTGCGGTTGGGCCTGGTGCCGCGACGGGCGTAGTGCAGGTCCACCAGGTGGTGGTAGATCAGCTCGTCGATTGCGTTGCCGCTCAGCGTCGGCGTCCGTTCGCTGTGCAGGACCACGTTGTCGGTGTAATCGGCGACGGTGACGGTGAGTCCGGTTGCGCCCAGGTCGATCACGGCGACAGTGGCGTAGCGGTCGAGCAGTCCGGTGTGGCGCAGGTAGGCCAGGGCGGCGGCGCCCTCGGTGACCAACCGCAGATCACGGTGGCGGGCGCAGGCGGCCCGAATGGCCTGTGCCTGTTCCTTGTTGCGGTAGGCGACGGCGACGCTGGTCGGTGGCCGTGAACGGGCCGACTCGGCGCGACGGTGGCCGCCGGAATAGCGCCCGAGCGGTTCGCCTGCCATCGAGGCCTGGGAAACCGGTAACTGGGTGGTCATCAACTCGATCGAGGACGCCACGAGATCGCCGAGGTCGGAATGTGCCTCATCGGCGGAAACTACGCGGTAGTCGAAAGTCTGCTCGCCCGCGGGCCCGGTAGCGACCAGTGCCGAGCACACCACCTCGTTCCCGGCCGAGATGCCGAGGGATGTTCGCATGTTCACCTCCCTTCAAGCTGATGGTGCTCTCCGAGCGGATGGCGCCTTCCTGTGCTATGTCACAGCCTGTTATGCGAACGTTACAGATTGTGGCAGGCGATGTGAAGATCACTGGCCAGTGTGGGCGTGTCGAGAATGCGACATCGGCAGAACCCGACCTTGAGTGCTGGCACTCTCGCGTATAGAGTGCTAGTCGGCACTGTGTAGCTGTACTTGTGTCAAGTCGACTTCTGGGCTTCGGCTCCGGCACCCGCGACGACGGGGCTGTGCGCAGGGTCGCGAGCTGACCGAAACCGGTCCGGGACACCAGTTCCGGACAACCGAATTTCCCCTGAAAGTGGAGGGCTCAACGTGGCGAGCGTGAACATCAAGCCGCTCGAGGACAAGATCCTCGTCCAGGCCAACGAGGCCGAGACGACGACGGCCTCCGGCCTGGTCATCCCGGACACGGCCAAGGAGAAGCCGCAGGAGGGCACCGTCATTGCCGTCGGAGCGGGCCGCGTCACCGATAAGGGTGACCGCATCCCGGTCGACGTCAAGGAAGGCGACGTCGTCATCTACAGCAAGTACGGCGGCACCGAGATCAAGTACCAGGGTGGGGAATACCTCATCCTCTCGGCGCGCGACATCCTGGCCGTCGTCACCAAGTAAGGCCAACGCCGCATCAGCGTTCCGCCCCGGCGTCTTCACAGGCCCGGGGCGGATTGCGTTCACAAACAGGAGCTGAATCCTCTTATGCCCAAGCAGATCGAGTTCGACGAAAAGGCTCGCCGGGCTCTGGAACGCGGTGTCGACAAGCTGGCCGACGCCGTCAAGGTAACCCTCGGCCCCCGCGGCCGGCATGTGGTGCTGGCCAAGGCTTTCGGTGGCCCGACCGTCACCAACGACGGTGTCACCATCGCGCGTGAGATCGACCTCGAGGACCCCTTCGAGAACCTCGGCGCACAGCTCGTCAAGAGCGTCGCCACCAAGACCAACGACGTCGCGGGCGACGGTACGACCACCGCCACCGTGCTGGCCCAGGCCTTCGTGCGCGGCGGCCTGAAGAACGTCGCCGCGGGCGCCAACCCGATCACCCTCGGCCAGGGCATCGCCGCTGCCGCCGAGAAGGTGTCGGAGGTGCTGCTCGCGCTGGCCACCCCCGTCTCCGGCGAGAAGGCCATCGCCCAGGTCGCCACCGTTTCCTCGCGGGACTCCGAAATCGGCGAGATGGTCGGCAAGGCGCTCACCACGGTCGGCAAGGACGGCGTCGTGACCGTCGAGGAGTCCTCGACCACGAACACCGAGCTCGTCATCACCGAGGGTGTGCAGTTCGACAAGGGCTACCTCTCGCCCTACTTCCAGACCGACCCCGAGACCCAGCAGGCCGTCCTCGAGGACACCTACATCCTGCTGCACCGCGACAAGATCAGCTCGCTGCCCGATCTGCTGCCGCTGCTGGAGAAGATCGCCGAGTCCGGCAAGTCCGTGCTGATCGTGGCCGAGGACGTCGACGGTGAAGCGCTGTCGACCCTGGTGGTCAACTCGATCCGCAAGACCATCAAGGCCGTCGCGGTGAAGGCGCCGTTCTTCGGTGACCGTCGCAAGGCGTTCCTCGACGACCTGGCCGTCGTCACCGGTGGCACCGTGATCAACCCCGATCTCGGCGTGACCCTGCGTGAGGCCACCATCGAGCAGCTCGGTCAGGCGCGTCGCGTCGTCGTCACCAAGGACGAGACCGTGCTGATCGACGGCGCGGGCTCCGATGACGAGATCAAGGGCCGCAGCGCGCAGCTGCGTCGCGAGATCGAGGCCTCGGACTCCGACTGGGATCGCGAGAAGCTCGAAGAGCGTCTGGCGAAGCTGGCCGGTGGCGTCGCGGTGATCAAGGTCGGCGCTGCCACCGAGACCGCGCTCAAGGAGCGTAAGTACCGCGTCGACGACGCGGTCGCCGCCGCCAAGGCCGCGGTCGAGGAGGGCATCGTCCCCGGTGGTGGTTCGGCACTCGTTATCGCCGCTGCCGCGCTGGTCGAGCTGCGTGACTCGTTCACCGGCGACAAGGCTGTTGGTGTCGAGGTGGTTCGCAAGGGCCTCGAGGCGCCGCTGTACTGGATCGCCAGCAACGCCGGTCTCGACGGCGCGGTTGTCGTCGCCAAGGTCTCCGAGGGCAAGGACGGCTTCAACGCCGCCACCCTGACCTACGGCGACCTGCTCGCCGACGGTGTCGTCGACCCGGTCAAGGTGACCCGCTCCGCCGTGGTGAACGCCGCCTCGGTCGCGCGGATGATCCTGACCACCGAGAGCGCCATCGTGGAGAAGCCGGCCGAGGCCGACGACGACCACGGCCACCACGGTCACTCGCACTGAGGTTGTGAATGACTGAGGCCCGCTGCTGACCTTGCGTCAGCGGCGGGCCTTTGTGGTTTCGGTAGTCCCAGGCAGGTTTAACGCTGTGTTTATTGGAGCGCTGGCGCGCTCGAGTCGCGGCCCCGAGGGGCCGCGAGTTAGGCGCCGTTGCTTGCTCCTTCGTCGCCTACGCAACGGCGCCTAACTCGCGACCCGGCCGCGACCGGCCACTGCGTGGCCGCCGCTCCCTCGGGGTCGCGGGTGCGGGCTGGGTTTGTTGGTAGGTATTGGTCGGTCTACGACGAAGGCCCCCGGATCGCTTGTGCGATCTGGGGGCCTTTCGTTTGTCGCTAGCTGGCTACCGGCGGATCTTCGGCCTCGAGCGCGGCCAGTAAACGGCCGCGCAGCGACGGAGGCGGTGGGGTGGGGGTTGCGGACGCGAGTTCGGCGAGCACTGCGCGGGTACAGCGCAGCTCTCGCAGGAACTCGGTACACAGGGTTGGGTCTTCGGTATCGATGATGGTCTGGATCGCGTGATGGTCTTCGTCGTCGATCAATCCGAGCGCGACGGTGTGCGCGAGATCGATCTGGGCTTCGTTCATCTCACGTCACCCCCAAACTTTTCTTCAGTCGTGTCAATCCGTCCCGAATTCGGGACTTAACGGTCGGTAATCCGATGCCGAGGTATTGAGCTACCTCCGCGTAGGTCCGCCCGCCGTAGTAGGCGAGCGAGATCGCCTCGCGCTGAGTCTCGGTGAGGGTCGAGAGTCCGCGCTGGACGGCCTGTTGTTCTAGTCTGCGTTCCACCTCCTCGGTGACCTCGTCGAATTCGTGGCCGAGCACCCGGATCCCGTACGCGACCTCGCGCTGGGTATGGGCTTGCTCGGCGCGAACCCGGTCGACCGCGCGCCGGTGCGCCAGCGTCATCAGCCAGGTCACCGCCGACCCCTTCGCGGGGTCGAAACTCGTGGCGGTACGCCAGATCTGGAGATAGACCTCCTGAGTGGTCTCCTCCGCGTACCCGGGGTCGTGGAGCACCCGCAGGACCAGGCCGAAAACGCGCGCGGACGTTCGGTCGTACAGCTCGGCAAAGGCCTGCTGGTCGGACAGACCGCATCGTTCCAGCAGTGCAGCTAGCTCGACTCCTTCTGCCGCGCGTGCGGTAACCGCAGAATCCACGCTCGGTGGAAAGGCTTCGCTTCGGAACCCATTCTGTGTCATCGGTCACGAATCTAGCCCGAGGCTATGACCTCCCCGCGACCGGGGGTGTCTTTATTCGGGTGCCAGCTGTTTGCTAGGGATTCGGCGCGCCACGGTCAGCGGATTGGAACGGATTTGCCAACCCCACCAGACGGGCTCGGTGAGGTCTCAGACGGCCATCCGGCGCCGGTTGCGGCGGGCGTGCATCTCGCGTTCGGTCTCGGACATGCCACCCCAGATGCCGTAGGGCTCGCTGACTTTGAGGGCATGGGTCCGGCACTGCATGAGGACGGGGCAGGCCCGGCAGATCTCCTTGGCGCGCATCTCACGCGCCGTGCGGGCACGGCCGCGTTCGCCGTCGGGGTGGAAGAAGACCGCGGAGTCCTGACCGCGGCACGAGCCACGCATCTGCCAGTCCCAGACATCGGCGTTCGGTCCGGGGAGGTGGGTGGGCATGGGCATGTGAACTCCTTGAGGCGAGAGCTCGTCGGCGTTGTCGAGCGAGTGGTGCGGCAGGTCTTCGCGCCACCCGACGATGGGTGGCCGGCTCGACGGTGCCTGACGGTGCCGCTCGGAGGTCGCTGCGATTTCGCGCGGCGCCAACCGTGGCGATGAGCTACGTTAGGTGCAGGCGGGAAATTCCGTCAATAGTTCGGCGCATGAGTTCAGTAAATCTGCAACGCTGAAATTTAACCTACTCACTATTTACATTTCACACCCGATCCCTCCATACTGTTTGGTTGGCTATGGATCGGGTGTCTTCCTGTCTCCCGGACACCCTCGGTTTTCCCAGGTCGCGCCGGTAGGGGCCCGGTTCGCGCGGAGGGTGCTCCTCGTGAGCGGGTGTGCCGGATCACAACGGTCCTCGCGGGCGGACTGCGCGTAGATGGCGTAAACGGGGCGCGAAGGTTAATTGCGCGGAACACATGTGAATTCGAGACTTTGCGGGAGCTGCATCGGGGAGCGGAGATTTACCTGATGGCAACATCGGCGCTCGCGATAAATGCTGTTTGTTTGCTGGATAGGCGTTCCGGCGCCATAACACGCGAACCGTCCCGGACCGGTGGCGGCTAGAGTCTCGTCGTGCAGACAAAGGCCTCACCCGCGGATATCGGTTCCGAAATACTCGTTTCGACTGCCTTCGGCCCCAATCCCGGCTTGGCCGCTACGGAGTTGCCGGAGCCAGCGGACCCCTTGTCGCGGTGGTACCGCGCGGTCACGCTCGGCGGGCAGGGCCGCTACGCCGCCGCCCGTGCTGACCTGCTGGTATCGGCCCGAACCGCGACGGATCCCGGCCTGAGATCCCTCGTCGAGAGCACCCGGGGATCGCTGCTGCGCCAGCTCGGTGACCACGCGGCGGCGGCGGCGTTCGACGGCCGCGCCGCGGCGATCGCACTCGGTGCCCGCGGAGCTGCCCGCGCCGAGGCACTCGCCGACGCGTATACGGGGCTAGCCGCCGACGCGCTCGGCACCGGCCGGCTCGGCCTGGCCCACAGACTGCTCGGCCGCGTGCGGCCACTGCTCGCCGACGCGCCCCCGCGAGCGGAGGTGCGCTGGCATTGGGTGCGCGCCGAGACCGCCCTCGCCTGCGGTGAAGCGGGCCGAGCGCTGCGCGAGGCGGTCGCGGCCGTCGACCTCGCCGCGGCGCTGCCCTCGGTGCGCCACCAGGTGAAATCGGCACTGCTCGTCGCGGCCGCGACCGCCGCGACCGGTGACCTCGCCGAGTCCGCGGAACTGGCAGGCCGGGTCGACGCGCGCTGCCGCGACAACGGCCTTCTCCCACTGCGCTGGGCCACCGCGATGCTGCGCTCGGGAGTCGCCGCACCGGCGCACGCGCGCGCCGCGGCCGGCGAAGCCGCAGATCATGGCGCCGTTCTACGGGCCTGGGGTGGCGACATCGCCCCGCTGGGTGCGTGATTCGCTGCGGATGATCTTTCTTAGAGCTCGGTGAGAAGCGGCCACGCCCGCTGGCGACCGATCCGGGGGTCGGTATTGTTAGTCCGTTCCGCCTTTTCGGTGGAAGCTCGGTCACATCCGGCCGCGCCACTCGTAACGCCAGGAAAATCTCTGACGATGACGCATATGGGCGAAGAGTTGGACCTCGCCGTCGCTGCGGCTGCGCAGGGCGACAGGACCGCTTTAGCTCGGGTATTGGAACTGGTCCGTCCCTTGGTGGTTCGCTACTGCAGGGCACGGATCGGAGCCGCGGAGCGCGGACAGCTCTCCGCGGACGATGTTGCGCAAGAGGTCTGTATGGCTGTGATGACCGCCCTGCCCCGCTATCAGGATCAGGGTCGGCCCTTCATGGCCTTCGTGTACGGGATTGCTTCGCACAAGGTCGCCGACGCCCATCGCAACGCCGCCCGTAACAAGGCGGAGGCGATGGCCGAAGTACCAGATGTCATATCCACCGACCAGGGACCGGAACAGCGGGCTCTCGACTCGGAGACGAGCAGGCAGATGAACACGCTGCTGGCAACGCTCCCCGAGAAGCATCGAGAAATCCTGATCCTGCGCTTGGTCATGGGTCTGTCAGCAGAGGAAACCGCAGTCGCCGTGGGCAGCACGGCGGGGGCGATACGGGTTGCCCAGCACAGGGCGCTCGCGAAACTGAAGTCACAAGTGGCGAGGGCAGGTGAAATGTATGGCTAGGGATGGCGAGCGCGGTCCAGGCGACCGGAAAGTGTGGCAGCGCGGATCGCACAACAGCGGTCCCTACGCCGCCGAGGATGCCGGTGACTCCGGACCGGTCGACATTGCGGCGGTGCGCAGCGATGATGCGCTGATCGACGCGATCGCCAGCGATGGTCCGGTGCGTACCGACAGTCCCGAAGAGTTCCAGCTGGCGTCGTTACTCGCGGATTGGCGGGCCGACCTTCTGGCCGAGCCGATGCCCGCGGGCCCTGATCTGGACACCGTGTTCGCAGCGGTCAATCAGGAGATCGGCGCGCGGCAGGTTCGAGTCGGAGCTTCCTCGCGCGGACGTCTACGGCTGGTCCGCCCGATTTTCGGGGCAGCAGCGGCATTGTCGCTGGTGTTCGGCGGTATTACGGCCTTCGCTTACAGCGCGGCTCCCGGCGATCCGCTGTGGCGGGTCAAGGAGGTCGTGTTCAGCGAGCAGGCGCAGTCCACCGTCGTACAGTACGCCGACGAGGATCTGCTGGCCGCCGAGAACCTGCTCACCTCGGGCAATCCGGAACAGGCGAAGGCCAGGCTGGAACAGGCTTCGGCCAACGCGGGCCAGGTCGACGACAAGGGCAAGCGCGAGGATCTGATCGCGCGCTGGAACCTGCTTCGTGATCAGCTGGTGAAGGTCGCGCCGGAGATAGGCGCGCAGTTGCCGCCGGTCACGTCCGAAGCGGGCAAGCCGACTTCTCCCGTGCAGGTCCCCCCGACGACCAACCCGGGCACCACCGCGCCGGTGGCACCGACAGCTCCCGGCCAGAGCACCACCGATCCGTCCACCCAGCCGCCGGCGATCCTGCAGACGCCGGGCCCGGAGACCAAGCCGTTCGTTCCGCCGGTCGAGTCGACGCAACCGCCGGTGACCACCGCGCCGCCGGTGACCCGACCGCCGGTCACGGTCGATCCGACGACACCGCCGACGACCATCGTCGAACCACCGTCGGTCGTGATCGTGCCGACGGTGGTCCCGACATCGGCAACGCTGCCCCCGACTGTGCCCCCCACCTTGCAGGTGCCGCCCGCGGTGACGATCGTGCCCGCGCCGCCGCGCGTGCCGTCTTCCTGAGCGACGCTCTCTGAGCAACGATGAATTGAACCAACGACGAAGGCCCCGAACAGGTTCGGGGCCTTCGTCGTTGTTCGGGGGCGTTGTCGGTGCGGGCCCCCGTCATCCCCCACGCACGCGTGACCGGGAGCGGGGGAGCGGGGCCTTACGACAGGCTCAGCTGTGCCGAGTCGCCGCCAGAGCTCAGTTGTCGAACCCGTCGAACCCGTCGCCGTGGAACGCCTCGTTCATCGACGCGTCCGCGTAACCGCGGCAGTAGTCCCACGTGACGTAGGCCTCAGGGGTGGGATCGTAGGCGGGCTCGTGCGGACGGACGGTGCCGTCGACGAGCAGCTGCAGCAGGTTTGCCCGCAGCATGTCCCAGTCGTGGTAGTGATCTTGCCGACAATCCTCACAGCTGACGACCAGGCCGCGAATGCCGCGATGGGCCAGCAGGGCTTCGTATACGGCGAGGTCTGCGAGATCTTCCTCGACCGCTAGGCGCTCGTGAGGATCCAACGGCTCACCGGGCTCGATCGCATCGAGCGCGGCAGACGGGTCGGAGGGGTCTCCGGCGAAGGGATCCGGCGGCAGGCCAGGTGGTAGATGGTCACGCACATCCCCACGGTACGCAGTACTTGGTGCATCGCGCCAGCGATGCACCGGGCAAGTTTTGCGGAAGGGCTCACTTCACAGGCGTGTCCGGGCGCCGGATACCATGGAATGCAGGCGTCGGCGACTTTGTTCTTGCCGACCATCCGAAAGCTTTTTTCCGCTCGAGCACCGACGCATTGTGTTCAGTCGCGTCGGTAGCTATGACGACCAGGAGGGGTCGATCCGAATGAGTAATCCCGTGTCGGGCGAACGAATCGCGGTGCGCCCTCCTACGGGGGGCGACGATCCGACCAAGATCGCCATGCTCGGCCTCACGTTCGACGACGTGCTGTTGCTGCCTGCCGCCTCGGATCTCATCCCCAGCTCGGTCGAGACGTCCAGCCGGCTGACCAGGGACATCACCCTGCGTACCCCGCTGGTGAGTTCGGCCATGGACACCGTCACCGAGGCGCGCATGGCCATCGCCATGGCGCGTGCAGGCGGTATGGGCGTGCTGCACCGCAACCTATCGGCCGCCGATCAGGCCGCCCAGGTGGAGACGGTGAAGCGCTCCGAAGCGGGCATGGTGACCGATCCGGTCACCTGTCGTCCCACCGATACCCTCGCCGAGGTCGACGCCATGTGCGCCCGCTTCCGCATCTCGGGTCTGCCGGTGGTGGACGAGACCGGTGCGCTGGTGGGCATCATCACCAACCGCGACATGCGTTTCGAGGTCGATCAGGACCGCCGCGTGGACGAGGTGATGACCAAGGCGCCGCTGATCACCGCCCGTGAGGGTGTCACCGCCGAGGCCGCGCTGGGTCTGCTGCGCCGCCACAAGATCGAGAAGCTGCCGATCGTCGACGGCAACGGCCGCCTGCGCGGGCTGATCACGGTCAAGGACTTCGTCAAGACCGATCAGTACCCCAACGCCACCAAGGACCGCGACGGCCGCCTGCTGGTCGGTGCCGCGATCGGTGTCGGCGAGGACTCCTGGTCGCGTGCCATGACGCTGGCCGACGCCGGGGTCGACGTGCTGATCGTCGACACCGCGCACGGCCACCAGTCGCAGGTGCTGCAGATGGTCGCCAAGGTCAAGGCCGAGGTCGGTGACCGGATCCAGATCGTCGGCGGCAATGTCGCCACGCGTGCGGGTGCGGCAGCGCTCGTCGAGGCGGGCGTCGACGCGGTGAAGGTGGGTGTGGGCCCCGGCTCCATCTGTACCACCCGTGTGGTCGCCGGTGTCGGCGCGCCGCAGATCACCGCGATCCTCGAAGCCGTCGCCGCCTGCAAGGCCGCCGGTGTGCCGGTGATCGCCGACGGCGGTGTGCAGTACTCCGGCGACGTCGCCAAGGCCATCGCCGCGGGCGCGTCCACCGTGATGCTCGGCTCGCTGCTCGCAGGCACGGCCGAGTCGCCCGGTGAGCTGATCCTTGTCAACGGCAAGCAGTTCAAGAGCTACCGCGGCATGGGCTCCCTCGGCGCCATGCAGGGCCGCGGCCAGGCGAAGTCGTACTCCAAGGACCGCTACTTCCAGGACGACGTGCTCGCCGAGGACAAGCTCGTCCCCGAGGGCATCGAAGGCCGCGTCCCGTTCCGTGGCCCGGTCAACCAGGTGATCCACCAGCTCGTCGGCGGCCTGCGCGCCGCGATGGGTTACACCGGTTCGCAGAACATCGAGCACCTCCAGGGCGCGCAGTTCGTGCAGATCACCGCGGCGGGTCTCAAGGAGAGCCACCCGCACGACATCACGATGACCGTCGAGGCCCCGAACTACTCCGGGCGCGGCTGAGTACAATAGATGCGTTTGTCGCGGACCACTTGGCTACGCATGTGCTTGTGGTTCGCAGGCCGATAGCGAAGGCTGACCTGACATGGCCACCTTCGAAAACTACGTCCCCACCACCGGCGACCTCGCGGAGCGGCGGCCACGAAGTGGCCGGTTCGCGGCCGGGTCGTCGGTCAGGCGCCGCGGCGTAGGCGACGAAGGAGCAAGCCGCGGTGACTGACCGACGACCCCTCGGGGCCGCGAACACGCGCGCGCCAGCGCGCAGAAAGCAAGGCAACTGTGCGTGACATGGTCGAAATCGGTATGGGCAGGGTCGCCCGTCGGACCTATGAGCTCGACGACGTCGATATCGTGCCCTCGCGGCGGACGCGGTCGTCGAAGCTGGTCTCGTTGGCCTGGCAGCTCGACGCCTACCGTTTCGAGATCCCGGTGCTCGCGCACCCCACCGACGCACTGGTCTCGCCCGAGTTCGCGATCGAGCTGGGTCGCCAGGGCGGCCTCGGTGTGATCAACGGCGAGGGCCTGTGGGCGCGCCACGCCGACGTGCAGGCCAAGATCGACCAGCTGCTGGATCTGGTCGACAAGGGGGGTTACGAAAAGGCCATCTCGCTGCTGCAGGAACTGCACGCCGCGCCGATGCAGCCCGATCTGCTGGCCGCCGCCGTCGCCCAGGTCCGTGCGGCCGGGGTGACCACCTCGGTGCGCGTGAGCCCGCAGAACGCCCGTGCGCTGACCCCCGCGCTGCTCCAGGCCGGTGTCGACCTGCTGGTCGTGCAGGGCACCATCATCTCCGCCGAGCACGTCGGTGACAGTGTCCTCGCAGCGTCCACGGGGCCCTCCGTGGTTACGCGCGCTGCCTCCTCCGGGCCCGTCGCTCGCGCTGGCGAGCCGCTCAACCTCAAGACCTTCATCGCCGAGCTGGATGTGCCGGTCGTTGCCGGTGGCGTGAGCGATCACCGCACCGCCCTGCACCTGATGCGCACCGGTGCGGCGGGCGTCATCGTCGGCTACGGCTCGTTCCCCGGCGCCACCACCACCGGCGAGGTGCTCGGCATCGGTGTCCCGATGGCGACCGCGATCGCCGATGCGGCCGCGGCCCGTCGCGATTACCTCGACGAGACCGGCGGCCGCTACGTGCACGTCATCGCCGATGGTGACGTGGCCACCTCGGGTCAGCTGGCCAAGGCCATCGCCTGTGGTGCCGACGCCGTGATGCTCGGTGTGCCGCTGTCGGCCTCGGCCGAAGCGCCCGGTCGCGGCTGGTACTGGCCCTCGGCCACCGCGCACCCCTCGGTGCCGCGCGGTTCGTTCCTGCCGGTCGACGAGGCCTGGCTCGACGGTCCCGACGGCGCGGTGACCCGCCCGAGCCTCGAGCGCGTGCTCTACGGCCCCTCCGATGACCCGTTCGGCTCGCTGAACCTGGTCGGCGGCCTGCGTCGTTCGATGGCCAAGGCCGGCTACTCCGACCTCAAGGAATTCCAGAAGGTCGGGCTGAGCGTCCGCTAACGAACGTGGGTCAGTGAGACCCGATCCTTCAGGAACCGGGAGATCGCGGTATTGACCGGTTCCGGGTGGGTCATCGTGACGGCCAGGCGGGCGCCATCGATCTCCACGAGGGTGGAGGCGGTGAGCCCGTCGGCCAGCGTGCGGGCCCGATCGCCCGCGATACCGCTGCGTGTGGCGTGGATGATCAGTGCCGGGCAGGTGATCTCGCGTAGCCGGTCGAGGACCGAATCGCGCCCGAGCAGGCAGCCGACGGCGGCGTCGAGCCCGCTGTGGGCGTCGCCGACCCAGCGGCGGGTCCAGATGTCGCGGTGCCGGGTATCGTCGCCGATGAGCCAGTCGGCCAGGCGGCCCGCGGCTTCCTCGCGGGAGCTGCGGTCGTGCCACTCGTCGAGGAACCGCTGGGTGGCGGTGGACTGGTCAAGGGTCGGCCCGTGCGCCTCGGTACTGATCAAGATCAGCGCGGCGACCCGTTCCGGCGCGACCAGCGCGGTCCGCAATGCTGTGAAGCCCCCTTGCGCTGTCCCGCCGACGATGGCGCGTTCGGCGCCGATCGAGTCGAGCACGGTCAGCGCGTCACGCGCCGCGGTCCAGTAGGTGAAGGGCAATCGCTGGTCTCTGGTCCGGCCGTGACCGCGCGCGTCCCAGGCGACAATCCGGAATTCGGGAGCGAGTGCGGCCTGCTGCGAGGCGAACATCGTGCGGTCCATGAAGAATTCGTGGGCGAGCAACACCACCGGACCCGTGCCACCGCTGTCCTCGTAGTAGATGTCGGCATCGATCGCGCGGGCGAATGGCACGAGCACGAGGATAGCCAGAGCCACCGCGCCACGCCCAACATTGGGGGTGCGTCGTGCCCAGTCACTACCGCGCATCCGGCTCCGGCGATGCCCGCTGCTTGCTCGTCGTACCCCGTCACTAAACTGTGGCGGTGGCAGATACTCAGAGACCGGTCCTCGTCGTCGACTTCGGCGCGCAGTACGCCCAGCTGATCGCCCGACGGGTGCGTGAGGCGCGGGTGTTCTCCGAGGTGATTCCCCACACGATGACAGTGGAAGAGATCGCCGACAAGCAGCCGCTGGCGGTGATCCTGTCCGGTGGTCCGTCGAGCGTGTATGCCGAGGGCGCACCGCAACTCGACGCGCGGCTGTTCGATCTCGGCGTGCCCGTGTTCGGCATCTGCTACGGCTTCCAGGCGATGGCCCAGGCGCTGGGCGGCACCGTGTCGCACACCGGCACCCGCGAATACGGCCGCACCGAACTGAACATCGACGGCGGTGTGCTGCACGGCGGCCTGCCGACCATCCAGCCGGTGTGGATGTCGCACGGTGACGCGGTGACCGACGCCCCCGAGGGCTTCGAGGTCACCGGCACCACCGCGGGCGCTCCCGTCGCCGCGTTCGAGGATCGCGCGCGTCGGCTGGCAGGCGTCCAGTACCACCCCGAGGTGCTGCACTCCCCGCACGGCCAGCAGGTGCTCAGCCGCTTCCTGCACGAGCTGGCGGGCATCCCCGCGCAGTGGACCCCGGCCAATATCGCCGATTCGCTGATCGAGAGTGTGCGCGAGCAGATCGGTGACGGCCACGCCATCTGTGGTCTGTCCGGTGGTGTCGATTCCGCCGTGGCCGCCGCGCTGGTGCAGCGCGCGATCGGTGACCGGCTCACCTGTGTGTTCGTCGACCACGGTCTGCTGCGGGCCGGTGAACGCGAGCAGGTCCAGCAGGACTTCGTCGCCGCGACCGGTGCCAAGCTGGTGACCGTCGACGCGGTGGACAAGTTCCTCGGTGAACTGAAGGGCGTCTCCGATCCCGAGGAGAAGCGCAAGATCATCGGGCGCGAGTTCATCCGCTCCTTCGAGGACGCGGTCTCGGGCATCGTGCTCGAGGAGGGCGCTGCCGCGGGTGCGGCCCCGAAGGTCGAATTCCTGGTCCAGGGCACCCTGTACCCGGACGTCGTCGAATCCGGCGGCGGTACCGGCACCGCGAACATCAAGAGCCACCACAATGTCGGTGGCCTGCCCGACGACCTCGAGTTCGACCTGGTCGAGCCGCTGCGCCTGCTGTTCAAGGACGAGGTCCGCGCGGTCGGCCGCGAACTCGGTCTGCCCGAGGAAATCGTTGCCCGCCAGCCCTTCCCCGGCCCCGGCCTCGCCATCCGCATCGTCGGCGAGGTGACCGCCGACCGGCTCGAGCTGCTCCGCCAGGCCGACGCCATCGCCCGCGAGGAGCTCACCGCCGCCGGTCTGGACAAGCAGATCTGGCAGTGCCCGGTCGTGCTGCTGGCTGACGTGCGCTCGGTCGGTGTGCAGGGCGACGGCCGCACCTACGGTCACCCGATTGTGCTGCGTCCGGTGTCGAGCGAGGACGCGATGACCGCGGACTGGACCCGGCTGCCCTACGACGTGCTGGAACGGATCTCGACCCGGATCACCAACGAGGTGGCCGACGTCAACCGCGTGGTCCTCGATGTGACGAGCAAGCCGCCGGGCACCATCGAGTGGGAGTGAGCTGACTTCCGCCGAGGCGGTGCTGACCCGAGGGGTCGGCACCGCCTCGTCGTTTCCGCGCCTGGGTCAGGCGAAAGAGGCGACCGCGTCGCTCTCGCTGTCGAAGGTCTCGAACACGGTGCTCAGCTGCGTAATGTGGAGAATGTCCCGCACCTTGGGCGGCACGTCGGACAGCTTGAGCAGGGCATCGGACCTCGTCGCGGACGTGTAGCTGCCGACGAGTACCCCCAGCCCGGAGGAATCGATGACGGTCACGCCGCTGAGGTTCATCACGATCTTCTTACGGCCGTCGGTGAGCAGTCCCTGAACTGCTTCACGGAGCTTGACGTCACCGACCCCGATGGTGAGCTTCCCGGACAAGTCGACCACCGTAACTCCGTCTATCACACGCGTTTCGACGTTCATGGGTGTTCTCCTCGCTGTGGTGTTCGTGCTCCCGGCCGGGAGCACGGTCCGCAGGGTGACGACGAACCTTCCTGCGGGGCTTGTGGTAACCGACATCGAGTCCATCGCTGTGCGCATGAGAAGGACGCCGCGCCCGTGCGGCAACCGCAGTGCCGCCGGTAGACGCGGGTTCGGCACCTGTGCGGGGTCGAATCCCGGTCCCTGATCACTGATTTCGACCACCAGTTCGTCGCCGATGACGCGCAGGGTGATCTCGGCGGTTGCCAGGGGAATGCCGCGATTGCCGTGGCGGACGGCGTTGACGATGGCCTCGTGGACGGCGAGGGTCATCCGATTCGCGATCACCGTGTCCGGCCACAGTGTCGACAGCGCGGCATCGACCGCCGCCGAGGCCTGGGCGATCTGGTCTGGTCCGTTGATGACCAGATCGAGTGCGATGGCTTGATTTTCGATGTCGATCACCGGCTGCTCTCGGTGGATGTCGGAGTCACGCTTCGCAACCGCTCACCCATCGGGATGCCTGCCATGGCCACAAAGTAGCTGACAGGTTGTGGTGTTCGCAAACCGTTGGTGTAGAGGATAATTGCAGGTAGATGCCCGAATCATCCCGTTCTGGCGCATGGTTCGGGCGGGACTGTTCGACGCGGTGAAGGGTTCAGGACGGTCGCGCTCGGCTGAGCAGGAGCCTGCCCAGGAGGAAGCCGCCGGTGTGCGGTCGGTGGGTGGCTGGTGGCAGGACCTTCGCCAGTGGGGTTTCCGGTTGCTTCTCGGATTTGTCCATTGCCCTTGTCTTTCAACTGGTCCCGTATACAGAAATGGCCCGTCACGGTGACGGGCCATTGCTGGTTTCTGGGGTTGTCCTTCGGTCAGTGGTGTTTGCGGCTGGGGGTCAGCGTGAGTAACAGGCCGATGACGATGGCCGCGATCACCACGCTCCAGCCGATGGGCAGGATCCCGCCGCCGTCGGGGGTGGGTGCGCCAAGTAGTGCCCAGACGCTCACCGCGAGTGCGATCAGGCCGATGATCAGCAGGGGGAACGCGGGTCGGCGCCGAGTCTCGACGCTTTTCTGCTCAGCCACGATGCACCGCCGCCTCACCCATGTGCACGGCGACGCGCAGATCGAGAACCGGGGCGCCGGGGGTGTTCGGCCCGGAAATGCCATCGGTGCAGTGTGATTCGCCCATATCGACCTCGCAAGTAGTTTTCACGGTCAGGTCCGCCGGGAGCAGGACGTTGGCCTCGCCCATGTTCACCGACACCTCCACGCTGCGCGATTCGGTGAGGTTCAGCCCGCGCAGGTCCAGCGTGCCCGAGCCCATGTTCACCGCGTAGCTCGGCTGTAGTTCGGTGATGGCGACCGGTGTCCAGGTGTGGTCGCCCATGGTGGCGCTGTCGAATTCGATCGGCCCGATCAGGGAGGCAAGCACTACGAACCCGGCCAGCGGGGCGGTGAGTACCAGCAGCCCGTATCCGCGCCGCAGGAACGCGCCCGCGACGAGGCCGAGGCCGACCACGGCCAAGGCGAATGCCGCGATTCGCGCGGGGGTCATCCATTCGACGCCCGACGCCGCTGCGGCACCTGCCAGTGCCGCGGCCAGGATCGCCAGGCCGATGGTGACCGGAGTCAGCCGGGAGCGTGGACGTTTCGGCGCGACGGGTGGTGCGACGGGTGCGTAGTGGGGTACCGCTTCCGGGAGTTCCCAGGCCAGTGGCGCCACGGCGAGCGGGTCCCAGCCGTTGGGCACCTGCGCGTTGATGCGCGGGGGTTCCGGTGCGGGAGAGAGTGTTCCGGGTCGGTTCTTGTGCAGAACCGCGGTTGCGCCGGTCTCCTCCGCGCGCGGTTCCTCGACGGGCGACGTGGTCTCGTCAGGAACCTCGACGATCTCGGCCTCGGTACTGTCCGCGCGCTTGCCGAGATCGATGGGTGCGGCCGAATCATCAACCGGGCGAATCGGATCCACTGTTCCCGCGGTCGGGCTCGTGACGGCCCGGGGTGCGCTGGAATCCGGCGCCTCCGCTGCGCCTGCGGTAACGGAGGCGGCCTCGATCCGAACCGTTGGCGTCGACTCCTCTTCCCCCAGCGCGGCCGAGCTTGTCGGCATCCGGGCGGTGTCGTCCGAATCCGCGGCGGTTTCGTCGATGTCCTTGTGCAGGACGACCGTCTCGGTGGCGTCGACACGCAGCAGCGGGGTGGATTCGGCGGTAGCCGTGCGGTTTTCGGCGCGGGGGATGACCGTCGTCACCGGATCGGGGACGTAGGCGTCGGGGAGTTTGGTGTAGGGCGTGTACATCCCGGTCGGCGGTACTTCCGGGCTGTACGGATAGCCGCGCACCGGGCCACCGGTCGGGTAGCCCGCACCCGGGTAGCCCGTCGTACCGAGCGGAGCGCGGTAGGCATCGAACCCCGCCGGCAGCTCGGGATGACGCAGATACAGCATCCACCAGCCGGCGAGCATCAGTCCGAGGCTGACCACTCCGGCCCCGCCCATCCCCAGCCCGATCGGCCCCATGGTCGACACGGAGATAGCCAGCGCGACGATCAGCACGATCGTCTTGGTCTGCGAATGCGACCCCCGATCGTGCGCCGACAAGGCCTGCGCCGCCGACACCTCGTTCCCCGCCGACCCGAGCACCAGCCAGGCCAGCAGGTACAGCATGATCCCTGCCCCACCGAAGATCGTCGACACCACGAAGGCCACCCGCACGAGCACCGGATCCACCCCGTACCGCAACCCGAACCCCGCCGACACCCCGGCGATCGGCCCCTGCCGAGGCAGCCGGACGGGCCGCGTCTGCCACATCTGGTGAACCTGGTCGGCGAAGCTCGTTCTGCTCATGCCATCCATGGTGTGCCGAGCGACCCCTTTCGCACATCGGGGGTAACCCTGAGAATTTCCCGGGTTCAGGGGCAGGGGGAGCGGTAGGGCACGTTCGCGATGTGACCGCGCCAGACGGCTTCGGTGAGTTGGCCGGTGGACGCGCAGATCCGGGTGGCGACGGTCTCGGCGTCGAGGTCCCACACGCCGAGCTGGCCGTTGTCGGTGACGATCATGAGCTGTTCGCCGCGTGGGTGCATGGTCACCTGCCGGTAGCGGCCGTCGGCGGGCCCGAGCGGGCCGCTGTACTTTCGCGGTGCGTGTGGGTCGTCGAGGTTCCACAGGCCGGTCGTGCCGTCGTCACTCGACACGGCCAGCTCGGTGCCGTCCGCTGACGCCGATATCCAGCTGATCGGTCCGATTTCGGTGCGGACCGCGTCGTTGAGCGCGATGAACCTCTCCGGTGCGTCGGTATCCCACAGGCCGAAGTGATCGCCCTTGGTGAGGGCGATGGTTCGGTTGTCGGGCAGGAATTGGGACTGTGGGACGGTAGAGGGTTCCACGTCGGTTTCGGTGATCAAGCGTGGGCGCGTCGGGTCGTCCAGATTCCAGATCTGGAGGAAGAGGTGATCATCCCAGTCGCCACGGCGGTCGGAGATTACCACTTCGACCAGGCTGCCATCCGGGCTGAAGCTGCCACCGATGACCTTCCCGACCCGCGCGGTGATCGGCGGCCCGAGGGGCTTGGGCGCGCTGCGGTCGGTGACATCCCACATCTGGACCGAGTCGGTGAAGGTCAGCAGCATCCGGTTGCCCTGGATCGTCGAGTACTCGGCCTCGCCGGTCGGCCAGTTGGGCAATGGGCGCGGATGACGTGGATCGTCGAGGCCGTAGACGATCCGTCGATTGCCCATCAGGTCGTGCAGGCTCAGTGTGTGTCCGTCCGAACTCAGCGCCAGGTTCGACAGCCCCGGTGCGCCCGGAATCGTGGTCAGCCGGGCCGGGCGACGGGCATCGGTGGTGTCCCAGACGACCACGTCGCCGGTCCGGGCCAGCATGGCCATCCGATCGCCGGTTCGATCGAACGTCGGACCCGAGGGCATGCTGGGAATCACGTCGACCGTCGATCGGGGCAGTGTCCAGGTGCGCAGCAGTCCGTCGTGTCCCGCGCCGAGGAGTATCGGTTCGCCGGGGATGAAGAGCAACGACGTCGGCCCGCCGCTGCACAGGGAAACCCGGGCCTGTGGGCAGGCGGCCGGGCTCACTGACAGGGTGGGGCCTGCTTGCATCGGCTGGTCCGGGTCGGCGATGTTCCACAGTCGTGCGGCCTCGTCCGAGCCGGTGGCGAGGAGGTTTCCGTCCTGGTGGAAAGTGATAGAGGCCAGCGCATCGTTGTCGACTCGGGTCGAGGCGAAGGCGCGCGGGTGGTGCGGATCAGTAATGTCCCAGAGTTCGAACTGGCCGGACGGTGCGCTGCCAGCGCCCTTCGAACCGTGCGTGCCGATGGCCAGCCGGGTGCCGTCCGGACTGAGGGCGACGGCTCGGAGGACGTCTCTGCCCGTCGTGGAGATCGGCGGGCCGAGGGGACGCGCGGCCGTTGTGTCCCACAACTGCACGGTGTCGGGACTGTCGGCTTCGAAGGTGACGGTGCCGACGGCGAGCAGCATGCCGCCTGGACCGAATTCGACGGTGTGGTTGTCACCGGACAGTGCACGGGTGGCGGTGCGCGACGGCCGTGACCGATCGCGGATGTCCCAGAGGGTGAGCGTCGAGCCGTCGAGTTCGGCGAGTCGCGTTCCGCTCGGATCGACGGCGATCGTGTCGCCGCGGAGGGTATCGAGTGTGTTGATCAGACGGGGAGACTCGGGGCGGGCGAGATCCCATAGCTGGGTACCGGAATTACCGATGGTGACCGCGTCGGAGCTACCAGGGACGAATTCGAGGTGGTCGGTCCTCGTGCCGAGCGAGGTGGTGAGCCGGCGCGGTCGTGCGGGATCGCGCAGATCCCAGAAGGCGGTGTCGCCCACGTAGTCGATCGAGACCAGCAGCGCGTCGGCCGGGCGATAAGCCAGCACGGAGACGCCCCGCTCGTGGGCGGGCACGGTGACGGCCAGCGGTGAATCCTGGCTGTTCAACAGCTGGGTGCGCGTCGCATCGTCGGGCCGGATTCGATACGCGGCCAACAGGAACTGGGCCGAGATCGATGGGTCGCTGCTCCTGGTCCGGTGGGCCGCGGCCACCAGTTCGGCGTAGTCGCGGTCCAGTGCACGCTGATCGGCGAGCCTGCTGCGGTCGACGGCGATCACACCGGTGGCAAGCAGCGCGAGCACCACCGCGATCGCCCCGATCCGCCAGCGCCCACCGATCCGGACGGCCCGCCGCGATGCTTTGAGGAAGGCGCGCACCCGCGGACTGATCGGGGCACCTCCGGTGTGTTCGGTCGCATTGTCGAGCCGGGTGCCGCGATACAACAGCGCCGAATCATGTTTCGCTGCTTCCCATTCGGCTGCATCGTGCTCGAGCCGCTGACGCACCAGATGCCCGACCCGGTCGGTGTCGATCCAGCCGCGCAGCCGGGGCCATGCGGTCAGCACGATCTCGTGGGAGAACTGCACCGAGCCCGCGTCGAGAGCGATCAGCCTGCTGGCCGCCAGCACTTCGAGCGCTTGCGCCGTGGCGTCGGGATCGCCGCTGCGGCCGAGCAATTCGGCGCGGTCGACGGTTCGTCTGGTGTCGCGCGCGTCCTGCCCGACCGTGACGAGCGAGCCCAGCAACTCCTGCGCGGCGTCCTGCTGCGCCGCGGTGAGCTCGCTCCAGGCCAGTTCGGCGGTCTCGGCGACCGACCCGGCCACCCCGCCGGTCTTGCGGTAACCGGCGACGGTGAGTTTGCGGCCTTCGCGTTGCTGCCAGGTCGCGGCCATCACATGTGACAGCAGTGGCAGGGCACCGGGGTCGTAGCCGTCGGTGCTGAGGTGCCCGCCGAGCCCGCGCAGTTCGGTGAGCACCAGCTCTTCCAAACCGGGTTCGAGGGTGAGACCGGCGGCGGCCGCTGGTCCGGTGATCGCGTGCGACACCTCGTCCATGGACATCGCGCCGAGGAGGTAGTTGTTGCGCTGCAAGCTGTTCCGCAATATCGGATAGTGCAGGCATCGTTCGTAGAAGTCGGCGCGCAGCGCCAGCACGACCGTCGGCGAATCGGGTTGGTCGGCGAGCGTCGCCAGGAATGCCACCCGTTCGGCCTCGTCCTGACACAGGGTGAACAGTTCCTCGAACTGGTCGACGATCAGGACCCGCAGGTCGTCGGTCAGCGTCGCGGCGAGTCCGGCGGTCGGCGTCGCACCCGGTGTCATGGTGGCGGCGGGCAGGTCGATCGCCGGTCGCAGGCCCGCCGCCAGCAGCGAGGACTTGCCCGCGCCCGACGCGCCGATCAATACGACGATGCCGGTGGTAGCGCGGACCAGTTCGACGAATTCGGCGGTGGCCTGCTCGCGTCCGAAGAACATGGTGTGCTCCTCGGGGAGGTAGGCCCGCAGGCCGGGGTATGGGCAGGTCTCGCCGTCGCCCGCGGCCGCGGTCCAGGTGACCGACTCCTGCCACAGCCGTCGCCATTCGTGCGGATCGGCCAGTGCGCGCGGAAGGTCGCGCTGGGACTTCTCGGTCATCTCGACGAGTGTGAGGACTACCGGCAGTAGTGATTCGAAGCGAGCGGGCACATTGCGCCCGGCCTTCCAATCACTGATCCGCTGCGGTGACGGTGTGCCCGCTTTGGCGCCGCGCATCCGACGTTCGGTGGCCGCTGCGACTCGACGCAAGGTCGGATTGCCCGCTGCCGCATAGAGTTCGGCGAACCGCTGGGCGAAATGCGCACGCGGCGAAGAGCTCTGCATATCACTGATGGTCAAGGAACCCCCCGTTCGATGAAAACGACTGAGGGACATGGTATTCGGCTCGGCCGGGACCCGGCGATTGGCCGGGTCCCGGGTCGGCTCACAGGAACATGGTGTCGCCGAAGATCGAGTTCGTCGCGCTCACCTGTCCGGTGCTCGCGGTGACGGTCGCCCACGAATAGATGTTGAGCGGCCCACCACAGTTGCCCACCATCAGATGGAAGTCGCGGTTCACCAGATAGGTGGTGCCCGCACCGAGGGACATCGATCCCACGTCGATCTTCTTGATCTCGCCCGGTGCGAGCGACAGGCTCAGATCGATACCGGCCGAGATCGACGGACCGATGTCGGCGGACGCATCGGGACCGGACGAGCCGAACCCGATGCTCGCCCCCGCGTCCACCGAGATGCCACCGTCGAGCCCGACCGACAGCGTCAGGTCCACCGCGCAGGCGACGAGATAGCCGGAGGTGATTTCACCGGTCGCGCCGGGCGGTGCGGTGACGTAGGCGGTGTTGTCGAGAAACACCTCACGATTGGTCGGCATCGCGTTGAGCGGGGGGACCAGCCGGTAGGACTCCTCGGTATGGCCGAGGGTGAGTTCGAAGCCCGCGGGCCCGTGGTAGGTCTTCTCGTGCGGTGCCATCGGCGTCGCCGAAGCGATCGGTGTCATCCCGAGGGTGCTCAGTCCGATAGTGGCGGCACCCAGCACGGTGGTGATGATGTTCACGTAGTTCCTCCCCTGAAGCGGCGGCCGCAGTTCCGGCCCGCCATCAACGTAGGAAGAGCCTGTGCGGCCGGGCTTTCGGAGCGACCGCGCATCGGCTTAAAGGACCTGTTGAGGACCCTGGGGTGGGGTTTCCGGTCCGGCGGTCCGGTGCGGTCGTCGCGGTCCGCCACCGGATCGGGCATACGCCCAGGTAGGACCTGATTTCTGTCCGGACCGGACAGCTGCCGCGCAGGTCAGGGCCGGATCGTCGACATCGGGGACGAGATCAGGGACTTTCCTGATGTCGGCACACCGTCTCGCGTGCCACTATCGAGAGCATGGATCCGTCTGTTCCCGCCCGCGACGCCACCCAGGGGTACCCCTACGGGTACGGCAGTGTCCCGGGGAACAACGCGACCCGCGGCCCGAACTCCGCGCTCGGCCACCAGCCGGGGGTCGGTAACCCAGCGACGGCCGCGGCGGCTCGTGTGCCGATGGCTGCCGCGAGTGGGTATCCGCCTGCCGCCGCGCCCGGCCATTCGAATGTGCCCGGCGGATCGGCGGGGCCCTCCGATGGGCCGGGGGCCGCGGCGAATCCGTGGTTCGGTGGGCACCGGCTGCGCGGTCCGCATCGTTTCGTAGCGCGCGCGTTCGGGGGTGAGCCGGTGGTTTATGGGCCGCCGCAGCCATACATTCCCCCGCAGCAGTACCGGACCGCGCCGGGTTACACGCAGTATCCGCAGGGCTATGGCGTGCCCCGTGGCTATCGGCCCATGCTGCCCGTCCCCGGTCCTGAGCCGATGGGCGCGCCGGTGCCGCAGACCCCGCGCCTGGTTCGCCGCAGCGGTGGGCGGGTGGTCGGGGGTGTCGCGGGTGGTCTGGCCGACCATCTCGGTGTCGATGTGATCAAGGTGCGGCTGGCGTTCGTGTTGCTGTCCGCGCTGGTCGGTGCGGGGCTGGTGGCGTACGGGTTGCTGTGGATCTTCACTCCTGGTGGCGCGGACGCCGTGAAACCCACCGGTGACGAGCGCAGGCAGGCGATCGGGCTGGCCCTGCTCGGGCTCGGGCTCGCGGTGACGGTGGGGTGGCTGTTCCAGGGGACAGCGGCGAAGGTGATCGCGCCGATCGTGGTGGTCGCGGTCGGCGCCGCGCTGGTGTGGCGCGAATACGATGTCGCCGCGCCGGGGCCACGGGCCCTGTTCGGGCTGCCCGCGCGACCCTCGGTGGTCACCTGGTCGCGCATCGTGGCCGGGGCGACGCTGATCGTGGTCGGGCTCGGTGTGGTGGTGCTGGCCAGGATCGATCTCAGTTCGCTCGGGTCGGCACTGATCGCGGTGGCGGTCACCCTGGTCGGCGCGGGTCTGCTCACGGTGCCGCTGTGGTTGCGCATGGTCCGCGCGCTCAATGCCGAGCGCGGCGCCCGCATCCGCAATGAGGAACGCGAGGAAATCGCCTCCCACCTGCACGATTCGGTGCTGCAAACGCTCGCGCTGATCCAACGTCAGGCCGAGGACCCCCAGGAGGTGCTTCGTCTGGCTCGCAGCCAGGAGCGCGAACTGCGCAAGTGGCTCTTCGACGACACCGCGCCCGCCCAGTCCAGCCTGGCCACCGCGCTGCGCACCATCGCGGGCGAGGTGGAGGACCAGCACGGGGTGAAGGTCACCCCGGTCACCGTCGGCGATGTCGCGATGGATCCCGGCGACACCGGCGCCGGCCTGCCCAAGGAGCATTTCACCGCCCTGCTCGGCGCCACCCGCGAGGCGCTGGTCAACGCCGCCAAACACGCCGACTCCCCCGAGATCGACCTGTTCGCCGAGACCGAACCCCACCAGGTGAGCATCTTCGTGCGCGACCGCGGCGCCGGTTTCGATGTGTCGGCGGTGCCCGCCGACCGGCGCGGGGTGGCCAAGTCGATCTGCGCCAGGATCGAGCGCCGCGGCGGCACCGCCGAGATCGACTCGACCCTCGGGCGTGGCACCGAGGTCCGGATTGTCATGCCGCGCACCGACTCCGGGACCTCCGAGCCGGAGGAGGTCGCGAGCGACGACGCGACATCGGGATCGGACGCAGGTCCTATCGACTCCGGCACCCGGGTCGACCGGCCCGAGGCCGACACTGCCGCCACCGCGCCCCGCCCCGATGACCGCACGCCGACGCGGGACCATCCCACCGATCGCTGAGCGCGCGACCGCACCCAACCCGAGCCGATTTCGACGCCCGGACACCGCGGTGTGGTACCGATGACAGCAGGTCGATCGAGACGGTTCGAACGAGGAGTCTGGTAGTGAGTGTGCGGGTGTTCTTGGTCGACGATCACGCGGTCTTCCGCTCGGGGGTGCGAGCCGAGCTGAGCCGGGAGACCGATATGGAGGTCGTCGGTGAGGCCGGGGCGGTGGCAGAGGCGGTCGCGGGGATCGATGCCGCGAAGCCGGACGTGGTGCTGCTGGATGTGCACATGCCCGATGGCGGCGGAGTGGCGGTGCTGAGCGGGATCGCCGCGGGGCCGGTGTGTTTGGCGTTGAGCGTGTCCGACGCGGCCGAGGATGTGATCGCGGTGATCCGGGCGGGGGCGCGCGGATATGTCACCAAGACGATTTCCGGTGCCGAGCTGGCCGACGGTATCCGCCGGGTCGCGGGCGGGGACGCGGTGTTCAGTCCGCGGCTGGCCGGGTTCGTGCTCGACTCGTTCACCGGGCGCTCACCGGTTCCCGAGCCGCCACTGGATCCCGAATTGGACTCGCTCACCCCGCGTGAGCTGGAGGTGCTGCGCTTGCTGGCGCGTGGTTACACCTATCGGGAGATCGCCGAATCCTTGTTCATCTCGGTGAAGACCGTGGAGACGCACGCGTCGAATGTGCTTCGTAAGACACAACAGTCGAACCGGAACGCGCTGACTCGATGGGCGCATCGGCGCCGCATCGAGTGAAGCGCGGTAGGGCCGCGGCTCTACATCACGGCGATGATGATCGCGATCAGGATGATCAGGCCGATCAGCACGCCGGCGCCGATGGCGAGGGGGGCGCCGTTGGGGAGGCTGTCGATGAAGCCGCCGCCGCGCTGCTGGGGTGCGGCGGTTGCGGCGAGCGGGGCGCGGTGCGGGCGCGGAAGGGGGGAGGAGTTGGGGCTACGAAGGCCGCTGGCGGAGTTGCGGGTGGACCAGGCGGGAATGGTGCCGTCTTCGGTGCGCAGCGGCACACCGAGGATGTAGGCGCCGGTGCCGGGGCCGAAGGCGGCGGTGAGGATTTCGTCGCGGGCCTCGGCCATGGTAGGGCGACGCTGGGGCGCGGGCTCGAGCATGTGCAGGATCGGCTGGGTGAGGATGCCACTGCGGGTGGGCGGGATGATCCGGCCCATCGCGGCCGCGGCGACGACGTCGTGCTCGTCGGAGTCGAAACCGAACGGCGGCTGGCCTTCCAGCGCGGTGTAGAGGGTGGCGCCGAGGGAGAACACGTCGCTGGCCTCGGTGGGCTCGGCGCCGCGCGCGACCTCGGGCGGGAGGTAGGCGGGGGTGCCGGTGATCACGCCGTCGGGTTCGTCACCGTGGGTGTCGCCCGCGCCGCGCGAGATGCCGAAGTCGCTGAGTTTGGCCAGGCCCACACTGTTGCCGCGGTCGGCGACGAGGATGTTGCCCGGCTTGATATCGCGGTGCACGATGCCGGCGGCGTGCGCGGCGGCGAGCGCGTCGGCCACCTGCGCGCCGATCTGGGCCACCTCGACCGCGGGCAAGGTGTCGACCAGCGCGAGCGCCTTGGCCACGTTGCGCGAGGGTAAGTACTCCATGACGAGCCACGGCTCGCCCGCCTCGATCACCACGTCGTGCACGGCGACGGCGTGGATGTGCGACAGCTTGGCGGCCACCCGGCCCTCGTGCACGATGCTGCTGCGGAGTGCCTCGGCCTCGGCCGCGCTCAGTCCCGCGGTGGACAGCACCTGCTTGATCGCGACTTCGCGGTTCAGCAACCGATCGGTCGCGAGCCAGACCGCACCCATGCCACCCCCGCCCAGCTTGGACTGCAGGCGGTAGCGGCCCGCGACCAGGTAGTCGGGGCCGATATGGGGACGAGCACGTTCGGTCACGGGTGCGAGGGTAGCCGAATATAACGCTGACTGGCCGGGATCTCGAGGGTGGCGGTTCAGCGGTATTAATATTTCGATCGGTCGAAATCTTGATTCCGTGAGCGCGGTCACGTAGCGTCCGGACAGCGGTGCGCGCCCGCCTGATGACAACGCTGTCGGATCGAGAGTTGGATTGATGAGATTTCCCAGACGGACAGGCCGCGTCGGACGGCGAACGCGCTGGTCGGCACTATTGGTCAGCGCGCTGATCGCGGTCGGATCGATCACAGCGGCGGGGCACGGCGCCGCCGAGGTGGTCGACGACTTCTACACGCCACCAGCGGGTTTCGAGTCGAGCGCGCCGGGCGCGATCCTGGCGAGCCGACCTGTCGCCACGAAGATGCTGCTGCAATTCCCCGTCAACGCGCAGGCCTGGCAGTTGCTGTACCGCACCACCGACGGGGAAGGACGTCCTCACGCCGCGGTCACCACGGTGCTGATTCCGCGGGGGCCCGCCGAACAGCGACCGTTGCTGTCGTTCCAGTGGCCTATGACGCGGTCCAACGCGAGTGCATGCCGTCGCACACCCTGACCCACGGCAATCTCGCCGGCGTGGAATGCACCGCGACCACCGTGTCGGCGAACCGTTTCAAGCGGGTGAGTGAATGGCTGAACGCGCCGATCGACGTGATGCTGGCCGACCCGGTCCTCGGCCGCGAGGTCGACGCGCGCAAGCGGGGCGCGGAAACACCGAGCGCGCCACTGTATGTGGTCAACGGCGTCAACGACGAGGTGAGCTGGATCGGCGGCATCGACGACCTGGTCGCCCGCTACTGCGCCGACGGCGCGTCGATCACGTACGTGCGCGATGCGACACCCGACAGCATCGTCGGCACGCACGGCGTTGTCGCGCTCACCGCGGCAGGCGGTGTGATGGCGTGGGTCGCCAGGGCATTGGATGGTGAAGGCCCGGTCCAAGGCCCCGGCTGCACGACGACCACCGTTGCCACGACCGCGAACGACCCGGCCAACGCCACCGTATTGCCGGAGTTCGCCAACGCCATGGTGGCGACGCTGGTCGGACAGGCGCTGGGCGCCCAGCGCTGAGGGCACCCGTGGGCGGGACGTGCTGGGGGCGTTCCGCCTACGGGCGTGGTTCGCGCTGCGCGGCGAGATAGCCGTTGACCATGGTGGTCAACGCGTCGAGCCGCAATTGTTCGAACTGTGGTTCGGGGAACGGGCCCGCGTTGATCGCGTCGCCGTCGAGACAGAAGAGCACCATCGAGCCGAGCGCGAACGCCTGTTCCTGCGAAAGTCCTTCCAGAACAGGATTTTTCACACCATCGGCCAGCATGGCGGCACCGTAGTCGTAGCGGACGACCGCGAGTTTCTCCCGCAGCGCCACGTCGGTGCGTGCGGCGACGATCAGTTCGCGCCACACCGCGTTGATCGGATCGCGAGCCACCTCACGCCACACGGTGAGCAACGCCCGGACGTCGGAACGATCGGGCAGCTCGACCATCTTCGCGACGAACTGTTCACGTTGGCGCACACCGACTTCCGCCGCCGCCGCGGCAACCAGATCGAACAACGTGCTGAACCGGCCGAACAGCCCCCCATGTGAAACCCCGGCGCGGCGGCAGATCTCCTTGACGCTGACCTGTGCGTACCCCTTCTCGACAATGGTGTCGATGGTCGCGTCGATCAGCGCACGACTGGTCTCGGCGCGCCGCTGCGCCTGTGTTCGCCGGATTTCGGCCACCACGCTCCCCCTTGATATCGACCAGTCAGTCGAAAAATACCGTATCAGCCCGGTCCGAAATCTCCGGTGGACACGGGGAGGGGGTGGGTGTCACGCTGGTCGCTATCGAACGTATATTCGAATACGATCGATAGCTGAAACGGTGCTGCTGTTTCGGCGCAGGGCGGTTTTCCGCTCGCGGGTCCATCGTGGAAGTAGGTGGTGTTGATGGGTTCGGAAGCGTTGCCGCCCGATCGGGGCATGCTCGACGAGCTGCGCAGGCGGATGGCCGCAGTGCCGGGACGTGGTGAGTCCGCGACCGGGCATATACCGCGTGAGCAGCCATTGCGCCGTGATCTGTTGCCGGTACCACCACCGCTGGCCGACCTGCTGCCCGAGGGTGGGCTGCCCAAAGGCGCGGTGGTCGCCTACACCGGCGCGCACTCCCTGCTGACCGGGCTGCTCGCCGCGGTCACCGGAAACGGCGGTCACGCGGCGGTGGTCGGCCTGCCCCGGCTCGGTTTGCTGGCCGCCGCGGAGATGGGCGCCCAGTTGTCCCACCTGGCGGTGATCGCCGACCCCGGCCCCGATCCCGCCGAGGTGGCCGCGGTCCTGCTCGACGGCCTCGACCTGGTGGTCCTCGGACTCGGCGGCCTCGTCGTCCCACCCGCCCGCTGTCGCGTCCTCGCCGCCCGTGCCCGCAACCGTGGCGCCACCCTGGTCGTCGCGGGCGAATGGGCCAACCCGACCCTGCGCCTTGACTCCCGCGTCACCGGCTACCGCGGCCTCGGCTCCGGTCGCGGCCGGCTGCGCTCGGTCTGCCTCGACGTGCGCGTCAGCGCCAAGGCGGGCCAGACCCGCCACGGCCACATGGACCTGTGCGCCAAGGCCGGCCGCACCGAATGGTTGCCTCGCGAAACCGTCAGCGGCGCAACCAAAGTCACCGCATTACGCGAGGCGGTCTCATGACCGCTGGCCCGTTGTCCGGGGATCGTGCGCAGGCCGGATCCGGTGCCGTGTGGGGCGTGCGCGCGCGGGCAGTGGGATTGATGGGCGTGGTGTCGTTGTGACGCGCGCTGATCGGGTGCTGGCGGTGTGGTGCCCGGACTGGCCCGCGGTCGCGGCAGCCGCTGTGGCCGGGGTCGGGGCGGATCGGCCGATCGCGGTGTTGCGGGGGAGTTCGGTGGTCGCGTGCTCGGCGATCGCGCGGGCCGACGGGGTGCGGCGGGGGATGCGGCGGCGGGATGCGCAGGGGTGCTGTCCGGAACTCGTTGTCGTGCAGGATGATCCGGATCGGGATGCGCGATTGTTCGAGCCGGTGGTCGGTGCTGTCGATGCGACGGTGCCGGGCGTGGAGGTGTTGCGGCCGGGGCTCATCGTGCTCGGGGCACGCGGTGCCGCACGGTACTTCGGTTCGGAGGAGGCCGCGGTGGTGCGGTTGATCGATGCGGTCGCCGCGGCGGGAGCCGAGGCGCAGGTCGGGATCGCCGACGCCATGTCGACAGCGGTGATCGCGGCCAGGCGCGGGGCGATCGTGGCGCCGGCGGAGGGCGCGCGGTACCTCGCTGCGCTCCCGGTCTCGGAGCTCGCGGTGGAACCGAGCCTGGCCGCGCCCGAGCGCAAAGACCTGGTAGATCTGTTGCGCCGCCTGGGTTTACGCCGCATCGGCGATTTCGCGCGCCTGTCTCCCGCCGAGGTGGCCTCCCGATTCGGCGCCGACGCCGTGCTCGCCCATCGCACCGCCCGCGCCCTGCCCGAACGCCCACCGTCGGCGCGCCGCCCCGCCCCGGAACTGACCGTCGAGCTGGCCTGCGATCCACCCATCGACCGGGTCGACGCGGCCGCGTTCGCGGGCAGGCAGCTGTCCACCCGGCTGCACGCGGTGCTGTCGGCGGCGGGCGTGGCTTGCACCCGGCTCGCCGTGACCGCGCGCACCGAGACGGGCGAGGAGCTGACCAGGATCTGGCGCTGCGCCCGCCCGCTCACCCCCGCCGACACCGCCGACCGCGTCCGCTGGCAACTCGACGGCTGGCTCACCCACCGCGCCCGCCCCACCGGCCCGATCGTGGCGCTCGCGCTGGAACCGGTCGAGGTGGTCGCCGCCGGTGCCCTGCAATTGGGTTTGTGGGGCGGCGAGGGCGAGGAAACCGAACGTGCCCGCCGCGCCCTGGTCCGTGTGCAGGGTCTGCTCGGCGGCGAAGCGGTCCGCATCGGAGTGCTCAGCGGCGGCCGCGGCCCCGCCGAACGCATCACCATGATCGCCCTCGGCGACGAACTGACCCCCGCCGCCGACCCCGCCCAGCCCTGGCCGGGTCGACTCCCCGAACCCGCCCCCACCCTGCTCCTGCTGCACCGCCCGATCGTGCACCTGACCGCCGCCGACGGCGCCCCCGTCCTGGTCACCGACCGCGGCCTGTTCACCGCCACCCCCACCAGCCTGCGCTGGGGCAGCAAGCAGTGGGCGCTACTGGGCTGGGCGGGCCCATGGCCGATCACCGAACGATGGTGGTCCACCGCCGAACCCGCCGCCCTGGCCGTGCGCGTCCAAGTCCAGCTCGACGCCGACCCCACCGAGATCCGCGCCGTCCTCCTCGTCTACGACGCGGCGCAATGGCACGCCGAGGGCGTCTACGAGTAGCCCACCGAACCGCTGTCACCTCCGCTCGTAGCTCGGTTCTAGAGTGAAACGACGCCTGTCCGGGGGATCGCCCCGGAAGGCTCGGTCGCGGGAGGAGCGCTGTGAACCCATTCGAGGGCATGTTGTGTACGGCGGCCGCCGCCGACCTTCCGCTGCTCGGTACCGCGGGGCACTTCACCGGATGGCTGTGTATCGAGCATCCCGGTGCGTGGGGCGGTGATGTGATCGGTGATGCGGTGCTCGGTCCGGAGATCACCGCCGAGCTGGCGGCGCGTACGTCAGCGGCGCAGGTTCGGCCGACGCTGATCCGCCGCCCCGGCCGCAACGAGTTCACCGGTACCCGCACGGTGCTGCTGGTCAGTTCGCGGCCAGAGGGTTCCTGGTGTGAGCGGTTCGAGATCACCGACTTGCGCCAGCTCTTCGACATAGACCTGCAACTCGTCGACGGACCGCCCCCGGGAATCGGTGTGCGCGTGGATGATTCAGTGGTCTTGGTCTGCGCCCACGGCAAACGCGACCAGTGCTGTGCCCTGTTGGGCCGCCCGATCGCCGCCGCCATGGCCGCCGATTACCCGGGCCGGGTCTGGGAGGCCTCGCACACCGGTGGTCACCGCTTCGCCCCCGCGGTCGTCCTGCTTCCCTCCGGCCTCACCTACGGCCGCGTCGACGCCCCCGCCGCCAAGGCGATGCTCGAAGCGGCCGACGTCGGCGAGGTCTCCCTGACCGGTCTCCGCGGCCGCGGCTGCTACCCCCCGATCTCCCAGCTCGCCGAAGTGGCTGTGCGCGAACAGTTCCCGGCCAACGCCACCGACCTCACCGTCCACCCCGACCGGGCTCCCACCCACGACCCGACCATGGCGGGCGCCGCCATCGTCACCCATCGTGACGGCCGCCGCTGGCGCGTCACCGCCCGCACCGTCCCCGCCGCCCCTCGCCAAGCCAGCTGCGGCGCCGCCCCCAAACCGGCCACCTACCTGGAACCCGCTGCGGTGGAACAACTCTGCGAGCCATCCGCCGCCGAGCCCGAACAGTCCGCCGACCGCTGACGGCCGCGGGGACGATCAGGTCGGGTCGCCGGATGGCCGGTGACATCGGTGGACTATCGGAACTGCGGCGGATTGGCTCTCCCGTGCGATCACCCGACGGCCCTAACGTCGACTCCATGATCGACATCCGGGAAATCGGCAAGGACGACACCGAGCTGGCGGGCCCGGCTCTACTGGAGCTTCGCCCACAGTGGGCGACGGCAACCCGGCTGGCCGAGTTCATCGACACCGAACTGCGCCCCGCGGGCTATCGGTTGGTCGGCAGCTTCGAACCAGGTTCTCCGGCAGCGCTTTCGGTGGCGGGGTTCCGCGAATCCCACTCCACCGCCTGGGGCCACCACCTCTACATCGACGATGTCTCCACCCTTCCCTCGGTGCGCGGTCGAGGCCACGCCGACCGACTGCTTGGCTGGCTCACCGCCGAGGCCCGGCGCCTGGACTGCGCGGCGATCCACCTGGACTCCGGCGTCGGCCCCACCCGAGCCGCCGCCCACCGCCTCTACATGCGCCACCACCTGACCATCACCGCCCACCACTTCACCCTCGATCTCGAGCCCGCGAACTAGTGCCGCCGAGCACGACATCCTTGTCACCGGTCGTGGGGATCATGTAGTAGCGGCCGACGCTACGACAGGCCGAGAGCTGGCGTAATCGCCCACGGATCGGGCGATTACGCCGGTGTCACCAGTGTGTGCCGGGTACCCAGCGGGCCGCGCGACGCAGGGCGGTGCCGGTGACTTTTCGGGCGGCGGAACGGGGTTTCGGATCTGATAGGGGGGTCGGGGCTGAGGTGTCTTCGGCCGGCTCACCCTTGGCCGCAGGGGAATCCGGCAGCGCGCGGTAGTAGCGGTGCATGATGCGGTCGCGGAGTTTGGGGGTGAGGATGCCGCCGTATTCGGCGATGGTGCCGAGGGGGACGTCGATGCGTTTGGGGCGTTCGGCGAGGGCGCGCACGATCGTGCCCGCGGCCCACTCGGGGGATTCGGAGGGGCCCTGATCGCCGCTGGGGGCGATCATCGGCGTGCGCACCAACGGCATGTGGATGGTGGTGAAAGTGACGCCGTCGGCGAGGGTTTCGACCGCGGCCACCTCGGTGAACTTATCCAGGGCCGCCTTGCTGGCGAGGTAGGCGGCGAAGCGGGGGGTGGCCGCCTGCACGCCGGCGCTGGAGATGTTGACGATGTGGCCGAAGCCGCGCATCCGCATTTGTGGCAGCAGTGCGAGGGTCATCCGCAGGGCGCCGAAGTAGTTGACCGCCATGGTGCGTTCGAAGTCGTGCATGCGGTCGGTGGAGCGGTGGATGGCGCGGCGGATGGAACGGCCCGCGTTGTTGACCAGCATGTCGACGTGGCCGTGCTGGTCGAGAATGGCCTCGACGACCGAATCCACGGATTCGGAATCGGTGACATCGCACGGGTAGCCGTAGGCCTGTCCGCCCGCGTCGACGATCTCGGCGACCACCGCGGCGAGTTCGTCGGCGCGGCGCGCGAGCAGGAACACGACACCGCCCTTGTCGGCGACCGAGAGTGCGGCGGCCCGCCCGATCCCGGAGGACGCCCCGGTGATCACGATGTGTCTGCCGGTGAGATCGCGCCGCTTGCGGCCCTGGTCACCTGGGGAAACCTGAGACATCACTGTTCCTTTGCAGCTCGTTACCCCTGAACTTACTCCGAAGTAAGTTCCAGAGCCAGGCCCTTCGGGAAACTCGAAAATATGTTCGAATGCCTCTCGCTAATATTCGAACGTATGTGCGATACTGGTGCACATGGCGGACGATCGGATGGCGGACATCTATGCCGCGGTGCGGCTCGGCGGTGGCGACCCTGATGCGGCGCGCGCGGCGCTGACCAGGCTGTGGAGCGAAATAGGGGAAGGCGGCGACCCGTTGCATCGCTGCGTGGTGGCACATCACCTGGCCGATGTGCAGGAGTTGCCGGAGGGTGCGTTGCTGTGGGATCAGCGGGCGCTGGCCGCGGTGTTCGGGCCGGGTATCCCGCTCGATGAGGGGCTGCGCGGGTTTCTGCCCTCGCTGTATCTGAACCTGGCCGACAGTCATCGCCGCGTCGGTGACTTCGAGATGGCGCGGATGCAATTGGCCATCGCGCGCGGGCATCTGGACGTGCTCGCCAACGATGCCTACGGTGCGGTGATCCGCGCGGGTCTGGGTCATGTGGAGTCCGCGCTGGAATCGCGGTCCATGGAGCGCTTGCCCGCGCATTGAGTTGTCCGGCACCAGGAAAGGGGTTCGGTGATGCGGGGGTCGTGAGAGGAGTGGGTGCATGGGCTGGAGCAACGGTCCGCCGACCTGGTCGGAGCTGGAACGGGTACTCTCGGGCAAGCCGAGCGGCAGGCCCGCGGAAGGCATGCACCCCGGCGACGGCGGCGACAGTCCGGCCTGGTCGCGCAAGCGGGGCGAGTACCACGCCGCCGGGCTCGACCGGCCGACCGGCCAGACGGTGCCCTACGCGGAGTTACACACGCACTCCGCCTACAGCTTCCTCGACGGCGCGAGTCAGCCGGAGGAGCTGGTGGAGGAGGCGGTGCGGCTCGGTCTGGAAGCGCTCGCGCTCACCGACCACAACGGGTTCTACGGGACCGTCCGGTTCGCCGAGGCGGCCAGGGAATGGGGAATGCCAACGGTTTTCGGTGCCGAACTGTCACTGGGAACCGATGCGGAGGCGGCGCCGGGCCGAGGGGATGCGGTCCGGCGCCGTTCTGTACCTCGGGGCGGAAGACGTGTCGCGCGGGGAACCCGTGTACCGGATGGTACGGCTGACGATATGTCTGATCCGGGCGCATCGGCCGCGCCGGACTACGGGCAGGCGCACGCAGTCGGCTTCGGCCCGGCGCCCGGCGTTGCGCACGATGGACCGGCCGTGCCGACCGGCGGACACGTTCTCGCACCGGACTCGCTGCCGCGCACCGGTTCTCCTGACCCGCTCGGCCCCCATCTGCTGATTCTGGCCAGGGGGCAGGAGGGCTACCGGCGGCTTTCCCGGGAGATGGCGGCGGCGCATATGGCCGCAGGGGAGAAGGGTGTGCTGCGCTATGACCTCGACACACTCGCCGCGGCGGCGGGTGGGCACTGGCATATTCTCACCGGCTGCCGAAAAGGTCACCTGCGCACCGCACTCGAGCAGGATCTGGGCGTAGGCGATGCAAGGTTGCCGAAAGCTGAAGCGGCACTGCGGGATCTGATCGAACGATTCGGCGCCGACCGGGTGAGTGTGGAGCTCACCCACCACGGCATCGCCACCGATGATGAGCGCAACGCACTGTTGGTCGCCCTGGCTGATCGGCTCGATGTTCCCGTACTCGCCACTACCGGCGCGCATTTCGCCTCCCCGGCGCAGCGTCGCCGGGCGATGGCGCTGGCCGCGATCCGCGCCAGGAGCAGTCTCGATGAGATGGCGGGCTGGCTCGCACCCACCGGCGGCGCGCACCTGCGTTCGGGCGCGGAGATGACGCACCTGTTCGCCGAATACCCGCACGCGGTGGCGAACGCGGCGACGCTGGCCAGGGAATGCGCGTTCGATCTGGGCCTGATCGCTCCGAACCTGCCCCCGTTCGCGGTGCCGCCCGGCCATGACGAGAACTCCTGGCTGCGCCGCCTCGCCTATGCGGGAGCGGCGCGACGTTACGGTCCGCCGGAACGAAATATCAAGGCGTATCAGCAGATCGACCACGAACTTGCGGTGATCGCCGACCTGAACTTCCCCGGCTACTTCCTGGTGGTGCACGACATCGTCGAGTTCTGCAAGGACAGCGACATCCTGTGCCAGGGCAGGGGATCGGCCGCCAACTCCGCGGTCTGCTACGCGATCGGCATCACCAACGTCGACCCGGTGGGCAACAAACTGCTGTTCGAACGGTTCCTTTCGCCCGAGCGAGACGGCCCGCCCGACATCGATGTCGACATCGAATCCGACCGGCGCGAGGAAGCCATCCAGCACGTCTACGCCAAGTACGGCCGCGACTACGCCGCACAGGTGGCGAACGTGATCACTTATCGTGGCAAGTCGTCGGTACGCGATGCCGCACGGGCACTCGGCTTTTCGCCCGGGCAGCAGGATGCGTGGAGTAAGCAGGTGAGTCGCTGGTCCGGGGTGGCTGCCGAGACGGGCACCGATATCCCGGACGCGGTTCTCGAACTCGCGGGCGAACTGGACGGCTTGCCAAGGCATCTGGGTATCCACTCCGGTGGCATGGTGATCTGCGATCGGCCGATCGCAGATGTGTGTCCGGTGGAATGGGCGCGGATGGCCGGACGCAGCGTGTTGCAGTGGGACAAAGACGATTGCGCCGCAGTCGGTTTGGTGAAGTTCGACCTGCTCGGCCTCGGCATGCTCTCCGCATTGCACTACATGATCGACCTGGTGCGTGAGCACAAAGGCGAGACGGTGGAACTGCACGCGCTCGACCTCACCGAAGCGGGCGTCTACGAGATGTTGCAGCGTGCGGATTCGATCGGGGTATTCCAGGTGGAGTCGCGTGCGCAGATGGCGACGCTGCCCCGGCTCGAGCCGCGCAATTTCTACGATCTGGTCGTCGAGGTGGCGCTGATCAGGCCGGGACCGATTCAAGGTGGCTCGGTGCACCCCTATATTCGCAGGCGCAATGGCAAGGAGCCGGTGGTGTTCGACCATCCGTCGCTGGAGCGCTCGCTCGAACGCACGCTCGGCATTCCGCTGTTCCAGGAGCAGTTGATGCAGATGGCGGTCGATGTCGCCGGTTTCAGTGCGGCCGAGGCGGACCAGTTACGGCGGGCGATGGGGTCGAAGCGGTCGCCGGAGAAGATGGCCATGTTGAAGGCCAGGCTCTACCAGGGGATGCGTGAGCTGCACGGCATCACCGACGAGGTCGCCGATCGCATCTACGAGAAGCTCTACGCCTTCGCCAATTTCGGTTTCCCCGAAAGCCATTCGCAGAGCTTCGCCTCGATCGTGTTCTATTCGTCGTGGTTCAAGCTGCACCATCCGGCCGCGTTCTGCGCCGGGTTGTTGCGCGCGCAGCCGATGGGCTTCTACTCACCGCAGTCGCTGGTCGCCGACGCCCGCCGCCACGGAGTTCGCGTGCACGGCCCCGACATCAACGCCAGCCGCGCCGAACCCACCCTCGAGAACGCGGGCGCCGAGATCCGGCTCGGTCTGTCGGGTGTGCGCCACATCGGCACCGACCTCGCCGACCGCATCGTCGCTACCCGCGCCGAGCACGGCCCTTTCACCTCGATGCTCGACCTCACCGGCCGTGTGGAACTCACTGTCGCCCAATCGGAATCGCTGGCTACCGCAGGGGCCTTGGATGTCCTGGTCGACGCCGAACCCGCCGGGCGCGGCCGCGTCGCCGCGACGAGCGGACCGTTCACGGGCGTGGGCAAGGGCCGCGATGGCGCCGTCGCTGTGGGCGCCCAGGACTCGGGGGCTGTGTCGGCGGATACGGATCAGCGAGTGCTCGGGCAAGCTGTCGCGGATTCTCCTAACGCACAACGGGATTCGCGTGGAAGCAGCGTGCGCAGGGCTGCGTTATGGGCGGCGGGCGCGGCAGCGGTGGAGCGCCCCGACCGCCTGCCCGGCACCGGCCCCGCCACCGTCGCCCCGTCCCTGCCCGGCATGAGCGCACTCGAACTCGCTGCCGCCGACGTCTGGGCCACCGGCATCTCGCCCGATACCTATCCGACCGAATTCCTTCGCGCCCACCTGAATTCGCTCGGTGTCGTCCCCGCCTGCGACCTGCTGCTCGTCGAAGACGGCGCCCGCATCCTGGTGGCAGGCGCTGTCACCCACCGCCAGCGCCCCGCCACCGCCGCGGGCGTCACCTTCCTCAACCTCGAAGACGAAACCGGCATGGTCAACGTCGTCTGCTCGGTCGGCCTGTGGACCCGCTACCGCCGCCTCGCACAGAGCGCCACCGCCCTGCTCATCCGCGGCCGCATCCAAAACGCCGAGGGCGCCGCGAGCCTGGTCGCTGACCACCTCGAACACCTGGACCTGACCATCGTCGCCCGCTCCCGCGACTTCCGCTGACAGCCCGCCGGATCGGTCGGCCCGCGACGCGCCGTTCGTGCCGAGCACGCAGGCCGTAACTGCCCGCGGCAACGGTGGTGTAACCGGACTGCGCCGCCGCAAGCGCTGTGGTCACGTGGTGTAACCGGACTGCGCCGCCGCAAGCGCTGTGGTCACGTGGTGTAACCGGACTGCGCCGCCGCAAGCGCTGTGGTCACGTGGTGTAACCGGACTGCGCCGCCGCAAGCGCTGTGGTCACGTGGTGTAACCGGACTGCGCCGCCGCAAGCGCTGTGGTCACGTGGTGTAACCGGACTGCGCCGCCGCAAGCGCTGTGGTCACGTGGTGTAACCGGACTGCGCCGCCGCAAGCGCTGTGGTCACGTGGTGTAACCGGACTGCGCCGCCGCAAGCGCTGTGGTCACGTGGTGTAACCGGACTGCGCCGCCGCAAGCGCTGTGGTCACGTGGTGTAACCGGACTGCGCCGCCGCAAGCGCTGTGGTCACGTGGTGTAACCGGACTGCGCCGCCGCAAGCGCTGTGGTCACGTGGTGTAACCGGACTGCGCCGCCGCAAGCGCCGTGGCCACGTGGTGTAACCGGACTGCGCCGCCGCAAGCGCCGTGGCCCACGTGGCGTAACCGGACAGCGCCGCCGCAAGCGCCGTGGCCCACGTGGCGTAACCGGACAGCGCCGCCGCAAGCGCCGTGGCCCACGTGGCGTAACCGGACAGCGCCGCCCCAAGCGCCGTGGCCCACGAGGCGTAACCGGACAGCGCCGCCCCAAGCGCCGTGGCCACGTGGTGTAACCGGACTGCGCCGCCGCAAGCGCCGTGGCCCACGTGGCCTAACCGGACAGCGCCGCCTCGAGCGCCGTGGCCCACGTGGCGCACCTGACGGCGCCGCCCCAGCGCGCCCGGCGGTTGTCGCCCGCTCCGAGTGGAACGCAAGCCGGGGCTCCATGCCACGCACTACGCTGCGAACATGCGCAAGCTTGTCGTGGTGATGATCGCGTTGCTCGGACTCCTGTTCCTGGCCGGGTGCGGCGATGACGACAGCGAGGATCAGGCCGGTCGGGCGTCGGCGCCCACCGTCTTAGGCGGTCCCGCACCCGCGATGACGCCCGGGTTCCGGGAAGGTGTTCCGCAGAAGGACAGCCCGGCGCCGACGGATCAATCGAACCGGAAAGAGGTGATCACCGGGTCGGTGGATGTCACCTCGGGCGATCCGATCGCCGCCGCCGCGACCGTCACCGAGCAGGTCCGTGCCGTCGACGGCCGGATCGACAGCCGCACCGAGCAGCCAGGCACCGATAAGCGCGCCGCTCGCGCCGTGCTCAGTGTGCGGGTGCCCGCTGACAAGACCGACGCCTTCATCACCGGCCTCGGCGGGGTCGGCACGGTCACCCGGGTCAGCACCAATCGCGACGACGTCACCATGCAGTGGCAAGACCTCGACGCCCGCATCCGCGCGCTGCAAGCCTCCGTCGACCGGCTCAAAGCGCTGATCACGGGTGCCACCAACACCGCCGACCTGATCGCCGCCGAGGAGGCGCTGTCGAGCAGGCAGGGCGAACTCGACAGCCTCACCGCGCAGAAACGCAGCCTCGACGATCAGGTCGCGCTCTCGACGCTCACCATCACACTCACCGCCGACGACAAGAACGCACCCGGCGACCCGGACAATTTCTGGGACGGCATCGTCTCCGGCTGGCATTCGCTGATCGACTGGTTGCAGGACGCGATCGTCTTCGTCGGCAAGGCGGTGCCGTGGCTGGGCTTCCTGGCGGTGATCGGCGGATTGCTGTACGCCGCACTGCGATTGCTGCGCAGGCGCCGTCGCGCAGGAACACACGCGCCCACCGCACCAGCAGCCACGACCCCGCCGCCCGCCGCGCGGGCGACCACCGCACCCGATGCCACAGCGCCCGCTACCACGGCACCCGCTACCACGGCACCCGCTACCACGGCACCCGCTACCACGGCACCCGCTACCACGGCACCCGCTACCACGGCACCCGCTACCACGGCACCCGCTACCACGGCACCCGCTACCACGGCACCCGCTACCACGGCACCCGCTACCACGGCACCCGCTACCACGGCACCCGCAACCACCGCATCCGGCGCCACAGCACCCGCTACCACGGCACTCGCTACCACGGCACCCGCTACCACGGCACCCGCTACCACGGCACCCGCTACCACGGCACCCGCAACCACAGCACCCGCAACCACCGCATCCGGCGCCACAGCACCCGCATCCGCCGCATCCGGCGCCACAGCATCCGGGGCCGGCGCATCCGGCACGACCGAGTCGACAGCGTCCGAAAAGGAGACCCCCGGTGCCCACAGTGCGGGCGACGATCAAACCGAATAGCCGTAAGGGCCCACTCGTCGAAACCGCCGAAGACGGCACCCTCACTCTCTACATCCGCGCCCCCGCCGTAGAGGGCAAGGCGAACAAGGCCGCCATCGAACTACTCGCCGACCACTTCGGCGTAGCCAAGTCCGCCGTCCGGCTGACCGCCGGCGCCACCTCACGCTTCAAGCGCTTCGACATCGACTGAGAGCCTGGACAGATGTTCACCAGGCCATCAGGGATTTTCGCTCTCGGGCGATGCCGCCATGGTGGCCTGGTGATCACGTGACCGAATAGGCCGTGGGATCAGACCGCGCCCGGAAATCCCAGCTGGCGCCACGCTTCGTACACCGACACCGCCGCCGCGTTCGACAGATTCATCGAGCGACGCCCCGGCAGCATCGGAATGCGCACCTGGTCGGTGATCTGCGGATCGGCCAGCACTTCCTCGGGCAATCCGGTCGGCTCGGTGCCGAACAGCAGCGCGTCGTTGTCGCGATAGGCGATATCGGTGAAACGGGTCGTTGCCTGTGTCGTGAAGGCGAACACGCGGCCGGGCCGGATCGCCGCGAATGCCGTCGCCAGATCGGGGTGCACGGTCACCACCGCGAGGTCGTGGTAGTCCAGTCCCGCTCGCCGCAGCTTGGACTCGGACAGGTCGAAGCCGAGCGGTTCGATGAGGTGGAGCGCGCAGCCGGTCCCCGCGGCCAACCGGATCGCATTGCCGGTATTGGGCGGAATCACGGGCTCGTGAAAGATCAGGTGCAGCACAGCGGACCACTCTGTCATGCGCCACCCCGCCCGCGCGCAGGTGGTATCTGGAACAATCGGCCCCGTGAACGAGGCGGAGACGACCGGCAAGCACCGGGTCGCGCGATTGAGCGCGGGGGAGCAGTACCTGCGCAGTCATCTGCCGATGACCGTGGTGACCGCGCTGATCGTGATCGCGGTCGGCTTCGTGGCGTGGGATCGGTGGCGCCGTGGCGCGCTGATCTTCGGCAGTGCCGCGCTGGTGGCCGCCGCGTTCCGGCTGTGCTTACCGACCGTGCAGGTGGGGTTGCTCGCCGTGCGCAGCCGCCCGTTCGACGTGGCCGCGCTGACCGTGCTCGGCAGCGCCATCGTGTTCCTGGCCGCCACGATCAACACCCTCGGCGTGAGCTGAAACAGAACCGGCCGCCTCGTTCGACGCGGCCGGTTCTGTTTCGGAGTTCAGACGGAGGTCTTGTCCCACAGGCTGCGGGTGCGCGCGAGCATCGCTCGGGCTGATCGTCGACCGGGTTCGCGGCGGCGCGGCGCCTGTGCTGTACGCGGCGTTCATGACCCGCGCCGAACTCGTCGAAGCGTTGCTGGAACGCGAACGTGAACGCGGCCTGGAACGGATCGCCGATACGCTGCCCGAGGAATCGTCACCCGGCTGGCGGGGGCGTGAAGGTCAGCGGTTCTCCCGCGCGAGGCGCATCGTCTCGGTGAGCAGTTTCGACACCGCGGCCGCCTCGGTCAGGAACCCGTCGTGCCCGTCGCGCGAATGCACGATCTCGAGACCAGCGCAGCCCGGCAGACCTTCGGCCAGCTCGGCCTGAGTGTTCAAGGGGTACAGGCGATCCGAGTCGACCCCGCCGACCACACAAGGCACCGACGTCGACGCCAGCGCGGCAGCGACACCGCCGCGCCCGCGACCCACATCGTGGCGATTCATTGCCTCGCTGAGCAGTACATAGGTGGCCGGATCGAAGCGTTGACACAGCTTGTCGGCCTGGTGCTCGAGGTAGCTCTGCACCGCGTACCGTCCACCGGTCCACGGGTCCTCCTCGCCCTGGGCCTTGTTGGCGAAGCGGTGGTCGAGTTCGCCGTCGGTGCGGTAGGTCAGGTGCGCGATGCGCCGGGCCAGCCCCATGCCGGTCATCGGCGCGCGACCGGTGCCGTGATAGTCGCCGCCCTGCCAGTCGGGATCGGCCGTGATGACGGCCATCTGGGTGGTCTGGGTGCCGATCTGATCGGCGGTGGCGCGGGCGCCCACGGCCAGCACGAGCGCGGCGCTGACCCGCTCCGGCAGGCCGATGATCCACTCGAGCACCCGCATGCCGCCCATCGAGCCGCCGACGACCGCGCCGAGCCGCTCGATCCCGAGCACCTCGAACAACCGCGCTTCGGCGTTCACCTGATCGCGGATGGTCAGCTCGGGAAACCGTGCGCCCCATGGCTTTCCGTCGGCGGCCAGCGAGGACGGGCCGGTGCTGCCCTTGCAGCCGCCGAGCACGTTGGTCGCGATCACACACCACTCGTCGGTGTCGATCGGCGCGCCGGGCCCGACCATGCCTTCCCACCAGCCGGGCGCCCCGTCGGGCCCACCGACGACATGCGAGTCGCCGGTGAGCGCGTGTTCGACGAGCACCACATTGTCCAGCGTGGGCGAGAGCTCGCCCCAGCGTTGCACCGCCAGCCGCACATCACCGACGACGGCGCCGTTCTCCAGCGTCATGTCCCCGATGGCGACCACGCCGACACGCCCGTCCGGCGGTGGCAGCAGGGCCACCCCGGTTCCGGGTCGGGCGATCGGCGATTCGGTGCTCACAGTCACGTCGTCGCCGCCGCGAACCCGGCCCGCAGATCGGCCAGAATGTCTTCGATTCCCTCGATGCCCACGGCGAGCCGGACCAGGCCGGGAGTGACGCCGGCCGCCAGCTGCTCTTCGGGCGTCAACTGCGAGTGCGTGGTCGACGCCGGGTGAATCACGAGTGAACGCACATCACCGATGTTAGCGACATGGCTGTGCAGGCTGAGCGCGTCCACGAACTTCTTGCCCGCATCGACACCACCCGCCAGCTCGAACGCCACGATCGCGCCCGCCCCCTTGGGCGCCAGCTCCTTGGCCCGCGCGTGCCAGGGCGAGGACTGGAGGCCCGCGTAGAACACCGCGTCGACGCCCGGCTGCTCGGCGACGAACTTCGCGACCGTCTCAGCATTGCTGACGTGCCGTTCCACGCGCAGGCTCAGCGTCTCGATGCCCTGCGCGATGAGGAACGCGTTGAACGGCGAGACCGCCGCACCCAGATCGCGCAGCAGCTGCACGCGCGCCTTGAGCGCGAACGCGGGCGCGCCGAGATCGGCGAACACCGCACCGTGGTAGCTGGGGTCGGGCTCGGTGAAACCGGGGAAGCGCGCGTTGCCGTCGGCGTCGCGCACGGTCCAATCGAACGTGCCGCCGTCGACGATCACGCCCGCCACGGCCGCACCGTGCCCACCCAGGTACTTCGTCGCCGAATGTACGACGATGTCGGCGCCGTGGGCCAGCGGCTGGATCAGGTACGGGGTGGCGACGGTGTTGTCGACGATCAGCGGAATGCCGTTCGCGTGCGCGACACCGGCGATGCCGGGGATGTCGAGCACCGCACTGCTCGGGTTGGCGATGGTCTCGCCGTAGAACGCCTTGGTGTTCGGCCCGATCGCCGCCGCCCATTGCGCGAGGTCATCGGGATCCTCGACGAACGAGACCGTGATCCCCAGCTTGGGCAGCGAGTAGTGGAAGAGGTTGTAGGTGCCGCCGTAGAGGTGCGGGCTGGACACGATGTGGTCGCCCGCGCTCGCCAGGTTCAGGATCGCGTAGGTCTCCGCGGCCTGGCCGGAGGCCAGCAGCAACGCCGCGACGCCACCTTCGAGCGCGGCTACCCGCTGCTCCACCGCGTCCTGGGTGGGGTTCATGATCCGGGTGTAGATGTTGCCCGGTTCGGCGAGACCGAACAGCGCGGCGGCGTGATCGGTGTCGCGGAAGGTGTAGGAGGTGGTCTGGTAGATCGGCAGCGCCCGCGCGTTGGTGCTCGCGTCGGGGGTCTGGCCCGCATGGACCTGTTTGGTCTCGAAGGACCAGTTCTCGGGCAGGGAAGAGTCGGTCATGTCGTGCTCCAGTGGGGTGTCAGCCGGGAGATCTCGTCAACTGGGTCGGATCGACGGGCAACAACACATGGGGGCCTCCTGCAACGCGCGCTTGCTCTCGACTTTCGAGAGCCCGGTCATCACCCGGAGCACCCCACCGCAGCTGGAGGGTTGCCGACCAGCGAGCCGGGGCTTCGCGCTGGTACTCATGACCTTGTCGTCATGTTAACCGGACATCTCCCGCGCGCGGAAACTTCCCCCGCATTTCACGCTGAAGATCACTCGTTCGACGGTGTCCCGAAGCCGGGTGTGTCGTGCACCGGTGCGCCGCAGGCCTCGCGCAGGCCGTGGTAGGTGCGCAGAACCGCGGCGCGGGTCACCCATACGGCCGCCGCCGGGCTCGAGCTCAGCAGCGCTTCCTCGGTGTCGGCGACCGAGAAGTCTGCCAGATGCCCGCCACCAGCTCCACCGTGAAGACGAACATGCCGATCGCGGTCTGACCTGGTCGGGCCCCGCTGTGTTACCGCTCAGTAGCCGGTCAGGGCCCGATCAGGTGTCGACGGGTAGTCGGAGCGGAGTAGTTTCTACCCAGTCCCGCACAGCGGGCCCTCCCATCGCGGTGAGGTGGAGGACAGCAGTACGCTCGTCTTGTTTGCACCACACGTCCCGCAGACAACGCGGGGCATATACGTTGTCTGTTGGAACTGCTGGGGTCCGCTCACAAGCGTGTTCGCCTAGCCGTGCAATAAGGGCACCCACCGAGGAGGACACGAAGATCCATGTCCAAGATCAAGGTTGAAGGCACCGTTGTAGAACTCGACGGCGACGAGATGACCCGGATCATCTGGCAGTTCATCAAGGACAAGCTGGTCCATCCCTATCTCGACGTGAACCTCGAGTACTACGACCTCGGCATCGAGTACCGCGACAAGACTGACGACCAGGTCACCGTCGACGCGGCCAATGCCATCAAGAAGTACGGCGTCGGCGTGAAATGCGCCACCATCACCCCCGACGAAGCGCGGGTGAAAGAGTTCGGCCTCAAGAAGATGTGGCGCTCGCCCAACGGCACCATCCGAAACATTCTGGGTGGCACCATCTTCCGCGCGCCGATCATCATCTCCAACGTGCCCCGCCTGGTGCCCGGCTGGACCAAGCCGATCATCATCGGCCGTCACGCCTTCGGCGACCAGTACCGCGCCACCGATTTCAAGGTCTACGAGGCGGGCACCGTCACGCTGACCTTCACCCCGGACGACGGCAGCGAGCCGATCATCCACGAGGTCGTGAAGATGCCCGAAGACGGCGGCGTCGTCATGGGTATGTACAACTTCAAGAAGTCCATCGAGGACTTCGCGCGGGCCTCGTTCAACTACGGCCTGCAGCAGAACTACCCGGTGTACCTCTCCACGAAGAACACCATCCTCAAGGCTTACGACGGCATGTTCAAAGACACCTTCGAGGAAGTCTTCGACGCCGAGTTCAAGGCCGAGTTCGACGCGGCGGGCCTCACCTACGAGCACCGCCTGATCGACGACATGGTCGCCTCCTCCATGAAATGGGAGGGCGGCTACGTCTGGGCCTGCAAGAACTACGACGGCGACGTGCAGTCCGACACCGTGGCCCAGGGCTTCGGCTCGCTCGGCCTGATGACCTCGGTGCTGCTCACCCCGGACGGCAAGACCTGTGAGGCCGAGGCCGCGCACGGCACGGTCACCCGGCACTACCGCCAGCACCAGCAGGGCAAGCCGACCTCGACCAACCCGATCGCGTCGATCTTCGCCTGGACCCGTGGCCTCGAACACCGCGGCAAGCTGGACAACACCCCCGAGGTGATCGGCTTCGCGCAGGCGCTCGAGGACGTGGTCATCAAGACCGTCGAGGGCGGTCAGATGACGAAGGACCTCGCGGCACTCGTCGGCGGGGACCAGGGTTACCTGAGCACCGAGGAATTCCTGGGTGCGCTGGACGTGAACCTGGCTCGCGCGCTGAAGTGAGTTGAGCCCCGGTTCGCAACCGCGAATCTGCACGGCTGTGAAGACGCCCGCACCGAATCCGGTGCGGGCGTCTTCTGTTCTGTTCCGCCTCTCCGCGTATTCAAGCCGGACTCGAGTGGGGTGAGACCTGCGTTGGCGGCCGGTGGGAGGGCGATGGGCGGGTTTGCTCGGCTCGGTGAGTTACCCATGTTCTTGCGAGATCGGTGGGTTGCTTGCCTGGTCGTTTTCTGCGGGGTGGGGTAACTCACGCTCTGCTCGGGTAGCGAACGGGTACCCGTGGCCCGTTGCATGGAAGCGTGACTTCCATTGCAGCCCCCGATCGCCTCGACGCGCCACGCAGCAGCTGGCACGTCCCGGCGATGCTCGCGTTGGCGCTGGGTGGATTCGGGATCGGGACCACCGAGTTCGTGACCATGGGGTTGCTGCCCGATATCGCGCGGGCATTCGATATCTCGGAGCCGTCGGCCGGGCACGCGGTGTCGGCGTACGCGCTGGGTGTGGTGGTCGGCGCGCCGCTGATCGCCGCGTTGTGCGCGCGGGTGGCGCGCAAGAAATTGCTCATCGTGTTGATGGTCGCGTTCACCATCGGCAATATCGCCACGGTCCTCGCACCGACTTTCGGCACGCTCGTGCTGGCCCGCTTCGTGTCCGGCCTGCCGCACGGGGCGTACTTCGGTGTCGCCTCGCTGGCGGCGGCCACGCTCGCGCCGGTAGGCCAGCGGGCCAAGGCGGTCGCCGCGGTGATGCTCGGACTCAGTGTGGCGAATGTGATCGGGGTGCCCGGCGCGACCTGGCTCGGTCAACATCTGGGCTGGCGTGACGCCTATGTGGTCGTCGCCGTGATCGGCGTGGCGACGGTGGCCGCCCTGTGGCGCTATGTTCCCGCGCTGACCAGTATGAAGATCACCAACCCGATGACCGAACTCGGTGCGTTGCGGCGCCCGCAGGTGCTGCTCACCCTGGCTGTCGGCGCGATCGGCTTCGGCGGCATGTTCGCCGTGTACACCTACATCGCCACCACCATGACCGACGTCGCGGGCATGCCCATCGGCGCGGTGCCGATCGTGCTCGCGCTGTTCGGCCTCGGCATGATCGTGGGCAATATCGGCGGTGGCGTCCTCGCCGACCGCGGCGTCGACCGCTCGATCTTCGTCGCCATGATCGCGATGGTGGTCATCCTCGCCGGCTTCGTCCTGGCCGCCCACAATCCGATCACCGCCTCGATCGGCGCCTTCCTCGTCGGAGCCTCCGGCGCGGCCCTGGCACCAGGCCTGCAAACCCGCCTGATGGACGTAGCCGCCGACGCCCAAACCCTAGCCGCCGCCCTCAACCACGCCGCCCTGAACATGGCCAACGCCGCGGGAGCCTGGCTCGGCGGCCTCGTCATCGCCGCTGGCCTCGGCTACACCGCACCGGCTATGGTCGGCGCAGTTCTCGCGGTAGCCGGCGTTCTCCTATTCACCCTCACGGTGTTCCTGCAACGCCGCACCGCCTACAACATGCCGTAACAGATTGGGGCTCTTCCTCAGTTCGTCGTACGGTGCCCCGCATGCCGAGCCACCTGCACGAGGGTTTGCTTGACCTGTTCCGCACGGATCTCCTGCTGGCCCCGTCATTGCTGGCGGAGGAGTTCAGTGTCCCGCTGCCGGGCCTATCCCAAATGCGGGCAGAGCCGTGTGACTTCACTGACGTCGGGCCCAAGGAGTTTCGCGGTGACCTGGCACTCAGCACTCATGACGATCGCGACATTCCTGTTCTTGGTGTGTGCGTAGAGGTGCAGTTGTCCAAGGCGGATGTGCGCCGCTGGAAATGGCCGGTCTACCTGACCACGCTGCGATCGCGGCTGTGTTGCCCGGTGGTTCTGTTGGTGGTGACGCCGAGCAGGAAGGTCGCGAAGTGGGCCGAGCAGCCGATCGAGCTCGATACCGTCGGATCGGTCATCCAACCGCTGGTGCTAGGCCCCGACCGCTTCCCCGTCGTCACCGATATAGATGAGGCCAGGCGGTGCCCCGAGCGGGCAACGCTGTCGGCGATCGCCCACGGCGCAGGCCCCCACATGGAGGAGGTCCTTGCGGCCTTCCTGGCCGGGCTGATGAAAACCGACGACGAACATGCGAAAATGTATCTTGATCTGGTCGATGACGCGTTGACCGTCTCGGCATGCCGACGCTTGGAGGAACTGATGGAGAGCACCCCGCAGTACCACGGCCGCATCGCTACCAAGTACATCGCGAAAGGGCGCGAGGAGGGGCGCGCGGAGGGGCGCGCGGAGGTGGACGCGAAGGTCGCCAAAACTGCCGCGCACGCCGTGCTCACTGTGCTCACTGCCCGCGGGCTCGAGCTGTCTGCCGCGCAACGGACGCAGCTCGCCGCCTGCGCCGACCTCGGCCAGCTCGACGCGTGGTTGACGCAGGCCGTCACCGCTACTCGCACCGACGAACTCTTCGGCTGACTGCGCGCCTCCAGCGAGCGCTTCTTCGACGGATCTAGTCCGCCGTGGCCGGGCGGGCCCAGCCGACGCTGAGCTGGACGGCGCGTTGCCAGCGTTCGTATTCTTCTTCGCGAATTCGGCGGTCCGGGGACGGGATCCATTGGGCGGCGACCTTCCAATTGCGGCGTAGGCCTTGGAGATCGGGCCAGTAGCCGACGGCCAAGCCCGCTGCGTAGGCGGCGCCGAGGGAGACTGTTTCGGTGACGAGGGGGCGCATGACGGGGGTGTCGAGGACGTCGGCGATTATCTGCATGAGCAGGTTGTTGGAGGCCATGCCGCCTGCTACGCGCAGGGATTTCGCCTGAAGGCCTGCGTCGGCGTTCATGGCCTCGACCACGTCACGGGTTTGCCAGGCGGTGGCCTCAAGGACGGCGCGGGCCAGGTGGCCTTTGGTGACATAGGAGGTCAGGCCGATGAGCAGACCTCGGGCGTCGCTGCGCCAGTGGGGTGCGTAGAGACCGGAGAAGGCGGGGACCAGGTAGCAGCCGCCGTTGTCGTCGACTGTGCTTGCGAGAGTTTCGATTTCGGGGGCGGTGGCGATCAGGCCGACGATGTCGCGCAGCCATTGGACCAGTGAGCCGGTGACCGCGATCGGGCCTTCGAGGGCGTAGACCGGTTCGGGGCCGACCTGGTAGCCGATGGTGGTGAGCAGGCCGTGTTCGGAGCGGATGAGTTCAGTGCCGGTGTTCATCATGAGAAAGCCGCCGGTGCCGTAGGTGCATTCGGTTTCGCCTGGGGCGAAGCAGGTTTGGCCGAACAGGGCCGCGTGCTGGTCGCCGAGGGCGGCGCCGATCCGCACGCCGGGCACGACCGTGCGGGCGGTGCCGAAATCGCCGGTCGACGGTTCGATGCGGGGGAGCATGACGCGCGGAATATCGAAGAACCGCAGCAGTTCTTCGTCCCACTGCCGGGTGGCCAGGTTCATCAGCAGGGTGCGGCCGGCGTTGGTGACGTCGGTGACGTGCTCGCCGGTGAGGTTCCAGATGAGCCAGGATTCCATGGTGCCGAAGAGAACGTCGCCGCGTTCGGCTCTGGCGCGCAGGTCCACGACGTTGTCGAGCAGCCAGCGCAGGCGTGGTGCGGCGAAGTAGGTCGCCAGGGGCAGCCCGCTCAACTCCGAAATGCGCTGGGCGCCAGGCAGTTCCTTCATCCGATCGACCAGCTCTTCGGTGCGCACGTCCTGCCAGACGATGGCCAACCGTACCGGCACCCCGGTGCGCCGATCCCACACAACAGTGGTCTCGCGCTGATTGGCGATGCCGATCGCGGCCACCTGGTCCACGGTGATCCCCGCATCGCGCAGCGCCGCGGGCACGATCCGCTCGACCGTCCGCCAGATCTCGAGCGCATCCTGTTCCACCCACCCGGACCTGGGGTAATGCTGCCGATGAGTCCGCTGTGCCATCCCGGCGAGCCGCGCGTGCTGGTCGAAGACGATGCAGCGGCTCGAAGTAGTGCCCTGGTCGATGGCGAGCACGAAACGTTGAGTCATCGGCAGCTGCTCTCGTCGTCGAGCTGCTGCTGATGTGCGCCAGCAGGCCATACAGGCGTGCGTGTCTTCGTGGGGATCGCGCCACCATGGGTCCACCGATCTGTGAAAGGTGCTGTGTCGCAAGCCTGCTGGTGTGGACTCCCGAGGATGGTGGTCCCGTGATCGCGTGCCTGTCGAGTGGTGTTCGGTCGAGTTGGGGCAGCAGCCCTGCTGGTCGTGAGCCTGCCCGCCTGGGCCATGTCGGCGAAAGCCACGCTGTCCCAGATCATCGAGCTGCCGTCAGGTCACGGTGCACGGCGAGAGCGGCGGCGCGCACCTGCTCGATCGCGGCCGAACGCACCTGTAACCGGTTGTCGCACAGCCGATCCGTCGGCCCGGTGATGCCGATAGCCGCGACGACGAGCCCACCCCTGGCCCGAATGGGCGCGGCGATCCCCGCTTCGCCCGAGCGGTACTCCTCGACCTCGTCTGCCCAACCCCGCCGTCGAACCTCGGTGATCGCACGGTCGAGCCCCTCGCTGCCGGTGATCGTCCGGCGGGTGAAGCCTTGCAGCGCACCGGCTTCCGCCGCGGCATCGTAGGCGAGCAGCACCTTGCCGAGCGCGGTCGCATGGGCGGGAAGTACCTCGCCGACCGCAAGGGCCTGCACGCTGTTGTCGGGCCGGAAGACGTGGTGGATCACGGTGATTCCGTCGTCCCGCGCAACCGCGATGCGGACCGATTCCCCGGACCGGGAGGCGAGTGCGTCGGCCCGGTGGATCGCCCGCGAGCGCAACTCGTTCACATCGAGCCGATCGGTCCCGAGCCGGTCGATGGCGGGACCGAGCAGGTACTTGCCGGTGAGAGCGTCCTGGTCGACGAATCCGACCCCGAGCAGCGTCCGCAGGATGCCGTGCGCGGTGGGTTTGGCCAGGTCGAGCGCGGTCGCGATCTCGCCGACGCCGAGCGGCCCCGGCCCACGCGCCAGCAGACGCACCACGGCGGCGGCGCGTTCGATCGACTGGATCGGGCCAGGCATGAGGCCGAACCTACCACCGTTCAGCATTGTCGAACGGCAGGCATAGCGGCCGATAGCCGCGGTTCCTAGCGTGGATTCCGGGCCGCGGTGCCCGATCTGCGGACTCGACGGTGAGTTCCGGGAAGGGCGAGAAATGAACCGGTATGTGGGCGCGATCGACCAGGGCACGACCTCGACGCGATTCATGGTTTTCGACCACAAAGGCGCCGTGGTGGCCCGCCATCAGCTCGAACACTCCCAGATCATGCCGCGCCCGGGCTGGGTCGAACACAATCCGGACGAGATCTGGGAACGCACCCGCACCGTCGTCACGACCGCCCTCTCGCTCGCTGATCTCACGGCCGACGATCTCGCCGCCATCGGCGTCACCAACCAGCGCGAGACCACCGTCGTGTGGAACCGCCGCACCGGCCGCCCCTACGGCAACGCCATCGTCTGGCAGGACACCCGCACCGACCGCATCATCGCCGACCTCGACGCCGCCGGGCACAGCGCGTTCATCCGCGAGAAGACCGGTCTGCCGCCCGCGCCGTATTTCTCCGGCGGGAAGCTGAAGTGGATCCTGGACAACACCGCGGGCGTGCGCGCCGACGCCGAGCGCGGTGACGCCCTGTTCGGCACCCTCGACAGCTGGCTGATCTGGAACCTCACCGGCGGCGCGCACGTCACCGACCCGACCAATGCCTCGCGCACGATGCTGATGGATCTCGAAACCCTCGATTGGGACGACGAACTCCTCGCGATCTTCGGGATTCCGCGCGCCATGTTGCCGACCATCGCACCGTCGTCGAACCCGGAACTGTTCGGGACGACGACACCCGACGGCCCGTTCAAAGGCTCGGTGCCCATCGCGGGCGTGCTCGGCGACCAGCAGGCCGCGGGTGTCGGGCAGGTGTGCTTCCAGCCCGGCGAGGCCAAGAACACCTACGGCACAGGCAATTTCCTGATGCTCAACACCGGCATCGAGATCGTGCGCTCGAACCACGGCCTGATCACCACCGTCGCGTACCAGTTCGGCGCCGACAAGCCGACCTACGCGCTGGAGGGTTCGATCGCGGTCACCGGATCCGCGGTGCAGTGGCTGCGCGACCAGATGGGCATCATCGCCGGCGCCGCGCAGATCGAAGACCTCGCCGGGCAGGTACAGGATTGCGGCGGCGTGTACTTCGTGCCCGCCTTCTCCGGTCTGTTCGCGCCGTACTGGCGACCCGATGCCCGCGGCGCGGTTGTCGGCCTGTCGCGCTACAGCAACAACGCCCACTTGGCCAGGGCCACCCTGGAATCCATCGCCTACCAGACCCGCGATGTGGTCGAGGCCATGCAGCGCGATGCCGGTGTGCGGCTGGCGACGTTGCGGGTGGACGGCGGCGTGACGGTGAACCAGCTGGCCATGCAGATCCAGGCCGACCTGCTCGGTGTCCCGGTTTCCCGACCGGTCGTCGCCGAAACCACCGCCCTCGGTGCCGCGTACGCCGCCGGACTGGCCGTCGGCTTCTGGGGCAGCACCGACGAACTGCTCGACAACTGGTCCGAGGACATCCGCTGGTACCCGGCCTGGTCCGAGGAGCAACGCGAACACGGCTACCGCCGCTGGCTCAAAGCCGTCGAGCGCACCCTCGACTGGGCCGAAATCTGATAAACCCCAACACTTTCGAGAAGGAGATCATCGTGCCTGTGCGACTTGACCCCACCTACCGTGAGCAGGCTGTCGGCACGCTCGACACCGCCGAGGTCGATGTCCTGGTCATCGGCGGCGGCGTGACCGGCGCCGGCGCCGCCCTCGACGCCGCCTCGCGCGGCCTTTCCGTCACGCTGGTCGAGGCACGCGATTTCGCCGCGGGCACCTCGAGCCGATCCTCGAAGCTCATCCACGGCGGCCTTCGCTACCTGGAGCAGCTGGACTTCGCGCTGGTGCGTGAGGCGCTCAAAGAGCGTGGGCTGCTGCTGAATACGCTCGCACCGCACCTCGTGCATCCGGTGCCGTTCCTGTTTCCCCTCCAGCACCGGGTGTGGGAGCGCGCCTACATCGGTGCCGGTATCGCCCTCTACGACACGCTCGGTGGCGCGCGCACGGTGCCGATGCACAAGCACCTGACCCGTTCCGGCGCAAGGGAACTCGCGCCCGCACTGCGCGATGACGCGATGACCGGCGCCATCCGCTACTACGACGCGCAGGTCGACGACGCCCGCCACACGATGATGATCGCCAGGACCGCCGCCGACAACGGTGCCACGGTACTGACCCGGACCAGGGTGATCGGGCTGGCACGCGACGGCGAGAAGGTCGTCGGCGCGCGCGTGCAAGACCTGGAAACCGGTCTGACGCACACCATTCGGGCCCGCACCGTGATCAGCGCGACCGGCGTGTGGACTGACGACATGATCACGATGACCGGCGTGGACTTCCCGTTCCACGTTCAGATGTCGAAGGGCGTGCACATCCTCGTGCCGCGCGACCGGCTGAACCTGCACACCGGCATGATCATGCGCACCGAGAAGTCGGTCCTGTTCGTGATCCCGTGGGCCGAGCACTGGATCATCGGCACCACCGACACCGAATGGGCACTCGACAAGAACCACCCCACGGCCACCGCCGCCGACGTGCGATACATCCTCGACCACGTCAATTCGCTGCTGCGTGAGCCGCTGACCAGGGCCGACATCGTCGGTACCTACGCCGGCCTTCGCCCGCTGATGACCGGTGCCACGAAGGAAACCGCGAAGCTCTCGCGCGAACACGCCGTCGCCGAACCCGCGCCTGGCCTGTTCGTGATCGCGGGTGGCAAGTACACGACCTACCGGGTGATGGCCGCCGATGTCGTCGACGCCGCCGTGGCGCGCCTGGGTGGACAGATTCCCGCCTCCTCGACCGCGCAGCTGCCCATCGTCGGCGCGGCAGGCTATTTCGACCTGCTCGCCGAGGTGCCCGCACTGGCGGTATCGCAGCGACTGCCCGTCGACGTCGTCGAACACCTGCTCGGCCGCTACGGCTCGCTGAGCACCGACCTATTCGACCTGATCGCCGCCGATCCCGCACTGCGCCAACCGATTCCGGGCGCCTCGGACTACATCGCCGCCGAGATCGTCTACGCCGTCACCCACGAGGGCGCGCTGCACCTCGACGACATCCTCACCCGCCGCACCCGCATCTCCATCGAGGTCCCCGATCGCGGCCTCGCGGCCGCACCGGAGGTCGCCCGCTTGATCGCGCCCCTGCTCGGCTGGAACGAGGAGACCACCAACATCGAGATCAACCGGTACTACGACCGGGTCCACGCCGAACTCGCCGCCAACGAGGCGGTCGACGACGAAGCGGCGAATACTGCTCGTCTGCACCCGGTTCGCATGTCGCGTATATGATCCTTCCGCTGTGCTCGGGGGAAGTTCTCGGATGGAGACCCCGCGAGCTCCTTGAAGGAGGGGAAGTTCGTGAAGTTCCGCATTGTGCTGTCCACCGCCGTTGTCGCGGCGAGCTTGTTGCTGGCCGGATGTCAGGAAGACCTACCGAGTGGCAAGCCGGTCACGCCGGCCACGACCTCGGCGACCTCGCAGGCACCTGCCACGCCGAACGCGGACGGTGTGCTGAACCCCGGCGACGTCGGCAAGCTCGAATCGGGCGTCGAGTTGTCGATCGTCAAGGTCGAAGCGGACGAGGTCGAGCGGCAAGGCATCGTGTCGGTGTTCACTTTCCAGCTCAACAACACCTCTACGAAGGCACTGGACCGCTGGTCGTCCCCGACCCTGGTCTACGGCGAGGAGGGTACGGCCGCCGAATCGGTGCTGTCGCTGGACAAGAACTACAAGTACGGCCTGGAAGGCAAGTTGCCGCCCGGTTCCAAGCAGACCATCAAGATCGCTTACTCGGTGCCCGTCGACAAGTTGAAGCCTGCTGTTGTCACCTCCGGTGACCTGATCTGGCGCGGCGACTTCAGCAAAAAGGGCTGATCGCCCGCTGACCGGACGGCCCGGATATCTCGATCCGGCCCGTCCGGTCAACCGAACAAGTCACACACGGTTAGCGTGAGCGCATGAAATCGCGAAACCAGGGCACCATCCTGGTCACCGGCGCCAGCTCCGGGCTCGGCGCCGAGATGGCCCGCCAGTTTGCCGCGCTGGGGTACGACCTCGGCCTGTGTGCTCGCCGGACCGAGCGTCTCGATGAGCTGCGCACGCAGATCCTCGCCGAATACCCCGACCGCGTCGTCTCGGTGAAGCAACTCGATGTCACCGATGACGCCGCGGTGTTCACCGTCTTCGACGAGTTCGCCGATGAATTCGGCACCATCGATCGGGTGATCGTCAACGCGGGCCTGGGTAAGGGCGCACCGTTGGGCACCGGCCATCACAAGGCCAATCGCGAGACCGCGGTGGTGAATTTCCTTGCCGCCCTGGCACAGAGCGAGGCGGCGGTGAAGATCTTCCGCGCGCAGGGCCGCGGCCACCTGGTAATGATCTCCTCGATCTCCGGCCTGCGCGGCATGCCCAAGACGCTCACCACCTACGCGGCCACCAAAGCCGGTGTCGCAGCGCTTGCCGAAGGCGTTCGAGCGGAAGCGATTCCGGGCATCGATGTCTCGGTGATCTACCCCGGATACATTCGCTCGGAGATGAACGACCGGGTCAAGCATCAGCCGAAGTTCATGGTGGACACCGAAACCGGGGTCCGCGCCATGGTCGCCGCGATCGAGAAGCGTCGTGCCAATGCCTATGTTCCCGGTTGGCCGTGGGTGCCGGTGGGTTTCGCGCTGCGGATCCTGCCGCTGCCGCTGGTCCGCAAACTGATCTGAACACGACGACGGCCGTGTCGTCGGGCACGGCCTTCGCGTGGGATCTCGGTCCTGCCGGGGCAGCAGGTGCTCGCCGTCCTTGTCCGTGGACACTGCCAGCCAGCTGATGGACTGGATCTCGCCTTCAGGACCGGGCACCGCCGAGGCGATCATGTCCGGTCGCTCGAAGTCCATGCCGTGCCGACGACCGCGGGGCTCCTCCAATGGTGACCGGGGTCACCGAAATCGCCGCGCAAAAACAAGCACGCATGTATGTTTTTGGATGGAGCGAGCGTCAGGAGACGAGAGTGTTCGAATGGTCCGAGACCGATCTGATGATCCGCGACGCCGTGCGGGCGTTCATCGACAAGGAAGTCCGGCCGAACCTCGACGCCCTCGACAGCGGTGAGATGCTGCCGTATCCGATCCTGCGCAAGCTGTTCAGCCAGTTCGGGATCGATGCGATGGGCGAGGACGCCGTCGCGAAGATGCTCGCCAAGGAGGCGGCGGGTCCGAGCGAGGGTGGCAAGAAGCCGGGCAGCCCGTTCGGTGATCAGCAGTCGATGATGGCGGTGCTGATCAGCGAATTGTCCGGCGTCTGTATGGGTTTGGTATCCGCCCTCGGGGTGAGCATCGGGCTCGGTGCCACCACCATCATGTCGCGGGGCACCCTGGCCCAGAAGCAGCGCTGGCTGGCCGACATCGTCACCCTGCGCAAGGTGGCGGCCTGGGCGATCACCGAACCCGACTCCGGCTCGGATGCGTTCGGCGGCATGCAGACTCGCGTCGAACGCGACGGTGAGGACTACATCCTCAACGGCCAGAAGACGTTCATCACCAACGGCCCGTGCGCCGACGTGATGATCGTCTACGCCAAGCTCGACGAGCGCGACGGCACCGATAAGCGCGACCGCACGGTGCTCACCTTCGTGCTCGACACGGGCATGGAAGGCCTCACCCAGGGCAAACCGTTCAAGAAGATGGGCCTGCACTCCTCACCGACCGGCGAGCTGTTCTTCGACAATGTCCGGCTCGGCAAGGACCGGCTGCTCGGCGAGACCGAGGAACACCAGGGTGGCGACGGAAGAGAAAGCGCCAGAGCGAGTTTCACCGCCGAGCGGATCGGCGTCGGGTTCATGGCGCTGGGCGTGATCGACGAATGTCACCGGCTCTGTGTCGATTACGCGCGCAACCGCACGCTGTGGGGTCAGGAGATCGGTCGCTTCCAGCTGATCCAGCTCAAGCTGGCCAAGATGGAAGTGGCGCGAATCAATGTGCAGAACATGGTGTTCAACGTGCTCGAGCGTGCTCGCGCGGGCAAACCACCGAGCCTGGCCGAGGCCTCGGCGATGAAGCTGTACTGCTCCGAGGCCGCGACCGAGGTGGCGATGGAGGCGGTGCAGTTGTTCGGTGGCAACGGGTACATGAGCGAATACCGGGTCGAGCAGCTGGCCCGTGACGCGAAGTCGTTGATGATCTACGCGGGCAGCAACGAGATCCAGGTGACCCACATCGCCAAGGGCCTGCTCGGCAAGTAGCACGATGCCGCCGACCCCGGCCGCGAACAGTGTTGTCGCGACCGGGGTTTCGCGTGTTCACACCGCGCGCAGGTGCCCGCGGCTGGCGTAGATGTGTTCGGCGATCAGCGTGGCGATCCGGTCCGGCGCCTCCAGCATCGGTACATGCCCCACCCCGTGCACCAGGATCCGATCCGCCGACTCGGGCAGTTCGCGCAGGTAGCGGGTGGCGTACACGCTGTTGGGGATGATCCGGTCGTATTCGGCGAGCAGCATCCGCACCGGGGTGGTCAGCTCACTCAGGTCGTCCATGCCCGGCGCCCGCAGGCTGCCGAGGATCAGCGGGATCATCGCGTCGCAGTGCAGGACCGCGGTGAGCGTGGTCGCGAGGTCACGGCGGGCGACGGCGCTGGTGTGCTTGGTGACCAGGAAGGCGGCCACCTGTTGCACGAGCGCGTTGTTGATCGCCGCACCGCCGAGCCGCTTGCCGATTTCGATGAAGGGGATCATCGACGCGAACTTGATGCCGATCCTGACCTGACTCAGCGACGGCGACGCCCAACCACCCGCTGCGGCGATCGTGGTGAGCGTGCGTGCCCTGCCGCGTCGCGCCAACTCGAGTCCCACCCAGCCGCCGAGCGAATTGCCCGCGATATGACAGGTGCGCCAGCCCAGTTCGTCGAGCTGGTCTTCGATCTGATCGGCCAGGGCATACACATCCAGTGCCCAGCCTTCGACCTTCGGGCCACCCCAGTGCCCGGCGAACGCGGGCGCGTAGACCTCGCAATGCGCCGACATCCGCTGCGCGACCTGCTCCCAGCAGTGCGGCGACAGCAGGAACCCGTGGAGCAACAAGACCGGGTCGCCGGACCCGATATGCAGCGCCGCGACGGGCGTGGGGCGGGCGGTGGACTTGGTGGTGCGTGACGTCATCGTCATCACCCCTTCCTGGACGACGGTGTCCGGGGGAGCATCCCTGCCTGCATTGTACGGTCGTACGGTGCCGATAATCCTCTCCACTGTGAACGTAAACGGGGTCCGGGCCGCGTCGACCAAGGGCATGCTGGCCTGGTTGGCGGCGACCGAAGCCGACATCGTCTGCCTACAGGAGACCAGAGCGACCGACGCGCAGACCGCGGCGGCGCTGGCCCCCGCGCTCGACGCGGGGTGGGTGCTCTCCCATGCCGAGCCCGAATCCAAGGGGCGCGCGGGCGTGGGGATTCTGTCCCGGCGCGCACCCGATGCCGTGCGTATCGGGTTCGGCAGCACCGAGTTTGCCGAGGCCGGCCGCTATATCGAGGCTGATTTCGACGACGTCACCGCGGCGAGCGTCTACGTGCACTCGGGGGAGGAGAACACCCCCAAGCAGGACGAGAAGTACCGGTTCATGGCCGAGCTCGGCGCCTACCTGAAGTCGTGCACCGGCGAGTTCGTGGTGAGTGGCGACTGGAATATCGCCCCCGCCGAGGTCGACCTGAAGAACTGGAAGGGCAACCAGAAGTCGGCGGGCTTCCTGCCCGAGGAACGCGCCTGGATCGCCGAACTGCTCGCCGCGGGCTACGTCGACGTGGTGCGCGCCCTGCACCCCGACGTCGCGGGCCCCTACAGCTGGTGGTCCTACCGCGGCCGCGCCTTCGACAACGACTCCGGCTGGAGAATCGACTACCAGCTCGCGCTCGGTGAGCTGACCGGGCGCGCCAAGCAGGCCGTCGTCGAACGTGCCCCCGCCTACGATCAGCGCTGGTCCGACCACGCGCCGGTTACTGTCCAGTACCGATGAAACTCTCACGCAAGACTCTCAGCCTGCTCGGCGGTCTCGTTCTCGTCCTGGCGGCCATCGGCCTCACCGTGTTCGGTGGTCGCGGTACCGACAGCGCGACCACGGCGACCACCACGCGTGCCGTCGCCGGGATCACCACCACCGCGAACGCGCCGAAACCCGGTCCACCTGCCGGGAATTCGCCGGCCTCGCCCGTCACCAAGACCGCGGGGGTGCCCGACCGCGCCTACGCCACCCTCGTCGAGATCGATGCGGGTCGCTGGCCCGGCTCGGCCAACGCGCAGGGCACCAAGGGCGGCGAGCAGTTCATGAACCGGGGAACCACACTGCCGCCCAAGGATTCGGCGGGCAATCCGGTGAAGTACCAGGAGTGGGATGTCAATCCCAAGCAGCGCAATCGCGGTCGTGACGCCGAACGCATCGTCACCGGCAGCGACGGCTCGGCCTGGTACACCGGCGACCACTACGAGACCTTCACGAGGATGCGCTGATGACTTCGCGAATGACGCTGTCGCAGTTTCTCGCTCGTCCCAGCGCCGAGGCGCCGACCGCCGCTACGGCACCGGTGCTCGGTGCGTTGCCGGTGGATGCCAACCAGTTCAGCGGCGTCCGCTACGACTCACCCGCCGACTACCGCGTGCGCGAACTGCGCGGCACCAAGATGCGCACCATGGCGGAGCTGTTCGACGAATTCGCCGCGGCCTTCCAGTTCCCGTACTACTTCGGCGCCAACAAGGACGCCTTCGACGAATGTCTGCGTGACCTGGACGATTTCGTCGGCGACGCCCCCGGCTACGTGGCGGTGGTGCGCACCGCGGACGACCTGCTCGCCGCCGAACCCACCGAACGCGCCTGGTTCGACGCGGCCATGCGCGACTGCGCCGCCTACTGGACCCGCCGCGATGTCGCCTTCCGCGTTGTCCTGCAGGGTGAGGCGGAAACCTTCGGCGCGGTCGCACTGACCGATTGATCGGCTGCCACCGGAATTGACGGCTGTCCTCGCCTGATCGGTCCGGTTAACGTCGTCGCCGTGCGGCCATCCCGGGTTGCCGGTGAGGAGAACGTGATGAAGCGAGTATTGGTGAGCGCGGGCATTTTCGGCGCGATGATGGCCGCGACCACGGGCATGGCCGCGGCCGATGCGGGCCTGGCACCGCAGACCTACACCCAGCAGGCGAATGTGCTGATCGCGCAACCGTCTTCCGGTTCCGGCGAGGCGATGGGCGGTGACTTCTTCGACGTGATCGCTGTGCTGGCCACCGGCTCCGCCGAGCCGTGCGACGGCCTCCAGACCGACGTCTGCAACGAATTCCCAGCGCAGGCGGCCCAGGCGCAGCCGATCGTGGACAGCGGCACCTCCATGAACCCCGTGCTCGACCGGATCTTCTACCTGCTCGGTTGGCTGGGCAACGGGTCGTCGGCGCCCTGTACCGGTCTTTGCGGCCCGTTCTAGTCGATGCGCGTCAGCGGTAGCGCTGGGCCAGGTCGTCGCCGAGGAGGACGAAAACGTCGGTGATCTGGTCGATCAGTTCCTCGCGGGTGAGGTCGAGGTCGCCGGCGAGCCAGGTCGTGAGGGTCTGGGTCAATCCGCCGACCAGATAGATCGCCCGGAAGTCGACCAGGTTCTGTGGTACGTCGCCGCCATAGAAGCCGGTGCCTTCCGCGGCGACGAGCCGGGCGAACGCGCGCACCGTGCGGGCGGTGCGCGCACGCAATTCCGGCGTCGCCATGCCCGCGATCAGCGCGGCGTGTGCCTTGCGTGGATCGTCGGTGAGTACCGAGATGCCCGCGTCGATCGCGGCATGGGCTTGGTCGCGGCTGTCGGCGGGCGCGGTGGCCAGCGCCGTGGCGATCGCGCCGGTGAGTTCCTCGGCGATGCGGTCGAGCAGGGCTTCCAGCACGCCGTCGCGATGTTCGAAACTCTCGTAGTAGTAGCGCTCGTTGAGACCGGCGCGGGCGCACAGCCCAGCGACGGTGAGTTTGGCCTGCCCGTCCTCGGCGACGATGTCGAGCGCCGCGTCGAGCAGCGCGCCGCGCCGCTGGGATCGGCGCTCCTGCGCCGAAACGCCACCGTATGTCCGTTGTGCTGCCACGGCGTCCATTGTGCGTGCCGCCGTCCTCCTGTGGTGTTCTGGTAGAGGCTCTTGCCAGAATATCAATTCTGGAGGATTCTATTGCCAGATGCACTCGACGAGGAGACGCAGCATGGCTGTACGACAGCGCGAACCCGGATATTTCGCCGACGATTCGATGATCCGGCGGGTGATGAGCAAGCGCGCGGTCGGTCTGACCTACGGCGTGCGGGCGCTGGTGATCGGCGCGGTGCATCCGCTGCTGTTCGTCGGCACCAGCGAGCACACCGCGCATCGGGAAACCCCCTACACCCGCCTGGCCATCACCGGTGCCCTGTTCGAAGCGGTGTTCCTCGGCAGCAAGGCCGAGGCCGATCGCGCGCTGGCCTTCACCCGGCGCAAGCACGAGGCAGTGGTCGGCACCCTGCCCGAAGACGCCGGCGCCCACCCCGCGGGTACCGCCTACGCGGCCCACGATCCGCACCTGATGTTCATGACGATGGCCTTCACCTTCGATTCGGCCGAGGCGATGTACGACCGCCTGGTGCGCGAACTCACCGCCACCGAACGCGAAGACCTCTACCAGGACTATGTCCGCTGGGGCGAGCTGTTCGGCATGCCGCGCGAGGCCGCGCCCGCCGACTACCCGGCCTTCCGCCGCTACTTCGACAGCTATCTGAACTCGACCGAGCTGTTCCTCACCGACGAGGCGGCCCTTGTCGGTTCGTATCTGGCAGGCCACCGCAAGGCCTACCGGCTGCGCCCGCCCGCCGAGCAGGTCGGCTCGGCGCTGTATCTGCTGGTGCAGGGCAGTCTCCCGGCCCGGATCCGGCAGATGTACGGCATCGAGTGGGGCATCGCCGACGAACTCGCCCATCGTGGCCTGTGCCGCAGCATCCGCACCGCCCACCGCACCCCACCGTTGGCGCCCCGGGTACTCGCGGGCACCCTCGCCGGGCCGAGCGCCCCCTCCTACCAGCTGCTTGCCCGTCGTGAACAGCGCATGGTGAAGACGGGGCACCCGAGCATGCCCGGTGTCGATCCGCGCAACTGGGTGCAGCGAAATGCCGCGGTGCGAACCGGCGGCCCCGGCGGCGGCAGCACAGCATAACCACGGAGGGGCCTCGGGAGGGCCGCCAGAAAATACCGGTTGAGCGGCATGGAAAGATTCGGGGTATGTCCAGTCCTGCCCCGGCCGCGACGGCCGAACGCAAGCAGCGGGTGCTGTCGGGCATCCAGCCCACCAGCGACTCCTTCCACCTCGGCAACTACCTGGGTGCGCTGCAGTACTGGGTGACGATGCAGGACGAGTACGACGCGCTGTACTTCATTCCGGATATGCACGCGATCACCGTCAGCCAGGATCCCAAGGCGTTGCGCGCGCGCACCAAGTCCGCCGCGGCCCAGCTGCTCGCGCTCGGCATCGACCCCGCGAAGTCCACCCTGTTCGTGCAGAGTCAGGTGCCCGAGCACGCCGAGCTGTCGTGGGTGCTGAGCTGTATCACCGGTTTCGGTGAGGCGAGCCGGATGACCCAGTTCAAGGACAAGTCGGTCAAGCAGGGCGCCGACAACGCGACCGTCGGCCTGTTCACCTACCCGGTGCTGATGGCCGCCGACATCCTGCTCTACCGCCCGCACCAGGTGCCGGTCGGCGAGGACCAGCGCCAGCATCTCGAGCTGACCCGAAACCTGGCCCAGCGCTTCAACACTCGCTACAAGAAGACCTTCGTCGTGCCCGAGCCCCACATCGTCAAGGGCACCGCGAAGATCTTCGATCTGCAGGATCCGACCGCGAAGATGAGCAAGTCGGCCGCCAGCGACGCCGGGCTGATCAACCTGCTCGACGACCCGAAGATCACCGCGAAGAGGGTGCGTTCGGCGGTCACCGACACCGAGCGCGAGATCCGCTACGACCCGGAGCACAAGGCGGGAGTGAGCAATCTGCTGGTGATCCTGAGTTCGCTGCGCGAAACCCCGATCGTGGACCTCGAGGTGAATTTCGAGGGTAAGGGCTACGGTGATCTCAAGGCCGAGGTGGCCGACGCGCTGGTCGAATTCGTCACGCCCGTGCAGAAGAAGGTGCAGGAATACCTGTCCGATCAGGCAGAACTGGACCGGACCCTGTCCGCGGGTGCCGAGCGGGCGCGTGAGATCGCAGGCAACACACTTGCTCAGGTGTACGACCGGGTTGGCTTCCTCGCTCGCTGACCCGTTGCGCACCTGAGGTTTTCGTTGAAGGGGCGCGCGTTATGCAGTTGATCGACAACATCTCGGGTGCGATCGAGAAGCAGATCGGGCGCAGGCCCTGGCTGGACCATCTGGTCAGGGCGGGTGGGCGGTTCCAGAGTCAGCGCGGTGATTTCTATGCCGCCGGCATCACGTATTTCACTGTGCTGTCACTGTTTCCGCTGCTGATGGTGGCCTTCTCGGTGGCTGGATTCATTCTGGCCGGACAACCGGATCTGCTGACGGAGTTGCAGGACAAGGTCGTCGAGAAGATTCCCAGCTCCTTCGGCACCCAGATCAACGATCTCATCGACCAGGCGATGAACTCTCGCGGCACGGTCGGCGTCATCGGCCTGCTGGTCGGGCTCTACACCGGACTCGGCTGGATGACGAACCTGCGGGCCGCGCTCACCGAGCAGTGGGCGAGTCAGAGCCCCGAAAAGCCTTGGTGGCTGGCCAAACTGTCGGATCTCGGTGCCTTGATCGGCCTCGGTCTGGCATTTGTGGTCTCGCTCGGTTTGTCGGCGATCTCCGCGAGCGGGCTCGGCAAGCGCGTACTCGAGCTGCTGGGGGCGGATCATCTCCCCGGGGCGGGGCTGGTATTGCGGCTGGTATCGGTGGCGCTCGCCTTGCTCGCGTCGTGGGCGGTGTTCGCGTGGATGATCGCGCGGCTGCCGCGCGAACCGGTGTCGTTGCGCAGCGCGGCCAGGGCGGCGGTACTGGCGGCGGTGGCCTTCGAGATCTTCAAGATCATCGCTGCGATCTACCTGCGGGTGGTGCTGTCCAGCCCGGTGGGGGCGACGTTCGGCTCGATCATCGGCCTGATGGTGTTCAGCTACATGTCCTACCGGATCCTGTTGTTCGCGACGGCGTGGGCGGCGACCTCCGCCGACAACGAGCGTGCCGCCGACATCGCCCCGCCGAACGCGGTGATCATCCGCCCCCGGGCAGTCGACCACGGGATGTCCACCGGTGCAGGCGCGGCCTACTTCGGCGCCGGTGCCGCCGCGACGCTCGCGCTGATGCTGGTCGGCAAGCGCCGGTGATCACCTGGACAGATGATCACCAGGCGCCTATGGATTTTTCTTCTCGGGCGATAGTGACGTGAGGGCCTGGTGATCAATCGTCCATGTCGTGCGGCGCGACGATCGACGGCGTCAGCGCCTGCGCCGGAATGCGCGGCGGGCCAATAGTAGGAGCACGACGACCAGTACGGAGCCGCCGATCACGGTGGCCAGGCGCGCGCCCTCGTGTGCGGACCGCTCCGGCTCGGCCTGGGAACCGTCGGCGCGCGGTGGCGGCGATGCCAGGGGAACGCTGGGTTGTATTGCCTCGCTGCCTGATTCGGGCAGCTTGCCGATCCTGGCATCGGGGTCGAGGGCGAAACCGTAGTCCAGCAGTCGCGCCGCCTGCTCCCATGGCCGGATCGGGCGGACATCGGCTTTGAGCAGGGTGACGACCAGGCGATGTCCGTCGCGTTCGGCGGCGGCGACGAAGGTCTGACGGGCGTCGTCGGTGAAACCGGTCTTGCCGCCGATCGCGCCCTCGTAGTTGTAGAGCAACTGGTTGTCGTTGCCGATCGGAAAGCCGGGATGATCCTTGTCGCCGGGGATCTCGGGGTCGGCGGGGAAGCCGGGGAAGTCGACCTGCTCGGTGTGGATCAGTTCGGCGAACAACGGGATATTCATTGCCTCGCGGAACAGCACCGACAGGTCGTAGGCCGAGGTGCTCATGCCGGGCCCATCGAGGCCGGACGGGGTCGCCGCGCGAGTGTCCAACGCGCGCAACGACTTCGCCACCTCGTTCATCTTCGCCACGGTGGCCTTGTCGCCGCCGAGCTGGGTGGCGATGGCGTGCGCGGCGTCGTTGCCCGAGCACATGATCAGGGCCTGCATGAGCTGGCGGTTGGTGTAGCGCCCGCCGGGGCCGATGCCGACCCGGGTGCCGTCGACGTCGGCGTCGGCCTGTGTCCCGATCACGACCTTGTCCAGATCCAGGCTACGCAGCGCCACGATGGCGAGGGCGACCTTGATGGTGCTGGCGGGGCGGTACCGGCCGTGTGGGTCCTTGGCCGCGAGCACGCGACCGGTGTCGAGGTCGGAGACCATCCATGCCGTGGCCGAGATCTCGGCGGGAACCGGGGGCGCGCCGTCGGGCACGACTACGCCGCAGTCGCCCATCCGCTGACCACCGATCGCGGGGGAGGGGACGGGGAGCTGACCCGGTGTCGGTTCGCCGGGGGCAGGCACCTCGGAGGTGTCGATCGGTGCGGGCGGCTGCGTCTTCTGTGGGCAGTCGTCGGTGTTCGGCGTGGTGAACGGGGGTGTGGTCGTCGTGTTCGGGGCGCCCGGCTCGGGTGCGCTGGTCGGCGGCGCGTCGGTGGCGGGTACGGCGACGGCGGGAGCGCCTGCGAGCGCGGTGACAGTGACGGCAGCGCCGAGAAAGCATGCGGCGCGCAGGCCGACTTCACGAATCCTCATCGCCCCGCAGCTTAGTAGCCGCTGCCGCAGAGTGTTTCCCGGTCTTTCGCGAGTCGCCTCGCCCGGGGCGCCACCCGAGCGAGGCAACTATTGACACCATCTCTCAAATGAGAGTTACTATCAAAAAGTAGACACTCTCATTGTGGAGGAGATATGCGGACGGAAGACACTCGCCGCTGGCTCGCGCTCGGCGCGCTCGCCGTGGCGATGCTCACCATCGGACTCGACGTCACCGTGCTCACCGTCGCCATCCCGACGCTCGCGGTCGATCTGGACGCGAATACCGCTGCGCTGCAATGGTTCAGCAGCGCCTACACACTGGCCCTTGCCGCGCTGATGCTGCCCGCGGGCGCGCTCGGCGACCGGTACGGGCGCAAGAAGGTCTTGCTCGCCGCGCTCATGCTGTTCGGTGCGGCCTCGGGGGCCTGCGCCTTCGCAGCATCCGCCGGGCAGCTGATCGTGGCGCGGGTGGTGCTCGGCATCGCCGCCGCCGCGCTGGTGCCGCTGTCGATGTCGGTGCTGCCGGTGCTGTTCACCGACCCCGCCCAGCGGCAGCGCGCGCTGACGATCTGGGTCACCTCGACCGCCATCGGCCTGCCACTCGGCCCGATCCTCGGCGGCTGGCTGCTGCAGCACTTCTGGTGGGGCTCGGTGTTCCTGATCAATGTGCCACTGGTTGTCATCGGCGCGCTGGCCGTCGCCACCCTGGTGCCGGAATCGCGCAGTGACACCGTCTTTCGCGTCGATCTCCTCGGCGCACTGCTCTCGGCGGCAGGCATGCTCGGGCTGACCTACGGCTTCATCCGGCTCGGCGAACGCGGCTGGGACGACCTGGTCGGCTGGCTCGTCGTCGGGGCCGGGGTGGCGACGCTCGCCGTGTTCGGGTGGTGGCAGCGCCGCACCGAGTATCCGCTGATCGACCTCGCGCTGTTCGCCGCGCCCGGCTTCCGCTGGGGCACCGCGATCTCGCTGCTGGTCAGCTTCGCCATGTTCGGCATGTTCTTCACCGTCCCGCAGTACTTCCAGGCCGTGCTCGGCGTCGACGCGCTCGGCAGCGGGCTGCGACTGCTGCCGTTGATCGGTGGACTCGTCATCGGCAGCAGACTGGTCGACCTGCTGCTGCCCCGCCTCGGCGTGCGGGTGGTGATCACCGCCGGACTGCTCGTGCTCGGGGGCGGCCTCGGACTCGGCGCGTTCACCACGGTCGAGAGCGGTTACGGGCTGACCGCGCTGTGGACGACGGTGCTCGGTGCCGGGATGGGCATGGTTATGCCCGCCGCGGTCGGCCTGGCGATGGGTGAGCTGACCGCCGCCCGTTCGGGCTCGGGTTCGGCTCTGCTGCAAGCACTTCGGCAGGCGGGCGGCACCATCGGTGTCGCTGTGCTCGGCACCGTGCTGTCCACCCGGTACCGGGCCGACCTCGGCGAGCTCGACCGTACGCCGATCTCCGACGGTGTCAACGCGGGCGTCGCCCTGGCGCGGGAGACCGGTGATCCGGCGATGCTGGCCCAGGTCCAGCAGGCCTTCGTCGCGGGCATGGACACCATGCTCGGGCTCTGCGCGGCGCTGTGTCTGGTCGCCGGCCTCGTCACCGCGCTGTGGCTGCGGCAACCGACGCAACCGGTTACCGACACGGATGGGGCAGAATCGATGCATGTCGGTTGAGATGTCGCTGCGCGAGCGCAAGAAGGAGCGGACCCGCCGAACCATCAGAGTCGAGGCGTTCCGGCTGTTCCGGGAACAGGGCTATACCGAGACGACGGTGGAGCAGATCGCGGCGGCGGCCGAGGTATCCCCGAGCACCTTCTTCCGCTACTTCCCGACCAAGGAACAGCTGGTCATCGCCGACGATCAGGACGCGGTGATGATCGAGGAGCTGGCCTCGCTCCCGCGCGGCCTGAATCCGATCACCGCTATCCGCACGGCGACCGTGTCGGTGTTCGGGCGGATGTCGCCCACCGATCTCGCCTTCGAGCAGGAACGGCAGGCGCTGTTGTTCCACGTGCCGGAACTTCGCTCGGCGATCGGTTTGGAATTCCTGCGCAGTATCGAACTCGGCGCCCAGCTGCTGGCCGACTACACAGGCCGGTCCGCCGACGATTTCGATGTTCGGGTGGCCGCGGGCGCGATGATCGGCGCCATGCTCGCCATCGCGCCCGCCACCCCGATAAATGTCACCAACGTCGGTGACGCCCTGGCATTCCTGCAGGCAGGCCTGCCCTTCGATGATCGGTCCTGATCACTGCGGCGTGCCGTGCTGCACCGGGCAGCCGTGCGCCAGCGGGCCGAGCAGCTTGTTGTTGTCGTAGAAGTGCTCCAGCTCGAGGATGCGCAGATCCTCGCTCACCCGCGCGATGGTCACCCCGAACATCTCGATCTGCGCACCGGTGGGCTGGTGGCCCTTGTACTCGCCCTCGAACTTGCCCCAGTGCCGCCACCGCACGCTCACGGTCGGCGGACCCGACAGCACTTCAAGGACCTCCCAGAAGAAGCCGCCGGGGAAGGCGGTGTGGAAGATGTGGTGCGAGGAATCGAAGGTCTCGTTCTCGGCATCGTAGAACGGGTTGTCGCCGATCAGGATGTTGTAGCTGCCGATGCGAGCGAACTCCTCGGCGTCCTGCCACGCACCACCGTTGACCCGGCCGCGGTACTGCTCGGCCACCACCGACAGCCACGTCGCGGGGTCGGCCTTGTGCGAGACCTCCATCTCGAAGACCTTCACCAGATCTTCGACGATCGCCTCGAGCGAGCCCGGCGCGTGCTCGACGCTGCGCTCGCGCGGGATCACCTCGTGGCTCAGTTCATAGTCGGGAACGTTGCCGCGCCATTCCTCCGGCGCCGCGGCGGCGATCACGGCTTCCCGGCCCTGCAGCCACAGGGGCGCCTCCGGTTCCGGGTTCTGCTCGGCCTGCGTATCTGTCACGTCCACAGTCATTTTCGGTCTACCCGACCCTTTCACAAAGCTTGAAGAACGGGTCGAAAGTAACAGTCACGCATCGCTCGCGGGTGTCAGGTCTCAACAAGTGAGAAACACGAAATGTTGAACTGTGTTCTGTAGCAAGGTTTTCGGCAGATAGCTAGGCCGCCGGCTGGGCGGGGTGACCGAGCCTGGCCGGCGTCTCGTCGTCCATGGTCGCGAAGAATTCGCCGAGCACGCCGACGATCTGATCCACCGAATCCGCACAGAACAGCACCGGCTGATAGTGCGTGATGTCGTAGGCGATGGTGCCCATCTCCGCGACATCGAGCGGACGCAGCCGAGCGTGCCGGAATTCGTCGATCTCGCCATAAGACGACAGCAGTCCTGCGCCGTAGCAACGGATTTCATCGTTCTCACGGACCACGCCGAACTCCAGCGAGAACCAGAAGACATCGGCGAGGAATTTCAGCGCGAGGTCGGTCTCCAGCCTGGCCACCGCGGCACCGACCGTCTCGTACAGTGCCGCGAAACGCGGGCTGGCGATCTGATTGGCGTGGCCGATGATCTCGTGGATCGCATCGGGTTCCGGGGTGTAGAGCGGGGCGGAGTGGTGGCGGATGTACTGGGTGGAGTGGAAGGTGCGCTCGGCGAAGGAACCGAAGAACTCACGCAACGGAACCAAGCCGGCGGCGGGCACGTACCGGAAGCCGGTGAGCGGGCTGAGCAGCCGCGATACCTCGTCGAGTTGCGGGATGTGATCGTGCGGAAGGGCGAGGTCGTCGGCTGCTTGCCTGACCTCGCGACAGGCGTAGACCTCGTGTTTGCGGGCCAGCTCCGCCGAGGCGATCCGCCACACCTGCTGTTCGTCGTCGGTGTAGTCGATGTGTGGTGTGGGAGTACCGGGGGAGTAGTCGAGTGCCAGCGCGGCGATGGCGTTACGGCGCGCGCGGTAGTGCTCGTCGTGCACGCCGGGATGGTCATCGCTCAGATGCACTGTCACGTCGCCGTCACGCTCGCGCGTCACCGGCGAGTAGAGCTGGGCCTCGGTGAACATGACTCCAGGCAAGCACCGCATTCCCGTCGCGACAACAACCACGCCGACAACTGCGCAAACTGCACAGTTGCAGGGTGGGTCGCGGTCGGATTCCGGCGGTGAACTGTGTTTTCTGTGTGCTTGCTGACTGATACCGACCGCCGCTGTGCGGACTTGCGAACGCGTGGTTTCGGTAACGACGCGGTGAATTAGCGGACGCGCCGAGCGGGGATCACGCAAGATTGCGTTCGTAAGAAGAGGAGGTTGTGTGCGCACCCTGCGAATAGATCTCGATCAGCGACTGCTGGCCGCTGCCGCCGACATCATGGGCACCGCTGACAGCAATACCACCGTCAATGAGGCGCTGCGCCGCATCGTGGCGCACGAACGTCAGCTACGCAATTTGGAACGGTTGATGGCTGATTCGGTATTCAGCACAGATCCGCCTGCCGACCGGGGCAGTGCCCTTGATCCTGATTCGGTATTCAGCGCAGATCCGTCTACCGGCCAGGGCAGTGCCCTTGATCCTGATTCGGTATTCAGCGCGGAGCCAACCTAGTGGGGTAGGTCAAGGTTCGGGTTGCGTCACCGAAGTGGTGACCGAGGGGTAGCCCGAGTCTGTCGGTACCCCCTGCGATTATCGGAGTCAGTCACCGATCCGCAGGGGGAAACGATGTCGGTTCCGATCGCGAGTTTGCCTGTCGCCCAACGCCCGCGCGAGCGATTGCTCATGCTCGGCCCACACGCGCTCAGCGACGGCGAACTACTGGCACTGCTGCTCGGCCAGGGCACTCGCGGCCGGTCCGCACTGGAAGTCGCAGCCCAATTGATCGGCGATTACGGCGGTTTGGCCGAACTCGCCTCCGCTCGCCCCGAAGAACTGGCCGCCCGCGCCGGCATCGGCCCAGCCAAGGCCGCCACGGTCGTCGCCGCCTTCCACCTCGGCACCCGCTCCCGCATCCCCGCCGATTCGCTACCCCAGCTCAGCACCCCCGAAGCCATCGCAGCCGTGGCGATTCCCCTGTTCGCGGGCGCCCGTGTTGAGCGCCTCCTGGTTCTCATCTGCGACACCCAAAACCGCCTACGCCACCGCGCTTTCGTGGCCGAAGGCGCCATCGACCACGTAGCTGTCCCCGTCCGGGAAATCCTCAACACCATCCTCCGCCACGACGGCCGAGCCTTCGCCGTCGTCCACAACCACCCCTCCGGCGACCCAACCCCGAGCACCGACGACCGCCGAGCCAGCACCCTCCTGCACCAAGCCGCCCGCACGGTAGGCCTGCGCTACCTCGACCACATCGTCGTAGCAGGCGAAACCTGGTCCACCGCACCACCTTTCCCTTGACCGACGGGTGCGACGCGGACGTGCGCTGCTATCAGGCTGGTGGCAACCCAGCCGATCGCGGCTCGTTCTCAGTCGGCGAAACCGGTGGTGCGAGCCAGGTCCGAGAGCATGGCATCGAACATGATCTCCGGGTCGGCCAGTGGGATCGGGTAGTTGCCGAACACCTCGAGGGTGACATGGCCGAACAAGCGGGCCCAGATCTGCACCATCAGGTACGTCACGCCCAGGTCCAGTTTTTCGGCGGGGAACTTCTGGCCCGACTCCGAGAGCATGGCGAGCAGGTCGGTCTGGAAACCGATGAGGTCCTTGCGCAGCGCGGCCGGGATGGTCTCGCCGGGTGGGGTGGCGATCTCGAAGTTCGCCAGGAGCCTGCCCGCGGCGGCGAGGAAGATCCGGCCGAAGGGTTCGTCGAAGCGGCGCATCATCGACCGTTCCGAGGTGGGCGAGGCGAACACCAGGGTGAATTCCCTCGGGTTCGCCAGCGCCCAGTGCCGGAAGCCCCGGCAGATGGCCAGGAACTGCACCGCGCCGTCGTCGGGCAGCGGCTCGATCTCGGTCGAGAGGAACTCGGCGAGATCGGCGCAGAATTCCACCCGCATCCGCTCGATCAAGTCATCGCGCGACGAATAGTGCCGGTACAGCGCGGGCGCCGTGACCCCCAGTTCGCGCGCGATCGCCCGCAGGGTGACCGCGTCGGCGCCCTGCTCGGCCAGCAGGGCCCGCGTGACCCGCCGGATATCGGCATCGGTCACCACCGGCGCGCGGCCACGGACCTTGCCTGTCACCCGGCCACCCCCTCGATCACATGTCGGTTCAAGCGTATTCGACCTCCCAGCGCTTGATGCCGTTGAGCCAGCCGCTGCGCAGCCGCACCGGGTCGGCGACCTGGCGCAGGTTCGGCATCGCGTCGGCAATGGCATTGAACATCAGGTCGATCTCGAGGCGGGCAAGATTCGCGCCGACGCAGTAGTGCGTGCCGGTGCCGCCGAAGCCGACGTGCGGGTTGGGGTCGCGCAGGATGTCGAACCGGAACGGGTCGGCGAAGGCCGTTTCATCGAAATTGGCCGAGCTGTAGAACAATCCGATCCGCTGGCCCTGCTTGATCTGCTGCCCGCCGAGTTCCAGATCGCGCGTCGCGGTGCGCTGGAAGGCGGTCACCGGCGTTGCCCAGCGCACGATCTCGTCGGGTGCGGTGCGCGGGCGCTGCTGTTTGTAGAGCTCCCACTGTTCCGGGTTGTCCACGAAGGCCTTCATGCCGTGGGTGATCGAATTGCGGGTTGTCTCGTTGCCCGCGACCGCGAGCAGGATGACGAAGAACGCGAACTCGTCCGAGCCGAGGTGCTCGCCGTCGACGTCGGCGTTGACCAGCTGGGTGACGATGTCGGAGGCCGGACAGCCGCGACGCTGTTCGGCCATGTTCCAGGCGTAGCCCATCACCTCGGCGGTCGCGGTGTGGTGGTTGCCCTCGAACTCCGGATCGTCGTAGGAGATCATCTGATTGGTCCAGTCGAACAGCTTCCTGCGGTCCTCCTGCGGGATGCCGATCAGCTCGGCGATGGCCTGCAGCGGCAGCTCGCACGCGATCTGCTCGACGAAGTCGCCGCGACCGGACTTCTTGGCCTCCCACACGATCCGTTCGGCTCGCTCGGTGAGCGCGGCCCGCAGGCTCTCCACCGCGCGCGGGGTGAAGCCCTTCGATACGATCCGCCGGATCTTGGTGTGCTGCGGCGGATCCAGGTTCAGCATCAGCATGTTGGCGAGCATGTCGATCTGCTCGCGCGTGGTCTCCTCGTTGAACCGGATGATCGCCGTGTTCTCGTGCGAGGAGAAGTCCTCCGGATTCTTCGAGATCTCCTTGATGTCGGCCAGCTTGGACACCACCCAGTACCCGCCGTCGTCGAACCCGCTGGCGCGGTCGGGCTGCGCGCACCACCAGACCGGCGCGGTCCGCCGCAACTGCGCGAACTCCTCGATCGGCAAGCGGCTGGCGAGCAGGTCGGGATCGGTGAAATCGAACCCCGCGGGAATGTTTGTGCTGGTCACGGCAGTCTCCTTCGATCCGGTGCGCGGATGTCGCACCGTGATGTGGAACACGTTCTCCACGATAAGACCACGTCGACACCGTTTATGAACAGTGTTTAGTAATACCTGTTTACAAACTGGCTGGATCGCTTCGGGACGCGGGGTGCGGGCCTGGGATCTCCCGATTCGCCGACCATCATCGGCCGTGCTGGGCAAGATAGCGGCGTGGACTTGCCGTTTCTGCGTGCGAACCCGCACCTGCTGCCGACGTTTCTCGCTCATCAGCGGCTGCGGACTACGCCTGTCGCGGGTGGGTCGATCAGTGTCGCCGAGCGGATCATGCTCGATGACGGGACCCATCTGTTCCTGAAGACCTGGCCGGGCGGGGTATCCGCCGTCCCGACCGCCGAGCCCGCGCCCGCTCCGCCAGGGCTTTTCGAGGCCGAAGCGGACGGGCTTCAGTGGTTGCGGGCGGCCGGTGGGGTCGCGGTGCCGGAGTTGTATGCCCAGACCGGCGAACTGTTGTTGATGCAGTGGGTCGACCACGCCGAACCGACCGCCGTTGCCGCCGAACGCTTCGGTGCCGGATTGGCCGTCACCCACGATGCGGGCGCCCCCGAATTCGGCGCTGCCACCGAGGGTTTCCTCGCCGGACTACCCCTGGACAACACCCCCGGCGCCGACTGGCCCACCTGGTACCGCGAACGCCGAATCCTGCCGTACCTGAAACTCGCCGTCGACGCGGGCGCCCTCGACCCCGCCGACGCCACCCACATCGAATCAATCCACCTCGAAGGCCCCACTGAACCCCCCGCCCGAATCCACGGCGACCTCTGGCCGGGCAATATCCTCTGGGGCTCAGCCGACACCCCCTGGCTGATCGACCCCGCCGCCCACGGGGGTCACCGCGAAACCGACCTGGCCACGCTCTTCCTCTTCGGCGGTGCGCCCTATTCGGACCGAATCATTGCCGCCTACAACGAAATCCATCCCCTGGCCCCTGACTGGCGCACCCGAATCCCGCTCCATCAGCTCCACCTCTTGCTGGCTCATGCCGTCCTCTTCGGCGGCTCCTACCGAACCGCTGTCCTGGACGCCGCAGCCCACTACCGCTAGTTCCTGTCGCTGGGGAATGACAGTGGCCGCCAACATCTTTCGACGGTGGCGGCCGCCAGTGGATCGGTATTCAGACCGTCGACGGTTCCCGTCCCCGCACGACAGGTAGGACGCGAGGTGCTGAACGGGTAGCCCACACGGCGAACCCGATGTACAGCACCTGCTCCGGGATTCGCTGCCACAGAGGCGATGCGGGCTCTCCCGCGAAGGGGACGTCGTCGATGGCCGCGTAGATGTTGGCGGGCAGTAGCAGGAGGAACAGGGGGACCAGGGCCCAGCCCGCGATCCATCTCGTGCGGGTGAGGATCAGGCCGAGTGCCGCGAGAAGTTCCAGGACGCCGCTGGCCAGGACCATGAAGCCAGGGAACGGGACGAATGGCGGGATCATGGCGACCATGTCGGCGTAGTTGGGCATCACGGTGACGCTCGCGGGCATGAAGTGCGCGGTTCCCGTCATCACCAGCATGACGGCCAGCGCGTGGGCGGCGCTGACCGGCCACGAGGCGAACCGGGTCACGCCGAGCACTCCGAGCGTGCGAAAGACGACGAGCGAGCCGACGAGAGCGATAAGGGTGATCATAGGTACTCCCAGAATGGATACTGACACTATCTACTATGGATAGTAACACTATCCATCCTTTCGCCATTTCCCGCAAGTCCCGACGAACGACAAAGGCCGCCTGCACCTTTCGGTGTAGACGGCCTGTGCCGAGCGGAAAGATCAGCGGGTGAAGAGCAGTGCCCGCTTGACTTCCTGGATCGCCTTGGTGACCTCGATGCCGCGAGGGCATGCGTCGGTGCAGTTGAAGGTGGTGCGGCAGCGCCAGACACCTTCGACGTCGTTGAGGATGTCGAGGCGCTCGCGGGCGCCTTCGTCACGGCTGTCGAAGATGAAGCGGTGGGCGTTGACGATCGCGGCCGGGCCGAAGTAGCTGCCGTCGGTCCAGTAGACGGGGCACGACGTGGTGCAGCAGGCGCACAGGATGCACTTGGTGGTGTCGTCGAAGCGGGCGCGGTCGGCCTGGCTCTGGATCTGTTCGCGGGTGGGCTCGTTACCCGAGGTCATCAGGTAGGGCTTCACGGCGCGGAACGCGTCGAAGAACGGCTCCATGTCGACCACGAGGTCCTTCTCCACGGGCAGGCCGCGGATCGGCTCGACGGTCATGGTGAGGGTCTTGTCGCCCTTGGGCAGCATGTCCTTCATCAGGACCTTGCAGGCCAGCCGGTTCACGCCGTTGATCCGCATGGCATCGGAACCACACACACCGTGGGCGCAGGAGCGCCGGAAGGTGAGGGTGCCGTCCAGGTAGGACTTGATGTAGATGAGCACGTTGAGGAAGCGGTCGGTCGGCAGGACCGGCACCTGGAACGAGTCCCAGTGCGCGCCCTTGTCGTCCTCGGTGCTGAACCGGGCGATCTTGACGGTGACCATGACCGAGCCCTCCGGCACCGGCGCCGGCTTCTGCTTGGCGGTATCGACTACAGCAGTCATCAGTACTTACGCTCCATCGGCTCGTAGCGGGTCTGCACCACCGGCTTGAAGTCGAGGCGGATCTCGGAAATGAGCTCCGGGCCCTCCTTGTACGCCATCGTGTGCCGCATGAAGTTCGTGTCGTCGCGATCCGGGTAGTCCTCGCGGGCGTGGCCGCCACGCGATTCCTTGCGGTTGAGCGCGCCGACGACGGTGACCTCGGCCAGCTCGAGCAGGAAGCCCAGCTCGACGGCCTCGAGCAGGTCGCTGTTGTAGCGCTTGCCCTTGTCCTGCACCGTGATCCGGGTGTAGCGCTCCTTGAGCGTGTGGATGTCGGTGAGGACCTTCTTGAGGGTTTCCTCGGTGCGGAACACGCCCGCGTTGGCATCCATCGTGGCCTGCAGCTCGGTGCGGATGTCGGCCACGCGCTCGTTGCCGTGGTCGGACAGGATCAGCGCGAGCCAATCCATCACCATCTGCGACGGGTTCTCCGGCATCTCGGTGAACTCGGTGCGGTTGGCGTACTCGGCGGCCGCGATGCCGGCGCGACGGCCGAACACGTTGATGTCGAGCAGCGAGTTGGTGCCGAGGCGGTTCGCGCCGTGAACGGAGACGCAGGCGCACTCACCGGCGGCATAGAGGCCGGGAACCACGTCGGTGTTGTTGCGCAGCACCTCGCCACGGATCTTGGTCGGGATACCGCCCATGACGTAGTGGCAAGTCGGCATGACCGGCACCAGCTCGGTCACCGGGTCCACGCCGAGGTAGGTGCGCGCGAACTCGGTGATGTCGGGCAGCTTCTCCTCGAGCACGTCGGCGCCGAGGTGGGTCACGTCGATGTAGACGTAATCCTTGTTCGGGCCGGCACCACGGCCTTCGGCCACCTCGAGCACCATCGAGCGGGCGACGATGTCACGCGGCGCGAGGTCCTTGATGGTGGGGGCGTAGCGCTCCATGAAGCGCTCACCGGAGGCGTTGCGCAGGATGCCACCCTCACCGCGAACAGCCTCGGAGATGAGGATGCCCAGGCCCGCGAGGCCTGTCGGGTGGAACTGGTGGAACTCCATGTCCTCGAGCGGCAGGCCCTTGCGGAACACGATCGCCATGCCGTCACCGGTCAGCGTGTGCGCGTTCGAGGTGGTCTTGTACATCCGGCCCGAGCCGCCGGTGGCGAACACGATCGACTTCGCGTGGAAGATGTGGATGTCGCCGGTGGACAGCTCGTAGGCGACGACGCCGGTGGCGACGGGGCCACGATCGGACTCGGTCATCACCAGGTCGAGCACGTAGAACTCGTTGTAGAACTCGACGTCGTGCTTGACGCAGTTCTGGTAGAGCGTCTGCAGGATCATGTGACCGGTGCGGTCGGCGGCATAACACGCGCGACGCACGGGCGCCTTGCCGTGGTCACGGGTGTGGCCACCGAAACGACGCTGGTCGATCTTGCCCTCGGGCGTGCGGTTGAACGGCAGGCCCATCTTCTCGAGGTCCATGACGGCGTCGATGGCCTCTTTGGCCATGATCTCCGCGGCGTCCTGGTCGACGAGGTAGTCGCCACCCTTGACGGTGTCGAAGGTGTGCCATTCCCAGTTGTCTTCTTCGACGTTGGCCAGCGCGGCGCACATGCCACCCTGGGCCGCGCCGGTGTGGCTGCGGGTCGGGTACAGCTTGGTCAGGACCGCGGTGCGAGCGCGCGGGCCGGCCTCGATCGCCGCGCGCATGCCCGCGCCACCGGCGCCGACGATGACCACGTCGTAGCGATGCTCCTGAATCGGACGGGATTCACTCATGCGAGGTGGCCTGTTCCTAACCTGTGATGTTGGGGTCGAAGGTGAAGATGACGTACGTGCCGACGCTCACGATCACGACCATCGAAACCACGAGGATGACTTTGAGCCAGAACCGGGTGGAGTCCTTGCGCGAGTAGTCGTCGATGATGACGCGCAGACCGTTGCCGCCGTGCAGCTGAGCCAGCCACAGCATGGACAGGTCCCAGAACTGCCAGAACGGGCTGGACCAGCGACCGGCCACGAACGCGAAGTTCAGGCGGTTCACGCCACCGTCGATCATCAACATGATGAACATGTGGCCGAGCACCAGGATGATCAGGAACAGGCCCGAGATGCGCATGAACAGCCACGCGTACTTCTCGAAGTTGCCGTTCGACTTGCCACGCGGCGAGCGGGGAGAGTCGAGGCTGGCCGGGCGATCGTAGGACTTGCCGAGGACAGGTGCAGACATATCAGTGCTCCGTCAGCAGGTAGAAGAACTGGCGGCCGACGCCGGCGGCGGAGACCAGAACCCAGATGGCGAGAACAACCCACAGCATCTGCTTCTGGAATCGCGGACCCTGGGACCAGAAGTCGACCAGAATGACCCGGACGCCGTTGAGGGCGTGGAACAGGACGGCGACGACGAGGCCCATCTCCATCAACGCGACGACGGGGTTCTTGTAGAGCGCGATGGAGTGGTCGTAGGTGTCCGGGTTGACCCGGACCAGTGCCGTGTCCAGCACGTGGACGAAGAGGAAGAAGAACAGCGTGACACCGGTGATCCGGTGCAGCGCCCAGGACCACATGCCGGGGTCGCCGCGGTACAGCGTCTTCCGCTTCGGCTGGGCCGGAGCCGGAGCTTCTATCGTGGTCATAGAGTGCGGTGCCTCCAACGTCGTTGATGGACCCGGTCACAGATCCGACGCCGGCATGCGTGGAGAGGCAAATGCCCAGGTGGCTGCGCTGTATTCTCGAGCGCTGGCCCGCCGCCGGGAACCTGAACCGATCTTTGGTGAACTCTAATCCCCTCTGTTTCGCGGAACTAATTCGGCGTGCCGTGCGTTGCGCGTAAAACAGGCGAGTTAGGTTTACCTTTCCCATTGCCGGATACTGGTGTTGCGGCCCCTGTTTCCCGGTGTTCGGCGGGATCAGCTGGAGGTTTCCGATGCCCGAAATCGACTGGAATACGTTGCATGACATGGCAATTCGCGCTATGGGGTCGGCGTATGCCCCGTACTCGGGTTTCCCGGTCGGCGCCGCTGCTCTCAGCGCGGATGGCCGAATTGTGAGCGGATGCAATGTGGAAAATGTCTCATATGGGCTAACCCTGTGTGCCGAATGTGTACTCGTCGGTAACTTATTCGCTTCCGGTGGCGGGCGTCTCCTCGCCGTCTCCGTGACCGATTCCCGCGGCGAAATCCTGATGCCGTGTGGACGGTGTCGCCAGCTGCTGTTCGAACACGGCGGGGGCGAACTGCTGGTGGATCACGCCGACGGGCCCAAGCCGCTGTCGGCCCTCCTGCCCGACGCCTTCGGACCGGATGATCTGGCCGCCGGCCGGGCTGGCGAAGGCGCGTAACCACTGATTTAGTGGGCACATGGGTAACTCGTCGGGAACGAACGAACGCTCCACCCACTTGCCGCCGGTCGCCACAACTGAGTCTGGCCCGAAGGCGCGGGGAGACGGATTAGAAGCGGTTTCGGTCATTACCGCCAAGCGTGACGGCGCAGAGCTGTCCGATGCTCAGATCGACTGGGTGGTGGATGCGTTCACCCGGGGGATCGTGGCCGACGAGCAGATGTCGGCGTTGGCCATGGCGATCGTCTGGCGGGGGATGACCCGGCGCGAGACCGCGCGGTGGACGGCGGCGATGATCGGGTCGGGCAGCCGAATGGACTTCACCGATCTGCCGCGCCCGACCGTCGACAAGCATTCGACCGGCGGTGTCGGCGACAAGATCACGCTGCCACTGACCCCGCTGGTGGCGGCCTGCGGCGCCGCGGTACCCCAGCTGTCGGGCCGCGGGCTCGGGCACACCGGCGGAACGCTGGACAAACTCGAGTCGATCCCCGGCTGGCAGGCCGACGTGACTGTCTCCCGAATGCGCGAGATCCTGGCCGATCCGGCGATCGGTGCGGTGATCTGCGCCGCGGGTGCCGATCTCGCCCCGGCCGACAAGCGGCTCTACGCGCTGCGGGATGTGACCGGGACGGTCGAGTCGATCCCGTTGATCGCCAGCTCGATCATGAGCAAGAAGATCGCCGAGGGGACGGCGGCGCTGGTGCTGGATGTGAAGGTCGGCTCGGGGGCCTTCCTCAAGACCCTCGACGGTGCTCGCGAACTCGCCACCGCGATGGTCGAACTCGGGCGCGATGCGGGTGTGCAGACAGTCGCCTTGCTGACCGCAATGGATACTCCGCTCGGGCGAACTGCGGGCAACGCGATGGAAGTGGCCGAGTCGGTCGAGGTTCTCGCTGGTGGGGGGCCTGCCGATGTGGTCGAGCTGACGTTGACGCTGGCTCGGGAGATGGTCGCGCAGGCTGGGTTGCATGTCGATCCCGCCGATGTGCTCGCGGACGGGCGGGCCATGGACCACTGGCGCGCGATGATTCAGGCGCAAGGTGGGGATCCGGACGCTGCGTTGCCTGTCGCCCGGCATACCGAGATCGTGCGGGCCGAATCGAGTGGGGTGCTCACTCGGCTCGATGCGATGGGGGTCGGCGTTGCTGCTTGGCGGTTGGGGGCGGGGCGTGCTCGGCAAGGAGAGAAGGTGCAGGCGGGGGCCGGTGTCGAGATGCATGCGAAACCCGGTGATTCGGTGGTGGCCGGGCAGCCGCTGCTCACCCTCCATACCGACACTCCGGCGGCTTTCGCGGGAGCTTTGGCGGCACTCACGGACGCGATAACCATGGAAACCAGCTCCGAGTGGAAACCTGGCGAGCTGATTCTGGGGCGCATCGGCTGACCTGGGTTCGGTAGTTCGGGTGGTTGGGGATGACGGGGGTTCGGTGGTTCGGGTGGTTGGGGATGACGGGGGTTCGGTGGTTCGGGTGGTTGGGGATGACGGGGGTTCGGTGGTTCGGGTGGTTGGGGATGACGGGGGTTCGGTGGTTCGGGTGGTTGGGGATGACGGGGGTTCGGTAGTTCGGGTGGTTGGGGATGACGGGGGTTCGGTAGTTCGGGTGGTTGGGGATGACGGGGGTTCGGTGGTTCGGGTGGTTGGGGATGACGGGGGTTCGGTAGTTCGGGTGGTTGGGGATGACCGGGATTCGGTAGTCCGGGCGGGAAGGGATGACCTGGGTTTGAGTAGTCCCAGGCGGGTTTGACGCTGTGTTTATTGGAGCGCTGGCGCGCTCGAGTCGCGGCCCTGAGGGGCCGCCGGTTAGGCGCCGGTGCTTGCTCCTTCGTCGCCTGCGCACCGGCGCCTAACCGGCGACCCGGCCGCGACCGGCCACTTCGTGGCCGCCGCTCCCTCGGGGTCGCGGGTGCGGGGCCGGGAGTGCGGTCATGGCGGACTTGAGGTTTACGGGTGTGGCTGGGAGTGCGGTAGGCCTGCGGATTGGGAGCAGACGGTGTGGCTGGTCGTGCGGTAGGCCTGCGGGCTTGGGTTAAGACGGTGTGGCTGGTCGTGCGGTGGGCCTGCGGGCTTGGGGTTAGACGGTGTGGCTGGTCGTGCGGTGGGCCTGCGGGCTTGGGGTTAGACGGGGTGGCTGGTCGTGCGGTGGGCCTGCGGGCTTGGGGTTAGACGGTGTGGCTGGTCGTGCGGTGGGCCTGCGGGCTTGGGGTTAGACGGTGTGGCTGGTCGTGCGGTGGGCCTGCGGGCTTGGGGTTAGACGGTGTGGCTGGTCGTGCGGGATCGGGATGTAGACGCTGGTAGTGCGGTATGGCGGGATCTCGGGGTGCGGTGTGGGTTGGGTGTGTGGAATGTGGTGGGTGGCTCGTAATAGTCCTTTGGGGGGCGGTTGATCAACGAGATGGTTGCCACGTGAGGACTTCGCTGCCGGGATCGGCGGGGGGAGCTACCGTCTTTACATGAATGGACCGGCGCCCCTAGACCTTGCTTCGATCCGACGCGCACCGAAGGCTTTGCTGCATGATCATCTCGATGGTGGTCTGCGGCCCTCGACGGTGCTAGAGCTGGCTGCTGATTGCGGCTATGACGAATTACCCGCTTCCGATGCCGCGAGTTTGGGGGCGTGGTTTCGGGACGCTGCCGATAGTGGATCGCTCGAGCGGTATCTGGAGACGTTCGCGCACACCGTCGCGGTGATGCAGACACCCGAAGGGTTGCGTCGGGTGGCGCGGGAGTGTGCGATCGACCTCGCCGCTGACGGGGTGGTGTACGCGGAGGTGCGGTTTGCGCCCGAGCAGCATCTCGAGAAGGGCCTCACGCTCGACGAGGTTGTCGAGCACACACTTGCGGGGTTCCGGGAGGGGGAGGCGATCGCGGCTGAGCAGGGGAATGTCATTCGGGTGACGTGTCTGCTCACCGCTATGCGGCATGCGGCCAGATCGCGGGAGATCGCGGAGTTGACCGTGCGGTTCCGTGACAGCGGTGTGGGCGGGTTCGACATCGCGGGGGCCGAGGTGGGGTTCCCGCCCACCCGGCATCTCGATGCGTTCGAGTATCTGCGAGCCAACCACGCGCACTTCACGATTCACGCGGGTGAGGCGTTCGGCTTGCCGTCGATTCACGAGGCACTCGCGTTCTGCGGCTGTGATCGGCTCGGCCACGGGGTGCGGATCACCGACGACATCAGCGTCCCGGGCGAGATCGAGGACGCGCAGCTCGGCTTGGTCGCGAACTATGTGCGCGACATGCGGGTGCCGCTGGAACTGTGTCCCTCGTCGAATGTGCAGACCGGCGCGGTGCCCTCGCTGGACAAGCATCCGTTCGACCTGCTCGCTCGCCTGCGATTCCGGGTCACCGTCAACACCGACAACCGCCTGATGAGCGACACCTCCATGAGCGAGGAGATGCGCAAGCTGGTCGACACCTTCGGCTACGGCTGGAGCGACCTGGAACGCTTCACCATCAACGCCATGAAGTCGGCCTTCATCCCGTTCCCGGACCGGCTGACGATCATCGACGAAGTGATCAAGCCGGGTTACGCAGTGCTTCTCGGCTAGGCTGTTCCGCCTCGCTTTCCCGCCTCTCCGCGACTTCTGGCCAGACCCTGGCGCGTTACCGGTAGCGACGCGGCTACCGGTAACGCTGGGTCGGGTTCGCCCGTCCCCGATGAGTTACCCATGTTCTCACCGCCGACTGCGGACCACTTATTCGCTGACGAGCCGCGCTTCGAACGCACGCTGCAAGTCGCGGAACTGCTGGGCTTCCGTCGCGTACGGCGGGTTCGGTGCCATCCGGTTCGGATCCGGGTTCAGCAGGTACGAGACGTACCAGCCGAGCGGATTCGACTGGGCGAGAGCCGTTTCCACGCTGTCGTCATCGGCGTAGTCGGCCGCGTCGCTGAACAGTTCGACCGCGAGATCGAGCTGTTCGACGTCGACCGCCTCCGGCCCCTCGGCCAGATCGTCGACCAAACCGGTGAGCACATAGACGTTCTCGTCGGTCACCTCGACCTCGAGCGAACCGTCCACCGCCGCGGTCTGCACCTCGGCGAAGGTCGACACCCGCGCCAGCTCGTGCTCGTGGTCGTCGGCCAGGTAGCGGGCCAGTGCGCGTTCGGAACCGAAGACGGTGATGGTGCTGCCGTTTCCGAGGAAGATCGGCTCGTCGTCGAGGTAGCAGCGCAGGGTGAACTGCTCGCCGTCGGAGGTGACGATCTTGACGGGGTCGATGCCGACCTCGTCCCAGAAGGACTCCTCCTCGTCGTCGTCGGAGGCGGTGAGATCGACGTTCTCGAACTCTTCTTCCTCCTCGGCGACATCGTCGGCGTCGACCTCGTTCTCCTCGGCCGCCAGCAGCTCCGCCTCGGCGACGGCGACCGCGGCCGCGTCGACCTCGGGTGAGCTCACGACGCTGTCGATCGCGTCGAGCACGTCGTCCCAGCCCTTGACGATCGCGGCACCGACCTGGTCCCACAGCTCTTCGCCGTCGCGGCCGACGAAGGTGCTCGCCCCGCTGGCCAGCGCGCCGAGCACCGGGTTGTTGCCGAAGAACTTGGTCACCACGTCGAGTTCGCACACCTCGGCGATATTGCGCACCATCGCCAGGGTGTCTTCGAGCTCGCCGACGACGTCGACGTCCGGGTCGCCCGCGGCCAGCTCCGGCACGGAGACCAGATCGAAGCTGAAATTCTCCTCCGGCTCCAGCTCAGCGGCCGATAGGCCGGCGATGACCGCCCAGGACGGGTGGTCGACGAGGTCGTTGTCGGAGTTGGTGCGGATGAACGCCGCCAGCTCCGCAACGGACTCGAATCCGTAGAGGTCGTCCTCGTGACCGAGGAACGCCTCCCACTCGTCGTCACCGTCGCGCCAGCGCGGTGCCCACAGGGTGACGAGATCGCCATCGGTCAGACCGAGCTCGATCGGGACGATGTCTCCAGAAGCCATGACGCGAAGCCTAGCTAGCTCGAGCGCCGGGCACTATCCGGCCCGGGTGCTAATTGCCCGCCGGGCTGTGCACTCGAACCGGTGAGCGATTCGTTCAGTGTCGCAATGATGTTGGAACGTGCCTCTCCTGCGGTCGCGGTGGCCTGCTTGCAGGCAGCCAGGATGAGCGCGGCGGCCTCGGTGGGCGCCAGCGTGGTGATGGCTTCGTCCAGCGTCAGGCCGACGAGGGCTCCGTCGCTGTTCACCTCGGCGGTGACCAGCCCGTCCTCGGTGGTGAAACGCCCGTTGACCTGCTTCAACCCGTACAGGGCAGCCTCGAGCGCCTCGAGCTTTCCGGTGACGCCCGCGACCAGGGCATCCATTTCCGCACTCACAGTGGCCTCATCCAACTCGTCTGACCGGTGTCGGCATCGTCGATGCGATCGAGCTCGTCGACCGCCTGCCGCCGGGTGGGCAGGTTCATCTTGTCGAGCAGCTCATCGGGAATCTGGGCCTGCTCGCGGTAGACCTCGCGCAGGCGGGCGGCGGCGGCGATGGTCGAGCGCCGGGTCAGGCGCAGGATCTCGTCGGCCAGCGCCTGGGCGCCGAACTGGTATTCGCTGCGTTCGAATTTGAGCGCGATCGGCAGACCCATGCTGGTCGCGCGGACCGAGATCGTGCCAGAGCGGTTACTGCTGACCGCTGACTCCACATTCGGGACCTCGGGGATCGGCGTGCCGGTCATGAGGTAGGCCTGTAGAAGCCGTAGAACTCCATGCCACTGTTCTCCGTTCGGATGGAACTGATCGAAACCGGATCGCCGGCCTCGACGAGCTGCCCGTTGCCGACCACCATGGCGACATGGCCGTCCCACACGGCCAGATCGCCCGGCATCAGGTCACCGGGGGATACCTGGGGATTTCCGATGTGCTGTTCCTGCGCGAGGCGGGGGAGTTCGACTCCGGCCTCGCCGTAGGCGTACTTGGTGAGCCCGCTGCAGTCGATGCCCGATTGTGGGTCGTTGCCGCCCCAGACGTACGGGGTGCCGACGGCGCCGATGGCCGAGCGGACCGCGGTCGCGGCCTCCTCGTTGGGCGCCTCGACCGTGCTGCCGTCGGGCAGGGTGATCTTGACGCCGGTGCCGGACCCGGTTGACGAACCGGCCGATGACCCCGTCGATCCGCCCGTGCCCGCGGAGGTTCCGCCGGTGGTGGTCGACTTCGAGCCGCTGCTGTTGCCGCCACCCATCGCCGTCGACAGTCCGGATCCCATGGCACTGAGCACTGTGCTGCCGGTGCTCGCCGCGGTCGAGAGCAGTCCGGAACTCGACGCCGAGGACACGAGGTTGCTCGCGCCGGACGAGATGCCCGCCAGCGACGTGCTCGATGGTGCGGGGGTGAGTTCCTGGATCGCGGCGGTCTGGGTGCTCATTTCGTCTTGCACCCGGCCGACAACGCCCATGCCCTGACCGATGTGGTCGATCGCGGAGCTCACCACGGCGGTCAGACCGGCGGGGGTGCCGAGGGTGGGGCCGAGCGCGGACACCTGGGACAGGAACGAGTTGACGATCCCGTCGAGTTCCTTCTGCCCGGTCTCCACATAGGCGGCGGCCTGGTCGACGACGGTCGCCATCTCGGTGCCGGTGTCGGACAGGGTGGCCGAGGAGGTCTGTACGCGCAGCGCCTTGGCGGTGGCCGCGTCGACGGCCTGACCGTCCCACGCGGTGTTCACGTTGTTGATGCTGGTGCGACCCTGCTGATAGATCTGGTCGAGGTTGGTCGAGGTCGAGCGCAAGCCGTCGGACGCGCCGCCGGTGCCGAGCACGCCGGTGCCGAAGCTCGACAGCAGATCGAGGAGGGGCTGCGCCAGCCCGCTGAGGTCGATCATGCGCCGGTACCGAGATCGCCCGCGGCCGCGGTGAGCGGGGCCGCGTTGTTCAGGTCGGTCTCGACCAGGGTGGTCGCGGCGCTGGCGGTGGCCAGCCCCATGCTCCCCATGACCGCCGACAGCTGGGCGATCGACGCCACGTGACCGGCATGGGCGGCGGAGTAGGCGGCGGTGAAATCGCCGCCGATGAGACCCATGATGGGGCCGAGCAGGGTGGGGTCGGAGGCGACCGAACCAGCTGCCGCCGTGGCCAGTTCTGTCGCCATCACCTCGGCAGCCGCGCTGTACGCGACGATGCCCTCGGCATCGGCCGACATCTTTCTCGTCATCGAACTTCCCCCAATCCTCGAGTTCCCGGGCAGAGTACGTCACTCATTATCTTGGACGCACCGACTCCGCGTTCGGTTCCCTCGACTGCGAAATATTTCCCCAGCGGTCGTAGGCGCGAAGCGCCAAGCGACCCTATCGTCTTTTCATGCGCACCGACACCGTCGACCATCCGCTCGCCGCGACCCTGCTCAGCACGATGCGGGACGCTCGTACCGACAACGCCACCTTCCGCAATGCTCTGGCCGATCTCACCGGCATCCTCATGTACGAGGCGCTGCGCGACGCGCCGGTGGTGCGCGAGCCGATCGACACGCCGGTCGCGGTCACCGAAGGTGTCCGATTGGCGGCGCCTCCGCTGCTGGTTCCGGTGCTTCGGGCCGGGCTCGGCATGGTCTATGCCGCAGCCGAACTCGTGCCGCAAGCCCGCGTCGGTTTCGTCGGCATCGCCCGCGACGAGCAGACCCACGAGCCGGTGCCGTATCTCGAATCCCTGCCCGCCGACCTCACCGGCCTGCCGGTATTCGTCCTCGACCCGATGCTGGCCACCGGCGGTTCGATGCGCCACACCATCGAACTCCTCGTGGCCCGCGGTGCCACCGACATCACCGCCATCTGCGTCGTCTCGGCCCCGGAAGGGGTTGCCGCCCTGGCAGGCTCGGGCCTGCCGGTCCGCCTGATCACCGCCGCCATCGACGACCGCCTCAACGAGAACGCCTACATCGTCCCAGGGCTCGGCGACGCGGGCGACCGCCAGTTCGGCCCACGCTGAATCACCCTCCCGCCAGCCGGTTTTCGTGAGATCCTACGGATATGGGGAGTGGGGTTACCGGGCACGAGAAGTCGTTCGAGCTGGTTTACAGCGATGTGGCGGCCTGGGTAGACGGCTATTTCGTCCCAGTGTTCGGTGACGCGTTGGGGTATCAGCCGGGCGATCAGCTCAACTGGTGTCCGGAGTGGTGGCGGCACCCGAGCGCGGCCATCCGGCTGGACGCGCTGTGGTGGGTGTGGGAACGCCACCGGCTCGAAGGCGGGCTCGGCATCAGTCTCTGGTTTCTGGACCATGCCGATCCTCATTTGCGGGCGCTGACCGAGGAGAACGGACCTTTCCGTCGATGTTCGATCGAGGGTGGACACCGGGAGACGTGGCCGCTGCCCACGGCGGGGCTTGCGGCGCACGACATATTCGGCCCTCCGAGCAGCAAGCCGGGTCCAGGCCTCGACGACGCGGGTGACCCCACGTTGGGCCCACGCTGACTCAGCGCGGCCGGGCCAACGGTGGACGACTATTCCTTGCCTCCTGCCAGCGACCGGCAGAATGTGGCGAGCTCGAAGAGTCGCTGGGCGGCAAGCTGTCTCGCGTTGTTCAGGTCGTCGGGTTCGGATACCTGGGCGAATACCTCCAGGTAGCACTTGAGTTTGGGTTCGGTGCCAGAGGGGCGGACGACGATGCGGAAGTCGTCGGCGTCGAAGATCAGCGCGTCGGTGCGTAGCCGGCCGCGGACCTGCGCCTGGTCGGTGAATTTCACCGGGGTACCCGCGATTTCGCTGGGCGGGTCCGCGCGAAGGGCGGCGACCAGCACGCTCGCGGCGGCTTGATCGGGCAGGCGCAGTGAGACCTGATCTCCCGCGTGTAGACCGAATTCCACTGCGTAGGAGTCGAGTTCGTCTTGTAGCGTCGCGCCCTGAGCCTTGAGCAGGGCTACGAGATCCGCGGCGGCGACAGCGGCCGAGATGCCGTCCTTGTCGCGGACCTTCGTGGGGTCGACGCAGTGCCCGATGGCCTCCTCGTAGGCGTATACGAGTCCATCGCCCGCCCTGGCCAGCCATTTGAAGCCAGTGAGGGTCTCGGCGTAGCGCGCCGTTCGCGCGGCGGCCAGCTTCGACAGCAGACGCGAGGACACGATGGTCGTGGCGACCAGCGGATCGGTGGGACGCGTCCGCAGCACGTAATCGGCCAGCAGCACACCGGTTTCGTCGCCACGCACCATGTGCCAGCCACCAGGACCAGGCAGGCCGAGTGCGCAGCGATCGGCATCGGGATCGAGCGCGATCGCTACATCGGCGTCGATCCGCTCGGCCAGCGCGAGCAGTAGATCGGCAGCGCCGGGCTCTTCTGGATTGGGAAAGGCGACGGTGGGGAAGTCGGGGTCGGGGGCGAACTGTTCATCGACCACGTGCACGTCGGTGAACCCCGCCGCGGCCAGCGCGCGCACCGCGAGCGCACCGCCGACACCGTGCAGCGCGGTGAGCGCGATCCGCACATCCGCTCGTGCTCCTGGCCCGCCGAGCAGGCCGGGCAATTGCGCGACCCGTGCGAGATACCGATCGACCAGGTCGGCGCCGGACATCGAAACAGCTTCCCGCGCAATCGGTTCGACTACCGCTTCGATGGCCTTCTCGATCTCGCTGTCGGCGGGCGCGATCAGCTGCGACCCACCGTCGAGATACACCTTGTACCCGTTGTCGGCGGGCGGGTTGTGCGAGGCGGTGATCTGCACGCCTGCCACCGCACCCAGCTCACGCACCGCGAACGCCACCACCGGAGTCGGCACCGGATCGGGCAGCACCGTCACCGGAAACCCTGCGGCGGCGAAGATCTCCGCCGTCGCGGTGGCGAACTCGGCAGAACCATGCCGCGCATCGCGCCCGACCACAACCGCCCCGCCGCCGAGGCACCGCTCACGCAACCAGTCGGCCAGCCCGGCCGTGGTCCGCGACACCGTTGTCACGTTCATGCCGTCGGGGCCTTCGCGCAACGGTCCACGCAGGCCCGCGGTCCCGAAGCGCAGCATCTACACGCGCTCCAGAATGCCGCGCAGCAGCTTGCCGAGCCGCGGCGCCGCGGCCTGCCCCTCGGCCAGCACCTCGGCGTGCGAAAGATGTTCCCCGGTAACGCCCGCGGCCATATTGGTGACCAGCGAGATGCCGAGCACCTTCGCGCCGAGCGAGCGCGCCTCGATCGCCTCTAGCACCGTCGACATGCCGACCAGATCGGCGCCGATGGTCGCGAGCATGCGGATCTCGGCAGGCGTCTCGTACTGCGGTCCGGTGAGCCCGGCGTACACACCCTCGGTCAGGCGCGGGTCGATTTCCCTTGTCAGCGAACGCAATTCGGGATCCCAGGCATCGACCAGGTCGACGAACCGCGCGCCTACCAGTGGGGTGCGCGCGGTGAGGTTGATGTGGTCGGCGATCAGCACCGGCTCACCCACCTGCAGCCCGGCCCTGAGTCCGCCCGCGGCATTGGTGAGCAGCACGATCTCGGCGCCCGCCGCGATCGCCGCGGTTACCGGATGCACCACCTGCTGGGGTGTGTAGCCCTCGTACAGGTGCTGACGACCCATCAGCAGCAGCACATTGTTGTCGTTCACAGTGACCGAATGCACCATGCCGCCGTGACCCTGCGCGCTGGGTTTACCGAAGCCGGGTAGCTCCGTCATGGGGATCGAGGCATGCGGCGCGCCGATCTCGGCTGCTGCCTCCTGCCACCCCGATCCCAGCACCACGGCCACGCGATGACGCGGCACTCCCGTACGTTCGGCAATCGCCGCAGCGGCCTGTTCGGCAGTCATGAGCTGAGTTTATTGGAGCGCTGGCGCGCTCGAGGTTCGCGGCCCCGCCGGTCCCGACGATCAGGCACCGTTGCTTGCTCCTTCGTCGCCTACGCAACGGCACCTGATCGTCGGGACTCCCCGCGTACCGACGCTGCGCGGCGGACCCTCCTCGAGGTCGGGTCGTGCGGGGCTGGGAAGGTGCCTACCCGCGAGTAGGGCAGGGTTTCAGGTGCGGACTATTCTCCCCTGCATGCCGTATTTGGAGCGCTCTGGTGATGTTTTCGTCCTGTACCTCGGCAACGAGGGCGAGACCGACAACGAGAACCGTTTCTCGCCGGACTGGATCGACGCCTTCCACGCCGCACTCGACGAGGTCGAGGCGTCCGAGGGTGCTGCCGCGCTCGTCACCGTCGCGACCGGCAAGTACTACAGCAACGGCCTCGACACCGATTACGTCTTCGGCAACCTCGACAAGATCCACGGCTACCTCGACCGGGTGCACTCCCTCTACACCCGTCTGCTGACCTTCCCGATGCCGACGGTCGCCGCGGTCAACGGCCACGCGTTCGGCGCGGGCGCCATGCTGGCCACCTCCCACGACTTCCGAGTGATGCGCGGTGACCGTGGTTTCTGGTCGCTGCCCGAGGTGCACCTCGGCATGCCGTTCACCATCGGCATGAACGGCTTGCTGAAGGGTCGCCTGAGCAACCAGGTGTGCGTCCAGGCGATGACCACCGGCCACCGCTTCGGTGCCGACGAGGCCATCGCCGCCGGCATCGCCGATGCCAAGGCCGACGCCGACGAGGTGCTGCCCGCCGCGATCGCGCGCGCCGCCGCGCTGACCAGCCTGCGCAAGCCGATCACTCCGATCATCAAGACCGCGCTGCACGCCGAGACCCTCGCCGCGCTGGCCACCCCGGTCACCCCGGAGAACCTCCCTTTCGGCAACTGACCACGCTCGCCGGTGCGCCGCTGCCGGGCACTGATGCAAGACTGGGGGTATGGCACCCTCGCGCACCGGCGAACTCACAGCCACCGCCTCCGACGCCGCGATCGTGGCTGCCTCGGACGAGCTGATCGGGCTCTCGCACGCGATCCACGCCGAACCCGAGCTGGCCTTCGCCGAGACGCGTAGCGTCGCGAAGGTCCTCGCGCCGCTGGTCGAGCGCGGATTCGCGGTAACCACGGGCGTCGCCGGGCTGTCGACGGCCTTTCGGGCCGTCTACGGCAGCGGCCCGCTGACGGTCGGCATCTGCGCCGAGTACGACGCGCTGCCCGAGATCGGGCACGCCTGCGGGCACAACATCATCGCCGCGTCCGCCGTCGGCGCGGCGATCGGGCTGGCCGCGGTGGCCGACGTGCTCGGCCTGACCGTGGTGGTGCTCGGCACGCCCGCGGAGGAGAGCGGCGGCGGCAAGGTGCTCATGCTGGAAGCGGGCGCCTTCGACGACATCGCGATGGCGATGATGGTCCACCCGGGGCCCGGCGATATCGTCGGCGCGCGGTCGCTGGCGCTGGCCGATCTCGCCATCGTCTTCCACGGCCGTGAGGCCCATGCCAGCGCCGCGCCCGAACTGGGCCGCAACGCGGGCGACGCGGTGACCCTGACCCAGGTTGCTGTCGGCTTGCTACGGCAGCATCTGCGCCCGGGTCAGCAGCTGCACGGTATAGTGTCCGACGGTGGCGTAGCCCCCAACATCGTGCCCGGACGTGCGGAGTTGCTGTACTACCTCCGCGCGGCCGATTCCGGCTCCCTCGACGACCTGATGCGCCGAGCGAAGGCGTGTTTCGAAGCGGGCGCCCTGGCGACGGGCTGCACCCACGACATACGGACGCTCGCGCCCACCTATACCGAGCTCACCCCCGATCCGGTTCTTTCCGCTGCCTACCGCGCCCAGATCACCGGATTGGGACGGACGCCGATCGCGCCCGAGCTCGAGGTACTGCGACCGCTCGGGAGCACCGACATGGGCAACGTCACCAACGTCATCCCCGGCATCCACCCGGTGATCGGCATCGATGCCGGCGGCGCGGCCACCCATCAGCCGGAGTTCGCCGCCGCCGCGGTGAACGCCTCGGCGGACCGGGCGGTGCTCGACGGCGCGCTGGCGTTGGCACGTACCGCTGTCGCCGTGGCGGGCGATGAAGTACACAGGGACAGGTTGTTGCAACGGCTGATCGAACGACAGGAGGACATTCGGTGACCATTTCCGGCCATCCGGGCACCGCACGCGCAGGCTCCGACGCGCTATCGATGGGTGTGGGCACCCACTCGATGGCGCGCGAGAACGCAGCGTGTCCGACCACGCCGGACACCGAACAAACTCTGATGTCGGGAATCGAGATCGTCGACGCATGGCTGGCCGAGCACTCCGGTGACCTGGTGCAATGGCGCAGACACATCCACGCCAACCCCGAGTTGTCCCGTGCCGAGTTCGCCACCACCGAGTTCGTGTCGGGCTGGCTCACCAAGGCCGGGCTGAGCTGGGAAGTGTTGCCGGGTGGCACCGGTTTGATCTGCGACTTCGGCCCCACCGATCGTCCGCGCATCGCCTTGCGCGCCGATATGGACGCGCTGCCGATGCAGGAATTCACCGGCCTGACCTTCGCCTCGACCGTGCCCGGTGTGTCGCATGCCTGCGGGCACGACGCGCACACCACCGTGCTGCTCGGTGCCGCTCTCGCGCTCGCCGAGGCCGAGGACAGCCTGCCGGTGGGGGTGCGGCTGATATTCCAGCCTGCCGAGGAAGTGATGCCAGGCGGTGCGCTCGACGTGGTCGCGACGGGCGGAATGACCGGGGTGGACCGGATCTTCGCGCTGCATTGCGATCCGCGTCTCGCGGTCGGCAAGGTCGGCGTGCGGACCGGCGCCATCACGTCGGCGGCCGACACCGTCGAGCTGGTGCTCGACTCGCCCGGTGGGCACACCTCGCGGCCGCATCTGACCAGTGACTTGGTCTACGCGATCGGAACGGTCATCACGGGCTTGCCCGGGCTGCTGAGCCGGCGCGTCGACCCGCGCACCAGCACCATCATGGTCTGGGGTGCGGTGAGTGCGGGCAAGGCGCCCAATGCGATTCCGCAGACGGGCATGCTCACCGGCACGGTCCGCACCGGCGATCACGCCACCTGGCTGCTGCTGGAACCGCTGGTCCGCGAGATCGTCGACGGCTTACTCGCGCCGACCGGCGTGCGCTACCAGCTCAACTACAAGCGCGGCGTCCCCCCGGTGGTCAACGATCCGACCTCGGCGCTGATGTTCGAGGACGCGGTGCTGGCTATGGGCGAGGACGCCCTGGCCGACACCCCGCAGTCCGGCGGTGGTGAGGACTTCTCCTGGTACCTGGAGGAGGCGCCAGGCGCCATGGCCAGGTTGGGCGTCTGGTCCGGCGTCGGCGAGCAGCTGGACCTGCATCAGCCGACGTTCGACATCGACGAACGCGCATTGGCCGTCGGCGTGCGAACCCTGACGAACCTCATCCTCCGGGCGTAGGCACAACAGCACAGAAGAACGCAGAGCAGCACAGAAGAACGCAGAGCAGCACAGAAGAACGCACAGCAGCACAGCAGCACAGAAGAACATGGGTAACTCACCGGGTACGAGCTAGCCCGCCCACCCCACGACCGCCGGCCGCCGACCCACAGTCAGCGGCCGGCAAGTCTGGCCTGAATACGCGGAGAGGCGGTCAAGCGCCGGGGCCGACGTTTTTGCTGTTGCGGGTGCGCAAGGCGTGGACGTAGTCCTCGGGGGCGCCTGCTTTTTCGGCCGCGTCGGCGATGACACCGATGTAGCGGGCCGAGGGGAGGCCGCCTTCGTAGGCGTCGAGGACATAGAGCCACGCCAGGCGGGACTCGCCCTGGGTGCCGGTGACCCGGATTCGGATCTTCTTGTGGATCCCGAAGTCGGAGCCCTCCCAGCGGTCGAGGCTGTCCTCGTCTTCGGGGGAGACGTCGTAGAGCACGACGAATACCCGCGAGCCGGGATCCTCGACGACGGTGGCCAACGGCCCTTCCCAGCCGATGTCGTCACCGGCGAAGGTCAGGCGCCAACCCTCCAGCCACCCGGTCCCGGACATGGGCGAATGCGGGCAGCGTTCCAGCATCTGCGTCGAGTCCATGTTGGACCCGTAGGCGGCATAGATCGGCACCATGGAACTGTAGCCAATAATCACGGCGGAATTCCTGTCTCCCACCCAGATCGGCTGACGGTCACACTTGCCGGAGGCGCTCTGGCGCCCGCCGGAGTTCCCGGGGGCCCTGCGTGGTCACGCTTGGCTTGCGTGTCCCAGCCCGCTGGTCACGCCGGGAAAGTGGCACAGAACACGCGCACTGTGGTTCACCGATCCGACCCGGACGTGTCGCATCGCACCTGAAATGATGGCCTCGACAGCACGGACGAGCCCTCACAAGGGGCAGGTCCGATCAGGCGAGCACAAGGAGCGTGACTGGTGGCACGGATTGCGATCATCGGCGGTGGACCGGCCGGATACGAGGCGGCACTGGTAGCCGCCCAGCACGGGGCCACGGTGACCCTGATCGACGCCGACGGCATCGGTGGCGCCTGTGTGCTGTGGGATTGCGTGCCGTCGAAAACGTTCATCGCCTCGACCGGCCTGCGCACCGATCTGCGCCGCGCGCGCGATCTCGGCATCACCCTCGACGCCGACCAGGCCAAGGTGCATCTGCCCGAGGTGAACGCTCGCGTGAAGGCGCTCGCGCTGGCGCAGTCTTCCGATATCCGCACCAAGTTGCAGGCCGCGGGCGTGCAACTACTTCCGGGCTATGGCGAATTGGTCGGGCCCGCACCGGGTTTGGCGCATCGTGTGCGCGCGGCGCTGACCGACGGCAGCACCGAGGAGTTCGAAGCCGAGGTCGTGTTGATCGCGACCGGTGCGAGCCCGCGGGTGCTCCCTGGTGCCGAGCCCGACGGTGAGCGGATCCTGAACTGGCGACAGCTCTACGACCTGCCGGAACTGCCGCAGACGCTGGTCGTCGTCGGATCCGGTGTCACCGGCGCCGAATTCGTGTCCGCGTACACCGAGATGGGTGTGCGGGTGAAGCTCGTGTCCAGCCGTGATCGCGTGCTGCCCGGCGAGGACGCCGACGCTGCCCTCGTGCTCGAGGAAGCACTGGCCGAACGTGGCGTCGAGCTGGTCAAGCACGCCCGCGCCGATGCCGTGGAGCGCACCGCCGAGGGCATCGTGGTGAAACTGTCCGACGGCCGCACCGTCACCGGCTCGCACGCGCTGATGACCGTCGGCTCCACCCCGAACACCCAGAACCTGGGCCTGGACCGGGTCGGCATCGAACTCGATCGCGGCGGATACCTTCGCGTCGACCGGGTTTCGCGCACGTCGGTGCCCGGCATCTATGCCGCGGGCGACTGTACAGGTCTGCTGCCGCTGGCTTCGGTGGCCGCCATGCAGGGGCGGATCGCGATGTACCACGCGCTCGGCGAGGGTGTGAGCCCGATCAGGCTCAAGACGGTGGCCTCGGCGGTGTTCACCCGCCCGGAGATCGCGACCGTCGGTGTCAGCCAGACCGCGATCGACAACGGCGAGGTCCCGGCGCGGACAGTGATGCTGCCGCTCAACACCAATCCGCGCGCGAAGATGTCGGGGCTGCGGCGCGGCTTCGTCAAGATCTTCTGCCGCCCGGCGACCGGTGTGGTGATCGGTGGTGTGGTGGTCGCGCCGATCGCCTCGGAGCTGATCCTGCCGATCGCGCTGGCGGTGCAGAACAATCTGACCGTCAGCGACCTGGCCCAGACGTTCTCGGTGTACCCCTCGCTCACCGGTTCGCTCACCGAAGCCGGACGGTTGCTGATGCGCCACGACGACCTCGACTGAGGCCGTAACGTCAGAATGTGAAACGAATCACAATGGGTTTCGGGTTTCGAATTGTGTTGTTCACCAACGCTGCTCGTCGATTCCCGGCAACCCTGCGCACAAGATGTTTGCGCAGGCGGCGCCGGGTGAACTCGAAACCTGGTGCTGCGTTGCCTGTCCCGCGCTCATGTGGTTGACTCACCGCCGAGGCGTGATCAGATGTAGATCGCGTGGTGGAGCAGTGGGGGATTCCCTCCGGGAAAGGGATTACGAAAAGTGAAGCATCGTAAGCCGAGTCGGGCGCAGCGAGCGATGGCGAGCACGTCGTTGCCTTTGGCCGCCGCGGCAGCCGTGGCAACCCTTCTCGCGGCACCGGCAGGCGCGGTCCCCAGTGACCAGCCGACCACGCCCGCGACTCCGGCTCCTGCGCAGCCAGGCCAGCCTTCGGGCGAAGTAGAAGCTCCGGAGACCCCGGATACCCCGGAGAGCGTCAAGCCGGGTCAGACGAAGCCGGGCGAGACCAAGCCGACGCCGGCCCAGCCGGGTGTCACCAGCCCCGCGCCGGGTCAGCCGGAGCAGGGCACCCCCGCCAAGCCGACGCCGAGCCAGCCGGGCGTCACCAGCCCGCGTGTCGCGCCGCTGCCCGTGCCGGGCCAGGCACAGCCCGCGGTCCAGCCGGAGCGCGCAGGCGCGACGCCCGACCAGCCGGGTACCACCAAGCCCGAGACGGGCACCACGCCGAGCCAGCCGGGCGCCACGCCGAGCCAGCCGGGTGCCACGCCGGGCCAGCAGCAGACGCAGCCCACCGTGCCGTCCGATCGGGGCACCGGAACCGGCACCCAGGCCGAGGTCGAGTCTCCGGACACCCTCATCCAGGAGCCGAAGGAACCGTCCTGGCAGGCACCGCGCCTGGCCAACGCGCCCGCCGCGCCCGTCGTCGAGATGGAAGGCCCGCGCCAGGAAGTCGGCGTCACCATCGACGGTGCCGGGATCCTGGCCAACACCCACCACTACAACAACGCCTCGGGCTACGTCGGCACCGTCGGCTACCGGACGCCGGGTGGCGGTTTCGGTGACGCCGGTGTCGCGGTCGAGTACGTCGGCGCGAACTCGGTCAAGGTCACCACCTTCAACGGTGGCGACGGCCGCAGTGACAACACCACGGTGACCGTGCTCGACACCACGCAGGCCAACCTGGCCAAGGCCGCGGTGGAGAACTGGATCAAGGCGCAGCCGGGCGGCACCGCCGCGCTCGATGCGGCCGCGAAGGCTACACTGCCCGTGCCGGGAGAGCTGCTTCAGACGTTGAACGTCGCGGGTGTGAACACCCAGTGGGGTGGCTCGATCCAGTACTGACACGCAGTACGTCGTGTGGGGCGGTCGCCTTCGACCGCCCCACACGTGTGTCCTGGGGAAAGGATTGACGTGGGCACCGAGGGCGACGACAACGAACGCGGCGATCAACGACCTGCTGCGGAATTCGGTCCTCCCGTAAGCGATTTCGGGCCGCCGGTCGACGACGCTGGTTTCGGTGGGCCGGTTCCCGCCGCGCCGCCGCCCGCGCCGTCCGGGGTTCCGGAGCGGGGTTGGCGACCGGCCGGTCCGCCCGCCGGTGCGCCTGCGCCCGGCCCGTTCGGTCCGCCCGCCGGTGCACCCGCGCCGGGTCCGTTCGGTGGGCCTGTCGCGGGTCAGCCGCCTGTTGCTCCGCCGCCCGGTGCTCCGTCAGCCGGTTCGGTGCCACCGGGACCGCCCGCCGGTCAAGCGCCCCCTGGGCTACCCGATGGTCGCCGTTCCGCGCCGACCTCTGTTTTCGGTGACGCACTGGCAACCCCGCCGCCGCGCAACACGCCGTTCGGTGGTCCCACTACCGCCGGTCCGGATGCGCCCGCCGGTCCCGGGTCGCGGGAATCCGCGCCGTTCGGTGGTCGGACTCCGGGCGGTCCGCCCGCTGCCGACCCGACGGTACGTTTCGGTGGCGAGCAGCCGCGCGATGAGGGTTCTGTGTTCGGCGGCTCGGTGTTCGGTGATTCCGTGCCGGTGACCTCCGGTCGTGAGCTCACCGAGGTGATCCGTCGTGGTCGCCCCGGTCCCAAAGATCCCGCGCCGCAGGCACCTTCGCGCGATACCGGGCCTTCCCCGGAGCAGGTTCGCCCGCCCGAGGGCAGCCGCACCCCGCTGGTCCCCGATAAGCCGAGGCCCGCAGGCGACAAAGCGTGGTGGGACAACCCGGACGATGACGGCGCGATCCCGAAGCCACCGTCCGAACCCGGCCTGTCGTGGGCCGACGATCCGATCGCGCGCCGTCTCGCGCCGAAGATGCCGGCCACCCCGGCGCCGGTGGAGAAGGAACCCGACAACAAGCGCCTGCGCTGGGTCATCGGCGGTGTGGCTGCGGCTGTCCTGCTCGTGGTGGCGCTTGTTCTGACGATCGGGCTGGTCAAGCGCGGCGGCGGTGCCGATCCCGGTGTCACGGCTGCGCCGGTTCCCTCGATCGCGTCGGGCACCGAGTGTCAGTCCGTCGCCGAACAATCCGTCACCGTCGGCAATGGACCGGGCGACACCACCACCGGCGCCAGGGCCATCCTCGGCTTCCAGTACGCCTTCTACACCGACCGGTCCGGGGCGAAGGTGCGCGAATTCGTGGCGCCCGACGCCGAGAACATCTCGCCTGCCGAGACGATCCAGCAGGCGATCGACGGGCAGATTCCCGCTGGCACCACCCACTGCGTGAAGATGCGCGAGACCACTGTGGGCCGCTACGACGTGGAACTGCGCGAAATGCATCCCGATGGCTCGGCGGTGGTCTACAAGCAGGAGATCATCACCACGAACACCGGCGGAAAGTGGCAGGTCAAGTCCATCGCCGCGCGGTAGCTTCTCATTGTATGAGACCATAATTTCACATTCTGGTGGACGATATGCAATCGTGGGATGATTGCTTCTCGTGGCGTCCCCGGAGGTTCCCATGTCGCTGACCACTCCCGCATTGGCGGGCAAGCTCGCCGATCTACAGAGCTCGGCGATCAGGGATCTGCTCAAACTCACCGCCCGTGACGACATCATCAGCCTCGCCGGCGGTCTGCCCGACGCGGCCCTGATGCCGCGCGAACGGATCGCCCTCGCCGCCGAGACCGCCCTGTGCGACCCCGCCGTTCTCCAGTACACCGAGTCGTCCGGCTGGCCTGCCCTGCGTGCGGTGATCGCGGCCCGCGAATCCGCCAAGATCGGCCGCACAGTGCCCGTCGCCGAAGTCTTCATCACCCATGGCTCACAGCAGGCACTCTCACTGCTGGCCGAGGTTCTCCTCGATCCCGGTGCCCTCGTGATCGTGGAAGACCCCGCCTATGTCGGCGCGCTACAGGTCTTCCGAGCAGCGGGCGCCCGAATCGTCGCCGTCCCCCTCGACAGCGACGGCATGCGCCTCGACATCCTCGAAGACCTCCTGGCCGCAGGCGAACGCCCCGCCGTCGTCCACACCGTCTCCACCTTCCACAACCCCGGCGGTGTCACCCTCACCGCCGAACGTCGCCGTCGCCTCGCGAAACTGGCTGAGGCCCACGGCTTCTGGGTCATCGAAGACGACCCCTACGGCGAACTCTGGTTCGACACCCCAGCCCCGGCGCCGGTGGCCTCGCACTCGCCCCAGGTGATCCGCCTGTCCAGCGTCTCCAAAATCCTTTCCCCCGCGCTGCGTGTCGGGTGGATGATCGCCCCCGAAAGGGTTTCTCGCGCAGTAGAACTCCTCAAACAAGGCGCCGACCTCTGCGGCTCGGCCCTCACCCAGCAGATCGCCACCGACCTGCTCACCGACACCGACTGGCTGGCGCCCCACATAGCTGCGATCCGCACCACCTACGGCACCAGGGCCCGAGCACTGACCACCGCCCTGCGTGCCACCTTCGCCGACCGCATCCGCTGCACCGACCCCACCGGCGGCATGTTCATCTGGGCCGAATTCACCGACAACACCAACACCTCCACCCTCCTCCCCACCGCTCTGGAATCCGGCGTCGCCTACGTCCCTGGCGCAGCCTTCGCCGTCGCCGGCACCGCTGATCACTCCCTGCGCCTGTGCTTCACCACTTCCGACGAAGCAACCCTCGCTGAAGCGGTCAACCGGCTCGCGGCCGCTGCCTCCTGACCAGTCCGAAGTCAGTCGGCGGCCTGGTTGCGCGGGCAGCGGGTGCATATCGCGCGGGCGGGTGCGGACGACGCGCCGTGCGGGTGTTGGCGTTGCATGGCGTGGGTGGGCATCCTCTGCTTCACCAGATCCGACGAAGCCACCCTGACGGAAGCGGTCCCGGCTGTCCAAGGCCGCACTGCCCACAGCTGAACGCGGCCATCATCTGCCATGATCCTGCTAGAATCATGGCATGGTGATGTTTCAGGTCAGCGATCTCGCAGGCGCGCGACGCCGCGAGTTCCTGGACGAGGCCAAGCGTTCGTCGGCCTCGCTACGCGACACCGACGGTTCTGTCCTGATCATGCTCGCGGCACAGCGCATCGCGGCCCTGCACGAAGCAGTAGCTGTCACTACACAGCTGTTCACAGCGGAGGCTGTGCTGGCGCGGACATCGTCACCCACCCCGGTCGAGCTCGGTGGCCTCGCATGGCTCGCGGAATTCGACTCCGATGATCGGGCCGAGGCATTGGCCGAGATCCGGAATGCTGTTGTGCTGACCGTGGCTTCGGAAGATCCGGCACCGCTCCGGGAAGCGCTGCACGCTTGGGTAACGACAGCCGCGGTCATGCGCGACGAGACCCGTCGCGCCGTGCATATCGGTTCAGCAGAGGATTCAGAGTTCGTCGAGGTGGATGCACCCCGGTCGAGCGACAATGCCTGACCCCGAACCGGGTGCCTATCGGCCCTTTGTGGCGGCACGTTCGCCCGGTGGTCGACCCGATGCCAAGCCGGTCTACCGAGTTCTCGTGCACCGGCAATACCTCGACGTGTGGAACCGCTTGGCTGACCGGGTCGGATTGGCATCAGCACAGCAATTCTGGGAGCACGTATCGTCCGATCCGGGACGGCCGCCCGCAGTCGGATCGTCGACCGTCCTACGCGGCAAACACCACGGCCCGAAGTGGGCAGGGTATTCGCGCACCATCCACTACGAGATCAGCGGCGCGGGCCGAATCGACTACCAGTACTGCAGTGAGACGAAGGAAGGCGACCGAGGCGACGCCCACGCAGTCGTCAAGATTCTGACGATCGCGCTCGGAAGTCACTGAAGCAGTCGGCAGTGTCCACTCGTGCGCCGAATGCGAGCAAGGCGGGGATCGGCTGTGCGGGAGCGCATTTACCCTGTTCAGGGATGGCAAATTCGAACGTGGTGCTGGGGCGGATGCGAGTTGGCAGCGGGGTTGGTGGGGCTGATGCTGGACGTATGGAATATGCGAAGTATGTGCGGTTTCTTCCTCGGCGGTATCGCGACGAGGTGATGTTGGAACCGGTGCCGAGCTGGTTTTCGTGGCGCGGAAATCGGGTTCATGTCGCGCGGGCCGGTGCCGATGATGCGCCCGTGCGGGTGTTGGCCCTGCATGGTGCGGGTGGGCATGCGGGGTTGGTGTGGCCGGGGCTCGGAATCGCCGCGGGCGAAGGGGTTTCGGTGGCAGCGATGGATTTGCCGTTGTACGGCGATACGGTGATGGAGGATCCGGGGGCGGTGCGTTATCGCGACTGGGTGGAGTTGGTATGTGACTTCGTGGTGGCCGAGGCCGATGATCGGCCGCTCGTAATCTTCGGGGCGAGCTTGGGTGGGATACTCGCCTATGAAGTTGCCGCGCGGACGAGGCGGGTCGCGCACGTGGTAGCGACCTGCCTACTCGATCCGGCCGATCCGGCGGCGCGGCGGGCGGCTGCGCGATGGGAGTTGGGCGGGGCGATTCCGCCGGTGTTGTACGGCGGCGCCGCTGCTCTCTTCGGGAGGGTCCGGTTGCCGGTTCGGTGGCTGGTCGATATTGCGAACATGAGCCTGGACCCGGCACTGTCGCGGATGTGTGCGACGGATCCGCGGGGCGGGGGAGTCCGGATTCCGCTCGGGTTTCTCGTCGACTTCCTGCGGTTTCAGCACACGCCGCCGGAGCAGTTCTTCGCGGCGCCGGTGACATTGGTTCACCCCGCCGCGGATCGATGGACGCCGCCGGAACTGAGCTTGCGTTTCCTCGAGCGCATCAGCGCACCGACCACTGTCACGCTGCTCGACGGCTGCGGGCATTTCCCGGTGGAGGAACCGGGCGTCACGCAGCTCGCCGACGCGCTACGGACGCTCCTCGCCGAGGTCGGCGGCGCTCGGCGGTGACGGCGTGAGGGCCGACGCCAGCGCCGTCAAGCTGTCGGCGCTCACGGTGTGGCGGGTGAGGACGCGATGTACCTGCGCGTCTACCGCGTGCACCAGCGTCCGCGCGGTGAGCAGGGGGTCCGGTCCGCCACGGTCGCAGCGCCGTAGCTGATGTTCCACCTCGGCGACGAGATAGTCCTCGAATGCCCGGACCGCCGCGAGTTCGATCGGCACGCTCAACGCGACCCGGTGCATCAGCGCGTGCAGGGCCGGTCGATCGCGGTGGAGGTCGGCGATGACCTCCATGATCGCGCGCATGCTCTCGTCGAACGGCGGTTGTTCGACACGCAAACGCGAGAACACCTCGCTCAGGCGCTGCCCGCCATCGAGAAGATGGCGCTCGGCCAGCGCGTGCAGCATGGCCTCTTTGTTCGGAAAATATTGGTACAGCGTGCCGATCGACAAGCCCGCCCGTTCGGCGATGCGGTTGGTGGTCGCGGTCGCGCCCTCGCGGGAAAACACCTGGGCGGCCGCTTCGAGCAGCGTTTCCACGGTGTTCCTGGAGCGCTGTTGGCGAGGCAGCTTGCGTGGTCGGTTCATACCCAGTTGTAGGTGCGTTCGACGGCCTTGTTCCAGTCCGCGTAGCGCTGGGTGCGTTCGTCTTCGGGCATCGAGGGGGTCCAGGTTCTATCGGCGGACCAGTTGGCGCGCAGGTCGTCGAGGCCGGACCAGAAGCCGACGGCCAGACCGGCGGCGTAGGCGGCGCCGAGGGCGGTGGTTTCGCGGACTACCGGGCGGACGACGGGGACGTCGAGGATGTCGGCTTGGAACTGCATGAGGAGGTTGTTGCCGGTCATGCCGCCGTCGACTTTGAGGGTGGTGAGTTCGAGGTCCAGGTGTTGGGCGGCCGCGTCGGCGCGCATGGCGTCTACCACCTCGCGAGTTTGGAAGGCGGTGGATTCCAGTGCGGCTCTTGCCAAGTGGGCTTTGGTGACAAAGCGGGTGAGTCCGGCGATGACACCGCGGGCATCAGGGCGCCAGCGGGGGGCGAACAGGCCGGAGAACGCGGGAACGAAGTGGGCGCCGCCGTTGTCTTCGACGCTGCGGGCCAGTGGTTCCACTTCCTCGGCGGAGGAGATGATGCCGAGGTTGTCGCGCAGCCACTGGACGAGGGAGCCGGTGACGGCGATGGAACCTTCCAGCGCGTAAACCGCTGGGGCGTCACCGAGTTGGTAGCAGGCGGTGGTGAGTAGGCCGTGCTTGCTGAAGACCGGGGTGGTGCCGGTGTTGAGGAGCATGAAATTGCCTGTGCCATAGGTGTTCTTGGCTTCGCCGGGGGTCAGGCACGCTTGGCCGAAGGTGGCTGCTTGCTGGTCGCCGAGAATTCCCGCGACCGGGATGCCTTCGAACGGCCCGGAGGCGATGTCGGCGTAGACCTCTGACGAGCTACGGATCTGCGGCAGCAGTGACATCGGGATGCCGAAATCGGCGCAGATCTGTGAATCCCATTGCAGGGTGCGAAGATCCATCAGCATGGTGCGTGAGGCATTGGTGACGTCGGTGAGGTGTGCACCGGTCAGCTTCCACAGCAGCCAGCTGTCCATGGTGCCGAAACACAGGTCACCGGCTTCGGCGCGTTCCCGAACGCCGTCGACAGTGTCGAGGATCCAGCGCAGTTTCGGACCGGCGAAATAGGTCGACAGCGGCAGCCCGGTGCGGTCCGCATAGCGTTGTGGCCCTCGAGCACCGGCGAGCTCGGTGCACAGTCGATCGGTGCGCGTGTCCTGCCAGACGATCGCGTTGTACACGGGTTCGCCGGTCGCCCTGTCCCACACCACGGTGGTCTCGCGCTGATTGGTGATCCCGACGGCGGCCAGATCCACGGCCGAGCACCGGCTGTTGCCCAGCGCCGCGCCGAGGACCGACTCGGTATTGCGCCACACCTGCGCCGGATCGTGCTCCACCCAGCCGGGCTTCGGAAAGATCTGCCGGTGCTCCCGCTGGGCGGTCCCGACGATTCGGCCCTGCCGATCGAAGATGATGCACCGACTCGAAGTCGTGCCCTGATCGATGGCAGCCACATAGCGACGCATTGCTGCAGGCTACCGAAAGCGTGGGCCGCGAGCCTTGTCCTCGGCGATGACGGGTACCGCAGAATGCCGTTGGCATACGACAGCCGCGAGAACCCTGGTGAAATTCGCCCTGCTGACCGCGCAGAGGTGTTGTGGCCGGAACCAGCCGATCGACCGTCAAGTTCGGCATCCGCACCGAATTCCGCTCCCACGCCTCGCCGCGCACGTCCCGGGTGACGAGCGCGCAGTACGTTTAGCCTGTACGCAGCGGCGCCGCCGAACGCGGCGCTCGCCCCCACTGTCGGCTGGGACCGGCCGGAATCGGTCGGCGGCGAGGAGTCGAGCATGTCGCAGACACCGGAGTTTCTGCACCCGGGTGAGTTGGTCGCGGGCGGGAAGCGGGACCGGCTCGGGCCCGGTGACCTGGGGCCCGAACATCGGCGGACCGCCTGGGAACGGCTGGGCAAGGATCAGTTCGACGTCCTGGTCGTCGGCGGCGGAGTGGTCGGCGCCGGTATCGCGCTCGATGCCGCGACCCGCGGGCTGTCGGTCGCGCTGGTCGAGGCCCGCGATCTCGCCTCCGGCACGTCGAGCCGCTCGTCGAAGATGTTCCACGGCGGCCTGCGCTACCTCGAACAGCTCGAATTCGGCCTGGTCAGGGAAGCGCTGAAGGAACGTGAGCTGGCACTGTCGACGCTCGCGCCACACCTGGTGAAGCCGCTGCGGTTCCTCTACCCGCTGACCCATCGCGGGTGGGAGCGGCCGTATGTCGCCGCGGGACTGGCCTTGTACGACACCATGGGTGGCGCGAAATCCGTTCCGGGACAGCATCATCTGACCCGGCACGGCGCGATGCGGCTGGCTCCTGGCCTGCGTCGGGATTCGATGATCGGCGGCGTCACCTACTACGACACCGTCGTCGACGACGCACGTCACACCATGACGGTCGCCCGCACCGCCGCCCACTACGGCGCGGTCATCCGAACGTCGACGCAGGTAGTCGGGTTGCTGCGCGAAGCCGACCGGGTCGTCGGGGTGAAACTGCGTGACACCGAGGACGGGCGCACCGGCGAGGCGCGCGCGAACGTGGTGATCAACGCGACGGGCGTGTGGACCGATGAAGTGCAGAGTCTGTCGCGACAGCGCGGCCGATTCCATGTGCGCGCGTCCAAGGGCGTGCACATCGTGGTGCCGCGTGATCGGATCGTCAGCGACGCCGCGATCATCCTGCGAACCTCCAGCTCGGTGCTGTTCATCATCCCGTGGGGCGCGCACTGGATCGTCGGCACCACCGACACCGACTGGAACCTCGACCTGGCCCACCCCGCGGCGACCAAGGCCGATATCGACTACCTGCTCGGCCGGGTCAACGAGGTGCTGGTCACCCCGCTCACCCACGCCGACATCGATGGCGTCTACGCGGGCCTGCGCCCCCTGCTGGCGGGTGAGAACGACGAGACGTCCAAGCTCTCGCGCGAACACGCCGTGGCCAGGGTCGCGCCCGGCATGGTGAGCATCGCGGGCGGCAAGTACACCACCTACCGGGTGATGGCGGCCGACGCGATGGATGAAGCGGCACAAGACATTCCGGTGCGGGTTTCGCCCTCGATCACCGAGAAGGTCGCGCTGCTCGGCGCCGATGGCTACTTCGCGTTGGTCAACCAGACGGTGCAGCTCGCCGAGCACTACGGCATCCACCCGTACCGGATGACGCACCTGCTCGACCGTTACGGCTCGCTGGTCGATGAGGTACTCGCGATGGCGGCGGGCAAACCCGAACTGCTGCAACCGATTACCGACGCTCCGGCATATCTTCAAGTCGAAGCTGTCTACGCGGCCGCCGCGGAGGGCGCGCTGCACCTCGACGACATCCTGGCCCGTCGCACCCGCATCTCGATCGAATACTCCGATCGCGGCGCGAACAGTGCCGAGCAGGTCGCCCACCTCGTGGCACCCGTACTCGGTTGGGATGCCGACGATATCGACCGCGAGGTGTCCACGTACCAGGCGCGCGTACGGGCCGAGATCGAATCGCAGACCCAGCCCGATGACAAGTCGGCCGACGCACTGCGGGCTGCCGCTCCGGAGCCGCGTCCGCAGTTGCTGGAACCGGTGCCACAGGACCGCTGAGCCTCAGACCGGGTCGATGCGGGCCTTCAGCAGACAGAACTCATTGCCCTCGGGATCGGCCAGCACGTGCCACTGCTCCTGGCCGGTCTGGCCGATGTCGGCGGGGCGCGCCCCGAGTTCCAGCAAGCGGTCGAGCTCCGCGTCCTGATCGCGGTCGGTGGGGTTGACGTCGATGTGCAGGCGGGATTTCCCGGGCTCGGGCTCTTTCCTGCGGCTGAGGATGATCGTCGCCTGCGGACCGCCGAACCCTTCGCGCGGGCCGATCTCCAGCGTCCCGTCGTCTTCGCGATCGAGCACGACGAAGTCGAGTACCGCGCACCAGAATTGGGCCAGCGCCTCGGGGTCGCGGCAACCGAGCACGAGCTCACTGATCCGACATGCCATCACGAAACCTGCTTTCGACCTGGTAACCGTCGGCCAGCCCACCCGCGAAGGGCCCTCAGTGGTGAAAACGATCCAGAGATCGTATCGGACACCCTCGCACACGGGCGAGGTGATTTCACGGGCGGGGCTGGCAGCGCGGACAGAAGTAGATGCCGCGTTCGCGCTGGCTGATGCGGTCGGCCGGGTCGTCCTCGCCGAGGAGCACAGAGGCGATGGCGATGCCGCAGCGGGGGCAGGGCCGACGGGTTCGGCCGTAGACCATGGGCCGCCACGGTGGTTGGTGTGCGGCTTTGCCGAGGACCCGGTGGGCTTCGTCGACGAGTGCTGGGAGATCGGGAATCTCGCCGACGGGGGTAGTGGGGTGGACTCGGCGGAGGAAGCAGATCTCGCTGCGGTAGATATTGCCGATGCCTGCCAGATTGCGCTGGTCGAGGAGGGCGAGACCGATGGCGCGGCGGGGGTATTCGGTGAGCCTGCGCAGGGCTTCGGCCGGATCCCAGTTCGGGCCGAGGAGATCGGGGCCGAGATGGTCGATGACGGTGTGTTCCTCGGCGCGCGGCAGAACTTGGACCTTGCCGAGCGAGAATCCGACGGCCTCGACCTCGTCGTTGGCGAGGACCAGGCGTGCGGTAACCCGCGGCTTGGTCCAGCGCTGGCCGCAGTGGAACACCCGCCACTCGCCCTCCATCTTCAGATGGGTGTGGATGCTCGAGCGGTCGGTGCGGATGAACAGGTGCTTGCCGTAGCTGGCGACCTCTTCCACGAGATCGCCGACCAGATCCACCGTGGCGTACCGGGGGACCCGGAAATCGCTGCGGGTCAAGGTCTTACCCGCCAGCGCCGTGCGTAGACGCTGCGCGGTGCGGAAGACGGTGTCGCCCTCGGGCATTCGGCTACACCTGCCTGCGCAGCCGCAGACCGCTCGGGGTCATCGAGAAACCGGCTTCGAGCAGGACTTCGACGAAAAGGTTGCCGTGCACGGTCTCTCCATTGATCTTGTCGATCACCAAGCTGTCGACCCTGCGGTCGCGCACCAGCCCGGCCAGCGCGAGCGCCGCCGCCCGGCGCAGGCCGATGTCCTCGGTGAAGCTGAGCAGCGTCTTGCCGCCGCGCTCCGAGTAGAGCACCAGTTCGCCGCCGACCAGAACTACCACGGCGCCCGCTTTGCGGCCCGGTCGATGACCGCCTTCGGCGTCACCCTTCGGCCACGGCAGGGCGGCGCCGTAGGGGTTGGCGGGGTCGCACGCCGCGAGCGCGAGCGCGACGCCCGCTCTGGTGTTGTCACGGTCGGTGTCGAACGAACGCAGGCGATCGACGGTGTCGGTGGTGGAGAACTGGGCGCCGCCGAGCGTGTCGACGAAATAGCCGCGCCTGCATCGGCCGCGATCCTCGAACTCGGTGAGCACCCGGTACATCAGCTGGAAACCGCCGGATATCCCTTCGTTCTGCACCGAACCGCGCGTCAGCACGCCGTAGCGTTCGACGAGCTGATCGGCGGTGGCGTGGGCGCGAACAGTATTGTCCTGCACGCGTTCGGGCAGGATCGACCAGCGGCCGGCCAGCATCGGCGGGCCGGACCGGGTCGGCATCGACGGTCGCGGCAGGTACGCGCGGCCGCGGGGGGCGCGGCGCGGGGTGCGGTGCGCGGTGGTGGCGCGGGCGGTGCCGGACAGCAGGGCGCGCACGGGGGCGAAGGTGTCACCGGAGACGTATCCGGCCCAGACCAGCTGCCACAGTGCGTCGCCGGCGGCCTTGTCGTCGAGCAGACCCGCGGCATCGGAGAGCTGCCGGAAGAAATAGGCACCGCCCCCGCTCAATGTGGCAGGCAATCGCGGTAGGTCAGGAGCGTGTCCCGCTATCGGGTTGCCGGAATCGCTGGGCGCGTAGTCCTTCGGATCGGGCCGCCGACTGGTGGAAGGGGGTCGTCGAGCCGACTCACTGCTTGCCGGCGCGGTCGCCGAGTTGGTGCCTTGGCTGGTCGCCGCCGCGGCGGGATCGGGTGTGTCGAGGTCGACAACCTCGCGTTCGCCGGTTCGCGAGAGCCCGCTTGCTTGCGTCGTCGCCGGATCTGCGGAGAATTTTCGGCTCCGGGCGGCCTTCGGACTGGTGGCGGGTGTGTCCGAGTCGACCACTGAACCCCGGGCGGTGTCGGGTGGGGGCCATGGCTCCAGGTTCGCGCCGAGAGCGGCCAGTAGCCCGAGCTGGATGTCGGTGGGGTCGATCTCGTCGGCGGGAGGCAGGGTGAACGGTGCCTGGTCGGCCAGGTGCAGGGCGATCCAGCCGTCGCGGGCGGTGATGGCGCCGTGGCCCGACCACACCACCTCGCCGGTCGCCATCAGCTCGTCCAGCATGGCGGGGGAGTAGTCGCTGACTCGTGTCGGCAGGATCAGCGACTCCCATGCCGAGGCCGGAATCGGCACGCCCGCAAGCTGTTCCACCACGGTTGCGACGCCGTCGACGCCGCGCAGCTCGCCGGAACCGACGTGTTGCCAGGCGGGCAGGAAGCGTGCGAAGGCCGCGGTGGAGACCGGCTCGACCTCGTGCCGGGCGGCAGCCAGCGACCGGCGGCGCAACCTGCGCAGGACCTGGGTATCGCACCACTCGCCGCCGGCGGCACCCGGCGTGAACTCGCCCTCCACGACCCGTTTCTCGGCGAGCAGACGGTGTAGCGAGGTCGCGGCCACGGCAGTACCCAGGCCGAAGCGGGCAGCGACCGCCGCCGTGGTGAACGGCGCGTGCGTGCGCGCGTAGCGGCCGACGAGGTCGCCCAGCGGATCGGGCACCGGTTCGATGAACGCCGCGGGCACCCCTATCGGCAGCGGAACTCCGAGCGCGTCCCTGAGGCGAGCGGCGTCTTCGACTGCCACCCACCAGGTCCGTCCCGCGAACGAAACCTCCAGCGCCCGGCGCGAATCCCGCAGCTCCGCGAACCAGGCAGGCGCGTCGGAATCGGCGAGCAGGTCGCCCTCGCCCCGATCGAAGCCGTCATCGTCGGCCGTGCCGTCGCGAGATTCGTCGTCGGACCGGGTTCCGTTGTCCGGGCGCACGCTGACAGGTGCCGCGTGATCCGCAAGTCCAGTGCACCCAGTGCGTGGTGCGATACCAGACCGCTCGGCTCCGAGAGCGTCTCCGCTGGGTCCAGCACCGAGTTGGCCGGACTCCGAGGCGCGTTCGTGCGTGCGATATTCGTCCGGTGCGCGGCTTTCCATCGCCTCGGCATAGCGGGCAGCCGACTGGGTGCCGAGGCGGGGGACGCAGCGCGCCGCGGCTTCGGTGGGGGTGAGGGGGCCGAGGAGGCGCAGGAGGTCGGCCAAACCTTCGGGATCGCGGGCTCGGCGTTCGGGGGTGAGGCGCTGGAGTTCTTGTTCGGTCAGGGCGATGACGGCGGGGTCGAGCAGTTCGCGGAGTTCGACGCGGCCGAGGAGTTCGGCGAGCAGGCTGGAGTCAAGGGCCAGTGCGGCGGCCCGGCGTTCGGCCAGTGGGCTGTCGCCGTCGTAGAGGAATTGGCCGATGTAGGAGAACAACAGGGCGCCCGCGAAGGGCGACGGGCTCGCGGTCTCGACGTCGATCAGGCGGATCTCGCGCCGGGCGACCTTGGTGAGCAGGTCGCGCAGGGCGGGCAGGTCGTATACGTCGCGCAGGCATTCGCGGACGGTTTCCAGCAGGATCGGGAACTGCGGGAATTTGCGTGCCACGTCCAGCAATTGGGCCGAGCGCTGCCGCTGCTGCCACAGTGGTGCGCGCTTGCCGGGATCACGGCGCGGCAGCAGGAGCGCCCTGGCGGCGCATTCGCGGAATCGGGACGCGAAAAGGGCGGAGCCGCCGACCTGTTCGGTGACGATGTCGTCGATCTCGTCGGGCTCGAAGGCGAACAGTTCGGCGCCGGGCGGCTGATCGGTGGTGTCGGGCAGGCGCACCACGATGCCGTCGTCGGAAGCGGTCGGGGCGGCGTCGATGCCGAACTGTTCCTGCAGCCGCGCGCCCACCGCCAGCGCCCACGGTGCATGGACCGGGGTGCCGTAGGGCGAGTGCAGGACCAGCCGCCAATCACCGAGTTCGTCGCGGAACCGTTCCACGACCAGCGTCCGGTCGGTGGGCAATTGACCTGTGGCACTGCGCTGTTCCTCGAGCAGACCGACAAGATTCGCTGTCGCGTTCTGATCGAGCCCGGCTGTCCGCACCAACTGTTCGAGCCGTGCCGCGGGCTTGCTCTGCTCGACCGGCGACGGATTCGGCGCCGCAGCTTTTCCGCGACCGCCGGTCGGCGCATCGGCGGGCCTGGTGCGGTTGCTCGACGCTCTCGTACGGCCGATCTTCTTCGCGCTCGGTTCCACCCCGGCTACCGGGAGGCCGGAAACTTCCGACACGGCCTCGACCAGCGACACCGGGTCCGAAACCGCCGATGCAGCGACGACCGCGGTCGGCCCTGCGCCCATTTTCGCCACGATCCGGCTCAGCTCATCGGCAGGCACTCGACCCGCCGTCCGCACGAATTCGCCCAGCGCAGAACCTAATTCGGCCGGGCGTCCCAACCCGTCGCCATGCCAGAACGGCAACCTGCCCGGCAGCCCGAACGCAGGCGAGACCAGCACCCGATCGAAGGTGATCTCCTCGATCCGCCAGCTGGTCGCACCGAGCGCGAACACATCACCCACGCGCGATTCGTAGACCATCTCCTCATCGAGTTCACCTACCCGAGAAGCCTTTTCACCCACCATGAACACCGCGAACATCCCACGATCGGGAATCGCGCCACCGGAGGTCACCGCCAGCCGCTGCGCGCCGGGACGGCCGGTGATGGTGCCGGCATCGCGGTCCCACACCACGCGCGGGCGTAGTTCGGCGAACTCGTCGGACGGATAGCGCCCGGCCAGCAGGTCGAGCACCGATTCGTAGGCCGAGCGGGGCAGGTTCGCATAGCTGCCGGTGGAGCGGACGATATCGAACCAGCTGTCGACGTCGATCGGTTCGAGCGCGCAGGCCGCCACCGTCTGCTGGGCGAGGATGTCGAGCGGGTGCGCGGGGATCTGGAGCTGCTCGATCTCACCCGCGAGCATGCGCTGGGCGGCGACGGCGCAGTGGATCACGTCGGTGCGGTGCTTGGGAAACAGCACGCCACGCGAGATCTCACCGACCTGGTGCCCGGCGCGGCCGACTCGCTGCAAGCCACTGGCCACCGACGGCGGCGCCTCCACCTGCACCACCAGGTCCACCGCGCCCATATCGATGCCGAGTTCGAGACTGCTGGTGGCCACCACGCAACGCAGGCGACCGGTCTTGAGGTCGTCCTCGATGATGGCGCGCTGTTCCTTGCTGACCGACCCGTGATGCGCGCGCGCCAACAGGTGGTCGGCTCCGTGGATCACCTCGGTGGACGGTCCGAGCTGGGCGGGTGGCTTGTGCTCGGTCTCCACCGGCTCGCCGAGCCGGGCGGCGTAGGTCTCGTTGAGTCGCGCGGTGAGCCGCTCGGAGAGCCGCCGCGAGTTGGCGAACACGATCGAGGACCGATGCTCGAGCACGAGGTCGACGATGGCCTCGTCGACATGCGGCCAGATGGACCCCGGCTGATCGGAGTCGCCTCCTGGATCGGTCATATCGGCCACCGGCACCCGCACCGACAGGTCGAAGGTCTTCGGCGCGGGCGGGCGCACAATGGTGATCGGCGCGTTCCCGACCAGGAACCGCCCGACCTCCTCCGGCGGGCGGACCGTCGCCGACAACCCGATCCGTTGCGCGGGCTTGTCGGTGAGCTGGTCCAGCCGGGCCAGCGACAGCGCCAGGTGCGCACCGCGCTTTGACCCGGCGATGGCGTGCACTTCGTCGACGATCACAGTGTTGACCTGGGCAAGCGTCTCGCGGGCCGCCGAGGTCAACAGCAAGAACAGCGACTCGGGAGTGGTGATGAGGATGTCGGGCGGCGTGCGCAGCATCGCCCGCCGCTGGGCGGGTGGAGTGTCACCGGAGCGCACCCCCACCGAGATATCCGGCGGGTCGAGTCCCAACCGTTTCGCCGTCTGCGTCACTCCGACCAGCGGTGCCCGCAGATTGCGCTCCACGTCCACAGCCAGTGCCTTCAACGGCGACACGTAGAGCACCGACGTGCCACGGGGCGCCCCCGGCTCTGGTGGCTCCCGCTGAGCCAGCTGATCGATCGCCCACAAGAACGCCGACAAGGTCTTTCCCGAACCCGTCGGCGCGATCACCAGGGTGTTCTCCCCGGCGGCGATCGCGTCCCACGCGCCGAGCTGGGCCGATGTCGCCCCGGGGAAGGCGCCGTCGAACCACTGTGCCGTCGCGGGGGAGAACCGATCCATAGCACCAAGTGTGCACCGACCCTCCGACAACTTCGCCGGCATCGTGTACCCCGACCTGCGTGAACATGCTGATGACCGGGGCGGCGTGTAGCCCGGGTTGTGGCGTGGATCGCACTCGTCGCTACCCTCGACTCTCGTGCAAACGGTGCTGAGAGTCGACCTTGTCGGCCATGGCCTTACCGAGGCGGTACGTAAGGCGCGTTTTCCTGTCGATGAACCCCTGGACAAGTCGGGGCTGGCCGCTGTGCGTGCCTGTGTGCCCCTCGATGAGGCGCTGGTGCGGACAGGACCGGAGCGGCGGGCTCGCGCGACGGCGGAGGAATTGGGCCTCGTCGGTGAACAGGACATGCGATTACGGGATCTCGACGCCGGGTCGTGGCGGGGCAGTGAGATGGGCAAACTCGCTCAGGATCAGCTGTTCGCCTGGCTGACCGATCCCGAATTCCGTGGGCACGGTGGGGAATCGATCACCGATCTGGTCGATCGGGTGCGGTTCTGGCTGGCCGAGATCGCGTCGTCGGGGCGCGACACCGTGGCGGTGACGCATCCGGCCGTGGTGCGGGCGGCGCTGCTCGTGGTGCTCGACGCACCGGCGAAGTCGTTCTGGCGCATGGATGTTCCGCCCGCGAGCGTCACCCGGCTGCACTATCGGGGGAACTGGACCCTGCGGCTCGGCAACGGATAGCGAAGAAGGCCCCGGAGTGAAAACTCCGGGGCCTTCTTCGTAGTAGCGGGAACAGGATTTGAACCTGCGACCTCTGGGTTATGAGCCCAGCGAGCTACCGAGCTGCTCCATCCCGCGTTGCAAATACCACTTTACACGGGGTGGGGCGGAAGGCGAAATCGCCTGGTGGGCGCAGCGTTCCTCAGCCGCGCATGGCCGGAGCGAAGGCGGAGGTACGCCTGCCTGATCAGCCGAAATGGATCCCCTGCGCGAGCGGGAGTTCGGTGGAGTAGTTGACGGTGTTGGTGGCCCGGCGCATGTAGGCCTTCCACGAGTCCGAGCCCGACTCCCGGCCGCCGCCGGTGTTCTTCTCCCCACCGAACGCCCCGCCGATCTCCGCGCCCGATGTCCCGATGTTGACATTGGCGATGCCGCAGTCGGAGCCGGCCAGGAACTGTTCGGCCTCGCGCTGGTCGAGGGTGAAGATCGACGAGGAAAGTCCCTGGGTCACACCGTTGTTGAGGGCGATGGCCTGGTCGAGTTCGTCGTAGGTCAGCACGTACAGGATCGGTGCGAAGGTCTCCTCGCGCACGAGTTCGGTCTGCGCGGGCATGCGAACAAGGGCGGGTCGCACGTAGTAGGCGTCGGGTCCGAGCGTCTCGACTCGCTCACCGCCACAGATGATGTCGCCGCCTTCGGCCACCGCGCCGACCAGTGCCTGCTGCATCGCCGCGAAGGCGCGCTCGTTGATCAGCGGCCCCACCAGCACCCCGTCGTCGAGCGGATTGCCGACGGGCAGTTGGCTGTACGCCGCGGCGAGCCGGTCGACCAGCTGGTCGGCGATCGAACGATGCACGATCAGCCGCCGCAGGCTCGTACACCGCTGCCCCGCGGTCCCCGCCGCCGAGAAGACGATGCCGCGCACCGCCAGTTCCAGATCAGCGCTCGACGCCACGATCGCGGCATTGTTGCCACCCAGCTCGAGTAGGCACCGCCCGAATCGCCCGGCCACCCGCGGGGCAACGGTGGCGCCCATCCGCACCGAACCGGTCGCGCTCACCAGGGCGACCCGGTGATCGTCGACCAGGGCGGAGCCGACGGCGGCATCGCCTTGAATCAGTTGGTGCACTGCGGGATCCGCCCCCACATCGACGGCCGCACGGCGCAGCAGCGTGTGACACGCCAACGCCGTCAACGGCGTGGTCTCCGACGGCTTCCACACCACCGTGTCGCCGCACACCAGCGCGATCGCGGTATTCCAAGCCCACACCGCGACAGGGAAATTGAATGCCGAGATCACTCCGACGACACCGAGCGGATGCCACGTCTCCATGAGCCGGTGGCCGGGGCGCTCGGAAGGCATTGTGGCGCCGTAGAGCTGGCGCGACAGCCCGATCGCGAACTCGCAGACGTCGATCATCTCCTGCACTTCGCCCAGCGCCTCGGGGCCGATCTTGCCCGCTTCCAGGGTCACCAGCTCGGCCAGTTCGTCCTGATGGGTTACCAGCAACTGGGACAGCCTGCGCACCAGCGCCGCTCGCACCGGCGCGGGGACGGTGCGCCATGCCTGGAACGCGGTGGCGGCGCGGCCGATCGCGGCATCGACTTGCGCGGGTGTGCCTGCGGTCAGTGGCAGCAGGACACCGCCGGAGATCGGCGTGCGCGCGAGCAGCGGGCCGGGTTCCGGTACAGCGGCGCCGAGGCCGTGCAGTAGCGCCCTGGCTCGCAGCGAGAGCTGCTCGGAGAAGTTCACGGTCTGCGTCATCGGTACTCTGCTCACCTTCTGCTGTTCGGTTCGGCTCACGGAAAAGTTCGGGAGAATTCGGTGGGGAACGGAAAGAAGTTTCCCCCGCGCGAGCCCCACGCTGCGTTAGCCTTCGCTGATGGCGGACACACCGGCTCGACCCCAGCTCGACGATATCGATCGGCTATTGATCAAAGAACTGATGGCAGACGGTCGCGCCACATTGTCGAATCTTGCGGAGAAGGCCAGCCTTTCGGTCTCCGCGGTGCAATCGCGGGTGCGCAGGCTCGAAGCGCGCGGGGTGATCCGCGGGTACGCGGCGCAGGTGGACCCCGAAGCGCTCGGGCACTTGTTGTCGGCGTTCGTCGCGATCACTCCTCTCGATCCGTCCCAGCCCGATGACGCACCCGCCCTGTTGCAGCACATCCCCGGCATCGAGGCGTGTCACTCGGTGGCGGGCGAGGAGAGCTACGTCCTGCTGGTGCGGGTGGCCTCGCCGCGGCATCTGGAACATCTGCTGCAGGAGATCAGGGCCACGGCCAACGTGCACACCCGCAGCACGATCATCCTGCAGACATTCTATGACAGGTAGTGATCTTCCGTAATTTGATTCGTGATTCCGTGGAACTTCCGTAAATATTTGCGTATCGTCGGTTTCATGACCATCGAACTGGAGCGCCCTGGCGCGGCGGTCATCCCCGCCGACCGGGTCCACGAAATCCTGTCCTCGCATATCCTCGCGGACGGTTTCGAGCTGGTGCTCGACCTACACGAGTCGCATGGCCGCACGCTTGTCGATGAACGCGACGGCACCAGCTATCTCGACATGTTCGGCTTCTTCGCCTCCAACGCGCTCGGGATGAACCATCCCGCGCTGGCCGGCGACGAGAGCTTCCTCGCCGAACTGACCACCGCCGCACTGAACAAGCCGAGTAACTCCGACATCTACACCGTCGCGATGGCCCGCTTCGTCGAAACCTTCGCCCGCGTTCTCGGCGATCCGCGCCTGCCGCATCTGTTCTTCGTCGACGGTGGTGCGCTCGCGGTGGAGAACGCGCTGAAAGCCGCTTTCGACTGGAAGAGCAGGCACAACCAATTGCACGGCCGCGCACCGGAACTCGGCACCAAGGTGCTGCACCTCACCGGCGCCTTCCACGGTCGCAGCGGCTATACGATGTCGCTCACCAATACCGACCCGATCAAGACCGCGCGATTCCCGAAATTCGATTGGCCGCGAATCGACACACCGCACACCTTCGCCGGGCCCGACATCGCCGCCCTCGAGGCGCGGGCCATCGCCCAGGCCGCACAGGCCTTCGCCGACAACCCGCACGACATCGCCTGCTTCATCGCCGAGCCGATCCAGGGCGAAGGTGGTGACCGCCACCTGCGACCGGAATTCCTCGCCGCCATGCAGCAGTTGGTCCATGCCAACGATGCGCTGTTCATCCTCGACGAGGTGCAGACCGGTGCCGGCATGACCGGAACCACCTGGGCCTACCAGCAATTGGACGTGCGGCCCGATGTGGTGGCTTTCGGGAAGAAGACCCAGGTCTGTGGGATCATGGCAGGCGGGCGGGTCGACGAGGTGGTCGACAATGTCTTCCGGGTGAGCTCCCGGCTCAACTCCACCTGGGGCGGCAACCTCACCGACATGGTCAGAGCTCGGCGCATTCTCGAAGTGCTGGAACGGGATCGGCTGATCGAGGGCGCGGGTCCGCTCGGTGCGTTCCTGCTCGACCGACTCGCTAACCTCGCCGCCGCACACCCGGACCTGGCCTGCGAGGCGCGTGGGCGTGGGCTGATGTGCGCGATCACCCTGGCGACGCCGGAGCTGCGCGATCGGGTGGTGACCGAGCTGCGGGAACGTGAACACGTGCTGCTGCTCGGCACGGGGGAGCGCGGCATCCGGTTCCGTCCGCCGTTGACGGTCACCGAAGACGAGCTGAGTCAGGCCGTCGACGCACTCGACGCGGTGCTCACGCGAGAACATGGGTAACTCATCGGGCACCGGCTGATCCGACCGCCAGGCTCACCGCCGCCCGCGTAGCTGAGCCTCCCCGCGCCTCGATCTGGCTAAGAGTCGCGGAGAGGCGGAACGACAGTCAATCCGAGTGCGCCCGCGACGAAGCGGTGGACCGAGGCGACGCCGGCGGCCAGTGCCTCGTCCTCGCCGGGTCGCGCCCATCCCGTGACGGTCGCGGTGTCGTCGGGGCCCGGCGTCACGCCGATCTCGGCGACCAGCTCGGCCGTCGTCGGAACGCAGACCGCCCAGGAGAAGTGGGATTCATCGGCCCACTGCGCCGACCGGGTGGTCACGTAGCCGGGATCGGTGATGCCGCCGTCGGCCAGCGCGGGTCGATCGTCGATGCGCTCGTCGGCGCGTAGGGCGCGCAGATACCAGGACCCTGCGTTGATCTCGATCGGTTCCACGCCCGCAGCCTAGTGCCGACCGGTGTGGCCGTCGCCGACGGTCCCCGGCGAGCACGCCCGGCAACGGCTCGCCGGATTCAGGCCGTGCGGAGGGTGGCGCCGCCGAGGAGCGAGTGGACAGCGGTGCGGCCGATGTCGAGGGCGCGGGTGAGCAGGTCGGTGTCGCGGGCCGCGCTGTCGATGGCGGGCGAACCGGCGGGTGGATGAACCTGGAGGACCTGCTCGCCGAGACCGTCGAGGTAGCTGTCCTCCATCGCCTGCTGGCCTGGCCGCTTACTCCACGCCCGGAACGCGCCGGGCGCGATGGCACGCATATAGCCGCCGCCGACCACCCGATGCAGCAGGGGAGCGGGCGGGCGCAGTTCATCGGTCCGGCGGGTCCGCAGGACCAAGGCGTGGGTGATGCCCGCGGCCACGGCGGTGCGGATCGGCACGGTTTCGGTGAGCCCGCCGTCGAAGTAGTTGCCGCCCCCGAGGGCGACCGGCGGTCCCGCCAGCAGCGGTAGGCCCGCGGAGGCCCGCAGCGCCGTCATGAGGGTCTGTTTGTCGGTGATGTAGGGCCCGAGGTCCACCGACTGCCCAGTGCGGATATCGGTCGCGATCGGGTGGAAGGTGGTCGGATTGGCCAGAATGGCCGGAAAGTCCATCGGCTCGATGCCGTCGTACACCCGATGCACGAGATAGTGCAGATCGAAGACCGGGCGACCGCGGAAGATGCGCACCGGATCGACCACACGGCGCATGATCGCCGGATCGGTCCACGATCGCATCCCCGTCGCCGCGCGCCCGCACAGCAGCCACGCACCATTGATCGCCCCGGCCGACGTGCCGTAGACGGCGTCGAACACCTTCGACAGACCCAGCTCCTCGAGCGCCTGCACCATGCCGCTGGAGTACACACCGCGGCTGCCACCGCCCTCGATCACCAGTGCGAGGCGATGACCGTCGGCGCGATGACCGGCTGCCCGCCTGCCCTGGATCACTTCGGCCACCGTTGCCGAACCCGGCGTCGAGAGCGGGTCCAGATCGGTGTGCGCAGTGCTGGTCACCCGATCCACGATACGACAGAACACGGGCACCCATCCTGCGCGGACAGGTGATTGTCGTCCGCCGTTCACCCCGGCGAACGACAACGGGCGCCGGTCCGCGAAGACCAGCGCCCGTTGGTGAGTTCTCCTACTTGATCTCCGCCAGGACGGTGCCCTGGGTGATCGCCGCACCCGCCGCGACGGCCAGCCCGGTGACGACACCGGCCTTGTGCGCGTTCACCGGGTTCTCCATCTTCATGGCCTCGAGCACCACGATCAGGTCGCCGACCTCGACGGTCTGGCCCTCTTCGACCGCGACCTTCACGACAGTGCCCTGCATCGGCGCGGTCACCGCGTCACCCGACGCGGCACCGGCACCGGCGCCACCACGCTTGCGCGCCTTCGGCTTCTTGCGGACCACACCGTTACCGGCCGAACCGGCCGCACCGCCACCGAGGGTGAACTGACCGGGCAGCGACACCTCGACGCGACGTCCACCGACCTCGACGACAACCTTCTGCCGGGGCAGATCGTCGTCGTCATCGTCGGCCGCGCCACCGGCGGTGTACGGCTCGACGGTGTTCTTCCACTCGTTCTCGATCCACTTGGTGTAGACCTCGAACGTCTGGCCGTCACCGATGAACGCCGGATCCTCGATGACCGCGCGGTGGAACGGGATCACCGTCGCCAGGCCCTCGACCTCGAACTCGGCCAGCGCGCGACGGGCACGCTGCAGCGCCTGCTCGCGGTTCTCGCCGGTGACGATCAGCTTGGCCAGCATCGAGTCGAACTGACCGCCGATGACACTGCCCTGGACCACACCGGAGTCGACGCGCACACCGGGGCCCGAGGGCTCGCGGTAGACGTTCACGGGGCCGGGAGCGGGCAGGAAGCCGCGGCCGGCGTCCTCACCGTTGATCCGGAACTCGAACGAGTGCCCACGCGGCGTGGGGTCTTCCTTGATGCTCAGCTCGTCGCCGTTGGCGATCGCGAACTGCTGGCGCACCAGGTCGATGCCCGCGGTCTCCTCGGTGACCGGGTGCTCCACCTGCAGGCGGGTGTTCACCTCGAGGAACGACACGGTCTCGCCCTGCACCAGGTACTCGACGGTGCCTGCGCCGTAGTAGCCCGCCTCGCGGCAGATGCGCTTGGCCGATTCGTGGATGGCGGCGCGCACCTTGTCGGACAGGAACGGCGCCGGCGCCTCCTCGACGAGCTTCTGGAACCGGCGCTGCAGCGAGCAGTCGCGGGTACCGGCGACGACCACGTTGCCGTGCTGGTCGGCGATGACCTGGGCTTCGACGTGGCGGGCCTTGTCGAGGTACTGCTCGACGAAGCACTCGCCGCGACCGAAGGCGGCGATGGCCTCACGGGTCGCCGACTCGAACAGCTCGGGGATCTCCTCGATGGTGTGGGCGACCTTCATGCCGCGGCCACCACCACCGAAAGCGGCCTTGATGGCCACCGGGACGCCGTATTCCTTGGCGAACGCGACGACCTCGTCGGCGTTCTTGACCGGGTCCTTGGTGCCCGCGGCCATCGGCGCCTTCGCCTTCTCGGCGATGTGGCGCGCGGTGACCTTGTCACCCAGGTCGCGGATGGACTGCGGCGACGGGCCGATCCAGATCAGCCCGGCGTCGATGACGGCCTGGGCGAAGTCGGCGTTCTCGGAGAGGAAACCGTAGCCGGGGTGGATCGCGTCGGCGCCGGACTTGGCCGCGGCGTCGAGGATCTTGTCGAACACGAGGTACGACTCGGCGGAGGTCTGGCCGCCGAGGGCGAACGCCTCGTCGGCGAGCTTCACGAAGGGAGCGTCGGCATCGGGCTCGGCGTACACCGCGACGCTGGTGATTCCCGCGTCCTTGGCAGCCCGGATCACGCGAACCGCGATCTCGCCGCGGTTAGCTACGAGTACCTTTGTGATCCGTGCGCTGGCATGGCTTGGCACTGAGCCTCCTGTGTGCAATCTCTGGTCGCGTCGGGGAACGGGTCGCCGGTTAGGCCCCGTGCCCGGTATCGACAACTTTCGTCTCGGGCGAGTGTAGGCAGTGTGCCAACACTGCTCGAACTCGGCTAGCCCTACTGCCGAGTAGGTCACAGGTCACATTACGCGGCGTGAACTGATGTGAACATGTTTCACATGATCTGATTCGCGACACCTGGTGCGGTGCCCGTGGCGATCGGCACGCGCACCGAGTTTCCCCATTCGATCCACGAACCATCGTAATTACGCACCGACCTGCGGCCGAGCAGGAAGGTCAGGACGAACCAGGTGTGGCTGGATCGCTCGCCAACGCCGCTGTAGACGACCAGGTCGTCGGCGGGCAGCGCGCCGTAGACCTCGTCGAGGTCGGCGCGCGAGCGGAAGCGGCCGTCGATCGTGGCGGCGTCGGTCCACGGGATGTTCACCGCGGTCGGCACGTGTCCGCCGCGCAGCGTCGAAGACGGCAGGCCGGAGGAGGCAGCCGAGCGTAACCACGCGGGCCCTCGCGTGGACGCCGATGTATCAGCCGCGTTGTCCTGGTCGCTGGGCTCGCCCGAGTACTCCTGCGCCGAGCGCACGTCGACCAGCGGCTTGCCCAGCCTGCCGAGCACCTCCTCGCGGAACGCGCGCGCGGTCGAATCGTCGCGCACGACCTCGGGATAGTCGCTGGGAGTGGGGTGGGGCTGGTCGAAGGTGGTGTCGCGCTCCTCGGAGATCCAGGCGTCGCGGCCGCCGTCGAGCAGACGCACGTCCTCGTGGCCGAACAGCGAGAAGATCCAGGCGGTGTGCGCGGCCTGGGCATTGCCGCGATCGCCGTAGATCACGATGGTGTCCTCGCGCTCGATACCCTTGGCGCGCATCAGCTCGGTGAAGCGCTTGCCGTCGACATAATCGCGGGTCACCGGGTCGCTCAGATCGCCGCGCCAATCGATTTTGACCGCGCCCGGGACATGGCCGATGTCGTAGAGCAGGATGTCATCGTTGGACTCGATGATCCGTAAACCACTCACGCCGATGTTTGCGGACAGCCATTCTGTGGTTACCAATCGATGCGGGACTGCGTAGGAACCGAAGGCGGGGTGCGGATCCGGGGCGACGGGCACGGTGTGGTCCTTCACGCGAGTTGGGTGGGTGCGAGCACTCTGTGGTCGCAACCGATGGTAAGTGTGTGGTGGCACATCACGAATCGACACAATGGGCGAATAAAGCGCACGGATGTCCGATAAAGTCTCTGGAGAGGAGGGGTGAGCTATGTCCGATTCTTGGCCGCGACGGCGACTGCTCGCGATCCTACGTGGCGCCACCGAGCCCCTCGATGCCCAGGAACTGGCCCGCATCACCGGACAGCACGTCACCACCGTCCGGTTCCACCTCGATGTCCTCACCCGTGAATCGCTGGTTCGCCAGTTCCAGCAACCGCCACGCGGTCGCGGACGCCCGCGCATCGGCTATCGCGCGGTGCAGCGCTCGGTGGGATATCAGGAGCTCGCGCAGGTACTTGCCGACCATCTCGGTCCCGATCCGGTCGCCCGATCCGCCGCCGCCGTGGCCGCGGGCCGCGCGTGGGGTGCGCGGATGGATATCGGCGCGTCTCCGGTGGAAACCCTCGCCGACGCCAGGGACATCACCATGTCGCTGATGTCGGAGCTCGGGTTCGCGCCCGAGAAGGAGCCCGCCGGTGAGACGACCGAACACGTCCAGATCAACCTGACCGCCTGCCCGCTGCGTGAACTGGCCCGCTCACACGCCGAGGTGGTGTGCGGTGTGCACATGGGTCTCATGCGGGAGGTGCTCGAGCGCAACGGCGCCCGTGGCCGGGTGGACGTGCAGCTGCATCCCTTCATCGAGCCCGAACTGTGTACGGCCCGGCTCGACCTGACGATGACCGCGTCCGATCGCACCCCGGCCAAGGAGCCGGGGGATCAGCACGTGATCGCGCCGTCAGTCCCGCGGATCCCGCCACAGCTGCGTGACACCGACACCGACGTCTTCGAGCAGTCGGCGCAACAGCGGTAATCCGATCCCGATGACGCTGGACGGGTCGCCCTCGATCCGGTCGACGAACCAGCCACCGAGGCCGTCGAGCGTGAACGCGCCCGCGACCTTCAGCGGTTCACCCGTTGCGATATAGGTATCGAGCTCGTCCGGCGTCGGCTTGGCGAAATGCACCGTGGTACTGCTGCATTCGGCCGACTCGGCGACGATCTCACCCGCGCGGAGCCGCAGCACGCTGTGCCCGGTGATCAGGTCCGCGCTGCGGCCCGCCATCGTGGCCCAGCGCTCGCGCGCCACCTCGGGGGTGTGTGGTTTGCCCTGTAGCTGCCCGTCGACGAGCAACATCGAATCGCAGCCGACGACAACACAGTCGGCGCTGAATTCGGGAATCGACGCGGCGACGTCGACCGCCTTGGCGTGCGCCAGGGCGACGACGACATCGTGCGAGGAGGTGCCGGCGGGCAGTGCCGCCGACACCGCGTCCTCGTCCACGCCCGAGACCCGCACCACGGGGTCGATGCCCGCGGTGCGCAGGATCCCGAGCCGGGCGGGCGATGCGGACGCCAGAACCAGCCGGGTCACCGCAGTACCAGGTTCGGTCGCCTCAGCACCCTCGAAACGCTCAGCACCAGCTCGAGACACTCAGCACCAGCTCGAAATACTCAGCGTAGATGCGACAGCATCGGGTACACGTACGGCGAGAACGGGTTCGTACCCCGATGCATGATCGTCGATACGCCCCATGCGTCGGCCGGTCCATTCGATCCGCCGACGGGCGCGTTGGCCGCCGCCGCGCTCAGGACGGCGGCTAGAACCGCGATGTCCTGATCGGTGGGCGAACCCCTGAGAACGCGGAACAGCGGCTCACCCGCGGCGTCGACGGGGGCTTGCGCCACCGCGTCCACCGTCAGTTCGGCCTCTTCGACGAGTGGTTCGACGGCGAGCTCGAGCTCGGCGACTGTCAACACGTCCTCTTCTGCCACAGTTGTCACAGTGCCAGATCCTTCCTGCACTTACTTCGCTTCACAGTGCGGTTGCCGCGATCATTCCCGGTGTGGCCGCGCTGATCAATAGTTGTCTTCCACAACAAGTGTGCGCGGCCTATCCGGGATATCGCGATTTCACAGCGGAATGTTGCCGTGTTTCTTCGGCGGCAATGTCACCATCTTGCGCTCGAGGAGCCGCAGCGCGGACACGATCTGGCCACGGGTGTGCGAGGGCGGGATGACCGCATCGACGTATCCGCGCTCGGCGGCGACGTACGGGTTCACCAGAGTGTCCTCGTACTCGTTCTGCAGCTCGAGGCGCAGCGCATCGACATCGTCGCCGTTCTTGGCGGCCTCGGCCAGCTGCTTGCGGTAGACGAAGCCGACGGCGCCGGAGGCACCCATCACGGCGATCTGCGCGGTCGGCCACGCCAGGTTCACATCGGCACCCATGTGCTTGGAACCCATGACGTCGTAGGCGCCGCCGTAGGCCTTGCGAGTGATGATCGTGATCTTTCCCACAGTGGCTTCACCGTAGGCATAGAGCAGCTTCGCGCCGCGCCGGATGATGCCGTTGTATTCCTGGCCGGTGCCGGGCAGGAAGCCGGGGACGTCGACCAGGGTGATGATCGGGATGTTGAAGGCGTCGCAGGTGCGCACGAAGCGCGCGGCCTTCTCCGAGGCGTCGATGTCGAGGCAGCCGGCGAACTGGGTGGGCTGGTTGGCGACGATGCCGACGCTGCGGCCGTCCACGCGACCGAAGCCACAGATGATGTTCATCGCGCGCTCGGCCTGGACCTCGAGGAACTCGTCGTCGTCGAGCAGGCGACGGATGACCTCGTGCATGTCGTAGGGCTGGTTCGGCGAGTCCGGGATGATCGTGTCGAGCTCGATGTCCTCGTCGGTCAAGGACTCTTCGATCGCACCGTTGATCGGGTCGGTGGGCGCGTGGCGCGGGGCCTCGGCGCGGTTGTTGCTCGGCAGGTAGCCCAGCAGGTCCTTGACGTAGTCGAGGGCGTCCTGCTCGCCGGAGGCGACGTAGTGGGCGACACCGGACTTCACCATGTGGGTGTGCGCGCCACCCAGGTCCTCCATGGAGACCTCTTCACCGGTGACGGTCTTGATCACGTCGGGACCGGTGACGAACATCTGGGAGGTCTGATCGACCATCACCACGAAGTCGGTGAGCGCGGGGGAGTACACGTGACCACCGGCGGCGGCGCCCATGATCAGCGAGATCTGCGGGATCACGCCGGAGGCCTGCACGTTGCGGTGGAAGATCTCGCCGTAGAGCCCGAGGGAGACGACACCCTCCTGGATCCGCGCGCCCGCGCCTTCGTTGATGCCGACCAGCGGGCGGCCGGTCTTGATGGCCAGGTCCATCACCTTGACGATCTTCTCGCCGTAGACCTCGCCGAGGGAGCCACCGAACACGGTGACGTCCTGGGAGAAGATGCACACGTCGCGGCCGTCGATCGTGCCGTAACCGGTGACGACACCGTCACCGAGCGGGCGGTTGTGCTCGAGGCCGAAATTCACGCTGCGGTGCTTGGCGAGGGCGTCGAGTTCGACGAAGGAGCCTTCGTCGACCAGGGCGAGGATGCGCTCGCGCGCGGTCATCTTGCCCTTGGCGTGCACCTTGTCGACCGCGGACTCACCCATCGGGTGTTGCGCTTCTTCGAGCCGATTCCGCAGATCAGCCAGCTTCCCGGCGGTGGTGTGGATATCGGGGGTGCCCGCCGATTCCGATGCGGGCTGCTGCTGGACACTCGTCATGGGTTGCGAGTGTAACGAGTGACACCGTCACGCACCACGGCAGTCCGGCTTACCGGCCAGTAGAGAAACCCCAGCTAGGCGTACCTCCGCATTCGCTCCGGCCATGCGCGGTCTGAAGATGGGCTGCGCCCAGCAGCGCCTTTGCTGCGGACCTCCGCTTTCGCTCCGGTCAGGCGCGGTCTGCGGATGGGCTGCGCCCACAGCGCCGCTTCGGTGCCGTCGTGATCGTTCACTGTCGGCTCCCGGTAGCGTGCCCGGAATGAACAGGGCACCGATCGACGCGCCGCGTCTGAGCAGCTCACCCGCGCTGTCGTTCTACGAGCGGATCGATGTGGTCGAGTCGACCGGATCGACCAATGCCGATCTGGTCGCCCGCGCCACCGACCCGTCCGCCGACCGCCAGGCCCTGCTCGCCGAGGAACAGGTGAGCGGTCGCGGCAGACATGCCCGCGCCTGGGTGAGTCCGCCGCTGGCCCAGATCTCGCTGTCGATCCTGGTGCGCCTGCCGGGCATCGACCCCGCCGCACTCGGCTGGCTGCCGTTGCTCACCGGTATCGCGGTGGTCGACGCGCTGCGCGGCACGGCCGGGGTCGCGCCGGAATTGAAGTGGCCCAACGACGTCCTGCTCGACGGCCGCAAGCTCGCGGGCATTCTCGCCGAGGTCGCCGCGACCGGGATCTCGCCGGCCGTGGTGGTCGGCATCGGCATGAATGTCGACCTCGACGAGTCGGAACTGCCTGTCGCGCATGCGACTTCGCTGGCATTGGCCGGTGCGCGCAATGTCGACCGCACCGCGCTGGCCACGGCGATCCTGACCGAGTTCGCGCGCCGCTTCACCGCGTGGGAGCGGTCGGGCTGGAGTACCGCCGATCTGGTGGCCGAATACCGCGAGCGGTGCGCCACCATCGGTATCGACGTGCGCGCCGAACTGCCCGGCGGGACGGTGCTCACCGGGGTGGCGACCGGCGTCGACGACACCGGCCGGCTGCTCATCGGCGAACGGGCTGTCTCCGCGGGTGATGTGTCGCACCTGCGCGGACAGTACTGACGACGGGCCCGAGCCGGGCCCGTCGCCAGGACGGATCAGCGGGCGGCCGCACCCGTCATCGCACGCTCGGCCACCACGCGCTCGCGCGCGAGCAACCGGTCGCGCTGCTCCTCGAACCGCAGCACGTCCTTCTCCAGCTTGTCGAGGAACAGTGCGAGTTCATCGCGCGCCTCCTCGCCGCGCGCTCCGAAGTCGTTGCGGTCGAAGACATTCCACTGCTTGAGCACCGGCCGCACCACCTCGTCGAGGTGCTGGCGCAGGTCGTAGATGCCGTGCTTGGCCATCAGCACGCCGTTGCGCCGCCAGTTGGGCATGCCCGCGCCCGGCATCTGGAATTTGGTGAGCACCTTGGTGATCGCGGGCATCGCCTGGTCGGGGGCGAGGTCGAGAACCGCCGCGCACAGGTTGCGGTAGAAGATCATGTGCAGGTTCTCGTCGGTGGCGACGCGGGCCAGCATCTTGTCGGCGACCGGGTCCTCGCACACGCGACCGGTATTGCGGTGGCTCACCCGGGTGGCCAGCTCCTGGAACGTCACATACGCGACATTGACCAGGAATCCACCCCAGTTCGCCGGCGCGTGCGCGCCCTGGGTCATGTGGATCATCCGCGCTTGTTCCAGCGCCACCGGGTCGACGCCGCGGGTGACGACGAGGTAGTCGCGGATCACGATGCCGTGGCGGTTCTCCTCGGCGGTCCAGCGGCCCACCCAGGTGCCCCACGCGCCGTCGAGCGAGAAGTTCTCGGCGATCTCGCGGTGATAGGACGGCAGGTTGTCCTCGGTGAGCAGATTCGTGATCATCGCGGCCTTGGCGACATCGGTGAGCCGCGATTGCGATGGCTCCCAATCGCTTCCGCCCATCGCGGCGAAATTGCGGCCTTCCTCCCACGGCACGTAATCGTGTGGATTCCAGTCCTTGGCGATGGAAAGGTGCCGGTTGAGGTTCTGTTCGGCCACCGGTTCGAGGGCCGTGAGGATTTCGAGCTGAGTCAGATCTTTGGTCACGCGTGCCTCCACTGTTGGTGTCGAGCAAGCAGATATGGGCAAAACCTGGCATCGAGCGTGTAATCCACAGTATCGCCTCGGTCGTGGCATCGAGAAACGCGGTGTCCGAGCGCGGTACTGTTCGGTCATGGGTTACCCGGAGGATGTCCTCGCGCCCGACGAGCAGCTGATCCTGCACCGCCACCCACACTGGAAGATGTTGGTGTGGCCCATCGTCACTCTTATCGCCGTGACCGCGATCGCCGGTTTCCTCGGCGGCTTGGCCTGGCGCAATACCACCGGACACGTGCGCACGGTGCTGCTGATCCTGATCGGCCTGGTCTGGCTCGGGCTGATCGCCTGGCGGGTCGTCGCGCGCGTGATCGCCTGGAAGTCGACGCATTTCATCGTCACCGGGCGGCGGGTGCTGGTGCGCCAGGGCGTGCTCACCCACACCGGCATCGACATACCGCTCAGCCGGATCTCCAGTGTGCAGTTCAGCCACGGTCTCTGGGACCGGTTGTTCGGCACCGGCACGCTGATCATCGGTTCCTCGTCGGAGGAGCCGCTCGAGTACGACGACGTGCCCCAGGTGCAGCAGGTGCATTCGCTGCTCTATCACCAGGTGTTCGAGGCGGGACGCTCCGCCAACGAGCAGCATTGGGGTGGCGGCTACCGGTGAGCTGCCCCTCCTCGCTGATCGGAAACACAGATCAGGCGCCGACGCGCAGCGTTCCTCAGCTGCGCATGGCCGCAGCGCAGGCGTAGGTTTCGCCTAACCTGTGCACATGACCGCAGTACTGCTGGCCGAAGACGACGAGGCGATCGCCGCACCGCTATCGCGTGCACTGGGGCGTGAGGGCTACACCGTCACCGTCGAGCGCTTCGGCCCTGCGGTGCTGCGCCGCGCCCTCGAGGGCAACCACGACCTGCTGATCCTCGACCTCGGCCTGCCCGGCATGGATGGCCTCGAGGTGTGTCGGCAGGTGCGCGCGAGCGGTGCCGATCTGGCGGTGCTGATGCTCACCGCCCGCACCGACGAGGTCGACTTCGTCGTCGGCCTCGACGCGGGCGCCGACGACTACGTCGGCAAACCGTTCCGGCTGGCCGAACTCCTCGCCCGGGTGCGAGCGCTGTTGCGGCGCAGTGGAATCGGTGACGACGCGGTGGAGGTCGGCGCGATCCGGCTCGAGCCGGCGGCCCGGCGCGTGCTGGTCAACGGGTCCGAGGTGAACCTGGCCAACAAGGAGTACGAGCTGCTCAAGGTCCTCATCGACCGGGCCGGTCAGGTGGTGGCGCGCGAGACCATCCTGCGCGAGGTCTGGGGCGACGCCGACCTGCGCGGTTCCAAGACCCTCGATATGCACATGTCCTGGTTGCGTCGCAAGATCGGCGACGAGGGCCCGATGGCGGAGCGCCGGATCGTCACCGTGCGCGGTGTCGGGTTCCGGCTCAATACCGACGGACCCACCTCGCACCGAGGCTGACGCGCAGTGCGCCGCCGAATCCTGCGTTCGATCCTGACCGTGCTGACCATCACCACGGTGGTGCTCGGCGTGCCGCTGATCTACACCGCCTGGCTGTGGGTCGAGGACATCACCCGCAACGATCTGCAGAGTCGCCTGGAACGGATCTCGACGGAGGTGATCGCCCAGGAACGCGTCGACGGGACCGTCCACGACGGCCTCGACGTGCGAGCCATGAGCGCGCTGGTCCCCGAGGGCGGCAGGCTCACGATCGTCTATCCGACCCCGCAAGACAATGCCGCGCGCACCGATATCGGTGTCGGGGAGCTCGCCGATCCGCTGGTCGAATCGCTGTCGATGGGAACGTCGGGTTCGCTGCGGCTCGAGGTGCCCGCCGGGCCGATGCATTCGAGGCAGGAGCAGGCAGTCGCCGCGGTGGCGCTGGCCGTGCTCGCCTCGCTCGGTGCGGCGTTCTCGGTCGCCGTGGTGACCGCGCGCCGGGTCGCCGATCCGCTGCGCGATGTCGCCGCGCGGGCCGCCCGGCTGGCGATGGGCGACTTCCGGCCCGATCCCCGCCGCCACGGCATCGCCGAACTCGACCGCGTCTCCGATGTGCTCGATTCGGCGACCGTCGAGATCGCGGGCCGCCTGCAACGCGAGCACGCGCTGGTCGCCGACGTTTCCCACCAGCTGCGCAGCCGCCTGACCGCCGTTCGTTTGCGTCTGGACGAGTTGTCCACCCATGCCGACCCCGAGGTGGTGCACGAGGCAGAGGAGGCGATGGCGCAGGTCGACCGGCTCACCGAGGCCATCGACGACCTGGTCCGCGCCTCCCGCGACGAAGACGCCACCGACCGCGATCCGGTCCCGGTGATGGCGGAGCTGCGTGGGGTCGTCACCGAGTGGACCCACCCGTTCCACGAGACCGGACGCGAACTGCTCCTGCTCGGCGATGAATCCCTGCAGGCCCCGATCACCGGTTCGCGGCTGCGTGAGGCGGTCGCGGTGCTGGTCGACAACGCCCTGATGCACGGCGCGGGCACCTGCACGATCTCGGTGCGCACGGTCCCGACCATGAGTTCACGCGACCCGCTGATCTGTGTGGAAGTGTCCGACGAAGGCGAGGGTGTGCGCGATGAACTCGCACCGCACATCTTCGATCGTGGTTTCTCCGCGGGCGGATCGACCGGTGTGGGTCTGGCACTCGCTCGCGCGCTGGTGGAGGCCGACGGTGGTCGTCTCGAGCTGCAGCGTCGCCGCCCTGCCCTGTTCGCGGTGTTCCTCGGTTCCAAGCTGAACCGCCCGCAGAACGCGACCCTCACCGAGCCGCGCTGACTCAGCTGTGGCCCAACGGGCGCTGCCTTGTTCCTCGGGCCCAGGTCGAACTCAGCTGTGGCCGAGGTGCTCTTGTTCCTCTTCGATCAGGTCCTCTAGCTCGGCGATGATCTCGTCCATCTCGTCGGGGAACACCCAGCGCCGCATCGCCCAGAACCGGAACGCCATCTGCAGCAGATTGCCGATGATGAACGCGCTGAAGAAGTCGGCGATGTTCGCGACGGCGAAGCTCACATGGGGTTCGCGCAGGTCGAGCACATAAATCGAGATCCACAGCGGGATATTGGCCAGGACCACCCCGATCCCGCTCACCCCGAAGAACAGCAGCGCCTCGTGATGTTTCTCCCGGCCGCCGCGATTCTTGAACGACCATTCTCGGTTGAGAATGTAGGACGCGATCACTGCCACCACGCCCGAGATGATCTTGGCGGTGAGCGGTTTGTCCGCGAGAACCGTCCATTTCAAGAGGTAGTACAGGCCGCTGTCGATCACGAACGTCGTGGCGCCGACGAGGGCGAACTTGATCAGCTCTTTGTGCCTGATCGCGGTTTCGCGAAGGCGCGGGGGAAGGACGCTGACCACGTCGTCGACGATTGACACGAGTTCCGAGTGTACCGGTCGCAAACATTCGCATCCGACATGACAACATTGCACGACGTGAGTGCACGTTCATTCGATCCGTCAGCCATGCCCACCGTCACGATGGTCGGTGGAGGCCAGCTCGCGCGCATGACGCACCAGGCCGCGGTCGCCCTTGGCCAGCGCCTACGGGTGCTCGCCGAGCGCCCCGACGACCCGGCCGCCCAGGTCACCCCCGACGTCGTGTTCGGCAGTCACGACGACCTGTCCGCGCTGCGCGAAGCCGCCCACGGCTCGCATGCGCTGACCTTCGACCACGAGCACGTGCCCACCGAGCACCTCGAGGTGCTGGTCGCCGAGGGTGTGAACGTGGCGCCGCCGCCGCAGGCGCTGATCTTCGCCCAGGACAAGCTGGCCATGCGGACGAAGCTGTCCGCGCTCGGTCTGCCGGTTCCCGCGTTCGTCGAGGTCACCGCGCCCGCGGACGCGGTGGCGTTCGGTGATGAGCACGGCTGGCCGTTCGTGCTGAAGGCCGTGCGCGGCGGTTACGACGGCCGTGGCGTCTGGATGCCCGCCGATGCCGCCGAGGCCACCGAGCTGGTCACCGACCAGCTCGCGCACGGTGTGCAGTTGCTGGCCGAGTCGAAGGTCGACTTGAAGCGTGAGCTGTCGGCGATGGTCGCGCGTTCGCCGTTCGGGCAGGCCGCGACCTGGCCGGTCGTGGAGACCGTGCAGCGCAACGGCCAGTGTGCGGTGGTGATCGCCCCCGCCCAGGACCTGGACGAGGACCTGGCCGCCCGCGCCGAGACGATGGCGCTGGAGCTGGCCGCTGGTCTCGGTGTGGTGGGTGTCATGGCCGTGGAGCTGTTCGAAACCCACGACGGCGAACTCCTGGTGAACGAGCTCGCGATGCGCCCGCACAACTCGGGGCACTGGGGCATGGACGGTGCCTGCACCGGCCAGTTCGAGCAGCACCTGCGCGCCGTCCTCGACTACCCGCTCGGTGATACGACGCCGCTCGCCCCGGTGACGGTGATGTCGAACATCCTCGGTGCTGCCCAGGCTCCCGAGATGTCGATGGACGAACGCCTGCACCACCTGTTCGCTCGCCTGCCCGAGGCCAAGGTGCACCTCTACGGCAAGGGTGAACGCCCCGACCGCAAGATCGGCCACATCAACATCCTCGGCGACGACGCCACCGAGGTGCGCGAAAAGGCCGAGCGGGCGGCGCACTGGATGTCGCACGCCGTCTGGACCGACGGCTGGGACCCGCACGGAGCGTGACCGATTCTCCACAGCGACAATGCTTTTCGACCGCCTCAGCTCCGCGAGCCGGGACGGGTAGGCGCCCTCGGATGCGAGGCCGACACCGCGGCGTGAGCCGCCAACCCTAAGGAACCCACGTGAGCACCAACGGACCCCAGGTCGGCCTGATCATGGGCAGCGACTCCGACTGGCCGACCATGGAAGCCGCCGCGGAAGCACTCGCCGAATTCGGCATCCGCTTCGAGGTCGGCGTCGTCTCCGCCCACCGCACCCCCCAGCGCATGCTCGACTACGCCCGTGACGCGGCAGGCCGCGGCCTGAAGGTGATCATCGCGGGCGCGGGCGGCGCCGCCCACCTCCCCGGCATGGTCGCCTCGGCTACCCCCCTCCCCGTCATCGGCGTCCCGGTCCCCCTCGAATACCTCGACGGCATGGACTCGCTGCTGTCGATCGTCCAAATGCCCGCAGGCGTCCCGGTCGCCACCGTCTCCATCGGCGGCGCCCGCAACGCAGGCCTACTCGCCGCCCGCATCCTCGGCGCCTCCGACGAGTCCCTGCGCACCCGCATGGAACAGTTCCAGGCCGGCCTCGAGCAAATGGTCCTCGCCAAGGACGAAGCGCTGCGCAACAAACTCCTCGGCTGAGGTGACGTGCGCCCCGTCGGCGAACCGGCGGGCGGGGCCGATCAGAACTCGAGAACCGCAACGCCCCTCGCGCAGCGCGGCTACGGCCTCGACCAACCCCGCACGTTCGAGTTCGTCGAGCCTCTGAGTGGGTGACGTGTCCGAATCGCCGAATTCGGGGAAATCGCCGCCGATTTCGCACTGATGTTCGATCGGGCGTACGTTCCGTGCATGGTGACCTCATCGCATGAAGCGATGCATCGGATTTTCCAGCATGATGCGGCGGCGATCGCTCATGCCTTCGCCGTATTGAAGCTGCCCTTCGCCAAACCGACTGCGGTAGAGCAGGTTTCGGTAGACCTCACGGAGACGACTCCGGTCGAGCGGCGCGCTGACACGATCTTGGATATCACGACTGTCGACGACAGATTTCTGATGGTGGTCGAGGCGCAGTCCTCGGCCGACAATTCACGACCTGATGCCTGGTCGTATTACGTGACCTTCCTACGCAACAAGTACAAGCTGCCGGTCATCCTCGTCGTCATCTGCCACGACCACGCCACCGCGCGGTGGGCGACGACTCCGATGAAACTGGGGCACACTTTCTGGACCACGATCACGCTGCATCCGTTGGTGCTCGGCCCGCACAATGTGCCGGCGATCATCGACCCGGCCGCGGTTGTTCAGGATCTGCCCCTGGCGGCGTTGTCGGCCGTCACCCACGCTCGCGAGCCGGAGATCGGTGCGATACTGGGAGCGATCGTCGCGGGCATTCGTCGGCTGGGCGGAAACGAGACGACCGAGTTCTACGTCGAGTTGATCGAGCAGGGCATCTCCCATACTGACGCAGCCGAGACCTGGAGGAAGCACATGGCTACCGATCTCTCGTTCTTCCGTTCCGAATCCGCGCAGAAGCTCAGGGCGCAGGGGCGGGCGGAAGGCCGAGTCGAGGATGTGCTGATGGTTCTGCGGCACAGGGGTGTTGTAGTCACTGAGGACGCGGCGGATCGGATCCGTGCATGCCACGACGAAGTGCAGTTGGCCACCTGGCTCCGTCGATCTCTGGACGTGTCATCGGTGGATGAACTGTTGACATAGCCCCGCGCCGGCGGCGATGTCGCGTGAAGGCGTCTGTATCGCGGTGACTACCGTTGACCCCCGTGGCACACGATGATGCGGCGCAGTTTCGGCTCACGGTGGTTGATCAGGCGTTGCGGTTGTTCGCCGAGCGGGGGTATGAGGCGACGACGGTGGATGAGATCGCGGTGGCGGCGGGGATTTCGCGGCGGACGTTCTTTCGGCAGTTCCGGTCCAAAGAGGATGTGATCTTCGCTGATCACGAGTTCCAGCTGGCCTCGGCCGAGGAATTTCTGGCCGGGGTCGGCGAGGGGGATCCGTGGGATGCGGTGTGCGAGGCCGTGATCGGGGTGTTCGAGCGGTTCACGCAGTGGCGTGACATCGCGGCGCGGCGGTATCAGGTGGTGCGGCGGGTGCCCGCGTTGCGTGAGCGCGAGATCGTCACGGTGTTCCGGTACGAGCGGCTGTTCACCGAGTTCCTGCGCGACCGGTTGCCGGAGGTGCCCGACCTGGTCCGGGTGCAGTACACGGCCGCCGTCACCGCCACGCACAACTACTTGCTGCGCCGGATGGTGCGCGGCGAATCGGGGGCAACGGTGGGGGATCTGCGCACCGAGCTGGCCATGATCCCGCGCGGCAGACGCGCGCAGACCGAGCCCGGCGAACTGGTGCTCGCCGTGTTTCCCCGCGACATGCCGCCACGCAAGGTGGCCGATCTACTCACCGCCCGCCTCGGTAACCTGTGAGCGCCGCGCGCGCCAGCGCACGAGGCGATGACACTGAGTGCCACCCATATATCCGCATGTAGCGATGGAGTGCCGCGCGTATAATCCTCGGTAGATTGGCACTGCGTGCCGACGCACCACGCGCTGTGAGACCGCAGCAGCGATCACGACCACGACCAGGAGTGTGCCCCCGATGGCTGGAAACCCCGATTTCGCACTGTTCAAGCTCGAGGACTTCCACGACGAGCTGCGCGGCGCCATTCGCGGCCTCGCGGAGAAGGAGATCGCTCCCTACGCCAAGGACGTCGACGGCAACGCCCGCTTCCCGGAGGAGGCGCTCACCGCGCTCAACGCCGCGGGCTTCAACGCCGTGCACGTGCCGGAGGCCTACGGCGGCCAGGGTGCCGACTCGGTGGCCACTTGTATCGTGATCGAGGAAGTCGCCCGCGTCTGCGGCTCCTCCTCGCTGATCCCCGCCGTGAACAAGCTCGGCACCATGGGCATGATCCTCAACGGCTCCGAAGAGCTCAAGACCAAGGTCCTCGCCGACATCGTCAACGGCGAGATGGCCTCCTACGCCCTGTCCGAGCGTGAGGCCGGTTCCGACGCCGCCGCCATGCGCACCCGCGCCAAGGCCGACGGCGACGACTGGATCCTCAACGGCTCCAAGTGCTGGATCACCAACGGTGGCAGGTCGTCCTGGTACACCGTGATGGCCGTGACCGACGCCGACAAGGGCGCCAACGGCATCTCCTCGTTCCTGGTCCACAAGGACGACGAGGGCTTCGTGGTCGGCCCGCTCGAGCACAAGCTGGGCATCAAGGGTTCGCCCACCGCCGAGCTGTACTTCGAGAACTGCCGCATCCCCGGCGACCGCATCGTCGGTGAGCCCGGCACCGGTTTCAAGACCGCGCTGCAGACCCTCGACCATACCCGCCCGACCATCGGCGCGCAGGCCGTTGGCCTGGCTCAGGGCGCGCTCGACGCCGCGATCGCCTACACCAAGGATCGCAAGCAGTTCGGCAAGACGATCGCCAGCTTCCAGAACACCGAGTTCATGCTGGCCGACATGGCCATGAAGATCGAGGCCGCCCGCCTGATGGTCTACACCTCGGCCGCCCGCGCCGAGCGTGGCGAGAAGAACCTCGGCTTCATCTCCGCCGCCGCCAAGTGCTTCGCCTCGGACGTGGCCATGGAGGTCACCACCAACGCCGTCCAGCTCTTCGGCGGCGCCGGCTACACCACCGACTTCCCGGTCGAGCGCATGATGCGCGACGCCAAGATCACCCAGATCTACGAAGGCACCAACCAGATCCAGCGTCTGGTGATGGCTCGCCAGATCCTGCGCTGATCACCCAGCACGCCGCGTCCCCCCGACGGAACCTCGTCGGGGGGACGCGTCTTTTCCTGAGGCCAGACGGCTACCGGGCGCCGGATCCCGGCCGATGCCGCAGTGTTACCTCGATCGTGGCCGCTTGCCGGGGTAATAACGACCGAAATGTTGCCGCAGTGTGAACGGATGATGTATCGGGAAATCGAACCGATATCGTAGGGTTATTCGTTCGTAGCTCATCGGCGATTCGTTTCGCGCCTTCCGTGCCATATACCGGGACAGGTAGGATCAATCTGAGCCGGTTGGGGCGAATGTATGTGGCCGATGTCGATCCTCCTGACTAGATAGTGGCTGTGAACTGGCCATTAGTCCATCTATCGCAGGAGTCGGCAACATGTTTTGCTGCGCTGAAATTTTGAGTATGACGGGCTCGAACACAATTCGAGTGGTCCACTACTCGCGTGCGGAATCCCGCCCCCGTGGGATTCTCGACCTCGTGAAGTAGCGAGGTGAACTATGAGCTGTGCAATTTCTGGAACACGTTCGGGAATGAGTTGGCTTCCGCTGTCCAGTTCGGGGGATGGCTCGCGGTTCACGCAGGAACTGCTGGATCGGCTCCGTGGGTGGGCGCAGGATCATCTGACCCAGCCGCTGGACGTGATCGGCCGTGAGGGCCCGGTGTGTCCGTATGTCGGACCATCGTTGCGCCGGGACCTGACCTGGGTCGGCCGGGTCGCGGGCGCACAGCCATGGTCGCCCTATGTGCGGTTGGTCCTCGCGGACGCGCTGGAGCTGTTCCCGACCCTGCCGCCGGACACGGGCGGCTCCACAGTGCTGCGCTGCCTGGTGACCGCCCTGCCCGATCTGCATGACTACTCGCTGATCGACGACCTGCACGACGAGCTCAAATCGGAGTTCGTCGAACAGGGCCTGATGCTCGGGCAGTTCTATCCTGGGTGCACCCAGCCCGGCCTGTGGAACAAGGACTACCACCCGCTCGACGCGCCGATTCCGATGCTGGTGGTGCGGACGATGATGGCCACCGACTTCCCGTTCCTGCTCTCGCGCCCGGAGTGGATGTCGGCCTACGTCAGGAAATTCGCGCCCAGCCTGCCCGCGCACGTCCGCAGTGTCGTGGTGGACAGGCTCATCGCGAGCAACGGCGCCGAGGTGCCCGAGTATCACCTCGACGGGCCCCCGGTACCGCAGAAGGTCGGCGCCGGAAGACGACAGCGATGACCCGCGAACTGTCCACCGCGCCGGCTATCGAACCGGCAGCGGTCGAGGAGTTTCCGCTCTCTCCCGCCCAGCTCGGCATGTGGTACGCCCAGCAGTTCGACCCGGCAGTGCCGCTGTACGAGGCGCAGTACATCGACATGCGCGGCCCGCTCGACATCGACACTCTCGTCGCGGTGTCACAGCAGGTGGGTCGCGAGTTCGAGTCGGCCCTGCTGCGGCTGGTCGACACCGCCGACGGACCGCACCAGATCGTGGACCGGCGGATCGAGCTGACGATGTCGCACCTGGACTTCAGCGATGCCGCCGACCCCGAAGCCGCGGCGATCCGCTGGATGCGCGCCGACGTCGCGGCGCCGATCGATCTGCTCGGTGACCGGCTGGGGGCGTCGGTGCTGATCCGGATCGGACCGCAGCGGGTGCTGTGGTACTCGCGTGCGCACCACATCGTGGTCGACGGCTTCGCCTCCGCGACGGCGCTGTACCGGGTAGCCGAGCTCTACAACGCCGCGCTGGCCGGGCAGGATCCGCCGCCGTGCACGGCCGCGAGCCTGCGCACGATGCACGAGGCGGAGCTGCGCTACCGCGACAGCACGCGCTTCACCGCCGACGCCGAATACTGGGCGCAGCGGATCGCGGACATGCCGCAGCGGTGCAGTCTGGTCGACGCCGCCGCACCGGCACACGCGCTCGGCCGCCAGCACCGCGCGCAATTGCCCGCGGCGACGAAGGCACGCCTGGACGCGGCCGCCGCGCGCTTCGACGTCGGGACGCCGGGGCTGGCGATGGCGGCACTGGCGGTGTATTACGCGCAGGCGACCGGCACCGAGGACATCGTGCTGAGCCTGCCGGTGTCGGGCCGCACCACCGCGGTGCTGCGCCGGTCCGGCGGCATGCTGGCCAACGTGGTGCCCTTGCGACTGCCGGTCCGTGCCGAGAGCACCATCGCCGACCTGGTCGACGCGATCCGGGTGGAAGTCTCGGGTGCGCTGCGCCATCAGCAGTTCCGGCACGAGGAGATCCGCCACGGTGGGGCCGATGGCGACTCGGCAGGCGGGCGTGGCTTCGTCGGTCCGGTGGTCAATATCATGCTTTTCCCGACCGAGGTCGGGTTCACCGGCGTCGAGACGAGCCTGCACGTGCTCACCTCGGGGCCGATCGAGGACCTGTTCGTCAACTTCTATCAATACGGCGAGAGCAGTCCCATCCACGTGGACTTCACCGCGAACCCCGACCTCTACGACTCGCAGACCCTGGCCCGGCATCACCGCCGATTCCTCGCGCTGCTCGAGGCGATGATCGACGCCGAACCGGACACCGCGGTGCGTTCGCTCGAGTACTTTCTCCCTGATGAACTGCCGCTACGCGCCGGTTTGCGTGGAGCGCCCGCTCCCGCGCCGCGGCTGCTCGCGGACGTGCTCGACGAGGGCATGCGGGCTGCGGGTCATGCGGCGACAGCGGTGGTGTCCGGCGAGCGCGAGCTCACCTATGGTGCGCTGGAACAGGTTTCGGCCCGGCTGGCGCGTCGGCTCGTCGCGGCGGGTGTGGGTCCGGAGTCGGCGGTGCTCGTCGCGGTGCCGCGGTCGGTGGAGTCGGTGGTGGCGTTCTGGGGTGTTGTCCGATCGGGGGCGGCGTATGTGCCGGTCGGCGTGTCGAACCCGGCCGAGCGCTTGACGGTGATGGCATCGGAATGCGGTGCGCAGCTGGGTATCACGACGGCGAGCCGGGTACATGAGCTGCCCGATTCGGTGACCTGGATCGTGCTGGAAGACCTCGGCGACGACGCTGCCACCGGGCCGCTGCCACGCCCGCGGATCGAGAATCCCGCCTACATCGTGTTCACCTCCGGCTCCACCGGCACTCCCAAAGGCGTCGTGGTCACCCACTCGGGGATCGCCACGCTGGCCTCGGCGGTGCGCGACGCCTACGGTGCGGATCGGCACTCGCGCGTATTGCACTGTCTCAACCCGAGTTTCGACGCGTCCCTGCTCGAGCTGCTGGTCGCCTTCACCGCGGGCGCGACGCTGGTGATCGCCGACGCCGACTCCGTAGCGGGTGCTGATCTGGCCACGGTGATCCGCGAGTCGTCGATCACCCACCTGTGCTCGACGCCCGCCGTGCTGACAACGCTGCCGCCCGGCGCGCTCGACGGCGTGCGCGCGGTATCCACCGGTGGCGAGGCATGCCCGCCGGAGGTGGTGGCGCACTTCGGTTCCGGTCGCGCCCTGGTGAATTCGTACGGTCCGTCGGAAACCACCGTGGCGGCCACGTTCACGGCACCGCTGGCGACCGGTGTCTGTGCCGGCATCGGATCGCCCGTGCCCGGCGTGACGCTCCACGTCCTCGATCGCCGGATGCGGCCGGTGCCGGCCGGAACTCCCGGGGAGCTGTACATCGCGGGCCCCGGCCTTGCTCGCGGGTATGCGGGCCGTCCCGGCGCCACCGCGCTGCGCTTGATCGCCGATCCCTTCGGCGCCGAGGGCAGCCGCCTGTATCGCACGGGCGATCTTGTCCGCTGGCGCCCGGACGCGGAGACCGGACCCGACGGCGCCCCGGTTCCGTTCGCCGAGAAGGGGATTCGGCTCACCGTGGATCCAGATCGGCGGCGTCAAGGCAATGGCGGCGAGGTGATAGGCGCGTCGGCACTGGCCAGTGCCGATGAGACCGCAGTGCCGTTCGTCCTGGAGTACTTGGGCCGCAGCGACTTCCAGGCGAAGCTGCGTGGAATGCGGGTGGAGCCAGGCGAAGTCGATGCGGTGCTGGCCACCTGTCCCGGCGTGGAATTCGCGGTGACGGTGGTGCGGACCGGTTCCTCGGGCCGCGCCATGCTCGCCTCGTACGTGGTACCCACCTACGCGGCGGGTCGGCTCGACAGCACGGCTCTTCGGGAGTTCTGTCTGCACCGATTGCCCGCGCACCTGGTGCCCGGCGCCGTCACGGTGCTGGACGCGTTGCCGCTGACCGGCAACGGCAAGGTCGATCGGCAGGCACTGCCCGAGCCCGACATCACACCACCGACGCCGCGGGCGGGCGCGTCCGAGGTAGAGCGGGCGCTGTGCGCGTTGTTCGCCGAGGCGCTCGGCGTGCCGGAGGTAGGAGCCGAGACGTCGTTCTTCGCGCTCGGCGGCGACTCGATCCTGTCGATCCAGCTGGTGGCCAGGGGGCGGGATGCCGGCCTGGTCTTCTCGGCGCGCGATGTGTTCGAGCATCCGACCCCGGCCGGGCTGGCCGCGGTCGTCGGGGCACCGGGGGAGCGGACGGTCCTGCGTGAAATGCCCGGCGGCGGTGTGGGTCCGGTGCCGCGGACGCCGATCGTGGACTGGCTCCTGACCCAGCCCGGCTGGCAGCGGTTCGCCCAGACGATGGTGCTGGCGCTGCCGGACACCGTCGAGCGTGTCCAGTTGCAGCGCACCCTGCAAGCGATCATCGACCACCACGACATGCTGCGCGTGCGGGTAGTCGACGGTGCGCGGCTCGAGGCCGCCTCGCCCGCGACGATCGACGCGGCCACGGCTGTCGACCAGGTGGTGTGCGAGCGGATCGATTCCGCGACCCTCGACAGGGCGACAGCGGCGGCGGTGGAGCGGCTCGACCCCGCAGCGGGGGTGGTCCTCACCGCTACCTGGCTCGACCCCGGCGGTCCCGGCGGACGACTCGTACTGGCCGTGCACCACCTGGCCGTCGACGCGGTGTCCTGGCGCATCCTGGTCGCCGATCTGATGGCCGCCTGGGCCGCGGTGACCGAGGGCGCGGCCACGCAGCTGCCACCGGTCGGCACGTCCATGCGCACCTGGGCGCACGCGCTCGACGTCGCCGCGAGCACCGAGGAATGGACCGATGAGCTGGACTACTGGCGCCGCGTGCTCGATACCCCGGACCCGCGGCTCGGCGATCGCCCACTCGATCCGGCCCGGGATATCGGAGCGGCACTCGACCGCATCGAGATCCGGATTCCGGCCGAGACGAGCGCCCGGCTGGTGGGATTCCTGCCGACCGCGCTGCGCTGCGGCGTCGAGGAGGCGCTGCTCGCCGCCCTGGTCTCGGCACTGACCGAGCACCGCGGCGCGCCGGGACCCGCGCTGCTCATGCTGGAGCGGCACGGCCGCGACGAGACCGCCGTGCCCGGTGCCGACCTCTCGCGCACCGTCGGCTGGTTCACCAGCCAGTTCCCGATCGCGCTCGACCTCGGCACCGACCCCGATCCGGTGAACGCGGTCGCCACGGTGAAGGAGCAGCTGCGCGCGGTGCCGCACGGCGGGTTCGGCTACGGCCTGTTGCGTCACCTGAGCACCGGCGCGGATCCGGTTGCCGCGGTGAAGGAACAGTTGGACCGACTGCGGTCCGGGGGTACGCCACAGGTCGGGTTCAACTATCTGGGCCAGATCTCCGGCACCGACGCAGGCATTCCGTGGCTGCCGGTCGGCGTGGCGGACCGGCTCGGTGGGGCGGGTGATGCCGAGCTGCCCGCGTCGGCGGTGCTCGCCATCGACACGGTGACGATCGAGGAGCCCGACGGGCCCGTGGTGCACGCGGTGTGGCGGTTCCCGTCCGAAGTGATCGATCGCGCGGCAGTGGAACAGATTGTTCGGCACTGGGTTTCGACGGTGACCGCGATCGCGGACGCTGTCGCCGAGCCGGGCGCCGGTGGCCTGACACCGTCGGATATCGCGTTGGTGCCGGTCACCGGTGGGCAACTGGCCGACTGGCAGCGCCGCTATCCCGGCCTCGAGGACGTCTGGCCCCTGGCACCGTTGCAGCAGGGTCTGCTGTTCCACACCCGGCTCACCGCGGGCCACACCGACAAGTACGCGGTGCAGGCCGTCTTCGAGCTGGACGGCGAGGTGGATCTCGCTCGTCTCGAATCGGCGGCCACGGCACTCGTGCGCAGGCATCCCGCGCTGCGCACCGCCTTCGTCACCACCGCGGACTCGGCGGCCCAGCTGGTGCTCGCCGAGGTCGCCGTGCCGTGGCAGGTGCTCGAGGCGAGCCCGGCCGACTGTGCCGCGATCGCCGCGCGTGAACTCGCCCGCCCGTTCGACCCGGAACAGCCGCCGCTGCTGCGCTTGCTGTGCGTGCGCTGCGGACCGCGCGATGTCCGCCTGATCGTCACCAATCATCATCTGGTGCTCGACGGCTGGTCGATGCCGTTGCTGCTCGGTGAGCTGCTCGCGCTGTACGAAGGCGAGGACGGCGGGCTCGGTGAGCCGGTGTCGTACCTGCGGTATCTGGAGTGGCTCGACCGCCAGGACGCGGCCGCCGCGCGCGTGGCCTGGTCCGAAGCGCTGGCCGGGCTGGCCGGTCCCACCCTGATCACGGCAGTCCGGCCCCCGCGCGGCCACGACGGTGAACCCGGCGAGCTGCGTCGCGAGGTGCCGCTGACACAGGACGCCCGCGCCGCGCTCGCCCGCCATCGCACCGAACGCGGCGTCACGATGAACACGCTCGTGCAGACCGCGTGGGCGCTGCTGCTGGCCGAGCTGACCGGGCACACCGAGGTCGTCTTCGGCACCACCGTGTCGGGTCGCCCGCCGGACCTTCCCGGGGCCGAGCGGATCGTCGGCATGCTGGTCAACACGGTTCCGGTGCGGATCGGGCTGGTCCCGGACGAGCCGGTCGGTGAGCTGCTGGCCCGGGTGCAGCGGGAACAGGGCGCCCTCGTCGACCGGAATATCCTGGGACTCACCGAGATACAGGCGCTCGCCGGGGTGGGCCCGTTGTTCGACACCAGCATGGTCTTCGAGTCGTATCCGATGGACATCGAGGCGTTGCGGGCGGCCTCCGAGCAGGCCAGTCTGCGGATCCGCGACTTCCGCGGCCGCGACGGCACCCACTATCCGCTGTGCCTGGCCGCGCAGGCGCGCGACGGACTGCGGCTCCACCTCACCTGCTCGGACCGGTTCTTCGACGACGCCGAGGCCACCGCGCTGGCGAATCGGCTGGCCAGGATCGTTGCCCGGCTCGCCGATCCGGCGCTGCCGGTCGCGGCGGTGCGCGGCGTCGACGGCGCCGAGGTCGTCCGGACCGAGCCGGTGCCGATGCGCTTGCTGCCCGAGCTGCTGGCCGCCGGCGTCCGGCGTGGTGGGGTCGCCGTCGTCGGTGCGAGCGCGGAGCTCGGGTACACCGAGCTCGATGAGCAGTCGAATCGGTTGGCGCGCACGCTGATCGCCGCGGGTGGTGGACCGGAAGGCGCCGTGCTGATCGCGGTGCCGCGCTCGCCGGAATGGCTGCTCGCCGCATGGGCGATCGCCAAGTCCGGGGCGGCGTTCGTCCCCGTGGACATCGACCACCCGGCCGAGCGCATCGCCACCGTCGCACACGATTGCGGTGCCCGCCTTGGCATTACGCTCGCCGCGTATCGGAAGTCGTTGCCCGACACGATGTCCTGGGTCGTCCTCGACGACGAGCCGACGGCCACCCGCATCGCGGGCCGCCCCGAGGGGCCGGTGAGCGATGCCGAACGGGTTCGTTCGCTCCACGCCGGGCATCCCGCCTATCTGATCTACACCTCCGGATCGACCGGCATCCCCAAAGGTGTGATGGTGACTCATGCCGGGCTCAGCGGACTGGTCGACGGCGTCCGCGCCCGCCTGCGCCCCGGCCCCGGCGATCGCCTCCTGCTGTGTATGAATCCCGCCTTCGACGCCTCGATCCTGGTGTGGCTGACCGGATGTCACACCGGAGCCACGCTCGTGGTCGCGCCGCCGCAGGCCGTGGCGGGCGAACCACTCGCCGAGGTCATCGCCACCCACACGGTGACCCACCTGATCGCACCGCCCGCGGTGCTCACCACGCTGCCCACCGCCGCCGTCGCCCGGGTGCGCGCGATCGTCACCGGTGGTGAACCCTGCCCGCCCGAGCTGGTCGCGCGGCTGGGCCATGGCCGGACGATCCTCAACTCCTACGGTCCGGCCGAGTCGACCGTGGCGGTGACGGTGAGCGACCCGCTGACCGCCGACGACACGGCCGATCTCGGTGCGCCGCTGCCGGGTTGCGGCCTCGTGGTCGTGGACCGGTGGCTGCGGCCCGTACCGCCGGGCGCGGTCGGGGAGCTGTATCTGATGGGCCCCGGGGTGGCCAGGGGGTACGTGGGTGCGGTCGCGCGCACCGCGGAACGCTTCGTGGCCGACCCGTTCGGCGCGCCCGGCGAACGCATGTACCGCACCGGCGACCTGGTGCGCCTGTCAGCGACGAACCGGCTGAGTTACCTGGGGCGCAACGACTCCCAGATCAAGCTGCACGGCATCCGGGTGGAGCCGGGCGAAGTGGACGCGGCGCTGCTCGCGGCTCCCGGTGTCGCGCTGGCCGTCACGGTTCCGTGGCGGGGACCCAAGGGCGAGCAGACGCTGGCGTCCTATGTCGCCCCGGTCACCGGCGTCGAGCTGACCCCGACAGCGCTGCGCGAGTTCCTGGTGCGGCGGCTGCCCCGGCACCTGGTGCCCGCGACACTGACCGTGCTGGACGCGCTGCCGGTCACCGGCAACGGCAAGGTCGACGTGCGCGCGCTGCCCGAACCCCGGTACACGGCCGCGCCCTACATCGCGCCGGTCGGCACCGAACGGCTGGTGGCGCAGGCATACGCGGCGGTGCTCGAGCACCCCGAGGTCGGCGCCGACGACGACTTCTTCGCCCTCGGCGGTGACTCGCTGTCGGCGACGCGGGTGGCCGCCCGGCTCGGCGCCGAACTGGGCGTCGAGGTGTCGGTGCGGCTGCTGTTCGAAGCGCCGACCGTGCACGGCCTCGCGGCCCGGCTCAGCGATGACACCGTGCGCCCCGCCGGTGCGCTCGGCGGCCCGCACGCGGGGCCGCGTCCTGAACGGATTCCGCTCGCGCCCGCCCAGCGGCGCATGTGGTTCGTCAACCAGTACGACCCGTCTTCCGGCGCCTACAACATTCCGGTCGTCCTTCGCCTGACGGGACAGCTCGACATCGCCGCGTTGCGGGCGGCGCTGATCGATGTGGTCGGCCGCCACGAGGCACTGCGCACGATGTACCCCGATCACGACGGAATCGGCTATCAGGTCGTCGTCGAGCCGACCGCACTCGACAGCCACGTCGAAACGATCACAATCGCCCCCGGCGACCTGCACACTGCCGTACTTGCTTGCGTCACAGAGGGTTTCGACGTCGCCGCCGCGGTCCCGATGCGGGTGCGGCTGTTCCGGCTCGCCCCCGCCGAACACGTCCTCGCGGTGGTGGTGCACCACATCAGCGCGGACGGCTTCTCGATGGCAACGCTGGCGCGCGAGGTGATGTCCGCCTACACCGCCCGCACCACCGGCGCCGCACCCCAGTGGCCCGCGCCCGCCGTGCAGTTCGCCGATTACACACTCTGGCAACAGGATCGGCTCGGCAGCGCCGACGACCCCGATTCGCTGGCGGCCCGGCAGCTGGCGTACTGGACCGAAACCCTTGCCGGACTGCCGGATCGGCTCGAACTCCCCGCCGACCGCCCCCGGCCCGCCGTCGCGTCACTGCGCGCGGGCACCGTCGTGCGCACGGTGGAGCCCGACCTGCGAACCGGACTGGAACACCTCGCCGCCCAGCGTCACTGCACACTGTTCATGGTGCTGCACAGCGCGCTCGCCGTGCTGTTCGCCCGGCTCGGCGGCACTACCGACGTCGCCGTCGGCACCCCGATCGCCGGGCGCGGTGTCGCCGAACTCGACGACGTCGTCGGCATGTTCGTCAACACCGCGGTACTGCGCACCGAAGTGCCTGCCGCGCTGCCGTTCACCGACCTGCTCGACCGCGTGCGCAGCACCGACCTCGACGCCTTCGCGCACGCCGAGGTCCCCTTCGAACAACTTGTCGACCTGCTCGAACCCGCGCGTTCGGCGGCGCGACATCCGCTGATCCAGGCCATGCTGGTGTTCCAGAACCTCGGCCACACCGCGATCGCGCTGCCCGGGCTCCGCGTCGAAGCGGTGGACCTGGACCAGCAGAGCCTGCGCTTCGACCTGAGTGTCACGGTCGGTGCCGACGCCGCGGACGGTCTGTCGGTCCGGTTCGGTTACGCCACCGACCTTTTCGATGCGGGGACCGCAGCGAGCTTCGCCGACCGCTGGCTCGGCCTCCTGCGCGCCATAGTGGCGAATCCCGCTGTGCCGGTGGGCGATATCGACCTGCTCGACGCGCACGAACAGGCAGAGCTGCCAGGCAAGGCATCACCCGTCGTAGCCGAACCCGCCGTCCTGCCCGACCTGCTCGCCACCGCCGTCACCGGCAATCCGGACGGCATCGCCATCATCGACGGCTCGACCACACTCACCTACCGCGAGCTCGAAGAACGCTCGAACCGCTTGGCCCGAAGCCTGATCCAGGCCGGAGCAGGCCCCGAGAAGCTCGTCATCATCGCCGTACGCCGCAGCGCCGAGTCCGTCCTCGCGGTCTGGGCGGTAGCCAAGACCGGCGCCGCGTTCGTCCCCGTCGACCCCGCCTATCCCGCCGAACGCATAGCCCAGATCATCGCCGACTCCGGCGCGACCCTCGGCATCACCACACCAGACACCGAATCGATCCGCCCCTGGACCGACGCCCCGCGCACCGGTGTCGCGCTTGCGGCTGCCGAGCCTGCGAACGCTGGGCCTGTGGATGCCGAGCCTGCGAACGCTGGGCCTGTGGATGCCGAGCCTGCGAACGCTGGGCCTGTGGATGCCGAGCCTGCGAACGCTGGGCCTGTGGATGCCGAGCCTGCGAACGCTGGGCCTGTGGATGCCGAGCCTGCGAACGCTGGGCCTGTGGATGCCGAGCCTGCGAACGCTGGGCCTGTGGATGCCGAGCCTGCGAACGCTGGGCCTGCGGATGCCGAGCCTGCGAACGCTGGGCCTGTGGATGCCGAGCCTGCGAACGCTGGGCCTGTGGATGCCGAGCCTGCGAACGCTGGGCCTGTGGATGCCGAGCCTGCGAACGCTGGGCCTGCGGATGCCGGGCCTGCGAACGCTTGGCGTGCGGATGCCGGGCCTGTGGATGCCGAGCCCGCGGATGTCGAGCCCGTGGATACGGGGCTTGCGGATGCGCTTGCGGAGCCGGGGCGTGCCGATGGCTCGGTGGACGATGCGGTGCGAAACGATGGCGCGCACCCGGGCTTGCGGTGTGTGCGCTGGTTGCTGCTGGACGATCCGGCCTCCGCCCTTGACTCCGCCCCCTCGGGCGCGCCCATCGATCCCGGCGAACGCCATGCGACACCGCAACTTGCGCACCCTGCGTACGTCATCTTCACGTCGGGGTCCACCGGCCGTCCCAAAGGCGTAGTCGTCACGCATGCCGGACTGGCGAACCTGGTTGCCGCACAACAGGAACGGCTGGGTACCACGAGCGAATCGAGGGTGCTGCACGTCGCCTCACCCAGCTTCGATGCCGCAGTGCTGGAACTGTTGCTGGCCGCGGGCGCCGCCGCCACGCTGGTGGTCGCGGGACCGACCGCGTACGGCGGCGCGGAACTGGGCGAGCTGCTGGCCGACGAACAGGTCACCCACATCGCGCTCACCCCCTCGGCGCTGGCCTCGGTGGATATCGTGGCGCACGAGCACCTGCGGGCGATCATCACCGGCGGCGAACCCTGCCCGCCGGAATTGGTGCAGCGGTGGGCGGCGCCCGATCGTGTGCACTTCAACGACTACGGCCCGACTGAGGCCACCATCTGGGCCACCGGCGCGGGACCACTCGGTCCCGGTGCCGAGATCACCATCGGCACAGCGGTTCCCGGCATGGCCGCGCTGGTCCTCGACGGGCGCCTGCACCCGGTTCCCGACGGCGTAGCGGGCGAGCTGTACCTGGCCGGACCGGCACTCGCCCGCGGCTACCACGGCCGCCCCGACCTCACCGTCGCGCGCTTCGTCGCCGACCCGTACGGCGCACGGGGCGAGCGGATGTATCGCACCGGCGATCTCGTGCGCAGGCGCGCTCATGGCCTCGAGTACCTGGGCCGCTCCGATCTGCAGGTGAAGTTGCGCGGCCTGCGGATCGAGCCGGGTGAGATCGAAGCGGCCCTCACCGCCGACCCGGCGGTGCACCAAGCTGTGGTCACCGTGCACACCGACGCCGCGCTCGGCGAACTGCTCGTCGCCTACCTGGTACCGGAGCACTCGGCACAGTTCGACCTCGATGCGGTGAAAGAAGCTCTGGCGCTACGTCTTCCGTCCTACATGGTGCCCTCGGCGGTCATCGTCCTCGATGCCTTGCCACGCACCGATAACGGCAAACTCGATCGCCGTGCGCTGCCCGCCCCCGACATCAGGTCCGGCCGGTTCCGCGCACCCGTCACCCCGACCGAGCAGGCGGTGGCCGACACCTTCGCCGAGCTGCTCGGCGTCCCCGAGATCGGGCTCGACGACAACTTCTTCGCACTGGGCGGCAACTCTCTGATCGCCACCCGGATCGCGGCGCGACTGGGCGCCACCCTCGGCGCCCGCATCCCTGTGCGCGTGGTCTTCGACTCGCCGACGGTGGCCGAACTCGCCGCCGCCGTCCGCACCGCGGCCACCGCATCAGGCCCGCGCCCCGGCCCCCGGCACCGCCCCGAACGGATCCCGCTCTCGGCGGCGCAGCGGCGCATGTGGTTCCTCAACCGGTACGACCCCACCTCCCCAGCCCACAATGTGCCGATCGCGCTGGCGGTCGAGGGCGAACTCGACCTCGCGGCGCTGCAGACCGCGCTGATGGATGTGGTGGCCCGCCACGAATCGCTGCGCACGGTGTACCCGACCGACGCCGACGGCGAGCCGTATCAAGACGTGCGTGCCGTCGCCGCGGCGTATGTGCCGATTCGGGTCGCACCGATCGAGCCGGAACAGGTCCGGGACGAGGTCGCCGCCGAAATCACGCGGGGATTCGACCTCACCACCGAACTTCCACTGCGCGTGCGGCTGTTCCGGATCACCGACGACCGGTCGGTGCTGGCGGTGACGCTGCACCACATCGCCTCCGACGGCTGGTCGCTGGCACCGCTGACCCGCGACGTGCTGGTGGCATACGTGGCCAGGCGGGCCGACGCCGAGCCCACCTGGGCCCCGCTGCCGCTGCAATACCCCGACTACGCGCTGTGGCAGCACGAGCTGCTCGGCGCCGAGGACGATCCGGCCAGCGTGTCGCACCAGCAGCTGGAGTACTGGCGCACCGCGCTGGACGAGCTGCCCGAGGTCTCGACGCTGCCCAGTGACCATCCCCGGCCCGCGGTGCGCACCCCGCGGGCGGGCCTGGTGGAATTCGACATCGACACCGCGATCCAGGTGCGGCTGCGTGAGCTGGCCCGCTGGCACGGTGTCAGCGTGTTCATGGTGGCCCACGCGGCGCTGGCGGTCCTGCTGGCCAGGCTGTCCGGCACCACCGACGTAGCGATCGGTTCGGTCATCGCGGGCCGCGGCGACGGCGAACTCGACGACCTCGTCGGCATGTTCGTCAACACGCTGGTGCTGCGCAGCCGCGTCCACCCCGAGGAAACCTTCGACACGCTGCTCGCCGCGACGAAGGACGGCGACCTGGACGCGTTCGGCAACGCCGACGTGCCCTTCGAACGGCTCGTCGAGGTGCTGGCGCCGACTCGGTCGGCTTCGCGCCACCCGCTGTTCCAGGTGCTGCTCGTCTTCCAGAACTTCGAGCGGGAGCAGTTGGAGCTGCCCGGCCTGCGGGTCAGCCCGCTCGAGATGCCGCCTGTCGGCGCGAAATTCGATCTCGAATGGCTGCTGGCCGAGAAATTCGGCCCCGATGGCGCGCCCGCGGGCATGTCAGGGATGCTCACCTTCGCGCTCGACCTGTTCGAGGTGTCCACCGCGCGGACGCTGGCGCACCGGTTCGTCGATGTGCTCGACGCGCTCACCGCCGACCCGGGCCTTGTCCTGGGCGACATCGATGTCACCGCGCCGCCGGGAACCGTCGTACATCCGGTCGTGCGCACACCGGCGCACCGCGTCGACCTGCCCTATCGGCCGCCGGTGACACCCGTCGAGGAAGCGGTCGTCGCCGCGTTCGAATCCGTTCTCGATATCGAGCGAGTCGGCTTGGACGACAACTTCTTCGAACTCGGCGGCACCTCCATGATCGCCATCCGGCTGGTCTCCCGGATCCGTGACCGCCTCGATGTCGCGATGCCGGTGCAGTGGATGTTCGGCGATCCGACCCCCGGCGCGCTCGCCCAGCTCATCGCCGGGGACGGGGACACGGTCGACCCGGCGTTGCGAACCCTGTTGCCGTTGCGCGCGGGCGGGGGCGGTCCCGCGTTGTTCTGCGTGCACCCGGCGATCGGGGTGGCGTGGTGCTACACGGGTCTGGTCGGGCACCTCGACCCCGGCTTCCCGGTCTACGGTCTGCAGTCGCCCGGAATCGCGGCTGAGGTCCCCGACCGGCCGCTGCGCGAACGGGTCGCCGACTACGCCGACGAGATCCAAACGACCCAGCCCGACGGACCGTACCGGCTGCTCGGCTACTCCGCGGGCGGGCCGATCGCGCACGCCGTCGCTGTCGAACTCCAGCGCCGCGGTGCCCGAGTCGACGCGCTGACCATTCTCGACGGCCGCGCCGATGTCGACCCGGCGGGCGCCGCCGAGTTGCCGCCGCCGGAGGTGCTGCTCGCCGAGTTCGGCGGCCTCGACCCGGCGATGCTCGACGGCGACCGGCCGCAGGCCGAACAGGCCGCTGAACTTCTCCGCGCCGGCGCTGTCGCCGGCGCTCCCGATCGAATCGTGCCGCCAGCGTCGCCGGCCGATTCCGCGGCGGTTCGCGATACCGCCGCACCGCTGCCTGGCGCCGACAACGACGTCGGCGCCGGTAGCCGAGCCGACGGGCTCCTCGGCGCGATCACCGCGACGGATCTGCAGCGGCTCTACGCCGACTACCAGCAGATAGTGCGCGAGGCCGCCGAGTACGAACCCGAGATGTTCGACGGTGATCTGCTGTTCTTCAGCAGCACCACCGCCCGTCCCGGCTACGAGCCCAACGCCGATACCTGGCGCCCCTATGTCAGCGGCGAGATCATCGACAACCAGACCGGCCACGAGCACAACCGGCTCACCGGCCCGGACGCGCTCGATGTGATCGGCCCGATTCTGGCCGGATACCTACGCGACTAGGCGTACCTGGATCAGCCAACCAGGTCGGCGTACTCGCGGTGTTCGGCGATGTACTTCTCGACATACCAGCAGGTCGGGATGATCTTGAAGCCGTTCTCGCGGGAATCGTCGAGGCCGTATTTCACGACCTCCGCCGCGACCCCACGGCCCCGGAACTCCGGAAACGTCATGGTGTGGTGGAAGTCGCGGACCTTGGCGCCTTCACGTTCGGCGTAGTCGGCGTATCCCGCGAGGATGTCGTCGTGGTAGATCTCGAAACGGGTGTCGGCGACGTTGTGCTCGAGCCTGGTGGTCATAGTCGGATGCTAACCCTGCCGTCGCGCGCGATGTTCCGCTAGAGGACCGCGCCGGGATTGAGGATGCCCTCCGGGTCAAGGGCGTCCTTGATGCGCCGGGTCAGCGCCATGACGTCGGGGCCGACCTGGTTGGGCAGCCACGCCTTCTTCAAGCGCCCGACGCCGTGTTCGCCGGTGATCGTGCCGCCGAGCGCGATGGCCAGGTCCATGATCTCGCCGAAGGCACGGTGGGCGCGGGCCGTGTTGTCGGGGTCGGTGGGGTCGTGCACGATCAGCGGGTGGGTGTTGCCGTCGCCCGCGTGCGCGATGATCGACACGAGCACATCGTTGCGCTCGCCGATCGCGGTGACCCCGGCGATCAGGTCGCCGAGGCGGGGGAGCGGCACGCCGACGTCTTCGAGCAGCAGCGGCCCGATCTTCTCCACCGCGGGAATCGCGAATCGGCGTGCGGCGGTGAAGGCTTCACCTTCGGTGGGATCGGCGGTGTGGAAAACCTCTGTCGCCCCGGCCTTCTCGCACAGCCCCACCATCAGCTGTGCTTCGTGCGCGGCGAATTCGCCCGGAGCGTCGGAGCGGGCGACGAGCAGGGCGGCGGCGGTGCGGTCCAATCCCATGCGCATCTCGTCCTCGACCGCGTTGATCGCGACGGTGTCCATGAATTCGAGCATGGCGGGGCGCAGCGTCGAGGTGATCGCCAGGATCGCGTCGGTCGCCGCGGTGAGCGAGCCGAAACTCGCGACGACGGTCGACTGCGGTGGCTGTGCGGGCAGTAGCCGCAGGGTGAGTTCGGTGATCACGCCGAGCGTGCCCTCGCTCCCGACGAACAGTTTGGTCAGCGACAACCCGGCCGAATCCTTGAGCCGTGGCCCGCCGAGCCGCACCACGGTCCCGTCGGCCAGCACCACTTCCATGCCGAGCACGTAGTCGGTGGTCACGCCGTACTTCACGCAGCACAGCCCGCCGGCGTTGGTCGCCGCGTTGCCACCGATCGAGCAGATCTCGAACGAGGACGGATCCGGCGGATACCACAGCCCTTCGGCCGCTACGGCCCGCTTCACCTCGGCATTGAGCAACCCGGGCTGCACCACCGCGATCCGGGTCACCGTGTCGACGCTGATCTCCCGCATCAACTCGGTGGTGAGCACGATCCCGCCGTCCACCGCGGTCGCCCCGCCGGACAAACCCGTCCCGGCCCCACGCGGCACGATCGGCACCTTGTTCGCGTGCGCCCACCGCAGCGTGGCGGCGACATCGGCGGTACCGCGCGCCCGCACCACCGCCAGCGGCGTGCCCGCATCGGGATCGCGGGCCCAATCCTGCCGGTACCCGGCCAGCAGATCGGGGTCGATGACGACCGCCCCGTCCGACAACGCCGAAATCAACGAATCGAGGTCACCGCTGCGCTCGTCCACCTGTCCACGCTATCGCGCGCACCCCGCCCGCCGCGGGCAGTTCGCCCTGGTCGATTGATCACCAGGCCCTCACGTAAACATCGCCCGAGAAGAAAAATCCACAGATGCCTGGTGATCACTTGACCAGATGTGATGTGGGTCCGGACGAGGTGGGTTCCGGCATCGTTGTGATCTGGTGTGCCCAGTTGGTGTATACGGCGTCCAATGCTTCACAATGCCCGTACAGGGTGTGTTCGATGGTGAATCGCCTCGCCGCCCAGCGTGTTTCGAGTTCTGCTCCACGGGTGCGCTTCGCGCGCATCGATCATGCGACGCTGTTGCGCCGCACCGTTTTTCGCAGGGAGGACTGGCGATGTCGATGGAACCGCAGGACCGCAGTGAGCTGGTGGGTGCCCTGTTGGCCGCGGAGTTCGCCGACGCGGGCATCGACACCGACGCGATGCGCAGTGTCCACACCGGCGCACACCACGAATGGCTGTCCGCTCTGGAATCGACCGGGATGTTCGACGTCCGCGCGATGGCCGAGATCGCGCAGCGCTGGGCGGCCGACCCCGCGCTGCTGCGTGATGCCCTGCTCGCCGAGGCCGACGAGCTCACCCGCCGCCGCTGCCTCGCCGCATGGGCCGCGTTCGATACTCGCCCGTTCGCGGCGGTCGGCCGCTAGCTTCTCGGCTCACCCGTTTGCCGGTTGCTCACCCTGGCTTCATGTGCCGCTGGCAGGCTGGCCGCGTGGAGCAGCAGGCGAGTGTCACCGAGTCGGTGGCCGACCGATTCACCCGTTGGTGCGAGGCGGTCGTGGCCCGGCTGCCGTGGGGCCTCGATCGGTATATGCCCGCGACCCTGCTCGGGTTCGGGCTGATCAACAGCTTCACGTTCGGCGTCGACCTGCTGCTGCTCACCCTGCTGCACAGTGGATTCGGCCTGCCGGTCTGGCTGTCGATCACCCTCGCCTACCTCGCCGCGTTCGGGCTGAGCTTCCTGCTCAACCGCACCTTCAATTTCCATTCCCACGCGCCGATGGGCAAGCAGGCCGCGGTGTATGTGGTTGTCGTGCTGGTGAACTACCTGGCGTTCATCCTCGGCGTCGGCTCGGGTCTCACCGCGCTCGGCGTGGAATACCACCTGGCCAGGCTGCTCGCCGGCGGTTGTGAGGCCGTGTACATGTACAGCGCGATGCGCTGGATCGTCTTCCGTCGCACACCGGCGGTGACCGCGCCGACCGCGGTGTGACCGGCGATCCGGCGGGGTGGCGGACTCGCGGGGTCAGCCCCGGAGCACCTCGGTGCGGTCGCCGTCGACCAGGACGACGTCGTTGTCGGTGAGGGCCCAGTGCGGGATCTGCTCGGCGACGCAGCGGGCCAGCATCGCGGCGGAGTCGCCGTCCGGGTCGGTGGGGGAGTCCAGGTGCACGACCAGGCGACGATCTACCACACCCAGTCCGTCCCATAGCGGTTCGATTCCGGTGGCGGGCCGCACCTCGGCGGGATCGTCCACGGTTTCCAGCCCGTGCAGGTCGGGTCCGAGCAGGCACGCGCCCGCGCTGTAGCCCGCGTAGACCAGCGCGTCCTCGCGCAACAGGGTAGCGAACACGGAATCGGCACCGCTGCGGGAGAATTGGGCACGCAGGACGAAAGTGTTGCCGCCGCGCACCCAGACCATCGGGAACGTGCGCAGGTGCCGTTCCAGCCGTTCCGGCTGTCCGGCGTACTCGCGCAGATCCAGTACCTCCGGCGAATAACCTTGCTGCTCCAGCGGTTTCACATCACTCATCACCGCCGACGACCAGGCATCCGGCCACGCGTCACACGCGTTCGGAATCACCGCGACCCGCCCCGGCGCGCCGACGAGCCCGACGAGCCGATCAGCGAAACCACCGAACCGGTACGACGCCAGGAAAAGTCGCATCAGATGGTGAACGCCAGATTCCGCACGAGCCGCTCCCCGAGGGTCGTATCGCCCTCGACGACAACCTCGCCGGGGTGCCGGTCCGCCGTCGTGCGCCCACCGCGCAACCGCGCGAAAAGCCCGGAGTCCAACCGGAGCACGGTCGTCGGCTCCCCGGAAGCCTCGTCGAGCACAGTCCCGCGCCCACCGACGACCGACAGATGCACCTGCCTGGTCACCGGCCCGGTCAGATCGAGAGTGACCAGCGAACCATCCGGCGCTTTGGCACCCTTCACCACGGCGCGACCGAGACCGATGGTCAGTTCGGTGAACGCGGCCTCGGCGCGCGCACCACCCTCGGGCACACTGCGGCCGATCCCGTCGGCGAGGTCGAGTTCGTGCATCCAGCAATCGAACAGCCGCACCCGCATGAACCGCCCGTAGGGCACCTGCCCGACGGGTGAGACGGTCGTGGCCTGCCAGGCCTCGTCGTCCATCGCGGCCAGGGCGGCCCGGCGACGCTCGGTGGTCTCGTCGAACAGCGCGAGCAGTCGCTTGCCGGAGAGCGGGCGCAACCGGTCGACCCAGATCTCGTTGAGCACAGCCACTTCGTTGCGCACATGCGGCAGCGTTCGCACATCGGTCTTGGGGCGCAACGGATCATGCGGCGGCGGTGTTTCGCCGAGCAACCACGATTCGGTCCCGATCACGTGGGCGACCACGTCGAACAGCGTCCAGCCGGGCAGCGGAGACGGTCGGCGCCAAGCCTTCTCGTCGAGGTCGGTGACCAGCAGCGCGATGGCTTCCCACTGCTCGGCGAGCAGATCGGTGAGTTGTTCGCGCCCCGGCGTCTCGGTCATCCCTGTGCTCCTTCTGCTTCGGCTGTGTTCGATGGCGGGACCGCCGAGGGCCCTACGTGGTTACGCTCCGCTGCCTCCTCCGGGCCCGCCGGCTGCCCCGCGTCGAGTGCGGACAGGCCCGCGCGGATCGCCGCTGCGGTCGAATTCGGTTCGTGCGGACGACGCAACAGGAATCCCTTGGCGAAGCTGAGTTTGTCACCGTGTTTGCGGGGGACCACGTGCAGGTGGACATGGCCGACGGTCTGGAACGCGGCGGTACCGTCGTTGAGGATGAGATTGGCTCCATCGCTCGCGAGCCCGCTGACGCGTAGCGCACGGGCCAGGCGATGGCCGGTGCGGAACATCCGAGCGCCGAGTTCGGGGTCGAGATCGTCGAGCTCGGTCGCGTGGACCTTGGGGACGATCAGGGTGTGGCCGCGGGTGATGGGACGGATGTCGAGGAACGCGCACACCGCGTCATCGGAGTAGACCATGGTCGCCGGCGCGGCACCCGCAACGATCAGACAGAAGGCGCAGTCGTTCACGGCCTCGACCCTACGGTGTGATCTGGGTCGCGCAACAGCCCGAAGGGGCGATCGCCATGACCCGCGTCACGTCCGGTGTGACGCGGCGGTGCCCGGTCGGCGATCGGACCTCGCCGTGAGTGATCGATCAGGACCTGTGTTCTTGTGTCCCACCTGCGGCGACGAATCCGGGGGCGCGCGCCGGCCGGTGTCCACCGGGTCGGGCGGCCGTTGTCACGGTCGATCAGGTCCGAGGTGTCCGATTTGTAGTCGTCAGTCCAGTTCTCCGTTGTGACGGGCATCTCCGCTAGGCTCACCGCGAGCCGAGTACAGTTGCCAGGATTTCAGTCGAACTTACTCACAGGTAACTTCGGCACCCCGTTGTTCCCAGGCTCGAAGCCAGCACGAAAAGGAAGTCTGACTAGTGGAGACAACGCAAAACGTGGGCGAGGGATCGCCGCGCGGAGCGCGTGTCGGAGTCGTTCGCGAGTCCGGCCCGGGTGAGCGGCGAGTCGCATTGGTGCCCAAGATCATCCCCACCCTGTCCAAGCAGGGTGTCGAGGTGATCGTGGAAGCCGGTGCGGGCCTCGGCGCTCTCATTCCCGACGCTGCCTACGTAGAGGCAGGCGCGACCATCGGTGACCCGTGGTCGGCCGAGGTCGTCGTCAAGGTCGCCCCGCCCAGCGATGCCGAGGTTGCCAAGCTGTCCTCGGGCCAGACGCTGATCGGTTTCCTGGCGCCGCGCAATGCCGAGAATCAGATCGGCGCGCTGAAGTCTGCCGGTGTGCAGGCTTTCGCGGTCGAGGCGATTCCGCGTATCTCGCGCGCCCAGGTGATGGACGCCCTGTCCTCGCAGGCGAACGTGGCCGGCTACAAGGCTGTGCTGCTCGCCGCGTCGGAGTCGACCCGGTTCTTCCCGATGCTCACCACCGCCGCGGGCACCGTGAAGCCGGCCACCGTGCTGGTGCTCGGTGTCGGTGTCGCCGGTCTGCAGGCCCTCGCAACGGCCAAGCGGCTCGGTGGCCGGACCACCGGTTACGACGTGCGCCCCGAGGTCGCCGATCAGGTGCGCTCGGTCGGTGCGCAGTGGCTGGACCTGGGGATCGACGCCGCCGGTGAAGGCGGGTACGCCCGCGAACTCACCGACGAGGAGAAGGCCCAGCAGCAGCAGGCCCTCGAAAACGCCATCAAGGGTTTCGACGTCGTGATCACCACCGCGCTGGTGCCGGGTCGCCCCGCGCCGCGCCTGGTCACCGCCGCCGCTGTCGAGGGCATGAAGCCCGGCAGCGTGATCGTCGACCTGGCCGGTGAGACCGGTGGCAACTGTGAGCTCACCGAGCCCGGCGAGGTCGTGGTCAAGCACGAGGTGACCATCGCCTCGCCGCTGAACCTGCCCGCCACGATGCCCGAGCACGCGTCCGAGCTGTACTCGAAGAACATTTCGGCGCTGCTGGAACTGATGCTGGTCGATGGCAAGCTCGCCCCCGACTTCGAGGATCAGGTCCTGGCGGACTCCTGTGTCACCCGTGAGGTGGAAGCCTGATGTACACCGAACTGCTCGCCAACATCGCGATCCTCGTGCTGTCCGGCTTCGTCGGCTTCGCGGTGATCTCCAAGGTGCCCAACACCCTGCACACCCCGCTGATGTCGGGCACCAACGCCATCCACGGCATCGTCGTGCTCGGCGCGCTGGTGACCCTGGGCAATGTGAAAGACCCGTCGCTGCTGGTGCAGGTGATCCTGTTCGTCGCGGTGGTGTTCGGAACACTGAACGTCATCGGTGGTTTCGTGGTCACCGACCGCATGCTCGGCATGTTCAAGGGTAAGAAGAAGGCGGCCGAGTGATGCACGCAGTCGACAATATGACCTACCTGGTCAACGGCCTCTACATCGTGGCCTTCTCCATGTTCATCTACGGCCTGATGGGCCTGACCGGCCCGAAGACCGCGGTCCGTGGCAACCAGATCGCCGCTGTCGGTATGGGTCTGGCCGTGGTGGCCACCTTGATCTCGGTGCGCCACGCTGCCCTGCTCAACTGGATTCTCATCGCCGCCGGTCTGATCGTCGGTGTGGCACTGGGTGTTCCGCCCGCCATCCGCACCAAGATGACCGAGATGCCGCAGCTGGTCGCGGCGTTCAACGGTGTCGGTGGTGGCACCGTCGCGTTGATCGCGTGGGCCGAATTCGTCGACAGCGCGGGCTTTTCGCAGCTGCACGAAGAACCGACCATCCACATCATCATCGGTTCGCTGTTCGCCGCGGTGATCGGCTCGATCTCCTTCTGGGGCTCGATCATCGCCTTCGCCAAGCTGCAGGAAATCCTGTCCGGCAAGCCGATCAGCGTCGGCCGCCTGCAGCAGCCGCTGAACCTGATCCTGCTCGTCGGCGCGATCGCCTGTGCCGTGGTGATCGGCCTCGGTGCCGACAACGGTGGCGTCTCGCAGCTGTGGATGATCGGCCTGCTGCTGTTCGCCGGTGTGCTCGGCCTGATGGTCGTGCTGCCCATCGGTGGCGCGGATATGCCGGTCGTCATCTCACTGCTCAACGCCCTGACCGGTCTGTCGGCCGCGGCCGCGGGTCTGGCGCTGAACAACACCGCGATGATCGTCGCGGGCATGATCGTCGGCGCGTCCGGCACCATCCTCACCAACCTGATGGCCAAGGCCATGAATCGCTCCATCCCCGCGATCGTGGCCGGTGGCTTCGGTGGCGGCGGCGCGGTCGCCAGTTCCGGTGACGGTGAGGCCAAGACCGCGAAGTCGACGTCCGCCGCCGACGCCGCGATCCAGATGGCCTACGCCAACCAGGTGATCGTGGTCCCCGGCTACGGCATGGCCGTGGCGCAGGCCCAGCACGCGGTCAAGGAGATGGCGTCGCTGCTCGAAGCCAAGGGTGTCGAGGTCAAGTACGCGATCCACCCGGTCGCCGGTCGCATGCCCGGGCACATGAACGTGCTGCTCGCCGAGGCCGAGGTGTCCTACGACGCGATGAAGGAAATGGACGACATCAACGGTGAGTTCAACCGTACCGATGTGGTTCTGGTCATCGGCGCCAACGACGTCACCAACCCGGCCGCCCGCGACGACAAGTCGAGCCCGATCTACGGCATGCCGGTGCTCAACGTCGACCAGGCGCAGAGCGTCATCGTGCTCAAGCGCTCGATGAACTCCGGCTTCGCCGGCATCGACAACCCGCTGTTCTACGCCGACCACACCTCGATGTTGTTCGGTGATGCGAAGAAGTCCGTCGGTGCGGTCACCGAGGAACTGAAGGCGCTGTAAGACAAGCGAATACCCCGCGTGGGCCCCGTCGTTCCTCGGAAACGGCGGGGCCCACGTTGTTTCCGCCGAGAGTCCGCCGGCTGTGGTGCCTGTTCCCATGACAGTCCGTCGGCTGTGGTGCCTGTCCCGTTCCGGGTGACCGATCGCCGCTCGTGGAGTTCCCGGGCAGGTGGTGGACGGCGAGGATCGCGGTCCACGAGCTGACGCATGGTCCGGATACGCGATCACCCCGCCCGCCGAACTTCCGGCGAACGGGGTGATCGTGGTGTCGTGCGGCGGCGAGGAGTCGATCAGCCGCCGGTGGATGTCACTTGAAGCGGCCCGCCAGCAGGTCGAGGGTGGCCATGGCCTCCCGGTAGTCCGGGCGCTTTGCGGTCGCGGGCAGCTCGTAGACCTGGCCCTTCTGGAAGGCGGGCAGCATGGCCAGCGCCGGATCCTGCTTCAGCTGGGCGATGTCGCGGCCGCCGTCGAGCTTGATCACGAACAGCACCGGAGCGTCGATCACGGTGCTCAGCAGCTCCGGGCTGAAGGTCACCCAGTCGCTTGCCTGGGTCCGGGGCGGGTTGCCTGCCTTCGCTTCGATCTTGTCGTCGATGGTGAAGCCGACCTCGGCGAGCAGCGCGGCCAGCGGGGTGTTGGGGGCGAGCAGGATGGGCTTGCCGTCCGATTGGGACTGCATCACCGCCGTCGCGCCCTGCGGCAGCTTCAGGCTTGCTTTCACCTTCGCGACCTTGTCGGTGTAGGCGGTGATCATGGCGCCCACCTTCTCGGGGCGGTTCACGAAGTCGGCCACCGACTTCAACTGGTCCTGCCAGTTGGCGGCGTCGGATGCCACCAGTGCGGTGGGCGCGACGGCGGCGAGCTTGTCGTAGTTCTTGATCGTCTGCAGGCCCGGGTAGCCCGGCCCGCCGCCGATGATCAGGTCCGGCCGCTGGGCGGCGATGAACTCCAGGTTCAGGTCGTCGCCGGAGGGCACCGCCACGGTGCCCTGTTCTTTGGCCTCCGCGGCCCAGGCGGCGGGGAACTCGCCGGGTGCGAGCGTGACGCCGACGAGCCGCGGATCGGCGGCGGCCACCTCGGCGTCCAGGTCGAAGAGGTATCCGGCGAGGGCGCCGTTGAGGACCACGATGCGCTGCGGGTCGGCGGGCACGGTGACCGGGCCCTTGGCGGTTACTACCTGGCGCGTGCCGGTGTCGGCCGCCTCATCGGCGGTGGAGCTGCCGCAGCCCGTTGCCGTCGCGGTTGCCGCGACGATCAGGAGTGCGACGGCGGCACGCATGCGTGCCGTCATTCGGAGAGCTGACATGGAGGGTTTTCCTTCTTTCTTCCAGGTGGAGGTTCAGGTGCGGATCGCGGGATCCACATCCAGCAGCGCGGCGACCTCTGTCCAGCCGGTCGGCATCGCGATGTCGTTGTGCGAGTACGGAAGTCGCCGGATCACCAGCTGGGCGCCCGCCGCCTTCCAGCCGGTCAGCTGGGCGTGCACGCGTTCGGGCTCGTCGCCGGCGTCGGCGCAGTACAGGGCCATCGGACCCCGATAGCGTGGGGACTGCGACTGCGTGACCATGCGGAGCAGCTCGGTCGCGGCATTGCGCACGACCGCCGCCAATTCCGGTGCGTACTCGCCGATTTCGGGTAGCAGGGCAGCCATCCCGGCGGGATCGGCCAGGGTCGCGGCGGCCCGGTCGGTCAGGTTCGACAACGGATGCGAGTCGAGCAGACCCACATAGCCGACCTGTTCGCCCTCGGCTTCCAGGATCGCCGCCACCGAGTGGGCGAGATTGCCGCCCAGCGAGTAGCCGAGCAGATGGTACGGACCCTGCGGCTGGATACGCCGGATGGCGGTCAGGTAGTAGCGGGCCAGATCGTCGAGCGTGCGCCCATCGAATTCCCGGCCGGTCAGCTGCGGCATCTGCAGGCCGATGATCGGCCGCTCGGCGCGCAGCAATCGAGCCAGCGGCGCGTATTTCCATGCGGTGCCGCCGATCTGATGGATGCAGAACAGCGGTGGGACCGAACCCTCGGCGCGCAGCTCCAGGACCGGGTCGAGGCGACGGCCCAGACTGGCGAGACCGTCGGCCGGTCGCGGCGCTCGGGGATCGACCGCACCGATCCGGGTCGCGAGGCCACGCGGGGTGGGAGCGGTGAAGACATCGTCGAGCACCACCGGCAGGCCCGCGCGGGTCAACCGGCCGACCAGCCGCACCGCGAGCAGCGAATGCCCGCCCGCGCCGAAGAAGTCGTCGTCGGCGCCGATTTCGGCGACAGACAGGACCGCCGCCATGGCCTCACGGATGGTGTCGAGCGGCCCGGCGTCCGCTGAGGTCACGGTCCCATCGTGGGCGGTGGCGGTGTACCCGGTGGCGGTCGCTTCGAGTGCGGGTGCGGATCCGGTGATGGTCGCTTCGGGTGCGGGTGCGGGTGCGGGTGCGGTGGCGGATCCGGTGACGGGCCCATCGTGCGTGGTTGCGGTCGCGGTCGCGTCCGGTGCGGATCCGGTGAGGGTCCCCTCGTGCGTGGTTGCGGTTGCGGTCGCTTCGGGCGCGGCGGCGGACCCGGTGGCGGACCCATCGTGCGTTGTTGCGGTTGCGGTCGCTTCGGGCGCGGCGGCGGACCCGGTGGCGGACCCATCGTGCGTTGTTGCGGTTGCGGTCGCTTCGGGCGCGGTGACGGCGCCGGTGGGTGCGGAACCGGTGGCCGAGCGCGGCTCGGGGGCCGAGACCGCGGTGGACTCCGGGGCGGGCAGCTCGCGGCGGGCGATCTTCTCGGTCGCGGTGCGCGGGATGTGATCCAGCGCCACGAAGGCGGCGGGAATCATGTACGCGGGCAGTATCTTTCGCAGCTCCTCGCGCACCGTCGCGGTATCGAGGGCGACTGCGGACTTGGCGATGAGATACGCGACCAGGCGCTGATCACCCGGTGTGTCCTCGCGTAGCAGCACCACCGCCTGGGCCACCCCGGCGCAGGTGAGCAGGGCCGATTCGATATCGCCCAGCTCGATGCGCTGGCCGCGCAACTTCACCTGGGAGTCGGTGCGGCCGACGTAGTCGAGTTCCCCGTGCGGGTTCATCCGCACCAGATCGCCGGTGCGGTACATCCTTTCGCCGTTACCGCGCGGGTCGGCCACGAAGGCGCCCGCGCTCAGATCGGGACGGGCCAGGTAGCCGCGTGCCAGCCGGACACCGGTCATGTAGAGCTCGCCGATGGTTCCCGCGGGGACGGGTCGCAACCGGTCGTCGAGAACGCGGACGGCATCGGCGGGCGCACCGACCGGAACCGACGCGGTGTCGGCGTCGACGGTCTCGTGGAAGGTGAAGCCGATCGCGGCCTCGGTGGGACCGTAGAAGTTGTAGACGGCCGTGCCGGTGAGCGCTCGCATGCGGTGCGCTGTCGCGGGCGGCAACACCTCACCGCCGGTGAGGACGCAGCGCAGATCCACGCATCCCGACAAGTCGGCCTCTTCCGCGAGCACGGTCAGCATGGAGGTGGTCATCCACATCGCGGTCACCCGCTCCGCGCTCATGAGCTGTGCCTGATAGTAGGGATCGCGGTGGCCGCCAGGCCTGGTCAGCACGATCCGAGCGCCGACGTGCAGCGGCAGCAACATCTCCATGAGCGAGGCGTCGAAGATCGGCGGGGTGCGGTAGAGCATCGTGTCGCCCGGGCCGAATCGGCACTCACGTTGCAGCCATCGGAAAGTGGAGATGATCGCGGCGTGCGTCAGGCTCACGCCCTTGGGCACACCCGTGGAGCCGGAGGTGAACAGCAGGCAGGCGGTATTGGCGGGGCGCAGCGGTGCGGCGCGGTCCGCGTCGGTGAGCCGCGCATCGACGAACCCACTGGTGTCCACATCGTCGAGCGAGTGCAGAACCAGTGCGGGGGAAGCTGTTTCGAGGATCTGCTCGATGCGCTGTGCGGGCTGTTGCGGATCGATCGGCAGGTACACCCCGCCGGCCCGGCAGATGGCGTGCGCGGTGACGACCGAGTCGATGGTGCGTGGCATAGCCACGGCCACCACGGTTTCGGGGCCGACCCCGCGCGAGACGAGCCAGCGTGCCAGCCGATTCGTCCGCGAGTCGAATTCGCGGAAGTCGATCGTGACCGCTTCGGCCGTGATGGCCGGTGCCGCCGGATCGACGGGCGTACCCCAGTCGGCCAGCGTGCTACCGCGCGGATCGGGCTGTTCGGTACTGGGTCGGGCGACGGTCGACAGGCTCGCGGCGCCAGCTGCGGACGATGGAGCAGGTGCGCTCGTGACAGGCGGTTCCACCACGGAGGCCGCTGGGGCCGTGCCTGCCGGGTTCGGGACGGAGGCTGGTGTGCTCGTGGCATGGGGTTCTGGCGCGGAGTCCGGTACGGTCGTGCCTGCCGGGTTCGGGACGGAGGCTGGTGCGCTCGTGCCCGTCGGGTTCGGTGCGGACGCTGGTGCGCTCGTGAGGGCTGATCCCGGTGCGGAGTCCGGTGTAGTTGTGACCGCTGGGGCGAGCGGCTCGAGGAACATCGTTGGGGCGGAGTCCGTGGCGGTCGTGAGGGTGGTGAGGATCGCGCCGATCCGATCGGAGATGCGGGCGAGCGTGGTGTCGAGCACGGCGGCGCGGTCGTACCAGATCACCAGTTCCAGGCGGTCTCCCGGCGGGGCGATCAGGGTCATCGGATAGTGCGTGTTGCCGTGATTGTGGAACTCGCCACGTCGCAACTCGTGCGACTGTGGCTGTTGCGCACCGGAATTCGGGAAGTTCTCGAAGGCGACCAGGGTGTCGAAGAGGGTTCCGGTGCCGGCGATCCGTTCGATCTCCGCCAGCCCCGCGTGGTCGAACTCCTGCATGGCGAACTGCTGTTCCTGCAGTTCGGCGAACTGCTCGAGCAGCGCATGATCCGGGTCGAAGGCGCAGCGCACCGGCACGGTGTTGGCGAACAGGCCGACCATGCCCGCCACGCCCGGCAGCTCAGCCGGTCGACCGGACACAGTCGCGCCGAACACCACATCGGTGCGGCCGGTGAGCGCGGCGAGTGTCAGCGCCCAGGTGCCCTGCACCAGCGTGTTCATCGTGAGGCCGCGACGGCGGCCGAGCTCGGCCAGCGCCGTGGCGAGCGACGCGGGCAGCGGCACCTGCCACTGCCGGAACTCGCGCTCACGGAAAGTGTTGGCGCGCACCAGCGTCGGCTCGGTGAAACCGGCCAGTCGCCGCGCCCAAGCCGCGCGGACGGCGTCGCGATCTCGGGTGCCGATCCAGGACAGATAGTCGCTGTAGCGGGCAGGCGAGGGTAGCTCGTCACCGTGGTAGACGGCCAGCACCTCGCGCAACACGATCGGGGTCGACCAGCCGTCGATCACCAGGTGATGGGTGTTGAGCACCAGCCGGTGCGCGTCGTCGGGCATGCGAATCAGCGTGGCGCGCAACATCGGAGACCGATCCACCGCGAACCGGTGCCGGGTCGCCTCGGCTTCGAGCCGGTCGGCGGCGGCCTGCGCGGCGCGCAGCGGCAACCCGGACAGATCGACCTCCCGCCACGGCATCGCGACCGCCCGGGGCACTGCCTGCACCGGCTGATCCAGGCCCGCGTAGTGGAAGGCCGCGGCCATGGTGGGGTGCCTGCCCACGACGGTGTCGAACGCCGCCGACAGCCGGGGGCCGTCCAGCGGGCCGTGCAGGTCGACGCGCGCGCTCAGGGTGTAGACATCGTCCGCGCCATCGCGAATCGCGTGGAACAGCAAGCCCTCCTGCAGCGGCGACAGCGCCAGCAGCTCGGCCAGCGGGCCGTGCGTCGCCTCGAGCGCGTCGATGCTCTCCTGATCGACGGACAGGCCGGGGCAGTCCGACGGTGTGAGACCGCCGGCGAACAACCGCGCATGGGCGGCGAACGCCTCCAGCGCGAGTGCGAAGTGCCGCTGGAGTTCGGTGACCTGGTGCGCGCCGAGAATCCGGCCCGCCGCGGTCCACTCCACCGCGAGCCTTGGCGCACCCGGCTGCGCGGCGGTGGGCTCGTGCACGAAGACGTTGAGCGAAAGGACTTCCGTGAGCGCCTTGTCCGGCGACTCCGTCACCGCGAAGGCATCGTGCTCGGGCAGGCGCCAGCCGAGCGCCGCGCCACCGCCGAATCGCCCGAGATAGTTGAGCAGTACCTCGGGCGCGCGCCGCCCGGTGAACCGCGGGGAGGTCTGCGGGTCGAGCCCGCGCAGCACGCCGTAGCCGACGCCGTTGCCGGGCACGGCGCGCTTGGCCTCCTTGACCGCGCGCAACAGCCGTCCGGCCGCCGCGCCACCGGCCATGGCGTCGGCGAGCCCGTCCGGGTCGGCGATGCCGGTCGCGGGTGTCCACACCGGGAACTCGCTGGTGAACCAGCCGATGGTGCCGGCGAAATCGGTGTCGGCGCGCAGCGGCTCGCGACCGTGGCCCTCCACGGTGACCGGCCGCCCCGATTCGAGTGCCTCGCCGCGCTCTTGGCGCCAGGCATTGATCGCCAGCATGAGCGCCGCGAGCAGCACCTCGTCGGTCTTGGCCAGATAGGCCGCGGGCAGCGTGGTGAGCAGGGCCTCGGTGATCTCCGGGGCGGCGAAAGTTCTTGTCCGATGCGCACTTTCGACGAGGTCGAGCGCGTGATCGAGCGCCCGCTCGCCCAGCGGTACGACCGGCCCGGCACCGAGGGCGTGCTCCCAGTGCGCCAGCTCCGCGCGATGATCGCCCGCGGTGCCTGATTCGGCGAGCAGGCCGGCATGGCGCCGCCACGAACTCCCCTTCGAGGACAGCCGTGGGGCACGCCCTTCCCGCGCCGCCGCGCACGCCTCATACAGCTCGGGTACCAGGATCCGCCACGAAACTCCGTCCACCACCAGGTGATTGGCTACCAGAACCAAACGGTCGGCCACTCCCGGTGTGGTCCGCACCAGCGCGGCGCGAAGCTCCACACCCGCGGCAGGATCCAATCGCGCCGCGAGATCGGCCGCCACCGACTCGATCAGCGTGTCCATAGTCTCGGCCGAAACTGACTGGGGGGCAGTAGAAGGCGGGTCGACCTCCAGCGCGTCCCCGAGCGGTGATCGAGATGTCGATCCCGCCGTTTCGGTACGCGCCGACGTGACATCGGCTGTTGAACCGACCGCGCCGCCATGAATGGAATCCACCGAACCTGTTGCGCTGCTGCCTGTGCGGGCCTGGGTCGACAGCGCACCAGCGGTCGGAAGGGCCACCGCATCCCCCGACCGAACAGCGGGCGCCGCACTCGAGGAAGGCTCGGAGGTCGCCGTACTCGAGGAAGGCGCGGAGGTTGCCCCACTTGCGGAAGGCGCGGAGGTTGCCGCACTTGCGGAAGGCGCGGAGGTTGCCGCACTTGCGGAAGGCGCGGAGGTTGCCGCACTTGCGGAAGGCGCGGAGGTTGCCGCACTCACGCAAGGCGCGGAGGTTGCCGCGCCGTTCGAAAGCGGGTCGTGGAGCGCTATCTCGTGGACCAGGTCCGAGGCGTGGACCGTGCCGACTCCCGCGACCATCAGCGTGGGACCGGTGTCGGATTCATCGAGGACCAAGCGCAACGCATCGTGGTGATCGAGCAGGGTTTGCAGGCCGCTGGTCAGGTCGTCGAGGGAGAGATCCTCGTGCAGAGTCAGCGCGGTCCACTGGGCGTACCCGGCGATGGCCGGGTGGCTGGGGTTCGCCGCGAGTAGTGCGGCGACCATGGGCGGGATCGGGACCGGCCCCGTGGCCTCATCGGGGGTCGAAGGTCCGGCCTCGTGTTCCACAGCTTGGGCCGTCGCCGCGATAGTCGCCAGATCACGCTGGGCCAGAAGGGCTTTCGGCGGCACCGCCAAGCCGAGCACGCGCAGGCGACTGCTCACGCCGATGGCGGTGATGCTGTCGCCGCCGAGCCCGAAGAAGTCGTCGGTGGCGTTGACCCGCGCCACGCCGAGCACCTCCGCGACCACACCGCAGAGCGCGCGCTCCTGGTCGGTGCGGGGTGCGCGCCCGGTCGAGGTCAGCTGGGGCGCGGGGAGGGCGGCGCGGTCGAGTTTGCCGTTGACGGTGATCGGGAGGGCATCGAGCACGACGAGCGCCGAGGGGACCAGGTGGTCGGGGACCAGGGTGGTCAGGTGGTGGCGCAGCTGGTCGGCATCGAGGGTGCGGCCCGCCTCGGGGACCAGGTAGCCCACCAATCGGGTGCTGTCGCCGGACGTGCGGAGGGTGGCGGCCGCGGCGGCCACGCCGGGCAGCGCGCCGAGCGAGGCTTCTACCTCGCCCAGTTCCACGCGATACCCGCGCACCTTGATCTGCTGGTCGGCGCGCCCGAGGTAGTCGTAGCCGTGGCCGGGTAGCCAGCGCGCTCGATCGCCCGATCGGTACATGCGCTCACCCGCCACGAACGGATCGGCGACGAACCGTTCCGCCGTCACCACCTCGCGCCCCAGGTAGCCGCGCGCCAATTGTGGCCCGGACAAATACAATTCGCCGATCTCGCCGTCCGGTACGAGTCGCAGCGCGCCGTCGAGCAGATAGGCGCGGGTGCCGGGGATCGGGCCGCCCACATGCGGATACGCTCCGGTTACCGGTGCGCTGAGCGCGTCGACGGTGGCCTCCGTCGGGCCGTACATATTGCGAGCGGCCACCTTCGACTCGACGATGACCGACCACAGGGCGGGCGGGGTCGCCTCGCCACCGAGCAGCAGCAATCCAGGACGGTGCGCGCCGCCGAGCAACCCGTTGTCGATCAGGGCGGTTGCCATCGACGGGGTGGTGTCGACGACATCGATGCGGTCGGCACCGAACGCGGCGACCTGTGCGGCGGCATCCTTCTGGATATCGTTGCCGTACAGGTGGATCCGATGCCCGCACCACAGCCACAACAGCTGGTCCAAGGCCGCGTCGAAGGCGAAGGAGTAGGTGTGCGCGATATGCAGTTGCCGCCCGCCCGCTCGCTCGGCGGCCGCGGCGTAGACGGTCGATCGGTGATGGTGGAGCAACTGAGCCATCGCGCCACAGGAGATCTGCACACCCTTGGGCTTTCCGGTGGAGCCCGAGGTATACACGACATAGGCCAGCTGCCCGGCCGAGCGCGGCGCGGCGAGTTCGGCTGCGGTCAACGGGCCACTCGCCAGGCCGGCTACCGCCTCCTGAATCTCGCTGTCCGACAGCCGGATCAGTGCACCCGCCCGACGGTCGGGCACCGCGCCGGCGTGCGGGATCAGCGCGGCCGACCGGTCGGCGGACACCCCGCCGCCCGACGATTCGTCGGCGATCGGGGCCGACGACTCGGAGCGGTTGGCGGGCACTGTGGCCGCGTCGGTGGTTGGGATCGGCGATCCGGAGTGGTTGGCGGGTGCCTGGTTTGTGGCCGCGTCGACGGTTGGGATCGGCGATCCGGAGTGGTTGGCGGGTGCTTGGTTCGTGGTCGGGTCGGTGGTTGGAGCCAGCCATCCGGAGCGATCGGCGAACACCGTGTCCGCGACCGCGTCGTCGGTGAGGATCAGCGCCGGTGCGGCGTCGTCGACGATGTCGGCGAGGCGCTGGGCGGGATGGCCGATGTCGAGCATCAGGAAGGCCGCGCCCGCATGCCGCACCGCGAGTAGCGCGATCACCAGGTCGGCGGTGCGCGGGAGCGCGATGCCAACGATGTCCTCGGGGCCAACGCCCCGGCCGCGCAGGTATCGCGCCAGTCGGTGCACCCGTGCTCCCAGGTCGGCGGCGGTGAGGCGGTCGGCGCCGTCGACGAGCACGACCTCGTCCGGCCGCGCCGCGACCATGGTGTCGAAGACCTCGACCGTGTCCTCGGGGAGACCGGGCAGTGCGGCGCCCGCCCGTTCGGCGGCGATGCTCGCGTCGAGCTCGGTCGGGTACAGGGTGATCGCGCCGAGCGGTCGGTCCGCCGCGTCGACCAGTTCGGTGATCAGGGTGACCAGTGCGTTCATCCGCCGCTGGACCGTGACCGCGTCCATGGACCGCGCGTCCACCTCGAATCCGAGCTGGATGCGGTCCTGCGACAGCGGGGTGACGGTCAGGCCCAGATCCTCCGGTGGTCCACCGGCGACATTGCGCAGCGTGCCGGTGGCACCGTCGAAGTCGAGGGCGAAGTCGAAGGCCTTGAGGTTGATGCCGATGCCGTGCAGCAGCGCGCCGGTCTGGGTACCGCCGAATTCGCGGGCCAGGTCCTCACCGCGGAAGCGCTGGTGCGCGCGCACCTCGCGCAGCGCGTCGGCTACCCGCTTCCCGAGGTCGCCGAGGTGATCGGAGCTGGAAACCGGAATGCGCAGTGGCAGTACGTTGACCGCCATCGACGGTGTGGTGAGCGCGGTCTTGCCGACTCGAGCCATCACCGGCAGCGCGATCACCACGTCGGTCTCGCCGAGCACGCGGTGCACGAATCCCGCGTATCCGGCGACGAGCACGTCGGCCCAGGTGATGTCGGCCGCGGTGGCCGCCGCCTTGATCCGGGCCACCAGGTCGGCGTCGAGGACGGCGCGGGCCTCGTGCGTCTGCTCGACCACGCCCTCCGGTGCGCGGCCGCGACCGTCCAGCGGCGGCAGCGGCGTGAGCCGGTCGCGCCAGTAGTCGCGGTCGTGCTGATGTGTCTGGCTCGCACGGTATTCCAGGTCTTCGGCCACGAGCGTCTCGATCGAACCCCACCGCAGGCGTGGCACGTCAGCGTCGTGCCGCAGCGCGGTGTAGTGGGCGGCGACCCGGCGCGACACCATGGCCGCGCTGTAGCCGTCGATGATCAGGTGGTGGTAGAGCTGGATGCACCACACGTCGTTGTCGGACAGGCGCAGCAGGGTGTAGGTGTAGAGCTGCCGGTCGACCATTGCTCGGCAGTAGGTGGCGGAGCGTTCGCGTTCGGCCGCGACCAGGCGGTGCGCGGCGGCCACCGGATCGGTCTCGCCGCGTAGATCGACGAGCGGGCGCAGTTCGGGTTCCGGCTCGGTGATCCGCTGGCGCGGGCCGTCGGCGGTGTCGGCGAATCGCAGTCGCATGGTGTCGGTGTCGGCGATGGTGCGTCGAATCGCGGTGTCCAGCAACGCCACATCGAGGGGCTCGGGCCCGGAGATCTCGAGCACCTCGCCGACCATGTAGCTGAGCGAGTCGGGGTCGAGGCGCTGGGCGTTCCAGATGCCCAATTGTGCTCCGGTGAGCGGCAATCCGGGATTGTCGGCGCTTACGTCGTCCCGTTCCACCGATCCCACAGCAACTCCCTCACTATCAACGTTTTCCGAGCGCTCCCTCGTGCTCCCCGGGCTCGATGAGAGCCGGCAGGCGAGAGGCTGAATTAGGTTAGCCTAACTTTGCTTCCAATGGCGGATTGTGGCCCGCCTCACCGGATCCGCAGCCGGAACAGCGCACCCCCGTGGCGTTCTCGGCCATCGGAAGTACCGGTGGGGCGGGTCCCGATCAGGCGTCCGCTTCGAGCCGGGCAGCGTCGAGCTGACGCAGCAGATCGTCGGTGCCGGTGACCGCACCGCACCGCCGGGCGACATAGTTCAGCGCCATCACGTGCTCGTCGCGGCTGAAATCCGCGGTCGCGTCGTAGACGAGGAACGGGCGCACGTCCCCCATGAACGCCTCAGCGGCACTGAGCATGCAGCCCATGTGGGTGTAGACGCCGGTGACCAGGAGCTGATCACGCCGGTGGTAGCCGAGCAGCTCGCGCAGATCGGTGCGCTGGAACGCCGAGTACCGCCACTTGGTGACCTGGATGTCCTGCGGTTCGGGGGCGAGGGCGTTGATGACCTGGGTGTCGGCGCCCTCGGCCATCCCGCTGCCCCAGAAGTCGGCGAGGATGCCGCGCCGGGAGGGGTGCTGGTTGCCGGGCTGCATGGTGTAGATCACCGGGATGTCGAGCTCGTGGCAGCGGTCGCGCAGCCGGGCGATGTTGGCGAGCAGGGTGCGGGCGGGATCGCGATACAGGTCATAGGCGTCGAGGAAGTACTGCTGCATGTCGTGGATCAGCAGCGCGCAGCGCCCGGGTTCGGCGGTCCAGTCGACCTGGTCGGCGGTGAACTCGTCGGCGCCGGGCATCGGATAGGGCGCGATCGGGGGGATAGGCATGACGGTCTCTCGTTCGGGTGGGAAGTCGGCGTCAGCCGACGGTGACGGGCAGATCCGCGATACCGAGCGGACCGAGGATGCGCTGGAATTTGCCGGTGGTCTCGGCCAGTTCGGCGCCCGGATCGGACGCGGCGACGATCCCGCCGCCCGCGTGCGCGAGCAGGGTGGTGCCCGCCGCGGACAGTTCGGCGCAGCGGATGCTCACCATCCACTCGCCGTTGCCGTCGGCATCGCACCAGCCGACCGCGCCCGCGTAGAAACCGCGCTCGCCCTCCAGTTCGGCGATCAGCCGCGCGGCGGCCCCGGTCGGGGTGCCGCAGATGGCCGGTGTCGGGTGCAGGGCCACCGCGAGTTCCAAGGCAGAGGGGCCGGCGAGCGGCACGGTCGCCGAAAGGGGCGTGCCGAGGTGCCACATCGCCGGTGTCGAGGTGAGTTCCGGTGCGGGCGTGACCACTTCGGCGCACCGGTCGCTGAGTACGGCAGCGACCTGATCGACGACATAGCGGTGCTCGGCGTGGTCCTTGGCCGAGGTGAGCAGCGTATCGGCGGCCAGGCGGTCGGCCGTGGCGTCGTCGAGCACCCGCCGCGCCGAGCCCGCCAGCGGATGACTCAGCACCGCGCGGCCGGTGCGGCGCACCAGGATCTCCGGGCTCGACCCGACGAGGTGACGGCCCGGATAGCGGCCACCGGCGGCCGAGAGGTCGACCAGGAAGCCGTTGGAGTGCGGATCCGAGCCGACCATCAGGTCGAGAATGTCGAGTGCGCGCACCGGTTGTGCCGACACCGCGCGAATCGCCCTGGCCAGCACCACCTTTCGCAGCGGATGGGCGGGATCGGCGAGCAGTTCGACCGCGGTGGCCACCCGGTGCTTGTGCTCCTCCGGCGCGGGCAGGGCGGCGTCGACCTCGAATCGTGGCACCGAGGTGTGTGGCCGGGGCAGGTACGGCGAGTCGGTGACGGTCACCGAGTCCGGCGCCCACAGCGCGGTCGGCGCGCCGGGGGTGAAGGGCAGTGCGCCGACGATGTGGCTGATCCGCCCACTGCGCAGCGCGGTCACCGCGTCGTGCGCCGAACGGAAGATCGTCGCGCCCGCGGACGCGGAAACGGTCCGATCCGGACGGGACAGCACGAAAGCGGGGTCTGAACTGTCGGTACTGATGGTGATCACCCTTTCGGTCACATGTCTAGCGTCGCGCCACCGTCGACCCGCAGGTCGTGCATGGTGATGTGGCGGGCGCCGTCGGACGCCAGGAAGTGGATGGCCGAGGCGATGTCGGCGGGAGCGGCGATGCGGCGCAACGGGATTCCGAGCCGGTAGGCGGCGGGATCGCCGTCGAGCAGCGCGGTCTCGGCGGCGTCGTCCAGCGGTGCGCCGCCGAACATGTCGCGCAGCATGGTCGTGTCGGTGGATCCGGGGGAGACCAGATTGACCCGCACGCCCAGCGGCGCCACCTGGAGGGCCAGCGATCTGGTGAAGGCGGTGGCGGCGGCTTTGGCGGCGCCGTAGGCGGCCATGGCGACGCGCGGTGTGGCGGCGGCATTGGAGGACACCACGACGATCGATCCGTTCCCCGCGGCGGCCATCTCGGTGGCGGCGCGCTGGGTGACCAGCATGGTTCCGGTGGCGTTCACGGTCAGGCAGCGCGCCCAGTCCGCCGGGTCGAGCTCGAGCGCGCTGCCGCCCACCAGCACGCCCGCGGCGTGCACCAGCACCTCGACGCGACCGTGCGCGGCGGTGAGCCGGTCGAACTCCGCGTGCACGGCGTCGGCGTTCGTGATATCCACGACGGCACCGTGAACAGCCGTGGTTTTCTGCGAATTATCAAGGGCTGCTGCAGTTTCGAGCACCGCGGGATCTCGGTCCCAGAGCGCGACGACCCGCTCCTCGCCCACGAATCGCGCCGCGATCGCGGCGCCGATACCCCCGGCCGCGCCGGTGACGACGACGATGCGGCCGCTGGAATCCCCATAAGACATGAGGTTAGCCTAACCTGAAATGTGCGTCGGTTGGTTACCTTCCCTCACAACCACCGACCGGAACGCCGGAAGATCCGCTGGAAAGAGGTGCTCGACTTGACCGACCCCGTGCTGCCCGGCCTCACGCCGTGGCCCGCTGACCTTGCGCAACGCTATCGGGACCACAAGCTCTGGACCGGTGAGACATTCGGCGACCTGCTCGCCGCGCGCGCGGGCGCCACGCCGGACCGGACCGCGGTCCTCGACACCGCCAACCGCTGGACCTACGCCGAACTCGACCACCGATCGAGGTCGTTGGCCACCGGTCTGGCCCGCCTCGGCATCGCGCCGGGCGATCGGGTGCTGGTGCAGCTGCCCAATCGCGCCGAATTCGTCGAGGTCGTCTTCGCGCTGTTCCGGCTGGGCGCGCTGCCGGTGTTCTGCTTGCCTGCGCATCGCGCCGCCGAGCTGGTGCCGATCGCCGAGGCCGCGTCGGCGACCGCCATGATCACCTGCGGGGTCCATCAGCGCTTCGACTATCCGGCCTTGGCGGCGACCGTGCGGGGCGAGGTGTCGAGCCTGCGCCACGTACTGCTCGTCCTCGACGCGGGGCAGGAACTGCCGCACGGCGCACTCGACATCGCCGAATTCCGGGACGAGCCGGTCGACTTGCCGGGTCCCTCGGCGGGCGATGTGGCGTTCCTGCAGCTCTCGGGTGGCAGTACCGGGATACCGAAGCTCATCGCCCGCACCCACGACGACTACCTCTACAGCGTGCGCCGCAGCGCCGAGATCTGCGAACTCGACAGCGACACGGTCTATCTCGCGACGCTGCCGATCGCCCACAACTTCCCGATGAGCTCGCCGGGCATCCTCGGCGCGCTGTGGGCCGGTGGCGCGGTGGCGATGACCCCCGATCCCACTCCGGCGACGGCGTTCCCGCTCATCGAGCGGTTCGGCGTCACCATCACCGGTCTGGTGCCCCCGCTGGCGCGGCTGTGGACTGAGCGCGCCGAAGCGGGCGCGACGGCCGATCTGACCAGTCTGCGGGTGCTGCAGGTGGGTGGCGCCCGCTGCCAGGACGAGCTGGCCCGCCGGATCGGGCCCGCGCTCGGTGTCACCCTGCAGCAGGTGTTCGGGATGGCCGAGGGCCTGGTCTGCTACACCCGGCTCGACGATCCGATCGACGTGGTGGTGAGCACCCAGGGCCGGCCGATGTCGGAGTTCGACCAGATCGCGGTCGTCGACGACAACGACGCCGAGGTCGCACCGGGCGCGACGGGCAACCTGATCACCCAGGGCCCGTACACGATTCGCGGCTACTACGACAACCCCGAGGCCGACGCCCGCAGCTTCACCGCCGAGGGCTGGTACCGCACCGGTGATGTCGTCGCGGTCCGGCCCGACGGGAACCTGGTGGTCGCGGGCCGCGCGGGCGACTGGGTGAACCGGGGTGGGGAGAAGGTCTCGGCCGAGGAGCTCGAGGCGCATCTGCTCGAACATCCCGACGTGCGCGACGCGGTGATCGTCGGCACCCCGGATCCCGTTCTCGGACAGCGTATCTGTGCGTTCGTCCAGCCCGCCGACCCCACGCAACGGCCCACCCTGACCGCGGTGCGCTCGTTCGTGCGCCGCCGCGGCGTGGCGGCCTGGAAGATGCCCGACGCGGTGGTCGTGGTCGACGAGTTCCCCGAGACCGGCGTCGGCAAGACCAGTCGCAAGGAGCTGCGGCGGTTGCTGGCCGAGGGCGCGCACGGCAACTGACCCCGCCGGGGGTGGCGTGCCGGACACGCCACCCCACGGCTCAGGCCAGCAGTTCGATCCAGGACCCGAGGACGGGATCGCCTGCGAGCGTGGGGAAGTCGATATCGGCATGTCCGGCCCCCCGCCATTTCTCCACCAGCGACATGATGCGCACCGAATCGAGTCCGGCGTCGAGCAGATCGGTCTCGGCGCTCAGCTCGGCCACCTCGACACCCAGTGCGGTGGCCACATCGGCGATCACCTGTTCGTCGGTCATGGTCATTCCTCTCGATCGAAGTCGGCGACGCCGCGCTTCCAGTACCCGGCGATGAGCGAGTCCTTGGGCCCGATGCCGAGGTCGTTGCGGAGGAACTTGCGGATGCCGCGCAGGCAGCCCGCCTCCCCGGCCACCCACGCGTGAACACGGTGTCCGGCAGTCACTTTCACCTCTCGCACGGCTTGCTCGAGGATGTCGCTGGTGCCGGGGGCGAGGTCGCCGCGGTGCAGCCAGCGCACACTGACGCCGGCGGGTGGGTCGAGCGGGATCTCCTCGCTGGGCTCGGCCACCTCGATGAACGCCCAGCCGGTAGTGTCGCGCGGCATGTGCTCGAGCAGGCGGGCGATGGCGGGCAGCGCGGTGATGTCACCGGCGAGCAGGTAGTCGTCGTAGGTCTGCGGGATCACGACACCACCGGGCGGGCCCGCGATGTGCGCCTTGGTGCCCGGGGTCACCGAGGCGGCCCAGTCGGAGGCCAGACCGCCCGGGTGGATGACGAAATCGATGTCGAGTTCGCCGTCGGCGATGCTGTGGCGGCGCACGGTGTACTCGCGCGAGACCGGTCGCGGGTTACCCCAGTCGAGCATCGCGCCGTCGAGCGTGGGCAGCCGAAGCACGCCGTTCGCATCCGGGAAGATCAGGCGCACATGCTCATCCGCCACGTGGCTGTGGAATCGCGCGATATCCGGACCGCCGAAGGTGATCCGCCGCAGCGCCGAGCCGACGGGGGCGACCCGCAGCACCTCCACTTCCTGCAGGCCGATCGGGTACGGCACCTTCGCGCTGTGTTCCCCGGCGAGTACCTCGGCGATGTTGCCGGCGTAGTCACTGCGATCCTTCACTGCTGTTCCTTTCTGTGCAGCGGCCCGGCGGCGAGCGCCATCAGGCCGGTGAGTACCAGGACCGCGACGCCGTAGAGCACGAGCGCGCGTCCAGGAGCGAACATCTGGCCGGCGAAACCGGCCACCATGGAGCCGACCGCGGTACCGGTGACCGACTGCACCATCAGCAGTCCCGACATGCGTCCGCGCATGTGGTCGGGGGCGGCCTGCTGCAACATGGCGTAGCGCAGCACCATGTTCACCGCCCTGGCCAGGCCGAACCCGGCCAGCCCGAGGAACACCAGCGCCGCGTGCGACCACAGCCCGGCCGCGATCACCCCGATCGGCATGATCGCGAGCGAGATCAGTAGCGCGCGACCGGTATTGACGCGGCTCATCCAGCCGCTGGTGAGCGTGCCGAGCACCGCACCGGCACCGGGTGCCGCGTAGAGCAGGCCCAGCGTGCCCGGCCCCGCGTCGAGTTCGACGTCGGCGAAGGCAGGCAGCAGCACCAGCGGTCCGCTGACGAGCATGCCGATCAGCCCGGTCAGCAGAATGAGCCGGATGGATTCGTGGCGCACCGCGAAGCCGATACCGGCGGCCAGCTCGCGCACCGGATTCTGCAGGTCGCGTTGCGGTGGCGGTGACGGTCCGATCGCGGTGATCAGCCCGACCGTCGCGGTGGTGGCGAGGGCACAGAGGAAATACGCCGTGGCCACACCGGTTTTCGCGACGAGCAGTCCGGCGATCGCGGGGGTGATCATCGTGCCGAGGTCGGTGGTCAGCGAGACCAGCGCGCCCGCGGCCGCCACCTTCTCCCGGCCGACCAGGGCCGGAACCATGGCCATCAGCGCCGAACCGCTCACCCCACCCGCGAGGCCGTCGATCACGGCGGCGAGGTAGATCACGGGCACGATCGGGTCCGGCAGTAGCGCGTTCACCCCGAGCAGCAGGAAGCCGACGCCGGCGGCACTGCGCGACCACTGGATCACCGCGCGGCGGTCGTACCGGTCGGCGACCACCCCGCCCGCGAGACTGCCCACGAACAGCGCCGCGGCGGTCGTGGTGGCGACCCCGGCGACCTGCAGGCTCGACCCGGTGAGCTGGTAGACCTGCAGCGGCAGAGCCACCATCAGCAGTCCGATGCCGAGCACCGACACCAGCCGGGCCGCGAAGGCGCATCGGAAGGGGCGCGAGGTCCGCAGCGGGCTGATGTCGATCAGCAGACCCGATGTCACCGGAACCGCTCGACGATCAGATCGAGAGTGGTCATGACGGTGCGGTAGTCGGGCCGCGAGCTGGTCGCGGGCAGTTCGAAGACCTTGTTCGCCTGGAACGAGGGCAGCGAGGCGTAGAGCGGGTCGTTGCGCAGCTCCTCGACGGAACGGCCACCGCTGAGCGGAATCGTGAACAGCACCGGCGCGTCGATCACGGTGTTGATCAGCTCCGGGCTGAAGCTGATGAAGTCGGCGCTCTGTTCCAGGGTGGGGTTACCCGCCTTGGCCAGGATCTGGGTGTCGAGGGTGAAGCCGACCTCCGAGAGCAGGGTGGGCAGCGCGGCGGTCGGCAGGAAGACGGTCGGCTTCTGGCTCTTGATCGACTGGATGACGACGGTCCCGCCCTGCGGGGCCTTGATCTTGTTCTTGGCCTCGGTCAGCGTGGCCTGGTAGTTCGCGATCAGCGTGTCGACATTGGCGGGCTTGTTCACCGCCGCGGCGATGAAGCGGAGCTGGTCCTGCCAGTAGGTGGTCTCCGTCGGCATCAGCACGGTCGGGGCGATGGCGCTGAGCTGGTCGTAGGCGTTCACCGACTGCTGGCCGGGGTAGCCCTGGCCACCGCCGATGATCAGGTCGGGACGCTGGGCGGCGATGAACTCGAGATTGATGTTCTCGCCGGACGGCACGGCCTTGGTGCCTTGCTTCTTCGCGTCCTCGGCCCAGGCGGCGGGGAACTCACCCGGCTTGGCGGGAACACCGAGCAGGCGCGGATCCGCCGCCACCACCGGGGCTTCCAGGTCGTAGAGGTAACCGCCCAGGTTGCCGTTGAGCACGACGATGCGCTGCGGGACGGCGGGCACCTTGACGGGGCCCTTGGCGGAGGGGACCTCACGCGGACCCGTGTCGGCGGCCTCGGAGGACGAGTCGCCGCAGGCGGTGAGCACCGCGACCAGCGCGAGGATCAGCAGGGCGAGGGCGGCACGCAGGCGGCCCGATGATCGCTTGGTGAACATGGAGGGAGATTTCCTCATCTCTGGCTAACGGGGAAAAGTGGTGGCGGGCGGCGACGACCGCGAGCGCTCAGTGCACTTCGGCGGCGTTCTCCGCGAGTGGAATCACCAGTGGCGTACCGGTTTCCGGGTCGTCGACGATCCGGCATCGCAGCGAGAAGACCTTCTCGACCAGCTCGGCGGTCACGATGTCGGCGGGCGTACCCGTCGCGATCACCCGCCCGTCGCGCAGGGCGATGAGGTGATCGGCGTAGCGGAAGGCGTGGTTGAGGTCGTGCAGCACGGCCACGACGGTCCGCCCGGAATCCCGGTTCAGCGATCGGCACAGATCCAGGAGCTGGATCTGATAGGCGATGTCGAGATAGGTCGTCGGCTCATCGAGCAGGATCAACGGGGTGTCCTGGGCGAGCACCATCGCGATCCACACGCGTTGGCGCTGACCGCCCGACAGCTCGTCGACCATGCGCGCCGACAACTCGGTGACCCTGGTCGCCGCCATCGCCGACGCGACGGCCTCCTCGTCGGCCTTCGACCACTGCCGCAACAGCGTCTGATGTGGATAGCGCCCGCGCGCGACGAGATCGGCGACCCGGATGCCGTCCGGCGCGGTCGAGGTCTGCGGCAGCAGGCCGATCTGCCTGGCCACCTGCTTGGCCGGGTAGGAACCGATCGGTTTGCCGTCGAGCAGCACGGTCCCCGATTCGGGGGTGAGCAGCCGGGCCAGCGCGCGCAGCAGGGTGGACTTGCCGCACGCGTTCGGGCCGATGATCACCGTGAACTTGCCGTCCGGGATGTCCACCGACAGCTGGTCGCTGATCGTGGTGCCCTTGTAGCCCAAGCGGACCCGGTCGGCGCGCAGGCGTGAAGTGTCGTTCATCTTTTCGCTTTCCTAAGTCCGTCGTGCCTCGGCGACCAGCAGATACGCCAGGTACAGACCGCCGATCGAGACGGTGACGAGGCCGACCGGCACGGTGGTGGGGGCGAACGCGTGCTGGGCGATCCAGTCGCAGGTGATCAGCAACATCGCCCCCATCGCCGCCGAGGGCGCGAGCGCGATCGACGGCGTGCGGGCCAGCCTGCGCGCCAGATGCGGTGCGGCGAGCGCGACGAACGCGATCGGACCGGCTACCGCCGTCGCCACCGCGGTGAACGCGACGCTGAGCACGATCAGCCACAGCATCGCCCGGCTGACGTCGATGCCGAGCGCGCGCGCGGTGTCGTCGCCGAGTTCGAGGATCTGCAATCGAGGAGCCGCGGGGACGATCGCGATCGCCAGCACGGCGAGGATCACCACCGCGGGACCGACCTGCGGCCACGAGAGTCCGTTCAGCGTCCCCGCGCCCCAGGCCGCCGCCGACATCGCCGCGTCCAGATCGGCGCGCAGAATCAGCCAGGTGTTGATCGAGGCCAGCATGGCGCTCACACCGATGCCGACGATGATCAGCCGGAACCCGGTCACATTGTGCCGGAAGGCGAGTAGATGGATGACGAAGGCGGCGCCGAGCCCGCCGATCAGCGCGCCGGTCGCGGTCTGGAGGTGCCCACCGCCGAAGGTGAGGATGGCGATCAGCGCGCCGGTGTAGGCCCCGGTGTTGAACCCGACGATGTCGGGGCTGCCCAGCGGATTCCTGGTCACCGATTGCAGGATGGCGCCACTCACGCCCAGTGCCGCGCCGAGGATCAGGGCCAGCAGGATGCGCGGCAGCCGCCAGTCCCACACCACCAGCCGGTCGAAACGTTCGTCGCCGATCACCAGCGCGCGCAGCACGCGCAGCGGGGGGATCAGGTAGTCGCCGCTGCCGAGCGCCAGTACCGCTGTCACCAGCGAGATCGTGAGCAGGACAGCGCATACCACGAGGGTGCGCATGCCGATCCGCGCGGACAGCCGTGCTCCGCGCGGCCGGATCACCAGCATCGCGCGACCGAAATCGATCATCGAACTCATGCGGCGGCACCGACCTTCGCGCGACGGGCCAGCCAGATCAGCACCGGCGCGCCGAGGAACGCGGTGACCAGGCCGGCGGGGACTTCATCCGGACGAATGATGAGCCGGCCCAGGATGTCTGCCGACAGCACCAGGATCGGCGCGAGCACCAGCGAATAGGCGAAGATCCAGCGCTGATCGGGTCCGATCAGCCACCGGGCCACATGCGGGACCGCGAGCCCGACGAACGCGATCGGGCCGACCGCGGCGGTCGCGGTGCCGCACAACAGCACCAGCGCCAGCGCGGTGAACAGGCGAGTGCGCCCCACGTGCACACCCAGTGAGCGGGCCAGATCGTCGCCGAGCGCGACCGCGTTGAGTGAACGCGCGCACACCATCGCGATGATCAGGCCGACCGCGATGAACGGGGTCGCGCCGATCAGAATGTCGAATCCGCGTCCGGCGAGGCCGCCGGAATCCCAGTGCCGCATCTCGTCGAAAGCCTTGGGGTGCAACAGGATCAAGCCCCTGGTCAGGCCGCCGAGAACCGCGGTGGCCGCGACGCCGGCCAGGGTCAGCCGCACCGGATCGGTGCCCGACCGTCCGGCGGTGCCCACCCGGTAGACGACCACCGACACCAGTGCGGCGCCGAGGAATCCGAACCAGACGTAGGAGGTGATCTCACTCACACCGAACAGCGCCACCGCGATGGTGATCGCGAAGGCCGCGCCCGCGTTGACGCCCAGCAGGCCGGGATCGGCCAGTGGGTTGCGGGTCAGTCCCTGCATCAGGCAGCCCGCCACACCGAGCGCGAGCCCGACGAGCAGGCCGAGCAGGGTGCGCGGCACCCGGTATTCGGTGATTGTTACGTGGTCGGGGGTGGTGCTCGAACCGAAGAGCGCCTGCCAGACATCGCCGATGGCAATAGCTTTCGTGCCGATCAACAGACTGAGCGCACAGGCTGCGACCAGCACGAAAACGGCAAGAAGCCACCCGCACCAACGCGGATTTCTCATCAGGGGTTCTCTCTCACGGCGAACTCGGTCATCTTGGAGGTTAGCCTAAGCAAGGTCTTGATAGGTGAGGCTTACCTCGCTATGGTCCTTCTCGTTCGGACCGCAGTCTGCGCGCCGCGCATCTCATGATGAGGACACGAAAGGTTCACCCCGTGAAAATCACCAAGTTCGCTCTGCTGGCATCCACCGTCAGCGTTGCCCTCGGCATCGCTGCCGGAACCAGCCACGCAGCACCCGCCGCGGATGCGCCGATCAACTTCACCTCGACCACTACCGAGACCTCGACGATCATCGGCACCGACGTGGGCTCGATGGTGGTCGAGGACGGTGTGTTCAAGATCAAGGCCGCCAATGGCGCCACCGTCGCGGGTAGCGAATTGTCCTTCCGGGTAGACGAATTCGTGTTCCCGATCGCCGCCGATATCTCGGGTCGCACGGCGACGCTGACCCCGCAGTTCGACGTGGCGCACGCCGCTTACAAGCCGGTCGCGCTGCCTTACGAGGACAAGGCGCCGTGGAAGAGCGAATACGACCGTGAGCAGGCGGCCTGGAGCCGTCTGGGCAGCACCATCTCCCTCGGTGCCGGCATCGCGACCCTGGTCGGCGGTCTCGGCGGCGGCGCGGTCGGTTGTGTGCTCGGCGGCCTCGCGGGCGCGACCATCGCCGCGGCCACCATCGTCGGCATGTTCGGCCCGTTCATCCCGGCCGCGGCCGTCGGCTGCCTCGCCGGCATCATGGCTATCGGCGCGCTCGGCACCCTCGCGGGCCAGATCTTCGTCACCGCTCCCGTCGCGATCATGGCCGCCGTGCAGTACTTCACCACGATCAACTCCCCGATGCCGAACAACCCCGCCCCGGCAGCCAAGTAGGGATGAGACCTCGGCCGAATCGGCCGAATCAGAACCTCGCGGAGGGGACAACTCAGCGAGAAGAGAATCCCGCCCGATCAGCATCGGGCGGGATTCGCTGTGTCCGAACCGCGTTGGTCAGTCGGTGTCTTGTGCTTTCTCGTTCGGTGCCGGGATATGTCGCAGCAGGACGATGACCAGCCCGGCGGCGACGGCGGTCAATCCGATGCCGACTACCGAGTTCACTTGCAGCGCTTGGGTGTAGGCCTCGCGGGCGACCGCGCTCAACTCGGCGCCGAGCGTTTCGGGCAGTGCCGCCGCGACGTGCAGGGCGCCCGCGAGCGTGTCCTCGGCGACATGCGCGATCTCCGGTGGCAGTTCGGCGGGCAGCTGCTCCGACATCTGTCCGCGGTAGACGGCGGTGCCGATGCTGCCGATCACCGCGACGCCGAGCGCCGTGGACAATTCCTGACCCGTTTCCGAGATCGCCGAGGCGGCACCGGCGCGCGCTGGGTCGACCGCGCCGACGATCAGGTCGAGGCCGAGCACGAACATCGGGCTCAGGCCGAGGGAGAACACCACCATGCCGGTGACGATCAACCCGAGATCATCGCTGCCGGAGAGCTGGGTGAACAGCGCGAACCCCGCCATCGCGATCAGCAGGCCGCCGATCATCAGGTACGCGGGCCGGATCCTGGGCGCGAGTGCGCTGACCACGCCCGCGGCCACGACCATCGCGGCCGCCTGCGGCACGGTCCACAGTCCGGCCTCGAACGCCGAAAGCCCGAGCACCAGTTGCAGATACTGCGCGAGCAACAGGAACAGCCCGCCCATCGCCAGCATGGCGACCATCAACGCCACCAGCGACCCGCTGAACCGGACATTGCCGAACAGCCGCAGGTCGATCAGCGGATCGGTCAGGCGCTGCTGGCGCAGGACGAACACGGCGCCGAGCACCAGACCGGCCAGCAGGACGCCGACGGCCTCGATCGACCAGCCGTCCTTGGCCAGCTCCTTGATGCCGTAGATAACGGCCATCACCGACAGCAGCGACAGGACCGCGCTGAGAATGTCGAGCTTGCCCGGGTTCGGGTCCTTGTATTCGGGCAGCAGGAACGGGCCGCTGCCCAGCAGCAACACCATCGCGGGTACCGCGACCAGGAACACCGAACCCCACCAGAAGTTCTCGAGCATCGCGCCACCGACCAGCGGTCCGATCACCATGCCCACCATGAAACTGGTCATCCACACACTGATCGCGGCGGTGCGCTGGCGGTCGTCGTGGAACATATTGCGGATCAGCGCCAGTGTGGACGGCATCAGGGTCGCGCCCGCGATACCGAGCAGCGCGCGGGTGCCGATCAGCATGTTCGCGCTGGTCGAGTACGCGGCGATCACCGAGGCGACGCCGAAGGCCAGTGCGCCGATCATCAGGAGTTTGCGGCGGCCGATGCGGTCGCCGAGGGTGCCCATGGTGATGAGGAAACCGGCCACCAGGAAGCCGTAGATGTCGAGGATCCACAGCAGTTGTGAGCTGCTCGGTTCGAGTGCTTCGCTGATGCGGGGGATCGCCAGGTAGAGCACACTCAGGTCCATCGAGATGAGCAGCGTCGGCAGGGCGAGGACGGCCAGCCCGATCCACTCCCTGATCCCGGCCCGTGTAGTGGATTCGGGCGAGGACTGGTCGTGCTGGGTGGACGTCACTCTACGACCGTACCGGCGGATTCACCTCCGGTGCCAGTGAGTTTTCCAGTGACGCTCGCCGTAAGTCATTGGACATTCCGGGCAGGCGACCACGATCATGGGCTCGGTGTCCACACGCAATGAACAGCTCAGGCTCGTCGATTCGCCGCGTCAGCCGCAGGATCAGGGCGAGCCGTTTCCGTGGTCGGCGACCATCGACTCCACCTATTCGACCCGCGACGCGATCGACGCACTGGCCCTTGCCCCCTTCCTGCGCGGCGATCAGCCGTTCGCCCGCCAGGCCCACCTGGACCGGGTGCGCCCCGACGCGGCGCTACTGCCCGCCGACTCGCGGATCGTGCGCGCGGTCGCCGACGACGACAGCAGTGCGTTGCTCGCGGCCGGTGACGGCTGGGCGCTGCGGGCTGTGCGATGGGCGAGCGGTTCGGCCACGATCGAAGTGACCGCGGCGAGCGACGAACTCGCTGTCGAAGTGTTGGCACAGGCCACCGAGGGTGCGGCGCTGTCACGTGACAGCGAGGCCACGGTCGAGATGGGCTTCTGGCACATGGACGTTCGCCGCCCCGCGCGCCGACGGCGCCAGATCGCGGCGCCCGCGTGGGCGGAGATTCGTGGCAACTACACCGGCTCGGTGGCCGCGGGCATGGAGCGATTGATGGGGCTCGGTGTCGCCGATATCAAGGGGCGGCTGGTGCTGCTGCACGGCGAGCCCGGCACCGGCAAGACCACCGCGCTGCGTGCGCTCGCGCGGTCGTGGGCGCCATGGTGTGAGGTCGACTGTGTCGTCGATCCGGAAGAACTGTTCAGCAATCCCGGCTATCTGATGGAAGTCGCGGCGGGTGCCGACGGCGACGACGAGGACGGCCGGTGGCGGCTGCTCGTGCTGGAGGATTGCGATGAACTGATCCGCGGTGAGGCGAAAGAAGCGGCGGGCCAGAAGCTTTCGCGCCTGCTCAATCTCACCGACGGCATGCTGGGCCAGGGCCGCAATGTGCTGATCGCGATCACCACCAACGAGGACCTCTCCCGGCTGCACCCCGCGGTCGTCCGGCCGGGCCGCTGCCTGGCCCAACTCGAGGTCGGCCGGTTGTCAGCGGCGGAAGCCGGCGAGTGGCTGGCCCGCCAAGACGGTGCCCCCGCCGCGTCGAGCTTCCCGGACGGCGCGACGCTGGCCGAACTGGTCGCCCACCGCGACGGCGGGATCCAGATCCGAGCCACCAACGACCACTCGACCGATGTCGGTATGTACCTCTAGTGCTCCAGGAGACCCGGAGGGGAGCCAGGGCGAGGCGATGACCACCGCGAATCTCGCTGCGGTGAGCAAGGTTTCCGTAGCGGACGATCGCTACCGGGCCGATGGCGCCAGACCGGGGCCGCCGAGATGCGCCCGCCGGCGATGTCGTCGCGCGCTCGCGCCCAATCCGGTGCTTGCCAGGCTGACCGCGGCGACCTTGCGCGCGTTGCAGCGCACGCCGGTCTCGGTCCGGATCACCGTCACCGACTGACGACGTGCGCCGCGGCCGCGCAGGCCAGGGTGAGCATCAGCGGAACGGCCAGCGCCGCGGTCAGCGGGATCACGGCGGTGAGCCAGCCGATCATCGCGGGGCCAGCGAGCAGGCCGAGGTAGCCGATGGTGAACACGCGCGACATATCCGTGGCGGCTGTCGTGCCGCCGAGATTGCCCGCGGTGGAGAAGATCTGGGGGACACCACCCGCCAGGCCGAGGCCGCACATCGCCCAGCCGAGGAGGGTGAGTGGCAACCAGGGCGAGGCGATGACCACCGCGAATCCCGCTGCGGCGAGCAAGGTTCCGTAGCGGACGATAGCTACCGGGCCGATGGCGCCACTCACCCGATCGGCGAGGAATCGACCGAGGGTCATGGTGGCGGAGAAGGCGCCGAAAGCGAGCGCGGCACCCGCCTCGGAGGTGTCGAGGTGTTCGCGGACCTGCAGCGCGCTCCAGTCGGCCGCCACCCCCTCCGCGAGCAGCAGGACGAACGCGATGCACCCGAGTGCGAACACCTTCTGTGTTCGCCGGCGCCGTTCACCGCGCTGGTCGGCGCGCGGCCGCGCCGAGTCGGTGGGAACGGCGCCGCCGGGTCGCTGGTCGCTCGCGTCGGGTTCGATTGTGCGGGCGTCAGCTGTCGCATGCTGGCTCGCGCTGTTCCCGGTCTGCGCACCGACCCTGTCGTAATGCTCTGGGTGCGAAGGTGATTCGGGTCGGCTCTCGCCGAGCAAGTGCGGTACCAGCAATGCGGTGACGCCCAGTCCGCCTATCCCGGAGCAGAGCAGCGTCAGCTGCGTCGTCCACCCCGCGTGCTGGGCAGCCGCGCCCACCAGGGAGCCGGCGAAGGCACCCGCCGAGAACATCGCATGGAACGAGGACATGATCGGCCGGCGGTACGCACGTTCCACGTGCACCGCCTGGGTGTTCATCGACACGTCGAGGGCGCCCATCCCGAACCCGAAGCAGGCCAAGGCAATCGCCAAGGTGACTGGATCGGTCGCGAGTCCCGGGCCGAGTACCGTCACCGAAATGGCCGATGCGGCCACGGCCACCAGGGTGCGGCTGCCGAACCGGTCGGCGGCCGGGCCCGCGAGCCGCATGCCGACGAGCGCGGCGCTCGCCATCAGCAGCACGAGCACGCTGAGCGTCGAGGCCGACACCCCCGTCCGGTCGGTGATCGCCGGAATGTGGACCACCCACATCGCCAGCAGCACCCCGTTCAGCGTAAAAGCCGCGAACACCGCCGCCCTGGCCATCGCAACCCTGCGGTCGATCGTCGCTGAACCCACCACGTCGACGCTACCGGCCTTCGCGCCGATCGCGGGGTACCTGGCAATTCAAGATCACCAGGCCCTGGTGTAGATCGCCTCTCGGGCGACGCTGCCGTGATGGCCTGGTGATCAACTGTCCAACTGCTGTTACCGGGGTGTCCATGCTCCGGTGGCGGCGGTCTCCTCGGCGTAGTCGGTGAAATCGCGGGCTTCGCGGCCGAGGGCGCGGCGGACACCGTCCGCGGTGGGGGTGTTGCGGCCGTCGAGGATGGTGCCGAAGAGGTAGTCGAGCAGGCTGATCACGTCATCGGGGACCTGATATTCACTCAGGGCCGCAACGAATTCCGGCCGGGACACGGGGATGAAGGCGATCTCGCGGCCGGTGGCCGCGGCGATCTCGCCGACCGCGTCGGCGAAGGTCAGGGCGCGTGGGCCGGTGAGCTCGTAGAGCTGACCCGCGTGGCGCGGGTCGGTGAGCGCCGCCGCCGCCACCTCGGCGATATCGTCGACGTGCACGAACGGCTCCGGCACATCGCCGTTGGGCAGCGCCACCGCACCGGCGAGTACGTCGTCGACGAAGGCGCCCTCGCTGAAGTTGTGGGCGAAGAAGGCGCAACGCACGATGGTCCAGTTCAGGCTCGAATTCCGCACGATCTCTTCGCATTCCAGTGCCTCGGGTTCGCCGCGACCCGACAGCAGCACCACCGAGCGCACGCCCGCGGATCCGGCGGCGGCGGTGAACGCGCGGATGATGTCCGGGGCGCCGGGGACGGCGAGGTCGGGCTGGAAGGCGAGATAGACGGAGCCGACACCGGCGAGGGCGGGTGCCCAGGTCTCGCGGTCGGTCCAGTCGAAGGGGATCGCGGCGGTGCGCGAGCCGTGGCGGACCGGTGCGCCGGCGGCCTCGAGGAGCGCCGCTACCCGGCTGCCGGTCTTGCCCGTAGCGCCGGTGATGAGGGAAAGCTGCTGGTGAAAAGCGGTGTTTGTCATGAGATAAGTACACCGTCGCCCGGCTCGCGGCGACATCGTCGTGCCGCTCACGAACATGCGTTGTCGTCTACTGTGAAGGGGTGGATGCGTTAGCCGGTCTGCTCGAAGGTCCACGCGCCCGCGGTGCGTTCCTCATGTGTTCGCTGCTGAACCCGCCGTGGTCGCTGCGCGTGCAGGATGAAGCCCCGCTCACGGTGCTCGCGATGATCCGCGGAAAGGCTTGGGTCAGTACGGATTCGATGCCGCCGCGGCAACTCGGCCCGGGCGATGTCGCGGTTTTCCGTGGGCCACAGCCCTATACGGTGGCCGACGATCCGGCGACCGAACCCCAGATCGTCATCCAGCCGGGTCAGGTCACCACCACGCCCGATGGCGAAATACAGTGCGAGACACTGAGTCTCGGTGTACGACAGTGGGGCACCGATCCCGACGGTGAGACGCTGATGGTCACCGGAACCTACGAATCGGCGGGCGCGGTGAGCCGACGGTTGCTGCGCGCGCTGCCACGGGTCGCGGTGCTGCCGCGCGGTGAGCTCGATACCCGCCTGCTCGACCTGCTCGTCGACGAAGCGACCAAGGACCTGCCCGCGCAGACCGCCGTCCTCGACCGTCTGCTCGACCTGCTGCTCATCGCCGCCCTGCGCGCGTGGTTCGCCCGCGACGACGCCCCCGCCTGGTACCACGCCTACAGCGACCCGCTGGTCGGCAAGGCCCTTCGCCTGCTCCAGCACAATCCGGCGCATCCGTGGACGGTGGTCGCGCTGGCCGAGGCGGTCGGCATGTCGCGTGCCGCGCTGGCCCGCCGGTTCACCGAACTCGTCGGCGAACCCCCGATGACGTTCCTGACCGAATGGCGGCTCTCACTGGCCGCCGACCTACTCGCCGAATCCGATGCGACCGTGGAAGCCATCGCCCACCAGGTCGGGTACGGGAGCGCCTTCGCCCTCAGTTCCGCCTTCAAACGGCACTTCGGGGTGAGTCCGCGCGACCACCGGCAGGCGAGCACGGCCGCGTTGTCGTCGTCCGCATGAGCGATCAGCACCCGGAGGAGTCGCTCGCGTGATCACTCAGGGCTGCGATGATGGCCCGATGAGCTATCCCGTCTTGTGGCCGATGCCGACCCGGTGGGCCGATAACGACCAGTACGGCCACGTGAACAACGTGACCTACTACTCCTACTTCGACACCGCCGTGAACGCCTGGCTGCTGCGCGCCACCGGCACCGACATCACCGCGCTGCCCGCGCTCGGCGTCGTAGCGCAGACTTCATGCCGATTTCACGGGTCGGTGAGCTTCCCCGACCAGTTGCAGGTCGGGCTCCGGATCGCCCGCCTCGGCAACTCCAGCATCACCTACGACCTGGCGATCTTCCGTGAGGGCGACGCCGGTCTCGAGCTCGCCGCGACCGGCGAATTCGTCCACGTATATGTCGACGCCGACACCCGCAAACCGGTGGCGATCCCCGAGGTGGTGCGCACGGCCGCCGCGGAGCTAGTCACCGGCTAACGCTCAGAAGGCTATGCCCCTACCTCGGGGAGTCGGCTGCTCCGGAGCCCGTCGCGGTGTGGCGTTCAGGAGGCGATAACCCCTACCTCGTGGAGTCGGCTGCTCTGAAGCCTGTCGCGGTGTGGGGTTCAGGAGGCGATAACCCCTACCTCGTGGAGTCGGCTGCTCTGAAGCTCGTCGCGGTGTGGGGTTCAGGAGGCGATAACCCCTACCTCGGGGAGTCGGCTGCTCTGAAGCCTGTCGCGGTGTGGGGTTCAGGAGGCGATAACCCCTACCTCGGGGAGTCGGCTGCTCTGAAGCTCGTCGCGGTGTGGGGTTCAGGAGGCGATAACCCCTACCTCGGGGAGTCGGCTGCTCTGAAGCTCGTCGCGGTGTGGGGTTCAGGAGGCGATAACCCCTACCTCGGGGAGTCGGCTGCTCTGAAGCTCGTCGCGGTGTGGGGTTCAGGAGGCGATAACCCCTACCTCGGGCCATTCGCTGCCGCGGCGGGCGCGCAGGATGATCTGGCCCGTCGGCGAGTAGCCCGGTGGCCCGGGGAGGGCGGCGAAGGTGGTTTTGTCGATCACCACCGACGAGTCGAGTTCGTCGCGGCTCGGCCCCCAGACGTACTCGACCTCGGTGAGTTCGTCGCGAACCTTCTTGAAATACATCAGGTGTGCCATCGCCGGATCTCCGCGTAGACCTCCGCCGGTCAGCGGATCGTGACCGGCGGCTACCGACCATCGTGGCAGGAATCGAGCGATCGCGCCGCTACCTCGCCGAATTTCTTCGGGCGTACCGTCCGGTGTTCACGCGCGCAGCATGGTCTGGAACCGGCGCATGCCGGAAATCCACCGGTCGTAGTCGGAACCCTTGTTGCGGTACATCTGGAGTACCTCGGGGTGCGGCAGGATCAGGAAGTGCTCGGCGGCCATCGCCTCGACGACGGTATCGGCGACTTCCTCTGGCGAGAGCACCGCGCCTGCCGTCTTCACGGCTTTGATCGCCAGCGCGGCTGCTTGCGGGTTGTCGGGGATGAGCGCATCGGTGAGCAGCTGGGTGTCCACACCCATCGGACACAGGCAGCTCACGCGAACGCCCTTGTCGCCGTAGGTAACCGAGAGCCATTCGGCGAAACCGACCGCCGCGTGTTTGGTCACCGAGTAAGGGGCAGAACCGATTTGGGTGAGCAGGCCCGCGGCGGACGCGGTGGAGACGAAATAGCCGCTGCCGCGCTCCAGCCAGCCGGGAACGAGTAGTTTCGCGGCCCGCACGTGGGCCATGACGTTGATGTCGATGGTGCTCGCCCACTGCGCCTCGGTGCTGTCGAGACCGGGCCCGCCGCCGATGCCCGCATTCGCGAAATACAGGTCTACCGGGCCGAATTCGCGCTCGGCGGTGGCGATCAACTCCGCGACTACCCGCTCATCGGCCACATCGCCACCCACCGCGATCGCCTGGTCGCCGAGGTCGGCCGCCACCTTCGCCACGCTGTCCGCATCGAGATCGGCGGCGACAACTCGCGCGCCACCGGCGACGAGACGATAAGCGAGTGCGGCACCGATACCCGCACCCGCGCCGGTGACGATCGCGACCTTGCCTGCTATTTCCATCCCCGCACCCTAGCGGCGATGCCCGCGGCCTCGCACCCGATCCGCACTGCCGCGCGGTGGGCTCATCCTGACACCTACGGCGACCGGTTCACCGAGGTCGGCAAGCTGCGAGTGACCGCCTTCGTAACCACCACACGCGGTCAGGTCCCTGACCTGGAGTGACGGCACCGGCGCCGCGCTCGCTGCGAAGACCGCATCCGCAGCGCAACCAGCCTGCCTTGGCAGCCGGCCCACCCCGGTCAGATGGTGACCGCCGGTTCCGCGGTGGCCGGTTGTGCGGCGGGAGCAGCCGCCTTTGTCGGTCGCCGGCGTTGCGGGTCGGATATAGCAAGTCGGATATATCAATCGGACGGTTAATACCGCTGGTAGTTGCCCTGCGGGTAGTTCGGTCGCCGCTGTGCTGCACGGATCCAGCGCCCGGTCGACGGTGCCGCGGCCAGGGCGAGCATCACCACTCGAACTGGGCGCTCTCAGATGCGGCTGAGTAGCGTCAGCGGATCTTCGAGGAAGCCCGCGGTGGTGGCGAGGAAGCGGGCGCCGAGTTCGCCGTCGACCATGCGGTGGTCGAAGCTGAGGCCGAGGGTGGTGACCCAGCGGACCGCCAGCTCGTCGCGGAATACCCACGGGCGCTTGCGGATCGAGCCGATACACAGGATCGCGGCCTCACCCGGATTCACCAGGGGAATCCCGGAATCGACGCCGAATACCCCGACGTTGGTGAGGGTGAAGGTGCCGCCGCGCAGGTCGTTGGGGGTGGCGTTGCCGGAGCGGGCCGTATCGGCCGCCCAGCTGATCTCGCGGCACAGCTCGCGCAGGCTCAGTGACTGCGCTTCCTTGAGATTGGGCACCATCAGGCCGCGGTCGGAGGCGACCGCGATCCCCAGATTCACGTAGTGCTTGGTGACGATTTCCTGGTTCTGCTCGTCCCAGGCGGTATTGATCCCCGGGTACTCCGCGATCGCCGCCAGCGTCGCCTTGGCGACCAGGGCCAGCGGGGTGAGGGTGAGACCTTCGAAGGATTTGGTGGTGCGCAGGTGGTCGAGCAGTTCCATCGAGGCCGTGCAGTCGACGGTGACGAAGGTGCTGGCCTGCGGGATGGTGCGCGAACTGGCCTGCATCGCAGCGGCCGTGCGCTTGCGGATGCCCGCGATGGGGGTGCGTTCTTCGCGGGCGGTCGGCTCGATCAGGCCGTCGGCGTCGGTGACGTGGCCGAACGACGGCGCGGGCGCGATGTCACCGAGGCGGGCTGGGGTGCGCGGCTGGGTCACCGGCACGGCAGAGCGCACGTCTTCGACGGTGACCGCGCCCTCGGGCCCCGAACCCGCGACGAACCACAGGTCGATGCCGAGTTCCTTGGCCAGTTTGCGTGCCGCGGGGGTCGCGGCGGCGCGGTGGGTGCTCGGGGTGCTCGCGGCCATCGACGGCATGGATTTCCCTCTCCGCGAAGTCGATTCGGCCTCGGGCCCGTAGCCGACCAGCACGTTCGTGCGGGGCTCGGCGGCTGGCGGTGCCGTCACCTCGAGGTCGTTGCGCACCCGGATCAGCGGCGCGCCGACCGGCACGGTGTCGCCGGGCTGAGCCAGCAGTTCCACCACGACCCCGGAGAACGGTGACGGCAGCGCGACCACCGCCTTCGCGGTCTCCACCTCGGCGATGGTCTGGTTCAGTTCCACCGTGTCGCCGACCGCGACGGCCCAGGACACCAGCTCGCCGTCGGCCAGGCCTTCACCCAGGTCGGGGAGGCGGAATTCGAGAACATGACCGTCGTCGGTGGCGGCTGGTTCCGGCACGAGGGCACCTTTCATCGCTCTGTTGGCAAGCTACCGCCACCGGGCCATGACGGATCAGGCGCAAAGGCAGCGGTCGACCGCCGCCAGAATGCGGTCGGGGTCGGGCAGGTGGTGCTTTTCGAGCTTAGCCGGGGGGTAGGGGATGTCGTAGCCACCGACGCGCAGCACCGGCGCCTCCAGGTGATAGAAGCAGCGTTCGGTGACGCGGGCGGCGATCTCGGCGCCGAGCCCGGCGAACACGGGCGCCTCGTGCACGACGATCAGCCTGCCGGTCTTGTCCACCGATTCGGCGATCGTGTCGACGTCGATCGGCGAGAGACTGCGCAGGTCGATCACCTCGAGCGAATGTCCTTCCTCGGCAGCGATCTTCGCCGCGGTCAGCGCGGTGGCGACGGTGCCGCCATAGGCGGCGACGGTGGCATCGACGCCGCGGGTGCAGACCCTGGCCCTGTGCAGTGGCAGATCCGGTTCGCCTTCGAAATCTACGTCGGCTTTGTCCCAATAGCGACGTTTCGGCTCGAAGAAGATGACCGGATCGTCGAGTGCGATGGCCTGGCGAATCATCGAATACGCGTCGGCGGGGGTGCTCGGTGAGACAACGCGCAGGCCCGCGGTGTGCGCGAAATACACCTCCGGTGATTCCGAATGGTGTTCCACCGCGCCGATGCCGCCGCCGAACGGAATGCGGATCGTCAACGGGGCCTTCACTTTTCCGCCGGTACGGTTGTGGATCTTGGCTACCTGGGAAACGATCTGGTCGAAGGCCGGATAGACGAAACCGTCGAACTGGATCTCCACCACCGGCCGGTATCCGCGCAGCGCCATCCCGAAAGCCGTTCCGACGATGCCGGATTCGGCCAGCGGCGTGTCGATGACGCGGTTGTCGCCGAAATCCTTCTGCAGGGTGTCGGTCACGCGGAACACGCCACCGAGCCTGCCGATGTCCTCGCCGAGCAAGACGACCTTGGCGTCGTCTTCCATCGCGTTGCGCAGGCCGGTGTTGAGGGCGGCGGCGAAGGTGGTGATCATGACTGCGCTCCTTCGGCGAGGTAGGCCGAGAACTGTTGGCGCTCTTCGGTCATCAGTGGGTGTTCGGTCGCGTAGACGTTGTCGAACATCCGCTCGGGATCGGGGTCGGGCATCTCGATCGTCGCGGTGCGCAGGCGGCGGGCGACATCGTCGGCCTCGTCGGTGACCTGCTGGGCGAACTCGGGGGACACGTGGCCCTCGTGTTCGAGGAGCAAACGCACGCGTTCGATGGGGTCACGCTGTCCCCAGTACTCGGTGTCGGCGGCGGTCCGGTAGCGGCTCGGGTCGTCGGCGGTGGTGTGCGGGCCCATCCGGTAGGTCATCGCCTCGATGAAGGTGGGGCCACCGCCGGTGCGGGCGCGTTCAACGGCTTGGCGGGTGACGGCCAGGACGGCGAGCACATCGTTGCCGTCGACCTGCACGCCCGGAATCCCGTAGCCGTCGGCACGGCGTACAAGGGGGAATTTGCTCTGTACCGCGACCGGTTCGCTGATGGCCCACTGATTGTTCTGGCAGAAGAACACGACCGGCGCGCTCCACACCGCGGCGAATCCGAGTGCCTCGGCGATATCGCCCTGGCTCGTCGCGCCGTCGCCGAAATAGGCGATGGTCGCGATATCGGCGCCGTCGAGGTGCGCGGCGAAGGCGTAGCCGGTGGCGTGCAGCCCCTGGGAGCCGACGACGATATTGGCATTGGTCATATTGACCTCGCCGGCGTCCCAGCAGTGGTGGGAGACGCCGCGCCACAGGGCGGTGAGCTGCTCGGGTGGAACGCCGCGGCAGAAGGCGACGGCGGTTTCGCGGTAGGAGCAGAACACGTAGTCGTCGGGGTGCAGTGCGTGCGCCGAGCCGACCTGCGCGGCCTCCTGACCGAGCAGCGGCGGCCACAGTCCGAGCTGGCCCTGGCGCTGCAGCGCAGTCGCTTCGACATCGATCCGGCGGGTCAGGACCATGTCCCGATACAACTGCCGCAACCGCTCGGCATCGATGTCGGCGACCAGCGCGCCGTGCTCCTTGTCGAACACCCGACGGCCGTCGGGCTGAATCAACTGGACCGGGTAGGTCTGCTTCTGCGACATCGTGATCGCCTCCTCGCCACCGTGCCTTGTGAGCCGGTGCAGGTACGCCACTCCGCTGAGTGCGATGTGTATCACTCAGCATCCACGATTACGCGGTGTGCGCAAGCGCTACGCGCGCTTATGAGCAGAATGCATGGTCTACGCCGGTCCAGCGCTGTCATACTGCGTTGTATGACCAGTCGCGAACCCGACGCCGTGACGCTCGACGCCACCGATGCTCGGCTGCTGCGTGAACTGATCGCCAACCCGCGCGCCACGGGGGTTGAGCTCGCGGCGCGCCTCGGCCTGTCGCGCAACACGGTGCAGGCGCGGCTGGCCCGGTGGGACAGCGGTGGGGTGCTCGGCAGCTTCGAACGCCGGGTGGAACCCCGTGCCCTCGGCTACCCACTGGCAGCCTTCGTGGCGGTCGTGGTCGACCAGCACCAGCTCGACGCCGTGGTGGACGAGCTGGCCGATGTCGCCGAGGTCACCGAGGTCTGCGGGATGACCGGCGCCACCGACCTCACCGTCCGCATAGTCGCCCGCGACGCCGACGACCTCTACCGCATCGCGGGCGCGATCCTGAAGATCCCCGGCGTGGAGCGCACCAATATGGCCCTGGTCATGCGCGAACTCGTCGGCCCCCGAACCGGCCCCCTGCTCGATCGACTGGCTGGTCCGAACTAGGGTGTTCGGTCACGCACTCAACGGATGCCTGGCCAGGTATTCGACTACTGCGCGTCGCAGAACATCACTTGGTGTGGTGTCGGTCTCGGCGGCGTAGGCAGCCAGTCGCTCGTCGAGTTCGGTGGGGAGCCGAACTGTCCGGACTGGACTGTTGCCTCGCCGTTCGGTGCCCGCGGGGCGTCCCAATGCCATGCCTGGCCCGACCTCGACCGGACCGACGACGGCGTAGTCACCGTTCTCGAAATCGGCAGCTAGCTCCGCGTACTCATCATCGCTTCGCTTTGTCATCGCTGAACCTCTCTTTCGTGCCTACTGCTTGAACGGGCGTTGCCCGGTGATCGTGGGCAGGATGATGCCCGCCGATGTCACGCGGACTTCGGTTGCCACCCTCGGTGTGAGGATCATTGCGTGAAAGACCTCCCACCAAGAGGGTCCACGGCTTCCGCCGCGACCTCGAGGTGAGCGTAAGTCCTGGTCAGGAGTGATTCGTAGCCATGTCAGGTGCCGGTGGGGAGGAAACGGCGGACGACCAGGCCCGCTACGAGAGCCCAGAAGGCGCCGCCGATGCCGAACAGGGTGGTGCCGGAGGCGGCTACGAGGAAGGTGACCAGGGCTGCCATGCGGTGGGTGGGGTCGCTGAGGGCGCCGGTCAGGGCGGCGGCGAGGGTGGCCAGCAGGGCCAGGCCCGCGACGGTTTCGATGGTGCCCGCGGGGGCGGCGGCGATGAGGGTGACCAGGGCGGCGGAGGCGAGGCCGAGGACCAGGTAGACGGCGCCTGCGGTGGCCGCGGCGATCCAGCGTCGCTTGGGGTCGGGGCTCGCGGTGGGGGCGGCGGCCAAGGCGGCGCTGATGGCGGCGAGGTTGATCGCGTGGCCACCCGCCGTGGCACCGATGATGGTGCCGATGCCGGTGACGAGCATGGCCGGGCGCCACGGGACCTGAAAGCCGAACGAGCGCATCACCGCGACGCCGGGGATGTTCTGGGAGGCCATGGTGACGATGTAGAGCGGCACGGCTATGCCGATAAGGGCCTGCCAATGCCATTGGGGTGCAGTCCATTCCACCGTCGGAACCATGGCGGACAACTCCAGGTGCCGGTTGTTCACGACGATATCGATGCCCGTACCGAGGGCCGCCGTGGCGAAGGCGACGAGCACGGCCCATGTGGGTGCGAACCGTTGCAGGACCAGCCACACCACGATGACCGGGACGACCACGGCGGGCGAGGTGCCCACCGCCTGCACCGGGGCCAAACACAGCGGGACGAGGACTCCGGCCAGCATCGCCTGGGCGATCGGTACCGGGATTACGGCGACCAGCGAGCCGAGCCGTTGCCACAGCCCGGTGATCCCGATCAACACCCCTGTCACCGCGAAGGCCGCGACCGCACCGGGCCAGCCACCGGCGACCAGTCCAGTGCTCGCGAGCAGGGCGGCACCCGGCGTGGACCAGGCCAGGGTGATCGGAATCCGGTACCGGAAACTCAACAGCAAGATGCCGATGCCTTGGGTGAAGCACAGGATCAGCAACCCCGACGCGGCCTGCGCCGGACTTGCCCCCACCGCGCGCAAACCACTCAGCACCACCGCGAACGAACTGGTGAACCCGACCAACGCGGTGATCGCACCCGCACCGAGCGGCTGTCCGATGCCCGCCGGTTTGCCGGCAAGATCGGGAGAAGTGGTGGAGACCTGCGACATTGTGCCGATCCTGCCCGACGAAATGGTCACCGTCGCCTGCCAGTCTCGCGAAAGTGGCCTGATTCGCGCGGGATGCGGGCCGGTCCAGTTGTGCGATCGGCCGGTGAACGGCTCCACTTCGCGGTCCCGTTCGAGCGGGGCGCCGTGCTCGCATGCGCGTCATGCTGTCGGCGGGTATGCCCTGCGTTGTCGAGCGGAGGCGAGTTCCTGGCGATCGCGGCCGAGTGGCGTTCGGCAGGGGCGAAACCGTGCGCCGATAGGTTCCGCGGAGTCTGTTCGATGCGTAGGGTGTCAGGAACGGTTTCGCAGGCGGGGGCTTCAGGAGGAGTGGGATTGGGCGCGGTGTTGATTTCCTCGGCTGAGCTTCGGGAAGAGCTGGCGGACAAGGCGACTCATCTGCTCGATGTGCGGTGGGCGCTGGGTGATCCGAATGGGCCGCAGCACTATCTCGACGGGCATATTCCCGGCGCGGTGTTCGTCGACCTGGAGACCGAGCTGGCCGGTGCGCCGTCGCCTGCCCGCGGCAGGCATCCGCTACCCGACCCGGGCACCTTCGAGAAGTGCGCGCGCAGTTGGGGATTGAGCGCCGGGGATCCGGTGGTGGTTTACGACGCGACCGGTGCGACGGCGGCCGCGCGGGCATGGTGGCTGCTGCGGTGGGCGGGTGTGCATAACGTGCGCATCCTCGATGGCGGGCTACCCGCCTGGATCGCGGCCGGTGGGGAACTCGTGACCGGCGCCGAATCGGATCCGGTGGGCGGTGACCTGGTGGTGCGTCCCGGCGGGCTGCCGGTGATCGACGCCGACGCCGCCGCGAGATGGTCGGGCGTGCTGCTCGACGCGCGAGCCGGCGAGCGGTATCGCGGCGAGGTCGAGCCGATTGATCCGCGTCCCGGTCACATCCCTGGCGCGGTGAGCGCACCGACCGCCGAAAACCTCGATGACACAGGGCATTTCCGGAGCGTCGATGACCTGCGTGCGCGCTTCGCCGGATTCGGCGAAGGCCAGGTCGCGGTGTACTGCGGATCCGGCGTCACCGCCGCCCACCAGATCGCGGCCCTCGCTGTCGCGGGCATCGACGCCGCCCTCTACCCGGGCTCGTACTCGCAGTGGTCGAGCGACCCGAAACGGGCCGTGGCGACCGGAGAGTGAGCACCGCCGATACCCGCGGGAACAGCCAAGGTCTCGACTCGTCTAACCGGGCTGCTCGGCGTGCAGAGGTGTCGTCCTGATGAACTCATCGATCACTGCCGCGGTGCGAGCGGGTTGGTCTTCGGCGACCCAGGTCAGCGAGTTCGTGATCGATTCGAGGCGGGCGTTCGGAAAGTCTTCGGCGAGTCGTCGCGCGTGATCGAACGGGAAGAACCGGTCCTGCTCCGCCCAGGCGATGAGAACCGGGAGACCGGCTGACCCGAAACGAGCGGCAGCATCAACGGTGTACTTCTTGTCCACCGCGCGAAGGAATTTGAGACTGTCGCGTAGGACACCGCGATCGTGTGTTATCCCGTGCAGGTAGTGGTCTATCAACTCCTCGCAGATCGGGTTGATGGACAGGCCGCCGAATCCGAACCGCGAGCGCGCGAACGTCTGCCCGACCTTGGGGAGCCGGAGGAGCCGACCTGTGAGTGTTCCGGCGCCCGGTGTCCGGGCCATCCAGCACATGTAGTCGAACAGGGGCGGCGGGAAATTCTCGTAGGCGTCGCACGGTGTCAGGACCAGCCTGGCGATTCGTTCGGGTCGGTGGGTCACGACGAGTTGGGAGAGCATGCCGCCGCCGTCGTTGCCGACCAGCGTCACCGCACTGAGATCGACGGTCTCGAGCACATCGGCAATTGTGTGGGCGATCCCGAGCGGAGTCAGATCCGCATCGGGAGCCATCGGAATCCGGTGTGCTCCGAAAGGCCAGTCGACGGTGATACACCGATATGAATCAGCCAGTCGTGGAACGACTTTGCGCCATGCCGCCGCATTGGCGAATAAACCGTGAACAAACATCACCGGCTCACCTTCTCCACGTTCATAGATCCGGACGGTGCCCTGGGGCAGGTGTACCAGGCGAGACTCGCCGAGTTCGGTGACAACACTCATCGTGCAAGCATGGTGGGCATGGGTGAGCGACCGCTTCCAGAAACGTGCTACCCGCCAGCAGCGAGCGCGGACTTGTGGTTGTGGATCGGTCACGCCGTCTACCGCGGTCCGTCGCTGCGGCTCGACCGCCATTCAGGGTCGGTGCACTGTCTCGCCGTCGGCGTCGACGGCCCGTTCACCGTGCACGCCGATTCGTTCGGTCGGCGTACAGTGCGCAGCGCGTTGATTCCGCCACGCACTCTCCACCAGGTAGTCGCGCATCAGACCCGAATGCTGTTCTGCTACATCGACCCCGGATCACCCCGCGCACACGCTTGCTGGGAGCAGATGACCGAGCACGCGCACGAATTCGGCGTCCACCACGATCGCGAAACCGCTCTGGTCCGCCTCGCCGACCAGGACGACATGGACCCGGCCGAGGTGATGGACATCGCGTGCGGTCACACGCGGATCCGACTCGATCCGAGGATCGCCGCCGCGACCGCGATCGTGCGCGCTCACCCGACTCGATCGATCACCGCCGGAGAACTCGCGGCCGAGGTGCATCTGTCGAAATCTCGGCTATTGCACCTGTTCACCGAGCAGGCGGGCACAACCTTCCGTCGCTATCGGATCTGGGCGCGAATGCTCGCGGTCGGTCGTGCCGTCGCCGAAGGCGCCGATTTCACCACCGCCGCGGTCGACGCGGGCTTCGCCAGCCCCTCACACTTCAGCGACACTTTCCACGCCATGTGCGGGCTCACCGCCAGTGATCTGCTCAGCGCCGGCGCGCGGATCAACGTCCTGGACTGACAGTACGCACACCACAGGGCACGGCGCGCAAGCTGCGGTCGCTCGATCCTCACGGGCAGTGGCGGGCGATGTCGTGCAGGGTCGCGTTGTCGGCGGCGGTGATGGGCAGGTCGTAGTCGACTGCCGCGGTGAGGTACTTGGCGGCGTAGAAGCAGTGGTTGGGGCGCGCGGGCGGCAGCCATTGGGCGGGGGTGTCGTCGCCCTTGGACTGGTTGGTGGCGGCGCCGGTCGCGAGGAGGTTCACCGCGAGGTCGTTGGCGAAGCGGCGCCGTTTGTCGGGGGTCCAGGTGGCGGCGCCCATGTCCCAGGCGGCGGCCAGTGGATACACATGGTCGATCTGGATCCGGCCGGCGTCGGACTTGCTGAAGCGGATATCGGTGGCGGTGTAGGGGTCGGTGAGGATGCCTTCCACCACCACGCAGCGGCCGCGGTGCACCACCTCGCGCAACTGCATCGCCAAGACGTTGTTGCGGGTGTCGCAGCCGTCGTGGCTGCCCGGTGCGTCGGAATCGTCGGTCCAGGCCGGGCCGAAGACGCAGGCCTGACCCGCCTTGCACCCACGCTCGTAGCCGCCCGGCCGAGGACGCGCGGCGATCACGCGCACCGTGTCGAGCAAGGCGGTGACCTCGGCGCGCGCCGGACTGCCCGGTGCGGGTGTGACCGGCTCATCCGGCCCGATCACCCCGCACCCGGCAATCGCGAGCACCACCACTAGCAACCACGCACGTTTCCCCATACCCGCAGGTTGTAGCCGGTGGCACCGACAACAACCGTCGATGGGTCAGCGCTGGGCGGGCAAGACCCGCATTCGTGGCGAGGCGGGCCGTCCTGCGGTGGTGTCCTCGACGTTCGAGACGGCCCGTGTCAGCGCCCGTGGATGGGGCGGCACCGGTCTATAACCAGGCTCGGGCCAGCAAGTCGTCGGCGGCCAGTTCGCTGGCGATCGGCGGGAAGCGCGTCGCGGCGATCGAGGAGACATGGCTGCCGTCGTGGCCGACCAGCCAGGAACCGCCACGGTCTTCGCATTCGGCGATCTTGGCGAAGACGGTGAGCAGGAAGGTGATGGATTCCCGGGGGTCGATGGTGTGGGCCAGGCGCTGGGATTCGCCGGGCCGCGACAGATCGAGCCAGACGCCTGCTTGGCCGTCCAGTCGCATGCCGAGGATTTTCGTGGTGTCGATGAAGGTGAATTTGCGCCGTTCCCATGGGGTATTGGGTGTGTAGCTCTGCTCGAGAACCTGGAGCAGAATCGTCATCGCTGCCCTCCGCACGAATTACAAGGGGGTCATCGGCCGAACCGGATACAGCCCGGTTCGCCTGGGTCGGTATGAAGTTGTCGCCGGTGGGTGTTCCGGCCGTGACCAGGGGTTATTCAATTATGGTCTCGTTTCGGCGAGAAATCCAGGGGGATGGCGGCCGCGATCGGTGTCGGTGCCGCCTGCTTGGATGGTGCCCATGCTGCACGGTCTGTGGTCCCCCGAATCGGGTCTACTGCTGTGGCACGACGCGGAGCCGGTCGCCGTGGGGTCGGTGCTCGGCGACATCTTGGATCGCGCCAGGTTCCGGCACCGTGCCCAGGTGCTGGTCGTCGATGCCGCGGGGCAGTCCGGGACCGCCGAGGTGCGCGCGCACGCGCTCGCGCCACCGACGGCGGCCGTCGTGCTGCGCAGCCGACTGCCGCGCGAGCACATCTCCGGCGATCTGCGGTTCCTCGCCCATGTCGCGCGCGGCATCGAACGATGGGTGCGGGCCGGGCGTGTGGTGCCCCACATCGAGCGGGCCGACGGTCAATGGTGGGTGCGCTGGCGGCTGGTCGGCGGACAACGTCAACGGGCGTGGCTGGCCGAGCTGGCCGCCGCGATGCCACCGGCGCTGCGGGTCGCCGGTCCGCCCGCCGCCGTGCTCGATGACCTGTGCACCCATCTCACCGACCCGATCGCCCGCGAATACCTCGCGCACCGCACGCTGACACACCCGCTGCTGGCCGCGCTCGTCGCCGATACCCCGCTGGACGTCGGCTCCTACCGCCTGTCCGAAACCCTGTCGCAGTGGCGGGAAGGCTATGCCGCCGACGAACCCGAACTCGTGCTGCGCCTGTGCGAACCCGACGGCGAATTCGGCACCGCCGACGAATCGGTGGCGCTGTGGCGGCTGCAGGTGTGCCTGCGCCCGGTCGACGACGCACCCAAACCTGTTGTCTTCGAAGATGATCCGGTTCTCGTGCGGACGGCGGCGGAGAAACTCGGCCAGGCGCGCAAGGCCTACCCGCGCCTGCGTGACCTGCCGACCGATCCGCGCGGCCTCGACCTGCTGCTCCCCACCGAGGTGGTCGCCGACCTGGTGGCCCACGGCGCACATGCCTTGCAGGAAGCCGGAATCCGACTGCTCCTGCCGCGCGCCTGGAACATCGCCGAACCGAGCATGCGGTTGCGGGTGAGCAGCCCCGCCGCCGCCGAATCCACGGTCGGCCTCAGCGGACTGCTGTCCTACCGCTGGGAATTGGCGCTCGGCGATCTGGTGCTCACCCCGGCCGAGATGGCGCGGCTGATCAGCAGCAAATCGGACCTGGTCCAGTTGCGCGGCGAGTGGGTGCAGGCCGACCATCGCGCCTTGGCCGCGGCCGCCCGCTACGTCGCACAGCACGCCGACGACAGCCCGATCACCCTGGCCGACATGATCGGTGAACTCGCCGCCGAGCGGGTCGACAATGTGCCGGTCACCGAGGTCACCGCCGACGGCTGGGCGGCCGAATTGTTCGCCAGGGAAGCCCAACCCGAGCCGGTCGCGGTTCCGGTCGGCCTGAAAGCCCAGCTCCGCCCCTACCAGGAGCGTGGTCTGAGCTGGCTGGCCACGATGAGCAGACTGAACTGCGGCGCGATCCTCGCCGACGACATGGGCTTGGGTAAGACCGTGCAGGTGCTGGCGCTCTTGGCCCACGAACGCGAGGCCGCGGAGGCCGGGGCGCCTCGTGCGTCGACGGCAGGTGGGGTTCGGGGAGTTGAGGTGGGTGACTCGGCGGTGCGCGAAGTCGGCACGGCCGAGCAGGGCGGTTCGGCGGACACCGCAGACGTAGTCGTCCACCAGGGTGTGGCATCGATCGGCGGTGTCGGGCCGACATTGCTGGTGTGTCCGATGTCGGTGGTGGGTAACTGGCAGCGGGAAGCACAGCGGTTCACGCCCGATCTCCGGGTGCTGGTCCACCATGGTCCGAGCCGACTGTCCGGCGCGGAATTCGCTGTCGCGGTGCGGGATTGCGACCTGGTTGTCACGACCTACGCCCTGCTCGCCCGCGACATCACCCTGCTCAACGAACAGCGGTGGGAGCGGATCGTGCTCGACGAAGCCCAGCACATCAAGAACGCGGTGACCAGGCAGGCGCGTGCGGCCAGGGCGCTCACGGCTCGACATCGATTGGCGCTCACCGGAACTCCGGTGGAGAACCGCCTGGAAGAACTGCGCGCCCTGTTCGACTTCGCCATGCCGAAACTGCTCGGCAGCCCGCAATCGTTCCGCGCCAAGTTCGCGGTGCCGATCGAACGCGAACGCGACCAGCAAGCCATCGACCGACTGCGCTTGATCACCGATCCATTCGTCCTGCGCAGGCTCAAAACCGATCCGACGGTGATCAGCGACCTGCCGGAGAAGCTGGAGATGACGGTGCGGGCCAACCTCACCGTCGAACAGGCCGCCCTCTACCAGGCCGTTGTCGACGACATGCTGGACAAACTCAAAGACGCGAAAGGCATTGCGCGCAAGGGCGCTGTGCTCGGCGCGCTGACCCGGCTCAAGCAGGTCTGCAACCACCCCGCGCACTATCTGGGCGACGGTTCGCCGATCCTGCGCCGCGGCGGGCATCGCTCCGGCAAGCTGGCCCTGGTCGAGGACGTGCTCGACGCGGTGCTCGCCGAGGGCGAGAAAGCCCTGCTCTTCACCCAGTTCCGCGAATTCGGCGACTTGATCCTGCCCTACCTCACCGAACGTTTCGGCACCCCGATCCCGTTCCTGCACGGCGGTGTGACCAAGCAGCGACGCGACGACATGGTGACCCGCTTTCAGGGAGACAACAGCCAGGGCGAGAACGGCCCGCCGCTGATGTTGCTCTCACTCAAGGCCGGCGGCACCGGCCTCAACCTCACCGCCGCCAATCACGTGATCCACCTGGACCGCTGGTGGAATCCGGCAGTCGAGAACCAGGCCACCGACCGCGCGTTCCGGATCGGCCAGCAGCGCGCGGTGCAGGTCCGCAAGCTGGTGTGCGTCGACACCATCGAGGAGCGGATCGACGAGATGATCAACGGGAAAAAGCAATTGGCCGATCTGGCCGTCGGTGCGGGGGAGAACTGGATCACCGAGATGAGCACCGACGAACTGCGCGAGCTGTTCACCCTCGGCGCCGAGGCGGTGGGTGAGTAGATGGCCGACTTCAGCCAGTTCGGTCCGCGCAAACCGGTCCGCGGCGGCGCCCGGGCTCGCGGCGGTTTCGGGCGCACCTGGTGGGGCAAGTCGCTGCTCGACGCGGTGGAGCAGGTGGCCGACGCCGGCAGACTCTCGCGCGGACGCACCTACGCCAGGGCAGGGCAGGTGGTGAACTACCGGATCGAACGCGGCGCGGTGACCGCGGAGGTGCAGGGCAGCCAGCCCAGCCCGTTCACCTCGGTGTTGTCGATCCGGCCACTGCGCGACGAGGAAATCGACCTGCTGCTCGCCGAGATCGGGGAGGCACCCGGCATGCTCGCCGAGATCGCCTCGGGTGCGCTCCCACCCGCGCTCGGCCCGCACCTGCTACCGACCACCGCCTCGGAACTGGACTTCACCTGTAGCTGCCCGGACATGGGCTGGCCGTGCAAGCACGTCGCCGCGGTCTGCTACCTGCTCGCCGAGCGCCTCGACGAACAGCCCAGCGAGATCCTCACCCTGCGCGGGCTCGACCTCGACACCCTCATCGGCGGCGTCGAGAAGTCCGCGCGCACCGCCGATTCCGCTGACCCCTACGGCGACGAACTCGTCCTGCCAGAGCTGCCCCGCATCGAATTCCACGCGGTCATCGAGGACCTCGACGCGATTGTGCTACGTCGCGCACTCCGCATGTCGGCCGAGGACGAGCCGACCGCGGCAACCGGACTGCGCGAATTACGCTCGCTCTATACCGAATTCGACAACTGAGTCGTGCGAGGCAAGGCAGCTCCGATCAGCGGAGCTGGTCCACGCGGCGCGGTTCAGCCCAGTCGGCGCGACCTCACCGGCCCCACCTCGGTCACGCCGCCACCTATCTGACCTCGTACTCGAACCAGATGTGATGTCCGCCTTCGGCATCCACGGACAAAGCGCCGGTTCCGGTGATGCCGGTGAGCTCCCCGGTGCCGCTGGCGGGGACGATGTGGAAGAACTCGGCGGTGCGGTCGGTGCCGCCGGTGGTGGCCGAGTGGACGAAGTTGAACGCACCGGTCTTACCGTTGAGCGCACCCTCGAACGACTCCATCGCGAGGTAGGTGCCCGCACCGGTGTTCATGTCGAAGGCGGCGGTGAACAGTGTGGCCGAGAGTCCTTCGATCTCGCCGGCGTAGGCCTTCGTCATGGTCGAGACGCCGACCGGCATCCCGGTGACGATGGGCGGCTGCGGCGTCAGCTCGGTGGGATCGAACGCGGTGACCTCGAAGGTGCCGATGGCTTTCATGCGCCGATGCTAGACCCGCCCACCGACAGAAACCGGCGGGCGGGCGTGGCGATTCACGCGGTCGGCTCGATCCGGTAGAACCGGACGGCATTGCCGCCGAACACCTTCCGCAGGTCGTCGGTGCTCGCACCCGCGTCGCTCAGGCCGGTGGCCACCGTCTCGGCGGCCCCACCGAGGCTGGTGATCGGCTTGTCGACCGGAAAGTTGGACCCCCAGATCAGCCGGTCGGCACCGAAGACCGCCAGTGCGTGTGCCAGCAACGGACCCACCCGCCCGAGCAGCGCGGGCACGGGCGTCGGGGTGTCGCGTGGCGGTACCGGATGCCCGAGCACCGGCATCATCAGCCCACTCACCTTGGCCACCACGTTCGGCTGCGCGGCCAGATCGGTGAGGTCTGCACGCCACCGATCGAACACGACCTCGCGCTGCCTGGCGGTGTGCCCGGTGTCCTTGCCGACCGGCCCGAAGATCCCCGCCGGCGTCCCCAGGTGATCGAGCACGATCGGTACCTCGGGAAACCGTTCGGCCAGCGCCGTCACCTGGGGGAGCTGCCCGGAATACACCCACGCGTCGAACGAGAGCCCCCGCTCGGCGAGCTGTCCGAAGCCGTTCAGGAAGGCCGGGGCGGTGAGCGCGCCGTCGTGCGCGGCGAACGACTTCACGGCGGGATCCGAGTGGTAGGCGACCATGGTCCGGATACCCCGGAACAGCGGCGACGCCGATTGATGCGCATCGAGCACCGCACCGAAGTCGCCGGCGGCGGGGTCGGCCGAGCCGATGATCGTGGCCAGAGCGGGTGTGTCGACGCCGAAGGGCAGGCTCGCCACCCACCGCGTCTCGTCGGGCTTCCAGCCCGTCCAATGCGCCTCCATTTCCACGACCGATTCGACCGGTGTGTTTCCCCGGTCGTTCCGGTAGTCGGCAGGCAGATAGGGCTGTAGGTAGGCGCTGGGGGCGCCGACGAATTCGCGGTCACCGCGCGAGGCCAGCCGTGCCGCGATATCGACCGGCACAGGCAGATAGCGCATCAGTTTCGCCACCTTGCTGAACTCGCGTGGCGTGGCATGCGGATCCCACTGGTGCATATGGGCATCGATGATGTCGAAGTCGGTCAGATCCATGCTGTGCGTCCCATCGCCGCCGCTGGCAGAGCTCTCGGCGATTGTCACACGCCAGCGGCGGAGAGCGAGAGGATTACGCTGCTCAGACTGTGCGCCGATACTGCCCTCCCACCGCGAAGAAGGCATCGGTGACCTGCTGCAACGTGCATACCCGCGCCGCGTCCATCAGCACATCGAAAATATTGCCGTCGGTGTGGGCGACCTCGGTCAGCCGGGCCAGCGCGCGATGGGATTGTTCGCTGTGTTCGGTCTGGAAACTGTGCAGCCGGTCCAGTTGGGAGCGGCGTTCGGTTTCGGTGCCGCGGGCCAACTCCACGGGTGCGTGCGTGGTGTCGTCGTCGCGGCCGCGGAAGGTGTTCACCCCGACGATCGGCAGCGATCCGTCATGTTTGCGCTGCTCATAGCGCATGGACTCGTCCTGGATGCGACCACGCTGGTAGCCGGTCTCCATGGCACCGAGTACCCCGCCGCGTTCGCTGATCCGCTCGAATTCGACAAGCACCGCTTCCTCGACGAGATCGGTGAGTTCGTCGACGATGAAACTGCCCTGGAGCGGATTCTCGTTCACGGCCAGCCCCCATTCTTTGGCGATGATGAGCTGAATCGCCAGTGCCCGGCGCACCGAGTCCTCGGTGGGGGTGGTCACCGCCTCGTCGAAAGCATTGGTGTGCAGGCTGTTGCAATTGTCGTAGACGGCGATCAGCGCCTGCAGGGTGGTGCGAATGTCGTTGAACTGCATTTCCTGTGCGTGCAGCGAGCGACCCGAAGTCTGCACGTGGTACTTGAGTTTCTGGGCGCGTTCACCCGCGCCGTACCGGTCGCGCATCGCGATCGCCCAGATCCGCCGGGCGACCCGGCCGATCACCGTGTATTCGGGGTCCATGCCATTGGAGAAGAAGAACGACAGATTCGGGGCGAAGTCGTCGATCGCCAGCCCGCGCGCGAGATAGGTCTCCACATAGGTGAATCCGTTGGCGAGGGTGAAGGCGAGCTGACTGATGGGGTTCGCGCCCGCCTCGGCGATGTGATATCCCGAAATCGAGACCGAATAGAAATTTCGGACGTCGTTGCGCACGAACCATTCCTGCACATCGGCCATCATGCGCAGACTGAACTCGGTGGAGAACAGGCAGGTGTTCTGGCCCTGATCCTCCTTGAGGATGTCGGCCTGCACGGTGCCACGCACGGTCGACAGCGTGCGTGCCCGGATCCCGGCGGCCTCCCCGGATGTCGGCTCGCGACCTTCGCTCTCGGAGAAGCGTTGCAGCGCTTGGTCGATCGCGGCATTGAGGAAGAAGGCGAGGATGGTCGGGGCGGGGCCGTTGATGGTCATCGAGACCGAGGTGGTCGGGGCACCGAGATCGAAACCGCCGAACAGGCTGCGCATGTCCTCGATGGTGGCCACCGAGACGCCAGAGGTGCCCACCTTGCCGTAGATATCGGGACGCTCGGCGGGATCGTGGCCGTAGAGGGTGACCGAGTCGAACGCGGTGGACAGGCGGGTGGCCGCGGCGTGGGCGCTGAGGACCTTGAAACGACGATTGGTGCGGGCCGGATCGCCCTCGCCCGCGAACATCCTGGCGGGGTCCTCGTTCTCGCGTTTGAAGGGGAAAACGCCCGCGGTGAACGGGAATCGGCCGGGGAGGTTCTCGGCGCGCAGGAAGCGCAGGAGTTCGCCGTCGTCGGTGAATCGGGGAAGCGCGACGCGGGGAATACTTGTGCCGGAGAGGGATTCGCGACGCAGCGGCGTGCGTAGTTCGCGATCGCGGATGCGGACCACCTGTTCGTCGCCGCGATAGCTCTCGGCGACCATCGGCCATTCGGCCAGCGCTGTGGTCGAGGCCGCGCAGAGCGTGGGGCGGGCCCGAGTGAGCAGGTCGGCGACCGCCGCGTCGTCGGGGAGTTCGTCGTGGACCAGCGCCAGCCGTTGAATCCGCTGGGCCGCAGCGGCTTCGCGCTGCGTATCGGCGTGGTAGCCGCGTACTGTGTCGGCGATGTCGGCCAGGTAGCGGACCCGCGACGCGGGCACGAGCTGGGCGAAGCGCGTGGAGACCGAGGTGTCGACGCGGGGTAGCGCGCCGGGTTCGAGGGTCAGGCCGTGTTCGGTGAGCAGGCCGGTGAGGTGCTGGTACAGCGCCGTGACGCCGTCGTCGTCGAAAGTCGCCGCACTGGTGCCGAAGACGGGCATGTCAGCGGGGCTCGCGCCGAATTCCGCACGGTTGCGGATCAATTGGCGCGCCACATCGCGGACCGCGTCGGCCGCGCCACGGCGTTCGTACTTGTTGATCGCGACGACATCGGCGTAGTCGAGCATGTCGATCTTCTCGAGCTGGGAGGCGGCGCCGAACTCCGGCGTCATCACATACAGCGCCACCTCGACGTGGTCGACGATGCCCGCGTCACCCTGGCCGATGCCGGGGGTCTCGAGGATGACCAGGTCGTATCCGGCGGCCCGGCAGGCGGCGATCATGGTGTCGATATCGTCGGGCAGTTCGTGATTGCCGCGGGTGGCCAGCGAACGGAAGTACACGTGATCGCCGTCGAGGGCGTTCATCCGGATGCGGTCACCGAGCAGGGCGCCGCCGGCTCGCCTGCGGGTGGGGTCGACCGCGAGGACGGCGATGCGCAGTTTGTCCTGCTGATCGGTGCGGAGTCTGCGCACCAATTCATCGGTGAGGGAAGACTTTCCGGAGCCACCGGTGCCGGTGATGCCGAGCACCGGGACGCGTCGCTTGGCTGCCGCCGCCACGATCGCGGCTCGGTCGGCGGCCGGCAGTGCGCCCTGCTGCAAGCAGGTGATGGTGCGCGCCAAGGTATTTCGATCGCCGGTGTAGAGCGCGTCGAGGTCGGGGGCGGTTCGCGCGGGGTCGATATCGCAGAGCTGGATCAGTTCGTTGATCATGCCGGGCAGGCCGAGGCGCTGACCGTCCTCGGGGGAGAAGATCCGCACGCCACTGGCGGCGAGCCGCTCGATCTCCTCGGCGACGATCACCCCGCCGCCCCCGCCGAAGATCCGCACATCACCGGCCCCCGCCTCGCGCAATGTCTGCGCCAGGTATTCGAAGAACTCGATGTGCCCGCCCTGATACGAGCTGACCGCGACGCCTTGCACGTCCTCCTCGATCACCGCGTCGACGATCTCGCGCACCGACCGGTTGTGCCCGAGGTGGATCACCTCGGCGCCCTGGGCCTGCAGAATCCGCCGCATGATGTTGATCGCCGCGTCGTGTCCGTCGAAGAGAGCCGCCGAGGTCACGAACCGCACCGGATTCACAGGAACATGCAGGCTCATGACTGCCTCCGTCATGTAATAGAGCGCCCAATACTAGGACATCAAAGTAATTCTAGTGTGAACAGCGTCACTCTGCCGCGAAACGCCCCACCCAGATTTTCGGCGGAATCGTGCCGCAGGTCGACATACTCGACGAATGGTTCGCGAGCATCGGGTGGACGTGGCGCTGGAGCGGCTGGTGGCGTCCGGGGTGATCAGTGGACAGCAGCGGGCAGCGGTGCTGCGGGCGGTCGACGAGCAGGAGCGGGCCGGTCGCGCGAGCGGGGGACGGGTGGCCGCCGAGATCGTGGCCTACGTGGGGGCCGGTCTGGTGGCCGCCGGTCTGGGGTTGTTCGTCGACAAAGCGTGGGCACAGGTGGCGCAGTCGGGGCGGGTGGTGTTGCTGGTGGTGGTGGCCGGATGTGCGATGTGGGCAGCGGTGGCGTTGGCCGGAGGGTGCGCGGGGGTGTTCCGGCGGGTGCCGATCGCGTCGCCCGGGCGGGTGCGGTTGGCCGCGGTGCTGCTCGTGCTGGCGGCGGGAGCGTCGGCCGGGGCGGTGGCGACGGCGTTCGGTGCCCACCACGGCGACGAAACGGCGATCGCGGCATCGATCGCGGGACTGCTTGTCGCGGCGCTCGGGTATCTGCTGGTGCCAAGCTTGCTCGGCATGGTCGCCGTGGCCGGTTTCGGCGTCGTGAGCATCCTGAGCGTGAGCTCGGAGCTGTTCGACGTCCGATCGCCGTGGGAGGCGATCGCGCTGATGGTGTTCGGCGCGCTGTGGTTCGGCCTCGCGTTGGCTCGCCTGCTGGTGGCCGAATGGGCCGGATATCTACTCGGCGGGGTGATCGCGGTGATCGGCGCGCAGTCGGTGACGTTCGGCGAATCGCTGTGGCGGCCCGGCCTGACCGCGCTGATCGGGGTGCTCTGCTTCGTGCTGTACGCGCTTGGGCGCGACGCCGTGCTCGTGCTCGGTGGGGCGGCCGGGATCGCGGTCGCGGTGGTGCAGGTGGTGGCCGATTACACCGCTGGTGGCCCGGTCGTCGCCTGTGTGGTGCTGGGGATCGGCGCGCTCGTGCTCACTGCCGGGGTGGTCGTGCTGGTCGGCAGGAAGCGATGACCCCGGTTCGGATCAGCGGATCAGGGTTGTTTCCTGCGCTCGGATCGTGCGGAAGAATCTGGGGCCCACATCGGCGCCGTCGTGGTTGTAGCTGTCGATGATCTCGGCGAGTTCGTCGGCGAGTCGGCGCAGGTCCTCGGTGGCGGTGATGCGGTCGAACTCGTCGGGCTCCCAGCCCCACGACGGCGGTATGTCGGTGATGGTGACGACGATCTGGTCGGCGAACGGGGTGGTGACGGCGACGGTGAGCTCGGCGGGCGCCGCGGCGAGGGGGCTGTGGACGGTGACCTCGCCGGGCGCGCCCGCGGTGGCGAACGTGCGGGCGAAGGCAATGTCCTCGCGGACCGATTCGACGATCGACGCGGTGCTCGCATGCCTGCCCGCACGGTGGTGGCGCGAGCCGTAGACGCGGTCCGAGGCACCGGAAGTGTTGTGGCCCACAGATTTTCGGAGCAACCGGTCGAGCATGCGCTCCGCGGTGGCGCGCTCGCCCTCGCCGGTGTTCTCGTGGTCGATCAGTGCGCGCAGGCGGGTGATCCGCACGAAGTGGTCGTTGCCCATGTCGACGATTGTGCCGCACATCGCACGTGGTGGAATGCGTCACAGACGGCGTGCCACAGTGTCAGCGCAGAGCGCATTCGTCGGCCGTTGCGCATGACCGGAGGGACGTGTCACCGGAAAGCGATCCGCCTCGGTATCGTCAGCACCATCCGTGACCGTTGATTGACAAGAGGGTGGCCGTGACCGAATTCGAGACGATTCTGCTGGAGCGCAAGGGCGGCACCGACGGGAAGGGCGGGGTCGGCTGGATCACCCTGAACCGGCCCAAGGCCCTCAATGCCCTCAACGCCCAGGTCCTCGACGACGTCATCGCCGCGCTCGACGAACTCGACGGCGACGATTCCATCGGTGCCGTCGTGATCACCGGCTCGGCGAAGGCCTTCGCGGCGGGCGCCGACATCAAGGAGATGGCCCCCAAGTCGTACATGGACATGTTCCTGGCCGACTTCTTCGCCCGCTGGGACCGCCTGGCCGGCTTCCGCAAGCCCACCATCGCCGCCGTCGCCGGTTACGCGCTCGGTGGCGGCTGTGAGCTGGCGATGCTGTGCGACATCCTGATCGCCGCCGACAACGCCAAGTTCGGTCAGCCCGAGATCACGCTCGGCGTCATCCCCGGCATCGGCGGCTCGCAGCGTCTCACCCGCGCGATCGGCAAGGCCAAGGCGATGGATCTGATCCTGACCGGCCGCATGATCGGTGCCGAGGAAGCCGAGCGGTCCGGGCTCGTCTCGCGGGTGGTGCCCGCCGACGAACTGCTCGACACCGCGCTCGAGGCCGCACAGACCATCGCGTCGATGTCGCTGCCGGTCGCGATGATCGCCAAGGAGGCGGTGAACCGCTCGTTCGAGACCACCCTCGCCGAGGGGCTGCTGTTCGAACGCCGGGTGTTCCATTCGCTGTTCGCGACCGAGGATCAGAAGGAAGGCATGGCCGCCTTCGTCGAGAAGCGGCCGCCGAACTTCAGCAACCGCTAGTTCGGTTTCCAACGCGGCGCGCCGTCGAGGAACTCCGCCGTCGTCGGCGCGGTGCCCTGTTCAGGGGACCTCGCCGCGGTGTTGTCGTTGCTGAGCAGGCCGGCGACCGTGCCACCGAGGGTGGCGGTCACCGCGACCGCGGCGAGAAGTTTTCGGCGGCTGCCCGCGCGCGGCGGGACCGCTATCGCACCCGTACCCCGGCGCGGCATGCGCAAGCGCGCCGAGGGACGGCGGGCACACAGCAGCACCGCGCCGCGCGCCGAAACATATTCCGGCTCAGGGTCGTACACGATCGGCAAGCCGATCAGCTGGGCCAGATCCGCGCGCAGACTCGGGTTGCGGGTGCAGCCGCCCAGCAGTGCCAGCGCTCCCGGCTGCACCCCCGTCTCCTCGATCAGCAGGCGCACGAACGAGGCCGAATGATGCAGTCCCGCTTCGCAGAGCGTGGCCAGGTCGCTGCGGGTCAGCACCGCACGGCCACCGGTGCCGGCATCGGCGGCGGTGACGACTCTGGTGCGGCTCAACGATTCTCGGTGTTCGCGGCTGGCGTGTGTGTCGGCGCAGACGCCACTGCGGGCGAGTTGCCAGCGCAGGAGCGCGTCGTAGCCGTTGCCGCTGAGGACGGTGCTGTGTTTGCCCGCGAGGATGGTTTCGGTGCGGCAATCGGCGTGGGTGATGGTCAAACCGGAGCTGCCGAGGTCGTAGAGCATCACCGACTCGGTGGCGGGTAGCAGGCCGGTGAACCGCAGATAGCGCAACTGGGCCAGTGGTTCGTCGACGATCGCGAAGTCGGCCTGACCCGCGGCGGCTCTGATCGCGTCGGCCTGTAGTTCGCTACGGCAGGTGACAGCGGTACCGGATATGTACTCGTCGCGTGCTGCCGCCGCCGCGCGCATGCGGTGGATCGCGGTGAGTACCGATTCCTCCACTGACCCCCCGGCCCGGCGCGGCACCTGGATCCGGTCGATGGGCGGCATGTGGGGCTGATCGGAATGGGTCAGCACGGCACGGGCTCCACCCGCGCCCGCCGATACCCCGAGGATCAGCACCATGGGCTACATCGTGGACCTTTTCGCGCTAGCTGCCAAGGGAATCGGCCGAAGATTCCCCAGTCACTTGCCAAGTCGCGTGGAATGCGAGGTTTTCCGGGTCGTCGGCGTCGAAATCGCCCGCGGCGTGCCGGAACTGTGCCAGCAGTCGTACCAGGTCGCGGCCCTGGTCGGGTGGCAGCCCGGGTTCGGCGAACACCTCGGTGTTCAGCGCCGCCGTGGCATCGGCCACGGATTTCCTTCCCGCGCTGGTGATTTCGATGAGAGTTGCCCGGCGGTCACTGGGGTGCGGGACGCGAACCACCAGCCCGGCGGCTTCGAGTCGATCGACGGTGTTGGTCACGCTCGTCGGATGCACTTGTAGCCGCGCACTCGCCTTGGCCATCGGCAGGGCGCCGGTGCGGCTGAAACTGAGCAATTGCAGGAGTTCATAGCGGGAGAACGTCAGGCCGGAAGGTTTGAGCGCCTCGTCGACCCGCGCCATCACGATCTGCTGCGCCCGAACCAGCGAGGTCACCAGGGCCATACCATCGGCGACCGACTCCCAGCCGTGGGCGACCCACTGCCGGTAAGCCTCGGCGATCGGGTCATGGGAGAGCGGTCTGGGCCGTGACATGAAAACGATCATTCCACGACCCAGCCGCTTTTCCCCACAGAGCGAGCGGCGGGAATTGAACCCGCGTTAACGGCTTTGCAGACCGTTGCCTCAACCACTCAGCCACGCCCGCCTCGCCATTGATAGTGCCCTGCGCCGGTGCTCACGGCGATAGTTTGGATCAGTGTGATCGCAATGGGCAGTAGGCGACGGCGGGGCCGTGGATGCTGAGGCGGACGCGGTCGCCGGTGATGGGGGCGGCGATGCCGGTGCGGCGCACGCGCACGGTGCCCGCGCCCTCGGCGAGATCGATGGTCAAGATGACGTCGGGGCCGCGGAAGTCGACAGCGGTGACGCGGCCGGAGTGCGGTTCGTCGGCGCCGATCACCTGGGCGGCGAGCTGTTCGGGGCGGATCATCAGGGTCACTTCGCCGGTGGGGGCGCCTGGCTGGACCGGAACGGGACCGAGCACGGACTTGGCGATGTCGGCTTCGCAGAGGGCATCGAGCAGGACGCAATCGCCGAGGAAGCGGGCGGTGAACAGGTCGGCGGGCTGGTGATAGACCTGCTGCGGCGGCCCGACGTGCGTGAACCGGCCCGCGCGCATGACGGCGACCTGTTCGGCGAAGCTGAGCGCTTCCTCCTGATCGTGGGTGACCAGGATGCTGGTCATGCCCGCGGCGCGCAGCGTGTCGGCGACGGTCTGGCGGGTGGTGGCGCGCAGTCCGGTGTCGAGTGCGCTGAACGGTTCGTCGAGCAGCATGAGGTCGGGTTTGCGGGCGAGCGCGCGAGCCAGCGCGACACGCTGTTGCTGGCCGCCGGAGAGTTGATGAGGTTTGCGGTCGGCGTAGTCCGGGTCGAGGGAGACCATGGCCAGGAGTTCGATGACGCGCGGGCGATCGCGGCCGCGGCGTTGGCGGTCGACGGCGCCGCGCAGGCCGGTGCGCAGGCCGTAGGCGATATTGTCGGCGACACTCAGGTGCGGGAACAGGGCGCCGTCCTGGGCGACGTAACCGATTCGCCTGCGCTGCGGCGGTACGCAAAGACCCTGACGGACAACGGTTTCCGATCCGAGCTGCACCGAACCCGTATCGGGGCCCTCGAATCCGGCGATCACCCGCAGCAGGGTGGTCTTGCCACAGCCGGACGCGCCGACCACCGCCGCAGCCGTGCCGTTGGGTACGTCGAGGTCGAGGTGATCGAGAACCTTGGTGGCACCGAAACTCTTCGAAACCCCTTCGACGACAAGCCGGCTCATCCTGCGTCCTTTCGGAATGCCCGAGATCCACCACGCCCGGTGACGGACGGACGCGGACCGCTCATCCGACGCGATCGGGCGTCGTGCGTGGTTGCTACCGCCGCCGTGCTCATACGCCCGCCGCCTTGCGTGACTGCGTGAACAGCAGATACGTCACCGGTACAGCGGCGATGATCATGATCAGGGCGTACGGCGCGGCGGCGGCGTAATCGAGTTCGCCCGATTTCGCCCAGAACTGCATCGCCAAAGTGCGGGTGCCGGTGGGTGCCAGGAGCAAGGTCGCGGTGAGTTCGGTTGACACCGCGACGAATACGAGCGCGGCGGCCGAAGCGGCGGCGGGCGCTGTCATGCGCAGGGTAACCCGGAAGAAGGTGGTCGAGGCCGATTCGCCCAGCGACCGTGACACCTCTTCGAGGCCGACCGGTACCTGCGCGAGTCCGGCCCGCACGCTCACCAGCGCGCGGGGCAGGAACATCAGCGCGTAGGCGATCACGACCAGCGACACCGTTTGGTAGAGCGGGGGTGTCCAGCGGATGGTGACGGTCACCAGGGCGAGCGCGATCACGATGCCTGGCAGCGAACTGGTGATGTAGTTGGCGCCCTCGATCAGCCGGGCGAACGTGCCCGTCGAGCGCACCGCGATCCAGGCGACGGGGAAGGCGCACAGCGTGGTGACCAGCGCGGCCACGGCGGCCAGGCTGATCGTCTGGCCCAGTGCCGCACCGATTTCCGCGGTATCCCATACCGCCGATCCGCCCAGCCACAGCCAGCGCCCGATTGTCCACAGTGGCACGCCGAGCGCGCCGACGACCACCGCCACGAGCGCGCCGAACAGTGGCACCCGCAGCCCACCCAACGCGATCGGCCGCCCGGCCCGCGCCGCACCACCGCCCAGCCGCGCGTAGCGCGCATCGCCGCGCAGCAGCGACTCGCCACCGAGCAGTGCCAGACAGCACAGCACGAGCACTCCGGCGAGCATGCTGCCCGCCGGACCGGCGAAACTGCTCTGGTACTGCTCGAAGATCGCCGTGGTGAACGTGTCGAAACGCAGCATCACGAACGCGCCGTATTCGGCGAGCAGATGCAGCCCGATCAGCAGTCCGCCGCCGAGCACCGCTAATCGCAACTGCGGCACCGTGATCCGCCAGAAGACCGCCACCGGCCCCGAGCCGAGCGCACGCGCCGATTCCTCGATCGCCGGATCAAGCCTGCGCAGCGTGGCCGCGACCGGCAGGTACACCAGCGGAAAATACGACATCGTCGCCACGATCACGGCGGCCGGCAGCCCGTGCATCGACGGGAAAACGCTCACCCACCCATAGCTGTTGACGAACGCGGGCACCGCGAGCGGGGCGACCAGCACCGGTCCCCACCAGGCCCGTCCCGGCACCTCGGTGCGCTCGACCAGCCAGGCCAGCCCGATCCCGAGCACCACGCAGACCGGCACCGTGCACAGCACCAACAGCGCGGTGTTCTCGAGCAGCTCACCCACCCGCGGCCGGAACACCAGTGTGGCAGCCTCGCTCAGCCCGGTGTCGAACAGCACCGAGACGATGTAGCCCAGCGGCACGAACGTCGCCGCCGTCAGCACCAGTGCGAGGAGCGTGCCGAACACCCCGGGCCGACCGACCCGAGGTGTCGACTTCGCCAGGGCGGCACGCACTTACAGCAGCCCGGCCTCGGTCATCAGTTGGGTGACCTTCTTCGCGTCGAGCTTGCTCGGATCGATCGCGGGTGCCTGCAGGTCGGCCAGCGGCGGCAGCGCGGGGTTCGCGGCGACATCGCCGGCCACCGGGTACTCCATCGAATCGCCGTCGCGCAGCACCTCCTGGCCCTTCTTTGCGGTGATGAAGGCCAGGAACTTCTGCGCGGACTCCTGCTTCTTGCTCGATTTCAGCACGCCGCCGCCCGACACACTGACGAAGGCGCCGGGGTCCTGGTTCTTGAAGTAGTGCAGCGCCGTGTTCGCGCTGCCCTCCTTGGTCTTGGCCTGGTCGCGGTACCAGTAGTAGTGGTAGATCACGCCACCATCGGGATTGCCCGCGTTGACCGCCTTCATGGTCGCGACATTGTTCTGCAGGCTGGTCGCGTTGGCCTTCATGCCACGCAGCCAGGCGCGGGTGACGTCCTCGCCCTTCAGCGCGAGCAAACCCGCCACGATCGCCTGGAAGTCGGCGCCGGATGTGCCCGCCGCCCAGCGGCCCTGCCACTGCGGCTGCGCGAGATCCAGCAGGGAGGCGGGCAGCCCAGCGGTCTGGAGCTTGTCCTTGTTGTAGACGAAAACCGTTGCGCGAGCAGCGACTCCGGTCCACTTACCGGTCGACGGACGGTACCGGTCCGGCACCTGGTCGAGGGTGGCCTTGTCGACATCGGCGAACAGGCCCGCGTTCTCCACCAGCGCCATGGCGGGGGAATTCTCGGTGAGGAAAGCGTCGGCGGGGGAGTTGGCGCCCTCGGCGACGAGTTGGTTGCCGAGCGCGGTATCGCCACCCTGCCGCAGGGTGACCTTGATGCCGGTCTCCTCGGTGAACGCCGCGACCCACTCCTTGGTGAGCGACTCGTGCTGGGCGTTGTAGACGGTGATCTCGTCGGCGCTGCCCGAGGAGGAGGAGCAGGCGCCCAGGCCCAGTGTCGCCACAGCGACCGCCATCAGCCCGGCCAGAGGTTTCCAACTGCGCGAGGTCATTCGCGTCCTTCCACCAAGGTTCCCCATCCTATGATGAGGCTTACCTAAGGAAGATACCCCGCCTGACGTGCGGGGATGTGCACGAACGGGCGAATCAGGGGCCGGAGAAATCCCGTGCGACGACGTGATTGCGGTCGGACATCGTGCCAAGTAGCTGGTCCGGTGCGGTTCCGTCACGAAGTGCCCACGAGGGTAACCGCGGTTGCGGGCGATACCGGGAGCGCCATCGGGTGTTCGGTCAGTGCTTGTTGGCCGGTGCCGAGCAGATCTTCCAGGTGCCGTCCTCCTTGGTGAGGTGCTCCTCGGTGCTCGACTCGGTATTGGGCTGCTCGCCCTCCACCGACAGCGTCAGCTTGCCGACCACCGTCGCCTTCGCATCGTCACCGGTGATGACGATGTCTTTCACATCGTCGATGGTCACCTGGACCGTCGCCTTGTCGAACTGCTCGCGCTGCTCGGGGGTGAGATTGTCGATCTCGGTGCGGTCGGCCTGGCAGGCCAGCTGCGCGGCGGCGATGAAACCCTCGGAATCGAGCGTGTCGTAGAAATCGCGCACCGCGACATCGATCTGCGTCTCGTCCGACGACAACGGCGTACGCCCCTGCAACGTGAGCACCACGCCCATGACCAGGGCACCTATCACCACCAGTGCGACAACACCGAGCGCGATGAACAACCCGGTCCGCTTCTTCTTCGGCGCGGGCGGCGGCGCGAGCACATCCGGCCCACCCGGATAGTCGGACCCCGGCGGCCCGGACGGCATCCCCGGCTCGACGGGCGGTTCTTGTGGATTCGTCATGGCAACGCTCCTGATGTCATCGGGGGCGCCTGCCCCCACAACGTGTGGAACCGTGCGAGATCAAACCTGACTATCGAAAAAACGAGGCCCCGACCGAACGGACGGGGCCTCGAATCTGTGCCCTCGGCAGGAATCGAACCTGCGGCCTTCTGCTCCGGAGGCAGACGCTCTATCCCCTGAGCTACGAGGGCGGGATAGATGCCGGTCGCGGTGAGGCGATCGGGCAGCGACAGCGTATCGCATCGAGTGCGGTGCGCCAAAAACTGTGCCGGACCGGGGGATGGACCGGTCCGGCCGCGGTGGTCAGTTGAAGGGGAGGGGGGTGGCGTTGCGCGCGGCGAGCATGGTGGTCATCAGCTGCGATTCGCCCTCTTGGGTTTTCGACATGGTCGCGGCCAGGGTGCGGACCGCGGTGGTGTCGGCGTGCTCGGCGGCGTAGTCGAGCATCGGGACGCCGCCCTGGTGGTGGCGCAGCATCAGTTGCAGGAACATCGTGTCAAGGGCGGGGCCGGTGGACTGGCGGAGCGCGGTCATCTCCTCCTGGCTCGCCATGCCTGGCATCGACTGCATCGGGCCCGACATCGCCGGTTCGGTCGTGCCGCCGTGGTGGCCGGTACTGCCGTGGTCGTCGGTCATCCAGCCCATGTAGCCGTCGACGTTCTGGTTGGACTCGCCCCACAGCTGCAACCAGGCCTGCATGCGGCCGATCTGGTTCTGCTGGGTGGTCAGGATGTCGTAGGCGAGGCGGCGCACGTCGTTGTCGGTCGAGGCGATCAGCGCCACCCCGGCCATGTCGACGGCCTGCGCGTGGTGGGCCGCCATGTCCTGGCTGAAACCGATGTCGACAGCGCTCGGCTCGGGTTCGGAGTTCTGCTCCAGCGGCATCCGCAACAGCACGCCCGCCACCGCGCCAAGCAGTAGCAGACCGATCGCGCCGAGGACGAGTACCGCCCCGGCCGGGCGTCGCGCGCTCGGCTCGGGTGCGGTGTCGTCGGGTTCGACGGTGCTCTCTTCCGGCGCGCTCACTACTGACCCGAGGGCAGGCCGCCCGGCACGGGGATGTTCGGCAGGCCGGGGATGCCGGAGCCGATGCCGCCGCCACCGAGTTCGGTCGTGTCAGGGGTCAGGCCCTTACCGTCCATCGGCACCGCTTCCGGACCGTAGGGCGTGGAGTCGAACGGCGGCGGGTTGTTCGCGTCGAAGATCGGGTTCGAGCAGCTCGCGCCGACCTCGGGGTAGGCGTAGGGGTTCTCGCGCAGGGCGGAGATGAACTGCTTGATCCGCGCGTCGTCGGCGTTGTCCAGCTTCAGCTGGTGGCCCCACGACTGCAGCGAGATCGCCGACTCCAGACCCGGGTACGGCGACATCAGCGAGTACTGACGGCCCTTGACGAAGTTCGACAGCTTCTCCACACCGGCCGCGTCGACCTTGTCGGGGTTGTACGCGATCCAGATCGCGCCGTGCTCGAGCGAGTGCACCGCGTTCTCCATGCGGATCGGCTTGGCGTACACGGTGCCCGTGCAGTTGGCCCACGCGCCGTCGTGCGGACCACCGAAGGCGGGGGTCTTGTCGTAGGCCACGCGCTGGCTGGCGGTCACGTGCAGGCCGGCCGGGTACTCCGACTTCACCACGCCGTCGATCTTCGCCGACGGGTCCTGGTTCTCCTTGGAGGGGACCCATTCCTTGAGGTCGGTCTGGGCGTCGCGGATCGCGGACTGGTCCAGGTACTTGGGCACCAGGCTGTAGGCCAGCAGGCCGATCAGCGCGACGATGGCGACGCCGGCGCCGAGCAGCACCCATGGGGTGTCGCGCTGCTTGCCCGGAAGGTTGCCCTTGCGGGTCTTGCGGGACGGAGACGACTTCCCCGCGGCCCGCACGGCCTTGGCTGATGTGGCGCTGGTCCTGCTAGGCATCGCTCGTTGTGCTCTTTCGACGTGTGGATCGGTGGGTTCATGGCGGGCGGTCGTGGTTGCAAGGGGTCCAGCCAATAGGATAGAGACTCGTGACTCCAGCTGACCTTGCAGATCTCCTTCGTACCACCGCGGCGAAGGTGCTTGTCGAACGCGGACTGGACTCGTCGGTCCTGCCCGAGCAGGTCACAGTGGAGCGTCCGCGCAACCCCGAACACGGCGACTATGCCACGAATGTGGCCATGCAGGTGGCCAAGCGGGTCGGAACCAACCCTCGCGAGCTGGCAGGCTGGCTGGCCGAGGCGCTGTCGGCGACCGAGGGTATCGATGTGGCCGAGATCGCCGGCCCCGGGTTCCTCAACATCCGCCTCGCCGCCTCGGCGCAGGGCGCGATCGTGAGCCAGATCCTGGCCGCGGGGGAGATCTACGGCACCGGGTTCGCGCTGGCGGGCACCAAGATCAACCTCGAATTCGTCTCCGCGAACCCGACCGGTCCGGTGCACCTCGGTGGCACCCGCTGGGCCGCCGTCGGTGACGCGCTGGGCCGCATCCTGGCCGCTCAGGGCGCCGACGTGACCCGGGAGTACTACTTCAACGACCACGGCGCGCAGATCGACCGCTTCGCGAAGTCGCTGGTCGCCTCCGCGCTGGGCGAACCGACCCCGGAAGACGGGTACGCGGGCGAGTACATCGCCGAGATCAGCGCGAGCATCGTCGCCGCGCAGCCCGACGTGCTCACCCTGCCCGCCGACGAGCGGCACGAGGTGTTCCGCAGCGAGGGCGTGCAGCAGATGTTCGCCCAGATCCGCGCGGACCTGCACGAGTTCGGCACCGATTTCGACGTGTACTTCAACGAGAGCGAACTGTTCGCCTCCGGTGCCGTCGAACAGGCCGTCGAGCAGCTCAAGAACTCGGGCAACCTGTACGAGAAGGACGGTGCGTGGTGGATCGCCAGCACCGAATACGGCGACGACAAGGACCGCGTGGTTCTCAAGAGCGACGGCAACGCCGCCTACATCGCCGGTGACATCGCCTACTTCCAGAACAAGCGTGGCCGCGGCTTCGACCTGGCCATCTACATGCTCGGCGCCGACCACCACGGCTACATCGGCCGGTTGAAGGCCGCCGCGGCCGCGTTCGGCGACAACCCCGACACCGTCGAGGTGCTGATCGGGCAGATGGTGAACCTGGTGCGCGACGGCGTCGCCGTGAAGATGAGCAAGCGCGCGGGCACCGTGGTAACCCTCAACGACCTGGTCGAGCAGATCGGTGTCGACGCCTCGCGCTACTCGCTGGTGCGTTCCTCGGTGAACTCGAGCATCGACATCGACCTCGACCTGTGGACCAAGGCGAGCAGCGAGAACCCGGTCTACTACGTCCAGTACGCGCACTCGCGGACGAACAGCATTATCGGCAACGCCGCGAAGTACGCCGAATTCGCTTCTGTGGAACCGGATTTCGCGCTGATGACGTCCGGTCGCGAAGGTGATCTGATCCGCACCCTCGGCGACTTCCCGCGCGTGGTCGCCACCGCCGCCGATACCCGCGAACCGCACCGCATCGCCCGCTACCTCGAAGAACTGGCCGGTGTCTACCACCCGTTCCAGTCCGACGACGACATGCGCGTGCTCCCCAAGGGTGACGACGCGGTCACCGGGCTCAACGCCGCCCGGCTCGAACTGGTCAAAGCGACCCGTCAGGTGCTGGCCAACGGCCTCGCTCTGCTCGGCGTGAGCGCACCGGAGCGCATGTGAACACCGGCATTCTTTTCAGAGAGGACGCACCGCAATGAGTGCACACCCGGCCGGTCCCCGGCACGCAGAGATCGCACACGCACCGAGTCTGGCCGAGCGCCCGACCGACCCGAGGGAGATGATCGACCTCCCCGCGAACGTCTGGCCGCGCAATGCCTCGCGCGCTGACGACGGTGTGGTCGCGCTGGCGGGCGTGCCCGTCACCGAGCTCGCCGAGCAGTTCGGCACACCGCTGTTCGTGATCGACGAGGACGACTTCCGCTCGCGCTGCCGCGACATGGTCGCCGCGTTCGGGCTCAACGCCCGCGTGCACTACGCGTCCAAGGCGTTCCTGTGCGGCGAGATCGCGCGCTGGATCCGCGACGAGGGCCTTTCCCTCGACGTGTGCTCCGGCGGCGAGCTGGCCGTCGCGCTGAACGCCGGTTTCCCGGCCGAGCGGATCGCGCTGCACGGCAACAACAAGTCGGTGCCCGAGCTCGAAGCGGCCGTCACGGCCGGTGTGGGGCACGTGGTCGTCGACTCGCTCTACGAGATCGAGCGGCTCGAAGCGGTCGCCGGTGCGGCGGGTGTGGTGCAGGACGTGCTGGTCCGCGTGACCGTCGGCGTCGAAGCCCACACCCACGAATACATCTCCACCGCCCACGAGGACCAGAAGTTCGGCTTCTCGATCGCCGGTGGCGACGCCATGGAGGCGCTTGCCCGCGTTTTCGAGGCCGACAACCTGCGCCTGGTCGGCCTGCACAGCCACATCGGCTCGCAGATCTTCGAACTCGACGGTTTCGAGATCGCCGCGCGCCGCATGCTCGGCCTGCTGCGCGAGGCCATCGACAAGTTCGGCATCGAACGTACCGCGCAGATCTCGACCCTGGATCTGGGTGGCGGTCTCGGCATTTCGTACCTGCCGAGCGACAACCCGCCGCCGCTGGGCGAATTCGCCACCAACCTGCGCGCCCTGGTGGCCGCCGAGGCCGCCCGTGCCGGGCTGCCGGAGCCGACCATCGCCGTGGAACCGGGTCGCGCCATCGCGGGCCCCGGTACCGTCACCCTCTACGAGGTCGGCACCATCAAGGATGTCGAACTCGACGGTGGCGCGCGCCGTCGCTACGTCAGCGTGGACGGCGGGATGAGCGACAATATCCGCCCCGCGCTGTACCAGGCCGACTACGATTGCCGTCTGGTCTCGCGCTCCTCGGACGCCAATGCGGTCGTCGCGCGCGTAGTCGGAAAGCATTGCGAGAGTGGCGATATCGTCATTCGTGACACTTGGATGCCCGCCGACGCGGCCCCCGGTGACCTGGTGGCCGTGGCGGCGACCGGTGCGTACTGCTACTCGATGTCGAGCCGCTACAACCTGCTCACCCGGCCCGCCGTGGTCGCGGTGCGTGACGGTGCGGCGCGACTGATTCTGCGCCGGGAAACGGTGGCGGACCTGCTCAGCCTGGAGGTGGAAGAATGAACGGCACCAAAGATGCGGGGCGTCCGCTCGGCGTAGCCGTGCTCGGGATGGGCACTGTCGGCACCGAGGTGGTTCGCGTGCTGTGCGAGCACGCCGATGACCTGCGTTCGCGCGTCGGTGCGCCGCTCGTGCTGCGCGGTGTCGCGGTGCGCGACCTCAGCAAGGACCGCGGTCTGCCCGCCGAGCTGCTCACCACCGACGCCGCCGCGCTCGTCGCCCGCGACGACGTGGACCTGGTCGTCGAGGTCATGGGTGGCATCGACCCCGCCCGCAAGCTGATCGGCGACGCGCTCAACGCGGGCAAATCCGTCGTCACCGCCAACAAGGCGCTGCTGGCCGACTACACCGGTGAACTCGCCGCCGCCGCCGAGCGCAGCCGCGCCGACCTGTACTTCGAGGCCGCCGTCGCCGGTGCGATCCCGGTGGTTCGCCCGCTGATCCAGTCGCTCTCGGGTGACCGGGTGAACAAGGTCGTCGGCATCGTCAACGGCACCACCAACTTCATCCTCTCCGCGATGGACGAGACCGGCGCCGCCTACGACGACGTGCTCGCCGAGGCCACCGCCCTCGGGTACGCCGAGGCCGACCCCACCGCCGATGTCGAGGGCTACGACGCCGCCGCCAAGGCCGCGATCCTGGCCTCGCTGGCGTTCCACACCCGTGTGACCGCGGCCGATGTCTATCGCGAAGGCATCTCCAAGATCACCGCCGAGGACCTGGAGACCGCGTCGGCCGTCGGCTGCACGGTGAAGCTGCTCGCCATCTGCGAGCGCGTCTCGGCCGGTCCGGGCGAGCCGACACTGGAAGAAGGCGGCAAGGATCGCGTCTCGGTGCGCGTGTACCCGGCGCTCATCCCGCGCAAGCACCCGCTGGCCTCGGTCAACGGTGCGTTCAACGCTGTCGTCGTCGAAGCCGACAACGCCGGTCGCCTGATGTTCTACGGCCAGGGTGCCGGTGGCGCCCCCACCGCGTCGGCCGTGCTCGGTGACCTGGTGATGGCCGCGCGTAACAAGTTCTACGGTGGTCGCGCACCCGGCGAATCGGTTTATGCTGAACTGCCGATCGCGCCGATCGGCGACACCCCCACCCGCTATCACGTGAACCTGCAGGTGGAGGACCGTCCCGGCGTACTCGCCGCGGTCGCCGACACCTTCGCCCAGCACGGGGTGAGCATCTCCACCGTGCGTCAGCAGGGCCACGGCGACGGCGCCCGGCTTGTGGTCGTCACCCACCATGCGGTGGAGTCGTCGCTGGCAGATACTGTCGCAGTACTGGCCGAGATGGAATCCGTCACAGCTGTGACCAGCGTTTTGAGATTGGAAGGCACCGAAGAATGACGCGGAATGTGCGCGGCGTCGCCGACATTCGCACCGCATCGTATACAGACAACACGTGTGCGCGTGGTTGCGCCGCGACGCAGGGAGCGATTGCATGAGCACGACTGGAATCGCACCGCAGTTGGGCGTGCACTCGCGCTGGCCCGGTCTGATCGCTGCCTACCGTGACCGCTTGGCCGGTGCGGCCGACTGGGAGCCGGTCACCCTGTTCGAGGGCGGTACCCCGCTGGTCCCCGCGCCGCACCTGTCCGCGCTCACCGGGTGCGAGGTGTATCTCAAGGTCGAGGGTGCCAACCCCACCGGGTCGTTCAAGGACCGCGGCATGACCATGGCGATGACCGACGCCAAGTACCGCGGCCAGAAGGCCGTGCTGTGCGCGTCGACCGGCAACACCTCGGCCTCGGCCGCGGCGTACGCCACCCGCGCGGGCATGGAGTGCGCGGTGCTGATCCCGCAGGGCAAGATCGCGATGGGCAAGCTGGCCCAGGCCGTGATGCTCGGCGCCAAGATCATCCAGGTCGAGGGCAACTTCGACGACTGCCTCGAACTGGCACGCAAGGTGACCGCGGAGTTCCCGCAGGTCGGCCTCGTGAACTCGGTGAACCCGGCGCGTATCGAAGGCCAGAAGACCGCCTCGTTCGAGATCTGCGATGTGCTCGGCAAGGCGCCCGATGTGCACGTGCTTCCGGTCGGTAACGCGGGCAACATCACCGCCTACTGGCGTGGCTACCGCGAGTACCACGCCGACGGCATCACCTCGGTGCTGCCGCGCATGCTCGGCGTGCAGGCCGCCGGTGCCGCGCCGCTGGTCAACGGTGCGCCGGTGAAGGACCCGGAGACCATCGCGACCGCGATCCGGATCGGCGCCCCGGCGTCGTGGAACGGTGCGATGGAGGCCAAGGAGCAGTCCGGTGGTGCGTTCCGCGCGGCCACCGACGAGGAGATCCTGGCCGCCTACCGCCTCGTCGCCGCGAAAGAGGGCGTCTTCGTCGAGCCCGCGTCGGCCGCGAGCGTGGCCGGTCTGCTGGCCGCGCGCAAGGAAGGCTGGCTGGATTCGGGGCTGACCGTCGTGTGCACCGTCACCGGCAACGGTCTCAAGGATCCCGACAACGCGCTGGCCGGCATGCCCGAGGTCAAGCCGATCGCCGTCGACCCGGTCGCCATCGCCCGTGCACTCGAGCTGGCCTGAGTTGGCCGCACCCGAGCCCACGCTGATGACAGCGACCCTGCCCGCCGGTCTCGAAGTGACCGTGCGTGTTCCCGCCTCCACGGCCAACCTCGGGCCCGGATTCGATTGCCTGGGAATGGCATTGGGCATCTACGACGAAATCGTGGTGCGCACTACCGAATCGGGACTCGACATCCGGGTGGAGGGTGAAGGCGCCGACGACGTGCCGTGGGGTCCAACACATCTGGTGGTCCGCGCGATCGAGCGTGGACTGGAATCGCTTGGTGTGTGGGCCGACGGTCTCGACGTGGTGTGCCGCAACGTGATTCCGCACTCGCGTGGGCTGGGTTCGAGCGCGTCGGCCGTGGTCGGCGGGCTGGCCGCGGGCGCCGGGCTGGCCGCGAAGTTCGACCCGGCACTGCGCATGGACGACGACCGGCTGGTGCAGCTCGCCTCGGAGTTCGAAGGCCACCCCGACAATGCCGCTGCCAGCGTGCTCGGCGCAATCGTGGTGTCGTGGACCGAAACCGATGCCGCGCAGCCGCGCGCCTACCGGGCCGTGCGGCTCACCCCGGCGCCCGCGCTGCGCCCGGTGGTGCTGATCCCCCAGGAACGCTCCTCCACGGCCCACACCCGCGGGCTGCTGCCCGAGCAGGTGCCCCACGGTGACGCGGTGTTCAACGTCAGCCGGGCGGCGCTGGCCGTCGTCGCGCTCACCGAACGCCCCGATCTGCTCATGTCGGCCACCGCCGACCGGTTGCACCAGACCCAGCGTGCCCCCGCGCTACCGCTGACAACCCAGTGGATCGAGCGGCTGCGCGCCGCGGGTATCGCGGCGACGGTCTCGGGCGCCGGCCCGACAATTCTCGCCTTGACCACCGAAGAATTCCCCGATGACCTGCGCAAACAGGCAGAATCGGACGGTCTGCGCGTGGTCGAACCCGGCATCGCGGACGGGGTATCGATCGACTGACGGCGTGCCTGCCTTGCCGTTGTTCGCAAAAGGCAGCTATTCTGAGCAAGTCCGTACATCGTGCGCATCAGACGCCGGTGCTTCATCAGGGCAATCGCTCCCCTCACCACTGTCTTCTGGTGGCGAAGGCCTCCGGTCCTCCCGCGGCGGGTAGTACGGCACAGGCGTCGAACATGGACGCATAATCCGAGCTCGGCATATGTTGCCGGGTCTACGGAACGGAACCCTCGAATCAGCACACGGCATTCGAGGGAAGGAAAGGACTTCCGTGACAGAAACGGACCTGCTCGCGACACCCGGGGTGGATTCCAACCCTACGAACTCGGGCAGCCGCGAAAGTGAATCCGGACAGATTTCGAAAATGAGCGAACAAACCGACGTCGCACGATCGGGGCTGACTGGAATGCTGTTGCCGCAGTTGCGCGCACTGGCGGGGGAGCTCGGTATCCGAGGTACCTCCGGAATGCGTAAGGGCGATCTCATCGCCGCTATCAAGGAAAATCAATCCGGAGCGCCTGCCAAGGGCGACAAGCCTGCCGCCGCCGTGACGGCCACCGCGCCTGTCGCGAACGACGCTCCCGCCAAGAACGACGCGCCTGCCAAGAACGAAGCGCCCGCGAAGGTGGACAAGTCCGCCAAGGCCGACAAGCAGGCCGCGCCCGCCGAGAAGCAGGCTCCCGCCGAGGTCAAGGCCAGCGAGCCCAAGACCGTCGAGGCTCCGGCCGAACAGGCCGCGACCGAGCAGGTCAAGACCGATGCCCCCGCCGACGCAGGCGAGGATTCCGGTCGCGATGGTGGCCAGCGTGGTCGTGGCAGGCAGCGTCGCGGGCGTGACCAGGCTCGTTCCGGTGGTGGCGACAATGCCCCCGCCGAGAACCGCGCCTCCGCGGAGAGCCGCGCCGAGGAGACCAAGCAGGCCGACAAGGCCGAGGGCGGCGACTCCGGCGATCGCCGGCGCGATCGTGGCGAGCGCAACGGCGCCGAGCGTGGCGAGCGCAACGGTAACGACCGTGGCGGCAACGACCGTGGCGAGCGCACCGGTGGCGACCGTAATCAGAACGAGCGCAACCAGAATCAGAGCCAGAACGGCAACAGCGGCGGTAATCGCGGTCCCCGCGACGACCGCGGTGGTGACGACGAGGAAGGCGGCCGCGGTCGCCGGGGTCGTCGATTCCGTGAGCGTCGTCGTGGTCGTGACCGCGATGGTGGTCCCGTCGGCGGTGGCCAGACCGAGCCCCGCGATTACGACATTCGCGAGGACGACGTCCTGCAGCCGGTCGCGGGCATTCTCGATGTCCTCGACAACTACGCGTTCGTGCGGACCTCCGGCTACCTCGCCGGCCCCAACGACGTGTACGTGTCGATGAACCTGGTTCGCAAGAACGGCCTGCGCCGCGGTGACGCGATCACCGGTGCGGTGCGCGCCCCGCGCGACGGCGAGCAGAACAACCAGCGACAGAAGTTCGATCCGCTGGTTCGCCTCGACACCGTGAACGGTGGCGAGCTGGAAGCGGCGCGTCGTCGGCCGGAGTTCCAGAAGCTCACCCCGCTGTACCCGAACGAGCGGCTGCGCCTGGAAACCGCGCAGAACAAGCTCACCACGCGCGTGATCGACCTGATCATGCCGATCGGTAAGGGCCAGCGTGCGCTGATCGTGTCCCCGCCCAAGGCGGGTAAGACCACGATCATGCAGGACATCGCCAACGCGATCGCGATCAACAACCCCGAGTGCTACCTCATGGTTGTGCTGGTCGACGAACGTCCCGAAGAGGTCACCGACATGCAGCGTTCGGTGAAGGGTGAGGTCATCGCCTCCACCTTCGACCGCCCGCCGGGTGACCACACCTCCGTCGCCGAGCTCGCCATCGAGCGTGCCAAGCGTCTGGTGGAAATGGGCAAAGACGTTGTGGTGCTGCTCGATTCGATCACCCGATTGGGTCGTGCGTACAACAACTCCTCGCCCGCATCGGGTCGTATCCTCTCCGGTGGTGTCGACTCGACCGCGCTGTACCCGCCGAAGCGTTTCCTCGGCGCGGCCCGCAACATCGAGAACGGTGGCTCGCTCACCATCATCGCCACGGCGATGGTGGAGACCGGTTCCACCGGCGACACGGTGATCTTCGAAGAGTTCAAGGGCACCGGCAACGCCGAGCTCAAGCTCGACCGCAAGATCGCCGAGCGGCGCGTGTTCCCCGCGGTGGACATCAACCCGTCGAGCACCAGGCACGACGAGCTGCTGCTCTCGCCCGACGAGATGGCGGTCGTGCACAAGCTGCGGCGCGTGCTGTCGGGTCTGGACTCGCACCAGGCGATCGATCTGCTGATGGATCGTCTGCGCAAGTCCAAGAACAACCTCGAGTTCTTGATGACGGTCTCCAAGACCGCACCGAGCGCTCTCGACGAGTGATCGTCTGACATTCAGCAGCAAGGGCCTCGCTTCGGCGGGGCCCTTGCTCGTTCTCGGCCGCCTTGATCTGGACTGAGTGGAGGGGAACAGGCCGAGAACCCGCGGCGCCAGCCGCGATGTAACAGGGAACAAAGCGGAGGTGGGGGGTGTTCTGAAGGGGTGCGGCCTGATCTGGCATACTGGACCGCTGTGTGTCTGCGAGGTCTCGCAGACTCCCGCCTAGTCGGTTCCGGTTCACGTACTCCACTCCATGGAGCTACGACCCGGCGACCATTATCGAGAGGACGCCCATGAAGGCAGGAATCCACCCCACGTATGTCGACACCACCGTTGTGTGTGGTTGCGGCAACACCTTCCAGACTCGCTCCACCAAGGAGTCCGGCCAGATCTCGGTCGAGGTCTGCTCGCAGTGCCACCCGTTCTACACGGGCAAGCAGAAGATCCTCGACACCGGCGGCCGCGTGGCTCGCTTCGAGGCTCGCTACGGCAAGCGCGCGGGTGCCAAGAAGGCCGAAGACGCCTCCTAGTTACCTCCCCCGACGCCCGGTACTGCTCACGCAGGCCGGGCGTCACCTTTTGGCGGCGCGGGCGCCGCGGTTCTCGGCCCCGAGGCCTCGATCTTCCCTCCCTCCGGGTACTCCTTCGTCGCACCCTCCGCTCAGTCCAGATCGAGGCGGCCGAGAAACGGCCTTCGGCCTGAAAGACCTCCCGGCCGTGCATTCCAAGAGATATTCCAGCCGTCCATTCCAGTAGGAGCTCAACGCATGGCCGATCAGACGGCCCCTTCCGCCATCGATGACGTGCTAGCCGAGTACTCGGGCCTCGAGGCTCAGCTCGCCGATCCGTCGTTGCACAACGACGCGGGTGCGGCGCGGCGGGTGGGGAAGCGGTTCGCCGAGCTGGCGCCGGTGATGAGCACCTATCGCAAGCTCGAGACCGTGCGCGACGACCTGGAGGCCGCCCGTGAGCTGGCCTCCGACGACGCCTCGTTCGCCGCGGAGGTGCCAGGGCTCGAGACGCAGCTCGTGGAACTCGAGCAGGCTCTTGCCGACTTGCTCGCCCCCCGCGACCCGCACGACGGCGACGATGTGGTGCTCGAGGTGAAGTCCGGCGAAGGTGGCGAGGAATCGGCGCTGTTCGCGGCGGATCTGGCGCGCATGTACATCCGCTACGCCGAGCGGCACGGGTGGAAGGTGGAGACGCTCGACGTCACCTATTCCGACCTGGGCGGATACAAGGACGCGACGCTGTCGATCAAGAGCAAGGACGCCGCGCGCGACGGGGTGTGGTCGCGATTCAAGTTCGAGGGCGGGGTGCACCGGGTGCAGCGCGTGCCGGTGACCGAATCGCAGGGCCGCATTCATACTTCCGCCGCGGGCGTGCTGATCTATCCCGAGCCCGACGAGGTCGAGCAGGTGCAGATCGACGAGACCGACCTGCGCATCGACGTCTACCGGTCCTCCGGCAAGGGCGGCCAGGGCGTCAACACCACCGACTCCGCGGTCCGTATCACCCACCTGCCGTCGGGCATCGTGGTGACCTGCCAGAACGAACGCTCCCAGCTGCAGAACAAGGCGCGCGCCATGCAGGTGCTCGCCGCCCGGCTGCAAGCTCTGGCCGAGGAGCAGGCCGACCAGGAAGCCGCGGCCGGGCGCGCCAGCCAGATCCGCACGGTCGACCGTTCCGAGCGGATCCGCACCTACAACTTCCCGGAGAACCGGATCGCCGATCACCGCATCGGTTTCAAGTCGCACAATCTCGACGCCGTCCTCGATGGTGATCTCGACCCCCTGCTCGACGCGCTCGGCAAGGCCGACCGCGAAGCGCGCATGGCGGCCGAGTAATCCGAGCGTGAGCGCGCCCGGAGGCAACAGCGTGTGTACCCACACAGCGCTTCCGAGCCTGCCGTCCGGACCCCGCACGAGCGGTCAGTGCCCGCCGGAAGTAGCTCGCGCGACCACACAGCACGCCCGAGCACACCGAGGAGGAGCGCTATGACCGAACGCCTTGGGCTGCGGCCGCTGATCGTCGAGGCCGCCGCGCGGTTGGCCGAGGCGGGCGTCGGTTCGCCCCTGCCCGACGCGGAGAGCCTGGCCGCCCATGTGCTCGGTACCGAGCGCATGCGGCTGGCCTTGATCCCCATGGTCGAGCCCGAGATCGCCGACCGGTATCGCGCGCTGATCGAGCAGCGGGCCGCGCGAATTCCCTTGCAGCACTTGACCGGAACGGCTGTCATGGGCGAGATCGACCTCGCTGTGGGCCCCGGGGTCTTCGTGCCGCGCCCGGAGACCGAACTGCTGTTCGCGTGGGCGCTTGCCTACCTCGAGACGCTCCCGCACAACCACGCACCGATCGTCGTCGACCTGTGCACCGGCTCGGGCGCACTGGCCTTGGCCATCGCCCACGCTCGCCCCGACGCAGTGGTCCACGCCGTCGAGCTCGACCCTGGCGCCCTCACCTGGGCCCGCCGCAACGCCGACACCCGCATCGCCGAGGGCGACACCCCGATCACCCTGTACGCCGACGACGTCACCGACCCGGCCCTGCTCACCCCGCTGACGGGTCGCGTCGACCTGGTGGTCTCCAACCCGCCCTACATCCCCGAAGCCGCGATCCTCGACCCCGAGGTAGCCGACCACGATCCCCACCGCGCCCTCTTCGGCGGCCCCGACGGCCTCGACGTCATCCGGGCCATGGTCCCCACCATCGCGCGGCTCCTCCGCCCCGGCGGCGCGACCGCGGTCGAACACGACGACACCAACGGCGGGGGAGTGGCAGCCCTGCTCTCGGCAGCCGACTTCACCGACATCGTCGAACACACCGACCTCGCCGACAAGCCCCGCTTCGTCGTCGCGCGCCGCTGATTCCTGACCGACGCCGAGACGTCAGTCGACCTCTGTCGTTCGTGACCGGCAAACGCCGGCCGCAGTCGAATCCCAAGGTCCAACAAGCGACCCTTCATCCAGCACACTCCGAGCATCTATCGAGATAGCTGATCTCGTACCAACATGGGTAACTCGCCGGGTACGGGCTGACCCGGCCCAGACCATCGTCTGGCCGCCAACGCAAATCGACTCGCACCCGGTCTGGCCAATAGGCGCGGAGAGGCGGGGGAGCCTCGACAGCTACACTCTTGCCGCACCTACGACCCGCTAAATACCCGGAGAGGCGGAACAGTGAGTACCGTCTATGACTGTGCCGAGAGCGACTCGCGTGCCGCTGGGATTACGGCGGCGACCAGCGCGTTGAAGTCCGGGCGATTGGTCGTGATGCCTACCGACACGCTCTACGGACTCGCTGCCGACGCGTTCGACTCCGCCGCGGTGAGCGATCTGCTGGCCGCCAAGCGGCGCGGGCGGGATATGCCGGTGCCGGTGCTCGTCGGGTCGTGGCACACGATCGATGGACTGGTGTTCTCGGTGCGGCCGCAGGCCAGGGAGCTGATTCGCGCGTTCTGGCCCGGTGCGCTGAGTCTTGTTGTGCAGGCAGCGCCTTCACTGGCGTGGGATCTCGGCGATACCCGTGGCACGGTGATGTTGCGGATGCCGTTGCATCCGGTGGCGCTCGAATTGTTGCGTGAGGTCGGCCCGCTGGCGGTTTCGAGCGCCAATGTGTCGGGGCGGCCGCCCGCGACCACCGCCGCGCAGGCGCGTGAGCAGTTGGGGTCGCTGGCGAGTGTGTATCTCGACGGCGGTCCGGCCGAGCACGCCCTCGCCTCGACGATCGTCGACCTCACCGCGGATCAGCCGCGGGTGTTGCGGGAGGGCGCTGTGCCGGTGGCCGATATCGCGGAGGTGCTCGGGATGGTGCCGGAAGCCCTGATCAGCTCCGCGCAGCGGTGATCGCACGCCGCTGATGAGCTCAGTCGTTCCCCTGCGCGAGCTACTGCTCGTGCTGCTCGTCTCGGCCACGGTGACCTTCCTGGCCACCGGCGGTGTCCGGGTACTCGCCATCGCGTTCGGCGCGGTGGCGGTGCCACGTGAGCGCGATGTGCACGTGAAGCCGGTGCCGCGGATGGGCGGTGTCGGCATGTATGTCGGCGTCGTCGCCGCGGTGTTGTTCGCGCACCAATTGCCTGCGCTGCGAAGAGGTTTCGACTACGCCCCGGACATTCCGGCGGTGCTGGTCGCCGCGACGATCATCGTGCTGGTCGGCATCGTCGACGACAGATGGGGATTGGACGCGCTCACCAAGTTCGTCGGCCAGATCACCGCGGCGGGCGTCATGGCGGTGATGGGCCTGAGCTGGTACGTGATCTATAACCCCTTCAACGACACCACCGTCGTGCTCGACGCGTTGCAGGGCGGGCTGGTCACCGTCGGCATCACCGTCACCCTCGTGAATGCGATGAACTTCGTCGACGGTTTGGACGGCCTGGCCGCCGGTCTCGGTTTGATCTGCGCGACCGCTGTTTTCGTGTTCTCCATCGGTTTGCTGTACGACCAGGGCGGCTCGGTCGACACCTATCCGCCCGCGTTGCTGGCCGCCGCGCTGGCGGGCGCCTGCCTCGGATTTCTGCCGCACAATTTCTCGCCCGCCCGAATATTTATGGGCGATACCGGCTCGATGATGATCGGTTTGATCTTGGCCGCGGTATCCACCGGCGCCTCCGGCCGAATTCCGCTGCAGGGGTACGGCCCGCGCGACATTGTGGGTTTGCTGTCGCCGCTGTTGCTGGTCGGCGCGGTGATGTTCATTCCGGTGCTCGACCTGTTGCTGGCGATCGTGCGCCGGGTGCGCGCAGGCGTGAGTTTCTCCACACCGGACAAAATGCATCTGCACCATCGATTGCTCCAGATCGGACATTCGCACCGGCGCGTGGTCTTGCTGATCTATTTATGGGTCGGCGTTCTCGCGTTCGGCGCGGTGGGAACTTCATTGATGGATAGACGTCTTGTTGTCTTGCTGGTGGCAGGCGGATTGGTGTTCGCGCTGGTAGTGACCGCGATCCCGTCCGTGCGCAGAACAGAGTCGACGCAGCACTGAGTTCGGCGTGCAAGGTAAAGTTCGGGCCGTGAGCTTTACACCCAAAACCGTGCCAGGCCCCGACGCCCCCCTGCGCGCCGCGCTGCGCTACGGCCTGATCGGCCTCGGCGTGCTCGTGGTCGTCTCCGTGGCGATCGCCGCGGCGGTGGCCGGGATGCCCGGTCTGTGGGGCGCGCTGCTGGGCGCCGCGATCGGTGGTGGGTTCATCCTCACCACGGTCGTCGCGGTGCTGCTCGGCGCCAAGCTGCCGCCCACCATGGCGGGCGCGGTCATGCTGGTCAGCTGGGTCGGCAAGATGCTGGTGGCGCTGCTGGTGATCGTGGTGCTCAACCAATTCGACTTCTACAGCAGGCCCGCGCTGTTCTTTACGGTGGTAGGAGCCCTGCTGATCGTTCTCGGTGCCGAGACGTACGGCGTTGTGAGCCAGAAGGTTCCGTACGTCACGACACGCGCGGGAGACGGCGAAACGGCTTCCGAGCAGGAATAATCCCACCCAGCTACGCACTGTCGTAGATAGCTTGGTAAAGTCTTGGTAAGCAAGCGCCCAAGCTAGAGGCTCGGCCCGACCAACTCGGGGCATTGCCTCGAGTTACCAGGGGGGATCATGACGATCCCGCCCGGTGCCGCTATGCTTACTGCCGATCCGGGTGAAATGTGCCCGGTTGAAGCATGTCGACGATGTCGCCGACGCCCGAACAGAAGCCGATACGGGTTACACCGTACGAGCGGCTGTCGAATTTCGAGCCGACCAGAGTCGACCCCATTGATCGTAAATGTCCGATCGAACCGCGGGAATGACCGTCGTACCCGCGGCCCGAACACGGGAGAGAACGCTGAGCGTCATCACTTTGGCGGCGGGCGAGTTCCACGCGCCATCGCTGTCCGACTTCTTCCCTCCAGCAGTGCTGTTCGAGGGTACGCCGTTCGAACTCGATCGTCTGATGCTGGTCCGCCTGTTGATGACCGCCGTTGTGGTGATCGTGTTCCTGCTGGCTTTCCGCTCGCCGAAGATCGTGCCGCGCGGCCTGCAGAACGTGATGGAAGCCGGTGTGGTTTTCGTCAAGGAGCAGATCGCCGACGAAGTACTCGGCAAGGAAAACGGTAAGAAGTTCCTCCCGCTCCTGGCGACGATCTTCTTCACGGTTCTCTTCCTGAACTTCTCCGGTGTGATTCCAGGATTGAACATCTCGTCCAATGCGCGCATCGGCATGCCGCTGGTCCTGGCCGCGATCGTTTACATCACCTACAACTTCGTCGGCATCCGGAAGTACGGGTTCTTCTCCTACATCCGGCACAGCATCGTCGTTCCCGACGTTCCGGTCGCGCTGCACGTGCTGCTGATCCCGATCGAGTTCATCTCGACCTTCATCCTGCGCCCGTTCACGCTGACCGTGCGACTCATGGCCAACATGCTGGCCGGCCACATCATGCTGGTGCTGTTCTTCAGCGCGACCTGGTACTTCCTGTTCGACGCCACCGCGTGGATGAAGGTCTTCTCGCCCTTCTCGCTGCTGGCAGGCATCGGATTCACGCTGTTCGAGCTGCTGGTCATCGCGCTGCAGGCCTACGTATTCGCACTGCTGGCCGCCGTGTACATCGGCGAGGCCCAGCACGCCGCCGACCACTGACCTGACTGAACCAACTACCGGAAACCTGCTACACGCGCCGACCGGCGGGTGAGCAACAGAAAGGGAAAGATTCATGAGCCTCGCTTACCTGGCCCAGGAAGCCGCGACCACCGAGAGCACCTTCAAGGGCTTCGGCGCCATCGGCTACGGTCTGGCCGCGATCGGCCCCGGCATCGGCGTGGGTATCGTCGTCGGTAAGGCCATCGAGGGCATCGCTCGTCAGCCCGAGCTGTCCGGCCAGATCCGTACCACCATGTTCCTCGGTATCGCGTTCACCGAGGCCCTGGCGCTGATCGGCCTCGTCGCCGGCTTCATCTTCTGATTCCGATGCGCGAAATCATCACGCTCGCCGCAGAGGGAGAGGATGTGAATCCCCTCCTCCCCGCAACGTACGACATCGTCTGGTCGATCGTCTGTGTCGCCATCATCGGCGTGCTCTTCTGGAAATACGTGATCCCGCGTGTGACCAAGACACTCGAAGACCGCACAGACAAGATCGAAGGCGGTATCGCCAGGGCCGAAGCAGCCCAGGCCGAAGCACAGCAGACGCTGGAGCAGTATCAGCAGCAGCTGGCCGACGCCCGGCTCGAGGCCGCGCGCATCCGTGAGGAAGCACGCACTCAGGGTCAGCAGATCCTCGCGCAGATGCGCACGGATGCCCAGTCCGAAAGCGACCGCATCGTCGCCGCCGGTCATTCCCAGCTGGAAGCCCAGCGCCAGCAGATCCTGACGGAGCTGCGTTCCGAGGTCGGCCGTACGGCCGTCGACCTGGCCGAGAAGATCATCGGTCAGTCTGTTTCGGACGAAGCCAAGCAGGCGGCGTCGATCGACAAGTTCCTCAGCGAACTCGACGACACCGACGCCATCGGGGTCGGAAGGTAGCGACGCGAAAGTGAGAAGCATGTACGCAGCGAGCCGCGAGGCCAGTACCCGGTCTCGCGAGGCGCTTCGGGTCGCTCTGACCGGAAGCGAAACTGTTGCGGCCACAACGGGGTCGGAACTGTTCGCCGTTGTCGCCGTGCTGGACGACCAGCGTTCGCTGCGTGTGGCGCTCGCGGACGCCTCGGTGCCGGGTTCGGCGCGCGCTGAACTCAGTGAGCGGGTCTTCGGCGGCAAGGTCAGCATTGCCACGCAGGCAGTGCTGACCACCGCGGTGGCGCAGAACTGGTCACGCACCCGCGATCTGGTCGACACCCTGGTGCTGCTCGGGCAGGAAGCTCTGCTGGAGTCGGCCGCCGTCGGTGGCCGGCAGGACGCGGTGGAGGACGAGCTGTTCCGGCTCGGACGCATCGTCGCCGACAACGCGCAGCTGGAGCAGGCACTCTCCGATCAGGGCAAGCCCGCCTCGGCGCGGCGCGAACTGATCGAGCGGCTGCTCACCGGCAAGGTCGAGCCGGTCACCCTGGCGCTGGCCGAGCAGGCGGTCACCCGCCTGCGGACCAACAACATCGGCGTCGCCCTCGACGCCCTGTCCGATCTGGCGGCGGCCCGTCGTGACCAGATCGTCGCCCACGCGCACTCGGCGGTCGAGCTGACCGATCAGCAGAAGGAGAAGCTCTCGGCTTCCCTGCAGCGGATCTACGGCAAGGCGGTCACCGTGCACGTGCAGGTCGACCCGACGCTGCTGAGCGGCGTCGTCGTCCGCGTCGGAGACGACGTGATCGACGGCAGCGCCACCGGCCGACTGGAGAAGCTGCGCCGGGCGCTGTCCTGAAAAGGGCAGTTCTTCGCAGTATTTTCCGACCCCCGACATTCGAGACCACAGCGAGAGCAGGAACAACATGGCGGAGCTGACGATCTCCTCCGACGAGATCCGTAGCGCGATCGAGAGCTACACCCAGAGCTACACCCCGGAAACCTCCATCGAAGAAGTCGGCCTCGTGACCGACACCGGCGACGGCATCGCGCACGTCAGCGGTCTGCCTTCGGCGATGGCCAACGAGCTGCTCGAGTTCCCCGGCGGGGTCCTCGGCGTGGCGCTGAACCTCGAGGACACCGAGATCGGTGCCGTCATCCTCGGCGAGTACTCCTCGCTGGAAGAGGGCCAGCAGGTCCGTCGCACCGGCGACGTGCTCTCCGTTCCCGTGGGTGACAAGTTCCTCGGTCGCGTCGTCAACCCGCTCGGCCAGCCGATCGACGGCCTGGGCGAGATCGAGACCGACGAGCGCCGCGTGCTGGAGCTGCAGGCCGCGTCCGTGCTGGAGCGTCAGCCGGTCGAAGAGCCCCTCGCCACCGGTATCACCGCGATCGACGCGCTGACCGCCATCGGCCGCGGCCAGCGTCAGCTGATCATCGGCGACCGCAAGACGGGCAAGACCGCCGTCGCGATCGACGCGATCCTGAACCAGAAGGCGAACTGGGAGACCGGCGACGCCGACAAGCAGGTTCGCTGCATCTACGTCGCGATCGGCCAGAAGGGCTCCACCATCGCGGGCGTCAAGACCGCGCTCGAGGAGCACGGCGCGATGGAGTACACCACCATCGTCGCGGCCCCGGCCTCCGATTCCGCCGGCTTCAAGTGGCTGGCTCCGTACACCGGTTCGGCCATCGGCCAGCACTGGATGTACCAGGGCAAGCACGTCCTCATCGTGTTCGACGACCTGACCAAGCAGGCCGAGGCGTACCGCGCCATCTCACTGCTGCTGCGTCGTCCGCCGGGCCGCGAGGCGTACCCCGGTGACGTCTTCTACCTGCACTCCCGTCTGCTGGAGCGTTGCGCGAAGCTGTCCGACGCCATGGGCGGCGGCTCGATGACCGGTCTGCCGATCATCGAGACCAAGGCCAACGACGTCTCGGCGTTCATCCCGACCAACGTCATCTCCATCACCGACGGCCAGGTCTTCCTCGAGTCCGACCTGTTCAACAAGGGTGTCCGCCCGGCGATCAACGTCGGTACCTCGGTCTCCCGTGTCGGTGGCGCCGCGCAGACCAAGGCCATGAAGAAGGTCGCCGGTTCGCTGCGTCTGGAAATGGCGCAGTACCGCGAGCTGGAGGCGTTCTCCGCCTTCGCCTCCGACCTCGATGCCGCGTCGCTGGCGCAGCTCGAGCGTGGTGCCCGCTGGGTCGAGCTGCTCAAGCAGGACCAGTACTCCCCGGTCTCGGTCGAGGATCAGGTCGTCTCGATCTTCCTGGTCGACGCCGGCTACTACGAGTCGGTGCCCGTCGCCGACGTGCGTCGCTTCACCGCCGAGCTGCTCGAGTACCTGCACGGTGCGACCCAGAGCTCGTTCGACGCGCTCGAGGGTGGCAAGAAGCCGCTCGCGGGCGAGGCCGCCGACGCGATCAAGTCGGAGACCGACAAGTTCAAGCAGGGCTTCCTGGCTTCCGACGGCAGCCGCATCGTGAACGAGGCCGGCGCGGGCGATCTGGACCACGAAGAGGTCGAGTCGCTGTCGGTCACTCGCAAGCACGTCGACAAGTAAGCCGGGTCATGATGTCGGCAATTTCCGATCTGGCGAATGAAGGGAGTGTGAACCGCTAGTGGCAAGTTTGCGTGAATTGCGCTCCCGCATTCGTGGTGTGAATTCGATCAAGAAGATCACCAAGGCTCAGGAACTGATCGCGACCTCGCGAATTTCCAAGGCCCAGGCCAGGGTTGCGGCTGCCAAGCCGTACGCCGAGGAGATCACCAAGGTCCTCGGTGAACTGGCGAGCGCTTCGAAGAACCTGTCGCACCCGCTGCTGACCGAGCGTCCCAACGCTCGTCGGGCCGCTGTCCTGGTGATCACCAGTGACAGCGGTATGTGCGGTGGCTACAACTCGAACGTGCTCAAGCGTGCCGAGGAGCTCATGACCTCGCTGCGTGGCGACGGCAAGGAACCCGTTCTGTACGTGATGGGCAGTAAGGGCATCACGTACTACAAGTTCCGCAACCGTCCGTTCCAGGCATCGTGGGCAGGCTTCTCCCAGCAGCCCAAGTACACCGATGCGTCGTCCGCGTGCAAGCACCTGGTCGAGGCCTTCATGGCCGGCTCCGACGGCGAGGTCGCCTCGCTCGACGACACCGGAACCATCGAGGGTGTCGACGAGCTGCACATCGTGTACACCAAGTTCGTGTCGATGCTGACCCAGAACCCGGAGGTGCGCCGTCTGGCGCCGATCCAGGTCAGCTACGTCGACGAGAACTACGAGCTCGGCGACGACATGATGTCGGACTCGCCGAACGTGGTTGTCACGGCACAGTACGAGTTCGAGCCGGACGCCGATGTACTGCTCGGGGCTTTGCTGCCCAAGTACATCAACACGCGTATCTACGCATCGTTGCTCGAGGCAGCGGCATCCGAGTCCGCGGCTCGGCGCACCGCAATGAAGGCGGCGACCGATAACGCCAACGAGCTGGCCAATGTGCTCCAGCGCGAGGCGAACTCGGTGCGTCAGGCCCAGATCACGCAGGAAATCAGCGAAATCGTCGGCGGCGTCAACGCGCTGGCGTCGAGCTCGGACAGCGACTAAGTAGCGCAGGAAGAGAACCAATCTAATGACCGCAGCTGTCACTCAGGACAACGCGAAGAAGGCGGGCGAAACCGCTGGACGCGTCGTCCGTGTCATCGGCCCCGTCGTGGACGTCGAGTTCCCGCGTGGCGCCATCCCCGAGCTGTTCAACGCTCTGCACTGCGCCATCGAACTCCCTTCGGTGGCCAAGACCCTCACCCTCGAGGTCGCTCAGCACCTCGGCGACAACATCGTGCGCACCATCTCGATGCAGCCGACCGACGGCCTGGTCCGTGGCGCGACCGTCACCGACACCGGCAAGCCGATCTCGGTGCCCGTCGGCGACGTCGTCAAGGGTCACGTGTTCAACGCCCTCGGTGACTGCCTCGACACTCCCGGCCTCGGCCGCGACGGCGAGCAGTGGGGCATCCACCGTCAGCCGCCGAGCTTCGACCAGCTCGAGGGCAAGACCGAGATCCTCGAGACCGGCGTCAAGGTCATCGACCTGCTGACCCCGTACGTCAAGGGCGGCAAGATCGGTCTGTTCGGTGGTGCCGGTGTCGGCAAGACCGTGCTGATCCAGGAGATGATCACCCGTATCGCTCGCGAGTTCTCGGGCACCTCGGTGTTCGCGGGCGTCGGTGAGCGTACTCGTGAGGGCACCGACCTCCACCTGGAAATGGAAGAGATGGGCGTCCTGCAGGACACCGCCCTCGTCTTCGGCCAGATGGACGAGCCGCCGGGCACGCGTATGCGCGTCGCCCTGTCTGCGCTGACGATGGCGGAGTACTTCCGCGACGTCAAGCACCAGGACGTGCTGCTGTTCATCGACAACATCTTCCGTTTCACCCAGGCCGGTTCCGAGGTCTCGACCCTGCTGGGTCGCATGCCTTCGGCCGTGGGTTACCAGCCGACGCTGGCGGACGAGATGGGTCAGCTCCAGGAGCGCATCACCTCGACCAAGGGTCGCTCGATCACCTCGCTGCAGGCGATCTACGTCCCCGCCGACGACTACACCGACCCGGCGCCGGCGACCACCTTCGCCCACCTGGATGCGACGACCGAGCTTTCGCGCCCGATCTCGCAGAAGGGCATCTACCCGGCCGTCGACCCGCTGACCTCGACCTCTCGTATCCTCGAGGCTTCGATCGTCGGCGAGCGCCACTTCCGGGTCGCCAACGAGGTCAAGCGGATCCTGCAGAAGTACAAGGAACTGCAGGACATCATCGCCATCCTCGGCATGGACGAGCTCTCCGAAGAGGACAAGGTCCTCGTCGGTCGCGCCCGTCGCCTGGAGAAGTTCCTCGGTCAGAACTTCATCGTCGCCGAGAAGTTCACCGGCCAGGTCGGCTCGGTCGTTCCGCTGGAACAGACCATCGACGACTTCGACCGTGTCTGCAAGGGCGAGTTCGACCACTACCCGGAGCAGGCGTTCAACTCCTGCGGTGGTCTCGACGACGTCGAGGCAGCCGCGAAGAAGATCCTCGGGAAGTAGTCCACTATGGCGGAGATGACAGTTGATCTCGTAGCTGTCGAACGCAAGCTCTGGTCCGGCCAGGCTTCGTTCGTCAGTGCGCAGACCACCGAAGGTCAGATCGGCATCATGGCAGGCCACGAGCCGCTGCTCGGTCAGCTCGTCGAGGGCGGCACGGTTTCCATCGTGTCGACCGACGGCGAGCGGATCGTCGCCGCGGTGCACGGCGGCTTCTTCTCGGTCACCGCCGACACCGTGCGGGTGCTGGCCGAGTCCGCGGAACTCGCGGGCGAGGTCGACGTCGACGCGGCACGCAAGGTGCTGGCCGACGCGAGCGCCACCGAAGTGGAGCTGCGCGCGGCCCAGGGCCAGGTGCGTGCGGTCGAAGCGACCGTGACCGACTGATCGCAGTAGAACAACGCTCTGCCGGCGAGGAACTTCGGTTCCTCGCCGGCAGAGTTGTTTGTGCTGTCTGTGCACATTCAACGATCCGGCCGAAGCGCTGGCCAGCGGGCGTGATTGAATGGAGGAGCGGGGGTTTTGTGCCACCGGCAAGAGCGAAAGGGCGTACGGCATTGCAAACCGGGATGGTTCTCCTGATCATTCTGGTGCTGACGCTCGTGTTCGTAGCAGGTGCCTCGACCTATCGCCTGGTGATGTTGCGCCGCGGGGGCACGGCCGCGCTACTACGCACACTGCCCGCGCGCGGCGGCCAAGGCTGGCGGCACGGGCTCATTCGCTACGACGAGGATCGCCTCGTCTTCTTCAAACTGACCAGCCTGAAATTCGGTCCCGACTCCACGGTGCATCGGCAGGGCCTCGAGATCGTCGAGCGCCGAGCGCCACAGGGCGACGAATTCGACATCATGAGCGATGACATCGTGGTGGTAGCCGTCACCGATCCGCACAGCAGTTTCGAGCTAGCCCTCGACCGCGGTTCGATGGCGGCTTTTCTGTCCTGGGTGGAGTCGCGACCGTCCGATCGCGCCCGCCGTACTCGTGGAGGCCCCGCATGAGCGGTCAGCGCCCGGAGGCGGCAGCTTGCGTCACCACGCAGGGCGCCCGATCATGCCGATTGGACACAGTGTGAGTGTGCACCTGACCCGGATCTACACCCGCACGGGTGACGACGGTACGACCGGTCTCAGCGACTTCTCCCGCGTCGCCAAGAACGATCCACGGCTGATCGCCTACGCCGACTGCGACGAAGCCAATGCCGCCCTCGGTGTCGCCGTCGCCCTCGGTGCGCCCGAACCCGCGGTGCTCACGGTGCTGCTCCAGATCCAGAACGATCTGTTCGACGCGGGCGCCGATCTGTCCACCCCGGTTGTCGCCGAACCGAAGTACCCGCCGCTGCGCATCACCCAGCCCTATATCGACCGGCTCGAGAAGTGGTGCGACGAGTTCAACGACGGTCTGGCACCGCTGAATTCGTTCATCCTGCCCGGCGGCACGCCGTTGGCTGCGTTGTTGCACACAGCTCGCACGGTGGTGCGCCGCGCCGAGCGATCCGCGTGGGCGGCCGTCGATTCCCACCCCGACGACACCAGTGTGCTGCCCGCGAAATACCTGAACCGGCTCTCGGACCTGCTGTTCATCCTCAGCCGGGCCACCAACCCCGCCGGCGACGTGTTGTGGCAGCCCGGTGGCGGACTGCCACGCTGAAAGCGACTCTCCGAGGCGAAGAATCGGTCGGTTTCTTGTTCTTTCGTGGCAGGGGGGCGTGTCGTCGCGAGACGGTCGATAAGCTGGCGTGGTGAGCGAACGGTTTCTGGTCTCCGGCGGCAATCGACTCGTCGGCGAGGTCGCGGTCGGCGGCGCGAAGAACAGCGTGCTGAAGCTGATGGCTGCCTCGTTGCTGGCCGAGGGCACGACCACCATCACCAACTGCCCGGACATCCTCGATGTCCCCCTGATGGCGGAGGTGCTGCGCGGCCTCGGCTGCGATGTGACGATCTCCGACGATGTCGGCGGTGACAACTCGGTGGTGACCATCGATACCCCCGCCGAACCCAAGTACCACGCGGATTTCCCCGCGGTGACCCAGTTCCGCGCGTCGGTGTGTGTGCTCGGTCCGCTGATGGCGCGCTGCAAACGTGCTGTGGTGGCGCTACCCGGTGGTGACGCGATCGGATCGCGTCCTCTCGATATGCACCAGGCAGGCCTGCGCCTGCTCGGCGCGACCAGCGAGATCGAGCACGGGTGCGTCGTCGCCCGCGCCGACGAGCTGCAGGGCGCGCGGATCCGCCTCGACTTCCCGTCGGTCGGCGCGACCGAGAACATCCTGATGGCCGCGGTCTTGGCCGAAGGGGAAACGGTCATCGACAACGCGGCGCGCGAGCCCGACATCGTCGACCTGTGCACCATGCTCGTCCAGATGGGTGCGCGGATCGAGGGTGCCGGTTCCTCGGTGCTCACCGTGCAGGGGGTCAAGCGCCTCTCGCCCACCACGCACCGGGTGATCGGCGACCGTATCGTCGCCGCCACCTGGGGCATCGCCGCCGCGATGACCACCGGCGATGTCCGGGTCACCGGCGTCAACCCCAAGCACCTGGCCCTGGTGCTGGACAAGCTGCGCTCGGCCGGCGCGCGAATCTCCTACGAGCCCAACGGCTTCCGGGTCGTGCAGGCCGAGCGTCCGCGCGCGGTGAACTTCGCGACGCTGCCGTTCCCCGGCTTCCCGACCGATCTGCAGCCGATGGCCATCGGCCTGGCCGCCATCGCCGACGGCACCTCGATGATCACCGAGAACGTCTTCGAGGCGCGGTTCCGTTTCGTGGAGGAGATGATCCGGCTCGGCTCCGACGCCCGCACCGACGGTCACCATGCGGTGGTCCGTGGGATCCCGCGGTTGTCGAGTGCACCGGTCTGGTCCTCCGACATCCGCGCGGGTGCGGGCCTGGTACTGGCCGGCCTCGTCGCCGACGGTGTCACCGAAGTGCACGACGTCTATCACATCGACCGCGGCTACCCGAGGTTCGTGGAGCAGATGCAGGCGCTCGGGGGACAGGTCGAACGAGTCGATGCGCCAAAATTGGGCCTCTGACCAGCCGATTTGACTTCGTGTTTGTCGGCACGTAACTTTATTCGAGTCAGAGCGACACGGACACCGACTCAGCCACTGGCTGGGACACGAGGTAGGACGTTGAGCGCCTGACTGATCATGTGTTCGGAGGAACTCGGATCGGATTTGCTTCCGGCCGGTTGTCTGAGCTAAGTTTGAACCCTTGCCTCACCGAAACCCCTACTAGATGTTGTGGGCGGAAGTGTGTGCGTGTGTTCTTTGAGAACTCAATAGTGTGTCGATGAATGTCAGTGCCAATATTTTATATTGGTTCCAATCTTTCATGTACCCCCCGGTCGTGGGAGGTTGGACATTGAAAAACAACAGCGAAATTTTTTGCTGGTGTTTGGCTTTGCTAGGTTTTCGGACTCTAGTTTAGATATTTCTGATTTGCTCCTTCGGGAGTGAGTTAAGAGTCTTCAACGGAGAGTTTGATTCTGGCTCAGGACGAACGCTAGCGGCGTGCTTAACACATGCAAGTCGAGCGGTAAGGCCCTTCGGGGTACACGAGCGGCGAACGGGTGAGTAACACGTGGGTGATCTGCCTTGCACTTCGGGATAAGCCTGGGAAACTGGGTCTAATACCGGATATGACCTTGGAATGCATGTTCCGGGGTGGAAAGATTTATCGGTGCGAGATGGGCCCGCGGCCTATCAGCTTGTTGGTGAGGTAACGGCTCACCAAGGCGACGACGGGTAGCCGACCTGAGAGGGTGACCGGCCACACTGGGACTGAGACACGGCCCAGACTCCTACGGGAGGCAGCAGTGGGGAATATTGCACAATGGGCGAAAGCCTGATGCAGCGACGCCGCGTGCGGGATGACGGCCTTCGGGTTGTAAACCGCTTTTGACAGGGACGAAGCGCAAGTGACTGTACCTGTAGAATAAGGACCGGCCAACTACGTGCCAGCAGCCGCGGTAATACGTAGGGTCCGAGCGTTGTCCGGAATTACTGGGCGTAAAGAGCTTGTAGGCGGTTCGTCGCGTCGTTTGTGAAAACTTGGGGCTCAACCTTAAGCTTGCAGGCGATACGGGCGGACTAGAGTGCTTCAGGGGAGACTGGAATTCCTGGTGTAGCGGTGAAATGCGCAGATATCAGGAGGAACACCGGTGGCGAAGGCGGGTCTCTGGGAAGTAACTGACGCTGAGAAGCGAAAGCATGGGTAGCAAACAGGATTAGATACCCTGGTAGTCCATGCCGTAAACGGTGGGTACTAGGTGTGGGGCTCCTTCCACGGACTCCGTGCCGTAGCTAACGCATTAAGTACCCCGCCTGGGGAGTACGGCCGCAAGGCTAAAACTCAAAGAAATTGACGGGGGCCCGCACAAGCGGCGGAGCATGTGGATTAATTCGATGCAACGCGAAGAACCTTACCTGGGTTTGACATACACCGGAAACCTGCAGAGATGTAGGCCCCCTTGTGGTCGGTGTACAGGTGGTGCATGGCTGTCGTCAGCTCGTGTCGTGAGATGTTGGGTTAAGTCCCGCAACGAGCGCAACCCTTATCTTATGTTGCCAGCGCGTAATGGCGGGGACTCGTGAGAGACTGCCGGGGTCAACTCGGAGGAAGGTGGGGACGACGTCAAGTCATCATGCCCCTTATGTCCAGGGCTTCACACATGCTACAATGGCCGGTACAGAGGGCTGCGATACCGCGAGGTGGAGCGAATCCCTTAAAGCCGGTCTCAGTTCGGATCGGGGTCTGCAACTCGACCCCGTGAAGTTGGAGTCGCTAGTAATCGCAGATCAGCAACGCTGCGGTGAATACGTTCCCGGGCCTTGTACACACCGCCCGTCACGTCATGAAAGTCGGTAACACCCGAAGCCGGTGGCCTAACCCTTGTGGAGGGAGCCGTCGAAGGTGGGATCGGCGATTGGGACGAAGTCGTAACAAGGTAGCCGTACCGGAAGGTGCGGCTGGATCACCTCCTTTCTAAGGAGCAATTCTCCAGCGCATTCCCAACACAGGTTGGTGAGTGGTTGGCAGAGACAGTTTCGGACCCATTCGTGGTCCGGCTGGAGCTCATGGGTGGAACACTGACAGCTTTCATCGCATACGGCACCGGCTCAGTCCGGGGTCGCGATGGGTATACCGACACACTATTGGGTCCTGAAAGAACACGCGAATGTGTTTTTTCATGGCAAAACAAACGATCTGGAGAGATCTTCCTAGATACCGCCGGCCGTAAAGGTCGAGTTGGTCCGGGTACGAGGTCACTTCGGGTGTGTTGTTTGAGAACTGCACAGTGGACGCGAGCATCTTTGTTAGTAAGTGTTTAAGAGCGTACGGTGGATGCCTTGGCACCAGGAGCCGATGAAGGACGTAGGAGGCTGCGATAAGCCTCGGGGAGCTGTCAACCGAGCTGAGATCCGAGGATTTCCGAATGGGGAAACCCAGCACGAGTGATGTCGTGTTACCCGCATCTGAATATATAGGGTGTGTGGAGGGAACGTGGGGAAGTGAAACATCTCAGTACCCACAGGAAGAGAAAACAACAGTGATTCCGTGAGTAGTGGCGAGCGAAAGCGGATGAGGCTAAACCAGTTAGATGTGATAGACGGCAGTCGTTGTCTAGCTGGGGTAGTGGGAACATTCTTCTCGACTCTGCCGAGTTGAGCAACAGTCAGAAACCGTTGTGTTAGTTGAAGTGGTCTGGAACGGCCTGCCATAGACGGTGATAGCCCGGTAAATGAAAACTCAACGGCTGTTGTGGATGTCTCCCGAGTAGCAGCGGGCCCGTGAAATCTGCTGTGAATCTGCCGGGACCACCCGGTAAGCCTGAATACTCCCTGGTGACCGATAGCGGACTAGTACCGTGAGGGAAAGGTGAAAAGTACCCCGGGAGGGGAGTGAAATAGTACCTGAAACCGTGCGCTTACAATCCGTCAAAGCCTTCGCAACTTGTTTGTGTGGGGTGATGGCGTGCCTTTTGAAGAATGAGCCTGCGAGTCATCGGTGTGTGGCGAGGTTAACCCGTCGAGGGGTAGCCGTAGCGAAAGCGAGTCTGAATAGGGCGAACTCTAGTCGCACATTATGGACCCGAAGCGGAGTGATCTACCCATGGCCAGGGTGAAGCGACGGTAAGACGTCGTGGAGGCCCGAACCCACTTAGGTTGAAAACTGAGGGGATGAGCTGTGGGTAGGGGTGAAAGGCCAATCAAACTCCGTGATAGCTGGTTCTCCCCGAAATGCATTTAGGTGCAGCGTCACGTGTTTCACATCGGAGGTAGAGCTACTGGATGGCCTAGGGGGCCTACAAGCTTACCGAAGTCAGCCAAACTCCGAATGCCGGTGTGTGAGAGCGTGGCAGTGAGACTGCGGGGGATAAGCTTCGTAGTCGAGAGGGAAACAGCCCAGATCGCCGGCTAAGGCCCCTAAGCGTGTACTAAGTGGAAAAGGATGTGGGGTCGCTTAGACAACCAGGAGGTTGGCTTAGAAGCAGCCACCCTTGAAAGAGTGCGTAATAGCTCACTGGTCAAGTGATCCTGCGCCGACAATGTAGCGGGGCTCAAGTACACCGCCGAAGCCGCGGCATTCACACAATAACCCGTCCTGCATTCGTGCAGGGCCAGGTGTGTGGATGGGTAGGGGAGCGTCCTGTGGCCGTGGAAGCAGCAGTGTGAACTAGCTGTGGAGGCCACGGGAGTGAGAATGCAGGCATGAGTAGCGAAAGACGAGTGAGAAACTCGTCCGCCGAATGACCAAGGGTTCCTGGGCCAGGTTAATCCGCCCAGGGTGAGTCGGGACCTAAGGCGAGGCCGACAGGCGTAGTCGATGGACAACGGGTTGATATTCCCGTACCCGTGTATCCGCGCCCAGTGCTGAATCAGTTGTGCTAAGTATCCAAATGTTTTCTTATCGAGCCTTCGGGTGAGAGGGAGGATTGCTGCATACGGCCCCGGCTGTAGTAGGTAAGCGATGGGGTGACGCAGGAAGGTAGCTGGGCCAGGTGATGGAATACCTGGTGTAAGCGTGTAGGGAGTGTGATAGGCAAATCCGTCACACACATATCCTGAGACGTGATGCGTACCCGTTGAGGGGAATTCAGTGATCCTATGCTGCCGAGAAAAGCCTCTAGCGAGCTGGTACACGGCCCGTACCCCAAACCGACACAGGTGGTCAGGTAGAGAATACTAAGGCGATCGAGAGAACTGTGGTTAAGGAACTCGGCAAAATGCCCCCGTAACTTCGGGAGAAGGGGGACCACATCTGGTGACGGAATTTACTTCTTGAGCTGGGTGGGGTCGCAGAGACCAGAGAGAAGCGACTGTTTACTAAAAACACAGGTCCGTGCGAAGTCGTAAGACGATGTATACGGACTGACGCCTGCCCGGTGCCGGAAGGTTAAGAGGACCGGTTAGCCTGTAAGGGCGAAGCTGAGAATTTAAGCCCCGGTAAACGGCGGTGGTAACTATAACCATCCTAAGGTAGCGAAATTCCTTGTCGGGTAAGTTCCGACCTGCACGAATGGCGTAACGACTTCTCTGCTGTCTCAACCACAGACTCGGCGAAATTGCATTACGAGTAAAGATGCTCGTTACGCGCGGCAGGACGAAAAGACCCCGGGACCTTCACTATAGCTTGGTATTGGTGTTCGGTACGGTTTGTGTAGGATAGGTGGGAGACTGTGAAGCTCGGACGCTAGTTCGGGTGGAGTCGTCGTTGAAATACCACTCTGATCGTATTGGACTTCTAACCTCGGACCATGATCTGGTTCAGGGACAGTGCCTGGTGGGTAGTTTAACTGGGGCGGTTGCCTCCCAAAATGTAACGGAGGCGCCCAAAGGTTCCCTCAGCCTGGTTGGCAATCAGGTGTTGAGTGCAAGTGCACAAGGGAGCTTGACTGTGAGACTGACAGGTCGAGCAGGGACGAAAGTCGGGACTAGTGATCCGGCACCGGCAAGTGGAAGCGGTGTCGCTCAACGGATAAAAGGTACCCCGGGGATAACAGGCTGATCTTCCCCAAGAGTCCATATCGACGGGATGGTTTGGCACCTCGATGTCGGCTCGTCGCATCCTGGGGCTGGAGTAGGTCCCAAGGGTTGGGCTGTTCGCCCATTAAAGCGGCACGCGAGCTGGGTTTAGAACGTCGTGAGACAGTTCGGTCTCTATCCGCCGCGCGCGTAAGAAACTTGAGGAAGGCTGTCCCTAGTACGAGAGGACCGGGACGGACGAACCTCTGGTGTGCCAGTTGTTCCGCCAGGAGCACTGCTGGTTGGCTACGTTCGGAAGGGATAACCGCTGAAAGCATCTAAGCGGGAAGCCTGTTCCAAGATGAGGTTTCTCTCCCACTTGATGGGTTAAGGCCCCCTACAGACCATGGGGTTGATAGGCCAGAATTGGAAGCCAGGTAACTGGTGTAGGTGACTGGTACTAATAGGCCGAGGGCTTATTAACGAAGGTGTTACGCGTCCACTGTGCGGTTTCTGAAACAACAGACACTGCAGCAGACATGAGGAAACTCTGCTCTCTTCGGAGGGTGTGTTTCCGAGATTGTCGCGCTGTCTTGTTTCATAGAGTTACGGTAGTTATAGCGGTGGGGAAACGCCCGGTCCCATTCCGAACCCGGAAGCTAAGGCCACCTGCGCCGATGGTACTGCACTCGACAGGGTGTGGGAGAGTAGGACACTGCCGGAACATCATTGCGAAAGGCCCCCAAACCATTGGTTTGGGGGCCTTTTTGCGTTTCCGTAACAACTGATTTCGTGAGCACATGGGTAACTCACCGGGAACGCCCGGCCCAGTTCCACCATCATGCCGCCGGCCCGCCGACAAAGCCCTACCGCGCCCCACGGCCGGCAGAAGTCTCGGAGAGGCGGAACAGACAGCTACAGTGCTTGGGTGCGCCTCGTTATTGCTCGTTGCCAGGTCGACTATGTCGGTCGACTGACCGCCCACCTTCCGATGGCTCGTCGGCTGTTGCTGATCAAGGCCGACGGATCGGTGCTCGTGCACTCCGACGGCGGCTCCTACAAGCCGCTGAACTGGATGAGTCCGCCGTGCTGGCTGGTGGAACAGGACGTGCCGGACGCGATGCTCGCCGAGCTGCCCGACGGTGTCAGACCACTGCGGGAGGGGCAGACACCGGAGCCGGTGATCGCGAAGGCGCTGTGGGTGGTGACCAACAAGGCCGGCGAGGAATTGCGGATCACCATCGAGGAGATCGAGCACGATTCCTCGCACGAACTCGGCGTCGACCCCGGCCTGGTGAAGGATGGCGTCGAAGCGCATCTGCAGGAGCTGCTCGCCGAGCACGTGACGAAGCTCGGGGAGGGGTACACCCTGGTGCGACGCGAGTACATGACCGCGATCGGCCCGGTGGACCTGCTGTGCCGCGATGCCGACGGCGCCACGGTGGCGGTGGAGATCAAGCGACGCGGTGACATCGACGGCGTCGAGCAGCTCACCCGCTACCTCGAACTGCTCAACCGTGACCCGCTGCTGGCGCCGGTGTCCGGTGTATTCGCGGCGCAGCAGATCAAGCCGCAGGCGAAGACACTGGCCGAGTATCGCGGAATCCGCTGCCTCACGCTCGATTACGACGAGCTGCGTGGCACGAAGAGCAACGTTTTCCGCCTGTTCTAGGAGGAAGTGGGATGCCGCGACGTAAACCACACACGGGACGTCCTACGGGGCCCGCGCCGATCGGCGACGTCTATGGCCGCACCGAGGACGGCCCGGGCGATGAAACCTATATCGTGCGAACGGTTCCCGGTGCCCGCGCGGTGAAGACCTATCGGTGTCCCGGCTGCGACCACGAGATCGCGGTCGGTGTCGCCCATATCGTCGCCTGGGCCGCCGAGGGCGGCGAGGACGACCGTAGGCACTGGCACCAGGGTTGCTGGAACGGCAGGCGCACCCGCGGTATCACCCGCCGCTGGTCCTGACCCGTAACCGACCAGCAGACGAAGAAAACCGAAGGCCGCCTCGATGATTCGAGGCGGCCTTCGGTTTTCCAGGTAAATGTCGTGCCGAGTCCGACAGACTGATCAGTTGACGTCGGCGCTCTCGCGGTCCTCGTCGACGATGTCCTCGTCGGCGACCTCCGGGATGGCCTTGTTCTGGCGCGAGCTCGACACCGACTTGTTGCTGTTGCCGTTGCTGATCGACTTGCGCTCGGGGGTGCCGTCGAGCAGCTCGCTCTCGCGGTTGACCGCGGCGAGCATGGCGGGCACCGAGTCGAGCTGACCACGGATACCGAGCAGCTGGGCCAGGACCCGGCCGCGCAGCACGCGCATCTCCTCGGCCAGTTCCTTCGCGTGCGCGATCTTGCGCTCGGAGGTCTGGGTGGCGGAGCTGATCAGGCGGTTCGACTCATCGGTCGCGTCCTTGATCCGCTGAGCGGCCTCGGCGCGACTGGTGGCCTCGAGCTCCTCCATGGCACGGGTCAGCTTGGTGCGCCGATCGTTCATGGTGGCCTCGAAGTCCTGCTGGGTGGCCTTGCGCTTGGCCTCGGCCTCCTTGCCGAGACGTTCCACATCGGCCTGGGCGGCCTCGATGATCTTGGCGGACTCGGTGCGCGCGTTCGCGAGGGTCTGCTCGAACTCGATCTCGAGCGCCTCGCGCTTCTCCTTGGTCTCCGCGAGCAGCGACTCGTACTTGCCACGCATCTCGGTGGCCTGCTGCTCGGCGATCGACACCATCTCGGCGGCTTCGGCCTGCGCCAGCGCGCGAACCTCGGACGCTTCGTCCGAGGCCAGGCGCAGCATGCGCGAGATGCGGTCGGACATGCCTTCGGCGGTGGTCGGCGGCACGGAAAGCCGGTCGACCTCCTTGCGGAGCTCGTCGATCTCGTCACGTGCATCTTCCAGCTGGCTGGCGAGATTGCGGGCCTGCGCGGCGGCAGCGTCCCGGTCGGTGGCGGTGACGCGGAGCTCAGCGTCGAAGCGGTCGAAGTAGTTGCGCACCTCGTCTTGCGCATAACCCTTGCGCACAACGGTGAAGGGCAGTGCAACGAAGCGATTGCGATCGGACTCAGGTGACGACATGGCACACAAAATACAGCCTCGAGCGAGGCTATGGAGACTCGACCGTGATTGTGATCTCGCCGAGATTTACCGACAGTACCGGCGTACTAGTGCGTAACATCCGGGTTCGGCTCCACGAGCTCGACCAGCACACCGCCAGCATCCTTCGGATGGATGAAATTGATGCGGGAATCCGCGGTTCCGTGGCGAGGGGCTTCGTACAGCAAACGCACGCCGCGCCCGCGCAGGAAGTCCGAAACCGCCTCGATATCGGTGACCCGGTAGGCCAGTTGCTGCAGTCCGGGGCCGCTGCGGTCGATGAACTTGGCGATGGTCGACTCAGCTGTGAGCGGGGCCAGCAACTGCAGGGCGGTCGCGCGGTCGGCGGCGGCTGGGCACGACAGCATGGCCTCGACGACGCCCTGGGCCTCGTTCACCTCGCGGTGGGTCTCGACCATGCCGAGATTGTCGGTGTACCAGGCCACCGCGGTGTCGAGATCGGGCACGGCGATGCCCACGTGGTCGATGGCGATGACGTAGTCGGCGGGGATGAACTTCTCGTTGGTCACCCCACGAAGCTAGCGCTTGCGCGCGCGAGTGTGGAGCCGGCCTGCGCGTTGCGCACAGCCGCACCGTAGGCGCAGGTACGCCGACCTGCGTGCCGGGCGCCGGTCGATACCGGTTACCGTGGAGGTCAACTCCTGAACCCGTGCGGCGATGCCGCCTGCGTCCGGCGAGGTTCGACTCAATGAATGCGAGGCTTTCGTGACCACTTCTGTCATCGTGTCCGGTGCGCGTACCCCGGTCGGTCGGCTGCTCGGCGGTCTGAAGGGCTTCAAGGCCTCGGATCTGGCCGGTGTCGCGATCAAGGCCGCGCTCGAGAAGGGCGGCGTCGCGCCCGAGCAGGTCGACTACGTGATCCTGGGCCAGGTACTGCAGGCCGGCGCGGGGCAGCTGCCCGCGCGTCAGGCCACCGTCGCCGCGGGCATCCCGATGGATGTGCCGTCGATCCTGATCAACAAGGTCTGCCTGTCGGGCATCAACGCGATCGCGTTGGCCGATCAGCTGATCCGCGCGGGTGAGCACGAGATCGTGGTCGCCGGTGGCATGGAGTCGATGAGCCAGACCCCGCACCTGCTGCCCAAGAGCCGTGAGGGCTTCAAGTACGGCGACACCACCCTTGTCGACCACATGGCCTACGACGGCCTGCACGACGTGATCACCGACCAGGCCATGGGCCTGCTCACCGAGGATCGCAACGACCTGGACAAGGTGAGCCGCGAGGAGCAGGACGCGCTGGCCGCGGCCTCGCACCAGCGCGCTGCCGCCGCGTGGAAGAACGGTCTGTTCGAAGACGAGGTCGTGCCGGTTGCCGTGCCGCAACGCAAGGGTGAGCCGGTCTACGTGACCGAGGACGAGGGCATTCGCGCCGACACCACCGTCGAGTCGCTGGGCAAGCTGCGTCCGGCCTTCCGCAAGGACGGCACCGTCACCGCGGGGACCGCCTCGCAGATCTCCGACGGCGCGGCCGCGGTGATCGTGATGAGCAAGGCCAAGGCCGAAGAGCTGGGTCTGGAGTGGATCGCCGAGATCGGCGCCGCGGGCCAGGTCGCCGGTCCGGATTCGACCCTGCAGGACCAGCCGGCCAACGCCATCCTCGCCGCGTGCGCGAAGGAGGGCATCACGCCCGCCGAGCTGGACCTGATCGAGATCAACGAGGCGTTCGCGGCCGTCGGGGTGTCCTCGACCCGCAAGCTCGGCTTCGACCCGGAGAAGGTCAACGTCAACGGCGGCGCCATCGCCATCGGGCACCCGCTCGGCATGTCGGGCGCGCGCATCCTGCTGCACCTGGCGCTGGAGCTGAAGCGTCGCGGCGGTGGCGTCGGTGCCGCCGCGCTGTGTGGTGGCGGCGGTCAGGGCGACGCGCTGATCATCCGCGTGCCCGCCTGATCGGAGTACGACCACGAAAGCCCTGGTATTCCTCGCGAGTACCAGGGCTTTTGCTGTGACCGGTGCAACTACGTGCTGTCGTAGATCATGCGGCACAATGGTGGGCATGGGTTTCTTCGATTTGCGGTCAACGGCCAGCCGGTTCCGGTTCTTCGCGGTGCTCGAGGCACTGTCCTGGATCGGTCTGCTGACCGGTATGGCGTTCAAGTACCTGCCCGCGGAGGGCAACGAGATCGGCGTGAAGATCTTCGGCCCGGTACACGGCGGGATCTTCGTGCTGTTCGTGCTCTCGGCGCTGCTGGCCTCGCGTGAACTGAACTGGAACTGGAAGACCACGGTGCTGGCGCTGGCGTCGAGCATTCCGCCGCTGTTCACCGTGATCTTCGAGGTCTGGGCAGTGCGCACCGGTCAGCTGGGCGAGCTGAGCGCCGACGCGAGCAAGGGCTCCGCGGCTGCCACCCCGACGGCTTCGTGACAAACTGGAAACCGTGACTCGACCCGCTGCCCGCCGTCCTTCGCCCGCCGCTGCCGCCGCCATGTCCGGCGCGGTGGATCTGTCCGCGCTGAAGCAGCCGCCCGCCGCACCCGGCGGTGCCGCTGCTCCGGCCTCGGGGAACCACACGGTCACCGAGGCGGATTTCGAAGCCAAGGTGATCCGGCGCTCGACGCAGGTGCCCGTGGTGGTCGTGCTGTTCTCGCAGCGCAGCGCGGGCAGCGTCGAGCTGGTCGGCACGCTGGAACGGTTCAACGCCGAGGACCGCGGTGCCTGGGATCTGGCCGTCATCGAGGCCGAACCCAATATGAACATCGTTCAGGCGCTGCGCGTGCAGGGCATTCCGACGGTGATCGCGGTGGCGGGCGGGCAGCCGCTGGCCGATTTCGAAGGCGCGCAGCCGGACCCGCAGGTGCGGCAGTGGCTCGACGCGGTGATGGACGCGACTGCGGGCAAGCTCGAGGGCGACCCCGACGCGGCCCCCGCCGAACCCGAGGTCGAGGACCCGCGCTTCGTCGACGCGGAGGACAAACTGTCCGAAGGTGACTTCGCCGGCGCCGAGGCGGCCTACGAGGCGATCATCGCCGAGGAGCCCGGCAACGAGGAAGCCAAGGGTGCCTTGCGTCAGTTGCGCTTCCTGACCAGGGCCCAGCAGCTCGACCCGGCCGTGGTCGCCACCGCCGACGCCGACCCGACGAACTTGGCCGCCGCACTCGACGCCGCCGACATCGAAATGTTCGAGCAGCGCGCAGAGGCGGCCTTCGCGCGGATCATCGCGATCATCAAGCGCACCGCGGGCGAGGACCGCACCACGGCCCGCACCCGCCTGCTCGAACTGTTCGAGCTGTTCGACCCCGCCGAGCCCTTCGTGATCGCCGCCCGTCGCAAGCTCGCCGCCGCCCTGTACTGACATCCGAGTTCGAAGCCGCCCCTGCCGAACACGGCTGGGGCGGCTTCGTTGTGTGGCACGGGTGCTACGGTCGAAATATGGCGTCCAAGAACGATATTCAGCATCGGATTGTCACCGCGTTGCAGCGGCGGCTGAATCCGATCCTCGGCAGGCGGCCAGGTCAGCAGCTGCTCGAGACGGTCGGGCGGGTGAGCGGGCAGCCGCGGGTCACGCCGATCGGGGGCCGGCGCGCCGGCGACGAGTTCTGGCTGGTCTCCGAGTTCGGGGATCGTTCGCAGTACGTGCGCAATATCAAGGCCGACAACAAGGTCCGGGTGCGCCTGCGCGGACGCTGGTACCAGGGGACAGCGGTGCTGCTGCCCGATGACGATGCGCGGGCCAGGCTGCGGCAGTTGCCGCGCTACAACAGCGCCGCGGTACGGGCGTTCGGTACCGACCTGCTGACGATTCGGGTCGACCTGGAGCGTTAGTCCTCTTCGCCGCGGCCGCGCGGATCAGGTTTCGAGGACAGCCAGAGGGCGCTGTGGGGAGCCATGGTGATGGTGGCCGAGGCGGGGTGGTCGTGGCTGGGGGTGTTGCCGGCGGTGACGATGCCGAGATTGCCGATGCCGGAGCCCGCGTATTCATGGGCGTCGGTATTGAGGATCTCGTGCCAGGAACCGGCGTGGGGCAGCCCGATGCGGTAGTTCTCGCGGGTGGAGCCGGAGAAGTTGAAGACGGCCGCCACCGCGCTGCCGTCGGTACCCCAGCGGAGGAAGGCGAAGACGTTGGCGGTGCTGTCGTCGGCTTCGATCCAGGAGTGGCCGCCGGGGGTGGCGTCTTGGGTCCACAAGGCCGGGTGGGCGGTGTAGGTGCGGTTCAGGTCCGCGACCATGGTTGAAATACCCTGGTGGAGTGGGTTTTCCAGCTCCTGCCAGTCCAGGCCGCGGTCGTTGTCCCATTCGCGGAACTGACCGAATTCCTGGCCCATGAACAGCAGTTGCTTGCCGGGGTGGGCCCACATGTAGGCGAGTAGGGCGCGCACGCCGCTTGCCTTGGCGAAGTCGTCGCCGGGCATGCGGGTCCACAGCGTGCCCTTGCCGTGCACGACCTCGTCGTGGCTGATCGGCAGCACGTAGTTCTCGCTCCACGCGTAGACCAGCGAGAACGTCATCTCGTTGTGGTGCCAGGAGCGGTGGATCGGGTCGCGGCCCAGGTAGCCGAGGGTGTCGTGCATCCAGCCCATGTTCCACTTCATGCTGAAACCGAGGCCGCCGACATCGGTGCCGCGGGTGACGCCGGGCCAGGTGGTCGACTCCTCGGCGATGGTCACCACGCCGGGATGGGCACCGTGCACGGTGTCGTTGAGCTCCTGCAGGAACTCGACCGCTTCCAGATTCTCGCGGCCGCCGTAGATGTTCGGCTCCCAGCCGCCCTCGGGGCGGGAGTAGTCCAGGTACAGCATCGAGGCGACGGCGTCCACGCGCAGGCCGTCGATGTGGAACTCCTCGATCCAGAAAGCGGCATTGGCGACCAGGAAGTTGCGCACCTCGTTGCGACCGAAGTCGAAAACGTAGGTGCCCCAGTCGAGTTGCTCGCCGCGGCGCGGGTCGGGGTGTTCGTAGAGCGGGGTGCCGTCGAAGCGGGCCAGTGCCCATTCGTCGCGGGGGAAGTGCGCGGGGACCCAGTCCAGCAGCACCCCGATGCCCGCGTTGTGTAGGTGGTCGACGAAGTAGCGGAAGTCGTCGGGGCTGCCGAAACGCGAAGTCGGGGCGTAATACGAGGTGACCTGGTAGCCCCACGAACCGCCGAACGGGTGCTCGGCGACCGGCAGCAGTTCGACGTGGGTGAACCCGGTCGCGCGCAGGTAATCGGCCAGCTGGTGGGCCAATTCGCGGTAGTCGAGGCCGGGTCGCCAGGAACCGAGGTGGATCTCGTAAGCGCTCATGGGGGAGCGGACCGCGTCGGTTCTCGCGCGCTGGTCGAGCCAGGCGCTGTCGGTCCACACGTGGTCGGCGCGGGTGACCACCGAGGCGGTCGCGGGCGGTATCTCGGTCGAAAAGGCAAGGGGATCCGCGTGATCCACGATGCGGCCGTCGGCGCCGTGGATCCGGTACTTGTAGCGCGTACCGGGTCCGACGCCCGGCACGAACACCTCCCACACCCCGGATCTGCCCAGCGCGCGCATCGGCGCCGAGGTGCCGCTCCAGTGGTCGAAATCGCCGAAGACGGTGACACCGCGGGCATTCGGTGCCCAGACCGCGAAGGAGGTGCCCTCGACTTCGCCGTCGAGGGTGGTGTAGTGGCGTGGGTGGGCGCCGAGTACTTCCCAGAGCCGGGTGTGCCGGCCTTCGCCGATGAGGTGCAGATCGAACTCGCCGACGGTGGGCAGGAAGCGGTAGCCGTCGGCGGAGATCACGGTCTGGCCGCCCGGGTACTCGGCGCGGATCCGGTAGTCGTCGATCTGTGGATACGGCAGAACGGCGTCGAAAACACCGTGGCCCAACGACTTCAGCCGATGTTCGGACTCGCCGACGTGCACCGTCACCGTGTCGGCGTGGGGGCGCAGGACCCGGACCGCGGTGCCGTCGGCATGAGAATGCGCGCCGAGGACGGTGTGCGGGTCGGGGTGGGTGCCCGCGGCCAGCAGCAGGAGATCGCGGCGTTTCACAGCGTCTCGCGGTAGGCCAGCGGTGCGCGGGCGGCGGCGGGGACTGCAGGCAGCGACAGCATGTGCGCGACCGCGCGCGTGGGGTCGAGGCGCACGAAATTGCGCTGGCCCCAGTGGTATTCCTCGCCGCTGACCTCGTCGAAGACCACCGGGTGGTCGTGCCATTCGCGGCCGATCGCGGGGAGATCGAGCGAAATGTGGCCCTGCTCAGCGGCATAGGGATTCAGGTTCACGATGACCAGGACGGCGTCGCCGGTGACCGGATCGATCTTGGAGTAGGCGATCAGCGCGTCGTTGTCGACGTGATGGAAGTGGATGCAGCGCAACTGTTGCAGCGCGGGGTGATTGCGGCGGATCTCGTTGAGGCGGGTGATCCATGGTTCCAGCGATTCGCCGCGTTCGAGGGCGCCGGCGAAATCGCGAGGACGCAGTTCGTACTTCTCCGAGTCGAGGTATTCCTCGCTGCCCTCGCGGACGGCCTCGTGTTCGAACAGTTCGAAACCGGAGTACACGCCCCAGGTGGGAGACAGGGTGGCCGCGAGGGCAGCGCGGATGGCGAACATGCCAGGGCCGCCGTATTGCAGGCTTTCATGCAGGATATCGGGGGTGTTCACGAACAGATTCGGTCGGGCCTCGTCGGCCTTGGCGGCGATCTCGCAGCCGAACTCGGTGAGTTCCCACTTGTGCACGCGCCAGGTGAAATACGTGTACGACTGGCTGAAGCCGCGGCGGGCCAGGCCGTAGAGGCGGGCCGGGCGGGTGAACGCTTCGGACAGCAAGATCACGTCGGGGTCGGTGCGGCGCAGCTCCGTGATCAGCCACTCCCAGAAATCGGCGGGCTTGGTGTGCGGGTTGTCCACGCGGAAGATGGTGACGCCCAAGGAGATCCAGTGCCGGACCACGCGCAGGATCTCGGCGTAGAGACCGTCGGGGTCGTTGTCGAAGTTGACCGGGTAGATGTCCTGGTACTTCTTCGGAGGGTTCTCGGCGTAGGCGATGGTGCCGTCGGGGAGGGTGGTGAACCACTCCGGGTGGGCGGCGACCCAGGGATGGTCGGGGGCGCATTGCAGGGCCAGGTCGATGGCGACATCGAGGCCGAGAGCTGTGGCCTCGGAGACGAATTCGGCGAAGTCCGCTTCGGTGCCCAGTAGTGGGTTCACGGCATCGTGTCCGCCGTCCGCCGAGCCGATGGCCCAGGGCGAGCCCACGTCGCCGGGCTCGGTGGTGAGGGTGTTGTTGCGGCCCTTGCGATTGATCTCGCCGACCGGGTGGATCGGGGGGAGGTAGACGACATCGAAGCCCATGCTCGCGATCCGGGGGAGTTCGCGGGCCGCCGTGGCGAAGGTGCCGTGGATCGGGTTGCCGTCGCCGTCGCGGCCGCCGGTGGAGCGGGGGAAGAATTCGTACCAGGAGCCGACCAGCGCGCGGCGGCGTTCGACCAGGACGGAGAACTGGCTGCCGCGGGTGACCATCTCGCGCAGCGGGGTGGCGCGCAGGATCTCGGCGACCTCCTCGGAGAACGCGGGGGCGACCCGGGATGGGAGCTGCTCGTCGCCGCGCAGGGCGGTGGCGGCGGCGCGCAGGCGTTCGAACTGCTTCTTCGGCACGGCCTGGGCGGCGCGTTCGAAGAGGATGGCGCCGGTCTCGAGGTCGTTGGCCAGGTCGGCGGCGGTCTGGCCGACGGACAATTTCGCTTCGACGGCCGAGCGCCAGGTGGCGATGGGGTCGCTCCAGCCTTCGATGCGGTAGGTCCACACGCCCGGGGTGTTGGGGGTGAACAGGGCGTTGAAGACGTCGGGTTGGTAGTCGGGGGACATCCGGATGCGGGTGATCCGGGAGGAGCCGGGGGCCCGGACTGCCAGGGTGGCGGCTACCGCGTCGTGACCTTCGCGCCAGACGACGGCGCGGACGGGAAACACCTCGCCGACTGCGGCTTTGGCCGGGCGGCCGCCGGGGATGGACGGGGCGATGTCATCGATGGCAATCCGGCCGGTCACCTGCCCAACGTACTGCATTTTGCCGGCGGGGAGCGCGCGAAGGCGGCTCCGCAACCCACTGATCTGCCGAGAACATGGGTAACTCCCCAACCACTACTCACACGACATGAGCCCGACTGTCAACGGTCGAGCTACCGGACGGCACGCTGAATACGCGGAGAGGCGCAACGCAGGCCCGCGAGGAGCCGGTCGAGGGCGGCGATGGTGTCGGTCAGCGCGTCGGGGTCGGTGGTGGTGGCCAACCACAGCGCGGCCTCGTTCATCGCGCCGGAGAGCAGTTGGGTCAGCGGGGCGATCGGTTGCCGAGCAAGGACACCGGCATCGACGAGCGATTGCAGGGCTTCGCGGAGGTGGCGGGCCGAATTGGCTTCGTCCATGGCGCGCCATTCGTGCCAGCCGAGGACGGCCGGGCCGTCGATCAGCAGGATCCGCTGGACCAGGGGGTCGGCGCAGGCTCGCAGGAACGCGGCGCAGCCGGTGGTCAGCTGGGTCCATGGGTCGGCCTCGGTGTCCGCGGCGGCGGCCACCTGTGTGCCGACCTCCTCCTGCACCTGCGTGAGGACCGCGCGGAACAGGTCGGCCTTGCTGTCGAAGTGGTGATACAGCGCGCCCTTGGTGACCCCGGCGGAGGTCACGATCTCCGACAACCCCACGGCGGCATAGCCTTTCGCGGCGAACAACGCCCTTGTCTCAGCCAGCAGGACGCGCCGTGTCTGCTCGCGCTGCCGCGTCCGTGCCGTCGATGTCATCGACCGTCCTCCCATTGACCTACCGGTGGTATGTGAACTATCGTACGATACATACCATCGGTATGTGAAAGGTGATCCCATGAAACTCAGCGGCTACTACCCCGTTCTCGCCACACCCCGGATCGCGGAATCGCGCGACTTCTACACGACCTGGTTCGGCTTCGAGATCGTCTTCGAGGCGGACTGGTACATCAGCCTGCGGCGGCCGGGCACCGACGACGAGCCGACCTGCGAACTGGCCTTGCTCGACCCCACCCACCCCACGATCCCGGCGGGCTTCGGCAAGCCGGTCCAGGGGATACTGCTCAACTTCGAGGTCGACGACGTCGACGCCGAGTGGGACCGGCTGGTGAAGACCGGCGGCCTGCACCCCGAACTCGACCTGCGCACCGAAGACTTCGGCCAGCGCCACTTCATCATCGCCGACCCCGCCGGCGTCCTGATCGACGTGATCACCGAGGTCCCGCCGAGCCCCGAGTTCGCCGCCCTGTTCACCTAGGCCCCCCGGGCGGGCACGATCGTTTATTCTTCCGGGGTGAAGGCACACCGTCGGTTCACTGTCCGTGCCCATTTGCCGGAGCGGCTCGCCGCGCTGGGTGAGTTGTCGACGAACCTGCGGTGGTCGTGGCACGGCCCGACGCAGGATCTGTTCGCCGAGCTCGACCCGCGGTTGTGGCGAACAGTCGGCCAGGACCCGGTGCGGATGCTCGGCGAGGTGCCCGCCGAGCGGCTCGACGAGCTCGCCGCCGATCCGGGGTACACCGGGCGGGTCGACGCGGCCGCCGCGGGTTTGCAGGACTACCTGACCCGGCCGCGTTGGTTCCAGGAGCAGACCGGCACCGATGTCGCGGGGATCGCCTACTTCTCGATGGAGTTCGGCGTCACCGAGGTGCTGCCGAACTACTCCGGTGGTCTGGGCATTCTCGCCGGTGATCATCTCAAGGCCGCGTCGGATCTCGGTCTGCCGCTGATCGGCGTCGGGCTGCTGTATCGCTCGGGGTATTTCCGGCAGTCGCTGTCGGCGGACGGCTGGCAGATGGAGCACTACCCGGCGCTCGACCCGCAGGGTCTGCCGCTGCGGCTGCTCACCAGCGACGGCTCGCCGGTGCTCATCCACGTCGGCATGTCGGAGGGCCGGGTGCTGCGGGCCAGGGTATGGATCGCGCAGGTGGGCCGGATTCCGTTGCTGCTGCTCGATTCCGATATCGCCGAGAACGATCCCGAACTGCGCGCCGTCACCGACCGGCTCTACGGCGGCGACCAGGACCACCGCATCAAACAGGAGATCCTGGCCGGTATCGGTGGTGTCCGCGCGGTGCGCGCCTACACCCGCGCCAACGGACTCCCCGATCCCGATGTCTTTCACATGAACGAGGGACACGCCGGTTTCCTCGGCGTCGAGCGCATGCGTGAATTCATCGCGGGCGGACTGGATTTCGAGACCGCACTCGCCGCGGTGCGAGCGGGCACCGTGTTCACCACGCACACCCCGGTTCCCGCGGGCATCGACCGGTTCCCGATGCCGTTGGTGCGCAGGTACTTCGGTGGCTCGCACGGTGAGTCCGAATCTGCTTTGCTGCCAGGGCTTTCCGTTGACCGAATCCTCGCCTTCGGCCGGGAGGGCGATCCCTCGGTGTTCAATATGGCGCACATGGGTCTGCGAATGGCTCAGCGCGCCAACGGCGTATCGAAACTGCACGGTGAAGTCAGCCGGGAGATGTTCGCGGCGTTGTGGCCGGGATTCGACGCGGCCGAGGTGCCGATCGGCTCGGTCACCAATGGTGTGCACGCCCCGACCTGGGCCGCGCGCGAGTGGATCGACAAGGCACGCGAACTCGTCGGCCCCGAACTGGTCGAGGAGGCGCGGGGCTGGGAGAAGCTCAGCGATGTCGACCTCGGTCAGCTGTGGTCGACGCGAAACACGTTGCGCGGCGTGCTGATCGACGAAGTTCGGCGCAGGCTGCGCGAGTCGTGGCGACAGCGCGGGGCCGCCGACGCCGAACTCGGCTGGATCGACGACGTCTTCGATCCGACCGTGCTCACCATCGGTTTCGCCCGTCGCGTACCCACGTACAAGCGGCTGACCCTCATGCTGCGCGACCCCGACCGTCTGCGCGCGCTGCTGCTCGACCCCGAACGTCCGGTGCAACTGGTGGTCGCGGGCAAGAGCCACCCCGCCGACGACGGCGGCAAGGCGCTGATCCAGCAGGTCGTGCGGTTCGCCGACGACCCGCAGGTGCGCAGGCGCATCGTCTTCCTGCCCGATTACGACATGTCGATGGCCCGCTACCTGTACTGGGGTTGCGATGTGTGGCTGAACAATCCGCTGCGCCCGCTCGAGGCCTGCGGGACCTCGGGCATGAAATCCGCGCTCAACGGCGGTCTCAATCTGTCCATCCGCGACGGCTGGTGGGACGAGATGTTCGACGGTGAGAACGGCTGGGCCATCCCCACCGCCGATGGCATCCGCGACGAGGCCCGCCGCGACGACCTCGAGGCCTCGGCACTCTACGAACTCGTCGAACGCACTGTCGCGCCGCGCTTCTACGACCGTGACGGCAGCGATGTGCCGGTTCGCTGGACCGAGATGGTGCGCCACACCTTGCAGACCACCAGCCCGAAGGTCCTGGCATCGCGGATGGTGCGCGATTACGCCGAGCAGTACTACGGGCCCGCGGCCGCCGCGTTCGCGCGAGCAGCCGCCGACAAATTCGCGGGTGCCGTCGAGGTCGCCGAGTACCGCAGGCGGGTCGACGCCGCGTGGCCGTCGGTACGGATCGCGCAGGTGGACAGCTCGGGCCTGCCCGACACCCCGGTGATCGGCGCGGAACTGTCGCTGCACGCGCGCATCGAACTCGGCGGGCTCGCACCCTCGGATGTGGTGGTGCAGGCGGTGCTCGGCCGGGTCTCGCCGACCGACGACCTCTCCGACACGACCACCGTCGAGATGCACCACACCGGCACCGACGACGGCAGCGAGCTGTATGCGATCCAGGCTCCGGTCCCGCTGTCGGGCGCGGTCGGGTACACCGTTCGTGTGCTTGCCCACAACGCGTTGCTCGCCTCCGACGCCGAACTGGGCTTGGTGGCCGTCGCGGGCGCGTAACCGTACACGGTGACTCGAGTGCTGGGTTATTCGATTCAGCGAACTTTCCGCTACCGTTCCTGGGTCGAACATAGAGGAGTGTCATGGCCAGCGATGTCGTCACCCGTGCCGGCGGGCGCATCGACGGATATTTCGGTATCTCGTCGAGCGGGTCCACCTTCAAGCGCGAGGCGATGGCGGGCACGGTCACGTTCCTGGCGATGTCGTATGTGCTGGCGGTGAATCCGTCGATCCTCGGTGACGAGGGCGCCCTCGGCGACAAGGGCATCCCGATGCAGGCGGTCTTCACGGCCACCGCCGTCGCCGCGGTCTTCGGCACGCTCGTCATGGGCATCTGGGCGAAGTACCCGATCGCGCTCGCACCGGGTATGGGGCTCAACGCGTTCTTCGCTTACACGGTGGTGCTCAGCATGGGTATCCCATGGCAGGTGGCGCTGTCGGGCACCTTGCTGTCGGGCATCATCTTCTTCATCTTGGCGATCACGAAGGTCAGGGAACGGATCCTCAACGCGATTCCGTTGCAGATGAAGTTCGCGGTCGGCGCGGGTATCGGTTTGTTCGTGGCGTTCCTCGGTCTGAAGAACGCGGGCATTGTCGTCAACAGCGACGCCACGCTGGTGACTCTCGGCGATTTCACCGAGGGCACCACCCTGCTGGCCATGTTCGGCCTCATCGTGACCGTGATCTTCCTGGTGATCGGCTGGCACGGTGCCGTGCTCTACGGCATCGTCGCGACCACCGTCCTCGGCATGGTGACCGGTCTGGTCGGCGTGCCGGACGGCATCGCCGAGATGCCGAAGGGCCTGGATCAGACGTTCGGCCAGGCGATCATCCACCTGCCGGATGCCTTCACCGGGCAGATGATCGTGGTCGTTCTCACCATGCTGTTCGTCGACTTCTTCGATGCCTCGGGCACCCTGATCGGCGTCGCCAACCAGGCCGGTCTGCTGAACAAGGACGGCACCCTGCCCCGCGCGGCGAGCGCGATGGCGGCGGACTCGGTCGGTACCACCGCGGGTGCGATCATCGGTACGTCCACCACCACCGCCTATGTCGAATCGACGGCGGGTGTGTCGGCGGGTGGCCGAACGGGATTCACGGCGGTGACCACAGCGGGCTGGTTCCTGATCGCGATGTTCTGCTATCCGGTCTTCTCGGTGATCGCCGGATCGGCCGAGGTGACCTCGGCGGCGCTGATCGTGGTCGGCGTGCTGATGGCGCGTTCGCTCGGTGATATCGATTGGCAGAATCTCGAGTACTCGGTGCCCGCGTTCATCACCGTCATCATGATGCCGCTGACGTATTCGATCGCCAACGGGCTGGCGATGGGCATGATCTTCTACCCGATCGTGATGGTCGCCAAGGGTCGCATCAAGGACGTGCACCCGGTCATGTGGGCGCTGATGGTGCTGTTCCTCGCGTACTTCGTCTTCCTGGTCGAGTAGACGTTCCGGCCATAGGTATGTCTATACTCAGGCTAGCCTAGGCTTGCCTAACTAGAGGAGATCTACCTATGAAGCGCTCGCTTGTTGCCGCGTCGATGGCGTTTGCCACCATCTTCGCGCCGGTCACCGCGGCCGTCGTCGCCACCGCCCCCGCCGCGATCGCCGCGCCGGCCACGCCCTCGGCTGGTCAGCTGTACGGCAAGCTGCAGGCGGCCATGAACGGCTCGGCGGCCGAGCTCGAGTCGGGCAACGCCGGCGGCCTCGTGGTCGTGCGCGACACCGTGAACCGGATCCCCGGTTACAGCTGGGATGTCTCCGGCCCGGTCACTGTCGATGGCGACACCCTCTCGGCCACCCTGAACAGCCGCCTCGGTAGCTACGCCTTCCCGATCCCGCTGACCTGGAAGGACATCGACGGCACCTGGAAGCTGTCGCAGGAGTCCGAGCAGACTCTGGTCAGTTACGCCACCATGGCGTGGTGATCTGAGAAGTTTTTCCGATCAGGGCCGTCCCGGATGGGGGCGGCCCTGATCGATAGATTGTGACGGGGATCACAGAATTACCGGGAATGGCGTGAAATAGTAGCAACGGACCCAGGGTTGTGACCGAAGAAGGCAATCGGACCACGGTCCGGTTGAGGGCATGTTTTCGAATCGCAGATGAGGACACGATGACCGACACCGCTACCCGCACCACTCCTACCCCCACCGCCGACGAGACCAACGCCGCAGGTATCGGCCTGCTGGTGTTGCGCGTCGGCTTCGGTGGCCTGATGGCCGCCTACGGAACCCAGAAGCTGTTCGGCTGGTTCAACGGACGCGGCTGGCGCGCCAATGCCGACGGCTTCACCGCCATGGGCTACAACCCGGGCGAGCTCTTCGGCACGCTGGCCGGGCTCGCCGAACTGGTCGGCGGGCTGTTGCTGGTGTTCGGGCTGTTCACGCCGCTGGCCGCGGCCATCGTGCTCGGGACGATGATCAATGCCATCAACGTGCTGTGGAGCGGTGGGCTGTTCCCCGCCGATCCGAAGGTGCCGGGGTTCTCGACGCCGCTGCTGTTCGCGCTGGCCGCGACGGCGTTGGCGTTCACCGGGCCGGGCCGGTTTTCGCTCGATGCCGGGCGACCGTGGCAGCGCCAGGGCGTGGTGTGGGGCGGCGGGGCCGTCGCGCTCGCCGTCGTGGCCGCGGTGGTGACGTTGATCTTCAAGGCTGTACTCTGATCCGATCGTTGTCACGAGGCGGCGCGGTGACCGGAATTCGGTTGCCGCGCCGCCTCTTTCGTTCGATGCCGAGTCGATTCGTCATCGGTCGTATGCCCGTGGTTCCACCGGGCACGCGCGGGGAGTCGGTAGCAGCGATTAACCTCGTGGCGGCGCTTGTTGTCAGCGGCGCCACGATTGTCCGCGGATGGAAGAGGAGAGCTGCGATGAAGGCTTACGACCTGGGTTTCGGGGACTCGGCGGACAAACTGGCCGAGACGCCCGATGGTGATCGGCTGGCGCTGGACGCGCCGGTGCGCTCCGGCTGGATCGGCAGCGAAGGCCCGGCGATCGATCCGGCCACCTGGCCGCGCGGACCCGTTACCGGCTTGCCGATGATGCACGCGCTCACTCTGCGTCTGCCCACCGATTTCCAGCGCCGCGGCCCCGGGTTTCCCGCCATCGCGCTCTTTCAGGGCGAGGGACAGTTCGCCGGTACCGACGCGGTCGAGGCCGACGCGTCGTCGGACGATCCCCTTGCCCGCGATGTGGTCGCCACCCGCCCGCACCCGAAATCGCAGATCATGCACGACGAGATCGGCGGCGCTTTCGCCCTGATCTGGCTCACCGAAAAGGAATTCGCCGGCGGCCCGGTCGCTCCGCCCGCCGATATTCGCCGGCCCGGATCTGCGACCGCGAGCGATGAAGGCCGCAATGCCTGGGACGATGTCCACCCCACCGTCGGTGTCTGGCTCGCCGAGCGCACCGCCGACCCCAATGTCGGCATCCCCCCGGTCGAATACGAGCCCGACACCAAGTACCAGGACCCGCTCACCGAGGATTCCGGCTGGACCACGTGGGCCGAGCCACTCTTCGGCCGCTCCCACCTGGGCGGCACCGCGTTCCCCGTCCAGGCTCTGCCCGAGGGGTTGACCCCGTACTACCTGGAGATCGAAGAGATCTCCGGCATGAACTTCGGCGGCGGCAATGCCCAACTCGACTTGGAGTCGGGCGTTTTCGATTGGTCCTGCGGGTAGTTCAGTTCATCATCGCCGGGCGGTCGTCGTCGGGGTGCGGGGCGGCGGCGGCCCGGGTTTCGGGTGAAAGCTGTTCAGGGGCAGGGAGAGTGATAGCCGGCTCGATGGGGGCCGGGGGTAGCGTGCGCAGGTGCAGGGCCATCCCTGCCAGGGTGATCAGGTAGATGATCACGTAGATGTTCATCAGGACCTGGGGCAGCGGCCACCACGGGGGAAGCAGGAAGGTTCCCACGCTCACCCAGGTGGGGGTGTAGGTGTAGGTCCAGGCGGCGATGGCCACGTAGAGGGCGGCTGCGGCGAGCCACCAGGGGGCGCGGGTTTGGGCGCGGTGGATGAGGTAAACGAGGAGCGGGACGAACCAGACCCAGTGGTGGCCCCAGGAATACGGGGAGATGGCGCAGGCGGTGAGACCGCCGAGGGTGATCGAGAGCAGGGGTTCACCGCGGCGGACCAGCACGGCCGAGAGCCACAGGGCTACCAGCGCGATCGGTATCGCGATCAACAGCCACAACCACACCGGCGCGGGGCCGTGGGTGAGGTGGGCGATGGCGCCGCGCAGGGACTGGTTGGCGGGGTGGACATCGGGGGCGATGCGGCCGGAATGGAAGAACGCCGAGGTCCAGTATTGATAGGAGTCGCTCGGCAGTATCAGCGCGGTCAGGCCGATCGACGCGATGAAGGTGAGCGCGCCCGTCGCGGCCGCGCGCCACTGCCGTTGGGCGAGGTACTGGGCGATGAAATACAGCGGGGTCAGCTTGATGCCCGCGGCGACGCCGACGCCGAGACCGCGCAACGTGCTGTTCCCGGCGCGCGAGAAGTCCCACAGCACCACCAGCATCAGCACCAGATTGATCTGCCCGTAGTAGAGCGTGGTGCGCACCGGTTCGGCGAACGTGCAGGCCAGGGTCAATAGCGCGCTGACGGCGGCCAGCTCGGTGGTGGCGCGATAGCCGAGCATCCGGAAGCTCTGCAGCACAACCCCGAACAGCACCAGCAGGTTGAGCACCAACCACGTCGTGGTGACGTGCGCCCACGGAACCAGCAGCAGCGGCAGGAACACCAGGGCCGAGAACGGTGTGTAGGTGTAGAGCAAGCCGTAGTGCGTCGGGTCGATGTAGAGGGCCCGTTCGTGCACCACCCGCCAGCCGCCGTCGCGGTAGATGTGCACGTCGAGACCGCCGACGAGAATGCCGCCGCGGTCCATCCACGGATCCATGGTCGTGAACAGCAGCGTCACGCCTGCGACAGCGGTGCCGAGTAGCAGAAGCAGCGTCAGGGTCGTGCGCGGTAGTGCCACGCCTCGAGATCTCTCCGCCACGGCAGTACTACCGGCCGGCCCATATCGTATGCACGACTAAGAACTTACCGCGCCGGGTCGACGGCGCTCGGTGGCGGACCGACTTCGGTAGGAAAACGACATGACAGCGGTTACGGCTGTCGGCGAACCGTTCTCGGCGGCCGGGCGCCCCACGGTCAGGCCTACCTTCGCGGTCGCGTCGGGCAGGCCCGAACTACCGCGAAGCGCTCTGTGCCCTTGGCCATCAGGCGGCCGGACGCAACGTGAGCATGGTGTCGGCGCCGTGGTGGAACTCATAGCCGGTCTTTTGCAGGGAGGTGGTGATGCCCTTGTCGTTGAGCTCGGTGCGCAGGTGGTCGATGAGGTCGTCGAGCGGGGCGCCGGTGTAGTCGAGTAGCGGGTAGACGCGGGTTTCGGTGGTGGCGACGCGGGCCAATTCGAGCAGGGCGGCCAGGTGGAAGTCGGCGTCGAGCCGGTCGGCGTAGCTGAACAGCAGGTGCGAGCTCAGGGCCAGATCGAACGCGTCGTCGGGGCAGGGGAGTGAGGGTAGGGAGCCGGCCAGGTAGCGGTGGGGTGCGGCGCGCACGTCGTCGGCGAAGCGGGCGGCGGCGCCGCGTCGGATCGCGGCGTGCTCGGTGGTGGAGCCGTACCAGTCCCAGCGGTAGCGATCGGCATGGGAGTGCGCCCAGGCGACGGCGCGTTCGGTTTCGGGGGTCGCGCGGGCGGCCAGCTCGATCGGTGGGGTGGCGTAGATGGGATCGATCGCGGTGACCTCGGCGCCCAACGCGCTCGCCTCGGCCGCGAAACTCGCTGCGCCACCGGGACAATCGAGGACGCGACGACCGGAAAGATCATCGTCGGAGAGCTGGAACATCGCGCGGTACTCGGCCAAAGATCTTGCACTGACCAGAAATTCGCCGAGTACCTCGCCATCGGCGTGGTGCATCATCACCACACGTTCTCACGAGTTGCGTTCGCACGCTCGCGGATTCACGAGTGTGGTCATCGCGATTGCAAGACCCGCCTTGCAGATGTCGCCGCCGCTCAGGCGGTGTCGGTGAGCCGACGCAATGCCTTGGCGACCACTTCGGGATCGCTGGTCTCCCAGTACGGCGGCAGCGAAGCGCGCAGGTAGCTGCCGTAACGGGCGGTGGCGAGCCGGGAATCGAGGATCGCGACCACGCCGCGGTCGTCGACACTGCGCAGCAACCGGCCGGTGCCCTGGGCCAGCAGTAGCGCGGCGTGATTGGCGGCCACGGTCATGAAACCGTTGCCGCCGCGCGACTCCACCGCCCGCTGACGCGCGGTGAGCAGCGGATCGTCGGGCCGCGGGAACGGAATGCGGTCCAGGATAACGAGACTCAGCGACGGGCCGGGCACATCGACGCCCTGCCAGAGGGTGAGGGTGCCGAACAGTGAGGTGGCCGGGTCGTCGGCGAATTTGCGCACCAGCGCGCCCATCGAATCGTCACCCTGGCACAGCACCGGGGTGACGAGCCGTTCGCGCAGCGCCTCGGTGGCGGCCTTGGCGGCGCGCATCGAGGAGAACAGGCCGAGCGTGCGGCCACCGGCGGCGGTGATGAGCTGTTCGATCTCGTCGAGATAGGCGGGCGAGAGCCCGTCGCGGCCGGGCGCGGGCAGGTGTTTGGCGACGTAGAGAATGCCGGACTTGGCGTGGTCGAAGGGGGAACCGACGTCGAGGGCGTTCCAGCGGACCGATTCCAGGTCGGCGGGTGCGGTGGCGCCGTTGGCCATGGCCGGATCCACCTTGCCACCCGACTGCGACGGCAGGCCCCAGGTGATCGCGAGTCCGTCGAACGAGCCGCCGATCTGCAGGGTGGCCGAGGTGAGCACGACCGTCGCGGTGCCGAACAGCCTGCTGCGCAGCAGGCCACCGACCGACAGCGGTGCCATCCGCAAGGTGCGGCGGGCGACGCCGCGCATCTCGTCGGCCGACAACCAGATGACATCGCGGCGGGCGGCGGGATCGGCCTCCTCGAAGGCGGTGAGCGCGCGGACCGCGGCGTCGTGCACGTCGTCGATGGCGGCCACGGCCATGGTGCGGGCGGCGGCGTTGTCGGGGTCGTCCTGGGTTTTGACGCTGCCGGTCGGAGCGATGGCGGTGCGCGCGTTCCAGGACGCGTCGCGAACCAGGGCGAGCACGGGTGCGATGCCGTCGGGCAGTTGGTCCCAGCGGCCTGGCGGCAGGTCTTCGAGAGCCTGGTGGAAGGCTTCCGCGGCGCCTTCGAGCCGGTCGACCTCGCGGTCGTCGATCAGCTTGGTGCAGCGGCGGGCCGCGGCGCTGATCGCGGTCGCGGCCAATTCGGCGGTGGCGACACCGGTGACGCGGTCGACCAATTCGTGCGCTTCGTCGATCACCACCACGTCGTGGTCGGGCAGGATCTGGATGCCGCTGATGGCGTCGATGGCCAGCAGTGCGTGGTTGGTCACCACCACGTCGGACTGAGCCGATTCCGCGCGCGCTTTCTCGGCGAAGCAGTCCTGGCCGAACTGGCAGCGCGACTTGCCGAGGCATTCGCGCGAGCCGACGCTCACCTGGCGCCAGGCGCGGTCGGTGACGCCGGGGGCGAGTTCGTCGCGGTCGCCGGTTTCGGTGTCGGAGGCCCATTCGTTGAGGCGCTGGACTTCGCGGCCCAGGCGGGAGATGGCGAAGGCGTCGAACAGTTCGGCCTCGCCGCCGGTGTCCTCCGGGATGACGCTGTTGATCTTGTTCAGGCAGAGATAGTTGTTGCGGCCCTTGAGGATCGCGAACTTGGGCACTCGGCCGAGTGGTTTGGTGAGCGCCTCCGCCAGGCGTGGGAGGTCGCGGTCGACGAGTTGGCGTTGCAGCGCGATCGTGGCGGTGGAGACCACCACGGTGCGGCCGGTGCGGACCGCGTGGCGCAGGCTCGGGATGAGGTAGGCCAGCGATTTGCCGGTGCCGGTACCCGCCTGGACGGCGAGGTGTTCCTTGGTGTCGATCGCGTGGTCCACCGCGGTAGCCATGGTGGTCTGCCCGGTGCGTTCCTTGCCGCCGAGGGCATGCACGGCGGTGACGAGCAGGTCGGCGACGGGAGGAAGTTCGGGCACGCTGGCAGCTTATCCGCACCCTCGGACACGTTTGCCCGAGCTGGATTTGTCGGGCCGCTGGGTAATCGGGGGTCGGTAGTCCCAGAAGGTTTGACGCTGTGTTTATTGGCGCGCTGGCGCGCGCGTGTCCGCGGCCCTGAGGGGCCGCCGGTTAGCGCTCGAGACTAGCGCCTTCGGCGCAGCGCTTTCGAGCGCTAACCGGCGACCCGGCCGCGGACCGGCCACTGCGTGGCCGCCGCTCCCCAGGGGTCGCGGGTGGGGGTTGGTGGTGCGGTCATGGCGGTCTTGGAGGGTGCGGTGTTGCTGGGGAGGAGGGGCGTGGTCAGGACTCGCGGACGAAGTCGTCGATGTGGTCGCGGACGTAGTCGAGGACGCGCTGTTCGAAGTCCTCGGGCTCGTTGACGTCGTAGATCTCGTCGGGATCCTCGGCGCGGTCACCGGTGGGGCGGCGGATCTGGTCGGGGGTGGCGAGGGTGTGGTGTTCGTCTTCCCAGAAGCGGTCGAGGTCGTCGTTGGGGGAGCTGATGGAGGCGTCGCGGGCGGCGATGATGGCCGCTGCGGCCAGTTGCGGCATGCCCGCAGCGCGTAAACCTCTTGTGGCCCAGGGGAGTTCGCTGCGGCGGGTTTTCAGGTAGCTCGAGAAACCCGCATCCAGGACGCTGGTGTGCAGGCTCGACAGTGCCAGCAGATGCGAGAAGGCCGGGGGGAGCTTGCCGAACGCGCCGATGCCGAGGCGCTGGAGATCGTCGGTGGCCGGGTTCGACCAGAAGACGGTGTCGGCGGCGTCGTGGATGCTGTCGGTCTCGGCGAGTGCCTTCGTCAGGGCGGATCGGGTGTGCGCCGGGAATCGATAGTCCATGTGGCAAGTATTCAGGGACGCAGCCGGACGCCCGCATCGCGGAGGGTGGCCAGGGCGGATTCGGTCGTGTCGGGGGCGACGCCCGCGGTGAGGTCGAGCAGGACGGTGGTGTCGAATCCGGCTTCGGCGGCGTCGAGAGCGGTGGCTCGGACACAGTGGTCGGTGGCTATGCCGACCACGTCCACGGCGTCGATGTCGCGGGCTCGGAGCCAGGCCGTGAGGGTGGTGCCGTCCGCTGACGCGCCTTCGAAGCCGGAGTACGCGGCGGTGTATTCGCCCTTGGAGAAGGTTTCCTGGATGGTCGACGTGTCGAGAGCCGGGTGGAAATCGGCGCCGGGGGTGCCCACTCGGCAGTGGGGTGGCCACGAGTCGATGTAGTCGGGGTCGGTGGAGAAGTGGGCGCCGGGATCGATGTGCCAGTCGCGGGTGGCCACCACGGCTTCGTAGTGCTCGCTTGCGACGAAGCCGGTGATCGCGGCGGCCACTGCCGCGCCGCCTGCTACCGCGAGGGAGCCGCCCTCGCAGAAGTCGTTCTGAACATCGACGATTATCAGGCCGCGTGCCATGTCATCCTCCACCTCGTTCGACTCCGACCATTCTCCGCCGCGAAACGCCGAGCGGCCACCGGGCTCGGAGGATGGCCGATATCGCCGAATGGCCGTTGGGCCGAGGGGTCGCGACTGCTCGGCGAACAGCGTCGCGGTGCTCAGCCGAGGAACGTCGTCGGCACGGCGGGTTCGCCCGCGGAGAGTTTCAGCCCTTCCCACGGCAGGCTGACCAGGCCGCGCGCGACCAGTTCGCGACTCTGCGCCAGCGTCGCGACATTGTCGACCACCTTGCCGCCACGAACCAGCGGAACCTGCAATTTCCGCACCCGAAAACCGTTGGTAGCCGGTGCTTCTCCGCCTTCGGAGTAGACGATCTCCTCGACGATCGTGCCGGTGGCGCGGGCCAATCGCACCGCCTTCTTCGTCCCGCCGCGCGACTGTTTGTGACTCGACCGTTTGGCGACCGGGATGCCGTCGACCTCGACCAGCTTGTAGACCATGCCCGCGGTCGGGGCACCCGAACCGGTGACCACCGCCGTGCCGACGCCGTACACGTCAACCGGTTCGGCACGCAGCGCCGCGATCGCGTACTCGTCCAGATCGCCGGAGACCACGATGCGGGTGCCGGTGGCGCCGAGTTCGTCGAGCTGGTCGCGGACCTGTCTGGCCAGCACGCCGAGGTCGCCGGAGTCGATGCGCACACCGCCCAGTTCGGGACCGGCCACCTCGATGGCGGTGGCGACGCCCCTGGTGATGTCGAAGGTGTCGACCAGCAGCGTGGTGCCGATACCGAGCGCGTCGATCTGGCTGCGGAACGCCGCTGCCTCGTGTTCGCCGTCGGCGCCGCTGTGCAGCAGGGTGAACGCGTGGGCGCTGGTACCCGCGCCGGGCACGCCGAAGCCGCGCACGGCCTCGAGGTTGGAGGTGGCGTCGAATCCGGCCAGGTAGGCGGCGCGCGAGCTCGACGGCGCGGCGAGTTCGTGGGTGCGCCGCGAGCCCATTTCGATCATCCGCCGACCGGCCGCCGCGCTCACCATGCGCGCGGCCGACGAGGCGATCGCGCTGTCGTAATTGAAGATCGACAGTGCGAGGGTCTCGAGGAGCACGCATTCGGCGAAACTGCCGCGTACGGTCAGGATCGGCGAGCCGGGGAAATACAGCTCACCTTCGGCGTAGCCGTCGATATCGCCGGCGAAGCGATATTCGCGCAACCATTCGACGGTGGTCTGGTCGAGGAACTTCGCGACCACGGCCAGCTCGTCGGGGCCGAAACGGAAACGGGCCAGCGCGTCGAGCAGGCGAGCGGTGCCCGCGACGATGCCGTAGCGGCGACCGTTCGGCAACCGCCGGGCGAACACCTCGAAGGTGCACTGTCTACCGGCCGAACCGTCGGCCAGTGCCGCGGCCAGCATGGTCAGCTCGTACTGGTCGGTCAGCAGCGCGGTGCTGGCGAACTCGTCACGGATCTGCACACCAGAAACTCTAGTCACCGCGGGTGTTGTTTCCTGCGGGCTGCGTCGTACCCTGGTTTTCATGGCCGTGTGCAATTCCGTTCGGGCCGGCGCCGTCACCGACGCTGTGAACGCCGCACTGTCGGCACCGCAGGCGACGCCGGAGACCACCGAATACACCGAGATCCTGGAGGCTGAGGACAGGCCCTGGGTCACCGTCGTCTGGGACGATCCGGTGAACCTCATGCACTACGTCACCTACATCTTCCAGAAGCTGTTCGGCTACAGCAAAGCCAAGGCGACCGAGTTGATGATGCAGGTGCACAACGAGGGCAAAGCGGTGGTGTCCTCGGGTTCGCGCGACAAGATGGAGCAAGACGTGCGCCGACTGCACGCCGCGGGGCTCTGGGCAACCATGCAGCGCGACTGACGACTCGACTAACCTGGCCCTGTGCGCAAGTGGAGCAGGAAGAACTCACTGAGTGGCCTGAAGCTTCGATCCGAAATGGACGAGCACGAGGCCACCGTCCTTCGCTCCCTGATCGGCGCGGTGTCCGGGCTGCTCAGTGACCGCGCCGCCGACGCCCCCGAGGACGAACTCGCCGCGCTCACCGGTTTGCGGACCGGCAACAACACCCCGCCCGACGATCCACAACTGCTGCGCCTGCTGCCCGATTTCCACCGTGCCGAACCCGGTTCCCCCGATGCAAAGCGCGCCGATCTCAACAGTGCGCTGCGCAGCCTGCACGAGCCGGAGATCATCGACGCGAAACTGGCCGCTGGGCAGGCTGTGCTCGACAGTTGCCCGGAAGTGGGCGGCAAGATCGTGCTCTCGCCCGAGCAGGCCGACGCGTGGCTGGCCGCGCTCACCGACGTTCGGCTCGCGCTGGGCACGCTGCTCGACATCGACGACGACACGCCCGACCATTTCGATCCGGAAGATCCGCGTGCCCCGCATCTGGACGTCTACCACTGGCTGACCTGGATGCAGGATTCGCTGCTTCAGGCGCTCGCGCCCTGACCCTGTCGAGGGTCGCGTGATCCGACCCGAGGCGCGATGGCCGGATTCGTTGATCAGACAAGGACGAGACAATGCGCAGCAGCCCCGGGGTACGCAACTCGATCACTGATGTCGCGGGCGTGCTGGTAGGCCACTGCCAGGCCCTCGACGCCGAGGTCACCCTCGGTACCGGCGCCGCGACGGGCTGCACCGTGGTGCGGGTCCCCGGCGGCGCGACGGCCTCGGTCGACGTCCGCGGCGGCGGTCCAGGAACCAGGGAAACCGACCTGCTCGACCCCGCCAACACCGTCCGCCGGCTCAACGCCGTGCTCCTCACCGGCGGCAGCGCGTACGGCCTTGCCGCCGCCGACGGAGTGATGCGCTGGTCGGAGGAACACGGCGAGGGTATTCCGATGGACCCGGCCGACGCGAGCCGGGTGGTGCCGATCGTGCCGGGCGCGGTGATCTTCGATCTGCCGGTCGGTGACTGGACCATCCGGCCCGACGCCGATTTCGGATATCGCGCGGCCGCAGCGGCGTCGACGGAGTTCGCCAGGGGGACCTCGGGTGCCGGTGTGGGGGCGCGGGCGGGTGCGCTCAAGGGCGGAATCGGTTCGGCGAGTGTGGTTCTCGCGGATGGTCCCGGTGCGGGGGTGACCGTCGGTGCGGTGATCGTCGCGAATCCGGTCGGTTCCGTGGTCGATCCACGCACCGGGTTGCCGTGGGGTGCGGGCACCGACGGGCCCGACTTCTTCGGGCTGCGGCCGGGTACCCCCGAGGAGATCGCGGCGCTCGTCGCTCTGCCGGTCAAGAGCATGGTCCTCAACACCACGATCGGTGTGGTGGCGACGGATGCCGCCCTCGATCCGGCGGGCTGCCGGCGGATGGCCGCGACCGCGCACGACGGACTCGCCCGTGCGATCCGGCCGGTGCACTCCCCGCTCGACGGTGACACGATCTTCGCCATGGCGACCGGGACGAGAGAGGTCGCGCCCACTGTGTTACCCGCCGCTTTCCCCGCCGACCTGCTCCTGCTCGATCAGCTGTGTACGGCCGCCGCCGTGGTGGTCGAACGCGCCATCGTCGACGCGGTACTCAGCGCGACCTCGATCGCCGGTATCACTGCTTACAGCGACCTGTTTCCGCGCTGATCGTCACCCGGAGAACCCTGCTGACCAGCCCCGCGACGACTCGTCGCGCCTGCGGTGACGGCCTGGCCGGGACCGGAGTGTGTGCCCCGCGGAATACCCGAATAGGGTGAGTCGTTGTCGAGGAAGGTGCTCGACAGCACGCATGCAGGATGTGGAAAGGGTCGATGAAGTGCTGGTGATCAGGGCCGATCTCGTTGACGCGATGGTGGCACACGCCCGCGCCGACCACCCGGACGAGGCCTGCGGCATCATCGCCGGGCCCGAGGGCAGCGACCGGCCCGAACGCTTCGTCGCGATGGTCAACGCCGAACGTTCGCCCACCTTCTACCGGTTCGATTCCGGTGAACAACTGCGCGTGTGGCGCGCGATGGACGACGCCGACGAAGTGCCGGTCGTCATCTACCACTCGCACACCGCCACCGAGGCCTACCCGAGCCGCACCGACATCTCCTTCGCCGCTGAACCGGACGCGCATTACGTGCTGGTCTCCACGCGCGATCCGCAGTCCCACGAACTGCGCAGCTACCGCATCGTCGACGGCGAGGTCACCGAAGAACCGGTGCGCATCGTCGATTCCTACTGAACCCGTCCGCAAGAAGCCACCACCCCCGAGGAGTCCCTCATGCCGGTAACCGTGTCCATTCCGACCATCATGCGTGGTATCACCGGAGGTGAGAAGCGAGTGCAGGGCGAGGGCTCGACCCTGTCCGCGCTCATCGCCGACCTCGACGCCAATCACCCAGGGCTGGCCGAGAAGCTGCTCTCCGACGGCAAGCTCAACCGCTACGTCAACATCTACGTCGACGACGAGGACGTGCGCTTCTCCGGAGGGCTGGAAGCCGAGGTGCCCGCGGGCGCGTCGGTGACCATCCTGCCCGCCGTGGCCGGCGGCGCCTGACACCGTGGCCCGCTACGAATCGCTGATCGCGACGCTCGGCAATACCCCGCTCGTCGGATTGCAGAAACTGTCACCGCAATGGGACGGCGACGATCATGTGCGGCTGTGGGCCAAGCTGGAGGACCGCAATCCCACGGGGTCGATCAAGGACCGTCCCGCACTGCGGATGATCGAACAGGCCGAGGCCGACGGGCGGCTCACACCCGGGTGCACGATTCTCGAGCCGACCAGTGGCAATACCGGAATTTCGCTCGCCATGGCGGCCAAGCTCAAGGGTTACCGGATCGTTTGCGTGATGCCGGAGAACACCTCGGTGGAGCGGCGGCAGTTGCTCACGATGTTCGGCGCCGAAATCATCGACTCGCCCGCGGCGGGTGGGTCGAATCAGGCGGTGGCCAAGGCCAAGCAGATCGCGGCGCAGAATCCGGATTGGGTGATGCTGTATCAGTACGGCAATCCGGCCAACGCGCTCGCGCACTATGAGGGGACCGGGCCGGAATTGCTGGCCGATCTGCCCGAGATCACGCATTTCGTCGCGGGGCTCGGTACTACAGGGACCCTGATGGGCACCGGGCGCTACCTGCGCGAACAGGTGCCGGGGATCGAGATCGTGGCCGCTGAACCCCGCTACGGCGAGCTGGTCTATGGCCTGCGCAATATCGACGAGGGGTTCATTCCCGAGCTCTACGACGAGAAAGTACTCACCACCCGATTCTCGGTGGGGCCCTACGACGCGGTGAAGCGGACACGTGAGCTGGTCGGCGAGGAGGGAATCTTCGCCGGGATTTCCACCGGGGCGATCCTGCACGCCGCGCTCGGTGTCGCCAAGAAGGCGCTCGAGGCCGGAAAGCGGGCCGATATCGCGTTCGTGGTCGCCGATGGTGGCTGGAAATACTTGTCTACCGGGGCATACGACGGCACGCTGGACGAAGCGGAGGAGAAGCTGGACGGGCAACTCTGGGCCTGACCCGATGTCACCCGGCTTCGGTACGCTCAGATCAATGGGCTGTTCCACGGTCCCTTGCCGGAGTGGAGGCGATGTCGGTGAGCGGTGGGGCGGGTGCCTCGTTCGGTAACGCGAGTCCGGGAACCGGTGCGTCGGGCGGCGGGTCGTGGGTCAGGGCGGCGGTGGCGATTCTGGGGTTCGTAGGAGCCCTGTATGTGATCGAGGGCGTCGACATGGTGCTCTCCCACGATCGGCCGCCCGGGGCGCCCGGCGAACTCGACGCGGCAGGCATCGAGCCGCGTGCGGTAGCGGGGCTCGACGGCATTCTGTGGGCGCCGCTGTTGCACGGCGGGTGGGAACATCTGTTCGCCAACACGCTGCCGTTGCTGGTGCTCGGGTTCCTCGTGTTGCTCTCCGGGATCGGGCGGGGGATCGCGGCGACGGCCATCATCTGGGTGATCGCCGGCGTAGGCACCTGGCTCACCGGCTCGGCGGGGAGCGTGCACGTCGGAGCGTCGTCGATCGTGTTCGGCTGGCTGACGTATCTGATCTGCCGTGGGTGGTTCGCGCGCAATGTGGGGCAGATCGTGGTGGGGCTGGTGATCCTCGTGTTCTACGGCTCGATGCTGTGGGGCGTGCTGCCGAGCGATCCTCGAATTTCTTGGCAGGGGCATCTTTTCGGGGCGGTGGGTGGAGTGCTCGCGGGCTGGGTACTCTCGTCAGATGAACGTCGACGCCGCCGTGGAGCATCGGTCGGCCGCGCAGTACCAACGCGGTAGCCGGGGATCCGGTCTGGAAATTGGGGGGATCCTGCAGTGAGTACCAGCACGTCATGGCAGCATGGGGGCATGCGCCTTACCGTCCTCGGGTGCTCGGGCAGCGTGTCCGGCCCGGACTCTCCAGCGTCGGGCTACCTGCTGACGGGCCCCGATATGCGACCGATTGTCATCGACTTCGGTCCCGGGATCTTCGGCGCGCTGCAGAAGCAGATGAACCCCGCCGATGTCGACATCTTCCTCACCCACCTGCACGCGGATCACTGCCTTGATCTGCCCGCACTGCTGGTGTGGCGTCGCTACCACCCGAATCCGCCGACCGGCAAGGCGCTGGTGCGCGGGCCGTCCGACGCGCCGCTGCGGATCGGAAACGCGTCCGCGGAGATCGGGGGCGAGACCGACGATTGGTCCGATGTGATCGACTCGCAGGCGTGGGTCGAGAACACGCCGATCCCGTTCGGGCCCGGTCATACGGTGGAAGCTCGGCGGATGTTCCACCCGCCGGAGTCCTACGGGCTGCGGATCACCGCAGCCGACGGTCGGGTCTTCGTCTACACCGGCGACACCGCGATGTGCGATGCCGTTGTCGAGTTGTCGCAGGGTGCCGACGTGCTCATGGCTGAGGCGTCGTGGACCCACGATCCGGCCAATCGTCCTGCGGGGATTCATCTTTCGGGCACCGAGGCGGGCGAGATCGCCACCCGTGCCGGGGCCAAGGAGCTGTTGCTGACCCATATCCCGCCATGGACTTCGCGCGAGGATGTGATCGCGGAGGCAAAGGCTGCGTTCTCGGGACCGGTGCACGCGGTTTCGCCGGGGGAGACCTTCGACCTGTAGGCGGGGGATCTGGGTTCAGTAGTCCCAGGCAGGTTTGACGCTGTATTTATTGGCGCGCTGGCGCGCGCGTGTCCGCGGCCCCAAGGGGCCGCCGGTTAGCGCTCGAGACTCGCGCCTGCGGCGCATGCGCTTCGAGCGCTAACCGGCGACCCGGCCGCGGACCGGCCACTTCGTGGCCGTCCCTCCCTAGGGGTCGGGAGTGCGGTGGTTGGGGGTGCGGTCATGGCGGATTTGGGGTGTGCGGTGTGGGTGGGGGAATGCGGGTTAGTCTGTCCAGCGTGTCTAGACGAGCTGATGGTAGGGCGGATGACGAACTCCGCGACGTGAAGATCACTCGGGGTTTCACCACGCACCCGGCGGGGTCGGTGCTGGTGGAATTCGGGCAGACGCGGGTGATGTGTACCGCGAGCGTCACCGAGGGGGTGCCGCCGTGGCGCCGGGATTCGGGCCTGGGCTGGCTGACCGCGGAGTACGCGATGCTGCCCGCGGCCACGCACACCCGGAGTGGGCGGGAGTCGGTGAAGGGCAAGGTCGGTGGGCGGACGCAGGAGATCAGCAGGCTGATCGGGCGGTCGCTGCGGGCCTGCATCGACCTGGCCGCGCTCGGCGAGAACACGATCGCGCTCGACTGCGATGTGCTGCAGGCCGACGGTGGCACCCGCACCGCCGCGATCACCGGCGCGTACGTGGCGCTCTCGGATGCGGTGACCTATCTGGCCGCCGCGGGCAAACTGGCTGACCCGCAGCCGATTTCGTGCATGATCGCCGCGGTCAGCGTGGGCGTGGTCGATGGGCGCGTTCGCCTCGACCTGCCCTACGAGGAAGACTCGCGCGCCGAGGTCGACATGAACGTGGTCGCCACCGACACCGGAACTCTGGTCGAGATCCAGGGCACCGGCGAGGGCGCGACCTTCCCGCGGTCGACCCTGGACAAGATGCTGGACTCGGCCTTCGCCGGCGCCGAGCAGCTGTTCGCGATCCAGAAAGCGGCGCTGGCGCTGCCGTACCCGGGCACCCTGCCCGAGCCGTCCGCGAAGAAGTAGTCGTGGCCGCGCGTGTGCTGGTCGCCAGCCGAAATGCCAAGAAGCTGAAGGAGCTTCGCCGAATTCTCGATGAAGCCGGTGTTGCCGGAGTCGAATTGGTGAGCCTGAACGAGGTGCCGCCCTACGAGGAGGCACCCGAAACCGGCGCCACCTTCGAGGAGAACGCGATCGCGAAGGCACGTGACGGTGCCGTCGCGACCGGATTGCCGTGCGTGGCAGACGATTCCGGCATCGAAGTGGACGCGCTGAACGGGATGCCCGGGGTGCTGTCGGCCCGTTGGGCAGGCGGCCACGGCGACGATGCCGCCAACAACACCCTGCTGCTCGCCCAGCTCGGCGACGTCCCCGACGACCGCCGCGGCGCCCGCTTCGTCTCCACCTGCGCGCTGGTCCTGCCCGACGGCACCACCACGGTGGTGCGTGGCGAATGGCCGGGCACGATCGCCCGCGAACCCAACGGCGACGGTGGTTTCGGCTACGACCCGCTGTTCCTCCCCGAAGGCGGCACCGGCAGTGCCGCCGAACTCACCCCCGCCGACAAGGACGCGATCTCGCACCGAGGCCGCGCCCTCACCCAGCTCATCCCCGCCCTGGCCGCCCTGGCCTGAAGTCTCGAACCAAGATCAACAGGCGCTGGCGCAGAATCCCTCTCGGGCGTTGCTTACGTGAAGGCCTGGTGATCACCCGTCCAGGGAGATGGCCGTACAACGACAGCGCCGCCGCTGTCGGATTACCCGGGGCGGCGGCGCTTTTCGTTGAGGTCAGAGGCTGTATTGCTGCTTGACGTCTTTCGCGTTGCGGTGCTCGACGAAGAACGACAGCAGGGGGATGGTGCCTGCGATGAGGGTGCCGACGGTGCGCCCGATAGGCCAGCGGACCTTGACGGCGAGGTCGGCGGTGACCAGCAGATAGGCGAAGTACACCCAGCCGTGCACGACCGCGATCCAGCTGGGGGTGTCGGCGCCGAAGCCGTACTTGGCGATCATCTCGATGGTGAGCAGCAGCAGCCACAGGCCGGTGACCCAGGCGAGCACGCGGTAGCGCTGCAGGGCGGAGGCGATCTTGGCGGTGGGGGCGCTGCCCGCGGTCGGGGCGCTGCCCGCGGTGTCTTTGTCCAGCGACGGTGCGGTGGTGTTGTTGTCGGTCACCCGGCATTCCTCTCGGGGGAGTGCAAGCCGGCGGTGCGGACCTGCGCATCGATGTCGCTGGCGTGCAGTTGCGCCAGGTACTGGTTGTAGGCGGCCGTTTCCGGGTCGTCGGACACGGCGGCTTTGGGCCGTTCCGGCAGAATGCCCGCGGGGATCTCGCGCGGCGCCTCGGCGTTGCCCGTACGCGGCGGCGCGGGGTCGTCGGCCTCGCGTTCCAGGCGCACGAACCGGACGTAGGCGAACACCGCGAACGCGGCGAACAGCGGCCACTGCAGTGCGTAGCCGAGATTCTGGCCGGTCCCCGACGCCGATTCGAACCGCTCCCACTGCCACCAGGCCAGCGCCAGACAGCCGAGCGCGACGACACAGACCAGCGCGATCAGGGCCGGACGGTTGTACGCCGGGCGAGGAGGTGGAACGGACACGCGCTCCACGGTACCCGCCTACTACACGGCACGTAGGACCCGGTCGCCGCCGGGGCAAGTGCCAGCGGCGGGCGTCACAGCCTGGTCGCCACTGTCGGCCTTCCGGCCGGTGCTGTCCCTGGCAATGCTCGCCACGATTCGAGGCCTCGATGTCTGAGCACTACGGGTCGGCGTCGAGCGAACAGGTACGCCGGGGGTCGACGCGGCCGTGTGACCTGTGGCTCCGGTGCCGATGCGTCGGGTGGTCCGATGGCGGCGGCGTTCGGTCGAGCAGTTAGTGCGATGCCCTCGTACGGAAGGTCTGTCGGTAGGCAGTGGGGGAGACGCCGATGGTGGTGGCGAAGTGCTGGCGCAGGGAGGCGGCGGTGCCGAGGCCCGCTTCGGCGGCGACGCGGTCGATCGGCAGCTCGGTGACCTCGAGCAGGTGACGAGCATGATCGATGCGCTGGCGGATCAACCACCGGCCGGGTGACAGCCCGGTTTCCTCGCGGAAGCGGCGGCAGAAGGTCCGCACACTCATGCGGGCGTGGGCGGCGAGTTCGGTGAGCGGGAGCGGACGGTCCAGGTGGGTCGTCGCCCATGCGCGAGTCTCGGCGGTGCTCTCGGCGGTCGTTTCCGGGATCGGGCGAGCGATGAACTGGGCCTGCCCGCCGTCGCGCCACGGCGGCACGATACACAAGCGGGCGACCCGGTTGGCGACGGCGCTGCCGTGATCGCGCCGCACCAGGTGCAGGCACAGGTCGATGCCCGCGGCACTGCCCGCCGCCGTGAGGATGCGGTCGTCATCGACGAACAGCACGTCGGCATCCATGCGCACCTGCGGAAACAGCGCGCGGAAACGGTCGGCCTGTGCCCAGTGGGTGGTTGCCTGCCGGTCATCGAGGAGGCCGAGGTTGGCTAGGGCGAAGGCCGCCGTGCAGAAGCTGACGATGCGGGCCCCGGGTCGCAGCCTGGCCAGTGCATCCGGCAATTGCGGTGGCATCCAGTCTGTTTCGGCGCCGTCGCAGCCGGAGAACGGGGGAATTACCACGGTGTCGGCCTCGTCGAGCGCGCTGCTGTCACCGGACACCGAGATCAGGTAGTCGGCGTTGGTCTGCACCGGTGCACCGTCGAAGCTGCACGTGCGGATTTCGTAGAGCGGCGCGCCATCGGGCGCGGCCGCGGTGCCGAAGATTCTGGCGGGAATGCCGAGTTCGAACGGATACACCCCGTCTACGGCCAGAACCACCACGCGATGCATGGCAAGATCCTTGCACATCTTGGCTTTCTTGCCACTCGTCGTCGGATCGCCGACGCGGCATCGTGGTCTCCATGCGGTCGGATCGCTCCGAATCGGCCTGAGATACACAGGGAGACAAGCTATGCGGGCAATCGCTCAGGACACCTTCGGCGGACCGGAGGTACTGCGGGTGATCGAGGCGGACAAGCCCACCCCCGGCCCTTCGGAAGTGTTGATCCGTGTACACGCGGCCGGGGTGAACCCGACCGATTCTTGGCACCGCACCAGCGGTGGATTGGCCGGGGAGATCATCCCGCTGGGCTGGGACGTGTCCGGCGTGGTCGAGGCGGTCGGCCTCGGTGTGACGCTGTTCGCCCCCGGTGACGAGGTGTTCGGCATGCCGCGCCTGCCGCACCCCGCGGGCACCTACGCCGAGTACGTCACTTCGCCGACCCGCCACCTCGCGCACAAGCCGGTGAACCTCACCCACACTGAAGCCGCCGCGCTGTCGCTCGTCGCGCTCACCGCATGGCAGGCACTCGTCGACACCGCCGACGTACAGCCAGGGCAGCGCGTGCTGATCCACGCCGGCGCGGGCGGGGTCGGCCACGTCGCGGTGCAGATTGCCACAGCGCGCGGCGCGTATGTCATCGCCACGGCGCGCGCCGACAATCACGACTTCGTCCGTGATCTCGGCGCGGACGAGGTGATCGACTACACCACAACAGATTTCGTCGACGCGGCCCAAGATGTCGACATCGTCATCGACACCATCGGCGGCGAGTACGGCCCGCGCTCGCTGCGCACCTTGCGCCCCGGCGGCATCGTCGTCTCGCTGGCCTCCCCGGCGGAAGCCGCCTTGGTGCAGGTGGCCCACCCGCTGGGCCTGCGTGCCGGGTTCATGATCGTCGAACCCGACGGTGCGGGTATGCGGGCCATCGCGGACCTGGTCGAAACAGGTGCGCTGCGACCCCACGTGGCGACGGTCCTGCCGTTGGATCTCGTGAGCAAAGCCCACGAGATCAGCGACAATCAGCGCACCCGCGGCAAGATCGTGCTCGCGGTCGTGGCGTGAGAATTATCAGAACTTGTAGCTGATCCCGGTCATCCGCTCGGATTCCTCCCACAGCCTGCGCAGCAGTTCCGGATCGCGCGAGATCTTGCTCGACGGGCATGCCTCGACCGGCCCTTGGGACTGCATCAACCGGTTCGGACCCCAATAGGTGGTGGGATCGGCATCGGGTTCGGTGGCCGCGAACAGTGTGGAGTGCGCGGCCTTGGCGGGCGCGTGGCCGATGAGCTTGATGAACGGTTTGCTGACCAGATCCAGCGGGGTCTCGGTGCGGGCGAACAGATCCGTCGCCGAGACTCCGGGGTGCACGGCATAGGACTTCTTCGCCGACCCGGCCTCGGTGAGCCTGCGCTGCAGTTCACGGCCGAACATCAGATTGGCGAGCTTGGCCTGGGCGTAGGCGAGATTGCGCTGGTAGCGGCGGTTCTCGTAGTTGAGGTCGTCGATCCACAGCTTCGGTGTCTGCTTGTGCGCGATGCTGGCGATCGACACCACCCGGTCGCGGACCCGGTCGAGCAGCAGTCCCGTGAGTGCGAAATGGCCGAGGTGGTTGACGCCGAACTGGGTTTCGAACCCGTCGGCGGTGCGCGAGAACGGGACGTTCATCAGGCCCGCGTTATTGATCAGCACATCGAATTCGCCCTGTTGGGCGGCGAATTCGCGCACGGAAGCCAGATCGGCCAGATCGAGCGCGGCCACCCGCACGTCGCCGGGGATGGCATCGGCGATCGGCTGCGCCTTGCTCGCATTGCGGCAGGCCATGATCACGGTGGCGCCCTTGCCTGCCAGCACCTTGGTGGTTTCGGCACCGAGGCCGCCGTTGGCCCCGGTGATCACGAACGTGCGCCCGGACTGGTCCGCGATGTCAGTTGGTTTCCATGCCATGCGCCGATCTTACTCCGGAGTAAGATCGGGGGGAAGGGTCAGCCCAGCAATCCGGTCAGCGTACGGGCGCAGGCGGGTTTGCGCAGTGTAGCTATGGCTTTCGCCTCGATCTGGCGCGCCCGCTCGCTACGGAGACAGGCGCCGACCCGGGCGATATCACCCCGAGCGTCGCCGCGGCCCAACTCGCCGGTGTCGGGCGGGTGCTGTTCGACGAGATCACGCGCCGCACGCTCGACGGTGAATCCGCCGCCGAGATCGCCGCCGCGCTGACCCGCGATGCCAGAATCGCCTTCGACGCGCTCGAACCGGGCCTGGGAAGCTACGCCGTGCGCTGAGCGATCGGTGGCGATTGCCGCCAAGGCAAAGATCAACATCGTCTTCGCGACAGTCGTGCTCGGCATGCTCATGGCCGCACTCGACCAGACCATCGTGTCGGCGGCACTGCCCTCCATCGTCGCCGACCTCGGCAGTGCCGGGCACATGGCCTGGGTGGTGACCGCTTATCTGCTCGCCGAGGCCGTCGCGACCGTGCTCGCGGCAAACTCGGTGACCTGTTCGGTCGCACGCTGCTGTTCCAGATCAGCGGCATCATCTTCATCGCGGGCTCGGCACTGGCCGGCGTCGCGGGCGGCATGGTCATGCTGATCGTGGCGGGCGGGATCCAGGGCGTCGGCGCGGGCGGGTTGATGGTCACCTCGATGGCCCTGATCGCCGACACCATTCCGCTGCGTGAACGCGGCAAATATCAGGGTGCGCTCGGCGCGGTGTTCGGCGTGACCACCGTCGTCGGGCCCACCCTCGGCGGGCTGTTCACCGACCACGCCAGCTGGCGCTGGTGGGCGCTGATAGCGGCGAGGTATCGAAGGTCTGAATTCGGCTGTCCACTCCGCTGGACAAACCTTGTCCGGCGAATACTCGTAGACGTATATTCGTAGACGAGTAAGGAGGCAGTGATGGCTACGAAGCGCGCAGTGAACAACCTGCTGGCGCTCGCCGTGCTCTCGGTGATCGTGCAGCGTCCGATGCACCGCTACGAGATCGCCGCCACCCTGCGCGCCCACGGCAAAGACCGCGACATGGACATCAAGTGGGGCTCGCTCTACACCGTCGTGCAGAACATGGCGAAAGCTGGCTTCCTCGAGGTGATCGGCAGCGAACGCGACGGTGCGCGCCCCGAGCGGGTGATCTACCGGATCACCGACGCGGGCCGCGCCGAGATGGCGGACTGGACCCGCGAACTGCTCGCCGCACCCGAGCCCGAACATCACCGGTTCACCGCGGGCCTGTCGATTCTGGCGGTGCTGCCACCGGACGAGGTGGTGGTCCTGCTCGGCACACGGATCGCGGCATTGGCGCAGACCATCGCGACCACCAGGGCCGAGCTGGCCGAACTGACGCTGCCCCGCCTGTTCCTGGTCGAATCCGAATTCGGCCTGGCGATGCTGGAAGCCGAGGCGAACTGGGCGCGGTCCCTGCGCGACGAACTCGTCGCGGGCACCTTCGAGGGCCTCGAGCGCTGGCGGCAGTGGCATGTCGACGGCATGCCCGCCGAGCGGATTCCCGAACTCGGCGAGAGGGGGAACGACTAGCCCCGCCAAGACTCCGGACCCGGTGGTGTGCGGCAACACCCCACCGAGCCCGAGAAACCGTCCCGAAACCAGGCGCACCCGGCCACGAGGTTGGCAACCACAGGATAGCTGGGTGGCGCTGACACAGATCTGGAGATCACCCATGTCCACCACCCGTTCCGCATTGATCATCGGCGGCGGCATCGCCGGACCCGTCGCCGCCACCGCCCTGCGTATGGCAGGCCTCGACGCCCACGTCTACGAGGCCTATTCCGGTCCGTCCGAGGGCATCGGCTCCGGGCTCGCGCTGGCGCCCAACGGCGTCGCGGCGCTCGACATAATCGGCGCAGGCGACGCGGTGCGCGAGATCGCCCAACCGGTCGCGCAGATGCGACTGCGCGTCAACGGTCGCGAACACGTCCTGCCGGTGCTGGCCGACCAGCCGCCGCTCCAGGCCCTCGATCGCGGCGAATTGCACCGCGCCCTGCACGATCACGCGGTCGCCGCGGGCGTGCCGTTCAGCTACGACAAGCGGCTGACGAGGGTCGACGAACACCCCGACGGGGTCACCGCGCACTTCGCCGACGGCTCCACCGCGACCGCCGACGTTCTCGTCGGAGCCGACGGAATCCGTTCCACCGTACGAAGTTTGATCGACCCGGCCGCGCCGGGACCCGACTACACCGGCATGCTGGGCTTCGGTGCCCTGGTCGAATCCGACCTGGACCTGCCCGACGACACCATGGTGTTCGCCTTCGGCGCCAAGGCCTACTACCTGTACTGGAAGCTGGCCGACGGTCGCGTGGCGTGGGGTGCGAATCTGCCCAGCAAGCAATACCTTTCGCTCACCGAGGCGCGCGCCGTGCCCGCGCAGCACTGGCTGCAGGTACTGCGCAAGACCTACGCCCCCGACTCACCCGGCGCCGAATTCGCCCGCCGCACCACGGCACAGAATCTCGAGATCACCGGCGCCCTGCACATCATGCCGCCGGTGCCGCACTGGTATCGCGACCGTATGGTGCTGGTGGGTGACTCGGTGCACGCGCCGTCGAACAGCTCGGGACAGGGTGCGTCACTGGCGATCGAGAGCGCCGTGCAGCTGGCGCGATGCCTGCGCGATATCGCCTCGCCCACCGAGGCTTTCGCGGCTTACGAGCAGTTGCGCCGGGCCCGCGTGGAAGGCATCGCGGCTCGCGCGGCCAAGATCAACCACAGCAAGACCCCTGGCCCGTTCGCCCGCAAGATGATGAACGCGATGATGCCGCTCATGGTCAAAACGGTGATGAACCCGGAGAAGACCATGGGCGCCGAACGGCGTTACCGCATCGATTGGAACGCGCCCGTGCAGGCGGAATCGGCCATTACCGCGAGCTGACCCGCGCGGCCCTCGGTCGAGGCCGGCGACCGAGGGCTACTCCGGTGCCCGCCACCCGCGGGTGAAGGCGGTGACACACAGGACGAGCCACACCAGCCCGATGATCCAGCCCGCGAGCACATCGGTGGTCCAGTGCACGCCGAGGTAGACGCGCGAGCACCCGACGGCGAGGGGGAAGGCGGCCGCGAGCACGTTCGCGGCCGACCGGAGCCAGTGCTTGGTGATCTGGGGAACCAGAACGATCGCCACGATGCCGACGACCACCGTGGAGCCCAGCGTGTGCCCCGACGGATACGACAGGCTGGGCTCGAACACCAGCCGCGAGGTCTCCGGCGGCCGATGGCGCCCGACGAGACGTTTGATCACCCACACCAGCACACCCGCCCCCAGCGACGTGATCGCGACCAGGGTGGCCACCGGCAGATCGCGCCGCAGCACGAACCAGCCGACGGCGAGTACCGCCAGAATCGTCATCGACAGCGTGTCGCCCAGGTCGGTGATCACCGTGGCGATGTCGGTGAGCGCTTCGCCGCGGTGCGCGATCATCCAGTCGAGCACGGCGATATCCATCGGGCTGACGCCGCTGGTGACCTGCCAGGTGAGGGCGGTGATCAGCACCGCCGCGGTCGCGATCAGAGCTGCCACGATCGGCGTCCGGCGGCACAGCGAGGTCCAGGCGACGTCAGGGGGCGGAGGCTGTCGATAGGCAGTCGGCATAGCTACCAGATTGCCAGCTCGAGCCTCAGGCTTCGAAGACGACCGTGTTTCCGGCGACGTCGCGGGTGCCCGCGTCCTTCTTGATCGCCTTCACCAGGTCGGCGACGCAGTCCCAGGTGCGGGGAGGTTCGCAGTCGATGTTGCCGATCGTGTACCAGGTATCGGTGCCGCGATAGCGGACGAGGCCCTTGCCCGCATCGTCGAGCATGACATCGAGCTCGCCGGACACCGTCCCTTCCTCTTCGGTCATGATGGCGCTCTCGGCGGTGATCTCGATGGGCTCGCTTATGTGAACTCTCCTCGGCGGAGGCAGTCATCGACTGCGGTGCGCAACGCGGTGTGCTCGGCGGTATCAACGGTCAAGGCGTATTTTACCTTCACCTTGACGTAGCGCTCGACATAGGCGCACCGGAAGTTGCCGGGCGGCAAGTAGTTCGCGGGATCCTGATCACCCTTGGATCGGTTGGCCGACGGGTCGGCGGCGACCAGGTTCATCGAGTCGTTGGCGATGCGGCGGCGGGTGTCCTCGTCGCGGTCGGCGGCACCGGATCGCCACGCTTCGGCAAGGGCGACAATGTGTTCGGCGTCGACCTTGGACGGATCGGTGATGAACTTGTAGGGCCCGAGTTCGCCGGTCTTCTTGTCGATGAAGCCGTAGTGGTCCTGCCAGCCGCCGCCGGACTCCACCAGCAGATCGCAGGTCTTGGCGTCGAGGCTGACCTTGCCGGTGGCGTCGCGCAGCATCATCACCTCGCGGCTGGTGCATTTCGCGTACTTGGCGAGGTCGCCGGTGAAGCCGTGCTCGGGCTTGTTGGTGTCCCAGTGCGGGAACTTCTCGCGCGTGTAACCCGTCATCGGGCCTTCCTTCGCGACGACGAGGGTGGCGACCAGATCACCGATCTCCTTGCCCGACACGGTCGCCGCGCCCGCTGGACCAGGGCCCGGCGCGGTCGGACTCACTGTGTCCAGCAACGAGTTCGCGACGGTGACCACCACGGCCAGACACATCGCCGCGGCGAGGGCGAGCAGGGCCCGACCCAGGGGAGAACCGCTGATCGAAGACCACTTCATGCCCGTACCACCCAGATGCTTCGTCGAAAATGAACCGGCACAACCTAACGGCCGCACCGGGTGTCGTCAGTGATTGTCCGCTATGAGGTTCCGCACTCCGCGGCGCGAACCGGTTGCGGCTCAATAGCGTTCATCTATCGACGGAGGTGACCGGTGGCTCGGGCGGGAAAACGTCATGGTGACAGACATCACAATCGATCAGTCGGGCAGCGATCCCGATTCCGGCGGAATCCCGGTGTCCAGGAACCGGATCAGCCGTGCGATGCGGGCGGCATGGTCGACGCAACGCTGAAACTGACTGCCGAGCAACGCCATATCGATCGCGGCCTCGGTGCTCACGTCGGCCTCGGTGAGCGCGGTGCGCAATTGCTTGCACAGCGTCTCCATCGCCTCGTTGTCGCTACCGTCATCGGCGGCGAACCGGCCGCTGGCCACCGACGCGCTCACCCGGGCGACGCAGTCGGCCGCGAGCGTGCCCATCGACACGAGTTCGGTGATCACCGATGCGGGCGCGACCACACCCGGATGCGCCCGATATACGTACTGCCCAGCGGTTTCGGTGCGCCGGCCGATCCGCGACAGCTCACCGGCGACCTGAATCGCGGTCACCACATGACGCAGATCGCGCGCGACCGGCGCCTGCAACGCGAGCAGTGCCATGGTGCGGGATTCGCAGGCGGCGAACATGAGCTGTAGCTGCTCGTCGAGCGCGAATACCTCGTAGGTTGCGGCGAGGTCGGCGCCGGCCAGCGCAGCGGTGACCCGCTCGGTCGCGTCATGGGCGACGCGCGACATCAGGGTGAGATCGTTGGCCAAAGCGACGAGCTCGAGGGTGAACTGGGTCCGCACGCGCTGAATTGTTCCCCATCGAGTGGGTGTGAGTGAATCCATCGCCGAGATCCATGCGTCGAGGGATCCAGGTGTGCCCGGTCGTAGCTGGAAGGATGGGGGTCATGATTGCCGCGTTGACGACTAAATGGAACATGTACGTGCCCATCCTCGCCGCGCTCGTACTCGTCCTCGGCTGGGGTCGTTCGGTACCGGGATTGATCCTCGCGCTGGTGAGTGTCGCACTGGTCGGCGCGGTGCTGGCGGCGGTCTATCACGCCGAGGTCGTGGCGCACCGGGTCGGCGAACCCTACGGTTCGCTGGTGCTCGCGGTCGCGGTGACCGTGATCGAGGTGGCGCTGATCGTCACGATGATGATCTCCGGCGGCGACAAGGCGGCGTCGCTGGCCCGCGACACCGTGTTCGCCGCGGTGATGATCACCTGCAACGGCATCTTCGGATTGGTCCTGCTGGTCGGTGCGCTGCGCAGGCGGGTCGCGGTGTTCAACGCGGAAGGCACCGGTGCCGCCCTGGCCACCGTCGCGACCCTTGCCACGTTGAGTCTGGTGCTGCCGACGTTCACCACCAGCGCGCCGGGCCCGGAGTTCTCGCCCGCGCAGCTCGCCTTCGCCGCGGTCGCCTCGCTGGCGCTCTACGGGCTGTTCGTGATGGTGCAGACGGTGCGTCACCCCGACGATTTCCTCCCGGTGGAGGACGGTGGCGCGGTCGACGACAGCGACAGCCACGCACCGTCCACCCGGGCCGCGCTGATCAGTCTCGGCATGCTGGTGCTGGCTCTGGTCTGCGTGGTCGGCCTGGCCAAGGTGGTCTCGCCCGCGCTCGAGTCGGCGATTGCCTCGGCCGGATTGCCGCCGTCGGCGGTGGGTGTGGTGATCGCGATGCTGGTGCTGCTGCCCGAGACCATCGCGGCGGTGAACTCGGCGCGCCGCAATCAGGTGCAGATCGGGCTGAACCTGGCGCTCGGTTCGGCGATGGCCAGTATCGGCCTGACCATTCCGGTGATCGCGATCGCGACCATCTGGCTCAGTGGGCCGCTGGTGCTCGGTCTCGGCGCCACCCAGATGGTGTTGCTCGCACTGACCGTCGTGGTCGGCACGCTGACGATCGTTCCCGGCCGCGCGACCCTGCTGCATAGTGGCGTTCACCTGGCGTTGTTCGCGGCATTTGTGTTCCTCGCCGCAAGTCCGTAGCTGGGGTGTTGCGCATCACACGATGCGTGGACATGTCATGGAAACCGCGGAAAAGAGACGAGGGTCACCCACTCGAAATTTTGTTGTGACGCAGAGTACCGGTTAGCTTGCTGGAGTTGGCACAACGCCGAAGCCAGAGAGTGCGGTATGAAAATCACCAAGCCCCGTGCTTCACGAGCGGCCCGGAGGCATCCCTGATGCCTACCGATCTGCACTCCGCGAAGCCGGATTCCGCTACCCAGATCGTCCGCAAGAACTTCACCGACACCGTCGTGTCGTCGCTGCGGACCTTCGGGCGTGCGGTCGATCTCGCACAGCAATCGGTCGGCGGCTCGTTCTCCGACATCGCCCGCAGGCAGTTCCAGTGGCGGGAGACCCTCGTGCAGGCCTGGCGCCTGATCACGGTCACCGCCATTCCCGCGGTCCTGATGGCTATCCCGTTCGGCGTGATCGTCTCGGTCCAGGTCGGCAACCTGATCCACAGCCTCGGCGCCGACTCCATGCTCGGCGCCACCGGCGGCCTCGGGGTGATCAAGCAGGGCGCGCCCATCGCCACCGGCTTCCTGCTCGGTGGCGCGGGGGCGGCGGCCATCGCGGCCGACCTCGGCGCGCGCACCATCCGCGAGGAGATCGACGCGCTCAACACCATGGGCATCAACCCGGTGCACCGGCTCGTCATCCCGCGCATGGTCGCGATGCTGATCGTGGCCCCGATGCTCAACGTGCTGATCATCTTCGTCGGCGTGCTGGCCGGTTACGCGGTCGCCGTCGGTGGTCAGGGTGTGACGCCGGGCAGCTACTGGTCGACCTTCGGCTCGTTCGCGACCACCGCCGACGTGTGGGTGTCGCTGCTCAAGGCGCTGATCTTCGGCTTCCTGGTCGTGATCATCTCCTGCCAGCGCGGACTCGAGGCCAAGGGCGGACCGCGCGGTGTCGCCGACGCGGTGAACGCGGCGGTGGTGCTCTCGGTGGTCTCGATCGCGATCGTGAACCTACTGTCCAGCCAGATCAGCGCCATGTTCCTACCGACGAAGCTGGCGTGATGGCTGCCTCTTCGTATATCCCCACCTCGCTGCACTGGCTGCGCAAGCCCGCCCGCATCGGCAAGCGGATCAGCGCCGCCGGTGAATCGCTCGGCTTCGTCGCGGTGTTCGTGTGGCAGGTGTTCTCGTCGATGCCGCTGACCCTGCGCCGCTACCGCGACGAAACCCTGCGCGCGGTCACCGACATGACCTGGGGTCGCGGGTCGATCATCGTCGGCGGTGGCACCGTGCCGATGATGATCGTGCTCGGCTTGGTGATGGGCGCCTCCGTCGGCGTCGAATCGTTCGCCTCGCTCGATATGCTCGGCATGGGCCCGGTGACCGGCGTGATCTCGGCCTACGCCACCACCCGTGAGCTGGCCCCGATCGCCGCGGCCATCGGCTTCGCCGCCCAGGCCGGTTGCCGGATCACCGCCGAGATCGGCGCGATGCGGATCTCCGAGGAGATCGACGCGATCGAGGCGCTGGGTCTGCGCTCGGTGCCCTTCGTGGTGACCACCCGCGTGATCGCCGGCGCCATTGCCATCGTGCCGACCTTCCTGATCGCGCTGATCCTGGCCTACGGTGCCTGCCGCGGACTGCTCACGATGGTTTACGGGCAGTCGTCCGGCGTCTACGACCACTACTTCTTCCAGTTCATCACGGGCTTCGACATGATCGCCGCGGTGATCAAGGTGGCCGTGTTCGGCACGGTGGTGATCCTGGTGCACGCCTACTTCGGGTTCTTCGCCACCGGCGGCCCCGAGGGCGTCGGCATCGCCTCGGGGCGCGCGGTGCGCGCCAGCTCGGTGGCCATCATCGCCATCGACATGGTGCTGTCGATCATGCTCTGGGGCTTCAACTCGGCGATCAGTTTTACGGGGTGAGCTAGTGCCTAACTACGGAATGCCCGGCGTCGCGGCCGATCGGCGCACCTCGCGCCTGACCGGTGCGGTCATCTTGGCCGTGATCGCGGTGGTCGCGCTCGCCTATGTCACCTATACGAATCTGCGTGGCGAAGAGGGTCTGCGTATCGCGTTGCACACCGAACACCTAGGTGACGGCATCAGTGCCGGCAGCCAGGTGCGTGTCGACGGTGTCACCGTCGGCGAGGTCACGGAGGTGACGCCCGGCGAACGCGGCACCCAGCAGATCGCGCTGGTACTCGACGAGCGTCGCCTGTACGGCATCGACGACAGCCTCGCCATCGACTACGCCCCGACCAACCTGTTCGGTATCGCCGAACTGGAATTGCGCCGCGGTTCCGGCGGTGCCCCGCTGCGCGCCGACTCGGTGCTCGATCTGACCGGCGCGAACTCCGGCCGGGTCTATGACGCGACGATGAGCGCGATCCTGCGCAGCATGTCCCAGGTTGGCATGACCGTGACCAGCCCGCAGATGGCGACCGTCATTTCCCAGCTGGCCGCCGACTTCAAGGCGTTCACCCCGCTGGTCCAGGCGATGATCACCCTCGCCAAGACCATCGCGGACAACCAGGACGTGGCTCCCTCGGTCCTGGCAGGCAAGCTCGGTCCGGCCTTCGAGGGTGGCGGCAACTTCGCCGGCGCCACCATGGAGACGATCGATATCCTGCGCGACATCCGGATCACCCAGGTCGACAAGGACCGTTACGACATCGGCGTCGGCGTGCTCGGCGGGAGCCTCCTGCCCGCCCTCACCACCACCCTGACGACCGCGGGCGGGCACTTCGCCGAGACCACCGACATGCTCGCGCCGATGCTGTACGCGCTGGCGCAGATGTCGCCCAACCCGCAGCGCAGCGGTGCCGAGCTCCGTGCCCTGCTCGCCAACCTGCGCGGTGCGATGCCCGACGGCCCCGACGGTCCGGTGCTCAACTTCGAGGTCGAGCTCAGTGGCGTCCCCGCCCTCGCGGTTCCGCTGTTCGGAAAGGCCGGTGTGCGATGAAGATTCGCGGTGTCGCGCTGCGACTGAGCGTGTTCGCGCTGGTGATGATCGCCGTGCTCGGGCTCGTGTTCACCCTGATCAAGCGGCCGGTATCCGGTGATACCGAGGCGCACGACGCGCTGTTCACCGATGCCAACGGCCTCAAGGTCGGCAACGACGTGCGCATGTTCGGTGTACAGGTGGGCAAGATCGAGAAGATCAGCCTCGAAGGTGACAAGGCGAAGGTCCACCTCACGGTGAAGACCGACACCCCGATCTACGACAACAGCAAGCTCGCCATCCGCTACCAGAACCTCACCGGTCAGCGCTACATCGATCTGCAGCAAGCGCCGAACCCGGGCACCAGGCTGACCCCCGACGAGCGTATCGGCGCCGACATGACGGTCCCGTCGTTCGATGTGACCAGCCTGTTCAGCGGGTTGAAGCCGGTCCTGGCGACACTGTCGCCGGAGGCGATCAACCAGTTCACCGCGAGCATGCTCGCCGTCATCGAGGGCGACGGCAGCGGTCTCGGGCCCGCCCTGGCGGCAATCGACGAGCTGGCCGGATACGCCGAGGACCGCCAGCAGGTGATCAGCACGCTGATCAGCAATATCTCGCTGATGGCCGAGCGGCACGGCGGCACCGTAGGCAACCTGCTGCCGCTGCTGGCCAGGCTCACCGACGTCTACGAGTCGATGCATCGCAATATCGCCGGGATCGCCGAGTTCGCGATGACCGCGCCGTCGGTGCTCGCGCCGCTGGACCGGTTACTCGCCTCACTGGGTTTGGCCGAGGGCGGTAACCCCGATATCGACGCGATGATCCGCGGCCTGTTCCCGAATCCGCAGGACGCGGTCGCGGTGTTCGGGCGCCTGCCCGGCCTGCTGGCCACCGCGGACGCGTCGCTGTCGCGCGGTTTCGCCGACTTCACGCCGCACTGCAGCAACGGCACCGCCGAGGTACCTCAGCCGCTGCAGATGCTGATCGCCGGACAGAAGGTGACGATATGCAACGGCTGAAGCTGCCCCGGCTCTTCGCCGGTGATCGACCGATCATGGACGAGGCCACCACCCGAGCCCGCGAACTGCGCTTGGGCATCATCGGTGTGACCCTGGTCGTGCTGTTCATCGTCACGGCGGGCATCGTCTATGTGGTGCCCCTCGGCAAGCACACCTACACCGCCGAACTGAGTGAGGCCCAGTCGGTGCGCGAGGGCGACGACGTGCGTCTGGCCGGCATCTCCGTCGGTAGCGTCACCTCGCTCGCGCTGAAGCCCGACAAGGTGATCATGGAGTTCACGGTGAAATCCGACGTGTTCGTCGGTGACAAGACCTCGCTCGACATCCGCATGCTCACGGTGGTCGGCGGCAACTATGTCGCGCTGTTCCCGGCCGGTTCGGCGCCGCTGGGCGAGAAAGCGATCCCGGCCGATCGGATTCGGCTGCCCTACAGTCTGATCGAGACTTTCCAGGACGCGACGAAACCGTTGGCCGAAGTCGACGGCGACACCGTCCGCAAGAATCTGGCCGCCGCGAATAGTGCGATCGAGTCATCGCCGGACAGTCTGCGGACCACACTCGACGTGGTCGGTAAGTATGTCGATCTGTTCGATCGCCAGCGTGACCAAGTGTCGAAGTCGATCGCGATCGTCGATGAGTACATCTCCGCCTACGACGGCGCCAAGTCCGATCTGGGCAGGCTGATGGACAACGTCAACGTGCTCGAAGACCTGCTGCTGAGCAAGAAAGCCGAACTGGCCGAGGCCATCCGGCTGCTGTTGGCCGTGGTCAACCGGCTGGCGGGACTCGCCCCCAGCTGGGAATCCACCCTGAAGCCACAGGCGCAGGCACTGGCCGACGCGCTGCCGCGGATGCAAGAACTCAGCGGTGCCCTCGAGCCCATCATCGGGACCGTGCACGACCTGCAGACCAGATTGTCCCAGCTGGTGACGCCCGAGGCCGGGGTCGTAGTCGACCAGTCCGCGGTGCGGGTGTGTGTGCCGCTGCCGGGGAAGGCGTGCTGATGCTGAAACGATTGCTCGGATCTCAGGCGTTCATGTCGATCGCGGGTGTCGCGGTGCTCGCGGCGCTGGTCGCCGGTGGCTATGTCTTCGCCTTCGATCCACTGAAGAAGACCGAGTCCTACTGCGCGATGATGCCGGACGCGATCGGCCTCTACCCCGGCAACCACGTCACGATGCGTGGCATCGACGTCGGCGAGGTGACCGCGATTCGCAACGAGGGTGCCCAGGTGCGCGTCGAATTCGACGTCGACGCCGACTATCCGGTCTACGCCGACGCCTCGGCCACCACTGTCGCGTATTCGGTGGCCGCCGACCGCAATCTGGCGATCCTTTCCAGCGGCAAGGAAACTCGGCCCTTCGGCGATGCCTGCATCACCAAAACGCTGACGCCCAAGAGCATCACCGAGACGTTGACCGCGCTGGCGAGCCTGTCCGATGAACTGTCGGGAACCACGGCAGGCCAGCCCGGTGCGCTCGCCGACGGTCTGTCCGCACTGGACCGTGCGACCACCGGTTCCGGCCCGCGGATCAATGAGCTGATCCACCAGCTCGGCTCGGCGATGAACAAGCCCGACGCCGACATCGGTCACCTCGTCGGTCTTTTCGATGCGTTCGCCTCGGTATCGACTCGGGTCGCCGCGAACTGGGGCGACCTGCAGACGATGCTGGTCCGTTTGGCGCCGCTGCTGGACCAAGCCAACGAGGATCTGCTCGGTCCCGCGGCCTTGCTGTTCGATGGTCTCGGCGAGTTGCTGCCGATGCTCAACGACTTCACCACGATCCTCGGCGACCCGTTGATCGGTGCGCTCGACAACGCGGTGCCCCTGGTGAAGCTGTTGCGCGCCAACGTCGGATCGCTGCGCGAGATCGTGCTGAAGACGCCCGCGCTGGCCACGGCGTTGCGCAGCGCGACAGATCCGGCCGGCGGTACCGCGATCACTTACGCGCCGCCGAAGGTAGCGCTGCCCAGCGGCGAAGCCGACCAGGTATGCGCCGCGCTGAACGCACTGACCCCCGAATCCTGCCTCGACCCGGCGCAGGGATTGAACGATATGAATCTTGTCCAGGTCGTGCTGGGAATGGCAGGTGCCCGATGAACGCGCAGCGACGAAAGACGATGCGGCGCAGCGCGATCGCGTTGCTGATCGCCGCCGGCCTCGCAGTGAGCGGTTGCGGTTTCGACCCGGCCGATGTGCCGGTGCCCGGTGTGGGTGTCGCCGGTCCGACCTACCGCGTGCAGATCGAGCTCAGCAGCGCGCTGAATCTGCCCGCGAAGTCGAAGGTGATCGCCAACGGCGCCGAGATCGGCATCGTCGACGCGGTGCGGGTGGTTCAGCCCGCCGACGCGCCTGCCGGTCGCGGCGGGTACGTGATCGTCGACGCGGAGATCTCCGATTCGGTGCGGCTGCCGACGCAGACCATCGCTGAATTGCGCCAGGACACCATCCTCGGCGACATCCACATTTCGCTGACCACCCCGAAGGACGGCTTCGGGTCGTTGCTGCGCGACGGCGGCACGATCCCGATCGAACGGACGAAGCCGCCGGTTCAGCTGGAAGACACGATGGCCACGATGGCGCTGTTCGTGCAGGGCGGTGCGATAGGCCAGCTGCAGGAGATGGTCTCGCGGGTGAACTCGGTGATGCCACAAGATACTGAGGAGACCGCTCGGATCGCGGCGGTCATGGGCGCGAACGCCGCCGACCTGGCCGCGAACCAGGACCAGATCGACCTGCTGATCAACGGCATCAACAGCAATGCCGAAGTCATGCTCAAGCTTCCGAAAGAGCTGACCAACATCCTGTCCCCGGAGGCGGTGCAGGCGTTGACCGGCACCCAGGATTCGATCGCCAAGACGATGGTGATCTTCAGCGCGCTCGGCCCGGTCGGTAGTTCGCTGACCTGGCTCGCCCCGCTGGTGAACTCGGGCGACGCGGCCGTCACCGCCTTCCTGCCACTGCTGGTCGGCAGCTCGGCCGACCTGCGTTCGCCGACCAACATGGCCATGTTGACCGCGCTGCTGCGCGACAAGATCATCCCGTTCGCTGAGCGCGGCCCGAAGGTGAATGTCACCGGCGTGCAGGCGTCGGGAGATGACCAGCTCGAGCAGATCGTCACCGCGCTGCGCATGATCGGAGCGGTCCGATGAAAATCAGTACGCTGGCCTCGCTCGGCGGCATCGCCGCCATCACCGTGCTCGGCGCGAGCTATCTGACCTTCGGTGTGGTGCGAGTCGATCCCTTCGCCGACTACACCGCCGCCTCGATCGAGGTGCAGAACTCCGGCGGGCTCAGCGTGGGTTCACCGATCCTGCTGACCGGCATCGAGATCGGCAAGGTGACTTCCGTCGACACCTCGGCCACCGGAGGCGTGCAGGTCGGTTTCCGGTTCGGCGCGGCGAACAAAGTGCCGATGAGCAGTGTCGTCACGATCGAACATCTGTCCTCGCTCGGCGAGCCGTATGTGCAGTTCGTGCCGCGCAGCGCCGACGGCCCCTATCTGACCGACGGTCAGCGCCTGCGCGGGGAGAACGTGCGGACCCCGATGTCGATTCCCGAGGTGGCGCGATTGGTCACCAAGACCGTCGACCAGCTCGATCCGGCGGTGGTCGGCTCGCTGGTCGACACCCTCGGTCGATCCATGTCGGGCACCGAGAACGTCGTCCCGGAACTTGCCAGGGCGGGCGACCTACTCGCCGCCGCCATCATGAGCCGTGCGCCCCAGATCGCCGAGCTGCAGAACAATTTCGAGTACGTCTCCGGTGACATCGACTGGGCCGGACCGGCCACCACGGCGGCCTCGCCCGGCTTCGTGCGCCTGAGCGAGGTGCTCGACAAGTTCATCGCATCGGTAGCTCGGGTCGCCTTGGCAGACGGTGATCCGGAGAGATACCTGCGCGACGGCGGACTCGTGCCGTTTCTCGCCGAGCTCACCGCCAAGCTCGCCGAGCTCGGCCCCGAGCTCTCCGAACTGCTGCCCGGACTGCGCCCGCTCACCGAATCGGTCACCGCCACCGCGCCACAGCTCGATCTGAGCGCGCTGATCGCGCAGGCTCTGCACAACACCGACGCCGACGCGGTGAAGGTACGGGTCGCGATCAAGTAAATATCTGGCAACCATCGTATATAGGTATCTGCCCTGGCCAGTGGTTTTTCGTCCGAGCCGGGTGGCCTGCGAGCAACCGTGCGGTAGCCTGCTGGACGGGGGACCTGGTCCGCGGAGGCGGTGCGATGGCAGAGAGCAGCGAGGGTCCCGAAACACGGACCGGCAGCAGTACTCGGATGATCGCGATCGCGGCGGTACTCGCCGCGATACTCGCGCTGGTGGTCGCGCTCGGTTTGGTGCTGCGCGCCGACCAGGGTGCCGACAACCCGTCGGTGAACCCGATGGGATCCGATGCCAACGGACCCCCGATCGCCGGCGCCGATCAACAAGCCTCCGACGAGGCCAAGGAATTCGCGCCACCCTGGCCCGCCCGCCGGATCGGCGGAAACTGCTCGGCCGGTGGCATCACCGCGCACTGGCGCGTCCACAACGACGGCAAATGGCAATGCACGGTGACCACCCCCGATGTCCAGCCCCCGGTACCGGCTCCAGCACCACCACCACCGCCGCCCGGACCCGAGCCGGTCCAAGAGCCCGTGCCCGTTGAGGCACCTCCGCCGCCTGCCTTCGTGCCCCCGCCGCCGCCTCCGGTCTACGAGCCGCCCGCTTTCGAGCCGCCGCCCCCGCCTGTCGAACCGCCACCGGTCTTCGAACCCGAACCGGCTCCGGCGCCACCCCCACCGCCACCCCCACCCCCACCCCCGGTTCTGCAACTCCCGTTCCCGCTCCCGCCGATTCTGCTCCCACCGGCGGCAGCCGTCGTGTGATCGCGGTCGTCGTCGGATTGCGACTGGCCTGGCTGATTGGCTCGAGCATCGGTCGGTGATCATGGTCGTGATCCGTCGATCGCCGCGCCGCGACTCAGCCGGTCACGGAATCGGTGAGCGAGCCGATCCCATACGTGATCGCCATCGCCAGCGCCCCACCGACGACCACGCGCAACACCGCGCGGCCCCGATTGCCGCCGCCCAGCCGCGCACTCACCGACCCGGTGAGTGCCAGGGCGATCAGCACCGCGGCGAACGTCACCGGCACTCGCCATTCGGTGGGCGGCAACACGATCGCCAGCAATGGCAGCAGCGCACCGCAGGTGAACGAGATCGCCGAGGAGATCGCGGCCGCCCATGGATTGGTCAGCGCGCGCGGGTCGATGCCGAGTTCGGCGTCGGCGTGCGCGGTGAACGCGTCGTGGGCGGTGAGCTCGGCGGCCACCGTACGCGCGGTGGCCGGGCTGAGGCCCTTCTTCTCGTAGATCCCGGCCAGTTCGGCCAGCTCGAAATCGGGTTCGTCGGCCAGTTCGCGGCGTTCCTTGGCGAGCAGCGCCTTCTCCGAATCCCGCTGGGTGCTCACCGACACGTATTCGCCCGCGGCCATCGAGATCGCCCCCGCGACGAGTCCCGCGATGCCCGCGGTGAGGATCGTCTGGGCGTTGTTCGTGGTCGCGGCGACACCGACGACCAGCCCCGCGGTGGAGACGATGCCGTCGTTCGCGCCGAGCACTCCGGCGCGCAGCCAGTTCAGGCGGCTCGCAAGACCTTCGGTATGCGGCTCGTGCGGATGGTCCGACCGGGGCGCACCCTCGGTCTCGCTCGGACTGCTGTTCTCTGTGGGCGAGTCCGGCACCCCCGCAGCCTAGCCCGGACAACCGGCAGATCATCGGCTCGTCGGTGTCGAGTCGGCCACCCATTCGGCTCCGTGGGCACCCGGCAGATCGACTCCGTCGGGTGTCGAGCCGGCCAGGTGTTCGGCTGAGTTGGGCATTGGGCAGATCGTCGGTGTCGAGTCGGCCATCCGCTCAGCTCCGTCGGGCAACCGGGGGATCAGTAGTGGCAGCCAGTCCCGCGCGCAGCGTGTCGGCCAGGCGCACCGCGAGCGCGATCACGGTGAGTGTCGGATTGACGTGCCCGTTCGTCGGAAACACCGAACTACCCGCGATGTAGAGGTTGTCCACCCCGTGCACTCGGCAGTGCTGATCCACGACCCCGCGCCGCGGATCGGCCGACATCCGGGTGGTGCCGCTGGGATGCGCCCAGTCGGTGAGCGGCAGGGGATCGGTGCGGCCGGGCAGTGCCGAGGGAACAACCTGCGGTGCGGGCAACCCGAGCCGCGCGAACTCGCCGACGAGCAACGCCGTAGCCCGCCGCACCGTCCGATCCTCCTGGTCGCTGATCCGCCAATCCACCTGCGGCAGTGGCATTCCCGCCGGATCGGTCCGCGTGGAAAGCCGCACGCGGCTGTCGGGGTCCGGGGTCTGCTCCACCATCGCCCGCACCTCGACACCGGCCAGCCGATGCGCTATCCCGACGCCGTCGACCAACCGGCGTCGCGCACCGTCGAGCAGAAGTCCGGTGTCGGCCATCATGATTCGCACGTCGTGCCACCGCGCCCGCCCGCGCAACAGCCGCTTCACCGACTCCCACGGATCGTCGTCGGCGGTGACCTCCTGCAACCACAGCGCACAGTTCACCAGCGACTCGCGCCGTTGCAGCGCGGGCGACAACGCCATCCCGTGCAGAAAAGTGTGCCGACCCCGCGCGCTCTTGACCACGTACCTGCCGAACCGGTCCAGCGCCGCCCCGGCCTCGGCGGGGCGCAGCGTCGCGACCACCCCGCAGCGATGATCCATCAGGTACCGCCCGACCTGGTCGTACCGATTCCCGATCCCGCCGGTAACGGTGCGCCGCGAGGCCAGCAGCAGCCGTGGCGTGGCGATCCCACCCGCGGCCAGCACGAACATCCGCGCCTCGACGGTCCGCACCCGCCCACCCGCACCGGTCACCTCGACGGAATTCACATGCGCGCCGGTGGCATCGGTGTCGATATGGGTCACCGTCGCGTTCACCAGCACCCGCGCGGTCGGCGCGACGATGTCACGCACGTGTGGACCCCACCGTTTGCAGTCGAACCGGTTGGCCGGGTCGCGGCTGATCTGCCAGAAGTAGGGACGCAGGGAGGCGGTGTCGAGCGCGTCAGCGGGTGCTTGCCGCCCGGACAGCGGCCAGAACTCGTCCTCGGTGAAGCCGGCGCCGTGCCCGAGCCCGGCATGCGCGGCGGCACGTTCGGCGTAGGGCCGCAGTGCGCCCGCGTCGATCGGCCAGCCGGACCGCGTGACCCATGGCCGGTTGGCGAAGTCGAGGTCGTCGAGCACACCGCAGCGTCCGGCCCAGGTGTGTGAGCTCCCGCCGAGTACCCGGTTTCCCGCGATCCGGTGTTGCTCGGCGCGGGGTGCGCCGATGCTCTCGATCGCGGCGAACGCTGTTTCCTCCGTGGTGATCTCGTGACCACCACTCTCCAGCACCAGAACGCGCAGTCCGGCGGCGGCGAGTTCGGTGGCCACCGTCAGCCCAGCGGGGCCCGACCCGATGACGCAGATCTGGGTGTGCAGCGCGTCGTCTCCGACCGTGCGCAGATCCTCCACAAGCATCGGCGGTCCTCTCACCAGCGCTGCCCCCGTAGTGCTGCTCTCACTGTAAGAGCCGGGCTACCTGATGTCAGTCGGTCTCGCAATGCTGATTGACGAAAGCTCTGATGTACCCGGCGGATTGGCGCACATACATCCACGACCAGAACGCCGGCCCGGAGTCCGACGGGCTGGCGACCATGGTGATCTCGCCGTCGTAGCACTTCTCGACGATGTATCTGGCGCGCGACACATGCGGCGTGAACGTGACCACGATGATGTGGCGCCATCCGTAAATCATTGCGCGCCGCACGATTTCGCGTGCCTCACCGTCGGTGGTCCACGGGTCGGGCACGAAACACGAGACCCGGAAGGCGAATCGGCCGCCGCAGTACTTGTCCATCACCGGATCGTCGGCTCCGGTGGACTGCGAGATCAGCACCTCGGGGGCAAGGCCGCGCTCGGCGAGTTCGATGCCGAGGTCGAACCGTTCGTAGGCGGTGCCACCGAGGACCACGATCACGTCAGCGGGCCGCAACGGGTCGATCTGGGGGTGCACGAAGACCGGCCATCCAGCGAACGCGGCAGCAAGCACGGTGACCAGTGCGCCGACGAGCAACCATCCCGCACGCCGAAAGATCGACACGGCACCGACGATACCGAAATCTCGACGGTGGCCGCCGTCGCGCGATCGAGCGGGCACACACTCTTCTGCCGCGGTCCTTCGCCAGGCACACTGGAGCCCATGACCGACTCCGCCGTTGCCCCCGAACACCTCGACGTCGTCATCGTCGGCGCCGGGTTGTCCGGCATCGGGGCCGCTTACCGGCTACAGACCGAGCACCCGCACCGCAGCTACGCCATCCTCGAGGCGCGCGCCGACCTCGGCGGCACCTGGGACCTTTTCCGCTACCCTGGCATCCGCTCGGATTCGGACATGTTCACCCTCGGCTACCCGTTCAAGCCGTGGCGCGCGGCCCGTTCCATCGCCGATGGCGCCGCGATCCTGGATTACATCCGCGAGACCGCGCAGGAGAACGGCATCGACCGGCGCGTCCGCTTCGGTTCCCGGGTGATCGGCGCGGATTGGTCATCGGCGCAGGCCCACTGGCAGCTCACCATCGCCCACGAGGGCCCCGACGGCCCCGAACTGAGCACCCTGACCTGCGGTTTCCTCTACACCTGCGCGGGCTACTACGACTACCAGCAGCCGCACGCCCCCGACTTCGCCGGCCAGGAGGACTTCGCGGGCACCGTGGTGCACCCGCAGTTCTGGCCCGCCGACCTCGACACCCGCGACAAGCGGATCGTCGTGATCGGCAGCGGCGCCACGGCCGTCACCCTGGTGCCCAACCTCGCCGCCGACGCCGCACACGTCACCATGCTGCAGCGCAGCCCCACCTGGATCAGCCCCGTTCCCGGCCGCGACAAGCAGGCCGACAAGATCCGCACACTGCTCCCCGCCGGTCTCGCCCACCGGCTGATCCGGACCAAGAACATCCTGTTCAACATCGGTTTCTACCAGTTCTGCCGCCGTCGCCCCGCCGCCGCGCGCAAACTGCTCACCGACCTCACCACGCGCATCCTCAAAGACGACAAGCTCGTCGCCGAACACTTCACGCCCGACTACGACCCCTGGGACCAGCGCCTGTGCGCCGCCCCCGACGCCGACTTCTTCAAGGCGATGAAACAGGGCAAAGCCTCGGTGGTCACCGATCACATCGACGCCTTCGTCCCGGCGGGAATCCGCCTGGTGTCGGGGCAGACGCTGCCGGCCGACATCGTGGTCACCGCCACGGGCCTTCGCCTGCTGGCCTTCGGCGGCATCGCGCCCTCGGTCGACGGCACCCCCGTGCCCTTGGCCGAGCAGTTCGTCTGGCAGGGCGCCATGCTCACCGGCCTGCCGAACTTCGCCATCTGCGTCGGCTACACCAACGCGTCATGGACTCTGCGCGCCGACCTCACCTCCCGCCTGGTCTGCAAAGTCCTCACCCACCTCGACCGCACCGGCAGCGCCGCGGTCGTCCCCGAACCCCAGGGTGCGCTCGCCGAACGCCCATTGCTCGACCTGAACGCGGGCTATGTCCTGCGCTCGATCGCCGCGTTCCCCCGGCAGGGCGACCGTCATCCGTGGCAGGTCAGGCAGAACTACCTGCTCGACGCGCTGATCACCCTGCGTACCGACCTCGGCAAAACACTGCGGCCGGTGTCGCGTCGGGTAGGAGAGTTCACCCGCAACGGGTGAGGCGCGCGGCTCGCCGGGTTCCTACCGTTGTCGTGTGCCGTGGTGGCACGTGGCATTGACCTCACGGGAAGGCCCAGCGATGACAGACACGAATCAGCACCACCTGCGCGACGGAATCGCGGCAGGAACCTCCATCGGCGCTGGCATCCTGCTGGCAGTGGGCGGTGTCCTGCAGATTCTCCAGGGAATCTCCGCGGTCGCCGACGACGACCTCATCGTCGTCGGACCGGAGTACATCTACCAGTTCGACCTCACCAGCTGGGGCTGGTGGCACATCATTCTCGGCGCGATCGCGGTGATCATCGCGATCGGCCTGCTGGCCGGCCAGACCTGGGGCCGGATATCGGCGATGGTGATCGCCGCCCTGTCGATCATCGCCAATTTCCTGTGGCTGCCCTACTACCCGTGGTGGTCGATCCTGATCATCGCCGTCGACATCGTGGTGATCTGGGCAGTGGCCACCTGGCGACCGAACGTCTGAGCTGTCCTGATCCATCCGGCAACGCCGCCCCGGTCATCGGGGCGGCGTGGTTCGTCTTTCGGCAGCCGGCTCAGGAGTCGAGTATGTGGACAAGATGCAGCGAGAGCCGCTCGCCCAACATCGCGAGCTCGGCCTTCTGCGGATCGTCGAGTCCGTCGAGTACCAGCGTGCGCACCGCGACGAGATAGTCCGGCATCGCCGCCAGCACCTTGGCCTGCCCGCTCTCGGTGAGTACCGCGTCGATCCCGCGCCCCGATTCCGCCGCCTCCCGCCGCGCCCACCCCACCCGTTCCAGCTTCGAAACCACGTGGGAGAGCCGGGAAATGGACCCGTGCCCACGCACCGCGAGCATGCTCAACCGCATCCGGCGCTCCGGGGCATCGTGGAGCAGGGCCATGACCCGGTACTCGAAATGGGTCATCCCGAACTCGCGCTGAAGTCGTGCGTCGAGTGCGCTGGGTACGTGCATCGAGAGGGTGACCACCGCGCTCCAAGCGCGACGTTCGACCGAGTCGAGATACTCCGTCACCTCGGCCCACCTTCCACCCGTGCGATAGCTAAAGAATTGCTGAATGTCGGCAAACTGTATATCGGGGCGTCGGGTCTGTCTACGTCTGTCGCATCATGTCGCCAGGTAGAACGCGTGTAGCGGATCAACAATGTCGCGGGTGTGGCGATCGGTTGCCAATAAGTCGCCGCCATCGCTCGTGAAGTTCGACGGCGAGCGCTCGGCCCGAACCCGCAGTAATGTGGTGGCCGTGACCTGGGGAAACGCCAGACTTTCCAGGCGATTTGACTTCGCGTTGGTCGGCACGTAACTTTATTCGAGTCAGAGCGACACGGACACCGACTCAGCCACTGGCTGGGACACGAGGTAGTACGATGAGCGCCTGACTGATCATGTGTTCATGGCAACATGCTCCGGGATTTGCTTCCGAGGTTGGTCTTGAGCTAAAGTACGAACCCTTGCCTCACCGAAACCCCTACGAGATGTTGTGGGCAGAAGTGTGTGCGTGTGTTCTTTGAGAACTCAATAGTGTGTCGATGAATGTCAGTGCCAATATTTATATTGGTTCCAACTTCTCCGTACCCCCCGGTCGGTAGGAAGTTGGACATTGAAAAACAACAGCGAAATTTTTTGCTGGTGTTTGGCTTTGCTAGGTTTTCGGACTCTAGTTTAGATATTTCTGATTTGCTCCTTCGGGAGTGAGTTAAGAGTCTTCAACGGAGAGTTTGATTCTGGCTCAGGACGAACGCTAGCGGCGTGCTTAACACATGCAAGTCGAGCGGTAAGGCCCTTCGGGGTACACGAGCGGCGAACGGGTGAGTAACACGTGGGTGATCTGCCTTGCACTTCGGGATAAGCCTGGGAAACTGGGTCTAATACCGGATATGACCCTGGAATGCATGTTCTGGGGTGGAAAGATTTATCGGTGCGAGATGGGCCCGCGGCCTATCAGCTTGTTGGTGAGGTAACGGCTCACCAAGGCGACGACGGGTAGCCGACCTGAGAGGGTGACCGGCCACACTGGGACTGAGACACGGCCCAGACTCCTACGGGAGGCAGCAGTGGGGAATATTGCACAATGGGCGAAAGCCTGATGCAGCGACGCCGCGTGCGGGATGACGGCCTTCGGGTTGTAAACCGCTTTTGACAGGGACGAAGCGCAAGTGACTGTACCTGTAGAATAAGGACCGGCCAACTACGTGCCAGCAGCCGCGGTAATACGTAGGGTCCGAGCGTTGTCCGGAATTACTGGGCGTAAAGAGCTTGTAGGCGGTTCGTCGCGTCGTTTGTGAAAACTTGGGGCTCAACCTTAAGCTTGCAGGCGATACGGGCGGACTAGAGTACTTCAGGGGAGACTGGAATTCCTGGTGTAGCGGTGAAATGCGCAGATATCAGGAGGAACACCGGTGGCGAAGGCGGGTCTCTGGGAAGTAACTGACGCTGAGAAGCGAAAGCATGGGTAGCAAACAGGATTAGATACCCTGGTAGTCCATGCCGTAAACGGTGGGTACTAGGTGTGGGGCTCCTTCCACGGACTCCGTGCCGTAGCTAACGCATTAAGTACCCCGCCTGGGGAGTACGGCCGCAAGGCTAAAACTCAAAGAAATTGACGGGGGCCCGCACAAGCGGCGGAGCATGTGGATTAATTCGATGCAACGCGAAGAACCTTACCTGGGTTTGACATACACCGGAAACCTGCAGAGATGTAGGCCCCCTTGTGGTCGGTGTACAGGTGGTGCATGGCTGTCGTCAGCTCGTGTCGTGAGATGTTGGGTTAAGTCCCGCAACGAGCGCAACCCTTATCTTATGTTGCCAGCGCGTAATGGCGGGGACTCGTGAGAGACTGCCGGGGTCAACTCGGAGGAAGGTGGGGACGACGTCAAGTCATCATGCCCCTTATGTCCAGGGCTTCACACATGCTACAATGGCCGGTACAGAGGGCTGCGATACCGCGAGGTGGAGCGAATCCCTTAAAGCCGGTCTCAGTTCGGATCGGGGTCTGCAACTCGACCCCGTGAAGTTGGAGTCGCTAGTAATCGCAGATCAGCAACGCTGCGGTGAATACGTTCCCGGGCCTTGTACACACCGCCCGTCACGTCATGAAAGTCGGTAACACCCGAAGCCGGTGGCCTAACCCTTGTGGAGGGAGCCGTCGAAGGTGGGATCGGCGATTGGGACGAAGTCGTAACAAGGTAGCCGTACCGGAAGGTGCGGCTGGATCACCTCCTTTCTAAGGAGCAATTCTCCAGACGGTGTCTCGAATAGTCGAGAACATCTCTGGCAGAGACCGTTTAGTCCTCATTCGTAGGGCTGCGGACGCTCATGGGTGGAACGCTGACAAACTCATCGCACTAGGTCGGAGCAATGTCTTCGACCGTGGTGATATACCGACACACTATTGGGTCCTGAAAGAACACGCGAGTGTTTTTTCAAGGCAAAACAAACGATCCGCTCGGATCTTCGAGACATTGCCGGCCGTTTGGCTGAGTCAATCTCGGAACACGGTCTCGAGCGGGTGTGTTGTTTGAGAACTGCACAGTGGACGCGAGCATCTTTGTTAGTAAGTGTTTAAGAGCGTACGGTGGATGCCTTGGCACCAGGAGCCGATGAAGGACGTAGGAGGCTGCGATAAGCCTCGGGGAGCTGTCAACCGAGCTGAGATCCGAGGATTTCCGAATGGGGAAACCCAGCACGAGTGATGTCGTGTTACCCGCATCTGAATATATAGGGTGTGTGGAGGGAACGTGGGGAAGTGAAACATCTCAGTACCCACAGGAAGAGAAAACAACAGTGATTCCGTGAGTAGTGGCGAGCGAAAGCGGATGAGGCTAAACCGTGTGCATGTGATACCCGGCAGGGGTTGTGTATGCGGTGTTGTGGGGTCATTCTTCTCAGTTCTGCCGGACTGGGCGAGAGTAAGAAACCAAGTGGTTAGTTGAAATGGTCTGGAACGGCCTGCCATAGACGGTGATAGCCCGGTAAACGAAAACTTCTTGGCTCTCGTGAGTGATACCCGAGTAGCAGCGGGCCCGTGAAATCTGCTGTGAATCTGCCGGGACCACCCGGTAAGCCTGAATACTCCCTGGTGACCGATAGCGGACTAGTACCGTGAGGGAAAGGTGAAAAGTACCCCGGGAGGGGAGTGAAATAGTACCTGAAACCGTGCGCTTACAATCCGTCAAAGCCTTCGCACTCTTGAGTGTGTGGGGTGATGGCGTGCCTTTTGAAGAATGAGCCTGCGAGTCATCGGTGTGTGGCGAGGTTAACCCGTCGAGGGGTAGCCGTAGCGAAAGCGAGTCTGAATAGGGCGAACTCTAGTCGCACATTATGGACCCGAAGCGGAGTGATCTACCCATGGCCAGGGTGAAGCGACGGTAAGACGTCGTGGAGGCCCGAACCCACTTAGGTTGAAAACTGAGGGGATGAGCTGTGGGTAGGGGTGAAAGGCCAATCAAACTCCGTGATAGCTGGTTCTCCCCGAAATGCATTTAGGTGCAGCGTCACGTGTTTCACATCGGAGGTAGAGCTACTGGATGGCCTAGGGGGCCCACAAGCTTACCGAAGTCAGCCAAACTCCGAATGCCGGTGTGTGAGAGCGTGGCAGTGAGACTGCGGGGGATAAGCTTCGTAGTCGAGAGGGAAACAGCCCAGATCGCCGGCTAAGGCCCCTAAGCGTGTACTAAGTGGAAAAGGATGTGGGGTCGCTTAGACAACCAGGAGGTTGGCTTAGAAGCAGCCACCCTTGAAAGAGTGCGTAATAGCTCACTGGTCAAGTGATCCTGCGCCGACAATGTAGCGGGGCTCAAGTACACCGCCGAAGCCGCGGCATTCACACAATAACCCGTCCTGCATTCGTGCAGGGCCAGGTGTGTGGATGGGTAGGGGAGCGTCCTGTGGCCGTGGAAGCAGCAGTGTGAACTAGCTGTGGAGGCCACGGGAGTGAGAATGCAGGCATGAGTAGCGAAAGACGAGTGAGAAACTCGTCCGCCGAATGACCAAGGGTTCCTGGGCCAGGTTAATCCGCCCAGGGTGAGTCGGGACCTAAGGCGAGGCCGACAGGCGTAGTCGATGGACAACGGGTTGATATTCCCGTACCCGTGTATCCGCGCCCAATGCTGAATCAGTTGTGCTAACTGTCCAAATGTTGTCTTACTGAGCCTTCGGGCGAGGGGGATGACGGCTGCACAGGACCCCGGCTGTAGTAGGTAAGCGATGGGGTGACGCAGGAAGGTAGCTGGGCCAGGTGATGGAATACCTGGTGTAAGCGTGTAGGGAGTGTGATAGGCAAATCCGTCACACACGTATCCTGAGACGTGATGCGTACCCGTTGAGGGGAATTCAGTGATCCTATGCTGCCGAGAAAAGCCTCTAGCGAGCTGGTACACGGCCCGTACCCCAAACCGACACAGGTGGTCAGGTAGAGAATACTAAGGCGATCGAGAGAACTGTGGTTAAGGAACTCGGCAAAATGCCCCCGTAACTTCGGGAGAAGGGGGACCTGGTCTGGTGACGTTCTTTACGGACTGAGCTGGACGAGGTCGCAGAGACCAGAGAGAAGCGACTGTTTACTAAAAACACAGGTCCGTGCGAAGTCGTAAGACGATGTATACGGACTGACGCCTGCCCGGTGCCGGAAGGTTAAGAGGACCGGTTAGCCTGTCATGGGCGAAGCTGAGAATTTAAGCCCCGGTAAACGGCGGTGGTAACTATAACCATCCTAAGGTAGCGAAATTCCTTGTCGGGTAAGTTCCGACCTGCACGAATGGCGTAACGACTTCTCTGCTGTCTCAACCACAGACTCGGCGAAATTGCATTACGAGTAAAGATGCTCGTTACGCGCGGCAGGACGAAAAGACCCCGGGACCTTCACTATAGCTTGGTATTGGTGTTCGGTACGGTTTGTGTAGGATAGGTGGGAGACTGTGAAGCTCGGACGCTAGTTCGGGTGGAGTCGTCGTTGAAATACCACTCTGATCGTATTGGACTTCTAACCTCGGACCATGATCTGGTTCAGGGACAGTGCCTGGTGGGTAGTTTAACTGGGGCGGTTGCCTCCCAAAATGTAACGGAGGCGCCCAAAGGTTCCCTCAGCCTGGTTGGCAATCAGGTGTTGAGTGCAAGTGCACAAGGGAGCTTGACTGTGAGACTGACAGGTCGAGCAGGGACGAAAGTCGGGACTAGTGATCCGGCACCGGCAAGTGGAAGCGGTGTCGCTCAACGGATAAAAGGTACCCCGGGGATAACAGGCTGATCTTCCCCAAGAGTCCATATCGACGGGATGGTTTGGCACCTCGATGTCGGCTCGTCGCATCCTGGGGCTGGAGTAGGTCCCAAGGGTTGGGCTGTTCGCCCATTAAAGCGGCACGCGAGCTGGGTTTAGAACGTCGTGAGACAGTTCGGTCTCTATCCGCCGCGCGCGTAAGAAACTTGAGGAAGGCTGTCCCTAGTACGAGAGGACCGGGACGGACGAACCTCTGGTGTGCCAGTTGTTCCGCCAGGAGCACTGCTGGTTGGCTACGTTCGGAAGGGATAACCGCTGAAAGCATCTAAGCGGGAAGCCTGTTCCAAGATGAGGTTTCTCTCCCACTTGATGGGTTAAGGCCCCCTACAGACCATGGGGTTGATAGGCCAGAATTGGAAGCCAGGTAACTGGTGTAGGTGACTGGTACTAATAGGCCGAGGGCTTACTACAAAGGTGTTACGCGTCCACTGTGCGGTTTCTGAAACAACAGACACTGCAGCACACTCACACAGGACCCTTTTGGGTTGTTGTGTGGGGAGCGCTGTCTGGTTTCATAGAGTTACGGTAGTTATAGCGGTGGGGAAACGCCCGGTCCCATTCCGAACCCGGAAGCTAAGGCCACCTGCGCCGATGGTACTGCACTCGACAGGGTGTGGGAGAGTAGGACACTGCCGGAACATCATTGCGAAAGGCCCTCCAACTTCGGTTGGAGGGCCTTTTTGCGTTCCGTGACAACTGATTTCGTGAGCACATGGGTAACTCACCGGGAACGCCCGGCCCGGTTCCACCATCACGCCCGCCGGACCGCCGACCTGACTCTCCGCGCACCCCACGTCCGGCATAAGTCTCGGGGAGGCAGATGAGAACCACCAACATTTCAGAAATGGGCGTGTCTCGGGTCCTGGTGAGCGACGATGATCCGACGTCGCTTCGGGAGGTCACCATGGACTGGCTCTTCACTCACCAGACACTGCTCACTCACCAGACACTGCGCCGTTGTGCGGCAGCCCTCGTGCTACCTGCCGCATTGATCGGTGCGATAGCGACCGCGCCACCCGCCACCGCAGCGCCCGCTGCTGACCCGCTGGTCGGCGCTGTCGGTTCGGTCGCCGGCCTCGCCGGGATCGAGCTGCCCGCCACCTACGGCCCCGAGACCGCGATCGTGGTGCTCGGATACGGCCTGCTGCCCGATGGCACGATGCGGCCCGAACTGGGTAATCGCTTGCACGCGGCGCTGATTCAGGCCTATATGTCACCTGCCTCCCCGGTTATCGTGACCGGCGGCAATCCGCGCAACGGTGTCACCGAGGCGCAGGTGATGGCCGACTGGCTCAATATTCGCGGTGTCGCCAAGGAGCGGCTGCACGCGGAAACCGAAGCCGGTTCCACCGTGCAGAATGCCGAGTTCTCGGCGCGCATGATGGAGGCGCTCGGCGTGACCAAAGCGGTCCTCATCACCTCCGCCGACCACATGCGCCGGGCCCTGGACAATTTCCTGGCCGCAGGCATCCCGGTAGTCGCCACTATGACCCCGGACGTAGCGCCCCTATGGGCCCAGCCCTACGGTACCGAGAAATAGACGTGCGATCGGGATCGGACTGTTCATCGCGCCCAGCCCTACGGTACCGAGAAATAGACGTGCGATCGGGTCGGACTGTTCATCGCGCCCAGCCCTACGGTACCGAGAAATAGACGTGCGATCGGGTCGGACTGTTCATCGCGCCCAGCCCTACGGCACAGAGAAGTAGACGTGCGATCGGGTCGGACTGTTCATCGTGCCCAGCCCTACGGCACCGTTAGTTGAGTACATGACCCTCGCTAATAATTGATACCCGCGCCGATGTCGGTGCCGCCGTTTACGATGCGTGTGGCGTCATCGCGGGTTGCGATGGCGCAGGGCGGTAGTGGCAGACAGGGGAATTCGATGGATCGGCCGGTATGGGCGCCCGAAGGTGTCGATATGCAGCATCCGAGTCCGGCTCGGATGTACGACGCTTTGCTCGGCGGCTCGCACAACTTCGCGGTCGACCGAGACGCCGCGGAGTTGGCGATCACGCTCGTCCCCGATCTGCCGCGGTTGGCGCTGAGTAATCGCGCCTTCCTGCGCCGTGCTGTCCGCTTCATGCTCGACTCGGGGATCCGGCAGTTCCTCGATATCGGGTCGGGCATCCCCACCGCGGGCAATGTGCACGAGATCGTGCACGAGCTGGACCCGCAGGCGCGGGTGCTCTACGTCGACATCGACCCGGTGGCGGTCGCCCATTCGCGAACCATCTTGCAGGGCAACGAGCGCGCGGGTGCGATCGAGGCGGACTTGCGCAAATCCGATGACTTGGTCGCCGCGGTACGCGAGACCGGGCTGATCGATTTCGAGCAGCCGGTGGGATTGCTGCTGATCGCGGTGCTGCATCTGGTGCCCGATATCGACGATCCGGTCGGCAAGGTGTCCGCGCTGCGCGAAGTGGTGGCGCCGGGTAGTTTCATAGCCATTTCACATCTCACGTCCGAGCTTCGCCCCGACGACGCCGGTAAACTGGGACAGCACTCGGTGAACCAAACCAAGGTCGGTATTCATTTCCGGACCAAGGATGAGATCGTCGCCTTGTTCGAGGGATGGGATTCGGTCGAGCCCGGCGTTGTCGAGCTGCCGCTGTGGCGCCCCGAATCCGAGCGCGATCAGCACGAGAAGCCAGGCCGTTCGCTCGGTATGGGCGGAGTCGCGATCAAGGTGTAAGCCGCCTGACATGGCGGTGCGATAGACGATGACAGGTGGATGAAGCAGTGGGGTCGTGGGAGCTGGCGCAGCGTTGGGCAGATGCCCTCGACGGCGTTGTAGCTCCTACCCTCAACCGCTCCCAGATCGAAGAGATGCTGGCTGCCCTGTGCACCGGTCTGATCGAGGCGGCGCGTGGCGGGGAGGATCCCGATATCGCGCGCCGCGCCGCTCGGATGCTGGTCGCCGCCAACTATCGTGATCCGTCGGCGGTCAGCCGTTCGGTGCCGGTGATGTGTGCCGATCTGGTCGAGATCGCCGCCGACGGCCCGGGCGACCCCGCCCTGCCGCAGATCCGCGACCGGGCGATCGGCCTTGCCGCCGACTTCGCCGCCGGCTTCACCGCGGCGTTGCGGGCGGCCGCGCTGGCCGAGCAGGAGGCCACGCTGGCCGCGGTGCTCGCAGCGGCTCAGGAAGCTGAGACCCGCCGGGCGTTGTCGGAAGCCCGTTTCGAGGCGGTTTTCGACGGCGCCCTTGTCGGTATCGGCACTGTCAACATGTCGGGTCAGGTGGTGAACTGCAATGCCACCCTGGCTCAGATGCTCGGCCGGACCCCGGAGACGATGCCGGGCCGGACTGTCGCCGACATTCTCGGCCCCCAGAACCTGAACTTCGCGTTCGAGCAACTGCAGCGCATGGTCGCGGGCGAAACCGAGAGCTTTCGCACCGAGACCGAGCACTTGCACGCCGACGGCCGGGCCACCGCGATCGACCTGTCGATGTCGGCGGTGCGGGGCACCGACGGCAGCATAGAGTTCCTGATCGGCGTCGCGGTCGATGTCACCGAGCGCAAGCAACTCGCCGACCGCCTGTGGCACGACGCCAATCATGACGCACTCACCGGCTTGCCGAACCGCCCGCACCTGTTCAACAGGCTGGCCGACGCGCATCCCCCGGTCGGGGTCTGCTATCTCGACCTCGACGGCTTCAAGGAGATCAACGACCTGTGGGGGCACATGGTCGGGGACCGCGTGCTCCAGGTCGTGGCCGACCGGATGCGCGACACGGTGCGCCCGGACGACGCGATCGCCGCCCGCATCGGCGGTGACGAGTTCCTTGTTCTGATCGAAAATTGTTCCGGTGAAACACAATTGGCGCGGCTGGCCGACAAGCTGCTGTCGGCACTGACCGAACCGCTCGGGGTGGACGGACACGTGCTCGCCGTCGGCGCCAGCATCGGTACCGCCTTCTTCGAGCAATTGCCCACCGCCGTAGACGAATTGGTGCATGCCGCCGACGCGGCGATGTATCGCAACAAGAACGACGCGCGCCGCGATCCGGCCCGGTAGCGGCCGGGCCGGAGTCGATCAGACCGCTTGCTGCTCGCGCTCGGCCGCCCGTGCCAGTGAGCGATCGCGTTGCTCCTCGAAGCGAAGGACGTCTCCGCCCAGCCGCTCGAGGAAGGCTGCCAGATCCTCGCGAGCGCGCTCGCCCCGCGGCCCGAAGTCATTGCGCTCGAAGATGTTCCACTTGCGTAGCAGCGGCATCAGTACCTCTTCGAGATGCTGGCGCAGATCGTAGATGCCGTGCTTGGCCATCAGCACGCCGTTGCGCCGCCAGCCCGGCATGCCGGCACCGGGCATCTGGAAGTTCTGCACGATGATGTTGATCGCCTCCACGGTCTGGTCGGGGGCCAGGTCGAGCGAGGCGGCACACAGGTTGCGGTAGAAGATCATGTGCAGGTTCTCGTCGGCGGCGATGCGGGCGAGCATGCGGTCGGCGATCGGATCGTCGCAGACGCGACCGGTATTGCGGTGGCTGACCCTGGTGGCCAGTTCCTGGAAGGTCACATAGGCGACGGAGAACAGGAATCCGGCGCCGGTCGAGGTGTGGATGTCGAAGCCCGGCGCCTTGTCGTCCACGACGGCCATCGCCGAATATCCGTTGGTCATGTGGATCATTCGTGCTTGCTCGAGCGCGACCGGGTCGACCCCGCGGGTCACCACGAGGTAGTCGCGCAGCACGATCCCGTGCCGGTTCTCCTCGGCGGTCCAGCGGCCGACCCAGGTGCCCCAGGCGCCGTCCTCGGAGAAGTTCTCGGCGATCTCGCGATGGTAGGAGGGCAGGTTGTCCTCGGTGAGCAGGTTGGTGACCATCGCCGCCTTGGCGAGTTCGCTGAGCGCGGATTGTTCTGGGTCCCAATCGATTCCGCCCATGGACGCGAAGTTGCGGCCACGGTCCCACGGCACATAATCGTGCGGGTGCCAGTCCTTGGTCATCGACAGATGCCGGTCGACATTGCTCGCGGCGATCGGTTCCAGCTCGATCAGTAGTTCCAGTTGGGTCAGGTTCCTGGCCACGCTCGTTGCCCTTTCCGGTTAGTGAAAAGCGAGAGTTGCGTCGGTCCGGTAGTGTTGCCCGTCGTCACAATAGACCCGGCGCATGGCGCCTGGAAACGACACGGTGCTCTTACGCACTGTTCGAAGAATTTGGGCGCGTCGCGCCGTGTGCATATACGCTCCACCAGTTCAGCTCCATCAGCGGTTCCCGTTCAGTCGTGGCATAGCTAGAGAGAGTGAGCGAAAAAATTATGACGGACATCGTGGTCACGAGCCTGGCGGCGACCACGTCGATCGCGGGCGACGTCGACTCGACCTGGAAAGGTCTGCTCAACGGCGAGAGCGGGATCGACGTCTTGGAAGACTCCTTCATCGACGACTTCGAACTGCCTGTGCGGATCGGCGGCCACCTGAAGGTGTCGCCCACCCTCTCGCTCACCCGCGAAGAGGCGCGCAAGCTGTCCTACGTCGAGCAGATGGCCGTGGTCCTCGGCCGCGAGGTGTGGCGCAACGCGGGCAGCCCCGACGTGGACCGCGACCGGCTCGGCGTCTCGATCGGTACCGGCCTCGGCGGGGCGGAATCGCTGATCTACGCCCGCGACCGGCTCCGCAACGGCGGCTACCGCAAGGTCTCGCCGCTGACCGTGCAGGCCATCATGCCCAACGGCCCCGCGGCCTGTGTCGGCATCGAATTGGGTGCGCGCGCGGGAGTTTCCACGCCGGTATCGGCCTGCTCGTCGGGTTCGGAGGCGATCGCCAACGCGTGGCGGATGATCGTGATGGGCGACGCCGACATGGTGGTCACCGGCGGTGTGGAGGGGTCCATCCAGGCGGTGCCGATCGCGGCGTTCACGCAGATGCGGGCAATGAGTACCCGCAACGACGATCCCAAGGCGGCCTCGCGTCCCTTCGACGCCGACCGCGACGGATTCGTCTTCGGCGAGGCGGGCGCGATGATGGTGATCGAGACCGAGGAGCACGCCAAGGCGCGTGGCGCGACCATTCACGCGCGGCTGCTCGGCGCGGGCGTCACCTCCGACGGATTCCATCTCGTCGCACCGGATCCCGAGGGCACCGGCGCCGCGCGGGCGATGACGCGGGCGATGCAGACCGGCGGGATCAGCCGTACCGACGTCACCCACATCAACGCCCACGCCACCGCGACCCCGATCGGTGACACCGCCGAGGCCAATGCGATCAGCAAGGCCATCGGCTCGCACGCCTCGGTGTACGCGCCGAAATCGGCACTCGGGCATTCGATCGGTGCGGTCGGTGCGCTCGAATCGGTCCTGACCGTGCTCAGTGTGCGCGACAGCATCGTTCCGCCCACCCTGAATCTGGACAATCAGGACCCCGCTATCGATTTGGACGTGGTGTCGGGTCAGGCGCGGCGCGGTCGCATCGATTACGCGGTGAACAACTCCTTCGGTTTCGGCGGTCACAACGTGGCGATCTCGTTCGGGCGGTATTGACGATTCGCCCATCCATGGCGGGTACCGGTCAATGTGCGTTGAAAAGGATTGGGAATGATCGGCGAGACTTTCGACGACTATGTAGACGAACTGGGGACTATCCGGATTTCCGGTGATCAGACCTTGATCGACTTCGTCGACAAACACAGCGAGGCCAACGGGGACGACCTGGCCTACCGCTTCATCGACTATTCAACCGAACGTGAGGGGGAGTACCAGGAACTGACCTGGCGCGAATTCGGCGTGCGGCTGCGCGCGGTCGCCGCGCGATTGCAGCAGGTGACCGAGCCCGGCGACCGGGTGGCGGTGCTGGCGCCGCAGGGCCTGGACTATGTCGTCGCGCTGTTCGCGGCGGTGTACGCGGGGAATGTGGCTGTGCCACTGTTCGATCCGGAGGAGCAGGGCCACAGCGACCGGCTGCATGCCGTTCTCGGCGACTGCGAACCCGCCGCGGTGCTCACCGTCGGCAGCGCGGCCGCGGGGGTGCGTAACTTCTTCCGCGAACAGCCCGCCGCGCAACGGCCGAGAATCATCGCGGTCGAGGCGATTCCCGACACCGTCGGCACGCGCTGGCGCAGGCCCGACATCAATATCGACAGCGTGGCCTACCTGCAGTACACCTCCGGATCCACGCGGGTGCCCGCCGGTGTCGAGATCACCCACCGCTCGGTGGGGACCAATCTGCTGCAGATGATCGACGCCATCGGCATCACCGAGAACGCGCGCGGTGTCACCTGGCTGCCGCTGTTCCACGACATGGGGCTGCTCACGGTGATCCTGCCGACCATCGGCGGCAAGTTCATCACGATCATGTCGCCGAGCGCGTTCGTGCGCAGGCCGTCGCGCTGGATCAAGGAGCTGGCCGCCCAGGCTGATGGCGCCGAAATCTATTCGGCAGCACCTAATTTCGCGTTCGAGCATGCGGCGATGCGTGGGTTGCCCAAGGGCGACGAGTCCCTCGACCTGTCGAATGTGATCGGACTGATCAACGGGAGCGAGCCGGTGTCGGTGGCCTCGATGCGCAAGTTCAACGAGGCATTCGCGCCGTACGGGCTGTCCAAGACCGCGATCAAGCCGTGCTACGGGATGGCCGAGGCGACGCTGTTCGTGTCGGCGACCAAGCGCGACGACGAGGCGCGGGTGGTCTATGTCGATCGCGGGCAGTTGAACGATGGCCGGATGGTGGAGTGCGACGAGCACGCCGCGAACGCGGTGGCGCAGGTGTCGTGCGGACACGTCGCGCGGTCGCAGTGGGCGGTGATCGTCGACCCGGGCACCGGGGTCGAGTGTCGCGACGGCGAGGTCGGCGAGATCTGGTTGCACGGCGACAATATGGGCATCGGCTACTGGGGGCGGCCGGAGGAGACCGCGGAAACCTTCCACAACCGGGTGGTCGCGCGCATGCCGGTCGGTAGTCGCGCCGAGGGTGCGCCCGATGACGCGAAGTGGATGCGGACCGGCGATTACGGTGCCTATCACGACGGCGAGCTGTTCATCACCGGTCGGGTGAAGGATCTGGTGATCGTCGACGGGCGCAACCACTATCCGCAGGATCTCGAATACTCGGCGCAGGAAGCCAGTACGGCCCTTCGGCCCGGTTTCATCGCGGCCTTCTCGGTGCAGGCGGGGCAGCTGCCCGCGCCGGTGCTCGAGGCCGGGACCCGGTCCGATCCGGCGGCGGAGCAATTGGTGATCGTCGCCGAAAGAGGCACGGGTGCGGCGAAACTCGAGCCGGGACCGATCACGGATATGGTGCGTGCGGCAATCGCACGCAGGCACGGGGTGATGGTGCGGGATCTGTTGCTGGTGCCCGCGGGGTCGATTCCGCGGACGTCGAGCGGAAAGATCGCGCGGCGGGCCTGCAAGGCCGCGTATCTGGATGGAACGCTGCGCGGTGGATACCGGCAGCAGGCATATCCGGACGCCCCGGAGGAGTGAGAACCGTTCGGCCACTGGATACTCCGGTGGCCGAACGGGGCACCGAACTGCTCAGTTGACGCAGGGGATGGCGCTGCCGATAGTGGTGGACAGCGGTTTTCCCGTGTCGGGCAGTGGCATCGAGCCGGACGTCGTGGTGGTCGGGGGTGCGGTCGTCGATGTCGCCGGGCTCAGCTCGGTGGGCAGGGTGAAGTCGGCGCCGAGGGCGACCCGGATGCGGCCGTCCTGCACGGAGGGGGACGCGGAAACCGGTAGTCCACCAAGGAGTTCCGCCAGTGCGCGAGCGTCGTCGGCGGCACCGAGGCCGTAGGTGATGGTCGAATACAGACCATCGCTCGAATCGCCGTTGCCGATCAGGCCCGCGCCGTAGCCCCGGCTGGTCAGCGCGGCCGAGAGCACCGCGGCCTGACCTTTCATCGTGCCCACATTGTGCACATCGACCACGCTCGCCGGAATCGGTGCCGTGGTAGTGGTTTTCGGTGCCTCCTGGCCGAAAGCCGCGCGCACCTCCCGTTTGATCGCGGCCGGGTCGACGATATTCACGTCCTGGCCGTCGATCACGTCGTAGCGCACCACCGGCAGCGTGCGGAACTCCACCGGCACCGAACCGGCGGCGCCGAGGTCGCGGGCGAAGTCGAACAGATTCCAGCCGTTGGAGAGCACCACATCGCGGTGCGCCACCTCCATCAGTGCCGACAGCTTGCTCAGGTTGGTCAGCGTTCCGGAGTCCCTGAGCGACTTGGCGACCGAGGTGAGGAACGCCTGCTGACGGTGGGTGCGGTCGAGGTCGCCGTTGCGCAGGCCGTGGCGTTGGCGGACGAACGCGAGCGCCTGCGAACCGTCGAGATGCTGGGTGCCCGCCGGGAAGACCGCGCCGGAGAACTCGCTGTCGTCGACGGCGTGGTTCAGGCACACGTCGACGCCGCCGACCGCGGTGGCCAGGTCGTAGAAACCCGCGAGGGAGATCTCGGCGAAGCGGTCGATCGGCACCCCGACGAGATTGCGGACCGTGGTGACGATGGAGGCGCGTCCGGCCTCGCGGCCGCGGCGCTCGAGCACCACCGGATCCTTCTCGCCCTGCTCGATCAACTTCGCTTGTACCGCCGCCTTTTTCAGGCCGTATGCCTCTTTGATCTTGATCTGCTGGTAGCCGGGGATACCGGTCACGGCAACGTAGTCGTCGCGCGGGATGGAGAAGGCGACAACCTTGCTCTTGTCGGCCGGAATATGCAGCAGGATCAGTGAATTCGCGTTGTAGCCGCCCTCGGTACCGTCACCGGCGTGCAGCGAATCGAGTACCTCTTTCGGCAGGTCGTTGCCGTTGAGGTCTTTGCGGGTGTCCAAACCGATCAGCAGGATATTGACGGCGCCGCCGCCGGAACGTGGGGCATCGGTATCGAGCGCGGTGGAGTGGGTGAAGCCGGAATCGAAGTCCTGCTTGGCCGACCAGGCCAGGCCGGTGCCCGCGAGCACGGCCAGCGCGGTCGTCGCCACGAGCAGCCTGGCCATGATCAACCCGGCTCGGCGGGCGCGTCCACGGCGGGGCGCGCGGTGGCCGGCGGCGATGTGCCTGCCGACGCGCTGTGGTCCCGGCCGTGTCGTCTCCGGGCGCGGCGGCGCCGGAAAGTCGTTGTCCCCGTTCACCGCAGTGCGCTACCTGCCTGCCACTGTTCCCACGGCACGCTCCAGTCGCCGTTCTGCCACACCTCGAGCGGGGCGCCGCCGGTGTTCCTGATCTCGACCACGTCGCCGGGTTGGGAGAAATCGTAGAACCAGCGGGCGTTCGCGCCGCTGAGGTTGAGGCAGCCATGTGAGACATTGGTGTTGCCCTGCGCCCAGATTGTGTCGTCGAGCTGGTGCAGGTAGATGCCGTCGGTGCTGATCTTGGTCGCCCAGCCGATGGTTTCCTTGTAGCCGAGCCGGGAGTTCACCGGCAGACCGTAGGTGGAGGAGTCCATGACCACCGGATTGCCTTTCTCCATCACGGTATAGATCCCCGGCTGGGTCCAGAAGGTGATGGTCTTGCCCGCGACGGTCTGGCTGCCGCCCATGCCGAGCGAGGTCGGCATCGTCTTGATCAGCGTGCCGTTCTCGTACACCTGCACCTGCTTGTCGTTGTCGTCGACGATCGAGACGTGCGAGGGCCCGATGGTGAAGCTGGTTTCGGTGTCTTCCTGGCCGTAGAGGCCACCACCGAGGTCCTTGCCGTAGATGTCGGCGGTGAGCGTCACTGTCGTGCCGGGCGCGTAGTAGTTCGCGGGGCGCCAGTGGACATTGCGGTTGTCGAGCCAGTACCAGGAGCCGACGACGGGCGGATCGGTGGTGACCGCCAGGTGCCTTTCCGCCGTCGCGCGATCGGGGACATCCTCGTCGAAGTGCGCGACGACGACGGTGCCGACGCCGAAGGTGCCCGACGGGGAGAGTTCGGTGCCGCCCGTGGTCCGGAAAAAGACCTTGGTCTGGTTGTTCGGCGCGAGGGTGGTGAACGACGAGGTGATCGGCCCGACCTGGCCCGTGACGGTCACCGCCTCGGCCGTGACCGTGTAGGTGCGGCCGTAGCCGAGTGGTTCCGACGGTTTCCATGCCGACTGGTCGGGGGTGAGGATGCCCTCGACCGTGCCGCCCTGCTCGTTGGTCATCGTGACCGCGGTGAGCTGCCCGTCGCTGGTGCTGACCCGGACCGGGCTGAGCGGATCGATCTCGGTCGCGCCGTCTTCGGGCGCTACCGAGATCGCCGGTGCCGGTGGGGCGGCGGATTCGGGCTCGGTGGGCGAGCCACCGCAGGCCGCGACCAGCACCATGAGCCCGGCGGCGAGGCCGGCTCGGAAACGTCGTCCTGACATGCGCGCCTCCTGTGCTCGGTGCCGCTCAGCTCCGCGGGCTGACCTCGACGTCGATCGACATGGGCTCTCCTCACTCGGCGATCCGGCCGTGCGCAGGCCGACGGGCGTGCAGCGATAGCGCCAACCAGCGTAACCCCGTTCGATGCGGGCGGGTCAGTCCTCGCTGCTGGCGCGTTCGCCGAGAAACCGCAGGAGGGCGGGATCGGTGGAGGTGAAGCGGTCTACTTCCTGTCCGCCGGTGCATTCGTACAGGGCGATGGTCACGGAGTCCGGTCGGCGCCCTACGACCCGCCAGATCGCGCCGGAATCCTGCCAGCGGAGGAGGACTTCAACAGGGTCGCGCACCTCGTTCACCGTAGTGCGCGGTGATGATGGGTGTCGGGTTCGAGCGGACCGGGCTGGTCCTTTATGCCCGCTCGCGGTAGTTGGCGGCTACCAGGGCGAGGCAACCCGCGGCGATCACTGCGGTGACTCCGAACATGGCGGGGTAGCCGAAGCCGAGGCCGCTGTGCAGGGCCGACAGGACCGCGGGCACGCCGAAGCCGAGGTAGCTCACCGAGTAGAAGACCGCGTTCAGACCGGCCAGGTCGCCGGGGCCCGCGATGCGCTCGACCTGTTGCAGGCCGGCGACCAGGCCGATGCCGTAGCCGCTGCCGAGTACGACGGCGGTCAGCAGCGTCATCCAGATGCTCAGGGTCGCCGCCGTCCACGCGGCCAGGACCATTCCCGTGGTGAGCAGCACCAGTGCGACGATCGCGGCGCGTGCGGTGCCGGGGCGGTCGATGCGTCGCGCCACCGATTGGATGGTGAATCCGCAGCCGAGGGTCACCATGGTGACCAGGGCGGAGAAGGCGATCGGGGCCTGCTGCACGCGCGGCAACATCAGCGTCGGGAGCACGGCGTAGGCGGTGGCGTTGGCGGTGAACAGCCACAGCGCGATCGGCACCGCCACGCGCAGAAACCGTCGGTGCCCGGCGGCGGGGATCTTCAGGTCCTCGCGCAGCCTGCCCGGATTCGCTGGGCGGGTCACGGTTTCCGGCGTCCGGGCCACCCAGAAAGCGGTCGCGACGCAGAGCGCCGCGTTGACGAGATAGGCCGTCGAATCGGGCAGCGGACCCCACTGCGCGAGGGTTCCCGCCACACCCGCGCCGAGGGCGAACCCGGCGGTCAGGCTCATCGCGGATCGGCGAGCGCCTCGGCCCGCGGCGGCCGCGGCGAACGGTGGTTGCGAGAGCTCCTTGAGCCAGCTGCCACCGACCGCCATCGCCAGTCCGAGCGCGGCACCGCACAGCATCCGCCCGGCCGCCAGCATCGGCACCGAGGCCGCGCCCGCAGCCAGCAGCAGCGAACCGGCCGCGGCGATCAGCGGCGCGGGCAGCATCAGGGGGCGGCGGCCGAACCGGTCCGAGAGCGGGCCGCCGATGAGCAGGGCGGGCACGATGCCGAGGACGTAGTAGAACAGCAGCAGGTCGACCGCGGTCAGCGCGAGACCGTGGGCTTTGTACATCACCAGCAGCGGTGTGAACTCGTTGCCGCCCCACGCGATCGCGACCATGGCGGCGGACACGCCGAGCCAGGCGCGGGTTGCCGAGACAGCACTGGGCCGCTCGGTGGTGAGAATCGCCATCACAGGCCCTTTCCGTCGTGCGCACACCGGAAATCCGGCGTGGATGGGGCGGAGCGTTCGGTCCGCTCGCGGACCGTCGATCCCGCCACCCGCGCACAGGGGCGAATGGTGGCAACCGGTCTTATTTTAGGCGCGGCTGGTCGCTGTATTACCGTCGGCCTGTGCGTGAGCTGCGGATGGGGTGTGCGATGTGGACCCATCCCCAGTGGCAGCAGCGGATGCCGGCGCCCGGGGAGCGGTTGCGTGCCTATGCCGGGCACTGCGGGGCGGTCGAGGGCAACACCACGTTCTACGCGACGCCGTCGGCGTCCACGGTCGAGTCGTGGGCCCGGCAGACCGCGCCCGATTTCCGGTTCGTGCTCAAACCGCCGAGGGCGGTGACGCACGAGCGCAGGCTCGTCGGCGCCGGTGCCGAACTCGGCGCGTTTCTCGACGTGATGGCACCGCTCGGGCCGCGGGTACACGCGCTGTGGATCCAGTTGCCTGCGTCGTTCGGGCCGACCGATCTGGGCGCGCTTGCCCGTTTCCAGCGTGAGCTGCCCGGTGGGCTGCGGTGCGCGGTGGAGGTGCGTCATCCGGCGTTCTTCGAAGACGAGCGGACCGCGGTGCAGCTGGAGCGGGTGCTCGGGCGGATCGGGGCCGAATGGGTGCCCTTCGATACGACTGTCCTGTTCGACGGGCCGCCGGGTGACCCCTCCGAATACGAGGCCAGGGCGAAGAAGCCTCGCGTCCCGCGCCGGATGCGGGCGCTGACCGAGTATCCGATCGTGCGCTACCACGGCCGAGCCGACGCCGACCGCACCGTTGCGGGCTGGGCGCCGTGGGTCGAGACCGTCGCAGGCTGGTTGCGCGAAGGCCGCTCGCCCACGGTCTTCGTGCACACCCCCGACAACGCCGCCGCCCGCGGTTTGGCTCGCCGCTTCCACGACGAAGTCCGCGCGATCGTCCCGGATCTGCCCGCGCAGCCCATCCCTGTGCCCGATGAACCGATGACGCTGTTCTGAGGCCTTGGCTGAAACCGAGCGGATTCGGGCCGGACGCCGTGATGTGGGCAGGACGCGCAGGGGCGGACAACGTGAGGTGACCGGCACCGATTTCACGAACACTTGTCGTACCCCTGTGTCATGCTGTGCGCCACCACTGGGGAGTGGGTGGACGAACTCGAAGGGGACGAGCATGTCTACGGATGGAATGTTGTTGTCGCCCGCGCCGCATTGCGAGCCGCAGTTGGAGGGCGGGGCCGCGGCGCATCGGTCCGAGGTCGTGAATGTCGTTGGACCCCAGCCGGTTAGGGGATCGGTTCGGCGGAGGGCGACAGGTGGAACACCGGCCGGTATCCGCAGGGCGGTGCGTGCGTCGTGCCCGCGGGTCGCGCCGGCTGCCACCGGATCATCAACGAGTGCGAAGCGATTCACCGAGCAGGTCTTGCGGCTGCTGCTCGAGGTTGTCGATCGGCGCAGATCGTCGGCTCATCTGCGCGCGTTCACCGACGCGAAGGCGCTGGCCGCCATCAACACGATGCTCGCGCAGGACTCGGCTCCCGACCGAACCCTCGGGACCGCCACCTTGACTCGCGTCCACCTGACTCCCGCGCAGGGCGATGCCGCCGAAGTCTTCGCTTCCTACCAGCGCGGCCCTCGGACGTTGGCCATCGCGGGTCGGATCGAATCATCCAAGGACAGTTGGCGATTGGTTGCGGTCCGAATGTTCTGACGCCGTCGAACAGCTGATGCCTCCCTGGCCTTGCCGACAAGGACTGCGCGGCACATGGCCCCGCTACTGGAACCTCAGCGCAGCGCGAAGACTTCTGGGAAGTCATGGGGTGCACGGTGATTGCGATCGGAAAGGCTGCCGAGGGTGTGGTCGGGGTGCGGGCCGGAGTATTGCTTGCGGGTCTTGCTGGTCCAGGCCAGTGCGGCTGGGGCGGCGATGCGGTGGAAGTGGACGGTGTAGCCGCGTTCGTAGATGCGCAGCCGGGTGCCCCGGCAGCGCACCAGCCGCTATCGGGAAGGTGGATCGTTCCGGCTTGGTTGTGCCCCACCGCTTTCCGGTGTGTCGCCGTCGAGTCCGTCAGGCAGTCGCCGAGCGCCACTGGCCACTTCGGCGATGAGATCGTCGTAGCCACAGGCCAATTCGTGCAGGCGCAGTTGGGCGGCGCGCAGTTCGGCTTCGGCGCCGCAGGCCAGCGCGTGATAGGTGAGCGCGGCGAAATGGGCCATCCGGTCGACGACGGCGCCGATGCTCTCGGTGTGCATCGGTGCCGAGGTCGCCGGGGTGGGCGAGCGGATGACGACCCAGCGGTCGATCTCGCAGACCAGACGCGCACGCGCCCAATCGATGTCGCTGGTATCGCCGGGAATCTGTTGTTCGCGGCGTTCGTGCAGGGTGGCGAGTTCGTGCGCGGCGGCTAGGACTGGATCGCCGTCGACGGCGACCCCGCACACCGCCTGCATCATCTGTGCTCGGTCCGGCAGTACCGGTTCCGGTCCGGGTCGTCCCGTCGAACCGCTGCCGTCCGTGTCCACTGTTGCCGCACCGTCCTCGCCGTCGCAAATGTAGCCGCTTGTCGAAGGACATTCGTCTCGGAGGGGACGGCGGATAGGTCACGAAATGACCCCTCAACAGCGAAAACCGGCCGCGGACAACTGTTCGCGGCCGGTCGGGATCACCGATGGAGCTGGAGTATCACAGGCTCCGGGCGATGATTTCCTTCATGATCTCGTTGGTGCCCGCGTAGATCAGCTGGACGCGGTTGTCGACCCACATGCGCGCGATCGGGTACTCGTTCATGTACCCGTAGCCGCCGAACAGCTGCAGACAGGTGTCGGCGATCTGCATCGCCTTGTCGGTGGTCCACCACTTCGCCATGGCGACGGTCGGGATGTCGAGCTCGCCGCGGATGTGCTTCTCGACGCAGTCGTCGATGAACACGCGGGCGATACGCGCCTCGGTGGCGACCTCGGCCAGCTTGAACTTGGTGTTCTGGAAACCGAACACCGGACGGCCGAACGCCTCGCGCTCCTTGGTGTAGCGCAGCGTGTGGTCGAGGGCGACCTCCATGCCCGCGACCGCGCCCATCGCCACGATCAGGCGTTCCTGGGGCAGCTGCTGCATCAGCTGGAAGAAGCCCTGGCCCTCCTGGGTGCCGAGCAGGTTGGTCACCGGGATGCGCACATCCTCGAAGAACAGCTCGGAGGTGTCCTGGCCCTTCTGGCCGATCTTGTCGAGCACGCGGCCGCGACGGAAACCGGCGCGATCGGCCTCGACCAGCACCAGCGAGACGCCGGACGCGCCCTGGGTGGGGTCGGTCTTGACGACCACGATGATCAGGTCGGCCTGCGCGCCGTTGGTGATGAAGGTCTTGGAGCCGTTGACGACGTACTCGTCGCCGTCACGGATCGCCTTGGCCTTGACGGCCTGCAGGTCGGAGCCGGTGCCGGGCTCGGTCATCGCGATGGCGCCGACGACCTCACCGCTGGCCATCTTCGGCAGCCAGTGCTTCTTCTGCTCCTCGGTGCCGTAGGCGAGGACGTAGTGGGCCACGATGCCGTTGTGCAGGCTGATGCCCCACGAGGTGTCGACCGCGCGGGCCTGCTCCTCCATGAGCACGGCCTCGTGCGCGTAGGTGCCGCCACCGCCGCCGTACTCCTCGGGGATCGAGATGCACAGCAGGCCGACCTCGCCGGCCTTGTTCCACAGGTCGCGGTCGACGTGGTGCTGCTCGCGGTACTTGTCGATATTGGGGACCAGTTCCTTGGCCATGAACGCGCGGGTCATGTCCCGCAGGGCGTCCAGGTCCTCGTTCATCCAGCTGGACCGGTTGGCGGCCATCGAGTCTCCTTGTTCGGCTCGGCACAGCACCGGTCCAGGCGTGACCGGTGGTTACGGATACCAGTGTGCCGCAGTATTGGCGTAGTGACAATAGTGCTGCCGAAATAGCGTCTCACCAGCGCATCATGGGCAGTGGTGAGAGCGGATGGATGAGCGCGCGCCGCACCGTCAGCTCCACGAGCTTGACGTGGAACCCGCTGTCCGGGTATCGCCGCATCAGCGCGGAGCAGGCCGCGTAGGGCAGGCCGTAGCGGCGCGCGCCGAATGTCACGTCGATCAGATCGGCTCGCCGGAACAGCTCGACCGGGTCGGTGGCTTTGCCCGCCGAGCGCACCCGATGGTGGTCGCGGATCATCTCGGTGACGAGCTCGGCGATGTCTTCACGGTTGTGCGCGATCAGCCAGTCGCCCGCCAGCGCGCACGACGGTTCGAGATAGTCGAACGTACCCGCGGCCCAGATGCCGAGATCGTGGAAGGTCGCCGCGGTGCGGAACTCCTCGCGCGCACTCGGTGGCGGTCCGGGCTCGCCGCTGTGGGCGAACAGCAGATCGGCCGCGCGCAGTACCCGAAGCACATGATGGAAGTAGGCCTGGCGGTCGGCGCCGAGCCGTGCGGTCCACGGTTCGAGCCGTTCGGCGATCGCTTGGTCGAGTTCGCTTGTGTGCTCGGTCAATTCGTCACTCCGGAGTAGATCTCACGGGCGTGCACGAACCCCCCGGCAGCCCGGCCCAACCCTAGGTGCCCGTGGTTCGCGTCGTCCGGTGAAATGGAGTTTCCTCCGAACCGGTCGGCGGTCCGGCGGGGGTTGCGCGCAGTGCGCTGATCCGGCCGGGTCGGGCTGTCCGCGAGCGGTGTTCGGCAACGGTCGGGCACCGAACCTCTGGAAACTCTGGCTCCGGCGGCGGCGGGGGATTATCTTCGCAGATCCGGTCACCGGCCGAAATTGTTGGGCGTGTCGCGCGCGGCGCGCCGTGTTCGGGGAGCCGTGCGGGAGCATCGGTTTCGCGCTCGAGGGTATATCGACTAAGAATGCGGTGTGCCGTTCACACGTGTGGTCACCTGCCTGCCTTCGCGCGCCCGGGGCGGTGGTCTGGCATGACGATCGAGTCCGGTCTCGAGGACGACGTCAGCCAGCTCGCCCAGCGAGTCGAACGTGCCCGTGGGCGCCTCGCCTACCAATTCGATCCGGCCCTGACCGATGCGCTCTCCGAAGACGAGTTGCGCGCCGAACGCGAACTCGCCGAACGCATCCGCGAACAGGATCGCGAGCAGCGCTGGAAGCACACCCAGGCGATGGCGTCCGCGTCGGACCGGAGCCGACAGACCACCGAAGCGATCGAGAAGGCCGACATGCGAGATCTGCTGCTCGCCAGAAGGGCGATGGCCTCCCAGCGGCGCGAATCGAGCCCGCACGCGAAGCTGGCTTCGCTGTACCGGCACCGATCGTGGTCGCTCAAGGCGCTGGCGGGCGTCGTCGGCGCCGGCATGCTCTGGTCGGCGGTGAACGTGCAGCAGAACATCGCGCCCGGCGGGCCGAGCGATCCGCTGTTCTGGTTCAGCTACCTGCTCGAGGCGATGATCAGCGTGTGTCTGATCATCATCATGGTCGGCACGAACAAGGTCGCCGAGTGGGGTGTGATCGACAACCGCCGTCAGGTCGCGCTCGCCGAGCTCGCGCTGCTCGGCCTGACTGTCACCCTCAACACCTATCCCTATGTGCGCGACGGGCGTTGGTACGACGTCGCCGTGCACGCGGTCGCGCCGGTGATGATCGGTGTCGCGCTGCTGATCCACGACGCGGTCAGTGCCCGCTACGGTCTTGCCATCACCCGCGCGACCAGCCAGGTCAGGGACATGCCCGACCCCGCCGACGGCCTGCTCGCCCGCCAGAGCACCGAGGGCATCCGCCTCACCTACACCCCGCCGATGACGGGCGCGGCTCGTGCCGAAGCGGTCGCCCCCGCCGAAACCGCGCCCACCACCCCGCTCACCCGCGAACCCGCCTGGACCCCCACCGAGCCGATCACCAACGGCAACGGCCGCGTGCCGGAGAAGCGCAAGCGATTCGGGATCGGCAAACCGTCCTCCGCGGACAAAGCCACCGCCAAGAAATCCGCCCCCGCGCCCATGGTGGCGCCGGAGCCCCCCAAGGAACCGGTCAGGCCCGAGCCGGCCACCGACTCGGTCCCGGCCGCCCGCAAGAGCGCCATCTCCGATATCGAGGCCCGCGTCGAGAAGGCGTTCGCCGAAGCCAATTTCGGCTACGAGGCGATCGAGCCGACGAGCATCTACGACACCGGCCAGTTCCGCATCGCGGAAAGTCTGGAGCAGGAACTCAACGACATGCGTGAGGCCCGCCGCCAGGCCCGCAAGGAGCGCGCGAACTAGCAGACACAGAAAAGGCCGATACCCGCGACGGAGCGGGTATCGGCCTTTTCTGTGTCCGGGGTCAGCCGAAGATGCCGCCGCCGGTGCCTGCTTGCTGGCCGCCGCCGGTGCCGCCGATGAGGCCGCCCGGGGGGAGCTCGGAGGGCTGGACGATGACGAAACCGCGGCCGGAGAACGCGAGGGTGCTCGCCTCACCGGTGCTGCGGCCGATCAGCCGGCCGAGGCCGAACGAGTCATTGCGTTTGATGCCGGTGTGCAGACTGGATGACCACGCGACGGCGGCGTTGGGGTCGGCGTAGGTGGCCTGGTCGACGGTGAGCACGACCGGGGTGCCGTGGGTGGTGATGGCGATGCGGCCGCGGCCGGTGAAGACACAGTTGAACAGGCCCGCGTTGGACGCGTAACCCGCGGCGCCCTGGACGCGGCCGATGTCGTAGCGCAGCGTGGAGTCGAAGGCGAGCACGTTGGCGCCGTTGATGGTGAGGCCGTCGGTGCCGTCGAGGTCGATGATGTGCACGTCGGCGGCGCTGTTGGCCAGGAAGAGGTCGCCGCGGCCGGTCACCTTCATCAGCGGCACACCTTCGCCGGTGAGGTGCTGACGGATGGCGCGGCCGATGCCGCCAGAGCCCTGCGCTTCGAATTTCAGGTCACCCTGGTAGGCCACCATCGACCCGGCCCGCGCCATCACCTCCCCGTTCATGCCGACCTTCACCATCTTGCCGCCCTGCTTCTGGATACCGAGGCCGTTGACCTCGGCATGCGAGGGGTCGAACAGGTCGCTGTGCACGGGCTGGGCTCCTTGCTGAGAAGAGAACGAGGGTTGCGCTGGTGGTGGGGCGAACTGGCCCGCGCCACCCTGACCTGAAGGTGGGGGAGCGGGCGGCTGCGCGAACTGGCCCGGCGCAACGGGGTTGCCGTGATGGGGAGAGGTCGACGGGGGTGCGGTTGCGCCCGCGGATGGGTAGGCAGGCGGTTGACTCGGCGGCATCGGAACGTTCTGTGCGGCGGGCACTTCGGGCTCGTCGTCGAGATCGACGCCGAAAGCCGAAGCGATACCGGCCAATCCGTCGTCGTAGCCCTGTCCGATCGCCCGAACCTTCCACGCCCCGCTGCGCCGGTAGATCTCCACGCACACGACACCGCTCTCGGTGGTGAGCCCCGAAATCGGGAAAGTCAGTGCGGTGGAGCCGGATTCGATGGTGGTGGTCAGTGCGCCGACCGAGGCGAAGGTCGCGGGTCCACGACCGTCCAGGCTCGCGGTGACCACCACCTTGTCCACATCGGCGGGCAATGCCGAGGTCTGCACAGCCACCACGTCGGGCCCGCCGTTGCCGTGCCGGTACACCACGCCTGGTCCGGTGGGCTGATTGAAGAAGACGAAGTCGGCGTCAGAACGTACTTTGCCCGCGCTGTTCACCAGGAGCGCGGACACATCGACCGACGCCGAACTCGCCACGGTGACGGTCAACTGATCGCCGGGCGCGGGCCGGTTCTCGCCGGGAGCGAGTGCGGTCACGACACAACGTCCGAAGATCGGGTGGTTTGTCCGATTTTCATGAGATCCACGATCTCGATAGTGCCGTGTATGTCGCCGCTTTGCCAGCGTCGTGGCGCAATCGATTGCCTGCTCGTCGCGCGCTTCGGCGCGAAGTCGAACCTGACGCCGGTCGGGCTGGTCGAGTGGCCGAGTGCGCGACGGTTGCGGATCGGCCTGATCACCGCCGATGTCCTGGGCCGGACGGTGCACGCCGACAACGGCGTCGTCCTGGCATCCGCGGCGAAGGTGCTCGAAGGCCTCGGTCACGAGGTCGTCGAGATGCGCCTTGACGTGGATCCGCGCTTCGTCGAGGACTTCAAGCAGTACTGGGCGGTGATGGCCGCGGCGATGGCGCTGTCGTTCCGGCTGGGGCACCGCGGGTACTTCGATCGGCGCAAACTCGACCCGTTCACCACCGGTCTGATCGTGCTGGCCAAGCGCAATCCGCTCGGTGTGGCCGCCTCGACGTGGCGGTTGCGCGGGGGCGTGGCGGCCTACGACAGGCATTTCGCCGAGGTGGACGTGCTGCTCACCCCGGTGCTTTCCCATCCCGCGCCGCGCATCGGCGAGCTCGCGCCCGGCCAGCCCTTCGACGCGCTGTTCACCAAACTGGCCGACTACGTGGGCTTCACCCCGCTCAACAGTGTCGGTGGGGGGCCTGGCATTTCGCTGCCGCACGGTCGGCTGCCGAGCGGTCTGCCCGGGTCGATCCAGTTCGCAGGCCGCCGTGGTGACGAACGGACCCTGCGCGACCTGGCCTACCAGCTGGAAGCGGCGAGCCCGTTCTCACGGATCATCGACCGGGCCACCGCCGCGGGTGCGGCCTGATCAGGCGGTGCGCACCGCCTGATCAGCCGTTTGCCGCCGTGCTGATCAGTTGTTGCGCGCCGCGACATTGATCGGGCGCAGCCGTCCCGGGCTGTCGGTGCCGGCGTCGAATGCCCAGTGCTCGCCATCCCAGCCGGGGTAATCGGCACGCCAACGATCGACCAGGCGCGCGTCCTCGAGCGAGGCCACGACGCCGGCCGAGCCGGTGTACTGCAGCCGCTCGTACTTGTGCCGGGTGACGGTGTCGACGGTGGATGAAGCGGTGGCTAGGACTGACATTGACCCTCCGGGATCGCGGCGAACGATGACGTGACGAGTGCGCAACCCGGACCGTCGGCCCGAGTGCCGCGGTGGCGCGTCACCGCTCGATCCGAGAGTATGCCGCTCGCCGTAACATCGCGCAGGTTTTGAAAATGCAGTTCTTCGGATTAATGAGTACCCACTATGAAATCGTCGGCTCGCGCGGTTTGGTTACGGCCGTGATGACGGTTCACCAGCTCGGGCGGACTCGTCCCGGGGTGACAACCCGGCCCAATGCCTTGCTGAGCTGGGTGAGGGTGGTCGCGCCGAGGGTGTCCGACCAGCTCAGGGTGAATTCGGCCAGCGCGGCGTCGGCGGCTCGCGTGCACGCCCAGCCGCGGTCGGTGAGGGTGATCAGGCGGGCGCGCGCATCGCGCGGGTGGGGATTGCGGTCGGCGTAGCCCTTGGTGACCAGCTCGTCGACCAGCTGGCTGGCCGCCTGTTTGGTGACGCCGAGGTACTCGGCGATCTCCCCGACCGTCGCGCCGTCGGGTGCCATGCGGACGAAGGCGAAGCCGTGCGCCGGCCGGATATCGGTGAACCCCGCAGCGGTGACCCCGGCGTGCACCGCCTGGGTTACCTCGGCCGCTGCCGCGAGCAGCAGGAGGGGGAGGTCTGCGTTCGCGGGCACGACAGTCATTCTGGCACTTGACACGATAGTCAATCTACTTGACCATATAGACAAGTTACTTGACTTTATGGAGGTTCGAATGCCGGTAATCCGCTCCACCGACGCGCAGGTGCACGAGGTGCACAACGCTCGGTTCACCTCGCTCGTCCGTCCCGGCACCGGCAGTGCCGAACTGTGCGTCTGGCAGACCGAGTTCCGTGCCGGCTCGGTGGGCGTGGCACATCGCATCCTGGGGGAGGAGGCCTTCGTTCTGCTGTCGGGCGAGGTGACCATGACGATCGATGGTGAATCCGCGCTGATGAAACCGGGCGACGCGGCGGTTGCGCCCGGGGGCGCGATGATCGCCCTCGCGAACTCGGCCGACGAGCCGGCCGTGCTGTTGGTGACCGTGCGCGTCGGCTTCGCCGCGGAGCTCCCCGATGGCTCAACCTTCACCCCGCCCTGGGCATCCTGAGCCGTCTCGCCGACTGTTTCAAGGCCTGAACTTGAAAGTTCGGGTACCCGAACTTTATAATTCTGGAATGAAGGTTGGTTTCTACCGTTCTCCGGAGCGACGCCGGGTGCTTGCGGCATGTGTTCTGAGTGTCATGGCGTTCGCGCTGACTGCCTGCGGTGGGAGCACCTCCGATGACGACGGGAAGAAGGTAGTCCTCACCACCTTCACGGTGCTCGCCGACATGGCTCGGAATGTGTCAGGCGGGCTCCTGAGGGTGGAATCGATTACGAAGGTGGGGGCTGAGATTCATGGTTATGAGCCGACGCCGGGGGACATCAAGAAGGCGGCCGAGGCCGACCTGATCCTGGACAACGGGCTCAACCTCGAGGCCTGGTTCAGCCAGTTCGTCGCCGATCTCGATGTGCCGCACGCGGTGGTCAGCGAGGGGGTGGCGCCGATGGATATCAGCGAGGACGCCTATCGGGGCAAGCCCAATCCGCACGCCTGGATGTCGCCGGTGAACGCGCAGATCTACGTCGACAACATGGTCCGCGCGTTCACCGACCTCGACCCCGAACACGCCGACGCCTACCGTGCCAACGGAGACGCCTACAAAACACAGCTCGGCGCCGTGCGCGACGATCTGGTCGCCGCGGTGAACACCCTGCCCGCCGACCAGCGCGCCCTGGTCACCTGTGAGGGCGCGTTCTCCTACCTCGCGCGTGACGCGGGGCTCACCGAGAAGTACATCTGGCCGGTCAACGCCGAACAGCAGGCCACCCCGCAGCAGATCGGCTCGACCATCGACTTCGTCCGCCAGCGCGGCGTGCCCGCCGTGTTCTGCGAATCGACGGTGTCCGACGCGCCGATGCAACGCGTGGTCGAAGCCTCCGGCTCGCGGTTCGGCGGCGTCCTCTACGTCGACTCGCTCTCGGAAGCCGACGGTCCGGTGCCGACCTATCTGCAGCTGATCCGCCACGATGCGAATGTCATCGCGGCCGCGCTCGCCGGAGCGCCGAAATGACCGCACCGGTCGTCGAAATCCAGGACGTGACAGTCCACTACGGTGATGTGCTCGCGCTCGACAATGTCGAACTGACGTTGAAATCGGGCCGGGTGTGCGGGCTGATCGGCATGAACGGCTCCGGCAAATCGACGCTGTTCAAGAGCGTGATGGGCCTGGTGACGCCCGACCGCGGCCGGGTGCTGATCAACGGTCTCGCCCCCGCTGCCGCACGCAAGGCGGGCAGCCTCGGCTACGTGCCGCAATCGGAGGACGTGGACTGGACTTTCCCGTTGTCGGTGCGCGATGTGGTGATGACCGGGCGCTACGGGAAAATGGGGTTCACCCGCCGGGCGAGCAAGGCCGACCGTGCCGCCGTCGACGCGGCGCTGGCCCGCGTCGAGCTCACCGACCTCGCCGACCGGCAGATCGGGCAGCTCTCGGGTGGTCAGAAGAAGCGCACGTTCGTCGCCCGCGGCATCGCCCAGGAAGCCACGATCCTGCTGCTCGACGAGCCGTTCGCCGGTGTCGACAAGCGTTCCGAGGCGACCATCACCGCGCTGTTGCGCGAGCTCGCCGCCGACGGGGCCACGATTCTGGTGTCCACCCACGATCTGCACGCGTTGCCCCAACTGGCCGACGAGGCAGTGCTTTTGAACCGCCGGGTGCTCGAACACGGCGACCCCGAAGTGGTGTTGCGGCCGGAGAACCTGGCCAAGGCCTTCGGCCTGGATGTGGACGGAGACCGATGAGCCTCGAGGAATTCCTGATCGACCCGTTGCGCTACGAATTCATGGTGCGTGCGCTGGCTACCACCGTCACGGCGGCGGTGGTGTGCGCGGTGCTGTCGTGCTGGTTGGTGCTGATCGGCTGGTCGCTGATGGGTGACGCGGTCTCGCACGCGGTGCTGCCCGGGGTGGTGCTGGCCTACATCGTCGGCTGGCCGTTCGCCGTCGGCGCGGTGATCTTCGGGTTCCTCGCTGTCGCATTGATCGGGGTCGTTCGCGATACGAGCCGCGTGAAAGAAGACGCCGCGATCGGCATCGTGTTCACCACCCTGTTCGCGTTCGGCCTGGTGCTGGTGTCGGTGACACCGAGTCAAACCGACTTGAACCACATCGTTTTCGGCAATCTGCTCGGCGTGAGCCGCGGCGAGATGATCCAGATCATGATCCTGGCCGCGATTGTCCTGGTGGCCCTTGTCCTCAAACGCCGCGACTTCACCCTCTACGCCTTCGACGCCACCCACGCCCACGCCATCGGCCTCAACCCCCGCGTCCTCGGCACCGCGCTGCTGGCCCTGCTGGCCCTGACCTCGGTGGTCGCGCTGCAGGCCGTCGGTGTGGTGCTGGTGGTGGCCATGCTGATCATCCCCGGCGCCACCGCCTACCTGCTCACCGACCGCTTCTCCCGCATGCTCGTCATCGCCCCCACTGTGTCGGTGGTGTGCGCGGTCACCGGCCTCTACATGAGCTACCACCTCGATACCGCCGCGGGCGGCATGGTCGTGGTAACCCAAGGCGTCGCGTTCACCTTCGTCTACCTCTTCGCTCCTCGCCACGGTGTGATCGGCCGCCGGATCACCGCGTCGCGCGCCCGGAAAACGATGACCACCATCGGGGTCGTCGGCTAGCGGTCCCGGCCCGGCGACGGCGGATCAGATCGGTGTCGGTGGGTGCTGTCAGGATGTAGCGCATGAATGTCACCGGGGATGACGTCCGCGCCTACGTCCTGTCGCTCCCGCAGACGGCAGAGCAATTCGCCTGGGGCATGCCGATTTTCAAGGTCGCCGGCAAGCTGTTCCTCACGCTGCCGGAGGAGGAGACCTCGATGGCGGTGCGCTGCCCGATCGTCGAACGCGACGAGCTGGTGCTGGCCGAGCCCGCCAAGTTCTGGATCGCCACCCACGAGGCGGGCAACCCCTGGGTCCGGGTCCGCTTGACCGCCCTCGACGACCGCGAGGAACTGGAAGCCATCATCGCCGACTCCTGGCGCCAGGCCGCACCGCGGGAGTTGCTCGATAATCCGTAGCTGGGAACAGCGGCCGAGATCAGGCCGCCAGTAGTAGCGCGCTACCACCCATAGGTTCTAGACCCTGTAGGTGGTATTCTGGGTTGTGTGGGACGGACCATCTACCTCACCAAGCAGGTTCTGAAATAGGCCGATGGCTTGGACGACGTTATGTTCGACCACTACGAAGCGGCGCGTCAGGAATTGGAGGAACGGGGCCCGGCGCTCGGGCGACCATGGGTCGACACCTTGCGAACATCGCGGCACTCGAACATGAAGGAAGAGAATATCCCGATCGCCGACCGCATCTACGACGAGCACATAGGAGGTTTGGACTGATGGAGCTGCACAACAGCGACCAGACGCGGCATCCGCGCGGTGGCTACGATCAGTCTCGCGTCGCCGCGGTCCGCAAGAAGATGCGTTCGGTTGAGCGGGCGTACCGCCTGGCCGAACTGCGAGAAGCCCAGCAACTCAACCAAACCGAACTCGGCAACAAGATCGGCGTAGGTCAGCGAACCGTCTCGAAAATCGAGCACGGCGAAATCGAACGCTCCAAGATCGAGACGATCCGCAAGTACGTCGAAGCGCTCGGCGGTGAGATAGAAGTCGTCGCCCGTTTCGGCGACGAGGCATACACGATTGCATGACCACCGATCGGTCCTGACCGGTGCGCGAGACGACTGGGTGGGGGAGCCCGGTAGGCTCTGACGTCCTATGGCACTCAGCGCAACACTGCACAACTTCGCCGTTCAGCTCGCCGATGTGGATCGGGGAGTGTACGAGGATCTCGAATTGCGGGTAGCCCGGCATCCGTCGGAGACGATGGAGTACATGGTCACGCGGATCCTCGCGTACTGCTTGCAGTACGAGGAGGGGATTGTGTTCAGTGAGGGTGGGATTTCGGCTACCGATGAGCCCGCGGTGCAGGTCCGGGATATGACCGGGCGGACTACCGCGTGGATCGAGGTGGGTGCGCCCGACGCGGATCGTATTCATCGTGGGAGCAAACTCGCTGGTCGGGCTGTGGTCTATACCCATCGCGACCCGGCGAAGGTGCTCGCGCAGTACGCGGGCAAGAAGATTCACAATGCGGCGCAGATCCCGCTGGTCAGTTTCGACCGCGCGTTCATCGATGAGGCGGCGGCGCTGGTCGATCGTCGCAATACCGCCACTCTTTCGGTCACCGAGGGTGTGCTCTATCTGGACCTCAACGGCACCAGCTTGCGTACCGACGTCACCGAGCAACCCCTCGGCTGAGCTCGGCACGGGGTAGTTTGGCGGGCATCGGCGACGCTCGGTCCGAGCGCTTCGACTGCGCCGGTCTGGTTGTCGAGTGGAGGTCGCGGTGCCCGGTGTGATGAGTCGGTTCGTGATTCCGGGATTCCTGCGGGTCACCCGGCGCAACCGGAACTACATCGATGCCGAGATGGCCACGGCGCACGTGCGCGAGCGCGGTGTGCGGCCCCTCGCCTACGGTCCACCGCGCACACTGCGCGGTGTCGAGGTCTCGGTGGTGCACGACCGTGGCTGGCCGATCTACACCTTGACCCCGTCGGACGGGATCTCCCGCGGCGGTCTCGTGTACGCGCACGGTGGTGGCTGGGTAGGCGAAATCGCTTCGCAACATTGGCAACTCGCGGCCCGTATTGCCGCGCAGACCCATCTCGTCGTCACAGTCCCGATCTATCCGCTGATCCCCTTCGGCACCGCGGCCCAGGTGATTCCCCGCATCGCCGAACTTGTCACCGCGGCCAGCGAGCGCTACGGCCCGACTTTCCTCGCCGGCGACTCCGCGGGCGGCCAGATCGCGCTGTCCACCGCGCTACACCTACGCGACGCAGGCCATATTGTCCCCCGCACGATTCTGATCTCGCCCGCCCTCGACCTCACCCTCGAAAATCCGGAGATCGATGTGGTGCTGCCACGCGATCCATGGCTGGGTCGCGAGGGCGGCTTGGTGTTCGGCAGGCTGTGGAGCGGCGAGCTCCCGATGAAAGATCCCCTGGTCAGCCCGCTGTTCGGCGACCTCGGCGGGCTGGGCCCGATCACGCTGTTCACCGGCACCGAAGACATCCTGAACCCCGACGCCCGCCTGTTCGCGGCGAAGGCGCGGACGGCGGGCGTCGACCTCGACTATCTCGAAGAACCCGGACTCGTCCACGTCTACCCGCTGACTCCCAGCTCCGAAGGCGCGGCGGCCCGCCGCCGGATCATCACCACCCTGCGCGCCGAACTCGATGCGGCGCACAGTATTTCGTGAGAATAATCAGCGCTCGGACAGGTGCACGTTGAACAGGATCGTCAGCTGGGTGACCGCCTGATCGAACGGGTGTGACGATTTGAGTGCGCGGCTGTGCACGATCGTGCCCTCGATGGTGGTGAGGAGGAAACCCGCGAGCGACACCGCGGTCGCGCGTTCGATCCCGGCGGCGACGATCCCGTCGGCGAGCCGTGCGGTCCATTCGGCGAAGGCCTGCCCCGCGATGGACTGGACGGCGGGGTCGAGTTCGTCGAGGGCGGCCGCCATCATGAACGAACCCGCGGTGTAGTCGGATTTTTCCAGCGGGGTGCGCCAGAAGGCGAGCAGGTCGGTGAGCCACTGCTGAACCGAGGTCGCGGTCTGTAGCGCGTCGGCCGTCGCGCTCACGTGCGAGTACACCAGGCGCGTCACGATCCGCGCCGCGGTCTGCACCAATTCGCCCTTGCCGGAAGGGAAGTGCTGATACAGCGAGTTGCGTGAGGTGTTGCTGCGCTCGAGCAGTTCGCTGAGGGAGGACGCGTGGACGCCGTGTTCCTGGACGGTGCTGATGGTGTGTTCGATGAGTCGGGCGCGTGGTCCGGCAGCCATCCGATCTACTCCTACCCCTTGATTGAACCGATCGGTTCATGTTAGACCTAGTGCTACGTGAACCGATCGGTTCATATGGAGAGGATGCCATGCCCACCCCCATTGCCACCGCGGTTCCGGTCACCCACGCGGGAATTCTCGGCCTCGGTGTGTATCGCCCGCGCCGTGTCGTGCCCAATTCCGAGATCGTCGACGCGATCGAGTCGTCGGACGAATGGATCAAGACCCGGTCCGGGATCGCCGCCCGGCACTGGGCCGAGGCCGACGAGACGATCGTCTCGATGAGTGTCGCGGCCGCGCGTGACGCGCTCGCGGCGGCGGGGGTGAGCGCCGAGCAGATCGACGCGGTCGTGCTCGCGACGTCGTCGCAGATGGTGCTCGGTCCATCGGCGGGTGCGGTGGTGGCGACCGAACTCGGCATGCACGACACTGCCGCCTTCGACATTTCCGCGGGCTGCGCGGGCTTCTGTTACGCGTTGGCCGATGCGGCGAATCTGGTGCGCTCGGGTCAGGCGCGACAGGTGCTGGTGATCGGGGTGGAGCGGTTGTCGGATCTGCTCGACACCACCGATCGCGTGTGCGCGTTCATCTTCGCTGACGGTGCCGGTGCGGTCGTCGTCGGCGCCGCCGAGCAGGAGGGGATCGGCCCGGTCGCGTGGGGTTCGGATGGCTCGCGCACCTCGGCGATCAAGCAGGACAAGACCTTTATGGAGTATTTCGCCGAAGTCGCGGCGGCCGAGGCCGGCGGCGGCACAACGCAACGCCCCTACATTCGGATGAACGGCACCGAGGTATTCCGCTGGGCGGTCACGTTCTTGGAGAAGGCCTGTCGTGACGCGCTCGACCGCGCGGGGCTCACGGCCGCCGACCTCGACGCGTTCGTCCCGCATCAGGCCAATATCCGCATCACCGACGCGCTGGTCCGCACCCTTGGCCTGCCCGAGACCGTCGCCATCGCGCGCGACATCATCGACACCGGCAATACCAGCGCCGCGTCCATTCCGATGGCCATGGAACAACTCGTGCGTTCCGGTGCCGCCAACCCCGGCGACACCGCGCTGCTGCTCGGCTTCGGTGCCGGGCTGGCGTATGCGGGCCAGGTCGTTCATCTGCCCCCGATCGCCTAGCGCACCAGTGCGCGCAGATACCGGCGACGGTAGAAGCGTTGCGCGACAAGAAGTACCGGAAAGGTGAAGCGCCATAGTCCGGTCGGTGCGGGTCTGGTCAGCGAGCGAAGGGTGAGCCAGACGGCGCCGGTCGAATCCCGGTGCACGACAAAGGCTTCCTCGCCGCTGACCGGATGGCCGGGCAAGGTGCCGTAGGCGAAGCCGCACCGGTTGTCGGTGTCGACCACCGCGACCACCCGCACCGGCTCGTGGACCGAGACACGGCCCCATCCCGCACTGATCCGGTACCGCGCACCCGTCGACACCGCACCATCGGGAGTCACGCGAAAGCCGCTGCGGCGCTTGATGCCCCACCGCAGCACGGCCTCGGAAGCGGCCGCCCACGTCGGCTCGCCGTGACCGATCGCCACCGTGGTGCCGAACCGGCGGAATCCGGGGTATTCGCCGGTCCAGATTTCCTCGGCGGGGCTGGTCGCGCCGGCCGGGGCGTAGGTGAGTCCCTCGTACATGAGGGTGACGATAGGCGCCGTCAGGTTGTCATGCGTTCGCCTTCTCGCGCAGCGACCGCTGGGTCACCGGTACCGCGTAGGCCGCGCCGTCGCGGATGCCGAATTCGAAGCGGCAGGGGAACAGTGAGGGCAGGCCGGTCGCGCGGAGGTCGAAGTTCGCGGCGAGGGTCTGCATGGCCCAGTTCTGCAGCGAGTCGGGGAGCTGCAGGGTGGTGCCGTCGACACAGCACACGTAGGCGTGGGTCTGTTCTCCGTCGACGGGAAGTGGGTTGCGCAGACCGACCGCGCCGATTTCCAGAATTCGTCCGGCGTTGTGGGAAGTAGCGACGCTCGGCAAATCCAACTCGATGTCGTCCATGCGAAAAACCGTATCGCAGCAACTATTCAGGGAACACCGAAATCGCGTGGACTTGACGAACTTCGCTGATGTCGCAAATGTGCGAAAGGGCGAGGTCGTCCCCGCGCCGCGGCAGAGCTCGGCGCGGTGCGCGCCGGGCCCTGCCGCCACGGTTTCAGCCGATCGCGAAGCGCAGCAACGCCTGGCGATCGCCCTGCTTGATCTTGCCCTTGCGGTCGAGGACCTCCAGCTGCCACACCGGACCGTTGCGGAAGGTCCGCGCGATCGCATTGGCATTGTCCGCGCCGAGCAGTGATGGCCAGATGTCGGCGACGGGCTGGGTATCGCCACCGGTGGCGTCGTAGATCTTGAACGAGACGTTGTTCGCCTTCTCGAAGGAGCTGCCCTTCTTGAACGCGACGGCGACGAAGACGATGGAGTCGATGGCGGGGGGAACATTGCCGAAGGTGACGTGCACGGTCTCGTCGTCGCCCACGGCCGCGCCGGTCTGCTCGTCGCCGGTGTGCAGCACCGAGCCGTTGCCGAGCGGGTCGAGCGAATCCAGACCGGCGAACCGCACCGGCTCACCGCCTTGGAACAGCACGGCGATCAGATCCAGGTCGACACCGCGCTTGCGCCGCGCCATTCCGAGAATTCCACCGCTGGCACCCGCCGACGGATCCCAGCTCACCCCCACGCTCATCTTGGTGATACCGGCGAGATCGGCCGCGCCGTCTTCCTTCTTGAGAGTAATCACGATTCTCAGGCTACGGACTTCGCTCGTCACGTGCATGGCGACGGAATCGGGCTGCGGAGTCCGTCGATCGCGCAGGCGCCCGCACCGACGATCGCCAGGACCGCGTCCCCGTCAGCCGGAATGGGTTGCGAGGTAGACCAGGGCGGTGACCGCTAGCGCTATCGCACCGAGGATCCCGCCAGCGATCGTGTCGGCGCGGTTGGTGGCCACGCCGCTCTCGATCCGATCCCAGCCGACGATCGCAGCCACCACGGCCCCGATACCGGCTGGGGCGGCGACGAACTCGCTGACGACGGGGATGAACGAGACCGCGCAGGCGATGATGCCGAGCACCAGCGCCGCGAGGCCTGCGCCGTTGCGTGGCGGCGGCAAGGTCTCAGGACCGGGCATTCCCTGAGCGTAACCGCACTGGGGGGCGGGTGCTGGTCGTGCCGGTCGGAAGCCCTCGGTCACAGCTTTGTCATGGTTGGACGCCGAGGGGCCGGGTACCCCATGAAAATAGCAGCCCTGCAGGGATTCATTCAGGGTCCTGGTTTCGGGGCTGTGGAGTTCGAGGAGGGATAAGGTTTGTCGATTTCAGCTGACGAATCGAAAAGTCGAAACCCGGACAAAGGCTATGTAGCTCTGCTCGGCTGGAGTTTGAACGCCGTCGAGGCGGTTGATCGGTTCGATCGCCGCTATATTGTGGTCGCACCCGAATGGGCGCAAAGTTACTGCACAGAGCACAACATTCCCTATATCCCCTGGGATTTCGAGCGGCTCAACGATCGTTCGATGGAGATCGCGGAGACCCTGCAGGAGAAAGGGGTCGACGTCGCCATTCCGATCTTCGAGGAGACGGTGGAATGGGCAGGCGCGATCAACTCCGTCCTGCTCGGCAATCCGCGCCTGCTCGGGCAGTCCATGCTCCTGCGCGACAAGTCGTTGATGAAGCGGCGCGCGCAGCTCGGCGGTATCCGGGTCGGCATCTTCGAAGAGGCGCACGAGCGCGACGACGTGATCCGATTCCTGAAGCGGGTCAATCAAACCCTGCTGAAACTCGACGGTGATCCGAACGATCCGATTCACCTCAAGGCGTTCGACAAGGCGGGCTGCCTCGGTCACCGGATCATCCGGACCCCCGACGAGGTCGACACGATCCCCGACGACGAGTTCCCCATGCTGATGGAATCGCACCTGGACGGCTGGGAGTTCGCGGTCGAGGCCTGGGTCCACAACGGCCGCATCTGCTTCCTGAACATCTCGGAATACGTGACGCTCGGATATTCGGTGTTCGTGCCCGCGACGCCGGAACTGGAGAAGTACCGGCCCGAGATCACCCGGCAGGTCGAAAAGCTGATCAAGACCTTCGACATCGAATTCGGTTTCATTCATCCCGAGTACTTCGTCACCAGCGACGGTGAAATGTATTTCGGCGAAGTCGCCTACCGGCCGCCGGGTTTCAAAGTGTTCGAGCTGCTGGAACGGACCTACGGTTTCAATGCCTACCATGCACTGGTGCTGGCCTTCGACCCGAAATCCACCACCGAGGAGATCGACGCTTTCTTCCCGGAGGAAGTGGTGGATGCCACCGGCCACGCGGGGTGCTTCGGCGTGTATCCGCGCCGGCGCGTGGTGAGCCGGCTATCCGTGCCGCCCGAGACCGAGGATCACGATTACTTCGACTCACACGAGCTCACCGCACCCCAGGCCGAAAAAGTCACCAAACGGACCGCATTCGGTAATCACTGGGGTCTGCTCTATTTCTTCGGCGAAGACCCGTACACTCTGCGGGATCTGTTGAAGCGACAAGAAGAACTCGATTTCTATATTTGATCCGTTGCCAGGGGCAACGGTGCGCGAAGGGATCGGCGATTGAGTCCGGACGGCCACGACCCGGCGAGCTTGGACCGGCGCCTCGCCACGGTGGACCACGCCACGCAGTCCCTCGCGGACGCAGGCGATTTCGGCAAGCAGGTCAAACTGCCCAGGGTCATGGAATCCCTTCGGCGGGTGCTGTTGCTGCCCGGCGGGTGCGCCGCGGTGCGTGCACGCGCCGAAAGACTGGAGACCGCGGGTCTGTTCCTCGGCACGGATTGGGCCCAGCCGCAGATCCTCATCCCGGCGCTGAGCACCGGCTCGTTGCGCAGTGCCAATGCCGACACCATGGTGTTGGAGGCGGTGAGTGATCTGCGGCTGCTCGCGGTCGCCAAGGGCGATTACCAGCATGCGCTGGTGTCGGCAGAACAGGCCGCCGATCATCTGTCGCAGGTACTCGCGGTGAATCTGTCGCTGCTGTTCTCCCCGCCCACCGAGGCCGAGCGGGAACAGCAGGGGCGGATGGCGCAGGTCTCGCGGGAGCTGCTGCACTACCTCGTCGCCGAGGTCGGGTACGAGAAGGTGCTGGAGAACCTGGTCGACGAGATCTGGCGCATCCTGCGGCAGCGGCCTATCCAGGTCGACGGGGTCAAGCGGATGATCACCCAGATCGCCGTCGCCCGTGCCGATCCCGATGTGGATCTCGGTGCCAGTGGTCTCGGTGCCGACCGGCTGATCAGCAGCCTCTACGGCACCACCGAGGGGTGCAGGGAAGACCCCGGAGTCGAGATCTACCGCACGCGGCTGGAATCGATGGACGACAGCGCGCTGCAGTACGAGGCAACGGGATTCGCGCGGTCCATGCACGACACCGGGCTGGTCTCGCCGTATCACGCGGTGCTGCTTCGCTTTCTGCTCACCAAAGGCGAGTACCTGCTCGGCGAGGCGATGGGCCTTTCCAGCACCGGCCGCGACAGTCTGCTCTGCTATCACGAACTCGTGCGCAGCCTCATCGAGCAGGCTGTTCACGTCGAAACGGCGCAGTGCGTCTACGGGCTCACCTTGCTGCTCGAACGCGGCATTCTCTATCAGCCGCCGGTAGCGCCCGCGCTGTGGCGCCAACTGGCGCTACGGCTTTCACCGCACTCGCGCCGGCGGCTGACCCGGGTGTTCGGGCCTGCCCCGGACCCGCGGGCGTGGTTGTTGTCGGGGATGCTGTCGGTTCTCGGCCTGCCGCTGGGGATCGGGCAGGGCGACAACCCCACCTGCCAATCGGCGCGGGCACTGTCGATGTGGGCCTACAACGATCCCGACTATCTGCTGCAGACAGTGGTGTGGGCCGCGCGCGACGACGAGATCGTCATGCACTTCGAGGGGCAGCCGATTTCCTCGCGCGAGACCGGCGACGCGGAATCGACTGTGCTGCAACTCGATCTGGACCCGGTGTCGCTGCTGGTGGTTCCGCACCTGGACCGGATCTACGCGCAGATGGGCAGGCGTTGCCTCGGCCGCGACGGCGATCCACACCGCTGGATCAACCCGGAGTTCCACGGTTGGTGGTCCGGACGCGGGTTCCGGATCAATGTCGACGTGGCCACCGGCCACCTGACCGACCTCGACGAATTCCTGCGCCACTTCTACGCCGGCTACCACCCCTTCTACAACGGCAACCAGCCGGTGATCCATCCGCAGCCGGCCGGTATCGCCGTCACCGACAGCGCCGCCCGCTTCGTCGGCTGGCATGCCATCACCGTGCTCCGGGTCAGCCTCGACCCGCAGGACGTGATGCGGGTGTATTTCTACAACCCGAACAACGACAGCGGCCAGGACTGGGGTGATGGGGTCGTCGTCGGAACAGCGGGGCACGGTGAGCGTTTCGGCGAAGCGTCGCTGCCCTTCGAGCAATTCGCCTCGCGCCTCTACATTTTCCATTTCGACCCACTCGAGCCGGGCGAGCTGGCCGCCGTCGATCGCGCCGAACTCGACCGGGTGATCGGCTACCTGCACCGCAGCTGGGGCGCCGCTCGGCTGCCCGTGGAATCGGGTGCGGCCGAACAGGATTGATCACAGCAAACGTTCAGAGTCGAACGCTAGGGTGTGGGCGTCGGTGCGCTTCGTGCCGCGATGATCAAGGGGAGTTTCGATATGGGTGTCAGCTTGTCCAAGGGCGGCAATGTCTCACTGACCAAGGCGGCGCCGAACCTCACCGCCGTCGCGGTCGGTCTCGGCTGGGATCTGCGGACCACCACCGGCACGGACTTCGACCTCGATGCCAGCGCCATCGGGCTCGGCGCCGACAAGAAGGTGGTGTCGAGCGGGCACTTCGTCTTCTTCAACAACCTGAAGTCGCCTGAGGGCGCGATCGAGCACGCGGGCGACAACACCACCGGTGCCGGCGACGGTGACGACGAGACGATCAACGTCGACCTGGCCAACACCCCGGCCACGATCGACTCCATCGTGTTCCCGGTCTCGATCTACGACGCGGCGAACCGCAGCCAGTCCTTCGGCCAGGTACGCAACGCCTACATCCGCGTCCTCGACCGCAGCAACGGCGAGGAACTGGCTCGCTACGACCTCTCCGAGGACGCGTCCACCGAGACCGCCATGGTCTTCGGCGAGCTGTACCGCAACGGCGCCGAGTGGAAGTTCCGCGCCACCGGCCAGGGCTATGCCTCCGGCCTGGAAGGCATCGCCCGCGATTTCGGCGTCAGCCTCTGATTCACCGACAAGTGCCGGTCAGCTGCGGAATGCTAGAGAACCTGGGCGATCACGCAGCTGACCAGCGGTGTTGCCTCGGGCCGCGGTCTCAACGCGCCACCGCGCCGGACGGCCGAATCGCTGGTGCCGGGTGTGCGACGTAGGCCTGTCGTTCCATTCGTCCAAGACCGGGCGCACTGCCGGTCCTAGCGTGGGATCATGACAACAACACGTCTTTCTCCGGACCGATCAGTCGATGACGAACTCCTCGCCGTGCTCGACGAGTGGCAGGTGGCGATCGTCGCCAATGACGTGGACCGGATCGGTTCGTACATGGCCGACGAATGGATCATGGTCTCCGAGGACGGCATAACCAGGGCCGAGCGGTTCCTGGCAGTCGTCGGATCGGGCGACCTCACCCACTCGGCGATGGTGCGCGTCGGTGAACCCAGAATCCGCTACCACGGCGAGCTCGCGCTGTTGACGACCCGGGTCACCAGTACCGCCCACTACCAGGGTGTTCGGTTCGACGCCGATGAGTGGACAACCGACGCGTTCACCGAAGTCGACGGCCGGTGGCGTTGCCTGCTGACCCAGATCACCGCCAGGAAGAACGATGAACCCGATCCCGGATCGTCTGTGGGGTGACCTCGGGTCTGGCGGTGAAGTTCACCCGTAAAGGGTGATTCCTGCGTGTTGTGCGCTTCGTAGCATCACCGATACCGCCACGAACGCGCGAATCGCTTCGGCGGCGGTGATAGGGCCGGTGGTCACGCAGCACGGAAGCGAGGATCGAATCATGTCGGTATGGGACATTCTCTGGGTCATCATCGTGAGTTTCGCGTTCGTCGCCTATCTGCTGCTGTTGTTCATGATCATCACCGACCTGTTCCGCGACCGGCAGACCTCGGGCTGGGTGAAGGCGATCTGGGTGCTTTTCTTGTTCTTGTTCCCGTTGATCACCGGGTTGGTGTATCTGATCGTGCGCGGCAGCGGGATGTCGGAACGGACCGCCGCGGCCGAAAAGCAGGCACGCGCCGAGACCGACGACTACATCAAGCAGACGGCGGGCACGAATTCCGCGGCACAGATCGCCGATGCGAAGCGGCTGCTCGATGCCGGAACCATCACCGACACGGAATTCCAGCAGCTCAAGGCCAAAGCCCTCGCCTGAGATATCGACCGCGCCGGGGAGTGGCTCGCGTCAGCGGAGGTCGTCGGGGTGTGGTCCGGTCGCGAACGGGTTGGGCTGGTCCTGTGCGAGGACGCCGACGAAGGGCTCGCCCTCGCCGGTGAAGGTATAGGCGCCGCCTTCGATGCGTTCGATCAGGCTGTGGGTCCACGCCGCTTCGCTGTCGGCGGAGTGCAGCCACATGTTCATGATCTCGCCGATGTGTCCGAGCTGTTCTGGCCCCTGCTCCGGGGCGTAGTACTCGGTGACCGAAGCGCGCCACTGCTCGAGGCCGGTGATCCGTTGCCTCAGGAGTGCGACGGCCTCCTCGCGTGGTAGGTCGACGATGAACCCGATACCGGCCGAGAGCATGTCCATCTTCTGGTCGTACGCGGTCAGGGCCTCGCGCAGCAGCGTGAAGTATTCCTCGGTGCCCTTGCCGGTCATCTCGTACTCGACGCGAGGCGGACCGCCGACGGTGCTCGGGGCGACCTCGTGTGCGACGAGGAGTCCGTGCTTGGCCATCTGCTTGAGTGCGTGGTAGATCGAGCCGGGCTTGGCGTTGGACCATTCGTGGGCGCCCCAGAACTCCAGGTCGTTGCGCACCTGATAGCCGTGCGCTCGGCCGTGCTGACGGACCGCGCCGAGGACCAGTAGCCGGATCGCTGACATGGACGTCTCCCTTCCGAGCGAGTGCGACCAAACTAGCAGTATTCAAGTTTGACTAAATGAATCGGGGGTCGGTACCCTAATCATCTAGTCAAGTTTGATCACTAGGCGTTGGAGGGTGTTTTGACTGACCACGATCTCTCGATCGTCGTCGAAGGCCTGCGGAAGACATACGGGGCGAAGCAGGCCCTCGACGGACTCGATCTCGCGGTCCGGGCCGGTACCGTGCACGCGGTTCTCGGCCCGAACGGCGCGGGCAAGACCACGGCCGTGCGCATCATGTCCACGCTGCTGCGCCCCGAGGCGGGGCGCGTCGAGGTGGCGGGCATCGATGTGCGGACGCGGGCCGCAGAGGTGCGCACCCGAATCGGGCTGCTCGGCCAGAGCGCGGCTGTCGACGAGGAACTCAGTGGGCGACAGAACCTGGAGATGTTCGGGCGCCTCTACCACCTCGGGGCGCGCCGCGCGGGCACCCGAGCCGATGAACTCCTTGCGCGATTCGGGCTCGCGGACACCGGAAAGAAGGCGGTCAAACAGTACAGCGGCGGGATGCGGCGGCGGCTCGACCTCGCGGCGTCGCTGATTTCCGAACCGCAGGTGCTGTTCCTGGACGAACCGACGACCGGGCTCGATCCCCGCGGCCGCGCCGAGGTGTGGAGTTCGGTGCGTTCCCTGGTCGACGGCGGCACCACCGTGCTGCTGACCACGCAATACCTGGAGGAGGCCGATCAGCTGGCCGACCAGATCTCGGTGATCGACCACGGGAAGGTGATCGCGGAGGGTACTGCCGACCAGCTGAAATCCACGACCGGCGGCGACCGCATCGACGTGGTCGTGCATGACGTCACCCAGCTGGCACTCGCGGCCGCGCTCATCCCCGGCGAGGCGGTGGTGGACGAGGACCGGCGGATGGTCAGTGCCGCGGTCGGCGACCGGATGGTGGCACTGACCGAGACCGTCCGGGCGCTGCAGACGCACGGTATCGACGCCGAGGACATCGCGATCCGGCGGCCGACACTCGACGAAGTCTTCCTGCACCTGACCAAGGAGCACGCGGCATGAGCGCGACTTACCCAACGAACCAACCGGTTTCGACACTGAGCACGGCGCTCACCGATTCCTGGACGATGACCAGACGCGAGTTGGCGCACTGGGTTCGCCAGCCCGTTCAGGTGGTCGTCGGGCTGGTCTTCCCGGTGATGTTGCTGGTGATGTTCACCTACCTGATCGGCGGCGGGCGCGGCATCGACGGGGACTTCAAGGACTATCTGGTCCCTGGAATGCTCACCATGACAATGGCATTCGGCCTCGAGGCGACCATGCTCTCGGTCACCCAGGACCTCGGCAAGGGGGTCATCGATCGATTCCGCTCGATGCCGATGAACTCGGCCGCGGTTCTGGTGGGGCGCAGCGTCGCCGACATGATGCAGTCGGTGGTCGGGCTGGCCGTGATGATCGCGGTCGGGTACGCGATCGGCTGGCGCTGGCACGACGGCGCCGCCGCGTTCCTGGCGGCCGTGGGACTGCTGTTGCTGTTCCGGTTCGCGATGCTGTGGATCGGCATCTATCTGGCGATGGTCGCGGGCAAGCCCGAACTGGTGCAGGCGGTCCAGATCCTGGTCTGGCCGATCAGCTTCCTCTCCAATGCCATCGCTTCGCCCGAAGCGATGCCGTCCTGGCTGGGTGCGGTCGTCGAGTGGAACCCCATGTCGGCGACCGCCACAGCGGTGCGTGGCCTGTTCGGCAATCCGGGCGCGGTCGGTGACTCCTGGGCCGCGGCACACGCCGAAATGCTGGCGGTGGCTTGGCCGTTGGCCTTGATCGCGGTGTTCTTCCCGCTGGCGGTGAAGCGGTTCAGAGACCTGAGTCGCTAGCTCGGCGACGGTGCGATGGCTGCCACGAGGACCAGCGCGCCATGGCGGGCCGGCATCACCGCGAGGGTGGGCTTTCCCGAGCTCGGCAGTCCGGTCAGCAGAACTGTCCCACCCGGTCTGCCGGGCCCGGCAACAAGGGTCGAGCTCTGCCTGGCCTGCCACCCGGCTTCAGCCGATCTCGGAAGTAGGGATGGCACCCGCGGCCCGGTCGGCGGACACTGGAGTGATGGTTGACAGGGAGCAACGCACACCCTTCTACGGGGTGGTGCTGATTCTGGCAGCGCTCGGCGCGTCGATGGCGGTCAGTTACTACGGGCCGACCTGGGTCCGCGTCACCGTCTACATCCTCACGGTGATGGTTGTCCTGGTCGGCGGCGTCATGACGTTCCGGGATTACTCACACTGACGCTGCGAACGCGATGCGCGCCCCGGGCTCGGTGGGGGCGGGGCTCAGTGCTGCGAGATCGCGTCGAGCAGGAGCGTTCGCGCCTGGGGCTTCGGGACCGATAACAGCAGGCTCGATCGGCCTGGGCGGGGTGAATTGTTGCGAACTGTTTACAGCCGCCGTTATGTCACCGCAAAGAGCCGGAAATGTTCTCGTAGTGCGACTTTCATCAGTGGGCTTTCGCACGGGCGTTGGCACGCCACGGTCCGCGGGAAAGCTCGGTCGAGCCCCCGGCACGCGCTCGCGCCGCCGTGGGATGACTGCTCGAACCTGATGAGGGGAAGTATGAATATCAACCGAATCCGTGGTGGCCTGCATGCTGTCGGCACCGGCGTGGCCGTTCTCGCACTGGGTGCGCTCGTGGCCGGTACCGCCGGTGCCGATGCCTTCGTCGCACTGCCGGACGGCGAGCGGGTCGGCCACGGTGTCACGGTGCAGCGCACCGGTGAACACGCCGTGGTTTCCCCGTCGATGGCCGCCAATGGCGCGGGCCGGGTCGCGTGGGTCTCGGCCAACGTGACCGCCGACGTGACGATCACGCCCGAGGGCGAGGTGGGTCCGGCCAATGGTCCGTCCGGAAGCGACGGCACCAACAATTCCTCCACCCACGGTGCCTCACAGCTCAACACCGGCTACATCATCGGCTGCCAGGTCTCGATCGGCGACGACGCGATCGCCGCGGGCCTGTCCGGTGGCATCGACCTGTCCGGCTTCAGTGTCGGCGGCTCGGCGGGCATCGAGCTCGGCCCGGGTGAGGTCGAGTTCGTCCAGCTCGAGAAGAAGGACATCCTGAAGGCGGGCGTCTACTCGATCGAGTACCAGGACGTCGAAATCGAGGTGCAGGGCTGTGCCGGATACGCGCAGGCCCGCTCGTACTCCGTGGTCGAGATCATCGGCGACCACTACTCCAAGACCACGCTCTACGGTGCTCCGTTCAGCATCGGCTGACCCGCCCGAACCAGACTTCAGATCAGAGGATGAAATATATGTTCGACCGTAAGAATGCGGCGCGTCTGGCCGGTGTTGCCTGCGCCGGCGCCGTCACCGTCGCAATGCTGTCGGCCGGTGCGGCCAACGCCGACACCTTCATTCCGCTGCCCGGTGGTGAGATCGTCAAGACGCTGTCCGACGGCACCACCGTCACAGTGCGTCTGGTCGGGGAGTCGGCCAACATCAACCCGTCGATGGGTTCGACCCCGGTGCACCGCAACGCGTGGGTGTCGGGCAGTGCGCAGGTCGAGGTGTCGGGTAACGCCAAGGGCGGCAAGATCCGTCCCGGCTACGTGGTCGGCTGCCAGGTGAACATCGACGGCGGCGGCGTCGAAGGTGGCGTCGAAGGCGAGAGCGACTGGGCGGGCAAGAAGCCCGGTGTCGGTGCCGACACCGGCGCCGAGCTGAGTCTCGGACCTGGCCAGGCGGAGTCGTTCTACATTCTCGACCTCGAGAAGGCCGACGACTACGGCGACGAGGCCCACAGCAAGGACAACAAGTTCAAGGGCACGAGCGGCTCGGTGACCTGGGCCGACACCACCATCGGTCTGTCCGGCTGTGGTGGCTACGCCCAGGCGCGTGCCTTTGTGAAGGTGAAAGTCGAGACCGACAACGTGACCTCGGTCGTCACGCTGTGGGGTCAGCCGTTCAGCATCGGCTGATCTGATCGATCCTGTATCGAGGCCCGGCGCGTTGTGCGCCGGGCCTCGACGCGTCGGCGGGTATCAGGTCACCGGAATCGGGTGTCGTCCGCTGAGAACCGGACGTCGGCCATCGGACGGCAATGCGAGACCGCCCGATGGGTGTCCTCCTCCGGGCCGGTGCCATGGAATGACAGCGCCGATCCCGGTGACCGGAGTGTGCGCGACCGGGCACTCATCGTTGTCCCGCGTGGCGGCGGTCCATCGGGGCCGAGAACACCACGCGGTGCTCGGCTGCGGCACGAACAGACAATCGCAGGCAATCATTGCGAGGGCTCCGGTCGATTCTTTGCGATCTCATGAAGGCCGTCGGTCGAGGCGGGGATCGTGAGCACGAATCTGGCGCCGCCGTGGGGGCTTTCCGTGCAGCGAAGGGTGCCGCGATGGCCGAGGACGGTTTCGCTGACGAGCGCGAGACCGATGCCGGTGCCCGCGGTCGCGCGTGAGGCGGTGACGAAGCGTTCGAAGATCCGTTCGCGGTTCTCGGGAGCCACTCCGGGGCCCGCGTCGTCGACCGTCACCACGATGTCGGGTCCGTCGCGGTCGACGCCGACACCGGTCACCCCACCACCGTGGCGTTCGGCGTTGATCAGCAGATTGACCAGCGCGCGTTCGAGTTCCGTGCGCCGCCCGCGGATCGTCCCGGGGTCGCGGATGTCGAGCAGCTCCGGCGCCACGCCACGACCGGCGAGTAGATGGGTGAGCAGCTCCGCCAGCTCGAGTGGGATCTGGTCGGAACGGTGGATACCCGCTTCCACGCGGGCCAGGGCGAGCATGTCATCGAGTAATCCGCGCAGGTAGGCGGTTTCCTCCACGAGCAGACCCAGCGCGGCGCGAGGCCGCTCGGACAGTTCGTCGCGGTGCCCGGTCAGCACCGTCGCCGTGGTGGTGAGGGTGGTCAGTGGTGTGCGCAGCTCGTGGCTGAGATCGGAGACCAGGCGCCGTTCGCGCTCGATGCGCAGATGCAGTGAGTCGACCATCGCGTTGAACGCGTCGACGGTGGCCGACAGTTCTTCGTCGTCGGTGCGCGGCAGCCGCAGCTCGTGCTCCCCGAACGCGATCCGGGAAGCGGTCGCGGCGACCTGACGCAGCGGACTCAGTGCGCGATGAGCTGCCCAGGCGCCGATCGCGGCGGCGATCGCCACGGCGAGCACGGAGCAGGCGAGCAGGAGCGTGCGCAGCATCCGGAGGTTGGACTCGAGTTCGAGCAGCGGTGCGAACTCGTAGAGGATGGTGCCGTTCTCGACGACCGCGCCTGCCCGAAGATAGGGCTGCTCGCCGATCCGCACCCGGGTGGCGGTGCTGTTCACCGCCTCGACCGGGCTGGGCAGCGGCAGTGCCGACGCCGACGGAAGATCGACGTCGGCCCCGGCCAGCGACCATCCGGTGTCCTGACGCAACATCGCGAGGGTGCCGCTCGGCAGAGGGAGCGCGTCCATGGCCTGAGTGCCGGTGACGTCCGCGCCGGCCAGCCGCAAGCGCAGCAGCTCGGCATGTACCCCCACGGCTCGTTCGACAGTGCGGGTCCGCTGCGACTCCATGTAACCGGTGCTGATGCCGTACACCGATCCGGACAGCACAACGGCTACCAGGCTGGCGCTGAGCACGAACGTCGCGGTGACGCGGCCACGCAGCCCTCGAAAACGTGGCCCGCGTTCAGGATTGGACATCGAGCCGGTAGCCGAGACCGCGCACGGTGACGATCAGCCGCGGGTCGGCGGGATCCCGTTCGATCTTGGTACGCAGCCGGCGCACATGAACGTCGACGATGCGCTCGTCGCCGAAGAACCCGCGATCCCAGATCTTGTCGAGCAGTACCTGCCTGCTCAGTACCAGGCTGTCGTTCTGCGCCAGCTCGCACAGCAGCCGGAACTCGGTGAGCGTGAGATGCACGTCCTCGCCTGCCAGCCGCAGCGCGCCGCGCTCCGGGCAGAGGATCAGCCTGCGGTGCGGTGCCGCGTCGAGGACGATCTCGGTGACCTCACGGTCCGTCGTGTTCCTTGTCCGTCTGCGCAGCGCCCTGATGCGCGCGCAGAGTTCTTTGACCTCGAACGGCTTGGTGACGAAATCGTCGGCGCCCGCCTCGAGCGCGGCGACCACGTCATGGGTGTCGTCGCGGGCGCTGACCACGATGATCGGCACATCATGAGCGCGACGCACTTCACGGATATAGGTATATCCGTCCATTCCGCCGAGCATGAGGTCGACGAGCATCACGTCGGGAGCACCGAGACTGTGGACCTGATCGAGTGCGTTCTCGGCGCAGTCCGCCTCAGCGACGGTGTAGCCCTCGTCTTCCATCGCGAGCCGCAGCGACGCTCGGACCCGGGTGTCGTCCTCGACGATCATCAACTGCGCGTTCATGGTGGGAGCCTATCGGCCCCCACACAGAACAGTCCCCGGTAGTCTCCATCGAAAACCATGAGTTCAGTCGTCGCTGACAACTCCGGTTATCCGACTGGCTTGCCGGGGGCTTAGCCAGATCCTGAAAATATCGTCACAACCGTCGGCAAACGTCTTCGTCGGCAGTGCGGCTCATCTCCGGTGTTCCGGTATCTATCCAGTCTTCTCCTGATTTGCTCGATGTCAATACTTTCGCGCCAATAAATATGGCGAAATTATCGGTGTTCGAGATGCGTCCATCGCATTGTGTGGATCCCCGCATCGGAGGACAGTAGATGTGTCCGGTGGCGCCCACCGGGGCGCTGCCCTTCCTGAAGTAGGAGGTGGCCCCGTGTACGCACGTTCCAGCACATTTGCGGCTCAGCGGTCCTCGATCGACCGCGGTATCGCATACCTCCACAATGCGGTGATGCCGAATATGCCCGAGCTCGACGGGTGGGTAGGCATGTCGCTGATGGTGGACAGGGCGACAGGCCGATGCATCGCCACCACCGCGTGGGAATCCGAGGCCGCGCTGCACGACAGCAGAATGCGCGTCCGATCTCTGCGCGATGGTCTGGCCGAGGCACTCAACGGCACGGTCGAGAATATCGAGGAATGGGAAGTCGCGGTCATGCACCGCGATCATCTGGCCGGTGCGAGTGCCTGTACCCGGTGTACCTGGGTCCAAGTCGACCCGTCCGGAGTCGACCTGGCGATCCAGACGTTCAAGTCCAGCCTGCTGCCGGAGCTCGAGAAGATCGAAGGATTCCGCAGCGCCAGCCTGTTCGTCGACCGGGAAACCGGGCGAGGCGTTGGATCGACCGTCTGGGCGAGCCGAGAGGAGCTCGACAACAGCCGCGAACAGGTCGATCGACTGCGGGCCGCGGCGACCCGCACCATGGAAGCCGAGGTTCTCGAGGTAGCGGAGTTCCGGCTCGGCTTCGCCCACCTGCGCGTTCCCGAACTGGTCTGACCTACGAGACATCCGGCCGCGGAGCGTGAACTCCCGGCCGGATGCCTCAGTCCGCTGCCCGCATTCTGCCTACCTGTCAGCCGTGCATGCTGAGTCGGTCGGGCTCGTTGTCGGCTTCGGGTGTGAGAACGCGGCGCAGGAAAGCTCCGGTCAGGCGCAGTGCGTGCCGGCTTTCGGGCAGGAGTGTGTCGAGGACGGGGAAGGCGTGCACGCCCCGGCGCCAGATATGGGTTTCGATGGTCCGGTCCGCGCTCGACAGTCTGGCGGTCAGGGTTCGGATGTCGGGCTCGAGCAGTTCGCGTTCCACGCCGGTGAGCAAGGTCGGCGGGAAGGCGGTCGGCGCGATGTCGTCGGCGGGCGAGGCTGTCCCTTCCAGCAGGACTGGGCCGCTCGACCAGCGCTTCGCGGCGCGCCGCACCGCGCTGATCGGCTGGTAGGCGTCACCGCGCAGCAGCGCCGGGTCGATGCGGTCGAGGTCGAGAGTCAGCTGCGGTGAATAGCCGACGAAGGCCGCGGGCATGGTGATTCCGTCGCGGTGCGCGAGTTCGCAGATCTTGGCTGCGAGGAATCCGCCTGCCGAGTCGCCGATCAGGATCACCTTGTCCGGGTTGGGCGCGACATCGAGCAGTGCGCGGTAGGCGTCGTAGGCGTCGCGAACCGAGGTGCCGACCCCGGCCTGGGGAAGCTGGCGATAGTCCACCGAATGCACCGGCACCCCGAGCGACAGCGCGAGGCTGCCACACACGCGGCGATGAGTGGCCAAGCCGCAGAACACGAAACCACCGCCGTGCAGGTACAGCACACTGGCATCGGTGAGCGCGTCGGTGGCGGTGGTCGGCCCGGTGCTGGTCTCCACCACCACCCCGCCCAGGCTCGAGCGCTCGAGGCTCACCGTTTTCGTGTACGGCAGCAGGCCGAGCGCCATATCGATGAGCCGAAGTGCCCGCAGGCCCGGATCGTTGAGCGGCCAGATTCGATAGAACGGTTTGAGGATCACCCGGGCCAGCACATACAGCAGCGTCGCGCGTCGGCTGGCTGTGCGGTGGAAATGCAGATCGGTTGTCACAGTTCGCCTGACCGATCGGGTACGACGATGGTGCCGTAGTCGAGTCCGCCGTGGCTGTGGGTGGGAACCACCGGCCACTGCCGCTTCCACGGCGCGCATTCCGACGACGGGATGATCTGGAGCCATCTCGGGTCCTTGGGCGACGGCGAAGCCAAGGTCTTCTCCTTGACCATCGAGTCGTACTGGTCGAGGGAATCCTCGAGGGTGTTGCTGTTGAGCACCACCTCGCGGCCGTAGAAGTCGGCCTGCTGCTTGACGCCGGGGATCTTCGACAACTCGGGCTGCCAGCTGTCGGCGGCCATCCCGTTCTCCGAGGACACCCACACACCGTCGGGGGTGTTGACGACCAGCGAGTGATTGCCGTCGGTGTGACCGGGTGTCCACAGCAGGCTCACGCCGACGCCCAGTTCGACATCGCCGTCGAAGACCTCGAGCCGGTCGGCGGGCACGCCGTCCATCCCGTGCTCGACGTACCACGCCCACTGCATCGGGTGCATGGACTCGAACGTGCCGAGCTCCTTGCGGTGCACCAGCAGTTTCGCGTGGGGGAACAGCGGCTTTCGAGGTTCGGTCTCACCCTCGATCGGGGTGCCGGAACCCATGATCATGCGCACGTCCTGCACATGGAGGTGGTCGAAGCTGAGGTAGTCGACGTCGGAGTTGCGCAGTCCCAGCCGGGGGAGCACGCTGTCGGGGTCGTTGTAGTAGGTGACGAACAGCTTCTCCGCTCGCAGACTGCGCGAGAGCTTCTGGAGCTTGCCGTAGAAGGGCGCCTCCGCCGAGCCCGCCGCCACGGTGGGTTCCCACACGAGCGTCTTGAGCTTGCCGTCGAATCCTTCGAATTGGATCACGAACATCCGGTTGATGATCGAGATCATCGGGTTGAGGTTGACCGAGTACCCCTGGAAGGCGAATCGCGCCGGATACGGCGCTGCCGCGATGTCGAAGCTCTTGATCGCGCGGACCTGGCCCTGGGACAGGAATCGCGTGCGGTACCGCTCGGCGGCGCCGCGCACCGCGGCCAGGCGGTCACCACGTGGCCAGATCTGGTGCACACCATCGAATTCCGGAATGGGACGCACGGTATCGAGGGGCGAAGGGGCTGCGGGGGTCATGATTCTCCTCGGGTGGGGCTCTCGTCGCTGAGAAGGTGTGATTCGTAGGTCTCGCGGGTGGAGGTGCCCGCGACCGCGGCCACCTGGTCGGGCAGCATCGCGCGGTACAGGAAGTCGCGCGCACGCTGCGGCAGGACCTCGGCCCAGCGGGCGAGCGGGCCGACATAGGCGGGCAAGGTGACCTCGAAGCGCGGGCGCTCGATCACCGACACGACCGCGGCGGCGACGTCGGTGGGCCGCAGCAGTTTCGCGGCGCCGGTCGCGGTGCCCGCCGCCAGCTCGGTGTCCACCACGCCCGGCATGATGATCGACATCTGGACGCCGGCGCCCGCGAGCTCGGCGCGCACACCTTTGAGGTAGCCGTATACGCCGTGTTTGGTTGCCGCGTAAGTGGATTCGCCCGCGGGGGAGAGCTTCGACGCGGCCGAGGCGATGGTGACGATGTGACCGCGTCCCCGGGTTCGCATGGCCGGGGCGGCGAGTTTGACGCCTCTGATCACACCGTGCAGGTTGACCTCGAGCTGCCGTCGGGTCGCGTTCTCGGGTTCGGCGTCGAAACCGCCGACCCACATCACCCCGGCGTTGTTCACCAGGACATCGATCGGCCCCCAGTGGGACTCGATGCCTGCGAGGAACGCTTCGAAGGACGCGGTGTCGGTCACGTCGAGGTCGAACGCTTCGACGGCACCGGTCGGCAATCCGGCGACCTCGCCGTTGAGCGCCGTCGCCGTCGCGCGCACCTCGTCGGCGTCGAGGTCACCGATGGCGACGCGGGCGCCCGCCGATGCCAGTGCGCGGGCGATCTCGCGGCCGATGCCCTTCGCGGCGCCGGTCACGGCCACGACCTGGCCTTTCAGTACTACCGGCTGCCCGGATCGAGTGCGCATGGGTCTCCTGTTCGGCTTTTTTGACACGATAGCATGTCAAAATGGAGCTGGGTACCCTGATACGGGAGTAGAAGGAGTGTCATGACCGAAGTGCCAGTCAGGCGGCGATACAACGGCCTCGCGCCGGTGGAGCGCACCCGGCAGCGACGCATCGCGCTGCTCGACGCCGCCCTGGAGCTGTACGGCACCGACGGATATCAGGGGACTTCCGTCAAACGGCTCTGCCAGCAGGCGGGCCTCACCGAGCGCTATTTCTACGAGTCCTTCGGTGACCGCGAGGAATGCCTGGCCGCGCTCTACGACGGCATCGTGAGCGACATGCGGGCGGCGACCCTGGCCGCGATCGCCGAGACCACCGAGGCCGGTTCGACGGATATCGCCGCGATCGCCCGCAGCGGCCTGTCCGGCTTCATCGGATACCTCACCGCCGACCCGCGACGGGCCCGCGTAGTGCTCGTCGAGGTCGTCGGCGTCTCGCCGGCCATGGAGCAACGGCGACACGGCGTCCTGCGCGAATTCGCCGACATCGTGATGAGCGTGTGGTCGGCGCTGGATACCGAGCTGACACCGCAACGTCATCACCTCACCGCGGTCGCGCTCGTCGGCGGCGTCAACCACCTGCTCGTGTATTGGTTGATGGAGGGCAGGAACCACGATCCCGACGAACTCACCGCTACCTGCGCGTCGCTGTTCACCGCCGCCTTCCAGCGGCGTCAGGAGCAGTAGCGGACCCGATCAGCCGGTGATCACGCGTTTCGCCGCGGCGACGATGGCCGATCGCGGGGTGTCGTAGCCGCGCAGGAACCATGCCATACCCGTCGTATTGATCGCGCCGACCAGCGCGATCGCGACGAGTTGGGTGTGTTCGCGGTCCAGGCCCTGCTGTTCGAAGGCATCGAGAACGGTGGCCGGGATGATGTCGAGGAAGGTGCTCAGGGTGGCGATGTACAGCTCGTCCAGGCGTGGACTTGCGCCGAGCACCTCCAGCCAGACGATCCTGGCCAGCCGCGGATCCTCGACCGCGGCGAAGAACGCATCGAGCCCCGCGGTGATCAGGGCGTCCGGGTCGGTCGACGGTGCCGCACGCAAACCGTCGAGGACCGCGTCCTGGAGGCGGTCGATGCACCGTCGATAGACGGCGGCGATCAGGTCCTCGCTGTTGGCGAACGATTTGTAGAAGTAGCGGTCGGTGACCTTCGCTTCGCGACACAGCGCACGCACCGTCGTCGCGCGGTAGCCCACGGTCCCGAACAGCTCGAACCCGGCATCGAGCAGCTGCTCGGAGCGTCGCGCGGCTCGGTCGGTGTGGCTCTCGCCCGCGTAGGGGCGCCCTGGCGTCGAAGAAGTGTCTGCCATCCCGATATTTGACCATTGGGGCGCCTACGCCGTTAAAGTGATGACAGTCGATTCCCAATTGCCTGCTGGTCGGCGGTGTTCCGAGGCCGTGTCCCGGCTCCGAACAACTGCCTCGCCTGATGCCCGATCCCGACTACTGGAGAGATAGCCGACAGTGAGCTTGATGATGCGCGCGGCCGCGGTGTTCGTCCGCGCGACGAGACGGCGGACTTACCTGACGGCGGAGTCCGTCGACCGTGCGATGCGACGCCGGCCGTGGGCTGGACGGCCACCGGCCCGGCTGCGCGCCCGCCACCAGGTCAGCATGCGCACGATCGACGGTTTCGACTGCTGGACAGTGGCGCCACGCGCCGAAAAGGCCACGACCGCGGTGGTGTATCTGCACGGCGGCGGATACTTTCAGCAGATCGTGTCGCAGCACTGGCGCCTGATCGGCCAGCTCGCGGACGCGGGCGTTCACGTCGAAGTTCCGCTGTACGGCCTAGCGCCCCACCATCATTGGCACCAGGCCTACGACCTGGTGACGACCGTGTACCGGCAGCTGCTCGACCGATTCGACGCCATCACGGTCGCAGGCGATTCCGCGGGCGGTGGTCTCGCGCTCGGCTTCGCGCAGTCGCTGCTCGGCAGTCCGCTGCCCCAGCCGCGGCGGATCGTCCTCATCGCTCCCTGGCTGGACCTGGGCCTGACCGATCCCGGCGCCGCCGCTGTGCAGCGACGTGACCCGTGGTTGGTCGGCGCGGGCGTGCGCAGGGCCGGACTCGTCTGGGCCGCGGGGTCGGACCTGACAGATCCTCGATTGAGCCCGATCAACGGTGAACTGCGTGACCTCGCACCGATATCACTGTGGTTCGGCACCCGCGACATCCTGTACCCCGATGCCGTTCGGCTCCGGCGCCGCGCCGACGCCGAAGGCGCCGATCTGACCATGACGGTCTGCCAGGACGCCATTCACGTCTACCCGCTCGTGCCCGCGCCGGAAGGTCGAGCGGCGGCCCGGGCGATCGTGCGCGAAATAGTAGGGGGCAGGTGAACTGAGCTGCGCCCACGCTGCATCAGAACCCCGCTTCGTCGAGGTCCATCACCGCGAGGTCGGTGCCGGAGATGACGGCCCGCTCCGCGGTCAGGTGCGGCAGCACGGTGGTCGCGAAGAACGACGCGACGATGATCTTGCCTCGATAGAAGGCGGCGTCGGTTGTCTCGTCGGAATCGAGTGCGGCCAAGGCGATTTCGGCGGCGACGAGCAGTCGCCACGCCACCAGCAGGTCGCCGGCGACGAGCAGGAACCGGACCGCGTTGAGGCCGATCCGGTAGAGCTCGGACGGCTGTTCGGCCGCGGCCAGCAGGTGTGTGGTGAGGTCGCCCGCGATCTCCTGCACATCCTCGAGTGCATGGGCGAGCAGGATCTTCTCGGTCTTGAGCCGTCCACCGTCGGCGTTGGAGTGGGCGGTGGCGCGGACCCGGTCGAGCAGGTGGGTCAGCGCGACACCGCGGTCGCGGGCGATCTTGCGGAAGAAGAAATCCTGGGCCTGGATGGCGGTGGTGCCCTCGTAGAGGGAGTCGATCTTGGCGTCGCGGATGTACTGCTCGATCGGGTAGTCCTGCAGGAACCCGGACCCGCCGAAGGTTTGCAGCGATTCGGTGAGCAACTGGTAGGCGCGTTCGGAGCCGACGCCCTTGACGATCGGCAGCAGCAGATCGTTGACGCGGGCGGCGATGTTCTCGTCGGCGCCGGAGAGGTGGCGAGCGACCGACGGGTCCTGATGGCCCGCGGTGTAGAGGTAGATCGAGCGCAGGCCCTCGGTGTAAGCCTTCTGCATCATCAGCGACCGGCGGACGTCGGCGTGGTGGATGATGCTCACCTTCGGCGCCGCCTGGTCCGCACCCTGCGCCAGATCGGTGCCCTGAATCCGGGATTTCGCGTACTCGAGGGCATTGAGATAGCCGGTGGACAACGTGGCGATGGCCTTGGTACCCACCATCATTCGCGCTTCCTCGATCACCTCGAACATCTGCGCGATGCCGTGGTGGATCTCGCCGACGAGGTAGCCGACCGCGGGCCCGCCGTCGCCGCCGAAGGTCAGTTCGCAGGTCGCCGAGGCCTTCAAACCCATCTTGTGCTCGACATTGGTGACCAGGACACCGTTGCGCTCGCCGGGCTCGCCGCTGTGATCATCGAAGTGGAACTTCGGGACGATGAACAGACTCAGCCCCTTGGTGCCCGGTCGAGCGCCCTCGGGGCGGGCCAGCACGACGTGGACGATGTTCTCGAACAGGTCGTCGGAGTCGGCGGAGGTGATGAATCGCTTGACGCCTTCGATATGCCAGGAACCGTCTTCCTGTTCGATGGCCTTGGTGCGGCCCGCGCCGACATCGGATCCGGCGTCGGGTTCGGTGAGCACCATGGTCGCGCCCCAGTTGCGCTCGATCATGTGGGTGGCCCAGCGCTGCTGCTGCTCGGTGCCGATGCGGGTGAGGATATCGGCCATCCCCGGGCCGGTCAGGTACAGGTAGGCGGCGGGCTGGGCGCCGAGTAGCAGCTCGCTGATCGCCCAGCCGAGCATCGACGGCGCGGGCACGCCACCGACCTGCTCGCTCTTGGCTACGCGCCACCAGCCTGCGTCCTGCCAGGCCCGCACCGACTTCTTGAACGGTTCGGGCAGCTGGACGGAGTGGGTCTGCGGGGTGAATACCGGTGGGGTGCGGTCGGTTTCGGCGAAGGAATCGGCGACCGGGCCTTCGGCCAGCCGCGCCGCCTCGGTCAGCATCGTCCGCACCGTCTCGCCGTCGAGGTCGCCGAAGGCGCCCGCATCGAGAACGGCGTCGAGGCCGAACACCTCGAACAGGTTGAACAGCAGATCGCGAACGTTGCTCTTGTAGTGGCCCACGGCCCTCACCTCTCGACGGGAAGCACGACATGATGCCGCGGAGCCATGATGTCGCAGCAGATCCACTCGTGCAACCTAAGTAACGCGCCGATAAGGGGTTGTGAAGGGCATTTATAGCTCGTGAGCTGGCTCGATTGCTGCTGTCAATTCTGCAAGTCACTCATCACAAAGTTCTGGTGGTATTTCGGCAAGGGCGATCTGCTCGCCGAGGGCGAACAGCAGGTCGGGCAGGTCGGCGCGGCGGGCGAGTCGCGGGTTGAGAACCGTATCGGTGAGCACGGTGGTGATGGTGTGGATCAGCACCCGCGCGGTGGCCATCGACAGCTCGGGGCGGATGGTCTGCAACAGACGGGCCCAGCCGATACTGCCCTCACGGTGGATCTGGCGATACCGGGCCGCCGCGTCGTCGGGGAGGTGCCCGATCTCGCTGAAAGCCGTACTGACCACGTCGGTCTGGTCGATGGCGAATCGAATGTAGTACCGCAACGCCAGGCGTAGCGATGCCTGGGGGTCCCTGGCTTCGGTACGAGCGCGCTGGGTGAAGATCTCGACCCACTGGCTGTTGCGGTCCATGATCTCGGTGAGCAGGTGGGTCTTGCCGGCGAAATGGTGATACAGCGCGGGACCGCTGACGCCGACCGCGGCGCCGATGTCCTCGATACTCACCGCGCCGAAACCGCGTTCGCTGAACAACCGGGCGGCGGCGATGATCATCTGTTCCCCGCGCGGGTCGTGCGCGGACTGGATTCTCGCTTCGTCGGCACCGGCGCGGTCGAGCAGGGGGAGCGCTTCGCCACCGCCGAAGCGGATATCGATGACGGCATCCATGACACTGCCGAGTACCTGGGCGAACCGGTCCGCGGGCAGGGGGGTGCGGTGGTTGGACGTGCTCGTCACCGCCGACAGCACGATCCAGCTGAGCGCTTCGTGATCCGCGGTGTTCAGGTCGGGTCGGCGGGCCCGGATGGCCTGCCGGATGAGCATGGTCAGGCGAACCCCGCGGCTCAGGACGCCGACCCGGTCGGCCTCGGTCAGGCTGCGGAACTCGAGCTGCCACAGTCGGGTGAGGCCCCGGATCTCCAACGCGACCCGGACCAGTTCGGCCAGCGCCGCACCGCTTTCTCGCGTGCCGCCGACCCGGTCGATGATCAAGTCGAGGCTTTCGCGCAGACAGGATCCGAGGAGGTCCTGCTTGGTGCGGAAATGCCGATACAGCGCGGCGTGGGTGATGCCGACCGCCGAGGCGATATCGGCCATGGACGTGCGGTGATAGCCGTTCTCGGCAAAGGCGCTGGTGGCTGCTTGCAGAATGGTCGCGCGGCGATTGCGTGGCCGGCGGCGCACCGGTGGCGTGATCTCGGACCCGGGCCGCGATGGCGCGGCCTCCTTGCCGGCCGCGCCGAGAATTCCCAGCAGCATGCGCAGCATGGATTCAGCGAACTCGTCGGTGGTGGCGTCCACCCACCCCATCGACCAGTCGTGCATCTGGCCGCTGAGCGCGCCGGCGAAGGCGGCGGCGGTGGGCCGGAAGTCGCGCGGCGCGATCTCCCCGCGGGCGGCGAAGTCGTCGAACAGATCGCACAGCAGGTCCAGCCGACGTGACCGGCACCGCGCCCGCCGGGTGTCGAGGCGATCGCTGACTCCGACCACCTCGACGAAGGCGATCTTGGCGCGGCGCCGATCATCGACGAACGGGGCCAGATAGGCGTGGATCATCGCCGCCGATCGGTCGATCAGCGGTTGGTCCTTCGTGCGGCCTGCCTCGCCGAGTACCTGCTGTTCGACCATGTCGTCGATGTGCAGGTACAGCTCGATCAGGAGGTCTTCGAGCGTGTCGTATTCCTGGTAGAACTGCCTGGTGGACAGGCCGGTGGCGCGGCACAGATCCACCAGGCGGGTGTGCCGATATCCGGCGCCCGCGCCGAAGGTCTCCAGCGCGGTCTCGCACAGCCGATCCCTGCGCTCGGCGCGCCGCTCGTCGGCCGTCAGGCCCCCGTAGCGACCTGCTGACGGCATGATTCTCGCCACGGATTCCCCGATCTCTGCCTCTGCCGGTCTGCTTCGCGCGGTGGACGCGCTCACCCGAATGTAGTCGCGATCCGACAGTTTGGATACAGCAATATTCAGACTTTCCTCCTCGGGTTCCTTCGTTGGCGGCGACCGCCGCGGTGATCGCGGTGCCGAGGACGAACACCGCGGCGAAGCGATCGGGATGGGAGCGCCGGCGTCGATGGGTGGAAAGGGTGTGCCGGAGAATCGCGAGGAGCGGATTCTGTGCCCGCCCGACCGGGCTACACGAGCCCCGGCAACTCGTCACTACGACACCCGGTTCACCCAGCCGTCTTCGAAAGGGGACCGTTCCAATGCCTTCACGACCTGCCCCGAGTCGTCACACGTGGGCTGGGAGAGGCTAGTGACCTTGAACCCCTTCTCACCGGGCTTCCCGATCGCGATGGCGATGTTCGCTCCCGACCGGGGAGGCCGGATCTGTCCGTTCTCAGGGTAGATTTCACCGCGGGAATTGACGCGGGTTTGTAGTGCGGCCCCCGTCAGGAGCCCGGTTCCCTCGGTCGCAGCGGTGCGAGTGAGCTCGAGGGTGTATGTCAGTCGGGCCTCAGCCCCCTGGAACTTGTGCGTGACCTCTCCGCTGTAGGTGACGGTGCTCTCGGGGCCGACCCAGCTGTCCAGAGTCGTTCCGCAGGCGGGAGGCGCCGCGACAGCGGTGGTGTTGGCGGCAGGGAGTATGAACGCGCTGGCGGCTAGGACCCCAGCGAACGCAGTTGTGCGGGCTCGGTTCATGATCATCATCATTGCGTGGGAAATCACCGCCAACCAGCAGAAACGCCGGGTTCGACCCGAATCGGGAGCACACCGCCGCAAGCCCGGCAGGAGCACTGACTGCGTCAGCGTGACTCTTCACGTTACTGGTCACTGGACCCCACGTGCCGATCACTCAAACGCTGGAAACCAGGCAGAACCCGGGATAGTCGATGGGCCGGTCAGTGGTCCTTCTCGGCAGCGCAGCAGCCGTCACCGCAGTCGCCGGCCGCCGCGGGTGCGGTAAGGCCGATCGGCGGAGTCGGACAGCAGGTCTGGCCCTTCCAGGCGTTGCGGCCTTCCTTGACAGCGATCACCGCGATCACCAGCGCGGCGATCGGGTCGGCCCACGACCAGCCGAACAAGCTGTTGAGCAACAACCCGGCCAGCAGGACCGCCGAGAGGTAGGTGCACAACAGGGTCTGCTTGGAATCGGCCACGGCCGAAGCGGATCCGAGTTCGCGTCCGGCGCGGCGCTGAGCTGCGGACAGGGCAGGCATGACGACCAGGCTGACCGCGGCCAAGCCGATACCGATCGTCGAGTGCTCGGCCTGGCCGGCACCGAGCAGAGCGCGCAGGGAGCCGGCGGTGACATAGGTGGCGAGGGCGAAGAAGGAGAACGCGATGATGCGCAGCGCGATCTTCTCCCGTTTCTCCGGATCACGCCCCGCGAACTGCCAGGCGACGGCGGCGGCGGAGGACACCTCGATCACCGAGTCCAGGCCGAATCCGATCAGCGCGGTCGAGGACACCCGCGCGCCTTCGGTGAGTGCGATGATCGCCTCGATCACGTTGTAGGTGATGGTCGCAGCGACAAACCACTGAATTCGTCTCGCCAGCAACGCCTTACGCGCCGGGTCCAGCTCGGCCGGAATCGGTGTGGGCAGCGCGGGCAGGCCGAGGGAGGCCATCAGCAACACCCCTCGGTGTCGGGCGCGGGGCAGCAGGCCGGGTCGACCGCGAGCACCAGCCCGAGCAGGTCGCCCAACGCGGCGGCGATCCGCGCGTCGGCGAGTTCGTAGCGGGAGCGCCGACCTTCCGCAACAGCGACGACCAAGCCGCATCCGCGCAGGCAGGCCAGGTGGTTGGACAGGATCTGGCGGGAAACCCCGATCGTGTCGGCCAGGTCCGCCGGGTAGGCAGGGCCGTCTCGCAGTTCGAGGAGGACGCGGGTGCGGGTGGTGTCGGACAGGGCATGCCCGAAGCGGGCCAGCGCGTCGGTGTGCAGGACGGTCTCCATGCCATCGACGGTACATCGAAATCTGTATTCATGGAATAGTGGATCATGCCCGTGCGGCTAGCATGGCGACCATGATCGAAGCCTCCCGATATGTCCTGTTTGCCCGGAGTTGGTTCTGGTGACCGCCCGTTCGGCGTCGCGCCGCGTCCGGATCGTGACCACGGTGGCGGCGGTGCTGGCCATCGTCGTCGGCGCGGTGGTGCTGGCCGCGGCCCGCAACGACGACCGCGTCGTATCGGCTCCCGCATCGGCTCCCGCGCCGGGCGGGGCGACCGCAGTCGGGCAGGCGATGGTGGTGCGCCCGGGCAGTCATCGCCTGTCCGACCCGGCGGGCGCACGGGTGACGTTGGTGGAGTTCCTGGATTTCGAGTGCGAAGCGTGCCGGGCGATGTATCCGGCGATGGAGCAGTTGCGCACCGAGTACGGCGACCGCGTGAGTTTCGTGGTCCGCTACTTCCCGATTCCCTCACACGTCAATTCGGGACGGGCCGCTCGCGCCGCCGAAGCTGCCGCCGGGCAGGGCCGGTTCGAGCAGATGTATCAGCGGCTGTTCGAAACCCAGGCCGAATGGGGCGAGAAACGAGTGGCCCAGGATGCGGTGTTTCGGGGTCTGGCCGTCGAAATCGGCTTGGACATGGCCGCATTCGACGCGGCCTACACCGACCCGGCTACCGCAGCGCGCGTACGGTCGGACTTCGACGAGGGCCTGGCGCTGGGAGTCGGGGGAACGCCGAGCTTCTTCGTCGATGGCAAGAAGATCACCGTAGGTGATTCCCGTGATCTTGCCGCCGCCTTGGATGATGCCCTGAAATGACCCGTACCCCGGCCGGCGCGTCGGCGCGGCCGGGGTAGCTCATTCCGCGAGCGGATTTGCTCAGGTGGTGACCCGGCCGATCCCCGGTGGTGGCGAGGTAGGAGCGGTAATCGTCCCCGTGGACGCGGATCAGGTAGGGGTCGTACTGTTGTCGAGAAGTCTTGTGGCGCAGCTTCTACCAGGTTGTTTTGCGGCATAGCTCGCTGTCGTGCCCGGGTTCGATCTGCACGGTGGCATGTTCGAGGTGATAGGTCTGGGCCAACAGGTGTTGGGCTGCGCCCAACACCGCGTCGGTGTCGGCGTCAGGGTCGGTTACCAGGTGCACGGAGGCGACTTCCATGCCCGGGGTAAGAGTCCACACGTGCAGGTCGTGGACCGCTTCGACGCCGTCGAGTCCGCGCAGTGAGCGTTCGATCCGCCCGAGGTCCAGGTCGGCGGGGGCATGCTGGAACAGGATCCGCAAGGCCTGGCGGCCCAGATGGTAGGCGCGTGGCAGGACGAACAGTCCGATGGCGACACCGATCGCGGGGTCGGCGTAGCGCCAGCCGAAGAAAATGGTGATCAGGCCGCTGGCCAGCACGCCGAGCGAGCCGAGCATGTCGGCCATGACTTCCAGATACGCCCCGCGCATGTTGAGGCTTTCCTTGGCGCCTTCGCGCAGGATCAGCATGCTGATCACGTTCATCGCCAAGCCGACGACGGCGACGAGCGCCACGGGCAGGCCAGGAACCTCCGGTGGGTCCGAGAGGCGCCCGACGGCTTCGTAGAGAACCCAGCCGGCCACGCCGAACAGCAGGATGGCGTTGAACAGCGCGGCGAAAACTTCCGCCCGATACATCCCGAACGAGCGGGCGCCGCCGATGATGGCATAGCGTGCGATCAGGACCGCAACCAGTGCCATCGTCACTCCGAATACGTCGGTGAACACGTGCGCCGAATCCGACAGCAGTGCCAGCGACGAGGTCGAAAGTCCGACCGTGACCTGGGCGACGAAGGTGACCAGGCCAAGGCCGATCGCTATCGCCAGGCGGGTTGTGTACCGACTCGAGGCGCTGCCCTGAGTTGGATTGCTCGATCCGTGACTGTGTCCTGCGCCCACTGTCGAACCTCCTTGTTGCCGCGGTGGCTTCACCGTCCGGACGTCTCTACCCGACAAACAGACAATAACATGCGCATGTGTGCATGTATAGAGGAAATGGCGGGACCTGACTCGCAGGCTCGATGAGGCTGCGAGTCAGGTCGAGCCGGGCGGCCGATCAGACGCGCACGGCGTCGGGGAGGAGTTCGTCGTGGTGTTCGGTGACTGTGTCTGTCCCGACGTGCCACACGGTGGCGGTAGCGATGTCGAAGAACAGCCCTGCGATATGCACCGCCCCGGTGGCCGCCGCGATCGCCACGAGAGGATGCTGACGGGCCGTCTCGACCTGGATCGCGACATTGACGATGCTCAACTGGTCGCGGGTATCGAATCCGGCCGCCGCGGCCGCCGCCGCGACCGGATGCCCGGCGACATAGGCGTGCAAGCTGGGCCGGGCGTGGTCGAGCCACTCGCGGATGCTCGTCGACACCGGGGCATCGTTGAGCAAGGCGCCCATCGCGCCACATCCGGAGTGCCCGCAGATGATGATCGAGGAGACAGCCAATTCCTCGACCGCGAACGCCAGCGCGGCCTCGACGGAGGTATCGGCGTTCTCGGCGGGAATCAGGTTACCGACGTTACGGACGGTGAACAGGTCACCGGGACCACTGTGGGTGATGACATTGGGAACCACTCGCGAGTCGGCACAGGTCAAGAACAGCGATCTCGGTGCTTGCCCGTCGCGCAGTTCGTTGAGGTGCGTGCGAACCATCGGGGCGTGGCGGCGGGTGTAGCGCGAGATTCCATCGAGCATCGGGCGCAGCGGACCCGAGCGCAGCTGGGCTTCGGCGGCGGTGTCCGTGTCCTGCCAGGCTTTCCAGGGCTCCAAACCGCGCGCTTGTGCTGAGGATCCGCGCTGCGGCGGACCCTGGGTGGTCGCCGAGAGCGCGTCGGAGCCGAGTTCGTCGATGAGCACGGTCCCGCCGGCTTCGCGGTGGCGGCGTTCCCATTCGTGCAGCACATCCGTCGCGGCATGGTCGATGAAGTCGACAGTCAGCTCGACGGTCACATCAGCGCCTTCGGGAACCGAATCCAGCACGCCCGACAGCTTCGGCAGCGACAGGAAGGTGCATGTTCCTTCGATCACGACGCGCCAGCGCCGCGAGCCTGGTTCGCCGACCGGTTCGGCATGAATGTCCGCCCGCGCCGCGCGCCAGACGACGAGGGCGATCGCCACGACCAGCCCGATCAGCACACCTTCGAGCAGGTTGAGGAACATCACTCCGGCCACGGTGATCAGGTAGACCCACAGGTCACCGGTGCGATGCGCGAGCCGGATGTGGGCCACCTTGACCAGCTGGACGCCGATGACGATCAACAGTCCTGCCAGTGCGGCTTTGGGGATTTGCTGCACGATGCCGGCCAGGAGAACCGAGAACAACAGAATCCAGACGCCGTGCAGGATCGTCGATGCCTTGGACTTCGCGCCCGCCGCGACATTGGTCGCGCTGCGAACGATGACACCGGTGATCGGCAGACCGCCGAGCATGCCCGAGGCGATATTCGCCGTGCCCTGGCCGATGAGTTCGCGGTTCAGATCGGTCCGCGTACCGGAGTGCATTTTGTCCACCGCTACCGCCGAGAGCAAGCTTTCCACGCTCGCGATCAGTGCCACGGTCAAGACGCCGGTAGCGACGGCCAGCCACTTGCCTTCGGGCAGCGACGGCAGTGCGATCGCGTCGAACAGGGATCCGTCCATCACGATGCGCTCGACACCCAGTGGCGCCACCAACGACACGACAGTCGCCGCGACCACCGCGACCAGTGCGCCAGGAACGCGCCCCAGTGCGCCGGGCACCTTCTTCCACGACAGCAACGTCACGATGACGATGAGCCCGATCACCAGGTCTCCCCAGTGCAGACGCGTCAGCTGGGCTGGTAACTGAGTCAGGTTCTGCCACACCGAGCTTCGCGATGTCCCGCCCAGCAGAACTTGCAACTGCTGGATCGCGATGGTGATGCCGATGCCGGCGAGCATGGCATGCACGACGACGGGGGATATCGCCAACGCGGCCCGGGCGACCCGGCTCAGTCCGAACAGGATTTGCAGCACGCCGGCGGCGACGGTGATCGCACAGGTGACCTGCCAACCGAATTTGGCGACCAGTTCGGCCACAACGACGGTCAGTCCGGCCGCTGGGCCGCTGGCCAGCAGCGGCGAGCCACCGACCGCGCCCGCGACGATGCCACCGATGACCGCGGCGATCAGACCGGCCATGATCGGGGCGTCGGAGGCGATGGCGATACCCAGCGACAGCGGCAGCGCCACCAGGAACACCACGACCGATGCGGGCAGATCATGGCGCAGAACGCCACGGAGCCGATCGGTCAGTGGTGACTGTGAAACGTGTGGATCGCCCGTGCGCTCGTGCGCCTCGGCCTGGGACATGAGTGTTTCCTCCACCGGAGTCGGTCTAGTGGCCGATGACGGTGTGCCGTCGGCGGTCGAAGGTAGGAGCTGCGCGGAACATCGCAGGCAGGGCTCCTCGAAGGCCCGACGGCGGATGGGTCCCTGCCGGGGGAGCCATCGCACCGTCGGGCATGTGCCTTACCTGATGAGGGGAAGCGACACGATCGAAACCCTAGAACCCGGTTCGTTGCAGCAGTTGTAACCCACGTCACAAACCAGCTAACTCTAAGTCACTTCTCAGAAACAACTATGTCGCATAGTACTTAGCTCGCCGAAGAAGTGGGCTGGATCCTACTGGTCGGTGTGCACAGCGCATCGCTGATCAGCGATAGTTGATCGGTGGGTGTCTGCACGATTGCTGCCCGGTCGACCTGGCCGCAGTCGGGACGCACAGAGAGAGGCAGGACGATGAACGGATTGGGCACTCTGGAAGCCCGAGTGATGGACGTGCTGTGGAACACCTCCGAAGCGCTGACGGTGCGTGACATCCTCGAGCGCCTGCCCGACCCCTACGCCTACACCACCATCCTGACTGTGCTCACGCACCTCCACGAGAAGGAGTGGGTGGTGCGCGTCATGCACCGGCGGGCATATCTATACCGGCCGACGCGCTCCCGTGCCGAAGCGACCGCCGAGGTCGTGCGCGGAATCATGGACTCCAGCAATGACCCCGAGTCCGTGCTGCTCCACCTGGCTTCCATCGTGACCGAGTCCGAATCCGAAGCGTTCCATCGGGGGCGCACCCGTCCGGCGAAGCGGTCGAGGAAATGATCATCGCGTTGGGAGCGATGTGGGCTGCCGCGATCTTGGCCCTCGCCGCACCGGCCTTGCTGCACCGCATCACGCCGTCGATGAATCCCCGCGCCGCCCTCGGATGCTGGCAGGCCTGCCTCGCCGCGGTGCTCGGGCGGGGCGCGGTCGCGGTGATCGCGGGAGTGTGGCCAGGGCATGCGCCAGGTGTCGGCCTGGCCGAAGCTGCCTCGCGATGTTTGACCCAGGTGGTCCACGCGGTGCCGAGCTGGGTGACCGATCTGTTGACTGCCACCGGCCTGATGGTGGTCGCGGGCCTGGTCATTCGGGTCGCGACGAGCGCGCGTCGACACGCTCGGGCCGGAGCGCGGGTGCGCGCCTACCATCGCGATGTGGTCAGTGTGGTCGCTCGCCCTGGCACCGAGGAGGTGCCGGTGATGTGGCTCGACCACCCGAAGCCGATGGCTTACAGCGTCGACGGCCGACCCGGAATGGTCGTCGCCACCGAAGGATTGGCGCGCAAGCTCAACGACAGCCAGCGACGGGCGGTACTCGCACACGAGTACGCGCACCTGCGTGGCGGCCACCATCGCCTGATTCGAGGCTGTGAAGTTCTGGCAGCGGCGCTGCCCTGGATCCCGCTGTTCGCCGGCGCGCCGAAGGCAGTGGCCGCTCTGGCCGAATTCGCCGCCGACGACTCCGCCGCAGCCGCCACCAGCCCCGCGACGATCCGTTCAGCTCTCTGCGCTGTCGCGGCCACGACCGGCGAGCCATCCGCCACGCTCTCGCTGGGCGGTCAGGTCCTGCAGCAACGCCTGCGGCGATTGGAGCCCTCGACCCCGCCGCGGCGATCATCGCGGTGGCGGGCGATGAGCCTGTATCTGGTGTTGGCCGCCACAGCCCCGCCGACCGGCATCCTGGCTTGTGCCGCAGCAGCGTGCCTGCTCGTGTCCTGATGCCGGACGCCAACCAACAACTATGTAGCATAGTTTTCGGCGCCGGGTCATCGACCGCGCCGCGCGGCGACGACTGCCTCCGCGGAACGCGTACTCGGGAGGCCGGGAATGGTTGGACGAACCGTCGTTGTCGCAGTGCTGGCAGCATTGGCGGTGGTGCTGCCGCTCGGCCCGGCGAGCGCGCACAGCCAGCTCGACAGCTCGATACCCGCCGCGGGAGCGCGCGTCGACTCGCCACTGACAATGATCGAATTGACGTTCAATCAGCAGATCGGGGCCGCATTCGCCACCGTCGGCGTGACCGACAGCAGCGGCACGAGCTGGGCCGCCCAAGTATCGAAGGTCGAGGGCAAGACGGTGGGTGTCGCCGTGAGCCCGACGATGCCGCCGCAGCAGTACACGGTCGCTTACCGGGTGGTCTCCGAAGACGGACATCCCATCACCGGCTCCTACGACTTCACCTACACCGCCGTCCCGGCATCATCGACCGCGGTACCGGCAGATACGCAATCGACTGTGAATGCCGGAGCGAGCGAATCATCGGCTACTGCACCGGCGTCGAGTGAAATCCCATGGCCGCTGATCGGGGTCCTTCTCGCGCTGGTCGTGGGTGGCGTGGTCGTGACGTTACGTGTCGGCAAGCGATCACGGCACTGAGATCGACGACATGCTCGCCACGTCGATCCACCTGCCCGATTCGGCACCGTCGATCGGTTCGATGCTGGCATGGAATCCCCAGCCGTTTCCTGTTCTCCCAGTGCTGGCGGTCGCGGCCGCCGTGCTCTACCTGGCCGGCCTCCTGCGGCTGCGCCGACTGCGGCGACCATGGCCATGGTGGCGCACCGCGTGCTTCCTCGGCGGGTGCCTGCTGCTGGCGGGAACTACCGGCTTGGGCATCGAAGGCTACGGATACCAGCTGTTCAGCGTCTGGATGTTCCAGCACCTGACGCTGTCGATGACGATTCCCCCGCTGTTGGTGTGGGGCTGCCCCGGGCTGATGTTGCTGCGCGCGACACCGCACCACGGCTTCGGCCGGGCTGTCCTCATCATGGCGCTGAGTGGGTTACGTAGCCGCACCGCGCGAGTGCTGCTGCACCCCGGGTTCACCATCCCGCTTTTCTTGTTCAGCTACTACGGGATCTATCTGACGCCGGTCTTCGACACCGTCGGGTCCACAGTCGCCGGTCACCAAATGTTCGAACTGTTCTTCCTGCTCAGCGGCCTGCTATTCGTCGTGCCCATCTTGTCGATCGGTCCACTTCCCCTCCGCCAGACAAACCTCGGGCGATTCTTCGACCTGTTCGTCGAGATGCCTCTACACGTGTTCTTCGGCGTCATCCTGATGATGGGGACCACTCCGATCGTGGAGCTGTTCGCTGATCCGCCGACGAACTGGGGCATCGACGCGATGCGCGACCAGTACCTGGCGGGCGCCCTCGCATGGTCCTACGGCGAACCGGTCGCGCTTGTCGTGGTCATCGTCTTCGCGATCCGCTGGCGTCGCGACGAAATGCGCGAGAACGCCGTCGCCGACCATCGCGCCGACATAGCCGGCGACGCCGAACTGGACGCCTACAACGCCTTCCTCGAGACCCTCCACCCTGCCCCCGCTGATACACGGGCCTGCCACTCCATCCCGGTCGGCTCGACAGCACAAAGGACCACCGAATGAGCACATCCAGACCTCCGGCGGCCAACCGGAAACGCGGCTCCCGCGGCGTGAGGAAGGCGGCGGCCGAAAAGCTCGCTCGCAAGCAGACACCGTGGACAGTGATCGGGGCAGCCGCGGCCATCGTCGCGTTGACCGCCGGACTCGCCGTGCACTACGTCCCCAAGTACCGCGAATACGCCGAGGCCCAACGCTACGTTCCCGGAACCAGCCAGCCGGACCCCTCCGAACGCATCGACGGAGTCACCAAGCAGGAATATCCGGCCGGTAGTCATGTGCGGGCAACCCAGCGTGTCGCCTACGACCAGTCCCCGCCGTTCGGCGGCCCGCACGACCAGAGCTGGGCAACCTGCACCGGCGAGGTGTACACGAACCCGATCCGCAGCGAGAACGCCGTCCATTCGCTCGAACACGGCGCTGTCTGGATCACCTATAACCCGGATCGTCTCGACGCCGAGGCGCTTTCCGCCTTGCGCGCCGAGGTAGCCGGCAAGCCCTACATGCTGATGTCGCCCTATCCGAATCTGGATTCGCCTGTCGCGCTTCAGTCGTGGGGTCGCCAGCTCAAACTCGACACCGTCGACGACCCCCGCATCACGCGCTTCGTCAATGCCTTGCGGCAAAACCCCAACACCCACCCCGAGCCAGGAGCCAGCTGCGCCACCACCGGGGCCGGATTCGACCCCGACGCGCCGCCCCCGTTCGACCCGGCCCCACCGGGACCGGACGCCGTGCAGATCACCCCGGCCGGCAGTGCATCCACCAAGCCCGCCGGCGGCCCGCGATGACCGCTGAGCCCCAACCCGTCGCGGCGTTACCCGGGCGATCGCGGTTCACCTCGATCGTGGTCGCGGTGGCAGCAGTCACACTGATCGTGGGCCTGCTCGCCGGATTCTGGGTGCGCGCGATGGTGCTGGCGGACCCGTCGGAGACAGCGATCGATGTCGTCGATGTGGGATTCGCCCAGGACATGGGTACCCACCACAACCAAGCGGTCGAGATGTCGGCGACGGCGTTGACACAAGCGGTCGACCCCGCAGTGCGGACATTGGCCTTCGACGTCCTGACAACCCAGCAGAGCCAGCTGGGGATGATGCGCGGCTGGTTGATGCTGTGGGACCAGCCGGTGTCCTCCGAGCAGCCGATGCGTTGGATGAGCGCGCCGGATGCGCATACACCGGCAGCGGCGCATCAGATGCCGGAGCAGCGGCCGATGCGCATGCCAGGGATGGCAACGACCGAAGAACTCGCCGATTTGCGCAGAATCCGCGGAACCGATTTCGACACCCGGTATCTGCAACTGTTGCTCCGTCACCACGAAGGCGGTGTGACAATGGCGCGTGTGGCGCGCGACACCGCGACGATCCCCGCCGTCGCCGCACTGGCCGAACAGATCGACAACGCACAGACTGCCGAATCGCAGACCCTGCGTGACATGCTCGCGCAGCGCGGCGCCCCGACGCTGCCGATGAACTGAGGTTCGCACCGAGACGTGATCGCCGCCGCTGGCAACCGGGGTGCCGGGCCGATTCTCCAATATTGTTTGGCGTATTGAATCAAATAGTTCGGTATGCCAAACTATTTGCAATATGAGTGATCCGAGCCGCCGTTTTCTGTTGGGCGGTGCACTGGCGAGCACCGCCGGATTAGCGCTGGCGGGCCGCAGCCTGCTGGACGCGTCCCCGGCCAAAGCCCAAACACCCGCTGGTCACAGCGGTGCCCATGGTGGCGGAGCCGACGGCCCCACCTTCCGTATCGGCCAGACCGTCGACCACACCGCCAACGGGTTCAACCCCACCCAGGTCCTGCGCGACTTCGACTACGGCACCACCACGCGCCTGCCCGATGGACGGACCCTGCGTGAGTGGGAGGTCTTCGCCAGCGACGAAGACATCGAAGTCGCCCCCGGTGTCACCTTCTCGGCATGGACGCTCAACGCCCGCATCCCCGGCCCGACCCTGCGCTGCCGCGAAGGCGAGTTGCTGCGAGTGCATTTCCGCAACGGCTCCGAGCACCCGCACACGCTGCACTTCCACGGCATCCACCCCGCCGAGATGGACGGCATCGCCGGCCTCGGCGCCGGGATAATCCAGCCAGGCGAATCCACGACATATGAGTTCGACGCGACACCGTTCGGGCTGCACTTGTTCCACTGCCACGTAGGACCGCTGGCCGAGCACATCGCCCGCGGCATGTACGGCACATTCATCGTCGACCCACCCGCACCGCGTCCGCCCGCGGACGAGATGGTGATGGTGATGCACGGCTACAACACCACTTTCGACGGTGAAGGCAACCAGCTCTACGCGGTCAACGGGATCCCCTTCCACTACATGCACGAACCGGTGCGCGTGAAACGCAACGAACTGGTTCGCATCTACCTGGTCAATGTGCTCGAGTACGACCCGATCAACAGCTTCCACGTCCACGGCAACTTCTTCGACTACTACCCGACCGGAACTCGGCTGCAGTCCTCGGAGTTCACCGACACCATCGTGCAAGGCCAAGGTCAACGCGGAATCTGCGAGATGCGATTCCCGCACCCGGGCAAGTACATGTTCCATGCCCACAAAACAGAATTCGCCGAACTCGGGTGGATGGGGTTCTTCGAGGTGACCGACTGATGAGCGCCCCCACACCCACACAACGTCGGCCCTGGCTGTTGGGCCTGGCCACCCTGATCCTGCTGGTTCTGGCGCTGATCGGGATCGCTCTACTCGGTGGAGCGAGTCTGCCCGACCGTGCCGGACCGCCCGTCGAGGAAGTGGGCGTCGAAAAGGTAGTCCTCGAACCCGGCTCGATCGAGCTGAATCTGCGCAACACCGGGCCCGACCCGGTCGCGGTCGCGCAGGTTTTCGTCAACGACGCCTATGTCGACTTCACCGGACCGACCGAACCGATCGGCCGACTCTCCTCGGCGCACCTGGTGCTCGACTATCCGTGGCAGAACGGGCAGCCGTACAAGGTTTCGCTGCTGACCTCTACCGGGCTGGTCATCGAACACGACATCGCCGCCGCGGTCGAAACCCCACAGGCCGGTGCCTCGTTCTTCGGGTTGATGGCCTTGCTCGGCACCTACGTCGGCATCATCCCGGTGGTGCTCGGGATGCTGTTCCTGCCGTTCCTGCGCTCGGTCGGCACCGCCACCGTGCGGGTGCTGCTCGGGTTCACCATCGGGCTGCTGGTGTTCCTGGCGTGGGAAGGCACCAGTGAGGGTTTCGAGATCGCCGACACCTCCGGTGCCGCGTTCGGTGGCGCCTCGCTGGTCGTCCTCGGCGCGATCCTGGCATTCCTGACGCTCACCGCGATCGACCAATGGCTGCGCGGTCGCCGCCACGCCGCGGCCGAGCAAGGTACGGCGAGCGGCATCCGGTTGGCGTTGATGATCGCGATCGGCATCGGTCTGCACAATCTCGGCGAAGGCCTGGCCATCGGATCCGCCTACGCCATCGGCGAACTCGCCCTCGGCACGTTCCTCGTCATCGGTTTCACCATCCAGAACACCACCGAGGGCTTGGCCGTTGTCGCCCCCCTGACCGAACGCCGCCCATCGCTGGCAGCGCTGGCGGGATTGGGGCTGGTCGCGGGCGCACCGGCGATCCTGGGTGCGGTGATCGGCGCGAGCGCGAACAATCCTGAAGTCTCGGCGTTGCTGCTCGGGGTCGGTGTCGGCGCGATCGTCCAGGTGATCGTCCAGATCACCCCCAGCGTGCGCGAACCAGGCACCACCACGATCAGCGCCCGCACCCTCGCCGGGATCGGCGCCGGACTGGTGACCATGTGGGCGACCGGACTATTGGTGGCCGGATGACCGCCACCAGCCCCCTCGCCACCCCGGTTTCTCGCCGCACCGCTCTGGCTGGTGCGTGCACGTTGTGCGCGGTCGCGGTCACCGGCTGCGCGACCGGGCAGGCCTCCGAGTCCGACGGTCAGCCGGTGCGCGTATCGCGCACCGAGATCGAAATCGGTAGCGCCACAGTATTTTCCGAGCACCGGATCCTGGTCACCCACCCCGGTGAGGGGATGTACCGGGCGTTCTCGGCGGTCTGCACCCATCAAGGGTGCGCGGTCACCGACATCGAGGGCGACGTCGTGAAATGTCTCTGCCATGGCAGCAAATTCCGCCTCACCGACGGATCTGTCGCCGCGGGTCCCGCCCAAAAACCGCTGCCCGAACGCACAGTCGCGGTTGAAGGCGACGCCATCATCATCACCTGAATTCGATACCGCCACGTCAAGGCAGGCATCAGGCACCACGCCCGGTCATCACACCGACCCGTCCGCTGTCTCGCGGATAAGGATCAGTCGTCCCTCCTGAGGTTCCCCTGAAGTAGTGGACATCCGAGATAGCGGGACCATCGGTCCCTGGAAGGATGTTCACCATGCCTCGTCCGCGACATCGCCCGCGAACTCGATGTCCACGAGAACCTGCTCCGAGCTGCTCGGGGTATCGACCTCGGGCTACTACCAGCATCTGCGGGTGCGTGCAGCATCGGTGCCTCGCCGCGGGTCCAGCGACAGCGCGACCTGGAGGTGAAGATCCTCGCCCGCCATCGCGCGTCGAAGGGGACTTACGGGTCGCCGCGGATCACCGCCGATCTCCGCGATGAAAGGGAAGCGGTCTCGGTCAACACCGTCGCCGCGGTCATGGTCGATCTCGGGATCGAGGGGATCAGTCCACGCACGTTCAAGACCACCACGGTCGTTGATCCGGCGGTGACGGCGCTCGCCGAATTTCCCCGCCTGTGCTCGCCGAGATTCCCCACCCGTGAGCGGTGTCGATTATAGAGGTTGCCGGTTCCCGGTCGTCGTTCGGCGGAGGTTCTCCGCGGTGGCCTGGTGGTCGCGGAGCCGGTAGGAATCCCCGTCGAGATTGATCACCATCGATCGATGCAGCAACCGATCCAATAGGGCCGCCGCGACGGTGTTATCGCCGAGGATTTCACCCCATGATCCGACACCCCGGTTCGTGGTGATCACGATCGAGGTTTTCAAATACCGTTGCGAGACAACCTGAAACAACGCCGATGCCGCTTCCGCGGGCAAGGGCAGATATCCCAGTTCATCGATCACCAGCAGAGTCGGGCCAGCGTAGTAACGCATCGTGGTGGCCCAGCGGCCCTCGATCGCGGCGCGGTGGCAGCGAGCGGCCAGGTCCGCGGCGGTGGTGAAGTAGGTGCGGTAGCCGGCGTGCGCGGCCGCGCGGGCCAGCCCGGTCGCTAGATGTGTCTTGCCGGTGCCCGGGGTGCCGATGAGCAACACGTTCGTCGCGGTTTCGAGGTAACCGCAGGTAGCGAGCTCGTCGAGCAGCGGCCGATCGATCCCGGACGCGGCATCGATATCGAAGTTCTCCAACGACGCCGGGGTCGGCAGGTTAGCGAACCGCAGCCGCCCGGTCAGGCGGCGGGCTTCGGTGTCGTCGACCTCGATCCGTAACAGCTTCTCCAATGTCGCTGTCGGGGAAAGCTGTTCGGCGCTGGCATGCTCGAGAACCGCTGGCAATGCTTCGGCGGCAGCGTGAAGTTTGAGCGTAGCCAGATGCGACCGCAGTTGTTGGTAGCGAGTCGCGGTCTCGTCCGCGCCGACCGCGGCCGTGACGCGGCGGCGAGTCTTTTTCGGTTCGGAGGCAGTCATTTTCGGCTCCTGGTGGTGGCGGCGCGCTCGTAGGCGCCCAGATCGATGACGGTGGCCGCGGGATCATCCGCAGCCGAGAGGGAGGCCTGTGCTGTCGCGGGGTCGACGGCAGCGCGTAGCGCCGCGGCGGCCGCGCGGGCGGCTGTCCCGGGTGGGATGCGTTCTTTGCGGCGGTGAGGTCGGCCGGAGTTGGCCGCGGCCATCGCGGCGGTGTCGAGCGCGACGACGTGTCCGTGGTCGCGCACCGTCGCGCCGAGTCCGTCGGTGGCGCGTTCGTGGCGGGCGATCACGATCCCGTCGGTCGTTGCGATATCGATGATCTTGCCGCGCAAAGGTTGTGCCACGATCACCGTCGCGCTGGCAAACTCCGGTGGCACCGAGTAGCGGTTGCCGCGCCAAGAGATCATCGCTTGACGCGACGCGACCCGGGGCTCGGCAACCATCGCTGGATAGGGCTCGGTCGGCATGGGCCGCAACGGTTCTCGCGCAGCGACAGTCGCGACGCTGGCGCGCCCCTCAGCGGTGGCGCGTAGTCGGGTGTCGGTGCGCAGCGAACAGAATTTGCCGAGAGATACTTGGGCTTGCTCGACGGTGACCTCGTCGGCCAAGGTGCGCCACCATCGTTGCGCGGCAGTGTGGTTGGCCTTCTCCACGACGCCTTTGCGGTTCCCGCGTCGGGGTGGGCAGATCGCGGGGACCACCGTGTAGTACTTCGCGACGGCGGCGAACGAGGCGGTGACTTGCCCGCTGGCGGGGTGGCAGACCGTGGACATGCGGTCGAACCGCCACGATCCGGTCAGCCCACCCAAGGCGCGGGCGACGCGGTCCAGGCCCTCGATCAGGTGGGGTTGATCGGTCGAGGGTGCCAGATAGCCGCGCCAACGGCCCGAATGGGCCAGCGAACCGACCAGCAGGTGCGCGTTAGCGCCCCACCCCCACGACGAGGGTGGGTTGGGCAAATCGACCCAGTCCCACTGGGTTTCGCTGCCGGGTAGGTGTGGGATGACCGCGTTGGGGCGTTCGGTCGCGGTCCGGCATGCTTGGCAGACCGGGCGTAGTGCCCGGGTGCGGATGTTGCGGGTCAGCGACTGATACGACAGTGCGAACCCCAGTGGTTCGAGTTCGTCCATCAAGGTCTGTGCCCACAGGTGTGGGTCTTCTTCCAGGCGGGCGGTGACGTAGTCCAGGAACGGTTCGAACGGATCGGGTAGGTGCCTTTTCCGCACGCCGGGGGTGCGTTCCCCGGCCAGATAGGCGCGAATGGTTTTGCGGTCACGGCCGGTATGGCGGGCGATCTGGGAGATCGTCCAGCCTCGTGCTCGTAGGGCGCTGATTTCCACATCTTCCTCACGTGTCAACATGGAAAAGCGGGCCTCCTCCGAATGAAAGTGCTGGTCAGGTGTGGTAACCACCAGCATCGGAGGAGGCCCGCCCTTCACGGCGGAGCCACACGGGCAAATGGGGAATTTCGGTGAGCGTCAGTGGGGAAGTTCAGTGAGCGCCATCAGCGGCGGCGTTCCCACCCGATCTGGTCGGGCGCCGCTTCGATCGCGGCCGACCGGACGTGGTCTGGTCCTCGGCGACAATCAGGAGCACGCTGGCGACTTGTATTGTGTCGCAGGCGCAGATTGGCAAATCCAGCAGTCAGTCTCATCTCTCCCCGTAGACCGTCACCTCGACCGAGCCTTGGCTGTGCTGCGGCGGCCAGTCTGCACATCCGGGTATACGGGTTGGCTGCATGGGATCAGAGTTCTGCACCAGGCGTTCGAGATTCCACTGCGATGGCGCGAGACAGAGTTAGGCGTGTCGCTCAGCCGTTCAGCTCGGCGATCGAGCGAGCCACAGTAGTGGCTGCGGTGCTACCGACCCGCTGGTAGTAGTCCAACGCGAGACGATAGTGCTCGATCGCGGCGGTGGGGTCACCCGCTGTGCGGTACGCGTCGCCGATGAGGTGGTTGCTGGCTGCCTTCTGTTTTTCGACCCTCTCCTCGTCGAAGAGTGTAAAGGCTGTTTCGAACACGCTGATCGCGGTGTGTGCGTTGCCGAGGGCGAGGTGGGCACGACCGAGAATCAGGTGCGCCTTGGCCCTGTTGTCGGTCTCGGTGGGATGTGGTTCGAACGCGGTGACTGCTTGTTCGGCGGCGGCGAGCGCGCGGTCGGGATTTCCTGAGCCGAGTTCGGCGCGGGCACGCTGCAACCACAAAATGGCGAAGGCGCGTGCTCGTTCGGTGGGGCTGATCTGCTCGTCGGTGGCGTTCGCGATCACGTTCCACGACTGCTGGTAGAAGGCGAGGGCAACCGCGAATTGCCCTTCAGCGGCGGCGATCTTGCCGAGCCACTCCAGCGCGCTCTGTTCACCGAGTACATGGTTCTGGGCTCGTGCGATGGCCAGCGATTCGATGAACTGCTGGCGTGCGGCGTCGAATTCTCGAAGTTCTAAGTAGACAGCGCCGAGCTGGGAAGTCAGCTGCATCACGCCGAGCTCAGATCCTACGGCCCTGGCCGAGGCGAGGCCGAGCAGATGGATGTCGATCCACGCGTCGTAGAGTCCGTGCAAGTGAAGGTATTTCCACAGTGCCACGCAAAACGGCCACACGAGGTGGTGTAGTTGGGCACGGTGGGCCGCACGGACTGCCGCAATCGCGTTGAGGCCTTCGAGCTCGAGCCATTCCAAGGCCTGGGAACGGGTGAATCGGGGAACCCGACCGTCATAGAGTTCGGTCAGTAGATTTGCGACGGGGGACACCCACCATCGGTCCGAGATCGCTCTGGCCCGGGCCAAAGTTTCACGTAGGTACCAGGTGACCCATGTGATGACAGCCTGGTCCCGGACTGCTGGCGAGATAGTGGCCATAGCCCGGTCTCGGGCGTCGTCGTGGACTGCCGGGTGAAAGGCATACCGGGGTTGCTTCGAGTCGCGACTGGTCATCAGGCTCAACTCGGACAATTTCTCGAGCCTGATGTAGGCGGCACCGGACTCGGCAGCGTCGAGCACAGCGGCAGCGGCGTCGAGACCGATGTGCTCCGCAGGTAGGAGGCCGAGGAGACGGAAGGCGTCTTTATCGGCCTCGTCGAGGTTGCTGTAGGCGGTGTCGAGGAATTTCTGTATCCGCCTTTCGGCATCGAGTTCGGGCAGACGGAGCTCCGAATTCTGCAACTGCGCCAGCAGATGTTGTGCCATGTATGCCCGCCGGTAGATCTGGGCGGACAGTACTTTTATCAAAAGTGGAAGGCCGCCACAGAAATCGGTCAGTTCATCGATTATCGCTGGTTCGAGCTCTTCGGCGGTATCCTTCAGCCCGTCTACGAACAAGGTTCGTGCGGCTTCGTCCGGAAGAAGGTCAGGGGTGAAGTCGGCAAATCCCCGTTGTTCGAGTTCGCGCTGTCGAAAAGGACTGGTCGCGATGATGATCGCGCCCGGTACATCGACCGGGATGAAGGACAGGATCTGAGCCCAGCTGGCGATGTCGTCGACGACGAGAACAAATCTCTTGTCACGCCACACACGATGGAGACTGTCGGTCTTCTCCGCTTCGGTCGCTCCTTGATCGGCCGCCGAAATTCCGAGCTGTCGAAGTGCCCTCGTGAGCAATTCGCCGAGCGGCACCATGGTGCCGTCGGAACGGCGCCCGCCGAGCCAAATGATCTGACCTTCGATCAGCTCTGGGTGTTCCCTCCAGAACTGGGTCACCAGGCAGGAAACACCGAGTCCTTCGAGACCGAAGACATACATCAGGGCGGGGAGACCGTGTGTTCGGCATTGGTGGACATGTGCCGCCATGTCGTCCATGACCGGCTGTCTGGGAATGAACGGGTTCGCCCACGGTGGTGTCGCGCTCGCGCTCACTGACCTGCCTTCCCCCGGGACCAGCGTCGATGGCCTCACTGTATCTGACGCCCGTTCGCGACGTCGCGCAGCTGAGGGGGGATTCGAGGTCAGCTGGGTTCGGAGTCGATGTCTTTGAGGGCGAAGGAGATTCGCTGATCGCCGATCAGCATTGTCAGTTCGCGGCCAGCGGCCCGGCTGTTTTTCGCCATGGTGTGTGCCGTAGCCGCGATGCCCGCGGTCGGCATCGGCCCGCGGACCGGGTTCGGCGATATTGCCTCCGAAAGCCCGCCGACACGGTGGCGCAAGCGTAGCCGTCCGGGACCGACCTCGACTACCGCGACCGAGCACGATGGACGGTGCTGCAGCGTTCGGCGCAGCAGTTCATCGGAATCGATATCGGGACGTTTCGACACCACGATGATGTCAGCATTGCGATTGAGGTCCCGCCGAGGGTGATCTTCGTGCACCACCAGACAGGCATCCGTTGTGCGGTGGCCCCGATTTCGCCGCGGTGTGACATCGGCGGGCCATCGACGGATGCGGACCGACGATGTGGAGGATCTGTTCGGTTCCGGTTCGCATGCGACCCAGCATGCCTGTAAAGGCTGGGTTTCGGGCATGAGATCTGCTGCGGCATAAGGGAACTCCGGAGCAGGGTGGTCGGGCTCCGAGAGGTTCAGCAGCTCATAGAATGTCGATCGCAGCGTGTCGAGGCAGGCGCCTGGTCGGGAGGTAGCCAGCGACGTCACCGCCTGCATGCGGGTGCTGTCGTGGGTGGTGATCGCTTGCGCGATTTGGCCGGGTAGCGGTAGCAGGGGATGCAAGGTCGGTGCCAGGTCGCCGAGTATGTCCGGTGCCGAGCCGGTGGCGACCTCCTCGTGGGGGAACGCTGCGAGGAGGGTGGGAATCCCTTGGGCAGCTGCATAACTGGTGACCGCGCCGTGGTCGCCGACCATGACGTCGGACGCCAGGACAGTCTGCTGCCATCCCCTGATCGGAGGGATGAGGCGGAGCCCGGACCGAACAGCATCGGCCAGCCACGTGCGCAGCTGTAGTGGGCCGTGGGCGAACCAGACGTTCGGATGAACGACCGCAGCAAGAATGTTGTTGTCGAGCGTGAGCTCGCTGAGCAAGTCATTGATCAGGTCGGGGTGCTGCCCCAGTAGTGAACCTGGGCCCCACGTCGACGACACCGTAACAACGGTGGTGTCTGCTCGTGCGCCAAGGGCTGCGCGATAGGCATGCCGGTAATGCGAGCTGGCTTGCATGCGGTCATAACAAGGGTCGCCGGCAACTACCGCATTGGGTAGAGCTTCGGGAGCTGTGAGCGTAAGACGCTGCCGATCATTGACGTGGGAGAGGACGACCGCTGCGGGGACGGAACCATCCCGGACCAGCCATTCGCGACCGAGGCCGTAGACGTTCCCGATTCCCGATTCCCGATTCCCGATTCCCGATTCCCGATTCCCGATTCCCGATTCCCGATTCCCGATTCCCGATTCCCGAGCTATCTTACTATAGCCCATTCCGTGTGACATTATTGCGAGTGGTGCAGAAATCTTGTGCAGATCTCCACTGTGGTGCACTGAAATCGCAAGGTCGAATTTGTCCGTCAAGGCGCGGTCCCACGTAATTATCTTTGCGCCGGATGAGCCGAGTTGTCGCTCCACGTCACCGGTGACATTCGATACGTCGGGAAAAGTGAATACGAGCTGGACGCGACGGTCGGAATCGAAAGTGGGAAGAATATCCGACAGGCGATTCCATGCGGTGATGGTGTGAACGACGACCAGCACTGTCCGGGTGGTTTGAACCGTGATCCAATGTGGATGGACCGATCCGGATGGTTCGCTCTGCTCCGACGTGCGGTGCACCTGACACTCCTACTGGCCGATCGTCGCTCCACCGTAGCGTGGGCGGCGGGGCGAACGCCCACGGGCCTGCACTGCTGCGACCGTGACAAGTTCGGTGTTCCGCGTCGTCTGGTTCCGGCGATTGTGTTGGTCTCTCGCTCACCGTGATCGTGCTGGGGAACTGAGACCGCGTGGCTTGTCGCTGGTGCGTTGTGGGTGTTTGTGTCCGGCGTTGCGCCACCAGGCGGCTGCCTCGGAGATTTGTCCGCGATGGCGGAGCCGGATCGCGAGGTTGTGCATCGCGTCGGTGTGACCAGCGTTCGCGGCTTTCTGATACCAGAGGAGGGCTTCGTCGAACCGGAGAGATTTGTCCAGCATCACGGCGAGGTTGTACATGGCGTCGGTGTGGTCGGTCGAGGCCGCCAGGCGGCACCAACGCTCGGCGTCATCACGGTGCTTCAGTGTGTAGAGCAGTTGTGCCAGATTGGTCATGGCGTCGGCGTTGCCGAGTTCGGCGGCCTTGCTGTACCAGTCGTATGCGTCGCGGGCCTCGTTTCGGTCCAACAGTGAGTTGGCGAGATTGTTCATCGCGCCGGTGTGCCCCTGGGTTGCGGCGCGTCGCCACAGTCCCTCCGCCTTGGGGAGATCGTTTCGGTCGGCGCAGCGTCCACCGTTGAAGAACAGGGTCGCATTGTCGACGTCTGCCATGACCGGCTCGTCGACGGGGGCAACTCGATGATCGGGTGCGGTGAACAGGCGTAGATCTCCGGCGCCGGCGACGCTGCGTCGTTGTGGCCGGGGGTGGCCGCCGTGGTGCAGGATCTGCTCGACCCGTCGATAGAGCTGATCGAGGGTGAGGCCGATCTCGGTGGCAGCGTGCAGCAAGGCTCCGGTGAAGGCGGTGTGCCGCTCGCCTTCGGGGGCTATCGAGGACACATCCCTGGCCGAGGACGCAATGGTGTAGGTGCCTTTGACATCGATTTGGCCATCGACGGCGGCGGCGGCCGATGTCATAGCTTCGAAGGCGCGGCCCGAGAAGCAGCAGTCCAGGATCAGGATCCGAGTGCCCGCTCGGCTTTCCAAGAGTTCATCGCGCAGCGTCGAAAACGGCACCGAACCCCACTCGGGGTGGTGGTGGTCGGTGCCGGGCAGCGTCAGGTACAGCCGACCGTACCGATCCACCACACCGTGCCCGGTGTAGTACACGAGCAGGACATCATCGGCCCCGTCCGCGGCGGCGGCGATCGCTTTGCCTACTTGCGTCGCGACGTCGGGATCGGGGAGTGCGATGCAGTGCTCGGCAGCGAGCGCGCCGCCGGTCGGCGCGGTCAGGAGCCTGGCGAGATCTATGATGTTGGTGGTGGCGGCCGGAATGCCGGTGAATTCGGTATCGATGTAGCGGCTCACTCCGATGAGGACCGCACGCCAGCCGTCACGATTCGCTGCCGGTGTCATTGCCGGTTATCGAACCTTTCCAGCATGGACTGCAGGGTTTTGGTGACCTCCGGTTGCTTGATCCTTTTGAGGTCAACGGTTATTTCGGTGTGCTCACCGGTTTTGAGCGTGAGCGTGATGTCGGATCGGCGGGCGGTGAGCCATCCGGTCAGGGACTGGATGAGTACGGGCGCGATTCCGCCGGCGCCGACCGCAACGACGAGGACGTCGGTGAGCCCGCCCATCTCGCCGGGGCGAATCCGGCTGGTGGGCAGCGTTACTCTGCCGCGCAGCTCATCGGTGCCATTGAGCCATTCCTTCAGCCGGAACAGGTCGTCAGCGCTGCCGTCAGTGTGAATCATCAACTGGCTCTGTGGATTCGACATGGTGTGATCGTCCTCCTGTGTCAATTCGGGGTGCTATCGCTCACGGCGGGATGGCTTTGGCGGTATTGGACGGCTTCGGGCAGCTCGGTGAACTCCAACAGTTGTGTGGTCAGTTCCCGGAGGTGCTCGCGGACTTCAGCGGGGTTGGCGTAGAAGAACTCTCGACGCCGGTTGACCTTGTTGACTCGCTTGTGCTCGAGTCGGCTGTGCAGCTCGTCTTCGATTCCGGCGGCGTCGTTGTCGAAGAACAATGTGTGGACGTCGTAGCCGAAGGGCACCGACGCGTTGCTGAGGTCTCGGATCCGTTCCCACGGATCGAACCGGCGGGTCAACCCGATCTGGACCACACCTGCACCGAACGCGCCGATGTTGGAGATGACGTAGATGTGTCCGGCGCGAAGATTGCCCGCCCGGTTCCTGATGCTGGCGATCGCCAGGTCGAGTTCGGCCAGCTTCGCCTGCAGCGCGCCGGACGCCTCCGGATTCATCGTGCCAGCGGCTTCGAGCGCGGCCAGGGCATCGCGATGTCGTTGTTGCTGCTGTTCGAGTCTGGTCTGCTCGCGCGCGAGTTCTTCGTGTGCGCGACGTTCTTCACGGAGGCGGTCACGCTCCTCTCGTTCGTACTCTTTCTGGCGTGCGAGCAGTTCGAGATGGTCGGCGGTGAGTTCCAGTTCGCGGCGGCGGAATTGGTGATAGGCGGGTGCTACGCGCAGCGACATGGTCGCGCCGAATTGTTCAAGGGTGAGGGCGATCTTGTCGAGTCGATCGAGTGCGGTGGGTAACTTGTAGGGCTTGAGACTGCGCACGAGATTGTCGGCTTCGGCGTTGTAGGCGCGCAGCATCAGCTTCGAGTATTCGCGGATCATCTTGCGGCCCTGTGCAGCCGACCCCTCGACCACCCAAGCCTTCTGTGCCTCGATCGCGCCGCCGTCACGCCGAGCCATGGCCTTGATTTCACCCTGTAGGCGTGCGAGTGCGTCTCGGTAGGCGACCGAATCCGTCAGGGGATGACGGTAGTCGTAGATCCCGATTTCCTGGAGGACATGCTCGTCGCGAGTACTGATCACTTCGGCCCGAGCCTCGGTCAGCTGAGCGAGCACTGTATCCAGCAATGCCTGCTGATCGGTGACCTGGGCGGCGAACTGGTCGCGTAGTCGCTGGAGTTCGGCTAACTCGAGGCCACCAGTCTGCTCGAGTTGCCCTCGTAGCCTCTGGATCTCGGTGAGTGCGTCGGCCAGTTCCTGCGACTGCTTCTTCGCGAAGCCACGAGCACCGAGCAGCGGCACCTTCGATGCACCGATGGCATCGGACTGATCTTGCGCGACTGCGTCGTTCGGTACCCGGTCACCAGTCCAGGCGATGCCGTCCCAGTACCGCAGAAAGCCGTTGTCATGCGGGTCCGGATACCAGTTCGGTGGCGCTTCGCTCACGATCCCCCTCGTCGCAGTTGCTGTTTCGAGCATAGCGAGTAGCCACTGACCTCGGCAGGCCGATAGCCTGGAATCCGTCGACGGGCATGCTCTCACGGCAATGCACCGGCACCGCGCAGGCTCACATCCGCGTCGGTGCGCACGAACGTCTCGCGGTCTCAGCAGCGCGATCGGCGGACCACGAGCTGCTGAGAGATGCAATTCGGGTACTGCGCGGTTGTCGGCTGCGGGGACTTCGAAAGTAACCGGCGGTCGATCAGACTCCGGGGAATGCCCCGGTCCTCTGTGTCGGCGTCCACAGCCGAATGGCCGGATGTGGCATTTGCTCGAGATCGGTTGCCACCGATCGCGGCCGCCCTTCTTTCGGAGCAGGACGAGGCACAGCTCGGTGTCGAGGTCGTCGGGGCGTAGTCGGAGGGCACCTTCGCGGCGGCAGGCGGTTTCGATGTGGAGTCGCAAGGTGAGGCTGTCGGGTTCGCGGTCGTTTCCGGTGACGGCGGCGACTTGGCAGATCTCGGCCAGCCGCGGCGAGGGGATCGCGTGCCGGTGTGAGGGTTGTCGGGTGGGGATCGTCAACTGGCGGGCCGGGTTTCGGTGGGGCTGGATCCAGTTGTTGTTCTCGGCGTAGCGGTAGAGGCAGCGGACGGCGTTGACGAAATGTTCTCGTGCGCCGGAGCCGTCTCGGCTGCTGCGGTTGATTCTGCTGCTCGCTTGCACGTCGCGGGCTTGCCGGTCGAGGTCGGCGACGGACACCTCGTCGAGTTGTTGCTTGGGCCAAGTGTTTTCGAGTCTGTCGAGGTGCGCACGGTAGGTGCCCAGAGTGAGGGTGGGTCGAAGTTGCGAGATGGCGTGGGCGAAGGTGGGATATTCCGGAATCGTTGCCATCAGGTCGGAGGGCGTAATTCCGATCTGGCACAGCAGGACTCGGGTCGCCTCGATCGCGGCCGGATCGGCCGTCGGGTGGTGTGTCGGGGGCATTGGTTATGCCTCCAGCAGTCGTCGGTGGTTGCCGAAGAACGCGTGGAGTGCGCGGGGCGGGTAGATCGCGAGGTGGTCGGGGGTGAGGTGCGCGACGAGTAGGACCTTGTCGCCGATGTGCAGTTCGGCTCGGCGTCGTTGCCGGAACGGGACACGGAAGTAGCGGTTGGTGTTGACTTCGGCGATGCCGTGCTCGGCCCAGGCGACGAGCCGGACGCCGTCGTCGACGCCGCGGATGCCGAGACGGGTTGCCGGGGGCCAGCCGAGTGCGTCGAGTATTGCTCGGTCGTGGATACGCCAAGCGGCGCCGACCGCGCACATGCCTAGGCCATGTCGTTGCCGGTGCGGGCCGAGACTGTGTCGGCTGTGCCCCGCATGTGCTCGATGAGTTCGTCCAGCGGCGTTGGGGGCGGGACGATCGGCGCGATCAGCATGACGAGCACCTCCCTCCATGAACCAACTGCGAGAAGTGCGTGTTCGAGGGTGCTCGAACACGCATCTGCAGCAAATCTGGGACGTGTGCGTGCCCGAGAGGTGTTCGAAGGGTGTTCGAACACGCACTTCCGGCAAATTTGCCACGAATACGTGTTCGAGTGGTGCGCGAGAGGGGACTTGAACCCCTACGTCCGTGGACACCAGAACCTAAATCTGGCGCGTCTGCCAATTTCGCCACTCGCGCTTGGATGTGTACGACCGTCCAAACTCTACCGGGCGAATCGGGCTGCGCGAAGCGTTGGGGCGGCGTGGCGTACTCGTGGGTAACACTACCTGGGATTATAACGATTCGGTAAACCTCAATGTGAGGGGCACTCATGTTTGAGAACCCCGGTAACAGGCTGGACCTGCGTGTTCAAACATGAGGCTGCGTCATGTTTCAGATGATTGTGGTACGGACGTCTGAAAATACTGGGCGGTAGCCATTGGCTGGGCCGGAAACGTGAGGCTTTCCTCATGATTTTGTGCGATTGTGGCTCTCAACAGGCCCGAGGGGCTGCCGGAAACGTGTGCGTGCCGTCGGTGGGCGACACGCCAGGAGAAGGAAGTCGAGCGTCTTGACGATCAACGAGAGCACCGAAATCGGCACGGAAGCGACCACGAAGACGAATGGTCGTGGCCCGGCGAGAGGTGCCCGCGCGGCGCTGCTCGAGCAGCTGCGCAACGGGGCGGGATACGCGTTGGCGTTCGGTGGACAGGGTGCGCAGTGGCTGCGCGAGCTCGAGGAGATCGGGCGCGACAGCGCGCTGGAGCCCGAGCTGACCGCGCTGGTCAATGACGCGTCCGCGCTGATCGACCCGGTTGCGACGCAGTTGCTGGTGGTGCGCCCCGGTGGTTTCGATCCGATGGGCTGGGTGCTCGAGAGCGAGCTCGACGAGCCGGAGGAGCCCTCCTCGGCACCCGCGGACTCGGTGCTGCGCTCGGTGGCCGTTTCCATGCCGGGTGTGCTGCTGGCCCAGCTCGCCGCGACCAGGGCGTTGCGGTTGCAGGGCCTCGACCCGGCCGAGCACGCGCCCGTCGCGATCGTCGGACATTCGCAGGGGCTGTTCGCCGCCGCCGCGGTCGAAGCGGGCGGCACACGTGACGCGGAGCTGCTGGCCATCGCCCAGCTCGTCGGTGCGGCCGCCGGGCTCGTCGCGCGCAGGCGGGGACTGATGCCGGTGGGCGAGCGCTCGCCGATGGTCGCGGTATCTAACGTGGATCCCGAACAGCTGCGGGCGATCGTCACCGAGGTGGCGGAAGGAGTCGACCCCGCGATCGCCGCGGTCGTGTCGATCCGCAACGGACGCAGGCGCGTCGTGCTCTCGGGTGCGCCCGCGCAGCTCGATCGGGTGCGCACGCGTTGCGCGCAGCTGCACGACGAGCAGACCCGTGAGCGCGAGAGCAAGGCCCGCGGTGGCGCGGTCTTCGCGCCCGTGTTCGAGGACATCTCCGTCGACGTCGCCTTCCACCACCCGGCGCTGGCCGAGACCGTCGAACTGGTCGCGGGCTGGGCTCGCCAGTGTGAGATCGACGCCGACCTCGCCGCCGCCCTGACCCAGCAGGTGCTCGTCGACCCGATCGACTGGGTCGCCACCGTCGATGCCGTGGTCGACGCGGGCGCACAGTGGATCCTCGATCTGGGCCCCGGCGACCTGCTCTCGCGGGTGACCGGCGGCGCGCTCAAGGGCACCGGCGTCGGCGTGATCGCCGCCGCCACCCGCGCCGGTCAGCGCAGCCTGCTCACCCCGGGTGCCGCGCCGGAGCCGTCGACGCCGTGGTCGGCGTTCGCGCCGAAACCGGTGTGCTTGCCCAACGGCCGCATCGTCGTGGAGACTGCGTTCACCAAGCTCACCGGCCGCTCGCCGATCCTGCTGGCGGGCATGACCCCGACCACCGTCGACGCGAAAATCGTTGCGGCCGCGGCCAATGCGGGGCACTGGGCCGAGCTGGCCGGTGGCGGACAGGTGACCGAGCAGATCTTCGCCGACCGGATGACCGAGCTGCGTCAGCTGCTGCAGCCGGGTCGCGCGGTGCAGTTCAACTCGCTGTTCCTCGATCCCTACCTGTGGAAGTTGCAGCTGGGCGGCAAGCGGCTGGTGCAGAAGGCGCGGGCGGCGGGTGCGCCGATCGACGGCGTGATCGTCACCGCGGGCATCCCCGAACTCGACGAAGCCGTCGCGCTGATCGGTGAGCTGTCCGAGGCGGGCATCAGCCACGTCGCGTTCAAGCCGGGCACCGTCGCCCAGATCAAGGCCGTCCTGCGCATCGCCGACGCGGTCCCGGACTACCCGGTGATCATGCACATCGAAGGCGGCAAGGCAGGCGGGCACCACTCCTGGGAAGACCTCGACGACCTGCTGCTGGCCACCTACGCCCAGCTGCGCGGCCACGCCAACGTGGTGATCTGCGTCGGCGGCGGCATCGGCACCCCCGAGCGCGCCACCGACTACCTCACCGGCACCTGGTCCACCGGCTACGGCTACCCGCTGATGCCGCTCGACGGTGTGCTCGTCGGCACCGCGGCCATGGCCACCCTCGAAGCGACCACCTCGCCCGAGGTGAAGCAGCTGCTCGTCGACACTCCCGGCACCCCCGACTGGGTCGGTGCGGGTACCGCGAATGGCGGAATGGCATCCGGGCGAAGCCAATTGGGCGCCGATATCCACGAGATCGACAATGCCGCCTCGCGCACCGGCCGCCTGCTCGACGAGGTCGCCGGCGATGCCGACGCTGTGGCGAGCCGCCGCGCCGAGATCATCGCGGCGCTCGACGCCACCGCCAAGCCCTACTTCGGCGACATCGCCACCATGACCTACCAGCAGTGGCTGGAACGCTATGTCTCCCTTGCTGTTACGAGTGACGTGCCGATCTCGTTCGATTGCGGCAGCGATATCGGTGACGCGATCCGCGACGCCACCCGCTCGGACTGGCTCGACATCAGCTGGCGCGACCGGTTCGCGGAGATGATGCGCCGCACCGAATCCCGGCTCAACGCGGCCGACAGCGGCGAGATCGAAACCTTGTTCGCCGGCGACGAAGCCTTCGAGCACCCGGTGCAGGCGCTGTGCGCGCTGAAGAAGCAGTACCCGACCGTCGCCGACACCGTGCTGCACCCGGCCGACGTGCCGTTCTTCGTCTCGCTGTGCAAGACGCCGGGCAAACCGGTGAACTTCGTGCCTGTCGTCGACGCCGATGTGCGGCGCTGGTGGCGCTCGGATTCGCTGTGGCAGGCCCATGATCGGCGCTACTCGGCCGATCAGGTGTGCGTCATCCCCGGCACCGTCGCCGTCGCCGGTATCACCCGCGTGGACGAGCCGGTGGGCGAGCTGCTCGACCGGTTCGAACAGGACACCGCGTTCAGCCTGGTCAGGGACGGTGTCGTGCCGGAGGCAGTGGATGCGCGTCGCGCCGCGGGTGTCGTCGCGGGTCCGATCGACACCGTGCTCGCCGCCCCCGACGTGCAGTGGGCCGGGCGCACCACCGTCAACCCGGTGCACCGCCTCGGCGAGATCTCCGAGTGGACCATCGAGGCGGGGAGTGCGGTGCATCAGGGCACCGGCGCCACCCTGACCGAAACCACCGGTCCCGAAGCAGAATTCAGCTATGTGGAGCTGACGGTGCCGCTCGCCGGCGACAACGTCCGGATCCGCGTCACCGTGCCCGCGAGCGTGTATTCCGGTGGCGCGCCGGTGATCACCGAGGCCGATGCCGAAACCGCGATGTCGGCACTGCTCGGCGTGGCCGCCGGGAAGTCGCTGCCCGAGGTGAAAGCCGGTGTGGCACACCTCAATCTGGCGTGGATGCCGGATCTGATCGCCGACCATGCCGGGGTCACCGGCTCGGGCCTGCCCGACACCCTCAGCACCCTCGGGCGCACCGCCCCCGACGTGCTGGTCGGTGCCTGCTGGCCCGCGGTGTTCGCGGTACTCGGCGCGGCGCGCACCCCGGTGGGTGGTTCCGTCATCGAGGGCATGCTCGACCTGGTCCACCTGGACCATCAGATCGACCTGCTCGACGAATTGCCTTCGGAGACCAGCATTCTCGTCGTCCGTGCCGAGGGCGGTGCGGTGGTCGACACCGACATGGGCCGCGTGGTCGAGGTCGAGGTGCACGTCGGGCTGATCCTCGACCAGGGACTCGACGCCACCCCGCTGGCCCGCCTCGTCGAACGGTTCGCCATCCGCGGCCGCAACGGCGCGGGCGAGCTCACCGATCCGCCGCGCGCGGCCGGTGCGGTCTCCGGCGACGCCACCGACACCCCGCGCCGCCGTCGCCGCGATGTCAGCATGGCCGCCCCGCGCGCCATGCACGCCTTCGCCGCCGTCTCCGGCGACCACAACCCGATCCACACCTCCGATGCCGCCGCCAAGCTGGCCGGCCTGGGCAGCCCGATCGTGCACGGCATGTGGCTCTCGGCCGCCGCCCAGCACGCGGTGGTCGCGGTGGATCCCGAAAAGTCCGTTCCCGCACGCACTCTCACGGCATGGACCACCCGGTTCCTCGGCATGGTGCGCCCCGGCGCGACCGTGGACGTGCGGGTGGAGCGGATCGCGGTGGACGCGGGCGCCGAGATCGTCGAGGTCTCCTGCCGCGTCGACGGTGACCTGGTCATGACCGCGACCGGGCGCACCGCCGCCCCGAAGACCGTGTACGCCTTCCCGGGCCAGGGCATCCAGCGCAAGGGGATGGGCCTGGACGCGCTGACCCGCTCGAAGGCGGCCAAGCGGGTGTGGGAGCGTGCCGACGCGCACACCCGCGAAGCCCTCGGTTTCTCGATCCTGGCGGTGGTGCGCGACAACCCGACCTACCTCAAGGCGCGTGGTGTCGAACACCGGCACCCGGACGGCGTGCTGCACCTGACCCAGTTCACCCAGGTCGCCATGGCCACCCTCGGCGTGGCCCAGGTCGCCGAGCTGCGCGAAGCGGGCGCGTTCGTCGAAGGCGCGATGCTGGCCGGTCACTCGGTCGGTGAGTACAACGCCCTCGCCGCCGTCGCCGGTGTGCTGCCCCTGGAGGCCGTGCTCGAGGTGGTGTTCCAGCGCGGCTCGGCCATGCACGAACTGGTACCGCGTGACGCGCAGGGCCGCAGCGACTATCGGATGGCCGCCATCCGCCCGTCGCAGATCGGGCTGCCCGATACCGAGGTGATCGACTTCGTCAACAGCATCGGCGCGGCGACCGGTGAATTCCTCGAGGTGGTGAACCTGAACCTGCGCGGCTCCCAGTACGCCATCGCGGGCACGGTCGCCGGGCTCGAGGCACTCGAGACCGAAATCGACCGCCGCCGTGCCGAATTCGGTGGCAAGCGGGCCTTCATCCTGGTGCCCGGCATCGACGTGCCGTTCCACTCCTCGGTGCTGCGCGACGGTGTGCCGGAGTTCCGGCACAAGCTCGAGCAGCTGCTGCCCGCCGAAGTGCACCCGGAAGTCCTGGTCGGACGCTACATTCCGAACCTGGTGCCCCGTCCGTTCTCTCTCGATCGCGCGTTCCTCGCCGAGATCGCCGAACTCGTGCCGTCGGAGCCCCTCGTGGCCGTGCTGGCCGATTTCGGCAACTGGGCGCAGCGCGATGCCGAGCTGTGCCGCGTGGTGCTGATCGAGCTGCTGGCGTGGCAGTTCGCCAGCCCGGTGCGCTGGATCGAGACCCAGGACCTGCTGTTCACCGACACCGCGCACGGTGGTCTCGGTGTCGAACGGTTCGTCGAGATCGGCCTCGGCGCCACCCCGACCGTGGCGAACCTGGCCTCGCAGACGCTGAAGCTGCCCGCGTTCGGCGGGGCGACCGTGGAGGTCGTCAATGTCGAGCGTGACGCGGCCGTCGTCTACTCCACCGACACCGATCCGGTGCCGGTCGACGACATCGACGAGACCCCGGTCGAAACCACGGCCGCGGCGGCCCCCGTCGCCGCCGCCGCTCCGGTGGCGACCGGCGGCCCGCGCCCCGACGACATCGCCTTCAGCGCCGCCGACGCCACCCGCGTGCTCATCGCGCTGTGGACCAAGCTGCGCCTGGACCAGATCGGCCCGGTCGACACCATCGAGGGCCTCTGCGACGGTGTCTCCTCACGGCGTAACCAGCTGCTCGTCGACCTCGGTGCCGAACTCTCCCTCGGTGCCATCGACGGTGCCGCCGACGCCGACATGGGCGCACTGGCCGCCACCGTCGAACGCCTGGCCCGCACCTACAAGCCCTTCGGCACCGTGCTCACCGATGCCATCGGCGACCACCTGCGCAAGGTCTTCGGCCCGTCGGGCAAGCGGCCCGCCGCCATCGCCGACCGGGTCAAGAAGGTCTGGGAACTCGGCGACGGCTGGGCCAGCCACGTCACTGCCGAGGTCTCGCTCGGCACCCGTGAAGGTGCCAGCGTGCGCGGCGGCGACCTCGGCGGTCTCGCCGCCGGTGCGCTCAGCGACGCGGCATCGGTAGACGCGGCCATCGACGCGGCCGTGCAGGCGGTGGCCGCACGACGCGGTGTCGCGGTCTCGATGCCCTCGGCGGGTGGCGCGGCAGGCGGCACCGTCGACGCGGCGGCGCTCGGTGAGTTCACCGAGCAGATCACCGGTCGCGACGGCGTGCTCGCCACCGCGGCCCGGGTGGTGCTCGAACAGCTCGGCCTCAGCGAGAAGGTAAGCGCTCCCGAAGCGACGCCTGACACGCTCGTCGACCTCGTGTCGGCCGAATTGGGTTCGGACTGGCCGCGTTTGGTCGCCCCCGCGTTCGATGCCCGCAAGGCCGTTCTCATCGACGACCGATGGGCCACCGCCCGCGAAGACCTCGCGAAGATGTGGCTCGGCGACGACGCCACCACCGCGCAGCAGTCGATCGACGGTTTCGCCGGTGCCGGTGACGCGGTTGCCGCCCAGGCGAACTGGTGGCGGCAGCGGGCCATGCACGAAGCCCGTTCGGTGCTGGCCGGGGTGTACGCGCAGATCGCGAAGACCGCGCTCGACACCACCGAGCCGGGTCTGTGGTCCGACGACCTCGCCGTGATCACCGGCGCCAGCAAGGGTTCCATCGCGGCAGCGGTGACCGGCAAGCTCCTTGCCGGCGGCGCGACCGTGGTGGTCACCACCTCCGGGCTCAACGACGAGCGGTTGCGGTTCTACCGCTCGCTCTACCGCGACAACGCCCGCCACGGTGCGGCGCTGTGGGTGGTCCCGGCCAATATGGCCTCCTACCAGGACCTCGACGCGCTGATCGAGTGGGTCGGCACCGAACAGGTCGACAACGCGGGCGGCGCCAAGATCAAGGTCAAGGACGCGATGACCCCGACGATGCTGCTGCCGTTCGCGGCACCGCGCGTCGCCGGTGACCTCGCCGACGCCGGCGCCCGCGCCGAAATGGAAATGCGCGTGCTGCTGTGGTCGGTGGAACGCCTGATCGGTGGCCTGTCCGCTCTCGGTGCCGACCATGACGTCGACGCGAAACTGCATGTGGTGCTGCCGGGTTCGCCCAACCGCGGCCTCTTCGGCGGCGACGGCGCCTACGGCGAATCCAAGGCCGCGCTCGACGCGGTGGTCTTGAAGTGGAAGGCCGAGAAGTCCTGGGCCGCACGGGTGACGCTGGTGCACGCGCTGATCGGCTGGGTGCGCGGCACCGGGCTGATGGGCCACAACGACCCGATGGTCGAGGCCGTGGAGAAGGCGGGCGTGCACACCTGGTCGACCACCGAGATGGCCGACGAACTGCTCAAGTGGTGCACCTCGCGTGCTCGTCAGGTGACCATCACCGGCCCGCAGCAGATCGACCTCACCGGTGGTCTGGCGCGCGCCAAGCTCGACCTGCCCGCGCTCGCCAAGCAGGCGCAGGAGGTCGCGGCCGAGCCGATCGAACAGGCCGCGACCGCCGCGACGATCGCCGCGCTGCCCGCACCGCCCACCCTGAGTTCGGCACTGCCGGTGCCGGATTGGGGTCAGGTCACCGCGGATCTCAGCGACATGGTCGTCATCGTCGGTGCGGGTGAGCTCGGCCCGTACGGCTCCGCGCGCACCCGTTTCGAGATGGAGGTCGAAGACAAGCTCTCGGCCGCCGGCGTGCTCGAACTGGCCTGGACCACCGGTCTGATCCGCTGGGAGAACGAACCAAAGCCCGGCTGGTACGACACCGAATCCGGTGACTTCGTGCCCGAAGCCGAAGTCGCGCAGCGCTACCACGACACCGTCGTCGAACGCTGCGGTGTGCGCCGCTACGAAGACGACGGCGCCATGCTCGACAACGCCGCCCCGCTGCTCACCTCGGTGTTCCTCGATCAGGACCTGTCGTTCACCGTCGCGAACGAGGCGGAGGCGCGCACCTTCCACACCGCCGATCCCGAGCACACGGTGATCAGCCCGGTCGAAGGTTCGGGCGACTGGACCGTGACTCGTCAGGCGGGCACCGAGATCCGGGTGCCGCGCAAGGCGAAGCTGTCGCGGGTGGTCGGTGGCCAGATCCCGACCGGCTGGGACCCCACCATCTGGGGCGTCTCGGCCGACATGGCCGCCTCGATCGACCGGGTCGCGCTGTGGAACATCGTCTGCACCGTCGACGCGTTCGTCGGCGCGGGCTTCAGCCCCGACGAGCTGATGAGCTGGGTGCACCCGAGCCTGGTGGCCAACACCCAGGGCACCGGCATGGGCGGCATGTCCTCGATGCGCTCGCTCTACGTCGACAACCTGCTCGGCGAACCGCGCCCGAACGACATCCTGCAGGAGGCGCTGCCCAACGTCGCCCTCGCGCACGTCGTGCAGTCCTACGTGGGCAGCTACGGCGCCATGGTGCACCCGGTCGCGGCCTGCGCCACGGCGGCGGTGTCGGTCGAGGAAGGCGTCGACAAGATCCGGCTCGGTAAGGCCGAGGTCGTGGTCGCCGGTGGTTTCGACGATCTGGGTATCGAAGGCATCGTCGGCTTCGGTGACATGTCGGCCACCGCCGACTCGGCGAGCATGCGTGCCAAGGGAATCAGCGACCGCTACTTCTCCCGCGCCAACGACCGTCGCCGCGGCGGGTTCGTGGAGTCGCAGGGTGGCGGCACCGTGCTGCTGGCCCGCGGTGACGTGGCCGTGCAGATGGGTCTGCCGGTGCTCGGCGTCATCGCCTTCGCCCAGTCCTTCGCCGATGGTGTGCACACCTCCATCCCGGCGCCGGGTCTCGGCGCGCTGGGGGCGGGGCGAGGTGGGCGCGAGTCGCGACTGGCGGCCGAACTGCGCAAGCTCGGCGTGACCCCCGATGACATCGCGGTGATCTCCAAGCACGACACCTCCACCGCGGCCAACGATCCCAACGAGTCGGAGCTGCACGAGCGGCTCGCGGGCGCGCTGGGTCGCACCGACGGCGCACCGCTGTTCGTGGTCTCGCAGAAGAGCCTCACCGGCCATGCGAAGGGCGGCGCGGCGGCGTTCCAGCTCATCGGCCTGTGCCAGGTGCTGGAAAACGGTGTGGTGCCGCCGAACCGGAGCCTGGACTGTGTCGACGAGAAGATGGCGGGCTACCCGCACCTGGTGTGGGCGCGCGAGCCGCTGCGCTTCGGCGAGAAGTTCGCGCTGAAGGCGGGTCTGGTGACCTCGCTCGGCTTCGGTCACGTGTCCGGTCTGCTCGCGGTGGTCCATCCGCAGGCGTTCCTGGCCGCGATCGAACCGGCCGCGCGGGCCGAATACCAGGAGCGGGCGCAGACGCGTCAGCTCGCGGGCAGGCAGCGGTTCGCCGAGGCCATGTGCGGCGGCTCGGCACTGTACGAGAAGCCTGCCGACCGTCGCCTCGGCGCCGACGGCACGCCGGCCAAGCAGATTCGTCAGCTCGAGGCCGACATGCTGCTCTCGCCGCAGGCCCGCCTGGACAGCGACGGCGTCTACAGCGCGAACGGATGGGGTTGCGGCACCGGGCAAATCGCTCCGCAGCCGACCGAAGCGTCGTAGGCTGGCGCTTCGTGACGATTCTCGGTATCGGCTTGGACTTGGTGACCATCTCCGAGTTCGCCGAACAGCTGCAACGGCCCGGGTCGACCATGCTCAGGGAGACATTCACCGCTGGTGAACGTCGCTACTGCCAGAGCAAGCAAACCGACCCGGCCCGCAGCTTCGCCGCACGCTGGGCCGCGAAGGAGGCGGTGCTCAAAGCCTGGGCATCGTCTCGCTTCGCCCGCAGCCCACAGATCGGCGACAACCCGTATCCGCTGATCGAAGTCGTCAACGATGCCTGGGGCAGGCCGAGCATCAAACTGCACGGCCTCGCCGCGGAATTCCTGCCGCGAGTGCGCGTGCACCTGTCGCTGACCCACGACGGCGACACCGCCGCGGCGATGGTGGTGCTGGAAGATCCCGGTGAACTGGCCGACCTGATCGAAGGACGAGTAGGCACCAGCCAGCGCGACAACTGATCTCGCGAGAACACGGGTCACTCGCCGGGTACATCCAGAACCCGGCGAGTGACCTACCGTTGGCCCGGTTGCCGACCAGCGGCGCTCTCAGCCGTCGGCAGAATCCGCGGGGCGGGATTGCCGCGATTCTTTTTCCGCGACGAGCAGATACGCCACCATCAGCCGCTTGAGTTCGGCGACGGCATCGGTGTTCGATTGATCTTCCTGCACCGAGAAATTCAGCATCGAATACACGACGTGCACCAGCACCTCGGCCATCATCGTGCGCCGGGCGCGCGGTGTGCGCGGGGTCAGCGGCCGCAGCATCTGCGAGACGACCGCGGCGAATTCCTTCTCGTGCAGCGCGCCCGTGGCCCGCGTGGACGGGGTCGACTGCATCGCCAGCCACACTTCGCGCCGTGACGGGTCGGTGGTCCACAGGTTCGCCATGTGGTCGACGAACTGATTCATGTGCCGCAACCAGTCCAGCGAAGGTACTTCACCGTGGAAGTCGGCCAGCTCGCGGGAAACCGCAACCAGGTCTTGCCGATTGAGCTCGCAGACGATCACGTACTTGTTGGCGAAGAACTGGTACAGGGTGCCGATCGGCACCTCGGCGCGCTGCGCGACCTCTTCACAGGTGAACGATTCGAACCCCACCTCGACCAGCAGCTCGCGCGAAGACGCCAGCAGGGCGTCGAATTTGCGCTTGCTGCGCTCCTGCGTCGGCCGCTTGCGCGGCATCAACTCCTGCGGGTCGTCCTGCAATTCCAGCGCAGGGTCCGGACGGCTCTGCGGTGACCGGGCCTGCGCGTGTACTTCCACCCATCCAGGCTAGCGGTATACACAGATCCGCGACACGCCTCTACCGACAGCGTGTCAACAACTGGCTGAAATCCCGACCCATCCATGCCCTGACCGGTGACGAATCATCAGATAAGTGTGCGTCTATCTGCACGCTTATTCGCGGCTAGCCAGCTCACGCCGCACCAGACCTACCGCGAAGTGACGGACCCTGTGTGGTCCCGTCCCGCACCGTTTCGCATAGGGGAAGGCAAGACTTGTGGCAGCAGGATCTGTGGTAACCCTCGGCGTCAGCACCGAGCGAGGAGCCGTGCACGCGGTGGCGTTCGCCGAATCGGGCGTCACTCTCACGGATCGGATGCTGCTGCGGCGCACCGTCCGTGCCAACGGCGACGGTAAGGCCGAAGTGGCGGCGGCGGTACACACCGCACTCGACGCGATAGCCGCCGAACTCGATGACGTGCACGAGATCGCCGGGGTGGCAGTAAGTTACCGCGACGCGAATGAGCGGCGCGCGATCGTCACCCGGCTGGCGGAGACCGAATGGGGTACGGCCTCGCTGGTTTCGGCGAAGTCGGCGCATCTGTTCGTCGCCGGCGCGATGACCTGGCTCGACGAGTTCGAGAATCTGCTCGTCTACGAGGCTGTGCCCGGCTACCAGGCGATGACGCTGATCGACCCCGGTCGCCATCGCGTGCTCGCCGCCTACTCGCAGACCGGCGCACCAACGCCTGACGCGCTGCGCACCGGCGTATCCGCGGCGTGGGACCAGTTCGAGGCCGCGTCGGTGAAGCCCGGCGCGGTGGTGCTGGTCGGTTCCTCGTCGGACGCGCCCGCGGTGCGCGACGCGGTCGCCGGATTCGGGGTGCCGGTGCTGCCCTGTCGGCTGGCGCCGTTCGCGCCCGCCGCCGGTGCCGCGCTGGTCGCGCTCGGCGACACCATCGTCGTGCCGATCTCGACCGGCTCGCGGTCAAAGCGGGGGACCGCGATGGTCGCCGCGGCAGCCAGTGTGCTCGCGGGCGGGCTCGTCGCGGGTGGTTCGTACGCGGTGATGAACAGCGGGCCGCCGGCGGTCGACAACACCGCCGTGTCGTCGGAGCCCGGCGTCGCGTCGGCGCCGATGATTCCGCAAGCCCCCCAGACACACGAAGCCGCCTCGGCGGAGACCGGGTCGAGCGGCGGGGTGGGTTCCGGTAGCGGTGTGCAGGTGAGCCCGGCCGAGGAGTCCACCACCTCGCCGTACGAGACGGTGTCGCCCAATCCGCAACTGGTCAACCCGGGCGAGTTCCCGCTCGGCTACCCGACCCAGCTGTACGGTGATGCACCACAGGAGGATCCGCTGCCGCTCGAACCTGTCGCGCCTTCGGTGCCGCAGATCCCCGCCGCGGCACCGACGTTGCCGGGAACCGGCATCCCGCTCAGCATGCAGCCTGCGCAGGCTATTACGCCGGGGGGCCCGTACACGGCATCCGCCGACTGACAGTTCCCGCAGTGCGGGGGCAGCGCGTGTGCGCTGCCCCCGCACTGGTTTCAGAGGCTGGTGCGACGCCGGAACAGAACTCCCGCCGCGAGGTACCCGACCAGCGCGATACCCGCGCACCACAGCACCGCGAGCAACCCGCTGTCGCCGATCGGCGTGCCCATCAACAATCCGCGCGTCGTCTCGATCACCGGCGTCACCGGCTGATTCTCCGCGAACCGGTGCAGCCATACCGGCATCGACGAGGTCGGGACGAAAGCAGAGCTCACGTACGGCAGGAACATGAACACGAACGTGAAACCATTGGCCGCCTCCGGGTTTCGCGCGAGCAGGCCCAGCGCGGCGGCCAACCACGACAGCGCGAACACGAACATCGCGAGCACACCGAACACACCGAGCCAGCGCAGCGGATCGGTGGTCGGCCGGAAGCCGAGCAGCACCGCCACCCCGATGACGATCGCCGAGGTGATCAGATTGCGGATCACACTCTCGGCGACATGCCCGGTGAGCACCGCCGAGCGGGCGATGGCCATGGTGCGGAACCGGTCGATGATGCCCTCGGCCACATCCGTGGACAGCCCGACCGCGGTGGTCGAGGCGCCGAAACCCGCGCACAGCAGGATGATTCCGGGCACGACATAGTCGATGTAGTCGCCTGCGCCCACATCCATCGCGCCGCCGAACACGTAGACGAACATCAGCAGGATCATCACCGGCAGGGCGATCGTCATGATCATCGTGTCGGGACTGCGCAGGGTGTGGCGGATATTGCGATCCAGCATGGTGGCCGAATCCTGGAGTGTGCGGGTGGCGCTCATGCGGCGACCTCGGTTCGTCCGGTCAGTGCGAAGAAGACATCGTCGAGGTCGGGGGTGTGCACGTGAGCTGGTCGATCGCGATGTCGAGCTCGGCGAATCGGTCGAGCAGCTGTTTGATCTCGATGGCACTGCCGTCCGACGGCACCTGCAGGGTCAGCTGTTCGGGGTCGGCATGTCCACCGGAGCTGCTGTCGAGTGCTCGCGCGGCGGCCTCGAGTAGTGCGCGGTCGGCGAAGCGGAATCGGATATGGCCGCCCGGCACCAGGCGTTTGAGTTCTTCCGGTGTGCCGTCGGCGACGACGCGTCCGTCATCGAGCACGGCGATCCGGTCGGCGAGCTGGTCGGCCTCCTCCATGTACTGCGTGGTGAGCAGGATGGTTGTCCCCTCGGCGGACAGTTCCCTGATGGCGGCCCACAGGTCGCGCCGGCTGCGCGGGTCGAGGCCGGTGGTCGGCTCGTCGAGGAAGACGATGCGCGGCTTGCCCATCAGGCTCATCGCGAGGTCGAGTCTGCGGCGCATGCCGCCGGAGTAGGAGCCGACCGGCTTGTCGGCGGCGTCGACCAGATCGAAGCGCCTCAGGAGTTCGGCGCCGCGACGCACGGTTTCGGCCTTGCCGAGGTGCAGCAACCTGCCGGTGAGCCGCAGGTTCTCGGTGCCGGTGAGCACGCCGTCGACGGAGGCGTTCTGGCCGGTGACGCCGATCAGCCGCCGGATCGTATCGGGGGCTTGCAGCAGATCGTGCTCGAAAACCGTGACATCGCCGCGGTCGGGTCGGCTCAGGGTCGCCAAGATGCGGACCAGCGTGGTCTTGCCCGCGCCGTTGGGGCCGAGGAGGGCGAAGACGGTGCCCGCGCTGATGTCGAGGTCGAGGTCGTCCAGGACGACGTGGGAGCCGAAGGTTTTGCGAAGGTGCCGGATCGAGCTGCCGCGGCCCGAAGCGGGCGCTCACCCTCGATCAGATCCTCGACGCCGCCACCGAAGTGGCCGATGCGGAGGGCTTCGCGGCGCTGTCGATGAACCGGGTCGCCAAGCAGCTCGGCTTCACCGCGATGACGCTGTATCGCTATGTCGACAGCAAGAACACGCTGGTCGACCTGCTGATGGACCGGGTTGTCGGCGCGCCACCCGTCATCGCGCCGCAGACGCCATGGCGGTCCGGGCTGGAGCAGTGGGCGCGAGCCGAGTTCGCGCGGCTGGGTCGTCATCCCTGGTGGATGGACATCCCGCTGAGCCGGCCGCCGATGGGACCGAACAATATGGCGTGGCTCGAGACGGCGTTGGGCGTGCTCGCCGAGGCGGCGGTGCCGGAGCCGGTCAAGCTCCAGCTGGTCATGAACATGTCGATGTTCGTGGTGGGCAAACATCGGTTCCTGCGGGACCTGCAGGAGGAAGAGGGCGCCGACTTCCCCTCGGTGATGGCCAGGGTGCTCGACCCACAGCGCTTCCCCTCGGTGTCGGCCGCGCTCTCCTCCGCCGCGTTCGACGACAGCGATATCGAGTGGGAGCAGGCCGATTTCGCATTCGGCCTGGCCCGACTGCTCGACGGTTACGAGGTGTTCATCGCCACGTTCGGCGACTGACTACACCGCCAGATCGCGGCGCAACTTAGCGACGTGGCCGGTGGCTCGGACGTTGTACTGGGCAACCTCGATCTTGCCCTTCTCGTCGACCACGAAGGTCGAGCGGATCACGCCCGTCACGGTCTTGCCGTACATCATCTTCTCGCCGAACGCGCCCCATTCTTTGAGCACCTCGCGCTCGGGGTCGGCGAGCAACGGGAAGGTCAGGCCCTCGTTGTCGCGGAACTTGGCCAGCTTGGCCGGCTTGTCGGGCGAGATGCCGATGACCTCGAGGCCGGCGCCACCGAGCTCGGCCAGGTTGTCGCGGAAATCGCATGCCTGCTTGGTGCAGCCGGGGGTGCTGGCGGCCGGGTAGAAATAGACGATCACCTTGCGGCCGCGGTAGTCCGACAGCGACACGTCGTTGCCGTCGGCGTCGGGCAGCGTGAATTCGGGGGCGGTGTCTCCGGGGGAGAGGCGATGGTTGTCGGTCACCACCGCACGGTAACCGACCGGGCCGGTCGAGGGCATGGATAGACTCGGTGCCGAGCAGCAGACATTTACCTGGAGGTGACGGTGGCCAAGGACGACACCGACCGGATCGAACGCGAGATCGAGATCGCGCGTACCCGGTTGGCGACCACGCTCGACGAACTGGCGGTGCGCGCCGATCCGCAACGGATCGCGGACGACACCAAAAATATGGTGGTCGCCAAGCTGAACGAGCCGAAGGTCAAATACACGCTGATCGGAGCGGGCGCCCTCGTGGCGGGCCTGTTCCTGATCAAGATCTTCCGCCGCTGAATCAGCCGGCCGGACAACAAAAACACCCGATGTGCCAACGAGCCACATCGGGTGTTTTTTGTGCTTTTACTGCGTGGGGCAGGCCAGGCCGTCGCCATCGGGATCGAGGTGCGGCGAGTAGCCCGCCTCACCACGGAACAGCGGCGCGCGGCCCGCGGCCATCGCATCGTCGCAGCTGCGGAAAGCCCCACCGGCGGAACCGGACTGGACCAGATTGGCCGAGCCGGTGGCTCCGAGAATGGAGTCGAAGCTCGACGAACCGGTGCCCGCCGAGCCCGCGAACGGGTTGGCGTGGGCGACGGGTGCGGCGATCAGGGCGAGCCCTACGGCGGCAAGGCTGACGGTGAGCCGGCGAACGTTCATGAATTCCTCTATGTCTGCTGCGGTTCGGGTGTGGTCACGGCCACGATGTTGGCCGGTAGGCCCCGTCCACCTTGATGACGGGGCGACCGATTGTCAACCGCACGAGGAGGGGGATTCGCCGCGAATCATGGTCGGTTATTCGCCCAGCCTGCGTCCGGTCAGGTGTTCGGCCGGGATGGTGCCCATTCGGCCCGCATTGAAATCCTCCATCGCGTCGATGATTTCCTGGCGAGTGTTCATCACGAACGGCCCGTATTGAATCACCGGTTCGCGCAACGGGGTTCCGCCGAGCAGCAGTACCTCGAGATCGCCGGTGGTGCTGCGCTGGGTGAGGTCGGCGGTCAGGGTGATGGCGTCGCCCTTGCCGAAGACCACCAGCTGCCCGGCGCTGATCGGCCTGCGATCGACGCCGGCCGTGCCGCTGCCCGACAGCACATAGGCCATCGCGGTGAAGTCCTTCGGCCATGGTGTTTCCAGCTGAGCGCCGGGCACGAGCGAGGCGTGGGCGTAGGCGATCGGGGTGTAGGTGGAACCGGGGCCCGCGAATCCGGCGATCTCACCGGCGATGACGCGCACGAGCGCGCCGCCGTCGTGCGAGCTGACCAGGGTCAGTTCACTCGCGCGCAGGTCCTGGTAGCGCGGGGTGGCGAACTTGTTGGATCGCGGCAGGTTCACCCACAGCTGGATTCCGTGGAACGTGCCGCCGGAGATCACGAGCTGCTCCTCGGGCAGTTCGTCGTGCAGCATGCCCGAGCCCGCGGTCATCCACTGTGTGTCGCCCTCGCCGATCACACCGCCACCACCTTGGGAATCGTGGTGGACCATGGTGCCGTCGAGCATGTACGTGACGGTTTCGAAGCCGCGGTGTGGATGCCATGGCGCGCCCTTGGCCGCATACGGCTCGTAGGCCACCGGGCCCATCTGGTCGAGCAGGATGAACGGGTCGGCCGAGCGCAGGTCGACGCTGGGGAACGGCCGGGTCACCTCGAATCCGGCGCCTTCCCGCTGGCGCGCGGCGGTGACGATCTGGCGCACCGGACGCTGGGTCTCGGTGACATCGGGGCGGGGCAGCCGGGGCAGCACCATGATGTCGTCGACGGTGATAGCTGGCATGGGGTTGCCTCCTGGGTGCTACGTAGTTGGTTTCCATGTCAACCAACTACGCCCTAGGATCATTCCCGTGCCCCGATGGTTGTCCGAAGAAGAGCAGCAGACCTGGCAGTCCTACATCCTGATGCGCCAGCGACTAGACGCCGTGCTGGCCGCGGGCCTGGCCGAACACGGACTGTCGATGGCCGACTACGAGCTGTTGGTTCCGCTGTCGGCGGCACCCGAAGGATGCCTGCGGGCCAAGGAGCTCGCCGCCAAGGTCTGCTGGGACAAGTCCCGGTTGTCCAAGCACCTGGCCCGGATGGCCACGCGCGGACTCGTCGCCCGAGTGCCCGCCGAGGACGACGCGCGCGGAATCGTCGTCTCGCTGACCGAAGCCGGACACCAGGTGCTGCGCGAGGCCGCGCCAGAGCACGTCGAATTGGTGCGGGAGTTGTTCATCGACCGGATGACCGATGCGGAAAGCGCGGCGATCCGCTCACTGGCGGCGAAGGTGACAGCGGCAGGCGAGGCCCGAAGCGATTCGGCCGGTTAACGATTCAGGCACACGGCCCGATGCGCAGTAGACAGAGCTCGAACTTCGCACGCAGGGGTGGTGGCATGAAGGCAGCCGGGTTCATCGTTTCAGTGGGCATGCTGTGCGCGATGCCGGTCGTGGGATGCTCGACGGAAGACGGCTCCGCGCAACCGGTGACGTCGACCGCTCGCGGTGGCTCGTGGGGTTCTGGGGTACCCGACACCGAACAGCCCGGCGCAGGCGGTCCGACGATCGTGCCGGATCGGTCGCCGCCGGTCATCATCGCTCCGACGACGCCCGGCCCTCGCCCGACCGGTGCGGGCGCTCCGAGCAGTATGCCCGGCACCACCGCGCCCCGGCCACCGGTCGCGACCGAGGTCGTCTCCCTGGTCGCCGTCGACGCCGCAGGTCAACCGGCCAACGGCTTCACCGTGACCAGCCCGACTCCGGTCGGCACCCTCGATTGCTCGCACATGTCGCCGAGTCGCTCGGCCACCACGACGGGCATCTACGAATGCGGTGCTTCGGCCGACTCGGCCAATGTGTGCTGGGCGGCGCCCGACAGGGCGTCGCTGCTGTGTGCGAATGACCCGTGGCAGCGCGGGCTGCGCCTGTATACCGTCAACCCTCCGGTCGCCGACATCGGCAAGGCCGCATCGCCCGAACCGTGGGCACTCGAACTCGCCGACGGCCGCCACTGCCGCATCCGCGTCGGCGGTGCCTGGGGCGGTCGCTCCGACGGTCTGGTCGGTGCTTATTCCTGCGATGGCGGCAGTGATGTCGTCCTTGCGTCGTCCACCGCCCGCACGGCCATCGACACCTCCACCAGCACTTGGCTGGTCAAGGTCGGTCCGCTCGGCTCCGGCGCACCCGACTTCCCAGCCCCCGCGACGGTCGCTGTTCGCACCGCCTATTTCGCCGCGAAGGGCTGAGTCGGTTGCGTGGCTGTCGTCGCTGCCGACTCGGCCCCGTGGTGGCGGTAAGTTGAGATATGCCCATCGCCTCGCTCAACGGCATTCAGCTCAGCTACGACGTCACCGGTTCGGGACCGCTTGTCCTGCTCGTGATGGGTAGTGGGAGTCCTGGACGTATCTGGCGCACCTATCAGGTGCCTGCTCTGATCAAGGCGGGGTTCACCGTCGCGACTGTCGACAATCGGGGGATCGCGCCGTCGTCGGAGTCGGCCGCCGGGATCACCATGGCGCAACTGGTCGGTGACACCGCCGCGCTGATCGAGCACCTCGGTGCCCCTGCGCATGTCGTCGGTACCTCGATGGGGTCGCGGATCGTCGCCGAGCTCGCGCTGGTTCGGCCGGAGCTGCTGGGCAAGGCCGTGATGTTCGCCGCCACCGCGCGTCCGTATCCGGTGACGAGCACCCTCAGCAAGGGGGAGCAGGCGTTGTTCGACAAGGGGATCCAGTTGCCGCCGGAGTACGCGGCCGCGGTCAAGGCGATGATCAATCTGTCGCCGCACACCCTGGCCGATCCGGCCAAGGCGCAGGAGTGGCTCGATATCTTCGAATTCACTTCGGGGAAGGGAACTCCCGGTACTCGGGCGCAAGCGGGGATGGATCGGTCGCAGGATCGGCGAGCGGCCTATCGCGGGATCTCGGTGCCCAGCTTGGTTGTCGGGTTCGCCGATGATCAAATGGTGCCGCCCCAGTTCTGCCGGGAGGTCGCCGAGGCGATCCCGACGGCCACCTATACCGAGATCGAGCGGTGTGGGCACTACGGGTATCTGGAGCGGCCCGATGAGGTCAATCGCATCCTGATCGAATTCCTCTCCGCTGCTCGATAATTCACCACTCACAAGGAACTCCTCATGCGCGATTCGTCGAACTGCCCCGCCTGCGACTACGAGTACACCTACAAGGAGATGAACGGAACGTGGGTTTGTACCGGCTGCGCCAATCAGTGGGGGCTGAGCGTGGTTCCGGATCTCGACGAGACGGTTCGGTAGCTAGTCCGGCGTCGTCAGCGCGGAGGCCGCGGCCGCGGCGATCGCGGTGGCGACGGCGGTGAGGGCGGGGGAGTGCAGTTTCCACTGCTGCCAGTGCAGCGGGACATCGATGTGGGAGTCGCCGTCGATATTCACCAAAGTGCCTGCGGTGCGGTCTTTCCCGGTTTGCAGGTCGGGCAGCATGCCCCAGCCGAGTCCGAGCCGCACCGCATCGGCGAACGCGCTCGACGACGGCACGTAATGACCCGGCGGATCGACCTGGCGACGGGTGCGGCGGCGTAGCTGGCGCAACTGCAGATCGTCCTTGCGGTCGAAGTGCACGACGGGCGCGTGGGTATAGGCGGCCGGGGTCGGTCCGTCGGGGAACCAGGCGCGGACGAATCGGGGTGTCGCCGTCGGGCGATAGCGCATCGCGCCGAGCGGGGTCACGGTGCAGCCCTGTACCGGCGTCGCGGTCGCGGTGATCGCGGCCGTCACTGTGCCGTCGCGCAGCAACCGGGTGGTGTGTTCCTCGTCTTCGCGGTGCAGGTCGAAGGAGATCCCGGCGGGCACGCTCGCGAGCGCGGGCATCACCCACGATTCGAGGGAGTCGGCGTTGACGGCGATCGGGATGCGGATCGGCCGGTCGGCGGGGCGGTCGGCATCGCCGAGTTCGCGCGCGGCGTCGCCGGCGAGCAATTCCACCTGCCTGGCCAAACGCAGCACCGCGAGCCCGGATTCGGTGGGGCGCACCGGTTTCGAGCGTTGCACCAGCACGCGTCCGGCTGATTCCTCCAGTGCCTTGATGCGCTGGCTGATCGCCGACGGAGTGAGGTTGAGCCGGCGCGCGGCCGCGTCGAAGGTGCCCTCGGTGAGCACGGCGTTGAGTGCGCGCAACTGGTCCAGCTGGAGATCCACATAAGTAACTCTAATGGTTGTGAAGAATCATTAGCTGGACTGAAAATTGACGCGCTCTTACCGTCGAAGGGGTGACGGCATCATCGGCGGCGCTGGCCGCCCTCTCCGGATTGGGCTTCGGTCTCTCGCTCATCGTGGCGATCGGCGCGCAGAACGCGTTCGTGCTGCGCCAAGGGGTGCGTGGCCAGCACGTGTTGCCGGTGATCGCGGTGTGCGCGTTATCCGACATCGTGTTGATCGGCGCGGGAGTGGCCGGGTTCGGGACGGTCGTCGAGTCGTTTCCGGCGGTGCTGACCGTCGCCCGGTACGCGGGGGCGGCCTTCCTGGTCGGCTACGCGTTGCTGGCGGCTCGGCGCGCCCTCGGTTCGTCGGCCTTGATCGCCGAAGCGGCGGGCGCCTCGGTGGCCGTCGGCGCGTCCGTGCTCACCTGCCTGGCGCTGACCTGGCTCAATCCGCACGTGTATCTCGACACGCTGGTCCTGCTCGGCTCCTTCGCCAGCACCTACGCCTGGCCGGATCGCTGGTTCCTGGCCGCGGGCGCCATGCTCGCCAGCGTCATCTGGTTCATTGCCCTCGGCTACGGTGCTCGCCGGCTCGGTCCGCTCTTCGCGCGCCCGATCGCGTGGCGTGTCCTCGATTGGCTGATCGCGGTGGTCATGCTCGCGCTGGCCGTCGGGCTGCTGCTCGGCTGAGCCGGTATCGCTAGGACTCCGCTGCCCAAGGCTTCACCGGGGGCTTCACCCACAGCAGTTTCTCGTCGGCGTGTGTGCGCACCGCGGCGGCGTGCTCGGGGTTGCGGGCCGCCCAGGCGTCCTTCTGGTCGAGGAGGTCGGCGACCACCTGCCAGGTCTCGCCGGTGCTCGGCGGGTTGGTGCCTGCGGCCCGGGCCAGCTTGCGCAGGGTGGCCGCGGGCAGCGCGCGGAGTTCGGCGCTGCGGATCTCGCGCGACCAGGCGTAGGCGGCCATGCGGCGGGCTTTGGCGACGCGGCTGGCGGTGGCCGCGTCGGAATGCGCGTGATCGGGTGCCTGATCGGCGCTGTCTGGCACGACGGCGATTCTACGACGAAACGCCCCCGCTCCGGTCGGCGATGACCGGAGCGGGGGCGTTACCCGTCTGCTGACGGTTGTATCAGTACGCGCTGTTGACGTTGTCCATCGAGCCGTAGCGGTTGGCCGCGTAGTTGCAGGCCGCGACGATGTTGGACACCGGGTTCCACACGTCGAAGGGAGTGCCCTCGACGTGGTAGGCCGCGAAGGTGGGGTCGATCACCTGGAGCAGGCCCTTGGAGGGGATGCCGTTGATCGCGTTGATGTCCCACAGGTTGATCGCCTGGGGGTTACCGGTCGACTCACGCATGATGTTGCGGTGGATGCCCTCGTAGCTGCCGGGGATGCCCTTGGCGGCCATGATGTCGAGCGCCTCACGGATCCAGCCGTCGAGGTTGTTCTCGTAGGCGCGGGGAGCCGGTGCGGGCTCGGGCATCGGGGCCGGAGCGGCCTCGGGAGCCGGTGCGGGGGCGGCTTCCGGCGCGGGCGCCGGGGCAGGGATGGCCTGGATGGCAGGCGCGGCGGCAGCGGGGATGCTCTCCACCTGCTCGACGATGGCGGCACGCTCGGGGACGCTGTCGTCGGCGAACGAGACGGCGGAGGACGCGGCTACGGCGACCAGACCGACCGCGGCGACTGCCACGGTGAACGCCTCACGGCGCGAGCGACGGCCGATAACGGTGCTGAGCTTGTCTTTGATGAGCATGGCTTTTCTGTTCCTTCATCTCTGTCTGGCGACGCAGGCCCTGGAGAGGGCGCGATGGATCGCGCAGCGCGCACGGGAGTACACGCCGGTCAGGCGATGCGTTGTTTCTGTCTGTATGGGGAAGGTGCGACACTGTCGGGGGACGAACGCTGGAGTGGCAGTTCATCGCTGGCGTCGCACGGTGCTCCACAGCTGGCTGCGGGGAGACCACGCGCTGTTCGGTGCTATCGGAGGTTGGATACTTCCGGGCTAACCAAACCGCAGGTCCGTTTGTGACCTGATGACAGAATGGTCACGACGGGTTAACGCAAGGTGAACGAAACTTGAACGGAAAACGCTGCCGATCTTGTTTCCCTTCCGGGCAGTTGCAGAATCGTTATGTATGCAGGAGGTTTAGAACTCCGATCACCGTGCTGGCCGTCACAAAAAAAGTTTGCCCGAATCGGGTTTTGCGGGGGTTTGCGCAGCTCGAGGGAGTCCGAATCGGGGCCTGAGCGCTCGAGCGCGGGATTTCCATGGCGGTTCGATAACGAGACCGTGACCGTTACCTGGCAGGCGGCCCTCAGCAGAAAGACCGCATCCCGGCAGTTGTGACAACTGCCGGGATGCGGTCGGTGGTGCGCCGTCACTCGAACTGGCTCATGCGGCGTACTGATGCGCGGGGTAGGTCAGGTAGCCGTTGTCTCCGCCCTGGTAGTAGGTCGATTCGTCCACCTGGGCCAGTGGCAGGTGGTTGCGCAATCGTTCGACGAGATCCGGATTGGCGAGGAAGGCGCGACCGAAACTGATGAGGTCGGCACCCAGTTCCAGCCAGTGCTCGGCCTCGGCGAGTCCGGTCTGCTTCGGTCCCATCGGCAGCACCGGGTTCATAACGAGAGTGCCCGGCCAGGTCCGCCGCAACTTCCGCAGCACCTCGTGGTCGGTGGTCGCTTCCAGGTGGATATAGGCCGGTTCGAGGCGAGCGAGTTCGGTCAGCAACTCGCTGTACAGCGCGGGGACATCGGTTTCCGCTACACCCCAGAACTCCCCGCCCGGGGACAGACGGATGCCGGTCCTGGCCGCACCGACCGCGTCGACGGTGGCGGCGACCGCCTCGACGGCGAACCGAATGCGGTTGCGGATCGAACCGCCGAAGCGGTCGGTGCGCAGGTTCGCGTTCGAGGACAGGAACTGCGAGATCAGATACCCGTTCGCACCGTGCAGTTCGACGCCGTCGAAACCGGCGTCGATTGCCCGGCACGCCGCCTCGGCGTAGGCCTCGACATGTTCGGGGATCTCGGCGATGTCCAGCGCGCGCGGAACGGGCACGGGCTGTGGTCCGGTGGGGGTGAACACTTCGCCGGTAGCGGGCACGGCGGACGGGCCGACCGGCTGCAGTCCGGTGGTGTCCGGGTGGGAAACCCGTCCGCCGTGCATGAGCTGGGCGAAGATGCGGCCACCGTTGACGTGCACCGCATCGGTCACCTGCCGCCACGCCGCGACCTGTTCGTCGGTGTGCAGTCCGGGGGTGCCCGGATTGGATTGCCCCACCGGGTTCGGGTGCGTTCCCTCGCTCACGATCAAGCCGGCGGTCGCCCGCTGGGCGTAGTAACTGGCCATCGATGGGGTGGCCAGGCCGCCCGCGGCGGCGCGGACCCTGCTCATCGGGGCCATCACCACGCGGTTGGGCAGTACCAGGTCACCGAGCCGAGAGCTTTCGAATAGGGATGCCATGTCGCTTCTCCAAGTAGTCCGACTCGCCGGGTTACCGGCGATAGACCTACGCTAAAAGCTGACACGGATGTGAGAGGCAATGGTCTGTGTCGCAGATCACGAGGAGGAAGCTGTGCGGATCGGGGAATTGTCCACGCACACGGGAGTCAGCGTCCGGTCGCTGCGCTACTACGAGGAACAGGGTCTGCTGACCAGCACTCGAAGTCCCAGCGGCCAACGGCATTACACCCTCGACCACGTCGACCGGGTGCTGCTGCTGCGCCGGCTGTACGCGGCCGGGGTGTCCAGCCGCACGATCTCCCAGCTGCTGCGCTGTGTGGATGCCCCCAGCGAGCAGAATTCGGAGCTCGCCTTCGAGCGGATGGCGCAGGAACGTGACCGGCTGACCGAGCACATCGCCGAACTCACCCGTGCCCGCGACGCCCTCGACGGCCTCATGGATGTCAACCGCGCGCATCACCCGCACGCCCTGTCGCAACCCCGCGCCGATGTGATGATGCGCGCCCGATGCGACGCCACCCGGCTCGCGGAGTCCGGCTGAGCTACCAGTCGAGAGTGGTTGTGGGTGAGCAGGTTTCGATCGAAATTCTTGGTGGCGGCCGGATTCGACGGGTGGAACGAAAGAAGCCCCCGACCGTTTGACCTGGTCAGGGGCTTCCTGTTGTGCGCCATCAGGGACTTGAACCCCGAACCCGCTGATTAAGAGTCAGCTGCTCTGCCAATTGAGCTAATGGCGCGTGTTTTCGTTCTTTGCCCCGTCTCCGGTGCGGAACAAACATTAGCAGGCGGTGGGCCGGAAAGTGAAATCGGGCGCTGACCAGCAACAATGCCGCACACTAGGCGTTGTTAACGTCAACGGCCTTCGCGCGTATCTAACGATTGTGACTTGGTCGTGTCGCGGGGTCTTTCCCGTTGGAACCGGCTGGGCCAGCTGGCAGAATGGGCGAGACGTCGAGTTCGTAACGCCCCCCGTTTACACGGATGGCTCTAGCGATTCGGGTCGGTGGGATCTGCGGCGCACTGTAATCGCGTCGGTACGGAAACGGGGTTGACATGGGTAAGAAGCGGGGGCGACCTCGGTCGCTACGGACGATCGTTCCGGTGGTGCTGCTGGCGGTGTTCGCCCTCGGGGCGTCGGCGTGTTCGGCGGCGGAGGGTGCCGGCGTGGAGGTGGCGATCGATCGCAACCCTCTCGCCGAGCTCATCAAGCCGAAGCTGGTCTCGACGATCAAGGACGGGCAGGTCGGTGTCTCGCCCGGCATGCCGATGGCCTTCCAGGTCGAGGACGGCAAGTTCACCGACGTCAAGCTGACCAATCAGCAGGGCACCACGGTGGCAGGCCAGCTGGCCGCGGACGGCCGCTCCTGGTCGACCGCCGAGGTGCTCGGCTACGGCAAGACCTACCAGCTCACGGCCTCGGCCATCGGGCTCGGTGGCGCGAACTCCTCGACGCTGAGTTTCACCACCAGCTCGCCGAAGAGCCAGACCAAGCCGTACCTGCTGCCCGGCGAGGGTGATGTGGTCGGCATCGGTCAGCCGGTGGCGATCCAGTTCGATGAGAACATCCCCGACCGCCGGGCCGCGCAGGAGGCCATCAAGATCACCACCGAGCCTGCTGTCGAGGGTGCCTTCTACTGGGTGAACAATCGCGAAGTGCGGTGGCGCCCAGAGCATTACTGGGCACCGGGCACCAAGGTGACCGTCGATGTGAACGTCTACGGCAAGGACCTGGGCAAGGGTCTGTTCGGCCAGGACAACCTCCATTCGTTCTTCACCATCGGCGACGCGGTGATCTTCACCGCCGACGACAACACCCACCAGGTGACGGTGGAGAAGAACGGTCAGGTGATCATGACCATGCCGACCTCGATGGGTAAGGACAGCACGCCCACCGACAACGGCATCTACATCGTCAGTGACCGGCACGAGAAGATCGTGATGGATTCCTCGACCTACGGTGTGGCGGTGAACTCGGCCGACGGGTACCGCACGCCGGTCGACTACGCGACGCGAATCTCCTACAGCGGCATCTTCTTCCACTCGGCGCCGTGGTCGGTCGGGCAGCAGGGTTACTCCAACGCGAGTCACGGCTGCCTGAATCTGAGTCCCGCGAACGCGCGCTGGGTGTACGAGAACGCCAAGCGCGGTGACATCACCGTCATCAAGAACACGGTCGGCGGCACCCTGTCCGGTGTCGACGGGCTGGGTGACTGGAATATCGCGTGGCCGGAATGGAAGGCGGGCAACGCCGACGCTCCGTAGTCGCGCAACGCACGAACAACGAACGGGCACCGGAAGTTTCCGGTGCCCGTTCGTGGTGTCTGTGGCTGTCTCAGAGCGGTGTGGGGAGCTGGCTGCAGTCCATCATGGCCTCGCCCGCGACAGCGAGCGCGCTGCCGAAGGCGCCGCACAGGATGCGTCCACCGAACAGCAGGCGGTCGAGGTTGGGCAGACCGGCCGAGCCGGTGCCGGAGGAGCCGGTGGTCTCCAGGCCGGTGGTGGAGCCGCTCTGCGCCGAACCGGATTCGGGCTGATCGCTCGGCAGGCCGAAGTCGCTGAGGGGGGTCTGCGCCGTGAAGTCGGTGAGAGGCAGGCCGGGCGAGGCTGCCGCGGTGCCCGCGACGGGGCCGAGCACGGCGGCGGCCGCGAGGATGGCGACAACGGTGGAACGCTTCATCAAGGGGTCTTTCCGGTCGAGCGCTGACGCTATGGCGAGATCTGCCCCACATCTGGGCAGCGGTCCAAAGTGTAGCGGTCAAACGTGATGTTCGTCATGGTGGTGCGAGTTATCCGGTGGCGGCGAGGCCGGGTTCGTCGCGGTGGATCTCGGACGCGACGCTCAGGTGGTCGACGAGCACTCTGCGGGCGCCGCAATGGCAGCGCTGATAGGCCACGAGACCTTCGCTGGTCCGGTGGCGCGACTCGATCTGCCAGGTGTGTGCGGGGTGGCTGGTCATGATTCGAGTCTGATGTAATGGCATTGTGCATTACAACCATTACGGACGGGAGCCGGTGCAGCTCGGCGTCGGCCTGCTCAACGATCCGTGTTCGAGTGCCGCGGAGTTGGCGCGGCGCTGTGCGGCGGCGGGCTTGGTACTGGCCGCGCCGGTGTCCGACGGGGATCTTGCGTCGGTGACGGCCTTTCTGGAGCGCTGGCGGGGCGTGGTGGAATGCGCGGACCGTACCGAGCGCGCGGCGCGGCTCAACGTGTTGCTGGGCGAATACGCGTCGGCACCCCGCTTGACCGACCATGTCGGCGACGGCTGGCATCTGCATTTCCGTGACCCCGGGGTGGCAACGGACCGTCAGATCGCCGCACTGATCACTGTCGGCACCGCGTTGCACTTGACCGGGGTGGGGATGGACCGCCTCGGTGCCTGCGCGGCAGCGGGGTGCTCGCAGGTGTACGCCGACACCTCGCGCAACGGCAGACAACGCTTCTGCAGCCCGACCTGCGCGAACCGGTCGGCCGTCCGAAGGCATCGAGCGAGCCGCGCGGTCGCCGACGGAGGTCCGGCCGAGGTCGGCCGCTAGCCGCGGTTGGTGGTCAGCCCTGGACGGGGAAGTTGGCGCGCAAGACGTTTCGCGGGTGCGGAGAGCAGAGAAGGCCCGGTCCTGGGGACCGGGCCTTCTCTTCGGGGTGACCGACGGGACTCGAACCCGCGACATCCAGGATCACAACCTGGTGCTCTACCAACTGAACTACGGTCACCATCACCGGTGAATCACCGGCGCCGTCGATACTAGCGTGACTTTGGTGTCAGGCCCTAATCCGCTGGTAGAGGGCTTGAACCGGTGACATCCACGGCCTCGGTGGCGGCCTGCGCGGCGGCGGCGATCTCCGTGGTGGTCGGTCCGGGCAGCGGCACGAACGCGGTGCGACGGTAGTACTCGAGTTCGCGGATGGATTCCTTGATGTCGGCCAGCGCGCGGTGGGCAAGGCCCTTCTCCGGCTGACCGAAGTAGATGCGCGGGTACCAGCGGCGGCACAGTTCCTTGATCGAGCTCACGTCGACCATCCGGTAGTGCAGGTGCGCGTCGAGTTCGGGCATGTCGCGGGCGATGAAGCCGCGATCGGTGCCGATGGAGTTGCCGCACAGCGGCACCGTGCGCGCGGTGGGCGCGTACTCGCGGATGTAGTCGAGTACCTGCTGCTGGGCCTGCTCGAGGGTGACGGTGGAACGCCGAACCTCTTCGGTCAGACCGGATTTCGCGTGCATGGTGGCGACGACCGGTGGCATGCAGGCCAGGGCGGCGTCGTCGGCGTGGATGACGATGTCGACACCGTCACCGAGAATGTTGAGGTCGCTGTCGGTTACGAGCGCGGCGATCTCGATCAGCTTGTCGCTGTCGAGACGGAGCCCCGTCATTTCGCAATCCATCCAGACCAGGAGTTTGTCTGACACGGGAGTCACCCTAACGGTGGGGCCGCGAACCCGGTCGGCAGGTGTGTCGCGTGGGCGAGGCGGGCAGGGTTTGCCGACGACATCCCCGGATGTTTGCCGCCCAGGTGACGTGCCCGGATACAGTTTGCCTGGAGTTGACCGCAGACGTTTCGAGCATTTCTTGCGTACGTGCCAGTGAGCAGACGGAGGACGCGCGAATGACCACCCCACAGGAGAAGGCGGCAGCGGCACGCAAGGCGGCCGAAGACGCGGCCAGGGTCGCCGCAGAGGCAATGGCGGCCGCGGAGGCCGCCGAGCAGGCGGCCGCGGCGGCGAGCACGGAACCGGCGGCCGCGGGCAGCGAATCCGATTCCGCGAGCACAGCATCCGCCGCGAAGCCGGCGGCCTCCGGCGCGGCCGCGGAGATCGCCGAGGGCTACGCCTTCAGCGGACCTGCGTTGGAACTCGGCACGGTGATGGTCGACGGTGTGACCGATCCCGGTGCGCGCGTGCGTATTCCGCTGCCGATGATGAACCGGCACGGACTCGTCGCCGGTGCGACCGGTACCGGCAAGACCAAGACCCTGCAGGGCATCGCCGAACACCTTTCCCGCGCAGGCGTTCCCGTGGTGATGGCCGACGTCAAGGGCGACCTGTCGGGCCTGAGCGAGCAGGGGGCAGACAACGAGAAGATCAGGGCGCGCGCGGTGGAGACCGGCGCGACCGACTGGGCGCCGAGTTCGTTCCCCACCGAGTTCGTCTCGCTCGGCACCGGCGGTATCGGGGTGCCGATCCGGGCGACGATCACCTCGTTCGGTCCGATCCTGCTCAGCAAGGTGCTCGGTCTCAACGACACCCAGGAATCGACGCTCGGCCTGATCTTCCACTGGGCCGATCAGCGCGGCCTCGCCCTGCTGGATCTGAAGGACCTGCGCGCGGTTATCACCCACCTGACCAGCCCCGAAGGCAAGCAAGACCTCAAGGGCATCGGTGGCGTGTCCTCGCAGACAGCGGGGGTGATCCTGCGGTCACTGGTGAATCTGGAAGCCGAGGGCGGCGATACCTTCTTCGGCGAACCCGAACTCGACCCGGCCGATCTGCTCCGCACGGCAGGCGGGCAGGGTGTGATCACCCTGTTCGAGCTCGGTCAGCAGGCGGCGCGGCCCGCACTGTTCTCGACGTTCTTGATGTGGGTGCTGGCCGATCTGTTCCAGACGTTGCCCGAGGTGGGTGACGTCGACAAGCCCAAGCTCGTGTTCATCTTCGACGAGGCGCATCTGCTGTTCGCCGAGGCGTCCAAGGCGTTTCTGCAGCAGGTCGAGCAGACGGTGAAGCTGATCCGGTCCAAGGGCGTCGGCGTGTTCTTCTGCACCCAGCTGCCCACCGACATCCCCAACCCGGTGCTCTCCCAGCTCGGCGCCCGGGTCCAGCACGCCTTGCGCGCCTTCACCCCCGACGATCAGAAGGCGCTGTCCAAGACGGTGCGCACGTACCCGAAGTCGTCGGTGTACGACCTGGAAGAGGCGCTCACCTCGCTCGGTACCGGCGAGGCGATCGTCACCGTGCTCTCCGAAACCGGCGCACCCACACCGGTCGCCTGGACCAAGATCGCGCCACCGCGCTCGCTGATGGACACCATCGGCGACGAGGCGATCAAGTCCAAGGCGCTGTCGAGTGCGCTGCAGGGCAAATACGGGCAGAGCATCGACCGGGAATCGGCCTACGAGATGCTGCTGGCCAGGGTGGCCGCCGCCGAGCCGGCGCCCGAAGCCACGCAGGCGCCTGGCCGATCGCAGGCGCAGCGGGAAGAGGACTCGGCGGCCGAGCGGATGATGAGGAATCCGGCGGTGAAGAGCTTCCTGCGATCAGCGGCGAGTGCCGCCGGCCGCGAGATCAGTCGCAGCATCTTCGGCACCCGGCGGCGCTAGCGGGAGGTCGGTTCGCGTCAGCTGCTACCGAACCAGCCCCAGGGGAACCAGTTCTGCCCGCCGCGGCCGCGGTCGCAGCGGTTCCAGTCACGGTCGTTCCATTGGTTGCGGCCGTACCAGTCGTTGTCACATCGATACCCGCGGTCGCGGTCGCAGTAGTTGTAGTCCCGGTAGTTCCAGTCGTCGCACCGTGGGCGGCTGGTCTGTACCTGGTCTGGGGCGGCTGCGGGCAGGGCGGTCGCGGGCGCCGCCACTGTCACCGGAAAGGTGACCGCCATACCGGCCACCGCCAAGCTCATGAGCAGTCGGCGCAGGCCGACCTCGCGTGTTCTGTTGGTCTTCATGGCTACCTCTTCCGGTGCGCTCGTCACTGGACAACGCACCGTCGTCGAGTTGGTTGATTTTCCCCGACCCATCTGATACTAGGCGCGTGACGGGTGCCGCCACCAGACCGGTGGCGCCGGTAGCCCGGCTTATTCCAGAATTTCGCGCATCAGCAGTTCGGCGGTTGTCTCGCGGCGCAACAGCTGGGTGGCGCGGCCGTCGGCGACGGCGACGATCGGCGGCCTGCCGACGGTGTCGTAGGTCGAGGCCAGCCCGTGGTGGTAGGCGCCGGTGCACGGCACGGCTCGCCCGGCCGCAGATCGGTGGGCAGGCGCACCGTCGGTGGCGAGGAGCTGCCCGGATTCGGTGGTCTCGGTGACGGCCAGCACCCGATACAGGGTGACATCCGGGGAGTCGTTCCTGACGGGTTGCTGACATGCCAACCCGTCAGGCGGCGCTCAGCTGCCGAGCTTCTTGTAGAACGCGCCCGCGACCGGGGCGGTCAACGCGCGGGGGCCGTAGTTCCCGGCAACGCTCATGCCCTTGCTGATAAGGCCGGGGACGATGCGCATCTTGTTGCGGGCCAGTGCGTCGATGGAGACCTTGGCGGTGTATTCGGAGGACACCCAGAGGAAATCCGGGACCATCTTGTCGACGATCGACTGGTCCTCGGGGGCCGGGGTTTCGGTGCGGACCGGGCCGGGGGCCAGCAGGGTGACATTCACGCCGCTGTCCTTGAGCTCGCCGCGCAGCGACTCCGAGAAGGTGTTCGCGAACGCCTTCGACGCCGCATAGGTCGCGTTGTTCGGGATCGGCATATTGCCCGCGGCCGAACCGCTGATCAGGATTCCGCCCGCTTTGCGCTCGATCATGCCGGGCAGCACGGCCAGGGTCAGGTCGTGCACGGCGGTGGCGTTGAGCTCCATCTGCATGCGCTCATAGGCGAAGTCGAGCTCGGCGACCGGGCCGAAGGTCGCGATGCCGGCGTTGTTGCAGAGAACAGCGATATCGCGGACCGCGAGCTCGTCGACGAGGCTGGCCCGCTGGGTGCGATCGGCCAGGTCGACCGCACGGACCTCGGCGGTGATGCCATGGGCCAGGGTCAGCCGCTGGGCCAGCTCGGTGAGGATCTCACCGCGGCGTGCGACCAGGATCAGCGAATAGCCGCGCCCGGCCAGTTCGGCGGCCAGCGCGGTGCCGATGCCGGAGGATGCGCCGGTGACGACGGCACGATTGTCTGCAGTGGGGGAGGGCAAGCTCACGAGGGGAGCTTAGGGGATCGGCTCAGGCCATGCCCGCGTCGACGGGGTGGCGGGGCGCTGCGTCGGTGAATCGCCGGAAACCGACAGCCCGGCAATAGCATGAGTGAGGCAATGACAACTGACTCGACGCAGCCTCGCACCGGGCAACAAGTGCCGCTGAACCTGCCGCCGCGGGTCGATCGGCGAATCCTGGCCGGGTGGTGCTGTGGCTGACGAGCAGGTGTTCGGGATGGGTGACGCACCGCTGACCGAACCGACATGGCCCGCGCTGACCGAGGACGAGATCGCTCGCGCTGTTGCCGCGACGTGGAGTGGGTCGGCGCCCTCCTCGATCGAATGGCGTGGTGCGCGACCGCTGTCGTCGACGGTGGGTGTGCGGTCCGACGATGGCGAGCGGCTCGTCGTGAAGCGAATGCCCCTGCGATTGCGCGATGGCGTGGCGCTGGCCGAGGAGCACCGGTTCATGGTGCATCTGCGCGAGCGCGGGATTCCGGTGCCCGAAGTGCGAGCCACCGTGGGCGACGGTGCACCGGACGGGTTCATCTACGAGGTCCATCGTGTCGGTTCCGGACACGACCGCTACCGCGCCGACTTCTCCTGGACGCCCTATCGCGACATCGGCGACGCGCGAGCGGCAGGCGCGATGCTGGCCCGATTGCACCGCGCCGCAGCAGATTTCGATGCACCGGCCCGCCCGGCCCGCCCATTGCTCGCGACCATGCACAGCGACGTGGTCACCGCCTTCGAATGGCATATCGCCCACCGCCCCTCGGTCGCCCGGCTTCTCGGTGAAAGGGACTGGCGCGCTGAGGTTCCCGAGCTGACGGCCGACCTCACCGGCGTCGCACCGCAGTGGACGCACGGGGACTGGCACGGGACCAACCTGCTGTGGAAAGACCACGCGGTGACCTCGGTGATCGATTTCGGGCTGGCCGACCGCACGACCGCTGTCTTCGACCTCGCCACCGCCGTCGAACGCACGGCGATCGACTGGGTTTCGCTGCGTGACGGCGGTCCCGCGAATATTCGCGAGGACCAGATCACCGCACTGATCCAGGGGTATCGATCCGTGCGACCACCCTCGACCGCCGAGCAGAACCTGCTTCCCGACCTGCTCCCACTGGTCCACATCGGCTACGAACTCTCCGAAATCGACTATTTCCTCACTATCGCCAACGACCAACGCAACGCCGAAATCGCCTATCAGGACTGGCTTCTCGGCCACCTACGCTGGTACGAAACCGCCGACGGCCGCGACCTGTGCGACCTGCTCCGCGACGTGTCCGCCACCTGACCGCACCCCTGCCTGTTCGCTCCAGGTGGGCGCTTGTCCCGCACAGCCGTGCGCAGTCGAGCGCGGACCACCGGCATGCCCGATGAGCTCAGTCGGAACCCGTAAAGAACACCGCCCCGCGCGCCGGATGCGAGTTCGGCGGGCGGGGCGGTGTGACGGTCGTCCGTCGCGTCGGACGACCGGGTCCCGGGTGGGGCTACAGGCGCGCGGCCAGGCGGGTGCCCTGGTCGATCGCGCGCTTGGCGTCGAGCTCGGCGGCCAGGTCGGCGCCGCCGATGAGGTGCAGGTCGACGCCCGCGACGCGCAGGGGTTCTTCGAGTTCGCGCACGGATTCCTGTCCGGCACAGACGATCACATTGTCGACCTCGATCACCCGCGGGTTCTCGTGCTTCTCACCGAAGCTGATGTGCAGCCCGGCGTCGTCGATGCGGTCGTAGTTCACGCCGCCGACCTGCTCGACACCCTTGGCCTTGAGGGCCGCGCGGTGCACCCAGCCGGAGGTCTTGCCGAGGTCCTTGCCGAACGGGGTCGACTTGCGTTGCAGCAGCACGACATCGCGGGCGGCGGGGGAGGGCTTGGGCTTGCGGAGTTGGCCGGGCACCTGCTCGTTCTCGGAATCGACGCCCCATTCCTCTTTCCACTCGTCGAGCTTGAGCGTGGGATGTCCTTCGACAGTGAGGTATTCGCTCACGTCGTAACCGATACCGCCCGCGCCGATCACCGCGACCTTCTTGCCGACCGGCTTCTCCTGCTTCACCAGTTCGGCGTAGGACAGCACCATCGGGTGGTCGATACCGGGGATGTTGGGGATGCGCGGGCGCACACCGGTCGCCAGGATCACCGAGTCGTACTTGCCCGCGATCAATTCCTCAGCGCTGACCCGCTTTTCGAGGTGCAGGGTGACGCCGGTGAGGTCGATCTTGCGGCGGAAGTAGCGGATCGACTCGTCGAACTCCTCCTTGCCGGGAATGCGGCGGGCGATGTCGAACTGGCCGCCGATCTTGTCGTCGGACTCGAACAGGTCGACGTGATGGCCACGCTCGGCCAGGCTCACTGCGGCCGACAGACCGGCCGGACCCGCACCGACGACGGCAACCCGCTTGGCACGGCGAGTCGGCAGCAGGTTGAGGGTGGTTTCGCTGCCCGCCCGCGGGTTGACCAGGCACGACACCTTCTTGTTGCCGAAGGCGTGGTCGAGGCAGGCCTGGTTGCAGGCGATGCAGGTATTGATCTCGTCGGCGCGGTCGCCCATGGCCTTGTTGGCCCATTCGGGGTCGGCGAGCAGCGGGCGGGCCAGCGAGATCAGCGCCGCGTCGCCGCGAGTCAGGATCTCCTCGGCTATCTCGGGCATGTTGATGCGGTTCGACGCGCAGACCGGGATGTTCACCTTGCGCGCGATCTTCGCGGTGAACTCCACGAACGCCGCCCGCGGCACCGAGGTGACGATGGTGGGCACCCGTGCCTCGTGCCAGCCGATATCGGTATTGAGGATATCGACGCCGACGGCCTCCAATTCCTGTGCCAGGGCGACGATCTCGTCGAAGGTCTGCCCCTTCTCCACCAGTTCGGCCATCGACAACCGGAACACGATGATGAAATCGGGGCCCACTTCGGCACGGATGCGCCGGGCGATCTCGACGGGGAGCCGACGCCGGTTCTCCGGTGTGCCACCCCACTTGTCGGTGCGCTTGTTCACCCGCGGGGCGAGGAACTGGTTGAGGAAATAGCCCTCGCCGCCCATGATCTCGCAGCCGTCGTACCCGGCGAACTCGGCCAGGCCCGCGCAGCGCGCGTAATCTTCGATGGTGCGCTCGACGCCCTTCGACGACAGCGCCCGCGGCTTGAACGGGTTGATCGCCGACTTGATCGCCGACGCCGAAACACTGGTCGGCATATAGGAATAGCGCCCTGCGTGCAGGATCTGGATGGCGATCTTGCCGCCCTCGGCGTGCACCGCCTTGGTGATCGTGCGATGCCGGTACGCCTCGGTCTTGGTGGTGAGCTTGCCGCCGAGCGGGGCCAGCCAACCGGTGCGGTTGGGGGCGTAGCCGCCGGTGATGATCAGGCCGACACCGCCGCGGGCACGTTCGGCGAAGTAGGTGGCCAGCTTGTTGGTGTCCCAGGCGCGGTCTTCCAGACCGGTGTGCATGGAGCCCATGACCACGCGGTTGCGCAGAGTGGTGTGGCCGAGGTCGAGTGGCTCGAACAGACGGGGATAAGCGGTCATGGGCGGTCTTCACCTTTTCGCGGTCGCAGGGCCTGCAGTACTTCGTCGCACCATTCGAGGTAGCCGGACTCCGCGCGGATGCCCGCGCGAAGCACCAGATACTGGTGCAGGGCGGTGCCGGAGAGCTGGTCCGGCGCCGGGAAGAATTTCTTTTCGCTGAGGCGGTACTCGTCGAGGCGCTGGGCGTGCTGCGCGCGATGGCGCGCCACCTCGGCGCAGATGGCATCGATGTCGCCGTACGCGGCGGCGCGGATCTTCACGCCCAGTTCGTCGCGGGCGGGGGTGGCGTCGGTGGGCTCGGCGAGCCAGCGGGCGATCTCGGTCCGACCGGCCGGAGCTACCGAGTACACCTTCTTATCGGGCTTGCCCTGCTGGTTCACCGATTCCACGGTGACCCAGCCAGAGGTCTCCATCCGCTTGAGCACCCGGTATATCTGCTGGTGGGTGGCACTCCAGAAGTAGCCGATCGACTTGTCGAATCGGCGTGCGAGCTCATAACCCGACCCGGCCCGCTCGGTGAGCGAGACCAGTAGCGCGTGCTCCAGTGCCATGGCACGAGGATAGCCAGAACGCCGGGTACTATGCAACCAGGTTCATATGAATTTGTGGCGCGGATGTCCATAGACAGCGTGGGCCATTGGACGGTGCGCGCGTTATGGGCGGCGGGGGTGGTTGATCGCCGCTACTCTTCGGCGGAAACACGGGTGCGCGTTATGGGCGGCAGGAGTGTTTGATCGCCGTTACTCTTCGGCCTATGACCGAGGTGAACGCGGCCGAAACCGTTGGCGAGGCGGCCGGGCGCGGGCAGGTGCTGGCGTGGGGGCTGTGGGACTGGGGGTCGTCGGCGTTCCAGGCCGTGACGCTGACCTTCGTGTTCTCGGTGTATCTCACCGACAAGGTGGGCGACGATCTGCCGGGCTCGACGCCGGCGAGTGCGTGGCTGGGTTGGGCGCTGGCGGGGGCAGGGCTGGTCGTCGCGCTGACGGCGCCGGTCTGCGGGCAGTACTTCGACGCGGTCGGCTCACGGAAACGGGCATTGGCAACCTTGACGGCGCTGACGGTCGGCGCGATGTCGCTGATGTTCTTCGTCCGCGACGACTACCACGATCTCTGGCTCGGCCTGGCGCTGCTCGCGTTCGCCTCGGCCACCTTCGAGCTCGCCGGCGTGCCCTACAACGCGATGATGCGGCAGGTGTCGACCCCGGCCACGGTCGGCCGGGTCTCCGGATTCGGTTGGGCGATGGGCTATTTCGGTGGCATCGTGCTGCTGCTGATCTGCTACGCGGGATTCCTCGCCGGTGACGGTGACACCCGCGGTCTGCTCGGGATGCCCACCGATCAGGGCCTCAATGTCCGGCTCGTCATCGTGCTCGCGGCGCTGTGGTTCACCGTGTTCGCGCTGCCGGTGCTGTTCGCGGTGCCGGAGATGCCACGCACCGGTGCCGACCCCGGCGCGGCGAAGGTCGGCTTCCTCGGTTCCTACCGGGTGTTGTGGCGCGATGTGCGGGTGCTGTGGGGTCAGGATCGGCACACGGTCTATTTCCTGCTGGCCAGCGCGGTGTTCCGGGACGGTCTGGCGGGGGTGTTCACCTTCGGCGGCGTGCTCGCGGTGACGGTGTACGGGTTCGCCGACGCCGATGTGCTGCTGTTCGGGATCGCCGCGAATGTCGTGGCGGGGGCAGCCGCGGTGGTGGCCGGACGGTTCGACGACCGGATCGGGCCCAAGCGGGTGATCGTGGTGTCGCTGGCCGGGATGCTCGCCTGTGGTGTTGCGCTGCTGTTGGTGTCGGGCTCGGCGATGTTCTGGATCTTCGGGCTGGCGCTCACCGTGTTCGTCGGTCCCGCACAGGCCTCGGCGCGATCGTTCCTGGCGCGGCTCGCACCGCCGGGACGGGAGGGTCAGCTCTTCGGGCTCTACACCACTACTGGGCGGGCGGTGTCGTTCCTCGCACCCGCCCTGTTCGGCCTGTTCGTGTGGGTCTTCGGCAGTGATCGCGCCGGAATCGCCGGGCTGCTGGTCGTCCTGGCCGTGGGTCTGCTGGTACTACTCCCGGTGCGTTCGCCCTCGCGCACAGCGTGAATTCGCGTGATGAGGTGTCACTGAAGAGTGCGCGTTCGTTGATCGTGAACACTTGTACTCTGGATTTCTGTCGCCGACTGATCTCGGAAGTACATGGGTAACTCACCGGGTACGGGCTAACCGAGCCGAAACCATGGTCTGGCCGCCCACGGCAACTCTCCCCGCGCCCAGGTCTGGCTCAAAGTCGCGGAGAGGCGGGCGGCGCCCAGCCCGCGATACCCAAAGCGATCAGCCGCATCTGCATCACGGTGCGTTCCACGATCGCCGATTCCTCACGGGGAGTGGACGCGACGAACGCGGCAATACCGTCGGTAACGGTGGTGACGAGCAGATCCGCGGCGATCTCCAGCTCGGTGGTGCTCCATGAATCCAGTGCACGCAGGCGGGACAGATCGGCGACGATCTCGCGCACGATCAGCTGCATCTCCATCGCGATCGCCTGACGCAGCGGGGCAGGCCCACCGTGACGCTCGCGAATGAGGAAACCGAACAGTGCGCGTCTGAGGCGCACCTGCTCGAAGACGAAGCGGACCGTATCGGCCAGATGGGCGTCCGGCTTGCGCCTGACCTCGCGCAACGCCAAGCGCAGTGCGGTGACGCCCTCGTCGACGATCGTCGCGCCGAGGTCGTCGAGCGAGGCGAAGTGGCGGTAGAAGGCGGTTGGCACGATGCCGGCCGAACGGGCGATCTCACGCAGGCTCAACGCCGCGAATCCGCGCTCCGAGGCCAAGGTCAGGGTGCCGTCGAGGAGGGCCGCGCGGGTATGCGCTTTGCGCTCGTTGCGGGTTCCCGCCTGCTCAGTCACATCGGTGAGCATACATCCGTTCACCATAGCGGCCTTCGTCATTATGTTGTCCGCCTCACATTATTGCCGGTTGACAGCGGCCCGGGGTCATCGGGCACACTGGTGAGTGTACAGACGTGCACTGAAATTCGGGGCGAACGTCGACGACTTCTCCGTACCGCGCAAAAGGGGCAACACGACATGGTGGGACTGATCGATCTGGTGCAGACGTTGACCACGCCGCACCCGCTGGACCGGTACCTGGAGCTCGTCCGCCCTGGGCTCACCGCGCGGGAGCTGCGCGCCGAGGTCACCCACGTCTCGCACGCGGTGCCCGGCTCGGTGACGCTCACCCTGCGCGCCTCACGTCAGTGGCGCGGCCACGCCGCCGGTCAGTACGTGCAGATCGGTGTCTCGATCAACGGTGTGCGCCACACCCGCTGCTACTCGCCGATCGACCCGGAGAGCCGAGGCGACCGGTTCCTGCAGCTCACCGTCAAGGCTCACCCGGGCGGGCTGGTGTCGAACTACCTGCACGCCAACGCCAAGCCCGGCATGGTCGTCGACCTGGCGCCCGCCTCCGGTGTGTTCCACCTACCCGAGCAGCGGCCCGGCAAGGTACTGCTGGTCAGCGGCGGCAGCGGCATCACGCCGGTACTGTCGATGCTGCGGACCCTCGACGCCGAGGGTTACACCGGGCAGGTCACTTTCCTGCACTACGCCCGTCAGCCCGAGATGGTGCCGCATCGGGCCGAACTGTCCTCGATCGCGCAGCGCCGCGCCAACTTCCGCGTCGAATACCGCTACCCGGTCGAGCCGGGCACCGTGATCGACGGTGAAACCTCTACCGGCAGTGGATTCTTCGACTACGACGAGCTCGAGCGGGTCGCGCCCTGGTTCGCCGACGCGCAGACCTTCGTCTGCGGGCCGCCGCCGCTGATGCGGGCCGTGCAGACGATCTTCGCGGCTGAGGGCCTCGAAGATCGGGTGCTCAGCGAGGAATTCACGCTCACCACGATCCCGGCCGATCCGTCCGAGGCCACCGGCACCATCACCTTCTCCGACAGCGACGTCGCCGCCGACAACACCGGAGCATCGCTGCTAGAACAGGCCGAAGCCGCGGGCCTGACGCCGCTGCACGGCTGCCGGATGGGGATCTGCTTCACCTGCACCGCGACCAAGCTTTCCGGCTGCACTCGCGACCTCCGTACCGGTGAGCTCAACGCCGATCCCGACAAGCAGATCCAGATCTGCATCAACGCTCCTGTCGGCGACGTCGACATCGCCCTCTAGATCACACCGACCACTGCAAGGGGAGATACAGCCATGACGATCCTCACCGAAGGCAAAGACGGCCCGGTCATCCTGAGTCCGGAGCAGGTCGAAGAGCTGGGCGCCGCGCTCGACGCGATCCGCGCCCGCGTCGTCGACGACCTCGGCGAACGCGACCGTGACTACATCTACAACATCATCAAGACCCAGCGTGGCTTCGAGATCGCCGGCCGCGGTCTGATGTACCTGGGCTTCCTGCCGCCGTTCTGGCTGGCCGGTGTCGCCGCGCTCGGGGTGTCGAAGATCCTCGACAACATGGAGATCGGCCACAACGTCATGCACGGCCAGTACGACTGGATGCGTGAGCGCGGCATCAACTCCCGCGAATTCGACTGGGACACGGTCTGCCCGGCCGACCAGTGGAAGCACTCGCACAACTACATGCACCACACCTACACCAACATCGTCGACATGGACCGCGACATCGGTTACGGCATCCTGCGGATCGACCCCGCGCAGAAGTGGAACCCCTACTACCTGGGCAACCCGATCTACGCCTTCCTGCTGATGACGTTCTTCGAGTGGGGCGTGATGCTCCACGACCTCGAGATCGAGAACATCGTCAAGGGCAAGCGCAAGTGGTCCGACCTCAAGCCGTTGCTCAAGGGGCAGGGTAAGAAGGCGGGCAAGCAGGTCCTCAAGGACTACGTGATGTTCCCGGCGCTGACCGGTCCGCTGTTCCTGCACACCCTGGCAGGCAACGTCGCGGCCAACCTGGTGCGCAACGTGTGGACCTACTCGATCATCTTCTGCGGTCACTTCCCGTCGGGTGTACAGACGTTCTCCAAGGACGAGACCGAGGTCGAGACGCGCGGTGAGTGGTACGTGCGTCAGATGCTCGGCTCGGCCAACATCAAGGGCTCGCGACTGTTCCACATCATGTCGGGCAACCTGTCCCACCAGATCGAGCACCACCTGTTCCCCGATATCCCGGCGAACCGGTACCCGGAGATCGCGCCCGAGGTGAAGGCGCTGGCCGAGAAGTACGGCCTGCCCTACAACACCGGTCGTTTCTCCAAGCAGATCGGTTCGGTCTGGGCCAAGATCTTCCTGCTCTCGGTGCCCGATCGTTTCGTGAAGAGGGCGACCGGGCCCGGTGTTATCGTTATGCGTAATCGGAAGGCAACCGAAGTGGGCGTGTAATGGTCGGCAAATTCGAAAGCAATAAAGATCTGGTCCAGGAACTGACGTTCTCCGGTGCCCAGCGGGTCGGCAAGATCGCCACCCTGATCACCGGAACCGTCGCCGAGGTTGCCCGGGAGATCGGTGAGTTCGTCACCGATGCGATCGAGATGAGAGAAGCCGCGGCTGCTGCTCGTCGCGATGCGGCGCAGGACCGGGCCGAGGCCGAGTTCGCGAAGGAGCGGGTCGTCGAGACCGAGACGGTCGACCTCGACGCTGCGGCCGATGACGATCTCGGTGCGGCGCGCGTGTTCGCCGAGCCGGGCGACAAGGCCTGAAGGTTCACCACACCGGCAACCGCCTGCGGTGTTCGGTGACATCGGTGATCAGATCCCGGTAGCCGTCGGTCAATTCGGCAAGACGACACCACTGCAGATGGGTGCGAGCCTCCCGCTGCCGTGGTGTCGTCGTCGTTGGTGCCGGTCCGGCCATGGCCTGCTGGGCGGCAATCCATTTCGCGGCCATCCGGTCGATCACCGCGCCGAGGGTCTCGGTGTGCAGCGAGGCGCCGTCGCGGTGTGCGACGTGGGTAGCGACCCAGTCGTCGATGCGGGCGATCAGCGTGTTGCGGTCGTTGTCGATGTCGTCGACGAGGCGCCCGCACGCCGCGCCTGTGCTGCTCGACGCGGCGGGGTCGCGTGCTTGCTCGAGGACTCTGCGCCGACGGTCGTGGCAGCTCGCGAGCCCGCTGGCGGCGTCGAGCACCCGGTGTCGCGTCGGGTCGGAGTGGTCGGTTTCCAGAAAAGCCCGCAACAGTGCCGAGGGAGTCGGCAGTTGTGCGGCATCCAGACGATGGCCGTGATCGATCGGCATGGTGGCTGCCCCTGATAACGCATGCGTGCATGGATACGCCAGAGCCGAGGAGGAGGTTTGGGCGTGCACTCCCCGGCACCGGCGTAGCCCCGCCCGGACGTCGACAAATGTCCGCGACGCTGCGGGTGGAGAAGACGGCCCGGGGAAAATCGGGACCCTTTCAGGAAAGCGCGATCCGGCCGCGGCGCGCAATAGTATGGTGTGCAAACCCAGCGGTCGGCGGAAATTGTTATCCACCATTACGGCCAGGTCTCCCCGTGAGCACTCCCCGGTCACCGCGGTGGCACATTTCTGGCAATCATTTCGGCGCCGAATGCACTAACCTCGACAATTGTGCCCGCCTACGTGTCCTCCCCAGAGCTGACCTTCGGGTTCCTGTTCGCACTGGAATCGCCAGAGCGCATCGCCGATGTCGTGCGCGGACTCATGGAACGTCGCGCGGTGTCGGTGTTCCGGCTCGCGCGCCTGTCCGATGACGACGGCCCACCCGAGCGCTACGTCGTGAACTGGGCCGCCATCCCGCAGATATCGATCACCACCGGAGCTCCCGACGACGAGGAACTGCGCGCGCAGCGGATCATGCTGGTCAACGCCTTCCTCGGGGAGGGCGGCGAGGTGAGCATGTACGCGGGAGCCCCGGACGGGTCGAGCTGAATTCAGCGGGTCGACTCGTAGATCCGGCGGACCACGTCCTCGATATCGGGTTCCTCGATCGACAGATCGCGCACCTGCGCCCGGTCCGACACCGCCGCGAGTAACGCCGCCGCGGTGGTCTTCTCGGCGTCGAAGGCCAGGCGCTGGCGCATGCCGCCCGCCTCGCTGGACAGCAATTGCGCTCCGCACGGCAGATCGTCGAGATCCGGGGTGGGAGCGGCCAGGTCGACCACCAGCACCCGGCGCGCGCCGACGGTGGCGCCGAGCCCGGTCAGTGAACCGTCGTACACCAGCCGGCCGTAATCGACGACGAGCACCCGATCGCAGAGCCGTTCGATATCGCCCATATCGTGGGTGGTGAGCAGCAGAGTGGTGCCCCGCTCGATGCGTTCGGCGCGCAGGAACTCACGTAATCGCTGCTTCGACAGCACGTCGAGGCCGATCGTCGGCTCGTCCAGGATCACCAGCTCGGGCGAATGCAACAGTGCGGCCGCAACTTCCGCGCGCATACGCTGACCGAGCGAGAGCTGGCGCACCGGGGTGTCGAGGGTGTCGGCCATTTCCAGCTGCTCCACCAGTTCGTGCGTCCGCTTGTCGGCGATATCGGGGTCGAGGCGATGGATCGCCGCCAGGATCGAAAACGATTCGTGCAGCGGCAGATCCCACCACAGTTGCGAACGCTGCCCGAACACGACGCCGATGCGCGAGGCGAGTTCCTTTCGCTGGCGCACCGGCTCCAGGCCGCAGGTGCGCACAGTGCCGGTGGTCGGTACCAGGATGCCGGTGAGCATCTTGATGGTCGTCGACTTGCCCGCGCCGTTGGCACCGATATAGCCGACCGCAGCGCCGCGTTCGACCCGGAAACTCATCCGGTCGACGGCGGTGATGGTGTCGCGATGTCGGCGCCAGCGGCTGCCGTTCTTGCGGTAGACGGTGAATTGCCGGGTGAGGTCATCGATGTCGATGATCGGTTCGGAGTTCTCGTGCTCGTCCAACATCTATCCCCCTCCTCCCTGATAGTGCCTCGTACCGATCCGCCATGCCGCCGATGCGAGCAGCCACACCCACGCCGCCGCGAGTGGTGTGAGCCACGCCGACCACGCGGGCAGCAGAGCTGGCCCCGGCAGTCCGAGTAGTGCGATGGTCGGCACGTACGCCGTGAACGCGACGGGAATCGCGAACCCGAACAACAGTTTCAGCGGTGTCGGGAACACCGAGGCCGGCTGCATCGCGGCGAACGAACCGCCGTAGGTGAAGCTGTTGGTGAGCTCGGCACCGTCGATCAGGAAGAACTGTAGTCCGGCCGCGCATACGAAAAGGCCACAGAACAGCGCGATTCCACTGATCAGGGTGATCACGATCAAGGTAACTCCGGCGATGCCCCAGTCGATATCGTTGCGCCACAGCCCGATCCCTAGCACGATCACCGCGACCGCGGCCCGCGCGAGTCGGCGTAACGAGATGTCACTGGTCACCAGCTGCGACAGCAACGGCTGTGGGCGAAGGTGATAGGCGTCGAGGGTGCCCATGCGGATCATCGACGGCAGCGAATCCAGATGTCCGACCGCGACCTGGGCCAGCGCGAACGAGGTGTTGGACAACCCGAACAGCAGCAGCGCCGCGTCGACATCGAGACCGCCGAGTGTGCCGACATTGTGGAAGATCACCCACACCTCGCCGAACTCGACCAGGCCGATCAGGAAGGCGCTGAACACCTCGGTGGCGAACGAAAGCCGGTACACCTGCTGTGCTTTCACACGCGAACGCAATACTGCGAGATAGGGAGTGAACCAGGTCCCGGCCAGGATGCGCGCGGAATCCGGTTCAGCCACCCTGTACCTCCAGCCTGCGTTGTCCCGCTCGCAGCAACACCCTGCCGAGCAGTCCGATCACCAGCACCCAGAAGCCTTGTACCGCAACGATGATCAGGGCGTCCGACCCAGCGGCCCGCCCTGACAGCGTATCGATCGGGGCCTGCAGGATGGAGGGAAACGGCGTAGACATGGCGACGACACGCAGCCAGTCGGGGAACATGTGCACCGGGACGAAGAGACCGGCCAGAAAAGTTCCGACGATCTGATACAGCACCCGAATGCCGCGGATCTCGACCACCCAGAACCCGATCAGCGCCACCGCGAACAGACACAGAAACGACAACGCCACCGCGAGCAGCACACTGATCAGACCGAGCAGATAGGACACCGGTGAGCTCGGCATCGACAAGCCGAAGGTGGCGGCGCCGATGGCGATGCTCGGTACTCCGCGCGGCAGGATCGTGCAGGCGGCGCGACCCATATCGGTAGCCAGGTAGCCGAGTTGCACGTCGATCGGGCGCAGGAAATCGATCGCCACGTCACCGGACTTGATCCGGTCGACGAGGTCGATCTGCGGTCCCATGAACTGGGTGGCGCCCAGCAGTGCCTGCGACAACCACACATAGGCGCCGATGGTTCCCTCGTCATACCCGCCGAAATCACCGGCGGAACGCACCGCCGCGACCATCACGGCCGCGCGAACGAACCCGAACACACAGTTGGTGAACAGCCCGGCGAACATCGCCAGCTTGTATTGCGCCTGCCGCTTGAATCCCGCCCGCGCCAGCGTCCAGTACACCCGGATAGCCCCAGGCTTGCGACGACGCCGCACCGCGAAAGCAAGCCCTCCATCCCCCGCCACATCGCCCCGCACAATCAGTCAACTCTAGGCCGATCGCCACGAATCAGGACGAGAACGGCTCGGATCGCTGATGCTCGCCGCACGCGGGGCTATCGGGCCATGCTCAGTCCTTGGGGAAGCCCGTCGCGAACAAGATCGCGATGGCGACCGAGCTGACCACGGAGATGGCAAGGATGATCCACATGGGGCGAAAGATTACCCGGCTCCGTCCACCATCCCGGCATCGCACCGCTGTGACCGACATCAGCGCAGGTCACAGGGTATGTGCGACGGTGCGGGCAACCCGCTCTTGGTTGACCACCGTGATCGTGGCCTCGTCGGCATCGACCGCCGGGTCGGCGGGATTCGCGTCGGACGTCACCGTGATCCGCGACTTGTCGATGCCCTCACCCTCGAGCGCGGCCGCGATGGTGTCACCGAGGGCTCGGCGGGGTTCGGCCGTGACGACATTCGAATCCTCGGCGCAGGTTGTGATCTGGATCTCGGTGTCGTTGCCCTGCAACGGAACCGCTACCGCTTCGAGGGTCGCGACGGCACCCCGCGCCGCGGTCATCAGCCCCACCACCGCGATCGATGCGATTCCACAGATGTTCTGAGTTTCATCGGATTCTCCTGGTCTGTGAATGATGCTCAGATTCACAGGCCGGCAGTGGGCGCGGCTCATCCGGCAAGGGTGAGTCATCGGAATGTCGCGGCCACTCCGCACGCTATTCCGCACGGGTCGGGCCGGAGGTAGATTCAATGGGCGGCGGAGGCCGAATTGCGCGTGTGGTCGTGGCCGCGACGGCATCGAAAAGCTGTCAGGTGCGGCACAGGGAGAACACTCCGTGTGTCCATGAAGCACGTCCGACCCACACTGCGAGGTGTATTTCCGATGACACCGGATCAACTCATGGAAGAGGCATGCAGACTGGCGAAAGAGTCTGTCGACAACGATTGGGGCGGACCGTTCGGCGCGGTCATCGCGAAGGACGGGGTGATCGTCGCGCGGGGACAGAATCGGGTGCTACTCACCGGTGACGCCACCGCGCACGCCGAGATAGAGACCATCCGCAAGGCGACCCAGGTCCTCAACGGTGCGGCTCCGAGCATTTCCAAAGAGCACCAGAACGAGGCAACGCTCGAATTGGTCCCGCGACCAGAGGGTTCTGCCGACAAGGTGCCGGAACGCGCGAAAATGTTGATGGGGATGGAAATATTCATCAGCGGCGCTCCCTGTCCCATGTGTATGAGCGCAATCTATTGGGCGCGACTGGATGCCGTGCATTTCGCGAGCGATCTGGCGGACACCAGCGAAATCGGCTTCGACGACGCGTATCAATACGAGGACTTCACAAGACCGCTGCCCGAGCGGTCCGTGAGAATCGAACAGTTCCGCAGGGATCTTGGCGCCGAAGCGTACAAGACCTGGGCCGAAAAACCCGATAAGCACCCGTACTGACATGTCGGCTTCGAAAGCTGTGCCGCCGAGACCCGCCCCGGCGACGGTGGTCATCACTCAACAGCCTCTAGTCGGCCGCGAGGTCGAGTTCCGGCGGTGGCAGGCGCAGGTGAACGACGCTGCGGCGACGTTCCCGGGGTTCCTCGGCGCCGAGGTGACACCACCGGGTGACGCTCGATCCGACTGGTCGGTCGTTTATCGGTTCGACGACATCGTCGACCTGAAGCGCTGGCTCGCCAGCGAGACGCGAGACGAACTCCTCGCGAGCGGCACCGGGCTCTTCGAGCGGCCTGCGACGCAGCATGTTCTGGTCGATGAGCCGGACGACGAGGTAGTGACCGTCGTCGTTTCGCACCCCGTTGCGGCCGAACGTGAGACGGAATTCATCGCCTGGCAGGACCGCATGACCGAGGCCGAGCGGACATTTCGGGGCTTTCGTGGGTCCGGGCTGCATCGGCCGATTCCCGGTGTTCAGAACGACTGGACGATCATCTATTCCTTCGCCTCGGCCGAGCATCTCGACCGCTGGCTCGAATCGCCCCAGCGCAAGGCGCTGCTCGCCGAAGCGCCGGACTTCAGGGACTTCGAGGTTCACCGAATCGCCAACCCCTACGGGTCGTGGTTTCCGCCGAGCGAAACCGGCGTGGAAGGTGGTCCCGCGTCGTGGAAGACGGCACTGTCGGTCCTGGTAGGGCTGTATCCGACGGTGGTGATTCTCACCGTGGCCATCGCCGAGATCTGGCCGGGCGCGCAGCTGTGGATCAGTTTGCTGGTCGGGAACATCCTGTCGGTCAGCCTGCTGACCTGGGTGGTGATGCCGGTCGTCACCCGTGCGCTGGGATTCTGGATGCGACCGGGCCCACGCCGCGATCCCCGCACCGACGTGGTCGGACTCGCCTGGTCGGTGGGTTTTCTGACGTTCGCCGCGATGTTCTTCTACCTGGTGACGAGAGTGTTCTGGACACTTCCGTGACGTCGTCCCAGCTGATGCGAGAGTTCCTGGCCGGTAGCTCGCTGTGCTCGGAAACCGTGGCGGCCCTGACCTATGTTCATGCAGGTCAGGGCCGCTTTGCGCCCCCGGCAGGGCACGCAAAACATGGGCAACCGGAAAGCGCCTGGTCATCGCGGGTTCGTATCGGATCTGACGATGGTGGTCAGTCTGTCGGACTAGGGGCCTATTCCCATCCTTGATGCGCCTACGGCAGGATTCGAACCCGCTTTGGGGCGGGATCGGCTCTTTGCCGGGCGTGCCCTAACCCTGCCGCATGGCGCTGTTCTGCCTGATCAGTGCCCTGTGGCGTCGACCAGAACCGACTCGTCACGTCACGTCATGTCATGTACCGGACCGTCTGCTCATGCTCGGCGCACAGGGCCGGTCAGGAGCCCAAACTCTTGCGGCGCACGCGCATGTAGGTTCCTGACGTGGTACTCCCGCCCCAACCGCCAGTTGTAGCGATGTCCCATCCTTGCTGGGCGCGCATCTGCTTGGCGAACGCGTCGAGGTCATTGAGCGCACATCCGCAGTCCAGATAGACCCGGACAGTGATGTAGTTGCCCATTGGCTTCTTCTCGCTCGGGTCCAGCGTCCAGCGGACGGCATGCTCGTGGTCAGCGAGCCCCGTGCGTTGTTGGTCGTGAAAGGTTCCATGTGCGCGGGCATACTCGGCTAGGTCGTCGATGACGAACAGGTCGCTTCGCCAGGAGCCCGGCCATACGGCGAATAGCCGGGACTCTCCGCCGCGAGCCCGCTCGTAAGTGCCGGCATCAACGCCGTGGGACACCACTCCGTCCTTGGCTACTTCGATATAGCACAGCGTCTTCGCGGTATATGGGAAGTCCCGGCCGACGGCAGCTGCGCTGCGGGGTTCCATTCTGCTCTCCTTCGGGCTGGCGGTGTCACGCACGGTGGCGGTGAAGGACCAGCGGCCTCGAGGCGATCCTGACATGAGACGGCGCTTGACGGGGCGCAAGTTGTCGGGGCGTGGGCGTGCTTACCTGCTGTGATGCGACCGAAACCTGCTCGCACCCTGCCTCGATCGAACCCCGGTGGCAGCGGTTACATGGACCTTATCCAGCTGAAGAACTGAGTCACCAAGGCAGGGAGGTCAGCCCGCCCTGGCACTAGGACTCGCCGGCATTCTCGCCATGCCGTGCTTCTCAGCTTGGGCGATGTTGGAACACGTGGGAGGGAACGAGAGTCTCCGATCTGGGAGAAGCGCCTACTGGCGGTGTTGGGCGCAGTTGGGGCACCGGCCGGGGCTTCTGCGTTCCGGCGACGTAGCGCGGCGGGACTATCCACCGATGCATTCCGTGGTGACGACAGCATCGCCGCGCAAGACGACAACAACGACCGAGGAGCTTGGAACGTTGATCACGGTGGATGGCCGTACCGACTACGAGAAGGTAGTAGAGCTACTCCAGAACGGCACCGAGGACCGCGAGCTCGATTACAAGTCCTACCTGGACCTGTCGAGAGGCAGCAAGCACTCGATCGAACTGGCCAAAGACTGTGCAGCCATGGCGAATCTGCCACGCGGGGGCTACATCGTCGTCGGAGCCAAGGACAACGGTGACCTGGCCACTGATGCCGACCCGATCACACGGGGACAGTTCGACTCAGCGACGCTGACACAGAAGGTGCGCGACTATATCGACGGTCCGATCCACATCACCAGTGCGGTCCACGAGGTGAGTGGCTGGCTCGTCGCGGTGATCCATATCCGCCCCGACGACACCGCAGGCCTGCCGGTGGTGATGGGCAAGCACGGCGTGCTTCCCAAACGGGATGGGCAGAACCGGAACCCGGTGTTCTACGAGGGACAGATCCTGACCCGCCAGGGCTCGATGAACACACCGATGTCGTATTCGCAGTGGGAGGATGCGCTCGTTCGCTACCGCGAGCGCATAACCCGGGAGGCCTCCGCGTACACCAACGGCCTGCTGCAGCAGATTCTCGACGCCGTCCGGAATCAGGGCTCCGGCGGACCTGTTACCGTCCCGCTGCAGCCGGAGATGGACCTCGCGACGCTGTCGACCGCGGTTGGGCAGAACTTCGAGGCCGGCGCAGCCGGAGTGACCTGCATCCGTCGATTCCTCACCGTCGTGCAGAGATCTGCGAGGCCTACACCCAGTTCCTCAGGCGAGAAGGCCCTGGACCAATTGTGTCTGATCGCTTTGAGTGCGGACGATTTTCGTCACGACGAGGTCTACGAGCAGGCGATTGGCATCCTCGCTAGCCTATACACGAACGTCGGCGGATTGGGCGGGCGTGACGCCTACCTGGCTCCCGACGTTAAGAACCGCTACCTACTCGCGGTGCTCGTGCGCGTCTTTATCATCGGCAGCAACCTGGTACGCGAATCCCACTGGGAGTGGATACCTTCGCTGGTCCGACGACCGATACTTCAGGAAACGTCCTACAAGTACCTGACCTGGTTGCGCCACGGCCAGGTCCAAGCCAGCCGCAACGGCCTGATGCGCGCTGACGACCACGGCCGCCCCGGTACCGGAGGCAATCTGCTGGCGTTGTGCCGCAGCCACATGCTCGACCACCCTGAACTTCGAACGGACTGTCCTGACGCCTCAATCGAGGTCGGTCGGGCCGACGAGCTGTTGGACTCACTGTGCCAGTTCGACATGCTGTGGTGCCTGATCATCGCCACACAGCCGTCGGATCATCTCGGCTACGAGTACTACGCCAGCTTCGCCGGATTCTTCGGCGACCGCACTGAACCGATTTTGGATGAGTTTGTCCGGTCCGAACCGATGCGGCGCGCGCTATTCGCCGACACTGACGACCACACCATTGCTGCGGCCATGAAGCAAGTAGTCGAGCACGCAACGCGCGAATCGCAGGTCATGGGTGTCCACACCGAGATCCGACTCTCACAGCGAGTTGCCCAATTCATCGCCGAAGCAGACATCTGACCACGACACCGCAGGCGGAACGTAGAAAATCAAGCGGCGTCGTTGGCCCCGCGTGTACAGGTGTTGGCGCGGATTGACCATAGTCTGGTTCCCCCCGGTTCCCGTCCGCCGATACCGCCGAGAACGGCTGGCTACCCACCGCGAGACCTGCGAAGTTCTTGTCTCTGACCGCTGCGGCTGAGCGGGTCTCGTAGTGGCACATGCCGATTAGCGGCTGCGCGAGGCGTATGTCCCTCCGCGTGAAGATGGCCCCACCGGCGACAGATTGGTGGATTAATCAATCCGGCAACCTGATCCCGAACGGTGTGTCACCCTTCGGCCATGACGTCTCAGTCAGCCAGCGACGACCGCCGTGCCGTGCCGATGCAGGCCGACGTAGGTCAGGAATGGATCTACCGTCGGCACGACTTCGCATCGTCGGAACGTGTGCGGGTCATGGCCATTGACAAGCGTCCGCGCAGCGTTCGGGTCGAGGTCGAGTTCCTCGACGGCGAGAAGTCCGGGCAGCGGGAGAACACACCCTCGGGTCGGCTCCACGGCCACTGGCGCACTGTGGGCCAGTACGACGAATTCATGAGGAATTGGAGTCGACTCGCGGCCGAGGGCGATATCAGCGAGGTTGAGGAGTCGGCGATCGACTTGGTTTTCGAACTCCTGATACCGGAAGAGATCGCAATATGCTGCGGGCGCCAGGTCAAGGAGGTGACCGAGGTCTATGACCGGGGCGGCTTCGAGAAGGTAGTTGGCACCTCGCTCGAGGAAATCACGTCTTCCATAGCGGCATTCGACCTCGACGGCACGTGGGTGCTGTCACCGGCAGGCTCGCTCCTAGTCGCCGAGTTGGCATGTCTACGTCACCCCGCAGTGATTCTGGATTGGGTGATGGAGGCTGAGGAGAAAGCGCGTGACCTGTGTATCAGTGGGCGACGGTTTCAGGCCTATGACGGGTCGGGCGAGCGGACATCGAGTCCGGAGTGGGAGTACAAGTGGTACGTCGAACGTGAGCGGCCACTGCACGAGCTATTACGACAGTTGTGCGGCCACCGAGCGGTGAGCGTCTACGAGCGGGTCACTGCCGCAGAAGCCGAGGTGCTTCGGCTCGAGCGCATCGTGCGGCGGCTGATTGAGGCATTGCAGGACCACAACCACAGCCTGGCCGAGGTAATCGAGCGGGAGCATGAGACTGAGCGGATCACACCGACCAATGTGCGGCCCGAGATCGAACGTCCGAAGTCCCCATGGGAGATGCCGGTCAGGTACGTAAAGGTTCGTGCCCCGCGGTGGTGGTGACGTGGCCATCACCACCGCGATGAGTGGTCTGGGCCGTAGTAGCTCCAACCATTGAGATAGGGCTTCAGATCATCGGCACTCGGCTTGGGAATGGTCGGCATGCCAAGCTCGCTGTGTAGTGGGTTCAATTCCTTGCTGTAGTTCGACGCCCACTCGAGCCAGCGTGCCGCGTCTTGCCTGTGGTGGTCATCCTCGATGGCGGCGACGTGGGATCGCATCGCTGCCAGGTATTCGTCAAGCTCGTTGAGCCCGCGCCAACGCTTGGCCTGTTCCCGAAAGACTTTGCCGCGATAGGCGTCAGCGAACGCTGATTCGGCTGTTGCCCTAGCGGTTTCCCACCTGCGGCGGCGTTCGGCCGCTGCGCTCTCGTCAGCAAGCTGCTTCGCCTCGGCGTCGGCGGCACGTAGTTCCAACTCCAATACCATCCGGGCTAGGTCGACCACGTCCTCGTCGTCGCTGTAGGTCCACGAGGATTCGAGGCAGGAAATGCCGTGAAGGATCGTCAGAGTGACCCGGCCACTGGGAACGACATCGTATTTGGCGAGTGCGTACGTGGAATCCCTTGCCGCGCGGGCAAGTTCAGTGGGCGTCGCGTCGTGGGATACCTTCTCGGTCGGCTCGACCAATTGGATTCCGAAAGCGTGTCGGCCGATCTTGACCCTCAACACTTCCGGTGCGGTGTTTCGTCGCTGGTAATTGCCACGGGGATCGTGTCCGGGCACCGCCGAGACAACGCCACCTCTTGCCGTGAGTGCAGTGGCGAGAACGTCGAGTAGGCCGAGCGCCCAGACACGGACCGACGGTGTGATCAGCAGGCTCTTTTCGTCATCGCGCAGGCGAATTGCCGCCGGATGGGTCAACGAGCGACGTGCTGGCACGATGATCGGGTCAGGCTCATCGATCAGTTTGATGACCTGTTCTCTGGTTTCGTGAACCTGCCCAGTGACGAGGAGCTTGCCCTGGGGTACCTTCCCGAACCGCAGCGCAGAGCGGATCAGGTTGTGGTAGTTGGGGCTATCGGCCGTTTGCTGGACCAGCAGTGTTCCACCGGCTTCGATAATTTCGGCGATGAAGTTGTCGACTGGTCGTGGTCGTGGTCGAGGCTTTCGCTTTTCTTCGGCTGCTCGGGGTCCGTTCGTCGCGGGCGTGGTGGAAAGTGAGCGGAAACTATTGGTGTTCTTCGTATCGGGCACGGGATCGTGCTCGACGCTTCCGGCATTGCGCTGATCCGGAGTGTCGGTATCGGCGCGCAGACGCCTGTGCGGGCGATCCTGGCGCACGACCGGTGGTCGACGTACGCGCGCCTTGCGTTTGCTGTCCCAGTGTCCCTGCGGGTACTGACCGTGTTCGAGATAGTGGCGACCCGCATCGGTGAGTTCTGCGTGCCAGATGCCGCCCTTCGTCGACACCCGAAGTAGGCGACGCCACTCCAAGGCCCTCGCGCTGTGCTTGTAGCTGTGGCCGACCATCGCGCCGTCAGAGCACCCTGCGGCGACCCAAGTGAGAACCTCCATCTGGACAGTCGAGATCGGGTCGGTGTGCGCCATACTCAAGACTTACACGGGTTCCGGCTCGATCCGACACATTCGGTGGCATTCGGCCTGGATAACAGATGTGATGTGAACTCGGGCAACGGTAGTCATGATCACGTACTCGGTGGCGATGTTCCCACGGCGCTCCTCCGAGGTGCACGCAGAGGTTCTCCACAGCTGCCAGGTAGTCGATCGAATGTTGGCCACAAATGAGGGTGGACGACCGCGCGGATGGCATACGCCTGCAAAGGCATGACCTGGAGCCCCTCACTCTCGTCGAGGAGTTCCGAACGGTGCTCGTCTGGATCCATGTTTTCGGCCCGACTCTGACTGGGGCATTGGACGGCCTCCACCCGCGTGGCGGCCCTGGGCTGGAACATGAACTGGTCCAGATGTCGGTCGTGGCTGGCGACAAACAGGCCGATCCCACCGATCCGGTGGCCGCGGCGGCTGCTCGCCGACAAGGTCGCCGACGCCGAGGTACATCACCGGGCTTCGTCGTTGGGAAACGCCTGGTCGAAGAGTCGTTTGCCGTTCGGATCGAGACCGACTGCGTGGTGCTCGCCTTTGCCGACATCGATGCCGCAGAGCACGGCGTATGCCTGTGTCACTTGCTGTTTCCTCGTCAGGTTCGAAAACGCTGGTCGAAACGGTCGCCGGATCTGGCGTCAACGCCCGGCCCCCCACGTTACGAAGGGACCTCGATTGCGGCCCTGTCCCCATTAGCGGTCCGTCGACGCCACCGATACCCGACGACACCACCCCGGTTCGTGCGTTCGACTGGGGGAAGTAGTCATACCGGGACCGGCGAGCGTGGGCCTGGTCTCAGACCCGCGGACAAGGTAAGGGGGATTCGCACGATGGCCTATGTTGTTGTGCGCGGCCCGGTTTTGATCTGCAGCGACATTCCGGTTGAGGCAAGGCGGTTCAGGAGCCGACGATCGAAGTACATCGAAGGAAAGCTTCTGCCTGCTAACGCGGCATCTACCAAAATTTCACCGCCGGAGTCGTAGGACGTCGTCACCGACCTGGCAGTACTCAATTCGTCGAGGAACGCGTCGACCGCGTCCTCCAGACTCCAATTCACGTCGATCCGACGGAAATTGGTTTCATCGACATCATGTTCGCCAATTCCGACTACTTCAGTACGAATAACCGGAGTTTGGTCATTTTGCTCATCGATCATTAATTGCTCCTAAATGACATCGATATCCAGCGAAAGTCCTGAAGGCGCTAGAAACGCGAGTGTCGCAGCCGACAAGGTGATTTCAGGCCAACAGCCCGCGGGGGCGTCCACCGCAACGGTCAGACAGCCGGACATCCCCTGCTCTGAGAGAATATTCCGCAACTGCGGACTGACCTGCGCAAGCTGTCGTACAGCCCGGTCTATCTGCTCGCCAACCGATCCGACGCCGGTCGGTAGCCGAAGAACCCAACCATCGGAACTTCTACGTAGTTTGGGGGCGGCTCCCTGTTGCCCGGTCCGCCATTGATCGGACGGCGTAAGACCCAGCGCTGCAGTCACCTCATCTGGCTCGAAAGTACCGGTCAATCGTAGAGAAACTGTTACTCCGGCGAGCTTCTCAAATGTCATTGCAATCTGATCCCCGTCGGGTCGCCTGGTCCTTTTCCGCCTTTTGGCTTAATGTACACGTTTCCCTTTCCATCTTTGTAAAGATCGTATCGCGACGGCGGCTCCGGTTTTACGTCATGTGGGTCGTGACCGCGAGATTTTAGTTCCCTAATATCTTTGTCGGTCAGGATTTTATCCTGCGCGGGGTTCCGTGCCCGTTCCTCCGTGCTGTCCCAGACCGGCTCGTCGTCGGCTGCCTCGTCGGCTGCGATGTACACCGCCATGCCTGCGATCGCACCCACCGCCGCACTTAGTCCAGCCTGGGTGAGATCAGGGATGGCGGTGAAGCCGCCGCCAGCCACTCCGATGGCGATGACCGCGCCGACGGCCGTAACCATACGGCTCACTGTGACGGTGTTCTTGATGATCACCGCCGTGGATTCCACGATCTCGATTGTGACAGCGGCCCCGCCCGCACCGGCGGCTGCGGCACCGACGCCGGCGGTCAGGAAAGCCGCGACGCCGACGATCACCGCGGTTAACACGATGGCTGCGCCGATCTCGACCGCAGCGGCAGCGACTTGCTTGCCGATGTCCTCGCGCATGGTCGAGAGCGCGTCATTGTGTTCGGTCAGCGGCGTGACCATGCCCTTGGCGGCATCTGCGAGTAGTTTCGCCGCCTGTTCAAGGGTGGCAAGCTTTTCGTCGATAGCGATGATGTTGGGGTCGGTGTTGTCATCGAACTTGGCTTTGATCCCGCTGATTCTGGTCGCGGCTCCGGTGACCGTGGCGTGTTCGGCGAAGGTTTTCCACGCGTCGCGGGCTATGCCGAGTTTGTCCTTGTCACCGTTGGGGATTCGTCCGACTCGCTCCAGGAGTCCGACTACTACGCCCTCGTCCAACCCTGGACCATTGTCGCCGCGCGAGCTAACCGGCAATGCCATGCCGGAGTCGTAGAGCGGTTCGGACGCGGTGGGTTTGGTGGGTTCCGAACCGCTCGCTGCGGTGCGGTTGGAGTGCCACCAGTTGTAGCCATTCGCTTGCAAGACGTCGCCATAACGAAGCAGTGCGTTCGCCAATGTCGCGGCAAGAGTAACGATTTCGTTGGCGTGGTTGTCGTAGGTGGTGATCCAGTTATTGCATGATTCGTGGTTTCCGGCCATGCCGCCGCACTGGTGTTGCAGCGCGGCGTTGAGTGGACCTAGCGCAAGGCTGAGGTCGTTGGCCAGGGCGTGGCATTTGTTGCCGGCGTCGTAGTACATGCCGGTGTCGATGATCCACGTCACTAGGCGCTTCCCAGCATCTTCTTGTTGATGTCGGCGGCATTGCCATAGCGGGTATGGGCTGATTTGGCGGCAGTGCTCATATCGCGCAGACCATCGGCGAATTCTCTTGCGCCGGTAACCCATTGGGCGTGGGCTATGTGGTACGCGTCGGCCGCGATGCCTTCCCAGCTGCCACCTTTGAGGGTCGCGACCTGATCGTCGATGTCGTCGAGGTGGTCGGCCACGTAGCCTGCGAGACCGGCGATTCGGGCCACGATCTGGTCGAGTTGGTCCATGTTGACCGAGAATTCCGACATCACAGGCCCGGGAGATCGAGGCTGGACATGTTCAGTGAGTATGCGTTGTTGGTGTCTTGCTGTTGATAGTTCTCTGCGGTAATGCCGAGTTTGTTGGCCATGTCGGTGAGCGCGGTGATGATGGAGGTGCCGCCGTCGTGTGTTTCGGTCCAGCCGGTGCTGAACAAGGTGGCTAGGTCGCCGCGCCAGCCGCCAGCCAATAGGGTGTCGACCTCAGTGTTGGCGGAAGCGAGGGCAGTACGCAGCGCTTCAGCGATGCCGTAGACGTAGCGGCCGACGGCTTGGACTTCAGTGGGTACAACAGATAGCGACGCTCCGCCGCTCCCCCCAGGAGTGCTCATAGCCAGGGAGGCTACGGGAGGCAATGGTCTGCCACTATGTGGGTTGCGTCACCGCGTGCCGCAGACGATGCCTGCGTACTCCTGCGTATCTGCCACGCGCACCGTTTATGGCGGGCTGTCGCCGGTACCGTTCGGTTGCCGCCCAGTCCGACGCTGACTGAGTCCATGGACGGCCTCCACCCGCGTGGCTGCCTGAGCTGGAGTGTGAACGGGTCGAGAATGTGGGGCGTGGCTGGCGACAAACAGGTCGATCCCACCGAGCCGGTGACTTCGGAGTCGGACGTACTGGCATGCCGGAGCTCGGCTGGCGCTGCGGGTGGAGACCATGAACAGGCGGTTGTCGGATCGGATCGCGTGGTGCAGGCGATAGACGCGGTGTGCGGCGGAATCACGGCGTCCTTCGATGTTCGGTACGTCGGTGGTGCGGAAGGTGAACGTATCGCTGCTGCGCAGGCCAAGGCGGTGGCCGCGCTGTTGAGTTGGCTGCAGGATCGTGGCGATATAGAGCCGTGCTGAAATCCCGTGTCGACCCGGTTTCCCGGTTCGTGTGTGCTGACGGTTCGTGGCCGGAAGTAGTTCAACCTGCGCGTTTGCGGCGAAAGGGTTGAACGAAGTCACGGTTCCAATAGGGATCGAACCTGCGACGCTAAAACTAACCCTCCACCTGCGAAAATGCAGGTGGAGGGTTGCGCCCCCGGCAGGAATCGAACCTGCGACCTAGGGATTAGTACTGCAACGGCATCTGTGTGAGTCGTTGCTGGTAGATCTGGTGCGTGGTGTTGGATCGTGTTGTGGCCGAGTTGGATTCGTTGATGTCGCGGATCGGTGGCCGGTTCGCGCGGTCGGAGCCGCGGGAGCGGGCGCGGGAATACGTGTCGGGGCTGCTGGCCGGGCTGGAGCGCAAGAATGGCTGGACGTTGGCCGAACGTGCTGGTGAGGGCTGTCCGGACGGGATGCAGCGGCTGTTACGCAAGGCCGACTGGGACGTCGAGGCCGTGCGTGATGACGTGCGCGACTATGTGGTCGAACACCTCGGCGACCCCGATGCTGTGCTCGCCGGTGACGAGACCGGTTTCCTGAAGAAGGGCACCAAATCCGCCGGGGTGCAACGCCAGTACTCCGGCACGGCCGGTCGGACGGAGAACTGCCAGATCGGGGTGTTCTTGGCGTACGCGTCGCGGCACGGGCATGCCCTGATCGATCGGGAGCTGTATCTGCCCGAGTCCTGGACCACCGATCGGGAGCGCTGTCGCGGCGCTGCGATTCCCGACGAGGTCGAGTTCGCGACCAAGCCCCGGCAGATGATCCTCATGCTCGAACGCGCGCTGGCCGCGAAGGTGCCGTTCTCCTGGTTCACCGCCGACGAAGCCTACGGCCAAGCCGGCTACTTGCGGGACTGGTGCGAGGACCACGACGTGTTCTATGTGCTGGCCACCCGCCGTGACCAGCAGGTGAGCACCCGCGCCGACCGGCTCGCGCGCGCCGAGGACCTCGTAGCGGAGTTCGGTGACCGCACCTGGCAGCGGTTCTCGGTCGGCGCCGGCGCGCACGGGCCGCGTGAATACCACTGGGCGCGACGCCAGATCGAGGGCACCTGGAAGACCGGGCGCGGGCACTGGCTGCTGGCACGGCGGGCGTTGACGCCCAACAGCAAAGGCGAGCACGAGATCGCCTACTACCTCTGCTACGGCCCCGCTACCGCCAGGTTGGTCGATCTGGCCTGGACCGCGGGATCACGCTGGCACGTGGAAGAGGCATTCCAGCAGGCCAAGGGTGAGGCAGGACTCGATCACTACCAGGTCCGCAGCTGGCGGGCCTGGTATGCGCACATCACTTTGTCGATGCTCGCCCTTGCGTGGTTGGCCGCGTCGAAAACCCTTGCTGCAAAGGGGGAACCAGCGATCTCGACGCGGACATGATCGCTCTCACGGTACCCGAGATCCGCCGTCTGTTGGTCGCGTTCGTACTGACCCCGCAACATAGGGCCGATCACATCTGGTTGTGGTCGAGATGGCGGCGCCGCCGCCAGTATCAAGCCCGGCTGTCTCACTATCGCCGCCGAGGCCACCCTCTCGATTGACCCACGAGTGCCGTTGCAGTATTAGAAGTTTCTGAGGCGTTGACGCTGTGCTGACCTGCGTAAAGGCTGGCTATGGGGGAGCGAATGGGCAAAGTTTCTAGGTGCACATTTTGTTGTCTCGCTGTGGCCAGCGGTACCCCGATTTCGAGCCCTGTGCACACGACTTCCTGGGGCGATACCGTGACAAGCATGACTGACGATCTGGTCACGTGGGCCGAGCGGGTCGCCCGCGAACAGCTTTGTGAGTTGCCCCGGCGACTGAAGCACGTCGAGGGCGTCGCACGCCAAGCGGAGCGGATCGCTGATGCGGTTGACGACCCGGAACTACTTATCGCGGCGGCGTGGTTGCACGACGTCGGATATGGGCCGCAGATTGCCGCTACCGGGTTCCATCCGGTCGATGGTGCGGAGTTCCTCACGGCGCAAGGCGCGCCGCCGCGGTTGTGTGCGCTGGTCGCTAACCACTCCTGCGCACACGTAGAGGCTCGATACCGCCACGTTCGTCTGGAGTGGCCGGACGAGCGCACCGCGCTGCGAGACGCCCTGTGGTGGGCGGATATGACCACGACGCCAACAGGCGGAACGACGGACGCTCGTCGACGGCTGGAGGAGGTATGCGAGCGGTACGGACCCGACCATGTCGTCACAAAGTCTGTGACCGAGGCCGCGCCGGAACTGCTGGGGGCGGTAGCGCGAACCGAGTCGTTGCGACCGGTCACTACGTAAAGAACGGGCCGTCGGTCTGTTCGAGCCCACGCTCGATTCGGAGAGCGATTGACGGGTGGACGTTCAGAGACGAGATGTCTTGCGGGGTGACCCATAGGACTTCCTTCGACTCCGAGCTGGTGCGGAGCGAACCCCCGACCGGATTGGCACGAAAGCAGATCGAGAACTCCTGCCGGACCTCGCCGTCGTCGTATGCGATGACGTGCCCGGGGTTGGAGAAGACCCCAACGAGGTCGGTGACACTCACCTCGATTCCGGTCTCCTCGAGGACTTCACGGGCAACGGCCTCGCTGACGGTCTCGCCCGCTTCGAGGCCTCCACCAGGAATCGCGTACCGATCGTTGTCTGTTCGCCGGATCATCAATATTCGGCCCGAGTCGTCTAGCACCACCGCGCTGACCGCCACCTTGATGGCGTTCGGCTGCGGTGCTGCCGGGTCATGGAAGTAGTCGGTTCGTCCCATTGCCGTCGTCCTCCGTCGCCGTGGCCCACACATGCTCAAAACTAGTCATGTACGTATCGAAGAGGTCGCCGGCGGGCAGTTGGCGGATATGCATCGCCGGGTTGTGCGCGCCGGGGAGGCCGTAGGTGTGCATGTTGACGATCATCTCGTCGTCGAATCGAAAGATCGAGTTGTACAGGGTTGTGTCGTGATAGCGCAGTTCGACGCCGTCGATATCGCCGAGGGGCCGTACCAACGCCAGCGCGTTGTTGATTCGTGCGCCAACGGTTCCTGTCGCCAGGCGTTCCTCGGCGCTGCGCTTGTCGGCTTCGGGTGCGGTCGGCCGACCGAAGATCATCCGCACTTTCAATCCTTCGCGGGTGTGTTTCCGGACGGCCTTGGTGAACTCGGGCTCCTCCGCGAGGAACAGTCCTGCGAGCACGAGGATGTCCAGCCGCTCCGTCGCGGAGGCCAGCAGCCGCCGCCACAGGTCCGAAGGGATGTCGTTGCGGTGGGGAAATACCGTGATCACCTCGGACTTGCTGACTTCCGCTCGTCGTTCTGACGACACGGCGTCCGGCCACAGGTAGTTCTCGGTCTCCCGAACGAGCGCCGCGATAGCGTGCCGATGGCGCGGATACGGCGCGCGCCCCTTGGTGATCCAGCGCTCGACGGTCTTCGAGTCCACGCCAACACGATCGGCGACGTCGGAAATGTCGAGGCCGTTGCGCAGGAGCGCCTCGCGAAGTCGTTCGTTCGCCATGATTCCTCCAAGGGACGTCTAGGGACGTCTTAAATCTACGTCAGACGTCTACGTTCGTCTACCTATGCGGTGAAGTAGTTTTCCAAATTCCCGAAAAGTGGTGAAAGACAGGAACTTTCCCACTTTGCAAGGAGATGGAACGTGGATAAATCCGTATCGGAGTCGCGAAATCTGATCAGCCTGAAGACGGCTGCCGGGCTGATCGACGTCGACTCGAAGACGATCCGGAACTGGATCGCGTCCGGCGATATCGCTGGGTACCGGATCAACGGTCGTTTGCTCCGCGTCGAGCGTTCCGAACTGCTGGCGCTGGTTCGTCCGGCAGAGCTGACCACTGGCGGTGTCGCATGAGCACCCCGACCGAGCGCACCCTGCAGGCGCGGATCGCGGCGCACGAGTCGTGGGCGCGAACCGGCGATCGCGCCGAGCGAACCGCGAAGGCACGCGCGGCGATGCTGAGCAAGTTTGACCGTCTGGTCGACCCTGACGGGTTGCTGAGCGCGGAGGAGCGCGCCTACCGGGCCGATCAGGCCCGCAAGGCGCATTACACGCGGCTCGCACTGAAATCGGCGCAGTCGCGGCGTCGTCGGGCAAGGAACGCCAAGGGTGGTGAGCGGTAATGCGCGCAAAGACGTTCATGACCGCCGTAGCGCTGCTGTCGGTCGGGTGCATGGTCCTGATCGCGCCGGACGTCCTGGGATTCGTCCTGATGGTCGTCGGTGCTGTGTGGCTCTGGCGTTCGTCGAAGCGGGCGGGGGTGCGGCGATGAGCATCGACGAACCGGCTTTCGACCCCGAGGATCTGCTGGACGAATTGGACTCGGTCATTGCCGCGCAGGAGATCCTGCAGCGCCGCATAGTCGCATTGCATGCCCGCTATGGGGCGTTGGAACCGTACGCGGAGCGATACAACAAGCCGAACCCTGAGGTCGACTACCTCTCGCTCGAGTACGGGAGCGTGAACGTCGAGGGCGCGACGAACCGTCTTGACGCCGCCGCCCACTACGCCCCGGGTGTGACCAGTTGGTTGACGTCGGCTCGGGACATCGCGATGAGGATTCGCGAGTACCCGCAGCCTGTGAGCGAGCAGGTCGGCCACGGATCGGGCAATGCGATCGCCGATGCGGTCGCACGCACCTCCGAGCGCGACGGCGTCGAGCGATGAGCGCCGGACTGTTCCGGTCGCCGCGTGAAGACCACAACGCGGTTGGCCGTAGCGCGCTCGGGTCGATGTCTCGCCCGGAGTTCGCCGGTGTCGGTGCGGTTTACGCCCCGGTGAACCACCTGCCGCCTGCTCTGCGTCTGATCGTGCTGGCCGTATGTGTCCTGATCGGGATGGTCGGCTGCTCGATTGCCTGGGTTGACCAGCAGTCCTACGTCGAGTCCCCGAACATCTGCCGGGCCCACGAGGTGGAACGCACCGATTGCGTGCACGTGCAGCGTGTTCAGCCCACACAGGTGACGCGATGAGCGAGGGAATCCCGACCTACGAATGGCGGACCGCGCCAGAGCATTTGCGGACCCGCCGCCAGTTGGCTGCTGAGGGTTTGCGCCCCAACGGCCAAGACATTGCGGGCCGGATCACCCGATCACGTGGCAGCCGGAGAGAACCGCTGGTGGCGCACCTTTTCGACGTGGCGAAAGCGGCGCCGAAGCGTCAGCCGACCGAGGCACAGCGAGCCGCGCTGGCGAAGGCCACCCGCGAGCGCCAGCTGCGCGCCGCAGAGCGCCGGGGGATAGACCGCGCCGAGTTCGACGAGCCGACCGGAGATCCCGGTCCGGCATGGGGTGCGCCGCCGAGTGCGCTCGCCAACTACACGTCATCGGGCAGCGCACTGGCCGACGCGCTCGCCCGGAATGCCGAACGAGAAGGGATGGACCGATGAGCTTTCGACTCTCACCGCGGGACATGTCCGGCCTCACGATCCTGGCCGAAATGTACGGCGCACCAATGGATGTAGTCGCGGACATGCTGGACGTGAGCGTCAACCGTGCCTACCGGATCACGGCGAAGTGGACGGCCGCCGGAATGGTCAGCGATCGGCGCCTGCGCCCGGTGCCGGGACCGTCCTGGATCTTCCCCACGAAATCGTCGGCGGAGGCGCTGCTGGGCAGGCAGGTGCGCTATTGGGTGCCTACGCCGAAGATGGCCGCGCACACGAAGGCTGTCCTTCAGCTGCGGTTGGCGCTCACTGGCACCGACCTCGACCGCTGGGTCGCAGAGCGTCTGCTGCGTGGGGAGGTCGGCCCGACCAAGCAGGGCGAGTCGCGGCAGCACATTCACGACGGCCGCTACTACACCGCTTCTGGTGATTTGTGGGCAGTCGAAGTCGAGCTGACAGCGAAAAGCATTGTCGCGGCGCGTAGTGCGGTGTTCCAGGCCCACCGGGTAGCGAAGTCGGCCGAATGCGTCGGCTTGGCCTACTTCTGTCGCGACGAGCCAGTCAAGAAGGTGATCCGGACAGCTGCGGAGGGTCTGGACACCACGAACGGGCCGCTGATGCGGCTGTTCGATCTGGACGAATTCCTGGCCAAGCAGAAGGCCGAGACGTCCTCTCCCGACCTGCGACCCGGGCTCCGGGTGATCGCGGGCGGAGCCGCTGATCACAAAAGCCCCCAGGTCACAGACCGAACCGAGAACGGAAAGGCGGTGTCGCAATGAGCTGCACCCCGATGATCACCCCGGCAGACTGCGGGCCGTACGCGCCGACGCCGGTCCTGACCGCGACACCGACCAACTCCCCGCAGATCAATGTCGACCCGACGATGCCGCCGATCGGGCTGGACTCCGACCCGATCGGGTGGATTCCCAAACTCAGTGAGATCTCGCTCGACGGCGTCGCCGATGGCGCGCTGCTGATGGCGGCGTGCGTGGTGGCGATCCTGGTGATGACGATCATGATCCTGGTTCCCGCGACCATGTTCGGATGGCAGCCGACCCGGCTGCGGAACTGGCTGATCGGCAGCCTGATCGCGATGCCGGGCGCAACCGCGCTGTGGGCGTGGGATGTGCTGGCGCCGGGCACGATGGCGACCGAGGCATCGCGGCAGTTCATGGACGGCCAGTACACGGCCGGTCTGCTCGGGATGGCTGTGGTGTTGGTGCCGATGGCGTGGTTCACCGCGACCGTCGCACACGCCAACCGCCGCGTGCAGCTCGCCACGGTGGGGTTGAAGTCCCCGGCACGCACCGAGCGGGCGTTGTGGGCCCAAGCGCAGCGCGAGCAGCGTGCCGCGGCGAGGTTGTCACGCCGGCGTCTGCCGTTCACATCGGGGTGGGCGAGCCCGCAGCTGGTCATCGGCCGGTTGTCGACCCAGACCGACCAGGCGCCGCCGCAGAACCTGCTCCGGACGCTGTTCGGGCGCACCGAGACCCGGCTGATCCTGCCGTGGATCAACGTCGCTGAGCACATGACCTCGGTCGCGTCGTCCGGATCGGGCAAGACCACGCTGATGCTGCGTGTGCTGGTGTCCTGGTTTGTGACGACCTGGACCCGTCACCGGCAGTGGTGGCGTGCCGATCGGCCCGGTCGCCCGCTGGTGGTCGTTGTCGACTGCAACGGTGGTCCGGAGTCGCGCAAGGTCGCGGCGCGGATGCGTAAGTGGTTCTCCGCGTTGGGAGTGCGTGCCGACCGGATCGGGATCTTCCCCGACGACGTGTCGCTGGGCATGTGGAACGCCACCGTGGAGGACCTGCGGTCGATCCTGTCGGCGATGATCTCGGGCGGCTCGACGCCGACGACCGACACCGAACGGTACTTCCACGAGATCCGCGAGACCCTGATCCACCTGATCGTGGACGCCCCGGCACGGGTCGACCTGATCAACGGCGTGCCGACGCCGCTGGGGGAGAACCCACCGCGGTCGTGGCTGGAATTCCTGTCGCGCTTCGACGTCGACAAGCTCTCGGCCCTGTGGGGCGGACAGGCCGGCGTTACTCCGTGGTCGGGTGTGCAGGGCATCGACATGGAGATCGCCTCGACCATCGACGGCAAGCAGCCGGTCATGAACTCCGCTCGCGCCGAGTTCGCGAACCTGTACCGGTCGCTGGGCACCGCGTTCGACGGTGACAAGGAACTGACCGACTTCGACCTGATCTACATCGTGCTCGAAGGTGTGAAGACCCCCGACCGGGCGCGTAGCCAGTTCGGTGCGCTGGGAACGATGTTCGAGCAGCTGGCCGACAAGCAGCACGGCCGCACCAGCCTGCTCGTCGTCGACGAGTTCTCCGCGGTATCTGACGGCAAGACCCGCGCAGTCAAGTGGGTCGAACGCCTGCGCAAGGCCGGTATCGGCTCGTGGTGGATCGCGCAGTCCTGGCAAGGCCTGGGCCACGACGACGACAACCGCACCGCACTGGTCTCCGCGGCATCGGGTGGTTCGTTGCTGGGCCGGTCAACCGACCCGGAGACCCTGGCCAAGATCTACGGCACCCGCCCGAAATTCGAGCTCAGCCGCAAGTTGATCGGCGGCAACGCCGCGGGCGACGAGGGCAACGTGCAGTCCTCCGACCAGTTCCTTGTCCCGCCGAACAGGTTGCGCGCCATGCAGAAGGGCGACGTCGTCCAGGTCTCCGGTGGACGTGCCCGCTGGGGGCGCGTGTCGCCCCTCGATGACGGCGAGCTGAAGCGGATGCGTCCGCTGGCTGGGCTCGACCGGTTCACCGACACCGCCGAAGCGGACACCGCTGATCTGGCACCGGTGATCGACATGTCCAAGCGCCGCCCGGCCTGAAACAGCACTGACCGCAAGGAGATTCATCATGGCTATCCCGAATCCACTACCTGATCCCGAGGAGCACGGCGAGGAGCTGGGCGGGCGTAGCGCCGCCGCGAAGGCTCACGAGCAGTCCGTGCTCGACAGCCTTGCCGCCGACATGCAGGGCACCGCGGCGCACAAGCTCGCCGCTCAGCTCGTGCCGGTCGTTCCGGATGGCGGACACGTCGGCCGCACCATCGCCCCGCACGTCTCACGCGCCACCAAAGCCCGTGACGGAGTGCGTATTTGGGGACCAGCAGTAGCGGCCACAGCCGTTGCTGGCACCGCGGTGGCGGTGTTGCCGCTGCCCGGTCCGCTGTCGCTGTACGTGCTGGCCATTGCCGCGTTCGGCTGGTGGCACTGCGCAGGACGCCCCGGCGTCAACGAGTCGATCCAGATGGCGTTCTACGCCGTCGCCGATACAGGCAGCTGGATCCGCCGGCATATCGAGGCGCTGGCGCAGCGTCGCGCCCGCTACGAGACCCGCCGTACCAACCGCAACCCCATCAAGAAGGAGAACTGACCATGACAGCCAACACCGAGGCCGCCGTCGTCGCCGTGCTCGCCTCAATCGGCGTACTTGCCCTTGTCGTCGCCGTACTGGAATCCGACGCCGTGCTTCGCGCCGAGGACCACGTTCATCGGCTGCGGTTGAGCCCGGCTGACCGCGTCGAGTACGACGCGCTGCAGGCCGAACTCGATCGCCAGGCAACCGAGCAGAAAGCCCGCGCCAAGTCAGCAAAAGCTGCAGACCGTGCGAAGTTCCGCCCCGATCTGGTGGTCACCGTGACCGATCGCGAAGTCACCGACCTGTCCGATTTCACCGTTTCGGAGCTGCTCGCCGAGATCACCGAGTGCAAACGGCTGCTGCGGTTGGCCCGGGAACTGTCGTACAACTCCGGACGGGCCGACTACGCGCCGGTGCAGGTCAACAACGACCAGCTCACCGCGCTCACCAGCGAGTACCAAGAGCGAGCTTGGTGGCCCAACAACAAGCAACTCTCGCGGCTGGACCGCAAACGCCTGGCAGCGGCAACCGAGATGATCCACGACCGCAGCGAGTGGCCGCCGATGCCTGACATCCACATCTCTGCCGACCTCTGATCCCTGGTTTACCCACTCACACAAGGAGATTCGCAATGTTCATGACATCGGACAACAACAGCGGCCACGCCAACGGCGGCCCGGCCACCGAAGACGAGATCACCCGTGACACCGGCCGCGCGATGGGCCAGATCATGGCCGCAGCACGGGCTTTCATTGCTTCTCGTCGCAGCCGTCCGGGCAAGACCAAGATGCCGAAGCTGTCGCGTAAGGAGCGCCGCGAGCTCGTCGACACCCTGCGCACGCAGGTCGGTGAACAGCGCATGGCGCAGGCGTGGAGCACCAAACGCGTCGGCGACTACCACGCCGAGGTGGTCGCGGCCAACGATCGGCGCCGTGACCGGGCGTACCCGGTCGCCGCGGTTCGCGCCGATGACGAGCGGTTGACCCGTATCCGGTACGCGATCGAGTCGGCCACGCACGCTTCGCCGTTGCCGTTCGAGCAGCGAGGTCAGGTCGCGATCGCGTTGTCGCAGGTCGATCGGCGCCCGGACCGCCCGGTGGGTGAGGTGTTCAAGCCTATGGACGCCGACCAGGCACGCAACGCCAGGGTCGCTGCGGTGCAGTCGGAGACCTGGGTGCAGGAGCGCCGCGAGGCCAACGAACGCGTGATGGCCGCTCAGCGCAATCGCGAGCAGGCCCGGCTCAATGCCCGCCCGCCGTTGGCGTGGGAGGACATGAACCCCGAACAGCAGGACGCGGTCCAGCAGCTGCGTGGTGCGGAACTGGAGTTGCGCCGAGTCGGCACCACTGATCCGGTGAAGACTGCCGGTCTCGACCGTGAGGTGCGTGCGGCTGCCCGCGAGGTCAGAGCGGCTGGTCTGCCGCTGCGGCAGGTCGCCTACGAATGCGACAACGTCGTCGCGAACTCGAAGTACGAGGTCAATGTGTACGCCGGTGCGGCGTCATCGGTGAGCTGGCACCCCAGCGAGACCGCAGCGCTTGTCCACGCCGGGACCGCGGTGGCGCGAGTGCCTGAAACCACTGACTCGATGAGCGTGCACGTCGCCCCGCGGTACGGGCAAGACCCTGGCGGCAATGTCCGGTCGGTTCACGGTGACCACATGTTCACTTCTCAGGCTGTCTCGTGGTGGCGTGGCGAGCACGAATTCGAGATGGAGTCGGGTACGGCGCGAGCCGGTCACCGCACCGCGATCTCGATTGCCGGAACCGACCCGGTCACCGGCCGCGAGGTGCGGAGAGAGAACGTCATCGTGCGCACCGATGAGCTGGGTGCACTCCAGTACGCGGACCGCACCATCGAATGCGCCGAGTGGCGTGCTGGCGAGAGGGTCGAGCTCGATATCGACGATGCCGAGGTCGACTGGGAATACCCCGGCAGCACCAGCCTGTACCGCATGAGCGGATCACCCGCGAGCGTCCAGAACCGGGCGCTCAACGAGCAGGTGAGCGTGCAACACCAGGCGGCCCAGGAAGCCCGTACCGCCGCCGCGCGGGTGGCTGCCGACCGCGACAGCTTGCGGCAGCGCCACAGCCTGTCGATCGAGCACAACGGCGAGCTGACCGACCGCAATGCGGAGCTGACCAGGCAGCTTTCGGTGTTGACCGCCGAGCGGGATCAGGCCGTCGCTGATCGGGACAAGTTCCGTGGTGAGCGCGACGAGGCAGTGCGGACGCTGGCTGCGCGAACCCCGACCAAGGATCGTTTCGGTAGTCCGGAGCGTCAGGCCGATGCGGCGGGGCGCAGCGCACTGGCCGACCACGCCCCGGGCAACGCCGTCGCTGCGGCGGTTGCGCGTAGCGCCGAGCGGGACGAGGCGGCGCGATGAATGCCGACGACCTTGAGGAGTCGCTGATCGACTTCTACGCGTTGCGTGTTCCGGACGAGTCAGAAGTGTTGTGGCGGGCTGACTTTCACCGCGCCTGGGAGTTGTACGCGCTGGCAAACGAGGCGAGCGAACCTGGTCACTCCGCTGTGCTGCGCGATCAGGCCCGCACGCTGCAGGAGCGTTGGGAAGCGGATCCGGACGTCGCGCGCCATTGGTTCGATCTTGCCGAGATCCGGGAGTCATGGATCTACGAGCCCGAACAAATGCAGCGCGCGGCCGACGAGTATTTGATGCCCAACGGCCGCCAGCCGTCCGGAATGCGGGATGAGCTGTGGCGCAGCCTCCTACAGGCCCGCGCAATGACCGGACACGGCCCGTGGCTGGCTCCGGAATCGGAGAGCGCCAGCACAACGGCGGACATCGCCAACGATGTGGACGACCCGTTCATCGCCCGCTACGCCGACCGGGTGGCCGACGAGTCCGAGGTGTTGTGGCGGGCCGACTTCGCCCGCGCGATGGACCACTACGACCGCGGATTCGACGAAGACGCGAGCTTGCTGCCACAGGCCCGCGCGATCGAGGCCCAGTGGAGCACCGATCCGGCAGTCGGGCCGCAGTGGCGCGAGCTCACCGAGATCCACGACGCCTGGATCCACGCTCCCGACGCGATGAAGCAGGCGCACGAGGTGTTCATGCCGGGCGGATTGCAGCCGCCCGGCATGAGCGACACCCGGTGGTCATCGCACATGCAAGCACGAGAGATGACCGGCCACGGCGCCTGGCCCGGCCACGAACCCACCTATTCCACAGACGTTTCCGAAAGGCACGAACCAATGACTGACACTACCGCCCACGACCAGGCCGACAAGTTCACCACCGAGTCCGACGCCGAGCAGTTGATGCGCCACGACTTCACCCACTGGGCCGCGGTACGCCACGGCCGCGCAGAGGACGACTACGACCCCGCCGACAGCGTGGACCAGGACGAATGGTCACGGACCTGGCTCAATCATGCCGAGGATCGCTGGCTCGACGAGTGGGTGACCTTGCAGGGCACCTACCTGGACTACCGCGACGATCCGGGGGCCGCAGAGTCGAAGCGGTCCCAGCTGGGCGACACGCTCGGTCCGGTGGAGGCCCGCAGTTGGGACCAGGCCCGTGAGCTGGGCGTCAACGGCATCAGCCGAAACGACTGGGGCCTGCTCACCTCTGACTACGTGACCCGGCTGCCCTACGAGCGGGCCGACGAAATCCGTGCCCAACAGCGCACGCTCGCCGATGTGCGGCGTGAGCAGGCCGCCGAGCGTTCCGGACAGGACCGCGCAGCCGATACCGAGCCGGAGTCGCAGTCTCCGGCCATTGAACGCGTCCCGGTTCTATCCGCCGACTACGCCCGCTATACCCCGGCAATCCCGGTGCCATCTTTCGGCGCGAGTGTCGCCGCACGAACCAGCGCCCTGGCGGGCTACACCGCCCAAGGCAACGCGCTGGCCACCGCGATGGAGCGTCAGGACGAGCGGGCAGGAGCCGACCGGTGAACGCCGCGGCTGTCGAACAGACGATGCCGGCAACCGCGACGGCCGAACCAGTCCAGGCGGTGACGTTGGCCAAGGTGATCCGGCTGCCGCGCCGTCCGGAGCGGCAGGCCGAGCCCGGACAGGGCCGCAGTGCCGCGGAGCTGGAATCGCTGCTGGCTGCCGCCGAGCAGCGGTGCGCCGATCTGGAAGACCGTAACCGAGAGCTTGCCAGCGACCTGGACAACGCCCTCGACCAGCTCGCCGGACACGCCCTGCATTCGGAGCAGGAACGACTCGTGCACACCCCGATGTGGAGCCCGTGGGCCGCGTCGATGAATCAGGAAGGACACCAACGATGAACGTGTCTACTGCTGTACGGGCCGTCAAGCGCCCGTCTACCGGCGGGATCGACTGGGCCGAGGGCACCGCACTGGCGATGACAGTCGTGATCGCGCTGGGCGCGTTCGCGTGGAGCTTCGCAGCTCTGTCGGATCTGGCCGTCATGGCCGGAATCGACCCGCGTCTAGCGTGGGTCGGCCCGATTTTCGTCGACGGGGCCATTGTCCAGTCGGCTGTGGCGCTGGTTTCGCTGCAGCGCCGCGCGCAACAGGGCATCGCGATCCCGACCGGGACCAAGGTGTTCTTCTGGGCCCAGCTGTTCGCCGCCGAGCTGGTCTCCGTGGTCGGAAATGGCCTCCATGCTGCGGAATCAGGCGGGCGGCTGCTGCCCGCTGCCGTCGCGGCAGGAGTCGCCGGTGCCGCCCCGCTGGCCGGTTTGGCCGCCACGCACGGCCTGACCGCGCTGATCGAGGTCCCACGAGCACCGGAACCGCCGCAGGCTGCCGCATTCTTCGGCCCGCCCCGACTGGACAGCGATCCGACACCGGTAGACGCGGAGTGGACAGCCCTGGACACCGACCAGACAGCACTGGACAGCCCGGCGATACCGGTTGCCACAGCACCGGAAACCGATCCGGTGATCGACCGCGACACCGAGATCCTGCGCCGCCGCGCAGCCGGTGAATCCACCCGCACGATCGGCGCCGCGGTTGGTCTGTCGCACTCCCGTGTCGCGCAAATCATCGCCACCGCCGAGGCCGACGACGACAACGGGGAGGTACTGAGCTTGGTTCGCTGACCGATCGCTGCGGGGCAGGTGAGGAGCCTGCCCCGCCTTGCCTCTCGCTTCCCGCAACACCACACGAACCGAAGGATGAAAATCATGACGAACGCACTGACCGACCTGGACCAGATCAACGCCGAGCTGATGACCGGCAGCGCACGTAACCCGTTCGGCCGCGAGGTCAAGCCCGGCGACGGCGTCAGCGGCGAAATCATCGCCGTGATCCGGCGCCACCGCCACAACAGCCAGGGCCAGCCGCTCTACTGGGTCAACCGTCGGCCGACGGTCGCGCAGTCCGGCGACCCGGTGATCGACACGCAGCTCATCATCGAGACCGACGCCCACGACGACGACCAGGACGACGGCCTGCGCGCGGTCACGATGGACCGCGACGTCCAGCGCGCGATCCGGACCGGCCTGCGTCGAGCCCGCGCCAACGGCGTCGCGATCGGTGGCCGCATCGACGGCTTGCTGTTCGTCGGCCCCGCCGAGGGCGGCAACGGCCGCGTCTACGACATGGGCGGCTACACCGCGCCCGCGTAGACTGGCACACAGCACCACCAGGAGCCCCTGGCCCGTGATTCGGGTCGGGGGCTTCGTCGCGTTCCAGCCGGTGCGGCTTGGGAGGTGCTGCCGCACGAGCTTCGCTCGCTTGCCTCCGAGGATCTATCTGCCGCAGTTCGGTTGTTTCCCCAACTGTTCCCTTGGCCCTTCCTCCGAAGGCAAAACGAGTGCAGGCGGTGGGTTGCTCAAGGGTGGCCGTAGGCCATCGCCGCAGGCGACGCGACGCAGGAGCGCCCTTGAACTGCCCGCCGTCGGCACTCACGCTGAAACGCCGAGGAAGGGCGAGTCTCTCGTGGTCTCGGCCAATCGATAGTCGATCTTGGTGGAGATCCGCGACGCGAATCCTGCGCGACTTTCTAGCGAATCAAGCATACAAACGGGTGCGGGTTTTTCGCGAGGTCAACCACCACCTCACCCATCCCGTGAGCTGGGCTTAAGGGCGGGATTTCTGCTCACTCCCCACCCCCACCCAGTTCGACATCTGATCACCCACTTCGTGTCCAATCAGATGTCGAACTGGGTGGGGGTGGGGAGCAATCAGAAATCAAAAGAATATGTAGGGATGGGTGAGGTGGTGGTTGAGAGAAAAAGAAGTGGTTGGGTTGGGTGGGCATCGGAGGGTTAGCGAGTGGGTTGCTTTGGGAGTCGGTGACGGTGGTCAAGTCAGGTGGGCGTGGCTGCGGTCTAGTGCCGCGGCTGTCGTGGTTGGTGTGAGTGCGGTAGCGCGTGTGCCGGTAGGTACGTGGTGGCGCGGTCGCGTAGTGGTTTGGTCAGGCAGGCGCGCTGCTCGATCGGGGAGCGGGTATCGCGACCTGTCGGTCGCGCGGTCCTTCGCGGGGGCGTGGTGTCCGTCCCTCGCGGTGCGGCCTGCTTGATGGCTATCACTACGACAACGAGCATCAAGGGCGCCTACGGCGTCGGCTACGCCGATGGCCACGGCCACCCTTGACGCCCGCCGCCGTAGTGATCGAGTCGCCATCAGGCCACACCGAGAGGGACAAACACCACACAGACCGGCCGTCGCTACGAATCGAGATCGCGGCCAGGGCCGCGAAAGGGCATCCGCTCGCCGCGGGGGCAGGCCGCCCAAAAGGGTCAACGTACATCGGTGACCGCCAGGTCTTCCGCAACTTTTCAGCACTTACGCCGCTACTTGTGAGCGAATATCTGACCCACGGCTACTCGCCAGTGCGAATCTGATGCGCAAAAGGCTACCAATTCGCGGCGAATATCTCGCCACTGTCGATGGCTCAAACTGCTGGTAGTCGACTGGTTCGATCTGTACTGCGCAGATCTAACCGACGTGCTCGCAGTCGGAGTGAATTGGGGGACTGTAGATCGTCGCGCTACAAGCGAGGCACGTGTGGGATCGATGGTGTCCGCCGATCCGGAGGCACGGCATCACACTGACGAGCGACCGACCTGCTCCGAGTCGGTGCCCGTTCGGGCAGGAGCGGGGAGCAGGTTCCGTCCAGCGCCCATTCCGGAGATAAGGCCGAATAGACTCGCACATACGTTCGATTATCCACGCTGGCGTACTGCCGCGCACGTGAGGCCAGCTCAATCTAGAGCTGGTCGCCCAGTCGGGCACGACGGTGCGCGTCCCGGGCTCGTTCGTCAGCCACTGACGCGCCGTACCGGCTGATCATCTGGCGTGACCGCCAACCGGCGAGCATCATCAGGTCTTGCTCCTGGCCGCCGTTCGCGAGCCAGTTGTGTGCGAAGAAGTGGCGGAGCTGGTGGGGGTGGATGTGGTCGATGCCCGCAGCTGCGGCTCGCCGCTCGATCATCTGTTGGATGCCGGAGGCGGTCATCGGTCCAGCGCGTCCGAGCCAAAGGGCGGGATTGTCGTTTGCCGCGAACGGGTGCTTTGACCGCACCCGCAGGTACCGGCGAAGGGCGGTGCGCGTCTTGTCGCTGAAAGGCAGGGTGCGCGGTCGGCGTCCCTTGCCGAGCACCATCACGGTGTTTTCGGCGAAGTCGAGCGCGTCGAGGTGGAGGTGCGCGATCTCGCCGATGCGGGGGCCTGCGTCGACCATCAGCCGAATGATGGCCGAGTCGCGTCGATCGTCGAAGCTCGTGCCATCGCAATCAGCGAGCATCTTGCGCAACGCGTCAAGAGGCGGAACCGGGACCTTCTTCTCCGGAACGATCGGAGGCGACATCTTCGCGAACGGGTCGGCCTCGAGGAGCTCCTCGCGAGTCAGGTACTTGCAGAACTGCTGCAAGCTGCGGTACTGGCGGTGCGCGTATTCCGGCGTCAGGGGCTTCTGTGTGCGCTTGTTCAGGCGATTGAGCGTGTTGTCGATGTACCCGCCGATTATCTGACGTGTCAGGGATTCGAGCGTCGTCGGCAGGTTCTCGCTGATCAGGTACTGACGGAAGTATCCGACGTCCCTGGCGTAGAGGGCGATCGTTCCTTTGGCCTTGTTCTGCTGCCGCAGCTCGCTCGTGAAGTCCTCGAGTAGCTCGTCGATGTCGTCCAGATCCTGCCCCATGCAGGCAGTCTACCTGCAAAGTTTCTATCTGTTGGAGCATTGTGCCGAGAATGAAGAAGGCCCCTGATCTGCTGTTTGTGCAGATCAGGGGCCTTTTGCGCCCCCGGCAGGAATCGAACCTGCGACCTAGGGATTAGAAGGCCCTTGCTCTATCCAACTGAGCTACGGAGGCAGTCGCATCCACCTTGGCCGAAGTCGGCCACGCTGTCCAGCTCGAAAAGTATAGCGACTGACCGGATCGTCGAGCGGGGGCTCGGGTGTGGCGCCCCATCGGGTCGTGGCCGGGCACGTCGAACTACCCTCGTTGTCATGTCGTTATCGCAGGACCCCTCCGGTGGACCCGCCGTCGACGGCGGACCTCCGGCGGAAACGGGTCCGGCGGCGTCGTTCGGTGTGCTCAGCGTCGTGGCCGGGTGTATCGCCGCGGTAGTCGCGGCCATTGTGGTCGGATTGTCGGCGGCGCACGCGCTCAGTTTGCTCGGTATACCCGATCCGGGGGCGTTGACAACATATGGATTGCCCGCGCTGCGCGCGGTGGCCGATCTGGCCGCGGCCGTGACTGTCGGGTCCCTGTTGTTCGCGGCGTTTCTGCTGCCCCCGCGTGACGGTGGTCTGCTCGATGTCGGTGGGTACCGGGCGGTGCGGCGGGCCTCGGACGCCGCACTGGTGTGGGCTGCGAGTGCGGCCCTGTTGGTGCCCTTGACGGTGTCGGATACGACCGGTCAGCCGGTGAGCGCCATTTGGCGACCCGAGGTGTTGTGGCCGGTGATCACACAGGTCGAGGTGGCGGGCGCCTGGCGGACAACGGTGTTGTTCGCGCTGATCGTGGCGATCGGCTGCCGGTGCGCGCTGCGCTGGGGCTGGACGCCGGTGCTGCTGGTCGGCGCGTTGGTGACCATGATGCCGCTGGCACTGACCGGGCATTCGTCCTCCGGCGGCTCCCATGACGTGGCGACCAATTCGCTGATCCTGCACATGGTGTCGGCCTCGGTCTGGGTGGGCGGGCTGGTCGCGGTGCTGGCGCACGCGATGCGCGGCGGGGCGAATACCGATATCGCCGCCCGGCGGTTCTCGGTGGCCGCGACCATCTCGATCGTGGTGATCGGCCTCAGCGGCGTGGTCAATGCCTGGGTGCGGGTGCCCGTCTCGGACCTCTTCACCACCACGTACGGCAGGCTGGTGCTCGCGAAAGCGGCCGCGCTGCTGGTGCTGGGCGCCATCGGCTACTTGCAGCGACGGGCCTCGCTGCCCGCGCTGGCTACCGACCCGCGCGACCGCGGTGCGCTCATCCGCTTCGCCGGGGTGGAGATGCTGATCTTCGCGGCGACCATCGGGCTGGCCGTCGGCCTCGGCCGCACGCCGCCACCGCCGCCGACCGCGGTGCCGACGCCGGTCGAAGTGGAACTGGGCTACAACCTCGCGGGCCCGCCGACGGTGAGCCGCCTGCTGTTCGACTGGCGCTTCGATCTGATCTTCGGAACCTTGGCGATCGTGCTCGCCGCGCTCTACCTGCTCGGTGTCCGCCGGCTGCGCAAGCGTGGCGATGCCTGGCCGCTCGGGCGCACCATCGCCTGGTGCAGTGGTTGCCTGGTGCTGTTGCTCGCCACGTCGTCGGGGGTCGGGCGCTACGCACCGGCGATGTTCAGCGTGCACATGGGCGCACACATGGCGTTGTCGATGCTTGCACCGATCCTGCTCGCCCTCGGTGGCGCGGTGACCTTGGCGTTGCGCGCGCTAACGCCCGCCGGACGCGGCGGTGTACCGGGCCCGCGCGAGTGGATTCTGGCGGCCGTGCACAACCCGGTCTCGCGGTTCCTCACCCAGCCCGTGGTGGCGTCGCTGATCTTCGTCGCCGGGTTCTACGCGCTGTATCTGGGCGGCATCTTCGACACCTATGTCGACTCGCACGCCGCCCACCTGATGATGAACACGCACTTCCTGCTCAGCGGCTACCTGTTCTACTGGGTGGTGATCGGCATCGATCCCAAGCCGCGCGAGGTGGCGCCGCTGACCAAGCTCGGCATGGTGTTCGGCACGCTGCCGTTCCACGCGTTCTTCGGTATCGCGCTGATGAGCATGACGACCGTGCTCGGTGACTGGTTCTATCGCACCCTCGACCTCGGCTGGAACATCGACCTGCTCGCCGATCAGCGCAACGGCGGCAGTTTCGCCTGGGCCAGCGGCGAGGTTCCGCTGGTAGTGGTGATGCTGGCCCTGCTGATCCAGTGGTCTCGCAGTGACACCAAGCTGGCCAAGCGCACCGACCGGGCCGCCGATCGCGACAACGACGCCGACCTGACCGCCTACAACGCGATGTACGCCGAGCTGGCGCGTCGTGACGGCGAGGTCCGCCGGTGAGCGGATTCGGTGTGCCGTCGAGCGATTCGACCGAGCGAGCCGAACCGGAGCGGGTGCTGCGCACCGATGTGCGGGCGGCGCGGCGACGGCTGGCCGGGCGGGTGCGCAAGACGCCGGTGTTCCATACGAGTGTGGACGGGCCGGACGGGCCGGTGCCGGTATCGCTGAAAATGGAATTCCTGCAGCACGGCGGCACATTCACGGTGCGTGGCGCCCTCAACGCGCTGCTGACCACCGACAGCGGTGCCGACCATGTGGTTGTCGCCTCGGCGGGCAATGCGGGCATCGCGGTCGCGTTGGCCGCCGCCCAGCTGGGCAAGGAATGCACGATCGTCGTGCCGGAATCCGCGCCGCACACCAAGGTGGCCGCGATGTGGGCGCACGGTGCCGAAGTGCTGTGGCACGGAACGAGTTACGCCGAGGCACAACGTCGGGCCACCACCCTGGCCGCCGAGCGCGGGGCCGATCATCTGCACGCCTACGACATGCCTGCCGTGGTGGCAGGTGCGGGTGTCATCGGGCTCGAGCTGGAGGAACAGGTGCGTGGCAGGCCACCGGTGCTGGCCGCGGTCGGTGGTGGAGGGCTGATCGCGGGCCTCGGCGCGGCACTGGGCAAGCGCAGGGAGATCGTCGGAATCGAATCCGAGCACATCCCGGTGCTCTCCGCGGCGCTCGCGGCGGGCATGCCGGTCGATATCGACGTGCCGTCGCGCGCTACCGAGCTGCTGTGCGCGACCCGGGTGGGCGATATCGCGTTCGATATCGCGCAGCGGCACCAGATGCCCGCGCTCGCGGTCGCCGACGACGCGGTCGCCGCCGCCCGCGAATACCTCTGGCGTGAGTTCCGCGTGGTGGTCGAGCTCGAAGGTGCCGCCGCGCTGGCCGCCGTGCAGAGCGGTGTGTACACGCCCGAGCCCGGCGTACGCCCGATTGTGGTCCTGTGCGGGGCGAACACCGAGCTTCCCGTGCTCTGACACGGCAGATATCCACAACCGCCCGATTCATCCACAGATTCACTCGGCGCCTCCCACGTCCCCGTCCGCCACGTCATCCTTGGGTGGTCAGAGCAACAACGGTGGATTCGAGCGGGGGACGAGCACGATGTACGAGGCACACGCGGCGGTGGTCGGGACCGTCATCACCCATCCGGTGCGGCGCGATCTCAGCAACGGCGAGCAGATGCTGACGTTCCGGATGGCGAGCAATTCGCGCCGATTCGACGCCAAGACGGGGGAGTGGACCGACAACGGCACGCTGTATCTCACGATCAGTTGCTGGCGCAGGCTGGTCGCGGGCGTGCATCGATCGTTGCACCGTGGCGACCCGGTGATCGCCTACGGACAACTGCGCTCGCACGAGTATCGCGGCAAGGACGGCACCGAGCGGCGGGATCTGGAGATGCGCGCGGTCGCGGTCGGGCCCGATCTGGCGCGATGCCACGCGAGCGTTATTCGCCGGCCCGAGGGCATGCGATCGCTGCCGCATGCGGAGGTGCGGAATATTTCCGGCCCCCGTGGCGCTGCGCTACCGAAGGCCGACGACGCCGCCACCGGGTATGCGTCGACCGAACCCGTTGCCGTAGCCTGTACGACCGTGGCGGATCCTCTCGCCGCGCGATCGCCGGACGTGGTGTCGAGCACCAACGGTGCCGAGCAGGTCGACGCATGAGGGTCGTTTCCGCGGCATCGACCCTTCCGCATCCCGTCCCCGTTTCTCCCACCGATAGGCTTCCGCGTATGGCTGAGTTCATTTATCAGATGATCAAGGTTCGCAAAGCGCACGGCGACAAAGTCATCCTCGACGACGTGTACTTGAACTTCCTTCCCGGCGCCAAAATCGGTGTGGTGGGTCCCAACGGCGCGGGTAAATCCAGCGTGCTGAAGATCATGGCGGGACTGGACCGGCCGAACAACGGTGAGGCGTTCCTCGGCTCGGGCGCCACGGTCGGCATCCTCCAGCAGGAGCCGCCGCTCAACGAGGAGAAGACCGTCCGCGGCAACGTCGAGGAGGGCCTCGGGGAGGTCAAGGTCAAGCTGGATCGGTTCAACGAGATCGCCGAACTGATGGCCACTGATTACTCCGATGAGCTCATGGACGAAATGGGCAAGCTCCAGGAGTTCCTCGACCACGCCGACGCCTGGGATGTCGACTCCCAGCTCGAGCAGGCCATGGACGCGCTGCGCTGCCCGCCGCCGGACGAGCCGGTCACCAACCTCTCCGGTGGTGAGCGTCGCCGCGTCGCGCTGTGCAAGTTGCTGCTGAGCAAGCCTGATCTGCTGCTGCTCGACGAACCGACCAACCACCTCGACGCCGAGAGCGTGCTCTGGCTCGAGAAGCACCTCGCTGATTACCCGGGCGCCGTGCTGGCCGTCACCCACGACCGGTACTTCCTCGACAATGTCGCCGAGTGGATCCTCGAGCTCGACCGTGGCCGTGCCTACCCGTACGAGGGCAACTACTCCACCTACCTGGAGAAGAAGGCGCAGCGACTCGAGGTCCAGGGCAAGAAGGACCAGAAGCTGCAGAAGCGCCTCAAGGACGAACTGGCCTGGGTGCGGTCCGGCGCCAAGGCCCGCCAGGCCAAGAACAAGGCTCGACTTGGTCGCTACGAGGAGATGGCGGCCGAGGCCGAGAAGCACCGCAAGTTGGACTTCGAGGAGATTCAGATCCCCGCGGGTCCGCGACTGGGCGACATCGTGGTCAACGTATCGAACCTGGACAAGGGCTTCGGCGATCGTCAGCTCATCAAGGATCTGTCGTTCACGCTGCCGCGCAACGGTATCGTCGGCGTCATCGGACCCAACGGTGTCGGTAAGACGACGTTGTTCAAGACCATCGTCGGTCTCGAATCGCCCGACAGCGGTGAGGTGAAGGTCGGCGAGACGGTCAAGCTGAGCTATGTCGACCAGAACCGCGGAGGCATCGACCCGAAGAAGAACGTCTGGCAGGTCGTCTCCGAAGGTCTGGACTTCATCCAGGTCGGCAACCAGGAGATGCCCTCGCGCGCCTACGTCAGCGCGTTCGGCTTCAAGGGACCGGATCAGCAGAAGCCGGCCGGTGTGCTCTCCGGTGGTGAGCGCAACCGCCTGAACTTGGCGTTGACTCTCAAGGAGGGCGGCAACCTGATCCTGCTCGACGAACCGACCAACGACCTGGACGTCGAAACCCTCAGTTCGCTCGAGAACGCGCTGGACCAGTTCCCCGGCTGCGCCGTCGTGATCTCCCACGACCGGTGGTTCCTCGATCGCACCTGCACCCACATCCTGGCGTGGGAGGGTGACAACGACAACGACGCCAAGTGGTATTGGTTCGAGGGCAACTTCGAGGCCTACGAGGCGAACAAGATCGAGCGGCTCGGCGCCGAAGCCGCTCGCCCGCACCGTGTTACGCACCGCAAGCTGACGCGCGACTGATACGCGCGGCCCGCACGACGGCCCGGTGGAACGATCTGTGAACGGTCGCTCTGCCGGGCCGTCGGCGTTGGGTCGATCGGTGCTCCCTGGCGTTCACCCAGCATTGGCGCAAGTTACCGGCGCGGCAAGCCCGAATTCCCTGAGCGTGTTCGAGTGCCCGGAGCTAGTCTCGAAAACGCGTCACCTGAGTAGCGAAATCGAAGCGAACCACAATCCATGGGAGTGGGCTAAACGATGACGGTCTCGTCGGAAATCTCGAGCGCGGCGTGGGCCGCGGGAATGCCGCAGAGTTTGCGCGGCGATCTCGCGACGCTCGAGGAGGCGTATTTCCGACACGTCGATGCCGGTGACGTGGACTTCCCGATCCCCGGAATCACCCAGATCTTCCGGCACCACATGGAATTGGCCGCCGTTCGCCGCCCCGGTAAGGCCACGGTGCGGGTGCACCACCCCGACGACGGGACCGGGATGGGCGCGGCGGTGCAGGTCGTCACCGACGACATGCCGCTACTGGTGGAGTCGATCACCGCCGCACTCGGCCGGATGCAGGTGAGTGTCTCCGAGGTGATCCACCCGATCTTCGAAGTCACCCGCGACGAGAAGGGCCACCTCACCGGCGCCGCGGCGCACGAGGTGGACGGCCACGGCGCGACCGGGCTGACCGAATCGTGGATGCACCTGCAGCTGCACCCGTCGACGAGCCGGGCACAGCTCGACCACATCGAACGCACCATGCCCGAGGTGATCGACGACGTCCGCCAGGTGATCGACGACACCGAGGCCATGGCCGCGGTGCAGAGCTCGCTCGCCGATGAGCTCGACCGCGCCGCGGCAGCGGGCTCCACGCCGTTCCCCGGCGTCGATGTGGCCGATTGCGCCCAGCTGCTGCGCTGGCTGGCCGCGGGCAACTTCACCCTGCTAGGTTATGCCCGCTACCGGCGCGGCGTCGAAGACGGCCACACGGTGTCCACGGCGGTGCCCGGCGCGAGCCTTGGCGTACTCCGCCCCGATGTCGGTACCGACTTCCAGGTGCCCATCAACGGTGAGGACCGCCCGCTGCTGCTGCTCACCCAGGGCTTGGTGCGCGCGACCGTGCACCGCTCGGTGTACCCGTACTTCGTCGGTGTCGCCGATGTCGACGAGACGGGCACGGAGGTGGGGGTGCACCTGTTCATCGGGGTGTTCAGCGTGAGCGCGGTGCACGAGAACGTCCTCGACATCCCGGTGATCAACCGCCGGGTGCGCACCGCGATCGAGGCTGCGGGGTTCGACAAGGATTCCTTCTCCGGGCAGGCGATGCTCGAGGTGATCGAGTCCTTCCCGCGCACCGAACTGTTCTCCGCCGACACCGAGACCATGCGCCGCACCGCAGTCGCGGTGCTCGGCGTCGGATTGCGCAGGCAGGTCCGGCTTTTCCTGCGCAGCGACGATTACGGCCGCTTCGTGGCCTGCATGGTGTATCTGCCGCGCGATCGCTACACCACCGCGGTGCGCCTGGAGATGCAGGAGATCCTGGTCGCCGAACTCGGTGGCGTCGATATCGACTATTCGGCGCGGGTGAGCGAAAGTGAGCTCGCCAGTGTGTATTTCACGGTGATGCTGCCCGGCGAGGCTACCGGCGCCGCCGCCCCCGACACCTCCGAGGACAACCGGCTGCGACTGCAGAGCCTGCTCAACGCGGCCAGCCACACCTGGGACGACCGGATCGGTGACGCGGTCGCGTCCTCCACCGTGCTCGATCCCGCTGTGGTGAAACGGTATTCGGACGCACTGCCCGAGAGTTACAAGGAAGACTTCACGCCCGCTCGCGCGCTGGCCGACGTCGCGCGCCTCGAGCAGCTCACCGAGGGCGGTATCGACCAGTACCTGTACCGCAGGCCCGAAGCGGCGCCCGGTTCATGGCGGTTCAGCCTCTACATCGCCGGTTCCGGCGTATCGCTGAGTCAGGTGCTTCCCGTGCTGCAGAGCCTGGGCGTCGAGGTGGTCGACGAACGGCCCTACCAGCTCGAACGCGAGGGCGGTACCGAGCGCTGGATCTACGATTTCGGGCTGCAGGCTCGTCCCGAACTGCTGCGCAACGCGCTCGGCGGCGACCTCGACGCCGCGCTGCTCGAAGCGCGTGGCGACCTCGACGCGTTGCGTACCCGGTTCACCGATGCCTTCGAAGCGGTCTGGTACGACCGAGCCGAAGCCGACGGTCTCAACGAACTCGTGCTGCGTGCGGGCCTGCCGTGGCGGTCGGTCGCGATCCTGCGCGCGTACGCGAAGTACTTGCAGCAGGCGGGATTCCCGTACTCCCAGGTCAATATCGCGCGCGTGCTGCTGGCTCATCCCGAGGTCGCGCGCGATTTCGTCGACCTGTTCGCCGCCCGATTCGATCCGGCCACCGTCTCCGCCGAGGCCGCCGTCGAGCTCGAGGCACGGGTGCGGGCCGGGATCGACGAGGTGGTCAGCATGGATGCCGACCGCATCCTGCGCGCCATGCTCGGCCTGATCAAGGCCACGCTGCGAACCAACAACTACGTCCTCGACGCAGACGGCCTCCCGCGCGGCTACCTGGCACTGAAGGTGGAGCCGCGCGAAATCGCCGAATTGCCCAAGCCGCGACCGCAATTCGAGATCTTCGTGTACTCGCCGCGGGTGGAGGGCGTGCACCTGCGGTTCGGTTCGGTAGCGCGCGGCGGTCTGCGCTGGTCGGACCGGCTCGAAGACTTCCGCACCGAGATCCTGGGGCTGGTCAAGGCGCAGGCGGTGAAGAACGCGGTGATCGTGCCGGTCGGCGCCAAGGGCGGTTTCGTGGTGAAGCGCCCGCCCGCCCCGGTCGGTGACGCGGCCGTCGACCGCCAGGCGAGTATCGCCGAGGGCGTTGCCTGCTACCGCACCTTCATCTCCGGGTTGCTCGACGTCACCGACAATGTCGACCTGGCCACCGGCGCGGTGCTGCCACCCGATCGGGTCGTGCGCCGCGACGGCGACGACACCTACCTGGTGGTCGCCGCCGACAAGGGCACCGCCAGCTTCTCCGATATCGCCAACGACGTGGCCATGCGCTACGGCTTCTGGCTCGGTGACGCCTTCGCCTCCGGCGGCTCGGCGGGCTACGACCACAAGGCGATGGGCATCACCGCCAAGGGCGCGTGGGAGGCGGTCAAACGCCACTTCCGTGAGATGGACATCGACACCCAGAGCCACGAATTCACCGTTGTCGGCGTCGGCGACATGAGCGGTGACGTATTCGGCAACGGCATGCTGCTCTCGCCGCACATCCGGCTGGTCGCCGCGTTCGACCACCGGCACATCTTCCTCGACCCGAACCCCGACGCCGCGAGTTCGTTCGCCGAACGCGAGCGGTTGTTCGCGCTGCCGCGATCCTCATGGGCCGACTACGACCGGAGCCTGATCAGCGAGGGTGGCGGCGTGTTCGAGCGGACCGTGAAGTCGGTGCCGATCTCGCCGCAGGCACGGGCCGCGCTCGGCCTGCCCGACGCGGTGCAGACGCTCTCACCGCCGGAGCTGGTGCGCGCGATTCTGCTCGCGCCGGTGCAATTGCTGTGGAACGGCGGCATCGGCACCTATGTGAAGGCGAGCACCGAATCCAATGCCGAGGTGGGCGACAAGTCCAACGACACGGTGCGCGTCGACGGAAATCAGTTGCGGGTCAAGGTGATCGGTGAGGGCGGCAACCTGGGCGCCACCGCGCTCGGCCGGATCGAGTTCTGCCGCAACGGCGGCAAGATGAACACCGATGCCCTGGACAACTCGGCGGGTGTCGACTGCTCCGACCACGAGGTCAATATCAAGGTCCTGCTCGACGGTGTGGTCAGCGCCGGTGGCCTCGCCTCCGCCGACCGCAATCCGCTGCTGGCCTCGATGACCGATGAGGTCGCCCGAATGGTGTTGCAGGACAACGTCGATCAGAACGCGTTGATCGGCATCGCGCGCACCGACGCTCCCCGGATGCTCAACGTACACGGCCGCGTCATCGCCGATCTCGAACAGCGGCGCGGCCTCGATCGGGAGCTCGAAGCGCTGCCGTCGACTGCCGAACTGGTTCGCCGCGGCGAGGAGGGCGCCGGGCTCGCCTCGCCCGAACTGGCCAACCTGCTCGCCCACGTGAAGCTCGGACTCAAGGCCGACCTGCTCGACACCGACCTGCCCGACAGCACCCATTTCGCGAGCAAGCTGCCGCTGTACTTCCCGACCCCGCTGCGGGAACAGTTCGGTGCGGCGATCAAGAGGCACCGGCTGCGCCGCGAGATCATCACCACGATGATCGTCAACGAGGTCGTCGACTACGGCGGCATCACCTACGCCCATCGGCTCAACGAAGAGGTCGGCGCCACCACCTCCGATTCGGTGCGCGCGTTCGCGGCGGCCACCGAGATCTTCCAGCTGCACGACGTGTGGTCGCGCATCCGCAGTGCCGACGCTCCGGCCGGGGTCTGTGACCTGCTGGAACTGGAATCCAAGCGGACGCTCGATCGCGCATCGCGCTGGCTGCTGACCAACCGGCCGCAGCCGATCGCGGTAGGTGCCGAGATCAACCGCTATCACCGCCGGGTGCAGGAGCTCGCGCCGCGGGTGCCGGGCTGGTTGCGCGGGCACCACGTCGCAGCGCTCACCCAGGGCGCCGCCGAGCTGATCGCCCGCGGCGCACCGACCGACCTGGCCACCGAGGTGTTCGGGCTGCTCGGGCTGTTCCCGCTGCTCGACATCGTCGATATCGCCGATATCACCGATCGCGACGGCGCCGAGGTGGGCGCCCTGTACTACGCGCTCAACGAGCATCTCAAGATCGACTGGCTGCTCGAGGCGGTGAGCCACCTCGAACGCGGCGACCGTTGGCACGCATTGGCGCGGCTCGCCCTGCGCGACGACATGTACGGTTCGCTGCGCTCGCTCACCCTTGATGTGCTGTCCGGGGGTGACCCGGAGGAAACCTCCGACGAGAAAATTGCATACTGGGAGTCGAAGAACCAGTCCCGGCTGGGCCGTGCGCGCGCGGCACTGTCGGAATTGTTCGAGTCCGGGACCCACGACCTCGCCACACTGTCGGTTGCCGCGCGACAGGTGCGGAGCATGGTGAGCGGGGTGGGCGCCCAATCGGAGGTACCACGGTGACGAGTTCGCCGAACGGCAACACCGCCACGCCCACACCGGAGCTGGTGTTGCCGCAGCGTTTTCACGCGAAGGTCGAGATCCGCTGGTCGGATATGGACGTGTTCCAGCACGTCAACCATGCTCGGATGGTGACACTGCTGGAAGAGGCGCGCATTCCGTGGCTGTTCGACGACGACAAGCCGACGGCGTCGATGGGGCGGCAGGGTTGTGTGCTGGTCGACCTGCATGTGAAGTATCGCGGGCAGTTGCGTCACGAGGACACCCCGCTCGACATCGCCATGTGGGTCAAGCAATTGCGCGCAGTCGATTTCACCATCGGCTACGAGGTCCGTGCCAACGGCGCGGCACCCGATTCGCCGCCCGCGGTCCTCGCGACCACCCAGCTCGCCGCGTTCGACATCGACACCCAGCGGCTGCGCAGGCTCAGCGAGTCCGAACGCGACTACCTGGCACTGTGGCGGGCCTGATTTCGTGAGCTCCGAACAGCGGGTGCTCCACACGCCCGACCCGGCCGAACGCGAGAACCTGGCCACCTTCCTCACCCGCGCCCTCCGCCTCGACCCGGCCGCTGTGGTCCGGTTGCGGCGGCGGGGATCCAGCCTCGTATCAGCTTGGGTGACAACGGGTTTCGAGACCCTCGCGGTGCGCACGATCACCGCTGAACTCGGCGTCGACGACGTCACCGTGGGTGCGGACGCGGTCCTCGCGGGTCTGAGTACCGGCCACCCGATCGACCTCGGCTACTCGATGGACTCCGCCTGGCGCGGCGCCCTCCCGCCCGCCGACGGCTTCACGCACGTCGACGACGTCCCCGCGCGCACCCTGGTCGAGCTGGCCGAACGCGGCGCGGAGGTGGCCCGCGAACACGGCGGTCCCAAAGGGCCGCCCGCGTCTCTTCTCGACCAGTCGGTTCTCACGGTTACCGGGCCCGGTGATATCGAGGTTCAGGTGCCGATGCGCGTTGTCTTCGCGCTCACTGCGATGGATTTCATTCCGCACGCGGGGGAGAAGACGGAGTCGCGTCGGATTCCGCCTTCGGAGTTGGTTCGGGTTCGTGCCACTCGGACGTGGTTGCGGTTGGATGCTCGGTACGGGTCTGTCGCGCGGCGATTGGGTGGTGGGATTCCGTTGTCGCCCAGTTGAGTTGGGTGGATCCGTTGTCGCCCGGTTGAGTTGGGTGGATCTGGATCCCAGGTGCGGTAGTCCCAGGCAGGTTTGACGCTGTGTTTTTGGCGCGCTGGCGCGCGCGTGTCCGCGGCCCTGAGGGCCGCCGGTTAGCGCTCGAGACTAGAGCCTTCGGCTCAGCGCTTTCGAGCGCTAACCGGCGACCCGGCCGCGGACCGGCCACTTCGTGGCCGCCGCTCCCCAGGGGTCGCGGGTGCGGGGTTGGGAGTGCGGTCATGGCGGTCTCGGGCGGAACGGTGTGGCTGGGCGTGCGGTAGCCCGGCGGGTTTGGGGTGGGCAGTGTGGCTGGGAGTTCGGGAGGGCTGCGGGGCTGGGGTGGGCGGTGTGGCTGGGAGTTCGGGAGGGCTGCGGGCCTGGGTGGGCGGTGTGGCTGGGAGTTCGGGAGGGCTGCGGGCCTGGGTGGGCGGTGTGGCAGGGGCAGGCGGGGGCGGGGGGCGGTAGGGCTTCGGGTCTGGGGTGAGCGGTGGGGCTGGGAGTGTGGGTGCCGGGGTCAGTGCACGCCGATGAGGCGTAGCAGTGCGGTTGTCGCGGCGGCGGCGAGCACAGCGACGAGCAGGGGAGCGCGCCGCCACGCGAGGACTCCGCCGACGCCGACGCCTGCGGGCAGGGCGATGCCGAGGTGGCCGGAGCCGGTTGGCAGCGTGGCTGTTGCTACCAGTGCGGCGAGCAGGATGAGGGCGGCGGTGTCGAGTAGATGAATTGCCCTGGGGGGCAGCCGCATTCGATGACGCATGGCGGGGCCGGTCCATCGCAGTGCGTATGTTCCCACGGCCAGTGTCAACATGGCGGGCAGTAGGTACGGCGCGTTCATGCCACCGCGCCGATCGCTCGCGCGCGGGGGTGGGGTGGGAAGGTTTCCACTTCGCGGGCACTCATGCTGCCACCGGTTCGTCGGCAGGAGTTGGCGGGCGCAAGGTGAAGATCAGCCCGCCCAGGGCGATCAGTACCGGAAGCCCGGCCGGTACGTAGGGCGCGACCACCACCGCCAACCCCGCACCGACGAGCACCGGCCGCAACGTCGCCCGGTCGCGCAGTGCGGGCAGGATCAACGCCAGCAGGATCACGGGGAACACCGCGTCCAACCCCAGCGCCGACGTATCGGGCACCAGCGAACCCAGCACCGCACCGAGGGTCGCGCCCAGCGGCCAGCAGAGTGCGATGCCGATCCCGCATGCCCAGTACGCAGCGCGTTTTCGTTCCTGATCGCCGGGTGCCGTGGCGAAGGCCACCGTCTCGTCGTTGAGGAAGTGGATGGCGAGTACCCGCTGCCAGCCGCGCCCGAACACCTCGGGCGCCGACAGTCCGTACGGCAGGTGCCGCGCGTTGAGCAGCAGGCCGGCCACCACCGCGGCCAGCGGACTACCGCCGGCCGCGACGATCCCGAAGAACAGCAGCTCCGACCCGCCTGCCAGCACCGTCACCGCCATCACGATCGGCATCCACAGGGGAAACCCGGCCGCGATCGTCGACGCACCGTAGGACATACCGAACAGGCCGACGGCACCGCACGCCGCGGCTACGGCAGCCATGGTTCCCCGGTCGAGTGTTCGCCAAATCGAACGCATGTTGTTTATATTGAACGCATCGGGTGGGTAAAGTCAACGCGGTATCGCCAGCACCCAGGAGGCGTAGATGGACCGGCAGGACCCTGTCGTCGGACCGCCCCAAGCGGTGATCGCCGCGGCGCTGCGCCGCGAGCGCGCCCGCGCCGGCTTGTCGCTGACCGAGGTCGCCAATCGGGCGGGTGTCGCGAAATCCACACTGTCCCAACTGGAATCGGGTACCGGAAATCCCAGCCTGGAAACCCTGTGGGCACTGTGCGTTGCCCTGGAAATGCCGTTCTCCCGGCTGCTCGACCCGCCTCGATCCAACGTTCAGGTGATCCGTGCCGACGAGGGATCGCCGGTCCCGGCAGCCGACGCCGACTACCGGGTGACACTGCTCGCCGCAGGCCAGTCACACACCCGCTGCGACGTCTACCGCATCGCGGCCGAACCGGGCCATATCCGGCGCTCGGAGCCGCATACACCCGGTGTCGTGGAACACGTCGTGCTCGCAGCGGGCCACGCCATGGTGGGTCCAGCCGACGAGCCCGTCGAGATGCGCCCCGGCGACTACATCCGTTACCTGGGTGATCTCCCGCATATCTTCGAAGCGCTCGAACCGGGAACCTGGGCGACGATGGTCATGGAGAGCGCCTGAACGATCGAGCGCGGTGTGTCAGGCGGCTCCTTCGCCGAGGTACTGCAACCAGATCGGATCCAGATCGGCGGTGGTCGACAGCAGCCGCCAGTGCGGGCCTTTGGGGGAGACCAGCGGGTGGCGCAGGTGCCAGCCCAGGTCGGCCAGCATCTTGTCGGCCTTGCGGTGATTGCAGGGGGCGCAGCTGGCGACGCAGTTCTCCCACGAATGCTCGCCGCCGCGACTGCGGGGGATCACGTGGTCGATGGTCTCGGCCTTGCCGCCGCAGTACCCGCATCGGTAGTGGTCGCGATGCATGAGCGCGGCGCGGGTCATCGGCACGCGGGCGCGGTAGGGCACCCGCACATAGGTGCGCAAGCGGATGACGGAGGGAATCGCCACTTGGGCGCCTGCCGAATGCAGGACCGGGCCTTCGGGATCGTCGTGGACGGCGTCTGCTTTGGCACAGATCAGCAGCACGACAGCGCGACGCGCGGACAGCGCGGTGAGCGGCTCGTAGGTGGCGTTGAGGAGGAGGACCCGGCGTTTGCGCCATGCGGCGGCGTCGTGGTCTCCGGCGAGATGCAGTGGCGCGGGGAGATGCGGCAGGTCGTGAAGACCGTGTGCGCCCGGATGGTGATCGGACAAGATGTGCAGCGGAATAGCCCCCGAGCCACGGTTGTGGACGTCGGCGGGCTGGAGTTGTCGGTGCGTGCGCGCCTCGTGTGAACGGGCGCTCGGTCGCTGCTTCATCCTCGTGACCTCAATTTCATGATTGGCAGGATCATGTGGTATCTGGGGCCGATACTGCCCCCAGTTGACCATGGTTCCCGCGGTATTGCACGGCTATTTTTCAAACTTCCGGATGAACTGTGGTTGAAGGGCGGCGCGTTCGTGACCCTGGTGATCGAGGCACAATGGACAGTGTGAGCACCGGTGAGCAGACAACGACCTCCTTCTACGAAGCCGTGGGGGGCGCCGAGACGTTTCGTCGTTTGGTGTCGGTGTTCTATCGCGAGGTCGCGGCCGACGAGATCCTGCGTCCGCTGTACCCGGAGGAGGACCTCGGCCCGGCCGAGCGCCGGTTCCGGATGTTCCTCGAACAGTACTGGGGTGGTCCACGCACCTACTCCGACGAGCGCGGGCACCCGCGCCTGCGCATGCGCCACAACCCGTTCGTGATCGGGCCGCTCGAGCGCGACGCCTGGATGCGGTGCATGCGGATCGCCGTCGGCGAGATCGAACCGTCGATCCTCGACGACGAACACCGCAAGGCGCTGCTGGACTACTTCCAAATGGCCGCAGCCTCCCTACAAAATGCGCCCAGCTGACCGAGGCGTACACCGCATTCCCGCAGCCTCCCTACAAAATGCGCCCAGCTGACCGAGGCGTACACCGCATTCCCGCAGCCTCCCTACAAAATGCGCCCAGCTGACCGAGGCGTACACCGCATTCCCGCAGCCTCCCTACAAAATGCGCCCAGCTGACCGAGGCGTATACCGCATTCCCGCAGCCTCCCTGCAAACCGCCCCATAGACGCCCGCCTGAGCCTACGGGTGCCCGGTGTTCGCTGATGTCCGGCAGATGGCCGCTCTGTTTCACGCTGGCGCCCTCTTTTACCATGGGGTTTCTCTGTGGCGTGGCGAACGCTGGTGATTTGCCGGATTCGCAGAAAGTCTCGGCCCCCCATGAATATTGCGGGCGAACTTTGGCAATATTGCGGGTGTGACACAGACACCTGCCTCGCCGGTGCCGGGGGAAGCAAGCACCGCTCCGTGGTGGAAAACCGCCGTGTTCTATCAGGTCTATCCGCGTTCGTTCGCCGACTCCGATGGTGACGGTGTCGGCGATCTGGGCGGTGTCCGCGAGAAGATGGGGTACCTGGAGCTATTGGGCGTCGACGCGCTGTGGATTTGTCCGGTGATGCGGTCACCGCAGGCCGACGGCGGCTACGACGTGTCCGACCCGCGCGATATCGACCCGCTCTTCGGCGGGCTGGGGGCGTTGGACGAGCTGATCGCCGAGGCACACGACCGCGAGATCAAAGTGACGATGGATCTGGTGCCCAACCACACCAGCGTCGAGCACGCGTGGTTCGCCGAGGCGCTGGAGGCGGCGCCGGGCAGCCCCGAGCGCGCCCGCTACATCTTCCGCGACGGTCGCGGCGAGAACGGCGACGAGCCACCCAACAACTGGCCGAGCATCTTCGGCGGCCCCGCGTGGACCAGGATCACCGAGCCCGACGGCACCCACGGGCAGTGGTACCTGCACATCTTCGCGCCCGAACAACCCGATCTGAACTGGGACAATTCCGAGGTCGCCGACGATTTCGAGAAGACCCTGCGCTTCTGGCTCGACCGTGGCGTCGACGGTTTCCGCCTCGATGTCGCACACGGGATGGCCAAGCCCGAAGGCCTGCCCGATATGGCGAAGGTCGAGACCACGATGCTCGTCCACGACGATGCCGATCCCCGCTTCAACAACCCCGGCGTGCACGCCATCCACCGCCGCATCCGCACAGTGCTCGACGACTACCCGCACGCGGTGTCGATCGGCGAGGTGTGGGTCGACGACAACGTCCGCTTCGGCGAATACGTCCGCCCCGACGAGCTGCACCTGGCCTTCAACTTCCGCCTCGCCGAGACTGCCTTCACCGCGCAGGACGTCCACGACGCGATCGCGCACTCCCTGGAGGCCGTCGCCGACGCGGGCGCCCCACCCACCTGGACGCTGTCCAACCACGACATCGAACGTGAGGTGACCCGCTACGGCGGCGGCAAGACCGGTGTCGCGCGGGCGCGGGCGATGGTCATGGTCGAACTCGCCCTGCCCGGTGCGGTGTTCATCTACAACGGCGCCGAACTGGGCCTGCCCAATGTCGACGACCTGCCCGACGACGTCCTGCAGGACCCGGTGTGGGAGCGCACTGGCCACAAGGAACGCGGTCGCGACGGTTGCCGGGTCCCGATGCCGTGGGAGGGCCCGGCTACGCCGTTCGGTTTCACCGAGGGCACGCCGTGGCTGCCGATCCCCGTCGACTGGGCCGACCGCACCGTCGAAGCGCAACTGGAAACCCTGCACTCGACGCTGTCGCTGTACCGCCTGGCGATCGACCTGCGCGCCACCAGGCCGGAGTTCGCGGGCCAGCGGATCGAGTGGTACGGCAGTCCCGACGGCTGCCTCGCCTTCCGTCGTCCGGGCGGGCTGATCTGCGTGCTCAACGCCTCCGACAGCCCGATCCAGCTGCCGCCGGGGGAGGTGCTGCTGTCGAGCGCACCGGTCGCCGACGATCGGTTGCCCCCGAACGCGGCGGCCTGGTTGGTGTAGCCGCGGCCGGACACGCGGTGCGGCAACCCATGGCCGGAGGATGGTCTACTACACAGCATCGTCTACCGTTGGTGCGTGAGCATTCTCGAGACAGTGCTGATCTTCGTCGGCATCCCGGCCGCGATCTACTTCGCGATCGCGGGTTTGTCCTATCTCGGTAAGCCATTCCCCGGTGAGAAGCCGGCCCACTTCGCACTCGGGCAGAAGTGGACCCACCGGCCGGTGCTGTGGAGTGCTACCGATGAGGTGACCGCCGCGGCGGGGCACCACACCGCCGAGCCGCATGGTCATGCGGCTCTCGAAACCGCGCATGCGGAGCTGATCGGAGGCCGGGCAAGTGGCAAGTTCTAATTGGCCCGCGGTGGTCGAGGCCGACCTGGCGCACGGGTTCGCCCTGACCAGCAGCGGTCGGGTGTCCGGGGTGCACGAGCCAGGCACCGTATTCGACGAGGTGCCGTTCACCGATCACGAGCGCATCTCCCTCGACAACGCGCTCACCGAGGCGACCCGCGCCACCAAGATCCGCTTCAACATCTACCTCGGCGATCTCGGTGCCGATCCGGCGGCCGGTGCCGACGCGATCCTGCCGAACACCCCGGAGTCGGCCGATTCGGTGCTCATCGCCGTGTCCCCGAACCAGGGCGCGATCGAGGTCCGCTCCGGTGCCGACGTGGCCGAGCGCGCCAATGACCGTATCTGCCAGCTCGGCGTCACCGCCGCCCTTGCCTCGTTCCGTCAGGGCAACCTGATCGACGGCCTGATCTCGGCCACCCGCGTGATGGCCGCCGCGATCGGCCGCTAGCTCGTTGGCTTCCGAACGGCGCGTTCACCTCAGGGTGAACGCGCCGTTTCGTGTTCGCGGCGTGTAATACCGGCTCGCCGTCGAGTCCGGGCTCGCCCGGCTGCGAAGCGATTCCGCGCGCCGTGCGCTGAGTCCGGCGGAGGGTTGATATCGGGGGTGCCCAGCCGTGTGGGTGGCATCGAGTAACCTGGTCGGCGGTCTATCGGCCACATCGTCGGCCGTCGCATATCGGGGGGAAACTTGCACGCACGGATCACTCGGGTGCTCGCGGCGGCGTGCCTGGCGCTGACGGCGCCGGCCTGCGCGCAGGACAGCCGGCCGGTCGAATTCGCCGCCGCCGCACCTCTTTCCGCGTTCTACAACCCCAGCGCGGAATCGATTCCGGGGCAGCGTGGTTCGGTGATCCGCGCGCAGCCGCTCACCGGTGCGCAGGTCGTGCCCGGCGCCCGCAACTACCTGACGCTGTACCGGTCGCTGGACGCGCAGGAGAAGCCCGTCGCGGTGTCGGGAACGCTCGCGGTGCCCGAAGGTGTTGCGCCCGCGGGGGGTTGGCCGCTCATTTCCTGGGCGCCGGGTAGCACCGGGGTCGCCGATGTCTGCGCGGCCTCGCGCTCCGAAGGCTCCTCGCCGAGCAGAGACGAACAGGCCCGCTGGGTGGCCAAGGGGTACGCGGTCGCCAGAACCGACTACCAGGGCTTGGGGACGCCGGGCGGTCACGGATACATGATCGGTGAGACCGAACAGCGTGCGATGGCCGATATCGCCACGGCGGCAAGGGAAATCGACAAGTCGGTCGGATCACGCTGGCTGGCGATGGGGCATTCGCAGGGTGGCCACGCGGCCCTGTTCGCCGCCGTCGACGCCAAGGGCTGGACGCCGAATTCGCCGTTGCTCGGCGCCATCGCGCTGGCACCCGCCTCGCATCTGGGCGAACAGGTCCGCATGGCGAAGTGGGCGGCGTCGAATCCGCTGGGCACACTCGGGACGGGCGATGTGTCGGTGTACCTGCCGCTCTTGGTTCGCGGCGCCCAGACGGTGACCGATGTGGACCCCGCCCGATTCCTCACCGGCCGTGCGCAGTCCCTGCTGCCGGTCGCCGACTCCGAATGCACCGGCGGACTACGCGAGGCGGGCAAGTGGGGCGGCCTGTCGGCGAAGGACGTGTTCACCTCCGACGGTGACGTCTCGGGGCTGCTGCGCGTCCTCGACGACAACGACCCGAGCGACTTGCGATTCACCGTCCCGGTGCTCGTCCTCCAGGGGCGTTCGGACCTCACCGTCCCGCTGACGGCGACCGATGCGATGGTCGCCGAACAGCAGGGACGCGGCGAGGCGGTCGACTACCGCAAGTACGACGACGTCGACCACAGCGAGATCGTCTCCGCGTCCTTCGCCGACGCGCTCGGCTGGGCCGACGCCCGCTTCGGCATCACGCGGTGATATTGGAGCGCTGGCGCGCTCGAGGCGGGGCCCTTCGGGCCCGGAGATCTTCCCTCCCTCCGGGGCACTCCTTCGTCGCACCCTCCGGTCAGTCCAGATCAGGGCGGGCCCCGCCCTTGGTAGGGACATACCGGGTTTTACCGGGTCTGGGTGGTGTACGAGCTGTATTTTTGGAGCGCTGGTGCGCTCGAGGCGGGCCTTCGGCCCCCTGTTCGTTACGCCCAGAGCAGAAGAGCCGGGTGTTTCGGTCCCGGCATCCCTACGCTCGGAGTATGGGCGAGCACAACGGGTTGCGGGTGATTCCAGGCGGACGCGGCGAACAGCAGTCGCGGCCGGAACCACTCTGGCGTGAGGCGCTGGGCGAACGCCTGCGCGCGCTACGCCTGGAACAGCGCTCCACCCTCGTCGACACCGCGGGTCGCGCGGGCATCTCGCCGCAGTACCTCTCCGAAGTCGAGCGCGGCCGCAAAGAGCCGTCGAGCGAGATGATCGCAGCCCTGGCCGGCGCCCTCGGCACCTCGCTGGGCGATCTCGTCGCCCAGGTAGCGGACTCCATGCGCAGGCACGCGCTGGTGCCGACGCGTGCGGTGGTGCTGGGCGGACAACGCCAGATCGCCCCCTCCCACTCCGCCCCCCTCGCTCTGGCTCCGAACGCCGTCCTGCTCGCCGCCTGATTCGGTCACCCGCCGAGTCGTCGCGTCGACGTCGGTTTCGAACTGGTGCCTGTCGAGATCAACACGCATTGTCCTCGCGGGCGATGTTTGTGTGATGCCTTGGCGATCAGCCGTCCAGTGTCGCGCTTGTTCGGGCAGCGGCGATCTGGCCGCGGAGTAGATCGACGATCGCGCTGACCGGGAGTTCGGGGTCGATCGCGCGCTGCACGCCGAGGCCGATGCCGAGCGAGAGTAGTTGCAGCGCGGAATCTTCCGCGGAAAGCGGGAGCTCGAGGCCGAGCTGGTCGGCCTGTGTCTGGATGACTGTGGCGAGCATCGTTGTCATGGTGCGCCGGCGCTCGGCGAGTTCGGTGCGGATCTCGGGCATGTGCCGGGTGCTCGTCGCGAACTCGACTTCCAGCGCGGTCCAGCCGACATCACCGATGTTCTCGTCGGCCCATCGTGCGAATCCTTCGATCCGCTCGGCCATGGTGTCGTGCGTGAGCATCGCGTCCACGAGCGACTGGGCGCGCTCCACATGGACCACGTCGAGCACGGCCAGACCCAATTCGTGCTTGGTCGCGAAGTTGGAGTACACCGCGCCCTTGGAGAATCCGGCCTCGGTGGCCACCTTCTCCAGCGGGGTCACGTTGTAGCCCTCGGCCATGAACAGTCGCTTGGCGGTCTCGACCAGCCGTTCACGCGTGAGTGCGTGCGACTCCTTGCGCGTCATCCTGGCCATGTGCAGGAGTTTAGCAAAATGGGCTACCGCTGGAATTCGAATACCGTTAGTATTCGAAATATGACTACACGACGTGGCATAGCGATCGGCTGCGGTGGCCTCCTCGGCTTCGCCTGGACCGCCGTAGCGCTCGACGCGGTCGAACGCGCGTTGAACTGGGACACCCGCACCGCCGATGTCCTGATCGGCACCTCCGCGGGCGCGGAACTCGTGGCGGCGCTCGGCTCCGGGCGCACCCCCGCCGACCTGCTCGCCGCCCTCGACGCGGCGCCGGGCGCCGACCCGATCCTGGCCGGCCATGTCGCCGTCGACCCCGGCAAATTCCCCCCGCTGCCCAGGCTCGGATTCCCCGGCCTCGGCCTGGTCGGCGCCGGTCTGCGCGCTCGTGCGCCCTACACCGCGCTGGCCGGGCTCCTTCCGCGCGGCCGCGGCGACGCCGACTGGTTGCGTTCCTTCGGTCAGGCGCTGGCCGCCCCGAGCGGCTGGGTGAGCCACCCCGCGACCTGGGTGGTCGGCGCCGACGCGGCAACGGGTGCGCGAGTCGCCTTCGGAGCGAGCGGAGCGCGCGATGACATCGCGTCGGCCGGAGCATCGGTCGTGGCCGGTGCGGCGCCGGTCGATCTGGGTGACGCGATCGCCGCGTCCTGGGCCATCCCCGGTTGGTTTCCGCCCGTGCGGATCGACGGGAAGGACTACGTCGACGGTGGTTCGCTGTCGTCGGTGTCGGCCGATCTGCTGGTGCCGCTTGAACTCGACGAGGTGGTGGTCATCGCCCCGATGACCTCCGAGGGCGGCGCGCCGGCCACCGGCCTGAACCGGCTCGAACGTCTGCTGCGCACACAGATGACCCGCGGCCTCGACCGCGAAGTGGCGCTGCTGCGTGCCGCGGGCACCCGCGTGATCCGCGTCGAACCTGGCCCCGACGAGCTTGCCGCCATGGGCCCGAACTTCATGGATTCGGCCCGCCGCCCGGCCACCATCGCCGCTGCCCGCCGCGCAATGGCGACCCGGGTCGCCGATGCGCTGCGCGTCTGCGGACCCGCCCGGCTCGCGTGAATCGCCCTCCTACGCGCGGTGCCTGCCGACATCCAGCGGCCGGCAACCCCGCAGCGAGTTCCCGGCTCGTGGGCGCGCGGGCCGACGCCATCGCGATCGGTGCTCGGTGCTCTCGTGTTCACGCAGTCGGTTCCATCATTGCCCGCGCCGCGCTCGGCGCGCCGCGCGTTTCGTTCGAAGGAGAAGTCATATGAGCCGCCAGCACGAGGTCGTTGTGATCGGAGCGGGTGTTTCCGGCATCTGTGCCGCGATCAAGTTGATCGAGGCCGGGGTCGAGGATGTGGTGATCGTCGAGAAGGCCGACACCTTCGGCGGCACTTGGCGGGCCAACACCTATCCCGGCTGTGCGTGCGATGTTCCGTCCGGCCTGTACTCGTTCTCCTTCGCGCCCAACAGCGAGTGGTCGCGCCTGTTCGCGCCCCAGCCCGAGATCCTCGACTATGTCGACCGGGTGGCGCGCGAGCACGGGCTGGCCGAGCACACCCGGTTCGGGGTGGAGGTGGTCGGTTCGCGGTTCGACGCTGCCGCGCAGCTGTGGCGGTTGGACACGAGCGAGGGTCCGCTGAGCGCCCGCTTCGTCGTGTCGGCCGCGGGTCCGTGGAACGAACCGCGCCTGCCCGAGATTCCGGGCCTGGCCGAATTCCCCGGCGAGGTCTTCCACTCCGCGCGCTGGAACCACGACTACGACCTGCGTGGCAAGCGGGTCGCGGTGGTCGGGTCCGGTGCGTCCGCGGTGCAGTTCGTGCCCGCGATCCAGCCCGATGTCGCCGAGCTACACCTGTTCCAGCGCACCGCGCAGTGGGTGCTGCCGAAACTCGATCACCGCGTGCCCGGTGTCGAGAAGGCGGTGATGCGACGATTCCCGGTCGCGCACAAGGTCTTGCGTGCGATCGAGTACGCGTTGATGGAAGGTCTCGGGGTTGCCTTCCGGCATCCGCGACCGCTGATGCAGGCCGTCCAGACCGTCGGCTCGGCGTATCTGCGCGTCGTGGTGCGTGATCCGGCGGTGCGGGCGAAGCTGACGCCGGATTATCTGCTCGGCTGCAAGCGAATCCTGTTCTCCAACAGCTATCTCCAGTCGCTCACCAAGAACAACGTCGACGTGTACGCCACCGGCGTCGCCGAGTTCCGTGGCAACACCGTGGTCGGCGCCGATGGCACCACGGCCGAAGTCGACGCCGTGATCCTCGGTACCGGCTTCCACATCCTCGACACCCCACTGGCCGACATCGTGCGCGGCGCCGACGGCCGCACGCTGGCCGAGCACTGGAAGGGCTCGCCAGAGGCCTACCTCGGCACCGTCACCACCGGCTTCCCCAACGCGTTCACCGTGCTCGGCCCCAGCCTCGGCACCGGCCACTCTTCGGCGTTCGCCATTCTCGAAGCCCAGGTCGCCTTCCTCGTCTCGGCGATCGCGCGGGCCCGCCGTGAAGGCTGGGCGGCGCTGGACGTGCGTGCCGAGGTGCAGGCGCGCTACGTCGACCAAGTGCAAACCGCGCTGGCGAGCACCGTCTACAACGCGGGTGGTTGCCACAGCTATTACATGGATGCCAACGGCCGCAACAGTTTCAGCTGGCCCTGGTCCACCGGCCAGCTCACCACCCGGGTCAGCGCGTTCGACCCCGCCGACTTCACCATCACCGACGTGACGGTGCCTGCGTGAGCGTTTGCACTACGCGCGCTTCTAGCGCGACCGACAGACCGAGCACCCGACGAGAGGCCACACAATGAGCTACCCACGGATCGATCTCGACGGCGCGACGATCGCGATCACCGGTGCGGCCCGCGGCATCGGGCTGGCCACCGCCAAGGCGTTCGTCGAGGCGGGCGCCTATGTCGCGCTCGGTGACCTCGACGAAGCGCTGGCCGTGCAGGCCGCCGCCGAGATCGGCGACCACGCGATGGGCCACGCGCTCGACGTCACCGACAAGGCTTCTTACGCGGCGTTTCTCGATGCGGCCGTGCAGTGGCACGGCCCGCTCGACGTGCTGGTGAACAATGCCGGCGTGATGCCGAACGGCGCGTTTCTCGAGCAGTCCGACCGCATCGACCAGCTCACCATGGACGTCAACGTCTACGGCGTCATCCACGGCATGCGCCTGGCCCTGCCCGCCATGGTCGAGCGCGGCTACGGCCACGTCGTGAATGTGGCCTCGCTGGCGGGCAAGTTCCCGATCAAGGGACTGGCCGTGTACAACGCCAGCAAGTACGCGGTGGTCGGCCTGACCGCCGCCACCAGGCTGGAAATGGACGGCACCGGAGTCAGTGTGAGCGCGGTCCTGCCGTCGGCGGTGCGCACCGAACTCAGCTCCGGGATCGACTACGGCATCCTGCCCGCCGTCGACCCCGAGGACATCGCCGCCGCCGTGGTCCGCACGGTCAAGACCAGGGCAGCCGAGACCTCGGTGCCCGGGTATGTCGGCGTGATGGCGAACGCGTCCGGACTGGTGCCGGAGCCGGTGATGCGGGCCTTCCGTAAGGTCGCCCACGACGACGCCGCCATCACCCGCGTCGACGACAACGTCCGTCGCGTGTACCTGGACCGCATCGAAAAGCAGTGAGCACCTGGTAATTACGCCTCGGGTGTCCGGTGCTCCCACCGGACCTGCCACGCTGGACTGTCACAGGGCGTCATCGGATTCAGTTGACGGTGACTGGCCGGCGTGGTCGGTGAGGCCTGAGCGGGCGATCACTCGCGCTCGTGTAGTACCTGGTCGACCAGACCGTATTCGAGTGCGGTCTCGGCGGTGAAGACACGGTCCCGGTCGGTGTCGCGGCGCAGGTTTTCCGGCGTCTGGCCGGTGTGCTTGGACAGGATCGCCTCGATCGCGGCGCGCATCCGGACGATCTCGTCGGCCTGCAGGATCAGGTCGGGAATGGTGCCCTGGCCGCGAGTCGCGGGCTGGTGCAACACGATTCGAGTGTGCGGCAGCATCGCGCGGTGGCCGGGCGCGCCGCCGGCGAGTAGCACGGCACCGACGGCGATCGCCTGGCCGACGCAGGTGGTGTGCACCGGCGCCTTGATGAATCGCATGGTGTCGTACACGGCGAGCATGGCGGACAGGTCCCCGCCTTCGCAGTTGATATAGAGGCTGATCGCCTGGCCGGGGCTGTCGGATTCCAGGTGCAGGAGCTGGGCGATGAGCGCGTTGGCGACGCCGGAGTCGATGGGGGTGCCCAGGTAGACGATGCGTTCGCTGAGCAGGTGCGAGTAGATGTCGGTGATCCGCTCACCACCGCCGCGATGCTGGGACACTACGTTGGGGATCGTGTAGGTCATGAGGTCTGGTCCGCCTCTCCGAGTATTTCGGCCTGATTCGTCTGCCGCGAGGGGTCCGTCGGCGGCAGGCGGTTGTGCTGTTGGTCGGGTTTGCTCGTACCCGGCGAGTTACCCATGTACATACGCGGTCAGTGGTCGCCGGCGGTCGTGCGGTAGCCCGGTCACGAGGTGATGCCGATGCGGTGACGGTTCGGAACGACCTGGTCGAACGATTCGACGATGTGGTCGATGAACCCGTACTCGAGTGCCTGGGGTGCGGTGAACCAGCGGTCGTGCAGTGAGTCCTCGTAGATGCGGTCGAAGGGTTGCCCGGTGTCGGCGGCGATGAGACCTAGCACGGTGTCGACGGTGTGGCGCAGATCGTCGGCCTGCACTTCCACCTCCACCGCGCTGCCGCCGATGCCCGCCGATCCCTGATGCATGAGCACGCGGGCGTGCGGCAGCGCGTACCGCCTACCCGGGGTGCCGGAGGAAAGCAGGAATTGTCCTGCGCTACATGCCAATCCGAGCGCAAGGGTGGAGACCTCGCAGGGAACGAGCCGCATCACATCGCGGATCGCCAGCATCGAGGGCACCGAACCGCCGGGGGAGTGGATCCACAGCGAGATCCCGGCCTCTGGGCTCTGGGCGGCGAGGGTGAGCAGTTGGGTGATGAGCAGCGTGCCGTTGTCGTCGTCGAGTGGACCGTCCAGGACGAGGATCCGCCGCCCGAACAGTTGCTCACGGGCCCGCCAGCTGAACATCGGAGTCTTGTCGTCGTGTGCCATAGGTCCACGGTGCCTCGCGCCCGGCATGATCGGCCGCCATTGCTGCCCCCAGCAGATCTGCTCACAGCAGCGAGACGATCTCGTCGGGCGCGGCGAAGGTCGCGTGCTCGGGGATAGGGCAAGGGCCCGGTATCGCGAAATCGCAGTACCGGGCCCTCGGGTCGAGCTACTTACTTGGCGTCGAATTCCCTTGCGCGCAGGGAACGTTCGATCCCGGCCCGGCCTTCCGAGACCAGCCGGTACAGGGCGGGCGGGTGCTCGCCTGCCAGGAACTCGTCTGCCGTGGCGACGGCTTCCTCGCTGATCGCCCAGTGCGGGTACAGGCCGATCACCACGGTCTGCGCGACCTCGCTCGAGCGGCGGTCCCACACCGCGGGGATCTCGGCGAAGTACTTGTCCACGTACGGCGCGAGCACCGCACCCTGACCGGCCGGGGCGAACCCGCCGACGATGGCGCGAGCGGTGATGTTGGGCACCGAGTCGTCGCCCATCACCGTGGTCCAGGCCTGCGCCTTGACCTCGGCGATCGGGCGCGCGGTGGCCGCGGTGGCCGCCTGACGCTTACCCGCCGCGGTCGGGTCGCCCCGCAGTTCGGCGTCGATGGTCGGGGTGTCGATACCGTCGGCGTCGATCCGGCCCGCCGCCGCCAGCGCGGTGACGATGCGCCAGCGCAGGTCGGTGTCGATGGTGAGACCGGCGAGACCGGCTGCCGCGGGATCGGCGGCGAGCAACTGGGCCAGCACCTCGATGTGGCGCGATTCCAGCAACGCGCCGGTCAGCGCGTTGACGAACGCCAGCTGATGGTCCGAACCCGCCTCGGCACCGCGCGCGAGTTCGAGCAGCCGGTCGGCGTATCCCGGCCAGCCCTCCTGCGCGGCCCACACCGGATCGGCGTAGCTCGAGATGGCGGTATTGGCCTGCATGAGCAGCCGCTGCACCACCCCGATCTCGGATTCGGAGCCGATTCCGCGCTGCACGAGCGCGACGAAATCGCGGGCCTTCATCTCGGCCTGACGGGTCATCTCCCAGGCCGCCGACCAGGCCAGCGTGCGCGGCAGCGAGCTGGCGATGTCACCGACACGCTGCACGACCACGTCGAGGGAATCGGGGTCCAGGCGCAGCGAGCAGTAGGTGAGGTCGTCGTCGTTCACCAGCACCAGCGCACCACGCGGCACGCCGGCGAGCTCGGGCACCTCGGTGCGCCCGGCGGCGTCGAGGTCGAGTTCGACGCGCTCGGTGCGCACCAGCTTGCCGTCGACATCGTCGTAGACACCGACCGCGATCCGGTGCACGCGGTACTCGCCCGCACCCGGCGCCGCACCTTCCTGCACGACCGCGAAGCTCGAGAACGTGCCGTCCGGCGCGACGACGAAATCGGGCCGAAGGATATTGAGGCCGGTGGTCTTGAGCCACTGCGCGCCCCAGTCCGACAGATCACGCCCCGACGCCTTCTCCAGCGCCGCGAGCAGATCGTCGAAAGTGGCGTTGCCGTAGGCATGTTCGGCGAAGTAGGCACGCAGACCGGCCAGGAACGGTTGCAGTCCCACATAGGCCACCAACTGCTTGAGCACCGAAGCGCCCTTGGCATAGGTGATTCCGTCGAAGTTGACCTCCACCGCGTGCAGGTCGGGGATATCGGCGGCGATCGGGTGGGTCGAGGGCAGCTGGTCCTGGCGGTAGGCCCAGGACTTCTCCACATTCGCGAAAGTGGTCCAGGCACTGGTGTATTCGGTGGCCTCGGCCTGGCACAGCACCGAGGCGAAGGTCGCGAACGACTCGTTCAGCCACAGGTCGTCCCACCACTTCATGGTGACCAGGTCGCCGAACCACATGTGCGCCATCTCGTGCAGCACGGTCTCGGCGCGACGCTCGTAGGACGCGCGGGTCACCTTGGACCGGAACACGTAGTCCTCGAGGAAGGTGACCGCGCCGGCGTTCTCCATCGCGCCGGCGTTGAACTCGGGCACGAACAGCTGGTCGTACTTGCCGAAGGCATACGGCACGCCGAAGTTGTTGTGGTAGAACTCGAAACCCTGCTTGGTCTCGGTGAACAGCCGCTCGGCGTCCATGTGCTCGGCGAGCGAGGCGCGGCAGTACAGACCCAGCGGGATCTCGCCACTGGCGTCGGTGAACGTGTCGGACCACTTCGCGTACGGGCCCGCGATCATGGCGACCAGATAGGTGCTCATCCGCGGGGTGGTGGCGAAGGTGTGGCGGACGACCGCGCCGACCTTGTGCTGTTCGATATCGGCACCGTTGGAGATGACCACCCAGTCCGCGGGCGCGGTGGCGACGATGTCGAAGGTGGCCTTGAGATCGGGCTGATCGAAGCAGGCGAACATCCGCTTGGCGTCAGCGGTCTCGAACTGCGAGTACAGGTACACCTTGTCGTCGGTCGGATCGACGAACCGGTGCAGACCCTCACCGGTATGGGAGTACTCGCAATCGGCCTCGACGACCAGCTCGTTGTTCTCGGCCAGCCCCGGCAACGCGATTCCGGTCGACTCGTCATAGGCGCTCACATCGAGCGCGACCCCGTTGAGCACCGCCGACCGCACCCGTGACGCCACCAGATCGATGTAGGTGCTCGCACCAGGGGTGGCGGTGAAGCTGACGGTGGTCTTCGACCCGAACGTCTCCGACACCTCCGACCCAGCGCCGCGCGGCTGATCGGTGAGGTCGAGTTCGATCCGGTAGTTCTGCACGGCCACCACGGCCGCGCGTTCGACCGCCTGGTCGCGGGTGAGATTCGGGGCGGACATTGATCTCCTTCGTTCCTCGACGAACACGGCACGGTAGTTCGGCGTCCACAATGCCACTTGCTGTCGGCGCCCGCTGACGAGTTTCCGGGCATGGGGTGGCTGACCCGCCGTCGCGCTTGCAGGCCTGCACCGGTGATGGCACCGGCGAGCGGTCGGATCACGCGGTTCGGCGCGACCGATCCTGCCTGGAATGTGACCGGTCTCGCCAACCGATGACCAGGCCAGATCCCGGCTGCGGGTGGCCGGTAGAGTTCCGGGAAACCCGCAGGTACCGCACCGGAGATTCGGAGGCTCGACGTTGAAGCATGTGCACGCCGGGAAAGTTCGTGACCTCTACGAGGACGGCGACACCCTGCTGCTCGTCGCGTCGGACCGGGTTTCGGTCTACGACGTGGTGCTGCCGACGCCGATTCCGGACAAGGGCGCGCTGCTCACGCAGCTGTCGAACTGGTGGTTCGAGTACTTCACCGGGATCCCGAATCACGTGGTCTCCGCGACCGATGTGCCCGCGGAGTTCGCCGGGCGCGGGATCCGGGTCAAGCCGTTGAAGATGCTGTCGGTCGAGTGCATCGCTCGCGGCTATCTCACCGGGGGTGGGCTCAAGGAATATCAGCAGAGTGGGACCGTGTCGGGGATCGCGTTACCGCCAGGGTTGCGCGACGGCGACAAGCTGCCCGAGCCCATATTCACGCCGTCGACCAAAGCCGCCGAGGGGCACGACGAGGCGATCAGTTTCGCCGACGTGGTGAACCAGGAAGGCCGCGAGGTCGCCGAGAAGCTGCGTGACCTGACACTCGAGATCTACTCGCGCGGTGCCGCGCATGCCGCGAAGGCGGGCGTGATCGTCGCCGATACCAAGGTCGAATTCGGTTGGGACGGTGATGTTCTCACCCTCGGTGACGAGGTGCTGACCTCGGACTCCTCGCGTTTCTGGCCCGCCGACGACTGGGAACCGGGCCGTCCGCAGGCCTCCTTCGACAAGCAGTTCGTGCGCGACTGGTCGACCTCGACCGGCTGGAACAAGGAATACCCCGGCCCCGAGATCCCGGCCGACATCGTCGAAGGAACTCGCCGCAAGTACGAAGAGGCCTACGAGCGCATCACCAGCCAGAAGTGGGCTGGCTAGCCCGCCTCTCCGTGATTTCGGCCGGTCGTAGGAGCGTCGTGCGTCGTGCATCGGGCATGCGGTGAGCGACGCACGGGTTCGAGGTGGCGGGGGAGTTACCCATGTTCTCGCGTGGTCAGTGCACCGGCGCCATTTCCCGTTCGACTTCGTGGACGTAATGGAGTCGCGCGTCAATGCACGGGTGCGTCCACGCCCTTGACTGTGCAGATATGGTCCATGTTCTCGTTGCCCCAGGCGCCGAGCGTGACCAGGGCCGCGTTGAGTGATATCCCTCGGTCGGTGAGTGAGTACTCGACCTTCGGGGGAACCTGTGCGTAGACCTCGCGGCTGATGATGCCGTCGTGTTCGAGTTCGCGTAGCTGCTGGATCAGCATCTTCTCGGTGACGCCGGGGACCAGGCGTTTCAGGTCGCCGAAGCGTTGGGTGCCGGTGGACAGGGCCCACAGGATCAGCGCTTTCCACTTGCCGCCCACGACGTCGAGTGCGGCATCGATACCGCAGGAATACGGACGCTCGCGCTGCTTCACACGTGCCTCACTTACTTTTTAGTAGGTATTGCACCTAATAGTCGGTACTTGTGAAGTTCAGCGTAACCCACGAATCTAGGAGGACGCTGCCGATCGGCATCGAACGCTCTTCGATCAAGGGGAATCATGACCAACACGACAGCAGCACAACGTGTTTCGGTAATCGGGCTCGGTGCGATGGGAACCGCGCTGGCGAAGGCCCTGCTGGCGGGCGGGCACGAGGTGACCGTCTGGAACCGCACCCCGGCGCGCGCCGAAGCGCTGGTGGCCGATGGTGCGAAGGTGGCGGCGAGCTCGGCCGAGGCGATGGCCGCGGCCGATCTGGTGATCCTGTGCGTGCTCGACGACGCGGCGGTGCGCGAACACATCGAGCCCGCCGCCGCCCGGCTGCGGGGGCGCACGGTGGTGAATTTGACGACCACCACGCCCGAGCAGGCCCGATCGCTGGGCGTGTGGGCTGAGACCGAGGGAATCGAATTGGTCGACGGCGGCATCATGGCGGTGCCCGAGATGATCGGCGGACCCGGTGCCTTCGTGCTCTACAGCGGCGCGGCCGTGGCATTCGAGCGCTACCGGTCGGTGCTGGAACTGTTCGGCCGGGCCGAGTTCGTCGGGAACGATCCCGGCGCCGCGGCGATGTACGACGTGTCGATCCTCGGCGGCATGTACGCCATGTTCGCCGCGTTTGCGCAAGGTGGCGCGATGGTCCGCACTACTGGCGGCTCCGCGGCGCAGCTGGCCGCGCTGATGGCGCCGTTCCTGCAGGCCATGGCGACACTGCTCGCCGCGCAGGCGCCCGGCATCGACACTCCCGCCGAGTTCGTCCAGGTCCAAAGTGACGAATTCACCGCCGCCGCCATCGACCTGATCGATACGGCGGCAGTCGAATCCGGCAACCCCACAGAGCTTTACGGAGTGCTGCGCCGCGCACTCACCGGACTCTGACGCAATCGGCGCGGCCGCCGAGCCTCGGGGCGGGGCAGGGTGACGTCAACGTATCCAGCGCTCGCCGATCCCGACTACACCCTGCTCGCCTGCGCGATCGTCACTGAGCGTGGTGTCGAAGATGCCGTCGACGCAGGTTTGGCCGTGGTCGTCGCGGGCTGACGGCGCCGGTGGGCGACGGGATCGGTGCACGACCTGCGACTCTGTTCGGCCGATCGAAGCGGGTGCCCGGTCGGCCGAACCCCTCGGCTCAGGCGGCGACGCGACTCGCGGTGAGCAAGGCGTCGACGAAGCCCTCGGCCTTCGCGTCGAAGGCGGCGTAGTGGGTGGCGCGCGCGTCCCCGCTGATCGCCTCGCCGATCACGAGATTGCCTTCGGCGTCGAGACTTTGGGGCTGTTCCTCGGCATCGGGAAGCAGGCCGACGCGGGAGTCCGCGAACCCGCTGTAGTAGGCCAGGCCCTCGTTGAGCTGGGCCTCCAGCAGTTGCTGCATGCCGGGAATGATCGCGTCATCGGCCGTCGCTCCGGCCAATCCGAGCCACAGGATGCGCTTGCCCGCCAAGCGCGGCGTGCTGCGGCCGTAGGCGAAACCGTAGTTCCAGACGGCATCGATCCAGCCTTTGAGCAGGGCGGGCACACTCTGCCAATAGACCGGGAACACCACCACCACGACATCGGCGGCCAGCATCCGCCGCATGTGCGCCTCGGCGGTGGGGGAGTAGACCTTGTCGCGATTGCCCCACTCGGGCTGGTCGGCCACGGTCATCCGCGGGTCGAAATTCTCGGCCTGCAGATCGAGGAAATCGACGGCGTACCCGGCGGTGGTGAGGCGGCCGGCGGCCCGGTCGGCGACATGGGCGGACAGTGAGTCGGCGCGATGGTGGCCGAGAACCACGAGCGCGGTGGGTGCGGAGCGGTCGCCGGTGGGCACTGCCTCGGTGGGACCCGTGGTGGCGGGCGCGGCGGTGCCGGACGCGAACCGGGTTGCGTCCGGCGTGGAGGTATCGGTGGTGCTCGATCCGGTGGTGGTCAGTTCGGCGGTGGCAGTCGTGGTGGCGGCGGACTGGGTCACGGTGAGCTCCTGTTCGATCGGGTGCGGGCTGGTCGGCCCGGTCCCTAGAGTCAACCGCGGATCGTGTGGACGATCTATGGGTGATCATCTCCAGTCGATAGGAATTCGTCTACGCTGGTGAGGTGGACCCGTTGAGTTCGTTGCTGAGCGGCATTCGTGCCGAAGGATCGGTCGTCGCCCATGCCGTGCTGCGCCCACCATGGACGATTCGCTTCGCCGACCGTGCGCCCCTGATCATGGTGACGGTGCTGCGTGGCGGCGGCACCCTGGTGCTCGCTGATGGATCACGCACGAGTCTGGTCGCCGGTGACACCGCGCTCGTGCAGGCGGGTGAACCCTTCCACCTGGCAGACACGCCCGCCGCGCTCGACCGCCCGCACGAGCGCTACGAGCTGTCCTGCTTCGTGCCGGACGGCTTCGGTCCCACCGACATCAGTTGCGCGACATCGGAATTGATCGTCACGCCGTCGACTACCGGTGTGCCAGGGGAGACTTCGCTGCTCGTCGGCGCCTATCGGGCATCGGGACGACGTCACGAACGGCTGTTGCGAGCGCTACCGCCGGTGATGGTGGTCCACGAAGACCCTGAAATGTGCTTGTGGCTGGAACAATCCGCCGCCGACGCCGTCCGGTTCAGCGCGGGCTCGCAGGCGCTGATGGACCGGCTGCTCGACTGGGCGCTGGTCTGCACGCTGCGCTCCTGGCTCGCCGAACAGCAGCATTGCGCGCCCGCCTGGTACCGGGGGATGGCCGACCCGATCGTCGGCCCGGCGCTCACCGCCATCCACGACCGGCCGTTCCACCGCTGGACCGTGGCGAGCCTGGCCACCGAGGCAGCGGTCTCGCGCGCCCTGTTCGCTCGGCGCTTCACCGAAGTGATGGGCGAACCGCCACTGGCCTACCTCACCGAATGGCGCATGGCCGAAGCCGAAGAACTGCTCGCCGACCCCGCGCGCAGCGTCGCCCAGGTGGCGACCACCGTCGGCTATTCCGATGCCTTCGGCTTCAGCGCCGCCTTCAAACGACTACGCGGGACGAGCCCCACCGAGTTCCGGGCAGCGCTGGTGTAGTCCGCAGCTTGCCCGCCGCGTCCAGAGCGCGCCACGCACGGGTAGGTCAGTTCCTCGGCGTAAGCAGGACCAAGGGGATCTCGCGCGTGGTTTTCGTCTGGTAGTCGCCGTAGCCCTTGTACGCCGCGACGACCCGAGGCCACAGTTTCGCGCGTTCTTCGGGAGTGGCGACGCGGGCTGTCATCGGGCGCTCGGGACCGTTGCGCAGCGCCACCTCGACATTCGGGTTGTCGCGCAGGTTCAGGAACCAGGCGGGGTGGGTGGGGTCGCCGCCGCGCGAGGCGACGACGACGATGGTGTCGCCGTCGATGACCGGTGCGGTCAGCATGACCTTGCGCGGATCGCCGGATTTGCGGCCGATCGTGGTGAGTTCCAGGGACGGCATCCCGAAGAACGAGTTGCCGACACGGCCGCCGGTCACCGTGAGCAGCGTGCGGTGGAGGGTGTTCATGATCTTCAGCTGCAGGTCGCTGGGCATAGTCGGAATCTACTCCGATCTCAGTGCAGCTGATCGGTGAGGCGGGTGAGGAAGGGCCGCTGGCCTTTGCCGAGCTTTTCCGCCGCGGTGCTGGGATCGAACCAGGCAGCCCGGTCGATCTCGGGAAATTCCGCGAGCCGCCCCGACCGCGGCGGCCACTCCATCTCGAATGTTCCCGGCACGACGTCGGCTGGGTCGAGATCGCCCTCGACCGCCCACACGGTGAGGTACTTGCGCTTGGTCCCGCTGCGATAACTCACCTCGCCGAGGTCGATCCACTCGCCCTCGGGCGCAGGCAGCCCTAGCTCCTCGGTGAACTCCCGCCGGGCGGCATCGCGCGCGGACTCCTCCTCGGACACATACTCGCCCTTGGGAATCGACCACGCCGAGGCGTCCTTCTTCGCCCACAGTGGCCCACCCATGTGCCCGAGCAGGACCTCGATCCCGGCCTCGACGCGGCGAAACACCAGCACGCCCGCACTGAAAACGTCCGTCATCGCAGCGAGTCTGCCAGGCACCGGCTCGCGCGGTGCCGCCAGCCGGGGTGCCAGCGAACGTAGGAGGCAGGCGGGGCTCGCAGTCACGCGTCGCCCGCGCGCAGACGTGCGGCGCGCAGCAACAGGTAGTCGCGTTCGGGCACGCTGGCGGTCTGTCTGGCCGCCCGCTGGTATTCGCGCACGGCCGCAGCCTGCTCGCCTGCCATTTCGTGAAGGTGCCCGCGAACGGCGGCGAGGCGGTGTGAGCGGGACAGCGGTTCGGCGACACTGTCGGCCACCGCCAGCCCCGCTGCCGGACCGTGCACCATCGCGGTGGCGACGGCACGGTTGAGGGTGATCATCGGGTTGGGGGTCAGGCGTTCGACCATGGTGTAGAGCACCAGTATTCGCGGCCAGTCGGTGTCTTCGGAGTGTCGGGCCTCGGCGTGCAGTCCGGCGATCGCGGCCTGTATCTGATATGTCCCCGTCAGTCCGGCGGGCAGGGTCGCGGTGAGCAGGCGCAGGCCCTCGGTGATCTGGCGGCGGTCCCACCGTGACCGGTCCTGTTCGGTGAGGGGGATCAGTTCGCCGTGCGGTCCGCAACGGGCGGCGCGGCGGGCGTCGGTGAGCAGCATCAGCGCGAGAAGGCCGGTGACCTCGGTGTTTTCGGGGAGCAGGGCGCGCAGGGCGCGCGTGAGCCGGATCGCCTCGGCCGACAGATCCCCGCGCCGCAGCCCCGCCCCCGCAGTGCTGGTGTGTCCCTCGGTGAAGATCACGTAGAGCACCTGCAGCACCGCACTCACCCGGGTGCTGTCGTGCGCCCCGTCGGCGAAGGGCCGATCCGATTCGGCCAGGCGCCTCTTCGCCCGCGAGATGCGTTGCCCCATGGTCGATTCCGGCACAAGGAACGCCGCGGCGATCTCGGCGGTACTGAGGCCACCGACCGCCCGCAACGTCAGGGCGACCGCCCCGGCAGGCGGCAAGTCGGGATGACAGCACAGGAAGTACATGTCGAGGGTGTCATCGCGGTCGACCGCCTGGGCGGGCACGTCCCGCACGAAAACCGTTGTTTCCCTGCGTCGTCGCGCTACTTCGGCCCGCACCGCGTCGGCCATCCGCCGCTGCGCGACCTGGATCAGCCAGCCACGCGGATTATCCGGCAGCCCCTCGTGATGCCACTGGGTCGATGCCGCGAGCAGGGCGTCCTGCACCGAATCCTCGGCGAGGTCGAAATCGCCGAAACGGCGGACCAGAACACCGAGGACCTGCGGCGACAGGTCACGCAGCAGGTCCTCGACGCGCGGCAGCGTCTCGGTCACGCGGCGTCGGGCGCGCTCATGATCTGACGCACCTCGATGTACTCACCGATCGGCTTTCCGCCGGGGCCGGGCGCCGCGGAGGCCTGCGCGGCGATCTCGACCGCACGCTCGACCGAATCGACATCGATCACCCAGAAACCGGCCAGGAACTCCTTGGTCTCCGGGAAAGGCCCGTCCGTCACGACCGGCGCCGAGCGGCCGTCGGAGCACACGATCATCGCCTGATCGGGGGCGGCCAGGCCCTGTGCGTCGACGAGTTCGCCCGCGGCGGCGAGCTGCTCACCCAGTGCCCGCTGGAAGTCGATGTGGGCGGCGATGTCCTCGGGTGCCCACTCCGGCAGTGGGATGTCGCAGTATGCGGTTTCGGAATAGGTCTTGACCAGCATGAATTTCATGGTTCGGCTCCTGATCGCTGCGCCCGTGTGGCGCGTTCGACGGGTGGTCGGAGCCGACGAGCGGTCTTCGACACCCTCAGTGCTGTGAACTGGATCACAATGGGGTGCTCGTATCCGTCAGCCGCTCGGGGTCCACGGGTACCGCCGAGAGGACCAGCTCCTTGATCCGCTCCGTCACATCCCAGACGTTGACGTTCATTCCCGCGCGCACCGTGTTCTGCTCGTCGAGCCAGAACGCGACGAACTCCTGTTTGCCGAGGTCGCCACGCACCACCACCCGCACGTCGTCGCCGCGCCCGACGTAGCCGGTGTACTCCATTCCGACGTCGTACTGATCGCTGAAGAAATACGGAAGCCGGTCGTAGACAGCAGCTTTGCCGAGCATCGTCTTCGCGGCGACGGCAGGCTGATTCAGCGCGGTCGCCCAGTGCTCGATGCGGATCGGCCGGTGCAACAGCGGATGCTGCTGCTCGGCGATGTCGCCCACCGCGACCACATCGGGGTTGCTGGTGCACAACGCCGCGTCCACCACCACGCCACCGTCGACCGCCAGGCCGGCCGCGGTCGCCGCCTCGATATTTGGCTGCGCGCCCACCGCCACCAGCACCGCTTGCGCCGGGACAACGGTGCCGTCGCCGAGCTGCACGCCGGTCGCCTCGCCCTCTTCGGTGAGGATCGCGTCGACGGTGGTGCTCATGCGCAGGTCAACGCCGTGCGAGCGATGCAGATCGGCATAGAAGTTGCCCATCTCCGGGCCGAGCACAGCGAACAGCGGCAGCTCCGCCGTCTCGATCACCGTTACCTCGACACCCTTTGCCCTGGCCTGCGCGGCTACCTCGAGACCGATCCACCCCGCCCCGATGATGACCAGGCGGCGATCCGTGTGCAGTATCTCGAGCAGCGCGTTCGAATCGCCGATGGTGCGCAGTGTGTAGACGTTCGGGGCATCGGCGCCGGGAATGTCGAGCGTGCGGGCTCGCGAACCGGTGGCCAGGGCCAGCTTGTCGTAGTCGATCGTGGAACCGTCGGGCAGCGTCACGGTCTTGGCGACCGGATCGAACGCGGTCGCGGTGGTGCCGAGCCGCAGGTCGACGTGGTGATCGCGGTACCAGGCCGCCGAGTCGACGGTGAAATCGGGCAGCTGCTGGGTGCCCGCCAGATGCTGTTTGGACAGTGGCGGGCGCTCATACGGCAGCTCTTCTTCGGCGGCCAGCAGAGTGACGTGACCGTCGAAATCGTTGGCGCGTAAGGCTTCGGCGATTTTCGCTCCGCCCAGACCTCCACCGATAACGACGAAATGCTGATTCGAGCTCATGAACCGACCCTTCTCGCGGACGACCCGGACTCCTCGCAACCCGAGCTTAGTGCGCGTTTTCGCCCACGGGAACGATTCCGGCGGCGATGCGGTTGCACCAATCGGTGGGGCCGACCCGACCTGCCGCAGCTGACCCGAGAGGAACCCATCGTGAGCGAACAGGCCACCAAGGATGTCGCCGATTTCTGGTTCGACCCGCTGTGCCCGTGGTGCTGGATCACCTCCCGGTGGATCCTGGAAGTGGCGAAGGTGCGCGATATCGAGGCGCGCTTCCACGTGATGAGTCTGGCGGTGCTCAACGAGGGCAACGACGATCTGCCGGAGGTCTATGTCGAGATGATGGCCGCCGCGTGGGGCCCGGTTCGGGTCGTCACCGCCGCTGGTGAGAAGTACGGTGACGAGATCCTGTCGCCGCTCTACACCGCGATGGGCACCCGCATCCACGACCGCAAGGCCGAGTACGAGCGCGAGACACTGCAGGAGACCTTCGACGCGGTCATCGCCGACGCGCTCGCCGAGCTTGATCTGCCCGCCGAACTCGCGCAGGCCGCCACCAGCACCGACTACGACGAGGTGCTGCGGGCGAGCCATCACGCGGGCATGGACAAGGTCGGCCCCGATGTGGGCACGCCGACGATCCACGTGAACGGGTCCGCGTTCTTCGGACCGGTGCTCTCGCGCATCCCGCGCGGTGAGGACGCGGGCCGGGTGTGGGACGGTGTGGTCGCGCTGGCCTCGTACCCGCACTTCTTCGAGCTCAAGCGCACCCGTACCGAGGACCCGGTCTTCGACTGATGGTGCGGCGGGGGTGCTGGGATCGGCACCCCCGCCCGATCAGACCGGCTTCGGCGGCAGGGCGGGCGGCCCCGAATTCAGCGGATAACCGCCGTGCGGCGCGATCATGCCGGGATGCGGTGCGCTCGGTCGCCAGAACATCGGGCCCGGCCTGCTGCGGTCACGCAGCGCCCACATCCGCCAGGTGAGCACCGGGTGGCTGGCCATGGCGTTGACCAGCCAGATGAAACCGCCCCGCTCGAGCACGGCCCGATCAGCCATCTCGTCGACACCGACATCGGTATTGAGGTACTTGCCCGCGGCGAGAGTCGCCATCGCGCCGGCCGCCCCGGGCGGCCGGAAGCAGAAGCCGTGATTGTCGGCGGTGTACTCCTGGGCGCGGATCAGCGAGGACCCGAGCAGCGGCAACCACGGTGCGACGAACATGCCGAGCTGGCGCCAATACGACACGTGACCCGCGGCGATATGGCCGACTTCATGGCCGATGATGAACGCGAGCCCGTCCGGTTCGCGTGCGGCGCCGCCGATCTCGAACAGGTCGCTGTAGACCACGACGAACCGGCGGAATCCGTGCCCGGAGGCGAAGGCGTTGATCTGGCCGTTGCCCAGGATCACATACGCGTCCGGTGCCTTGTGCATCCCGAATCGTGCCGCCGCTTCCTGCACCATCCGGAACCCCTCGGGGAACTGCGTGGGCGACATCTTCACGCCGTTCGCGCGCTGGGCCGCGTAGTTCAGACCACGACCTGCCCACAGCAGCACCGGCGCGAACAACAACAGCAGCACATACGGACTGGTGACGATCGAACCGGTTTGCTCCACACCCTTCTCATCGACGACAGGATCGGTGAACAGTTCGACCGTCATGAGCAGTAGCGCCAGCAGGTACGCGACCGCGGTGATCATGATGACCACGATCAGCAGCGGGATCTCCCACGGATGCCGGGCCGGGCGATCCCACGGCATCAGGCCGCGCGGCCGGTGCTGCGGCGGTGCGGGCGGACCGCTCGGCGGGTAGTAGCCGGGGGCGAGGGGTGGATACGGGCCGGTCGGCGGCTGCGCGTGGCTGCTCTGCGCGGGGAAACCGCCGGTTCGTGGATCGGGTTGGGCCCACGGCGACGGCGGCGCGGTGTTCTTGTCCAGCGACGGTGTTCGGTCGGGCTGCTGGCCGGTGTGCCCCGGCGGGGAACCTGCCGAAGGCGGGGAATGCGGTTCGTGCGGGTGCATGAAACGACTCTAAGCGGGCCTGCGACAATCGCAGCCATGCGCGTTTACCTGGGTGCCGACCATGCCGGTTTCGAACTGAAGAATCACGTCAAGGCCCATCTGCAGGAGGCCGGAGTGGAGGTCGTCGACTGCGGCGCCCTCGAATACGACGCTCTCGACGACTACCCCGCCTTCTGCATCGAGGCGGCGCGGCGCACCGTCGCCGACCCCGGCTCGCTCGGCCTGGTCTTCGGTGGCAGCGGCAACGGCGAGCAGATCGCCGCCAACAAGGTCGCCGGCGCCCGCTGCGCCCTGGCCTGGAGCGTCGAAACCGCCGTGCTGGCCCGCGAACACAACAATGCCAACCTGATCGGCATCGGCGGCCGCATGCACTCCACCGCGGATGCGCTCGCCATCGTCGACGCGTTCCTCGCGGCCGCCTGGTCGGACGAGGCGCGCCACCAGCGTCGCATCGACATCCTGGCCGACTACGAAAAGACCGGCATCGCCCCCGAACTGCCCTGAGGCACACCCCGTCGACAAACCGAGCAACTGATCTCGAAAGTACATGGGTAACTCGGTGGGCACGAGCCAACTCGCAACCCCCATGACCGTCGGTCGCCGACGCACGTCTCGCGGCACCTAGGTCTGGCCAAAATACTCGGGGAGGCGGGAATGCCTGAGGGGCACACTCTTCATCGGATCGCTCAGCTCCATCACCGGCGGTTTTCCGGTGGGGTGGTGCGGGTTTCGAGTCCGCAGGGGCGGTTCGTCGAAGGAGCCGCGCTCGTGGACGGGCAGGTGCTGAAGCGGGCCGAGGCCTACGGGAAGCATCTGCTGCATCACTATGCGTCCGGGCTGACGGTGCATGTGCATCTCGGGTTGTACGGCACCTTCAGCGAGGTCGAGTTGCCGATGGCGGCGCCGGTCGGGCAGGTGCGGATGCGAATGATCGGTGCCGCAACGGATTTCGGCACCGATCTGCGCGGGCCCACGGCGTGTGAAGTGCTGATGCCGCCCGAAGTGGACGCACTCACCGCGCGCCTCGGCGCCGACCCGTTACGCGCCGACGCCGACCACGAACGCGCGGGCGCGCGAATCCGGCGCTCCCGCAGGGCGATCGGCGCACTGCTGATGGACCAGGCCCTGATCGCCGGCGTCGGCAATGTCTACCGCGCGGAAGTCCTTTTCCGCCACGGCATCTCACCCTTCCGCCCCGGCACCTCGATCACCACCCCTGAATGGGACGCCCTCTGGGCCGACCTGGTCGAACTCATGCCGATCGGCGTCACCACCGGCCGCATGCACGTGGTCCGTCCCGAACACGACACCGGCGCACCGTCCTACAACAAAGATCGCCCCCGCACCTACGTCTACCGCCGCCAGGGCGAACCGTGCCGAGTCTGCGCGACCCCCATCGCGCACAAGGTCATGCAAGGCCGGAACCTCTTCTGGTGCCCCACCTGTCAGCCCGAGTAGAAGTCGGCTGAGCCGGACCGCGAAGTGCAGGCTTCGCGATCCGACTCAGCCGGCGACCGCCGTTCCCAGTTCGGGGTCGCCCGATTCAGCGAGCGCGAAACGCCGCCCGCCCGCCGATTTCGCCGAGTACATCGCGCGGTCGGCGCGACGCAACAGGTCGGTGAAATCGCACGTCTTTCCCGGTGGGCAGAAAGCGGTGCCCACGCTGGCCGAAACCGGTACGGGGCCCGCGCTCGACCACACCGGGTCGCGCAGTGCGGCGACCACGCGGTGCGCCAGCTCGCCGAGGGTGTCGCGGCGCGGGTTGGCCGCCACCACGAACTCGTCGCCGCCGTATCGGCAGATCACCGTGTCGGGCGGGCACACCTCACGCAAGCGGTTGGCCAGTTCGACCAGTACCTCGTCGCCGATCGCGTGTCCGTAGCCGTCGTTGATCTGTTTGAAGCGGTCCAGGTCCACCACCAGCACACCGACACCGCGGCTCGGGTCGGCGGCGAACGCGCGTACCCGTTCCTGCAGCAGTGTGCGGTTCGCCAGATCGGTGAGTGCGTCGTGGGTCGCCTCGTGGCGCAAGCGGTGCTGCAGCGCGGCGATCTCCTGAACGCGCAGTGACACTTTCGCCGAGATGTTCTGTTCCTGTTGCGCCAGCGCGCGTTCCTGCAGTGCCTGTGCGTAGCTGTCGATGGCCTGGCTGGCCACCAGCGGCCAGCGGGTCGCCACCAGCGAACCCGGGACCCCCGAGGGGAAGCCGAGCAGCCAGCGACTGGCATGGGCCAGCATCCTGGTGCGTTCGAAGGGCGCCTCGGCCAACCGCGCGCCGAGCTTGCGCGCCTGTGGCACCGGGAACGGTTCGGTCCGGGCCAGGTGCAGCAGCCGCTCGACGATGTCGACGAGCACCGGCTCCAACTGGTGCGGCGCCGTGGACGAGCCCGGTTCGGCGCACACCGCGCGGGCCCAGGCGCGGGCCATCGCGGCTACCGGTGGCTCGATGTGGGTCATCGATATCACCGGCGGTAGGTGGCGACGGTCTTGCCACCTCGATCATTCGCACTGCTACGCGGTTGGGTCCGCCGAGTTCGGCACACGCTCACCGCCCCCTTTCCAGATACCCCCGTCCGGCAAAAAGGATCCTAGCAAGCCACCCGAGACCGAAAAGTCACGTTCTAGAACGTGTTCTCTGGTCTCTCGCGAATGGCGATCGGCTATGACATCGCTGCAAAGTCTCCGGCGTTACACATTTCCCGAAAAAATTTCGGGGGCCCGAAACGTGCAGCGTGATGCCCTCCGCTGGGCGGTGGACGTTGCGTTGCCATGGTTCCCTCCTGGCACGGGATGCGAGTCGTGACGATGTGGCAGTAGCCGTCACGCGCACTCTCATGGTGGCCTACTCACCGCCCACGTGTCAGGTTTTTAAGGAAAATTCTCCTGTTTAATCCCCCGATGGAGCTGGCGCCGGTCCCCGTGAGCGCACCAACCATCGTCGCCGGGAGGGCAATTCGGGGCTAGGGTCATTAGGCCCTAATCGGGCACAGCGACGGTTGGTCGCGTGGGGAGTTGGGTACGCCGACGGCCGAGGCGCATCAATCGGGCAGGCAGGGGCCGGATTGGCATTTTTCGCGCGGGGTTCGGTACAGTCATGGCGCACACGACATCGTGGCGATCCCATCGATGTCGTATGCCTGCGGGTGTAGTTCAATGGTAGAACCTCAGCCTTCCAAGCTGATGGTGCGGGTTCGATTCCCGTCACCCGCTCAAACATGTATTGCCTCGACGGTGTTCTCGCCGGTGAGGTATCGGGGTGTAGCGCAGCTTGGTAGCGCATCCGCTTTGGGAGCGGAGGGTCGCAGGTTCAAATCCTGTCACCCCGACCATCACCATTCGCCCAGCTACAGGCCTGTAGGAGACGGATGCCCACGCAACGCAAGGTCGCGATCGTCACCGGAGCCGCCCGTGGCATCGGCGCCGCGGTTGCGGTCAAGCTCGCTTCCGACGGATATGCCGTCGCTGTGCTCGATCTCGACGAAGCCGCCTGCGCGGGCACCGTCGCAAGTGTCGAAGCCGCCGGGGGCGAAGCTCTCGCGGTCGGTGCCGATGTGGCCGACGAAGCGGCCGTCGCCGCCGCGGTGGCGCGGATCGCCACCGCGCTCGGCCCGCCGACCGTGCTGGTCAACAACGCGGGCGTGCTGCGTGACAACCTGCTGTTCAAGATGTCGGTGAACGACTGGGACACCGTCATGAACGTGCACCTGCGCGGTGCCTTCCTGATGACCCGCGCCGTGCAGAAGTACATGGTCGAGGCGAAGTTCGGGCGCATCGTCAACCTGTCGAGCACCTCGGCACTCGGTAACCGCGGCCAGGCCAACTACTCCGCGGCCAAGGCGGGCATGCAGGGCTTCACCAAGACCCTTGCCTTCGAACTCGGCAAATTCGGCGTCACCGCCAACGCGATCGCTCCCGGCTTCATCGAAACCGAGATGACCGCCGCGACGGCCGCACGGGTCGGTGTCGACTTCGAGTCGTTCAAAGCGGCTGCCGCGGCACAGATCCCGGTCAACCGGGTCGGCACGCCCGACGACATCGCCAACACCGCCTCGTTCTTCGCGAGCGAGGGCGCCGGCTTCGTGTCGGGCCAGGTCATCTACGTGGCGGGCGGACCGAAGGACTGAAAGTCGCCTCAGGCGCAACCGAACCGGAAGTCCGCCCGTGCCTCGGTGCCCGCTGCCACGGTGACCCGCACCGGCTCGGTGACGGCCAACCCGCAGCCGCCGGGCACGGTCACCACCTTCGCCTCGTAACAGCCCACCGGCAGCGCCACCGTTGCCCGCCCGTCGGCCCCGCTGACCAGCGTGGCGACCACCTGCTTCGCATCACACGGCGTGACCTCGATATCGGCCCGATTCACCGGAATCGGCTCCCGTCCGGTGAACGCCCACGCCGTCAATGTCCCGGTCCCCTGCGGCGCCGGATCTGCGCTCGCGACACCGGTGACCATGAGCGGAGCGAGTACGGACAGTGCGAGAAATGTAGCGCGCATGAACCTCTCCTCGTCGATGAGTCGGGTCGTCCGCTGCTGATGGTAGGCCTAACACCCCGTCAGGTCGTCGGGGTGATGCCCGCGCGTTCGCTCCAGATCTGTTCGGCGGGGACCGAGATCGTGCTCAGCTCGGGGTAACGCAGGGCGGAGAGGGTGCCGCCGAAGACGGCGCCGGTGTCGAGGCAGAGAGTGTTGTTGACCCAGGTGAGGGTGGGGACCGGGGTGTGGCCGTAGAGGACGGTGGGGGTGCCTCGGTAGTCCTTGGCCCAGTCGTAGCGGATGGGGTAGCCGTGCTGGTCGAGCTCGCCGGTCGGTGCGCCGTAGAGGGCGAAGGAGCGGGCTCGGCCGGTGGTGCTGCCGTGCAGGCTTTCGGGCAGACCGGCGTGGGCCACGACGAGCTTGCCGCGGTCGAGGAGGTAGTGGCTCGGCAGGTCGCGCAGGAAAGCGTGTGCGGCGGTGCGGAATTCGAGGTCTTCGTCGGCCAGTTGGGACAGGGACTGCTCGAGGCCGTGCGCGATGCGGACGTTGCGGCCGTCGAGGGCGCGCATCAGCTTGTGGTCGTGGTTGCCGGTGACGCACAGGGCGGTTTTCGCCGCCACCATTCCCATCGCCAGGCGGAGCACGCCGGGGGTGTCGGGGCCCCGGTCGACGAGGTCGCCGACGAAGACCACGGTGCGACCGTCGGGGTGAGCGGCACCGATCGCGCGGCCGCGGTTGTCGCGGTCGAGGGCGTAGCCGAGTTCGCCGAGCAGGGTCTCCAGTTCGCTGCGGCAACCGTGGACATCGCCGATCACGTCGAACGGTCCGGTCAGGTCGCGGCGGTCGCGGGGGAGGAGGTCGGTGCGGTGGGATTCGGTCATATCCCTGTCATCGTCGTGCAGGGCGGGCCCGCGCCGCAACTGCGTTACCCCACGGCGGGGATCGCCGAGTCCGGCCAGACCCAATCGGCGACGACCGGGATGTCCTCGCCCTGCTCGCGGGTCCAGCGGCGCGCGAGCAACCGGGCGTCGACGATCTCCTGGCGCAGACCCGCCGCCCGCTCACGCAGGCCGGGAACGCGGTCGATCACATCGAGCACCAGATGGAAGCGGTCGAGATCGTTGAGCATCACCATGTCGAAGGGCGTGGTGGTGGTGCCCTTCTCCTGATAACCGCGCACGTGCAGGTTGGCGTGATTGGTGCGGCGGTAGGTGAGCCGGTGTACCAGCCACGGGTAACCGTGGAAGGCGAAGATCACCGGACGGTCGGTGGTGAACAGGGCGTCGAACTCGGCATCGGGCAGGCCGTGTGGGTGTTCGCCCGCGGTTAGCAGGCGCATCAGGTCGACGACATTGATGAACCGAATCCGTAGGTCCGGCAGCCGATCTCGCAGGATCGCGACCGCGGCGAGGGTTTCCAGGGTCGGTACGTCGCCCGCGCAACCGAGCACCACATCCGGCGTGGTGGCGAGGTCGTCGTTGTGGCACGCCCACTCCCAGATCCCGAGCCCGCGGGTGCAGTGCAGCGCCGCCTCCTCCGCCGTCAGCCAGTCCGGTCCTGGCTGTTTGCCCGCCACGACCACATTGGCGTAGTGCAGCGACCGCAGGCAGTGGTCGTAGGTCGACAGCAGGGTATTGGTATCCGGCGGAAGATACACACGCACGATATCGGGGCTTTTGTTCGCCACCACGTCGAGGAAACCGGGATCCTGATGGGTGAACCCGTTGTGGTCCTGACGCCACACATGCGAGGTGAGCAGATAATTCAGGCTGGCGATCTTGCGCCGCCACGGCACCTTCAGGCTGGCATCGAGCCACTTGGCGTGCTGATTGAACATGGCGTCGACGATGTGGACGAATGCCTCGTAGCAGGTGAAGACGCCGTGGCGGCCGGTCAGCAGGTAGCCCTCCAGCAGGCCTTCGCACATGTGCTCGGAGAGCACTTCGACCGCGCGGCCGACTGTCGACAGATCCACATCCCAGCGACCGACTTCCTCCTGCCAGTCGCGCCCGGTCACCTCGAGAATGTCCTGCAATCGGTTGCTGACCAGTTCGTCGGGGGCGAAGGTGAGGAAATTGTGCCGATTGCGGGCGGTGACATCGCGCAGCCAGCTGCCGAGCACCTCGGTCGCCTCGTGCCGGCCCGCGCCGGGCGCCACCACATCCACGCAATAGTCGCGCCAATCGGGCAGGTCGAGATCGCGAATCAGCAAGCCGCCGTTCGCGACCGGATTCAGGCTCATCGGACGCGCGGGAACCTGCTCCAGCAGGGCGGGCACCGGCGAGCCGTCCTGCTCGAACAATTCCTCCGGCCGATACGACCGCAACCACAGCTCCAGCACCCGACGGTGCTCGGGATCGGTACGCGCGTTGGGCAGCGGCACCTGATGCGCGCGGAATGTGCCCTCGACCTGTTTGCCGTCGACCACCGGGGGACAGGTCCAGCCCTTCGGTGTGTGCATCACGATCATCGGCCAGCGGGGACGTTGCGTGTCACCGTCTTCGCGGGCGGCCCGCTGGAATTGCGCGATCCGGTCCATACAGGTGTTCATCGCGGTGGCCATCGCCTGGTGCACCGGTGCCGGGTCGTTACCGGAGACGATCAGCGGTTCGTAGCCGTAGCCGCGCAGCAGTTCGACCAGTTCGTCCTCGGGGATCCGGGCGAAGATCGTCGGATTGGCGATCTTGTACTCGTTGAGCGCCAGGATCGGCACCAGCGCGCCGTCGCGGCCCGCGTTGAGGAATTTGTTCGCGTGCCAGCTGCCCGCCAACGGACCGGTCTCGGCCTCGCCGCGGGGCCTGCACGGGCGCCGATCGGGGACCGGCGACACCCGGTGGAGAAACGCACCGCCGAGCCTACCGTCGTGCCGGTCCCCGACCGGGCAACGGCGGTCGATTACTCTGCGGGCCATGCATTCTCTGGGCAGGATCATCGGAATCGGACTCGTCGCGGCCGCCGCGATCACGACGGCCGCCTGCGGCTCCGACACGGATTCGAGCAGCTCGCCGAGCTCGAGCGTGGCGGGCGGGAACCCCGCCAGCACGGGCCTCGAATGCACTGCCGACGACGTGAAGGTCAGCGGTGGGTTCGGCGAGGCGCCCACGATCACCATCCCCGACACCTGCGATGCGCCCAAGACCTTGATCGTCAAGGATCTGGTGGTCGGCAGCGGGCCGGGCGCGGTGGCCGGGCAGCCGCTGACCATGAACTACGAGCTGGTCACCTGGTCGGACAAGCAGGTACTCGACAGCTCCTTCCAGCGCGGCAAGCCGTTCGGGCTGACCCTCGGCGCGGGCCAGGTCATCCAGGGCTGGGACGAGGGCCTGATCGGCGTGCAGCCGGGCACGCGCAGGCTGCTGATCGTGCCGCCGAACCTGGGCTACGGCGAAGGCGGCAACGGTGTCGCGCCGAACGAGACGCTGGTCTTCGTGACCGACGCGGTGCAGGTCGGCCGCTAGCGCGGTCCCGGACCGAACCCACAACCAACCGCCGATTGCGCGACCGCGCAGGCGGTCAACTACCCTGGTCGGGATGCGTGCGCCGCTCCTACTCAGGGCGCGTTACCCCATGCGGGGGACACCACCATGAACTACGAACCAAGGAGTATGTCCGTGAAGAGCACCGTCGAGCAGCTGAGCCCGACCCGGGTCCGGATCAACGTCGAGGTGCCCTTCGAGGAGCTGAAGCCCGACTTCGACAAGGCCTACAAGGCGCTGGCGCAGCAGGTCAAGATCCCCGGCTTCCGTCCCGGCAAGGCTCCGGCCAAGCTGATCGAGACCCGTGTCGGCCGTGGCGCCGTGCTGGAGCAGGTCGTCAACGACGCGCTGCCGAACAAGTACGCCGAGGCCATCCAGACCGCTGAGGTCAAGGTCATCGGCCAGCCCGAGATCGAGATCACCAAGATCGAAGACGGCGAAGAGCTGGCGTTCACCGCCGAGGTCGACGTGCGCCCCGAGATCACCCTGCCCGACTACTCGGGCATCGAGGTGACTGTCGATTCCTTCACCATCGGTGACGACGACATCGAGGAGCAGCTCACCTCGCTGCGTCAGCGATTCGGCACCCTCACCGGTGTCGAGCGTGCCGTGGCCGATGGCGACTTCGTGTCGATCGACCTGTCGGCCACCGTCGATGGTGCGGACGTCCCCGAGGCGGCCACCACCGGCCTGTCGCACGAGGTCGGTTCGGGTCAGCTGATCGAGGGCCTCGACGAGGCCGTCATCGGCCTCAAGGCCGGCGAGTCCGCCGAGTTCACCTCCACCCTGGTGGCGGGCGAGCACGCGGGCTCCGAAGCCGTGATCACCGTGGCCGTGCAGTCGGTCAAGGAGCGCGAGCTGCCCGAGGCCGACGACGAGTTCGCCCAGCTCGCGAGCGAGTTCGACACCATCGACGAGCTCAAGGAAGACCTGAAGGGCCGCGTCGAGCGTGTCAAGAAGGTCGAGCAGGCCGGTTCGATCCGCGACAAGGTGCTCGACACCCTGCTCGAGACCGTCGAGGTCCCGCTGCCAGAGGCCGTCGTCAAGGCCGAGGTCGACGCCGTGATCCACGACGCCGTGCACGGCTTCGACCACGACGAGGCCAAGCTGGCCGAGGCGCTCGAGGCGCAGGGCTCCTCGCGCGAGGAGTTCGATAAGGACACTCAGGAAGCCGCCGAGAAGTCGGTGAAGACCCAGCTGCTGCTCGACGCCATCGCCGAAGCCGAGAACACCCAGGTCGGCCAGCAGGAGCTGACCGAGCGGATCCTGTTCCAGGCACAGCGTTACGGCATGTCGCCGGAGCAGTTCATCCAGCAGGTGCAGCAGGCGGGCCAGCTCGGTGCGGTCTTCGCCGACGTGCGCCGCGGCAAGGCACTGGCCGGAGTTGTCGGTCAGGTGAAGGTGACCGATTCCGACGGCAACGTGGTCGACACCACCGAAATGTTCGGTGACCCCGCGGATTCCGCCGAGATCGAGCTGGACGAAGCCGCTGCTGAGTAGGTTTCGGCGGCGTGATTTGATTGCGCACGTGAGGGAGCGCAGCGAGCGAACCAATGCTGCAGCGCGCCTCGCGCAGAGTGAAATCGAGCGTAGCGAGATTGCGCTCTGAGCGAAGAAGGGCGGTACCGGGAGTTCGGTGCCGCCCTGCTTCGTTAGTGTTTGTGACGACGACCCGTATTCGTATGGCCGTAGCAATCGGTGAGAAGAGAAGGCAGGTATCCGTGACAATCAACCAGGCAGGGGTCATGACAGCCACTACTGCTGGTCTCAACCTCAGTGATTCGGTGTACGAGCGTCTGCTGCGCGAGCGGATCATCTTCCTGGGCAGCCAGGTCGACGACGACATCGCGAACAAGATCTGCGCGCAGATTCTGCTGCTCTCGGCCGAGGATTCGACCAGGGACATCGCTATCTACATCAATTCCCCCGGTGGTTCGGTCACCGCGGGCATGGCGATCTACGACACGATGCAGTTCGCCGAGTGCGACATCGCCACCTATGGCATGGGCCTGGCGGCGTCGATGGGGCAGTTCCTGCTCACCGCGGGCACCAAGGGCAAGCGCTTCGCGCTGCCGCACACCCGGATCATGATGCACCAGCCGTCGGCGGGCATCGGTGGTTCGGCGGCCGATATCGCGATCATGGCCGAGCAGTTCGCCCACACCAAGCGTGAGCTCAACGAACTGCAGTCGCTGCACACCGGCAAGTCGGTGGAGCAGGTGACCGAGGACGCGGACCGCGACCGCTGGTTCACGGCGAAGGAAGCCCTCGAATACGGCTTCATCGACCACGTGGTCGCCCACGCGAACCAGGCGAAGTAGCGCAGGCCCGCGCCCCATCACACTCGAGACAAGCTTGGAGACCAAGATGGCCAATCTGATCGACCCGCGCGCCGGCTTGGGTGGCGCTGCTGCCGCCAACCCGCAGTCGCGCTACATCCTGCCGCAGTTCACCGAGCAGACCTCGTTCGGCGTCAAGACCTCCGACCCGTACAACAAGCTGTTCGAGGAGCGCATCATCTTCCTGGGCAACCAGGTCGACGACGTCTCGGCGAACGACATCATGGCGCAGCTGCTGGTGCTGGAGTCCCAGGACCCCGACCGCGACATCACCATGTACATCAACTCGCCCGGTGGCTCGTTCACCGCGCTGATGGCGATCTACGACACCATGCAGTACGTGCGCCCCGACGTGGTGACGGTTTGCCTTGGTCAGGCCGCCTCGGCCGCCGCGGTGCTGCTGGCCGCCGGTGCCCCTGGCAAGCGTGCCGCACTGCCCAACGCGCGCATCCTGATCCACCAGCCGTCCTCCGGCGGGGTGCAGGGTCAGGTGTCCGACCTCGAGATCGCCGCGGCCGAGATCGAGCGGATGCGTCGCCTGATGGAAGTCACCATCTCGCGCCACACCGGCAAGCCCGAGGAGCAGGTCCGTAAGGACACCGACCGCGACAAGATCCTGACCGCCGAGGAAGCCAAGGATTACGGCATCATCGATCAGGTCTTCGACTACCGCAAGCTCAGCGGACAGAAGTGACACGCCCGGGCCCGCTGTCCTGATCTGGGCGGCGGGCCCGGTTTTTTCACCGGGCTTGGCCCACAATGGTGAGAATCCGCACGACCCTTCACATCGAACATGCGCGAGTTGTCGACCTGTCTCGCGCACAACAGGTACGGTCGACTCAGGGACCATTGCTCTGATTGACGGCACCGAGACGTATTTCCGGCCCAATCGGGGGACGACGGTCGCACTCGGACAAGGAAGTAGGGACCTACGAGATGGCGCGCATCGGAGACGGCGGCGATCTGCTGAAGTGCTCGTTCTGCGGAAAGAGCCAGAAGCAGGTCAAAAAGCTCATCGCGGGCCCCGGGGTTTATATCTGCGACGAGTGCATCGACCTGTGCAACGAGATCATCGAAGAAGAGCTGGCCGAGTCGAGCGAAGTGAAGCTCGACGAGTTGCCCAAGCCCTCGGAGATCCGGGATTTCCTCGAGAACTACGTGATCGGCCAGGACACCGCCAAGCGGACCCTCGCCGTCGCGGTCTACAACCACTACAAGCGCATCCAGGCGGGCGACAAGGGTCGCGACAGCCGCGGTGAGACCGTGGAGCTGGCCAAGTCGAACATCTTGATGCTCGGCCCCACCGGCTGCGGTAAGACCTACCTCGCGCAGACCCTGGCCAAGATGCTGAACGTGCCGTTCGCCATCGCCGACGCCACCGCGCTCACCGAGGCGGGTTATGTCGGTGAGGATGTCGAGAACATCCTGCTGAAGCTGATCCAGGCCGCCGACTACGACGTCAAGCGCGCCGAGACCGGCATCATCTACATCGACGAGGTCGACAAGATCGCCCGCAAGAGCGAGAACCCGTCGATCACCCGCGATGTGTCGGGTGAGGGTGTGCAGCAGGCGTTGCTGAAGATCCTGGAGGGGACCCAGGCGAGTGTGCCGCCGCAGGGCGGTCGCAAGCACCCGCACCAGGAGTTCATCCAGATCGACACCACCAACGTGCTGTTCATCGTCGCGGGTGCGTTCGCGGGCCTGGAGAAGATCATCTCCGACCGCACCGGTCACCGCGGGATCGGCTTCGGCGCCGAGGTGCGCTCCAAGGCCGAGGTCGACACCGACGACCACTTCGCCGACGTGATGCCAGAGGATCTGATCAAGTTCGGTTTGATCCCCGAATTCATCGGCCGCCTGCCCGTCGTCGCCTCGGTGACGAACTTGGACAAGGAATCGCTGGTCACAATCCTGTCCGAGCCGAAGAACGCGCTGGTCAAGCAGTACGTTCGCCTGTTCGAGATGGACGGCGTCGATCTCGAGTTCACCACCGACGCCCTCGAAGCGATCGCCGATCAGGCCATCCTGCGCGGCACCGGTGCTCGTGGCCTGCGCGCCATCATGGAAGAGGTCCTGCTGCCGGTGATGTACGACATCCCCGGCCGCGACGACGTCGCCAAGGTGGTCGTGAACGCCGACACCGTCATCGACAACGTCCTCCCGACGATCGTGCCGCGTAAGGCGCAGCGTGCTGAGCGTCGCGAGAAGTCGGCGTAACAAACCAACGACAAAGGGCCCCTTCGGATCTGATCCGAAGGGGCTCTTTGCTGTGTGTTGGGTGGCGCTAGCTGAGGGCTGGGTTCCCCAGGCTCGGCGCGGCCAGGAGATCGTCGCCGTCGTCGGCCGGGATCTCCGCGCTGGCGCGGACGATCGCGGTGCTGTATCGGGCGCTGGCGGCATTGTGGATGAGTAGTGCGACACCGATCATCACCGGGGCCACCGCGTGCACCGCCGCGTCGTACCAGTGCCGCGCGCTCAGGTGCGGATAGGTGTTGAGGGCGATGGTCAGCGTGAGCAGGAACAGCTCGGCGATGAGCACCTGGTTGCGGTTGCCCATCACGCCCCACTCGGCCACCCGCGTGGTGCCGATCATGATGATGATCAGGCACACGCTGATCATCGCCTCCAGGCCGAAGCTGGCCCAGTAGAGCGGATCGCTGGGTCCGCCGGGAGCGATGTTGTGCTGGACGTTCACCGCCGACCACAGCATGCCCGTGATCACCACGCCGGCCAGTGCGCGCAGCGACCAGGTGCGGTGCTGATAGAGCGAGGCGAGGCGGGCGCGCGGGTTGGACTCGCGGCGTTGCGCGGCGATGGCCTTGCGGGCCAGCATCAGGTCCGACATCTCGGCTCGCTCGAGTTCCGCGGTGGTGTCCCGCAGACGGTCGGCGTGCGAGGAGGCGGCCTTGATGTGCTTCCAGCGCTGGTCGCGCTCGTAGGTGCGGATCTTTTCGGCGAGTTCGCGCTCGGCACGCAACTCGTCTTCGGACAGCGCGTCGGTCAGTGCCGGATCGGACTGATAGGCGATGCGACGCCTGGCCCGTTCCACCCGCACAGGCAGAGCGGTGACCTCGTGATCGAGCGGGTGTTCCTCGCGCATCGCAACTCCAGGTAGCAAAAGGGTTCGCCGGGTCGCGTCATTGTTGCGCATCGAGCGGGGAGACAACACCCGCGGGCCCGAATTGCTCGACCCGCAGGCGCTGAAAATGTCTGGCGCACAACTGTGTAGCTGTCGATGAGCGATGCGGGAGACGGTGACGACCGTTCGAGAACGGGTCGCGCCCGGGCCGAGGAGCTTCGTTGATCCTCCGTGGTTCGCCGTTGAACCTTGATCCCGCAAAAGTGCTTCTGTTGATGTGTCGCTGCTGGTCACCGTGGTGTTACGTCGGCCTGAACCGCCCGTCCTTTCGTCCGTTTGGTCCGTCTTGCGGGGCCTTCACTGAATACGACGGGTTCGGCACGCAAAACTCATCGGCGTATCCTCGCGGTGTGTCGGACTGGTGCTGCCGATTTCGTGCTGTTTACTCGGTCCGTCAATCAGATGTTCGAGTGACGAGTGGAAGCGGAGGAGACATGGCACTGCCTACGATGACCGCCGAACAGCGCACCGAGGCGTTGGCCAAAGCGGCTGCCGTGCGCAAGGCGCGCTCGGAACTGATCGGCAAGGTGAAGGAGGGCAAGGTCACCGTCGCCGATCTGCTCAAGAAAGCCGACAGTGATGACCTGGTGAAAAAGACCAAGGTCGCTGCCGTGATCAAGGCACTGCCGGGCGTTGGTCCGGTCAAGGCTGCCAAGCTGATGGATCAGGCCGAGATTCCCGAGGATCGCCGCATCGGCGGCCTCGGTGCTCGCCAGCGCGCGGCACTGCTCGACGCCCTCGAGGCCTGAGCCGATTCGCGATCCGACGCCCGTGGAGCTGGATGCACGGGCGTCGGGATGGTCTGTGAGTAAAACGCAGTAGGTGATTCACACGCAGTAGGTCAGCAGGAAGTCGTTGATCCGCAGGCGCCATCCCGGTTGCAATTCGATCGGGAGGGTGCCCACGCGTGACCAGCGTTCGCTGTCGGGGGCGGCGAAGAAGGTTCCGGAGGTCGCGGGGGCTTCGCGGACGAACACCTTGCCACGGTCGGGGGCGACGAAGGCATGGACCCGCGAGACGAGCCGATCCCGCTCGATCAGTATCGGCGTCGCCGCGGCAGCGCGGACCGATTCTTCCCCCGAGGGGTTGCGGCCGAGGACGTAGGGCCGGTCCAGTGGGTAGCTGAGCCCGTCTTCGGTGACCAGCGCGCCGCGCGAACTGCTGTGGGGCGCTGTGCCTTTGCTCAACGCGACCGGTTCACCGCGTTGAGCGGCATCGAGTGGTTGGGACCAGGCGCGGGGGGCGCCGGCGGCGGGGGAGTTGCGTGGGCCCGTGCTCACGGTGACGCCGTCCGCGGTGCTCGGTCGCTCGCCCGCGCTCACCGTTTCACTGTCGGGTCGGCCCGCGTCGGGCGGGAAACCCGAGGTCGCGGGTTGGCCGGGCGCCGGTGCCGGGAATCCCGCGGTGGCCGGGAGCGCGTCGCTGGTGACGGTGGGCCTCGACGGGACGCGAAGGGCTTGGAAGCCGGTGGCCTCGGTCGGTGCGGGTTCGTCGACGGATTCGACCCGGCGGGGCGGCGGATTGCGGCGCCGGCCCAGGTTGAGGACGAAACCGTTGCCGGTGACGATGCCCGCGCGCAAGTCGGTGCGCGGATTGGCGCTGGTGGGATCGGCCATCTCGGCGCCGACCGCGATCCGGCGGACCGGTTCGCGGATGATCTCGTCGACCCAGGTGAAGGCCCGGTCGCCGGCGAGGCGGCGGTTGCCTTCCGCGCCGGAGATCTCGGCGATCACCGCGCCGCGCAACAGGATCAGCATCCCGTCGGCGGTCGGGGCGAGCACACCGAAAGGCGGTGGGGCAGAGGCTCCGCCGAACACCACGCCCGCCAGCCGCTGCGCCAATGCCGCACCGGGTGCGCTCGCTGCCGTGCTGTTGGCGACGGTTTCCACCGCTCCGAGTAACCGATCGGTCGAGGGTGTCTCCCCGGCCAGATAGACGACGACATCGCCGAATCTGGCGACGATCCCGGTCCCCGGCACGATAGCCACGGTGGACGAATGCGCGTGCATCAACGCCTCCTTGTCGGACTGGTTTTCACCGCCGCCCCGGCCGACCCGCTGTGCGGCAGACCGCGACCGAGGTCTCCGCCGTCAGCATAGATGGCCCGGCGCTCGGGGATAGGGTCCGTAGGCGAACTTCGAACGACGTTCGTGCCAAACGATGTTCGTCGGCCGCGTAGGATCGGCGCATGAACGCCGCACCCGTCAGTCGCCGGGCCCGACCGGCGAAAGTACCCCTGAGCCGGGACCTCGTCATCGAGACCGGCTTGCGCATCCTCGATACCGACGGCTCGGCCGCGCTCACCATGCGCCGGGTCGCGAAGGAACTCGACACCGGCGCCGCGTCGCTGTACGTCTATGTCGCCCATCGCGACGACCTGCTGACCGGCATGCTCGATCACGTCCTGTCCCAGGTCCCGGTCCCCACCGAGGGTGACTGGCGTACGCGGGTGACCCAGCTGGTCGAGACCTCGATCGAGGCACTCGGCCGCCACGACGGTCTCGCGCTCGTCGCCTTCGGCCGGTTCCCGACCACCGAACACGCCCTCGGCCTGATCGAACAGTTGCTGAGCCTGCTGCGCGAAGGGGGTCTCGACCCCGCGACCGCCACCTGGGCCGTCGACCTGATCTACCTCCACATCGCCGCCGAGGCCGCCGAGAATTCCGGTGCGGGGGGCTCGGCGTACCGCGCCGACCTCTCCCGGCGCTTGGCCGACCTGCCCACCCGCTTCCCGACGAGGATCGCGTGGCTGACGCACCTGCGCGACGGCGACGGTGCCGCCCGCGCCCGCTGGGCCCTGCGCGCACTGCTCAACGGAATCGTCGCCACCCCGGTGGGCGCGCGATGAGCGGCGGCGACCAGCCGGGGGAACTCTGGGTGCTGTCGGGTGCCGAGGAGCCGGGAGTTGTCGGCGCGACGATGACCGGCGGCGGTGTCGCGGGGGAGACCGCACAGCGGCCCGGACGGCGCCCGGTGATCGGTGGACCTGTCCGGCTCGCGCGTGAGACGGAGATCGCGGCGCTCCAGGAGATCGAGCGTCGGGCGGGCGCACCGTTCGCCGAGGTGGGGATGACTGCCGTCGCCGACGATGAGCCACCACCGTGGGAAGTGTTGCGCGCCTTCATTGTCGATGGTCGCGCGTGGGTATGGCCGGACGATGACGATCACCCGATCGGCTACCTGGTTCTCGGGCTCGTCGACGAGCAACCGCACATCGACCAGGTCTCCGTCGACCAGGCCTACGCGGGCGCGCGGATCGGAAAACGGCTGATCGATCATGCCGTGCGCTGGGCGAAGTCCAAAGGCCTACAAGAGATCACACTCACCACGTTCACCCAGGTCCCGTGGAACGGCCCGTACTACGAACGCCTCGGCTTCGCCTACATTCCAGCGGCAGACGAACCGCCGGGTCTGCGCGCGATCCGGGCCACCGAACTGGCGCACGGCCTCGACGTATGGCCACGCGCGTCCATGCGCGCCGAGCTCGCGAATTGGAGCTTCGACTGACCGGTGGTGGTGATCGCGCGCCGAGTGGGGCCTGCGCACTGCCCCCAGGTGTGGCTGCTGACCAGGGCCGTTCCCGGCTGGCGGATGCCGAGCGGGCCTCGATGAGTACCCGCCCGGCTCGCCCAGCGCCGGGATCAGCGGCTGGTATGCGCGCCGCCAGATCAGCCTTCAGCTGGTGATCGCGGCGTGTCTGGTGAAGGCAGCTTCGGCGGCGGGGGTGGCGGCTTCGCGGTCGGTGTCGACCAGGCCGATGCGGGTGCGGCGGTCGAGGAGGTCGTCGATGGTGAGGGCGGCCTCGTGGGTGATGGCGAAGTCGAATTCGGCTGCGGTGACGTCGATTCCGGGGGCGACCGGTTCCGCGAGGGCGGGGTCGGCGAGCCAGGCGGAGACGATCTGGCTCGCTTCGCTGCCGTAGCGCTCGATGAGCACCGGTGGGGCGTCGATGCGGTCGCGGGCGGCACCGGAGACCGCCCCGATGAGGGGGAGGTGGGCGGTGCGGCAGGCAGTGGCCGTGAGTGCCGACTGGGCCACCGCCGCGTCGACGGCGTCCTCGGCCATCTGACGATAGGTGGTGAGCTTGCCGCCGACGACGGTGATCAAGCCGTCGGGGGCGGTGAGAACCGCGTGTTCGCGGGAGATGTCGGCGGTGCTGTCGTCGGCGGTCTCGAGCAGTGGACGCAGTCCGGCGAACTTGCCGCGGATATCGGAGCGGGTCAGCGGTTCGCGCAGGGCGGTGTTGATGGTGTCGAGCAGGAAGTCGATCTCGGCCTCGGTGGGCTGGGGCTCGTCGGGGATGGGGCCCGGTGCGTCCTCGTCGGTGAGGCCGAGGTAGACACGGCCGTGCGCGGCGGGCAGCGCGAAGACGAACCGGCTGATGCTGCCCGGCACCGGCACCGTGAGCGCGGCGCTGAGCCCACCGAAGGCCGCGGCGTCGAAGACGAGGTGGGTGCCGCGGCTGGGCCGCAGCTCGATGCTGTGGTCGACCTCGCCCGCCCACACACCGGTCGCGTTCACGACCGCGCGCGCCCGGACCGCCAAGGTCTCGCCGGTGAGAGTGTCGCGCAGCTGGACCGAATCACCGGTTGCCGCAACGGCTTCCACGCGGGTGAGCACGGTCGCGCCTGCTGCGGCCGCGGTGCGAGCCAGTGCGACGACCAACCTGGCGTCGTCGACAAGCTGGCCGTCCCACGCCTGCAACCCGCCGCGCAGCCCGTCCCGTCGCACGGTCGGCGCCAAGCGCAGTGCCTCGGCGGCGGCCACCCGGCGCGAGCGCGGCAACGTGTCGACAGAGGTACGCGCCGCGATTCGCAGCGCGTCGCCGGCGGCGAAACCCACACGGATGAGCGAACTCTGGCCCAGTTTGATGCCGGGCAGCAACGGCACCAGCTGAGGCAGCGGGCGCACCAGATGCGGTGCGGTGGTGCGCAACATGATGCCGCGTTCGACCGCGCTCTCGTGCGCGATCCCCACCCGTCCGCTCGCCAGATACCGCAGCCCACCGTGCACCAGCTTCGAACTCCAGCGACTGGTGCCGAACGCGAAGTCGTTGCGCTCCACCAGGATTGTGCGCAGCCCGCGCGCGGCGGCGTCGAGGGCGACGCCGGCTCCGGTCACACCGGCGCCGATCACCACCAGATCGACCTCGGGATTCTCGCCGAGTGCGGTGAGGTCGGTGGTGCGTCGCGCCGCGTTCAGCGTGGCACGGGAAGTGGGGTAGTCAGGAGTCATCACAGTCCTTGTCGGGTAGCGGGAGCAGATAACCCTCGACAGCCCTGGACAATTCGGCATCGAACTCCGCACCGGCCAGCAATGACTCCACCGTGCCCGCCGACTGCACCGCCGACTGGGTGATGAGCAGCAGCATGGTGGCCATGTGCTCGGCATTGCCCGCCCGGATCGACCCGTCTTCGTGGCCGAGCTCGATCATGGTCGCGAACAGCCCGATCAGCGTGCGCTGATTGCGGCCCAACCGGCCGAACACATAGGTGAGCATCAGGTCGGTGTCGGTGCGGAAGATCTTGGCGAACACCGCGTTCGACCTGATCACCGCCGCGCCCGCCACGATGCCGTGGACCAGCCGATCCCGGCCGCGGCCGGTGTCGGGCACGGCCTTGGCGACGATCGTGCGCAGTTCACGGACCAGCAGCTCGGCGATCAGCGACCCGGTGTCGGGCCAGCGGCGATAGACCGTCGGCCTGCTCACACCTGCCCGCCGCGCCACCTCGGTGAGCGTGGTTCGGCGAACACCGAAATCGACGACGCAGGCCCGGGTGGCATCGAGAATCGCCACGTCGGTGGGCGAAAGCTGGTCAGCGTGGGTCGCGAGGTCGATCATCGTGCTTCACCGCCGGTGTGTTCGGTGGCGCCGGGGTGCGGCGCCATGGTCGGGCTGGGACTGTCCAAGGGTATCGAGCGGTCCAGCGGGGTTGCGGTCGCGAATGTTCGGTGGTGACATCCGACAGCGGTATGGATGCCGACGCTGGGACATATCGTTGGTTACTTCTTGACACTATATGTCATTATGTAACGCATGGTCGAGACGCAAAGCGAACAATCGGGGTCTGCCACCGTGGCACCGAACATGGTGTGGGACGCCTGGGGCGTCGCCGCCGGTCACCAGCCGCTGTCAGCGCAGATCCGTGGCCTGCTCGCGCAGGCATTCGGGATCTCGGGTGAGCCGGTCGCGCGCCGTCACGAGAACGATGTGCCGCTGATCCCCACCACCCTCACCGCGGCCGATCGGTCGGGCCTGGCCGGGATCGTCGGTGACGAACATCTCACCACCGCCGACATCGACCGGCTGCGCCACGCGGGCGGCAAGAGCACCCCCGATCTGCTGCGCCGCCGCGCGAGCGCACCGCAGGACGCGCCCGACGCCGTCATTTTCCCCGCCGGTCACCCACAGGTCCTCGCGCTGCTGGAGTACTGCGCCGAACACGGCATCGCCGTTGTCCCGTTCGGTGGCGGAACCAGCGTGGTCGGTGGCGTCGATCCGGTGCGCGGCCAGTTCGGCACCGTGATCGCGCTCGATCTGCGCAGGCTCGACACGCTCACCGAGGTCGATCCGGCCAGCGGCACCGCCACCCTCGGCGCCGGGCTCACCGGTCCCCAGGCCGAGGAGTTGCTCGGCGCGCACGGGCTCTCGCTCGGGCACTTTCCGCAGAGTTTCGAATTCGCCAGCATCGGCGGGTTCGCCGCGACGAGGTCGTCGGGTCAGGCGTCGGCGGGCTACGGCCGGTTCGACGACATGGTCGAACGCTTGGTGATCGCGACCCCGCAGGGCACCCTCGACCTCGGTCGCGCGCCCGCGTCGGCGGCCGGACCCGACCTGCGCGAGCTGTTCGTCGGGTCCGAAGGCGCACTCGGCATCATTACCTCGGTCACCTTGCGGGTGCATCCCGTGCCGGAAACCGTTGGTTACCAAGCCTGGTCGTTCCCTGACTTCGCCACCGGAGCCGCCGCGCTGCGCAGTGTGGTGCAGGCCGGTGCCGCGCCGACGGTGATGCGGTTGTCCGACGAGGCCGAAACGGGCATGAACCTGGCCCGCTCCGCCGATGTCGGCGGCAACCCGGTCTCGGGCTGCCTCGCCATCACCACCTTCGAGGGCAGCCGGGCCCACGTCACCGCCCGATCTGCCGAGGCGAGTGAGCTGCTCGCCGCCGCGGGCGGTACCGCGCTCGGCGAGGCGCCCGCACAGCACTGGGAGCACGGCCGCTTCGCCGCGCCCTACCTGCGTGACGCGCTGCTCGACGTCGGAGTGCTGTGCGAGACCCTCGAAACCGCCACCAGCTGGGCCAATCTGGTGAATCTCAAGGTGAAGGTCACCGGCGCGCTGATGGACGCGCTCGGTGCGCAGGGCACACCCGCGCTGGTCATGTGCCACATTTCGCACACCTACCCGACCGGGGCGTCGCTGTACTTCACCGTCGTCGCCAAACAGCTCGAGGATCCGATCGCGCAGTGGCGCATCGCCAAATCCGCCGCGAGCGACGCGATGGTCGCCGCGGGCGGCACCATCACCCACCACCACGCCGTCGGCGCCGACCACCGTCCGTGGATGGGCGCCGAAATCGGTGACCTGGGGGTTCGGGTATTGCGTGCGGTGAAGCGCGAACTCGACCCCGCCGGCGTGCTCAACCCTGGGAAGCTGGTTCCGTGAGAGAGCTTTGGCGAGCGAACCAGATGCGCAGCGCGCGATCGCGCACGACGGAGCCGAGCGCCGGCGAGGTGGAGTCGTGAGCGAACATTCGGTGCGGCGCGTAGTGGTTGTCACGAACCCGCATTCCGGGTCGGGCCGTGGCGACGGTGTCGCCGAGGCGGTACTGGCCGAACTGCTGGCCCGCGATGTCGACGTGGTCGAGGTGCGGGCGCCGAGTGCGGACGAGTCGGTGACGCAGGTCAGGACGCTTGTCGCGGGCGAGAACCGGCCGGATGCGGTGATCTGCGTCGGCGGTGACGGGCTGATGAACGTGCTGCTGGCCGCGGTCGCGCACAGCGGGGTACCGCTCGGGCTGGTGCCCGCGGGTACCGGCAACGACCTGGCGCGGGAATTCGGCATACCCACCGGTGACCCGCGGGCCGCCGTCGGGATCGTGCTCGGCGGTCGAACCCGGACCATCGATCTGGGGCGGATCGAATCGGCGGACGCCACACCCACCTGGTTCGCGACCGTGGTCGGCACCGGGTTCGATGCGCGAGTAACCATGCGCGCCAACACGATGCGCTACCCACGCGGCCCGCTGCGCTACACCGCGGCCGCTGTGGTCGAGCTCATGCGCGGCTACACATTGCCGTTCCGGATCGAGATGTCGGGCCTGGCGCCCGGTGCACTCGACAATCCGCCCGACTCACACGTGGTGATCCTGACCGACGCGGTGATGGCGCCGATCGGCAACACCCGCACCTACGGCGGCGGGATGCTGGTGTGTCCGGAAGCACGCGCCGACGACGGCTACCTCGACATCACGGTGGTCGGTGCGGTGTCGCGTCTGGAGATGGCGCGGCTGCTGCCCGCGTTGTCGGCGGGCAAACGGATCGACCATCCCGCGACGAAACGCTACCGGGCCCGGCGGATCACGGTCAGCGCCGAGGGCGGGTACGCGACAGCCGATGGTGAGCCCGCGGGGATGTTGCCGGTGACGGTGCAGGCGATGCCGGGGGCGCTGAGCGTGCTGGTGCCGTGAGCGCCTCGGTCAGGCCGCGTCGAAGGCGATGCGCGACACCGCGTGCAGCGTCGGACGGTCGATGATCACCACCGAGGTCGATGACAGCGGTTGCGGATCCGGGTTCGGCGGGTGCGCGGCGTCGCGGGCGCCGAGGGAGCCCATCATCGCTTCCCACCGGCGGCAGTGCGCGGTGAACGCGACGCTGTTGACGCTTCTTCCTCGGCTGATCTGACCGGATCTGGCTTGCTCCGCGGGGACATCGATGAGCACCATGTGCAGTTCGCGGTGCCCCCGCGCAGCCCAGCGGGTGATCAGTCGCCTGCTCCAGCGGAAGGTCGCGCAGTCGTGGATGGCGACCGGGCCGTCGTTGGCGCGGAGTGCGTCGCGGATCGCGCGGTAGTGCGCGAGATGGACCAGCGGGCGCCACAGCGAGTACGGCGCCCAGCCGAGGCGATGACGCAGGCGATTGCGGGTGTGGTTCGAGTCGAGAACCAGGGCGCCGGACGCGGTGCGCACCGGATATTCGGCGTCGGGGCCCGCGCCGAAGAAGCGGTGTAGCGCGGTGGACTTTCCCGCGCCGGGCACACCGGCGAAGACCAGGACGGTGGTGCTCGGGTAGCGCAGTTCTTCGACCTCGCTGGCGCGTAGGTCCACCAGGGCGACCGGGGTGATGATCCTCGAAGCCGATGCGGGAACTGGGGACGAGGAATCGAGCGGGGGCGTCACCCTCCCCAGGGTCCGGTAAATCGGGTAAAACGGCAATCGGGGGTTACCCGGATCTTCGGGTTCGAGGCTTGGGGCACAAGGGTTTCCGCGTGTCGTCGTGGCGCGTCACAGGCCTTGCTGCCAGCGCAAGGCCGAAGCTGAGAATTCCATATGGATTCTGCTCGGCGGGGTTGATCGCCGGTACGATCACAGGTGTAGACGGAGTCTTCGGTGTCCCTCATCCACCGAAGATTCCGTCTTTTTTTGTGCTGGGGTAGGCGGGAAGAAGCTGGTTGCCGCCTCCCCTTAGGATTGGGACGTGACCAGCGCAGCCCCTGACAACTCGCGTAATCGTGCCGATGCCCTGCCCAAGAGCTGGAACCCCAGCGAGGTAGAGGCCGACCTGTACGAGGGCTGGGTAAACGCCGGATACTTCGCCGCCGACGCTGCCTCGGACAAGCCGCCGTACTCGATCGTGTTGCCGCCGCCGAACGTCACCGGCACCCTGCACATGGGCCACGCGCTCGACCACACGATCATGGACCTGCTCACCCGCCGCAAGCGGATGCAAGGCTACGAGGTGCTGTGGCTGCCGGGCATGGACCACGCGGGTATCGCCACGCAGACGGTGGTGGAGAAGCAGCTCGCCGTCGACGGGAAGTCCAAGGAGGACTTCGGGCGTGAGCTGTTCATCGACAAGGTGTGGGACTGGAAGCGCGAGTCCGGCGGGCAGATCCAGGGACAGATGCGTCGCCTCGGTGACGGCGTCGACTGGAGCCGCGACCGCTTCACCATGGACGACGGTCTCTCGCGCGCGGTGCAGAAGATCTTCAAACGGCTCTACGACTCGGGGCTGATCTACCGCGCGGAGCGACTGGTGAACTGGTCGCCGGTGCTGCAGACCGGTATCTCCGACCTCGAGGTCGACCACAAAGAGGTCGACGGCGAGCTCGTGAGCATGCGATTCGGCTCGCTGAACGACGACGAGCCGCACGTCATCGTGGCCACCACCCGCGTGGAGACGATGCTGGGCGACACCGCGGTGGCGGTGCACCCCGACGACGAGCGCTACCAGGCGTTGATCGGCACCACGCTCTACCACCCGATCACCGGGCGCCAGATCCCGATCGTCGCCGACGACTACGTCGACCCCGAATTCGGTTCCGGCGCAGTGAAGATCACCCCGGCGCACGACCCCAACGACTTCGAACTCGGCCTGCGCCACGGCCTGCCGATGCCGACGATCATGGACAAGACGGGCCGGATCGCCGACAGCGGTACCGAATTCGACGGCATGGACCGTTTCGAGGCCCGCGTCAAGATCCGCGAGCGTCTCGAAGCCGAAGGTCGCATCGCCGGCCGCAAGTTCCCCTACAAGCACCAGGTCGGTCATTCGGAGCGCTCCGGCGAGCCGATCGAGCCGCGCCTGTCGATGCAGTGGTGGGTCAAGGTCGACACCCTGGCCAAGGCCGCCGGTGACGCCGTGCGCGAAGGCGAGGTGAAGATCCACCCGGCCAGCCAGGAACCGCGCTGGTTCGACTGGGTCGACAACATGCACGACTGGTGCATCTCGCGTCAGCTGTGGTGGGGCCACCGCATCCCGATCTGGTACGGCCCCGAAGGCGAGATCGTGTGCCTCGGTCCGGGTGAGCAAGCACCAGAGGGCTGGGTGCAGGACCCCGACGTGCTCGACACCTGGTTCTCCTCGGGCCTGTGGCCGTTCTCGACGATGGGCTGGCCCGACTCGACCCCTGAGCTCTCGAAGTTCTATCCCACCAGCGTGCTCGTCACCGGCTACGACATCCTGTTCTTCTGGGTGGCCCGGATGATGATGTTCGGCATGTACGTCAGCGACGATCCGGTGCTCACCGCCGGTAAGGGCGGCCAGAAGCAGGTCCCGTTCGAAGACGTGTTCCTGCACGGCCTGATCCGCGACCAGCACGGCAAGAAGATGTCGAAGTCGCGCGGCAACGGCATCGACCCGCTCGACTGGATCAACTCCTACGGCGCCGACGCGCTGCGCTTCACCCTGGCCCGCGGCGCCCAGCCCGGCGGCGATCTCTCCGTCGGCGACGCGCACGCGCTGGCCTCGCGCAGCTTCGTCACCAAGCTGTTCAACGCCACCAAGTTCGCGCTGATGAACGGCGCGCGCACCGGCGAGCTGCCCCCGCGCGAAACCCTCACCGACGCCGACCGCTGGATCATCGACCGGCTCGACGCGGTCCGCGCCGAGGTCGACACCGCCTTCGACGCCTACGAATTCGGCAAGGCCTGCGAGGCGCTCTACCACTTCGCGTGGGACGAGCTGTGCGACTGGTACCTGGAGCTGTCCAAGGTGCAGTTCGCCGAATCCGACGCGCGCGCCGATGCCACCGCGGTGGTGCTCGGCAGCGTGCTCGACGCGGTGCTTCGCCTGCTGCACCCGGTGATCCCGTTCGTCACCGAGACGCTGTGGAAGGCGCTCACCGGCGGCGAATCGGTGGTGATCGCCCCGTGGCCGCAGGCCAGTGGCATCGCGACCGACGAAGTCGCGGCCGAGCGAGTGGCCGATACGCAGCGGCTGATCACCGAGATCCGCCGGTTCCGCGGCGACCAGGGGCTGGCCGACAAGCAGAAGGTGAAGGCCACCCTCGTCGGGATCGACGAGGCCGGACTCGGCGCGTTCGCCGACTCGGTGGCCAACCTGGCCCGCCTCACCGAACCGGGCGACGACTTCGCCACCACCGCGCAAGTGCAGGTCCGGCTCTCCACCGCGACCGTCACCGTGCAGCTCGACACCTCCGGCGCGATCGACCTCGACGCCGAACGCCGCAGGCTGGAAAAGGATCTCGCGGCCGCGCAGAAGGACCTCGACACCACGACGGCCAAACTCGGCAACGAGGCCTTCCTGGCCAAGGCGCCGCAGCCGGTCGTCGACAAGATCACCGGGCGACGTGATGTGGCCGCGGCCGAAGTGACGCGCATCGGCGCCCGCCTGGCGGAGCTGAGTGCCAAGTGAGCGACATGGGCCCCGGTGACCTCGACCCCGAAGGCGCCGACTTCGGCGGCAGCGACTACCACGCGGCCCAGCGCAACACCGGGCCGTCACCGGTCGACCTCGCCGAAATGGCCCTGGTAGAGGCCGAACTCGACAAGCGCTGGCCCGAAACCAAGATCGAGCCGTCGCTCACCAGGATCGCCACCCTGATGGATCTGCTCGGCAACCCGCAGAACAACTATCCGGCGATCCACATCGCGGGCACCAACGGCAAGACCTCGGTGACCAGGATGATCGACGCCCTGCTCACCGCACTGCACCGGCGCACCGGCCGGATCACCAGCCCACACCTGCAGCTCGCGACCGAGCGGATCAGCATCGACAACGCGCCGATCTCGCCGGCCGGCTACGTGGCGACCTATCACGAGCTCGCACCGTATATCGGCATGATCGACCAGCGCTCGGCCGAATCAGACGGCCCGGCGATGAGCAAGTTCGAGGTGCTCACCGGCATGGCCTACGCCGCGTTCGCCGAGGCTCCGGTCGACGTGGCCGTCGTGGAAACCGGCATGGGCGGCACCTGGGACGCCACCAATGTGATCCACGCGCAGGTCGCGGTGATCACCCCGATCGGCCTCGACCACACCGAATACCTCGGTCCCGACCTCGAGTCGATCGCCAAGGAGAAGGCCGGGATCATCAAGCGCGCCCCCGAGGCGCTGATCCCGACCGACACCGTCGCGGTGATCGCCGAGCAGGAGCCCGAGGTGATGGACGTGCTGCTGCGCCGGGCCGTGGCCGAGGATGCCGCGGTGGCCCGCGAGGGCGCGGAGTTCCGGCTGCTGGAACGGGCCGTGGCCGTCGGCGGGCAGCTACTGACCCTGCAGGGACTCGGCGGCGTCTACGACGAGATCTTCCTGCCGTTGCACGGTGAGCACCAGGCCCGCAACGCGGCGCTGGCGCTGGCCGCCGTGGAAGCCTTCTTCGGCGCTGGCGCGGATCGCCAGCTCGACATCGAGGCCGTGCGCAGCGGTTTCGCGACAGTGGCCAGCCCGGGACGGATGGAACGGATGCGCAACGCGCCGACCATCTTCGTCGACGCCGCCCACAACCCGGCGGGAGCGCAGGCGCTGGCCGCGACGCTCACCGGCGAGTTCGACTTCCGCAAGCTGGTCGGGGTGGTCGCGGTCCTCGCCGACAAGGACGCGGCCGGGATTCTCGACGCGCTCGAGCCGGTCTTCGACGAAATCGTCGTCACCAGCAACGGTTCACCACGGGCCATGGATGTGGACACCCTCGCCGACCTGGCCGTGCAGCGCTTCGGCGATGAACGGGTGATCACCGCCGATACGCTGCCCGACGCGCTGGAGTCGGCGATCGCGCTGGCCGAGCAGGCGGGCGACGAGGGCGACGTGATCTCCGGCGCCGGTGTGATCGTCACCGGGTCGGTCGTCACCGCGGGTGCGGCGCGCGCCCTGTTCGGAAAGGCTCCGGCATGAGTGAAGTGCCTCCGCCCGCCAACGATCCGTGGAAGGGGCTGCGCGGGGTCATGGCGGGGACCTTGGTCCTCGAGGCGATCGTGGTCCTGCTGGCGCTGCCGGTGGTCGCCGATGTCGGCGGCGGTGTCACCTGGATTTCCGGGACCTATCTTGTGGTGCTCTCGCTGCTGATGATCCTGGGCGCGGGTGTGCAGCGCAAGCCGTGGGCGATCCCGTTCAACCTGGGTCTGCAGGTGTTGCTGCTCGCGGGCACGTTCATCCACCTGTCGATCGGCGTGATCGCGGTGGTGTTCATCGCGGTATGGGCGTTCATCCTGATCCTGCGCTCGGACGTCCAGCGACGCATGGACGCAGGCCTACTCCCCAGCCAGCGAACCCAGAAGAAGCCCTGACGGTTGCCGGGTACGCAGGCCTACTCCCCAGCCAGCGAACCCATCCGAAGCCCTGACGGCTCGAGGGCCCGATCGGCGTGCTGACCCGGCCGACGCTAGGGTTACCCCGTGACTGAGCAGACTTTGGTACTCATCAAGCCGGACGGTGTCTCCCGGGGCCTCACCGGCGAGATCCTCGCGCGCATCGAGCGCAAGGGCCTCACCTTCCAGGCGCTGGAGCTGAAGAACGTGTCCGCGGAACTCGCGGCCGAGCACTACGCCGAACATGCCGAGCGGCCCTTCTTCGGCTCGCTCATCGAATTCATCACCTCCGGCCCGGTCGTCGCGGCCGTGCTCGAAGGCCCGCGCGCGATCGCGGCGTTCCGTCAGCTCGCCGGTGGCACCGACCCGGTGGAGAAGGCCGTGCCCGGCACCATCCGTGGCGACTTCGGCCTGGAGACCCAGTTCAACCTGGTCCACGGATCCGACTCGCCCGAGTCCGCCAAGCGCGAGATCGCCCTCTGGTTCCCCGAATTTCCCGCCTGACCCGCATCGGTCAGCAGTAGTTGGACACCCGGTCAGGCGGTATCGGACTCCGCTCGGCCGGGTCGCCCTCGCTCGCTGGATCCGCCGGGTAAAACGACGGTCGTGAGCGGGGCGGAGTTCGCGTGAGTTGCGCCGATGGCGATCCCCGCGCGAACCGTATGGGATACTGACAATGGATGTGTTCGACGCCGACCTGTCGCGCAGGTACGTGACGCGGTGTCGGACATGACCGGATGACACCGCGGTTGATGCCGATCATCGCTGCCACGGACGACCCTGTTGCTGGGGTTGCCCGCGCAGGCACGCTGGATGAGCGCTCGAAAGCGCGGTGCCACGCCGTACAGCCAGGCGCCGTGTGACCGGTTGGCGCGCCAGACGATCGATCAAGGTGCGACCGGACACGCGGGGCGAGACCAGATGACCCTCGTACCATCGGGTACGAGGTGCACGGACGATGCCCCCGCGTCGGCCGCGTCACTCCCGTACCGGGGATGGACGCGCCCGGGGGCCCGAGGAGACTTCGTGGCCGAAAAAGAGCCGCTGGACACAACACAACAGGATGCCGATCAATTGCCGGAGCGAATTCGAGTTCATGCACTGGCCAAACGGTTGGGAGTGACCAGCAAACGCATCCTGGCCAAACTGGCAGAATTGGGCGCCGAGGCGCGCAGCGTTCAATCCAATGTCGACCGCTCGGTCGCCGAAACGGTGCGCGACGCGATCGCCGCCGCTGACGCCGAACCCGGCGCCCCCGACGAATCCGCAGCACCCGCACCCACGACGCGCGCGAAGAAACGTGCCGCGTCCACACCTGTCGCCGAGCAGCCGGCCGACACGTCAGCGGCGCCCGCGTCGCTGTTCTCCGCGCCGCACGTCGCGCGCACCGACGAGGTGTTCGCCGCGATGCGCGAGGACGCGCACACCGATCTGTTCACCCACCGGGTGTCCGAAACCCCCGTGCGGGCCGAACCGGTGACCTTCGAGGCGCCCGCCTCGGTGGGTATGCCGCTGTTCCTCCCGCCGGACGCCACCGCCGCCGAGGAAGCCCGCAAGCGCCGTCGCGCCGAGCGGACTCCCCAGCGGACCGAAGAGCCCGCCGCACCGCCCGTCGCGGAGCCCGTCGCGCAGGCCGAGGAGCTCGACGCCGAGGTCGAGGACGAGTCCGCCGATCAGTCCGGTGACCACGACGCCGACGGCCAGCCGCGTCGCCGCCGTCGTGGCCGTCGTGGCCGCGGTCGCGGTCGTGGCGAGCAGTCCGCCGACGGCGAGGACAACGAGTCCGACACCGAGGACGACGACACCGACGAGGCCGAGCAGCCGGCCGAGCAGGTCACCGACGAGGCCGAACAGGCCGAAGACACCGAATCCGAGACCGAGGACGAAGACGGATCCGCCGATGGCACGAGCCGTCGCCGCCGTCGCCGCCGCCGTCGCAAGGTCGGCGGTGACTCCGCCGACGCCGAGGTGGCGACCGAGGACGATCCGCCGAACACCGTCGTGCACGAGCGCGAACCCCGCAACAAGAGCCGCGGCCGTTCCAGCTCGAGCAACTCCGACGAAGTGCAGGGCATTTCGGGCTCCACCCGCCTGGAAGCCAAGCGTCAGCGTCGCCGTGACGGCCGGGAAGCCGGGCGTCGCCGTCCGCCGATCCTGACCGAGTCGGAGTTCCTGGCCCGCCGCGAGGCGGTCGACCGGGTGATGGTCGTGCGCGAGAAGGCATTCGACCCCGCCGAACACGCGCCGGGCCACCAGACCACCACCCAGGTGGCGGTCCTGGAGGACAACATCCTCGTCGAGCACTTCGTGACCAGTTCCGGTCAGGCGTCGATGGTGGGCAATGTCTACCTCGGCAAGGTGCAGAACGTGCTGCCCAGCATGGAAGCGGCGTTCATCGACATCGGCCGCGGCCGCAACGGTGTGCTCTACGCCGGTGAGGTGAACTGGGAGGCCGCCGGTCTCGGTGGCCGCGAGCGCAAGATCGAACAGGCGCTCAAGCCCGGCGATCAGGTGCTGGTGCAGGTGTCCAAGGACCCGGTCGGGCACAAGGGCGCCCGCCTGACCACCCAGATCTCGCTCGCCGGTCGCTTCCTGGTGTACGTGCCCGGTGGCACCTCCACCGGGATCAGCCGCAAGCTGCCCGATACCGAGCGCAAGCGGCTCAAGGAGATCCTGCGCGAGATCGTCCCGTCCGACGCCGGGGTGATCATCCGGACCGCGTCCGAGGGTGTCAGCGAGCCCGAACTGGCGCGCGACGTCGAGCGGCTGCAGGCCGCCTGGCGCACCATCGAAGAGGCCGCCGCCAAGGAGACCAACGCACCGAAGGCGCTCTACGAAGAGCCCGACATGCTGGTCAAGGTCATCCGCGACCTGTTCAACGAGGACTTCGCCAAACTGGTCATCGAGGGTGACCGCGCGTGGAGCACCGTCGAGACCTACGTCCGCACCGTGGCGCCCGACCTGCTGGGGCGGGTCAACCGGCACGAGAACAACGGTGTCGACGTGTTCGACGCGTTCCGGATCGACGAGCAACTGGCCAAGGCCCTCGATCGCAAGGTGTGGCTGCCCTCGGGCGGCACGCTGGTGATCGACCGCACCGAGGCGATGACCGTCGTCGACGTCAACACCGGCAAGTTCACCGGCTCGGGCTCGTCGAACCTCGAAGAGACCGTCACCAAGAACAACCTGGAAGCGGCCGAAGAGATCGTGCGCCAGATGCGGCTGCGCGATATCGGCGGCATGATCGTCGTCGACTTCATCGACATGGTCCTCGAATCCAACCGTGACCTGGTGCTGCGTCGTCTCACCGAGGCGCTCGGCCGCGACCGCACCCGGCACCAGGTATCGGAGGTCACCTCGCTGGGCTTGGTCCAGATGACCCGCAAGAAGCTGGGCACCGGACTGGTCGAGGCGTTCTCCACCACCTGTGAGCACTGCCACGGTCGCGGGATCCTCGTGCACTCCTACCCGGTGGATGCCGGGTCCGGCGTCGAGGAGCCGCGTTCGAAGGAGGGCGGTTCGCGCCGTCGCCGCGGCAAGGACCGCGACAAGCCCGCCGCCACCGCGGCACCGGCGACCAACGGCACCGCCCCGGCCGCCGAACACACCGAGGAGGACATCGCGGTCAAGCGAGCCCACCCGGTGGTGCTGGCGATGGCAGGTCATCACGACGACGAGCACACCGACGAGCACACCGAGGTCGTCGAGGAAGCGCCCGCCGAGCCGACCAGGTCGCGCTCACGGTCGCGGTCGCGCCGGTCGGGTCGTGGTGCCGCTGCCGCGAATACCGAGCCGAGCACCGAGGGTCCGCTCACCGGGGTCATCTCCGGGGAGGCAGAGCCCGAGGCCGCCGAGGTCGAGGAGGAAGTGGTGAGCGCGGCGCCCGCCGATACCGCCGCGGTCGCCGAGACTCCGGTCGTCGAGGCCGCGCAGCCCGAGACGTCACAGCCCGAACCGGCTCCGGCCGCCGAGGAACCCGCACCGCGGGCACCTCGTAGGCGTCGCGTAGCCCGGTCGACGGCAGCGCCCGCACCGGACAGCACGGGAGCCGTGTTCGTCCTGACGGCGAATGAACAGCCGCCCGCAGCGGCTGTCGTGGACTTCGCCGCGGAGCCGGTGGTCGTCCCGGAACGCAAGCCGCGCCGTCGCGCCGTGGGTCGTCCCGCGGGCGCTCCGGCCGCCGAACCGAAGTAACCCGACGCTTGCGTGCGCGGATTCGTCCGCGCACGCAAGCCCTCGATTCGGGCCCTGACCGGCCGAATTGGGGGAGTGGATACCGCTCTGGTAACCTAGGTCGGTCGCTGCCCAGTGATTGAGCATCTGGCCGAACAGGCCGGGTGTATACCGCAGGCAGCAAACGTTCTTCCCCCGCTCTTGCGGGGATGAGCCCAGGAATACGCGTCGCAGCTGCGGCGTGGACATGTGCAGGACCAATGTGAGTGGAGGAAGCCGACCGATGGCAGCGTACGCAATCGTCAAGACCGGCGGAAAGCAGTACAAGGTCGCGGTCGGTGACCTGGTGAAGGTCGAGAAGATCGAGGGTCCCGTCGGCACCGCCGTGGCGCTGACCCCGGTTCTCGTCGTCGACGGCGCCGATCTGACCACCGACGCCGACAAGCTGGCCAAGATCTCCGTGGCCGCTGAGGTCATCGACCAGACCAAGGGCCCGAAGATCCGGATCCACAAGTTCAAGAACAAGACCGGCTACCACAAGCGCCAGGGTCACCGTCAGCCGCTGACGGTCATCAAGGTCACCGGCATCAAGTAAGAATTTTCCCGAGGAGACGAAGCAATGGCACATAAGAAGGGCGCATCCAGCTCCCGGAACGGCCGCGATTCGAACGCACAGCGCCTCGGCGTGAAGCGCTTCGGCGGCCAGAAGGTCAGCGCGGGCGAGATCCTGGTCCGTCAGCGTGGAACCCACTTCCACCCGGGCGTGAACGTCGGCCGTGGTGGCGACGACACGCTGTTCGCCCTCGAGGCGGGCGCGGTCGAGTTCGGCACCAAGCGTGGCCGTAAGACCGTCAACATCGTCGTACCGGAGCCGGTCCAGGCCTGACCGCCTGGAGCTTTCGCTCCCCACAGACACCAGAGCGGGTCAGGGTTGATTCCCTGACCCGCTCTTTGGTGCACAAGGAGGATGATCAATCCATGTCCAAATTCATCGACCGCGTCGTGCTGCATGTTCGTGCCGGTAGAGGTGGACACGGTTGCGCCTCGGTGCATCGTGAGAAGTTCAAGCCGCTCGGCGGGCCCGACGGCGGCAACGGCGGCAGCGGTGGCGACGTGATCCTCGAGGTCGACGCCAACGTCCACACCCTGCTCGATTTCCACTTCCACCCCAACGCCAAGGCAGGCAACGGCAAGCCGGGCGAGGGCAGCAACCGCGAGGGCAAGAACGGCGCCGATCTGGTGCTGCAGGTCCCCGACGGCACGGTCGTCGTCGATGACGACGGCAAGGTGGTCTGCGACCTCGTCGGCGCGGGCAACCGATTCATCATCGCCCGTGGCGGCCGCGGTGGCCTCGGCAACGCCTCGCTGGCGTCGAAGGCCCGCAAGGCGCCCGGTTTCGCGCTGCTCGGTGAAGAGGGCGACGAGGTCGATGTCGTTCTCGAGCTGAAGTCGGTCGCCGACGTCGGACTGGTCGGTTTCCCGTCCGCGGGCAAGTCGTCGCTGGTCTCGGTGCTGTCCGCGGCAAAGCCGAAGATCGCCGATTATCCGTTCACCACGCTGGTTCCCAACCTGGGCGTCGTGCTGTCCGGCGACACGACCTTCACCATCGCCGACGTGCCCGGCCTGATCCCCGGCGCCAGCGAAGGCCGCGGCCTCGGCCTGGACTTCCTGCGCCACATCGAACGCTGCGCGGTGCTCGCCCACGTCGTCGACTGTGCGACCCTGGAACCCGGCCGCGACCCGGTCTCCGACGTCGACGCGCTCGAAGCCGAGCTCGCCGCCTACAAGCCCGCTTTGTCCGGTGACGCCAGCCTCGGCGATCTGGCCGACCGCCCGCGCGTGGTGATCCTCAACAAGACCGACGTGCCCGATGCGGCCGAGCTGGCCGAAATGGTGTCCGCCGAGTTCGCCGAACGTGGCTGGCCGGTGTTCGAGATCTCCGCCGTGAGCCGCGCGGGCCTGCGCCCGTTGACTTTCGCGCTGGCCGACATGGTTCGTCAGTATCGCGAGGATCACCCCAAGGCCGCGCCCAAGCGCACCATCATCCGCCCGATCGCGACCGACGAGACCGGTTTCAGCGTCATCGCCGACCCGGAGGAGGCGGGTGGCTTCATCGTGCGCGGCACTCGCCCCGAGCGCTGGATCCGGCAGACCGACTTCAACAACGACGAGGCCGTCGGCTATCTGGCCGACCGGCTGGCGCGGTTGGGTGTCGAAGCCGAGCTGGTCAAGCAGGGTGCGCAGCCGGGTTGCCCGGTCACCATCGCCGGTGTCACCTTCGAATGGGAGCCGATGATCTCGGCGGGTGTCGATATGCAGCCGACCGGCCGCGGTACCGACCTGCGACTGGAGACCAACGACCGTATCGGTGCGGCCGAGCGCAAGCTCGCCTCGCAGGCGCGGCGTGGTCTGCTCGACGAAAACGGCGAACGAAAAGAGTGAGAGTGGTCGCGTCCGGCGAAATTCGCTGTCGGACAAGACCATTGGATCGGCATACTGCGATGGGTTGGCGAGGTAGCTCGGTGATCGTGGTGCAGGGAGTTGAACGATGCAGGTGGGTTCGGAGCTGAGTCAGGGACGCGCGGCGATCGTGTCGGCGCGCACCGTCGTGGTGAAGATCGGTTCGTCGGCGTTGACCAGCCTCGAAGGCGGGCTCGACACCGGCCGACTCGATCTGCTGGCCGACGCGGTCGAAGCGCGGATGCGGGCCGGTTCGGATGTGGTGGTCGTGTCCTCGGGCGCGATCGGTGCGGGACTCGCACCGCTCGGCCTGTCGAAGCGGCCCAAGGACCTGGCGACCAAGCAGGCCGCGGCCAGCGTCGGCCAGCTGGCCCTCGCTCATGCCTGGGGTACGTCGTTCGCCCGCTATCACCGCACCGTCGGCCAGGTCCTGCTCTCCGCCGACGATTTCGCCCGCCGCGAGCATCACCGCAACGCTCAGCGCACCCTCGACCGGTTGCGTTCGCTCGGCGCGATCGCGGTGGTGAACGAGAACGACACCGTCGCCACCGAGGAGATCCGGTTCGGCGACAACGACCGCCTCGCGGCCCTGGTGGCGCATCTGGTCGGTGCCGACGCCCTGATCCTGCTGTCCGATGTGGCTGGGCTCTACGACGGTGACCCGCGCAAGGGTGCCGCCAACTTCATCCCCGAGGTGCGCGGCAGCGCCGACCTCGACGGTGTCATCGCGGGCAGCGGTGGCGCGCTCGGCACCGGCGGCATGGCCTCCAAACTCTCCGCCGCCCGCCTCGCCGCCGACGCGGGCATCCCCGTCCTGCTGGCCTCGGCCGCCGATGCCTCGTCGGCCCTCACCGACGGCAGGGTGGGTACCGCCTTCGCCGCCCGCCCGATCCGCCTGTCCGGCCGTAAGTTCTGGGTCCGCCACGCCGCCGACCCCCGTGGCGCGGTCATGCTCGACGCAGGCGCGGTCGACGCGGTAGCCCAGCGCCATTCCCTGCTGGCCGCGGGAATCACCGGCATCCGCGGCCGCTTCTTCGGCGGCGACGTGGTCGACCTGGTCAGCCCCGACGGCGAGGTCGTCGCCCGTGGCGTCATCGAATACGACAGCACCGAACTCACCTCCATGCTCGGCCGCTCGACGACTGATCTCCCTGACACGATGCAACGTCCGGTGATCCACGCGGACGATCTGGTCAAGGTCTGACGCTGTGTTTATTGGCGCGCTGGCGCGCGCGTGTCCGCGGCCCCAAGGGGTCGCCGGTCAGGCGCCGGTGCTTGCTCCTTCGTCGCCTGCGCACCGGCGCCTGACCGGCGACCCGGCCGCGGACCGGCCACTTCGTGGCCGCCGCTCCTAGGGGTCGCGGGTGGTGGCTGGGAGTGCGGTCATGGCGGATTCGAGGATTGACGGTGTGGCGGGTGGCAGCCCAAGGTTTGACGGTGTGGCTGGTGCGGGTAGCCGGCCCAAGGGTATGTGGGCGTGGCCGGTGTGGGTAGCCGACCCAATGTAGTGGGTGTGGCTGGTGCGGATAGCCGACCCAAGGTATGTGGGTGTGGCTGGTGCGGGTAGTCGGCCCAATGTAGTGGGTGTGGCTGGTGCGGGTAGCCGGCCCAAGGTATGTGGGTGTGGCTGGTGTGCGGGGCTGGCCCAAGGGATGTGGGTGTGGCTGGTGTGCGGGGTGGCTGGCCTGGGGTTTGTGGGTGTGGCTGGGAGGTCCCGGGTACTCCGAGGGAGAGGCTCGCTGACGTACCGGCTTCGGCGATCTACTGCTGCGGGACTACTCCGGGCTGATCGGTCTCGGGCGGCCGCGCCTTGGGTGTGGCGGGCTGTGACGGTGACACGTCGGACCCGGGAACTGGGCCGGTGACACCGGGCTGTCCGCCCGGGTCGGACATGTCGGGCATGCCTGGTAGCGGAAGTGGTTGTGGCGCTTGGCGGCCGGGTGGTGCCGGTGAGGCCGGTTGTTCCGATGTCGGTGCGGGGGCTTCGGTCGGCCGCGGGGTTTCTACGGTCGGGGGCTTCGGTGTCGGCGGATTCGAATCCTGCTGTGTTGGTGGCTGGTTCGGCTGCGTGAGCGGGGGAGCGGGTGCCTCGCTGGGCGAACTCGACGGTGGAATGGTCGGGCCCTGGCTCTGTGGAGCGGGCTGTTCGGTGGATGGCGCAGGCACTTCAGTAGTGGGTGCGGGTCCTTCGGTGGTGGGTGCGGGCGCTTCGGAAGATGGTGCGGGCGCTTCGGTGGTGGGAGCGGGTGGTTCGGAAGATGGTGCGGGCGGCTCGGTGGTGGGAGCGGGTGGTTCGGTAGACGGTGCGGGCGCTTCGGTGGTGGGTGCGGGCGCTTCGGAAGATGGTGCGGGCGCTTCGGTGGTGGGTGCGGGCGCTTCGGAAGATGGTGCGGGCGCTTCGGTGGTGGGAGCGGGTGGTTCGGAAGATGGTGCGGGCGGCTCGGTGGTGGGAGCGGGTGGTTCGGTAGACGGCGCGGGCGCTTCGGTGGTGGGCACAGGTAATTCGGAAGATGGCGTGGGCGGCTCGGTGGTGGGAGCGGGTGGTTCGGTAGACGGCGCGGGCACTTCGGTAGTGGGGGCGGGGGTCTCGGGTGTCGGAGGCTGGGGAGTGGAGCCCTGACCTTGGGGCGCAGGGATTTCCGACGGTGCGGGAGTTCGGGGTGCGGGGTCTTCGCCTGGCGTCACAGTGGCGCCTGGTGCCGGTGCATCACCGGGCGCCGCGCCGGATTCCGGTTCCTGCGCCGACTCCGGCGTATCGTCCTGTGGCGCGGAGGGGTTCGTGCCGGGGCTCGGAGTCGACCCGTTGCCCGGCGAGGATGAACCACCTCGGTCCGAGGGCGATGGCGTCTCCCCCGGTGCGGTGGGCAACGCCGGGACACCGATTCCGGCAAGCGAATACGCCGGCTTGTAGATCATGTTCATCGCCAGCACCGCTTCCTGGCGCAGCGCCTCGGCCGCCATCTGCGCGTCGATCACCTGCGCGGACTCGAGCAGACGGGCGATCGCCCCGATCGGCCCCGACCCGCCCGGCGCGACCACGGCCAGCTTCACCGCCTCGGCGGCCGCGGCGACACCACCGAGACGAGCGCCGACTTCGGCCATCACCACGGCGAGTTCGTCGATGGAGGCGGCGAAGCTGCGGGTACTCGCGGCGGCCGCATCGGCGGCGGTGCCGGACCAGCCGGTGTCGTTGATCACCCGGTCGGCGCCGGATTTGGTCAGCGGCATCGAGGTGGTGAGGGTAGCGGCGGTCTCCAGCCAGGTCATCGACGCACCGAGAATGGCACCGGCATCGATCTGCTGGGCGCGCGTGTAGATCTGTTCGTGCGGCATGGATTCGAAATGTTCCATCGCACTGATGTAGGTGGGGTCGGTGCTCATCCGCGCACCCTCGTATCGACGGCGCGCAGGGCGGCGGCCGCGGCGGCGTCGGCTTCCTCGTAGAGGCCGGCGCTGAGCAGGAACGCCTCTTTCATCCGGTAGGCCGCCTCGATATAGCGGTCGAGCAGTTCGGCGGCGTCGCGTGCCTTGTGGGCGAAGCCCGCCTGCAACTGCTGGGCGGAGACGAACCCGCCGAACCCCGCTGTCTCGGCGGCGTTCTCGAGCCCCTGACGCAGCTGGGCGAGGTGCTCGGCCTGCTGTTCGTAGAGGTCGGCACACCGGCGCGCGGCATCGGGATCGAACGTCAGTGTCCCCGCCGCGGCGGCACTGCGGAACCGGGAGATATCGGCTCTGCTGCTCTCGATCGTCATCGCGTCTCCCCTCCAGATGATGCGGTGGAGTCCAGGTTAGCCGGACCTTCTGCTGTGCGAACTGTGCGCCGGCACCAACCTGCGCTGTAACTGCGCGGCGAGTTGCCCAGTGGACGCGGGCACCACGTGCACGGTTTCGCCCGCGCGTAGCAGGTAGCGACCATCGCCTGCCACGTCGATCCAGCTGTAGTGCACCGGCGGGTTCGGTACCGGACGGTCGAGCCCGGTTTCGATGCGAATGTGGCCCTCGGCTGTGTGCGGCCTGCGCAATAATCGCTGGATACGTGGCACGGCGGGATGGGTCGCGAGCACGGTTTCCTCGTCGCGCACCGCGTCGGTCGCGGCCTCGCGCGCGGGTTCGCGTCCGGGCGGGGTATCGGGCAGACAAGCCGCTACGCGGGCGCCGATCCCCGCACTATGCCCGATCGAAACACGAACGCTGCCACCGTAATCGGGCCGGGTACTCGGATCTTGCACTACCAGCACCGCGTGGTCGTAGACCGCGCAGGCGAGTAGCCGGATTTCGCTGCCGGGAGTATGGGCGCCGCCGACCAGCACGATCCTGGCGTGCGGTTCGGCGATGATTCGCAGGCAGGCGGCGAGGTCGGGGTCGCCCCCGGGTAGTCGGTCGTGCAGCCCCGCGCGTAATCGGGCCGCGTCGTTCTCGGTGTGCGGTGACTCGAGCACGCGCAGCGGAAACGGCATGCGGTCCTGACCCGATTCCCGCCAGACGTGCGCGAATTCGTCAGCGGTGAAGGTCCATCCCATTGCCGATCCCATCCTTACCGAACCAGGACGGGGACAGCCTAACCCGCGGTGTCCGATTCCGGCGTGCCGATCAACCCTCATACCTCCGAATGGAATCTTTGCCGCTGATGAGCACCTCAGTTGAGTATTTCGGCGGACGCTCGGGTCGGCCAACCCTTCTACGTTCAGGACTGACCCCGTCGAAGGGAGCTGTCATGTCCGATATCAGGCGGCGCGCGCGAATACTCACGACGGCGCCGGCGGCCGCTCGTCTTTACCTCCGCGGCCGCGTGTGGTGACGATTCCGGCCCGAAGACCTACTACGGCGACGAACGATACGCAGCCGGATCGCCGCTGGGTGAGCAGCCGGATCCCTCAGTAACCCCGCGAGGTCTCGATAATCGCCGCCAACGGCTCACCCGCGACGAACCGCGCCACATTCGCGCCGACATGATCGGCGAACGCCGCCAACCGCAGCTGTGGCGGGTTGGAATCGTGCGGAGTGATGATCGCGTTCGGCAAGGTCCACAGCGGGTGCCCGTCGGGCAGCGGTTCCGGGTCGGTGACGTCGAGTCCGGCGCCACCGATCAACCCGCGGGTCAGTGCGTCGACCAGTGCGTCGGTGTCGATCAGGCTGCCACGGGCCACATTGATCACCCACGACGAGGGCTTGAGCCTGGACAGTTCGTCCGCGCCGATGAGGTGGCGGGTCTGCGCCGTCGCCGGTGCCGCGACCACCACATGATCGGTATGCGACCACACCCGGGTGAGCTGATCGGTGGGCACCGTCTCGACATCGGCGGGAATGCCGTGACCGCGCACGGGGCGTCCCGACCGGTTCACCGCGATCACATGGGCGCCGAGCGGAGCCAGCATCGGGATCAACGCGCACCCGATCCCACCCGCGCCGACGATCGTCACGGTCTTCCCGCGCAACGACCCGATGTGCGGGAAGAACTCGCGCTGCTGCCACGACGTCGCCCGCAACTGCTCGGGCAGATACCGCACCCCGGCCAGCAGCATCATCAGCGCGTGTTCGGCGACACTGTGCGAGAACGCCCCTGCCGCGGAGGTGAACAGCACGTCGGGATGCGCGGTGAACACGCCCGCGTCGAAGAAGTCCTCGATCCCCGCGGCGGGCAACTGCGCCCAGCGCACCGACGACGGCAGGGTCGCCGGAAAATCGCCGGGTTCACCGGTCCAGATCAGTGCGTCGGCTTCCGCGAGCTCACCGACCCGAGCGCCCGCTCCGACGACCGCTTTCTCGAGCAAGCGCGGCGCCGAATGATCCGGGGCGATCGCGATCGTGGTCGCGGATTCCTGCACAGAGACCTCCTGGGTCGATCGGCTGTCTGCGCCGCACTGCGCGGCTCGAGCGCTGTCATCGGTCCCGCGCGCGGTACCGGACTCTGATTCTTCCTCGTCGCTGTCGACGGCGCCGCCGCACCCTCCCTGTCCCGTCCCGGCGCGCGGTCCTCGACCGCGGTTTCGTCTGGTGCGCACGGCGATCGGCTGGTCGTGACGCTCATCGGCCCGCGGTCCGCCGCCTCGCGGTCTCGGGTGGCCTCAGCCGGGACGGCTCACGATTCGTCGAGGTCGACGGGCTCTTCGACGCCGTGCCGATCGGCCAGTTCCAGCAGGGGTGCGATGTCGAAGACAGCCTGGTCCATGTCGGCCTGTAGGTCGCCGAGCTCGGCGTATCGCGCAGGCACGGTCGCGATGGTGAAGTCGCGCGGCGCGATGTCGTCGATCTCGGTCCAGCGAACCGGGGTCGACACGGTCGCTTCCGGTACACCCCGCACGGAGTAGGCGGCGGCGATGGTGTGGTCGCGCGCGTTCTGGTTGTAGTCGACGAACAGCTGCGCGGGATCGCGGTCCTTGCGCCACCAGGCCGTTGTCACATCCTCGGGCGCGCGTCGCTGCACCTCCTGCGCGAACGCGAGCGCCGCCCGTCGGACCTGCCCGAACCCGTACTCCGGCGCGATCCGCACATACACATGCAGCCCGGACCCACCCGAGGTCTTCGGCCAGCCGATGGCTCCGAGCTCGTCGAGTACCTCGTGCACCACCCCGGCGACCCGCTGCACCCGCGACCACGGGCAGTCCGGCATCGGATCGAGGTCGATGCGCCATTCGTCGGGCGACTCGGTATCACAAGCCCGCGAATTCCAGGGATGGAACTCCACCGTGGACATCTGCACAGCCCAGATCACGTCCGCGAGCTTGTGCACACACAGCTCGTCGGCATGCCTGCCATAGCGCGGAAAATGCACGCGCACCGTCGGAATCCAGTCCGGCGCACCCGCGGGCACCCGCTTCTGGTGCACCTTCCCACCGGGTAGCCCCTTGGGAAATCGGTGCAGCATGCAGGGGCGATCCCGCAAGGCGTTGACGATCCCGTCCCCGACGCTCAGGTAGTACTGCACCAGGTCGAGCTTGGTCACGCCGAGCTCGGGAAAGTACACGCGGTCGGGATTGCTGACCCGCACCGTGTGCTCACCCACCGATAGTTCGATCGCGGGCGCCGCAGACTTGGCCACCCGCCCAACGATAGACGAGCAGGCCCGCTCCCGACGGGGAGCGGACCTGCGTCGTAGTGCGGCTGTTCGCTACCAGCGGCTGTTCTCGGCCGGCGGCGTGTAGTTAGCGGAACATCAGGAACAGGACTCACTATAAGTAGATGTATACGTATAAAACAAGAGGCAAAAGAGTCCGCACGGATCGACTCCGTGCGGACCGCTACGTTCGGGGCGGAACTACAGTTCGTAGACGCCGAACGCCCGGTTCTGGATGCACATCGGCATGACATGGACCCGGTCGGTCCATTCGAATCTGGCTGCCGCCTCGACGGTTTCGCGTTCCGCGACACACACACTCGCGGTGCCGGGCATGGTCAGCGGGTTGAGCACGGCCAGCGGGATGCCTGCGTGAACGCCGCTGTAGAGGCCGCCGCTGAAGCACAGCGGCGTGATGGCGATGCCGCGGATGGCGCTCTCGCGGTCGGCGGCGGCCTGAGCGCCGGGGACGCCGGCGCAGTCGAGGGGGTTCTCGTTCGACGCCTGGGCGGGAACGGTCAAGACAGTGAATCCGGCCGCACAGCCCGCGGCAACGGCCATCAGGGTTCGAGCAAATGTGGTCCTGGTCATAGGCGCATTCAAGCACTGGTGATGGTGGGCGCACACAATCTGGGCGGCGTGTTGGGCTTTTGGTGTGTGGGCGGGTCAGGTGGGGGTCGCCAGCGCGAAGGGGAGGATAGCGTCGGCGCCGCTGGTGCGCAGGGCGTGGGCGGCGACGGTCATGGTCCAGCCGGTGTCGGTGAGGGTGTCCACGAGCAGGATCGGGCCATCGACCCCGGAGAGGTCGGGGACCTCCCAGGAGTCGAACAGCCCGGCCACGCGGTGGGCGGAGTTCGCCGCCGAGACCGGGGGGCGGTCGGGTCTGGTGTGGAGGGTGCCGAGGTTGTCGAGCCTGCCGATCTGGGCCAGGCGTGCGGCGAGGCTGGTGGTGAGCTGGGGGTAGCGGGGGGATTCGAGGGCGAGCACCGAGGTGGGACGGGTGTTCCAGGTCCAGTCGCGGAGCACCGCGATGCAGGCGTCGAAGACCGCGTCGGGTACCGGTGCGTCGGGGGCGTCGAGCAGGGTGCGCAAACGCATACCCCAGCCGAGATCGGTGAGCCGGCCGAGTACGCGGCCGGTTTCGGCGCCGCCGGAGATCTTGCCCGACAAGGGGATTCCCAATTTCGCCATGCCGCTCGGCCACTGTTTGCGGGGGGCGAGGTCGAGGCCGGGCCGGTCGAGGCGGGCTCGGGTGGCGGCGATCGCGGCGTCGTCGACGGTGGTGTCGGGGCGGGTGCCGGTGCAGTTGTCGCAGCGGCCGCAATCGAGGTCGGCTGTCGCCGGCCCGGCCAGGCCGGGGTCGTCGAGTTGGCGGCGCAGGAAGGTCATCCGGCACGTAGCCGTCGACTGATAGTCGATCATCGCTTGCTGTTCGGCGTCGCGGGCCGCGGCCAAGCTCTCGTAGCGCTCGGTGTCGTAGATCCAGTCCTGGCCGGTCGAGAGCCACCCGCCGCGCACCCGCCGCACGGCACCGTCGACATCGAGCACCTTCAGCACCATCTCGAGCCGCGATCGGTTCAGCTCGACGAGCGGTTCGAGCGCCACCGTCGACAACGCCCGGTCGGTATCCAACGCGGCGAGCACCGAGCGCACGATGTGCTCACGCGGGAAGGCGACGGAGGCGAAGTAACTCCAGATCCGCGCGTCCTCGGGGCCCGGCAGCAGGACGACCTCGGCGCGCTCGGTGCCGCGGCCCGCGCGACCGACCTGCTGGTAATACGCGATCGGCGAGGACGGGGCCCCGACGTGCACAACGAAACCGAGATCCGGCTTGTCGAAGCCCATCCCGAGCGCCGACGTCGCGATCAGCGCCTTGACCTCGTTGTTCAGCAACGCGGCCTCGAGTACCTCGCGTTCGGCGGGGTCGGTCTGGCCGGTGTAGGCGGCGACAGTGTGGCCGTGTGAATTCAGCAGATCGGCCAGATCGTTGGCCGCGGCGACGGTGAGGCAGTAGATGATGCCCGAGCCAGGCATCCGGTTCAGCTGTTCACCCAGCCAGGCCGTGCGTTGCACCGCGTCGTCGAACCGCACCACCGACAGGTGCAGCGACTCACGATCCAGCGTGCCGCGCAACACCAGCGTGTCGGTGCCGATCTGCCCGGCCACATCGGTGACCACCCGGTCGTTGGCGGTCGCGGTGGTCGCCAGCACGGGCACATCGGATCCCAGGTCGGCGATCAGCGTGCGAATCCGGCGGTAGTCGGGGCGGAAGTCGTGCCCCCAGTCCGACACACAGTGCGCTTCGTCGATGACGACGAGCCCGGCGTCGGCGGCCAGACGGGGCAGCACCTGATCGCGAAAGTCCGGATTGTTCAACCGTTCCGGACTCACCAACAGCACATCGACCTCGCCGTCGGCCACCCGCTGATGGATCTCGTCCCACTCGGTGACATTGCCCGAGTTGATCGTGGCCGCCACCACCCCGGCCCGCTCGGCGGCCGCCACCTGGTTGCGCATCAACGCCAGCAGCGGCGACACGATCACCGTCGGCCCACGCCCGGCCCCCCGCAACAACTTGGCCGCGATGAAGTACACCGCCGACTTTCCCCACCCGGTCCGCTGCACCACCAGCGCCCGCCTGCGCGCCACCACCAGCGCTTCGATCGCGATCCACTGATCCTCCCGCAACCGCGCATCGGGCCCGGCAAGCTCGCGGAGCAGCTCCTCGGCTCGTTCGCGCAGGTCGGGAGCCGTCAGGTCGAGCACATCGTTGCCTGCGGGTGAGGTCATGCGCCTATCGTGCCGCACACGTCCGACAGGTTCGATGGGCAACACAGACGGCTCGCCGCGTTCGGGTGGCTGTCGCATCATTCGACGGCGAAAACCCGGCTCGTCGGCGCGGGTGTGGCGGCACCCTGCGCCGACGATGAATCAGCCCTTCACACACAGCACCTGACGCAGCGTCGCCACCACATCGACCAGATCGGCCTGCGCCGCGATCACCTGATCGATGTCCTTGTACGCGGCCGGGATCTCATCGACCACGCCCGCGTCCTTGCGCGATTCCACGCCCTCGGTCTGAGCGACCAGATCGGCGACCGTGAACTGCCTCTTGGCGGCCGAGCGGCTCAACCGCCGCCCCGCACCGTGCGAGGCCGACTGGAACGAAGCGGGATTCCCCTTGCCCCGCACCACATACGACCGCGTACCCATCGATCCCGGAATCAGCGCGAGTTCACCGGATCCGGCTCGCACCGCACCCTTCCGGGTCACCAGCATCGGCACGCCGTCGATGATCTCCTCGGCCACATAGTTGTGGTGGCAGGAGATGGGCTCGTCGAAACGCACTTCCCGCCCGGCGAATTCGTCACGCACCGCACCGCACACCAGCGACAGCATCACCGCGCGATTGCGCGCGGCGTACTCCTGCGCCCAGCTGAGGTCACGCCGGTAGGCGTCCATTTCCGCTGTCCCGGAGACGAAGACGGCCAGATCCCGATCCGGCAGCGACTGGTTGTGCGGCAGCGCACGCGCCACCGCCATGTGCCGCTCGGCCAGTTCCTTGCCGATATTGCGCGAACCGGAGTGCAACAGAATCCAGACGGTCTCGTCCTGGTCGAGGCAGACCTCGATGAAGTGATTGCCACCGCCCAGCGATCCGATCTGCTTGTGCGCCTTGGACTCCAGTGCCGAGACGCCGGGATGCAGCTCGGCGAACGAACGCCAGAACCGTGCCCAGCCGTTGGCGCGGACTGCTGCCTGTCCGTGGGAACCCGCGAACTCCAGCTTCGTCACGTTCACGGCGTCCTTGTGCGCCTGGAAGCCGACCGGTACCGCGCGCTCGATCCGGCTGCGCAACGAGCGCAGGTCATCCGGCAGATCGGCGGCGGTCAGATCGGTTTTCACGCTCTCCATCCCGCACCCGATATCCACCCCGACCGCGGCAGGCGCCACCGCGTCACGCATCGCGATCACCGACCCGACCGTCGCCCCTTTCCCCAGGTGCACATCGGGCATCACGCGCAGTCCGTACACCCACTCCAAGTTCGCGATATTGCGAAGCTGGCGCAGTGCTGACTGCTCGATCTCGTGCTCGTTGGCCCACATGAGCGTCTGCGCTCGCGTACCGCGCAGCTCGACGGGAAACATGGTCGGTCCTTTCCTTGATGAAGGACCAACGGTATGGGCGCGACGGAGGTGGCGCACCTGATTTTCGCCGTGGTGGGTGGTCAGCTGGTGGTGAGTGCCGCCGCGATCTGTGCACTCGATGGAATCGATGAGCTTGCGCCGAGGCGGGTGGTCGCCAGGGCGCCGGCGGTATTCGCCCAGTTCAGTGCGGTAGACGCGCCCTGATTCCAGGTGGCGACCAGTGCGCCGGTGAACGCGTCGCCCGCGCCGGTCGTGTCGACCACCTCGACGGGGAGTCCCGCGACGGTGAGCTCGGTCTCCTCCTCGCCGCGATACACCGCCCCGGCGCCGCCGAGCGTGCGCACCACGTGCGCTACCTGTGTCAACTCGACCGAATACTGTTCGGATTCCAGGGAATTCACGATCGCTAGATCGACGGCGGTCCACAGTTCGGTGGGCAACGACTGAACCGGTGAGGGATTCAGCGCGACGACAGTGCCCGACGCGCGAGCATGCCGGGCGGCGGTGAGCACTGTGTCGATCGGAATCTCCAACTGGCACAACAGGATGTCGGCAGCCGCGATCGCCGCGAGTTCGGCGGCCGTCAGCTCGGTCAGCTGCCCGTTGGCTCCCGCTACCACGATGATGCTGTTCTCACCGGTGCCGTCGACGACGATCGAGGCGATCCCGCTGGGTCCATCGACCCTGCGTAGCAAGGTGGTATCGACACCCGCGTCCAACAGCGTCGCCGTGAGTTCCGCTCCGAACGTGTCATCGCCGATCGCGCCGAGAAACCGCACCCGCGCGCCGGACCGTGCCGCCGCGATCGCCTGATTCGCGCCCTTCCCGCCGGGGACTGTCGCGAAGTCGGACCCGAGCACCGTCTCGCCTGGTGCGGGCCTGCGCGCGGCTGTCGTGACCAGGTCCATATTGACGCTGCCCAGTACTACGACGGTCGGCGAATCGATGCGATCCATAACGCTGAATCTAGCGGCGGCGGGCGCCACCGTTGCGCGGTCGGGCGGCGGTGTCCCCTTGCCGTCGAGGGTGCGGTGGCTCGTCGGGACGACGGTCAGTGGGTGTGCCCGCCGTACGGATGACCTGCGTCGGAGTCCTTGGGGATAACTGCGTCGACAGCGTCGCCGAACCTGTGGACAACTCGGTCCCGCCGCCGGTCGGAGCCGTATTCCGGGTGCCGGGTGGCGTCGAGGGCGAGAGGTGGACTGCGTACGCTGATATCCATGACGGTAGAAGTGACCCCCGAGCTGGACATCCGCGCAGCGGTGCACGACGCCGCCCGCAGGGCTCGCGTCGCGTCCCGTGTGCTGGCTCAGCTGACTACGGCGCAGAAGAACGATGCACTGCACGCGGCGGCCGACGCCCTGCTCGCCGCCGCTGATCGCGTGCTCGCGGCCAATGCCGCCGACATCGCGACCGCGCAAGCCGCCGGTACCGAGGAGAACCTGCTCGACCGGCTGCGGCTCACCGAGGCCCGCATCGACGGCATCGCCTCTGGCCTGCGTCAGGTCGCCACGCTGCCCGACCCGGTCGGCGGCGTTGTGCGCGGCTCCACCCTGCCCAACGGCCTCGAGATCCGTCAGACCCGGGTCCCGCTCGGCGTGGTCGGCATGGTCTACGAGGCACGGCCCAATGTCACCGTCGACGCCTTCGGTCTCGCCCTCAAGTCGGGCAACGCGGCGCTGCTGCGTGGGTCGTCCTCGGCTGCGAACTCCAACGCCGCGCTGGTCGAGGTATTGCGCGAAGCCCTTGTCGCGCAGGGTGTCCCGGCCGATGCCGTGCAGCTGCTGCCGAGCAACGACCGCTCCAGCGTCACCCACCTGATTCAGGCCCGCGGCCTGGTCGACGTGGTGATCCCGCGTGGCGGTGCGGGCCTGATCAACGCCGTCGTCCGCGACGCGCAGGTGCCCACCATCGAGACCGGTACCGGCAACTGCCATGTTTACGTGCACTCGGCCGCCGACCTGGACATGGCCGAAGCCATCGTGCTCAATGCCAAGACCCGCCGCCCCAGCGTCTGCAATGCCGCCGAGACCGTCCTCATCGACGCCGCCGTCGCGGAGACCGCGCTGCCCCGCCTGAGCAAGGCACTCGAAGACGCGGGCGTCACCATCCACGGCGATCTGCCCGGCCAGGTCCCGGCCACCGATGCCGACTGGGGTGAGGAGTACCTCACCATGGATATCGCGCTGAAGGTCGTTGACGACCTCGATGCCGCCGTCGAACACATCAACACCTGGGGGACCGGCCACACCGAGGCCATCGTCACCGCCGACCTGGCCGCCGCCCGCGAGTTCACCGCCAGGGTGGACGCCGCCGCGGTGATGGTGAACGCGTCCACCGCGTTCACCGACGGTGAGCAGTTCGGCTTCGGCGCCGAGATCGGCATCTCCACCCAGAAGCTGCATGCCCGCGGCCCGATGGCACTGCCCGAACTCACCTCCACGAAGTGGATCGTGTGGGGCGACGGCCAGACTCGGCCGGTGTGATCGTGACTCTCGTACAGGAACCGATCTTCACCTCGGTCGACGATGTCATCGACCGGCTCGCCACCACCGGCTACCTGGCCGACAAGGCAACGGCCACTTCGGTTTTCCTTGCCGACCGGCTGGGTAAACCGCTGCTCATCGAGGGCCCGGCCGGTGTCGGCAAGACCGAACTCTCGCGTGCGGTGGCCCAGGTCGCCGACGCCGAACTGGTCCGCCTGCAGTGCTACGAGGGCGTCGACGAGGCGCGCGCGCTCTACGAGTGGAACCACGCCAAGCAGATCCTGCGGATCCAGGCGTCGAGTGAAAACGATTGGGCTGAAACCAAAGCCGACGTCTTCACCGAGGAGTTCCTGCTCTCGCGCCCCTTGCTCACCGCCATCCGGCGCACCGAGCCGACGGTGCTGCTGATCGATGAGACCGACAAGGCCGATGTCGAGATCGAAGGCCTGCTGCTCGAAGTGCTCAGCGATTTCGCGGTGACCGTGCCCGAACTGGGCACCATCACCGCCACCCGCAAGCCATTCGTGGTGCTCACCTCGAATGCCACCAGGGAACTGTCGGAGGCGCTCAAGCGCCGCTGCCTGTATCTGCACCTGGACTTCCCCGACGAAGACCTCGAGCGCCGCATCCTGGCCAGCCGCGTACCGGAGCTGCCGAGCACCGTGGCCGAGCAACTGGTGCGGGTCGTGCACGTGCTGCGTGGGATGCAGCTCAAGAAGCTGCCCTCGGTGGCCGAAACGATCGACTGGGGCAACACCCTGCTCGCCCTTGGCGCCGCCGACCTCGACGACGCGACGGTGCGTGCCACGCTCGGCGTGGTGCTCAAGCATCGAAGCGATCACCAGCGCGCGCTGGCCGAGCTGAAACTGGCCTGATCATGACCGCGCCGGCACCGCACGGATTCGGTGGCCACGTCGCCGGTTTCGTCGGTGCGCTCCGGGCCCGTGGCGTGCCGGTCGGACCGTCGGAAACCGTCGACGCCGGCCGGGTATTGACCGTGCTGGATCTGCTCGATCGCGAGGCCGTGCGTGAGGGGCTGGCCTGTGCGCTGCTGCGCAGGCCCACCCATCGCGCCACCTTCGACGGACTCTTCGACCTGTGGTTCCCCGTCGCCGTGGGTGATCGCACCGCCGAGACTCCGGACCTGCCGCGCACCCCCGAGGGGCAGATCGACCTGGCCGCCCTGCGCGAGCAACTCGCCGAACTGCTCGCCGCTGAGGACAGCGGCCCCCAACAGCAACTGCTGGCCGGGCAGGTGGTCGAGCAACTCGGGCAGTACCAGTCCGCGCGCGGACCGTCGTTCTCCGCATACCAGGCGCTCAAAGATCTTGCGCCCCAGTCCTTGCTGGCCAAGGTGCTCGCGGGCCTCGGCCTGCCGCCGGACGCGAGCGAGCGCGATACCGAGGTCGCCCGCCGCATTGCCAGGGAACGCATCGCAGGGTTCCGGGCGAGCGTGGAAGCCGAGACCAACCGGCGCGTGGCCGAACAGATCGGGCGCGAACGCGTCGCCACCTACGGTGTCGCCCGTCAGGCCGAGGACGCCGACTTCCTGCGCGCCTCCGAGCGCGAGCTCACCGAGCTGCGGCGCGGAACCCAGCGATTGGCCCGGATCCTGGCCTCCAGGCTGGCGGTGCGGCGCAAACGAGCCCGGCGCGGCGAGATCGATCTGCGCAAGACCCTGCGCGCGTCGATGTCGACCGGTGGGGTGCCGATCGACCTGGTGAACCGCAAACCGCGCCCCGGCCGGCCGGAACTGGTGCTGCTGTGCGACATCTCCGGCTCGGTGTCCGGGTTCAGCAACTTCACGCTGTTGCTGGTGAGCGCGCTGCGTGAGCAGTTCTCGCGGGTACGGATCTTCGCGTTCGTCGACCGCACCGACGAGGTCACCGGGTTCTTCGAACCCTACGCGGGCCTCGACGATGTGATGACCCGGATCTTCACCGAGTCGCGCATCATCGACGCCGACGGGCACTCCGACTACGGCTACGCGCTGACCAGCTTCGCCGAGAACTTCGGCGAAGCCGTCACCAGCCGCAGCTCGCTGCTGGTGCTCGGCGACGGCCGCACCAACTACCGCAACCCGCAACTGGACACCCTGCGTGAACTGGTCGGCACCGCCCGGCACGCGCACTGGCTCAATCCCGAACCCAAAAACCTCTGGGGGACAGGCGATTCAGCGGCTCGCGACTACGGTTCGGTGATCGAGATGCACGAATGCCGGTCAGCTCGGCAGCTGACCGAGGTGGTCTCCAGATTGTTGCCCGTCTGAAGGAGCTGACGATGAGTGTTGACGTCTTGGCCTACTGCCTGGCCAAACCGGGCGCCTGGGAAGACGAGCCGTGGGAGGGCGACACCGTCGCCAAGGTCGGCGACAAAGTGTTCGCGTTCCTCGGTGCCGGCACGTCGATCGGCCTCAAATGCGGGCGTGACCGCATCGGAGCCGACGAACTGGTCAACATCTACCCCGACGATGTCACCGCGTCGGCCTATATCGGCCGCTACGGCTGGAACAGCATCCGCGTCGGCGGCGCGGTGCCCGACGACGAACTGCGCGAATTGATCGACGCTTCCTACGAGGCGGTCGTCGCCAAACTCCCGAAGTCGAAGCGCCCCACTGCCTGACCACTTCAGCCGACGTTAAGCGCCTCACATGGCCCGACTACCAAGATCACGCCCATGCTGGCAGGGGCGTCGCGCGACGACGAGCGATCCGATCGACGGATATCGGACGTAGGGACAGAGCGGCCGGGCCGTGCGCTCGGTCCGCGGATGTGGTCCGCTCGGTGACCGACCCGTTCGTGAACGACAATGGTTGCCCCCGAGTCGAACCCATCGTCCCCGCCGGTTCGGCCGACCCAGCGGGAGCTTGCGGGCATCGACTCATCGCCGAGTCGGGCGCGGCCGCAGAAGTCTTCTCAGGTTCCGCGGCGGGTTCGGCGAACGGTTCCGTTGCCCGGTCGTCCACGGCCGTGGCCGAGGGTCCGCTCGGCGTCGGGGCTCGGCACCTCGCGCCGGGGTCGGGGGCACGGGCGGCCAGGCGACTGGCCAGGATTGCCGCGGCGCGACTGATCGACGCGCCCGGCGCGGCCGAGGAGCAGTTGCGCCGGGCGCTGGTCGTCGGTGCCGGTGAACTGTGCGGGCGCGAACTCGCCGCGATGCGCACCCAACTGGTCACCGCCGTCGCCGCCCAGCCGGGTCGCGACCGTGAGGTGGCTCAGGCCGCCGCCTCGGCAGCGGCCTGCTGGCAACCGATCTCCCAGGCCGACTCAGTCCACCTGTGGCTGGTCGCCGGTCGCGCCTGGCATCGGGCAGGCAAACATGCCGAGGCGGTGATGGCATTCGACCGCCCACTGCTGAGTGGGGCTGTCGGTTACCCGCCCGCCGAGCTCGCGCTGGTGCGCGCCCAGTTCGCTGAATCGCTGAACCACCTCGGCCGCTACCGCCAGGCCGCGTGGCAGTTCGCCGAGGCGGCGCGGCTGATCGCCGGTTCGCCCGCGCAGCGCCGCCGCCATGCCGACCTCGTGTGGTCGGCCGCGGTCGCGCGTGAGTGCTGTGGGCAGGAGTCCGAGGCGCTCGGCGGCTACCTGCGTGCTGCGGGGCTGTGGGGCGAACAGGACAAGATCGTGCCGAGGGCCCGCTGCCTGCGCGCCGCCGCCTGGCTGCAACTGCGCGGACCAAGGGGCCTGGTGCGCGGACCATGGTGGGTGACGATCGATGTGTTGCTGACCGAACTGAATCGCCGGGTCGCCGCCGAGCCGGTCGCGCACCTCGTCGAAGAGCTGAAACGCACCCGCGCCCAGTTCGCCCAGATGTGCGCGCAGGCGTCGGGATCTCGCGAGCGCCGTGATGGCCCGGAGTAGTCCGGTCCGCCCCGGTCCGGTCGGCCGGATTAAGCTCAGACCTCATGCACGAAACAGCTCGGCCGCGTCGCAAGCTCGGCGTCATGGGCGGCACCTTCGACCCGATCCACCACGGCCACCTGGTCGCGGCGAGCGAGGTCGCGAACCGGTTCGAGCTCGACGAAGTGATCTTCGTGCCGACCGGCCAGCCGTGGCAGAAGGTCAACAAGCAGGTCAGCCCCGCCGAGGATCGCTACCTGATGACCGTCATCGCCACCGCGTCCAACCCGAGGTTCTCCGTCAGCCGGGCCGACATCGAACGCAACAAGGTCACCTACACGGTGGACACCCTGCGCGAGATGCAAAACACACACCCAGACGCCGAGCTGTACTTCATCACCGGTGCGGACGCGCTGGCCAACATCCTGACATGGCAGGATTGGACCGAACTGTTCGAACTGGCGAAGTTCGTCGGGGTGAGCCGACCGGGTTACGAACTGAACACCGATCATCTCGAGGAGCATCTGCGGGACCTTCCCGCCGACGCCGTGACGATGGTCGAGATCCCCGCGCTGGCCATCTCGTCGAGCGAATGCCGCCGCCGCGCCGCGGTTGGTCGGCCGGTCTGGTACCTCGTCCCCGACGGCGTGGTGCAGTACATATCGAAGCGGCACCTCTATGTGCCCGCAGGAACGGAAGGTAGCTGACGTTGAGCCACATGAGCGAGGGTCTGACCCCCCAGGAGGAGACCGTATGAGTGCCTCCACCGAAGCAATCGAGATGGCCACGGTCGCCGCACTCGCGGCCGACGACAAGCTCGCCACCGATGTCGTCGTGCTCGACGTCTCCGAGCAGCTGGTGATCACCGACTGCTTCGTCATCGCGTCGGCGCCCAACGAGCGCCAGGTCAACGCGATCGTCGACAACATCGAGGACAAGCTGCGCGAAGCCGGCCACAAGCCGGTCCGTCGCGAAGGCACCCGTGAGGGTCGCTGGGCGCTGCTCGACTACGTCGACATCGTCGTGCACGTCCAGCACAACGACGAGCGTAACTTCTACGCACTCGAGCGCCTGTGGCGTGACTGCCCGGCGGTTCCCGTCGAGGGCATCGCCGCACTCCCGACTCCGGCCGCGGACGACGACGCGCAGGTAGAGGGAATCAACGAGTGAGCAAGTACGCCCATGTGCGCAACCTGATCCTGTTGCGGCACGGGCAGACCGAATGGAACGCGGCCGACCGGATGCAGGGCCAGATCGACACCGATCTCACCGAACTCGGTCGCCAGCAGGCCAAAGAGGCTGCGCGCGAACTGGGTTCACGCAACTCCATCGCGATCCACGCCTCCGATCTGCGTCGGGCCAAGGAAACCGCGCAGGCGCTCGGTGACATCACCGATCTGTCTGTCATCACCGATCGGCGGCTGCGCGAGACCAACCTGGGTGACTGGGAAGGCCTGACCCACCTCGAAGTCGACGCCGACTACCCCGGCGCGCGGGTGCAGTGGCGTCTCGACGCCACCTACACACCGCCCGGTGGCGAGAGCAAGCTCGAGGTCGGTGCGCGGGCGCTGCCTGTGGTGCGCGAACTGTACAACGAGCGGCAGGATTGGCCCGGTCGGACTATCATCCTGGTTGCGCACGGCGGGCTGATCGCTGCTCTGACGGCCGCGTTGCTGGAACTGCCACCGGAGAACTGGCCTGCCCTCGGCGGGCTGGCCAATACCAGCTGGGTGCAGCTTTCCAGTCACGGCCCGGATATCGACCGACCCGGCTGGCGCCTCGATGTTTGGAACGCAGCGGCGAAGGTAGCTCCCGATGTCCAATGAAGAGCCTGTCCGATCGGTACCTGATGAGATGTTCCAGCAGGTGACGGCCAAAGCCGGCCGGCAATTGCCGGACGCGCTTTTCGGTCCGCCACCCGCTCGCGCAGAGCGCGAGGAGCCGATCCGTTCGGTACCGGACGAACTCTTCAAGCAGGTCACCGCGCGTAGCGAACGATCGCTGCCCGATGCCCTGTTCGGCCCGCTCCCCCCGCCGGCCGTCGCTGAACCCGAGCCGGTCGACTCGGCGGCAGACGCCGTCGAGTCCGGCTCGGGGACAGCGGATTCCGAATCGCCAGCCGTCGATGATTCCTCCGACGGCAGCGTCGGCCCCGACAGCGTGGTGACCTCGATCGGTGACGATGCCGAGGGTGAACTCGATGTGGCCGACAGCGCTTCGAGTTCCGTGCAGGAGGCTGATAACGAGGCTTCCGATGTCACAGCATCGGCCGAGGTCGTCTCGGGTGATGGTTCGAAAGCTGAGCTCGGCGACGTGAACTCCGTTGTTGTGCAAGGGGATACCGACCAGCCTGATGCGGATATCGCCGCGGCCGATGCCTCGGCTCCCGTCGGCGACGTACCCGTCCAGGATTCGGCGGAAGTGGCCGATACCGACGGACCGCTCGATCCGGCTGTGTCGCAAACACTCCGACCGGAAGCAACTGATCCGGTTCTGTCCGACGCCGATGTCACTACCTCGGCCGACGATTCCGAAGCTCCTTCGGTTGTGGTAGAGGCTGCCGCCGACGGAATCAGCCCTGCCGAGGCGCCGGCCGATCCCCCCGCTGCACGCCTGGACGGTGACCTCGACTCCGTGGACAGCCTGCTGACGTCGTCGGCCACAGACACGAATCTCGTCGAAGCGTCCACGAACTCTGGTGCACCGCAAGGTGAATCGGTGGCCGAGGCAACTGCCGGGTCTTTGCTCATCCAGGAATCCGGATCGCCCCGGCCAGTCGAGTCCGCCGCACCGCGCCCTGTGCTGCTGGTGATCGCCGACTCGCTCGCCTATTACGGTCCCAAGGGTGGGCTGCCTGCCGACGATCCGCGGATCTGGCCGAATATGGTCGCCGCGGAGCTGGATTGGGATGTCGAGCTGATCGCGCGGATCGGCTGGACCTGTCGCGATGCGTACTGGGCGCTGATCGGTGATCCTCGGGTGTGGGCCGCGGTGCCGCGCGCCGGGGCGGTCGTGTTCGCGGTCGGCGGCATGGACACCCTGCCGTCCCCGCTGCCCACCGCGCTGCGGGAGATGATCCGCTACATCCGTCCGCCGCGGTTGCGCCGTGGCGTGCGAGCCTCTTACAACTGGTTGCAGCCGAAGCTGTCGAAACTCGGTCGCCCGGTTGCCCTTCCGCCGAAGGTGAGCGTCGACTACCTGGAGCAGTCGCGTACCGCGCTGAACCATCTGCGTCCGGAGCTGCCCGTCGTGGCGGTGCTGCCGTCGGTGCACAAGTGCGACGCCTACGGGCGGGTGCACCGGGGCCGGGCACGGGCGGTCAAGGCCTTGCAGGCGTGGTCCGGTCGCACCTCGGTGCCGCTCGTCGACCTCGGGGAGGCCGTGCGTGACGACATCGAGTCGGGGTCCGCGAACCCGGATGGCATCCACTGGGGCTGGGCTGGGCACGCGGCAGTGGCGACGGCGATGACCAAGGCGCTGCAGGAGGTCCGGTAGTCCGTGGCCGTTGTGGTGGTCACCGATTCGGCGGCGGGGTTGTCCGCCGATCTCGTCGCCGAGCTCGGTATCGAAGTGGTGCCGTTGCATGTGCTCGTCGGTGAGCGCGAGATCCGGGAGGGTGTCGACCCGATCGAGATCGACTACACGGCGGACTCGGTCACCACCTCGGCCGCTTCGCCCGGCGAACTGCGTGAAGCCTACGAACGCGCGTTGAGCCACAGCGATGGTGACGGGGTTGTCGCGGTGCACCTGTCGCGCCGGTTGTCGGCGACCTGGGAATCGGGTCGCCAGGCGGTGCGCGACATGGGTGCCGAAGATTGTGTGCGCGTTGTCGATTCGCTCGGTGCCGGTCTGGCCACCGGTCTGCCGGTACTGGCCGCCGCGCGCAGGGCGGTGGCCGGTGAGGCGCTGGACGAGGTCTACGAGTGCGCGGTGGCGGCCGCGACCCGTTCTCGCACGTTCATCCTGGTCAACCGTACCGAGCAACTCCGCAAGGGCGGCAGGCTGAGCAGTGCCGCCGCGTTCTTCGGCAGCGAACTGGTGACGAAGCCACTGCTGCAGCTGGTGGAGGGCAAGCTCGAAATGCGCGAGAAGGTGCGAACCAGATCGCGCGCCTACGCCAAGCTGGTAGCCGCCGCGGTAGACGCGGCCGCCTCCGACGGTGCGGCCCTGGGCATTCAGCACCTCGGTGCGCCCGAGGCCGCCGAAAACATCGCGGCGCAACTGCGTGAGCAGCTGCCCGAGGTCCGGGAACTGTACGTTGCCGAGTTCGGTCCCGCACTCGGCGTGCACCTCGGTGTCGGCGCACTCGCCGTCGCGGTGTTGCCGGGCGGATGTGTCTGAGCGGTGCCGGTTCAGAATCTCGCTGAGGCCAACCCGTCCGGTGGCGATGATCCGCGGCCTACCGTGGTTGTCATGGTTGGCAACACTTCCCCCAAGACTGATCTTTCGCCGCGGGTCCTCGTGGTCGGCTGGGAAGACCCGGATGCCGAGATGCTGCGCGCGGAGATGTCGGCGGAGGTCGGTCCCCGCTACGCGCACCTCGAGCTCACCCGGCGCGGTCCCTCGCCGATCTCGGTCGACAGCGCGACCGTGCACCAGACGTTCGTCGCGTATGCGGGTGCGGAGCCTGTCGGGCACGCCGCACTGCGCTGGAACGCCGGTGACCTCGAACTCAAGCGGATGTTCGTCCGCCCCGCCTACCGCGGCACCGGAACCGCGACCGCGCTGCTGCAAGCGGCCGAAGCATCCGTCCGCGCGGCCGGTCGGCCGCGGATCATCCTGCAAACCGGGCATCTGCAGCCCGACGCCGTGCGGTTCTACGAGCGCAGTGGCTACCACCGGATTCCGCTGTTCGCGCCCTATCACGTCCTGCCGCTGTCGAACTGTTTCGCGAGGAACCTGCACTGAAGTGGTGATCGGGTGTGGATCTACGATTCCCCGATGACCGGATACGACGACTTCGACCACCTCGACGCCGCGAACCTGCCTCCTCGCAGGCAACACATCCTCGCCGTGATCAGGGATTCGGTGCTCGCCCACGGCTACGCACCGAGCACTCGGGAGATTGCCGACGCGGTGGGTTTGCGCTCCACATCCACGGTCTCCCAACACCTGAAGGCGTTGGAGGAGGACGGTTTCCTGCGCCGCGCCGCCACCATGGCCCGTCCCATCGACGTGCGCCTGTTCCTGCGCGGCGGACCCGCCGCCGATTCCGACGCCTCGGTGTCGGTGCCCGTCGTCGGCGACATCGCCGCGGGTACCCCGATCCTGGCCGAGCACAACCCCGACGACGTCATGACCCTGCCGCGTGAACTGGTCGGCCGCGGTGAGGTTTTCGGCCTGCGGGTGCGCGGTGACTCGATGATCGACGCCGCGATCTGCGACGGCGACCTCGTCGTGGTCCGCAGTCAGCGCGAAGCCAACTCCGGCGATATCGTCGCCGCCATGATCGGTGAGGAAGCCACGGTCAAGGTGTACCGCCGCCGCAACGGTCACGTCCAACTCGAACCGCGCAACCCCGCCTACTCCGTGATCGACGGCGACGAAGCAGTCGTCCTCGGCCGTGTCGTGTCGGTGATGCGCCGAATCTGAGGTCGCTACGCCGGGCCGAACCAGTCCAGCGACTGGCCGTGCGGCCCGGCGAAAGCCAACGGCTCGTCGTCGAGAGCGAGCACCAGCTGAGCCGCCGCCGACTCGCGCGCCGGCAACCGGTCGACGAGCGATGCGAGCACCCCGGGGCCCTCCTGCGAAACCCAGTGGCAGGGCAGCTCCCGCACCATTGCCCGGAAGTCCGCCCGCGCCCGCGGCGAGAGATAGCTGAGCACGGCGCTGTGGAAAACCACTACCGTGCTGTCGTGCGGTGCCGCGTGCACCAACTCGGTGATCTGCTCGTTCAGGTCGCCGGCCACGATGGTCGGCGGATCCGCGGCGGCGATCGAACAGGCCGCGCGCAGCCGAGCCAGCCGCTCGTCCTGACCCGGCCAGACGAGGGCAGACAGCCACTGCTGGTCGTCCTTGTCGCCGGCATCGAGCGGATTCAGATCCACTCCCGCTCGATGGACGACTCGGGGGAGTTGGTCTGGGATCGGCACCGGACCGGTTGTCGTGCAGGTCAACACAACCGGCGACGGACCGTCGGGCGGATCCAGCGCGGCTGCGTCGTACCGATAGCTGAAACGGTCCGGGTACAGGCACAATCCGGCCGAGGCACCCACCTCGACGAGTGACAGCGGTCCGGGTAGCCGGGCCAGCACCGGCAGTAAGGTCGCCGCCCGGCCCGCCTCGTTCGTCTGGGTCCGCCGGGTCAGTGCCGTGGCCGAGATCGCCGGCCAGTTCTCCCGCAGCTGTTCGCTGAACTCGCTGTAGGGAACCGCGATCGCACCGTTCACTCGCGCGGCAGCCAGGATCAGGTTGGGTTGCTGCTTGTCCGTGGGCAATTGGGCGATCAGCGCCAGCACCACCGGGTCGGTGCTGATATCCAGTGCTCGCCGGTGATAGAGCGCGGAATTGTCGCGCGCCTCGCGGAGTGCGAAGTCGCGGAATCGTTGTGCGAGATCCATGGGTACTTGAATACGTCGAATCGGCCATGAGCGCACGGTATCTATTCGGGCAGGCCGGATCCCGGGTGCGAGGTCTGCTGAGCGGTGAGTTATCCACAGGGCAGGAGTTATCCACAGGCTTCTTTCCGGCCCAGGTCAGCGTGGGTTCGTCAGGTCGGCGTCGGCATAACGTCGCTGCCATGTCACGACACGAAGAGCACGAGCGGGTACGGCAGCGGCTGGGTGGCCTGGCGGTCCGCGAGCGAGAGCGGCCGAGCCGTCAGCCGCTGCGCGAGTCCGGGATGGGTTCCGGGACGGATGATTCGCGCACTGATGACGACGCAGGGCACTGGGACGACGACGAACTCGCACCGTCGTCGGGGCCGGCGGGAGCGGTCGCGGCGCCGGGGTGGCTCGACGACGGTGCCTCGCGTGGGCGAAATCGGCTGGTGCCCGAGCGCTTTCGTGAAGCACGGCTGGATCCGGGGCGTCGCGGTGTGCTGGTGCTCGGCCTGGTCGGCGTCATCGCGGTGGTGCTGACCGGCGTGATGGTGCTGCGCGATCAGCCCATTGCCCGGGCGGTGCCGCCGGTGCCGGTACTGCGGGCGGAAAGCATTGCGGTTGAGCCAGGCCCGACCACCGTGCCGGCGGCGATAGCCGGTCAGGGCCCGACCGCGAGCGCTGATGTTGTCGTCAGTGTGGTCGGTTTGGTCGAACGGGCAGGGCTGCACCGATTGCCGGACGGCTCTCGGATCGCCGACGCACTCGAGAAGGCAGGCGGCACCAGCGAAGGCGCTGACCTGGCGGGCCTGAACCTGGCCCAACGGCTCTCCGACGGCGACCAGGTTGTCGTCGGCGCTACCGACCCCCAAGTCGGACAACCCCGCCTCGGCAGCATCATGATCGGCGCGGGTCGCGCACCCGCCGCCAGCCCGAACAACGCGAGCTCGAACACGGCAAGGTCGAGCACGGTGGGTTCGAGTACCGCAGGCCCCAGCTCCGGCGGCGGGACGACAGGCAAATCTCGCATCGATCTGAACACCGCCACCGAAGCGGAACTGGACGCGCTACCAGGCGTCGGCCCGGTCACCGCCAAAGCGATCCTCGCGTGGCGCTCGACCAACGGTCGCTTCGCCGACGTCGCTCAACTCGGCGAGGTCGACGGCATCGGCCCCGCTCGCTTGGCCCGATTGCGCGACCTGGTGACGACATGATCTTTCGGACGTATCGCAGCGGCGAGCGTGAAAGTTCGCGCACCGCTGGCGATTATCACCGGAGTGCCGCATGTGTGGAGGCGATGGCATGAGCTGCCCGGTGTGGCTGTGCGCGCGGCACGGGACTCAGCACGCCACAGATCAGACCTTGCAGGCGTCGGAGGACTGCGCGCCCCGATCGGACGACATCGTCGGGCCGACATGTCTGAGCACGCTGGGCGAAACCTGCTGTGCCGCAGACCGGCCTGCGGGAGGCGCGGGCAGTGGTACGCCCGGATATGACGACGTGGCTGACGGATGAGGGTCGCGCCGGGCGAGGGAACGTTGCGGGAGGCGTTGGCACGGCACCGAGCAACAACTGTGGTGCAACGCGTGGGGGCTGAACAGACAGCGGCACAGGGGCACACACGGACGGGTACGGCGGAACGGGAGGGCAGGTCGCAGGAGGAGTCGGGGCAAAGTCGACGGACGTGGTCGGCGTGGCTGCCGGTGGCAGTGGAAAAACGGGCGCAGGGTTGGCGGACAGGCGCGAAGCAGCACGGAGCGGTGAGGGAGGAGGAGCCTGGGCAGCAGGTGCTCGATATGCGGCTGGTGCCTGCGGCGCTCGGGTGTTGGGTGGCAACGATCGTCGCGGTGACCATGGGGTGGGTTGCGGGATCGGCGTTGGCGGTTGGTGCCGTGGTGGTGGCGATCGGGCTGTGGGTGGTGCTGCTGTGGGCGATGGCGCATCGGCGGGAGCGATGGCGGGTTGTCGCGGTGACCGGGTTGGCGACGATGTTGCTCGGGGCAGGCTTCGGGGCTGCGGGTGCTTGGCAGGAGCATCATGTCCAGTCGCACCCGCTGCGGGAGTCGTTCGGTCGATCGGTGAACGTGTTCGCGGTCGTCACCGACGATGCGAAGCCCATGCGCGCCGGTGGGTTCGGTGGCGAGCGGCGGTGGATTGTTCGGGCAGGTCTGCGCGAGTTCGGTCAGGGCCAGGAGTGGACGCAGGCCGGCGGTTCGATCGTGGTGCTCGCGCAGGGTAGCGAATGGGCCGAGCTGTCGCCTGGACAGCTGGTACGGTTCCGGGCCGAGGTCAGCGAGCCGAACCGCGCGGATCTGACTGTTGCCACGCTGCACGTAACCGATGCGCCGAAGCGGATCGGCGAGCCGCCGTGGTGGCAACGGCTCGCGGCGAGCATCCGAACGGATCTGGTCGACGCATCCGCCATGGCACTGCCACCCGCCGCGGCAGGGCTGCTGCCCGCGCTCGTTGTCGGCGATACCACCGCGCTGTCCGAAGAAGTGCGGGACGCGTTCGAAGTTGCTGGGCTGCAGCACCTTTGTGTTGTCAGTGGGGCGAATTGTCAATACCCAGATGTAGCATCGCCTCATGCAACTGGACTGGAGCCATATCGAGGCCATCATCCTGGCTCGCGTATCCGACGACCGCGACGGCAGCAGCGACTCGACAGAAGAGCAGGTAGACGAGTCGGTCGCATGGTGTGCGGAGCGGGGTGTCAACATTATCGAGACCTTGATCGAGGACGACATCGGCGCATCCCGGTACTCGCGCAAGGCCCGCCCCAATTATGAGCGTGCAATGGAGTTGCTGCGGCAGAAGTCGACCAAGCAACGAATGCTCATCACCTGGGAGTCGTCGCGGTCCACGCGCCAACTGAAATGGCACATCAAGCTACGCGAGACGCTCGAAGAGGCGGGCGCCCTGTGGATGTACGGCGGTCGCATCTACGACATGCGCGACCCAGATGATCGCAAGCGGACGGCTCAGGATGCGATCGAAGATGAGTACGAGGTGGAGAAGACCCGCAAGCGCGTGATGCGCGACATGCGCAAGGTCGCGGCCGATGGCAGACCGCATGGGAAAGTTCCTTACGGGTACAAGATCATCCGTGATGAGCGCACCGGCAAGTCGATCGGGCGCGAGATCTTCAAGGAGCACGCTGTCGTGGTCCGTGACATCGCCCGCCGCATCCTGGCGGGGGAGTCGGTCCACTCGATTACCGTCCGCCTGAACGAGGCTGGCATCGCAGCGCCCCGACCTGCTCGGACCGGACCGAATAAAGGGAACCCGGGACGGTGGCGATCCAACACGATCGGCACCCTGATCACCTCCCCGACCTACGCCGCGCTGCGCGTCACCCGAGGGGAGGTAACCGGGCCAGCCACCTGGCCAGCAATCCTCACGATCGACGAGCATGAACGACTCAAGACAATTCTCAACGATTCGTCGCGGGTGACACACCGCGGCGTGACGCCTGTCTGGCTCCTGACTGCGCCGGTCGGGCTGTGCGGAGAATGCGGCGGGGGGCTTGTGATCCGGCGGGGGCAGATAGATAAGTCCGGCCAGCCGGGAAAGGGGCTCACGTGTGGTGACAACTTCTGTACGGCTGCTCTAGTCCGGCCGGTCGAGAAGTTGGTGGAGCGGGCAGTACTTGATCGACTGGAGTCACCTGACGTACTCAAGCTCCTGACTGTCGGTGACGAGGTAGCCGCGGCGGCGTTCGACGAGGAGCGCGCCCTGCAGGCCCGACTCGACAGCCTGATCGACCAGGCCGCAGATGGATCGATCTCACCTGCCACGCTCGCACGGCTGGAAGGCAAGCTGATGCCTCAGATCGCCTCTGCCAAACGTCGTGCGCGGGCCGCGATTCCGTCGCCGCTGGTGGCCGAGCTTGCCGGTCCACAGGCGGGTGCGAAGTGGGAGGAGCTGGCGATGACGGACAGGCGATCGGTGGTGAGGGCGTTGGTAGAGGTGCGACTGTTCCGGGGCGGCGTTGGCACCCGCGTCTTGAATCCTCGTCGTGTCCACCTGCGGTGGGTTGGGTCGGATGAGCCGGTGCCGACCAAGTTGCCGCCTCCGGTCCCACTCGCCGAGGGTGGAGACCCGATCGACTTCCGGGTGCGGGAGGTGCAGGCGTACCTGCAAACCGCCGACCTCGAAGAGAGGGTCCGCATCATCGAGCTGGAGCGAGATGGGCAGAAACGCTACGACATCGTCCGCCGCAGCCTGAGCCCGACGCGCGCTGTCATATTCAGCGATGGGAGTTGACTTCGAATCCAGGGAAGTTCGATCAGCCTGTGCGCGGCGAGGGTCAGGTGCTTTGCCTCCTCGCCACGACCGCTGCGCGGATGATCCCCCATAACCCCGCCGCAGTGAGGATTCCGATCAGCGGCAGCGCCCATCCGGTGGTAACCGCGGCGTGATTCACCGCCAGCCACTCGCGATGCATCAGGAGCAGGAGGAGTGTGACAGCCGCGCTGCTGCCACCGAGCACACCAACCAGGCCTGTGGCGACAGGCACGATTCGCCACCCGTCGAGGCGGATCGTCAGCACTGAAGCGGTGGCGATCAGGCCTCCGGTCGCCGCTGCCATGGCGTAGAAGGTGGCGCTGTAGATTCCGCTGGCGATATCGGGGAGCTCGAGCTCGTCGCTGACAGGGATCGTGCGGGCCAGCCCTGCCCGCGATGTGACGATCAGGATGAGGCCGGCCACCCCGCAGGTGATGAGCCATCGTCGGCGGTAGTCGGTCAGGGAGTCTGGTGCCCACTCTCCGTAGATTCCGTGCAGCGCGGTCAGGCCGATGCACGCGCACCCGGCGATGAGGTACACGCTTCGCAGTAGGTCGGAGATGTTCTCGCCGAACAGGTTTGGCGCGGCCCTGTCGATTCCGTGGTCTCCGACATATTCGGTGCCGAGTACGCAGCCAGCGACGAGTGCGATCAACCCTGCGGTGAATGCCCACGTCGTCTCTTGGTCTGCGTCGTGTCGAAGCGTCAGGCGCACAAGGACGGCCAACAAGGTCACGAGGAGTACGACGTACATCATCTTTCGTAGGCTAACGGGAAAGTCGAGTTATTGATCGGCAATCGCGTGGGAATCTTTCAGTCACCGAGCGCAGTTCGCCATACATCGGCGGCTCGCTGTGCGCGATCAGGGATTTCGCCGCGGGCGATAAGTTGGCGACCCTCGATAGTGAGGACTTCCGGCTCTATTCCAACTGCGTGCGCAATGCTATCCATCTCCGGGGCCGTGACTGGCCTGTGTCCCTGCTCGATGTTGCGCAAGATGCTCAGCGGGATGTCGGCCAGCTTCGCTAGCTGGCGCTGAGTTAGGTCAGCTGCTTCGCGGTGCGCCTGAATCGTAATGGCATGTGCGACACGTAGTCTCCGGCGGCGGTCCTTCGGCTGGTCCAACTTGTCACACGCCTCTCGTAGAATCGTGACCTCGTGTGTATGCGCACAGTCATATGACTGTTCAGCATCTTGGCATAGTCGCGTGGCAACCCATGGGATATGCCGCAGTTACCGAAATGTTACGCGAACCGTACCCATATTTGTGTACTTGAAACATAAAGCGGACTAGGGTTCGAAATATTGGTGCACTGATCGGGTGTCGCGATCGGGACGAACGTTGCGAGGGGTTCTCAGTGAAAGATTCAGCGCCAGGCTCGGATTCAACGACGCATCTCGGAGCCGGTGTTTCCACTCAAGCGGATGTCGCGTCACGCCTTCCAGCCGGAAATATGAAGGACGCGAAGGGGTGGGCGAGGATTCAGCGCGGTCCGCGGCTTGACAGCGTGGCAGCCCTTATCGTCACTGCAAACCTGCGAGGCGTCAGGGCGAGTGGGCTACTTCATCGCAGCTTGGGCCGCGTCAATGAAGGCGCCGGCGCTGACGCCGAGAGCGGCCGAGATGGCGTACAGCTGACTTAGCGTCATGTCCCGGGACCCGGTCTCGATCCGGCTAATCGTGTTGGTGCTCAACCCTGCGGCCGCGGCCAGCTCGGACTGTTTCAGGTCTGCCCGTGCGCGCTCTGCCCGAAGGTGAGCCGCTACCGCCCGCTGGGCCGCCTCGATGTGGTCCGGCCCGGGCGCGACGGTGTCATCTTCTGCGCTCATATGGGTGATTGTGACCCCCAAATGGGTGATTAGGCAACCCAGGACACGCGATTGTCCCAGACGCATTATTGCGAAGACACTCACCCGTTTTGTGTTGACGTACACCCGATTGGGTGATTGACTGTCTCTTATGGAGACCAGTTCAACCGGGTGGGTGTCCGCGAATCTGCGGGCTGCCCGTGCTAGGTCCGGTATCACCCAAGACGAGCTGGCGCACCGTTCGGGCGTCAGCGCGAATTCCATCACCCGATTCGAGCGGGGCGTTCGCGATCCTCGAGTCGGGCAGTTGATTCGGATTGCTCGCGCGCTTCAAGTCCTCCCGTCCTCCCTCATTGACGGCGCCGAGCCTGCATCCATGGATGCGGCATGAGTGCGCCGGTGGTCACCCCCGCAGAGCAGCGCTGGCTCGATGCGCAGCGCGCCAAGTGGGTGCCGCTGTCCGAGCGTCAGGCCCTCGTCATCCGCAACGCATTCCGCGAGCCCGCCCTCGACGGCAAGGAGTCTGCAGCATGAGCACCGACCTGATGCCCTTCATCTACGAGGGCGCAACCGTGCGCACCGTCGTCATCGACGGCGAACCATGGTTCGTCCTCGCCGATCTGTGCGCAGTACTCGGCGTCTCCAACCCGAGCAACGTGGTCGCACGGCTGGATCCGGCCACCGTGAATTCCCTCCGCCTGGCGGAGGGTAACCGCGGCAACCCGAACGTCACCGTGGTGTCCGAGTCTGGCATGTACGAAGTCGTCATCCGGTCCGACAAGCCAGGCGCCGTGACGTTCCGCCGCTGGATCACCAGCCAGGTACTGCCTGCGATCCGCAAGACCGGCGGCTACACCTCGGTACCGGCGCTCACGGACGACGAACTGATCCATCAGGCGCTCACCGTGTCCGCGCGGCGAGTGGCCGAGCTGACCGAGAAGGTCGCCGAGCTGGCACCGAAGGCCGCGATGGCCGACGACTTCCTGACCGCGTCCGGCGGTGCTCGTCTGGTGCGCGAGGTGGCGAAGCTGCTGGCCATGAAGGAGAAGGACCTTCGCCGGTTTCTCATCGACGAGGGCCTCGTCTTTGTCAGGCACTCCCCGTGTGGCGCAGTGCAGTACGACCACTACGCCCAGTTCGGACACCACTTCCAGGCCACCGAGCACGTCGTCAACCACACGTGGGGTTCCTGCACCCACTACACGCTGATGATCCTGCCCCGCGGTATCGAGCTGATCGAGAAGCGTCGCGCGGCGGTATCCGCATGAGCACCGTCCTCGGCTACGGCCTTCTCGCCGCAGGGCTTTGGTGCCTCGCGGCTGCCGCGATCTGCTGGCTCTTCGCCCGCATCGTGCGCAACCTCGCCAAGAACCCCCGCCCGGCGCACCCCCTTGCCGCCGAAGCGGGTCGGGCGCGTCCCGTCGGTGTAGCCCGCGGCCATCACGCCGTGTCGAGCTCCCGGCGGGGCACGCCCCGATCGTCCTCACGCCTGGTGCTCGTGCAGCCCCGACGTGAGGAAGGCCCTGCCGCAGGGGACGCGGCAGGGCCCACCAACTTCACCACCCCGTAAACGAGTTCGGCCGCCGGGGGTCCATCCCGACGGCCGTGCATCACATCTACTCAAGGAGCAGTCTACCCATGACGCCTCAGCAGTCTAAGTCTCGCGCCGATATCGGCAACCACCTGGCCGATGCCGTCGATACCGCGACCACTCACCCCTCCGAGGTAGCGGCCCCGATGGTCGTCGACGCCCTGACCGACGCCCGAGTATCGCTGCACTTCCAGGGCTTCGACGATGACAACCACTGGCTGGGTGAGCACCAGGCCAAGACCGATCACAACGACTACCTGGCGGTGACCCGCCTGGCCCAACGGCTGGTCGAGCGCCTGCACATCGAGACCGAGCCCGCTCCTGAGCCGACGGTGACCAGGGCTCACCACGACACGGTCGTCACCGCGATGGCCGAGCGCATCGCGCAGCTGGAATCCCAGCTCGAGGTGGCCAAGGCGAAGGCGGCGCAGGCATGAAGCTCCGCATCTTCGGGCGCCACGCCCGCCACGACTTCGCCGAGGGGCGCGAGACCGTCAAGGAACTGCTCGCCCGCATCGACGCCATGGACGTGCCCGCACCGCCTGCGCCACAGGACTATCCGACCGCGACGTACCCCCGGTTCACGCTGCGCCAGATCGAGCAGCGCGCCGACGGCACCGCGGTGCTCGTCTCGGTCACAGGCCTCGAAGGCGGTGTGCGATGAGCGCAGCCGATAAGCACCGCCGCGACGCGGTGAACTACCTCAGCCGGGCGTACGGCGCCGACCCCGAGCAGGCGACCCTCCTTGCGGCAATGGCGAACGCCGGCGCGCTGCTGGCCATCGAGGCCCGCCTCGGCGAGCTGGTCGAGGCGACCGCCCCGGTGACCGTGCAGCGGATCGTCAACACGATCGGCGACACCATGACCGGTAGCCCATACAGCGAAGGCGGTGCCTGATGAGCTGGCCCGAACCCGCGATGGTCGCCGAGTACAACCAGATCCGCGCCGATCTCTCCGCCCAGCTCGACCACATCGTCGGCTGGCTGCTCTCCCGGCACCTCGACTGCCCATGCGATGGGGACGTGGACGGCATGAGCCACATGATCACTCTCGCCCAGCAGCTCCTCGGCGAGTTCGATGCCCAAACCCTGGCCGCGCTGCTCACCGAAGCCGTTGCGCGCCTGGCCTTGTCGAAGGAGTGCCAGTGAATCCTGTCGCCCACTTCATCCAGGCCGCGATCGTCGGCGGCACCCTGCTGGCGATCTGCTACTTCCTCCTCGTCCTGATCCGCGCTGACCTGCGCGCCAACCCGGCGCGGGCCAAGCTGCCCGCGCCATGGGCTGGCACGGCAGAGACCCGCGCTTACATCGCCGCCCTCGACCGCGACGACGAGGACGACGGCGAGCCCGTCGAGACCGACCACACCCCGGACCCCGACCACATCCGCGACCTGCAGATCGCCCGTGAGCTGGGGGTGGCGTAATGGCCGACATCATCACCTGCACCTGCGAGTCCTGCGCTGTGCACCGCCTGGCTGAGGTCAACGTCGAGGCGGCCCGGTCGTCGCTGGTCGCCGCCCAGTGCACCCGGTGCGGCAAGACCACCACGGCGCGCGTGGGCATGTTGCTGGCCAAGCGCGGCGCCATCACCTGCGATCGGAAGGAGTGCCGTCGTGGCTGACCCGCATTGGCGTGATCAGGGGCGATGCACGACCGTCGGCCCCGACGTGTTCTTCGTCCGCACCCGAGCTAAGGCAGCGGACGCAATCGCGGTGTGCGAGCGCTGCCCCGTCCTCCTCGAATGCGCCGAAACCGTAGAGGCATCGCGCATCACCAGCGGTGTGCATGCCGGGGTGTGGTTCGGCGACAGCGCCGCCACCTCGGGCAGCACGGTCGCCCGCGCCCGCCAGGAGCTGAAGGCGCTGATCGACGACCTGAAGTCGGTGACTCATGGCTGACAACGGGTCGACGACACACGCGCTGAAGATCCGCTGCGACACCTACACCGAGCTCGGCATCCTGCCAAAGGGCATGACTGTGCTGGCCGAACCGAACGAGGACTACTCGGCGTGGGTGGTGGAGATGTCGTTGCCTCGTGCTGCCGGGATCTCGCACCCGCTGCCGCTGCCGTCGTCTGCCGTCTGGGGTGGCGGGCGGATGAAGCTCGACGCCCTCGACAAGGCCCGGTGCGCCCACCACGACTACAACTTTGCCCGCGAACTCCTCGGCCTCGGCCACCTGTCGGCGATCCGCTGGCTGCTGTCGGGGTACCGGGTCGACGAGAGGACCTTGATGCGCTGGGGATTCCGCAACATCGGCAGTGATGAGGCTGCCGCATGAGCCGCGAAACTGAGAGCGTCCACGGCCACCTGGTCCGCCGGTTCCTGGTCAGCATGCAGCACACCAAGGCCGACCGCGACTTCGCCGCACATCTGGCGCACTGCATCGCATCCGACCACGGTCTCGGTGTCGTCAACATCGCGCGCGACGCAGCATGGAACGGCACCGGGCTGTCATGGATGGTGGCTGGCGTCGCCGAGCTGGCAGTCGGAAAGGCCAGCGACATCGTCGGTGTGGCGTTGTTCAAGCGGCAGCTGACGGTGGCCGAGGCACGTCACCTCGCCGCGCAACTGCTCGACGCCGCTCGCGAGGCCGAGGCCGGACCGGTGTGGGAGAAGCACCGCGTGCGGATGGCCGCTTACCGGCCTCGCACGACGGCCGCCGCCGAGCCAACCGATCTCCTCGACCTGCTGGGGGCGCTATGAGTCGCACCTTCGGCTCCTCCTGGAACCACCTCGCGGTGTCGGTCGAGCCTGACGGTCGGATCGCGATCGAAGGATACGACCGGGAGTTGCCCGCGTTCCGCGAAACCCTGTCCGCCGCGCAGGCCGAGGCATTCGCCCTCGCCGTCATCGACGCAGTGAAGGAGGTGGCCGATGCCCGCCGTTCCTGGCGCTGACGATTACCGCGAGACCTGGGCCGACGGCACCAGTTCCACCGAGCTGGCCCTGGAGGAAACCGGTCGTGTCCTGGTCCGCGGCTACGACGGTTCCGACCTCATGCACTGCACCAGCCACACGGCCGCCGACGCGGTCGACATGGCAGAAGCGTTGCGGCTCATGGCCGCCCACTCCCGAGAGGCTGGCAATGACTGACTACAGCATCAAGCGCGACTTCTACGGCAGGCCCTGGGTCAGCCAAGACTGTGGCCCGCTGCGCTACGAGGACGGTCGCAAGACCCCCGTCAATGCTGTCGGCTACACCCGCGTCTCCACGCTGGCCGAGACCCTGGACGACAAGTCCAACCTCACCGCCTGGCAGTGCGCGAACGCCACCATCGGCGTGGTCCGTGACCCGTCGCTGTACGCCCAGATCGCCGCCCTCGCGTCGGCACATCGCGACCCGTGGAATGTGCCTGAGGCCAAACGCGAACTCAAACCGTTGGTCGAGCGCGCCCAGCAGATGGCCGGCGCGAGCGAAGCCGCCGGGTTGGGTACCTCGTTCCACTCGTTCGCCGAGCAGATCGACGCGGGAAAGACGCCCGAATTCGTTCCGCCGCCGCTGATCCCGTGGCTGGACAGGTACAGCGAGGCTATGGCGCCGTGGGAAGTGATCGACGCCGAAGGGTTCGTCGTGTCCGACGAAGTCCAGTCCGCGGGTTCCTACGACCGGCTGCTCCGCCATCGCGGGACAGGCCGGGTGGTGATCGCCGACATCAAGTCGGGAAAGGCTGACCCCGACTATCCGCTCAAGGTCACCATCCAGACCGCGATCTACGCGCACAGCGAACGCTACGACCAGGAGACCGGCGCCCGCTCCCCGCTCCATGTCGATATCGACCTGGCGCACGGCGTGCTGATCCACGTCCCGATCCGCACCGGCAAGCCCCGCGCCACGTTGTACCCGCTGGACTTGGCGCGCGGGTGGGAGCTGGCCAAGACCGCTCTCGCCGTGCGTGAAGCCCGTCGGATGCCGAAGTTGGAGGCGTTCGCGTGACCGAGCAGATGATCAAGCCGACAGGCCTCGAGCTGATGCGGCTTCCGTTCGCTGACCACCAGGTCTCACAGCTCCCGAAGCCTTACAAGAAGGAATCACCGAAGGCCGACTGCCGTCAGTGCGGCGGCTATCACGGGCTGCCCGCCATGCACCTGAACTACGTCGGCCACGCCGCACTCACCGATCGCCTGCTCGACGTCGACCCGATGTGGACGTGGGAACCGGTCGCGATGGATGACACCGGATTGCCGCGGCTCGATCGTAACGGCGGGCTGTGGATTCGACTCACTGTGTGCGGCGTGACCCGCTACGGGTACGGCGACGCCGACGGCAAGTCCGGCGGCAACGCGATCAAGGAAGCCATCGGCGACGCACTGCGTAACGCAGCCATGCGGTTCGGTGCGGCGCTGGACCTGTGGCACAAGGGCGACCTGCACGAGGCCGAGCAGAAGCGCGGGACACCGCCCAGCGCGGCCGACCTTGCCGCGCAGGCCGCGCATGCCGCCCGCACGGAACTGCGCGCCCTGCTTGACGACCGGGGAATCGACCCTGCCCTGGCGGTAGCTCGCTTCGCCGAGCTCGGCCACGGCGATCTCGCCAAGTCGCAGAACCCGGATCCCATCCGTGAGCTGATCGCGCACTACGAGGAGGGCAAGTGAGCGCGCCAACCACGCCGAACGCGGTCGTCCACCACCTGGCCGAGCTGGCCCGTCAGCTCGACGCCGTGACTGCCGAGCTGAACGAAGCCGATGTCGCCGCGGTCAACGCCAAGGAAGCGGCGAAGCTGGCCGAAGCACAGGCATTCCTGCGCGCCGAGGGCTCGGTCGACGCTCGCAAGGCGATGGCAGTCAACGCTACCCACGAGGTTCGCCTTGCCGCCGAGGTTGCCGAGGCACTGGTGCGCGGACTTCAACGCACCAGCCGCACGCTGCAGACCCGCATCGACGTCGGCCGCACGTTCTCGGCCACCGTCCGGAGCGAGATCGCCCTGTCCGGATCGGGGGCGTACGGATCATGAAGCGCCGCAACACCGGCCCGTCTCGTGCCGTCCTGGAGCTGGTCCTTGCTCGTGCTGGTCTGCGCTGCGAGCGCTGCGCCTGGCTGCTCCACGCGGGCGGACAGACCCACCATCGGGTGCCTCGCCAGATGGGAGGTTCGCGCGCCGAGTGGATCAACCGCCCACCCAACCTCGTTCGGCTGTGCGGTGGATGCCACCAATGGGTCGAGTCCTACCGCGCGTCGGCGATGGAAGGGGGCTGGCTGGTGCTGCGCCGCCACAACCCGGCCGAGATCCCCATCCACTCAGTGCTCCATGGCGTCGTCCTGCTCGGCGATGACGGCTCCCTGGTTCCCGCGCCGAAGGAGGCGACAGCATGACCGCGATCACCTACTACCAGGGCCGCAACAAGATCGAGACGACCACCGCCGATCTGTCCGCGCTGTACGCCGCCGCCAACGCCACCGAACCATTCGCGCGTCTCGCCGACACCGAGTGCGACAGCGGCAAGACGACAGACAATCCGTACTGGGAGCTTGTGCGTCTCCTGCCACGCGACACGGCGCCCTACGGCGACCCGTGGGCGGTCGAGAGCTACCAAGGGTACGGCGAGGGCAAGCCGTCGCTGCTCCATCGTGAGCCGCAGACCGTGTTCGCCTGGTCGATCCCGTCCCCAGCAGACCTGGCCTGGATGCTCGACCTGCTCGAAGGCCGCGACGTGGTCGAGATCGGGGCGGGAGCGGGCTATTGGGCGTGGCAGCTGCGCCAGCTCGGCGTGCAGATTGCCGCGGTCGACAACGGAACATGGACGTTTCCGAACTCATGTTCGCCGGTGGAGCACGGCGGTGCTGATACCGCTGCGCTGCATCCGGATCGGGCTCTGCTGCTGGTGTGGCCGCCCTACGGCACCGCGATGGCTACCGATGCGCTCGCAGCTTATGCCGGCGACCTCGTGATCTACGCGGGCGAAGGGGACGGCGGGTGCACCGGCGACCAGATCTTCCACGACCAGCTCGCCGCGGAGTGGACCGAGATCAGCCGCGCTCCCCATCACGCCACGTTCTGGGGCGTTCATTGCAGGCTCACCGCGTACCGACGGGCGGTTGCCGAGTGATCGCTGATGAATCGCTGACCTCACAGAAATTGGTGCGCGGCACCAGGATTCAGGGCGATCGGTCGGGTATGCTGGCGGGACAAACGAATACGAAAGCGGCCCCGGCCGGTGCTGGTAACACCGATCGAGGCCTAGCCCCCAACCACGCATCACCGCGGAAGGGAGGTGACCCCATGCTATCTGTGCTCGGGGACACTTCGCACGACCAGGCCCAAACTCATCTCGTAGCCATGCTCGATGAGGTTCGACGGCAGCAAGAACTCCTCAACGTCAATCGCGCCCGATACCTGGCGCTCGCTCGCCAGTACGGCATGACGAACGCCGAGATTGGCGAGGTTGTCGGCATGTCTGCCTCGGGCGTGAAGAAGGCCATCGGCCGCGCCGCCGGCACTCCCGGAATCGAATTCGGGGAGTGCGCGTGAACCTCGCCGCCGACAACTACTTCGCCGTCGTCCCCGAGTGGGTGATCGACGCCGAGATCTCCGACCGTGCCTTCCGTCTGTGGGCCGTGCTGCGCCGACGCTCGGACAAGTCCACCGGCTTCGCCCGAGAGTCGCGCACCAAGCTGGCCACCCGGCTGCGCACATCGGTGAAGTCCATCGACCGCGCCCTGCGAGAGTTGGAAGCAGCCGGTGCCATCACGGTGCACGCACGGTGGGCGAACGCGGCCGGGTCGTCTTACTCGTTCACCCGCGACGCCGAACATTCGGTGCGTGCGCCGAGCGGCTACGTCCTGAAAACCGCGTCACCGGTGTCGGGTAGCGACACCGGTGTCCCCACCCCCGTGGCCGACGACGAACCCCTCCCGGAAGCAGGGACACCCGCGTCGGGTAGCGACACCGGTGACGCGGGGGTAGGGACACCGGTGACCGGACGGGTAGGGCCACCGGTGACGCACGTTCTTAGAGAAGTAGTTCCAATAGAAATACTCTCGTCGGCGACGCCGCCGAAGGAAGAGTCGGCAGAGCCTGACCGAGCCGACGTGGATGCCCTCTGCAACCGTCTCGCCGACCGGATGATCGACAACGGGTGCAAGCCTCCAACGATCACCACCGCCTGGCGTCGTGAGGCTCGCCTGCTCCTCGACCGCGATGGCTACAAGCTCGACAAGGCGCTGCGGCTCATCGACTGGTGCCAGGACGATCCGTTCTGGCGCGCGAACATCCGCTCCATGGCCACGTTCCGCCGCCAGTACGAGCAGCTGCGCCTCAAGGCGACCAGTCGACTGGTCGGCACCCATAAGGCCGGGGCCATCGAGTCGGGTCGGGCGTGGCAGGAATGAGCGACGCACAGTCCTACGACCTGACCGCCGAGCAGGCGATCCTCGGTGCCGCGATGAACTCGCCCGAGCACCGCGACCTGTTCGTGTCGCTGTTGGCTGACGACTGGTTCAACCCGGTCCACCGCCACATCGCCGCGGTAATCACCGGCCTGCTGACCACCGATCGCCCTGTCACCCCGGAGACAGTCCTCGTGGAGGCGCAGTCACGCGGGCTCGTCCCGCACCGGGTCGACGTGATGAAGCTGATGAAGTGCCACGAGGTAGCGGCGCTTCCGGCGTCGGTGCCGATGCTCGTCGACCGGCTGCGCAACCTCGCCACCGCGCGTGCACTGTCCGGGATCGGTACCCGCCTGGCCCAGCGGATGGAGTCGGCATGGACCACCGGCGACGATCCCGCCGATATCGCCGCGGCCATCGCCGAGGTGCGCCGCGCCTGCGACGATGCCGAGCGACGCACCGCGGACCTGACGCTGCCCCCGCCGATGCCCATGGGCGACTTCCTCGCCATCGAGGATCTGCGGTCCTGGATCATTCCCGGCCTGCTCGAGCGGATGGAACGCATCGTCCTCACGGGCGCGGAGGGTGGCGGCAAGACCGTCCTGTGTAGCCAGCTCGCCTGCTGCATGGCCGCGGGGGTGCACCCGTTCACCGGCGAACCGCTCGGTGCAGGGCACCGGGGTATCCGGGTGCTCGTCGTGGACTGCGAGAACTCACCTGCCCAGTCCCGCCGACGGTTTCGGTGGATGGTGTCCATGGTCGACGCCGCCCGCACCAAGCATGGACTGACCGCGACTGAATGGTCCGACCAGATGTTCATCGAGATGCGCCCCGCCGGAATCGACCTGCTTTCCCCACGCGATACCGCCTGGCTCGACCGCACGGTCACCGCGACCTCGCCGGACCTGCTGGTGCTGGGCCCGCTGTACAAGCTCCACCACGCCAACGCCAACGACGAATCCGCTGCTCGCGAACTGGTGTGGCAGCTCGACCTGCTCCGCGAGAAGCACGGGTTTGCGTTGCTGACCGAGGCGCATGCGGGCAATGCCAGCGACGGCAACGGCGACCGCATGATGCGCCCGTCCGGATCGAGCCTGTTCCGCCGCTGGTCGGAATTCGGATTCGGCCTGCGCCGGGCGAAGAACGACCCTGGCCGTCCTCGCGCCGAGCTGGTCGACGTCGTGTCCTGGCGTGGGTCCCGCGAGGAACGAGCCTGGCCGACCCAGTTGCAGCACGGGACCACGTTGCCGTGGATGCCTGCTGATCCCGCCTACTACGACACCTTGCCCAGGAGATCCGCATGAGCTTCGACATCGCCCCGCACGTGATCGTCAACCACACCGCCAAGACCCTCACCGTCGGCGGCAAGGAATTCCCCTGGTGCATCACAAAGGAGGGCCCGCAGGTGCGGCACGAGAACGACACCGCGCTGGTCACTCTCACGTTCATGGCCGAGACGGCCGAGGAGATCCGGTGACCCGCCGCACCTTGACCCTGACCTGCGACTGGTGCGGAGCGATGGTCCGCCGGCACCTCACCGCCACCGAGGACCCCGCCGTCATCCACCCCCAGCTCCGCGCCGAGCTCGAGGCAGAGGGGTGGTTGCTTCGCGAAACCGACACCTGCCCCGAGTGCGCGCCTGTCCCGCTCACCATCACCGAGGAGATCCGAGCATGACCACCCCTACCCCTGAGGAGATCACCGCCGCCCGCGAACTGCTGCTCCGCGTGCCTGGCGTGGATGGCGGGCACTCCCTGAACGCCGTTGCCGAGATCGCCTCACCCCTGGTGCAGATGGCGCGGGAGCTTCGCACCTGGCTCCAGAGCTCAACTCGAACCCCGGACCTCGGCCAGCTCGCCAGCCAACTCGAATCTGTCGCTGCCCGTCACGGCCTGCGCATCACCACCGACCACGAACCGGCGCCACCTGGCTCACTGATCGGGTACACGCACGTCCGCGCATGCGGCGGGGACTGGGTCATCGCTACGCCCGCCCGCTTGTACTCGTCGAACGTTGTTCGAGCCGAGCGCCCGACTGGTTTGCGCACCGTCGCCCTGTACCTGCTCCCCGAAGGCGGCCGGTGATGACCACGCCCCGTGACCTGGTCGCCGACGCCCGCACCATGGCCGCCTTCGCCCGACCGCGCGGCGGCATCCCGTCAGGCGGGCACGCGCTCGCCGTCGCGGGCAATCTGCTCGCCGAGCTGGCCGACGAGATCGAAGCCCGCACCGAACGCCACAACCACCAAGTTGTCCGCCGTCGCACCGCCGAACGGACCATCGAAGCCCTGTGGAAGTCCCGCGCGAACTGGATGGAAAAGTACCGCCGCCGCGACCTGTTGGCCCGCCTGGACCGCACCGCCCGCCGCGACCAGCTCACCGCCGTCCGTTCCCTGGCTTCCCAGTGGGTGGCACAGGTACCCGTCGACGACGCTGCCGTGCAGCAGATCGAGGACGGGTGCGCCCTGCTCCTGCTCATCGACGGCCGCACCCTCCCCGAGGAGACTCCGAATGCCTGAACCGCACCGCATCAACTTCACCACCGGCGCGTCCACCGCGGTCGATGTGCCGAACACCGGGCAGACCCGGGACGAGGCGATCGAACAGGCGTACGCCGACCTCGACACCGGCCTGTGCCACCACTGCTCGTCGAAGGTCGAGCTGGGCGACTTCGAAGCCGAGGAGGACCGCTACGACCCGACGGCAGAAATGCGCACCACCCTCGACGCGGTCCGTGCCCTCGCCACCACGTGGGTGAACCAGCCCAATGTCCACCACGTCGATACCCGATACCGGCAGGCCAAGGACGGCCGCGACATCCTCGCCCTCCTCGACGGCAAGGCGGGTGCGTGATGGCCAGTGAATGCCTGTACCCGGAGCGCGATCCCAACACCGCATGTGGCTACGCCCACCGCGACATCACCGAGGAGACCGAAACCAATGGCTGACCTGACGTTCATCCGCTTCACCGAGACCAACGACAACGAGGGCGAGGTTTGGCACTTCTGGCTCCAGGCCGACGGCAACCGGCCTGCCCTCGAACGACTCGGCGACCTGCTCGACGCCGCAGCCACCGACGGATACGACTGCTACAAGCTCACCGACGTGGAGATGGACGAGGCAGGCGTTGACCTGTTGGTCGCCAACTGTGAGTCCGGGTACATGGACTACTCGAACAAGGTCGTCGGCACCCTCGTCATACCGGACGAGTTCGACATCGACAGCCTGTACAAGGGCGGCATACGGGACCTGTTCGAGGCGGTGTCCGGTGAGTGACCGCGACACCCTCGCCGAGCAATTCGACGCGGTTTCGCAGCGCGGCCACGGCCAGACCTTCCTGGCGCCGTTCTTCCGAGGCGCGGTGGACCTCGTCCTCACCGCTGGTTGGCGGCCACCCGCCCGCGAGATCACCACGGCCGCCGAACTGGCCGAGCTGCCGTCACGGTCCATCGTGTGCGACCAGGACGGCGACGCCTGGCAGCGCCACGGAAAATCCTGGGACTGCGCGCTGCCTGGCGGGCCGCCGCTGCCGTCCGGTGGCCTGTTCGCCACCGCCGAGTTGCTGACCCTCGTGTACGTCCCCACCGAGGAGGCGTGATGGACATATGGATTTGGGCGTCCCTCGCCGTCGGCTACGTCATCGGCGTCTTGACCACCCGAGGAGGGCAACGTGGCTAGCGCCATCCTGCGCCGCGCCCGGAAAGTCCATTGGTGCGCTGTTTGCGACCGCTACAGCATCGGCGCCGGAGACCTGTACCTCGTCGGGACCTGTTTCCCCAGTGAGGACGGCATGGGCGAGATCGCCCACCCGGTCCAGCGCGAGTGCCGTGAGTGCGCCGAGCGATACGGCCGCGGCGATCGATTCACCCAACCCACCGAGGAGGCGAAGACCAATGCCTGACCGACACGACGGTATGCGTGAGCGCATCACAGGGACCAGCTGGCTGGACGATCTCGCCCGCGCCTCGGTGGACGCGCTCGCGACCCGCCGTTCCCGCCGAACCTCCACCGAGGACATGCCGATGACCGCCCCCTGCTCTTGCTCTCCCGGTGCCTGCCATGGCGGGCACACCATCGACGTCGGACCGGTCACCACTACTCCGCCGACCGTCGCAAACGCCCAGCTGTGCCCTGTCTGCGAGTGCGGTGTGGTCGACGACCTCGTCCACATCGAACACGTCCACCTGGGCGAGGTGGCTGCCCACAACGAGTGCCTGCCCATCGACGTAATGCTCGACGCCATTCTCAGCGCCCGGAAGACGGCAGCCGATGCCCGTGCCCGCATCACCGAGCTGGAGGCCGCCGGCCGTGAGCACTTGCAGGTAGTCGAGTACCTGCACTACGCGCACGGCATCGAGATCGACCGCGACGACGACGACTTCGTGGAGTGGAAGGAGTCCTTCGGTGGCTGACCGAATGACTGACGAGCGCCTTCACCAGCTCGTCACCGACGACATCGTTTGCGTGCAGGACTGGGTGAGGTCGATGGCCGCCGAGCTGCTGGCCTCCCGCGCCCGCATCACCGCGCTGGAGGCCGACCTCGCCCAGGCCCGCCTCGACACCATGCCCGCATCCATCGACCACGACCAGGCAGGCGCGGAGGAGTTCGCCGAGCCGGAACCGCTGGGGTACCTCCCTGCGGTCACCTACAGCGGCGGCGCGCGGCGGCGGCTGGCACCTTCCGAACACCTGCCCGTATCCGACCAAGCCGTGCCCGGCGGTGTGGTGGCGTGGGCGTACGGCCCACCCGAGGCACCCGGCAAGCTCATCGGCCACGCCGTGTTCGTCAGCGACGGGGAGGGTTGGTTCGCCGACACGGTGAACCTCGACGGCAGCCCTGCTGCTGCCGATAGCCGCTGTCATGACTGGCTGACCGACAGCGGCTACCAGGCCATGGTGGTCGAGCTGCGTGAGGTGGGCCGATGACCCCCGAACAGATCCTCGCCGAGGCGATCGAGGTGATAGCGCGCGCCGACTTCGCCCACATCGAGATGGTCACCGCCTGCAAACACCAGCGGAAGCCACGACGGTGGGAGGACGCGCCGGAAGCGGATCGTGTGTTCCATCGCGAGCTGGCGGCCGTCGCGGCGGAGGCCATCGACAGAGCTGGTCTCCTGCCGGTCGCTGTGGAGACCGCGGTGTCCCTCGACGATGCCGGAGACCGTCGTACCCGGTACGTCACCGCCTGGCGCCCGCAAGTGGTGACCGAATGACCCGCGAACCGGTGTACGTCCAGTTCGAGGAAGCGGCACGCCGTCGCGCCGAACGCCTGCGCAACACCCCGCCGCGGCCGACCCCGCCACCACCCGCACCGATCCTGCCGCCCATCGAGCCCGACGACGAGCCGTACACCCCCGCCATGCCCGGCCTACTCGGCTGGATCGTCGCCCTGATCACCACACGCTGAGGAGGACCCGATGGCTGTAGCTCCTGAAGCCGATTGCCTGTACCTGTCTCGTCTGGAACAGAAGGACATCGTCGCGAAGCTCCGCGACATCCGAACCTGGCTGCTGCCGGAACTTGACACCGTAATCACACGACAAACCAGCTACGGCACCCCCAACACCACCCCTACCCGCAAACCAGGACGCACCGAGCAACCGCTCCCATACCACCAGGCTGCCGCCGACGTCGCCACCGACCTGTACGGGACGCTGCGCAGTTGGGTCGAACATGTTTGCAACAACCGGCACCGCCCATGGCCCGGAGACCTTCGCGCCGACGGCTACGCACGCTGGCTCGACCGCAACATCATCGATCTCGCGCTCTGCCAAGAAGCTCCAGACGCCGCCGACGAAATCCTCGACGCATACAAGCGCGCGGTGCGGGTCATCGACCTGCCCAAAACCCATACCTACCAAGGCGGCTGCGAAGTATGCGGCGGAGACCTGTGGGCTGTCCGGGGCGAATCCGAGATCACCTGCGGCCAATGCGCCGGCATGGTCAACCGATCTGACAACGACGCCCGGATCGATCGCGAGCTGGAGATCCGCAACTACACCGCATCCGAGTTGGTGGCCATCGCTCGAGACCGTCTCGGGGTCACGATCAAGCCGAAGACAGTGCACGACATGGGATACCGAAAGACGAACCCGGTTCTTGTCAGAGGGCACACCTACGATCAACAGAACCTCTACAACGCGGGAGACGTCTTGCGAGAACTTCGCCGAAGAGCTGTCGGATGAACACGCGAACGCGAATGCGGAAGCGGGAGAAGCCAGATTCAGCGACGCATATTCGCTGCCGTCACCCGCTGTGCACGGTCCGCGTCACCTGTCGCTACTACGACCAGCAAATATACCTCTGCCCTGAGCATGCAATTCAGGTCTGGCAGCGAGTGCAGGACATGATCGACCTGGAAGCCACAGGACCGATCGAGAAGAAGGAGAAGGCCCCGCACGAGAAGGGCCGCATCTACTACATTCGTGTCGCCGATCGAGTCAAGATCGGGTACACCACCGACGTTCACAGTCGGCTCGCGACCTATCCACCAGGTATGGAAGTCCTGTGCTTGCGAATCGGCACCAAGAAACTCGAAGCCGCAGAGCACAGGCGGTTCGCTGAATATCTGGCTGACGGGCGCGAATGGTTCATCCCTCATCCTGATCTGATCGCCGCGATCGAAGCGACCAGGGCGGGGCTCGAAGGGTGGGAAGCGGACTGGTACTTCCCCGAGTTCGTCGAGCGTAAGAAACACGCGCCGCACAAGGTGGAACACCGAACGCTGGCGGGTTAAGCTAGCGCTAGCGCGCGAGGTCGGCCTACGGCGGACCATTCGGCGCGAGACCTCCGAAGCCCGAGCCGATCCCTTCCCGGCTCGGGCTTCGCTGCGTCTACCCCCAAACCCAGCGCGTCAAACCGAAGTCATGCTCGGCAAGCAGCCCGAAGCGCCAACTTCCCGGCGCCGCAACCCCGTCCAATCGGAACACAGCGGGGGGCCACGCTGCGCGCTGCTCAACGTCGCACCAACCCGACGCGATCAACGACGCCGCCAGTGCGCTGCGGGTCTGGTGCGGCTCAAAAACCCCGGAAGCGGCTCGCATCGTTGCAGGTCGCATATGAACCAATCGGTACACAACAAGGAGTCCGCCATGCTCAGCACCCTTTCCGCCATCGCCGGTGACGTCGACTGGAAGATCCTGGGCGAGACCCTCATCGACGTCACCGGCGCGATCATCAAGGCCGTCCTGTGACCCTGCCCGACTCGGAGGTGATTCGCGCGGCATTCCTCGACGCCGTGTTCAGCACCTCGGCGACGATCGGCGCAGCGCTCGGCATCTCCGGACGCGCGCTGTACGAGTCCTTGGCACCGCTCGCCGAAGACGCCACTCTCGCATGCATCGTGGCAGCCGAGGACGGCATCGAATGACACTCGCCGCCCTGCTGTCATGCCTGCTGCACCAGCCCATCCGCACGCTGGAACTGCCCATGACCACAGCCCCCGGCTTCTGGAACTGGTAGCTCACCGAGACACCCACCGCAGTGGGTCTGTGGCATCGGGGCACTGCGGAAGGCCCCGATGTCCGAACACATGGAGGGCACATGGCGCACACGCCCGACACCATCACGGTCGACATCCTCATGCGGGTACACGGCAGCAGCGAGTCACACCAGGTTGCCACCGTCGACCTGCCAATCCTGTTGTCGCACAAAGCACCCGGCCGAGTACGCCAGACCGTGGACCCCAGCCCCCTCGCGGATGCAGGCAAGGCACTCGCCGATGCCTTGCGTCAGGTGTTCGACGACCATGCCTGACTGGCTCGACCGACTGCTCGTCGCCATCGTGCACCGCGCCATCGCACCACTCATCGACTGCACCCTCGTCCGGCCAGGCCAGCTCGAGCAGATCCGAAACAGTGATGCGCGACCGAGCCCCACGTTCCGCGCCGCCATCCAGCGCGCAGCAGTACGACGGAGGTGACCTCATGCCCAGCAAGGCCAGCCCTGCTGCACACCGCATCGCTGACAGCCTCAAAGCTCGGCGCGTCCAACCCTGCGCGATCTGCCGTCAGAAGATCGACTACGACCTGCCTGCCTCACATGCAGAGGCATTTACCGTCGAACACCTCAAGCCGCGGTCGACTCACCCGCACCTCGCTCTAGACCCCTCCAACTGTGCACCAGCGCACGCAAGTTGCAACAAGGCACGGGGGAACAAGGACGAGACGGAAGCCCCAGGGCTTGGCGTCAGGAGCCAGGAATGGTGACCGCAAGGGGAGGGGCGGCCCGAAAGTCTGGTCCAGCCACCAGCCCACCTCCGGCTCTGTCAGGTGATCTCCCTCCCCGGTCGGCAAGGGGGGGTCGCGCGCGTGAGGCCCAGCCCACGAGCATCGAGTCCGAGACCAATGACGCGATCGAGGCGGCCACTCACCTGACCGCCATGGACATGGGAGCGGTGGCCGTCCTGCGAAGCCTGGCGAAGACGCTGGACGGGCTGCTGGAAACGGGGTTCGTCACGGAGAGCGGCAAGTTCGACAACGTCAGCATGCCGACCTACCTGCGCTACTGCGAGTCGCTCGGCCTCACCCCTGCCGGGCGCCGACAGATGGCGCCGAAGGAGCCGCCCAGTGCCCCGAGCAAGCTCGGCCAGCTCCGCGCGGTCCACGGCGGCAAGACCTAGACTCGGCCGCGAGGAGCCGCGGCTGTTCACCCCACCGCTGCGGCCGCTGACGCCAAAAACCTCGCTAGGGTTTGCGTGTATCCAGTTCGCCGAGGAGACGCTCGGCTGGGTGCTGTTCCCGTGGCAGAAGTGGCTACTGATTCACATGCTGGAGCTGCTGCCCGACGGACAGCTTCGATTCCGCACCGTGGTCATCCTGGTGGCCCGCCAGAACGGCAAGTCGACGCTGTCGATTGTGCTGTCGCTGTTCTTCATGTACGTGCTGGCGCGCGATCTGGTGATCGGAACGGCTCAGGATCTCGACGTCGCCGAGGAGATCTGGCAGGCCGCGGTCGACGTCATCGACGAGACTCCAGAGCTGCTCGAGCTCAAGGAGAAAACCAGCCAGACGAACGGCAAGAAGTTCGTCGAGCTGACCACCGGCGAGAAGTACAAGGTCAAGGCAGCCAACCGGCGTGCTGGTCGCGGTCTGTCCGGTGACCTGGTGCTGCTCGATGAGCTCCGCGAGCACCAGACCTGGGACGCATGGGGTGCGATCACGAAGACCACGATCGCCCGCGCCTTCGCGTTGATCGTCGCGTTGTCGAATGCAGGCGACGCGACCAGCGTGGTGCTGCGGCACTTGCGCCGGATGGCGCACCTGACGCTCGGTGATCCGGACGGAATTATCGCCGCCGAGGACCCCGAGTCCCAACTGGCCGAGATCCCGGTCGAGATCGAGGACGCCGAGGACCAGGAGGACGACAGTCTCGGCCTGTTCGAGTGGTCGGCCCCGCCCGGTGCCGGGATCTGGGACCGCGGCGCTTGGGCGCAGGCGAATCCGTCACTAGGTCACACGATCACCGAGCGCACGCTGGCTAGCGCCGCGAAGACCGACCCCGAGTGGGTGTTCCGGACTGAGTGCATGTGCCAGTGGACGGACGGCAGCCTGGAAGGCCCATTCCCGCCCGGCGCTTACGAGGCCACGCTCGACAACGGATCTCGCATCGTGAAGGGCTCGCCGATCTACGCGTGGGTCGATGTGGCCTGGAATCGGCAGCGCGCGAGCATCGCGGTCGCCGGTCGCCGTGAGGACGGCCTGGTCCACGCCGAAGTCGTCGCGTCCCGCTCGGGAACGGACTGGGTCGTCGACTGGCTGGTGCCGCGCGTCGCCGAGCACGGGATCGTCGCGATCGGCCTGCAGGCCAGCGGCGCCCCGGTGTCGTCGCTACTGGAGCCCATGCAAGTCGCTGGCCTTCCGCTCTTCGAGGCGGGCGGGCGTGAGATGTCCGCATCGACCGCTCTGATCTACGACCTGGTGCGCGACAACATGATTCGCCGTACTGCCCAGCCGCTGCTCGACCTCGCGGCCGCCACAGCGCTGATGCGGCGCCTGTCCGACGGTGCATGGGTGTGGGACCGCAAGAAGTCGCTCACCGAGATTTCAGGCCTGGTCGCGTGGTCCGGCGCGGCGTGGCTCGCGCAGCCGAAGTCTCTTCCGGAAGATCCGACGCCGCAGGTGCACGTCTGGGATGAGCCCGGCGACGGCACCGACATGGTCAACGACGACGAGGAGCAGTGGTGGTGAAGTACGTTTCGGCCGTGGCCGAGATCCTCGGCCTGGCGGTGATCGCCGCGGGCCTGGGGATGCTGGCCGGATGGCTGGGAGTGATCTTCGCGGGCCTGGCCCTCGTTGCTGTGGGCGTGGCATTGGATCCGCCGCAGCGTAGTTCGCGCGGTGGTGCGCGATGAGCATCCTGTCTCGACTGTTCGACGTGCCCGACGAGGCGCGTGCGTTCACCCGCTCGGACGCCATCCCGAAGAACAGCGAGGGCTACTGGACGGAAGCGGGGGAGCACGTCAACGACCAGACCGCGCTGCGTCTGGCCGCGGTCTACGCCTGCGTTCGACTGCTCGCAGATTCGGTTGCGTCGCTGCCGTTCGATGCCTATCGGAAGAAGGGAACGGTACGGGAAGAGATTTCCCCGCCGCCTTCTTTGATAAAGAAGCCATCCGCGCAATTGGAGAACTTTGAATATATATTTCAAACAGTTTCTTCTTTAGCTTTGCGCGGGAATAGTTTTCATCTAATCAATAAAAGGGATGCCTTTGAATATCCCATTGAGATGGAACCTGTCCACCCCGACTGTGTGCGCGTCGGCTACGACGAGTCGACCGGGCGGCCCACCTACGCCATCGACGGCACGCACGTGCCGCGCGCGGACATCGTGCACATCCGCAGGTTCAGCCTGCCCGGATCGGTCGTCGGTCTGTCCCCGATCCAGCAGGCACAGGTAGGCATCGGCCTGGGTCTGGCCGCCGAGAAGTTCGGCGCCCGATGGTTCGGACAGAGCGCCACACCGTCCTCGGTGCTGGAGACCGACCAGAACCTCGACGAGACCCAGGCCAAGCGGCTGCAGAAGTCGTGGATCTCATCGCACGGCGGAAAGCGGCATCCCGCCGTCTTATCCGGCGGTGTGAAATGGAAAGCCATTGAGGTCACACCCGAGGAATCCCAGTTCCTCGAAACGCGTGCATTCCAGCGGGGCGAAATCGCAATGCTATTCGGTGTCCCGCCGCACATGATCGGCGACACCGAGAAGTCCACTTCGTGGGGTAGTGGCATCGAGCAGCAGTCCATCGGGTTCGTCACCTACACGCTGCGGCCGTGGCTGACATGCATCGAGTCCGCGATGTCGGCCCTGCTTCCTCGCGGCCAGTTCGTGAAGTTCAACGTCAGCGCATTGCTGCGCGGTGACACTCCGGCTCGCTACGAGGCCTACAACACCGGCCGTCTCGGTGGCTGGTTGTCGGTCAACGAGATCCGCGCACTGGAAGACCTGCCGCCCATCGGACCCGAGGGTGACACCTACATCCAGCCGCTCAACATGGCCCCGCTCGGTAGCGAGGACCCCGGCACACAGGACCCGACCCCCGATCCGGCCAAGCCGGACGAGCCAGAGGAGGAGCCCAGCGATGACGATATCCAGCCGTAGGGCCAAGCTGATCGACGTCCCCGAACACCGGTCGCTGCCCGCTGGCGACTTCGAGATCCGGAAGACCGGCGACTCGTTACGGCTGTCCGGGTACGCATCGGTATTCGACGCCCCGTACGACGTCTACGGCGGTGCGCCGATGGGCTGGTCGGAGACGATTGCCCGCCAGGCTTTCGACGTGACCCTGTCGGAGAAGCCCGACCTGCATCTTCTGATCAATCACGAGGGGATGCCGTTGGCGCGCACCAAGTCCGGCACCCTCCAGCTGTCGACCGACAAGAAGGGCCTGCTGGTCGGCGCCGACCTGGACCGCACCGATCCGGACGTGCAGCGCCTCGAGGCGAAGATGGCCCGCGGCGACATGGACGAAATGTCGTTCGCGTTCCGCGTGAAGGCGCAGTCCTGGAACGAGGACGAGACCGAGCGCACGATCACCGAAGTCAGCCTGCACAAGGGCGACGTGTCGGTGGTCAACTTCGGCGCCAACCCCGCGACCAGCGCGCAGCTGCGCAGCTTCGTCGACGGCCTGCGTGGCCTGTCCGCTGACGACGCGATGGCCGAGGCCCGCAGCATCGGCCGTGACGAACTCGCCCGCGCCCACCAGCTGCTCGGCGGGCTTCTCCGCACTGTCGAGGACCGGCCCAGCGGGAGCGTCGGCCGCCTGGCCGCGCTGCGCGCCCTCGGCAACGGCACCGAGCTGCCCGACTGATCCACCCCCTAGCTACCCGGCGTCCTGGCACTGGACGACCGGGCCTTCGGCGCGCCCTGGCACTGGGCACGCCACCCATGAGGCCTGGCACTGGCCGTGTCCACCACCGCTTCTCACAAGGAGAAACCCCATGTCCGACATGGACGAACGCCTCACCCGCCTCATCGCCCGCCGGGCCGCCGAGGCAGAAGCCCGCGAGACCTTGCTGTCCAAGCGCAAGGCGATCCTGGACGTCGCGGAGGAGGAGGCCCGCCAAGACCTCACCACCGAAGAGGACGCCGAGTTCCGCAAGTTCACCGCCGACATCAAGCTCAAGGACGCCGAGCTCAAGTCGCTCGACGAGCGCATCACCGAGCTGTCGGAGGAGATTGAGCGCGACGGCCAGATCACCGCCGGTGCCGCTGCTGTTCGCCGCGCACAGGCCCGCGTCACCTCGGTCAACGAGGCTGCGGTGTACGTCAAGGGCAATGGCAGGTCCTATCTGCAGGACATGATCCGGCACTCGCTGAACATGGACGCCTCCGGCGAATCCATCGACCGCCTGCGCCGCCACACCCAGGACGTCGCGACGAACCCCGAATACCGCGATCTGAACCGCACCGACGGCACCGGCGGCTACTTCGTGCCCCCGGCCTGGCTGATGACCCAGTTCGTGGAGCTGGCCCGCGCGGGCCGCGCGACCGCGAACCTGGTGAACAACCAGCCGCTGCCCGGCGGCACCGACAGCATCAATATCCCGAAGGTGCTGACCGGAACCTCGACCGGCATCCAAACTGCGGACAACGGCGCGGTGTCGGAGACCGACCTGACCGACACCAGCGTGAACGCGCCGGTACGCACCATCGCCGGTCAGCAGGACGTCGCCGTGCAGCTGCTCGACCAGTCCCCGGTCAACTTCGACGAGGTCATCTTCCGCGACCTCATCGGCGACTACGCGAACAAGCTGAACGGGCAGGTGATCGCCGGTTCCGGCTCCGCCGGCCAGGTCACCGGCATCCGCGCTACCGCGGGCATTGAGACCATCGCCCAGACCGGCACCTCCGCCGTCGACCTGTACAAGAAGGTCGCCGACGGCATCCAGCGTGTCCACACCCTGCGGTTCCGTGCACCCGAGGTCATCGTGATGCACCCGCGCCGCTGGGCGTTCATGCTGGCGGCGGTCGACACCAACGGACGCCCGCTGGTGCTCCCCGCTGCAGGCAACCCGCAGAACGCGATGGCCACCCTAGGCGTCGTCGGTTCCGAGCAGGTTGTCGGCTCGATGCACGGCCTGCCGGTCGTCACCGACCCGTCGATCCCCACCAACCTCGGCGCGGGCACCAACGAAGATGTCGTGCTCATCATGCGGGCGTCGGACATCCTGCTCTACGAGTCGGGCATCCGCACCCGGGTCCTGCCCGAGGTCGGCAGCGGCACGCTGACCACCCGCCTGCAGGTCTTCGGCTACCTCGCGTTCACCGCGGGCCGCTACCCGAAGTCGGTCGTGGAAATCGGTGGCGTCGGCCTGGTCGCTCCGACGTTCTAGCCACCTCTCACTGTGGGGCGGTTTCGTGCCGCCCCACGGTGCCTGGCCGAAAGGAATCAGATGAGCAACGACATCCGTGACGTCAAGGGCGACTACCACCGCGCCTACCTCGATGCCTACGACGGACTGATCCGCGCGAACCGCGCCGACGAGGCCGACCAGGTCGCCGAGGTGCTGGCCGAGCACTACGGACGCATCATCCCGAAAGAAAAGCCGCAGACGGCCGCCGAGAAGAAGGCAGCCGCCGAGAAGGCGAAGGCTACGGCCGCCGCTGGCTCGAAGGAGAACGCGAACGCGACTCCGGCACCGGAGAACACCGCGGCCGCCGGAAGTAAGGAGTAGGCGATGCCTGAACCGAAGTTCTGGGACGAGGACACCTCGGCCCCCACTCACGGACCGGCGATTGCCGACCCGACCGGCGGCGCCACGGTCGATGCACCTGCGAGGACTGCGATCAACGCAATCCTCGCTGCGCTGCGATCCGCAGGCATCATCGCGCAGGACTGACCTGTGCGCGCGGATTCCACGCACGAAACGCTGCGTGCCACCCGCCGTCGCGATACTGCGGCGGCGATCGGTGCGGTGCTGGAGCTGCAACGCGCCGAAGTCCTACATCGCGTGAAGACCGGCGCCAGCACGTTGGTCGCGAGCGCGTGGGACGGCAAGCTCCGTGACGCGCTGTTCCCCGAGAATCAGACCACGGCCCGGGAGATCGGGTGGCGGGTCGCGAAGGATCTCGGCGACAAGCGCGCCAACTTCGAGCCCGATGACATGGACCCATGGCTGCTGGCCGACGCAACCACTTCGGCTGAGGCATGGAACCAGAAAACGGCTGAGGATCTCGAAGCCGAGCTCGCTGCGGCCGAGGAGCAGGGCGGTGAGGTCGTCGCGGCGCTGGTGGTCGGCGCTGTGTTCGATCTGGCACTTTCCTCGCGCCTCGACCGCTTCTCGTCCGGGGTGGTCACGTCCACGGGCAACTTCGGCGGGCACCACGCGGCGGAGTCCAACGGGGCGATCTCGAAACGCTGGAACGTCAACAGCACCAACCCTCGGTCCTCACACACGCGAATGCGGGGCCTGTTGGTGCCGATGGAAGAGAAATTCCCCAACGGTCTGCGCTGGCCCGGCGACAAAAAGGGCGGCGCCGACGAAACCGCCGGTTGCAAATGCTCGATGACCTTCATCTTGTGAGGAGGCACCGTGACGATGCCACTGCTCGCCACCAGCACGGACCTGACGAAATACAAAGACGGCGACGTCGACCAGGCCCTCGAAATCGCGACGTCACTGATCCGCGAACACTGCGGTTGGCACATCGCGGATTCGATCACCGCGACGGTCACGGTCGATCCGACACATCACCCGATCCTGATGCTGCCGACGACCTACCTGTCCGCGGTCACCACGGTGACCGAGCTCGGCGAGCTCGTGCCCGCTGAGGAGTACGACTGGTCTGAACTGGGGCACTTGACGCGCCGGTGCGGCCGCTGGGGATGGCGGCCGCGCAGCGTCGTGGTCACCATGACGCACGGCTACCCGGAGATTCCGCCCGAGGTGAAAGCGGTGGCACTCGGCATTGCCGCGCGGATAGAGACGCCGGCCAGCACGGTGCGCGCTCAAGGCGCGGGCGTCTACAACGTGCAGATGGCGACGAACCCCGACGGATCGGTAGGCGGCCTGTCGTTGAACCTTGAGGAGCGTGCAGTGCTTGCCCGGTATCGGTTGGAGGGCATCGCATGATCCCGACACCGTTCACCGTGCAGCACTACGCCTTCGTCGCGGGCGCAAAGGACGCACACGGCAACCCCGTCGTCACCTACACCCCATTGCTGACCGCGCCAGGCATCGGACGGAAGGTCGCGGGTTGGTCTGGTGCCTCTACCGCCGAGCCCCCACTGGCTGGGCATGACCGGGTCGTGGTCGACCTCGAGCTGATGGTGCCCAAGGGATTCCCCGCCCGAGCCCGCGACAAGATCCGGATCGCCGAGCAGCCGGTGGCCGGCCTGTACGAAGTCGTCGGCGACCCCCGCGATTTCACTGCATCCCCGTTCAAAGGGCCTCTTGGCCGCGGCTGGGGATACGTGCTCACCCTGAGGAGGACTGATGGCTAGTCGAGTGACCCGCCTGGACATCAACTTCGCTGCAATGTACGAGATCCGGCGTATGGAAGGCGTCGTTGCTGAAATCGACCAGCGCGCTGACCAGGTCCTTGCTGCGTGCGGTGGTGAAGCCGCCGGGTACAAGAAGGGGTCAACCCAGGGCGCGAAGCGCCCCCAGGGTCGTTGGCGTTCCTCGGTCGTGACCTACAACGGCACCGGAATCCGCGACAACGCCGCGAACCACACCCTGCAGCGTGCGATTGACTCGGCCCGCTGATGGAAGCCGTCGCATTCCCCGATATCGAGGCCGAACTGGTGGCCTGGCTGGCACCCGAGCTTACCGGCCTCGGCTCGGAAGCTGTTGTCGCGACCAAGGTGCCGAATCCGCGTCCCGTTGAAGGCGTGCGTGTTGTGCGCGTCGGCGGCGTCCAGGTCAACGTTGTCACCGACGAGCCGCGCATCGTGCTGGAGTGCTACGCCGCCACAGCACCCGCGGCGGCCGCGCTGGCCCGCATGGTGCGCGCAGTCCTCACCACAGCGGCCGGTGGCCTGCTTGCAACCGCCTGGTGTGACCGGGTCCGCGATCTCGGCATGGCATTCCTACCCGACTTAGAGGCCGACGTGCCTCGCTACCTGGTCACCGCCGAGATCCGCATGCATGGAATGCCTCTCTGATCCAACTTCATAACGCCATCTCCCAAGGGCCTGCGCAAACCCCTTAAGGAGACCGTGATGGCACTGCCGTCTACCCAGTACATCGGCGCGGGCACCCCGCTGCTGTCCACCGGCGGCGTCCTCGCCGCCCCGATCGGCACCGCCCTGCCCGCGACTGCGGCCGCAGTTCCGAACGTGGCGTTCAAAGCTCTCGGCTACGTGTCCGAGGACGGCCTGGAGTCCCAGGGTGAACGCACGGTGACCAGCGTGAAGGACTGGAACGCTGACATCATCGCCCAGCTGCAGACCGAGCACTCGGTCCGCTTCGGCCTGACCCTGTACGGCGCATGGGATGCCGACGTGCTCAAGGAAGTGTTCGGCGTGGGCAACGTTGTCGTCACTCCGCCCACCGCATCCACCGGCACTCTGATCAAGGTCACCGAAACAGGCGCGGTCCTACCGATGCGCTCGTGGATCTTCGACATGAAGCATGAGAGCAAGAAGCTCCGCATCGTCGTCCCGAACGGCAAGATCTCCGAGGTTTCAGAGAACGCCTACAACGCAGGCGAACTCATCGGCTTCCAGATCGTCGTCGAAGCCTTCCCGGACGCGGCGGGCGCCAAGTCCTTCCGCTACTACGACGACGGCGTCTTCGTCCCGTAGCCCCCAATCCCCGGCGGCGGCCGGTCACCTAACGCGCAGGCCCACCGGCCGCCGCCGGGCCACTCGGGCCAAGCCTGCGCATCAACATACGAAAGGGCTTGCGCGCCATGCCGACTGCACCCAGAACCAAGAAGAAGCCGCCCCGAGTCACTGCGGACTTCGTCCGCACCCTCGGCGAGGGCGACACCGCGATCGAGCTGCGCCTGCCGTCGCTGGCCTACCTGAAAACGGGGATGGTTCGCGCCATGCGGGGCTACAACGACCGCGGCGCCATGTGGTACGTCATCGAGAAGATGGCGACCCCGGAAATGATCGCCGCACTCGACGAAACCTTCCCTGACGAACTCCAGGAAATCTTCGACGCTTGGGCCGAGCACTCGGGTATCACGCTGGGGGAATCCTAGGCCTCGACGCTCTAGTCCAAGAGCACGGCGAGGCAATCGAATTCGACCTCATCGACCGCGGCCTGCGGCTGCGGCAACTCGGCACCAACAAGCTCACCTGGGGCGATCTGCGGGCCATCGTTACCCACCGAAAGCCGGATTCGGCGCTCTCGCGTGCGCTGCGCCCTGATGACTGGGCGTGGCAGCTACCCGAGCTGCTGCTAGCCGACATCGCCGATTCGCTGCGCTGGCTGCGCTGGGCGAAGTCGACCGCAGCCCGGCACGGGCGACCACCGAAGCCGATCCCTCGGCCCGGTGTGAATTCCGGCGTGGAGAAGTACGGCACACAGCCGATCCCCATTGAGGACATGGCCAAGTTCCTTGGCTGGGAGGAGGCAGCGTAATGGCTGGTGACGGCACCGAAATCGGTACCGCGTATTTGTCGATCGTCCCTGAGACGTCGCAGATCGCGCCGCGGCTCGCGCAGGCAATGCAGGGTGCCGGCCAGTCGGCGGGCCAGGCGGGCGGGCGGTCGATGGGCGGCGGGATCACCGACGCCCTCGGCTCGCTCGGCGGCAAGGCCGGTCCGATCGCCGCGGTGCTCGGCGTCGCAGGCCTGGCCGCTGGTGCGGTCTTCGCCAAGTCGCTGATGGCGGGCATGGAGACCGAGCGCCAAACCGACCTGATCCAGGCTCGCCTCGGCCTCGACGAGGGCACCATGGCCAAGATCGGCACCGCGGCCGCGAACGCCTACACCGGCACCTTCGGTGAATCCGTCCAGGCCAACATGGATGCCGCAGGCAAGGCGATTCAGGCCGGTTTGCTCGACCCGAATGCGAATGCCAAGGACACCCAGCAGGTCATTCAGCAGCTCTCCAGTGTCAGCGAGCTGATGGGCGAGGAGATCCCGGCCGTCGCGAAGGCCGCCGGTCAGGCCATCAAGACCGGTCTTGCAGATAACGCCACTGAGGCGATGGACTTGTTCGCGGCAGCAAACCGTAACGGGCTCAACATCAGCGAGGACTTCCTCGACACGATCAACGAGTACGGCACCCAGTTCCGCAAGCTTGGCCTGGACGGGCCCGAGGCCGTCGGGCTGATCAACCAGGCCGTCAAGGGCGGCGCGCGAGATGCCGATATCGCGGCCGATGCGTTCAAGGAATTCTCCATCCGCGTCCTGGATGGCAGCGAATCGTCGAGCGAAGCATTTGAGGAGCTCGGCTTCAACGCCGAGGACCTCGGCGCCCGGTTCGCCCAGGGTGGGTCAGTCGCCCGTGAAGCCACCGGTGAACTGCTCGGCGAGATCAACAAGATCGAAGACCCGGTCAAGAAGAACCAGATCGCACTCGCCCTGTTCGGCACGCAGGCCGAAGATCTCGGCGGCGCCCTGAACAACTTCAACCTCGACACCGCCGTCAATTCGCTGGGCCAGGTCGCCGGTGCGGCCGAGACCGCGGCGAACGTGATGGGCGGCAACACCGCGTCCACGATCGAGGGCGCACGCCGATCCATCGAAGTCTCGATGGCTGGCGTCCAGACTTCGCTAGCGCAGGCCTTCGGTCCGTCGCTAGAGAAGGTCGCCAACTGGGTCAAGACGCATCAGCCGGAGATCACCGGCTTCTTCATCGCCGTCGGCGACGCCGCGTTCGTCCTCGGCGACATCCTGCTGCTGTGGGCGTCGACGTCGCTGTCGAACTTCGCGACCTTCTCGCGGATACTGGGCGAGCAGATCGAAGGGTTGCTGCAACCACTCGGCCTGGTCACAGAGGTCTTCGGCAAGCTCACTGGCGACAAGGGCATCGAAGACGCCGGTGTCGCGATGCAGGACTTCCAGGACAAGCTCAACGGCGCCGCCGACAAGGCCGACGCTGCGGCGACCGCGATCAACGACAAGGCGCGGCCAGCGCTGAACAGCATGCGCGATGCCTTCAACGAGAACGCGACCGCCGCACAGGACGCACAGCTGTTGATGCGGGCACTCGGCGAATCGGTCACCGCGATCCCCACTGCGCACGGGATCAACCTGTCCGACAACAGCCCCGAGGCCAAGGCACGCCTCGAAGCGCTCGGCATCACGATCAAGGAAATCCCGGGCACCAAAGAAGTTGAGATGGTGGCGCTGACTGATGAAGGTCAGCGAGTACTCAACAACTTCTACGCCCAGAACACGGGCAAGAAGATTGCCATCGAGGCCGAGGTCTCTCTGTCGGCTCGCGTAAACAACGGCGACCTGACCGTATCGAAGGCGTCACCGTGGGCGACCAAGCAAGCCGACGGCGGCATCCTGTCGTTTGCCGACGGCAAGCTGCCCGACGATGCGCTGATCCAGAAGGGCCGCGGCAGCGGCCTGGTTCAGTGGGCCGAGGGCGAAACCGAAGAGGAAGCCTTCATCCCGCTGGCGAAGTCGAAGCGTGCCCGTTCGGTGGCGATCTGGCGCGAAGTCGGTAAACGATTCGGCCTGTTGTCCATGGCCAACGGTGGAATCACCGGGGGCGCTGGGTCTTTGACCGATGTTCAGAGCGGGATGTGGGAGGCGCTGCAGCAGGCCTTCCCCGATGCCACGATCACCTCCGCGACCCGCACCGTGGATGTCGGCGCAGGCTACGACTACCACATGCAGGGCAAAGCGCTGGATGTGGTCGGCCCGGACATGCCTGGCATTGCCGCGTGGATCGCAAAGAACTATCCAGGAAGCCTCGAGCTGATCCATTCCAACGGCTTCGGCTCCAACATCAAGAACGGCCAAAACGTAGGCGACGGATACGGCTACTACGGGGCCGATACCATGGCCGGCCATTCCGACCATGTGCATTGGGCGATGGCCAACCGTCCGAACGTCACAGCCGGAGAACCAGGTTCAGGTGGCGGCACCGGCGGCGGGGCGAGCTCCGGCGGTTCCGGTGGTGGAAGCGGCGGATCCGGCGCCAGCACGGGTGGGTCGCTCGGCTCTGGCGGCGGCAGCGCCAACACCACCGGTGCGACCGAAGTGTTCGTCGTGAACATGCCAGGCGGCAGCAGCAGCGCCATCACCGCCGACGCTGGAACCGACGCTGCCGCAAACAGTCCCGACCCCGCCACGGCCACGCCGACCACAGAGACCCCGAGCACCGCACCCTCCACAACGGACCAGGCCGATCATCCACTGATGGGCACGCCCCTGACCGGTGAGCTGTTCAACGGCGACGCCCCTTGGTACCAGGCGACCTCTCCTGAGCAGGCGCTGACCAACCTGCAAACGCAGGCCTCAGCGCAGTGGACGGAGACCAGCGAAGGCTTCCAGTCATTCTTCCAGGACAACTGGAGGGAAATGCTGGAAACCGGCGCAGGCGTGCTCGGCATGGGCGCGATGGGCGGTGGCACCACGCTGAATGTCACCAACAACGGCATGGACCCGAACAGTGCCGCGGCCGCCGTCGAGCGCATGGTCCGGCGCCGAACGATGGCCACACGATCGTCGGGAGGGTTCGGACGATGAATCCGCTGCTGTTGCGCGAGGCGACGAAGATTGTCGGTTGGGACATTCACGGCCGGTGCTGGCACCTCCACGGTACCGGCGTCGGTCGTGAGGGCGCCCGCATCATCGCGCAGTCCGGGCACATGTTTGCCCCGACAGGGCTGCTCGTCTCCGAGGGTGCCCGCCAGGACGGTGCCACCTTCCTGCGGTCCGTTCGCTCGAAGAAGGAGTGGGACTTCAACGTCTTCCTCCAGGGCCCCACGGTGCGCGGATTCCATGCGATCCACGACGCCTGGTTCCGTGGCTGGTCCACGGACCAGCCGTTCAAATTGGGCTGGTTCACCCGGCACCAGGGCTGGCGCTTCCAACTGTTCCAGCTCGATGGGCCCCCGGAGCCGATCGAAGATTTCGACCCCGCGGTGAATGCGGCGATGACATACCAGATGTCGGCGACCGCGATGGACCCGCTGGAGCATCACCTCGATGAGTCGACAACGTGGGTCAATTCCGACGCATTCGGCGAGGGTGTGCTGATGGCGCGCAACGCCGCCGACCAGCCCGCATGGCCGCGTTACACGATGAACGGGCCTGGCCGGTGGCGCATTGGCGACCCGCTCACCGATGACCCGACCCGCATCGTGGAGACGCCGACGATCGAGGCGGGGGAGACCCTCCGGATCGACTCGCATCCCCGCCACCGAACGGCCCGCGTCTACTCCGGCGCGGAGCCGTCCGGGCGCAACGTCTGGGGGCAGCTGGCAGGCCGTCGTTGGTTCCGGTCGGTGGATCCGTGGTCGTCGCTGCCGATCACCGTCGCGGTATCCGACGGCGGCACAACCGATTCGGAGATCACCGTGTCTGTCACCCCGCGCTCGTCGAGGCCGTTCTGATGACGTGGGACAAAGCCGTCGAGGTTCGGCGGATGGACCTGGCCGAGCGCCAGGACCAGGCCGACCGTGCCGACCAGACTGTCATGGTTCGGTATTGGGACAAATTCCTGCAGGAGGTCGGCGAGGAAAACCGTTACCTCGAATTGCAATTCGCCTACTCCCGCAACAAGGCGGGCGGCCTGAAAATGAAGGTTGCGCGCGACACCCTGTACTTCGACCACCTGTTCCGGGCGGATGAAGACGGCGTCGGCCCGGAGAATCGAACCGTTCCGATCACCGTGAACACCAAGGCTTTCCGGTGGGACGGGTATATCACCAGGGTCGCCCTGGTGCGCGAGGACGATGGCACGGAATACATCGACGTCGAGGCCATTCACTGCTGGCAGCACATCGCCACGACCGCGCTGTGGGCCTCGCCATTCGCGCCGATCCTGGCGCAATGGCCCCGGCACATGGTGCTTTTCGGGCCGACCGAAACTCTCATCGGCATCTATATGAGCTGCAATTTGATTCGGCAACAGTCTTCGGCCTATCCGGGGCAGTGGTCGGACGCTCCGGAATGGGTTCGTGCCGGCGATTCTTTGTGGCCGATCGCGATGGTGCCGGTATGGATCCTCACCGACACATCGAAATGGGCTGCCGGTACAGCGCGCTTTGACATGGCAGATAAGTTCTTCGAGGGCTGGCTCGATGATAGCGGAGTGCTGCTCGAAGCCAAGTTCTACATCCCCGGCGAGGACGAGCAGCCCGCCCCGGAGTGGTTCCACCTGGACAAGCCCACCGTAGTGCTGTGGACGACGGACAAGTCCGGCGTCACTGGGCCGACCGGCACATTGATCGACGGCTTGGTCTCGTGGTTCGAAGACTTCATCGACGACACCACACCGGTGCGGTATCCGAATTTCAATGCACAGTCGGAATATGAAGCGGTGTATTCGAATTCGGGACCGTTCGGTACCACCAAAAATTTGCCGTGGGTGTGGTACCTCGACGGCGAATACTCCGGTATCGGCGCATCCGAGATCGCCGTGCACAAGCCATTGGCTACGTCGGTGATCGTCGGCGGTAAGTCGCCGGGGTGGGTAAATGCTGGCATCGAAATTGCGATGAAAAATTTGCTGTCCTGGGTTGGTTTGCTCATCGGAATTCCCGGTCTCGACTCGCTGTATCAAGGCCAGCTCGATGACGTGTTCCTGGCGTGGATGTCCTACAGCAATTCCGAAAGGACAAGGGAGGCAGGGCCGTTCGCATTTAAGGAACACGTCGTAGCGAACAGCACGAAAGCATTCACGTTGGACGGCGTAATGGCCGGACGCGCGGGCCTGCACCAAACCCGTGGATACACAAGCAACAAAGTCTCTGTCGGCGACGGCGCCCCGTACACGTTGGGCAAGGACTTCACCCTCGGCGATCAGATCGGGTTCGAGCTCGGCGGCCAGATTTTCACGGATTTCGTCACCGAGATGACTTTCACCGACGACCGCGACAACGGGGCCCGGTGGGAGCTGACCATTGGCGACGGCGGCGACGAGGAAGACACCGTCACCAAGGCATGGAATCGCCTCGGCCAGCTCGCCACCGCGGTGCAGTCCATCGCCACCGATGTCGGTGCCGACCTCGACCTGATCATCTTCTAGGAGGACCGTTGCCCGATATTCAGATCTCCGCGCGCCTGGTCGCCACCGAAGAGGTCGACCTCGACGGTCTACCAATCCTCACCGCGACAGTCACCCCGACCGAGGCAGCGGCGGCATTGCCGTTGCCTCCCGGCCCGACTGGTCCGGCGGGCCCGCGAGGAGCACCACAAACCACGTTCGCCAAACAGGGTGCCATCGCCGACGCAGCCGCGCGCCCGGTCGGCCTCGGCCTGGCCGACCGCGGCAAGTGGTGGCATCGGCTCGACAACGACGCTATGGACTTCTGGGATGGCACGACGTGGATCCACTCGCCCGACGCCGTCGGTGCGCAAGGCTCAGTCGCCCCAGGCAATACCGTCACGGTGACAACTACTCATGATCCGGCACTCGTCGGCGCCGCGCTCCGGATCACCGGATCGACCGCCGCGCAGGCTGTGCAGGCCACCGTGCCCGCTGGTTTGCCAGGTCCGGCCGGTCCGCCCGGCACATCCGGAGCGATCACTGCTGCCACGGACTGGGACGATACGGTCGGCCCGGTCAACCGGTCCGCCTTCGGGCTGACGTCTTCCGGGCGTAGGTGGCAGGCCACCCAGCCCCCCAACGGCTTTGGGCCGTGGGCATGGTGGGAGAGCGAGTTTGCTGCCGCCCATGAAGAAGCGATCCCGAGCTATGTGGCGGGCACCTTCACCGTCCCCGCAATGCCGTTCCAATGGCGCCCGATGTGCTGGGGTCAGATGCACTGCTTCATGGAGCAGGGCGCAGAGGCTCGTGTCGAATTGCGGGTCCGCCTCGGCTCTGCGGCCGGAGTGATGGTTGCCTCCGGCGCCGGCCACCGCATCAGCAGCCCATCCGTCTACTTTCCCCTATCCTGGGCGCCCGCTTACGGCGACGAGGGAACCAAACCGTTGTCGCCGTCGAGTACCTACGCGACCGTACCTGCTGGTCAGTCCGCGACCTTGTATGTCTGCGTGGAGCGCGTCGGCAACGGCGTCGGTTACAAGATCGGCCACAGCCAGACGGCCGCGACGCTTACCGTCTGGGCCCAACCCGTTCCGGAGGTGGTGACGTAATGCCCACTGTCGGAGAGTATTTCGAGCAGACCCAGATCCGTGGACTCAACGAGGGCATCGGCACCCCGGGCGTGGTGCAGTCCTTCGGCGGCACGCCGACGGACGGCACGCTGGAGCTGCCCACCGGGTCACCGGGCGCGACTGGCCCGCAGGGCCCGCCCGCGTACCGATTCCGGTGGGAAGGCGACGTCTCCGACCCGAGCGCGCTCGCCGCGCTCGCCGAGAACCTCGGCCCCGCGCACGCGGGCAAAGCGTGGCGCGTCGAGAGCACCAACACGCTGATGTACTGGAACGGCGAGGCATTCGATTCCTTCCCGGAAGCCTTCGGCGGGCACGGCCCAACCGGTGATGTCAACGAACTCGAAATCGGTGCGGTCACCACCGGCGCGGTGGGTAGCGATCTGGAAATCACGATCACCGGAACCCCGCCGAACCAAACGCTCGACATTGTCGTGCCGCGCGGCGTGGCAGGCGTGAAGGGCCCCATCGGGTCACCTGGCCCGCTGCGTGAGGCCACCGACTACGACGACAGCGCCCCGCCGGTCGACGGCGCTGTGCCGCTCTGGGATCCGGTGACGAGCAAGTGGGCGCCCGAACCGTACCCGGGATGGCGTGGCCCATGGACGGCCTTCGAAGGCGACTCATGGGACGGCGCTGCGGGTTTCGCGGCGACGCAGAGCGGAGTCTCGACCAATCCCAACACAGTGTGCAACATCAACATCCCAGCCCAGGACGTTGCATGGCGCCCCCTGGTATTCGGCGGGGTGCTGGTGCGGACCGCTGCCACCGACGCATCCAACCGGATCGACATCGAGGCCCGGATCACCAACGCTGCAGGGCAGATCGTCGGCTACGGCCCGGGTACCCCGTTCGGCATTGACGCCGTCGACCTGGTCTACCCGCAGTTCAACACCGCCAGCATGACCCCGGCGTCCTCGGTCGGGGTGATCGCAGCGGGGGTGCCCGCGGTGATCGCGATCGTCCTGCGTCGCAACCTCGGCTCCGGAAATTACACGTACACCCGCACTGGCGCGCACGTCACGGTGTTCGCGGTGCCCGTGACAGGAGCGCCATGACCATCGTCTACGACAGCGACATCACGCTCACCCTGCGCGGGGTCTCGGATCCGATCGGCCTTCCCTACACGGTGAACCCGCTCGAGCTGGTGGACCGCGAGGGCCTGTTAGAGATCCGCGAGGGTTCCATCGGTGACCCTGGCCCGCAGGGTGATCCGGCGTGGCCGTGGCAGTGGATGGGCGATCTCGCCGATCTCGCCGCGCTGCAGGCCCTGGGCCTAGGGGAGGCGCATGCGCGTCGCGCCTGGCGGCTGCTCGACGAGAACTCTGTGATCCTGTGGACCGGTCTTGAATTCGTGCGCTTCACGGTGGCCTTCCAGCACGCCGGACGCCAGGGCCCACCGAACGTGCTGTCCGGTGTGGCGACGATCGGCACCCCCGGCAGCACGGCGACCGCGGTGATCACCGGCACCCCGCCGAACCAGGTGCTCGAAGTCCAGTTCCCGCGCGGCGCGACCGGTGTCGCAGGCGATCCCGGCGAGCCCGGTGCGATCTCCGACGCCGAGGATGTCGGCGACCTGACCGCGGCCCGACAAGGCGCGGTGCTCGCGTGGCACACCGCCACCTCCGAATGGCTGCCGATCCCCGCGCCCCGCCTCGGCGGACCGTGGGCTATCGCCGGATCTCAATTCACCGGCGGCTCGAACTTGTCGCAGTCGCCGAAGACGATCGCCACCATGACGATTCCGGCACAGCCGATCCCGTGGCGGCCGATCGTCCTCAGTGGGTCGATCGGATTGCAGGCTCACGTCTCGACAGTGGGCGAGTCCCGGCCGGATGTGGAGATCCGGCTGGGCGCTGCTGACGGCCCGTTGATCGGGTTCGGATTCGGATGGGCTGCGGCGAACCACACTCAGACCCAGTTCTTCCCCCGCTGGGATGCTCCGAACTCGCCCGCCTCCACGCAGGCCACCGTCGGCGCGAATCAGACCGCACAGATTTACGTCATCGTCCGCAGAGTCGGCGCGAAGAACTACAGCGTGATCACCACCGGCGCCCAGCTGATCATCGGCGCCCAGCCAATGGAGGGCCAGCCGTGAGCGGCGAGATCATCGAAGAGGTCACGACCCCAACTGGGCGCGATCAGGAGAAGATCCGATACCACGCCACAGGCAAAGAAGGCGTGCAGGTCACCGACCGAATGCAGGCGTTTCTGCGCCACGTGGTCGAAGGCACGTTGCCGACGATGGATGTGCCCGAGGTCGCGCCCGAAGTGCGCGAGCTCGCCGAGGAGCTCGCGGTGGTGCACCTGCCCGAGTGGACCAATCCGGCCGGCCGCAAGCTTGCTGATCCCGCCGTGATCCAGGTGGCCCAAGCACCGCGGATCGCCGACTTCCTGATCGCGCGCGGATGGCGGCGAGATCCCACGCTCGAGGTGGTGCGCTGGGCGCCGACCCCCGGCGGTCTGCCCGGCCCGTACGACACCGGCCTGCACTACGGGCGCGACGAGGACGGCACCTGGCCGATCCCTGACATCGAGGCCTACTGGGACGTCGACGATGTCGAGGTGTCCCAGCTCCCCGACGGTAGCTGGAAAGCCGAACACCCCAGAGGAATCGGGTTCCAGGCCGCATCGAAGTCCGAGGCACTCGCCGGGATTGTCGAGACCATCCGCACCAAGATCGAGGAGGCAACCAATGCCATGGACAGGTGACCCCGTATGGCTGGCCGATGTACTGCGCGCCGAGGGCGTGCGAGTCTTCGAGTACCCCGATTGGCGCGAGCGCGGACACGGCGACTTCCGGTCGGTATGGGGCGTGATCTGCCACCACACCGGCGGATCGAACACCCCGCCGCGCGAGATCGCCGAGGGCTTCGCGCACCTGCCTGGCCCGCTCTCTCAGATCCACCTCGGCAAGGACGGCACCGCCACTGTCGTCGCTGTCGGCGTCGCCTGGCACGCAGGAATGGGCGAGTACCCGGGCCTGCCCGAGGACAACGCGAATTGGCACACGATCGGCATCGAGGCCGCGAACAACGGCGAGGAGGGGTGGCCGCCGGCGCAGTACCAGGCGTACGTGCGCTGCTGCGCGGCCATCGTGCGCCGTCTCGGCTACGGCGCCGATCGGGTGATCGGGCACAAGGAATGGGCCGGGCGCAAGCAGGGGAAATGGGATCCCGGCCAGATGGACATGGCGAAGCTCCGCCGCGACGTGCAGGTACAACTCGACCGAAAGGCACCCACCATGGATAACGCAGGTCTCGCGCTCGACCAGCTCGCCGGACCCGGCACCAAGGACGGCGCACCGTTCCCCGGTTGGCCGCAGCTCGGCGGGCGCACAGTCGTCGACACTCTGGCCGCCATCGGCGAAAAGCTCGGCGTCGCCGGGTGCCGTGATCCGAAGGCGGGCAAGTGATGACGCGCGTTCCGGAGCCCGCCCTAGTCCGGTCGGTGCTTGTCGCGATCACCGGCGTTGCCGCGTTCATCCTCGGCCGCAACGTTTCGATCGAATGGGTCGAAACTCTGACAATGCTCTACACCCTGGCGACTCCGGTCCTGGCAGGTGCCCTCATCCGGCCCGCTGTAATCCCGGTTTCGTCCGGTCGTCACGCGCGGGAGGACTGAGTGAGCCCCGAGCACATCGTCGCCTACGGCGGCATCATCGCCGTCATCCTCGGCGCTATCTCGGCCTGGCAGGGCAAGAAGGTCAGTGAGCTGCAGGGGCGGGTCGACAATCTGGAGGCCGAGCTGGCGCACTGGCGAGAGCTCGGCGTCGACGCGATGAAGTACATCCGCCGCTTCTGGGTGTGGAGTGATCGCCGCGACATAGCTCACGAGCGCGGCGAACCGGTGCCATCACAGCCTGAACTTCCGGCCAGCCTCAAAGACCAGCTATGAACGGGAGTATCTGATGGCCGAACTGGCGCCACTGAAGTACGGCAAGGTCGTCGGACGATTCCTCGCGAACGTCATCGACGGCCCCGACATCGAAGACCTGCCCGAGTTCCCGCCGCTGACGGGCACGATCACGTTCGCCGCCGAAGCACCGAAGATCCTCGTCGCCGACGGCGTCCCGGCGCCAGCGACCTACGTGCAACTGCCCAAGCACTACACCGCGTCGCTCGATGAATTCGGGTACCTGACGTGGCGCGGCGACCGCGGCGTCCGCCTGGTCGCACCGTCCGCCGACACCAACCCCGCCGACTGGACGTGGCGGGTGACGTTCGACCTCGAGTACGACGGCGACCCGGTGATCATCGCGCCGTTCTCGTTCGAGGTTGTCGAGTACCTGCCCGGCCCGGACCCCGAGGACCCCGACACTGGGTCGACCGGCCTAGTCGACCTGACCGTGGTGTCCCCGGTTCCGGCATCCCCGGGCGACGCTGTCGTGCGCGGGCCCCAGGGCGAAGGCATCCAGGTCGACCGCAAGGTCGCCACCTACGCGGCCTTGCCCAGCGTCCCCCCCGAAGGCGACGGCGCACAGTACGTCGTCACCGCCGATGGCCTGCTGTACGTCTACCGGACCGGCGACGGGTGGATGGCCGACGGTCAGGGCGTGATCATCCGTGGACCGCAGGGCATCACCGGATTGACCGGCGCGACCGGTCCGGCGAACGAGCTGGAGATCGGCTCGGTCACGACCGGCACGCCCGGCAGCTCGGCGGGCGCACTGATCACCGGCACCCCGCCGAACCAGGTGCTCGACTTGACGATCCCGCGCGGTGATGTCGGCGCTACCGGCCCGGCCGCTCCGGACGCGACTACATCAGTCAAGGGCATCGTGCAGTTGGCGGGCGTGCTCGCGGGAACGGCAGCAGCGCCAGCTTTCAACGCTGCAGCGTTCGGTGCCACCAGCTCGACGGCGTGCGTGGGCAACGATGCGCGCCTGTCCAACACGCGTACCCCCACTGCGGGTACCAGCCCGTACGACCTCAACGTCTGCGGGTTCGGCAAGGACACGGTGCGCGCGGCTGGCACCGGCGATTTCCCGATGGGTGTGAAACTGCAACGCGCAGCGGTGTTCACGTCGGTGACCTACAGGGCGAGCACACCGGATGCGTCGGGCAACCTCGTCGTCGAGCTGCGAAAGAACGGCGTGGCCGTGTCGGGCAGCGCCGCCACGATCGCCGCGGCAAGCCAAGTCGCTGGTGGAACGTCTACCGGCAGTTGGTCGTTCTCAGTGGGTGACATCCTCACCGTGCAGGTGACCGCCGTCGGCACCACCCCCGGCAAGGGGCTGGTCGCCGATATCACCGGGCTGGCCTGATGGGCGCCATCGTCACTGGCGGCCGCGGTGCGCCGTTCTTCCCGTCTGGCATGTTCAAGAACGGTGCCAGCGCCACCCTGGGCACGTCGTTTGCTCTGGTGACTACGTGGACGGCTGATACCGGTCCGTACCCCGGTAGCTCGGTGGTAAGCAACGGCTTGATTGTGCAGAGCACCCGTGCGGGCGCGAAGGTCTCTTGCTCGGTAGTGGCCTCGTCGGCCGCTGCGGGCGGCGGCACCGTCCAGGTTCGTCTCAAGTTGGGGGCCACGGTGCTGATCACCAGCGGATCGATATCCGTGCCGGGGTTCGGCGGCACCAACACCGTCGCGCTCAACTTCACGACAGACGTGGTCCTCAACGACGCCGTCACACTGGAGGCTCTGGCGTCGTCTGGGTCAAGCATGACCATCGTCACGGGCGTTAACAGCTGGGTCCGCATCACCGAATCCTGACCACCCGCAGAACGCGAGCGCGCCCCACCGGATCCCGTCCAGTGGGGCGCTTTTCGTCGTCTTAGGTCAGTTGTAGCCGCTGATCTTCGCCCAGTCGTAGGCACACCGGTCTGCGGTCTGCACGTCCTCGCCGCCAAGGTCGACATTGGTGACCACATCGGAAGTCTTCGGCCAGGTGGTGGTCGACCGGGCACCGCCGGTCGCAGCCGTCCAGCCGCTCGAGATCGTGTGCACCCACACGTCCGACTTCTGAACCAGGACACCATCAGCCTTGACGACTGACGCACCCAGGTACTTGCGGCCGTCGGCACCGGTCAGGATGACAGCGTGTGCCAGGCGCTGAGTCGAGTCCTTGAACTTCGCCTGAATCTTCGTGACATCATCCGCCGGCGCCTGGCTACACCGCGCGTTCAAACCCGAGGGGTAGTCGGCCGACAGGGTGGCGGTTGCTGTGCGCTGGACCGTCGGCACGGTGGTCGGCACAGGCGCGGGAGCCGAGGTTTTGGCCACGGTCGGATCCGGCATTGTCGGCCACTCGGCCGCCGAGGTCGTTGCCGTCTCGGCGTCGGTCGTTTCGTCCTTCATTACGGTGCCTATCACGACGAGGACGGCGAAGACCGCGACCACGCCGGCACCGATCAGCCATGCTGCTCGCGTCTTCGGCTTTGGTGGCCGCTGCTGCGGTGGCATCGGGTAGTTCGGTGGCTGGGTCAAAATTGCCCCTTGGAATAGGTTGGGTTTCGCCGGATGATCGGCCGGGTATAGCAACGCGTTACGCCACGAGAAGCGCCCCGCCGGAAGGGGGCCGGCGGGGCGCTGATGTGCGTTGAGGCTCAATCGTTGTTCAGCCGCGGTAGATCCAGCCCTCCGGACGCCAACCGGCAGGCATGTTCTCGCGTGCGTAGTCGACCATGATCCTGATCAGCTCAGAGCGGTTCGGCTCGCCCTGCTTGGTGAGCAGCTCCTCGGCAATGGCCTGGTCGTCCAGGGCCACGATCTGGTCATCGGACATGCGCAGTGTGAGAACTGGCCGGCGTGGTCCGGGTCTGGGCATGGGGTCTACCTCCGGGCGAACTTGATGAGTATGAATGCGACGGCGAGCCACGCTACCGCGTAGACCGCGGCGCGGACCGGGTTCCAGTTGTCGGCGAGCATGAGAGCGCCGAGGACGGCGAGGCCTGCCAGTAGGGCGAAGATTCTCATCGTGATGCCTTTCGATGGTGGTGCCTTGGTTGACTTCCACAACGTCGGAGGGGTCTACTTGGTGGTCGGTGACCCGGGTAGTTAGTGGCTACCCGGGCCGCCTTCCTAGCGGGTGTTACTTCTTCCGGTGCCTGCCCTTGTAGCGACGCTTAGCGCGCCACTCGGAGATTTTCGGAGCGACCACCGGGTAAATCCCGAAGATCGTCGTCCAACCCAGGCCGATGATGAAGTAAACATCTCCCTTGTCCATGTGGACCCCTCTTGAGTTGTGTGCTGTGGAGGCTGGCTGCCCTCACAGGAACAACTATAGTGTAGTGTATTACACTACACAGCCCTTTCCTGAATTAAATTGCGGGCAGGGGAGATTCGCGCATCGCCGCTGGTAAAGTTCTGTCGATACCAAAAGCGCCCCGCCGAATCGTGTCCGGCAGGGCGCTTTTCGTCGTCTATCCGTGCTCAGCTATTCCGCGCATCCAGCTGGGTCGGCTTGACCCAGCTGTCAGCTCCGTCGATACGGAGCGTGCGGGGCAGGGCGTCTACGTCGGTCTGACCGGCGTTGCCGTCAGGGCCCGGGATTGCGAACTCGTTCATGTCACCTCCTCTCGGATGTCGGTAGAGCTCGGATGGATCAGGTCAGCGGCGGAACAGGGCGTCGTACACCAGCCAGGCCACGCCCGCCAGCAGCAGGCACACGATCACGAGAATGGCTGTCTCCATGCAGATCTCCTTGGCTCGCGGGCGGATCGAACAGGGATGGAAGCCTTCGGGCATAGGTCGCCTCGGGTGACACCGTGATGACGTCGGCTGCAGACATCAGCGCTTCGGGGATCTCGCCGCCGAGGTGGGCGATGGACGGCACGACGACGGCATCGACCTTGTCGCGCGCGATGGCGCCGAGGAGCTGGCCGACCGGGTCGGCGGTGAACTCGCTGAACTCGATCGTCTTGATGGGCTCGTAGCCGAGGCGTTCGGCAGTGGTGCGGATCTGGATCTGGTCCCATGCCTTGCTGACGCCGGAGATGTCGGACCGGAGGTAGCCGATGGCGGGCGGCTTCACGCCTGGATTCCCAGCGCGCATCGGCCGACGCTCTGCCGAGACCACTCCTGTGCCAGCCCGGTCATCCCCCACAAGCGCGGGGTCGCGGTGTTACCGGTGACGAATCCGATCATGGCCAGGTGGCGCAGGTGCTCGCCGACCTGGGAGCGTGACATCTGGGTGCGTTTGGCAATTCCGTCGGCGGTGAGTGCGCCGTCGACGAGTGCGCCGAGGGTGCGGGCTTCTCCCTCGGTCATGACACCCGCTGCTCTCGGTACGCATACCACTGGCCAGATGCGTTGCGCCCCACGAGGCCCTGCGCCCGAAGTGCCTTGGATGCTTTGTCGATCTCAGCTCGAGGGCGTTGCAGGATCGCGGCCAAGGTCTCGGGGCGCAGGAGTCGCGTGGTCGGAGTAAGCGCTTCCAGTACTTCGGATTCGAGCGCGGTCATGGGGTCACCTCGATAGGCTGGTGTGTGGGTCTGAAATCGACCTTGCCCTAGGTGGTTTGGACACCACCGGACACCAAACAGACAATTTTCAGACATCACGTCAGCGCGGGTTCCCAGGTAAGGAGACCGATGGCTACCGTCGGAGCATGGACAGGCACAGAGGTCACCGCGCTGCGCGACGCAATGCGGCTGCGCCAGCTCGATTTCGCCACTGAGCTCAAGGTCACCGAGAAGTCTGTCTATCGGTGGGAGGGCGGCTCGAATATCAGCACGCACGGGCGCCGCCAGCTCGACCGCCTGCTCAGCCGCGCTCCAGAAGACGTGCTCGCGCGGTTCACAGAACTGCTGCACGGAGGAGAAGACGTGAAGCGCCGCAACCTATTCAAGGCCGCCCCGGTCGTCGCTGCCGGACTGCTCACGGTCGGGCTCGACACGGATCGAGCCGAGTGGCTGGCATCGGGCGCTGGCCGAGCCGACATGGCGGCCGTCGACGCGATCCGCCACACCCTCTACGCGGCAATGCAGCTCGATGACACGCTCGGTTCTCCAGCCGCTCAGGGGATGGTCATCGCACAGGAGCAAGTTACCGAGGCGATGCTGCGTGACTGCGGATCTGAGGTGCAGCCCGCGCTGCTTTCCCTCCACGCGGAGTGGATTGGATTCGCCGGCGCGCTGGCTTGGGATGCTGGCGAGTACCCCACCGCACAGCGGCTGTACCACCTCGCGCGCGACAAGGCGCACGAGGCTGAGGACGACGACCTCGCTGCCTACATGCTGACCGGCCTGTCGCAACTGGCGATCTGGCAGAAGCAACCGCGGATCGCGATGGACCACGCAGCCGCGGCGACGTCATGGATCCGCGGCAGCGAGGACCGGCAGCTGTCGGTGTACGTGCATCTGCGGATGGCCGAGGCTTCCGCCATCGCCAGGAAGGACCGCGCCTGCCGCGACGCGCTCGACGCCGCCGAGCGTGCAATGGATGGAGTCCACCCCGGGCATCCGTCTGAGAGCCGCGCCTACTACGTCGGACCGGCGTTCTTCGAGAGCTACGTCGGCGGGTGCTTGACGCTCATCGGCGAAGCAGGCGAGGCGGTCGAGGCGTCGCGGCGGGCGATCGCCGCCCTGCCCGAGAGTTACACCAGGGACCGGGCGGTCACGCTGCTCGAGCTGGAGCGTGGACTGATCCAGCTCAACGAGATCGAGGAGGCGGCGGCAGCTGTCACCGAGGCCGCGCGGCTGACCCAGCAGAACCGGTCGCCGCGGCTGTCTGCGGCGATCCGTGACGGCCGTCGCGAGCTGGCGCCATGGGCGACGAGCAGCGCGGTTCGTGCGCTCGATGCTGAGCTGGTCGCTCGGGATATCGTGGTGGTGTGAGCGACATGGCAGACCGGATCGCGGCCGTGATGGGTCGCCTCGAAACCGCGAAGATCGAGCTTCTCGGCACGGGGCAGAGCTTCGACGTCGGCGCGAACGGTCGTGCCCCGGTGCGGTCGGATCGGTTCCGGGATGCGCAGAAGGCAATCCATTTGGCAGAGCAGGCACGTGCCCGCCTGCTGGTCGAGGTCGTAGGCGACGCCGACGCGGTGCCGCTCGAGGTGGCGCAGCAATTCGGTCTGACCGGACGTGCCGCGGTCCACATCATCACTACCGCTCGCACGGGGTCGGCCCTGCTACGCGACCATGTCTTCGGTCAGCAGGACCCGCTCGCGGTGAACCTCGACGACTAGCCAGCTCGCCGCTCATCGAATGCGCGGTGGTCGCACGCCTCGGAGCGCGGCGGCCACATGACGACGGCATCGCAACGACGGCAGGTGTAGGTGCGGTGGTGGCCCTCGATCGCGAGGCATGCGATCGTTCCGACGAGTACCTGCCCCGGGCCGAGTGGGTGGCCATGGGGGCAGGCGACTGGGGCGGGGTGAGTCCATCCGCCGCGCACCGCGTACAGCTGGTCCGGGTCGAGGCCGGCGGTCGATCCAAGACGCCAGATGATCGAACGCACGTTCGAATCGTACCGCTCCGTACGGCAGCGGTGAAGTCGTCCGAAATGCCGGGAGCCGAAACTGTCCGTGCCGCGTCTAACCAGGCATGACACCCGAGGATCGCGATGCTCTGATCGAGTCCGGCCACGATCCCGATGACTGGCGAGTCCAGCTCCGGATGGCTGCCGTGCGCGTGGGCCTGGAGCAGCTACGCGCACGGCAGCATCGGTCAGGACCGGACAGCGACGGCCAACAGAGCGCCCAGGCATCCACACTCGCTGCTCTCGGCGTGGTGGCGGCCGATGCACCGGTCGTCCGGGCACCCGCACACGTCGCCGCACCACTGCCCACCGGACATATGGTTCAGCTTCGCCCAATCGGCGACGGTGACTCCGGCGGCCTCCAGCCGCCGCAGCGCTGATGCGTTGAGGGTCGGCGCCGGGGTTGCGGCGTCGAGATCGCCGAGCGCGGTTGCCCAGTCGCGTGCCCGCAGCCAGTCCAACCCAGCGGTGTGGAAGTGGCCCACCTCAAGCAGTCGCTGTGCCCGTGCGATCCACACCTCCGGCGCCCGCTCCGGGAATCGGGTCGAACCGAACGCCTCGCGGCAGGACCAGTAGCTGGACACGTCGGTCAGCCTGGTCGGGTCGGCGTCGATCCACATCAGCAGCGCGGTCGCCTCGGCCAGGTCGGTGTATCCGCGGGAGAGGGTCAGCGAGGTGACCGCAGGGAGCCCGGCGGCGAGGCGGGTCAGGATGCCGCGCACCTCCTCCTCCGTTGGCCCGTTGGACCAGTCTATGCGCCAGTCGTGCGTCGACTCCTGGTAGGCGGCGGTGAACGGCACGCCGTACCGGTCGGTGAGGGCGCGGGCGAGGATGTGCATCTGGCGGGGGCGGGACTTGGAGTGGGTGAGTACGTAGGTGACGGTGGTGGTCATCGGTCGGCCCACTTCTCAACCAGGGCAACCAGCTTGCTGACCGCTGCCTCACGGTCGTGGACCAGCTCACCTTCGGTGACCTGGTCGAGGTCCTTGGGCAGCACCTGGCCGAGCCCGCGGGTGATGACTTCCCACCCGACGACGCCGTCCTCGCGGACGATGCTGATGGCGTAGTTGCCCCGCAGCTCGAGCTCGGCCGATCCGTCGGACCAGTCGCGCCGACGCGTGACCAGGCCGTGCGTGCACCATCGCTCGACCGCGGTGGTCAACGCCTTCGGGGAGGTTCGTTCGTTCGGGTCTCGCGGGCGGGCGCGCTCGGCCTGCAACGCGGCGAGAGCGGCCTTTCGTGTGGGGTACGCGGTGCTCTCGCTCGACCATCGTGCGTGGGTGTCGCCGTCCTCGCGCCAGCATGCCCACCACTTGAGCCCGCCGTAGCTGTGGCCGCGCCACTTGCGGGCGGTGCCGACCCAGCCGACCCATCGGTCATCGAGATGGACGGCGAGCGATTGGGCGTCGGGGGAGGCGTGGTTGACGTCGGCGGCGGTGAGACGGATGGCGGGTGCGGTTGTGGTCATGCGGGCTCCTGCAGATTGGAGTGAGAAGTACCCCTAATGAACAGTCAGTGGGGCCAACTTCACGATTCTGTTGACAGCCCTGCTGGCGCTCACCCGACTGCTCACGGCAGGCCCGCGGACCAGTGCTGCTGCTGCGGCGGGGGTTGTCGCACTGTTCGTCGTCATCGCGCGTCCCGATCCGAGTGTGCTGCGCGCGGCGGCGATGGGCTCGGTGACAGTGCTGGCCCTGCTCACCGGAAGACGCAAGCAGGCGCTCCCGGCGCTGTGTGCGGCAGTGATCGGATTGCTCGCCGTGGCACCGCAATTGGCGGTGAGCGCGGGATTCGCACTGTCTGTGGTCGCGACGGCGGGATTGATCTTGCTGGCACCCAGCTGGGCAGACTGGTTGCGCGCACGCGGATGGTGGCGCGCACCCGCGGAGATCGTCGCGGTGTCGGCGGCCGCGTTCGTCGTCACGTTGCCGCTGATGGTCGCCCTGTCGGGGCGGGTGAGTCTGGTGGCGATCGTGGCGAATGCGCTCGTCGCGCCGGTGGTGGGGCTGATCACGGTGATCGGTGCGGTGGGCGCGATCGTGGCGTGCGTGTGGGGTGATGGTGCGGTGGGGGTGCTCTGGTGTGCCCGCCCACCGATGTGGTGGTTGCTCGGCGTCGCCGATCGCGCTGCCGCGGTGCCGGGCGCCACGGTGACGGTGCCGGGAGGCGCGGTCGGGGGCGCGGTCGCGGCAGTGGTGGTCGTTGCCGTCGTGGCGGCCTTGCGCTGGTCGCACACCCGCAGATACCTCGCCGTCACGGCGTTGGCTGTGTCGCTGGTGCTGCTCCCGGTGCGCTTCTTGCAACCGGGGTGGCCGCCACCGGGTTGGGTGCTCGCGATGTGCGACGTCGGCCAGGGCGATGGGTTGGCCTTGTCGGTCGCTCCTGGTGCCGCGGTCGTCATAGACGTCGGCCCCGACCCTCGCCCGATGCGGGCCTGCCTGGACCGCCTGAGAATCACCCACATTCCCCTTCTCGTCCTAACCCACCCCCACGCCGACCACATCAACGGCCTCGCAGGCGCCCTCCGCGGCCGCACCGTCGACGCGATAGCCACCGCCCCAGGCGAACTCCGCCCAGCTATCGCCCAAATCTGCGCCGTCGCGAACCGAACCCACGAGTCGGCCTCGGTTTCGGTGCCGACACCGCCGAACCTCGCGGCGGCAACCGGAACTCCCTCGCGCCCGACAACAGCCGCGGAAGAGCCATCGCATCCAGTGGAATCGTCGGTATCGCCACCGCGCGCACCGGGTGTGATCGCCGCGCAGGTTCCCTCCGCGGACGTGGCGGTTTCACCATTGCCTCCGGACGGCCTCGTCGGAACGCCGTCGCACTCGGCGCCACCGACCGCGCCATGGGAACCGGAGTCGGCGGCAGCCTCACATCCGGTGGAGCGAGCGTCGACTGTGGGCGCTGATGCGCGGCCGAGGACGGGAGGTGATCATGTCGTGTGCCCGAGTGGGACCCCGGGGGAGAGGCTGGCGACGGGCGATAGCCGGTCAACGGACCACAGTGTCTCCCAGCGGGAATCGCATGGCCACAATGACGATGCCGGTGGAGTCGAGCGGGTGGCGGAACTCGCTGGTGCGGCCGGTATTCCGCTGATGGAACTCCACGCAGGGCACGAAATGACCTTTGGGACAGTCGGATTACGTGTGCTGGCCCCGAGCCAGGAGGTGCCGACATCGTTGACCGCCGATGAGGCCAACGATCGGTCTCTGGTGATGCGGGCTCGTACTCCGGCCGGGACGATCCTGTTCACCGGTGACATCGAGGCGCAGGCGCAGGGGCGGCTGCTGCGCGAAAGCGATGTCCGGGCGGACATTCTCAAGGTGCCCCATCACGGATCTCGCACCACCACAACCGAATTCCTGCGTGCCGTCGGTCCGCGCCTGGCATTGGTCAGTGCTGGGTCGGGCAACACCTTCGGTCATCCGCACCCCACGGTGACCACCGCCTTCGCCGCGCTCGGCACATCCGTGGCCCGGACCGACCTCGATGGTGACGTCGTGGTCGTGGGTACCGCCGCTGACCTACGGACGGTCACGTCCCGTCGACGCGCACCGCGTGCGCGGTACGGACCTGCGACTCGATGGCGTGGGGCACGGTCGCAGGGTAAGCCGCCGGGTGTGGCGCGTGTCCCGGTTGTCGGTGGGCGTACGTAGGATCGGCTGGTGAGCGAACGCCCTGCCTCGGTACATCTGGTCCTCGGAGACGAGGAACTGCTGGTCGAACGCGCGGTTGCGAAGGTGACCGCGCAGGTGCGGGCCGGTGCGCCCGATCCGGATTCGGTGCCCGTCGATCGATTGCGTGCCGGTGACGCGAGCACCGCTGAGCTGGCCGAGTTGCTCAGTCCGTCGTTGTTCGCCGAAGACCGGGTGATCGTGCTCGAGTCGGCGGCGGAAGCGGGCAAGGACGCGGTCGCGGTGATCACCGAGGCCGCGGCCGATCCACCCGACGGCGTGGTGCTGATGGTGCTGCATTCGGGCGGTGGGCGGGCCAAGGCGCTGGCACCCGCGCTACAGAAGAAGGGCGCGACCGTCCACGAGTGCGCGAAGCTCAACAAGGGCGCCGAGCGGGTGGAGTTCGTGCGGGGCGAGTTCCGGTCCCTCGGGGTCAAGGTGCCGACCGAAGTCGTTGCGGCCCTGCTCGAATCCGTCGGTTCGGAACTGCGCGAATTGGCCGCCGCCTGTTCACAATTGGTGTCCGACACCGGTGGCAAGGTCGACGCGAACGCGGTCCGTCGCTACTACTCCGGTCGGGCCGAGGTCACCGGCTTCGACGTTGCCGACCTCGCCGTCGCCGGCGACCGCCCCGGCGCGATGGAGGCATTGCGCTGGGCCACCGACCGCGGTGTTCCACACGTCCTGCTGGCCGACGCACTCGCTGACTCCGTCCACACCATCGCCAAAGTCGGCTCGGCAGGCCGCGGCGACCCGTTCGCCCTCGCCCAGAAACTCGGCATGCCCCCCTGGAAGATAAAAAAGGCCCAGGCCCAAGCCCGCGGCTGGAATCCCACCACCATCGGCACCGCCCTGCAGGTAGTCGCCACCCTCAACGCCGACGTCAAGGGCGGCGCCGCCGACGCCACCTACGCCGTAGAACACGCCCTCGCCCGCATCCTGGACCTTCGCGCCACCGGCTGAACCAGGTGCCCCGTCTGATCCGCTGGTACCGGCGGGCCGTCGACGCGGTCGGGGTGCGCCAGTTCGCGGGGCAGGACCCGGACGGCTATCTGCTGCGGATTTCGCGGGACCTCGGCACCCGTCCCGACTGAACAGGCGCGCCGCACCGCCATCCAATCGGGATCCAATCGCGATGTCTGCTCGCTATCGCGGCTGGCACAGTTGATCATGAGATGGTTGAGCCGAGTGGTAGCCGGGATGGACAAGGCGGGCGCGGTCGACGCGGTCGGGGCTCGGCGGGGCCAAGAGCGCGGCAGGTGGCGAAGTTTGTCGCGGCGGTGTTGTCGGCCGCGGTCGTCGTGGTGACGGCGTATGGGTGGTCGACGGCGGGGAGTTTCGACGCGGGGTTCTTGCGGTCGCGCGCGATCGGTGACGACGCACCACACTCACTCGGGGGCGATCTCAATATCTTGCTGATCGGGTTGGATACCCGGCGCGATCAGAACGGCGACGAACTACCGGCCGAGGTCCTCGATCAATTGCACGCGGGCGACGGTGACGAAGGCGGATACAACGCCAATACCCTGATCCTGGTACACATTCCGGCCGCGATGAACAAGATCGTCGCGGTGTCGATTCCGCGTGACGACTACGTACCGGTCACCGGCATCCCGGGCTACACCCACGCCAAGATCAAGGAGGCGTACGGGTTGAAGAAGGCCGCCGTGCAGGACCAGCTGATCGCGCGGGGCGTCACCGATCAGCGGAAGCTGGAACAGGCGGGCCGGGAGGCGGGGCGGGCCTCGACCGTGGCCGCGGTCCGGGATCTGACGGGGGTGCCGATCGACAGGTTCGCCGAGGTCACCCTGGCAGGCTTCTACGATCTGGCCGCCGCGCTGGGTGGCGTGGAAGTTTGTTTGAACAAGCCGGTGCAGGACTCCGAGTTCTCCGGTGCCGATTTCCCCGCGGGCCGCCAGCAGCTGAATCCGGCACAGGCGCTGGCCTTCGTCCGGCAGCGGCACGGGCTGGAGAACGGCGACCTCGACCGAACCCACCGTCAGCAGGCGTTCCTGACCTCGGTGGCCCGGCAGCTACGTAGCGCGGGCACGCTCACCGACCCGGGCAAGCTCTCGGCGCTGATGGAGGTGGCGCACCGCAATATCGTGCTGTCGGACGACTGGAACATGACCGAATTCGTCCGCACGCTCGGTACCGCCGACGATCCGCAGGTCGAATTCCGCACTCTGCCGGTGCTGCGCTACGACGTGATCAACGGCCAGGACGTGAACATCGTCGACCGGCCCGCGATCCGCCGAGAGATCGCCGCGGCCTTCGGTATGCCCGTACCGACCTCCACCACGGCCGAGCGCACGCGACGACGCACCGAACCGCCGGCGGCCTGGTCGTCGGAGTCGACCGCAGGCGCTTGGCAGACCAGCACGACCGCATCGGTGCCGAAGACTCCCGACGCGGGCAAGCCGGTCCGCAGCGACATCACCTCGGGGCAGGTGCCCTGCGTGAATTGAGCTACTCGCCGGCGACGACGAGCGAGACGTCCACATCCTCGTCGTCGTCGAGGTCGTCGTAGCGTCCCTCCCACTCGTCGTAGAGGGGAACCTCGTCCTCACGGGTGACAATCCACGCGGCGCCGTAACCACCGTCCTCGTCGGGCACCATCACATTTTCGACTTTGAGACCGATACCCAGGATCTCCGCCGCGCGGATCACCTCGGCCAGGTCGTCGCCTCGTACCACCGTCTGATTCGCGTACACCGTCAACATGGCGCGAATGGTAGCCGGTCAGCTGAGTCGGCGGGCCGGAGGCGGTAGCGCAGCATGACCAACTAGGCCCTCGCGAAGCTGACAAATGAGCACCGAAGGGAACGACAAAAGCCGCCGTGGTCATCGAGGCCACGGCGGCTGCGTCTTACGAAGTACTACCAGCGAGCACCAGGCTCGCCGACGATCAGATCTTGTTCAGAGCCAGCGCGAGCGCGGACTTCTTGTTGGCCGCCTGGTTGGCGTGGATGACGCCCTTGGACGCGGCCTTGTCGAGCTTGCGGCTCGCGAACTGCAGCTGCTCAGCAGCCTTTTCCTTGTCACCGCTGGAAGCAGCTTCACGGAAGTTGCGGATCGCGGTGCGCAGCGCGGACTTGACCGACTGGTTGCGCTTGCGCGCTTCCTCGTTGGTACGGATCCGCTTCATCTGGGACTTGATGTTGGCCACGCCTGTATCCTCTGGTTTCCTGTCGCTGGGTGGTATTCCTTGAAAGCTCGTCGGGCGCGCGCCCACGATGCAGCAGATGGTGCTGAACTACGGGTAACACCGCGCCGAAGATCGAGGTTACCAGCTCGGCACCCCCCGGCGAAATCGGCCCTGCATCCACCGGACCGGGGAGACGACGCCGATTTCACCCCTTTCAGGTGATGCAAAGAATTTACCTGTGTCACACACGACGCTGCTGCCGGGTGATGCACAGTTTTTGTCATGACCTCCACCACTGCGCCGGGTACGGCTCGATCTGCATCACCGGCGATGGTGAGAACGAACGGACGTCCGGCAGCCACGCACACCGGCTTGTTCGAGGGGTACGGCCCCGGCCGCTTCGCTGACGCGTTCGACGAGATGTTCGACGGGTCGGGAAGAGTGCGGGCGCCCTATAAGGGCATCCACGCCGCGATGGCGGCCAATGACGTCGATGACCTGGCCAAACGATCGGACGCACTGGACCGCGCGTTCATCGACCAGGGCATCACCTTCTCCCTCTCGGGTCAGGAGCGGCCCTTCCCGCTGGATCTGGTGCCGCGGGTGATCGCCGCCGCGGAGTGGGCCAAGCTCGAACGCGGGATCAAACAGCGGGTTACCGCGATGGAGCTGTTCCTGGCCGACGTCTACGGCGAACAGAACATTCTGCGTGATCAGGTGATCCCCAAGCGGCTGGTCACCTCGTGCGAACACTTCCATCGCGAGGCCGCCGGGCTGGTACCGCCCAACGGCGTGCGCATCCACGTCTCCGGCATCGACCTGGTCCGTGACGAAAAAGGCGACTTCCGGGTGCTGGAGGACAATCTGCGCTCGCCGTCGGGAGTGTCCTATGTGATGGAGAACCGGCGCACGATGGCCAGGGTCTTCCCCGATCTGTTCTCCTCGCACCGGGTGCGCGCGGTGGGCGACTATCCGGGCCACCTGCTGCGCGCGCTGCGGGCCTCGGCGGCGCCCAACGAGGTCGACCCGACCGTGGTGGTGCTCACGCCGGGCGTGCACAACTCCGCCTACTTCGAGCATTCGCTGCTGGCCAGGCAGATGGGCGTCGAGCTGGTGGAGGGTCGCGACCTGTTCTGCCGGGACAACGTGGTCTATATGCGTACGACGGCGGGCGAGCGTCAGGTCGACGTGATCTACCGGCGCATCGACGACACCTTCCTCGACCCGATGCACTTCCGCCCCGACTCCGTGCTCGGCGTGGCCGGGGTACTCAACGCCGCTCGCGCGGGCAACGTGGTGATCTCGAGCGCCGTCGGCAACGGCGTCGGCGACGACAAGCTCATCTACACCTACGTGCCCAAGATCATCGAGTACTACCTCGGCGAGAAGCCGATCCTGCCCAATGTCGACACCTTCCGCTGCTGGCTCGACGACGAACGCGAGGAAGTGCTCGATCGGGTCGGCGAACTGGTGGTGAAACCGGTCGAGGGTTCCGGTGGCTACGGCATCGTGATCGGGCCCGACGCGTCACCGCGCGAGCTGGAGGCGATCAAGCGCAAGATCAAGGCCGACCCGCGTGGCTGGATCGCCCAGCCGGTGGTGCAGCTCTCGACGGTGCCGACCAAGATCGGTGACGATCTCGCGCCCCGCCACGTGGACCTGCGCCCGTTCGCGGTCAACGACGGCGACGACATCTGGGTGCTGCCCGGCGGTCTCACCCGGGTCGCGTTGCCGGAGGGCTCGCTGGTGGTGAACTCCAGTCAGGGCGGCGGCAGCAAGGACACCTGGGTGCTGGCCGGGCGCGCGGGGTCGGTCGACCGGGAACTGGCCGGACCCGAACTCGTCAGCGAACCGCCGCAAGCGGATTCGTTCGAACTCGGTCGCGAACTCAGCACGCCGCAGGCCAATCAGCAACAGCAGCAACAGCAGCAGACACAGCGGCTGATCGGGGAATAGAGACATGCTTGCCCGAAACGCCGAATCTCTCTACTGGATCGGCCGATACGTCGAGCGCGCCGACGACACAGCGCGCATCCTTGACGTGGCAGTGCACCAGCTGCTCGAAGACGCCACCGTCGACGCGGACCGCACCTCCCGCGTGCTGTTGAAGGTGCTCGGGATCGAACCGCCCGAGGGCCTGCGACTGGACGTGTGGTCGGTTACCGATCTCGTCGCCTACAGCCACGACCACGGCGTCTCGATCAGTGACTCCATCACCAAGGCTCGCGAGAACGCCCGCGGCGCACGCGAAGTCACCTCGAGCGAGATGTGGGAGTGTCTCAATGCCACCTACAACGGCATGGCCGCGGCCGAGCGGGCAGCACGTGGCCTCGGCCCGCACGAGTTCTTCTCCTACATCAAGGGGCGGGCGGCGATGTTCACCGGACTGACCGACTCGACCCTGAGTCGCGACGACGGCTACCGCTTCCTGCTGCTCGGCCGCTCCATCGAACGCGTCGACATGATGGTGCGGCTGCTGCTCTCGCGTGCCGGTGACAAGACCTCCTCGCCCGCCTGGGTGACGGTGCTGCGCTCGGCGGGCGCGCACGACACCTACCTGCGCACCCATCGCGGTGCCCTCGACGCCGCGAGGGTCGCCGAGTTCATCCTGATCGACCGCCTGTTCCCGCGTTCGGTGTTCCACACGCTGCGGGTCGCCGAGGCCTGCCTGACCGAGCTCGATCAGCGACCCGGCAGCCGCGTCGGCGCGCGCCACGAGGCGCAACGGGTGCTCGGACGCGCACGCAGCGAACTCGAATTCCTGCCGCCGGGAGTGTTGTTGGAAGATCTGCAGAGCCGCCTGCTCGCCCTGCAGAAATCGTGCCGTGAGCTCAGCGAAGCCGTGTCACGCCAGTACTTCCACGCCGCCCCGTGGGTGGCGTGGACCGATGTGCGCAGCAAGCAGGACAGCCGCGTGCAGGTAGAGGGAGAGCTATGAGCTGGCGGATCAGGGTGGTGCACACCACCGGCTATGTCTACGACGCGCCCGTGACGCGATCGTTCAACGAGGCCAGGCTCACCCCGCGCGCCGACAGCAGACAGAACGTGATCCTCAATCGCGTCGAAACCGTGCCTGCCACCAGGGCTTATCGCTACACCGACTATTGGGGCACCGCGGTCACGGCCTTCGACCTGCACGCACCGCACACCGAACTCGAGGTGACCGGGTCCTCGGTGGTGGAGACCGAACCGTTCGCCGAACCCGCCGAGGAACTGAGCTGGGACGAACTGCAGGGCGGGCGTGTCGTCGACCGGTTCGACGAAATGCTCAGCCCCACCGCCTATGTGCCGCACGATCGCAAACTGGCGACCGTGGCGCGCCAGCTCTCGCGCGGTGAGGAGCCGGCCAAGGCGGTGGTGCGCACGGCCGAGTGGGTGCACAAGGAAATGGACTACATCGCGGGCACGACCTCGGTGCACACCTCGGCGTTGCAGGCCTTCGCCGAGCGCCGAGGCGTGTGCCAGGACTACGCCCATCTGACGCTGGTGTTGTTGCGCAGCATGGGAATTCCCAGTCGCTACGTGTCGGGTTACCTGCATCCGAAGGCGGGCGCGGAGATCGGCGAGACGGTGGCGGGTCAGTCGCACGCGTGGATCGAGGCATGGACCGGGCAGTGGTGGGGGTATGACCCGACCAACAATCTCGCCGTCAACGAACAGCACGTGTCGGTCGGTGTCGGTCGTGACTACGCGGATGTGCCGCCGTTGAAAGGCGTGTTCTCCGGGGGCGGCTCGACAGACCTCGAGGTCGTTGTGGAGGTCACCCGCCTCGCGTAGTGTCCGAGAGGCTCGTGCGGACCCCGCTCGCCGCGGGGATGATTCCTCCCGGAGAGGTGGCAGCCGATGTCTCCCACTGCACAGGAACTCGTCGAAATCGAAGTAGTCCCCGAGCCTAAGAAGTGGGTGGCCGAGGGGCTCGGCACTTTCATCCTCGTGATCTGTGGCGTTGGCACGATGGTTTTGGCGGGCGATCGGGTAGGCGCGCTCGGTATCGCCTTCGCCTTCGGGTTATCGCTGCTGTTTCTGGTCTATGCGATCGGGCCGATCTCGGGCTGCCACGTCAATCCGGCTGTCACACTCGGGCACCTGTTGCTCGGGCGGATCAGCGCGATGGGCGCGGTCGCCTACGTCATCGCCCAGCTGGTCGGTGCGTTCCTCGCCGGACTGGTGCTGTTCGCGTTGGCCAACAATCTGCCCGCCTACGACCGCCCGGTCGATGGTCTCGGCGCCAACGGCTGGGGTGCGCACAGCCCCTCGGCGGTGACCGGGCCGCTTGGTGAGGTCGTGGTGCAGAACGGGTACGGCTTGGCGGCCACCATCATCATCGAGGTGATGCTCACCGCGCTGCTGGTGTTCGTGGTGCTCGCCTCGACCGATCAGATCTCCGACGTGCCGCTGGCCGGGCTTTCGATCGGCGTCACTCTCACGGTGATCTACCTGGTGTCGCTGCCGATCGACAACACCTCGGTGAACCCGGCGCGCAGCCTGGGGGTCGCGCCGTATCAGGACGGTGCGATGGCGCAGGTGTGGGCGTTCATCGTGTTCCCGCTGATCGGCGGGGCGCTGGGCGCACTGCTCTACGGCCTGATCTTCGGCCGGTCCAAGGACGTGCACTCCTGAGCTGGGAACCATCGAACCCCGATCCGGTGTAACCGGGTCGGGGTTCGATGGTCGTTCAGCTCCAGCTGTATTCGGCGACCAAGCGGTGCGCGACCAGGTCGAAGGTCTTGCGCTCGACGATGGCGCCCTCGCGCCGGATGCCGTCCTCCGGCACGTCGAGCACCCGGTCCAGCCGCACCCAGCTCGGCCTGCCGTCGTGATCCCATGGCCCGGTGCCGATCCCGACCCAGTTGCGGTCGTGGGCACGGTCGGCCTTGGACGACAGCATCAGTCCGAGCAGGGTCTTGCGGTCGCGTCCCACCACCAGCACCGGCCGGTCCTTGCCATTGGTCGGGTCTTCTTCGAACGGCACCCAGGTCCAGACGATCTCGCCGGGGTCGGCGCGCCCGTCGAGCTGCGGGCAGTAGACGATCTGGCGGGCGCGATGTGCCGTCGGCACGGGTGTCGAGGCCGTCGGGCGCACTGCGACGGCGGGTCCTGATTTGGTCGCCAGTGCGTCCACCAGCTTCTCGAGCAGTCGCGGCCCCTGCTTGCGCACGATTTTGGGCCCCTGCTCCTTGGCGATGACGCCGAGCTGCTTGCCGAGACTGTTCCAACTGCTGGCCATTCCTGAAATATAACGCCGACTCGCACTTCGGTGCACCGGTGACAGGGGGTGCCTGGGTGAAATGTGTCATCCGCTCGCACTTCGGTGCACCGGTGGCAGGTGTGTGGCTGGGTGAAATGTGTCGTCTACTCGCGGTGGGGTGTACCGGTGGCGGGGGTGTGGCTGGGTGAAATGTGTCGTCTACTCGCGGTGGGGTGTACCGGTGGCGGGGGTGTGGCTGGGTGAAATGTGTCGTCTACTCGCGGTGGGGTGTACCGGTGGCGGGGGTGTGGCTGGGTGAAATGTGTCGTCTACTCGCGGTCGGGTGCACCGGTGACAGGTGTGTGGCTGGGTGCATGGGACGATGGGCGCAGTTCGCCGATACCCCTCGAGGAGTGGAGTGGCTTCCAGTTTTGCCGATACGACGTTCACCGATCCGTCCCGGATCCGGAACTTCTGCATCATCGCGCAGAGTAATTTCCTGATCGCCCGGTAGTGGCCTGTTTTGCCAGGTAATGGCCTATTTCCATACTTCCCATTGCTTCCTACTGCGACCTGGCGTTTCCCGTGGTGGTTTCCTGGGCGATGGGACGAGAATGGGATGAGTTCGGCTACCCCTGTGCGCGTATCCAGCCCACGTTGCCGCGTCGGGGGCTGAGACCCCGTCGGCGTGTCGCAATCCGACACGCCGACGGGTTTTTCGAGACAGCAATCTATTGGCTACCTATGTGTCGGTGATCACGTCGTAGCCCATCGGCTGGTGCAGATGAGCTCTAGGTGCCCTACCTCCTGCGAGTGCGGCATGTCGGGCTGCTCGGCGTGTCCGACCTGTGGTCTTACGATCATGGCTTCGTCAAGCCCCCGCCCTTCCCTCTGTCCGGGGTGGCCTTGAGGGGGTCACGTCGGCTGCTTCGCTCGAAGGGGTTGCAGTGCGCGCGACAGTCGGGTTTCTGATGCGGGTGACTAGTTGGTTCGTCGGACAATTCCCCGCCCGGGGTTCGGGAAACCGGGTTGCGATTCGCTGACCCGCGAGAGCCGAGGGACGGGGTCCGAAGGTCTCGGGCTAGGCCCCCGATTGGGGTCCCTCGTGCGTAGTGGCCGGGGGGCGTAGCAGTCGAGTTCGTCGCCGGTATTCGCCTCGAAAAGTGGTGGCATTGCCGAGTTGACGCACTCGTTGGCGTTGGTTGCCGAGAGAGTGGCCTGACCCCCGTGGATGAGACCACTCGCTATTAGAGTCCTGTTGGCCCCGACGTGGGCTGGAAGGGACACTGAGAGTTATGGCTGGTCGGAAGCGGCATTCCGCGGAGGGCATCGTGCGCAAGCTGCGTCGCGCGGACGAGTTGACCGCGGAAGGCAAAACAGGCGAGCAGATCGCTGCTGAGCTGGGAGTTTCCGCGGCGACCTTGTACAACTGGCGCCGCCAGTACTCGGGCATGGACACCGACGCCGCCAAAGAACTCAAAGAACTCCGCGAACAGAACGCCCGGCTCAAGCGTCTGCTGGCCGACGCCGAGCTGGAAAAAGACGCCTTGCGCGAGGTCGCGAAGGGAAAATTCTGAGCCCAGCCGCTAAACGCCGCGCCGTGGACATGCTCAAAGACACGTTGAGAATGTCGGAACGGTTGGCCTGCAAAGCTGTTGGGCTCGCTCGATCCACCTACAGACGTTCACCTCTGGCGCAGACCCCGCTGACCCGGATGCCGATCTTCGGGCCTGGTTGCGCGTGTACGCGACCAAACATCCAGGCCACGGGTTCCGGCGTGCGTGGGCAGCACTGCGTCATGACGAGGGCCAGGAGGTGAACAAGAAGAAGGTCCACCGGCTCTGGCGCGAGGAAGGCCTGCAGATCCGGGCGCATTCCCCACGAAAACGGGCCGGGATCTCCTCGGTCCCTCAGGTCGATGCTGATGCGCCGAAGGTGGTGTGGGCGTTGGACTTCCAGTTCGATTCCACCATCGATGGCAAGGCGGTGAAGATCGCATCGATGATCGATGAACACACCCGCGAGTCGCTGCTACACCTGGTCGAGCGGTCCATCACCGCCGACCGGTTGGTCACCGAGCTCTCCAAGGTCTTCGACGCGGCCGGCGGGCCGCCGAAGGTGTTACGGATGGACAACGGACCAGAGTTCATCTCTGTTGCGCTGCAACAGTTCTGCGACGGCCGGGTCGGGTTGGCATATATCCCGCCGGGCACGCCATGGAACAACGGCCATATCGAATCGTTCAACCGCAGGTTGCGGGCGGAATGCCTCAACCGCAACCACTGGACGAGCTTGCTCGAAGCGCGGGTCGTGATCGGCGACTTCAAAACCGAGCACAACCTACGGCATCGGCACTCGGCGCTGGGCTATCTGACCCCGGCCGAGTACTCTGCCCGCTGCAGCCACCGCCACCATCCGGTGGCCTGCAGTATCAACTGAAACGGATCGAACACAACCCGGGCTCTATGACCGGGTGGACTCGATATCGGGGACCTGCCAAGAGACGTAGCGGGTGGAACGCGATGGCGTTTGGGCCTCGTGTGGAGCTGGTTCGTTCACTCAATAGATGGTGCTGTTGTCCGCGTCGTCCTCTCCTGTCCCGAAACTCGCCCTGAACCGGCTGCCGGTGTGGTCGGTGCCCTCTATCTGGTAGTTCTCGTAAGAAATCGAAATTGTGCAGTCACTGGATTCAAGCTCGCGGTCCTTCGCCGGGTTCCACCACGCGGCGAAAAGTATTGTGCCGTCGCAACGAGCATCTGCGTCCGCATGCTGCATGTGGCTCTCCTCCTCGCTCGTTACATCGGTCGGTGCCGATAAGTTTGCTTCATAGTCGCCACGGAACCGGAATTCGAACTCCGTTCCTTGCCTGTCCAGTACGACGGACTCGATCCCAACATCGATCGTTCCCCGCAGATGGCTGCGTTGCGGTGCGTCGATGATCTCCGGGAACTCGTGCAGCGCTTCCCGTATATGCTCAACAAGTTGGTCTTCAAGGTCCCGTATCGGGTCATCCAGCACAGATTCCAGCCTTGCTCCAGCCACATCTTCGAGCAGCTGGATAGCCCGTCTTGCGACGTTGTCGAGCAATATGTGAACACGGCAGCAGATGTTCCGGTCTTCAAACGCTAGCTCCCTATGGATCACATAACCTTCGGCTACTGCTGGATCCATAAGAGCGAACTTCTGAATGATTGCTGGCCCGTGACGGTCGAGTGCCTTCCTTGCCGCGGGATCCCGAATGTTCGCCTTCAACGCGACGAGAAGCGACTTGCTGACTTTTCCCGCCGTAGCGAAGGTTTCGACGCGGCGCGCAACTTGAGCGCGACGCTCTTGGGCTAGATGGAGGTATGTGGCGAAGATCCCAGAGCGCGTCAGGTCGATGTCGCGCTTTCTGACATTGCAGGGGCCGCAGATGGGCGCCAAATTATAAGGGTCGTGCACGTCGTAGACGGTGCCTTCGTGGGAAGCCAACTGCGATACGAGTACCCTCAACTGCGCTTGGCTGGCGGTCTTGGGCAGAATGTGATCGATCTCGATGTCGTTGTAGTCCTTAGGCTGCGTACAGAGGTAGCACTTCGAACCCCAAACTTCGTAGATAGCCATACGGAGGACTGTGTTGTCACCATTTGGCTGGTATCTGGCCATGCGCATAGGGAGACAGTACGTTTCGCACCTTGCGCCTGGCTGCTAGGTCATGTCTCCCAATCGGATCTTCGGTTCACGGCCGGTAGCCCGTCAGATCGGGCATCATGTTCGCAGTGGCGGAGACTGTCGGTGATCGGCATCAGGTTCTGATGGACAATCAGTGGGAACTGCTCGAGCTGCTGTTACCGAAATCCGATGGCCGCGTGGGCCGGTAACTTCTCCAACAACCGCCAGGTCGTGGAGGGAATGTTGTCCGGTTGCGGACCGGGATGCCCTGGCGTGATCTGCCCGAGGTGTTCGGTCCGTGGCAGTGGTGTGGAAACGGCACCGCCGATATGCCGCCGATGGCACTTGGGATCGGGTGCTGGTCGCGTTGACCGCGTTGGCGGATGCGACCGGGAACCTCGATTGGGTGGTCTCGGTCGATTCGACGATCGTGCGGGTTCATCAGCACGGCGCCAACACTCGTCGCGGTGCCGGGCCCGCTGCCGGTCCAGATGGTGAGTTATGAGCCGGCTGATCACGGTATCGGCCGGTCTCGGGGCGGGCTGACTACCAAAGCTCTCTGGCTACCGAGGACCTCAGCGGCGGTGGCGAAGGGCCGATGCGATCGGCCGCGAGACGGTAGCGACCATGCGTACCGTTCTCCAGGTAGCGGACCTGCTGGCTGAGCACTGGGGTCGTCGCGCGGCGATGGCGATGCGGGGCGTAGGCCGCCGTAGCACGCCATGAAGCGAGCGCGCCTGGCTCTGCTACCCGCTGGCAGGCCCAGCGTCGCGGCCTATTCCAGCACGGTGGGCCCGTGTGGCGTGGAATACACCGGACTATGAAGTTGCCCGGTACACGATCCCATTGGTCTCGTTGATGCTGAGCGGCACCGGGGTCGAGACGATGCCGTAGGACCGGTTCACCATCGCGGGCGCGATCCCAGGGTTACCGGGGAGGTCTTTTCCGGTCGTAGCGTCGAGCATGATGGGCTGATTGCTCGTGTTTAGCCCGTAAAGCACACCGTGGTACGCGGCGGTGATTGTGGGCGGGACGCGGTGGCTGTCGGCCCGAAACCCCCACGCCGGGGTGGTGAGATTGCTCAGGTCAAACCCTGCGACCTGAGACTTGTTCTGGCAAGTCACCGTTTGGCGGTTGTCGTAGTAGCACTTCCAGGTGGTGGTCATGCCCAGACCTGCGCCAGTGCCGTTGGCGTCGGGGTCGTCGATCGAGTACATCGCGGTTCCGGTCGTCGGATCAAGGACCGCGAACTTCTTGTAACTCACCACGAAGACCGCATTCGAGACGCTGGGCGCAAGGTAGGCCGTCTCATTGCCGCGCATCTCAGTTGTCCAGCGATCATGTCCGTCGGCGAGTGCAAGTCCTTTCCGTGCGACTCCGACTGACCCGAGCATGTCCGGGGTGCCTGGCGCTTCACCGATGACAGTGTCGCCACCGACATATTTCGCGAGGAAGTCGTTGTTCTGCCACTTCACCTGATGCGTGGCACGATCTAGCACCCAAGTTGACCGCTTCTTCCACCCAAGGGACGCACCGACCACGACAGAGGTGTCAGTGACCCCAACCACCGAGACCGCGGGGATGTCAGCCATCGCCCGACGCCCGTCCTGCGGTGAGGCACCGATGTTGAGTACCGCGTTCCACGCCAACTTGCCGGTGGTGGTATCGACCGCGACGACTTCGATCGCGTCTTGGGCGGGAGCTGTCCCGACCGCCGCGACGACGCCAGCGAACGCACCGACCACGGTCGTACCCTGGGTAACCGGCGCAGAGACGACCCCGTAGTTGGGGGACGGTGAGACTTCGACCGGCGTGAGCGTCGACGAGACCTTCCAGGCAGCGGTACCCGATGCTGGATCTAAGGCGCTCATCCAGCCGCGCCGCGACGTGCACTTCAGGTCGCTGTCGGCGAGGGCGCATTCCCTCGACCAGTTCTGCGGATCTGGGATAGCGATTTTCGCGGCAGCTTGCGTGCCGAAGGTCTTGGGCGGGTCGAAGCTCGCTCGCGGCGCGGTGGTCGTTGCCGCCGAGGGGCTGCCAGCCGCAGACGATTCGGAACTGGAGCTGCCGCAGCTGGTCATTACCGCACACGCCACCATGGCCATTCCTGCGGCCAACAACGCCGTCCTCCGGCGCTCATCTAACAATTGCGGCATGAACACGCTTGTTCCCCCTTGACGGTCCCGGCAGACCGATGCGCCCGCCCCGATGATCGGCAATGTTTCCGTTGTCTCTACTCGATGTCAAAGAAACTGCTGCCGCACCGACCCAATGGACGGGGCCTGGCGGTGTTGATCACCGAAGCTATTGGGAGACATGACCTTGGGCGAAGAGTTGCTACTCGGGGGATCGGTCTTTGCGCGGGCGGGCCATGCCCATACCGCGTCGTTTGTTGAGTACCTCGACGACACCCCTGGTGTGGTAGATGGTGCGGGTGCCGCGGTCGGTGTGATCGACCTGTTCGTTGATGGTCTCGCGGTACTGGGTCACGGTCTTGCCGTCGACGCCGAGCAAACGAGCAATCGCGCCGAGGGTTCGGTATTCGTCGGGTTCGTCGGGCATGGGCAGCTGTGGTGGCCGGTTGGTGGCTTCCCAATGGTTTGCGAAGGCATCGAGTTCGTCGCTGTCGTACTCATGGGCGGGGGTGCCTCGGCCCATGACGGTGCGTGAGCGGGGGTTTTTCGGGTCCGGGAAGTCGGGATGGCTTACCCAGGTGTTGCGAATCGAGCCGTAGCTGCGCTCGTTCAGGGCGGCCCATTCCTTCAACGTGATCAGTGTTCCCACCCCTTCATTGTGGCCGGTCACTCACGCAGCGCCCACGCCAGGATCTGTCCCGACGGGCATCATCAGCGGCCTCCTTTCATCAGGTGGGTTGCGAACGGCGGCGCACCCGTGGCGGTGGGATTGGCTTGCTAGACTGGTGATGCCCTTCCTTTTGCGAGTGGGGCACTTTCGGGCGGCTTGGCGTGTCCGAGCTGTGGTCTGTCGATCGTGGCTTCGCCAGGCCGCCCGACCTCTGTCTGCGATTCACCGATGGTTCGGTTCCGGCGACGCTGAATTCATAACGGTCGCGGTCTGCTGGCCGCGACGACCCTGACTCCGCTGTCGTTGGCTGGATGGTTGCCTCGAACATGCGGGGGTTGGTTATGGAAGTGCTTGCGAGAGTGGACGAAAGAGGAGGGAACCGGTGAGGGCTCGGGCTGTCGGGGCCGAGCCCTCACTGGTTAGTTACGCGGCTAGGACGTAGCGGTCGAGTTCTTCGCCGGTGATTGCCTCCACCAGTGCGGAGATGAGGACTTCGGCGGCGGGCGGGGTAACTGCGTTGCCGAGTTGCCGCACTCGCTGGCGTTTGTTGCCCAGGACGATGTAGTCCGAACGGAACGCCATGGCGTTCTGGATCTCCTCTGGCTCGAGCATGCGGAAGCGCACGTCGTCGATGTCTTGCTCGGTGATCGTGTCGACCAGAGCGAACCGATCGCGAGTGCTGAGTGCGCCGATCGGGTCCGCGACTGGGCGCGCGGTGCCGGTTCCGTAGTAGGGCAGCAGCATCGAGTTCCACAGCTGAGTCGACATTCCGGTCGGCGGAGTGACAATGCCGTGGTGGTTGCCGCTGGCGGTGACGGTGGCGAGGGGGTCGGTCACAGTCCGGGCGTCTGAGGAGCCGCCGCGCATCTCGGCGATGAACGGCAAGAACGCCACCCCCGTCTCGTTGCGGGTGGTTTGGGTGCGCAAAGGGTGCGAGGCCAGCTGAGCTTCCTTGCCGTCGCGGCCTTCCACCGGGATCATCAGCGGTGGGACCGCCAGACCGTGGTTGGAGCCGTCGGCGACGATGGTGGCCAGCGGCTCGTGCAGACCGATAGTCCGGGGCCGGTCCGAACGCAGGAGGGCGAGGAACGGTTGTGGGATCGCGAGGCCGTCGTTCTCGCGGGTGGTGCGGGCGGCCATTGGTCCAGTGACCTGGGTGGCGTCGTCGCGCCAGGTGCCCCCGGCGGGGACCATCATCGGCATGGCCGAGGCGTAGCGGCGCATGCCGACGCGAATGCGCCGCATGGTCTTGTCGGCCAGGGGCTTGGCCCGGTCGCCGATGCGGGTACCTGGCAGGGTCCAGTCGATCGCGGCTGCTGCTGGGAGCGCGGGCGGCTCGACGATCGAGTTGCGGCAGCTGACCCGAGGGCAGCGGTATACGTATTGGGTGCGGTAGCGGCCCATGTCGGCGTTGGGTTTCTTGAAGACCTGGAGAGCGTCGATCCATTCGTCGCAGGCCACGCAGAAGGCTCGTGGGCGCAACCACTTGTTCCAGTTGGGCTCGCGGCCGAGTGCGAGATCCCAATAGGCGACGTACAGCCGATCCCTGGACTGCGGGGCTGCCGGAGTGCGAACAGGCTGAGCGTGGCCGGAATTCAGGGCGATGACCTTGACCCCGTAGCCAAGGGCGCGGATCTCACCGATCCAGCGACTCCACTGGTCCCACTGGCGGACCTCGACCACGTTCTCCACGACCCCGGCGCGCACCCGGCCACCGCGTTCGATGACGCCGCGCAGATACATCGGGACTTCTTCCATCAGTGCCCTTGAGCGGTCGGCTTCTTCGTCGCGCTGCAGGTCGAGCAGGTCGCCCTGCAGGGTGTTGTCGTAGTCGCGCTTCTTGCCGCGAGCCGAGGACCACTGGGGGCATTCTGGGCTGGCCCAGAAGAGTTCGGCCACAGGCCATTTCACGATCTGCGCTTTGGCGTCTTCGGTGCTCAGGTCGCCGAGGAAGTGATCGGCCTCGGGGTAGTTGGTGGCATGGGTTTCGATCGCCTTGCTCCAGTGGTTCGCCGCGCGGGTGACGCGCACACCGGGCACTTTCGATGCGCCCTGTGTGGAGCCGCCAGCGCCACAGAACCAGTCCATCAATTCGAGCATGGGAAATCCCTTCGTGATTTGCGAGTGGGGGTTGAAGGGCGGGGTGTCCGGTCCCGCATCTTCTATGTCATATATTACCCGTTAATTGATTTGAGGTCAAGGTAGTTGAGAACGAAAAGTCTTGCACTACAGTAGATTTCAGCGTTGAGTCCCTACGCGAAGTGAAGTGTGCATACCGCCGGCTCTGGGCACTTGATTTCGGGTTGCTGGGCGAGCATCCGGTCGGCGGTGTCAAGCACGGCGTCCGCGTGCCCCTGTGGTTTCAGGTCGGTTGGCAGCGGGCTGGGTCCAGGACTGGGCTTCGCGTCCCGACCGCCGTACACTCCACAGTGGAAAGCCATCAACCAATGTCGAGCCTTCCGATACCCAGAAAGACCTCACCCGCCATCGAGGCAGGTGAGGTCTTTCTAGGTAACGCCAAGCCCACGAACCTTCTCGCGCCGGTGGTTTTGGTGCTGCCGACTGATCGGTGGGCGCACGGAAGGCCCGCAGACTCGCCCGTCCGTCTATCGCAGCGGGAACAGTGTTGGCTGCGCGGCAGCGTCGCAAGTATCGACGTGTTTTCCGGCGCGCGCGGCCGATCGCGGCGAGGTTGGCCGCTCCCGGGCGGCGGCTAGGACAGCGAATTCCGACCCAGGCAATCCGTTAGGATCTCCACGGCGTTATGGAGGCGGGAGACTGTTGACGAAATCAGAGCAACCCGACGATTTTCGCGCGCCGTCGTGTCAACCCACGCCTCTGCCCCGCCGTCCTCGTCCGTGTGCTGAGTGTCCGTGGCGTGTCGATGTCGCGGCCGGGCAGTTCTCCCGTGAGCGTTTCGATGACTTGCGCTCGACAGCGGGAAGCGATGGGCGCGAAGCATGGCTGGACGCGCCGATGTTCGGTTGCCACAAGAGCCCTGAGGGTGGCGAGCAGGCTTGCGCTGGCTGGCTCGCAGCGGCCGGGCATCACCACCTCGGCGTTCGCGTCGCGGTGGCGTTCGGTCGTCTCGACGCCGATGCCCTTGAGCCGGGCACTGATTGGCCCGACCTTCACCACAGCTACGACGAAATGGTCGATGCCAAGGCCAGTGATCTAACCGGTTAAGCGCCAGCGAGTCCCGCTGCCCCGAGCGCTGGCGAATCCTTGAGGGCCCGATCAGGCGCCAAGTCGTTGGCTGACCTGGATGTCGCGCGCTCGCGGTCAGGGCCGAAGCCCGAGTTCGGTTCGCCGGTCAGTCGCTTGGCCCGAGTCGATATAGCCTGCGTCCATGGCAATCGACGACGCAGCCGTGGCCGTGTTCGAGCAGTGGAGTGCCGAACTGGGCGACCTGTATAGCGCCTGGACGACAACGAACCGGCAGTTCGCGGGTGGAGCCAGGCCGAACTCGCCTGCTGCACAGGAAGATGCAGTTCTCGCTGCTGAGTTTCCGAACCTCACCAAGCTCGAAGGCAGCGGCGCCGGGTTCGACGCGGTACAGATGATCGATGCTGGTGCACAGTATCTGCTTGGGTTGAAGGCGCTGGCGGACAGCCGAACGATGACGCTGGCACCGTGGCCGCTGACGCGTGCGCTCGCCGAGCACATCGCGCACGCGGCGTGGCTGATCGAGCCAGGAATTACCCCGCAGGCCCGAATGGCGCGGCGATGGATGGCAAGGTTAGCCGCAGCCCATCGCGCTCGGTGGACAGCGAGCAAGCCAAATATCAAGACCGTCAAGATGATCCGCGAACAGTATCGCGCGGATCTTTTGGCACGCTTTCCCGGCGCTGACACGACCTGGGACGACTCTGGCCGCGAGCCGGATTGGACGGTAGGGGGCGAACCGTATGCGGGACTTGGGAAGACGTTCAAAGCCTTCGCCGCGTATGAGGCCACCGGCACTTCTGGGCTGTACGGCGCGCTGTCGCTGCACTCGCATCCCAATATCGTCGCGGTGTCGTCTCTGTCTGAGTGCGTCAACTGCGGTGACCATGTTGAAATCCGCTATCGGGCCAATGTCGGCGAGTGGGGACAGCTCGTGCGCACCTCGACATCGCTGGTGTGTATCGGCGCGCAAGCCGCATGTGAGTACCTAGGTTGCGAAAGCACGGACCTGCTTTCGGACTGGCTTGTGCGGTATCGAGATTGACACGCATTGTCGTTGACCGGCCAAGCATGTAGAGTGACCGTGCATTGAACCAACGCACGGTTCAATGCACTGGACCGGATTCGGTCTGGTGGAACATGAAGGGTCGCAACGACCTAACCCAACCGATGGGATGCGAAAACATGCCTCTGCCCACGTTCGCGCAACAACCGCCAGTGACAACTCGATCGATGAACGTAAATGCCGCTGCCGCTGCCCTGAAGATCTCGCGAGGTTCCTTCGAGAAGCTCATCGCCTGCGGTGTGGTTCCAACACCGATCGATGCAGACCAGATCGGTTCGCTGGCGAGCCGCCCGCGGCTCGGCGTCGCCTCCGGTGAGCTGACAGTGCTGAGGACCGCGGCACCGTCCGCTTCGCATGAGCCAGACCGCGACTGGATAGGCTTCTCCGTCGGTTTCAATCGCCCAGTGCTTGAGGCAGCGGCACTACGCTGGTGGCGGTGCGATCCGACGCGCGTCCTCGACAACGAGTTGTTCGCGGTAACCGTCGCAACGATACCTGTCGCGGTCTACGCCATCTCGGCACTGGAAGATACGTACCAAGATCAGGGCGACGAGACGCGTCATAGGTTCACCGGCGACCTGCTGGCCCGCTGGGGTGAGCCCCTGACGCCAGATATCGACCCGCGCCTGAAAGAGCGCGCCGAGCAGATCATGTCGAGCCGTATCTCGGTCTCCAGCGGTGGCCCGATCGCATACCTGAACGCCGAATAGCCCGTAGCAGATAGACCCTCGGAACTGGATCCCAGCGCCGAGGGTCTCTCGCTGTGCCACCGCATCGACGGCCCAGTGTCATTCTCGCCGGTCCCGGATGCGGTCCGACAGCCGCTGACCGAATCATGTTCGCTCTGGTGTCGGTTGAGGACGGCCACGTTCGCAGGCGATGTGGTGTGTAGGTTGCACGTTCTCGGTGGCGAGGTCGTGGATCACCTGGGCGGAGACGGCGATCTGCCGTTCCGGGTCGACCTTCGCGGCGCGCAGTTGTTCGTTGCGGGCGGTGAGATCGATGGCGCAGGCGTTGCAGGTCCTGGTACGCGGCGGGCACGCCGTTGGCCTGGGTTCGTCGTGCATAGCTCCTCGCGCAGGTCGGTGTGCATGGGGTTAGAACCCAGCGTTTGACGCCAGCTTCGGCGGCTAGTTGCAGCATGGTCAAGGCGCCGGTGGAGTTCGTCGGCGTGCCTGCGAGAAGGCGGTGCATGGCAGCCCGGATTGCCTCGCGCTCGTCGCCCTCGGCCCCGTTCGCCTGCTGCTTCTATGGTCGGCGATTATCTTCTCGATGCGGCCCAGTTCGTGACGTTCCCTTATGGCGCGGACCGCCGGTTCGAGCGTGTCGGCGACCACCCGACGCGTAGCTGGTTGGCCTGATCGTCTAGTCCGGCGATGTTGCGGTCGGTTCGGGCGATGTTGGCGTACGTGGGTGGGCAGTCGTTGACGTCGGGAGTTCGGCGGGTGCCCTGGTCGCCGCGCGCAAGCCGATATACAGCTTTCGTGGGCTCAAGGTCACAGGTCATCGCGTGGCCTCGATAGATCTGAAGATCGGGGTTCGCTGGCAGCGCTGCCGCGTCACGGGAGTTGTGCAGCACCCTGTCCGCGAGGCGGGCGGCCGACTCCACTTGCTGGCGGTAGAAATCGGCGGCCGGCCCAGATACGTGCTCGCCCTCAGCCGTTGATGGGCATCGGCGAGTACGTCCAGCCGTGTGAGCCATTCTCCGAACACCAGGTTGTCGTCAGATCGCACGAGAGGCAATGCTCGCAGGGCAACCCCGCCGAGATATGCGCTCGCCAATCGGCCCAGCAACAACTGGAAACCGGCCAAAGACCGAGGCCGTACGACAGCACCACTTTCGGTGAGGGTTCGTATGCGGCCAACTGTGCGCGCAGCGCCGCGCTGACGGCGGGCCCGGTCATCGGCGCCGGGCGCGATCGTCGCTCACCGCACCGGTAACCAACATCGGGCAGGACAACCGCGCCAGCGCACCATCGGAGTTACCGGACATCCAGCCCTCCGCCAGTCCAGGTGGCCCACCAGTCGCCAACGAGGCCGTACTTGCTCCAGCTCGTGAGTCGGTCGTGCGCGCAATCGCGATGAGTGAACGATGCCGCCTCGCGTTCGATCGGGTCGCAACCTGAATGTGTCGAGCAGCCCTGAGCCCAAGCGGGCGAGTCATCGAGGACTATCACGTTGGTCGGTACCAGCCCGTCGGACGTCAGCGGTGCGAGCAAGGTCGCCTCGCGGTTCGGATCGCCCAGTGCTGCGGCATGCAGCATCGCGAAGAGCCAGGTGCCGGTGAGGGAACGTGCCGCGACGCGGACGGGATCGTCCAATAGCGCGGTGGCGGCCTGCACGGCTGCTACGGCGGTATCGCCGTAGCAGAAGATGTCGAGCGGAGAGCCGTCGAGACGGGAGTAAACCGCAGCACACCAGTCGGTGCGGTCAGCGCTGCTGTCCTCGCCGAGCACCAGGCCGTCGCCGTTGCACACGAGCAGTTCGACCGGCACGCCCCGCAATTCGCCGTAGGGCAGGTATTCACGTGGCCGACGACGCGGATCTGTGCGTCGTAGCCGAGCTCGGCCAGGGCGATCAGCTCGGGTGCGTATCGTGTCTGTGCTTCGGCGATGAGGGCGTCGAAGTTTGAGGGCATAGCTGTTCCCTTCGGCTGGGAGGGCGAGTGGGGGGAAGCGGCGGGGTGTCCGGTCCCGCCGGGACTTCTCGGTGTTTCGGTGATCATCGGCGCTCGTGTGGTTCGGCCTCATCGAGCAGGTCGAGCAGGCCGTCGATGTCCTTGGTGCCCGTCAGTCGTGCGGCGGCCGGTGTTCGTAGGCGGCGGAGCAAGGCGCGCAGGTTCAGGTTCTGTTCGGTGTCGGTCATCGGATGTCTGTCGCTGGTGTGGGGGTCCACGAGTTCACCGGTGACGTAGATGTCGACGCGTGGGTTGTTGCGGTACACCCCGTACCACTGTGTGGTGACGAAGTCGAACTCGGTGTCTAATCCGGGTGCGAATGATGGTTCAGGGGAGTCTTCGACGAGGACCTCGAAGTAACCAGCGACCCGATCCGGGCTTGGCCCACGGCGGGGTTCGCGCGATGACAGCGATCCACTGTCGGGTGCGGATGTTCCAGGCGGTGTACGGGCCGCTGCTGGTGAGGCGGGTCAGTCGATCGACGAAATCGGTGTGCCGAGTTTGGTATTCCGGCGACCACCACCAGGCCCGGCGGGCGCGCCGCCACCAGCGGAACAGGGAGTACAGCACGCACAACGCCGTGCCATACCCCGCCGCGGCGAGCCAGTCGCCGCGTTGCACGGCGTGGACGAATCCGTAGGCATACAGCCGACGTTGAGCACGGCGACGGCGGCGGGGATCAGATTGTTGCGGGTGATGAAAGCAGACACAAAGTCTCCAAGACTGCGAGTCGAAGAACGCCGGGACGGAAGTGTCCGGTTTCCGTCCCGGCGTGAGGCGCGCGAGGGTCAGTGACCGGTCTCGGGTTCGTCTGTTTCGTCGTCGTTGTCCCAGTCGTTGGGGATGCCATCGGTCCACACCACGGCCTTGGCGCGGTGGTCCCAGGTCGCGTGCGCGAGAGCTTGCACGCGCTCTTTTGCGTCGTTCTTGTCGAGGCAAACGCCAGCTGGGATGAGCCAGAGTTCGGCGCGGAAGTCCCACGCGGAGCCGCTCTCCTGCGCCGAGGAGCTGACCTCTTCTGCCGCCCAGTCACGCGCGTCGCCCTCGGAAATGAAGTCCAGCTCATCAAGCAGCTGGCGGCTCGAGGCGGGCGGGACGTAGGAAAAGCTCACGTAGAAGCGATCGTGATCCGCGACCATTGCCAGGGATGAATCCATTGGAATGTCTTTCAAGCTGTGCGAGTGGGATCGAAGAAGTGGGGTGTCCGAACCCAATTCCTTCTATGTCATATATTACCCGAAATCTTGGCGAACGCAATGCGGCCGGTCGGGCTGGACCGAGGCGGACGTGAGTCCTTCTGGCCCGGCTGAGGGAGTCGGTCGCAACTGCGTCGACGGCGGGTGGCGCGGAAGGATTGGGTACCGCATGCCGTCGATTGAGCGCGCTCCGGTGTCATCGCGTGATGCGGGGCGCCAGCTGGGAGCGGAGCGCTCGCGCCGTACCGGGTCGCCGGGGTGTGGGTGCCGGTACGGCGCGTTCGTCAGCTCCGTGTCCGGGTGTCGGACGGTGTATTCGTGTCGGCAGCGGCTCGCGTCGGCTTGATGTCGACGGCCCGACCTCCGGAACCGCTGGGAGTCGGGTCGGACTGGGGTCTCGTGGGGGACGCGGTCAACATCTCCGGCGAGGCCGTCCCGGTGTTCACCTTCTCTGTCGATGGCGGAGTCAGGGGTGCCTTTGCGGCGGTGGTTGACGTCTGAGACGGACGAGGCTGCGGTCTGGTCTTCGCTCGCTTGGTGACTGCGCGGATTGCGGCCGTGGGCTTGAGGCCGATCCGTTCCAGGGCGTCCGGTTCGGCGCCAGCGTTCGTGGCCGCCGCGTAGGCGGCTGCCACGGCGGCTTCAGCGGACTCCTCATCGGCGATCAGGCGTGCCGTCTCCGTCTCGCGATTCTCGGATGCACGCTGCCATTCGCCGACCTTCACCGCGAGTTCGCCGATGCGCGTCTCCATGTCGTCATCGATGACCACGCGTCGATACGCGGTCAAAGCGTGGGTGGCTGTCTTCTTCACCATGGGCGGTGCCTCCTTGCTCGGGTGATCACTAATGGACCGAAGAACCCTAGTGTATCGAAAGTATCGAAAGGTGGAAGCTGGCAGTAACAGGCGCGAAGTGGCTCGGACGGTGCGCGTCGACAGTCGGTCTCGCCGTGTGTCTGGTTGGGGGCCGGTGTGCAGTCGGAACGGGATGGCACGGTTAATCAGGCCGACGCGCTCGGGCGGCGGTCCTGTCGCGCACCGTTCCCGCGTGCGGGTGTCAGCGCGTTCTCTGCCGCGCCCATCGTGAGCCGCAGGGCCCCCTGATCAGGAATTCGGGTGAGCAAGATATCCCAAAAGTGTCCACTTTTGGGTTGCGCCCAGGGGTGGGCGCAGCGATACACTCGAAGTGGTTCGAATGTATCGAAAGCCGCTAGAGAATCTAGAGGCTCTGATGTGTCCATCCCTGCGGGGTGGACACATCAGCGGTCCGGCAGGGGGCTGCCGGACCTGAGAGCGCACCCATGCGCTCGGTAGGCGAAGGGATGAGAAGTGCCTCCGAAGAGTGGGCAGGGCCACCGACCCCACGCGGCGGAGCCTCGGTCGATCAGTCGACGGTCGACGTATGCGCCGGCCGAATGGGCGCTGGTGACCGCGGCGGCGGCCACGGTCGGACTGCGGCCCGGCGCGTTCATCGCCAAGGCCGCCGTGGGCGCCGCACGGGCGTTCGCCGCGCAGCGCAACGGAGCGGCAGTCCGCACCAGCGGCCAAGTAGAGATCCTCATCGCCGAGGTACGAGAGCTACGCCGACTGCTCGGCAACGTCGCGGGCAACATTAACGATGTCGCGCGCCACGCGAACTCCACCGGCGAACTCGGAAACAACGCCGACACCGTGCTGACCTACACCCGCAAGATCAACAGCCGCATCGATGTCTGGTTGGTCGAACAGCTTCGACGCGGTGCGCTGTGATCGGCAAAGCAATCCGGGGGTGGTACGGGCAACGGCTTGTCCGATATTTGTTCTCGCCAGGTAAGTACAACGAGCACACCAACCCCCGGGTGATCGCGGCGTGGCAGTCCGACCCCGACGCCTTCCAACCGGTGTGGGTCGGGCCCGACGACTGTGACTTCGCGCCGGGCGAGATCGGCAAGCTCGCCAACCTGGTCACCGCGGTCTCGGATGCGATCGGGCTGCCCACCGAACAGCCCGAGCCCGGCCAGCCGGGCTACACCAAGCACGGCTACATCTGGCATCTGCCCGTCGCTATCGGTGTCGAAGACGGCGAACTCGACCAACAGACCTGGCGCCGTATCGCCGAGGACATGCTGCACGAGACCGGCATCGCCAAGATGGGCGACGCCGGGGCGTGCCGGTGGATCGCGGTGCACCACGGAAAATCCGTCGACGGCAACGACCACATCCATATCGCGGCCGTGATGGTCAGAGCTGACACCGGCAAACGGTTCTATCCCGACAACGACTGGAAAGCCGTGCGCCGAGTCGCCCGTCGCTGGGAACAGGCGCTCGGGTTGCGGCTGACCGCCATCAACGATCCGTTGGCGGTACCGACACCGACGCGCGGCGAACAGGAGAAGGCACAGCGTCGTCAGGCCGCCGGCGACGAGGGCATGCTGCGCTCGACACCAGGTGCCGCCGCGCGGACCCAGTTGCGCCAGATGATCACCGAGTCCGCCGCTGTTGCGACCACCACCGATGAGTTCGTCTCCCGGCTCCGCGACGCGGGCGTGCTCATCGACCTCAAGTACGACGACACCGGGCAGATCAAAGGATGGGCCGTCGCGGCGCCCGGCGACGTGTCGGCCAAGACCGGCGAGCCGATCTACTTCGCACCCAGCCGACACCTCGGTGCGGACATGTCCTGGCCACGGCTCACCGCCCGCTGGACGACCCCATCCACACCCGCCGGCGCCGCAGAAACCGCGGCAATCACAGAGACGGCCCGCGACGCGCACACGGTGCTGGCCGACAGCGCCGAACGCGTGCAGGCGGTCACTACTGCCCTGCGCGGCGGGCGATCCGATATCTCGACGGTGGCCCGCGAGTTGCACGACGTCATCGGCAGTTGGGCCTCCATCGCCGATGGTGCCGCACGCCAGGGCCCGCTCTCGCAGGCGATGTGGGCCTTCGACCATGCGGCGCGCAACCGATACGGGTTGACTGCGGTCCCCGCCGGGCGACTCGCCGCCGAACTCCGTGCGATCTCGCGCGGTCTCGCGGCGGTTCGGATGCTGTCCGGGCGTGGTCTGCAACGAGACCCGAGTGTGCAGCTCGGCCTCGCAGTCGCCGACCTCATGCTCGAGATCGCGGCATGGCATCAACAGAACCGGCGCATCACCGCCGCCCGCAGTGCCCGCCAAGCCGCAGACCTCGTCCGCGCCCACGGAGAAGCCATCGGCACCGTCCCCGGTCAACTCCCACCGCAGCGCGTACCGGCGAGCACATCCACCGCACCACGGCCCCGCCCCGCTGCTCGACCGGGCGCCCACCCCGAACATCCCGCAGTACGCGGGGTCCGCGAATCACCGCACCACCCAACAAGGAAGGAACATCAACGATGAACCAGCCGGTCATTGAACCGCCCGTGATGGGCATCCCCCGCGAGGACACCATGCGTATCGCCTTGGCGGCGCGCACGCTGTCAGGAGTACTCCGCCAACTGCGTGAGCGGCGGGGCCGCTCCGCGTGGGACGACGCCGAGAACGTCGCGCGCAAGAACGCGATCATCGATCGCCACGCGGTCACCAAGTTCAGTCATGCCGACACCGACGAATGGAACACCGCAGAAGGGGCCGGCCTCGTTCGCGCCGAACGTCACCCCGACACCGGAATGACCATCCGGGTAGCCCCGCTCTCGCACGGGCGGTTCGGAGTCCAGGCCGGATGGACCGACAATCACACCGAGGCCGTGTTCGGATCCGAAGAACTCGCCGACCGCGTCATCGACTGGCTGCGCAACAACGGCTCGGCCGAAGCGGTCGACGATCTGCGGCGCAACGCCGACGAACTACACGCCACCTCCCGGCCTCGCCGGTACCAGACCCTGCGAGATGTCGAGCTGGGCCAGGCGCGCACGTGGGCCAAGGAACACGAACCGGACTGGTACCGCTGGTGGGAGCAGAGTTATGCCGCTGCCGACACTATCGACGGGCGACGCCTCGATGAGAACGAGATCATCGGCAAATGGGTCGACGCCACCGGCGGCAGGACAGACACAGCCGTGGGAGTCGCACGGCGCTGGCTCAAGCAGCACGACCCCGAATCGGCACATAACTGGGAGACCGAGTACGAGAACTGCGATACCCGCGACGGCCGATGCAGCCTCGAGGATGAACTAGTTCGACGATGGCGCTCCCAATCGGGTACGGGCCGCAGGCGCGGTGCCGACAGCGGCACCGCGGCGACCGAGTCCGGTGAACAAGACAACGATCCGCACAACCAGCGCACCCCGACCCCGCTGGCGGACCGACTGCGTGGCCGTGTGCCCGACCGGATTCTCGACGACCCACGCTGGCACGTCGCCGAGGACCAGTACATCGTGCTCACCGCGCAGGGCGCCGATCCGCAGATGCTGATCGAGTCGGTCGCCGCCATCGACTTCGACAGCGGACAGATCCGTGCTCCCAGCGGATACGCCGCGTGGACGATGCGGGAAGCCGCGAAGAAGGGTGACACCTCCAACACGCAGGTTCGCAGCGAGGACGACGCCCGCCGCTCGGTCGCTGAAGAATGGCTCACCACCGCCGACCCCGAGTCTCCGTTCGATCGAGCACGCGCTGCCCAACTGGTCGGCGAGATCAACGACGAATTCGATGCCCGACTGGCACGCAAGTATCCAGGCATCCTCGACGGCGACGCCGACCGGTCGAGGGCACAGGCCGATCAGAACGAACCAACCTCCACCGGCGATCACGCGCAGGCCCACACGGAAGCAACTGGGATGTACGCACCCGATACGCACGGAGGCACGCTGTTCGTCGTCGACGGGGACGGCATCGCCACCACTGTCTCGTTTGTCGAGGCACCAGAATCTCGGCAGGACGGCTTGCTCGCGGAAACGGCCGACCACCGCACTCGTACGGTGATCGACGACAGCGCGATCGTTGGCGAACAAGGCGAAACGCTGCCCGCGGTGTCCGCCGCCCAAGCTCCGCTGACGCCGCCAGAGCAGGCGAAGGCCAACAACATAGCCCATCGACGGACTCCGCCACCGGCCAAGCCCGCGTCGACATCCACCCGTCACCGGCGTCGGACGCACTGAGGAGTTCGGCATCGGGTGGTCATTCGATCCGGCAATGACCGTTCGGTGCCGCTTTTCTGGTGTCGCCGCGACTCCGAACTAGTCGAACAACCGGTCCTGAAGTCCCTCGATGTCGCGCTCCCACCGGCTAGCGTTGCTGGCCATGAGTGCCGGTAGCCAGCGGCGGGCCCGTGCCCGAATGGACGGGATGGCGGCAGGGCGAGTACGCGATGCGGCCCGCTCGTATCCGGACTCGGCGTCCGCACGAACCGGGTTCGCAAGGCGCGCAGTGGGTGCGCTGTATCCGGTTGTCCCGGAATGGATCATGTGGCTGGCCGAGTCCAATCAAGCTCTGGCCGGGTGGATCTATCAGCCGTACTACCCGCCTCGCGATGCCTGCGGTCAAATGCTGCCAGGTTGGGCAGCCGAGACGTTCTGGACCCAGGAACGAATGTTTCGGGCGGAGAACGAAGCACGGAAGGTAGTGCGGGCTCGCAGATTCCACGGTCGATCGGTGGCGTTCGCACACGCACCGGCGCTCGACGACGACGAAATGTTCTTCGCCGCGGTGGGTACCCGCACCGACTTCGGTGGGCACTGGTACTCTCGCGATCCTGCGCCGGGATCGTAGTCGTCTTATTCACTACGGCCGTATACCCAGTGCCTGGGGATACGGCCACAGGTTGATGATCTATCAGCCTAATACTGCAACGACACTCAGGTGAGTGAGTGGCCTCGTCGCCTGTAGTGCGACAAGCGGGCTTGGTGTTGGCGGCGGCGCCGCCAACACGACCACGACCAGACATGGGCGGGGTCGTGGCCGCGGGGTAGAACCAGGGCCGTCAGCAGGCGGCGGATCTCGGGTAAAGTGAGCGCGATCATGTCCTCGCCTGGATCGACGAGTCCCCTTTTGCCGCAATCGCTTTCGTCGCGGCCAGCCAGGCCAGAGTCAGCATAGACAAGGTGATGTGGGCATACCAGGCGCGGTAGCTGCGGACTTGGTAGTGGTCGAGCCCGGTCTCGCCTTTGGCCTGCTGGAATGCTTCCTCGATATGCCAGCGTGACCCAGCCGTGAAGGCCAGATCGACCAGCCGGGACCGGGCCGGTCCGTAGCACAGGTAGTAGGCGATCTGTGAGGGGTCGCTGATCGATCGCCGCGCCAACACCCAGTGCCCGCGTCCGCGGGCCCAGGTCCCCTCGATCTGACGGCGAGCCCAGTCATAGATGCGGGGCCCGTGCGCACCGGCGCCGACCGAGAGCCGCTGCCACGAACGGGCGTCCACCTCGCCGACGAGTTCATCGACCCGGGCGAGACGGTTGGCGCGAGTAGAAACGCGCTGGTCACATCGGGTAGCCAGCACGTAGGACACGTCGCGGGACTCACACCAAGCCCGCAGGTAACCGGCCTGACCGTAGGCCTCATCAGCGGTGAACCACGCGAACGGCACCCGTGCGGCCAGGGCCCTTTCCAGCATCGCGATCGCCTGCCGCGGCTTCGTCGCGAACTCGACCTCGTCGCCGATCCCCGCTGCCCGGCAACGGTCACGATCGGCCGTCCACGACTCGGGCACGTAGAGTTCCCGGTCGATCAAAGCATGCCCACGCGAGGACGAATACGCCAAGAACACTCCGATCTGGCAGTTCTCCGTCCGACCGGCCGTGCCCGAATACTGTCGCTGCACCCCCGCTGACCTGGTTCCCTTCTTCAGAAAGCCGGTCTCGTCAGCAGCCAGGACCGCGTCGGGATCACCGAGATGATCCACGACATAGGCCCGCACATCATCACGAACCCCGTCGACATCCCAGTCCGCCCGCCGCAGCAGCCGCTGCATACCTTGCGGACCGGTGTCGCCGGCATGTTCGGCCAGAGTCCAACCGTTCTTCCTTTCCAAACCCGCTACCAGCCCCGATACGTATTCCCGCGCCCGAGCCCGAGGCTCGGAGCGGGTGAACCGGGATCCGATCCTCGCTATCAACGAATCCAACTCGGCCACAGCATGTTCCAGCACCACACCACAGATCTACCAGCAACGACTCACCTGAGTGTCGTTGCAGTATTAGCCGGTCGCCCCCGTTGAAGTATCCGAAGAGCGCTATGTTCTGAAAGTGCTCGGAGTACTTCCGTTCGCCTCCGGTTGCCTGCCACAGACGGCTTCGATTCCCGGAGGCATCGACCACATACGTGGCCGATACCGTGTGCTGCGTGCCGTCCTTGTCGCGGTACGTGACGCCACGAACGACGCCGCCCTCGTCGAGAACGCCGGTTGTTTCGCATTCCTCTCGAACGTCCACGCCGTGCCGGGCGGCGTTCCTGAGCAGGATCTCATCGAACTTCGCGCGCTCGACCTGATAGGCGTTCGAGGTCGGGCCCGAGAACTCCGGAGAAATGGAGAACAGGAAGTTCCATGGCACCGGATTTGTGCCCCATCGGAAGCTTCCTCCACGTTTGTTCGTGAAGCCGGCGTCGGCGATCTCCTGCTCCACTCCGAGGAGTTTGCAGACGCCGTGCACGGTAGCCGGCAGGAGAGACTCGCCGATCTGATACCGGGGAAATTTCTCTTTTTCCAGCAGGATTACTCGCCTTCCGCGACGCGCCAGCAGGGTGGCTGCTGTCGAGCCGCCGGGGCCCCGCCCACTACGACGACGTCGACCTGTTCTTCGTGTGTTGCCATTTCTGTGTACCCCTCCACCTGGAATCAGTCTGTTGTTTAATGTCCGACGATCGCGGCAATCCACGCGCCGAGTGTCGGAGTCCCCGCGAGCTTCACGAAGTCTGCATTCTCGGATCCTTCCGCTCGCCATTTCTCGACCAGTTGCATCAAGCGGATCGAATCAAGGCCGGCGTCCACGAGGTTCGTGTCGTCGGATATTTCTTCGGGTGTGACACCGAGCGTGAATGCTACATCCGTTATCACTTGTTCGCGGGAAATAACTGCAGGCATGAGGAACCCCTGGTTTTGTGGTGGCTGAAATTTGTGATGGTTGCGTTTCTCTTAGCCGCGCAACGCATTTCGAAGCGCGGCTCTGCTGTCTTTGCCGACGCTCGTCTTGGGGAAGTCTCTGACTATTCGAACTTCATCGGGCAGTTTCCAGTCGGCCAGTCCGCTCTGCCGTATAAAGGATCGCAACTCCCGAACGGAGGGTTCGTCCGGCCCGGCCGGCACGATGAAGACGCAGGTGCGCTCGCCGAGAGTGTCATCTGGCAGGCCTACGGCGATGGCATCGGCGACAGCCGGGTGCTGGAGCAGCTGACGTTCGAGTTCGGCAGGGGAGACCTTCTCGCCTCCGCGGTTGATGACGTCGCTGGTGCGACCGTGGACGGTGAGGTCCCCCGCCAGGCTGACACTGACGATATCGCCAGTGCGGTACCAGCCGTCGGCGGTGAAGGAACGACGATTGGCTTCGGGATTGCGGAAGTAGCCGCGGACCGTGTACGGGCCCCTGGTCACAAGGTGGCCGGGGGTCCCCGGATTGACAGGGACGCCCAGGTCGTCCACGACACGCAACTCATCGAGGGGAGACATCGGTCTGCCTTGGGTTTCGAGCACGATGTCGTCTGGTCCGTCCAGAGCCGTGTAGCAGACGAGGCCCTCAGCCATCCCGAATACCTGCTGAATGCGCACTCCGAGCGCGCTGCGGATCCGAGTGGCGAGCTCGGCCGAGCATCGCGCGCCGCCGACTTGGATTACGGCGAGAGCGCCATCGACCCGTCCAGTTCGCTCCGCAGTATCGGCCCACAGCCGAGCCAGCGGCGGCACCAGCGCAGTTGTGGTCGCTCCGGTGCGGCTGGCGAATGGCAGCGCGCCATTGGGTGATGGATCGGCGGTCAGCGCGACGGTGCCGCCTGCCCACAGGGTCCCAAGGACACCGGGCGAGCTCAATGTGAAGTTGTGCGCTGCAGGCAGCACGGCCAGATAGACACTCGACGGCCCGAGACGGCAGACTTCGGCGCTGCGCCGGACGCTGTAGAGGTAGTCGTTATGGGTGCGAGGGATCAGTTTGGGAGTTCCTGTGCTGCCACCGGAGAGCATGAGCAGGGCGACGGCATCGGCATTCGGTTCGTGGTGGAAAGACTTCGGTGTCCGACGGAGGTCAAACAGGTCGGTCTGCGCTGAGGCAGCGTGGGCTCCGGCCTGACCTACGGTGATCACATGTTGAACCGTCGGCACCTCGCGACGGATTCTGTGGGCGAGGGTCTGCGAGGCGTATCCGGCGGTGTCGTGGGGAACGATGATTGCGACCGCTTCACTGGCTTCGGACAGCGCGGCGAGTTCGGTGTACCTGTGTGCCGGAAGAGCCATGACCGGCACAACGCCGAGCCGGAAGAGCGCAAACAACACCTCAACAAATTCGACGGTGTTGGGCAGCTGAAACACGACACGGTCGCCGGGAAGGAGGCCGAGCGCGTCCAGACCCGCCGCCAGTGAGGACGCGGAGGCGTCGAGTGCACCGTAGGTGATGTCACGAACCGGGTCGCGAGCAGCCAGGCGATCTGAGTGTTCGGCGGCGCGCATGCTCAGCATCCGCCCGAATGTGAGGTCGGCCCAGCAGCCGGTCGAACGATAGCGCTCGGCTGTTTCCTCGGGCCACGGGACGTGGTCGGTCGCCGCTTCGTTGGTCATGTTTCCCCCATGAATTACCGCCGATCGAAGTGTGAGGCGAGACCGTCTCGACACTGGGGCAGCGTTGAAGATTGTTCTTGATAAATAGACGAGTTGTCAACGGCCACAGTAGATTTGGAAGTTCTCTATCCCGGGCCGTTTGGTACATTTCAGGGCGTGCGGTTTCCATTCTGCCGCACCTCAGGTCCCGATTCGGCCTCCTCCCTTCTTCCAGATCGAGGCGACCGAAGGGCGCGGCTGGGCGTTTCCGCCGTCGGGCCAATGCGACCGCGGATTCTCCACGGTGGCCTCATCGAACTCGCCCGGATGTTGCACACAAATGATGACGCGTTGTTCGGTCACGATGGGCCCGCAGGTCTCGGCACCGGGAGGCACAGTCAAGAACTGTTTGGTCTCACCACGATTCGGTCCCTCCAAAACCACGGAGAACAAGCCGTCATTGGATTTAAGGGCGTTACCATCGGTGGCGATCCACAGGTTGCCGTACGGGTCGAACGCCAAGTTGTCCGGACACGAGATCGGGCTGACGCTGGACTTGTCGAATCCGCCGTAGTAGGTGTCAGCGGCCGCTGGATCGCCGCAGACCAACAGTAGCGTCCAGGTGAACTTTGTGCCGGTGTGCTGGTCGTCGATTTCGAGGACCTGGCCGTTCTTGTTCAACGTGCGCGGATTGGCCGCGTTCACACCGGGTTTGCCGTCGGCGCCGCGGGCCGGGTTGTTGGTCAGCGCGACATAGATTTTGCCAGTGTGCGGGTGGGGTTCGATGTCCTCGGGACGGTCCATCTTGGTGGCACCAACCTTGTCCGCGGCCACGCGAGTGAAGACCGCCACTTCGGCTGCTGACATGCCCTCGACGAACGACCTGCCCGTGCCGTCGGGGAACGACTCCAGCAGGGGAATCCACCGGCCCGTACCGGTGTAGCCGCGCTCGGGCGGTGCAACGCCGTCCCCCCCGCTGGGATGGTCACCAGTGAGTTCGGCGACATAGAGGGTGCCTTCGTCGAGGATAGTCATGTTCTTGCGACGGCTCGCGGCGGTGCTCCCCGCCTCGATTCTGCGTCCGGAGACGAATTTGTAGATGTAGTCGAACATCTGGTCGTCGCCGGTGTAGGCAACGACATCGCCGGCCGGTGTGACGTAGACGTTGGCGCCCTCATGTTTGATGCGACCCATTGCCGAGTGCTTGACGGGCGTCGAGGTGGAATCCCAGGGATCGATCTCGACGACATAGCCGAATCGATTGGCCTCGTTGGGTTCCTGTGCCAGGTCGAAGCGTTCTGCTGTGCGTTCCCAGCCATAGGAGGTGGTCGTACCGTGAGGTAAGCCGTAGCGTTTGGCGCGCTTTCTGCTGGTGAGATCGCTGAGCTTATCGCTGTTCGCGAAGTACCCGTTGAAGTTCTCCTCGCCGGAAAGCACTGTTCCCCAGGGTGTTACACCACCCGAGCAATTGGCGAAGGTTCCCAGCACCGTTGTGCCGGTCGGGTCGGCAGAAGTCGTGGTGTACTCGCTGGCCGCAGCGGGCCCGATCAGTGCGAACTCGGTATCGGCGGTGATTCGACGGTTGTACTTACCGAACACCGGAGTCAATCGTCCGGAGTCGGCCTCGCCGGTCACCTCAACGACAGAGAGGCCGTGCGCGGCCTTGGTGATGGCGATCTGCTCATCGGTGATGGCGTGGATGTCGTAGCCGCGGAACATGTTCGGGCCGGTGGTGTACTCGTGGTTGACCACGAGCAGATAGGAGTGTGGCTGTCCCTCGATCGGTAACAGGGCGGCGAAATCGCAGTTGTAACCGAACTGGCGGGCCTGCGCGGCGGCGCTCTGGTTCTCGAAGTCGAAAACTGGCGCGTCGTCGAAAAGAGGATCACCCCAACGAATAACGACTGCTTGCTCATAGCCTGTGGGGATGACGATCGCGTCCTCAGAATTTGGCGCCACCGGTGGGAAGCGGGTGCATGTTCCGTCGCCGACCGGGCTCGTAACCGCCTCACCCCCACCGTCGCTACACACCGCGCCCGTCGTCCCTGCCGCGACGGCGAGCAAAGCCGCACCAGCTCGGAGAAGCCCGCGGCGGTTCAGCGAACGCACCGTTTCGCCGAAGTAGGCGTTGGCGGAGGTGTTTGGCGGCGAATGGAAGCATGCGTTGGCGCACCTGTATTCACATGTCAAGGCCTTACGCGAGCTCTGGCCGGGATGGTGCACGACCAGCGGGAGCCCGTGTGGGCCCGAGTCGAAGGTAAAGCTCACTGGGCGCCCTCCTCAGTCTGGCCCCGGACCGGCTGACTACGTCCGGCTGACCACGCGCTCCACAACTGGGCGTACTCACCGCGCGCGGCGATCAGCTGGTCGTGGGTGCCTTGCTCAATGATCCGACCGTTTCGCATGAGAATCACTTCGTCGGCACGGGCGGCTTGGTCGAGGCGATGGGCGATTACGACCGCGGTGCGGCCGTCGGCAATCCGCAACGCGGCCGACTCCAGCTCCGCCGCGCCGGACGAGCCGGCTTCCGCGGTCGCCTCGTCGAGTACGACGACGGCGGGGTCGACCAGTGCCACGCGCGCCAAGGCCACCTGCTGGGCCTGGACTGGGGTAAGCACCGTGCCCTGTACCCCGACTGTGGTGTCCAAGCCCGCTTCGAGTTCCGCCACCCAATCCTCGGCACCGGCCGCACGCAGCGCACGGTCAAGGTCTGCGTCGGTGGCCCCCGGGCGGGCCAGCATCAGGTCTTCGCGCAGAGTGCCGGAGAAGACATGCACGTCCTGGGTGACCATGCAGATCAGCCGTGCTCGAACTGTGGGATCGAGATCTGTGATGTCGGTACTGCCCAAGCGAACGTCTCCCGATGCGGGCGGACGCAGACCGGCAAGGACCGCGGCAAGCGTCGACTTCCCGGCACCTGAAACGCCCACGACCGCCAGTGTTCGGCCGGACGCGACCTCGAGGCTCACATCGGCGAGCACCTCACGATCCCCGTAGGAGAAACTGATGTTCGTGGCGCGAAGATGGCCGTGTGTCGGGCAGGGTTCGGACTGCCGACGTCGCTCCGGTGCGCTCGATGTCGGTACCTGGGCGGTCTCGACGATCACCCCGATCATCCGGCGCAGCGACGCCGACGCCGACGAGATCGGATCTACAACCAGAAGGAGCTGCCCGATCGGACCAAACATCCGAAGGAAATACAGTGTCGCCGCAGTAACGGCCCCGACCGACACCGCACCATCGCGCACAAGGTGAAACCCGATCACGAGCAGTAGCGTCATCCCGAGCCACTCGGCGAAGTTGACCCGTCCGAAAAGCCGGTTGTTGATGATCCTGATCGAGATGGACAGCCGGACCACAGCCCATGAGTGATTGCCGATCCGAGCCCGCCGGTCGGGCTGAAGCGCGAACACGCGCACTGACGACAAACCGCGCAACGAGGCCAGCAACTCGGCTGCCCGCCGGCCCCGCCGGCGGCGCTCCTCAAGATACTGCGCAGGCGCCGAGCGCCGATATCTGTGCAGCGCGAACGCATAGACCGGCAGCAGCGCCAGCCCAACGAGGGCGAATCGCCAATCTAAGGCGGCCATGCCGATGAGAGTGACAGCCACGGCGAACCCGGCGCCTGTGACCGCAGGAAGCACCTCGGATACAGTTTGGGTCAGCATTGTGACGTCATCGGTTGTCCTGGCGATGAGATCACCGGCCCCGACCCGTTCGAGCCGGGCTAGTGGCAGATGCATGCCGCTGTCGATGACACGTTCGCGCAACCGCGCGATGACGCGGTCCACGGCCCCCGCCATCAGAATGAAACCGCACGACGTGAGCAGTGCAGAAGCTGCAGTGGCCGCGACCATGAGTCCGCCCGCCCACCATACTGCGGTGGCACCGGTCCATACGATGAGCCGTTCACCGTTGCTGACCAGATCGACGATCGAGCCCATTAGGCGTGGTGTCACCAGCGCGGCCGTCGCACCACCGATCAGCAGGATCACCGCGAGGACGATCCGCAGCAGATGTGGCCGGGCTGCATCGAGGGCGACAGCGCGCACCTCGCGCCCAGACGCAACCGTCAGCTGTGTTTGGGAGGTCTCGGTCGTGTCGGCTATCGTCTGCGACACTTGAGAGGTTTCGGTCACGGCGATGCTCACGAGCTCACCCCCTCGGCCGCAGCGTGCCATGCAGGAGAACCGGTGAACACGAGTGTTGTGCGGCCCGCGCGAAGCTTCGCCACACGGGTGACGACGACAGCTTCGGTGACCGAGTCGACTGCTGTGGTGGGGTCGTCGAGGACCAGGACATCTGGATCTGCGTACAAGGCTCGAGCCAGTGCCACACGCTGACGTTGCCCGCCGGACAGCGCCGTTCCGGCGTCACCCACCTGGGCATTGAGCCCATTGTCTGCGACAAGGTCATCGAGCCCTGCAGCCAGCAGCGCAGCGTCGGCGCTGATTCTCCCCGCGGATCGGGCTCCCAATTCGACGTTGTCCAGGACGCTCCCTTCGAAAAGGTCGCCTGCGTGCGGGGCCACCAGAACGGACTGTCGCAGCTGCTCGGGTGCCATGTCGCGCACGTCGGTATCGCCGACCCTCGCGATCCCTCGGGCGCAAGCAACACTCAACGCCAGCGCCGACGTCGCGGCAGCGACTTGACTTGAGGGTCGCTCCAGTACGGTCAGTGTCCCTAGCCGCACCTCGATGTCGGCGTCCGCGAGCCGCAGCACCAGCGGGCCCATCACATATGGGCGGTCACCCTGACCCTCGAGGAGCGTGGGTGCCTGCAACACCGACAGGACACGAGATGCTGATGCCTTGCCAGACGCCCACATCACGCTCGCGAGTTTGGCGATGGACTTCATTGGCTCGGTGATCAACTGGGCGAGGCCGACAACGGTGATCAGCTCGCCGATGTCGATGCTGCCGTGCACCGCTTGTAGGCCTGCGAAGACTGCGATCCCGGCGACGAAGGCGCCCGCGAAAGCAGTCAATGTACCCGATAACGCTGCGGTGGCGCTGTTGGCGTGCAGGGTTGCCTCGAGTGCCCGTTCCGAGCGGGCCCGGTATCGGTCGACGGCCGTGTCCTCGGCGCCCATGCCCTTGATCACACGTACCCCGTGCATCAGATCCGCTGCCGTGCCGGCCGCGAGCGCGGCCGCGCGCTGCTGGCGCCCAACCCGCGCCGAGAGTGGACCTCCGACCCGGTCCGAAATAATGACCACCGCGAATGCCCCGGCCAGTGTTGCCATGCCCAGCGGCGAAGAGATCGTGAGCAGCACCGCGGCGGCGAAACAGATCCCCACCAAATTGCCGATGGGGTAGATCAGCACCCCTTTCGTTCTGGCCACGGTATGTGTATCGCTTGAGGAAATCGCGAGAAGCTCCCCCGGGAGTCGGCGCTTGCCGCCCAGCCCGTTCGGATCCAGTGCGCGGTCACAGATCCGCATGCGAAGGGCATGGTCGACAAAGTTCATCGCGATCCAACCGAGCCGGGAGGCGTAGCGGAAACTGAACGACAGGCCGGCGAAGACGACGGCGAGGACGGCGATCCATTCCATCAACGCACCGCCGTTGCCGGCGGTCACACCGCGGTCAATAGCGATACCGACCACCACCGGTACCAGCATCACCCCGACCTGATGCGTCGCGGACAATGTGACCGCGGGAAGCATGTACTGGGGGTGTGACACCATCGTTCTCCACAGCAGCTGCTGCGGAGTTGTCGACGCATCGACCTTGGGGACGCCGATGACGGAGTTCTCTCGGCTTTGGTTCTGTTCGTTCATATCAGCGGACGAACGCCCCGGCATCGCCGAGACGAGTCGCCGTGTTCGAATCGGCGATCAGCTGGTCGAGCAGCGCTGCCGTGGACAGGACGGCACCGCAGCGGCGCGCGGTGTAGTTCAGTGCCATCAGGTGTTCGTCGCGCGTGAAATCGGCTGTGGCGTCGAGGACCATGAAAGGGCGAATGTCGCTCATGAAGGCTTCAGCAGTGCTGAGCATGCAGCCCATGTGAGCGTAGACGCCGGTGACCACAAGCTGGTCGCGGTTGTAGAAGGCGAGCAGGTCGCGGAGGTCGGTGCGTTGGAAGGCGGAGTAACGCCACTTGGTCACCTGAATGTCTCGGGTGGAGGGGGCCAGTTCGGGGACCACTTCGGTGTCGAGTCCGACGGTCATGCCGGTGCCCCAGAAGTCGGCGAGGATGCCTCGACGGGAGGGGTGCTGGTTGCCGGGTTGCATCGTGTAGATAACGGGGATGCCCAGCTCTTGGCAGCGCTGTCGGAGCGCGGCGAGGTTGAACAGCACGGTTCGTATCGGATCCGCGGTGCTGTCGTAGGCAGAGATGAAGTAGCGCTGCATGTCGTGGATGAGGAGCGCACAGCGGCCCGGGTCGATTCTCCATGGGACTTGGTTGGCGACAACCTCGTTGGCGGTAGGCAGTTTGTAGGGGGCGATTGGGGGAATTGGCATGGTGTGCCTTCCGGATGAGGGTGAGGTCGATGGCGTCGGCGGGGTTCGCTGGGCTCAATCAGATGACAGTGGCGGGCGCATTGGTGAGCCCGAGGGGCTTGAGCACGCGCGCGAATTTAGCTGTGGTTTCTGCCAATTCGGCATGCGGGTCGGATTCGGCGACGATTCCGCCGCCGGCGTAGGTCACCAGATCCTGGCGGTTGGAGGACAGTTCGGCGCAGCGGATGCTGACCATCCATTCACCGTTTCCGTCGCGGTCGCACCACCCCACGGCACCCGCGTAGAACCCGCGGCTTCCCTCGAGCGAAGCGATGAGGCGGGCGGCCTGCGTCGTCGGGGTGCCGCAGACAGCAGGGGTTGGATGCAATGTCGCAGCCAGCTCCAACGCTGAGGGGCCGGTGCCGACAACTGCTGCCGTGATCGCCGTGCCGAGGTGCCACATGTTCGGTGTGGCTGTCAGGCTCGGGCCGGAAACATCAGCGTTGCCACAGACCTTTCGCAGCAGATCCTCGACCTGGTCGACTACGTACTGGTGCTCCTGCAGGTCTTTGGCGGAGCCGAGGAGAGCCTCCGCGGCGACTCGGTCGGCGTCGGGATCGGTTCTGCGGCTGGCTGAACCGGCGAGAGGGTGACTGGCTACCACGGAGCCTTCTCGATTGATGAGCATTTCGGGGCTGGCACCGACGAGGTGCTTGCCGTGGTAGAGGCCACCCGCTGCAGAGAGGTCTACGAGGAACCCGTTGCCGGCCGGATCGGTGGATACCAACTGATCCAGAAGCTCGACGGCTTCGATCGGATGTTCTGCGCGGGCACGAATTGCTCTGGCCAGCACCACCTTTCGCACCGGATTAGCCTCGTCGCGTAGCAGTCTTACAGCTGTTGCGACTCGTCGGAGATGTTCGTCCGGGGTCGGGATGGCATCGTCGAACTCGAAGCGAGGCAACGTCGTCGATGTTGCTGGCCGATATCTCTCGCCAGTGACAGACACTCGATCGGGCGTCCAGAGCGCGGCGGGTTCGTCGGGCGCGAACGGTAGTGCGCCGACGATCATGTCGGCCTTTCCGTTGCGCAGGTGTGCTGCGGCTTCGGCTGCGGAGGTGAACCGCTGTCCTCGGCCGTGCGCGGTCACTGTTCGGTGCGGCCGAGCCAGGATGAAGGTGGGCTGTACACGGCCAGCTCGATTGTCGGAAATGTCGATCATCCTCTCGCATCACATATCGAGGGTTGCCCCGCCGTCGACCCGCAGATCGTGCATGGTGATGTGGCGGGCGTCGTCGGAGACCAAGAAGCGGACAGCAGCGGCGATGTCAGCAGGAAGAGCTAGGCGCCTCAGGGGAATTCCAAGTCGATACGATTCGGGATCGCCGTCGAGCAGGGCTGCGAGCGCGCTATCGGGGAGCGGAGGTTCCCCGACGTGCGGGCCCACGGTCCCCTCGGGTGTGGTGTAGAGGCCGCGCAGCATCGCCGTGTCGGTGGAGCCGGGCGAGACGAGGTTTACGCGAACGCCGTACGGGGCGACTTGCAGCGCCAGGGCGCGGGTGAAAGCCGTGGCGGCGGCCTTCGATGCGGAATATGCAGCCATGCCGACACGGGGAGTGGTGACGGCATTGGAGGATACGACAACTATCGAGCCGTGCCCTGCCGCGACCATGTCCCGGGCCCCGCGCTGGGCAACGTTGACGGTGCCGGTGGCGTTGACCGCGAGGCTGCGGGTCCAGTCCTCGGCGGAGGTGTCCAATGCCGTACCGGGCAGCATGATTCCAGCGGCGTGCACAACCACGTGCACGGGTCCGAATTCGGCGGTCAACCGGTCGAACGATTCCGAGACCGCCGTGCGATCGGTGACGTCCACCTCGTCCGAGACGACGGACGCTGCTGTGGCACAACCGAGTTCATGGGCAACACGGTGTACGTCGGCGGCTCGATCCCAGAGTGCCACGACCCGTGCGTCAGGCGCGAGTGCGGACGCGATGGCCGCTCCGATCCCGGCGGCAGCGCCGGTGACGACAACGACCGGCTTGCTGACGCGGGTCATTGTTCATCGCCTGACGCGACTGCGACTGCGGGGGCGGCTGATGCGCTGGTCGCTGGAAGCATGGTCACGGACCGTGTAGTCAGCGCACGAATCGTCGGTGGCCACGCGCAATGCTCCTCGGAGATTTCCGCGAAGCCGGCACTCTGTTGCGTGCCGCAGGGTCCGAGCCCTCCCTGTCGGGGCGTCATCGCATGGTGCTGGTGTGCCATCGAGCTCACTCGTCCCGGTCGTAGCCGGCCACGCCATGGCGCCAGTAGCCGGTGATGAGGCAATCCTGCGGGTCGAGGCCGAGTTCGGTCCGCACCCATCGACGGAGTGGTTTGATCGCGCCGGATTCGCCGGCGATCCAGACGTATGCCCGCTGATCTGGCTCCATTTCGATACTGCGGACCCGTCTCTCGAAGGTGCCGCCAGCCCCTGGCCCTGAGTGGCCACGGTGCACCCAGTGGACTTCGATATCATCGGGTGCCTCAAGCGGGATCTGCTCACCGCGATGTGCGACTTCGATGAATACCCAGCCAGAAGCCTCGCGTGGCAGCCACTCCAGCCAACGGGCGATGGCAGGCAAGGCGGTGATATCGCCGGCTAGTAGGTACTTGTCGTAAGTCTTGGGCACCACCAGACCTCCGACGGGGCCGGCGATATGCGCGCGGGCACCAGGTTCTGCACACAGCGCCCATTCCGAGGCCAGGCCTCCAGGGTGAACTGCGACATCGATGTCCAACTCGCGAGCGACTGCGTCGAACCGACGGACCGTATAGTCGCGCGTCACCGGTCGTGGGGTGCCCCAGTGCAGGAGGAGGCCGTCCTTGCGGGGTAGGTGAAGTACGCCGTTCTCGTCGGGAAACACCAGGCGCACGTGCTCATCGGGCACGTAGCTGTGGAATCCGTCGAGTTCCTCGCCACCGAAGGTGATACGTATCAGTCCAGAGCCTAAAGGGGCGGTGCGGAGCACCTCCACCGTGCGCAATCCGATCGGATAGCCGACCTTCGCGCCGTGCGCGCCCGAGAGCACCTCGGCGATGCGCTCGGCATAGGCAGCACGATTCATCAGGGATTCTCCTCTTTCGATTACGGCGTGCCAGAGCGGGGAGCCGCGCTGCTCCGTTGGCCTGACTGCGACCACGCGAACAGACGCCGGTCAGCGCGCGGGTTCCAGCACGTCCGGGTGAATCCGTCGCCGGGGCGAACGAACTCTGGTCGAAACCGGCCACGGCACCGCGACCATGCCCTTCATGGTCATCGCAATACATGGCGCGCAAACACTTCAACGAGGGTGGCACGCCTAGCTGCACGGTTTCGCCAACCTGTGGGCCATCTGCGGTCTATTCCGCAGTTAGCCGGCGGTTAATAAACAATTCGAGACACGGCGGCCAGAGTCAGCGGAGAACAATCCTCCGTTAGGTGCCAGATTTTGACGTACCCAGGAGACAAAGAACAACCGTATGCATCCAATTGATGCTTCCAGATCCTCGGAATCGACTACGATGCTCTGTCGATCAGCGACGTGGATCAATCAGCATTCATACTGCTGAGAGAATCCGAGATCACTCTCCCTCCCCCCGATATGTTCAGTCGATAGGACGAACGCACACGATGCTAGAAGTCGCCTCCGTCATCTGTCAACCACTCGAACAGGTAGGCGGCAGATTGGGTGATCACGATCACATGGGTTGTTGCGACCGGAATGTATGACATACGCTTGCTCGGAGCGCTCAAACGTTCAAGTTGTGCGGTGCGATCAATGCAGTCTGGGGAGTCGTACTGGTCTATCGAGCCTGCATCATTGGGTCGCGGAAAGGGGTGGGGGAGCTGTCCGCATGCGTGGACAGAAAATTAAGGCAAGCATATCGAGTGCGCGATGCGGCATTGTCGTGGATAGGCCGGCGCGCCCGAGAGCCTGCGCTTTCTTGAATTTACGCCGGGGAGATCGTTCGGTTACGCCGGCGATTCGGACCCTGAGCTGGTATCTACACAGCGCCGCCTGGCGGCCGTGACGGATGCGGCAAGAGCACGACAGTCGAACAGGAGGGGAAATGACACGTGCTAATCAACCGGCAGGTACGACCTTCGGTGAGATGGAAATCATCAGCCAGACCGACTACTTCACAATATTTCAACACCCCGATCATCGCCCGGCAGCCGAGGCGTTGCATGTAGTCGAAACGGCTTTGGAGCTGGGAATCCCCTACATTCCGGAGTTGTATCGCATCCATGCACCTGATTCCCCGGGAAACAATCAGTACGTCGACATCAAAACAGAGAAGCCGAAAGAAAACACCCACCCGGCTTTCTCTCGGCCGCTTGCCCAACCATGGCACGTCGACGCGCTCCTCGAGCCGATCGGCGTAGTGAATACCACACTCCTGCACTGCATCAGCCCCGCCAAGGAAGGCGGCGAAACAGTCATCGCGGATATTTCCTCGATCTTTCTCTCTTTGGCCGAAGAGTACCCTAGGGTCGCGAAACTGCTCACCGAGGATCACATCTTGGCCAAACGGGCGACGCTGGACGGAATCGCTGCGGAGAGCACCGGACCGGCGTTTGCGTATCGCCACGGCTTTCGGCGGCCCGTGGTCACGCGATATGGCCAGGCAGGGACCGATGTATGGTGCCCGCGTGACTTCGTGGAGAGCGAGCTACTCCAGGTCGGTCTCAAAGTCATCGAAGACAAACTCGATATACCGTCGCTGAGCACGAGGATCCGGCTCAGCGCCGGGCAGACGCTGGTGCTGAGAAATTCATCTTGCGTGCATCGCCGCACCGAATACCGCGACAACCACCAAGCGGGCCGGCACCTTGTGCGGGCAATGTATACGGAAGAGTATTAGCCCCGACAGACAGCAGCGTTGTAAAAAATGAGACCTACGGTAGTGAACATAGTCGTCGCCGCAGCCGGGAAGGGAACACGGTTCGGTGCCAGGTACCCCAAAGAGCTTCACCTGCTGTCGACCGGGCATGCGGTGATCGACCGGGTACTGGCGCCCTGGCTGACAGCAGTTGCCGGGGAGGAATTCTCGGCCCGAGTGATAATTGTCGGAGATGAAAGCAGGGGAGCTACTCTCACGCACGTCACCGGCCGGTATCCGACAGTGCCGGTCGGATTGTGTCTCCAGAGGGCCGACGCGCATAACCCGAATGTGAACGTTCTCGCAGCAGCGCGGCGGTGGATTGACCGTGGAGTAGTCGTCTATCTGCTCGCGGATCAGATACTGACTGCCAAGGACGCAGTGTTCGTGGACTCCGTGAAACAGGTCCAGAACGGCGGGATCGCAATTCTGGCGGCAGGGATACCGTCGAGCGCCCGCCATACCGAGGGATGCCTTGAGCTCGATGCTGCTAATGATCACGTGGTCACGCACGAGGAGAAACCGCCTGCGGACGACGAGCGATTTAACCATGCCTGGGCGGCGCTCGTGGCCAATGCGAACCAACTCGACCGCCTCATCGGTGGTTTTCACCGTCAACATGACAATCCGTGGCGGACATCTAAGGTGCTTCATGTCCAAGGCTATGTAAACATCAATACCATTGACGATCTACGGGCGGTGCGATGACTGGAAGGCATTTGATAGTCTTCGACGTCGGCGAATACGACCTCGGTTCTGTCAGTGGAATCACGAGGCGCGCGGTGGAAATTGGGCGATCCCTGACGGGGGAATATGTTGTAGTCGTTATCGATTCTCAAGGAAGTATGGTCGGCTTCGGTCCCGCCGGGCGCGACATTATATCTCGCCTGAGGAACGCTGCGGACATTGAGGCGAGTAACATATACGAGCAGGTTCTTCAGTCGGCGGATCTTGTGGTGATGTACGACTTTGCTCAGCTGAGAAGCGTCGAGATCGTCCGTAGTCTAGGTATACCGATTATCGCGGAGATCGCGCCCCCGATTGAACATCTTCTCTATGATACAGACAAAACATCGAGTGAACGTGTCGCGCAGCACGACAGATATGTGCAAATGTTCAATACGCTGGTTCGCGAAGCGGGGTTCTTCCTCGCTCGATCCGGTATAGAAAAAGCCGTGTTGGCGGGTGTGCTGGTGTCCGCTGGCCGTGTCGACGTCATCGATGGTGACACGGCGCGGTTCCGGGACCTGATCGGCACGGTGCCGATCGGATACACCGTCGGAGAATCGGGACGGAACCGCCGCCAACCGGAGGATGCGACGGCGGTACCCGTGACGAAACCGGCTATAGTCTGGAACGGCGGTCTATGGCCGTATATGAACTGGAAGATCGTCCTCGAAGCAATAGTCCACGTCGATTCTCGAACTCGCGAGGAGCTCCTAGTGGCTTTCCCGGATGTTCGATCGATGGAACCCGACCGTGGCAGGGATTCCGGAGACCTGCAAACGAACAAAGTGCTCGAATATGCGCGCACGATCGGCGTAGAGAAAAACGTGGTGCTCTTCCCCCTCCGCATCGATTCTGGCAATCAAGCGACAAGCGAGGATGATCAAGTGCTCGCCACCACCGAGGACAACGTGCACGTACACCCACGCGGATACGTCTGTATCGCCCGCGATGGTATCGAGAACGACACCTGTGTCCGTCTTCGTGTACGGGAACCACGCGCATTCGGGCTGCCGATGATCATCGACGGAGGAAACCCTACGTGCGACGAGCTCGATCGCGATGGCTTGGCCATCCCGGTCGATCGCCAATCTGCCGAATCTATCGCCGCAGGCCTCACTCGGGCATGGACTGGTCGACATTTGATTCGATCCGAGCACCTGGAGAAATACAATTATCGAAAGAGCAACACCGTACTTGTTGCAGCAATCGAGTATCTGCTCGCACGCCGAGATGCTCCCGGTGCCACGCACGACACAGCGGAAGGAATTTGATAGATGCGCAACGCTAGTGCTCTGCGGTTCATCCGCCCATGGTCGAAGGTTGGCGAAGCCGGTCCAATTGTTCATCGCGCTCTCGGGAACACTGTCGAGCTGCACGGTGATGGAACTGCCAAATTCGACGGCAACTCGGGGGCAATGAGCAGCGTCCTCGGAGCTCAGAATGCGAAGGTAAGCGCAAGCATTGCCGATCAGCTCAATGTGCTCGCGTCATACGATGCGAGCACCTTCAGCAATCCGAACGCCGAGCGTCTGGCGCGCTCACTGATCGAGCGCACCGGTGGCTGGGGCGGCGCTGCCTACCTAGCGAACAGCGGGAGCGAGGCGAACGAGGCAGCGATCGGGATGGCGACTCAAATCCAGGAGGCCCGCGGGCGCTGCCAAGTGCCGATCGCCGTGCTGAGTCACGGCTACCACGGCAGCACGTCGTTGCTTCGCCACTTGTCCATGGGTGGACAGTTCGCTCCCAAAGCACTCGGGCTGGGGGCCGAGGTCCGCTACATCGACTGTGCGCCGTGGATGTACACCGCTGACAACCACACGACCTACGCCCATGCCTTTCTGCGGTCTGTGTCAGACGCGATCAGTGGTCGTTCCTACGGTGGTGAACCGGCAGGGATCGTGTTGATCGAGCCGTGGCTCAACGTAGCGGGTGGGTACGCTCTGCCGCAGGGCACGCTCAGAACCGCTGAGAAGAGCTGCCGAGACCAGGGTGCGATCCTGATCGCCGACGAGGTCTTCACCGGTTTCGGACGCAGGGGAGCCCTGTCCTCCGCGTTGGCCGACGGAATCGACCCTGACTTCATCACTCTCAGCAAAGGGCTGACCAACGGCACCGTACCGCTAAGCGCCACCTTGACTAGTAGCTCGATCGCCGACGAACTGGCGCTTCTTGCTCGAGTGTTCGCCGGACACACGATGTCGGGCAATGCACTCGCCGCCGAAGCCGCGATCGCTTGTCTGGCAGAGTTCGACGACAACGGCGTGTGGTCCCGTGTTGGTCGGGCCGCTCAGGTCGTTGCAGATGCCAGTAAGGCATTCACCGATCAGGGCGTCAGACACCACACTTTCGGCTCCTGCGTCTCGGTGCATCTGGACACCGACGACGATGCAGTCACATTGTCGCGTTTTTGTTCCGATCGGGGCGTGATCGTTCGAAGGCAGTCGAACTCGGTGATGTTGATTCCGGCGCTGACATCGGCAGACAGCGACCTGCTCGCGGCGATCGGGGTCATCGCGGCCGGCGCCGCCGAGATCGCAGGCAGCCGTGCAATGTTTGCAGACGAGAGACGGTGAGGCGGTCGTGAGGGATCGAATCGCCGTCACGGCAATTGAGAAGATGTTCGACCAACGACGGCTGTCCGATGACGAGGTGCGGGGCTCGGTTGCCGGATTCATGGACGGGACCGTGTCGGACCTCAGGATTGCGACATGGCTGGGCGCATTTGCGGCCCGCGACGTGGACTTCGATGAGGTGAAGTCACTCACGGACGCCTACATTGCGTCCGGGCGGCAGCTGAAACTGGGCCGTCGTGCCGGACCCGTACCTGTCGATAAGCACAGCAGCGGCGGCGTCGGAGATAAGGTGTCGCTGACAGCATTGCCTATTATCGCTGCGATGGGGATCCCAGTGCTGAAGCTCAGTGGGGGAGCGCTCGGTTTGGCAGGAGGTACTGCCGACAAACTCGGCAGCATTCCAGGATTCAGAGTGCAACTGGGGCGTTCCGAGCTTGAGAGCATCCTCGCTCGAAGCAACCTGGTCATCGGCAGCCAGACCGCGGATTTGTGTCCCGGTGACTCGGCGACTTACCGTGTACGTGATCTGTGTGGGGCAGTCAAATCTGTCGCTCTGATTGCGGCGAGCATCGTGTCGAAGAAGGTCGCCGCAGGATCCACCCGTGTCGTCTACCACATCAAATGGGGTGAGGCCGGGTTGGTGAGTGACGAAGCCTCCGCGCGGGGCCTGGGTGAATTGATCGACGCACTGTCATGCGCATACGGGATCAAATCGAAGATCGTCTACTCCGCAATAGATTCGCCTGCGGGATACTGTGTCGGGAACCTGCTTGAGGTAATCGAGGCACGCCGATTTCTCGGCGGCCGCTCGGCGCATCGCACGCTGCGCGAAGAGGTCTATGCGGTTTGCCGGGCGTTGCTGGAGGTGGCATCGTTCGATCCAGCAGATGCGGATCGCAAGATCACGACGGTAATTGAAAATGGCGACGCGGTTGCAGCCTTCGACAGATGGCTGTCCGAACAGGGTGCGGACAAAGAATTTGTCGACGACCCGGAGCTGTACTTCTCATCGCTACAGCCGGAGCGCCGGCCGGTGCACGCGAACAAATCTGGAACGGTCGCACGCATCGATCCCCTGGGAATAGCAGAGATCGCTGCGACGCTGGGGTCCGCCAAGGAGACGATTGACGATTGCATCGACGCGGTGGCTGGAATCGAGCTCGAAGTCGAAGTGGGAACCGAAGTGTCGGCAGGAGACGTCATCGCCACGTTATGGTCCGGTAAGCCCATCAGTAAGCATATGGAGTTGCTGTCATGTAACTCTGTCCTATTCGATGCTGATTGAAAGCAGTCTCAGAGACAGGTTCGTCGAACAAGAGAAAGGAAGCAATGAGTCAGATAGCTGGTTCAGATGTTGCGACCACGGAATCCGCCACCGTAGTATGGCTGAACGGCGCGTTCGGCGCCGGGAAGACTACCGTTTCCAGGAGGCTTGCCGCCACTTTCACGGAATCGGTCATGGTTGATCCCGAGGAAGTCGGATCCATTCTGCGGTCCTCTCTGCAGAAAGTTTCCCCCCGAGGAGACTTTCAGGACTGGGTAGCATGGCGACGCGTATCGGTTGAGCTAATTTCTTCTATCGCCACCGAGGCTCCCGGCTCCTTGATCGTGGTCCCTCAGACCATTCTGATCGAGAAGTACTGGGACGAAATCAGAAACGGACTCTCGTCGAGGGTTCGGCTGCTCCCAATTTCTCTGCACGTTGAACCGGATGTGCACAGCCGGCGGGTTCACGCGGATCAGGAAGAACCGGATGCACTTCGATGGCGCCTGCACCGATACAGTGATTATCAGCGGGCCGACTGGATCTCGCGTAATTTCAACGTTGTCGACAACAATATCGAAAATATCGACCTAACGGTGGACTCGGTGGCGAAGCTGATACAAGGCTGAGGTATCGACTATCGATCCGCTGACAAAGGTGTCTTGAAGGGGGGAGTTTGGCTCATGAGCAAGCCGGTATTTCGACTGACCGCAGCACAGGACGCAATTTGGAATGCGATACAGCTTTCGGATTATCCTGATGTGTGGGTGGTTTGCGAACTGTCAATCTACGAGGCAAGCGCCTCGGACGTCGCCGATGCAGCGAGACGGGTGGTTGGTCAAGTACCGATCCTGTATACGCGAGTCCATCACGGCGAGGGCGAACATGCGGGGCGAATCGTCCAGACGCGAACCCACGACCCGTCGGACCGTGTCGTTCTCGTGTCGGATGTCGACATTTGCTCGACATCTGACGCGATCGACGCGGCGAGAACAATGCTTCGCCACAATGCGCCCGGCATGGCCGCAACCATCGACGTTCCACTCTTCTTGATTGCGGTTATTCCTCTCGGCGCGGACAAGGCCGCTTGCGTCCAGATGTACAACCATATTGTTATCGACGGTTTCGGCGCTAGTCTGATTCAGGATCGGATCGATCGGGAGCTCGCGCTTGGAGACGCTCCCGATCGGGTTCTCCCGTACGATCCGTACGATCCGGATCAGAATGTTCCCGACGAGCTCGTTTCCGAGGAGGACTATCGATCCTCGGAGAAATATGACCGCGACTGGGAGTTTTGGCGGAGCACACTCGATGTAGAGGCCGACCACCCCTACGGGAGCGGTAGGAAAGTTCAGCTTGGTGAACTTTCGGATTCGCACATCCTCGAACAGTCGCTCATGGATTCGCTGACAGTGACGGCGAAAACGATAGGCTGCCATCGGATCGAGGTTCTGACCGGACTCTACGTAGGGTTCGTCGCTTATCGTCTGGGCGTCGATAAAGTGACCTTCGCGATGCCGTTCAGCAACCGCGTGAGGTTTCCGACACTCGCAGCCGTGCCGTGCATGCTGGTGAATGTTCTACCGATCCAGATCGCCACTGGCGAAGGGGTCGACACCCTCTACGAGCTTGCAACCCGGACCGCCACAGTGCTCCGCAAGGTCGGCGAGCACTCGAGGTTCCGCGGAGAGGAACTCGTTGCACGAGTCGACGGTGCCGACGGGCGGCTGCTGGCGGGCATCGGGATCAACATCAGGACCTTCTTCGGCTCGACGTCGGACGCCGATCGTGTGTCGATCGCGACCGGTCCGCGGGAGCCCGGTGGGCTGCAGATCGATCTCGGACCTGCGGGTGAACTGACCTTGACCCTGCCGCGCGTCATTGGTCACGAGCCCGGCGAGCCGATCCTTGCCCTGGATGACTTCGTGTCCTTCTGCCGAAACTGGCTGGCGTCTCCCGATCTCGCTTTGCGAGAGGTTCCGCTCTACGCTGCAGCGCAGTGGGAAGCTATCGGGGGCATCCGCGCGGCAACGCGTATTGCGCTCGACTCCATACTGCGTGGTGACCTGATTGAGCGAATACCGCAGGCACCGACAGTTACGATTCATGAAGAGTCGGGTGCAGTCCGATCGCTTCTGAGCACCGACGTCTTCGTACACGTCCGATCCAGGCGCAGGTACCTCGAGTCGGTGATCGAAGACTGCGAGCTGACAGCTGTTGTTGCCGGTCGCGGGCTCGAAGCCCTGGTCACCATTCTGGCCATGGTCCAAGCGCGACGTCCCTTTACTCTGATCGACCAAGAGCATCCGCCGGCACGGATCCGACACATTCTCGAGTTGGCGACACCGAAGTACATCGTCCGCACGGACTCGGATACGAAACTTCCCGTGCCTGCAGACAGCGTCGCCGGTGACGGTCCAGATGGTTTCGTCGAGGTGTTCACCGTTGGAGACACCGATCCGCGGCCCGTTGTGCCGAGTGAGCACATCATCGACTGGGCTGACATTGCGTACGTCATCTTCACCTCCGGAAGCACCGGCGTGCCCAAGGGCGTGGCGGTGAGTCGCAGCGCGCTCGAGCGGTTTCTGAGCACTCAGATTTCCACCCTCCACAACCCCGGATTCTGTGACACAAGGCGCGGCGCGGTACCGCGCCGCGCCGCCATCACTGCGTCGTTCGGATTCGACGCCTTCTATGAGCAGCTGTGTTTTCTGCTCGTGGGCTACGACACCCACGTCTATTCCGAAGCGCAGCGGCGAGACCCCGAGGAATTGGCGTTCCGTTTGGCTGCCGATCAAATCGACGTCATCGACCTGACGCCGTCTCATGCGCAGGCGCTGCTGACTGCGGGACTATGGACACACACCCACCCCGGTCCGACCACGGTTTTGCTCGGTGGCGAAGCCGTTCCCCTGTCGCTGTGGCAGCAACTACGGCGGCATACCGACGTTCTCGCGAACACCTATGGTCCCACCGAGAATACGGTCGACACCGCAATTTTCTACGAATTCCCAGCTGCGGCCGCGCAGACTCCAGCGGATCAGGACACCGGGCTGTCTGCACCGATCGGAAGACTTCTGCCAGGGGTCGCCGGTCTGGTCGTCAATAAGCTCGGCATTCCGGTTCGGCTGGGCGACGTCGGTGAACTGGTTGTTTACGGCGACCAACTGATGACAGGTTACCTCTCAGACGGTCGCATCATAGACCCGACACTGCGGCAGCTCATCAACGAAGACGGCGCCCTCGCGGTATATGCCACCGGCGATCTGGTTTGGATCGATGATGCCAACGGGCTGGTGTTCGCTAGCCGCAACGACCGGCAGGTCCAGATCCGCGGGAACAGAGTTGACCTCGCCGAGGTAGAGAAATCACTGTTGGCCCTTGCGTGCATCCAGCATTGCGCGGCCCGTATGTCCACGGACGGCAGGCTAGAAGCCGTGGTGGTCCTGGTCGCTGATGACTCCTCTGATATCTCAGAAATACGGAGGAACCTCGGCCAACGTGTTCCGGCGAGCCACGTTCCGGCCCGGCTGACGGCGGTGGATTCGCTCGAATACAACGTCAACGGCAAGGTCGACTGGGATGCGCTCTGGTCGCAGGTGTCGATCCACCCAGCACAGCCCGATGCTCTCGACGATTCACGATCCGATGACTTCGTTGTCGGTCCCGGCCACGAGGTACTGGCCGAGACCGTGCGAGAGGTTCTGGCCGGCCACGTCACTGGGTCCCTCCTGGCGGCGAGCTTTCTCGAGCTGGGCGGAGATAGCCTCTCGACTATCGACGTCGTTGCCCGGATGCATGTTCGGGGCTGGCGGGTGGCAGCAGCAGACCTCCGCGGCAATCCGCGCCTGATCGATGTCACAGTGACGCATCTCGGAGTGGATCCGACCGCTCGTTACGACCGCGACCAGGGGCTAGGGATCAGCGAAGCTGATTGGATCGGGGACCGCGCTGAACTCTCTGTCGAGCTTCCACCGATCGCGATCGCGGCGTGGGAAGCGGCCGGGCGAGACCTCAAGAAACTCCTTCGGTTCTGCTACTCGCAGGTCTACTCGATTCAGGCCAGCCCCGGCGAGGTTAGGCGCAGGTTCGCTGCGCTGGGCTATGCACATCCGCTGCTGGCCGCTAAGTTGGCGTCCCCGGACGAGTCGGACAGTGACGCCGTCCCCTCTCTGACGTTCTCAGTGACTGCAGAGGGCTCGCGCTCAGACGAGTCCGCTCTGCGCGTCCTGGAGTTCCCAGCCGGGACCGCAACCGATTTCGCTCTCGACCAAGTCTGGGCACGGGAGAACTCCGAGCGCGAAGTGTTCGCCGCGGGTGTCGTGCCGCGACCGGACGGCGGAGCCGATGTCGTGCTCGTTGTATCGCATCTGGTCATGGACCCGGTATCTTGGCGAATCGTCGAGAGCGCGGTTGTGGCGGGTGAGGGGCCGTCCACCAGCACCGGCGCGCTTGTTCGCGAGATCGATTGGTACACACGTTCGCAGACATTGGGCAGGGCGTTCGGTCGAAGCAGGCGCGGCGGTGCGTCTACGCGCACAAAACATGAGCGACACGGGCGCTTCGTGCACACAAGCCATCGATTGGACTTCGAGAACGGCCTCGTGTTCGTCGCGAATAGTTGGTACGCCGACCTGCTCGGCGGTGACTTGCTCGACATCGTCGTGGTTGCTGTGGTTCGTGCTCTGGAGAGCCGACCATCCGGCGTCGAGCAATTCCTTCCTACCGGCGAAATCCTGCTCGAAGGTCACGGCAGGACGGAAATTCCCCGTCTAGGGCTTCCCGACGAGACCGGAATCGGCTGGTACGCAGTCGAGTGGCCGGTCGCGGTAGGCGGGATCACCTCGGCGGCTCCTACGCCCTGGGACCTGAACGCGTGGCATTCCTCGATATCTGACATCAAGATTCGTCGGGCGTCTACACCCTTCGAGAAGATCGTGGAGTGGGGCTATCGCCTCGGCGAAACGACGGGCGAACCGAACAGACCGAGGGTTCTGCTGAACTTCCTCGGAGTGCAAGGATCGCAAGACCAGGCCGCACCAGCGCTACCCCGCGTGTTCGGCGAGGACAGCGTGACAAACGATTGCATCACCTTGAATTGCTGGTTCGAAAGAGTCGGTCAGCGTTCGTCGTTCCGGGTCGATGTCACCGCATGTGAATGCCACGCTGGAGCCGACCCCGTCTGGCTCCTCGGAGCAATCGAGGAAAGTCTGAAGGAACTCTCGGACATGGTATCCCAATTCGATCGTGAGTTTGCTCTATGAGCACGGTAAATGCCGAATGTGTTGACGTGTACAAGAAAGTGAGAGCCGGTGTCGATTCCGACTCCAGCCAAATCGGGCAAGGGCGATGCTTGGTCGATCCCAGTGAGGACTCGCTCCTTATTCTCGGACAATGTCTGGGCGAGGAGTGGTACCGATCCAGGCTGGTCGACTACAGTGGTGCCTGGCAGGAGCAGGAGCGGGCGGTGGTCGCACACGCTCTCTCCAGGATCTGGAATGTAGACGTCGCACCTTCGAATGTTCGATTCACCGAGGGAGCGACCGAGGGAGTTAGCCTTGTTATCGAGTTCCTCGCTGCGAACGGATTCAGTGTGGCGCTGCCGCTCCCGTCCTACTACATCTTCGAGCAATCGCGTGCCGTGAACGGTATGCCAGTAGCTTTCTACTATAATGAAAACGGGAACACCTTTCCGGTCGCCGACGAAACATCGGAACATATCGCGTTGGTCTCGGTAATGCCGAACGGTGTCTCGGGGAGATTATTTCATGAGCCGGACATTAATCCCGGATACCTGTTTTTCGACACCGCGTTCCAGATTGGTCATCGATCTCACGATCTACCTTTGAGGACCCTCGGTGAGAAACTGAGAAATACGGACCTCGAGCGTTGTGTAGTGACGTTCACGGCCAGCAAGGATTTGTCACTACCCGGCCTGAGGCCAGGAGTCGTCGTTTCCTGGGACGATCGACTCATCGAGAGCATCGACCAAAGCCGATTCGCGCGATCCTACTGCCTCAATCCGTATGGGTCGCTCGTATCGACCTCGTATGTGCTCGCAATCGGGGACTACAGCCGAGATCCCGGCGAGGAGAGCGCCTTCGCCGATGTCGACTGGGTCGCTGCCCATGTAGGTACCGATGCAGGACAGGCAGTTTCCTCACTCGCGGAATCGATGATTGCGCATTTCGGCACCGTGATGAGCGGACTGGCGTCGGGCTGGGACGTGATCGAGCACTCGTGGATCGCAGACGAATGCGATCTGACGAAGATCGAGCCCCACGCCGGATACTCGGCCCATGTGCCCGTCGGCCGTACGATTGGCTACGAGAATCTCGTCGCGGCTTGCAACACCGTGGGCCGCAATTTTCGGCTGAAGCTGAACCCGACCCTGATGTTCGGCGGAAGCGCGGCCGCCTGGAACGGACTCTATCCGTGCAGGGCCGGTGTCCGGGTAAACATCTCCGAGTCTCCTGCCTGCCTCGAACGAACGCTCCGAACCGCGAAGGCCGGCCTGGATTCGATGTCCAGGGGAGGTAAACGCTGTGCCTAAGTACCCGATCGTGGCAGAGTCGTTGACCACCGCTTCCAGATTCGACTGGGCATCGAACAATATCGACGCGGACACGCTCCTCGATGCTGTCGCATCCGCCGGCATCGATGCGACCGACTCGGCGCTGGTCTACAACGCGATCGACATCGAAGCATCCCTCAGACGGTACCGTGAAGCGGTAAGGGAGCACAGCGTCGGATTCGCAGTCAAGGCGAACCGCACGCAATCGGTTCTCAGGCACATGGCGACGGTTGCCGACTTTGCCTCTGTCTCGAGTGTCGCCGAGTACGTCTCCGCGGAGGCGGCTGGCTTCACGGAGTTCAGATTCGTATTTCCCGGTGATTCGGAAGAGTTGCGCCGGGTCGTAGGCGAGACAGTTGCTGGCGTAATATTCTGCAACTCCATTCCCCAGTTCGAGGAATTTGCGGGCCTTACGAAATCTGTCGGATTACGGTTGCGCACGAGCCCTGTGAGCAGATTCGGTGTCGAGGTAGGACAGCTGTCCACGCTAAATGTTTGTGAGAGAGGACGCGTTGGTCACATATTGGGGCACGTCGCTGACGTGCGCGATATCGTCCAGCTGCGCGCACTGATCGGCCTCGTTCGTGACGCGATGCGATATCTGCCGAACGTTGAAACGGCGAGCCTTGGAGGCGGAATGACCGCCCTCTTCCGAAACGTCGGTGCCGACCAGGTGCGGCAGGTTCTGTCCACCGAGCTTTCGCCGTACGTCCGGGCTGTCGAGCTCGAACCGGGCGCCGATGTCGTAATGGGTTCAGGGTACATCGTGTGCAATGTGGTGACCGTTTCCAGAAATGCCTCATTTCAAGAAGTCACCGTTGATGCATCCGTGTTCTCGCTGAACAGCTGGACCGACATCGAATTCATCGGCTGTCGCCTCGTCGACGGCGCTGACCGTCGCCGGAGCGGCCCCACCCGGATAGCGGGGCCAACATGTTACGAGGGCGACGTGTGGTTAATTTCCGAAGAAGCACAGGAGTTCGCTGTCGGCGACCGCCTCGTCTTCCGAGGTTTCGGCGCGTATTCAGCCAGCATGTTTCGGCCTATCCACGGCCTGCGGCACCCGGTTGAAGTACTTGTTTCAATATAGCGAGCAACGAGGATAATGGACATGATTACGAGGGTGCAAACGCTGCTTTCCGATCTATCCGTGGCGGAGCGTGGCTCGATAGTGAATCTCACACCGAGTGAGAACAGGCTGAGTCCTCGAGCTGCGGCGCTGTTGGGATCCGATTTGGCGAACAGGTACCACTTCGGAGCCGACTTCAACGGCACCGACGAGTTCCCCGCGGGCGCACGGGCTGCCAGTCTGGTCGAGGCGGGCAGGACCGCGCTGGCGGAGCTGGGTCGATCAGAGTTCGTCAATACCCGACCTGTATCGGGAATGTCAGCTATGCATCTGGTGCTGTACGCGATGGCTCGGCGGGGGGCAGGAACGATCTTGTATGTCGACGAGACCAGTGGTGGTCACTACGCGACCGGCGAGATCATCAAGATGTTCGGCGGGGTCCCCGTACCGATCGGCTACGACGAGTACGGCGTGTTCAATGTTCGATCCGCATTGTCGAGCGTGGACCCGCGCTCTGTGGTGGGGGTGTATCTGGACGTCCAAAACACCGTGGTAGAGCCCGGTTACTCGGAAGCGGTCGAGGAGCTGCGAGAGGGGGGTGTGGATGCGTGGGTGCATGTCGATTGCAGTCACACGCTCGGATTGATCCTCGGAGGTGCGCATAGTCTGCCCGTAGTTGACGGGCCTCTGTCCTTCGGCGGATCAACCCACAAGACCTTCCCGGGCCCGCACAAGGGTTGCATCATGACCTCCGATGACGCGGTGAACAAGGATCTCGATGGTGCACAGCCGTACATCTTGAGCAGTCACCATCTCGCCGCCGAGGCATCTCTGGCTTTGTCGGCGTTGGAGTTTCAGTCCTACGGCGCGGAGTACGCCTCGCGGGTGTTGGAGAGTAGTCGAGCCCTCGCGGATGCCCTGATGATCCGGGGCGTGGCGGTCGAGTCGGTGCCTTCGGGATGCGTTGGATCCCATCAGGTGTGGGTGGGTCCCGGTGCACGCTGCGCCAACACGTGGTTCGAGGTCGCGGACATTCTCGCCGCCAAGGGAATCTTCCTGAACGTGCAGAGGAGCCTTCCACGCTTGGGCGGGCCCTCGCTGCGGCTGGGGACCGCTGAGATGGCGCTGCTCGGCGCCACCGCCGAAAGCATGAGCATCGTAGCGGACATGATCGCGTCAGTAAGCCGCGGCGAGCTCGGTGCTGCCGGCCCGGACTCCGTCGAGAGGCTGCGGGGATCGTTCGGTGCGCCGCTATGGGACGGTGTGCCGGTTGGATAGCACGTTCGAGCACGTCCCGCTGCTGACCGAGGAACGGATCGAATCGATCGCTGCATGGTTGCCGAGTGTTGTGGAGCGCGCCAGTAGCCGACTTTTACACCTCGGCGAGCTTGCGTTCGACGAGGCCGCACTGCTGCTGCGAGCAGGGTTGGCCGCGCGCGTGCATTCGGCGACCTGTCCAGGCATAGACGAGGTAGCAGATGATCGAGAGCTGAGGGCTCTGCTCGAGAATTGGACAAGGCCTTTCGACGATACGCACAGCCGTTCCGTAGTTCGGGCCTCCCAGATCGGGGTGTGTCTCGGTCTCGTCAGCTGGCTGTCTGAGCTCGGTGTGGCGCACGTTGTCCAACGTGAGGCTCTGTACAACGAGTTTCATGGTTTCGGTGGCACGGGTGACCACCGGCCATGGAGTCTGTACGGGCAGGACTATTTCGCCGAACAGGCTGCTGGATACAACCGACGCCGATTCCGCGGCGACGAGTTCTTCTCGGCCGTGAAGAGTGCACTCTCGGCGTCGGTGTCACCATCGTCGACTGTTGCCGATATTGGTTGTGGGACAGGGGCTCTCTCTGAGGTTGCGGCGAACCTGGGCGCGAAAGTGGTTGCGACGGACCTGTCCCGGGACATGTTGCGAGAGTTCGGTGGGTCGACCACGCACGATCGACAGATTCTGACGGTGCAGTCCTCATGCCTTCATCTCCCAATGGTCGACGAAGCGGTCGACTGTGCGATCGAGCACGAAGTATTCTGCTTCGCTCCGAGCCCGGTCCGAGCTGCGCTGGAAGCTCTGCGTGTAGTCAAGGACGGCGGGATACTGCTCCGGCTGGTTTCCCGGGTGGGATTGGACGAAGAACTCAAAGATGTCGAGGGCCTCTTTCACGACGCGCTTCGAACAATGGGCTATTTCGGGTTTCGCTTGTACGGCAAGGGCGCAGACGCCGCGATCGACGAGACCCTGCAGCGGCTCGGGTTGGTGGTCGAGGGCGAACTGGTCGGCACGTGGTCCGTAGCAGTGTCCCGTCAGGAGATCCTTTCCCGGCTGCAGTCGGGCTTCGTTCCCTACTTGGGTCGAATACCGGCAGAAGACCTGATACGCGCAGGTGACGTTGTGTCGGAACAGCTCTTGGCTCACCGGATCAGCGTCGATGAACCGCTGGTTTGCACTGTCTCGTTGGAGGCGCACAGCACTCGTCGACGTCTGTCGCAATCTTGCAATCGTTCGAAGTGAGGACTGGAATGGCCATTCGTATCGAGGTTTCGCCGAGCCTGCAATTGGAATCGAGACTTGCCACCGTCGCCAGCGGTGGCCGACGTCCGATTGCGCTGCGGTGGCACGCCAGTGGCGAGATACCGTTCTCGATGGAATTCGTTGCGGGGCTTTGCTCGGTGCTGCTGGCTCGGCACGACATCCTGCGGTTCCGATTCCAATCTGCAACGCGGGTGGACGTGCTGGACATGCAATCTGCCGTGCAACAGATGATCGCCAACTTCGTCGAGATCCGCGACGTCGACGACAGCGATTCCGAGTCGTTGGCGAAAGACCTGAGTGTTTCCTTCGAACCGCTCGATCTGTCGCAAGGATTGGCGACACTCGTTGTTTGTATCGGCCGTTCCGGAACTATCGTTACGGTCATCGTCGCCGTCGACCATATAGCGATGGACGAAAGGTCCTTCGTCGGGCTTGATCAGAGCATGCGGGACATTCTGGCGGGTCCTCACATCCGACACGTTGATACCCGCTACGACTACTTGGCCTACTGCCATGAGCAACGGCTGACCCTGGCGTCCGAGGAAGGCCGAGAATCTGTCGCGCAGGCCCAACGCAGCATGGACACGCTCGGCGGCTACCCTCCACGGGTCGATGGACTGTTGCGAGCTGACCAGTGCTCGATCGATCAGCCAACCCTGTCTGAGCGCACGACAGCGGTGTCCTGGCGCTCTTTGACGACCACTGCACGAACCGAGCGAGTCAGCGTCTACACGTTGTGCATGGCCTCGTTCTTCGATGCGTTGACGACGGTGTTCGACCGGAGGGTACCTGCGGTATGTGCGGCCGTTCACGGCAGGTCGAAGGTGCGATATGCGGATTCGTGCGGGTTGTTCAGTTTCGGTGTTCCCATCACGGTGGTCGATCGCGAGTCCCGGCTCACGCCCAGCGACCGACGTCGAATCGTCGACGCAGAATTCGCCACAATCGTGGATGGCGCGCTGCCATTGGTCCAGCTCGGGCGACGGTTCGATCTCGACTGGACGAACCCGTCAGCTGGGGCTGCGATCTACTTCGAAGTCCGCCCGCGGCGGCGCGCGGAGGCCAGCACCGCACACCGCGGTGAGTTCCTACTCGCCAAGGCCGGCGCCAGACCGGGCATGGGCAACGATGTTTTCATATCTGTCCGCGAGGACGACACCGGCACCGCGAAAGCCACTGCTGAGTTCGATGCGGGCACCGTCGACGGAGCACAGATAGATCTGCTTTTGACCTCGCTGTCGGACTCGTTGGCACTCGCCATGGACCATCGGTAGCCGGTGCACGATCCGGGCCTGCCGGGATTGGTGGTGTCGGGCTGCTCATGATCTCGGTATCCTCAGGGTCTCGGAGCGGGTGTCGGAGCGGGCTTAATGGCTCGCTTCGAGCAGGGGGATGATGCCTTGTGGCAGGGGAGTCGGCTACGCCTTCGCTGCGGCTGTTAGGCCTCCGCGCTGCTCACAGTGTCGATGAACGTGCGTCCGTGCAGGTCGGCGGTTGTGACATTCTGCCGGTAGGTTTTCGTCTCGCCGGAGGGCCTACGCTCGAACACGTCCACCAGGTAGTGGGTGGTCTGCTGGGGGGTGATCGTCAGGCAGTAGACCGTGGCGACGGGGATCGTATCGATGCCCTGTTGGATCGTCGCCGCCGAGGACACCGGGGATTCAGGGAGCACTAGGGCCCGTACTTGCTCACCCGAGCGTGCGCTGTAGTACGCGTGTTGGAAGGCGAAGACGGCCGGAACCCCGCCGGCTGTGCCGCCGGGCCCGTTGCCGCGATACACGTTGTCCTCCACGGTGTTCGGGCAAGGTCCGCCGGACAGAAAGTTCGCCGCGGTCGTTGGCGCCACCAGTGGGGTAGCACTCGGCGGGGCAGGAAGTGCGGTGTGCGTCGGTCCTGCCGTGCTGATTCCCAGCGCAAGCGCGCCGAGACCGAGTGAACCCACGGCTGCCGCGATCCCCAGCATCAGATGCCGGGGACGGCGTGCCGACTCGGCATCGGCGCTGCTGTCGCCCGGTGCAGCCTCGACGGGCTGTTCGGGTTCGGGCGCGGGTTCGGGGACACGCAGAGGCAAGAGCACGGGCGTCCACGGCCCCGAGGGAGGGGCCGACCGATCGGTGGTGTCGTTCATTCTGATCATCTCCTTGTTCAACGCCCGCGGCCGAGAGTGCGGTGCGGAGTGGGGTTGGTTGTGGTTGGGCCGACCGGGGTTAGCGCAGTGCCAGCCAAGGCCGTTGTCGTGGCGATCGGGGTCAGCGGTCCGCTGGCGGCCCGCAGCGCCTGTTCACCACGGCGGGCCTTTTGCAGCGCGGCAAAGGTCGGCCGTCGGCCATCACCCTGCGCCGCGCCAACCCCTGCGCCCTGCCCGTGAGATGGCGAGTCGACCGGTTCATGCGCGCTGGCTTGGCGCGCGTAGCGCACGGCCGCCTCTACCACCGCTCCGGTCTTGCGAGGATCACCGTTGGGAAGCGAAGCCCATCGCGGCGAGCCCAGTTCCGGGATCTCGCCTCGCCGCTGGGCACTCCTCAAGTACGGGGCGGCCCATTTCTGCGCAGCCTCGACGCTCAGGCGATCCGTCGCAGCGGGGCGGCGAAACCCCGGCGCTACAGCAGCCGCCTCCTGTTCTGCCACCACGTCGGCGCGCAGCACACCCGACAGCGACTTGAGCTTGTCGGGGCGGAAACCCGTGAACCGAGTGTTTCCGGCTTCGACCACGGGGGTGCCACGAAATCCCATGTTCAACAGATGCTCTCGCGCGTCGGGGTCCTGGGCGACATCGACGATCCGATAGGCGAACCCGAGGTTGTCGAGCGTGCGTTTGGTGGCATCGCATTGCGGACAGTGGGGCTTCGTATAGACGGTGATCTCGACGCCCTCGCGTGGTGGCGTTTCGGTCTGTGGCACGGTTGTCTCCGAAATCTGTTGGTTGTGTATCGCTGTGGCCGCCGTGCTCTCGATCGCGTACTCGGCCCCGATCTCTGGGGCCCACACCCACCGCCAGCCGGTCTTTGGGTCCAACGAACGCCGAAACGCGCCTTCCAGGGTGTTCTCGGCCTGGGCGAGGAGCGCCTGGGCGGTCAGGAAGCCCTGTTCGAGCTGAGCATCGGTGACCGGCACGAGTTCATCGATGTCGTGACCGAGGTCGAAATGGTCGCTGAGGTCCTTGCCGGTGGCCGCCTCCACGACCACCACCTCCCGCACCAGGCCGATCAACAGCCGGCTGACCTCGGCGGCGTGGCGGTAACCGGCCTCGTCACGGTCGGCCACGATCACCACCCGCGCCGCACCGGCGAGCTGGCGGGCGTGCGCGCGCCAGAAGACGCCCGCCCCCATCGCATTGCAGGTGGCGACCAATCCCGCCCTACGCGCCCGCTCCGCGTCCTTCTCGCCCTCGACGAGGAAGATCTCCTCACCGTCGGCGATGGCCTGCGCTACCTCGGGAAGGCGGTAGAGCACCGGCGCGAAACCGCCCTTGTCCCACCGGCCACCGGCATCCACCCTCCGCTGGAAGAACAGCTTGTCGATGCCCCGTTCGTGCGGGACATGAATCCGAACCACTTCGCCGAGCGGAAGGCCCCGCTCGTCGGTGTAGAGGTAGGTCGCGACCCGGTAGGGGGGGCCGATGACTTTGCCGAGGCGTCGCTTCTTCGACAATTTCGCAGGACCGCGTTCCTGCCGCTGGTCCGGTCGCGACTCGGGTCGAGGGGGTCGGGGCAGAGGTGGTGTGCCAGGCTCCCGGACCCATTGCCTGTCCCAGATCGCGTTGCCGGGCAGTCCGATAGCGGCCAGGACCTGCGTATCGGGGCACCCGGTGAAGCACCGCACGACCGTCTTGGCCTGGTCCTCGTTGTGGATCAACCCCAGGCTCGGGTCCGTGTCCTCGTGCGCCGGGCAGCAGTACATCGTCCACCGCCCGCGCTGAGGCGATGGGCCGGGTACGCGATTGTGCTCGAACGCCCACTCCTCGAGGGCACGCGTGATTCGGGCGAACGAAGCACTCGAGGCGGATGTATCGGCCACGGCGCACCACCTCCACAGGTGCTGAAGTATCGAAAGTATCTAAAACATCTAAAGCTGGTCATGAATGGCTGAGCCCCACTGGACGGTCAGCTCAGCGGCGCTTGGTTCGACTCAGCAGGCTCGCCAAGGTCATCCCCGCCGCTGCGCCCGCCAGGCCGCCAGCGACTCCCCGTGCCACGCGGCCCGTCTGCCTGCGTGCCAGGGGCGAGCCCGGGTTTGGGCGTCTGTACTTCACGGCGATCACGACGACCGTGATCAGGATGGCAACGGACGGATATATCAGCAGGATCGACATTGCCGACCACCTCTTCCTTCATCCATCGTCCGGCAGATCGCCGGATCTTGATCCTAATGTATCGAATGTATCTAAAGACGTCGCTGCGGGTTCGCTGATCGGCCACGATCATGTGCCGTCGCGCTGCTGGGCGACCGCATCGGACCACTCCTGGCAGAAACCCAATGCCGCAGCGGCGAGAAGCCTGGGGCGCATTCTTCCCTGCCTAGCGAGGGTTCAGTCGTCCGATCGAGGCTGGGACCGCAGATGTACCACGCCCAGCGTCCCTGCTCGGGCCATCGGTCCAGTGTTCGGGGGCTCTGTGGGCCGATGAGGAACCAGTGGTCCCCGATGCGCAGCGCACTGACGTCGTAGGTGCACGCCAGGGTCCGCAGGGTTCGCCACCAACCGCCACCGTGCTCCCTGACGAGCAGCGCCAGCCTGATCGCACGGCAGTAGCTCAGTTCCGCGTGGATTGCCCATGTCGCGGTGGGGAGGGCAGGGCCGAGGAAGCGGGCGTTGCGCGAACGTACGTTCATCGGCTGCGCCGTGCGACGGCGGCCGGTGTCCCGGCTGTCGTGACCGCGGTCGTACCGAAGGCGAACCAGCCGTGGGCGACCGCGTGTGCTTCGACCCCTCGCGCACTGTCGGCGATCAGTTGCTCGACGTGGCGGGCATGGCGTCGGGTAGTCGATTCATGGTCGCCGCGGTGGCGAGATCGCCCCTCGGGCGAGCTATCTCGCCACCCTCCGGCGTCTACCTGTGAGCCTGGGGTGTCGGCCCGATCGAAATCGTCGTAGTGGGCACGCCACCGTGGGTCGGCGCCGAGCACGCCACGATGCTCGCGCAGGTAGTGCGCCAACACCTTGTCCGCGCGGGCCACGGCTTCGGCGGCGCCGTCATCGGGGCTGATTCGCACGAGCGCGCCGTGTTTGTCGATGTCGATGTAGGAGGTGGCGTTCGCGGCGGTGTGGGCCTGTTCGAGCACTGCCTCGAGGTAGCGGGCGGTCATGGTGACCGATTCCGGGGTCTTGCGGTCAGGGGAGATGAGTGGGTCGGGCATTGGATCTCGGTCCTTTGTCGAGGGTTGGTCGGTTGCTGGGCTAGCGCCCAGATTCCGAAGCATCTATTGATGCTAGAGACTCTATTGTATCGAAAGCATCTAAAGGGCGATCGATTCGACCGATGCCCGCCAGGTTCGTCCAGGTCAGCGGCCTGAAAAGGTAGTCGTCGCACTCGACGCGCGCGAGTCGGGCCGCTGGTCGGCTCGGGCACGCGAGTGTGGCGCGCAGATGCGTCGATCGTGGGCGATGCGTAGCCCTTGCCGAGGTCGCCGGTGCGGGCGGTCTCGTCGGGAGTGTCGATTCGATGGTGCAACCAGCTGGAAACCCCGCTGGCGCCCAAGTTCGTGAAAAGAACTTGGGCGCCAGCAAGGCGGTGCGGTCTGCGGCTACGGTGCCGCGACCGTGGCGGCGGACTCGATCGGGGTGGCGGGTGTTGTCTGCCGTCGGGGGAGTTGGTCGGCCAGGGCCTCTTCGGCCCAGTCCGACCATGCCGGGTAGAGTTCGGCCTCGGCCCACCAGGTGGCTCGTGCGTCGGCCATGAGCTTTGCGTCGCCACTGTACGAGCGGCGCGGTCGGGTGCCTGCCTGCTCGGGTGGAACGCGTCGACCGGGAGGGAGTCGGTCGGGAGCGGGTTCGTATTCGGTCAACCCCAACTCCGCGCGCTTGCGCGCAGTTTTCGAGGCGAAGGCTGCATCCAGCCATCCTGCCCATGTGGGGAACTGGCGAATCTGCTTCTGCCACTGCTTCTTCGCGTCGGACCAGACCTCGTTGCTACAGGAGAAGTTCGTCCTGGCCTTTGTCGGCATCTCCGTCTCGTCGGACTGTGTGTCGGCCACGGGTTTCCTTCCCTCTCGACGGCATCGCGCATTCGGTCCGCAGTCGGCTTTCGGCCGCATCTCCGATGGTTCCAGTGTATCCAATGGTCCGATCGCATCTAAAGCAGCGAGCGCCCGACCGGGCCGGAGCACTTCAGGTGCTCGATTCTATCGAGTCTTTCGATACATTAGAGTGCATCGAGTTCACCTGCGGCAACCGTCTCAGGTGGATGTTCCCGACACATCAGCAACAACGGAACTATTGGGGCTGGTGAGATGCGCCGCCCCGCCGTCGAACACGGAGGCGACCATGGCGCGGCGACCGCGAAGAATGCAGATCAGCGAAGACCAGCTGAGCCTGGAGGCACTATGGGGCGACCCGAACCCGGCACCCTCGACCGTCGACCACCGAAAGGACAACGAACGCGATGATCATCGACCAGGTCAGGACCTATTACACGACGTACTTGCCACGAACGACACAGGCGCTGGAGGACCCGCAGACGCACTTCCAACAGCTGGCCGAACAGATCAGCGAGCGAGTCGAGCAGATCTCGACCCAGCTGGAAACGGAAGCGATCACACCGGGGCAGGACTACCTGGAACGGGCGGGGACGCTGAACACGGTGCGCGCCCAGGCGACGGAGATGGCATTGGCCGAGCTCCTGTACTCGATGCCCCAGGAGAACCAGGACGACCCGGAACCGACCCGGACCGAGCGCGACCTGCTGGTGATGCAGCAGGAGGAGCAAGCGGTGGAGCAGCGGCTGGAGATGGAGTCGGGCAGCCCCGAGGCGATCGAGTGGGATCGCCGGTATCCGCATCTGGTCGAGGAAGTGCACTGGATGCTGAGCGATCACGACGACTTGACAGCCGAGCAGAAGCGCGAACAGCTGGCGCTGATCTTGGAGAGGCAGGACGCCGCGCGGCCAGCGCGGTAGAACTCGGCTCCAGCACGCAGGACACCATTGTCGCCGTCGGGGGACGGGACTACCTCATCGACGGTGTGCAGACGTGGGAAGTCGGCCGCGGCGAGTCCACTGGCGGTGACGCGCAGTGGACTCGCCTCCGCGAGGTCGGTACGGCGACCAGCGGGGCGGAAGCCGAGCGTCTGGCACGGGCCGATGCGATGTTCAGCCCGGTCGAACTGGCAACGCTGCGGTGCACGATCGAGGACGAGGCGTACGCCTACGGTGGCTACAACCGGCCACCCGAGATCTTCAACCCCTCCACCGCGCCGCGATACCTCACCGAGGGGCCGTTGAAGGCGCTGTCGGCGGGGGAGCGATTCGGGCCGACCTGGTTGTGGGTCGAGTGCTATCTGCGCGCCCGCCCAGACCTCTACGACGAGACACCCGCCTCGGTCCAAACCCGTCAGTACGAACGCGCACACGCCACCGGGCCGATGGTCAACGCGGCCGGTGAGCACCTTCGGGCGGGACGCTTCGAGCAAGCCCGCACGCTGCTCGACCAGGCTCAGCTCATCAATCCCGCCGATGCCACCGACTACGTCGAGATGCGCTCCCGCATCGAGCGGCTGGCGGGGTTCGTCGACAAACTCGGGCTGTCGGCCCACGAACGGTTCGACGGGGTCCACGGACAACGGGCACACGTCGTCGTCGGTGAACACACCTTCCTCCTCGAACCCAAACGCGGCCAGTGGATCGTCCACCCCGCCGCAGACGCCGACGCGGCGCCGATCACCGAAGCGTTACCCGTGCGCGAAGTCATGCCTCGGATTCGTGCCCATCTGGCCGAACGCCCCGTGCCGGACAATCCCGCCGCAGCTGAAATCGTCGGCACCGAAACGAATCTCGCTTCACCCCGAACTGATCAGCCAGAACCTGCCGCCCTGGCCAAGGACGCGACGGCTCCGCTGCCGATCCTCATCGAGCACACCACCGAAGGCACACTGGTCCGCAACACCGACAAAGCGAACCTCCAACTCCGCCAAGCCCTGCACGACGCCAAATTCCAGTGGTCACGGCCCCAGAAGTTCTGGTACCAGCGGCGGGCGACCGACTTCGCCGTGCGTACACGCCGTGTCGGGTACCTGCGAGCCTCGCTCACCAAGCTCGGACTGCCGTTCACCGAGACCGGCGCTGCGACCACCACTGACCCCGCGGCCCTCGCCCCCGTCCACGCGGACACAACACCGCAGACCGACCACGCAACACCTATCGAGTATTGTGAGATTCAACAGGATTCGACTGCCCTGCCATCGCCGCCAGCAGCCTCGAACGGTCCGAACCCTGCCCCTGCCCCTGCCCCTGCGCCGTCCGAGTCGCAGGCACCGACAGCCGTGCCGGTCACCACCGACCAGTCACCAGCGACACCACCTCGAACCGAGCCGGTCACCACGGCGACACCCAATGCGACCGGTCCCGTGAACGTGGGATTCCGACGCTCCGAACGGCTTCCGGCACCCGAAGTCGAGATCCCCCGATCGCCACAGCGGCGCATCGAGGCAAACCTCGCGGCGATCCAGACCCTCCAGGCCCTCGAACGCGACAATCGCACCCCAACGTCGGCCGAGCGAGAGACCTTAGCGAAATGGACCTCGTGGGGCGCTGCCGCAGGGATCTTCGACGCCGAGCGTGAAGAGTTCCGCGCCGACGCCGAATCGCTGCGAACCCTGATCGGCGAAGCCGGGTGGAAGCAGGCCAACCGCACCGTCCTCAACGCCCACTACACCGATCCGATGATCGTGCGGGCGATGTGGGATCACCTCCAAGCCCTAGGACTTGCCGACGGACGAGTACTCGAACCAGGCTGCGGTGCAGGAGCATTCATTGGACGCTCCCCTGAATCGGCGCGTGTGACCGGCGTGGAACTGGACTCCATCACCGCCCGCATCGCGCAGGCGCTCTACCCGCACGCCGACATTCGGGTCGAGTCCTTCGCCGACACTCGCCTGCCGGAAGGGCACTTCGATGCCGCGATCGGCAATGTGCCATTCTCCTCGACCCGGCTCCACGATCCGGTGCACAACACCGGCGAGCACAGCATGCACGACCACTTCATCCTCAAATCCCTTGCCCTGACCAAGCCAGGCGGTGTGGTGGCGGTCGTGACGAGCTCATTCACCCTCGACAAGAAGAACCCCGCCGCCCGCCGCGAAATCGCCGACCACGCCGACTTCCTCGGCGCGATCCGCCTGCCCAACGGCACACATCGGCGAGTCGCGGGCACCGAGGTGGTTACCGACATCGTGGTCCTGCGCCGTCGTGACGGCGAACCCCGTCACCTCGGCGGACCGTTCGAGCTGGCCACCAGCATCGAACTGCCCGTAGCCGGAGAAACCGGTGAGGCGGCCGTGCTGGTCAACGAATACTTCGTCAACAACCCGGACATGGTGCTCGGCGAGCTGCGGGCCGGAACCAGCGTGTACGGCGGGATGGCGGTCGAAGTGGCTCGTCGCGGTGAACTGGAACCGCAACTGCGCGAGGCGTTAGACCGCATCGCCAGTCAAGCCCTGGGCGAGGGCATCTCCCACCAGCCCCGCGAAATGGCCGCTGGAGAACGACGTGCGGCTGCCGGTGCACCGGGCGACGCGAACGAATTCCCCGGACACCTGCGCGCCACAGAGCGAGGGTTCGAGGCACTGCACGTCGATGGCACCTACAGCGAGCTGACGGTCCCCAACACCCAGGCCGAGGAACTACGGGCGCTGCTGGGGCTGCGCGACACGGCAGTGTCGCTGCTGGAGAACGAGGCCGCCAACGCCGAGGACTCCGACGAAATCGAGAACCTGCGCACTCAACTCAACCAGCTCTACGACCGCTACGCGGCACGGTTCGGGCCGATCAACCGGTGCACGTGGCATCCGACCGGACGGGTCGACGGCGGGGGCGAGCCGGTGATGTCGGTCCGTCGTCCCCCGGTCATGCGGCTGTTCCGCGACGACCCCCACGCCCCAGTAGTGCTGGCGCTGGAGGACTACGACGCCACCACCGACACCGCGGTGAAGATGGCGATCATGCGTCAGCGCGTCGTCGCGCCGCGCAGTCCGCGTCTGGGCGCCGACACCGCCGAGGACGCGATGGCGATCTGCCTGGACACTCACGGCCACATCGACCTGCCGGTCATCGCGAGCCTGCTCGGTATCGACGACGACCAGGCCCGTGCGCAATGCCGCGGTCTGATCTACCCCGACCCCACCGAGGACGGCCGTTTCGTTCCCGCGCCGGAATATCTGTCGGGAAATGTCAGGCTCAAGCTCGACCAAGCCCGCGACGCCGCAGCCGCGAACCCGGAGACCTACAGCGACAACGTCACCGCGCTGACCGCGGTGATCCCGGCCGATCTCGGACCCGCCGAGATTGACGCCCGTCTCGGCGCGGTATGGATCGACGCGCCCGACGTGCAGGCGTTCCTCAACGAGATCCTCAACGACGACACGATCACCGTCGAGCACACCAAGGCGGGGGAGTGGAAGGTCACCGGCGGCCGTTCCGGCGTTCTGGCGACCCAGGAATTCGGAACCTCCCGTGTCCCCGCGCCGAAGCTCGCCCGCGCCCTGCTGCGCCAAGCCCCGATCCGCGTCTACGACCCGGACGAGAACGGTGAGGCGCGGATCCCCAACCCCACCGAGACCGAGGCAGCCAACGAGAAGGCCGAGCAGCTCAACGAACGGTTCTCCGAGTGGGTGTGGGAGAACCCGGTCCGCGCCGTACGGCTGAGCGCGGAATACAACCGCCGCTTCAACAACCTGGTCCTGCGCAACTACGAGGCCGACGGCAAGATGCTCAGCCTGCCCGGCCTGTCTCGGGTCTACACCCCCCGCCCGCACCAGCGCGCCGCGGTCGCCCGCATGGTCGCCGAGCCGAATGCGGGCCTCTTCCACGCCGTCGGCGCGGGCAAGACGCTCGAAATGGCGATGGGCGTCATGGAACTCAGACGCCTTGGACTGGTGAACAAACCAGCGATCATGGTGCCCAACTCCATGCTCGACCAATTCGCCCGCGAATTCCTCCAGGCATATCCGCAGGCACGTATCCTCGCCGCTGGCACCGAAGACCTGGCCGGGGAGAAACGAAGACAGTTCGTCGCCCGCGCAGCGACCGGCGACTGGGACGCGATCATCTTGACCCGCGGCTCATTCCAGCGTCTCGAGGTTTCCCGCGACACCGCGCACTGGTATTTCGACCGCGAGATCCAACCCCGCCGCGAGTACCTGTCCGAACTCATGGCCAGCAGGGCCAAACGCACGACCGTCAAACGCATCGAAGACGCAATCCTCAAGTCCGAGGAGAAGCTGAAGAATAAGCTCGGCGGCCCTACCGATCCGGGCATCACCTTCGAGCAGACCGGCATCGACTACCTCGTAGTCGACGAGCTGCACGACTTCAAAAATCTGGCCACCGACACCCAGATCGAGTCCGCCGCCATCGCCGGAAGCCAGCGAGCCCAGAAGCTACACATGGTGGTGGAATACCTGCGCGACAAGCACAACGGGCGCGCCATCACCGGCGCCACCGCCACCCCGTTGGCGAACTCGATCACCGAGGCATACGTCGTGCAGCGGTACCTACGCCCGGACCTGCTCGAAGACGCCGGAATCCGCAACTTCGACGAGTGGGCGGCCACCTTCGGCAAGACCAAAACCGAGTTGGAGATGTCGGTCGACGGCAACTCCTGGAACCTCAAAACCCGACTAGTGGGCTTCCGTAACGTGGTCGAGCTGCAACGCATGTTTCATGTTGCCGCCGACGTGAAGCTGCCCGAAGACCTGAAGCTCCCGGTGCCCAAGCTCGCCCGCCGCGCCGACGGGCAACGCGCACCTGAAGTTATCTCGGTCCCGGCCACCGACACCCAGCTCGAGTACGTTCGCGATCTCGGTGATCGCGCCCAGAAGGTGAAGTCGCGCGCGGTTGACCCGAGCACTGACAACATGCTCAAAATCTCTTCCGACGGCCGCGCCGCAGCCCTGGATCTGCGGCTGGTCAAATCACTCGGACTCGCTGTGGCCGCAACCGATGTCGCAGCGGACCGCCTCGTGCTCGACGGCATGGAGGGAGTCGCCGTCAGCACAATAGGTGAGGATCAGTTCGGTCTCAAGCTCGAAGCGGCAGCGGACTGGATGTTCGAGAAATGGCAGGCCGCCAAAGACCAGGTTTACCTCGGCAGGGACGGACAACCCCACCCTCGCCGCGGCGGTCTCGTCCTCGCATTCTGCGACTTGGGAACGCCCGGTGAGGACTGGAATGCCTACGACGAACTCAAGACCAAGCTCATCGCGCGGGGCGCTCCGGCGGAACTGTTCGCCTATATCCACGACGCGAAGAACGACAAGGGAAAAGCGGCGCTGTTCACCAAGGCCCGCAGCGGTTCTGTGCAGTTCCTGTTCGGCTCCACATCCAAGATGGGAGTCGGGGTGAACATCCAGAACCGGATGGTGGCCATGCTGCATGTCGACTGCCCTTGGCGGCCAGCTGACGTCGAGCAACGTGATGGGCGCGGTATCCGCCAAGGCAACCAGAACGCGGAGATCGCGGTCGCCCGCGCTGTCACTGAAGGCACCTTTGACGCTCGAATGTGGGCAGCTCAGGCACGCAAAGCCGCCATGGTCAACCAATTCCTGAAAGGCTCGCTCACCGTCAGGGAGATCGATGACATCGGCGACGCAGCCCTCAACGCCAACGAAGCCCTCGCTATCGCCAGCGGCAACCCGCTGGTGCTGGAGAAAGCCGAAATCGACATCGAGGTCACGAAGCTCGAACGCCTACGCCGAGCCCACCAACGCAGCCAATCCATGCTACACATCCGTATCCGCGACGCTGGCAACGCCATCCCCGGCCTCGAAGCTGAGATCGATGCCTACACCCAGGCAATCGCGCACCGAACACCGACCAAGGGCGACGCCTTCGCAGCGAAGGTCAACGGTCGCTTCTTCGACCACCGCGGCGACGCTGGCGACGCGCTCGCCGCGCGACTGTCCAAGCTAACTCAGGACCCCCGGGCAGCCTGGAAGGAGTTCTCCGATCAAGGCATAGCAGAGATCGCGGGTTTCACCCTCGACGCCCGCAACGTACCCACCGGCCGCGAGGCTCACGTCGAGGTCGTGTTCTCCGACATCAATGCCGATCTCTACGTCACCTTCGATAGGAAGACTCTGGAAAAGGGTGGAGCAGGCGTGATGCTCAGGCTGGAGAATGCGGTCAACGGCCTGGACAAACGACTTGACGTCGCGACTGGCCGACTCGCTACCGAACGCACGGAACGTAAACGCTCCGAACAACGTTTGGGTAAGCCGTTCGAGCACACCGAGCGGCTTGTCGCGCTACAGGCACGGCAGAAGCAGATCAACCAGGAACTGTTGGGCGGCAAGGAATCTGAACCGGAGGCCGCACCGAGCGGGATTCAGGTACCTGACGGGGTCGAGTTCGTCCGGCCAGCCGACGCCGTGGGATTGGTCGGTCAGTTCGGTGGTGTAGCCAACGGTGCTCGCGGCAGTTCCGTCCTCACAAACCAACGGCGGGGTCTGTGAATGTCGTATCGAGGGCTCGCTCCACCCACCGGCGAGAGGGGCTGGCGGTTGGCCGAGATCGGTGGCCAGTGTGAGGATCTCGGTGGCCACCGAGATCGGCGGGAACGCTCAACACCAATGACGTATGGACCGATGACGCCCGGCCCGGCACCACGACCGCGCCGTCGAAGATCGCTTTCGGCCCGTCGCCGGTGATCCAAGCCTGATCGGCGACCTACACCGACAGCTCGGCCTAGGTGTTCTGTCCTGAGAGGTTAGGAACGCGGCTGGCCGGTGGGTGTCCGCCGAGTGCGGTGTGGCCGCGGTGGTGGTTGTAGATGTGCAGCCAGGCGTGGAACGCCTGGCTGCGCTCGGTATCACTGCGGTAAGCGCGGGCGTAAGCCCACTCGTCGGCCAGGGTCCGATGGAACCGTTCAGGTGGGACCGGTGCTGGAAAGCGGTCGAGATCGAGGTTCAGGCGTGCGGCTATGGCGCGGTAGCCGAGTTTCTCGTTGATGCGCCACGAGTAGATCTGCTCGACGACGGGCGCGCGGACGGGGTCGAGTGCCAGGTGCGTCTTGTGTCTGCCTTCGGCGCGGCGTGCGGGAACGGGATGGAGGACCTTCTTGGGCAGGTAGCCGTAGGGTGCTTGGCCGACGTTGAAAGGCCTCGGTGTGCTGTTCGAATCCGCCCCGGGACTTCTCCAGCATCTCGAGGATGTACCACTCGGCGATGCCCTGTTTTACGCGGCGGGTCAGGACGTTGGTCGCTCGAGGAGTGGCGCCGCGGGTCAGGGAGAGGATCTCGTTCAACCGGGGAGCGTGAGCAGGGCTCAACGGTGGTTCACACGGCGAGTGAGTTCATTAGCGATCTGGGACTCTGTAGCGGGGAGGACGGTCGCGTCGTGGTGGTTGACGTCGATCAGATATCGGCCCGCCGCACGGTGGCCGTGTTGGATGTCGATCCAGTTCAGGCTTGGAGGCGGATTTTCGCCTGCCGCGCGGACGTCGTGCTCGATGTAGAGGTACCCGTCAGCACTTCGTGGCGCTCGCAAGAGCGCGAGGATACGGTTTTCGGCGACCTCGTGGCCGTTCGCGTTGATGAAATACGACGTCTCCGCCTCGCCGCGTACGCGCGGGGTGTAGCCCACTAGCCGAGGCGCCGTGCCGGCGGGTGTCGCGGGCATCGTGGTGACAACCGCGCGGCCGAGGTTGGCCCGGCGGGTGGCCAGGATCTCGACGTCGGCCCCGAATTCTCTTGTGCTGCCAGCGAGTTGGTGGGCGATCACAGCGTGGTCGCCCACCGCGGCCGCGAGGCAACGGATTCGTTGGCCTCGGGATTGGCCGGTACAAACGATCCGCACCTCGGGGTCGGCAAGGATCTCCAGAGCGTGCGTGAGATCCGCATCGGCACGATGGGGGTAACGCGAAGAGATCGCGTGGCGCTGCTGAACATAGGCGTCCAGATCGGCTGCGGATTCGAGAATGCTCAGCGGATAAGGGTATTCGCGCTCGGTCTGCAACCACACCCACGCGAACTCGTCGGGCGTGAATCGCCACTGCGTATTCGAGGTCATTCTCGTGTTCAGGGTCGGCCGCCGGAGTCCGTGGCGGGTGGTTGGTCCTCGCGCTGTGCGTCAGGTTCGGTAGCCGGGTTGTGCGTATCCCACGGGCCGCTGCCGGCGATCGGCTCGTATCGGGGTTGGGCCGCTGGCGCTTGTGTCTGGGCGGAATCGAGAACGTCGCCGGTTGGCTCGGGGGCCGACCCTCCCGGCGCCGGGGTGGGCGTAGCAGCAGCGCTAACCATCGCGGTTGGTTCGGCAGCGGCCGGGGGTGCGGTCGGAACGGAAACGGCGGTAGTCGAAGGTGCGGAAGCTTGCGCCGGTTGCTGATGGGGTCGGTCGTCCGCGCTGAACAGCGAGCGCGGCAACGCCAGATCTGCCGCCGGGGTGGGAAGTGGTTCCGGCCGGGATTCGGGTGCAGACGCAGAAATTTCGGTGGTGTGATCACCGATAACAGGCGAGATCGCCGACTGATGGCCAACGAGTTCCTCTTGCACTCGACGCAAGTAGTCCGGGCTCTGATGGGTATCTTCGTCGCCCTGACCCTTGCGGGCCCCCGCACCGGGGGCCATCGGTCCCATCGGCCCATGACCGGAACGTCCCGCCGAGGACCCGGCCGTGGAAGCGCTCGCCGCCGCCCCGACCCCGGGTACGCTCCCGCGGACCGGCTGTCCCACACCGACGCTGGGGCCGCCACCCCCAGAACCAGGCAAGCCGCCGCCCGAACCAGGCGCGCCACCACCCGAGCCTGGTACGCCGCCGACCGGGGACTGGCCGTTCACATTCGGCGGCGTCCCCGCCGAGGGAGTTGCGGTGGTCGGTGCCGCGCCTGCAGCCGTCGTCGCCGTGTCAGAATCCGCGCCGGACTCGGTCGAACCGGCCTGTTCCGACGTGCCTGCGTCGCCCTCGGAGGTTGCACCCGTCGATTCGGGGCTGGTCGCGCTGGGCTGATCGTCAGTAGGCGCGCCAGTTCCGGGATCAGCGGAACCGGGGGCTGTTGGGCTCTGCGCACCGCCGGGTGTCGGCGCACCCGCACCGTTTCCACCGGTGTCGATTCCTTCGCCGACCTGCGGCGGCGCGACGAACGACGGAACATCGGCCCCCGACGGTGGGAACGTCGGCAGGTAGGTCGTGTTGACGGCCGCGACTGCCAGCGCCCGTAATCGGGTCGCGTTGTCGTCGTCGGCGCGGGCTTTCTCGCCACTGATCAACCACGGCAGTACCGATTCGGAGGCGTTGTCCGGATCGGCGACGGTGGCCACTGGCGGTGGCGGCACCGCGCCGGCCAATGCCTGGGCGGCGTAGAACATAGTGTCGAGCCGCATCGCCACCGACTTCGCGACCTCGCCCATGTGCTCGCCGCCGGTAGCGAACGCCGACATCGCCGCCACGCCCGCGTCAGCTGCTTGCCCTTCCCACCGGCCTTCCACCGCCCGGTTCAGACCGATTCGGGCCAGCTGGAACGTAGAGGTGATCGTGGTAGACACCTGTGACCAGATGAGGCAGGCGTTCCAGATCGATTGCTGATCCAGACTCTGGACGTCATCCCAGATCTGCTGATGGGTCATCGCCTCCGGCGGAGGCTCCTGCGAGGTCACATAAGCCGGGTCGACACCACCATCGAACTGCTCATCGTGGCGACTGCGCTGTTGTTGCGACGCATCAGCACGTTGCTGCTTCCCCACAGCAGCGGCCACGGCCTGCGCACCCGGCACACCCAGCATTTCCTCGATGAGCCGGTTGCCATCGCTCGTCATACATCCCCGTTTCGTACAACCAACCTGCAGGTCATCGGCAGTCGTGGCGCGCACACCCCACGCGTCTTGCATGTAGGTTACACCGGGCCCGCCCGATGCCCGGGGCCTCGGAAGTGACCGCAGGACGATAGCGGGTGCGACGACCGCTCTGTATCGTCGCTGTCGATCAGCAGCCGCAACAAGGGGGGACCACCTTGCTCTCAGCCGATATCGCCCAGATGCGTCAACTCGTGGGGACGTTGAACGACGTCGCGACCCAGATCGACGCACTCGACGTTCGCACCGTCGCTGACACCATGGCCGCCGCGCTGCCTGGCTGCCCCATCCCGGCCGCGTGCGCGCAGGCGGGTGAGTTCACCGAAGGCGCGTGGCTGCGTGTGGCGCAACGAATCCAGCAGATCTCCACAGCGACTACCCAGTGCGCCAACAACATTCAGGCCACCGACGAGGACTTCCAAAAAGCTCTCGACACCATGCGGTTCCAGATCCCCGGAGCGAAGTAATGCTGCAGATCACCTTGCCGCAGGTCCAGCAATGGCAGCTGGGACGGCTCTCGGAATGGGCCACCAACCTCGAGACCGCCAATCAGGGCTACGAGTATCAGCTCGGGCGCACCGTGTCCCACTTCCAGGACCTGCACGGTTCATGGGCAGGCAAAGCCGCGGATGCCGCCTATGGGCGTATGGACGAGGAGAACAATCAGGGCCGTCGCCTCGCGACCGAGACCAGCGAGCTGATCACCGCTGTCCGTACCGGCACCGACCGCATCACCCGGGAACGAGAAGTCCTGCTAGGACGCGTCGTCGATGCCGAAACCCTGCCGTTCAGTATCGACGGGAAGGCGATCACGTTCTCAGTCGGCGCACAGTGGCGCGTGCTCGCCGACTACACCGCCATACGGGACCTAACCGAAGACATCGTGCGCCAGATCCAGGCCGAGACCGACAGTCGGCAGGGCCAGATCAACAGCGCCTACTTCAGCTTCGCTACCGCGGTCGAAGAATTCGCTACCGCCGTCACCACCAATGCGGGCGAAATCCGTTCGCGCGGTGACATTCTGGGCAATGGTCTAGACGTTGCTGGCACTGAGCAAACCACGGGCCTGACCGCTGAACAGGGACGACTCGACGGTCAAACCATCGCAGACGGAAAGCTCTCACCCGAAGAGATCGACCGGATCTCTAAGAACCTCACAGCGGCCGGACTGACGCCCACTCAGCTCGCCGCCCTGCAACGCGGCGAGGAAGTCACTGTGCCGGCGTCAGCGATGAGCTATATGACCGAGCTCTACGGCAGCGCCGGGCGCGATGGTCTGATCGGGGTATCCGAACAACTCCGCACCGATACCACGCCGGGTTCGCAACAGCTGCGGTCCTCGCTGGCCAACGGGCTGCTGACGGTGTCGAACGAGAACGTCGTCGGCCGCGACTACCGCACCGGCAAAGACGATCGCGGCGGCTGGAACAAACTCAGCCCCGAGGTGAAGGAGATCGTCGGAACCCGGCCCGCGCTGGGAACCGATGCCCCCGACTCCAACACCAGCCGCCTGCCCGATGACTACCGCAACAACGCATGGGACAGCCGCAACATCACCGGGTCCTACAAGGAGTACCAGGACGACCTCGGCAAATTCGGCGACTTCCTCAACTCCTCCGGCGAGGGGTACCAGCCCGGTGACCGTCTCGGTGTGGAACTGTCCAGGCAGGCAGCACACCAGGCGTGGCTCGCCGACAGCGGCGAGTACCGCAGCGTCATGAATCCCAACGATGTAGCCATGAGCGATGCCCGCGCGGACAGCACCGCCCGCGACCTCCTCGAGGTCGGAACCCGCAACACCGATTCCAACCACGCACTGATCACAGGGGAGGGCAGTCCCGAGCTGTTCGGCAGCGGCGAACCCGGCCAAACCTTCAACGATGGCGACAAATTCAAAGAAGTCGTCGCCCCCATGATCACCCGCGACTGGGGTGACGACGGTGCTGCGGCGGCAGGGATGTTCAGTTGGATCAACGACGACGCCACCTCACCGAACCCGGAAGTAGCGACAAGGGCTGGCGAGTCCGCGAATGTCCTAGCCAACTACGTCGCCGACAACAAGAGTGAACTACTCAACCTGGACGGCGACAGGACCGAATCGCTCGGTCAACGTAACCCGGCATTGCTGCAAGGAATGGCTGAAGGACTCAGCCCCTACATTCCGCGCTTGGCGGGCGTGCCAGAAGGTCCGCCACTTCTGACCAGCGGATTTGAATGGGGCACGGCGGATCCGAACTTCGACAGGGCGAAGTCGGTGTTCACCGTGATGGATTCCAGTAAGGAAGCTGCCGAGCAGTTCAATGTCAGCGCACTCGCCGCAGGCGGAGGACTGCAATCGGCCTGGCTTTCCTCGGCATTGACAGACCCGCACGGCGGGGACAACCGCCTGGCGGCAGGATATGGAACAATTCTAGGCCTCGTCGATGGTGGGCTCACCGCGGAGGCCGCCGATCGGACCCGAGACGAAGCCGCCGCAGCAGCGCGTAATTTCGCCGATCAGGGTGCTGGCTACGATGCCGCCAAGGGGGTTTTGACAGGCTCGATCAAATACCTTCCGGTCGTTGGCCCCGTCGCATCCGATATCGCATCCAACACGCTGTCGCCCGCCATCGATGTATCGAACACCTATATCAAGAATGCCGTTTTGGGCGTCTACCTGGCGCCAGACCCAGCCCAACCGAACGCACCAATGGCGCCGGGCTATCAAGACCCTGCCGCGACATATCTGCTGACCCAGAGCCTGCAAGACCTCAATGGCTCGGTCGACCATCACCCCGACTTCGACAAGTACTTCGATGCCAACGGCAGCCTGCGTGATTACAAACAACTGTCGGAGGAGATGAACATTCCACTCCCTACGATTCGGAATGATCTCACCAAAGTGCTCGAAGAATATAACGGCAGGGTCCTCGATCCTCAGCTGAGTGACTACACGAACGAAGTCGCAAACGGACGAGCGTCGGTCAAATGAGGACGTCGCCATTCGTCCAGGCAGTGGCTCTGGTCGCGATTGTCATCGCCGGGACTAGTTGTGGTGAACGAGAAGACGTGGCGCGGCCTTCGCTGCGCATAGGCGACATCTGTGAGCCTATCCGAGATCTCTTGCGGAACGATTTTGCGCTCCCTGACACCGAGGCAACCATTCCTGGATCGGGGCGATCTGGCTTGCAGCGCAATGTGAGCGAAGAAACCAATCACTCCGTCCGCTGTAGTTATGACACGAACGGCGGTTGGGACACCGACGGACGTGAACCCTTTGACGCCAACTCGGTTGTTGAACCAGCTTACGCGGACTGGACCTCGGATGAAAAACGTAAATGGTACACAGCGCGCGGCTACGTTGAGGTTCCCGGGCACGGGCACGAGGTATGGTTCGAGGATCGCCGAAATTTTCGAGATTACTACCCACGTGGGAACGGTCCTGCGAATATTATCGTGTTCGTGGGAAAATGGAGTGGCTCCATTCATTTGTCTCCAGGGCGCGGGCAGGATATGCAAATCTCCGACGAGCAAATCAATAGTGTCGTCAGCCTTCTTGTTCGCATTGTCGGCAAAGTGGATGCCGAACAATCTCTTTGATGCGTTCGGTTATGCACACATTGCACGGGGCAGTTGAGGATGGGTAATTTGAGTCGACATATTGTTAGCGGGTTGGGGCGTGCAGTGTTATCTGCATTGATGATCTCGCTGACGGTCGGGTGTGCGTCAGGCAGTAGCCCTTCCCGACCGATAGCTGTCCGTGTGAGCCCTGATCGAGAACCGCTTCCAGTAGATTGGGATCCGTGTCTCGAGCTGGCTGATTCCATTCCTCGCCAGCTAGGTTTTGACCCGGCGACGCGGAACAGGGTTTCCAATCTATCCTCGGATGAGGACGGATATTCTGGATGTGAATTCGATCGTATTATGCCAAGTCGTAAGGGTTCAGGGCAGCCGCAAGAGCGCGGGTTTTTGAGGGTTGTCGCCGAAGGTGTCAACGTCGACGGGTTAGGTCAAATTGACCGAAGCGCACGACGGATCACGATTAACGGCCGTGAGGCTGCACGCGTCTACGAATCCTACGGGAACGGATGTTGGATTTACATGGCGCTACCAAACGGTTCAATCGGAGTGCGTCTAAACGCCATCGGGCAAACGACTTGGGTTCCCTGCGATCAGATTGAGGAGGCCGCACGGGCAGTCGAAGCTGTTTTGCCGAAGTGAGAGTCGGATTCGCTCAGGCTGGCAGTTCGGCCTCGTACACCGCAGCTACTTCTTTGATTTGACCGCATGGGTCGCCAGTTGAATATTCGAGCGACTCTGAGATGTGAACACTAGCGGACCCATCGGTTGTCGACATCGCAAGGAAGCACGCCCCTTTTTCCATCGACCCGGACAGGCGGAATATGATCGCTTCCCTGCCGTTAATTGTGAGATGTTCGAGCGCATTCGCAAAATAGGGCTGTTCCCGGAGGGGAACATTACTGATGTCGATAGTGAGACTTCTCGTGAGATGACCGGTTTCGCGATCTCCGAACGCGCATCCTACGACCGAATATTTATCGGCGACGAAGTCGGCTCGTTCCCTGGTGCGGGGCGTGAATCCGGCACGTACGACGGCGTCATCATCAAACGACCGGCAGGGGTCATAGGTGACGGGCGCTCTGCCCGGGTTGTCGCGAGTGGGTGGTGCCGCAACCTGCACAGCGATCGGACCCGGAGTCTTGGGGGCCGGTGTTTGAGGTGACTCCTGATCGGTGCACCCACTCAGCGCTCCAGCTATGACGAGAGTGCTCAGCGCCGTTAGTCCGACGGTTGCCCTGGTCATGCACCGCCTCCAGGGATCCCTGCCGAGGCTGCTGCGATCGCTTGGGCACTCATTTGGTCGGCTTCTGCGACTTTCCCTGCGGCCCGAAGGAACGTTTCCTGCAGTCGGATGGTCCCCACGATGTATTGGTCGATGGTCGCGACCATTTGGTCGGCCTTGCCAGCGAATCCGACGGCCAATTGCTGAGCGGACGAGAATCCGGCAAGACCGGTGTTCTTCCCGCCGCTCTGGATCTTCCGGCGCTGCTGATTCAGCTCTTCGCGCACCCCGTCGAGCACCTTCATAACGTCGGTGACCGCAGCCGGGTCCAACTTCAACGTCCCCGCCGCGACCGCGTCGTTCATCGCCTGAATCTGCGCCTGTCCGTAATCGACTTGCACCACAACCCCCAGATCCGTGTCGTCAGACCGGTACGTTACCAGCCACCGAAGGAGGGTGGCCGGGCGTCGAACCGTCGTTCGAAACCGGCTCGGGGTCGCAGGACCAGAGTGCCGGGGACCGCGTCGACAAGAGGTCGGGTCTGCCGTACCCACGGCATCGGCGGGGTAGTAGGCGTCGGCTATGGTCGCGGTGTGCGAGATCAAGGCTGGAAAGGGAGGGCGAGTAGATGACGGCTCAGGTGCCGGAAGGGGCGTTTTCGATCACCCCCGAGCACGTCCAGAACGCGGGCCTCTACATCCAGCAGACCGCTCAATCCTTGCTGACGGGGGTCCGCGCCACCGACACCGACGTGGACGGGCTCCTGACGGGATGGCAGGGCCCGGCCTCGGAATCGTTTCGGACCGGGTGGACCGAAGTATGCACCGGCGTCGCCGGTGTCCTGGGCGCGTTGACAGAGATGGCGGACGCGCTCGGCGTGACCAGTGTGGTGCTCTCCGAGCAAGACCGGGACTGGGCTGGGGATCTCTCGGCAGGGTCGTCGCTCGACCTGCCGTGACTCAGCTGAGGCGCGCGCCGACAACAACGCTAGGAGAGACTTGCGGTATCGGGTGAATCTGACCGAACTGGATGACGCGGTGACCCAAATCAACGCGTTGAAGACCTTCCTCGAAGAATCGTTGATCGAGATCGATGAGCGAGTGAACACAATGCGAGCCGACTGGAGCGGGGCCGCGTCCCAGGCCTACGACGCAGCGCATGTCGACTGGATCGCCTCGGCGCGGACCGCTACCGCTGGCATCGAGAAGATGCGGGCCGCCGCCCGCAGCGCCCACGACTCCTACACCGCAACCATCGTCGCGAACAGAGCCCTGCTCGGACGCGGTGGTGGACAGACCACCGGCAGCGAGAGCCAAACGTGACCGTCGTCGATGTCGATACCGAGACTTACTACACCGCGGGTAAAGCGCTGTGCGCCGCCGCTGAGTCGTGGTGGACCGCGATCGACGCCCAATGGGCGGCGTTGGCCGAATGCGGCAGTATGTGCGGCTCCTATGAGGAAGCCAAGACCTGGGCCGGTGAGTACGACGCCAAAGCAAACGAGCTGATCAACTCGGTTCGCCAGGTTGCCTCCGCCGGTGACGCCTACGGCCGGGTACTCATGGAACTCGGCTACAACCATGAAATCGGCGACTACTTCGCCACCTCAGAATTCGGTGCCGCCTTGCCTCCGCGGCCACAGATGCCCGCTGAACTTATCGCAGTCTGCCGGGTGCCCTTGCCCACGGCGGGCGGGCCCGGCAGCGGGTTGTCCGAGGCGATCGGCCTGGCCTCCGAGGTCGGTATCACCGTGCCCGATGGCGATACCGGGAAGCTCGCCAACGCCGCCAACCTGTGGAAGAACCTCGCAACCAACGAGGCCGTGACCGGCTACGTCGCCGAACTCCATCGAATCGCCGGCCTGTTCGCCGAGATCACCGCCGAGGAATACGACTCCATCGACGAGGATATCCGAGCGATGAAGGCCGCCGCGGACGATGTCGTAGCTGGGTTCGCCGAGGTCGGCGCAAGCACCGAGACACATCGCGGCGCGCTGGTCGCCATGCGCGAGGCCATCGAGCAATTTCTCATCGACATGGCCAAAGACATCGCGATCGAGACGGGGGTCACCGCGACCATCTCGGTCGCCGCGTCGTTCGTGACCTTCGGTGCCGCCGCCGTCGCTGGTGCGGTGATCCTCGCAGGCCGTGTCACCCACATCGTGGCGAAGTACGCGCCGAAGATCCGGCCGCTGATCGCGGTATTCCAATCCAGCGGACTGGCACGCAGGTTCACCAACGTGCCCGACTTTTCCAACCACAAACAGGAAATGCAACGCATCCTCGACATGCGCGCCAAGAACAGCACTCCCCGCAGACACGGACTCGCGCCCGATGTTCTCGACCCGAAGAATCGCGACATCCTGGCACGTGGGCCTTCCGACCAGTACGGCACCGACCTCGGTGGTGTACTGCGCCGTGGTGAGACCCCGACTCCGGAACAACAGCGCCAGATCGACGACCTGAACAAAGCGCTGGAAAAGCTACCCAAACATGAGGGCCCCGTCGTTCGGCACGTCAATATGTCCCCGCAGCAGCTCGCGGAGCTCGAACCGGACAAGCCATGGGCCGACGCCGGGTTCATGTCGACCTCGAACAAGCCCGACGGCGTCTCCGATGTCTTCGCGAACAATCGGAACGTCGAAATGCAGATTGTGTCCAAGAACGGCCGGACCTACTCCGACCCCGACACGGGCATGCCATTCGGCACCGACGACGAAGTACTGTTCCCGTCGAACACTCAATTCATGGTGCACAACAAGTTCTATGACCCCACGACGGGCCGCGTCGTGGTCCAGATGGTCGAAAGGTAGCCGGTAGTCATGACGACCCCCCACGACGAAGAATACGAGCGCGCAGCGCGGCAACTGGCCGCCTTCGAGGAGATGCGCGCCGGTGTACGCCTGCGAGCCATGGATCCCACAGCCCCACGCAACGTCACCCACATCAAAGACGACGGACTGTCCGGCAGCGACCAGGAGGGTTGGACGATCTCTCCCGACGGACGTGAATGGCGCGACGAGAACGGAGCCCTGGTCTACCTCCGCGACAGCGACGGCTACTGGCTCAGCCCCGATGGACGGCGCGTGTTCGACCCCATCGGCAATCCGATCAACTCTTGACAACACCATGATCAGGTGGAAGTGGCGTTCAGCACCCGCCATCGGCCGTGTCGATCTGATGCTCGATTCGCTCGCTGGCCTTTCCGTTGGCGACGCACTCGGAGCGCAGTTCTTCATCATGGGACGCTCACTTCGCGATCTTCGGTCGGGCAATCCTCCAGCGGGACAGTGGGACTGGACCGATGACACCGAGATGGCCTGCGGCGTGGTCGCCGAGCTCCAGCGTCATCAGCGGATCGACCAGGATCGGCTAGCGGCGGGGTTCGCGCGCAGATTCTCGCCCGAGCGCGACTACGGGCATGCGACGGTCACAACACTTCGGCGCATCGGTAACGGCATGCCCTGGCGGGAGGCGGCCGGGGCGACGTTCGAGGGGCAGGGTTCTTGCGGAAACGGTGCCGCCATGCGGGTTGCCCCGTTGGGGGCCTACTACTTCGACGATCCGCAACGTGCGGTGGCTGAAGCTGTACGGTCGGCGCAGGTCACCCATTTACACTCTGAAGGTGTGACCGGCGCGGTCGCGGTTGCGGTCGCCGCGGGGCAGGCCGCGCACGCCCGCACCACCCAAACCCGGGTCGCCCCAACGGAGTTCCTCACCACCGTCCTGGGCCATCTCGAGCCCGGCGAGACAACCCGCGGCGTTCATCGTGCTCGCGCCCTGCTCGGCGCAACCGTCGCCGAGGCAGCACACGAACTCGGCAACGGCTCCCGGGTGCTGGCGCGAGATACAGTCCCGTTCACATTGTGGTGTGCCGCAACTTATCTCGACGACTACCCGGCCGCTGTCGCCGCCTGCATCGAGGCAGACGGTGACATGGACACCACTTGCGCGATCACAGGCGGAATCGTCGCCGCATACACCGGCACCGTCGCTGCGAACGGCGTGCCCCAAGCATGGCTCACTCCCCGCGAACCGTTACCGCCCTGGCTCACCTCGACAAGCCCTTCACGGCGTAGACGGTGACCACAGCCGGATACATGAACGCCGATTTTCGCTGGCTCACTCCGCACCGAACCCGGCGCTAGCTTCGGCGCGAGGCGTAGAGCGGTGGCCGGAACCTGTTGGGTCGCTCGCGTGAAAGTAGTTCGCGCAGCGACTCGGCAGCGAGTAAGTCGGTCGCGCTGACGAGCTCGATGACCCTGCGGATGGTGAGGGCGTCGATGCCACGGTCTGCGGCATCATGCGAATATCGATCGATTTCGGCTAGCGCATCCTGTGTGGGCATTTGCGGGGTGGAGCGGCTCGTCAGCCGGTCGCGCTCGATGTCGATGTCGCTATGACGAGGAAGACCAGAAGTATGCAGATCAACTCAAAAATATCTGGTAAGCGAGCCAAATCCTGGGAGGTTCCGGCATGACCGACTTCAGCATCGAGCATTTCGAAGGCGTCATCGATGAAATCGAGCGCAAGCTCGGGGAGATCGGAAAGATGATAGACTCGGTGCCGGGAATTGTCGCGGACGCCGTCGACAATTGGTGGGTCACCGAAGGAATGGCGGCTGCTATTCGATGGACCGCAAACAAGACAGTCGAGTTCGGCAAGTGGCTCGTTGAGACGGTTATAGACCTTCTGAAGGGCGTCGCAGCACCGGTGTACATGGCGGTATGCGCCTGGGACTGGCTGGAGGTCCGTGGGGACGCGACCCAATTGGCCGCCAATGTCGACCCGGCCGTGCTGAAGTCGAGCAGCGAGTGGAAAGGCGATGCGCAGTGGGCATACCGCAATGCCGCAACGGCACATAATTCGGCCGCGAAACGAGTCGGCGATATAGGAAAGGACACTGCAACTTCTCTCGGAGTGGCAGCGGTCGGGGGACTTGTGTTCTATGGGGCGATTCTCGGCATTGTTGTCAAAGCTGGGATTGCGATGACCGGCAGTCTGGCGGCAATAGCTTCCGCTATTTTCTCCTGGGCTGGTGCGGGGCTGATTGTGCTGGAAGCGGCAGGAGACTCGGCGGCCGTCGTGGCGGCTATCACTGCGGTAACTGCGTTGCTCGGCACTCAGGCCACTGCCCTGCTCGGGATCAAGGCGACCGCCACCGACCTTACTGTGTTCCCGGATGGAAAATGGCCAGGCGCGAATATTGGGACATTTAATAATGCGACGCGCTTGGACGGAGTCCCGGAGTGGTCGATAAGGACCGGATAGTGGATGCTCCAGTACGCGCCCGACAAGCCGAGGGCACGGTGTACGCACTCGGCGGTGCGGTCATAGCGGGAGTAATGGCCCTCTTTACCTGGAAGTTGATCGATACTGGGGCCGCCCCTCCGTCGCGAGTTCAGGTGTCGTTCGTGGCGATATCCTCGATCACTGTTGTGGTATCGCTCTTCAGTATCATTGTATTGTGGACGGGGCATCGCCTCCGGCGAGTTGTTCGTTATGCCGCATTATCGATTGTGGTACTGAATACGTCAGTCTTCCTGATTTCGGGCGGTTGGTTGGCCATTGATACCGGAGGTGCGGGCATAGGTCTCCTGATCGTCCTCGCGCCGATCGGATTGGGTATGGCCAGGGTGATTTACTGTGTACCCGCAGGCGCACGTTGACGTTTCGAGACTGACATCTGTGTCACCTCATTCGAGGGCCCGAGTCGGGGGGTGCTCATGGATACCGGCCTGAGCGCCGTCTCCGGCGACTGCCCTGGCACCGATGCGCCCGTGCGACGCCTCGATCAGTTCCTCGACTGTGGGCATGTATAAGTCGATCAGTTTCGTGCGCGGCAGTCGGACTGCGGGATCGATTCCGGTCCCGCGCAGTTGTACGTAGCGTCGGACGGTGTGGTGATCGCAGCCGGCCAACTCGGCGGCTTTGCGGTAACTGCCCGTCAAATCGTAGGCAGCCAGAATCTCTTTGATCTCCTCTGACATCCAGGCGACGATGCGCTGTTCAGGTGGTTTCAGTCGGTGCGGAGCCGTGCGTGGAGGTGCATATCGTGGCGGCCGTCGCTGTGGCGACCGGCTCCACGCAGTGTGCCCTCGAAGGCGAAACCGCATTTGGCTGCCACCCGGCATGACGGCAGATTCTGGACCGAATGGGTGAGTTCGATTCGGTCGAACCCGAGGTCATCGAAAGCCCAGCGGGTCAACGTGTTCGCGGCGCGGGGAGCGATGGAGTGTCCGCGCCAGGCAGGCAGGGTCCAGTAGGCGAGTTCGGTGACACCCTCGATGAGGTCCGAGGACCTCAGTCCGATACGGCCGGCGACTTCTCCGCAGCTGGTGACGGCCCATTGGCCGTTGCCGGTAGACCAGGCCGAGCGCCACCGGGAGATCCATTGGCGAACCTGCTCGACGGACTCGGCGGTCCGCACGTGCCAATGACGGATCGCGGGGTCTTGGAAGGCTTCGTACACCGTAGGTGCATCGGCTTCGTTCCAGGGGCGCAGCGCCAGGCCGTTTTCGGCGGTGAGGGTGGGCTGGTCGGTGCTGAACGTGCCGGGATCGACCACGGCCGACATCAACTCGGGCATGTGTGCATTGTCCGCCCGTGGACGCCGCGGTGTGGGGCTGTTGGCACCGGTCAGCTGAACCGAAACCAGCGGTAGGGCATTATTAGTGGCGGTTCCGATGTCGAATCCAGCAGGACGTCATCAGCAACGTCGAGGTCGGCTCCGCGCGACGCAGTCTCTCGGCACCCCCGCGACTACTGCTTCTTCGCACCTTCCCCGATCCGCGAAGGTCCGACCGCTGGCTATGGCCAGCCGAGTCTGCGGCGCAGCCATTGCGTTGTTACCTGTTCCGCGCGGGCGCGGTGCTCGCGGAGTTGTGGTGCGCGTGGGGGCGGGGGTTGACGGCTGGTACCGGCCCAGTAGCCGGTGAGTCCGCAGAGCAATGCGTTGATGGAGGCTGGATCGGTGTCTCGGGTCACCGGGTGGGTTGCCAGGATCGGATCCGGTTCGATGCCTTTGTCGGCGATGGCTGGGGTGAGCATGACGAGATCGACCCAGGCCGCGCCCGTGCAGGGCCAAGCCCAATCTACGACAGCCACGGTTCCATCGGGGCGCATTCGCATGTTGTCTGGGCGAAGATCGGTGTGCAGCAGTACTTCTCCCGCTGCCGAAGCAGTCCAGTCGCTTTCTAGGTCTGCGAGCTTGTCGAGGTTGCGTCGTGACCAGTCGTCGAGGTCAGCGGGTGGACCCTGTTCGGCATAGCGCCGCCAGCCGGTGAGCTTGACTCCATAAAGGTCATCGATGGTCGGCACGTCGTGCAGTGGGCTCGGGCATAGCGCCTCCGACATCTGTTCGACCGCGGTCAGCACCGCGGACAGCTCGGCCGGATCCTCGATGCGAGGATGAGCGCCCGGGATGTGCTCGAAGATCATGACCAGCCAGCCGTCGGTCTCGATCGTGGCCAACACTTTCGGTGCTGGTACACGCGATGGCAGTCGTGCGGCGGTGGTTGCTTCGGTGCGGTACATCGTGATGAGCGGGTCATCGGTGGTGATGGCCTTCGCGAACACCGTGCGGCCGTCATCGAGGATCAGCCGGGTCGCTAGCCCGTGGCTGAATCCGCCGGGTTGGGTCACCGCGGAACGTACCCGCGCACCGACACATTGTTCGACAGCGTGGCGTGTCGGATCGGGGAGGTAGCGCCAGATGATCCGGTGGGTGTTCATCTCGTTTGCCATGCCAGCATCCTGGTGCCACACATCATCTGGCGGCCAGTGATTTTCGCGGTCGGCGCGCGGAGCCGGTTCGCCGGAGGAGTGCGCGGCTAGCCAGCTCGCAGAGCGGCATTCGCGGCCTCGACTACAGCCGTCCGGTAACGGCCACCGAACAGACGAGGTGCACGAGCAGGGGATGGAGTTGGTGCAGGGGGATACGTGCGCGCCAGCCGTCGGCCAGCGGTGTCGTCTCGGTGTAGCCGTCGAGGATGTGGTCGAGGTGGTCGTTGCCGAACAACACGAGCATCGCGAGGTTGCGGTGCCGAGGAGGTCGCCGCGGGCGAGCAGGTCTTGACTCGCACTGACCAGCCCACTTCTCGCGTTCCGAGCTTGACCTATCTGTGCAGTAGTCGCTCGGTGTGCAACACGACGGTTAGGTTGTGGTGGTGGTGGATATTTGGGCGCACAGCCGCAGTGATGTGTCGGGTATTCGTCATGGACTGGATGAGCATTCCCGATCGACTGCGTGGTGGGCGGGTCGGTTCGCGTCGGCGTTCGGTTCGGGGGAGTTGGCGTTTGTGCTGGGGTTGTTCCACGACGCAGGAAAGGCAGGGTGTGTATGGCAGCGGCGGCTGAGGGAGGTGGAGTCGACGCGGGGCCGTGTGGGTGTGCCGCACAAGGAGGTGGGCGCGCGAGCGTTGGGCGAGGTCGTGGGGTTGGCGGCGTTGGCGGTGCTAGGCCATCACGGGGGGATGGAGAGCCGGGCCTACTTGGCGGACGTGTGGTCGGATCCGGAAGCCATAGAGGATGCTCAGGCGCTGGCACGCTTTTTCGAGGTGGTGCCGGAGGCTTCGGCCGCGTGGGTGCGTCGAGGGTTGTTTCCGGTGCGTTGGGCGGGTGTGGGGGAGAAGCTGGTAGAGGAGATGCGGTTGAGGCTGGTGTTCTCGGCGTTGGTGGATGCCGATCACCTGGACACCGCGGCGCATCAGCGGGGGTTGCCGGGTCCGGTGGTGGCCGAGCCGACAGATTTCGGGCGGCTGGTGGAACGGTTCGAGCGGCGGCGGGCCGAATCGATCGGAGCGGGGGACAGTGAGATCGGCGCGTTGCGGGAACAGGTGTATCGGGCTGCGGTGACAGCGGCGGAGGGCGCGCCGGGGTTATATCGGTTGGCGGCGCCGACCGGGTTGGGGAAGACCTTCGCGCAGGGGATTTTCGGTCTGCGGCATGCGGCGAAGTGGGGGAAGGCCCGAGTAATCGTGGCGGTGCCGTTCGTGACGATCACCGAGCAGAACGCGGATGTGTATCGCGGGTTGCTCGATGGTGAGGACGAGCCGACGGTGCTGGAGCATCACTCCAGCGTGCGATTCGATGAGAATGCGGGCGGGTCGGCGAGGTGGGCGCGGTTGGCGGCGGAGAACTGGGATGCGCCGTTCGTCGTGACTACGACGGTGCAGCTGTTCGACTCGTTGTTCGGGCGTCGGCCTTCACAGGTACGTAAGGTGCATCGACTGGCGAACGCGGTGGTGGTGCTGGATGAGGTGCAGGCGCTGCCGTCGCGCCTGTTGCTGCCGATTCTGAGCGCGTTGCGGACGTTGGCCGAGGACTTCGGGACAACGGTGCTGCTGACCTCGGCGACCCAGCCCCGATTCCAGGCGTTGTCGGTGTGGCAGGAATACGAGTCACGGACCGGGGTGAGGGTGTCGGAGGTCATCGCCGATCCTCAACCGTTGTTCGCCGCTGCTCGGCGGGTTCGCTATGAGTGGCGCCTGGATCCGAAACCGTCCTGGGACGAGGTCGCCGAGGAGGTCGGTGTTCTGGATCAGGTTCTGGTGGTTGTGAATTCCGTGGCCGACGCCCGGTTGCTGTATCGGTTGGTGTCGGCGCGACGAGCCGATGTCTGGCACCTGTCGACTCGGATGTGCCCACAGCATCGCCGGGCGGTGCTGGAAGTGGTATGGGCGCGGCTGCGATCAGGTGAGTCGATCGTGCTGGTTTCGACGCAGCTGATCGAGGCCGGAGTCGATCTGTCGTTCCCCGTGGTGTGGCGGGCGCTGGCGCCGGCGGATTCGTTGCAGCAGGCAGCGGGCCGGGCGAACCGGCACGGTGAGCACGGTCAGGGTGTCGTGGTTGTGTTCGACCCCGCCGAGGGGCATCGCCCGGCCGAGTACACGCAGGCGTGCTCGCTGACGGCGGCACTGTTCGGTCCCGATGGCGCGGAGCTCGACGATCAGGAAGTGCTGGCCCGTTACTACGAGGAGCTCTACCGAGACCTCGGGCTGGACCGGAGGTTCCGGGATCGGACGAGAATGCCTGTCGGGCAAATCGTTCAACACCATCGCGAAAGCCTGGACTTCCGTTCGGTCACCGACGGCCCGCTGATCAACCCGGCGCGCGGGACAGCGCGTGACCCCAAGAAGGCATTCCGGATGATCAACGAGGACACCATGCCTGTCGTCATCGTCGACGACAGGCATCGTCGACAGATCGAAGCCCTCCTCGCTGACCTCGCCGCGGGCACGGTCCGCGCTGGGGCGGCGCTGCGGCGGCTGCAACCATGGATTGTGCAACTGCGGTCGGAATTGGTCAGAAGGCCCGAAGTCGCTGCCCTGATCGAGCCGGTCATCGGGGATCTCGGCCGATGGCGGGGAACCTACGACTGGACCGAGCGCAGTGCACGTGGCGTTGGCCTCGATGAAGTCGACATGACCACAGTATTCTGACACCGGTTCCCGAAGCGGAGCTCAGCGCATGTCTAAGCCGGGCGAGAATCTCAATCAGTCCTCATCAGCGAAAAAATGCCGGACGCAGATGCGTCCGGCATTTTTGCTGTCATCCAGCCGAACCGAGCCGAACCAATGCGACCGGTCGGTCTTTAAACGGATGTTCAAGGAGAGTCGCTGTGATGCGCTGGCCAAGGCGATTGCGGACTGGCTTTTGGGCCGAAGGCACTTTTGCCCGTGGCGGTTGTCGATTTCCACGGGCCCGGATGGCAGCCGCTCCCGCAGGAACGTGCTGATTGCCGAGCTATCCCTTGCCTCACCGGTTTTTGTCGGTGGGTTCGTGCATGATCCGTGGCGACGCGAGAGTGCTTAAGGGTTCGCGCGAATACGTTGTGGGGTAACGCAATCGGAAGGGTGGTGAGTTGTGGGATTGGTTGTGCAGGTATCGGGTCCAGGAGCGTTGTTCACGAGGCCAGGGCTGTCTGCTGAACGGTTGACGTATCCGGTCATGACGCCTACTGCGGCGATCGGGGTGCTGACATCGATCTATTGGAAGCCGGAGTTCGTGTATCGGATCACCCGGATCGAAGTATTGTCGGAGATCCGGATGTTCACGATGCGTCGTAACGAGACCTCGGATCTGGTGTCGCTGTCAGATGCGGCGTCGGGTACCCGAACGGTGGATACGGTCGCGCACCGGGTGCAGCGTAATGCGGTGTGCCTCAAGGATGTCGGGTATCGGATCCACGCGCAGATCGACCTGGCGGCGCGTGCGGACAAGCCGGTCTCGGCATACCGGGATCAGTTGCGTCGCAGGGTGAGCCGGGGGCAGTGCTTCAGCCAGCCGTTTCTGGGAACGCGGGAGTTTCCGGCGGCTTTCGGTGATCCGGACGAGACCACGCCGATCGCAATGTGGGCAGATCTGGGGATGATGCTGCACAGCATCGACTACGCCACAACCCCGCGCCGATCGAACTGGTTCCGGGCGGAGCTGAAAGCCGGTGTGCTCGAGGTTCCCTCCCGTGGGATCCCCGACAGTGACCAGGGCGGTATCTAGATGCTGCTCGAACGGCTGACCGCGTACGCACGGGAGAACTCCGAGGTGATCCCGGCCTTCCATCGGGAGCGGGAATTCCGGTGGAAACTCGATATCCGCACTCGCTCCAACTCCGAAGTCCGAGTGCGGCTGATAGCGACTCCGGATCCGGAGCGACCCAAACGCGGTATGGCACATCTGGTTCCGGCTTCCACCCGCACGGTGGGTGTGTCTGCTCATCTGGGTGCCGATGATGTGCAGTATGTGCTCGGGTGGGCCGATGAGGACGCCAACCCGGTGCGGGTGGGCCAGTGTCACGCGGCATTCGTGGCGTTGATCGATCGCTGGGCGGCGGAGGTTCCAGTGGAGACCGATGCGGTGCCGCACCGACTCGCCGCAGTGTTGCGCTCCGGTGCCCTGGCCACAGTAGAACGTCCCGAGGAGGTACGGGCCAAGGACGGGGTGGTGATCGCTCTCGACGGCAGGTATGTCCACGAGAGCAGCAGTGCCGCGAAGTTCTGGGGAGAGTGTGTCGGGGAAGCCAAAGGCAGCGGCCGGACCGGTCTATGCATGGTGTGCGGCCGCAGCGCCGCACTGGCGAACACGATTCCCGCGAAGGTGCCCGCTGCGTTGATCCCGGGAGCCAGCAATGATGCGGCCCTGGTCAGCGTCAACGAGCGGGTGTTCGGCTACGACCTGGCGGCTCAGCTCACCCATATCCCGATTTGCTTCGGCTGTGCCGATGACATGATGGGCGGGTTGACCTCGCTGCTTTCCTCCCCGCACAGCGTGAGCTTTCCCGGACAGAACAGCCGACTGGCGTGGTGGGTCACCGATCCCGGCGAGGCCGACCATATCGGGCTGGTATTCGACCCGGACCCGGCCGCGGTGTTGGGGTTGTTCGCGTCGGTAGGCAGCGGGCACTCCGCCCGCCGATCGCGGGGGCGTTTCTGCTGGCTTGCGGTGGGCGGCAACGTCGCGCGCATCATGGTCCGCGAATATGTCGACATCGCGCTGGCAGACGGGGACGGCGCCACGCCCAGCCACGACGCAAACATCGCCGCGTGGTTTCGTGACCACCGCAATACCCCGCGCAACACCACAGCGAAAATTCTGGCCAACGGCAATGAGATCCGGGCCGGGGTTTGGGAGCACCGGTTCGAGAGCCTGGTGCTGGCTCTTGGGCGCTGGGATCGGCGAACAAAGGGGTACCGGCCGTTCGGTGCGAAAGACGCCGACCGCCCCGATACCGCGTCTCATCAGCTCTTCAGAGTCGCGATCCTGAACCGGCCGGTGCCGGTTGCGCTGCGCGCCCATCTGATCCACCGAATCCGCAACGACGGCCGCATCGATGACCGCAGGGCCGCGTTGGCCCGACTCGCGCTGGCCCGTGCCACCCCACGACCTGAGGAGCCCTCGATCCCCATGACCTTGGACGAGACCTGCACCGACCCCGCCTATGTGTCGGGACGGTTGTTCGCCGCCCTGGAAAGCACCCAACGCTGGGCGCACAGCCCGATCCGACGGACCACCACACCGCAGCCCGACAGCGAAAGCGGACCCGAACGCTCGGAAGTGAATTCGACCTTCGGCGACCGGTACCTGCGCCGCGCCATCGACACCCCGAGAAGTGTGCTCGTGCAAGGGCGTAAGGAATCCATCGCCTGGATCACCAAGCTGCGCAGACTTCAGGCCAGCTCGGGCAACGGCGCTCTCAAGCGCCTCGACGATCTCTACGCACTGCTCGAGGTCGGTGGTGGCGCGCCACGACGCAACACGTTGCGCCAGCAGGAGCAGTTCATCCTCGGCTACCACCACCAGCGGGCAGCCGCCCGCTCCGCCGCCACCGAGAACCAGCAGTGACCACTACCCACACTGACCCGACAGGACCTGTGACCATGACATTCACCGACGAGAAACACCTCGACCCCTCCGTCCGTCACGACATGGTGTTCTATTTCGACGTCACCGACGGCAACCCCAACGGTGACCCCGACGCAGGAAACGCGCCCCGCACCGACATCGACAGCGGCCATGGCCTGGTCACCGACGTCGCGATCAAGCGCAAGATCCGCGACACCCTCGCCCTGGCCGCGGCCGGTCACCCGCGTTACGGGATCTTCGTCGAAGCAGGCCACGCCCTCAACACTCGGCTCGTCGAATCGCTGGACGCGACCGGTGTCGACCGGAGCAAAGACACCAAGAAACCCGGCAAGAGCAAAGCCAAGATGACCCCCGAGCAAATCCAGGCAGCACGGGCCTGGCTGTGTGACCGCTACGCCGATATCCGGCTGTTCGGGGCGGTGCTGTCCACCGGTGAAACCAACGCACTCGGTTCCATCCGCGGCCCGCTGCAGTTCGGGATGGCACGCTCGGTCTCACCGGTCGTACCGGTCGAGCACACCATCACCCGAGTCACCCAGACTCGCCAGCAAGACATCGACGAAGGCCAAAGCACCGAGATGGGGTCGAAATGGACGATCCCGTACGCCCTGTACCGGGCAGAGGTCACTTACTCCGCCGCCCGCGGCGCGCAAACCGGCGTAGACACCAAGGACTTCGAATTGCTCTACCAGGTGCTCGAGATGATGTTCGACCACGACAGCTCAGCCGCCCGCGGTCGGATGACCGCGTGTGGGTTGCACGTGTTCAGCCATGACAACGTCTTCGGCAACGCGCCCGCCGGCAAGCTGTTTTCCCGCATCACTGCCCAACCGGCCCTCGAACACTCCGATGATGCCGACTGGAGCCCGCGCAGGCTCGCTGACTACATCATTGCCAGCGGGGATCTCTCGACCCTGCCTGATGGTGTCACCTACACACACGTTTTCTGACAACGGTGCACCCGCTGCTCACCGAGGACCGGTGGAGTGTGCCGATCTCAGCGATCGAGCACTGGGCCTACTGCCCGCGCCAAGCTATTTTGATCTGGCAGGAAGGCTATTTCGAATCCAGCACCGACACTGTGCGTGGCGACCTTGCCCACAGTGCGGTCGATCGCGGCGGCACCCTCACCGGCCGTGACGGTGCCCGGGTGTGGCGGTCGCTGCCGGTGCGCAGCGACCGCCTCGGCACCCACGGAATCTGCGACACCGTGTACCGGGGCACGGAAGGGTTGATTCCGGTCGAGCACAAGTCCGGCAAATACACACCGGGCGGCCCCGCCGATCTCCAAGTGGCCGCCCAAGTGTTGTGCCTGCGCGAGATGTTCACAGAACCGGTGCCACACGGGGAGATCTTCGCTGGGGCCTCCCGACGCCGATATGCCGTTGCGATCGACGACGCACTCGCCGCCGAGGTCAGCGACATTGTCGAACAGCTCCGCGACCGGATCGCCGACACGAGGTTGCCGCCACCTTTGATCGCTGATCGCCGATGCGTTCGCTGCTCGCTGCGTCCGGGCTGCATGCCCGAAACCGCGAGTCGTGAACATACCGACCTGTTCGCACCCCGACCAGTCCGAGACCATGATGAGTGAACTGCTGAAAACCCTCTTCGTCACGACACCAGGCACCAGCCTGCATCTCGACGGCGACGCGCTGCGTGTGTATCACCCGGATCGTCCCGGTCGTCACCTGCTGCCGCTGATTCGGCTCGATGACATCGTCGTGTTCAACGGTGTCACCGTGACCGACGATCTCGTGCACCGCTGCGCCGCCGACGCACGAGGAGTCACCTGGCTTACCGGCAACGGGCGATTTCTCGCCCGCGTCGTCGGTCCGCGCACCGGTAACCCGCACCTGCGCATTCAGCAGATCCGAGTCCACGACGATCCCGGGCAACGGCTAGGACTCGCACAATCGATGATCGCGGGAAAACTTCACAACTACCGGCAACTGCTGTTGCGTACGGCGCGTGACACCACCGGCACCCGCCAGGCCACGCTAAGAACCGTGGCCGAACGTCACGCCGCCGCCCTGTCCACACTCCGCGACACCGAGACTCTCGACGAGGCCCGTGGAGTCGAGGGCCGCGCGGCACGCGACTACTTCCAGGCTCTGCCTTCGCTAGTGCCGGGCGCTGGTGCCGGTCGATCGAGACGCCCGGCCACCGATCCGGTGAACTGCCTGCTCTCCTTCGGATACGGTCTGCTGCGCTCTGCTGTCCACGGCGCGCTCGAACAGGTTGGACTTGACCCATATGTCGGCTATCTCCACGGCATCAGACCCGCGAAACCGGCGCTCGCACTCGATCTCATGGAGGAGTTCCGTCCGCTACTGGTCGACCGGCTGGTATTCACCCTGACCAATCGCGGACAGATCGCGCCCGCTTATACCGAGCAACTGCCCGGCGGACAAACACAGCTCACCGAAACCGGCCGCAAATTTTTCCTCGAACAGTGGTCACTCGCCCGCGAAAGGCACTGGCCACACGCCTATCTCGAACGCGAGGTACCAGCCGCTCTCCTGCCGCTTGTCCAAGCACGCCTGCTCGCCCGCCACCTACGCGGCGACATCACCACCTACACCCCATGGACGGTGTCCTAGATGGAACTCCTCGTGACCTATGACGTGGAAACCATGACCCCGGAAGGTGCACGCCGCCTTCGCGAAGTAGCGAAAATTTGCGAAGGATACGGCCATCGCGTACAGAAGTCGGTATTCGAGGTCACCTGTACCCCGGTCACGCGCCTGCTACTGGGGTCTGCCCTCGCCAACACGATCGACCCAGCGAAAGACAGCATCCGCATTTACCACCTCGACCGAGGCACCTTTGACAACGCCCGGCACATCGGCGCCGCGACACGACCACCCCACAACACGCCGCTGGTTCTATGAGCTTCGGAACCCTAAATGCGACCAGAAATCCCGGAGGGTTCCCAACCTGCCACCTGCAGGAACACCGCTTGATGACTTCGACAGCCGATGAAATTTGATCGCTTGTCGACATAACGGCATTTCATCGAGCCCAGCGCCGGACGGTGACGTTCGGCGAGAATCTCAACGACATGGGTTGGGAATCGACCAGCCAGGCCGACGAATGCCAGCGCCGGACGGTGACGTTCGGCGAGAATCTCAACTGGTGATCGCCCAGCGCAAGCCCATCGGCGACCGGACCAGCGCCGGACGGTGACGTTCGGCGAGAATCTCAACCTGCTCCATCGGACGTGACGACGGTGACCGCGTGAGGCCAGCGCCGGACGGTGACGTTCGGCGAGAATCTCAACCACCCGTTGCGAACGACACCGGAGAGCAGCTTTTCCAGCGCCGGACGGTGACGTTCGGCGAGAATCTCAACGCTCTACAAGTTCCGCAAGCCGATCGACTGGAACCCCAGCGCCGGACGGTGACGTTCGGCGAGAATCTCAACAACGCCGAGGTCCCGTGGACCACCGAGGCCGACAAGCCAGCGCCGGACGGTGACGTTCGGCGAGAATCTCAACGTGATCGTGTCGGCGAGGGACCGGTGGTGGCGCTCCAGCGCCGGACGGTGACGTTCGGCGAGAATCTCAACGGCGGCCTCAACGGCGGGACCAACACCGGCGGCGGCGCCAGCGCCGGACGGTTACGTTCGGCGAGAATCTCAACTCACTGTCGGCACTGTCGGCCATCCGCGCCGGGTTCCCAGCGCCGGACGGTGACGTTCGGCGAGAATCTCAACCGGCGGTGGCGCCGAACGCGGTGGCCAGCGAGCCTCCAGCGCCGGACGGTGACGTTCGGCGAGAATCTCAACTCGCGGCATCCGCCCGGCATCCGCTCCGATGATGCCCAGCGCGGGACGGTGACGTTCGGCGAGAATCTCAACATGGACGAGATGGTGGCCGCCGACGAGCGCACCGCCAGCGCCGGACGGTGACGTTCGGCGAGAATCTCAACGCCGCGCTGCTCGGCTCCGGTGTAGCCGCCGCGACCAGCGCCGGACGGTGACGTTCGGCGAGAATCTCAACGCCGGGCCCGGCCCCGCTGGTCAGCGAGGTGGTCCCAGCGCCGGACGGTGACGTTCGGCGAGAATCTCAACAACCGGTACAACCGCCCGGCCACTGCCGCACCGGCGCCAGCGCCGGACGGTGACGTTCGGCGAGAATCTCAACTGGCGGTGGATCCTCGATCCGATCGACGGCACGTCCCAGCGCCGGACGGTGACGTTCGGCGAGAATCTCAACACGACCACCTACGAGCAGTCCGTCGACGCCGACAACACCAGCGCCGGACGGTGACGTTCGGCGAGAATCTCAACTGTTCGGTCTCGGCGCCGTCGACGGCGGGCAAGGCCGCCAGCGCCGGACGGTGACGTTCGGCGAGAATCTCAACGAGCCGGTCGGCAGCGTCACGCTCGGCGGGGGTGCCAGCGCCGGACGGTGACGTTCGGCGAGAATCTCAACACCGACACCTGCGCAGTCACCGTCAGCTGACGGTCCCCAGCGCCGGACGGTGACGTTCGGCGAGAATCTCAACGGTGCAGCGCGGTCGTATGCTCGGTGCCATGGCACGCCAGCGCCGGACGGTGACGTTCGGCGAGAATCTCAACGATCCGGGCGCGGCCGCATCGGCCGCTTCCTGCTCCCAGCGCCGGACGGTGACGTTCGGCGAGAATCTCAACGGTTCCGGCCGCGATGGTGGCGATGTCGCGGCCGCCAGCGCCGGACGGTGACGTTCGGCGAGAATCTCAACTGGCCGCCGGCCTTCACCACCTTCGCCGCCGGTGCCAGCGCCGGACGGTGACGTTCGGCGAGAATCTCAACTGGCCGCCGGCCTTCACCACCTTCGCCGCCGGTGCCAGCGCCGGACGGTGACGCTCGGCGAGAATCTCAACGCGAACACTGCGGTTGGCATATCGCGCCGTCGGTTCCAGCGCCGGACGGTGACGTTCGGCGAGAATCTCAACAACAACGGTCCCGTCCAGACCGCGTTATCGTCCTCCCAGCGCCGGACGGTGACGTTCGGCGAGAATCTCAACTTCCTCGACCACCCCGGCGAACTCGCAACCGATCACCAGCGCCGGACGGTGACGTTCGGCGAGAATCTCAACCCCGCACCTCCGGTATCAATGGCCAACCAACCGCCCCCGCCAGCGCCGGACGGTGACGTTCGGCGAGAATCTCAACGGCCTACCTTCCGCCGGTCCCGTGACCGACTGGTGCCAGCGCCGGACGGTGACGTTCGGCGAGAATCTCAACGTCACGGTCGGCGTCGGAGATCAGTTCGTGCAGCCGTCCAGCGCCGGACGGTGACGTTCGGCGAGAATCTCAACGGCGGTGGCACCGGCGGAACGAGCACGAGCGGCGGCCCAGCGCCGGACGGTGACGTTCGGCGAGAATCTCAACTGCTTCGCCGCCTTCGTGTTGGTTCTGTGGCGGATGCCCAGCGCCGGACGGTGACGTTCGGCGAGAATCTCAACGGTAAGGATGGGAGAGACACCCGGCCAGGTTGGACCAGCGCCGGACGGTGACGTTCGGCGAGAATCTCAACGAGCCGCACATCGACTTGTTGGACCGAATCACCGACCAGCGCCGGACGGTGACGTTCGGCGAGAATCTCAACGCCCGTGGGTCCGCCGGTCCAGCGTCCACCGGTACCCAGCGCCGGACGGTGACGTTCGGCGAGAATCTCAACAGCGCCGACCGCGGCACAGACCCGATGGACCCGGCCAGCGCCGGACGGTGACGTTCGGCGAGAATCTCAACATCGACCAGGTCGAGCAGCAGCTGGGCTCGATCGACCAGCGCCGGACGGTGACGTTCGGCGAGAATCTCAACACCGTGACCGAGATCGACCCGTCGCTGGTGAGCGGGCCAGCGCCGGACGGTGACGTTCGGCGAGAATCTCAACATTCCGTGGTGGGGCGCACCGACCGGGCCGACATCCAGCGCCGGACGGTGACGTTCGGCGAGAATCTCAACCTGCGATGCTCTCGTCGAAAGGCAGCACGGGAGGACCAGCGCCGGACGGTGACGTTCGGCGAGAATCTCAACGCCACTACTCCACCTACAACCCACCTCCTACACAAAACCAGCGCCGGACGGTGACGTTCGGCGAGAATCTCAACGACCTGGCGCACGCTGTGACGCCCGACCCGGGTGTCCAGCGCCGGACGGTGACGTTCGGCGAGAATCTCAACTTGGTCGCTGCCCGGTCGGGGCGGGTCTGGCACTGGCGCAGCGCCGGACGGTGACGTTCGGCGAGAATCTCAACGATCTCCTGGCGGTGCTTCTCAGCGCGTTCGTGCTCAGCCAGCGCCGGACGGTGACGTTCGGCGAGAATCTCAACCTTGTCGGCCATGCCCTGAAAACGGCTCGGCTGAACAGCCAGCGCCGGACGGTGACGTTCGGCGAGAATCTCAACTGTGGGAGTGGTGCGGCATTTGGCGCGCACCATCCCCAGCGCCGGACGGTGACGTTCGGCGAGAATCTCAACAGTCCGGGTGACATCGCTGCGCAGGTCAGCCGCTACCCAGCGCCGGACGGTGACGTTCGGCGAGAATCTCAACAACCACATCTCGACCTGCTATGTCGCCGGGTCGTCGACCAGCGCCGGACGGTGACGTTCGGCGAGAATCTCAACCCAACTTCTTCCCGACCACAAACCACCGACCGTGACCAGCGCCGGACGGTGACGTTCGGCGAGAATCTCAACTTCGGTGGCGTGGTGCCCCTGCCACTGGTCCGCGCCCCCCAGCGCCGGACGGTGACGTTCGGCGAGAATCTCAACGCGAGCTGTGGCAGTAGTGCAACGGAGGTAGTGGCCAGCCAGCGCCGGACGGTGACGTTCGGCGAGAATCTCAACGCCGCGCTGGAGCCGATGCTCACCACGGCCGACCGCCAGCGCCGGACGGTGACGTTCGGCGAGAATCTCAACGCCTTGGGGTCGAAGCCGTCGATGCCCAGCTTCTGGCCCAGCGCCGGACGGTGACGTTCGGCGAGAATCTCAACGTACAGACGAAGTTCAACGGCGATCCGAACAGCATCCAGCGCCGGACGGTGACGTTCGGCGAGAATCTCAACGCCGAGGGTGTCCCGGAGTGGGACCGCGACGGCATCCAGCGCCGGACGGTGACGTTCGGCGAGAATCTCAACAAGGTCGCCCTGTGAGACCACCGGCCATCGGCTACCAGCGCCGGACGGTGACGTTCGGCGAGAATCTCAACAACGTGCGCGACCTGTAGCGACCTCCCCGCCGCCGCCAGCGCCGGACGGTGACGTTCGGCGAGAATCTCAACAGTTCATCGTGGCCAACGGCAAGGCCCCGGCCAGCATCCAGCGCCGGACGGTGACGTTCGGCGAGAATCTCAACATCACGTCGGCGCGGTCCACGCGGATCGAGTGATCCCAGCGCCGGACGGTGACGTTCGGCGAGAATCTCAACAGTGCGGTCATTTCCCACTCGACCCGGAACACCGCCAGCGCCGGACGGTGACGTTCGGCGAGAATCTCAACCCGATGTCAGGCCGATATGGCTGCCGGTGCCGAACCGGCCAGCGCCGGACGGTGACGTTCGGCGAGAATCTCAACTCCTTCTTGGTGGGCGGGTTGTTGGTGGTGCGACGGGCCAGCGCCGGACGGTGACGTTCGGCGAGAATCTCAACTCCTCCGGCGCGGCAGACCGTGGGGTCGCGGCCACCAGCGCCGGACGGTGACGTTCGGCGAGAATCTCAACAAGAAGAATGGGTTCGGCACGGCGGGAACCTTGACCAGCGCCGGACGGTGACGTTCGGCGAGAATCTCAACGGTTACGACGACGGCGACGAGGGTATCGGCGCGGCCAGCGCCGGACGGTGACGTTCGGCGAGAATCTCAACGACAATGACACCGGTCCGATGTCGGCAGAGATCGGCCAGCGCCGGACAGTGACGTTCGGCGAGAATCTCAACAGTTGCTCAAGCACGTTGGGTAGCGATCCGGCATGGCCAGCGCCGGACGGTGACGTTCGGCGAGAATCTCAACGGATCAGGCGTCGGCGCGCCAGCTGCGGACCAGCGGACCAGCGCCGGACGGTGACGTTCGGCGAGAATCTCAACAACGCCATGGCATTCACGATGGCACTCGACAAAAAGGCCAGCGCCGGACGGTGACGTTCGGCGAGAATCTCAACGGTCACCGGCGGCTGAGTGCGATCGCTGGTCGCAGCCAGCGCCGGACGGTGACGTTCGGCGAGAATCTCAACGGTTGGGACGCTGCCTCGACGGTATGGCTCACACCCCAGCGCCGGACGGTGACGTTCGGCGAGAATCTCAACATTTTGTAGCCATTGCCTTTGGGGTCCGGCTCTACGGCCAGCGCCGGACGGTGACGTTCGGCGAGAATCTCAACCCCCGGCCGGAGCCGTCGCCGGTCCCGCTCAAGGAACCAGCGCCGGACGGTGACGTTCGGCGAGAATCTCAACGACGAAACGCACCCGTTCGAGCAGCGCGTCACCCCAGCGCCGGACGGTGACGTTCGGCGAGAATCTCAACACTCGATGGCCGCCGAGCTGCTGGCCGCCCGCGCCCGCCAGCGCCGGACGGTGACGTTCGGCGAGAATCTCAACCCTGACCAGGACACCGCGGTCGCGGCATACCCTGGCCCAGCGCCGGACGGTGACGTTCGGCGAGAATCTCAACCCTCCACACACAAGTGCGCACGCAACCACGGCCACCAGCGCCGGACGGTGACGTTCGGCGAGAATCTCAACAAGCAGTACCGACTCGACGGTGGATGGGTGGTGAGCGCCAGCGCCGGACGGTGACGTTCGGCGAAAATCTCAACGTCGGCGTAGGGGTGGGTGTACCAGGCCGACCAGCCAGCGCCGGACGGTGACGTTCGGCGAGAATCTCAACTCCCACACGAGGGCCTGCCGCTTGAGCGACTCCGCCCCAGCGCCGGACGGTGACGTTCGGCGAGAATCTCAACATGTGGATCTCCTCGGAGAGGGTGAGAGGATGGACGCCAGCGCTGGACGGTGATGTTCGGCGAGAATCTCAACTGAACGGGTACGCCCCAACGGCATCCAAGGTCGGCTCCAGCGCCGGACGGTGATGTTCGGCGAGAATCTCAACGCCCGTTCCGGCGACGGCCGTACGTCGATCACAGCCAGCGCTGGACGGTGATGTTCGGCGAGAATCTCAACAGTCGGTCCGATCGCTGTGGCTACGGCAGGCATCGCCAGCGCCGGACGGTGACGTTCGGCGAGAATCTCAACGCGGACCGGTATCCCGGTCGCCATGACCGGCAGGCCGCCAGCGCCGGACGGTGACGTTCGGCGAGAATCTCAACCCGCACTAGCCCGTCGAGGACACAGTCCTCGCCGGCCAGCGCCGGGCGGTCACGTTCGGCGAGAATCTCAACTACATCTGGTTGTCAGGGGAGATGAAGGGTCTGCCCCAGCGCCTTACGGGCCGACAGCCCAGACTCGTAAGGGCGTTGAGGTAGGTCGACAGCGGTCGGTGGAAGTCTAGGGCATAGCGGCCGTCGATCTCGTACTCCTCTCCGTACCTCCGCAACCGGAACTCGCCGTGTTCACGCCAGGTGCCAGATAGCTGCTCGAAGGCGGGTGGTTGACCGAAATGACCACGGTCCCGCCTGGTTTGGCCGATTGGACGCACGTACGCATCGCGGTTCGCCAGTTGGGGGTCGTGCGGAAGCATCATGCTGCACACCACCGCGTCGAATAGCCCACCGAAGTCGTTGTCCTGCGTGAGGTCAGCACCGACGTGTCCTACCTTCCAGACTTGCAGAACCATCTCGACGCACTGCTGCGCAAGCCGGGAACGGCTACGCAGCCTCACCGTCGATGCCTGGGCCAAGGCCGAGGCGATGCCCTCCGACGAGGAGATTGCCCGCGTCCGCCGTCTGATCTCCCGTATCGAGACCGACCTCGACGAACTTCCCGACCAGGACCGAGCCGGTGTTGAGGAAGCGATCACGGTCGTCCGCAGCGCTCGAACTCGCATGACGAACCTCGGACTTCCTCAGATCCGCTCAACTTCACCCGATATCAGACCGGATGGGAGCGCCTGATGGTGACCGCGAAAGCGCAAGGCCGACAGGATGACTCAGTACGGAGGCATCAACGAGTCGTCAAGACGATCAACGTGATTCGCAGCGACGTGGCGACACCAGCGTGTCCGCCGTGGCGCGACCTGCGGGCGTGGACCGCAGCTACCTCTACCGGCACCCCGACCTGCTGGCCATGCTGCATACCGCCCAGACCTCGATCTCATCCGACACGAATCAGGCTGGGGTGACGCTGGATTCACTGAAGGCGGACTTGATCAACGCCAGTCACCGAAACGACCGACTCGCCGCCCACAACAAGCAGCTGGAACGCAAGCTGTCCGAAATGCTCGGCGAACAAGCATGGCGCGAGTCCGGGCTTGGCGCCCCGACCGACATCGACGAACTCCAACGCCGAATCACACAGCTCGAGCAACAAGCAGTCGAACTCCACCGACAACTCGACAAACGCGACCAGGAGCTCACCGCCGCCCGCTCCGCCAACCGCGAGCTGTTCGCCAACCTGAATCGGCAGCCGCGACGGTGTGGAACGCCATCCAAGAGTTCAGTGTTCCGGAAATGGCCTATTCCCGTGACATAGAGGCTAGAACGGATCGGAGACACCTGCGAGGTGGGTGCGGGTCGATTCGCCGAGCGCGGTGGCGATCACGTCGCGGCGGCCGCCGTAGAGATGTGCGACGCCCAGGCGGATCAGCATCGTGTTGACCTGGTCGGCACTCCACTGCACTTTGTGGTTTTCCAGGCGGTGTAGGTAGTAGCGGAACACATCGAAGTCCTCGACAACGATGTCGGTCTTCTCCGGGTGAGCGTGGACGTCCAACGACAGAACCTGCTGTCCGGGTAGCAACATCACCACGACCAGGCCGTAGACGAAGCATCCTCGGTGAGTCACCTGGCTTGCCCAGTTCTTCATCGCCAGGGTGTTGGTGCGGACTTGGCTGATGGGGTTGTGGTTGTAGCTGTTGCCGTAGATGTCGGCGATCTGCCCGTCGTCCATCAACCAGGGCCCGTTCGGCGGCACGACGAGTGTGCCGTGCTGTCGGCTGCGGAACCCCTTGATCTCCAACGCGATGCAGCGTTGCCTGGTCCAGATCAGTGCGTCGAGCTGGCGGCTGCGACCACGGTGGGGAACGTCGACGTTGAGCAACGCCACCCCCGGCTGAGCAGGGCTCCACCGCACCCATTCGGCGAACCGCTGTTCCGCGGTTGACAACTCGGTGTTCTGGTTGACCAACAACAGCACAGCGACCTCCCGTGTTGACCGGCCGTTGTCGACGTGGCCGGTCTCGCTCACTACCTCGAAAGCCAGTGTGGCACGGGGTACCGACACTCTGAAGTTGTTCGCGCGCAGTGCCTTCGAGCACGTGCGAATCGACGGAGGGCAGGCCCAGGCCGACCCCACGGCGTGACGACGGCGTTGATCGGTCCGGGCCACAGTCACCAACGGCGGCGCTATTGGGTCGTGGTGGTCGGGTCGGGCAAGGTGGTGAAGAACGTCGTCAGCATGGCGTTGTCTTCGTAGGCGAAGTCGGTCGCCGCGGCGTCGTGCTCAGTGAACCAGGCCAGGCGCGACGTCAGCGACTGGACGCCCGGCCTCGACGAGATTCAGGACCCTGCGCCGAAACTCCGGCGGATACCCATGCCGTCCCATACCACTCCTTCACATCAGGGTGGCACAAGAATCTAGCAACGCGACTCCGGAAAAGCCGGGGCAGACCATCACCAATCCCCGGTTCGCACCACGTGCCGACGCAATTTCCCGGTGGGGGTGCGGGGGAGGGCGTCGACGAAGGTGATGGTGCGGGGGACTTTGAAGGGGGCGAGGCGGCTGCGGACCAGGGCGGTGAGTTCGTCCGCAAGGGCGGTTCGGTCCTGGGTGGCCGTGACGACGAAGGCACGCAGGCGGGTGGCGCCGCGGGGATCCGGGAAGGCGGCGACGGCGGCCTCCCGGACGCCGGGGTGGCCGGTGAGCAGGTCCTCGATTTCGGCGGGTGCGATGTTGATACCGCCGACGATTTCGATGTCGTCCACCCGGCCGGTGTGCACGAAGCGGCCGTCAGCCCGGCGGATGCCCGTGTCACGGGTGGCCAGCCAGCCCGCCTTCAGTGCCGCGGCGGTGGCCTCGGGGCGGTCCAGATATTCGGTGAGCAAAGTCGGTCCGCTGACGTGCAGCTGACCTTCAGTGTCGTCGGGAACCGGGTGGCCGTCGCGGTCGCGGACTTCGATGCGGTAGCCGTGCAGCGGGCGGCCGACGGTGCCGGGCATGTTGTCGGACAACGTATTCGCACACCAAGCCCCGCCGACTTCGGTGGAGCCGAGTTCGTCGAGAACGGGCACGCCGAACAGGGCGCGACCGCGCTCGCCGAGCGCGGTTGACAGGCGTTCGCCCGCCGAGACGACGACCCGAACCCGCTGGAAGGCAGCGGCATCGGCTTCGGCGACCAGATGCGCGAGCGCGGACGGCACTGCGTGCAGCACCGTGACGCCGTAGCGGTCGGCGGCCTCGGCGACCTGGGCGGGACCCGGCTTCGCCGCGAGCAGCACCGCGGCCGAACCGGAGTAGAGCGGATAGATCAGTGAATTGCCGAAACCGTAGGCGAAGAACAGCTTTGACACCGAGAAGGTGACATCGTCGGGCTCGATCCGCAGCATCCGGCGGCCGACGGCTTCGAAATGGTGCGCGAGATCGCCGTGGCAGTGCACCGCGCCCTTGGGCGCACCGGTGGTTCCCGAGGTGAACTGGACGTACAGCGGAGTCGTCGAATCAACTCGAGCCGCAGGGGCTTCCGGGGCCGTGGCAGCGTCGTGTTCGAGTTCGTCCAGTCCGATGGCAAGCCCGCCGGCGCCGCGCCCCACGGTCAGCAGCGGCCGCACCGACGCTACGAGCGCCTGCAGCTCGGGTTCGGCGAGCCCGGGATTGACCAGGATCGCTACCGCGCCGAGCCGGCCGATCGCCAGGAACGTCGCGATCCAGCCGATGCTGTCGTGCGCGCACAGTAGCACCCGTGTACCCGCCCGCACCCCGCGCCCGGCGAGCACACCGGCCATCCGGGCCGCGAGCGAATGTAGCTCGCCGTGCGTGCAGTGACGGCCGTCGAGGTAGTACGCGGGCCGGTCGCGCCGGTCGGGCGCCGCGGCGCGATCGGCCAGTGCGGCAATGGCATTCGCGGAATCGTCCGGGCCGCGTGAGCTTGGCATACTCTCGGAGCGTAGCGGGGGGCTCGATATTTCATCTGATTCGACGGCATATTCGAGATCGAGGAGACGAATGATGTTGGCAGGCTGCACGCCCTGGCCGGTGGAGTTCCAAAAGCGCTATATCGATGCCGGATATTGGGGCACGGAAACCCTGGGGAGTCTGCCGGCGCGCTGGGCGGCAGCCGGTCATGCGCACCCTGCAATCGTGGACGGCGACCAGCGCATCGGCTACCCCGAACTCGCAGAACGCGTCGGCCGAATGGCCGGTGGCCTGCGGGAATTCGGTGTGCGGGCAGAGGATCGGGTGGTCGTGCACCTACCCAATTCCGCCGACCTGATCCTGCTCATCCTCGCGCTCTGCCGCCTGGGTGCACATCCCGTACTGGCGCTGCCGCCTCATCGCAAGGTCGACCTGGACCATTTGATCGCCGTATCCGAGGCCCGCGCCTACATCACCGCCGGCGAGGTCGCCGGATTCGACCATCGAACGCTCGCACGGGAATTGATCGACACCGTCGAGCTGGTCGCCATCGCGGCCGATGATTCCATGGAATTGCCCCGCCTGGCCGACCTCGACGGGCCGCCACCGCAGGACATGGCCAAGCCGGAAGACGTCGCGCTGTTCCTACTCTCCGGCGGCACCACCGGCCGCCCCAAACTCATCGCGCGCACCCACCGCGACTACATCTACAACCTGCGCACCAGCGCCGCCAACGCCGAGCTCGGCCCCGCCGATGTGTACCTCGCCGCGCTGCCCATCGCGCACAACTACGCCCTGGCCTGCCCCGGCGTGCTCGGCACCCTGGATGCCGGTGGCACCGTGGTCATTCCGCCGACCCCGAGCCCGGAGGACGCGTTCGAGTCAATCGCGCGCGAACGCGTGACGGTGACCGGATTGGTTCCGCCGCTGGCGATGGTGTGGGCGCAGGCGGCCGCGACCGGCGAGCTCGGCAGCCTGCGCCTGGTGCAGGTGGGCGGCGCGAAAATGACCGCCGAGGCGGCGAAAATCATCGGCTCGGCGCTGGGTTGCCGGTTGCAGCAGTCCTTCGGCATGGCCGAGGGCCTGCTCAGCCAATCGGGTCCCGGCGACACCGCCGAACAGCTGCTGATCGCGCAGGGCCGGCCGATCTCACCCGGCGACGAGGTCCGCGTGGTCGACGACGCCGACCGCGACGTGCCCGACGGCGAGATCGGCCGGTTGCTGGTGCGTGGGCCCTACACCATTCGGGGGTACTACCGCGCCGACGCCTACAACGTCACCGCGTTCACCGCCGACGGCTACCTGCGCACCGGTGACCTGGTGCGCCGCTCGCCTTCCGGGCATCTGGTGATCACCGGCCGCGCCGACGACGTGATCAATCGCGGCGGCGACAAGATCGCGCCGGACGAGCTGGAGGAACAGCTGCTCGCCCATCCCGGCGTCCTCGACGCGATCGTCACCGGCATGACCGACGCGAGCCTGGGCGAACGTGTCTGTGCCTGGGTGGTGGCGCGCGAGCCCGGCCTCGAACTCCGGGAGCTCACCGGCTTTCTGGTGTCCCGCGGCGTGGCCGGATACAAGCTGCCCGAGCGTCTGGAATTGCTGCACGCCTTCCCGCGCACCAGTGTCGGGAAGGTCGATCGGCACCGTTTACGGAAGCTGGCCGACCGGTGAGCCGCCAGTTGGTCGTCGTTGGCGCGGGCCCCGGCGGCCTGAGCACCGCGCTGGCCGCGCACGCGCTCGGCGTCGATGTGGTTGTGCTGGAACGGGATCCGGAGGACCGGGCCAGGCCCGGCAGCCGCGCGCTGTTCCTGCACCGGGATTCGCTGCGGCTGCTCGAGCGGGCCAGCGCGGGGCTCGGGCGGCGATTGGGCGAGCGTGGGCTGGTGTGGCAGCGCCGGACCACGATGTACCGGGGACGCACGGTGTACTCCGAGGAGCTGCCCACGGCGGCGGAGGACGGGCTGCCGCCGTTCACCAGCCTGCGCCAGGTCGACACGGAGGCGATCCTGCGCGAAGCGGTGGCCGCAGCGGGGATCGAGGTGGTCTACGGCGTGAATGTCATTGCCGTGCAGCCAGAGTCGACCGGGGTGGTGGCGCGCAGTGCCGACGGACGCTGCTGGCGCAGCAGCTACCTCGTCGCCGCGGACGGTTCCCGCTCCGAGGTGCGCGAGAGCCTGGGTATCGCCCTGCTCGGCGCGCGCTCCGACAGCCACCACGTGGTGATCGATGTGGCGGGCGAACCGGCGCGCAAAGAGCGGATCTTCCACTACCACCATCCGAAACTGGACGGTAGGCACGTGCTGATCGTGCCGTTCGCGGGCGGCTGCCAGGTCGACCTGCAGTGCTCGGCCGACGACGATCCGGATCAGTGGTCGGGGATGGACGAGGTATCCCGCTGGCTACCACTGGTTCTGGACAACGACGGCCCTGATCGGGTGCTGTGGCGCGCCCGATACCCGTTCCTGCAACGGGTGGCCGCGTCCATGGCCGATCCCAGCGGCCGAGTGCTGCTGGTCGGTGAGGCGGGGCACCTGTTCGCGCCGTTCGGCGCGCGCGGCATGAACAGCGCAATCGCCGATGCCGATGCCGCGGCCTGCGCGGTGGCCTGCGCAATGGCGGCCCGCACCCCTGGGCGCGCCCAGGCCGCGGTCCTCGATTACTCCCGAATCCGCGGGGCTGCGGCCGAATTCAACTGCGCGGCTGCCGGTGCGGCGCTGCGCCATATGCGCCCGGCGTCGGCCGCGGAACGACTCGCCCAATCCGGCGCGGCGCTGCTCGCACCGCTGGTGCCGCGCCTGGGCAGCTGGCTCGAACACGCGCCCTACGGCCCGCGCGTGGCCGCCACGATCGGTCCCAGCCGTTATTGACCCAGGTGCACGGGCAGGCTCGACAGCGACCGCAGCGTGAACATTTCCCGTCGCTGCGGCGCACCGGCCGCCCGCAGCTCGGGGAAGCGCGCGAACAGCGCCGGGAACACCGTGCACCCTTCCATCCGGGCCAGTGCGGCGCCCATGCAATAGTGCACGCCGCCGCCGAACCCCACGTGCCGGCGGCCGCGCCGATCGATATCCAAAGTGTCTGGGGCGGTGAAGATCTCGGGATCATGATTGGCTGCCCCGACCATCGCCATGAGATGCGAACCGGCAGGCACGATGGTCTCGCCGATCCGGTAGTCGGCGACGGTGAACCGCGGCGTGTACTGAATCGGACTGTCCAGCCGCAGCAGCTCCTCGACCGCCGGGGCGGCGAGTTCCGGTTCGCGGGCCAGCCTTCCCCGCGCCTCGGGCGCATCCAGCAGCGCCGCGACCCCGTTCCCGATCAATCCGGCGCTGGTCTCCAGCGAGGCGACCACCACGAACATCAGATTCACCAGCACGTCGTTGAGGCTCAGCCGCCCCCCACGGTGCGCGTCGAGAACCATACGCAGCAAACCGTTTCCGGACCGCCCCGCGCCGGAGACCGCGTGCCGGGCCAAATAGCGGCCGAACTCGGTGGCGGCCGTCGCGGCGGCGACGCGGCGTTCCGGTGCGACCAGTAGATCCGGATCGTCGTTGGCGATCAGATGCTGGGCCCACGCCGCCACGTCGGCCGCGTCGGCTTGTGGTAGCCCGAGAACATCGAGAATCACCGCGATCGGCAGCGGTTCGGCCAATACGGTGACCAGATCGACGGTTCCGCCCGCCCGCGCCATCTCGTCGAGCAGCCGGTGCGTGTGCCGCTGCACCAGCGGCGCAAGGGCTTTGATCTCGCCGGGCCCGAACGGCACGGCGAATTCGGCCCGCACCCGGTCGTGCGCGGGCGGATCCAGGAACTGGAAGTGGCTGAACGCCTGCTCGCCGAGGGTGCCCTCGGTGCGCTCGCTCGCGTACTTCTCGTGCAACCCCGAACGTCGCGGATCGGTGCTCAGCGCCGGGTCGCGCAGCACGGTGAGGACATCGGCGTAGCGCGTCACCAGCCAACCCCCGGACTCCACCCGCACCACCGGCAGCTGCTCGCGCAGCGCGGCGTAGAAGGGGTAGGGGTCGGTGCGGAATCCGGGTGTCCGCACCGTGTCGAAGAACGCGGACGGATCGATCGTGATACCGGTGCGTGCGGTCATGAACGCCACGATATCCACCCCTGACATCGGCTTTCCCGAGCTCGCCCGGCGCATCCGGGAATTCGGTGCCGGAGCCTCGATGCCGGCCGCAGCGCGCCGTAGGGTCGAGATCATGGCCGGACTGACCTTCGACGACGGCTCCTCGTCCCGGCTGCTGGTGGACTACGAACCACACCATCCGCAGTTGCGCACCCTCTATGAGAACGCCCAGCAATCGCAGTGGAGCGCCGTCAACGACGTGGACTGGACCCAGCAGGTCGAGTTCGGTCGGCCGTTGCCCGACGACTCCGCCTTCGCCATGGCGGGTTTCGAGAACTCGCCACTGGCCGCGCGCGGACGCGGGATGTGGGATGTGTTCCGCTGGGAGGTGCAGTCATGGCTGGTCAGCCAGTTCCTGCACGGTGAGCAGGGCGCGCTGATCGTCGCGGGCCGGCTGGTGGAGCTGGTGCCGGACATGGACACCAAGCTCTGCCTGGCGACCCAGGTCGTCGACGAGGCCCGGCACGTCGACGTTTTCGCCCGCTACCTTCGCGAGCACGTGCCCGAGCCGTATCCGCTGTCCGGCCCGCTCGAGTCCCTGCTCGGCGACATCCTCGACGACTCTCGCTGGGATATCACCGCGCTCGGCATGCAGATCATGGTCGAGGCGCTCGCGCTCGCCTCGTTCCGGTTGGCGGACCGGACTTTTCATGATGGGTTGATCCGGCAGATCGCACGGCTGGTGGCGCGCGACGAGGCCCGGCATGTATCGGTCGGGGTGCTGTCGCTGGAACAGCTCTATCGCGAGCTGACCACCGCCGAACTGGCCGACCGGGAGGAACTGGTACTGGATGCGGCTGAGTCCACGCGCCGGCGGTTCCTGCTCACCGATATCTGGGAGCGCCTGGATGTGGTTGCGGCCGAAGGCGTTTCCTATGCCGAACACGACGAGGTGATGGTGCTCTACCGCAAGGCGATCTTCTCCAGGGTCATTGTCGCGCTGGGGCGGGTCGGGTTGCTCACCGATCGGGTTCGCGAGGGTTTGGACAAGCTGGGACTGTCCGGGTTCGCCCAGGTCCGAGCCTGAGCTGTGCGGAACCGACATCGAGGGAGGGCCCGTCGAATGCGCGTCTTACTGATCGACAATCACGATTCATACACCTACAACCTCTTTCAGCTCATCGCCTCGACCTACGGCGTCGAGCCCGCGGTGTTCAGCAACGACGATCCGGCCCTGCGCGCGGTGGACGCGGCCGACTACGACGCGGTGGTGCTCTCGCCGGGGCCGGGCCGGCCGCAGACCGCACGCGACGTCGGCGCCGGGCCCGATCTGGTGCGCGAGCTCGGTCTGCCGGTGCTCGGGGTGTGCCTGGGTCATCAGGTGCTCGGCATGGTGACCGGCGCGTCCGTCCAGCCCGCGCCGCAGCCGCGCCACGGCTATCTGGAAAGCGTCACCCACGACGGCACGGGCCTGTTTCACGGACTGCCGCAAGGGTTTACCGCGGTGCGCTACCACTCGCTGTGCGTCGCCGATCCGGTGCCGGACGAGCTGGAGGTCACCGCGCGCGGCGCCGACGGCGTCATCATGGCGCTGCGGCACCGCGGCAGACCCTGGTGGGGCGTGCAGTTCCACCCGGAATCGGTGGCCACCGAATACGGCGCCCGGCTGCTGGAGAACTTCCGGCATCTGGCGATGAACGGGAATGCCGCAGACCAGGCGAATCACACCGGCTGGCGGGTGCACGCCAACCGGGCCCGCACCGGTTCGGCCGGGCCGAGCGCCGAGCGTTTGTTCGAGGAGTTGTTCGGGTCGCGGCCGTTCGCCTTCTGGCTCGACAGCAGCCGGGTGGAGCCGGGCCTGTCACGGTGGAGTTTTCTCGGCGACGCCGGTGGTCCCTGCGGTGAGGTGCTCACCGCAGAGGCCGGACGAAATGCTCTGCAGTGCCAAAAAACCGACGGCACCACGGTCGAGCACGCCTCGATCTTCGACGCGTTGCGCATGCGGCTCGCGGACCGGGCTGGGGTGGTGGATCCGTCCCTGCCGGTCACGCCTGCTGGGGGTTACGTCGGCTGGTTCGGCTACGAGATGAAGGCCGAGTCCGGCTCCCCGAATCGGCACGCCGCGGCGACGCCGGACGCGGTGTGGATGTCGGCGAGCCGACTGCTGGCGGTGGACCATCAGGCCGATGCCTGGTGGGTGCTTGGCCTGTGTGACGGCGATCCCCAGCACTGTGCCCAGGTGCGGGCGTGGGTCGAAGAAGCGACCGCCGTCGTCGAAACCTCCAGCAGCCCGGCCGATCCCGTCGCGCTGCCCACCGCGGCCGTGGACCCTGAGCCGTGGCTGAACCGCTCGCGCGAGCACTACGTCAAGGAGATCGCGCAGTGCCAGCAGGCACTGCGGGTAGGGGAGAGCTACGAGATCTGCTTGACCGCCGAACTCGAATTGCCCTTCCAGGGTGACCCGTTGACGGTCTACCGCCGCCTGCGACGGCTCAACCCGGCGCCCTACTCGGCGTATCTGCGCGCCGGTGACGTGCATGTGCTGAGCTCCTCACCGGAGCGGTTCCTGCGCGTGGACCGCGACGGCATCGTCGAGTCCAAACCGATCAAGGGCACCGCGCCGCGGGCCGCCGACCCGGTCCGGGACGCTCACCTGCGCACCGAACTGGCGGCGTCGGCGAAGACTCGCGCGGAGAACCTGATGATCGTCGATCTGGTCCGCAACGACCTGGGCCGGGTCTCGGTGGCCGGCAGTGTCGAGGTGCCCAAGCTCATGCATGTCGAGACCTATGCCACTGTGCACCAACTGGTTTCGACGGTCCGCAGCCGCCTGCGCACCGGGCACACCGCGCTCGACGCGGTGCGCGCCTGCTTCCCGGGCGGTTCCATGACCGGCGCGCCGAAGGAACGCACCATGGAGATCATCGGCCAGCTCGAGGACCGGGCGCGCGGGGTCTACTCGGGCACCCTGGGTTTCCTGGAGCCGGGCGGGGCGGCCGACCTCGACATCGTCATCCGCACCATCGTGCTGACCGAAGGCCGCCTGACGATCGGGACGGGCGGGGCCATCGTGCTCGACTCCGATCCGGACGACGAGTTCGACGAGATCCTGGTGAAGGCCGCCGCGTCACTGCGGGCGGTGGCGCCGGAGGAGGTGGGTCAGCCCGGCAGCATTGTCCCCGAGAGTGATTCGGCCAGCCCCGCCGCGACCTCGGCGAAGCGGTCGACGAAGCCGCGGACCCAGGCGTCCTCGAAACGGTCGCTGGCGTAGCCGACGACCACCTCGAAGCCGCCGTCGCGATGCGGCATCACGACGAAGTCGAGGTCGAAGCGGGCGCCCATGCCGGCGGGCGGATCCACCGGCTCGACGGTGAGATCGGAGACGCCGAGCGTGGTCTGATGGGTAGCCTCGGCGAAGACCTGGAACACCACATCGCGCACGGCTTGAGCGCGAATCGTGTTGAGGGGCAACATTTGATAGGGCAGCGCCTGATGCACCAGCGCACCGACCACGGTCTTGCGCGCGGCCTCGACCACCTCGCCGGTGCTGCGGGCCTGCGGGAAACGCACGCGCAGCAGCACCATATTCGCGAGGTAGCCGACGGTGGTGTCCATTGCGCCGGGGGCGCGGTTGGCCAGCAGGGAGGCGACCGCGAGATCACGCTGCCCGGTGTGGGCGTGCAGGACCGACATGAACGCGCCCAGTAGCACCGCGAACGGCGTGGTTCGGTGCGCCCGGGCGGTGGTGGTGATGCCCGCCCTGGTCTGGCGGTTCAGACGGGTGCGGGCGAAAGCGATACTGCGCGTGCGGTTCGGGTCGCGCTCGGGGAGGCGCGGCACGCTGAGGCCGTCGAGTTGGGTGCGCCAATACTCCTGTAGCCGGGCCAGCCGGTCGCCGCTGAGCTCCTCGGTCTCCGCGCGCACGAAATCGGAGAACGCGGCACTGACCTCGGGCAGGTCCCGGCCCGAATAGGACTGTCCCAGTTCCCGGCTGACGATGCCACAGGACCAGGCGTCGGTGATCAGGTGGTGCTGGTTGAGGCACAGCACATGGGTGCGCGGGCCCAGCCGCCACAGCCGGGCGCGCAGGGTCTGCTCGGTAACGTCGAATCGGGTGGCCAGCTCCGCACGCAGCGCTTCGATGACTGCGGCCTCTGGATCGGCGCTGTCGGTCAGGTCGACGACGGGTAGCTCGATCGCGAAGGGCGCGGCGACTTTCCGGGCCAACCAGCGTCCGCGCCCGGTGAAGGTGGTGCGCAGCGCCTCGTGCCGTGCGATGACCTGCTCGAGTGCGCCGGCGAGCCGGTCTCGGTCGAGGTCGCCGCTGATCCGCAGGATGATCGGGCAGTTCAGCGCGCCGCCCGCGCCGAGATAGTGGTCCATCAGCCACAGTTGGCGCTGGCCGACCGACGCGGGGCCGGCTTCGGTGGTGGACATGAGGCGCTACCTTTCTGGATTCACGGTGCCAGGACGAGCGCGGCGAGATCCCGCACCACCGTGTCCCGGTGCGGTACGAGGTAGAAGTGGTCGCCCTCGTAGGTGCGCTGGTCGAAGCCGCCGGTGGTGCTCGACTCCCACTCGCGGGCCTCGGCGGCGGTGACCTCGGGGTCGCGATCGCCGATCATGGCGACGACCCGGCCGGGCAGCGGCGGGGTGGGCAGATAGCTATGCCGCTCGCTGAGCCGGTAGTCGGCGCGCAGGATCGGGAGCATGAGATCGCGCAGTTCCGCCAGATCTGCGATTTCGGTTGGCAGACCACCGAGTTCGCGGACCCGGTCCCACAGTGTCGCGTCGTCGGTGCGATGCCAGGCGGTGCGGCGCGCCCGGGCTGGACCGGGCCGGCCGGACACCGCGAGTGTGATGGGGCGCCCGATCCGCCGCGCGACCTCGTGGGCGATGGTCGCACCCATGCTGTGCCCGAACAGGACCAGCGGATCGGGCAACATATCGAGCGCACGGGTGATAGGAACGGCCAGCTGGGCAACGTCGGTGGCGCAGGGTTCCCGGATGCGATCCGCGCGGCCGGGGTACTGGACGGCGAGCAGCCCGAGCCCCTCGGGCAAATGCCGACGCCACGGGTGGAAGAAAGCCGCCGAACCGCCCGCGTGCGGGAAGCACACCAGCCGGCCGCGCGGGGCGGGATCCTCGAGTCCACGCAGCCAATTCGCGTGCGTGGCGGCAGCGGCGTGCGCCGTCACGGCTGCCCCGTTCCGGCGTCGAACACCGCGCGCAGGTCGGTGGCGGTCAATTCCGCGCCGGAATCCAAGCTGACGAGCTCCGGCGGGCCGAGTCGTTTGGCCAGGTCCTGCCAGGCTTGGCAGAGGCTCAAATGATAACGGCCCCGGCGCATTACGTCGTGTTCCTCGACGACCGCGGTGCGCAGGTCGTGCAGCGCGTGCCGGACCGCCTCCGGCCAGAGCGTGGCCACGCAGTCGCTGAAACTCGGTGTGCGGTCCGGGCCCAGCACCGCGGTCGCGGCGGGCGGGTCGGCGGCGCACGGGATTCCGGGTGCGGCGGCTGCGGGCAGTCGCGGGCGGCTGGCCCACACGGTCGGGCCGTGCGTGGTGACCAGATGCAAGGTTCCGCCCTCGACCGTCAGGCTGAGACCGTGCAGCAGCTCGGCCGGATTGTCCGGGTGCACCGGATCCAGCTGATGCTGGATTCGCAGCGACACCGGCACGCCCGCGATCGATCCGGTCAGCACCCGCAATCCGGGTCGGCCGGTGTGCTGTTCGGGCGGCGTGGCCAGCGGCCCGAACCACCACGGTCGGACCCCGCCGAGCAGCCCGCCGATCAGATCCAGCAACCCGAAGGCGACCGGGAAACCGGCGGCGGCGTCGATGAACAGCGGTTCGCGGCGCTGCAGCAGTTCCGCGGCCGCGCCACGGAACCTGCGGGTCGGCTCGAGGTGCTCATAGAAGGTGTTGAGGCGGTACTGCACGCCGTGTTTGCGGGCCAGGCGTAGACAATCGGCCAGTTCGTCGTGGTGCACCGGATGTTCTTGCAGCACATGTACTTCGCGTTCTAGGAGCGCTTCGGCCAGCCGGGTGCCGGGGCCGCCGAGCAGTCCGGAGCGCACCACCACGCAGGCGGCATCGATGTCGGCGGGCAGCTGGTCCACCGCGGTGTAGAGCGGGACGCCGCGCTCGTCGGCGATGCGGCGCGAACGACCGCTGCCGGTCGCCAGCACGCCTGCGAGCGCGAAGGATTCCGGGTCCGACGCGATGGCGTCGAGGTAGACCTGTCCGAAGGTGGTGCCGCACACCAGGATTCGCAGCGGATCGGTCACAGCATGCCCTCCTCGACGGCATCGGCGTCCGGGTCGGTGTCGTCCAGGGTGATCTGCTCGGTCGACTCCCAGATGGTGCCGCCCGCGTGCGCAACCGCCGCGTCCAGGTCGGTGTGCGGATCGAGTACGTCGGAGGCGTGGTGGCAGCCGGGCGGTACCCGGCCGGCCAGGACGGCGGCGGCGGTCTGGGCGACCGTCGCCGCGGTGGCGACGGTCGCCGACGGGATCCGGACGACAACGGTGTGCCGCAGCGTATTCCGGGATTCTCCGGCGGGACTGCGGGCTTCGGCCCGTAGCACGTGGTAGGGCCGTCGGCCCGCGAGGTCCAGCTCGGCGGCGCGCAGAAGTGCCGCCACGTCCTCCGGGCGCGGGTCGGTGATCCGCGCGCCCAGACGGCTGAGCAGTGACCGTACGGCCTCGCCGGGGAACACGGCGTAGGCGTCTGCTTCGGGAATGCCCAGCGCGCGCAACGTCCGGACGAGATCGGCGCTGAGGAAGGGGTGCACGTCGACGCGCTCACGAAACGGCGGCAGGTCGACGGCGCGGTGCACACCCGACGGGCTGGGCGCGCTGGCCCCGCATCGCCACGCCAACCCCGCACCCGAGTCGCGTCCGATCCCGGCGAGATAGTCCGCGGCACCGCCTGCGGCGAACCGGTCGAGCCCGCCCAGATGCGTGACGACCCGCGCGACCGCACCCAGCCCGGATGCGGCCCGGCGCACCAGCAACTCCGAGAGCCCGGGCGCCATGCCCGCCGCCCGGACCACGACCGCCGCTCCCCGGACCGAGACATCGTGATCGCCCGCGTCGACGAGGTCCACGCCGCATCGCGCCGCTGCGAGCGCCACCGGCTCGCTGGTGCGCGAGGACGGAGCGGCGCAGTTCACCACCAGACGTGATCCGGCGCAGAATGCCTGCAGCGCACACGGATCCGCGATGTCGACTGGCCGTGCCTCGATGCAGGCCGGCAGGTCGGCGGTGCCGATGCTGCGGGCGGCGGCGCGCACCGGCAGCCCGGCCCGCGAGAGCGCACCACAGACCTCGCGCCCGACCGCGCCGGTGGCGCCGAGCACCGCGACCGTCATGTGGCGTGGGATGCCTGGGGAGACCCGGATGCCGGACTCATCGCGCACGTCGGTCATCGCGGTTCCGCCGGACTCGGATCGGTCAGCGCGGCAAGGTCGTCGAGTAGTTCCGGGACCGTCAGCGCGGGGTCTGCCTCGATGACGCGTAGCTCACCGAGGCAGGCCTCGCTCCAGCGCTCGGCGGCCGACGGCTCGCGCACTACGAGCACCATGTCACCGGCGTACGCGTCGGGGACGTAGGCGTCGGCGGCCGCGGCACCGTGCGCGTAGCGCTCGCGCAAAGCCCCGGTGTGCAGGGTGGATTCGGGTGCCAGCTCGGCGAGCAGGGCGGCCAACTGCTCCTCGGATGCGTCCGCTGCCAAGCCCAGCACCTGTTCCAGAACAACGGGTTCCGGCTCGACCAGGACGAGCGTGCGTACCTCGCCGCCGCGCTCGCCGAGCAGCCGGGCGACCTCGGTGGCCACCGGCGCACCGGCCGCGCAGCCGATGATGTCCACCGGCCGACCCGGCGGCAGGCTGCCGTCGAGCAGCCGCACATAGTCCAGCGCCGCGCGGTCGATCAGCCCCGCCGTCGGAAGCCCCTGTGGCCCAGACGAATCCGTCAACCCCAGACCCAGGGCGGTGCCGGTGCCCCGCACTGCCATGACCGCGCCCTGATAGCCGCCGAGCAGTCCCGTGCCGTCGTGCACGAACAGCCGCACCGGGCCCGTGGACGTCACATCCAGCTCGACCATCGCGCACATCTCCGCCGACTCCGCGCTCGCCGCCGGGCCTTGGCTCGCACCCGCGGTGAGTTCGGTCGCGAGCTCGGCGACCGTCGGGCCTTCCAGCATGAGCCGCAGCAGCTCGTCGAACGGTGTGCCCGCCGCCACGGCGACACGATCGCGCAGTTTGCCCGCGATCTGCGCGGCCAGTAGGGAATCGCCGCCCAGGGTGAAGAAGTCGGTGCCGCGGCCCACCGCGTCCAGCCCGAGCGCTGCCGCCCAGATCGAGGCCAGCTCGGTTTCCAGTTCGCCGACCGGCGGCGTGTCCACGGTGGCGGCGGGTTCGGCTGCGGCGCCAGCCCATTCGTGCAACCGCGCCTGGTCGATCTTGCCGTTGCCGGTGAGCGGCAGCGCGTCGACGATCTCGATGCGCGCCGGCACCATGGCGCGGGGCAGGCGCTGGGCCACCTGCTCGGCCAACCACGCCGGATCCAACTCCGCGATATCGGCTTTGAAGCGCGCGGTGAGAGCCGCGATGCCGACGCGGGCCATCGGGTCGTCCTCGGTCGGCGCCAGGCACACCGCGTCCGCGCCCGCCGCCGTCAGCAGCTCGCGCCACTCGGTGACCGGCAGGAAGGTGCGGTCGCGGCCGCGCCGGGAGTCCTCGAAGTCGGCGCTGCCCGGATCGAGGCGCAGCATGAACTCCAGTGAGGTCAATGCCTGCAGGTGTTCCCGCACGGCCTCGAGCAGCACCAGCCGGCCACCGGGTACGAGCAGTTCCCGGATCCGGCCGAGCGCGGCGTCGACGTCACGCAGCGCGTGCAGCACATCGCCGCAGACCACGACATCGAAGGAGTTCGGAGCGAATCCCTGGGTCCGTGTGTCGCGCTCCAGATCCAGCAGGGCGGCGCGCAGCCGCACGCCCGGCGCCGGCTCGGCGCCGAACTGCTCCTCGGCGCGCGCGAGGTAGAACTGCGAGACGTCGGTGAAGGTGTAGTCGACATCTCGATCGGTCAGCGCGGCAAGGAGTTCCGCGGTCGTGCCACCGACGCCGCCGCCGACCTCCAAGACCCGCAATGGCCGGTCACGGCGGGCGGCGAGCCTGGCGATCCAGGCCGCGGCGGCTCGATTCGCGTAGCGGACCGCAGGATTGTCGTTGTAGGCGGCCCAGGCCGTGGTCACGTCCCCTTCGGGAAACAACAGCGCCACCGGATCGCTTTCCTCGCGTAGCAGTGCGACCGCGTGCTCACAGCTGCGGCGGAAGTAGTCGACGAGCTCGCGCCCGTAGTCGACCGCGGCACGCTGGTCTTCGATCCGCGCCCACAGCTGCGCGAGTTCGGCGCCGAGTTCTTCCGCCGAACTGCCCGTGCGATCGGCGTTCTCGGACACGACTCCGGCGGCGCGCAGCGCCTGCAGCCAGCGGCGCAGCAGCCGGGCGTGCCGGGACGCGGGTGGCGGGCCGCCGTCGGCGGTCATCCTTTCGGCGTGCACGACCCCGGTTCGGACCAGGGCGGCCAGCATGGACAGCAGGGCGGCGCGGTCGAGCAGGTCGGTCAGCGTGACCAGGCCCGCCGCATCGATCCCGCGCCCGATCCGCGCCTGGACCAGTGCGGCGTCAAGCTCGTCACGGCTCGAATCCGCCGGCTGGCCTGGCACTTTTGTGGCCACGGCGAACGCCACCAGCTTGCGATCGAGCTGCTCGCCGGTGACGACCACCGCGGCGTCGGCCACCGCCGGCACCTCGGCCAGCTCGGTCACCACCTCGGCAGGCTCGATCCGATGGCCGCGGATCTTCACCTGGTTGTCGGCGCGGCCGATGAACTGGGTCAGCCCGTCTGGCAGCCAGCGGGCCAGATCGCCGGTGCGATAGAGCCGTTCGCCGGTGCGCGGATGCGGCACGAACCGCGCCGCGGTGCGCACCGGATCGCCGAGATAGCCCTCGGCGACGCCGATGCCGCCGATGTACAGCTCACCGGTGACCAGGTCGGGGGCGTCGGCCAGCCGGGGATGGAGAATGTGCAGGCTCTGATTGGTCAGCGGCGCGCCGTAGGGGATGCTCGGCCACTCCGGGGGTATGACGTCGATCGGATAGGAGACCGACCAGATCGAGACCTCGGTCGCACCGCCCAGCCCGACCACGGTCAACTCGGGCAGGCGGTCGCGGATCGCGTCGGGCAGGCCGACCGGGATCCAGTCGCCGCTGAGCATCGCCAGCCGTAGCGTATCCAGGCGCACCTGGGGCTCGGCGCGGAGGTAGTGCTGCAGGATCTGCAGCTGGGCGGGCACCGAATCCCACACGGTCACCTGGAATTCGGCGACCAGGTCGGCCCAGTGCGCGGGATCGGCCCCGCGATCGGGGGCGGGCAGCACCAGGGCGCCGCCGACCGAGAGCGGTCCGATGATGTCGTACACCGACAGGTCGAAACCGAGCTGGGCGAGTCCGAGCACGCGGTCGCCGGGACCGACGCCGAAGCGGCGGTTGATATCGGCGACGGTGTTGAGCGCGGCCCGGTGCGAGATCATCACACCCTTGGGCTTGCCGCTGGAGCCAGAGGTGAAGATCGTGTACGCGAGCGTGCGCGGGTCGACGACCCGGAGTGCGGATTCCGGCAGCTCTGCGGCGGGGGCCAGCGCCGAGATGTCGAATTTTTCGAGCTGCTCGGGCAATTCGGGTTCCGGTGGGCTGCCGGAGATCAGCAGGACGCGCACGTCGGCCGTGTCGAGGATGTCGGCCGCCCGCAGCACCGGCTGCGCACGATCGATCGGGAGGTAGGCCGCACCCGCCAGCAGCACGCCGAGCACCGCGGCGATCTGGTCGACGCCCTTGCCGATCCGCACGCCGACCAGCTCGCCGGGGCGAATATCTCTGGCGCGCAAAGCCTGTGCCACCGCGAAGGCGCGGGCGGCGAGTTCACCGTAGGTCGCGCGGTCGTCGGGGGTGAAAATCGCCGGGCGGTCGGGCTGTTCCTGCACGCGGGCCAGGAAGTCCTGCCACAGCAGTCCCTCCGGCACCGCGGCGACGGTGTCGTTGGTGTCGGCCCGTCGTCGCAGTTGGGCCTGGGGCAACGCCGTAGGGCTGGGAGTGGACCAGCTGTCCGGCCGGGTGCGCAGCGCATCGAGCAGTGCGGCGAATGCGCCGAACATCTCCTCGACGAGCCCGTCCGGGAACAACCCCTGGCGGAAGTCCCAGTTGACCTCGAGGGCGTCGGCGCGCTCCATGGCCTGGCAGTCGATCCAGACCTGCGGCGTCTGGGTGATGCCGTCGAGCAGCTGACCTTCCGGTTCGCCCGCACCCGAAGGGCTTTCGGTGGCAAGCCCGATGGTACTGGTGAACACGATGGGCATAAGCGCCGCGCCGCGGCCGCGCCGGCGGGCGATCTCGCGCATCACCTCCACACCTGAGAAGCTCCGGTGGTCGAGATCGGCCCAGAGTCGTTGCTGCAGACCCACGGCGCGTTCGGCGAACGGCACGGTGGCCTCGCGGCCCACCTCCAGCAGGCTCAGCGAGGTGAAATCGCCCACCACATCGCCGATGGCCGGATGCAGCGGCAGCCGGTTGAGCAGCGTGAGATCGAGGGTGAACCGCGGTGTCCGGCTCCAGCGCCCGATCACCTCGGCGAACGCGGCGAGCACCACACCCGCGGCGGTCACGCCGTGTTGCGCTGCCGCGTTGCGCAATTGGGTCCACGACTCGGGGGATAGGCGCAACTGGGTGCGCTGAAAACGCACGGGTGCGTCATCGGTGGCAGCCCCGGGCAGCATGGGCAGCTCCGGTGCGCCGGAGAGTTCACCGATGCGTTCGAACCAGTAGTCGCGATCGCGCCGGTAGCCCGGCCCGTCGCGCATGCCGCGCTCGGTGAGCACGTAATCACGGAAGGTGACCGGCGGCGCGGGCAGAGCGGCGGACGGATCCCGGTGCAGCCGATCGGTTTCGGCGAGCAGGGCGCGGAAGCTGACGAAGTCGGCGATCAGCAGATCGATCGACAGATGTAGTACCGAGCGGCGCTCGCCGCGCACGATGCGCAGTTCGAACAGCGGCCACTGCTGCGGGTCGTGCATGCGATGTGACATCTCCGCCGCGGTGTCCGCGCTGGCGCGCCGCTGCTGTTCGGGGTCCAGGCCGCGCACGTCGACCACGGCGATCTCGTAATCCGGCACCTCGGGCAGCACCCGCTGATAGCCGTCGGTGTGCACCACCGCGCGCAGCATGTCGTGCCGGTGCACTGCCGTGCGCCAGGCCCGCTGGAAACGAACCGGGTCGAGATCCTCGTACTCGATCTCCATATACGCGTGGCAGGCGACCTTGCCGTAATCCAGGCTCGCGTGCCGGCCCAGCAGATAGGCGGCCTGCACATCGGTCAGCGGAAACGGTTCGAAGCGGGCGGTCGGCGTCGGGTTAATCGACAGAACCGATTCCGCGGCAAGGTATTCCAGGAGTTCGGCCCGCCGGGCGGTGATCGCCTGCTTGCGCTCGGCGGTCATCACTCCCTTGGGCGCGCGAAACCGCAGTGCCGCGTCCTCGACCCACAGCCGTACCCCGAGTGCGGCGAATTCGTCGACGAAGTCCTCGATGCTCACAGCGTCCCTTCCTCCACCTCGGCCTCGTCCATCCAGACACCCGCCCGGGCCTGTACCGCCTCGGCCAGACCGCGCACCGTCGGCGCGACGAAGAACGCGCGCAACGGCACCTCGGCGGCGGTGGCTTCGCGGACCCGGCGCATGAGCCGGGTCGCGGCCAGACTGTCGCCGCCGAGGACCACGAAATTGTCGTCGCGTCCGACCGCCGAGAGCTCGAGAATATCGGCGAACAGGGCCGCGAGCTGTTCCTCGAGCGGGCCCTCGGGTGGACCGCCGCCTGCCGCGGCGGCCGGGGCCGCGGCAGCACGATCGGCCGCGCGGGTGCCGGCGACCGCGCGTGCCGAGGTTGCCGGGCCGGACCCGCCCCAGTGCTCGGACTCGGCCAGCCACAACAGGATTCGCTGCTCCTCGGCGAACATCTCGTCGAGCATGCCGGGCGCGAACAGGTCCTCGACCGCGTCCCACACCAGTGACAGGCCGCCGTCGACCTCCGTCGCCTGATGGTCGAGCCAGACCTGCGGGGTCTGCGACAGGCCCCAGACGCGGTCCCCGAAGGCCCGGTCCAGACTCCATCCGGTGCCCATGCCGATGGTGGAGGTGAACACGATCGGAGCGCCCGCGGCCGCGACGCCGGAGCGGCGGGCCTGCTCGCGCAGCACCCAGGTGGCCGGGATATCGCTGTGCTCGAGGTCGGCGGCCATCTGGGTTTGCAGGCGCCGGGCCCGCCCGGCCCAGTCGTCGCCGGGAGCGGGCGCGCATTCCAGCAGCAGCAGCGAGGTGAAGTCGCCGACTACGGCGTTGACGTCGGGATGCACGGGTCGGCGATCGAACAACGTGACGGTCAACGTCATTCGCGGTTGCCCGCTCCAGGCTGCGAGCACCTCGGCAAAGGCCGTGGCCAGCACCGAGGAGGGGGTGAGCCCGTGCCTGCGCGCAGTGGCGCAGATCCGCTGCCACTGCGCGGCGGGTACGAAGGTTTCCCGGCGGGTGAAGCGCGGTATGCCGATTTCGGCCGGGTCGGCGGCGAGCGGCAGATCCGGTGGCGGCGGCAGTTCGGGTACCCGGCGCTGCCAGTAGTCGCGTGCGGCCTGTTCCCGGTCCGGGTCGGGGCGCACGCCGAGCACGTAGTCGCGGAAGCTGATCTCGATCGGGTCGAGGGCGGCCCGGGAGTCACGATAGAGGGTGTCGAGTTCGCGGTAGAGGATGGCGATGCTCATCGCGTCGGTGACGAGATTGTCGAAGCTGATGCCGATGCGGGTGCGCGTCCCGTAGCGCACCGCGCGGATGTCGAACAGCGGCCAGCATCCCGGGTTGAAAACCTGCTCGGACATCTCGGCCCGTAGAGACTCCAGTTCGGCTGCGCCGTCGGCGCTTTCGGCCTCGATCTCGGGGATCGCGAACCATTGGGTATCGCGCAGGATCCGTTGTCCGCCCTCGTCGTCGAAGACCGCGCGCAGCATGGCGTGGCGCTCGATGAGCCGGTTCCAGGCCAGTTCCAGCCGCAGCACGTCGACGTCGGTGCCGTCGTATTCGGTGTACCAGTGGCAGCCGACGCCGCCGAGTACGAATTCCGGGGAGCGGCCCAGCCAGTACGCGCGCTGCACCTCGGTGGCGGGGAACGGATCGAACCGGGTCGCGGGGTCGCCGGGGATCAGCCGGGCCGGCTCGCGTTGCGCGCTTTCGGTTACGGATTCGGCCCGCAGTGTGGCGGCGAATTCGTGCAGCACCGGCGCGGCGAACAGCGCACCGACACCGGCGTTCGGGTAGCCACGGGTGCGCAGCAGGCTGACCACGCGGGTGGCGGTCAGGCTGTCACCGCCGAGGGAGACGAAATGGTCCTCGCGCGAAGCCGATTCGAGGCCCAGTACCTCGGCCCAGCTCGCGGCGACCTGCATCTCGACCACTCCGTGCGGTGCGGTGCTGGTGGGCTGGGCGGCGAGCCCACGGGCGGCCGCGCGGGCGATTAGCCCGCCACGGTCGACCTTGCCGTTGGCGGTCAGCGGTAGCTCGTCGACCACGCGCAGCACCGCGGGCACGGCATACGGCGCCAGTCGCGCCCGCGCGTATTCGCGCAAGCCGTCGGCGTCGAGCTTGTCGCCGGCGACTACGAACGCGGCCAGCTGCGTGCCGGTATTGCCGCGTGTGGCTTGCCCATTCGCCGAACCTGGACCGAAGGCGACGGCGACGGCGGCGGTCACCGCCGGATGTGACAGCAGCGCGGATTCGATCTCGCCGAGCTCGATGCGATGCCCGCGCACCTTCACCTGATGGTCGGTCCGGCCGAGGAATTCCAGCAGGCCGCCCGGCCGATAGCGGCCGAGATCGCCGGTGCGATACCAGCGTTCGCCCGCGATGGTGACGAACTTCTCGGCGGTGCGCGCCGGATCACCGCGATAACCCTGCGCGACACCCACGCCGCCGATCCACAACTCGCCCGGTACCTGATCGGGGCGGTCACGGCCCTGCTCGTCGACGACACGGAACCGCTGATTGCGCAGCGGCAGACCATAGGGGATCGAACGCCACCCGGGCGGCGCACCGCCCGTCGCGTCGAAGGCGTTGGACCAGATCGCGGCCTCGGTGGCCCCGCCCATCGCGATCAGGCGGCAGCGCCCCGCCCCGCCCTCGGCGAGGCGGTGCGGTAGCTCCAGCGGCACCCAGTCGCCGGAGACCATGGCCAGCCGCAGGGCGGCGGGCAGTGCGGGGGTGGGCACATCTGCGGGCGCTCCCTCGAGCAGCATCTCGAGCAGGGCGGGCACGGTGTTCCAGATCGTGACGCCGTGCGCCTGGGCGAGATCCCACCAGCGCCGGGCCTCGCGTCGCTCGGATTCGTCGATCAGCACCAATGCGCCGCCCGCGCCGAGTACGCCGAACACGTCATAAACCGAGAGATCGAAATCCAGCGCTGAGACCGCGAGCACCCGATCCTCCGGGCCGACCGCGAATCGTTCGTTGATGTCCTCGATGGTGTTCATGGCCGCGCGGTGCGTTTCCTGCACGCCCTTGGGCGTGCCCGTCGAGCCGGAAGTGAAGATGACATAGGCAGTTTCGGCAGTGGCGACCGCTCGCGGTGCGGGCAGCGGCGTCGCGCCGGACACCTCGAATTCCGCGTCCACGATGGTGCGTACGCCCGCGGCTTGCAGCACCGCATCCCGGCGCCGGATCGGCTGATCGATACCGATCGGCACGTAGGCGCAGCCGGCCGCGAGCACACCGAGTACGGCAACGATCTGATCCGGGCCCTTCGACAGCTGCACCGCCACCATCGCACCGGGTTCGGCCTGAGCCGCGATCGCGCCGGCCAGGTGCAGCGCACGCCCGGCCAGCTCGCCGTAAGTCCAGCGCCCGCTGCCGGGTTCGCCGTCGAGCCCCCACAGCAAGGCGGGACGATCCGGCGCGCGGCGGGCATGGTCGAAGAAGTTCTCGTGCAACACCTTTGCCGACATCGGTGCGGTCGTCTCGTTGACGGCGGTGCGGGTCGCTTGCGTGTCAGCGGGCACGAGCGCGGGGACCTGCGCGGCCCAGGCGAGATCGTCGGGTCCGGTCAGCAAGGTGATCAGCTGCTCGTAAGTCTCGGCCATGCCTTCGATGACACCGTCGTCGAAGAGTCCCTCGACCGCGTCGAAGTTCACGACCAGTCCGCCGGCGGCGTCGAGCACCTGGTGGTCGAGCCAGATCTGGGGCGTCTGGGAAATCGACCAGCCCGGATCGCCGAGCCGCGTCCGCACATCGGGGCCGAACAGGTCGCCCATGCCGACCGCGCCGGTGAACACTACCGGAGCGGGCAGGGCGGTATCGGGCCGGAGCCGGCGCAGATCGCGTAGCACGTCCACGCCCGAGTACTCCGAGTGCGCGGCGTCGGCGCGAAAACGCGCCTGTATTGCGGCGACTCGCTCCGCGAAACCGACCGGCCCGGACATGTCGGCGTCGAGCAGCAGCAGATTGGTGAAGTCGCCGATCAGGGCGTCCAGGCCCGACTGGTCGGCGGCGCGATCGAACAGCGGAATATTGAGCAGGAAGCGCTGCCTGCCGCTCCAGGCGGCGAGGACCTCCGCGTACGCGGTGATCAGCACCATCGGCAGGGTCACGCCGCGCTCGATTCCGCGCTCGGCCAAGCGATTGCGGGCGGAGGCGGCGATGTGGACGCTGTGCCTGCGGAAGCGGACCGGGCGGATCGTTCCCGGGTCGCAGGCCAGCGGCAGATCCGGCGGGCCCGGGAGATCGTCGAGCCGGCCGGCCCAGTGCTGCTGGTCGGCGGCGCGGGCCACCGCACGCTGGGCCTCCCGCGTGGCCAGGTACCCGGCCACGTCGACTGGCAAGGGCGCGAGCGCGGCCTCGGGTTCGGAGTAGAGCGCGGCGAGCTCGGTGAGCATGATGCGGATACTCAGGACGTCAGCGGCGATTAGGTCGACATTCAGGTGCAGCCGAGATCCGTTGGGTACCAGTGATAGTCGCAGATCGATCAGTTCCGCCGCATCGACATCGAGGCGACGGTGCGCCAGGTCGGCGCGGAGGGACAGCAGCTCGGCCACACGCGCGTCGTCGTCGTGCTCGCGCAGATCCGCGACCGTGAGGCCGGGCCACGGCGATCGGTCGAGCACCTGCTGGGTGCCGTCGTCGAGCACGCGGGTGCGCAGGCCCGGCTGACGGGCAAGTAGTGCCCGCACAGCGCGCTCGAGCCGGTCGGGATCCAGCGCGGGACCGTCGAATTCGACGTAGTAGTGCGCGCTGACCCCGCCCAGCGGCTGGTCGTCGGCGCGGCCGAGCCAGTAGGCGTACTGCACCGGGGTCAGCGGGAAAGGAGCCGTCGAGTCGGCAGCTCGGGGGAGCGGCCCGTTGCCGGTGTGCATGGCAGTCGGGTCGAGCAATCGTGACTGATCGGTCGGTTCGCCCCCTCGGCCGGTGAGCAGCCTGGACCAGGCGGCCAGCGTCGGATCCTCGATCAGCTCGGCGAACCGGACGTCCCAGCCCCGGATACGCCAGTAGCCGACCAGGCTCATCACGCCGACGGAGTCCACGCCGAACCGCGTAAGATCCTCGGCCGCACGCGCTTTGGTGAGATTGACCGCGCAGCGCTCGGCGACATCGGCACGCACCGCGTCGATGTCCATCGGCGGTCCGCCGGTCCGTTCGCCCAGGCTCTGTGCTTCGTCCGGCGCGGCAGGTGCGAGCGCGACCCCCGCCGACGCCTGCGCACCGGCGTCGGTGTGGATCGGCGCGAAATCCGCACGCCGATACCGGTTTACCGCCTCCGCGCGAATGATCGACCCGCCGTCGCGGCGCGCCAGCTCGCCCGCCGCCAGCAACACGACGTGCTCCGGGGCGATCCGATGCCCCGCGATCATCGCGCCCCGGATGGCGCGTGCCACCGCCCGCGATGCGGCCGACGACAGCGGCGCCGCGATCTCGGCGAGCAGCACGAGCCCGCCACCGAACACCGGCTGCACGAGACAGCAGCCCAGTGCCGCGATCTCCTCGACGCCGACTACGATGGAGGTTTCGACTGCTGTGCAATCGATCTCGGCGCCGTCTACGCGAATGATCGCCAGATCGTCGAGCTCGGGAACGGTCGTCACGAAAGCTTCCCCTCTCAGACCGGCCGTGCCTCCACGATCGGAAACACATGGGTCGGAACAACTCTGGTCAACTGCAGGCCCGCCTCGGAGAACAGCTTGGCGAGCTCGTCGACGCTGCGCGCGTGACCCGAGACCATCGCCAGCATGAGCAGGTCGTAGATCCGCCCGTAGGTGGTGCTGATATCGGAACGGTCGCCGGGCTCCAGCACCGGATCGCACAGCAGGAACCGGCTATCGTCGGTCATGGCCGCGCGCACATTGCGCAGGATGGTGACGGCTTCGTCGTTGTCGAAGTCGTAGAGCACCCGCTTCATCGTGTAGACCTGCGCCCCAGCGGGAATCGACTCGAAGGCGCTGCCGGCGACGACGGTGCAGCGGTCCTCGACGCGCGCCGCTGCCAGCACCGCGTCGGCCCCGGAGACCACGTGCGGCTGATCGAACAGGGTGCCGCGCATGGTGCGGTAGGTGCGCAAAAGGAAGCTCAGGAACGCGCCGTTGCCGCCGCCGATGTCGACCACCGTCTCCACGCCGGTCCACGGGTAGGCGGCGATGATCGCGCGTGCCTCGAGCTTGGTGAAGGTCTGCATGGCGCGGTCGAAGCGGCGGCTGTAGGCCGAATGGGTGGCCAGGTAGTCCCAGTACCCCTGCTCGTGCACCAGGTCGAACGCGGCGGTGCCGGTGCGCAGGCTGTAGTCGAACCGGGCCCAGGCCTGAATATCGGCGCTGAGCAGACGGTAACCGTCCCGCAGCGACAGCATGGTGTCGCTGCGCAGCAGCTCCGCCATCGGGGTCAGCCCGAAACGGCCGGGCTCAACCTCGGTGAAGATGCCCTTGCTGGCCAGCGCGAGCAGCGCGCGATACAGCGACGGCGAATGACTGTTGGTGGCGACGGCGAGTTCCTCGATGGTCTTGCTGCCGTCGCGCAGCTGATCGGCCACCCCGAGTTCGCCGACCGCGCGAATGGTGAAGGGAATGACGTAATCGGCGAGCTCGGTGAAACGTTCGATCGCCTCGACCGAGGCGGTGGGGCGTGCGGGAGTGGTCACGGTCCGGCCTTTCTGCTCATCGACTTCCGGGGACCAGCGCGTCGAGCTCGACGAGCTGCCCGACGCAGTAGTCCTCGATATCGGTGACGGTGCGAATGCTGCTCGCACTCTGCTCGTCGATCGGGGGTAGGTCGAAGGCGTCCTCTAGAGCGAACGCCAGCTCGACCAACCCGAGCGAGTGGTAGCCCAGATCGTCGACGAGGTGCGCGCCGGTGACATCATCGGTACGCGGGGCTGGCGCGAGCGCCTTCACGAAATCGCGGATGGTGGCTCTGACTTCGGCTTCTGATCGTTCTTCCACCTCACCGAGGCTACTGCCAGGATCGGTCGAAATCGCCTGTCTACGAGGTTGTTTGCCGGAATACGAACCACTGCCACAGGGCGCGCCGACGGGGTTTTCCGCTCGTGGTTCGCGGGATGGTTCCCGACTCCGCGGCCACCACGATCACCTCGGCGCCGCCCGCCGCCGCGCGCAGAATGCGCGCGCTCGCTTCGGCCCGCTGCGGGGTGGCGTCTTCGAGCACGGCGACTGCGGTCGGGCTGCCGTGATGACTGCCGAGGGCGACGGCCAGCCGGGCCAGGGGCAGCCCGGCAGCACCCAGTGCCGCCTCCAGATCCTCGGCGTAGACCAGGCGGCCGCGCACCTTGAGTGCGTCGCCGAGTCGGCCGATCACGAAAAGTTCACCACCGTCGATGAATCCGGCGTCGCCGGTGTGCAGTGTGCCGTCGTCCAGTCGGGTGGTGGAGGCGGTCGAGCCGGCGGAGACGTAACCCGCGGCGACGGCGGGGCCGCGCACCACGATCTCGCCGACGTGCCGCTCCGGTAGCTCCCGGCCGTCCGCGCCGGTCACCGTGACGCGGGTCTCGTCCAGCGGCGCACCGCATCCGGCGATCCGGCTGCCGTCCGGCGCCTCGTGAACCTGCTCGCCGACGGTCAGTGTCGCCGGGTCGGCCCGGAACTCCCGGCGCGCCCGCCCGAGCGGCACACCGGTTGCGGCGAGGGTGGCCTCGGCCAGGCCGTAGGCGGGCAGCAAGGTGCCCGGGCGCAGCCCGAAAGGCGCCAGCGCCGACTCGAATTCGTCCAGCACCGCCGGGTCGACGCGCTCGGCCCCGATCACCGCCGCGCGCCAGCCCGACAGGTCCGTCGCGGCCAGGTGCGCGGTGAAACTCTGATCGCGCAGCCGCCGCAGGATGTGGGTGAGGCCGAAGGTGGGCATCGCCGTCAACCGGGCACCGCTCGGGCCGAAGCAGCGCAGATAGCGTTCGGGCCGGGTGATGAAGTGCTCGGGTTGCATGAGCCACAGGTCCGCGCCGGTGACGATCGGGGTCAGCAGGCAGCCGATCAGGCCCATGTCGTGATGGACGGGCAGCCACGACGCGCAGGCGTCTTCGGGTCGCCAGTGCAGCCAGGCACGGATGGCGGCGATATTGGCCGCGAGCGCGTCGTGCGGGACGCGGATGCCGCGCGGGTTGCCGGTCGATCCGGAGGTGAACTGCAGTAGCGCAGGCGGTTTCGCATCGGCGGCCGATACCTTGACCGGCGCGCATGCCGGAGCGGCGAGAAGTTCGTCGATCGACAAGCAAGGCGCGGATGCCCCGACCACCGGACGCAAATGCTCGAGCAGATCGGCGTCGGTGAGCACCGCGGCGGGCTGGGCGAGCCGTAGCAGTGCGGCCAGATGGTTGTCGTAGGTATCGGCCGTGCGGAACGGAGCCCGGGGTGGCACCGGAGCCGGTGTCGCCCCGGCCAGCAGCGCCCCGAAGAACGCGGCGACGAAGCCCGGCCCGGACCGCGCCACGATCACCACGACATCGCCGGGATCGACGCCGCTGCCGCGCAATCCGGCCGCCGTCGTGCGAGTCAGCCCGGCCAGCCGCGGATAGGACCACAGGGTCCAGTCGTCGCGATCGGCGAGATGGATACCCCGCCCGGTGTCCTCGATCTCCGCCCGTGCGATCCAGTCCAGCAGTCCGGTCACGCTCGCTCCAGCGCGATCAGTTCGAAGCTCAACTGCCCACCCGGTGACGGTGTGGTGCAGGCGCGAACCGTGCGTGGCCGCCAACCCTCTTGCGCAGCAACCGATTCCAGCAGCGACCGATTGCCCAGGTCGCAGAAGCCGAGCAGCAGCAGCCCTCCGGGCGCCAGATGCGGGCTGGCGTCAGCGAGGAAGCGGCGGTGGGTGCGGTAGCCGTCGTCGAAGAACGCCGGCGCGAGATCGTTGTCGGTCGGGGATGATTCGGGTGCGGCGTCGATGAACGCGGAGTTCCAGAACACGACATCGAATCGATCCTCGGCCGTGAGCGGGGCGAACAGATCGCCGACGGCGACCTCGACGCGCTCGGTGACCCCGTGGCGCCGGGCATTGCGCCGGGTGTTCTCGGCCGCGGCCGGGCTGACATCGAGCGCGACTACCCGCGCGCACCCCCGTTCGGCCGCCAGCACCGCCAGATAGCCGGTGCCACAGCCCACCTCGCAGAACGAACCGCCGACCGGATAGGGCAGCCACTCGGCGTACAGTGCGGCCGAGCTGGTCAGTGCGGGCGCGTAAACCCCTGGTAGCAGCTCCCATTCGGCCCCGAGCAGCCCGAAGGTGGTCGGCGCGGTGACCTCCTGATGTGAGCGCAGCAGGTCTTCGGCGGCGGCCACCGCGCGGCTGCTGTTCATCGGGCGGGCTCCTGCTGCGCGCGAGCGGCCGGGCGGCGGCGCAGCGCCCGGCGCACCACCGCGATCTGCTCGTCGAGCGCGCGCCGGGAGATCTCCGAGCCGCGGACCATCGACTCGAACGCGTGGAAGGTGCCCGAATAGTGGTGCAGTTCGACGGGCACCCCCGCAGCGATCAGTCGCATCGCGTAGGCCAGCTCTTCGTCCCGGCACACGTCGATCTCGTTGACCATCAGATACGCCGGCGGCAGGCCCGAAAGGTCCTGTGCGCGTGCCGGAGCCGCGTACGCGGGCACTTCGCTGCTGCCGTACAGCGGGCCGAGATAGTGCCGCCACATCAGTTCCGCGCCGGTGCGATCCCCACCCGGGATGTCCTCGAACTGTGTCATCGATGGCGTGTCGAGGCGGTCGTCCAGGGCGGGGTAGAGCAGCAGCTGGAACATCGGCTGCGGCCCGCCGCGGTCGCGGGTGAGCAGCGAGATCGCCGCGGCGAAGGTTGCGCCGGTGCTGCAGCCGCCCACCGCGATCCGGTCTGCGTCGGCGCCGATGAGCGCGGCGTTCTCCGCGGTCCAGCACAGGGTGGCGTAGGCGTCTTCGATGCCCGCGGGGAAGGGATGCTCCGGCGCGAGCCGGAACATGCTGGTCACCACCATGGCGCCGGCCCCCTCGACCAGGCGCAGCACGCGGGCGTGGTCGGTGTCGAGATCGCCGAGCACGAAGCCGCCGGGGTGGTAGTAGACGATCACCGGCAGCGGCCGCAAGGTGACCTTGGGCCGGTAGATCCGGGTGAGCTGGGCGGGCGCGCCCGAGCCGCCCGGGATCTCGAGCTCCTCGATCTGGATCGAGTCGGGAGTCGGTGGCACACCGACGAACTCCTTGAAGGCCAGCGTCGCCTCGCGTGCGGCGACCGGATCGGTGAGATCGGTGCGGGGCATCATGGCGGCGGCTCGTTGCAACTGCGGGTCCATCGGGAACCTTTCCGTATCGGGCCTGGTTTCAGGCCGCGCCGATCGCGACTGGTAGTTCGGCGTAGGCGCGCATGGAGGCGTTGGGCGCGCGCACCGGCGCGCCGTCGGGTTCGAAGCGGATGAGGCGGCGGGCCAGCGCGTCGAAGACGACCTCGCCCTCGGCGCGGCCGAGCGCGGCGCCGACGCAGCGGTGCGGGCCGCCGCCGAAGCTGACGTGGGGGTTGGGGGAGCGGGTCACATCGACCCGGTCCGGATGGCGGAAGACGCGTTCGTCGTGGTTAGCGGAGCCGAGCAGTAGGAACACCACGCGGCCCGGCTTGATCGTGCTGGGGCCCAGCGTGATCGGCTCCTGCGCGATGCCCGCGCCGTATTGGCTGGGCGCCTCATAGCGCAGGAACTCCTCGACCGCGGTCGGCACCAGGGCGGGATCCTCGCGCAGCAGCGCGAGCTGATCCGGGAAGCGCAGCAGCGCCGCGCAGCCGTTGGAGATCATGTTCACCGTGGTCTCGTAGCCGGTGAAACACACGAAAACCACGTTGTCGATGGCCTCTTCGAGGCTCAGCCGTTCGTCCTCGGCCCCGCCGAGCACATTGGTCAGCAGATCGTCGCGCGGTGCATACCTGCGCTGCGCGAGCTCCTCGGCGATGATCGAGCGCAGCCAGGCCAGTGCGCTCGCCGCCGCGCCCCGGGTGCGTTCGGGCATGGCGAAGGGGGTGAAGGCCCGGCTCAGATCCGCTGCCCGCCCGGCGATCTCGTCGCGCACCTGGTCGGGCAGGCCGACCACGCCGCACACCGTCCCGACCGCCAGCGGCAGCGCGAGGTCGTTCACGATATCCATTCGCCCGCGTTCTATGCCCGCCGCGAACAGGCGCTCGACCTGGCCGGCGATGTCCGCGCGCAGGCGCGCCACCTGGCGTGGTCCGAACGCGGGCGCGACGAGTTTTCGGATACGGGTGTGGTCGGGCGCCTCGCGCGTTGACATGATCCGGCGCGCGAGTTCGAACGCCACCGGATCCTGCGCGGCGAACCGGGGATCGGACTCCGGAAACTTGTGACTCACCCGCGGGTCCTTTAGCAGCGCCGCCACTTCGGCGTGCCGGGTGACGCCGTACGCGGCCGGGCTGACCCGGCACACCGGGCCGGCGTCACGCAATTGCCGATAGGTCGGGTACGGATCCTCCAGCACCGCCGGATCCAGTGGTCGCAAGCTCGGGAGCAGCGTGGTTATCCGTTGGGGGGACATAGTTTTCGAGTGTGGTCGCCACGGGTTACCCGCCGCAACGGCTCGGCCCGGGCAGCACGGGAATAGCGGCTCAGCGACCGCGGCGACCGAACAGCGCAATGGCCAGTGGAGCCGCCACCAGCGTGACCGCGCCCGCCCACAGCAGCGTCCACAGCACCGGCCCGGTCACCGGACCACCACCGGCCAGCCCGCTCATCGCCGCACTCGCCACGCTCAACGGGTTCGCGCGCACGATCGGCTGCAGGGCGCCCGGAAACGCTTCGACCGGAGCGAATCCCGTGGACAGGAACAGCAGCAGCGTGAGCGGGCCGTTCAATGCCGCGCTGACACCGTCGGCGGTCCGCGCCCGCAGTGCGATGAGGACGGCCAGCCACAGGAACATCCAGCCGACGACGAGCGCGATCAACCCGAATCCCACGACCCCGGCCAGGCCGCCCCTAAACCGGAAGCCGAAGGCCGCGGCGACGAGGGTGATCAACGCGGCCACCGCCACGATGCGAACCAGATCCGCGGCCACCCGCCCGAGCAGGGCGGCGCCGCGGTGCACCGGCAGCGAGCGGATTCGATCGATGAGGCCCGATCGGAGATCGTTGAACAGGCCCAGTCCGGTGTTCACCGCGCCGAAAGCGGCCGCGTACAACACGATCAGCGGCGCCAGCCGATCGATATAGGCACCGCCGCTGACGCCGGTCACCATCTCGGAGAACGCCGCCAGCATGATCAGCATGAGCAACAGCGGGAACAGCAGCGTGCCGATCACCGCGCGCGGGCTGGCCGCGAACCGGCGCAGATTGCGCTCGGCCAGCACGAAGGTCTCGATGGCGATACTCATTTGGGCACCATCGCTGTGCGCAGCGAGCGCTGGAACAGCACCACGAACAGCAGACCGAGCACGGCGAGCCAGGTCAGCGCGGCCGGGAGCGCGGGCGTGCCGGGTTCCGCATCCGCGAGTCCGCGCAGCGCTTCGACGACCGCGGTCACCGGCGAATTCCGGATGACAGGCTCGAGCCACCCCGGGAACGCGGCGACCGGCACGAACGCCGAGGAAAGCATGATCAGCGGCAGATAGGGGATCTGCAGCAGCGCGTTGACCGACTCCGGGTCGTCGGAGCCCGCGCCGAGGGCGGCCGCGCCGGTGGCCAGGACCAGGGTGAAAAGCACTGCGAGCGCGACGAATCCAGCGGCATCGAGCGCGGTGCCGTGGAACCGGAACCCGGCGACCATACCCGCGAGCGTCACGACCAGCACCGACCCGACGACCCGCAGCCCATCGGCGGCCAGCCGCCCCGCGAGGATCGCCGTCCACCCGACCGACATCGTCCGGAACCGCACGATGACCCGCTCGGCGACGTCCGAGGACACCGCGAACCCGGCGGACATGGCAGTGAACATCCCGGCCTGCACCACGATCGCGGGCGTCAGGTACTGCGCCGCGTCCAGGCCGCGGTACTCGAGCATGCGCCCGAGTACCGCCGAGAAGCCGATGAAGAAGACCAGCGGAATCACCACCGCGCCGAAAACTGTGGCGGGCGTGCGCAATCGGCGGATATTGCGGCCCGCGAGCAGCGCGGCCTGCGCCGGCGCCGCGGTCACCATGCGGCACCGCTGTCGGCTGTCGCGTCCTCGGCATGCGCGCCCGCGCCGGTGAGCGCGAAGAACACCTCGTCGAGACTGGGCTGGCGCAAGGTCAGCCCGCTCGGTTCGATGCCCGCCCGGTCCAAGCGCCGCGCGATGCCGGCCGTTACGGCCGCCGAGGCGTCGGGGACGACGATCTCACCGCCCTCGATCCGCGGGCGCAGCTCCGCGAGCAGCCGCGCGACTGTCTCCCGCTGCTCCTCGCCCTCCACCCGCACCGCGCACACCGTCTGTCCGACAGCGGCTTTGAGCTCGGCGGGTGTGCCTTCGGCCTTGACCCGCCCGTGGTCGATCAGCACGACGCGGTCGGCGAGCCGGTCGGCCTCCTCGAGATACTGGGTGGTGAGCAGCACCGCCGTGCCTGTCGCCCGCAACCCGTCCACCACCTCCCACAGCTGGTGGCGGCTGCGTGGATCCAGGCCCGTGGTCGGTTCGTCGAGAAACAGGATCGGACGCGGCACCACCAGGCTGCAGGCCAGGTCGAGGCGGCGCCGCATGCCGCCGGAGTACTTGCCCGCCGGGCGGTCGGCGGCGTCGGTGAGGGCGAAGTCCGCGAGCACCTGGGCCGCGCGTTCCTTGGCTGCCCGTCGGGACAACCCCTGCAGCCGGCCGAACATGATCAGGTTCTGCCGCCCGGTGAGTACCTCGTCGACCGCCGAGAACTGTCCGGTGAGCGAAATCGAGGCGCGCACCCGTTCCGGCTCGGCGAGCAAATCGTGCCCGGCCACCGTCGCCAAACCGGCGTCGGGCCGCAGCAGGGTGGCCAGCAGATGCACCAGGGTGGTCTTGCCCGCGCCGTTGGGCCCGAGCAGGGCGGTCACCGAACCCGGCGCGACAGTGAAGGAAAGCTCCTCGACCGCAGTCCGTTCGCCGAATGTCTTTCGCAGACCGTGTATTTCGATCGCATGGTCGGTCACTATCGCCCCCTTGCCGGTGGAATCAGTGAAGCGGGATTGCCGTGCCGAGTTCTACCGCGGTCGGGAGCAGCCGGTAGCCGCCCCACGCGTGCGGTCGTGGAATGAGCTGGCCGTTGAACCGGAACCGGACGACGGCGAGGGTGTCGGCTTCGGGGTTGTCCCGGCCCGGCAGCCAGGTGCGCAGCTGGGCGTGCCGGTCCAGCTCGTCGAAGAGACGGTCGGAGTCGAGCGGATCCAGACGAGTTGCGACGCAGGCGATGCGGGCGCGCTGCGGACCCCGCGGCGCGTGCACACAGAGCACAGCCGTGGATTCGAGCGCGAGATCCAGGCCGAGGTCGGAGCCGTGCGACGCGCCGAATACGACGCCGTGGTCGACCCGGCTCAGGCGGATCCAATGCGCGTCCGCCTTGCCCGCGGCGTCCACCGTGCTCAGGACCGCCTCCAAAGGCGCACCCGGACCACCGGATTCGGCTCCGGCGCGCAACCAGGCGCGCACCGGAGCCAGCAAATCCTGGGTGGACATGTCAGAGGCCGGTGGGCGGTGCCGCGGTCGGGCTGGACACGTCGACGAGCACGCCGTTGGGATCGGTGACCAGCATGCGCCGCTGGCCGTAGAACAGATCCCGGGGCTCTTCGACAATCGGGACGCCGAGCTCCTTGGCCCGGGCGAAGACCGGTTCCACGTCGTCGACGACGACGGTGAGGTAGGAGCCGGTGGCCTTGCCGCGGGCCTGTTCGGGCACCAGCTCATGATCACGGGCCATGATGCCGATGGTGGCGTCGGAATCCTGGTCGCTGAGTTGCACGAACCAATCGCTGTCGTAGCCGACCTGGAAACCGAGTAGATCTACATAGAAGTCACGCGTTGTCGGGAGTTGGTCACTGCAGATGTTCACGAAGCTCCGCGAGATCGTCATATCGGCCAGGTTAGCAAGTGGCGGCGAAATTCCAGCGGGGTCAACGAATTTCCGGCCGGACATCAGTTCGTCCTGGTCCCGGCGTTTTCCGGACGTTCGACCAGCATCGGTCCGAGCACAAGTGCGTCCATTTCCGGGCAGCGTTGGAAGGTCGAAATGGCATCCGCAGCGGTGCGCACGATGGGCTCGCCCGCGAGGTTGAACGAGGTGTTCACCACCAGTGGCACCCCGGTCAGCCGCCGGAAATTCTCGATCATCGACCAGTAGCCCGGATTGGTGCGCCGGTCCACCAGCTGCGGTCGCGCGGTGCCGTCGACGTGGGTGACCGCGGGCACGATGGTGCGCATCGAGGCGCGCACCCGCCCGGCCGCCAGCATGAAGCGGGCGGGGGAGCCGACCGGTGTCTCCATCACCTCGTCGATGCGCTCGGCCAACACGCTCGGCGCGACCGGACGCCACATCTCCCGGCCTTTGAGAACGTTCAACCGGCGCAGCGTGGTCCGGCTGCGCGGGTCGGCGATGATGCTGCGCGCACCCAGCGCGCGCTCGCCGATCTCGGCCCGTCCGCGCGCCCAGCCGAGGATGCGGCCCGCCGCGAGCAGGCCCGCCACCTCGGCGGCCAGATCGTCCTCGGCTAGCTCGCGGCCAGTCAAACCGGCTGCGGTGAGGGCGGTTTCGGCTTCGTCGCGGTCGATGTCGTTGGACCAATAGGGATGATCGATGACGGTGGGCGCGAACCCGTCCTGCTCTGCAGCGACCACGAGGGCGGCGCCGAGCCCGACACCGGAATCGGTGGGTACCGGCGGCACGTAGACCGTGTCGAAGGTGCTTGCGCGGATCAGCCCGCCGATCATCGAGCAGTTCATCGCCACGCCGCCAGCCAGCACCAGCGCGGATTTCCCGGTTCCCGCGGCCTGTTCGGCGAGCGCGGCCATCGCCCGTTCCAGGCCGTCCTGGATCGAGGCGGCGAAATCGGCGTAGGCGATGGCGTCTTCGCCGCTGTCGGAACGCTCGGCATACGGGTACATCTCGGCGAAGCGGCCCAGCATGGCCTTCTCGAAATCCGGGAACTGGCTCAGCATCGGCCCGCGCGCGGCCCGGCCGTCGTCCTCGGCGATTTCCAGCCGGCGGCCGTCGACGACGAGTTCGTAGCCGTCTGCGGTGACGCGCACCGGCGAATCGTCGGTCGGTCGTCCATAGGCCGCCAGGCCCATGAGTTTGCCTGCGCCCCAATCACCGAACCCGGACCAGCGGGTCGCGGCCGCGTACAGGAAGCCCAGCGATTGCGAGATCGGCCATTCCCGCACGATCTCGATGCCGGCCGGGGTGGCGGTCGCGATGGTGGTGGCGGTGCGCTCGCCCGCGCCGTCCACCACCAGGACCGCCGCCTCCTCGAGTCCGCTGCTGTAGTAGGCCGAGGCAGCGTGCGCGATGTGATGCGGCACCCAGCGCACCGGCGGCGCGGGGCGGGTGCGGCCGGGAAGGATTGCGCGCGTTAGGGCTTCGTCGCCGAAGCGCTTCATCCGGCCCATCGCGGTGTCGCGGAAGTCCCAGCCGATCGCCAGCACGTCGACCTCGTCGGGGCCGATACCCTCGGCTTGCAGGCAGGCGGCCACCGCGTCGGCGGGGCTCTGGGCGAGCGCCCGCTTGCGCCGGCTCACTCGCTCCTGTTCAACCATCATCCGCAGCGCACCGTCGCGTAGCAGACAGGCGGAGGAATCATGGAATCCGATATTGATACCGACGACGTACTGCACCGACATTGCGACCTCCATGGCCTTCGACGCTGATTCCATGGAATCAGCGGGATTCGATGTGATGGTTGGGCTCTTCGGGCTCCTCTAGGCGGGCCAGTTCATAGGAGCTCGGTTCGTGCACCCCCCACCGGGCGAGGCGGCTGATGTGCCTACGGGCGGAGCGCCGCCACGGACGATTCAGCGGCGCCGCGAATTTCAGATCGATCTCGCGATGGGCCAGCGCGATCGCCCCGGCCAGGTCGCTCGGCGCCAGCCCGGCGCCGGCGAGCTCGGCGCACGCGAGCTCGGCCTCGGTCGGTTCGCGCTCGATGTCCTTGACGGGCATCGACCGGATCCACCGCTGGGCTACCATCCGGGCCGCCTGCACCGCGTCGGCCGAGCGGGCGATCGGGGGATCGAGCGCGAGATCCATGAGCAATTCGGTGGCGAAGCGCCCGGCGAGGCCGCGCTGCACGAGCAACTGGCAGGCGGTCGCCCGGGCCTGCGCCGAGGCCGCGTGCAACGCGCTCACGTCGGGACCCTTGAGTAGTTCGAGGTCCGGGACCTGCGGCGGAGCGGGCGAGGGCACCGGGGTCAAGTGTGGCGTAGGCGCGTCATTCCGGGAACCAGCAACAGGTTCCGGCTTCGGATCGGGGCTACGCGGGGGCGCCGCTGGCTCGCGTTCGAGCTGGCGCAGCACGCTGCGGACCGAACGGCTGTGCTGCTGGCTCAACGCCACACACCGCTGCTGCTGCGCGGGATCGGACAGGTTCTGCAGGACGGTCAACGCATCGATCACCGTTAGCGAGCCCTCCTCGATCTCGTCCTGCAGCGAGATCGGGAGGTCCAGTAGTCGTAGTCGTTTGGACACCTGCCCCTGGCTGACGCCGGTGCGCTCGCAGATCTCGCGCTGGGTGAGCCCGAGATCGCGCAGCACCGCCAGCATCCGCGCCTCCTCCAACGGCACCAGCTTGGCCCGGTGCACGTTCTCCACCAGCGAGACCACCACGTTGTCTGCCTTGGCGACGACGTCGTCGCGGATGATGGCCGGCACCGTGGCCAGGCCCGCGAGCCGCGCGGCCGCGTACCTTCGGTGCCCCGCAACCACCACGAACTCCGCCCCGGGCGGTAATTGCGCGTCTGGCCGGGCGAGCCGGAAGGCCGCCGCGCGTCCCACGATCAGTGGCTGCAGGATGCCTTTGTGCCGGATCGAGATGACCAAACCCTCGAGCTCATCGATGCGGCGGCGGGTAACCAGCGGGTTCTCCACCAGCATCGGGCCGATGGGTAAGTGTTTGAGTTCACCGTAGCGTCGCCCCGGGTGCTGTAACCGTGGGTATTCGCCACCGTGTGGAAAGCCAGTACTGCATGCTGGTCCGGCTTTGTTCATCTACTCAGCCTCCGAACTTGCACCTCGCACCAAGGTTGATTGGGGCGCGCCGGAGCTCTGCTGAACGCAGGCAGGTTCCCCCCGGAGTCGATCTCAGGATAGCCGAATTCCCGCTCGTCGAGGTGGCATTGCGGCACAGTGGAACTCGTGGTCGTGTGAGCATCTCGCGGGCAAACCGCGATCGAACATCGTTGCGCGACAGCGGAATTTGCCGTGCTGTCATAAAGTGGCGGTGCGCAGTTCAGGCGGTGGTATGCCGCGTTCGATACCCGAGCCAACACATTTCGATCACACAGTGCTCGTGCCGACGGTCCGAGCTGGTCCGTCCGAGGCTAGAGATGCGGGCCAGCCCGCGTGTGAGCCGCCCCGGTATGTCCGGAGGCTTTTCCTCCGGAGGGTTGGTCGTTTCAGTTGGTGAGCCGTGCGCGGGTCGGGCGGGCGTCTCCTATCACCGCGAACATTTTGGCGGCGATGGTGGCGCACGAGTTGGTGGGTGCCGATACCGTTGGTCGCGACCAGGCGCGACTGCGGTCCCAGGTGTGTCGGTTGTTGTCTGTGCTTTATCGACGAGCAAGCTTCGCGTCAGCGACTGCCCGAACCCCACGCCGAGAACAACTTCGACGCGGTCGAGCTGACCGCGGTGCGCGCACGGATCGAGGACCTACGGACAGGTTTCCCGGACTTCACGACCGAGATGATGGCTGGACCAAGATCTACGGCGACGCGACCGTGCTCGGGGACTATCCGCAGCTGCAACCCGAGTGGCGTACCGCGCTCGACACCACCGCCGATCTACTCGACGACCACGTCGCTGCCGAGAGCTCACCGTCAGTAAAGCCGGTCGCTGTGTTGGTCGGGCACCGACGAGCCGCGATGGGTGAGAGTTCCCGGGATCGCTGATCTCGCGAAGTGACGGCATGGCGAGCATATTGCTGGTCGGCTGGATCGCGTGCCTTGGTGGATGGGTGAGCCGCCCGGGAGTCAATAGTCGACGTCACCGGTAGCGACTGCGACGAATAGCTTGCCGGGCCTGCCGAACCCAGCGAAGTACTCCTTCAGGGCGCCTAGTTCGCCGCCGATGCCGAGGTTGTCGATGTCGTGCTGATCGGTGGTCGGGTCCCCGGCGAGCAGGCGCTGATATTGGTCGTTGTATCCAGCCGCGCCGTGGGTGTAGAGCGCGTCCAGTTGTCGCCGCCACGACTCGGCCAAGGAGGCCAAGGGCAGCAACCCGCGCGGAGGACGTCGGCCAGGCGTACCTCCGGACGTCGTCGGTTGCCAGGGCTTCTACCGAGACGGTAGGTGGGGCCCACAGTGGACAGCATCCCGATCCGCTCAACGAGGTGCCGGTCGGTGAACGGTGGTGGGGTCGAGGAGGGAATCCAGGTGGCGCGGCACAGCTCACCGGCGACTCGCCGTTCGATGTCTTCGGGCAACCAGATGCCGCACCGTAGATCCAGCTCGGCTCGTTGATACCACGAACTCGCAATTTCCCGGGCGGACATATATTGCGTACGCCCGGTAGTGGCAGATCGTCGGCGCCCGCGGCACATGCTGGTCGTCCGCTTGGGGCATGCCCATGGACTTCGAGGTTGGGGCGTGCAGCGATCACGGTTTGAAAGCCGCCGGGATCACCGGGATGAACTTCGCGTCAAGGTCGTGATTGTCGGGCGTACAGGCGTAAAACGGGCCGGCTGGGTTAGTCAGGGTGTTGAGCAGCGGATAGAAGAAGTCACGGAAGTACACGGCCATGGCGGCACCGGGCTGGACGACTGCTTCGAGCCATGCGCGGCGTAGCGACCAAAGCACGGTGACCGCCTCGGGGTGTTCGAACCAGTGCGAGCACCAGCAGATCGCGCCGTTCGCGGTGCTTGTGGCCGAACGCGGTAGTTTGCGTTGAGCCCACGCGCCGATATTTTCGATCACCCACTCCAACAGCACTTCCATGTCGATCTGGTCCAGGACTGTGTCAGCAGGAGTGGTCGCTGCAGCCGCCGCCGGTTCGACGGCGCTCGGTGCCACGTCGATGCCTGGGTTGGGTGGAGCGCTCGCGGCCATCCGATCGGCGAGCGAGCCGAGGGCTGTTTCGAACTCATCGAGCCCCTGTGCGGAGCGGGCAGCGGTCGCATCGACACGCTCGACTTTCGTAGACAGCAACCGGTTTTGGTTGCGCATCTCAACGAGCGCTTCGCTCAGCGTCGCGAGCTGTTCACGCAGTTCTTCGAGGCCAGCGTCCCGGTACTCGCTGACGCTCACGCCGCAGTGGCTTTCGCCTCGTAGTCGAGTCGACGCCGCAGTGCCTTCGCGACCGGGTTGGCCGGGCCCAGCTGTTCGATCGCGGACTTCTGCACCTCCTGGGTGGCTTCGTCTCGGACTCGTTCGATGTCGCCCTTGTCCGGTTCGGTGTACCAGGGAATGAGGTCGATCAGCACTGGCCTCGAAGACTGCCGGATCAGTAGCGCGTTGTGCCTTTTTATCGCGGCGATGTCTTCGACGGGCATGATCGGCTCGAGTGATCCGCGGTCGTTGGAGGTGGTGACACCACCAGGGCCGTGGGAGCGGCGGCGCTCGCGGGGCTTGTATTGGCCGACAAGGCCGGAGATCTTGCGCAGAAACGGCTCGTCTTGCAGCCCTGCGCCGAGGATGCGCACGGTCGACGCGCCCCAGAGCGCGGCTGCTTCGTCGGCGCCCCAGGTGGAGATGATCTGTGCTTCGGATTGGAAGATCGCGGTGACACACATCGACTTCGACCCGAGGTGCGAGGCGAGTTTCGGCAGACGTTTGATCCGGCAGATGTTGGCGCATTCGTCGAGGACGAGGGTCAGTGGTGGATCGACTCGTCCGCCATGGGCTGATGCGGCGAGGTCGCCGAGTTCGAAGATCTTGGCGACCATGGCCGCGATCACCGCGCCAGCGCTGGATGCCCCTTCCTGAGTCATCAGGTACAGCGTCGGGGCCTGGTCACTTTCGTAGGCGAATACGTTCCACAGGTCGAGTTCGGCGATCGTTGCTGTGGACTGCTGTTCCCACGTATTTGGTGGGGTGATCCAGCGCAGGGTTTCTTCGTCCTGGATCGATGCCAGCGCGGTCTGAGCTTCGCCGTAGACACCTCCTCGGGTCTCGGGCGGCAGGTCGAGCACGGCGGCGAGAGCGTTACCCGCCCGGCGGTTTCCGTGCTGGTGCAAAATGTCGATCGGCTTGTCGGAGTAGGTGTCGATCCAGTCCAAGACGTCGCGCATGGTGCGCCCGCTCAGAGCGGCGGCCAGCAGCGCCCATGCCAGCAGGTTTTTGCCCGTCGGTGCGAAGAACGGGTCTTCGCTTTGGGCAGAGCCTGAGCCGCGGTTCTCCTCGATGAAGTGCTCGGCGATCATCTTGGCTTCGCGCAACGTCGTGATGCCGGAAAGGATATTCCACCACCATGTTTGGGGGGCGTAGGCGATCTGGCCGGGGTCGAAGACATAGACCGGTCCGACTGCCTTGCGCAGGGCGCCGGTGAGAATCCACAGATCTGGTTTGTTCGAGGTGGCGATCACCGCGCCAGGCGCGGACAGGATACGCGGGACCGCCACGGCGGAGGTTTTGTTGCTGCGCGGCCCCATCAGCACGATGGTGAAGTCCTCCCAGGAGGCGAAGATCGGCTTGCCCAGCAGGCGACCGATCAGCGGGGCCAGCTCTCGCATGGACACGCCCTTGGTGGATTTGACGGAGGCACGCAGGCTCGCGCCCCGCTGGGCGGCCTGCTTGCCGAGCATGTCCTGGATCTGGCTTTTGTCGCGCAGCAGCTTTTCCGGGGTCTCGCGCGGCCACACCTTCCACGTCGCCCACGCCAGCGCGGCGACCAGCAGGACCAGCAGCGCCGCGACCAGGCCGATCACCAGCCATGACGTGCCTTGTTCGTGGATTCGGTAGACGGCGTAGCCGATTCCGGCCGCGACGAACGCCGCTACCCACACCCAGGCCAGCGCGGAATCTTCCATCACGCACTCCTTCGCAGGGCGCCGACATTCACCACCTGCACCGACACGCCCGCCTTCTGGGACGCCAGCAGCAGCTCGGCCCGCAGTGCGGCGGCTGCACCCGCGCTGCGGGTGCCGGGCACCTCAACGACGAAGATCTCCCCGTGCGTGGCGAGCGCACCCGATTCGAGGATCGGCAGTTGTTCGATTACCGACCCTGCCCCCGCGTGCGGGGTCAGGGCGGCGAGGATCGGGCCATAATCCAGTGGCAGCATGGCTTGGCGGACCACAGCCCAGATCGCGGCCTGTTCCCCCGTCGGCGATTGTTCGAAGGTGTCGAGGTCCGCGGTCGGGCCGTGCTCGCCCGATAGGTCCAGCAGGCGGTAGGGCTCGTTCAGGTTGCCGGTGTGTATCCAGTCGAGAACGTCGGTGAGGTTGCGTCGTCCGCGTACGGCGGCCAGGAGCAGGTTCGCGGTCATCAGCGATGCCTCTGGGACGAAGAACAACGCGCCTTCGTCGTGAACCACGGAGAACAGCGCCTCGGCGATGCGGTCGGCATCGGTGGCATCGGTTATTGCTGCGAGCAGGTCCCATCGAAAAGTGGTTGTGGGGCCGCATATTTCGGGGTTCCATACGAGGCTCTGGTCCCACCAGCGGCGCGGTAGTGCCGCAACATGGTCGGACATCGTGATGATCATGGCGGTGGTTGTGCCGCCGGGATCGTGGTTCCAGTCTGGTGCGGCGATGACCTCCCGCATCACGATCCTTTCCCGGGTCGGTCGCTCATGCTGCACGGTTGCTCCGTTCAGAGGCGGAGCCGTGGAGTCCGCTGAAGGCACCATCGGTGTTGTAAAGGGTGAGTTCTTCTGGTGTCAGGTCCACGTTCACGGGCAAACCCATGCGTGAGCCGGATTTGATGAGGTACTTGCCTCGGCCGGGGTGACGTTGACCGGGCACCCAGGTCGGTGGCGCTGACCAGCGCGTCACCAACTCCTTCTCGCCGGAGGTGAACGGCGAAATCGAGTGCAGCCGTTCCATTTCGGCGTTGTCGAGCCCGCCGATGACCTTGATGGCGTTGCGGGCGACCATGCCTTTGGCTTTAGCGCGGTCGGCCTCGGTCGGCAGCGCCTCCAGGTCGGTGATGGAGTGCGTCGACTGGACCGATACCACCCCGCGTCTGCGGTTGAGTCGGGTCATCCGGTCTGACTTCTCGACCAAGCCCGGGGCCGCGCGCAACGCCCGCCACAATTCGTCCTGGGGCTGAAAAACATTGCGGCGTTGCCCGGCGGCTTGCTTGCCCTCGATCAGGCCCGCCGACCACGCCCACGCGCACATCATCGCGGCGGCCACCACATCGTCGCCGTCGTCCTCAACGGCCCCGAGCGACAGCGAGATCGCTGGTAGGTCGGCGTCGAGGGAGAAGCTCGACGGCCGGTCGAACATGCCCTTGATCGGGCCCTCACACAACAGGACCAACGTGTTGCGCAACTCCCGGATCTCGCGCCGGTAGTCGTGCTCATCGCGGGCTGCCACGACGCGCAGCAGCGGATCGGTGGCGGAGTCGAGGATCTGTACCAGCTCGGGGATCGTCGGGTCGGGCAAGCCGTAGCGTTGGCTGGCGGCGTCGGCCTGGTCGACGGTCATCGCCAGCAGCAGCCGCTCGGTGGCGGTGAGGTCCTGACCGCCGACGATCGTGATCAGCGATTCCAGCAGGTCCAGCCGACGGCCACGAGCCTGGGAGACCAGCTGCTCGCGTTGGGTACCGATCGCCGCATTGATCGCGCCGCGCAGTGGCCCGAGGTCGAGGGGGTTGAGGCTGTGCAGCCCGCGTCCGATGCGGAACACCTTGCCGTCCAACGCTTCTACGATCGGGGTGTATTCGTCTTTGATGTCGCCGGGGATTACCGCGGCAAACCCGAACGCGACGAGTCCAACGAGTAGCCGCTTGATCGCGGTGGATTTTCCGATGCCGGGCTGTCCCTGCACCCACAGGCCGGTGTTGGTGACCAAACCGTCGACCAGCCACTGCGAGGGGTCGAGTCCGATGGGTTCGGCGGTATGCAGATGACGACCGAACGGGACACCGCGCACCCGTGCGCCCGACGCTGCCGGGAACGGGTACAGGCCCTGGACCTGGGTGGTCGTGCCCGCGAACAGACGACCGGCGTCGACATTGTGGGCGTACCCGCCGAAGGGGCGATGCTCCCCGCGCGCGTCGGGAATCGGAGGCAGGGAAGCGAAAGGCGCGAACGGGTTGAACGGTTCCTGGCCAGGTTCATCAGGATCGAGCAGTTCGGGGCTGCGGTAGGCCGGGACGACTCCCAGTTTGGCCAGCCAGCGTTCAGCCAAACCTGCACGGCCTGCCGCCCGATGCAGCCGAGCGGCTGCCTCGGCTTCGGTGACAACTCCGGTGCCGCTCACCCTAGCCACCTCTGTGCGGCACTGCGCGAAAGTCCCGAGGTCGGCTCGATGCCGTAACCGAGCGAAGACGCGAATGCGGCGGGCTGCGCCCCACGGGCCCGACGGAACTGCAATTTGGTGGCGCTGACCCGATCCTCGACATCGGCGCAGGCCGCTGCGAGGGTTTCCTCGCTGCGCACTGTGGTCGTGACGTACATGGTGAACCGGCCAAGACCCGCGCCCATCGACTCCTCCTGCGCGGCCTTACGTGCGCGCACACGATCGTCGAATTCTCTCTGGGTCTCGTCCTTTTTCGTCTTGGTGTTCCAGAGTTGGCGGAGTTTGCCGCCCTGAATCTCACGCTCGACGATGTCGGCAGCGGCAGCGGCGCTGTAGGGCCGGTAGACCATCGAAAAACGGCGATAGTACTTGCCGGGGCTGACCAGTTTGAGCAGGATATGTTGGCGCACAACGCTGCTGGGCATTCCCTTGAGTACCCAGGTCACCGAATAGCCGGAGTCGTGGTAGTAGACGTCTTTGGTGGTTTCGGTGCGCAGTGCGCTTGCGTCGGTCCAGGTCAGCAGTTCGTCGTCGTTGTTGTCGGGGGTGTCGGAGAGGAAGATTCGGATGGCAGGGTCGACCGCGGCGCGGATATTGCGGATCACCGACGCGGTGGACGCGCGGTCGGTCACTGTCGCCCCGGACGCGGCGAGGGCGGACTCGATGCGCGGAAGCCACCGTACGACCTCGGCCGCGCCCTCGGAGAGGGTCTTGGGTTGTGGGGATGCCTTGGATAGATCGAAGTTCACCGTGACCCGCATCTGGATGTCGGCGGTGGTCGAACGCGACTGGTTGACGGCCTTTTCCATGATCTTCTTGGCAAGCGCGGGCGCGTTTTTGCCGTCGCGCTCCATACGGGCCAACGTGTAGGCGCGCTGGTCGACACCGCCGGTCGGGGATGACTCACACGTGAAAACGACTGAGGAGACGATCGGGGTAAACCCGAGATCGGCCAACCAGGCGCCGTAATTGCGGACCCAAGCGTTGGTGTCGGAGCTGTCGGCCAAGGTGATGCCGACCGGGGACACCCTCAGCACCGCCGACAAGATGCCGGTGCGGCGGTTCCAGATCAGGCACTGAGTGCCCCCGCGACCATCTTCGACGGTCAACGGCATCAGTGGCGCCAACACGCCGGGCATGTTCTCCCCGCGCGGCACCTCTTCGAGCACGTCGGCGGCGTAGGCGTCGCTGTTGTGCCGATTGCCCCACCACGCCCTGACGTTCCAGGTCAGATGCTCGACGACGGTACGTCGCGAGTCGCCCATCGGGACGATCGTCAGCGCCAACACGGGGATGGCGATGAACAGGCCGATGAAGGCCAGGAACAGGTCGATGAACGTGGTGAAGGCCAATCCCACTACCGAGGCCAGGATGATGGCCGTGCCGCTGGTGCCGAGACGGCCCAGCCCGAAGCCCTTGACCTCGCGGAATCCGCCGTAGCCGGTGTCGCTCATTGTGTGCCCCTAACGTGTGCCGCCTGCCGTGCGGCGTATGGATGTGTCCTGATTTGGTGAGATGTGTTGGCGCTCATCGCTGTTCGGGTCCTAGGTCGTCACCGGTCATCTCCGCGCCGACATCGTCGGCGGCTTCGACGGCCGAACTCGCCGCTGAGAGCCCGGCTTGGATCGCCATGGAGACCCCTCCGGTGGCGGCTGCGCCCGCAGCTCCTGTGGCGGCGGTGGACCCGCCGCCGGCCGCGGCGGCTCCACCAGCCTCAGTGGCACTGGCGACGTCGATGCCACTGCCGCCGCCGCTCGGTGTGGAGGGTGTGCCGGAGGCATCGGGATTCTCGGGTTGCGGGCTGGGTCCGGCTTCGAGTTCGAGTCCGGAACTGCCGGTGCCGAGGGCCTTGGGCGCGGACCCCGATTCCAGCTGGGCCTGTCCGCCGCCCGAGGTCAGGGCAGAGGTGCCCCCATTGCCCGGCGACGGGTCGGGCTCGCCGCCGTTGGGGCCGGTCGCGGACATGAAGCTCGCGAATCCATCTCCCCCCGAGGAAGAACCTGAACTGCCGCCGCCCATGGCCGCAGCGGCGCCGAGCGCCCCGCCTGCCAGACCGCCGACCGCGAGGCCGAGCGCGCCGGAGCCTCCGCTGACGTGCATGCCCATGAAGTCGAAGAACTTCAGCATCGCGGGCAAGGCGATGACCGCGAGCGCGATCACCATCAGGCCGGTGACCAAGGTTGTGAGCGATTGCTCTTGGCCGATGAGCGCGAAGCCCAGGGAGTAGATGTAGGCCGCCATCGGCTTGTAGAGAACCAGCGCCACGCAGGTGGCGGCGATGCGGGGGAACCACTGCCGCCCCCATGTGGTGAGCTGTCCGGCGGCAGCGAACAAGATCAAATTGAATAATACGATGATTCCGGCCTGGCGGATGAAGCCCATTACCCACTGGATCGCGCCGAGCAGGAAGGCGACGATACCGAGCAGCAGCACGCCGCCGGGGTTGCCGATGGTGGCGGTTCCCAGCATGGCTTGGACTCGCTGGCCGAACTGGTTGGCGTCGGTGTCGATGAGCTGGCGGGCGAAGTCGTCTCCGGCGTTGATCGCACCCGACAGCACGATCAGTGCCATCGAGGAGATAACGATGTATTTGACTCCGCCGACCAGGATCTGAGCACCCGGTTCGGTGCGCCGGGTCACCATCATCACCATGGAGCCGGTGAGGATTCCGGCCATCATGATGAAGAACACGACCTTCTGGACCGGCGCCTTGTCCGCCATCACTCCCGCATACGACAGGCTGATCGAGTCGGTGCCGATCCACCAGGTCATCGACTCGACCAGCAGGTCACCGGAGAACTTGCCAATGGACTCGGCGGCTTTGCCAAATGCCGAGTCCACCGCTTTGCCGATCGCGTTGTCGGCGGCGTGGCCCGGGTTCAGGTCGATCGTGGTTTGCGCTGCGCCGTTGTTGATTTGGGCCCGGAAGAGGGTGTCGTCGTTGGGGTAGAGGTAGCCGGTGTCGGGTTTGGCCTCGCACCCGGGGAATTGGGAGTGCTGCGAGCACCAGATCACGCCGTCGGTGTCGCGCCAGCTCTTCTGTTCGGCGCTCAGCTCCGACAGTTTCTGTGGCATATCCGGTGGTGGTGGCGCGGCCGAGACCAGCGTCGCGGGGCCCATCAGCAGTGCCAGCAGCAAGCCCACGAGCACGATGGGCCGCAGCATCGTTGGTGTGTTGGTGCTCATCGCTGTGCCTTCTCCTGGAAGGTCGTGAACCCGTTGAGGGCCGTTGAGTTCGGTAGTTCGGGAAGGCCGGAATCGACCTGGTAGACCCAGTCGTTGCCGTCCCAGAGCGCGGCGCGGCGCGCGAAGTCGTAGCCGCCCTTGTTGGACGGGACCGCGAAGTAGATCCGCGCGAAAGTCGTTGTGTAGGAGACAAATTGGAACGCGAACGGCTGACGAAAGGCTTGTTCGAACTCTTCGGCGGACAGGTTGCGGGTCTGGGTAATCGCGTTGCGCACCTGCTGTTGCTGGCCGAGGTCGGCGCGTACCTGGGTACCGAGCAGCTGCTCGTAGCGGGTATCGGTCAACACCCGGGTGGAGATCTGCCACGCCGCGACAAGCGCACCCTGCGGGGTGCGGCTGTAGCCGTGGGCACGCGGACCATCGACCTGGGCGGGCCCGTCCACGCCGAACGGCAGCCGGACACCGTTGATCAACTTCCAGTCCAGCTCACGCGGCGGCGTCGCGGTGGCGACTGCGCCAGGCGTGGGTGATGTAGTGGGATGGGTTGTCTGGTCGCGTATTACGGCGACCGCGACAATTCCGACGACGGCGACCAGGACGGCGGCCACGGCCGCGAGGAACCAGCGGCGCGGTGGGCGTGGGTCGCGGGGTGCGTGGTGGTCGGCAAATTCCCGGGTGGTGAACATCGAGGTTTCCTTTGCTACAGCGAGGTGAATCCGGTGAGGTCTGTCGCTTCGGGCAGTGCCGGGGCGCTCAGATCGCTGCTGTAGCGCCAATCGCCGTCACGCCAGACCACGGCCTGACGGGCGATCCGGTAGGTGCCGGAGGTGCGGGGATAGGCGTAATAGATGGTTGCGGCGTCGTCGGTGTAGGCGCCGACCTTGAATCCGGCGGGCTGCACGGTGCTGGCCTGCACGGCGGCCGGGTCCAGCCGAGGCTGGCTGGTACGGGCGGTGAGGATCTGGTGACGGTCGGCGGACGAGACTGCGGCCTGAATGTCGAGGACGCGGGCGAAATCGGGGGAGTAGAGCAGTCGCATGCCGATCTGCAGTGCCGCGACGGTCGCGCCTTGCGGGGTGTGGGCGTAACCGGTCGCGACCGCCCCGTCGATGTGGGAGGGCCCATCTGACCCTGTGAACGGCACGGGTGCGCCGTCGACGCGCTGCCAGGACAGCCCCTGGGGCGCGGCGGTCAGCCAGTCCGGGTCGGCAGGGGAACGGGTGACCGGGATCTGGGGGACCAGCGAACCCTTCGCGGCGGTCGTCACGACAGTCGTCGAGGCTGTTGCGATTGCGTCGCCTGGTGCATCGGTCTCGCCGTGGAAGCCCACGCCGACAAGGGCGAGAGCGCCGACAACGGCGAGTACCGCCGCGCAGATCGACCCGATCAGATACGCGCGGCGCGCTTTCGCCAGGCCAGCGGTTTCGCGGAACTCGGAAGTAGTCAATGACATTGGGGCTCAATCTCTTTCATAGAAATACGTTGATGACGGTGTAGGCCGACCCGGACAGCACGGTGGCGCCGAGCACGACCGGCAGTGAGTGCAGGGCCTTCTTGGCTTGCTCGGAGCGACCGCGAATCCCCACCATCAGCACCGCGGCGGTGATCAGCACGCCGCCGACCGCGCAGGCGAGTGCGAGGGTGCGCATCCAACCGAGCGAGTCGGCGATGAAGGAGTCCAGGTCCTCGGGAGCCTCGGCGGGATCTCCACCGAACTTGTCCCATTGCACGCCGCCGGTTGCGGGGTCGCGGATGGGAATTTGTTCTCCGCCGCCGCTTCCCGGGCTTTGGGGACTGAGCTGCTGACTGGTCGGCGGGGCCGGTGTGGTCGTCGGCGGCTGAGCGTCTACGACTCCGGCACCCGCAGTGGTCAGGATCGCGGTGAGCGCGAACGCCCAGAGCGACCGTTTCACCGAAACGCCTCGATGATCCCGCCCGCGCCGCCGGTGATGACGATGCCGAGGATGACCATCGGCAAGTGGCCCAGAGCGTTTTTGGCGGTGTCGCTGCGACCGCGCAGGCCCACGAACAGCATTCCGGCCACCGCGAGCAACCCGGCGAAAGCCAGTGCGTAGCAGAGGGTTTTGGCGTAGCCGAGCGTGTCGTTGACGCGATCGCCCAATTCGCCGGGCAGTTCCTTCGCGGGCGGATTGGGGACTTGCGCCAACCAGTCGGCGGCCAGTAACAATGTGGACATGGGAATTTCCTTCTCGTGATCGGTCAAGACACCCGCAGGACGGGGCGCTCGTGCTCGCCCTCGTCGATGGGGTCCGGCTCGGATGTGGCTGTGATGGTTGGGGTTTCGCGCTCAATGGCGGTGCGCACCGCCTGAACCAGCTCGTCGCGGAACTTGCGGGCAGGTCCGGCCCATCGATAGGTCTTGCGGTCGGCATCGAAGACACCGGTAGTCAGCAGGTCCCAGGGGTTGTCACTGGCAGCCAGCGGTGAGAACCAGCCGAGCCGCAGCACCGGGGTGTTCAGATTGGCGGCGGCCATCTTCAGTCGGCGCTGGACAACCGAGGGCCAGCGACCCTCGCTGTCGGCGATGACGACCAGGACCGGGCGCGTGGGCATCCGCTGGGCGGTGGTGATGGCCCAGCTCACCGCGACGGCGGTCGCGCGGGTCACCAGGACGTCGACAGACTGGGTGCCGTTGGCTTCGATGACGCCGACATCGGTGCCGTCGAGCAGATGTGCCACTGTGGTCGTGCCGACGCCACCGGCGATTCCGCCGATCACCGGGCGCCGCGGTCGCGCGCTCATCGCGCACCCACCTGGGACACGCGCCAGCCGGCGCCGACCTTGACCAGCGCGAGCCCGACCACCAAGTGACGCTCCGGCAGGGGCTCGTTCGCCGTGCTCACCCTCTGGGTGACCTCGAGTAGTCGCGTCGCGGAGATCGCGGTGTCGGCGGGCGCGCCGACCTCCGCGCCAGGGCGCACGCCGTCGGCGGGCACACTTAGTACCGCTGACCGTGCAGTCAGGTCGAGCCAGTCCGCTCCCGGGCCCGATATCGGTGGATAGTCGCGCAGCAGCTGTGTGAGCCGGGGTTCGAGCAACGGGGCCGCGCGCAGTTTGGCGTCGTGAGGGGACAGATCGCGGGTGGTGTCCCACCCGTACCAGATCCGCGCCACGGCGACCGTGACCGCATCGACGTCGGTGTCGTCGACCGGGCCGACCTCGACGGGAAGTGCGGTCGGAGCCGCCAGCGGTGTCGAGGGCGGTGTCACCGGAACCCGCGAGGTGGTTTCGGCCGGAGCCGCGACCGATGTCGTCGGTGTCGGGGTGGTCGTCGGCGTGTTGTGGTTCGCTCGGCCCGTGGAGCATGCAGCCACTGCCAGCGCCGCCCCGGCCAGTACGACCGCCTGCATCGTCCAAGTAGTTTTCGGCATCATTGTCTTTGGATTCCTGCTCCGAATCGCCTGATTTCGATTCCTGGCCCCAAATTCGATAAGGGGGAGATTTTCACCTGATCGCCTGATTGGGGGGCTTCGACCATTTGTCCGTCGCCGAGAGCGATGGCGACATGTTGCGGATTTCCGCCGCTCGGAAAAACGATGTCCCCCGGCTGAATATCGTCGGCGTCCACAGGGTGACCGCGTGCGTCATTGAGGATGGAGGTGGTGTAGTGGGGAAGTTGAATAGATTTGCCGCTCGCCTGACCCACGGCGTACAGAACAAGTCCCGAGCAGTCGAAGCCGACTTTCTCGTAGTCACCGAAGGAATCGGCGACACCGCCATCTCGAATTCCCTGTGACGGCCCGTCGAGAGTGCCGCCGCCCCACGCGTACGGCGTGCCCTGCCAGCACAGTGCCGCTGCTGCCACGTTCGTGCCGAAGGCTGCGCCGGGGCGAAATTGGCTGCAATTGGTGAGTTCGACGGTGCTGAGCTGGGTGTATTTGGCCATCTTGGCTTTGACCCCGGGCGCGTATCCCTCGGTCTCCCCATTGACGATCTGGGGCCCGCCAGCGGATATCACGCAGCCGTATCCGCAGTTGTAGGCGGCGAGCACGATGTCGATCAGGTCGCCCTTGATCCGACCGCTGGCCAGGTCCTGCTTGGCCTGTGCGACGGTGGCGCAGTCGAACTTCGCCTGCGCCATGATCGCGTCGGCCGGATCGAAGGGAGAGATCACGCTGTTGCCGTCGGCATCGACGCCGTAGGACGGCCAGGTGTATGGCATGAACTGCGACAGCCCCTGGGCGCCGGCCGGGGAGACCGCATTGGGGTTCCAACCCGATTCCTGCTCGATCTGGGCGGCGATGAGCGGGGCAGAGATCTCCTCGCACACGCTGCCCGCACGGATGACCCACGCCTCGAACTCGGGTGGAACGGTGCCCGTGGCCAGGTTCGCTTGTCCGAAACTCGGATTGTCCCGGTCGCCATCGAGGAAAACCGCGACAATCAGCACGGGAACCATGACGAGTGCGATAAAGGCGGCAACAAGTTTCGATGCTGATTTCATCGATCACACCTCCCCGGACATGTTTGGTGAAAGTTCATATCCACCGGAATGCGGTGGAGTGGAGTTTTCTCCGGCGTAGAGTGCCGCGAGAACTGTGGTAGCTGCCTCTTTCCGCTTACGCCGGGCACTTCCGACCTGGCGTAAGCGGAAAGGAGGTCACCGATTCACAAACCGGCCTGAATTTTCCCGGTCAGCCATTTCACGATCCATTGCGTCGCGGTGTCACCGCTGGCGTTGACCGTGTAGCTGCTCGCGTAGGACCGGTGGGCGTCCAGTAGTAGATAGGACACCGCCTGCGATGCCTGCTGAACGAGTTCGTCTGGCTTGGTAAAACTGACCAAGGCATCGAACTCAGGCAAATTCACAACTGCTGCGAGGTCATCGAGCATCGTCGAGGAAAACACCATCTCCGCCAACGTGATCGGTAGCGAATGCGGCGAAGTCGCCGCAGCCACACCGAGTTTCGTCAGCTCGCCGATCACGGAGCTGGCGGCCCTCGCGAGGACCTGCGGATCGGCCTCGGCGACGTTTTTCACCATCTCCATGCCCCTGCCGATCACGTAGTTCGGCAGATCCTCGGGTGTGAGGTTGAGCAGCGGCACCACCGCCGCGACGACCTTGGACTTACCCGACAGCGAACACACCGTGTCCGAGGGCGCGCACATCGTGGTCACCCGCTCGGCGAGCACGCCCATCCCGCCATCGCGGGTCCCGAGAACGCCCTCACCGCCCGGGTCGGAGCCGACCAACGTCTCGGCCACCGCCGACGACTTGGAGTTCGCCGAGTACGTCGCCGCAGTGCTGGCCGAACCCGACGGGTCAACGGAAGCCGAACGCATCGGGTCCGACAGCAACGCACCGGCCAAGATGCGCGACGGGTCGATCACGCCCCGGCGGTTGCCGATCTCGGAGAGGAAGTCTCCCGCGATCAGAGCGCCTTGGCTGTAGCCCAGCACGACGAACTTCGACAGCGGACACGCCTGAGCCAACTCCGTCGCCCGCGCCTCGAGCGCGGACTTGCCGGTTGCCCGAGACTGGCTGAGAGTCAAGGGGTTTCCCGTCGCGATGCCAGCGATGGGGCCACCAACCTGCGCCACGTACGGCACCTGTTCGGCGCGCACCGACATCGCGCTGGACCTCGGTGCGGCCGTCGCGAGGTCCCGCGTCGAGGACGAGTGGACCGTCGTCTGCGGCGCACTGCCTGCTGCGGCAGTGGGTGCCGAACCCACCGCCGCCAGGAGCGGACCGGTGATCTGGCCGAGCATGCCTGGCACGATTGTGCGGTCGGCGTCGGCACTGGTCTCCCAGGTGCCGGGGACCGCCAACGCGATCACGTCCGAGCAGTCGGTCACCGTCGGTGCCGGTTCGGGATCAGCCCAGGCGGGCACTGACCCAGCCCAAGCCAGCGCCGACGCCAGCACCACCGTGCACGCGGACCGCCGCCCGATCGTCGCGGCCGACATCACCGCACCAGCCCCTGGGCAGCGGCGAGCGCACCGTTGGCCTCCTCGGTCAGCGGACCGAGCTGGTCGGACTCGAACGGAGCCTGCTCGCCGATTGTCGAGGTGATCGCGTCGACGACGCCCGAGGTTTCCGGCGTCGAACGGGCAGCGGTGAGGACATCGCTGGTCACCTGCGCGAACGCGGTATCGACCGGCGCGGCCATTGGCTCGTCCTGCCACGCCTGAACGCCATTTTCGAGCGCGGAGGCGACCGTGTCAGCGGCTTCGGCCCCACCAGGTTGGGCCGTGACCCAGTCCACCGCTGCCTCGCCCGCGGCCCGTGCGGTATCGGCGCCCGCGCGCAGCTGATCGTGCAGCGACAGCTCGGGCGCGCCGGGACCAGGCACGTTCTCCGGCGGAGCGACGAAATCTGAGCCGTCGCCCGCCGTCGCCACTCCGCCGACCAGAGCGCCAACTGCCCCGCCGGCCACACCACCGGCAACAGCGGCGGGGACGCCGAGAACCGCAGCTCCGACCGCAGCGCCGGTCGCCGCGCCCAGCGCGGTTCCCGCCACAGCGGAGGGGACGACACCGACGATCGGCACCGGCACCAGCGTGCCCGCCACAGCACCGGCCGCACCGCCGATCGCAGCTCCGACGAGACCGCCGCCGACCGCGCCGATCGCCGCAGCGGGAACTCCGACAGTGATCGCGCCGATGCCGAGTCCGCTCGCACCGCCCAGGACCATCGCAGCTGACATGACGTCGGCGCGGGAGGCGCTGATCCCCGCCGATTGAAGGGCGGCGTTGGTGTCGCGCTGGGCGAGGGCCACGTGGCCGTTGACCTTCCACGCCACATCGGCGGGCACCCAGTCCGGGCGGTCGATGGTCAGATCGCCGAGCCCGAGTTTCTCCGGGGCAGGAGGAGTGATCACCTTCGGCGGTTCGACTGGGGCCGGTGCGGGCTCCACCACGACCGGCAGGTCCGGCGCAGGCGCGGGCTGGTGTAGTCGCTGCGGGCTCGACTGCTGCTGAGACAGCGCAGTGCCAGTTCCCTGATCGGAGGACGGTCGCGGGTCGCGGTACTGACTCGGATCGCTCGGCAGTGCGGGCGCGGGAATCACCCTGCCTAGCGGGGACTGCTCGGCAGGAGGCTGGATCGGAGCGGTCGGTCGGGTCTCGATACCCGGTTGCGTTGTTGCAGGACCAGCAAGGCCGGGCTGCTGCGTCGGCGCTGCTTGGGCCAACGCCGAGTTCGCGGCCAGGACAATCGCCGCTGCTACCGCCGAGGTCATCGCGACCCGCACAAGGCCGGTGCCCGGTCCGAGCATTCCCGTCATCCGGGCGTTCTTCCCGCCCTGCGCGACGTGGCAATCCCAGATCGGAGCAGTGCGGTTGGCATCGGGTCCGACATCGTTCGCGGTCATGCGGCGGCCCGCCCGGGCACGCTCGAGAGGACGCGCGGGGACGACTTGCCCACGATGCTCGCGGACGCGCCGACTCGGCGCGCCGCAATCACGAACTCCTCGACCTCAACGGCGGGAATATCGTAGAAAAATCGTGCGCCACCGGGAAATTCGACGTGCACGGTCATTGTCGGGATTGTGGACATGTTGATGCTCCATTCAAAAGGCAAGTGGGCATGGCGATGCCAGATACGGATGTGCGCTGAATTGGTGCTGCGGGTCATCCGGTGACACCGCGGAATCGCAATCGGCGACGGCTGGTTGCGCCGCGACAGCATGTGGGCGACTGCCTAGTCGGCAGCCTGTCGACTAGGTCGCTCCCACACCGGCACTTCTCCCTCACTTGCAGTTCAGCGACCGATTTCCGGCCGCGAGATGAAGGTAAATGGCCTGGGGCAAACGCACAATGTGCAGCTCAGAGGGGTAAATCGAAGTAACGGCAACTATCCGGCACGGACCACTACGACCAACTTCGATCAAACTCGATCACATTCGATTGAGTGGGATAGATCACGCATCAGGGGTATTGAGACCGAAATCAGCCCAGGGGGCGGCCAGTGGCCCCGTTATGCGGGATCGAAACCATGGCCAACGCGTGTGATATCTCGCACGGGGATGCACTGGTTGTCGGCGCAGCTCTATGGCAGACATTGCCAGGTCATCACTGCGTTGCGGTGGTCGCATCAGCTCATCGGCTTGCTCTGCGGCCGGGCTTCTGCTGTAGACATCGCCAGGGCGTGTCAGCTATGTACCAGCTATTATGCTGGAGAGCTATTAGTTGAACGGTCGTTTCTATGTGGGTGCGCTGTGGGGTGTGCACAGAAGGAGATCGTGTACAGAATTCGGAGGTCGGGACTGCGGTGGATGAGAGCCGGTTACAGAGCATCTTGGACGGAATCCCGCTAACTCCGCCGTGGACGGTTGGGGAGTTCGCGAGGTACCTGTCCGGGCGTCTCGGCAAGCGGATCGTCTTAGATCCATGGCGGGTGCATGTGCCGTCGGTGTCGCGATGCGGCGCCCTTTGGGTCACGCAGCAGGAGCTTGTCGTCAAGTACGACGCCGCGCGATCCCCTCGCGGGCAGCGGCAGGAGATCATGCACGAGGTCGGTCACGTCCTGCTCGAACACAGGGGTGACGACCAATTCGAGGTGACCGACTCGTTGCTGTCCGAGGGCCTGGACCCGCAACGAGTCCGCGAGATCATGCACCGGAGCCACTTCGACTCCACTGCTGAACGCGAAGCCGAATGGCTGGGAACCCATCTTGCAGGGATGAGCCGCGGGCGGCCCGAGGACATCAGCGGCGCGCGCCACCGCGCGGCATCTGTAATCGAACTGATGTGGCGATGAGTCCCCACCCAAGCCCCCTTCTCGTCGCCGAAGCCACGTCCTCGCTGTCGGAACCGGTCGCGGCGGCGCTGCAGATCTGGATCGCAGTCGTGGTCGTGGCCCGCATGACGGTGCTCATCGAACGCCTGAGCCTTGACTGGGCATTGGCGACGCTGGCGATGTCGTTCTGGTTCACCGCGCTGCTACGGGACCGCGCCGTTCAATCGGTGCTGACACGCTGGATCGCACTCGCTGATATTCGCCTTGCCACCCACGCGGCTGCACTGTGCGCGGCTGGCGCTCTCGTGTGGATCGGGCTGTTGTGGCATGCGCGAAAACCCGTGCGCGACAGAACAATAGCGCTGATCTGGGTCGGCGTCGCGGTGCTCGTCGTCGCGCTAGCATGGATCTCGGCCCCTGCGCGCGCGGCCAATATCGCGGTCGAGGAGCTTTCGGGCTGGCGGCCCGGGGTCTACCTGATGACCTATTCGATGCCTACCGTGCTCGCCGAGCTGATGATTTTGGTCACCGCTGTGAGTTTGGTGTGGCATTGGCGCCAGAGCCTCGCCCGCGCGGTGTTCGCGGGCGTCATCATCGCCTGTATCGCCGTCTCCCAGGTCGACGCGTGGACTCGAATCCTCACAGGCTGGTTGATCACCGCGGGAGTGCAGAACGAACTCACTGTCGACCGGGCGGGCACCAATGATCTGTTTTTCCTGGCCCCGGTCGCGCTGCTGATGCTGCTGGCTTTGCCTTCGATCGCCACGTCCCTGGCGATCCGGCTGCGCCGAGACCCCGCCTCGCGCAATATCGCGGTCCTCGAGCCGATGTGGGCGGACATGATGGACGCTCGCCCAGAAATGCGTCTGCACGTCAAAGCGCGCAAAACACTGCCCCAAGTGACCGAACACCGCATGCGCATCGAGATCGAAGACACGATGATCTCGGCCGCCCCCTATCTTGCCGGTCTGGGCCCGCGCCCGGACCCGTCCCAGGTGTGCCAGGCGCTGCGCGCCGCCCTGGACGCGGGCGAAGCGGGCCACCACTACCAGGACGCGACCGCGCCGGAGTGGGTGGGAAACGAAGCGTTCGTACTCAAGATCGCTCGCCAATGGAGCAGGACCCGTCCCGGCCCTGACCGAGCCACAGAACCACATCCCAGAGAGGTAACCGCATGACAGTGACGAAACCTACTGCGGCGCAAACAATTCCGCACCCTCCCAAGCGGGTGCCGATCCTCGGTGATGTGCTGGGCATGGATCGCAAGAAGCCGAACCAGAAGACGCTGTGGCAATTCAGCCAGCTCGGGCCGCTGTATCGGCGCACGTTCATCGGCGGAATCCATCTGACCTTCGCCGGGTCCTCAGAACTCATGCGCGAGGTCATCGATGAAAAGTCATGGCAGCGCCACTTCGCCCGCCCGTACGAAAAGCTGCGCGCCATCGCAGGGAACGGACTCTTCACCGCCTCGAACGATTCGATGGAGTGGAAACGCGGTCACGAGGCGCTGATTCAGGGATTCGTGCCCGCCGCGATCGCCGACTACCACGACGCCTTCGTCCACGTGGCGGAGCAGACCGCGCAGTGGCTCGGGCAGGGCCGCACCGTCACCGACACCGCCGCGATGATGGGCGATGCCGCACTGGAAGCCATCGGGTTGGCCGGATTCGGCTACTCCGTCGGCGCGTTCACCGACCGCGAGAACGGCCGCAACCCGTTCGCCGACGCCCTCACCCGTGTGTTCGCCTACGCCCAGGAATCGGCAATCCCGGTGGTGGGCAAGCTCACCGGGGGCAAGCGCGCACGCCAAAACGACGCGGACGTCGCCTTGATGAAGGGCGTGGTGTCCGAGGTGATCGAGGCGCGGCGACAGTCCGGAAAGCGATACCCGGATCTGCTCGACCGCATGATGTACCCCGTCGACGGGCCAGCGCTGCCCGACGACAACCTCATCGAACAAGTCTTGACACTGTTCGTCGCCGGACACGAAACCACCGGCAACCTATTGGCTTTCGTAGCGCACTTCCTGGCCAAAGACCCGGAGCTCGCCGCACGGGTACGAGCTGAGGCCGCCGCGCTGACCACCAACGGCCGCATCGCCTACGACGACGTCGCCAAGCTCGAGGTCACCGACGCGGTGATCGCCGAAGCGCTACGGCTCTGGCCCGTGGCCCCGGGATTCTTCCGCGAAGCACGCCAGGACACCACTCTCGGCGGATACCCCATCGCCGCGGGCGAATGGGTGTTTGTGTTGCTGTTGGCGGTGCACCGCGATCCGGCCGTGTGGGGGAGCGACGCGAACGAGTTCCGCCCCGATCGCTGGCTGGGTGGATTCCGGCCCAAGCCCTGGGCATATCGTCCGTTCGGCACTGGCCCGCGCGCGTGTATCGGCCAGGCTTTCGCGCTACACGAAGCGAAACTGCTGATCGCCTCGTTGGTGCGCGATTACGAACTCACCGCACACGGCGAACTGGATGTCGAGGAGAATCTGACGCTACGCCCGGCGAATCTGAAAATCGGGTTCCGCCGCATCGAATGACGCAGGGCAGGGCTGAATTACCGCCTGCGGGCAGGAAGTGCGCGCAGATCGGCGATCAGCTCCCTGAGCTTGTCGCGGGTCAACGCTCGCGCCGCAACGTGCTGCACCCCGCGATCACGCGCCAGGGTCCACAGCTGTAGTCGCAAGTCGATATCCAGATCCTCGTCGCCGACCGGAAGCAGGTAGGCCACATCGGTGACACCACACAGTGCGCACAGCGCGTCCGCGACCTCGCGCGTGACCTCCAGGACCGAACCGGTGCGCAGAGCCGCGATTTCGGCTGGATCTACTCTGCGCCCCAGCGCTTCGGTCAGCGCGGCGGCGATCTGCTCGTTGTTCATCGCCGGTTCGTCCCATCGGTGCGAATAGGCGATCATGCGGTCGATCTTCCCTGCCAACGACAGTGCCATGAGTGTCCTCACCGGTTGATCCGTCGGGTTGCCGACAGTGTCTTCTCCATCTGTGACCACCGCTGCGCGAACTCCCCGGCGCGCTCGGACTCCGATTCCGGCAGCCGCCCCAGTAGCCAGCGCAAGTACAACAACTCGGTGTGATCGTCGGCGGTGGGTGCCTGCGGCGCGCGGCGCAGATAGTGGCCCAACAGCATCTCGATGGTGGCCGCGCTCAGTGTCCCGTCGAAGCGCTGATGCTCGATATCGGCGATAGTCCACGCTCTCAGCATGCGGTCAGCGATGGTGTTCATGCCTTCGACCAGCGGCGCGAGACGTTCGTCATCACCCGCGATCTCGGTTACCCTCTGCGCCATCCCTACCGTGTCCTGGAACAAGTTGGCCGGGATCGGAACGTAGAGCACCTTTGACGTCGGCTCGGGCGCGTCGGCGACGTCGATGACCCTCGGGGGTAGGTGCTTGGTGAAGGCGTCCGATGCGGAGCCGTCCTTCCATTGCAGCACCGTGTCCAGCCTGGGCAGTGTGAGGCCGCGGAATTGCACGGCCAGGCCGTTTTCGATCTTGTCGATCGTCCTTGGGTTCAGTCCGACAGCCGCGTGAACCGCCTGCTTGGACAAGCCCAGCTCTTCACGCCGTGCCTGCACTACCTGGCCCAGGTACTCGGGGTGTCGTGTAGTCATCGCCTCGACTCTGTGTAGAAGGGCTCGCAGAACGGGCTGCTGTACCCATGTTGCTGCCGATGCTACATGACTTGAGTGGGTACTTCATAGCCGAGCGATCCGTAGTTACCTCCGTCATATTCAGGCGCAGCCACGGGTAACTACACAGACTTACTGCTGATGATGTGTACTTGGATGGTTGAAGATCTGCACTAACGTGCGTACTATGGTGGTGCAGCGACAGGTAGCCGCATGTCAGACCTCCGATGTGACGCCCGTGCCGTGGACCTGCTCCGTACCGGGCTAGCTCACAGGCGTCATCCGGCTACCACTTCAACTAAGGAAACAGGCAATGGACAACACCAACGACATCTGGCTGACAAGCAAGGAAGTCGCATTACGCCTCAAGGTCGAGGTCTGCACGCTGGACAACTGGGCCTACACCGGCACCGGTCCCGACTTCATCAAGCCGGGACGTATACGCCGCTATGCCCTGGCCGACATCATCGCGTGGGAGGACCGACTACGAGCCGAAGCGAAACTTCGACGGCAAATCGCCCAGGCCAACGTCCGGCGTCACGTCGCCTAATCGCTTCCAAGCTGAGGCGTCAGCAGAGGCTTGCCTGATCGACGCATGGGCCTCGCTGACAAGTCCTTGCAAATGGCGCACAAGCGCTACTCGGGATCTCCCGCGCAATCGTCGCCATCATCCACACAACTAGGTATGAAATGAACACCCACCCCGACAGCAACGTTTCGATCTTCGATCCCAGTCGGCGTAGGTCGAGACCGCCCGGCATGGCCGCAAGCAGGCTCGTCCTCGTCGTGCCGACGTTGGAGATGCCTCGCCATCACCCGGATGCTCTGTTGCGGCAGTGCACATGATTCAGGAACTCGACCCTGATGAGCTTGTCCGCCTGGGAGATCCTGGCGAGCCATCGCACGTAGAGAATCGGTACCTCAACACCTTCCGGCGATCGTATCGCGGAACGCTAGGTTTCCAACTCTCGTCGGGCTTGAACCTCAGTAAGTACGACATCACCTCACTGCCGCCGACTTATGAGCTTGACGTCAATTGGATCGCGGTAGACCAGCCTGCCGTCCCTGTCGCAATCGGACCGGGCGAGACGGCCCTTCGTGCAGCCATCGCATCCGGTCGATCAGTAGTCACGGCCGCTGGTCTGACGACGGCGTCCATCAGGTGGCGTGACGGCGATATGTGGGCGAATCGAATCGCGAAGGAAGCGGTCTTATGACCACCGATGTGGTATGGCTCACCACCGAAGATCTGGCCCGGCGGTTTCAGGTCCCAGTGAAGACGATATCCGTATGGGCGTCAGCCGGAAAAGGTCCGCGCTACATAAAGGTCGGCCGGTACCGGCGATATCGGCTGAGTGACGTCGAAGAGTGGGAGCGGGATCTCCTAAAAACCAGCCGCACTCGGCGAGCTGCATAAGGACACTCGTTCTCGGTTGAGACCGGAATCTCCGACCCCCCTACGACGATAGGTCTACGGGGGGTCGGATCGCGTACGCGGGGCGAGATTCAGCTATCTGTCGGCTAACTTTTCTCGGTAGACGGATGTTCGATTGGCGATCAATAGTTGGCCGCCGCCCCAGGCTGGGGGAGGTGTGAAAGATAATTCGATCCAGAGAGTGTGGAAATGGCAAGCATCCAGGTTCGTGAAATCATGATGGGGCCGAGGGGTGGGCCTAAGAAGAAGGTGAAACGATACATCGTTCGATGGGAAGATCAGAATGGAATACCTGACTCGAAAACCTTCGACAAGCGGGGTCGTTATGATGTTCCGGACACGGCCGAGTACTTCAAGAGCAAAATCGAGGCCAAGCTTCGTGACGGTGAATACGTTAACCCGGACCTCGGTAAGCAGAATGTCAAGGTGTATGCCGAGAAATGGCGGGACCGTGCCCGCAAAGATGGGACATACAAAGCTCGGCAGCAGTTCATCAACAACCTCGGTCCGCTGGCGAAGCTCAGCCTCGCGCAGGTGCAGCGCAGTGATATCCGTGACTGGACCGATCTGCTCCTCACCGGCCGACCATGGTGCAAAGGAAAGGTGCTCCAGCTCTCGACGGTTTCGTTATACCTCCAGCACCTCACGACTCTTCTTCAGATCGCCGTTGACGATGAGCTGATTGTTAAGAACGCTGCCAGGAAGTTCAGGCTCGACGGCGATGACTACGAAGAGGGTCTGAAGGGGCCGACTGCGACAGAGCTCCTCACGCCGCAGCTCATCAGCCGGATCCGGGAACACGCATCCGAGACGGTGTCCATCATGATCCTGCTGAGCGCGCTGACTGGCCTGCGGGTCAGCGAAGTCGCTGGCCTCCGCGTCCAGGACGTGAACTTCGTACGGCGAGAACTCAACGTGGTCCAGCAGGCTGCGCGCAGCCCCAAGAAGGAGCCGATCACGCCCAAGACCAAGTCTTCGCGCCGAACCATCCCGTTGTCCAAGTCGGCTGTGGAAACCCTCGCCGCCTACCTTGCCGACGACGCGCACAACCGCGGTCCCGGCGAGCTGATCTTTGCCGCGCCGCGTGGCGGGCGTTGGTATGCCACCTTGCTCGGTGGCAACTTTCGTCGAGCGTGCGACAAAGCAGGGCTCGGGACGGAGTGGTCATGGCACGACCTCCGACACTATTTCGCATCGCGGCTCATCTTCAAGGGGCGTGATGTAAAGACCGTCAGCGAACTCCTAGGACACTCGTCACCGAATATGACCTGGAAGGTTTACGTCCACCTTTGGCCGGGCCAGGAAGACGCGCTCAGAGAAGACATGGACGAAGCGCTCCAAGACATTACTGCGCAGCGATGGGATGAGAATGGGATGGCATCGGACCTGCGGGCAGAGGCTGCCTAGACTCATGGGATCATGGACCACGCCGAATCCCCCTTGTGACCAGGAGCCCCGTGCCTAGCTTTGTCGACACGACGTTCACCGATCCAGCGCGGATCCGGAACTTCTGCATCATCGCCCACATCGACCATGGCAAATCGACCCTGGCCGATCGGATGTTGCAGCTGACCGGTGTGGTCGAGGAGCGGGCCATGCGCGCCCAGTACCTGGACAGGATGGACATCGAGCGCGAGCGCGGCATCACGATCAAGGCGCAGAACGTGCGGTTGCCGTGGCAGGTCGACGGCACCGACTACGTCCTGCACCTGATCGATACCCCGGGCCACGTCGACTTCACCTACGAGGTCTCCCGCGCGCTCGAGGCCTGTGAGGGCGCGATCCTGCTCGTCGACGCCGCACAGGGTATCGAGGCGCAGACACTGGCCAACCTGTATCTGGCGCTGGAGAAGGATCTGACGATCATTCCCGTGCTGAACAAGATCGACCTGCCCGCCGCGGATCCCGATCGCTACGCGGCCGAGCTGGCCCACATCGTCGGCTGCGAGCCGGGCGACGTGCTGCGTGTCTCGGGCAAGACCGGCGTCGGCGTGACCGAACTGCTGGACAAGGTGATCGAGGCCGTCCCCGCCCCGGTGGGCGACGCCGACGCACCGGCCCGCGCGATGATCTTCGACTCGGTCTACGACACCTACCGGGGCGTGGTCACCTACATCCGCGTGGTCGACGGCAAGATCTCCCCGCGCGAGAAGATCAAGATGATGTCGACCGGCGCGACGCACGAGCTGCTCGAAGTCGGCATCGTCTCGCCCGAACCCAAGCCCACCCAGGGTCTCGGTGTCGGCGAGGTCGGCTACCTGATCACCGGCGTGAAGGACGTGCGCCAGTCGAAGGTCGGCGATACCGTCACCAGCGCCCGCAACGGCGCCACCGAAGCCCTCACCGGCTACCGCGAGCCGCGCCCGATGGTGTACTCCGGTCTGTACCCGGTCGACGGCTCCGACTACCCGGATCTGCGTGACGCACTGGACAAACTGCAGCTCAACGACGCCGCGCTCACCTACGAGCCGGAAACCTCGGTGGCGCTCGGCTTCGGTTTCCGCTGTGGCTTCCTCGGTCTGCTGCACATGGAGATCACCCGCGAGCGGTTGCAGCGCGAGTTCGGTCTGGAGCTCATCTCCACCGCACCCAACGTGGTGTACCGGGTGGAGATGGAGGACGGCACCGAACATGTCGTCACCAACCCGTCGTACTGGCCAGAGGGCAAGTCGCGGCACGTGTACGAACCCATCGTGAAGTGCACCGTCATCTCGCCGAGCGAGTTCATCGGCTCGATCATGGAGCTGTGTCAGCAGCGTCGCGGCGAGCTGGGCGGCATGGACTACCTGTCCGAAACCCGCGTCGAGCTGCGCTACACGATGCCGATGGCCGAGATCATCTTCGACTTCTTCGACCTGCTGAAGTCGCGGACCCGCGGCTACGCCAGCCTCGATTACGAAGAGGCGGGCGAGCAGGAAGCCGATCTGGTGAAGGTCGACATCCTGCTGCAGGGCGAGGCCGTCGACGCGTTCAGCGCGATCGTGCACCGCGACGCCGCGCAGGCCTACGGCCACAAGATGACGACCAAACTGCGCGAACTGATCCCGCGCCAGCAGTTCGAGGTGCCGATCCAGGCCGCGATCGGCGCGAAGATCATTGCCCGCGAGAACATTCGGGCGATCCGCAAGGACGTTCTCGCCAAGTGCTACGGCGGCGACATCAGCCGTAAGCGCAAGCTCCTCGAAAAGCAGAAAGAGGGCAAGAAGCGCATGAAGACCATCGGTCGCGTCGAGGTCCCCCAGGAAGCCTTCGTGGCGGCACTGTCCTCGGATTCGGACAAGCCGAAGAAGTAGGCAAGCCCGCAGAACGACAGCTCAGGCGCCGGTGCTCACCGGCGCCTGAGCTATTTCCACCCGCAGGCGGACACCGCCCAGTGGGCTCCGGTCGAGTTCGGCTGTGCCGGAATGCAATTCGGCCTGCTGGCGAACCAGTGCGAGGCCGAGGCCGGAGCCAGGGGAGCCCGGTCGTTTGGCGAAGCGGTCGAAAGCGGTGGGGGACAGGTGGTCCGGAATGCCGGCGCCGTTGTCGTCGATGGTGATCTCGGCGCCGGTGTCGGTGGCCCGCGCGGCGACGGTGACCTCGGTGGCGTGCCCGTGCAGGACCGCGTTGGCGACGGCATTGGTCACGATCAGCATGATTCCGCCGGGCAACCCGTGTACCGGGACCGGGTCGCACGCGGTGAGCGTGAGGTCGACGCCGGGATTCGCGCGGCGCGCGTTCTGCACCGCGCGGTCGAGGGTTTCGCACAGTTCGAACGGTTCGAACGCGCCCTGATCGGTGAGCTCTCCGACGGCGAGACGTTCCAGATCGGTGAGGGTGCGCTCGATCTGGCCCTCGGCGGCGAGCACGTCGGCGAGGACGGTACCGCGCTGGGCGGTGGGCAGTTCGGTGCCCGCGAGTACCTGCAGGTCGGTGCGCATGGCGGTGAGGGGCGTGCGTAGTTCGTGGGCGCACACAGCGGCGAAATCGCGGGCACTGGCCAGCGCCTGGCGGGTTTCGCCGTGCGCGGTCTCGAGTCGCGTCAGCATCCGGTTGATCGCGTCGGAGAGTTCTTCGGCCTCTCTGGCGCCGCGTCCGGACAGTGGCGGCAGTTCGTCGAGGGTGTCGATTTCGTGGGTGGCGGTAGCGAGCCTGCGCAGCGGGCGCGCGGCTAATCCAGCCAGTATCCAACCCAATCCGGCAGCGAGGAGTACTCCGGTTACCCCGATGCCGAGTCCGATCAGCTGGCTGCGGGTGATGGCGGCGTCGACGAGTTCGCGATCGGCGTCGAGTTTGACCATCAAGCCCGGCGCGCCATGGACCACCGCGAGCGCTCTACCCTCTGCGTTGCCGGGGACCACGAACGGCGGGTGCCGCGGCGTCGGCGGCTCGGACACCGGGGGCAGGAGTGCCGGCGGCAGCGGACGCCCAGAATCGCCGTCGGACGATTGTGCCACCTGCACCCGCATACTGGAGACGATCTGATCGAGCTGACTCCTGCCCGCCACCTTCAGCAGCGCGCCATAGGTCAGGCCGAGCGTCACGGCCACCAGCGCGGCCACCACCGCCGACACCAGCGCGACCCGGAACCGCAACGATCGCGAGGCCTTCACGGCTGATCCCTCAGCACGAAACCGACCCCGCGCACCGTGTGCACCACTCGCCCAACGCCGTTCGCTTCCAGCTTGCGCCGCAGATACGACACGAATACGTCGACCACATTGGTGTCGGTATTGAAGTCGTAACCCCACACCGCGGACAGGATCTGCTCACGCCCGAGCACGATCCCGGCATTGCGCGCCAGCATCACCAGCAGCTCGAACTCCCTCTTGGTGAGGTCGACCGGTGCCGAACCAGCGTGCACCCGATGCCCGGTCAGATCGATCACCACCGCACCGACCCGGATCTTCTCGACCGAGGACGCAGCGGCCACCGGCCTGCGCCGTAACAGCGCGCGCAGCCGGGCGACCAATTCACCCAGATCGAACGGTTTGGTGAGATAGTCGTCGGCACCGCGCTCGAGGGCGGCGATCCGGTCGGTCACCGCGCTGCGCGCGCTGAGTACACAGATCGGGATGTCGTTGCCCATCGCGCGCAGGGCGGTGACCACGCCGACGCCATCGAGTTCGGGCATGTTCACATCGAGCACCATGGCGTCGGGCGCGGCCGAGGCGACCAGGGTGAGTGCCTGGGCGCCATCGCGCGCGGTGATCACGTCGAAGCCCGAGAGCTCGAGGCCGCGCCGCAACGACGCGAGCACGCGGACCTCGTCGTCGACGACCAAGATCTGCTGTTCGGTCATGCACTCACCCTAGTGTTATCGATTGTTCTTGCTGGTCAGAACGGGTGTCCTGGCCTCGAGTCGGCAGAGCCGCTGCCCGGCCATCGGCCGTCCACCCGCGGCGAGAGGTGGCCGGGTTCGGCGTGCGTCCGGCCCGGCTCGCCGGGTCCGACATGCTGGAAGTGCCGGCCGGGCTCGCCCGGCTGCCCGGGGTGGTCGTGTGCGCCGCCACCATGCTCGGTGCAGATGTTGGTGGAGCGCTCGCCGCCGTGGGACGGGGAGCCCGGATCGGCGGTGGCGATGCCCCCCGCCATGGCGGTGATCACGGCGGCGCTGCCGAGCAGCGCGGCGGCTTTGATGCGATTGCGGGTCGAGAGTGCGGTCACTGTTGGGCTCCTGACTGTGGGGTTTCACCGACCCCCTCGGTCGGCAAGGACGACGTTATGGCGCCGATCTTCACGTTCCGTTGAGTAATCGTTAGAGTTCTCTTCGGATCCGGTGCCACTGGTTCCACGGGCTCGCCGAATGATGTTGTCCGCAATAGGGTGGTACCAACCGTTCTGCACGAAATGACAGTTCGGTGTTACCGAATGATGTTGGATGGGCCTCACTTCGCCGCTGTTGTGGTGGGGAACCACAGCGATGGAGTGTTGGAGCTTTGATGACGCGTGATCTGCCTTTCGATGACGGTGCCGCGCGCGCAGAGGGACCGGAGGGGTCGGACACGGCCTACCGGATCGCCAATGGCGTAGCCCGGGTGGCCAGGGCCGGTGCCTACGTCACCGGTGGCGCGTTGGTCGCGGCCAACGGGACCGCGCGCGAGCCGGGCACCAGCAATGCCGACAGCCGGTACGCGGGCTGGTCGCAGCAGACCGTGTCCACCGATCCGAGCCCGGACGCGCCAAGCCCCATCGTGACCTTCCCCGACTTGGCTGTCGAGCCCCCGCCTGCCCCCGTGGTGCCGCACGCGCCGATCTTCGCGCCGCCGAAGGCCGACGCCTCGATGGTCGCCGTGCCGGACGAATCCGGCTGGCGCCCAGAGATTCCCGGCTCCGAGGGTGATCGCGAATTCCGGATCCCCGGCAGCGACGAGCCGTCCAGCGGAATCGGCATTCCGGACTACGGGCACACACCGGCCGGACCCGGCTACGGCTCCACCCCCTTCCCGCTACCCGGCACCACCCCGGATCCCGGCTTCGACCTCCCCGGTTTCGACGGCCTGCCCGGCCAGGGCAACCTCCCCGGCTTCGACCTACCGGGCACCGGCAACGGCCTGCCCGGTTTCGACGGTCTGCCGGGCGGTGGCATCGGCATTCCGGGCTTCGACGGCTTGCCCGGACACGGTTTCGGCATCCCCGGCTATGACAGCGTCGGTATGCCCAGTGGCGATCTGGCCGGCTCCAACGGCATGTTCGACGGTGTCGGCGGCATGTTCGACGGTGTCGGCGCGATGGTGACCACCGACTGGCAGGTCGATGTCCACGTCGGGCTCGACGGGATCTGGGCTACCTCGCAGATGAAGGTCGACGTGCAGGTCGGCCAGGTCGGCGATCAGCTCGACGACTACGGCCAGTGGCTCGGTGACGGACTGAAGGTTCCCGGTGACCCGGCAGCCACCTCGCCGACCGGGTCGGGCCTCGGTACCTCCTCGTCCGGCGGTACCGGCCTCGGCAATTCGTCGTCGGGTGCTCCCGGCCTGCCCGGATCGTCGTCCTCGGGCGTGGGTCTGCCGGGTACGACGGCGCCCACGGCCCCTGCCATCGCCTCCCCTGCCGTCGCGGCTCCCGCGCCGGTCGCCGCGACGCCGTTCGCTCCGGCTCCCGCACCAGCCCCGGCCCCGATCGCCCCCGCGCCGATCGCACCCGCCGCACCCGCGCCGGTCGCTGTCAACCCCGTGGTCAGCACACCGTTGCAGACCACCATCCAGCCCGATGTCGCGACCACCCCGATCGCGAATGTGTTCGGCCACCAGGGCGTTTCGCCGCTGACCGCGCCCGCGGCCTCGGTGCCCGCCCTGTTCACCCCGTCCACACCGACGAAACCCGTTGTGCTGCCCGATGTTTCCGGTGGCGCCAACACCCCGACGACGGTGCCGGTGACCGTCCCGTCCAAGGTCCCGACGGTCGACATCGACACCCCGACGACAGTGAAGCTGCCCGTCCCCACGGCCACGGTCCCGACCGCGCCCGATGACACCAAGGTGCCGATCACCGTGTCGCCGACCGGTCCGGCCAAGCCGACCGTCCCCGACGACGACGTCACCACCAAGCCCGGCACCACCGGCGGCGGGACGACACCCTCCACCGGCGCGAGCACCCCGACCGTCGACGTGCCGAGTCAGACCGCACCCCACACCACCGCGCCGGTGCCCACCCAGCAGCCGACCGCTCCGACAAAGCAACCGACCATCGACCCGCCGACCAAGCAGCCGACCGTCGACATCGACCCGCCGACCGTGGTCACCCCACCACCGGTGGTCACCGTGCAGCCCACCGTCGCGCCGGTAAAACCCCCGGTCATCGAGACCAAGCCGATCGCCGCCGAGTTCGACCAGCACGACGGCGGTTACCATGGCGTTTCGGCCGGATTGTTCGATACGGGCATGGGTGGCGGTGACTTGCTCGCTGCCGCGTATCCCATCGAGCACCACGGATATGACTTCGTGGTCTGAACACGACGATTTCGGCCGTGTTGATGAGACGAGAGTGAGGAACAGTTGTCTGCCGCAGCCGGACTGCAGACCGCGACGGTGAAGCATCCGGATGTGATGGCTCCCGTTGTCGAACTGGTCGACGAACTGCGGGAACTGGTCCGCTCGGGCGGCCGCAACGACCTCGACGCCCGCCTCGGGATGGTGCGGGCCAGGCTCAGCGATCCCCGGGTCAGGATCGTCGTCGTCGGTGAACCGGAGGCGGGGATGAGCACGCTGGTGAACAGCATGGTCGGGTCCCCGGTCAGCGCCACCGAGGGCAAGCCGAGCGTTCCGGTGATCGTCGAATACGGTCAGGCGCCGAGGGCGACGCTGGTGAAATCGGCGCCGGGTGGCCGGGTCGAACGGGTGCCCGTCGATCCGCTCAACCCCCTTCCCGCCCTGACCGCCCTCGGTGTGCTGCGCGCCGAGTTCGCCGAGCCGAGCGCGCTGCTGGCCGACGGTCTCGTCGTCATGGACGCGCCGGGTTCGACCGCCCACGAGGCGGCCGCCTGGTCGATGATCGCCGCCGCCGACGTGGTCCTCTACGCCGCCGATTCCGCCGCCGAACTCACCGAGGCCCAGCTGGACTACCTGCGCCGGGTCGAGCAGGTGTGCCCGGCGGTGGTCTGCGTGCTCACCAAGATCGACCGCAACCCGCACTGGTCGCTGACCCAGCGGCGCAATCGCACGCTGCTCGACGGTGCCGGGCTGAACTTCGCGGTGGCGCCCGTCTCGGGTCTGCTGCACCGGGAGGCCACCGAGCGCGGCGACCAGCAGCGCGATGCCGAGTCGGGGGTGCCCCAGCTCATCGATCACCTGCGCGAATATGTTGTCGCCCAGGCTGATTCGGTGGCTGTTGCGGCCGCGGTGCGCGATATCGCGCTGATCACCGACCAGCTCACCGTCACCCTGCGGGCCGAGTCGGACACGTTGCGCGACCCGCGCAGGCGCGCCGAGATCACCCAGCGCCTGGCCGCCGCGCGCACCACCGCCGATCAGCTGCGCCAGCGCACCGCCACCTGGCAGGTCACCCTCGTCGACGGCAGTTCCGAGCTCAGCGCCGATATCGAACACGATCTGCGGCACCGGTTACGCAGCCTGGTCCGGGAGGCCGAGGCCGAGATCACCCGCACCGATCCCGCCCGCAAGTGGGCCGATTTCGCCTCCGAACTCGACGCGCGGATCTGTGAGGCGGTCGAGGAGAACTTCGTGATGGCGCATTACCGTGCCGTCGAGCTCACCGAGCAGGTGGCCTCGAAGTTCCCGCCCGACAACCGAACCCCGCCACTGCCCGAACTGCGCCTGACCAACCCCGGCGAGGTCCTGGAACCGGTACAGCCGCTGGAACCTCTCGAAAGCGCCAAAGCCGGTGTGGGACAACAGCTGCTCACCGCGCTGCGCGGGTCCTACGGTGGCATCCTGATGGTCGGTCTCGCCACCAGCCTGCTCGGCATGTCACTGGTCAACTGGTACTCCGCAGGCGCGGGCGTGCTGCTCGGCGTGAACGCGCTCTGGGACGATCGCAAGAACCGCAAGCAGCGCAGGCAGGCCGAGGCCAAGGTCGCCGTTGCCCGGCTGGCCGATGACGTGATCTTCCAGGTGGGCAAGGAATCGCGCAACCGCTTGCGCGCACTGCAACGAGTGCTGCGCGACCACTACACCGAGATCGCCGCCGAAGTGGGCCGCACCGCCGACGAGGCACTGCGCGCCGCCGAGGAAACCGGTCTGCGCTACGGCGACCACCGCGAACTGCGCATCACCGAGATCGACGCGGGCCTGCGCACAGTGGCCGGGCTACGCGCTCGCGCCGAACATCTCGCCTACTGAGCAGGCGCACGATGGGCCGATCACCTGGTCCGGCGCCGGGCGAAGGCTCGGACTTCAGGGTCGGTGCGACGGTGCGTGCGCGGGCTGGAACTGACCGGCGTTGCGCTGGTCCTCGGCCCGGATCACGTGGGTCACGGCGTTGATCAGCGCCAGGTGGGTGAACGCCTGCGGGAAGTTGCCCAGGTGACGCCCGGTGCGCGAGTCGATCTCCTCGGCGTAGAGGCGCAGCGGGCTGGCCAGTCCGAGCAGGCGCTCGCACAGATTGGTGGCCCGTTCGAGTTCGCCGATCTCCACCAGTGCCGAGACCAGCCAGAACGAGCAGATCGTGAACGTGCCCTCCTCGCCCTCCAGACCGTCGTCGGTGGTCTCGGTGCGGTAGCGCAGCACGAGCCCGTTGACGGTGAGATGGTCGGCGATGGCGAGCACCGTCGCGCGGATCCGCGGATCGTCGGGCGGTAGGAAACGGGTCAGCACCGCCAGCAGCAGCGAGGCATCGAGAGTGTCGCCGCCGTAGGTCTGCGTGAAGATGCCCGCCTCGCTGACACCGAATTCGAGGACGTCAGCCCGGATCTCCTCGGCGATCGTGAACCACTCGGCCGCACGCTCGTGCTGGCCGTGCAATTGCGCCAGCCGGGCACCGCGATCCAGCGCCACCCAGCACATCACCTTCGACGAGGTGAAGTCCCGCGGTTCGCCGCGCACCTCCCAGATCCCGCGATCGGGTTTGCGCCAGTTCGCGACCGCCGCGTGCACGGTGCGTTCGAGCAATGGCCACAGCGATTCCGGCACCTGCCCGCGCGATTTCACGTGCAGGTACACCGCGTCGAGCATGGTGCCCCAGATGTCGTGCTGGTCCTGGTCGTAGGCGGCGTTGCCGATGCGGACCGGGCGCGCGCCGTCGTAGCCGGACAGATTCGGCAGCTCGTACTCGGTGAGGTGACGTTCGCCGCCGATCCCGTAGAGCACCTGCAGGGGAACCGCGTCCCCGTTGTCCTCGGTGGTGACGTCGTCGAGGAAGGCGAAGAAGTCGTTGGCCTCGCGGTCGAGACCGAGGGTGTAGAGGCCCCACAACGCGAAACTCGCATCGCGCACCCAGGTGTAGCGATAGTCCCAGTTGCGGTGTCCACCAGGGGTTTCCGGAAGTGAGGTGGTCGAGGCGGCGAGTAGCGCACCGGTCGGCGCGTAGGTGAGTCCCTTCAGGGTGAGCGCGCTGCGCTGCAAGTAGCTGCGCCACGGATGATCGGGGAAGTCGCCCTGGGTGATCCAGCGCCGCCAGCATTCGGCGGTCGCCCACATCTTCTGTGCCGCGTCGTCGAAGGTGACGGGCGCGGGCAGTTCCGACCAGGTCAGCGCGACGAACACCTGGTCGCCCTCGGCCATCCTGGTGCGGGCCCGTGCTTCTCTGCCCTCCAAGCCGAGTCGCAGGTCGGTGGTGAGAACAAGCCACGGCCCGACATCCGGGTCGCCCGACGCCCGCGCGGTCGCCTGCTCATAGACCTTGCCGGTGTACTCCCATTTGGCCCCGCCCTGGTGGTAGTCGAACGAGGGCTGACAGCTCATTTCCAGCTCGACGGTGCCGCTCACACACTTGACCGTGCGCAGCAGCACGTGTTCGGCGTCCCAGTCCATCGGAGTACGCCGGTGGGTTTTCGACCGGGCCATGTTGTTGTGCCACGGGCCCAGTACCAGCGCGTCGCGCACGATCAGCCAGCCGGTTTCGGTCTGCCAGGTGGTTTCCAGGATCATCCCGCCCGGCAGATACCGCCGCGCCGCGGGCACGTTCTTGCCGTAGGGGCCGATGCGGAAATGTCCGGCGCTGCGGTCCAGGATCGAGCCGAAAACGCTGGGGGAGTCGGGGCGTGGCACGCACATCCACTCCACCGAGCCGCTGCTGGCGATCAGGCAGCTGGATTCACAGTCGGACAGGAAGGCGTAGTCGTCGATCGGTGGAAACGCACCGCGACGGCCGCTGGAGGAGACCGGACTCAGAATCGGCAGGCTGTCTACGCTGGGAGACTCCATACCCCATCATCACGGCGGTTTCGGCGCGCGTCCACCGCCGCGGGGAGCGATCTCGGTTGATCCGCTGGTCGCGGCCCGGAATTCACCTGCGCCGATGCGGACGGCGAGGGCGTTCGCGGTGACCGACTAGGCTGGTCGGCGTGCAACGCATCGCAGGTTGGTGGGACGGCTTCGAACTCTGGGTAGCCGGGCTGCCGTTCATTCCGCAGTTTCTCGTGGTGCTGGTCGGCATGGTCCCGATCAGCTTCGCCATCGCCTTCCTTCTCGACCGCGGCTTGCGCGTGGCCTTTCGCGTCCTGCGCCGCGACGATCGCACCGAACCGCCGATGCCGGTGATCCTTGCCGAACGGCCGACCGTGGGCAGCGGTGCCCGCTGATGCCACGTTCTCGCGTTCAGCTCGCACTTATCGGTTTGCTTGTTCTTGTTGTTATTGCTTGGTTCTTCACGCGGTGATTTGAGGCGCTGGGACATGGTGCCTAGTAGTCCCAGGCTGTATACGCTGTGTTTTTGGCGCGCTGGCGCGCGCGTGTCCGCGGCCCCAAGGGGCCGCCGGTTAGCGCTCGAGACTTGCGCCTGCGGCGCGTGCGCTTTCGAGCGCTAACCGGCGACCCGGCCGCGGACCGGCCACTTCGTGGCCGCCGCTCCCCAGGGGTCGCGGGTGCGGGGCCGGGAGTGCTGTCATGGCGGACCTGGGGCGCACGGTGTGGCTGGTAACGCGGGAGGGCGTCTTGTTCGGTGGGTGAGGACTAGTTCTTGCGCCAGTCGTCGAACCGTTTGCCGAGGTCCGACACCGTGCGGCCGACTTCATGGCCGACCGTGTTCACCGCAGAGCCCACATCGCGTCCGAGGTCGCGCACCGTGCGAACCAGCATGTCCTCGGATTGATCGAACGACTCGCGATAGTGCCGGGCCGCCTCTTTGACCTCCTCGCTGATGCTCGCGTTGCGGTCGTGCTCGCGGCGCGGGTAGGTGCCGCCGAGCACCCGGTCATAGTCGCCGGACTGGATCCAGCGACGCAGCTCGGCCGCGCGCAGCACCGAGAACGGGTGCGACTGTAACTCCAGGTTGAGCAGCTTGAGCACGCCGTCGCGCAGGTCACCCGAGCGCAGGTAGTCGTCGGCCTGGTCCAGGAACGCGCCGTGGTTCATCTCGTGCAGCCACGCGCCACCCGCGGTCTTCATGTGCACGCGCACCGAGGCCTCCACGTCCTGGCAGCACAGCAGTCCCGCCCGGTCGCCGGACAGCTCCGACTTGCGGCTCCACTCCATCAGCGCCGCCACGATCGCGCGCAACGCCCAGCCGCCGACCGGCATCCAGCCGACCGAGGCCGACAGGCGCATCAGGTGCATGAGCATCGTGCGATAGACCGCGTGCCCCGACAGCGCGTGCCCGAGTTCGTGGCCGACCACGAACCGCAGCTCCTCGGTGTCCATCAGTTCGAGCAGGCCGGTGGTGAGCACGATGAACGGCTTGTCCATCCCGATGGTGAACGCGTTCACCGACGGGTCCTGCAGCACGAACATCTCCGGGGTGGACTGCGCGTCGAGCACGCCGACGCAGTCCGCGCGCAACTGGTGCAGCGTGCGGAACTGCCGATCGTCGACCCGCACGGCGGTCGCCAGATACATCAACCGGTGCTGACGCTCGCGCAGCAATCCCGACAGTGCCCGCAGCACCGTGTCGAAGCCGCTCAGCGAGCGCAGTGCCACGAGCGCGGTGCGGTCGGCCGGGTGTTCCCACGCGCGCGTGCTGATCTCCGGAAAACGCGTGCGAACCCGGTCTGGAGCCATGGTCATAGGATGAAATCCCCCCTGGTTAGAGAACTCTCGTCGATTGCGATCATCATGTCGCAATCTGCTACAGTCTGCCTGTGTCGTCGAGTGTCGCCCCGCAGATCCGCCATGAGTTGGCGTTGATCGCTGTCGGCAACCTCGCCGTCGCCGACATCCTCTGTCGATGATCGGCCACTGGACTCGTCTGCGCGTTTCTGCCCAGTAGACTGGCGCGCGCTTTCCTTTCGCAGTCGTAGTCCGTCACTGTCGGGGCCACTGGCCCGAGTCGCGCCAACTGTCGTGTATTCCGCACGCGACAGGTCTACCGATCGATGAGCGTAATCCTGCCGCCACGAAAGATGTTGCGCCGCAGGTCTTTCCCGAAAGGTTCACCCCGATGTCTCGCAATACCTGGATCGGCTCGCGCCGCCGCGCCGCCGCCATCGCTCTCACTGCTGTCGCCGCGCTCGCGCTGACCGCTTGCGGCGGTGGCGCCAGTGACTCGACCGACGGCAGCGACACCGTGGCCGACGGCAGTGGGGGCACCATCAACCTCTATGCCTACGCCGTGCCCAAGCCGGGCTTCGACAAGGTCACCCCCGAATTCAACAAGACCGAGGCGGGCAAGGGCGTGGCGGTGCGGCCGTCGTACGGCGCATCGGGCGACCAGTCACGCAAGGTCAAAGACGGCGCCGAGGCCGACGTCGTGAACTTCTCCGTCGAGCCCGACATCACCCGCCTCGTCGACGCGGGCCTGGTCGAGGAGACCTGGAACGCCGACGCCACCAAGGGCATCCCCTTCGGCTCGGTCGTCACCCTGGTGGTCCGCAAGGGCAACCCCAAGGGCATCAAGGACTGGGACGACCTGCTGAAGCCGGGTGTCGAGGTCGTCACCCCGAACCCGTTCAGCTCGGGCTCGGCCAAGTGGAACCTGCTCGCGCCCTACGCCGCCAAGAGTGACGGCGGCAAGAACCAGCAGGCGGGTCTGGACTACCTGTCGCAGCTCATCTCGCCCGAACACGTGAAGGTGCAGCCCAAGTCGGGCCGCGAAGCCACCGAAACCTTCCTGCAGGGCACCGGTGACGTGCTGCTGAGCTACGAGAACGAGGCCATCTTCTCCGAGCGCAACGGCGACCCGATCGAGCACATCAACCCGCCGACCACCTTCAAGATCGAGAACCCGGTCGCGGTGCTGAAGAACTCCAAGAACCTGGCCAAGGCCACCGCGTTCCGAGACTTCCTCTTCACCGCCGAAGGCCAGAAGGCGTGGGCGCAGGCAGGCTTCCGTCCGGTCGACCCGAAGGTCGCCGCCGAGTTCGCCGCGGACTTCCCGACCCCGGCCAAGCTGTGGACCATCGATGACCTCGGTGGCTGGAAGGCCGTCGACAAGGATCTGTTCGCGCAGGGCACCGGCAAGGTCGCCGTCATCTACGACAAGGCCACCAAGTAGGCCGTGACCCGGCTCACACGCGATACTGGACAACTGTGACTGACAGCAGTGGGCCCGCCGGGATCGGGGAAACCTCCGATCCCGGCGTTGCCGTAAAACTGGACAAGAAGCCGCCGACCTCGCGCGGACCTAGCTGGTCGTGGCTGCGCGTCACCGGCTCGGTCGGCCCCTTCGGCATCGGCGTCGCCGTGATGTGGCTCAGCGTGATCGTGCTGCTGCCGCTGGCGGCGCTCACCGTCAGCTCGTTCGAAGACGGCTGGCCGGGCTTCTGGGACGCGGTTACCGCACCCTCGGCGCTGGACTCGCTGAAGGTGACGATCGGCGTCTCGGTGATCGTCGCCGTGATCAATGTCGTGATGGGCACCCTGATCGCCTGGGTGCTGGTGCGTGACGAATTCCCCGGCAAGGGCATCGTCAACGCGCTGATCGACCTGCCGTTCGCGCTGCCGACGATCGTCGCCTCGATCGTGCTGCTGGCGCTGTACGGCCCGAACAGCCCGGTCGACATTCAGCTCAACGCCACCCAGCCCGGTCTGGTGGTGGCGCTGGCCTTCGTCACGCTGCCGTTCGTGGTGCGTTCGGTGCAGCCGGTGCTGATCGAGGTCGACAAGGAAGTGGAACAGGCCGCGCTCTCACTGGGTGCGAGCAACTGGACTACATTTCGTCGGATCGTGCTGCCCACGCTGACGCCTGCGATCATCTCCGGCGGCGGGCTAGCCTTCGCCAGGGCGATCGGTGAGTACGGCTCGGTGGTGCTGATCGGCGGCAATATTCCGCGCGAGACGCAGATGACCTCGCAGTACATCCAGCAGCAGATCGAGGTCGACCGGCCGATCAACGCGGCTGCGGTCTCGGTGGCGCTGCTGGTTATCTCCTTCGCCACGCTGTTCGTGCTGCGGCTGCTGGCCGAGCGCGCATCCCGAAAGGAGAGGGCGGACCAATGAGGCTCTCCGTGTTCACCCGCCTTTCGCTGCGGACCGTCGCGCTGGGCTACCTGCTGATTCTGCTGGTATTGCCGCTGGGCGTCATTCTGTACCGCACGTTCGAGCGGGGGATCGGTGCATTTATCGACTCGATCACCACGCCTGCGGCGATCTCGGCGTTCCAGTTGTCGATGATCATCGTGGCCATCGTGGTACCGCTGAACGTGATCTTCGGCGTCATCACCGCGCTGGCACTGGTCCGTAGCAAGTTTCCCGGCCGCAATCTGGTCCAGGGTCTTGTGGACTTGCCGATCGCGACGTCGCCGGTCGTGGTGGGCGTTTCGCTGATCCTGCTCTGGGGTGCGGGCGGCTGGTTCGGCGCGATCGAGAACACCGGCTTCAAAGTGATCTTCAGTTTGCCGGGCATGGTCATTGCGACGATCTTCGTCACGCTGCCATTCGTTGTTCGCGAGGTCGAACCGGTGCTGCACGAGATCGGTGAGGACCAGGAGATGGCCGCGGCGACCCTCGGTGCCACTGGCTGGCAGACGTTTTGGCGGATCACGCTGCCCGCGATTCGCTGGGGCCTGACATACGGCGTCGTGCTCACCGTGGCTCGTTCACTCGGCGAATTCGGCGCGGTGATCATGGTGTCGACCGCACTACCGGGCAAGTCGCAAACACTGACCCTGTTGGTGCATGGCCGCTACATCAACGATCACAACACCTTCGGCGCCTACAGCGCGGCCACCCTGCTGATGGGTATGGCACTGGTGGTTCTTCTCCTGATGACTCTTCTCGAACGCAAGCGGGGCACCGAATGATCACCGTGACCAACGCGCGCAAGAACTACGGTTCCTTCGCCGCGCTCGACGATGTCAGCATCGACATCCCATCTGGCGAGTTGACCGCCTTGCTCGGCCCGTCCGGTTCGGGCAAGTCGACACTGCTGCGCTCGATCGCCGGACTCGAGTCGCTCGATTCAGGCATCGTCATGATTGCGGGCAAGGACGTCACCCGTGTCTCACCGCAGAAGCGCGATATCGGCTTCGTGTTCCAGCACTACGCCGCGTTCAAGCACATGACCGTGCGCGACAATGTCGCGTTCGGCCTGAGCATCCGCAAGCGGCCGAAGAAGGAAATCTCCAAGCGCGTCGACGAGCTGCTCGGCATCGTCGGCCTCGACGGTTTCCAGCACCGTTACCCGGCGCAGCTGTCGGGTGGTCAGCGCCAGCGCATGGCACTGGCTCGTGCGCTGGCCGTCGACCCGCAGGTGCTGCTGCTCGACGAGCCGTTCGGCGCGCTCGACGCCAAGGTGCGCACCGATCTGCGCCAGTGGCTGCGCCGGTTGCACGACGAGGTCCACGTGACCACCGTGCTGGTCACCCACGACCAGGAGGAAGCCCTGGATGTGGCAGACCGGATCGCGGTGATGAACAAGGGCCGCATCGAGCAGGTCGGTTCGCCCGAGGAGGTCTACGACCGGCCCGCCAACGAGTTCGTGATGTCGTTCCTCGGCGCGGTCGCCCGGCTCAACGGCCATCTGGTCCGCCCGCACGACATCCGCGTCGGCCGCGATCCGAGCATGGCGATGGCCGAACACGAGGGCACCGCCGAATCGGCGGGCGTCACCAGGGCCACGGTTGAGCGGATCGTGCGTCTCGGTTTCGAGGTGCGCCTGGAACTGCGCAATGCCGCGACCGGCGACAAGTTCGCCGCCCAGGTAACCCGCGGTGACGCCGCGGCGCTACACCTGACCGAGGGCGAGACGGTCTACGCGAGGGCGACCCGGATCCCGGACCTCCCGCACGTCTGATCCACCCTGCTACGAACGGGCCCCGCGACATACGTCGCGGGGCCCGTTCGCGTTGCCGAGGGATTCGCCGGCGGGACGAAACCCTCGATGGACGCGGATCGGCGCAGGTTAACCGGTACCGGTGGTTCGCAGGCCGGAATGACGCACTCGGCGGACAACTATTTTCCGCGTCTTCCCGCAGACCCTCGAAGACTGTGCATGACGCAGTGTCACAGGTAGAAGCGCTTTTACTGGCGAGTAGCTTCCTCAACAGGGCTTTCGGCGCGCCGAGCACGCGAAATTCGGCACTGCGCAGAGTTGACGTGACTCCGTGTAGGTGTAACCATTGGAAACAGTAAACGTCCCTAGAGGAGAGGCAGTGACGACGATGTCTGCGCCCACCACCCCTGACGTCGATCCCGTAGTCGCGGAGGCTCAGGCGTACGCCGAGAAGTTGCTGATGCTGTCCGAGGCATCGGTCGATCGCCACTTCGACCCGTTCGAGGACATCGACTGGGACGCTCCTGACTTCGATCCGAACTGCAAGCCCGAGCGCTGGGTCCTGGTGACCTCGGCTGACCCCATCGGTCGCCACCCCTGGTACCAGGCGCTGCCGCTGGAGACCAAGATCGAGATCGGCAAGGTCCGCCAGGCCAACGTGGCCAAGGTCGGCCTGCAGTTCGAGGCCATCCTGATCGTCGGCATGATGCAGCACATCTTCAACCTGAAGAACAACGACCCGGAGTTCCGGTACTGCTCGCACGAGATGATCGAAGAGCACAACCACACTCTGATGTTCCAGGAGATGGTCAACCGCGTCGCCGACGTGCCGGGGATGAACCCGCTCGTGCGTCAGCTCCGTCACCTGGGCGCCCCGGCCGGTGCGCTGTTCCCGAACCTGTTCTTCATGGCCGTGCTCGCCGGCGAAGAGCCGATCGACCACATCCAGAAGGACATCCTGCGCTCGGGTGACGACATCCACCCGATCATGCGCGGCGTGATGGCGATCCACGTGGCCGAGGAAGCCCGCCACATCTCCTTCGCCCACGAGTTCCTCAAGAAGAACGTGCCCGCGCAGCGCGCGTTCAACAAGTTCGTGCTGTCGATCGCCATGCCGACGATCATGTTCATCCTCGGCCGGGCCATCGCGACCCCGCCGAAGACGTTCTTCAAGCAGTTCGACATGCCCGCCCACGTGCGCAAGGAGCTGTTCTACGGCTCCAAGGAGGCCAAGCAGGTCTTCGCCGACTACTTCATCGACGTGCGCGCGCTCGCCGAGGAGATCGGCCTGATGAACCCGGTGGCCCGCAGGGTGTGGAAGATGTTCGGCATCGACGGCCCGTCGAGCCGGTACCGTTCGGAGCCCAAGCGCTCCGCGAAGCACGCCGCCTGAGACGATAATAAGATGCCATACGTTGTCACCCAGTCGTGCTGTAGCGATGCCTCGTGCGTCTACGCGTGCCCGGTCAACTGCATTCATCCCACCCCGGATGAGCCGGATTTCCGCACCGCGGAGATGCTCTATGTCGATCCGGCGGCCTGCGTGGACTGCGGTGCCTGTGCCACCGCGTGCCCCGTGGATGCCATCACCTCGTCGAAGAAGCTGACCGACGAGCAGAAGCCGTTCATCGAGATCAACGCCGACTTCTACCGCGTGCAGCGGGACCGGCCGACGTTGGCCGCACCGGTGATGCCACCCACGATCGACACCCAGCGCTCCCCGCTGCGGGTCGCCATCGTGGGCTCGGGCCCGTCGGCGATGTACGCCGCCGACGAGCTGCTCACCCAGCCCGGCGTCGCGGTCACGATGTTCGACCGGCTGCCGCAGGCCTACGGTCTGGCCCGCCTCGGCGTCGCGCCCGACCACAAGCACACCCGCAAGGTCGCCGACCTGTTCGACATCATGTCGAAGCAGGACGACTTCGGTACCTACCTCGATGTCGAGATCGGCAAGCACATCAGCCACGCCGAGCTGCTCGAGCACTTCCACGGCGTGATCTACGCCGTCGGCGCGTCCTCGGATCGCAAGCTCGGCATCCCGGGCGAGGGTCTGGCAGGCAATGTGTCGGCCACCGACTTCGTCGCCTGGTACAACGGCCATCCCGACCACGCCGACGACCGGTTCGATCTGAACCAGAAGCGGGTCGTCATCGTCGGCAACGGCAACGTCGCCCTCGACGTCGCCCGCATCCTGACCGTCGATCCGGCCCTGCTCGCCGACACCGACATCGCGCCGTACGCGCTGAAGGCATTGCGCGAGAGCAAGATCGAAGAGGTCGTGATCCTCGGCCGTCGTGGTCCGGCCGAGTCGGCGTTCACGGTGCCCGAATTCGTCGGCCTGCTGGCTGCCGATATCGACATCGCGATCGAGGGTGAGCTGCCCGAGGTCACGCCCGATCTGCCCTACAAGGTCGAGCAGAAGCTGCGCCTGCTGCACAGCGTCGCGAATCGCCCGTTCGGTGCCCGCAAGCGCATCGTGTTCCGTTACCTGTCCTCGCCGGTGGAGATCGTCGGCACCGACACGGTGACCGGGGTGCGGGTGGAGCGCAACGAGCTCGTCACCGACGCCGAAGGTCGCGTGGCCGCCACGCCGACCGGCGACACCGCGCTGCTCGAGGCGGGTGTCGTGCTCACCTCGGTCGGCTACCGAGGAGTGCCGACCGCGGATCTGCCGTTCGACGACGTTCGCGCGGTGATCCCGAACGACGCGGGCCGGGTGCTCACCGCGCCCGGCGGCGAGGTCTTCCCCGGCACGTATGTGACCGGCTGGATCAAGCGCGGCCCGACTGGTTTCATCGGGACCAACAAGTCGTGTGCGCAGGAGACCGTGCAGCAGCTCGCCGATGATTTCAACGGTGGCAAGCTGCGCGAGCCCACTCGTGACGCGTCCGAGTTCGACCGTCTCGTGCGCACTCGCCGCCCACAGGCGGTCGCCGGTGGCGCCGCGGTGCCGCGCGAGCACAAGGTCAGGCGTCTGTTCGCTCGCGGCTGACGCTCACATCAGAAGGCCCGCAACGTCGCTGAGCGACGTTGCGGGCCTTTCTCGTTATCCGGCACGATGGTTCGCCGGGCCGGAACCTCCGCTCGGTTCACTGAGCGGTGAACCCGCCGTCGGCCGCGATCGCCGCACCGGTGACGAACGATGCCTCGCTACTGAGCAAGAACGCGCACACGGCGGCGATCTCGTCGGGCTGGGAGATCCGCCCCATCGGATGCAGTGCCGCGATGGCGGCCGCGCCCTCGGGCGTGGCGCCCATCGACGCGCGGAACGCCGGGGTGTCGACCGCACCGGAGACCAGCGCGTTGACCCGCACACCCGCCGCCGCGGTCTCTAGCGCCACCGACTTGGTGAGTCCGACGACAGCGTGCTTGGCCGCCACATACGGCGCCACCTGTGCCATCCCGACCACGCCGAGGTTGGAGGCGTTGTTCAGGATCGCCCCGCCGCCGGAGGCGGTGATGGCCGGAACCTGGTGGCGCAGACCGTAGAAGACGCCGTCGAGGTTCAGGTCCATGTCGGCGCGCCAGGAGACGTCGTCGATCTCGGCGATCGGCCCGAAGGCGTGCACCGCGCCCGCGTTGTTGAAGGCCGCGTCGAGGCGGCCGTACTCGGTGAGCGCGGCCTGGACGAGTCGTTCGGCGTCGGCGTCGATCGTGACATCGGTCGAGACGAACAGCGCGCGTCCGCCCGCCGCCTTGATCTGCTCGGCGACCTGCTCGCCCTGGTCCTTGCCGCGCGAGCCCAAGACCACGGCGGCACCTTCGGACGCGACCCGCAGTGCGACCGCCTTGCCGATGCCGGAGCTGGCGCCGGTGATGAGTACGACCTGGTCGGCGAATCGAGTGGACATGCGTAGTGCCTTCTTTCCCTTGGTGTTTCGAGATCCGGTCGGTATCTGTCCGCGCTCTCAGTCAACCGCCGGGCGCTGGGCCGTGCTGGCGGGAATCGGTCGCTGCGTTGACGTGTCACTGAACAGTGGGTCAACTCCGAAATGAGGGAATGTAATTTGCCGTCAGTGAAATCACCCCGGCAGTGAATTAATTAATTACCGGTCGGTAAGTGTGCTTTATGGGCGGGATAACAAACTCGAAGAATGTATCTAATGGGGGCTCTGTCCGATTACTCGCAGGTAGCTGCCTCTCGGAGTCTGTGAATCATCGAGGGGGTGTTCAGGGGGGTGGATACTTAGATTTAAGCCATCTCACCTGCGCGAATCGTCTTGTGGTGGCGCATGGTTGCGGATTCCGTATCAATCCGGCAGCAATTCGCGGACGTGCCAGTTAATCTAGGCGAGCTGTTTGGAAGACGACCGCGGCCACATGGTGCGCTCGCGTGCTGGACGTGGTCACGGTGCGTTGACGGGATAGCAAAAACATGACCAGAGGTCTGGGCTTGAGTATCGGTGCGGTCAATGCGATTTCGGCGGTAGTCGCCGATAATCCAGCCAAGCCGGCGGTGCGCACACGACGCACCGCATTGACATTCGACGAGGCGGGCAGGCCCCGCATCGGCGCGATCAACGAATTCGCCTCGGCGATCACGGATTTCGCGGACCTCACCCGCGAACCGGAGCCGATGGTGATGGGTGGGCGGTTCTACTCGGCGACCAATCTGATCGCCGCGGTGGTCATCGGTCTGATCGAGTTGGCCGAACCACCCGCCGGGATCGTCTTGACCTACCCGGCGGTCTATACCGACAAACAGGTGTCGTTACTCGGCCAGGCGCTGCATCTCGCGGGCGCCGGAGAGGTCCTGCTCGCGCCCGAACCGGTCGCCGCCGCGGAATGGCTGGAGATCGATCGCGGCCCACTGGAGCCGGGCTTCGTGCTCGTCTACGACCTGGGTGCCACCAGCCTCGACCTCACCGTGCTGCGCGTCGGTCCCGACTGGCCGCACCACCCGATGGTCGGAACCCCCACGCGGTCCACCGATTTCGGTGGCAAGCCGCTCGGTGAGATGGTCGCCCGTTACGCGGGCGAACCGGGGCTGGGCCGCGCGACCCAGACCCTCACCTCCATGGTGAACATCGACGCGCTGCGCGCCGAACACATCCGCGACACTTTCCCGCTGGTCAGCAAGAGCGTGGCCGCGGCGGGCCTGCGGCTGGCCGACCTGTCGCGCATCCTGGTCGTCGGCGGTGCCTCGCGCCCACCCGAAGTCGCCCGCACCCTCGCCGAGCTCGGCGTTCCGCTCGTCACCGTGGCCGACCCAGGCCAGGTGATCGCCTCGGGCGCGGCAGGTTTGGCGGCTCGCACCTTCGCGCCCGAGCAGCAGACCGGTGGCCCGGTGCCGCACGTGGCGGTGTTCTCCAGCGCGGCAGTCGTTTCCGCGCTCGCCATGTCGGCGATGACGGTGTTCGGCAGCCCCTTCGATCCCGGCCTGATGCCGGTCCTCGACCGGTTCCCCGTTCTCGGCGCCCCTGTCGACGCGCTGCTCTACGACATGAGCGCCGATCTCCTCGCCGCTCGAACCGCAGGTCTGGTCAGCGATGTCGACCCGGTTACCGGCCGCATCCAGGTAGCGGGCGTGGCCGCGGCCCGCAGCGCCTACGAGAACCTCATCGCCCCCGCGACGGCGCCCGGTGGTAAGTCGCGTCCCGGCGGGTCCGGCGGCAGCGGCGCCGACCGCGGCCGTCCCGGCCACCAGGACGTGAGCAACGACTGCAAGTCGCCGCTCCTCGCCCGCACCACCTACGGCGACCCGGCCCGCTTCATCAACCCCTTACCCTTCGGCCCGCAGGCCGCCCAACCCCAGAACACGCCGGCCAACCCCGGCGCGCCCGAACGTCCCCCTGGCGGCCCGATCGCGGCCCCCGGGATTCCGGGCACGCCGACCGCGCCCGGCGCAACGGATCCCGGCACTCTTCCGGCGGCCGGTACCGCGCCGGCGCCCGGCACGGCACCGACGGTCGGCACATCCACCCCGACTGGTGGTACCTCCACGCCGACCGGCGGGACATCGGCACCGAGTACGGGTGGTGTCTCCGTCGATACCGGGGGATCTGTCCCGACGGGTGGAACCAGCACTGGCACAACACCTTCCGATCCCACCGGGTCGGCCGGCGGTACCTCGGGAGGGACACCGACCGGCGGTACCACTGACGGCGGTGCCACAGGAGGTTCGACCGGCGGTGGAACCACCGGCGGCACAGACACTTCCGGTGGGGCTGGGGGCGGTGGTACTTCCGGCGGTGGTGCATCGACCGGCGGCAGCGGTGGTGCGTCCGGTGGTGGTGCGTCGGGCGGTGGATCTGACGGCGGTGCCTCCGGTGGGGGCGCATCGGGTGGTGCGTTCGGTGGTGGTGCGTCGGGCGGTGGTGAGTCGGGCGGTGGATCTGACGGCGGTGCCTCCGGTGGGGGCGCATCGGGTGGTGCGTTCGGTGGTGGTGCGTCCGGCGGTGGTGGGTCGGGCGGTGGTGCGTCCGGGGGTGGATCTGACGGCGGTGGCTCCGGCGGGGGTGCGTCGGGTGGTGGTGCGTCCGGTGGTGCTTCGGGTGGTGGTGCGTCCGGTGGTGTGTCTGGTGGTGGTGCGTCCGGTGGTGGAGCCTCGGGCGGCGGATCGAAGAGTGGTGCGTCATCCGGCGCACATTCCGGCGGCGCATCCTCCTCCGGCGCATCTTCCGGTGGCGCATCGTCTGGCGGTACATCGTCTGTTGGCGGCTCCAAGGGTGGCGCGTCTTCGGGCGGCTCCGCAGGCGGTGGCGGCGGCGGTGGTGGTGGCGGTTCTCGCCGCTGACCGACCGGCTATGTCCGGGGCCCGCGATGGCAAGTGCCGCACCGGATGCCGGGTGGTCCTGCCTGTGCTGGTGGTGAAACGGGGACCGGATGCTGGGTGGTCCCGCTTGAGCTGGTGGTGAAACGGGGACCGGATGCTGGGTGGTCCTGCCTGTGCTGGTGGTGAAACGGGGACCGGATGCTGGGTGGTCCTGCCTGTGCTGGTGGTGAAACGGGGACCGGATGCTGGGTGGTCCTGCCTGTGCTGGTGGTGAAACGGGGACCGGATGCCGGGTAGTCCGCCAGCACCGGTGGTGAAACGGGGGGTGGGTGTCGGTGGGGGCGGGCACAATAGGGCGGTGGCTGTACTTGGGGGAGCGCCGAAGCTGATCGCGCTCGATGTGGATGGGACCCTGCTGGCGACAGGGTTCGAGATCAGCGCGCGGGTGGGAGCGGCGGTGCGTGCGGCGGTGTCGGCGGGGGCGCACGTGGTGGTGACCACCGGGCGAACCCTGCTCACCACGCGCCCGGTGCTCAGTGAGCTCGGCCTCGCCGAGGGGCATGCGTTGTGTTCCAACGGTGCCGTGCACATCGATGTGGCACGCGGTGAGCCGGTCGCGGTCCAATCGTTCGATCCGGGACCGGCGGTGCTCGCTCTGCGCGCGCTGTTCCCGGAGATGATCTTCGCCGCGGAACGGGTAGGCGTCGGTATCTGGGCGACCGGGCACGGGCCGGGGGAGTTCTCGATCGGCGATTTCCAGCTCGTCGACCACCGCGAGCTGAGCAGTGTGCCGACGCCGCGCCTCAACGGCTGGTGGCCCGACGGCAGCCCCGAGGAGATGCTGCGCCTGCTGCAAACCTTCGACGTTCCCGATGCGTCCTTGGTGCACGGTGAGTACGGCCCATGGCTCACCGTTTCCCGCCGAGGGGTGTCCAAAGGCTGGGCGCTGGAACAACTTCGGCATCTGCTCGGGGTCGAGGCCGAAGCGACCCTTGCTATCGGTGACGGCTTCAACGACCGCGAGATGTTGTGCTGGGCAGCACATTCGGTGGCCATGGCCGGCTCGCCCGATGCCGTGCTCGCCCTGGCCGACGAAGTGACCGGCGACGTCAGCGAGGACGGTGTCGCCACCGTCCTCGAACGCTGGTTCGCCTGAATCCCTAGGACGTCATCGCCACATAGTGCGGGTTGGCCATGATCCCGAGCACATTGCCGAACGGATCGAGTACCGCCGCGGTCGCGAAGCCCGTGCCCTCCCCGCGCTCGGTGATCGGCTCGTACTCGGTGGCGCCCAGCTCGAGCAACCGGGCGAAGGTAGCCGCGAGATCGTCGACCTGCCAGAAGACCACTCCGCCCCCGCCCGGCGCATTGCGCGCACCCGCCGGGGCGTACGCGCGATTGATGATTCCCAGCTCGGCCTGCAACGGCCCGAGCCGGAACTCGTAGTACCCGCCGGGCACCTCGTAATACGGTGCGGTACCGAGAAATTCGCTGTACCAGTCCTTGGCGGCGGTGAGGTCGTCGGCGTAGTAGGTGGTGGTGGCCATTCCGCGCAGCATGTCTGCTCCATTCGGTTGTCGCTTCGGTGTGAAAACGACTGTGCCAGCCAAAGTGCTCACCGAATGAGCACTTTATTCGGCAGAATTACCGAGTATGCGAGCCGACCGATTGGTAGCCACCCTGTTGTTGATGCAGGCGCGGGGGCGGGTGACAGCCGCCGAGGTCGCGTCCGAACTCGAAGTCTCGGTGGCGACAGCCCGGCGTGACCTGGAGGCCTTGTCGGCCGCGGGCATCCCGGTCTACCCGCAATCGGGCCGCGGGGGTGGTTGGTCGCTGATCGGCGGCGCACGCACAGACCTGTCCGGACTCACGGCAGGGGAGACCAGAGCGCTGTTCCTGCTCGCGGGCCCCGCCGCCCAGGCCGCCCCCGAACTGAAGTCGGCGCTGCGGAAACTGGTTCGCGCTCTCCCGCACACCTTCCGCGCCGATGCCGCCGCCGCGGCCGACGCCGTTGTGGTCGATCCGGCCCGCTGGGGGCGCCCTGATCCGCAAGTGCCCGAGGTACTCGACACGGTGCGGCGGGCAGTGGTCGATCGCCGCCGCGTCCGCATCGACTATCTGAGCAAGGGTGAGCGCACCGTCCGCACGATCGATCCATGGGGCCTGGTCGAGAAGGAAACGGTCTGGTACCTGATCGCTGGCACCGACCGTGGGCAGCGGACCTTCCGGCTCGACCGTGTCGTCGAGGTCGTCACCCTCGATGAAACGGCTGACCGGCCAGCCGATTTCGATCTCCAGGCCCAGTGGTCGCAGATCGTCGAGCGGATGGAGGGCCGTCGCGCCGCCGTCGCCGCGACGGTCCTCGTCGCCACCGGTCTCGCCCCCATCCTGGCCGACCAGCAGGGCCGCAACTGCACGCTGCTCGGCCCGAGTCCGGACGGCCGGGTGCGAGCTCGGATCACCGCCGACACCGCGAAGATGCTCGCCCGGCAACTGGCGGGCTGGGGCGGGGACGTCGAGGTCGTCGGTCCCGCCCAGGTCAGATCCGAACTGGTAGCACTCGGCACTCGATTGGTGCGCGACAACAACTGAGTGTCCACTACGACCTCACTGATAGTGGTGTGCTGGAAGACATATCGACTCCCGGTTCAGTTGGTCGAACGGGCCTGCGAAGCAAGGCGAGGACAAGGGCGACGGCGATGTTGATCCCGGCGCACACGGCGAACAGGAGGTGGAAACCGCGCAGCGGGTCGTCGGCCGTCGCCGAGAAGATCGCCGCCAGTACGGCGATGCCGAGCGCCCCACCCACCTGACGAGCGGTGAGGTTCATCCCGATCCCGGCCGCGAATTGTTGCGGTGGAACGGAATTCGCCGCCGCCGTGCCGAGGACCGTGACGACGATGCCGATTCCGCCGCCGCCGAGCACACCGGCGGGAATCCACGCCGTCCACAGCGCGGGTTCGGGGCCGAAGGCGTCGGTGCTCATCCAGGCCAGCGCGGCCGTCGACATCAGACCACCGAGCACGCCCACCCACCGCTGGCCGCGCGGTGTCGTAATCCGGCCGGTGACAACGGCGGTCACCATCGATGCCACCGCGCCGACGGTCAGCGCGGCCGCCGACTCGAGGACGGAATAGCCCCAGATCGCGTTCAGGAACAGCGGCCAGGCCAGCAACCACGCGAACATCGAGGCGCCGAACAGGAACGAACCCGCGTTCGCGAGCGCGAATTGCCGATCACGCCACAGTGCCACGGCGACAGCCGGGCTGGCATGCCGACGCGAGCGAACCAGCGCGATCGCCGTCAGCGTGATTCCGCCGAGCAATGCGACGAGCGTGCCGGGCGCAGTCCAGCCCCATGACTGATCTTCGGTGACGGCGGCGACGATCGCACCGAGTCCGATCGCGACGGCGACCGTGCCGAGCGGATCGGGTAGCGCCGTCTCGCTCGAGTCCTTGTCGCCGCCGGGCAGCCTCAGCCCCGGCACGATCAACACCACCGCGATCGGCACATTGATCAGGAAGACCGCACGCCAGCCGAACACCTCGACCAGCGCGCCACCCAGCGCAGGCCCGACCACCGCCGCGAACCCACCAGCCGCCGACCACGCGCCGATGGCGGCGCCGATCTTCGCCCGAGGTGTGGCTTCCAGGACCAGTCCGAGTGCCGCGGGCACCATGAATGCCGCCGTGATGCCCTGCAGGACACGTCCCGCGATGAGCCAGTCGGCGCCGGGTGCGAGCCCGCACAGCAGGGAGGTGACCGCGAATCCGGCCAGGGCCAGCGCGAACAGGCGCCGACGGCCCAGTGCGTCGGCGATGCGCCCCGCCGGTGTGAGTAGCGCGGCGAACGCGATCGCGTAGCCGCTGACAATCCAGGTCAGTGTGCCGGTGGACGTGCCGGGATAACTCAGGGCGATCGTCGGGAATGCGATATTGACGACGGAGAGATCGAGGAAGGCGATGAATGCCGCGCCCGCGGCTACTGCGAGGGTGCGGCCTGCGGCGCTGGAGTCGGGAGTCGCTGTGCGGAGCGGATCTTCGGGCCGAGCTGACACGTCGGTCATGCGGAACCGAGTGACCAGCGGTTGGCCAAGGGCGCCCGGGCCCGCGCCACCATCGCCGGTCGCGCCGCCCAACTGGCCTCCGTCGAAGGTCTCGACGGCCTCAGCATCGGCCGGCTCGCCACCGACCTCGGCATCAGTAAGAGCGGCATCGCCACCCTCTTCGGCACCAAGGAAGCCCTGCAACTCGCCGCCGTCCAAGCTGGTCGCGACATCTTCGTCGAACGAGTCATCGCGCCCGGCCTGCGCGCCCCCCGCGGCGGAACCCGGGTCCGCGCGATGGTCGACGGCTGGTTCGCGCACATCGAGAATCCCCCTTTCCCCGGCGGCTGCTTCCGGGTGGCCACCCTCACCGAATTCAGCAGCAAGCCAGGCCCTGTGCGCGACGCCGTCGTAGCCGACCATGATGGCTGGCTGTCCTTCCTGGCGGATGAGGTCCGTAAGGCACAGGCCATGGGTGAACTCACCGACGTCGACCCTGATCTGCTGGTCTTCGAGCTCGACGCGATCGTGAGCGCCGCCAATATCGCCCGCCAGACCGGTGATTCGGCCCGCGTCGAAGCGGCCCGCACCATCGCGACCCGCTTGTTGTCGGACGCGCCGAGCGGGACCTAGTCGGTTGTGTCGGTGGCTGTGCTTCGGCCAGTGATCTCCAGAGCGCATGGGTAACTCACCGGAACGGGCTCACTAGCCCCGCGCCACACCGTCGGCCGCCGGCGTCGCGCCTGAGCCCGGCTCGAATACCCGGAGAGGCGGAACGGCGAGGGTGAAGGCGGCGGTGCGGACGACGTCGTTGTGGTGGAAATCGAGGAACAAGCGGTAGGTGCCCGGGCCGGGAACCGCTGTGTGGAAGGTGATTTCGGGGCCCGAGGGGGTGATGCCGTCGCCGGGTTCACCGTTGGGGTGCACGTGGACGTACGCGAGGTCTCCTGCGCGCAGGATCACGAGGTGGCCGAAAGCCGCCAGGTACGGCTGTAGGTCGGTCACCGGTTCGCCGTCCCGCGTACGGTGAGCGTCAGCAGATCGCCCTCGGCGCGCAACTCGCCCTCGACCGTCACCTCGTAGCCGTCGACCTCGGTGCCCCGCGAAACCGGCGGAACCGGTTGCGGCGCATAGTGTCCCGTGATTGCCAGGTCGGCGCCGAGGGTGATCGTCCGGCCGAGTGCCCGCGGGGCGATGTCGGTGAATACGCGGTAGGCGCCCGCTTCCGGAAGGTCGAGGCGGATCACCCAGGTGCCGTCGGCCTCGCGCACCGGATGGACGTGCCAGAACCCGGTCAGCTCGCGGCGCGCGACGATCAGATGCAGCTCGCGATCGTGAATCGGATCGAACTCGGTGACCGCGGTTGCGTCCGGCCCGAGGATGCGGAACCGGAAGTCGATACCGCCCGGCTCGGCGATCGTGGTCTCCAGATCGAGCGTGTACCCGTCCTGGGTGACAAGGAGGCCGCCCGGCACTCCTGCGGCGTGGCCTGCGTGGGCGTCGTTGGCTGGCTGCTCGGGCGCGGCGTGCTTGCCGTGATGCTGGTGCGCCGCATGGTCGTCGGCATCGATGCCGTGCCCGGTGTGGTTGTCCTGGTGTCCGGCGTGCGCGGGCTGGGGCGCGGTGTCAGCGTGTCCGGCGTGGGTGTGGTGTCCGGCGTGGGCGTTGGTGGTCATCGTTTTCGCCTCTCTGCGTTCGCTGGGCGTTGCCACCAACAATACCCCCATGGGGTATGTAAGCAGGAGGAATACCCCATGATCTGAATCACAGAGGGTTCGTGGTCCGTCAGCGCTGGGCGTTCCAGAATCCGATGGCCATCGCTCCCCACCAGCAGACTTGGGAGATCGCCCCCGAGGCGGCGCCCCACGCCAGCAATCGGGGTGGCAGTGGTGCTGCCGAGTGGTCGGCCAGGCGCCTGCTCAAGACCGTGGTCTGTAATCCGTTGACGGTGAGCAGTGCGGTCAACACCATCTTGGTCTGCGTCAACGGGGAATCGAGATTCGGTTCCAGTACGCAGCCGCTGGCCACCAGCGCCGCGAGCCCGAGCCAGATCGGCACGTGCATTCGGGAGACTCCGGCCATCGCCTCGGCGAGGGTGCTGCGCCCGAGCAGCCACAGGGCGGCCAGATAGTCGGCGATCAGGACGCCGCCGAAGCCGAGCGTCAGCCCGGCGAGGTGAACGAACAATCCCGCGGTGTGCAGTACCGGGTCTGGGTTCACATGGGTGGCGATCCACAGTGCCGCGCCGAGGAGTCCCGTCGATGCCAGTGCGGCTGCGGTGACGAGCCACCAGGAGTCGAGCAGGCCGATCGGCCGGGACGGTTCCGGGGCGGGCCAGCGACCACCGCGCGGTATCGGGGCCGGGGCATGCGGCGTGCCCCAGACCGTCGGTGTCATCACGATATTCGGTCGAATGACCAGCAAACCCTGTGGCATGGATGCCTCCGCCTGGTGTCTCAACAAGATGTTAGGAGAGGCTAAACTACGTCTTCGATTCTGGTAAAACGTTCCCGGTCGCACATCGGCCGCGAGAGATTGGTGTGGGATGACGGTCGGATGGGGAGTATCCATCGGTGCGCGGAACACCGTCTGCGCCGCAGTCGGTGGTGGCACCGATCCGGTGGTCAGCAGCGGTCGGACCACGGCGGCGACCGGCTCCGGCGCGAACCCGCGGATTCTCGGTTTCGGTGACCTGACCCTCGCGTACGAGCTGTCCTGCACGCCGGCCTCCGGGGCCGCCGACCTTGTCGCCCGGGTTCTCGGTGAAGCGATGGCCGCCGCGGGCGCTCTCGCCGAGCACACTGTGCTCGCGTACCCGGCGGTCTACACCGAGCAGCACGTCACCGCGCTGCGGCGGTCGCTCGCGCGGGCGCACTTGGGCGAGGTCGAGCTGGTGGCGGAGCCGATCGCGGCAGCGGCGGCCCTCGACCCGATCGAACAGCAGGAACCGAACGAAAAACTCGGCGTCGCCACAGATTCGATGCTGGTGTACGACCTCGGTGCCACCTCCCTCGACCTCACCGTGGTCGTGCGCGACCGGCAGGGGCATCGGATTGCTGGACAGCCGATTCGGTCCTATGCCTTCGGTGGCCGGTTCACCGCCGCGGCCGTAGCCGCCACGGAGCACGATCTGGCGCCCACGGACGAACCGGTCGCCGGGTCGCCGGATCCCGTCCGGACGGCGGTTCGCGCGCAGCTCGTGCGGGATTCGCTGCCGCTGGTGCACGAATGCCTGCGCACCGCAGGACTTTCCCCCGAACATCTCGGTGCGATCCTCCTCGCCGGGGGCGCGGCCTCGCCGCTCGTGGTGGCGCACACCCTCGCCGACGCGCTGGGCTGCCCGGTCGTTCGCGGTCCCGTGACCGCCGAGTCCGTCGCCCGTGGTGCCGCACTGCTCGGGGCCAGGCGGTCGGCCACCGACACGGTGCTGGTGCCGGTCCGGCGTCCGATGGCACGCACCGCGCTCGCCGGTGCCGCGCTCGCTGTGCCACTGCTCATTCCGGCCGTGCTCGCCCTGTTGCCTGCCGAGGACGGCAGGCCTGAGGCCGTGGCAGCGGCGCCCGGTCGCAGTCTGCCCGGCCGGCTCGTCGACGGTTGGGCCGGGGAATCGGCACCGTTGCCCGGCGCGGTCGCGACCCAGCCACGCTGGCTCCCAGTGATGTGGTGGAACCCCCGCGCGGCGGTCGTTGTGCCGGAGTCACTGCGAACACAAGGGGATCCCTCGGCTCCGGCGAACGTGCTTGGCATCGATCCGCCCACGAGCGTTCCCGCGGTCGCTGCCACCGCGCTCGTCCAGGCGGACTCACCGAGCGCGCCGCTACCCGACCCGCGAGGGGATTCGGCCGATAACAGTGGGTCGCAGGCGCCGTCACCGCCATCGCCATCGATCGAGATTCCGGCGCCCGGGCTGCCCCATTTCCCCATTTCGCCCACTGATCCAGGCCCGGTGGTCGACCACACGGGATCGATCCCAGGCTCGGCAGCATCGACCACAGAAGCCGTCACGTCCACAATGGAATCGACTGCCGACACCGTCGCGCCGAGCACGGAGTCCGAACAGGTCGTCGCAGATGCCGGGTCGACCGCCGGTGCCGCCTCCGAGACGGCCTCCGGATCGACCTCGGCCGAACCGCCGGTGTCTCAGGCGGAGAGTTCCCATTCGGCGCCGAGCGCGGTGTCGTAGCGATCCCACACGACCTCGGTAAGCGTCCGGTGGGCTCCGAGTGCCAGAGTATGGACGAGCCCTGGTGCGGTGGTACGCAATCGGTCGGTCAGTAGACCCGGTGCCAGGAACCACGGCGCCACCACGATGCGCTCCGCACCGCGGGCGCGCAGTCGTTCGGTCGCGGCCGACACGGTGGGTTCGCTTGTCGCGAAGCAGATCTCGGTGAGCAACCCGGTGCGCCGGGCGACCGCGACGGCGACCTCGGCAGTGCGCTCGTTGGCGCCGGTGCGCGAGGAACCGACCGCGGCGACGGCGATGCCGACGCGGCCACGGGGGTAGCCCGTTGTCGCTTCGCTGATCCGCTCGCACAGGGCGGCGATCAGCCGCGGATCGGGGCCGAGCACATCGGCCTGAATCAGGTCGAGCAGCGGCTGCCTGCGCCGTGCGGCATCGAGCAGGCCGGGCAGATCGACCCGGGCATGGAACGCGCTGCCCAGCAGCAGCGGCACCACGATGGCATGCGAACACCCTTGCGCCGCGACAGCATCGACGACCTGGTCGACGGACGGCGCATTCAGATCGAGAAAGGCCAGCCGCACGAGAAGATCCGGTCGTGCGGCGGCGATCCGATCGCGCACGGCCGCCGCGTTCGCCGCGGAACGCGGGTCACGGCTGCCGTGGGCGACCAGGATCAGCGCGGGCTCGCCGCCGCCGCGCGGCGCCATACCGGGGCCGCGCAGCGGGGCGAGCGTGCGATTCATCAGACCGCGGTACCGACCTCGACCGAAGTCAGCACATCGCCGACCAGGCCGGCCGCGAGGGTGTTGCCACCGGCGGGGTCGATCAGCAGGAACGACCCGGTGTGCCGGTTGGTGCGGTAGTCGTCGGCCGGGATCGGCTCGGCCAGCCGCAGCGAGACACGACCGATGTCGTTGAGCTCCAACGATTCCGGGCTCGGCTGCGCGGTGAGCGTCTGCTCGTCGAACCGCTCCACGAGCGCGCCGACGATGGCCTGGGTGGTCTTGGCGCCGTGCTTGAGCAGCAGTCGGGCGCCGGGACGCAGGCCCTTGTCGCCGAGCCAGCACACAGTGGCGTCGAAGGAGTCGATCGACTCCGGCGCGTCGTGCACCGAGGCGATGATGTCGCCGCGCGAGATGTCGACCTCGTCGGCCAGGATCAGCGTCACGCTGCGCCCCACCTGCGCCACGGCCAGTTCGCCGTCCGGAGTGTCGATGCGCTCGACGGTGGTCTTCTTCCCCGAGGGCAGCACCACGATCTCGTCACCGGGCGAGACCGAACCGGCCGCGATCTGACCCGCGTAACCCCGGTAATCGGGGTACTCGGCGGTGCGCGGACGGATCACGTACTGCACGGGGAAACGCAGACCCAGCGCGTGCGTGCCGGTCGAATCCGCGTCCACCGGAACCGATTCCAGGTGCTCGATCAGCGAGGGGCCGTCGTAGTACGGGGTGTTCTCGGAGCGGCTGGCGATATTGTCGCCGTGCAGCGCCGAAACCGGGATCTCGATGACATCCTCGGTGGCCCAGCCCAGCTTCGAGGTGAGCTCGTTGAACTCGGCGGAGATCTCGGCGAACACCTCGGCCGGGTTGTCGACGAGGTCGATCTTGTTCACCGCGAGCACCAGCCGCGGCACACCGAGCAGCGCGAGCACGGCCGCGTGGCGACGGGTCTGCTCGATCACACCCTTGCGCGCGTCGGTCAGCAGGATCACCAGCTGCGCGGTGGACGCACCCGACACCGTATTGCGGGTGTACTGCACGTGTCCCGGCGTATCGGCCAGCACGAAAGACCGCTTGGGTGTGGCGAAGTAGCGGTACGCCACGTCGATGGTGATGCCCTGCTCACGCTCGGCGCGCAGGCCGTCGACGAGCAGCGACAGGTCCGGCGTGGACAGCCCGCGGTCGACCGAGGCGCGGGTGACCGCGTCGATCTGATCGGCCAGCACGGACTTCGTGTCGTAGAGCAGCCGTCCGACCAAAGTGGACTTACCGTCGTCGACAGAACCGGCGGTGGCCAGCCTCAATAGGTCGGACATCAGAAATAACCCTCTCGCTTGCGGTCTTCCATGGCGGCTTCGGACACACGGTCGTCGCTCGCCCCGAGTCGGGCGCTGTGCGCCGCGTTCGGCCTGGTGAGTAGCACAGAACGCATCAGAAATAGCCTTCGCGCTTGCGGTCTTCCATGGCGGCCTCGGACACGCGGTCGTCGCCGCGAGTAGCGCCACGTTCGGTCAGTCGTGACGCCGCGACCTCGGCCAGGATGGCCTGGTTGTCGGCGGCGTCGGAGATGATGGCGCCGGTGGTGGAACCGTCGCCGACGGTGCGGTAGCGCACCGAACGGGTCTCCAGGACCTCGTTCTCGTTCGGGCCGCCCCATACGCCGGGCGTCATCCACATGCCGTCACGGGAGTACACCGGACGCTCGTGCGCGTAGTAGATCGATGCCAGGTCGATGTCCTCGCGGGCGATGTAGCGCCAGATGTCGAGCTCGGTCCAGTTGCTCAGCGGGAACACGCGCACGTGCTCACCCGGCGCGTGCTTGCCGTTGTAGAGGTTCCACAGCTCGGGACGCTGACGCTTGGGATCCCACTGGCCGAAGGCGTTGCGCAGCGAGAAGATCCGCTCCTTGGCGCGCGAGCGCTCCTCGTCGCGGCGGCCGCCACCGAAGACCGCGTCGAAGCGGTGCTCGGTGATGGCGTCGAGCAGCGGCACGGTCTGCAACGGGTTGCGGATGCCGTCGGGACGCTCGGTCAGGCGGCCGTCGGCCAGGTACTCCTCGACCGAGGCGACGTGCAGGCGAAGGCCGTAGCGCTCGACCACCTTGTCGCGGAACTCGAGCACCTCGTCGAGGTTGTGCCCGGTGTCCACGTGCAGCAGCGTGAACGGCAGCGGCGCGGGCCAGAAGGCCTTGAGCGCCAGGTGCAGCAGGACCGTGGAGTCCTTGCCGCCGGAGAACAGGATCACGGGACGCTCGAATTCGCCCGCGACCTCACGGAAGATGTGGATCGCCTCGGATTCCAGCGCCGCGAGGGTGTCGAACTCGGTCAGGCCGAGTTCGCGTTCGGTGGTGTTGGTACTCACAGGCTCACTCCCGGTGATAGTCATGATTGGTGCAATCCGCATTCGGTCTTGGCGATACCGGCCCAGCGGCCGCTGCGCGGATCGGACCCCGGCTCGGGCTTGCGCGTGCACGGTGCGCAGCCGATGGACGGGTAACCCTCCTCCACCAGGGGATTGACGAGAATGCCGTTGGCCTCGATGTAGGCCTGCATCTCGTCGTCGGACCACGGTGCGATCGGGTTGATCTTCACCAGGCCGAAGGCTTCGTCGAACGAGATCAGCGGCGCGTTGGCGCGGGTGGGCGCCTCGACGCGGCGGATGCCGGTGATCCACGCGTTGTAGCCGCTCAGCGAGCGCTTCAGCGGGACGACCTTGCGCAGCCGGCAGCATTCGGCGGCGTCCCGGGCGAACAGATCCTTGCCCAGCAGTGCGTCCTGCTCGGCGACACTGGCCTCGGGCGCCACATTGACCACGTTCACGCCGTACACGGCCTCGACCGCGTCGCGCGTGCCGATGGTCTCGGCGAAGTGGTAGCCGGTGTCGAGGAACAGCACGTCCACGCCGGGGCGGGTCTGTGCCGCGAGGTGGACCAGCACGCCGTCCTGCATGTTCGAGGCGACGATGTAGCCGTTGCCGAACACCTTGTCGGTCCAGGCGATCAGGTCGGCGGGCGAGGCGTCGGGGCCGAGTTCGGCCGCGCCCTGCTCGGCGAGCGCGCGCAGTTCGTCTTCGGACAGTTTGGCCGCGAGATTGGTTGTCACAGTGGGGATCTCCTCATCGACTATCGGAGGTCGGCCTCGTCGGCGCGCACAGCCCACACCGCGAAGCGTTCACCGGATTCCCGGTTCTTGACGAAGTTGCGGACGACGCGATCGATGTAGTCACCGAGCTCGACGCTGGTCACCTTGTGCTGGCGCAACTTCCGGCCGAACGCGCTGTCGAGGCCGAGGCTGCCACCGAGATGAACCTGGAAACCCTCCACCTGATTCCCGGTGCCGTCGTCGACGAGCTGGCCCTTGAAGCCGATATCGGCGATCTGGGACCGGCCGCACGAGTTCGGGCAGCCGTTGATGTTGATGGTGATCGGCACGTCGAGTTCGGCGTTGATGTCGGCGAGGCGCTGCTCGAGTTCCGGTGCCAGCACCTGTGAACGCTTGCGGGTCTCGACGAAGGAGAGCTTGCAGAACTCGATACCGCTGCACGCCAGCAGGTTTCGGCGCCAGACCGACGGGCGGGCCTGCAGACCGAGCGGTTCGAGTTCGTCGATCAGCGCGTCGACCTGGTCGTCGGCGATGTCGAGGACGATCAGCTTCTGGTACGGGGTGAAGCGGATGCGGTCGGAGCCGTACTTCTCGGCGGCATCGGCGACCTTGCTCAAGATGGTGCCCGAGACGCGACCGGCGATGGGGGAGAAGCCGACGGAGTTCAGGCCGTTGCGCAGCTTCTGCACACCGACGTGGTCGATCGGCTTGGCCGGCTGCGCGGGCGCGGGACCGTCGATGAGCTTGCGCTTGAGGTACTCGTCCTCGAGCACCTGACGGAACTTCTCGATGCCCCAGTCCTTGATCAGGAACTTCAGGCGGGCCTTGGTGCGCAGGCGGCGGTAGCCGTAGTCGCGGTAGAGCGAGACGACCGCTTCCCACACATCGGGGACCTCTTCGAGGGGCACGAAAGCGCCGACGCGCTGAGCCAGCATCGGGTTGGTGGACAGACCGCCGCCGACCCAGAGATCGAGGCCGGGGCCGTGCTCAGGGTGGTTCACACCGACGAAGGCGATGTCGTTGATCTCGTGCACCACGTCCTGCTGGCCCGAGATCGCGGTCTTGAACTTGCGGGGAAGGTTGGAGTACTCCTTCTTCCCGATGTAGCGCTTGACGATCTCGTCGATCGCCCAGGTGGGGTCGATGATCTCGTCCAGGGACTCACCCGCGAGCGGCGAACCGAGCACCACGCGCGGGCAGTCGCCGCACGCCTCGGTGGTGTGCAGGCCGACCGACTCGAGCCGGCGCCAGATCTCCGGGACGTTCTCGACCTCGATCCAGTGGTACTGGACGTTCTCGCGGTCGGACAGGTCGGCGGTGTCGCGGCCGAACTCGGTGGAGATCTGCCCGACGGTGCGCAGCTGGGCGGCACTGAGCGCGCCGCCGTCGCAACGCACCCGCATCATGAAGTACTTGGCTTCGAGCAGGTCGATGTTGTCGTCGTCGGTGAAGGTGCCGTCGTAGCCCTCTTCGCGCTGGGTGTAGAGACCCCACCAGCGGAAACGGCCACGCAGGTCGGCCTTGTCGATCGAGTCGAAGCCGCCCTTGGCGTAGATGTTCTCGATGCGCGAACGCACGTTGAGCGGGTTGTCGTCTTTCTTGGACTGTTCGTTCGGGTTCAGCGGCTCGCGGTAGCCGAGGGCCCACTGGCCTTCGGAGCGGCGGCGGACCGGCTTGCCGGTGCGGGCGCGCGGCGCGACCGGGGCATCGGTGCTCGGGCGGGCCGGGCGCTGGGCAGCTGAACGCTCAGTGCGGGCCTGCGCCGTCGACTGTTCGGTCGAACCGGCGTCGGTGCTCGACGTCATGGTGGGTCGCTCCTGCGGGGTGATTGGACATCCGTGCTGAGGGCGCGAGGGGCTGGCTCGCGTCAGGCGGTCAGCGGGCCGATGAAAGTCGAAGGCACCGGGGGATACCCGGGCGTGGACGCCGCTGCGCTACCGGTGGAAACCGGGCCGACAGCAGGCGCTACAGACACGCTGGAAGTCGACGTGGCGACGGGCCACGAGTCGTACTCCAGTTGCGTGCATGCGCCTATTGTGCCACGTCAACCGGGTCGGTCCGACCGCAAGGAGATATTTCCCGCACTTTTGGGGGAAATTCCCTGGACGGCCGTCCCGTTCTGTGACGGGGGTCATAGCCCGCCGCGCGGAACCGACCTGTGATACGTCGCGCCGACGCGTGTGCGGTGCCGCACAGCGCGGTTGACCTGGAGCGCGCTCGAGGTTGCACAGTAGTGGCATGAGCAACGACGCCACTGCCGCCGGTCAGACCCCCGCCGATCTCGACACCGAACTCGCGGCCATCCGCGCCGTCGTCAACACCATCGCGCACGCCCAAGCCAACGAACTGGCCGAGGAGTTCGTCGCCGTCTTCCGCGACGACGCGATCTGGACCACCGGTCACGGCAAGCGCCTGTTCGGTCGCCCGGCCATCGCCGAGTTCACCGCTCAGGTGCTGCCCGGCGCGACGACGCAGGGCAGCGCGACCTACGAGGTCGAGCACGTGCTCTTCCTGCGGCCCGATGTCGCCGCCGTCAAGATCCGCCAGAGTTACTTCACCCTCGACGGCGAGCTGTCCGGTCAGGGCACCCCGCTGTACGTGATGACCAAGGAGGCAGGGGCCTGGGTGCTCACCGCGAACCAGAACACTCCCGTGGTGACGGATTGACGCACTGACACGTTCGGGTAGATCGTCGTCGGCCGGCAGACGTGTCGTCGGTGATCGCCGCCCGTGCGCCGATAGCCGCGCGCCCGGCTCGTGCGGGGTCGGCACGCGTGCCCGGCGAGGGGCCGGACGAGGCGGTTCACCATGGCCCGGCAGACTGGAGGGGTGATTACCAGCGCTGCTTCCGGGGCTCCCGGCGTGACACCGGCCGATGCCGATCGCCCGGTGCTGCGCGATTTCGGGGGTGGCGCGTTCGGGGTGTACGTGCACGTGCCGTTCTGTGCCACCCGCTGCGGGTACTGCGACTTCAACACCTATACGGCGGGGGAGCTGGGTACTTCGGCGTCGCCCCAGTCGTGGCTGGAGGCGTTGCGCGGCGAGCTCGCGACCGCCGCGGTCGAGTTCGGTGCCCTGCCGAGCGCAACCCCCGAAGTGTCGACGATCTTCGTCGGCGGCGGGACACCGTCGCTGCTCGGTGGTGACGGGCTGGCCTCGGTGCTGGATGCCGTGCGAGCGAACTTCCCGCTGGCCGCCGACGCCGAGGTGACCACCGAATCCAACCCGGAATCCACCTCGCCCGAGTTCTTCGAGCGGCTTCGCGGGGCCGGCTACACCCGGATCTCGCTCGGCATGCAGTCCGCCGCACAGCATGTGCTGAAGGTGCTCGATCGCACGCACACGCCGGGTCGCGCGGTCGCCGCGGCGAAGGAAGCGCGTGCGGCCGGGTTCGATCACGTGAACCTCGATCTGATCTACGGCACTCCAGGCGAGACCGATGCCGATCTGGACCTGAGTCTGGACGCGGTGCTGGCCGCCGGTGTCGATCATGTTTCCGCCTACTCTCTGATCGTCGAGGACGGGACCGCGTTGGCACGCAAGGTCCGCCGTGGTGAACTGCCCGCACCCGACGACGATGTCCTCGCCGCCCGCTACGAACGCATCGATGCCCGCCTCGCCGCCGCCGGTCTGACGTGGTACGAGGTATCCAATTGGGCCGCAAGCGATTCCGCCCGCTGCCGGCACAACCTCGGCTACTGGGACGGTGGTGACTGGCTCGGCGCGGGCCCCGGCGCGCACAGCCATGTCGGCGGTGTGCGCTGGTGGAACGTCAAACACCCCGCCCGCTACGCCGATCGGGTAGCCCTCGGTGGACTCCCCGCCGCGGGCTGGGAAGCCCTCACCGACGACGAGCGCTACACCGAACACCTCATGCTCACGGTCCGCCTCCGCACCGGCATGCCCCTCACGGACCTGGCCCCGTCCGCCGCCCCCGCCCTCGACCGGATCATCGCCGACGGTCTCGCCCACATCACCGGCGACAACCTGGTCCTCACCGACCGAGGCCGTCTCCTCGCCGACGGCATCGTCCGCGACCTTCTCACCTGATCGTCGAAGGGCGCGCTGGAGGTTTCTCGACCGATCCGCGGCGGTCTTTTCCGAAGGTTTGTCGACTCAGCGGTTGGCGTTCGACACGCTGTTGAGCAGGTCGGGGAATCGCGCGGGCGGTGATGTCATCGTGATCTGAATTTCGAGATTTCTCCGGCTTGGGATCGGTACCAAAGATTGCCCGGTCATCCTGGGGTATCAAGCCAATGCACACCTGGTTGGGGGCCCGGAACAGTGGGGTGCTCTAAGGGTATGTTCGGTGGGTTCGGGGTGGAAGATAACGATTAGGGGCGTAGGCTTCAACTCGATCCTAGGGAGTTATATGTCCACCGAACGGCACATCACCCTCGTCCACGAGCAGAGCGAATTCGCTGAAGCGCGCTCCGCCGAGAAGGCGGAGAACGCGCGTCAGTGCGCGGTCGCCGCGAGGACGGTCGCGTCGCACTCCAACGACGCCGACGACTGCGGCGCGCTGCTGGCGATGCTCGGCCTTGATGCCCTCGCGGGCAAAGAGGTCGGCGCTCCCGACTCGGCCGCTCGCTGCGGCGCAGCTGCCCGAGTCTGATTCGGCATCGGCCGCCCGCCCGGGCGGCCATTGCTGAAGAGTCCCGACGGCTCGCTGACATCGCCGTCAGCCCCGAGTCGCCGGTGAGCGCTGCTCGCCGGGCACGAAGTCATCGCCACCCCCGATCACCCCACCTGCTACCGCCGGTCGTGGCGCACCGAGCAGTTCCGCGGTATTCGCCGACGTGATCAAGTACTCCGGCAGGCCTCGCACGGCGTCCACGCCTGGTGCCGGCACTGCCGGTGATGCTCCGGCGCACTGGAAGTAGCGATCGACCGCCCTGGCTGGGGTATTCCCCGATGGTGGGTTGGCCCCGATGACCGGGCCTGTCGATCCGGGAATGCTGTGCCCGATACCTGGCCTCGACACGTGGGGCTGACCAGACGGCTGGTACCGCGGAGCGCCCCCCGCGGTTCGGTCACCGGCCCCCCTCGTGCCGGCGGTACGCCCAGTCGATGGATCGCGCCCCGCCGAAACGACCACGGGGTCGATGGCCGCCGCGGAATTCCCCGGAGGCGCTGTGAGCGACCACGAGCCGCCAGGTGTGGTCAACGCAGCCGTGCCGCTCGGCGGTGTGGCGCCGGTGACACCCGCTGATGCCGAGGCCATCGTCGTAGCGCTGCCCGAACGCGCCGCCCCGTCATCGGATTCCGACCGGCTGTCGAGCCTGTCCGACCCGCCGGTCGGAACTCCTGTTCGGCGGCCATCGCGTCCCACCGTTTCCGAATCCCCGATCGCTCTGACCTCCGAGCTCTCCTTGGTCGCGGCGGACGGGTTCTCCCCGGCTCCTGCCGAAACCTCGCCCGGCGACCACGCACGCCTGTGTCCCCGCGATTGCCCTGCGGTGCCGAACAGCATCTGCCGGATGTCTGACCCGCCGGAGTCGAACGACCGAAGCGGTATGGGCAGCAACGGAATACGAGCAACCAGCTCAGCGAACGGCAGCACGTACCGCTCCCGCATCGCGGCGCGCGCATCCTCCTGCGCGGCCGAAGCCACACCGTGCGCCGATGCCGAGCCCGCGGCGTGTACCGCCCCACTCACCGACCATGCCGAAGTGCCGGTTTCCTCGACAACCGGCGACCCGACCGCGTACTTGGTCGCCACGATCGCCTCGGCCGCCGCCCGAACCACACCGGGCAACTCCTCCAGTGCGACTGTCAGTTCGTGCGCTTGCGCGACATAGCCCTCGACCGCGGAACCAGCCGCAGATGCCCCCACGCCCGACCAAGCCAGCGCGAGCGACCCCTCCACCGCGTGCCGGAAAGCGCGCACACCGTCGTCCCACCATCGCGCGATCTGGGCGAACCGATCCGCTTGCGCCAAGGCATCGGTCACCTCGAGCGCCTCGAATGCCGCGACGATCTCCCGGTGTCGCCAAGAATGCGTATTCTCCCCGCCGCCGGGAATACCGGTCTGTGTGAAACCGCTATGGCTACCGGTATGCGTGCTCTCGCTGACGCCGGGAAAACCCGAATTCGGGGTGCCGCCGGAAAAGTTCGGATTCGGACCGCCGCCGCGAATGCCGCTCGGCTCGCGGCGGGTCACACCGACTCCATGGAAATAGGTTGTCCCGCAGAGGGTTCCACCGATGTAAGTCGATCGGCCCACTCTTCGTCGGCAACCATCATCAGATCGCGCACCTCCCGGAACGACTGGCGAATATCGCCCACGATCCGCGAATGTCGATCCAATACGGCAGCGATGCTGTTCTCCTTCGCTGCCGCCACAGAGCGCAATCGCGCCACCAACGTGGAACCGGATATCAGCCGTGCTTGCCCCTCACCCAGTCCCCAATGCACTTGATCGCCGACTTCCACGGCAAGTGCCCGAATCCGCGCGATCGCCAGCAGGAACTCCCCACACGCATCGTCGATCCCGGCGAACTCCGCCGGCCGCACCGAGACCTCGCTCGACCCGAAATGCCACGCCTCGCCGACCACACCCGGACGCACCACAGTTTCCTCCCCGCACCACGGTCGATAGTTGAAAATTGCTGGTAGATCCCCTGATTCAGTCCCGAACCTACGCCCGCCACCAGGGCCCGACAACCCCCGAAATCCCATCTGTGGACAACTCGGGCCTGTGGATAACTCTGAGCCGCGCTCGACCGGGTCGGCAGGCCGAACACCGCCCCCGAAGCCGAATATCCCCGGATGACAGTTCGATGCCGGACAGCCGTGCGATCCGGTGATCGCCGAACGAGACAATTAGACTGGACAACGAGACGCTGCGAGCGTCCGCGTGCGACCCTGTGCGAACGCAGCACGGTAGGCATGACGTACCAGCACGAGCGAGGAAGGTGGGGTCGATGGCGTCGAGCACCGAAGATCGACGTTTCGAGGTCCTTCGAGCGATCGTCGCCGATTACGTCGCCACCAAGGAACCGATCGGCTCCAAGTCTCTCGTGGAACGGCACCACCTCGGCGTTTCCAGCGCCACCATCCGCAACGACATGGCGGTGCTCGAGGCCGAGGGCTACATCACCCAGCCGCACACCAGCTCGGGCCGCATCCCCACCGACAAGGGCTACCGCGAGTTCGTCGACCGGATCGCCGAGGTGAAACCGCTCTCGGGCGCCGAACGCCGGGCGATCATGGAATTCCTCGAATCCGGTGTCGATCTCGACGACGTCCTGCGTCGTGGCGTGCGCCTGCTGGCCCAGCTCACCCGCCAGGTCGCCGTCGTGCAGTACCCCACCGTCTCAGCGTCGATCGTGCGCCATATCGAGGTCGTCGCACTGAATCCCGCCCGCCTGCTGCTGGTGGTGATCACCGACACCGGTCGCGTCGACCAGCGCATCGTCGATCTGGGCGCGGTGATCTCCGACGAGGACCTCGCCGCGGTGCGCGGCCTGCTCGGTGGGGCCATGGACGGCAAACTGCTCTCGGTCGCCAGTGCCTCGGTGGCCGGGGTGCCCGAACGCGCACCGGCCAAGATCCGCGACGTGCTGGTCCGGGTCTCCACAGTCCTGGTGGAGACGCTGGTCGAACATCCTGAGGAACGCCTGGTCCTCGGCGGCACGGCCAACCTCACCCGCAATGTCGCCGATTTCGGCTTCCCCGGCTCCCTGCGCACCGTGCTGGAAGCCCTGGAGGAACAGGTCATCGTGCTCAAACTGCTCGCCGCCGCGCAGCAGCCGGGCCAGGTGACGGTGCAGATCGGCGAGGAGACCCAGGTCGAGCAGATGCGCGGCACCTCGGTCGTCTCCACCGGCTACGGCGCGGCCGGTGCCGTACTGGGCGGGATGGGCGTGCTCGGCCCCACGCGCATGGACTACCCGGGCACCATGGCATCGGTGGCGACCGTGGCCCGCTATATCGGCGAGGTGCTCGCCGAAAGGTGAAGCCAGCTCGGGAACGACAACTACCGGACTGTTAAGGTCGATACTTCGGCCGGTAAAGTTGAGTGGATTCGACTAAAGGATGCGCCCGGCGCTCGGCCGGCCCACACCGACCAAGGACTAGAGAACTCACGTGGCACGGGATTACTACGGACTGCTCGGCGTCGGCAAGAACGCCACCGACCAGGAGCTCAAGCGCGCTTACCGCAAACTGGCCCGCGAACTGCACCCCGATGTGAACCCGGACGAGGGCGCGCAGGCCCGCTTCAAGGACGTCTCCACCGCCTACGAGGTGCTGACCGACCCCGAGAAGCGCCGGATCGTCGACCTCGGTGGTGACCCGCTCGAAAACGGCGGCGGCGGAGCGGGATTCAACGGTGCGGGCTTCGGCGGCCTCGGCGACGTCTTCGAGGCCTTCTTCGGCGGGATGAGCGGCCAGGGCGGTGGCCAGCGCAAGCCGCGTGGTCGCGTGCAGCCCGGCGCCGACTCGCTGATCCGCACCCGGCTGAGCCTGGCCGAATGCGCGGTCGGTGTCACCAAGCATCTGACCGTCGACACCGCGATCCTGTGCGATGTCTGCGTCGGCTCGGGCACCAACGGCAACTCCAAGCCGGTCCGCTGCGAGACCTGCGCCGGCGCGGGCGAGGTGCAGTCGGTGCAGCGCTCGTTCCTCGGCCAGGTGCTCACCTCGCGTCCGTGCCCCACCTGCCGTGGCGCGGGCGAGACCATCCCCGACCCCTGCAACAAGTGCGGTGGCGACGGCCGGGTGCGTGCCCGTCGCGAGATCGCCGCGCCCATCCCGGCCGGTGTCGCCAGCGGCATGCGGGTTCGCCTGGCCGCTCAGGGCGAGGTGGGCCCCGGTGGCGGCCACGCCGGTGACCTCTACGTCGAGGTCGTCGAGCAGCCCCACGACACCTTCGTTCGCGACGGCGACGACCTGCACTGCACCGTCCGGGTGCCGATGGTGGACGCGATCCTCGGCACCACCGTGGTCGTCGACACCATCCTCGACGGCCCCACCGAGCTCTCCATCGCGGCGGGCACCCAGCCCGGCGAGGTCATCCAGCTGCGTGCGCACGGCATGCCGCGCCTGCGCTCGGGTGCGCGTGGCGACCTGCTCGCCCACCTCGACATCGTGGTGCCGAGCAAGCTCGACGGCAGGCAGACCGATCTGCTGCGCAAGTTCAAGGGCATGCGCGACAAGGATCGCGCCGAGGTGATGTCGACCCAGTCCGAGCACAACAGCGGCTTGTTCGCCCGGCTGCGCGCGTCGTTCAGCGGACGCTGAGCCCGTGGCCGCGACGGTCTTCTATCTCGATGAGGTGCCCGAGCCGGGCGCCGTCGCGGTGCTCGACGGTCCGGAGGGTCGCCATGCGGCGACCGTGCGCCGGATCAAGGTCGGCGAGCCGATCACCCTGTCCGATGGACACGGGGTGCTGGCCGATTCGGAAGTCGTTGCGGCCCAGAAGGATCGGCTCGAGCTGGCGGTCCGCGACCGTCGTGTCGCCGCACCGCCCACCCCCGCGGTGACCGTGGTGCAGGCGCTACCCAAGTCGGACCGCTCCGAGCTGGCCGTCGAACTGATGACCGAGGCGGGCGCGGACCTGATCGTCCCGTGGCAGGCCGCGCGCTGCGTCGCGAACTGGGAAGCCAAGGCCGCCAAGGGCATCGAGAAGTGGCGTGCGGCGGCCAAGTCCGCTGCGCGTCAATCCCGTCGCGCCTACATCCCCGAGATCGCCGACCTGCACCGCACCCGCAACCTGGTGGAACTGGTGCGAAAAGCCAAGGCGGACGGCGCGATCGTCGCGGCCCTGCACGAATCCGGTGCGGGCAAATTCACCGAACTGCCGCTGGGCGAGGCGAGCGAAGTGGTGCTGATCGTCGGCCCCGAGGGCGGCCTCGACGACGCCGAGCTGGCCGCACTGGCGGAGGCCGGAGCCGACATCGTGCTCCTCGGCCCGACCGTCCTGCGCACCTCCACCGCGGCTGCGGTCGCGCTCGGTGCGCTGGGGGCGTTGACCGCACGCTGGTGAGCAGGAGTGGACCGCCCGGGATCGGGTATTCCGATGGTGTCGCGAACGGCATACCACGGGCGCATTTTTAACCACTGTGCGGTGTCAGTGCTCGGCGGTAAACTGATCTCATCGAACACCAGGTCGAAACCGGAAGCAGGCTGTAGCCACTTTTGAAGAACTCAGGCGAGATCGGCAACCCCACCAACCCCGTATCAGACATCGGCACAGGCGGAAACAATGCTGGTCCCGCGGCGCGGACCGTGCGTTCCAGCATCGAGCTCGCCCCGGAGTCGGTTTTCGGTTTCCTCGGCTCGGCCGACCAGAACCTGCGTCAGCTGGAGAAACTGCTTCCGGCCGACATCCATGTCCGTGGCAACACCGTCACCATCACCGGTAAAGCGGGCGATGTGGCGCTGGCCGAGCGGGTCATCGAGCAGCTCGTGGCGCTGACCGGCCGCAACCGGGTGATCACCCCCGAGGCGGTCCGCCACACCATCTCGATGCTCACCGACGAAGGCGTGCACGAATCGCCTGCTGAGGTGCTGAGCCTGGACATCCTGTCGCGGCGCGGCAAGATCATCCGCCCCAAGACGCTGAACCAGAAGCGCTATGTCGACGCGATCGACGACAACACCATCGTGTTCGGCATCGGCCCCGCCGGTACCGGCAAGACCTACCTGGCGATGGCCAAGGCGGTGCAGGCCCTGCAGTCCAAGCAGGTCACCCGCATCATCCTGACCAGGCCCGCGGTCGAGGCGGGCGAGCGGCTCGGCTTCCTGCCGGGCACGCTCAACGACAAGATCGACCCGTACCTGCGCCCGCTCTACGACGCTCTGCACGACATGATGGACCCCGAAGCTATTCCCAAGCTCATGGCTTCCGGCGTCATCGAGGTCGCACCGCTGGCGTACATGCGTGGTCGCAGCCTCAACGATTCGTTCATCATTCTCGACGAGGCGCAGAACACCACCGCCGAGCAGATGAAGATGTTCCTCACCCGCCTCGGCTTCGGCTCGCGGATGGTGGTGACCGGCGACATCTCGCAGGTCGACCTGCCCAACGGGCAGCGCTCGGGTCTGCGAGCGGCCGCGGAGATCCTCATCGATATCGAAGACATCCACTTCTCGGAGCTCACCAGCGCCGACGTGGTCCGCCACCGGTTGGTCTCCGACATCGTCGACGCCTACGACCGCTTCGAATCCGACACCCGCGCGGTCCCCGGCCCGCACTACCCGGGCAATCGGGCCCAGCGCAGGGCCGCCGGTCGCACCGACCGCCGCTAACCGGCGCGGTGCTCGATGTCGGGGCCGGTGACCGTGTCCCTGACGGGCGATCAAGCTGGCCCGATGCCGCTCCCGGTGGCGTCGGGCCAGCACCGTACCCTGAACAGGTGAGCATCGAGATCGCCAACGAATCGGGCATGGACGTTCCCGAAGAAGACCTGGTCAGCGTCGCACGTTTCGTGATCGGCCGGATGGACGTACATCCGGCCGCCGAACTGTCGATGGTGCTCGTCGATCTCGACACCATGGCCGACCTGCACGTGCGCTGGATGGACCTGCCCGGCCCCACCGACGTGATGTCGTTCCCGATGGACGAGCTGGAGCCCGGCGGTCGTCCCGACAGCCCTGAGCCCGGCCCGTCCATGCTCGGTGACATCGTGCTGTGCCCGGAGTTCGCGATGGGTCAGGCGCAGAAGGCCGACCATTCGCTCGACCACGAGCTGGCCCTGCTCACCGTGCACGGCGTGCTCCACCTGCTCGGCTACGACCATGCCGAGCCGGAGGAGGAGAAGGAGATGTTCGCGCTGCAGGCACAGCTGCTCGAGGAGTGGTACGTGAGCCTGCGCGAGGAACAGCGCCGCGCCGAGCTGGCCGAGCGTGACGACCGACTACTCGGCAAGGCAGGTTTCACCGCACCCGGTGAAGGCCCCGCGTGACAGCACTGACCCTGATCCCGCTGGCGATCGGATTGATCGGAATCGGCGGGGTGTTCGCGGGTGTCGACTCGGCACTGAATACGGTGTCCCGGGCCAGGCTCGACGACATGGTCCGCGAGGAGCGCCCCGGCGCCGTGCGACTGCGCAAGATCGTCGACGACCGCCCACGCTATGTGAATCTCGCTGTCCTGCTGCGCATTCTGTGTGAGATCACCGCGACCGTACTGCTGGCCGCGGCGACCTTGGACCTGTGGAACGAGAGCACGGCGCTACTGGTCACCGCGATGCTGATGGTCGTTGTCTCCTACGTCGTGATCGGCGTCGGCCCGCGTACCCTCGGCCGCCAGCACGCCTACTCGATCGCGTTGGCCGCCGCCGTGCCGCTGCAGATCATCGGCGCGGTGCTCAGCCCGGTCAGCCGGTTGCTGATTCTGCTCGGCAACGCGATCACTCCCGGTAAGGGATTTCGCAACGGCCCCTTCGCTTCCGAGATCGAGCTGCGCGAGGTGGTCGACATGGCCCGCGAGCGCGGCGTGGTGGCCGACGACGAACGCCGGATGATCCAGTCGGTCTTCGAACTCGGCGACACCCCGGCCCGCGCGGTGATGGTGCCGCGCACCGAGATGGTGTGGATCGAGGACGACAAGACCGCCGCCCAGGCGATGTCACTGGCCGTGCGCTCCGGCCATTCCCGGATCCCGGTGATCGGCGAGAACGTAGACGACGTACGCGGCGTGGTCTACCTGAAAGACCTTGTGCCCTATGCCGATCGCGCCCGCAAGGTATCGGTGCGCGAGGTCATGCGGCCCGCGGTCTTCGTTCCCGATTCCAAGCCGCTCGACGAACTGCTCGACGAGATGCAGCGCCGCCGCAATCACATGGCGCTGCTGGTCGACGAATACGGCGGTATCGCGGGACTGGTGACCATCGAGGACGTGCTCGAGGAGATCGTCGGTGAGATCGCCGACGAATACGACACCGACGAAACCCCGCCCGTGGAAGACCTCGGCGACGGCCGCTACCGCGTCTCGTCGCGGCTGTCGGTGGAAGACCTGGGGGAGCTGTACGGCCTCGACATCGAGGACGACGACGTCGACACGGTGGGCGGACTGCTCGCGCACGAGCTGGGCCGTGTCCCGCTGCCCGGCTCCAAGGTGACCGTCTACGGGCTGGTGCTGCGCGGCGAGGGCGGCGCCGACGCGCGCGGGCGCATGCGGGTCAACACCGTGCTGGTGCGCCGGGCCGCCGACAAGGAGAAGAAGACCGACAAGCCCCGCAAGGGCGCCACCGACGAGGCAACCGCCGACACCGACCAGGTGCGCGTGCCCGACGACAACGGAGAAAACCATGAGTGAACTGGACGCCGAGGACAACAAACTGCTGGTGCTGGCCCGTGGCGCGCTTGGCCGCACCGGCGGCGCGAGCGGTGCCGCGGTGCGCGACACCGACGGCCGCACCTACGCCGCGGGCGAGGTGGCGCTGACCGCACTGCGCCTGACCGCACTGCAGGCCGCCGTGGCCGCCGCGATCTCGAGCGGCGCCGAGGGTTTCGAGGCGGCGGTCGTCGTCGGCGGTGACGCCAACGACGCGGGCATCGACGCGGTGCGCGAGGTCTCCCCGTCGGCCACGGTCGTGCGCACCGACCACACCGGCGCCGTACTGAGCGAGGTGCACGGTGGCTGATTCCGGCAAGGAATTCCATTCCGGCTTCGTCTGTTTCGTCGGCAGGCCCAACACCGGTAAGTCGACGCTGACCAACGCACTGGTCGGCACCAAGATCGCGATCACCTCCTCGCGCCCGCAGACCACCCGCCACACCATCCGCGGCATCGTGCACCGCGAGGACGCCCAGCTGATCCTGGTCGACACCCCCGGCCTGCACCGCCCGCGCACCCTGCTCGGCCAGCGCCTCAACGACCTGGTGCGCGACACCTATTCCGAGGTCGACCTGATCGCGCTGTGCATCCCGGCCGACGAGAAGATCGGTCCCGGTGACCGCTGGATCGTCGAGCAGATCAAGATGATGGCGCCCAAGACCAAGATCCTCGGTGTGGTCACCAAGATCGACAAGGTGGGCCGCGACGAGATCGCCCACCAGCTGATGGCGCTGGTGAAGCTGCTCGGTCCCGAGTCCGAGGTCGTCCCGGTGTCGGCCGTGAAGGGCGAACAGGTCGAGGTGCTCGTCGACGTGATCGCCTCGCTGATGCCCGAGGGTCCGGCGTTCTACCCCGACGGCGAGATCACCGACGAGCCGGAGGAAACCCTCATGGCCGAGCTGATCCGCGAGGCCGCGCTCGAAGGCGTGCGCGATGAACTGCCGCACTCGCTGGCCGTGGTCATCGAGGACATCGAGCCCTATGCGGCGAACGAGGACATGCTCGAAGTGCATGCCCTGCTGTACGTCGAGCGGCCAAGCCAGAAGGCGATCATCATCGGCAAGAACGGCGCACGCCTCAAAGAGGTCGGCACCAATGCCCGCAAACAGATCGAGCACATTCTCGGCACCCGCATCTACCTGAACCTGCACGTGAAGGTAGCCAAGGATTGGCAGCGCGACCCGAAACAGCTGGGGAAGCTGGGCTTTTGACCGTTTGAGTGTCGGCGGTTCGGGGTATCGTTCGGCGAACACGCCGGTTCGTTCGGCGTGGTCGCTGATCGTCCGGGGAGGCCGTGGAAGTGCCCGATGCCAATGATGTCGGCAAGCTGCTGGAGCTGCTGCGGGCGCTCGAGATTCCCGACGCCCGCCCGCGCGTGCTGCGCACACTGGTACACGGGCGGCGCGCGCTGCCGCGTCCGATCGTCGAAGTGGTCGGCGTCGCCGGGCATACGGCACTGGTCGGCGAAATCTACAGCTGGCTCAGTGAATCCGGTGGCAGGCGGGCGACGCCGCGCGTCAAGATCGACCTGCGCGCGCCGGACCTGCCGCGCACTCAGCTCACCCCCGATCTCAACGCGATCGACGCGGGCCCGCACGCCAACGATCAGGAGATCCCCGGCCACTGCCTCCCGATCGTCGGGCACCTGGTGGCGGGTTTCGCCGCCGACGACACCGCGATGGGCGCGATCAAGTTCCCGCGCTACCGCACCGCCGACTGGCTGACCCGCCAGCGGGTGACCTCCGACGAATCCGAGGCGCCCGACGAACTGCGCCGCAGGCTGCCCAAACTGCTGCGCAGCGGCACGCCGACGAGCCGTTCCGATACCGCCGAAGGCGTTGCGGGCGACACGATTTCGCGCGTGGTCTTCGGTGTACTGGCCTTGTGGCCGGTGCTGCGGTTGTGGCTGTGGGTGTCCGGGCGCATACCCGGTATGTCGAAGGTGACGCGGTGGTTCCTGCACCAGCGCTACCTGGCACCCGAATTGTCGGGCAGTTTCCTGGGTTTCGCCTCCCGGCTCACGGCTTCGCACCGGGTCGACGAGAACGAGGAGCAGGTCGCCAAGCTCCTCGTGCACGCGTTTCTCGAGGACCTGCGCGACGCCTACCGGCGCCGGATCTGGCGCCCGTCGAGCTGGCGGCGCACCGCGTATCCGGTCGCGCTGCTCGGTGGTCTGGCCGAGGGCAGCGACGGTGCGCGCATCCTCACCTGGATCAACGAAATCCGTAACGAGACCGGACTTTTCGATCCGCTGGTGGTCGTGGCGTTGCGTGCGGAAGGGCCAAGCCGCGAGGTCGGCGAGCTCTCGCACATCAGCGATCTTCGCCCGCTGCGCACCCTGGAAAGTCTTGCCGACGCCCCAACCCCGCAGCCGCCCGATCCGCTGCAGGAGTGGGTGCGCGAGATCGACAACCGCCGCACTCATCGCCAGGCCGACGCGTGGTTCCTGCCGTTGCGCGCGATCCTGCCGCCCGACACCGCACCGCGCGTCAGCGATGCCCGATTCCGTGGTCTCGCACTGCCGCCCGCGCCGCCGCTCGCCGCACGCAGCTGGTTCGTCGGTCTGTGTGTGCTGATCCCGATCGTGCTCGCCGTGGGCGCGACGCTGGTCTACTTTCCGCCGCTGCGTGGTGCCGAATGTTCGCACTGGCCGTGGACCGGCGGTGTCTCGGTGAGTCTGCGTGACGGCGAATGCGTCGGCTACAGCGACAACCCCCGCCAGACCTTCGCCGATGACCCCGAGCTATCGGCGATGCAGCGAGAAGTGTTCCGGCTCAACGTCGCCGCGGCCGACGCGCGCGCGAGCAACCCGAACCGGCCGTTGGTCTCGCTGGTGTATTTCGCCGGCCTCAGCTATGTCGACACCAATGTGCGCTACCCGCACGCCCAGGTCGAGGAACTCGCCGGTCTGGCGGTGCAGCAACGTCGCGCGTTGCTGGCCTCCGACGAATCGGAACCCTTGCTGCGCGTCATCGTCGCCAATGGCGGTTCCGATATGCGCCACGCCGGTTGGGTGGTCGACAATCCGTTGCGGCAGCTCGTGGCCGATGACCCCAGCGTGCTCGGTGTCGTCGGGATCGATCGCAGCAACGACGAAACCCGCAGGGCCATCACCCGGCTCGGCGAACTCGGCGTTCCCGCGGTGGCCACGACACTGTCCGCCGATGGTCTGGAACAGGCATCGCCGCTGTATTTCCAAGCGGCACCGAGCAATAGCGTGCAGGCTCGCCTCGTCGCGGACTATGTGCAGGGTGCCCGAGATCTCAACGGCGCACCCCGCTACGACAAGGTGGCGATCTATCACCCCGAGGCCGCCGGTGACCTGTACGTGACCACCTTGGTCGAGGATGTGCAGAAAGAACTCACCAAACGCGGTGTGGCACAACAGAGTATGAGCTGGCGTGAACAGCAGCAGCTCTACCGTTTCCCCGCGCCGTGTGAGACCGCCGGATTCGACCGTCGCACCCTGCTGTTCTTCGCGGGCCGCAACGACGACTTCCCGACCTTCGCCAAATCGGTGAGCCGCGGCTGCATCAGCGGCGCGGGCCCGGCGATCCTCGGCAATGACGCGGTGACCAGACTGATCACCGATCCGAAGGCCACCGCTGCACTTCCCGCCAACCTCACCGTGCGCTACGTGTCCAAGGCTTCGCCGGTCATGCTCGGCGGCGCCGATTGCGTCAGTGGCATCGGCAAACTGGGCGACCAGCCGGTGCCGTTCGAACACGAACAGCTGTGCACCGAACTGGCCGGATTGATCGAAGAACTCCGTGGCTACCCCGACCTCACCGATTACCAGCCCAGCTGGGCGGGCGACCGCACCGGTCTGGCCTTCGACGTGAGCGGCCTGTTCCTCCAGGCTGTACGCAACAGCCGTGGTGTCCTCGCCGACCTCCCGCCGAACCGAACCGCCATCGCGGTCCAGCTGCGCGAGTCCGACTATCGCGGCGTCACCGGCACGCTCGGCTTCTCGACCAGTCGCGTCGCCGATGGCTCGTCGATCGCGGTCCTGGTCACCACCGCGGTCGGCGGATCGGGTCCGCAGCGCTGCCTGATGATGTTTCCCCGGCAGGCCGGTCAGGACGGCTGTCCGTCGGGCACGAAGAGCGATCTGGAAGGGTGGACCGAACCTGCCCGGTAGGGCTCGTGCTCCGCAAATTACCTACCGCGTAGCGGATTCGTGCTGTTCGAGTCGCTCGAAAGCGCCCTGTGGATCACCACCACCACCGCTCGGGGCGGTGACGTTCCCAGTGCAGTTCCGATTCCAGTTGGGCCGCAAGAGAAATCAGCAGTGGTTCACTGTCGGCGGTGCCCATCAGTTGCGCGCCGATCGGCAGACCGGATTCGGTGAAGCCCGCCGGTACGTTCACACTCGGCCAGCCGAGCACGTTCCACGGCCACGTGTACGGGCACGCGGCGGTGATCAGGTTGTTGGTCGCGCCGACGCCGATGTCATCGATCTCTTCCACCTGCGGGGGAGGAGTCGCCGTTGTCGGCGCCAGCACGAGGTCGTAGTCGTCGAAGAACAAACCGACTCGCCTGTGCAGCAAGGGTTCCGCGAGTCGTGCCGCGGTGAGTGCGGGCCCGCTGAGGACTCGGCCGATGCGCGAATTGACGGTGGTCCGTGGATCGACAACGGCCCCGGGCATATCCCGGAGCACGCGGCTGATCCCCGCCAGCGAGCGCGGAAGGAAGGATGCGCCGATCATCAACCCGTAGTGCAGGTTTGTCACGGTGACGGTATGGCCGAGGGTGCGCAGCGTGCCGGCCAGCGCGTGCACCGCCGCCGCGATCTGCGGATCGAGCGCGGTCTTGGTCGCGGTGTACGGAATGTTCAGGGACAGAGCGATTCTGAGCCTGCCGGGGTCGCGCCCGACGGCCGCGCTCGCATCGATCGGCGCGGGCTTGTGCCGGTCGCCGTCGTGCGGCCCGGCGGCGATGTCGAGCAGGAGCGCCGCGTCACGCACGGTGCGCGCGAGCGGGCCGTTGACGGTGAGTCCGTTGAACGACTCCGCCAGCGGCCAGGTGGAGATGCGCCCACGCTGCGGCTTGATCCCGATCAGGTTCGTCCACGAGGCCGGGATGCGCACCGACCCCGCACCGTCGGAACCCAGTGCGGCAGGGACCAATCCGGCCGCGACTGCCGCTGCCGACCCACCCGATGACCCACCCGGCGTGCGCGTGCGATCCCACGGGTTGCGGGTGTATCCGAACGCGTCACCACTGGTGAACGGCAACTGTCCCAGTTCGCAGGTATTGGCCTTGCCGACGATCACCGCACCCGCCGCGCGCAACCGCCGTACCGATTCCGCGTCCGCGGTCTTCGGCGCGAACTCCCCACCACACCCGAACGCGGTGACCTCACCGCTGATATCGGTGTCGTCCTTGACCGCGATCGGCACGCCGAGCAGCGGCAGCCGCACCCCCGCGGCCCACCGCGCGTCCGCCTCGGCCGCCTCCCGCAGCGCGGCCTCGCGGCGGACGACCCGGAACGCGTTGAGCGTCGGCTGTGACGCCTCGATCCGGTCCAGCGCGTCGGCGACGGCGGCGACCGAGGAGATGCTGCCCTCGGCAATGGCCGCGGACAGGTCGGTGAGTCCGAGATCGGCCGAGGGATTCGGCGCGATGTGGTCGGGCGCGGACATGTGAGCTCCGTCTCTGCTGGTACCTGGCTCGACCGTAACGCGTAACTGGTCACCCGTCCACATCCCCTAGGGTGGGTATAGACATACATACGGTATGTATGTAACAGTGGAGGTGCCCAGCAACCGACCAGGGGAGGACCCCATGGGAATCAGCTCAGCACTCGGCCCGGCGCACGAGATCGCCCTGTCGTCCGGCCGCGTCCGCTATCACGACACCGGCACCGGATCCCCGGTCGTGTTCGTCCACGGACTGCTCGTCAACGCCGACATCTGGCGCGGGGTGGTGCCCGGCCTCGCCGCCGCCGGGCACCGCTGCCTCACGCCCGACTGGCCACTCGGATCCCACACCATTCCGATGCCCGACGCCGACCTCAGCCCCGTCGGCATCGCGGACCTGATCGCCGAGTTCCTCGACGCACTCGACCTCACCGATGTCACCCTCGTCGCCAATGACACCGGCGGCGCGCTCACCCAGATCCTGATGACCCGCCGACCGGAACGGATCGGCCGCGTCGTCCTGGCCGCCGTCGACTGCTACGAAGTGTTCCCGCCCCGGCCCTTCTCGAGTCTGCTGAAGGTGGCGAAGATTCCCGGTGTGATCGGTCCGCTGCTGGCACCGATGCGCTGGAAATTCGCGCAGCGCCTGCCACTCGGCTTCGGTTGGGTGACCAAACACGAACTGCCGCAAGACATCGCGCAGTCCTACCTGGGTCCCGCCCGGGGCAGTGCCGCCATCCGCGACGACCTGCGCCGCTTCGCCGCCGCCGTGGACAACCGATTCACCATCGCCGCGGCCGAACGGTTCGGCTCGGTCGAGGTGCCGGTGCTCGTGGTGTGGTCGACCGAGGACAAGCTGTTCCCGATGGCGCTGGCGCAACGGCTGGTCGCCGACCTACCGCGGGCGAGCCTGCACACCGTCGACGATTCCTACACCTTCATCCCAGAGGACCAGCCGGAGTTGCTCACCGAACTGATCGTGGAGTTCACTCTGCTGCATGCAGCGCCGTAGTCAGGAGGATCGTTCCCGTACCACCCGAGCCGCGCTCGAGCGGGCAGGCCGCGACCTGTTCGCCGAGCGCGGCTTCGCCGGTACGTCGGCCGAGCAGTTGGTGGCCGCCGCCGGTGTCACCCGCGGCGCCCTGCATCACCACTACGGCGACAAGCGCGGTCTGTTCCTCGCCGTCCTCGAACAGATCGAGACCCAGGCCACCGCGGAAATCGCGAGCGCCATCGCCGCCGTCGACCGCGCCGACATCATCGGTGGCATGACCGCGGGCCTGGCGTGTTTCCTCGAGCTCTGTGGCCGCCCGGAAATGGTGCGCATCGTGCTGATGGACGCCCCGACCGTCCTCGGCTGGCCCGCTTTCCGCGAATTCGAGGCCCGCCATGGACTCGGCCTCATCACCGCCGAACTGCAACGCGCCACCGACGCGGAGCTGATCCCGGTCGCCCCGGTCCCGGTCCTCGCGCAACTACTGCTCAGCGCCATCACCGAAGCCTCGCTCATCGTCGCCCATGCCGATGACCCCGAACGCGCCCGCATCGAAACCCAGCAATCGCTGCTGCTGCTCATCACCGGCCTGCTCCGGTCCTGATCTGTGTCCGTGACCGCGGTGTCGGGCTCGCGTGCAAGACTGGCCAGGTGCGGTTGTATCGGGATGAGGCGATAGTGGTTCGCCAGCACAAGCTGGGCGAGGCCGATCGCATCGTCACGCTCTTGACCAGGCAACATGGGCTTGTCAGGGCGGTGGCGAAGGGGGTGCGGCGCACCAAGTCGAAGTTCGGGGCGCGGCTCGAGCCGTTCTCCTACATCGACGTGCAGTTGCATCCGGGCCGCACGCTCGACATCGTCACCCAGGTCATCACCGTGGAGGCGTTCGCCGCCGACATCATCGACGACTACGGCCGCTACACCACCGCGTGCGCGATCCTCGAAACCGCCGAACGCCTCGCGGGCGAAGAACGCGCACCCGCCCCGAAGCTGCACGTCCTCACCGCGGGTGCCCTGCGCGCCATCGCCGCCAAGCAGCGCCCGCACGAACTGATCCTCGACGCATACCTGTTGCGCGCCATGGGCTTTGCCGGTTGGGCACCCGCGCTCGACGAATGCGCCCGCTGCGCCACCCCTGGCCCGCATCGCGCCTTCCATGTGGCAGCGGGCGGCGCGGTCTGTGTGCACTGTCGTCCACCGGGCGCGAGCACGCCTGTCACCGGGGTGCTCGATCTGCTCGTCGCCCTGTTGAAGGGGGAGTGGGCCTACATCGACAGCGTCCCCGACAACGTCCGCCGCCAGGCCAGCGGTCTCGTCGCCGCACATCTGCAGTGGCATCTGGAACGTCAGCTGCGCACGCTGCCGCTGATCGAGCGATCCCGCATCGAATCCCCGACCGCGGATCGGTCCGCTGCCGATGTTGTCGGCCGGGTCGGCTGATCAGGGTCGGCGCAAGCCGGTCGATGTCTCCGTCGACGGCACCCGCGTGCTCATCGCCTGCCCAGCGTCGCGGGCCGGTCGCCGCGCGCGATGCCCGCGAGTAGCTCCAGTGACGACCGGTCCACCCGTCAACCCGGAGCCCGTGCAGCCCGCACCCGGCGATCAGGCAGGATGGATGCCGTGATCCTGCGTCGTGACTCTTCTCCCGCGAGCAAGCCGGACGGCACCCGCATCGTGCGCCCGCCGTCCCAGCATCCCTCCGGCGCGCGCCCGCCCGCGATCCCGCCCGAGCTCGTGCCCAACCACGTCGCGCTGGTGATGGACGGCAACGGGCGCTGGGCCCAGGAGCGTGGGCTGCCGCGCACCGCCGGACACGAACGCGGCGAGGCCGTGCTCATGGACTCCGTCGAAGGCTGCATCGAGATCGGCGTCAAGTGGCTCTCGGCCTACGCCTTCTCCACCGAGAACTGGCGGCGCAGCCCCGACGAGGTGCGCTTCCTGATGGGCTTCAACCGCGACGTGATCCGCCGCCGCCGCGACGAGATGCACGAGATGGGTGTGCGGGTGCGCTGGGCCGGGCGCCGGCCGCGCCTGTGGCGCAGTGTGATCAAGGAACTCGAGGTGGCCGAAGAGCTCACCCGCGACAACGACGTGATGACGCTGACCATGTGCGTCAACTACGGCGGCCGTGCCGAAATCGCCGATGCCGCAAGGGAAATCGCGCGCCGGGTGGCCGCGGGTGAGATCGACCCGGAGAAGGTCGACGAGGCCACCGTCGCGAAGTACCTCGACGAACCCGACATGCCCGATGTCGACCTGTTCCTTCGCCCCTCCGGCGAGTTCCGCAGCTCGAACTTCCTGATCTGGCAGGCCGCCTACGCCGAATTCGTCTACCAGGACACGCTTTTCCCCGACTTCGACCGGCGTAACCTGTGGGACGCGTGCCTGGAATACGCCAAGCGCGATCGCCGCTTCGGTGGCGCCAAATGAGTGACGACGGAGCCGGCATGGATACCACGGTCACGCCCGAAATCGACTTGCAGGCGCGTACCGGTGCGTGCCTGCAGATGCAGGACATCGACGTTCGCGTCGACGCGGACGGCTCGCTCGGCTTCGAATACGACGGCGCCCTGTGCTCGATCCGCGCCGTGACCCTCGCCCCCGGCCTCACCGTGCTGTCGCTCACCAGCGTTCTGGCCTGGGACCGCCCGCTAAAGGCGGCCCTGCACAAGCGCGTCGCCGAACGTAACAACGAGATTCAGTTCGGTTCGGTCACGCTGATCGCCCGTGGCCAACTGGGCGATGTCATCCTGCGCTACACCTTCCCTGCCGAAGGCCTCGACGACGGAGCCCTCACCACGATGTTGCTGTTGACATTGTCCGGCGCGAGCCGAGCTCGCCAGGGGCTTCTCGCACCCTGACAGAATTCTCGGACGTGCGCGGCATGACAGGTCGATCGCGATGCGAGCGGAGGTGGTGGCGGTGATCAGCACCGCCACCACCCGTCTCAGCGCTCGGGCTTCCAGGTGATCTTGCCGCCCGAGAAATCCTGGGCCTTGCCGCCCTGGTAGTCGTATTCGTCGCTGGTGGGGTAGCCGTAGCGACCGTTTTCGCCCCCCGCGCGGATCCAGTCGGCCTGGATGCTGCCCCATACCGCGTGCGCACCGGTCTTCGACGTCCAGTAGATGGCGCCGGTCGGGAACATGGTGAACTGGCCGTCGCCCTTGCCTGCCGCGGACACGTCGGTGAGCGGGAAGCCGAGCGGGCTCGACTCCCAGCCCAGCGCAGCCCACTTGTCCAGGATCGGGCCGCTGATCTGGTGCGCGCCGGTGCCGACGGACCAGTAGATCGAGCCCTTCTGGAAGTGGTTGTAGCGGCCGCTGCCCGACGGGGTGGACTGCTCGCGGGTGAGCGGGTAGCCGAGCTTGCCCGACTCGTTGCCCGTCTCGGCGAACTTGTCGCGGATCTGGCCCGCGACGGTGTTGGCGTTGGTGTCGGGATGCCAGTAGATGGCCGCGTTGTTGGTGAAGGTCTGGTACTTGCCACCGGCCGCCGCGTCGGCTTCCGGGGAGGTGGGCTCGCCCAGCGCCGGGCCGCCCGCCTGGTCGTATTCGGCCTCGATCGCGCCGCCCACTTCGAATCCGCCGATCATCCGGGCCTGCGCGGTGCCTGCCACGGCCGCGGGCAGCAGGGCCGCGACGGTCACGGCTGCCAGTGCGGCCAGGCCGCGTGATCGAAGGGTTCGACGGTGCAATGTCACTGAAAACTCCCTGGTCGGATCGGTATTCAACGATGTCCGGCGCTCGGGACCCCCTCCGGTGCCGCACCCGAACCTACCCGTTGGGCGCCGGTGGCAACAGTGGCCTTGCTCACCTGGGGTGATGTGGTGGTCCCGGGAGCATCACCTCGAGGCCGCGGGCGAAATCGTCCGGTTCGACATCACCGAGCAGCAGGTGCTGCAGAATGAACCCGGGAACCAACCCGATGATCGTCTTGGCGATCGCGTCGGAATCAGTGCCGGGGGGCAGCCAGCCGGTTTCACGCAACCGGTCCGCGTACTCGAACCACAGCTCGCGCATCGACGCGATGGCTGCGCACACCGGGACGGCCGCCTCGGTCGAGACCAGGGCCAGCGCCCACGCCTGCGGGGCGAGCCGCAGCGGCCCCTCTGGTCCGCTGCGCTTGACGATCTCGGTCGTCAGCAGCCGGATGACTTCGGCTGGGGGAGGCGGAGTCTCGCTGCGAATGATCTCGGCGAGCCGCTCGCGTAACGGCCCCATCGCGCGGTTCACGAGCGCGCCGATGATCTCGTTCTTGCTGGCGAAATACCGATAGACCGCACCCGCCGACATCTGCGATTCGGTGAACACATCCTGCATCGAGGTCTCGTGGAACCCCCTACGGGCGAAGCACAGCTGCGCGGCGTCGAGGATCTGCTGTCTGCGGCGTTCCAGGTGTTCTTCGCTGACTCGGGGCATGGATCAAAAGTAAAACGAATGTTCGTTCTTGACAAGCGAGGTGGGCGGTGTCACCGTAGGAACATCAAAAAGAACGAGGATTCGCTTTAGGGAGAACCGCCATGACGATTACCCGCCGAGCAGTAGCTCTCGGTCTCGCGGCCACCGCGTTCCAGGCCCTGATGCTGATCGCCTTCGCCTGGCCCACCGTCAACCTGACCCCGCGCGACCTGCCGATCGCCGTCGCGGGTCCCGGCTCCGCCCAAGTCGCCGAGCAACTGCGGCAGCGCGATCCCGAGGCATTCGAGATCACCACCGTCGCCGATGCCGCCCAGGCGCGAACCGCACTGGCCGACAACGAGATCTACGGCGCCATCGTCACCGGCAACGGCGCACCGCAGGTCCTGGTCGCCTCCGCGGCCTCACCGGCCGTCGCCCAGCAACTCACCGCCGTCGCCCAACAGCTCAGCGGCCTGCCCACCGCGCAAGTCCAGGACGTGATCGCCACCGACCCCGACGACCCACGCGGCGCAGGCTTCGGTTCGATGGTCCTCCCACTCGTCATGTCCGGTATCGCCGCCGGCGTCCTGCTCACCCTGCTGGTCCCCTCCCTGGGCGCCCGCCTCGCCGGCCTGGCCACCTTCGCCGTCGCGGGCGGCCTCCTCAGCACCCTGGTCTTCCACACCTGGCTCTCGATCCTGCCCGGCACCTACCTCGAACTGGCCGCCATCGCCGGTCTCGCCTCCTTCGCCGTCGCCGCGACGATCGTCGGCCTGGCCGCCGCCATCGGCCCCCCCGGAATCGGCCTCGGCGCCCTCACCATGCTGTTGGTCGGCAACCCCTTCTCCGCCGCCACCTCGGCCCCCGAACTCCTGCCCCAGCCCTGGGGCACCCTCGGCCAGCTGCTTCCCCCCGGCGCCGCCGCCTCCCTGCTCCGCTCGGTCGCCTACTTCAACGGTGCGGGCGCCATCGCCCCGCTCACCGTCCTACTCGCCTGGGCAGCGGGCGGTGTCGCTCTCCTCGGCCTCGGCGCCTTGCGCTCCCGTCGGACGGACACCCCTACCGCAGCTCCGGAACCGACGGCCGTACCTGCCTGACAGTCCACGCAAAGATGCTCCGCACGAACACCTTTCGTGCGGAGCATCTTTGTGCCTACTGCTGGTCGGTATCGGCGGTTTCCATCAGCTCGTAAGGAGTGCTTCGTCCGCTCGAGTCGGAGCGACGCAGTACTCCGAGGTCGATCAGTTCGTTGATGTCGCGCAGGGCCGAGGCTTGCGAGGTCTTGGTGATGATCGCCCATTTTCTGGTCGCCAGAAGCGGGCTTTTGCGAGGGCTGCGTCGATGGTGTTGTCGGCGTTGTCGATGGACCGGTGCAGGGCATCGAGGAACCAGAGCAGCCAGCCGGTGACATCGAGGTCGCCTCGTTGGGTGCAATCGCCTTGGCAACAACCTCTTTCGCAGTGTGTACTGCCTCGATGTGCTGTCGGAGCACGGTATCCAACGCGCGGTCACCCCCGGACGCCGCGAGCAAGAAGAAGGATGTCGCGGGGCCCTACTCCGCCGCGCAAGGTGAGGTCGCGGTCATCGAGAACCGCACTTCTTTTGTCTGCCCAACGGAGGTGTCGCGGGACGACGAGACGGTGTAGCCGTGTGAATCGCGGTAGAACCGATTCGCCGGGTCGTCGTCCGGCCGCTGGCTCGGTTCGAGTGTGAATCCCTGTGTGGTCATCGCTTCGAGGTTGGCCATCGCACGGTCGATGAACTCCTGGGACGGGTTCACCTCCTCCATCGTGACGCGGACCCGCCACGGCGGCCCTTCCGACATCATCGAGTTGCTGGTTCGACAGCCGACGCCAGAATAGGGCAGAGGGGCGCGTTCGATGCTCACCTGTTGCGGCCAGACGAGTTCGAGATTGTGCTCGACAATCGGACCCGCTTCGGCGACGGTCAGCCCCGTGGTGTCCTTGATCTCCTGGTTGGTCGGACCTTCGTTGATGAAGGCGCCGCACCCGGTCAGAGTCGTGGTGGCAAGCACCGCGAGTGCGGTCATCATCCTCATTTGATGTCGATCTTTTCGCCGAGTCGGGGGTTGTCGGTGACGCGCGGGTTCGCGTACGGGTCGAGGTTCGGGTTGCCGAAGGCGGCTGCGAGGGCTGCGGCAGCGGCGGCCCTCGCCGCATCGAATCCTTCCTTGCCGCCATCGCCGTTGTCGCCCAAACCGATGTCGACATACCGTGTTTCGATCCCGCGCTCGACGTAGGCTGTCGCGTCCGATCCGCTGATGACGCCGACGATGTTCTCGAACGCTGTCGAGCCTGGGTCGTCCCAGTAGTTGCCGTGCCCGTCGCTTCCGAAGACGACCTCGTTCCGGTGGTCGGTGGATTGGTCGCTGTAATAGCCGGTGTCCAGTCGGGTCACGCCGGGTACTTCATCGGGATCGCCACCGAGAACGTCCGAGGCGTGTGGATTACCGGGCAGATGAATCCCGCCGGGAATGGTCAGCCCGCCCTCCGGGTAGGACTGCACGACGCCGATCAGATCGCCGGGCGCGGTCATGGAATAACGGCCGACATTCGGGTTCGGATTGTTCCAACCACCATCGAACACACCGGTTCCCGCCGACGAAGCATGCAGTACGCGGTCGGCCCGCAGGCCCAACTGCTCGGCCGACCCGACGATCGAACCGCCATAGGAATGGCCAACATAGGAAACCGGTGTTCCCGGTGCTGACGCCGCGACTTCCCGATCGATTTCGCGACCGAAGTCGACAAGTCGAGGCGCCATATCAGCCGCGAAACTCGGGCTCGGCGCACCATCGGACAGACCGGTCAGACTCTGCGGGAAGTCGCCCTCCATGTAGAGAAAGATCGGGCCGTTCGTCTGGTCGGCGAGATTCCAGGCCGCCACATGGTTGGACCCCGAACCGTTGAGATTGGTACTCGTCCCGGGCACATAGACGCCGACACCAGGCGCGCCCGACTTCAGATCGCCGATCATCTCGATCATCCGACCGTTGCCTTCGGTGCTGAACATGACGAACTTGCGGTCGACCATGCCCTGTTGGGCTGTCGTCTTGCCGTCCGGATTCGGGATCGGCGCGAGCATCGCCTCTAGCTGCTCGACGCGCGATTCGTCCCGATTCGGCTTCGCCTTCTCCGAGGTCAGCGCAGTGCGGACGTTGATCTCGTTGGCGTCGATCCGCATCACGAACGGCACCCCGTTCAGGTTGCCCAGCTTCTCCGGCGCCGCGATCACCAATTGACGTTGCGCTTCGGGGCTCAACCCGGCCAGCAACGTCGCCCGATCGTCCGGCGACATCGATGCCAGCTGGATCGCCACCGCATCCGGATCCCGGACCGACCCATCGGCGAGCGTGATGTCGGGTTGACCGTCGCGCATCGCGTCGAGGTCGCCGACAGACTCGCGCAAACGCGCACCGAACAGATTGTCGAGGCGTTCGATCTCGTCCAGCCCACTCAACAGGTTGAGCTGGAAAACCCCTGCATCGCCTTCCTTCTCGGGATCGGAATGGGTCACCCGGCCATCGGGGGCGACCGCGAAACCTTGCGCGACAGCGAGGTTCTTCTGTTCCAGCACATAGGTTTTGAAGTGTTTCAAGCCCTGGTAGGCGTCATCGGCATCGTCGGCCACGCGCAACAGCACAGTGCGGACCTCGTAGCCGTGATCGACTTCCTCATCGATGCGTCGCGAGGCCGCGTCCTTGGTTTGTCCGTACCAACCGCCTGCCGCCGACACCGCGCGCGAGCAGTCCTCGACCGAGGTCGAGACGATGTCGGCATTGGCGCGGGCGGCTTCGGCGGCGCGGTGCAGGCCCTCGAGATTCCAGGTGTCGAGTTGGGGGATCGTGGGCCGCATCAGCGGGTACCGAGCTTCCCGATTTCGCCCGCGGTCTCGACGTCTTCGGCCTGGATATCGGCGGAGAACTTGTCGACGAGGTCGGCCAGCGTCGTGTACCGGGTCGCGATCGAGTCCATGGCCTGCGAAGCCGGGTCGGCCAGTCCGCGCACGGCGGCGAGTACGTCACTTCCGTCGCCGGTCGCCTCGCCGGCAGCAGCCCAGCTCAGCGCGTCGACTTCGCCTGCCTCCCGGCGCCAGGTCGTCGCCATGGTCTTCAGCTGATCGGGCTCGACGCCCAGGGTCCCACTCACGATGTCCCCCTCCTTCGATGCCGAAGGACTACGCGTCCGGGTGGACCGGTCCCCTCGTGAAGGTTGGACGGGGTACGCGAAGCGAAGGTTCCATCATGTGACGTGAGTCACACGGATGCGGGCTCGTCCGCATCGGTCCGGCTGCGCACGCATTCGCGGCAGGTGCCGAAGATCTCGAGCGTGTGGCTCACCTCGGTGAATCCGTGGTCGCTCGCGATCGACTCGGCCCACGCCTCGACTGTCGGGCCCTCGACCTCGACGGTGCGGCCGCACTGGCGGCACACCAGGTGGTGATGGTGGCCGCTCGAGCACTGGCGGTAGACGGATTCGCCGGTGTCGGTGCGCAGGACGTCGACCATGCTCGCGTCGGCGAGGGACTGCAGGGTGCGATACACCGTGGTCAAGCCGATGTTCTCGCCGCGTTTGCGCAGCTCGTCGTGCAATTCCTGTGCCGAACGGAACTCGTCGATATCGCTGAGCAGGGCCGAGATGGCACTGCGCTGACGGGTGCTGCGAACCCCGACCTGCTTCGCGGAGATGTTGTCTGCCAACGGATTACCCTTCCTCGGCATGGGCGACGGCATCGACGACGATGTGCGCCAGATGATCGTCGACGAGTTCGTAGAGCACCTCGCGGCCCGAGCGTTCGCCGTGCACCACGCCCGCCGACTTGAGGATGCGCAGATGCTGGCTGACCAGTGGCTGGGTGACGCCGAGGGCGTCGACCAGCTCGTGCACGCAGCGCGGCGACTCACGCAACTGCAGCACGATGGCGATGCGTACCGGCGCGGCGAGTGCCCGCAGCAACTCCCCCGCGTCCTCGAGCACCGTGCGCGACGGCACGGCGGCGGGGGCAGGGGAGTGGTACGGGTTGTGCGGGTGCGCGGGCGCGGCCTCGGTGGTCATGAACCAACTCCTTAATGGAAACAGATTCCATTTTGATATGCACGGTTGCGCATGTCAAATGACGCGCCGCGCGGACACCTCGGGTGCTGCAAACTCACTGGACGGGTGCCGATACGCTCTATCGCAAGACGAACGTTACGTCGTAACGCAATTCTCACGACGTGACGAACAATTCCGACTCGCAGTGGATGGAGAAATCTCGCGTGGCACCCAAGTCGAAGGTGGACACCGTTGCCAACCTCGCCAAGCGCCGGGGTCTGGTCTACCCGTGCGGTGAGATCTACGGAGGCACCAAGTCGGCGTGGGACTACGGTCCGCTCGGCGTCGAACTGAAGGACAACATCAAGCGGCAGTGGTGGCGGACCATGGTCACCAGCCGCGACGATGTCGTCGGTCTCGACTCCTCGGTGATTCTGCCGCGCCAGGTCTGGGAGGCCTCGGGCCACGTGGCCACCTTCTCCGATCCGCTGGTCGAGTCGCTGCACACGCACAAGCGTTACCGCGCAGACCATCTCATCGAGGCCTACGAGGCCAAGCACGGCCGCCCGCCCGCCAACGGCCTGGCCGACATCAACGATCCCGACACCGGTCAGCCCGGCAAGTGGACCGAGCCGCGCAACTTCTCCGGCCTGCTCAAGACCTTCCTCGGCCCGGTCGACGACGAAGAGGGCATGCACTACCTGCGTCCCGAGACCGCGCAGGGCATCTTCGTCAACTTCAAGAACGTCCAGGAGACCGCGCGCAAGAAGCCGCCGTTCGGCATCGCCCAGATCGGCAAGAGCTTCCGCAACGAGATCACCCCGGGCAACTTCATCTTCCGCACGCGTGAGTTCGAGCAGATGGAGATGGAGTTCTTCGTCAAGCCGGGCGAGGATGTCGAGTGGCACAAGTACTGGATCGACGCCCGGCTGTCCTGGTACACCGACCTCGGCATCGACCCGGAGAACCTGCGCCTGTTCGAGCACCCGAAGGAAAAGCTGTCGCACTACTCGGCGGGTACCACCGACATCGAGTACCGCTTCCGCTTCCAGGGCAGCGAATGGGGCGAGCTCGAGGGCATCGCCAACCGCACCGACTACGACCTCAAGACGCACTCGGAGCACTCCAACGTCGACCTGAGCTATCGCGATCAGGCCTCGGGTGAGCGCTACACGCCGTATGTCATCGAGCCCGCGGCCGGTCTGACTCGTTCGCTGATGGCGTTCCTGGTCGACGCCTACACCGTCGACCAGGTACCCACCGCGAAGGGCACGACCGAAGAGCGGATCAGCCTGCGGCTCGACCCGCGCCTCGCGCCGGTCAAGGCCGCGGTGCTGCCGCTCTCGCGCAACGCTGACCTGACCCCCAAGGCCAAGGACCTCGCCGCCCAGCTGCGCCGCAACTGGAACGTCGACTTCGACGACGCGGGTGCCATCGGCCGCCGCTACCGTCGTCAGGACGAGATCGGTACGCCGTTCTGCATCACGGTCGACTTCGACACCCTCGACGACCAGGCAGTGACGATCCGCGAGCGCGACTCGATGGCCCAGGAGCGCATCGCCCTGGACAAGGTCGAGTCCTACCTCGCAGCCCGCCTGATCGGCGCCTGATTCCCCACCGATCAGAACCCGCGCCGGATACCTGGCGCGGGTTCCTCCATGTCTACGGCCTGGACGGTTGATCACCAGGCCATTACGTAGACATCGGCCGAGAGGAAAAATCCACCATGGCCTGATGATCTTGATTGAGCTGCGTTGATCACACTGCGTAGCTGACGGTTTGCGTTGGGGGGGTGTGTGCCTCACGATCTTCGTTGTGTTGTGGGAACCGGAAGACGTGGTGCGGGTGCTAGAACCGTCGGAACAACGATTCGTGCGGCACGCGACCTTCACCGGGCGGTCGGTCACGGTGCTCGGGGAACTCGATGCGGCTGCGCTCGGCGCGGCCTTCGCGGCGTTGCAGCGGGCGTTTCCGATTCTGGTGTGCCGGATCGTCGAGGATGGCGACGAGAACGGGATCCTGTTGCGTCCCGGGCATATCGAAGCCGTCGGTGCGTGGGTGAGTTTCGGTGATCCCGACGAGGTGCGGATTCCGGCCGAGTCCGTAGACCCCGGGGCTCAGCTGGCGTATCTGGATGTGGTTCTCGCCGAAGAAGATCGGGCTCGGGTCACCTTGTTCGTGCACCACAGTGTGGCTGATGCGGGGTATTGCGTCGAACTGTTCGCGCGGTTGTGGAGCTACTACACCGACTATGTGGAAACCGGGAAGATCGCGGCCGGTACCGCGAGGGGGCTCGGCACCACTCCGGCGGACGCGGTAACCGGCGCCAGGGAGCCGGAGACCGATCCCGGTGTGGCGCAGGAGTATCCGGCGTCGCTCGAGGCGCTGTTGGCACAGCGCGGGATCCGGCGTGGGCCACGGTCGGGGCTCGAGACGGTGACACGTCCGCTCACCGCCGCTGACCCGGTGCGTGGGGTCGAGCGCTCGGAACCGGCGCCGGCCACGCTGGCTCGGCCCGCACGGGTTCAGTTGGACACCGTCGCGACCGCGCGGGTGCTCGACATGGCTCGCGCGCATGCGGTGAGCGTCAACGGGTTGGTCACCGCCGCGGTGTTGCGGGCGTATGCCGATCTCTCGGGCGCCGAGCGGGTCTCGTGCGTGTATCCGGTCGACCTGCGCAGGCGCCTCGACCCGGCGGTCACCGCGGAGGCGGGCACCAACCTGTCGGGCCTGGCCGCGTTCGCCACCGACGCCGCCGCCACCGAGGACCTCATCGTCCTCGCTCGCCGGATCGGCACCAGCCTGCACAACGACCTGGCCGACGGCGTGATCGAACAGTCCGTCCTGCACTTCCCGGACTTCTTCGGACCCCACCGAATCCACTCCACGGCGGGCCACATCGCCCTCACCAACACCGGAACGGTGCCCACGTTCCGCGCCCCCGCCGGGCTGGTCCTCGACGATTACGAGATCGTCTATCTCTCCGCACACCCCCGCCCGTCGACGGGGGCGTCCGCGGCGGTCACCTTCCTCGTGTACACCTACCTCGGCCGGTTGAACATCGGCCGGTTGGGCGGGGGCGCGCTCCCCGCCGAACTGCTGTCCGCGGTGGCCGCGGAATTGTCGCGGTCACCAGCGGACCACGAAGCCGCGACCGCCTGAGTCAGTGCGCGGCGAGCGGCTCCTGCAACTCGGTGACCCAGTCATCGGGATCAGGCGTCCACGCGAGGGTGACCTCGCGGACCGGCGCGCCGGTGCGATGCCCGTTGTCCTCCACCCAGCGGCCGAGCGCCTGCCACGCCGAGCCGATCCCGCTCACATTCCCGCGATAGACGGTCGTCGCCGCGTGTTCGAGCGCGGGCAGATCGACGATCGAGAAGTCCGGCGCCGCATCGGGTTCCACGTTCACCGGCACACACGCGTGCACGCCCACCGTCCCGTCTTCACGCAGATCGTAATAGGCGATCGCAGGGCCCGCGATCGAGATCCCGGCCTTCGCCAGCTGGTCCGACAGTTCGCCGAACAGCCCTCCGATCACCGGGCTGATCGCCTGGGGTTCGAATCCCGAAGCCCAGCTGGATGACTCGGCCACCCTGATCGCGGGCACCGACTTGATCACCACATCCTGATCGGGCATAACGCCCTCCTTTTCGATGATTCGGAGCCTCGCTTCGACTTCGGTCAACCGCGAACGGTCGGCCGCGATCCGCTGTTCCAACTCGGCCCGGCGCAAGCTGAGCATGCCGCGCAGCTGCGCCGCGTCGGGTCCCGGCTCGAGCATCCGGCCTACCTGTTCGAGGGTGAACCCGAGCTCTTTGAGCGCGATAAGCCGGTTGAGCCGAGCCAGCTGCGCTGCCGTATAGAACCGGTAGCCGGTGGCCGCGTCGACCCGGGCGGGCGGCAACAAACCCACCGCGTCATAGTGGCGCAGCATGCGTACCGACACCTGACCGTGCCTGGCGAAATCTCCGATACTGAACATGACGCCTTCCGGTGTACGGCCTCACACAGTGAGAGAGTCAAGGGCAATCGTGTCGACCTCGGCGCGCCAGGACCCGGCCCTCCTGCCGCGACAGCCGGCGCGGTCACCCCCCCGGCACCTCCCGGCGGATCAGAATCTGCCGCCACGGCTGACCCGCCGAGATCCCGACGAGCCGCCGTATGAGCCAGGCCGGTACCCGCCGCCACCTCCGCCATAGCCGCCGCCAAAACCTCCGCGCCGCGAACCGCCGCTCATCGCGCCGCGCAGGAGCTCATTCAGGAGGATTCCGCCCAGCACCGCGCCGGTCTGGGAGCCGCCGCCCCCTGACATCGGCTGGCGGGTCTCCCATGCCTGCACGTTGGCCTGTGCCGCCTGCATCGCCCGGCCGCCGAGGTCCGCAGCCGTCTGCGCGCTGACGAGGGCGCGTTCGAGGTCACTGCCCGCGAGCGCGCGTGCTTCGCCGAGATGGCGTTGCGCCTCCGAGAGCCGGGTGCGCGCTTCGGCGTCGACACCGCCGCGCCGGGTGGTGATGAACGACGATGCCGCATCGATCCGCGCGGCCGCGTCGGTGAGGGTGCGGTCGAGTCTGCGTCGCAGATCCTCCACGGCCAGTTTGCGATCGGAGGCCGCCGCGATCGCCAGGTCCAGTTCGGCGTCCGCGGTGACCGCGTTGTGGAAGGTACCGAGGGGATCACTGTCGGCGTTCGAAGTATTCAAGGCCGCGGTGGCGGACGAGACCGCGGCGGCGAGATCGGCGCCGCCGAATTCGGTGAGACTCTTCGCCGAGTTCAGGTCGGCGCGCAGTTCGTCGAGGGCGGCGGGTAGGCCGTCGCGTGCCTGCTGGATATTCGTCGCGGCTTGCTCGACGGCATCGAGCAGGGTCCTGGCCTGCCCGATCGCGCCCTCGGCCGCACGAATCGCCGCCACCGCACCGCCCTGCTGCCCGACGGGCTGGGTGAGTGCGGTGCGGGCGGAGTCGATGTTGTTCTCGGCGAAAGTGATTCGCTCCTGCGCCATTCGCACGTTGTCGTGGATCAGTGCAATGACCGAGGGCGGATAGGTCGAACCGAGCCGGGCGAGTTCGGCTTCGGAGCCCGGCATGCGCGCGGTCAGCTCGATGATGTCGCGGGTGAGAGTGTCCAGTCGGGTGGGCGCGTCGATGAGCAGGTCGCGCATGGCGTCGAAATCGGTGACCTGCGAGTCGAGTTCGCGATCGGCCTTGCCCGCCGTGGCGATCAGTTCGATGAGCAGGGCGCGCTGCTGGTCCGGCGTCTCCGGGATGGCGTCGTCGAGTTGCTGACGAATCGTGAACGCCTTCGCGGTGGCGGCACGGGCGGCGTCGAGCGCGGAGCGGAACGGTGTCACCGCGGTGTCGCCGAATTCGCTGGTAGCCAAACTCAATTCCTCGGCGCTGGTCCGCACGGCGTCGTCGATCTCGACCAGTCGCTCACGGGAGAGCTCGTGCAAGGTCGGCAGTGACAATGTCGCCAGCGCCGCCGAGTCTGTCGGGTCCACCTCGCGCGCGGTGGTCAGTTCGGCACGATCTCTGGCACTACGACGCTTGCGGGAGAACAACATCAGACCGCCTGCCACCACGATCACGGCCAGTCCGATGAGGATCAGCACCCCCCACGGCACCCCGCCACCACGCATCGCCGAACCTATTCCCTCGGCGGTGTCGACCGCGGCCCGCGCCCACTTCTGGTCGCGCAGATCGGGTTCCACCGAACCGGCGAGCAGCGAGTCCAGTTCGGCGTCGCTCACACCCTCGGGGAGGGTGCCGTCGAGCCAGTAGCCGCGGTCGTCGACGGCTACCGCCAGCAGCAGGTCGCGATCGCTGAAGCCGGAGAGGCTGGAGGTGCGAGCGGCCCAATCCTGCGGGGCCATCGACGCGAAGTCGCGCACGTAGATGACCCACAATTTCACCTGGTGATCGCGGTACAACGTATCGATCGCGTCGAGCACCTGGCCCTCGTCGGACGCGCTCAGCACACCGGCGGAGTCGACCACCCGCGGACCCATCCGCGACGGCGGCTCCGCACCAGCGCCGGGCGCGCACAGCACGACGAGTGCGGCGATCATGACCCCGATCAGCGCACGGCCCCGCTGCCCGGTTCGGCGGTCATCTCCGACCGATGCGTGTTCGCCCGACGGGCGGCCGTGCTGCGCGGGACGTACCTGCCCGCTGGTCGACGCGCGGGGGCGGAGCGTGGCCGAACTTTTCCTCGACAGCGGCATCTGTCGAATCTAACGGTCGACACCGACACCGGCACGACATCGCGGCGCGTGGCTTCTACGATCTGATGCATGGTCACAGTCGATCGCCAGTACACAGGTCACGTCACCGCGGGCGCAGGCGCCCAGCTGCGCGACGTCCCCGGCGCCCGCATCGTGAAGATGTCCGTCGGTCCGATGGACAACAACACCTACCTGATCCAGAGCACCGCCACCGGCGCCGCCGTGCTGATCGACGCCGCCAACGACGCCGAGCGCATCATCGAACTGACCGCGCTCGAGACCCCCGGCCAGGTCGAACAGCTCGTCACCACCCACCGCCACCCCGATCACTGGCAGGCACTGACCGAGGTCACCAAGTCCCTCGCCGTCCCGACCGCCGCCCACACCCTCGACGCCGACCACATCCCGGTCCACCCCGACCGCCTGCTGGCGGACGGCGACACCATCGAAATCGGCGACCTCGTCCTACAGGTCATCCACCTGCGCGGCCACACCCCCGGCTCGATCGCCCTCGCCCTCACCGACAACGCAGGCCACACCCACCTCTTCACCGGCGACTCCCTTTTCCCAGGTGGAGTGGGGAAAACTCACAGTCCCGCCGACTTCGACACCCTCCTCACCGACGTCACCACCAAACTCTTCGACCGCTACCCCGACGACACCGTCGTCTACCCGGGCCACGGCGACGACACCACCCTCGGCGCCGACCGCGCGAATCTGCCCGAATGGCGCGCCCGGGGCTGGTGACGTCCGGGCCGCCCCGGAAGTTCGCTCGGTCGGCCGGTGGATCAGCCGACGAGGCGCGCGTCGACATGGCCCTCACCCGCACACCCTTCGACGAAACAGGTATCACCACACAGGTTTTACGCACAGACCCCGTAGGTGTCGTACTGCGCGTGGATGATCCACTCGCCGACCGCGTGAACCTGCACCTGCGAGATCTGGCCGATCGACACCGGTTCCAGCTGCCTCCCGACACCCGATCTGGCGGAGCCACTGGTCGCACCCGACCGATCCGGACACCGGGCCGGTGGTGCGCACCGTCCACGAATATCAGCAAACCGTCCTGTGGAACGGCACCGTCGGACGCACGCCGCTCGGCCGTCCGGTACCGGACCCTCTGGTGGTGGTCCCGCTCGTCGACAAGCCGCCGAGCAATCTCGTCCTGGAACAGCGCCGAGCACAGCCCGCTGATCCGCTCGATCGTCGACGTTGCCGCGATGATCTCGCCGCCGCCGATCGGTCGTTCACCGGAACGGAATCCAGTGGTGACCGCTGACCACACGACGCGTCGGACCGACCTGGCAGACTGACGAAGGTGAAATCGGGATTCTCGCGAACGTCAGCGCCCGCCCCGGATGTCAGGCATCCGCGCGGGCTGGTGTCGACGGTCTCGGTGTGGTTCGTCCGGTTGATCGCCGGGGCGGTGCTGATGGCGTTGGTGCTGGTCGCCGGGACGGCGTTCCGGGTCTGGCAGGTCGCGCGGATCGACGACTACACCCCCGCGAACGCGATCGTGGTGCTCGGCGCGGCGCAGTATTCGGGGACGCCGTCGTCGGTTTTCGAGGCGCGGTTGTATCAGGCGTGGCGACTCTACGAAGCCGGTGTGGCGCCCACGGTGATCACCGTCGGCGGCAAGCAGGAGGGCGACCTGTATACCGAAGCCGCCTCGGGCAAAAGGTATTTGGAAGACAAGGGCGTGCCGAGCGAGAGCATCCTCGCCGTGGAAACAGGTTCCGACACCCTGCGCAGCATCGAGGCCGTCGCGACAGCGATGGGGGAGCGCGACATGTCATCGGCCGTACTCGTGAGCGATCCGTGGCATTCACTCCGAACCAGAACGATGGCTCGCGACGCGGGCTTGGCAGCGTGGACCGCACCCACCCGCACCGGACCGGCCGTCTACACGAGGGAGTCGCAATTCCGCGGCATCGCCCGCGAAACCGGCGCGCTGCTCTGGTATCAGCTCACTCATTTCTCGGCAGACTTCTCTTACGAGGCGGGACAGTGAGATGACAGGGACTTATACTCCGCACGACCAGGAACGCATGGTCCACGAGCCGGGTAAGACCGCGTGGCCCGGTGCGGCAGGCAAGGGTCATCGCAGTGAGTTCTCCCGCGATCGTGCCCGTGTACTGCACTCCGCCGCACTGCGTCGCCTGGCCGACAAGACCCAGGTCATGGGCCCGCGCGAAGGCGACACCCCGCGCACCCGCCTGACGCACTCCCTCGAAGTGGCCCAGATCGGGCGCAGCATCGCCGACGGTGTCGGTGCCGACCCCGACCTCGTCGACCTGGCGGGCCTGGCCCACGACATCGGCCACCCGCCCTACGGTCACAACGGCGAACGCGCGCTCGACGAATTCGCCGACGAATACGGTGGTTTCGAAGGCAACGCGCAGAACCTGCGCATCCTGACCCGCCTCGAACCCAAGATCCTCGACGCCGACGGAGAAAGCTTCGGGCTCAACCTGACTCGGGCGGCCCTGGACGCGACCCTCAAATACCCTTGGGGCAGAAGCGGTTCCGGCACCAAGTTCGGCGCCTATGACGACGACCTCGAGCGCCTGGCCTGGGTGCGCAAGGACGCGCCCGACCGCAAACAGAGCCTGGAATGCCAGATCATGGACTGGTCCGACGACGTCGCCTACTCGGTGCACGACGTGGAGGACGGCGTGATCGTCGGCCGCATCGATCTGCGCGCCCTCGCCGATCCGGCCGAGCAGGCCGCACTCGCCGAACAGGGTCACGGCCAGCACCCCGACCAGTCGATCGAAGCACTCGCCGCCGCCGCGCAACGGCTCTCCGAACTCGACATCGTGGCCGATGCCGCGACCTACGACGGCAGCTTCGGCGCCTCGGTGGCCCTGAAACGACTCACCAGCGAACTGGTCGGCCGCTTCGCCACCGCCGCGATCTCGGCCACCCACGAGCGACACGGCGAAGGCCCGCTCAGCCGCTACGAGGCCGACCTGATCGTGCCACCGATCGTGGCCGCCGAGGTCGCCGTCCTCAAGACCGTGGCGCTGCGCTACGTGCGCTCCGACCCCGGCCACCTCGCCCGCCAGCAGACCCAGCGCGATCGCGTGCAGGCCGTCGCCGACCGCCTGCTCACCACCGCGCCTGCCCACCTCGACGACCAGATGCTGCCCTGGTTCAACGCCGCGACCACCGAGGCCGCCCGTGTGCGCGTGGTGATCGACCAGATCGCCTCCTACACCGAGAGCCGCTTCGAACGCGTCGCCGCCTCGCTGGACTGCCGCTGACCAGACCCGACTAGACTCGCTCACCGTGGCCGGACGAATCCCAGATCGCGATATCGCGGCGATCCGTGAACGTGTCCGGATCGAAGATGTAGTCGGTGAGTACGTGGCGCTCAAGCGCGCGGGCGCCGACTCGATCAAAGGTCTGTGCCCGTTCCACGACGAGAAGTCACCGTCGTTCCATGTGCGACCCAACCATGGACTGTTCCACTGCTTCGGCTGTGGTGAGGGCGGCGACGTCTACAAGTTCCTGCAGCAGATGGAACACATCGGTTTCGTCGAGGCCGTCGAGCAGATGGCCGATCGCATCGGCTACCAGATCAACTACGAGGGTGGCGGCACCTCGGTGCAGCGCGATCGTGGCACGCGCTCCCGCCTGGTCGCCGCCAATGCCGCCGCGCACGAGTACTACATGGCCCTGCTACACGAACCCGAGGCCGAGGCCGCCCGCCAGTATTTGACGGACCGCAATTTCGACAAGGCGTCCTGGCAGCAGTTCGGTTGCGGTTACGCGCCCGCGGGCTGGGACGGGCTCACCAAACACCTGCAGCGCTTGGGTTTCGAGTTCAAGGAGCTCGAAGCGGCCGGGTTGTCCAAGCAGGGCAAGCGCGGTCCGATCGACAGGTTCCATCGGCGCCTGCTGTGGCCGATCCGCAATCTCGGCGGCGAGGTGATCGGGTTCGGCGCGCGCAAGCTGTTCGACGACGACACCATGCCCGGCAAGTACGTGAACACGCCGGAAACGTTGCTGTACAAGAAGTCTCAGGTGCTGTTCGGTCTCGACCATGCCAAACGCGACATCTCCAAGGGTCATCAGGCCGTGGTCGTCGAGGGCTACACCGACGTCATGGCCATGCACCTGGCCGGAGTGAAAACCGCGGTCGCGTCCTGTGGCACCGCTTTCGGCGAAGAGCACCTGCAGGTGTTGCGCAGGCTGCTGATGGACGACAACTTCTGGCGCGGCGAGATCATCTACACCTTCGACGGGGACGCGGCAGGCCAGGCCGCGGCGTTGAAGGCGTTCAGTGGCGATCAGCGGCTGGCCGGGCAGACCTACATCGCTGTCGCGCCCGACGGGCAGGATCCGTGCGAGTTGCGTCAGCACTCCGGTGACAGTGCCGTGCGTGATCTGGTGGCGCGGCGAACCCCGCTGTACGAGTTCGTCATTCGCGGACTGATTGCCGAACACAATCTCGACGATGTCGAGGGCCGTGTCGAAGCGTTGCGCCGTACGGTGCCCGTGGTGGCTCAGATCAAGGACAACGCCACCCGAAAGGGGTACGCGACCAAGCTGGCCGGTTGGGTCGGCTGGGACGACATCCAGCTGGTCGTACGCCGGGTCGGTGAAGAGGCGAAGAAGAACCGGATGGGCGGCAATGTCACGCCCGCGCTGAAGTCCGGTGCCGCGGCGATTCCCGTGCCTCGGCTCGAGGAGAGCTCCTCGGTGCGGCCTGCCCCGAATGACCCGGTGCTGTTCGCTCAACGTCAAAGTCTCAGTGCCGCATTGCAATACCCAGGCATCGCGGGCGTGGCTTTCGACGCCATCGACGCCGCCGCCTTCACCCACCCCGCCTATGTCGCCCTGCGCATCATGATCGCCCAAGCGGGCGGCACGGCGGCCGGGCTCAGCGGCGCGGAATGGGTCGCCGCCGTCGCCGACCACACCGATGACCTGATGATCCGCGCCTTGGTCTCCGAACTGGCCAACGAGCAGCTCCCGGTCCGCACACAGAACGACACCCCACGCTTCATCACAGGTATCCTGGCCCGCACCCAGGAAGCCTGGGTAGGCCGCCAGATCGCCGAGCTCAAATCGAAGCTGCAGCGCCTTTCCGCCAGCGAGGAACCCGACACCTACATGACGCTGTTCGGCGACCTGGTGGCGTTGGAGCAGTACCGCAAGAGCCTCGCGGCCCAGGCGATGGGCAACGAGGGCTACGCGGCCGGGGCCTGAAAGCGCTGTCTATCAGTGCCTTTCCGTCATGGCAACTGCGGGGGGATCGTGTCTCGAGGCTGGGATTTGCGATGGTTCTGGACCGCCCTCGTGCTCGTGACGTGTGGAGCACTCCTGTGGGGATGGGTCTCTGCCATCATCCCGAAAGCGGACCATGACATGTCCGACGAGGAGGCGCAGCGGCTCACAGATCGGCATAGTATCCGGATACCTGACTCATTCGAATTGGTCAGGATGCGCCGATTCGGCTGTCCGCCGCTGGCAGGTATGTGTGGCTACGTAGGGACCGCGCCAGCGGAACGATTCCCGGACTACCAGTCGATGTTCACGGATCAGGCTTATCCCCGGCCGCTGCGCACAGTGACCTGCGCCGAGCTGACGAAGCAGCTCGGCTTCGACCCGACGACCAAGGGCGGCGACAACGACTGGAAGTTCGATTGCACGAACGCAATCGAATTGTTCGCCAGCTCACCGTACGGCAACATCAGGCCCGACTACCCCGAGGTCACGATCGCTCGTGACTCACAGTTCGCCACAATTTACCTGTACCAACGTCCATCCTGACGCAACCGGGCTTCATCGAGTCCCTCAGCATTGGAAGCCGTGCTCGCCGTGTCGATTTCGATGGCGCTGCCGATGATGGCGACCTCCGAGCAGACGTCGACTTGTCGAGACCACAGTTCGACTACCGGCGCCGGTAGAGATTCCGGGTCGCTTGGGGTCACCGCGGAACGCTGTTGACCGAGGAGGCCATCCTCATTCGGCCGGGTAATCAGGCTCGCACCCTCCAGGTACTCGCGCGGCACCGCCCCCGCAGCCTTCCTGGAGATTTCCCAGCGTCACGCCGCTATCGGAAGAGGCTCATGAAGATGAGGTTCGCGACAATGCTCGATTGGCTCCAGGTGTTGCCGAGACCGTCGTTCCGTTCGGCATAGACCCACGTTCCGACGTTGAACGTGTACGTATTGCCGGGGCGCATCGTCCAGAACACGTCGATGGTCGCCCCGGGGCCGAATCCGTCGCTGCTGTAGACGTCCACCTCATTCTGGCTGACCCGCTTGCGCCAGCGTTTGTCGATAGCGGAGGCGATGAAGTTGCCGTTCTCGAAAACCGTTAGATCGGTACCACCCTCCGCAGTGGCGTCGCCGCCGAACCCGGCGCCGACCGAGTAGTGGTCGTCGGTCGTCCGGTACGCGCGGCCCATCGCGGAGACCTCGTGGTCGGTCTGCAGCGAGACCCCGAATCCGGCACGCGCGCTTACGAAGTCGTCGGCGCCGCCGATCTTCGGACCCGCTCGGCCGTCGATGGCCACGCGGCCGTTGTCGCGATCGACAACGATCTCGAACGGTGCGCCGCCGGCCGGGTCGTGCCATGCCCACTCGAAGTGATACGGGATCCCGAAGATCTCTGTGCCTGCCCGGATATCGAGCGTTGCCGTTGTTTCCGGGTGGGTCCCGTGTGAGTCGGTGCGCCGCAGGTGTGCCAGGTCCTCGTCGAGCGGGACAGGGGTTTCCTCCGCGTTTCGCAGCATGTCCGCCGTGTCGGGATCCTGTTGTGCCAGTCGGATCAGCGGAGCGTAGAGCGCCTGCGAGATCGCGGTCCGTTCGGCGGCGGCGGCGCGCCCGCGCGCGGTCGCCGCGGAGGAACGTTCGATCATGCTCTGGATCGACTTCTCGACGAAACGGCGGTGCTCGGCGGGGAAATCCTCCGAGTAGTGGATCTGTGACGCGGGGGATTCCGTGCGGGGAGCCCGCGTCGTGGTCGATGTCATGAGTGCACCTCCAATGTGTGTTGGGCACTCATCAGCTTGCGCCGCAGGCGCGGGTTTGTCACGCGTAGTCGGCTACCCCGAAATCCGGACCGCCAGAGCCGCCGCAGCTCACATCGATCATGCGACGCAGGCACCCGACTTCACCGCCACTGTGGAGCAGCTGAAACGGTGAAAAGGTGTTGTTTTCGTGTAGCGAGGGTCAGAATAGTCAAAAACCAGGGTCAAACGATGACGTTTGACCCTGGTAGATGCTCCCCCATCTGGACTCGAACCAGAAACCGGGACTGCCCCGGGTTTGGTTGACTCCTACCCTGAGGAGTCCAGCGAGTCTCCTCCGTGAGAGGATGAACCACCGTGCCCAAGGCTTACCCCGACGAATTCCGTCGTGACGTCATCGCTGTGGCCCGCAAGGGCCAAGCACCGCTGAAGCAAATCGCGAAGGATTTCGGCATCTCGGAAAGCTGCCTCGCGGGCTGGCTCAAGAAGGCCGACGTCGCCGACGGCAACCGGCCAGGATTGACCACAGCCGAGACCGAAGAGCTCCGTGAACTGCGTAAACGAACCAAACTGCTCGAACAAGAAAACGAGATCCTGCGACGAGCGGCCGCGTTCTTCGCCAGGGAGCTGCCCCCAAAATGACCTATCCGCTGGTCCTTGATCTAGCCGCTGACCGCATCCCGGTCGCGGTGACCTGCCGGGTATTGGGATTCTCGAAACAAGCTTTCTACAAATGGGTGAAAGACCCCGTGTCCCAACGCGATTGGGATGACGCCCATTTGATCAACGCCGCGCTCGATATCCACGCCGATGATCCCGAGTTCGGGTACCGGTTCATCGCCGACGAGCTCGCTGACCTCGGTTTCGAAGCCGGCGAAAACCGTGTCCAACGCCTGTGCTCGCTGCAAGGGATCTACAGCGCTTTCGCCCGTCGACGCGCCATGGTCACCCGGCCGGGTCCGCCGGTCCACGACGACCTGGTCCAGCGGGATTTCACCGCCTCTGGCCCAACCAGCTATGGCTAACCGACATCTCCGAACACCGCACCGACCAGGGCAAGCTCTACATTTGTGCAGTCAAGGACGTGTGGTCCAACCGCATCGTCGGCTACAGCATCGACGACCGAATGACCGCCGAACTCGCGTGTTCAGCGCTGCGCAACGCGATCGGGCTACGGTCACCGACCGCCACGATCGTACATTCGGACAGAGGCAGCCAATTTCGTTCCAGAAAGTTCGTGCATCTGTTGTCACACAACGGATTACGCGGCTCGATGGGCAGGGTAGCCGCATGCGCGGACAACTCGGCGATGGAATCATGGTTCGCGCTGCTACAACACAATGTGTTAGACCGAAAACGTTGGGCGACAAAGGAAGAACTCCGCCTGGCGATGGTGTCGTGGATCGAGCGGACCTACCATCGGCGGCGCCGTCAGCGTGGCCTGTCACGACTGACTCCGGTCGAGTATGAGATTCTGAACCAGGCCCCACTCGCGGCCTGAACCACTACAACCCGCGAGTCAACTCATTCCGGGGCAGTCCCGTCCTCTGCGGCGACCGGTCCCCATCGCCATTCGATCTCTGAGAGCTGGCACGCCAAGGTCGTCGAAACCCTCCCCGAGGCGGCGGTTTGGCTGATGTCGGTGAATACCGCGAAGGCGTTCGCGGCGTTGGGGAATTCGCCTCTCAGCCCGAGTACCCGGCTCAGGTCACGCACGTGGGGCGGGTTCTCGCTGGCCACCCCGGATGTTTGCGACATCTCCCGGAGTTGGGTGAGGAGTTCGGAGGAGCGTTCGACCTCCATGCAGGCCATAGTCTTCTTACTGAGCCAGTGGATCGCTTCGTACTCGGCGTAGGGGTGGCCGGCCGAGCGGGCGATATCGATCGCCTTTTGCCGCCACTGCTCGGCTTCCATCGGCTGGCCCGCGGCCAGGTGCGCCAGGCCGCGGTGCCCGAATGCCCGTGATTGCACTTCGGGCTCGGTCGTCATCGCCGCTACCTGGTCGCACAGCTCGATGCACCGGGCACAGGCCTGGGTCGGCCCGCACAGAGCGACCTCGGCGTAGAGGTTCAGCGTCTCGGCGAGCAATCCCCCCGGTTCGGGGAAGTCGACCGCCAGTTGGTCGAGGACCTGTCGTGCCTGTGTCCAGCGGCAGGTCATGCGCAGATTCCGCGCCCACAACAGCCGCAGATGCGCCACATCCGCAGCGGCAACGGTCTCCGAGGCTGCCAGCGCGAGTCCCGCTACGCAGGCATCGATGGCAGCGGCGTGATCCCCTCCGGCGGAAAGACATTCGGCGAGCAGGGCGTGTGAGGCGAAACTCGGCGTGTGTTCGACCGCGATGCGTGCGAGGTCGCGGGCTTTGGAGACAGCGCCCAGCGCGAACTGGCGCCGGGCGGCTTGCAGCGCGAGCGGTCCGGCTTTCGCGCCGTCGGCTGCTTCGACCGCCACTGCCGCCGCTCGCACGAACAACTCGTCGTCCCAGTTCTGTTCGGCCTCGAGGATTCCGAGCAGCTTGGCGTGGTGACGACGCCACCGAGGCCCGTTGGCTGCCCCTCGTTCGCGCAGCACCTGCGCGAAGAGGGGGTGGTGTATGCGGTAGCGGTCGTAGTCGTTTCGTCGTTCGGCGGGACGGAGCAGGTCGTGTTCGTCGAAGAGGACATGCAGGCGCTCGTACACATCATCGACGTCGATACGGATGAGCTGTGCCAGGTAGTCGACCTCGAAGTTGTAGCCGATCAAGGCCGCGGTTTCGAGTAGCCGTTGGTCCTCGGAGCTCAGGTACGACAGTCGATCTTCGATGACCGCGGTGATCTGCTGGGGCGGGCGGTGACCACCACGCTGATCGACCCTAGCCAGAGACTCAGCGAACAGGGGATTGCCCGCGCTCAACCGGACGATCCGCGACACCGCTCCGGGCGAGATGTTCGGTCCGGCGACCGTGCGGCGCACCAATTCCTCGGTGTCGTTCGGCGACAGGCGCACCAGATCGATCACCGGCGTCTCGGGCCGGTACCTGCACAGTTTGAACACTGTGCGCTGCAACGGATGGGTTTGGTCGGTGGACTTGAGCTGATCGGACCGGTACGCCAGAACAAGGACCAGCGGACCTTGGACCCGCAACGCGATCGCTGTCAGGAGGTCGATGGTCGCGGTGTCGGCCCAGTGCAGGTCATCGAGCACCATCACCAACGGAGTGTCGGTGACGATGTCCTCGATCAGCCGAAGCAACTGGTCGAGCCGACTGTCCATCTCGGTCCGCTCGCCACCGCTGGCCGCGTAGGACTGACCGGTCCGGACACCAGCCGCGAGCACCTGCCCCACTACCGGGACCGATTCGATCCAATCCGGAGCGTTCTGCTTGAACGACTGCGTGATCCGCCGCCACCGCGACGCCGAGCCAGAACGCTGCGCCGACGAGGCCAACGACCTCAAGCACTCCCGCACAGCCTGGAATGAGTCCGACGCCAACGAGTTCAGCATCGCCTGCCCATAGCCGGTCAGGAGATGGGCGGAGCTGTGCCGTTCGGCTGCCTCGTGCGCGAATCTGGTCAACAGGCTGGTCTTGCCGACACCGGCCTCACCGCGGAGAACGATGACGCGTGCCTCACGGCGCTCGACCGACCGGTCAACGGCCGCCAACAGCGCCGCCAACTCATCGACCCTGTCCACCAACGGCGCTGGAGCACCTGTCCCCGACACAGAAATTCCCTCCCGACAGTCCTTACGCTACGCACGTGGTTCCAGACACGAATCATAGGTGTACACCCGGAATGACGTCGGAATACGTTGATGTACTTAATGATTGGCACGATCGTGACCCGGCGCGAATTGAAGGGCAGCGAAGGGCAACAAGCGTCAGGTGGGCGCGCATGCGTACGCGTTCCAGTCGGTGCTGGCTCGACCGCGTTGGGATACTCGTCGCAACCCGACGGTTCTCCGGACTGGGTGGCGCGGCACACGCTTCGACCACGAGAGCCTCTGCAGCGTCCGCCTCCTGTATGCCCTCTCAGCCACCCGGGTCTTTCGGCTACGACACCGTCCGCGCTACCAGTCCGCCACGCGACTGGTACCAACCGGTGGGTCAGGTCTAGCGGGCCCCGAACCTGAAGCAGTTCCCAGCAATCGAGGTCCTGTGACTGGGATCACTGCGAATCGGTGGAACCACTTTCGTGACCAGCGCGTCCAATCCATATGTAAGGCAATAGATTCCGCTTTCGCTGACACGGGGACTCGGTCATGCGGAGGGTCAGCTCGATGGTCCGAACGACCCTGGCGGGACTTGCGCTCGACCGGTAGACGGGGAGGTTCATATGTTGGTTGATCCCGAACGGCTGCGGCTGTTGTCGCAGTCAATGGAGACGATCGCTGGCGTGACAGAAGGTCTTTCGATTGTTGACTCGGTGACGTCACTGACAAGTTCGGCGGAATCGGGAACTGGCACTTTGGTCTCGGAGGTTCTGGGGTCCGGACTTTCTGTATGCGAGGAAGTTTGGACAGGCTTCGGATCTCGGTGCCGACAAGTTTCGACCGCCTCGCGGGGCGGTGCCTCGGACTTCGAGGTAACAGATGCCGAGTTCAGCGATGCGCTCAACGCCGTGGCCGGTGCGCTATGAAATCACGTGGGAAGAGCGCCTCCGACGAAGCAGGAACCCCGACTCTGAGGCAGGTTCGCGATGAGTGGAAACCATGGGAAGTCGCTGACCTGGGGCAACGGTTGCGAGAGCGGAATACTACGTTCGTCGAAGCTGCCGAGTCCGCGGTGCAGAACATCAGATCGGCGGGTTCGGGCTGGTCTGGCGATTCCTATCTGGCCGCCTACGACCGTATCGCTGGCGATCGGGATCTAGGGGTTCGAGCCGCCGGGGCGGTTGATGGTTTGGCGCAGCAGCTGATCGATGGCGGCGGTTCATTGACCAGCTATCGCCAGGTGCTACTGCGACGCGTGGACGACGCGGTCGGCGCGGGCGCAATCGTCAGCGAGGACTGGTCGGTCACTGGAGCCGAGCTGTCTGCCGAGGAGCTGGAATTTCATCGTTCGGGAATCAGTACTGGCTTGGCGGAATTGTTGACCGCCCGATCGGCAACCTCGGCGGGCGCCTCGACAATCGTCTCGGAGATCCAGATGCAAGCTGCAACCCTCTCCGTCACTGATGCGGGTTCAGATAGCTCGGCGCTCATGAACGGTCAGAGCGTCAACTCCGACACTCTTGCCGCAGGCTCTCCGGGTGCTACCACTCCTAGCGCGGGGCAGGGCACACCCGCAAACCTTCAAACACTGGCCACAACTCAACAGTCAGGCAACACCGCAGGGACACCGGTGCTATCCGGCACCCCGATCTCCGCTGATGGGTCGGGAAACTCGGCCAAACCGACCGACACCGGCGGAGGCTCGAGCAAACCAACTGACACCGGCGGAGGCTCGGGTACCGGTGGGAAGTCATCCTCGGGCGGCTCCACAAGCTCAGCATTTGACCCGAGCAAATGGACAACATCGGATTTGGTGTCGGTGTTGGGGGCCGTCAAGGGGTTCACAGGGGACTTACCGTCGCTAATCAACAGCCTGTCCGGACTTGACAACGATCTTGACGACATCATCAAGGCCTCGGCCGACGCGGCAGTCAAACTGGGCTTCGGGGCCGATGATGCGGATTCAGGAAGCGCCGCCGAAACTGGCGCCGGAGACAAGCCGAGCGGAGACAAGCCGAGCGCCGCCAAACCGGTCAGCGACGTGCAGGCGACTGATACGCCGGGCAGAGGGGCTGCCGGGAGCGAAGGAAACGGTTCCCAGATCGGCGCGGCCAGCCCTGAGCCCGGACACAACGCCGCACAAGGTGGTACCAGCCAAACCAATATGGACAACGGGACCAAGATCACCCCGCAATCCGTCAGCGGCGATTCATCTCAGACAGCGACCGCAGCGACCAGTAGCCTCGTCGGGTTGCCGCCGATCGGTCGCCGCAGCGAAGACGACTCACGCCGAATCGCCCCGTCCGCGGTTGTGCCACTCGGCAGCGACGAGAACTCCCCTTTCACCGACGATGAGTTCTGGGCATCGGCGCGGTAATCCAGCACCCAGTTTGACGTAATGAATGTGAGCCTGCTGTTTCGCGACGCGAAACCGCCTGAAGCCGCCTGGATTCATCCAGCAATTGAATAGGCTTCAACATATAGCAGGGTGCAGACGATTTGTCACCTTTGGAGAATTCATGACTCCTCGCGAATCGCGATCTGATGGCGACTTCAAAAAGATGCAAACTCGCCGCTGCTCGCTTCCCGAACCGATATCGATCGATAGCCTGAAACTCGCCATCTCACCAAGAGTGCATGGCGTTGACATTCGCCACGTTCGAGAGTTAGTCGAGGCCGGAACCGCGCTACCCCCAATTGTCGTTAACCGAAAGACTATGGAGGTGATAGACGGCGCTCACCGGATAATGGCAGCGCGGCAGCGCGGCGAATCAGTCATCGACGTTTCATTTTTTGAGGGCTCTGAAACCGAGGCCTTCTTGCTAGCTGTTTATGTTAACGCCGAGCAGGGCTTACCGCTGTCCCGTGAAGATCGCTCAGCGGCCACCCGTCGAATACTTGATACCCATGGGACGTGGTCTGATCGAATGATCGCGGAGTTGGTGGGACTGTCGACAAAGACTGTCGCTTCGATTCGAGCTTGTTCAACTGAGGATGCACCTCAGTTGAACAAGAGATTGGGTCGGGATGGCAAGATGCGGCCAGTCGACAGCACAGATGCCCGGCTGCATGCAACTGCGCTATTCAAGTCAAATCCGAATTCCTCTTTGCGGGAGGTAGCCAGAGCGGTGGGACTGTCGCCAGCGACCGTCAAAGACGTAAAGACTCGACTGTTGCATAATGAAATGCGCGTCACCACCCCGCCAGAGTTTAGCGGTGGCAGTACTACCGCAGCTGCGGTGGATGTTTTGTTGAGTAGTCTTCGACGTGACCCATCGATTAGGTCTAACGAGGAAGGAAGGGCGCTACTTCGCCTTCTCGTGGGCACCATCGAACGTCGAAATGACACCAGATCTATTCAGGCTATTCCGGCACATCAAGTATCCGCGGTAGTACAGATTGCGAATGCCTGCGCCAATATGTGGCAGGATTTTGCCACCCAGCTTGCAACCCGTGATGTCCAGCCGGAATAGCGCCTGGATAGGCGTTCTCAGACGGTGAATACGCTCGCTACGTTCACCGCTGAGGATCTTGCGATCGCACCGGTCCGAGTCTACTCGGAGGCCAAATCTTGAAGACAGTCTTACCGCGGACGTTGTCGAACGGGACAGTTCCCTGCAGTTCGTCGCTGACGTGAGCCCTTGAGTCTCGCGACTCGTTGCGGTTATCGCCCATCATCCACATGTGGCCAGCTGGCACTACGACTGGCCCGAACACTCGTCCGGCCGGGTAAACGGCGTTGGGCCGGTCGGTGTACCAAGGGTGATCCTTCTTGATGTAAGGCTCGTCGAGAGGCTTGCCATCGACCATTACCCGGCCCTGAGCGTCGCAGCACTGCACGGTCTGACCACCGACGGCAATGACCCGTTTCACCAAATCGTTCTCGTCCGGCGGAACCAGGCCGAAATAGGACAGAAAATTCTGCAGGCCACGGACTGCTGAATTGTCGGATCGCACCGATTTATAGTGGTCGTTCCACGACGTCGGCCCGACAAAAACCACCACGTCGCCCGGCGCCGGGTCACTGCCGTAGTAGGTGATTTTCTGCACGTAGATGCGATCGCCGATGAGCAGCGTGTCTTCCATTGACTGTGACGGGATCACGTACGGTCTGCCGACGAATGTCACCATCAGAGCCGCGATCACAGCCGCGATCACGATCAGGATCGGCAGTTCCTGCCAGAACGGGCGCTGCTTCTTATCTCCGCGTTTTTTGCGGCGGACCTTGCCTTCGTCATCCGAATCGGACACCGACGCCGACCTGCTTTCGTCTGTCACACCGAACATCGTAGCCCAGGTCACAGGCATCGAGCCAATTCTGAGACCGCTTGGGGCAGCGGCTGCAGCTACAGAAGGTCGCCGACCGCGATATAGCACCTAGCAATCGGTGAGCTGAGCGAATCACGCAGCTCGCGTCCGAGTCGCATTCCCGCATTGACGAGACCGGTGCAGCAAGGACCCCCGGCCGGATCCAACGGCGGGGCGGTTGAGCATCCATTGATCGATCGAAGCGCCACTGAAATGATTGTTTGTGAGCGGAACTCTGAGGTTGACATTCACACACATCAACGTCAGATGGCGTCTAAGAATGGCATTTATCCGCTCTGGCGAAAATACGATCAACAGGGGAGAAAAATGATTCGCAAGCTTGGCGGTACCACTCTCGTGGCTGCTGCGATCATTCTGGGTGCAACCGGGATTGCCTCGGCCGAATACAGCGCGCCGTACGACACCTGGGAGCAGTGCGAAGCCGACCGACAGGTAGTCGCCGGCCAGATCAACGGTATCGTAACGGACTGCCTCCGTGGCGATGCATTCGGCCTCGATGGTTCGAAGTTCTTCTTCAACAAGCTGTACCACTAGGCGATAGTTACAGCTGTATCGCCGCGGGAGTACTCGCCATACGGCGGGTCTAATGGCGATGTAAGATGTTGGGGACAGATGCTGTTCCCAACTACGGATTGCGTCGGGGAAGTTGTTTCCCCGACGCAATCCGACTTCGCTTCTGTCAACTGTTTCATCCGTCAGGCGATCGAGAGGGGCCCACGCTACGTTGGCTGATTTCGATCTATGTCGGCTGTAGCGCCAGCCGCCACCATCATTTGATTTGACTCAATTTGCCCGCGTAGTAGCCGCCCACCGGATGTGTAGTGGTAGTGGACTTCGTAGTCAATTTCCCAGCTCTCGGCGCATTCTCGGCAGATCGTGATGCCGTGAATTAGTCGACGAAACGTTGGGCTAATACTGCAACGGCACTCGTGGGTCAATCGAGAGGGTGGCCTCGGCGGCGATAGTGAGACAGCCGGGCTTGATACTGGCGGCGGCGCCGCCATCTCGACCACAACCAGATGTGATCGGCCCTATGTTGCGGGGTCAGTACGAACGCGACCAACAGACGGCGGATCTCGGGTACCGTGAGAGCGATCATGTCCGCGTCGAGATCGCTGGTTCCCCCTTTGCAGCAAGGGTTTTCGACGCGGCCAACCACGCAAGGGCGAGCATCGACAAAGTGATGTGCGCATACCAGGCCCGCCAGCTGCGGACCTGGTAGTGATCGAGTCCTGCCTCACCCTTGGCCTGCTGGAATGCCTCTTCCACGTGCCAGCGTGATCCCGCGGTCCAGGCCAGATCGACCAACCTGGCGGTAGCGGGGCCGTAGCAGAGGTAGTAGGCGATCTCGTGCTCGCCTTTGCTGTTGGGCGTCAACGCCCGCCGTGCCAGCAGCCAGTGCCCGCGCCCGGTCTTCCAGGTGCCCTCGATCTGGCGTCGCGCCCAGTGGTATTCACGCGGCCCGTGCGCGCCGGCGCCGACCGAGAACCGCTGCCAGGTGCGGTCACCGAACTCCGCTACGAGGTCCTCGGCGCGCGCGAGCCGGTCGGCGCGGGTGCTCACCTGCTGGTCACGGCGGGTGGCCAGCACATAGAACACGTCGTGGTCCTCGCACCAGTCCCGCAAGTAGCCGGCTTGGCCGTAGGCTTCGTCGGCGGTGAACCAGGAGAACGGCACCTTCGCGGCCAGCGCGCGTTCGAGCATGAGGATCATCTGCCGGGGCTTGGTCGCGAACTCGACCTCGTCGGGAATCGCAGCGCCGCGACAGCGCTCCCGATCGGTGGTCCAGGACTCGGGCAGATACAGCTCCCGATCGATCAGGGCATGCCCGTGCCGCGACGCGTACGCCAAGAACACCCCGATCTGGCAGTTCTCCGTCCGACCGGCCGTGCCGGAGTACTGGCGTTGCACCCCGGCGGATTTGGTGCCCTTCTTCAGGAAACCGGTCTCGTCACCGGCGAGCACAGCATCGGGGTCGCCGAGGTGTTCGACCACATAGTCGCGCACGTCATCACGCACGGCCTCGACGTCCCAGTCGGCCTTGCGTAACAGCCGCTGCATCCCGTCCGGACAGCCCTCACCAGCACGTTCGGCCAACGTCCAGCCATTCTTGCGCTCCAGCCCGGCCAGCAGCCCCGACACGTATTCCCGCGCCCGCTCCCGCGGCTCCGACCGCGCGAACCGGCCACCGATCCGCGACATCAACGAATCCAACTCGGCCACAACACGATCCAACACCACGCACCAGATCTACCAGCAACGACTCACACAGATGCCGTTGCAGTATTAGCCCGGCCCGCAACGGCGACCATCCGAGTCCGGCCTGCATGAACAATGTCCACACCAGGAAGAACCCACCCATGGCGATCCAGAACAACAACCAAGTTCCCAGCCCGATCGCGAACGGGCGCGACCGGAACAGTCCGAGGTCGACCAACGGCGACCGTCCCGCCCGAGTCAGCGCGCGTTCGTAGAACAGGAACCCGGCGAACACCGCGAGAGCTGCCGCCATCATCACGAAAGTCCATGCGGGCCAGTCGAGTCGACGCCCCTCGGTCAACGGGTACACCAGCAGCAGTACAGCGGAAACCGACAGCACCATCCCGATGGGGTCCAGTCGAGGGGGCGTAGACGACTTCGAATCGCTCATCACGAACCACGCCGCGATGAATCCCGCGATCCCGACCGGGATGTTCACCAAGAAGATCGGCCGCCAAGCCAACCCGAACAGATCGGCCTGCACCAGCACGCCGCCGAGCGCGAGCCCGACCGCTGAGGCAGAACCGCCGACGCCGCTGTACACGGCAATTGCCTTGGCCCGCTCCTCTTTCGGGAACGTCGTCTGGATAATCGCCAGGATCTGCGGCACCATCAACGCCCCCATCGCACCCTGCGCGAAGCGGGACCCGATGAGCACGGCCGGATCGGTCGCCAGCCCACACGCTGCCGAGGCGATCGTGAAACCGGCCATGCCGGTGAGGAATACGCGCTTGCGACCGTAGATGTCTCCGAGCCGCCCGCCCGTGATCAACACCGCGGCGAAGGCGAGCACATAGGCGGCGATGATCCATTCGAGTTGCGAGTATTCCGCTTGCAGATCGCCCTGGATACTTGGCACCGCCACGTTGACGATGGTCACGTCGAGCATCAGAGGCTGCAGTTGAGCGCCCTCGTGGCAAGAATGGCGTCGGGGCCGGGAAATATTTCGGGGCGGCGGGAATGAATCGCCGCTGGTACCGGTTATGCCGATCGACAACATTGAGCGACCATGACTCAACTTCGGGTTGACTCGCGATAGATCTCGAGGGCAAGATTGAGCCCACTACGCTCAGCCCGTCAAACAGGAGGAAACCACTATGGCTCGTGCGGTCGGAATCGACCTCGGGACCACGAACTCCGTCGTCGCCGTGCTCGAAGGCGGCGAGCCGGTCGTCGTCGCGAACTCGGAAGGCTCGCGCACCACCCCCTCGATCGTCGCCTTCGCGAAGAACGGCGAGGTTCTCGTCGGTCAGCCCGCGAAGAACCAGGCGGTCACCAACGTCGATCGCACCATCCGCTCGGTCAAGCGCCACATCGGCACCGACTGGAACGTCGAGATCGACGACAAGAAGTACACGCCGCAGGAGATCTCCGCGCGCACGCTGATGAAGCTGAAGCGCGATGCCGAGGCCTACCTGGGCGAGGAGATCACCGACGCCGTGATCACCGTCCCGGCCTACTTCGAAGACGCCCAGCGTCAGGCCACCAAGGAAGCCGGCCAGATCGCCGGTCTCAACGTGCTGCGCATCGTCAACGAGCCCACCGCGGCCGCGCTCGCGTACGGCCTGGACAAGGGCGACAAAGAGCAGACCATCCTGGTCTTCGACCTCGGTGGCGGCACCTTCGATGTCTCGCTGCTGGAAATCGGCGAGGGCGTTGTCGAGGTCCGTGCCACCTCCGGTGACAACCACCTCGGTGGCGACGACTGGGACGAGCGCGTCGTTTCCTGGCTGGTCGACAAGTTCAAGGCGTCCTCGGGCATCGACCTGACCAAGGACAAGATGGCCATGCAGCGCCTGCGTGAGGCCTCGGAGAAGGCCAAGATCGAACTGTCCTCGGGCCAGTCCACCTCGATCAACCTGCCCTACATCACCGTCGACGCGGACAAGAACCCGCTGTTCCTCGACGAGCAGCTCACCCGCTCGGAGTTCCAGAAGATCACCTCTGATCTGCTGGATCGCACCCGTGCGCCGTTCCAGTCCGTGATCAAGGACTCGGGCCTGAACGTGGCCGATATCGACCACGTCGTGCTCGTCGGTGGCTCCACCCGGATGCCCGCCGTGTCCGACCTGGTCAAGGAACTGACCGGCGGCCGTGAGCCCAACAAGGGCGTGAACCCGGACGAGGTCGTCGCCGTCGGCGCCGCTCTGCAGGCCGGCGTGCTCAAGGGCGAGGTCAAGGACGTCCTGCTGCTCGATGTCACCCCGCTGTCGCTGGGCATCGAGACCAAGGGTGGCGTGATGACCAAGCTCATCGAGCGCAACACCACCATCCCCACCAAGCGCTCGGAAACCTTCACCACCGCTGACGACAACCAGCCTTCGGTGCAGATCCAGGTGTTCCAGGGTGAGCGCGAGATCGCCTCGCACAACAAGCTGCTCGGCTCCTTCGAGCTCACCGGCCTGCCGCCCGCCCCGCGTGGCGTGCCGCAGATCGAGGTCACCTTCGACATCGACGCCAACGGCATCGTGCACGTCACCGCGAAGGACAAGGGCACCGGCAAGGAAAACAAGATCAAGATCCAGGACGGCTCCGGTCTGTCCAAGGAAGAGATCGAGCGCATGGTCGCCGACGCCGAGGCGCACGCCGCCGACGACAAGGCGCGCCGTGAAGAGGCCGAGACCCGCAACCAGGCCGAGTCGCTGGTGCACCAGACCGAGAAGTTCATCAACGAGCAGAAGCTGAGCGAGGGTGGCGCACAGGTCTCCGCCGATCAGCTGGCGAAGGTGGAGAACGCGGTCACCGAGGCCAAGCAGGCGCTGGAAGGCACCGATATCTCCGCGGTGAAGTCGGCCGTGGAGAAGCTGGCCACCGAGTCGCAGGCGCTGGGTCAGGCGATCTACGAAGCCTCCGCCGCCGCCGACGCGCAGTCCGGCAACGGCACGGGCCCGAGCCAGGCCGATGACGATCAGGTCGTCGACGCGGAGGTCGTGGACGAGCCGGTCGACACGGACAAGAAGTGACCGAGGCGAACTCCTCGGAGCAGGAGTTGGTCGAAGACATCCTGGACGACACCGCGGACGAGAGCGCGGAGGCCGCCCCGGCGGACTCCGCCCTCGAGGCCGAAGTCGTCGAGCCGGAGCACGACGAGCTGGCCGAGCGCACGGCCGATCTGCAGCGGTTGACCGCGGAATACGCGAACTACCGCCGCCGGGTCGAGCGCGACCGCCAGGCCAATATCGATGCCGCCAAGGCCTCGGTGGTCACCGAATTGCTCGCGGTGCTCGACGATCTGGATCGGGCGAGGGCGCACGGCGACCTCGAGACCGGTCCGCTGAAGTCCGTCGCCGACAAGCTGGAGATCGCGCTCACCAAGCAGGGTCTCGTCGAATTCGGTTCCGCCGGTGACCCGTTCGACCCCACGCTGCACGAGGCAGTGCAGCACGAGGGTTCGGGCGCCGACCCGGTGATCGGTATCGTCATGCGCAAGGGCTATCGGTTCGGCGACCGGGTGCTTCGGCACGCGTTGGTCGGGGTAACCGACGCGGAGGCATCGGACGCGGATGCCGACGCGAACGAGAAATAGGAAAGGAGGAGATGCCCGGTGAGCCAACGGGAGTGGATCGAAAAGGACTTCTACAAGGAGCTGGGTGTCTCCTCCGGCGCCTCGCAGGACGAGATCAAGAAGGCCTACCGCAAGCTCGCCCGTGACCTGCACCCGGACTCCAACCCGGGTGACACCAAGGCCGAGGAGCGGTTCAAGACCGTCAGCGAAGCCAACGCGGTGCTGTCGGATCCGGCCAAGCGCAAGGAGTACGACGAGACGCGCCGCCTGTTCGCGGGCGGCGGCGGTGGCGGCCGGGCCTACGGTGGCGGCGGGTTCAACCCCGGTGCGGGCGGCGGCTTTTCGCAGGACTTCAACATCGGTGACATCTTCGGCCAGGCCGGTGGCACCGGCACCACGGGCGACGGCGGGCTCGGCGATCTGCTGGGCGGGCTGTTCAACCGGGGTGGCGGCGGCCGGGCGGCGGCTCGTCCGCGCCGCGGCGCCGATGTGGAGACCGAGACCACCCTGGGTTTCCGCGAGGCCGCCCAGGGTGTCACCGTTCCACTTCGGATGACAAGTCCCTCGCCGTGCACCACCTGTCACGGCAGCGGTGCCAAGCCGGGCACCAGCCCGCGCGTGTGCCCGCACTGCAACGGTGCGGGCGTGGTGAGCCGTAATCAGGGCGCGTTCGGTTTCAGCGAGCCCTGCGACGACTGCCGCGGTACCGGGTCGATCATCGACGACCCGTGCACCGACTGCTCGGGCACCGGTATCCAGAACCGCACCCGCACCATCACCGTCCGGATCCCTCCTGGCGTCAGCGATGGGCAGAAGATCCGGCTGGCCGGTCAGGGCGAGGCGGGTCTGCGCGGTGCGCCTTCGGGCGATCTGTATGTCACGGTGCATGTCAGCCAGGACAAGGTCTTCGGCCGCCAGGGCGACGACCTCACCCTGGTGCTTCCGGTGAGTTACAGCGAATTGGTCCTTGGGACTACGGTTTCCGTGCCCACGCTGGACGGCCGGGTCGGCGTGAAGGTGCCCGCGGGCACCGCCGACGGGCGTATCCTGCGGGTTCGCGGTCGTGGTGTGCCCAAGCGCGGTGCGGCAGGCGGCGCCGGTGACCTGCTGGTCACGGTGAAGGTCGCGGTGCCGCAATCGCTCGACTCCGACGCCACCGATGCGCTCAAGCGCTATCAGGAGGCGGAGAGGACCAGTGGCTTCGAACCGCGTGGAGGATGGGCGGGTGCTTGATGTCAGATGATCCGAAGTCTGTTTCGGGTGCGGCCTCGCGTGCCGAGTTCTTCATGATCTCGGTGGCGGCTCAGCTGGCGGGGATGCACGCGCAGACGTTGCGTACCTACGACCGGCTGGGTTTGGTCACCCCGCAACGGACCTCGGGTGGCGGACGCCGTTACTCGGCCCGCGATGTGGAGGTGCTGCGCGAGGTGCAGCGCCTGTCGCAGGACGAGGGCGTCAATCTCGCCGGCATCAAGCGCATCATCGAACTCACCAATCAGGTGGAGGCGTTGCAGCAGCGCGTCGAGGAGATGAGCGTGGAGCTGGAGCGGTTGCGGGCGGGCTACCGGCCCGATCTGTCGCCGCCGGCACGCAGTACCGCGCTCGTGGTGTGGCAGCCACGGCATCGGCGCTGAGCCGTATTCGCCTGCGACGAGCCTCCGGTTCGAAATCCACTGCGGTGGATGCCGAGCCGGGGGCTCGCTCGTCTCCGGTCAACCCCCGGCGACCGGCCAGTGACTCTCCAGCAACTCACTTATTCGTGATCTTGCTGATCGGAAGTTGCGTTGCGGCGCGCTGAGGTGCGGATTTATCAGCATGGACGTCCAAAAGTTTGCTGATGGGATGCTGAATTCGGTGTGGTTGAAAGCTGATTCGCCGCTCTCGGCCAGCCACTCCGGTGCGCCTACCCTGCGTGTCATGGCCCGGCGCGTCGGATCGTGGCAGGCTGTCGTTGTAGCGGAAGGGTCGCTCTACCAGGCATGTTGGTGTCCAATTGCCTGGTATGCCGGGCATTTTGGGGAATCATCGGCAGGTGTTCACCCGCAGTTAACGGTCTCCAGGTATGTTTTCATGGGAAACTACTGGGAACCGCCTGGTATTTCAAGAATTACATGCGTGATGTTTAAGAGTACGATTCCTAAGCTGGCAAACCTCGCCTAGACTTCTCGCATCGGCTGCTGACGAGTGTCCTCCCAGCCCGTCACTCGCCGGCGCGGCTAGCGTTCGATGGCGAAACGAGGTTGTGACACATATGGATTCGCGGACTATCGCTTTGATCCGTACGACGTTCAAGGCGGTTGCTGCGGAAGACGGTGGCCCCGAGAAGCTGTCGAGGTCGTTCTACTCGATCCTCTTCACGGACTACCCCGGTGTCCGCGACTACTTCCCGGCTGCCATGGACTCCCAGCGCGACCGCCTCGTCTCGGCGATCTCCTACGCGCTCGACCGGCTCGAGGAACCCGACAAGCTGCTGCCGTTCCTGGCCCAGCTCGGGCGCGACCACCGCAAGTACGGTGTGCAACCTGCTCACTATGTGGCCGTGGCCAATTCGCTGAAGTCTGCCATGCGGTTGTTCGCCGGTGCGGAGATGTGGACCGACGAGGTCGCCACCGCGTGGGACGAGGGCCTGGCCACCATCAGCGGCGCGATGATCAGCGCCGCCGACAAGGAGACGACACCGGCCACCTGGACGGGCACCGTTGTCGAACATCGCGAGGTACTGCGTAATCTCTCGATCGTTCGGGTCCAGCTCGACGTGCCGATGCAGTACGCCGCCGGCCAGTACCTCAGCGTGCAGATCCCCTCGCGACCGCGGATGTGGCGTTATCTCTCGCCCGCGAATCCCGCCAATCCCCAGGGCGAGATCGAGTTCCACGTGCGCGGCGTGCTCGGCGGCTGGGTCAGCCCCGCCATGGTCGCGCACACCGCCGTCGGCGATCAGTGGGCGCTCGGCTCGCCCCTCGGCGGCCTCGGCGTGCCACGCAACACCAAGCGCAAGATGCTGATGGTCGGCTGCGGCACCGGCATCGCCCCCCTGCGCGCCCAGATCATGGCGATGGCCCAACGGCGCGTCAACCCGAAGGTCCACCTGTTCGTCGGCGGCCACCACCCCTGCGACCTCTACGACCTCCAGGTCCTGAGCCAACTCGCCCTCGCCAACAAATGGCTCACCGTCACCCCCGTCACCGAAAGTGACGAAAACCCCTGGTGGTACTACGATTCCGGCGAACCCCACCCCGACCTCCCCGGCCTCGAACCCCGAATGACCGGCCAAATCGGCAAGGTAGTGGCCAGCTACGGCCCTTGGTCCGACCGCGACGTTCAGATCGTCGGCTCCCCCTCGATGGTCCAAACCACCAAGTTCCGCCTGATGGCAGCCGGCACCCAAGCCCAATCAATCCGCCACGACCCCCTGTTCTGAGAGTCAGCCAACCAGGAGGGCTTCGACTCCGGGAAGCTCACCGAACTTGGCGCGCCGATCGGTGGTAATGACAGTCCGTCCGGTCGCCCGCGCGGTAGCCGCAATGATCAGGTCGTGCGCACCTCGCGGCGTTCCTTCGGCTCGAACATACGAGAGCAGTTCCGCGTGATGTTCGGCGATCACGTCGTCATAAGGAATGCTCGGCACGATGGCGCGGAACTCGGCGAGGAATGCTCGCGCGCTAGCTTGCTTCGCAGGGTCGGTCTGACCGGCGAGTCCAGTGAGGTACTCCGCGATCACGACCGAAGCGACGGCCACGTTGTCGTTGTCGTCGATGATGTCCGTCAGATCGACTGTGCCCCGATCGCTGGCGATCAGCACGCCGGTGTCGAGGATCAGCTTTGCCACGGGTCGCTGTCTTCCTCGGCGCTCGCGTACTGATCGATCGCATCGACCGCAGCCTCGAACTCGTCGTCCAACCCGATCTTCCCCGACCACTTGCGGGCCAGCCCGTTGAGCCCGGCACCGTTGGCGCGCGGCGCCGGGAGCAGTCGAGCCACGCACACCCCCTTCCGGGTGATGACGAACTCCTCACCCGCCTCGGCCTCATCGAGTACCCGCGCAAACGCCCGCGCAGCCTCGGTCGCACTGATCTCCTTCATGCAATCATGATATCAGAATCAGATTATCCGATTATCTCGTTCACCTCGCCCAGTCAGCTTCGCGGCTGAGGTTCGTGCGGGTAGCAGCTATCAGGCGCCTTCGGAGATGATGTTGGTCGGGGGAGTTCCTGATTCGATCAGGCGGTCGACGGTGGTGCGGACCATCGCGGGGGAGCCGCAGACCAGGACTTGGTGTTTGGTGAAAGGGCCGTGGGCGGCGGCGACGTCGGCGAGGGTGCCGTAGAGCATTTCGTCGGGGCCGAAGCCCACATCGGAGCGGGTCTGCTCATGCCATTCATCGCGCACCGCAGGATCATCCGGGCTTTCGACAACCGGAATGACGGAAAGCCAAGGCAATTCGCCCGCCAGCAGGAACAGCATGTCGTTGGCGTAGAGGTCGCGCGGCGAGCGTCCGCCGAAGAACAAATAGGTGCGCGGTGGAGTGTCGCGGCGGGCCAGGTCCAGGATCTGGGCGCGCATCGGCGCCAGTCCGGTACCGCCGGCGATCATCACCACCTCGACAGCATCGGGATCAACCGCGAAAACCCCATGGGGAGCGTTGATTCGCCACTGGTCACCGGGTTTGGTGTCGGCGACGATAGAACTCGAGCACCACCCACCGGGCACCGTCCGCACATGGAACTCGAGCTTGCCGTCCAGCGAGGGCGGCAGCGCGGGGGAGAACCGCCGCTGCACCCCGGGATGCTGCGGCACCTCCACTTCCACCGAACCGCCGGCCTCGAACGGCACGAAATCGCCGATCAGCCGGATCACGGCGAGGTCGTGGCGCAGGCGGTGGTGGCCGACGACGGTAGCCGTCCATGCGGGGTCAGGAAAAGCGTTGCTCATCGGCCTCTTTCGCGAAGTGAAGGGCGGGTTCAGACAGGGTCGGCAGCGATGATCTCGCTCGGTGTACCGGCCCGCTGGAGCGCGTAGCGGGTGTTGGCGATCATCGTCGGCGATCCCGCGATCTGGATCTGACGGTCCGACCACGCCCCGAAGCTGGTCACCACTGCTCCTAGATTACCGACCAAGCGACGCGGCATGCCCATCGGCGTCTCGCCCGAATCCTGCGGGTACCACCAGGGATTGGTGTGTTCCTCGCACACCGGCACCACGGTCAACCACGGATTGGATTGCGAGAGCTGCCACATGTTGTCCACGTCGTAGAGGTCGCCGGGATAGCGCCCGCCGATGAAGAAGTGCACGCGCGGATTGATCCCACGCTGACTCATCTCGATCAGCTGCGCGCGCAACGGCGCGATCCCCGTGCCGGAGCCGATCATCAGCACATCGCGCCCCGACTCCCGGTCCACGTGCAACCCACCGAGTGGCCCGGCGATCTTCCACCGATCCCCGACCTTGGTGTCGTTGACGATCGCCGGACTCACCCAGCCACCACTGATCCGCCGCACATGGAATTCGATCTCGCCATACGGGTTCGCGGGGATGGCGGGGGAGAAGTATCGCCACATATTCGGCCGCTGCGGCACCGCGACCGGCACATACTGTCCGGCCTTGAACGGAATGGGCCCGTCGGCCTGCAACCGCACGATCGCCAGATCGTCGAGCACCCGCCGATGACCCACCACGGTGGCGTCCCAGTACGGCTGCGAGGTGTCCTCGTTGGCGCCGATCGCCATCGACGCCGAGATCAGTAGCGTGATGTCACGCCAGCCCTCGTCGAGTTCTCTGGTCCAGCGGTTGCCGTGGAAGGTGCGCAGCGCCGCGAGCAGCGCGCGTCCGGCCATGTCGTAGTGGTCGGCTTCGACCCCGTATTTGCGATGGTCGCGGGCGAGTTGCTCGAGGAAGCGTTGCGCGCGTTCGAAGTCCTCGAGATGGTCGAGGACGAACTGCACCGCCGTCGTGATCCGCTTGGCCTGCATGTCCATGGCAGGCGGAAACAGCTCACGCAATCTCGGGTCCTGCGCGAACAGGTGACCGTAAAAAGCGCTGATCAGCCGCTCGGACCCACCGGGTGTCTCCGTCACCCCGCGGAAATCGGCGCGGACCAGCGCAAGCGAACGCGCATCCACGTCGTCAAGCTCCATTCTCCACAATTGCCGCAATGTGGCTCACCCGTCGGTGGCGCCCTCCCAAGTATCCCCCGAAACTGCCGTCTCGGTGCAGGGATGCTCGTCACGCCTTGCCCAGCCGCACGGATCGTAAACCGCTCACCCCCGATCAGCGCGATCTCCCCGCCATCGATACGCGTCAGTGATCTTGTTCGGGGTCGCCGCGCCGCGCTGCGCAGGTTCGCCGGGCTGATTTACACGACCACCCGCTCGAGCGCGCGCAGGTCTGCGTCCAGCTTCCTGAACAACCAATAGACGGCGACGAACGCGAGCCCCGAGGCCGCGCACAACCCCAGAACCGAATCGCGCACGAGCGTAAGCTCCTCCGGTTCGAGGGCGCTGAATCCTGCCAGAACCCCGACCACCGGCACTGACGCCGTCACCGCGAGATAGACCGTGGCTCTTCGGCGCAGCGCCCGAACTTCGTCCGAGTCGTCGATCGTCGTGGGGCCGTGGCGCAGATAGATGGGATAAACACAGCGGACGATGTAGAACGTCGAAAGGAAGAACGTGTAGGCGACCGAGATGGTGCCCGTCACCAGAACGGTCGTTGCCGCATGGATCAGCATCCGCGCCGGGAGGTCGGTGAACCAGACGAGCAGCAGCACCCCCGTCACGGTTGCGAGCACCGCGAACAACAGGGTGTTCATCGCACACAGGTCGCCCCACAACAATGTTCGCGACCGCACCCGCGCGAGCGTCCCCTCGTCGTAGCGTCTGCCATCGCGCAAGCCGCGAGGGACAGCGAGCAAATTGCGCGATATGTATCTGTAGATGAGAACGGACGGCGGCAAGGCACAGAGGACGAAAATAATGGTGCCGTCGTATAGCCGCGCGGCGGTGGCCGGGGGCAGGCGCTCGGCGATCAGTTCCTGAAGGTGCACCGCCAGGTAGACCGTAGCCAGGCCGACGCCGACCATCGACGATGACCACAGGATCGGGGTGGGCAGTCGTGAAAGTCGTGCCCGCCAACTGTTCGGCGGCGGATAGACCAGGTCGCGCGCCCGCTCCTCGAGACACAAGTCGAGCTGCTGGGCCAATTCCGTGCCACTGGAGTAGCGGTCTTCGCGGTGGGGCGACAAACACCTCAGCAGCACCAGGCGCAATGCCATGGGGCAATCCGGCGGAAGTTCCGACAAAATCTCGGAGTCGACGGGTCTGCGCCGCAGTTCGAGCATGCGCGACAGCGAAGTCTCCGACTCGCCTGCGGCCGTTTCGTCCGCGAAGGGGCGGTGGCCTGTGAGCAACTCCCACAGCATGACGGCCAGCGCGAAGATGTCGCTTCGTGTGTCGAGGTCGGCGGCGGTTGTCGGCAGGTCCGGATGGCAGGCTTCGAGCTGTTCGGGCGACATGTATGCCAGCGATCCGCCGAAGTAGGCCAGGGGATTGGTGCCTTTGACGCCTGTGCTGGAGCTGACGTTGAAGTCGGCCAACTTCGGAATCCCCTCGGCGCTCAACAGCACATTCGCGGGTTTGATGTCTCGATGCAATACCCCCCGTTCGGCCGCGTGTTCCAGAGCGTCCGCGAGTCGGCGGCCCAACCAGGCGATGGTCTCCGGCCACGTCAATGCGGCGGTTCGTATCCGAACAGCTGATTCTGTGGGCCGAACCTCGCCCTTGTTCTCCAGCATCTCGTCGATGGCATCGAGCAGCAATTGCCCACTGCGGTGTTCCGGTGGCGTCGAGCGCACCACGCGCAGCACATCGAGCAGTGTGCCTCCCGGTAGGTACTGCATGTAGAGCAGTTTCAGCTCGCCATCGGCAATGAGTCGCTGGTCGAAGACGCGCACGATGTATTCGTGGTCCAATTGAGCGAGGGTCTGCGGCTCGGTGCCGTGATTGTGGGAAATCTTGACTGCGACCAATCGTTGCATCGATTGTTGCCGAGCGAGATACACCTGGGCGAAGGCGCCCGCCCCGATCCTCATCAAGAGGTCGAAGTCCTCGACGCGGTGTCCGACATCGATGGTGTCGAGGACTACTTGGGCATTCGGTCGAGCAATCATCGTGCTGCGGTAATCATTGGTGGCTCCGACGAGCTCGGAGCCGGTCACCGCGTCGGTGACCTCAGCCGGATCGGGGGTGGATGAACCACGGCGCACTGCGTGGAATTCCTCGTAGACCAGGTCGGCTGGCAGCGGACCACCTTGCAGCTCGGCGAACTCCGCACGATAGTCGACCAGTCGTTTGGGAAAGTGATAGCGAAGCCAGCGGTACTCGAGGTCGATCTTGATCAGTTCGATCAGTATCGTTCGCCGCTGGGCCGGTTCACGGGGCAGGTATGCCGACAGGTCGGGTGGGGATCCGGATGCCCAAGCCTCGGAAAACCGTGCCACGGCGGTGGCAAGCGCGGTGCGGGTTTGTTCCGCTGAATCGACCAGGTCGATCGGCCCATGAATCGGAAGCTCGAGATCAGCCCCGGGCGATAACGTGGCCGCGGCGCGCGATGCGGCCCGGGATCGTGGTTGGCCCACATTATCTCCTCAGTGCCAGTCCTCCCTGCTCAAGGGTATCGCTCCGAAACGATCGGCACGGGCCGCGGCACAAGTCGGGATCAGCCACGGCAAACGTGCTCAGGACCAGCACCGGGTGGGGATCCATACCCACCTACGACGTCGCCTTCGTCAACACCGAAATTGCCCTCGACGGCCTACGCCTGGCCGCCCCGACCCAGATGCCCGGCCCCGGCCGCGCACCCTCAGAAGCCGAAGAGCTCCTCTCCTTGGATGGGTTCGAAATCCCGGGTCAGCCGACGACCTTCTGCACCGCCGCCTGCCGCGCCCCCTCGTCGACCTCCCCGATCTCGAACCCCTTGCCGACGATGTGCTGGACCAGCGCGGGCTCCGGCGGCAGCCCGTACTTGCGCAGGTAATAGGGGACAGCGCCCGGCCAGACGAATACGCCATCGGTGTGGAAGTTCAACGGCACGTCGCGCTGGGTGGGGTCGAACTCGTCGGTGTCGTGGCTGCGGGCGCTCAGAATCACCGGCGCGTGCTCGAGGTAGGACAGCACCCGATCCTGTATATCGGAGTCCACCGCCGACCGGTTCACTACCGGTTTGCCCTCGGGATTGCGCCCGTCGAACGGCGCCGAAAGTCGAAGTTCGCTCATGCTCACATAAGCTACGCGGCCCCGGCTCTGGTCGGCTGACCGTGCTAATGTGCCTGGTCAAGGCAGTGCTCGGCCGGAAGGGGTGGGGATGAAACGCGCAGGTACGGCGATGGTGGTTGCCGGTTTGGCGGTTGTCGGGCTGGTCGGGTGTGACTCGGGGGAGTCGACGTCGAAGGGGGCGACGACTACGGCTAAGCCGGTTCTGTGGAATCCGTGCACGGAGATTTCTGATGCTGCGTTGACGGAGGCGGGGGTGGATCCGGCGACTGAGGAAACCGGGCTCGGCGGCCACGCGCAACCTGGTTGGGAGATCTGTGGATGGGCAGGTCGTGACTACTCGTTGACTGTCTACTCGGCTGATAAAACCGTCGCGGACTTCGAGCAGAAACCGGGAAACATCGATTTCACCGACGTCACCATCGCGGATCGACAGGGACGGCAGTTCAAGGAACAGGGCGATACCAGGAATCTTGACTGCGACGTGGTGTTCCCGGCTGCGCGCGGTGTTGTGCAGCTTCAGGTTCTGAACTCGCCGATAGCCAAGGGTCTCGATGATCCGTGCGACTACCTGCAGCGGGCAGGGGCCGTACTCGTCCCTCTCTTCCCGAAATAGCAGGAGAAACTTCGATGGCAGAGCCGACGCCGTACAGCAATTTGCTCGGGCAAGCACAGGCTGGTGAAATCTACCTCAACGATGAAGCGGCGGCGTACCACATGTTCAAGGCATGTGATCAGCGCCTAACAGACCTTCGCGGGATCCTCGATATAGCTCGCCGAACTCAGAACGTCAGCGGTTTCGGCGACTTCCAGATGGGCAAGGATCTGGAAGCCAAATTCAGGGCGCAGGCGCAGGGCGAGCCCAACTCGATCTACGAGGTCGTGATGAGTGATATCGAAGCGGTACAACAGCTTCAGGAAGTTTTCAAGATTTCCTTCAACCGCATCGCAGGCAAAGACATCGAGAACGCCAACGCCCTCGATTACGTTGCGGACCAGGTGAACTGATGGGCAACCCGACCTCGCACCTCGACGGTGTCAACTTCGTTGAAACTTGGCGTCGCAACGTTGTCGACTTGGTCACCGGGAACGGCGAAGCAGAAGCACCCGATGCCGCCGACGTTCAGACCAAGTTCAACGACCAGCGCAGCACTGTCCGCAAGAACGCTCGCGACCTCGGGTTCGACGGTGCGTATCGCCCGAAGGTAGTGAACCGAACCGACGAGTTCGATTCGTCCAGTCTCGCTCAGCTTCGCGCAAAGGTCGATGCAATCAACGTGCCTTCCGTCGTAGGTCTGGTTGATACCTGGAAAGAGATCTCAACGCGTAACTCCACGTCACTCGACACGTTTCGAAAGCAGATCGCGCGCGGCATGTCGCCGGACGTCTGGGCAGGCGCGGCCGCAACCGCTGCCGCGCAAACTGTTGCGGCATATGACGTTACGGGACAAAAGGTCACCACCGCAGCTGCCCTGACCAGCGGAAAACTGGACGAACTCCGCACCGGTCTCGAGCCGACGAAGAACCTGGTCCCGTACCCGCCGGAGCACCGAAGCGGTGGCGCGAATCTCCGCAGCTTCCTGACGGGCCGTGGCTGGCGCGATGACGACGTCGCACAACAGAATGCGAAAGCCGAAGCGGTTCGCGTCCTGCAGACCGTCTATGCCCCGGTCATCCACGAGTCCGACACCGACGTCCCTGTCATCCCCATCCCGAAGGCCATCGAAAATGGCGGCGGCGACCCTGAAATACCCGGCGGCGGAACGCAACCGGGAAACCGGGGCGCATCCACACAACCCACCGCCCAGCAGCCGACTGCCCCGGCCACCACCCCTGCGTCAACCACCCCGACCGCCGAGCCCGAGGACACCGACACCTCGACCGACGATTCGACAACGTCCGAATCGACCAACCCCCAGTCGACCGAACCCGGTTCGACAACGCCCGCGTCAACAACCCCGACCTCGACCATCCCAGGTTCGGGTTCTCCATCCGGATCGCCGGGTGGGGCAGGCTCACCCGGCGGTGGATCCCCGGGCGCAGGGTCACCCGGCGCAGGTTCACCGAGTGCGGGCACCCCCGGCGGCGTAGTTCCCGGAAGTCCGGCCGGTGGCGCTGCTGCGGGCCGCGGGGCAGGTGCTGGCACCGGCGCAGCAGGCCGCTCAGGCGCGCCCGGCATGATGGGCCCCGGCGCAGGCAAGGGTGGCGGCAAAGACGACGAATCCACCAAGGGAATCCCCGATTACCTCATCACCCAGGAACACGGCGACGAACTCACCGGCCTGGGTGATCCACCCCGCACGGTTCCGCCCGTTATCGGCGCAGATTAGGCACGAATCGTGATGCAGCAGAACAGATCTCCCGTCTCCACCTGGCACCTCACCGCTCTGGAATTCCGCACCATGTGGGAAGCGGCGGGTCGTGATGTCCTGCCGTACCCCCTGCATCACCGCCACACCACCGACTTCCGCTCCGACACGCTTCGACTGCAGCGCAAGGCCGCCGAGTCGCTGCAGGCCCAGTTCGACAGCAACCTCGACCACGCGGTAGCGGCGCTCCTGGCACCGCACGCCCGCGTCGAGGTTGTCGGCGCCTCCGGCAACTCGAGAACGATCCGAGCACACGGCGGCACCCGCGACAACTATGCGGCCCTGGCCGTCCAGGCGCCGGGCGACGAATCCAACCCCGGCGACGTGACCCTCCACCTACTGGCTCCCGAAGCCCTGGCCGCTGCCGTCCTCTCCACCCTCCCGAAGGTCGCCCCCGGCAGAGGCCGCGAAATCCGCGTCACCGCAGCAGAACTCGCCGCCCCCCGCCCCCACGTCCGCGACCACTGGAACCCCACCCCCCGCGAACAACTCGAATCCTTCCTGGCCAAACCCACCACCACCCTCACCCACATCGGCGTCTACGCCCACGCCAGCGTCGACAACCGCCACACCGAAGGCCGCGACGACTTCCAGCTCCACGACATCCCCGGCGACGGCCGCTACGTCTTCTACGGCGAAACCACCTTCATAGCCAAACCCACCACCCCACCCCGAATCCAAGCCACCCTCGCCACCATCCTCACCACCACAGCCACCAAAGCCCGCACCGGCACCTACCTCCCCCACTGAATGCTTTCATTCTTTCGAATAGCGCCGGACTGGCGACATGTCCACGATGCTGCGGGAGAGCACGGGCTTTCCGCCGGATGCCCCTGCCGACCTGTCCAGTAGCCCGACCGGGTGTCGCTGTTCAGTCATCGAGGCGATCCTCACCGAACGCCGCATCGATCTCAGTCCGCTCCGCCGCAGCGTCCCCTGTCCCGGCGAAGCGCGCGAGCCGCGCCTTGAGGTCCGCTGTTGTCACGTTCCGCTGCGCGCGGATTGGACGCAGTTCTCCGACCGGATGCCCGTTGCGGGTGATGATGAAATCTTCGCCGGCCTCGAGCGCATCCATAACGCCCACACTGCCGTTGCTCAGGTCAGCCTGGGTGATCGTCTTGGTCATACCCCAAGGATGGCGTCCGATGCTACGTATGGCGATGTCATAGAGGTGGCCGGAAATTCCGAACCGAATGCAGCGTGGACACCGCCACCGGTCAGGGTCGGGGCACCCAAGGCTCCCGTGGCGTCAGGGACATCCGAGCTGGGTTCGGGCCGTTTCGGTCGGCCGTGTCGGGGCCGATCGTGCGCTGCGCCGTGTCCAAGGCCGCGTCTCGTGAATCAAGAATCCGCGGAAAGAAAAGATCGGTTCCTCTGAATAGAGTGCCAGCCCCCTTTCCTATAATCTCCAAAAATGCTAGGTACTCGTCGGGGATAGGAAAATTGCTGGGCGCAATGGAACAAACCTATGCAATCTCCACTGCGGCGCATCCTGCTATTGATTCTTTCGTGGCAAATCCGGAACCGATTATATCCCGGCTGAAAACCTCCATGTCTCGCCGGTTTGTCTCGCTCGCCATTGTCATTGTTCCAACCCGCGTCGAAACCAGTCCGGAATGGTGTCGGGCGAACGCGGAAACCATGTATTCTCAGTTGCAAACTGTCGTGCGGTAGGTGGCGTCTCAAATCGTGGATCTTCGTCGCGATTGTATCTGATAGAAGATCGTCCAGGAGGGTCGACAATATACTCGAACTCGATCCAAGAGCCTCGGTCTTCGATAGACATACCTTTGCGGAGTTGCTGAAATTTCCGCCACACTTCCTGTGGAAACAGCCATCGCCGTACCGAACCATCGGCCATCTTGACTCCGGTCTCCGATTCGGAGTGTGGGCCCACCGTTTTGGCTCGAACAACCAGTCGCGTCCAGCCGACAAGGAGGGATTCAACGATTCCCTCAGTTATATCAGCCAGCTTCTCCTGTTGTTCGACCGGACTGAGTGGTGGCCAGTTAGCCATTGGTATTCCTCCGTGGGAGTTCTGCGGGAGTCGAAGCACGGAAACCCGCTCGTTGAGCAGAGATGCAACAGTAGCTGGATATTCCTCACGCAAAGAGATCCTCCGCATCGGTTGGGGAAATGCATCGCCGATAGTTGTCCAAAGATTCGAGCTGATCCTTCCCGAAATAATAGGCACCGGTATGGTGATACCGAAAGAATCGACCCCGCCCATCGACGAGTAGTATGGAGTGCTCGGGCTGCTCATAGCCTACGGGGAAGACCTGTTCGCCGAGATTTTCGCTGAGTTCAGCGAAATTTCTCAGCCTCTCCAGGGCGAAGAAATGGGAGGTCGAAATTCCAAAAATCTTCCATACCTGAACCGCGCCTGAACTTCAGTTTCCCCAAGCTGTGAATTACGGCTCGCGCTGCTGGAGTTGGAACAAGCGGGGATCGTTCGTCAAAAGCGTAGCCTGTAAAACGTTCAACCATTTCATCGGCGTCACTTCCAATATCCCGATTGGTCGACCAACCGTATTTTGTCAACCAGTCCAGTAATTCAGTACTGCTCTCGCAGCGATCTTTGTATCGGGTTTGCGGTATGCAATTCACCTCTGGCCGGTTCATCTGAGGCAGAAACTGGGAGAAGTTTGATTTGCGGATTTATGACCCAGTCGGGAAGTGAAATGCCGTGGATTTTCAGAAGTCATTTCGCCTGATCATTTGTCAATGGGGTTTCCGTTTTCAGCCCATTCGCTGACAGAAAAGAGGGCGCCGCAGTCGTTAAATCGCTGCTCCTGTGCTAGGAGGCCATTCTCATGCCAGCGGCGAAAGCTTCCGCACGCCCTGCCGTTCTTCATTACTCCCTCGGACTTCAGGCTCCCGTTGCTCCACCATTCCCTGTCCGGGCCTTCTTGAATTCCGTTGACGTAGAACTGCTGTGACAACAACTTGTCGACGCCCGTTTCGACTATTTCACCGGTGAAGACCTCTCCCTGGTATGTGATGCATAAGTCGTCATCAGAATCAATCCCGCTACCATCAAGATTCCAATCGATTCGCTTCATCGCGCCCCGTCTATCGGCTCTAGTCGACGCTGAAATTCTTGGTTAGCGACGAAGGGGGTCCTTCCCGATTTTACGAAACATTGCGAGTTGGCTGCGGTAGCGTTTTGCGTTTCGGCGCAATTCGCGAGAACCATTCCGTACTGATTGGCAATAGAGAACAGTCGTCGTTGGGCGCTAATTTTTTCCGTAATATGGGCTACTCGTGCCCATTCGCATTCAGTCCTCGCCGGAACCACTCGGGCATATTGGCGGCTGCTCGTGGAAACCAATCATTCTCGGTCTGAAATTCTAGGCCGGTAGGCGGTGCTTCAAATCGGGGCTCCTCGTCCCGGTTGTAATTTATTGTGAATCGGCCGGGTGGGTCCACGACGTATTCGAATTCGACCCATGAGCCGTATCCTTCTGTATACATTCCCTTGCGGAGTTGCTGGAACTTTCGCCATACCTCTGGTGGAAACGACCAGCCTCGAACGGAACCATCGGGCATCTTGACGCCGGATTCCGACTCGGAATGTAGGCCGATTGTTTTGACACGGAGGACTAGCCGCGTCCAGCCGACAGGAAGAGTCGGAACTATCTCTCTGGTGATGTCGGCGAGCTTTTCCTGTTGTTCCGTCGGGCTGAGTAGTGGCCAGTTCGCCATACGTTGGTTCCTCCTCGTGATTTGTCGATCGCAGCCAGACTACTGATTGCCTGGACGAGTTTGATGTTCGCGCTCTAGTTCTAGGCCGAGGGCGACCGTGTCGCGCAGCCACTGCGGAGTGTGCTCGGGGATGCGAGGATATGCCTCCAAGTCCCGGACGAGCATCATCGGATGAAGCGCCGGAGACCAGTTTGGGTCGTTGTCGTAATTGAACGACACTTCAGGCTCTTGGTTGCGGAATACGAGGAACTGTGCGGATAGCCACGTACCACGCTCTTGTTCGTACATGTCTGCGCGCAAGGCCCGCACCTGATCGCCAAGGTCGACGTGACGCATCTCGCCACCGAATAGGCCTTTTTCATTCTTTGCTGACAAAGCGATCTCGTATGTCATGACATTGGCCCAGATATCAATTTTGATACTGGCCCAAGTTGGTGGGGCGGCTAGCTTGGCAGCGTCGCAGATACTAGCGACCTTTGTATCGATCTTGTGGTCCATAATTCACCTCTGGTCTATTCGGATACGCGCGTTCCTTCGTCACCACGGACTCTACAACTGGTTCATTACCGGGTCCCATGCGTACGCTGCCATCGGGGTCTCGTGCGTATGTTACCTCTTGCCAGCGCATTACGACTTCGCTGGGCACTCCATCTGCATCTCGAACTGTCCTGACTTGGTAGTTTCGGACGTCTTGATGATCCGCCGAGGAAAATTCGGCCAACTCGACTTCTTTGGCGCGCCATGATGCTTCGTGTACCCAGCCGTCTCGCATATTCCCGGAATTGGATGCTGCCATCTGTCCGTGCATGTTCAAATATTCGCCGAACCCGCCGAGTTCGTTTGCGACCAAGTGGCCGCCCGCCCATTTGACGCGGGCATTCTCAGCTTCTTCGGGAGTCAGGATTCGATTCGGCGGGTTGCTCGGATATGCGGCCTCGCCTTCCTGATATGCGCGTTGTTGTGCGCCACGCTTACTGTCATCGTCGCGGTACTGTGGATTCTGTCCACCCGCCTCGATGTCTCCCGACATCGAATCGGTCTGGCCGTGTTGATCCGTGTGAAAGTCCAGGAATTTTGCGCTGTTGTGGAAGTTTGGTACCCGGTACTGAGCATCAGGCAATAGCGGGTAGCTGATATCGGGGTTGAACCCAGACCACCTCCCCATACCGGAAAGGGCGTTGTTTCGTGAGCCCGGAATGGCTTCCACCCACTTCACATTGCCCTCACCGTCGGTAAAGAAGACCGTCCGGGTCCCGTTCTCGTTGCGCACGGGGTACGCCGTCCACGGTTGTAGCGGGTCATGCCCTGGTAGACCGCGTAGAGGGTCGGGTACGGGATCGGGATTCTCGATCGGCTGGAGTTGGTCTGGCTGGGTATTGCCGTCTGGCACACGTTCACGGTCGCGGTGTGGTGCGTATATCTCTGGGTGGATGTCGATCGGCCTCGGCGGTGCTTGCGGATTATCGGGGTCGATCGGTTGGTGTGTTGGCCGATTCCACTCGACGAAACGTTCATTGAATGTGGGGTCATCCGGATGGATGATGCGGTCTCGCGGGGTGGGTGCGAATTCAGGATCTGCACGACGGCCGTCGCTCCGGCTCGCGTCAGGAGCGGGTTCGCCGCTGCGGTCGATCGCTGTGTCGGTAGAGAGGTTTGATGCGGCGGCGCCCGGTGGGTTCGGGTTGTTGCCATGGGGCGTAGTAGTCGCGTCGGCGTGATGTGACTGCCACTGTCCGTCGGGTGGAATTCGGGGGCTGCGGGTTCCGTCGGGATTGTTGACTGCACTGGTGCTGAAGACGTTTCCGTTGGCGTCGGTCCATGCGCGCTGGGTCGGCGCGAGTACCTCGACCCCGAGGTGTTGGGCGAGTCGGTTGGCGAAGCCGTTGGTTGAGGCGTCGCAGCCGATGAGGCGGATGGGAGTTACGCCGTCCCAGTTGGAGCGGCGGAGGAGGTCGCCGTATTGCTCGGGGGTGAGGGTTTGGTTGCCGATGGCGGCGTGGCCGTCGGGGGTGATGTGGGTGTCGGCGGTGAAGCGGTTGGGGTCGGTGGGGACTCGGTGGGGGAGGTCGCCCATGGTGGGGTCGCCGCGGTGGTGGGAGAGGCCGGCTGGGGTTTGTTCGGCGTGGTTGTTGTGGATTGCGTCTAGGTCGACAGTGGTGTCGAGGTCAGGGGTGGTATCGGGGTTTGTGTCGGGGGTCGTCGTTACTGTGTTGTCGGGTTGGGTTGTGGGGGTTGCGTGTTGGTCTGCCCAGGAGGGGATTGTTGCGCGGGCGAGGTCGGCTCGGGAGATGTCGGAGCCGAGGCGGTGCATGTCGTCGGGGGTGAGGGTGGGGTTGTCGCGTGGGGGTAGGCCGAGGCTGGTGCGGACTGTGTTGGCGAGGTCGGTCAGGGTGGGGGTGGTGTCGGCGTTGATGGTGAGGTCGGCTGTGGATGGGTTGGTGGTGGGGACGGTGTCGACCATGAGCCAGTCGCCGAGGGGGAATTGGTGGCCTTGGTTGAAGGCGAGGTCGGTGGCTGTTTGGGCGTTGTTGGCGACGGTGTCGATGGTGGTGGGTGGGGTTGTGGGGGAGCCGGTTACGGCGACGGTGAGGCGGACTACTCGGACTGGTTGGGCGAAGGTGTTGGGGTAGTCGGCGGCTTGGTAGGGGCGGCCGGTGGGTGGGTTGACTTGGAGGGCTTGGTTGTTGGCGGGGGTGATGGGGCGTAGGGATTCGCGGGCTCGGCGGGCTTGGGTGGCGGCTTCGCGGTGTTGTGGGGTGAGTTGTGGGTCTGTTGGCGGCGTCGTTGGGGTGGTGTTGGTGGGAGTCGCGGGGTTCGTGGGTCGGGGCGTGTCAGCGGGAGTTGTTGTGGTCGACGGAACCTCGCTGTGGGTTCCGTTCGCTGTGGGGGTCGGCGAGTTGGGGGCCGTGTTCGGTGCGTTCGGGGTGCGGCTGGCCGGTGGGGTGCTCGGGGTTGTCGGTCGAGCAGTGGACGGCGGTGTCGTGTGAGTCGTCGGGCTGGTGCCTGTGGACGAGTGGGGAGTGTTCGGCGTCGCCGGGTTCGCAGCGGATGGTGGGGCGCTCGGTGTAGGTGTGCGGCCTGTGGATAACCCGGGATTGTTCGGGGTTGTCGGCTGGGTGGCGGACGGTTGGGCGGTGGGGGTTGTCGGCCTGGTGGTTGTGGATGGTTGGGGAGTGTTCGATGTCGGCGATTGGTGCGTGGCCGGGGTGATCGGTGCGCTGATGGGTGGGGTCGACGGTGTCGCGTTGGGAGGCGTTGTGGCGGTGGGTGGTGTGGTGGTCGGCGTCGCGGTGGGGGCGGTGCTGGGTGCTGTGGCGGTGGTCGCCGCGCTGGTTGTCGATGCCTCGGTTTGTTGAGGCTGGCGGGTGGTGTCGCTGGGGGACTGGATGTTCGGGGACGTTGTTGGTGTGGTTGTCGCCGGGGCGCCTGGTTGCGGCATCGTCCCGGGCGTGGACGGCGTGGAGGCAGTCGGGTTGCTGCTGGTCGGTGCCTGGTCGTCGGTGGTCGGTGCCTGGGTGGTGGCCGGGCTCGATGGATTTGGTTGGGCTGCGGATGAATCGGCAGGCGCCGCAGGTGGTGTCGCGGGCGCATCGACCGATGGGAGGTCGAGCGAGGACGCGGGGGGCGCCGACGGACTGGTTTGGTTGGTGGGGTTGGAGGTGTTGCCCGGAGTGGTTGGGTTTGTGCCGTTGGGGGATCCGGTTGGGTTCGGATTCGTGGTACCGGTGTCGCTCGGCGATGAGGGCGTGCCGTTGCCGGTGGGTGCCGCGGGGTTGGTCGACGCTGGGCTGGGGCTGCTCGGCGAGTCCGGTGAACCTGTGCTGGAAGGGTTTCCGTTGTCGGCGGGTGTCGAGGGGTTGGTCTCCGCAGGGCTCGGGTTGCTCGGGGAGTCCGGTGAATTTGTGCTGGAAGGGTTTCCGCTGTCGTCGGGCGACGTCGGGCCGGGAGAGGTCTCACCGGGGGAGCTGGGGTTGGGCGTGCTGCCGCCTGGCGAGGTAGGGGAACTGTCGCCGGGCGAGTTGGAACTCGGCGAATTGTCGCCAGGTGAGCTCGGACTAGGCGAGTTGTCGCTGGGTGAACTGTTGCTGGGTGAGTTGGGGCTTGGCGAACTGTCGCCCGGCGCACTCGGGCTCGGGCTCGGGCTCGGCGAACCGTCCCCGGATGGAGTGGACGGACCCCCATCCCCGGTTGGGCTGTCATTCGATGACGAGCCGTCTCCAGGAGATGAAGGCGAACCTGCCCCCGAGGGTTGGGTTGCGTTGTCCCCATTAGGAGTTGACGGGGCGCCCTCCGACGCCGGTGCGGTGGAACCGGGAGCACCCGTCGACGCGGGCGAAGTCGACTGGGGAGTAGTGCTGTTCGGTTGGCCCGGGGTAGACGAACCTGGATCGTCGGTACCGGCAGGACTGGTCGGCGAATCGGTATCGCCCAACTCGGGAACCGTTGGCGCCGGAGAGTCCCCGTTGCCGCCCAAGCTGGACTGCAACCCGCTCTGCAGCCCACCCGCACCAGCACTGGTAAACGTGTCCACACCGATATCGAGTGTGAATTCCTGACCCATCAGCAAAGACGCCGCACTGGCCGACGCGACCTGCGCGGACAGATCGGCACCGAGCTCGGTCGCCGCGCCTGCCGCGGACTTGGCCGCCAGCTTGCCCAGCCCGGAGCTGATGTTGTCGCCGACACCACCCAGCTTGTCACCCAGCGAACCACCGACAGCGCCACCGACAGCACCACCGAAGGTCGCTAATCCCAGATCGGCCCAACCGAACTTATCCATCGAACGATCACCCTTGGCGACCTGGATGGTCCGGGCGAGTGCGTCGATCCCGCCCTCTTCCAACGCCTCGAACGCCGCCCCACGCAACGCCGCCCTCGCAGCCGCTTTAGCGATGCCCCGCGCGATCATCCTGGTCAGCAGCTGTTTCATCGCGAGCTTCACCGCGAACTGCGCCGCAACCCGCGCAGCCACACCCGCCGCCGCACCGATACCGGTCCACGCCGTCGCCAGCGCGACACCGATCTCGACCGCCGCCACGATCATCGTGCCGATGATCACCAGCTTGGTGTGCTCGATATCGTTGGCACCGTCTTCGAGCAGCTCAGCCTGCTTCTCACACCACTTACGAATCGCGGTAAACGCCGCCTCATCACCGGCCAAGAGTTTGTCGCGATAGGCCGCGATCGCATCGTGCGTCTCGCCCTCCGACAACGCCGACAATGCCGCATTCAGCGCCCGCGCCGCATCCTCATCGATAGTGTTGAGCGTGTTCGCCGTAGTTGTCCACGCATCAGCGAGGCGCCGCATCGCGGTCTCGTCACCCTCGGGCCAATCACCAGCACCGAGAATGTATTTCGCGACCCACTGCAGGGAATCGGGGATCTCGATACCCACGAACTAGATCCCTGTCGATTTCAACGCGGCCGCACTGGCCGTGTCCTGTTCCGCCAATTTGTCCGCGACGGTCACCATGTTCGTGCCGAGCTGGGTCATCGACTTCGCGAGATTGCCGACCGAGGTCTTGCCCTGCTCCACACCCGGTGTGTAGTTACCCGCGAACGCCTGCCCGATCTCGTCGCCACCCCAGCACTCACCCTCAGCAGCCAACGCGGCGGTGAGCGTGGTCAACGCCGCAGTCAGCGTCGAAGCGACGGAATCGAACGAGGACTGCGTACTACGCAGCGCATCGGGATCGGCCTTGATCGAACTCATCGCGCATCCCAACCTCGCCCAACAATGCTGTCGAGATATTGGACGCACGAGGCCGCGCACCGGATCCCTATTGTGCGCTATGTCTCATTAGCGAGGCTAAGGCTATTGTTCTGCGAGACAGGGTTATCCGTTGCTCATCCGCAAGTCCATGCTCTTCATCCTGGCCAATTCGTCGAAGGCGATCTCCCCGGTGAGACCCGGCCCGGTGACCGTCGCCAAGGAGTGATCGCCAGACCACTGGATGCCGAGTCCGCGATGATTGGCGTAGGCGTGGAGCGCGCGGCGTCGGTCGGTGAGAGGGAACTCGGTGAGCCCCTCCTGGATAACCCGGGCGATGCGCGGCGCGAAGGGCGCGGGCAGCACGAACGACGGATGCTCGATCAGAAACGCGGCCCTGGTCCCGCCACCGACCGGCCCGCTGTAGGCAGTCCACACCCCAGAGATCGCCTTGGCCGCGTCCATGAACACATTCACCACGCCCTCGGCCCGATCGGGCGAACCAGGAAGCACGGCGAACGGCACTTCTGCATCAGCGAGTTCACTGATCCCATAACGGATTCCGACGTCGCGCACGGACCGCGCGAGCCCGGTGACCAAATCCGGGTAGCCGGTCGGGTTAGCCCACGCCCACAACCAGGACTGTGGTCCAGGAGCCGCCGACCCGAGCAGATGCATCCGCTCGCATTCGATCGGCTGGTCCCCGGTCAAAGTGAACCGGCCGACCGCCAAGTCGACACTCCACCCACGGTCGCCGGCGACATCGGCGAGATGGAGCTGATGCTCGAAGGAATACAGAGCGGCATCGTCGAGCAGGTTCGCCAAAGTCACGTCAGACATGACGGCGAGCGTACCGAGCGCGATTCGGATCGCGAGAACGGTCTTTCCGCCCCTGCAGCCCTGTCGAAACTCGATGTGAACCAGTCACAAGGTTCTCGCGGAAGTTACTGGCCAGGGCGGAAACTCGCGAGTTGCTAGTGCGCGCGGGAGTGTGTAGCGTCACACGAACAAGAACGGCCGCCCGGCGAGCGCCAACTCACCGAACGGCCTGGGTACGAAACAGAACCAGCCTGTTCGCACCGTGGGATGAAATCCTACATGCAACGGCTCGGCGCACCTTGCGTCGGGCTTTCGTCGTTTCCTGGGTGAAGTCTGCCCGGACGACCGGCTACCTGTGTCGTGTCCTGGGCCTGGCCGCTCCTGTCGGTCGTTATCGGAGAGCCCGACCGAGGGACAGACAACCCTGACACCCAGCCTCCTGCGAGAACCTTCGTCGTACGCCTCGCACGTACGCACCTGGTCGGTTCGGGAGTGCACACCTTCGACCGGGTCCAACTTGCCACACGCCGAAACAGGCGTGGGGCCACTTGTGTTGGCCGAGGACGCAAATCGGGGTTCGGTGCGGGGAAGCGGGCAGGGATGGTTACGACACCGGCACCCTTGGGTGCTCCATTCGGTCCAACGCAGTGCGGGCGAAGCCCGGTCCGCGGGAACGCACGGGTCGAGTAGTCCGACCGGGTGTCGCTAGTCAGTCGTCGAGGCGATCGCTGCCGAACGCCGCATCGATCTCAACCTGCTCCTCTGCCGCGCTCCCCATTCCAGCGAAGCGGGCAAGCCGCGCCTCTAGCTCGGATGTCGCCTGCTCCGAATGGCGGATGCGCAGATGTTCCGCCCACTCTGGTCTGCTGATTGCGGTGACCCAGGGGTCGCAGGCCGAGCTCGAAATCAGATGGCGAGAACGGTCTTTCCGCGTGCACTGCCCGCGCCGAGTACGGCGGGCGCGGCCTCGAGCGGCACCGTCATCTGCACCGGAACCACCACGTCACCTGCGGCGACCCGCGACAACAAGCGGCTCAATTCCGTTGAACGCCCTTTGGATTCGAAGTTGCCGCCGGTGATGTCGTTTTCGCGCAGTGCCGCTTCATCGGCCGCCCAGGTCGTCGAGTAGGCATGGCCGCCTCGACGGACCAGAGTGGCGTGGGAGGCGAAATCTGCCGGTGAGCTGATCACGTCGAAGAGCACATCGATGCCGTCGGGATGGGTGAAACGGACGGCGTCGGTGACGCTCGAGTCCTGTCGGGTGGCCGGGTCGGGATCGACGACATTCGGGTCGGTGGGGCGGATCTGGGTGTAGTCGACGGTTTCGGCGGCGCCGAGGCGGGCGACCTGGTCGGTGGCGTCGGCGCGGGCGGTGGCGATCACATGCGCGCCCGCGATATTGGCCAGCTGGACGAGGAACGAACCCACACCGCCGGTCGCACCGACGATCAGTACCGTCTGGCCGGGCTGGATGTGCGCGGCGTCGACCAGATCCTGGGCTGTCATGCCGGCGACCGGCAGTGCCGCGGCGGCCACTGTGGTGACCCCGTCGGGGATCGGGACGAGGGTCGCGTCCTCGGGGACGGTGGCGTACTGCGCCCAACTGCCGTGTCCTGCCGGTGCGGTCAGGAACTTGCCGACCACCTTGTCGCCGACCTTGAATTTGGTGACACCGGTGCCGATCGCCGAGACGGTGCCCGCGCCGTCGACGCCGAGGATCATCGGGAAGTCGGTGGGCATCTTGCCCTCCAGGATGCCGTCGGCCATTTTCAGGTCGAACGGGTTGACCCCGGCCGCGTCGAGCGCCACTTGAACCTCACCGGGACCTACGCCCGGCACCGGCACATCGGCGAGCTCCGGTGTGGCACCGAACTTCTGAACCACGATCGCGCGCATGGGGGTGAACTCCTTGCATCGGGGGTGAGCCGGGCACCGCAATCCTAGGCGGATAGCCGTTCGACATGCAGTGATTGATCGTCTTCGGTGGTGTCGCGGCGTACCGTGAAGCGCGGCTTCGAAGTCCGCTGAAAGTTCTTAGAGTTGAGCGGAACAGACTCAACTTTGTGAGCGTTGAACAAGTCGATACCGGACACACACAAGGGAGATTCGTGGACTCGTTCAATCCCACCACCAAGACGCAGGCGGCATTCAACGCCGCCCTTCAGGCCGCCGCGGCGGCGGGCAATCCGGAGATCCGTCCGGCGCACTTGCTGGTGGCGTTGCTTGATCAAACCGATGGCATCGCCGCACCGTTGCTCAAGGCCATCGGCGTCGATCCGGCGACAGTCGAACGTGAGGCAGGCGCCCTCGTCGACCGCCTGCCGCGTGCTACCGGCGCCACCACCACACCACAACTCGGCCGCGAGGTCCTCGCCGCGATGACCGCTGCCCAACGCCTCGCCACCGAGCTCGGCGACGAATTCGTCTCCACCGAAAACCTGCTGGTCGGGTTGGCCGAAGGTGCTTCGGACATCGCCCAGCTGCTGCGTAAGCACGGCGCCACCCCGGAAGCCCTGCGCGACGCGTTCACCGCGGTACGCGGCAGCGGCCGGGTCACCAGTGCCGATCCGGAAGCGAGCTACCAGGCACTCGAGAAGTACTCCACCGACCTCACCGAGCTGGCCCGCGCGGGCAAACTCGACCCGGTGATCGGGCGCGACACCGAGATCCGGCGCGTGGTGCAGGTGCTGAGCAGGCGCACCAAGAACAACCCGGTCCTCATCGGCGAACCCGGCGTCGGCAAGACCGCCATCGTCGAAGGTCTGGCCCGGCGCATCATCGAAGGCGACGTCCCGGAGTCGTTGCGCAACAAGAAGGTTGTCTCGCTCGACCTCGGCGCGATGGTGGCCGGCGCGAAGTATCGCGGTGAATTCGAGGAGCGGCTCAAGGCCGTGCTCGACGACATCAAGAACAGCGCGGGCGAGATCATCACCTTCATCGACGAGCTGCACACCATCGTCGGCGCGGGCGGCACCGGCGACTCGGCGATGGACGCGGGCAACATGATCAAGCCGCTGCTGGCCCGCGGCGAGCTGCGCCTGGTCGGCGCGACCACCCTCGACGAGTACCGCAAGTACATCGAGAAGGACGCGGCGCTCGAACGGCGATTCCAGCAGGTGCTGGTCGGCGAGCCGTCGGTGGCCGACACCATCGGCATCCTGCGCGGCATCAAGGAACGCTACGAGGTGCACCACGGCGTGCGGATCACCGACTCCGCGCTGGTGGCGGCCGCGACGCTGTCGGACCGCTACATCACCTCGCGGTTCCTACCCGACAAGGCGATCGACCTGATCGACGAATCGGCTTCGCGCCTACGGATGGAGATCGACTCGCGTCCTGTCGAGATCGATCAGATCGAGCGAGCGGTGCGACGCCTCGAGATCGAAGAGGTGGCGCTGGAGAAGGAGACCGACGCCGCGTCGAAACAGCGGCTGGAGAAGCTGCGCCAGGAATTGGCTGACGACCGCGAGAAGCTCAGCCAGCTCACCACCCGCTGGCAGAACGAGAAGAACGCCCTCGATTCGGCGCGCGGGCTCAAGGAGCAGCTGGAGGCGCTGCGCGGGGAGTCCGAGCGGGCCGAACGTGACGGTGACCTCGGCAAGGTCGCCGAGCTGCGCTACAAGCGCATTCCCGACCTGGAGAAGGAGCTCGCCGACGCCGAAAAGGCCAGTGCCGCAGCGTCCGACGGTGACGTGATGCTCAACGAGGAGGTGACTCCCGACGACATCGCCGACGTTGTTTCGGCGTGGACCGGGGTGCCGGTCGGCCGGATGCTCGAAGGCGAGACCGCCAAGCTGCTGCGGATGGAAACCGAGGTCGCGGGGCGCGTCGTCGGGCAGGAAGAAGCGGTGCAGGCGGTCTCCGACGCGGTGCGCAGGGCACGTGCCGGTGTCGCCGATCCGAACCGGCCGACGGGCTCGTTCCTGTTCGTCGGCCCGACCGGCGTCGGCAAGACCGAGCTGGCGAAGTCTCTCGCCGACTTCCTGTTCGCCGACGAGCGCGCCATGGTGCGCATCGACATGAGCGAGTACAGCGAGAAGCACTCGGTGGCCCGGCTCGTGGGCGCACCGCCCGGATACGTCGGCTACGACCAGGGCGGCCAGCTCACCGAAGCGGTGCGCAGGCGGCCGTATTCGGTGGTGCTGTTCGACGAGATCGAGAAGGCGCACCCGGACGTCTTCGACATTTTGTTGCAAGTTCTCGACGAGGGCAGGCTCACCGACAGCCAGGGTCGCACGGTCGACTTCCGCAACACGATCCTCATCCTCACCTCCAATCTCGGCGCCGGCGGCGACCGCGATCAGGTGATGGCGGCGGTGCGGCGCGCGTTCAAGCCGGAATTCATCAACCGGCTCGACGACGTGGTGATGTTCCACGCGCTCGATGCCGAGCAATTGGAGTCGATCGTCGACATCAACCTGCGTCAGCTGCAGAAACGGCTCTCACAGCGCAGGCTGACCCTCGACGTCACCGACGAGGCCAAGCAGTGGCTCGCCGTGCGCGGCTACGACCCGGCCTACGGCGCGCGACCGCTGCGCAGGCTGATCCAGCAGGCCATCGGCGACAGTCTGGCCAAGGAACTCCTCTCCGGTTCGGTCGCCGACGGTGACACCGTGACGGTGAGTGTGGACGACGCCACCGACAAGCTCGTCGTCGAACGCGAAGTTATCCACAGCCCGTGATTTATCCACACCCGGTGCGTAGGGACCTCCCAAACGCACCGGGCTGTCCTACCCTGGAGCCCATGACGAACCCGAACGATCCGTGGGGGCAACGCCCGGAGGATTCGCCGACCGAACGGCTGGGTTCGCCGGGCACCGACTCGACCACGCCGTACGGAGGCAATTCGTTCGACGAGTGGGGGCAACCGTCGAACCCGACGCAGGCGTTGCCACCGCACGATGCGCAATGGGGTGCCTACGAAAGCGGCTATCCCGCAGCTCAACCCTCGCCGCCCGGCTACGGCCAGGGTTACCAGGCGCCGCCACCCGGCTATGACCAGGGCTATCCCGCCGGGCCGCCACCGGGTTATCCGCCGCGTCCGCAGGACGGTGACCAGCAAGAACCGCCCAAACGGCACACCGGATTGTGGATCGCGCTCGGCGTGGGTGTGCTGGCGCTGATCGCGGTCGGTGGGGTGCTGGCCGGGCTCGTGCTGAGCGGCAACAACTCCGATGACAACACTGCTTCGGCACCGACGACCACCCAGCTGTTCGTCCCGCCGACACTGAAACAGACCACTCCGGGCGTGCCGCCGAGCACGAGCGGGCTCCCCGGTTTGCCCGGTCTGGGTGGCGGCGAAGATCTCGGCGCCACCATGGGCAGTATCACCGCCAATACCGGCACCGAGATCACCATGAGCACCCTCGGCGGATCCGATGTGCGGGTGCTGATCGACGATGCCACCCAGGTGATCTCGCTGACCAGCACGAAGGCGAGCGAGCTTCCCGTCGGCGACATGGTTATGGTGCAGGGCGACAAGAACCCAGACGGGTCGATCCACGCCAAGATCATTATCAGTACGGCGTTGCCGGGCGGCCCCCGATGAGCGACCCGCGCGTCGAATCCCCGGTGCTACCGGGCAATCACGGCGACGGCTGGATAGGCTAGGCGACGATGACGGCTATGTGGTTCGGGTTAGCAGCGATCGCACTCGTGGGTGCGATAGTCCTGCTGTATTTCGATCGGGTCCAGCGGCAGCGCACCGGACACGCGAGACAGATGTGGGCGAAGTCCCAGGGCTATACCTACGTGTCGGTGGAGCCCGCGCTCGCCTCGACGTGGCGTCGTGGCGCGCTGGCCAAGCTCGGTTACCTCTCGGCGGTCGACGTGGTCTCCGGTATTCGCAAGGGCGAGAAGTTCGTGCTCTTCGACCTGGAGGACGCGGCGACGCTGGTGGCCGTGCGACGCCAGATCGGCTCCGAGATCGACGTCGACATGCGGCTCAAGACCGCCGCGCCGCCGAAGGACCATGATCTGGAACTGCTCGGCGCCATCGGCGACCGGGTGGTATTCGCCACCGATCCGGAGATCGCGCGCCACGCCGTAGATCAGCGGATGGTCGGCTTCATCGAGTCGCTGTCCGACACCGTGCAGATGCTGTGGAGCGAGGGCAACTGGACTCTCGGCATGCTTCCCGTCGGTAGCGGATCCAAGGACTGGGAGACCGCGATCGACGTGGTGCTCCGCCTGTCCGGCCTGCTGCACGTGCTGCCGCCGGTGGCCGAGCCGAACGAATTCACCCGGCCGCGGTCGAGTGCCAATCTCGCGCCGGGCTTCCGCCCCGAGTACGACGAAGAAGACGACGATCGCGAATTCGATTCGGGGCGTGCGGAATACGGCGACGCCGAGGAGCGTGGCCGGGCCCGTTTCCCCGGCCCCGACGAACTCGATTCCGATGACGAGCCCTATCGTGGCGCCGCGGCCCGCCTGCCCGATAACGACGAGCCCTATCGTGGCGCCCGCCCCACCGAAGACGACGACCCCTATGCCCCGCGCGGCACGGCGGCCCGCTTCTTCGAAGACGACGAGCCCGCCACGCCCCGTGGACCCCGCGACGGAGACGATCGCGCCCCGATCGGTGGTCGCGCACCCGCGCTGCCCGCCGACTACGACCCCGATCTCGACGACCCCGACTTCGAAGACCAGCCCGCGCCCGGCCGCCGCCCGCTCGGCGAACCGCCGAAGCGCCCGTCGCTGGCCGTCGTTCCCGAGCCACGTCCCCGCACCGAGCCACCGCTCGACAACGCGGAACCGGGTCAGGCCGGCGGACCGTTCCACCCCGGTTTCCGCCCGTACCAGGGCCCTGTTCCGAAGTGATCCACCTGCCGTGATAGCCGTCGCGGCACCCTCCTCGACCGGAATCGATCCGCGATGACCGATAGTCCCCTGCGCTCAGACGGCACAGCCTCGCCCGCGTTCGACAGTCTCTCGGGCACGGACGCAGCGAAGTCGCCGGTCCCCCTGCCCGGCGTACACCGCCCCGTCGCCATGATCACCGGACCGACGTCCGGCATCGGGCAGGGCTTCGCCCACCGCCTCGCCGCCCTCGGCTACGACCTGGTTCTCGTCGCCAGAAACGAGGAACGGCTGCGTGGACTCGCTGACGAGCTGGCCCGCCGATTCGCCACCTCGGCCGAGGTTCTCGTCGCCGATCTGGCCGATGACGCCGACCGCGCCCGCGTTGCCGACCGTGCCGCCCAAGGCATCCAATTCCTCGTCAACAACGCGGGTTTCGCGCATTCGGGGGAGTTCTGGACGCTCGCGCCAGCGGAGCTGCAGGCCCAGCTCGACGTCAACGTCACCTCGGTCCTTCAGCTCACCAGGGCCGCGCTGCCGTCGATGGTCGCGGCGGCCGCCGGGTCGATCGTGAATGTGGCCAGTGTGGCCGGGTTGATCCCCGGACGGGGGTCGACCTACTCGGCCTCCAAGGCCTACGTCGTATCCTTCACGGAGGGTTTGGCGGGTGGATTAGCGGGCACCGGTGTCCGCATCCAAGCGCTGTGCCCCGGATTCGTGCAGACCGAGTTCCACCAGCGCGCGGGCATCGAGATGAGTTCGCTGCCCAAACGCCTGTGGCTCGACGTCGATCAGGTCGTCGACGGGTGCCTGCATGATCTGGACTCCGGCCGGGTGATCAGCGTGCCCGGCGTGCAGTACAAGGTGCTCACCGCGGTCGCGGGCTTCATCCCGCGCACCCTGGTGGCCCGCATGAATCGCGGACTCTTCAACGCACGCGGAAGGACATGACTTAGATGATCGACCAAGCACGTCAGGCGCTCACGAAGGCCGATCGCGACCAGCTGGCCGCCCTCGTGCGCGAGCTCGCGGTCGTGCACGGCAAGGTGACGCTGTCCTCGGGCAAGGAAGCCGACTACTACGTCGACCTGCGCCGCGCGACCCTGCACCACCAGGCCGCCCCGCTGATCGGTTCGCTGCTGCGCGAACTCGTCGCAGACTGGGACTTCGACGCCGTCGGCGGGCTCACCATGGGCGCCGACCCGGTCGCGATGGCCGTGATGCACGCGCCGGGCCGCCCGATCGACGCGTTCGTGGTCCGCAAGGCGGCCAAGGCGCACGGCATGCAGCGCCAGATCGAGGGCCCCAACATCGTCGGCAAGCGGGTGCTCGTCGTCGAGGACACCACCACGACGGGCAATTCGCCGCTCACCGCGGTGCGCGCGCTGCGCGATGCCGGTGCGATCGTGGTCGGCGTAGCCACCGTTGTCGACCGGGAAACCGGCGCTGACCAGGTGATCGCCGAGGAGGGGCTGGAATATCGATCCATCCTCGGCCTCGACGATCTCGCCCTGGGTTAGCCTGAACAACGCCGAACCCGGACGACGACGTGGTCTGTCCGGAAAGTCTGAAGGACGTGTGAGTCACCTGTGGTGAGCATTGCAGTTAACAAAGGTCGCGACAACGTTGCGATGCTCGGGATCGGTGCCTACCGTCCCCAGCGCATCGTCACCAACGCCGAAGTGTGCGAGACCCTCGACTCGACGCCCGACTGGATCTTCGAGCGCACCGGTATCCACAACCGGCGCTGGATCAGTGGCGACGAGACGATCCGGTCGATCGCCGCGGCCGCGGGTGAGCGCGCGCTGAACAACACCCCGATCGATCGATCCAAGATCGGCGCGGTCGTCCTGTGCACCTCGAGCTGGCTCAAGCTCACCCCGCACGGCGCCCCTTCGGTGGCCTTCGACCTGGGGCTCAACGGCGTCGCCGCCTTCGACCTCACCTCCGGCTGCGGTGGTTTCTGCTACGGGCTCGGCGTCGCCGCCGACCTGATCCGCGCCGGTTCCTTCGACTACGTGCTGGTGATCGGCGCCGAGACGATGACCGTCGGCCTCGACCCCACCGACCGCGGCACCGCGATGATCTTCGGTGACGGCGCGGGCGCTGTCGTCGTCGGTCCGGCCGAGGACAACGGCATCTCCCCGACGGTCTGGGGCAGCGACGGTGAGAACGCCGAAGCCATCGCACAGAACGTCGATTTCTTCGAGTACATGAACAAGGCTCAGGCCATGCAGGGCACCGATCCCGCGGTCGAGGCGGTCGGCAGGATGTCGCTGCGCATGCAAGGCCCGAAGGTCTTCCGCTGGGCCGCGATCACCCTGCCGCGCGCGCTCTCGGCGGCACTCGAGACCTCCGGCGTGGCCAAGGAGGACATCGAGGTGTTCGTCCCGCACCAGGCCAACGCCCGGATCAACGAACTGATGAAGAAGAACCTCGGCCTGGCCGAAGGCGTCCCGATCGCCAACGACATCGAGAACTCCGGCAACACCTCTGCCGCCTCGGTGCCGCTGGCGATCGAGGAAATGCTGGTCACCGGCAAGGCGAAGGGCGGTCAGGTCGCGCTGCTGCTCGGCTTCGGCGCCGGCCTGAGCTACGCGGGCCAGGTCGTTACCCTGCCGCCCGCCCCGAAGGAACCGAGCTTCTGACATGCGAAAGCTGCGCGCCGCTGATGGGCGCAGCCGCGCACGGCCGCAACGAAGGTGGAGGTACGCCTACCTGGCGGCGGGGGCGGTCACTGTGTTCGGTGCCGTCACCGGCCGCGACCGCCTGCAATGGGTCGCCAAGCCGCTGCTGATGCCGCTGCTCGCCGCCGACGCGGTGACCAGCGGTGTCGAGTTCGATCCGGCCGAACGCCGGATCCTGCTCGGCTCGCTGGCCGCGGCCACCGTCGGCGACGTGCTGCTCCTGCACCCCGACGACGACCGCCGCCTCATCGCGGGCGCGTCATCGTTCGCGGTCATGCAAACCGGCTACTCGCTGCTGTGGTGGAAACGAGGCGCCCGCCCCCGCCCCGAGATCGCCCTGCCCAGAGTGGTGGCGTGGGCGGGCGCGGCTGGTCTGCTGCGCGCGAAAGCCCCCAGCCTCACGATCCCGCTCACCGCGTACGGCGCGACCCTTGGCACCGCTGCGACCCTCGCTTCGGATCCTGCCCTTGCGCCGGACGCGAAAAATATCGCGGGCCTGAACATTCCGAACTCGGACCCCCGTAGTCGGCTCGGTGCCGGTGCCCTACTGTTCACCGTCTCCGACGGTCTGATCGTCCTACGCCGCCTCTTCGCCAATGACGACTGCACCCGCAGAGTCACCGAAGGCGTAATCCTGGCAACCTACATCGCGGCGCAATATCTGCTCACGGGCCCCTTTCGAGACCGCAACCACTGATTTCGCCGGCACATGGGTAACTCATCGGGCACGAGCCAACCGACCCGATCACGATCGCAAGACGCCAACCCCACGTATTCCGAGCCATATATCGCGGAGAGGCGGGTATGCGTCACATGGCGCTTACCTGGGTGTCGTCACCATGCAACAGCCCGCGCGCACGCTTCCAAGATGACCGGGGAATCGCAGTTCATCGAGGTGCACGGGTATCGCCGGGCGTTCCGGATGGCGGGAACCGGGCCGCCGCTGCTGCTGATCCATGGGATCACCGACAGTTCGGGGACCTGGGCGCCGGTGTTCGACGCGCTTGCCGAGCACTACACCGTGATCGCGCCCGACCTGCTCGGTCATGGTGAATCGGCCAAACCGCGCGCCGATTACGCCGTGGCGGCTTACGCCAACGGCATGCGTGACCTACTCAGCATCCTCGGCATCGAGCGGATCACCGTGGTCGGGCATTCGCTGGGCGGCGGGGTCGCGATGCAGTTCGCCTATCAGTTCCCCGAGAAGGTGGAGCGGATCGCGCTGGTCTGCCCGGCGGGGATGGGCGCGGGCGTGCACCCCGCGTTCCGGCTCGCGACCCTGGCGGGTGCGGGCCCCGCGCTGATGGCGATCACCAGCTGGCCGGTCCGCACCGCCGTGCGCGCCGCGATTCCGGTGGTGACGGCGGCGGGTGGACTCGGCCTCGGTCCCGACGCCGAATACGTGCTCCGCCTCTACGGTCATCTCGCCGAACCGGGCGCCCGCAACGCCTTCCTGCGCACCATCCGCGCTGCCGCCGACCGCCGCGGCCAGACGATCACCATGCTCGACCGCGGCTACCTCGCCGCCCACCTCCCGACGCTGGTCATCGGCGGCACCCGCGACACCGTCATCCCGTCGGGCCACGCCGCTCGCGCGCACCGGGCCTTTCCCGGCAGCCGCATCGAGATCTTCGCGGGCGCAGGCCATTTCCCTCACCACTTCGACCCCAACCGCTTCGTCGAACTGATCCGCGCCTTTATCGAAGAAACTGCCCCGGCTGTCTTCGACCCTCTCCGCTGGCAGCGCACCCTCCGCCGCGGCCGTCCCATCGTCGGCCTCCCCTCGCCCGAGCCCAAGCTCGAATCAGCGCCCGTGCCATCGGTTGAACGCGCATCCGTCCAGACGGCGGGGTCCGCACCCGCATAGCGTCTGGACGCGCGCACCGTTCCCGCTCGATTCGGGCTGTGCTGCCAGGGTGCGGTCGGGCAAGGCCCATCCTCACAGCACCAGGATGATCCGATCTCGGTCCTGCGGGTCGACGCGAATCGGAACCGTCTCTCCCACAACCATTCTCGGCTTGTGCACCGGCATCACATCCACCACGATCGTCCCGTGATAGCTCTCGGCCCCCGGCACGGTGAGCTCCACATCGAACTCGGTCAGCTCGCTCGCGTGATCGGTCCGGCTCAACGGATGCACCCCGTCGATCCGCGCCCACCCCTCCAGCCCGTGCTTGCGCAACCGCCGATCCGCCCGCGTCGGCATCGAAGCCCACGTCATCGCGATCCCGCACGCCGAGCCGAACAACCCGACCATGATCATCACCTGATACGGCGCCGTGCCCGGCGGTGCGTGCGGTGCCAACCACGCCAGCCACACCGCGAGCGCGATCAGATACCCCGCCACGACGCCGATCAGCGCCCGGAATACCCGCTCATGATCCATCTCGCTCACCACCCGCAAGTCGGTGTTCCTCCAGGGTAAGCGTCGCGCGGCCGCCGCGATTACGCTTGGCCGATGAGCTATCCGCCCCAGGGCTATTACCCACGCCCGCCCGAGCATCCCGAGTCGAACACGGTCCTCATTCTCGGCATCCTCGGACTTGCCCTGTGCGGCTTCTGCGCCCCATTCGCCTGGCTGAAGGGTCGCAAGGTCGTGGCCGAGATCGATGGCTCCGGCGGACAGTTCGGCGGCCGCTCGCAGGCCAACGCGGGTTACATCATGGGCATCGTCGGGACCTCTGTCCTCGGCCTGTACGTCGTGCTGACGATCGGTGTCGTGATCCTCCTGGCGGCGACGGCCGATTCCTCGACCTACTGAGCCCCCACCTAGCATGGCCGGGTGAATGAACAAGAGGTCGCGGGCCCGACCGAGTGGGGCGAGCACCCGCACGGCCTCGGTCCGTGGGCGCAGGAATACGACACCCCGGTCCCCACCGACGCCCGCTACGACCCCGTCCTGCTGGCCGAGGGCGACCGCCGCAATGTCGTCGACGCCTACCGCTACTGGACCCGCGAGGCGATCGTCGCCGACATCGACGCCCGCCGGTTCCCGTTCCACGTGGCCATCGAGAACTTCGGCCACGACGCCAATATCGGCACCGTTGTGCGCACCGCCAACGCCTTCGCCGCCGCGGCGGTGCACATCGTCGGCAGGCGGCGCTGGAACCGCCGCGGCGCCATGGTCACCGATCGCTACCAGCACCTCGTCCACCACAGCGACCTCGCCGAACTGCGGGAGTTCGCCGCGCGCGAGGGGCTGACGGTGGTAGCCGTCGACAACGTGCCCGGCGCGGTCCCACTCGAAACCGCCGACCTGCCACGCGAGTGCCTGCTGCTGTTCGGGCAGGAGGGCCCCGGCGTCAGCGACGACGCGAAAGACGCAGCGGCGCTGACTGTTTCGATTGCCCAGTTCGGCTCCACCCGCAGCATCAACGCCGGTGTCGCCGCGGGCATCGCCATGCACGCCTGGATCCGTCAACACGCCGATCTGTCCGCGGCCTGGTAACGGAATGGGCACGGATTGTCGGTACCACCTGGCACCATGGAGCCATGACCTCGCGCAGCGGCCGGCGCCCCCAGCCCTCTGATCGTGCCGGATCCGTGCCCACCCCGGCGCTGTGGTCCGAGCGTGCCGATATGGCCGAGTCCGCGATCGTCTCGCGGCACCTGCGCATGCTGTGGGGTTGTCCGGGAACGGAATTGGGTGTTGTCGGCTGGCCGGCGACCCGCCGCGAACGGGCCTTCGCGGGCTGGCACTACTGGTGGCAGGCCCACCTGCTCGACGTGGCGGTCGACGCCGCCAACCGCGTCCCGACCCCCGCACGGCGCAGGCGCATCGGCGCTATCGCCCGCGGCATCCGGCTGCGCAACATCACCGGCTGGACCAACCGCTACTACGACGACATGGCCTGGCTGGCCATCGCCCTGGAACGCGCCGAGCGCACCCAGGAGCTCACCTCGGCCCGCAGTGGACTCCTCGCCCTCGAACAGAAGCTTTATGGCGCCTGGGAACCAGAGGTCGGCGGCGGCATTCCGTGGCGGATCAAATCGGACTTCTTCAACGCGCCCGCCAACGGCCCGGCGGGCATCGCGCTCTTACGCCTCGGCCGCGTGGAGCGCGCGCGAGAGATGGCCGACTGGCTCGACGCCACCCTCCGTGACCCCGAATCCGGCCTGATCCTCGACGGTATCCACCTACCCTCCGGTGAGATCGAACGCCCCGTGTTCAGCTACTGCCAGGGTGTCGTCCTCGGTTTGGAGGCCGAGCTGGCCGTGCATACCGACGACGACGCCCGGCACATCGCACGGGTGAGCACCCTGCTGTCCGCCGTGGAAGAACACATGACCACCCGCCTGGTGATCAATGGTGGCGGCGGCGGTGACGGTGGTCTGTTCAACGGCGTGCTGGCGCGCTATCTCGCGGTGGTCGCCCTGATGTTGCCGGGCGAGGGCAAGCAGGCCGACACCGATCGGCGCACCGCCGCGGCCATCGTCAAAGCCTCGGCCACGGCCGCCTGGGCCAATCGGCTAGAGGTGGAGGGCGAGCCGCTGTTCGGGCACGACTGGAGCAAACCGGCCCGGCTTCCCGGCGGCACCGCGGGCGCGGGCAAGTTCACCGCGGGCGGTTCGGTGACGGCCTCGGCTGTGCCGGAACGCGACTTATCCGTGCAGCTGTCCGGCTGGATGCTGATGGAAGCGGCCTACCAGGTCAGCGCGGCCGGACTGTAACTCAGCGCTCGGCGTCGGCCGTGATGCTGGGCTCGAGGTCGTAATCCTCGACCGGCTTCGCCATCTCCTGGCGGTAGTGCCGGATACCGAGCACGGTGCCGATGATCAGACCGACGATCAGCGTGCCGATCACGGCGGGCATGAGCCACGGCACTTGCTCGAGGAACTCGCCCGCGTAATACCCGATCAACAACAGCACCGGCGCCCAGATGATCGCGCCCAGCGTGCTGGCGACGGTGTAGCGCCGATGATCCATCCCGGCCGCGCCCGCCACCATCGGGCACAGTGTGCGCACCCACGGAATCCAGCGGGCCACGAGCACCGCGAGGAACCCGTGCCGTTCGAGCAGATCGGTGACCTTGGCCAGATTCCTGGTGTTGATGTAGCGGCCGTTCTTGCGCGCCACCACGCGATGCCCGGTACGCGCCCCGACGACATAACCCACTTGATTACCCGCGATCGCCGCGAGCATTGTGCCCACCGACAACGCCCAGACCTGCGCTTCGCCATTGGCGTGCGAGGCCAGCACGATGCCTGCGGTGATCAGCATCGAATCGCCGGGCAGGAACAGTCCGATGATGAACGCACATTCGAGAAAGACGAAAACGAGCACCACCGTGCAGACCACAGCGGGGCCTGCCGAGATCAGCGGATCGAAGCTACCCATAGCGAGGGTCGACGGTACTGCGGTCACGCCGGATCAGTGCGTCTCGTTCGTCGAAGCCGCCAGCTCGCCGCTCTGCGCCGGCGTGGCCGGTGCGTTGCGGCGCTCGAGCACCTTCTTACCGACCGTGATGATCGCGGGCAGGATCGAGACGAACACGATCAGCAGGAAGATCGCTTCGACGTGGTCGCGGATGAACGGCACATTGCCGAGGAAGTAGCCGATCACCGTGACGCCGCCACCCCACAGCACCGCGCCGACGATGTCGAACGCCACATACTTGCGGTAGCTCATCTGCGACACACCGGCCAGCACCGGCATGAACGTGCGCACGATCGGCACGAACCTGGCCAGGATGATGGTCTTGGGGCCGTGCTTCTCGAAGAACTCGTGCGTCTCGGTGACGTAGTGCTTCTTGAAGAAGCGGCTGTCTTCCTTCTTGAAGATGGCCGGACCGATCTTGCGGCCGATCCAATACGCACACTGGTCGCCGGCGAATGCGGTGAGAATCACCAGCGGCACGAGCACCCAGATCGAGAGGGTCGAGCCCGGCTGCGCCGCGAGCATGCCGCCGGTGAACAGCAGCGAGTCACCGGGCAGCAACGGGAACAGCAAACCCGTCTCGATGAACACAATCGCCAGGATGGCCGGTAGCACCGCGTTCTTCAGCCAGGTTTGCTGGAGTAGATACATCGGGTCCAGCAACTGGGTCAACGCAAGGTTGTTCGTCACCGCATCGGATACCGCCAGCAAAGTCACGGCCCCCACAGTACCGGTCCGATCTGTGACATGAGTGCCCTGCGGGTGAACCTCGCCACCCGGTGATACCGCTCTCGCCTTCCTGAGAGCACCACCGAGACACTGTGCCCGCCGCGTCCAGCCCGAGCCTGAATCCTACCGATCGAGAGCCTGGGTTCCGTCTGGCTGTCCGCGTTCAATCACGACAGTGGCCTGTGTCACACTCCTCGATGATGGGCCGCCACACCACTTTCCGATACTGCCTCGACCCCACCGTCGAGCAGTCCGACGTGCTCGCGCGGCATGCCGGTGCGTCCCGGTTCGCGTTCAACCAAAGTCTCCACTTCGTCAGAACCGCCCTCGACCACCGCAAAACCAACCCGCAACACCCGGTCCCCTGGAACCGGTTCGACCTGATCAACGCATTCAACGCCTGGAAGAAGACCGAAGCCGCTGGACGAGTCTTCGCCGTCTGCCCCGACGGAGTCGCAGAGATCCAGGTAACCGGGTTGAAGTGGCGCACCCAGGTGTGCCAGCAAGTATTCGAAGAGGCCGCCGTGGACTGCGGACGCGGCCTGGCGGCGTTCTCGGACTCCCGTACCGGTAGGCGCGCGGGTCAACGGGTCGGGTTCCCCCGCTTCAAGAAGAAGCACAAGACCACGCCATCGTTCCGGATCCGCAACAAACACCCCAAAGGCGGACGGTCGACGGTCCGGGTCGGCGACAACGACACCGCCCGGTCGGTGACCCTGCCCGGAATCGGTGTGATCCCGTCGCCAACAGGCTGGTCAAAACCCACGACCGGCTTGTGATCGAAGATTTGAACGTGGCGGGGGCGCTCGGCAATCATCATGTGGCTCGCGCGATCAGCGACGCCGGATGGGCCGACTTCGCCCGGCTGTTGACCTACAAACAGGCGTGGCGTAGCGGCACGGTCGTCACCGCGGACCGGTGGTATCCGTCGAGCAAGCGGTGTTCGGCCTGCGCGACGATCAACCCCACCCTGACGTTAGCGGATCGGATATTCGTCTGCGGGTGTGGGTTTCGAGCCGACCGTGACCACAACGCGGCGATCAATCTTGCCGTGTGGCCGACGACTGACCAGAGCTTTCCACGATCCCCGGACCCCCGCGCAGGGGGCCGGGTCACCAATGTCCGCCGACGGGAAGGCGCTGACCGAAACCCTCTGGGCATCGGTGAAACCGTCCCGGTCGACGCGGGAACCGATACTCACACCACGCCTGGTGTGAGCTGCGGACGCCCGGGAAGGGCGGTGTCCGGATGCAAACAAGTGTTCGGACACGCTGTAATTTAGGGTGTGGCCTGACAGAATGTTTATGTTCCCCACAAGACGGAGGTCACTGCTGTGCCTATCGCGACCCCGGAGGTCTACGCCGAGATGCTCGGCCGGGCCAAGGCGCACTCGTTCGCGTTCCCGGCTATCAACTGCACTTCGTCGGAGACGATCAACGCCGCCATCAAGGGCTTCGCCGACGCGGGCAGTGACGGCATCATCCAGTTCTCCACCGGTGGCGCCGAGTTCGGTTCGGGCCTCGGTGTGAAGGACATGGTCACCGGCGCGGTGGCACTGGCCGAGTTCGCGCACATCGTCGCCGCGCGCTACGACGTGACGATCGCGCTGCACACCGATCACTGCCCCAAGGACAAGCTGGACACCTACGTGCGTCCGCTGATCGCGATCTCGCAGGAGCGCGTGAACAACGGCCTGAACCCGCTGTTCCAGTCGCACATGTGGGACGGCTCGGCCATCCCGATCGACGAGAACCTCGAAATCGCCAAGGAACTGCTGAAGGCCTGTCAGTCGGCCAACATCATTCTCGAGGTCGAGATCGGTGTCGTCGGCGGCGAGGAAGACGGCGTCGAGGCCGAGATCAACGACAAGCTCTACACCTCGCCCGAGGACTTCGAGAAGACCATCGACGCGCTGGGCGGTGGCGAGAACGGCAAGTACCTGCTCGCGGCCACCTTCGGCAATGTGCACGGTGTGTACAAGCCGGGCAACGTGGTGCTCAAGCCCGAGGTGCTGGCCGAGGGCCAGCGCGTCGCGGCCGCCAAGCTCGGCCTGGCCGCGGGTGCGCAGCCGTTCGACTTCGTCTTCCACGGTGGCTCGGGCTCGCTGAAGTCCGAGATCGAGGACTCGCTGCGCTACGGCGTGGTGAAGATGAACGTCGACACCGACACCCAGTACGCCTTCACCCGCCCGATCGCCGGTCACTTGTTCGCCAACTACGACGGTGTGCTGAAGATCGACGGTGAGGTCGGCAACAAGAAGGTCTACGACCCGCGCAGCTACCTCAAGAAGGCCGAGACCTCGATGGCCGAGCGCGTGGCCGAGGCCTGCAACGACCTGAAGTCGGCCGGTCGCTCCGTCAGCGGTTCCTGATTTTCGCACCAGCAAACGGGGCCCGAGCTCATGAGTCTTGATGTCCGTGTGCTCGGGCCCGTCCGATTGCTCGTCGGCGGTGAGCCGGTAGCGGTCGGCGGGCCCAAGCCGCGCGCTCTTCTTGCCGCGCTCACCGTCAACAGGCGGCGCGCGGTGTCTTCTGCTGTGCTTGCCGAGATGGTCTGGAACGAGGATCCACCGGATTCCTACGCCGCCAGTCTGCAGGTGTTCGTGTCGAACATCCGCAAAGCGCTGCGCAATGCGGGGATCGATTCGGCGCAGGTATTGCGGACCGAGGGTGCGGGGTATCGGCTCGAAATCCCGGATACCGCCTGTGATCTCGGACGGTTCGAGAGCGCGCGCGAAGCGGGTTCGAGGTGTCTCGACGTGGGTGACCACCCCGGTGCCGCCAATCTCTTCGGCGCGGCACTGCGGGAATGGACCGGGCGGGCGCTGGCCGACCTGGCCGGATTGCAGTTCGCCGACGGTTTTGCCACCGCGATGAACGAGGAACGGCTACTCGCCGTTTCCGCCCGCGTGGACGCTGAGATCGCCTGCGGTCGGGCGTCTTCGGTGATCGGCGAGTTGGTGTCGATGACCAACGAGCATCCGCTGCGCGAGCCGCTGTGGGGACAGTTGATCACCGCGCTGTCTCTGTCCGGGCGGCAGGCGGACGCTCTGGAGGCGTGCCGGCGGGTGCGTGGGGTGCTGGCCGAGGAACTGGGGATCGATCCCGGCGCGGCCTTGATCGAGCTGGAGCAGCGGGTTCTGCGGCAGGAACCGTTGAATGTGTTGGCGTCCAGGCGATCTGATCAGGTGGCCGCGGCGATGACCGAGACCGTCACCGAGGTGCCGCAGTCGATCCGCAACGGCAATCTGCGTTTCGCCGACGGCCGCACGCTGCCGATTCCCCACGGCGGCATCAGGATCGGCCGCATGACCGATAACGAACTGGTCCTCGATGATCCGAAGGCCAGCCGGTATCACGCGCACATCATGCCGAGCCGGGCCGGTCTGCTGATCAAGGATCTGCACTCCGCCAACGGGGTTTATGTGAACGAGGTGCCGATCGACAATGGCGCGCTGTTGGCCGATGGGGACGTAATCCGTATCGGCGGAACCGTTTTGATCTTTATCGCCGTGGCGTAGCGGCTGCCCGCTGAATTCCCGGGGCGGCGGTCAGGTCAGCCGGATCTCAGCCACTGCCCGGCCGAAGAGCTTGCGGCCCTCGGAAACTCCGCTCAACAGCACCGTCGCCGCGCGGCGACCGGGATCGACCGACTTGATCTTTCCGGAGAACTCGATCACGCCGGCTTCGGCGGGCGGAACCGGAACGAACCCCGAGAACCGGACGCTCAGCTTCTCGATGGCAGTCGGGTCGCCCAGCCAATCGGTCAGGTACTGCGCGGCCAGGCCCATGGTGAGCAGGCCGTGGGCCACCACGGTGGGCAGCCCGGCCAGCTCGGCGGCGCGGTCGCTGTAGTGGATCGGGTTGGGGTCGCCGGAGACGCCCGCGTAGTTGGCCAGGTCGCCGCGGGTCAGGCGGGCGGTGGCGGGCGGGAGCTCGGTTCCCTTTGCCAGGGTGTCGAATTCGGGGGTGGTGTTGACCGCGACGGGTTCGCGCGCGAGCAGCTCGGGGGCGGGGCCGGTGCGGCGGATCAGCACGTCGCCGGTGTCGGTGACGGTGTCGGGGCGGGGCTGCATGCTGATGTTCTCGACGGCCTCGACGATATTGGCGTCGACCTCGATGCCGCGGCGGGCCACGATCGTGGTGGTGCCCTGCACGGCGACCTGGTCGTGCTGGTTGCGCAGCTTGAAGCCGACGTTGATGAAGTCGTTGTCGCCGAACTGACGGATCGACTCGATCTCGATCTCGGTGCTGATCCGGTCGCCGGCCAGCATCGGGTGGAACAGCTCGAAGACCTGGTCGGTCTGCAGCACCTGCGACAGGTCGTACTCGGTGAGCACGGTGTCGAGCAGGGCGCGGGTGGCGGTCATGCCGATCACCGAGGCGAAGGTCGGCGGGGCGATCACCCCGTCATAGCCGAGCTTGCGCGCGTCGACTTCCTGCTGATGGGCGGGGTGCAGATTCTGCACCGCCCTGGCGAATTCCCGGATCTTCTCGCGGCCGATTTCGTAGTGATCGCGGAACCCGAAGCGCTGACCAACCAGCGTCGCATCCGGGACCACAGCGTCGATGTCCGGCTGCTCCACTGTCTGTTCCCTGCTCATGATCCGGAAAACTTTACTTGTTTACCCATCTGGATCACCAGTTATGTGTGACCCGTCATAGCAGTCAGATGTGTCCGCTACGACGGGTCAACGCACGATCAGGGGGTACCCGCGGGGTCGCACACCTTCCAGCTACCGTCGGTGCGCTGCAGGTCGAACGTCCGCGCGGTCCGCTTCGACGGATCCGCCGTGGTGTACACCGTGGCCTGGGCCAGCGCGGTGTCGCCGGTGATCCGCACCGCGTCCACGCTGTCGACCACCGGAATGGAACCGCGCTCGGTCGAGACCTCGTGCACGCCCTTGAACTGTTCGGCAGTGATGTCCTGATAGAACGCGTGCAGCTCGCCACACGTGCTGGCCCGCAGGTCCTCGAGATCACCGCTGCGCAGTGCGTCGGTGTAGTCCCCGATGACCGCCTTCACCTGTCCTTCAGGCGAATTGTCGGCACCGCCTATCAACACCACCACTGCCGCGATCAGGGCGACCACCAGCACCGCGGCGCCACCGGCGGTGAGCAGCCACTTCTGTGACCGCTTCGCACCGGGTTCCGCGGGTGCCTCACCCGGCGTCCCGATTCGCTGGGGCGCTGCCACCTGTCGCTGCCCCTCCGCCAACTGCTGTGCGGGGCGAGTCGGCTGGATATCCGCGGGCGAAGGTGCCGATCCACCCGTGCGCTGCGGGGCACCCGGTCCGCGCGGCGGCGAAGGCTGCGTCTCCTCGACGCCCTGCTGCGCTGCACCGCGGGGGCCTTGTGGACCGGGGCCCGTCGGCCCCGCCCGGTCGGGGCCCTGTTGTCCGGGAACGGCAGGTCCAAGCTGCTCCGGTCCACCGGGACGGGGTCCTTGCTGATTGCGCGCCGCCGGTCCGAGCTGACCCGGACCCGCTGGCCCGTGCTGGCCGAGGCCTGCCTGCCCGTGCTGGGCCGGACCAGCCGGGGGCTGGCCCTGCCCGAACTGGCCGGGCCCGGCAGGCCCTTGTTGGCCGGCCTGGCGTGGCCCTGCCGGACCACGCGGCGTATTCGGCGGCGGGGTCATCGCGGGCCGTCCACCGGCAGGCGGCACCACCCGATCGGTTCCGCCCGGACCGGCGGTCTTCGGCTGCACCGGCATGGCGGTGGTCGGCGCATCCGCCGAGTTCGCCACGCGCATCGCCACGGTCTGATCCTCGGAAGCGGGACCGCCGACCTTCGGCCCAGCCGTTTGGAACTTCTCGGTCGCGTCGACGTCGACCGGTTTGTCGCCCCGCGGGTCACCCGCTCCCGCGACCTCGGACCAAGCGGCCCCTGATTGTGCGGCCGTGGCCGAGCCGGCCTCGGACCCCGCGTCTACAGCGGCAGTCGGATCACCCTTCGGACCGGCGGCGGCAGACACACTCGAAACAGCTTCGGCTGCGGTAGCTTCCGTGCCGTTTGTGTGGCTGTCACCGTCGTGTGCGCGCGTGCCAGGGCCGCGATCGGCGGTCGACATCGAGCTCCGCGGATCTGACGGATCGTCGGATCCGCTGCCCGCTGCCGCTGCGCCGGCGATCGAGCCGCGCGCGGTCGTGTCGCTCGGCGTGGATGCCTTGTCGGACTTCGCCTCCGAGGCCTCGGCTAGATCGGCCTTGTCCATCCCAGCGGTCGGCACATCCGCCTGCGCCGACTTCGCCTTGGCGCCACCGAACTTCACCGTTTGGTCATCGGCCGAACCGCCACGCCCCGCTGCCGGATTCCGCCCAGGAATCGACATCGCGGTCGTCGCTGCGTCCGGTCCGGCGAGGTCGGGGCCCTGCTCGTCATGAGGCCTCGGCCACGAAGAATCCGCCTGGTCGTCCCGGTTCCCGCCGGGCAGCCCTTGCACCAACCCAGCCAACGGCGACCCGGCACCAGCTGAATCCTGTTCCGCGCCTTGCCCACCCGGACTCGCGGGCGCGTTTGCTTGCCGACCGGCGGATGGCGATCCACCACCGGGCACGCTCACTCGCGGAGCACCACCCGGCCCGGCAGGTCGCGGTCCACCACTCACAGTGCCCGGTCCGCCGGTCGGCCGAGCGCCGGGCGTACCGGCATTTTCCCCGGCTCGGGGTCCACCGGCTTGCTGCGAACCTGGTCCGCGGCCCGCTTGCGGTCCACCCACCTGCTGCGGACCGGGTCGGCCGCTCGGTCCGTGTCCCGCTTGGGGACCACCGGTTTGCTGTGGACCAGGTCCGCGTCCCGCTTGCGGTCCGCCGCCCTGTTGCCCGCCGACCGGACCACCGGAGCGCGGTCCACCCTGACCCGGATGTTGTTGTGCACCAGGCACATTGCCCGGCCGACCTGAAGGTTGTTGCGCACCGGGCGCATTGCCAGGCGCTCCGGCGCCGGGACGCGTCCCGCCGGGCGTAAATCCTGGCCGACCCCATGCCTGCTGCGACCCCGGGCCCGAAGACTGTTGTGCACCGGGCACATTGCCCGGCCGCGCCGGTCCAACGCCGGGTGCGTTGCCGCCCGGCCGTCCACCGGCGGGGTTGCCCTGCGGTGCGCGAGGTCCACCTTGCGCAGCTCCACCCGCCCGAGTTCCACCGGGAGCATCGGGACCACCTGCGCGCTGAGGACCACCCGGCTGATCGCCCTGCCCCGCGGCAGGCTGCATCCCACCGGAGCGCGCGTCCTGCGCCCGCGCAGCGTCATCGGGCTGACCCGGCAGATCCCCGCGCCGAATCACCACCGTCTGATCCGCACCCACCGGCGGTCTCGTCGCGCGGTCCGGCTCGGTGACCGACTCCGGTGCGCCGGGAGGAGACGCGGACGAATCGTCACGCAGGCCGGGCGCGCCGGGACCGGCAGACTCCGCTGCCGGGTTGTTCTCGTCGGTCGGGTCGGACACCTCTGTACCCCTCGCTCAGGCTCGAACGTTGCACTCTGCGCTCAGCCTAATAGGCGCGGACGCGAAGCGGTCCCAAGTCTGTTGCGCATGGCCGTAGCGAAGGCGCGGGGGCGCGTGGGTGAGTGCTGCGGCGGGCGGGTCGGCGCCTGTCAGACCCTCGGTGCACAATGAACCCATGACCTCCTTCGGTGACCTGCTCGGACCGCAGCCGGTCCTCCTTCCCGAACTGACCGACGCCGAAGACGCCATTGCCGCGGGCACCGACCCTGTCGAGGTCGTCGCGCAATACCCGGCCGCTTCGATCGCATGGGCCCAGCTGGCAGAGGCCGCGCTGACGCGCGCCGGTGGCGAGGTGAACCACGACACCGTCGCCGCATACGCCTTCGCCCGCACCGGTTACCACCGCGGCCTCGACCTGCTGCGCCGCAACGGCTGGAAGGGTTTCGGCCCCGTTCCGTGGAGCCACGAACCCAACCAGGGCTTCCTGCGTAGCGTCGGCGCGCTGGCCGGCGCTGCGAAGACGATCGGCGAAACCGAGGAGTACGCGCGCTGCCTCGACCTGCTCGAGGACTGCGATCCGCGCGCGGCGAGCGAACTCGGCCTGGATTGAGTCAGTGGTCGGGTCCGAGCCGTAGGTGAGTCAGCACAAGCCTTTCGTCGCCGTCGCCACTCCGGTGGTCGCGGCCGCCAAGGTCACGACCGTCGGCCGGTACCGGGCGTCGATCGAACGCTTGCGGCTCTCGGCCATCCCGATCATCCAGTGCGCGCTCGGCGCCGCACTGGCCTGGTTCATCGCCCACGACCTCGTCCACCACGTCGAACCGTTCTTCGCGCCGACCGCCGCGGTGGTCTCCATCGGTATCTCGTTCGGTGCGCGAGTGCGCCGCTCGGTGGAGCTGGTGGTGGGTGTTGCGGTCGGCATCGGGATCGGCGACCTGTTCATCGCCCAGGTCGGGACCGGTGTCTGGCAGGTGGGCCTGGTGGTCGCCGGTGCGATGGCGGTGTCGGTGTTTCTCGGCAGCGGCGCGCTCATGACCATCCAGGCGGCGGGTTCGGCCGTGCTGGTCTCGACTTTGAATCAGGCGCCCGGCGCGGGCCCCAACCGCATGATCGACGCCTTGATCGGCGGACTCGTCGGCGTGCTGATGGTCGCGCTGATCCCACTGCACCCGGTGCGCCGCGCCCGCGAACACGCCGCCGACGTGCTGTCGGTGATGAGTAAGTCGATGATCGTCTGCGCCGACGGCCTGCTCGAGCAGAACTCGACGATGGTGTCGGACTCGCTGTCGGCGGTGCGTGACACCCAGCCCAAGATCGACGCGCTACGCGACGCGCTCGCGGGCGGCCGGGAGATCAGCCGAATATCGCCGCTGTACTGGAATTCCCGAAAACGCCTCGAACGCATCCAGAACGCGGCCGACCCACTCGACAACGCCGTCCGCAATACCCGTGTGCTGCTTCGCCGTTCGCTCACCCTGGTCCGCGACGACGAGGTCCTCGATCCGCGTTTGATCGAGCTGGTCGACCAGTTGGGCCACGCCACCGACGTGGTCCGCAAGATGATGCTGGCCGACCCGGGCGAGCAACCCGATCAGGCCGAAGCCCTCACGTCGTTGCGCAGCGTCGCCAAGGGTGCGCGCCCCGAACTCGTTGCCGGGGCGGGCTTGTCGGCGCATGTGGTGTTCGCGCAGATCCGTTCGACCGTGGTGGATCTGATGGTGGTGTGTGGGATGCAGCGCATCTCGGCGATCGCCCTGCTCCCGCCCACCGTGGCCAATCCGTATGTCCCGCCGGAGCAGGAGTAGGCGTACCTCCGCATTCGCTCCGGCCATGCGCGAAGGACTGAGGACCGCTGACGCGTCGGTGTCCCTTGGGTCAGTCGCCGACGGGGGAAACGCGGGGGCGCCCCGGTCGCAGCGAGAAACGCTTGCGGTCGAAGTCCCACGCCCGGTAGATCGGCCACTGCGAGGTGTGCATGATCCACGCGCCGGTGATCACCGCGCGATGGAACGGCACGATGTGGTAGCCCTGGTTGGCGATGGTCTGCAGGCCGCGCAGCTGGTACTTCCACCACACGTCAGGCGGGGTCTTGCGCCGCCGCGCGGAGATCTCGGCCCGCAACGTGGGCAGCTGGTCGATGCGCAGCTTCGCCTTCGACAGGCACAGTGCCAGATCGAGGTCTTCGTGCAGGTCACGGCGGGTGGTGGTGGCCGAACGCACCTGCTCCCACGCTGAGCGCCGGATCGCCATATTGGCACCGTGCACATTGCCGACGGGCTGGGTCTTGATCATCCCGAGCCGTTCCTGCCCGCCGATCACGGCGGCGAGGAAGATGCCGATCGGGGAGTCGTGATAGGTACTGATGCCGGTCACCGCCATGGTGTCGGCGTAGGAGTCGAGGTGGGCGCGCACGGTGGCGCCCCACTCGGGGGAGACGAGGGTGTCGGCGTCGATGCGGCCGAGGTAGTCGCCACGAGCCTTGCCGAAACCGGTGTTGCGAGCGAACGCGACGCCGGGTTGCGGCTCGGAGATCAGTTCGATCTTGGGAAAGCGGGCGGCGAGTTCGGCGACGATCTCGCGGGTGTTGTCGGTACTGCCGTTGTCGACGACGACGATCTCATCGATCGCATCCTGGCTGACAAGACGCTCGAGGCAGGCGGTGATGCCCGCTGCTTCGTCGAGCGCTGGGATGACGACGGACAGGACAGCGGACGATCCGGTGGAGCTCATACGCAATTTCCGTTCCAGGGTCGAGACTGACCCGAGGCTATCAACGCCAGAAACGGGTCAACTGGCTGCCGTAGGCAGCCCACACCTCTGGTACCCCCGACAGTTCGAACAATGCGTAAACGCCGTTGAAGAACACCTGACTCAGCGGGGTGAAGAAGATGACAGCGAACAGAATCAACATGCCGTAGGGCTTGAACTGATCGAGCGAGCGTCGCGTCTGGTAGCTCAGCGACGGCTCGATGATTCCGTAGCCGTCCAGCCCCGGCACCGGCAGAATGTTCAGCAGAAACGCCGTGATCTGCAGAAATGCCAGAAAACTGAGCCCGCACCAGAACGCGGGATGTTCGGCGACCGATCCGAAAGCCCGGATCACGATCAGCAGCACCACCGCGCACAGCGCGTTCGACGCGGGTCCGACCGCGCTCACCAGGCGCTGCACACTCGTCTTGAACCGGGTCGTGTCCACATACACCGCGCCACCGGGCAAACCGATCCCGCCGAGCGCGATGAACACCAGCGGCAGGCCGATCGACAGCACCGGGTGGCTGTATTTCAGCGGATTCAGCGTGAGATACCCACGCACCTCCACCTCGTGATCGCCGGCCCGCCACGCCACATACGCGTGGGAGAACTCGTGCAGGCACAAACTGATGATCCAGCCGAACACCACGAGCGCGAAGACGCCGACCTTGGCGCGCACCGACTCGATATCGGCGTCCCAGGCGAGTGCACCGCCGCCCACCGCGACCAGCACGATCAGCAGGAAAACCGGGCTCGGCCGCACCGCGCTGTGCCCGGTCCGCCGATCCGAGGGGAAGGAGTAAGTCATCGCACCAGTAACCAGGGTTGTTCGAATCGATAGAAGGTCGAGCGGGGCACGGTGCGTTCGGCGGTGATCCCGTCGCGGGTGACCACGGCTCCCGGGGTGCCGAGTTGGGCGGCGCGACCGGATACCCAGGTGCGCTTGCGCATGCCTTTGCGCACGCAGGCGCGGACACCGGGCATGGTCATCGTCGGCGAGATCAGCATCGTGGTGACCGTGCCGGTGAACAGCAGCGTGTCGTCGACATAGGCTTCGCCTTCGAGCTTGGCGTCGTCGACGCCGGTGATGCTCGCACGCCCGACCAGCACGGTGCCGGTGTCGTCGCGGATCAGCGGCGTCTCGATCGCCCTGCCCTCCACCGCTCGTTTCGCGGCGCCGTTACCGGTCCCGGTCTGATAGACCCGCGAGGCATAGGTCGTATCGACCGGCACGAAACCGACTTCGACATGCAACCGCTCGGTGCGCATCAAATGGGTGAGCACGGCCGCGAGCGAGGCGTCGGCGCCGAGCACGATCAGGCGCGGCAGGCTGTCGGCGGCCAGCACCGGCAGCAGTTCATCGATCACCGCGACATCGGGCACCCGCCCGGTCTGGGTGTTGGGTAAGGAGGACAGCGCGATCGGGACCGGCATATCACCGCATCGGAGAACGTGGGTACTCAAACTGCGGCACACCCTCCTCGGTCGAGCAAACTCACTGCCGACTGATAACCGTAACCGATCAGGGCAGGTGCGGTAGGCGGGGGTCGGGAGGCCTGCGACGGGGCAGGCCGACAGGACCTGATCAGGCGTCGGCTAGACTGTGTCTCCGGCCACCGCCTCAATACGGCAGGTAGCTGCAGTGCTGCGTGTGCTGCCGTCGATCTGTAGGAGACTCCGAAATGCCGGCAATCGTCCTCATCGGTGCCCAATGGGGCGACGAGGGTAAGGGCAAAGCTACAGACCTGCTCGGTGAGCGGTTGCAGTGGGTGGTCCGATACCAGGGCGGCAACAACGCCGGTCACACGGTAGTTCTCCCCAATGGCGACAAGTTCGCTCTGCACCTGATTCCGTCCGGCATCCTCACCCCTGGTGTCAAGAACGTCATCGGTAACGGTGTCGTCGTCGACCCGGGTGTGCTGCTCGACGAGCTCGCCGGTCTGGAAGAGCGCGGAGTCGACACCTCCGGTCTGCTGCTCTCCGCTGACGCGCACCTGATCATGCCGTATCACGTGGCCATCGATAAGGTCACCGAACGCTTCCTCGGCAACCGCAAGATCGGCACCACCGGTCGCGGTATCGGCCCCTGCTACCAGGACAAGGTCGCCCGCGTCGGCGTCCGGGTGGCCGACGTGCTCGACGAGAAGATCCTCACCCAGAAGGTCGAGGCCGCCCTGGAGTTCAAGAACCAGGTGCTGGTCAAGATCTACAACCGCCGCGCGCTCGACACGCAGCAGGTGGTGGACGAGGTGCTCGAGCAGGCCGAATCGTTCAAGCACCGCATCTCCGACACCCGGCTCGAGCTGAACCTGGCGCTCGAGCGCGGCGACACCGTGCTGTTGGAAGGCTCGCAGGGCACGCTGCTCGACGTCGACCACGGCACCTATCCGTTCGTCACCTCGTCCAACCCGACCGCGGGTGGGGCCGCGGTGGGTTCGGGCATCGGACCGAACAAGATCGACACGGTGCTCGGCATTCTCAAGTGCTACACCACCCGCGTGGGCTCTGGTCCGTTCCCGACCGAGCTGTTCGACAACTTCGGTGAGTTCCTGGCCAAGAACGGTGGCGAGGTCGGTGTCACCACCGGTCGTGCGCGTCGCTGTGGTTGGTTCGACGCGGTGATCAGCCGGTACGCCACGCGCGTCAACGGCGTCACCGACTACTTCCTCACCAAGCTGGACGTGCTGTCGGGCCTGGACACGGTGCCGATCTGCGTGGCCTACGAGATCGACGGCAAACGGGTCGAGCAGATGCCGACCACGCAGACCGAATTCCACCACGCCAAGCCGATCTACGAGGAGCTGCCGGGTTGGTGGGAGGACATCTCCCACGCCCGCACCTTCGAGGAGCTGCCCGCCAACGCGCAGGCGTACGTGCTCCGGCTGGAAGAGCTGTCGGGTGCGCGGATCTCGTGCATCGGGGTTGGGCCGGGTCGTGACCAGACGATCGTTCGGCACGACGTGTTGGCTTGATGTGAGGCTCACGACGTGTTGGCCTGATGTGAGGCTGGGGAACTAGTCGGGAGGTCCGGTGCCGGTTGCGGCGCCGGACCTTTTGTTTTGGTAGTCCCAGGCAGGTTTGACGCTGTGTTTGTTGGCGCGCTGGCGCGCGCGTGTCCGCGGCCCTGAGGGCCGCCGGTTAGCGCTCGAGACTAACGCCTTCGGCGTAGCGCTTTCGAGCGCTAACCGGCGACCCGGCCGCGGACCGGCCACTTCGTGGCCGCCGCTCCCTAGGGGTCGCGGGTGGGGGTTGGTAGTGCTGTCATGGCGGTTTTGGGGTGGGCGGTGTGGCTGGGGGTGCGGTAGCCCGGCGGGCCTGGGGTGGACGGTGTGGCTGGGTGTGTGTTGTGGTGGTCTTGGTCTTGGTCTTGGTCTTGGTCTTGGCCTTGGTTGTGGTTGTGGTCGTGGTTTTGGTGCTGGTCAGGGCGGTACGGGTTTATTGATGCTTACTGGCTATCGATTTGTAGCATCCGGCCGGCAAACGTTATCGTTCGCGGGCGATGCGCGGGGACGTGTCGCTTTCCTTGAGCTGGTTAGTGGGTGTCGGCGTGATTCGTCGGTCTGTCAATGTGAACTCTTCGACGGTGCGGCGGATTGCTCGCCCGGTTATCGGGGTGCTGCCGATGGCGTTGGCGGTTGCGTGCGCGGGTGTCGCTATCGCGGTGCCGCAGCCGGGCGTCACCGATCCGCCGGTGCAGCCGGGTGTCACCACCGAGTCGCCCGCTGACGAGGGCGGTCGCTCGGATCTGGCCAAGTTCGACGGCCCCGACACCCTCGGCCACCTGAACCCTGAGCGGTCGCGCCCGGTGCCCGAATACACTTCGCCCGCCCCGCCGATCGTCATCGAGGAACTCCACCTCCCGGAGCCGGTCGAGCCGGTGGCCCCGATCGCCCCGCCCGAGCGCACACTGCGCATCGGCGACTTCACCACCCCGGTCCCGGACGAGGTCCCGAACGACATCCTCGGCGATGTCAACGGCACAGCCGCGAACGTCGAAGCCGCCATCGCCACCCAGGGCCGCTCGGTCGGCATCAACCCGAGCCGCTCGGACAAGATCGCCGCGGCGACCGTCGGTGGCGCACTGGCCGGTGCCGCGATCGCGGGCGTTCCGGCTGCTGCCGTCGGCGCGGTCGGCGGCGGACTCGCCGGTGCTGTTCTCGGTGCCGGTGTCGGCTTCGCGGTGGGCGCCGCGGGCACTGCGGGCGCAGCCACGATTCTCGGTGCGGCGGCCGCGGTCCCGACCGCGGGCGTGGGCGCCTTGGCGGCGGCCGGTGTCGGCTTTGCCGCGGTGTGGCCGATCGCGGCCGCCAGCACCGGCGCGGGCGCTGCCATCGGTGCTGCGGCAGGTGCGGCGACCGGAGCCGCCGTTCTCGGCGTTCCCGCAGCCGCGGCAGGTGCCGTCGTAGGCGGCGTGCTCGGCAGCGGTTACGGCGCCACCCTCTGACTGGTCGTTAACCCAGCCCGCTAGCCGTGGCCCTCGGCATCAGCTGTCCAACCGGCGCAACTCCCGGTGACCCTGGTCGGCACCTTGCGGGTGGGGTGGGGGCTTCCCGCGACCTCGGTGAAGCGAACCTCCGACGCCTGCATGGCCACACCGTCGACGAGGTCGTTCACCGGATCGGCGCGGTCGTCGGTGGCGCTTCGCGCTGGCATACGCATCGCCCGGTCCCGTCGGAACTCCGGCCGGATCGGGCGCCCGGCGTAATCGGCCCGAACGGCACGGCCTGGCCGCGCCTCGCGAATACGCATCGCCCGGTCCCTTCGGAACTCCGGCCGGATCGGGCGCCCGGCGTAATCGGCCCGAACGGCACGGCCTGGCGTAATCGTGCGATCCGGCCGGAAGTGGCTCCGGGCGACCACCTCGGCGTCCGAATGCTCGCCGGGGTAGCGTCGAGACGGGTTTCGGATGGAGGTAGCTGATGGCTCTGCGACGTGGGTTGGCTTCGGCGGCTCTACTCGCGCTGGCGGTTCTGCCCGGATGCGCCGCTCAGGACGCCCCGGCTCCCTCGCCCAGCGCCGTCCCGGCGAGTTCGGCGCCACCGCCCGCGCAGACCCTCACCCCCTCGCAACAGCGCAACGAGCGCATTCGCGGGATGCTCTATACCGTCGGTTGCACGAGTAACAGCTGCGTCCAGGCCTACTTTGCCTGCCTGGACGGCTACCTCACCGGTGCGCCGTGCCAGTTCTTCCGCGATCACCCACCGCCACCCTGATCACCTTGTGCGGGTGAGGAATTCGCCGACAGCGGGGGCGAGGATCGAGATCTTCGGGTTGTGACTCACGCCGGGGAGCTCGGCGAACTCCGCGTTCGGCAGCACCTCGGCCGCGGCCTTCGAGCCCTTGATGAGCAGCGGTGCGGTCCGGTCGCCCGCGAGGACGAGCACCGGAACCTCGACACCCTGCCAGTCGGCCGGATCCAGCTTCTTCCCCTGCATGTACGGCTTCATCACCGCCCAGTCATGAGCGGTCGAATTCGACGTTGCCGCAAGCGTTTTCCAGAACGGTGTCATCCGCATCGCCGCCACCATGAGCAACGGGATCCCCATCGCCTTGGTCATGTAGTACCGCACGGTTTTCCCGCGCTCGCCCGCGGCGATCATCGGATGCAGCTTGGCTTCCAGATCCTTCGGCGGCACATGGCCTTTCGTGTCGACCGCGAACGGCGGCTCGAAAGCCACCACTTCGGTGACGCCGGGCACCGACTGCGCGGCCAGCAGCGCGAGCGCGGCTCCGGAGGACCAGCCGAACAGCGCCGCTTTCCCGCCCTCGGCCTCGACCAGCGCCGCGATATCGGCGATCTCGTTGGCCGCGTCGTACACGCCGGGGGAGTCGGTGCTGTCACCGCGCCCGCGCCGGTCGTAGTTCAGCACCGTCAGCCCGTAGTCGTCGGCCAGTGTCTGCGCGAGTTCGACCATCGTCGGGAACTCGCGGTAGCTGAACGCACCACCGATCAGGATGACGGTTCCGGCGGTGCCCTCACCGATCCGGTCGTAGGCGATCGTGGTGCCGTCGGCCGATGTCACAGTCTGCATGGGAATTCCTCTCGATAACGGGCCGCCGCGCTCGACGGTACGCGATCATCTCGACCGCAGGTCCGCGTGGGTTTCGCGGATCCGGCAGTTGGTCCGGACCGGGCGAGTCCGATCTTGCTCGTTGAGACGGGGGCCGTCGGAAGAATTCATCGGTTGCGACCCCGGATCCGGTGGGTCGCGCGCCCGCCCAGGCACCCGCGGCGGCCGATCGAGATGCCGATCAGAACAACATCGGCTCGCCGAACCCCGGCGTCCGTTCGATCTCCAGCAGCCGCGCTTTGGTGCCGATCCCGCCCGGTGCCGAGAACCCGTGCAGCGCGTGATCGGCCGCGAGCACCCGATGACACGGAATGATGAGCGGAACAGGGTTGCGTCCCAACGCTTGTCCAACGGCTTGCGCGGCGCCGGGAGCGCCGACGCGGTTGGCGATATCGCCGTAGCTGAGCGTGTGACCCGGGTCGATCTCGCGCGTCACCGCGTACACCGCGCGATGGAATTCCGGCACGCCCCGTAGATCCACTTCGATCCAGCGCAGCGAGTCGGCCGCCCCATCGAGGTGGGCGCGGATACCCGCGATCGCTTCGACGATCACCGGCCCCGGCGCACTCTCGGGCACCGCGGACCCATCGAACGGCCGGGTGATCCGTGCGAGGGTCTCCTCCTCGCTGGCCTCGGGTAGCTGGAACCGGACAACGGCGTCACCGTGCCAGGCGATAGCGCACAGCCCGATAGCGGTGTCGAACAGTGCCGAGACCACCGTCTCGGTCTGCGTCGAGTCACTCATGGTCACAGTGTGCGCCGACCCACCGACAAAGACACATTCACGCGGCGAGCGACCCCCGCTCCGTGTCGGTCGAGGCATTGTTAAGGCCAGTTTCAGGCAACTGGACTGCATCGTCACTGACTTCGTGCGCCCGTATCGCATCGAGATCCCGGAAGAGTCGCTGCTCGTCATAGGTGCCGAAAGCCCGGTCATGCGGCAGATATTGGAAGGGCCAGAAGGGCAGCTCGCCCTTTTTGGGCGAGAAGTAGTAGACCACCACCCCGAAGGCAACGGCAACGGCGAGGGCAAGGAAAGTGGTCATGTCAGGAATAATCCGCCAACTGGCCTTGCTTAGAAATATCCACTTAGGGAATACTGGACTTCATGGCGACAAGAGTGATCGGCGCAGCGGGCCTGGCTCGCGACCTCGGCCGGTGGCGTGACCCCGACACCGGCGGTGATTCCGAACGCCGCCCGCACCGGCCCGCCTACCTGGCCCTGGCCGAGGCCATCCGCCTGCTGATCCACGACGGTCGCGCCCCGCTCGGCGTCGCGCTGCCCAGTGAGCGCGATCTGGCGGGCACCCTCGGCGTCAGCCGCACCACCATCACGTCCACGTATTCGCTGCTGCGTGAACACGGCTACCTGATCAGCCGCCAGGGTTCCCGCAGCACCGTCGCGCTGCCGCCGGTGATCCAGCACGACGGCGCCAAGCCCAGCCGCGGCATCATGCCCCTGATGGCGCAGCCGGAACTGCCCACCATCGACCTGACCTACGCCGCGATGCCGGCCTCCCCGGAGCTGCACGACGCGTATTCCATCGCACTGCAAGGAATTCCGTCCTATCTCGGCACCCACGGTATGGACCCGGTCGGCATCCTCGCGCTGCGCGAAGCGCTGGCCCGCCGCTACATCGCCCGTGGCCTGCCGACGGAACCGGAACAGATCCTGGTGACTCTCGGTGCGCAACACGGACTTCGGCTGCTCCTCAACGTGCTCGCCGCACCCGGTGCGCGCGTCCTGATCGAACACCCCTCCTACCCGAACGCCATCGAAGCCATTCGCGACGTCGGCGCCCGCCCCATCCCGATCCCGCTGCGACCCGAATTCCCCGACGCCGGTTGGGATCTCGAAGGCTTACGCAGCACTGCGCGGCAAACCGCGGCCACCCTGGCCTACCTGGTTCCCGACTTCAACAACCCCACCGGGCTGCTGCTGGGCGCCGAGGGCCGCGCCGAACTGGCGGCTATCGCCCGCGACACCAGGATGACCGTCGTCGTCGACGAGTCGATGGGCGACCTGAACCTGTCGGACGGCTCGATGCCCCCGCCGGTCGCCGCGTTCGCGAAGGGCGCCGAGATCGTCACGATCGGATCGGCGTCGAAGTCGTTCTGGGGTGGCCTGCGCGTCGGCTGGATCCGCACCAATCAGCCCCTGATCACCAAGCTGCTCGGCATCCGCTCCACGGTCGACCTCGGCACCCCGGTGATGGATCAGCTCGCCACCGTCCACCTGCTCGAAAACGCCGAACCCATCCTCGAGCGCCGCCGCGAACAGCTACGCACCCAGCGCACCGCCCTGCTCGACGCCGTGGCCGAAGACCTCCCCGGCTGGCACATCGCGGTCGGCGCGGGCGGCATGTCGGTGTGGGCCCAGCTGCCGAGCCCGGTCTCCACCGCGCTCGCCGCCACCGCCCCCAACCACGGTGTATTACTCGCCGCTGGACCACGTTTCGGCGTTCAGGGCGCCTTCGAACGTTTCGTCCGGCTGCCCTACGCCCACCCCGAGGCCGACCTGCGCATCGCCGTCAAATCCATCGCCGCCGCCTACGACGCCCTCACGCCGCGCGCCGCCGACCCGCTCCAACCGCTCACCTGCTACTGAACGCGCACGGGTTGTACCCGGTGGCGACCGGTGCGGGGCGAACGGTTTCGTACCCGGCCCCGAACATGAACAGCACCGATGCCACCAACCCCACCGCGGTCAACGGCACCGCGACCGCGCTGCGTTCGGACGGATAGCGGAACAGCAGCACCAGCAAACACAGCAGCGAGAACGCGGCGGCCAGCAGCAGCCCGGTCGCGAGCCCGTTGAGCACACTCACCATCACCGGCACCGGTGCCTCACTGTGGCAATGGGTTTCGGCGTTATGCGGTTGACGGGTGTCGAACAATCCTTCGGCCAGGATGAAGCACAGCACCGCGGCGCCGAAGGTGATGACCGCGATGAGGGCGGCGAGCACCTTCGGTGGCGTTCTGACGGTTCGGATCTTCGGCCTGTCGTCGATAGAGAAAAACTTTACCGACGACAGGCCGGCAAATCAGTCAGCCCAGACCGTTTCGATCGGTGTCGCGACGTTCGGCGGGGGAGTGGGCGTGCCGCCCGGCGTGCGCGAGAACCGCGGCGCGGGCGCGTGCTGGACCACACCGTCGATCTCGATCAAGCCGGTACGGGCCACGATATGCGGGTTCTCGGTGGCCTCGGTGAAGGTGAGCACGGGCGTGGTGCAGGCGTCGGTGCCGTCGAAGATCGCGGTCCACTCGTCGCGGGTCTTGGTCAGGAACTTGTCGGTGAACAGCTTGCGCAGCTGCTCCTGACCGTTCGGGTCGATCTGCATCGGCAGACCTTCCGGATCGATCTCCAGCCCGGCCAGCAGTTCGGCGTAGAACTGCGGTTCGATCGCGCCCACGGCCATGTACTTGCCGTCGGAGGTCTCGTAGGTGTCGTAGAACGCCATGCCGGTGTCCAGGAGGTTGGTGCCGCGTTCGTCGGACCACATGCCCATTCCGCGAAGGCCCCAGACGAAGTGCGAAAGGGCAAGTGCCCCATCGACCATCGCCGCGTCGATCACCTGGCCCTGCCCGGAACTCTGCCGCTCGAGCAGCGCGGCGAGAATGCCGAACACCAGGAACATCGAGCCGCCACCGAAGTCGCCCACCATGTTCAGCGGCGGCACCGGCCGCTCACCCTTGCGCCCGATCGCGTTGAGTACGCCGGTGAGCGAGATGTAGTTGATGTCGTGGCCCGCGCGATCGGCCATCGGACCGTCCTGGCCCCAGCCGGTCATCCGGCCGTAGACCAGGCGCGGGTTGCGGGCGAGCACCTCGTCGGGACCGAGGCCCATGCGCTCGGTGACACCGGGCCGGAAGCCTTCCAGCAGCACATCGGCCTTCTCGACCAGGTCGAGGATCTTCGCGACGTCGGCGGGGTCCTTCAGATTCGCCTCGACGATGGTGCGCCCACGCCACTGCGGTCGCTCGAGGAAACCGGGTAGCTGGTTGGCGCGCTGTACGCGCACCACGTCGGCGCCGAGGTCGGCGAGCAGCAGCGCGGCGTGCGGGCCTGGCCCGATGCCTGCCAACTCGATGACCTTGATGCCCGCAAGGGGCCCCTGCTTGGCGGTGGACTCCGTGCTCACGCGGTGACCTCAGTTCGTCATCAAAAAAATAGGTACGGTATTGACACTCCGACAATAGCGGTGGGGTGGCGGCTCGGGTAGAGCATGGGTGAGAATTCGCACGAGCGCGACTCGGCGCGGCAACGGGAGGACCGGTAGTGGGCGTGTGGGGTGAGGTCCTTGTCGGCCTCGTCATTCTGGTCGGCATCGTCGGCGTGATCGTACCGATTCTGCCGGGGGTGATCCTCATTTTCGCGGCGATCGCGGTGTGGGCGTTCATGACCGGCGGCGCGATGGCCTGGACGGTGCTGGCGATCGCGACCGTCGCGCTGGTGCTCTCCGGCGTCGTGAAGTACACCTGGCCGGGTAAGCGGATGCGCGAAGCCGGGGTGTCGAACCGTGCGCTGCTGGCCGGCGCGCTGCTCGGCATCGTCGGCTTCTTCGTGATCCCGATCATCGGCCTGTTCATCGGCTTCGTGCTCGGTGTGTACCTGGCCGAGCTGTACCGCTTGAAGACCAACGACCTGGCCTGGCCCGCGACGGTGCACGCGCTCAAGGGCGTCGGGCTGTCGATGCTGGTCGAGCTGTTCGGCGCGCTGATCGCCTCGGGCGTGTGGCTCACCGGCGCGATACTGAGCTGAATATCTGACGGCAGGCCGCCGAGAACTGGCTATTCGATGACCGGCAGCGGGCGGGTGTGCTCGTCCGCGCCGGGCAGCAGGTTGCGCGGGAGCGGGATGGTCGGGTTCTCGGCGCGCGAGGGCGGCACCGGGTCGCGGCGCACGGCGGGCAGCCGGTAGAAATCGCGGGCGTTGTCCTCGAGTACCGCGTGCATATCCGCGCCGACCACCTGGCAGATCAGGTCCACATCGCGCTCCTCGAACGGCCTACCGGCGCGCGTGCCGGGCAGATCGCTGCCGAACATCAGCGCACCCGGATTGACCGTGTGGATGCGCCGCAGCGTCTCGGCCACATCCATCTCGACCCGCCCGAACCCGGTCGCCTTCACCTTCGCGCCGCGGTCAACCAGGTCGAGCAGATACGGCAAACCCTCCTCGGACATACCGAGATGGTCGATCGAGAGCGCGGGCAGCTTGGAGATCACCGGTTGCAGCGAGGCCAGCATCTGACCGTCGATATAGAGCTCGACATGCCAGCCCGCCAGTTCGTACGCGCGCAACGCCTGCACCGTCATCTCGGTGATGTCGGCGGCGGCGCGCTTGAGATTGAACCGCAGCGCGCGCACACCGGCCTGGTTCAGCTCGAGGATCTCGTCATCGGTGGCATCGAGATCCAGCCGGGTCACGCCGACCCAGCCGGGCCCGAGCGCGGACAGTGCTGCCTTCAGATACGTCTGATCGGCGCCCTGAAAAGACGCGCTGACGACCGCACCACCGCGGACATCGAAGTGCGCCATGCGCTTTCGATAGTCATCGATCACGTAGGGCTCGGGTAGATAGCCTTCGTTCTCGATCAGCGGAAACCGCGGATCGATAATGTGGACGTGGGCATCGAACAGTGCTCTTGGAGCGCTGGCGCGCTCGAGTTCGCGCCCCTGCGGGTCCCGACGATCAGGCACCGTGGCTTGCTCCTTCGTCGCCTACGCCACGGCGCCTGATCGTCGGGACGGGCGCGAACCGCCGCTGCGCGGCGGACCCTCCTCGAGGTCGGGTCGGACGGGGCTGGTGGTGCGGTTGCTGGCGGACTCGAGTATAGGTTTGTGGCGCGGTACCGGCATACCGAGGTTCGCCGGTACCGCATGTTCGTGGAGCTGTGACTCAAGCCTTGTTGGGCTCGGACGCGCGCAGCATGTCCTCGCGCTCCACGACCTTCACGCGCTCACGGCCTTCGGGCTCGCCGAGGGCGCGCTCGTGAGCGTCGAGGCGGTACCAGCCGGCCCACGTGGTGAACGGGATGCCCTTGCCCTCGAGGAACTCGGTGACGGCGTCGAGCTCGGGCTTGGGCGCGGGGGCGAAGGCCTTGGCGTCGTCGAGCAGGCAGGCGATGGTCTCGTTGGCGTCGCCCTTGGTGTGGCCGATCAGGCCGACCGGGCCGCGCTTGATCCAGCCGGTCACGTAGGTGGCGGGCATGAACCGGGCGTCGCCTTCGGCGGTCTCGTCGGAGATCACGCGACCGGCCTCGTTGGGCACGGTGCCTGCCTGGTCGTCGAAGGGCAGCTGGGTGACGTTCTGCGACAGGTACCCGACAGCGCGGTAGATGGCCTGGATGTCCCAGTCGGTGTAGTTACCGGTGCCCTTGACGTTGCCGGTGCCGTCGAGCTGGGTGCGTTCGGTGCGCAGGCCGGTGACCTTGCCGTCTTCGCCGAGCACCTCCGCGGGGGACTCGAAGAAGTGCAGGAACAGCTTGTGCGGGCGGTCACCGTGGTCGCGGATGGCCCACTGCTCCAAGGTGTTGGCGACCATGTCGACCTGCTTGGAGTTACGGCGTGCGGCTTCGGAGCCTTCGTCGTAGTCGATGTCTTCGGGGTTGACAATGACCTCGATCGTCGGCGAGTGATCCAGCTCACGCAGCTCCAACGGCGTGAACTTCGCCTGCGCGGGACCGCGGCGACCGAAGACGTGGACCTCGAGAGCTTTGTTGCCCTTGAGTCCTTCGTAGACGTTCGGCGGGATCTCGGTCGGGAGCAGTTCGTCACCGGTCTTGGCCAGCACGCGGGCGACGTCGAGGGCGACGTTGCCGACGCCGAGCACTGCGACCTTCTCGGCGTCCAGCGGCCAGGAACGCGGGACGTCGGGGTGGCCGTCGTACCAGGACACGAAGTCGGCGGCACCGTAGGAACCGTCGAGGTCGATGCCGGGGATGGCCAGGGCGCGGTCGGCGTTGGCGCCGGTGGAGAAGATGACCGCGTCGTAGAACTGGCGCAGGTCGTCGAGGGTGATGTCGGTGCCGTAGTCGATGTTGCCGAGCAGGCGGACCTGGTCTTTGTCGAGGACCTTGTGCAGGGCGGTGATGATGCCCTTGATGCGCGGGTGGTCGGGGGCGACGCCGTAGCGGATCAGGCCGAAGGGCGCGGGCATGCGCTCGTAGAGGTCGATGCTCACGTCGGCATCGGACTTCATCAAGGCGTCGGCGGCGTAGATACCGGCCGGTCCCGCGCCCACGATCGCAATGCGAAGTGGGCGAGTCGCTGCACTCTGTTCGGTCATTTCTACGCGCACCCTTTGGTCGAGAACTGATTTGACGGCGTCAACTTAGCTTAGGCTAAGTCAACCGGCCGGCTTGCTGGCAGCTGCTATCCCACCCGGCAGCCGACCGCAATCAAAGCGATTCTAGCTGCGACGCAGCGGGCACCCGGCGCGCGGTGTAGCTGCCCGCACGGGATCTGTCAGGATTAGAGCATGAACGAGGAGCAAACAGGCTCGGATGACCAGCCCGTAGTGGTGGATCAGACCGACAAGCGTTCCATCGTCCCGTTCGTCGCGGCCGCGGTGATCGCGATCATCGTGCTCATCGGCATCGTGGTGGGCGGACTGCTCTCACCCGCTGAGAAAAATGTCACAGAGGCCGACCGTCTCGCGGCCGCCGTCACCAACTATATCGACGCGCGCTCGCGCAGCGACCTCCGTCCGCCGACCGGTGTGGCCTGCCCCGGGTTCGACGAGGAGAAATCCGGCCTCAGCGAGCAGCTCGGTGGCCCGAAATCCACTGTCACGATCGACGGTAAGGGCTTCGAGAACGCGACCGTCAACGGCGACCGCGCCAAAATCGACGCCACCCTCGTGGTCAACGGCAGTCCATCGACCAACACCTGGAAACTGACCCGCGTCGACAGCGCGTGGCTGGTGTGCGCGTTCTGAATCGTTTGACACGATGACCGGTGCCGAGGCAATCTCAGATCGCAAGGTCATGAGTGCCAGCGTCAAGCCCCGGCTCGCTGGTCGGCAACCCTCCTCCGCGGTGGGGTGCTCCGGGTGACGACCTGGCCGTGTGTCCGGGGATTTCCGGCACGGCAAGAGCGGATTCACGCAGGAGGATCGACATGACTTACGCCGGCGACATCACCCCTGAGAAGGCGTGGGAGCTACTCACCGAGCATCCCGGCGCGGTGCTGGTCGACGTGCGCACCGAAGGCGAGTGGGCACACATCGGCATCCCCGACACCAGTTCCATCGAACGCCCGTCCCACTTCATCGAATGGGTCGACGGCACCGGCACGCGCAACCCGGAGTTCGGTGTGCAGCTCGAGCAGGCACTGGCCGGTCGCCCCGACGACGCACCGGTGGTCTTCCTGTGTCGCTCGGGTCAGCGTTCCGCGCACGCGGCGAACCTGGCGACGGCGGCGGGCGTGGCGCCGTCCTACAACGTGCTCGACGGTTTCGAAGGTGGTCCCGACGCGTTCGGTCAGCGCGGCAGCACCGGTTGGCGCGCGGTCGGCCTGCCGTGGCGTCAGGCATAAGGAGAAAAGCATGATCACCGGTGGTTCGTTCGACAAGCCACTGCCCGAAGGCGTCGGTCCCGCCACGCTCGGCGTGCGTGGTGGCCTGCGCCGTTCCGGCTTCGACGAGACCTCCGAGGCGCTGTACCTGACCTCGGGTTTCGTCTACGAGAGCGCCGAAGCCGCCGAAGCCGCGTTCACCGGCGACGTCGAGCACTTCGTCTACTCCCGCTTCGGTAATCCGACCGTGGCGATGTTCGAGGAGCGCATCCGCCTGCTCGACGGCGCCGAGGCGGCCTTCGCGACCGCGTCCGGCATGTCGGCGGTGTTCACCGCGCTCGGTGCCCTGCTGAAGGCGGGCGACCGACTGGTCGCCGCCCGCAGCCTGTTCGGTTCCTGTTTCGTGGTCTGCAACGAGATCCTCCCGCGCTGGGGCATCGAAACCGTCTTCGTCGACGGTGACGATCTCGACCAGTGGGAGCAGGCACTCTCCGTCCCCACCCAGGCCGTCTTCTTCGAGACCCCCGCCAACCCGATGCAGACCCTCGTCGACGTCCGCAAGGTCACCGAGCTCGCCCACGCCGCGGGCGCGAAGGTGGTGCTGGACAACGTCTTCGCCACCCCCCTGCTCCAGCGCGGCTTCGAGCTCGGCGCCGATGTGGTCGTCTACTCCGGCACCAAACACATCGACGGCCAGGGCCGCGTCCTCGGCGGCGCCATCCTCGGCGCCCAGGACTACATCGACGGCCCCGTCAAAACCCTGATGCGCCACACCGGCCCAGCCCTGAGCCCCTTCAACGCCTGGACTTTGCTCAAGGGCCTGGAAACCATGCCGTTGCGCGTCCGCCATGCCACCGAGTCGGCCCTGCGGGTGGCCGAGTTCCTGGAGACCAAGAATTCGGTCGACTGGGTGAAATACCCCTTCCTGGAATCACATCCACAACACACACTGGCCAAAGAACAAATGACCGGCGGCGGCACAGTAGTCACCTTCGCCCTCAACGGCGACGACGGCAAGAAACGAGCCTTCGAGGTCCTCAACCGCCTCCGCATCATCGACATCTCCAACAACCTCGGCGACGCCAAAACCATGATCACCCACCCCGCCACCACCACCCACCGAGCCATGGGTCCAGAGGGACGCGCGTCAATCGGCTTGTCCGACAACGTAGTCCGCATCTCGGTAGGCCTGGAAGACCTCGAAGATCTGCTCGGCGACCTCGACCACGCCCTGAGCTAGCTTCACCCGCATGTCCCGAGTCGACCTGTCGAAACGTTCTTCGTCCGGCAGGTCGCCCTAGGGGTCGTGGCTCCTCAAATACATGATACCTGGATGATACCATCGTGGTTATGGCTATGACATTGCGCCTCAACGACGACGATGACGCTGCGCTGACTGCTGCCGCCGAACGCGAGGGCCGCAGCAAGCAAGAGCTTGCCCAAGAGGCCATCCACCTGTACCTGACCCGTCGAGCCGACGTGTTCGCTGCCATGCTCGGTGATGAGATGAGCCGTCACAGCGAGCTGTTGAAGCGGCTCGCGTGAGCGTGGTCTATCTCGACATCTCCGAATTGCTGGCCATCGCGACGGCAGTGAACGGCACCGATGCAGCGGTCGCCGACTATGGGCTTTTGGCTTCGGCAGCGCACCGCCCTCAGATAACGGTGTTCGGCGCCGACGCTTACCCGGACCTGTACAGCAAGGCGGCGGCACTGTTGCATTCGGTCGTCCGAAATCATGCACTGGTAGACGGCAACAAGCGCACGGCATTCCTTGCGGCGGCAATGATGTTGCGCATCAATGGCGTAACGCTGCGAATCGAGCCCGACGAACAGGAAGTGTTGATGAACAACGCCGCCCAAGGCTTGGCCGATATAGCGCACATCGCCGACTGTCTCAAGGGTTGGTCGTAGCGCAGTGCGACCTGCGACGCCCATCGCGCAGGTGCTGACGGCGATGCAGTACCACCGCCCCGGCCTGCCCGACCTCGGGAATCGGGGCTGATCGGGTTGGGGCCGAATCCAGCACTCGGCCCCGACTGATCACGCTCAGCCCAGGGCTCGCAGGCGGGGGGCCAGGTCGCGTTTGAACAGATCGAGGAAGCGGAGTTGGTCGTGCCCGGGGGCGTGGAAGACCAGGTGGTTGAGGCCTGCGTCGAGGTAGGGCTTGATCTGGGCGACGGCTTCGTCGGGGTCGCTGGCGACGATCCAGCGCTTGGCTACCTGTTCGATGGGGAGGGCGTCGGCGGCCTTCTCCATTTCGATCGGGTCGGTGATGTCGTGCTTCTGTTCGGGGGTCAGTGAGAGCGGGGCCCAGAAGCGGGTGTTCTGCAGTGCCAGTTCGGGATCGGTGTCGTAGGAGATCTTGATCTCGATCATCTTGTCGATGCCGGCGACATCGCGGTCGGCCTTGCCCGCACCCTCGGCGACGGCGGGCAGCAGCTTCTCGGTGTAGAGGTCCATGCCCTTGCCCGAGGTGCAGATGAAACCGTCGCCCGCGCGACCCGCGTACCGGGCGACCACCGGGCCGCCGGCGGCGATGTAGACGGGGATTCCGCCCTTGGGAACGTCGTAGATGGAGGCGCCGACGGTGTGGTAGTACTCGCCGTCGAAATCGGTGCGCTCGCCGGTCCACAGGTCGCGCATCAACTTCACCGCTTCACGCAGTCGGGCGAAACGCTCCTTGAAATCGGGCCATTCGCCCTTGTAACCGGTGGCGATCTCGTTGAGCGCTTCGCCGGTACCGACACCGAGCATCACCCGGTCCGGGTACAGGCAGCCCAGCGTGGCGAAGGACTGCGCGATCACGGCGGGGTTGTAGCGGAAGGTGGGGGTGAGCACGGAGGTGCCGAGCTGGATGCGATCGGTGCGCTCGCCGACGGCTGCCAGCCAGGCCAGTGAGAACGGCGCGTGGCCGCCGTCGTGGCGCCACGGCTGGAAGTGGTCGCTCACGGTCGCGCTGTCGAGTCCGTGCTGCTCGGCGGCGACGCCGAGTTCGACCAGCTCTCGCGGACCGAACTGCTCTGCCGATGCCTTGTACCCGAGCTTGAGCTCAACCATTCCAGCCACTCCTATCGTCCATTGACCCCTGCCAGTCGACACTAGCGCGCGATCCGTCCTCCGCGCCGGGCCGTTCGGTCACCCATCGTGCCGCGTTTTAGCGGACAATTAACTGGTGGCTACCAAGGATGAGCAGATCTTGTCGTACCTCACCGACATGGACGGCGTGCTGGTGCACGAGGATCAGCTGATCCCCGGCGCCGACGAGTTCCTCGCCGAACTGCGCGCCAATGAGATCCCGTTCCTCGTGCTCACCAACAACTCGATCCGCACCCCACGCGACCTGCAGGCCCGCCTGCGCCAGACCGGTCTCGACATTCCCGAGGAATCGATCTGGACTTCGGCGCTGGCCACCGCGACGTTCCTCAACGAGCAGCGCCCGAACGGAACCGCCTACGTGGTCGGCGAATCCGGGCTCACCACCGCGCTGCACGAGATCGGCTACGTACTCACCGACGTCGACCCCGACTATGTGGTGCTCGGCGAGACCCGCACGTACTCGTTCGAGGCGATCACCACCGCGATCCGCCTGGTCGACCGCGGCGCGAAATTCATCGCCACCAACCCCGACGCCACCGGGCCCTCACGCGACGGCGTCCTGCCCGCCACCGGTTCGGTCGCCGCGCTGATCACCAGGGCCACCGGCAAGGACCCGTACTACGTCGGCAAGCCCAATCCGCTGATGATGCGCTCGGCGCTGCGCCAGATCGGCGCGCATTCGTCGACCACGGTGATGATCGGCGACCGGATGGACACCGACGTGATCGCCGGACTCGAAGCCGGATTGCGCACGATTCTCGTCACCTCCGGCATTTCGACGAAGGCCTCGATGGAGGCCTATCCGTTCCGGCCGACCGCGATCGTCAATTCGGTCGCCGACCTGGTCGGGCGAACCCGTCAGCCGTTCGTGGACTGAGCGGCCGTCGACGATCGCACGGTTCGAAACTTCCCGAGGTTCATCAGCTCGCGGCAGCGCTGATCGAATCGAATGATGGTTCTGCGAGTTCGGTCCTGCAATGATGTCGACTATGAGCGCGCCGGGCGAACAGTCACCGCTGCGGATGACTTCTGCCGAGTTCTTCGATGGGGCTGCGGAAGACCTGGGCGACATCGAGATCGTGGCTGGGCGCGTGGTGCGCCTGATGGCCCAGAGCGCCCTGCACAGTCGCGTCGTCCGCCGCCTCGCCGGGGTGCTCGAGTCCGGACGGCGCGATGGCGGTCCCTGCATGGTCATCGATTCCGACGTCGCGGCTCGCTTTCCGGACGCGGAGGCAACCGCCGCGGATCGCCGCCTGAACATTCGGTACCCGGATGTCTGGATCCGAGACTGCGAAACCTATGACGTCAACACGGTTACCAGCCATCTGTTGCTGGTCGTCGAGGTGACGTCCGAGTCGACGATCGATGCCGATATCACCGACAAGCGGATCCAATACGCTGCCGCGGGCATTCCGATCTACCTCATCGTCCGCCTCGACCAGAAGGAACAACGGATCGAGGAGATCGAGGAGTATCGCCTCGATTGGTCCGGCCGCCGGTACCGCGTCCACACGGTGCACCGCCGCGTGCTCCTGCTCGATGAGCCCGTCGAGGTGACGGTTCCGTTTACGTCGCTGGAGCAGGCATAACCTCCACCGGAGCGTGCGCCGCGTCTCACCGGAATAGTCGGCACCCTCCCCCGTGGTCTCGCATCGCGACTTCGGCCTCGACATCGATGCCGCTGCCCGACGGCGGCGCCGTGATCGGCGACAAGATCACTCTCACCCTCGAGATCGAGGCCGTCCTCCAGAGCTGTCACGTCGCTGTGTACCGCGGCTGATCCTCGTTGGCGATGATCGTGTCGAGAGTCGCCGCGAGACGGGTGAGGGCCGCGACCGTCGCGGCGAACTCGGCCGGACCGAGCGCCGCTGACAGCCGGTGCGCCATGGCCGCGTGCTGCGGATCGATGCGGCGAATGGCGGCCTCGCCTTCCTCGGTCATCGCGACCAGCTTTGCCCGCTTGTGCGCGGGGTTGGGCCGGTACTCGCACATCCCCTTGCCGACCAGCAGGTCCGCGATCCGCTGCACGCTCTGCCGGGTGATGCCCATCGCGCGGGCGATCCCGGCCACCGGCTGCGGCTGGTCCTGCACGGCGGCCATCACCTGCCACCAGGCCACCGAGATTCCGGCCGGCGCGGACAATCCGTCTCCGATGGTCAGGAATTGACCGTTGAGCCGGAAGACGGTGAGGGCGGCGCCGTCGAGTAGGTCCTGTTCGGAATTCAAGCTGCGTGGATCCCTTCGTATTCGGCGAGCGCGGCATACCCGGCCGGGTCCTTGTGCGCATACAGCTTGTACCAGGCCTCGAGGATGTGCGGTTCGTACAGATCGAGACGCGTGAAGATCTCTCTGGCGAATTCGAACGGCGACATGCCGTCTGCGGTGATCACGTCGCGGTCGGTGACCGCTGGCGCCTCGACGTAGTGCTGTGCGCCCGAATACCCGCTGTAGGCAAGGAATTCCGCCGCGTTGCTGGTGTGCTCGCGATCATCGAGCAAGCCCGCCGTGGCCAGTCCGAAGGTCGCGCCGCAGATAGCGGCCACGGGCACTCCGGCGTCGACGAACTCTTTTGCCTTGTGCGCGAACGTGATCAGGTCCTCGCCCATCCAGCGGTCAGCGCCGGGCAGAATCAGCATCGCGCTGTCGGCCGGATCGAGATCGGCGACGGCCAGGTCGGGCGTCGCTCGCAGCCGCCCCATGGTGGTGATCGGTTCGGTGGTGAGGCCGACCGTCGCGACCTCGAATGTTCCGGGCTCCCGGTGCCAGTTGCCGTTGGCGATGTGCGCCGTCGCGGCCCCCACTTCCCAGTCGGCGAGGGTGTCGTAGACGGCTACGTGAACTGTTTTCTTCGACATGACAGTATGTTGTCATATTTGACAGGATGCTGTCAATAAGAATTTTGCTACCCGCTGATAGCCGACCCTCCGTACGCTGACGGCATCCGGTGCGAGACAGGGAGGTTCACCCGCGATGACTGATTCCGTGCACGGCCTGACGGGCACCATCACGTCACCGATTCGGGAGGCGGGCGCACTGGGTGAGGTGCTGGTCTCGATACGCGGGGGCACCGAGCTCTATCTCGCCCGAGCCGACGAACCGATCGCCGCCTGGACCACCGTGTTGATCGTCGCGGTCCACCCGGGCCGCCTGGTCGACGTGGTCACCTGGATTCCGCTTCCCTCTGAATGAAAGGGGCCCGCGATGCTGGGCTATCACGTTCCCGATCCCGACGAAGCCATGCTGGTCAGCGGCGCCAAGACCAAAGACGACACCCCGTTCAAGGTGGTCATCGGGCGCGGCACCTGGGTGGTGCCGCTGTTCCGCAAGGTCCGCTACCTGTCGCTGGCCATGTTCGAGTCCGAGATCCGCGAGCGCTGCGTCACCAAGCAGGCCATCCAGCTCGATGTGCGTGCGGTGATCGCGTTCAAGGTCGCCAACGACACCCAGTCGATTGTCAATGCGGCACAACGCTTCCTGTCCGAACAGGAGCAGGAGATGTCGGTGCTGACGGGCCGGATCTTCTCCGGTCACCTGCGCTCGATCGTCGGTTCGATGACCGTCGAGGAGATCATCCGGGAACGCCAGAAGCTGGCCGACGAGGTACTCATCGCCTCCAAGGTGGAGATGAGCAATATCGGCCTGTGGGTCGACTCGTTCCAGATCCAGTCCATCGACGACGGCAACCTCGGCTACATCAATGCCCTTGCCGCACCGCACAATGCGGCGGTCCAGCGCGATGCCCAGATCGCCCAGGCCCAGGCCTCGCAGCGCTCCGCCGAAGCCGAACAGGAGTCGTTGCGCCGTCGCGCCGAATACGAACGCGAAACCTCGATCCTCAAGGCCCAGTACCAGCGCGACATCGACAAGGCCAATGCCGAAGCGGCACAGGCGGGCCCGCTCGCCGACGCCATCGCCAGGCAGGCCGTCCTGCACGCCCAGGCCGAGCAGGCCCGCAAGAACGCCGAACTCCGCGAACAGCAACTTCAAGCCGAAGTGGTGAAACCCGCTGAGGCGGAAGCGGAACGAGTCCGCATTCTCGCGGTAGCCGAGGCCGACCGCACCCGCATCCAGGCCGAAGCGGCGGCGTCCAACAATCGAATCGCGTTGGACCAGATGCTCATCGAGCAACTTCCCGAAATCGTCAAGCAGGCCGCACACGGCTTGGCCGGCGCCAACCTCACCGTCCTCAACGGCCCCGACGGCGTCGGCGAGCTGCTCAACGGCATGGTCGGCCAGGGCCTGACGGTGTTCAACTCCCTGCAGAAGGCGCTGTCGAACGGCGAGGTCGACAAGATCTGACCAGCGTTTGCGCTCTCGAACCGGCAGGACCGACCGGGGTGCCCGGTCAGTCCTGCTGGTCCACGAGCGCGGTGACGCGGATCTCGACGCGCATGCCGGGTGCGCCGAGCGCGGCAACACCGATCTGGGTCCAGATCGGTGCCCGCTCACCCATTCGTTTGCGGAACTGCTCGACCATGACGCGGTTGTGCGCGTCGCCGATCGTGTCCTCGGCTGCCGGGATGTGGAAGCTGTCAACGGCGATGACGTCGGTCCAGGTCGCGCCCACTGTCGCGAGTGTCCGCTCGACGTTGTCGAAGGCTTGGACGATCTCGTCCTCGAGCGACTCGGGGAAGGTGATGTCGTCGTCCCAGCCGCCCTGTCCCGAGATATCGACCCGGTCTCCGACGCGGACCGCCTGTCGGTAGTGGAGCAGGTCGAAGAGGGTCTGGCCGTACCCGGGGGTGCTCGTGAAGGTGGCGGTGCTCATCGGCGCTTACCTTTCAGTTGACTTCATGTATGAAGTCAAACTAGCACGACAGCACTTCACGTGTGAACTCAATAGGCGCAGCTATGATGACGCGATGACTGCGGCGACCCCAGAACCCGACGGTGTGGACGTGGGCGCCGAGACAGCGGCGCCTGCCTGGCTGAACCCGGAGGAGAAGGAGGCCTGGACCGGTCTGGCCTCCCTGATCCTGCTGCTGCCGGGCCGCTTGGAGGCGCCGCTACAAGCCGAGGCCGGACTGACGCTCTTCGAGTACCTCGTGCTCAGCCACCTGTCCGAGGCTCCTGGGCGGCGGATCCGGATGAGCGAGCTGGCCTTCCTGGCGAACGGTTCCCTGTCGCGGCTGTCGAACGTGGTCAAGCGCTTCGAGCAGCGCGGCTGGGTAACCCGAGCCCCCGACCCCGGCGACGGTCGGTACACGGTCGCCTCGCTCACCGGCTCCGGGTTCGCGGCGGTCGTGGCGGCGGCGCCGATCCACGTGCGCGCGGTCCGCGAATGCTTCCTCGACCAGGTGAGCGCCGCCGACGGACGAGCGCTGGCCCGGATCGCGGCCAAGCTCCGCGTCCGCCCCGCAGACCTGGCCTGAACGAGCGGTTATGCGCGGCGCAAGGCGAACATGCGTAGGGCGCTCGTAGACAATAGTAGACAATTTTCGGGTACGCTGGCTTCATGAAGTCGATCAGCGTGGGTGAGCTCCGCCAGAATCCGTCTGCCATGGTCGCCGACGTGGAGTCGGGCGAGGTATATGAGCTGACCCGGCACAACCATCGGGTCGGGTTTATCGTCCCCGCTGTCTCCTCGACGCAGATCATCCCGCGCAAGGCCACCGGGCGTCCTAACACTCGCGCTATCCCCCGTCATGAACTCCGAACGGCTGCTTCGATCGATGAGCTGCTCGAATCAGAGAAGGGCGAGTGGTGACGGCCTACTATCTCGACACGTCCGTCGCGGTCAGAATCATTCTTGGTCAGTCCCCCGAGGCGGCCGAGTGGTTCGACAACACCGCCTCTGCCGGCGCGGGCAGAGTCATCTCGTCACGGTTGTTGCGCACAGAAATGACCAGGGTCCTCAGACGAGAGGGTCTGCCGGTCCTCGAACGAGACCGGGTCATCGACTACATCGACATCATTCCGATCGATCACGCGGTCCTCAACGAAGCCGAAGCGATCATTTCGCACATCCGCACCCTTGATGCCATTCACCTGGCATCGGCCCTGCGCAGCGGATTGGAAGACCTGACCGTGGTGACCCACGACAAGAACATGGCCACTGTCGCGGGTCACCTCGGTTTCGCGGTCTATGACCCGGTTCGGTAGGACGCGTGGCTTTGCCCTACGCCCGGCGCAAGGCGAACATGCGCAGATCGCGGGTGGTGCGGTCGCGGTAGGCGGCGTAGGCGCCGGTGATCTCGATGAAGCGGGCGAAGATCGCGTCTTTGTCCGCGTCGGGGATCAGGGTGGCGGTGACCGGGATGCGCTCGCCCGCGATGGCGACGGTGGCTGACGGGTCGGCGAGCAGGTTGCCGGTCCACGCCGGGTGGTGATGCTGGCCGAAGTTGGAACCGATCACGTAGAGAGTGTCGCCGTCGTGGACGTAGAGCAGCGGCTGGGTGCGCGCGGCGCCGGACTTGCGGCCGGTGGTGGTGAGCAGGATGACCGGTGCGCCGATCGGGCCGAGCACGGTGTACTTGGCGTCGGTGCGTTCGAGCAGGGCACGGTCGAGCGGGGTGATTGTGCGGATCAGCCAGGAACCCGGCTTGGTCGCGGCGAGACGGTTGGCTGCGCGGGACAGGGGATTGGTGCGCGAACCCCACTGCCGATCCGGGAACTGCGATGTCATGGGCGGACTATAGCCCGACCGATCGCACCCCGATCCGGGGACTGAGTGTCATTGCGGCGGACTATAACGCGACTGATCGGACCCCACCGAACCCCTGAATCGCCGACGATTCACTAAGCTCGCGAGCATGGTCGAACAAGCGCCGTCCACCGTGTACATCGCCTCGCCCGAGGGTGACACCGGAAAATCTACGGTGGCACTGGGTGTCCTCGGCATGCTGTGCGCGACCACCGCACGCGTCGGGGTGTTCCGGCCGATCACCCGCTCCACCGATGAACCCGACTACATCCTCGAACTGCTGCTCGAACACAGCACCGCCGATATCAGCTACGAGCAGGCCATCGGTGTCACCTACGAGGACGTCCACCGCGATCCCACCGCCGCGATCAGCGACATCGTGATGCGTTTCCACGACGTCGCCAAGGCCTGTGACGCGGTGGTGATAGTGGGTAGCGACTACACCGACGTCGCCAGCCCGAGCGAGCTGCGCTTCAACGCCCGCATCGCGGTGAACCTGGGCGCGCCGGTACTGCTGGTCGTTCGCGGCGCGGACCGCACGCCCGGCGAGGTCAAGCAGCTGGTCGACCTGTGTGCCACCGAGCTCACCGCCGAGCACGCTCATCTGGTCGCGATCGTGGCCAATCGCTGCGCTCCGGACGAGCTCGACGAAATCGCCACCACCCTGGCGGGTTTCGAGGTGCCGTCCTGGACGCTGCCCGAAGTGCCGCTGCTGATGGCGCCGACCATGGGCGAGCTGTGTGCGGCGATCGACGGCGAAATCTACAGTGGCGATCCGGAATTGCTGCAGCGTGAGGCGCTGCGCATCATGGTCGGCGGCATGACCGCCGAACACATTCTGGAGCGACTCTCCGACGGTGTGGTGGTGATCGCGCCGGGCGACCGCTCCGATGTGCTGCTCAGCCTGGTGAATGCCCATGAGGCAGAAGGCTTCCCGTCGCTGGCGGGTGTGATCATGAACGGTGGCCTTCGCCCGCATCCGGCCATCGCGCGACTGATGGAGGGCCTGCACCCCAGGCTGCCGATCCTGGCCACCGAGCTGGGCACCTACGACACGGCCAGCGCCGTGCACGGCACCCGAGGCCGCATGTGGGCGGGCAGCCCGCGCAAGGTCGACACCGCGCTCGCGCTGATGGAACAGCGGGTCGACGCACCGGAACTGTTGCGGCGCATCCAGGTTCCGTCCTCGACTGTCGTGACACCGCAGATGTTCGAATACCGGCTGATCGAACGCGCCCGCGCCGATCGCAAACGCATCGTGCTGCCCGAGGGCGACGACGATCGCATCATTCGTGCCGCCGGGCGGGTGCTGCAGCGCAAGATCGCCGACCTCACCATCCTCGGTGACGAGACCTCGGTACGGGCTCGTGCCGCAGAGCTCGGTGTGGATATCGCCGACGCCACGGTGATGGCGCCGCGCACCTCGGGCTACCTCGACGAATTCGCTGCCGAATACACCGACTTGCGCAAACACAAGGGCATGACGCTCGAGCGTGCGCGCGAAACCATGGCCGACATCTCGTATTTCGGCACCATGATGGTCTACAAGGGAATCGCCGACGGCATGGTCTCCGGTGCCGCGCACACCACCGCGCACACGATCCGGCCCTCGTTCGAGATCATCAAGACGGTGCCCGGCGTCGCCACGGTGTCGAGTGTGTTTCTGATGTGCTTGGCCGATCGTGTTCTCGCCTATGGCGATTGCGCGGTGGTCCCCGATCCCACCTCCGAGCAGCTGGCCGATATCGCGGTGTCCTCGGCGGGCACGGCGGCCCGGTTCGGGATCGACCCCCGGGTGGCGATGCTGTCGTACTCGACCGGCGCGTCCGGCACCGGCGCCGATGTCGACAAGGTGCGCGCGGCCACCGAACTCGTGCGTGAGCGCGCGCCGGAACTGCCGGTGGAAGGCCCGATCCAGTACGACGCGGCGATCGAGCCCGCCGTCGCCAGCACCAAGCTGCCCGATTCCGACGTGGCGGGCAAGGCAACGGTTTTCGTTTTTCCCGACCTCAACACCGGCAACAACACCTACAAGGCGGTGCAGCGCAGCGCGGGCGCGGTCGCGATCGGCCCGGTGCTGCAGGGTCTGCGCAAGCCGGTGAACGATCTTTCGCGCGGCGCGCTGGTCGCCGATATCGTCAACACGGTGGCGATCACCGCCATCCAGGCGCAGGGAGATGGCAAGTGAGCGACCTGGTTCTGGTGCTCAACAGCGGCTCCTCATCGATCAAATATCAACTGCTGCATGCCGTCTCGGCGCAGGTGCTGGCGACCGGGCTGGTCGAGAAGATCGGTGAGGCGTACGGCGGGCGGATCGTGCACGAGGCAGGACCGGTCAAACTCGAGTACGACGGGGCGATACCCGATCACAAAGCCGGACTGCTGCGGGCGTTCGAGATGTTGCGCGAGACCGGCCTCGACCTGACCACGATCGGCATCGGCGCGGTCGGGCACCGGGTGGTCCACGGCGGCGAGGTGTTCTGGGAGCCGACCCTGATCACCGACGACGTGCTGCACGCCATCGACAAACTGTCGGTGCTCGCGCCGCTGCACAATCCCGCCAATGTGGTCGGCATCGAGTCGACGCGAGAGCTGCTGCCCGGTATTCCCCAGGTCGCGGTCTTCGACACAGCGTTCTTCCACACCATGCCCGACGCCGCCAAGACGTACGCGATCGACGCGAAACTCGCTGCGGCCCACGGAATTCGCAAGTACGGCTTCCACGGCACCTCGCACCAGTACGTGTCGGAGAAAGCCGCCGAATTCCTGGGTAGGCCGACCGAAGAGCTGAACCAGATCGTCTTCCACCTGGGCAACGGCGCGTCGGCTTCGTCGATCCAAGGGGGTGTCGCGATCGACACCACCATGGGTCTGACCCCGCTCGAAGGTCTGGTGATGGGGACCAGGCCGGGCGATCTGGATCCCGGTGTCACGCCGTATCTCATGCGGGCCGCCGATCTGGATGTGAGCCAGGTGGAGCAACTGCTCAACCGCGATTCCGGCCTCAAAGGCATGAGCGGGGTGAACGACTTCCGTGAATTACAGCAGCTCATCGATGGTGGCGACACCCAGGCCAAGCTCGCCTACGACGTCTACATCCACCGCCTGCGCCGCTACCTCGGCGCCTACCTGGTGCAACTCGGCACCGTCGACGACATCATCTTCACCGCCGGTGTGGGCGAGAACAGCCCGGCGGTGCGCGCCGACGCCCTGGCCGGACTACAGGGGCTCGGCATCGAAGTCGACCCGACCCGCAACGAGACGAGAGCCCCTGGCATCCGCCGCATTTCGCCGGACTTCGCCCCGGTGACGGTGCTGGTGGTACCGACCAACGAAGAACTGGCTATCGCCCGCGCGGCCCACGAACTGGTCACCACCTGAGTTGTGGGTTTTCGGCCGCCTTGATCTGGACTGACTGGAGGGTGCGACGAAGGAGTGCCCGGAGGGAGGGAAGATCAAGGGAACAGGCCGAAAACCCCGCGGCGCCAGCCGCCAATAACTCAGAACCAGGATTTGGGGCGCAGCGAGTTCGCCAGGTCGACCAGCGCGTAGCGGTGGGCGCGGGCCGGTGCGTTGCGGGCAAGGGAGCGCAGGCCCGATTCGGTGCCCTCGCGCAGTTCGCGCTCGGTGAAGCTTCGCCCGAACAGCTTGGCGTCCTTGCGTTTCGGCGTGTTTCCGGCCTGTAGCCAGGCCAATGCGGTGCCCTGGACCAGGGTGCGCATGAGGGTGGCCCGGTGCTCGCCGGGGGCGATGGACTGGGCGCGCGAGGCGGCCAGGCGCAGGATCTGTTCGTCGAGGTCGGTGGCGGGGGAGCTGGTGAGCAGCAACAGGATTGCCGTGGTCTGGGCGGTGGTGAAGTGACGGGATGCGGCGGGTACGTCATCGAGCGCGTGCACCGCTTCGCCGACTCGCCCCGCCACCGCCAGCTGCCTGGCCAGGCCGAATGCCGCGCTCACCACGGCCCGGTCGGTGCGCCACACGGTGTCGTAATAGCGTTGCGCGAAGCTGCGCCACTGTTCGGGTGCGTCGGAATCCCAGTGTTGCAGAATGAGTTCCGCGGTGGCGGCCAGTGCCAGCTTGGGCGCGATCTCACCCGGCAGCACCCGCAGCACCGCCTCGAACGAGGCGAAGGCGGCCTCGTAGTCGAGTTCGAGCAGGCACGCCTGACCGGCGAACCAGTCTGTGCGCCAGTCGGATTCGTTGGGAACCCGGTCGAGCAGGTGCAATACCGCCGCCGACTCGCCCAGTTCCAGCCGCGCCCGCGCCTCGGCGAAGAGCAATTCGCCCGCCAGGGTTTCGGGTGCGTTGCCGGGGTCTGCTTCGGCCCGCTCGCGTGAATCGTGCAGCGCCTCCAGCACCCGCTCGGGTTCGGGGTTGGCGGTCGCGGCCAGCAGCGGCGCCGACGGGTCGGCGGGGTCGATCAGCGGAATCGGTAGTGCGGCAACCACATCGCGGGAATCGAGCAGCGGTGAGCGGCCGACACCGTCGAGATAGGCGTCGGTCTGGCTGATCAGTTCCTCGGTGCCGAAGCTGGTGCGCTGTGGACTGAACACGGTGGACAGCTGTGGATGTTCGGTGCCGGTGTCGTAGGCGAGGATCTCGCGCAGCACACCCGCCAGCTGCGCCGACATCGCCCGCGCCGACGGAAAACGATGTGCCGGATCGGGATCGGTGGCGGTGAGCAGGAATCGGTGGAAGAACTCGTAGCGCGCGAGCAGCGGTTCGTCGGCGGGTTCGGGGATGCCGTCGAGGTAGCGGCCGTGCTCGCTGGGCAGTGCCAGCGTGAGCGCGGCGATCGTCCGGCCGACGGTGTAGACATCGGAGGCAGGCGTCGGGCCGGTTCGGGCGATCTCCGGAGCCTGGAACCCCTTGGTGCCGTACAGGTTTCCGTAGGCATCGATGGTGGCGACCGCGCCGAGGTCGATCAGCTTCACCTGATCCTCGGTGACCATCACATTGTCGGGCTTGAGGTCGTTGTAGGTGAGCCCGATCGAATGCAGATGTTCCAGCGCGGGCAGGATTTCCAGCACGTAGGCGATGGCCTCGGCCAGCGGCATCTGCTCGCCGCGTGGCCTGGCATCGAGGATGTCACGCAGCGAGTGCCCGCCCACGTACTCCATCACGATGTAGCCGATGGACCCGTCACCCGCCGTGTGCTCGACGAAGTTGTGGATCTTGACGATGCTCGGATGCGCCACCTCCGCCAGGAACTGCCGCTCGGCCACCGCCACGGCCTGCGCTTCGGCGTCACCCGCGTGCAACAGCCCTTTGAGCACCACCCACCGATCGCTCACATTGCGGTCGATGGCCAGATAGATCCAGCCGAGGCCGCCGTGCGCGATGCACCCCTGGATCTCGTACTGCCCGGCGACCATATCGCCCTCGTGCAGGGACGGCCGGAAATCATAAGCGGCCCCACAGGTTTCGCATTCGCCGCTGGTCGAGGCGGCCCGCGCGGGCGTCGATCGACCGACCGGATTTCCGCAGCGCCAGCAGAACCGCCGACCTTCCGAGACCATCGGATCCGCCAGCACAGCGTCACGCGGATCGGCCGGGGTGACCGTCGGAATCGGCACCAGCCCGGCCCCGAGCCGTCGCGTAGGCCGCGACCGCGCCGTCCGCACACTGCGCCCCGACCGTGCGGTACTCCCGCCGGTCTGCGGGGCGGAGGGCCAGGATTCGGAGGCCGCCGGCGCGCTCGGCTGCTCGACGCGCTCGGCCGCCTCGGTCGGCGCATGCGGCGCGTTGGCCGGAACCCGTTGTGCCGCTTCCGTCGCCGCGTAGGGCGTGGCCTCGGCGTAGCGATGTGCCATTTCCGTCGCCGCGTAGGGAGCGGTCTCGCGGGTGTGTTGTGCAGCCTCGCCCGCCGCGTTCGGCGAGGTCTCGGGGGTGTGTTGTGCAGCCTCGGCCGTCGCGTTCGGCGAGGTCTCGGGGGTGTGTTGTGCAGTCTCGGCCGTCGCGTTCGGCGAGGTCTCGGGGGTCCGTTGCGTCGCTTCGGTCGGGACATATGCCGCGGATTCGTTGACCGCCGGCGCGGGTCGGCTCGCCCGCTGCGTAGCGAGGTGGTCCTGCGCATGCTGCGAGGTTCCGGCCGGGGGAACCGTGCCCGATCGTTGGACGGCACCGGACTCCTCGGCGCGCCGGGTGGCGTCGGTCGGCGGAGTCTGGTCGCGGCTGCTCGCTTGTTTCCTGGCGAACTCCGCGGCCGCCTCGGCGGTGAGTTTGGGCAGTGGCCGCGTCTCGTCGTCGCCGGGCAGCGTCCACCCGCCGGGCAGTGTGCCAGGGCGGTGGCGCTGGGTCAGCTGGGTTTGCTCGCGCCGTTCCCGGCGGTCCGGCGCGGCGGCCTGCGGTGGCGATTCGGTGCGCGTCGGGTCGCGGTCCACGTCGTGCCGCGCTGGGGGGTGCGGGGCCGATTCGGTGAGGGCCTGATCTTCCGGGGCCGAATCACGGTGCCCTGGTGCATCATCGGTCGGGTTCGTGCTCATGGCCGTCAGTCCTGGTACTTCGGTGCGGGTGGGCTCGGTGTCTCGCCGAGGCTCGCGAGCCAGCGGCGGTGGATGCGCGTCCAGGTGCCGTCGTTGCGGATGCGGTCCAGGGTGGCGTTGACGAAACGCACCAGGTCGTCGTCGCCCTTCGGGATGCCGATGCCGTACGGTTCGGCGCTGATACTGCCGCCGACCACCTCGGTGTAGGGGTCCTGCGCGGCCAGGCCGGCCAGGATCGAGTCGTCGGTGCTCACCGCGTCGACCTGGCGTTGTTGCAGGACCACCAGGCAGTCGGCCCAGGTCGGCACCGTCAGAATCGTGGCGGCCGGTTGGTCGCGGCGGATGTGATCGAGCGAGGTGGTGCCGCGCACCACGCACACGCGCTTGCCCGCCAGATCGGCGAGGCCGTCGATACCGGAACCCTTCACCGCGAGCACCCGCTGATCGGCCCGCAGATACACCGTCGAGAACGCCACCCGCTGCCGTCGTTCGCAGGTGATCGTCATCGTCTTCGCGATCAGGTCGACGGTGTGATCCTGCAGTGCCCGCTCGCGCTCTTCCGAAGCGAGACTGCGGTATTCGATCAGATCGGGGTTGCCGAGCAGGTCGCGGGCGATCTCGCGGGCGATGTCGGCGTCGAAGCCGACGATACGACCGCTGAGCGGATCGCGGAAGCTGAACAGGTTACTGCCCGCGTCGAGTCCGACGACGAGCCTGCCGCGTGCGCGAATGGCATCGATCGTCGGGCCTGCGGCGGTGCTCGGCCGCAGGCTCGCGGTCGGATCGCCGCACTGCTCGCCGCCGGTGGTCGGCACGGGGGTGTCGGTGCCGATCGGAATGGCCTTGGCGGGCAGCGGCGGTTCGGAATAGACGCCACGCTCATCGGGCGCGGGCGTGCTGTCAGAACAGCCGGCGAGCAGCCCGGCCAGCATCAGCGCCGCGAGGACGTGTCCACGCCTCACCGGTACTCCCGCAGTCGCGGCCACAACCCGAGCGCGACGCACGCCGCCGCCGCGATCCCGAGCACGAACGCGCCGGGAGCGAGGAAGGAAAGCACGTCGATCGCTCGAGAGACCTTGGCACGCAAGGTGTCCCGTGTCACCGCGCCCGCCTTGTCCAGTGCTCGGTCGAGTGCGTCGACCTGGGCGGCCGAATCGGCGGCGCTCGGCCCGGTGGCCACGGTGGCCGCGCCAACGAAATCGCCGCGCTCGAGTGTGTCGTTCATCCGCTGATGGGCCGACTGCCAGCGGGTCAGCGCGGCGCGCGCGTGCGCCACTTCGTCGCGCGCGGGGGCGTCCTCGGGATAACCGGCGAGCAGCTCGGTGAGCCGGGCGGCATTGGTATCGAAAGTGCGGTCGTAGTCGCCGGTCGCGTCGCGACGCACCAGCTTCACCATTTCCGCTGATCGGGCCTGCTGCACCAGGATTCGGCTCTCGGCCAACCGCGCCGACGGCACCGCCCCCTCATCCCGGCAGCGGATCATCGCCACCGCGGAGACCGAACCGGCCGCCACCGTCCAGATCAGCGTCAGTGCCAGCGCGCCGGTGCCGATCAGCAGGCCCATATTGAAGAACCGGCGCGAGCGCCGCGCCAGCTCGACCTGCACCCAGATCAGCGCGCCGAGTGCCACCATCAGCAGCGCGATCGCCGTCCACGGTGGCTGCACGTGCCGGTACTGCGCGGCGGTGACCGCGTCGAAGCGATGGTCTTCGAGCTCCTCGGCCATCGGCAGCAGTCGAGCCTGCATCTGATGCGATGCCTCGCTCAGATACGCCGCGCCGACGGGATAGCCGCTGCGATTGTTCACCCGCGCGGTCTCGATCAGCCCGCTGTAGACGGGCAGGCCCGTCGCGATGCCGGTGCGCAGGCGGCGATCGGTGCCCGACGGGTCGGCCGCCTCCTCATCGGCGATATGACCGGCCTGCGTCACCAGCTCGGCAGCGGCTTCGCCGATGGCTTGGGTATAGCGGTCGCGCACCGCTTGGGGTTCGAGTCCGCCGGCGATGAACGCGGTGCCTGCGGCGGCGTCGGCGATCGAGAGCGAGGTGTAGAGGTGGTTGGCCGAATGCGCGTCGGGTTCGGTGTCGTCGAGCAAGACGCCGAGAGCTTGCTGACGCTCACTCACGGTCGTCGAAGTCACCGCGCCCGCGGTCACGCACAGCACCATCAGGACCAGTCCGGCGGCAACGAGCCGACCCGGCGAGGAGTGCGCGAAACTGCGCAAGCGGGCGGGCTGGAACTGCGCGCGCAACGCTCTGACGTCGGGCGCGGGGGGCCGGTCGACGGGCGTGGCCGGTCGTCGCAACGGCGCCCAGCGCGGTGTCACCGGCGCGGCCACGGCCGTCTTGGAATGCTCCGCACCTGTCTTGGCCTGCGATGACGGGCGAACGCGGACGGCCGCCACCTCAGTCGAGGCATTGCGATTCCCCGGTTCGACCATCGTTCACCTCCCGGTGCGTTCGTGCACACCTACCTGTGCGGAGTTTATTGTGGGCCTACGGGTAGCGCAGCCCCTCACATACCCCCGATGCGGTTGCTGTTCGGCTGCTCGGAGGAAAGAGTATGGGATGCGCGGCGACGGAGACGGCTGGTACAACAGCCCTGATGGGGTCAAGTACTGGGGCAAGTTCGGTGCGGCGGGACTACTGCTGCGTGCGCCGTTGCCCGGTGGCGGGTCGGCGGTGCTGTTGCAGCACCGGGCGCCGTGGAGTCATCAGGGCGATACCTGGGCGCTGCCCGGCGGGGCCCGCGATTCGCACGAGTCACCCGAGCACGCGGCCGTCAGGGAGGCGGAGGAGGAAGCCGGCATCACCGCCGACCTGCTCCGGGTACGCGCCGAACGCTTGACGATGGCCGCCCCGAGCGGATGGACCTACATCACCGTCATCGCCGACGCCGAGAGCCGGCTCCCCACGGTCGCCAACAAGGAGAGCGCCGAACTGGCCTGGGTCCCCGAAGACGAGGTCGCCGACCTCCCGCTGCATCCCGGCTTCGCCACCGCCTGGATCGAACTGCGTGCGGTGCCGTTGCGCGTGCGGCTCGCGGCCGACGCCGAACTCGCGCAGGCGCTTCCTCGCACAGTCGAACTGCCTGACCAGGGATTCTTCTGGCTGCACACGCGGGGAGACGGCCCCGGTATCGAGGTCGTCCTCGATGGTGAGCCAGCCGGGGGCCCGACTCTCACCAGGGCCGACGTCCTCGCCTGAGTCGGTCCGGCACGGTGTGCCGAGCTCAGACAGCGGCGAGTAGTGCTTGCTTCAGTTCGCGGGCGGCGGCTTCTGGATCAGCGGCTGCGGTGATCGCCCGGACGACGACAACGCGGCGGGCACCAGCGGCCAGCACCTCCGGGAGTCGCTGCGCGTCGACGCCGCCGATGGCGAACCAGGGGAGAGTGGGATGGGAATCGGCGGTCGAGCGGATGAAGTCGACGCCCGCGGCTTGGCGGCCGGGCTTGGTCGGCGTGGTCCAGATCGGGCCGGTGCAGAAGTAGTCGAGGTGGCCGTCGATGGCGGCCAGGCTTGCCTGGTTGCGGTTGTGGGTGGAGCGGCCGATCACCACATCGGGGCCGACGACGCGTCGTGCGTACGCGGGCGGCAGGTCGCCCTGGCCGAGGTGCAGCACGTCCGCGCCCGCGGCCAGTGCGATATCGGCGCGGTCGTTCACCGCGAGCAAGGCGCCGTGGCGGCGGGTCGCGGCCTTGATCTCGGCGAGCGCGCCCAGCTCGGCCTTGGCCTCCAGCGGCCCGAATTCGGCTTCGCCAGGCGATCCTTTGTCCCTGAGCTGCACGATATCGACCCCGCCCGCGAGCGCGGCATCGACGAATCGGGCCAGATCGCCCTTTTCCCGCCGCGCATCGGTGCACAGATACAGCAGTGCACCCGACAGGCGCTCCCTTGGCGGGATGGAACGTTTCGAATGGGAGGGCTGCACAGTGAAGACGGTAGTCGCGCTACCGTTGAAGTGCGAACGCCGCGGCAGCGAACCGGGGCTTCGAACTGGGCGGAAATCTGGTTTTCGGCCGCCTTGATCTGGACTGACTGGAGGGTGCGACGAAGGAGTGCCCGTAGGGGTGCGACGAAGGAGTTCCCGTAGGGAGGCAAGATCGAGGGAACAGGCGGAAAGCCCGCGGCACCAGCCGCCGGTTTTCGGCCGCCTTGATCTGGACTGACTGGAGGGTGCGACGAAGGAGTGCCCGTAGGGAGGGAAGATCGAGGGGACAGGCCGAAAACCCGCGGCACCAGCCGCCCAAAATACAGACAGGTAGGAACGTGATGCGGACTCTGGCGGTCGTTGGCGGCGGCGCCGTCGGACTTGCCGTCGCATGGCGGGCTGCCGAGGCCGGCTGGACTGTGACGGTTTATGACCCCGAACCTGCGCGCGGTGCCTCCTACGTGGCCGGTGGAATGCTCGCGCCGCTCTCGGAAGGGTGGCCCGGTGAGGATCGTGTGCTCGCCTTCGGAGCGGCCGCGCTGGCGCAGTGGCCCGCCTTCGCGGAAAGCCTGCGCGGAATTTCGGGCGAGTCGATGTTCGTGGCCGATGAGACGCTCACCGTCGCGCTCGACGGTGCCGACGCCACCGACCTGCGCACCGTCTCGGACTGGCTGGCCGGTTTCGGCCACGACCTGCGAGTGCTCGACCGCGCGGGAGTCCGCGCGCTGGAACCCGCGCTCGCGCGCACCGTCCGCGCGGGTCTGCACGCGAAAACCGAACCCGCCATCGACAACCGGCGTGTACTGCGTGCTCTCCAGGCCGCCGGTACCGCCGCGGGTGTCGAGATCCGCGCCGAATCCGTTGCCGCGCTGGATGATCTACCGCATGACCGGGTCGTGCTCGCTGCGGGTGCCCGCTCCGCCGAGCTCTGGCCGGGCCTGCCGGTGCGCCCGGTAAAGGGTGAGATCCTGCGGTTGCGTCGCAGGCCCGGCGTCGGTCCCGCGCCGACCAGGGTGATCCGGGCCCGAGTTCACGGCAGACAGGTCTACCTGGTTCCCCGCGAAGACGGAATCGTCGTCGGTGCAACACAATACGAAGCAGGTTTCGACACCACCGTCACCGTCGGTGGCGTCCGTGACCTGATCGCCGACGCCGAGACCATCCTGCCCGGCATCGGTGAGTACGAACTGGCCGAAGCGAACGCGGGTTCGAGGCCGGGAACCCCCGACAACCTCCCGCTGCTCGGCCACCTCGACGACCGGGTCATCGCCGCCACCGGTCACGGCCGCAACGGCATGCTCACCCTGGCGCTCACCGCGGCGGTCGTGCCTGCGCTGCTCGATGGTGCGACGCCCGCGGTCGTCGAAGCCGCTGCACCCCAACGTTTTCCGGCATCTCCGATGCCATCTCTGTCGCAAGGAGGAGTTCGATGACCTCGACCATCCCGATCGGCGTCACCGTCAACGGTGTCGACCACGAGTTCCCCGAGCCGCTCAGCGTCCGCGAACTGCTGGCAAAGCTCGAATTGCCCTGCCAGGGTGTGGCATTGGCGGTCGACGGCGCGGTCTTCCCGAAATCGCGCTGGGACGAACCGGTCGGCCGCGGCTGGACCATCGAGGTGCTCACGGCGGTGCAGGGTGGCTGAGTCGCCGCTGCGGATCGCCGACAAGGAGTTCGGCTCGCGCCTGATCATGGGCACCGGTGGCGCCGAGAACCTCGCCGTCCTCGAGCAGGCCCTGATCGCGTCGGGCACCGAGCTCACCACCGTCGCGATGCGCCGCGTCGACGCCGCGGGCGGCACCGGCGTCCTGGACCTGCTCAAACGCCTCGACATCACCCTGCTGCCCAATACAGCGGGCTGTCGTACCGCCGCCGAAGCCGTGCTCACCGCTCAACTGGCCCGCGAGGCCCTCGACACCAACTGGGTCAAGCTCGAGGTAGTCGCCGACGACCGCACCCTGCTGCCCGACCCCTTCGAACTCCTCGACGCCGCCGAAAAGCTCGTCGACGACAGTTTCGTAGTCCTGCCGTACACCACCGACGACCCCATCCTCGCCCGCCGCCTCGAAGAAGCAGGCTGCGCCGCCGTGATGCCGCTCGGCTCCCCGATCGGCACAGGTCTTGGCATCGGCAACCCCCACAACATCGAGATGATCGTCGCCGCCGCAGGAGTGCCCGTCATCCTCGACGCGGGCATCGGTACCGCGAGCGACGCCGCCCTCGCCATGGAACTCGGCTGCTCGGCAGTCCTCCTCGCCACCGCCGTGACCAGGGCGAAAGAACCCGAACTCATGGCATCGGCGATGTCGGCCGCGGTCCGGGCGGGCTATCTCGCCCGACAAGCGGGCCGCATCCCCAAGCGTTTCTGGGCTCAGGCTTCTTCCCCATCCGTCTAGGGGTCGAAGGTCATCCTCGAGGATGACCCGACTCGCTACTTCTCGGCGACGCGCGTCACGGTGGTTGTCAGGCAAGCTAGGGCGCATGATCGAGCTGAAGGGCCTGACGAAGCAATTCGGCCAGACCGTCGCGGTGCAGGACCTCACGTTCACCGTCCAGCCTGGACTGGTGACCGGGTTCCTCGGACCCAACGGTGCTGGTAAATCGACAACCATGCGGATGATCCTCGGGTTGGACAAGCCGACGGCGGGCAGCGCGCTCATCGACGGCAAGCACTACCAGGAGCTGGAGCGCCCGCTCACGCAGGTCGGCGCGCTGCTGGACGCCAAGTGGGTGCATCCGAACCGCTCGGCGCGCGCCCACCTGGAGTGGCTGGCGGCCTCCAACGACATCCCCAAGTCGCGGGTCGAAGAGGTACTGCGCCTGGTCGGTCTGTCCGAGGTGGCGAGCAAGAACGCGGGCGGTTTCTCGCTCGGCATGTCCCAGCGCCTCGGCCTGGCAGGCGCGCTGCTCGGTGACCCGAAGGTGCTGCTGTTCGACGAGCCGGTCAACGGCCTCGACCCGGAGGGCATCCTGTGGATCCGCCGGTTCATGCAGCGCCTGGCCGGCGAGGGGCGCACGGTGCTCGTCTCGAGCCACCTGCTCTCGGAAATGGCCCAGACCGCCGAGCAGCTCATCGTCATCGGCCGCGGTCAGCTGATGTTCGACGGCTCCACCCAGGAGTTCATCGACCGCGCCTCCGAGCAGTCGGTGCGCGTGCGCAGCCCGCAACTGGATCAGCTGCGCAGCCTGCTCACCTCACACGGGATGACCGTGAAGGAAGACGGCGACGCCGCGCTGATCGTCGCGGGCGTCACCTCCGACGAGGTCGGCAAGGTGGCAGGCACGAACAACGTCACGCTCTACGAGCTGGCACCGCAGCAGGCCTCGCTCGAGGAAGCGTTCATGCGGATGACCGGCGGCGCCGTGCAGTACCACGGTGAAAGCTTCGACCACCAGGTGATGGGAGGTGCGCTCTGATGGGCGTGCTCGCTGCGGAACGAATCAAACTCACCTCGACCCGGTCACCCTGGTGGTGTGCCGGGCTGACCGTGGTGTACGCGCTCGGCATCACGGCGGTGTTCGGGCTGCTGTTGAACGTGACCATGGACGCGTACAAGAAGGACCCGTCGATCTCGCCGGATGGCCCACCAATCGGCGAGAACTTGATGGCTGGCCTTGGCATCACCGGGGTGTCGGTGATTCCCGGCTTCGGCTACATCCTGATCATGATCCTCGCGGCGCTGACCGTGACCAGCGAGTACCGCTTCGGCACGATCAGAGCGACGTTCCTCGCGATACCGGATCGAGCGAAAGTCCTGTTCGCCAAGGCGAGCCTGGTGGCCGTTGGCGCCGCGGTGTTGACGGCCGCATTGACCTTCATCAGCTTCTTCATCTTGCGGGGCGTCACGTCGAGCGAGGTGGGCGCGGGGCTCACCCTCGACGGCGATCTGAAGGTGTTCTACGCGGTGCCGCTGTTCGCTGCCCTCGTGGTGTTTCTCGCGGTCGGGGTGGGTGCGCTGATTCGGCAGTCGGCTGGCGCGCTGTCGTTGTTGATCGTGTGGCCGGTGCTGATTGAGCCGATTATCGGCGCGTTCGGCAAGTATGGCCGCAATATCCAGGTGTTCCTGCCGTTCCAGAACGCCAACCACTTCCTTGGACTGTCGAGTGATTCGATGCCGTGGCACTGGGGACCGTGGGTCGCGCTTGGCTGGTTCGCCGGTTTCGTCGCCATCGTTTTCGGCGCCGCGCTGGTGGTAGTGCGACAGCGCGACGCCTGAGAAGACCAGCCCTGGGCTGCCCTCGTAACAGCCCGGGCCGCGAGGGCCGCGACCTTGTCGGGAGGTCGTGCGACCCGACCTTCGGGCCTCCGCTGCCCGGTGGCTCGAAGGCAGGACCGCCGGTCCGCTGCTCACAAGCAGCGGACCGGCGGTCGTCGTCGGGTGATATAACCTTTTGGCGTGAGTGAAACGCCTTCTGGCGGGGGGAGTCCGCGGCGCGACGCCGCTGCGGAGGTGTCCATTCCGCTGGAGCCGATCGTGAGTGAATCCACCGAATCCGACCGCGGTGCGCGCGCAGGCAGAAAGCGCGCCCAGATCTCGTCGAAGCTGCAGGCCGCCAACCGCCGGGCCGATGTGATCGGTGCCGTGCGCAAGGCGCGTCAACAGCTCCCCGGTGACCCCGCGTTCGGCGATCCGCTCTCGGTGACGGGGCCCGGTGGTGCGCGCGCGGTGGCGCGGGCGGCGGACAAGATCGTCGGCGGCGCCCCGACCGCGGCCAGGGAGATCGGTTTCGGTGCCCTTCAGGTGTGGCAGGCCGGGCTGGAGCGGATCGGCCGTGGCCGTGGCACCGAGGAGGTGACCGTCGTGTTCACCGACCTGGTCGGATTCTCGAGTTGGTCGCTGTCGGTGGGCGACGAGCGCACCCTGGAACTGCTGCGCAAGGTCGCCAAGGCCATCGAGCCGCCGATCGTCGAGCGTGGCGGTCAGGTGGTCAAGCGGATGGGCGACGGGCTGATGGCGGTGTTCGCCTCGCCCGATCGTGCCGTGCGCGCCGCGCTGGCGGCTCGCCGCAATCTCGCCGAGGTCGAGATCGGCGGCTACACCCCACGCATGCGGGTCGGCCTGCACACCGGTTCGCCCCGGGAGATCGGTGGTGACTGGCTCGGCGTCGACGTCAATATCGCCGCCAGGATGATGGAGGCAGGCGGCAACGGCAACACGATGCTGTCCAGCACCACCCTGGCCGCGCTGCGCCCGGAAACCCTCGATGAGCTGGGCGTGACCGCCAAGCCGTACAAGCGCAACTTCTGGGCCGCACCGCTGACCGGCGTCCCGGAAGACGTCAGGATCTACAAGCTGCACACGGCGGGCTGAGCGCTACTCGAGCCAGAGCACGGCGCCGAGGCCCGCGAGGACGGCGGTGACGATCAAACCGATCGCCATCGCGCGATTGTTCTTCCAGGTCGTGTACGCGCCGCCGAGCAGGAATCCGGCGAGGGCGAAGAGGAGGACGGACAGCATGGACTCCATCTTGCCTGGTCGATTGCCCGCGATTAACAAGCACTCATGCTTGCTTTTTTTATGAACCGCTGCGATCCTGGGTGCCATGAGTGCTCTCTCCGCTGACCCGGACGTGATCCGGATCGGAAATTGTTCCGGGTTCTACGGCGACCGGCTCAGCGCTATGCGCGAGATGCTGGAGGGCGGTCAGCTCGACGTGCTGACCGGCGACTACCTCGCCGAACTCACCATGCTGATCCTGGGTCGCGACCGGATGAAGGATCCGAGCCTCGGCTACGCCAAGACCTTCGTCAAGCAGATCAAGGACTGCCTCGGGCTCGCACTCGAGAAGAACGTCCAGATCGTCACCAATGCAGGCGGGCTGAATCCGGCCGGGCTGGCCGAGCATTTGCGCAAGGTCGCCGCCGAGCTCGGGCTCGATGCCAAGATCGCGCACGTCGAAGGCGATGACCTGGTGGCGCGCGCCGCCGAGCTCGACCTGGGTCAGCCGCTCACTGCGAACGCCTACCTCGGCGCGTGGGGCATCGTCGAATGCCTGAACTCCGGCGCCGACATCGTCGTCACCGGCCGGGTCACCGACGCCTCGGTGATCGTCGGGCCTGCCGCGGCCCATTTCGGCTGGGGCCGCACCGATTACGACGCACTGGCCGGTGCCGTGGTGGCCGGGCATGTGATCGAATGCAGCACCCAGGCCACCGGCGGCAACTTCGCCTTCTTCACCGAACTCGGTGACATCGGCCGCCCCGGCTTCCCGATCGCCGAGATCCGTCGCGACGGATCCTGCGTGATCACCAAGCACGACGGTACCGGCGGCGCGGTCACCGTCGACACCGTCGAAGCCCAGCTCATGTACGAGATCCAGAGCGCGCGCTACGCCGGACCCGACGTCACCACCCGCCTGGACAGCATCGCGCTGAGCCAGGAGGGCAAGGATCGCGTGCTGATCAGCGGCGTGACCGGTGAGGCCCCGCCGCCACAGCTCAAGGTCTCGCTCAACACCCTCGGCGGCTTCCGCAACGAGATGTCGTTCATCCTCACCGGTCTCGATATCGAAGCCAAAGCCGAACTGGCGCAACGACAGCTGGAATCCTGGCTGCCGGACAAGCCCGCCGAGCTCACCTGGACATTGGCTCGCCTCGACCGTCCCGATGCCGAGACCGAGGAGCGGGCCAGCGCGATCCTGCGCTGCGTGGTGCGAGATTCCGATCCGAACAAGGTCGGTCGCGGATTCTCCAGTGTCGCGGTGGAATTGGCGCTGGCCAGCTACCCGGGTGCCACCTTCACCGCGCTGCCCGGAAACGGTTCGCCCTACGGTGTCTTCACCCCCGGCTTCGTCGACGCGCACGAGGTGCCGCACGTCGCGGTGCTGGCCGACGGCACCCGAGTCGATATCGCCCCCGCCACGGAAACCCTTGTTCTCGAACCTGTTTCCGAACCCGAGCTGCCCGCGCCGCTACCTCCCACCGAGACCGGTCGCGTGCCGCTCGGCACGATCGCCCTCGCCCGCAGCGGCGACAAGGGCGGTGACGCCAATATCGGCGTATGGGTGCGCACCGACGACCAGTGGCGCTGGCTCGTGCACACCCTCACCGTCGAAAAGCTGCAAGAGCTTCTCCCCGAGACGGCCGAACTGACCGTCACCCGCCACGTGCTGCCCAACCTGCGCGCGGTCAACTTCATCATTTCCGGCCTGCTCGGCAAGGGCGTCGCCTACCAGGCGCGTTTCGACCCGCAGGCCAAGGGGCTCGGCGAATGGCTGCGCTCTCGCCACATCGATCTGCCGACGGAGCTGCTCGCGTGATCGGTCACCGATCGGACACGGCAGCGCAGCCGAACCAAGGGTGCCGGACAATGCGACAGGAGACACACCGATGACCTCTGTTTGGGAAACGCCGGAGCGAAAAGAGCTGCGCGCCACTGTGCGCAGGTTCGTCGAACGCGACATCCTGCCAGACCTCGACGCCTGGGAACGCGCGGGTGAGCTGCCGCGCGAATTGCACAAGAAGGCAGGCCAACTCGGCCTGCTCGGCGTCGACTTCCCCGAATCGGCGGGCGGCGAGGGCGGCACCGCCGTCGACTCGCTGATCATCGGCGAGGAGATCCACCTCGCCGGTGGCTCCGGTGGTTTGTGGGCGTCGCTGTTCACCTGCGGGATCTCGCTGCCGCACCTGATCGCCGCGGGCAACCAGGCCCAGATCGACCAGTGGGCCAAGCCGACACTGGCCGGTGACCTGATCGGTTCGCTGGCCATCACCGAGCCCGGCGGTGGTTCCGATGTCGGCCACCTCACCACCGCGGCCGTGCGCGATGGCGACGACTTCATCATCAACGGCGCCAAGACCTTCATCACCTCGGGTTGTCGCGCCGACTTCGTCGTCACCGCGGTACGCACGGGTGGGCCGGGCGCGGCGGGCATTTCGCTGATCCTGGTGCCCACCGACACACCCGGATTCACCGTCAGCCGCAGGCTGGAGAAAATGGGCTGGCAGGCCAGCGATACCGCCGAACTGTCCTATGTGGACGTGCGGGTGCCCGCGTCGAACCTGGTCGGCCCCGAGAACAGCGGCTTCGCCCAGATCGCTGGCGCGTTCGTGAGCGAACGGGTGGGCCTGGCGGTGCAGGCGTATTCGCTGGCCCAGCGGGCGCTCGACCTCACCGTGCAATGGTGCCGCGATCGCGAGACCTTCGGTCGCCCGCTGATCAGCCGCCAGAAGGTGCAGATGACGCTGACCGAGATGGCGCAGCGCGTAGACGTCTCACGCACCTACACGCGTGCGCTGGTCGAGCGCCACGTCGCCGGAGACCAGAACCTGATCGCGCAGGTTTGCTTCGCCAAGAACAACGCCGTCGAGACCGCCGAATGGGTAGCCAACCAGGCCGTGCAGCTGCACGGCGGAATGGGCTACATGCGCGAGGCCGAGGTTGAGCGCATCTACCGCGATGTGCGCCTCATCGGCATCGGCGGTGGCACCAACGAGATCCTGACCATGCTGGCGTCGAAGATATTGGGGTACCAGTCGTGACGACATTCCGTTCCACTCTCGACTCCGCGTCGCCGGAGTATTCCGCGGCCGCGGAAGCGATGTCGACCAAGCTCACCGAGGTCGAAGCCGAATTCGCCAAGGCGATCGCCGGTGGCGGCCCGGACAAAGTGGCCCGCCACCACAAGCGCGGCAAACTCACCGCGCGCGAGCGCATCGAACTGTTGCTCGACGAGGACTCGCCGTTCCTGGAACTGTGCCCACTCGCGGCTTGGGGCAGCGATTTCCAGGTCGGGGCGTCGACGATCGCCGGTATCGGTCTCGTCGAGGGTGTCGAGTGCATGATCGTCGCGCCCGATCCGACGGTGCGTGGTGGCGCGTCGAATCCGTGGACGCTGCGCAAGCAGTTCCGGATCAACGACATCGTCAGGGAGAACCGGCTGCCGGTGATCTCGTTGGTCGAGTCCGCCGGCGCCGACCTGCCGACGCAGAAGGAAGTGTTCATCCCCGGTGGCGCGATGTTCCGCGACCTCACCCAGGCGTCGGCGGCCGGAATCCCCACCATTTCCTTGGTGTTCGGCAACTCGACCGCTGGTGGCGCCTATATCCCCGGCATGTCCGACTATGTGGTGATGGTCAAGGAGGGCGCGAAGGTGTTCCTCGCCGGCCCGCCGCTGGTGAAGATGGCCACCGGTGAGGACTCCGACGACGAGACCCTCGGCGGCGCCGAAATGCACGCCCGCACTTCGGGTCTGGCCGACTATCTGGCCGCCGACGAGCAGGACGCGATCCGGCTCGGCCGCAATATCGTTCGCCGCCTGAACTGGAAGAAGAACGGCCCGGCGCCGCGCGCCGAGGTGATCTCGCCGATCTACGATCCCGAGGAACTGCTCGGCATCGTGCCCTCGGATCTGAAGATCCCGTTCGACCCGCGCGAGATCATCGCCCGCGTGGTCGACGGCTCCGACTTCGACGAGTTCAAGCCGCTCTACGGTTCGAGCCTGGTCACCGGCTGGGCCGAGATCAACGGCTACCCCATCGGCATCCTCGCCAACGCGCGCGGCGTGCTGTTCTCCGAGGAATCGCAGAAGGCCACCCAGTTCATCCAGCTGGCGAACAAGAAGAACACGCCACTGTTGTTCCTGCACAACACGACTGGCTACATGGTTGGCAAGGAGTACGAGCACGGCGGCATCATCAAGCACGGCGCGATGATGATCAACGCGGTCGCCAACTCCACGGTGCCCCACATCTCGCTGCTGGTCGGTGCCTCCTACGGTGCCGGGCACTACGGCATGTGTGGGCGCGCGTTCAACCCGCGCTTCCTGTTCGCCTGGCCGAGCGCGAAGTCCGCCGTCATGGGCGGCGCGCAGCTGGCCGGTGTCATCACCATCGTGCAGCGTGGCGCCGCCGAGTCCAAGGGCCTGCCCTTCGACGAGGAAGGCGCTGCCGGTCTCGCCGCGATGGTCGAGGCGCAGATCGAGGCCGAGGCCATGCCGATGTTCTTGTCGGGCAGGCTTTTCGACGACGGCATCATCGACCCCCGCGACACCCGCACCGTGCTGGGAATGGCCCTGTCGGCCATTCACACAGCCCCGATCAAGGGCGCCGATGGCTTCGGCGTCTTCCGAATGTGAGATGCGCTGTGGCTATTACTAACGTTCTCGTTGCCAACCGTGGTGAGATCGCGCGCCGCGTGTTCGCCACCTGCCGTCGGATGGGTATCGGTACCACCGCGGTCTATTCCGATGCTGATGCCGCGTCGCCGCACGTGTCCGAGGCCGACGCGGCGATCCGGCTGCCCGGCAACACTCCCGCCGAGACCTACCTGCGCGGCGAACTGATCATCGAGGCGGCGCTCTCGGCTGGTGCCGATGCGATCCACCCCGGCTACGGATTCCTTTCCGAGAACGCCGAATTCGCGCGGGCCGTGCTCGACGCGGGTCTGGTGTGGATCGGTCCGCCGGTCGCGGCGATCGAGCAGATGGGCTCCAAGGTCGAGTCCAAGAAGATGATGGATGCCGCCGGTGTCCCCGTCCTCGCCGAGCTCGACCCGGCCGAGGTCACCGACGCGCACCTGCCCGTGCTGATCAAGGCGTCCGCCGGTGGTGGCGGTCGCGGCATGCGCGTGGTGCGTGATCTCGCCGAGTTGCGGGACCAGATCGCCGCCGCCCAGCGCGAGGCCGAGTCGGCCTTCGGCGATGCGACGGTGTTCTGCGAGCGCTACCTCGAGACCGGCCGTCACATCGAAGTGCAGGTCATGTCGGACGCTTTCGGCAAGACCTGGGCAGTGGGCGAGCGTGAGTGCTCGATTCAGCGTCGTCACCAGAAGGTCGTCGAGGAAGCTCCCTCGCCGCTCGTCGAGAAGATCGACGGCATGCGGGATCGGCTGTTCGAAGCGGCGCGGCTGGCGGCCGAGGCGATCGGTTACGAGGGGGCGGGCACCGTCGAGTTCCTGGCTGACGAGAAGGGTGACTTCTTCTTCCTGGAGATGAATACCCGTCTGCAGGTGGAACATCCGGTCACCGAACAGACCACCGGCCTCGACCTGGTCCGTCTGCAGTTGCAGGTGGCTTCGGGGCTGCCGCTGCCCGCTACCCAGCCCGCGCAGCGCGGTCACTCGATCGAGGTTCGGCTCTATGCCGAGGATCCTTCGCACGACTGGCAGCCGCAGAGCGGTCCGGTGCACAAGATCGAGATCCCGTTCACCGCCGGTGAATTCACCGTTCTCGACCAGCCCGGCGTGCGCCTTGACACCGGTGTGGTCGACAACTCGGTGGTCGGCGTGCACTACGACCCGATGCTGGCCAAGGTGATCTCCTACGCCGAAACCCGCGCGGAGGCAGCGCATCTGCTCGCCACCGCGCTACAGCGGGCCAAAATCCACGGTCTGGTCACCAACCGCGATCTGCTCGTGCGCGTGCTGCGCCACCCGGCGTTCCTCGCCGGTGACACCGACACCGCCTTCTTCGCCACTCACGACCTGGCCGTGCTCTCGGCGCCGCTGGTGTCGGAGGCCGACGAGGCACTCTCGATCGTGGCTGCGGCACTTGCCGATTCGGCCGCCAACCGGGGCACGTCGCGTCTGGCCGGACTGAGCCCGAGTGGCTGGCGCAACCTGCCGTCCCAGCCGCAGACCAAGTCCTACGAGAGCCGCACCACCGGCACCCACGAGGTGCGCTACCGCTTCACCCGCACCGGTCTGGCGGTCGAGGGCCACGACGGCCTCGAACTGATCTCGGTCGCGCCCGATCGTGTCGTGCTCGGTGTTGCGGGCGAACGTGGTTCGGTGCGAAGGCAATTCGAGATCGCCCGCTACGGCGACCTCGTCGCGATCGACTCCCCGCTCGGCCCGGTGGCCGTGCGCAGGCTGCCGCGCTTCACCGATCCCTCGGAGCAGGTCGCGGCCGGTTCGCTGCTCGCGCCGATGCCGGGCAGCGTGATCCGCCTCGGTGCCGCCGAGGGCGACCACGTCAAGCAGGGGCAGCCGATCCTGTGGCTCGAGGCGATGAAGATGGAACACACCATCGCGGCACCGGCTACCGGCATTCTCAGCGCACTCAACGTGACCGTCGGCCAGCAGGTCGAGGTCGGAACCGTACTCGCCGTCGTCGAGGAAGAAGAGCAGGAGCAGGAGCAGTCATGAGCTTCATCGAAACCGAAGAGCAGAAGGCACTGCGCGCGGCGGTGGCCTCGCTGGCGGCCAAGTACAACTATCGCGATTACGTGCGACCCAAAGCGAAGGCGAACGAGCCGCTCGCCGAGCTGTGGGCCGAGGCGGGCAAGCTCGGCTTCATCGGTGTCAACCTGCCCGAGGAGTACGGCGGCGGCGGTGCGGGCATCTACGAGCTCTCCCTCGTGCTCGAGGAACTGTCCACCCAGGGTGCGGGCCTGCTGCTGATGGTCGTCTCCCCGGCCATCTGCGGCACCATCATCGCCAAGTACGGCACCGACGAGCAGAAGCAGACGTGGCTGCCGGGCCTCGCCGACGGCACCAAGATCATGGCGTTCGGTATCACCGAACCCGACGCGGGTTCCAACTCGCACAAGATCACCACCACCGCCCGGCGCGACGGTAGCGACTGGATCCTCAACGGCCGCAAGATCTTCATCTCCGGTGTCGACCAGGCCGACGCGGTGCTCATCGTCTCCCGCACCGAAGACCACAAGACCGGCAAGCTCAAGCCCGCGCTGTTCATCGTCCCGACCGATGCTCCCGGCTTCAACAAGACAGTCCAGGACATGGACTTCGTCGAGCCCGACCGGCAGTTCACGTTGTTCCTCGACGATGTCCGGCTGCCCGCCGACGCGCTCGTCGGTGCCGAGGACGCGGCGCTCGCGCAGCTGTTCGCCGGCCTGAATCCCGAGCGCATCATGGGCTCGGCGATGGCCATCGGCATGGGGCGCTACGCCATCGACCGGGCGGTGGAATACGCCAAGGAGCGGCAGGTCTGGAAGACCCCGATCGCCGCGCACCAGGGTGTCTCGCATCCGCTGGCCCAGGTGAAGATCGAGCTCGAATTGGCGCGGTTGATGATGCACAAAGCCGCGGTGCTCTACGACACGGGCGACGAGTTCGGTGCCGCCGAGGCTGCGAACATGGCCAAGTACGCGGGCGCCGAGGCGTCGATCAAGGCGCTGGATCAGGCGATTCAGACCCACGGTGGTTCGGGACTGACCGCCGAGGTCGGGCTCGCGGGCATGCTGGGTGCCGCGCGCATCGCGCGCATCGCCCCGGTCAGCCGGGAGATGATCCTGAACTTCGTGGCGCAGCATTCGCTGGGACTGCCGAAGTCCTACTGAGTTCTCGGCGGCCTGGCGGTGGCGTTCGCCGCCGCCAGGCCCTATTTATTCAACTGCTGAGGAGGTTCGATGAGTGATTCCAGCGATACGCCCTACGTGCGCTACGACGTCGTCGATGGGTTCGCGACGCTGACGTTCGATTCGCCGCACAATCGGAATGCGTTGTCGTCCAAGCTCGTTCGTGAGCTTGTTGCCGGATTGGCGGCGGCGAACGACGATCCGGCGGTGCGTGGCATCGTGCTCGGGCATACCGGGGACACGTTCTGCGCCGGGGCCGACCTCAAAGAAGCGACAACGGCCGACCCGGCAACCGCCGCCGACCAGCGCACCCGCGTGATGATCGACTTGCTGCGTGGCATCATCGGCTCACCGAAGCCGGTCCTCGCGCGGATCGACGGCAATGTGCGCGCGGGTGGGATGGGCATCATCGCGGCGTGCGATCTGGTGGTGGCGGGACCGGGTAGCAGTTTCGCGCTCACCGAGGTGCGCATCGGGATGGCTCCGTTCATGATCTCGCTCACCCTGCTGCCGCGGCTTTCCCCGCGTGCGGCGAGTCGTTATTACCTCACCGGCGAGAAGTTCGATGCCGCGACCGCGCAGGAGATCGGCCTGATCACCGTCGCGGCCGAGGACGCCACCGCGGAGGTGAAACGCCTGTGTGCGGAGCTGCGCAAGGGTTCGCCGCAGGGTTTGGCCGAGTCGAAGAAGTTGGTCAACGCGGCCCTGCTCGCCGAGTTCGAGGCCGAGGCGGAGGTGCTGGCCAAGCGGTCGGCGAGCTTCTTCGGCACCCCCGAAGTGATCGAGGGCATGACGGCCTTCTTCCAGAAGCGGCCGCCCAGCTGGGCACAATAGTCCGATGGCGACACCCCACGAACCCAAGCAGGACCGCAGCCGGGCCACCCGGCAGCGGCTGCTGGAGGCGACCATCGACTGCCTGGCCGAAACCGGCTGGGCAGCCGCCACCGTGTCGGTGGTCGCCGAGCGGGCCGGGGTGTCGCGCGGCGCGGCCCAGCACCATTTCCCCACCCGTGAGGACCTGATCACCGCGGCGCTCGAGTTCATGTTCGAGTTCCGGATGGCGCAGGCCAAGATCGAGGCGGAGACGGTCAAAGCGGTCGCCCAGGGAGAAGGGCGCACGCGCGCGGTCGTTTCCGCGCTCGTCGAGTCCTATTCCACCCCGTTCTTCAAAGCCGCGCTTCAGGTCTGGACCCACGCCGCCGCCGACCCGGCGCTTCGGATGCGGATCCTGCCCCTCGAAGCCCGCTTCGGCCGCATCTCCCACCGCCGCGCGGTCGAAGCCCTCGGCGTCGACGATTCCGACCCGGTAGCCCACCACCTCGTCCAAGCCACCCTCGACCTGGCCCGTGGACTAGGCCTCGCCGACGTCCTCACCGACGACTCCGCGCGCCGCAAACTGATCGTCGACCAGTGGGCCGCCACTCTCCATACCGCCCTGAATATCGCCCATTGAACCCTTGTGACCAGCGCATTTCCGGGTATATAGTTCGTCCATGGGGGAATATATATCGAGGGACTGCGCCATGACCAAACGACTGATCGAGATCGACGACGAGCTACTCGAGTCCGCGCAGGATGCGCTCGGGACCGCTGGCGTCTCCGATACCGTTCGCGCCGCGTTGAACTCGGCAGTGGTCGCGCATGCGCGCGCCAGCGAAGTCGAATGGTTGGTCAACGGCGGCATGGCGGAAATGGCCGACAAGGATCGGCGTGACGACGTATGGCGATAACGGCGCGCTATCTCATCGACACCAGCGCGGCAGCTCGAATGCGTCATCCGGACGTCGCTGCCGCACTCGGGCCGCTGCTAGAGGCCGGATTGATCGCCACGTGCGCACCGCTCGATTCCGAGGCGCTCTACAGCGCCCGAAGCCCCACGGAATACGAACAGATTCGCTTTCGGCGCAGAGCAGCCTATGAGTACTTGCCCACCAATGACGAACACTGGCACAACGCCTTCACGATCCAACGCGAACTTGCGCGGTCGGGCCGCCACCGAGCGGTCGGTATTCACGATCTGCTCGCCGCTGTGATCGCGGTCGAACACCGCCTTGTCCTGTTCCACTACGACTCCGATTTCGAAACGGTCGCATCGGTGGTGGACCTCAATCATCGCTGGGTCGCACCTCGGGGGAGTCTCGAGACGTCTTGACCAGGTGATGTCACACTCCGGCCGGCTGCTTCGTCGACTCTGTAGCTCGAGCAATGGCGACAGTGCCCGCCGTTCGCTGACGCTGCCGACCCTGGGGCAGCTCGAGCAATGGCCACGGTGCCCGCCGTTCGCTGACGCTGCCGACCCTGGGCTTGACCGGGCAACGGCCACGGTGACCGACGGGGATGTGGCTTCTGGCAGCGACACGAAGGCTGGACCCCAGCGGATCGGGGTGATCCGCTGGGGTCCAGCCTCGTCGGGACGGCTACTACTTCGCTGGGGTGAGGTCGTAGAGGGTTACGCCGTCGACTGTCGTCGCGGTGTAGTTGGCCGTCACCCACGCGGTGATCGCCGAGCTGGTCGACTCGCTGCTCCCGCCGGGACCGCCGCGTCCACCGGCGACGAAGTAGTGGATCTTTCCGTCGGCCACGTACTGCTGGAACTGTTCGAGGGTTGGCGACGGATCCGTGCCGTTGAATCCGCCGATCGGCATCACCGGCAGTTCGGTGGCGAGCTGATACCCGGCAGCACTGTTGGAGCCGAGCGCTGCCGCGACCCAGGTGTAGTCGGTGCCGTTCGCCTCGAGCAGGGTGACGATCTTGTCGCTCGGACGTGATCCGCCCAGCAGCCCACCCGCGCCACCCATGCGCTGGTCACCACCGATCGACATGCCGTCCGGGGCGGTCGCACCCTGCGCGGAACCGTCCGGCGACGCCGCGCCGCCGGGCATCGCGCCGTCTTGCCCGGGCGCACCACCGTCCGCGGGCATGCCGGTCTGCGCGCCCGGGGAAGTGCCACCCTGTGGCGCACCGTCCCCGGCACCTGTCGCGGCGGATCCGTCGGCGCCTGGCTTGTCGCCGTCTCCGCCGGGAGGCATTCCGGGCCAACCCATTCCGTGCATTCCACCGGCACTCGGTCCAGCGGACGGAATCGCACCCGAGTGCGTGGACGCGAGGGTGTCGACGGAGTACGCGATAGGGCCCGCGAGTCCGATGAAGGCGGCGGCGAGCGCGGCGATCACCGACTGCTTGCGGGCCAGCGGGAACATGAAGGCAACGGTGGCGACAACACCGACGACCAGAATCGCCCAGCGCAACCACGGCTGGAAGGAAGCGCTGCGCGACAGCAATATCCACGCAGTCGCCGTGGTGAGCCCGACCGCGACAGCGCACGCGCACCGCACCCACGGCCGATCGCGCGCACCCCACATCTGCACGGCCCCGATCCCCACCAGCGCCGCGACAGCAGGCGCCAGCGCCACCGTGTAGTACTGGTGGAAGATCCCCGCCATGAAGCTGAAGACCAGCCCGGTGACGAGAAGCCAACCGCCCCAAAGGATCAGCGCAGCGCGACGGCGATCGGTACGTGGTGCTCGGCCGCGCAACACGAGCCCGACCGCGAGCGCCAGCAACGCGGCCGGAATCAGCCACGCGATCTGACCGCCCTGCGCGGATTCGAACATCCGGGTGATCCCGGTGCTGCCCCACAGTCCGTTCCCGCCCGCGGGCAGTGCGCCACCCGGCCCGACACTGCCGGTCTCATTGCCGTTCAACCGCCCGAGCCCGTTGTATCCGAGGGTGAGCTCGATGATCGAATTGTTCTGCGATCCGCCGATCCACGGCCGGGAATCCGCAGGCCACAGCTCCACCGCGAGCAACCACCAGCCCGCCGCGACCACCATTGCCGCACCGGCGGCGAACAGCTGGGCGACCCGTTTACCCAGCTTCGGCGGTCCGGCGATCAGGAACATCAGCGCCAAGGGCGGCACCACCAGCAGCACCTGCAACTGCTTGGCGAGGAAGCCGAATCCGATCAACCCGCCGGTGAGCAGCAACCACCGCCACCGCCCGTCCGCGACCGCGCGCGTCATCGCCCACGTGGCCGCGATCATCAGCAATACGAGCAGCGCGTCAGGATTGTTGAACCGGAACATCAGCACCGCAACGGGAGTCACCGCGAGAACCGTGCCCGCGATCAACCCCGCCGCGGGCCCGAACGACCTACGCACCGTGGCCCACAGCAGCGCGACACTGGCCACGCCGAGCAGGACCTGCGGCACCAGCATGCTCCAGCTGCTGAGCCCGAACAGCCGTACCGAAAGCTCCATCACCCACAGCGAAGCGGGCGGTTTGTCCACGGTGATCGAATTCGCGGCATCGGAGGAACCGAAGAAGAACGCCTCCCACGATTGCGAACCCGCCTGTATCGCCGCGGCATAGAAGTCGTTGGCCCACCCGTTGGCGCTCAGATTGATGAGATAGGCGATCAGCGTGCCGAGGAGCAGCACCGCCAATGCCGGTCGCTCCCACCGTTTTCTGGTCGTCGTGGCTTTCACGATGTCCGGGGCAGACGAGGGGGCGATGGTCGTAGTCATCGACGCACCTCCAACGCGCCAAGGCGCTGTGCCGATTCGGAGCCGCTGTCGGTAGCGCCGAACGCCGGGGCGGGGTGGGTTGAGTGCGCGAAGACCGGGGTGCCCACGTTCCGGAAAACCCAGCGCAGACCGACGAAACGAACAAGTGTCGCAACGAGATTGGCGGTGATCAGCACGGTGAGCTCCACCGCGACGGGCGCGTCGGGAGCCCAGCGGTGCAGGGCGAACAGCGACCCGCTGGTGATCGCCAGCCCGAACGCGAAGATGGCCAAGCCCTGGAACTGGTGCGACACCGCGTTGCCGCGTCCGCGCACACCGAAGGTGAACGCCCGGTTGGCGGCGGTATTGCCCACCGCGGTGAGCAGCAGCGACACCAGATTGGCGCCCTGGCTGCCTGCCAATGGCTGCAACAGCAGGTACAGCGCGATGTAGGCGAGCGTCGAGGTCACCCCGACGATCGCGAACCGCACCAGCTGGCCGACCATGCCGAGCGGCACCCCGGCCACCAGCGGTTCACGCCCGACGGCGGCCCGCAACTGGTCCAACGGGAGCGCGCCGGTGGCCAGTGCCCTGGTCAACCGCCAGATCCCGCGCAGATCCTTGCGCGCGGTATCGATGATGTCGACCCGGCTGTCGGGATCGTCGATCCAGTCGACGGGCACCTCGTGAATCCGCAGACCCGCCCGCTCGGCCAGCACCAGCAGCTCGGTATCGAAGAACCACTCGCCATCGCGCACCAGCGGCAGCAGCTCGCGAGCGACCTCGGTGCGCACGGCTTTGAATCCGCATTGCGCATCCGAAAAACCAGCCCGCAGTGTGGTTTTCAGCAGCAGGTTGTAGCAGCGGGAGATGATCTCACGCTTGGGTCCGCGCACCACGCGGGCCGACGAATCCAGCCGGGTACCGATCGCGAGATCGGAATGCCCGGAGACCAGCGGCGCGATCAGCGGCAGCAGCGCGTTCAGGTCGGTCGACAGGTCGACGTCCATGTACGCGACCACCGCCGCATCCGACCCTTCCCACGCGGTCCGCAACGCCCGCCCACGCCCCTTGGCGTCCAGGTGCAGTACCTCGACGCCGTCGAGTTCCGCCGCCAGCAGCTCGGCCACCGCGAGGGTGGTGTCGGTGCTGGCATTGTCGGCGATGGTGATGCGGGCCGTGAACGGGAACCCGGCGCGCAGATAGGCATGCAACCTACGCACGCACAGGCCGAGATCAACCTCCTCGTTGTAGACGGGTATCACTACGTCGAGCACCGGCGCGCGGCTGCTCTCCATGGCCTTCTGCTCGGCCTCGGTCTGAGTCATGACACCTAGGCTCGATGGCCGCGCTGCCACCGAGCTGGGACCGGGCTGGGAGGTTGCTGGGGATCGTGATCAGCCGCGACGCACGCGCAGCACGCTGTCGGCGCGCTCGCCGGCCACGCCGTCGGGGCTGGTCGACGGGCTGTGGACGAGCTCGGCGGTCTCGACCTGCCAGTCGGGCCCGAGTTCGAGCTGCTCGAGTACCTGCTCGATGGTCGGGAACACATGATCGTGCATCGCGCTGGAGGCCCAGCTCGGCGCGGCCGCGTGCGCGCCGATCACCAGCACCCCGCCCGGCGCGACGGCGGCCGCCGCGCTGCGCAGGATCCCGGCTCGCTCGTCCGGCCGCTCCACCGGCGAGTGCAGGAATTGCGCGGACACCAGGTCGAAGGTGCCGGCCGGGAAACTCGCCTGCAGGTCGTGGCGGTCCCACACGATCGTCACCCCGGCCTCGGCGGCCCGCCGCGCACCGCGCTCCATCGCGGTCGCCGAGATATCGACCGCGGTGACCTGCCAGCCGCGCTCGGCCAACCAGATGGCGTCGGCGCCCTCGCCGCAGCCCAGATCGAGGGCGGTCCCCGGGTTCAGCTCCGACACTTCACGCACCAGAAGTGGGTTCGGGTTACCGGTCCAGATCTGCGCACGTTCGCGGTAGAAGTCTTCCCAGAACTCTTCGGCGTTCGCCACGGTCTCGGTCATCGATACTCCTGGTCAGTCAGGGTGAAAGGATCATCCGATAGTGCATCGGTACCTGCGGTGACCGCCAGAATTCTTGCCGTTCCAGCAAATGTGTTTCCACTCTCGGTGGGGTGCGTAACCCCCGGTGTGGCCCGCCCTAGTATTACTACCGTGACGCGCGGTTACCCCAAAACGGACGAGGCGCCGTTTCGTCGTGTCGACGCGCGGACCGAACGCTGGCGCGAGCATCGCGTGCAGGTGCGTATCGAATTCGTCGATGCGGCTTTCCGGGCACTTGACCAGGTCGGGCCCGATGTGAGTATGGGCGATATCGCCAAGGAGGCCGGCGCGGCCAAGCCGAAGCTGTATCGCCATTTCGAGGACAAGACCGACCTCTACAACGCGATCGTCGACCGCGTGCGCGACATGCTCTGGGAGCGTGTGCTCACCAGTGTGAATCTCACCGACGATTCCATCGCCGAACTCGTTCACACCGCGGCCACCGAATACGTGGCGGTGGTGTCGGCACACCCGAATGTCTTTCGGTTCATGCTGCACAGCCATTTCAGCCAGCAGGTCAAGGAAACCGAACGCGCCCTGGTCGCGGCCCGTCAATCGGCAAGGCGCGCAGCGGAATTCTTCGCGGGCCTGCTCCCCACGGAATCGATCGATGTGACCGGGATCGAATTGGTGAACTATTCGATTTTCGGCGCGGTCGCCTCGGCCACGGACTGGTGGCTCGGCGCGAATCAACGCGAAGTCTCGGCGATGCCGGTCGAGCGCTTCGTCGACTATCTGGCCGAGAGTATCTCGGCATTGGCGCAGGCGCATGCTCGCTTCAACGGGGTGACAATCGACCCGTCGAAACCCCTGCGCTCGGCATTCTGTTCCGCCTCTGCGTGACTTCTAGCCACACTTAGGCAGTGTCGGGCTTGCGTCGGCGGGGCACGCGGAACGGGCTAGCTCGACTCGGTGAGTTACCCATGTTCTGGGGGTTGCTTGTCTGCGTCGATCCATCGCGCCCGACACGAACTCCGTTGTTCTCGCCGATCACGCCGTTGGGGTCGGCTGGGGTGCGATGAGTTCAGTATGAACCTGGGCACCGACAAGTTTCGGACGCCACGCTAGGCGTACCGGCGCGTTCGCTCCGGCCATGCAACGCTGCGCGTCGGCGCCGATTATGCATCGGTGCGCAGTCTCCAGAGCGGGGAGACGGGCCCGTGACCCGCGCCGAGGTCGTAGGAGGCGGCCAGGCAGCGGTAGGTCCACTCCTTGGCGAACTCCACCGCGTCGGGCACCGAGTAGCCGTTGGCGAGCGCGCTGGCGATCGCCGCGGCCAGGGTGTCCCCACCGCCGTGGTCGTTGCCGGTGGCGATGCGCGGCGCGGTGAACTCGCGGAAGGTGTCGCCGTCGTAGAGCAGATCGGTGCTGAATTCCGACGCGCGCAGGTGCCCGCCCTTCACGATCGCCCACTGCGCGCCCAGCGCGTGCAATGCCTCGGCGGCTTTGCGCGCGGTGGCGTCGTCGACCACTTCGATGCCGGTGATCAGGCGCACCTCGTCGAGGTTCGGGGTGACGACCGTCGCGAGCGGAATCAGCGTATTACGTACTGCCTCGAGGGCTTCCGCGTGTAGCAGCGGATCGCCGTGCATGGAGGCCGCGACCGGATCGACCACCAGCGGGATGGTGCCGTCGCCGCCGATGCCGAGCTCACGACATACTCCGGCGACCGCCTCGATGATCGCGGTGGAGGCGAGCATGCCGGTCTTGGCCGCACCGATGCCGATATCGCGCACGACCGCCCGCACCTGATCGGCCACGATCTGCGGCGGGATCTCGTGAAAACCGCTGACGCCCACCGTGTTCTGCACGGTCACCGCGGCCACCGCCACGCATGCGTGCACCCCGCAGAGTGCCATGGTGCGCGAATCGGCCTGGATGCCTGCGCCGCCACCGGAGTCGGTGCCCGCGATGGTGAGCGCGCGAACGGGGGTCTGGCCATCAGGGGTCAGCGGCAACATCTTCACGCCCCAACCCTACGGCTCGCGCGCGTCTGTGCGGGGCCCCGCCTCTGCACTGCAAATGAAAACCATTACCATTAACTCTCGTGACCAATTCCCTGACACAGCTGCCCGTCACCGTGCTGTCCGGCTTCCTCGGCGCGGGCAAGACCACGCTGCTCAACCACATCCTCGCCAACCGTGACGGCCGCCGGGTCGCGGTCATCGTCAACGACATGAGCGAGGTGAATATCGACGCGGCGCTGGTCGCGGGCCAGGGGCACCTCGACCGGACCGAGGAAAAGCTGATCGAGCTCACCAACGGCTGCATCTGCTGCACCCTGCGCGAGGACCTGATCGAGGCCGTCGCCCGCCTGGCCCGCGAGGGCCGCTTCGATCAGCTGGTGATCGAGTCGACCGGAATCTCCGAACCCATGCCGGTGGCCGCCACCTTCGACTGGGAGTTCGACGACGGGTTCCGACTCGGCGACATCGCCCGGCTCGACACCATGGTCACCGTCGTCGACGCCTCCACCTTCCTCGCCGAACTGGTTCGGGGACAAGCGCTGGCCGAACGCGATCTCGAAGCGGGTGCGGGTGACGCCCGCTCGATCGCGGATCTGCTGGTCGACCAGGTGGAGTTCGCCGATGTGCTGCTGATCAACAAGACCGACCTGGTCAGCGCGAACGCCGCGGCCACCGTCGAAGCGACGGTGCGCAGGCTCAACCCGCGCGCCCACGTGCTGCGCACCGAGAAGGGCGTGGTCGGCCTGTCCGAGGTGCTCGCCACCGGCCGCTACAACCCGGAGGTCGCCGCCGAATCCGAAGGCTGGGCAGCGGAATTGGCGGGCGGGCACACTCCCGAGACCGAGGAATACGGGATCAGCAGCATCAGCTTCATCGCCGATCGCCCGTTCCATCCGCAGCGGCTCGCCGACGTGCTGGCGCGAATGCGGGGGATGTTGCGCAGCAAGGGATTCTGCTGGATCGCGAGCCGCCCCGAGCTGGCGGCGATCTGGTCGCAGGCCGGTCCGAATATCACCTTCGAACCCGGCGCGTGGTGGTCGGAGCTGGAAGTTCCCGCCGGACAGGAACTCGTGTTCATCGGGGTGCGCCTCGACGCACCCGCCGTCCGGCGCGAGCTCGACGCCGCGCTGCTCACCGACGCCGAGTTCGCGGCGGGCGCGAGCGCGTGGACCGGCTACCCCGATCCGTTCCCGGCCTGGGGTGAACTGCACGAGCAGCACTGATTGGCCACTTTGGTGCGCGTATCACACTGCGCTGGTGCATGATTCGAATGGGCCGCGACCCACGCGCCGATGAGGGGAGCGTGGGCCGCGGCACCTGATCGAATCAGGCGAGCCCGGCGAAGAACTCGCGGATGTCGCCGACCAGCACCTCGGGTGCCTCGTGCGCGGCGTAGTGCCCGGCCGCGTCGTTCGCGCCGCCCTTGCCCGTGCTGGTGTCGTAGGAATTCCAGCTCACGATCTTGCTGTGGTCGCGCTCGGCGAACCGGCGGATCGACTGGAAATCGCCGGCGAACATCGCCAGCCCCGTCGGGACCGTGGTCGGCTCGGTCGGTTGCTCGCCCGCGTGCGCGTCCTCGTAGTAGAAGCGCAGCGACGATCCGGCCGTCCCGGTGAGCCAGTACAGCGCCACATTCGCGATCACGAACCGCGCGTCGAGCGATTCGCCGAACAGCTGCGCGTTCCAGCCGAGCAGGCCAACCGGGGAATCGGCCAGCGCGTAGGCCAAGGTCTGTGGCTGCTGGCTGTGCAGGGTGTTGAAGGCCATCTTGTTCTCGTGGAACCACTGAAGATGGTGCAGCGCGGCCATATCCGCCTCGGACAGGCCCTCGAACTCGGCCGGGTCGCCGGAGGGGAACGAGAACAGCTGGGTGACGTGCACGCCGATCACGTTGCCGGGCGCGATCCGGCCGATTTCGGGCGAGACCATCGAGCCGCCGTCGTTGCCGATGGCGCCGTAGCGCTGGTAGCCGAGGCGATCCATCAGCTCGGCCCAGGCGCGGGCGGTGCGGTAGCGGTTCCAGCCGGTACTGCGGGTGGGGCCGGAGAAGCCGAAACCGGGCAGCGACGGGATGACCAGGTGGAAGGCGGGCTGATCGGCCGATGCCGGCTCGGTGAGCGGCGCGATCACGTCGAGGTATTCGAGGACCGAACCGGGCCAGCCGTGGGTGAGGATCACCGGCGTCGCATCGGCGCGCGAGGAGCGGATGTGCAGGAAGTGGATGTCCTCGCCGTCGATCTCGGTGGTGAACTGTGGGTAGGCATTGAGCTCGGATTCCACTGCGCGCCAATCGAACTCTTCGAGCCAGTAGTCGGCGAGGGTCTTGACCCGACCGGCGGGCACGCCGTACGCGTCGCCGGCGCCGGGCAGCTCGTCCGGGTAGAGGGCGCCACGCAGGCGGTTGGCGAGATCGTCGAGCCGAGCCTGCGGAACTTCGATCTGGAACGGGGTGATGGTGGCCATGTCGACTCCTCCTACTGAAACGGAATGTTTCGTTCTGTTCCAAATGTAGCAGAACGGATCATTCCGTTTCAAGTGGTAGGCTGATATTCATGGCAAAGCAGACCGAAACCGCAGATCAGCCGCGCTTGCCCGGCCGCAAGGCGCAGGCCGCGCGCAACGACGGACTGATCCTCGATGCCGCCCGCGCGGTGTTCCTCGACGATCCGAACGCGCCGATCGCCGCCGTCGCGGAACGCGCGGGGGTCGGGATCAGCGCGCTCTATCGGCGTTATCCGAGCAAGGAGGTGCTGTTGCGCACGCTCTGCCACGAAGGGCTGCGCCGGTTCAACGCGGAAGCCGATGCGGCGCTGGCAGATTCGGATGGTTGGCGGGGATTCGTCGGATTTCTGGAACGGGTCGTCGAGGCCGACGTGCACTCACTCACCGTGCGGCTGGCAGGCACCTTCACCCCCGACGAGTCGATGCTGCCTGACGTCATGCACTCGGGCGAGGTCGGTGCGGAGCTGGTCCGCCGTGCGCACGCGAGCGGCCGGCTGCGGCCCGACGTCGACGCACTCGACCTGGGCCTGATCCTCGAGGCCTGCTCGGCCATCGCCATGCCGAACCCGGTGCGCACTGCCGAACTGCGCCAACGGGTTCTCGCATTGATGGTGGACGGGTTGACCTTCGCGGGGCAGCTGCCGGGCCCGCCTCCTGCTACCGGTGAATTCGCCTGGCGCTGGGAACGTAAGTCCTGACCGCTATCGGGGTTGCCCGACCCGGGCTGTGCACGCCGGGCAGCGACACATCAGGAATACCGGGCCGGGCTGTGTACGGGCTGGCAGACTTGGTACCTCACCCGGACTACAACGCGGAGGCGCGTAGTGAACTGGACTCTGGAAGTTGTGATCGTCCCGGTTTCCGATATCGACCGGGCCAAGGATTTCTACGCCACCCAGCTCGGCTTCGCCGTCGACCACGACACGGTGATCTCCGACGACGTGCGCATCGTGCAACTCACCCCACCCGGCTCTGGCTGCTCGATCGTCATCGGCAAGGGTGCCGTGCCGCAGATGCCGCCCGGCTCGCTCAAGGGCCTGCAACTCGTGGTCTCTGATATCGAGCAGGCGCACGCGGAGCTGGTGGCGCGGGGGGTCGAGGTCAGCGAGGTGCAGGAGCTCGGCAAGAATCCGCGGCCTGTCCCGCATCCGCTCGACAATGTCGGCTTCGTCTTCTTCAGCGACCCCGACGGCAATAGCTGGTCGGTACAGCAGATCTCCAGCAGAGCCGACAAATCCTCTAGCTGATTCGAACCCTGTTGGTATACCGCTTCGGGCGGGCACCATGCTCGCATGCTGTTGGAGAGGCCCACCGAAACCGGCGAGCGACGGATCCCGCTGTACCGCCGCCCCGGGTTCCTTCGTGCGCTCTCGCCGATCGCCGTGTTGCTCATCTGGCAGCTCGCCAGCGCCAGCGGCTCGATCCCCGCCAAGAAGCTCCCCGCGCCGTCCGCGGTGCTGGACGCGGGCCTGCAAACCTACCGATCCGGCCAGCTCACCGAGGCCCTGCTGGTGTCAGGCCAGCGCGCGCTGTACGGCTTCGCGCTGGGTGCGGTGCTCGCGCTGGTGCTCGGTGTGCTCGCCGGCCTGAGCAAGATCGGTGAGTACGCGGTCGACCCGCCGCTGCAGATGATCCGCACCATCCCGCTGTTCGGCCTGATCCCGCTGTTCATCATCTGGTTCGGCATCGGCGAGGAACCCAAGGTCTACCTGATCGCGCTCGGCGTGTTCTTCCCGCCGTATCTCAATACCTTCTCGGGCATCCGCCAGCTGGACCCGAAACTGCTCGAACTCGGCAGCGCCCTGCATCTGGGACCCCTACACCGCCATCGCCGAAAAGGAGATCGGCGCCAAGTCGATCGCCACCGCCGACCAGGCCGCCAACGGCTACAACTTCTGGGTCGCGGGCACCAAGACCGTCGCCGACGCGGGCAAATCCGCTGCGCTGGCCGACTTCTTCCAGCGCTACGCCGCCGCCACCAAGTGGTCCTCGGACAACCTCGACACCTGGTCGACCGAATACGCCGAATTGACCCAGATCAGCGTCGACGCCTCCCGCACCACCTGGACCCGCTCGATCAAGGAACCGATCAAGCTCTCCGACCAGGTCATCGCCTCCGAACAGGAGATCGCCGACGCCTTCACCAAGGCCAAGGCCATCCCCGGCAAGGTCGACTTCAAGTCCTACGTCGACACCCGCTTCGATAACGCGTAGTCCGCACCGGCAGACCACCGCGGCGCCCTCGATCCTCGACTCCGTCGGCACGACCACCTGAAAGCCACCGACCATGCCTTCACCACCACGTCCTACATCTCCGCCGCTGGCATAGCCATCGTCGCCGTCCGAATGGTCCCAAAGGCTTCCACATCACCCGGTCGCCACTGACCCGGCCACCACACCCCGACGCTCGCCTGGCGTAATCGTGCAATCGGGCGCCACACAATCAGAAAACTGATTCTCGAGCGCCGTTTTGCACGCTCACTCCAGGCGGGTACAACGGGTAGAACCGGCCTAGCGCGCCGCTGGCTGCTACTGCGGATCGGGTGAGCTGCACGGCGGCCGGTCACCACGCCGAACCGGCGGGCCGCGTCCAAGTACGAAGCGGACAGTTATCCACAACCCGCGTGTTGTCCACAGGGGGCGGTTGAGCGGAACTTTCTGTGTCGGCGTCCGCGCAGAATGCCAGGCATGGACAGAGTCGTCACCCGCGCGCAGCTGCTCGCCGAGGGCGTTGCCTCGAGCACGATCGGTGACCGCTGTCGCCGCGGCAGATACGTCCGCTTGCTACCGGAGGTGTACTGCGAGGGTGCGCCGACAGCATTGGCACGATGCGCCGCGATTGTCGAATGGTTACCTGACGCGCATCTCAGTCACCGAACGGCGGCCTGGCTGCGGGCGATGCTGCCCGAGCCGCAGGCGTTCGAGGCGACCGTACCGACCGGACGCTACCGCAAGACCCCGGCGTGGTTGCGGCTCTACCGGCGCGATCTGCCCGCAGACGCGTTGGACGACCTGGCCCAACTGCCCATGACCACCGCGGCGCAAACGGTACTCGACTGTCTGCCCACCTTGCCCGCACAAGATGCGGACCTGCTGATCGACGAACAACTGTGCCGCACCGTCGACCCGGTCGAGTTGTCCAGCCTGTGCGAAACCGGCCGACACGGCGTCCCCGCGCTTCGACGGCAGTTGCGGCACGCTGCGCTGCGGCCGATGTCGGAGCCCGAGCGGTTGTTCGCCCGTGCGCTAGCGCGGCGGAACCTGCACCTGGCAGCCAATGAACCGGTCGGCCCTTTCACCTGCGACTTCGTCGATCATCGCAGCCGCACCGTGGTGGAGATCGACGGCTGGGAATTCCACCACGACCGCGTGAATTTCCGCCGCGACCGGCGTCGGCAGAACTGGCTGGTGATCCACCACTGGTTCGTGCTGCGCTACTCGGCGCACGATGTCCTACGCAACCTCGACGAGTGCGCCGACGAGGCGGCGGAAGTAGTGCGCCGCAGACGTTTCGGACGTGGACTGGCGTAATCGTGCAATTCGACGGCTTCCAGTCAGAAAACTGACTGGAACGCGGCCGATTGCACGATTACGCCGGATCAACCCTTGACGCAACCGAATGGTTGCAATACTCTGAGTTGCAACCATTCAGTTGCAACTCTCTAGGAGGCATCATGGGATTCCCTGATCAGATCGTGCGGACCGTCGAGTTCGCGCATCCGCAGGAGAAGGTGTGGGCGGCGATCACCACTGCTGAAGGGCTCGCGAGCTGGTTCGGCAATACCGCCGAGATCGACCTGCGGCCGGGCGGGGCTATGCGGATGACCTGGAAGGAAGGATTCGCGGCCGACATTCGAGTCGAGCGGGTCGAGGCGCCATCGGTATTCGGCTACACCTGGCCGATCAATGGACTGCCCGACGATGACCCGCGGCGCACCTACGTCGAGTTCACCCTCGAGCCCGCGGGCGAGGGCACCCGGCTGACCGTCGTCGAGACCGGGTTCGCCCAGCTGCCCGACAGCGCCCACAAAGAGGCGTTCGAAGGCAATATCGGTGGCTGGAAGAGCGAACTGGGTGAGCTGGCCGAGTACCTCGATGCGGCCTGAGTTAGAGGCGACCGCCGAACGAGTCTTCGTCGCACTGGCGGATCCGAGCAGGCGAGCGGTGCTGGCCACCCTCGCCGCCGACGGACCCGCCACCGCGACCGACCTCGCCGATCGCCTGCCCATCACCAGGCAGGCGATCGCCAAACACCTTGCCCTGCTGGCAGATGCGGGTCTGGTGATCGCGGAACCGGGGGAGCGGCGCCGAGTGCGCTATCGCCTCGACTCCGCTCCCATGCAAGTGGCCCAGCAGTTTCTGGCCGCCATGGCCAGCGACTGGGACGGCCGCTTCGACGCCCTCCGGAAGCATCTGGACGGCTGAACCGAAGGAAAAGCAATGAGCGACAACAACTTCACCGCGACTACCACCGTCGACGCCACCCCGCAGGCAGCGTTCGCGGCGATCAACAACGTTCGCGGCTGGTGGAATGAAACCATCGAAGGCGCCACGGGCGCCGTCGGTGACAGCTATCACTTCGAGGTACCCGGCGCCCACCGCTGCACCATGACCACCACCGAGTCGATCCCCGGCAAGCGCCTGGTCTGGCATGTCACCGACGCCTACATTTCCTTCATCGCCGACACCACCGAATGGGAGGGCACCGACGTGGTTTTCGACCTCACCGAACGCGACGGTGGCACCGAAATCCGTTTCACCCATGTGGGTTTGCGGCCCGCCGACGAATGCTACGAAGTGTGCGCCAACGCTTGGGGCGGCTACATCACCAAGAGCCTGTACGAGCTGATCACCACGGGCACCGGTGACCCGTTCCGCACCGACAGCACCTTCGATTCCGAACTGCTCGAGCACGGCAACACCGACTTGGTGAAGCCGCGTCCCTAGCGCGGCGCCAGCAGCAACGTTTGGGTGCTGCGACCCAACGGCCCGGTCTCGTCGAACAGCGCGGATTCGGCGAGGCCGATGCCGTGCGGCTGGGGATGGGTGACCGCGTCAAGGCACACCCACTCACCGACCGGCTGACGATGCAGGGTGACGGTGAGGTCGGTATTGATGAACAGGTACTTCGACCAGTCGAGGACGGCGCTGACGCCGTTGCCGGAATCGGCGGCGGCCAGTGTGCGTTCCAGCGGACTCGGGGTGGTGCCCGAGACGATCGGGTACTTCAACCGGATCCAGCACACGGCGGGACCGGGCGCGGCGAAAGAGCCTGTGGTGAAACGGTATTCGATGCCGGTGTGGAAACCGATCTCCTGCTCGGACGCAAACGCCTCCGGCTCGGTCGCGGCGGGTAGCGGCCTGGTACCGGTCGGCAGGAACTCCGCGGGCAGATCCAGCGCGGGCTCGGCGAGCTTGAGCCGCCACGCGTTGGCCTGCATCACCGGCCCGCGCTCCGTGGACAGGGTCGCCTCGATCAGTTCGACACTGCGCCCCGACCGCACCACCTTCGCCTGCGCGGTCAGCGGAGCCAGCGGCACCGGCCCGAGAATCTCGACGGCGACCCGCCCGACCTGGAATCCCGCCCGCGGCTCACATCGCTCGATCACATGCCCGAGCAGCGCCGATGGCGGTCCGGCGTGTTGGGCGTCCGGCGACCAAGGGCCCCTGGTCAGCTCGGTCGAGAGATACCGGTTCGGGTCCGCGGGGTCCTGGAGATAGAAAGCATCGGCCACCTAGCCGACGTTACCCCGCGCCACGATCCTGGTCTGTTGCGGTGATGCGCGCGGCCCGGAGGCTCCACCGATCGCCACCATGACCGCCGCATCGGTCAGGGTGCTGCGGTGGGCGACGTCGGCCCGAAATCGCCACCATGACCGCCGCATCGGTCAGGGTGCTGCGGTGGGCGACGTCGGCCCGAAATCGCCACCATGACCGCCGCATAGGTCAGGTTGCCGCGGTGGGCGACGTCGGCCCGAAATCGCCACCATGACCGCCGCATCGGTCAGGGTGCTGCGGTGGGCGACGTCGGCCCCCCAATTCGATTGCGGAGCTGCTGTTCGCGCGACGTAAGCGTGACCCGCCAGCCGGGTCGCGCCCGTCTGGTCGGCCTAGGCGCTGCCCGTGTAGAGGGCTGTGAACAGGTCGAACAGTGGGCGCCAGACACACGGGCTGGTGTCGGAGGGGCAGCCGATGGACGAAGACCCGGAGTCGGCGACCGGGAGCGGCGCGGCCTGGGCGGTGCCGAGGGGGGCGGCGAGGGACAGGGCGGCGGCCGCGAGGGCTCCGGCGACGATGCGCTTCATTGATTCACTCCAGTACTCGGCGTGCCGGCGGTCGGCACGACCGTCAGCGTGACCGATCGGCGCAGCGAGCGAAAGCCCCGAAATCCAGGGTTGCGTCCAGAAAGGTGCGGGTGCTGATCGGACCCGGCATCCTGGGCTTGCTGCCGGTATCGCATTCGCGGCACCATGCGCGTGCGCACAGTACGACGCCCGCCCGATCACGGAGATCGGACGGGCGTCGACGGTGGTGCAGCAGTCAGGAGACGACCGGGAGGTACACCTTGCCGCCCTGGTCGGCGAACTCGGCGGACTTCTCGGCCATGCCCGCCTCGATGGCGGCCACATCGGTGAGACCCTGCTTCTCCGCGTACTCGCGCACATCGGCCGAGATGCGCATCGAGCAGAACTTCGGACCGCACATCGAGCAGAAGTGGGCGGTCTTGGCAGGCTCGGCCGGCAGCGTTTCGTCGTGGTACTCGCGGGCCGTATCAGGGTCGAGCGAGAGCGCGAACTGGTCGTGCCAGCGGAATTCGAAACGGGCCTTGGACAGTTCGTTGTCGCGGTCCTGGGCGTGCGGGTGACCCTTGGCGAGGTCGGCGGCGTGGGCGGCGATCTTGTAGGTGATCACGCCGACCTTGACGTCGTCGCGGTTGGGCAGGCCGAGATGTTCCTTCGGCGTGACGTAGCAGAGCATCGCGGTGCCTGCCTGGGCGATGATCGCAGCGCCGATTGCCGAGGTGATGTGGTCGTAGGCGGGCGCGATATCGGTGGCCAGCGGGCCGAGGGTGTAGAACGGCGCCTCTTCGCAGAGCTCTTCCTCGAGGCGAACGTTCTCGACGATCTTGTGCATCGGCACGTGGCCGGGGCCCTCGATCATCACCTGCACGCCATAGGATTTCGCGATCGTGGTGAGCTCGCCGAGGGTGCGCAGCTCGGCGAACTGGGCCTCGTCGTTGGCGTCGGCGATGGAGCCGGGGCGCAGGCCGTCACCGAGGGAGAAGGTCACGTCGTACTTCGCCAGGATCTCGCACAGCTCACGGAAGTGCGTGTACAGGAACGATTCCTGGTGATGGGCCAAACACCAAGCGGCCATGATGGATCCACCGCGCGAGACGATGCCGGTGACGCGCTTGGCCGTCAGCGGGATGTAGCGCAACAGCACGCCCGCGTGCACGGTCATGTAGTCGACACCCTGCTCGCACTGCTCGATCACGGTGTCGCGGTACATCTCCCAGGTGAGCTTGGTGGGATCACCGTTCACCTTCTCCAGCGCCTGGTAGATCGGGACGGTGCCGATCGGGACCGGGGAGTTGCGCAGGATCCACTCGCGGGTTTCGTGAATGTTCTTGCCGGTGGACAGGTCCATGATGGTGTCGGCGCCCCAGCGCGCGGCCCACACCATCTTCTCGACCTCTTCGGCGATCGACGACGACACCGCCGAGTTGCCGATATTGGCATTGATCTTGACCAGGAACTTCTTGCCGATGATGGTCGGCTCCAGCTCCGGGTGGTTGTGGTTGGCCGGGATCACCGCGCGACCGAGCGCGACCTCGTCACGCACCAGTTCGGGTGAGACACCCTCGCGGGCGGCGATGAACCGCATCTCGGGGGTGATGATGCCCTGGCGAGCCCAGGCGAGCTGGGTCGGCGGGCCGTCGACGGTGGGGGAGTCCCATTCGTCGCGCAGTTTCGGCAGGCCTGCTTCGAGGTCGATCACCGCGGTGTCGTCGGTGTACGGACCGGAGGTGTCGAAGACATCGAAGTGGTCGCCGTTGGTGAGGTTGATGCGGCGAACCGGGATGCGCAGGCCGTCTACCTCCTGGTAGTGCTTGACGCTGCCCTGGATCGGACCGGTGGTGACGGTGTCGATCGTCCCGTCAGAAGACGTGCTCGAGCCCATGATTCTTCCTCCCTACGCCGGCATTACCCGGTCAGGTTCATACGGTCGACGGCCCTGACGCCCGAGTGGGCTAGCCGTCCTCTCAGCCCGCTGGTGCGAGCCCCCGTTGGTGTGAATTGCCCCGCCGACGATACCCGCCGTGAATCGCGACCCGCCCGGGGATAGACCGGACCGATCGCGCGCGCGGGTCGCTACACCGACGCCGAGTCGAGCCGCTTCGATGCGTCGTGCGCGGCGTCCTCGGCCTCATCGAGCCCGAACTTGTTGTGCAGCACGACGAGGGGCTTGGGCGACCACCAGTTCCAGGTGCCCATCATCCGCATGAGCGCGGGGGCGAGCAGGCCGCGGATGACCGTCGCGTCGCTGATCACCGCGAGCGCGCAGCCGAGGCCGAACAGTTTCATCATCGACACACCCGAGGTGGCGACGCCGAGGAACACGATGCTCATCAGCAACGCGGCGGCGGTGAAAATGCGCCCGGTGCGGGCCACGCCCATCGCGACGGCCTCGGTATTGCCCTCGGTGGTCTTCGGCCCGGCCAGCCATTCCTCGCGAATCCGCGACAGCAGGAAGACCTCGTAGTCCATGGACGCGCCGAAGGCCAGGCTGAACATGAGGATGGGCATGGCCAGGTTGAGGGTGCCGGTGGCGGTGAAGCCGAGCAGGCCCGACAGGTGGCCTTCCTGGAAGATCCACACCATCGCGCCGAACGTCGCCGCCAGCGACAAGATGTTGAGGATCAGCGCCTTGATCGGCAACACCACGCTGCCGGTGAACAGGAACAGCAGCACCAGGGTGGTGATCGCGATCAGCGCGCCTGCCAGCGGCAGTTTGCCGGTGATCGCGGTGACCGAGTCCTGGTTCAGCGCCCCCGGGCCGGTGATCAGGGCCTTCGACGGTGCGGCGACGGTGCGCAGGGTGTCGAGTTGGTCGCCGCCCGCGGTGGAGTAGGGGTCGAGTGCGGTCGCGACCGACAGATAGGCGCCGTGCTGCGGGTCCGTCATCTCGGGCACGCCCGCGGCCACCCGCATCCCGTTGCGATACACCGCCGCGCTGCTGAGGACGGCCGGTACGTCGGGCACCTTGGACAGCTCGCGGGCGTAGGTGTCGATTTCCGCCGCGCTGCCACGGAATTCGGGCAGCACGATGGTCGCGCTGGAGGCGAGGTCGGCGTTGAATTCGGTGCGCAGGATGTCGCCCACTTCGCGACTGGCAACATCGGCCGGCAGCGCCCGGTCGTCGGGATAGCCGAACTGGACACCGAGGAACGGCGCGCCGAGCAGTAGGAGGAACGCGGTGGTGGCCAGCGCGATCGACATCGGCCGCTTCATCACGGCGATGACAAGGCGATACCAAGCCGTCTGACGCGGTTCCTTTTCCGTCCTGGGAGCCAGCCGGAACAGCCGGCGCATCGGTGCGCGCAGGTCGCCGGCATCGATGCGATGACCGACCAGGATGAGCAGGGCGGGCAGCACGATCACCGCGGCGGCCGCGGCGGCGGCGACCACGGCGATGCCCGCATAGGCGAAGGACCGGAAGAAGTACTGCGGGAACACCAGCAGTGCCGACAGCGAGAGCGCGACGACCAGTGCCGAGTACACGACCGTGCGACCAGCGGTGCGGATCGCGCGGATCACCGCCGCTGCCGGGGTAGCGCCCGCGGTCAATTCCTCGCGATACCGGCTGACGATGAACAGGCTGTAATCGATCGCCAACGCCAGTCCGAGTGCCGTGGTCATGTTCAGCGCGAAGATCGACACGTCGGTGAGAGCGGTCAGCACTCGCAGAATGCCCAGTGACGCCGCGATGGCGAACAGCCCGATCGCCACCGGCAGCGCGGCGGCCATGAGGCTGCCGAACACCAGCGCCAGCAGCAGACCGGTGATCGGGATCGCGATCGCCTCGGCGATGATCAGATCCTTGCTGATCTGGGTGTTGATGTCGCTGAAGGTCGCGGCGAGCCCACCGGCCTTGATCGTGACCGGACCGCTCTCGACCTGCAGTTCTTCGCTCAGCTTCGCCGCCCGAACGGGCAGTTCGGCGTCGTCGCCCTCGATATTGACCAGGATCAGCGCGTGCTTGCGGTCCTTGCTGAGCATTGCCTGTTTGAGATCGGGGCGCGCGGTCCAATACGACTGCACCTCGCCGCTCACCTCAGGATGTGACCTCAGCACGGCGAGCACGTGATCGGCGGCATCGCGGGCGGCGGTGGAGTTCGGCACGTCCTCGGCGGAGACAGTCAGGACGTAGTTGGGCTCGCTACCGGGGAAGTGGTCGCTCAGGTATTGGCTGGCCTGCACCGAATCGAGATCCTCGGTGACGAATCCGCCCGATTTCATGTGCGAGTGCGCGGTGGCGCCGATCACGCCACACAAGATCATCAGCAGCAGTGCGACCGCGACCACCAACCGTGGCCGGGCAACAGCGGTGCGGGCGATTCTCGTCAACATCGTCGGGCGACCTCTGTTCGGAAACGTTTCGAACTGTCACCGTATCCCGCGACCGAATCCGACCGATACCGCCTCGGGGTGGAGGAAGGTCGAGTACCATCTCCGCCCCTGGGTGGACGCCGCGGCGCACCGCTAGGGATAGGGGGCGCAGATTCGGCCACCGACCTCGCCGAGGCCGATCTGCCTTCCCTCGGTGCCCGGCGCGGTGGCGGTGATCCTCACTTCGTCGCCGTCGGCAAGGAAGGTGCGTTCCTGACCGCTCACGGTGATGGATTGTGTTCCGCCCCAGGATAATTCGATGAAGGAGCCGCGTTGCGACGGCTCCGGGCCGGAAATCGTGCCGGAGGCGTAGAGGTCACCGGGTCGGATCGAGGCGCCGTTGGCGGTGAGGTGGGCCAGCATCTGGGCGGGTGACCAGTACATGCGCGAGTAGGGCGGGTGCGCGACGACTTCGCCGTTCCAGGCGACCGTGAGGTCGATGTCGAGGCCGTAGTTGCCGGCGCCGCGCAGGTAGGGCAGCGGCTCGGGATCCTGTGCCGGCAGTGGCACCCGTGCCTGTGTCAGCGCGGAAAGGGGTGTGATCCAGGCCGACATCGACGTGGTGAACGACTTGCCGAGGAACGGGCCGAGCGGCTGATACTCCCAGGCCTGGATATCGCGCGCCGACCAGTCGTTGACCAGGGCGACGCCGAAGACGTGCTCGGTGAACTCGTCGACGGTGACCGGTGCCCCGAGAGTGGAGCCGGTACCGACGACGAAGCCCAATTCCGCCTCGATATCCAGCCGCTGCGATGGTCCGAAATCGGTTGTGCCGGAAGCTGTTCGGCGCTGACCCTGCGGCCTGATGACCGCCGTATCCGAGACGACGACGGTCCCCGCCCTGCCGTGATACCCCACCGGCAGGTGACGCCAATTCGGTAGCAGCGGTTCGCTATCCGGGCGGAAGAGTCTGCCGAGGTTGGTGGCGTGGTCGATGCTGGCGTAGAAGTCGACGTAATCGCCGATCCGCACCGGCAGCGCCATCCGCACCGAGGACACCGGGTGCACGGCATCGACGGGCAGCGCGGTGCCTGCGAGTTCGCGCAGCCTGTCGCGGACTTCGCGCCAGCGGCTGTGGCCCTGTGCGAGAAAGGCATTCAGATCGGGACGGGCGAACACCGAATCGTCGAGCAGCGCCGCCAGATCGAGCACCGAATCGCCCAATCGGGCACCGACCCGGAAGTCGCCGCCCGCCGGTGCGAAAACGCCGTAGGGCATGTTCTCCGCGCCGAACAGGGAATCGCCGGGGACCTCCACGCGCAGCACGCTCATCGCAGCCCCGGCCCGCGACCCGACCACGTCCACGCATAAGCCGGATCTTCGCAGGCCAGCGCGCCCTCGCCGAGTTGCAGCGGCCGGAACGTATCCACCATCACCGCCATTTCGTCGAAGAACTCCGCCCCGATACTGCGTTCGTAGGCACCGGGTTGCGGGCCGTGCGCATAACCACCCGGATGCACCGACACCGAACCCTGGGCGATGCCGGAACCCTTGCGCGCCTCATAGTTTCCGCCGCAATAGAACATGATCTCGTCGGAATCCACGTTGGAGTGGTAGTACGGCACCGGAATCGACAGCGGGTGATAGTCGACTTTGCGTGGCACGAAATTGCAGATGACGAAATTGGTGGCCTCGAAGGCCTGATGCACCGGCGGCGGCTGATGTACGCGGCCGGTCAGCGGTTCGAAATCGGCGATATCGAAGGTGTACGGGTACAGGCAGCCATCCCAGCCGACGACATCGAACGGATGCCTCGCGTACGTCATCCTGGTGCCGATCACCTCGTTGCCCGCCCGATGTTTGACCAGTACCTCCACGTCGGTGTCCTCGACGAGCAGCAATTCGAGTGGTCCGTGCAGATCCCGCTCGCAGTACGGCGAATTCTCCAGCAGCTGACCGAATTTCGAGAGATAGCGCTTGGGTGGGGTGATGTGGCTCGACGCCTCGATCACATACGCGCGCACCGGTTCCTCGCCCATCGGCAGCCAGCGGTGCGTTGTCGCCCGCGGCATCAGCACCTGGTCGCCCTGGCGAACCGGCAAGATCCCGAACACGCTCTCGACCACGGCCGCACCGGATTCCACGTACACCAGCTCGTCGCCGATGGCATTGCGGTACAGCGGCGACGCGCCCTTGGCGACCACGTACGAGATCCGCACATCGGCATTGGCCAGCAGCAACCTGCGCCCGGTCACCGGATCGGCCGTGGTGGCCGTATCGCCGGGGAACAGCAGCGGCAGCCGCAGATGCCGGTGGTGCAGTGGATGATTCGGCGTCAAGGTCTGGTCGGGCAGTTCCCAAACGGTCGCATCGACGATCGCGGGCGGCAAGCCGCGGTGATAGAGCAGCGAGGAGTCCCCGGCGAACCCCTCCTCGCCCATCAACTCTTCGTAATAGAGGTTGCCGCGCTCATCCCGATGCTGGGTGTGGCGCTTCGGCGGCACCGACCCGACACGGCGATAAAACGACATAAGGGACACCTCCCGCTACGTTGCAGGCTGGAACTTCCACCTCCAACGTACCGAGAACGCGCGCCGACCACTCAGAATTCGGCGATGACCGGGGCGTGGTCGCTCGCGCCCTTTCCTTTGCGTTCCTCGCGGTCCACCGAAGCGTCCTTGATCTGGTCGGCGAGGGCGGGGGAGGCGAGGATGAAGTCGATGCGCATGCCCTCCTTGCGAGGGAAACGCAGCTGGGTGTAGTCCCAGTAGGTGTAAACGCCGGGGCCGGGGGCGAACGGGCGCATCACATCGCGGAAGCCGAGATCGAGCATGGACTGGAATGCCTCGCGCTCGGGCGCGGAGGTGTGGGTCTTGCCGATGAACAGCTCCGGCGCCCAGACATCGTCGTCGGTGGGGGCGATATTCCAGTCGCCCACCAGCGCGATCTTGGCCTCGGGGTCTTCGGCCAGCCAGCCCGCCGCCTTCGCGTGCAGGGTCGAGAGCCAGTTCAGTTTGTAGGTGTAGTGCGGGTCGGTGAGCGTGCGGCCGTTGGGGACGTAGAGGCTCCACACCCGTACCCCGCCGCAGGTCGCACCGAGCGCGCGCGCCTCGACCACCGGCGATTCGATCAGCGAATCGCCCGCGTCCTTGTCGAAGCCGGGCTGATCGGGGAACGAGAGCTCGACATCGGTGAGCCCCACCCGCGAAACGATCGCGACACCGTTCCACTGATTGAGCCCCACATGCGCCACCTCGTACCCCGCGGCCTCGAACTGCTCGAAGGGGAACTGATCGTCACGGCACTTGGTCTCCTGCAAGGCCAGCACATCGATGTCGTGGCGGTCGAGAAAGGCGATCGCCCGATCGACGCGGGAGCGGATCGAGTTGACGTTCCAAGTGGCGAGACGCACGGTGGCGTTGTCCTTTCTGATCCGCCTCTCCGCGTATTTTGGCCAGACTCAGGTGAGTCTCGCGCTTAGTACGCGGCCGGCGGGGGCGGGGGTATGGGAGTCAGCCGGTTCCCGGTGAGTTACCCATGTTCTTGCTAGAACATGAACGGTCAGGAGCTTTGTTACTGGCCTTGCGGGGCGGCGTAGCGGTAGGCGTGGTGTTCGATGAAGCCGAGTTCGCGGTACAGGGCCATGGCGGCGGAGTTGCCCACTTCTACCTGGACGTAGGCGTGGCTCGCGCCCTGCTCGGCACCCCATCGGATCAGTTCGGCGCACAGTAGCGCGCCGAGTCCGTTGCGGCGGTGCGCGGTCGCAACGGCCACGCAGGTGAGGCCGACCCAGCGTCGGCCGTCGGGGGCGGTGGTCACCGCACCGCGGCCGATGGACAGGGGTTCGGGCAGGCCGAGTGAGGCGAAGCCGACCGTGCCGTCGAGGACCGAGGTGAGCACGGCCAGGTCCGGTTCGCGCACGGCGGGGTCGAGGGGGATCTCGCCGCGGTAGCGGTGGGTCCGCAGCCAACCGTCCTCGGGCACGTCGGTGATCCGCACCATCGAGGGTCCTTGTGGCAGGACGAAATTCGCGATGTCGAGACCGAGGACCACGGTCTCGCTCCAGGTGTTCCAGGTCGGCGGGACAGGGGCGAGCCGGTCGGGCAGTTGCAGCAGCAGCGGCAAACCCTGACTGGTGTACCAGTCCGCGATCTTGTGCATGGTGTCGATCGACAGCACCGCGGGCACACCCGATTCACCCAGCGGCACAGCCGAATTCGCCCGCCCGGTGTAACCGTTGCCCGCCCGCGCCAGCCAGCCGTCGATCCACAGGTGCGCGCTGCCCGGCCAGGCCATGGCCGCCGCGGTCTCCAGCGACCGGATCTCCTTGGTTCGAATAGGCCTGGGCCCCAGCGCTTTCAACGCGACAACGCGATCAGCGGACACCGAGACCAGTTCACCCTCGGCGGTCCGCACCGACGGCGGGGTCAGCGACACCAGTTCGCCGATCACATCGGTGAGCGGTTGGGGATAACCCGCGGGCAGCTGATACCGCATCACCACGCGGCGGCCGAGGGGAATCATGGTTCTCGGCCGCCTCGATCTGGACTGAGTGGAGGGTGCGACGAAGGAGTGCCCGGAGGCAGGGAAGGTCGAGGCCTCCGGGCCGAGAACCGCGGCGCCAGCCGCCATGTCTCAGTCGTCATGACCGAAGGGGTCGGGGACGGTGCCGGGGATCCAGCTCAAACCCGGTGTGCCCCAGCCGTTTCGCTTGATCGCCTTCTTGGCGGCGCGGGCATTGCGGCCGATCAGCACGTCGACGTAGAGGAAACCGTCGAGGTGGCCGACCTCGTGCTGCAGCATGCGCGCGAAGAAGCCGGTGCCCTCCAGTTCGACGGGCTCGCCGTTCTCGTCTGTCCCGGTGACCTTCGCCCAGTCCGCGCGACCGGTCGGGAACTGCTCGCCGGGCACCGACAGGCAGCCTTCCTCGTCGTCATCGGGGTCGGGCATGGTCTCGGGGATCGCCGAGGTCTCCAGCACCGGGTTCACCACCACGCCCTTGCGGCGAACGGGGTTGCCGGTGGCGTCGAAGTCGGGGCAGTCGTAGATGAACAGCCGCTTGCCGACGCCGACCTGATTGGCCGCCAGGCCGACACCCTTTGACTCTTCGAGAGTGTCGTACATATCCGCGATGAGCTCGGCCAGCTCACCGGGAGTCTCCGTCACCTTCGCGGTGGGGTTGTGGAGAACGGGGTCACCGACGATCACGATCGGGAGAATTGCCATGGTCGCCATTATCGCCGCCCGGGTGGGCGTGCGATCGGCGGACCCCTGTGGGCCGCGCCACCCCTACTGGCCTTCAGTCAACACGCCGTGACATGGGTCGAAGGATCCGGGGAACCCGTGGTTGAATGACGACGGTATTCAGCGTCTCGTGATACTCGGCGAGGGAGCAAGATGGACGGCGCAGCAGCTCGGCACAGCTCCGACGGCCCCACTGTGGGCGAACAGGACTCGGCGGCCGGCGAGAGCGCCGGTCTGAGCCGCCGCGAGCTCGACATCCTCGACTTCGAACGCAAATGGTGGAAATACGCGGGCGCCAAGGAAGACGCGATCCGCGAACTGTTCGCCATGTCGGCCACCCGGTACTACCAGGTCCTCAACGCGGTCGTCGACTCCGACGCGGCGCTGGCCGCCGACCCGATGCTGGTCAAACGGCTGCGCAGGCTGCGGGCGAGCAGGCAGAAGTCGCGTGCCGCCCGCAAACTCGGTTTCCAGGTCTGACATGAGGGCCACACACCCGCTGTTGCGGCTAGGGTTGGGCGGGTGAGCAACCCGAATCCCACCCCCGGCGGCCCGCCGTTGCGCGCGCTGGCGATGGTGTTGATCGCGCTGGCCATTGTCTTTGCCGGTCTGGGTGCGATGTCGCTGTCGAACTCCGATGCCGTGGCATCGGACGCGCAGACCGAGACCACCACCTCCAGCGCGGTCGCGCAGGCGCAGGCCACCACCACGCCCGCGCCGAAGACCACCAGCGCGGCCGCCCCGACCACAACGACCGCCGTCGCACCGACGACCACGACCACGACTCCCGCCGCGGGTGCCGCGGATCAGGCTGTGCCGGTGCGGGTGCTGAACAACAGCCTGGTCGCCGGCCTGGCCGCGCGCACCGCGAGCGAACTGACCACCGCGGGCTGGACCAATGTGAGCACCGGCAACTACAGCGGCGCGAACCTCACCACCACCACCGTGTACTACGGCGGCGGCGCGGGCGACAAGGCCGCGGCCACCGAGATCGCCGAGCAGGTCGGTGGCACGGTCGCGCCCAAGTCGGGGGATACCTCGCCGGGTGTCGTCGTCGTACTCACCGGTCGCTGAACCAGGCGCGGCACGCGGTGCCGTAGGCCGCGTCGCCGCTGTGGCATCATCTTGAGCGGTATAGCCCCAGTCCGATAAGGAGTCCCCTGATGGCCACGTCGACAACTCGTCGCCCGTCCTGGCGCATTGTGACCCCGGTGCTCGCGGTCGCCGCGTTCGGGCTCGTCGCCTGCACCAACAGCCAGGAGTCGAGTGACGTCAAGGGCACCACGCCGCCGGTGTGGACCAGCTCGCCGGCACCTGGGGCTGAAAGCGGCGGCGAGGGTGGCGGTCACGCCGCACCGTCGGCGACCGCGGCCCCCGGCCACGGCGACGATCAAGGTGGCGTGGCGGGCGGCCTGAAGACCTCGCTCGAGAACGGTGCGGGTGCCGAGGTCGGCACCGCGACCATCGTCGCCGAGGGTAGCCACCTGGTCGTTACCGTCGAGGCGCGCGGTCTGACGCCCGGCTTCCACGGCCTGCACTTCCACCAGAACGGCACCTGCGAGGGCGACTTCACCTCGGCCGGTGGGCATCTGCAGGTCGGCAGTCCCACCGCGCACCCGGCCAGCGGTGACCTCACCTCGCTGCAGGTCGGCGCCGACGGTTCCGCGAAGCTGGTCACCCGGACCGACGCGGTCACCCTCGACAACATCAAGGGCAAGGCGCTGATCATCCACGCCGGCGCCGACAACTTCGGCAATATCCCCCCGCGCTACACGCGTGAGGGTGGCACCGGCCCGGACGAGACCACCTTGAGCACCGGCGATGCGGGCGCCCGCGTGGCGTGCGGCGTCGTCGGTTAGCGAGTCACCACCCATGGCCGGGGCATTCGAGTCGGTTCCGTTTCGCGGTTCGCCCCGGCCGACCATCGGCATCGAATGGGAGATCGCGCTCGTCGACAAGTTGACGCGTGATCTGTCCAACACCGCCTCGGCGGTGTTCGACGCCGTCGGTGACCTGCGCGCGCACGACGGCACCCCGCAGGTCACCAAGGAATTGCTGCGCAACACCGTCGAATTGGTGACCGGCGTGCACGACACGGTCGGCGGCGCGGTGGAAGATCTGCGCGCCACCATGAACGCGGTGCGGCGCGCGGCCGATCCGCTCGGTGTCGACCTGTTCTGTGCGGGCACCCACCCGTTCGCGCAGTGGTCGGCCCAACAGCTCACGCGCTCACCGCATTACGACGAACTGATCGAACGCACCCAGTGGTGGGGCCGCCAGATGCTCATCTGGGGCGTGCACGTGCATGTGGGAGTTTCGCACCGGGACAAGGTCTTTCCGATCCTGAACTCGCTGCTGCTGTCGTATCCGCATCTGCTCGCGCTGTCGGCCTCCTCGCCGATGTGGTCCGGCGACGACACCGGCTACGCCAGCAACCGGGCCCTGATGTTCCAGCAGTTGCCGACCGCCGGACTGCCGTTCCAGTTCGAGAACTGGCGCCAATTCGAAGGTTTCGTGCACGACCAGATGAAAACCGGTGTGTTCGAACAACTCGGCGGCATGCACTGGGACATCAGGCCCGCACCCAAGTGGGGCACCATCGAGGTGCGCGTGTGCGACGGGCTGTCCAGCCGCGCCGAACTGGCTTCGGTGGCCGCGCTGATCCACTGCCTGATCGTCGATCTGGACCGGCGCCTGGAAACCGGCGAGGAACTGCCGACGCTGCCGCCATGGCATGTGCAGGAGAACAAATGGCGGGCCGCGCGCTACGGGCTCGACGCGATCGTGATCGTCGACGACGCCAGCAATGAGCGTTTGGTCACCGACGATCTGATGGATCTGCTCACCCGGCTCGAGCCGACCGCGAAGCGTCTCGGCTGCGCCGACGAGCTGGCCGCGGTGGCTGACATCCCCCGCCACGGCGCCTCCTACCAGCGGCAACGCCGGGTCGCCACGCAGACCCATGGCGATATGGTCGCGGTCGTCGACGCGCTGGTGCACGAGCTGGATCGCTAGCGTTCAGCTGCGCGGGGAGTCGGCGTTCACCCGCCGTTTACGATGTTTGGATGCTTGTCGAACATCCGCGCGCCGTTGCGGGGGGTGCCACCCTCGGTTCTCGTCTGCGTGAGCCACGCACACTCGCCGTAGTCGCGGTGGCCGCAGTGCTCGCGCTGCTGGTCGGATTGCAGATCGTGGCCGCGGTCAGCGGCTTCGACGGACCGCTGGCCAGCCTGGCGCGCGACTTCGTCGGCACACCCAAATCGATGTCGGTGCCGTGGGCCGGGCTGGTGCTCGCGCTCGTGGGGATCTCCGCGCGCCGCCGGGTGATCGCGCTGGCCGCCGCGATCGGGATCGATGCGGTGTGGGTCGCGCTGCGGCTCATCGACGGCCAGCCGTTCACCGTCGGCAACGGGCCGACGATCGTGCTGGCCGTGCTGGCGGTTGTCGCGGCGGTGCGCTGGCGGGGTCGTGAGCGCGGTGACGCGTTGAAGGCCGTCGCGCTCGGTGCGCTGCTGGTGCTGGCGACCAAGGTGGGTGATGTGTGGTTGCACCTGACCTCGGCGCTGCGGCCCACGGTGCTCGACGAGTACGCGCTGCTCGCCGATCACGCGCTCGGTGACCCGTCGTGGGTCGTCGGGCGGGTGCTCGATGTGCTCGGGCCCGAGGTGTACGCGGTGCTGCACTGGGTCTACATCGAACTGCCGGTGGCCGCGATCGCGGTGGCGGTGTGGCAGTTGCGCAAGGTGGTCGCGACCGGGCAGTGGCCGAGCCACTATCTGGTGCGCACGTTCCTGGTGCTCGGTCTGGTCGGGCCGCTGTTCTATGTGCTGTTCCCGGTAGTAGGGCCGATGTTCGCGTTCGGGGCCGACGGGCACGGTTTCCAGGTGGGCAATTTCTGGCCCGCGGCGCTGCCGCCGATCGACTCGAACCCGGCCGCGCTGCCATTCGACGAGTTCACCCCGCGCAACTGCATGCCCTCGATGCACACCGCGTGGGCGCTGTCGCTGTTCATCCACACCCGTCGCGATGTGGACGGGTCGCGCGCACCGATCTGGATGCGCTGGGGCGGGGCGTTCTGGCTGGCCGCCACGGTGACCGCGACGCTGGGGTTCGGGTATCACTACGGCGTGGATCTGGTGGCGGGCGCGGTGCTGTGCCTGACCGTCGAATCGGCGTTGCGCGCGCCCGAGCGGGGTTGGGGCGCGTTCCGGATTCGGCTGGTCGGGTTCGGTGTCGTGGTGTTCGCGGCGCTGCTGTTGTCCTACCGGTATCTGGCGGTGCCGATGGCGGAGTATCCGGTGGCCGCAGGCGCGATCGTCATCGGGCTGTTGGCCGCGGTGGGTGTCGCCTTCCACAACACCTGGTTCGCCACCGCTCCCGAACCCGCTCTCGAGCGAATCGCCACGCCCGCTACTTAGAAGAATCCATCACGGTGACGTTGTTCCCGGTAGGCGGTGCGGCCGATGAGATGGGCCACGACCGGGGCCGTGATGATCGTGAACAGGCCGGTGAGCACGAGCATCCAGACGTTGAGGTCGGCGCGGATGTCGATGCCGGTGCCGACGAGGATCAGGATGAGGCCGACCACCTGCGGTTTGGTGGCCGCGTGCATGCGGGTGAGGGTGTCGGGGAAACGGACGATGCCGATCGACGCCGTGAACGCGAGGGCACAGCCGGTCAGGATCAGGACCGCCGATGCCCATTCCCAGCCGCTCATCTGTCGTCCCTGACCCGGAATCGGGTGACCGCGGCCGAGCCGAGGAAACCGACCAGCGCGAGCGCGACGATCGCCGGGATCACCGTGGTGTCGTCGCTGTAGGCGGCCCATACCGCGAGCCCGGATGCGGCGATGGCCATCAGTGAGTCGATGCCGACTACCCGGTCGAGGGTGCTCGGCCCGGCGAGCACGCGGTAGCTGGTGATCGCCGCGGCGGCGGTGAGCAGGATGGCTGCGATGATGGCGACGACGGTCAAGGTTGCACCTCCGGTGGTGGGTCGACCCGGCGGCGTTCGCTCGGTCGTTCGAAGGCGTTGATCAGCAGGTGTTCCAGGCGCTGGGTGGTGTGATAGAACTTCGCGACCGCCTCGTCGCTGCCCACATCGAGTACGTGCACGTAGACCACACCGCGCGGGCGGTCGAGTTCGAGGACCATGGTGCCGGGGATCAGGTTGAGCAGGTCGGCGCACATCACCAGCACCAGGTCGGACTGGATGCCCAGGTGCACGCGCAGCACGCCCGAGACCGGCGGTCCGCTGGGCCGCAGGGCGAACCAGGCCACCTGCAGACTCGATTCGAGCGCGTAATAGATACTGACAGCGATCAATTCGAGAAACGACAGCGGATGGAAACGCCCGGCCACCGGAACCGAGGGGAGCGGAAGCGCGAAGACCACGATCAGCGCGACCACGACACCGGCGAGTGCGTTGGCGAAGCTCAGATCGCCCCAGAGCGCGACCCAGACGGCGGCGAGCCAGACCAGAACACCGAGGCGAAGGGCGTTGTCGCGGTTGATGAGTCGGCTCATCGCGGCTCCGGTCCGAGTACCGAGTCGATGTAGACCGACGGGTCGTTCAGGTCGCCGGCGGCGCGTTCGGCGATACCGAGGACGGGTCCGGCGAACACGGTGAGCGCGAGCCCGGCGCCGACGAGCCCGACGGTGGCCAGCACCATCAGCACGGGCATCCGGCCGGGCTCGGTGCGGTCCTCGTAGCGCACATCGGTCGAATCCTCCACCAGTGTCGGCAGATTCGCCGCGGTGAGATGACCTTCCGGCGCCTCTTCGCGCGGTCGCCAGAACGCTTTGCTCCAGACCCGCGCCACCGCGTACAGGGTGAGCAGGCTCGTGATCACCGAGCCCGCGACCAGTGCCAAGGCCAGTGCGCTGCCGTCGGCGGCACCGGCCTCCAGGAGCGCGACCTTGCCGATGAATCCCGAAAAGGGCGGGATGCCACCGAGATTCAGGGCGGGGAGCAGGAACAGCACACCCAGCAGGGGGCTCGCGGTCGCCAGTCCGCCGATCCGTCGCAACGACACCGACCCGGCTTGGCGTTCGATCAGTCCGACAGCGAGGAACAGCGCGGTCTGCACCAGAATGTGGTGGGCCACGTAGAACACCGTGCCGGTCAGCCCGGCGGTGGTTGCCAGGCCGATGCCGAACACCATGTAGCCGATGTGGCTGATCAGCGTGAACGAGAGCAGTCGCCGGATATCGGTCTGCGCGATGGCGCCGAGGACACCGATGAGCATCGTCGCCAGCCCACACACCAGCAGGATGTCGTCGAACGCGCCGTCGGGGAACCAGAGCGTGTGGGTGCGGATGATCGCGTAGACACCGACTTTGGTGAGCAGACCGGCGAACACCGCGGTGACCGGCGCGGGCGCGGTGGGGTAGGAGTCGGGCAGCCAGCTCGACAGCGGGAACACCGCCGCCTTGATCCCGAACGCGACCAGCAGCACCGCGTAGCAGGCGGTACGCACGCCACTGGGTGTCTCTTCCAGGCGCACGGCCAGTTGCGCGAGATTCAGGGTGCCCGTGGCCGCGTAGGTGAGAGCGATGCCGATCAGGAAGATCAGTGACGACACCATCGACACCATCACATAGGCGATGCCGGTGCGGATGCGTTCCTCGGTGGCGCCGACGGTGAGCAGCACGAACGAGGCGACCAGCAGGATTTCGAAACCGACGAACAGGTTGAACAGGTCACCGGCCAGGAACGCGGTCGACACGCCCGCGGTCAGGATCAGGTAGGTGGGCCGGTAGATCGAGGTCGGCTGGTGTTGGTCACCGTCGGAAATATTCTGTCCCGCACCGTAAATCGACACTACGAGCAGCACGAAGGCCGAGACCAGCAGCATCGCGGCGCTGAGCCGGTCGACGACGAGGGTGATGCCGATCGGGGTCGGCCAGCCGCCCACCTGCACGGCGGTGGTGCCGTCACGGTCGGCGAGGTACAGCAGCAGCCCGCTGATCACCAGCACCATCGACAGTGCCGTCAGCGTGATCATCGCCTGGAGGCGCGGGCGGCGACCGAACACCAGTGTCGCCGCGGCGGCCAGCAACGGAACCAGCACGGGCAGTGCGGCGATGGCTGGCAGCAGATCCGGGGACAGGGTCACTGTTCAGGATCCTCCCGCTCGCGCCGGGCGGCGACCTGGGCGTCCTCGGGGTCGTTGGTGACGTCTTCGGTGGTGGTCAGCATGTAGGCGCGATAGGCCAGCGCGAGCACGAAAGCGGCCAGGCCCATGGTGATCACGATCGCGGTGAGCACCATCGCCTGTGCGAGCGGGTCGGCCATGCCGTCGGGGGAGGTGTCGGAGCTGCCGAGGACCGGTGGCTTCCCGTCCGGGCCGCCCATCGTGAGGATCAGCAGGTTCACCGCGTTGCCGAGCAGGATCATCCCGAGCAGCATCTTCGACACCACTCGCTCGAGCAGCAGGTACACACCGCACGCGGTGAGCACGCCGATGGTGATCAGCACAGCGAGATTCGCGCTCATGCCTGCACCTCGCTGGCGCTCGGTTCCGGCATGACCGCGATGGCGGCTGTGCTGATGAGTCGCTCGCTGCGCTCGCTCATCGGACTTCCTTGTCCAGGCGGGCGCCGAGGCTGCGCAGCACGTCCAGGACCAGCCCGACGATCACCAGGTAAACGCCGAGGTCGAAGAACAGGGCGGTGACCAGTTTGATGTGGCCGAGCAGCGGCAGCGTCACCTCGACGATCGCCGAGGACAGCGGGGGCGCGCCGAACAGCAGCGATGCGGTGGCGGTGCCCGCGGCGAGGGTGAGGCCCGCGCCGAGCAGGTGCCCGGCGTCGACCGGGAGTGCTTCGCCCAGTTCGTATCGGCCGCCCGCGAGGTAGCGCAGGGTCAGCGCCAACCCGGCGACCAGGCCACCCGCGAAGCCGCCGCCGGGCGCGTTGTGGCCGGAGAAGAAGAAGTACACCGACAGCACCATGATGGTGGGGAAGACCAGGCGGGTGGTGATCTGCAGGACCATCGAACGGTCGCGGCGGTCGAGGAGGCGGGCGGCGGGCAGCCAGCTCACCGCGTCGGGGTCGTAATTCGGTGAATCGACGGCGCGGGGTGCGCTGCCGAAGCGGCGGCTGCGGAAGACCAGCGACGCGACGCCGGTCGCGGCGACCACGAGCACCGAGATCTCGCCAAGGGTGTCCCAGGCGCGGATGTCGACCAGCAGGACGTTGACCGCGTTCTTGCCGCCGCCGATCCGGTAGGCCGCGTCCGGGATGGTCTGCCAGATCGGGTCGCCGTGCCTGGTGGCGATGGCGAACGCGGCGAGTACGGGGACGGTGATGCCGACGGCGATGGCCAGCAGCGCCCGGCGGAATTTGAACGCCGTGCCCTGGCTGTCGGCGATCTCCGCGGGGAACGCGCGCAGCACGAGCACGAAGACAACCAAAGTCAGTGTCTCCACGAGGAATTGGGTCAACGCGAGATCGGGGGCGCCGTGCAGCGCGAAGATCACGCCGCAGCCGTAGCCCGTGACCCCGACGACGAGCACACTCGCCAGCCTGTTTCGCAATACGGTGGCGGCCAGCGCCATCGCGATCATGATCGCACCGATCGCGGCCTGCAACGGTGAATCCCACAGTCGCAGTTGCACTCCCGTACGCGTGCCGACCGCGAGCAAGACCGTCGGTAGCACGATGAGCGTGCCGAGGATGGTGGCCTGGCTGGCAGGCAGCGAACCGGACTGCACAGTTGCGGTGATGCGCAACGAAAGCCGGTCCATCGCGCGCAGCGCCGCGTCGTAGCCGCGATCGGCATTGCCCAGACGCGGGTGTGCCGGTTCGCCGATCCGGCCGCGGATCAGGAACAGGGCGATGCCTGCCGCGACGATGACCACCGTCAGCGCGAGCGGTCCGGTGAAGCTGTGCCAGAGGGCGAGATGGGTGTCGAGTACCCCGGGTAGCGTCTCGGCGTAGGGGCTCAACCATCGATCGACGATCGGGGTGTCGAGACCGCCGGCCAGCCCGGCCACCGCGAGCACCGCGGGCGGCGCGAGTAGCAGCGCGCCGGGTGCGTGCCAGGTGACCACGCGCTCGGGATCGTCGGTGATTCCGAAAGCGCCCCAGACGAATCGGATGCTGTAGGCCACCGTGAAGGCCGAACCGACGGTGACCCCCGCGAGCAGGGCGAACCGCACGGGCGGGCTCAGCACCTCGGCCGACCACAGCGCGCCGAGCGCCGACTCCTTTCCGACGAATCCGAGCAGCGGTGGCAGACCGGCCATGCTGAGCGCCGCGAGCACCGCGATCGCGCACAGCACCGGCGCGCGCTGACCCAGCCCGGACAGTCTGCGCAGGTCCCTGGTGCCCGCGCCGTGATCGATGATGCCGACCACCATGAACAGGCATGCCTTGAACAGCGCGTGTCCCACCAGCAGGGCGAGTCCGGCCAGCGCCGCGTCCGGTGTGCCGATGCCCATCATCGTGATCATCAGACCCAGCTGGCTGACGGTGCCGAACGCCAGCACCAGCTTCAGATCGTGCACCTGGATCGCCCGCCACCCGGCGAGCAGCATCGTGGCGATGCCGAGCGGCAGCAGCATCAGATGCCATGGCGGTGTCTGCGCGAGCGCGGGCGCCAGCCGGGCCACCAGGTAGATACCGGCTTTCACCATCGCGGCCGCGTGCAGATACGCACTCACCGGGGTCGGCGCCGCCATCGCGCCGGGCAACCAGAAGTGCAGCGGCACGATCGCCGATTTGCTGATCGCCCCGAGCAGCACCAAGCCGACCGCGACCGATACCGCGCTCCCCTGCGGGACAGCGCTCGCCGCGAGCAGATCCGAGAGCAGGAAACTGTCGTAGCGAAGTCCGAGAATGACGATCCCGACCAGCATCGCCAGCCCGCCCGCACCCGTCACCAGCAGCGCCTGGATCGCGGCCCTTCGACTGACCGAACGCTCAGCGTAGTGGCCGACGAGCAGGAACGACAGCACCGTCGTGATTTCCCAGAACACGTACAGCAGCAGCATGTTGTCACTGATGACCAGGCCGAACATGGCACCGGCGAACCCGGTCAGCTCGGCCGCGAACACCCCCAGCCGGGCTTCGTCACGCTCGAAGTAGCGGCCGCAGTAGGCCAGGATCAACGCGCCGACGCCGAGCACCAGCGTGCACATCACCGCGGCGAGGGAGTCGAACCGCAGGTCCATATCCATCGAGATCTGTGGCGCCCACCGCACCTGCGTGCGCACGGTGTCGCCCCAGTGCGCGATCACCCAGCCGAGGCTGCCCAGCGGGACCAGCGCCAACAGGTAGAAAGCGTTGCGGCCAAGCACTCGTACGCACAGTGGGGCCAGCAGGGCGGCCAGTGCGTGAACGAGCAGAACGGCTAGCAACTCTCCCTCCGTCGGGTAGGTAGCGGTCGAGTAGCGCGCCCCGATCCTACGGGCGCGAACGCGATGTTCGGCGGCACCGAGGTTGTCGCGTCGGCCATGTCGCGAGCGGTGTGGCTATGGCTGCGCTACCCGTTGCGGCGCGGCGGGCCGGATCTGGTGCAACACCGCGAGTCCGGCCGCGGCGCCGACGGTGATGGCCAGCGCGACCTGGCCGGGCACCCGCTCGGCAACGGCGGTGCTGCTCGTCGGCCAGTGCCGTTGCCCGGTGGGAATCGCCCACAGGATCGACGGCAGGTACAGCGCACCCAGCCCGAGCGTCGCGCTCGGCAGATAGGTGACCCGGATCGAACCGATGGCGAAACCGGCGACACAGGTCAACAGCACTACCCCGGCCGGCCACGCGAACGCCCACGGAAGGTGTTCTTCCACCGTGGCGAAACCGCAGATCGCGGCGGCACCGAGCAGCACGCCCCACGGTGTCGCCCAGCGCAGGCCCGCCAGGATGGCTACTACACCGACGACGAGAACGAGCACGAGATACCAACCGAGACTCGGTGCGTCATCGAGCGAATCGGCTGCCGCGGTCACGCTCACGGCGACCAGGACACCGGTGCCGTCACGACCGGGCAGCAGCATGGCGGCCACGAACGCCGCCACCAGCGTGACGCTCACGGCGACCACGATGTGCCAGGAGTTCACGCGTCGTCCGTCGAACTCGCTGCCGAGCCAATCGGTGGTGATCAGCAGCGACAGCGCCAGCACGGTGGTGGCGATGATCGGGGTGATCGGCAGATCCGCTGCCATGCGCGGCACCGCGGACAGCATGAGGCCGTGCCGGTGGCGCGCGGTGTTCACCGCGAGTAGGACGACCGCCGCGCCGACCAGCCAGAACGGGGTGTGCACGGCCTCGTTCGCCATCGCCGAGGCGTTCGTGGTGAACACCGCGACGACTTCACCGTAGACGAACACGACCAGGACCCCGAGCCCGAAACCGACCGCCGACCAGCGCATCCGCCACGCGCAGATACACAGCGCGCCGAACAGCACGCCACCGCACAGCGAGTCGATGTAGTTCTGGGTGGTGAGTACATCGGCGGAGGTCATCGCCTCCCCGATCAAGTGGTTGATCGCCAAGGCCGTCGCCCCGCCGGTCGCGGCGAGCCAGATAAGCCCCGGCCGGGTGACCGGCCTGGCCAGCACGGCGACGACAACGGCCACGATGAGACCGAGTGCGGCCGCGCGGGGAACGCTGTTGATCAGGCTCGTGACGCGGTACGGCGAATCGATCCCCGACTCGTCACCGAAGCTGAACGGCAGGAACAGCGACATTCCCGCGGCCGCGGCCCCGGCGAACGCCGTGGCCGCGTCCAGACCATCACCGATCTTGGGCACCGTGCCGACGATACCGGCGACTACCCCTCCCACCTGGGATGTCGTGTCCGGATAGGTAGGCGGCGAGTTCCGGTGGCCGGGATCAGGCCCGGCTCTGCGCGTAGCGTCGCAGCGATTCGACCTGCGCGGGATCGAGGGACGGGCGCACGGTGGCGCGGGCGGTGGCCACGTCCTCGGCGGTGACGTCGGCGGCGGCCATATCGCGGCGCAGTGCCGAGAGCGCGGCCTCGCGGAGCAGGGCGGCGCAGTCGGCGGCCGAGTAACCGTCGAGATCGTCTGCCAGGGCAGCCAGGTCGACGTCGGTGGCCAGCGGAACCGAGCGGCCCGCCGTGCGCAGGATCTCGAGCCGTGCCGGGCCGTCCGGCGGTGGGACGAAGACGAGGCGGTCGAGCCGGCCCGGCCGCAACAGCGCGGGGTCGATCAATTCGGGGCGGTTGGTCGCGCCGACCACCACCACGTCGCGCAGGGGTTCGACACCGTCGAGTTCGGTGAGCAATGCGGCGACCACCCGGTCCGACACCCCGGAGTCGCTGCTCTGGCCGCGGCGGGGGGCGAGTGCGTCGACCTCGTCGAGGAAGATCAGCGACGGTGCCGAGTCGCGGGCCCGCTGGAACAGTTCGCGCACCGCTCGTTCCGAGGAACCGACCCACTTATCCATCAGCTCAGCGCCTTTCACCGCGTGCACGCTGAGCTGACCGGTGCCTGCCAGTGCCCGCACGAGGAAGGTCTTGCCGCAGCCGGGTGGTCCGTAGAGCAGGACCCCACGCGGCGGTTCGACGCCGAGGCGGGCGAAGGAGTCGGGGTGGCGCAGCGGCCACAGCACTGTTTCGGTGAGTGCCTGCTTGGTTTCGACCATGTCGCCGACGTCGTCGAGGTCGAGCGACCCGATCGCCAATTCCTCTGTCCCCGAACGTGACAGGGGCCGGATCACCTCGAGTGCGCCGATCAGGTCGTCCTGGACGAGTGCTGGTTCGGTCTGTTCGCGGCTGGCCCGGCCCGCTGCCCGCACGGCCGCTTCCCGGCACAGCGCGGTCAGGTCGGCCACCACGAAACCCGGTGTGCGCAAGGAGATCGCATCGAGATCGAGTTTTCCGGCGGGCACCTTGCGCAGCAGGTGTTCGAGCAGGGCCCGCCGAATCGCCGCGGTCGGCAGTGGCAGCGCCAGTTCGCGGTCGCACAGGTCCGGTGCCCGCAGCCGCGAATCCACCTGTGCCGGATGGGCGGTGGTGGCAAGCATGGCCACGCACGGCGCGCGCACCGCGGCCCGCAGCTGGTCGAGGATGAGGGTGGCGACAGGTTCGGCCTCGGCGGGCAGCAGTGCGTCGATATCGGTGATCAGCAGCACGCCGCCCTGTCCGGTGGCGACATCGGCCACCGCCTCGGCCACCTCACGCAGCCGGGTGCCGCTCTCGGTCGCGCCGACGCTCGGACCGTCGACCTCGATGATGCGACGCGGTGCGGTAACAGCTTTGGCGAAGGTGGCCTTGCCGACCCCGGCCGGACCGGTGATGAGCACCCCGAGATGGGCCGGCGCGCCGAGCGTCTTGAGCAACTCGGGTTCGTCGAGCGCCAAGCTCAGCCATTCGGCCAGCTTGCCCGCCTGACTCTGCACCCCTGCCAGGTCCTCGACCTGGATCGGCGTGCTCCCCGACCTCACCGTCACCGCGACTGGTCCTGGCTGATCCGACTCCGAAACCCACTGTTGCCCAAGCGCACCCGGCCGGTTCACCGAAGGCTGCCGCATGTCGCCGTCGCGTTCCAGGATGTGCTGGATCGCGGCCGCGCCCGCACCCCAGCCGACGGCCGAATTCGGTTGCACGCTCACCGGTCCCGGCATCGGCTCGATCGCCGTCACGGTGAGCAGTTCGGTGGTCCAGGCGATACCGAAGGCGCGCGAGAGCGCCTGCGTGGCCGCCGAGGAACTGATGTCGGGTCCGAGATCGCGCGGTAGCAGCGACACCGCGTCACCCACGGTCACCACTTTGCCGAGCAGCGCCTGCCGCAGGGTGGCCGCCGGAATGCTGGCCATCGCGTGCGCCGAGCCGCTCAGCGAGATCTGTTTGGCGCCGAAGACCGTCACCGGGGCGACCGTCACCGCCGCGTTCTCCCGCAACCCCACATTCGACAGCGTCACGTCATCGAGCAGCGCCACCCCCGGCGGGCTGTCCGCGGGCGCCTTCGCCACCACCGCCGCGGTCCTGCGCGCGCCGATCAGGGAGATGCCGTCCCACTCGCGCAGACCGAGCGCGGTGAGTGTCTCGGGGTGCAAACGCACCACCCCGCGACGGGCATCGGCTGCGGAGGGGTTGAGCCGGGCGGTGAGCGAAAGTTCAGCCACCGCCCCATTCTCCCCGCTTCGCGGCGCGATCAGGTATCGATAGGGCGACCGCAAGGTCAGACGGCCATTCTGGCTGACATGACGAACTATCGCCGCAAGTCGGTACGCTGCATCGGACGCGCCGGAGGTACCGGCGCCGCGATCTATCGGGGAAAGCAGCAGATGAACCGAATCTCCCTCGTCGTTCTGGCCGCCGGGGCACTGACCCTGACACTGTTCGGGTGCGGTTCCGGCGACGACTCCGCCGATGCGAGCGGGCTGCGCAAGGGCACGCCGAGCTCCAGCGCGCCCGCCACCACCACAGCGCCCACCTCGAGCGCGGCGCCGACCGCTGCCGCCGTGAGCGCCGACATCACCTGCACGCAGTTCAAGTCGCTCGATGCGGACGGTGAGAAGAAGGCGATCGAGGAGATCCTCGCGGAAAACCCCGGTGGCCCGTTCGACGGCAGCCCCAACGTGGCGCTCGGCACCGTGAAGCTGGTCTGCCTGGTTCCGGCCAATGCCGACAAGCCGGTCGCCGACGCCGCCGGGATGAAGCCCTAGTCGCTCAGCCCAGGGGCGCCGTCGGGCCACGAGGGAGTGGTCCGGCCGGGTCCGTTGTTGCTCAGCACATAAGCGCCGTCGGGCCACCAGGGCGTGGTCCGTTGTTGCTCAGCTCAGCAGCGATTGCCAGTTGGCGGGCACGCGGGCGGCCGGGCCGGGGACGGACTGATCGGTCGGGTGGCTGGTCGGCGGGGCTAGTTCGGGACCGTCGCTGTACATCTCTGCGCTGGAGAAGTTGTAGAACCAGTCCTCGCCCGGTTCATAGCTCTGCATGAACGGGTGCGCGGTGGCCTCGAAATGCTTCGTCGCGTGCTTGCCGGGGGAGCTGTCGCAGCAGCCGACGTGCCCGCATTCGGCGCAGCGGCGCAGATGCACCCACCAGCCGCCGCTCTCGTCGCATTCGGCACAACCGGCGCCACTGGGCGGCACGCTCGGATCGATCCCCGCTTCAGCCATCCTGACCTCCTGTAGTAGGTGTGCTGACATCCTCCGCTGCCGGTGTCAAGGGCAGGCGGACGATGAACCGCGTGTTGCCGGGTGCTGATTCGACCCGGATATCACCGTTGTGCTTGTTGACCACGATCCGGAACGAGATGTCGAGGCCGAGGCCGGTACCGTCGCCGACCGGCTTGGTGGTGAAGAACGGCTCGAAGATGCGGCCCCGCGCCGCGGGGGCAATGCCAGGCCCGGTGTCCCCGATTTCGATGGCGGCGCAGTCGTTCTCCTTGAAGGTTCGGATCGTCAGGGTGCCCTCGCCACCCATCGCGTAGACCGCGTTGTCGATGAGGTTGGTCCACACCTGATTGAGTTCGGCGGCGAAGCAGGGGATCGGCGGCAGGCCGCGGTCGTAGTCCTTCACCACATGGATGCCGTCACCGAGTTTGCGGTTGAGCATCACCAGGGTGGAATCGAGCAGTTCGTGCAGGTCGACGACCTGATACGGCGCGCGATCCATCTGCGAATACTGTTTGGCCGCACCGACGAGCGTGGAGATGCGGGTGGTCGAGTCGAAGATCTCGTTCATCAGCAACTCGGTCTCGATCGTGTAGTTCAGCCAGCGCACCGCACCCTCGAACACCGGCGCCTGGCAGGCCTGCAGCGTCGCGTGCACGCCCTCGAGCCAGTCGGTGTCAAGGCCCGCCTGCACGAAGGTCGGCGCCAGATTCCAGCCGTCGGCGATGCCGCGCTCGTCGAACCAGTCGGCCAGCGCGTCCTCTCGATCGGCGGCTTCCAGCGGGCTGAGGTCTGGTGCCTTGGCGACCTGCTCGGCAGCCTGCTCCTGCAGCTCGATGAGCTTGACCAGCGCGTCGGCCGGGAACTTGCCCTCGGCCATCATCTTGAGCTTGTGCCGCATCCCGGCCACGCGTTCGCGCAGGCCGGAGGTGGCGCGCACCGCGGCGGCGGCGGGATTGTTGAGCTCGTGGGTGAGTCCGGCCGACAGTGAACCGAGGGCGAGCAGCCGTTCGCGTTCGGCGATCCGCTGGCTCGACTTCTGCCCGCCGAAGAACGCGCCCTCGAGCAGGTGCACGGCCATCGGGAACCACTCGTGCATGATCCTGGAGAAATCCGCCGCGTCCATGACCAGGAACCGGGAGCGGCGCAGCACATACATCGAGCCGTTGTAGTCCTGGTTCGCCCGCTCGCCCAGATACGCCATCCAGGCACCGGCGTACACCCCGCGATGGTCGGTGCGGTTGGTCTCGATCTCCACCCCACCGGACAGCTTCGTCAGCCGCACCTCGCCGTCGATCAGCACGTAGAAGCAGGTCGCCGGTTCGCCCTCGCGGAACACCGGGCCCGGGTCGACGTACTCGATGCGCCCGAGAGCGCACAGCTCGGCGAGCTGGGAGTCGTCGAGCTTCTCGAACAGGAACAGCGTGCGCAGTTCTTCCGGATCGCAGATCAAAGAACTCATCTCCTATGCCGTCTGTATGGGCATGATCGGGCGGCCTGCGTGGTCACGCTCCGCTTCCGCCTCCGGCCGCTGACCTCTCATGCCAGATACCGGTGGACGAGCATGACCGCCATCGCGCCCTCGCCGACCGCCGAGGCGACCCGCTTGGCGGATTCGGCGTGCACATCGCCGGCGACGAACACGCCGGGCACGCTGGTCTCCAGATGCTGCGGTGGGCGCGGCAGTTCCCAGCCGGGTGGTCGCGCGCCGTCGACCATCAGGTCGGGTCCGGCCAGCACGTAGCCTGCGGCGTCGCGGGTGACGACGCCGTCGAGCCAGCCGGTCTGCGGTGCGGCGCCGATGAACAGGAACAGTCGTTGCGCGTCGACCTTGTCTTCGGTGCCGGTGCTGTTGTCGCGCAGGATGATCCGTTCCAGGTGCGTGTCGCCGTCCACGCCGGCCACCTCGGTCTCGGTGTGCACCACGATGTTCGGGATCTCCGCGATCTGCTGGACCAGGTAGTGCGACATCGACCGCTCCAGCGACTCGCCCCGGACAACCAGGTGCACGCGCCGGGCATTGCGGGACAGGAACACCGCGGCCTGCCCGGCCGAATTGGCCCCGCCGACGATGTAGACCTCCTGCTCGGCACACTCGGCGGCCTCGGTCATCGCCGAGCCGTAATACACACCGCGCCCGGTGAATTCGTCCACACCCGCCGCCGGGTGACGCCGATAGTCCACGCCCGTCGCGATCAGAACCGTATGCGCGCACAGCTTTCCACCATCGGCGAACCGCACCGTGCGCGCCGAACCATTGATCTCGAGCGCGACCACATCGCGAGTGGTGATGATCTCCGCGCCGAATTTCGCCGCCTGCCGCCGGGCCCGATCCGCCAGCTGCGACCCCGAGACCCCGTCGGGAAATCCGAGATAGTTCTCGATCCGCGAACTCTGCCCCGCCTGCCCACCGGTGGCCGTGCGCTCCACCAGTACCGTGCGCAACCCCTCCGACGCGCCGTACACCGCCGCGCCGAGCCCGGCGGGCCCGCCGCCGACCACGATCAGATCGTAGAAGTCCCCACTGGGTTCGACGGTGAGCCCGACGTTTTCGGCGAGCTCGCTATCGGTCGGCTGGATCAGCGCGGTGCCCGCGGCCGTGATCACCACCGGACAGGTCAGCGGATCGGCGCCCGCCGCCTCGAGCAACCGGGTGCCCTCCGGCTCGTCGACCGGGTACCACCGATACGGCAACTGATTGCGCGCCAAGAACTCTCGCACCTGCGAAGACCGCGGCGACCATCGATCGCCGACGACCTTGGTCTCGTACACCGGCCGTTGCTCGGCACTGCGCCAGACATCGAGCAACCCGTCGATCACCGGATACAGCTTCTCCTGCGGCGGATCCCACGGCTTGAGCAGGTAGTGGTCGAGATCGATGACATTGATCGCGTCGATCGCGGCGTCGGTGTCGGCGTAGGCGGTGAGCAGCACCCGGCGCGCGTACGGGTGCAGGTCCATCGCCTGCTCGAGGAATTCGATCCCGTCCATGCCGGGCATCCGGTAATCGGCGATCAGCACCGCCACGGGCTGGCCCCGCAGCTTCATCTCCCGCAGTGCTTCCAGGGCCTGCTGCCCCGATTCGGCCCGCAGAATCCGATAGCCGGCGCCGTAGCGGCGGCGCAGATCGCGCACCACCGCCCGGGAAACGCCGGGATCGTCGTCAACGCTCAAAATGGCCGGTTTGGTTACCGAGGGAGTGCTCACTGTTCGAGTATCCCTGTTTTTGGAGCGCTGGCGCGCTCGAGCGGGGCCCTTCGGGCCCCCGATCTTCCCTCCCTCCGGGTACTCCTTCGTCGCACCCTCCGGTCAGTCCAGATCGGGGCGGGCCCCTTGTAAAGAGACATACCGTGGTTACCGGTCAGGTGGGGCTATAGCTGGTGATGGAGCACCAAGTCGAGTTCGGTGGGGGTGAGGAGGCGTTCGAGGCGTTCCTCGCGTTTGAGACGGGTGCCGCGCGGCACGAGCGCGCTGGGGAGCGCGAAAGCGTCGTCCGGTCCCGGCAGGAGCGGGACCTCGTTGATGTGCCTGCGTGGCAGGAGTGAGCGCAGTTTCACGGCCGATCACCTCGGGTTTGACGACGGAAACGCTGGAGGCTGAGCTTCGTCGATCAGCAAAAGTCGGTAGCGAAAAGTTTGCCAGCATGTCCGAGGTGGTGCAAGCTGGACAAGGTGGACACGGCGAGCCCACCGGTCGGCGGCCTGCTTCGGGGCAGGCCACCCCGGTTTTGCGGGCATTTTGCTGATCGGCTATTTCCAGGCGGGCATGGTGACAATCTGTGCCGCATAGGACAGCCCGGCACCGAAGGCGATCAGCAGTGCGGTGTCGCCCGGCTTCGATTCGCCCTTGCGCAGCAGCGCCTCCATCGCGAGCGGGACCGATGCTGCCGAGGTGTTGCCGGAATCCTCGATGTCGTTGGCTAGCGCGCAGTGCTCCGGTAGCTCGAGCACCCTGGCCATGATCTCGATGATCCGGCCGTTGGCCTGGTGCGGGATCATCGCATCGAGGTCGCCGGTGGTCAGGCCCGCGCGGTCGATCGCCTCGCGGCAGACCTTCTCCAGTGAGTGCGCGGCCCAGCGGAACACCGCCGTGCCCTCCATCGTGAGGTAGGGGCGCACCGCGTCGGTGCCCTTCTCCCCGATCTCGGCGAAGAACTCCGCCCAGTCCTTCGACTGGCGGATGGCGTGGTGCTGGGTGCCGTCCGAACCCCAGGCGGTCGGGCCGATGCCCTGCTCGGCCGACGGGCCGACCACCACCGCACCCGCGCCGTCGGCGAACAGGAACGCCGTCGAACGGTCGGTGAAATCGATCGTCTCGGTGAGTTTTTCGACGCCGACCACCAGCACGTGGTTCGAGGTGCCCGCGCGGACCAGGTCCGATGCCAGGCCGACCGCGTGGCAGAACCCGGCGCAGCCCGCCGCGATGTCGAAGGCGGCCGCGCCGGTCATGCCGAGGTCGGTGGCGATGCGGGGGCCTATGGAGGGGGTGAGCACCAGATTCGTCGACGTCGCCACGATGACGCAGTCGATCTGGTCGACCTGCACGCCCGCGGCGGCGATCGCGTCGCGCGCGGCGGCGACACTCATGGATTGGATGGTTTCCTCGGCCGAGGCGAAGCGCCGGGTGTTGATGCCCGATCGGGTGCGGATCCACTCGTCGCTGGAGTTGATCGGCCCGGCGACCTCGTCGTTGGTGACCACCCGAGCTGGGCGGTAGACACCCAATCCGAGGATCGCGGTGTGCTCAGCACCCGTCGTCTGGGCGATTCGAGCAGCCATTGTGTGTCTCCTATGTACCTGTCAACCTGCGGCAGCACCGCTGGGTGTACCTGAGGCATCGAAATCTGTCCCTCATCGCCCGTGACCCGTGCGTGGACACCATGTGAACGCTGAGACATGAGGCTTCCTCATATTAGCGCGTCAGATTGTGATCTGAGTGTCGATTGTCACAAGATCGCCGGGGGTATCTTGTGGAGAAGGCGATTGCTCGCCGACCCATCGAGGGATCGAGGACATCATGCTCGGACTCGGCATCATCAGTTGGATCATCATCGGCGGTCTCGCCGGTTGGATAGCGAGCAAGTTCATGAAGACCGACGCACAGCAGGGCATCCTGCTCAATATCGTCGTCGGGGTCATCGGCGGTCTGCTCGGCGGTTTCCTGCTGAGCCTGTTCGGCGTCGATGTCGAAGGCGCGGGCTGGATTTTCAGTTTCCTCACCTGCCTGGTGGGCGCCTGCGTGCTGTTGTATCTGGTGAAGCTGTTCACCGGGCGTAAATCGGTCCACTGACCACGGGTGCTTGCCCCGGGCTTCCCGTAAGGTGTGATCGCTTGTAGTCATCACACGAAAGAGGGAGCCCGTGGCACGCCGCCCCACCCCGTCCGGCACGCCCGATACCACCGCCGTCGGCCATGTCGTCGACCTGGTTCGGGCCGCTGTACCCCCGCTTCATCCCGCCGGACTGCCGTTCGTCGCGGTGCCGTTGGCGGTGGCAGTCGTCGGCGGACGCAATAAATGGGTGCGTCGGGCCGGTCTGACCGCTGCCGCCGCCTGCGCCGCCTTCTTCCGGCACCCGCATCGCGTGCCGCCGAACCGGCCGGGCATCGTGGTCGCGCCCGCCGACGGTGAAGTGGCGCTGGTCGACACCGCGGTGCCGCCCGTCGAGCTCGGACTCGGCGATCAGCCGTTGCCGCGCGTCAGCATCTTCCTGTCGGTGCTCGATGTGCACGTGCAGCGCGTTCCGGTGTCCGGAACCGTGCGCGAGGTGCTTCATCAGCCGGGCAAGTTCCTCTCGGCCGATCTGCCGGAGGCCTCCGATGCCAACGAACGCAACAGCATGGTCATCGACACCGCCGACGGTCAGCAGGTCGTCGTGGTGCAGATCGCCGGTCTGCTGGCCCGGCGCATCGTCTGCGATGCCCGCGGCGGTGACCTGCTCACCATCGGCGACACCTACGGCCTGATCCGGTTCGGGTCCCGCGTCGACACGTACTTCCCGGTCGGCACCGAACTGCTGGTCGCCCCCGGGCAGCGCACGATCGGGGCAGAGACCGTTCTGGCTGTGCTGGGATGATCGAACAGGCTCGTAAGCGTCCTCGTTCGGTACGGCTGCTGCCGAGCGTTGTCACCATCCTCGCGCTGTGTGCGGGCCTGTCGGCGGTGAAGTTCGGGCTCGACGGCGAGCTCGCTATCTCGTTGGCGATGGTCGGCGCGGCCGCCGTGCTCGACACCCTCGACGGCCGGCTCGCGCGCATGCTCGACGCCACCTCCAAGATGGGTGCCGAGCTCGATTCGCTGTCGGACGCGATCTCCTTCGGCGTGGCGCCCGCGCTGGTCATCTACGTCACCCTGCTCGACGGCTACAGCGCGGGCTGGATCGTCGCGCTGCTGTTCGCGGTGAGTCTGGTCTTGCGCCTGGCCCGCTTCAACACCCTGCTCGACGACGATTCCCGCCCGAACTGGGCGCGTGAGTACTTCGTCGGTGTGCCTGCGCCCGCCGGTGCGTTGATCGCGCTGGTGCCGATCGCGTTGAAGGTGCAGTTCGGCGACGGCTGGTGGGACGGTTTCGCGTTCGTCGCCGCCTGGACGGTCTTCGCGGCGCTGCTGTGCGTGAGCACGATCCCGACCCTGGCGATGAAGTCCGTCTCTGTCGCCCCGCAGGCCGCAGCGGGTCTGCTGGTCCTGACCGCGTTGGCTGCCGCGCTGCTGGTGACCTACCCGATCGTGCTGCTGCTGATCTTGGTCGCGCTGTATCTGGCGCACATCCCGTTCGCCTGGCGGTCGGCCCGCTGGGTGGCTGCCCGGCCCGAGACCTGGCAGCACAAGCCCGCTGAGCGGCGCGCGCAACGGCGTGCGCAGCGGCGGATGCCCGCGATTCGCCGACCGGCTATTCGTGGATCGGCGCGGTTGCGTCTGCGTCGTCCGCGCAACGACAACTAGGTTCCGCCGTACGAACCGCGCCGATGTCGTGCCGGCAGCGCCCGCCGTGCCGCCCGCCCTACGCCGGAGTTCTCGGTAGCCGGATCTTGATCAACTCGCCGGTCCGAGCCACCGTCGGCGTCGGGCCGCCGCGCGAGACGGCGCCCACATCGCGGTGATCGTCGGGGAGTGCGGCGGTACCGTTGCGGCACTGAATCAGCGGGGCAAAGGGGCAATAAGTGGAATCCGACGGCGTCGCCCAGTTCATGGAGCATCGTCAGCGGCTGTTCTCGCTGGCATATCGCATGTTCGGTGCGGCGAGCGAGGCCGAGGACGTTGTGCAGGAGGTCTATCTGCGGTGGGCGCTGGCCGACCGCGGCGAGATCGCCAATGCCGAAGCGTGGTTGACCACCGTCACCGTGAATCTGTGTCGTACCCAGCTTGTTTCGGCCCGTGCCCGACGCGAAACCTATGTCGGTCAGTGGCTGCCCGAGCCGGTGCCGACCGGCGCGGGCGCGCTCGGTCCGCTGGGGACCGTCGAGGAACGCGAGTCGGTCTCCCTGGCCGTGCTCACCGCGATGGAACGGCTCAGCCCGATCGAGCGCGCGGTGTTCGTGCTGCGCGAGGCCTTCGGCTACCCGCATGCCGAGATCGCGCAGATGCTCGATCTCACCGAGGCCAACACCCAGCAGGTATTCCATCGGGCCGGTCAGCGGGTGCGCACCGGCAAACAGCGGTATGTGGTGTCGGCCGAGCATGCGCGCACGATGATCGAGAAGTTCCTGCAGGCGGCCTCGACCGGCGATGTGGGCGGTCTGCGCGAATTGCTCGCCGACGATGTGGTGTCGGTCGCCGATGGTGGCGGCCGGGTTGTCGCGGCCAAGATCCCGGTGGTCGGCGGCGATGTGGTCGCGCGCTACCTGTCCAACCTGCGGCGCTTCCTGAGTCCGACGTCGCGGTTCGAGTTCGCCGAGATCAATGGCGACGTGGGTCTGATCCTGCTCCAGGACGAGGTCCCGGCGGGCGTGCTCGTTTTCGACTTCGACGAAGCGGGTTCGATCGCGGCGGTTCGCACGGTCGTGAACCCGGGCAAATTGAGCGCCGTAACGGTGTGAGCCAGATCACGACGACAACCTGTCAGGAACTCGGCTGCTGATCGGTCTGGTGTGTGTCGGCATTTCGGGAGAAGGAGCCACATCATGACCGGTCAGCATCGGATCGTCGTCCTCGGCGCCGGGTACGCGGGACTCACCGCGGCCCGCGCCCTCGCGAAGAAGACTCGCGACACCCAGATCACCGTCGTGGACGGCCGCGCCGAATTCGTGCAACGAGTGCGGTTGCACCAGGCCGCCGCCGGCCAGCCGGTCAAGCGGCTCGACCTGCGGAAGTCGCTGGAACGCAAGGGCATCGAGTTCATCCAGGCGCGGGCCACCGATCTGGACCCGGACCGCAAGATCGTGGCCATCGACGGTGAGTGGACGCTGCACTACGACACCCTCGTCTACGCGCTCGGCAGCCAGGCCGACCGCAACGCCGTGCCCGGTGCCGCCGAGCACGCGAAGTTCGTCGCCACCGCCGAAGACCTGACGGAGCTGTCGGGTCAGATCGTCATCGTCGGATCGGGCCCGACCGGTATCGAACTGGCCACCGAACTCGCTGAGTCGCACCCGGATTCGCGGATCAGCCTGCTCGGAATCGAAGATCCCGGTGCCTGGCTCTCACCACGCGCACACCAGGCGATCCGCGCCGCGCTCACCCGTCTCGGCGTCGAAATCCTTTCCGGCGTCAAGGTTGTCGAGGTGCTGCCCGATGCTGTCCGGCTCACCGACGGGACCCTGGTGCCCGCCGCCACCACCGTCTGGACCACCGGTTTCACCGTCCCCGACCTGGCTCGGCGGGCCGGCCTCGAGGTCGCCGCCGACGGTCGCATCCGCACCGACGACACACTGCGCTCGGTATCGCACCCCGACATCTACGCCGTCGGCGACGCCGCACTGATGACCGGGGTGGACGGCCGCCCGCTGCGAATGGCTTGTGCGACAGCGATTCCCGCCGGGCAGTATGTCGTCGGGGCGATCACCGCGCGGGCGCGCGGTCGTGAACCCGAGCCGATGGAGGGTCGCTATGTCGCCCAGTGCATCAGCCTCGGCCGAAACGACGCGGTGCTGCAGCTCGTCAAGGCCGACGACACCCCGACGAACAGGGTGTTCACCGGTCGAATCGGTGTGCTGCTGAAGGAACTGATCGTGCGCGGCACTGCCTTCACGGTTGGTCTGCGATAGTCCGGTCGGACTGGCGTAATCGTGCAATCGGGCCTCGTGGAATCAGAATACTGACTGGCTGGCCGCGTTTTGCACGATTACGCCGGGTTGGCGGCAGTCCGCTCGGCGTCAGCCCGTGACGGTTTCCGGCGCACTCCACCGGCGTCGAGCACAGCCGGCCAACGTCCATGCCCAGGGTGCGATAGCCATCAGGGTGAGTATGCCCAGCCATGGAAGCCGCCACCACCAGCGCAAATCCGGTTCGAGCGCCGTCGTCGGCTCGGTCAGTGACCGGGCGGTCGACGACCACGCCACGAACGCGTCCCCGATCGGCATCAGGCCGAAGGCATACCGCTTGGAACCGGGCAGGCTGAGCGGTAGTCCGAGCAATTCGCCTTCGGCGCCGATCGCGGCCGCCAAGGCGCGATCGCCGTTCACGCGGGCGGCACCTTGGGCGACCACCGTGGCGGAAAGGCTGACACCGGCGATCAGCGGTCCCGAGTCGACATCGCCACTGCCTTCGACCCCCCTCGGGTATTCACGAACGGCAGGCCCGAAGCCGCCGGGGTAAGCGACGAATTGCTCGCGGTAGCGCGAGTATTGGCTCTTGGCGAAGGCGGGATCGATCTCGGGCAGGAACCGATGGATCGCCGTCTGTGAGGTTGCCCGTGCGCCGGTCATCATCGATCCGTCGGCTGGTGAAACCTGATGCGGTAGTAACCCGGTGGCGGGGTCGAGTCGTGCTTTCGCCTGCACGAGCCATCGATCGATCACCGTCGTGTACTTCGTATCGAACAGTTTGTCGTGCAATCGAAGCGATGCCATGGCTACCGTGGAGTCCACCGGCCAAGCTTGGTGCTGGTATGCCTGGAGAAACGGCGTTTCAGCTGCGGAGAATGCCTGCGCTATTTCGGTGCTGTGCGTGGAAAAGCGTTGTACCTCTGCGGTATCGGTGCTGTCGAGCGACAAGATCGCCCCACGTAACCAGTTGGTCCACCCCGCCCAGAAGACCCCGTACGCGGGTTGCAACCGAGGGCTGAAAACCGCGCGACCCTCGTCGGACTCCAATCGTGCCAGCGCCCACCGTGATTCCCGCAGCGCGTCATCGCGCAGTGCTGAATCGGTGTGCGCGGCCTGCACCCAGGCGAGACCGTAGAGCACGTTCGAAAAGACGTACCCCTCTGGAAACAGTTCTTGCGCAGCCGTATCCGACCCCTCGTCGAGCTGGTCACGCACGAATGCCAACTGCCGCGTGGTCGCCCCTGGCTGCTCGTCGAGCCCCGGCTGCGGCCACAGCAGCCGTCCGGCGCCGACCAGGCACGCCAAGGTCACGACAATCCCCACAACGCGCGGCGCCCAGCGCCGGATTCTCCCCATGGCGCCACTCTGCCAGGAATTGACCGTCAACCAACCGTTGACGATCCTGTATCGTCAACCTACAGTTGACGCATGAGCACTCCGAACTTCCGCCTCGACGACCTCATCGACGGCATCAAGAAGGCCCGCCCCGACAACGTCCTCGACCAGCTCTCCGACGCCGTGGTCGCCGCCAATCACCTCGGTGAGACGGCCGACCACCTGATCGGCCACTTCGTCGACCAGGCTCGCCGTTCCGGCGCCTCCTGGACCGACATCGGCTCCAGCATGGGTGTCAGCAAGCAGGCCGTCCAGAAACGGTTCGTGCCGAAGGGGCCGAGCGACACCGCCGCCATGGACCCGCAGGCAGGCTTCGCCAAGTTCACCGACCGCGCCCGGCAGGTGGTCGTCGGCTCTCAGGAAGCCGCCCGCGCCTCGGGGAGCAGCCGGATCGCGCTTGGACATCTGATCCTCGGCCTGATCGGCCAGTCCGAGGGGCTGGCCGCACGGGAAATCGTCGCCAGGGGTGTCACGCTGGACGCGGTGCGCGATGCGGCGACCGCCGCGCTACCCGCCGCCGACGGTGACGTGCCCGCTCTCATCCCGTTCGACGGTGACACGAAGAAGGTTCTCGAGCTCACCTTTCGCGAGGCGCTGCGCCTCGGCCACAACTACATCGGCACCGAGCACATCCTGCTGGCTCTGCTGGAACAGGAGAACGGCGCGGGCGTGCTCAGCGGTCTGGGCCTTGACAAGGCCGTCGTCGAAGCTGAGCTCGTCGAGCTGCTGAATCAGTTCCTGGCTTCCGTGCAAGACGAGGCCTGAGCGGGTGCGCGCGCCCGGTGCGTTCTGCGTGCCGGGCGCGACCTTGCACTCTCGTCACCCGAGTGCTAAAAATGGCTTTGGCACTCGTGACTGTTGAGTGCCAGGTCGGGGTGGTGAGATCGGGTTCCATCGACACCCTCGGTCGTCCGTCGCGGGCACCGCACCTGGCCAGCGTAACTGTGGGGCGATCCAAACTGTGGTCGTCTCGTGTGTCAGCCATAGACATGTGGAGGATCTCAACGCAATGGCCAAGACAATTGCGTACGACGAAGAGGCCCGTCGCGGTCTCGAGCGGGGTCTGAACGCCCTCGCCGACGCTGTCAAGGTGACGCTGGGCCCGAAGGGTCGCAACGTCGTGCTCGAGAAGAAGTGGGGCGCCCCCACGATCACCAACGATGGTGTTTCCATCGCCAAGGAGATCGACCTCGAGGACCCGTACGAGAAGATCGGCGCCGAGCTGGTCAAGGAAGTCGCCAAGAAGACCGACGACGTCGCCGGCGACGGTACGACCACCGCCACCGTGCTCGCCCAGGCGCTCGTGCGTGAAGGGCTGCGCAACGTCGCGGCCGGCGCGAACCCGCTCGGCCTCAAGCGTGGCATCGAGAAGGCCGTCGAGGCCGTCACCGCTCGCCTGCTCGAGACCGCACGGGAGATCGACACCAAGGAGCAGATCGCTGCTACCGCGGGCATCTCCGCCGGTGACTCGGCCATCGGCGAGCTCATCGCCGAGGCGATGGACAAGGTCGGCAAGGAAGGTGTCATCACCGTCGAGGAGAGCAACACCTTCGGGCTCCAGCTGGAGCTGACCGAGGGTATGCGCTTCGACAAGGGCTACATCTCCGGTTACTTCGTCACCGACCCCGAGCGTCAGGAAGCGGTCCTCGAGGACCCGTACATCCTGCTGGTGTCGTCGAAGATCTCGACCGTCAAGGACCTGCTGCCGCTGCTGGAGAAGGTCATCCAGGCCGGCAAGCCGCTGCTGATCATCGCCGAGGACGTCGAGGGCGAAGCCCTCTCGACCCTGGTCGTGAACAAGATCCGTGGCACCTTCAAGTCCGTCGCCGTCAAGGCGCCTGGCTTCGGTGACCGTCGCAAGGCCCAGCTGGCCGATATCGCCATCCTCACCGGTGGTGAGGTCATCAGCGAAGAGGTCGGCCTCTCCCTGGAGACCGCGGGCATCGAGCTGCTCGGCACCGCGCGCAAGGTCGTCATCACCAAGGACGAGACCACCATCGTCGAGGGTGCGGGCGACGCGGAGGCCATCAAGGGCCGCGTGGCGCAGATCCGCGCCGAGATCGAGGGTTCGGACTCGGACTACGACCGTGAGAAGCTGCAGGAACGTCTGGCCAAGCTGGCCGGCGGCGTTGCGGTGATCAAGGCCGGTGCCGCTACCGAGGTCGAGCTCAAGGAGCGCAAGCACCGCATCGAAGATGCCGTGCGCAACGCCAAGGCCGCCGTCGAAGAGGGCATCGTTGCCGGTGGTGGCGTCGCGCTGCTGCAGGCCGCCCCCGCGCTCGACGGCTTCAGCGGTCTGACCGCTGACGAGGCGACCGGTGTCAACATCGTGCGCGTCGCGCTGTCGGCTCCGCTCAAGCAGATCGCCTTCAACGCGGGCCTCGAGCCCGGCGTCGTGGCCGAGAAGGTCTCCAACCTCCCTGAGGGCGAAGGCCTGAACGCCGACACCGGTGTCTACGAGAACCTGCTGGCCGCCGGCGTTGCCGACCCGGTCAAGGTCACCCGCTCGGCTCTGCAGAACGCGGCCTCCATCGCTGCGCTCTTCCTCACCACCGAGGCAGTAGTCGCCGACAAGCCGGAGAAGTCCGCCCCCGCGGGCGACCCCACCGGCGGCATGGGCGGCATGGACTTCTGATCCGCTGATCAGCTAGTTCCCGCAAGTCACGAAGGCCGGTCCACCACACGGTGGACCGGCCTTCGTCATGAAAAGGGACTGAGGGTTTCGAGCGGCATTCACTGAACTAGTTTCGAACTAAGCGGTACGCTGGTGGCATGGCTACTCGCACCTTCCCGTTCTCGACGCTGATCAACAAGCAGACCAGCGTTTTCCCCGCGCTCGCCGACGCCGATGTCATCCTCGAGCGCCGTGATGCCGAGAATCTGGTGCTGATGCGGTCGGAGCGGTTCGAGGCAATGGTGAAGGGCCTCGGGCTTGCCGCCCGCTCACTCGCGATCATCGCGAAGGCGAACCGGCCGCTCGCGGAAGAAGTCTTCGCCGAAGAGCTCCCGTGGCTGACTTGGCTGCCGGCCGAAGCGCGTCCCGAATGCATCAGCGAGCTCCTCGACCACCTCTTGGCAGGTGCCGAAACCGGCCTGCTACTACCGTTTTCGCGGGCGTTACGGGAGTGGCAGTCGACCGCCGAGATCTATTCCGACCCGGAGCTGGCCCGTCGGCTGCGCGGCCCGTTCAGCACGGAGGATTCGATACCAGTGCTGCGCCCCGGCGGTGGGAATGCCTGAGCTCCGGCGAGGCGACGAGATCCGCCGCCCGACGGGATGGGTCGTCCGAGCTGTCGACCTGCGGGCGGCCAAGGGCTGGGCCCAACTGGTGAGCCAGGCGCAGTCCAACGCCGACCGTGCCTGGCTTGCGATCACGGCAGACCCACGCTGTCGGGATGACCCTTCGCGGCAGCATCCTTTGAAGTACGACTTGAGCCGAGTCAAGGTCGATGGATCCGTGTATGAACAGTGGCAATTCGAGGTGACTGGTGGCGGTCGGATCTGGTACGCCGTCGACGACGAGACGCGAACCCTGTGGATCACTCACGCAGGTACAGGCCATCCGAAGCAGACCGACCGTCGCAAGTAAGGCGACCAACCGGCTTCGAACCAGGTCCGCGAACTAGCCGACCGGGGTGAGGCGCAATCGCTCTGCCAACTCGTTGAAGATGTAGAAGTTGGGGATGGTGCCGACGGGGGCCAGCGACATCCACATGCCGGAGAGTTTGATGCGGATGTGGCCGCTGCGGGCGTCGATGAGCTGGATGTCTTCCCAGGACAGGGCTTCCGCGCGGAAGGTGAGCGCGTCGAGGGAGAGGGCGAGGTCGCCGAAGGGGACGGTTTCGCCGTTGTCGATGGCGGCTACCGCGGCGGGGAGTTGGGTTGCGGTGACGGCGGATTGGATGGCGCGGGCCCATTCGCGGGCGCGGGCGAAACCCTCTTCGTCGATGGTCGCCTCGACACCGCCGGGGCCCGATAGTTCCAGCAGGTAGGTGACCGGGGTGGTGTCGTGGAAGGGGATCGAGTGCTGACGCACTTCGGTGCTGTCCCAACGGAATCCGGCCACGCGCTGACCCGATCGGTAGACGGTGACGCCGTGGTCGAACAGGTCGATGCGGGCGGCGCGGTTCTGCCGGTTGATCACGCCCCGGCGCAGTGCGAGGAGCACCGGCGCGGCAGCGATCACCAGCAGGGTGATACCGCCTTGCCACGCGCCGACAGCGCCGACGATGACGCCGATGGTGGCGATACAGCCCGCCACGATGCCGCAGCCGCGCACGAAGGTGTCGTCGGCGGGGGTGGCGAGAAAGGTGTCACGGTGCGCGCCGAGGTGCTGATACTCCGCCATCAGGTGTATCAGCTGGGTCAACGGCGCCGCGTGCCGAGTATCGGCTACGTCCTCCGGCCTGTTCGGAGTGATCACTCGTCCCTCCATGAGGCGTTTTCATCCGCGGCGAAGCGTATGCGAACCGGCGCGATATTGCCACCGGGATGGTCCGGAAATTCTGGCCGCGACCGGGCGGAATGGTTCAGCCGATGGCGAAAGCGACGAAGAATCCTGCCGCGGTTGCCATCCCGACCCGCCAGCCGCCTTCGAGGTAGGCCTCGGGAATGAGCGAGTCGGCCAGCACCGCGATCGTCGCGCCGCCGGCGAAGGCTTGCACCACGCTGATCGCCGTGGTCGACACCGAACCCGCGAAACCGTTGCCCAGCACGGTTACTGCGACGAGCACCGAGGCCGTCACCGCCCACAGCGCGAAGGTCCGGGCCGTCTCGAACCCGTGCTGCTCGCGCATCAGGACCGCCCCACTGAGCGCCTCGGGTGCATTGCCCGCCGCGATCGCGACCAGCAACACCAATCCGCCTCCGCCGCTGAGGGATACGCCGAGCGCGAGGTTCTCCGGCACGCCGTCGAGCACGGTCCCCAGCAGCAACGCCCAGCCGATCGCGGCAGGTCCCAGCATATTCTCGATGAGGTGGTCGGCGACCACGTACACCCCCGCACCGGCGAACAGCGCGGCACCGGCGATCAGCGGACCGTCGCGACGGAAGGCGGGCGCGAAGAGCTCCTCCGACATCGCCGCGATCATCGTTCCGGCACCGAATGCCATCATCGCCGCGAGCACGGCCTTCGGCAGCGTCCACCGCAGTCCCACCGCGACCCCGATCAGCAGCGGGACGGCGGTGCCGAGGCCGTTCAGCAGGGCGGTGGGCATGGGCCAGAGCCTCTTCGAACCGGCCGTGCGCGAAATGCCGGGAACGCTGGCGCCCGCGCCGATTAGGGTGGCCGACGCGCTGGTCGGTGACTTCCGCGCGACCCTCGCCCGCTTCGCCGCCGCGGGCGCCGACACCCATCTCGTCGAACACGCGGGCCACTCGCCCCAGGTCGAGCAGCCGGACGAGTTCGTCTCCGTCCTCGGCGAATTCATCGCTAGAACCCGCTGACCGCCGACACCACGAACGTCCCCGGTGACGAAGAGAGCCCGCCGGAAGGTTCCGGCGGGCTCACACGGTGATCGAGGTCAGCGCTCGGCGGCGACCTTCACCTTGCTCAGCGTTTCGTGCATCCCCGAGACCAGGTCGGCCTCGAACTTCTCCTCGCCGCCCATGGCGACCTTGATCGTTCCCCGCAGCCAGCCGGGCAAGCCCTTGACGTCGACCGTGCGCGTCTCGACGACGCGGGTGCCGGTGGCGGTCGGCTCGAGCTCGTAGGCCCAGGTCGTGCGGTTCTCGTTCATCCGGAACGCCAGCGCCTTGTTCGGCTCGAAGCGCACGATGCGTGAGGTGGTCGGGTAGATCTTCCAGCCGACCTTGTTGACGTTGACGGTGAACGCGCCGTCGCGGATGCCACCGACCGCGACCATCTTCAACGTTGTCGGGCTGAGCTCGGGCATGCGGCGCAGGTCGGCGAGTACCGACCAGACTTTCTCCGGCGATGCGGCGATGTCGATGCTGGCTTCGAGGGTGTTCGGCAACGTTGCCTCCGGGGTAAACGGGACGGGCTGTCGCGCTCAGCATAAGCACCGTGACCTCACCCGACCTCCGCCCGTGGTCGGATCTTGTCCGTGGATACTTCCCGATACCGCGAAGGCGGGGCTTTCGCGTCGGTACACTCGCGTTTCACATGTCGGTAGCCCGGTTGCCCTTGGCGAGACCGAACTTCTCGGGTCTTGTGCCCTTTGGCAAAAAATTCTAGAAAATTCCTTTAAAACACCTCCGCTTCACATTGCGTCTGGGTATCGTCCGAGACGGCAAATGGCCCGTGACAACGAAGTCACAAAACATCGACTTGGAGTGACACATGCTTTACAACATCACTGATGACAGCAGCAACGGCAACATTCTGACCCTGCTGCTCGGCCTGCTCACCAGCTCGCTCAGCAGCGGTTCGGCACAGGCCTCCGGGAATTGATCCGACTGTAGCCAACTTTCGGCTAACGCGCGGTTGGCCGAAAGGGCAGCCGTTGGGCCTGATCCATGACGAGGGGATCAGGCCCTTCGGTATTGTCAGCGACAATGTCACAGGATGCGAATACGGGACGAATGTATGCCGGGCAACCCGTAGAGGACCGGCAACGCCAGCGGCGTGCGCGTTTTCTGGAGTCAGGCCTGACGGTCTTCGCGCGCGACGGGTATGCCAACAGCTCGGTCGGTGCTATCTGTAAGGACGCGGGGCTATCGTCTCGACAGTTCTACGAGGAGTTCACTGGCCGCGAATCCCTGCTGCTGGAGCTGTACGAGCAGATCGACCGGGATTCACGCGAGGCGGTGGCCACCGCACTCGAGGACAAGTCCGAGGCGACCGTGCTCGAGCAGATCGACGCGGCCGTGCGGGCCTACGTCGAGTCGATCGGCCACGATCCCCGCAAGGCGCGGGTGGCGTTGGTCGAAGTGGTCGGAGCCGGCCCCAAGGTCGAGAAGTTCCGGCTCGAGCTGCGTCGCGTGTGGGGATCGCTGCTGGCCAGTGCCGCCGAGGACGCGGCCATGCACGGCGAAATCCCGCCCGGCGACTACGAACTGCGGGTGCTCGCGATCATCGGCGCGGTGAACTATGTCGTCGACGGCTGGAGCGGCAGTGACCCGCGCCCTCCGCTCGACGGGGTGATCAAGGTGCTGAGCCGGGTGATCCTGGGCGCGGTCGGGGCTTGATGGCGCGGGTCGAGATCGTCCCGATCCAGGTACCCGACGGCAGCACCCTGCCGGTGCGGCTCATTCCGGCCACCGGCGCACACCGGCATCCGGTCACCCCGGACGCACCACGCCCGGTCGTGGTCATCGTGCCCGGCCTGGCCGTGCCCGGCGAGTTCTACGAGTATTTCGGACACCGGCTTGCCGCCCGCGGATTCGACGTGGCCATCGGCGAACTGCGTGGCCAGAGTGAGAACACCCGTCGTCCCGATGCCGAAAGTTCTTACGGCTACCACGAATTGGTCTCGGTGGACTTTCCGGCGATGCTGGCGGCGGTGCGTAACCGGTTCCCGGCCAGCACCCCGTACCTGCTCGGCCACAGCATGGGCGGGCAGCTCGCGGCGATGTACGCGGCTCGGGTGCGCGGCAGGCTCGGCGGCCTGATCCTGGTCGCTTCCGGCACGCCGTATTTCCGCGGGTATCGCGGTGTTTTCGGCCCTGGCGTGCTGGTCGGTACCGCCGCGGTGGCGGTCGCGGCGAACCTGGCCGGTTTCTGGCCGGGGGACCTGCTCGGCAAGCGCGCGTACGGCAGGCAGTCCAAAGTGCTCATGTCGGATTGGGCCCGGCTGGCGCGCACCGGGCGCTTCGTGCCCGTCGGCGCCGATATCGACTACGACGAGCGGATGTCGCGGCTGAAGTTCCCGGTCCTGTCGATCACCGTCGCCGGTGACGACATGGCCCCGCAGACCTCCGCCGACCACCTGCTCGGCAAGCTACCCGGCGCGCAGATCACCCGGTGGTTCCAGCCGGAGGCCCTGGGGCACAACGGCTGGATCACCAATCCGGACTCCACCGTCGACGCGGTGGAGAAGTGGTTGCGCGACCGTTGAGCACATAAGATCAAATATCCCGGAACAAAATCAGGTCACTGAATACATATATTCGTCATACTGGTGACATGCGACGAATGGAGGATCGGTGACCGAGCCGGGTTCGGCGGTGCTGGTGCGCGCGCTGGCGGCGGATGCCGCCCATACGTCCGAGGCGGTACGGGCGGTGACGGCCCAGCTGATCCGCGACGGTTCGCTCGCCGCGGGGATCCGCTTGCCGACCATCCGCGAATTGGCCCAGAGCTGTGGGTTGAGCACCCGCACGGTCGTCACCGCGTGGGGCGAGCTGCGCCGAGAAGGGCTCATCGCCACCAATCGGCGCGGCGGCACGGTGGTCGCGGCGATGACCGAGGCACCCGTTGGCCGTCGGCTCGCCGACCGCGACCTGCTCACCGGCAGCCCCGATTACGTCCTGCAACCCGACCTCGCGCCCGCGATGCTGTCCGGTCTGCACACCGATCAGCTCAACCGTCCCGGTCGCGAGTACATCACCGACCGGCTGCGCGCGGCGGTGATCGACACCTGGCCCTTCGCCGCCGAAACGTTCGTCGCGGCGGGCGGCGGTTCCGAGGGATTGTTCCTCGCCGTCGACGCGGCGGCCCCGGCCGGTTCGCTCGTCGCGGTGGAGGAACCGGTGATGCCGGGCTTCCTCGACACCCTCGCCGAGGTCGGCTACCGGGTGATCGGTATCGCCTCCGACGAACAAGGCGCACTGCCGGATTCGCTGTCCGCGGCGCTGCGGCAGTCACCGTCGGTGGTGGTGCTGCAGCCTGAGGGTGGCTATGCCGCGCACGGAGCGCTGTCGCGGGAACGGGCGAGCGAGCTCGCCCAGGTGCTCGCTGCGGCGGAGTCGGTGCCGTGGCTCGTCGAGGACGACGCGGTCGGCCCGCTGGCCAGGGCGCAGGCGCCGTCGCTGGGAAGCTTCTTCCCCGATCGTTGCGTGCGGGTGCGTAGCTACTGCAAGGCCTACGGGATGGACATCAGGACGTGCGTCATCGGCGGCAGCGGCGAATTGGCCGAACGGGCCATCCTGGCGCGCGTGCACGGTATCGCCGCCAACAGCCGCATCCTGCAGAACGCGTTGGCGCACTTGATCACCGACCCCGGCACCGCCGCGCTGATCGACATCGCCCGCGACCGCTACAGCGCGCGCCGCGCGGGCCTGCTCGCGGCGCTGCGTGCGCGTGGGGCCACGGCGAGCGCGGGAGTGAACAGCCTGGTGGTGTGGGTGGAGGTGGCCGATGAACAGGGTGCGCTGCTCGGCTTGGCCCGGCACGGTGTTGTTGTCGGTTCGGCCGCGAAATCCCACGTCACCCCGCGACGGCCCGGCGCTGTCCGGGTGGCTGTTCCGCAGCTACCCGACGACCCGCACCGCCTCGCCGAACTCGCCGACCTGCTGGTCGACGCGGCCGGGTCGACCCACCGCGAGCTCCTCGGCTGAGGTCAGCTCGGCGCGAGCGCGGCGACCGCGCCCACTCGCGCCAGGCATTCGAGATAGCGCGGATGATGCAGGGCCAGCGGAATGGAATACAGCACGTCGGTCGCGAAGGGGCGGTCCGGGTGCTTGCGCAGCGCCTCGGCGATCCGGTCCGGTGTTCCGAGCAGAATCCGGTTGTCCGCCAGATACTTCCGCTTGTCGGCCGTGTCGTGCAACGGCGGGTAGTAGGCGGGGCTCAACGCGATGTCGGTGTCCAGCATCGCCAGGCAATCGCGTTCGCCCTCGCCCGGTAGCACCGCGACAGTGGTACCGACCCGCGGCGTGCTACGGCACTCGGCGAGGTAGGCATCGACGAGCTCGGTGACGCCTCTGCCTGCCCTCGCCTGTGAATTCCCGTGCGGCAGTAGACCGTCACCCGCGAGGCCCGCCCGGCGAGCGGTCTCGATGTTGCCCGTGGACTGCCAGATCCGGGACCGCAGCGTGCCAGGCGGCGGGTAGAGCTCGATGCCGTCGGCGACGCGTCCGTCCGCGAGGATGCGCGCCAACTCGGCGACCCGCTCGGTGTAGATCGTCTCGCGCTCGCTGTCGGCGACACCGAAGCCCGTGTAGCTGCTCGCCGAATGGCCGAAGCCCAGGCCCTTGCCGAGGCCGAGTTCGAGCCGTCCGCCGCTGAGCGCATCGGTGACGGCGGCGTCCTCGGCAAGGCGAACCGGATTTTCGAACGGGACGCTCACCACGCCGGTCCCGAGCCGGATGCGGTCGGTGTGCTGGGCGGCGGCGGCCACGAACGGGAAGACCGAGGGCAGTGCCGCGTGATGGGCCTGGAAATGGCGGCTCGCGAACCACACCGTGCGATAGCCGAGTTGTTCGGCGCGCACGGTGATCTCGATGGTCCGCCGATAGATCTCGCCGGCCGGTGGCCCGCTGCGCAGCTGGACGAACAGTGCGGGGTTCATAGTCCGTAATGGCCTCTCAGCGTGGTGGTTTCGTACTCGGTGCGGAAGATGCCCTTGCGTTGCAGGAGCGGGACGACGTGATCTACGAAAAGCTCCAGCCCGCCCGGCAATTCGTCGAGCATCAGGTTGAACCCGTCGCAGGCGCCGGTGCTGAACCAGTCGGCGATGAGATCGGCCACCTGCTCGGGTGCGCCGACGACCTTCGCGTGCACGCTGCCTGCGGCGAGCAGCCGTGCGGCGCCGCGCGTGTCGGTGGCGCGGGCCGCCACATTGTCGAGCAGCACCGCGCGTTGCCCGCGTGAGCCGGCGTCGGTGTTCTCGTCGGGGATCTTGTCCCACGGGAACGGGGCGTTCAGGTCGAGGTCGTCGGGGCTGATCCCGAGCCGGTCGGCGAGATTGGTGAGCTGCACATCGTCGGGGATGAGGTCGATGAGGTCTTGTTCGCGTCGCTCGGCCGCGGTTTCGGTGTCGGCGAGCACGATGATCAGGCCGGGCAGCAGTTTCACACTGTCCGGGTCGCGTCCGGCGGCCGCGGCGTGGCGGCGCAGTTCGGTGCGCCGTGCCACGGCGGCGCTGGGGTCGACGTGGGCGGAGTAGACAGCGTCGGCGGTTTCGGCGCCCAGTGCGACGCCGTGGGTCGAGGCGCCCGCTTGGATCAGCAGTGGTCTGCCGTGGGTCAGCGGCGGCGCCTTCAATGGACCGGCGACACGGAAGTACTGCCCGACGTGTTCGATCGGGCGCACGAGCGCGGTGTCGAGATAGTGGCCCGTGCTCTTGTCACCGGTCAGGGCCTCGGCGGGCACCGAATCCCACAGTGCTGTCACTACGTCGAGGAATTCGGCCGCACGGGCGTATCGCTCGGGTTTCGGCAGTGCCTGGTCGAGTGAATAGTTGCGGGCCGCGTTGTCGCCGCCGGTGACGACGAAATTCCATCCGGCGCGCCCGCCCGACACCGCCGACAGCGCCGCGAACGAGCGGGCCAGGGTGTAGGGGTCGTTGTAGGAGGTGGTCGCGGTGACGATCAGTCCGATCCGGCTGGTGTGCGCGGCCAGCACCGAATGCGCGATGAACGGCTCGAGCAGCCGGCTTGGCGCGGTCCAGTCCTTGGCCTGGATATCCGGGGAGTCAGCGAGGAACACCGCGTCGAGCAGGCCCCGTTCGGCGGTGCGGGCCACGTCGAGATAGTGCTCGATGCCGACGAAATACGACGCGGGCTCCGGCGCCCGCCGCCACGGGCTACCGATGGCTCCGCCGGGGATCAGGTTGGCGTTGAGGATGACATGTCTGCCCATGATGGTTCCTAGGAATTCGACAGTGCGGCGGGGCTCGCTGTGCCACCGACGATCGGACGGGTGGGGTCGGCGGCCCACTGCGACAGCGAGCCGGGGTAGAGGGCTATCTCGATGCCGAGCGTGGCCAGGACGAAGACCTGCAGGGCGGCGGCCATCGCGCTGCCGCAGTAGCTCGCGGCGGGGTGGGCGGTGCCGAGTCCGAGGTCGAGGTATCGCGTGCGCAGGGTCTGCTCGTCGCGCAGCAGACCGTGTTCGTCGAAGTCGTCGAAGATCGGCGCGGTGACGGCGCCGGGGATGTGTCCGGTGTATTCGCCTTCGCCGAAATAGTGCGCGCGAGGCCGGGCGTCGAGCAGGACTCCGTGTTCGGGAAGTTCGGCGACGGCCGCGGTGTCGGCCACCGGTAGCGCGCCGGGTCGCGCAGTCGCGGTGCCGGTCGCGGGCGGTGCGGGTTCGGCGGTGACCTCGCCGTTCGCCGCGATCCAGGCTCGCAGGCCACCGTCGAGAATGCGGACAGCGCCCACCCCGGCCCAGCGCAGCACCCACCAGGCCCTGGCCGCCTGCACCGTTCGGGCGTCGTCGTAGACAACGACGGTGCTGTCGGGGTTGATGCCCCAGCGGTGCAACGCCGTGGTGAGGTCGTCGGGTCGGGGCAGCGGACGGGCGCCGGACTCGGGCGTCGCGGTGCCCGCGAGGTCGGTGTCGATGTCGGCGAACCGTGCCCCTGGCAGGTGTTCGCGCTGGTAGCTCGCCCGGCCGGCGGAGCCGGCCCGGACATCGAGAAGCACCAGACGCGGTGGTGGGTCGCTGCGCAGGATGTCGGCTGAGACGAGATGGGCGGCACGGTCGCCGGGCATCGTGTTCCTTTCGCTGAGTTCTCCTGGCCGAGGGTATGTATTCCGCAAGGGGGAACACATAATTGGAGTCCGCGTGACTTTTTGTGTTCCCGTCGAGGTTTGCGCGCCCTATGTTTCTCCCGTCGGGTCATCGGAACCCGGGATCTACGAGCGGGAGAACAGCGGTGGCAGATGCGAGAGGCCGAATCGTCGACGTGCGGTGGCTACAGGCCCGCCTGCGTGACCCGGGCGCCGCTGTCATCGAGGTGACCAACACCCCGGGCTCGGGTCAGGCCACGATCCCTGGTGCGCGCACCGTCTACTGGAAAGACCTGCTCTGGCACCGGTCCCAGCGTGAGTTCCCCACGGCCGAGGAGCTGGCGCGACGGCTGCGCGTTCTCGGCGCGGGCGCGAGCTCCACGGTCGTCTTCGCGGGCGATCCACCGCAGTTCGCCGCGTACGCGCTCTGGGTCGCGGCCGCGGTGGGAGTCGGTGGCGACCTGCGCTACCTCGACGGTGGTGTGCCCGCCTGGCGCGACCCCGCGACCCCCGTCGCCGCCGCCGAAACCGACCAGCCCGCGCTGCCGCTGGTACCGCCTCGCCGTACCGAACTCGTCGTCGGACGTGCGCAGGTGCGGGCCGCGATCGACTCGCCGACCACGATCCTCGATCTGCGCTCGCCGGAAGAATATGCGGGACTGCGGGTTTCGCCCGTGAGCGAAGCGATCGACCACGGCGCCGAGCGGCACGGACACATCCCCGGCGCCATGAGCCTGCCGATCGGCGACCTCGTCGACGAGACCGGACTACTGCGCCCGATCGACGAAATACGTTCCCGGATAGCCGATTTGGACATCGACGAGGTCGACGAGATCATCGCCTACTGCCGATTGTCGCATCGGGCCGCGCTGGGCTGGCTGGTGTTCACCGAACTCCTCGGCGACCACCGCGTGCGCGTCTACGACGGTTCATGGACCGAGTGGGGCAGCCTTGTCGGTGCGCCTGTAGCGGTCGATGCCCTCGCGAGTGGGGGCTGAACGATGGCGACACACGACAAGCACGCGACCATCGAGCCGGTCGCACGCACGACCATCGCGCCACGGTCGAGAGCGCAGCGCCGGTGGACCGTGGTGCGTCGCTTCGCCGGGGTGATCCTGTCCGGCATCGCGATGATGTGGGCCGCGGTGACGGTGGCGTTCCTGGCGGTGTACATCGCGCCGGGTGATCCGGTGACGGCGATCATGGGCGAGTCGAGCGACCAGGCCCTGCGCGCGAGGATCGAGCAGGACTGGCACCTGGATCGGCCGCTGATCGTGCAGTACGGCTTGCATCTGGGACGTCTGCTCCATGGTGATCTCGGCTATTCGTATGTGCGCGGTGAACCCGTCACCGACATCCTGTTCGGTGAGCAATTGGGTACCAGCGCCCAGTTGGCCGGGTTCGCCCTGCTCATCGCGCTGGTCCTGGCCCCGCTGCTCGCCGTGCTCACGGCGGGGCGTCGCGATGTGTTCAGCCGGGCGACGGCGACAGTGGAGGTGATCGTCGCCTCGGCGCCGCCGTTCTGGACCGGCCTCGTACTGATCTGGGTATTCGCCTTCACGCTGAAAGTCCTGCCGGTCACGGCAGGTAACGAGTTCCAGCGCCTGATCCTGCCCGCCGTCACCTTGGCGCTGCCGATCGCCGCGGTGCTCGCCCAGGTGATGCGCGACGGCATCGAAAGGGCGATGGAACAACCGTTCGCGCTCACGGCCCGCGCGCGGGGCATCGGCGCCAACCGGCTGCGGGTGCGACACGGGTTACGGCATTCGCTGATCCCGGCCGCGACCCTGGCCGGTTGGGCGGTGAGCGGATTGCTCACCGGGACCGTGGTGATCGAGGAGGTCTTCGGTCGGGGCGGCATCGGCAGGGAGACGGTCGCGGCCGTCACCCATTCCGATGTCCCGGTGGTCCTCGGCATCGCGCTGCTCACCGCGGCTGTCTATCTCACGGTCACGGTGGCGGTCGACCTCGCCTACCTGTGGATCGATCCACGCCTGCAGGAGTCGGCATGACCGAGACAGTATCTCCACCCCGGCGGTGGATTCCCGCGTCGGTGCCGAAAATGCCCGCTACCGTGTGGCTTTCGGCGGCCGTGCTCGTCCTGGCCGCGCTGGCGGCGCTGGCCCCCTGGCTGCTCGTCTCGGGCGACCCGCTGCACACCGACCTGCTCGCCGCGCACCGAGCGCCCTCGCTCACGCACCCGTTCGGCACCGATCAGCTCGGCCGTGACGTGTTCACCAGGGTGGTGCACGGCGCCCGGTTGTCGCTGTTCATCGGGGTGGCGGCGACGGTGCTCGCCGTCGCCATCGGCGTGGCGCTGGGTCTGCTCGCCGGGATCGGCAATCGTGGTGTCGACGCGCTGGCCTCGCGCACCTTCGACCTGCTCGGCGCCTTCCCCGAGGTCCTGCTCGCCCTGGTGCTGATCACCTTCACCGGAACCGGGACCACCAATCTCATCCTCGCTATCGGCATCGCCGCCGCGCCCCGGTTCGCGCGGGTGCTGCGCGCCGAGACCAAGGCCGTGCGCGGCAGCGAATTCGTCGCGCAGGCGGGTCTGCTCACCAGATCGCGGACGCGAATCGTGTTCGGTCACATCCTGCCCAACGCGCTGCGCTCGCTGCCGGTGGTCATCACCCTCGGTCTCGGCACGAGCATTCTCGGCGCCGCCGCCTTGAGCTTTCTCGGGTTCGGGCCGAAACCGCCGGTGCCGGAATGGGGTTCGATGCTCGCCGAAGCCCACGGTGACCTGCGGATCGCCTGGTGGTCGGTGGTGTTCCCCGGCGCCGCCGTCACGATCGTCGTCTTGGCGACCACGGTCATCGGCCGCTATGCCGGTCGCCGTTTCGAACGAAGGACACAGCCATGACGCTCACCGCACCGGCCGTCACCGACGTCGAGGTGGACACGCTGATCCAGGTGCGCGGTCTGCGCGTCGGATTCGGCGGCCGCGACGTTGTGGCAGGGGTCGATTTCGAGCTGCGCCGGGGCGAGATCCTCGCCATTGTCGGCGAATCGGGTTCGGGCAAGTCGGTGACCACCCGCAGTCTGGTCGGCCTCGCCGGCGACGGCGCCCAGGTGCGCGCCGATCGGCTCGACCTGTTCGGTACCCCGTCCCTGGACCTGACCGAACGCCAGTGGCGCCGAATCCGCGGCCCCCGTATCGGTGTGGTGTTCCAGGACGCACTCGTGGCGCTCGACCCGTTGCGCACCGTCGCCGCCGAGATCGGTGAGTCGCTGCGCGGCGTCGCGCGCGCGGACCGCGCCGACCGGATCGATGAACTCCTGCGCTCCGTCGGCATCGACGACCCACGAAAACGCCAGCGGCAGTATCCCTTCCAGCTGTCGGGCGGCCAACGTCAGCGTGCGCTGATCGCCTCGGCCTTGGCCGCCGATCCGGACGTTCTCATCGCCGACGAACCGACCACCGCCCTCGACCTGACCGTGCAGAAGCAGGTGCTCGAGCTGTTGGTGGAGCAGGTCCGTGGCGGCAGGTCGATGATCCTGGTCAGCCACGATCTCGCGGTGGTCGCCCCGATCGCCGACCGCATCCTGGTGATGAAAGCGGGCCGGATCGTCGAAGCAGGCCCGGCCCGGCAGGTGATCGAGCAGCCCGAACACGAGTACACCCGCGCCCTGATCGCGGCGGTGCCACAGGGCCGCGCCGGTCCCGGACCCGTCACGGACGCAACGATATTCACCGCGACCGGGCTGGCCAAATCGTATCGATCGGTCCCGGTCCTCACCGGCATCTCCTTTGATCTGCGTGCGGGCGAAGTGCTCGGTGTGGTGGGGGAGTCGGGGTCGGGTAAGTCGACCGTCGCCAAGATCGTCACCGGGATGCTCGAGCCCGACAGCGGCGAAATGCGGTTCGGCGAAAAGCGGTTGACCCGTACGACTCGCACACCCGGTGAGCTGGGGCTGGTCGCGCAGGATTCGGTCGGCTCCTTCGATCCGCGCTACCGGGTCGGGGAGATCATCGCCGAGAGCGTGGCACTGCGCGTTCCGCGCGCCCAACGCCGAGCCGAGGTGGCGCGCCTACTCGGCGCGGTGCGCCTGCCCGCACACAGCATCGACCGTCACCCCCGCGAACTGTCCGGTGGCATGCGCCAGCGCGTCAACATCGCCAGAGCGCTGGGCTCGCGCCCACGCCTGATCGTCTGCGACGAGCCGGTATCGGCCCTCGATGTCTCCGTCCAGGCCCAGATCCTCGACCTGATCGCCGAACTCGCCGCCACCGAGGGCGTCGGGATCGTGTTCATCTCCCACGACCTGGCCGTCATCCGGCAGATCTGTCACCGGGTGCTCGTCCTGCATGACGGCGTGATCGTCGAATCCGGCACTGCCGAAGACGTTTTCACCGCACCGACCTCCCCCTATACCCGAACTTTGCTCGAGTCCGTTCCGCGTCTGGCGGTATCGGCCCCCCTCTCGGCTCCCACAGAAAGCGGATCCCGTGCGTAATCGCCTCACCGCACTGTTCACCGTGCTGCTCGTCGGCTTCGCGCTCGCCGCGAGCGGCTGCGCATCGGACCCCGAACCCGGCAGCGGCAACGGTGGCCCGACCACGCCCCCGCAGGCCGGCGGCACCTTCAACATCGCCCTGCCGAGCTATCCGAGCCGCGGTCTCAACCCGCACTACGGTGCGGCGTTCGATGCCTCCCAGGTGTTGCGCAACAGCTTCGACAGCCTGGTCGCCGAGGACCGCGACGAACAGTTCCGTCCCTGGCTGGCCACGGAATGGACGATCTCACCGGACGGCCTGGTCTACGAATTCGCCTTGCGCAAGGACGTGACCTTCCACAACGGGGAGAAATTCGATGCCGCCGCCGTGAAGGCGAATATCGACTCACTACGCGATCCCGAGGGACCGTCGTGGACGGTGCTCGGCCTGCTGCAGTATTCGAGTGTGAGCGCGGTCGACGTGCTCGATCCGTACAAGGTGCGCATTGTCCTGAACACCCCGCGCGCGGACTTCTTGTCCACGCTCGGCGGCTTGAGCGGGGCTATCGTCGCCCCGAGCACGCTCGCCGTCGACAAACAAACCCTGACCAGCGGTACCGGTCTCGTCGGGAGTGGCCCGTTCATTCTGGACAAAGTGGTGCAGGGTCAGGAACTGCGGTACCGCAAGAATCCCGCGTACAACTGGGCTCCCGCCACCGCCGAGCACCAGGGCGGCGCGTACATCGACGAATTGGTCGTGAAATACATTCCCGAGGCCGCGACCAGGGCTGGGCTGCTGCGCAGCGGCGAAGTGAACGCGATCGGCGCCGTGAAGGCCACCGATATCGGCCTGTTCGACGGTGTCGGCGGATTCCAGTATCAGCAGATCGGTTCGGCGGCCTCACCGTGGGTCATCATGCTCAACCTCACCCACGGCGCGACGACCGATGTGCGGGTGCGCCGCGCGATCACCAAGGGCGTCGATATCGCCGCCGTGACGAAAAGCCTCACCAAAGGCACCCAGCAGCGCGCATGGAGTCTCATCTCTCCTGACAGCGCCTACTACGACCCGAAATTCGAGAACACCGGCGCCGCTGATATCGCCGCCGCCAAAACTCTGCTCGCGGAAGCCGGATGGACGGGCACCGATTCCGAGGGCTACCGCACCGACAGCACGGGCCGCCGTTTGACTGTCCGGCTGCTCGCCACCAACCCGACCTATCCCGAAGACGACTTCCTGAAGGCCTGGCAAGCCGAGTTGCGCCAGAACCTCGGCATCCAGGTAGACCTGCAATTCGTGGACAACGCCCAGGTATACGACCTGCTGGCCCGCAACGACTACGAGGCTTTCCCCCGTCAGGTCGGTGGCCTCGACCTGTCACTGCAATTCAACCGTGCCTACGGCTCGACCACCCCTGACCTGAAATACGGGCAGATCAACGGCATCACCATCGGTTCCATTGTCGGCGGCTCCAAACTGGCCGACCCCCAGGTGGACCGGTGGCTCGTCGAAGCGACCCAAGCCACCGATTCCGAACAGCGCAAGCAGTTGTTCAACCGGATCACCGCCTACCTACTCGACAACGCCGTCGCGATTCCGCTCTACACCGACCGCAACAGCGTCGCCGCCGACGCGAGCGTGCACCACGTGACCACGCTGTTCGATCCCCCTCGCAACAGCGTCAACGGCTGGGCATACGACATCGCCGTCCGCTGACCAGACACCTCCCCTCGATTTCATCATCAAGGAAGGCTCGATCATGACCGTCGCCACTCACGCTCTGACCTTCGATCGGAACATCCCGCGCGGACTAGTGCACCGGGAATCGATCGCCGAGGTATTTCTCACCGATGCCCAACCCACCCCGGACGGCGCAATATTCGCTGCCCAATTGCCGCGCAACCACTCCTATTTCAGCGACCATCGCGGCACGGCGACCAGCTATGACCCGCTGCTGCTGATCGAGGTCTTCCGGCAGGTCGCCATCTATTACGCGCACACCTTCGCCGGCGTCGACCGGTCGGAGAAGTTCGTCTTCGGTTCCGCCGATTTCACCGTCGTCGACGCCGACACTCTGCGAATCGGGAACTGCCCTGGACATTGCGTCATCGAGGCGCGCGTGATCGCGGACAAGCGCCGCGGCGACCAGGTCATCGGCCTGACCCTGGAAATGGTCGCCGAGATCGAGGGCCGCGAAGCGGCGCGCGAAGTGATGGCGTACCAGTGGATGCCCGCCGCGGTGTGGAAACGGATCAGGGTGCGTGGGCGGGAATCGCTCGGACTTGCCGCCCAGCACAGCATTCCGTCGCAGCCGGTGGTCGCGCGGATGCGTCCGGGGTCGGTCGGCCGGCACAATCCGCGCAACGCCATCCTCGCGAACCCGGTGCTCACGGGGGAGGAATTCGCGGCGCTGACCATCATCGACACCGATCACCCTTCGCTGTTCGACCATGCCCTCGACCATGTGCCGGGGATGTTGCAGTTCGAGGCGGCCAGGCAGGTCGCGATGGCGGCAGCCAATGCCGTTCTCGGCCTGGACACCAGCCGGATGGTGATGCACCGGCTCGATGTCGAGTTCACCGCGTTCGGTGAGTTCGAGCGGGACACGATCGCCCGTGCGAGGGTCACCGGCGACGCCGAACGCGCTCTCGCCACGGTGAGCCTGACCCAGGGTTCGGACGTGATCGCCACCGGTGCGGTGGATCTGCGACTGCGTCCGGCCGACGTCTGGACCATGGTCCAGTGAGCGTGCCGTTCGTGTGGTTCGACTTCGGCGGCGTGCTCTCCCCGCCGCTCGATGAGCTGTTCCTGCGCTACGAGCAGGTCGCGGGTATCCCGGTCGACCTGCTCAAACACGCGATCGCCGAAGTGGGCGCTTCGTACGGTCTGGCACCGTTGGCCCCGATCGAACTGGCGCTGCTCGACGAGCGCACCTGGGTGCGCAAACTGCACACCGTCCTGCGCGCCAAGGCACCCGAGCTCGACTTGTCGCGCAGTGAACTCGATTTCGGCAGGCAGTGGTTCGCCGGGCACCAGGTGAACGGCGCGGTCCGGGATTTCGCGATCGAATTGGCGGCGAGCGGGACCCGAGTCGGCGTGCTGAGCAACAATGTCGTCGAGTGGGAGTCGTACTGGCGCACCATGATCGATCTCGAGGATGTACTCAGCGCTCTCGTCGATTCGTGCCAGGTCGGCTTCCGCAAACCCGACCGGGAGATCTTCACCATCGCCGCCGAGACCGCGGGCGCCGACCCGCGCGATTGCCTGCTGGTCGATGATCTCGCCGAGAACTGCGCGGCGGCAAGGCAAGCCGGTTGGCGGGCCGTTCGGTACTCCGACGCCGACCAGGCCATCGGCGAGGTTCGCCAGGCGCTGCGCCGTGTCTGATCCAGCTGACCTCGGCGCCCGACGGGTGCCGAGGTCACAGGGTCGCCGCGAGGTAGCCGTCCGGGCGGATCAGCGCCGAGGTCCATGGCTGGTCCGGCGTTACCTTGCCGGTCACCACGACGGCGTCGCTCGGGGCATCCGGTACCGGGGTGTGTTCGTCGGGACGGATCGCCACGAACCTGCCCGCGTGCAACAACCCGGCGAGCGTGAGCACCTGCCCGTCGGCCTGGGTGAGCGCGAAATCGTGCTGGAAGCCCGGCTGGAACTGGCCGCTGATGAGCTGCGCGATGCCGTCGTGGACCGCGGGAACGGCGAGCATCGCCAGCACCGCGTCCCGGATCCGCGGGTTCGCGGGATTCATCATCGCGGCCTGCAGGACGGTATTTCCGACCACCGCCGACGCGTGTGCCACCCGTTCGCGGGAGTAGTCGGCGAGGATGTCGGGTCGTTCACCACCGTTGACGATGCGGGCAAGGCGCCACCCGAGCGAGAAAGCGTCCTGCATACCGGAATTGAGGCCCTGGCCACCCAGTGGGTAATGGCTGTGCGCGGCGTCGCCGGCCAGCAGCAGCCGCCCGTCCCACAGCGTCGTCCGGTAGCGGCCGTGGTCGCTGAACCGGGTGAGGTGGCTGATCCCGCTCAGCGCGGGCGCACTGCCGAGCACGTGGGTGAGGCGCCGGCGGTATTCGGCTTCGGAGGGTTCGGGCCGGTGGTCGAGTGGGCCGCTGAAATCCATGGCGATGATCCTGGCCTGGCCGCCCGGGTTCGGATTGTGCATGGTCCAGCCGGTGGGAGTCGGGTTCCAGCCCGGCGGGATCTGGTCGGCGACCTCCGCGACAGCCAGTCCGGCAATGGCATTCATCGTCGCGGGATAGACCTCGGCGGGGAAGTTCCCGGTGCGGGCGACAAGGCTGCGGGCACCGTCGGCGCCGACGACGTACTTCGCGCGGATGGGGTGGCCGACGCCGGTTTCGGCGGTGACCCCGTCGTCGTCGACGCGCAGTCCGGTCACGGTGTGGCCGCGCAGAATTCGGGCGCCGAGCTCGCGAGCGCGCGCTTCGAACGCGGCTTCGAGGCGGGCCTGCGGGATCGCGGCGATCGGCGCGGGTTCGACGCTGGGCGCCGCGATCGTGAGCACCGGCTGGGCCGCGAACTGGAATCGGTTGCGGCGCACACCATTCGGGTCGCGGGCGATCAGCTCCGGCGGCGTCGACGCGATGAATCCACGGCGGGCCAGCAGCGACAGCGAGCGGGCGTGCACGGTGCCCGCGCGCGGACGCAGATCGAGCTCGGCGCGAGTCTCCACCACGACCACATCGACCTGTTGCAGGGCGAGTTCGGCCGCGACGAGCATGCCGACCGGGCCGCCGCCGACCACCAGGACATCGGTCTGGATCGCTTGCGTACTCATCGGATTCTCCTCGGTCTGGCCGGTCACCGTCGCGGCTTCCGGTTGTACCAAAACTGTCGTAGCTACTAATATCATGGTACCTATCACCCAGATGGTACCTACTCCGACCTACGGGACCCACCAGCCGAGGGAGATCCATGTCGACCGCGACCGAAACCCACAGTCCGCCCAGTGCGGCGACCCTGCCCGTGGTGCTCGCCGCCCAGTTCGTCACACCGATGGCCATCGCGGGCACCGCCATCGCGCTACCGCTCATCTCGCGCGATCTCGGCTCCGATCCCACTGCCCTGCAATGGGTTGTGAACGGATTCAATATCGCGTTCGCGCTCACCACCCTGCTGTGGGGCGCGGTGAGCGATCGGATCGGACACCGCCGCACCTTCGGGATCGGCACCGGCCTCGTCGTGGCAGGCAGTGTCGGCAGCGTCGTCGCGCCGTCGCTGATCGTGCTCGATCTCGCCCGCGTGATCGCCGGTGTCGGCGCGGCGGCGATCCTCACCGGGTCCACCGCGCTGCTGTCGCACGCCTACGACGGCGCCCGCCGCACCAAGGCATTCGCCGTGTTCGGCACGGTCAACGGGCTCGGCCTCGCGCTCGGCCCCACGATCTCGGGCCTGCTCATCTCCGTGGTGGATTGGCGTGGCGTCTTCGTGGTGCACGCGGTGATCCTGGCCGCCGCCGGTCTGGGCACGCGCCTGCTACCCGCCGCCGAACCCACCGCCGTCGACCACGGTCCGATCCTGGACCTCGGGCTGTTGCGCAACAAGGAATTCCTGGCGATGTGCCTCGTTCCCGTGGCGGGTTCGATCGGCTTCGTCACCCTGCTCACCTACCTGCCCTCGGCCCTGAGCGGTATCACCGACCTGTCGGCGGGCACCTCCGGCCTGCTCATGCTCGCGATGACCATTCCGGTGTTCGTCGCGCCGGTGGCCATCGGTCACCTCATCACCCGGTACCCCGCGCTCACCATCGGCAAGGTGGTCTCTCTCAGCCTGGCCGCGTTGATCCTCGGCAATGCCGGGGTCCTGGCCCTCTCGCAGGACCGTTCGGTGGGGTGGATCATCGTGCCGATGGTGCTGCTCGGTCTCGGTTTCGGGCTGCCGATCGGCCTGGTCGACGGGCACGCGCTGTCGGTGGTCGCGCCCGAACGTGGCGGCACTGCGGCCGGGTTGCTGAACTTCTTCCGCATCGGCAGTGAGGCGGTCTTCGTCGCCGGCTACGCCGTTGTCCTATCCGCGGTGGTCGGCAATCAGCTCACCGGAGACGCCGCCCACGAGACGGCCGCAGGCCAGTACGGCCATCCCGACGTCTACCGCTCGGCGTTCACCACCACCATCGGCGTGCTCATCGCGCTGCTCGCCGTGCTCACCTTCGCCATCATCGCGGTGCGTCGGCAGGCGCGCCCGAAAGGAGTAATCGCATGACTCACGCACTGAATGCCGTCCGGGTCGACCTCGCCGACCTCGCCGATATCCGGCCGCCCACGATGATCGAGCCGCTGCCGGAACTCTCCCGCGGTGGATTGCCGCAGGTCAGGCTGCCCAGTGGGCATACCGCTGTGCACGTGCGCAGCTACCGTGACGTGCACGCGGTGCTGACCGACCTCAGCTTCGCTCGCGCGCAGACCAACACCGAGGACGGGCCGAGCTTCCTGCCCACGATCATGCCGGCGGAGATGCTGCTCAACCTCGACCATCCAGGACACGGCAGGCTCAAGGGCTTTGTCGCGTCGGCCTACAGCGCCGCGACCGTCGCCCGCCGCGCGCCTGCCGTGCAGCGCGTCCTCGACGACGCACTGGCCGATCTGCGTGCGCAGCGGGCGACGGGGACGGCCGATCTGGTCGGCGCCCTGCTCGACCCGGTGACCATCGGCGTCAACGTGGACTACCTCGGCATCCCGCGCACCGACATCGCCCACTTCCGCCGGCTCTCGCGCGAGATGCAGCTCGCCCACGACACCGACGTGCCGAAGCTCCTCGCCGATTTCTGGTCCCTCTATCACTACATCGAGGACTTGGTGGCCCGGCGGCGCGAGCTGGAACCCGGTCTCATCATCGACCTGCTCGACGCCCGCGATTCGGTGTCGCCGCCGGTCACCGATGCCGAGTACGCGGCCATCCTGCTCGGGTCGATCGTCGGTGGCGACCAGAATGTGCTCTCGGTCATCACCAAGATCGCCTACGTCGCGCTCGCCCGCCCGCAACTGTGGCAGTACCTGGTGCGCCACCCGGATGCCATCCCCACCGCGATCGAGGAACTCCTCCGGCTGCTGCCGCTGGGCCGGATCTCGACCTTTCCCCGGGTCACCACGCGTGAGCTCGCCCTGTCAGCGGGCGTGCTGTATCCCGGCGACGTCGTCTACGCCGACGCGCACTCGGCCAATCGCGATCCCGAGGTGTACCCGGACCCGCTGGCGCTCGATCTCGGCCGCGAAGGCAAACGGCACCTCCAGTTCGGTTACGGCATGCACCACTGCATGGGCGCGGCGCTGGCGCGGATGGAGATCACCGAGGTGATCCGCCGGCTGGTCACCGAGTTCCCGACGCTGGAGCTGGCCGTACCCGAACACGAGATACCTTGGGAAACCGGCATTCTCGTGCACCGGCCGACATCGCTACCGGTCCGCTGGTAGCCGGGGCGCGAGGTGGGCACGGTCGACGGCCAGGATCGCGGCGAGCAGACCGGGAAACGCTGTTTCCATATCGGCGCGCCGCAGCTTGGTCATCCGGCCGTTGCCCACATCGCGCTGCCAGATCAGCCCCGCCTTGCGCAGCACCCGGAAATGGTGCGTGCGGGTGGACGGCGCCCACGGCATGCCGAACACGCTGCAGAACTGTTCGGCGCCCTCGGGCTCGGCGGACAGCTGGGCGATCACGCTGCGCCGGTTGTCATCGGCGAGTGCGGCCAGCACCGTGGAAAGGTCGAATTCCTCGATATCGGGATGTCCATCGGCATCGGCCATGCTCCCGCTCCTTCCGCCAGTACCGTCAAACCTACGATATTCATAGTACCTATCTAGCGGCCACGGCCCTCGATCAGCATCTGGATGAAGAACTCGTAGACCAGCGCGGACAGGTACGCCGACTGCTTGTTGTCGGCGGCACCGCCGTGACCACCCTCGATGTTCTCGTAGTACCAGACGGTGCGATCCTGGGACTCCAGGAGCGCGGCCATCTTTCGCGCGTGACCGGGATGGACCCGGTCGTCGCGGGTGGAGGTGGCGAGCAGGATCGGCGGGTACTGCTTGCCGGTATCGGTGTTCTGATAGGGCGAGTACTCGCTGATGTAGGCCCATTCCTCCGGCTTGTCCGGGTCGCCGTACTCGGCGACCCACGACGCACCGGCCAGCAGCAGGTGGTAGCGCTTCATGTCCAGCAGCGGCACCTGGCAGACGATGGCGCCGAACAGATCCGGGTAGCGAGTGAGCATCACACCCATCAGCAGACCGCCGTTGCTGCCGCCGATCGCGCCGAGCCGATCGGGGGTGGTGATACCACGGGTGACCAGGTCGCGGGCGACCGCGGCGAAGTCTTCGAAGGCGCGGTGACGGTGCTCCTTCAGTGCGGCAGTGTGCCATTCGGGGCCGTACTCGCCGCCGCCGCGGATATTGGTCATCACATAGGTGCCGCCGCGTTCGAGCCAGTTCATGCCCGCGGAACCGAGATAGGCGGGGGTCTTGGAGATTTCGAAGCCGCCGTACCCGTTCATGATCGTCGGGCCCGGGGTGCCGCGGCGGTCACGATGCCGAATCACGAAGTAGGGCACCGCGGTTCCGTCGTCGGAGGTGGCGAAGAACTGTTCGGTCTCGATGCCGGTGGCGTCGAAGTAGCCGGGCGCCTGCTTCAAGGTCACCGCGGTTTCGCCGATGGCGCTGCTCAGCAGGGTGGTCGGGGTGGTGAAACCGGTTGTGGTGAGCATGAATTCGTCACCGCCCTCGAGGGGATCGAGGTTGGTGACGGAGGTCGAGGACATGGCGGGGGAGTCGGTGAGCTCGCCGGTCGTCCAGCCGTCCGGGCCTGGAGTGAGTACCCGGAATCCGGTCTGCACATCCTGCAGGGTGGTCAGGATCAGGTGGTTCTCGGTCCATCCCCAGGTTTCCAGCGAGGTGTGCGGGTCGGGGGTGAAGAGAACCTCGAACTCCCGCGAACCGGCGAGGAAGTCGTTCAGGTCGGTGACCAGCAGGCTGCCGGGGGCGTAGGTGGTGTCAGCCGGTGTCCATTCGGTCTTCAGGCGCACCAGCAGCCAGTCGCGGTACCAGTCGACATCGGCGTCGGTGGGTGTTTCGATGAGGCGCCATTCGCCGCCGTCGAGCAGCGACACCTCGCTGTTGAAGAAATCCGTCGATCGGTGCAGGTAGTGGCGCTCGTAGCCGGGGTGGCGGTCGTATCCGGCGCTGATCGACACATCGCTCGGCTTGCCCTCGTATACCGTTTCGGCTGTGGACAATTCCGTGCCACGTCGCCAGCGCTTGGCGATACGCGGGTATCCGGAGTCGGTGAGCGATCCGGGTCCGAAATCGGTGCCGACGTAGACGGTGTCGGCGTCGATCCAGCCGATTCGCGACTTGGCCTCCGGCAAGCAGAACCCACCGTCCTCCGGGGCGATGAATTGCCTGGTGATCAAGTCGAATTCGCGCTCAACGCCCGCGTCGGCACCGCCGCGGGACAGGTGGATGATGGCGCGCTCCTGCGAGGGCCGCAGCACCGCGGCACCCGACCACACCCAGTTCTCCCCGTCGGCCTCGGCCAGCGCGTCGACATCGATCAGCACATCCCACTCGGGGGAATCGGTGGCGTAGGACTCGAACGTCGTGCGCCGCCACAGTCCGCGCTGATGCTGCGCATCACGCCAGAAGTTGTACAGCCACGGGCCCCGCCTGCCGGGGTAGGCGATCTTGGTGTCGTCGTCGAGCATCGCCAGTACACGACGCTCCATCTCGGCGAACCGGTCGGTGGCGGCGAACCGGTGGCCGACCACGTCGTTGCGGGCGCGTGCCCAGTCCAGCGCGCCCTCGTCGGTCACGTCCTCGAGCCAGAGATAGGGATCGGTCACGTATCGCTCAACGCCGCTCATCCCCACATTGTTGCCGATGTGGGGATTCGCATGTCGGGTGCGCCCGGACCCGCACCGATGTCACGGCGCGGTGCCAACGCCCTGCGGGTCACCAGTAGTGGGCGACGTCGATGACCACGCGGGTCGGGTTGTCGAGGGTGCTCACGCGGAAGGGGAGGCGGGCGCGGACGCCGAGGCCGATCGTGGACTGGCCTTCGAACGAGACCGCCCAGGCGATCTGGCGCAACGTTGGATAGCCGTTGACATTCGCGAGTTCGGTGCGGTCGGTGGGGCGATAAGTCAGGTTGCCCGCGTTGTCGTAGGCCGGCGAGTTGACCGTCACCTGGAGGAACGCGCCGCCGCGCAAGGGGACAGGGGCGCCGGAGCCGTCCTCGGTGACGGTGTCGACATAGCGCACCAGGTAGCCCGCCGACGGGCCCGCCAGGTCGACGACCACGCGATCGAAGCACTCGTGGCGGCCTGCCCGAACGTTGGTGAGCGTGGCCTGGGAGTAATTCGGATTCGATTTGTCCTGTGAGCCCCAGACGAGTCCGCAGTAGGACGGGGTGGCGGCCGCGGGCAGGGTCGAGAGGCCGGCGCAGGCCGCGAGTGTGGCGAGGAGGATGAGGAAGCGACGCATGTCGCACCGCCTTTGATCAGGGGCCTTCGGCTAGCGGAGCAGTACCGATTTATCGGACGAATCAGACATCGCGTTAGCGTCGGTTCGGCATCGAATGCGCCGCGAAACGTACGATCACAGGTCACGAATCAACCGGAGGTGGATGTGTTCCTGTGGGAGCAGCACTGTTGTCTGCCGTTGCGGCATACGGCCCGGGTCGCCGAACTGGCTCGGTACCCGCTGGGGTCGTACCTGTCGGTCAATGTCGGGTACTCAGCGCAGACCAAGGACGATTCGCTGGCCTTGGTGCACCAGTTCCGGGACGAGGCAGCGGCGGATCCGCGGTTCCGGCTGGTCGACCGGGTGGGCGATATCGGCGCGCCGGAGGTGATCTCGCTGGCCTTCGATCTGGAGGACTCCAGGCCGCTCGACGGTGATCTCGACAATGTGGAGCTGTTCTACGACCTCGGCGTGCGTTCGCTGCTGCCCACCTACAACCATGCGAACGCGGCAGGCTGCGGTTGCCTCGACACCGAGGACACCGGGCTGACCGGATACGGAAAAGACCTGGTGCGCAGGCTCAATGAGATCGGGATGTTCGCCGACGGCTCGCACTGCTCCCGCCGCACCGGGCTCGACCTCGCTACGCACACCGCGAAGCCGATGATCTACAGCCATTCGAATTTCGCCGCACTGTGGGAACATCCGCGCAATATCACCGACGAGCAGGCGCTGGCCTGTGCCGCGACCGGTGGGGTGATCGGCATCAACGGCGTCGGCATCTTCCTCGGACGCAATGCGCCCGCCGCCCGCGCCGAGCGGGTCGTTGCGCTGGCCGACCACATCCGATACGGCGTCGACCTGGTGGGAATCGACCACATCGGCATCGGGTCGGACTATTCGTTCGACGGTCAAGAGTTCAACGACGAGATCCGCGACAACCCCGGCGCGTTCTCCGACTCCTACACGAAATGGGGCCCACTCCAGTGGACCCCACCCGAGGACCTCCTGGGCGAATCCGATGTACCAGGCCTGGATGACCTCCTCGCCGCTCGTGGTTTCACCGCAGCCGAGCGCGCAGCGATCTTCGGCGGCAACTTCGCCCGTGTCGCGAGCCAGGTCTGGCGCTGACATGCTGGACGATTGATCACCAGGCCTTCAGGTAAACATCGCCCGAGAAGGAAAATCCACCAGGGCCTAGTGATCGACTGTCCAGTCGCGGTAAGAGGTGTTCGGCCCGCCGGGACGGGGGAATCGGTATGCGGCGGGGGGACGCTTCAGGCGAGGTGGACGAGCATTTTGCCGGTGTTGGCGCCGGTGAGGACACCGAGGAACGCGGCGGGGGCCTGGTCGAGGCCTTCGTAGACGGTTTCGGTGGTGTGGAGGGTGCTGTCGGCGAGCCAGCCCGCGGCCTTGGCGATGTATTCGCCGAAGATCGGGAAGTAGCTGGTCACCAGCATCCCGCGCAGGGTGATCTCCTTCGTCGCCGCGAGGTAGAGGTCGGGGATCTGCTGGGCGGTGGCGCCGTTGTAGCCGCTGATCGCGCCGACCAGGGCGATGCGGCCGTGCTGGTTGAGTGACTCGATGGCGACTTTCAGGTGTTCGCCGCCGACGCTGTCGAGGTAGACATCGATGCCGTCGGGCGCGGCGGCCGTGAGCTGACCACCGAGATCACCGGCGCGGTAGTCGATCGCCGCGTCGAAACCGAACTCCTCGAGCAACTTTCCCGTCTTGACGGGGCCACCGGCCGAACCGATGACCCGCTTCGCGCCGAGTGCCTTGGCGATCTGGCCCGCCACGCTGCCGACGGCTCCCGCGGCAGCCGAGATGAACACGGTGTCGCCGGGTTTGACCTGGGCGACGTCGGTGAGTGCGGCGTAGGCGGTGAGGCCGGTGGTGCCGAGCACGCTCAGGAAGTGTTGCGGTGCGGCGAGTTCCGGGTCGATCGGCGTGACAGTGGCGGCGTCGACGATGGCATGTTCGCGCCAGCCGGCGAAGTGCGAGACCGTCGCGCCGACCGCGATATCGGCTGAGCGGGAAGCGATCACCGCACCGACCGCTGAACCATCGAGGGCCGCCCCGAGTTCGAACGGCGGGATGTAGGACGCCTTGTCGTCCATCCGCCCGCGCATGTACGGGTCGACCGACATCCAGGTGTTGCGGACCAAGATCTGGCCCTCGGCGAGCTCCGGCAGCTCCCGTTCGACCAGTGCGAAATCGCCTGCGACCGGTGCGCCGTTCGGGCGGGCGGCGAGGTGGATCTCGCGGGTGAAGGTGGGCAGTGCGCGGGTGGCCGTGTTCGACATGATCGAGCCTTCTTTCGAGGTCAGCCGGTGTTTCTCGCCGGTGATGACTACGTTAGGGCGAGCGATCGGGCCTTTCGAGGTCCTCGTACGCCACTACCCGGTCCGTTCACGCCACGTCTCGAACTGGATGCCGCGGCGGCGTAACCGAGCCACGCACCGCGCACCTGATACTGCCGCGCCCGGGGCGACGATCCGTCGTGCGGTGTGGATGGCTCACCGGGCTGGGTGGTCGGCTGGTGTCGCCCCAGTCCAGCGGTGGAAGGCCTTTCGCAAGGCGCGGTCGTCGGTGAAGGCGAGGCGCTGGGCGATAACGCTTCTGGTGAGTCCTTGGTCCAGCAGGGTTTTCGCGCGTTCGTAGCGGAGTAGGTCGAGTTCGTCGCGCCAGGTGGTGCCGTGTTCGGCGAGGTGGCGTTGGAGGGTACGCCCGCTCATCGCAAGGGTTTTCGCGACTCGGGCAAGGGTGGGGTCGGCGGCGTCGATGGCGTCGGCGAGGGCGAGGCGAAAAGTATCGAGGGGGTCGGTGATGGTGCGCGAGGAGGACAGGACCAGGCCTGCGTGGCTGCGCATCAGATCGGCGAGCATCGGGTCGGCGCGGGGGAGTGGGGCGTTGGCGTCGTCGGCATGGAAGGTGATCGAGTCGGACGCAGCGCCGAATTCGATGCTGTCCGTGCCGAATACGGCGACGAGGTCTGCGCGGTCAAGTGGTGCGCGGTGGCCGAAACTCACCCTGGCCGGAATGACCGGGCGGCCGGTGGCTTCGCGGGCCCGGCGCAGGTAGTAGGCCATCACGTACTCGTTGACCACCGACGCCACCGCGGGATCGCCTGCCGAGGTGCGGTAGCCGATGGTGAGATCGCCCTCGCCGGACAGGTCGAGACCTTCGGTGGCCGCGGTGACCAGGCGGTGGTACGGCTGAGCGGCACGCAGCGAATCCGTCAGTGTCGCGCCGCCGGTCACCAGATAGTCCCAGGTGTTCAGCGTGCCGAGCGGTGCGGCAGCGGCCACCGCGGCCCCCGCCCCCGCCGGACGCGCGTGCGCGATCAACTCCCACAGTCGCAGCAGCGAACTCATCGGAATCCGGTTCAGCTCACCGCGCAACACCACCTCGTCGGTGCCGGGGATCCGGGTCAACTGCTCCTGCGGGGCCCCCGCTTGGCGGGCGGCCTTGACCAGCAGCCGCACGAGATGGGTCGACACGGTGCCGTCGAGTCGGCTGCCGATCCCGGACTGCGCACCATCCGGCCGGATGTCGTCGCCGACGGTCACGCTGTGGCCACGTTGGGATGGGTGCGGTGCAGCGTGGCGCTTGTGCCGGGACTTCGTGCCGTGCTGCCCGGTGCTGTCCCCGCCACGTAGCTGACTGTCTTGCCGCTCACTGCGCCGACAGTACTGTTCGGTCCGGTCGTGGGTCGATGCAGCGGCAATGGCACCTGGGAATCCGGGCCGGGGGGCGCGAGCACATCTCACCTATGTGGGGGACGGGTGGGTGAACTCCTCGCAACAGAGTTAGGCTCGGTGACGTGACTTCCCACTACGATGTCGTCGTTCTCGGTGCTGGTCCCGGCGGATATGTCGCCGCTATCCGTGCCGCTCAACTCGGCCTGCGAACAGCGATTGTCGAGCAGAAATACTGGGGTGGCGTGTGCCTGAACGTGGGCTGCATCCCGTCCAAGGCACTGCTGCGCAACGCCGAGCTGGCCCATATCTTCCAGAAGGAAGCCAAGACCTTCGGCATCTCCGGTGAGGTCAGCTTCGACTTCGGTGCCGCCTTCGATCGCAGCCGCAAGGTGGCCGACGGTCGGGTCAAGGGCGTGCACTTCCTGATGAAGAAGAACAAGATCGACGAGTTCGACGGCCTCGGTACCTTCACCGGCCCGAACTCGATCGATGTTGCCCTCACCAAGGGTGGCAGCGAGACGGTCACGTTCGACAACGTCATCATCGCCACCGGCACCACCACCAAGCTGCTGCCGGGCACCCAGCTCTCCGAGAACGTGGTCACCTACGAGGAGCAGATCCTCACCCGCGACCTACCGGGCTCGATCCTGATCGTCGGCGCGGGCGCGATCGGCATGGAGTTCGCCTACGTTCTCAAGAACTACGGCGTCGACGTGCGGATCGTGGAGTTCCTCGACCGCGCGCTGCCCAACGAGGACGCCGACGTCTCCAAGGAGATCACCAAGCAGTACAAGAAGCTCGGCGTCACCATCACCACCGGTGCGGCCGTGCAGTCGATCGACGACGACGGCTCCAAGGTCACCGTCCAGATCAAGGACAACAAGTCCGGCGCGATCGAGACCGTCACGGTCGACAAGGTGCTGCAGGCTGTCGGCTTCGCGCCGCGGGTGCAGGGCTACGGCCTGGAGACCACCGGCGTCGCCCTCACCGACCGGGGCGCCATCGAGATCGACGACTACATGCGCACCAACGTGGCCCACATCTACGCGATCGGTGACGTCACCGCCAAGCTGCAGCTCGCCCACGTGGCGGAGGCGCAGGGCGTGGTCGCGGCCGAGACCATCGGCGGCGCCGAGACGATGACCCTCGGTGACTACCGGATGATGCCGCGCGCCACCTTCTGTCAGCCGCAGGTCGCCAGCTTCGGTCTCACCGAGCAGCAGGCCCGCGACGAGGGCTACGACGTGCAGGTCGCGACCTTCCCGTTCCAGGCCAACGGCAAGGCGCACGGTCTCGGCGACCCGACCGGTTTCGTGAAGCTGATCGCCGACGGCGCGCACGGCGAACTCCTCGGCGGGCACCTGATCGGCCCCGACGTGTCCGAGCTGCTGCCGGAACTGACGCTGGCGCAGAAGTGGGACCTCACGGTCAACGAGGTGGCCCGCAATGTGCACACGCACCCGACGCTGAGCGAAGCGGTGCAGGAAGCGATCCACGGCCTCGCGGGGCACATGATCAACTTCTGACATTTCCGCCGACAGGGCCGGGTGCGCGAATGGCGCGCCCGGCCCTTTTGGTTTCTTTTTGGTCTTTTTCTCGGCGTTGATTTGGTGAATCGAAGGCTGTCACCGATGATCTCTGTAGCTCTTTCGTTCGCTTGTTAGTCGCAACACCTGATCTTGTGCGTACATGGGTAACTCGCCGGGCACGCCCACAAGCTGACTCCATAGTGACCGCCAGCCCGGCACCGCGCTGTCGTCGTACCTAACCGACCGGCAGAAGGCGCGGGAGGGGCGGACAGAGAGGGTACGAACTCGATGAGCATTCTCGGTTGGACAGCACGTTTCGCGGCGTTGGCCGCGGTCGCTGTGGCCGGACTCGGCATGGTGACACCGGCCGTGGCCGAACCTCTTTTCCCCGGTGGGCCGGATATTCCCGGTGTTCCCGCCATTGTTCCCACCGCATCGCCGTGCCCGGTTGCCGAAGCAAGGGCGTGCATGCGGCTGTCGACGAACGAGGCATGGCTGGTCGACAACGGCCGGGTGATCTTCGGGCCGACGCCGATCTCGCACGGCATGGCCGGATTCGAAACCCCGCCCGCGGTGACCAAGATTTCCTTCAAGCGGGAATTCCACTGGAGCACGATGCACAATGCGCCGATGCGATGGGCGACCTTCTTCAACGGCGACATGGCATTCCACGTGGGACCGGTCGATTCGAAATCGCACGGCTGTGTGCGAATGACCGAAGACGGCGCCCACCGCTTCTTCGACTACCTGAACCCGGGCGACATCACGCAGGTCATACAGTAGCCGCCTGCCGCGTATTCAGGCCAGACCAGAGTGCTTGGTTGATCAGCGTTGGCGATTGGTGGACCTCACCGGGGCGGGTGTGCCCATACCCGGTGAGTTACCCATGTGTGCTTGCGGTATCCAGTTGTCCCGGGCTATACAGCCACTGTGCGACGTCGCTGGGTGATCTCGGGAGTTGTGGCCATCGTTGTGGTTCTGGCGGTGTGCGTTGGGCTCTATGTGTTGATGAATTCCCGGACCTATCAGGTGGCAGGGCGGCTGGTCGATCGGGTCGAGACCGACGAGAAGGTTGTCGCGCTGACCTTCGATGACGGCCCGACCGCGCGCACCCCGGAAGTGTTGCGGGTGCTGGGGGAATCGCAAGTTCCCGCGACTTTCTACCTGGTCGGCCAAGACCTGGCCGCGCATCCCGAATACGGTGCGGCGATCGTGGGAGCGGGTCACGAGATCGGGAATCACTCGTATTCGCACCGGCGCATGATGCTGGTCTCCGGTGACACCGTGCGCGAGGAGATCGAACGGACCGACAGCGAGATCCGTCGCGCCGGCTATCCCGGACCGATCAGTTTCCGCCCGCCCTACGGCAAGAAACTATGGGCGCTGCCGCACTATCTCGCCGACCACGACCGCACCACGGTGACCTGGGATGTCGAGCCTGATTCCGCGGGTGGCGCGTCGCGCGAAGCCATCGTCGCCGACACCCTCGCCCAGACCAGGCCGGGCTCGATCATCTTGCTCCACGTCATGCACGGGGCCGAGTCCATTACCGCGGTGCCCGAGATCGTCGACCGATTGCGTGCGCAGGGCTACCGATTCGTCACGGTCTCCGAGCTGCTCGCGCGTTGAGTTAGTCCTGGCCGATGATCCCGGCGCGGTGGTAGCTGTCTTGTGCCGCGCGGACGGTGTCCATATTCGATTCCAGGACCACGATCAGCGACCGCAGATGGTCGGCGACCTCCGTGCCCAGCTCGGTGAGGGTGTATTCGACGCGGGGTGGGATGGCTTCGAGCACCTCGCGATGGACCATGCCGTCGCGTTCCAGCGCTTGCAGGGTTTGCGAGAGCATGCGCTCGCTCACGCCGTCGACCCGGCGGCGCAGGGCGCTGAAGCGGACCGGGCCGTCGCGCAGCGCGACCAGGGCCAGCACTCCCCACCGCCCGGCGATGTTCTGCAGAACGGGGCGGGAGGTGCAGTTGCGCGCGAAGACGTCGGCTTCCAGCGTGGGGTCGTGGTCCGTCTCGGGCATTCGTCCATCATACCTACTTGACGCAAGTGCCCACTGAAGGCATAGTGCTTACTAATAGTTAGTACTTGTAGCACTGGAGGTAGCAATGACCGTGGCAGTGACAGCAGCAGGCGGACAGCTCGGCCGGTTGGTGGTGGAGGCTCTACTTGCCGCGGGGGAGCGGCCGGTCGCGATCGTGCGCGATCCGGGCAAGGTGGCCGATCTCGCCGCGCGAGGTGCCGACGTGCGGCAGGCGTCCTACGACGATCCGGCGGCCCTCGATGCCGCGCTGGTGGGTGTGGACCGGGTGCTGCTGATCTCGGGCAATGAATTCGGGTCTCGGATTGCCCAGCACACCAATGTCATTCGTGCCGCCGAGCGCGCCGGTGTCGAACTGCTCGCCTACACCAGCATCCCCCGCGCCGAGATCAATTCGATGGTGCTGGCCGCCGACCATCGGGGCACCGAAGAGGTGCTGGCGACCGCCTCGGTACCGACGGTGCTGCTGCGCAACAGCTGGTACTGGGAGAACTACGGCGGAGCCGTCGCGAACGCGGCACAGTCCGGCGTGCTGCACGGCGCGATGGCCGCGGGCCGCGTCTCCGGCGCCGCACGGGCCGACTATGCCGAGGCCGCCGCACGCGTGCTCACCGGCGAAGGGCACGAGGGCCGCGTCTACGAACTGGGTGGTGACGAGGCGCTGACCGGCGCGGATCTGGCGGCTGCGGTCGCCGAGGCGAAGGGCTCCCCGGTCCGCTACGAAAACCACACCCAGGACGACTACGCGGCAGCCCTACGCGCGGCGGGCCTCGAGGAACAATACGCCGCCGTCCTCGCCGACGCCGATGCCCGCATCGGCGAGGGCTTCCTCGAGGTGAACACCGGCGACCTGACCAAGCTCCTCGGCCGCCCGGCCACCTCGGCGGCCACCGTCTTCGCCCGACAGTAATCCGGCGAGTGTGCCGGCCCGATCAGGCGGGCCGGCGCAGTGTGCGGTGATTCCCAGGCTTGCGAGCGCACCACAGTCTCCGTCCTGATGGCAAAAACCCACGATCGCCCCGCCCCAGGATCCTGGCCAGAAGCCACAGGGAGGCCGTCCTGCTACCGTCGGGACTGTGGCTGATCAAACTCCCCGTCGACGTGCGCACTCCTGGTTGAGTGGGCTGCTGTTCCTGACGGGCACCCTGCATTTCGTAGCGCCGAAGCCGTTCGACAAGATCGTGCCGCCGCAGCTGCCCGGCAACCCGCGGACCTACACGTACGGGTCCGGGGTTGCCGAGCTGGGCGTGGCGACCGCGCTGGCGGTGCCGCGCACCCGGCGGCTCGGTGGGTGGCTGGCCGCGGCGCTGTTCATCGGTGTCTTCCCGGCCAATATTCAGATGACCGTGGATGTGGTCGGTAATCCGAAGGCGCCCAAGGTTTTCAAGGCCGGAGTGCTGGCGCGGTTGCCGTTGCAGATCCCGATGATCGTGGCGGCGTTGCGGGTCGCGCGCCGCTGATCACACCCACTGCACGAGCTGGATGACGACCCCGTTGGGGTCGGTCATCTGGAAGTAGCGCTCGCCCCACTCCTCGGTTTCGATCGGCGTCTCGATCGGGACGCCCTCGGCGCGTAGCCGGTCGTATTCACGGTCGATCTCGTCGACGACGAAGACGATCAGCAGACCGTCACCCGCGCTGCCCGCGATGCGGGCGGGCTTGAACGAGCCGAGACCGGTGCGCAGGTAGATGACATCCATGCCCGCGTCGGCCCGCGTCAGCGCGACGAAGCCGTCGGCGGCCATCTTCTCGGCGAAGCCGAGGTGGTCGATCAGGAACTGGGCGGAGGCCTGCGGGTCGGTGACGTTGAGCGAGACGGCTGAAGCGGTGATCTGCATGGGTTCTCCTCGGTGCCGATGAACTCCGTATGTTGTACGCCTTTACTGTGGGAGATCCCGCGCCTGCCCGCCATATGACCTAGGTCACACCATCAGAACTTGTCGCGCTCGATCCGCAGGGTCGTGATGGTCGACGCCAGACCTTCGTACTGGTTGATCAGCAGCACGATCTCGATCAGCACCCGCTCGTCGTAGTGCTCGGCCAGGTCGGCCCACGCCGTGTCGTCCACATTCCGGGTGTTCACCAGCTGATCGACGACATTCAGCAATACCCGCTGTCGAGGTGTCCAGCCCGCGGCCTCGGGACCTGCGCCGACCCGCTCGATCTCGACCGCCGACAGCCCCGCTTTGCGCCCCAACCGGCGATGATGATCGGCCTCGTAGGCGCACTCGCGCAGCTGTGCCACGCGCAGGATCACCAACTCGGCCTCCGCGCGCGGCAACTTGCCGCCCGGCATCAGCTTGCCGGAGTAATGCAGCCAGCCGCGAAACAGCCCACCCGTGCGACCGAGGGTGCTGAACAGGTGCGCGTCGCCGGTACCCGCCGCGCGGGAAAGCACTTGCCAGACAACCCAGTTGATCGGGCCGAGTTCACCGAACCGGCCCGGCGAAACGCGTGGTAGGGGCGCTGCATCCATCTCTGGTCCACCTGTCTTCTCGAACATCGTCGGCCAGGGTCGGAGCGTACTCGCCGGTATCGGTTCGGGGGGCCACTCCTGTATTCGTGCCGGTATTCTTTGGTTTCCAGTGGTTTTCGGAACAGTTGCGCGTCATGATCGGTGAGTACCGCAGCGCGCAGCGGCGGTGTGAGATCGCAGCACTAGGGGAACATCGCACATGCTGGTTCGGATCAGACCGGGTGCCGAGCTCACCGGCGCCGAGCGCGAGCTCGTCGATTGCCTGCGCGCCTATCCGAGTACGGGGCTCGCGCTGGTCGATTGCCGGGTGGGTGACCGGCGGCTCGGCGCGGTGATCGTGACGCCGCGCGGCATCACGGTGCTGGAGGTGAAAGGCTTCCGGCGGCGGCAGAGCGGGCTGCTCACCGCTACCGCCGACGGCGCGTGGCGGATCAGCGACAGCCCGCTGGATTTAGAAGCCGAGCCGTCGAACGGTCTCACCGACCGGGTCGAGCACGGGGTGCACGCGGTGCGGGTCGCGCTGGAACAGGCGTTGCAGGACAGCAGGCATGTGTCCGGCGCGGTGGTGCTCGTGCCGTATCGCGGGGTGGTGGTCCGGCCCGCGCGCACCGCGCTGCGGCCGGGGCTCGACGTGCTGGTCGCGAACAGCGTGGACGCACATGAGCTGCGGGTATACCTCGAGGGGTTCTCGGCGGGGCCACGCGAATGGACGATCGATCGGGTGCTCAACACCTGCGCGACGCTCGGGATGGCCGAGATGCCATCGCGCGCCGAGCTGGCCGAGGAAGGATTCGCGAGTAATCGGCCCGCGCCGACGCCGGTGGTACCGCAGGTGCGCAAGTTCAGCGAGCCCGTCGCGCCCGCTGATCCGTCGCGCCCGGGAAAGCTCGTCGGCGTCGCGCTGTTCGCCGCCGCGCTGCTCGGCATCTTCGTCGTCTTCGTGGTGGTCGGCGTGGCATTGTTGCAGGACTCGCCAGATCCGCGCCCGATGTCGGACACTTCGCAGACCTCGACGACCCGCACGCCCACGTCGGCGACTCCGCGCAAGACCGAGTGCTGGCCGTTCCAGCGTGACTGTTGATCAATCCCGCACGGCGCGACCGAGTTTGGTGAAGGCGATCGCCTGTTCGGCGCGCACCCGAACGTGGGCGCGGGAGGAATCGATGTGGGCGGTGAGAGTGTGCAGGGCCTGTTCGTCGTCGCCTGCCAGCACCTGTTCGGCGATGGTGATGTGATCGGTCGTCATGGCCGCGACCCGTTCGGCGGTGGGCACATCCATGGTGCGAACGGGGCGAACCCGCAGGTAAACGGCTGCCAGCGCCTCGGCGAGGGCGGAATTGCCTGCCGCCCTGAGTAGTTCGGTGTGGAACCGCTCGTCGGCGGCGACCAGGTCGGGCCCGGGTTCCGGTGGCGTGTCGCGGTATTCGAGCCAGCGGGCCAGCTCGGCGCGCACGGTGGGCAGGTCGTGCTCGGCCGCGACGTGGACCTGTACCGAACCGCCGGCGGCGAGGCGCTGAAAACCCCGGGATTCCAGCACAATTCGCAGCTCGTAGAGCTCGTCGAGTTCGTTCAGGCGGGGCCGGTACAGATAGAGCCCATCGGGATGGCGCTGCACGAGCCCGTCGGCCTGGAGCCGGGCCAGCGCCTCGCGCACCGGGGTACGCGAGACGCCGTAGCGCTGGGCCAGCCGTTCGGCGCGCAGCCGTTCGGTCGGTGCCAGTTCCCCGGTGGCGAGGTCGTGGCGGAGTTCGTCGTAGACGCGCGCGGCCAGCGGTACCCGCCGCCTGCCTCCGGCGGGACGTGCGTCCTCGCCCGATCCCCGCCCGGCCATGTGCGCCGCTGCGATCAGATCGCCATCGCCGCGCGGACCGCGGATTCCGCACCGGCCCCGCCGGCCCCGGTCGAGCCGAGATGCCCTGAGTGCAGCACGTAATACTGCTGTGCGGCCTGCAATGCGAAGCCGATGTGCTGCTCCACCAGCAGCACGCTCAAACCACCGCGCTGCGTCAATTCGATGATGGTGCGCTCGATTTCGGCGACCACCGACGGCTGGATGCCCTCGGTCGGTTCGTCGAGGATGAGCAGCTTCGGCTCGGTGATCAGTGCCCGCGCGATGGCCAGCTGCTGACGTTGCCCGCCCGAGAGCAGGCCCGCCTTGCGGGTGAGCAGCTCACGCAGCGCGGGGAACAGGTCGAGGGATTCGTCGATCAGCGCCTTGCCTCGTTTGCGGCCGTCCGCGACCACCTGCAGGTTTTCGGCGGTGGTCAGCTGTGCGAAGCTCTGCTGGCCCTGCGGCACATAGCCGATACCGCGTTTGACCCGCTGCGAGGGGGAGAGCTTGGTGATCTTCTCGCCGTCGAAGGTGATGGTCCCCGACTTGGTCGGCAGCAGACCGACGGCGGCGCGCAGCAGCGTGGTCTTGCCCGCGCCGTTGTGGCCCATGATCGCGACGACGCTGTCGTCGGGCACCGTCACGCTGACGCCGTGGATCACCTCCGTGCGCCCGTACCCGGACCGGATGTCGTGAAGTTCAAGCATCGGCCGACTCCTTCTCTGTCACAGCCAGATTCGCGGTGCCGAGGTAGACCTGCTGCACCTTCGGGTCGGCCTGAACCTGTTCGACGCTGCCCTCGCTGAGCACCTTGCCGCCCGCGAGCACGGTGACCGAGCTGGCGAAGGACCGCATGAAGTCCATGTCGTGCTCCACGACGATCACCACGCGGTCACTGCCGATGCGGCGCAACAGGTTTCCGGTCTCCTCGCGCTCCTCGGCGCTCATGCCGGCGACGGGCTCGTCGAGCAGCAGCACCGACGCGTTCTGCACGAGCAGCATGCCGATCTCGAGCCACTGCTTCTGCCCGTGCGCGAGTACCCCGGCAGGCTTGTCGCGCAGCGCGGTGAGACCCGTTGTCTCCAAAGCCTCCTCGATGCTCGGCAGGACCGACTTGCGGGTGCGCAGCAGCGACCAAGCCGAACGCCGAGCGCCCGCGGCGATATCCAGGTTCTGCAACACCGTGAGCTGCTCGAACACACTGGCCGTCTGGAAGGTCCGCCCGATGCCGAGGCGCGCGATCTGGTGCACCTTCTTTCCGAGTAGTTCGGTGCCCGACTTCTGCGCCGAACCGGTAGCCGGGACGAGGCCGGTGATGGCGTCGATCAGCGTGGTCTTACCCGCGCCGTTCGGGCCGATCAGGAACCGCAGGTCACCCTGTAGCACCGTGAGATCGACATCGGTCACCGCCTTGAAACCATCGAAACTGACCGAGAGGCCGCGGATTTCGAGGTAGTCGCTTTCCATGCCGGCGTTCCCGCCGGCTTTGGGTTCGAGTGTCATCGCGCTTGCACCTTCTCCTCGGTGACGACGGCGGCGGGTTCTTCCGGCGCGGGTGGCAGCTTCTTACGACTGTCGAGCCAGCCCTTCAGCATCGGCCACAGCCCGGCCAGACCGGCGGGGATGAACCCGACGACCACGATGAACAGCACGCCCTGCATGTAGGTCCAGCCCGACGGGAACGACTCCGACAGCGAAGTCTGCGCCCAGGCCACCCCGATCGCACCGAGGATCGGTCCGAGCAGCGTGGTGCGGCCACCGATGGCGACACCGATCAGGAAGGCGATCGACGGGATGACGCCGATGTCGGCGGGGGAGATGATGCCGACGATCGGGGTGAACAGCGCACCCGCGATACCGGCCAGGAAGGCCGCCACCACATAGGCGACGATCTTGATATTGGCCGGGTCGTAGCCGAGGAAGCGCACGCGCTCCTCCGCGTCACGCACCGCGACCAGCAGTTCGCCGTAGCGGCTGCGATTGAGCTGACGGATCAGCGCCACCACCACGAGCAGCGTGCCCGCGGCGATGAAGAACAGCATCTGACGGTTGACCGGGTCCGAGAGCCGGAATCCGAAGAAGGAGCGGAAGTCCGACAGGCCGGTGAAGCCGCCGATGGCCTGCTGACCGGTGAGCAGGATCGCCAGCGCCGCGGCCAGCGCCTGGCTCAGGATGGCGAAGTAGGCACCGCGCACCCGGCGCTTGAACACGCCGTAACCGAGCACGGCGGCGATCAGCGCGGGCAGCACCAGGATGCCGAGAATGGTGACAGGCGCGGCGCTGAACGGCTGCCAGAAACCGGGGAGTTCGCTGATGCCCGAGATCTCCATGAACTCGGGGACGTCGTTGCCGAGGCGGGCCGCGTCGGCGAGTTGCATGTGCATGGCCATGATGTAGGCGCCGATGCCGAAGAACACACCCTGACCCAGGGTGAGCATTCCGCCACGGCCCCAAGCCAATCCGATACCGGCGGCCACGATGGCGAAGCAGAGGAACTTGGCGAGCAGGTTCAGGCGGAAGTCGCTCAGAACCGCTGGTGCCACTGCGAAGAGAAGGATCGCGGCGACCGCGAAACCGGCCAGCGGGGTCAGCCGCGGATACGCGCGCAGACGTTCGGTGAGTGCGGTCATGCCAGGCTCCTCGTCCGCACGGTGAACAGGCCCTGCGGGCGGACCTGCAGGAAGATGACGATCAGCACGAACACGATCACCTTCGCGATGGACGCGGTGGTGGAGTATTCGATGAACGAGTTGAGCAAGCCGAGCGCGAACGCCGCGATCACCGTGCCCTTGATCTGGCCGAGGCCACCGATCACGACCACCAGGAACGCGTCGATCAGATAGCTCTGGCCGATGGTGGGGCTGGTCGAGCCGATCAGGGTGAGCGCGACGCCGGCGACACCGGCCAGGCCCGAGCCGATGAAGAACGTGCTGATATCGGTGAATCTGCTGGAGATGCCACTGGTTTCGGCAAGTCCGCGGTTCTGCACGACGGCGCGAATCCGGCGGCCCATCGGCGTGGCCTTGAGTACGGCGGCCAGGGTGGTCACCGCGAGGATCGCCAGCACGAGGATGAAGATGCGGGTCTTCGGCACCACCGCGCCCGCGATAGTGATTCCGCCACTGAGCCATTCGGGCACCAGCACGTTCTTGGCGGGTGCGCCGAAGATGTCACGCGCGGCCTGCTGTAGCACGAGCCCGACACCGAAGGTGACCAGCAGCGTGTCCAGCGGTCGGTCGTACATGTAGCGGATCAGCCCCATTTCCAGGGCGGCGCCGAGCAGGCCGCCGATGAGGAAGCCCATCAGCAGGGACACGACCAGCGAAACTCCGGCCGACGAGAACACCTGTTGCACAACATAAGTGGTGTAGCAACCGGCCATGATGAATTCGCCGTGCGCCATATTGATGACGCCCATCTGACCGAAGGTCAGTGACAGGCCGAGCGCGGCGAGCAAAAGAATGGATCCCAGACTCAACCCGGTGAAGAGCTGACTGATCAGCACGTCCATTGCAGTGGACTCCTTGGAAATGGGGCGATGTGGGACGCGCGAGCCGCGCGTCCCACATCTGTCGGGCTACTTACTTCAGGCCCTTGGCCCACTCGTAGGACTTCAGGTACGGGTCAGGGGTGATGGCTTTGCCGGAATCCCAGACGGTGTAGATCAGGCCGTCGGGGCGGATCTCACCGATGCGGGCGGTCTTGGTGATGTGGTGGTTGGAGCCGTCGATGGTGACGGTGCCTTCCGGGGCGTCGAAGCTCACGCCGTCGGCCGCGGCCTGGATGTCGGCCACCGCGAACGACTTCGCCTTCTCGACGGTGTTCTTCCACAGGTAGACCGAGGCGTAGGCGGCTTCCATCGGGTCCGAGGTGGGCTTGTCGGCACCGAAGGCGGCCTTGTAGTCGGCGACGAACTTCTTGTTCGCCGGCGAGTCGACGGTCTGGTAGTAGTTCCAGGCGGTCAGCTGGCCCGCGACGATCTGCGGGCCGATGCCCGCGACCTCTTCCTCGGCGATGGATACCGAGACCACCGGCATCTCAGCGGCTTTCAGGCCCGCGTTGGCGTACTCGCGGAAGAAGGCGACGTTGGAGTCACCGTTGAGGGTGTTGAACACCGCGCCCGCCTTGGCCGCGCGCACCTTGTTGATGATGGTGGAGAAGTCGGTGGAGCCGAGCGGGGTGTAGTCCTCGCCCTTGATCTCGATGCCGTTGGCGGCGGCGTAGGCCTTGATCTCGCGGTTGGCGGTCTGCGGGAAGACGTAGTCGGAGCCGACCAGGTAGAGGGACGTTATGCCCTTCTGCTTCAGGTAGTCCAGCGCGGGGACGATCTGCTGGTTGGTGGTGGCGCCGGTGTAGAAGATGTTCTTGGAATCTTCCAGGCCCTCGTACTGCACGGGGTAGTACAGCAGCGAGTTCAGGTTCTCGAACTTGGGCTTCATGGCCTTACGGCTCGATGAGGTCCAGCCGCCGAACACCGAAGCGACACAGTCGGAGCTGATCAGCTTCTCGGCCTTCTCGGCGAAGGTTTTCGGGTCCGACGCACCGTCCTCGAGCACGATCTCGATCTTCTTGCCGAGTACGCCGCCCGCCGCGTTGATCTGGTCGACCGCCAGCTTGGTCGAATTGGCCACGGTGACTTCGGAAATGGCCATGGTGCCCGACAGCGAGTGCAGCGAGCCCACCTTGATGGTGTCCTTGCTGGTGTCGACGCAGGAGGCGGCGGTCGAGCCGGTCGACGCGTCGTCGCGGGCACCACAGCCGGTGAGCAACAGGCCTGCAACGGCCACGGCGGCAGGCACGGCAAGTGCCTTGACCACACGGGATTCAGACATGGGCGGTTCTCCTCATCAGGTGAAACGGCGGCGCCACACGCGCCGCAACGAACACCACCGCTGCTTCCCGGCGACTGGATGTACACCGCGTTGTATACAGCTGCTGTATTCGTGATTCGAGACAGTAGATGGAACGTGTTGCACCCGAATGTCTTCCGGTCACGTGTCCGTTTCGTCTGTTTCATCCGTGTGAATTGTTACCGACGGATCGGTTTGCCTACGGTTGCGTAGGGATGTGGCGATACGGCACGCTTCGATTTGTACGACGTCGAGCAGCCGAGCCACGCGGCAATCGGGCCGTGTGCGGTCAGTCGAGGAGGGCCCAGTGGGTCACTACAAGGCGAACGTGCGTGACATCGAGTTCAATCTGTTCGAGGTCCTGAACCTCGACAAGCTCCTGGACACCGGCGCCTACGGCGACCTGGACTCCGATACGGTGCGCCAGCTCCTCGACGAGGTGAAACACCTGGCCGAGGGCCCGATCGCGGACTCGTTCGCCGAGGCCGACCGGCACCCGGTGGTCTTCCACCCCGATACCTTCGACATCACGGTGCCCGCACCGTTGCGCAAGACGGTGGACATGGTGCACGAGGCCGGCTGGTACCGCCTCGGCATGCCGGCGGGCATGGACGGCACCGCCGCCCCGAATGTGCTGATGTGGGCGATCAACGAGCTCATCATCTGCGCCAATCCGGCGGCCAGCTTCTTCACCATGGGCCCGCTGATGGGCTCGGTGCTCTACGCGGTCGGCAACGACGAGCAGAAGCGCTGGGCACGTGGCGGGTTCGAGCGCGGGTGGCAGGCCACCATGGTGCTCACCGAGCCCGACGCCGGATCCGATGTCGGCGCGGGCCGCACCAAGGCCGTGCCGCAGCCCGACGGATCGTGGCACATCGAGGGTGTGAAACGGTTTATTTCCGGCGGTGACGTGGGTGATCTGGCGGAGAACATCTTCCACCTGGTGCTCGCGCGGCCGGAAGGCGCCGGTCCCGGCACCAAGGGGCTGTCGCTGTTCTACGTGCCGAAGTTCCTCTTCGATCCCGAGACGCTGGAACTGGGCGACCGCAACGGTGTGTATGTGACCGGGGTGGAGCACAAGATGGGGATCAAGTCATCGCCGACCTGCGAGCTGACTTTCGGCGGCACCGCGGTGCCGGCCAAGGGCTGGCTGGTCGGCGATGTGCACGACGGTATCGCCCAGATGTTCGAGGTGATCGAGAACGCGCGGATGACGGTGGGTGTGAAGTCGTCGGGGACGTTGTCGACCGGGTATCTGAACGCGCTGGAGTACGCCAAGACGCGGGTGCAGGGCGCGGATCTCACGCAGATCGCCGACAAGGCGGCGCCGCGCGTCACCATCACCCATCACCCCGATGTACGCCGGTCGCTGGCCATGCAGAAGGCCTACGCGGAGGGGCTGCGAGCGGTGTATCTGTATACGGCCGCGCATCAGAACGAGGATGTGGCGCAGCTGGTATCGGGTGCCGATCCGGAGACCGCGCACCGCGTGGACGATCTGCTGCTGCCGATCGTCAAGGGTGTCGGCTCCGAGCGTGCGTACCAGTTGCTCACCGAGTCCCTGCAAATTTTCGGCGGCTCCGGCTATCTGCAGGACTATCCGATCGAGCAGTACATCCGCGACGCCAAGATCGACTCGCTCTACGAGGGCACCACGGCGATCCAGGCCCAGGACTTCTTCTTCCGCAAGATCATTCGCGATCGCGGCGTCGCCCTGGCGCACGTGAACGCTCAGATCAGTGCCTACCTCGACAACGACACCGGCCGCTTCGCCACCGAGCGTGCTCTGCTGCGCACCGCCAAGGCCGACGTCGGCGCCATGGCCGCCACCCTCACCGGCTACGCCATGGCGGGCCGGACCGAACCCACTGAGCTCTACAAGGTCGGCCTCGGCTCGGTGCGCTTCCTGATGTCGGTCGGTGACCTCCTCATCGCCTGGCGCCTGCTGGTCCAGGCCGACATCGCGGCCGCCGCCCTCGCCTCCGACGCCGCACCGCGGGATCGCCCCTTCTACCAGGGCAAAGTCGCCGCGGCGAGCTTCTTCGCCAAGAACGTCCTCCCCGAACTCACCGCTACCAACAACATCCTCGCCACCATCGACAACGACATCATGGCCGTCCCGGAGGAAGCGTTCTGAGTGGGCGACGCTATTTGATGAGGTAGGGCGAGACCGAGCTGCGGTGTTCGCTGCATATCACGTCAGACGTGACGGGCGGCAGTCTCCATGGCTGGGCGTAATCCCTCGAAGGCGGGAGCGAAACTTGTACGCTCAGCGGTCGAGATGCCGTTGGCGGCGGCGATCATTGCCCATTTCGCCGTCGCAGTCAGCACTTCACCAAGGACGTCGATCGCATCGTTTGCGGTCAGGCCGAAGGCGTCTGCGGCTGCCATCAATGCTTCGAGTTCGTCGGCACGCGCGGTGAACCCGGCGATGGAGGTCGTTCGGTGTTCTTCGATCTCGGGGTTGGGGTTCACGTCGAAGATCGGTGCTAGTTGCCAACCGCCCGGGTGGTGGAGGAAGCCGTGATTGCGTAGGTGGTCGTCGGTGTTGTGAATGGCAACGCTGAAGGCGATTCGGCGCCATAGTGCGCGAAGGTCCGCGTTCGCTTGGGCACTGTGTTCGGGAAGCGTCTCGGCGAGATCTAGGTAGTCGTGACCTTGTCCGTCGCGGGCTTGCAGCATGGTCATTGCGCTGATGTAGCCGATTCGCTGCCCGTGCGTGCGGTCGAAGCGGTCGAGGATAAGCACTCCTCGCCCGTCGATCCGGCGCAACGTACGCTTGGGCGCTGCGATGCCGGCCGCTTCGGCGAGGTCGAGGGCTGTCTTCTCCCAGGCCATGACATCCCAGGAATCGGCGTGATGTGGAAACTTCGCGATACACAGCCGGTCCTCGTCGCGAACCGATGCTTTAGGGCGGGCACCACCCAATGTCGCCGTGCCGGCAGCGAGCAGCAGCTTCAGGTCGCTGAAATCCGCGTCGTCTCGGGCGAGGTGGTCCGAAGCCCTGAGCAGCGAGGGCAATTCGATCAGCTTGGGGACCACTGGGTCAGGATCGAGGAACTCGTCGGCGCCGGGCGCGGCGAAGCGCAGCGCTCCCTGCCGCGTGAAATCGCTGACACCGACCAGGAAGTCGACGGGTGTCAGTGCTCGTGGCATCGACTTGTTCGCTTGGTCCAGTGCTCGGCGACGCCGTTTGACGAGGTTTTGCCCCCATCTATCGGGTGCGCAGTCGGCGAAGGCTCCGGGCAGACCGGATACATAATGCTGCCCTTGATACAAAGGCAGGGCGGGGTCGAGTTCGTAGGCCTCGGGCATCCGAAGATAGTCGGAGTCGTACTGGAACGAGGTGGCGAGGCTGCCTCGGTGTGTGAAGTAGGCGGTGCCTGCCGGGATGGTCCGGCCGTTGATCTCGACGGAGACAATGAGCTCGTCAGGCATCAGCGCACTCGCTTGGGGAGTTGCTGGTCTGCGCGGGCGCGGCCTAGGTCTGTCTCATACGGATCAATGGCTGTGACAACGTTGTCGAGTTGTCCCAGCGCTCGCAGCACGTTCAGGTAGGTATCCATCGAGACCCCCAGTTCGCCCTGTTCGAGGCGCCGGTAAGTGGATCTGGCGACGCCTGCCCGTTCGGAGACTTGCTCGGCGGTGAGGCCGAGGAGTTTTCGCCATGCGACCAGGTGATCGCCGATGTCGCGTGCCGCTCGGGTGACCCGCGCGGAGGTTCGTCGCTTCACTGGCAGCTCCTGTTAATGGCGCGTATATGAACCACTATAGGGCCTTATGGATCAGATACGCGCCATTAGCGTGTCCTATTTGATGAGGTAGGGCGAGACCGAGCTGCGGTGTTCGCTGATATCGAGGGCCTTGCCCAGGGGCGGGAAGGCGCGCTGGGGGCAGTTGGAGCGGACGCAGACTCGGCAGCCCGCGCCGATGGGGGTGGCCACGGCTTCGCCCAGGTCGATGCCGTCGGCGTAGACGACGCGGCCCGCGTGGCGCAGTTCGCAGCCGAGGCCGATGGCGAAGGTCTTGCCGGGTTGGCCGTAGCGGGTGGCGCGGCGTTCGACGGTGCGGGCGATCCAGAGGTATTTGCGGCCGTCGGGCATCTGGGCGATCTGGGTCATGATCTTGCCGGGGTAGGCGAAGGTCTCGTAGACATTCCAGAGCGGGCAGGTGCCGCCGCTGGCCGAGAAGTGGAAACCGGTGGCGGACTGGCGCTTCGACATATTGCCCGCACGGTCGACGCGGACGAAGGAGAAGGGGACCCCGCGCAGGGTCGGCCGTTGCAGGGTCGAGAGGCGGTGGCAGATGGTTTCGAAACTCTGCGAGAAGAAGGCCGACAGCCGCTCGATGTCGTAGCGGAAGTTCTCGGCTACTTCGTGAAAGTGCGTGTAGGGCAAGACCATCGCGGCCGCGAAGTAGTTCGCCAATCCCAGCATCGCGAGTTTGTGCGAGGCCTCGGAGGCGAAATTGCCTTCGTCGACCAGTTTTTCGAGTAGTGGGCCGCATTCCAGATAGGCGAGTTCGGCGGCGAGTTTGAACGTGCGCTGTCCGCCGGACAGGTGTGGGGAGATCTCGAGCTGTTTGGTCTCGGGGTCGAAGTAGTGCAGTACGCCCTCGCCGAGGTCGATGCGCTCGCTGATCCGCACGCCGTGCGCGCGCAGCAGGCGCACGATCTCGGTACTCACCTCGCCGCCGTGGAACCGGATGCGGGCGGTGAGGTCCTCTGCGGCGGTATCCAATTCGTGGATGTAGTTCTGGCGCTGATAGAAGTAGTCGCGCACTTCCTCGTGCGGCTTGCTGATCGCGGCGCTGCCGGAACCGTCGGCGAACCGGTCCTCGGTGGCGGCGGCCAGTTGCGCGCTGGTGTTGCGGTAGCGGTTGTGCATGGCCACCAGGGCGCGCGCCATCGACGGATGCGCGGAGACCATGTCGGCGATCTGCTGGGTGTCGGCCTCGATGCCGAGCTCGGCATCGAGCACCACTTCGGACAACTCGGCGATGAGGCGGGTGTCGTCCTGGGCGGAGAAGAAGGTGGGGTCGACGCCGAAGACCTCGTTGATGCGCGTGAGCACCGGCACGGTGAGCGGTCGCACGTCGTGTTCGATCTGGTTCAGGTAACTGGCCGAGATCTCCAGTTTCTGCGCGAGCGCGACCTGGCTCAGCCCACGTTCGGTGCGCAGCTGACGCAGCCGCGCTCCGACATAGGTTTTGGCCATATGTCCAGTTTAAGGGCGTTTTCGCAGGCTTGCCAAGGGATTCTTAACAACGGGTACGAGCTCTGTGTCACACCCTCGCGCTACTGTCGTGAGGTGCTGTTCAGCGATGTCGTCACGGCCTCCGCTGCCGTGCGAGCGACCAGGTCGCGCAAGGCGAAAACCGCCACGCTGGCCGAGCTTTTCGGTGCCGCGGGGCCCTCCGAGATCGGCACTGTGGTGGCGTGGCTGTCCGGCGAGCTGGTGCAGGGCCGGATCGGGGCCGGATGGCGCACGGTGAGCGGGCTGAATACGCCACCGAGCAGCGACGCGAGCCTTACCGTCGGCGCGGTGGACGGCATCTTCACCCAGCTCGCCGGGCTCAACGGTCAAGGCTCGGCCAACCGGCGCCGCGAATTGCTGACCGCGCTCTTCACCGCGGCGACCGAGCAGGAGCAGTCCTTCCTGATCCGCCTGCTCACCGGCGAACTGCGGCAGGGTGCGCTCACCGCGATCGTCGTCGAGGCGCTCGCGCAATCCACCGGTATCCCCGTCGACGTGGTGCGCCGGGCCCACATGCTCTCGGGTCAGCTCCCCACCACCGCGATCGCCGCGCTCGCCGGGGGCGAACAAGCACTGTCCGCATTCCGGCTCGAGGTAGGACGCCCCGTAGCGCCGATGCTCGCCTCGCCGGGCGGCTCACTGGACGAGGCCCTCGCCGAACTGGGCTCCGACATCAGTGTCGAACACAAGCTCGACGGCGCCCGCATCCAGGTGCACCGCGACGGCGACCAGGTCTGGGTCTTCACCAGAACCCTGCGCGACATCACCACCGGCGTCCCCGAACTCGTCGACCTGGTCAGAGCCCTCGACTGCACCACCGTGGTCCTTGACGGCGAAACGCTGGCCCTCACCGACTCGGGCCGCCCACGCCCGTTCCAGGAAACGATGAGCCGATTCGCCACCATCGGCGATCCACGCCGGTTGCACCCCTATTTCTTCGACTGCCTGCACCTCGACGGCGTCGACCTCATCGACGAACCGCTGCGCGTGCGCCGCGTCGCGCTCGAGCAGGTCGCGGGCGAACACAGCATCCCCGCCCTCATCGCGCCGACCCCGGAGGCCGCCGCCGACTGCTATGACGACGCACTGGCCGTCGGTAACGAGGGCGTGATGGTCAAGGCGCTCGATGCCACCTACGCCGCGGGCCGACGCGGCAAGGCCTGGCAGAAGATCAAACCCGCGCACACTCTCGACCTGCTGGTGATCGGCGCCGAATGGGGCTATGGCCGCCGCACCGGTTTGCTGTCCAATCTGCATCTGGCCGCCCGTGATCCGGAGACCGGCGAGCCGGTGATGGTCGGCAAGACCTTCAAGGGCCTCACCGACGAGCTGCTGCGCTGGCAGACCGAGGAATTCCCGCGCCACGAAACCCACCGCGACGGTCAGACCGTGTACCTGCGCCCCGAACTCGTCGTCGAGATCGCGCTCGACGGCGTGCAGACCAGTACCCGATATCCGGGTGGGGTGGCGCTGCGCTTCGCCAGAGTCCTGCGTTACCGGCCGGACAAGGAACCCGCGCAGGCCGAGACGATCGATGCGGTGCGCGCACTCGGCTGAGGTCAGCTCGTGGTGGTGCGACTTACCCGCAACAGTTTGGCAATCCGGGCCCACCATGCGACACACTGTTCGGGTGAGCGCCGAACTAATGGTCCTGTTGATCGTCATCGTCACAGCTCTCGCATTCGACTTCACCAATGGATTCCACGACACGGCCAACGCCATGGCGACCTCGATCGCCACCGGCGCGCTGAAGCCGAAGACGGCGGTCGCGCTCTCGGGAGTGCTGAATCTGATCGGTGCGTTTCTGTCGGTGTCGGTGGCGGCGACGGTGGCAAAGGGCATCGTGCAGTTGAACGCGGTGAGCGGGCAGGACCTGCTGGTGATCGTCTTCGCCGGCCTGGTCGGCGGCATCCTGTGGAACCTGCTGACCTGGCTGCTCGGCCTGCCGTCGAGTTCCTCGCACGCGCTGTTCGGCGGCTTGATCGGTTCGACGATCGCCGCGCTCGGCTGGAACGGGGTGATCTGGGCATCGGGCTCGGACGGCGTGCTGATCAAGATCGTGCTGCCCGCCTTCCTCGCGCCTGCCATCGCGGCGGCGGTCGCGGCCATCGGCACGTACCTGGTGTACCGGATCACCCGCGGCGTCGACCAGGAGAAGACCGACGAGGGTTTCCGCTGGGGCCAGATCGGCTCGGCGTCGCTGGTGTCGCTGGCGCACGGCACCAACGACGCGCAGAAGACGATGGGCATCATCTTCCTCGCGCTGGTCGCCTACGGCTCGCTGGACAAGGACGACCACATGCCGCTGTGGGTGATGTCGGCCTGCGCGGTCGCGATCGCCCTCGGTACCTATCTCGGCGGCTGGCGGATCATCAGGACCCTCGGCAAGGGCCTGGTCGAGATCGAGTCGCCGCAGGGCCTGGCCGCGGAGTCGACCTCGGCGGCCATCATTCTCACCTCGGCGCACTTCGGCCTGCCGCTGTCGACCACGCAGACCGCCACCGGCGCGATCCTGGGTACCGGCATCGGCAAGGGCGCCGAGGTGCGCTGGCGGGTGATGGGCCGGATGGCGGTGGCCTGGCTGCTCACCCTGCCGATGGCGGGCATCGTCGGCGCGATCTGCTGGGCGATCGCGCACGTCATCGGTGGCCTCGCCGGTGTTCTCGTGGTGTTCGGCCTGCTGATCGCCGGATCGCTCGGAATCTATCTGCGCTCGCGCCGGGATCCGGTCGGCACCCACAATGTGAACGAATGGCCCGACGGTCATCAGCCACCCGACTCGGCGCAGTCGCCGATCAACCAGACCCATGCCGGGTAGAAGGGGGCGATCGTGAACACCGTGATCACCAATCTGAGTTCCCTGTGGGAAGTGGTCCTCGCGGCGCTGATCTTCGGCGCGGGCGTCCCCGCGGTCTTCGCCTTCGCCGTGCGGTGGTGGGCAAAGGCCGAGACCGTCGACGCCAACGGCCAGGTGCGGCGCAACTATCCGGCCCTGGCGGGGGCGTTGACCTGCCTGATCCTCATCGTCGTCGTGGTGATCACCGGAATTCTTTTCACCGCAAAGGCATTCATCGCTCACCAGTTCGGCATCCACCTGTTCGGCCAATCGTGAGTGAGGACGCCATGACCGATCCGAACCCCGCACATCCCTCCGTCCGAGGCACTCTGCTCTCGCGGGTACTCGGCTGGCTGCGCGCCGGTTATCCGCAGGGTATTCCGCAGTCGGACTACGTCGCCTTGTTCGCGGTGCTGCACCGCCATCTCACCGACTACGAGGTGGTGGTGATCGGGGAGAAGCTGGTCGAGGCCAATCCGGATCGGGAATCGATCAGCGAGGCCGAAATCGAAGCGGCCATCGCGGATTTCGCGAAGGAACAGCCCGCGCCCGCCGATGTCTCCCGAGTGGCCTCGCATCTGGCGGCCGGTGGCTGGCCGTTGGCCGAGCCGCTGGACGAGGGCGAACCTCCTGCCGAACAGAATTGATCGCCCACTCGACAATTCCGGTGTGTCAGCGGAATTCGCTTCGCGGCGACAATGGCGAATCGCCTGGCGGCCGGGCGATCGCGCGCTAGCATGCATCCGTGGTTCGGCGTGCGGAGGTAACCGATAGTGGTCGTAGTTACGGTGGATTGTCGCGCCAGCAGCGAGTCGCGCTACGCCGTAACAGGTTGACCGACGCGGCGCTGGAACTATTCGGCACCCAGGGATATTCGTCGACCTCGATCGAGCGACTGTGCTCGACCGCGAACGTGTCGACCCGCAGTTTCTACGAAGACATCGGTAGCCGCGAGGCATTGTTGATCGCACTCGTCGACCGGTTGAACGCGGCCGCGCTGCGCCGCCTCGACGAGGCATTGGAAAGAACCAATGAACAGCCGCTGGTGGTACGCGTGGTGGAAAGTTTCCGCGCGTTCCTCGCGGTGACCTGCCGTGATCGCCGGGCGGCGCGGGTGTTCTATGTCGAGGTCGTTGGCGTGAGTCCGGTGGTGGAGGAATGGCGGCGCGCGCAGCGGCGGTCGATTTCGGCACTGCTCACCCGGGAAGCGCAACGCGCCGCCGAGCGCGGCGAAGCGGAATCGCGCAGCCTGCACCTGTTCGGCCTCGCGGTAATCGGCGCGGTGAATTCGCTCGCCCAGGAGATGGTGCACGCCACCGTTCCCGGTGACGCGATCTCGGTCGACGAGATCTGCGAGGAGATCGCTTATTTCATCCGATCCGGGCTCACGGTGCGCACCGCGGTCGTGCCGACGACGTAGCTGCCAACAACGCACAAGCGGGAGGCATCCGAATCCGGATGCCTCCCGCTTTCAGTGGGAAATCAGATGCCCATGCCCTGCGCGAGCAGCGGCCACGACTCGTGCAGCGCCTGCTCCCAGTACGGCCAGTAGTGGGTGCCCATCGGGGTGAACTGGTAGGTCGCCGGGATGCCGAGCGAGTCCAGCTTGGTCTTCAGGTTCTGCGTGCAAGCGTTGGTCGCCGCTTCGATGCCGATACCGAGACCGAGGTTGATCACGCCCATCGGACCGGGGGAACCGTTGAGGTAGTAGGCGACGTCGGCATTGGTCGGCATGCCGCTGCCGCTGGAGATGTAGAGGTTGGTGCCGCGCAGCTTCTCGGCGTTGACGACCGGGTCGTTCTCGACCCACGCCGGATCGTTGTCCGGGCCGTACATGTTCGAGGTCTTGCCACCGGCCCAGGTCTCCACGGAGAACTTGACGGCCTGCTTGCCCATCGGGTCGGCGATCTGCGCGCAGCCACTGTAGGCGGCGACGGACTTGAACAGACCCGGGTTGGCCTCGGCCAGCTGCAGCACCGAGGTGCCGGAGGTGGACAGACCGGCCAGCGAGTTGAGGCCGGTCGAGTTGAGGGCGCCGTCGAGCAGCGGCGGAAGCTCCTGGGTGAAGAAGGTGCTCCACTTGTTCAGGCCCAGCTTCGGGTCTTCTTGCTTCCAGTCGGTGTAGTAACTGCCCCGGCCGCCGATCGGCTGGATCACATTGACCTGCTTGTCGGCCAGGAAGCTGAGCGCCTGGGTCTGCGCGGCCCAGCTAGCGGTGCCCTCACCGCCGTCGAGGCCGTTGAGCATGTAGAAGTTGGGGGCGGGCTTGGACTCGTCGACGGGACGCTGCACGTCGATCGTGATGTCCTTTTTCATCGCCGCCGAATACACCTTCAGGTGCCACACGCGTCCGTCTTTGACGATGGACGACACGGCTGAGGGCTTCTCGGGTGCGGCGGTGGCGGCGCCACCGGCGACAACGGCCACCGACAATGCGGCGGTCAGAGCCACGGCGGTGGTGCGCAGCGCGGCCACGGTACGTAGTGCAGAGAGCTTCATCGAACAGTCGGTTCCAGTCCACGGGCCCTGTCGGGCACGTCATCGCAGTGCTTCCCCCGGTCGCCGAGAGCATATGCGCTCAACGCCCGCAGGGCTGTCAGATCCTGTCGACACTCTATGTCCTCTCCCCGGACCGAATCGTTACCGGTTCACTTTTATGGTGACCTCGAGCACGGTTTACGGGGGCGCAATCTGGGCTGTGATTCGGAAATGCCGCCGCAACCAGGCGCTCTTATGGTGACGAGCATGGGTAAGGAAATCCCCGGTAGCGCAACCACCGGGATCGAGATCAGTGGGTTGAGCAAGACCTTCACGGTGGGCCGCAACACCGTCAACGCGCTGGACTCGGTCGATTTGCGGACTTCTCACGGTGCATTCCTGTCATTGCTCGGGCCCTCGGGCTGCGGCAAATCGACGGTGTTGCGGATTCTGGCCGGCCTGGACGAACCGAGTGCGGGCACCGCGCGGATCAATGGCATGTCCCCGGAACAATTGCGCGGCGCAGCCGAGCTAGGTATCGCGTTCCAGGATTCGGCGTTGCTGCCGTGGCGCAGTGTGGAATCGAACATCCGGCTGCCGTTGCAGGTGGCCGGGCTGCCCGCCGAACCGGACCGGATCGCCGAACTGATCGCACTCGTCGGCCTCGAAGGGTTCGAGAAGGCCAAGCCCGCGCAGTTGTCCGGCGGTATGCGCCAACGGGTTTCGATCGCGCGAGCGCTGGTCGTGCAACCGTCGGTGCTGCTGCTCGACGAACCGTTCGGCGCGCTCGACGACATGACCCGGCAGCGATTGAACCTGGAACTGCTGCGCATCTGGACCGAGAAGCCCGCCACCACACTGATGGTCACCCACGGTATCGGCGAGGCGGTGTTCCTCTCCGACGTGGTCGCGGTGATGAGTCCGCGACCGGGCCGGGTGCTCGAACTGGTCGAGATCGACCTGCCGCGACCGCGCACACCCGAGATGATGCGCACGCCCGAATTCCACAAGCTCTGTGACTACCTGTCCGAGTTGCTGTTCGGGCGGGGTGGGGTCGCGTGAGCGTGGCGACGGCCCGGCGCATCCCGGCGGGGATCGGCACGGGCCGGGTGGCCGGGGCGGCGGGCGTGATAGTGCTGATCGCCCTGTGGTGGGCGCTGGCCGCCGCCGGAACCGCGGGCGGGACGATTCCCTCACCGTGGCGGGTCCTTTCGGCCATGTGGTCGGACGGGTGGGGCCTCTACGGGCCCAACTTCCAGGTCACCGCGGTCGGGGCCTTGCAGGGCTTCCTCTGGGGCAACGTGCTGGCGATCGGGATCGCGACGCTGATCATGCTGGTGCCGCGGATCGAACCACTCGCGACCCAATTGGCCATCCTGAGCTACTGCACACCGCTGGTGGCGCTGGGCCCGATCATCCTGGTGGTGTTCGGCGGACGCACGCCCACGGTGTTCCTGGCCGCGATGTACTGCTTCTTCACCACCATGGTCGGCGCGGTGAGCGGCTTGCGCTCGGCCGATCCGGCGAGCCTGGATCTGGTGCGCGCCTACGGCGGTGGCCGGTGGCAGCAGCTATACCGGGTGCAAGCCATCGCCGCACTACCGAATACGTTCGCCGCCTTGAAGATCGCCGCACCGTCGGCCGTGCTCGGCGCGATCATCGGTGAGTACCTCGGTGGTGTGGACAGCGGTATCGGTGTCGCGCTCACCGCGGCACAGACCGCCTACAACGTGCCGCGCACCTGGGGCTTGGCGATCGCCGCCGCCGCACTGGCCGGGCTCGGCTACCTGCTGGTGGCGGGCGCGGCCCGACTGATCACGCCGTGGACGACTGTGGAGGAGGGGCGATGACCGCCACCGTGGTGCGCCGGATCGGCAATTTCGTGCTGCCGCTGGCGACTTCGCTGATCCTGCTGCTCGTCATCTGGACGCTGTTTCTTCGCCTGTTCCCGCAGATCGGGCCGCGGGTGGGCAAGACACCATCGGATGTCTGGGCCTACCTGGTGACCTCGGCGGGTGCGCCGGCGGCACGGCAGGCGATCTTCGACGACCTCGCGATCACCCTCGGCGACGCGGCATCGGGCTTCGCGGCCGGGATGTCGGGTGCGCTCGGCGTTGCCGCGCTGTTCGTGCTGTATTCGGCTGTGCGGCAGACGTTCATGCCGGTCGCGATGCTGTTGCGTTCGGTGCCGCTGGTCGCCCTGAGCCCGATCGTCGTGCTGATCTTCGGCCGCGGCACGGCGGGGGTCACGGTGCTGACAGCGATCGTCGTGTTCTTCCCCGCCCTGGTGATGATCATGACCGGACTGCGTGAAGCACCAAGGCAGACAATGGAATTGGTGACCGCCTACGGCGGCTCGCGCTGGACGCGGCTGCGGATGGTCGCGGTGCCCGCCGCGCTGCCGTCGGTGTTCGCCGCGGCGCGGGTCTCGGTGCCCGGTGCGTTGATCGGTGCCCTGCTGGGTGAATGGCTCGGCAGCGGAACAGGATTGGGCGCGAGCCTGGTGCGGGCGATCCCGATGTTCCAGTACAACCGGCTGTGGGCGTCCATCGTGGTCGTCACGGTGGTGTCGGTGCTGCTGTACGCGATTGTCGGCGTGATCGAGAACGTGGTGCTCGCGCGCTTCGGGCCCAGCGCGGGGTCGTAGTACTACGACCGTTCTCGGCGCGCCTCCGCCGATGGACTGACCGAAGGGTGCGACGAAGGAGTGCCCGTAGGGAGGGAAGAGGTGGAGTTCAGCGCCGAGAACCGCGGCGCCAGCCGCCTATATTACGGAACGTGGGCGCAAAGAGAACGAAACGCGCCGAATCTACATTCTGCGTATGAACAGCATCGACCGTCGTTCCTTTCTTCGATTCTCCGCAGTGACCGGCGCCGCGCTCGGCGGGGCCGGATTGCTCGCGGCCTGTGGCGGCGGTTCGGGCACTTCCCCGAACGGTTCGGCCGACGACGGCTCGAAATTCGGCAAGGTCGCTATCCAGTTGTCGTGGATCAAGAACATCGAATTCGCGGGTGAGTATTTCGCCGATTCGAAGGGCTATTTCAAGGATGCGGGATTCGGTGCGGTAGATCTCGTCGCCGGTGGTGCGGCCTCGACTTCGGTGGAAGCAGGCCTCGATACCGGCAAGATCTGGCTCGGCCTTTCCGCGCCGCAGACCACCGCGCCCGCCGTGCTCGAAGGCCTGCCCGCCAAAATCGTCGGCGCGACCTATCAGAAGAACCCGTTCGCGATCGTGAGTTCGGCGGGTAAACCGATCACATCGCCCGCGGATATGAAGGGCCGCAAGATCGGCGTGCAGGACACCAACCAGCTCATCTTCAGCGCCCTGCTGGCCGCCAACGGCATCAGTCCGGGCGAGGTGACCGTGGTGCCCGCGCAGTTCGATCCGACCCCGCTGGCCAACGGTGAGGTCGACGGCTGGGTGAGCTATGTGACCAATGAGCCGATCACCCTGGCCGCCAAGGGCTTCGCCAACGACCACTTTCTGTTCGCCGACTTCGGTCTGCCGCTGGTCGCCGAGACGCTCACCGTCACCCAGCACACCATCGACAACGAGCGCGACAAGCTCGAGGCCTTCCTGATCGCCCAGATCAAGGGCTGGAAGGACGCCGTCGCCAACCCGGCCGAATCCGCGCGTCTGGCCGTGGAGGTCTACGGCAAGGACCTGAAGCTCGACCTGGCCGAGCAGACCGAGGAAGCCATCGCGCAGAACGACCTGGTCGTCTCGGCCACGACCAAGACCGACGGCCTCTTCTCGATGACCGACGCGCTGATCGAGCAGAACATCGCCGCCCTGCGCACGGCCAAGATCGACATCAAGGCCGACCAGCTCTTCGACCTGTCCGTACTGCGAGAGATCTACGCCGAAAACCCGGGCTTGAAGTAGACCTGAGCGGTTTTCGGCCGCCTTGATCTGGACTGACCAGAGGGTGCGACGAAGGAGTGCCCGGCGGGAGGGAAGATCAAGGTTCCCAGGCCGAAAACCAGCGGCGCCAGCCGCCAATCTATATAGCCATGCCCACTGCGGCTGTCGAGAGGTAGTCGCGCTGGGCGGCCAGGCGTAGACCCGCGCGGGAGGCGAGGAAGTCGGCGGTGATGAAGACGGCGGTCTCGGCGGGGGTGCGCGGGCCCGATTCCAGGCCGACGGGCACATGCACGCGGGCCAGGGTCGGCTCGTCGAAGCCGCCCGCGCGCAGGTCGTCGAGGCGGCGGGCCTGGTCGGCGGGGGTGCCGAGGGCGGCTAGGTAGCCGAGCTCGGGTAGTCGTAACGCGACGGTGAGCAGCGGGATCTCGAAGCGCGGCTCGTTGGCCAGCACGACGATGGCGGTGCTGCTGTCGATCTCGCCCGCGGCCGAGAGGGTGTTGAGGTAGCGGTGCGGCCAGTCGACGACCACTTCGGCGCCGGGGAACGAGGCCGGGTCGGCGAACTCGGGGCGCGAGTCACAGATGCTCACCCGGTAGCCGATCATCCGCGCCTGCGCGACGAGGGTGGCCGCGTAAGCGTTGGCACCGAAGATGATCAGGCGCGGCGGCGGGCAGTACGAGGCGACGAACAGATCCGACTCGGGCAGCGCGACGAGTTCGGTCGCGTGCTTGCGGTCGGTGACCAGATGCTGGCCGATGACATCGGGATCCTGATTCCAGACCACGGTGAACACGGTGACCCGGCGATGGGCTTGGATATCGGCGGCGATGGTGGGGAATTCGGGAAAATCGCGGCAGGAGAACGGCTCTACGAAGATATCGACGAGCGTGCCGTCGTCGGCGCTCGATTCCATGCCGGTGAGCATGCTGTAGCGACGCAGTTGCCGGACGCCGGTGCGGCCCGCTTCCAATGCCGCCTCGTAGACGGTCTCTTCCAATCGACCGGAGGCGATGGATCCGAAGACGCCACCGTTGGGGGTGACGAGCATCGAAGAGCCGATCGGCAGGGAATTGGTGCCGATGGTACGGACCACGGTGGCGAGGCCGCCCGTACGGCCCGAATGCCACACTCGCAGAAGGTCATCGACGATATCGCGCATATCTCACAACTCCGATCACCGTGCGCCGACTTCCGGGAAATCGCGATCGGTCCCTGTCGCCAAGTCGTCGCACGTGACGCACACCATATCCTGTCGACCGCCCAAATAGGAACCGGCCCCGACATCGCCTGCGGCTACCTCCGAAATGGCTTCCCAGTGCTTGTTCTCGATCACAACGGGATGTCCGGGTGTGTCGTGAAACACAGCACGGGCAAGTCCGCTCTGGCTCGACCGCGCCGCGGCGAGCACTCTGGCGACCACATCGGCCCCGATATCGGGGGTGTCGACGGGCAGGAACGCCACATAGCGAGTCCCGGTGTCGATGGCGGCGCCCAGGCCCGCGCGCACCGTCGCGGCGAGTCCGGTCGCCCAGTCGGCGACCCACCGCCACTCGATGCCGTCGGGCAGTCCGAGCGCGGTCGGATCGGGTCCGGTCGCGCCGAGCGCGACGATCACCGGATCGCAACCACCCTCGCGCAGGGCGGTGATCGCCGAGCGCAACCAGTCGCCGTTTTCGGCGAGTGCCTTGGGTTTGCCGTAGCGCGTGCCCGCACCCGCCGCGAGGACGATGCCCGTGCACGAGGAGTGCGCGGAGGGGTCGATGGGGGGCATGTGAGCGAAGGTAATGACGCAATGTTGCCGGTCGATTACGGCAGAGGAGCGCAGCGACGACGACACGCCGACGTGATGGAGTGCACAGCGGTGGCGGCAGGGCGGGGATCGCGCGATGCTGGATCGATGACGAGCGAAGGGTTGAGCCTCGCGGGTTTCAACGATGTAGCTGAGGCGACTGCCGAAGAGACATTGCTTGCCTGTTGCTCCGCACCACGCTGGGCCCGGGCGATCGCAGCCGCGCGTCCCTACGCGACCACCGACGCGCTGCTGGCGGCGGCCGATGCGGCATTGACCGCGCTCGATGACGATGAGATCGACGAGGCGCTGGCCGATCACCCGCGCATCGGCGACCGCCCGACCTCGGCGGCGTCGGCGCGCGAACAGTCCGGCGTGGCGGGCGCGGACGTGCGCGCCGCGCTGGCCGAGGGCAATCGCGCCTACGAGGCGAAGTTCGGCCATATCTACCTGGTCTGCGCGGCGGGCCGCAGCGGCGAGGAGTTGCTCGCGGTATTGCGGGCGCGGCTGGACAACGATTCGGCTACCGAAAGGCAGGTCATGCGAACAGAATTGGCGAAGATCAATCGGCTGCGCCTGGCGGGGCTGGTGGCGCCGTGACGAGCCTGAGTACCCACGTCCTCGATGCTGTGGGCGGGGTCCCCGCCGCAGGTGTCGCCGTGTGGCTCGTGCGCGGCGACCAGCGGCTCACCGAAGCGCTCACCGACGCCGACGGGCGGGTGAAAGAGCTTGCGGCCGGGCTCAATCCGGGTGACTACCGACTGTTCTTCGATACCGGCAGCTACTTCGCGGCGCAGGGTGTCGAGACTTTCTATCCGGAAGTCTGCGTCGCATTCACGGTGGGTGAGCAGCCGCATCTGCATGTGCCGCTGCTGCTGTCGCCGTTCGCCTATTCCACCTACCGAGGGAGCTGAGATGGCACTGAGTGGTCCGATCGTGTTGACCGACAATCGATATGGCAAAGCCGAGAATCGGGTGGTGCGTTTCTGCAAAGAGAACGCGCGCCACGAGATTCGTGATGTGAACGTCTCCACGACCCTGCGCGGCGATTTCGAGGCGGCATACACCGACGGTGACCAGCGTCATGTCCTGCCCACCGATACCCAGAAGCACATGGCGTTCATCTACTCGAACAAGCCCGGCCTCGACACCATCGAGGAGTACGCGATCGCGCTGGCCAAGCATTTCGCCGACACGGTCGAGCCGGTGTCGAGTGCGCGTATCGACGTGGACTCCTATGGCTGGCAGCGGGTTTCGATCGGTGGTGCCGAACACGACCACACCTGGGTGCGCCAGGGGCCCGAGGTGCGCACGGCCGCGGTGACGGTGGCGGGCAAGGGTGCGCAGCAGCAGACCTGGGTGATCGGCGGGATCAAGGACCTGGTGCTGCTCAAGTCGACCGGCTCGGAGTTCGCCGGCTTCCTCACCGACGAGTACACCACCCTCGCGCCGACCCACGATCGCGTGCTGGCCAGCTCACTGGTGGTCCAGTGGCGGTTCGCCGAAACCGGTGGCGTCGACTGGGACGGGATATACGCGGGGATCCGCGCCACTCTGCTCGAGCTGTTCGCGACCACGTATTCCAAGGCGCTGCAACAGACGCTGTACGCGATGGGAACTGCCGCGCTGCAACGGTTTCCGATACTGGCGGAGATCCGGCTGTCGGCACCGAACAAGCACCACTTCGATTACGACCTCGCGCGGTTCGAGATCGAGAACAAAGGTGAGGTGTTCTGGGCGGCCGACCGGCCGTACGGCTCGATCCACGCCACCCTGGCGCGCGCGGACGCGCCCGATGCGGGAATCGCGTGGCAGCCGTGAGCGCGCCCGAGCTGCTGATCCACGGATGTGCGGTGGTGACCGTCGATGCGGCGGGCACCGAGTATCGACATGGCTGGGTCACTGTGCGTGGCAACAAGATCGATGCCGTCGGCGCGGGCGAGCCGCCGGCGTTCGGCCCTGCGGTCGCGCGCATCGACGGGCGTGGCTGCGTGCTCACCCCCGGCCTGGTCAACACCCACCACCACCTGTATCAGTGGATCACCCGTGGGCTGGCCGCCGACCACACGTTGTTCGAGTGGCTGACGAGGCTGTATCCGGTGTGGACGCGGATCGACGAGAAGTCGGTGCGGACGGCGGCCACCGGTGCCCTGGTTTCGCTGGCGCGCAGTGGGTGCACGACGTCGTCGGATCATCATTACGTGTTCCCGCGCGGTGGCGGCGATCTGCTCGCCGCGGAAATCGGGGCGGCGGCCGATGTGGGTCTGCGGTTCCACCCGGCGCGCGGGTCGATGGATCTCGGGCAGAGCAACGGCGGGCTGCCGCCGGACGCGGTGGTGGAGTCGATCGACGATATCCTCGCCGCGAGCGCCGCGGCCATCGCGGACTGGCACGACCCGTCCTTCGACGCGATGGTGCGGATCGCGCTCGCCCCCTGCTCGCCCTTCTCGGTGACCGCCGACCTCCTGCGCGAGTCCGCCGCGCTGGCCCGATCCGCCGGGGTCCGGCTGCACACTCACCTCGCCGAAACCTCCGATGAGCTGGACTTCTGCCAGGAGGGCTTCGGCTGCACGCCCGCTGAATACATGGAACAGCTCGGCTGGCTCGGCGACGACGTCTGGTACGCGCACGCCGTGCACCTCGACGACACGGCGATCGCCGCGATGGCTCGCACCGGGACCGGCGTCGCGCATTGCCCGACGTCCAACGGCCGGTTGGGCGCCGGGATCGCGCGGACCGCGGACCTGGTGGCGGCCGGTGTGCCCGTTGGTCTCGGAGTCGACGGTGCGGCCAGCAACGAGTCGAGTTCGATGATCGAGGAACCGCGCAACGCGCTGCTGTATGCGCGGGCGGTCGGCGGTCCGCGGGCGATGACGGTGCGCACGGCGCTGGAGCTGGCGACCATGGGTGGTGCGCGGGTGCTCGGACGGGCTGACGAGATCGGGTCCATCGAGCCCGGCAAGCTGGCGGATCTGGCGCTGTGGCGGCTGGATACGCCCGCTCACGCCGGTATCGAGGACCCCGTCGTCGCGCTCATCCTCGGATCGGCGCCGCCGTTGGCCGCCCTGTTGGTGAACGGGCGCGAGGTTGTTCGCGACGATGTAGTGCTGACGGTGGACGAGGTATCGGTGGGTGCGGATGTCGCGCAGGCGCAGGCGACACTGTTGGACAGTGTGTGAACGTGCGCGGCCGGGCCTGGCCGGTAGCGACCGGCGCCGATTCCCGGCGTGGTCGAGGTGCGTCGGCGTTGAACGCGGGCCTGGAGCCCCGGAAGGCACTGGCGCGTGAGCGTGCTCGGCCGGGGTGGGCGCTGATGTCGACCGCGCGCCGGTCGGCGTGTGCGCGCGAGCGAGACGCCGCGGGCGGTGCTCGTCGGCTGCGGCGGTGTGCTGAACTGCGGTTATTCCCGGATCGGCGCACACTGGATGACGTACACCGGGTTAACCACGGCGCAATCTGGCGCGGGTTTCGTGCAACATCGTGGCAACTCCCGGCCCCTACTGTGGCTGGTGAGGTAAGCGAGGTGAACGTGGATCTGGATACTGTTTCCGAGGTTGTTCTCGCCCGCGAACGCGCCGATCTGGCGCAGGTCGGAGCGGGTAGCGCGGTGCTGGCGGGCGGCACCTTCCTGTTCTCCGAACCGCACGATCACCTCGACCGGCTCGTCGACATCACCACCCTCGGCTGGGCACCGCTGACGGCGACCGCGCAGGGTCTGGAGATCGCCGCGACCTGCACGCTGGCGGAGTTCGCCGGTGCCCGTCCCGGCCGCGAACTCGGTACTCCGGTGTTGCGGCCCGAGTGGCCAGGCACCGCGCTGTTCGCCAAGTCCTGCCGGGCACTGCTGGCCTCGCACAAGATCTGGCGCACCGCGACGGTCGGCGGGAATGTGTGTCTGTCACTGCCCGCCGGTGCGGTTCTCGGCGCGCTCGTCGCCTTGGACGCGACGGCGGTGATCTGGCCACGTGGCGGTGGCGAGCGGCGAATCGCCCTGCGCGACTTCGTTACTGGGCCGGGCGAGAACCTGCTCGCGCCGGATGCTGTGGTGCGCTCTTTCCTGATGCCCACCTCGAGCCTGTTGGCGCGCACCAGCTTTCGCAAGATCGCCTTGGCTCCGCTCGGGCGATCCGGGTCGGTCGTGATGGGTAGACGTGAGTCCGACGACCGATGCGCGATCACCATCACTGCGGCGACCGTGCGCCCGATTGTCCTCGACTTCGATGCCGTCCCTTCGCAATCCGATCTCACCGCCGCGCTGGCCGACCTGGACGACGACGTGTGGTTCGACGATCCACACGGTGCGCCGGACTGGCGCGAACATGTGACCGGGCTGCTGGCCGCCGAGGTTGCCGCCGACCTCTGGGAGGCGGCGTGAGATCAGATGATCGCGTAGGAGGCCGTGAGCGGCGCGTCGATCGCCAGGATCACCCACTCGTCGCCGATCCGGTCCAGCAGCTGACGCGCACACCCGACTGGCCGAAGGTGGTCTGCGCGGCCGAATCGTGCTGACGGAACAAGGAGGTGGTTCATGAGGCTCGATATCGACGGCCGCGCGGTCGAGGTGACCGCCCGGCCCGGCCAATGCCTGCGCACGCTGCTGCGCGAACACGGCGAGCTGGCGGTCAAAAAGGGCTGCGACTCCGGCGATTGTGGCGCCTGCTCGGTGCTGCTCGACGGCGAACCCGTCCATTCCTGCCTGATCCCCGCCCACCGCGCCGCCGACCGCGCGGTGACGACCGCCGCGGGTCTGGGCGATGCGGACGGCCCGAACCCGGTGCAGCGCGGCTTCGTCGAGAACGCCGCGTTCCAATGCGGTTTCTGCACCGCCGGAATGGTGGTGACAGCGTCGGGTCTGGCCGCAGCCCGGCCCGACACAGCTGTGGACAACTTTCCTGCTCAGGCAGTTACCGACGCCGAACGCGCCGAGCTGCTGAAGGGAAACCTGTGCCGCTGCACGGGTTATCGCGCCATCGCCGACGCCTTGGCCGCACCCTGTGCATCACTGTGCACAAATGCCGAGGCCGAATCGGCGCAGGACAATTCGACGGTATCCGGCCCGCTGTGCACAGGGAAACCTCGTCGTGAGCCGACCGCTTCGACGCAGACGCGTGTCGCGGAGGCGGCGTCCGGGTTCGGCGAGGCGACCGCTGACCGATTCGACGATTGTTCGTCGGCCACGCGAAACGTTGCCGATGAAGCCGCGCAGCAGGCGAGCGCGGAATCGACTGACGCCGGAACGCCACCCGACGCGTCCCCGGTCACCGCGGCGCGGAGCGATGATGGTCGGTCCGCACATTCGACTGTTGGAGACGTGCGGCCGGGAATCGAGGTGGCGGGATCGGACGAGCCGCTCATTGCGGAGGGATCTGCTGTCGAGTCCTATGTGACACAAGGACACTCGGGTCGGTTGGCTGGTGAGGTCACCACGGCGTCGGCCGAGGAGGGGCCGGAGGTCGGGGCAGCTGCTGTGCTGGGGGCGCAGGCGCGGGTCGGTGGGGTGATGCGGCGGAAGTACCGGGCCGGGCAGATCGGGGATGGGGTGCGGGCGCCCGCGGGGGCGCGGATTGTGCGGGGTGGGGAGGCGTTCACGATGGATGTGGTGCCGGGCGCGGGGGACCAGATGCCGCCCGTGGCGCCGTGGCATCTGGCGGTGCTGGCCAGTCCGCACCCGCACGCGCGGATTGTCTCCATCGATGTGGCCGCGGCGCGGGCTGTTGCGGGTGTGCACGCGGTGTTGACACATGTGGATGGACCGCGGACCGCGTTCTCCACGGCTCGCCACGAACTGCGCGAGGACGATCCGGACGACACCTTCGTGCTCGATCGAACGGTCCGGTTCGCGGGGCAGCGGGTGGCCGCGGTGGTGGGGGAGACCCTGCACGCCGCCCGTGCCGGCGTGCGAGCGCTGCAGGTGGAGTACGAGCTGCTGCCTGCGGTATTCGAACCCGAGGCAGCCCTGGCCGATGGCGCACCGCTGCTGCACGCCGATAAGCCGGCCTCGGCACGGATCGCCGACGCCCAGCGCAATCTGATCGCCGAGATCCACGGCGGTGTAGGCGATTTCGATGCCGGTATCGCGCGGGCCGCGAAAGTCGTCAGCGGCGTGTGGAATTCACCTCGCGTGCAGCACGTGCACCTGGAGACCCACGGTGGCGTCGGCTGGCTCGATGACGCGGGCAGGCTCGTCGTCCGGTCGAGCACACAGGTGCCGTTCCTGGTGCGCGACGAACTCTGCCACGTGTTCGGACTGGGCCGAGATCGTGTGCGGGTGTTCGCGACTCGCGTCGGCGGCGGGTTCGGGGCGAAGCAGGAGATGCTGGCCGAGGACCTGATCGCGCTGGCCGTGCTGCGCACCGGCCATCCCGTGCAATACGAGTTCACCCGCACGGACGAATTCACCTCGGCCACTTGCCGTCACCCGATGCGCGTCGCGGTCACCGCGGCAGCCGACGCGGCGGGCATGCTCACCGCACTCTCGGTGGACGTGCTCACCGACTCGGGCGCCTACGGCAATCACAGCGCGGGCGTGATGTTCCATTCTGTCGGCGAATCGGTGGCCGTCTACCGCTGCCCGAACAAGCGGGTCGACGCACAAGCGGTGTACACCAACAACGTTCCCTCCGGTGCGTTCCGTGGCTACGGGCTCGGCCAGGTGATCTTCGGCGTGGAATCGGCGATCGACGAACTGGCCCGCGAACTCGGCATCGACCCCTTCGAATTCCGCCGCCGCAATGTGGTGAACCCGGGCGATCAGTTCACCGGCGCCGAAATCGACGAATCCGACCTGACTTTCGGTAGCTACGGCCTCGACCAATGCCTCGACACCGCCCAGCAGGCGCTGCGTCGCGGCAACGGTGTCGCCGCACCGGGCCCGCAATGGCAGGTGGGTGAGGGGATGGCCGTGGCGATGATCGCGACCGTACCCCCGCGCGGACACCATGCCGATGCCACGGCGAGCCTGCTCCCTGACGGTCGCTACGAAATCTGCGTCGGCACAGCGGAATTCGGCAACGGCACCACCACCGTCCACGCCCAGCTCGCGGCCACGGCACTGGCCACCGCCGCCGAGCGGATCGTGATCCGCCAATCCGACACCGACGTCGTCGGCCACGACACCGGCGCGTTCGGCTCCACCGGCACCGTGGTCGCCGGCAAAGCCCTGTACGCGGCGGCGCTCGAACTGCACGCGATGGTGCTGGCCAGGGCGGCGAAGGTGAGCGGTCACCCCGAACGTGACTGCCTGCTCGAAGCGGGCGGGGTCCGCTGCGGCGACGAGCTGATCACCGCCGCCCAGCTGCTCGCCGACGGCGAGCTGATCGCCCACGGCACCCACGCGGGCACCCCGCGCTCGGTGAGTTTCAATGTCCACGCGTTCCGGGTGGGGGTCCAGCCGTCGACCGGTGCGGTACGGATCCTGCAGTCGATCCAGGTCGCCGACGCGGGCACCGTGCTCAATCCGGTGCAGCTGCGCGGGCAGGTGGAAGGCGGGGTCGCGCAAGCACTCGGCACCGCGCTCTACGAGGACATGCGGTCGGACAACGGGGTGGTGACCACCAGGACGCTGCGCCACTATCACATTCCACAGTTCGCCGATCTGCCCCGCACAGAGGTCTATTTCGCCGAAACCAGTGACGAACTGGGCCCGCTGGGTGCCAAATCGATGAGTGAGTCCCCCTACAACCCGGTGGCCCCGGCCATGGCGAACGCGATCCGCGACGCCATCGGAGCCCGCCCGTACCGATTACCGATGACCGCCGACCGTGTGTGGCGCGTCATCCAGGAAGGAACCGCCGGGTGAATACTCGCCTGCCCGAACATATTCGAGCCCGCCTCGACGCCGTTCTCGACTCCGTCGACGCCGAACTGCGCGGGCGCTACCCCGGAGCCGGTGACCGGGTCCAGCCGGTGCACACCGCCTACGTTCCCGCCGACCGCGCCACCGCGGAGACCCCCGCCGAGTGGGGCGCTGCCGCCTTGGAGTTGCTGCATCGCCACGCCGACTTCCTCGTCGGCCTCGACGTCACCGGTTCGCTGCCTGCCGTCCGCCGCCAACTCGCGGACCGGCCGGTGCAGGACATGCGCATCGACTTCGAAGACGGTTACGGGTTCCGTGCCGACGAGGAAGAGGACGCGGCCGCGAAGGCGGCGGGCGAGGCGCTGGCGGCATGGGCCGAAAAGCCCGGCGCCCCGGTCTCATTCGGTGTTCGCACGAAAGGGCTCGCCGCGAACGAACGTCGGCGCGCGCTGCGGACCCTCGAACTCGTCCTCGACGGGGCGGGTGGTGCGCTGCCCGGCTTCGTGTTCACGGTGCCGAAGATCCGTGCCGCGGAACAGGTATCGGCGATCGTCGACCTGTGCACCGGACTCGAGCGTGGCCACGGCCTGCCCGAGCGGTCGCTGCGGTTCGAACTACAGATCGAGAGCCCGCAGGCGATCATCGCCCCCGACGGCACCGCGCCGATCACCAAGATGATCCAGCTGGCCGACGGGCGTTGTAGCGCACTGCATTTCGGCACGTACGACTACACCGCGGCCTGCGGTATCGCGGCCACCGATCAGGCCCTCGACCACCCCGCCGCCGACTACGCCAAGTCGGTGATGCAGGTCGCCGCCGCGCAGACGGGGGTGTGGATCTGTGACGGCTCGACCCAGATCGTCCCCGACGTCGATCCCGAAGGCGCGATGGCCAACCATCACCGCCTGGTCGACCGGGCCCTACGCCGCGGCTACTACCAGGGCTGGGACATGCACCCCGCCCACCTGATCACCCGCTGGCTCGCCACCTACGACTTCTTTCGCGGCGCGTCCGAGGTGGCGGTGCCGCGCCTGATCGCCTATCTGGACCGGCGCGGTGGCGGCGTGATGGACGAGCCGGCCACCGCCGAGGCCTTGGCGAGCACCGTGTTGCGTGGCCTGCGTGCCGGTGCGTTCACCGATGCGGAACTTCTCGCCACGGCACCGGGTCTGACCAGCGATGTTCTGCTCGACCTCGTCGCGCGGCGAGTGCGCGCGACGTGAGGTACCCCTTTCGAATAGCGGTATACCGGCAATATCGAAGGCGGTGACACCCGGTCGATGAGAGCGCGGTTGTCGCGCATCCGGCGCACCATTTCTCAGACCAGCACGGCTTCGGTCGTGGGCACCCGACCCCAGGAGGCACCCGTGAGCCGATTCACCGGCAGCGACGATTTCACCCTGCTACCGGATCTGGCCGTCCGCACCCTCGGCGGTTCGGTGATCTGGGCGAACGACGAATTCTTCGCGGAGAAGGAGAACCTCGTCAGCCCGGGTCCGCCGGAATACCAGCCGGCGACGTTCGGGCACAAGGGCCAGGTCTACGACGGCTGGGAGACCCGCAGGCACCGTGGCAAACCCGGTGACGATTCAGCCATCGTGCGTCTCGGTGTGCCCGGCGTGATCCGTGGCGTCCTGGTCGACACCGCCTGGTTCACAGGTAACTATCCACCCGAGGTGTCGCTGTCGGCGCTGGAAATCGAGGGGTACCCGCCCGCCGGGGAGATCGCCGCCCGCACCGACTGGGTCACCCTGCTCGACCGCGTGAAGGTCGGTGGTGACAGCCGCAATCCGTTCGCCGTCGACGACGAGAACCGGTGGACCCATGTGAAACTCACCATGCATCCCGATGGCGGCGTGGCCCGCCTGCGCGTGCACGGCGAAGGTCGCCCCGATACCGCGCTGCTCGGCCTCGGCCCGCTCGACCTCGCCGCACTGGAAAACGGCGCCATCGTGCTCGACTGCTCCAACCGCTTCTACAGCTCGCCGAACCAGCTGCTCTACCCCGGACCGGCCAGGGAAATGGGCGACGGCTGGGAGACCGCGCGTCGCCGCGACGACGGAAACGACTGGGCGCGAATCAAACTCGCCGGGCCAGGGGCGATCCGGCTGGCCGAGATCGACACCTCCTGCTTCCTCGGCAACAGCCCCGGTGCGGCCTCGCTCACCGGATTCACCAGCGACGGAACAGAAGTCGAGCTCCTGCCGCGCACCGACCTGCTGCCCGACACGCGCCACCGATTCGCGCTGCAGCCCGCGGCCGCCTCGGTCGTGGAGGTGCGCCTCGATATCTATCCCGACGGCGGCCTCGCCCGGCTGCGCCTCTATGGGGACCTCTCCGCGTGAGCGGTCAGCGCCCGGAGGCGGCAGCCTGCATCACCACGGAGGGCACCCGAGCACGCGTAGAGGAGACAGCGTGAGCGATATTCGCGATTTCGTCGGTTACGGGCCGAATCCGCCCGATCCGCAGTGGCCCGACCACGCGCATATCGCCGTGCAGTTCGTGCTGAATTATGAAGAGGGCGGGGAGAACAACGTCCTCGACGGTTCGCCGCATTCGGAGACCTTTCTCTCCGAGATGACGCCCGCCGATCCTTTTCCGAACCGGCACATGAGCATGGAATCGCTCTACGAATACGGTTCGCGCGCCGGGTTGTGGCGGGTACTGCGCGCCTTCGAACGGCGCGGCCTCCCGCTCACCGTCTTCGCGGTGGCGCGAGCCATGCAGCGCAATCCCGAAGCGGTGGCGGCCTTTTCCGAGCTCGGCCACGAAATCGCCTGCCACGGACTGCAATGGAAGTCCTATCAGCTGATCGATCGCGATATCGAACGCGCCGATATGGCCGAAGCGATCCGCATCCTCACCGACCTCACCGGTGCGGCCCCCCTCGGCTGGTACACCGGCCGCGACTCCCCGAACACCCGCGAATTGGTCGTCGAACAGGGTGGTTTCGTCTACGACTCCGACTCCTACGCCGACGACTTCCCCTACTGGACCGAGGTGCGCGCCAGGCACCACCTGGTGGTTCCGTACACCCTCGACACCAATGACATGCGCTTCTCCTCTCCGGCGGGCTTCGCCAACGGCGACGAGTTCTACGCCCACCTGCGCGACGCCTTCGATGTGCTCTACCGGGAAGGCGCGGAAGGCGCCCCGAAAATGCTGTCGGTAGGCCTGCACTGCCGCATAGCGGGCCGCCCCGCCCGCACCGCGGCCCTGGAACGCTTCCTCGACCACGTCCAATCCCACGACCGGGTGTGGATAAGCCGCCGCATCGACATCGCCGAACACTGGCGCAAGGTGCACCCGGCGGGCGTTCTAGCTGGAACGTGACGTGGACGGCTTGTCGCAGTCGCTGTCAGCGGCTACACCGGCACCACCGGCGGACGCCTCATCGTTGTCGATGCGATCGACGAACCCGCTGCGGCGTTCTACGCACGGTTCGGCCTCACTCCGGTTCGCAACACCGAAACCCGACTGGTCATGAAGATGGCGACCGCGATGGCGGCCTTCGGCGTGCAGTTCGATGACATAACCAGCACAAACCTGGACGCCGTCTACGCTCGCTCGAGCACACCCGCCGTCGTTACGCTGCAGGTCTTGCTGAAAACCGCGCCCCGCAACAAGCACCTCGCCCGCGACATGGAGCCCCTGCTCCCCTATCTACGCAAGATAAGCATCGATGACTTGACCGCAGTGCTCACGTACATTATGAGTGTCAGCAAAACACCGACAGACGAGCTGCGTCCGCTCATCGACCAGCTCGGGCCGCAGGCAAAGGAGGCACTCGTGACGACTGCTGAACAGCTTCGGGCCGAGGGTGAAGCCATTGGGGAGGCGCGCGGACGGGTCGCGATGTTGCGGGAGTTGCTTGCGGATCAGCTCACGTTGAAGTTCGGTGTGGTGCCTCGCGAGGTCATCGCGATTGTGGATGGTGCTGGCCTCGAGCAGCTTCGTGAGTGGTCGGCGAACATTTTGACCGCGGCCAGGCTCGATGACATGAACATTCGATAAGTTGAGCAGCCGCCCGAGGCAAAGGAGGCACTCGTGACGACCGCTGAACAGCTTCGGGCCGAGGGTGAAGCCATTGGGGAGGCGCGTGGTGAGGCGCGCGGACGGGTCGCGATGTTGCGGGAGTTGCTTGCGGATCAGCTCGCGTTGAAGTTCGGTGCGGTGCCTCGCGAGGTCATCGCGATTGTGGGCAGCGCTGACCTCGAGCAGCTACGGGGGTGGTCGGCGAACATTCTGACCGCGGACACGCTCGACGACATGAACATTCGCTAGGTCGCAACACCGAAAACCGCCTGGTTATGGCGGCTTTCGGTGTGCACCGATGCGCCTAGGCCAGCCCGCAGCGGTCGATGTTCGTCAGGGTGACCTGGCGGTCGGATTCCTTGGCCTGGGGGACGCGGTTGTAGGCGCCCATGGAGTCCATGTAGTTGACGAACGCGTCGGCGATCTCCTCCGGCGTCGCGTCGGGCTTGCTGGCGCGGACGTTGTCGACCAGGGCGCGCGTGGTGTCGCACTGTTCTTCCTGGGTGAAGATCGGCGGCGGGTCGGCGTGCGCGAAGGCAGGCGCGAGCAGCAGCGCGAAAGCGGCGACGGCGGCGGATCGAATAATTCTCACGCCCGTGACTGTAGTTGAATCACCCTGGTGCGCAACGGGTCCAGCAGGCGGGCTAGGGGCAAGATCAGAGTTCGATGACGTCGAAGTCTGGCATCGAGGTGTAGTCGCAGTCCTGCGTCACGCTGGATGCAATGGGCTACGAATGCTATCATTCTGGAATATGTGCCAGCGTTGATGGCATATGAGAAGGGGTGATGGCAGATGAAGAACGTAACGATCCGAAATCTGAGTGACGAAGTACACCGCGCGATCCGTCAGCGCGCCGCCGCCCATGAACGCAGCGTCGAGGCCGAGATGCGCGCCATCCTCACCGATGCCGTGCAGCCGACCGAGCGGATCAAGCTCGGGACCCGACTGGCCGAGATCTGGGCCGCGGACCCATTGAGCGACGACGAACTCGCCTTGCTGAACAACCGCGACCACAGCCCGGCCGAACCATGGGAATTCGGCGAGTGATCATTCTGGACACCAACGTCATCAGCGAACCAATGGGCGGCGCTCCGGACCCGCGCGTGCTCGCCTGGCTCGATGCTCAGAATTTCGACACCCTCTACCTGGCCGCGGTCACCGTCGGCGAACTCCGATACGGCATCGCGGCCATGCCCGCCGGTCGCCGCCGCGATGGGCTCAGTGCGCGGTTGGCGGATCACACCCTGCCGCTGTTCGCTGGCCGCGTGCTGCCCTACGACCTCGAGGCCACCGCGGAATACGCGCGCCTGATGTCGCGAGCCCGTGCCGCAGGAGTCGCGATCGGTACCGCCGACGGCATGATTGCGGCCACGGCCGCCGCCGCAGGCTTCACCGTCGCCACCCGCGACACCACCCCGTTCGAGGCCGCTGGTGTTCCTGTCATCGACCCGTGGCAGTAAGTCGCGCACGCCAACTCCGACGGCGAAAGTGTCATACGCCATCGAACAGGTTGTGGGCGAAGGGGATACAGCTCACAGAAGTGGTCAGTGCCCGTGGACTTCCTGGGAGGTCCAGCCTGGGTCGAATCCGATGAAATTATCCCTGGACAGCTCAGGCCGGCGAGCTGCGGGACGTCGGCTGCTGCCGAGTGCTAACGAGTGTGGCGGTGAGCCCAGCGACAAGGAGTAGCAGCCCCGGCTGAAACGCGATGTCAGTGGTGCCAGGATATTTCACCTTTGCGAGAAACATCGTGAATCCGACTGACAGTGCCAACAGACTGCCTAGTGTTTCGGCGACTGCGAGACTGGACAGCCACACGCTTGGCATCGCGCGAAGGTGCGTGACGATACCCGCGACGACCAGCAGAACTGCGCCGAGGACCAGCAAGGGCAGGCCAGGAGCGCCGACCTCGCGTAGGTCCCATAGCGAATAAGAGGGCGAATCACCATGAGGGCCCGTCTTGAGGAGCGGCCATAGCCCGATGAGAGTTGCGAACGAGCCGCACAGCAGCACGGTGGGCGTAGCGACAACCCTGTTGTTGCCGAAGACCGGCACCCACCCCTGAGACACGCTGAAATTTAGCTCAGGCACGACCTGCGTGGGCTCCGGAGTCGGCGGAGGTTGAGGCGAAACCACGACAATGGCACGGCCGCCCCCCATTGCTGGGCAAACCCCGATCGAGACAGGCAAAACATAGCCGACATCGACGGGGCCCCGGCAGTGGCGACCAGCGGTCTGGCGAATTCGATACCGAGGATCGAATTCGCGTACGGTGGGTCCATGTCGGCCCCGCGTAAACAGCTAGAACGGCTGGTCAGCGTCGAGGAGTTCCTGACGGGTCCGCCGGAGGAATTCGGTGAAATCCACGACGGCGTTCTCATCGAGTGCATGGCGCGGTCGCCAGAGCATGACCTGGTCGTGCGCCGCCTGGCCGCCGCGCTCGAGTATGCCGTCGATCCGGATGGTCCGTGCCGTGAGGTGCACAGCGACACGCCGATTCGCCTGGCAGATAGCGAGTCGGCCGATGACGCCCGCCGCTTGCGGGTCCGCTACCCGGACGTAATGCTGCGCGACTGCGGTGCCGGACGCTACGACGTCCGTACGGTTGCCACGCAGATCCTGCTGGTCGCGGAGATCACCTCGGAGGGGACGGTCGACGCTGACATCGGCATCAAGCGTGAACTGTATGCCCGCGCCGGGATTCCGGTGTACCTCATCGTGCATTTCGACAAGGACTGGCAGCAGATCACCGAGGTGGAGGAGTGCCGTCTCGACTGGTCGGGTCGTCGCTATGTCACCCGCCATACGCACACCGACGCTCTTGTCCTGACCAGCCCGGTGAACCTCGCGGTGACTTTCACCGACTTGCAGTCCAGACTGCCTCGCAGGCGCTGATGCCAAAGGGCCACATGGCAATGGCGTTTGTCATGAACGAGACCGCGGGATAGCCACGTCCGGGTATCTTCGGGCACGTGCCGACTAACCCCACTGCCAAGGGCATAGCGCAGTCGCCCGACCGTCGCAAGCGTGCAGGACAAAGGGTGCCGGGCGAGCAACAACGCCCGGCCGCCACCGCTGAGACTGTCGCGGATACGAATCATGCTGTGCAGGTTGGTTGTTGGGTGCGGACGAAGACGGGGACACGCGCGCACTACGTTCGCGAAATCAAGCCTGACGGAACCTATCGGACGCTCTGCGGCAAGGTTCGGGGAGTGAAGGACCGGGTCTACGAACTGAAAGCTGTTGTCGCGATCGATGATCCGATCGACATGGAGTGTCAGTACTGTTTCGGCCGCTGTGGCAAGGAAGGAATCCGGCTGCTGCGGTCATGATGACCTGCGGGCTGTGCTGAACCGTATCGAGCACCCAAGGGTGCCGGTGTCGTAACCATCCCTGCTCGATCGGGCTTCCGGCAAAGGAATTGTGCGGCTTGTTATAGCTGGTTACAAGCGGTTGCGTGCCGATTTCATGCCTCCTGCTAGTGTCGAATCACATGGCCGATCGTCCACTCCCGCATCAGGGAGGACGGTCGGTTCTCTCGTGCGTAGACGGCGTCCGCCTGGAGGTTGGACCTCAGTTCTCGCAGGCTCTAGCCCGCCTGAACGGGAATCCAGTTGATCTGGTCGTAGGTCGCCTGGTTGCCTTCGGCCCGGAGTGGGTGATCGTCATGGTCAGCGATGGTGTTGTCGATCAAGACAGGCGGTATTCGCGGTCGCCGAAGTCGGCGACGATGCTCAATTTTCCGCCCAGGGCGCGGACATAGGCACGAAGCGTCGACAGCGTCACGACGTCGAGGTCACCGCGTTCGAGTGCGCTGACTCGCGGCTGACTTACTCCCATTGCCGCAGCCAGTTCGGTCTGCGACCGATCCTGGTCGGTGCGGACCTGAGCGAGATGCCACGCTCGAACATGGTCTTCGGTGATCTGATTCGCTCGTGCCAGATCCTCATCATTCAAATCGAGTTCGGTAAGCAACTGCTCGACACCGTCGTATGACGGCCACTTCATGTCATCGCCCGAGTTTGTCATCACACTTCTCCTTCCTCTCCTCGTTGTGCCGCCAAATACTCGGCGTAACGTGATTCGGCGAGCGGGATCGCCGACCGGTACCACTCTTTCCAGCGGCCGGATTTGTCGCCACCGACCAGCAGAACCATCTGCCGCTCGGGGTCGAAGATGAACAGCACCCTGACTTCTGTGGTTCCGCTGCTCGCTGGCCGCAGCTCCTTCAGATTGTGTAGTGCGCTGTGTCCGACTCGGTCGACCAGTGGCCGACCCTCGTCGGGCCCTCGCCCGGTGAGTACTTGGTGCAGCGCGGCGCCGATCAGCGCCGCAGTCACCCTGTCGACCTTGCGAACCTCATGCAACCACTCCCTCACCGCAGGATGGACGACTAGCCGCCAGCTGGACATACTTCAATTATAATGAATGCGTTATAAGAAGCAATCTTTTCGGCTCAGGCGAACAAACCCCTGACGAAGGGGACCGAGTCGACCAGCGACGCGTTGACGGTGCCGTCGTGGTCGGTGGGGTAGGTGCGGAAGGTGATCGGCTGGCGGTTGGCTTGCAGGACTGCGGCGTAGCGGAGGGTTTCGGGGGTGACCACATCGGTGTCCTGGAGGCCCTGGCCGAGGAAAAGCGGGCGGTCGTAGCTGGATTCGGGCAGGCCCATGTAGTGGGCGAGCAGGCTGTGGGCGTCGGGGATCGAGGACAGGGGGCGGGCGAACATGCTGCCGATCGAGGGTTTCGCGGCGGCCAGTTCGTCGCCGAGGGGGCCGATGCAGGCGGTTTGGGCGCGGGCGAGCCAGGTGCGGCCGGAGTCGGTGAGCAGGCCGTCGATGTTCAGGTCGGGGTAGGTGGTGCGCAGGCCGCTGAGGATGTACAGGACGTAGGCGGTGAGGTGCGAGCTCAGGGCGATGGGAGGCACGCCGGGGCCGATGAGCCCGATGACGTCCTCGATGTAGGCGGGGACACCGGTGCCGACCGCGCCACGGTAATCCAGGTCGGTGCCGCCGAACTCGGTGGCGTAGCGGGCGGTGAACACCGCGGCGCCGCCGCCCTGGGACTGGCCGACCACGGCCCACTTGTTCGACAGGGACGGGTACTGCGCGGTCGCGGCCTGCACCGCGTCGACCACGTTGTGCGCTTCGGCGATGCCGTTGAGGTAGGGGTGTTCGCCGGGTCCGCCCAGGCCCGCGTAGTCGGCGGCGACGATCGCGTAGCCCTGGTTCAGCCAGGTGCCGAGGTAGGCCCAGTCACGCTCCACAGCCGCGGGCCCGGCCACGCTGTAGGCGCAGTCGTCGCCGAGGCCGACAGTCCCGTGCGCCCACGCGATCACCGGCCAGCCGCCCTGCGGGGCCTCGCCCGCGGGGAAGTACACGGCCGCGCTGGTCGTGGTCGGCTGGTTACCCGCGGTGGTAGATCGGTAGAGCAGGCGCTCGGCACGGGCGGAACCGGGCAGGGTCGCCGCGGCGGACAGTGACTCGACGCCGACGACGGTGCCTGCCGCCTCGCTCGGGTGCGCGCTCGCCACCGGCACCAGGCTCAGTGCCGCCGCCAGCACGGTCAGCGATGTTGCCACGACCCTCGACATCCTCATGGACCCACTCTTTCGTCTTGCGTGGACGAACGTCCAGGGTTCCGAGCATCTTGTCGTCTCGGTGGATGAGTGTCTCGCGCGCCGTGCGGTGCACCCACTCCTGGGGGCGATGGGACCGATACCCGCGTCGTGATCAAATCGAGTGACGACACGCACACCATTCGTGTCCGGCGTGGTGTGTGAAACAACTCACACGCTGGAAGGCTCGGGTGTGCCGAAGCGTACCCACCTGATGATCGCTAACAGTACGAGCGTTATGCTAAAACTCCTGGTCAGCGCTACCCGTCGGTAGGCTGGATGCGTGCAATTAGCCCGCTAATTTCGCAAAGTTAGCAAACGCGTCGGCAAAACTAGCTGAGATTCACACAACCAACAGGTAGACGGCCATTTCTGGGTGTGCCATTGTTTGGAAGTACACCCCTTGGGCCCTAGTAAGTCCTAGCAAGCCTGCAAATTGCTCCAGCAGTACGAGATGTGCAACCGAAAGCGTTCAGCCACCGGTTGATTCGCACGCCTACTGCGTGGAGCACCGACCACACGAGGAAGTGGAGTCAAGAGATGTCTCTCCCCGGCACCCCGAAGACCGCAGCGGAAATCCAGCAGGATTGGGACACCAACCCGCGTTGGAAGGGCCTGACCCGCACCTACTCCGCCGAGCAGGTTTCCAAGCTGCAGGGCAACGTCGTCGAGGAGCACACCCTCGCCCGTCGCGGTTCGGAGATCCTGTGGGACCTCGTGAACAACGAGGACTACATCAACTCGCTGGGCGCCCTCACCGGCAACCAGGCCGTGCAGCAGGTTCGCGCCGGCCTGAAGGCCATCTACCTGTCCGGTTGGCAGGTCGCCGGTGACGCCAACCTGTCCGGCCACACCTACCCGGACCAGTCGCTGTACCCGGCGAACTCGGTTCCCGCGGTCGTGCGTCGCATCAACAACGCGCTCTCGCGCGCCGACGAGATCTCCAAGGTCGAGGGCGACGAGTCGGTCAAGAACTGGCTGGCCCCGATCGTGGCCGACGCCGAGGCCGGCTTCGGTGGCGCGCTGAACGCCTACGAGCTGCAGAAGGCCATGATCGTGGCCGGCGCCGCCGGTGTGCACTGGGAAGACCAGCTGGCTTCGGAGAAGAAGTGCGGCCACCTCGGTGGCAAGGTGCTGATCCCCACCCAGCAGCACATCCGCACTCTTACGTCTGCCCGGCTCGCTGCTGATGTCGCCGACGTGCCTTCGGTGATCATCGCCCGCACCGACGCCGAGGCCGCCACCCTCATCACCTCCGATGTGGACGAGCGCGACCGTGAGTTCCTGGACGGCACCCGCACCGCCGAGGGCTTCTTCGGTGTGAAGAACGGCATCGAGCCCTGCATCGCGCGTGCCAAGGCCTACGCCCCCTTCGCCGACCTCATCTGGATGGAGACCGGTATCCCGGATCTCGAGGTCGCGCGCAAGTTCGCCGAGTCGGTTCGCAGCGAGTTCCCGGACCAGCTGCTGGCCTACAACTGCTCGCCTTCGTTCAACTGGAAGCAGCACCTGGACGACGCGACCATCGCGAAGTTCCAGCGTGAGCTCGGCGCGATGGGCTTCAAGTTCCAGTTCATCACCCTGGCGGGCTTCCACTCGCTCAACTACGGCATGTTCGACCTGGCGCACGGCTACGCTCGCGAGGGCATGACCGCGTTCGTCGACCTGCAGGAGCGCGAGTTCAAGGCTGCTGCCGAGCGTGGCTTCACCGCCATCAAGCACCAGCGTGAGGTCGGTGCCGGCTACTTCGACACCATCGCCACCACCGTCGACCCGAACACCTCGACGGCTGCTCTGAAGGGCTCCACCGAAGAGGGCCAGTTCCACTGAGTTGCTTTGATTAGCAACGGATTTCCTCTACAAAGGTAGGGGTGTACGCCCTCCCCTGTCGATCAGCCCCGACAGGGGAGGGCATCCCTATATTGTGGGCCGAAATCTAAAAGATTTCGGCCCGCCCCCGACTCTGGACTGACCGGAGGGTGCGACGAAGGAGTGCCCGGAGGGAGGGAAGAGGCGGGGTCACAGGGCCGAAATCCGCGGCGCCAGCCGCCAAAATTACAGGAGCGGGACGTGAGCAGCAGCGAGAAGATTCAGCGCGTCGGAATCATCGGCGCGGGACAGATGGGCGCTGGTATCGCCGAAGTGTGCGCACGCGCGCATGTCGACGTCCTCGTCTACGAGACCACCCGTGAACTCGCCGCTGCGGGCCGCGCACGGATCCTGCGTTCGCTGGACCGTGGGGTGAGCAGCGGCAAGATCACCGAGCGTGAGCGGGAGCAGGCGGCCTGGCGGCTGCGCTTCACCTCCGATCTCAGCGACTTCGCCGACCGTCAGCTGGTGGTCGAAGCCGTTGTCGAGAACGAAGAGGTCAAGACGGCGATCTTCAGCGAGCTGGACAAGGTCGTCACCGACCCCAACGCCGTGCTCGCCTCCAACACCTCCTCGATCCCGATCATGAAGATCGCCGTCGCCACCGCGAACCCCGAGCGTGTGGTCGGTCTGCACTTCTTCAACCCGGTGCCGGTGCTGCCGCTGGTCGAGCTGGTCACCACGCTCAAGACCAGCGAGCCGGTCGCCAAGCGCGCCGAGCAGTTCGCCGCCGAGATCCTCGGCAAGCAGATCGTGCGCTCGGCCGACCGCTCCGGTTTCGTCGTCAACGCGCTGCTGGTGCCGTATCTGCTCTCGGCCATCCGGATGGTCGAGTCGGGCTTCGCCACCAAGGACGACGTCGACAAGGCGATGGTGCTCGGCTGTGCCCACCCGATGGGCCCGCTGGCGCTGACCGACCTCGTCGGCCTCGACACCGTGAAGTCGATCGCGGACTCGATGTACTCCGAGTTCAAGGAGCCGCTCTACTCCGCCCCGCCGCTGCTGATGCGCATGGTCGAAGCTGGACTGCTCGGTAAGAAGACCGGAGCCGGGTTCTACCAGTACGGCAAATAGACGTCCGCGGGCAGTTCGGTAGGGACACATCAGGGCTGCCCGCTCGGGGTCGTTTGGTGGCTGTGTTTTTGGAGCGCTGGCGCGCTCGAGCGGGGCCCTTCGGGCCCCTGATCTTCCCTCCCTACGGGTACTCCTTCGTCGCACCCTTCGGTCAGTCCAGATCAGGGCGGGCCCCTAAAGAGACTTACAAAAAGGCGCTCAGGTGCTCGGGGTTTGCGGGGGGTGCGGTGAAGGGGTGTTCTGGCGGCTTAAGCTGCTGTAGCCGGACGCGCTTGCGTTTCCGGTGTTATGTCGAGCGCAGCGATGCGTGGGTCCGGCGTCGACCGGGCGACCGCGCAGGTGATCGAAAGGGAGTATCCCGGTCATGGTCAACGTCACCGATGGATTCGGGTCCAGCGTTCTCGGATACCCGAGGATCGGTCCGCATCGAGAGCTCAAGCGTGCGCTCGAGGCCTACTGGCGCGGGTCGATGGAACGCGAGGAACTGCGCGCGGTAGGCCGCGATATCCAGGAGCGTCAGTTCAACGAGCTGGCCGCCACCGGACTCACGCAGGTGCCGGGAAACACCTTCTCCTTCTACGATCACATCCTCGACAACGCGCTGCTGTTCGGTGCGGTGCCCTCGCGTTTCAAGCAGTTCGAAGCCGGGCTCGACCCGCTCGACTTCTACTTCCTGATGGCACGCGGCAACCCGGACACCCCGCCGCTCGAGCTGGTGCGTTTCTTCGGCACCAACTACCACTACCGCCAGCCCGAACTCGACGCCGACACCACGTTCTCGCTGCATCCGCAGGCCCTGCTCGACGAGTGGGACCGGGCGGCCGCCCGCGGGATCGAGCTGCGTCCGGTGGTGCTCGGCCCGGTGTCGCTGCTGCTGCTGTCGAAGGCCGGGCATGTGCCGGGCGAGACCGAGTTCGACACGCTGAGCCTGCTCGATCAGCTGCTGCCGTTCTACGAAGAGCTGTTCGAGATCCTCGCCAAGCGCGGGTCGACCTGCGTGCAGCTCGACGAACCCTGCTTCACCGGTGAGCGCACGCCCGCCGAGCTGGCCGCGTTCGAGAAGGCCTACCACCGGCTGGCGAAGGCGCCGCTGCGCCCGCGCATCCTGGTCACCGGGCAGTACGGCGACTTCGGTGAGGCGCTGCGGATTCTGGCCGCGAGCAACGTCGAGGCGATCGGGCTCGATCTGGCCTCGTACCGGATGACGCCGGAGGAACTGGCCGAGATCCCCGGGATCAAGCGCAAGCGGATCTACGCGGGTGTCATCAGTGGCACCAATGTGTGGCGGGCCGACCGGGTGGTCACGCTGAACTACCTCAACGCGATCGCCGAGGTGTGCCCGGATCTGGTGGTGTCCACCGGCACCACGCTGCTGCACGTGCCCTACGATGTGCTCGCCGAATACGACATCGAAGGCAATGTCGCCGACCGGCTCGCCTTCGCGAAACAGAAGGTGGGCGAGGTCGTCTCGCTCGCCAAGGCACTCACCGAGGGCCCGTCGGAGCACTGGCGCAAGCGGCCGACCGAGGTGCATTTCAAGCAGAAGCACGCGGTGCGCCAGCGGGTGTACGCGGTGACGCCCGAGATGCGCGAACGCGCGCCCTACGATGTGCGCGCGGCCGCGCAGCAGGAGCGGCTGAACCTGCCGCTGGTGCCCGCCACCACGCTCGGTTCGTTCCCGCAGAGCGGCAAGCTGCGCCAGGCCCGCTACGAGGTGGCCTCGGGTCGGCTGTCCGGCGACGACTACCGCAAGCTGGTCGAGGCCGAGATCGAGGCGACGATCCGCCTGCAGGAAGACATCGGCCTCGATGTTCTCGTGCACGGTGAGCACGAGCGCAACGACATGATCCAGTTCTTCGCCGAGCAGCTCGACGGTTTCGCGACCACCCGCTTCGGCTGGGTGCAGGTGTACGGCTCGCGTTGTGTGCGACCGCCGATCCTCTACGGCGATGTGGCACGGCCTGCGCCGATATCGGTGGAATGGACCACCTACGCGCAGTCGCTGACCGACAAGCCGGTCAAGGGCATGGTCACCGGGCCGGTCACGATGCTGGCGCGCTCGTTCGTTCGCCAGGATCAGCCGCTCTACGAGACCGCCGACCAAGTGGCACTTGCCATTCGGGACGAAGTGGTCGACCTGGAGAAGGCCGGGATCGCGATCATCCAGGTCGACGAACCCGCCATCCGTGAGCTGCTCCCCGCCCGCCCGCGCGGCCGCGAGGAGTACCTGCGCTGGGCGGTCGGTGCGTTCAAGCTGGCCACCTCCGGGGTGCGCCCCGACACCCAGATCCACACGCACATCGGCTATTCCGGTCGCACCGAGGTGGTCGACGCGATCGATCAGCTCGACGCCGACGTCACCGCGATCGTGGCGACCCGCTCGATCGAATGGGTCATCGAGGCGCTCACCCAGGACCTCTCCACCGGCCACGGCCTCACCCACGGCGTCGGCCCCGGTGTGTACGAGAGCCGCTCGGCCCGCATCCCCGATATCGACGAGTTCGACGAGCTGCTCACGCAGGCCGCGAATGCCGTAACCCCGCAACGGTTGTGGGCCAATCCCGACGGCGGGCTCAAGACACGCCACTACTGGCAGCTGGAGCCGTCGTTGCGGAACATGGTGGCCGCGGCGCGCCGGGTTCGCCGGCGGGCGCTTGCCGCACAGGTGGCGGCCGCGACAGCGGAGTGAGTGAACAAGTCTTTCGTTGCCGGTTGTTCCTTTTCCCAGGATTGGCCTCCGTTGAACATGAGAATGCCTGAACCCCAGCGGATCTCGGCGTCGACTACCACAGTTCGCGGCGATAGCGTGAGGTCGGGAGGGTCGCGGTGCTGAGTTGGCCGGAGTCCCTGCCTGTTGCGCAGGTTCGGATCGCGCGTCCGACTGATCGGCTCGACGAGGTAGTGCGCTTCTACGTCGACGGGCTCGGGTTGCGCGAGCTGCACCGGTTCGAGAACCACGCCGGATACGACGGGGTGATGGTCGGCCTGCCCGGCACCGACTACCACGTGGGTTCAGGTTGTTGGCTAGTTGGGTGTTCCCTGGGCCAGCGCCACCTCGACGGTTCGGGTTGCGCCGTCCGGTGAGGTGACATCGAGCCGGACCGGATCGGCGGGTTTGCGGACGTTGATGGCCGCGCTCAGTGCCTTCGCGGTGGTGATCGAGACGCCGTCGACCGCGGTGATCACGTCCCCGATGGTGATCCCGGCCGCGCGCGCGGGTTGGCCGTAGAAGGCCCAACTCACCTGGGCGCCTGCCGGTCTGGCATCGATCACCTGCACGCCGAGGGTCGCGGTCGGGCCGATATGGACGGTTTCGGTCGGCGTTCCCGAACGGATCTGCGCCACGATCCGCATGGCGGTATCGATGGGGACCGCATAGCCGTTGGCCGGTTTGCCTTCGGCCCTTGCGGCCTCGCCCGACGCCGCCGTGATCACCCCGACCACCGCCCCCGACGCGTCGGCCAGCGCGCCGCCGGACTGCCCGCCCATCACCGGCGCGGCGATCTCCAGCATCCCGTTCAGTGCCTTGCGGGTCAGGTCGGCGGAGTTCATGGCGACGATCGTCGCGTCGAGATCGGTGATCGGACCGGCGACCGAGGTCGGCTGGCCGCCGTCGCCGCCCGCGTCGCCGATGGCCAGCACATCCTGGCTGATCCGCAGGTCGGCGGAGGTGCCGAGCCGCGCGGTCGGCAGTCCTGCCGCCCCGCCCAACGACAACAGCGCGATGTCTGCGCCGGAGTCGTAGCCGAGCACGGTCGCCTCGTAGACCAGTCCGTTGGCGATATCGGTGACGCTCAGCGCCTCGGCCCCTTTGATCACGTGATGGCTGGTCAGGATCTGCCCGTCGGCGGTGAGCACGATCCCCGACCCGGCCGCCCCGATGCCGAAACCGGCCGCGTCGACGTCGATATTGACCAGTACCGATTCCACCTGACCGGCGACCAGCACGGGGTCGAGCGGCACCAGTACCGGTGCCTGCGCTTGCGCCACGAACTCCGGCTCGACCAGGGTGAACTCCCCGCGATACCCGAGAAACGCGCTGACCCCGAGCAGCGCCACCAGCATCGTCACCAGCACTTGTCCGACACGCTTCACAGCACATGTCCTCTCTCGCGAGCCGACCAGTCCATTGTGACCCGTTTTCCGCGTCCGGCGGTCTCGATCAGGACGCGGTACGAGGCCCGATCGGGCCCGAGACCCCGCCGTCGGTGCGGCCTACTTGGCAAAGCACGCATGCGGCTGTAGGCATGTAGCCATGAGCACCGCTGCCGCCTACGCCAAGCCCTCCCCTGACGGGGCCTTCGAAAAGGTCACCATCGAACGACGCGAAGTCGGTCCCGACGATGTCCTGATCGACATCAAGTACGCCGGTATCTGCCACTCCGATATCCACACCGCGCGTGACGAGTGGGGTGGCGCGCAGTATCCGTGCGTGCCCGGCCACGAGATCGCGGGCATCGTCGCCGCGGTCGGCTCGTCGGTGCGCAAGTACCAGGTCGGTGACCGGGTCGGCGTCGGCTGCCTGGTGAACTCGTGCGGTAAGTGCGTGCCGTGTCTGGCGGGCGAGGAGCAGTACTGCACCAACGGCCCCACCTGGACCTATAACTCGCCCGTCCCCGAAACCGCGCAGCCGGGCGGGTACACGATGGGCGGCTACGCCACCCAGATCGTGGTCGAGGAGAGCTTCGTCGTCGCGATTCCCGAAGGCATCGGCCTCGATGTCGCCGCGCCGCTGCTGTGCGCGGGCATCACGCTCTACTCGCCGCTGAAGCACTGGAACGCGGGACCGGGTAAGAAGGTCGCGATCATCGGGATGGGCGGGCTCGGGCACGTCGGGGTGAAGATCGCCGCGGCGCTCGGCGCGGAGGTCACGGTGCTCAGCCAGTCGCTGCGCAAGCGCGACGACGGCCTGCGCATGGGGGCCGACCACTACTACGCCACCAGCGAGAAGGAAACCTTCCGTCAGCTGCGCGGTCAGTTCGACTTGATCATCAACACGGTGTCGGCCGACCTGCCCATCGACAGCTACCTGCGCCTGCTCGCCCTCGACGGCACGCTCGTCATCCTCGGCCTGCCGGAGAACCCGATGAGCGTCACCGGGCGCAACCTCGCCGGCTTCCGCCGGTCACTGGCCGGTTCGATGATCGGTGGCGTCGCACAGACCCAGGAGATGCTGAACTTCTGTGCCTCGCACGGGATCGGCGCGGAGATCGAACTGATCTCCGCCGACGAGATCGACTCCGCGTACGACCGCGTGGTCGCCAGCGACGTCCAGTACCGGTTCGTGATCGACACCGCCACGGTGTAGTCCGCCGGGTCGGCGGCACGCGCGCCGATGGGCTGTGGGCGCTCGTCCTCGGTACCGTGACATTCGTGGTTGCCGAGGACGAATCCGCTGAACCCGCCGCACCGCCCGCCGACGTGAGTGTCCTGCCTGCTTTCTGGTCGGTGCGAACACCACCACGCTGGCTGCCGCGGGCGTTGCTGTACGCCGTGCTCGCGGTGGCCGGGTTGATCGCGGCGTTCTGGGTGCTCGCCAAGATGCAGGGCCTGCTGACCGTGCTGCTGGTGTCGATATTCCTGGCGTTCGCGATCGAACCCGCAGTGAATTGGCTTGCCGCGCGCGGGGTTCGGCGCGGGGCGGGCACCGGTGCGGTGTTCCTGGTGGTGCTGGTGGTGATCGTCGCGTTCGTGTGGACGCTGGGCGCGCTGCTGGTCAACCAGGTGACCATGCTGGTGACGAACGCTCCCGACTACGTCCAGGATCTGGTCGACTGGGTCAATTCGACCTTCCACCAGGATATTTCGGGCGACGACCTGACCAAGTACGCCTCGGAGTGGAGTTCCACGATCGAGAAGTATCTGGTGGGTCTGGCCGGAAACGTCTGGGGCATCGGCACTGTCGCGATCGGCGCGCTGTTCCAGCTGCTCGGGGTGCTGCTGTTCACGTTCTACTTCGCGGCCGACGGGCCGCGTTTTCGCACCTGGGTGTGTTCGCTGCTGCCGCCGAAACAGCAGAGGCATGTGTTGCGGGCCTGGGACATCGCGGTCGAGAAGACCGGCGGCTACATCTATTCGCGGGCCCTGCTCGCGCTGTGCTCGGCGATCGCGCACTATGTCGCGCTGCGGGTGCTCGAGGTGCCGTCGGCGTTCGCCTTGGCGCTGTGGGTCGGCGTTGTCTCCCAGTTCATCCCGACGGTCGGCACGTACATGGCCGGCGCGCTCCCGGTGCTGGTTGCGCTGGTGCACGACCCGATCACGGCGCTGTGGATCCTGCTGTTCATCGTCGCCTATCAGCAGTTCGAGAACTACGTTCTGCAACCGCGCATCACCGCGACCACCCTGGACATGCATCCGGCGGTGGCCTTCGGGGCGGTGATCGCGGGTGCCGCGTTGCTCGGGCCGACCGGCGCCCTGCTCGCGATTCCTGTCACCGCCACGCTGCAAGGATTCGCGGGCGCCTATGTGCGGCGCTACGAAGTCACCGAAGAAGCCGATACGCCGACGCCGAAGAAGAAGCGCAAGAAGGCTGAGTCCTAAGCCGGCTAGACCAGGCTCAACCAGTAGTCCTGGAACTTCAGGAACACCAGCAGCAGCACCACCGCGTAGAAGACCACAACCAGGGTCCAGCGCCATTCGGCGAGGATCCCCATCGCCCCACGCGAGCGACCCCACAACTCCTGGGTGGTCACCGCGAACAGCACCGGCACCGCCACCCATACCACCATGCAGTACGGGCACAGCGCGTTGATGCGGTAGAGGCTCTGGAAGATCAGCCAGCACAGCCCGGCGATCCCGAGGACGGTGCCGATCCACAGCCCGCCCCAGATCCAGCGCGGGAACCCGACGCCGACCACCGACAGCACGGCGAGGGTCACCACCACCGAGAACCCGACGACGCCGATCAGCGGGTTCGGGAAACCGAAGACCGCGGCCTGGTCGGTCTTCATGATCGACCCGCACGACAGCACCGAGTTGATGCTGCACGAGGTGACGTAATCCGGGTCGACGAACAGCTTGAACCGTTCGACGGTGAGCGTGAACGACGCCAGCCAGCCCGCCAGCCCGGCGATCAGCAGCAGCCAGGCCGAGCGGGCGGGGGCGGTGATCACTTGGCCGCGTCAGCGATCACGGAGGCCAGGCCGTTCTCGGTGAAGATCGCATCGGACTGGTTCAGCTGGCCGTTGATGTACACCGACGGCGTCGACTTCACGCCACTTTGCAGCGTGGTCTGGGTGACCTGCTGGATGTAGTCGTTGTACGGCTTGTCATTGATGCAGGTCGCTACCGCCGGATCGGAATATCCGGCCGCGGTGGCGATCTCGATGAGCTCGGCGTTGCTCAGGCCCGCGCCGCCCTCGGCGGGCTGCTTGTCGAACATCGACTGCAACCAGGACTGGTACTTGGTCGTATCGGACTTCGCCACGCAGAACGACGCGTTGGCAGCGCGCGAGGAGTACTGGTTGGTGGAGGCCTTGTCGAGGAACGAGATGATCTGGTATTCGACGGCGGCGGTGCCGTCGGCGGTGGCCTTGGCCAGCGCCTCCCCGTTGGCGGCCTCGAACTGCTTGCAGGCCGGGCACTGCAGGTCGGCGACCACGCGCACCTTGACCTTGGCATCGGGGTTGCCGATCACGACCGTGCCGGTCTCGGTCACCGCCCCGCCCGTCGCGGGCAGCTGCGCCGCCGAAATGGTCGTCGATTCCTTGTCGGAATCGGACTTCTGCACCGCGATGCCGATGCCGATGGCCGCGACCAGCGCGACCAGGACCGCGGCGACGCCGACCTGGATCGCGATCTTGCGCTTCTTGTCGGCCGCCTCGGCCGCCGCCAGCGGATTCCTGCCCGAGGGACTCTTGCCCGTGCTCACCGTCGTCACACGCCTTTCGCTCGTTTGCTTTCCACCGGGAACATCATGCGGGCCGAACCTGAGAGTTTCCGCAAAGCCGGCCGTCAGGACTCGTCGAGTCGGCGTAGCTGCTCGGCGATATCGAAGGTGGCAGGCGGCCAGTCGAGTTTCTGCTGGGACAACGCGGCGATCAGCAGCTCGGTGACCGCGAGACGCGCGTACCACTTGTGGTCGGCGGGCAGCACGTACCAGGGCGCGTATTCGGTGTTGGTGCGGGCGAGAACCGCCTGGTAGGCCTTCTGATATTCGGGCCAGTACGCGCGTTCGGTGATGTCGGAGGGGCTGAACTTCCAGTATTTGTCCGGCCGCTCGAGCCGTTCGCGCAGCCGCTTCTTCTGCTCGTCGAGGGACACGAACATGGCGACCTTCACGATGGTGGTGCCCGCGTCGGCGACCTCCTTCTCGAAGGCGTTGATCTGGTCGTAGCGCTGCTCCCACTCCGCCTGCGGCACGAGCTCGTGCACCCGCACCACCAGCACGTCCTCGTAATGGGAGCGATCGAAGACGCCGATCTGACCGTGCGCGGGCAGCCTGTTGCGGATGCGCCACAGGAAGTCGTGCTGTTTCTCCAGCTCGGTCGGTACGCCGAAGGACGCGTGGTCGACGCCCTGCGGGTCGACCGACCCGATGACGTGGCGCACGATGCCGCCCTTGCCCGCGGTGTCCATGCCCTGCAAGATCAGCAGCACGCTGTGCTGTCCGCCGGTGCGACCGTGCGCGAACAGCTTCTCCTGCAAGACCGAGAGCACCGTCGCCCGTTCGGCGAGCAGTTCCTTGCCAAGACGCTTGCCGCCGGTGAAGCCCGGCGTGCTCGAAGTGTCGAGATCGGCGACGCGCTGTCCGTCGGCGCGCAGTGCGATATCAGCTGGTTCGGTCCAGTGTTTCGCCATTTCCCATGCCTACCACTAGTGGGTGTGTTTACCGGGCAAGCTCGACGCAATCGTTGCCTGCCAGCACTGCACGCCCGCCGGGTCGGCGCTGTGCACCACACGGGCTCTTTTCCCACACTGCAGCGTGTGCATGCGGCGACGCTACCGCCGCGACCAGGTGCGCGAGCCGCGCTACCCGGCGTGTTCGGTATTCCGGCGAACGGGTTGGGCACCCGTGAAGGCCCAACCCGTTCGATCCGACTCAGCTAGATCATCGCCGGGAGATGCCGCATGCCTCGAAGGCCGCCTTGGCCGAGGCGATCTGCTCGTCCGAAGGCTTGCTTTCCGGTCGGTTCTCGCGACTGAAACCCGCGTCGCTCAGGCACTGCTTCTGCGAATCGGTGAGCTGGGGCCGTTCGGGCTTGGGGATCCCACACGCGGCCATCGCCGACTTCAGCGCATCGATCCGCTCCTGGGAGGGCTTGCCTTCCGGTCGGTTGTCTCGATTGAGGCCCTGGCCGGCCAGGCACTGCTTCTGCTCATCGGTGAGCTGGGCATGGATGCCAGGCCCTTCGCCCGGCGCAGCCGATGCGGATCCGGCACCCAGACCAGCAGACAGAGCCATTCCCATCATGGCGATGGCCACGAACGAATTGCGGACGGTACGCATACCGACGTTCCTTTCCTCGACTTAGCCGACGCGACTGCGGCGACAAACTGAGTCTTGACGGCGCGGCTGGCGGGCTCTTGAAGAGTTCCTTGCGGTTTCCTGGGTACTGGTTCACAGGAAACCGCCAGGTAACCTCGAGCCACCTCACATCGTCGACGGGCATCATGTCGCTATGCCTGCGACCCCGACGCCACTGCCCGCCGGCGAGTCATCGGTGACCTCGCCGCGGGTCCTTGTGGTGGACGACGAAGAGAACATCGCCTATCTGGTCGGCACCGGTCTGCGGATGGCCGGGTGCGCGGTGGAGATCGCCTCGACCGGCAGGCAGGCGCTGGCGCTGGCGGACAGCTATCGTCCGGACGCGATCGTGCTCGACATCATGCTGCCCGACGACGACGGCTACGTGGTCCTGACCAAATTGCGCGACCGCGGCTGCGACGCACCCGTCCTGTTCCTCACCGCACGGTCCGACACCGCCGAACGAGTCCGCGGATTGACCAGTGGCGGTGACGATTACATCGTCAAACCGTTCGTCTTGGAGGAGGTGGTGGCCCGCGTTCAGGTCGCACTGCGCAGGCGGGGAGCGATCACCGAACTGCCCGCTCAATGGCGGGTGGCGGATCTGGTGCTCGACGACGAGGCGCACCGCGTGTGGCGCGGTGACGAGGAAATACATCTGACGGTCACCGAATTCACCCTGCTTCGATGTCTCATCAGCAACGTCGGTCGAGTGGTTACCCGGGCGCGGATCCTGGATCATGTGTGGCAGTACAACTTCGACGGCGAGTCAGCGGTCATCGAGACATTCATCAGCAGCCTGCGTAAGAAGATCGACCGCGGCGGTCCGAAGCTCATCCACACCGTGCGTGGCGTGGGTTACTGCATCAGGGACGCCTGATGTCGCTGGCGAAGCGGCTCACACTGGCGCTCATCGCGCTGACCCTGACGATGCTGGCCGCCGGTGGCGCCGTTGTCGTGATCCAGCGCCACTACCTCGTGCAGCAACTCGACACCCGGCTCTCGCAACTGGCAGCGAATCCGCTGGTGCCGCTCCTTCTGAGCCAGCAGACGAGACAGGTCAACCGGTTCCCGCCCGCGTTCGGTGACATCTACCTCGGGATTCGCAACGCCGACGGCACCCTGACCACCGTTCAGGCGCCTCCTGAGAACCCGAATGTGACTCCGAATCTGCAAGGTGCGCGGTCACTTCCCGTACCGACAGGTCTGCCGACCACGGGCGGAGCCGCGTCGGAGATGCGGGTGATGACGATCGAATCCGCCGGCGCCACCGCGGTCATCGGGATCTCTGCCCAGAACGCACGCGATGCCACGAGGCAACTGATTCTGGCGCTGACGGCGGCCGGAGTCATTATCGGACTGGTTGTCGGTGCGGTCGTCTGGTGGGTGCACCGCCTCGGTTTGGCGCCCATCGCCCGGATGACCGAAGCCGCCGATGCGATTGCCGCCGGAGCCACAGATCGCCGTGTGGAGGCGTACAAAACAGGGACCGAGGCTGCCCGGTTGGGTCAGGCGCTGAACACCATGATCGACGCCATCCAAGCCACCGAGGACCGGATGCGGCGGTTCGTCGCCGACGCGTCCCATGAACTACGTACGCCACTGACAACCCTGCGTGGATACTCCGCCCTGTACTCGTCCGGCGGATCGCTCGATACCGACGGGGTTCAGGACGCGATGCGCCGGATCAACGATGAGGCCCGCCGGATGGCAGGCATCGTCGAAGCGCTCCTCGACCTGAACGATCTGGACGAGCACGGCATCGCAGATCGTGTACTGGTCGACATCGTGCCCCTGGTCACGGCCGTCGTCGACGATCTGCGAGTCATCCAGCCCGAGCGCGGTATCCACCTCGAAACACCACGATCCCGCTGCGCCGAAGCGGTGCCGGACCGGGTGATCCAAGCGGTGCTGTCGCTGGCCACGAACGCGCTGCGGCACACTCCCAGTGATGCCGCGATCACCATTCGCGTCATCGGAATCGGCGATTCGGTACGGATCTCGGTCGAGGACACCGGGCCCGGTATTGCGCCCGAGCACCTCCCGCATCTTTTCGACCGGTTCTATCGAGCCGACAGTGGCCGGGCGCGCAGCCGGGGCGGCAATGGTCTGGGTTTGGCGATCGTCGCCGCGATCATGCACGCGCACAAGGGAACTTTCGGAGTCGACGCCCAGCCGGGTCGCGGAAGCAGCTTCTGGATCGAGTTCCCCCGAAACACGCCGGGACTTGGTGGTGCCGGTCAGCGGTCGGGTCGGATCGGCCCTGATCCGGTCGCCTGACTTGGTTTGCCCGTCGAAGTCAGAGCTGGATGACGTCGAGGCCTGGCATGGAGTCGTAGTCGCTGTCTTGCGTCACGAGCGGGATACGGTGGGCGATGGCCGTGGCCGCTATCCAGCTGTGCCGGCCAGTGCCCGCCGCGATTCACTCACCACCGGAGGTCATCTGTCGTCTCGGGCAGGGTTTCGCGCAGTTCGGCCCGCAACCCGGTGGTGTCGGGGCCGAGGCGGACCAGTTCGCCGATGATCTCTGTCGCGGGGATCCACTGTCGGCGAGAGGGGAAGGGCACTCGAGGCGTGTTCAGAGTGGCCGGGTGGCGTCGACGTACTGCATGAAACGGTGGACGCGCTGGTCGATTTCGGTCAGGCCCGCCCGGGCGAACAGCTTCGGGAAGATGTCGCGGTCGAACAGGCGTAGGCCGCTCATGCTCGCGGCCAGGCTGCTCGCCGAGCCGAAGAGGTTGTCCTCGATGTAGCTGGTGCTGATCGCGATGCGGCCGCCGGGGGCGAGGACGCGGATCATCTCGCGGGTAGCGACCAGCGGTTCGGGGATCAGGTACAGGGCGCCGAAACAGCAGACGGCGTCGAAGGTTCCGTCGGGGAAGGGCAGTGTGCGCGCGTCGCCGCGGACGTAGCCGACGCGGGGGCTCGCGTTGTCGGTGGCGGCCTTGGCCAGCATCGGCGCCGAGTAGTCAAGGCCTGTGACGAAGCCGCCCTTGGTCAGGTATTCGCTGAGGTATCGGGTGAAATTTCCTGGGCCGCATGCCACATCGAGCACTTTCATGGGGCCGCTCAGGCGCAGGGTGCCGACCGCGTCGCGGCGGTCGGTGCCGGTGGTCCGGCCGCTGGCGAGGTAGAACAGCGTGGGTCGCCACGCGTGCTCGTACACCGCCGCCAGCGCCGGGGCGTTCATCGTCTTGCGAGCCAGATTCACTGCCGTGCGACCTCGATGGTCATACCCGCCTCCCGCAGCCGCGCGGTGAGCGCCTCGCCCATCGCGGATGCGGGGGTGAGCACGCCCGCCCGCTCGGGCAGGGTGTCGAGGGCCAGGCTCAGGCCGCTTTGGCCGAGCAGCACGGCGGTGGCCTGGTAGCCGGGGTCGCCGGTGCCGGAGAAGGTGGCCTGGTACTTGGCGCCGGAGCTGGTGCGCGCGAAGGTCTTCATGGTGAACCAGCCACTGCGGCGGGCCTTTTCGTCGGGGCCGGTGCCGGGCTTGGGTAGGATCCGGTCGAGCAACTTGCGGCCGAGCGAAACCCTCGAAAGGACCGCGCCCGAGGCCATGCCGGCCACGATGCCGCCCGCGATACCCGCGGCGACCAGCGGCGCGGCGGCCGAGGTGCCCGCGTTCATCACCTCGCGGTAGCGGAACTGCTTGCCGTATGCCCAGCCGAGCAGGCCGTTGGTACGGCGCACGACCTTGGTGTTGTGCGAGGCCATCACGAACGTGGTGACCCAGCCGTCCAGGCTGGCGTCGATGCTGCCGGCGCGGGCCAGCGCCTGATCGGACTGGCGGCCGACATCGGGTTCCATGCTGCGGTCCGGGCTCAGCGAGTACGGGTGCGCCAGGATCTTGCCGCGCGCGGAATCGGCCGCGACGTCTTCCATCATGGCGCGCCCGGAATCGATGGTGCCGCCGCTCATGCCGCCCTTGAGATAGGCGACCAGGGTGGTGTCCTCGAGCTCGCCGGTGTCGTCGGCGATGGTGGCGCGGTAGATCTCGTACACGCTCAGATCCGACGGAATCGAGTCGTAGCCACAGGAATTCACGATCTTGGCGCCCGAGTCGACCGCGGTCTGCTCGTACTTCTCGATGGCGTCGTGGATGAACAGCGGCTCGCCGGTGAGGTCGGCATAGTGGGTGCCCGCCGCGGCGCACGCGCCCAGCAGCGGCATGCCGTAGCGCAGGTACGGGCCGACGGTGGTGACCACGACCTTGGTGCGCTCGGCCATGGCCGCCAGCGAGGCCGGATCGCTGGCATCGGCGACGACGAGGTCCCAATTCGCGGCAGCCGGGCCGAGCTCGTCGCGGGTGGCGGCGAGCTTGGCCGCCGAGCGACCGGCCAGGGCGATCCTGGCGTCGGCCGGGGCCGCGGTGAGCAGGTATTCGGCGGTGAGTTTGCCGACGAAACCCGTTGCGCCGAACAGGATCAGGTCGAACTCACGGTGCTGCGGCATGATGCGCCTTTCGAAAGATGATCAGGGCTTGGTGGCTGATGCGCTCGCCTTGCGGGCGCGGGTCTTCTTCACCGGTTTGGGTGGGTGGGTGCTGAGCCAATCGCGATGGGCCAGACCGAGTTCGGTGACCGGCTGGTCGCCGTAGAGCCATTCCCTGGCGATCACATGCCAGTTGTTGGTGCTGTCGAGCTGTCCGAGCATGCCGAAGGTGAGAAAGTCGGCGCGGCGCGAGAACAGGTGTTCCGGCGGCAGATTCTGCTGCTTCATGCCGGTGAACTCACTGGCCCTCGGGTCGACGGCGAGCAGGAACGCGCCGCTGGCCAGTTCGGGGGTGATGGTGAGTTCCTCGTCGACCAGGCACCATTCCGAGGCGGCGAGCACGTATTCGAGGCATTCCTCGGCGCCGATCTCCTCGGGCGAATCGATCACGCCGCGATCGATCATCAACTGCCGCAGGTCTTCGGCACGATCCTCGGCGGCCGCGCGCAGGCACTGGATTTCGAACTCGACCAGCCTGGGGTCCATCCGGTTGAACAAGCCGAAGTCGAGGAAGGCGACTCGGCCGTCCCGGGCGAGCAGCACATTGCCCGGATGCGGGTCGCCACAGAACTCGTTGAAGTTGAACAGCGAGCCGACGTAGAAGCGGTAGATGATCTCGCCCACCCGATCACGAAGCGCCGCGGGCATTTTCCGGATCTCGTCGAAGCCGTCGCCGTCGATGAACTCGCTGACCAGCACGCGGGTGGTCGACAGCTCGGGCACCGAGGCGGGCACCACGATGAACGGGTGCTCGCGATACAGGTGCGCGATCTCGGACTGCGTAGCGGCTTCGGCCTGGTAGTCGAGCTCGCTCTCCATATTGAGTTTCAGCTCATCGAGCACCGCGGGAGTGATCCACGGCATCGCCGAGGCCAGCACGCGGCGAAACATGTTGAGGTTCTTCAGATCCGCACGGACGGCGGCGTCGACCCCGGGGTACTGGACCTTCACCGCGACAGCACGGCCGTCGTGCAGGGTGGCCCGGTACACCTGGCCGATCGAGGCGGCGGCGATCGGCTCCGGATCGAATTCGGCGAAGACATCCGCCAGCGGAGCACCGAAATCCTGCTCGATCACCGTGCGCATCGACTCGAACGACACCGTCGGTGCCGCGTTGCGCAGCACGGCGAGGCGCTGCTGGAACCGCTCGCGATGGTTCTCGGGCACCAGATCCAGATCGAGCACCGACATCATCTGACCCAGTTTCATGGCGACGCCCTTCATGGTGCCGAGCACCATGACCACCTGTTCGGTGGTGCGGATCATCGACTCCTCGGCCATCCGCGCGCGCACCGCCTCCGAGCGGCCGCGCATGGATAGCCTGGTCTTCTTCGAGCGGATGACCGAACCCGCCGCGACTGCCCCCAGTTTCGTCCCGCGGGCAAGCCGGGAAGTCGGCACGTTCTTCGCCATCGAGGTACCTCCGTTGGTGCCGACGTGCGGGGTGGCGTAGACGCGCAGCGTCACGCGACCACCCGCGGTGACGCAAGCCACAGCGCCCCGCTCGGTTCAGCGTAGCCAACCGCTCTGAGTTGTCGAGCCCGGCTCCCCCGAACGCGAGAAAACGCTGTTCAGGGTTGCTGCTGTGGCATCTCGGGAAGGGGATGTGGCTGCGCGGTGAAGATCTCGGGTGAACCGCCTGCCCTGGCGATGCCCTCGATCGCGCTCCAGGCCATCATCGTGAGGTAGTCGATGACGTCCTGGCGTGGCATGGCCTTGTCGGTGGTGGTCCACCAGTGCGTGGCCAGCTGGATGCCGCCGACCAGCATGTACGACCACAGCATCGCGCCGTCGGTGCGCATGCCCTTGCCGAGCGCTCGGTCGACCAGCACCGTGGTGACCACCTCGGCGAACAGCCGCTCGAACTCCGCGAGCGAGGACTTGTCGCCCCCGGAATTGCTCATGATGAACCGGTAGACCTCGGGGTCGTCGTCGACGGTGCCGACGTATTCGGTCATCGCGGCGCGCACGAGTTGGTATTCGTCGGCGTCGAGGCTGATCGCGCCGTACACCCGGGGCAGCAGGGTGGTTTCGATGAAGCGCTGCATGGTGGCGTGGACCAGGTCGTTCTTGTCCGCGAAGTAGCGGTACAGCACGGTCTTGGACACGCCGATCTCGGTGGCGATCTCGTCCATGCCCGCCTGGCTGCCCCGCGCGCGGATGGCGTTGAGGGCGCCGTCGACCAGCTCTTCGCGACGGTCGATCTTGTGCTGGCGCCACCGACGTTTGCGGCCGTCGGCTTGGCCGCCGCCGCGCACACTGGCTCGGCTCGACTGCTCGCCGATCTCGACAAGGTCTTCGGTGGACAGAACAGCCCCCTTGTGGTCGATGTTGGCGTCTCTAGCCAACAGCTTAGGCGCGCCGGTGTGGGGCGGCCCTCCCTTTGGCCCACGTTGCGGCATTTACCACACTTCGGTGCTTACGCGCGCGTACGACAAACCGCGCGGTTCGCCGTGTCGTGGGAGACGCCACGCGGGGTTGGCGGCGGCGCACTCGCCGCGCGCACAGCAGAATGGTGGCTATGGAGAAATCTCCCGGCAACACGGCGGTTCTCACGCCGCGCACCGAGCCCGCCGCACAGCCCGCCGGCTTCGCGGTGATGACCGACGAGGCGGGCAAAAAACGCGACCTGTTCAAGATGAAGGCGCTGGCGACCAGTTTCCTGGTGGTGGCCAGCGTGATCTACCTGCTGTGCCGCTGGCTCGAATCGCGTGGCGGCGGTGGCGAGTGGGTGGGCTATGTCCGCGCGGCCTCGGAGGCGGGCATGGTCGGCGCACTGGCCGACTGGTTCGCGGTCACCGCACTGTTCAAACACCCGCTGGGTCTGCCGATCCCGCACACCGCGATCATCCGCAAGAAGAAAGACCAGCTCGGCGAGAGTCTCGGCGCCTTCGTCGGTACCAACTTCCTCGCTCCCGATGTGGTCTCGGCACGCCTGGACTCGGCGCAGATCTCGCTGCGCGTCGGCCGGTGGATGGCCGATCCGGCGCACGCGGCCAGGGTGGCGAAGGAGAGCGCGACGATCCTGACCGCGGTGGTGAACACCCTGCGCGACGAGGACGTCGAGCAGATCATCGACAACACCATCGTCAAGCGGATCGCCGAACCGCTGTGGGGGCCGCCGCTTGGCCGGGTGCTCTCGGAGATGATCGCCGACAACCGGCAGCGGCCGCTGATCGATCTGCTGGCCGAGCGAGCGCATCAGTGGGCGCTCGGCTCACAGGAAACGATCGACCGGATCGTGATGCGCGATGCGCCGCAATGGGCGCCGAAATTCGTCAACACATTGCTTTCCGAGCGAATCTATCGGGAACTCGTCGAGTTCACCTGGAAGGTGCGCTCCGATCCCGATCATGAATTGCGCCGGGCCGCCGATCGCTTTCTGCAGGATTTCGCCGAGGACCTGCAACACGACGACGCGATGATCGCCAAGGCGGAGAAGGTCAAGGCCGAGATCATGGGCCGCGATCAGATCACCGGAATGGCCGAGGCCACCTGGCGGGCGGCGAAGCGGTTGATCTTGGAGTCGGCCGACGACCCCGATTCCACCCTGCGGCGCAAGGTAGCCGAAAATGTGCAGCAGCTCGGCGAGCGTCTGCGTGACGACCCGGCGATGCGTGGCAAGGTGGACGGGTGGATCGATCGCGGTGCTCGCTATCTGGTCGGTAACTACTCCGCGGAGATCTCGACATTGGTGACCGACACGGTCGCGCGCTGGGACGCCGACGAGGCGAGCCGGAAGATCGAATTGCAGGTGGGCCGGGACCTGCAATTCATCAGGATCAACGGCACGGTCGTCGGCTCGCTCGCGGGCCTGGCCATCTACTCGATCTCGCAGCTGCTGTTCCACTGACTGATGGTTAGCCGACCGAGTGCTAACTGTAGTGCTTGCAATAGTTAGCACCCTGTTCTAGTATTGGCCTTACAACGCCAGAAGGTGAGCGATGACAGACCAACCCGAGAGTCGTGTAGCGCACGCGGCTCAAGATATCGGAGGTTTCATCAGGGCCCAGCGCGAAGGTGCGCAGGTGTCCCTGCGTCAGCTCGCCGCTCTGGCGGGGGTAAGTAATCCGTACCTGAGCCAAATCGAACGCGGATTGCGTAATCCCTCCGCCGAAGTACTCGCGCAGATCGCCAAGGCACTGCGGGTTTCCTCGGAGGTGTTGTATGTGCGGGCAGGTTTTCTGGAACAGCGTCCGCACAGCCCGGTCCGTGACGCCCTGCTAGCCGACACCTCGGTGTCCGAGCGGCAGAAACAGGTGTTGCTGGAAATCTATGAGTCGTTTCGCCGGGAAAATGGGGAAGAAACCGGCTCAGGGGGGATCGAACGAGACACTGACGTTTCGTTCACGACAACTGACACTCCGCCACACCAGGAGAATGAAGACTGATGACCGAGAAGACCGCCACTGTGACCAAGCCGCTGTTCGCCACCGTCGGCGCCGGTGACGCCATCTACGCCGCCGTGAACGACGTTGTCGCCGACGTCCGTGGCCGCGTTGTCGCCACCGATGCCAAGGCCCGCGTCGAAGAGGCCCGCGAGCGCATCGCGAACGTGCCCGCCGACGTGGCTGCCCAGTTCGACACCCTGCGCGACCGCATCTCCGGCCTGCCCTCGGAGCTGCCGGAGGATCTCGCCGAGCTGCGCGAGAAGTTCACCCCCGAAGAGCTGCGCAAGCTGGCCGAGCAGTACTACCGCCAGGCGCTCGACATCTACGCCGATCTCGCCGTTCGCGGTGAGGAGACCGTCGACCGGCTGCGTGCCAACCAGGCCGTCGAGGAGCAGATCGGCCGCGTCGAGACCCTGTACAAGGACGCCTCCGCGCGCGCCGAGGACGCCCTGACCAAGGTCAACGACCTGCTCGGCCGTGGCAAGGCCGAGGCCGAGGCTGTGGCCGACAAGGTCGAGGCTGTGGTTGAGGCCGAGGTCGTCGCCGTCACCACCGAGGAGTCGGCTCCCGCCAAGGCTCCCGCCGCCAAGAAGGCTCCGGCCAAGAAGGCTCCGGCCAAGAAGGCCGCCGCACCCAAGAAGGTCTAGCCTTCGAGCATTACCGCTGACAGCGGCCCCGTACACCAGGCGTGTGCGGGGCCGCTGTTCGTATGATGGGGATGTGAACATGGTGAATGGGATGACCTCGCTGATTCTGCTGATCCTGTGGATCGGCGCCCTCGGCGCGACGGTGTTCGCGCTCATTCACGCTGTGCGCCAGCGTTCGGATGCGTTCACCGCCGTCGACAAGATGACCAAGCCGATCTGGCTGGCCATTCTCGGCGGTGCGCTGGTGTTTCTGCTGATCGGCATCGGTGGGCTGGGGTTGCTGTCGTTCATCGCGATCATCGCGACCGGTGTGTACCTGGCCGACGTGCGCCCGAAGGTCGACGAGGTGCAGCGCGGCCCGCGCTGGTAAAGGCACGATAAAAGAGCCTCGAAGTGCTCGCGGGTGAGTGGTACGCGATGTTACTGTATCTAGCAGTAACACAAAGGAGTGTGTACCGATGCGCGCAAAGCTGCCGACAGCTCTGGTGAACCTGGTCGACCGGGTGTCCACCACGGTCGAGACCACCCTCGCGGCCCACCGGGCCGACCTGCGGACACGGTCGCACGGGATCGCTGCCTTCGATCCGCCACGGATGCCGCACGACGTGATCCCGGTGCGCACCGCCGACGGCGCCCGCTTGCGGGTGCACGCCTACGGCCCGGTCGACGCGCCCGTGATCGTGTTCGCCCACGGCTGGACCTGCTCCCTCGAATACTGGAACGCCCAGATCAACGCCTTCGCCGGCGAGTACCGCGTGGTCGCCTACGACCAGCGCGGCCACGGCGAGAGCACCAACGGATACGCCCGCCCGAGCACCAATCTGCTCGCCGACGACCTGTGCGACGTACTCGACGCCGTCCTGCTGCCGGGTCAGCGCGCGGTACTGGCCGGACACAGCATGGGCGGGATGACGCTCATCGCCTGGGCTGGCCGCTACCCCGAGCGCGTCGCCGCACAGGCCGCCGCGGTGATCCTCACCAATACCGGCGCGCACTCGCTGGTCGAGGTGTCGACGATGGTCCCCGGCCTGAACAAGCCGTTGCGCCTGCTGCGTGGGCGCGCGGTGCCGTCGCCGGACTGGCTCGGCAAGCTGATCCTCGGCACCCCGGTGGTCTTCCCGCCGGTCAAGCCGGTGCGCTGGATCTTCGCCCGGCAGGTGATGACCCTCGATACCTCGCGCGAGAAGCTGGACTACGCGCTGTCGGTGGTGCGTGGCTGCCCGATGATGACGCGTTCACGCTACGGGTACCTGCTCGCCGCGCTGCACCTCGGCGATGACGCGAAGAATTTCTCGGTGCCGACCACCGTGCTCGCAGGCGACCGTGACGACATGACCCCGGCGCTGCACGCCGAGCGTCTGGCTGCGCTGCTGCGGGAAGCGGGCACGCTCGCCGGATTCAAGGTGCTGCCGACCGGGCACCTGGGCAACGTCGAACGCTATGACCTGTTCAATGCCGAAGTGGCCGAGGTACTCGCCGCCGTCCGTGAGCCCGTGCGCGCCTCGGCCTGACCGCCTGCGAGAATCGGCGGATGAGTTCTACCGCTGTGACCTCGGACGACCGCCGGTTCGTGCTGAGCCTCGGGTGCCCGGACCGGCCGGGCATCATCGCCCGGATCTCCTCGTTCATCGCCGGATTCGGCGGCTCGATCTCCGAGGCCGGGTACCACTCCGACGGTGACATCGGCTGGTTCTTCACCCGGCAGGCGGTGAAGGCCTCGACGGTGCCATTCGGCATCGACGAGCTCCGGGAGCGCTTCGCCGAGGTGGCCGCGGAGTTCGGTCCCGAGACCGACTGGCAGCTCCACGATTCCGGTGCGCCGCGGCGAGTGGTGCTGCTGGTCAGCAAGGACGGGCACTGCCTGCACGACCTGCTCGGCCGCGCGCAGGCCGGTGAGCTGCCCGCGACCATCGAGGCCGTGATCGGCAATCATCCCGATCTCGCCGGCATGACCGAGGCACACGGGGTGAAGTTCCACTACGTGCCGTTCCCGAAGGACCCGGCGCAGCGCGGTCCTGCCTTCGAGCAGGTGCGCGAACTCGTCGACTCCCACGAGCCACACGCGGTGGTGCTCGCCCGCTTCATGCAGGTGCTCCCGGCCCAGCTGTGCGAGTACTGGGCGGGGCGCGCGATCAATATCCACCACAGCTTCCTGCCCTCGTTCGTCGGCGCGCGGCCCTATCACCAGGCATACGCGCGCGGGGTGAAGCTGATCGGGGCGACCTGCCACTACGTCACCGCTGAGCTGGACGCGGGGCCCATCATCGAGCAGGACGTGATCCGGGTCGATCACGCCGATGATGTGCGCGACATGGTCAGACAGGGACGTGACATCGAGCGGGTCGTGCTCGCGCGTGGGCTGCGCTGGCACCTCGAAGGCCGGGTGCTCGTGCACGGTCGGCGCACGGTCGTCTTCGAATGACCTACAGGTCGTAAAACGGCGCGGGATAACGGAATTCGCCGGTGACGGCGGAGTCGTAGGCCGTGAGCGGGCGGACCTGGAAGTACGGCGCCCATTCGGCTTCGTCGGGCACGACGCCAAGGCGCGGGCCAGGGACGAAACCGAAGCGGGCGTAGTAGTCGGGGTCGCCGACCAGGCCGACGACCGATTCGTCGAGGGCGTCGGCGGCACCGAGGGCGGCATGGACCAGCGCCGAGCCGACGCCGGACTTCTGATGTTCCGGGTCGACGCCGAGCGGGCCGAGCGCCAGCACGGGGAACGGGCCGATACCTGCTCTGGTGAGACAGATGTGCCCCACGACGGTGTCGTATTCGAGCGCGACCAGCGACAGGGTCGGCATCCACGACTCGTCGGTGCGTAGCGTCTCGACGAGGGCGGGTTCGGGTGGTTCGGGGATGGCCGGATCGCCCGCGTACTGCGGGGCGAAGGCGGCGCGGTGGATCGCGGCGATCGCCGCGGCGTCCGCTGGGGTCTCGCGACGGATCAGCACAGGCATAAGTCTCCCGGATTCGGGTAGATGAGCGCAATGATGTGCGGCGCCCGATGTGTCGGATACGTCGACGCCCTCTCTGCCGGATGCGGCCGCGGGTGTGCGATGCTCGGCAAATGACTTCCGCGCCGCTGACCCGGGCCGCCGTGGCCGACATGATCGACCACACTCTGCTCGCCCCGGAAGCCACCCCGGCCGAGGTCGACGCGCTGATCGCGGACGCGCGCAAGCTCGGGGTGTACGCGATCTGCCTATCGCCCTCGATGCTGCCGGTGCGTGCGCCGGGACTGGTGGTGGCCACCGTCGCGGGCTTCCCGTCCGGCAAGCACCACTCGCTGGTGAAGGGTGCCGAGGCGCGGCTGGCCGTGGAGCAGGGCGCCGCCGAGGTCGACATGGTGATCGACGTGGGAGCCGCGCTGGCCGGTGATTTCAACGCCGTGCTCGCCGACATCATCACCGTGCGCGAGGCGACCATGGATCGGGCCGTGCTCAAGGTGATCATCGAATCGGCCGCACTCACCGATGCGGCGATCGTGGGCGCGTGCCGGGCGGCCGAGCAGGCGGGTGCCGATTTCGTGAAGACCTCCACCGGCTTTCATCCGGCGGGCGGTGCGAGCGCGCACGCGGTGCGGTTGATGGCCGAGACCGTCGGCGGGCGACTCGGGGTGAAGGCCAGCGGGGGGATCCGCACCGCCGAGGACGCCGCCGCGATGATCGAGGCCGGCGCTACCCGGCTCGGGTTGTCGAAATCCGCCGCGGTGCTCGACGGGTTTCCCGAGTAGACGATCAGCAGGTGAACTCGGTCTGCTGACCGGAGGGGTCGGCCTCCAGCGAGGTCTTGCCGCCGGAAAGGTGCACTGTCACACCGTCATCGGTGACCTTCACCTCTTGGGCGCGCAGGCCGAGCGGGTAGCTCTGCAAGCTCTCGGTGAAGGTTTCGACGATGCCCTGCACGAGGTCGGTGGGCAGGCCGATGCCGAGTAGCTGCGCCGACTTCGTCTCCACCGTGACGTTGCCGTCGCGGACCAGCGGTTGCACTTGCAGCTGGGCGAGGCCGCCGAGCACATCGAGAGTCAGCACGCCGGTGCTCGCCGAGGAGCTCACGCCGCTGACCATGGTGCCGAGCGTCTGGCGGATGCCGTCGTTGTTCCAGGTCACGTCGGCGGTCGAGCTGTCGATGGTGCCGCCGCCGCGACCGCGGTCGACGAGTTCGATGTCGTTGAATGTCGCGTGCACCACCATCCCGACAGCGGGGCCGAACTTGTTGTCCTCGCTGTCTACGGTGACCGAGCCGACCTTGCCGTCCACATAGGACAGCAGGATCGGCCGCAGGCCGAAGCCCACGTCGATGCCGGAGCCCATCTGCTGTTCGAACGCGCTGCTGATGCAGCGTGAGACCTTGTTCCGGGCATAGGCTTCGGTGCCGCCGATGGCCGCGACGAGAAGGACGGCGACCACGGCCAACGCGATCACCAGCGGGCGCCGACCGATCCTGGGGCGTGGGGGCTTTTGCGTGGTCATGGCATCGGATTCTTCCCGATCTTTCTGTGTCTGTTCTGAGGACGTGGTGAAAGCCTTCACAGCAAAATGTGACCTGGCGCACTGAACCGGGCGTAATCTGGGCTCATGACTGGCGAGGGCGCGCGCCGGGTGGCGGGGACAGCGGATCATCGGTGGCGGGTGCTGCGGCGCCTCGCCGGGCGGCACGCGGGCTTTTTCACCACGCGTCAGGTATTGCGTACCGGCTGCGAGTCGCAGGTCAGGGCGGCCTTGGGAGACGGGTCGGTGACCAGGGCCGGGGTCGGGATGATGCGGCTGGGGCAGTGGCGGGTGGGGCCGCTGGACGAGTACGCGATGTGGGCGGCGTGGTTCGACGGTGCCGCGGCGGTGTCGTATCAGAGTGCGGCGGAACTGCACGGGCTCGCCAGATTGCAGCCGCGGTTTCTGCATCTGTCGGTGTCGGCGGGGCGTCCGCCCGTCACGCCGCGGTTGGTGCTGACCCGGCGCAAGCTCTGCGCGGCGGATGTGGAGTCGGCTGGGCCGTTTCTGGTGACGACGCCGGTGCGGACGGTTCTCGATCTGGCCGAGACCGAGATCTCGCAGTCGGCGCTGGACGAGGTGGTAGCCGACGCGGTGGCCATCCACCGGTGCGATACCGACGAGATCTGGTGGGGTGGGCAGCAATTGGCGCCGCGCGCGTCGGCGCGGGTGCGGCGGGCGTTAAGCCGGGTCTGACGGGGCGACTACGTCCCAGGGGACCGACAGCACACAATCGCGCATTCGGCGGTGATAGGGCCGTAGCGGGAAACCGTTGGCGCGCAACAGCTGCGCCGCTTCTCGCCAGCGGATGCGTGGGCCGTACGGCGCCATGGCCGCGCAACGCTCCCAGGCGTGGTCGGCCGCGACGAGGAGGGCGTGGATACGTTCGCCGGGAATGTTGCGGTGGATCAGCGCCTTCGGCAGGCGCTCGGCGATGTCGGAGGGGCGGTCTACGGTGAAGGGATCCCAGGCCAGGGTCAGGGAGAGGGGGCGGTGACGATCGAGCAGCACCCAGGCGCAGCGACGGCCGAGTTCGTCGCAGGTGCCGTCGACGAGGAGGCCGTCGGGGGCCAGCGTGGACTGGATCCGCGACCACGCGTCGGGAACCGCGTCCTCGGGGTATTGGCGTAGGACGTTGAACGCGCGGACCAAGGTAGGCCGCAGGCCCGCCAGCTCGAAGCCGCCACGGGCGAAGCGGACACCGTCGCGCGGTTCGACGACGCGGGCCGGGTCGATTTCGAGGCCGACCACCTCGAGGTCGGGACGAACTGTCCGCAAGCGGGCGGCCAGCTCGAAGGTGGTCCAAGGGGCGGCGCCGTAGCCGAGGTCGACAACCAAGGGGGTGGGCGATTCACGCAGTGTCCTGCTGACGAGTTCGTCGTTGACGAGCCAGCGATCGCTGCGGCGCAGGCGGTTGACGCCGGTGGTGCCGCGAGTGATGGTGCCGACCGGAGGGAGGGCCTTGCGGCTCACCGGAGGTGTCAGACCGACTTGTCGGCGGTCTGATTGTCCAGGTAGCGCAGCGTTTCTTCCTGCTCGGCACGGAACAGGTCCACCAGATTCACCAGCATCAGCTGCTCGAGGCGCGGACCGACCATGGGGATGAAGACCTTGGCGGTGGGGGAGAAGCGCATGGTGGCGCCGGTTTCGGTGGGGAACAGGCGGATGGTGCCGGTGAGGCTGCCGGGACCTGCGGGGATCGAGGCGGAGAACTTGCCCTCGGTCTCGTCGTGGTCGAACCGACCCCAGCTCTCCTTGCGGGTGATCACCATGTCTTTGCGCATGACGGTCTGGGCGATCTCGGGGAGCATCTCGCGGGGCAGGGTGTGGTGCAGGACCACCTCTATGCCGTCGTCGGTGACATCGAGACTGACCACTTCGTTGTGGGGGGCGTATTTGCGCATTTCGGCGACGCGGGCTTCCCAGTAGTCCCTGCTCTGGAGAGCTGCGTACAGCTCTTCGGTGGTGTGCAGGGGGTAGCGAGCCGAGTAGTCCAGTCTACGTGCCATGGCAGGACACGTTACGTGGTTGGGGTGCGCGGGGAGGTAAGTGGTGGGGTCGTCGGTGGGATGAGTGAGCGTTCCCGACGCGGGGGCGCTCGCCCGGTGCGCCCCGACAGTCGCCACCGGCGCACTACAAGGTGAGGCCGACGGTGACCGGCTCCGGTTCGAGCGTTACGCCGAAACGCTCCGCCACGCCCGCGCGGACCGTGCGGGCCAGGGCGACGATGTCGGATGCGGTCGCGGTGCCGCGGTTGGTCAGGGCAAGGGTGTGCTTGGTCGACAGGCGCGCGGCGGCGGCTTCGCCGGGGAAGCCCTTCGCGAAACCGGCTCGTTCGATGAGCCAGCCCGCCGAGAGTTTGGTGCCATCGGGTGCGGGATAGGTGGGCACCTTGACGTCGTCGCCGACGTGCGCGGTGATCGCGGCCAGTACCCGCGGCAGCTGCTCCTCGGTGACGACCGGGTTGGTGAAGAACGAACCGGCACTCCAGGTGTCGTGATCGGCCGGGTCGAGGACCATGCCCTTGCCCGCGCGCAGGCGAAGCACGTGTGCGCGCACCTGCTCGACGGGCCGGGTCTCGCCGTCGTCCGCGGCGAGGGCCTTCGCGAGCTCGCCGTAGCGCAACGGCGCGCTCATCCCGCTCGGATCCAACGCGAATTCGACGGCGAGGACCACGGCGTCATCGCTGTGCTTGAGCACACTGGTCCGGTAACCGAAACCGAGTTCGGCGGGCTCGGCCCAGCGCACGTCCCCGGTCTTGCGATCGAGCAGACGCACCCGGCGCAGCAGCGACGCGACCTCCACCCCGTAGGCGCCGACGTTCTGCACCGGCGTCGCACCGGCCGAACCCGGGATCCCGGACAGGCACTCCAGCCCGCCCAATCCGGCCGCGACGGTCGCCGCGACGACCTCGTCCCAGTTCGCACCCGCCTCGGCCACCACGCCGCCGGTCCCCAGCTCGACACCGGTCGTGTCGATCCGGACCACTACTCCGTCGAAGCCGGCGTCGTCGATGAGCAGATTCGACCCGCCCGCCACCAGCAGGACCGCGATACCGGCCCCATCAAGGGCCTGCACCGTGGCCACCAGGGCCTCGGTGGTCGCGCATTCGGCGAGCAGCGCAGGCCCGCCGACCCGCAGGGTCGTCAATTCGGACAAAAGCACCGAATCCCGGACCGACGCGCCGGTATCGGCAAGCAGGTCACGCAGCTGATCGGAGGACACCACCCGTGTTGTACGCACGTCCGCAGACGGTACCGTGTCGAATATGGCTACACCTCTGGCGTTCACTGCCGGCTACACGCATTCCGTCGATGCGGTGCGCGCCGCGTACTCCGACGAGCAGTACTGGAAGGCCCGGATCGCCGAGGTCGGCGGCCCGGGGGCCCGGCTCGACGCCTTCGCCGTCGACGGCGACCAGGTCCGTGTCCAGATGGTGCAGTCCATCCCCGCCGATCAGCTCCCGCCCGCCATCACCGCGGTGCGTCCCGGTGACCTGGTCATTCCGCGCACCGAGACCTACACCGGCACCGGCGGCATCTTCGAAGCCCGTGTGGACGGCGCCCCCGCGGTGGTCCGCGGCACGGTCACCATGGCGCCCGACGGCGGCACCGGCTCCACCACCGCCATCAACGGCACCATCGAGGTGAAGATCCCGCTCTTCGGCGGCAAGATCGAGGCGGCCATCTCGGAGCGCCTGATCGAACTGCTCGGCAACGAGGCCGCGTTCACCGAAGAATGGCTCAACCGGTAGTAGCGGTTGGGTGAGACCGCGCTCACGGGGTGCGGGTCGGTAGCTCGGCGTACATTCGATGCGTGAGCAAACATTCGGTAACCGTCTTGTTGCGCGCGCGGGCGACTGCGCGGCGGGATTTGTCGGCGCAGGGGCGTGAAAAGGGCGTTCGGGGCGTTCGGGCCGTGGTTGCGGTGATCTTGCTGGCAGTGCTCGTTGTGCTGACCGGGTGCACGATCGACCGGGCGGGCAAGGATGCGCAGGCGTCGGCGCCGGTCCCGCAGGTCACCATCGCGCCCGCGCCCGGAGCGACCGACGTCGATCCGGTCGCGCCCGTTTCGGTGACGGTCGACCAGGGCACGATCGACCAGATCGCCCTCACCAATGCCGGCGGCAAACAGATCACCGGTCAGCTCAGCCCCGACCGCACGACCTACCAGGTCTCCGAACCGCTCGGCTACGGCGCGTCCTACACCTGGGCCGGAACGGCCATCGGCGCCGACGCGAAACCGATCCCGATCGACGGCACCTTCACCACGATCAGCCCACAGTCGACCATCCCGGCCACGATCAATATCGGCGACGGCCAGGAGGTCGGGATCGGGGCGCCGATCATCCTGAAATTCGCCGGACCGGTCACGAACAAGGCGGCCGTGGAGAAGGCGCTCACGGTCACCACCGACAAGAGCACCGAAGGATCATGGGCCTGGCTGCCCGACGACGGTGGCTCCCGGGTGCACTGGCGTCCGAAGAACTACTGGACCCCCGGCACCACCGTGCACGTCACCGCGAAGCTCTACGGCGTCGACCTGGGCGGCGGCGCCTACGGCGACTCCGATGTCACCTCCGACTTCACCATCGGCCGCAGCCAGATCGTCATCGCGAACGCTCCGAGCCATCGCATGCAGGTGGTCCGCGACGGCGCCACGATCTTCGACTTCGCGGTCTCCTACGGTGAAGGCAACGAACCGCGCAATGTCACCCGCTCGGGCGTGCACGTCGTCACCGAGAAGTACGAGGATTTCATGATGTCGAATCCGCCGTACTACACCAATGTTCGCGAACGGTGGGCCGTCCGCATCTCCAACAACGGCGAATTCATCCACGCCAACCCCGAATCCCTCTCGGCCCAGGGTTCTTCGAACGTCACCAACGGCTGCATCAACCTCTCACCCGGCGACGCTCAGGCCTACTTCCCGACGGCCCTCTACGGCGACCCCGTGGAGGTCACCGGCACCTCCATCGAACTGTCTCAGGCCGATGGCGACATCTACGACTGGGCGATCGATTGGCCGACGTGGAAGTCCATGTCCGCCCTGCCCGCCGGATCGGCTCCGACCGCTGCCGGCGTGCCGCGGTAGTTCGACGTCCACGCCCGCGACGGCTTGCCACGAGACCTCGTCGATCAGGCAGCCACCGACCACGGGGCCGAGCAGCGCCGAACCGGCCGAACCAGCCATGCCGAGGTCGGCACCACCACGCCGAGGGCGAGCGAGTAGCCGGTGGCGACCCACAGGATCGTGCTCCGGCCGCGTGGAACTCCATCGACAGTTTGTTGACAGCCACGTTGACAATGGTCGCCGCTGCGCCCCACCGTGCTACCTCAACGGTCCTCGAGGTCAAGTCGAAGGGGATTTCGGTGCCCGGGAATATTCTCCGCCCTATGCTGTTTATTGCATTCATACGCAGGTAAGCAGTCTTGAAAGGGCAGGCACTATGACCACCTCGCTGTTCGCCCACCGCGACTACCGACTGCTGTTCACCGCCCAGGTCGCGGCCCTGTTCGGCACCGGACTCACCACTGTGGCCCTCGGCCTGCTCGCCTACGAACTGGCAGGCGGCAACGCGGCCATCGTGCTCAGCACCGCGTTGACGCTGAAGATGGTCGCCTATGTGACCGTCGCGCCGATCGCGGGCGCCTACGCGGGCCGACTGCCGCGCAGGCAATTCCTGATGGCGCTCAACGGTATTCGTGGCGCGATCGTGCTCGCCCTGCCCTTCGTCGACCAGATCTGGCAGATCTACGTGCTCATCACGCTGCTGCAGATCGCCTCGGCCGCCTTTACCCCCACCTACCAGGCGATTCTGCCCGACATCCTGCCCGACGAACGTGACTACACGAAGGCGCTGTCGGCCGCTCAGCTCGCGGCGACCATGGAAACCCTGCTCAGCCCGATGCTGGCGGCGCTGGCCCTGAGCCTGATCAGCTTCCACTGGCTGTTCGTCGGCACCGGCGTCGGCTTCGCGGTGTCGGTCGCCCTGGTGCTGGCCGCACGCATTCCGAACGCGGTAGCCGGTGACGGCGCGATCAAGGAACGGCTCGTCGCCGGGCTGCGGCTGTTCGCGGCGACGCCGCGGCTGCGTGGACTGCTCGGGCTGAACCTGGTGGTCGCGGCCGCGGGTTCGGTGGTGATGGTCAACACCGTGAACTACGCGCGGGATGTGCTCGGCGGCAGTCAGTCCGGCGTCGCGCTACTGCTGGCGGCGAACGGCTTCGGCACCATGTTCATCGCCCTCATCCTGCCCCGGATCCTGGATCGTCGCGGCGAGCGCCCGGTCATGCTCACCGGCGCCGCCGTTCTCCTCACCGGCCTGACCGCCGCACTCGTCCTGTCGACCATGCCGACCGGCGCGTGGCACTGGCCCGCGGCCCTCACCACCTGGGCCGTCATCGGTGCGGGTACCGCCCTGATCCTCACCCCCACCGGACGGGTCCTGCGCCGCTCCGCCCGCACACAGGACCGCACCGCGTTGTTCGCGGCCCAGTTCTCCCTGTCCCACCTCGCCTGGCTGGTCACCTACCCGATCACCGGCTGGCTGGCCACCACCGGGGGTTTCACCGCCACCTGGGCGACCCTCGCCGTGATCGCCGCCCTCGGCACCACCGCGGCGGTCCGGCTGTGGCCGCGCCACGACCCGGCCGAGATCACCCACGTCCACGAACTCGGCTCGGTCGACCCGGCGATCCTGGTCGACGCGATCCAGATCGGCCCCCGCCACGTCCAGCACACCCACCCCTACGTGATCGACGCCGACCATCCCCGCTGGCCGGCCAAGACCCCGGCATACGCCTGAGCAGGTGACTACGCCTCGACGGACTCGCTCGCGCGTTCCTTGCTCAGCGCGACGGTCTGGTCGGTGGTCAGGCCCTGCTGCTTGGCCAGCAGATCGCGGATCTCGATGAGCAGTTCGGTCTCGGTGGGCTCGGCGTCCTTGGTGGTGCCGAACTTGTTCTTCAGCGACTTCATCGGCAGCATCAGCACGAAGTACAGGACCGCGGCGACCATGAAGAAGTCGATGAACGCGGTGATGATCGGGCCGAACGCGATGAACGTCGCCGGCTTGCCTGCGATCAGCTGGACACCGAGGCCGAGCTCATTGGTCGAGCCGAACACGGCGAGCAGCGGGTTGATGAGCCCCTTGCTGAACGAGGTGACCACCGCGGTGAACGCGGTACCCATCACGACCGCGACCGCGAGGTCGATGACGTTCCCGCGCATCAGGAAATCTTTGAACCCACTGAAAACGGACTTGATACCGGGCATCGAACTTCTACTCCTATGACTGGCTAACGGCAAACGGCGATGTTAACGGCCAGTCGCTCGGCACGGCGAATTCGCGGCAACGCACGCGCGACTCGCTGCCAGTATCAATTCCCGCTACCGACCCCGCCACCCGAACGGCGATCGATCCTGGATCCGCCTACGGCGCCCGGGGATTGGCCCCGGGCTCGGGGCGCCGGGTGTGGTCCACGCGCTTGGATGACCCTGAATCGCGAGTGACGAGGTTCACGTTTGCGCGGCGATAGTTGTCAAGAGCTGGGGAAACGGCTCGCCAGTTCCGCCGCTGACGTACTCAGGAGCGGCGGGCGAAGGAGCCGGGGCCTGCCTGATCGCGGGGTTTGACGACGATGGTGTCGAGGTTGACGTGGGGTGGGCGGCTGGCCACGAAGCCGACGATTTCGGCGATGTCCTTGGCGTAGAGCGGGTCGATGCCCGCGTAGACCTTGGCGGCGCGGTCGGCGTCGCCGTCGAAGCGGACCAGGGAGAACTCGGTTTCCACGGCGCCGGGGGCGATCTCGGTGAGGCGGACCGGCTGGCCGAGTAGTTCGCCGCGCAGGGTGCGGTGGACCACCGCCTGGGCGTGCTTGGCGGAGGTGTAGCCGGAGCCGTTGTCGTAGGTGTGCAGGGCGGCGATGGAGGTGATGGTGACGATCAGGCCGTCGCCGGACGCGATCAGTTTCGGCAGCAGTGCCTTGGTGACGCGCAGGGTACCGATGACGTTGGTCTCCCACATCCAGCGCCAGTCGTCCAGGTCGGCGTCGATGACCGGGGCCAGGCCTTTCGCGCCGCCCGCGTTGTTGACCAGCACGTCGACGTGGTCGATCGCGTCGGTGAAGGCGCGCACCGATTCCTCGGAGGTGACGTCGAGTTCGATCGCGGTGCCGCCGATCTCGGTGGCGAGGCGCTGCACCCGGTCGAACCGGCGGGCACCCACATAAACGTGATAGCCCTGCTTGGCCAGTTCCCGGGCGGTGGCTTCACCGATCCCCGAGCTGGCTCCGGTGACGACAGCGGTGCGAATGCTCATGTTTGCCGATCTTATTCGCCCGGTCTTTCCGGTCGCCATGGCTCCGATCACGCTGACGCTAGGCGTACCTCCGCCTTCGCTGGCGGCCATGCGCAGCTGAGGAACGCTTCGCGACTGCGCCGATTAACCTGACGGGTATGGCTATTCGCGATGCTGTCAGTGCCGATGGAACCAGGATCGTCTACCGGGTGAGCGGTACCGGTAGACCGCTGGTGCTCTTGCACGGGTGGGCTGGGAATCTGCGGTGCTGGGGTGCGGCCGCGGACGATCTGGCCGAGCGGTATCGGGTGATCGCGGTCGATCTGCGCGGGCACGGGTACTCCGACGATCCCGGCGCCGGTTATGACGATCCCAAGGCGTGGGCGGGCGATGTGGCCGCGGTGCTGGGCGCCGAGGGTGTCGACGCCGGTGCGGTGCTGCTCGGCTGGTCCTATGGCGGGATCGTCGCCACCGACTACCTCGCCACCTACGGCACCTCGGCGGTCGCCGGTGTCGTCTACTGCGGTGCGCCCGCGCATATCGGCCGCGATGTGCCCGGTGCGGCGCCCGGGCCCTCGATGGAGAAGGCGATTCCGGGCGTGTTCGACGAGGCCGCCGGGCGGGCGGTGCGCGCGTTCGCGGTGTTCGGCAATGCCAATACCGGGCCGGGCGAGGACAAGGGTGTCGATGCGCAGCGGCTGTTCGGCGGCAGTCTCGCGACCCCGCCTTCGGTGCGCAAGGCGCTGTTCTACCGCACGATCGACAACACCGAAACCCTCCGTGCCCTCGATGTTCCGGTTCTCGTGCTGCACGGCACCGATGACCCGGTGGTCCCGGCGGCCAATGGTCAGTACATCCTCGACAATGCCCCTGATGCCCGCGGTTCCTTCTGGGAAGGGGCTCAGCACGGGCTGTTCATCGAGGACCGGCCGCGCTTCCTTGCCGAGGTCAGCGCGTTTATCGACGCTCTGGAGTGAGTTCGCCACCCGCTGCCACGACCTGGCCATCCCCGCCACGGTCGACCTCCGCCCCGCCGGAACGTACTCCTGGGGCTGCTGGCGCAACGATCTCCTGGCCGGTGTTCGCCGCGGCCTTGCGTGTCTGCTGAACCTGCCCACGTGCGGGTTGCGCCGGCGGCTCTAGCCGTGCGGTTTCGGTGCTGACTTCGCCGCCGGTTCCTGCTGTGCGAATAAGTTCGCAGGCTCGTTGTGTCATATTTCGCAATTCACCGATCGGGCCAAAATGGTCCGATCGGTCTCTTTGTGCCGGAAGAAATCTGCCGGTGGTGCGTGTGCGTGAGCTACATCGGCGAGATATTTGCACAGGTAGAGGTGGTAATGTGATTGGTCTGCGGCGCTGACGTGATCAGTCTGTGATTGTGCTTGCTAACCAATCGGATCGAACGTACAGTGTTCAGGAAAATCTTCTGGGAATCGTCACAGACTTTCGCTGAATTCATGTGTAGCGTTCTTGAATGTCGTTGAATCGTATGTGGAGAAGAGGATTCGGCGTCGAGAACGGAGTTCGATGATGTTTGGTCGGGCAGTGGGCGCAGGGGTTGCGGTGGCCGTGTTGGGCTTGTTCGCCGGTGTCGTGGTCGGGGTGCCCGCGGGCGCCGATCCGGGAGCGGCGCGGATCGAGGATCAGCGGGTCGAGCCCGATCGCACCATCGATCTGGGCGTGTACTCACCGGCGATGGACATCGTCACCCGGGTGCGGGTGTTGCGGGCCGCGGATCCGGAAGAGCCAGCGCCGACGCTGTATCTGCTCAACGGGGTCGGCGGGGGCAGCGACGGCAACTGGCTCGACCGAACCGATGTCGTCGAGTTCTTCAAGGACAAACAGGTCAATGTGGTGATCCCGTTCGGCGGGGCCGGAAGCTATTTCGCGGACTGGCGGATCGATGATCCGGTGCTCGGCAAGCAGCGGTGGACCACCTTCCTCACCAAAGAGCTACCGCCCGTGATCGACAAGGAGTTCGACGGCACCGGTGCCAATGCCATTGCGGGCCTGTCGATGGCGGGAACCTCGGTGTTCCAGCTCGCGCTGTCGGAGCCGGGACTGTACCGGGCGATCGGGTCCTACAGCGGGTGTGTGCGCACGAGTGATCCACGCGGACAGGCGATTGTGCGGACCGTGGTGGGCAGCAGGCTCGGCAACGCGGCGAATATGTGGGGCCCGCCCACCGATCCCGCGTGGTCGGCCAACGACCCCTACCTGCACGCGGAAGCGTTGCGCGGCACCGATGTCTACATCTCCTCCGGTACCGGCATTCCCGGCCCGTACGACAACCTCGGCGCCGGGATGGACCCGATGCAGTTGCTGTTCGGCGCCGGGCTCGAAGCCGTCACGAATCTGTGCACCCAGCAGCTGCGCGATCGACTGCAATCGCTCGGCATCCCCGCGACGGTGGATCTGCGCCCCAACGGCACCCATTCGTGGGGCTACTGGGAGCAGGACATGCACACATCGTGGCCCGTGTTCGAGGCGGCGCTACACCGGCTGTGACGGCCGAAATCCGCTCGCGCTCCAGCGGCGGATCGGGCAGGCTCGGCCGTGACGAGTACGTGAACTCACACGCGTTTACGCTGTGACAGCCGTCACCGAACCCGGTAGGGGCAACGGTGGCGGCGTCGCGGCGTGCACACTGGAGGGTGTGAGCCAGCGTCGTCCCGATCTTTTGCCCCATCGCATCGCGGTGTTATCGGTGCATACCTCGCCGCTGGCGCAGCCCGGCACCGGGGACGCGGGCGGGATGAACGTCTACGTGCTCCAAACCGCGCTCGAGCTGGCCAAACGGGGCACCGAGGTGGAGATCTTCACCCGCGCGACCTCGTCGGAACTGCCGCCGGTCGCCGAGGCCGGACCCGGCGTGATCGTGCGCCACGTGGTCGCCGGGCCGTTCGAGGGACTCGACAAGCAGGAGCTACCCACTCAGCTCTGTCCGTTCACCGCCGAGGTGCTGCGTCAGGAAGCGCGGCACCTACCCGGCCACTACGACCTCGTGCACTCGCACTACTGGCTCTCCGGCCAGGTCGGCTGGCTCGCGCGCGACCGCTGGCGGGTGCCGCTGGTGCACACCGCGCACACCCTCGCCGCGGTGAAGAACGCCGCGCTCGCCGAGGGCGATACTCCCGAACCCGAGACCAGGGTGATCGGCGAGAAGCAGGTGATCGCCGAGTCCGACCGGCTCGTCGCCAACACCGGTGACGAAGCCCATCAGCTCGTCGACCTCTACGGCGCCTCGCCCGACCGCATCGACGTGGTGCCGCCCGGCGCCGACCTGACCCGCTACCGACCCGGCGACAAGCTCGCCGCGCGCACCGAACTCGGTCTGCGCGCCGACGAGCAGATCGTCGCGTTCATCGGCCGGATCCAGCCGCTCAAGGCCCCCGACGTGCTCGTACGGGCCGCGGCCGAGCTGCTCTCGCGCGATCCGAGCCGCACACTGCGCGTGCTGATCGTGGGCGGACCGTCCGGTACCGGCCTGGCCAGGCCCGACGCGCTGATCGAACTGGCCGCCGACCTCGGCATCGCCGAACGGGTCACGTTCCTGCCGCCGCAGCCCGCCGACAAGCTCGTGCAGGTCTATCGCGCGGCCGATGTGGTGGCCGTGCCCAGCTACAACGAATCCTTCGGCCTGGTCGCCATCGAGGCGCAGGCCAGCGGCACTCCGGTGCTCGCCGCCGACGTCGGCGGTCTCGGCACCGCGGTCCGTAACCACGAATCCGGCCTGCTGGTGCCGGGGCATCGCACACCCGACTGGGCCGACGCACTGGCCGCCCTGCTCGACGATCCCGACCGGCTCACCCGCATGGGCACCACCGCTGTCGAGCACGCGAGCCGGTTCTCCTGGGCGCACACCGCCGACGGTCTGCTCGACAGCTACGCTGCCGCGATGGCCGGATTCCGCACCGAACGCGGTCCGATCGCCCTGCACGCGGGCGAGACCAGGCAGGCCAGATCGCGGGCGCTGTTGCGGCGCCGGACGGGAGTGCGCAGGTGAGCGCCGTTTCACAGATTATCGACGACACGCTGCGCGATCGCGAGATCGAATACACCCGCCACGGTGACGACACGTTCATCGTCGTGCTGCCGGGCGAGCGCAAGCTGAAGACCTCGGTGATGCTGACCGTCGGCAAACACGGGGTTCGCATCGAATCGTTCGTGTGCCGCAAGCCCGACGAGAACTTCGAAGGCGTCTACAAATACCTGCTGCGCCGCAATCGCCGCCTCTACGGTGTGGCCTACACCCTCGACAATGTCGGCGACATCTACCTGGTCGGCCGCATGTCCGCCGAGTCGGTTACCGCTGACGAGCTGGACCGCATCTTCGGCCAGACCCTCGAAGCGGTCGACACCGACTTCAACATCCTGCTCGAGCTCGGGTTCGCCGAATCCATTCGCAAGGAATGGAAGTGGCGGGTCTCGCGCGGTGAGTCGCTGAAGAACCTGCGTGCCTTCGAGCACATCATCGACGAGGCCGACAAGGTCTGAAAACAACGATGCCGGGCAGGAAAGTTCCTGCCCGGCATCATTTTTCAGCTCAGCAGTTGGTGGGGACCGGTTCGTTGCGGAAGCGGGCCTCGACATAGTTCCAGGCGTCGGGGAAGCCCGCCACGGCGGCGGTCATGTGCTCGGAGATCTCGACCGTGTTCAGCTGCACCGGCGCACCCTGACCGCACCAGCGGGCGATGGTCTCGGCGACCGGCGCGTACGGGGTGAGGATGTCGTACTTGCCCTGCCAGATGTAGGTGGGCGCGGTCGGCGCGCCCTGGAAGTGCACGAGGCTGTTCTCGCGCAGGACGCCGCGGGCGACCTGGCTGCCCATCAGTTCCTTGGACGCCGCCATCTGCTCGGCGTTGCGGGTGACGCCGTGGAACAGCAGGAAGCGACGGCAGGCGTCCTTGGTGAACTCACGGAACCACAGACCGTTTTCGTTGAGCTGGTCCGACACCGGCACCTGATCGGGGTACTCGCGCTCGATCCCCATCGCGGCGGCGAAGGCGAGGCCGAAGCCGGGGTGCGGCGCGAAACCGAGTGCGTCGGCCATCAATTCGAGGTCGGCGGGGATACCGCCGGACACCACGGCCGCGAGCTTCAGCTCCGGCGCGTAGGTGGGCTGCAGCGCGCCTGCCCATGCGGTGGCCATGCCACCGCCGGAGTAGCCGGCGATCGCGACCGGCGAGGAACCGACACCGAGCTCGGCGACCTTCTGCACGGCCCGCACGCTGTCGAGGGTGACCATGCCGCTGAGCTTGGCCGCACCGTAGGCCACCGTCGGGCCAAGGTAATCGGGCACCGAGACCGCCCAGCCGCGCGCCAACGGCAGCATGGCGCCGGGCGCGTCCTGCAGCTCGCCGTTGAACAGCGACTGCGACGGGTTGCAGCGGGTGCCGATGGAGTTGATCAGCGCCTGGTAGGACACCAGCGGCGGATTCTTCACGCCGATCGGCATGAGCACCGTGGTGACGCCCATGATCGCGTTGCCCGCCGAGTTGGTGGAGCGGAACGCGACCTGGTGGCCTTCGGTGCCCGGGTACATCCAGGTGTCGATGTGGCGGGTCCGGACGACGTCACCGGGTGCCAGCGCGGCGATATCCGCCGGTGCGGTGAAGAACGGATCCGGATCAGGCGTCGGATACAGCGGGTTCGCGCCCGCGGGTGCGGCGAACAAGCCCACCGATAGCAGACTCAACACCAGTACAGCGATTTTCGACACAGCTTTCCTTCATCAACAGTAGTGCTGCCCAACGAGACGACCCGACCCGTGCAGAAGTATCTAACGAAAACCTGTGATTTGTACCGACCAGTAGTCAAAGTGTCGCGCGCCACATGTTGTGATGACTCACATCAGGTGCGGGTGGGTGTGCGGCGACGCGGCCCGGCACGGTAGGTAGGAGTGGTTATGGCAGTGCTTGCGCTCGATATCGGGGCGACGAAATTCGCTGCGGGACTGGTGGACCCGCACTACCGGCTGCACGGGGTGCGCCGGGTGGCCGCTGCCTCGGACGATCCGTGGGCGGCGTGCCGAGAGCTGCTGTTCGCGGTGGCAGGTGACAACGAGGTGAGCGCGGTCGGGATCGGGTCGGCGGGGCCGGTCGATGTGCCCGCGGGGGCGATCAGGCCGTTGAACCTGGCGGCCTGGCGCGGCGGGTTCGCGATCGTCGAACACGTGCGGGCGCTGTTCCCGGACGCGGTGGTGCGGTTGGCCATCGACGGCGCGTGCCTGGTGCTGGCCGAGCATCGGGTGGGCGGGTTGCGCGGGGTGGCCAACGGGCTGGCCTTGACGGTGTCGTCGGGGGTCGGTGGGGGAGTCATCGCCGACGGTCGAGTTGTGGTCGGGCGCACCGGAAATGCTGGTCACATCGGGCACATTGTGGTGCCCGGCGACGACACCGCGTGTCCCTGTGGGGGATTCGGGTGTGTGGAGGCGGTGGCGAGCGGGATGTCGTCGGTGCGTTGGGCGCGTGCGCGTGGCTGGGTGGGGGACAGCGGTGTGGAGCTCGCCGAGGCCGCGCAGCACGGCGACCGGATCGCGCTCGCCGCGCTGGCTCGTGCGGGAACTGCTCTAGGACAGGGGATTTCGTCGGCTGCGGCGTTGCTGGATGTGGACCGGGTGGTGATCAGCGGTGGGTTCGCCCATTCGGGGGAGCCGCTGTGGGGGCCGTTGCGTGCCGCCGTCGCCAGGCATGCGCGGCTCGAGTTCATCGAGGAGCTGTCGGTGGAACTGTCGACGTTGAGCGAGGGTGCCACCTTGGTCGGTGCGGGGGTGCTCGCGGTCGAGGCTGTATAGGTTCGCGGGTTGCGGGCCCCTGGTCCCGCTTCTTCCCTCCCTCCGGGCACTCCTTCGTCGCACCCTCCGGTCAGTCCAGAAGCGGGACGGCCCGCAACCAGGGCGCAGAGACTTCAAGGCGCTCGGGCGCGTTCAGGGAGGGTTGCGGTGGGCGGGCGTAGCCTCGGTGAGGTGGCTGCCGACTACGTGCCGGGCGATGTCGTCCATATTCCGGAGGGTCCATTCCAAGGGGTGTGCGCCGTAGTGCGCGAAGTCGACTCGGTAGCGTCGCGATTACAGGTCGACGCGCTGGTCAAAGGCGGGCCGTACGAGATCGTCATCGGGTTCGACGAGGTGGAGTGGGCCTGATCTGGCGCCCAATGCCAGAATGGCCCTATGACCTACACCCTCGTGCTACTGCGCCACGGCGAGAGCGAATGGAACGCCCTCAACCTGTTCACAGGCTGGGTGGACGTGCAACTCACCGACAAGGGCATCGCCGAGGGTAAACGGGCCGGAGAGCTGCTCAAAGAGGCAGGCATCCTGCCCGACGTCGTCTACACCTCGCTGCTGCGCCGCGCGATCAGCACCGCCGACAACGCCCTCGGCACCGCCGACCGGCTGTGGATCCCGGTCGTGCGCGACTGGCGCCTCAACGAGCGCCACTACGGCGATCTGCAGGGCAAGAACAAGGAGCAGGTCCGCGAGCAGTACGGCCAGGAGCAGTTCATGCTGTGGCGTCGCAGCTACGACACCCCGCCGCCGCCGATCCAGCCCGACAACCCGTACAGCCAGGAAGAAGACCCGCGCTACGCGGGCATCGAGGTCCCCGAGACCGAGTGCCTGCTCGATGTGGTCAAGCGGATGGTCCCGTACTGGGAAGACACCATCTCCAAAGAACTGCTCACCGGCAAGACCGTCCTGGTCGCCGCGCACGGCAACTCGCTGCGCGCGCTGGTCAAGCACCTCGACGGGATCTCCGACGAGGACATCTCCAGCCTGAACATCCCCACCGGCATTCCGCTGGTCTACGAACTGGACGAGAACATGCGCCCGGTGAAGGCCGCTGAGTACCTTGACCCGGCCGCCGCTGCTGCCGGTGCCGCCGCTGTCGCCAGCCAGGGCGGCAAGTAACTCCCTTCGCCGCGGCCCCACACCGTCCAACGGTGTGGGGCCGCTGTGCTCGTACAAGACGGTGGCGTTCCCGGCGCTGTACCTGGCACCGGTCGCCGTAGCACTGGGACTCGGGATCGCGGCGTAGTCGTTGTCCCGGCGCTGCCGGAAGATCGGTAGCGCCAGGGCATTCGGCGTTGTCAGGCGTCGGCGACCGCGAACGCCGCCGACAGCGGCGGCAGCATCGCGCGGGCATCGAGGCCGCCGAACCAGAGGCCGACGATGAAGACCGAGGTCGCCTCCAGATATCTGGCCCGGCGCAGGCCACCAGCGGGAAACGGTTGCAGGGCAAGATCTTCGGCGAGTTTCGCGACTGTCTGTACTGCCGCGGCGTCGTCACCACAGATCGGGACGGCGAGGCGCGCACCGTCGAAGACGCGGTCGGTGCCCGCCCATACCTCGGCGGCGAGCAGGTTGAAGGCCTTGACCACGTGGGCTTTCGGAGCGGTGGTGGCGATGCGCTCGGCCACCGCCTCCTCGCTCAGCACGAAGGCGGTCACGCCCTCGGGTGCCGATTCGTCGGGAAGGAACGCGTTCGTGCAATCGATGACGATCTTTCCGGCCAGGTCGTGGCCGTGTGCGCTGAGCAGTTCGGTAAGGGCGAGTACCGGCACCGCGAACAGCACCACGTCGGCGAAGGCGATCGCCACGGCGATGGTCGCGGCGTGCACCTCGACCGGGGAGGCTGCCGATCCGTTCACGTCGCCCGGCCGGTGGGCGTCCGGTGTCACCGGGCCGCGCACCGCGTTGATCTCGGACGCGAGCGCCTGCGCCGCAGCGGCCGAGCGGGCACCGATCCGCACCTCGTGACCCGCCGCGGCCCAGCCGCCGCCCAACGCGGCCGCCATCGCGCCCGCGCCGATGATTCCGATTCGCATGAGAACTCCTGTGATTGGCAGGTGCCGAGCCCGGTGGCATCGACCACACCGACGCTAGAAGGGCCGAAAGGCACCTGCGGGTGCCTTTCGGCGGTGGCACGCTGGTCCCATGACCCCCGCCGAATCGGTGCAGTTCCCGCCCTACGGTGACTACGAGGCCGACTGTCCCGCGCGGATGGCGGTGGATCTGTTCGCGAATTCGTGGCTGCCGGTGCTGGTGTACCTGCTGCGCGATGGTCCGCTACGGCATAGCGAACTGCTCGCGGGTGCGGGTGGGATCAGCCAGAAGATGCTGACGCAGACGTTGCGGCGGATGGCGCGGATGACGCTCGTACGCAGGCGCCGGTACGCCGAATCGCCGCCGCGAGTCGAATACGAACTCACCGAAGCGGGTCGCGATCTGCTCGTTCCGATTTATGCGCTCGGTGCCTGGGTAGACCGGCACGGGTCCGCGGTGACCACCGCGATGTACGGCGAACCGCCGGACTGACACGCCCGGCGAAGGTCCAGGTGCCCGCCGGGTGAACGGCAAGAGAACGCCATGCCAAGTGCCTGTGACCTGCGCGAAACTTCGTCGACCCGCCGACGTTCTGTCGGTCCGCACTCGTACGATCAATCTTGTGAGTGTTCCGCAGGCAGTGCTGTTGGCAGTCCTCGCGGCTGTCGTCGGGCTGGCAGTCGGTGGCCTGCTGATCCCGTTCGTCAATGCCAGGCAGGCCGCCCGTACCCAGGAAGACACCGGGCTGACCATGTCGCAGGTGCTCGACCTGATCGTGCTCGCGTCCGAGTCCGGCATCGCCGTGGTCGACGAGTACCGCGATGTGGTGCTCGTGAATCCGCGCGCCGAGGAACTCGGCCTTGTCCGCAACCGGCTGCTCGACGAACGCGCGTGGGCGGCCGTGGAGAAGGTCCTCGCGACCGGCGAAACCGCCGAATACGACCTCACCGCCAAGAACCCGCTACCCGGTCGCGGCCGGATCGCTGTGCGTGGCGTTGCCCGCAAACTCTCCCGCGAGGAAACCAGCTTCGTCGTGCTGTTCGCCGACGACGATTCCGAGCAGGCCCGCATGGAGGCGACGCGGCGCGATTTCGTCGCCAACGTCAGCCATGAGCTCAAGACCCCGGTCGGCGCGATGAGCCTGCTGGCCGAGGCCATGCTGGAATCGGCCGACGATCCCGAGGCCGTGCGCCACTTCGGCTCGCGCGTGCTCGGCGAATCGCGGCGCCTCGGCAAGATGGTGACCGAGCTGATCGCGCTGTCGCGCTTGCAGGGCGCCGAGAAACTGCCCGATCTGGCCGTGGTCGACGTCGACACGGTGGTGCAGCAGGCGGTCGACCGCTCGCGCACCGCCGCCGAGGCCGCTGGCATCACCGTCAGCACCGACCGGCCCAGCGGGCTGGAAGTGCTCGGCGACGAAACGTTGCTGGTTACCGCGCTGTCGAATCTGGTGGAGAATGCGATCGCGTATTCACCACAGGGTTCGCATGTGTCGGTGAGCCGGTCGCTGCGCGGCGATCATGTCGCGATGGCGGTCACCGATCGTGGCATCGGAATCGCCAAGGAAGACCAGGAACGGGTGTTCGAGCGGTTCTTCCGCTCCGACAAGGCCCGCTCCCGATCGACCGGCGGCACCGGGCTCGGCTTGGCCATCGTGAAACACGTGGCGGCCAATCACAACGGCGAGATCACCCTGTGGAGCAAACTGGGCACCGGCTCGACGTTCACGCTGCGCATCCCCGCCCATCTGGAAACCGATGGCGACGAGGACGCGGAACAGACGCCGGAGTCCACCACGAGAGAAACCACCGTCCCGCGCACTCTCGCGGGACGAACGAACGGTGTGGAGGCACGCAGATGACGAGTGTGTTGATCGTCGAAGACGAGGATTCGCTGGCCGAGCCGCTGGCGTTCCTGCTTCGCAAGGAAGGCTTCGACGTCACCGTCGCCGGCGACGGCCCGTCCGCGCTGGCCGAATTCGACCGCTCCGGCGCCGATATCGTGCTACTCGACCTGATGCTGCCCGGCATGAGCGGCACCGACGTGTGCAAGCAGCTACGCACGCGCAGCGGCGTGCCGGTGATCATGGTGACCGCGCGCGACAGCGAGATCGACAAGGTCGTCGGGCTGGAACTGGGCGCCGACGACTACGTCACCAAGCCGTACTCGGCCCGCGAGCTGATCGCGCGGATCCGGGCCGTGCTGCGCCGCGGCGCCGGTGACGAGCTCGACTCGGGGAGCGAGAACGGCGTGCTCGAGGCCGGGCCGGTGCGGATGGATGTGGATCGCCACACCGTGCACGTCAACGGTGGGCAGGTCACCCTCCCGCTCAAGGAGTTCGACCTGCTCGAGTACCTGCTGCGCAACTCCGGCCGCGTGCTCACCCGCGGACAGCTGATCGACCGGGTCTGGGGCGCCGACTACGTGGGCGACACCAAAACCCTCGACGTGCACGTCAAACGACTGCGCTCGAAGATCGAAGCCGACCCCGCCAAGCCGGAACACCTGGTGACCGTACGAGGCCTCGGCTACAAGCTCGAAGCCTGACTGACCGCCTCCCCGCGACTCTTGGCCAGATTCAGGCGCGGGGAGACGCGGCCGTTCGCCCGGCGCCACGATGGTCGGCGCGTCAGCCCGTTCCCGGCGAGTTACTCATGTCCTCGGCAGATCAGGCTCAACGAAAGGTCCCGTCGGATTCCGACGGGACCTTTCTTCTTGCACGGACAGTTGGGTTCAGCGCTTAAATTACGCTCCATGCGGTGCCGAGGGGGGTTTCGATCTTCTTCAGGGAGACCACTTCCACGCCGTCGAACTGCTTGCAGTCGTAGATCGGCACGTCGGTGCCGTTGCCGCGGCAGCCGATCGGGGAGGAGGTGCCCATCGTGCTGATGATGATGTATTTGCCGTTCTTGGCGGCGTCGATCGCAGCCGGGTCGTTGTAGTTCACGAAGTCGGCCGTGAAGTCCGCGTACGCGGCCGGATCGCCGTTCGGTTCGGCATTGGCCAGGCCGGTCATGGAGAGGGTCGCGCCGATCGCGAGGGTGGCTGCGTAGATCGCTTTCTTGGACATGAACAGCTATCCAACCCGAGTTCGGTGACGGATGCACGACCTACAGGTGAACCGAATGGTTACGAGGCTTTCACCGCGTGTGATTCGATCTGTGAGATTCGGGGTTCATCCGCTCGGCTTCGACCGTCGCCGGATGCACCGCGACCAGGCCGAGACCCTCGCGTCGGCGGCAGTGCCGGGAGAGCTCCTCGTAGGCGGGCGCACCGAGCAGCTCACGCAGTTCCGGGCCGTAGGACTGCCAGACCGGCTTGGCGCCCACGTGGGCGTCGGGGGAGCCGGTGCAGTACCAATCCAGATCCAGGCCGCCGGGGCCCCAGCCGCGCCGGTCGTATTCGGTGATCACGGTGCGCAGGATCTGCACGCCGTCGGGGCGTTCCACCCAATCCTGGGTTCGCCGGATCGGCAGCTGCCAGCACACGTCCGGCTTCACTTCGAGGGGTTCGATGCCCTTGCGCACCGCCATGATGTGCAGCGCGCAACCGGGGCCCGCCGCGAAACCGGGGCGGTTGAGGAAGATGCAGGCACCGTCGAAGCGGCGGGTGCGCAGGGCCGGTTCGTCCTCGAGTTCGTCGAGTTCGAGATAACCCTTCTTGACGACCTTGCCGTGCTCGGTTGCCTCGCCCATGTGCTGCCAGTCGTCGGCTGTGAGCATCTTCACAGCACCGGAAAGGCGCTTGCGATCGTCCTTGTCGGCGAGGAACGCGCCGTGCGAGCAGCAGCCGTCGTCGGGGCGTTCGGCGATGATGCCCTGGCAGGCGGGCGTGCCGAACACACACGTCCAGCGCGACAGCAGCCACGTCAGATCGGCGACGATCTGGTGCTCGTCGTTTGCTGGGTCGGTGAACTCGATCCACTCCCGTGGAAAATCGAGCTCGACCTCCGGGGCCGGATCGATCTTTCGCCCAGGTCGGAGCCCGGTCTCCGCGGTGCCAGCTGCGCCTTCGGTCACAACTGCTGACGCTAACAGTTCAGTCGCCTGGCCTGTTGTACCGGATCACCAAGTACCGTATTCGTGTGCGGCTTGGTGTTCTCGATGTCGGAAGCAATACCGTCCACCTGCTCGTGGTGGACGCCCATCGTGGTGGCCACCCGATGCCGATGAGCTCGTCGAAGTCGGCGTTGCGCCTGTCGGAGAGCATGGATTCGATGGGCCGGATCACCGAGGAGGGCGAGGCGCGACTGGTCGCGACCATCCTCGAATTCGCCGATCTGGCACGCAATTCCCGGTGCGTCGAGCTGATGCCGTTCGCGACCTCGGCCCTGCGTGAGGCGACCAATTCCGAGGAAGTGCTCGCTCGCGTCCGGTCCATGACCGGGGTCGATCTGCAGGTGCTCACCGGCGAGGACGAGGCCCGCCTGACGTTCCTCGCGGTGCGCCGCTGGTTCGGCTGGAGCGCGGGGCGGATCATCAATCTCGACATCGGCGGCGGCTCGCTGGAGCTGTCCAACGGCGGCGACGAGGAACCCGATGTGGCGCTGTCGCTGCAACTCGGTGCCGGCAGGCTCACCAGGGAGTGGCTGCGCGACGATCCGCCGGGCAAGCGCAAGATCGCGGTCCTGCGCGACTGGCTCGACGCCGAGCTGGTCGTCCCGTCCAAGACCCTCATCGAGTCCGGTAAACCCGACCTGGCTGTCGGTACCTCGAAGACATTCCGTTCGCTGGCCCGGCTGACCGGGGCGGCACCCTCGGCCGCGGGCCCACGGGTGCGACGTACACTCACCAGCTCCGGTCTGCGCCAGCTGATCGCGTTCATCTCCCGGATGACCGCGTCGGACCGCGCGGAACTGGAAGGCGTGAGTTCGGACCGGTCCCAGCAATTGGTGGCCGGAGCATTGGTCGCGGAGGCGAGTATGCGGGCGTTATCGCTCGACAGCATCGAAATCTGCCCATGGGCGCTGCGCGAAGGCCTCATCTTGCGCAAACTGGACTCCGAACCGAATGGCGGTGAACCCATGGGTGTGCCGCCGGTGACCCCGGTCGCGGAAGTGGAGACGGCATGAGCTTTCAGCACCCGGAGGCGGTGGCTCGCGTCAGTTCGCGGGGCAGTAGAGCGTGCCGGAGGGACGCAGTATGAGTGGCGAGGATTCCAAGCAGCTATCGGTGGCCGAGCTGCTGGCTCGCAATGCTGCCCAAGGGGCCGCGCCTGCCGCCTCCGGTGGCGGTGGACGGCGGCGGCGCAGTGGGCGCGGGCTCTCGGTCAACGATCTGACCGGTGAGAACGCGGCGGTGAAACCGAACTCGCATGCCGCGCCCGCGCCACCAGCGCCGGAACCGCCGCCCGCCTATGTACCCGCGCCGGCCTACGCGCCCGAGCCCGCGCCCAGTGACGAACCGCCCGCGAGTTACCAGCCCGCGCCCTACCCGCCGCCCGGTCCGGCCGAACCGGCGTTCTCGCCGATGTCGGGCCCGATCACTCGATTCGACCCCGACGCGGGGTACTCCGCGCCCGATCCACTCGGTCTCGCCGAGCAGCGACCGGCCTCGGATCCGTTCGGGCCGTTCCGGGCCGAGGCCCGCGATGCAGGCTCGCGTGCGGGACGCGGTCCGGGTCGGCTCGGCGTGCCAGGCGGTCCCGCACAGCCGGTCGATCCCGGTATCGCCGAGATGTTCGGCTCCGGTGCGCTGCCCGCGGTCGGGGGCAGGCGACATCGGCCCGAAGAGCCCGACATCGCCCCGCTTCCCGAGCCGCCGAAGCCGCCGCCGGTCACCGGTGGACGGGCGGCGCGCAGGCGGGCCGCCGAAGCCGCGGAAGACGCCTTGGAGCCGAGCCCGGCGCCGCGTCCGTCGTTCGACGCGCCGCTGTACGAGGCGGGTATCGACGCGCCGCAGGCATTCATGGGTCGTCCGGGGCAGTCTCGCGGCCTGGACGATCTCCCCGATTTCGGCGGTTTCGACAGCCGCACCGGATCGGGCCTCGACGAGCGCCGGGGCGCCTTCGACAGCCGACCCGCGCCGGGTTTCAACGGCCGGCCGGGCGAGTCGTTCGACGGCAGGCCCGCGCCGGGCACCAACGGGCGCCAGGGCGCCGAGCCCGCGAGAGGTTTCAACGGGTCGGGTCGTCAGGGGCTGCCCGAGTCGACGCCGGGTTTCAACGGATATCCGGCGAATGCCGACGCCACGCAGGCCTACAACCTCGCGCCGGGCGTCGACGCCCCACCGGCACGCGGCGCGGATCAGCGCCCGTCGCTGGACCGCAGGCGGGGGGAGCCGAAGTCCGGTGGGCTGCCGTCGTGGTCGGCGCGCAGGCATCGTCCGGACAAGACGGCGCCCGCACCGGAGAGCGGTGGGTTCCCGACGGCCGCGTGGTCGCCGGTCAGCCAGGAGCAGCCGCTGGTGTCCGGGCAGTCGGTGGCCGGTGATCTGCTGCGGCAGCGTGCCGATCGTGGCCCCGGCGCCGACGCGCACACCGAGGTTGCCTATCGCCTCGGCGCGGACCAGACCGATGACGAGGACACCGACGACTACGCCGAGTCCGATTACGTCGACCGCGACTACGTCGACAACGACTACTCCGACGCCGACTACGCCGAATCCGATTACGACGACGACGCGGCTTTCGACGATGACGACGATTACGACGACGACGACTACGAACCGAAGCCGACCAGGGCAAGCAGGCGCGCCGCGACCAAAGCGGCCGCGGCGAAGGTGGCGGGCCGGGCGTCGAAGGTGGCAGACCGCGTCAAGTCGAAGACCGCGGGCCGCGCCGAGTCGCGGGCCGCGAGCCGCGCCGAGTCGCGGGCCGCGAGCCGGATGTCGGGCAATCGTGCTGGCGGGTCGCTGGCGAGCCGCGCCGCCCGGGTTTCGAGCATGGCGCGCGGAGGTGGCGACAACGACAACCGCCGCCAGTGGATGATCCTCGGCGCGCAGAGCGCAGGCGCGGCGATCGCCGGCATGTTGCTGTTCAAGGGTTTCGAGACGATGTGGGAAACGCTGCCGTGGGTGGCGCTGGCCCTGGCGATGGTGGTGATCCTCGGCCTGGTGGCGCTGGTTCGCATCCTGCGCCGCACCGACGACATCTTCAGCACGGTGATCGCCGTCGTCGTAGGCGTCTTCGTGACGCTCGGACCGCTAGCCTTTCTCCTCAGTACCAGCTGAATACAGGGAGTGGGCTGTGAGGAACACACGGGCGGACATCGCGATCGGGCTGTCGACGGCCTCGGTGTATCCGGAGAACACGCAGGCGGCGTTCCGTTATGCCGCCGAATTGGGTTACGACGGTGTGGAATTGATGGTCTGGGCCGAGCCGGCCAGTCAGGACATCGCGACCGTGCAGTCCTACGCGAAGCGCTACGGCGTCCCGGTGCTGGCCGTGCACGCGCCGTGTCTGCTGATCTCGCAACGGGTGTGGGGCGCCGATCCGGGGGCCAAGCTGGAACGCAGTGTGCGGACCGCGGAGGCGCTCGGCGCCGACACCGTGGTGGTGCACCCGCCGTTTCGCTGGCAACGCCGCTACGCCAGGGGATTCTCCGATCAGGTCGGTGAGCTCGAGGCCCATCATCCGGTCAAGGTGGCCGTGGAGAACATGTTCCCGATGCGGGCCGACACCCTGTTCCGCGACGGTGCCGTGCGCAGGCTGGAACGGCGCGCCGGCCCCGGCCGCGCGGTGAGCGCGTTCAGCCCCTCCTACGATCCGACCGATACCGGCTTCGACCACTACACCCTCGACCTCTCGCACACCGCGACCGCGGGCGCCGACGCGCTCGAGCTGGCGCGCCGGATGGGCGAGGGCCTGGTCCACCTGCACCTGGCCGACGGTCGCGGCGCCGCGCACGACGAGCACCTGGTGCCCGGCGACGGCACCCAGCCGTGCGTGCAACTGTGTGAGCACCTGATCGACACCGGTTTCCGCGGCCACGCGGTGGCCGAGATCAACACCCAGAACGCGCGAACCACCGCCGAACGCTCCACGCAACTGGCGCGCACGCTCGAGTTCGCGCGCCGTCACCTCACCGGCGCAACACCGGATCCCCAACCCCGCCACGCCGACCTGCCGTAATGGAACGGGTCTAGTCAGCCGGATCCGTCACCACGTCCACCTCCTGGGCCGGGTAACCCCCTGTATGTCTCTACCCCAAAGGGGCCCGCCCCGATCTGGACTGACCGGAGGGTGCGACGAAGGAGTGCCCGGAGGGAGGGAAGATCGGGGCCATCAGGGGCCCCGCTCGAGCGCGCCAGCGCTCCAAAAACACAGCCCGCAGCTCCCCCGGACTCGGTAATCCTGATATGTCACCACCTGCTCACATCCCGGGGCCCAGCACGGAATACTTCGAACCCCACCATGCTTGTACGCTGTACGAATTGCTGTGCCCCTCGACCAGGAGTGACGATGACGCGAGAACTCGCGACCGACGCGCCGTTCAGCCAGGTCCTCGACCTGACCGAGCTCACCACCACCGATGCCGAGACCGGCCGCTACGCCGGCGTCATCGCGCCTACCTGGACCATCGGTCCCAAGGTGCACGGCGGCACCATGGTCGCGGCCACCGCCGCCGCGGCGACCCGCTGGCTCACCGAGGCCGACGAATCCATCGCCCAGATGGCGCCCATCGCGGCCAGTACCGACTTCCTCGGCGCCCCCGACCCCGGCGAGGTCGAATACGCGGTGCACATCCGTAAGAAGGGCCGACAGATCTGCCTGGCCGACGTCGACCTGATCCAGAACGGCCGCACCCTCGTCCGGACCGCGTTCACCTTCGGCCACCTCGATTCCGCGGAAACTCGCTGGAGCGGGCCCGATACCGACATGCCCGCCGAGCCGGGTGACCAGGCCTTTCAGTACACTCCCGATTCGCCGATGGGCAAGATCGTGCACGTCAGCCAGGGTGCCCACATGGTGATCGACCCGACCTGGGGTGAATTCCTGCGCGGCGAGACCGGCCCGCCCCGGATGCGGCTGTGGATCCGCCCGTTCGACGGCGACGAATCCGATCCCCGGGCGCGCGCCGCCTTCGCGATGATGGCCGCCGACATCAGCCCGCCCGTCCCGATGAACCTCGGCCACTTCGGCTGGTCGCCGACGGTCCAGATGACCACCTACCTGCGCCGCATCCCCGCGCCCGGTTGGCTGCGCGTCATCGCGACCGCCCGTGAGGTCGGTGCGCGGATGTTCGACGAGGACCACCTGGTGATCGACTCCACCGGTGCCGTCGTCGCCCAGAGTCGTCAGCTGGCCTTGATCCCGGCGGCACGCTGAGGCCACCGGGCCATCTAACCTTGTTCTCATGACGAGAATTGCGGTGGTCGGTGGCGGTCGTATCGGTGAGGCGCTGGTGGCCGGATTGTTGGAATCCGGCAGGGCGACCAAGGATCTGGTCATCGTCGAGCCGCTCGCCCCGCGTGCCGCGCAGCTGGCCGAGCGTTTCAAGGTGCGGGTGAGCGGATCCGTCAGCGACGCGGTGGTCGGTGCCGACATCGTGGTCATCGCGGTCAAGCCCGGTGTGGTCGACTCGGTGCTCACCGACCTGTCCAAGGCCGACCTGGACAGCGGTGGCGACCAGGTGCTGGTCTCGCTGGCCGCCGGAGTCTCCACCGCGCGGCTCGAGTCGAAGCTCCCCGCGGGTTTCGCTGTCGTTCGCGTGATGTCGAACACTCCGATGCTGGTCGGGCAGGGAATGTGTGTGCAGTCGCCCGGCCGCTACGCCAGGGCCGAGCAGCTGGAGCAGGTCGGTGAGATGCTCGAAGCCGTCGGCAAGGTGGTGACGGTTCCCGAATCGCAGATGGACGCGGTCACCGCGGTGTCGGGTTCGGGGCCCGCGTATTTCTTCCTCGTCGTCGAGGCGATGGTCGATGCCGGTGTCGGACTCGGCCTCAGCAGGGAGGTGGCAGGCGAACTGGTCGTGCAGACGATGATCGGATCGGCGGCCATGCTCGACGAAACCGGGCAGAGCCCAGCCGATCTGCGGGCCGCGGTCACCTCGCCCGGCGGCACCACCGCCGCGGCACTGCGCGAACTGGAGCGCGGTGCGCTGCGCTCGACATTCACCGAAGCCCTACACGCGGCGAAGCGGCGCTCTGCCGAACAGGGCGCAACGAACGAGTGACAAACGGGTACTCGGTTTGAAAACCGATTTCTCACACCCGTCGCAGTAATCCCACTGGTCCCGCTAAGCTCGTAGAAGCACGTGCGTGTCTGTTCCGCTGGTGGGGAAGCCGGCGGCGCGGGCGTGCCGGAGGTCAATGGTGCCATGATGTCTGCGAACAGAATGTCAAGTAATCCATCGGCGTCGGGCGGTGGTTCGGGTTCGCCCGCGCCGCGGGTCGGCGCCACCCCGCAAACGGTGATCGGCGGTGGCACGCAGTTTCTCACCGTCGCCGAAGTCGCCGATCTCATGCGGGTGTCGAAAATGACGGTGTACCGGCTCGTGCACTCGGGTGAACTGCCCGCGGTGCGTGTCGGACGCTCGTTCCGAGTGCACGCGAAGGCGGTGCACGACTACCTGGAGACGTCGTACTTCGACGCCGGATGAGCTGGGTGGTTTCGGCCCGTCCCTGGCGATGGACTCCACCGGTGGGTGCGTCGAAGGAGTGCCCGCAGGGAGGGAAGAGCCAGGGTTTAGGGCCGAAACCCGCGGCGCCAGCCGCCAAAGATACGGCGGATTCGTTGCTGCTCGGGTGCCCCGGTAGCATGGACAACCGGTTCGTGTCCGCCTGCCGGTGGCACCGTTCGTGGTGTCCGGTTGCCCCGGCGGCGCGGACGCCAAACGACGCACGTGAACACCGCGTGTGTATGCCGAGTAGAGAGAACGCGAGGAAACCCTATGGGTTCTGTGATCAAGAAGCGCCGCAAGCGTATGTCGAAGAAGAAGCACCGCAAGCTGCTTCGCCGCACGCGTGTTCAGCGGCGCAAACTCGGCAAGTAAGCCAGCGTGCCTGCGACGAGCCCGTCACCTTCGAAGGTGGCGGGCTCTCGCTGTGAAAAGCCCGGGTTTGTGAATCTCGCTGTGCGACGAGGGGTCTTCCTCGTTAAATGCTTGTAGATCGTGACGGCGAGTGGCGTGAATGCGGCTACTCTGGTACGCGAAACACGATGAGCAGGGGGCTTTGAGTGGGGTCAGGTACGAGTTCCGACACACGGGAACGACACGCGCCGAGAGTTGTGCTGGTGACTGGAGCCAGCCGCTTCTTCGGCGGTAACGTCGCGGCACGGCTAGCTGCCGAACCCGGCGTCGAACGTGTCATCGCGGTGGACACAGTCACCCCCAGCCGTGAGCTCCGCCGAAAAATGGGTAGTGCCGAGTTCGTGCGCGCCGATATCAGGAATCCGCTCATCCGCAAGGTCGTCGAGGGCAACGACGTCGACACTGTGGTGCACGCGGCCGTGCTCACCCGTCCACCCGCCGGTGGCGGTCGCGCGGTGATGAAGGATCTCAATGTCCTCGGCACGATGCAATTGCTCGCCGTGTGTCAGAAGGCATCGTCGGTGCGGCGCGTGGTGGTGCGGTCGTCGTCGGCGGTGTACGGCTGCAGCGCCAAGGATCCGGCGAAATTCACCGAGGAAATGGGTGCGCGCACTCCGCCGGCGGGGTGGTTCGCGCGCGACATGATCGATATCGAGGCGCTGGTGCGTGGAATGGCGCGGCGCAGGCCCGATATCTCCGCATCGATTCTGCGTTTCGCGCCGATCGTGGGCCCGCGCCTGGCCGATCGGGGCGTGCAATATCTGCGTTCGCCGATCACCCCCACCGTTCTGGGTCGCGAAGCCCGACTGCAATTGCTGCACGAGGAAGACGCGGTCGCGGTGCTCGTGCACGCGGCGCAGCGTGCACACGGTGGCACGGTCAATATCGCCGGTGACGGCGCGCTGGCCATGTCGCAGGCGATCCGCCGGGCCGGGCGCATCGTCGCACCGGTTCCCTTTTTCGTCTTCCGCACGGTCGGTCGCTCGCTGATGGGCCCGATCATGCGGGGATTCAGTGGCGAACAACCCGACTATTTCTACTTCGGCTGCGGGCTCGACACCACCCGTATGCGTACCGAACTCGGTTTCACCCCACGCTGGACCACGGTCCAGGCGTTCGATGACTTCATCGCGGGCGCAGCGTTGCGGCCCGTCTTCGATCCGGCTTGGATCGACGCCGCGGAACACAAACTGCTCGGCCTCATCGGGGCCGGTACAGGAGCGCGTACATGAACGAGGGAGCGAAAGTCATTCGTCTCGACGTGAATGTCGAGGCCCGGCACCGACCGCCGACCCGGCGATGGCCGGATCAGCCGATGCAGGCGATGCCGGTCACCTCCCTCAGCGAGCGTCGGCCGGGAATGCCGGCGCGGCCGGCGAAGTCGCTGACCGACATCGTGCGCGATGCCGTCGGCGAGCAGATCGAACGGACCGCGGAATTCGCGCGCCGCAGGCTCACCGGGGACTACCAGGTCGACGAGTTCGGCTACGACCGGCACCTGCTGGAATCGGTCATCCTGCCCGCGCTGCGGCCGCTGTCGGAATACTGGTTCCGCGTCGAAGTGGCGGGCATCGAGAACGTTCCCGCCGTCGGTGGCGCGCTGCTGGTCGCCAATCACGCGGGCACGGTGCCGGTCGACGGTCTGATGCTGCAGCTGGCCGTGCATGACAAGCACCCGAATCAGCGGGCGCTGCGACTGCTGGCCGCCGATCTCATCTTCGAGATGCCGCTACTCGGCGCGCTCGCGCGCAAGGCCGGGCACACGCTGGCCTGCCATCCCGATGCCGAGCGGCTGCTGCGCTCGGGCCACATCGCGGGAGTGTTCCCGGAAGGATTCAAGGGCATCGGCAAGAACTACGCCGACCGATACAAGCTGCAGCGATTCGGCCGCGGCGGTTTCGTGTCGGCGGCGGTGCGGGCCGGGGTGCCGATCATTCCCGTGTCGATCGTCGGTTCCGAGGAGATCTACCCGAAGCTGGCCGATATCAAGCCGCTGGCCCGGCTGCTCGGCTTGCCGTATTTCCCGGTGACGCCGCTGTTTCCGCATCTGGGACTGCTCGGTGCGGTACCGATGCCGTCGAAGTGGTACATCGAGTTCGGTGAGCCGATCGCGACCACGGCGTTCGAGCCGGAAGAAGCCGATGACCCGATGACGATGTTCGAGGTCACCGACCAGGTCCGCGAGACCATCCAGCAAACCCTGTACAAGCTACTGGCCAAACGCCGGAACGTGGTGATGGGTTAGTTGTCGCGGGGGCGGGCTCGTTCCGCCTCCCCGGTAATCAGCGGGCCGTCCGGTAGCTCGACCGTTGGCGGTCGGGCGTGTGATGGCTGGGGGAGTTACCCGTGTTCTCGCCTGGTCGGTGGGTTGCGTCTCAACTCTCGCGGTGGCGAGCTACAACGGCGGCTACGGCGCCACCTGCGGCGCCGAGTGCGAGGGCGGTGGGGACGCCGATTCTGGCTGCCTTGCGGCCGGTGCGGAAGTCGCGGATTTCCCAACCGCGGTTCTTCGCGACTTCGCGCAGGTCGGAGTCGGGGTTGATGGCGACCGCGGTGCCGACCAGCGACAGCATGGGGACGTCGTTATGGCTGTCGGAGTAGGCGGTGCAGCGCTTGAGGTTGAGGCCTTCGCGGATGGCGAGGGTGCGCACCGCGTGCGCTTTGCCGAGCCCGTGCAGGATGTCGCCTACCAGGCGGCCGGTGAACTTGCCGTCGACACTTTCGGCGACCGTGCCGAGTGCGCCGGTCAGGCCGAGGCGTTTGGCGATCACGTTGGCGAGCTCGACCGGGGTGGCCGTGACGAGCCAGACCTGCTGGCCCGCATCGAGGTGCATCTGGGCGAGCGCCCGGGTGCCGGGCCAGATCTTGTCGGCGATGATCTCGTCGTAGATCTCCTCGCCCAGCGCCGCGAGTTCGGCGGTGGGGCGGCCCGCGATGAAGCTGAGTGCCTTCTCCCGGCCCGAGACCATGTCGGAGGAGTTCTCCTTGCCGGTGACCCGGAACTTCACCTGTTTCCAGGCGACGTCGACCAGGTCGGAGGTCTTGAAGTACTTGCGCGCGGCCAACCCTCGGGCGAAGTGGACGATCGAGGCACCCTGCACGAGGGTGTTGTCGACGTCGAAGAACGCCGCGGCGGTGAGGTCGCGCGGGGCCTCTGGGCCCGCGACGGCACCCTGTTCGGCGAGCTCGGCATCGTGTAACTCGAGTGCGGCGTCGGCACTCGCCTCGCCGGCCAGGTTGGCGCGTAGCTCTTCTTCACTCGGCCCGAACGGGCTGCGTGGCAGCCGTGCGAACTGTTCCTGTAGTTCCTGACCGAGGCGGCTGGGCTGCCACCGCGCAGGGAACTCCCCGAATCGCCCTGCGACGAATCCGGCCCTAGTCACCTTCGAACGTTCCGGCACCAGTACCCTCCGCTAGTCGCGCGAACCATGTCCACAGTAACCGGCTGCACCGACAACCCGCTGCGGGCTCGAGGATTAAATAGGGCTCATGACTAATCCCACATCGACGGTGACTCTGTTGACTCGCGCTGGTTGCGGCCTGTGCAGCACCGCACTGGCGCAATTGCAGACGATCTGTGGTGATTTCGGTCTCCCGGTCGCCACCATAGACGTCGACGAAGCCGCGGTCAGCGACCCGCAGCTGCGTGCCGAATACGGTGATCGGCTGCCGGTGGTCCTGTTGAACGGCCGTGAACACAGCTATTTCGACGTCGACGAGCCCCGTTTGCGGGCCGACCTGAGCCGGATCGCTGGTCGCGACGGAAAATGAGGCCGAATTCACCGACTTTGTGAACGCCTGCACAAGCGGTTACGGTGGTGACACGCAATCCGCACCGCCGCTGCACGCGGCGGCGGTGGCCGGGTTTGTACCGCCCCTATGGCACCGGTCGCGCTCTCGTAATTGCAGCGACCCACACCGGTGAACGAAACAGAGGAACCGGACCGCGATCAGGCCCGGAACGAGGAGCCGACGACGTGACAGAGCAGCACGAGACGCCGAGTGGCGTCTCCGGCAAGGCTCTTGTGCGGGACATTCCGCAGGCCACGGTGACTCGTCTCGCTACCTATCTCCGTGTTCTCGCCGGGTTGGCCGATGAGGGTGTAGTCATCGTATCGAGTGAGGAACTCGCTGTCGCGGCGGGTGTCAATTCGGCGAAGCTGCGCAAGGATCTTTCCTTCCTCGGACCCAACGGTGTGCGGGGTGTCGGCTATGACGTGGCCAAATTGCGCACCAGGATCGAAGATGTGCTCGGACTGTCGCAGGGACATCGGGTAGTGCTGATCGGCGCGGGCAATCTGGGCCGCGCTCTGGTCGGTTATGGCGGATTCGGGGTACGAGGCTTCACCGTGGTCGGGATCTTCGACAACGACCCTTCGGTGATCGGCCAGGCGTACGCCGGTCTCGTCGTGCGCGATGTCGAGCAGCTCACGGGCCAGATTCCGGCGCTTGCGCCGACGATCGCCGTGGTGGCCGTGCCCGACGAGGCCGCCCAGGACGTGTGTGACCGGCTCGTCGCCGCCGGACTGCCGTCGATTCTGAGCTTCGCGCCAGTGGAACTGCGCGCGCCCGCCCACGTGCAGGTTCGCCGCGTCGACCTGGCGATGGAACTGCAGATGCTGTCCTTCGACGCCGCCCGCAACGACGCCCTGCCCGAGGTCGCCGAGGTCGGCTCCGGCCGCGTCGCGCGCCGGGTACCGCCGCCAAGCCATCTCACGCACGCCGCACCGGTCGAACCGGCCCGTGGCAGGCCAGCGCGTCGCACCGCGCCGCACTCGGCCACCCCCCACTCGGCAACGGAGCCAAGCACCAAGGGATCGGTGATCACGCCATGAGCGAGCGCCAGCGAGCGAATCAGCAACACCGCGTGCGGACGCGCATGACGAAAACGAGCGGCGGCGAGGTGCGGTCATGAGCGTTCTTCTCGTCGGTATTTCGCATCGGAGTGCCCCGGTCTCGGTGTTGGAGAAGGTCGCGATCAGCGACTCCGATCGGCCGAAGCTGGTGGATCGGCTGCTCGCCTCTAGCCATGTGTCCGAGGCGATGATCGTCTCCACCTGTAACCGGGTCGAGGTCTACGCGGTGGTCGACGCCTTCCACGGTGGCCTCGGTGAGGTGAGCGAGCTGCTCACCAAGCATTCCGGACTGCCGCTGGGCGACCTGACCAGGCACGCGTACGTGCGCTACAGCGAGGCCGCGGCCGAGCATCTGTTCGCGGTCGCCAGCGGCCTCGACTCGATGGTCGTGGGCGAGCAGCAGGTGCTCAGCCAGATTCGCAGTGCCTATGCCAGCGCCGATGGGCAGCAGGCGGTCGGGCGCACGCTGCACGAGCTGGCCCAGCACTGTTTGCGAGTCGGTAAGCGGGTGCATTCGGAGACCGGGATCGACCGGGCCGGAGCCTCGGTGGTGTCGGTGGCGCTGGACCGGGCGCGCGGTGTGGTCGGCGATCTCGCCGGGCGGACCGCGGTGGTGGTCGGTGCGGGCGCGATGGGCGGACTTGCTGTCGCGCATCTGTCGCGGGCCGGGATCGGGCGCATCATCGTCGTCAACCGGACCCTCGAACGCGCACAGCGCCTCGCCGAAACCGGGCGCACCATGCACGGTGTCGATGCCGAAGCGGTCGAGATGTCGCGGCTCACCGAGGCCATGGCCGGCACCGATGTGGTGATCACCTGTACCGGTGCGGTCGGGTCCGTGGTGACCCTGGCCGACACCCATCGCGCGCTCGCGGACCGGGCGCGCACCGACGCCGCCGAGCGTCCGCTGGTCTTCTGCGATCTCGGCCTGCCTCGCGACGTGGAGCACGCCGTGGCGGGCCTGCCCGGCGTCGCCGTGATCGACATCGAATCGCTGCAGCGCGATCCGGCCGCGGGTGCCGCGGCCGACGACACCGCCGCCGCGCGCCTCATCGTCGCCGACGAACTCGCCAAATACCTTGCCGGGCAGCGCATGGCGGAGGTCACCCCCACGGTGGCCGCACTGCGTCAGCGTGCCGCCGATGTGGTGGAGGCCGAACTGCTCCGCCTCGATTCGCGGCTGCCCGACCTGGCCGACCCGGCCCGTGACGAGGTGGCGCGCACGGTGCGCCGCGTCGTCGACAAGCTGCTGCACGCGCCGACCGTGCGTGTGAAACAGCTGGCATCGACGCCGGGCGGCGACAGCTACGCCGAAGCGTTGCGTGAGCTGTTCGAACTGAAACCCGGTGCGGTACAGGCGGTTGCCGCTCCGATGGAGGTCGCCGCGGGCGAGTCCGTGCTGGCCGACGACTTCACCGCAGGCCACCTCGGCGATGGGCCGTCACGCTTGACCGAGTCAAGACCCGACACAGGCAGCATGCGAAACCACGCAGCGCCGCTCGGGCATGCGCAGGAGGAAACCGCATGACCACGACAGTGCAGGAAGAGGACACCGTGACCGCAGGCAGCACCAGTGCGCCGTGGCGGATCGGCACGCGCGGCAGCCTGCTCGCGCTGACACAGGCGGGCACCATCCGTGATGCGCTGATCGCGGCGGGGCAGCCCGCCGAATTGGTGGTCATCAAGACACCGGGCGATCTGTCCTCGGATCCCGTGCAGAAGATCGGTGTCGGGGTGTTCACCTCCGCGCTGCGCGACGAGCTCGCCGCGGGCGGCATCGACATCGCGGTGCACTCCTATAAAGACCTCCCCACCGCGCAGGACCCGCGCTTCACCATCGCCGCGATCCCGCCCCGCGAGGACCCGCGCGACGCGCTGGTGGCTCGCGACGGCATGGTCCTCGGCGAGTTGCCCGCCGGTGCCCGCGTGGGAACCTCGGCCCCGCGCCGTGCCGCGCAGCTGCGCGCACTCGGTCTCGGCCTCGACATCCTTCCGCTGCGCGGCAATATCGACTCCCGCCTGCGCAAGGTGAGCGAGGGCGAACTCGATGCCATCGTCATCGCCCGCGCCGGCTTGTGCCGGATCGGGCGTACCGACGCGATCACCGAATCGCTCGAACCGGTGCAGATGCTGCCCGCCCCCTCGCAGGGCGCCCTCGCGGTCGAATGCCGCAGTGACGAACCGCAATTGATCGAGGTACTCGCCGGTCTGGACGATGCCGCGACCAGAGCCGCGGTGCTCGCCGAGCGTTCGCTGCTCGGTGAGCTCGAGGCAGGCTGCACCGCACCGATCGGAGCGCTCGCCGAGATCGTCGAGTCGATCGACGAGGACGGCCGGATCTTCGACGAACTCTCGCTGCGCGCCTGTGCCGCCGCGATCGACGGCTCCGACGTCCTGCGTGCCTCGATCGTCGGCGCACCGAGCGACGCGGCCGAACTCGGTCGCACGCTGGCGCGCGAACTGCTGGACCTGGGTGCTCGCGCATTGATGAGCGTCACAGACGAACCGGCGCCCACCGACTTCACTAATTCCAGCCCGATGGAGAACAACCGATGAGCAGCAGCCGAGCTACCAAGAAGCAACCAGGGCGGATCCTTTTCGTCGGATCCGGCCCCGGCGACCCGGCCCTGCTGACCGTGCGTGCCCGTGAGGTGCTCGAGCGGGCGATGCTGGCGTTCACCGATCCCGATGTCGACAAGGGCGTGCTCGCCCTGATCGGCATCGCCCACGAGGTGGGCGAGGACGGCGAGAGCCCGGTCGACGTGCGGCCCGCCCTCGGCGAACCCGCCGAGGTGGCCAAAACGCTGATCGCCGAGGCGCGCAACGGTCACGACGTGGTCCGCATCGTCACCGGCGACCCGTTGACCACCGATTCGGTGATCAACGAGGTCAACGCCGTCACCCGTTCGCACATGGTGTTCGAGGTGCTGCCCGGCCTGCCCAACGGCTCGGCGGTGCCCAGCTACGCGGGCATCGCGCTCGGCTCCGCGCACACCGAGGCCGATGTGCGCGGCGAGGTCGACTGGTCGGCGCTGGCCGCCGCCCCCGGCCCGCTGGTGCTGCACGCCACCTCCGGCCACCTCGCCGAGACGGCGAGCGCGCTGGTGGAACACGGTCTCGCGCCGCAGACTCCGGTCGCGGTGACCGTGCGGGGCACCACCCGTCAGCAGCGCACCATCGAGGCCACGCTGGCCTCGCTGAACAACGCCGCTTCCGAGCTGGTCGGCCCGCTGGTGGTCACCGTCGGCAAGGAAGTCGACAAGCGCGCCAAGATGTCGTGGTGGGAATCGCGTGCCCTCTACGGCTGGACCGTGCTCGTTCCGCGCACCAAGGATCAGGCAGGCGAGATGAGCGAGCGGCTCGTCACCCACGGCGCGATCCCGATCGAGGTGCCGACCATCGCGGTGGAGCCGCCGCGTAGCCCCGCCCAGATGGAACGGGCGGTCAAGGGCCTGGTCGACGGGCGCTACCAGTGGGTGGTGTTCACCTCCACCAACGCCGTGCGCGCGGTGTGGGAGAAATTCGCCGAGTTCGGTCTCGACGCTCGCGCGTTCTCCGGTGTGAAGATCGCCTGCGTCGGTGAGGCCACCGCGGAGAAGGTGCGCTCCTTCGGCATCAACCCCGAACTGGTGCCGAGTGGCGAACAGTCCTCCGAGGGCCTGCTCGCCGACTTCCCGCCCTACGACGACGTCTTCGACCCGGTGAACCGGGTGCTGTTGCCGCGCGCCGACATCGCCACCGAGACCCTTGCCGAGGGTCTGCGTGAGCGCGGCTGGGAGATCGACGACGTCACCGCCTACCGCACGGTGCGCGCCTCGCCGCCGCCCGCGGAGACCCGCGAGATGATCAAGACCGGCGGTTTCGACGCGGTGCTTTTCACCTCGTCCTCGACGGTGCGCAACCTGGTCGGCATCGCGGGCAAGCCGCACGCCCGCACCATCGTGGCCTGCATCGGCCCGAAGACCGCAGAGACCGCGATCGAGTTCGGCCTGCGCGTGGACGTGCAGCCCGAGTCGGCGCAGGTCGGCCCACTGGTGGAGGCACTGGCCGAGCACGCGTCGCGTCTGCGCGCCGAGGGCCTGCTGCCGCCGCCGCGCAAGAAGAGCCGCCGCAGCAGCAGCCGCTGATCTCAGCAGATACCCCGAAAGCCCGCCCGCGACGGCGGGCTTTCGGCGTATCAGCGTCATCGGCTGTAGCGCAGCAGCGTGCGCACCAGACGGCAGGTGGCATCCGACGGCGGGCGGATGTCGATCTTCTCGGCGGTGCGCCGAATCGTCTCGTTGGTGGCCTGATTGGGTAGGTACACACCGGAATCCAGCAGTGCGATCGTCAACCGCATGGCCTTGAGCCGGCGATTGTGCGCCACATACCAGCGGCGCGGACGGCCCGCGGGCAGTCGCTTCTTCTCGAGCGGCACGTACGGCGCGGTGATGAAAGTGGTCTGAGCGGCAATGGCATTCATTCGGCGTCCTCCCGTTGCGTTTGGGTCCCGCCCCCGATCGTCGGAACCCTCGAACACGCTTTCGATTATAGCGAGGGGCACCGACAGGTTTCGGCGATCTCGCGCGGAAGCCATTGAGCTCCAGTGGGTTTCGATGTTATCCACAGCTTCGCCGGGACCGGTCGCCGACCTCGGTACAGCGCTGCCGGTGGTGATTCGCCCGTTGCTGTCGGACCGCTGTGGTCTAGTAGCAACGCAACCCGAGGAGAGGCGATGACGGTGGACGAGATCGACAAGCGGCTCGGCGCGCACGTCGCTGCGGACGAACTGCCAGGTCTCGCCTGGCTCGTCGCAGCCGGCGACGACGTAACCACCGGCGCCATCGGCCATCTCGACACCGCACGCGACACACCGGTGCGTACCGACACGATCTTCCGGATCTCCTCGATGACCAAACCGCTCACGGCGGTAGCGGCCTCGATCCTGATCGACGACGGCGTACTCGACCCGGCCGAACCGGTCGACCGGCTGCTCCCCGAACTCGCCGACTTGCGGGTGCTCGCGAACCCCGCCGCCGAAGTCACCGACACGGTCGCGGCGAACCGCCCGATCACCGTCGACGACCTTCTCACCTTCCGCCTCGGCTGGGGCATGGATTTCGCCGATTTCTCACCCAAACCACTCGACGCCGCCTGGAGCGACCTCGACCTCGGCTGGGGCCCGCCGACGCCCGCGCGGATGTTGCCCCCGGACACCTGGCTGCGCCAACTCGGCACCTTGCCCCTGCAATATCAGCCCGGCGAACGCTGGCTCTATCACGTGGGCGCGCCGATCCTCGGCATGCTGGTCGCCAGGGCAGCGGGCACACCGCTCTCGGAATTCCTGGCCGACCGCGTCCTGCGCCCACTCGGCATGACCGATACCGGTTTCTCCGTCCCGCCGGACAAGCTGGCCCGATTCGGCCCGCACTACGCGGACATCGACGGCACCCGCACCGTCTTCGACCCGGCCGACGGCCAATGGAGCACCCCACCCGCCTTCGAAGGCGGCGGCGACGGCCTGGTCTCCACCCTCGCCGACTACCACCGCTTCGCCCGCATGCTGCGCGACGGCGGCGAACTCGACGGCACCCGCATCATGTCCGAGCAGGCCGTCACCACCATGACCACCAACCACCTCACCCCTGAGCAACTGTCCCGCGGCGGCCCGAGCCCCGATGGCAGCGCGGGCTGGGGATTCGGCGTCGGTGTCCAATTGCGCGACCTCCCCGCCGGCCCCCGCGCAGGTGCCTACGGCTGGGACGGCGGCCTCGGCTCGACCTGGTCCAACGACGGCCCGGTAACCGCGATCCTGCTGACCAACCAGGCATGGAGTTCCGCCGGTCCGTCACCGGTCTTCGCTACATTCGAGCAGATTCTGGGTGAACTGGCCCGCGGATCCGACCCGATATAGGCGCTGCGGCGACCAACTGGCGACAGGCGTATTCTGCGGGCTATGACCGCTTTCGACCGCCCGCGGCGGTTGCGTAGGACACCCGCATTGCGTCGGCTCGTCGCCGAAACCACGCTGCAGCCGCGTCAGCTCGTGCTGCCGATGTTCGTGGCCGATGGCCTCGACGAGCCGCGGGAGATCAGCTCGATGCCAGGGGTGTATCAGCACTCACTGGACTCCCTGCGCAAGGCCGCGGTGGAGTCGGTGGCCGCCGGGGTCGGCGGGCTGATGTTGTTCGGGGTGCCGCTGCCGGAGGACAAGGACGCGACCGGTTCGCAGGCCAGCGATCCGAACGGAATCCTGAATCGTGGGCTGCGCGCGCTGGCCGAAGAAGTCGGCGACGCGACGGTCATCATGGCCGACACCTGTCTCGACGAATTCACCGATCACGGCCACTGCGGGGTGATCGGTACCGACGGCGCGGTCGACAACGACGCCACCCTGCACCGTTACGTGGAGATGGCGCTGTCGCAGGCCGAAGCGGGCGCCGATCTACTCGGGACCAGCGGCATGATGGACGGCCAGGTCGGCGCGATCCGGCGCGGACTCGACGCGGTCGGCCGCACCGACACCGCCATCCTCGCCTACGCGGCCAAGTACGCCTCGGCCTTCTACGGCCCGTTCCGTGAGGCCGTCGGCTCGTCGCTGGAAGGCGATCGCCGCACCTACCAGCAGGATCCGGCCAACCGCCGCGAATCGCTGCGCGAACTCGACCTCGACCTCGCCGAGGGCGCCGACATCGTGATGGTGAAGCCCGCGATGTCCTACCTCGACATCCTGCGCGACGTCGCCGATCGCTCGCCGGTCCCCGTCGCGGCCTATCAGATCTCCGGCGAGTACGCGATGATCACCGCCGCCGCCGAACGTGGCTGGATCGACCGCAGGGCCTCGATCCTGGAGTCGCTGATCGGTATCCGGCGGGCAGGCGCGGACATCGTGCTCACCTACTGGGCGACCGAGGCAGCACACTGGCTGTCGTGATCGTTCCACCGAACAAACCCGAAACCCTTCCCATGCCGGAAGACGTCGGCACCGCTCGTCAGTTGTGGTGGGGAATCTCCGGCCTCGGTGTCATCTACACCGTGGCCACCGTCCTCACCATGACCGGGGAGCGCGACAAGCTCAGCAAGCAGTTCCTCGACGAGATTCACAAGTCGGATCCGAACATCCCCGCGTCCACCGTCGACGCGATCGTGCTGGTGGCCTTCGCACTGACGGTGCTGGTCAGTGTGCTGCTCGCCGGTGTCACTGTGGCCATCGCGCATCAGCTCGGCCGCGGCAAGAGCTGGGCGCGCACGGTGCTCACGGTCGTCGCGATCTGGCTCGGACTCGGCGCCATCGCGACCATGTTCAGCTTCTCGGCGGTCGCGAATCCCGCGACGATCGTGGCGGGTGGCTCGGCGATCGTGCAGGGCGTGCTGGCCGCGGGTGCCGCGTTCCTCAGCTACCGGCCGGAGTCGACGAAGTACTTCCAGTCCAACCGGAAGTGACACTGCGCAGTGTATGGTGAGGATTATCACACCGGCTGAGCGGCCGGGGGAGCGGAGGCACTGATGCGCGTGGTGATCGAGCAACCACACAGCCTGCGACGCGACCTGTTGGTCATCGGGTTGATGGTCGTGCTCACCATCGCGCTCATCGCGCTGATTCTGGTACCGAGCCTGGTCGGCTGATTCGATCCTGCCCCTGGCAGGATCTCAGTAATGAGACGCTGGATCGCGTTGTTCGAACTCGGCTTCGCCGTGCTCTTCCTGGCCTGCGCGGTCGTCAGCTGGCGTGCCGCACGACGCACCACGGAATTCGCGGGCACCGATGAGCACCCTGGGTTCGCGGCGGTGCGCTATGTGCCGCCGTTGCTGCTGCTCGCCTGCGCGCTGGTGACCGTGAGCGGGGTGCTGGTGATCGATGCCGTCACCAGGATCTACCGCAGATCTGTAGCACGGCGCGGCATCGAACCGATGATCTAGAGGAAGCCGAATTCCGATGTGCGCGTGGGGGTTCGGGACGCGAGTTCGCACCGCGAGCTCCCTCGAGGAGGAATCGATGACCAGACTGACCGCAGGAATCTGTACCGTCGCCGCCGCCGTGGCGACAATCGCGCTGGCCGTGGCGCCCGCTCAGGCGGCCCCCGGCCTGCCACTGACCCCGATGATCGCCGAGCCGGCCGCCGATGGTTTCGCCCCGGAGACCGGCTCGAGCGGGATCTACAACGGCATCATGTGCCAGCTGCACACGATCTCCGCCGAAGTGCCCTGCATGTACACGTAATCAGCTGGTCCACTGCTGAAAGACGTCGACGACGCGGCCGCCGCGCGTGCCGGGCGCGTTCAGGAAAATGGTGACCGTGCCGTCGGGATGAGCCGCCGCCTCCGTCACTACCTGGCGCAAGGTGGCACGGATGCCGCCGTCGGCGTCACGGTACAGATCGGTATCGGTGTGTAGACCCGCGCCGATCCGGTTGGCGGGCACCACCATCGCGGTGATCGCCGGAATCGGCCCCGACCCGAGCGCGACGGTCTCCTCGTGGCTGAGCTGGGCACCGATCCGATCGGGCTGGACCTGTGGTGCGAAGGCGGTGGCCGAACCCGCGCCGAGTAGCACTCCCGCCGCGACGAACCCCGTGCCAAGGGCAGTGCTGGTGACGCCGAAACGCATGAAATACCCTCTCGCTGATAACTGATTTCCCGGTGGCTCAGGTGCTGAGCCGCCCGGAGCGTAGTCGCAGGCCAATGGGCCTAGATCGAATTCTTTCGCCGATAGGGGCGGCGTGTCGGGCGTGTCGTCGGTGGGTCGCTGCGGTCTGGGTCACTGTGCTCCACCCTGTCGTCCGGCGTGCCGAGGCGAGCTGAGAGACTGGAATCCGTGAGTCCTACGCAGGTACCGGTTTCCGCCCAGCTCTTCGAGCGGGCAGCCTCGGTGATCCCGGGTGGCGTCAATTCCCCGGTCCGTGCGTTCAATTCGGTGGGCGGTACGCCGCGGTTCATCACCTCCGCGAGTGGCTACACGCTCATCGACGCCGACGGCAACGACTACGTCGATCTGGTGTGTTCGTGGGGTCCGATGATCCTCGGTCACGCCCACCCCGCCGTCGTCGAGGCCGTGCAGAAGGCCGCGACCAGCGGCCTCTCGTTCGGTGCGCCGACCGAGGCCGAGATCGAGCTGGCCGAGGCCATCGCCGCCCGCGTCGATCCCGTCGAGCGGGTCCGCCTGGTGAACTCCGGTACCGAGGCCACGATGAGCGCGGTCCGCTTGGCCCGCGGCTTCACCGGCCGATCCAAGATCATCAAATTCTCCGGTTGCTACCACGGTCACGTCGACGCCCTGCTGGCCGACGCGGGCTCCGGCGTGGCGACGCTGGGTCTGCCGACCTCGCCCGGTGTCACCGGTGCGCAAGCCGCCGACACCATCGTGCTGCCCTACAACGACCTCGCCGCCGTCGCCGCCGCCTTCGAGGCGCATCCAGGCCGGATCGCGTGCGTCATCACCGAGGCCGCCGCGGGCAATATGGGCGCGGTCGCGCCGCTGCCCGGCTTCAACGAGGGCCTGCGCACCCTGGCGCACGACAACGGCGCGCTGCTGATCATGGACGAGGTGATGACCGGTTTCCGGGTCAGCGCGTCGGGTTGGTACGGCCGCGAGGGCGTCGCCGGTGACCTCTACACCTTCGGCAAGGTGATGAGCGGTGGCCTGCCCGCCGCCGCGTTCGGCGGTCGCGCCGAGATCATGAACAACCTCGCCCCACTCGGCCCGGTCTATCAGGCGGGCACGCTGTCCGGTAACCCCGTCGCCGTCGCGGCGGGCCTGGCGACGCTGCGCGCGGCCGACGACGCGGTGTACGCGGTACTGGACCGCAACGCCGATCGCCTCGGCGCGCTGTTCGCGAAAGCCCTGACAGAGGCCGGTGTCGAGCATCAAGTCCAGTTCGCAGGCAATATGGTGAGCGTGTTCTTCGCCGAGCGCCCGGTGACCGACTACGCCGCCGCCAAAGCGAGCCAGACCTGGCGCTACCCCGCCTTCTTCCACGCCCTGCTCGACGCGGGCGTGTACGCGCCGCCCAGCGCGTTCGAGGCATGGTTCGTCTCCGCGGCACTCGACGAGGACGCGTTCGACCGTATCGCCGCCGCTCTGCCCGCCGCCGCCCTCGCGGCCGCGGCCGCAACCCCCGAAGGATCCCCAGCGTGAGCTCCGACCAGCCCGACGCAGAATTCGCCCCAGTACCGGCGGATAGCGACGAGGCGCCCCATCCTGCCCCCGCCGCCGCGCCGCCCGCCCTCGACGACGACCCGTCGAGCGTCGAAACCATCGTGCACGTGCTGCGCCACGGCGAGGTGCACAACCCGAACGGCATCCTGTACGGCCGCCTGCCCGGCTTCAGTCTCTCGGTGGCCGGTCGCTCGCAGGCCGGTGCCGTGGCCCGCTCGCTGGCCGATCACGACATCGCGATGGTGATCGCCTCCCCGCTGCAGCGCGCCCAGGAAACCGCGGCGCCGATCGCGGCCGCGCACGACGTGATCGTGCGCACCGACGAGAACCTGATCGAAGCGGGCAACACCTTCGAGGGCCTGCGCGTCTCCGTCGGTGACGGTGCCCTGCGCAAGCCGAGGCACTGGTGGAAACTGCGCGACCCGTTCACCCCGTCGTGGGGCGAGCCGTACCTGCAGATCGCCCATCGCATGCTCGCCGCGGTGAACAAGGCCCGCGTCGAGGCCGCCGGTCACGAGGTGGTGCTGGTCTCGCATCAGCTGCCCGTGTGGACACTGCGCCGATTCCTGCAGGGCCAGCGGTTGTGGCACGACCCGCGCAACCGGCAGTGCTCGCTCGCGTCGCTGACCTCGCTGGTCTACCAGGGCGACACGCTCGTCGACATCGTCTATTCCGAGCCCGCGGGCGCGTCGGATCCGTCGGTACACGGCGCATGACTGGTCAGGGCCCGGAGGCGGCAGCCTGCGTAACCACGCAGGGCCCCCAGTCATGCGCAGATTCAACACCGCGCATGACTCGCTTGTCCGCATCGGGATCCGCCCGTGGCCGCCGGCCGCGGGCGCTGACCGCCGTTCTGTCCGCCATGCTGGTGATCGTCGCCGCAGCGGGCTGTTCGACGGGTACCGATGCGGTTGCCACCGGTGGCGGGACCTTCGAATTCGTCTCGCCCGGTGGTAAAACGGAGATCTACTATGATCCGCCCGCGGCGCGCGGGACGATCGGCACGCTCTCGGGGCCCGATCTGATGAACGAGGGAAAGACCGTTTCGGTCAGCGATTTCCCGAACCAGGTCGTGGTCGTGAACCTGTGGGGACAGTGGTGTGGCCCGTGCCGCGCCGAGTCGCCCGCTCTGGAAAAAGTCTTCGCGGCGACCAAAGATCAAGGCGTCGCGTTCCTGGGGATCAACGTCCGCGACCATCAGCGTGACAAAGCCCAGGACTTCGTAGTGGACAACAAGATCGAATACCCGTCCATCTACGACCCGTCGATGCGAACCTTGCTCGCCCTCGGCGGAAACTTTCCCACCAGTGTTATTCCGACCACGTTGATCCTGGATCGTCAGCACCGGGTCGCCGCGGTCTTCCTTCGCTCGCTATTGGCAGAAGACCTACAGCCCGTGGTCGAGCGCATCGCCGCCGAGGAGAAGCAGTGAGCCGTCGTCGTCCTGGAAATCTGACCGCGTGTCGCCCCCGTCAGGGCGCTCGCCGCATGGGTGCGGGCTGGACGGTCGATGACCGTTGGGCCGGCATCGCGACCGTCCCGCGCAGTGTCGCCGGTGCCGGTCTGTTCGATTTCGGCCCCGCTGAACCGGCCGAGACCGAGCGCACTCTGTCGTTGCCGCGCGACGAGCAGCAGGACGAGGACACCGTCGAGTGATGGTGCTCGCCGCAGTCGGGGATTCCTTCCAGCAGACGGCGGCATCGGGTCCGCTACTGCTGGCGCTGGGAGCCTGCCTGCTCGCGGGCCTGGTGTCGTTTGCTTCACCGTGTGTCGTGCCCCTTGTCCCCGGCTATCTGTCGTATCTGGCCGGGCTGGTCGGTGCCGAGGCGCCGCCTGCCACCAACGCGCAGGCGAGCACCCTCACCGCGCAGCGCCGTAGCGCGAAGCTGCGGGTGGCCGGTGCCGCCGGGCTGTTCGTCGCCGGGTTCACGGTGGTGTTCGTGCTGGCCACGGCCACTGTTTTCGGCGTGATCCAGACCCTCAATGTGAATCGGGAACTGCTGCAGCGCATCGGCGGTGTGGTGACGATCCTGATGGGTCTGGTGTTCATCGGCCTGGTCCCCGCCCTGCAGCGCGACATGCGGATGGAGCCGCGCAAGCTCACCAGCATCCTCGGCGCGCCGCTGCTCGGCGGGGTGTTCGCGCTCGGCTGGACGCCGTGTCTCGGGCCGACGCTGTCGGGTGTGATGGCGGTGTCCGCGGGCACCGAGGGCACCACCGCCGCGCGCGGGGTGACGTTGATCGTGGCCTACTGCCTCGGCCTCGGGTTGCCCTTCGTAGTGCTGGCCTTCGGATCGGCCGGTGCGTTGCGCGGGGTCGGCTGGCTGCGCCGCAATTCGCGCACCATTCAGGTAATCGGGGGTGTTCTGCTCGTCGCCGTCGGCGTCGCACTGGTCACGGGGGCATGGGATCAGTTCGTCGGCTGGGTGCGTGACGGGTTCGTCTCCGAGGTGACACTTCCGATCTGATGACTGACACGCTGACCACTCCGACCACCTCCACCCCGCCCGTCCGGCAGTCGCTGCCGCGCCGGGCCTTGGCCCTGGTCCGGAATTCCTGGCGCGGCCTGACCAGCATGCGCACCGCACTGGTGCTGCTGTTCCTGCTCGCACTCGCCGCCATCCCCGGCGCGCTGCTGCCGCAACGCAGCCTGAACACGCAGAAGGTCGATCAGTACATCGCCGACCGCCCGACGCTGGGCCCATGGATGGACCGTGTCGAGCTGTTCGATGTGTTCGGCAGCTTCTGGTTCACCGCCATCTATGTGTTGCTGTTCATCTCGCTCGTGGGCTGCATCCTGCCGCGCTGCTGGGACCACTACCGGGCGCTGCGCACCCCGCCGGTTCCCGCGCCGCGCAACCTCGGCCGGTTGCCGCACCACTTCAGTGAGACCGACGACCGCACTCCCGACGAGGTGATCGAGGCCGCCAAGGCTTCGTTGCGTGGGTGGCGGACCGTGGTTCGCCCCGGTCAGCGCGACGGTGAGGTGACGCTGTCCGCGGAGAAGGGGTATCTGCGCGAATTCGGCAATCTGGTGTTCCACCTGTCGCTGGTGGGACTGCTGGTCGCGATCGCGCTGGGCAAGCTGCTCGGGTACGAGGGCAATGTCATCGTGATCGCCAACGACGGTCCCGGCTTCTGCACCACCTCGCCCGCGGTGTTCGACTCCTTCCGCGCGGGCAATACCAACGACGGCACCGGCATGACGCCGCTGTGCATCAAGGTGAAGGACTTCACGGCCGACTACCTGCCCACCGGCCAGGCTGAGATGTTCCACTCGAACATCGAGTATCAGGCAGGTGCCGATCTCGCCACCGACACGTGGCGCAGCACCGAGCTCCGGGTGAACCACCCGTTGCGTGTCGCCGGTGACCGCGTTTACCTGCAGGGACATGGCTTCGCGCCCACGTTCACGGTCACCTTCCCCAACGGGCAGACCCGCACCGAGACCATCCAGTGGCGGCCCGACAACGCCCAGACCTTCCTGTCCAGCGGTGTGCTGCGCATCGACCCGCCCGGCGGCATGTACGCCACCGACGAGGAACGCAGGCAGAACCAGATCGCCATCGAAGGCCTGTTCGCGCCGACCGCGTTGTTCCACGGCAGCTTGCTCACCTCGGCGTTCCCCCGGATGGATGACCCGGCCGTTGCGGTCGATGTCTATCGCGGCAACACCGGCCTCGACACCGGTCGCTCGCAGTCGCTGTTCTCGCTGGACCCGGAGATGATCAAGCAGGGTCGGTTGACCAAGGAAGCGCGGGTCAACCTGCGCCCCGGCGAGTCGACCACGTTGCCCAGCGGGGCGAAGGTCACCTTCGACGGCGCCGAGGAATTCGTCAACCTGCAGGTCTCGCACGACCCCGTCCAGCAGTGGGTGCTGGCGAGCGCGCTGACGATGATGGCCGGTCTGCTGGTGTCGCTGTTGCTGAAACGGCGGCGGATCTGGATCCGGGCGTACCCGGTCGACACCACGACGGGTACCGTGGGTCAACGACGCGCCGTAGTAGAAATGGGCGGCCTGGCCAGAAGTGATCAAGCAGGCTGGGGTGCCGAGTTCGATCGACTGCGGACACGCCTGCTCGAAGCGGAGAAGTGATGCGAACGGGCGCACTCGACAGGGAGACGGAATCCTGATGCAGATCGACGAAACGCTGGCACGGTACAGCGACTTCGCGTTCATGTCGGCCATGGCGGTCTACGCCCTGGCCACAGTCCTGTTGATCGTGCAGTACGCCTCGGCACGCGCCAAGCAGGTCGCCGCGCGCGAACTCGTCCCCGCGGGCGACCCAGGGCTGCCCGGCCGGATCGAAACCCCGCAGGCCACACCGCTCGGCGAACGCCTCGGCAACATGGCCTTCTCGGTGCTGCTGGTCGGCGCGGTACTGCACATCGGCTCGATCGTGCTGCGCGGCTTCGCGACCCACCGCTTCCCGCTGGGCAACATGTACGAGTTCACCACCATGGCCACCGCGGCGGCCGTGGTCATCGGCCTGATCTTCCTGCGCGACCAGCGCTACCGCGCCATGTGGGCGTTCCTGCTGTTCCCCGTGCTGATCCTGATGTTCCTGGCGGGCACGCTCCTCTACGCCGACGCTGCGCCCGTGGTCCCCGCGCTGCGTTCGTTCTGGCTGCCGATCCACGTCACCATCATCAGCATCGGCAGCGGCGTCTTCCTGGTCTCCGGCGTAGCCAGCCTGCTCTACCTGTTCCGCATGCGTCAGCCCGCGGGCGAGGAATCCACCAACATCCTCGGCACCATCGCCCGCCGCCTCCCCGACGCCCGCACCCTCGACCAACTCGCCTACAAAACCACCATCATCGGCTTCCCCCTCTTCGGCGCAGGCGTCATCCTCGGCGCCATCTGGGCCGAAGCCGCCTGGGGCCGCTTCTGGGGCTGGGACCCCAAAGAAACCTGCTCCTTCATAGCCTGGGTCCTCTACGCCGCCTACCTCCACGCCCGAGCCACCTCCGGCTGGCGAGACACCAAGGCAGCCTGGATCAACATCGGCGGCTTCGTCGCGATGCTGTTCAACCTGTTCATCATCAACCTGGTGATCAGCGGATTGCACAGCTACGCGGGTCTGAACTAACGGCTGAGGCGGCCGATATATATCGTTGTCCGCATAGCTCCGAGATGAGACCATAGGTCTTGTGGCGCGCGATCTTCGGCTGTCTGGTGTGACCTACAGGGCGGGGGATCGCTACGGGGGATCGGCTGGCCGTGCGGGGAAGTTGAGTTTCTTTCACTCGGGAATCTCGTGGCGCCGATCGATACGCTTGTCTTTCGTGGTCGGCTGGCGCGAGTTGACGGGCGTGGATGTGCGGAGCCCGGATCTTCTCGATGGGCTCGGTGCTGAGGGCGGGTGGGCCGACGGCTCTGTCATACGCCTGGATGTGGCGGGCGCTACCCACCGATTCCACGTTGCGGGCACCCAGCCCGAGCAACTGCGAGAAACGCTGATGTCATGGGTCATTCGCGAGGCGCCACCATCGAAACCTTGGCCCGTGGCGCAGGTTCACCGATCGGTCGCGCGGACACCGGTCGATGTCGCGTTGACGGCGGCGGCGATCTGGCGAGCCGACGGCCTGGGACGCGCACCGTTTTCCGATATCACCACGGCGTCGTATCGGGTGGCTGTCGCGGAGAATCACCGTGAGTGCGGGCGCTACCAGGAAGCTATCGCGCTCTTGGAGCCGCTTGCCCAGCAGTGCTCGGAGAAATTCGGTGCCGACCAGGCCATCACGTTGCAGGTGCGAAATGCCCTCGGCCGGTCGTACTGCGATGTGGGCAACGTCTCCGAAGGACTCGAGGTGCTTGGCGATATCGTGTCGATCGCCGAGCACGTACTCGGCGTCGACAACGAAATGACGCTCACCCTCCGCAACAATCTGGCGTTGGGATATTCCGCTGCCGGTGAGTATCTTCGCGCCCTTGACCTACTCGACCTGAACGTCGACTACAGCGAACAGAAACTCGGCGACGACAGTCTCGAAACCCTTGGGCGTCGCAACAACTTGGCGGCGACGCAGGCGCTGGCCGGGTTTCGGCAACGGGCCGCGGCCTCGTACTGGGGCATTCTCGATGGGATGTATCCCGACAGCAATGTGCACAGCCTCGCGGTCACCGCACGCCAGAACCTGGCGATCCTGCACAATCCGCGGTGGGAGCCCTGAGCCGTCTGTCCTGAAAGCAGCGGTTCGCACCAGATGGTGTTCGTGACCGCTGATCAGCAGTAGTAGCAGATCTTGTTGGCGGGGAGTTCTACGTGGCAGTTCAGGCAGACCGGTTTGCGGAGCGGTTCGGGCTTGGGGACAGCTGCGGTGCGGCGGGCGGCGGAGGGGCGTTTGACGGCTGCCTCGGCGGCTTCGGCGGTGGCCAGGTCCTGGGAGGTGGACTGGCGGATGGCGGCGACCTTCGGGGGCAGGGTTGGCAGGCCGCCGTCGGCGGGGAGGTCGGTGGCGTAGTGCTGGTAGCACTGCCAGCGAGCCGCGGCGGCGTGCATTTCGAGGTCGTCGGGGATGGGCAGGCCCGCGAGTTCGAGGATGTAGCGGTAGCCGGTGCCGACGGTCTGGTTCTTGCGCACACACAGCGCGCTCAGCGGTGGCTCGTTGTTCTTGTGACAGTGCTCGGCGACCTTGTCCAGCACGACGGGCAGCCAGTGCTGCCACTTCACCGCGGTGCGGATGCCGGATTCGTCCTGGACCAGCTCGGCCAGCTCGGTGTTGACGATGAAGTTGTTGAACCTGGTGGCGGTATCGGCCAGCACCTCGTGTGCGGCACGAGTCCACTCCAACCGTGCCTCAGTGAACGTCACGGCGCTGCCGTCGGCCGCGCGCCAAGTGGTCGGGACAGAACCCTGCTGCACATCAATCACCGGAATACGTTATCTACCCAGCTCTTTCACCGCACAACGGGGGTATGTGCGTCAGCTCACGGCGACGCACATCGCGAGGTCACTCGGTGGGGCCGGAGTCGTCGCGGGGTTGTTTGCCGAGGCGCCAGAGGAATTCCGGATCGTCGTCAGGGCCGAGAACCGGTCTGCGCGGGGGTGGGCCGGAATTCGGGCGTGGGATTTCGGGGCCGAACGCCTTCCAGCACAACACCGCGATGGCCACGATCGCGATGAGTGCCAATAGGTACGTCACGTCGCTCACCTCCTGCTATCGAGGGTAGCCGTGTCCGCACCGTGTGCACATCCGCAACGGGAGGGAAATTCTTGGCAAACGCGAGCCCGCGGTGGGCTCGCGTCGGCCGGCGAGTCAGCGGGGTGCTGCCTCGGTGGTGAGCGATCTGAGCAACTGCAGGACCTCGGACTCGCGGAAACGGCGATGTCCGCCCGGTGTGCGCAACGAGCCGAGCCTGCCGGCATGAGCCCACCGGGTGACGGTCTTGGGGTCTACGTGGAACATGGCGGCCACTTGGCCTGGTGTCAGCAGAGTGTCCTGAAGGCCGACGGTGATCGCAGTCATAGCTAACCTCTCCGTTCTCGACAGTTCCCTCATCAGTGGCGTCATCGTCGCACTGCGACCCCCATGTAGTCGAACCACCTACAGTTGGTAAAGGGGAAGTAATAGACAAAAGCCGCGAACGGGCCGCATCGAAGAGATATGTGCCGGGCTACGCTGTAGTCGTGAGTGAAGCAACAGGTCAGCAGGGCTCTGGCGCCGGTAAGCGGCTGGTACGCAATCTTGCGCTCTACACGCTGGCTCGTCTCGGGCTGGTGGTGGCGATCGCCGCGCTGATCGTGGGCATCGCCAAGCTGGTCGGAGTCGATGTGCCGGTCATCGTCGCGGCGCTGTTCGCGTTGCTCGTCGCGATGCCGCTGTCGCTGACGCTGTTCAAGAAGCTGCGCGTGAAGGTGAACGAGGATATCGCCGTCGTCGACTCGCGCCGCCGCCAGGACAAGGCGCAGTTGCGGGCCCGGCTGCGGGGTGACGACGACAGCACGTCGGCGTGAAGTACCTCGACCGCAGCGCCCCGCGCGACTGGGTCGACAATGCCGTCCGGCTGATCGACGCCGACACCCAACGCTCCGCCGACACCCACCTGCTGCGGTATCCGCTGCCCGCCGATTGGCCGGTGCAGCTCTACCTCAAGGACGAGTCCACCCACATCACCGGCAGCCTCAAGCACCGGCTGGCGCGATCGCTGTTCCTTTACGCGATCTGCAACGGCTGGGTGACCGAGGGCGCGACCGTGGTCGAGGCGTCGTCGGGTTCGACGGCGGTGAGCGAGGCCTACTTCGCCAAGCTGCTCGGGCTGGACTTCGTCGCGGTGATGCCGGCGAGCACCTCGCCGCAGAAGGTCGCGCTCATCGAAGCCCACGGCGGGCGATGTCATTTCGTCGATCGAGCATCGGACATGTACACCGAGGCCAAGCGTCTCGCCGCCGAATCCGGCGGGCATTTCATGGATCAGTTCACCCACGCCGAGCGGGCCACCGACTGGCGCGGCAACAACAACATCGCCGAATCGATCTTCGAACAGCTGGCGCTGGAGAACCACCCGGTGCCGGAGTGGATCGTGGTCGGCGCCGGTACCGGCGGCACCAGCGCGACGATCGGGCGCTACATCCGGTATCGCAGGCACGCGACGCGCCTGGCCGTGGTCGACCCGGAGCACTCGGCGTTCTACGGCGGCTACGAGACCGGCGACGCGGGCTATGAAACCGGAATGCCCTCGCGCATCGAGGGAATCGGCCGTCCCCGGGTGGAACCGTCGTTCGTCGGCCAGGTGGTCGATCGCATGATGGTGGTGCCCGACGCGGCCTCGATCGCCACCGCCCGCCACGCGAGTATCGCGCTCGGTCGTCGCGTGGGCGGCTCGACCGGCACGAACCTCTGGGGCGCCTTCCATCTCGTCGCCGAACTGGTCGCGGCGGGCCGCAGCGGCAGCGTGGTCACCCTGCTGTGCGACGGCGGCGACCGGTACGCGGGGACCTACTTCAACGACGACTGGGTGGCGGCCCAGCACATCGATCTGACCGGTCCGGCGGAGATTCTCGCCGAATTCGCCACCACCGGTCGCTGGAACGGCTGACATCACCCGCACCACTCTTCGGGTCCTTCCGTGCCCGCTGATGTCAATTTTCGTTGACAAATCCGTGGCCGTCAATCAAAATTGACAACATGACCGACGCAACAACCCTCGCCTCAGCGGCAGGCAATCCCGACCCGGCGGTCGGGCTGCGCGCTGTGCTCGCACTGCGCAGATTGGCCGACCGCCTCGAAACCATCCAGGTGGCCAACGCCAGAGCCAACGGATGGTCGTGGCAGGCCATCGCCGAGGCGCTCGAGGTGAGCAAGCAGGCGGTCCATCAGAAACACAATCGGAAAGGTGGAACCCGCTGATGTTCGAAAAATTCAGCCGCGAGGCCAAACTGGCGGTGGTGAGCGCCCAAGCCGATGCCAAGGAACTGGGTGCGAAGCAGATCGGACCGGAGCATGTGCTGCTCGGCACCCTGTCGAACGCAGAACCCGGCCTCCGGGCTGTGCTCGACGCGCGCGGCATCACCGCCGACGGTGTACGCACCGCCCTCGCCGCCCGCACGGGCGAGCCGCCGCTGGGCGCCGATGACGCGCAGGCCCTGCGCTCCATCGGCATCGACCTGGACGCGGTGCAGGCCAGCATCGCCGAGAACTTCGGACCGCGGGCGTGGGACCTGGCCGAACCGGAGGCCAAACGCGGCATGGTCGGCCGGCTGCTCGGCTCCGGGCACATCCCGTTCACCGGCACGGCCAAGAAGACACTCGAACTCGCGTTGCGTGAGGCGATCCACCGCAAGGATCGCGAGATCACCTCGACCTACCTGCTGCTCGGGATTCTGCGCGGGGCAGACTCGGCCACCACCGACCTGCTCGGCGGGTGCGACGCGGTGTCGGGATTACGCGCGGATCTCTACGCGATGCTCGACCGCGCCGCGTGAATTCCACATCGGGTGTGTGTCAGACCCGCCGCAATGTCCGTTTCCGGGCCTAGCATTGCCTCTATGCAACTAGCAATCCGGTTGGTCATCAACGCCATAGCCATCTGGGCTGCGGCCGCGTGGATCGACAAGATCGATATCTACGTGCCGCCCGAGTGGTCATCGGAGTGGGGCAACTGGGGCAAGGCCCTGGTCCTGCTCATCGTCGCGCTCGTGTTCACGGCGGTCAACGCCGTGATCAAGCCGATCGTGAAACTCCTGTCGCTGCCGTTCGTGATCCTCACGCTCGGCCTGTTCCTGTTGGTGGTCAACGCGGGGATGCTGTGGCTCACCGCCAAGATCACCGAGATCACCGACTACGGCCTTCGCGTCGACGGCTTCTGGGCGGCGTTGTGGGGTGGCTTGATCATCACGCTGGTCAACTGGGTGCTCGGCATTCTGGTACCCGACGGCGACTAGCCGACGAGCCCGACGGCCAGCGCGCTCAACGCTGACCAGGCCAGCATGGCCAGCCCGGTATCGCGGAGGGCGGGAATCAGTTCCAGCCCGCCTTTGCCGGTGCGCACAGGGGCGTTGGCCCGGATCGTCAGCGGTAACGCGAGTAATCCGGCCAGCGCCCACGGCGTGCGCGCGATCAGTGCGAGGCTGATCATGAACGGCGCCGCGAGCAGCACCACGTGCAGGGTGCGGGTGCGCGCGTCGCCGAGTTTCACCGCGAGCGTGACCTTGCCGGACTCGGTGTCGGTGGGAATGTCACGCAGGTTGTTGGCCACCAGCACCGCGCTGGAGAACGCGCCGACACCGATCGCCAGCAGCAGGCCGACCCAGTCGACCCGCAGTGCCTGCACATATTGGGTACCGAGCACCGCGATCAACCCGAAGAACACGAACACCGCGATCTCGCCGAAACCGCTGTAGCCGTACGGCTTGCTGCCGCCGGTGTAGAACCACGCACCCGCCAGGCACACTGCTCCGATCAGCACCAGCCACCACGCGGTGGTCACGGCCAACACCAGTCCGGCGACCGCGCCGATCGCCAGGCTGAGCACGGCGGCGGTGCGAACGGCCTTGGGGGAAGCCAGCTTCGAGCCGACCAGCCGCAGCGGCCCCACTCGTACGTCGTCGGTGCCTCGAATGCCGTCGGAGTAGTCGTTGGCGTAATTCACCCCGACGATCAGTGCCAGCGAAACCAGCAGCGCCAGAATCGCTTTCCACCAGACGGCCGCGTCGATAGATGCGGCGGCGCCGGTGCCTGCGAGGACCGGCGCGATCGCGTTGGGCAACGTCCGCGGTCGGGCGCCCTCGATCCATTCCGCTGCTGTAGCCATGGATCGAAGCCTAATCCGGCATCGGCGCTCCGCGCTCGTCAGTCCCGCGCACGGCCGGAAGGAGAGCAGGTGCGTTTGGTCGCGCGGGTCAGGCCGGGGCGGATTCGGCGATCGCCTTGAGGCGGGCCAGCCCCTTGTCGAAGTCTTTGCCGATCAGGTTGTCGATCGGGAAAACCTTGCCGAGTACGCCCATCAGACCGGAGTGGGTGCCGGTCATCTTCCAGGTCAGTTCGGTACCACCGGTAACCGGAGCGAGCGTGAAGGTGACGAAATTGGTGGCTTTGAAAGGCTTCTCGAAGGCGAGCTCCACCCCGATCTCGCGGTCGGCGTCGGCCTTGATCTCCATCACGCCAGCACCGGCTTTACGGTTGCCACGCCATGCGTAGCGGGCGCCGACACCGGATTCGGGGCCGGTGTAGGTACGCGCGAGCTGCGGGTCGGCATCTTCCCATGGCGACCACAGCCGCCACTGGTGGAAGTTGTCTATCAGTGCGTGGATTCGTGCCGGTTCGGCCGCGATGACAGTGTGCCGCGACACCTCGAAATTGCCCATGTGCGTGAGCCTAGGCCGAGGTGCGGACAATTTCTCGGCACCGGTCGACCGTGGTGTCGGAGTCGGGCGCGTGGCGCGAACCGAATTGGGCGTTGGTGTGCTCGCCTACGATGACTTCCGGCATGTCTGCACAGCACCGCGGCCGATGGCCCGCCACCCGAGGCCCTCGCCCGCGTTGTCGTGGGGGTGCTCACCGCGCTCGCCCGCCGCGCCGACGAACACCTGGGCGCACTACCGTGCCCACTCCGACTTGCACGCCCCTTGCACAGCGCTGTCGTCGCGCGGCTACTCGGCCAGCAGGAGCTTGCGCAGGGCGGTGCGGTCGGGCTTGCCGGGGCCGCGGAGCGGGATTTCGGACAGGACGGCCAGCTCACGTGGCGCGGCGATCGAGTCGAGTTCGGCCACCACGTGGGCACGGAGTTCGTCCAGCGTCGGCGCGGCACCCGGTGCCGGCACGATCGCGACCGCGACCCGCTGCCCCAGCCGTTCGTCGGGCAGGCCGAGCACGATGCATTCGCGGATACCGGGGTGGTTGGCCAACACCGCCTCCACCACTTGCGGAATCACCAAGAGCCCGCCGGTCATGATCGCCTCGTCGAGACGCCCCGAAATCGAGAGCACACCGTCGTCGAAGGAACCCGCGTCCTCGGTCCGGAACCAGCCGGGCTCGGCGAAGGCCGGATGATCGGGCAGATTGCGGTAGCCGCGCGCGATCATCGCACCGCCGAGGATGACGCGACCGTCCTCGATCCGCACCTCGGTGCCATCGAGCGGTACGCCCTCGTAGACGCACCCACCGCAGGTCTCACTCATCCCGTAGGTGCGCACCACGGTGATACCGAGCTCACGCGCGCGGTTCAGCACCGGCGCGGGGGTGGCCGCACCGCCGACCAGGACACCGTCGAGTTCGGCCAGCGCCTTGGCCGCCACCGGCGAATCCAGGGACTTGATCAGCTGCGTCGGCACCAGCGCGGTGTAGCGACGAGGTCCACGCATCGCGCTGACCGCCCCGGCCAGCGCCTCGGGCAGGAATCCACCCGACACGTCGAGCACGGTCGGGTCGGTGCCGGCGAGGATGCTGCGCAGCAACACCTGGATACCGGCGATGTGATGGGTCGGCAGCGCCAGCAGCCAGCTACCCGGCCCGCCGAGGCGGTCGTGGGTGGCGTTGCCGCTGGCACGCAGTGCCTCGGTGCCGAGCAGCGCCCCCTTGGGGATACCGGTGGTGCCCGAGGTCGTCACGACCAGCGCGACATCGTCATCGATCGGATCGCCCGGCTTGAGCGCGTCGGACAGCCTGCGCGCCTCCCGGCGGTCGGTGGTCGGAATCGGCAACCACGCCGGACCACTACCGTCGAGGGCTTGGCGCAAGTGGGGCATCACCTCGCTGACCCCGGAACCGGTCGGCATCTGCAGTGTCCGCAGAGTTTTGCTCACGCCACAGCCTCGCCGGCGCACGAATTCGGCATGCGCATCGCGCGCTGGCACATGATCGGCTCGATGTGCTCTCTCATGCCACCACCTCCGCCGAACAGCTTGCCGCGCGCCCTCACGGCTTCGATCGTGTCATGCGACCGACAAGACCCGGCCAACGGGTCGGTTTGTCGGGAAACAGTTCGGGAAAGCCAGGCATAGCGACTGCGATTCAGTAGATGGACACTCGTATTGCGGTCCGGACGGCGTCGGTCGGGCGCTTGCTCGCAGCTATCGTGCGCGGCCGAGCCGCCATCGGCAACTCGGCTCGGCCGCGGGCACTGCGCTCTCACTCCGGCGACCAGCGCGGATCCCGCCGGATCGGATGTTCGGCGGGAACCTGAACCAGCACGATCGCGACCCCGTCCGGGTCGCGCACCCACATCTCCCACAGACCCCACGGTTCGAGCACCGGCGCGCGCTCGATCGCAATTCCCTTCAGCGACAGCTCCGTCGCCGCGTCCTCGACATCGCGCACCTGCAACCAGATCGCACCGTCGAAGCTGCCGGAGTGCCCGCTGCCACCGTGCGCGGCGACCTCGAGCAGCGACTGCCCGGCGAAGAACACCGTGCCGCCGGGGTACTCCCGTGCGATCGCCAAGCCGAGGCCGTCGCGGTAGAACGCCAGCGTGCGCCCGTAGTCGCTGGGACGCACGATGATCCGGCTGTTGAGAATTTCCATGGGGTGTCCGTTCTCAGAAGTACCAGGGGTAGGGCGTCCAATCGGGTTTGCGCTTCTCCAGGAACGAGTCTCGGCCCTCGACCGCTTCATCGGTCATGTACGCCAGGCGGGTCGCCTCGCCCGCGAACAGCTGCTGACCGACCAGACCATCGTCGAGCAGGTTGAACGCGTACTTCAGCATGCGCTGTGCCTGCGGCGATTTGCCGTTGATGTCGGCGGTCCACTCGAGCGCGACGTTCTCCAGCTCGTCATGGTCGACGACCTTGTTCACCGCGCCCATCTGGTGCATCTCCTCGGCCGTGTACGGCCTGCCGAGGAAGAAGATCTCGCGAGCGAACTTCTGGCCGACCATCTTCGCCAGATACGCGCTGCCGTAACCGCCGTCGAACGAGCCCACGTCGGCATCGGTCTGCTTGAACCGCGCGTGCTCGCGCGAGGCGAGCGTCAGATCGCAGACCACGTGCAGGCTGTGCCCGCCACCCGCTGCCCAGCCGTTGACCAGCGCGATCACCACCTTGGGCATGAAACGGATCAGCCGCTGTACCTCGAGGATGTGCAGTCGGCCCGCGCGCGCCGCGTCGACGGTGTCGGCGGTCTCGCCATCGGCGTACTGGTAGCCGTTGCGGCCGCGAATGCGCTGATCACCGCCGGAACAGAACGCCCAGCCACCGTCCTTCTCGCTCGGACCGTTGCCGGTGAGCAGTACCGCGCCCACATCGGGGCTCATCCGCGCGTGATCGAGCGCGCGGTACAGCTCGTCGACGGTGTGTGGGCGGAACGCGTTGCGCACGTCGGGCCGGTCGAACGCGACCCGCACCGTGCCCTGCTCGATATGCCGGTGATAGGTGATGTCGGTCAGGTCCTCGAACCCGGGGACGGGCTGCCACAGCTTCGGATCGAAAGTCACGAACACGATTATTGCCCTACTGTGCCCCAGCTCGGTACAAGGTCGTAACACCGCAGCTCGAGCGGTCACCGCATACTCTGAGCACCCGATGCGTATAGTTGCGCCTGCTCGTTCATCGAACCGATCCGGAGGAACCTGAAAGTGGTTGCAGCACTGTCTGAATCCCTGCTCGACGACGCCAAACGTCCGGCTTTCCTTGCTGACGCCGTCGAGGTGCTCGACGCCGAGGTCTCGGACAAAAGTGGTGCGTCCGGCCTGGCCGTGAAGGGTGGCTACGCGGCGGTCAAGAAGATCAGCCCGACCATCGTTCCCGACGGCCTCGCGTCGCTGGCGCCGAAGCTGCTCGATCAGCTCCAGCCGTACTGGGCCGAATTCACCACCTCCGGCACCGGCACCTTCGCCGATCTGCTGGCCTCGAAGTCCGATCAGGTCGCCGAGTCGCTGCTGGCCGTCACCGACGCCCGCGCCGAATCGTCCACCCGGCCGGCACTGAAGAAGGTGTATTCGTCGATGCGTGGCTCTGCCAAGAAGCACGTCATCGAGGCACTGCCGCGCGTGGGCGATCTGGTGCAGAAGCACGCAGGCTGAGCGGTATGGCGGGGTAGCCCTCGCCGCGATCGTGTGATCGAGGCCGGTGCGAGTTCGGGTAACCGAACCGCACCGGCTTTTTCGCGTTCGAGGGTGACCACCCTCACGTCACGGGGGTATCCGGTGGCGGCGGACACCTCGATTCCCGGTCGGCGGCAAATTCCGCGACAGGCTGTGTGAGAAATATTACCGCCCGGGTGAACTCCAGGATAATTGCGGGTTGCCACGAATTCGACCAGAGCGCGCGAGTCAGCTGCGCGATTGACAAGTACCCTGCCCTATCGGTTACGTTGCCAATCGAGCGATTCGGAATACGAATTGTTTTCCAATGACTGCATTGCACAGGTCGAAAGGAAGTTTGCTCACATGATCTCTCGCAAGACCCTCGCCGCCACCGGTGCTGCCGCTGCCGCCGCTGTCATGTTCTTCGGTCCCGTCGCCATCGCGGGCGCCGACACCGGCTCCGCCGACGCCGCCACGGGCTCGGCTGACGTGCTGACCGGCTCGTCCGCGGGTTCGGGTGTGCTCGAGTCGGGCAGCGCCGCTGTCGACAGCGCTACTTCCGCCGTCCTCAACATCATCGAGTCCGTCACGGGCATCAAGGATCTCACCGCGCCCGCGGAGTGAGCTGAATATTCGTTCGACCAGCCTTTTGCCGGGTTGGCGGAAATTCCGGCGGCGGGCCAGTAGCTCGTCGCCGGATTTCTTTCTTTTGTTGTTCTCTTTGCGATTTCATGAATATCGGCCGCCCTCTTCTATGAATGCTGTTCCGCTCGCTCTCGGCTCTGCGCTAATTGGTCGTATGGCCGAATTCCGGTGCGTTGCGCGCACTCGGTGACGTAGGCAACGCGGGCCGGGGGCAGACGGGTGCGCGCCGGTCTGACAGGCTGTGATTGTGAATCCGTCTACTGCGCAGGCACGAGTGGTCGTCGACGAGCTCGTCCGCGGCGGCGTTCGCGAGGTGGTGCTGTGTCCCGGATCGCGCAACGCGCCACTGGCCTTCGCGCTGCAGGCGGCGGACGCGGCCGGGGAGCTTCGGCTGCATATGCGCGTCGACGAGCGCACCGCGGGATTTCTGGCGATCGGTCTCGCGGTGTCGTCGGGGCGGCCGGTCCCGGTCGTGATGACCTCCGGCACCGCGGTGGCGAACCTGGGTCCGGCTGTGCTGGAGGCCAACTACGCGCGGGTGCCGCTGATCGTCGTCAGCGCGAACCGTCCCTACGAGATGCTCGGCACCGGCGCCAATCAGACGGTGGAGCAGCTCGGGCTGTTCGGCTCTCAGGTGCGCGCCACGATCAGCCTCGGGCTGGCCGAAGCCGAGGCGGGGGAGTCGGCCTATCCGCGGCAGAACAGTGTGTGGCGCTCGTCGGTATGCCGGGTGCTCGCCGCCGCGCGCGGAACGCGTTCCGGCAACGCGGGTCCCGTGCAGTTCGACATCCCGTTGCGTGAACCGCTGGTCCCCGAGCTGTCCGACGATCCGCTGCCCGTCGGTCGCGAGGGTGAACGACCGTGGACGGCAACCCAGTACGCCACTCTCGACGTGCCGCTCGACATCGACCTGACGCCCGACACCGTCGTCATCTCCGGCCACGGCGCGCGGCTGCTGCCCGAACTCGCCGCACTGCCGACGGTGGCCGAGCCCACCGCGCCGATGCACGGACCCGCCCTGCATCCGCTAGCGCTGTCGCTGCTGAAGCCGGCCCAGGCGATCATCACCGGCCGCCCGACCCTGCACCGGCAGGTCTCGCGGGTGCTGGCCGATCCGGACGTCACCGTGTTCGCGCTCACCACCGGTCCGCGCTGGCCCGATGTCTCCGGCAACGTCGTCGGCACCGGCACTCGCGCGGTGACCACCGGCGCACCCGGTCCCGCCTGGCTGGCGCGCTGCTCAGAACTGAACCATCAGGCCGTATCGGTGGTGCGGGCCGAGCTGGCCGGGCATCCGAAGGCGACCGGTCTGCACGTGGCGGCCGTGGTCATGGACGCGTTGCGTGACGGCGATCAATTGCTGCTCGGCGCGTCGAATCCGGTGCGCGACGCCGCTCTGGTCTCGCATCCGCGACCGGGTATCCGGGTGCTGTCCAACCGTGGCGTCTCCGGTATCGACGGCACCGTCTCCGGTGCCGTTGGCGCCGCCCTGGCGCATCCGGGCCGCACCGTGGCGCTGATGGGTGACCTCACCTTCCTGCACGATGCGTCCGGCCTGCTGATCGGGCGCGGCGAACCACGTCCGGACAACCTCACGATCGTCGTCGCCAACGACGACGGCGGCGGCATCTTCGAGCTGCTCGAACAGGGCGATCCGCAGTACGCCGGCGTGTTCGAGCGGGTATTCGGCACACCGCACGGCATGGATCTGGCCGCACTGTGTGCCGCCTACCGAATCCCGCACCGTCAGGTCGATCCCGACGAATTGGCTGTGGAACTCGCCACCGACGCGCACGGACTGCGGGTGCTGGAGGTCGCGACCGAGCGTTCCAGCCTGCGTGAACTGCACGCCGGGCTGCGGGCGAAGATCGCCGGTTAGGCCTGTCCGCGACCATGCGTCGATGACTCTCGATCGCGTCATCCGGTCCTAGACCCGGCGCCATCGTCTGGCTTGCCCCTGTGCCCGTCGAGTTGCGCCACTATGGTCCCGGGCCCCTGCGCGTACCACTGCGGAATCCTGTAGCGGTGCGCCCTCAGGCTCCCTCGTCGCCGGTAGACCGGTCTCCGCCCTCGTCGAAGGGGACCGGGATGGTCTGTTCGATCACGTCCGCCGGATTCGCGGTGTCGGCGTCACGGGCGATCCTCGCCGCCATCTCGTCGGTGTAGTCGGCGGCGTCGAAGTAGGCCGGATCGTCGGGGTCGTCATCGCGGAAGGCGGACTGTTCCTGCTCGACGCGATCGGCCTCGGGGACTTCGTCCAGGGGGCGAGCGGCTTCGTAGTCGATCATCGGTGCTCCTCGTTCGTCGGCCTGCTCGATCGGCCGAGCCTCGGACGTGATGTGGACGCTGATCGGGTCCTGCGCTGTCCAGCGTGCGCCGATCCGGTGCGCACGGCAACCCGCACCGATGACTTTCCGGCGATGGGGTCGTCTTCATGAATGCAGCCGTCTGTCATCGATGAGGAGTGCTCATGCAACCGCAGTTCGATTTCGAACCCGCCGCCCGGTCGCTTGCCGCGGTCGTCGACGCCATCACCGACGATCAGCTCGCGAACCCGACCCCGTGCGCCGAATCCACGGTGCGCGATCTGCTCGCCCACGTCGTCGGGCTCACCGAGGCTTTCCGGCAGGCCGCGACCAAGGAGTCGGTCGGTCGGTCCGTGCCGCCGCCCGCCGGCGCCGGCAGCCCGCTGCCCGATGACTGGCGCCCCCGTATCGCCGCGCAGCTCGAGACGCTGACGTCCGTGTGGTGTGTGCCCGCGGCGTGGGACGGTGACACCGAGGCCGGTGGCGTGGAGCTGCCTGCCGCGGTCATGGCGATCGTCGCGCTCGACGAGATCACCATCCACGCGTGGGACCTCGCCGTCGCGACGGGACAGCAGCTGACCGTCACCCCCGCGGACCTGGCGATCCTGCACGAGTTCCTGCGCGAAACCGACCCCGCCGGCACACCTGGCCTGTTCGGCCCGGTCATCGAGATCCCGGCCGACGCACCGGCCTTCGATCGCCTGCTCGGTCTCACCGGTCGCGACCCAGCCTGGCGTTCGGCGCCGGTCGCTTAGCACGGCGGGCGTGTAACAGCGACCCGTCGAACGAGTACGGGGAGGCTGTTGCGGCCGCCCGTTCAGTCGAATAGCCGTGCGGCTCAGGCACCCTCGTCGGGTAGCGGTGGCGCGAGGTCGATCGATACCGGTGTGCGGGCCCCGCATCGCGTTCAGTCGCCGAGGCCGTCGGCGGCGATGACGAATGTCCCCGCGGCGGTGGCGATGGTGGCTGCTCTGGCCGAGCGGTCGGCGATGTCGTCGTCGATCGGATCGCCGCTGGCCAGTAATCGGTAGTAGAGCGGTGCGGAGACGGCGGAGAGAACGGCGCGCGGGTCGGTGCCGACGGGTGCCTCGCCACGGATAACGGCGGCTTCGACACACGGTGCCCATTCGTTGAGGCGGGTGTCGTAGAAGGTGTGCAGCGCGGCGGCGGTGGCATCGTCGCAGGTGGCGGCGGCGATGACGGCGCGGAAGAGGTTGCTCTGGCGGCCGTCGGCCAGGGTCTTCGCGACCAGCCGGGCATTGGCTGTCAGGTCGTCGAGCAGTGAGCCGGTGTCGGCGCGGGGCAGCGACTGTTCGGCCATGTCGACGAGCAGGTCGGCGACCAAGCCCGCTGGGGTGCGCCAGCGACGGTAGACGGTGGTTTTGCCGACCCCGGCACCGGTGGCGACCTCGGTCAGATCGAGATGCGCGAATCCCCGGTCCGCCAGCAGATCACCGGCCACTTCCAGGACGGATTCGCGCACCCGGGCGGTGCGCCCACCCGGGCGGACAGAGCCCGGCCAAGCGATGTCGTGATCCATAACGGAACTCCTGTTTCATTTAGTGCGAATCGGGTGTACTGTCGGCCGTGTTAACGAAACTATAGACCCCTTAGGAGCTCTCATGGAATACCGGCGGCTCGGCGCATCTGGTCTTCTCGTTCCGGCACTCGGCTTCGGCGCAGGTACCTTCGGCGGCCGTGGTGCGTTGTTCAGGGCATGGGGCGATACCGATGCCGCGCAGGCCAGGCGCTTGATCGACATCAGCTTGGAGGCAGGTGTCACCCTGTTCGACACGGCCGATGTCTATTCCAATGGCGCGTCGGAGGAGGTACTCGGCGCGGCGATCAAGGGCAGGCGCGAGCAGGTGCTGCTGTCGACGAAATCGGCGCTCCCCACCGGCCCCGGCCCGCACGAGGCGGGCGCGAGCCGCGCCAGGCTGATCCGTGCCGTCGACGCCTCGCTGCGCCGCCTCGGCACCGACTACCTCGACCTGTTCCAGCTGCACGCCTTCGATGCGGGCACCCCGCTGGCGGAAACCCTCACGGCCCTGGACGATCTCGTGCGGGCAGGCAAGATCCGCTACCTCGGTGTCTCCAACTTCGCCGGCTGGGAGTTGATGAAAACGCTCGCCACCGCGGAGGCACTCGGCCTGGAAAAGCCGGTAGCGCACCAGGTCTACTACTCGCTGGTCGGTCGCGACTACGAATGGGAACTGATGCCGCTCGGCGCCGACCAGGGCGTCGGCTCCATCATCTGGAGCCCGCTCGGCTGGGGCCGACTCACCGGCAAAGTCCGTCGCGGACAACCGCTTCCAGCGGGCAGCCGCCTGCACGAGACGGCGCAGGCAGGCCCGCCCGTCGACGATGAACGGCTCTACGACGTTGTCGATGTGCTCGATCGGATCGCCGCCGAAACGGGCCGCAGCGTCCCGCAGATCTCCCTGAACTGGCTGCTCACCCGGCCCACCGTCGTCACCGTGTTGATCGGCGCCCGCAACGAGGAACAGTTACGCCAGAACCTCGGCGCCGTCGGCTGGCAACTCGACCCCGAACATCTGGCCACCCTCGATGCCGCGAGCGCGACCACACCCCCGTACCCCTACTACCCGTACCACCGGCTGCCCGACTTCGCCCGGCTCAACCCGCCGGCGATCCGCGCGGCCTGAGCGAGCAGGTCAGTACACGTCGCGCACGTACCGCTTCTCCGCCACGAGCTGCTTCTTGAAGGCCAGCGCGCCCGCCTCGTCCAACTTTCCGTGGATCTGGGCGATCCGCAGCAGGGTGTCGTCGACATCCTTGGCCATTCGGGCGGCGTCACCGCAGACGTAGAAGTGGCCGCCGTCGCGCAGCCACGACCACAGCTCGGCGCCGTGCTCGATCATCCGGTGCTGGACATACACCCGCTCGCGCTGATCGCGGGAAAAGGCCAGGTCGAGACGGGTGAGGAAACCGGAGCGGAACATGTCTTCGAGCTCGGTGCGGTAGTAGAAGTTCTGGGCTGCGTGCTGGTCGCCGAAGAACAACCAGTTGCGACCGGTCGCGCCGATAGCCCGCCGCTCGTGCAGAAAACCGCGGAAAGGAGCGATACCGGTTCCCGGCCCCACCATGATCATCGGGGCATTCGGGTCCAGCGGCGGACGGAAATGCGGTGCCCGCTGCAGAAAGATCGGTACCTCGGTAGTGCCCCGGTCGGCCAGGAACGTCGAGCACACGCCACCACGGCGCGCCGAGGTGCCCACCGGGTCGCCGTAGCGGACGACGCCGACCGTCAGCTGCACTTCGTCGGGGGTGGTCAACGGGCTCGAGGAGATCGAATACTGGCGTGGTTGCAGCTTTTTCAGTGCGCCAAGCCAGTCGACGAGATCGGTGCGCACCGGGAAGTCGCGCAGCACATCGACGGCCTGGCGATCCCACAGGTAGGAGGCGAGCTCATTGCGGTTGTCGCGGCGCAGCAGCTTGGCCAGCTGCGGGTGGGGGTTGCGCTCGCCGATGAAGCCGAGCAGATCCTGACTCACCTTGGTGATGTCGTAGTGCGTGCGCAGGGCATCGGTGAGCGTGAGCTCGCGGTCGTCGACTTCGATCATCCGTCGACCGTCGAAGCCGGTGCAGGCGAGCCATTCGTCGACCAGGTCGGGACAGTTGGCGGGCAGCACGCCCAGCGAATCGCCCACTTCGTACCCGGCATCGAGGTCGTGGAGGTCGAAACCGAAGCGCCGCACCTCTTTCGGCGAGCCGGGTGCGCTCAGGATCTCGTTGCGCATCAGGGTGGCGCGGACGGGGGACTGGCGGGTGAACGGAGCGGCGGTGGCGCGCTGCGCCCGGGAGGGGGCCGGGGCGAGTTGCCGGTCGAGCACGATCGCACCACCGCGACCGGCCGGTGACAGCATCGCATGGGACGAATTCGCTTGCAGGGCACTGTTGTTCGAGCCTAGCGAATCGCGGCCATTCGATGCGCCGGCGAGCGAACCGTCGCGGCCGCGCGGAGAGCCTGCCGGTACGGCGTCGCGACCCGGTGGGGTGCCACCTGTCGAGCCGCCGTCGTCGGGTGATCCGCTGGTGATCGCGGCCAGGACATCATCGAGCCACTGATCGGCGGTGTCGGCGAAATCGGGTTCGCTGTCCACCCGCGGCAGCAGCCGCTTCGCGCCACGGTCGGCGAACAGTGTGTCGAGCTTGCGGCCATGACCACAGAAATCGTCGTAGGAGGAGTCACCGAGCGCGAACACCGCGTAGCGAACACCGTAGAGGCGAATGATGCTGTCTTCGAGCCTGGTCCAGAAGTCGGCACCGTTATCCGGTGGGCCACCGTCACCGAACGTGCTGGTGACGATGAGAACGTCACCGGCAATCGAGGTCAGCTCGCACGAATCCATATCGAGCAACGACGGCATGAGGCCCGATTCCGAGAGGCGGGCCGCGACGGTGGCGGCCAGTTCTTCGGCGTTGCCGGTCTGGGAGGCCCACAGCACAGTGACCGGATGGGGGGTCGGGCTGTCGGTGGCTTCGGCGGCGGCGCCCGCATTGCGGGAGTACATGCCGGCCAGCAGTCCGTCGACCCACAGGCGTGACTGTGCCGACAACGGTGCGCTCACCGGCAGCACCGGCTGCCCGGTCACCGGCAGTGACTGCAGGGCGGCGAGGTAGCCGCCGAGATAGATGCGCTCGGTCTCGCTGAGCGTGGGCGAGGTACCGGCGTCGAGGCCGAGTATCCCGGCCAGTGGATGCGCGGCCGGTTGTGCGGGCAGCTGTGCTGGTTGCGTAGGCGCCTGCTCGGGGGTGGCGGCGGGGCCGACCCGGCGCAGTGCCACCGCGCACGCCTTGAACTCCGGCTGCAACGAAGCCGGATCCACCGCGTCATTGGTGACCGCGTTGATCGTCAGATACTCGCCCTGTTCGTCATTCCAGTGGAAGGGAGCAAAACAATCACCAGGTCGCACCCGGTCGCTGATCCGCACCGGCAGCACAGCACGGCCCCGGCGCGACGCGATCTCGAGCTGATCGCCCGGCTTCAGATCGAGTCGCTGCGCATCGGTGGGATGCACTTCGACGAACGGCCCCCCTGTCAGCTTGGTCAGCTTGGTGACCTTGCCGGTCTTGGTCATCGTGTGCCACTGATGTTGCAGCCGGCCGGTATTGAGCAGGAACGGGTAGTCGTCGTCGGGCAGTTCGGCGGCGGGCAGATGCGGACGGGGGAAGAACACCGCGCGCCTGCTCGGGGTGGCGAACGCGAGCCGCGGCGTGGTGCCGTCGGCCGCCACGTGCAGCGGCTGATGGGTGCCGTCGTTGACGTAGCGGATCGGGTTGCGCGGGCTGTCGGCGTCCTTACACGGCCACTGCATCGGCCCTTCCGCCAAGCGGTCATAGCTCATGCCGCTCAGGTCGTAGCCGGTGGCCGGGTTGGTGAACTGGCGCAGCTCGGCGAACACCTCGGCGCTGGAGGTGAAGTCGAAGCCGGGGAAACCCATGGCGGTGGCGACCTGGGCGATCAGCAGCCAGTCCGGTCGCGCGTCGCCGATCGGGTCGACCGACTGCTGCAGCAGGGTGACGTTGCGCTCCGAATTCACCATCACCGCCTCGGCTTCGCCCCACAGCGCGGCGGGCAGCAGCAGGTCGGCGTAGGCGTTCGTCGCGGTCTCGGCGTAGGCATCCTGCACCACGACCAACTCGGCGGCTTCGAGACCCGCGATCACGGTTTTGCGATTGGCGACGGTGGCGACGGGATTGGTGCAGATGATCCACGCGGCCTTGATCTCGCCGTCGGCCAGCCCACGGAACATGTCGATGGTGCCGGGGCCGGACTCGGTGCGCAGGGTGCCGTCGGGCAGATCCCAGGCGGTTTCGACGAAGGTGCGATCGGCGGGGGAGAGCAGGCTGCGCTGGCCGGGCAGGCCGGGGCCCATGTAGCCCATCTCGCGGCCACCCATGGCGTTGGGCTGGCCGGTGAGCGAGAAGGGCCCACTGCCCGGCCTGCAGATGGTGCCGGTCGCCAGGTGCAGGTTGACCAGGGCATTGGTGTTCCAGGTGCCGTGCGTGGACTGATTGAGCCCCATCGTCCACAGCGACATCCACTCGCCGGCCTCGGCGATCATCGTGGCCGCGGTGCGGATATCGGCCTCGGCCAGGCCGGTCAACTCGGCGACGCGGGCCGGCGGATAGCCGGCGAGGAACTCGGGCATCGCGTCCCAGCCCTCGGTGTGCTCGGCGATGAACGCGGTGTCGATCGCGCCGTCGGCGACCAGCAGGTGCAGCAGTCCGTTGAGCAGGGCGAGGTCGGTACCCGGGGCGATCTGCAGGAACAGGTCGGCGCGGGCGGCGGTATCGGTGCGGCGTGGGTCGACCACGATCAGCTTGGCGCCCGCCTTGAGCCGGTCGGCCATGCGCAGAAACAGGATCGGGTGGCAGTCGGCCATGTTCGCGCCGCTGACCAGGAACAGGTCGGCGTGTTCGAAGTCGTCGTAGGAACCGGGCGGCCCGTCCGCGCCCAGCGACTGCTTGTAGCCGGTGCCCGCGCTGGCCATGCACAGGCGCGAGTTGGCTTCGATGTGCTTGGTCCGCAGGTAGCCCTTGGCCAGTTTGGTGGCCAGGTACTGGGCTTCCAGCGACATCTGTCCGGAGACGTAGAGGGCGATCGCGTCGGGGCCGTGCTCGTCGAGGATCGCGCGCAGGCGGGTGGCGGTTTCGTGTACGGCCTCGTCGACCGGCAGCGGAACCGGGACCTGGCCGCGTTCGGGGCGCCGGTAGGCGGTGTCCATCCGGCCGGGTGCGGCCATCATCTCGGCGTGGGTGGCGCCCTTGGTGCACAGCCTGCCCGCGTTCGCCGGATGCAGCTTGTCGCCGCTGACCTTCGCGATCAACCGCGCGCCAGACTGATCAGTCTTGGTCTGGACGTTTATCCCGCAGCCGACGCCACAATACGAGCACTGTGTACGCACAGTGTCCGTGTCGCGGCCGTCCGCTTCCCCTGTCATGACTCGATCATCCGCATTTGTCGTTGCGCCGGATTTACCGAACGTTATGTCCAGGTGACAATTGACCTCACAAGTCAAAATTTCGACGGTGAGGAGACGGCCCGAATATCGCCCCTGATCAGGGCGTATTCCTGGCCACAGGCGCGCTACGGCGCGCGGACAGGGGTGACCGGACTCACCCCGGCCACCGACCGCGTTTCAACCCAATTTGTAGCCGCGGTGCAGTGCCACCACACCGCCGGTGAGATCACGCCACTGCACCGAGTCCCAGCCGGCGTCCGCGATCCGGCGGGCCAGCCTGCGCTGGTTCGGCCAGGCGCGGATCGACTCGGCCAGGTACACGTACGCATCCGGGTTGGAACTCACGGCACGTGCCACCCTGGGCAGCGCCTTCATCAGGTACTCCATGTACACGGTGCGGAACGGCCCGAACACCGGCGTGGAGAACTCGCAGACCACGACCCGTCCGCCCGGTTTGGTCACCCGCAGCATCTCGCGCAGTGCCAGATCGATATCGGCGACATTGCGCAGCCCGAACGAGATGGTCACCGCGTCGAACGAATCGTCGGCGAACGGCAGTGCCATCGCATCGCCCGCCACCATCGGCACCTGCCGGAACCGGCCCGCCGCGAGCATGCCCTGGGAGAAGTCGGTGGCCACGCACCAGGCGCCGGACTTGCCGAGCTCCACCGTCGAGACGCCGGTACCGGCGGCCAGATCGAGGACCCGTTCGCCGGGACGCAGCCCGAGTGCACGTCGCGTCGCCCACCGCCAGTACCGATCCTGGCCACCGGAGATGACCGTATTGGTGAGGTCGTAGCGCTTCGCCACACCGTCGAACATCGACGCGACCTCGTGGGGTTGCTTGTCCAGCGAAGCCCGAATCGGTTCTCGCTGCTCTGTTGTCGCCACGAACCGAGCTTAGAGTTTTTTCGCCGCGATAGCGCGGGTGGGTTTCACCACTCAGGCCGTACGCGGCAATCGCTCGCGCATTCCGGTGACGTCGGCGTAGTGGCCCATCAGTTCGGTGCAGACCGCGGGCCAGGTGCGGTGCAGCACCGACTTGCGCGCCGCTGCGGCGAACAACCCGCGCTGCCCCGCATCACGCAGGGCCGACACCGCGCTCGGCAGCAGTTCCGCGAACCGGTCGACCGGCAGCAGGTACCCGTTGCGGCAGTGGGAGATCAGGTCCCGTGGCCCACCTGCGTCGGGCCCGATCACCGGCACACCCGAGGACAGCGCTTCCTGCACGCCCTGGCAGAACGTCTCGTGCTCGCCGGGATGCACCATCACGTCCAGGCTGGCGTAATGCGTTGCCAACTCGCTGCCACCCAGCTCGCCGGTGAACACCGCGTCCGGCATCAACCTGCGCAGCCGGGCCCGTTCCGGTCCGTCGCCCACCACGACGAGCTGGATCGACGGGTCACCGGCCAGCGCGGCCAACCGCTCCACGTGCTTCTCCGGTGCGAGCCTGCCCACGAAGCCGACGACGAGCCGGTCATCGGACCCCAGCCAGCTCGCCCGCAACTCGGCACTGCGCGCGGCCGGGTTGAACCTGGCGATATCCACGCCTCGGCCCCAGCGACGCACTCGCGGGATCCCGTGCTCGGCGAGGTCGTGCGCGGCCGCCGACGACGGCGCCAGCGTGCGGGTAGCGCCCTCGTGGATCCGGCGCGTCCATGCCCACGCGGCCCGTGCGGCCAGCCCGAGCCCATAGCTCTTGGCGAACCCGGCCACATCGGTCTGGTACACCGCAATGGTCGGCAGATCCAGCCGCGTCGCCGCGGCGAGCCCGCCGGCGCCGAGCAGGAACGGCGAGGCCAGGTGCACCACATCGGGATCGAAATCGGCGATGGCGGCGGTGATTCCCGGTTGCGGCAGACCCACCGGCAGCGAACTCACCTTCGGCACCATCATCGCGGGCACCCGGTGCACCGGGAACCGGCCGTGAAAACGTGGTGCAGGCGGGGCGCCGCGCAGGGAATCGGGCGCCACGATCATCGCGTCGTGTCCGTGCTGGTCCAGGTGGTCCAACACCCGCAGCACGGAGTTGACGACGCCGTTCATGTTCGGCAGGAAAGACTCCGAGACGATGGCTACGCGCACTCTCTCAGAGTGACCGCCACAGCGCGCGACACCCCCACGTCAACGTGAAGCCGGGACGAACAGCAAACGAAGTTACAGCTCGTGTCGCTCGCGGCGCACGATCCACAGCACCGGCAGGGCGAGCGCCCAGGAACCGTCAGTGCACGAATCGGTGTCAGTGGTGGATGCGTCGGCGGTCACTTCGCGCGAACCATATCGCCGGTAGAGCAACGGCCCAGGCTACGAAGATCACCGACGCCGCGGGGATGATCGCCACCCGCGAGTCGCGGCCTGCCACCCGGACCAGGTCGGGATCGCGCGTGCTGTATTCCACGTTGATCCGCTGACCAGCGGTGAGGTTCGTCGGATACAGGATGCCGACCTTCGGATTGTGGGTCACGCTGTCGGGCGTCACATAGGTCACCGCCGAGCGCAACCGGCCCGCGGAGAGCACCTCACCGGAGGTCACACCGCGATGCCGCTCGATTTCGAAATCGTTGCGCCAGGCCGCGAGCACCAGCAACACCATCAGCACGCTGATCACGGTCGCCGCACCGACCACCCACGCTCGAACCCGTCGCAGGCGCTTGTCCCGCCGCTCCGACAGGCTGGTTTCCGACACCCGCCACACAGTACCGGCTGTAATCCCGGCGGCTGGTGCTCCCTCCGGGCACTCCTTCGTCGCACCCTCCGGTCAGTCCAGATCGAGGCGGCCGAGAACCGCGGACTGCCGCAGCCGGGCAGAGCGAATTCGCCTAGCATTCCCGGCATGTCCCGCAAATTCAGCTTCACCGTGCCCTATACCGTCCCGGTCGAAGAGCTTCACCGGGCACTTGTCGACGACGCGGTCTGGCAGGAGCGTTTCGCCGCCGCCGAGACCGCGACCATCGAACTCTCCCATCCCGACGGCCCCGGCTCGATTACCATTCATATGACCGAAACCCCAGGTAAAGACAAGGTTCCTGCCCTCGTGCGCAAGGTACTCAAGAGCGATCTCGTGTTGGTGCGCACCGATAACTGGCAGCCACTGCAGGGCGAGATCGCCAAGGGCAGTTTCACCGGCAACACCAGCGGCATCACCACCGAGATGTCGGGCACCTACGAACTTCGCCCCACCGCCGAAGGCAGTGAAATCGAGGTCGTCGGCACCGTGCAGGTGAAGGTTCCCCTGGTCGGCGGCGCCATCGAGCCGCTGGCCGAGCAGCTGCATCAGCGCGTCCTCAACAGCGAACGCAAGTTCATCGAAAACTGGTTCGCCAAGCTCTGAGCCGCGGCGACGGGTGCCGCTCCACCGAGCGGCACCCTCGCGTCAGCCGCGAGTCTCGACCAGGACCAGCCAGTTGCCCGAGTTGTCGCGAATGATCGCCTCGGTGCCGTACGGGCGTTCGGACGGCGGCTGGATGAACTCGACCCCCTTCGCTGTGAGTTCTTCGTAGCTCTTCTGGCAGTCGGCGGTGCGCAGCCCGAGTGCGCCGTGGGTGCCGTCGGCCAGTGCCCGGCGGATCGCGTCGGCGAGGTCGTCGGTGAGCGGCGGCCCCGGCACCATGAGCGTCACCTCGAGCTCGCGATGATCGGGGTGCGCGATGCTGACCCAGCGGAACCCGTTGTCGCCCATGGTCACATCCGCGGTCTCGACGAAACCCAGCTTGTCGATGTACCACTGTTTGGCGGCATCCTGATCGGTGACGTACACGGTGACCAGGGAAACGTTCGTAATCGTTGTCATGGTTCGAGGCTATTGCCGCGCGGTGTCATCCGGCTTCTCCGAAATTGCGGTGTCGCGGCGGACGCGATCGGAGAGCCCGTGCATGAAGACATAACAGCCCGGAATGTGCGGTGCCCCGTCGGCGAACTTGGACTGATACTCGCTCGGCGTCACCCCGACGAGCTGACGGAACTTGGCGCTGAACGAGCCGAGGCTCGAATAGCCGACCAGCATGCACACCTCGGTGACAGTCAGGTTGGTCGACCGCAGCAGATCCTGCGCCCGCTCGATCCGCCGCTCGGCCAGATACACCGCCGGTGTGCGGCCGTACACGGCCGCGAACGCGCGCAGGAAGTGGTACTTGGAAACACCTGCGGTGCGGGCGAGTTCGTCGAGGTCGAGCGGGTCGGCGTAATTCCGGTCGACCAGGTCACGGGCTTTGCGCAGATGCGGCAGCAGGGCCAGCACCGGACGACGTCCTGTCGCGCTCACCGCAACCCCTTCCTACCATTCCTGTGGTGGGTGGTTGCCCGAGCACCGCCAGCACATGGGTAACTCCCCAGCCATAGCAAACTCAGCCCCCACACTATCCGCAGGCCGCCGACGCGCCCCGGCCCCGAACCTGAGTCCGGCTATAAGTCACGGAGAGGCGGGGAGGAGAAGGGCGGGAGTTCGTCGGCGCGGAGCGAGGCTCGTCCCGCCGCACGCCAGGCGCGGGCGGTGAGGTCGAGGTCCTCGTCGGTCACCAGATTGCCCATCACCCGAACCGCCGTGCGCTGCAGATACTTCGAGCGCATCACCGGCGGGCCACCGAGCGGGACCATTCTCGGCTGGGTGGCCAGACCCGCGAGCCTGCGAGCCACCGAGAAGGTGCGTCCGTAGTGGTCACGCAGCAGCTGGGGCCACGCCCGGCTCAGATCGGGCTCGTCGAGCAGGTCCGCGAGCATGTGCCCGCCTTCGAGGCCGTAGTCGATGCCTTCGCCGTTGAGGGGGTTCACGCAGCCCGCGGCGTCACCGACCAGCACCCAGTTCGGGCCCGCCACATTCGAGACCGCGCCGCCCATGGGCAGCAGCGCCGAGGCCACCGCGCGCAGTTCGCCCTCGAGCTCCCATTCCTCGCGGCGCAGCCGGGTGTAGTGCTCGAGCAGCGGTTTGAGCGCGATGTGCGAGGGCCGCGCCTCGGTGGCCAGCGAGCCGACGCCGATATTCACCTCGCCGTTGCCGAGCGGGAAGATCCACCCGTAGCCGGGCACCAGCTCGTCGGCGGCGTTGCGTAGCTCCAGGTGCGAGGAGATCCACTGGTCGTCGCTACGGCCGGACTTGATGTAGGCGCGGGCCGCGGTGCCGTAGGCGTACTGGCGATGCCAGGTGCGGCCCAGCTGTTTTCCGATGGGGGAGCGCACCCCGTCGGCCACCACCAGCACCCGGCAGCGCACCGTATGGGTGTTCTCGCCGATGCGCACCGTCACCCCGGTGACCAGTTCGCCTTCGCGCAGCACCTCGGTGACCTTGGCGCCGTCGACCATCCGCGCACCGGACTTGATCGCGGTCTCGCGCAGCTTGTCGTCGAGTTCGGTTCGTGGAACGGCACTTCCGTACGTCGGGAACGACCCGCCCGGCCACGGCAGCAATGCCTCTTTGCCGAAGCCCGCCATCCGCAGGCCGTGATTCACCGTGTGCGCGCGCAACCATTCGCCGAGACCCAGCTGCTCCAGCTCGGCGGTGGCGCGCGGCGTGAGCCCGTCACCGCAGGTCTTGTCGCGCGGGAAAACCGCCGAATCGAGCAGCAGCACATCGCGTCCGGCGCGCGCGGCCCACGCCGCCGACGCCGAACCGGCGGGCCCTGCCCCAACCACCAATACCTCGACGGCGGCAGGCAGCGGAGCACGGTCGGCGGGGGTGAGATCCGGTGAACCCATGGCTCAATACTGGCACTGTCGGCCGCTGTGCGAGAGTGTCGGGTACACCGGGAATTGTCACTGTGTGACGGGGTTCATCGGCCATAGTGCCGGAACACGCTAGGTTGCTACCCGTCGGGGTCGGACGCATCGCTGGGAGAAGATAATGAGCACATCGGCTGTGAGCGACGAAAGCACCGTGGTTGCCGGGGTGGATCTCGTCGATCCCGAACTCGCCGTCACCGTGCGCGACGGCTTGGCCGCGGTCGAGAAACTGCTCGTCGACGAACTCTCCGACGGTGCGGAATTCCTCCAGGAGGCGGCTCTGCACCTGGCCAGGGCGGGCGGCAAGCGGTTCCGGCCGCTGTTCACCGTGCTCACCGGTCAGCTCGGCCCCAACCCCACCGATCCGGCGCTGGTCACCGCGGGCACGGTCGTGGAACTGGTGCACCTCGCCACGCTCTATCACGACGACGTCATGGACGAGGCGACCCAGCGTCGCGGTGCCGAGAGCGTCAACTCGCGCTGGGGCAACAACATCGCGATCCTGGCAGGCGACTACCTGTTCGCCCACGCCTCGCGCCTGACCTCCACCCTCGGACCCGACGCGGTCCGCATCATCGCCGAGACCTTCGCCGAACTGGTCACCGGCCAGATGCGGGAAACGATGGGCGCCAAGCAGACCCAGGACCCCGTCGAGCACTACCTGCGCGTGGTGTGGGAGAAGACCGGTTCGCTCATCGCCGCCGCGGGCCGCTTCGGTGGCACCTTCTCCGGTGCGGGCCTGGAGCACGTCGAACGCCTGGCCCGTCTCGGCGACGCCGTCGGCACCGCCTTCCAGATCTCCGACGACATCATCGACATCTCGTCCTCGGCCGAGCAGTCCGGCAAGACGCCGGGCACCGACCTGCGCGAAGGCGTGCACACCCTGCCGGTGCTCTACGCCCTGCGCGAGACCGGCGCCGACGGCGACCGCCTGCGTACCCTGCTGGCCAACCCGCTGGAAACCGATGCCGAGGTCGACGAGGCACTGGAACTGCTGCGCCGCTCACCCGGCATGGCGCTGGCCAAGGAAAAGCTCGCCGAATACGCCGACCTCGCCGACACCGAACTCGCCGCCCTCCCCGCCGGTCCCGCCAACGACGCCCTCGCCCGGCTGGTCCGCTACACCATCGAACGCGTGGGCTGAGCCGGAAAGATCGACGGGTCCACCGGCCGGAACTTTCCGGCCGCGATTCGCGTTGCTCATTCATGCCCAATGGGATCAAAACCCTCGGTTTGATGGTTGGCATGTCGGCGCTGATCGTCGCCATCGGGGCGATGTTCGGCAGCCCGACGATCCTCATCATCTCGATCGTGCTGGCCGTCGGCATGAACGCCTACGCGTACTTCAACAGCGACAAGCTGGCGTTGAAGGCGATGCACGCGCAACCGGTGAGCGAACTGGAAGCGCCGGTCATGTACCGGATCGTGCGCGAGCTCGCCACGGCGGCGCGTCAGCCGATGCCTCGGCTCTATATCAGTCCGACCAGTGCCCCCAACGCGTTCGCGACCGGCCGCAATCCGCGTCATGCCGCGGTCTGCTGTACCAGCGGCATCCTGCAACTGCTCGATGAACGGGAGCTGCGGGCGGTGCTCGGCCACGAGCTGTCCCACGTCTACAACCGCGACATCCTGATCTCGTCGGTGGCGGGCGCGATGGCCTCGATCATCACCGGCTTGGCGAACATGGCGTTCTTCGCGAGCTCGTTCGGCAGCAGAGACGGAAACGGCCCGAACATCATCGGTGTGCTGCTGGTCTCGTTGCTCGGCCCGATCGCGGCGGGCCTGATCAAGATGGCGGTCTCCCGATCGCGGGAGTTCCAGGCCGATCAGTCCGGCGCCGAACTCACCGGTGACCCGCTGGCCCTGGCCTCGGCCCTGCGCAAGATCGAACGCGGCGTACAGGCGGCCCCACTTCCGCCGGACCCCAAGATCACCAGCGAATCCCATCTGATGATCGCCAACCCGTTCCGCACGGGCGACCGAGTCGCCCGCTGGTACTCCACCCACCCCCCGATGGACGAACGCATCAAGCGCTTGGAGGAGATGGCGGGCGGTAGTCACCCGCACTGATCACCGTGGGTTTTCGGCCGCCTCGGATCCGAGGGGCGAGACGGAACGCCGAAGGCGCAGTATCGCCCCTCGGATTCGAGGCAATCAGGGCCGAAAACCCCGCGGCACCAGCCGCTATCGATAATTGACGAACTGCAGGGCGATGCCGAAATCCTCGCCCTTGAGCAGCGAGATCACTTCCTGCAGATCATCACGCTTCTTGCTGCTGACCCGCAGCTCCTCACCCTGGATCTGCGCCTTCACACCCTTGGGGCCTTCGTCGCGGATCTTCTTCGAGATCTTCTTAGCCTTCTCGGTGTCGATGCCCTGCACCAGCGTGCCGGTGATCTTGAACACCTTGCCCGAGGGCTGCGCCTCGCCGGCGTCGAACGCCTTCAGCGAGATATCGCGGCGGATCAGCTTCTCCTTGAAGACGTCGAGTGCCGCCTGCACCCGCTCCTCGGCGTTGGCGGTGAGCACGATGGCTTCCTCGCCCGACCACGCGATGGACGCATCGGTGCCCTTGAAGTCGTAGCGCGAGTTCAGCTCCTTCTCCGCCTGATGCAGAGCGTTGTCGACCTCCTGACGATCGACCTTGCTCACGACGTCGAATGACGAATCAGCCACACTGCGCTCCTGTCCTGTGAAGGTCCGGCGAACTCCGGGGCCGGGGTTCTACCGGCCACCCGAGACAGTTGTACCCGCATGGGGGGACAACCGGTGCTCGCAGGGGGTCTGTGCAGGCGTTTTGATAGTCCGGGTGAGTACGTTGTAAGCTGCTCAGCGCACCGGAAACGGCGCACACGGCAGATTGCCCGAGCGGCCAATGGGAGCGGACTGTAAATCCGTCGGCTTATGCCTACGTAGGTTCGAATCCTACATCTGCCACCTCGAACCCCGTCGATCATGAAGATCGGCGGGGTTCTTTGCTTTCTGGGGTACGGTCGGCGAGGAGCTGGCTCGAACGGCGGCCGATCCCGGGGTTGCAGACGTGCAAAAACATGCGCTGACCATGCGATTTGGTAGTGCATGGTGAAGGTGTGTAATCTCGTTCAGGACGCCGGAGCACGGGGTCACGCTGACCGGCCTGCCGGTTCAGACTCTGTGCCACGTTGTCATGCCCCCTTAGCTCAGTCGGTAGAGCGTTTCCATGGTAAGGAAAAGGTCAACGGTTCGATTCCGTTAGGGGGCTCGCCGGATTGCCGGTGGTGAGCGGCTAACCGCGGCATCATCGGGATATTAGTCCGCCGTGGCGGTGTAGCTCAGTTGGTAGAGCAAACGACTCATAATCGTTGTGTCGCCGGTTCAAGTCCGGCCATCGCTACCAATTTCAACTCAGCCCAGACCGGAAAGAAGGCAAATCGTGGCCGCGAAGTCCACCGATGTCCGGCCAAAGATCACCTTGGCCTGCGACGAGTGCAAGCACCGCAACTACATCACGAAGAAGAACCGGCGTAACGACCCGGATCGCCTCGAGCTGAAGAAGTTCTGCCCGAACTGCGGAACTCACCGGGCGCACCGCGAGTCGCGCTAGTTTTCAACAGCATCTGCCGAAGGCCGGACGAGAGTCCGGCCTTTGTGCTTTTCCCGCCGAAGATCACGCGAAGTTCGGGGCCGATACAGTACCCGGGCGCGTCACGTTTTATACCGGTCGACTTCGGTGCTGTCTGACAAGTGAGTAAGGTCCACGTTGTGACAGTGAACACCGGAACTCACGAAGCGGTCTCTGCCGCAGCCGCTGAATCATTCGATCCCGCCGCCCATGCGGCGTCGATGGTCGGCCACCACTACCGCGTCGACGACTACTACGAGGTCGGCCGCGAGAAGGTGCGCGAATACGCCCGCGCGGTGCAGGACTACCACCCGGTGCACTGGGAAGAAGACATCGCGCGCGAGTACGGCCACCAGGGCCTGGTCGCCCCGCTCACCTTCATCTCCCTGGTCGGCATCCTCGCCCAGCGCAAACTGTTCGAACAGATCGTGACCGGCTACGACCTGAGTCAGATCATGCAGACCGACCAGATCCTGGAATTCCACCGACCGATCCGGGTCGGCGACCAGTTGACCTGTGATGTGTATCTGCATTCTTTCCGCCAGGCCTTCGGTGGCGACATCATCGTGACCAAGAACATCGTCACCGCCCAGGACGAACTGGTGCTCACCACCTACACCACCTTGATCGGCCGCAGCGGCGGCGATATCGATCCGCTGATGTCGGACGCGGTACGCAACGTGCTCATGCACGGACTCGGCGAGGAAGAGCCCGACCACCACGCGCCGTCCGAACTCTCCGTCGGGATCGCCCCCGACCCGATCACCAAACAGCCCGAACCGACGGTCAGCGCGCATGCCCTGTCCTTCGACAGCGTGTCGGTCGGCGACGAGCTGCCCGCGCGTGTGGCGCGACTCACCCGCGGCGATCTGGTCAACTACGCGGGCGTGTCCGGCGACGCGAACCCGATCCACTGGAGCGACGAGGTCGTGAAGCTGGTCGGCCTGGACAACGTGGTGGCGCACGGCATGCTCACGATGGGTCTTGGCGGCGGTTTCGTCACCTCGTGGCTGGGCGATCCCGGTGCGGTGAAGGAATACAACGTCCGCTTCACCAGCCCGGTCTACGTCGGTTCCGCCGTTCCGGCCGAGGTCGAATACACCGGCAAGGTGAAATCGGTCGATCCGCTGACCCGCACCGCTGTTATCGCCATCACGGCGAAGTCCGCGGGCAAAAAGATCTTCGGCCGCGCCACGGCAACCGTTGCGCTGTCCTGACCTGGTCGAGTGTCCCGGATTGGCGATAACCGCGCGCGGTAACGTATAGTCGGGGCTCTGGGGTCACGAGATGCTGCGCGCTGATCTTCCCGAGGGGTTAGCTCCTCATGGAAGCGGCGCGCGTGTTGTGTGACACTGGGGATAACCGAATATCGAATGTGGTTGGGCACTACAGCTCAGGCTGGTCCAACCGAAGGGGCGTAGCTCAATTGGCAGAGCAGCGGTCTCCAAAACCGCAGGTTGCAGGTTCAAGTCCTGTCGCCCCTGCCCTTAATGCCAGCGACGAGAGAGGATCGACGTGAGCGAGCGAAGCGAGCGAGCCAGCAGGCCAGCGCGCTTCGCGCACGGCGTGTCCGAGCGAAGCGAGGAGACGACGTGAGCGACGAGCGGGATACTCGCGGCGAAGACGGCGAGGACACCGCCGCTGCCACTCGACCGAGTGGCAAGCGGTCTGCTCGTCGTGTGCGCGCGTCGGACGCTCCGGCAGACACCGGATCGGTGGCCACGCTCGATCGGTCATCGGCCTCGCACAAGGCAGACAAGACTGCCGGTAAGGCAAAGACGGGCAACCCGTTCAAGCGGCTGCTCAAGTTCCTGCGAGAGGTCATCGCGGAACTGCGCAAGGTGATCTGGCCCAACCGGAAGCAGATGGTCACCTATACGGCCGTCGTTCTGGTGTTCGTGGTCTTCATGGTCGCGTTCATCGCCGGGATCGACGTAGCGTTCGTCAAGGGTGTCGACTGGCTGTTCGGCTGATCGCCGACACCCACGCCGGTAGCCGATCGCGGGTCGGAACGGCGGAGTGTGCCTCCGCGCACCCGACCCGGCCCAGAGGATGTACGTGACGACACAGGAAGCGAGTGCCTCAGTGAGCACCCCGGAGAACGAAACCAACGACGAGTTCCCGGTTGACGACGCTGTCGCGGCGGAAACCGCCACCGACGAGGTCGAGGCCGCCGAGCTCACCGATGCCGACGAAGCCGCTGCCGACGAGGTTGTCGCCGACGAAGCCGTGATCGAAGAAGTCGCCACCGAAGAAGACCCCGAGGCCGACCCGATCGAGTCGATGAAGACCAAGCTGCGCCGCGTGCCCGGCGACTGGTACGTCGTGCACTCCTACGCCGGCTACGAGAACAAGGTCAAGACCAACCTCGAGACCCGCGTGCAGAACCTAGGCCTCGAGGACTACATCTTCCAGGTCGAGGTGCCGACCGAAGAGGTCACCGAGATCAAGAACGGCCAGAAGAAGAACGTCAACCGCAAGGTGCTGCCGGGCTACATCCTGGTCCGGATGGAACTGAACAACGAGTCGTGGGGCGCGGTCCGTAACACCCCCGGCGTCACCGGTTTCGTCGGTATGACCGGCGGTGGCCCCGGCGCCAAGCCGACCCCGCTGACCATCAACGAGGTCGTGAAGTTCCTGGTTCCGGCCGGTGCGCAGGCGCAGAAGAAGGCCGCCGCTGCCGCCGCCGGTGGTTCCGATGCCGGTAGCTCGGCTTCGGGCAAGCCCACCATCGAGGTCGACTTCGAGGTCGGCGAGTCGGTCACTGTCATGGACGGCCCGTTCGCGACGCTGCCCGCCTCGATCTCCGAAGTCAACGCCGAGCAGCAGAAGCTCAAGGTGCTCGTGTCGATCTTCGGTCGTGAGACCCCGGTCGAGCTGAACTTCACCCAGGTCTCCAAGATCTAAGATTTCCACACTCGCGTCAACGGCACCGCTCACCGGCGGTGCCGTTGGTGTTTGCGCTGGTCGCCACCCAATTGCTGGGTCGTGTGGCTGGTCCGGTAGAGTGTGATGGTTCGTGTTCTGACTTCCCCGCAGTACTTGTCGGGGCCTAGTCGTGCGCGGATACGAGGCTTACGGCAACCGTAAGGAACCGAACCCCAGAAAGCCAAGGAAGAAAGATGCCCCCCAAGAAGAAGAAGCTCGCCGGGATCATCAAGCTGCAGATCCAGGCCGGCGCAGCCAACCCGGCACCGCCGGTCGGCCCCGCGCTCGGTCAGCACGGCGTCAACATCATGGAGTTCTGCAAGGCGTACAACGCCGCGACCGAGTCGCAGCGTGGCAACGTCATTCCGGTCGAGATCTCGGTGTACGAGGACCGGACGTTCGACTTCAAGCTGAAGACCCCGCCTGCCGCTCGTCTGCTGCTCAAGGCCGCCGGTGTGCAGAAGGGCTCCGCTGAGCCGCACAAGACCAAGGTCGCCAAGATCACCATGGACCAGGTCCGGGAGATCGCCAAGACCAAGGCCGAGGATCTCAACGCCACTGATCTCGATCAGGCCGCGAAGATCATCGCCGGTACCGCGCGTTCGATGGGTATCACCGTCGAAGGCTGAGTGTCAGCGCCGGAGGCGGCAGCGCAGCGTAACCACGCAGGCGTAACGAAGCCTTCGATCAGACACTGCAGGCTGAGCGAATCTCGCTCCATGTGGGAGGGCCGGCCAGGCCCGACAACCACATCTGAACTCGAAACTCTAAGGACAGAAAATCATGGCAAAACGAAGCAAGGCGTACCTCGCCGCTGCTGAGAAGGTCGATCGCGACGCGCTGTACTCCCCGCTGGCCGCCGCGCGCCTGGCGAAGGAGACCGCGACCACCAAGACCGACGCGACCGTCGAGGTCGCCGTCCGTCTCGGCGTGGATCCCCGCAAGGCCGACCAGATGGTCCGTGGCACCGTCAACCTGCCGCACGGCACCGGTAAGACTGCCCGCGTCATCGTGTTCGCCGCGGGCGAGAAGGCTTCCGAGGCCGAGGCCGCCGGCGCCGACGCCGTGGGCGCCGAGGACCTGATCGAGCGGATCCAGGGCGGCTGGCTCGACTTCGACGCCGCGATCGCCACCCCGGATCAGATGGCCAAGGTCGGCCGCATCGCGCGTGTCCTGGGCCCGCGTGGTCTGATGCCGAACCCGAAGACGGGCACCGTCACCAACGATGTGACCAAGGCCGTCAACGAGATCAAGGGCGGCAAGATCAACTTCCGCGTCGACAAGCAGGCCAACCTGCACTTCGTCATCGGCAAGGCGTCCTTCGACGACGCCAAGCTGGTGGAGAACTACGGCGCCGCGCTGGACGAGATCCTGCGTGTGAAGCCGTCGACCGCCAAGGGTCGCTACGTCAAGAAGATCACGGTTTCGACGAACACCGGACCGGGCATCCCGGTGGACCCGAACCGCACCCGCAACCTCCTCGACGAGGATGCGTGAGCTTCGGCTGACCGCTAGCTCCTAGAGCAACCGCGAGGGTGGGAACGCAATGCGTTCCCACCCTCGCGGCGTTGCTGGGGTATCCGTTCGGTTAGTCCGGGTCGGTGCTCTCGGGCTTGGCGCGCCAGCCGAGCAGCACCGATTCGCCCTCCTGCGGTTTCCACGGCAGCAAGAGCGCGACGATCACCGCGCATACCAGCACCGCGCCGGTCGCGACCAATGAAGCGGTGTGGGCACCCTGCAGGGTCGCGGATTTCATCGTGACGATCAGGTTCTCGCGCTGAGTCTCGAGGAACGGGGTGAGTTCGCGTTTGCGTAGCTCGAGGACGCTGAGCGGGCTGGCCTTGACCAGGCTCTTCTCGTTGTCGTTCATGATGGTCAGTGGGATGGCGTCGACCCGGTCGGCGATGCGGCTGGTGTAGTACGAGGCGACGATCGAGCCGAGTACCGCCACACCGAGGGTGCCGCCGATCTCGCGGGTGGTGTCGTTGACAGCCGAGCCCGCACCCGCCTCGTTCAGCGGGAGCGAGGACATGATCGATTCGGTGGCTGGTCCCTGCACGATGCCGAGGCCGAGTGCCATCGACACCATCGCAGGCAGCACGCCGATGAGGTAGGTGCTGTCCACGGTGACCTGTCCACCCAGGTAGAGCCCGAGGCCGGTGAGTAGCAGGCCGATCACCAGTACCGCGGTCGTGCCGAATCGCTGGGCGAGCAGGGTGGCCACCGGTGCGCCGATCGCCACCGAGAAGGCGAACGGCAGTGAGGCGATACCGAATTCGAGCGGGGAGTATTCGCGGACACCCTGGAAGTACTGGGTGATCAGGAACAAGAATCCGAACATCGAAAAGTAGGCGATCGCGATCGCGAGGGCGGGCAACGAGAATCGGCGATTGCGGAACAGTCGCATATCGAGAATCGGTGCGGCAGTGCGCAATTCCCAGGTGACGAAAGCCGCGAGTAGGGCGACGCCCAAGGTCGCGCTGCACAGGGTGGTGAGCGAGAGCCACCCGTTGTGCGGTGCTTCGATGATCGACCACACCACCAGCGTGATGCCCGCGATCGAGAGTCCGATGCCGACGAGGTCGAGTTTGCCGACCTTGTCGGCACGCGATTCGGGCACCCAGAGCAGCGTGGCGATCAACGCGACCACCGCTACCGGCACATTGATCCAGAACACCGAATGCCAGCTGAAGTGTTCGAGCAGCCAGCCGCCCGAGATCGGGCCGATGGCGATCGCGAAACCGGCCATCGCGGTCCAGGCGGCGATGGCCAGCGCGCGTTCGCGCCGGTCGGTGAAGATGTTGATGATCAGGGCGAGGGTGGCGGGAAAGACCGCGGCTGCGAAGACGCCCATCGCGGCCCTCGCGACGATGACCTGCGTCATCGTCTCGGCGAGTGCGCCGCCGACCGACATCGCCGCGACGCCGACGAGGCCGATGGTCATGATCCTGCGTCGGCCGTAGCGGTCGCCGAGGTTGCCCGCGGCCAGCAACAGGCCCGCGAAGGTGAGGGTATAGGCGTCGACGACCCACTGCAGGCCGGAGACGCCGGTCCGTAGCTGGACGCCGATGGAGGGGAGGGCGACGTTGACGATGGTGTTGTCGAGCACCACCAGCAATTCGGCCAGACAGATGACGGCGAGCGCGAGAAACCGCTGCGAACGCCGGTCCAGCAGCACTGGTGGAGCGACTATGGAAGTTGCCATAGTTATGAAGTGAACCAGATTACTGTCACCGTTCGTAACACCTTCTTTGTAGGATCACTGACACATCGCGGTGCCGAGGTGGCCTGAGTCACAACAAATTCGGCGGAATCGGACCTGCGGACCCCCGTTTTGGCAGATGGGGGTAGGTGCGGGTACAGTGGTCAACGGTCATGCGGGATGTGCATACATCCGGCGAAGACCACACCCATTCGTTCTACCGAAGACCGTTGGTCGTTGATGCCGAATTTCACGGTGTCGATCGAAGGTCCGGCGACATTGCCGGCGACCCACGCAGGGAGAGCTGAGGCCGAAGTTATTTTGCGCCCCGGTACGCCTTGCGTCCGGGGCGTTCGTTTTGTCGCCGGCCCCTGATTCGGTAGTGCACCAACGAAACCGACATCAGAGAGGAGGCGAAGTATGGCGAAACCTGAAAAGGTCACCGCTGTCGCGGAGATCGCGGAGCAGTTCAAGAACTCCACGGCCACTGTTGTCACGGAATATCGTGGCCTGTCGGTCGGCAAGCTCACCGAGCTGCGTCGTGCGCTCGGCGCCGACGCCACGTACTCCGTCGCCAAGAACACCCTGGTCAAGATCGCTGCCGCGGAAGCGGGCGTCGAGGGCCTGGACGACTTGTTCGTCGGACCGACCGCCATCACCTTCATTTCGGGTGAGCCCGTCCTGGCCGCGAAGGCCCTCAAGACCTTCGCCAAGGACAACAAGGCACTCGTCATCAAGGGTGGCTACATGGACGGCGCTGCGCTGTCCGTGGCCGAGGTCGAGAAGATCGCCGACCTGGAAACCCGTGAGGTCCTGCTGGCCAAGCTGGCCGGCGCGATGAAGGGCAACCTGTCGAAGGCAGCCGGTCTGTTCAACGCTCCCGCAGGTCAGGTGGCCCGTCTGGCCGCCGCGCTGCAGGAGAAGAAGCAGGCTGCCGAAGGCGCTGCTGCCGAGTAATACCCCCTGCGGCGCGAGCTCAGGGCCCGGAGGCGCAAGCCTGCGTAACCACGTAGGGCCCGTGAGTGCCGCCGATAGACACAGCTCGGGTATTACGCCCGCGCGCAAAGACATTCACCACCGAAAGGAACAATCATGGCCAAGCTGTCCACTGAAGAGCTGCTCGACGTTTTCTCGGAGATGACCCTCCTGGAGCTGTCCTCCTTCGTGAAGGCGTTCGAGGACAAGTTCGAGGTCACTGCTGCTGCCCCCGTCGCCGTTGCCGCCGTCGGTGGCGCTGCCCCGGCCGAGGCCGCTGAGGAGCAGGACGAGTTCGACGTCATCCTCGAGGGTGCAGGCGACAAGAAGATCCAGGTCATCAAGGTGGTCCGTGAGATCGTCTCGGGCCTGGGCCTGAAGGAAGCCAAGGACCTGGTCGAGGGTGCCCCGAAGCCGATCCTGGAGAAGGTCGCCAAGGATGCCGCCGAGGCCGCCAAGGCGAAGCTCGAAGAGGCCGGCGCCAAGGTGTCCGTCAAGTAATTCGCACACCTGTGCTGCTGTGAACGGGCGGTCCTTGCCGGGCCGCCCGTTTGCTATTTGTCCGGACATGCGAAAGTGATCCGGGTCGTAGAAACCGCGTCAGGTTACTCTTCAGTCATGTAGGGGTGTGCCCCGTCTCACTGATGGGTTACAGTGACCGGACCCACACCAGTGGTGGCGCACCGCCGTGATGTGAGCGCGCGGGAACGCGGGTGGGTGCTCGCAGGGATCAATGGAGGTAGCAGTGGGCGTCGAGGTCAGGACCGAGGGTGTAACCAAATCCTTCGGTTCACAGCGAATTTGGCAGGACGTGTCGATCACGCTCCCTTCGGGTGAGGTCAGTGCGTTGCTCGGCCCTTCGGGTACGGGTAAGTCGGTGTTCCTGAAGTCGCTCATCGGTCTGCTGCGACCCGAGCGTGGGTCCATCTTCATCGATGGCACCGACATCATGACCTGCTCCAACAAGGAGCTTTACGAGATCCGCAAACTGTTCGGCGTCCTTTTCCAGGACGGCGCGCTGTTCGGCTCGATGAATTTGTACGACAACATCGCTTTCCCGCTTCGTGAGCACACGAAGAAGACGGAATCCGAGATCCGTCGCGTTGTAATGGAGAAGCTCGAGCTGACCGGTCTGCTCGGCGCCGAGGGCAAGCTGCCCGGCGAGATCTCCGGCGGTATGCGCAAGCGCGCCGGTCTGGCCCGTGCGCTGGTTCTCGACCCGCAGATCATCCTCGTCGACGAGCCCGACTCGGGCCTGGACCCGGTGCGTACCTCGTACCTGGCGCAGCTGCTGCTCAACATCAACGCGCAGATCGACGCCACGATCCTGATCGTGACGCACAACATCAACCTGGCCCGTACCGTGCCGGACAACATCGGCATGCTCTTCCGCCGCAACCTGGTGATGTTCGGTCCCCGTGAGGTGCTGCTCACCAGCGAGGAGCCGGTGGTCAAGCAGTTCCTCAACGGCCGCATGATCGGCCCGATCGGTATGTCGGAGGAGAAGGACGAGGCGCAGATGGCACGCGAGCAGGCACTCGCCGATGCCGGTCACCACCACGGTGGCGCCGAGGAGATCGAAGGCATCATCCCGCAGATGAAGGCCGAGCCCGGCATGCCCGCCCGTCAGGCCGTGTTCCGCCGCCAGGCGCGCGTGCGCGAGATCATCCACACCCTGCCGCACGCGGCGCAGGTGGCGATCCGCGAGTCGCTGGATTCCTCCGATGACACTCAGGTGATGGCGGCCTACGGTGGCAACGATCAGCCCACCGAAACGTTCAAGACGGTTCCGCACGGCCAGATCAACGGCTGAGCGACTTTCACGCCTCGGATGAGCCCCGGCCTACGGCCGGGGCTCTTCTGCGTGACAGGGCGGAAAACAGTTGCTGACCGGCCGTCGGCCAGCTGGCGCGCACGGCGTGTCGCGAGTAAAATGACCGCGGCGCCGGGTGGGGGATCCCCAGCGCGCCAGGCGATCTCGCCTCGCGAACAGACCTGCGCGCGCCACTTGACGAGGGGCCCGCAAACCGTCACCCTATTCACAGCAGCGTGAGCTGTTGAGGGGCATCAGCGCCAGCGAGAATTCGGCCCAGCACCAGCTGACAGGGGTCGGCGCCAGTTGAATAGAGGGCTCAGCGCCAAGTGAGCAGTCGGCTCGGGGGAGCCGGCAGCGGGGCGCGCAGCGGTGCAGGAACCCGACGCAGCCAGCGTTCAGGGCTTCGGCGCGTTATCCCGTGCGTGCGGTCACACGGATGGTATGTTGACACTCCCTTGTCTAGGGGTGTAAGTTTGGACGTTGCGCTGGCTGCCTCCTGTCCACACCTTGATTCGCACTCGAAAGTTCCACCCTTCCGGTGTTACTTCCGCTGCTGCTTGTTCTGGTTTCGTTCGGGCTGTAACCAGCGGAATTCGTAGCAGACAAGCGACGGTCGCGGACCACCACGCGACGCGCGTGAGGTGCTGGAAGGACGCATCTTGGCAGTCTCCACCCAGACCAAGGCTGGTATCCCCGGAGCCCCGTTGAGGGTTTCGTTCGCGAAGATCCGAGAGCCCTTGGAGGTGCCCGGACTTCTCGACCTACAAACGGACTCGTTCGCCTGGTTGGTCGGTACACCCGACTGGCGCGAGAAGGCAGCCGCTCGCGGCGACGTCGGTCTCGCAGGCGGCCTCGAGGAGGTGCTCGAGGAGCTCTCGCCGATCGAGGACTTCTCCGGGTCCATGTCCCTGTCGTTCTCTGACCCGCGCTTCGAAGAGGTCAAGGCCTCCATCGATGAGTGCAAAGAGAAGGACATGACCTACGCGGCGCCGTTGTTCGTCACCGCGGAGTTCATCAACAACAACACCGGCGAGATCAAGAGTCAGACGGTGTTCATGGGTGATTTCCCCATGATGACCGACAAGGGCACCTTCATCATCAACGGCACCGAGCGTGTCGTCGTCTCGCAGCTGGTCCGTTCCCCGGGCGTCTACTTCGATCACAACATCGACAAGACCACCGAGAAGGACCTGCACAGCGTGCGCGTGATCCCGTCGCGCGGCGCGTGGCTGGAGTTCGACGTCGACAAGCGCGACACCGTCGGTGTCCGTATCGACCGCAAGCGCCGTCAGCCGGTCACCGTGCTGCTCAAGGCGCTGGGCTGGACGACCGAGGAGATCGTCGAGCGTTTCGGCTTCTCCGAGATCATGATGTCCACCCTGGAGAAGGACAGCACGCCCGGCCAGGACGAGGCGCTGCTCGACATCTACCGCAAGCTGCGTCCGGGCGAGCCGCCGACCAAGGAGTCCGCGCAGACTCTGCTGGAGAACCTGTTCTTCAAGGAGAAGCGCTACGACCTGGCCCGCGTCGGTCGTTACAAGATCAACAAGAAGCTCGGCATCCACGTGCACGAGCCGGTGACCTCCTCGGTTCTCACCAAGGAAGACATCGTCGACACCATCGAGTACCTGGTGCGCCTGCACGCCGGTGACCGCATGATGACCGCCCCCGGCGGTGAAGAGGTCCCCGTCGAGATCGACGACATCGACCACTTCGGTAACCGTCGTCTGCGCACCGTCGGTGAGCTCATCCAGAACCAGATCCGCGTGGGCCTGTCCCGCATGGAGCGCGTGGTTCGTGAGCGGATGACGACTCAGGACGTCGAGGCGATCACGCCGCAGACCCTGATCAACATCCGTCCGGTGGTCGCGGCGATCAAGGAGTTCTTCGGAACCTCCCAGCTGTCGCAGTTCATGGACCAGAACAACCCGCTGTCGGGTCTGACCCACAAGCGCCGCCTGTCGGCACTTGGCCCGGGTGGTCTGTCCCGTGAGCGCGCCGGTCTGGAAGTTCGTGACGTCCACCCGTCGCACTACGGCCGCATGTGCCCGATCGAGACCCCGGAAGGCCCGAACATCGGCCTGATCGGTTCGCTGTCGGTGTACGCGCGGGTCAACCCGTTCGGCTTCATCGAGACGCCGTACCAGAAGGTTGTCGACGGCAAGGTCACCGACGAGGTCAAGTACCTGACCGCCGACGAGGAAGACCGCTACGTTCGCGCGCAGGCCAACTCCCCGGTCGACGCCGAAGGCCGCTTCCTCGAGGAGAAGGTCCTGGTCCGCCGTGCGGGCGAAGAGGTCGAGTTCGTGACGCCGGCGCAGGTCGACTACATGGACATCTCGCCGCGCCAGATGGTGTCGGTCGCGACGGCCATGATCCCGTTCCTCGAGCACGACGACGCCAACCGTGCCCTCATGGGTGCGAACATGCAGCGTCAGGCCGTGCCGCTGATCCGTTCCGAGTCCCCGATCGTGGGTACCGGCATGGAGCTGCGCGCAGCCGTCGACGCCGGTGACGTCGTCGTGAACGAGAAGCCCGGTGTGGTCGAAGAGGTCTCGGCCGATTACGTCACCGTGATGGCCGACGACGGCAGCCGCAAGTCCTACCGGATGCGCAAGTTCAACCGGTCGAACCAGGGCACCTGCTCGAACCAGCGTCCGATCGTGGACGAGGGCGATCGGGTGGAGAAGGGGCAGGTCCTCGCGGACGGCCCCTGCACCGAGAACGGTGAGATGGCGCTGGGCAAGAACTTGCTCGTCGCGATCATGCCGTGGGAAGGCCACAACTACGAGGACGCGATCATCCTGTCGCAGCGCCTCGTGGAAGAGGACGTTCTCACCTCGATCCACATCGAAGAGCACGAGATCGATGCCCGCGACACCAAGCTCGGTGCCGAGGAGATCACCCGGGATATCCCGAACGTCTCCGATGAGGTCCTCGCCGACCTCGACGAGCGCGGCATCATCCGCATCGGTGCCGAGGTTCGCGACGGCGACATCCTGGTCGGCAAGGTCACGCCCAAGGGCGAGACCGAGCTCACCCCGGAAGAGCGGCTGCTGCGTGCCATCTTCGGTGAGAAGGCGCGCGAAGTGCGCGACACCTCACTGAAGGTGCCCCACGGTGAGTCCGGCAAGGTCATCGGCATTCGCGTGTTCTCGCGCGAAGACGACGACGATCTGCCTCCCGGTGTGAACGAGCTGGTCCGCGTCTACGTGGCCCAGAAGCGCAAGATCCAGGACGGCGACAAGCTCGCCGGTCGCCACGGCAACAAGGGCGTCATCGGCAAGATCCTCCCCATCGAGGACATGCCGTTCATGCCCGACGGCACACCGGTCGACATCATCCTGAACACCCACGGTGTGCCCCGTCGTATGAACATCGGCCAGATCCTGGAAACCCATCTCGGGTGGATCGGTAAGGCCGGCTGGAACATCGACGTGGCCACCGACGGCACGCGTCCCGAGTGGGCGGCCACGCTGCCCGAGGAGATGCTGGCCGCGCCCGCCGACTCGAACATCGCCACGCCCGTCTTCGACGGTGCCAAGGATGACGAGCTGACCGGTCTGCTCGCGTCGACGCTGCCCAACCGTGACGGCGAGCGCATGGTCGACGAGAACGGCAAGTCGACCCTGTTCGACGGTCGCTCCGGCGAGCCGTTCCCGTACCCGGTGGCAGTCGGTTACATGTACATCCTGAAGCTGCACCACCTGGTCGACGACAAGATCCACGCCCGTTCGACCGGTCCGTACTCGATGATCACCCAGCAGCCGCTGGGTGGTAAGGCGCAGTTCGGTGGTCAGCGATTCGGTGAGATGGAGTGCTGGGCCATGCAGGCCTACGGCGCGGCGTACACGCTGCAGGAACTCCTGACCATCAAGTCCGATGACGTGGTCGGCCGCGTGAAGGTCTACGAGGCGATCGTCAAGGGCGAGAACATTCCGGAGCCGGGCATTCCGGAGTCGTTCAAGGTGCTCCTCAAGGAACTCCAGTCGCTGTGCCTCAACGTCGAGGTGCTGTCTTCGGACGGCGCCGCGATCGAGATGGGCGGCGGCGAGGACGAGGATCTGGAGCGCGCGGCCGCGAACCTGGGCATCAACCTGTCCAGGAACGAAGCCGCCACCATCGACGATCTGGCGAACTAGGTGGTAAGCGGTGCGGTCGCTGTGGAAGCGATCGCACCGCGCACCGCGCTCGACAACTAGTGAACTTTTGCTCGAATTCGACCCGAATAGGGGAAAGGAAGTTACGTGCTAGACGTCAACTTCTTCGATGAACTCCGGATCGGCCTTGCCTCCGCCGATGACATCCGCCAGTGGTCTTTCGGCGAGGTGAAGAAGCCGGAGACCATCAACTACCGCACGCTCAAGCCGGAGAAGGACGGGCTCTTCTGCGAGAAGATCTTCGGTCCCACCCGGGACTGGGAGTGCTACTGCGGCAAGTACAAGCGTGTCCGCTTCAAGGGCATCATCTGTGAGCGCTGTGGCGTCGAGGTGACTCGCGCCAAGGTGCGTCGTGAGCGGATGGGCCACATCGAGCTGGCCGCCCCGGTTACCCACATCTGGTACTTCAAGGGCGTTCCGTCGCGCTTGGGTTACCTGCTCGACCTGGCGCCGAAGGATCTCGAGAAGATCATCTACTTCGCCGCCTACGTCATCGTCGGTGTCGACGAGGAGCTGCGCCACAACGAGCTCAGCACCCTCGAGGCCGAGATGGAGGTCGAGAAGAAGTCTGTCGGCGATCAGCGCGACGCCGATCTCGAGGCCCGTGCGCAGAAGCTCGAGGCCGACCTGGCCGAGCTGGAAGCCGAGGGCGCCAAGTCCGACGTGCGTCGCAAGGTCAAGGACGGCGGCGAGCGCGAAATGCGTCAGCTGCGCGACCGCTCGCAGCGTGAGCTGGACCGCCTCGACGAGATCTGGACGACCTTCACCAAGCTGTCGGTCAAGCAGCTCATCGTCGATGAGGTGCTCTACCGCGAGCTGGTCGACCGCTACGGCGAGTACTTCACCGGTGCGATGGGTGCGGAATCCATCCAGATCCTGATGAAGAACTTCGACATTCCCGCCGAAGCCGAGAGCCTGCGCGAGACCATTCGCTCGGGCAAGGGCCAGAAGAAGCTGCGTGCGCTCAAGCGTCTGAAGGTCGTCGCGGCTTTCCAGACCAACGGCAACTCGCCCATGGGCATGGTGCTCGACGCTGTCCCGGTGATCCCGCCGGAGCTGCGTCCGATGGTTCAGCTCGACGGTGGCCGTTTCGCCACCTCCGACCTGAACGACCTGTACCGCCGCGTGATCAACCGCAACAACCGCCTCAAGCGACTGATTGACCTCGGTGCGCCCGAGATCATCGTCAACAACGAGAAGCGGATGCTGCAGGAGTCGGTCGACGCACTGTTCGACAACGGCCGCCGTGGCCGTCCGGTCACCGGACCGGGTAACCGCCCGCTGAAGTCGCTGAGCGATCTGCTCAAGGGCAAGCAGGGTCGTTTCCGTCAGAACCTGCTCGGCAAGCGCGTCGACTACTCGGGCCGTTCGGTCATCGTGGTCGGTCCGCAGCTGAAGCTGCACCAGTGTGGTCTGCCGAAGCTGATGGCGCTCGAGCTGTTCAAGCCGTTCGTCATGAAGCGTCTGGTCGACCTGAACCACGCGCAGAACATCAAGTCCGCCAAGCGGATGGTCGAGCGTCAGCGCGCACAGGTGTGGGATGTCCTCGAAGAGGTCATCGCCGAGCACCCCGTGCTGCTCAACCGCGCGCCCACCCTGCACCGCCTCGGCATCCAGGCCTTCGAGCCCCAGCTGGTCGAAGGCAAGGCCATTCAGCTGCACCCGCTCGTGTGTGAGGCGTTCAACGCCGACTTCGACGGTGACCAGATGGCCGTGCACCTTCCGCTGTCCGCGGAGGCGCAGGCCGAGGCACGCATCCTGATGCTGTCGTCGAACAACATCCTGTCCCCGGCGTCGGGTCGCCCGCTGGCGATGCCGCGTCTGGACATGGTGACGGGCCTGTTCTACCTGACCCGTCTCGACGAGAACGGTGCGGGCACCTACAAGGCCGCCGCCAAGGACGTGCCGGAGTACGGCGTGTACTCCTCGCCCGCCGAGGCACAGATGGCCGTCGATCGTGGCGAGCTGACCGTGCGGTCCACCATCAAGGTGCGGCTGACCGAGCAGCGTCCGCCGCGCGACATCGAGAACGAGCAGTTCCCGGACGGCTGGAAGCGCGGCGACGCGTGGCTGGCCGAGACCACTCTGGGTCGGGTGATCTTCAACGATCTGCTCCCGGCGGACTACGCGTTCATCAACGAGCCGATGCCGAAGAAGCGTCAGGCCACGATCATCAACGATCTGGCCGAGCGCTACCCGATGATCGTCGTCGCGCAGACCGTCGACAAGCTCAAGGACGCCGGCTTCTACTGGGCCACGCGTTCGGGTGTCACCGTCTCCATGTCGGACGTGCTCGTTCCGCCGGAGAAGCCCGAGATCATGGAACGCTACGAGACCATGGCGGACCTGATCGAGAAGAAGTACCAGCGTGGTGCGCTCGATCACCAGGAGCGCAACAACGCCCTGGTCAAGATCTGGCAGGAAGCCACCGAGGAAGTGGGTGCCGCGCTGCGTACCCACTACCCGCCGGACAACCCGATCATCACGATCGTCGACTCCGGTGCCACGGGTAACTTCACCCAGACCCGTACCCTCGCGGGTATGAAGGGCCTGGTGACGAACCCGAAGGGTGAGTTCATCCCGCGCCCGATCAAGTCCTCGTTCCGTGAGGGCCTGACCGTGCTCGAGTACTTCATCAACACCCACGGTGCTCGTAAGGGTCTGGCTGACACGGCGCTTCGTACCGCCGACTCGGGTTACCTGACCCGTCGTCTGGTCGACGTGTCGCAGGACGTCATCGTCCGCGAAGAGGACTGTGGCACCGAGCGCGGCATCCTGGTGCCGATCGCGGAGAAGCTGGCCGACGGCACGATCATCCGTGACGCGCACGTCGAGACCTCCACCTACGCCCGGACCCTGGCGTCCGACGCGGTGGATGCCAAGGGCAATGTCATCGTGACGAAGGGCGCCGACCTCGGCGACCCCGCGCTCGACGCGCTGCTCGCGGCCGGTATCACCGAGGTGAAGGTCCGCTCCGTGCTGACCTGCACCACCGGCACCGGCGTCTGCGCCACCTGCTACGGCCGTTCGATGGCCACCGGCAAGCTGGTCGATATCGGCGAGGCCGTCGGCATCGTCGCGGCCCAGTCCATCGGTGAGCCCGGTACCCAGCTGACCATGCGCACCTTCCACCAGGGTGGCGTCGCGGGCGACGACATCACCGGTGGTCTGCCGCGTGTTCAGGAGCTCTTCGAGGCCCGTGTCCCCAAGGGCAAGGCGCCGATCGCGGAGGTCTCGGGTCGGGTGCGGCTCGAGGACGACGACCGCTTCTACAAGATCACGATCATCCCTGATGACGGGTCGGAGGAAGTCGTCTACGACAAGCTCTCGAAGCGTCAGCGTCTGCGTGTCTTCAAGCACGACGACGGCTCCGAGCGTCTGCTGGCCGACGGTGACCACGTGGAGGTGGGTCAGCAGCTGCTCGAGGGCGCTGCCGATCCGCACGAGGTGCTGCGCGTGATGGGTCCCCGTCAGGTGCAGGTCCACCTGGTCCACGAGGTCCAGGAGGTCTACCGCTCGCAGGGTGTGTCGATCCACGACAAGCACATCGAGGTCATCGTTCGCCAGATGCTGCGTCGTGTGACGATCATCGATTCGGGTGCGACCGAGTTCCTGCCCGGTTCGCTCACCGAGCGCGCCGAGTTCGAGAACTCGAACCGTCGCGTGGTGGCCGAAGGCCGCGAGCCGGCCTCGGGCCGTCCCGTGCTGATGGGTATCACCAAGGCGTCGCTGGCCACCGATTCGTGGCTGTCGGCGGCCTCCTTCCAGGAGACCACCCGAGTGCTGACGGACGCGGCCATCAACTGCCGCTCCGACAAGCTGATCGGCCTGAAGGAGAACGTGATCATCGGTAAGCTCATCCCGGCCGGTACCGGTATCAACCGTTACCGCAACATCCAGGTGCAGCCGACCGAAGAAGCCCGTGCCGCGGCGTACGCGGTGCCGTCCTACGACGACACCTACTACTCCCCGGACAGCTTCGGCTCCTCCACCGGCGCAGCAGTGCCGCTGGACGACTACGGCTTCAGCGACTACCGCTAGTCCGTGAACAAGGACGCCCCGCTCCTACCAAGGAGCGGGGCGTTCGTCGTCTCACGGCTGCGCAACTTAGGTATCGTTGGACTCATGACCGCGGCCTACGATCACTACCCCGAGCTGCATCGTCTGGTTGAACAACTTCGACCAGAGACGGCTCCGGCCGCGCGCGAGGCGTTGCTCCGTTTGGTCCAAGACCCCGTGCGGGATCGCCTGGCCGCCCTGCCGTCGTTCGACGGCCCAGAAGACCTCAGCGAGCGTATGGATGACGATCTGTTCGAGTCCGAGTGACGCTCATCGTCGATGCGAATGTTCTTGTCGCGGTGATGAATCGCAAAGACAAGCGGCATGCTGAGATGAAGGCGTACCTGTCATCGAGGACCGACGACTTCGTCGTGACGCCCTATATCGTCGCCGAGGTGACGTACCTGTTGCAGAAGTACGCAGGCGCCCAGGTCGAGATCCAGTTCATGGAGACGTTGCGCGACAAGCTCTTCCGCGAAGAATTCGACCCAGCTGACTCGAACCGAATCGTCGAGTTGATGAAGCAGTTCGCGGACTTCCCACTCGGCGCGGCCGACGCTTCGTTGATTGCTGTGGCCGAGCGCCTACACATACGCGACATCGCCACAGCCGACCACCATTTCCGCGCCGTCCGGACAGCAGGCCTCGACTACATCAACGTCGTTCCCTGACCGCCGCTGCTTCCTGAGTACAGTCGCCCGTGTGAAATCACCTAGTCGTCGTCGCTCTCGCTGTGATCGGTGCGCTGGCGATGGCATTCACCGTCTATCGCGTCGCCGCCAACTCGATGTCCGACCAGGCTGTCATCAGTTGCCGCCCGCAGTCCAGCAGGTCGTACTGCGCCGGGCGGGGTGTCGCCGGGTTCGCCGAGGCGGACGGTGACGACTCCGATGAGAATCAGTGCGCCGCCGAGTAATTGGATGGGGCGGGGGGCTTCGCCGAGCAGGATCCAGGCGAAGATCAGGGCGGCGAGGACTTCGGTGAGGGCGACGAAGGAGGCCAGGCGGGAGCCGAGGCGGCGGGTGGCGGCGATGCCGGTGACGTAGGCGATGGCGGCGGTGACTATGCCGATGAGGAGGATGGGGATCCACCAGGGGGTGGTGAAGTCGGCGAAGGCGACGGGTTCGGTGGTGGCGCGCAGGGGGACGATGCCCGCGAAGCCCGCCAGGATCAGGGTGAGGCCGCCGATCAGGAGGCCGCCGCAGGCCAGGACGGTGCCGGGGAGGTCGCCGCCCTGGGCGGAGAGGACGAAATAGGCCGCGGCGCCGACCATCGCGGCCAGGGCCCAGGCGATGCCGATCGGATCGGTCGACAGGCCCGAGGCCACGTCGAGAACGAGGAGCAGCCCGGTGATGCCCAGAACCGCGCCGCCGATCGTGGCCGCGCCGGGTTGTTGCCGGTGGCGCACCCACAACCAGCCCACCACGGCGATCGGCGCGGTGTATTCGATCAGCAGCGCGGTGCCGACTTCCATGTGCGCGACGGCGTTGAAATAGGCGAGCTGGGTGCCTGCCACGGCGACCAGCCCGTACGCGCCGATGAGACTCGCGTTGGCGCGCACCAGTTTCCAGTTGCCTCGCAGCTGGGGGAGCGCGAGCGGCAGGAGCACCACCCCGGCGAGGATGACCCGGGCGGCGACGACGGCGGCCGCGCTCCACCCCGCGTTCATCAGCCCGCGCGCGAGCGGGCCGGACAGCCCGAACGAGGTGGCCGACGCCAGCGCGAGCAGCAGCCCGGATCGCATCCGGATCGCGCTGTCATTAGTCAAAGTCACCATGACTAATGACGGTAAGCAACCTGCGGTAATATGTCAATGTGGTTTTTGCTCATGACACCGAGGCGGCCCTGCTGGCGGCGGTCGAACTGGTCAATTCCGCCGAGGACCCTGACACCTTGACCGAAACGGCCCAGCTCGCCGAGTTCTTCGATCGCCACATCTACACGGGCGCGCACACCGGCGACGCGGCCGAACTGACCGCTGTCCAGGCCCTGCGCGCGCCGCTGCGCGCGATGCTCACCAGCGACCGTGACGCCGCCGTCACGCTCGTGAACGAGACTCTCGCCGAGCACCGCGCCGTGCCGCAGCTGGTCCGCCACGGCGACGTCGACTACCACGTGCACGCGGTCCCGGCGCAAGCTCCACTCCCGGTCCGCATCGCCGTCGAAACCGCGATGGCGATGATCGACCTGATCCGCGCCGACGACCTGAGCAGACTCTCGAGCTGCGCCGACGCGGACTGCGCGGGACTGGTACTCGACCTGTCCCGCAACCGCTCCCGTCGCTATTGCAGCACCGCGTGCGGCAATCGCAACGCCGTCGCCGCCTACCGTGCGCGCCAGAAGTGATCGGAGTCGACCTGGCTGGGCGGTTGCTCACGCGCATCGGCTAGTTCGAGCCGGGCAGACCGCCGGGTTTCGATGCCCGGCGGCACGACAGCGGGCTACCGGACCTTCGGGCACTTCTTCCCCGCGAGATGGCACTTGTCCTCGAACCCGGCGGGCAGCCAGGTGCCGGTCTTCAACAGCGGGTGATGCGGAAAGTGTTGCAGCGCGGCGGTGACGAAAAGCAGTACAGCCCAAGGACTCTGAACCTGGATCTGCTGCAGCTTGCCTTCCCGGTCGGGGAACCGGCAGCCGATCCGATCCGGCGCGGTGAGGTCGATGGACTCGAGTGCCGACCAGTACAGCGAGAACGACCGTTCGGGATCGGTCAGGTGCAACCGCCGGTCCGAGATCATCACCGACCCGGCCCGCTCGGCCACCCAGCGCGGTTGCGTGGCAGCCGCTGCTTGCGTGCGCCGCGTCCGGTTCACGACCGCGTTGCCCAACTGCGCGGCCGCGGCGATCGGGGCCGGACCGGCGACGGGGACCTGACGACGAGCCCGGCTGCCGTCGCCCGTCGTCCGCCACGTGTACCAGTTGACCGCGCCCTCGGCCAGGCCGACCTCGCCCGGCTCGGTCCGCACCCGCGTCGCCGTGTGCGGGATCAGCGCCACCTCACCGCGCGCCAGCAGATCGGCCACCCCGCACGTGTACAGCAGGTAGTCGTCGAACCACGTCCACCCAGCCTGTTCGGCCAGGGCGCGTTCGATATCGGCCAGCGGGTCGAACACCACTCTGATCACCACCCACCCGTGCGGACTTCTGCTGTCAACGTTAGCGGAGACGGGCGGCGTGATCAGCGTTCGCTGTCCAGCACGGCCATCTGCTCAGCCGCGTAGCGCTCACCCGCGACAGCGTCGGCGGGCGCTGCCGCTTCGATCATGGCCAGCTCGTCCGGTGTGAGCGAGATCGCGAGCGCCCCGAGCGTCTCGTCGAGGCGGGTCCGGCTGCGCGCGCCGATAACCGGCACCACGTCCGCACCTCGGCTCAGCACCCACGCGATCGCCAACTGCGCGACCGAAACGTGTTTCGTAGCAGCGATATCAGCGAGTGCTTCGACCAATCGCAAGTTCCGAATGAGGTTGTCGCCCTGGAACCGTGGGCTGTGCGCGCGGAAGTCGTCCGCCGCCGACGGCCCACCGCTGCGGAAGGTATCGCTGAGCAGCCCACGCGAGAGCACACCGTAGGCCGTGATGCTGGTGCCGAGTTGCCTTGCGACCGGGAGGATTTCCTTCTCGATGCCACGGGAGATGAGCGAGTATTCGATCTGTAGGTCGGCGATCGGATGCACGGCCGCGGCACGTCGCAAGGTGTCGGCACCGACCTCGGAGAGTCCGATATGGCGCACGTATCCCGCCTCGACCAGTTCGGCGATGGCGCCGACGGTGTCCTCGATCGGCACCTCGGGATCCAGGCGCGCGGGCCGGTAGATGTCGATGTGGTCGACGCCGAGCCGGGTCAGCGTGTAGGTGAGGAAGTTGCGGAGCGCGGCCGGGCGCCCGTCGAATCCGCCCCACGTCCCGCCCGGACCGCGCAGCGCACCGAACTTCACGCTGAGTACCACGTCTTCGCGGGCGTGTTCGGCGATGGCCTTGCCGATCAGCATTTCATTGTGGCCTGCGCCGTAGAAGTCGCCGGTGTCGATCAGCGTGATGCCGGCGTCGATGGCGGCGTGCACGGTCGCGGTCGATTCACGGTCGTCGGCGGCGCCGTACATGCCCGACATTCCCATGGCGCCGAGGCCGATGCGGCTCACGCGGGGGCCGGTGTCGCCGAGCACAACGGTGGGGATCTGTGAGTTCGTCATGCTTCGAGCCTGCGCCGCGGGTGCGGTTCGCGGGAGAGATCGTTCATCGGGGGATCGCCGGTCCCTGGCTGGGCGGCGCCGCGGCGGGCACGATGGAGAGATGGACCGATCCGAGCTGGCCGACTTCCTGCGCCGTCACCGGGAACTGCTCACCCCCGCCGATGTGGGCCTGCCGCCCGGCGTGCGCCGACGCACTCCCGGCCTGCGCCGCGACGAGGTTGCCCTGCTCACCGGCATGTCGACCGATTACTACACCCGCCTCGAACAGGCCCGCGGTCCACGCCCGTCCACCCAGGTCCTCGCCGCGCTGGCCCGCGCGCTCCGGCTGAGCGCCGACGAACGCGACCACCTGTTCCACCTGTGCGGCCACCAATCCCCGGACCGTGGGGTGCGCGACAAGCATGTCGGCCCCGGACTGCTGCACGTGCTCGACAAACTCGACGACATCCCCGCCGCCGTGATCACCGATCTCGGCGAGGTCCTCGTCCAGAATCGCATGCACAGCCTGCTGGCGGGCGACCACAGCACCCGTCGCGGCCTCGACCGCTTCTACTCTTGGCGCTGGTTCACCGATCTATCGGCCAGAACGCTGTTCCCCGAATCGGATTGGGCCCGGATGAGCCGCAGTCACGTGGCCGATCTGCGCGCCACCGCAGCACGCCGGGCCGACGACGCCGAGGTCACCAGCTTCATCAGCGAATTACGACGCAACAGTGCGGAATTCGAAGAGCTGTGGAACGACCACGAAGTGGCCGTGCGGATCTCCGACACCAAGCAGTTCCTGCACCCGAAAATCGGTCTGATCGACACGATCTGCGAAACACTGCTCACTCCGAACGCGGCCCAGCGACTGCTCGTCTACCTGCCGCGCCCCGGCACGGACGCGGCGGAGAAGATGGCGCTGCTCCGAGTGATCGGTACCCAGCTACTCAGCCCCACCGCGCAAGAGGCGATCAGGGCGCCCCGGTGACGTAAGCCAGCGCGGTGTCGATCGCGGGCTGGCCGCCTGCCAAGGCGTAGCCCGCGAGCGCGCCGATCGCCGCGCCCGCCACCGTGGCGACCGGGACGGTGATGAAGTCCAGGATGAACAGGCCGAGCGGGAACCCGAGAACGAAACCGATGGCGGCCCCGATGGCGGCACCCTCGATGATCTTCGGTTGCAGGCGTTGGGTTTCGGCGAAGAAGCGTTCCTGTGCGCTGATGTCGCGCACCGGCTCGGTGGATTCGCTGACCGGGGTGAGGGTCAGGCTGGTGCCCTTCTCGTCGATCGACGGTGTGAGCGGCACTGCGTGCTCGCCGACGCGCACGACCATCGGCAGCGCGGCGAGTACCGTACCCGATTCATCGGTCACCGCGACAACTTTCGCGTCGTGGACGAGCTGGAACCGCCCCGTGTCGATGCTGGTGACCACCGCGCGCCGATCGTCGGTCGCGCTCACCTGGTAGTTCACACCCTTGTCCACCCCGCGCAGTGCAGGTGCCGGGGTCGGCTGTTCGGCGACAACCGCAGTGGGCTCGGCGTGCCCGTTTCCGGCCGCCGCCACGATGACCCCCATCGCTAGCAGGGCCGCCCCGACCCCAGTGCCGATCCTCATCCGCAAGCCTCCTGCTGCTTCACCCGGTCCGATTAGTCCCGTTCGTCGCGGCAAACCTAGCCGTTGTGGCCCTTTTCGGAAAGTCGGCTTGGGGCGGTAGGGCGGATCAGCGCGTCGCGTTCGACGGTTCGGTGCCGGTTTGTGGACGTCGCGCGAACTCCGGTGCGTGTTCGGGGCGCAGGCCGATGCCGCCGAGGTAGGCGGTGAGTCCGGCGAGCGCGGGCACGGCGTCGACAACACGCAGTGGCAGTGGCGCGATGCGCAGGGTTCCCCGCAACGCGGGCCCGATGAGCATGTCGTGCTCGCCACGCTGGGATCGCTGGGTGAAGCTCGCGGGCAGCATCCGCCTGCGCTGTACTTTTTCCAGGTCGGCGGTCTGCACGGTGCCGTCGAGTAGTGGCTGCGCCAGGATGCGCGCGGCCGCTACCGCGTCCTGCACCGCGAGGTTGACCCCGACCCCACCGACCGGTGACATCGTGTGCGCGGCATCGCCGAGGCAGAGCAGGCCGGGCACATACCACCGGTCGAGCATGCCCACCGTGACCTCGAGCAGCTTGACGTCGTCCCAGGTCTGGATCGCCGCCGTCGCCTCGGTGGACCAGCCGAAGAGTTCGGTGACGCGATCACGCAGCCACCGCACGTCGTGTGCGGCGCGAAGCTTTGCGTCGCAGCCTTTTTCGATGATGTAGCCGGTCTGGTAGTAGTCGCCGCGGTCGATGGCCACCGCGGAGTTTCCGCTGGTGAAGCGGGCCTGTACGGCCCCGCCGTCGGTATCGTCGGCCGCTTTGGGGATGCGGAAGAACCACATGTCCATCGGCACGTCCTCCATCCGCTGACGCAGGCCCGCTGCCTCGCGCGTCACGGAATCGCGTCCGTCGCAGGCGATCACGAGATCGGCTCGCAACGCGTGTTCGACGCCGTCGGCATCGAGGTAGCGCACGCCGGCCACCCGGCTCGCCTCGTCGATCAGCCCGATCACGGTCGAGCGCATGCGCACTGTGAAGGTGGGTTCCTCGGCGGCGGCGCTGGTCAGCAGGTCGAGGAAGTCCCATTGCGGCACCATGGCGATGTAGCGGTACTTGCCGGGAATCCGCGTGAGATCGGCGGCGATCACCATGCGGTCGCCGGCGTACATGCGCATCTGGGTCAGCTCGGAGCGCGGCAACTCGGCGAACTCGGCGCCGAGCCCCAGTTCGTCGATCAGCCGCACCGTCGATGGATGCACCGTGTCGCCACGGAAATCCCGGAGGAAGTCGGCATGCTTTTCCAGCACGGTGACGTCGACACCGGCTCTGGCCAGGAGCAGGCCTGCCATTGTGCCCGCGGGGCCGCCGCCGACGATGCAGCATGTGGTCTTGTCCATGAGTTCCCCCTCGATGATTTCCCACCACGATCTACGACAAAGCGTAGTAGAAAATCCGCTGGCGCGTCCATGGTTTGCCGAAAGGGCCTTGACTGCCTGCGGCCGCTGCGCAATACTGAACTAGATGGTTCAGTATGACTTCCTAGACGCCTCGTTCGGGGCGCTCGCGGACCCCACACGGCGGGGCATCCTCGAGCAGCTCGGGCGTGGGCCCGCGAGTATCAGCGAGTTGGCCGAGCGGTTCGAGATGACCCTGACCGGCATCAAGAAGCACATCGGGTTACTCGAGGACGCGGGCATGGTGGTCACCGAGAAGCGTGGGCGGGTGCGGTACTGCCGGATCTGCGAGCGCGTCTTCGATCGTGAGGTGGCCTGGATGCAGGGTTATCGGCAGATGCTCGAGGCCCGGATGGACCGTCTCGGTGAATTCCTGCAACGAACGGAGCCAGAGCAATGAGCACAACCACCAATGACGCGGTCATCACCTCCACCTCGGACCGCGAAGTTCACATCGAACGCGATTTCGACGCGCCGCTGGACCGGGTGTGGGACGCCTTCAGCCGCATCGAGCAGCTCTCGCGCTGGTGGGGTCGTGGACACGTGGTCGACGTCGAGCGCTGGGAGTTCCGCAAGGGCGGGCACTGGCGTTTCGTCGAACACGACGGGGACGAGTCCTACGGATTCGAAGGCCGCTTCCGCGAGATCGCCCCGAAGGAACGCATCGTGCAGTCCTTCGAATGGGACGGCATGCCCGCCCACATCTCCATCGACGCCACCACCTTCATCGACCTCGGCGACGGCCGTACCCGGGTCGTCACCGACAGCGTCTTCCACACGGCCGACGAATGCGCGGGCATGCTGGCCTCGGGCATGGAGGGCGGCCTCAACGACAGCTACCGCGCCCTCGACGCCCTGCTTGCCGGCGGTCGCTGATCGCGCACACCCGATGCGGCGCTGGGAGCCGCATCGGGTGCAGGCGTGGTCTGATCCCGCTGCGGCCGATTCAGCTCGCGCAGGCTGGTTCGTGGGGCGACTCGACCTCGGCGCCGAGTCAGCGGTGAGCGCAGCCGGTCGCTCGTTTGCGCGGTGCCCGGCAAGGCGATCCACAGCTGTAGGCCGTGGCCCGGCTCGGCGCCGGGTACGCCGAACTCCGAGTGCGCGATGCCGCGACCGGAGGTCATCAGGTTCAGCTGCCCCGGTTCGATCTCGACGTCGGAGCCCACCGAATCACGATGCCGGATGCGCCCGTCGAGCGGCCAGGTCACCGTCTGCAAGCCGATGTGCGGGTGCGGGAGGATGCGGCGTCGTACTCGGGGTGCTTGTTCAGCCAGCCGCGGATGAACGGGCAGTGCGCGGTGACGGTGCGTCCGCGGGCGATCACGTCCTCGATGGCCTGGCGGGCGAGTACCCCGCCGAGCCCTTTGCCCGCGAACGGGTCGTCGATCTCGGTGTGGATGAAATCGGTGTCGTTGTCGCGCTCGATGTACTCGGCGAAACCGGCGAGCTCATCGTCGAAGAACACGTCGTAGCGGTTCTTCTCGACGTTGTGCACGACGCGGCGCCGCGGATCGGTGGCCTCGGTCATCTGCCTGCGCTCCTTCCGCACCGGTACCGGTGCGCTGAGGATCGGTACGCGAACGTGCCGACCGTGCCGGCGACCCGGACGATCGCCGGTCTGCTCTTTCGCCGAGTGAATGCGTTGGTGAGGAAGCCGCGATTCAGCGGCGAGTACGGAACGAACGCCACACCCAGTTCGGCGCGCGGCGGGCACCGCGGTGCGTGCCACGTCGCGGGAGAACAGCGACCACTCCCGCTGCAAAGCCGCGATCGGGTGTCGCGGTGGTGCTCATGCGTCGCTTCCTTCGCTTGTGTGCACGGTGATCGTGGCGGGACAGACCACATCGGATCGGCCTTCGTAGATGGCGATCTTGTAGTCGAGAACGGCCACGGTCTTTCGCAGCTCCGCGATTTTCTCGAGCACGTCGGATCGGGTCTGCCGGAACATCTCCAGCCGCTCCGGGTAGGTCTGCTCACCTGCCCGTACCAGTTCGGCGTAGCGGACCATGTCGGCCACTGGCATGCCGGTCAGGCGCAGGCGCCCGATCAGCGCCAGCCACTCCAGGTCGCGGTCGCTGAACCGGCGGTTGCCGGTGTGATCGCGACCGACGTAGCTCATCAGCCCGATCCGCTCGTACCAGCGCAGCGTGTCGCGGCTCAGGCCCGATCGCTGCGCCACCTGGCCGATCGAATACCTCGGGCGCTCGTGCTCGTCGTCGCCGCTGTCGGCGCGTAGCGCCGCGTCCTGATCCATCGTGCTCGTCCCTTCCCGTGGAACTCCTCAGACGCTATCCACCTGGAGTGCACTCCAAGCAAGCTTATTCTCACGGGCGGGCGAATTCAGCTGTAGTTCGGCAGCTCCTGGATAGCCCACTTGTTGCCGTCGGGGTCGGCGAAGAAGGTGAACCGGCCCCAGCCCATGTCCTCGACGGGGGTGGCCGCCACCCCTGCGGCGATCAGCTGTTCATAGGCCTTGTCGGCGCTGGCCACGACCATCTGCATGCCCTCGACACTGCCCGGCGCGGCACTGGTGAGCCCGTGCCCGAGACAGATCGAACATCCCGAACCCGGCGGAGTGAGCTGCACGAACCGGATCTCCGGGCTCGGTGTGTGGTCGTGATCGGCGTTGAAGCCGATGCTGGTGTAGAAATCCTTGGCCCGGTCGACATCGGTGACCGGGATGGCAACGAGTTCGATTTTCCAATCCATGCGGTCAAGCATCGTTGCGGGGTCTGACAGAAACAAGGTGTGGATCACATGTCCGTGCGCGCAAGTGTGTGTACCGGGGTCCGGCAGAAACGTAGTGTGGATCACATGGCTGGTAAGGACATCGACCGCGTCAGGGCCCGCTCGGCTTGGGAAACGGTCAAGGAGAGCCCGGTGATCACCGCGATCGCGGTGGCGCCGGTGGTACTCGTGCTAGGCGTAGTCTGGGTGCTGACGAACGGATTCGTCGCGTTCCTGCTCCTCGCGCTGCTGGGGGTGGGCATCGTCGTCGGCGGCAAGTTGCTGAAGTGAACTCAGCGCGGGACGTGGAATGACGTGAGTTCGCCCGTGCCGGGGCCCAGGTGCGCCCACGGTCGGTCGAATTCGAGCACGGCCAGCGCCGAGGTGGGGAACTTGCGGCTGAGTTCGATCGCCTGATCGGATTCGCGGTTGCCCGCCAGTTCCCATGCGGTCCAGGGGATCCCCGGTACGTGGCCGACGATGAGCAGCGTCGAGATCGACTCGTCGGTGAGCCCGATCAGCTCCATGAGGGTGTGCGGGTTCGCGTCGTAGATGTCGTCGGTGTACTCGACCGGCGCCGTGATGCCGGTGGCGGCCAGCGTCTGTCTGGTGCGCTCGGCCGTCGAGCAGCGCACGGCGTCGATCGGCGGCTGGCAAGCGCGCAGCCAGGCACCGGCCAGTGCCGCTTCGCGTTCGCCCCGCGGTGCCAGCGGGCGGGCGTGGTCGTCGACATTGTCGGGGTAGGCCGATTTTCCGTGCCGCATCAAGATCAGGGTCGCCACCATGAGACCACCGTAATCCTGGGCAGCGGTGAGGTGGCGGTCACACTCGAGGCACACTGAAAGCTGCGTCACCGATGATGCGCCCGCGGCTCACCCGCCGCGGGCCCGTCGCGGCGGCGCCTCGAGCCACCGACCACACATTTCGAGGATCTGGACCTATGGCCTACGTCATTACGCAGCGTTGTTGCAACGACGCCAGCTGCGTCACCGAATGCCCGGTCGACTGCATCCGCCCGACTCCGGATCAACCGGAGTTCGCCACGGCGGAGATGCTGTACATCGACCCTGACACCTGCATCGACTGCGGTGCCTGCGTCGACGCGTGCCCGGTGGACGCGATCTTCTCCGAGGACGACCTGCTCGCCTCGCTGGCCAGGTATCGCGAGATCAACGCCGCCTACTTCCAGCGCCACCCGCTCGAGTCGAACTTCGACCCGCTGAGCACGCCGGCCCGCCCGCCCAAGAGTCTGGGCACGCTGCGTGTCGCGATCGTCGGCGCTGGCCCCGCGGCCTGCTACGCCGCCGAAGAACTGCTGCGGCGCAGCGATGTCGAGATCGAGATGTTCGACCGGCTACCGACACCGTGGGGCCTGGTGCGCGCGGGCGTCGCCCCCGATCACGCGGGCACCAAGGGCGTCGCCGACATGTTCGAGTCGGCGTTCCGTCGCGACTCGCTGCAGTACTACCTCAATGTCGAGGTCGGTGAGCACATCGATCACCAGGAGCTCCTCGACCACCACCACGCGGTAATCTACGCCGTCGGTGCCTCGAGCGACCGCTCGCTCGACATCCCCGGCGAGGACCTGCCAGGCAGCCACTCGGCCACCGAGTTCGTGGCCTGGTACAACGGCCACCCCGATTTCGCCGAGCGCGAGTTCGACCTGTCCGGCGAGCGCGCGGTGATCGTCGGCAACGGCAACGTCGCCCTCGATGTGGCGCGCGTGCTCACCGGCGACCCCGACGAGCTCGCCAAGACCGATATCGCCGATCACGCGCTGGACGCCCTGCGCCGCAGCAACATTCGTGAGGTCGTGATCCTCGGCCGACGTGGTCCGCTGCAAGCTGCCTACAGTTCGCCGGAGTTCCTGGCGCTCGCCCATCGCACCGGCGTCGATGTGATCGTCGACCCCGCCGATGTCGAACTCGACCCGCACAGCCGTTCGGTGCTCGACGATCCGAACATCGAACCCTCGTTGCGCCTGAAGTACGAACTCGCGCAAGAGTATTCGACGGCGAAGGCCGACCTGTCGAACAAGCGGATCGTCTTCCGCTATCTCGCAACGCCGACCGCCGTGCACGGCACCGACGCGGTCACCGCGATCGAGTTCGCGCACAACGAATTGACCGAGGAGAACGGGCAATTGGTGGCCACCGCCACCGATCGCACCGAAACCGTCGACACCGGACTGGTACTGCGCGCGATCGGCTACCGCGGCGAACCCGTCGCAGGCCTGCCCTTCGACGAGCGCCGTGGCACGGTGCCGAGCGAGCACGGCCGGGTTCTCGACGCGACCGAGCCCGTCCCCGGCGTCTATGTCTCCGGCTGGATCAAGCGCGGCCCGCGCGGGGTGATCGGCTCCAACCGGGTCGACGCCGAGGAAACCGTCGAAGCGGTGATCGCCGACTTCATCGCGGGCAAACTCACCGCGCCGACCGGCGACCGGGCCGCCCTGCGCGCGCTGCTCGCACAGCGCCAGCCCGATCTGGTCGACCGCTTGGGCTGGAAGACCATCGACCAGGCCGAGAAGACCGCGGGCAAGGCCGCAGGCAGGCCGCGGGTAAAGTTCACGACCCGCGCCGACCTGCTCAAAGCAGCCAAGGGCTAGGCCTAGATCCGGCAGGCCCCGCCCTGCCGGGCACGGCGCCAGCCGCCAAATTACACAGGCAGCGGCATGATCCGGACAACGGTCGTGGTGACGCCGCCGACCACGAACCACAGCCGCAGCACCGTGTGCCCGGTCCGGTCACCCGGTTCGTGGCGGGCGCGCACGGTGATGTGCTCGCGGGCCAGCACCGGTGCCACATACTCGATCACGGCGCGGTGCGGTCCGGCGACCAGCTTCGGGAAGTCGACGAGGAACTGTTCGACGGCCTGCCAGTAGCAGGCATTGTTGACGTGGTTGTACTGGTCGATATCGGTCGCGCGGACCGGGAACGGCAGGTCGGTATCGGACTCGCGCGGCGCCGGATCGGTGAGATAGGGCCGCCAGCGCAGGCGATGCTCGTCGGTGGATCGGGCCAGGTAGGCGAGGCCGTCGTCGCTGATCCGGGCGGGCAGATTGCTCGATTCGCTGAGGTTGATCCAGAATCCCTCGGTCTCGATCAGCCCGCCGCGTTCGCTGGTGATCCGTGTGCGCATGTTCGTCCACCGGGTGGACATCGACGAACACCAGCGCTCGAGATGTACCTGATCGGGCCACACGACCGGGCGGATCACGTCGATGACGGTGCGGCGCACGATCCAGGTGGGATCGGTGAGATGCAGAGCCGTCTGATGCAGTTCGTCCCAGGCGATATCGGACAGGTAGCGCGCCACGGCGTCCAGGCGCAGTCGTTGATAAGGATCCACGTCGCCGGCCCGGACAGGCCACGCCGTGGCGAAACCCGTGCCCTCCTCGGGAAGCGGGGCCAGTGGCTGATCGAGTGACACGTGTGCTCCTTGCGCGGCACACCAGGTGCGCCGCGACGTCTTGCGTAGTTCTGTAGACGACTTTACGGGTCGCAGATCACACCCTCGCGGCGAGTCGGGACTAGGGGTACCAGGTGTCGATCACCAAGGGGGTAGCAGCGCGGTTGTCCTACATGACAGACCGATCCGCGCCCAGGTAGCCTGCTGTAATGGCCGGCGGAGCAATGGCGGGCTCGATGTTCGGGCGCTATGAAATTCGCAGACTTATCGGAGTCGGCGGTATGGGGGAGGTCTACGAGGCCTTCGACACCTCCAAGAGCCGTGTTGTCGCCCTCAAGATGCTCAACCGCGAACTCGCCACCGACCCCACCTTCGTGCAGCGCTTCCGCCGCGAATCGCACGCGATGGCGAGCGTGCAGGAACCGCACGTCATCCCGGTGCACGACTGGGGTGAGGTCGACGGCGTCCTGTATATCGACATGCGCCTGGTCAAGGGCGTCGATCTCAAGGAGCGGCTCCAGCAGTACGGCAGGCTCACCCCCGTCGAGGCGGTGCAGGTGATCGAGCAGATCGCGTTCGCGCTCGATGCCGCGCACGAGGCCGGCCTGGTCCATCGCGACGTGAAACCGGCCAACATCCTGCTCACCGGCAACCTGTTCGCCTATCTGGTCGACTTCGGCATCGCCCACGCCGCCACCGATCCGCAGCTCACCAGCGCGGGCAGCGCGGTCGGCTCGATGGCGTATATGGCGCCGGAGCGGTTCGAGAGTGTGCCGATGTCCCCGTCGGTGGACACCTACGCGCTCACCTGTGTGCTCTACGAATGCCTGGTCGGCCGAGTGCCGTTCCCGGTGAACAGCCTCGCGGGCGCGATCGGCTCGCACCAGATGGCGCCCGCCCCGCGCCCCAGCGCCGCCGACCCCACGCTGAGCACCTTCGATCCGGTGATCGAGCGGGGCATGGCCAAGCGCCCCGACCAGCGCTACGCCACCCCCGTCGACCTGGCCCGTGCCGCCAGGGCCGCGTTGATCCAAGCCGAACGCTCCACTCCCGCAACGGTATCCGGTCCCCGAATCGAGATCACCAGCCCGCAGGCTCCGCTGAACCGGTCCGCCGACCTTCCTTCCCCGCCGACAACCCGTGGCTCGGCTGTCGTCCCGGCCGACTCGCAACCCCCACCGACCAGGGACTCCGCGGCCTTGCCGCCCGACTCGCCCCCGACCCGGGATTCCGCTGCCTTTTCACCTGACTCGCACTCGCCTCCGACCCGGGATTCCGCTGCCTTTTCACCTGACTCGCACTCGCCCCCGACCCGGGACTCCGCTGCGCTGTTGCGTGACTCGCAGTCGCCCCCGACGATCCACGGCTCGGCAGCGTATTCCGCCGACGCACAGGCACCGCTGACGGTCAGGCAGCCGGCGTCTCGGCCGGCACGACAGGCGCCCGGCGCCAGGGCTTTCGGTCCGACCACTCGGGTTACGGGTCCGCAATCCGCCGAACCGTCTTCGACACGTCGGGTGACAGGCCCGCAATCCGCCCAACCGCAGCCGACGCGCCGCGTGACCGGACCCCAACCCGCAGGCGCGTATCGGGCAGCAGGGTACGAGCCCACGGCCCTGCGCGCGTCACCCAGTGTGGCCGGTCCCGGCCATGGGAGCGGTCACACCCATCCGTCGGCGCCGATACCGATTCCCCCGCAACGTAATTCGTCGACTCCGATCCTGGCCGGCGCGCTGGGTTCGCTGATCGTGTTGGCGGCGGTCGGTATCGGGGTGTGGTTCATGATGAGTGTCGACGACCGCCGCACCGTGGCCGTTCCGCCGGCGACCGGCGTCGTCGATCCATCCGTGATCGAGACCGTCAGCCGGACGGTTCCCACCACTGAACCAGCGCCGATCACGACCACCGTCCCCCCACTGCAATCGAGCGTCTCCGGCGCCGACGGCCAGGGTTTCCTGACAGCGGGCCCACGCTGCAACGACAACGACGCCGCCATGTCCATCGCGCGCACCACCAAATCCCGCGTCGTCATCTGCCACACCGGCGATCAGCGCTATTACTACAAGGGTGTGCGTGTCAGCGACGGCGCCGGGATCGAACTCGACGACCCGATACCCAACGGCGACGGCGCGTTCATCGCGACCAACTACACAGACGGCACCCAGTACCTGCTCAGTGCGGACGGACTCACGATCGCCACCCCCGGCAAAACGCCGATCACCGAGCCGGTGACCGAGTTCGCCCATCGTTGATCCCGCCGCCGGGTTATGTTCGCGGGTGAATGTCATCGCAGAGAGGTGTCGGAAATGCGCGCAGCCCAGATCGGCAAGTTGGACGGACCATCGGCGATCGAGATCGTCGATCTGCCCGAGCCCGTGGCCTATCCGGGCGGTGTCCTGATCGACGTGCACGCCGCGGGCATCGCCTTCCCCGATGTGCTGATGACGCGCGGTCTCTATCAGATGAAGCCGGGCCTGCCCTTCGTCGTGGGCGGCGAGGTGGCCGGGGTCGTGCGCGAGGCGCCGCAGGGTTCGTCGCTGCGCCCCGGTGACCGGGTCGCCGCGCTGACCATGCTGGGCAACGGTGTGGCCGAGGTGGCGGTGTCACCCGAGCACGCCGTGTTCGCGCTGCCGGACAACATCTCCCTCGAAGCGGGCGCGGGCGTGTTGTTCAACGACCTCACCGTCCACTTCTGCCTGACCAAGCGCGGCAGGCTGGCCCAGGGTGAGACGGTCCTGGTGCACGGCGCGGCAGGCGGGGTCGGCACCTCCACGCTGCGGATGGCCAAGGCGCTCGGCGCGGGCCGGGTGATCGCGGTGGTCAGCACCGACGCGAAAGCCCAGGTGGCCAAGGCCAATGGCGCCACCGACGTGGTACTCACCGACGGCTGGCTCGCCGCGGTGAAGGAACTGACCGGCGGTCGCGGCGTCGATATCGTCCTCGACCCGGTCGGTGGCGACCGCTTCACCGATAGCGTGCGCTCGCTGGCGGGCGGCGGCCGACTGCTGGTCGTCGGCTTCACCGCGGGGGAGATCCCGACGGTGAAGGTGAATCGCCTGCTGCTCAAGAACGTGGAGGTCGTCGGTGCCGCCTGGGGCGAATGGGTGATGACCCACCCCACCTACCTCGCTGAACAGTGGTCCGAGATCGCGCCGCTGCTCGCCTCCGGTGCGATTCCCGCTCCCGATCCGGTGCTGTACCCGCTGGAGAGCACCGCCGAAGCCGTTGCGGCACTGGATAACCGGACCGCCACCGGCAAGGTGGTCGTGCAGTTGCGCTGACCCGGGTGGCAGAGGTCGGCGGTAATGTCGGCGGATCATCGCGGGCCGACGGAGGAACTCGAATGCGGCTGTCGAATCGAACGCTCAACAGGACTTTGCTGGCCCGGCACCATCTGCTGGAGCGCTCCACGCTGACCGCCGCCCAGATGTGTGACCACCTGATCGGTATGCAGGCGCAAGACGTCGCGCCGCCGTTTGTCGGGTTATGGAGTCGGATAGCCGATTTCGATCCCGCGACGCATCGGAACTGATCCTGCGCTACCTGCGCGCGTGCGGTCCCGCGAGCACGATGGACATGCAGGCCTGGTCGCGGCTACCTGCCATGAAGAAGGCCGTCACCGAACTCGGCGACCGGGTCCGTACCTACACCGACGACCGCGGCCGCACCCTCTACGACGCCGCCGACCTCGAACTCGCCGACCCCGACCTGCCCGCCCCCGTCCGGCTGCTCGGTTGGTTCGACAACGCCCTGCTCTCGCACAAGGACCGCTCCCGCGACCGGTCGGCTCAGCGCTGATCCCGGTAGGCGGGCGCCTTCGCGGTCCCCGCCGGGGTCAATGTTTGCAGCAGCGGCATCGTTCGATGCGCGACCACCGTCGACAACACGATCACGCTGTGCGACCGCGCCACCGACCCCGTCCGATCGATGCTCAACAACACCGCCTGCAACCCGGCATGTGAATCGGCCCCGATCCGGCACAGCACGTCACCGGAGCCCGTCGTGGCGTACGCCTCCAGCACCCCCGGAATCGCCGCCAGCTCAGCGCTCACCGTATCCAGCGCGCCCTGCGCGATCTCCAAGGTCACGAACGCCTGGACATCGAAACCCGCTGCGGTGACATCGATCTGCGGATCGTAGGAGGCGATCACCCCGGATTCCTCCATCCGGTTGATCCGCGCCTGCACCGTCGCCCGCGCGACCTTCGTCCGCCGCGACAGCTCGAGAATTCCGGCCTTCTGGAACTCGTGCATCGCGGTGAGGATCGCCAGGTCGAGCTCATCCAATTTCGCGGGCGTGCGCATGAGAAGACCTCCATGTCCGGTTGCTATTCAAATTGTCCACCATTTGTGTGTATTCGGTGGCTTCTCGAGCCAGCCTGTTCAGGCAAATACGCAGTAGTTGCCCACCTGTGGTGTGACGCGATTTCCTAGGACATGACCATTGAGCAGCAGCTCGTCGGGCTGATCGAGCACGACGACAGTGTCGATCCGTTTCCGGTGATCGGGTGGGACGCACTCGTCTGGGTTGTCGGTAACGCGACCCAGAGCGCCCACTTCCTGCAATCCGCGTTCGGCATGCGGCTCGAAGCGTATTCGGGGCCCGAGACCGGCAATCGCGACCACAAGTCGTTCGTGCTGCGCAGCGGGGGAGCGCGCTTCGTGATCACCGGCGCTGTCGACCCCGGCAGCTCACTCGTCGCCCACCACGACCGCCACGGCGACGGCATCGTCGACATCGCGCTCGAGGTCCCCGACGCGGACCGCTGCATCGCCTGGGCCCGCGAGCACGGCGCGACGATTCTCGTCGAACCCCATGACGAGACCGACGAATTCGGCACCGTCCGCGCCGCCGCACTGGCCACCTACGGCGACACCAGGCACACCCTGATCGACCGCTCCGGCTACGCCGGTCCCTATCTCCCCGGCTATATCGCGCGCACCTCCACCCGCGAGCCGGGCAAGCGCGTATTCCAGGCGATCGACCACGTGGTCGGCAATGTCGAACTCGGCATGATGGACCGCTGGGTCGACTTCTACCGCGGCGTCATGGGATTCACGAACATGGCCGAGTTCGTCGGCGACGACATCGCCACCGAGTACTCCGCGCTGATGAGCAAGGTCGTCGCCAACGGCAACCACCGCGTGAAGTTCCCGCTCAACGAACCGGCGGTGGGCCGCAAGCGTTCTCAGATCGACGAGTACCTCGAGTTCTACCGCGGCCCCGGCGTACAACACATCGCGCTGGCCACCGGCGACATCCTCGAAACCGTCGACGCCCTGCGCGCCGAGGGCATCGAATTCCTTGCCACCCCCGACACCTATTACGAGGACCCGGAATTGCGCGCCCGAATCGGGGCCGTACGCGTACCGGTCGGCGAACTCCAGCGCCGAGGCATCCTGGTCGATCGCGACGAGGACGGCTACCTCCTGCAGATCTTCACCCGCCCCCTCACCGATCGCCCCACCGTCTTCTTCGAACTCATCGAGCGACACGGCTCACTCGGTTTCGGAAAAGGCAACTTCAAGGCCCTCTTTCAGGCCATCGAACGCGAGCAGGAGGCCCGCGGCAATCTGTGACCGGACCGCACCGCCGGTTAGAGTTCATGGCATGCGGATCCCCTCGGCGATCATCACCGGCATGACCTTTGTTGTCATGCTGACGTCGTGCGGATCGGGGGGCGACTCCGATACGCCGGCAAGGCCGAACCGACCACCACCGAAGGTCGCCTCACTCGGCCCCTTCGTCGGCGAGTGCGGTCATGTCACCGACGACGAAGTGCGCACCCTCGCCGGCCTCGGCCAGATCGCGCGGGTCTACAAGAACGCGACCGGCTGCAACTGGCAGGCGGCCGGATTATCTTCGCCCAGCGTCACTTTCGCCTCGTACCGAGGCAGTCCGATCGAACGTGAGAAGGCGTGGGTGTCCAACGTGGGCCGCGCACCGGAGACCGTCGACGTCGGCGGCCACCCCGGCTTCCAAGCACTCGCGCCGGAGGGCACTGTCTGCGACTTCGCTGTGCAACTCGACGACGACTTCTTCGAATGGTCGATATCCACCGGCCTCTTCGCCACCGGCGGAAACCCGTGCGACCGGACCAGGAAACTGGCCGAGCTGACCGTGGGACGGCTGAAGTGAGGGCGGGCAGGATCACCGTCGCCGCGCTGATGCTCACCCTCGCGCTGGCAGGCTGCGGCCAGAAGATCGAGGGCACCGCCCGGCCGCTCGGCCAGGGTGGCGGCGGGGAGTCGATCAACACCGACTTCGACAAACTCCTGCGCGAGTGCGAGGTCGTGGCCGCCGGCAAGATCGGCGAGATCGTCGGCAACGCCAAGATCGTCGGTGCCTCCTTCAGCGGTGCCGTCTGCATGTGGGACATCGAGGACGCACCGGGTGGGGGAGCCATGGCCAGCCTCAACTGGTACGAGATGGGTACCCTGAACAACGAGAAGACCACCAACGACAAGCTGGGTTACCTCTCCGGCGACATCACCGTGCAGGGCCGCAGGGCGCTGCAGGTGCGTCGGCCGGGCGACAACGACTCCTGTGGCGTCACCGCACCGGCCGCCGATGTCGGCGTCGTCGGCTGGTGGATCAACTACCGGCCCGGCTCGGCTCACCCCGATCCGTGCGCGGGCGCCCAGAAATTGGTCGAGCTGACTCTGGATCTCGCCCGGTAGAAGGCTTGACGCGGCCCCCCGCTTTGACCCCGAATCGGGCAGGTGGGTATCGTAGATCCCTGTGCCCGGATTGCTACGGGCAAGTTCGTGTGTGAACGTAGGCCAGCGAAAGCGGCCGATACGTTCCAGCGTGCCTTGAAAAGGGCACTGAGCGCCACCGCGACACGCCCGACCACGGGTTAACGGAAACGTGGTCTGACGTGCGAGTGAAAGCTCGATGAACTGCAAGACACTGCACACCAAGCGCAATTACCAATAAGGAAAGCCGGTCTATGCCAACCATCAACCAGCTGGTCCGCAAGGGTCGCCGCGACAAGGTCACCAAGACCAAGACTGCGGCCCTGAAGGGGAGCCCGCAGCGTCGTGGTGTGTGCACTCGCGTGTACACCACCACCCCCAAGAAGCCGAACTCCGCGCTCCGTAAGGTCGCGCGTGTTCGCCTGACCAGCGCGATCGAGGTCACGGCGTACATCCCCGGTGAGGGCCACAACCTGCAGGAGCACTCGATGGTGCTCGTTCGCGGCGGTCGTGTGAAGGACCTTCCCGGTGTCCGTTACAAGATCATCCGTGGATCGCTCGACACCCAGGGCGTGAAGAACCGCAAGCAGGCGCGCAGCCGCTACGGCGCCAAGAAGGAGAAGAGCTGATATGCCACGCAAGGGCCCCGCACCCAAGCGTCCGCTGATCAACGACCCGGTCTACGGGTCCCCGCTGGTCACTCAGCTGGTCAACAAGATCCTGATGGACGGCAAGAAGTCCACCGCCGAGCGCATCGTCTACGGCGCACTCGAGCAGGCGCGTGAGAAGACCGGCACCGATCCGGTCGTCACCCTCAAGCGCGCGCTGGACAACGTCAAGCCCGCCCTCGAGGTGAAGCCCCGCCGCGTCGGTGGCGCCACCTACCAGGTGCCGGTCGAGGTCCGTCCGGGCCGCGCCAACACCCTCGCGCTGCGCTGGCTGGTCAGCTACTCCCGCGCCCGTCGCGAGAAGACCATGGTCGAGCGTCTCGCCAACGAGCTCCTCGATGCCAGCAACGGCCTCGGTGCCGCCGTGAAGCGTCGCGAGGACACCCACAAGATGGCCGAGTCGAACCGGGCCTTCGCGCACTACCGCTGGTGATTGCCCGGCCCGTCACTTAAAAGGGAGAATTTCGTGGCACAGGACGTGCTCACCGACCTGAACAAGGTCCGCAACATCGGCATCATGGCCCACATCGATGCGGGCAAGACCACCACGACCGAACGCATCCTGTTCTACACCGGTATCACGTACAAGATCGGTGAAGTTCACGATGGCGCGGCCACGATGGACTGGATGGAGCAGGAGCAGGAGCGTGGTATCACCATCACCTCCGCGGCTACCACCTGTTTCTGGAAAGACAACCAGATCAACATCATCGACACCCCCGGGCACGTCGACTTCACCGTCGAGGTGGAGCGTTCGCTGCGCGTGCTCGATGGTGCGGTCGCGGTGTTCGACGGCAAAGAGGGTGTCGAGCCCCAGTCCGAGCAGGTGTGGCGTCAGGCCGACAAGTACGACGTGCCGCGTATCTGCTTCGTGAACAAGATGGACAAGCTCGGTGCGGATTTCTACTTCACCGTGCAGACCATCAAGGACCGTCTCGGCGCTCGCCCGCTCGTGATCCAGCTGCCGATCGGCGCTGAGAACGACTTCGAGGGCATCGTCGACCTGGTCGAGAACAACGCCAAGGTCTGGAAGGGCGAGACCAAGCTCGGCGAAGAGTACGAAGTCGTCGCGATTCCGGCCGATCTCGAGGAGAAGGCCGCGCAGTACCGTCAGGAACTGCTCGAGACTGTCGCCGAGTCCGACGAGGCGCTGCTCGAGAAGTTCTTCGGTGGCGAGGATCTCACCATCGAGGAGATCAAGGGCGCCATCCGCAAGATGACGGTCAACTCCGAGCTGTACCCGGTGCTGTGTGGTTCCGCGTTCAAGAACAAGGGCGTTCAGCCCATGCTCGACGCGGTCATCGATTACCTCCCTTCCCCGCTGGACGTCGAGGCCACCACCGGCCACGTGCCCAACAAGGAAGAAGAGCTGATCACCCGCAAGCCCAACGTCGACGAGCCGTTCGCGGCGCTGGCGTTCAAGATCGCGGTGCACCCGTTCTTCGGTGAGCTCACCTACGTGCGCGTGTACTCGGGTCAGGTCGCCTCCGGCGCCCAGGTCGTGAACTCGACCAAGGGTAAGAAGGAGCGTCTGGGCAAGCTGTTCCAGATGCACTCCAACAAGGAGATGCCGGTCGCCACGGCTTCGGCAGGCCACATCTACGCGGTCATCGGCCTGAAGGACACCACCACCGGTGACACCCTGTGCGACGCGCAGAACCAGGTCGTCCTCGAGTCGATGACCTTCCCGGATCCGGTCATCGAGGTCTCGATCGAGCCCAAGACCAAGTCCGACCAGGAGAAGCTCGGCACCGCGATCCAGAAGCTGGCGCGCGAAGACCCGACGTTCTCGGTGAAGCTCGACCAGGAGACCGGCCAGACCGTCATCGGCGGCATGGGCGAGCTCCACCTCGACATCCTCGTCGACCGTATGCGTCGCGAGTTCAAGGTCGAGGCCAACGTCGGCAAGCCGCAGGTGGCCTACCGCGAGACCATCACCAAGAAGGTCGAAAAGCACGAGTACACCCACAAGAAGCAGACGGGTGGCTCCGGCCAGTTCGCGAAGGTCATCATCGCCCTCGAGCCGTTCATCGGCGAGGACGGCGCGGCCTACGAGTTCGAGAACAAGGTCTCCGGTGGTCGCGTGCCCCGTGAGTACATCCCGTCTGTTGACGCGGGCGCCCAGGATGCCATGCAGTACGGCGTGCTCGCCGGCTACCCGCTGGTGAACCTGAAGGTCAGCCTGCTCGACGGCGCGTACCACGACGTCGACTCCTCGGAAATGGCGTTCAAGATCGCGGGCTCCGCGGCCCTCAAGGAAGCGGCCCGTAAGGCCGGTCCGGTGATTCTCGAGCCGCTCATGGCGGTCGAGGTCATCACGCCCGAGGAATACATGGGCGACGTGATCGGCGACCTCAACTCCCGCCGTGGCCAGATTCAGGCCATGGAGGAACGCAGTGGTGCCCGTGTCGTCAAGGCGCTGGTTCCGCTCTCGGAGATGTTCGGTTACATCGGTGACCTGCGGTCCAAGACCCAGGGTCGCGCGAACTACTCCATGGTGTTCGCCCAGTACGCGGAGGTTCCGGCCAACGTGTCCAAGGAGATCATCGCTAAGGCGACCGGCGAATAAAACCCTCTTGCGGTCCAGTGACACACTGGACCGCAAGTGCTGGACGTCAAGAAAAAAACCCGATCCCCACCCCCAGTGGGGATGACACACGCACTGCTGCAAATGCACGCACCAACAAGTCCAGGAGGACCCAAAGTGGCGAAGGCGAAGTTCGAGCGGACGAAGCCGCACGTCAACATCGGCACCATCGGTCACGTCGACCACGGCAAGACCACGCTGACTGCAGCGATCACCAAGGTGCTGGCTGACAAGTTCCCGACCCTGAACGACGCGTTCGCGTTCGATCAGATCGACAAGGCGCCGGAGGAGAAGGCTCGTGGTATCACGATCAACATCTCCCACGTCGAGTACCAGACGGAGAAGCGCCACTACGCGCACGTCGACGCCCCGGGCCACGCGGACTACATCAAGAACATGATCACCGGTGCGGCGCAGATGGACGGCGCCATCCTGGTGGTCGCGGCCACCGATGGCCCGATGCCGCAGACTCGCGAGCACGTGCTGCTCGCCCGTCAGGTCGGCGTGCCCTACATCCTGGTCGCGCTGAACAAGTCGGACATGGTCGATGACGAGGAAATCCTCGAGCTCGTCGAGATGGAGGTCCGCGAACTGCTGGCCTCGCAGGAATTCGACGAGGACGCGCCGGTCGTGCGTGTCTCCGGTCTGAAGGCCCTCGAGGGCGACGAGAAGTGGTCTGAGGCCATCGTCGAGCTCATGGCTGCCGTCGACGAGTCGATCCCGGAGCCGGTCCGCGAGACCGAACTCCCGTTCCTGATGCCGGTCGAGGACGTCTTCACGATCACCGGTCGTGGCACCGTCGTCACCGGTCGTATCGAGCGCGGCATCGTCAACGTGAACGAGGAAGTCGAGATCGTCGGCATCCGCGAGAAGAGCACCAAGACCACCGTCACCGGTATCGAGATGTTCCGCAAGCTGCTCGACCAGGGCCAGGCGGGCGACAACGTCGGCCTGCTGGTTCGTGGCATCAAGCGCGAAGATGTCGAGCGTGGCCAGGTTGTCGTCAAGCCGGGCACCACGACTCCCCACACGGAGTTCGAGGGCCAGGCGTACATCCTGTCGAAGGACGAGGGCGGTCGCCACACCCCGTTCTTCAACAACTACCGCCCGCAGTTCTACTTCCGTACCACGGACGTGACCGGCGTCGTTACCCTCCCCGAGGGCACCGAGATGGTCATGCCTGGCGACAACACCGAGATGACCGTCAAGCTGATCCAGCCGGTCGCCATGGACGAAGGCCTGCGCTTCGCGATCCGCGAAGGTGGCCGCACCGTCGGTGCCGGTCGCGTCACGAAGATCATCAAGTGAGTCGGTAAGACCCACTGCACAACCTGAACGGCGTCGCTCCCCCGGGAGCGGCGCCGTTCGGCGTTTTCGGACGCTGCTTGCTTCTGCTGCGCGTGCCCATTGACGGATACAATCGCACTGTGTCCAACCACTCGCGGATTACCTTCGACCCAGATCAACTCGGCGGCAGGCCGTGCATCCGCGGTATGCGGATCAGGGTGAAAGACGTCCTCGAACTCCTGGCCGAGGGAGAGAGCGAAGAAGCGATCCTCGAGGACTACCCCTACCTCGAGCGCGAAGACATCCGCGCCTGCCTCGCCTTCGCGGCAGCTGAGGCCGATCACCCGATCTTGCGGACCGCTTCTTGAACTTCCTTGTCGATGCGCAGCTACCGCCTGCGCTGGCACGCGCCTTGGCGAGCGAAGGGCATGACGCAGTGCATGTCTGCGATCTGAACATGACCTCCGCTTCCGACCCCGAAGTCTGGAATGCAGCGATACTTCGGGACGCCGTAATCGTCACCAAGGACGAGGATTTCATCCTGCTCGGTCGCGCGAAGGGTGGCGCGGATGTCCCGGCGGTGGTATGGATCCGGATCGGAAACTGTTCGCGGAAGGCGCTTCTCGCGGCGATTCTGCCCATTCTGCCGACAATTGTCGAGATGCTCGACGCTGGGGAAATAGTCATAGAGGTTCGCTGAGCACTGCACAACCTGAACGGCGTCGCTCCCCTGGGAGCGGCGCCGTTCGGCGTTTTCGGAGGGGAGTCAGTCGGCAGCGTTGAGGCGCACGTGGACGGTAACCCGGCCCCGGGGATCGCGATGGGCGACCGCATGGCCGGAGTGGTCGACGCCGTCGATGCGGAGGGTGACGGGGGCGCCCGCGTCGAGAAAGTTGCGCCACCACTTCTTCTTGTCGGGCATCGCGGCACCGATGAGGTATTCGTCGCCGGAACGCCGATAGTTGACCGGCGTTGTGAAGGTCCGCCCGGAACGACGACCCGTATAACTGATCTGGGCGAATGATCTACCCAGGACCTTGCCGATGCCCGGCGCCTCGGTCAAGGCGACCACCCCGGCGTTCATTCCTCGCAATCCCCGACGCAACAACGATTCTCGAGTCAACGGCTTCTCCTGCCTGATGAAGAACGAATGTGCTGTGCCCCAAGCTACCGAGGGTCTTTGGCAATGCGCTGAGAGTCGGTGGGGGTGCGGCGTTATCAGCGAATCTTGGCTCCGTAGACGTGTTCGACGGACAAGGCCATGAGTACGCGCCGGTCCGTGACCATGACCTCGCGGTACTCGTTCCAGTCGGGGTGCTCGCCTGCCGCTGCTCGGTAGTAGTCGACCAATGCTTCGACTTCCGGCCCGGTCGGATCCGTGCCGGGGCCGGTCAGTGTCGCGGTGCCCTCGGCGGTGGCCCAGGACCAGCCGTCGGCGCTGGTGACTTCGATGGCGGCGCGGGGGTCGCGACGGAGGTTGACCGTCTTGGCGCGGCCTTCGGTCATGGAGACATAGATGATGCCCGCGGCGCGGTCGTAGTACGGGGTGACGGGGGAGAGTTGGGGGCGGCCGTCGGACTTGATGGTGGCGAGGATGCCGATGCGGGAGTTGGCGATGAGGGCGTGCAGGTCGAGTGGGGTTTCGGGCATCGGTCGGCTCCTAGGGGTGGCTGGGCTGCTCGTTGTGACGAACCGTGGTGGTCGCGTGTTTATGCCCGCGGGCCGAAATCCCGTCGACAGCACGCCGTCTCCTCGCGTAGAACTTGTCGCATGGTTACAGCACGTCCGCAGTCGCGGTTCTAGCTCGCATCGGGTCCATCGGCGCCGGTGCGGCGCCGCGTGATCCGACGCCCGTGCCGTCCCAGGAACGCACAACTGGCGAGCGTCGATTCATCGACCGAACCAGCCTGGGGGATTCCCATGACCAGAACCGATCTCGCCCGAATACGCAATATCGGCATCGCCGCCCACATCGACGCGGGCAAGACCACGACCACCGAGCGGGTGCTGTTCTACACCGGCGTTACTCGCACGATGGGTGAGGTGCACGACGGCACGGCCGTCATGGATCGCATGATCCAAGAGCGCGAGCACGGCATCACGATCACCTCGGCGGCGACCACCTGCTGGTGGAACAAGCATCAGATCACCATTATCGACACCCCCGGCCACGTCGACTTCACCGCCGAAGTGGAGCGCACGCTGCGGGTGCTCGACGGTGCGGTCGCGGTATTCGATGCCAAGGAAGGCGTCGAACCACAGTCCGAGCAGATCTGGCGCCAGGCCGATAAATACGGTGTGCCGCGGATCTGCTTCGTGAACAAGATGGACAAGCTCGGGGCCGATTTCGAGTTCACCGTGCGAAGCATCGAGCAGCGACTCGGCGTTCGCCCGTTGGTGGTCCAGCTGCCGATCGGTGCGGAACGTGAGTTCGACGGCATCATCGACCTGGTCGCGATGACCGCGAAGGTGTGGCGTGGCGACACCGACCGCGGCGCGCGTTTCGACACGGTGGAGATCCCAGACAATTTGCGTGCCAAGGCTTTACAACATCGTGAGGCGTTGGAGGCGGCGGTCGCGGAAGGCGACGAGGAAGTGCTGGAGCGCTACCTCGCCGGGCTCCCGATCACGGTCGATGTTCTCAAAGCCGCGATCCGGCGGATGACGATCGACGCACAGGCCTACCCGGTCCTGTGTGGCTCGGCGTTGGCGAACATCGGCGTGCAACCGCTGCTGGACGCCATCGTCGACTACCTGCCTTCGCCACTCGATGTCGTTGCGGTACAGGGGTTCTCGCTCGAGGGTGAACCTGTTCACCGTGTGCCCGAGATCGCCGAGCCGTTCGCGGCCCTGGCGTTCAAAGTCGCGGTGCATCCGTTCTTCGGCACTCTCATCTACCTGCGGGTCTACTCCGGTGCCGCCGAACCCGGTGCTGCCGTTCTGAATTCGGCAAATGGGCGAAAGGAGCGCCTCGGCAAACTGTTCCAGATGCATTCGAGCACCGAGATCGCCGTCGAACGGGTGCAGGCCGGTCAGATCTGTGCGGTGATCGGTCTGAAGACGACGCGCACCGGACACACCCTGTGTGACCCGGACGCTCCCATCGTGCTCGAGCCGATGACCTTCCCCGACCCGGTGCTCGCGGTATCGATCGAACCGAGGACCCGCGCGGATCAGGACAAGCTGGGCACCGCCCTGGCGCGTCTGGCCGAGGAGGACCCGACGTTCACCGTGCGTGCCGACACCGAAACCGGTCAAACGGTCATCGGTGGCATGGGCGAACTGCATCTGGAGGTTCTGGTCGACCGGATGAAACGGCAGTTCGGGGTGGATGCCGAGATCGGCGTGCCACGCGTGGCATATCGCGAAACCATCACCACCGCAGTCGAACTGTTCGAATACACCCACCGCAAGCAGGTGGGCGGACGCGGCCAGTTCGCCAAGGTGGCGATCGCGCTGGAACCACACGTGGCCGACGACGGCGCGATCTACGAATTCGACAGCCGGGTCACCGGCGGGCGGGTACCGCGGGAGTACATCCCCGCGGTCGACGCGGGCGCACAAGACGCACTCCGCATCGGCCCACTCGCGGGCTTCCCCCTGGTGAACGTGAAAGTGACGCTGCTCGACGGCGCCGCCCACGTTCAGGATTCGTCCGACCTGGCTTTCCGCCTGGCCGGTGCGGCGGCGGTGCGAGCCGCGGTCGTGAAGGCGAAGCCAGTACTCCTCGAACCGATGATGGCCGTAGAGGTCCTCACCCACGAGGAGTACGTCGGCGAGATAATCGGTGACCTCAACGCCCGGCGCGGCCGGGTCACCGACCTCACCGAACGGGGCGGCGCCCACGTCATCCGCGCGCTGACCCCGCTCCAGGAGATGTTCGGCTACATCGGGGACCTGCGCTCGAAAACCCGTGGCCGAGCGAACTACTCGATGGTGTTCGACTCCTACGCCCCGGTCCCGCCGGGTGCGGCGGAGTCGATCATCGCGGGCGGCTGATCGAAACCGGTGGCGTCGTGAGTGCGACGTCACCGGTTCTTCGGCCTATCCGCTGGACGTGCCGGAGTGAATCATCGCCGGAAGTTATCGCGTCCCGGTGGTCAGCAGTCGCAGCGCATCGGCTGAACTCTCATCGCCCCCGCCGTACTGGCGGGCGCTCGCAGCGCCTTCGTCTGTCGTCGCCGCCGGCCATCCTGCATGCCGTCCTCGGGTTGGCGGCTTTCCGCCTGCTCCACGGCAACTCGCCGGGCATCCCACCGATCGAGCCGGGGTCAGCCGAGTTGGGTCATGCCCGCCGCGACCACCTGGGCGACATTCATCAGGTCGTCGGCCGTCGGAACGGGTAGGCCGTCGAGGGCGTGGAGGCGGTCGGTACTGGCGATGGCGAACATGGCGGACACCCAGGCCGCGGCGCACGCGTGGAGGGTGCCGGGTCGAACGGGGACCGGCGTGCTGGCTTGCAGCACGCGGGCGGTGACGTCGAGGAGTTGGTCGCGCAGGGTGCGCAGTGTGCGTCGGACGTCGGGGTGGGTGTCGGCCTCGCGCCACATGATCACGCGCAGGACCGAGGAATGGTGGTCGCGCAGGTTGATCGCGGTGTCGAGGTTGATGAGACTGGCGGCCGGATCGCCGGGGGTGACCACGGCGGTGAGGTCGTCGATCGGGTGTTCCGGGACGCGTTCGCGCATGAGCGCGGACAGGATCGCGTTCTTGGTGGGGAAGTAGTAGAAGACCAGTCCTTTCGGCACGTCGGCGGCCGCGGCGACGGCCGCGGTCGCGGTGGCATCGAATCCCTGGGTGGCGAACAGGGTTTCGGCGGCATCCAGGATGAGTTGCCGGGCGTCGCCATCGCGTTTGGCGTTGCGGCGCCCGACTCGTCGGCCCGGCATCAGTGATGTGGAGCCATGTGGTGCAGGCGCTGGTTCATCGCGGGTAGTGCGGCGACCGCCACCACCACCGTCACCACTCCGACCACCCATGCGGTCCAGGATGCGCCGCGGAATGCGGTGAAGTCCATCGCCCACGGCGAGATGAACAGCAGCGCGCCGAACACGCCCATCGCGTAGTCCGCGACGATCAGGTCATCCCTGGCCATCTGGGCCAGACCGGTCACGGCGATGAGTACGCCGAGCACGACAAGGGTCCAGCGGGCGTTGTCGTTGGTGCTGAGCCACAGGGGCGACAGTGCGGTGAATGCGCCGAGCACGACAGCGAGAAAATCCTGTGCGCGACTGTTGGTGAACATAGGTTATGCCTCCTCGATGAGACGAAAAATACTTCTGACCTCGGTCTACTCCTGATTGACCGCCCGGTCGATACCGGAAGCGGCACGGTTGGGTTGCGACGTGGGTGTCACAGGGGCCCGGCGCACTGGTACAAACATCTGGGGCCGTCGTGGTCCGCGATACAGCAGAACATGGCATGGGTGCGGTCGGTGACCGAGCATGCCGAGAGGACACAACATGAGCGCGCCCATCGTGATCGTCGGAGCGGGTCTGGCAGGCCTGCGCACGGCCGAGGAACTGCGTCGGGCCGGGTACGAGGGCGGGGTGCTGCTGCTCGGTGACGAGACGCGCCCGCCGTACGACCGTCCGCCGCTGTCGAAGCAGTTCGTGCGCGGCGAGACCGACGACACCACTCTTCGGCCGCCGGAGTTCTTCGCGGACAAGAACATCGAGCTGCGCCTCGGCACCGCCGTCACCGGCGTCGACACCGCCGCGCGCACCATCACCCTGGCCGACGCCGGCACCCTCGCCTACGACCAGCTGATCATCGCGACCGGTCTGCGCCCGCGCAGGCTCCCCGGCTTGCCCGATGTCGCGGGCGTGCACGTGCTGCGCGCCCACGAGGACGCCGAGACGCTGCGCGCCGAACTCGACGGTGCCAACCGCGCACTGATCATCGGCGCCGGTTTCATCGGCTGTGAACTCGCCGCCAGCTTCCGCGCCGCCGGCGTCGAGGTCACCCTCGTCGAACCGCAGCCGACCCCGCTGGCGTCGGTTCTCGGCGAACAGGTCGGTGGCCTGGTGGCGCGCATGCACCGCGACGAAGGCGTCGACCTGCGCTGCGGCATCGGTGTCGACACCCTGCGCGCCGACGACTCCGGCCGGGTGCGCGGCGCGGTCTGCACCGACGGCACCGAAATCGACGCCGACCTGGTCGTGGTCGGCGTCGGATCCGTCCCCGTCACCGATTGGCTGGCCGACTCCGGCATCGAACTGGCCGACAGGTCCGCGGGCGGTGGCGTGCTCGCCGACGAGGTCGGCCGCACCTCCGCCGACGCCGTCTGGGCCGTCGGCGACGTCGCCGCCTGGCAGCACGACAGCGGCGTCCGCAAGCGCGTAGAACACTGGACCAGCGCGGGTGAACAGGCGAAACTCCTGGTCACCGCCCTCCTCGGCGGCGCGCCCCCCACCATGGCCCGCGTCCCGTACTTCTGGAGCGACCAGTACGACGTCAAAATCCAGGCCCTCGGCACCCCATCGCCCAACGACGACGTCACCATCGTCACCGACGACGGCCGCAAGTTCCTCGCCTACTACTCCCGCGACGGCATCCTCACCGCCGTCCTCGGGGCGGGCCTGACCGCCCAGGTGATGAAACTCCGCGCGAAGCTGGCGACCTCCACCCCGGTTGCCGACCTCCTCGCCGCGACAGGCTGAGGGTCAGGGGACTCGAACCCCTCACCCTGTCGTCGAGCCAGCGCCATATGGCCTGATTCGCTGGCAGGCCCTAGGGGAATCGAACCCCTAACCCCTGCCTGGATTCGGCATCGGGTCATCTGACCGTACGCGGTCTCGACACGGGCGCACGCACGGTCGCGAAGGACCGACCTCGCCCCTGTAATACGGTGTAGCGGTGATCGTCGCGCTCATCGATTCCGGACTCGGCCTGTTGCCTACGGCTTCGTGGTTGCGCAAGCTGCGGCCCGATGTCGATCTGCTGCTGCTGCTCGACCCCGATGGCGCGCCGTGGGGACCAAAGTCCGAGCAATGGGTGGTCGAGCGGGTCGTCGGCGCCGCGCGGCAGGCGGTCGAGTCGGGGGCCGAGGTGATCGTGCTGCCGTGTAATACCGCCAGTGTCACCGCGTTGGCTCATGTGCGGGCCGAGGTGGGGGGTTCGGTGCCGGTGATCGGTACGGTGCCCGCCATCAAACCGGCTGCCGCGCAATGCAATTCGGTGGCGGTGTGGGCGACGGCGGCCACCACCGCCAGCCGCTACCAAGCCGACCTGATCGCCAGGTTCGGCGGTGACGCGAAGGTCGTCGGGGTCGCCTGCCACGGACTGGCCGACGCGATCGACCGCGGCGATGTGACGGCGATCCGCGAGTCGATCGCCGACTCCGCCGCGCGCACCCCGGCCGACGTCGAGGGTGTGGTCCTCGGCTGCACGCACTACCCGCTGGTCATCGACGCCATCGTCGCGGCCCTGCCCGACGGCGTGCGACTGTTCGACAGCGCCAAGGCCGTCGCCGCCCAAACCCTGCGCAAGATGGACGAGCTCGGTCGCCCCACCACCGGCACCGGCATCGTCACCGTCCGCACGAGCGGGCGGCCGGGCGAATTGCCTTCCGGTGCGGCGACATTCGAGTCGGGCCGCCTGCTCGGCGCGCTGCCCGCTTGATCGGCGGGCGGCCGATCGATCGACGGCGCAGGCGCCGGGGCGACAGCCTGCGCGAACATGTCACCGCACCCGTGTTGAATGCGGAGTGAATCCCTCGACCCGGAGGTGCGTGTGTCCGAGCTCCCCACCGCTGCACAGGTGCGCAAGGCCCTCGCCGACCTGGCGAACCCCACTGACGCGCATCACCTGCAACGCTTCTTCAAAACCGGTCCCGGCGAATACGGCGAGGGCGACATCTTCCTCGGCATCCGAGTCCCCGTCACCAGAAGTGTGGCGAAAAAGTTCCCCACGCTGCCGCTGTCGCAGATCGACGAACTCCTGGACAGCCCCCTCCATGAGGAACGCCTGGCCGCCCTGTTCATCCTCAACGCCCGCTTCGCCGCGGCATCGAAACCGCGCGTCCTCGACGACAAGGCCCGCGCGGAGATGGTCGACCTCTACCTAGCAGCGGTCCGAAGGGGCCGAGTCAACAACTGGGACCTGGTCGACGCCTCCGCCGAGAACATCATCGGCCCCTGGCTGCTCGACAAAGACCGCACCCTGCTTTTCGAACTGGCCCAGCAGGATTCACTCTGGGAGCGCCGCGTAGCCCTGCTGTCCACGTTCGCCTTCATCAAGGCGGGCGACCCGAGCACGACCCTGGAACTCGCCGAAATCCTTCAGGCGGACCACCGGGACCTCATCCAGAAGGCACTCGGCTGGATGCTGCGCGAAGTAGGCAAACGCGTCGACCAGGCCGCGCTCACCGACTTCCTGAACAAGAACGCACCCGAATTGGGCCGCACCGCTTTGAGTTACGCGACCGAGCACCTCGATCCCGAGCAACGCGCCGCCTACCGCGCCATGCGCTAGAACTGGATCCGCAGCCGATCGGTGACCGGCCGCGCCTGGCAGCCGAGGATGTACCCGTTCTCGATGTCCTCGGGATCCAGGATCTCCGAATTGGCCATCTCCACTTTGCCTTCCAGCACCGTGCAGGCACACGACCCGCACTCGCCTTCCTGGCAGGAGTAGGGTACGTCGAGGCCTTTGTCGAGCATGATGTCGACGAGCGTCTGCATACGCGGCCACGACATCTCGTGCACCTGACCGTCGAGCTCCACCTCGACCGTCGCCGCGTCGGCGGCCTCGGCCTCGGACACCTCGGCGGGTGCGTGGTCGGCGAACGGATCGCCCGCGAGGGAATTGAACACCTCGGCGTGGGTCCGGTTCCGCGGCACCTCGAGCGCGGCCAGCGAGTCGTGCACCAGGTCCATGAACGGCTTCGGCCCGCACATGAACGCCTCGTAGGCGGTGTAGGGCGCGACCAGGGTGGCCATCATGTCGGCGGTCGGCAGTCCGAGCAGCGGTTCGAGCCAGTGGATGACGGTGAATCGCTGGGGATACTTGCCGACGAGATCGCGGAGTTCCTCGGCGAAGATCACCGAGTTCGCGTCCCGGTTGGCGTAGACGAGCACGATCTTGCCCGAACCCTGCGACAGCGCCGACTTCAGAATCGACATCACCGGGGTGATCCCGCTACCCGCCCCGAACAGCAGCAGGTCCTCGTCGAGATTCTTGGGCGTGAACACACCCGACGGCGGCAGCACCTCGATCTGGTCGCCTGCGGCGAGGTTGTCGCACAGCCAGTTCGAGCCGTAGCCGCCCTCGGTGCGCTTGACGGTTACCTTCGGCAGGTCATCGGTGAACGGTGAACTGGCCAGCGAATAGCAGCGGGCGACCGATCCGGTCTGCTCGCTCGGGATGCGCAGCGTCAGGAACTGACCGGGGGAGTAGGTGAAGCGCTCGCGCAGTTCGGCGGGTACCTCGAAGACCACGGAGTGGGTATCGGCTGTTTCGGTGATCACCGCGGCTACCCGCAGCACCACCGAGCGCGAGCCGTGCGGAACCTCGACTGTGGTCATGTCGTCCTCTCGGGCAAAACTAGAACGTGTTTCAGTTTCATGCTAGGCCGGGACGCGCCTGCAGGGCAAGCTGTGCCTCGAGTCCGGCGACCAGCACCTCCATCCCGAAGTCGTAGGAGTACTTGCCGCGCAGGTCGGACATGTACTTCGTGGCTCGGGCCACGGCCTCGGGCAGCAGCACGTCCGCCGGCGCGGAACGGTCGCGCGGGTTCACTCTGCTGCGGCCGAACAGGTAGGTGTGGATGGTCGCGTAGGCGGCCAGCACGTTGCGGTCGCTGAAGCCCGCGTCGAACAGGATCTCCATCACGGCGTCGATCAGGTCGAGCTGCTTGCCGAGCATCTGCTCGAGCAAGATGTCGCCAAGGCCGGGATGCGTGCGCAGTTTATCGTCTATCTGATCGATCAGATCGCGCAGCCGCTGCTGCCACGGTCCGGACTCGCGCGGCGGCTTGCGCACCCCGGCCAGCGCGGCGCTCGCGACCAGATCGAGCAGCTCGCGCTTGTCGGCCACGTAGTAGTACGGCGCCATCGGTGACACCCCGAGCTCGCGCGAGAGCCGCCGCATCGATAGCTTTTCGACCCCGTCCTCACGGACCACCTTGAGTGCCGCATCGACGATCTCGGCCTCGGACAGAGTCGAATTCGCGCCACTCCCCGCCCCTCCGTGGTTACGCAAGCTTCCTCCTCCGGGGCTGAAACTCGCGGCGCGCCGTCGAACCAGCACCCGCCCCACCATGGTTACGCACGCCTCTGCCTCACCTGTAGCTGCCGCCGGGCCATCAGCCCTTTCCCGTCCTGCCCCCGGAAGTCTAGAGGGGTTCGCACTCGATGGGGACGGGGTGTGCACAGAGAGAGAATTTCCGATTCCACCCTTTATGGCAGTCACTGACGTTAAGGTCGGAGGTGACCGGCAACACACTGGAGGTAGTCATGCCTGAGAACACCACACCTGCGACCGTCGAATCCGGCGAGGACCTGGTCACCGAGACGCTGATCGAAGAGGTCAGCATCGACGGCATGTGCGGCGTGTACTGACCATGCTCGATCTCGACACCCGTTGGACGCTGCACCCGCGGGTCTCGTTGCGCCCGGAGTCCTTCGGCGCGCTGCTGTACCACTTCGGGACCCGCAAGCTCTCGTTCCTCAAGAGCCGCGATCTCGTCGACGTGGTCCGGTCGCTGCCCGCGCACAGTTCTGTGCGTGACGCACTGCGCGCCAAGGGCATCGACGCCTCCGACGCGCACCTCGCCGCGCTCGGGCAGCTGGCCGATACCGACATGATCGTGCCGACCCCGGGCCCGGTCACCCCCGCACCCGCCCCGATTCACGCCGCCACATCGCAGGCAGGCCCCGCGACGCAGGGCGGCAGGCTGATCGACCGTTTCGAATCGGGCCTGGCCGCACCGATCTGCCTCACCTGGGAACTCACCTACGCCTGCAACCTGTCGTGTGTGCACTGCCTGTCCTCCTCGGGCCGCCGCGACCCGAACGAACTGAGCACCGAACAGTGCAAGGCGCTGATCGACGAGTTCGAGCGCATGCAGATCTTCTACGTCAATATCGGCGGCGGTGAACCGACCGTGCGCCCGGACTTCTGGGAACTGGTCGACTACGCCACCGCGCACAATGTGGGGGTCAAGTTCTCCACCAACGGCGTTCGCATCAACGAAGAGATCGCCGCGCGGCTGGCGGCCAGCGATTACGTCGACGTGCAGATCTCCCTCGACGGCGCCGACGCCGCGGTCAACGATGCCGTGCGTGGCCCCGGCTCCTACGACACCGCGATCAAGGCGCTGTCGAATCTCGCCGCGGCGGGTTTCACGGACGCGAAGCTCTCGGTCGTCGCCACCCGCCACAACATCTCCCAGCTCGACGAGTTCAAGGCCATCGCCGACAAGTACGGCGCCACACTGCGACTCACCCGCCTTCGTCCCTCGGGTCGCGGCGCGGACGTGTGGGACGAACTGCACCCGCTGCCCGAACAGCAGCGCGAGCTCTACGACTGGCTCGTGCGCAACGGCGAGGGTGTGCTCACCGGCGACTCGTTCTTCCACCTGTCCGCATTCGGCTCGGCCCTACCGGGTTTGAACATGTGTGGCGCGGGCCGGGTGGTCTGCCTGGTCGACCCGGTCGGCGATGTCTACGCCTGCCCGTTCGCCATCCACGACCGCTTCAAGGCCGGAAACATCGTCGCCGACGGCGGTTTCGCGGCGGTCTGGACCGACTCGGAGCTCTTCGCCGAACTGCGCGAGCCGGTCGACGGTGGCGCGTGCACGAAGTGCTCGCACTACGACTCCTGCCGTGGTGGCTGCATGGCCGCGAAATTCTTCACCGGCCTGCCCGCCAACGGACCGGACCCGGAGTGCGTGCAGGGCTACGGCGAAGCGGCACTGTCGGCACCGGGACGCACGATTCCGCGCCCCGCCGTCGACCACTCGCGCCCGGTTCGCAGCCGAACCAGGGTGTCGCTGCCGCTGACCGTGCAGCGCCCACCGGCCAAGGCGTGCAACGAGAGTCCGCTCGGTTGAGTCGATCCCGGTTGCCGGAAGTGCGCTGCCGATCTTGTTGACGCGTCCGGCAACCGGTCACAACGGTATTTCGGACAGACTTTGGTCCTTTTTTCTGGGGTGATGATGTCTGCGGGGCCAACTGCGAATAGCATGCGAGGAATGCGCCATGATCGTCTGCCCGACGGCTTCGGGGTACGGATCGATCCACGGGTACGCGCATTTTCCGGGGGTCGGATCCTGATCGGAGGATCGCCCGCACGGATGCTGCGCTTGGCCCCGGAGGCCGCCGAGCTGATCGGCGACGGATACCTGGAGGTGACCGACACCAAGTCCGCGATCGTCGCCCGCCGACTGCTCGATTCCGGCGTGGCCAACCCACGTCCGCGGCTCGAACCGTCACTCGACGATGTCACCGTCGTCATCCCGCTCTACAACAACGCCGACGGGCTGTTACGTCTGCTGGCGGTGCTGCGCGGGCACAACGTGATCGTCGTCGACGACGGTTCCGACGAGCCGGTCCGCATCCCGCCGCGACCGGGCCGCGGTCAGGTGACGGTGCTGCGGCACGAAAGCCCGCTCGGCCCCGCGGCAGCGCGCAATGCCGGATTACAGGCGGCGACTACGGTCTTCGTCGCGTTCCTCGACTCCGATGTGGTGCCACGCAGCGGATGGCTCGAGGTCATGCTCGGACATTTCAGCGATCCGCAGGTCGCGCTGGTCGCGCCGCGCATCGTCGCGTTGGACTCCGAATCCAACGCGCTCGCCCGCTACGAACACACCCGCTCCTCCCTCGACCTCGGCCGCCGCGAGTCGGCAGTGCACGCGCGCGGCATCGTGTCGTATGTGCCGAGTGCGGCGCTGCTGGCCAGGCGAGCCGCGCTGCTCGGCGAGGGCGGATTCGACGAGTCGATGCAGGTGGCCGAGGATGTCGACCTGTGCTGGCGGCTCGAACGCGCGGGCTGGCGGTTGCGCTACGAGCCCGCCGCGCACGTCGCCCACGATCACCGGGTCGCCTTCCGCGCCTGGTTCGGGCGAAAGCTGTTCTACGGCACCGGTGCCGCACCGCTGGGGAAACGGCACTCGGGCCTGGTCTCGCCGCTGTCGGTGCCGACCTGGACCGTGCTGGCGAGTCTGCTGTTCGCGACACTGTCGAAGTGGGGTCTGCTCGGCGGACTCGTCACCCTCGCCACCGCGCTGGTTCGCCTGCGCCGGGTCTTCACCGAACTCGACAACCCGACCAGGATCGCCGCGGTCTACCTGGCGCGCGGCTACTTCGCCGGCATGTGGCGACTGGCTTCGGCGATGTGCCGGGACTATTGGCCGGTGACGCTGCTCGCCGTCATCGCGTCGAGGCGCATCCGCAAGATCGCCATCACCATGGCACTGGCCGACGGCCTGGCCGACTGGTTCACCCATCGCGACGCCGGCGGCCTCGACCCGCTGCGCTATGTGGCCTACAAACGCCTCGACGACGTGGCCTACGGCACGGGCCTGTGGCTCGGCGTCATCAGGGCACGCAGTTTCGAAGCGCTCAAACCGAGCGTTCCGCCTCGCTGAATCCCACTGCGTGACGAGCACTCTCATCATCGGAGCCGGGTCGGCGGGGTGTGTGCTCGCCGCCCGGCTCAGCGCTGATCCGGCGCGTTCGGTGCGGGTGTTCGAAGCTGGACCGGTATACCGGACGATGGGGGAGCTGCCCGTCGAACTGCTCGACCCGGGACACCTACCGGTCGGTCCCGAGTCCCGGGTGGTGTGGCGGTATCCGGGAAACCTGGTGCGCGGCAAGCTGATCGGTGGATCCGGATCGATCAACGGCAGCTACTTCATCCGCCCACCGGCCGCCGACTTCGCGGCGTGGAGTGCGGTGGCAGGCCCGCGCTGGTCGTTCGAATCGGTCCTGCCAGTGTTCTGCGACCTCGAACACGACCTGGATTTCGGCAACGCCCCGGGCCACGGGGTCGCAGGCCCGATCCCGATCTCACGAACGAGCGACTTCACCGCGTTCAGTGCCGAATTCGCGGAACGTTGCGCGGCAGCGGGATTCACCGAAATCCCCGACCTCAACACACCAACGGGGTTTGAACAGCCGCGATCCACGCCGAGCAAAAGCGGCGGCTGCATACGGCAGAAACGCCCCCCGATCCTCGGATCTCCAGGAGTGCCCGACGTCGAGCCGGCGCGATTCGCCGACGTCTTCGCGCGGCTGGGTGCGAACCACACGGAGGGATTCGGCACAGTGCCATTGGCGGTGTCGCGAGGTCGTCGAGCGGGGCCTGCCTTCACTCATCTATATCCGGCGATGGGGCGACCGAACCTGACGGTCACCAGCGACACCATGGTGACCCGGCTAGTACTGCGCGGCACCCGGGTGATCGGTGTGGAGTGGGCGCGCGGTCGCGAGCGCGGGCGAACCTATGCCGATCAGACGGTGTTGTGCGCGGGTGCGGTGGAGTCGGCCGCACTGCTGATCAGATCGGGGATCGGCCCCGAACCGCTGCTGCGCTCGCTCGGTGTGCCGATCGTGCGGCCCGCTCCGGTCGGCGCGTGGTGCACCGATCACCCCGAGATCGGCGTCGAATTCCCCGACGACGAGCCCGGCGAGCCCGCCGTCCCACTCGAATACGTCCTCGAAATCGGCGACCTGGAACTGCGCCCGTACACCCCGATGTTCACGCCGGGTCTGCGCAGGATCGGGGTCGCCCTGATGCATCCCGAGTCGACGGGCGAGCTGACCCTGGTTTCGGCGGATCCAACCGTCCCTGCCCATGTCGACCAGCGCTATCTCCGCAGCGAACGAGACCGCGCCCGCCTTCGCGACGGCGTAGCGCTCACCGCGGATCTGCTCGGTCGACGAATCGGCCCCATCGACGACGCCTGGCTGCACGCCAACCTGGGTACTTCTCAACATCTTTCCGGTACCTGCCGCATGGGCCCCGCGCACGACGAGCGCGCGGTGGTCGACGAACAGGGCCGCGTCCACGGCATCGAAGCCCTGACGGTCGCCGATCTGTCGGTGGTACCGGTCCCGCTGGGCCGCGGTCCACAGGCCACCACAGTGATGCTCGCCGCCGCCATAGCGGACCACGCGGGGGTGTGACGAAGTGACGGTTGATACCACGATGTGACCTGCAGGACAAACCCAGACTTCTGTCGTTTTGCCCGATAACTGCCCGGTACAGTTTGTATCGGGAAAGAAAGGCAAATGGTCAGCAATCTTGCAGGTGGGAGGCCCCCACGGCAGGCATCGGAGTCGGGCGCACAGCTCGGTGCTCTGGAAGCCTATGCCGCACAGGCCCATGGATATCTCAGTGCCGGTGGTGAACAGCTTACCCAGCTGGCCGGTCTTCTACGTCCGCTCGTTCTCGAATCATGGCTGCGCAGTGTGCGCGGCGGTGTCGACCCGACGGACGTCATCGACGGTCGCGGGCTGCGCGGCGCCGATCTGGAGCGTTATCGCGATGCCCATCCCATCGCCGCACTCATGCCCCTGATCGACAAACTGCTGGTCCAGGACGCGTCGCAGGCCGGATTGATCGTGACGGTGGCCGACCAGTTCGGTCGTGTGCTGTCGGTGCACGGTCATCCCGAGCAGGTCGCCGCCGCCGCGGAGATCGGCGTGCGCGAGGGCGACGATCTGAGCGAGCGCCGGATCGGCACCAGTGCCGTCGGCCTCGTGGTGCGCACCGGCCGCGCCACCTGGATCCACGGACCCGAACATTTCCTGCATCGCATGCACCAGATCACCGGCGCCGCGGCCCCCGTGCACGAGCCGGATGGCCGCCTGATCGGTGTGTTGATGATTGCCGGCGGGATGCGGGTGGCCAAGCCTGAAATCCTCGCCTTGGTCAAAGCCGCCGCGACCGCCGCCGAAATGGACTTGGTGCTGCGGGCGATGCGCGCGAGCCACGGCATCGCGGCACCGGCTCCGGCGAACCGCGACGACACCGAGCAGGCCAAGCTCGGCCTCGATGTGTTGGGGCTGGGTCAACCTCAGTTGAGCATCGCGGGGGAGCGGGTGCCGCTCTCGCAGCGTCATGCCGAGATCCTGCTCTTGCTCACCGAATATCCCGAAGGCCTCGGCGCCGACCACTTGGCGCTGCTGCTCGACGACACCGATCTGGACAACGGCACGATCCGCGCGGCGATGTCGCGGCTGCGGTCGGTGGTCGGTGCCTCGGTCGTCGGTTCGCGCCCATACCGTCTGCGCGTGCATGTCGCAACCGATGTGGAGGCCTTGCGGGCCGCCCTCGACTCCGGTGATATCGAATCCGCATTGCGCTTGTACGCGGGCCCGGTGCTCCCGCGCTCCTCGGCGCCCGGCATCTGCGACATCCGCGACGAGCTCCGGGTCCGCTTGCGGACAGCCGTGCTGGCCACCCCCGATGCCGGCGTGCTGCGCCGCTGGACGTCGTGCCCGGAAGGGCGCGACGACGCCGCAGCGTGGGCCACGTACCGGTCGACTGTTGATCGTGATTCGCCGCTGTATGCGCAGATAGAAGCCAAGATCCGGGTGCTCGACCGGCGCATCGGCGCCGATGCAACGCAGATGCAACGTTTCGGCTCCTAGTGTCCCGGTCTGAAGGTGTGGTGGCTCACATATCGGTGTCCGATGTGTTGGAGCCCACACTCGCGCCCTGGTCGTGACCAGCCCCCGGTACCGACTGGACGATCGACCGATTTTTTTAGCGGAAAAAGTTTCTTTTTATTAATCGAAGGCCTACTGTCGGCACTGCATGGACAGGGACCCATGTGATGTAACTGACAAAGCCGTTGGAGGAATGATCAACAGCTAGGCACCCGCGACGGACACCACGTCCGTTGCCTCGGCGACCCCTCGGTCGTCGATCTCGTCCACATGATCTGTCGGGGATCTTTGCGCGAGTGTGGCGGCACGCCCACCGCGTTCATATCGAATCTTTCGGTTCACGAGGTGTATTCGTGCTGCCCGAAAACATTCGATCTGCTGTTCTTTCGCGATACGAGGAGGCTCTGGTGCACGGTACGGAGTTGGGTGGGTTCAGTGCGCGACCACAGGAAGCGCAGGTTGTCGGTCTGCCGTTTCCGCTGACCCCGGCCCAGTTGGGTGTCTGGTACGCGCAGCTGCTCGACCCCGATGTCCCGATCACCATCGCCCAGTACGTCGATATCGACGGCGAGCTGGATGCCGCTGTGCTGCAACAGGTTACGGCCGAAGCGGCGCACGCGTACGGTTCACCGCTGGTGCGCATCGGCGAGTTCGACGGTGTCCCGCACCAGTACGTCGACCACACCATCGCGATCGAGCAGGAGCTGCCGCTGATCGATCTGCGCCACCACGACGACCCGGTGGCCGCGGCGCACGAATGGATGCGCGCGGAGTTCGGCGCCCCGATCGACCTGCTCACCGACCGGCTGGTGGCCGGCGCGGTATTGCGGGTCGGCGACGCGCGCTGGTTCTGGTATCTGCGCGGCCATCACATCGTGCTCGACGGGTACGGCGCGTTCACCAACACCCAGCGCATCGCCGAGCTCTACACCGCGCGAATGCTCGACACCCCGGCCCGCGCGGTGGTGCCGGGTGAGCTGTCGGTGCTGGTCGAGGGCGAACAGCGCTATCGCGAGAGCACCCGTTTCGCCGGCGACCGCGAGCACTGGGCACAGCGCATCGCAGGCCTGGACAGCCCCACCGCCCTCGACGGCCGTACCGCGCCGCGTTCGGCGATCAATCTGGTGACCGGTGGGCGCCTGTCGGAAAAGCTGGTCGACCGGCTGGAAACCATTGCCGTCAGCGATGATTCGACGATCTCCGCGGTACTGCTCGCCGCCTTCGCCGCCTATCTCGGCCGCCTCACCGACCGCCCGGACGCGGTGCTGAGCCTGCCCGTCACCGCCCGGACCACCGCGGTCATGCGTCGCTCGGCGGGGATGCTGTCCAATATCGTGCCGCTGCGACTGCCGACGGGCGCGGCGGGTTCGGCCGCCACCTGGGGTGAGCTGCTGCGCGCGGCGCGGGTCGAGGTGGCGAGTGCGCTGCGTCATCAGCGCTACCGTGCCGAAGACATCCGCCGCGACGCCGAGGACGACGGCCGCCCCGCCCGGCGTGCGCTGTTCGGCCCGCTCGCCAATTTCATGCTCTTCCGCAGTGACCTCACTCTCGGTACCACCACCGGCCGCTACCGGGTGCTGTCCACCGGCCCGATCGAGGACCTGAGCCTCAACGTCTACTACGGCGACCGCCACCGCGTGCACGTCGATTTCGAGGCCAACCCCCACCTCTACGACGCCGACACCCTGGCCAGGCACCACGCCCGCTTCCTTGGCTTCCTCGAGCGCTTGGCCGCTGCCGACCTCGACACCGCGCTGAGCGCGATCGAGGTGGCGACCGAGCTGGAACTCCAGGTCAGCACCCGGATCTGGAATTCCACCCGGTTCGATGTCGACGCCGCGCTGGCCGAGCGTTCGGCGCCGGTGGCCACCCTGCCCGCCCTGTTCGAAGCCCAGGTCGCGCGCACCCCCGACGACGTGGCCGTGCGCATGGCAACGTCGTCGCGCACCGACGCGCCCCGCGATGCCGCCCCCGCGCAGTCCGAGGACGCGACGCTGACCTATCGCGAGCTGGCACAGCGGGTCAATCGGCTGGCCCGGCGGCTGCGGGCCGACGGCATCGGCCCGGAATCGCTGGTGGCGCTGAGTATTCGGCGTTCGCCCGAGCTGGTTGTGGCGATGTACGCGGTGCTCACCGCCGGTGCGGCCTACGTGCCGATCGATCCGGATCATCCGGCCGAGCGCATCGCGCACATCCTCGCCACCGCCGCCCCGGCTGCGGTGCTCACCACCACCCGCGACCGCACCCCCGTCGACGGGCTTGCGGTGCTGGCCGTGGACGCCATCGATCTGAGCGACTACGACGACGCCCCGCTGACCGACGCCGACCGCACCGCGCCGCTGCGCCCCGCGCACCCCGCTTATGTCATCTTCACCTCCGGCTCCACCGGTCTGCCCAAGGGCGTCGCGGTCGAGCACGCCGCGATCGTGAACCGGCTGGTGTGGATGCAGCAGACCTACCGGCTGCACGGTGTCGACGTGGTGCTGCAGAAGACCCCGATGACCTTCGACGTGTCGGTGTGGGAGTTCTTCTGGCCCTTGCAGATCGGCGCCACCCTGCTGCTGGCCGAGCCGGACGGCCACCGCGATCCCGGATATCTGCGCCGGGTGATCGCCGAATATGGCGTCACCGTCGCGCATTTCGTGCCGTCGATGCTCGAAGTCTTTCTGGCCCAACAGGACATCGCCGAGCGGACCTCGCTGCGACTGGTTTTCGCGTCCGGCGAGGCACTGCCCGCCGCGCCGGCCCAGCGGCTGCGGCTGCTGACCGGTGCCCGGCTGCACAATCTCTACGGCCCGACCGAGGCCGCCGTCGATGTCACCTTCCACGAGGTGAACGACAGCGACCGGGTTACGGTGCCGATCGGCGCGCCGGTGTTCAACACCCGGCTCCATGTTCTCGACTCGCGGCTGCGGCCTGTTCCGGTCGGGGCTCCGGGTGAGCTGTATCTGTCGGGGGTACAGCTCGCCCGGGGTTATGTCGGACGTCCCGAGCTCACCGCCGGACGTTTCGTCGCCGCGCCCGCGGTTGTCGCCACCGACGCCGGTGTCGCGCACCCGCTGCCGGGTGAGCGGATGTACCGCACCGGCGATCTCGTCCGCTGGACCACCAACGGCGAGCTGGAATACCTGGGGCGCACCGATTTTCAGGTGAAGGTGCGTGGTCTGCGGATCGAGCTCGGCGAGATCGAGGCCGTGTTGGAGAGCGTCGATTCCGCGGCGCGCGCCGTTGTCATGGTCCGTGACGACGCGGGTGCCGGCGAGCAGCTGGTCGCCTATGTCGTGGAAGCCGAGCCGGGCTCGGTCGCGATCGCTGATCTGCGCGAGGCCGCACTGCGCGCGCTGCCCGCCTACATGGTGCCCGCCGCGATCGTGGTGCTCGATGCCCTCCCGGTGAACGCGTCGGGCAAGCTGGACCGCAAGGCGCTGCCTGCCCCCACCCGCACCGTCGTCACCTACGCCGAACCCGTCGGCCCGGTGGAACAGACGGTGGCCAGGGTGTTCGGTGAGGTGCTCGGCCTCGACCGTGTCGGCCGCGACGACGACTTCTTCGCCCTCGGCGGCAACAGCCTGGTCGCCACCCAGGTCGCGGCCCGCCTCGGCGCCGACCTGGGCTGCCGCCTCGGCGTGCGCGATCTGTTCGGCGCGACCACCGTCGCCCGCCTTGCCACCGCCATCGCCGAACGCGACGACACCGGTGTCTCGGCCCAGCTCCCGGTGCTCACCGCGCGCTCGCGCCCGGCGCTGATCCCGCTTTCCCCCGCGCAGCAGCGAATCTGGTTCCTCAACCGCTTCGACCCCTCGGCCCCCGGCTACAACATGCCGTTCGTCATCCGCCTGCGTGGCACCGCGGATCTCCCCGCCCTGGTCGCGGCCCTGAACGCGGTTGTCGACCGACACGAAGCCCTGCGCACCGTGTTTCCCGCGGTCGGTACCCCCGGTGGTGAGGTCGCTGAGCAGGTCATCCGCGATGCCGGACTGGTCCGCATCGGCGATCCCACCGAAGTGCCTGCCGCCGAACTCGATGCCGAGCTGACTCGATTCGCTCGCGCCGGGTTCGATCTCGAACGCGAAGCTCCTTTCCGGGCGGGCATCTTCGTCGTTCCGGCGACCGCCGACACGGCTGTGGACAACTCCGCACCGCGCCGATCGGGCGTCGCGGCTGAGCCCATCGGCAGTGCGGGAGTTGCGTTCGCACCGGAGTGCGTACTCGCTGTCGTGCTGCATCACATTGCGGCAGACGGTGTTTCGCTGCAGGTGCTGGTGCGCGATGTGCTCACCGCTTACCGCGCCGCCACCGACGGCGTCGATCCCGGTTGGTCGCCGCTGAGCGTGCACTACGCCGACTATGCCCTCTGGCAGCGCGAACTCCTCGGCGCCGAAGCCGATCCGCAGTCGCTGGCTTCGCGCGAAATCTCTTTCTGGGAGCGGACGCTCGCGGGTCTGCCCGACCAGCTCGAGCTGCCCTCGGCCCGTCAGCGGCCGATCGAGCCGAGCATGCGCGGCGCACGCACCGCCTTCACCATCGACGCCGACCTGCACCGTCAGCTCGCCGATCTGGCGCAGCGGGCAGGCGCCTCGCTGTTCATGGTCCTGCACACCGCGCTGGCCGTGCTCCTCGCGCGCCTGTCCGGGACCACCGATATCGCCATCGGCACCGGTGTCGCGGGCCGCGGCGACCGCGCCATCGACGACCTGATCGGCATGTTCGTCAACACCCTGGTGCTGCGCACCGAGGTCGACCCGGCCGCGAGCTTCACCGCCGCGCTCGAGCACACCCGCGAAACCGACCTCGCCGCCTTCGCGCACGCCACCGTTCCCTTCGATCGGCTCGTCGACATCGTCAACCCGGCGCGCTCGCAGTCCCGTCACCCGCTGTTCCAGGTGGCGCTCAACTTCCAGGCCATTCTCGACACCACCTTCGAAATGGCGGGTTCGCCGGTCACGGTCGGTGAGATCGAACTCGACATCACCAAGTTCGATCTGCAGCTCACCCTCGCCGAACGACGCGGTGCCGCAGGCGAACCCGCCGGCATCGACGCCGTCACCCTCTATGCCACCGACCTGTTCGATGAACCCGAGATGCGCACGCTCGGTGCGCGTTTCGTGCGACTACTGGCCGCGGCCGCCACCGCCCCCGACACTGCGGTCGGCGACCTGTCGCTGCTGTCGGCGCCCGAGCATTCCCAGCTCACCGGTATGCGCGGAGCACCGGTAACCGCCACCGGTCTGCTTCCCGACCTGCTGGCCACCGCCGTCGCGGCCGACCCGGATCGCGATGCCCTGACCGACGGCGACCGCACCCTCACCTATCGCGAACTCGACCGGGCGTCGTCCCGCCTGGCCAGGGTCCTCATCGACAGTGGGATCGGCCCCGACGATGTGATCGCCGTCGGCATCCCCCGCTCCATCGAATCGGTCCTCGCGGTGTGGGCTGTCGCCAAGTCCGGTGCCGGCTGGCTCCCGGTCGACCCGAGCTATCCGCTCGATCGGATCACCCATATGGTGACCGATTCCGGCGCGCGACTAGGTCTTACAGTGTCGGAGTCGCAGTCCGCGCTGCCCGGCCCGATCGACTGGCTGGTCCTCGACGAACTGAAGCTGATGGCCGAATGTGCCTGGCGTTCCAGCGATCCCGTCAGCGATGTCGACCGGGTTCGCCCCCTGCGTACCCAGCACCTCGTCTATGTCATCTACACCTCCGGCTCCACCGGCCTGCCCAAGGGCGTGCTGGTCACCCAGGCGGGCATCGCCGGCTTCGCCGCCGAGGAAACCGCCCGCATGTTCGGCACCGCCGACGCCCGCGTGCTGCAGGTCGGGTCCCCGTCCTTCGACATCTCGGTGATGGAATTGCTGCTCGCCGTGAACTCCGCCGCGACACTGGTGATCGCCCCGCCGGGTCGCCACATGGGAGAGGAACTGGCCCAGCTGCTTTCGGAGCAGCGCGTCACCCACGCCCTGATGACCCCGTCCGGCCTGGCCGTGCTCGACCCGAGCCGGCTCGACGCCCTTCGCATGGTGATGGTCGGCGGCGAAGCCTGCCCGCCCGACCTGATCACCCGCTGGACCACCGGACCCGTCCCGCGCGCGTTCGTGAACGCCTACGGCCCGTCCGAGACCACGGTCGCCACCAACATCAGCGCCCCCCTCACCGCTGATTCCCCGCTGACCCTCGGCACGCCACTGCGCGGCATCACCCAGTGGGTACTCGATGCCCGCCTGCAACCGGTCCCCGCCGGCGTCGCAGGCGAACTGTATGTCGCCGGTGCCCAGGTAGCCCGTGGCTACCGCTCCCGTGCGGCCCTCACCGCGACCCGGTTCGTCGCCTGCCCGTGGGCGCCGTCCGAGCGCATGTACCGCACCGGCGACCTGGTCCGCTGGACCAGCGAAGGCACCCTCGAATACCTGGGCCGCAACGACGACCAGGTCAAACTCCGGGGTTTCCGCATCGAGCTCGGCGAGGTCGAGTCCGCCCTGCTCGCACACCGGTCGGTGCGCCAGGCCGTAGTCCTGGTACGCCGCGACGCTCACCGCGGCGATCAACTGGTCGCCTACCTCGTCCCGCATGCGCAGCCGCGCCACACCGCCCGTGGTGCCGATGCCATGGCCGTCGCGGGAAGTGCCGATGCGGTCGTGGCGACTCGAGACGCTGACCGTGCCTCGTCGCGCGCTGCGAATACCCCTGTCAGCCACCTGGATGCCGGTGTTCTGGAGGGCATCGACGTCGATCACATCGCCGTCGCGCTGCGTGGCAGTCTCGCCGCGCACATGGTGCCGTCCGCGTTCGTCGTGATCGACGCGCTGCCACTCACTCCGAACGGCAAGCTCGACCGCAGGGCGCTCCCCGAACCAGTGTTCACCGCGCGTGCCTTCCGTGCGCCCGCCGCGGGCACCGAGTCCGTGGTGGCTCAGGTGTTCGGCGAGGTGCTCGGGGTCGAGCAGGTCGGTGCCGACGATGACTTCTTCGCGCTCGGTGGCAACTCCCTCGTCGCCACCCAGGTGGTGTCGCGCCTGGGCACCGCGCTCGGTCGTGCGGTGTCGCTGAAGACGCTGTTCGAGGCGCCGAGCGTCAGCGCTCTCGCTGCCCTGCTCGGTGCGGCGGAAGTGGTCGCGCCCAGGCTCGCACTGGTGGCAGGGGTACGGCCGCAACGGATTCCGCTGTCCTACGCCCAGCAGCGCATGTGGTTCCTCAACCAGTTCGACGCCGATTCGGTCGCCGACAATATCGCCGCCGCCATCCGCCTGACCGGGACCATCGACTACGCCGCGATGAATGCGGCCGTTGCCGCGGTCTTCGCCAGGCACGAGGCTCTGCGGACCCGCTACCCCGCCGTCGACGGTATCCCGTTCCAGCAGGTGCTCGACGCGGACCAGCTGACGATCACCCTCGAACCGCACGCTATCGCCCCGGTCGACCTCGACAACCGGATCCGCGCGCTGGCCGCCATCCCGTTCGTGGTCGACCAGGAACCCCCGGTCCGCCTGCACCTGCTGCACACCGCGACCGATGAGCACGTCCTGGTCCTCGTGCTGCACCACATCGCCGCCGACGGCTGGTCCGTCGCACCACTGACCCGCGACGTGATCCTCGCCTACGCCGCCCACCGGGCAGGCACCGCGCCGCAGTGGACGCCACTGCCGGTGCAGTACGCCGACTTCGCCCGCTGGCAGCGCGAAGCGCTCGGCGACGAGGACGACGCCGATTCGCCGATGGCGCGGCAGATCGCCTTCTGGACAACGGAACTGGCCGACCTCTCCGACCTGCTCGCCCTGCCGAGTGACCGTCCCCGCCCCGCTGTGGCCTCGGGTCGCGGTGCGCGGCAAGCATTCACGGTCCCCGCCGCGATCGCCGAGCGACTGCGCGGCATCGGCGCACAGGCCAACGCCTCACTGTTCATGGTGCTGCACACCGCATTCGCCGCCACACTCGCCACACTGTCCGGCCAGCAGGACATCTCGATCGGCACGCCGGTCGCAGGCCGCGGTGACCAGGCGCTCGACGACCTGGTCGGCATGTTCGTCAACACCCTCGTGCTGCGCACCCAGCTCCGGCCCGCAGCCACCTTCGCCGAACTCCTCGACACGGTCCGCGACAGCGACCTGCGCGCCCTCGCCAATACCGACGTCACCTTCGACCGTCTCGTGGAGGTGCTCAACCCCGAGCGCTCGACCGCCCGGCACCCGCTGTTCCAGGTGATGCTCGACTTCCAGAACAACTCCCGGACCGAACTCGAACTCGCGGGCCTGACCGCCTCGGAGATCGAGATCGACACCCACACCGCCAAATTCGATCTGCACCTGACCCTGCGCGAGACCACCGACGGCCTGCTCGGCCGCTTCGAGTACGCCACCGACCTCTTCGACGCGCAGACCATCACAGATTTCGGCACCCGCTTGCTGCGGATGCTGGATACGGTGACCGCCGATCCCAACGTCGTGATCGGCGACATCGACCTGCTCGACACCGCGGAGCGCACCCACCTGCTCGACATCTGGAACGCCACCGCGTACCCGGTCGACGAGCGCATGACACTGGTCTCGCTGTTCACCGCGCAGGCCCAGCGCACTCCGGAGGCGACCGCGCTGACCTTCGAAGGCCACCCCTCATCGAATCACCCGGTGACGCTGACATACGCCGAGCTCGCCGCCGAGGTGAATCGCCTCGCCCGCCTGTTGATCTCGATCGGCGTCGGTCCCGACCGCACCGTGGCGCTCGGCATCCGTCGCTCGACCGACCTGGTCGTCGCCATGTACGCGGTCCTCGCCGCGGGCGGCGCCTATGTGCCGCTCGACCCGGACCACCCGGCCGAGCGCATCGCCCAGGTGATCGCCGCCGCCGACCCGATCTGCGTGCTGACCCGGGCGATCGACGACATCGACCTCGCCGCGGTGGACTCCGCTGACGCGCCGACCACCGTTCGCCCCGCGATTCTCGATCTCGAGCAACTCGACACCACGGACTACTCGTCCGAACCGATCACCGACGCCGACCGCCTCGCCACTCTGACACCCGGGAACGCCGCCTACCTGATCTTCACCTCTGGCTCCACCGGTAAGCCCAAGGGCGTCGTCGTCTCCCACGCCGCCATCGTCAACCGCCTGGTGTGGATGCAGGACGCCTACCGCCTCACCCCCGACGACGCCGTCTTGCAGAAGACCCCCGCCACCTTCGACGTGTCGGTGTGGGAGTTCTTCTGGCCCTTGCAAATCGGTGCCCGCCTCGTCCTGGCCCGCCCCGACGGTCACCGCGATCCGGCCTACCTGGCCCAGCTGATCGACACCGAGCAGGTCACCGTCGCCCACTTCGTCCCGTCGATGCTCGCGGTCTTCGTCGCCGCGCTCGAGCAAGCCGATGCCCGCGGCGAAGCGGCGAGCGAGGCGATCGTGCCGGCCACGACCACCGAAACCTCCGCCGGGAACTGCGCATCGCTGCGCCTGGTGTTCGCATCGGGCGAGGCACTGCCGCCCGCGCCTGCCCAGCTACTGCGTCAGCGCACCGGTACGGCTGTGCACAACCTGTACGGCCCCACCGAGGCCGCGGTCGACGTCACCTTCCACGAGGTGATCGACGCCGACACCGTTTCCGTCCCGATCGGCGCACCTGTGCACAACACCCAGGTGTACGTCCTCGACGGCCGACTACGCCCGGTCCCCGTCGGCGTTCCCGGCGAGCTGTATCTGGCAGGCGCTCAACTCGCCCGCGGCTACGCGGGCCGCGTCGATCTGACAGCGGACCGCTTCGTCGCCAACCCCTTCACCCCTGGCGAACGCATGTACCGCACCGGTGACCTCGTCACGTGGACGGCTGTGTTCGATGGCGACACTCCCGAGGGCCCCGCATGGTCACGCTCCGCTGGCGTGTCCCAGCCCGCCGGTCGCATCGCGCACGGTGAACTGGAGTACCTGGGCCGCACCGACTTCCAGGTGAAGCTGCGTGGTCTGCGGATCGAGCTCGGCGAGATCGAAGCCGTACTGTCCGGACTTCCCGAGATCACCCAGGCCGCGGTCGTCGTCCGCGACGAGGCCCTGGTCGCGTATCTCGTCGCGCCACAGCACGTCGACGTGGATGCGGTGAAATCCACGCTGATCCGCGCCCTTCCCGCCTACATGGTCCCCGCGGCATTCGTGGTGCTCGACGAATTCCCGCTCAACACCGCCGGCAAGCTCGACCGAAAGTCGCTGCCCGCACCGAGTTTCGAGGCTGCGGTGTTCCGTGCGCCGACCACCGAGGTCGCGCGTATCGTCGCCGCCACCTTCGCCACGGTGCTCGGCTTCCCCGCCGATCGCGAAGTGGGTCTCGACGACGACTTCTTCGCCCTCGGCGGCAACTCCCTCAATGCCACCCAGGTCGCGGCCCGCCTCGGTGCCGCTCTCGACACTCAGATCCCGGTTCGGCTGCTGTTCGACGCACCGACGGTGGCCGACCTGGCCGACCGGTGCACCGCCCTGCGCGGCACCGGCGGCCGCCTCGAACTCACTACTCGCCAACGACCCCAACGGATTCCGCTGTCGGCGGCCCAGCGCCGGATGTGGTTCCTCAACCGCTACCTCGCCGACGTCGAGGGCATCGGCGATGCTGTCGACAACATTCCCGTCGCGCTCCGACTCACCGGCGACCTCGATATCGCTGCCATCGAAGCCGCCCTCGCCGACCTGGTCGCCCGGCACGAATCCCTGCGAACCAGCTACCCCGACGGGCCGGAGGGCGCCGAACAGCTGATCTCGGACACCACCGAACTCGCCCTGCGGCCCGAGGCGATCACCGAGGCGGAACTGCCCGAACGCCTGTTGGCCTGCGCCGCAGTCCGATTCGATCTCACCACCGAGATCCCGCTGCGTGCGGCCTTGTTCGCGGTGAACGGCGACCACGTACTCGTCCTGGTGGTCCACCACATCGCCGCGGACGGCTTCTCGCTCGGCCCACTGGCCGCCGACCTGATGGCCGCCTACGCCGCCCGGCGCGCAGGCACCACCCCCACCTGGGCACCGCTGCCGATCCAGTACGCCGACTACGCTCTCTGGCAGCACGAAAACCTGGGTGACGCGGCAGATCCCGAATCGCTCGCGCACACCCAACTCGCCTTCTGGCGCCGCGGCCTCGCCGGCCTCCCCGAGCAGCTCGACCTGCCGACCGACCGTCCCCGCCCCGTCGAATCCACCTACCGTGGCGCCGTTCACCGCTTCCAGATCGACTCAGATCTGCACAGCGAACTGCGCGAACTGGCCCGCAAGCACGAGGCCACTCTGTTCAGCACCGTGCACGCGGCACTGGCCGTCCTGCTGGCCAGGCTGTCCGGCGCCGGGGATATCGCCATCGGCACTCCGGTCGCGGGCCGTGGCGAGGCCGCCCTCGACCCCCTGATCGGGATGTTCGTCAACACCCTGGTCCTGCGCACCCAGATCGACCCGCGCGCCGCATTCGAAACCGCCCTCGACGCCGTCCGTGCGGGCGACCTCGACGCGCTCTCGCACGCCGACATCCCCTTCGAGCAGGTCGTGGATGCCGTCGATCCGGCCCGGTCCCGCAACCGCCACCCGCTGTTCCAGGTGGCACTGGTGCTGCAGAACTTCACCGTCCCCGCGCTCGCGGCCGCGGGACTGCGCGTGGAGCCGGTCGATTTCGATGCCGCCGTGGCGAAGTTCGACCTGCAGTTCACCGTCGGCGAATCCGTCGACATCGACGGCCGCGCGAACGGCATGTCGATCGAAATCGCCTACGCCACCGATCTGTTCGATGAACCAAGTGTCGCGGTGCTGGCCCGCCGCTTCACCCAGGTGCTGGCCGCCGTCGTCGCCGACCCGACCGTCGTGGTGGGCGACATCCAGCTGCTCAGCGCCGAAGAACAGCAGCGCACCCTGCACGATTGGTCGTCCACCGGCGCTTCGGTGGCCGCCGACGACACCATGGTGGACCGGTTCACCCGCGCCGCCACCCTCGACCCGAACGCCATCGCCGTGAAGGCGGGCGAACTCGCCCTGACCTACGGCGAGCTCGACGACTGGTCCAACCGGCTCGCCCGGCGTCTCGTCGCTGCGGGCGTCGGCCCGGAATCACTGGTAGCGGTGGCACTTCCGCGCTCGGTTGAGCTGCCGGTCGCCTTGCTCGCGGTGCTGAAGGCGGGCGGTGGTTACCTGCCGATCGACCCGAACTACCCCGCCGATCGCATCGAATACGTCCTCGACGACGCCCGCCCGCACTGCGCCATCAGCAACAACGACACCGGTCTGGCCCGCGACTGGTTCGGTGGCCCGGTCATCGACCCCGCCGCGGCCAACCTGTCCGGCTTCGCCGCCGAACCCCTGACCGACGCGGACCGGCGGACGCCACTGGCCCCCGCCAACGCCGCCTACGTCATCTACACCTCCGGCTCGACCGGGCGCCCCAAGGGCGTCGTTGTCCCACACTCGAATGTTGTTGCGCTGCTGGACAACACCGCGCAGCGCTTCGGATTCGGCCCGTCGGATGTGTGGACGATGTTCCACTCCTACGCCTTCGACTTCTCGGTATGGGAGTTGTGGGGCGCCCTGCTCCACGGCGGCTCGGTCGTCCTGGTCGACTACTTCACCTCCCGCTCGCCCGAACAGTTCCGCGAGCTGCTCCGCACCGAACGCGTCACCGTCCTCAATCAGACGCCGTCAGCGTTCTACCAGCTCATCGCCGCGGACCTGGCCACCCCCGTACCCACCGAATACGCCTTGCGCACAGTGATCTTCGGCGGCGAGGCACTCGAGCCCCAGCGCCTGGCCGGCTGGTTCGCCCGTCACCCGGACTCGCCCCGCATGGTGAACATGTACGGCATCACCGAGACCACCGTCCACGCCTCCTACCGCGAGATCACCCCGAACACCGGCTCCGCCAGCGTGATCGGCGGCGCCATCGCGGGACTGACAGTGCGCGTTCTGGATTCGCGTCTGCGTCCCGTCCCGGTCGGCGTCCCCGGCGAAATCTACGTCTCCGGACCACAGTTGGCGCGCGGCTACCTGGGCCGACCCGACCTGACCGCGAGCCGCTTCGTCGCCGACCCCTACGGGCCGCCCGGATCCCTCGCCTACCGCTCGGGCGACCTCGCCCGCTGGACGGTTGTGCCCGACGATCTCGCGCTGTCGCCTGCGGCGACCGTCGACGCTCACACCACCGGAGTCGATCTCGAATACCTGGGCCGCGCCGACCAGCAGGTGAACCTGCGTGGCTTCCGCGTCGAACTCGGTGAGATCGAGGCGGCGCTGCTGCACAGCTCGGTAGCCCCGCGCGAAGTCGCGGTGCTGGTCCGTACCGACCTCGTCGACGAGCCGCGAATCGTGGCCTACCTGGTCGCGGAGTCCGCCGACATCGACACCGCCGCCTTGCGCAAGGAGCTGGCGCGGACTCTGCCCGAGCACATGCTCCCGGCAGCCGTCGTTCCGGTCGACCGCATCCCGCTCACGGTCAACGGCAAGCTCGACCGTGCCGCACTCCCCGCGCCCGTCTTCGAGACCACCGCCTACCGCAAGCCCGCCACGATCACCGAGCAGATCATCGCCGACGTCTACACCGAGGTGCTCGGCCGGACCGACGACCAGCCGGTCGGCGCCGACGACGACTTCTTCGCCCTCGGCGGCAGCTCGCTGCTGGCAGCCAAGGCCGTGGCCCGCGTCGGCGCCGCCCTTGACCGGCTCGTCGGGGTGCGGACCCTGTTCGAGGCGCCGCGCGTCGCCGAGCTGGCTGCCGCGGTCGATGCCCAGTCCACCGTCGATCGGCCCGCGCTCGTCGGCCGGGCCCGTCCCGAGCTCCTTCCGCTGTCCCCGGCCCAGCAGCGGATGTGGTTCCTCAACCGCTTCGACGGCGCGTCGGTGGCCTACAACATCCCGTTCGCACTGCGCCTGAGCGGTGCGCTCGACATCATCGCGTTGCGGACGGCGCTGGCCGATGTGATCGTGCGCCACGAATCGCTGCGCACGGTGTACCCGGAGGTCGATGGCACACCCGTGCAGGTGATCATCGGCGCCGCCGAGGCGATGTCGGCGATCGCCGCGGTAGCGAATGCCGAAGCAGCGCTGCCTGAGACTGCCCAAGCCGCGGTGTCCGCGGTGGGATCGGCGCTCGTTCCGGTGGCGACCAGCGAAGCCGCACTCGCCGAGGTGATTCGCGCGCTGGCCGGGACCAACTTCGACGTCACCACCGAGATCCCGGTGCGCATCCGCCTGTTCCAGCTGGGCGATACCGAATTCGTGCTCGCCGCTGTCCTGCACCACATCGCGGCCGACGGCTCCTCCATCGCACCCTTCGTCGCCGATCTGATGCGGGCCTACACCGCCCGGCTCGCCGATACCGCACCTGGTTGGGCACCGCCTGCCGTGCAATTCGCCGACTACGCACTGTGGCAGCGCGACCTGCTCGGCGATGAAGCCGACCCGGAATCTGTTGCTGCCCAACAGGTCAGCTACTGGCAGACCCAGCTCGCCGGACTGCCCGATCAGCTGGCCCTGCCGACCGACCGGCCGCGACCGGCCAGGCAAAGCCTGCGCGGCGACAAGGTGAGCTTCACCGTCGACGCCGCTCTGCACGCCGCGCTGATCGCACTCGGCCGCGGCAACGGCGCCACGCTGTTCATGGTGGTCCACGCGGCCTTCGCGGCCCTGCTTGCCCGGGTTTCCGGCACCGCCGATATCGCGGTCGGCACCCCGAACGCGGGCCGCGGCGAAGCCGAACTCGACGAGGTCATCGGCATGTTCGTCAACACCCTCGTCCTGCGCACCCCGGTCATGGTCGACGCCACGTTCACCGACCTGCTCGCCGCGGCCCGCACCGCCGACATCGCGGCGTTCTCGCACGCCGATGTGCCGTTCGAGCGGTTGGTCGAAGTGCTCAACCCGGCCCGCTCCACCGCGCGGCACCCGCTGTTCCAGGTCGGCTATTCGTTCCAGAACCACGAGCGCGGTCAGCTGGCACTTCCCGGCCTCACCGTCTCGGGTATCGAATTCGATTCCGGTGTAGCGCAGTTCGACCTGCACCTGTTCGCCCTCGACAACTACACCGCCGATGGCGCCCCAGCGGGTATCGAGATGGCTCTCGGCTATGCCGCCGATCTGTTCGACGCCGGAACCGCCGAACGCTTCGCCGAACAGCTGCGCCGCATTCTCGCATCCGTCACCACCGCAACGGATGTCGTCGTCGGTGACCTCGACCTGCTCGGCGCCGACCGCACCCTGCTCCTCGAAACGTGGAACGACACCGCTCATCCGGTCGAGCAGACCACCCTCGCTGAACTGGTCGTCCGCCAAGCGAACCGGACCCCGGACGCGCTCGCGCTGGTCGACGCCGAGACCGGCGAATCCCTGGCGTACGCCACCTTCGATGCCCAGGTCAACCGGGTCGCCCGGCTCCTGATCGCCGAGGGTGTCGGCCCGGAACGCACCGTCGTGCTGGCCATGCGCCGCGGCATCGACCTCGTGATCGCCATGCACGCCGTGGTCCGGGCGGGCGGCGCGTACGTGCCGATCGACCCTGACCACCCCGTCGACCGCATCGCCTACATCGTCGCCACCGCGGCACCGCTGTGTGTGCTCACCACCGCGGCCGACGGCCTGCCGATTCCCGTGGACGTACCCGTCTTCGAACTGGATCATCGTGCTCTGCGCGATCTTTCGGCGGAACCGGTAACCGATGCCGAGCGCATCGCCCCACTGCGCCCTGAGCATCCGGCGTACATCATCTTCACTTCGGGTTCCACCGGTCGTCCCAAGGGCGTCACCGTCGCGCACGCCGCGATCGTCAACCAGATCGCCTGGCTGCACGACCGCTTCACCATGACCGCCACCGATCGTGTCCTGCTGAAAACCCCTGCCACCTTCGACCTCTCGGTCTGGGAGTTCTGGTCCCCGCTCACCTGCGGCGGCGCGCTGATCGTCACCCGCTCCGGCGACGAGCGCGACCCAGATCGTCTGCGCGCCATCATGAACCGGCACGGCGTCACTGTCCTGCACGCGGTGCCGTCGCTCGTCGGCATGCTCCTTGCCACCGAAACCGCACCGGCACTGCCCGATTCGCTCCGTGCCGTCCTCGCCATCGGTGAAGCACTGCCCGCCGCCACGGCCACCGAGTTCCGCGCCAGTGGCACCGAAGCTGTCCTGCACAACCTGTACGGCCCGACCGAGGCCGCGGTCTCGATCACCGAATACGAAGTGGCCCATGACCCGGCGCAGGTGGTCCCGATCGGCACACCTGCCTGGAACAGCGCTCTGTACGTCCTCGACGCCCGGCTTCGCCCGGTCCCGATCGGCGTAGCCGGCGAGCTCTACCTGTCCGGCGACCAGCTCGCCCGCGGCTACCAGGGTCGTCAGTCCTTGACCGCCGACCGCTTCGTCGCCGACCCGTTCGCGACCGATGCCTGCGCGAGCGCGGGACACCGCGGCGTCGGATCGCGGATGTACCGCACCGGCGACATCGTGCGGTGGCGGGCCGACGGCGCCCTCGAATACCTCGAACGCGCCGACTTCCAAGTCAAGATCGGTGGCTTCCGCATCGAACTCGGCGAGGTCGAAACAGCCCTGCTGCGCTGCACTGATGTGCGCGCCGCGGTCGCCGTGGCCAAGGCCGACGAGCGAGCGGGCGCCCGCCTGATCGCCTATGCGGCCGTCGCCGACCTGACACCGGGCGACGAACTATCCATCGCGGCCCGACTGCGCGGCGAGCTCGCCGCCGCCCTGCCCGCCTACATGGTCCCCGCCCTGGTGGTGCTCGATGCGTTACCTCTCAACGCCAACGGCAAGGTCGATCGTGCCAACCTGCCCGAACCCGAGTTCGCCGAGGCGGCCTTCCGTGCCCCGGTCACCGCAGTCGAACAGCTTGTCGCACAGACCTTTACCGAGGTGATCGGCTGCCCGGCCGTCGGCGTGGACGACGACTTCTTCGCTCTCGGCGGCAACTCACTGATGGCAACCCGCTTGGCCGCCCGCCTAGGCGCCGCATTAGGCGCCCGAGTCCCGGTAGCCGCGGTGTTCGACGCCCCCACGGTCGCCGCACTGGCCGAACATCTCGCCACCGCCGACCGGACAAGCGCGCGCCCCCCACTGACCAAACGCACCAGCGAAGGCCCCGCGGTCCTCTCGCCGGCACAGCAACGCATGTGGGTGCTGCATCAGTTGTCACCCCAGTCGGCGGCGTATCACATCCCCGCCGCGATCCGCCTCACCGGCGACCTCGACCTACCCGCCCTGCAAGCGGCGATCGCCGACCTCCTCGCCCGTCACGACACCCTGCGCACCCGCTACCCGGACACCGCCGCAGGCCCGGTGCAGCAGGTGATGCCGGCCTGGTCCGCCGCCGTCGATCTCACCCCGATCCCGGTCGCGGCCGCCGATGTCGACGCCCGGATCGCGGCCCTCGTCGCGCAGCCGTTCGACATCACCGCCGCACCTCCGGTCCGGGTCGCGCTCTACCGGCTGGGAGCCGACGATCACGTCCTCGTCGTCGTGGTGCACCACATCAGTGCCGACGGCTACTCGATCGAGCCGCTCACCCGAGACCTGGTGCGCGCCTACGTAGATCGCAGCCAGAGGCGCGCACCAGGTTGGGCTCCGCTGGAAATCCAGTACGGCGACTTCAGTACCTGGCAACGTGACCTGCTCGGCGCCGACGCCGACCCCGGCAGCGTGCTCACCCAGCAGCTCACCTACTGGACCCGCGAACTCGCAGGCGCACCCGAACTGCTGGCTCTGCCGACCGACCGCCCGCGCGCCTCTCGGCGTGAAATGCTCGGTGAGACCGTTGAATTCGAGGTCGATGCCGCGCTCACCCGCAGCCTCGACCAGGTCGCGCGCGTCAACGGAACCACCCTGTTCACCGTGGTGCACAGCGCCCTGGCAGTCCTGCTGGCCAAACAGTCAGGCAGCGCGGACATCACCATCGGCGCCCCGGTATCCGGTCGCGGCGCCCGCGAGCTCGACGACCTCGTCGGCATGTTCGTCAACACGGTCGCCCTGCGCACCGTGATCGACTCCCGCGCACCGTTCACCGACCTGCTGGCGCAGGCGAAGCGGCGCGACCTGGCCGCCCTCTCCCACGCCGACGTCCCGTTCGAGCAGGTGGTCGATGCCATGGGCCGCACGCGCACCGGCGCCCACACCCCGCTGTTCCAGGTGATGCTGACCTTCCAGAACATGCCGCCGGGCGGTATCGACCTACCCGGCCTCCACGTTCGAACCCTTGACCCCGGCCTGACGGAAGCCAAGTTCGACCTGCACCTCACCGCCCTGCAGCGGTACACGGACAACGGCACCCTGGACGGCCTCGATGTCCACTTCGGCTACGCCACCGACCTTTTCGACGCGTCGACGGTCGAAGCGCTGGCCGAACGATTCCGCAAGATCCTCACCGCCGTCGCTGCCGATCCCACTGTCGCGGTGCGTGCCATCGACATGCGCACCGACGCCGAAAAGACTCCGATACCAACCACTTACACCATTGCCGATCTTGCGGGCCTCGTCGGCTCGGCAGCTCGGCTCGCGCCGGCGACCGTGGCATTCGCCCACGGCGAGCACGCCATCTCCTACGGAGCACTCGACGCCAAGCTCACCGCGGTGAGCAGGGCGATGGGAGCGAAGATGAAACCTGAAGCGCTGGTGAACGTCGCGCTGGCCGGCCTCGTGCCCGGCGTGCTCGCCGCACTCGGCGCCGCAGGACTGTCTTCCACTCTGCACACACTGGTGACCGATGCTGCCGCGGTAATCGCCGGGGCAGGGTCGGTTGACGACTCGGAAGGACAACTCTGATGTCGCACACGGATTCGGTCACGACCGCCGCCACCCTCGCCGCGCTCCTGCGTGACCTGGACGGCGACCGACCACGTGACCCGGCGACCCTGCTCGCCGCCTTCTCCACCTACGCCGACCGCGAGCCCGGCACCCTCGCGGTGCGCGACGGCGACATCGGTCTCACCTACGGCGAATTGGCCGAGCGGGTCGATGCGCTGGCCGCGGCTCTCGTCGAGCACGGCATCGAACCCGAGACCACCGTCGCGGTCTCGCTGCCACGCTCGGCGGAACTCGTCGTCGCCGTGCACGCGGTACTCGCCGCGGGTGGCGCCTTCGTCCTTCTCGATCCCGCTACCCCCGGTGAACTGCAGCGACGCGCCGTCGGACTGGCCGCGCCCGCATTGATCCTCACCAGCGACGCAACACCGCACCCCGCCGGATTCCCGGTTCTGTACACCGATGCCACTGTCGATATCACCCCCGATGAGCTACCGGGGCCGAGCGCGGACAACCCGGCCTACTTGGTGGTCGATGTCGACGCCTCGACCGCTGTCGTAGTCGGACATCGTGCGGCACAGGCGAATTCGACTTGGCGCCAGCGGCTCTGCGGTATCGGCACCGGCGACTCCGTGCTCTGGCACGCACCGCTGACCGGGCAGGCCGCGGTGGGGCAGATGCTGCTCGCTCTGCAGACCGGCGCCACGCTGGTGGTCTCGCCTTCGGCGGTACTCGCCGACGCGATCGCCGAAACAGGCGTGACCGCAGCCTGTTTCGATCATTTCGAGCTTGCCGAACTGGCGGCGCTACCCGATGCCGAGGAACGCCTCGACTCGCTGCGGGTGGTGCTCGGCTCGGGCGGGCCGCAACTGGCGAAAACCGCCGCCGCCCTGCGCGCGGTGAGCGGAGCGACCCTGTGGCACGTCTACGGCAGGCCCGAGACCGCGGGTGAGTTCGTCGCGCACGAAGTGACCGGGGCCGATCTGGAGGTTGTGCCGTTCGGATCGGCTGCCGACGATGTCGAACTGCTGATCCTCGACGAGCACCTGTGCCCGGTCGCCGACGGCGAAATCGGCGAACTCTACGTCTCCGGTGTGCAATTGGCGCGCGGCTATGTCGGCAGACAGGCCACCGCCGCGACCTTCCTCGCCAACCCCATCGGCCCGGTGGACGACCGCATGTTCGCCACCGGCGACCTGGTGCGTCGCAGGCCACCGGGCGACGCCTGGACCGCCGAAATCGAATTCGTCGGCCGCGTCGACGACGGGCCATGTTCCCGTTCGGCAGGCCTCCCCGACGAGCTCCTGCTCGACGAGTTCGAAGCGCAAGCCACCGCAACCCCTTTCGACCCGGCCGTCGTCCATGCGCCGAGCGACGGCCCGACATCGATCATCACCTACGGTGACCTCGAGCGGCGCACCAACCAACTGGCCAGGCATCTGACCGCTCTCGGTATCGGCCCGGAATCGACTGTGCTCGTAGATGTTCCACGTTCCATCGAGTTCGTGGTCGCCACCTACGCGGTCCTCAAAGCCGGTGGCGCGGTAGTGCCGGTAGACACCGCGAACCCCCTGCTCCCGCCGGTCGTCAATCCGGCACTGGCCCTGACCATCGCCACCCGCGCACACCTCGGGGCATACGACATCCCGGCGGTCACGATCGACCGGGTCGACCTGTCGGCCTACTCCAGCGAACCGATCGCCCGAAGCGAGCATCGCGCTCCGATCCTGCCGCAGCACCCCGCCTTCGTGCTGTTTCCCCCCGGCGCAACGCACAGCGTCACCATCAGCCACGCCGCCGCCGTCCACCGGGTCACCGCCATGCAGTCGCGCCACAACCTCACCACCCGCGACGTCTACCTGCACCAAGCCCACACCGGTGACGCCACCGCCTGGCACGGCTACCTGCTCCCGCTGCGCGTCGGCGCGACCGTGGTCCTCACCGAACCACCCGACCCCACCCGATTAGCCGCCCTCATCACCACCTACGGCATCACCACCACCGACTTCACCCCCCACTTCACGCCCGCCCACCCCACCCACGGCGACCGCCTGTTCCGCACCAGCGAGCTGGCCCTCCACGACATCGAAGGCACCCCAGCGGCATTCACCCACCTCGGCACACTCATCAGAAAGGCCACCCCATGACCAACCCTTTCGACGACGACAACGCCCAGTTCTACGTCCTGGTCAACACCGAAGGCGAACACTCCCTCTGGCCCACCTTCGCCGCCGTCCCCGGCGGCTGGACAGTAGCCTTCGGCGCCGCCCCCCGAACCTCCTGCCTCCACTACGTCGAATCCCATTGGCTCGACATGCGCCCCAACTCCCTCATCGCCGCCATGTCCAACAAACCCTGAGCGCCATCAAACGCGCGCACTAGGCTCGTCGTATGTCGATTCCGTGGCGTGGCCGGTTCCAGGACTCCCCGATCACCTGGGAGCAGTACCTCGACATCGATGAGGAAGATCGGCGCAACCTGGAGATCATCGATGGTTACGTCGTTCCCCGAGAGCAACGCGACGGTCGGCACCAGAAGGTGGCCAGCCGCATGTCCAACGCCATCGAGGAATCGGCCGTCGAGGAGATGCGGCGCAGCGGCGATATGTGCATCGAGACCAATACCGAAACCAGTGTGCTGCTGTGGGAGGTTCCGCCCACCGCGCGTATCCCCGACGTGGTCGTCAACCGCTGCCTGGAGGACTTCGGCCAGCTCACGGCAGATAGCGTCCTCATCGTGGTCGAGGTCGTCTCGCCCTGGTCGAAGCGGCGAGATCGAATCCACAAGATGGCCGACTACGCCGACGCGGGCATCCCGCACTATTGGATCGTCGAGTTCGACAAGATCGGTGCCGTCAGCGTCGAGCGTTACGCCCTCGAGGTTCGAAAGCGGGCCTACGCGCACGTGGAGACGACACATCGAGATGGCCACGGCCTGGCCATCGACATCACCACACCGTTCCGCATCGTCATCGAGTGGGAGCAACTCACCGTCGCTCCCCGCATCTGAACCCTCATCGCGGCAAACCCTGAGCCCGCCCTTGCGTCGAATGTGGCACGTAGTGGCACACTGTGGCACAGCCCTCTATGCTGGAGGTATGCAGCCGCAGCCCGAGATCACCCAGCGCGATCTACGTAACCGGTCGAAGGAAATCATGGATGCCGTCCAGCAAGGACAGGCATTCATTGTCACCCGAGACGGTCATCGGATCGGTGAACTGATTCCGCTGCGCCGACGTCGGCGCTTCGTGCCCCGTGCTGAATTCGCGGCGATGTCGCGGACGGCACCGGCCATCTCTGTCGACGCTTTCCGCGCCGACCAGGACCAGGTGTCGGACCAGTACGCGGGTGACCCTTATGCCCGCTGACTATGCGTTCGGCCTACTTGATACAAACATCATGATCCTGCGTCGATGGATCGATGCGGAGCATCTTCCCGATGCGATGGCCATCAGCACAGTCACCCTGGCGGAGTTGTCCTCTGGTCCGCACGAGGTCCGTCGCAACGAAGAGCAGGATGAATACGACGAGCATGCCGAGCGTGCTCGTCGGTTGGATGTGCTCCAGCGGGCCGAGAACGAATTCGACCCCATTCCCTTCGGTGCCGATGCGGCACGCATCTATGGCCGGGTTTGTGCCGCTGTGGTGAGTGTGGGACGTAAACCGCGCCGTCGGATTGCCGATCTGATGATCGCGTCGGTAGCCATCGCCGAGGAGCTTCCGCTGTTCACCACGAACCCGGATGACTTCTTCGGCTTGGACGAACTATTGACCGTGGTTCCGGTCACGCGACCTGTCGTGCCGAGCCGCTGACGCGGACGTTGCTCTGCGGCCGATGTGTGAATCACTAACGGAGTCGATCAGGTCGTTGCCGATCAGTTCGCGGAGCCAGTTCAGATGTTGACGTCGATTCAGTCGATCCGGGTCATCGGTGGTGGCTCCCACTTGCCCTCGAGCGCGTCTGCGCGCGGTGCGTAGAGACGCATGGTGAGGGAGAAGTCGCCGGTCGAGGGGATGGGGAGCCAGTTGCCGGTGGGGACCGATGGGCGTGGATCCTGTTGCTGGATGGCTAGTTCCACGGAGCCGTCGGGGGCCGCGACCATGGCGGGGAAGTGGCCTACCGAGTAGATCTCGTCGGGGTTGGGGACCAGGAAGCCTTGGGGGTCGTAGGCGGTGATCGAGGCGAAGGCTTCGACGGGGGGCCATCGGCCTGGTTCGAAGCGGATGCGGTAGCGGAGGGGGTTGCCTCGGTCGTCGGTGGTGGGGGCGTCCCGGTTCGCGTAGAAGACGTCGCGAATGGGGGCAAGGGTGGGGGAGCGTTTGGTGGTGGCCGCGCGGCGGAGGTAGTCGGTGCCGAAGCTGCCCAGGTCGACGGGGATCTCCCAGCCGTTGGCGTGGCGGGCGGTCGGGTCGGTCCAGTCGGCGATTCGGCGCTGTGCCTGCCGGACCGCTTCGTCGAGAACGTCGGCGGGGAGGTGGTCGACCACCCCACCCGGCTGGACGTCGATCGCGGCCAGTTCGGCCATCAGCGGCGCGTCGGCGGCGGCGGGCGGACCGCTGAGCATCAGCCGGCACAGGCGATTCAAGTAGGTGCGGCCGTCCATGGCGGCGATCCGTTTGACGGGCGGTTCCGGTCCGCGGTCGATCGCGTGGACCCTGCTGATCGTGCTGTCGTATTCACCGCGTTTCCAGGCGCTCGAGGGGATGAGCTTCAGTGTGTGCTGCCAGCGGTTGACGTTCGGTGCGTCCGCGGCACCGTTGATCTGGATCCGCGCGACGATCGCGCTCAGGGTCGACGGCATGTGCAGCCGGGTCATCCGCGCGGGCAGCTCGCCCGTCCACTTCGGCCCGGTGATGACGTAGGTGAACGGCGGACCGTCGGCGTCCACGGTGGTCCGTGGATCTTTACTTGTCAGGTCGTGCACGGTATCGGCCCACGCGTCGACCAGCTGGAACAGCCAGAACCTGTCGGGTTCCATCCCCGGGATCTGCAGCACCAGCGGCTCGTCGGTGAGGTCGAGCCACGATTGCGAATACACCACGTCGTGGCTGAGCCGGGCCGCGCCGCGGTCCAGCGGGTGGGGCAGGACGCTGTGATCGAGGGTGTTGGCCGGGGCGCTGGCCGCGCGCATCATGTCCTGCAGGATCATCGGATAGCCGAAGATGTAGGCGTCGATCGCCAGGGCGAGCACGTCCGGGGGACCGGTGGTGTCGATCGGCCCGAACGTCGGTTCATCACCACACCCGGGCAACACCGCCCCCACCGCGACCGCGGCACCGAGACCGAGCAACGATCGCCTGGTCAGCGCACTCGCGCGAGGATCCATGCACGCTCCGTTCGACGGCCTGATCGCCGAGCGTAGGCCGCGCCGGGAGCGGTCCGCCTCATCCGCGACGGGTGAAGTGGTCAGCCGAGCAGCACCCGCCGCATCAGGAAACCCACCCTGGCCCGGCCCGCGATCGGGTTGTCACCGAAACTCTGACCGAGGTCGATGACCATCGCGAACGCCGCGTGCACCAGGAACCGCGCCTCGGCCGCGGAGAGCTCCGGCCGCATATCGCGCACCAGCCGCGCCCATTCCTGCACGCTCAACCGCTGGATATTGCGCAGCACGGCACGTTCCTCGGCGGGCACGTGCCCGAACTCGGCGTAGTACACGACGGCGAGAGCCCGCTCGTCGAAGGTGTCGGCGACGAACTGGTCGACCAGCACACCCAGCGCCGCGCCGCTGTCGGGCGTGCTCGCGACAGCGGGTCCGATCGCCCCGGACACCCGATCCGCCGCCCGCCGGAACGCGGCGGCGAGGATGTCGGTCTTGCCGCGATAGAACCGGTACACCGCCGATGCCGCCGACAACCCCGCCGCCGAGGCGATGTCCTCCACGCTGACATTCGGATAGCCGCGTTTGTGGAACAGCTCCACCGCTTTACGGAGCAGCAGTTCATGTTTGAACGATTCCGGGATCTCGGCGCGGGCGCCCTGCTCCGAAACAGTCGCGGCAGGCGGCATTTCGGTGTCGGTCAGCGCCAGACACGCCGAACCGAGCAACTTGTTCAGCGTGCGAACGGGCAGTGCGGCGTGGTGATCGGCGATGCTGGTGATCACACCGAGGATCGCCGTGGAGACCATTCTCTGCTCAGCCGTGGTCAATTCGGGACGCAAGAGGGCCAGCTGCCCGTCGAGCGCGACCAGCACCGAACTCTGCTGCTCGTCGAGCACCACCCGATCCGCCGGCTCGAGGTAGCGGCCTTCCCATCGCACCAGCCGTACCGTCGCGCGATTCTCCACGGTCGCACCGATCAGCCCGGTCAGCATGTGCCGCAAACGTTGTGCCGCGGGCAGCGGGTCCTGCGCCGACACCACGATCGACGCGGTGAACGCCTGCCCGACCCGAAGTAACTCCTCCCGGAACAACGCGTACTTGCTCGGGTAGTGCCGATACAGCGCGGCCGAGCTGATTCCCAGCCCGGACGCGATGTCCTCCATGCTCACCCCGTGATACCCGGCGGCCCCGAACGCGACCGCCGACGACGCCGCGATCTGCGCCCGACGATTCTTCGGCCTACGCCGCACTTCAGTCCCAGCTACCCCACGCGCCCCACGAGTCTCGCTGACATTCATGCGAGAAGTGTATTGCAGCATGTCTGATGGCCTTTAAGGCGCTCGGACATCGCCCTTCTCGGGCGCCGTCGGTTCACGCCACGGTCGCGGCGTGTACGTCTGTTCCCGCGTCAACCAGGCCGGTTTCACCGAAACCCAGAGGGTGTCGGTCAGCGCCTTCCTGTCGGCGGGCATTGGTAGCCCGGCCTCCTGCTCGGGGGTCCGGGGATCGCGAAAAGTCTTGCTGGACTGATGGCCATGCGGCAAGGTTCACAGCCGCGTTGTGGTCACGGTCGGTATGAAAACCGCAACTGCACGAGAACACTCGATCAGCCAGTGTCAGAACGGCGTTGACGTCACCGCAGGCCGAGCAGCGCTTGCTCGACGGGTACCAGCGATCCGCAGTCAGCAGCGCGCCTCCGCGCCACGCCTGCTTGTAGCTGAGTAGCCGTGCGAAGGTTGCCCACCCTGCATCGCCTATCGCACGTGCCAGTCGGCGGTTGCTGAGCATGCCTCTCACGTTCAGATCTTCGATAACGAGCTGGTCGTGGGTTTTGACCAGCATGTTGGCGACCTGATGCAAGAAGTGACTCCGTATATTGGCAATCCGGTGATGATGCCGTGCCAACCGGGCTGCGGCAACTCGGTGTCGCTCCGATCCTTTCTGCTTGCGCGACAAGGATTTTGCGAGGCGGCGTTGCTGACGCAGCCCGGCGCCCAGCGGTCGGGGCGATCTTTCGACGCGGGCGACCTCGGTGCCCGCTGCTGAAGCGGCGACAGCGAACGTTGACAGCCCGAGGTCAATCCCGACCCAGCTGCCCTGGTCATGGAGGGCACGCGGCGGATGGCGGTGAGTGGGGTGCAGGTCGGCTGCTTGGGCAGTCAAACTGATCCACCAGCGTTCCGCCCGGAACATGACGGTGGCGTGCAGGATCTTCGCCCGCCCCTTGACGACCAAGCGCCGTAACCGACGGGTGTCCTCGCGAACCCTGATCGTGCCGATCCCGGGCAGAGTCACTGACCGCGGGGTCACGTCGCCAACTCTGATCGCTGCTTGCCCTCCGTTGCGCTGTCTATTGCGAAGCCGAAACGACGATTGGCTCGCGTTCTTCCTTTTGAAATGGGGAAATCCGACGCGCGGGCCTTTGCGCTTGCCGGTGCGCGAGTCCGCGAATGCGGCCAGTGCACGACCGCAATCGACTGCGGATTCTTCGAATACCTGCTGGCATACCTGTGTTCGCCACGCCAGGCCGGTTGTCTGAATCTGCGCGACCCCATCCGAATCGACAGCAAGGATGCGCCCAGCAGCTTCAGTCTTCTTCCACGCGTTGAATGAGTTGATCAAGTCGAATCCGGTCCATGGAACATGATGAGCCGAATCAGTTCCGCGTTGGGCAAGAGCGGTTTTCACCACTCTCAAACTCTGGTTGAACGCGAACCGAGCTGCCCCGGCATGGCGTGCGAGCGCGCGCTGCTGCTCGACCGTCGGGTCGAGGCAGTACCGGAACGCAGTATGTCGGCTCATTGAAGCCGAGTGTGGCATAGCCCACCGACACGGTTCGGTTCGCGACCGCGCTGTCAGGGCTTGTCGGGCGGGGTGATCCGGGCGTACCAGTCGAGCAGTGCTGGGTCGTCGACGGCGCTGCGTTCGACCACTCGGGCGGGGTCGGCGCCCTGGAAGAGCTTCTTGACGGGGACTTCCAGCTTCTTGCCGGTGCGGGTGTGGGGGATGCCGGGGGCTTCGCGGATCTCGTCGGGGACGTGGCGGGGGGAGACCTCGGTGCGGATCGCCGTGGCGAGGCGGGTTTTCAGGTCTTCGGTGAGTTCCGCGCCGGGGGCGAGCACGACGAACAGTGGCATCCAGTAGCCGCCGTCGGGTTGTTCGGCGCCGATCACCAGCGCCTCGGCGATCTCGGGAAACTGTTCGACGACCTGGTAGATGTCGGCGCTGCCCATGCGGATGCCGTGGCGGTTGAGGGTGGAATCGGAGCGGCCGTGCACGACGATGCTGCCGTGTCCGGTCAGGGTGATCCAGTCGCCGTGGCGCCATACGCCGGGGTAGGTGTCGAAATAGGCCGCGTGGTAGCGCTTTCCGTCGTCATCGCGCCAGAAGCTGACCGGCATCGACGGCATGGGTGCGGTGACCACCAGTTCGCCGACCTCGCCGCGCACGGGCTCGCCCTGCTCGTCGAAGGCGGCGAGGGCGACGCCCAGATACGGCGCCGACAGCTCACCCGGCCAGACCGGCACGGTCGGTACGCCGCCGACGAACGCCGACACCACGTCGGTACCGCCGCTGATCGAGTTCACCTGAACATGCTCGCCCGCGTTCTCGTTCAACCACAGCGCACTCGACACCGGCAGCGACGAACCGGTGATGCCGACCGAGCGCAGCGCTGACAGGTCGTGATCGGCGCGTGGCACGGAACCCGCTTTGATGCAGCCCAGAACATAGCCGGGGCTGGTCCCGAAAACGCTGACACCGACCTGAGCGGCCATGCGCCACAGGGCATCCGGTCCACCCGCGGTCGGGCTGCCGTCGTAGGTGACGATGGTGGCGCCGGTCAGCAGTCCCGCCACCTGGAAGTTCCACATCATCCAGCTCGGGCTGGTGTACCAGAAGAACGTATCGTCGGGGCCTATGTTCGATTGCAGCGCCACGGCTTTCAGATGCTCGAGCAGCACGCCGCCGTGGCCGTGGACGATGCCCTTCGGCAGCCCGGTGGTGCCGGAGGAGAACACGATCCACAACGGGTGATCGAAATCGACAGGGACAGTCTCGATCACACCGAGCCCGGCATCGGCGACCGCGTCCGTCCATGACAGCGCGTCCGACACCTCGAGTCCGAGCTGCGAGACGACGACGGTGGCGCGCAAGCCGGGCAGCCCATCCCGCAATGCCGCGATGTCGGTTCGCTTGTCGTGTTCCTTACCGCCGAAGCGGTAGCCGTCGGCGGTGACCAGCACCGCCGGGTCGAGCTGGCCGAGCCGGTCCAGCGCGGCCTTGGCGGAATAGTCCTGACCGCAGGCACTCCATACCGCGCCGATGCTGGCGGTGGCGAGGAAGGCGACGATCGCTTCCGGGATATTGGGCAGGTAGCCGATCACCCGGTCGCCCGCTTCGACACCCTGCTCACGCAAGGTGCGCGCGAAAACCGTGACCTGCTCGATCAATTCGGCCCAGGAAATCTCCTGTGGCTCGGCATCCTCGTGCAGGGCGATGACCGCCGGGCGGCCGAACTGGGCCATCCGGATGATCTGGTCGACATAGTTCAGCCGGGTACCGGGAAACCATTGTGCCCCCGGCATCTCGCGCGAGCCGAGGACCGCACCGGCGGTCTCGCCGAGTTCGAAGTAGTCCCACACGGCCTGCCAGAAGCCGGCGATGTCATCCACCGACCATTGCCACAGTGCCTGGTAGTCGGGGTATTCGTTGCCGGTTCGCGCGGTGATGAAGGCGGCGAAGCCGGTGATTCGGGCCGACGCGACGTCGTGTGCGTTCGGTACCCATTGCGGTTGCACCGTATGTCCTCCTCGAACTGGACTACTTCGGGTATCGGGAGATGGTTACCCGATGTTCAGCCGGGCACGCCCGCGCGCCGGACGATCTGTTCGGCGTGCCGGAGCACCGGGGCGTCGACCATCCGACCCTCGAACGCGAAGACACCGCGATGGTTGGGCACCGCCGCCAGCACCCGGTGCGCCCAGTCGAGCTCGGCGGGGTCGGGTGCGTAGCCGTCGCGGATCACCGCGACCTGACTCGGGTGGATGGCGACTTTGGCGTCGAAACCGACGGCGACCGCATCGCTGGTCTCCGCGGCGAGGCCAGCGAGATCCTTGATGTCCAAGTACACCGAGTCCAGGGCGAAGCGGCCGAATGCCTTGGCCGCCAGCAGGGTTGACGAGCGCACGTGCCGGGCCACCTCCCGGTAGCTCCCGTCGGCATGCCTGCTCGAGTTGCCGCCGAGCCCGGCGACCAGATCCTCGGCGCCCCACATCACGCCGATGGCATTGTCGGCCCGCACCGACTCGGCGACCCGCACCGCGCCGAGCGGCGATTCGACCAGCACGATCACCTCATAGCCCGCGAGGCTGCGAACCTGTTCGGCCGACTCGCATTTGGGCAGCATGATCCGGCGGTAGGCGGTCTGGGCGAGGACCGCCAGATCGGCCGCGTACTCGTCAGTGTCCGCCGCGTTGACACGAATCACAGTGTGCCGCGGGTCGAGTGGGGCTTCTTTCAGCGCCTGCCTGGCCGCGGGCTTGTCGCCCGCCGCGACTCCGTCCTCGAGATCGAGGATCACCACATCGGCCACCGCGGCGGCCTTCGCGAAGCGATCGGGGCGATCGGCCGGGCAGAACAGCCACGCGGGACCACTGGGCTGCCAGCTCATACTGCGTCCTTTCGGCGGGTGCGATGACCGCTCATGCTGTGGGTGCCTTGCGGACCAGTGTCTTGCGCACCGCGGTCGCCACGATCACCCCGTGCTGGTTGCGTGCGGTGTGTGCCAGGCTGACGATGCCCTCGCCGGGACGGCTCTTGGATTCGCGCTTGCCGGTGACCAGCGTCTCGGCGTACATGGTGTCACCGTGGAACAGCGGAGCGGGGATGGTCATGTCGGAGAAGCCGAGGTTGCCCACCAGCGTGCCCTGCGTGAGCTGGGCGACCGAGAGCCCGACCAGTGTCGACAGCGTGAACATCGAGTTCACCAGGCGCTGGTTGAACGGCGGCTGCGCCTCGGCGAAGGCCGCGTCCAGGTGCAGGGCCTGGGTGTTCATGGTCAGCGTGGTGAACAGGACATTGTCGGCCTCGGTGATGGTGCGGCCGGGCCGGTGCTCGTAGATCGTGTCGATCTCGAACTCCTCGAACCACAGGCCACGCTGCACGATCCGCCGGTTTTCGGTGCTCGATGGCGCCTGCTCTCGAGGCCCTGCGTGGTCACGCCCCGCTGCCGCCTCCGGGCCGCCGTGATCAGGCGCGGTCACAGACCGAGCTCCCGTGCGATCAGCATCAGCTGTACCTCCGTGGTGCCCTCGCCGATTTCCAGGATCTTGCTGTCACGGTAGTGCCTGGATACCGGGTATTCGTTCATGAAGCCGTTGCCGCCGAAGATCTGGGTGGCGTCGCGGGCATTGTCCATCGCGGCCTCGCTTGCGACCATCTTCGCGATCGACGCAGCCTTCTTGAACGGCTTGCCCGCCAGCATCAGCGCGGCGGCGTCGTAGTAGGCGGTGCGCGCGACGTGGGCGCGCGCCTCCATCCGGGCGATCTTGAACGCGATGGCCTGATTGCGGCCGATGGCCTGCCCGAAGGCCTGACGCTCACCCGCGTACCGCACGCTCTCGTCCACACAGCCCTGCGCCGCGCCGACCGCCAGCGCGGCGATGGCGATGCGGCCCTCGTCGAGGATGCGCAGGAAGTTGGCGTAGCCGCGACCGCGCTCGCCGAGCAGGTTCTCCTGCGGCACCCGCACATCGGTGAAGCTCAGCGGGTGGGTGTCGGAGGCGTTCCAGCCGACCTTGTTGTAGGCGGGTTCGGCCACGAAACCCGGCGTGGAGGTCGGCACCAGGATGGTGGAGATCTCCTTCTTGCCACCGGCCTGCCCGGTGACCGCGGTGACGGTGACCAGCCGGGTGATATCGGTGCCGGAGTTGGTGATGAACTGCTTGCTGCCGTTGATCACCCAGCTCTCGCCGTCGGGCACGGCGGTGGTTCTCGTACCGCCCGCATCGCTGCCCGCATCGGGTTCGGTGAGCCCGAAGCCCGCCAGCGTCTGTCCGCTGGTGAGCTGGGGCAGCCATTCGGTGCGCTGCTTGTCGTTGCCGAAGCGGTAGATCGGCATGGCGCCGAGCGACACACCCGCCTCGAGGGTGATCGCCACGCTCTGGTCGACCTTGCCGAGCTCCTCGAGTGCCAGGCACAGGGCGAAGTAGTCGCCGCCCATACCGCCGAACTCCTCGGGGAACGGCAGGCCGAACAGCCCCATCTCGCCCATGCCTGCCACGACTTCGTACGGAAAGCTGTGTTCGGCATCGTGTTTCGCCGATACCGGGGCGACGACCTGGTTGGCGAAATCGCGCACGGTGAGTGCGAGCTGGCGGTATTCCTCCGGCAGCGAACCGGTGGACAGGTAGTCGGTCATGCGGGGGTTCCTTCGCGCTCGGTCGGTGCCGCCGCGGTATCGGCGACGGCGGTTTCTGTCGCGGCTCCCGCTGCGACGGTTTCTGCGGGGTGGGCGACGACGCGCACCAGTACTTGGTCCAGCTTCACCTGGGCGCCCGCGACAGCGAGCACTTCCACCGTGCCCGCCACCGGCGCGGTGAGCGCGTGCTCCATCTTCATGGCCTCGATCACGATCACCGGATCGCCCACGGCGACGGTCGCGCCGTTGCGGACCGGCGTCGCGATCACCGAACCCGGCATGGGACTGCGGATTTCGGCGTCGCCGACGTGCGCGACATCGCCACGCACGGCGGCCTCGGCGACCTCGCGCAGGACGGCGAGGGCGCCGTCGTGGCTCACCCACAGCTGGCCGTCGGCCTCGGCGATGCGGTACTCGCGGCGGATGCCGTCGAGGGTGAGAGCGAGGCCGTCGGTGGTCGGGGAGACGCTGAGCGCCCGAGCCGTGAGGTCGGGGTTGTTCGGCCCCGCGGCGTTCACCGGGTCCGTGCCGGGATCGGCGCTCGTCGACTGCGGCCCGGCCGATTCCGGTACATCGTTGTCGAGCCGTACCGTCGCCGAATCCGGTGTGCCGCAGATGCGGACGTGCCTGGTCCGGTCGCCCGCCGACAGCCGCATCGTGGTCGGTGCCGGTGCGCCGAGGCGCCATCCCGAGGGGATCGACCACGGGTCGCCGCCGGTGGCGGGCCAGCGCCGCAACCAGTGCTGTGTCGCAGCGGCGATGAATTCGTCGTCGGTGGCCTCGGCGGACACGAAGTCGGCGACGCGACGATCGAGCAGCGCGGTGTCGAGACGCCCCGCCTGCACGTCGTCGTCGGCGAGCAGGAACCGCAGGAATTCGATATTGCTCGTCACACCCAGCAGCACAGTCTGTTCCAGTGCGCGATCCAGTGCGGCGAGTGCCTCGGCACGAGTAGTGCCCCGCGCGATCACCTTCGACAGCATCGGGTCGTAATCGCTACCCACCACGGTGCCTACCGAGATCCCCGAATCCACGCGCACGCCGGCGCCGTCCGGCTCCGACAGGGCGAGCACAGTGCCGCCGGTCGGCAGGAACCCGCGGCTCGGATCTTCCGCGTAGACGCGTGCCTCGATGGCGTGCCCGACGAGGTGGATCTCGTCCTGGGTGCGCGCCAGCTTCTGACCCGCGGCAACACGCACCTGACATTCCACCAGGTCGACCCCGGTGACCATCTCGGTCACCGGATGCTCCACCTGCAGACGGGTATTCATCTCCATGAAGAAGAACTCGTCCGGCTGGTCGGCCGAGACGATGAACTCCACGGTGCCCGCGCCCACGTAGTCCACGCTGCGGGCGGTATTGCAGGCGGCGGTGCCGATCCGGGCCCGGGTCTCGGGGTCGAGCAGCGGTGACGGAGCCTCCTCGATCACCTTCTGATGCCTGCGCTGCAAGCTGCATTCGCGCTCACCCAGGTGCACCACATTGCCGAACTTGTCGGCCAGGATCTGCACCTCGATGTGGCGCGGCCGGTTGACGAACCGTTCCAGGAACAGGGTGTCGTCGCCGAAGGCCGCACCGGCTTCACGCCGGGCGCTCACCAGCGCGGCAGGCAGATCGGCGGGGTCGGTGACCCGGCGCATGCCCTTGCCGCCACCACCGGCGGAGGGCTTCACCAGTACCGGGTAGCCGACTTCTGCTGCGGCGGCGAGCAATTGGTCATCGGTCAGACCAGGTTCGGCGATGCCGGGCACCACCGGAACCCCGAACGCCGTCACCGTCTTCTTCGCGGCGATCTTGTCGCCCATCACCTCGATGGCCTTCGCTGGCGGCCCGAGAAACACGATGCCCGCATCGGCGAGTGCCGCCGCGAAGGCCGAATTCTCCGACAGGAAGCCATATCCCGGATGCACAGCCTGCGCGCCGGATCGAACAGCGGCGTCGACGACCTTCTCGATCGACAGGTAGCTCTCGCGCGCGGGCGCGGGCCCGAGCCGTACCGCGATATCGGCTTCACGCACATGGCGCGCGCCGGCGTCGGCGTCGCTGTATACCGCGACCGAGCGAATGCCCATGGCGCGCAAGGTCTTGATCACCCGCACCGCGATCTCGCCGCGGTTGGCGACCAGGACGGTGTCGAATTCGACGGGTTGATTCTTGTTCAGCATGTCGCTCACTCCTGCGCCTCGCTGGCGCTCGGCTCCGTCGTGCGCGACGGCGCACTGTATTTGTGGTTCACTCGCTGACGCTCCTTCACATCCGGAAGACGCCGTAGGAAACGGGTTCGAGCGGCGCTTGCGCGCACACCGAAAGGGCAAGGCCGAGCGCTGTTCTGGTGTCGGTCGGCGCGATGACGCCGTCGTCCCAGATCCGCGCCGTCGAATAGTAGGGGTTGCCCTGGGTCTCGTACTGGTCCCGGATCGGCGCCTTGAAGGCCTCCTGATCCTGCTCGGACCACGGCTTGCCCGCGCTGTCGAGCTGATCGCCGCGCACCGTCGACAGCACCGAGGCGGCCTGCTCGCCACCCATCACCGAGATGCGCGCGTTCGGCCACATCCACAGGAAGCGCGGTGAATACGCGCGCCCGCACATCGAATAGTTGCCCGCGCCGTAGGAGCCGCCGATCACCACGGTCAGCTTCGGCACCCGCGCGCACGCCACCGCGGTGACCATCTTCGCGCCGTGCTTGGCGATGCCGCCCGCCTCGTAGTCGCGCCCGACCATGAAGCCGGTGATGTTCTGCAGGAACAGCAGCGGGATCGTGCGCTTGTCGCACAGTTCGATGAAATGCGCGCCCTTCATGGCGGACTCGGCGAACAGCACGCCGTTGTTGGCGACGATGCCGACCGGATGGCCGTGGATGCGAGCGAACCCGGTGACCAGGGTCTTGCCGTATTCGGCCTTGAACTCGTGGAATCCGGCCTCGCCGTCGACGATCCGGTCGATCACCTCGCGCACGTCATAGGGCGTGCGCGGGTCGACAGGGACCACGTCGTAGAGCTCGCCCTCGTTTTTGGCGGGCGGGGTGCTCGGTAGCACCTCCCACGGCGCCGCCGGCTTCGGGCCGAGCGTGCCGACGATCTTGCGGACGATGCGCAGCGCGTCGCGATCGTCGTCGGCCAGATGGTCGGTGACGCCGGAGGTCCGCGAATGCAGCAGGCCGCCGCCGAGCTCCTCGGCGGTGACGACCTCGCCGGTCGCGGCCTTCACCAGCGGCGGGCCGCCGAGGAAGATGGTGCCCTGATCACGCACGATGACGGCCTCGTCGGCCATCGCGGGCACATACGCGCCGCCCGCGGTGCACGAGCCCATGACCGCCGCGATCTGGGCGATGCCCTTGGCGCTCATGTTCGCCTGGTTGTAGAAGATGCGGCCGAAGTGCTCGCGGTCGGGGAACACCTCGTCCTGGCGCGGCAGGAAGGCGCCGCCGGAGTCCACCAGGTACACACATGGCAGGTTGTTCTGCGCGGCCACTTCCTGCGCGCGCAGGTGCTTCTTCACCGAGATCGGGTAGTACGTGCCGCCCTTGACCGTCGCGTCGTTGGCCAGGATCAGGCACTCACGGCCCGAGATGCGGCCGATGCCGGCGATCATGCCCGCGCCGGGGCACTCGTCGCCGTACATGCCGTTGCCGGCCAGCGGCGCCAGCTCGAGGAACGGGCTGCCCGGGTCGAGCAGCTGCTCGACCCGCTCGCGGGGGAGCAGTTTGCCCCTGGCCACGTGCCGTTCGCGGGACTTCTGCGGACCACCGAGCGCGGCCGTGGCCAGCCGCTGCCGCAGATCGGCGACCAGGGCACCGTGCGCGTCCCGGTTGCTCGTCGCGGTGGCTTCGGTCTCTTGCGTAACCGTCATCGCGCCATTCTCTCACTCGGTTAATCGCCAATAACTGAAATTCAGGTTAATCTTGACTAACCGAGTTGTCCAGAGGGGCTGCCAGATGTCGACTACCGAGCCTGTTCAGGTGACCCGCCGCGAGCAGCTCAAAGCCCAGCGTCGCGAACAGTTGCTGGCTGCGGGCGCCCGCCTGATCGCCGACCGCGGCTTCTTGGGCGTGCGCCTCGACGACCTCGGCGCGGCGGTCGGCATCAGCGGCCCCGCCGTCTACCGTCACTTCGCGAACAAAGAGGCGCTGCTGGTCGAGCTCCTCGTCGGCATCAGCGAGCGCCTGCTGGCGGGCGGCCGCGCCGTTGTCGACGACTCGCCGTCGGCCGCGACGGCACTGCCCGCCCTGGTCGACTTCCACCTCGACTTCGCCTTCGGCAACCCCGAACTCATCCGCATCCAGGACCGCGACCTCGACAACGTCCCCGCCAACGACCGCCGGATCTTGCGCCGCACTCAACGCCAATACGTCGAAATCTGGGTAGGCGTCCTGCGCGAACTGAACCCCGCCCTCCCCGAGGAAGCCGCCCGCATCCAGGCCCACGCCGCCTTCGGCCTGATCAACTCCACCCCCCACAGTGCGTCGGCGGCGAGTGCCGCCAAGGCCAGGCCGGTGCTGCGACAGATGGCCCTGGCTGCTCTCGCGGACTCATAGCGCCCCGCATGCGGCCTTCGCTGACGGCGGTGAACTGTCCGCGGCGCCGCAAGCTTGCGGCATATACAAAAATTCGTATACTGAGTCGTGTGAAGCGACTCGAGTTCGTTGGCACAGCACTGGATGACCTACGCGAGTTCCCTCTCGTTGCCCGTCGCGAGTGCGGCTTTCAACTCGACCGCGTTCAACGTGGTCTCGAGCCAACGGATTGGCGGCCCATGCGATCCGTCGGGCTCGGGGTGTGCGAGATCCGAGTTCGCGAGGACTCCGGTGCGTTTCGTGTCATATACCTGGCGAAACTCGCTGACCGGATCCTTGTGCTGCACTGCTTTCAGAAGAAGACTCAGAAGACATCGGATTCTGATCTGGCGCTGGCGGCGAAGCGATACGCACGGGCCGGTGGTGCGAACGGGAAGGGAGAGCGCTGATGGCGGACGAGACGTTCGACAGCGTGTGGGATGCGATCGAGGACACCCCACAGGAAGCGGAGAACATGCGGCTGCGGTCGCGGCTGATGATCGCGCTGACCGAGCACATCGAGAGTTCCGGCTGGACGCAGGTGTCGGCTGCCGAGCGACTCGGGGTGACGCAGCCTCGAGTGTCGGATCTGATGCGCGGGAAGATCGGCCTGTTCAGCTTGGACGCACTGGTCAATATGGTTGTCGCAGCGGGTATGCATGTCGAGATGAGTGTTCGTGCCGCATGAACGGCGTGGACCCGAGGACTCTGTCGATCGGCCGACCGCCTTGGCACGATGGGGTAGGGAAGGCCGTATTGAACCTGCTCGCAAGCAGAAGCGGCTCGCGCCCGAACCGATTCATGTCAGCGGAACAGTCACCGATTTGATCGACGACCAACGGCGATAGCTCGGGTCAGGCGATCTGGTTCCAGAGCCGGCCCGGGCCGACGGGTTCGGCGCCGTCGCGGCGGCCTTGGCGGCACCTTGGAGGACAACGGTGACCTCGGTGGTCTCCGGGAGGCGGGTGGTCAATGTGAGGTGGAATGTGTCCAAGCTCCTGATCGAGGTCGACGATGAGGCGCTCGCAGAGGCTCAGCAACTTCTCGGAACATCGACGAAGAAGGTGACCGCCAACGCGGCTCTCGCTGAGTTTGCGAACCGACTCGAGCGAGTCAGGGCGTTGAACAGTCTTGCTGATATGGCTGAGCAGGGCGACTTCGATGTGTTGCTCGACAAGGCCAATTACCGAGGGTGATCAGCTATCGACTGACTCGATCGACAGTAGTGATACCTGGCGGTATCATGCGTGTATGGCTATGACACTGCGGTTGTCCGAGGAGCAGACGGCCGCACTGCGCCGTCGCGCGGAGGCCGAACACACGTCGATGCAGCAGGTTGCCCTGGCGGCTATCGACGACTACATCAATCAACCTACCGAGCTGGGACGGCGTCGCGCAGTGCCGGTCGATGAGCTACTCGCGGCTTTCGGAGACCTGCCGCCGATGGATCTCGAACGATTCAGAGCAGACCAGGACGAGCACATCGATGGGTCTGCCCACTTCGACGCCTACCTCCGCGCACCGCGGTCCGGGGACGCGGAGTGACCGCCAAGCATCTGCGTGGACTCGCCGACACCAACATCCTGATCTACCTGGAGCAGCTGCCAAAGGAGTCGCTGCCCGGTGAGCTGTTGACCAGTACCGTCACCCTTGCCGAGCTGTCCGCCGGTGTCCACCAGACCGACGACGCGGTAGAGCGGGCGCGGCGCATCGCGCGCCTGCAGCGGACAGAAGCGGTGTTCGACCCCTTGCCTTTCGACGCGGAGGCCGCACGACAGTACGGGCTTATCGCCGCGGCCGTGATCGCCTACGGCCGCAAACCCCGACGCCGAGAAGCAGATTTGATGATCGCGGCAGTCGCCGCCGCCCGCCGACTCCCGCTGTTCACTACTAGTCCCGACGATTTCAGGGGCACCGAAGGGGTCGTCACGGTCGTTCCGGTCCCACGCCCGTAACCTCCCCACTCGGGCGTTTGATGGGCCGCTGATATTCCCCCTAGCTACCGTCGAGCGATCCCGCGACAATATTTGCTACATTGCGAACCTGGTCGCAGGGCGCTGGCTCGGGAACCGAGGTAGTTGGTGGAGTCGTCAAAGACACCAACATGGTTCCGTCCGGAGATTCAATGGCAGCGTCGCACGTGGGGATTGCCAACGGCGGGCGATAGATTACAGCGGGTCGGCCGTTGATGGAGTTCGTGCTGACAACCTCATTACGCGGGTTTTGTCTGATCTCTGCCACTTTTTCGCTGTTGGTGAGGATGGAGAGGAAGCCGGTCAGGGACTCCTCTCCATTCACCAGCTCGGATCTGCGGAAACTGCAGCCGATCTTTGTCCACAACGACGAGGTCACCTCGGATGCGTATCGTTGTCGACTGTTCGGATCAAACCCCGCCTGGGAAATGAGGGAATCCACGACTCGGAAGCAGGGATCAAACGCCACGGCACGAGGAACGACTTGATCTGGGGCAGGAGGGATGGGCACTTTGATTCCCGGCGCAGCGCTACCTTCCACCGCCTTGCTCGTGTTAGCAGCAACAGTGCTGGAGCTGGCAGCGTTAGTTGTGCTCGGCAAGGCACTGCCATCTTCACCGGAAGCGCACGCGGCGAGGGTCCAGACCGCAGCCAGAGAGCATGCTCTACCCCCGACAATCCATCGCGATCGGCGTTTTGAAGTCTCGTCCAATTCTTGAATCCCGTTCGTCTGAGCGTGTCCCGCCGGGCGACCGACGCATCGAAGGTTGATGGCCTGTGTGTTGCCACCCGCGATGTGTCAATTGCAGTGTATCCGAGGCATCGCTTCCGTCCAGATCCGGTTCCGGCAGTGGAACCTTCTGTCTCCTAAGGCACTAGCCTCGATCCTTCGCCCGGTCAGCGGGTTGGCTGTTGTTGCCCGCCACAAGGGCACGCTGAAATCACAGCTCACAGTCAATTTCCAGACCCCGCTGACGACCTGTCTGCGGGTGGTCCAGTGGAACCGACTGCGACACATCGACATACGTCTCGGCTATCGCGTTTGCCAGCTGTGACGTTCGGGCTTACGATCATGCAAAGTTCGAAAACTGCACCCTGGGGGGCCGTGAGTTTGTTCAATTGTGCACAACAGGAATCTAATTCGCCAGGGACCAGGATCACCTGAGCCGATGATCTCGCGCTGGCGCGGCATGGCCACGGGTTCCGCGGACTCGCCACTGCCCTGGTACTTTCAAGGTCGGGAGCTCTCGACCTCGAAGATTCGGCTGTCGCGAATTTGCTCACAGTATCCCACACAGGACATCGTGGGCATTCAGCAACATGGATTGGCGGACGCCGCACCGTCCGGCCCTCCCTATGGTCCAAATCGCTTCTGCGATTGATATTTAGAATCACCGTCGGGTAGAGAGTGAAGTTAGTTGAGTCAACAGTTTTCCGCTAATCCTTCCGAAATCGCTGGGATGGGCGAACTCCTGAGTGAGGTAGGTCGCGATGCCTGGAATGCTGCCGAGTTTATCGGACAGCACGGAGTTGGGGCCGAATGGGTAAGTGGGCCAATCATCGACGACATAGTTTCGTATGTGGATTCGTGTGCCACGATGTGGAAGAGTCGCATGGCTGGCATTGGGACGACCACTGCCGATTCTGGCCTGGAGTTGAGGGAAGCGGCCTGGCTCTATCACGATAAGGATCAGCAGAACTATGAGGCCCTCAACAAGCACAAGTCAAATATTATGGTCACCGGGGACCAGTCGGTGCCCGTCTACGCTGACAGGGCGGCGGTCGGTGCTGTACAGGCTTACGAAGGCGCCGCGAAGTATTCCAAGCCGGAGGAGGTGAAACTGGAAGCACCGACTGCCAACAAAGAAGAACTGGTGGAGCTTATCGGATCCGCATTTGGTCCGATCGGAGACGTCAATGACACCGTGAAGCGAATTACGAAAGGTGTTGGCAGAGAGTTCGACCCGCTCGGTGAAGTATTGAAGCCAGTACCGGGCAACTGGAGCGAAATTCGCCGAATCGGCGAGTCCTACAAGGTAGCCGGGCAGGCAATGGAGGCGTGTGGGAAGAACCTTGAATTTGGGCTGAAGCGCTTGGCGGGATCTGCGGCAGGTGGTACCCCTAACTGGGATGGAAAGGCGGCGATCGCCTTCGAGGACTGGGCAAATCGCCAGATTGCCGCCATGAAATGGGAGGGCCCTACCGGAAGGTTGATCGCCGAAGCGCTGGGGGAGGTTACCAATCAGCTTCGCGACGCGATTCACAAGGCTCTTCAATGGCTTTGGGATCTACTTGAGATCCCGCTCAAGGTCACGGCTGACAGCGTCGCGGAGGCATTCAAGGTGTGCTTCAAAAAGATCCCAGTGGTCGGCTGGGCTGCCACCGTTACTGAAATGGCAATCAAGGTGGTGAATATCGTCAACGATGTGATCCAACTCATTGACAAAATTCGAGCCCTGGTAGATAAGGTAAAACAATTCCTTGAAATAGTAAAAGACCCGGTCAAGTCGGTTCAGGAAGGCGTGACTCAGAAGTTCGAGGAACTCGTACAGCCGTTCGCGAAGGGTGTCAAAGCCGGTGATATTTTGCAGGATGCAGCTAAATCTGCGCAGCTAAATGACACAATTAACAGGCCGGACGGAAGGTTCGACTCGGGCGACGGCCAGAACCCATGGGCGAACTCATGAGGCCGCAGTGGAGCTCCGAGCGTGAGTCGGACGCCGATCCTGTAGTCGAGGCGGCTGTTCGAGATTTGATGGGTGCAGTCGACGATCTCCGCACGGCCTGTATTCGCATCGACAACTTCGACATGCAGGCGTACTTTGCCGAACCGACCGAGGTCACGGACGATTTCATGTGGATCCTGGCGGAGCGACCCGGGGCATCGGCGGAGCTGGTCTCTTATGCGCTTTTCGTGCGAGACCGCGGGTACCAATGGTCCGATATCGAGAAATTCGCGCGGCCTGTGCCGCCAGAAATTGCAGAGCTGAAATCCTCGGATAGATTCATTTGGAAGTGGACTCCGGAATCTGAGGCGTCGCACTCTGATCCACCTCATGAAGTGTGGCGGGGCAGCAATGCCGTCGGTCCGTCCGACTGGGACGATGACTTCGATCAGACCCCTGATTCCTGGTTGGAATAATGGCCCCCGGTCGCCGGTTTCCGCTACCGCAGGCGAAACCGGCCACCTACCAGATATCCACCCAGCCGGGCCGTTCCGGGATATCGAACGCTCCGGAACGCCCCCGCACCAACATCGGCATGGTGGCCCCCTCCGGGAAACGGGCATTCAATGCGCAGGCTCTTCCTTGGCGGAACGGAGTGAACATGTACTCCTTCTGTAGTCGATGATCCATCCCAGTCTCCGGATGCACGAAATCCACCTCGATCCTCACCCGATGTTCGTCGAGACCTGTAGCTCGGCTTACTCTGCGATAGCGGGATTCCACGACGGACCCGGCGACCATCCTCCCCCTCCGCTGCAGATAGGCCCGACGGCCGCGCCAAACCAGACCCAACACCTGCGCCCATAGCACGATTCCGAACACGATGCTCAGCGGAAACGATAACGCCAGCACGGCATCATTCCCTGACCACTGCCCCAGTCCCAGGCCAACTTTCAAGACTCCCGCAGCAAAGGGGATGATGCCTCCTCCCGAGATCAGCATCCACAACAAAGTCGTTGGGTTGACCAACTTATGTCTGCGTCCCATCAAACTCCCCTAACCTGGCCTGGCCGGCCGTTCACACTAGCTGGTGCCAGGGATTTTGCGTCAGCGTCCGAATAGTCACCAGGGATCGTCGTATGCCTCGTCCCGATCACGCTGGTTGATGCGAATGGCGGCGTTGATCCATTGGCCGAGCTGGCTTGCCTGGGTTTGTGGAGTGGCAGGGTTGATATTCACGTCGTCGTGGCTATGGGTGATGGTGTATCGGCCGTCATCAGTGAAGTCGTGCCATTCTGTGCTGTGTTGCGGTTTCGGGCGGTCGAGGACGGTGCCGAGATAGAGGGCTGCGCGGCCGCGTCCGTCGGTTGGCCGGTTGAAGAATCGGCGGGCGCGTTCCGACCGTGAGTTGTGGGCGACGTCCTCGAAGTAGGTGTCGCGTCGGGGCGACAAATCACTGGTGTGGAACGTCGTAGCCGGGTGGGTGCCTGGCGAGGCTTTGGGAAGACAACTGATCAGCTCGCGGGGGAGGTCTTCGGGGCGGCCGAGGTTGACGGTGATTTGTCCGTCGGTGCCGTTGCGGTTTATCTGGCTGATTACGACAGCTTGGAAGTCGTTGCGGGTGGCGTGGACTCGGTAGGCGGCCGTTGTGTTGTCTCGGGTTTTGGTTGTGCTGCCGGAGATTTGGATGCGGAAGGTGGCGCTGGTGGCGGTGTCGATCGCGCGGCGGATCATGATGAGTTCGTCGCGGGCGTAGCTGTCGAGGAGTTTCGCGCGGTGGTTGTCGAACTCTTCTTGGTAGGGGAAGCGGGATGTGTAGTGGAGGGGGCGGGGGAAGCGGTCGACCGCGTCGCTGTACCAGTGGATCGCGAAGTCGTCGGGGTCGAAGGTCCACTCGGTCACTGCGACTCGCCTTCCGGCTCGGCGGGGCGGGTTTGTGCTGAGAGGAATCGTGCGCCGATCGCTTGGGGTGTGGCCTTGGCGATCTCGCCGATCAGTTCTCGAGTGTTCTCTTCGTTGATCAAGTAGTCAGGGGTCTCGTGGGTGTTTTCGTCGTCTTTTCCGCCGCCGCGGCCCGCGCCGGCGCCCATCATGCCGGGGGCGCCCGTCATGCCGCGCCCGGCGGCACCTGCAGCGGACCCGGTCGCGGCCGCGCTGGTGACGGCGGCCGCGGGGATTCCGGGTACTGCACGGCTGGGTGTCGGGACGGCGGCGCCGGGGACGCCTGCTGATGGGGAACCACCGGACGGACTGCTGGGGCTAGCGGGTGACCCTGGTGTGTTCGGCGTGGTGGTGCCCGGTGTGGTCACGGGTGATTCCGTGGCGGCCGCTGAGGTGTCGTCGTCGGATGTTGTGTCGTCTTCTGTGCCGTCGTCTTCGGTGTCGTCACCGGTGGTGTCGTCGTCCCCCGTGTCTTCGTCTTCTCCAGTGTCTGGGTCGTCTCCGGTGCCGTCGTCCTCGTCTTCATCGTCGCTGCCGCCGCCATTGCCGCCGCCATTGCCGCCGCCATTGCTGCCGCCGCCGTCTCCACCGTCGCCATCACCATCACCGTCGCCACCGGGGACGAATGATTCGGTGACGAGGCTGGTGGGGTGATCGAGCACAGGCAGGCCTGCGTCGACGATCCCGAAGGCCTCGACGTACTTGGCCTTCATGATGGCGCGGGCTTCTTCCTCATCGTCGTTGCGGCCGTCTTCGAACTCGTCGTTGTTGATCCAACGATCGTTGATATCCCAGATATCGGGGTCGTCCTTGCGCGCAGGGATCGACGACTTGGTGTCGGAGGAGGACAGGGCCGACGACGAGATCAGCCGGGCGACTGTCTCGAACGTGGGGGTGAGTTCTTCGGCCTTGGTGGTGTAGGCCGAGATCGCGTTCTTCGAGGCCTCGGCGGCGTTGCCTTCCCAGGCTTCGGAGATCGCCGCGTGCATCCGTTGCCGGAATGTCGCCAGTCCGACTTCCCAATCCGTCTTTGCTTGCCAGAAGACGGCGACGGCGCCGAATGACGGATCGACGCCGACCGGTGCGAAGCTGTCGATGATCTTGGCGTGAGACAGCTCGTGCGGACGTTCGGTGTGGGGTGGGATTTTTGGGTTTTCGGTACCGGCCATCAACGCCCTCCGGGGATCTGATCCAGGCGTTCGGTCTCGGTGTTGAAGCGAGCGGCGAATGTTTCGTCCTCGGCGATGAAGCGATCGCGGACGGCGACGTGGAGCAGGCGAATGTCTTCCACGGCTTCCCAATGTTCCTTCAATACGGTGTGGAAGTCGTTACCGCCCTCGCTGCCGCTGGCGATCTTGCGGAACCGGTCGGCCATTGTCTGGGCCGAGGTCAGGATCGAACCGCCGTGGTCACCGAAACCCCAAGTCTGGATCTTGGATACATCAGCGATGTTCGCCTGAATCTGCTTGATCGTCGCCTGGAATGCTTCGCATTCGTATTCGATCTTGGCGAACTCCTCCGGTTCCATCCGGACGGTCAGGTTGCCGTTCTTGGCCTCGGTGATCAGCGAGGCCAGCGGTGTGGCACCAGTCATCAGGGTTCTCCCCAGGTCCATTCAGTTGTGTGCTCAAGCACCGGCAGGGATGCTCGGAGCGATCTTCTCCGCGAGCGTGCGGGCGATCGTGCACGCCGGAATATGTCCGGTAGCCGGTGATGTTTCCGGCGGGTTGTGGATGAAGATGTCGAGGCTGCCGCCCTTCATCTCGACATTCGCGGTGCAGCTGCTGCCATCGGGGCCACTTGTGTTGGTGTCTTGCTGACGCGAGACGATCGCCTGCCGTCCCCCAGTGACGAACTCTTCGGCATCGGTGAAGTTCCGTGCCCGGATCATCTCCAGTGTGAGGTTCGTGGTCCTGATGTTGGTTCCGTACCCGCGTCCCTTTTCGTACCCCCACCCGCAGCCTCGCCATTTCACCCCGTTCGGCGCGTCGAGTTTGGACTCAGGGTTCGGCCGGTTCGGGCGCAGATTCTCAGACCGGATCACCTCATCCGGAACCTGGGTGCACGGATCGAACCCGGTCGGCACCTCAGCCGCGAATGTGGGGGACGTACGGGCGGACTGTTCAGACGATGGATCCGGTCCGCACGCGCTGATTGCGAGCACAGCGCCCACAACGGCGATGACCCCACGCCAGCGATTGCCCTGTACCCCCGCCATCATCCCCCGCCGATCCCCTCGACCGTGTGCCGCCGCAGCCGGTCCACCAAGTTGATATCGGGCGAAGGATATCAATTCGGTGTCCGCCGGGCAACCGGGCCGGCAACCGCCGACCCGCGCGCAGTGAGCAAGCCTCACCAAGTTGACAGCAGGGGAGACCGGATGCGCCGAACGCGTTGTTCGATCGTTGAATGAGGGGGATCACTGTGGCGTTCGCGAGTTCGTGGCAGATGGTCAAAACTTCGGCCGCAGTGCTGAAATCACGAAAAGAGCTGGCGGCCTTCCCGTGATCTCCGGTGTGGCGAGCGTGACCGTGACCGCCACGCTCATCGTGCCGATCGTGGCGGCGGACCTGCGGGACGCATCCTCGGTGGCAACTTATGTGTTGTTCGGATTGATGTATCTGGCATCGGCTTTCGTCACGGTGTTCTTCCACGATCCTGGCCGCGATCGCAGGAACCGCCTGGCAGGTCATCGATTCCGGGCGCGCACGTCGGGGCCGGTCGCCAAGTTTTGGCCACCCTGCGAAAAGCCGCAATGAATCCGCACCGTCCCGACGGTCCACCCTGGCAGGCCCGCATCTGTTGGCATCCAGATGCGAACAGAGTCCCTCTGGGGCAACGCATTCAGCGACCGGTCGTACGGGGGTGGGTTGTGGCATGATCGACGTGACAGCGAGTTGCAGGCTGCACGACCGTCTGCTTCGATTGATGAAAAATGTTCGGTCCGTTGACTTTAGGGAGATCCAGTGAACCGTACCGCGCGTGCTGTCTGCGGACTGGCCGTAGCGGCGTCGTTTGTTGGCCTATCCGCTGGTTGTGGCTCCGACGAATCCCACGGTGGCGCAACGATATCGACTTCGACAGTCGCGGTAGAAGGTGAGCCTGTATCTGCAATTCCCGCGGAGTTCGAAGGTTTGGACCCGTGCACGCTGTTAACCAGCGAGGAAGCGCGCAACGCCACTGGCGCACCCAGCATCGGAGCTCCCAGACGGATAGTGGCCCCCGGGCAAACTGGTTCGATGGCTGCCTGCTCATGGAGACCGCCCGAGGAAAGCTTGGGAGTGTACCTCTCGTTCACTACACCGCCCACCCTGCCTTCGGCCGATCAGGAGAAGATATGGACGGATGAGATCGGACATCCGGCCCGGGCACTCCTGATGTCGGGCGCGTGCCACGTGTACGTCTGGTACAGCGGTGATCGCATGGCCAATCTGAAGATCTATCTGCCCGAACAGCAGCGGACATCATCCCTGGACAATGACGTGTGCGGCCGGTCGAAGCCTTTGATCAAACAGGTATTCGCCAAAATTCCTTGGAAATAGCATCAATATCGGATGTCAGGCTTGGCCCTTGGAGGGGAAAGAGTAGTGGGGACAACATTCAAGGCCGAGGCTGGCGAAATCGCCGGACTGGGCAAGCTGATCGACGAGATCGGCACTAATGCCGACTATCTCACGCGCACGTCCGGAATCATGGGCGGCCCCGTTTCCGATGGCTATACCGGTATTATGCAGTTGCTTGTCACGCCGCTGAATTCGCTTCGAGATACTACGAGCGATCGCCAGCGAAAGATGACGACGATCCTCCAGAACACAGGCGTGGAGCTTAACAAGGCCGCGTGGATGTACGTCGACCAGGATGCTAAAAACTACGCCGCGCTCAACGCACACACTAATGGGATCGAGACCGGCGATTCCAATTCGGAGGAGCAGGGAATCTCTGACGCCTTCGTGGATGCCGTACCGTACAGCGGTCCGGAGACCCTTTCGGTCCCAGCCTGCACGATATCGGTACCTCCGAATCTGAATGAAATCCTGGCGCAGGGCAATGAGTGGGTGCTGGACATTCTGGATTACTTCTCCGAGATTGGCTATAATCCGCTCACTGATGTTCTTGAGAAGATTGCCGGGAACTGGAACGATCTGAGGCGTGTCGGCGACGTCCACAAGGAAGTTGGCGAAACTTTCGAAAAAGGTGGACTCAATCTGGAGTGGGGAAGAACCACGGTTGACTCGCATTGGGACGGGCAGGCGTCGACCAGCTTCCAGGACTTTGCTGGTCGACTGTCCGCCGGAATGCAATGGGAAGGGCCGATCGGCAGATTGATCTCCACGGCCCTCGAACGAGTTGCCGACGAGATTGAAAAGGCTGTCACCGAAGTCGTCAACAAGATAATAGACGTACTCAAGAGTCAGGTCGAGGTCAAAGGTGTCAAGTCTGCACTCAAGTTCGCCCTGAAGAAGGTGCCGGTCGCCGGATGGGCATACCAACTCGGCGACATCGCCGTACAGCTTGCGAAGGTAATGGACCATGTCCTGGAACTGGTTGATACCATTCGAACGACTGTTAATTCGGTGAAGGATTTCATCGAGTTTGTCAAGGATCCGGTCGGCAATGTCCAAGAGGGGCTCGAGGCTAAGCTGCAGCCGATCACCGACAAGATCGAAAACGCTCAACAGAAGGCGGAGATGGCCCAGGATATTGCCGCAGCGGGGAATATCGAAACGATTAGGAATAAGCCACAGTCGGCCTACGAGGTCGGCAGTGGAACGCAACCATGGGGTTCCTGATGAATAACGCGGCAGGCGATGCAGACCCGCAACATTTACGAGCATTCCAGCGCTTGATGGGAGCGGTGGACTCTCTTGCGAGCCTGCGAATGCGCAGCGAGAACACCACCATAGAAGAGTTGTGCGCTGTTCCGGTCACTGATGAGTTCATGAATCGCTTGGCGGCCTCCCCAACTGCGTCCGTGGCATTGCAGATGTATGCCCAGCGAGTGGTACTTGGCGAAGCGCGCTGGAACGATATCGAGCTATGGGCCAACCCGGTGCCGCCAGAGGTCGCGCAGTTGAAGGCATCACCGCGCTACGACTGGCTGTACCGTCCCGTCGCAAAGCCGACGCCGCCCAATGAAACCGTTCGAGCTTTGACCTACGGCTCAGTCTTCCGCCGTGGCGAAATCGTAGGACCGAGCGACGATGACGATGACAACACGCCCCAGTCCTGGCTCGTATAACGTCTGGGAGTTCGCAGTAGGGCTGGGGTTTTTGGATGGGGCGGGGGTCGGCGCATTCGATGGTGAGGGGATCCACCCGATTGCTTTGGTGCTCGAAGGCAGTGTCCACCGGATCGAGGGGGTGAACCGCATCCCGTGCTACACAAGCTTCGGTCCTGTCATCGCATTCGATGAGTTCGCGCAGCGCGCATGGGTCGACGGGTACGACGCGGCACGTGTTCCGGTGGAATGCTGTCTCGCTGTCTACGTCACTGATGACGAACTGGACGCCTTGGTGACCGCGGTTGTCGAGGACCTCGGTATCGCTGAGAACGGGTACTCGACTGCAGCGGACCGGAACGTCACTGTCGGCCTGCGAGCCATCTCGCTGGACTCGCCGGAGAACAGTTTTTACCAGCACCTCGTCGACCAGCATCGCGATCGAACCCGCGCATCGAGTTGAGTCCGTCCCGATTCTGCCCGTGTTCAGGAGACCGTCGGGTTACTGAGCGCGTGAATGACTGGCCGGTCTGTCGGTGCCGCGAGGTGTCGTCTTGTTGGCCTACCCTGGGCCCATGACTTCCCTGTCTGATCCCAAGGTGCGCGAATTTCTTTCCCACGGAACGCGAACGGGCAAGGTGGCGTTCGCTGCGGCGGATGGGCGTCCGCTGGTGACGCCGGTGTGGTTCATCGTCGAAGGTGATGAGCTGGTTTTCAATACGGGGAAGAACACGGCCAAGGGGCGGGCGTTCGCGCGTGATCCGCGTGTCGCGTTGTGTGTCGACCTCGAAGAGCCGCCGTATGGGCTGGTCGAGGTGCAGGGGACGGTCACGCTGTCCGAGGACCTCGATGAGCTCGTGCGTACGGCTACCGCCATCGCCGCCCGGTACATGGGGCCGGACAAGGCGGAGCAGTTCGGTCAGCGCAACGGGGTTGCCGGTGAACTCGTGGTGCGGGTACGGCCGACGAAGGTCATCGCACAGTTCGATATGACCGGCTAGTGGTGGCGCCGCGCGGCTGACTTGGCCGACTCCATGGTTGTCCTCAGCTCGCGTCCGACTACCGAATACCCGACATCGGGACAGCGTCGGGGCCCGGCGGGCTCGGGTCGTACGGTGGGGGATCGGTGCGGTCGAAGAGCGGGGACGAGCAGGTCGCGCCGACTTCTGGGGTGGTGTAAGGGTTTTCGCGGAGGGCGACGATGAACTGGTCGATGCGTTCGTCGGTGGCGGAGTCGAGGGTGAGTTGGTGGCCCCACGACTGCAACGAGATCGGGTGGTCCATGTCGGGGATGGGCGACATCAGGGTGTACTGCCGGTCGGTCACCTTCGCGCTCAGCAGAGCTTGATCCTGCGGGCTCACCTTCGCGGGGTTGTACGCGATCCACACTGCGCCGTGTTCGAGCGAGTGCACCGCGTTCTCGGTGCGCAGGGCCTTCGAATAGACGACGCCGGTGCAGGCCGCCCATTGCGCGTCGTGCGGTCCGCCCACCGGGGGGATCGACGGATAGGCGACTCGCTGGGTCGGGCGCACGTGCTGCTGCCCCGGCGCGATCTCGGTGATGACAACGCCGCGAATCTGTAGCGAGGGATCCTGATTGTCCGCCGAGGGTGCGAAGCTGTCCCCAGCAGCGGTGGCTTTACCCGCAACCGTGTCGGCCGAGCATCCTGCCGCCAACGTCGCCGCCACGACCACAACCGCGCAAGCACCTGCGCTGCGCACCCCACCGCTCCTGCCTGACACCCGCATCGCGGAACCCCGTTTCGTCGTCGCCTGCGCCTGCCGTCCGACACAGAACCTACTTGTCTCCCCGTCCAGGGGACACTCCTAGACTCCTGTGCATGACTGTGCACTTCATCGGGGCAGGCCCAGGCGCCGCCGACCTGCTCACGGTGCGAGCGGTCAACCTCCTGCGCGACAGCCCGGTCTGCCTCTACGCGGGCACCTACCTCGACCCCGAGGTCCTGGCCCACTGCGCGCCCGGCACCGAACTGATCGACACCCAGCACCTGAACCTGGACCAGATCATCGACCACCTCGTGCGCGCCACCGAGGCGGGCCACGACGTGGCGCGGCTGTGCTCGGGCGATCCTTCCCTCTATTCGGCGCTCACCGAGCAGACCCGCAGACTCGACGCCCGCAACGTGCCGTGGGACATCACCCCCGGCGTCCCCGCCTATGCGGCCGCAGCAGCAGCCCTTGGCACTGAGCTGACTGTCCCAGAGGTCGTCCAGTCGGTGGTTCTCACCCGAACCCAGGCCCGTTCCACCGCGATGCCGGAAGGTGAGGCTCTGGCGAACTTCGCCGCCACCGGCGCGACTCTCGTCCTGCATCTCGCGATCACCCGGATCAGGGTGCTGGCCGGGGAGCTGGTCGCCGAGTACGGCGCGGACTGCCCGGTCGCCGTCGTCTATCGCGCCAGCCAACCCGAACAACTCGTCCTGCGTGGCACCCTGGCCGACATCGCCGATCACGTGGAGGCGGCGGGCCTGCGCCAAGCCGCGGTGATCCTGGTCGGTCGCGCGCTGTCCACGTCCATCGACTGCGCCCAGTCCCACCTCTACGACCCCGCCAGGACCCGGTAATACCCACTGCCACAACAGCAGACCGGTCGGTGTGATCCATCACTCAGTTGCCGCGGTGCGCAGGTCATCCGGTGGGGATGTGAGAACACAGACAAGCGTCAGCAAACGGGGGTCGAGGGCTTCACCTGGGGCGATGTTTGCCAGCTATGGAGGTGGTTGGTTGCGGGGCGGGCGCACCGGTAGATTGGTGCGATGGTTTGCGACGAGTAGACCGGCGCTGGCGGCCGGGCGGTCAGGTGCATGGTCTCGGCCGTGTAACGAGACCCGCCCGGGTGACAGATAGTGCCAATGGACATTTTTGCCTGATTGATTCGAGAACTGAACCCGAGACGCGGGCGCCCCGCTGGAGATTAGGTGGGCGCTCGCGTTCCGGTGTCGTCGGGGAGCGCCTACCCAGGTGTTCCGGAAGCGAGGTTTGGGTTGGACCGGCTGGATTTCGGCGGAAACGGCGAAACTGGTGACGGACGTGGAGACTCTTCGGAGTACTTCCCGCTCTCGCCCGCACAGCTGGGTATCTGGTACGCGCAGCACGTCGACCCACAGGTGCCGATCAATATCGCCCAGTACGTCGACCTGCGTGGACGCCTCGATGTCGCCGTGCTCGAGCGCGCGAGTGCCGACGCGGCCACCGACCTCGAGTCGGGCTGGCTGCGCATCGTCGAGGTCGACGGTGAGCCCATGCAGACCGTCGATCCCACCCAGGACGCGACGCTGATCCATGTCGATGTGCGTGGCGAGGCCGACCCGGAAGCCGCCGCCGCCGCGTGGATGCGCGCCGAGTACAGCCGCCCGCTCGACATCGTTCGCGACCGCCTCGTCCAGGCCGCCGCGATCCAGCTCAGCGATGATCGCTGGTACTGGTATGCCCGCGTCCACCACATCGTGCTCGACGGTTTCGGCGCCAACAACTTCGTCAACCGCACGGCGCAGCTCTATACCGCCGCGGTCACCGGCACTCCGGCCCCGCCGAACAAAGCCACCGACCTGCGCGCGCTCTACGACTCCGAGCTCGTCTACCGCGACAGCACCCGTTTCCAGTCCGACAAAGAGCACTGGGCTCAGCGCGTAGCGGGTCTGGAGGAGGGCAGCAGCCTCACTGGTCGCTCGGCCCCGCCCTCGCCGGTCAACGACGTCACCAGCGCGGCACTGAACCCCGCCCAGGACGCGCGGCTCACCGCCGCGATCGCCCGCCACGACAGCACCGCGGCACCGCTGCTGATCGCAGGCTTCGCCGCCTACCTGGCCCAGATCACCGGTACCTCCGACGTCATCCTCAGTCTCCCGGTCACCGCCCGCACCACCGCGGTGATGCGGCGCTCCGGCGGCGTGACCTCCAACATCGTCCCGCTGCGTCTGCGCGTCGGCCACGACACCACGGTCGCGCAGTTGCTGCGTTCGGTGACCACCGAGGTCTCCGGCGCTCTGCGCCACCAGCGCTACCGCCACGAGGACATCCGCCGTGACTCGGCGGGTGAGGGCATGGTCTCCACGGAGTTCTTCGGCCCGTGGGTCAACATCATGCTGTTCGACAACCACTTGAGCTTCGGTGACATGGAGGGCACGCTCAACGTGCTGTCCACGGGCAGCATCGAGGACCTGGGCGTCAACTTCTATCAGTCGCACGGTGGTACTCGCTCCCACATCGACTTCGAGACCAACCCGAACCTGTACTCGGCGGCCGACGCGCAAACCCATCACGGCCGGTTCCTCGAGTTCTTCGACCGTTTCCTGGCCGCCGAGGCCGAGCTACCGGTGTGGAAGCTGCCGGTCACCGGCACCGCGGAACTGGAACGCTCGCTGACCGAGTGGAACGACGCGGCACACGAGGTCCCCGCGACCACCCTGCCCGCGCTGCTCGACGCGCAGATCCCGCTGACTCCGGACAGCATCGCCCTCGACTTCGAGGGCGAAACCCTCACCTACGCCGAGTTCGGCGCGAAGGTGAACCGCCTCGCCCGTTTCCTGATCGCCGATGGTGTCGGCCCGGAATCCCTGGTAGCGCTCGGCATGCGCCGCTCGCTCGACCTCGTCATCGGCATGCACGCGGTGCTCAGGGCCGGTGGCGCGTATGTGCCGATCGACCCGGATCATCCGGCCGACCGCACCGCCTACATCCTCGAGTCCGCGGCACCGGTCTGCGTCCTGACCACCACCGGCGACGACCTCGATCTCCCGGAAACCGTCGCCCGCGTCGAGATCGACCGACTCGACACGACCGGTTTCGACGCCACACCTGTCACCGATGCCGACCGGCTGTCCCCGCTGCGCCCGGACAACACCGCCTACGTCATCTACACCTCGGGTTCCACCGGTCGCCCCAAGGGCGTCGCGGTCACCCACCACGCGATCGTCAACCAAGAGCTGTGGATGCTCGACGAGTACCGGTTGACCGCCGAAGACGTCTACCTGCAGAAGACCGCCACCACTTTCGACGTATCGCTGTGGGGCTACTTCCTGCCGTTGATGGTCGGCGCGAAACTGGTCATCGCCAGCCCCGACGGCCACCGCGACCCGCTGTATGTCGCGGACATGATCGCCCGCCACGGTGTCACCGTGACGGACTTCGTCCCGTCCATGCTGACCGTGTTCGTCTCCCACGCGACGCAGGCCCAATGCGCAACGCTGCGTGCGGTTTTCGTCATCGGTGAAGCACTGCCCCCCGAGACCGCCGCGGGTCTGCGCGCGATCTCCGACGCCGGCCTGCACAACCTCTACGGCCCCACCGAAGCAGCCGTCTCGGTCACCTACTGGGAGGCCACCGAAGCCGACACCACGCAGGTGCCGATCGGTATCCCCGAGTGGAATGTCGAAGTCTACGTACTGGATTCGCGGCTGCGCCCGGCCGCGATCGGCGCACCGGGTGAGCTGTATCTGGCCGGCCGTCAGCTGGCCCGCTGCTACCGCGGCCGCCCCGACCTGACCTCGGACCGCTTCGTCGCCAACCCTGTCGGCGCCCCCGGCGAACGCATGTACCGCACCGGCGACCTGGTGCGCTGGAACGCTGACGGCGTCCTGGAATACATCGGCCGCACCGACTTCCAGGTGAAGTTCCGCGGTCAGCGCATCGAGCTCGGCGAGATCGAAACCGATCTGCTCGCGCACCCGAGTGTCAGCCAGGCCGCGGTCCTGGTGGTCGATACCGCGACCGGCCAGCAGCTGGTGGCCTACATCGTGCCCGCGCCCGGCCAGTCCGCCGACCCGGCGACGCTGACCCGTTTCGTGTCCGAGAAGCTGCCCGCCTACATGGTGCCCGCGTCGATCATGGTGCTCGACGCGTTCCCGCTCAACACCTCGGGCAAGCTGGATCGCAAGGCACTGCCCGAACCCGTCTTCACTGCTGCCGCAGGCGATTTCCGCGCGCCGCGCACCCCGGCCGAGCAGATCGTGGCGGGCATCTTCGCCGACGTGCTGAGCCAGGAACGGGTCGGCGCCGACGACAACTTCTTCGAACTCGGTGGCAACTCCCTGGTCGCCACCCAGGTCGTCGCCCGCATCGGTGCCGCGTTCGGCATCCAGCTGGGTGTGCGCGCGCTGTTCGAGACCCCGACGGTGGCCGGACTCGCCTTACGTGCCGAATCCGCCACGCCCGCAGATATTTCCGCGGTGCGTCCGCCGCTGGTCGCGCAGCCGCATCCCGCACAGGTGCCGCTGTCGCTGGCCCAGCAGCGGATGTGGTTCATCAACCAATTCGACCCGACCGCGCCCACCTACAACCTGCCCTTCGTGGTGCAGATGAAGGGTCGCGTCGAGGTCGACGCCCTGATCGCCGCGCTCAATGATGTTGTGGTGCGCCAGGAATCGCTGCGCACGATCTTCCCCGACGCCGACGGCGGCTTCCAGCACGTGCTCGGCGCCGACGAATTCGATCTCGGCATCGCGGTGACCCCGATCGACCAGTCGCGGCTGCGCGAGGAGCTGATCGACTTCGCCTCCACCGGCTTCGACGTCACCCTCGAACTGCCGATCCGGGTGCAGATCTTCAAGGTGGTCGGCGGAACCGCTGAGTCCAACGGCGCCGCTCCCGAGGGCTCTGCGTGGTCACGCTCCGCTACCGCCTCCGAGCCCGCCGGTCACGGCGCAGGCACACCGGAATACGCGGTCGCCTTCGTGGTCCACCACATCGCGGCCGACGGTTTCTCCTTCGGTCCGCTGGCCCGCGATGTGGCCACCGCCTATCTGGCCCGTGCCGCGGGCCAGGCCCCGGCCTGGCTGCCGCTGCCGGTCCAGTACCGCGACTACACGCTGTGGCAGCACGAACTGCTCGGCGCCGAATCCGACCCGGCCTCGATGGCCGCGCGTCAGCTCGACTACTGGCAGCGCGCCCTCGAAGGGCTGCCCGACCAGCTCGACCTGCCCAGCGACCGCCCGCGCCCGCAGCAGCAGAGCTTCCGCGGCGCGCGCGTCGGTTTCGAGATCGACGCCGACACCCACGAACAGCTCGCCGCCGTGGCCCGCGCCAACGGCGTCACCCTGTTCATGGTGGTGCACGCCTCCCTCGCGGTGCTGCTCGCGCGCCTGTCGGGCACCACCGACATCGCCGTCGGCACCCCCATCGCCGGTCGCGGTGAGCAGGCACTGGATGACCTGATCGGCATGTTCGTCAACACCCTGGTGTTGCGTTCCGACGTCGACCCGACGCAGCCGTTCGCCGAATTCCTCACCCGCACACGCGAAACCGATCTGAGCGCGTTCGCCAACGCGGATGTGCCGTTCGAGCGGCTCGTCGACGTGCTCAACCCCTCGCGCTCCCAAGCCAGGCACCCGCTGTTCCAGGTGGTGCTGTCGTTCCAGGAGATGTCGCACGGCACCCTGGAGCTGCCAGGTCTCACGGTCACGGCCGACGAGGTCGAGGTCGACATGGCCAAGTTCGACCTGCAGTGGACGCTCACCGAGGAACGCACCGGCACCGGCTCGCTGTCGGGCATGACCGGCGTGCTCACCTACGCCATCGACCTGTTCGACCAGTCGACCGTCGAAGAGCTGCTGCTGCGCTGGCGCCGCGTGCTCGACGCGATCCTGGCCGACCCGGCCGTCACCGTCGGTGCGATCGATGTGCTCGACGATGCCGAACGCACCGACCTGGTCACCCGTTTCGGCGCGCCCGCCGCGGTGGCTCGCACGCTGCCGCAGCTGATCGCCCAGGCCGCCCGCGACACCGAGTCGACCGCCGTGGTGTTCGAGGGGACAGCTGTCTCCTACGGTGACCTCGATCGTCGCTCGAACCAGCTGGCGCGCTTGCTGATCCAGCAGGGCCTCGGTGCCGAGGACTTCGTCGCCGTCGCCGTGCCGCGTTCGCTGGAGTCGGTGCTGGCAGTGTGGTCGGTCGCCAAGACCGGCGCCGCGTTCGTGCCCGTCGACCCGAACTACCCGGCCGACCGCATCGCCCACATGATCACCGATGCCGGTGTGTCCGTGGGTATCACGGTCACCGGTGAAGCCGGCGAGCTGCCCGATTCGGTCAGCTGGGTGGTGGTCGACGACATCGACCTCGACCACATCTCCGATGCGCCGCTGGCCCCGCGCGAACTCCTCCGCCAGACCGATCCCGCGCAGCCCGCGTACCTGATCTACACCTCCGGCTCCACCGGTGTACCCAAGGGCGTCGTGGTGACCCATGCCAGCGTCGCGAACTTCTGTGCCGAGCAGATCGACCTGTACTCGCTCGACTCCGACACCCGCGCACTGCATTTCGCCTCGCCCTCGTTCGACGCGTCGGTGCTGGAGATGCTGCTCGCCATCGGTCGCGGCGGCACGCTCGTCGTCGTCCCGCCGGGCGTCTACGGCGGCGAGGAACTGCGCGAGATCCTCATCACCGAACAGGTCACCCACGCGTTCGTGACCCCCGCCGCGCTGGCCACCTTCGACGCCCGCGGCCTCGATCACCTGCGGGTGCTCGCCGCCGGTGGTGAAGCGGTCCCGCCGGAACTGGTCGCCAAGTGGGCGGTGCGCCTGCCCAACGGAACGCGGCGCATGCTCGGCAATGTCTACGGCCCCACCGAAACCACCATCGCGTCCAACCTCAGCGAAGGGCTGATCCCGGGGGAGCGGGTCGTCATCGGCGGCCCCATCCGCGGCGTCCACACCCTGATCCTCGACGACCGCCTGCGCCCCGTGCCGGTCGGTGTCGCGGGTGAGCTCTACATCGGTGGCGTCGGTATGGCGCGTGGCTACCACGCGCGCGCCTCGCTGACCGCCGACCGATTCGTCGCCAACCCGTACGCCCCCGGCGAGCGGATGTACCGCACCGGTGACGTGGTGCGCTGGACCGCCGATCGCAATGTGGAATACGTCGGCCGCTCCGACTTCCAGGTGAAGGTCCGCGGTTTCCGGATCGAACTGGGCGAGATCGACTCCGCACTCGCCTCGCACGAGACCGTCGACTTCGCGGTGAGCATCGGCCACAAGAACAAGGGCGGCAGCACCTCGCTGGTGTCCTATGTCGTTGCGGTGCCCGGCAGTTCGATCGATATCGCCGAACTGACCGACCACGTCGGGCAGCGTCTGCCCGCGTACATGGTGCCCTCGTCGATCATGGTGCTCGCCGCGGTCCCGCTGACCGTCAACGGCAAGCTCGATCGTCGCGCGCTGCCCGCACCGGTGTTCGAGGTGCGCGAATTCCGTGCGCCCACCACCCCGATCGAGCAGATCGTCGCGCAGATCTTCGCCGACGTGCTCGAGCTGTCGCGAGTCGGTGTCGAGGACGACTTCTTCGAACTGGGCGGCAACTCGCTGATCGCCACCCAGGTCGCCTCCCGCATCGGTATCGCCCTCGATACCCGGGTCCCGGTCCGCATGCTGTTCGAGGCACCCACCGTGGCGGCGCTGGCCGCCCGGGTGGAGTCCCAGGCCGGTGATGGTGCGCGCAAGGCGCTGGTCGCCCGCGAACGGCCCGACCTGGTGCCGCTGTCGCTGGCGCAGCAGCGCATGTGGTTCCTCAACCGCTTCGACACCGCCTCGGCGGTGAACAACATCCCCGTCGCGATCCGGCTGTCCGGTGACCTCGATGTGGCCGCGCTGCAGGTCGCGGTCATCGATGTCATCGACCGGCACGAGTCGCTGCGCACCGTGTTCCCCGACTCCGGCACCGGCCCCGTGCAGGTGGTCCTCGATGCCGCGCAGATCGTCCCCGACCTCACCCCGTACCGGGTCACCGAGGACAACCTCATCGATCATCTGATCGATCTGGCGTCGATGGCGTTCGACGTGACCAGCGAAGTACCGCTGCACGCACGGCTTTTCGAGGTTTCCGAGTCCGAGTACGTGCTCGGCATGGTGGTGCACCACATCTCCGCCGACGGCTGGTCGATGGCCCCGCTCTCCCGCGATGTGATCATGGCCTACGCGGCCCGCACCTCGTGGGAAGCGCCGACCTGGGCCGAATTGCCGGTCCAGTACGCCGATTACTCGCTCTGGCAGCGTGAGGTGCTCGGTTCCGAGGACGATCCGCAGTCGTTGATCTCCTCCGAGATCGCCTACTGGGCAAAAGAACTCGCCGACCTGCCCGACGAGCTGGTACTCCCGGCCGATCACCCGCGCCCGCCCGCCGCGTCCTACCGTGGCGGTACGTACAGCTTCGTCATCGCGAGCGAAACCCAGCGCGCACTGGTCGAATTGGGCCGCCGCTACAACGCCTCGCTGTTCATGGTCATGCACAGCGCCCTCGCGGTGCTGCTGGCCCGTGCCAGCGGCACCAGTGACATCGCGATCGGTACCCCGGTCGCGGGCCGTGGTGATCAGGCACTCGACGACCTGGTCGGCATGTTCGTCAACACCCTGGTGCTGCGCTCGCAGGTCGACGGCGCGACCCCGTTCGCCACCCTGCTCGCCCAGGCCCGCGAGACCGACCTGCAGGCCTTCGCGCACGCCGACGTGCCGTTCGAGCGCCTGGTCGAGGTGCTCAACCCGGCCCGTTCGCAGGCACGTCACCCGCTGTTCCAGGTGATGCTGTCGTTCCAGAACAACAAGCAGGCCACGCTCCAGCTGCCCGGCCTCGCGGTCAGCGGTATCGATTACGACCCCCAGCTCGCCAAGTTCGACTTGCAGCTCACGCTCACCGAGGTGCAGGACCCCAACGGCGAAGTCGGCGGCATGGCGGCCGAGTTCTCCTACGCGCTCGACCTTTTCGAGGAATCGACGGTCGCCGCGTTCGCCCGCAGGCTCGACAACATCTTCGCCGCGGTCCTCGCCGATCCCGAGGTGTTCGTCGGCGATATCGATCTGCTCGCGCCCGAGGAGCACGCGCAGGTTCTCGTCGACTGGAACGACACCGCGCACGCGGTCCCGCACGGCACGCTGGTGTCGCTGTTCGACGCGCAGGTCGAGCGGACCCCGGACGCCGTCGCCCTGGTCTTCGAGCAGGAAGAACTGTCCTACCGCGAGCTGCAGGAGCGGGCCAACCGCATCGCCCGCCGCTTGATCGCCGACGGCATCGGCCCCGGTGACCAGGTGGCACTGGCGATCCGGCGCTCCACCGAGCTGGTCGTCGCGATGTACGCGGTGCTGCAGAGCGGTGCCGCCTACGTGCCGCTGGATCCGGATCAGCCCGCCGACCGCATCGGCCACATCATCGAGACCGCGCAGCCGCGACTGGTGCTCACCAGCCGTCGCGACTCGTTCGAAGCCGACGGTGTCACCGTGGCCGCGGTCGAGAACATCTTCTCGCCCGCCGACTTCAGCGGTGCCCCGATCACCGATGCCGAACGCGTGCGACCGCTGCGGGCCACCAACACCGCCTACGTGATCTTCACCTCCGGCTCGACCGGGCGCCCCAAGGGGGTGGCGGTCGACCACGCCGCGATCGTCAACCGGCTGCTGTGGATGCAGCACGAGTACCCGATCGACGTCGCCGACGCCGTCCTGCAGAAGACCCCGGCCACCTTCGACGTGTCGGTGTGGGAGTTCTTCTGGCCCTTACAGACCGGCGCCCGCCTGGTCGTCGCCAAGCCCGACGGCCACCGCGACCCGGTGTACCTGGCCCAGATCATCGCCGAACGCGACATCACCACCGCGCACTTCGTGCCCTCGATGCTGTCGGTGTTCGTCTCGACCCTCGGCAGCAACGGCAACGGTGACGCGGTGCGCCTGCGTCAGGTGTTCGCCTCCGGTGAGGCGCTGCCCGCGCCCACCGCGCAGCGTCTGCGTGAGCTCACCGGCGCGCGCCTGCACAACCTGTACGGCCCCACCGAGGCCGCGGTCGACGTGACCTATCACGAGGTCGTCGACGCCGATGTGGAGTCGGTGCCGATCGGCCGCCCGGTGTGGAACACCAGGGTGTTCGTGCTGGATTCCCGGCTGCACCCCGTGGCCCCCGGCGTCGCGGGAGAGCTCTATCTGTCGGGCGATCAGCTGGCCGTCGGCTACCTCAACCGCGCCGACCTGACCGCCGACCGTTTCGTCGCCAACCCGTACGGCGCGGCCGGTTCGCGCATGTACCGCACCGGCGACCTCGTCACCTGGACCGCGGTCTCCGATGAGAACGGCCTGTCGTATGGCGAGCTGAACTACCTGGGCCGCACCGACTTCCAGGTGAAGCTGCGCGGTCTGCGCATCGAACTCGGCGAGATCGAAGCGACCCTGCTGGCCCAGCCGGGTGTCGCGCAGTCGGTCGTGGTCGTGCGCTCCGACGCGCACGCCGGTGACCAGCTCGTCGGTTACCTTGTGCCGGAGGCGGAGACGACCGTCGACGTGGCCGCGGTGAAGGCGGGCATCACCGCCGAGCTGCCCACCTACATGGTGCCCTCGGCACTGGTCGTGCTGGATGCCTTCCCGCTCAACGCTTCCGGCAAACTCGACCGTAAAGCGCTGCCCGCGCCCGTGTTCGAGGCGAAGGTGTTCCGTGCGCCCTCGACCCCGATCGAGGAGATCGTCGCCGAGATCTTCGCCGACCTGCTCGGCGCCGAGCGCGTCGGCGTGGACGACGACTTCTTCGCCCTCGGCGGCAACTCCCTGGTCGCCACCCAGGTCGCGGCCCGCCTGAGCAAGGCGCTCGACGCCGAGGTCGGCGTGCGCACCCTGTTCGAGGCGCCCACCGTCGGTGCGTTGGCCGCCCGGGTGGAATCGCACGCGGGCACCGGTCTGCGCGCCGCGCTCACCGCCCGTCAGCGCCCCGAGCATCCGCCGCTCTCGCTCGCGCAGCAGCGCATGTGGTTCCTGAACCGCTTCGACATCGCCGACACCGGCACCTACAACATCCCGGTCGCGGTCCGCCTGCAGGGCCTGCTCGACCTGCCCGCCCTGCGCGGCGCGGTCGCCGACGTGGTCGCCCGGCACGAAACCCTGCGCACGGTCTACCCCGTGTACGTGGCCCCCGAGCCGGGGCGCGCCACCATGGCGGACGGCACCGCCTACCAGAAGGTCCTCGCCGCCGCGGGCTCGATCCCGGACGTCGAGCTGGTGGAGGCTGTGTCCGACTTCGGGGCTTCCGAGGGCCCTGCGTGGTCACGCTCCGCTACCGCCTCCGGGCCCGCCGGTCGCCCCGACGAGACCGATATGGCGATCTCGCTCTACGAGTTCGCCCGTCGCGGTTTCGATGTCACCGCGAATGCGCCTGTGCGCCTTCGGGTCTACGAGCTCAGCGAACGCGAGCACGTGCTGGTGATGGTGGTCCACCACATCGCCGCCGACGGTTTCTCGCTGCGCCCGCTGGTGCGCGACCTGATGACGGCCTACGTCGCCCGCACCGCGAGCACCGAACCCGGCTGGCCCCCGCTGGAGGTGCAGTACGTCGACTACGCGCTGTGGCAGCGGGAAATCCTCGGCGACGAGACCGATCCCACCTCGCTGATCTCCGAGCAGCTCGAGCACTGGCGCGGCGCGCTGGCCGACCTGCCCGACGAACTGCGCCTGGGCCACAAGCCGCGGCCCGCCCAGGCCAGCTACCAGGCCGGCACGCACCGCTTCGAAGTGCCGGGCGAGCTCGTCGAGGCACTGAACCGGGTCGCCCACGAGCACAGCACCACCCTGTTCATGGTGGTGCACAGCGCTTTCGCCGTGTTGCTGTCGCGCCTGTCCGGCACCTCCGACATCGCCATCGGCACCCCGGTCGCGGGTCGTGGCCAGCAGGCACTCGACGACCTGGTCGGCATGTTCGTCAACACCCTGGTGTTGCGCGCGCAGGTCGACCCGGGCGCGACCTTCACCGAGCTGCTCGGTCAGGTCCGCGAACACGACCTGGCCGCCTTCGCGCACGCCGACGTGCCGTTCGAGCGCCTCGTCGAGGTGCTCAACCCGGCGCGCTCGCAGTCGCGCCACCCGCTGTTCCAGGTGATGCTCTCGTTCCAGAATCTGGGCCGCACCACCCTGGAACTGCCCGGCCTCACGGTTTCCGAGCTCGGCATCGACCAGCACATGGCCAAGTTCGATTTGCAGCTCGCGCTCAGCGAGGTCCCGGCCGACGACGACAGCCATATGGACGCCGAACTGGTCTACGCGACAGACCTTTTCGACGCGGGATTCGCCGCGACCTTCGGTGCTCGCCTGCTGCGCGTGCTCACCGCCATCGTGGTCGACCCCTCGGCCCCCGTCGGTGACATCGAACTGCTCGACTCCGCCGAGCGTGCCCTGGTGCTCGATCGCTGGAACGACACCGAATTCGCCGTCGACGCCGCGCTGAGCACGCCGAGTGACGACGAACCGGCCACCCTCCACGCGCTGTTCGAGGCCCAGGTCGCGCGGACCCCCGATGCGATCGCGCTCACCTTCGAGGGGACGAGTCTGTCCTACGCCGAGTTCGCCGGGCGGGTGCGTCAGCTGGCGCGCTGGCTCAAGGACGCCGGTGTCGGCCCGGAATCGTATGTGGCACTCGGCATGCGGCGCTCGATCGACCTGCTGGTCGGCATGTACGCCGTGTCCGCCGCCGGTGGCGCCTATGTGCCGCTGGATCCCGACCACCCGGCCGAGCGCATCGAGCACATCCTCGAGACCGCGCAGCCGGTCTGCGTGCTCACCTCCGGCGAGAGCCTGCCCGCGGCCGCCGGTCGCGAGGTGCGCATCGACCAGCTCGACCTGTCCGGCCACTCCACCGCGCCGGTCACCGATGCCGATCGGCATCGCCCGCTGCGCTCGGACAACACCGCCTACGTCATCTTCACCTCTGGCTCGACCGGCCGGCCCAAGGGTGTCGCGGTCAGTCACGCGGCGATCGTCAACCGCCTGGTGTGGATGCACGCCGCCTACGGCCTCGCCGCCGACGACGTGGTGCTGCAGAAGACCCCCGCCACCTTCGACGTGTCGGTGTGGGAGTTCTTCTGGCCCTTGCAGGTCGGCGCGCGCCTGGTCGTCGCCAAGCCGGACGGCCACCGCGACCCGGCCTACCTGGCCCGGTTGATCGTGGCCGAACAGGTCACCACCGTGCACTTCGTGCCGTCGATGATGGCCGTGTTCGTCACCGAACCGCTTGCCGCCGAATGCGTCTCGCTGCGCAATGTGTTCGCCTCCGGTGAGGCGCTGCCGTTGCCGACCGCGCAGCGTCTGCGCGAATTGACCGGCGCCGCACTGCACAACCTCTACGGCCCCACCGAAGCCGCGGTCGACGTGACCTATCACGAGGTCACCGACGCCGACACCGAGACGGTGCCGATCGGCGCGCCGGTGTTCAATACCCGCCTGTACGTGCTGGATTCGCGGCTGCGACCCGTTCCGGTGGGTGTCGCGGGTGAGCTCTACCTCGCGGGCGTGCAGCTGGCCCACGGGTATGTGGGTCGCGCCGACCTGACGATGGACCGCTTCGTCGCCGACCCGTTCGCTGGATCTAATAGCGGCGCTGCCGAGGGCCCTGCGTGGTCACGCTCCGCTACCTCCGGGTCCGCCGACAGCCCCGCGGGCGGCGAGCGCATGTACCGCACCGGTGACCTCGTCACCTGGACCGCGGACGGCGAACTGGAGTACCTGGGCCGCACCGACTTCCAGGTGAAGCTGCGTGGTCTGCGCATCGAGCTCGGCGAGATCGAGTCGGCGCTCACCGCGCTGCCGGAGATCGCCCAGTCGGTGGTCGTGGTCCGCGCCGATGAGCACACCGGCGATCAGCTGGTCGCCTACGTCATTCCGCAGACCGGCGCCACCGTCGATACCGACGCGGTGAAGGACGCCCTCGGCACCGCGCTGCCCGTCTACATGGTGCCCGCCGCGTACGTGGTGCTGAACGCGTTCCCGCTCAACGCTTCCGGCAAGCTCGACCGGAAGGCACTGCCCGCGCCGGTCTTCGCCGCGCGCACCTTCCAGGCGCCGGTCACCCCGGTGCAGCAGATCGTCGCCGCCACCTTCGCCGAGGTGCTCGGCGCCGGTCAGGTCGGCCTCGACGACGACTTCTTCGCACTTGGCGGCAACTCGCTGGTCGCCACCAGGGTCGCGGCCCGGCTGTCCGAGGCGCTCGACACCCAGGTGCCGCTGCGCGCGCTGTTCGAGGCGTCGACGGTGGCCGCGCTGGCGGCTCGCGTGGAAACGCACACCGGTCGTGGTGGCCGCATCCCGTTGGCTCCGCGCCCGCGTCCCGAGCTGGTGCCGCTGTCGCAGGCGCAGCAGCGGATGTGGTTCCTCAACCGTTTCGACAACCGCACCGCGGTCAACAACATCCCCGTCGCGATCCGTCTCACCGGTGACCTCGATGTCGCCGCGCTCGAGGCGGCCATCGCCGACGTGGTCACCCGGCACGAGTCGCTGCGCACCTTCTACCCGGCAGCCGAGGTGACCTCGGGTGCGGTCGAGGAAGGCGCCGGCTACCAGCAGGTCCTGCCCGTCGACGAGGCCCGCTTCGCGTTGCCCGCCCAGCCGGTCGCCGCGAGCGACGTGGTCGCGCGCGTGATTGAACTCGCGAGCGTGCACTTCGACGTCACCCGCGAAGTCCCGTTCCGCGCGAGCCTGCTGCGCGTCGACGACCGTAGCCACGTGGCCGTGCTGGTCATGCACCACATCAGCGGTGACGGCTTCTCGCTGAGCCCGCTGCTGCGCGATGTCGTCATCGCCTACACCGAACGCACCCGCGGTGAGATCCCCGCCTGGTCGCCGCTGGAAGTCCAGTACGCCGACTACACCCTGTGGCAGCGTGAGGTCCTCGGCGAGGAGTCCGATCCCGACTCGGTCGCCGCGAGCCAGCTCGCCTACTGGACCGAGCAACTGCGCGACCTGCCCGATCAGCTCGAACTGCCCGCCGACCGGCCGCGCCCCGAGGTCGCCACCAATGCCGGTGACCTGCACCGCTTCTCGGTCGACGCGCAGCTGCACCACGCGCTGACCGAGATCGCCCGCGCCCGTGGCGTCACCCTGTTCATGGTGATGCACGCGGCACTGGCCACCTGGGCCGCGCGCCTGTCCAACAGCACCGACATCGCCATCGGCACCCCCATCGCCGGTCGTGGCGAGCGCACGCTCGACGACCTGGTCGGCATGTTCGTCAACACCCTGGTGCTGCGCAGCGAGGTCGACGCCGGCGCGAGCTTCAGCGACCTGCTCGACCAGATCCGCAAGGTCGACCTGTCCGCCTTCGCCAATGCCGAGGTGCCCTTCGAGCGCCTCGTCGACGTGCTCAGCCCCACCCGTTCGCAGGCGCACCACCCGCTGTTCCAGGTGGCGCTCACCTTCGAAGCGGCCACCGCCGCCGACACCGGCACCATCGCACTGCCCGGCCTCGACCTCGATGTCGTCGACTTCGACCCGGGCACAGCGAAATTCGACGTGCAGCTCACCGTGGGCGAAGCCGCCGACGGCTCCCTTTCCCTGTCGTGGAACTACGCCACCGATCTGTTCGACGCCGAAACCGTCGCCGCCTTCGGCGACCGCCTGGTCCGCATCCTGCGCAGTGTCGCCGAGAACCCCGAGGTAATCGTCGGCGATATCGACCTGCTCGGCGAGGCCGAACAGCGCGATGTCGCCCAGCGCTGGGTGTCCTCCGGCGTCGACGCCATCGGTCTGCCGGTCATCCACGACGCCAGCACCCCCGCCGGCTACCGGCGCGGGCTGTTCGGCAACAAGCACACGACCCTGGTCGACCTGTTCGACGCGGCGGCCGCCGCCTATCCGGACCGCATCGCCGCCAAATTCGGTGTCGAGTCGCTGACCTACGCCGAACTCGATCGCCGCGCGAATGTGCTGGCGCGCAGGCTGATCGACGACGGCGCCGGCCCGGAATCGCTGGTCGCGGTGATCCTGCCGCGCTCGCTCGATCTCGTCGTCGCGCTGCTCGCCGTGGTCAAGACCGGTGCGGGCTACGTGCCGGTCGACCCGACCTACCCGGCCGAGCGCATCGCCTACGTGCTCGAGGACTCGCGCCCCACCAGCGTCGTCCTCGATTCCACGGTCCAGGTGAGCGTGCCAGAGCACCTGCCCTCGGTGGTGCTCGACGGATTCGCCGTGGAAACCGGCAATATCGAAGACGCCGACGACGCGCCGATCACCGACGCCGACCGGCTCGCCCCGCTCTCGCCGGACAATGTCGCCTACGTCATCTACACCTCCGGCTCGACCGGCCGGCCCAAGGGTGTCGCGGTCGCGCACCGCAATGTGGTGCGCCTGTTCGCCAACACCGACCGCGACTTCGGCTTCGGCCCGCGCGATGTGTGGACGCTGTTCCACTCCTACGCCTTCGACTTCTCGGTGTGGGAGCTGTGGGGCCCGCTGCTGTTCGGTGGCTCGCTGATCGTCGTCGACTACTACACCTCCCGTTCGCCCGAGCAGTTCCTGGAACTGCTGCGCGTCGAACAGGTGACGGTGCTCAATCAGACGCCGTCGGCCTTCTACCAGCTGGCCGAGGCCGACCGCAACGCCGGACCGGGTCTGGAGCCGCTCGCGCTGCGCTACGTCGTGTTCGGTGGCGAGGCCCTCGAGCTACGTCGTCTGACGGATTGGGTTGCGCGCCACGGTGACAGCTCGCCGACGCTGGTCAACATGTACGGCATCACCGAGACCACGGTGCACGTGTCGTTCCGCGCGCTCGACGCGAAAACCATTGCCGCCGCTGCCGGTTCGGTCGTCGGCCGGGCCATCGCGGGTCTGGGCGTGTACGTCCTCGACAACCGGTTGCGGCCCGTGCCGGTGGGCGTCGCGGGCGAAATGTATGTCGCCGGACCGCAGTTGGCGCGCGGCTACCTAGGTCGCCCCGACCTGACCGCCACCCGTTTCGTCGCCAACCCGCTTGCCGGCCCGAACCAGGGTGGCTCGCGCCTGTACCGCTCCGGCGACCTCGCGCGCTGGAACCGCTTCGGCGAACTCGAATACCTGGGCCGCGCCGACGACCAGGTGAAGGTTCGCGGTTTCCGCATCGAACTCGGTGAGATCGAAGCCGCCGTGCTCGCGCAGCCGGGTATCGCCCAGGCCGCGGTCATCGTGCGTGAGGATCAGCCGGGTGACCAGCGGATCGTCGCCTACGTGGTCGCCGAGAGCGACCTCGAACCCGACCTCGAGACCATCCGCAGCGGTGCGGCCGAACAGCTGCCCGCCTACATGGTTCCCGCGGCGCTCGTGCGCCTCGAGTGGATCCCGCTGACCGTCAACGGCAAGCTGGACCGCCGCGCGCTGCCCGCTCCCGCGGTGCAGGCGCGGGCCTTCCGCGCACCGGTCACCCCGGTGCAGGAAACCGTGGCCGCGGTCTTCGCCGATGTGCTCGGCCTGGACCGGGTGGGTGTCGACGACGATTTCTTCGACCTCGGCGGCAACTCGCTCATCGCCACCCGCGTCGTGGCCCGCATCGGTGCGGCGCTCGGCGCCACGGTGCCGGTGCGCGCGCTGTTCGAAGCCTCCACCGTGGAAGCCCTCGCGGCACGGGTGGAATCGCACACCGGCGGTACCGCGCGTGCGGCGCTGGTCGCCCGCGAGCGGGCTGAAGGCGAACTGGTTCCGCTGTCGTTCGCCCAGCAGCGCATGTGGTTCCTCAACAAGTACGACACCACCTCGGCCGCCTACAACCTGCCCGTCGCGATCCGCCTCACCGGCGAACTCGACACCGAGGCACTGGCACTCGCGCTGGCCGACCTGGTCCGCAGGCACGAATCGCTGCGCACCCGCTACCCCGAGCACGGCGGCACCCCGGTGCAGCAGATCGTTGCGGCGGAACGCATCTCACTGGACCTGCGCCCGGTCGCCATCGATCGGGACGAGCTGTTCGGCACCGTCACCGAGTTCGTCTCCACCGGTTTCGATGTGGCCGAACAGGTTCCGATGCGCGCGCGTCTGTTCCGCGTCGCCGCGGCAGGCGCCGATGGGTCAGGCTCGGCGATCGAGTCCGAGTCGGCCGGTCGCACCGAGCACGTTCTTGTCGTCGTCGTGCACCACATCGCCGCCGACGGCTTCTCGATCGCGCCGCTGACCCGCGACGTGATGCGCGCCTACACCGCCCGCGCCCAGGGCACCGCCCCCGGCTGGACGCCGCTGCCCGTGCAGTACGCCGATTTCGCGATCTGGCAGCGCGCCGTGCTCGGCACCGAGGACGACGCCGACTCGCTGATGTCGCGCCAGGTCGGCTACTGGCAGTCCCAGCTCGCCGGTGTCCCCGACGAACTGACCCTGCCGTTCGACCGCGCCCGCCCGGCGATCGCCTCGCACCACGGCGCCACCGTGCACCGCGAACTCCCGCCCGAGCTGATCGCCAAGCTCGACGAGGTCGCCCGTCGTCAGGGTGCGTCGCTGTTCATGGTCATGCACACCGCCCTCGCGGTGCTGCTGGCCCGGCTGTCGGGCTCCGACGACATCGCCATCGGCACCCCCATCGCGGGCCGTGGTGAACAGGCACTCGACGACCTGGTCGGCATGTTCGTCAACACCCTGGTCCTGCGCACCGGCGTCCGCCCGGCCGAGTCCTTCACCGACCTGCTGGAACAAGCGCGCACGACCGACCTCGACGCCTTCGGCAACGCCGATGTCCCGTTCGAGCGCCTGGTGGAACTCCTGGCACCCGAGCGGTCGCAGTCGCGCAACCCGCTGTTCCAGGTGATGCTGGCCTTCCAGAACCTGGACCGCACCACCCTCGAACTGCCCGGCCTGGCAGTGTCGGCGCTCGACCTCGACGAGAGCGTCGCCCGCTTCGACCTGCAGTTCACGCTCTCCGAACTGGGTGAACCCGGCCACGGCGGCATGGCGCTGGCACTGAACTACGCCACCGAACTGTTCGATGAGGACACGGTCGCCGGCATCGCCGTGCGCTGGCAGCGAGTGCTCGAGGCGATTGCCGCCGACGCCGCGATCACGGTCGGCGCGATCGACGTGCTCGATGCCGCCGAGCGGGCGGACCTGGTGTTCCGCGTCGGCGAAACGCCGGTTCCCGCACGCACCCTGCGTAACCTCCTGGCCGAGGCCGTCGCCCAGAACCCGACCGGCCCCGCCGTGGTGTTCCAGGCCGCCCACCCGTCGCCCGACCACCGCCCCGCATCGAGTCGCTTCGCGACGCTGTCGTACTCCGAGCTCGACGAACGCTCGAACCGCTTGGCGCGCTTGCTGATCGCCGAGGGGATCGGCGCCGAAGACCTCGTCGCGATCGGCGTCCCCCGCTCGGCCGACTCGGTGCTGGCAGCGTGGGCGGTCGCCAAGACCGGCGCGGCCTTCGTCCCGGTCGACCCGACCTACCCCGCCGACCGCATCGCCCACATGGTCACCGACTCCGGTTCGCCGCTGGGCATCACCGTCGCGTCGGTGCTGGGTGGACTGCCCGATATCGCGTCGGCTGGAGCGCGGGACTCCGGAACGGGGCTCGGCAGCTCGGCAGCGGGCGCGACGTCGTCGGTGTTGGTCGGCTCGGCTGCGGATGCTCCGACATCCGACCCGGCACTCGACAGCTCGACCCAGGACGCTCCGGCGGCCGGTTGGCTCGTGCTCGACGAGCTCGACCTCGCGCGCTTCGACGGCGGCCCGATCACCGACGACGAGCTCGTGCGGGTGACCACTCCCGAGCAGCCCGCCTACGTCATCTACACCTCCGGCTCGACCGGCGTGCCCAAGGGCGTCGTCGTCACCCATGCCGGTCTCGCGAACTTCGGTGAGGAGCAGGCCGAGCGCTACGCCCTCGACTCCGATACGCGCGCACTGCATTTCGCCTCGCCCTCGTTCGACGCGTCGATCCTCGAGCTGCTGCTGGCGCTGGCCCGCGGCGGTGCGCTGGTCGTCGTCCCGCCCGGCGTCTACGGCGGCGACGAGCTGTCCGAGCTGATCCGCACCGAGCGGGTCACCCACGCCTTCATCACCCCCGCCGCCCTGGCGACCTTCGACCCCAGCGGTCTCGACTCGCTGCGGGTCCTGGTCGCCGGTGGCGAAGCGGTGCCCGCCGACCTGGTGAGCAAGTGGGCAGTGCCACTGGAAGACGGCACGACTCGTGCCTTCCACAACGGTTACGGTCCCACCGAGACCACGATCATGACCAACATCAGCGCCGCGCTGGTGCCGGGCGAGCTGGTCACCATCGGTGGGCCGACTCGCGGCATGCGTTCGCTGATCCTGGACGCCCAGCTCCAGCCTGTTCCGGTGGGTGTCGCGGGTGAGCTCTACCTGTCGGGCATCCAGCTGGCCCGCGGCTACCACGCCCGCGCCGGGCTCACCGCCGACCGGTTCGTCGCCGACCCGTTCATCCCGGGCGAGCGGATGTACCGCACCGGTGACGTCGTGCGCTGGACCGCTGCCCGCACGGTCGAGTACGTCGGTCGTTCCGACTTCCAGGTCAAGATCCGCGGCTTCCGGATCGAACTGGGTGAGATCGACTCCGCCCTCGCCTCGCACCAGACCGTCGACTTCGCCACCACCGTCGGCCACAAGAGCACCGCGGGCGCCGTCTCGCTGGTCGCGTATGTGGTTGCCGCGCCGGGTCATTCGATCGATGTCGCCGCGCTGACCGCGCATGTCGAGGATCGTCTGCCCGCGTACATGGTGCCGTCGTCGATCATGGTGATCGACCACGTGCCGCTGACCCCGGTCGGCAAGCTCGACCGAAAAGCCTTGCCGGAGCCTGTCTTCGCCACCGAGGTCACCTTCCGCGCCGCGCGCAACCCGATCGAGCAGACCATCGCCGAGGTCTTCGCCGAGGTGCTCGGTGTCGAGCGCGTTGGCGTGGACGATTCGTTCTTCGCCCTCGGCGGCGACTCGATCGTCTCCATTCAGCTCGTCTCTCGCGCCAAGGCGCGCGGCGTGCTGTTCTCCCCGCGAAATGTCTTCGAACAGCGCACCGTCGCCGGGCTGGCGTCGGTCGCCGAAACCGCTGATGTCGCAGCGGCTTCGGCGATCACCCTGGCCGAGCTGCCGGGCGGTGGCGTCGGCGAGATGCCGCTGACCCCGGTCGTGCGGTTCATGGCGGAGCGGCCCGGTTCGTTCAACCGCTTCAACCAGACCATGGCACTGGAACTGCCGGTCGGCATCGACCGCGCGGGCATCGCCGCCACCGTCGGCGCGGTCATCGACCGCCACGACATGCTGCGCTCGCGTCTGCACCAGGTCGACGGCCGCTGGGTCGTCGCCACCGCCCCCACCGGCACCGTCGACGCCACCGCGCTCATCGACCACACCACCTTCGACCCCACCGTCTCCGACGCCGAGCTCGTCGACATCGCCTCGGCCGCACTGGACGCGAGCCTGGACCGCCTCGACCCCGCCAACGGCGTCGTCGTGCGCTTCGTCTGGCTGGAGCCGGACCTGAATGGCGACGCTCGCACGGGTGCCGCTGACGCGAGCGAACCGCACGCCGGTACTGAAAAGCACGAGGGCGCAAGCGAATTCAGTGCCCCCGGCGCTGCCGTCGCAGGCGGCTCTACGGCCGCGGGTGCCAACGCTGCGGAGGATCTGGCAGTCACGCAGACCGGTGATGCCGTCGCGACCGGTGGTGGCGCCGGTTCTGTCAACGCCCGTCGCGCGGGCCGGCTGATCGTCGTCGCCCATCACCTGGTGGTCGACGGTGTCTCGTGGCGCATCCTCGTGCCCGACTTCGTTTCCGCGTGGGGCCAGCTCTCCGCCGGGCAGCAGCCCGAACTCGTCGCCCCCGCCACGTCCATGCGGGCCTGGGCGCACGCGCTGGCCGACGAGGCGCGCACCACCGACCGTGCCGCCGAACTCGACTTCTGGCGCGAGGTCGTCGCCACCCCGGACCCACTGCTCACCGAGCGGCCCATGGACCCGGCGGTCGACGTCTCCGGTGTCGTCGAGAAGCTGCCGGTCGAGGTGTCCGCCGAGGTCACCAAGGCCCTGCTCACCACCGTCCCCGCACTGTTCCACGGTGGCGTCAACGACGGACTGCTCACCGCGCTGGCACTGGCCGCCGCCAAGTGGCGCTCCACCCGAACCGGTCCCGGCGCGCTCGGCAACGGCCACCGCGCCGACCCGAGCGGCGACGCGCTGCTCGTGCGCCTGGAAGGCCACGGTCGCGAGGAAGAGGTCGCGCCCGGCGCCGACCTGTCGCGCACCGTGGGCTGGTTCACCGCCATCTTCCCGGTTCGCCTCGACCTGGCCGGCATCGACATCGACGCCGCGCTCGCCGGAGGACCGGCGCTGGGACAGGCCGTCAAGGCGGTCAAGGAACAGCTGCTTGCCGTGCCCGACAAGGGCATCGGTTACGGCCTGCTGCGGTACATGAACGCCGAGACCGCCGCCGAACTGCCCACGCGGCTGCCCGGCCAGATCAGCTTCAACTACCTCGGCCGCGTCGCCGACAGCGACGTCCCTGACGCGCTGCGCGGCTTCGGCTGGATCCCCGCGCCAGAGCTGGCCGCCCTCGGTGGCGCCTATGACGCCGACATGCCCGCGATGGCACCCCTCGATGTCAACGCGATCGTCGTCGGCGACAAGCTCAGCGCCAATATCGGCTACCCCGCCACCCTGCTCGCCGAGGCCGAGGTCCGCGCATTCGCGGACCTGTGGATCACCGCGCTGGAAGCCGTTGCCCGGCACGCCAATTCGGCCGACGCGGGCGGCCACACGCCGTCCGACTTCGCGCTCGTGCGCTCCACCCAGCGCGATATCGACACCTGGGAGAAGCGCTACCCCGAGCTGACCCAGGTGTGGCCGCTGGCCGCGCTGCAGGCAGGCCTGTTCTTCCACGCACGCCTCGCCGCCACCTCGGTCGACGTCTACACCGCCCAGGCCGTCCTCACCCTCACCGGCCGCGTCGACGCCACCCGTCTGCGTGCCGCCGCCCAGGCGCTGCTCGACCGCCACGAAACCCTGCGCACCGCGTTCGTCACCGACCACGACGGCAACGCCGTGCAGGTCGTCCTCGACACCACCCGCGTGGCGTGGACCGAACACGACCGCACTGTGCCTGATGGCGGTACTCCCGAGGGCCCTGCGTGGTCACGCTCCGCTAGCGTGTCCCAGCCCGCCGGTCGCACCGCGAAAACCGGCGAATACGCCGACCTCGTCGAGGCCGACCGCACCGCCCGCTTCGACCTGGCCAACCCGCCGCTGATCCGCTTCACCCTGATCCAGATCGCCGAGCACGAATGGCGCTTCGTGGTGTCCAACCACCACATCCTCCTGGACGGCTGGTCGACGCCGCTGGTCATGCGCGACCTGCTCGCCCTCTACGCCCTGCACGGCGACGCGAGCGCGCTGCCCGCCGTCCGCTCCTACCGTCATTTCCTGGAATGGGTTGCCCGCCAGGATCATTCGGTCTCGGTCGAGGCCTGGTCGTACGCGCTGCGCGGCGTCACCGAGCCGACCATGCTGGCCCGCCCCGACGCGAGCCGCGAGATCGCCGCGTTGTCCGACGAGTACCTGTTCGACCTCGACGAGCCGACCACGGCGCGGCTGGTGGCGCTGGCCGCCGACCTCGGCGTCACCCCGAACACCGTGTTGCAGGTGGCCTGGTCGATCGTGCTCGGCCGGATGACCGGCCGCGACGACGTGCTCTTCGGCACCACCGTCTCGGGCCGTCCCGCGCAGCTGTCCGGCGTGGAATCCATGGTCGGCCTGTTCATCAACACCGTCCCGGTGCGTGTGCGGTTCGGTGCCGCCGAATCGGTGCGCGAGGTGCTCACCCGCACTCAGGGCGAGCAGGCCGACCTGCTCGACCACCACTACATCGGCCTCGCCGAGATCCAGTCCGCGGCCGGTATCGGTGGCCTGTTCGACTCCCTCGTCGTCTTCGAGTCCTACCCGGTCGACGCCGAGGGCATCAAGGCCCAGGCCGCCGACATCGACGGCATGGCCGTCACCGGCCTCGACGCCGCCGACGCCACGCACTACCCGCTCTCGCTCATCGCCCAGCTCGACACCCAGCTGCGCATCCGCGCCGGCTACCTGAGCGAGTTGTTCGACGCGGCCACCGTGCATCGCATCGCCGAGCGCCTGATCCGGGTGCTCACCGCGATCACCACGGAACCGGCTGTCGCCGTGGGTGATATCGAGCTGCTCGATGCCGCCGAACGTGAACTCGTCGTGCGCGAGTGGAACGCCACCGCGCACGAGGTCGATCAGCGGGCCACCCTCGTCTCGATGTTCGAGGCCCAGCTGGCGCGCACGCCGCAGGCCACGGCGCTGTCCTTCGAGGGCACGAGTCTTGCCCACCCGTCGCCCGACCACCGCCCCTCACGGAGTCTCTCCGAGACGCTGACCTATTCCGAGTTCGCCCAGCGGGTCTACCGCCTGTCGCGCTGGCTGATCGACCGTGGCGTCGGCCCGGAAACCTATGTGGCACTGGGCATACGCCGCTCGATCGACCTGGTCGTCGGCATGTACGCGGTGAGCGTGGCCGGTGGCGCCTACGTGCCACTCGACCCCGATCATCCGGCCGAGCGCACGGAATACATTCTGGCAACGGCGGATCCGGTGTGTGTGCTCACCTCGGGCACCGATCTGGAGATCGACACCGCGCAGGTCCGCATCGACCTGCTCGACCTGGACGGCTACGCCGACACCCGCGTCACCGATGCTCAGCGGATCGCGCCGCTGCGTCCGGAGAACACCGCGTACGTGATCTTCACGTCCGGTTCGACGGGCCGTCCGAAGGGTGTGGCGGTCAGCCATGGTGCGATCGTCAACCGTCTCGTGTGGATGCAGGCCGCGTACGGTCTGACCGAGGCCGATGTGGTTCTGCAGAAGACGCCCGCCACGTTCGACGTGTCGGTGTGGGAGTTCTTCTGGCCCTTGCAGATCGGCGCGAAGCTGGTGGTCGCCAAGCCCGACGGCCATCGCGATCCGGCCTACCTCGCGGAGATCATTCGCGTCGAGGGTGTCACCGTCACGCACTTCGTGCCGTCGATGCTCGCGGTGTTCGTCGCCGATGCCGATGCCGCGCGCTGCGAGTCGCTGCGGATGGTGTTCGCCTCCGGTGAGGCGTTGCCGCCCAAGCCCGCGCACCGTGTGCGTGAGCTGACCGGTGCCGCGCTGCACAACCTGTACGGCCCCACCGAGGCCGCGGTCGACGTCACCTTCCACGAGGTCGTCGACACCGATGTGGACACCGTCCCGATCGGCGCCCCGGTCTTCAACACCCAGGTCTACGTCCTCGACGCGCGCCTGCGCCCCGTCCCGGTCGGCGTCGCGGGTGAGCTCTACCTCGCGGGTACCCAGCTGGCGCGCGGCTACGTCGCCCGCCCCGACCTGACCGCCGACCGTTTCGTCGCCGACCCGTTCGGTGACAACGGCGAGCGCATGTACCGCACCGGTGACCTCGTCGCCTGGACCGAACAGGGCGAGCTGGAATACCTGGGCCGCACCGACTTCCAGGTGAAGCTGCGCGGTCTGCGCATCGAGCTCGGCGAGATCGAGTCCGCGCTGACCGGGCTCGACGAGGTGGCCCAGTCCGTGGTCGTCGTTCGCGGCGATCAGCACACCGGCGACCAGCTGGTTGCCTACGTCATCCCGGCGACCGGCCGCACCGTCGACCTCGAGGACGCCCGCGAGGAACTGGGCAGCAACCTGCCCGCCTACATGGTGCCCGCGGTGATCATCGTCCTCGACGAGTTCCCGCTCAACGCCTCCGGCAAGCTCGACCGCAAGGCGCTGCCCGCACCGGTGTTCGAGGCCGCGGTGTTCCGCGCCCCGACCACGCCGGTCGAGGAGATCATCGCCGCGACCTTCGCCGGTGTGCTCGGCCTCGACCGGGTCGGCCTCGACGACGACTTCTTCGCCCTCGGTGGCAACTCGCTGACCGCCACCCAGGTCGCCGCCCGCCTGTCGGCCGCGCTGGACACCGACATCGGTGTGCGCGAGCTGTTCGAGGCTTCCACCGTCGCCGGGCTGGCCGCCCGCGCCGAGACGCACTCCGGTGCCGAACGCCGCGCGCCGCTGGTGCCGCAGCAGCGCCCCGAGCGGGTGCCGCTGTCGCTGGCCCAGCAGCGCATGTGGTTCCTCAACCGCTTCGACCCCGAGTCCGCGGTGGACAACATCCCCGCCGCCGTCCGGCTGTCGGGCCTGCTCGACCGCCAGGCGTTGCAGGTGGCCGTGGCCGACGTGCTCGCCCGCCACGAGTCGCTGCGCAGCTACTACCCTGTGTCTGATGGCGCCGTGCTCGAGGGGCCTGCGTGGTCACGCTCCGCTATCGCCTCCGGCCCCGCCGTGCACGGCGGGGTGGCCGCGGGCGCCGGATACCAGGTGATCGTCTCGACCGGCAAGGTCATTCCCGACCTGGCGCCGATCGAGACCACCGCCACCGATCTGCCGCAACGGCTTTCGGAGCTGGTGCGCACCGCGTTCGACGTCACCGCCGAGGTGCCGTTCCGCGCCGCGCTGTTCGAGGTGAGCCCGACCGAACACGTGCTCGCCCTTGTCGTGCACCACATCTCGGCCGACGGCTTCTCCATGGGCCCGCTCACCCGCGACGTGATGACCGCCTACAGCGCCCGCGTCGAAGGTGCCGAACCGGCCTGGCGTCCGCTGGAAGTCCAGTACGCCGACTTCGCGCTGTGGCAGCGCGCCGTGCTCGGCGACGAGGACGACGCGAAATCGGTGATCGCCCAGCAGATCTCGTTCTGGGGTTCGAACCTGCGCGGCCTGCCCGAGCAGCTCGACCTGCCCGCCGACCGGCTGCGCCCCGCGGTCGCCAGCGGACGCGGCGCCACCCACACCTTCGAGATCGACGCGAAAACCCATGCGGCGCTGGCCGAGCTGGCCCGCACCCGTGGCGCGACGCTGTTCATGGTCGCCCACGCCTCGCTCGCGCTGCTGCTCTCGCGCCTGTCCGGTGAGCACGACATCGCCATCGGCACCCCCATCGCGGGCCGTGGTGAGCGTGCCCTCGACGACCTGATCGGCATGTTCGTCAACACCCTGGTGCTGCGCACCGAGGTCGACAGCGACGCGAGCTTCACCGACCTGCTCGGCAAGGTCCGCGCGAGCGACATCGCCGCCTTCGGCCACGCCGACCTGCCGTTCGAACGCCTCGTCGAGATCATCAACCCGGCCCGCTCGCAGGCGCGTCACCCGCTGTTCCAGGTCATGCTGGCCTTCCAGAACACCGGCCAGACCAGCCTGGAACTGCCCGGCCTCACCGTGAGCGGCGTCGACCTGCCGATCGACGTGGCCAAGTTCGACCTGCAGGTGGTGCTCACCGAGAAGCCGGGCGACGCATCGGGGATCGTCGCCGAGCTGATCTACGCCACCGATCTGTTCGACGCGGCGACCATGGACCGCTTCGGTGCCCGCTTCACGCGCCTGCTCGCCGAGATCGCGGCGGCCCCGAACCGCGCTGTCGGCGACCTCGCACTGCTCGATTCCGCCGAAACCGCACTGGCCGTGCGTGGTTGGAACGACACCGCCCATGAGCTGCCGGGCGCGGGGACCCTGGTGGACGAGTTCGCCCGCCAGGCGCTGGCCACCCCGGACGCGGTCGCGATTGTCGACCCCGCCACCGGCGAGACCCTGACCTACGCCGAATTCGCCGCTCGCGTGCACCGTTTGGCACATCGCTTGATCGAAGCCGGCGTCGGCCCGGAATCCCTCGTCGCGCTCGGCCTGCGCCGCAGCATCGACCTGGTCGTCGCCGCCTACGCGGTGCAGGAAGCGGGCGGTGGCTACGTGCCGCTTGACCTGGACCAGCCCGCCGACCGCATCGCGTACGTCCTGGAGACGGCCGCCCCGGTCGCCGTCCTCACCACTACCCGCGACGGTTTCGGGGTCGGTGGCAGTGCGGCTGATAATGCCGCCGGATCGCGGGCCGACGTCGACGCTGCTGCGGTGGCCTCCGGCCGGATTGCCTCGGCCGGCTCGGCTGCTGCGGCCGGTTCAGGCGATGCGACCAGCTCGGCTGTGATCGCCGGTGCGACCGGCGACGTTGCCGCTTCCGGGTCGACGGTCGGCGGCGTGTCGGCGGGCGACCCGCTGACGCTCGTCATCGACGCGCTCGATCTTTCGGATTACCCGGCGACTCCGGTCACCGATGCCGATCGGATCGCGCCGCTGCGTTCGCAGCACCCGGCCTACGTCATCTTCACCTCCGGCTCGACCGGCCGCCCCAAGGGTGTGGCCGTGCCGCACTCGGCCGTGGTGAACCAGATCCGCTGGATCACCGGCGAATACGGCATCGACGCCGACGACGTGGTGCTGTTCAAGACACCCGCCACCTTCGACGTGTCGGTCTGGGAGCTGTTCGGCCCGCTGAGCACCGGCGGCCGGATCGTCGTGGCGAGCCCCGACGGGCACCGCGATCCGCAGTACCTCGCCGATGTCATTGCCGCGCAACGGGTCACGATGACCTCGTTCGTGCCCTCGATGCTCACCGTTTTCGCGGGCAGCATCGATGCCGCCCCCGCGGTGCGAGCGACGGGCTCGGAGGCGGTAGCGGAGCGTGACCACGCAGAGCCCCGGGAGCACCGCGAATCAGGCACAGCCGCGGGCGGAGCTCTGTCCTCATTGCGCACCCTGCTGATCGCCGGTGAGGCGTTCACCGCCGACGCGGTAGTCGCCCTCCGCAAGGTGAGCGACGCGGCCCTGTTCAACCTGTACGGCCCCACCGAGTTCACCGTCCACGCGACCCACGGACCGGTCACCGACCAGGTCGACGGTGCCGTCCCGATCGGTGCGCCGGTCTGGAACTCCCAGGCCTACGTGCTGGATTCGCGACTGCACCCGGTCGCCGCCGGTGTCGCCGGTGAGCTGTATCTGGCCGGTGCCCAGCTGGCCCGCGGCTACTTCGCCCGCCCTGACCTCACCGCCGACCGCTTCGTCGCCGATCCGTTCGGGACCGGCGGCGAGCGCATGTACCGCACCGGTGACCTCGTCCGCCGCGACGACAACGGTGTGATCACCTACCTCGGCCGCACCGACTTCCAGGTCAAGCTGCGTGGTCTGCGCATCGAGCTCGGCGAGATCGAGGCCGCGCTCACCGCCCAGAACACCGTCACGCAGGCCGTGGTGGTCGTGCGTTCGGATGCGCGCACCGGCGACCAGCTCGTGGGCTATGTCGTCCCCGCCGCGGGCGCGAGTGTCGAAATCGACGCGCTGCGTTCGCATCTGGCAGCGCAGCTGCCGTCCTACATGGTGCCGGCCGCGTTCGTCGTGATCGACGAGATGCCGCTGAGCGCCAACGGCAAGCTCGACCGGCGCGCCCTGCCGGAGCCGGTGTTCGAGGCGCGCGAGTTCCGCGCGCCGCGCACACCGATCGAGGAGATCGTCGCCGCCACCTTCGCCGAGGTGCTCGGCCTGTCCGGTGACCGCGCGGTCGGCCTCGACGACGACTTCTTCGACCTGGGCGGCAACTCGCTCATCGCCACCCAGGTGGTCGCCCGCCTCGGCGCCGCCCTCGACACCCGCGTCCCCGTGCGCGCGCTGTTCGAGGCGCCGTCGGTGGCCGCGCTGGCCGCCAAGGTCGAGGTCCACGCGGGCAGCGGCAGCCGCCGCGAGCTCGTGGCCGGTGCCCGCCCGGAGCAGATCCCGCTCTCCCTGGCCCAGCAGCGCATGTGGTTCCTCAACCGCTTCGACAGCGCGACCGGCGTCAACAACATCCCCCTGGCCGTCCGGCTGACCGGTGACCTCGACATCGACGCCCTGCGCCAGGCCGTCGCCGACGTGGTCGACCGGCACGAGGTGCTGCGCACCGTCTACCCGGAGACCGCCGAGGGCCAGGGCGTGCAGGTCGTGCTGCCCGCGGGCCAGATGCCGATCTCGCTGAACCCGATCACGGTCGGCGAGGACGAGATCCGCGATCGCATCAGCGAACTCGTGCTCGCCGGGTTCGACGTGACCGCCGAGATCCCGGTACGCGCCGAACTGTTGCGCGTCGCCGGCTCGATGAACGGCTCGCACCCCGACACCCACGTGCTGGTCTTCGTCGTGCACCACATCTCCGGCGACGGCTGGTCGGTCCGCCCGCTGGCCCGCGACGTGATGATCGCCTACGCCGCTCGCTCGCGCGGCGAAGCACCCGGCTGGGCGCCACTGCCCGTGCAGTACGCCGACTTCGCCCTGTGGCAGCGTGAAACGCTTGGCGCCGAGGCTGATTCGGCATCGATGATCGCCCAGCAGGTGGCCTACTGGTCGCAGCACCTGGCCGGTCTGCCCGACCAGCTCGACCTGCCCGCCGACCGCGCCCGTCCCGCCGTCGCGTCCAATCGCGGTGGCGTGCACGAGTTCTCGATCGACCCCGCCCTGTCGGCCGGGCTCAACGCGCTGGCCCGCGAACACGGCGCCAGCCTGTTCATGGTCGTGCACGCCGCGTTCGCCGCGCTGCTGGCCCGCCTGTCGGGCAGCGACGACATCGCCATCGGTACCGCCGTCGCCGGTCGTGGTGAAGCGGTGCTCGACGACGCCATCGGCATGTTCGTCAACACCCTGGTCCTGCGCAGTGCCGTCGACCCGGCCCAGCCGTTCACCGAGCTGCTCGACCGGACCAGGGAGAACGACCTCGCCGCCTTCGGTCACGCTGATCTCCCGTTCGAACGCCTCGTCGAGATCCTCAACCCTGCCCGTTCGCAGGCGCGTCACCCGCTGTTCCAGGTGATGCTGTCCTTCCAGAACACCGGTGAGGCCTCCTTCGAACTTCCCGGCCTCGAGGTCGCGGGCGTGCCCCTGGACGTGGTCACCGCCAAGTTCGATCTGCACCTGAACCTGGCCGACCGCCACCGTGCCGACGGTTCCGCCGACGGCATGACAGCCGAATTCGCCTACGCCACCGACATGTTCGACGCCGACACCATCGCCGCGCTCGCGCACCGCCTGGTGCGGATGCTGACCGCGGTCGTGGCCAAGCCCGCCCGCGCGATCGGCGAGGTGGACCTGCTGGCCCCGGCCGAATACCGCCAGGTGGTCACCGGCTGGAACGCCACCGAGCACCCGGTCGACCCGGCCGCCACGCTGGTGTCGATGTTCGAGGCACAGGCCGCGACCAGCCCGCACGCGACCGCCCTCACGTTCGAGGGGACGAGTCTCTCCTACCGCGAGTTCACCGCACAGGTGAACCGCCTGGCCCGCCACCTCATCGCCCAGGGCGTCGGACCGGACACCATGGTCGCGCTCGGCATGCGCCGCTCGCTCGACCTGGTGATCGGCATGTACGCGGTCAGTGTGGCCGGTGGCGCCTACGTGCCGCTGGATCCCGATCACCCGGCCGAGCGCACCCACTACGTGCTCGAGACCGCGGCACCGGTGTGCGTATTGACCACTGTCCGTGACGAATTCGATGCCGGCTCGACGACCGCGCTGAACATCGAACGCCTGGATCTCTCGGGTTACCCGGATGCGCCGGTCACCGATGCCGAGCGGATCGCCCCGTTGCGTCCGGAGAACACGGCGTATGTGATCTTCACGTCGGGTTCGACGGGTCGTCCGAAGGGTGTGGCGGTCAGCCATGGTGCGATCGTCAACCGTTTGGTCTGGATGCAGGAGGCCTACGGTCTGACCGAGGCCGATGTGGTGCTGCAGAAGACGCCCGCCACGTTCGACGTGTCGGTGTGGGAGTTCTTCTGGCCCTTGCAGATCGGCGCGAAGCTGGTCGTCGCCAAGCCCGACGGTCACCGCGATCCGGCCTACCTGGCCGAGATCATCGCCACCGAGGGCGTCACCACCGCGCACTTCGTGCCGTCGATGATGTCGGTGTTCGTGGCCGAACTCGCCGAGCGAGCCGCCGTGTCCCTCGCCGACGGCAAGGAAACGTCGAGCAGCCTGCGACTGGTGTTCGCCTCCGGTGAGGCACTGCCCGCGCCGACCGCCCAGCGCATGCGCGCCCTCACCGGCGCGGCCCTGCACAACCTGTACGGCCCCACCGAAGCCGCGGTCGACGTCACCTTCCACGAGGTCACCGACGCCGACACCAGCTCGGTGCCGATCGGCGCCCCGGTGTTCAACACCCAGGTGTACGTGCTGGATTCGCGTCTGCATCCGGTGCCTGCCGGGGTTCCCGGCGAGCTGTACCTGGCCGGTGCGCAGCTCGCGCGCGGCTATGTCGCGCGTCCTGACCTCACCGCTGACCGCTTCGTGGCCGACCCGTTCGCGGTGGTATCCAGCAGCGGGACAGCTGATTCCGCGGCAGGCGCCCGGATGTACCGCACGGGTGACCTGGTTGCCTGGACTGCCGACGGCGAGCTGGAATACCTGGGCCGCACCGATTTCCAGGTGAAGCTGCGTGGTCTGCGCATCGAGCTCGGCGAGATCGAGTCCGCGCTCACCGCACTGCCCTCGATCGCCCAGTCGGTCGTGGTCGTCCGCTCCGACGAGCGCCTCGGCGACCAGCTGGTCGGCTACCTGATCCCGGCCGCCGGTACCACCGTCGACCTCGACGCCGTGCGCACCGAACTCGGTGCCGCCCTGCCGACCTACATGGTGCCCACCGCGTTCGTGATCCTGGATGCCTTCCCGCTCAACGCTTCCGGCAAGCTCGATCGCAAGGCGCTGCCCGCGCCGGTGTTCGAGGCCAAGGTCTTCCGCGCGGCCTCCACCCCGATCGAGGAGATCGTGGCGGGCACCTTCGGCGACGTCCTCGGCGTGACCCGTGTCGGTGCCGACGACGACTTCTTCGAACTCGGCGGCAACTCGCTGCTGGCCACCCAGGTCACCGCCCGCATCGGCGCGGCCCTCGACATCCAGCTCTCGGTCCGCGACCTGTTCGAAGCCTCGACCGTCTCCGCGCTCGCCACCCGCGCCGAGCACAACGCGGGCTCGGGCCGGACCCGTCCGCGCCTGACCGCGGGGGCGCGGCCTGCCGTCATCCCGCTCTCGCCCGCCCAGCAGCGGTACTGGTTCCTCAACCAGTTCGACACGTCCACCTCCGCGGTCGACAACATCCCCCTCGCGGTGCGGCTCACCGGCGAACTCGAGGTGGCCGCGCTCGAACAGGCCATCGGCGATGTGTTCGCCCGCCACGAGATGCTGCGCACCACCTACCCGGGCTCGCCCGACGGCCCGCACCAGGTGATCCTGCCGATCTCGCAGAGCCGTGCCGTGGTCCACCACATCGCGGTCTCCGAGGCCGAATTGCTCGGCACCGTCATCGAATTCGCGATGACCACCTTCGACGTCACCGAAGAGGTGCCGCTCAAGGTCGCGCTGTTCAAGCTGAACGACACCGACCACGTGCTCGCGTTCACCGTGCACCACGTCTCCGCCGACGGTTCCTCGATGGGCCCGCTGGCCCGCGACATCATGGCCGCCTACGTGGCCCGGGTGCAGGGTGAGGCGCCACAGTGGGTGCCGCTGCCCGTGCAGTACGCCGATTACGCGCTCTGGCAGCGCGAGGTCCTCGGCGACGAGACCGATCCCGAATCGCTGGCCGCCAAGCAGGTCGCGTACTGGGCCGAAGCGCTGGCCGGGCTGCCCGACCAGCTCGAACTGCCCGCCGACCGCCCGCGCCCGCCCGCGCAGTCGTTCCAGGGCCAGGCCATCCGGTTCGAGATCGACCCGGCCCGCCACGCGGCCCTGCATGAGCTGGCCAGGGCGAACAACGCCTCGCTGTTCATGGTCGTGCACGCCGCGCTCGCGGTGCTGCTCGCTCGCCTTTCCGGCACCGACGACATCGCCGTCGGCACCCCGATCGCGGGCCGTGGTGAGCGTGAGCTCGACGACCTGATCGGCATGTTCGTCAACACCCTGGTGTTCCGCACCGCCGTCGACCCCGGTGCCTCCTTCGCCGAACTGCTCGCCGACGTGCGCAACCGCGACCTGGAAGCCTTCGCCAACGCCGACGTCCCGTTCGAGCGTCTCGTCGAGGTGCTCAACCCGGTCCGCTCCACCGCGCGCAACCCGCTGTTCCAGGTGGGCCTGTCGTTCCAGAACCTGGCCGACACCACCTTCGAACTGCCCGGCCTGACCGTCAGCGCTGTCGACTACGACTCCCAGCTGGCCAAGACCGACCTGCACGTCACCCTCTACGACCGCTACACCGACGACGGCGCACCGGCCCAGCTGGTCACCGAATTCGGCTACGCCATCGACCTTTTCGACGAGGCGACGGTGCAGAGCTTCGCTGACCGCTTCCTGCTGGTGCTCGACGCGGTCGCCGCCGACGCCACCATCGCGGTCGGCGATATCGACCTGCTCACCACGCCGGAATCCGAGCGGATCGTCACGGCGTGGAACGACACCGCGCACGCCGTCGATACTGATGCCACCCTGGTGTCGCTGTTCGATGCCACCGTGGCGGCCACTCCTGACGCCATCGCGCTGGTCGTGGACGAGCCGGAATCCGACGCGATTGCCGCGGGCGTCGATGGCGCCGAATCCGATGGTGGCACCGCTGAGGCGGATGCCGCCGGTGTGGCGCGCACTCGGGGCGTCGGTCGCCTCGTCGGCGGACGCCGCGAGCTGACCTACGCTGAACTCGATGCAGAGGTCAACCGTGTTGCGCGGCACCTGATCTCGCGCGGCATCGGCACCGAGGACCGGGTGGCTCTGGCCATCCGCCGCTCGGCCGAGCTGATCATCGCGATGTACGCGGTGGCTCGCACTGGCGCGGCGTATGTGCCGATCGACCCGGATCAGCCTGCCGAGCGCACCGACTACATCCTCGAAACGGCCGCGCCCGCTGTCGTGCTGACCACGGCGAACGCCGAATTCAGCACGGCGGCAGTCGAAGTGGTCGTCCTGGACGAGCTCGACCTGAGCGATGTCAGCGATGCCGCGATCACCGGGCCGACCCTGGTCCCCGCGAACACCGCGTACGTGATCTTCACGTCCGGCTCGACCGGCAAGCCCAAGGGTGTCGCGGTGTCGCACGGCGCGATCGTCAACCAGTTGCTGTGGGAGACCACCGAATTCGGCATCGGTGCCGATGACGCGGTGCTGCTCAAGACCGCCGCGACTTTCGACCTCTCGGTCTGGGAGTTCTGGACCGCCGCCGTCGCCGGTGCCCGCCTGGTGGTCGCGACCGCCGACGGCCACCGCGACCCGGCCTACCTGAACGATCTGATGCGGGCCACCGCAGTCACCACACTGCACGTGGTGCCGTCGATGCTCGACGCGTTGCTCACCGAATCCGGTGCGGCACTGCCTCGTACGTTGCGCCGCATCCTCGCCATCGGTGAGGCGCTGCCCGCCGCGACCGCACAGCGTTTCCGCACGGCCAACACCGCCGCGCTGTTCAACCTGTACGGCCCGACCGAGGCTGCGGTCTCGATCACCAGCCACGCGGTCACCGACGCGGACAAGGTGTCGGTCTCGATCGGTGCGCCGGAGTGGAACAGCCGTGTCTACGTGCTGGATTCGCGCCTGCGCCCGGTTCCGGTCGGTGTCTCCGGTGAGCTGTACCTGGCCGGTGCCCAGCTGGCTCGCGGCTACTACGATCGCGCCGATCTCACCGCCGACCGCTTCGTCGCCGACCCCTTCGCTGGATCTGCTGCCGGTGCTCCCGAGGGCGCTACGTGGTCACGCTCCGCTGCCGCCTCCGCGCCCGCCGGTCGCACCGGACTCGGCGAGCGCATGTACCGCACTGGTGACCTCGTCGCCTGGAACGCTGACGGTGAACTCGACTACCGAGGCCGCACCGACTTCCAGGTGAAGATCCGTGGCTTCCGCATCGAACTCGGCGAGATCGAGGCCGCGCTGCTGCGTCAGCCCGGCATCACCTCGGCCGCTGTTCTCGCCCACGCCGATCCCGTCGTGGGCGACCGCCTGGTCGCGTACGTCGTCGCTGGTCTCGCGTCCGATGTGGCCGTGGGCGCCAGCCCTGCGAATGATGGCGGCGCGTCGTCGTCTCGCGCCGCGGCCGAGGTCGACAAGCTCGCCCTGCGCGCGGCGCTCGTGGCTGAGCTGCCGTCCTACATGGTTCCGACCGTGTTCCTGCAGCTCGACGCGCTGCCGCTCAACGCCAACGGCAAGCTCGACCGCAAGGCTCTCCCGGAGCCCGAGGTCGAGAAGGCCGTGTTCCGCGCGCCGGTCAGCCCGAGCGAACAGCTCGTGGCCGCCACCTTCGCCGAGGTCCTTCGCCTCGACGCCGACAAGCGTGTCGGCCTCGACGACGACTTCTTCGCCTGGGGCGGTAACTCGCTGCTGGCCACGCAGGTCGCCGCTCGCCTCGGCGAGGCGCTCGACACCCGCATCCCCGTGCGCCTGCTGTTCGAGGCGTCCACGGTGGCTGCCCTGGCTCATCGGGTCGAGCAGCACGCCGAGACCGGAGATCGCAAGGCGCTGACCGCCGGTCCGCGCCCCGAGCACATCCCGCTCTCGCTCGCGCAGCAGCGGATGTGGTTCCTCAACCGCTTCGACACCCAGTCGGCGGCCTACAACGTGCCGGTCGCGGTGCGGCTCACCGGTGACCTCGACGTGAAGGCGCTGCGTGCGGCGGTCACCGACCTGGTGACCCGCCACGAGATCCTGCGCACCATCTACCCGCAGACCGAAGCCGGTGCGGCACAGGTGATCCTGTCGCCCGCGCAGGCCGCGCCGGAACTGATCGAACGCACCGTCGCCGCCGGCGAGGTGGAATCGGCTGTCGCGGAACTGATGTCGACGATGTTCGACGTCACCGTCGAGGTTCCGCTCAAGGTGGCGCTGTTCCGCGTCGAGAACGCTGTATCCGATGGCGATGCTGTCGAGGGCCCTGCGTGGTCACGCTCCGCTGGCGTGATCCAGCCCGCCGAAAGCATCGCAGGCGACTTCGTGCTGGCCCTGGTCGTGCACCACATCTCCGGTGACGGTTCCTCGGTCGCCCCGCTGACCCGCGATCTGATGACCGCCTACGCGGCCCGCTCGATGGGCTCCGAGCCCGGGTGGTCGCCGTTGGCCGTGCAGTACGCGGACTACAGCATCTGGCAGCGCGACCTCCTCGGCAGCGAGGACGACGCGGAGTCGATGGCGTCCAAGCAGGTCGCGCACTGGAAGCAGGCCCTCGCCGACCTGCCCGATCAGCTCGACCTGCCCGCCGACCGTCCGCGCCCCGCCGTGCAGACCTTCGCCGGTAGCAAGGTCGACGTCCAGATCGACGCAGGCACCCACCGAGCGCTGGTCGAACTGGCCCGCGCCGAGGGCGCGACGCTGTTCATGGTCGTACACACCGCCCTCGCGGTGCTGCTCGCCCGCCTGTCGGGCACCGACGACATCGCCATCGGCACCCCGATGGCCGGTCGTGGCGAAGCCGCGCTCGACGACATGATCGGCATGTTCGTCAACACCCTGGTGTTCCGCACCAAGGTCGACGGCGGCGAGGCGTTCACCGAACTGCTGGCCCGCCAGCGTGAAGACGACATCGCGGCGTTCGCCAACGCCGACGTGCCGTTCGAGCGCCTCGTCGAGGTGCTCAACCCGGTTCGCTCCACCGCGCGTCACCCGCTGTTCCAGGTCGGCCTGTCGTTCCAGAACCTCAGCCGCGCCACCCTGGAACTGCCGGGCCTGACGGTGTCGGGCCTCGACATCGCCACCGAGTTGTCGCAGTTCGACCTGCACCTGATCGCCACCGACCGCTACGGCGATGCCGGTGAGCCCGAAGGCATCTCGGGTCTGTTCACCTACGCGACCGACCTGTTCGATCACGCCACGGTCGAAGGCTTCGTCGAACGATTCGTCCGGCTGCTCGGCGCGATCGTCGCCACCCCGCGCACCGCGGTCGGCGATATCGAGCTGCTGGCACCGGCCGAACGCACCCAGGTGCTCGACGCCCGCAACGCCACCGCCTACGCGGTCGACACCGAGGCCACCCTGGTCTCGCTGCTCGACGCGTCGGTGGCCGCCGATCCGAAGTCGACCGCCCTGGTCACCGACGACGGCGCCCAGCTCACCTACGCCGAACTCGACGCGAAGGTGAACCGCCTCGCGCGGCACCTGATCTCGCTGGGTGTCGGCCCGGAATCCCGTGTCGCGCTGGCCATGCGCCGCTCGGTGGACCTGGTTGTCGCGATGTACGCGGTGGCCAAGTCCGGTGGCGCGTACGTGCCGGTCGACCCCGATCAGGCGGCCGAGCGCACCGACTACATCCTCGAGACGGCGGCACCGGTCTGCGTGCTGACCAACGCCGAGTTCGCCACCGATGTCGCGCCGGTGATTCGCATCGACGAGCTCGACCTGGAATCGACCGATGCCGCACCGATTTCCGATGCCGAGCGCACCGAACCGCTGCGGCCGGAGAACACCGCGTACGTGATCTTCACGTCCGGCTCCACCGGTCGGCCGAAGGGTGTCGCCGTCCCGCACGGCGCCATCGCCAACCAGCTGCAGTGGAAGCTGATCGAGTTCGGCATGGACGCCGCCGACGCGGTGCTGCTCAAGACCGCCGCCACCTTCGACCTCTCGGTCTGGGAGTTCTGGTCGGCAGCGGCGTGCGGTGGCCGCCTGGTGATCGCCTCGGCCGACGGCCATCGCGACCCGGCCTACCTCAACGAGCTGATGGCCCGCGAATGGGTCACCACCCTGCACGTGGTGCCGTCGATGCTCGACGCGCTGCTCGCTTCCGGATTGCCAGATTCGCTGTGGCGGGTTCTGGCCATCGGTGAGGCGCTGCCGGGCTCGCTGGCCCAGCGTTTCCGGACCGAGTTCAGCCGCACCGAGCTGTTCAACCTGTACGGCCCGACCGAGGCCGCGGTCTCGATCACCTCGCACCGCGTCAACGCCGCCGACCAGGTGTCGGTCTCCATCGGTTCGCCCGAGTGGAACAGCCAGGTCTACGTGCTCGACGAGCGCCTGCGTCCGGTGCCCGACGGTGTCGCCGGTGAGCTGTACCTGGCCGGCGCGCAGCTGGCTCGCGGCTACTTCGGTCGCCCCGACCTGACCGCCGATCGTTTCGTCGCCAACCCGTTCACCCCAGGTACCCGCATGTACCGCACCGGTGACCTGGTGGCCTGGAACAACCGCGAACTCGACTACCGCGGCCGCACCGACTTCCAGGTGAAGATCCGCGGTTTCCGGATCGAGCTCGGCGAGATCGAGGCGGCGCTGCTCGCGCTGCCCGAGATCGCGCAGGCGGCCGTCATCGCCAAGTCCGATCCGCGCACCGGTGATCGCCTGGTGGCGTACCTGGTCGGTGCCGCAGTCGCTTCGGGTTCACAGGTCGGTGGCTCGGGCAGTGGCCTCGCGCCGCTGGCGACTGCCGCGGATGTCGATGTGGCACAGGTGAAGTCGACGCTGGCCGCCGGGCTTCCGTCGTATATGGTGCCCGCCGCGTTCGTTGTGCTGGACGCGCTGCCGCTCAATGTCAACGGCAAGCTCGACCGCAAGGCGCTGCCGGAGCCGGAGTTCGAGGCGCAGGCCTTCCGTGCGCCGTCGACCCCGATCGAGGAGATCGTGGCAGGCGTGTTCGCCGATGTGCTCGGCGCCGAGCGCGTCGGCGCCGACGACGACTTCTTCGCCCTCGGCGGCAACTCGCTGCTGGCCACCCAGGTCGCGGCCCGCCTCGGTGCCGCCCTGGACAGCCGCGTGCCCGTGCGCCTGCTGTTCGAGGCGTCGACCGTGGCTGGGCTCGCGGTGAAGGTCGAGCAAGGTGCGGGCGCCGGTGGGCGTCGCGCGCTGGTCGCCGGCCCGCGCCCGGATCAGGTGCCGCTCTCGCTCGCGCAGCAGCGCATGTGGTTCCTGAACCAGTTCGACACCGCGTCCTCGGTGAACAACATCCCCGTCGCCGTCCGCCTGTCGGGCGCGCTGGATGTCGAGGCATTGCAGCTGGCGGTCGCCGATGTGCTCGCGCGGCACGAGACCCTGCGCACGGTGTACCCGTCGACCGACGGCACACCGCATCAGGTGATCCTGCCGGTCGAGGGCAATGTCCCGGACCTGACGCCGGAAACCGTTGCCCCAGAACAGGTTCGAGGCAAGATCGCCGAAGTCATCGCCACCGGGTTCGATGTGATCGGCGAAGTTCCGTTGCGCGCCAAGCTGCTTCGCGTCGTCGCCGACGCGACAGTCGCTGCCGCCGCGACCGCTGACGGTGGCGCTGCCATCGCAACTGACGGCGCAGCCGCGAAGCGAGCCGTGTCGGACTCGGCTGCCGAGTTCATCCTGGTCTTCGTCGCCCACCACATCAGTGCCGACGGCTGGTCCATGGGCCCGCTGACCCGCGACGTGATGATCGCCTACGCCGCCCGTGCGGCCGGTGAGGCCCCGGGCTGGGCGCCGATGCCGGTGCAGTACGCCGACTTCAGCGTCTGGCAGCGCGAGGTGCTCGGCTCGGAAACCGACGAGACCAGCCTCGTCGCCCAGCAGGCTGCCTACTGGAAGCGCGCACTCGCCGGTGTCCCCGACGAGCTGAACCTGCCCCTCGACAGGCCGCGTCCGAGCACGCAGTCCTTCGCCGGCGGCCGGGTGCTGTTCCCGATCGGCGGCGACATCCACGCCGGGCTGTCCGCCATCGCTCGCGAGCAGAACGCGACGCTGTTCATGGTCGTGCACACCGCGCTTGCGGTGTTCCTGGCGCGCATGTCGGGCACCGAGGACATCGTCATCGGCACACCGATCGCGGGCCGTGGTGAGGCCGAACTCGACGACGTGATCGGCATGTTCGTCAACACCCTCGCCCTGCGCACGCAGGTGGGTGGGCAGCTGAGCTTCGCGGAGCTGCTGACCCAGGCCAAGGAAGCCGACCTGGCCGCCTTCGCCCATGCCGACATCCCGTTCGAGCGCCTGGTGGAACTGCTCAACCCCGAGCGCTCCACCGCGCGGCACCCGCTGTTCCAGGTGGCGCTGTCGTTCGAGAACCTGCCCGACGCCAGCTTCGAGCTGCCGGGTCTTTCGGTCTCGGCCGTCGACTTCGACGTCGACACCGCCAAGTTCGACCTGCTACTCACCGTGCGTGAAGCGGCGGCCGGGGACGACGCTGGTGCCTACGCCGAGTTCTCCTACGCCAGTGCGCTGTTCGACCAGGCGACGGTGGAGAAGTTCGCGCAGCGCTTCCAGCGTCTGCTCGCCGAGGTCGTCGCCGATACCAGCACCCCGGTCGGTGACCTCGAACTCCTCGACGGCGCCGAGCGCACCGAACTGCTCACTCGCACAGGCGGTCCCGCCGCTTCGGTGAGCACATTGCCGGAGCTTTTGGCGCAGGCCGTGGCGACCAACCCGACCGGTCAGGCCATTGTCGCGCCGGGCGAGCCGGTCGGCATCGGGCTCGCTCGCGCGCTCGCCTCGGGGGCTTCCGGGGATGAGTCGTCGCGCGCGGTGCTGTCCGACACGGCTTCGGCGGACGCGCTCACCCCGGCGTCGACCGGGAACGGGCTCGAGTCGTCGGTTGCGGGTGGCGCGCCGGCGGTGTCGTCGCTGACCTACACCGAACTCGACGCGGCCTCCTCGCGTCTTGCGCGGGTGCTCATCGCCCGCGGTGCGGCACCGGAGACCGTAGTCGCCATCGCCATGCAGCGTTCGCTCGACACCACCCTGGCCATCTGGGCCGTCAGCAAGACCGGCGCGGCGTTCCTGCCGGTCGACCCGAAGTACCCGGCCGAGCGCATCGCGCACATGATGTCGGATTCCGGTGCGGCACTGGGCATTACGGTGTCGGCCGAGGTCGGGCACCTGCCCGCGCCGGCGCTGGGCGACTGGCTGACCCTCGACGACGCGGCCACCAAGGCCGAGGTCGCCGCGCAGTCCGACGCCCCGATCGCCGACGCCGACCGTCGCGGCGCTGTGCGCCCCGGCAACACGGCCTACATGATCTACACCTCCGGTTCGACGGGTCTGCCCAAGGGCGTCGTCGTCACGCACGCCGGTGTGCCCAACTTCGCGGCCGCCCAGGTCGCGCAGTTCGGTCTCGACAAGAACGCGCGGACCCTGGCCTTCGCGTCGCCGTCGTTCGATGCCTCGATCCTCGAGTTCCTCCTCGCGGTCGGTTCGGCAGGCACCCTCGTCATCACGCCGGTCGGCGTGGTCGGCGGCGAGGAGCTGGCCGACATCATCGCGAGCCAGCAGCTCACCCACGTGTTCCTCACCCCGCTGGTCGCGGCGTCGATGGAACCCGCGGCACTGGCCGGACTGGAAGCGCTGATCGTCGGTGGCGACAAGGCCCCCGTCGACCTGGTCGCGAACTGGCACAGCGCGGGCACCGACCCGGCGACCCACCGGTTCTACAACGCCTACGGTCCGACCGAGGCCACCATCGCCACCAACCTGTCCGATCCGCTGCTGCCGGGCGACACCATGAACATCGGTGGCCCGATCGCGGGCGCGATCGTGTACGTGCTCGACAACCGTCTGCGCCCGGTCCCCGAGGGTGTGGCCGGTGAGCTGTACCTCGGCGGCGTTCCGCTGGCTCGCGGCTACCACGCGCGCCACGGCCTCACCGCCGAGCGTTTCGTCGCCAACCCCTACGCCGGGTCCGCTGGCGGCCCCGCGGTGGGCGAGCGCCTCTACCGCACCGGTGACGTCGTCGCCTGGCGCGCCGTCAACGGCAAGCCCGTCGTGGAATACGTGGGCCGCAACGACTTCCAGGTGAAGATCCGCGGTTTCCGCATCGAGCTGGGCGAGATCGACGCGGTCCTCACCGCGCACGACGACGTCGAGTTCGCCGCCACCATCGGCCGCAAGACCGACGCGGGCGCCACCATCCTGGTGTCCTACGTGCGTGGCGCTGTATCCGATGGCGGCGCGCCTGAGGGCCCTGCGGAGTCACGCTCCGCTGGCGTGTCCCAGCCCGCCAGGCGTGCCGTTGACCCGGCCGCCCTGGTCGAGTACGCGGCGCAGCACCTGCCCGCGCACATGGTGCCCGCCGCGGTGATGGTGCTCGACGAGATCCCACTCACCCCCGCGGGCAAGCTGGACCGTCGCGCACTGCCTGAGCCCGTTCTCGCCCCGCGCGAGTTCCGCACGCCGACAAGCGAAGTCGAGGCGATCATCGCCACCGTCTACGCCGAGGTGCTCGGTGTCGACGCCGTCGGTCTCGACGATTCGTTCTTCGCCCTCGGCGGTGACTCGATTCTGTCCATCCAGCTGGTCTCGCGCGCCAAGGACCGCGGTGTGCTCTTCAAACCGCGCGATGTGTTCGAAAAGCGCAGCGTGGCAGGGCTTGCCGAGATCGCGGTGCTCGCGGGCGATGCCGAACAGATCGTGCTGGAGGAACTGCCGGGCGGCGGTGTCGGCGACATCCCGATGCTGCCGATCATGCGCCAGATCCTGGCGAGCGGCTCCACCTACGACCGGTTCTCCCAGTCGATGGTGCTTCGCCTGCCCGAGAACATCACGGCCGAGGTCCTGCACGCCACCATCGGTGCGGTCTTCGACCACCACGATGTGCTGCGTTCGCGGGTCGCGAAGGATGGCGAGAACGGCTGGATCTTCGAGGCTTTGGCGCCGGGCGAGGTCGACGTGACCACCCTCGTGCGTCGGGTCGAGGTCGCCGGTGACATCGCCGACGATCAGCTGTCCAAGCTGGCCAGCGTCGAATACGACGAGGCCATGGGTCGTCTCGATCCCGCGAACGCCGCCATGGTGCAGTTCGTCTGGTTCACCTTCGGCGAGCCCGCCGACGGCCCGCGCCGCCGCGACGTGCTGCTCATCGTCGGCCACCACTTCGTGATCGACGGCGTCTCCTGGCGCATCCTGATCCCGGACCTCGGCATGGCCTGGGGCCAGATCGCGGCGGGTCAGCCGGTCACGCTGCCGGTCAACGGCACCTCGATGCGGCGCTGGGCGCACAGCCTGGTGGCGCAGTCCACCGACCGCCGCGCGGAACTGCCGTTCTGGCGCGAGGTTTCGGCCACCGCCGATCCGCAGCTGGGTGCGCGGGCGTTCGACCCGCAGGTCGACACCTTCGCCACCGTCGACCGGGTGCAGCTCACCCTGTCGCCCGAGGTCACCGACGCGGTCCTCACCGCGATCCCCGGCCTTTACCACGGCGGCGTCAACGACGGCCTGCTCACCGCACTCGCACTGGCCGTATCCCGCTGGCGCGGTGACGAATCCGGTACCAACGCGGCGCGCACGGCGGGCACGGAGGCGGTAGCGCAGCGTAACCACGCAGGGCCCTCGAGCGCGCCGCAATCCAACGGAGTGCTGATCAAGCTGGAAGGCCACGGCCGCCAGGAAGAGATCGTTGCCGGTGCCGACCTGTCGCGCACCGTCGGCTGGTTCACCACCGCCTTCCCGGTCCGCCTCGATCTCGCGGGCGCCGACCTCGACGACGCGTTCGCCGGTGGCGCCGTGCTCGCCGACGTGATCAAGTCGGTCAAGGAGCAGATGCTGGCCGTGCCCGACAAGGGCATCGGTTACGGCATGCTGAAGTACCTGACCACCGAGGGCGCGGATCTGCCCAGCGTCGGCCAGATCAGCTTCAACTACCTCGGCCGCGCGACCGCGGGTGAGATCCCCGCCGAACTCGCCGAACTCGGCTGGGTGCCGGTGGCGGATCTGGGTCAGCTCGACGCCGAGATGGACCTCGACATGCCCGCCAACGCGACGCTGGATATCAACGCCATCGTCAACGACGGCGACGAGGGCCCGCAGCTCGGCGCGAACATCGCGTTCCCGAAGGGGCTGCTCACCGTCGAACAGGTCCAGGAGTTCGCCGATCTGTTCGTGGCCGCGCTGACCGCGCTCGCCACACACGCCCAGCGTGCCGACGCGGGCGGCTTCACCCCGTCGGACATGTCTTTGGTTCGGGTCGGCCAGTCCGATCTCGAGCTGTGGGAGCGCGATTACCCCGCGCTGTCGGAGGTGTGGCCGCTCTCGCCGCTGCAGGCCGGCCTCATGTTCCACGCCATGCTCAGCTCGGCGACCGTCGACGTCTACACCGTGCAGGCCGTGCTCGACCTGACCGGCACGCTCGACACCCAGCGTCTGCGCGGCGCGGCCCAGGCCGTGCTCGACCGGTACCCGAACCTGCGGACCGCGTTCGTCACCGATTCGGCCGGTCAGCCGGTGCAGGTGGTGCTGTCCGAGCTCGAGGTGCCGTGGCGCGAGGTCGATCTCACCGACCTGCCCGCCGACGAGCGGATGCCGCGCATGCGCCAACTACTGCTCGCCGACCAGGCGAACCAGTTCGACATGGCCACCGCGCCGCTGATCCGCTTCGGTCTGTACACGGTCGGCGAGGGTCAGGCGCACCTGGCGATCACCGTCCACCACATCCTGGTCGACGGCTGGTCCATGCCGCTGCTCATGCGCGATCTGCTCGTCCTCTACGCGGTGCGCGGTGACCTCACCGCGCTCCCGCGCGTGGCGTCCTACCGCAACTTCCTGTCCTGGCTCTCGGGCTGGGATCGTGAAGAGTCGTTGCGGGTGTGGGCCGAAGCGCTGGCCGGGGTCGAAGGCCCCACCCAGCTCGCGCCCGCGCCGCGTTCGGAGGAACGCTACGAACTCGGCAAGGTCATTGTCGAGATCGACAACGACCGCACCAGGGCGCTCGGCAAGTTCGCCGGCGAACTGGGTGTCACCGTGAACACCCTGCTGCAAACCGCGTGGGGCATCGTTGTCGGGCGCCTCACCGGCCGTGACGACGTGGTGTTCGGCGCGACCGTCTCCGGTCGCCCGGCGGAACTGCCCGGCGTCGAGTCGATGGTCGGCCTGTTCATCAACACCCTGCCCGTGCGCATCCGGATCGACGACCGGATGACCGCGGAGAAGCTGACCCAGCGGGTGCAGTCCGAGCAGGCCGAACTGCTCAGCCACCACTTCGTCGGCCTGTCCGACATCCAGCGGGTGGCCGGTATGGGCTCGCAGTTCGACACGCTGGTGGTGTTCGAGTCCTACCCGATGGACAAGGACGCCGTCACCGCGGCGAGCTCGATCGACGGCATGCAGGTCACCGGTGTCGGCCTCGACGACGCCACCCACTACCCGCTCACGCTGGTGGTGATGGCCGAGTCGACCATCGAGATCACGATGAAGTACCTGACCAGCACCTTCACCGCCGACGAGGTTCGCACGCTGTCGCAGCGCCTGCTGCGCGTGCTCGACGAGCTGCTCGACAATCCGACCGGTCTGGTCGGCGACATCGACATCCTCGATGCGAGCGAGCGGGCCCAGCTGCTCGCCGATTCCGGTGTGACAGCCGCTGTTTCGGCCCCGGTCGCGACGGGCGTCGGCGCGCAGACAGTGGCGAAGGTGCTCGCCGAGGTCGTCGAAGCCGACCCACAGGCACCGGCCCTGCTGCGTGGCGACAGCGAAATCGCCTACAGCGCACTGGATCGCAAGTCCTCGCAGCTGGCCCGGGTACTCATCGCCCGCGGTGCGGGCCCCGGCGACGTGGTCGCGATCTCGCTGCCGCGCAGTGTTGATTCGGTCCTCGCCGCCTGGGCGGTCCACAAGGCGGGTGCCGCGGTGCTGTTCGCCGGCGAACTGTCCGGCGTCGAGATCGCCGCTGCCGGAGCGACATTCGGTATCAGCGCGATCCCGGTCGCAGGCGTGGCAGGCCAGTGGTTGGTCCTGCCCGACATCGAAGCCGACATCGCCGCCGCCGCAGCCCACCCCGTCTCCTATGCCGACCGGGTCCGCCCCCTCGCCGAAAACCACCCGGCCTTCGTGCTGGTCTCCGGTGAGAACACCACGGTCCTCGACCAGTCCGAAGCGGTAGCGCTGGCCGAACGCCTCCGCGACGAATACGGCATCGACTACGAATGCACCACCTACACCACCCACGCCTCCGGCCCGGCCGCCATCCAGGAATTCCTGGCCTCGTCCACCGCAGGCGCCTTGTCGGTGCTCCCCAACGGTTCGGTCGAAGACGACTTGGCGGACGGGGAGGTCACCCACTGGTTCGTCACAGCGGCAGATCCGACCGACACAGCCGACGGTGAAGTCCGGGTGATCGTCGCGGAGTAGGCCCGAAGCCGCTCGCCCACCAGGTCATGCCTGCTGGGCGAGCAGCATCGGGCATGCCGAATGCCTCTCGCAGCCGCTAGACTCGAATCGACCGACGCGGGCGGCGCGCGGTGCATTCGACGAGGTCGGAGGTGGATGTATGGCGATGCCGTCGCCGCGTTCCGATCATTGGACTGCCGCGGATCTCGATCAGATGCCCGATGACGGTCTGCGATATGAGGTGCTGAATGGCCAGCTCGTCGTGAATGCAGCGCCGAAACCGATGCATCAGTGGTTGATAAAGCGGCTCACGCAGGTCCTCGACGCGGTTGTACCCGCCGACCGACTGGTGATGGACGGCGTCGGTGTGCTCATCGGCGATGACGAGCCTATTCCCGACCTGATGGTGGTCGCGGGCCCGATCGATTGGCACGGGCGCGGGGTGCCGGTCGGTCAGGTCGAACTAGCCGTCGAAGTCGTGTCGAAATCGACAACGTTGCAGGACCGGATGGTTAAGCCCGTGCTGTACGCACAGGCCGGCATCCCGACGTACTGGCGCTTCGAGATCAACTCGTTCAAGGGCCGCCTGGTCGATGAGCAGTTGCCGGTGCTCTTCGCTTATGCGCTCGGACCGGATGGAGAATACGAACATACGCACCGCGCGTCGGCAGGGGACCCGGTGACGCTGCGAGCACCGTTCGAGGTCACGTTCGACCCTGGTGCGCTGCTCCCTCGCTAGGCCACTTCCCACTGGCTGGGGTCGCCGACGAGTAGGTATTGGGACTCTGGCGGGGTGGATGTGATGTGGGGTCTTTGTTCTCGAAATGTGCTCGACGCTGAACCGGGATAGGGTCCGGGTTCGTTTCGGGAACAGGAAGGGAGCGGTCGGTATTACGCTTCGGGTTTGGCTGAGCAGTGCTGGTGCGGCGACCGTTCAGGTCATGCGGTTATTGCGGGAGAACCCTGACGGGGTCGACGTCACCATTTATGCCAGCAATGTGGATCCGAGTGCGGCCGCCCTCTCGGTGTGTGACGTGTCGGCGATCGAACCCAGGTACGTCAGCAACGAGGAGTACGCACGGTTCGCGCTCGACTTCTGTCGCATGCACCGCATCGACGTTCTCATACCGCCGCGCCGCCTCGACGCGCTCGCGGGCCGAGCGGCGGACTTCGCGGCGGTCGGCACCAGCCTGATGTGTTCGCCGTTGTCCGCGGTGGCGGCGCTGACCGACAAGGTCCGCACCTATGAGATCGCCGGTGCGGCAGGCATTCCCGTGCCGCCGTGGCGGGAGGCGCGAAACGCGGAGGAGTTCCGCTCGGCGGTCGACGAGTTGTCGATGGGCGGGGAGACGCTGTGCATCAAGCCGAGCGGTGAGTTCTCGGCGTTCGGGTTTCGCATCCTGGACGACCGCCCGCTGACCATGGCGAACCTTCGGGTCGCACCACGGCCGGTGGCCTCGGTCGAGGCGATCGCAGGGGCGATGCGCCGGGCGGCGGAGGAAGGGGAAGCTGTGTTACCGCTGCTCGTGATGCCGTTTCTCGAAGATCCGGAGATCAGCATCGACTGCCTCTCGGCTCCGGGAGGTGAACTGCTGATGGGAATTGCGCGGGCCAAGCAGGGACGCTTCCGCATTCTGCTCGACGATCCGACCCTGGTCGACATCGCACGCCGGCTCGTGCGGCACTTCGGGCTGGCCTATCTGACGAATGTTCAATTGCGTTATCGCGGTGGGGAACCGGTGCTGCTCGAGGCCAACCCGCGGCCATCGGCTGGCCTTTTCCACACGGCCTTCGCCGATGTGAATCTACCGTGGGCCGCGATTCGGTTACTGCTGCAAGGTGATTCGGGATTGCGGCAGCCGCCGCGGCTCGGTGCCTGTCTCGCTGTGGCGGAAGCGGTCATGGAGGTCGCCCCTCCGCTGGGTGGGTACGTACCTGGCGGAGGGCGCCGGAGTGCGGATCTGGTGGCGGGCTGATCGCCGTCGGCGTGTCGCGGTCGCTCGGTCTGCGGGTTAGCGAGCCTGCGCCGCGCGTGCGATATCGGTGAGATCGGCGGCCATCATCTTGCGTGCGACGGCGGTCCCGAGCGGCGACGTCACCTTCTCGATGACGGCCCGCCAGCCGGTGGTCGTCGAAGTGCCCGCGAAGGTCATCGTCAGGTTTGTTCCGGTGGTGGTTGGGGTCAGCGTGAATTCGGTCCGGTAAGTGATTCCGCCGGATTCCGCGATGAGCGTTGTGCGGTGCTCCGGGTCGACTTCGGTCACCTCCATTTCCTCGGTGGCCTCTTTGCCGAGGATCTTCCGGGTTTCCCGCCACCGAGTTCCGACTCGATAGCCGTCGCCGGTGAGTCGCTCGATCCGGGTCACCCCCGACAAGGTTTCGACGGCGCTGTCCAGATCGGTCAGGACGGCCCACACATGCTGGACAGGTGCCGCGATCTCGCGCTGCGCGGTGATGGAGTTCATCGACGCAACAATAGACGACCGCTGGTCAGGCGGCCTTTTCCTGGACCGGCGGGGCGCCGGTGCGTTCTGGCAGTGGCCGAGTAATCCGAGATTGCTGGGTCAGGTGGCACTCACCGACCTGTCCGCGAGCGCAGACTTTCGGGCTGGAGCTAGCCCGCCGTCGGAGTCAGTCAGTGAGTTCTCCTGCGGTGCGCCAGGATTGGCGCTCCTCGGCGAAGGCTTCGGCTTGGAGTGTGCGGAAGTCGGTGATGGAGTCGGCGTTGTCCGCCAGGAACTTGCGGTAGTCGGCGAGGCGGAAGTCGCCGTCCTCGGTGGTGATGTCCACCTTGCCCGCGGCGAAATCCGCGCGCAGGTCGAGCAATTCGGCTGCCTCTACCGGGTGCCAGCGGATGCGATCGAAATAGCGCAGGAGCCAAGGTGTTTCGGCGGGAAAACGGTCGACGCCGGGGCCCGCGGTGCCGGTGGGGCGGGCTCGGTGGTTCCAGACCTGGGTGGTGCGGCCGACGAACTGGTAGCCGCCGGGGCCTTCCATGCCGTAGATGCACAGGTACGCGCCGCCGATGCCGACCGCGTTTTCGGGGGTCCAGGTCCGGGCCGGATTGTATTTGGTGGTGACGAGACGGTGGCGGGGATCGGTGGGGGTGGCTACGGGGGCGCCCAGGTAGACGTCGCCCAGGCCAAGGACCAGGTATTCGGCGTCGAAGACGGTTTTGTAGACGTCGTCGACGGAGGGCAGGCCGTTCATGCGGCGGATGAATTCGATGTTCCACGGGCACCAGGGGGCGTCGGCGCGGACGCCGTGCATGTAGCGGGTGATCGCTTCCCTGGTAGCGGGATCGTCCCAGGACAGCGGGAGGTGGACCGTGCGGCTCGGGACCACCAGCTGGCCGGAATTGGGTAGCTGCGGTTCGGCTTCGGCGAGGAGGTCGAGGAGGTTGCCGATCGGCAGAACTGCCGGATCGACGCGGATCTGCAGGGATCTGATGCCGGGCGTGAGTTCGATGACTCCGCGCAGACCGATCGTGATGAGGTGTTGGTGCAGCGCGTGCACGCGGGCGCGAAGTCCCAGATCCAGAGTGAGCGTGCCGTATTCGACAAGGACGCCGTCGTCGCCTTGTCGTCGGTAGGTCACGCCGGTTTCGTCGTCGACTTCGGTGCGGCGCAGGACGCCGTCGTCGCCGTCGCGGCCCGCCGACAGAACGGTGCCGAAGGACGCGCGGCGGCGGAGACCGAGTTCAGCTGCGGGAGCGGCATGTTCGGCGCGAATCGGGACGAAGCGGACCTTGTCACCCGGGGTGAGTTGGCCCAGTTTCCAGCGGTCCGCGGTGACAACGGTGACCGGGCAGACGAATCCGCCGAGGCTGGGGCCGTCCGGGCCGAGCAGGATCGGGGTGTCGCCGGTGAAGTCGAGGGCGCCGACGGTATAGGCGTTGTCGTGGATGTTCGACGGGTGCAGGCCGGCTTCGCCGCCGTCGGTGCGAGCCCACTCGGGCTTGGGGCCGATGAGGCGGACTCCGGTGCGATCGGAGTTGAAGTGGACTTCGTAATCGGTGCCGATAATCGTGTCGAAGTCGGCGCGGGTGAAGAACTCCGGTGCGCCGTGTGGGCCTTCGGTGACGGCGACTTCCCAGCGGTGCGCGAAGGCGGGCTGGTCGGCCATCGGGATGGCGGGGGCGAGGCGGGGCGATGGTGCGCCCAGCGTGCGCGATTCGCCGGCGCGCAACGCGGCACCGGTTCCGCCGCCGAACTTGCCGAGCGTGAATGTCGCCGCGCTGCCGAGGAATTCGTCGACCTCGATACCGCCCGAAACCAGGATGTAAGTGCGCATGCCAGGTCCGCGGATCGCGCCGACATCGAGCACGCCGCCCGCTGGGACCTCGACGGTCCGCCACTGCTCGACCGGGACGCCGTCCACCCGGACCTCGGCGACCGCGCCGGTCACACACACCCACGTCGGAGCGGCGAACCGCAACGCGGGCCCGCCCAGCGTGCACTCGAGCCCGGCCGCGCCTGCTGGGTTGCCCAGCACCCGGTTGCCGAGGCGAAACGATAGGTCGTCCATCGGGCCCGACGGTGGAACGCCGATGTGCCAGTACCCGATTCTGCCCGGCCAGTCCTGCACCGTGGTCTGCATTCCGGGGCGAAGGACAGTGAAGTGCCGCGGAGTAGGAGATGCCACCACCGGGACGCCCGAGGTTGTCTCGGGCGCGGCTCCGTCGAGCAGTGCGACGTTGGAGGCGACGCCGACCGCGGACGCGGCTGCACCGATGCCTGAGGTACGGGCCCGGCCAGCGGTCGGTGCTTCGGTCGCGCCGTGGTGTGTATCGGCAGCGGCCGGAACCAGCGGGGCCACGGTGGCAGCGGGCTGCTCGGCACACGGATCGGCAGCGGCGTAGCCGGTCCGGGTGCCGGTGAGGCTCATCGGGTCACCACCATGCGGACCGGGGTGGGGTCGAAACCGTTGCAGGGGTTGTTGATCTGGGGGCAGTTGGAGACGAGGACCAGGGTGTCGACCTCGGCGTGGAGCGTGAGTTTCTTGCCGCGGGCGGAGAGGCCGTCGACGATGCCGAGGGTGCCGTCGGATTCGACGGGGACGTTCATGAACCAGTTGATGTTGGAGACCAGGTCGCGTTTGCCAAGGCCCCATTCGAGTGCGGCGGTGAGGAAGTTCTCCACGCAGGCGTGCTGGTGGCGGGTGTGCCGGCCGTAGCGCAGGGTGTTGGACTCCTGGGAGCAGGCGCCCGCGATGGTGTCGTGATTACCGACCTCGTCGGCGACGACCGTCATCAAGGGGGTGCCGCGTTCGGTGCGCAGGACGCTGCCGGTGGTGAGGAAGATATTGCGCTGCGCGGCGATGGTGGCCTGGGCGCTGTAGCGGTCGGTGCGGTCGGCGGCGGAGTAGAGCAGGCAGTCGACGGCCTGGTTGCCGTGCAGGTCGATGATGTCGAGGTGGTCGCCCGCGCGAATGACGGCCGACCACGGTGCTCGGGCGGGGACGGTTTCGTCGAGAACGACGGTGCGGGTGGCGGTCATGCCGGAACCTCCGAGTTCAGTGCGGCCGTCCAAGCGGATTCGGTGTTGTCCACGGCCCGTTGGTATTCGGGGTCGTCGTTGGTGGCGCGATCGGTGGGGGCGGACCACGCGAGGAGGTCGAGGTCACCGGTGGGGCGGTCGTCGAGGGGGTGAGGGGCGTTGGCGACCAGGATGGTCACCGGTAGGTGGACGATCAGGTCGAGGGTGGCGCCGGCGGGACCGTTGCCGGTCGACTCGATCGCGCCGTCCGCGGCGACTCGGGCACCTCGGAACAGTGCGATCGATGGGCCGATATCGCGGGGCTCGAGGCCCTGTTTCGCTCCGGCCAGGTGGAGCTGGTGGCGGCCTTCGGTGGTGGGGCCGCACAGCGTGTCGTGGTGACCGGCGGAGTCTGCGAGCACGGTGGCCAGCACTCTGCCCTGGTCGGAGAGCAGCGGGTGGCCCGCGCTCAGGTAGGCCTGCCATGGCACCTTTACTGTGTCGGCGACATTCAGGCGCTCCCAGGGCGATTCGGCGCGCAGCAGGAACAGGTGGGCGCAGGTGGTCCCGGACGGGTCGGCGAACCGGATCCGGGTGCCGCGGCCGAGCACGACATTCGCGTAGCCGCCAGGGGGAATGCGCTGTGCGACAGCGACCGCGGCGGGATCGACACCGTTCGGCGTCTCAGGGCGGGCCGTCGTGGCGGCGGCCGCTTGGGCTCGCGCGTGGGCGCGGGCGCCCTCGGTGGACTGGGTACTCGTCATCGGTTACTCCTCGGCGAGCGGGTTGACGAACTGGGACGACGGGCGAGCTCGTGGTGCGAGCTGGGCGGAGTCGCGGCGGATGCGTACTCGGCGCACCCGTCGCGAATCTGGATCAAGCTGTCGCGGTGGCGATTTCGGCCGCAGGCTCGGCGTCTTCCGGGGTCGCTACTACGAAGCGGTAGACGACCCCGCCGACGGTGAGGATGACCGCCACCGACAGGGGGCCTGCCCAGAGTTGCCACCAGCTGCCGCCTGCGGGGGTATAGACCTCGGGGCGGGGCCAGGCCAGGTTGATGACCATGGCGATGCCCCAGACGACGGCGAGTGCGTTGATCGGGATCCCCAAGCGGCCCAGGTGGAACAGGGTTTTGTCGTCGGGGGCGGGCAGGCCCTTGATGCGGCGCAGCAGCAAGGGCACGGTGACCAGCAGGTACGCCAGATACAAGCTGACGATGCAGACGCTGGCCAGGGTGGCGAAGATCGCGGGGTTGCCCAGGTTCAGGACCAGGAGACCGATGCCGAGGGCGCCGATCACGACGGCGGGCCATACCGGGGTGCCGAACCGGGGGTGCACGGTGGACAGGGCCTTCGCGAAGGGGAGTTTGCCGTCGCGGGCCATCGAGAACATCAGGCGCGAGCCCGCGGTCTGGATCGCGAGGGTGCACACGATCACCGCGACCGCGACGCAGCTGAGCAGCACCGAGCCGGCGGGGCTGTTCAGCTTCGAGGTGATCACGTAAGCCAGTCCACCGGCGGACAATTCGCCGTCGGACAGGCTCGGTGCCGCCATCAGCGCGCCGAGCAGCATGAGCCCACCGCCAAGCGCCGATACCGCGAGGGCGAGCAGGATGGTGCGCGGAGCGACCTTGCGCGGATTCTTGGTCTCCTCGGAAAGCTCACCGGCGGAATCGAATCCGACCATCACGTACGCGGCCATCAGACCCGAGACCAGGAACGCCGCCCAGTACGGGCCGGGGGAGGCCTGGTCGGTCTGGAACACCACATCGGGGCCGCGCTCGGTGCTGGCGAAGAACAGCGCGATGATCGCCAGCACGCCGACGATCTCGACGGTGACACCGATCGAATTGATCTTCGACATCAGATCGATGCCGATCACATTGATCGTGGTGGTGACAACGAGCAGCGCGCTGCCGAGCAGCACGGCGTTCATCGCGCCGTCGCGGGAGGTGAGCGCGGTGTCGGTGCCGATGAGCTGGAATCCGCTCCAGATCGATGGCAGTACCACCTGGAGTGCGATGGCGGCCGCGGCGGCGGTGGCGACCTGGGCGATCACCATCATCCACCCGGCGAACCAGCCGATCAGCCCGCCCGCCAGGCGACGTGACCACTGATAGATACAGCCGGAGATCGGGTACCGGGCGGCGAGCTCGGCGAAGTTCAGCGCGACCAGGAACTGGCCGGCGAACACGAGTGGCCATGTCCAGAAGAAGGCAGCGCCGCCGAACGAATAGCCGAAGCCGAAGAACTGGAAGATCGTGGTGAGGATGGAGACGAACGAGAAACCTGCCGCGAAGGACGCGTAACGCCCCAGTTTGCGATGCAGGACCGGTTGATATCCGAAGGCTGCCAGATCGGCGCTGTCGCGGCCGAGTTCGGTTGGGGCGGCGGGGGATTCGAGGGTCGTGGCCATGTCGGTGTCCTTCAGCGGTTCGGCCAATATCTATCAGTCGATAGTTTTGCGCGCGTGATCGCACGAACGGTGTCGTGCGTGTATCGACTGCGCGGCCCGCGGTAACTTCTGCGTTGCCCGAGTTTCTATCAAGTGACAGAAATTCGACGGTCCGGCATTTTCGCTGGTGAGCTGCCCGCTGCGGTGCGGGTAGTAGGCCGATGACAGAATCTCCGGTGTGGCGAATCTGGGTCCCGGGCGTCCCCGGCTGGAACAGCGGCGCAGGCAGGGAACTACGCCGCGCGCGGAGATCCTCGACGCGGCGGCGGAGCTGTTCACCACCAAGGGGTATGCCAACACCTCGACGCGGGCGGTGGCCGACGCGGTCGGCATCCGCCAGGCTTCGCTCTATCACCACTTCGCCGCCAAGGACGACATCCTCGACGCGCTGCTGGCCGAAACAGTGGCGGGACCGGTCGAATTGGCGCAGCGGATGATGATCGAACCGGACGACGCGGTGACCCAGCTGTACGCGCTGGCACTGTTCGATGTACGCCAATTGCGCACGGCGCGCTGGAATCTGGGAGCGCTGTACCTGCTGCCGGAGTTGCGCACCGAGCGTTTCGTCGCGTTCCGGCGGCGCCGTGACGAACTGCGCGGGCATTACGAGCGCCTGGCCGCCGCGTCATCGGAAGCCGCGGGGGAATCCGATGACGCGCGCATCCTGCCGTTCCGGCTGGTGGAGACGGTGATCGCGATCAGATACGACGAAGATGCCGCGGGCATCGACACCGAGCGCGTGATCCCCGACGGGGTGGTACGGATCGTCGGACATCGCGGCGACGTCGGCGCGGTGCGGGCCGCGGCCGACGCGCTACTCGGCCGGCTCGGCGAGATCGGCGGCAGCCCGCCCGCGTGATCAGCGGGCGGTCGGCGGGGCGATCTGCCAGTGCTGGTTGAGCGCGCCCGCGATCTCGGGCAGCACGGTGATCGGGATTCGCTTGGCGCGCAATATCTCCCGGATCTCGCTCACCTGCTCGCGTTTGCGCATGTCGTAGGCGCCGGTGACGGGCCGGATCACCGGTGGGATCGACAGCAGCACGAGCTCGTCGGCCGACTCGCCGTTGAGGTCGAGCGCCAGTGCCCAGCGCGCGTGCTCGTCGAGGGTGAAGCGGCCCGCCACGACGCGGTCCCACGGCACGGTCGACGAGCGGAACGGGGTCCGCGCGTAGATCGCGTGCTCGTGCAGTTCGATGACATCACGGACGAACAGCGCCACACCTACCGCGAACCCGCCGACCGCACCGACCAGCAATCCGGTGATCACCCGGTTCACCCCGAACATCGCCAGGAACAACCCGACGACGCCCGTGGTGACCAGGACGCCGATCAAGCAATAGAACAGGCTCCGCCTGGCGGACACCACACCGGCACGCACGACCGACATGCGGACCTCCCTCTCCGTGATTCGTGGCCAACCCTAGCGGCCCCGCTCTCACGAGCCGAGCGACACCGCTGCTTCGGAGGTCTCGACGAGGAAGGTGAAGGTCTCCTGGAAGTACAGCTGCACGGTCTCGGCGTCGTGGCTGAGGTACCCGATCGACAGATCCTGACCGAGTGCCAGCTCGAAGTCGCCGCCGCGGGTGGTGAGCGCGAAACCGCCGGAAATCGCCGGTGCCCAGATGATCTCGCCGTCGATCAGCCGCTCGATGTGGGTCCGGATCGGGTGACCGTGATCGGAGGTCTCGCTGACCTGGGTGTACAGCTCGGCGCTGAGCACCACCGAGTACGGGCCCTGCACGCCCGCCAGGCGAAGGCCGGTGAGCGCGTGCGAGATGGCATCGGGGATGTCGACGACACTGCTCGGGAGGGCGACGGGGGAGTTCGAGGCGGCGTCGCGGATACCGGTGATGCCCGCGGCGGCGTAGCTCTCGAAGATCGCGCGGTCTTCGGCGAAGGCGATTTTCTGCGCGGCGTCCTTGAGGTTGTCGAGGTCGGCGTCGCCCGCTCCGCGCTCGATATCGTCGAGCTCGTCGCGCTGCAGGGTGAACGGCACCCGCAACTCGATTACCGGCTGGATCACGCGCTGACGGGCCTGCACGCCGTCGTCGGGTGAGGCGATCGAGGTGACCCGGCCGAGGTTGCGGGCCGAGAAGTCGAAACCGTGCGGTCCCGACACGTCGACCACCCGGCGGCCCGCGATGTTGCGCTTGAACGTGCGGGTCGCCTCCTCCTCGATCTGCGACCAGGCTCCGCCGGTGATCGGCGCGAGATCGCGATGGAGGTTGTTCATTCAGATACTCCTTTTCATCGTGCCGATAGCGAGCGAGCCGTCCGAGCGACCGGCTGCCGCGTTCGCGCGTTCGACCGGGGTGATTTCCGGCAGGGTCGCCGGCTCGATCGCGGCGCCCGCTGTGTCGGGTGCGTCGGGAAGGTTGTCGTCGAGGAAATCCACGGTGGGAACGAAGAAGAGCGTGCCGGTGACCGCGAAGGAGAAGTCGAGGATACGGTCGTAGGCCGCCTCTTCGGTGCCGAGGAACATCCGCTCCAGCATGCGCTCGGTGACGCTCGGGGTGGCGGCGTAGGCCACGTAGTAGGTGCCGAACTCACCGGTGCCGATGGTGCCGAACGGCATGTTGGCGCGCACGATCTGGCGCTCGGTGCCGTCGGGGTCGGTGATGGTGTTCACCGCGACATGCGAGTCGGCGGGTTTCACATCGTCGGGCAGTTCGTAGTCGGCGAGCTTGGTCCGCCCGATCACCCGCTCCTGTTCCTCGATCGACAGCGCGTTCCACTGGTCGAGCGGGTGGGTGTACTTCTGCACGATCACGTAGCTACCGCCGGTGAACCCGGGGTCCTCGGCGCCGATCAGCGCCGCCGAGGCCGCGCCGGGGCCTACCGGGTTCTCGGTGCCGTCGACGAAGCCGAGCAGGTCGCGCTGTTCGAAATAGCGGAAGCCGACCGTCTCGTCGACGATGGTCGCCGCGCCTTCGAGGCGGGCGCCGATCGCCATGGCGAGTTCGAAGCACGGGCCCTGGGTTTCGCCCTTGATGTGGAAGAACAGGTCGCCCGCGGTGGTCGGTGCGCTGTGGACCGGGCCGTGGTAACCGGGAAACTCGTGCAGCTCAGCCGGTTTCGGACCGGCGAACAGTCGGTCCCAGGCCGTCGAGCCGATCGCGGTGACGCAGGTCAAACCCTCACCGGGAACCCGGAACCCGACCGAACGGCGCAATCCGGAGATGTCTGCCAAGAGGTCGCGGACCGCGGATTCGCCACCGGAGTCGATGGTGGCGACCAGGAAAATCGCAGACGGCGTGAGTGGATCGAGGATCGGCTGTGGCTCACCCATGGCGTCCACAGTACGGCTCCGCACCGACAGGTCCGATCAACACCTCGAGGCATCAGCGCCTTTCAGCGACCGACCTGCTACTTCGCGACGGTGAGCAAAAAGGTGACGTCGTCGACGGCTTTGACGCTGTGGCGGGCGCGCGGCACGACGATCAGGTCGCCCGCCGAGCCCTTCCACTCGTCGGTGCCCGCGATCAGCACCAGCGTTCCGGACAGCACCTGGATGGTGGCATCGCCGGCATTGTCGTGTTCGGCCAGGCTCTGCCCCTCGGCGAGTGCGACGACGGTCTGGCGCAGCGCGTGGGTGTGGCCGCCGACGAGGGTTTGCGAGCTCCGGCCGCTCGTCGAAGTAGCCGCCAGCTTCAACTGCTGGCGGGCCACCGCGGTCAGCGATTTCTTGTCCATGAATCGGGCCTTTCGCAGGCTTCTCGCGGGCAGGTCTTGCGAAGGAGTATGCCCGACGGTGACCACGCGTTCGGGCGTTTTGCTGTGACCGTTAGCCATTTGCCGTGACCGTCGGCCAGGTGGTACTCAGCCGCGGGTGTAGTGGCGAATGCGGTAGCGCAGACCGGTTTTCGAGGTCAGCCACGGCGTGTCGTCCGCATGCCATTCCGGGCCGATGACCGGGGCGAAGGCGTCGCCCGAGACGGTGGTGTCGACCTCGGTGACCAGCAGGGTTGTCGCCATCGGCAGCGCGGCGCGGTAGATCTCGCCGCCACCCGCCACCCAGGTGTCCGACTCGCCGGTCATGGTCAGCGCGTCGGGCACCGACGCGGCGCGTTCGGCACCGTCGCCGGTCCAATCAGTCTGGCGGGTGACCACGATGTTGCGGCGCCCGGACAGCGGACGAAAACTCGCCGGGAGCGAATCCCACGTCCGTCTGCCCATGATCACCGGGTGACCCATGGTGGTGTCGCGGAAATTGGCCATATCCTCGGGCACGCGCCACGGAATGGTGTTGTCGACGCCGATCACCCGGTCGTTCGCCTGCGCCCAGATCAGGCCGATCTGCTTCACACCGCCACCGGCGCCTTGATGCCGGGATGGTGCTGATAGCCCGACAGCTCGATGTCTTCGTAGGCGTAGTCGAACAGGCTCGTCGCCGGACGCAGGTGCAGCGTCGGGAACGGGTAGGGCTCGCGGGTGAGCTGCTCGCGGACCTGGTCGAGGTGATTGTCGTAGATGTGCACGTCGCCGCCGGTCCAGATGAACTCGCCCGGCTCCAGCTCGGTCTGCTGGGCGACCATCAGGGTGAGCAGGGCGTAGCCGGCGATATTGAACGGCACCCCGAGGAACAGGTCGGCGCTGCGCTGATACAGCTGGCAGGACAGTTTGCCGTCGGCGACATAGAACTGGAAGAAGGCGTGGCAGGGGGCAAGCGCCATCTTGTCCAGGTCGGCCACATTCCAGGCCGAGACGATCATCCGGCGCGAATCGGGGTCGGTGCGCAGGGTGTGCAGCACCTGGGCGATCTGGTCGATGTGGGTGCCGTCGGGAGTCGGCCACGAGCGCCACTGCACGCCGTAGACGGGGCCTAGTTCACCCTTGGCGTCGGCCCATTCGTCCCAGATCGTCACGCCGTGTTCGCGCAGCCAGGAGACATTGGAATCGCCGCGCAGGAACCACAGCAGTTCATAGGCGATGGATTTCATGTGGACCCGCTTGGTGGTGATCAGCGGGAAGGACTCACCCAGGTCGTAGCGCAGCTGGTGACCGAAGATGCTGCGGGTTCCGGTGCCGGTCCGATCGGCCTTGGGCGTGCCTTGCTCCAGAACGTGCCGGAGCAGATCCTCGTACTGCGTGTCAGGGGTGGCCACACCTGACGATTCTACGGGGGTCGGCTCGGCGGATCGGCACCTGGCAAGCTCTTCGGCTATGCGCAAGCTCTACGTGATAGGCATCGGTGCCGGAGACCCCGACCAGGTGACGATGCAGGCGGTCAAGGCCATGCGAAAGGCCGAGGCCTTCTTCGTGATCGGCAAGGGCGCCGAGAAGCAGGAACTGGTCGACGTGCGCACCACGATCCTGGCCGAGCACGTGGACACGCCGCACCGGATCATCGAGATCACCGATCCGCCGCGCGAGCGCACTCCCGCGGACTACGCCGGTGTCGTCGTGGACTGGCACGAACGGCGCTCCGAACTCCTCGAAGCCGCGTTCGACCAGGTGAACGGCGTCGGCGCGATCCTCGTGTGGGGCGATCCGGCGCTCTACGACAGCACCCTGCGGATGGTCGAGCACGTGCTGGCGCGGGGTCGCGCCGACTTCGACTACGAGGTGATCCCCGGCGTCACCAGCATCGCCGCGCTGGCCGCCCGGCACCGGATGGTGCTGCACCGGATCGGTGAGCCCGTCCACGTCACGACCGGGCGCAGACTGCGCGAAGAAGGGCTCGGACCCGGGTCGACCGTGGTGATGCTGGACGGTGAATGCTCGTTCACCGAGGTCCCTGGCGACGATATCCACATCTGGTGGGGCGCCTACCTCGGCATGCCCGACGAAATCCTGATCGAAGGCAATCTGCGCGAGGTCGAAAGCCGCATCGTGGCCCGCCGCGCGGAACTCCGCGCGGAAAAAGGCTGGATCATGGATGTCTATCTGCTCCGCGACGGGTCCCGCGCCGACGCACGATGAATAGCTAAACTGGCGACCGTGCCCGAGCTGCCGGAAATAGAGGCGTTGGCGCAGTTCCTTCGGGATCATGCCGTCGGCGCTGTGGTGGGCCGTGTGGACGTGGCGGCCCTGAGCGCGGTGAAGACCTTCGATCCGCCGGTTACCGCGTTGTCCGGCCGGGATGTCACCGGTGCGGGGCGGTGGGGGAAATTCCTCGGAATGGACTGTGGCGGACTGTGGTTGATCACCCATCTGTCGCGCGGTGGGTGGTTGCGCTGGGTCGATGAGCCGAATCCGTTGCCGCCGAAGCCGGGGGGAAAGAGCCCGCTGGCATTGCGCGTGCATTTCTTCACCCCCGAGGGCGCGACACCCTCGATCGACCTGACCGAGGCGGGCACCAAGAAACGGCTGGCGGTATATGTCGTCGAGGATCCGGCGCTGGTGCCGGGCATCGCGCGGCTCGGACCGGACGCACTGGGCGTGCCCGAGGACGAATTCGCCGCGCTGCTGAAAAGTACCTCGCAGCGGATCAAGACCGCGATCGTGGACCAGACCCTGCTCGCCGGAATCGGCAACGCCTATTCCGACGAGATCCTGCACACCGCGCAGATCTCCCCGTTCGCGAACACCAAAACGATGTCGGCGGAAAAGGTTTCGCAGTTGTACACCGCGATGCGCACCGTGCTGCTCGACGCGGTCGATCGTTCGGTCGGCCAGGACGCGGCCAGGTTGAAAGGCGAAAAGCGTTCGGGCATGCGGGTGCACGCCAGAACCGGCCAGCCGTGCCCGGTGTGCGGGGACGCCGTGCGCGAGGTGTCCTACGCGGAGCGGTCGTTCCAGTACTGCGCCACCTGCCAGACCGGCGGCAAGGTGCTCGCCGACCGGCGGATGTCGCGGCTGCTCAAATAGTCTTCTCGCGCCAGGCTTCCAGCAGCCGGAGCCAGAATTCGCTGACGGTGGGGAAGGCGGGCACCGCGTTCCACAACGCGTCCAGCGGCACCTGTCCGACCACCGCGATAGTGGCCGCATGCAGCTGTTCACCCATGTCGGGGCCGACGAAGGTGGCACCGAGAATGCGGTCGGCGGCGGTGTCGATCACGAGCTTCGCACGGCCGTGGAAGTCCTCGCGCGAGAGCGCCGAACCCGCGACGGCGATATCGAGCTCGACCGTGTCCACCGCGTGTCCGGCGGTGCGCGCCTCGTGTTCGGTGAGGCCGACGGAGGCGAGTTCCGGTGCGGTGTAGACGACTTGGGGCACCTGCTGGTGGTCGGCGCTCGCGGTGAACCGAGGGCCGTCGAGTGGCTTGCCCGCCGCGCGGGCGGCGATCACGTCACCGCACACTCTGGCCTGGTACTTGCCCATATGTGTCAGTGCCACCCGGTGATTGACATCGCCGACGGCGTAGAGCCAGTCGCCGGGCACCGCGCGCGCGGTGAGCTGGTCGTCGACCTCCAGGTAACCCGCGGGCAGTCCCACGGCGTCGAGGCCGAGATTCGAGGTGGCGGGGGTTCGGCCGGTGGCGACGACGAGTTCGTCGACCTCGAGTTCGCCGTCGTCGAGCACCAGGGTGACCGGACCGCCGTGGATGTGGCCGACACCGGTGTCTTCGGGATCGCGGCGCGAGACCAGCAAGGGTTCGGTATGGAACCGCACCGTGACTCGTCCGGTGTCGCGCAAGCCCTGCAGGACGAGCTCCGAAGCGAACGGCTCACTGCGTGGCAGCACGCGGTCGCCCCGGACCAGCAGGGTCACCTCCTCGGCGCCGAGCTCGGCCAGCCAGGTCGCTGCCTCGCAGGCGACGACACCGCCACCGATGATGGCGACCCGGCGCGGGACGACGGTCAAGTTGGTAGCGTCGCGGGAGGTCCACGGCAGGGCCTCGCGCACGCCCGGAATGTCGGGGATGGTGGCGGTGGTGCCGGTCGCCAGCACCACCGCGTGCCGGGCGCGCAGGACCTTGACGCCGTCCTCGGTGTCGACCTCGACCAGTCGTTCGCCGATCAGCCGACCCACACCGCGGACGGGCTCGATGGCCGCCGATTTCGCCCATTCCACCTGGGAACTGTCGTCGTGGTCGTGCACGAACGTGTCGCGGCGGGCGAGGATGTCGGCCACCTGCGGGCCGCTGACGCTCACCCCCGGCATCGACTCGCCGAGGCCGAGCACGGCGCCGGGACGTAGCAGTGCCTTGCTGGGGATACACGCCCAGTAGCTGCACTCGCCGCCGAACAGTTCCCGCTCGACGAGGGCGGCGGTGCGGTCGCTGCCCGCGATGGCGTAGGCGGCGGCGTTCTCACCTGCCGGGCCCGCGCCGATGACGATGACGTCGTACTCGACCTCGGTCACTGCAGATAACCCTCGACCTCACGGGGGGAGCGCACCCCGGTGTCATCGGGAGATTCACCGGAGCCGATGCGAGCGCGTCGCTGCCGCAACAGATCCCATGCCTGATCGAGCATCACTTCCAGCTCGGCCAGCTGCTTGCGTTCGGCTACCGGGTCGATCTCGCCCGCGGTGGCCTTGGCTCGCAGGGCATGCTCGTCGTCGACCAGCTCTTTGATCCGCGCCAGAATGTCCTGATCGGTCATGTGCTCACCTCGTCGATAGTCGCCAGGGTTAGTGCCGGTTCCTGGTCCATGCTACGACCGCGATGGGCCGGCAACTCGCGAGCTGCTTCGGCGAGGCAGTCAGCCGCGATGGGCATGGCTCGGGCGAGGTCGGCGCTGTTCAGGGCGGTGTAGCCGATGGCGACGCCGAAGCGGTGTGGTGCGGCGAGGTGGTGGCGGGCCAGGCCGTCGAGGAGCACACCGCGTGCGCGGGCGGTGTCGACGGCGTGGCGTTCGGCGGTGGGGCCGGGCAGTTCGACGACTACGTGCGAGCCCGCGTCGTCACCGATGACGGGTAGGCCGCGGCGGGCGAGTTCGTCGACGACCAGAGCGCGTCGGGGCGGCACGACCCGGCGCAGCCGGCGCAGGTGCCGGGACAGGTCGCCGTGGCGGGCGAATTCGCCGAGGACCCGTTGCCCGGCGGGGCTGGGGGAACTGCCGATCTCGGCGCGATGGGCGAGCACGGCGTCGGTGATGTCGGGGCGGGCGACGAGCCAGCCGACGCCGAGCGTGGTGGCGATGATCTTGCTGGTGGTGCCGAGATGAACGACGACGTCGGGTGCCATCGAAGCCAGCAGCGGCAGCGGGGCTGTGTCGTAACGTAATTCGCCGTCGTAGTCGTCTTCGATGATGAAAGTCGCGGTTCTTCTTGCGAACTCGATGAGCTCGACGCGGCGGGACGCGGGCATCATCGCGCCGAGCGGAAACTGGTGTGCCGGTGTGCAATACACGGCGCGGACACCCGGCGGAATCCGGTCGACACACAAACCGCCTGCATCGACGGGCACCGGGAGCACCTCGATGCCCGCGGCTCGAAACGCGCCGACGGCTCGCAGGTAGCCGGGATCCTCGATGGCGACGGTATCGCCGGGACGGAGCAGTGCGGTGGCGAGCTCACCCACCGCCGCGCTGGTACCGGCGGTGGCCAGCACCACCGATCCGGCCCCGGCGGCCAGTCCGCGATGGCGCAGCAGGTGATCGGCGACTGCCGCCCGGAAATCCGGTTCGCCCGCACGGTTCTTGCGGGCCTCGGGTGCCTGGTCGCCTGCCGCGCGCCAGGCACGGCGCCACGCGGCGGACTCGACCGCTTCGGCGCACGGTGCGCCGGGGCCGAGATCGAGCAGGCCCGCGTCGGGATCGGTGGCGTGGTCCGCGCCGGTGCTCGGCGGTGCGGTGGCCGGTGCGGTGCTCAAGTAGGTGCCGGAGCCGTGCCGGCCGGTCAGCCAGCCTTCCGCGTGCAGCTGGTCGTAGGCGCCTGCCACCACGGCCCTGCTCACTCCGAGGCGCTGGGCAAGGGCGCGCGAGGACGGCAACCGGTCGCCGACGCGCAGTACCCGGTCGGTCGCGGCCGCGCGCAGGGCATCGGCCACCTGCACCGACAGCGGTTCGGGGGCGGTCCGGTCGAGTGGAATCGGAAGGTCGTCGAGCATCGTCCACCTCGAATTGGCCTGTTGAACTTCGGTCGAATTGGATCTGCACACGGTCCACTTCTTCGGCGAAGCTCATCTTATGAGCACGCACGACGTCAACCACAACCCCCTGTCGCCGACCCCACGCACCACCCTGACCCGGGCCAGGGAACGCGGCGCCACCGATCGCGCCGCACTCGACGCCGTGCTCGACGCGGGTCTGGTCTGCCACCTCGGCGTGCTGCTCGGCGGGTCGCCGGTCGCGCTGCCCACCATCTATGGGCGCGTCGGTGACACCATTTACCTGCACGGATCCACCGGAGCCGGCAATTTGCGCGCCGCGATCGACACCGATATCTCCGTCACCGTGACCCACGTGGACGGGCTGGTGTACGCCCGCTCGGCCATGCACTTCTCGATGAACTACCGCTGCGCGGTGATTCGGGGCAGGGCGGTGCTGGTCACCGACGAAGCCGAGCGCGACAACGCCCTGCGGGTGATCGTCGAGCACGCCGCGCCCGGTGCCTGGGATCGGGTGCGACCGCCCAACCGCAAGGAGATGGCGGCGACGATGGTGCTCGCGCTCGACCTCACCGAGGCATCGGTGAAGGTGCGTTCGGGGGGCCCGAACGATGACGAGGGCGACATCGCGACCGGCGGGGTGTGGGCCGGTGTGCTGCCGCTGCACCAGGTGTGGGGCGAGCCGATCCCGGCCGGCAATCTGGAACCGGGTATCGAAGTGCCCGCTGATGTCGCGGGACGGGTGACACCGATCGACGTGCCGGTTCCCTAATGCCCGGCCGCGCTGAGCGTCATCAGGTCCTTGGCCGAGACCTCGGGGAGGTAGGCCTTGGTCAGGGCGATGCCGATGCGGGGCAGGTCCGCCTCGTCGCGGTAGCACAGGTACACCGGCTCGTGGCGCGGCTGGAACTTGGCCTTGAACGAATGCAGTGACCGGAAGCCGTAATACGGTTCGAGCGCGGCGCCGAGCCCTTCGAGCAGTCGGTCGATGGGTTCGGCGCCATCGGTGCTCGCCGTGCGCGCCAGCGGTGCCCCCGACAGCGAAACGATGTCGGCGCCTTCCTCTTTGAACTCCCGGCAGGCCGAGGCGATGAGAAATTCCACGGCGGGGCGGAAGCCGTCGGGGCGCCTGCGCATCACATCCAGCGTCCAGCCGCGGATCTCGTCGCCGTGGCCGTAGACGGGCAGCCAGGAGGTGACGCCGTGCACGCTGCCCTCGGCGTCGATCGCCAGCCCGACCCGCACGGCCGGATCGAGGGCTTCTTCCACCCCGCCGAGCGTGAATCCCATTTCCGGCAGCCCCTTTTCGCCCACCCACTCCTCGGAGATCGCGCGCACCTGCTCGATCACCGCGAACGGCTGATCGGCCAGTTCGGCGAGGTGGAACTCGATGCCCTCCTTGCCCGCCCGGTTGATCGCGGACCGGATGTCCTGCCAGGCTTTGCCTTTGAACTCGAGCTTCGGCAGGTCGACGATGGTGTCCTCGGCGATCTGCACACTGCGCCACCCGAGTTCGCCCGCGCTGTCCGCGACGGCCCGGGTGGTGGAGAACAGGCACGGGATCAGGCCGTCGGCTTCGCAGCGGTCGGTGAAGGTGGCGATGGTGTCGGGCAGAAGTTCTTCCGGACCGATCGGGTCGGTGAGCGCGATGACGATACCCGCGTGGCGTTGGTAGGCGATACAACGTTCACCGTCGGCGGCGAACCAGTATTTGTTCTCCGGCCAGGTGGTCATCCACGACATGGTGCTGCCGCCGTAGCGGGCGAGCAAGGCGCGCACCGCGTCGGCGGGTGCGGTGCCGGTGAGCGCACCACCGGAGATCTTGCGCCGGACCGGCACCCGGAACGCGCCGCGGCCGCCGTAGAGCAGCGCCACCTCGCCCGCCCACAGCAAGGCGGTGCCGACGGTCAGCGCGCCGGTGGTCTCGTAGTCGGTGCCGATGGCCACGCCGAGCAGCACCAGCGTGAGCACCACGTGCAGCAGGCCGTAGACGAGGGTGCCGAACCACGCCCAGCGCCTGCCCTTGCGTAGCTGATCGGCGACCACCGCGATCACCACCACCGTGAGGATCGTGCTCCACAGCGAGCCCCGTTCGTTCTCGGTGGGGCCGAGCAGGCTGTTGGCGGGGAAGAAATACACCGCCACCGAGGCCGTGGCGATCACCAGCAGTCCGGCGAAGGACAGCATCCGCACCTCGCGTCGAGTGCGTGGCCAGAAGCCGTGTTCGGTTCGGCTGAACAGCTTTTCGCCCGCGGGCAGCCACACGGCGATCGCGATGAGATGCATGAGATCGGCGAAGGTCGATTCGAACAGGAAGGTGATCGCCACGTGGGCCATCACCACGGCGCGCACCCGAAGGCGCCATGGCGAACGCAGGGTCGCCGAGACCGCGGCCAACGCCGAGATCGCCGCGGTGGTGAACCCGACATCGCGCACCTCGGAAAGCCGGTCGGCCCAACCGAGATGGGTGTGCGCGAGCAGCCCGACCGTCACCGACGCGCCGAGGACGCCGATCAACTGACCCGACAGGCAGACCAAGGCGGTGCGCACAGTGCCGAGACGCCACTCCGTCCAGCCGACGGCGCCCGCGAAAAGGACTGCCATGCAGACATATTGGAAGGGAGTCAGCCCGAAGAACCAGCCGGACAGCGGCGTCCACCACTTGCCCTCGGTCAGCGCGGGCCAGCCGTAGGCGATATCGGGATACCAGGAACGCTCGTCGAGCCTGCGCCAGAGGCCACCGGTGGCGAGGCCGACAATCGCGACCACGACGAGGAAGCCGAGGGTGAACGGTACCCGGCGGATCACGGTGTGCGTCAGAGCGACGCTGCGCGAAGGAGCCGGGTCGGTGGCAGCCGCGTTGTCGTTCATAGAACCACCCTTTGCTGCGAGTGCGCCGCACCGGCGCGGTGAGGTCTTCTGTGTACCGTATGTCATCGCGGTCGTACCGGGACCGCGATGCGCGCACCAGGGCGGTCGAGGTGGCATCTGTGGAGGTCAGCGATGACGCGAATCACCGATCTTTCATTGCTCTCCGGGTGGCTGCCGGTGGCGTTGACGGCGCTGGGCGTGGTGGGTGCGGTGTGGTTGCTGTTACCCCGAGTACGGCGATACGTCACGACGATCATGCCGATCGTGGTGCTGGCCGCCGTGGTGGCGACCGTGGCGCTGTACCTGTTCGTCGAGGAGGTGTGGCGGCCGTTTTCCGATCCGATCGCGGTGTCGGTGTACGTGCTGATCGGGATCGCGGTGGCCGCGCTGTTTTTGGTGGTGCCGCGGATTCTGCTGCGCCCGAGCGGGTGGACCGGGGTGGTGACCGTGCTCGCGGCCGTTGTCGTGCTGGTCGCGGTGGGTGCGCGGATCAACCTCGTGTACGCGTCGTATCCGACGGTGGGCGCGGCGCTCGGGGTCGACGAGGTCGATCGGGTCGAGGCCGGTGAGCTGACCGCACACGAGCAGGTGATCAGCGCGCGTCCACTCGAGCCCGCATGGCACGCGCCCGGCGGATTGCCCGATGACGGGCGGGTGCTGACCGCGACGGTGCCGCCGACCGCGTCCGGATTCGCCGCTCGCGACGCCCAGGTCTATTTGCCGCCTGCCTATTTCGCGGATCCACGGCCGCTGCTGCCGGTGCTGGTGTTGCTCGCCGGTGAGCCGGGCGCACCGCAGGACTGGTTCGTCGGTGGGCAGCTGGCCGAGACCATGGATTCCTTCGCCCGTGCGCACAACGGGCTCGCGCCGGTGGTTGTGGTGGCCGACGGGACCGGCTCCGAGCTGGCGAACCCGCTGTGCCTGGACTCCGAGCTCGGCAAGGTCGCCACCTATTTGGCCGTCGACGTGCCTGCCTGGACACGGGCGAATCTGCAGATCGATCCGGATCCGCGCTCCTGGGCGGTGGGCGGGCTCTCGTATGGCGGCACCTGCGCACTGCAACTGGCCACCAATTTTCCCGGGGTCTATCCCACCTTCCTCGACATGTCCGGTCAGGACGAGCCCACCCTCGGCGACCGGCAACGCACCGTGGACGCCGCGTTCGGCGGGGATGTGGGGGCGCTGGTGCGGGTCAATCCGCTGGATCTGCTGCGGTCGCGGACGTATCCGGATTCCGCAGGCGCGTTCGTTGTCGGCGCCGATGACCAGACGTACCGCCCGCAGGTGGAGCGGATGTATCAGGCGGCGAAAGGCGCGGGGATGGACGTGCGGTTGCGGATTCTGCCGGGCGGACACAACTTCGCGCTGTGGGCGCACGGGCTGCGCGATCAGCTGCCGTGGCTGGCCACCCGGCTCGGTCTGACGCCCTGACGCGGAAACCCATCACGGCCGAGCAGGGCGGCGAAGGCCAGCAGCCACACGCTCCACAGCAGGTAGCCGAGGAGGTTGGCGACGGCGGCGGGCTCGGTGCCGAGCGGGATGACGACGCCGGTGGCGATGGCGGCGGCGCTGGTGAAGCCGAGTACGGCGAACCAGCGCGGCGTGCGCAGCGCGGCGATGACCAGGGCCGTCCAGATCGCGGTGACGCCGATCGCTGGCCGCGCAGCGCCGCGCAGGTGGACGCGATGGCGGCATGGAATTCGCAGGATCAGTTCGTGTGGGGCTTGCGTGCCTTGCTCACGGGAACAGCTGCCGGCTGACTACCAAGGGCGCGGGAGTAATCCGGTTGTCGCACAGGCTTTGTCGATGGCCTCGGGCAGGAAATCGTTGTCGGCGGCGAGACCGACCAGGGCGAGTGTGTAGGTGTCGTCGAGCTGGGAGAGGTAGCCCGCGAGTTGGGTGCGGGGGAAGGTGGTGATGTCGGGGTGGATCGCGCGGGCTGCGACCCGGGTGCAGTTGTGCGGTCCGACTTTTCGCACAGCGCCGGGTAGCGGGCCGATGTTGGAGCACAGGATGTCTCGTTCGCCCGCGCCCTTGCTGAGGGTGTAGGCCAAGCGGTCGGGGAGTACCTGCAGGATCTCCTCGGGCAGTCCTGCGGGGCTCGACATTCGGCGCTGATAGGCGGCTTTGGCCCGGTCGCGAATTGTCGCGGGAGTGTCGGTGCGTCGGATCGCGATCTCTGTCATCGCGAGGTCGTTGTCGACACGGGGTTCGTCGCGGGTATCCACCGGAAGGCTCGCGATGATCGTTGGGTTCGGGAAACCGTTCTGCCACAGGATATTTGCCATCAAGTGAATGAACAGGCTGTTCGGAGTTCCGCCGAGGGTGAGCGCGGTGGTGTCCCAGTGGGCGGCATCGAAGGTGAGCAGGAGCGGCCGCAGATGCCGGTCGCTGGTGTCGGCGTCGCGGGCGGCCCGAACAGGGGAAGCATCAGGTGCCGGCGAGAGTCTTTGGCGCAGCGCGCGTGCGGTGCCGCCGAAGATGGTGGCCCATTGGGAGACCGCGTCTGCCCATTCTGAAGCCGTTGTGCGACTCCGTAGTTCGCCGTCGGGCGAAGATCCCGGTGATGGTCCGGAGCTTTCCGGCCCCGGCGAGGCATCGGGGGCGGTGGATTCGAGAGATCGAAGGGCGGCGGTGATGGCGTGGATCAAGCCACGCGCGTCTGTCAGTGCGTGCGAACAGGTCAGGGCGACAACAGTTCCGCCGTCCTGGAGGCGGGCGGCGGACAGGCGCCAGCCGGGGGCGTATTCCGGGTCGAGATCGGCACCGAGGGTGTCGGCCCACGGCAGGATTTCGCGCTCGGGAAGTGGGCCGACGGCGATATCGAGGGGGTGGGCTCTGGTGTTGGGGCGCCAGCTGCGGCGGGCGCCGGGGACTCGGGGGTTGACCACTCTGCGGCCGAGATGACCGAGGCGAAGGCGATCGTGAATCGCTCGCAGGAGAGCGGGTTGCATCGCATCGGTGGTGCGCCACAGCCCCTGCAGGGCGATGGGGGTGCCCATGCCGCGATGGGTGCGCAGGAAGATCTCGTCGACGACGGTGAGGTGGTCCATCAGCGGTGGCCGGTGCTACCGTGCCTGCCCTCGCCCGCGGCGAAGCGGGCGGCGCCGTCGAGCGCACCGCCGGACAGGGCGGTCATGCCGTGGCGGAATTCGACGCGCAGCGCCTCTTCCTCGGTGTGGCCGTACTGGTCGTACAGGGCGGCGCGGTCGGTGCGCAGACATGTTTGGGGAAGTGCGGCGAGCTGGGCGGCCAGATCCTCGGCGACGCGGCGGGCATCGCCTGCGGGGACGACACGGGTGACCAGGCCCATCTGCAGCGCTTCGGGCGCGCTCACCGGGCGGCCGGTGAGGATCATGTCGAGTGCGCGACCTTCGCCGACGATGCGCGGGAGGCGCACGGTGCCGCCGTCGATCAGCGGGACGCCCCAGCGACGGCAGAAGACACCGAAAGTGGCGTCCTGCTCGGCAATTCGCAGGTCACACCACAGGGCCAGTTCGAGCCCGCCCGCCACGGCGTACCCGGAGACCGCCGCGATCACCGGCTTGGACAGGCGCAGCCGGGTAGGGCCCATCGGGCCGTCACCGTCTTCGGTGGCGTGATTGCTGTTCTCGGTGCCGAGGGATTTGAGGTCGGCACCGGAGCAGAAGGTGCCGTGGTCGCCCCACAGCACGGCCACCGAGGAGGTGGGGTCGGCGTCGAACGCGCGGAACGCCTCCGCCAGCGCGCGGGCGGTCGGGCCGTCCACGGCGTTGCGGGCATGCGGGCGATCCAGAATCACCGTGGTGACCGGGCCCGCGTGCTCGACACGCACTGAATTCGCCGCTCCGCTGGTACCCGGTCCGCTGTTTTCGACGGGTGAACCTGTTTCCATTCCTCGACCATACGACCCACCGTGCCCTTGTGTGAAGAGGTGAATTCATGATTCACTTCTTCACGTGGTGTACCGCAGGACCCCGGCCGTGCAGGCCCGGCTCGACGCGCAACGGGCGCTGATCGTGCAGGGTGCCACCGGCGTGCTCTCGCGCGACGGGTTCGCCGGGCTGTCGATGGCCGCGGTCGCCGCCGAGGCGGGAATCGCGACCGGCACCGTGTACAAGCAGTTCGAGAACAAGGCCGAGCTGGTCGCGGCGGTGTTCGAGACCGTGGTCGCCCGCGAGGTCGACGCGGTACGCGCCGCGGTGGCCGACGGTGACGTGGTCGGGCGGGTCACAGCCGCGGTGGAGACCTTCGCCGGCCGTGCGCTGAAGAATCCGAAACTGGCCTACGTGCTGCTGGCCGAGCCCGTCGACGCCGCCGTCGACACGCAACGGCTGGAATTCCGGCGCGCGTTCGCCGCGTCGTTCGAGACCGCTATCGCCCACGGTATCGCCGAAGGCCGCTTGCCCGCGCAGGACTCGAGCCTGACCGCCGCGGCCCTTGTCGGCGCGATCGGCGAGGTACTCGTCGGCCCGCTGGCCGCCGCTCCGCACGCCGAGACCGTCATCCCCGAATTGGTTGCTTTCGCCGTGCGCGCACTCGGTGCGCGGCCGGCAACACTGTAGTCGAAGGAGTTGCCACGACATGCCGACCCACGAAGTGTTCAACCAGGCACCACCGCTGATCCCCTTCGACGCCGCGCGCAACCCCGCGCTGCTGGAAGGCCTGCACCGCGAAGGAGCGGGCTGGGCCGAAGCCGAAGTGCGCGAACTCGGTGCGCTGGCAGGCGGTGTCGAGGCCCAGGAGTGGGGCAGGCTGGCCAACGAGTACCCGCCGGTGCTGCACACCCACGACCGCTGGGGCAATCGTGTCGACGAGGTGGAATTCCACCCGCACTGGCACGACCTGATGAATGTCGCTGTGGCGCACGGTCTGCACGGTTCGCCGTGGCTGGACGAGCGGCCCGGCGCGCACACCGCTCGCGCCGCCAAGTTCTTCACCTGGGGCGCCGCCGATGCCGGACACATGTGCCCGATCTCGATGACCTACGCGGTGGTGCCCGCGTTGCGCCACAATCGCGAACTGGCAGCGCGCTTCGAGCCGCTACTCGGCTCGCGTACCTACGATTTCGGCTTGCGCGAGCCATCGACCAAGGCCGGGCTCATCGCGGGCATGTCGATGACGGAGAAGCAGGGCGGCTCCGACGTACGGGCCAACACCACCACCGCCGCACCGCAACCCGACGGTTCGTACCGCATCGTCGGGCACAAGTGGTTCACCTCGGCGCCCATGTCGGACATGTTCCTCACCCTCGCGCAGGCCCCCGGCGGCCTGTCGTGTTTCCTGTTACCGCGAGTGCTGCCCGACGGCACCCGCAACCCCCTCCGCATCCAGCGGCTGAAAGACAAGCTGGGCAACAAGTCCAACGCGTCCTCGGAGATCGAATACGAGAACGCCACCGGCTGGCTCGTCGGCGCCGAGGGCGCGGGCGTGAAGACGATCATCGAGATGGTCAACATGACCCGCCTCGACTGTGTGATCGGCTCGGCCACCGGCATGCGACTCGGCGCGGTCACCGCGATCCATCACGCCAGGCACCGAGAAGCCTTCGGCGCCAAGCTGATCGACCAGCCCGCCATGCGCAATGTGCTCGCCGACCTCGTCATCGAATCGGACGCGGCGACCACGGTGATGATGCGGCTGGCCGGGGCCACCGATCGCGCGGGTAGCGACCCGGCCGAAGCGGCGCTGCGCCGGATCGCCCTCGCCATCACCAAATACTGGGTCTGTAAGCGCGCTCCCGCCCACGCCGCCGAAGCGCTGGAATGCCTTGGCGGCAACGGATACGCCGAGGAATCGGGCATGCCGCGGCTGTACCGCGAGGCACCGCTCATGTCGATCTGGGAGGGTTCGGGCAATGTTGCGGCGTTGGATGCGTTGCGCGCCATGGGACGTCAGCCCGAGACGGTCGAGGCGTACTTCGCCGAGGTCGGTCTGGCCCGCGGTGCCGATTCGCGCCTCGACGACGCGATCGACCGCGTCGGCAAGGAACTCACCGACCTGTCCGACATCGAATACCGCGCCCGCCGCGTCGTGGAACTGATGGCGTTGGTCCTGCAAGGCGCCCAGCTGGTGCGCCACGGTCACCCCGCGGTCGCGGACGCCTTCTGCGCGACGCGCCTCGGCGGCGACTGGGGCATCGCGTTCGGTACCCTGCCCGTCGGCGCGGACACCGGTGCGATCCTCGAGCGCGGATTCGTCGACGTGCGGTGAGTCCGGCCGGCTCACCGGTGTCCGGTGAGCTCGTCGGTAGGGTATGGCGGTCACCTGGGCGAGCGGGGTGTTCACGACCCGTACCTGCTCGGCGCGTGTGGCACGGAAATCGGCGCCGCCGGGGCAATCATGGAGTGATGACGCGAGGTCGGCGGTTCCCCAAGCATGCGGTGCGCAATGGTGCGGCGGCGTTGTTCGCGGTGCTGTTGTACTACAGCGTGCCGGTGGGGTGGATGTTCGAGCTCGCCGCATGGCCGGGGCGGCTGGCGGGGGTGTTCATCTTCTTCGCGGGCGTTGCCGGACTCGGCTGGCTGATCTGGCGGCGGATCGAGAACTACCTGCGGGATCCGACCGCCGCGGGCGGGCAGGTCGACGGGTTGCTGCTGCTCGTGTGCATCGTCGGCGTGGTGTTCGCGCTGTTCTATTACCGCTTGCAGCAACTTCGTCCAGATCAATTCGTCGGGCTCGAAACCCGCACCGACGCGCTGTACTACACGCTGGTCACTCTCGGCACCGTCGGCTTCGGCGATGTGCACGCTGTCGGCCAGGTCGCGCGCATCGCGACGATGGTGCAGATCGTGTTCGACCTGGTGGTGCTCGGCACCCTGCTCACGATCATCACCACCAGTGTGACCGGCCGGATCCAGGCCGCGACCAGGGCCGCGAAGGAGGTCAGCGGCGGTGCGCCCGATACCAGTCAATGAGCTCATCGGTCGACGAATCACCCACTGACACCGGCTTTTCCGGCCCGCTCAGCAACGGCATCAGGGCCAGCGCCTGCTGTTTGCCCAGCTCGACACCCCACTGATCGAAACTGTCGATACCCCAGACGATGCCCTCGACGAACACCTGGTGCTCGTAGAGCGCGATCAGCTGACCCAGCGCCGACGGCGTGAGTTCGGCCGCCAGGATCGTGGTGCTCGGCCGGTTGCCCGGCATCACCTTGTGCGGCACCAGTTCCGGGTCGGTTCCCTCGGCGCGGATCTCCTGCGCGGTCTTGCCGAATGCCAGCACTTTCGACTGCGCGAACAAGTTGCTCATCAAGATGTCGTGCATGCTGCCGGTGCCGTCGCGGGTCGGCAGATCGTCGGTGGACCTGGCGAAGCCGAGGAAGTCGGCGGGCACCAGGCGGGTGCCCTGATGCAGGAGCTGGTAGAAGGCGTGCTGACCGTTGGTACCCGGCTCGCCCCAGAAGATCTCGCCGGTCGATGAGGTCACCGGGGTGCCGTCAGCGCGCACCGACTTGCCATTGGACTCCATCGTCAATTGCTGTAGATAGGCGGGGAATCGGGCCATATCATTCGAATAAGGCAGTACCGCACGGGATTCCGCGCCGAAGAAATTCGAGTACCAGATGCCGAGCATCGCCAGCAGTACCGGCGCGTTCTCTTCCAGCGGCGCTGTCGCGAAATGCTTGTCCATGGCGTGCATTCCGCTGAGGAATTCCGCGAACCGCTCCTTGCCGATGGTGACCATCACCGAAAGGCCGATCGCCGAATCCACCGAGTAGCGGCCGCCGACCCAATCCCAGAAGCCGAACATATTCGCGGTGTCGATGCCGAAGTCGGCCACCCGCTCCGCGTTCGTCGATACCGCGACGAAATGCTTGGCGACCGCTTTCTCGCCGAGCGCGTCGACCAGCCAGCGGCGCGCGGCGGTCGCGTTGGTGAGTGTTTCCAGCGTCGAGAACGTCTTGGACGCGACGATGAACAGGGTGGTCGCCGGGTCGAGTCCGGTGAGCTTGGCGACCAGATCGGCCGGATCGGCATTCGAGACGAACCGGGCGTCGATGCCCGCGTCGACATAGTGGCGCAGTGCGCGATACACCATGTCGGGGCCGAGATCTGAGCCGCCGATGCCGATATTGACGATGGTCTCGATGCGTTCGCCGGTCGCGCCGCGCCACGCGCCCGAACGGACGGAATCGGCGAATTCGCCCATCCGGCGCAGGACGTCGTGCACCTCGGCGTCGGCGTCGGTGCCGTCGATCCAGAGCTGGTCGCCGACCGGCAGGCGCAGCGCGATATGGCCGACCGCGCGGTCCTCGGAGGTGTTGATGTGCTGACCCGAATACATCTCGTCGCGGCGTTGCGGCACACCCGCGGTGTGCGCGAGATCGACGAGCAGGCGCAGGGTTTCGCGGGTCACGCGATGTTTGCTGTAATCGATGTGCAGGTCGGCCACCCGCAGTGTCAGCTCGCGGCCGCGCGCCGGGTCATCGGCGAACAGCTGTCGTAGATGCATCGGTGCAACAGTGCGGTGATTGCTGCGCAGTGCCTGCCAGGCCGAAGACGCGGTGATGTCGCTGCTGCTCACGAGCCGAGGGTACCGCGCTGCCGGTGGGCTGGCGCGCGGGTGTCGACGACCTAGACGGGCCACGAGGCGACAAACTGATCAAGCGAGTACATGGGTAACTCCCCGACCACCTCCCACCGTCGCGCACCCGACGCAAGACCGAGAACTAACAGTCGAGCTCCCGGACGACGCGCTAAATTCGCGGAGAGGCGGGACAGTGCTCCCGGACGACGCGCTAAATTCTCGGAGAGGCGGGACAGTGCTCCCGGACGACGCGCTAAATTCTCGGAGAGGCGGGACAGTGTCTGAACGCGACGTACTCGAATTCGTACCGAAGGGTTTGTGGATCGGCTCCGGACCCGTCGAGGCCACCGGGGGTGGGACTTTCGACGTGCGCAATCCGGCCGACGGGGCGGTGATCGCCCAGGTGGCAGACGCTACTCCCGAGGACGCGATGCTAGCCTTGGACACGGCCGTCGCGGCGGGACAGGGGTGGGCGGCGACACCCTCGCGGGAGCGGGGCGAGATCCTGCGAACGGTGTTCGAGCAATTGACCGCGCGGGCGGAGGAATTCGCGCTGTTGATGACCCTCGAAATGGGCAAGGCGCTGTCCGAGAGCCGCAACGAGGTGCGTTATGGCGCCGAGTTCTTCCGCTGGAACAGTGAGGAGGCGGTGCGGATTCACGGGCGGTATCTGAACGCGCCGTCGGGTACGGGGCGGATCATGGTCGCCAAGCAGCCGGTGGGGCCGTGCCTGGCGATCACGCCGTGGAATTTCCCGCTGGCCATGGGCACCCGCAAGATCGGGCCCGCGCTGGCGGCAGGCTGCACGATGATCGTCAAACCCGCCTCGGCGACGCCGCTGACCATGCTGGCGCTGGCCAAGCTCTGTAGCGAAGCGGGCCTGCCCGACGGGGTGCTGTCGGTGGTCACCACGCAGCGTTCCGGTGCTGTCACGGGTCCGCTGATCGACGATCCGCGGCTGCGCAAGCTCACCTTCACCGGCTCCACCGAAGTCGGCAAGAAACTCGTTGCGGCGTCCGCGAACCGGTTGCTGCGCACGTCCATGGAATTGGGCGGCAACGCGCCGTTCGTCGTGTTCGACGACGCCGATATCGACGCCGCTGTGGCCGGTGCGATGCAGGCGAAGCTGCGCAACGGCGGCGAAGCGTGCACCGCGGCCAACCGATTCTACGTGCAGCGTGGCGTGGTCGCCGAGTTCACCGAGAAGTTCGTCGCCGCGATGGCCGACACCGTCGTGATGGGCCCCGGCACCGACTCCGCGACCACGCTCGGCCCGCTGGTGAGCGAGGACCAGCGCGAGATCGTGAGCGACCTGGTCGACGATGCTGTTTCGGTTGGCGCGCGAGTGCTGATCGGCGGCAAGGCCCCCGGCGGTCCTGGCTGGTACTACCCGGCCACGATCCTGGCCGATGTTCCGCCGACCGCCCGCATCCTGCGCGAGGAAGTGTTCGGCCCGGTGGCCCCGATCGTCGCCTTCGATACCGAGGACGAGGGCGTCGCCGCCGCGAACGACACCGAATACGGGCTGGTCAGCTACGTTTTCACCCGCGACCTCGACCGCGCGCTTCGCATCTCGGAGGGGCTGGAAAGCGGCATGGTCGGCGTCAACCGTGGCGTTATCTCCGACCCCGCGGCCCCGTTCGGCGGCGTCAAGGAATCAGGCTTCGGTCGCGAGGGCGGCACCGAGGGCATCGAGGAATATCTGAACACCAAATACATCGCCCTGACCTGAGCCGGGCCAAAAAAATAACCGCCCCGGGGATGGTGTCGCACCCGGGGCGGCTTTTTGGAAGCGGCGAACTGGCTGGTCCGCCGCGTGGTTTGTGGGGTTGTCTAGCGGCCGAGACGGCCGCGGCCGAGGCGCAGCAGGAGCATGGCGAGGGTGTGCCCCTCCTGGCCGAGCTCACTGAAGCGCTCGAGCACCTTCATCTCGCGGCTGTGTACCAAGCGCGTACCGCCGGAAGCCATGCGGGTGCGGCCGATGATCCGGGAAATTTCGCTGCGGCGTTTGATCGCGGCAAGGATCGTTGCGTCGAGCTGGTCGATCTCGAGGCGGAGCTTGTCGATCTCGGCTTCGGATTGCGGCAAGGCCGAATCGGAGCCGGTGGTCGTAGCGGGGGTGCTCATCATTCATCTCCTCGTGTCAGAACTTGGATCGGTCAAACCGAACGGCCTGTTACCCGATCTGTTCCGTCACCCTGAAACTTTCCCGATGGGCGGTACCTGATCCCCCCAGGAGTGCGCGACAAATCGTACGCACCGTCACGATATCGGATCGGCAGCCGATCCGGGCATGCGGAGAAGCGCTGATCATGTGGCCAGTCTGCCACGGGCCGGTAGGTAGGCAAAATAGTTCTGTTTAGGAATTCGCTGAGAACGTTCCCAGGTGTGGCCCGCGTCGACCTGGTCATGGTTTGCCGTGCCGTCGTCGGCCGGTCACCGCGGCGGCGGCGGTTCGCGGCTTGTCGGTGCCCGCCGGTAGCGTGGACAGACGATGGATATCACGGTCGCTCCCCACGCCTCAGCCACCGATCCCAGCGAACCAGCGCCCGCGCCGGGTGGTGCCGCGCTACCGCCCCGGGACAGTGGTGGCACCGGCGCGTCCGCGCTGGCTCAGGCGGCGGCCAGGAACAGCGCCGAACAGTCGCAGCGCCGCCAGGAGCGCGAACAACAGCGCGCCGAGGAGATCGAGCGACTGCTCGACGGGCTCAACCCGCCCCAGCGTGCCGCGGTGATGCACGCGGGTTCCCCGCTGCTGATCGTGGCGGGCGCGGGCTCGGGCAAGACCGCGGTGCTCACCCGCCGGATCGCGTACCTGCTCGCGGCGCGTGGCGTGCGCACCGGTGAGATCTTGGCCATCACCTTCACCAACAAGGCCGCCGCCGAGATGCGGGAACGGGTCGCCGGGCTGGTCGGCCCGCGCGCGGCCAGTATGTGGGTGTCGACGTTCCATTCCAGCTGTGTGCGCATTCTGCGGATGCAGGCGGCACTGCTGCCCGGCTTGAATTCGAATTTCTCGATCTACGACGCCGATGATTCGCGGCGGTTGCTCACGATGATCAGCCGCGATTTCGAGATCGACACGAAGAAGTATTCCGCGCGTTTGCTGTCGACCGCCATATCGAATCTGAAGAACGAACTGATCGGTCCGGAAAAGGCCGCCGCCGACGCCGAAGCCGACGACACCGAACTGCCCGCCCTGGTGGCCAGGGTCTACGCCGAGTACCAGCGGCGGTTGCGCACGGCCAACGCGATGGACTTCGACGATCTGATCGGCGAGACGGTGGCGCTGCTGCAGAACCATCCGCAGGTCGCCGAGTACTACCGGCGCCGGTTCCGGCACGTGCTGGTCGACGAGTACCAGGACACCAACCACGCCCAGTATGTGTTGGTGCGTGAGCTGGTCGGGCATCACAGCGAAGCGGAAGAGCAGTCGGTCGAGCCGAGCGAGTTGTGCGTGGTCGGTGACGCCGATCAGTCGATCTACGCGTTCCGTGGCGCCACGATCCGCAATATCGAGGAATTCGAACGCGACTTCCCGGATGCGGAAACCATTCTGCTGGAACAGAACTACCGTTCCACCCAGCACATTCTGTCCGCCGCCAACGCGGTGATCGCGCGCAACGAGGGCAGGCGCGAGAAGAAACTGTGGACCGATTCCGGCGAGGGTGAACTGATCACCGGCTACGTCGCCGACAACGAGCACGACGAAGCCTCCTTCGTCGCCAAGGAGATCGACCGGCTCGTCGACACGGGCGATGCCAACTACGGCGACGTGGCGGTGTTCTATCGCACCAACAACAATTCGCGTGCGCTGGAAGAGATCTTCATCCGAATGGGCCTGCCGTACAAGGTTGTCGGTGGTGTGCGGTTCTACGAGCGCAAAGAAGTACGTGACGTCGTGGCGTACCTGCGGGTGCTGGAGAATCCCGAAGACGCGGTGAGTGTGCGCCGCGTTCTCAACACTCCGCGTCGCGGGATCGGCGATCGTGCGGAGGCCTGCGTGGCGGTGCACGCCGAACAGCGCGGCATCGGTTTCGCCGCGGCCCTGCGTGATGCGGCCGATGGCAAGGTCGCGTTGCTCAATACCCGCGCGCAGCGGGCCATCGCGGGATTCCTCGACCTGCTCGACGAGATCCGGGTGGCCGGTCAGCGGGCCGACAGCGACTATCCCGATGTGGGCAATGTGGTCGAGGCGGTGCTCGACCGCACCGGATATCGCGGCGAACTGGAAGCCTCCGACGATCCGCAGGACGGCGCGCGGCTCGACAACCTCAACGAATTGGTCAGCGTCGCACGTGAATTCAGTTCCGAGGCGTTCAACAACGCCGAAGCGGCGCGCGAGGAAGGGCTGGTGCCGGAGTCGGGCGATGGTGAACCGGAGCCGGGGTCGCTGGCGGCATTCCTCGAACGGGTGTCCCTGGTCGCCGATAGCGATCAGATCCCCGACGAGGGCACGGGTGTGGTCACCATGATGACGCTGCACACGGCAAAGGGGCTGGAATTCCCGGTGGTCTTCGTGACCGGCTGGGAAGACGGGCAGTTCCCGCACATGCGGGCGCTGGGTGATCCGAACGAGCTGGCCGAGGAACGTCGGCTGGCCTACGTGGGGATCACGCGGGCGCGTCAGCGGCTCTATCTTTCGCGTGCGGTGGTGCGGTCGGGGTGGGGGCAGCCGGTGTCGAACCCGGAATCGCGCTTCCTGCAGGAGATTCCGCAACATCTGCTGGATTGGCGCAGGTTGGAGCCGGTGGTCTCGCCGGTGCAGCGGGGGCGGCGCCGGGGTGAGGACAGCGGGTTCGATCGGGATTGGACCAGCGGGAGTGGCTGGGATCAGCGGCCAGGTGTGCGCGGGGGATCCGGCGAACGCAGGCCGGCCCCGGGTGGTGCGGTGAAGCGGAACAACACCGAACTCGTTCTCGCGGTGGGGGATCGGGTTACCGATGACAAGTACGGGTTGGGGCGGGTTGTCGCCGCTGATGGGGTCGGTCCGCTGGCGACGGTGACTATCGACTTCGGGTCCGCGGGGAAGATCCGGTTGATTCCGCAGTTCAGCCGGACGATTGTGAAGTTGTGATGGTGGGGCGGTTGCGCGTTACTGGTAACGAACGGATCGCAAACGAGGACATAGGGTTTCGGATGACCTGATAGCCGCACCCGCGCCGGCGTGGCTGGGTGGGGACAACTTGCGATGACGGCGCCGGCAATGGCCCGTGGACTGGATCAACTTCTCGATGAAGCTCTCCACACTACGCAATCGGACCGTAGGGACCGCCCTAGCCGCCGCCGTGGCGCTAACCGCACTCGGCGGCGCCGCGACGGCCGAACCTGAGAAGGCATCGGCCCTCTCGTCGATCGTCAAGGATGGACGCACCTGGCATTTGAAGGTGTACTCGGCGGCGATGCAGAAGGACATCACCGTCGATGTGCAGCGTCCCGTCGATGAATCCAAGCCCGCAGGGAACGCGTATCTAGTCAGCGGCCTCGACGCCGGCGAAGGCACAGCGAGCTGGCAAGTTTCGTCGGACGCGCTGACCTTCCTCGCCGACAAGCAGGTCAATGTCATCCTTCCGATCGGCGGACGGGGCAGCTACTACACCGATTGGTACAAAGAGGACCCACGCCTCGGCTTGAACAAGTGGAAAACCTTCTTCACCGAGGAGCTTCCTCCGATTCTCGACGCAACTCTCGGCTCGACCGGGCTGAACTCGCTGGCAGGCTTCTCCACGTCTGGAACCTCGGTACTACAACTCGCAGAGGCGAAGCCGGGTCTGTTGACGGCGCTCGCCGAATTTCCCCGCCTGTGCTCGCCGAGATTCCCCACCCGTGAGCGGTGTCGATTATAGAGGTTGCCGGTTCCCGGTCGTCGTTCGGCGGAGGTTCTCCGCGGTGGCCTGGTGGTCGCGGAGCCGGTAGGAATCCCCGTCGAGATTGATCACCATCGATCGATGCAGCAACCGATCCAATAGGGCCGCCGCGACGGTGTTATCGCCGAGGATTTCACCCCATGATCCGACACCCCGGTTCGTGGTGATCACGATCGAGGTTTTCAAATACCGTTGCGAGACAACCTGAAACAACGCCGATGCCGCTTCCGCGGGCAAGGGCAGATATCCCAGTTCATCGATCACCAGCAGAGTCGGGCCAGCGTAGTAACGCATCGTGGTGGCCCAGCGGCCCTCGATCGCGGCGCGGTGGCAGCGAGCGGCCAGGTCCGCGGCGGTGGTGAAGTAGGTGCGGTAGCCGGCGTGCGCGGCCGCGCGGGCCAGCCCGGTCGCTAGATGTGTCTTGCCGGTGCCCGGGGTGCCGATGAGCAACACGTTCGTCGCGGTTTCGAGGTAACCGCAGGTAGCGAGCTCGTCGAGCAGCGGCCGATCGATCCCGGACGCGGCATCGATATCGAAGTTCTCCAACGACGCCGGGGTCGGCAGGTTAGCGAACCGCAGCCGCCCGGTCAGGCGGCGGGCTTCGGTGTCGTCGACCTCGATCCGTAACAGCTTCTCCAATGTCGCTGTCGGGGAAAGCTGTTCGGCGCTGGCATGCTCGAGAACCGCTGGCAATGCTTCGGCGGCAGCGTGAAGTTTGAGCGTAGCCAGATGCGACCGCAGTTGTTGGTAGCGAGTCGCGGTCTCGTCCGCGCCGACCGCGGCCGTGACGCGGCGGCGAGTCTTTTTCGGTTCGGAGGCAGTCATTTTCGGCTCCTGGTGGTGGCGGCGCGCTCGTAGGCGCCCAGATCGATGACGGTGGCCGCGGGATCATCCGCAGCCGAGAGGGAGGCCTGTGCTGTCGCGGGGTCGACGGCAGCGCGTAGCGCCGCGGCGGCCGCGCGGGCGGCTGTCCCGGGTGGGATGCGTTCTTTGCGGCGGTGAGGTCGGCCGGAGTTGGCCGCGGCCATCGCGGCGGTGTCGAGCGCGACGACGTGTCCGTGGTCGCGCACCGTCGCGCCGAGTCCGTCGGTGGCGCGTTCGTGGCGGGCGATCACGATCCCGTCGGTCGTTGCGATATCGATGATCTTGCCGCGCAAAGGTTGTGCCACGATCACCGTCGCGCTGGCAAACTCCGGTGGCACCGAGTAGCGGTTGCCGCGCCAAGAGATCATCGCTTGACGCGACGCGACCCGGGGCTCGGCAACCATCGCTGGATAGGGCTCGGTCGGCATGGGCCGCAACGGTTCTCGCGCAGCGACAGTCGCGACGCTGGCGCGCCCCTCAGCGGTGGCGCGTAGTCGGGTGTCGGTGCGCAGCGAACAGAATTTGCCGAGAGATACTTGGGCTTGCTCGACGGTGACCTCGTCGGCCAAGGTGCGCCACCATCGTTGCGCGGCAGTGTGGTTGGCCTTCTCCACGACGCCTTTGCGGTTCCCGCGTCGGGGTGGGCAGATCGCGGGGACCACCGTGTAGTACTTCGCGACGGCGGCGAACGAGGCGGTGACTTGCCCGCTGGCGGGGTGGCAGACCGTGGACATGCGGTCGAACCGCCACGATCCGGTCAGCCCACCCAAGGCGCGGGCGACGCGGTCCAGGCCCTCGATCAGGTGGGGTTGATCGGTCGAGGGTGCCAGATAGCCGCGCCAACGGCCCGAATGGGCCAGCGAACCGACCAGCAGGTGCGCGTTAGCGCCCCACCCCCACGACGAGGGTGGGTTGGGCAAATCGACCCAGTCCCACTGGGTTTCGCTGCCGGGTAGGTGTGGGATGACCGCGTTGGGGCGTTCGGTCGCGGTCCGGCATGCTTGGCAGACCGGGCGTAGTGCCCGGGTGCGGATGTTGCGGGTCAGCGACTGATACGACAGTGCGAACCCCAGTGGTTCGAGTTCGTCCATCAAGGTCTGTGCCCACAGGTGTGGGTCTTCTTCCAGGCGGGCGGTGACGTAGTCCAGGAACGGTTCGAACGGATCGGGTAGGTGCCTTTTCCGCACGCCGGGGGTGCGTTCCCCGGCCAGATAGGCGCGAATGGTTTTGCGGTCACGGCCGGTATGGCGGGCGATCTGGGAGATCGTCCAGCCTCGTGCTCGTAGGGCGCTGATTTCCACATCTTCCTCACGTGTCAACATGGAAAAGCGGGCCTCCTCCGAATGAAAGTGCTGGTCAGGTGTGGTAACCACCAGCATCGGAGGAGGCCCGCCCTTCACGGCGGAGCCACACGGGCAAATGGGGAATTTCGGTGAGCGTCAGTGGGGAAGTTCAGTGAGCGCCATCACTGTTCAGGTCTGTCGCGGCTTACAGTGGCTGCGCGCAGACCTCCGATCCGATTGGTAGACAGGCCATCAAGTTCTCTGTCGAGACCTGGGCGGGCGGCGATACCGTGAACATGTACGGCCCGGACGACGATCCCGCCTGGGTAGCCAACGACCCTGTCGTTCATGCGGAGAAGTTGCGCGGCACGAACCTCTACATCTCGAGCGGGAGCGGCCTTCCGACCTCAGATGATGTGCAGTACTACACCCAGGACGGCGGTGGCCTGATAAGTGGCTTCAACCTCGCCGTCGGTGCCATCATCGAGGGGGTAACGAACCTGTGCTCGCGCAACCTCAAGACCAAGCTGGACTCGCTCGGCATCCCGGCGACCTATCAGTTCCTCCCGGTTGGCACCCACCGCTGGTCGTACTGGCAAGACGCCCTGCATGAGTCTTGGCCGATGCTGGCGCAGGGGACCGGAATCTGACTCAGCACCGCGACGGATGTGCCTGCCAGTTCGGTAGGGGGGCGGTAAGGGATTGCCCGAGGTCGGGTAGTCCCAGGCAGGTTTGACGCTGTGTTTATTGGCGCGCTGGCGCGCGCGTGTCCGCGGCCCTGAGGGCCGCCGGTTAGCGCTCGAGACTAACGCCTTCGGCGTAGCGCTTTCGAGCGCTAACCGGCGACCCGGCCGCGGACCGGCCACTTCGTGGCCGCCGCTCCCCAGGGGTCGCGGGTGGGGGTTGGGAGTGCGGTCATGGCGGTTTTGGGGTGGACGGTGTGGTTGGTAGTGCGGTCATGGCGGGACTTGGGGTTTACGGGTGTGGCCTGAGGGTGCGGTCATGTCGGACCTGGGGTCGGACGGTGTGGCGGGGAGTGCGGTCATGGTGGTCTTGGGGTGTGCCGGTGTGTTAGTGGGGGAGGAGGGTGGTTAGGGCCTTGTCGAGGGTGGGGTATTTGAAGTCGAAGCCTGCTTTGTGGAGGACTTCGGAGGTGGCGTGGCGGCCGGTGAGGCCGAGGGCGGGGTCGGTGCGCAGGACTACCGCGCCGACTTTCAGGATCGCCGAGGGGGTTGGCGGTGCTGGGGGGCGGCGCAGGGTTCGGCGCAGGGTGGACATGAGTTCGCTGTTGCGGACCGGGAATTCGGTGGCGGCTACGAGGATGCCGTTGGGGAGGGTGACGGTGGGGTCGAGGCCGAGTGCAGCGCGGACGATGGCCAGCCAGTCCTCGATGTGGATCCAGCTGAACCACTGATCGCCGGGGCCTACTCGGCCGCCGAGACCGGCCTTGGTGAGCTGGCCGAGGCGTTTGAGGGCGGGGGCGTCGGGGTCGAGGACGATGGAGGTGCGCAGGATCGTCCAGTGGTCGGCGCGTGCGGGGTCGAACGCTTGCTCCCATGGCTGGGCGACGCCGGTCATCTGCGGGAGGCCGACCGGGAGGGGAGTTGTTTCGGTGCACCGGGTTTCGCCCGCATCCGACCAGATGGCCGTGGTGCTGGCTTGGACCCAGTAGTCGACGGGAGTGTCGCGCAGACTCGCCGCGGCGACGAGGGCGGTGGTGGAATCGACTCGGCTGGAGCGTAATTCGGCGACATTGCGTTCGGTCGGCCTGCAGTCGACCAGCTTTCCGGCCAGGTTGATCACCGCGAGCCGACCGGGTTCGCGCAGTTCGGCGGACCAGGCGCCGACCGAGCGGCCGTCCCATTCGGTCTGGCGGAACGGGAGATCCGGGTTGCGGCGGCGGGTCAGCAGGGTGACGCGCTGGCCGCGGCAGGTCAGGTCGGCGGCGATCTGGAGCCCGAGTGCGCCGGTGCCGCCCCCGATGACGACATTCAGCGCGTCGTCGGTAGGGGCGAGTCCGGCCAGCCGCGCCAGGCGTGAGAAGTTCACGCGCGCATCGGTTTCGATGAACGGCCGGACGAGGGTGCGGGCCGCGGCGGCCGACGGGCCGGCGAAGCGGAGTTCCTGGGTGATTTCGGTACCGCCGTCGCAGGGGGTCAGCCGCCAGGTCAGGTACATGGTGCCCGCGGGTTCGGGCTGCTCGATCCCGAGCTCACGATTGGGCTCGAAGGTAGTAACGGTGAACGCTTTCCCGAACCGCCCGTGGATCCGCGCCGAGAAATTCCCATTGGGCACATATTCGCCAGTCGCACCGACGGCGACCGCCGAGTGCATCCGCACCGACCGCACCCCCGGATTCCACTCCGGCCACTGCTCGAGATCCCCGAGCACCCCCCACACCAATTCCGGTGCGAGCCCAATGAACTGCGTGTACTTCGTCGTACCAGCCATACCCAACGCTAACCCCGCCCCTAACAGAGCGGAAGCGTGCGACTGGTCACTAGAACGACCACCAATACGCAACAACTGACCAACGCAAGAACATGGGTAACTCACCGACAACAGCAAACCCAACCCACAACACCCCGCCGGCCGCCAACCCAAATCACCCAGCACCTAGGTCTGGCCTAAATGCCCGGAGTGGCGGAACAGCCAGCTCAGTCGCGTTGGGAGCCTAGGCTGATGCCGCGGGTGGCCAGCCACGGGACCGGGTCGATCTTGTCGGTGCCGTTGAGCCAGACCTCGAAGTGGCAGTGCGGGCCGGTGGAGAAGCCGCGATTGCCCATGGTGGCGATCTGGTCGCCCGCCATCACGCGCTCGCCCTGCGAGACCGTGGCGGTGTCGATGTGGCCGTAGATGGTGACGGTGCCGTCGTCGTGCAGGACACGGACCCACATGCCGAAACCGGAGGCCGGGCCCGCTTCGATGATGGTGCCGTCGGCGACCGCGTAGATCGGCGTGCCGATCGGGCCCGCAACGTCGATGCCGAGGTGCTGCACGCCCCATCGAGCACCGAAACCGGAGGTGTAGTTGCCCGAGGTGAATTTGGCGAACAGGGGCCGCAGCTTGGCGGATTCCTGGGCGGCGAGGTCTTCGGCGAACTTGGCGCCCTTGGCGAGGATGTCGTCGAAGTGGTTCTTGTCGGCGACGGCGGTGGCGTCGAGTACCTGCGGCGACGCGCCGGTGCCCGGGTCGCCGATGTCGGCCGTGCTCATCGACTGTGCGGCGATCTCGTGGACCTGGCCCGCGGCCTCGTAATCGATGCCGTGTGCGGGCTGGCCCGGATCGGCCATAGCTGCCTGACCTGCGGCGACAACCGCGCCTGCGGCAACGGCGATGACCGCGGCGCGGCCTTTCAGCGCGGCGGGCGGTGCGGGGACGCGGTGCGCGCCACCGCGTCGTTCGGCGCGGCGCGGCGCGGGTGGCTCCTCCGCGATGGTCTCTTCGGCCGCGGGCGCCCAGTCGGTGCCGGTGTCATAGGACTCGTCCGCGGTCCATTCGTCCGCGGCGGGCGTCCATGCCGCGTCGTCGGACCATGTGTTCTGGTCGCGCCACGCGTCGTCGGTCTGCGGCCATGCGGCGGGAGCTCGACGGGCCTGTGGGTGCGATGTGTATTCGTCGGCGTACCGGTAACGGGGGCCGGAGGTGGTGCGATCTTCGACAGGGAGGGTGGAGCGGTGGTTCATCGGCTGTGCCGAATCGCCAGCTGTACCAAGCGAGTACTGAAGTACCTCAAGCTTGTCGTCCTCCTCAGTCCTGACTTGCCAGTCGTGACCTGGTTGCCGTGACCTGGTTGTGACTTCGACCGCATTGACGGTAACGAAGCGATTGCAGAGTGGCAAGCGCTGGTCGAAAACCTACACGCGTGTGTGACATTCGTCACCGTAACGCGACGGAATATCTCACCGTTTTCCGGCATCCCGGGTGAGGTCTGTCGACGACATAACGTAGTAGATGCCGGGGTGTCCCGGCTTTAGGCGGCCCGACCTGCCAAGGCGCCGCGAAACGACGAAAAATTACTCGCCAGTAGCCTTGGCCAGCGGTTTTTTGGGGCTCCCGTTATGGGTCGTGACCTGCGCCACTTACTATGAACGTGGTCGTTTAGCCCTCCCCGTGACTAGCTACAGTCCGATCCGACCCGCACTGACCATTTCGAGCGACCTGCAAGCAGTCGCTACGGCGGGTCGGCCCGCCAACAAAGACGTTGTCATAGCAACGCAGACGAGACGGTGAGTACATGGATCTCTTCGAATATCAGGCGAAGGAGCTCTTCGTTAAGCACGGAGTGCCTTCGTCCGAGGGTCGTGTTTGCGACACGGCCGAAGAAGCACGCGCCATTGCCGAGGAAATCGGCAAGCCCGTGATGGTCAAGGCGCAGGTCAAGGTGGGCGGCCGCGGCAAGGCTGGCGGCGTCAAGTACGCGGCCACCCCGGAAGACGCGTTCACGCACGCGCAGAACATTCTCGGCCTCGACATCAAGGGCCACATCGTCAAGAAGCTCCTGGTCGCCGAGGCCAAGGACATCGCGGAGGAGTACTACATCTCCTTCCTGCTCGACCGGTCCAACCGCACCTACCTGGCCATGTGTTCGGTCGAGGGCGGCATGGAGATCGAAGAGGTCGCGGAGAAGACTCCCGAGCGCCTCGCCAAGATCGCCGTCGACGCCGTCAAGGGTGTCGACCTGGCCTTCGCCCGTGAGATCGCGGAGAAGGGCCACCTGCCCGCCGACGTGCTCGACGCCGCGGCCGTGACCATCCAGAAGCTGTGGGAGGTCTTCGTCAACGAGGACACCACCCTGGTCGAGGTCAACCCGCTGGTGCGTACCCCCAACGACGAGATCCTCGCCCTCGACGGCAAGGTCACCCTGGACGAGAACGCCGAGTACCGGCATCCCGACCACCTCGAGTTCGCCGACGTCGACGCGACCGACCCGCTCGAGCTCAAGGCCAAGGAAAACGACCTCAACTACGTCAAGCTCGACGGTGAGGTCGGCATCATCGGCAACGGCGCCGGCCTGGTCATGTCGACCCTGGACGTCGTCGCCTACGCCGGTGAGAACCACGGCGGCGTGAAGCCGGCCAACTTCCTCGACATCGGCGGTGGCGCTTCGGCTTCGGTGATGGCCGCCGGTCTGGACGTCATTCTGGGCGACGCGCAGGTCAAGAGCGTGTTCGTCAACGTGTTCGGTGGCATCACCGCGTGTGACGCGGTCGCCAACGGCATCGTGGGCGCCCTCGAGGTGCTCGGTGCCGCGGCCACCAAGCCGCTGGTCGTTCGTCTGGACGGCAACAACGTCGAAGAGGGTCGTCGCATCCTCGCCGAGGCCAACCACCCGCTGGTGACGCTGGCCCAGACCATGGACGAGGGCGCCGACAAGGCCGCCGAACTCGCCTTCAGCGCCAAGTAAGGAACAGCGAACATGTCCATCTTCCTGAACAAGGACAACAAGGTCATCGTCCAGGGCATCACCGGCGGCGAGGGCACCAAGCACACCGCGCTGATGCTGAAGGCGGGCACCAACGTCGTCGGCGGCGTGAACGCGCGCAAGGCCGGGACCACGGTCAAGCACACCGACAAAGACGGCAACGAGATCGAGCTGCCCGTGTTCGCCTCCGTCGCCGAGGCGATCGAGAAGACCGGCGCCGACACCTCCATCGCGTTCGTGCCGCCTGCCTTCTCCAAGGACGCCATCATCGAGGCCATCGACGCGGAGATCCCGCTGCTCGTGGTCATCACCGAGGGCATCCCGGTGCAGGACTCCGCCTACGCGTGGGCCTACAACGTCGAAAAGGGCGAGAAGACCCGCATCATCGGCCCGAACTGCCCCGGCATCATCACCCCCGGCGAGGCGCTGGTCGGCATCACCCCGAACAACATCACCGGCAAGGGCCCGATCGGCCTGGTGTCGAAGTCGGGCACCCTGACCTACCAGATGATGTACGAGCTGCGTGATTTCGGTTTCTCGACCGCGATCGGCATCGGCGGCGACCCGGTTATCGGTACCACCCACATCGACGCCATCGAGGCGTTCGAGAAGGACCCCGAGACCAAGATCATCGTCATGATCGGCGAGATCGGTGGCGACGCCGAAGAGCGTGCCGCTGCCTACATCAAGGCCAACGTGACCAAGCCGGTCGTCGGCTACGTCGCCGGTTTCACCGCGCCCGAGGGCAAGACCATGGGCCACGCCGGCGCCATCGTCTCCAGTGGCGGCGGTACCGCGCAGGCCAAGCAGGACGCGCTCGAGGCCGCAGGCGTGAAGGTCGGCAAGACGCCGTCCGCGACCGCCGCGCTCGCTCGCGAGATCCTGGAGAAGGCGTCCATCGCCTCTGCGTGATCTGATATCTCACACGGTCGAAGGCCGCCTTCAGGTTTAACCTGGGCGGCCTTCGTCGATTCATCCACAGGCGGTGGTTTATCCACAGCCTGCATCGGTAGGTGATGACCGGGGCCGTGGCGTGCAGTAGCGTCAGGTAGCGGATCAGGCACCAGTCAGTTCGACGCGACCGATGCGCACGACTCGACAAGGAGACGACGAGACATGTCATACCCGACCGGGGGCTCCGGGTACAACGCACCCGCGACACCCGCCGCGCCTCAGGGCCCGAGTACCGGAGCCGCCGCGGCTTCGCCATCGACCGCGACCGGTTCGGAAGGCAAAGGGCTGCCGTTCATTCTGACCGCGGCCGCAGCCGGACTCGGCGTCGTCACCTTCCTGCTCGGCTTCGCGCCGTACGTCGGCTTCACCGCGCTGCGCGAGACCTCGACCGGCAGCATGTTCGAGTCGAGCAGCGGCGCGATCGCGACGCTCATCCTGGCCGCTGCCTTGCTGGCCGGGCTGTCGTTGCTGCCCAAGCAGAATGCCCTCGGTGTCGCCGCCGCCCTCGCGGTTGCCTCGTTCCTCGGCGTCGTCGTGTCGTTGATCAGCGTGGGTGAAGGCATCGAGCTGCAGTGGGGCGCGTTCGTCGTCGCCGCGTTGTCGTTCGTCGTCGCCGTGCTGTTGGTGCTGGCATTTCTGTTCGGGCTGGGGATCATCAAGGTGCCCGCGCCGAAACCGGCTCAGCCGCAACAGCAGCCGGGCCAGTACGGCCAGTACGGCCAGCAGGGCTACGGCCAGCAGGGCTACGGCCAGGCCACCGGCCAGCAGTCCTACGGCCAGACCGGTTACGGCCAGGCGCAGACCGGTGGGCAGTACCCGACGCAGTCGCCGTCGCCGTACGGCCAGCAGAGCCAGCCGTCGGTGCCGCAGGCGCAGCCGGCCTACGGTCAGCCGGGTCAGCAGTCCTACGGTCAGCCGCAGCAGTCGCCGTACGGCCAGCAGTACGGTGCCCCGCAGCAGCAGCCCTCGCCGTATGGCTCGGCGCCGCAGGCGCAGCCGCCGCGTCCTGATGAGAGCGCGACGCAGACCTTCGGTGGGCAGCAGCAGGGCCAGCCGTTCGGTGCGCCGACCTACGGCGGCGCGCAGCCGTCGTCGCCGGGCCAGCCGCAGCCGTTCGGTGGCGAGCAGACCGCCGATCCGGCCGCCGACGCGACCACCGCGTTCCGTCCGAACGACGACAACAAGTAAAACCGCAGGCATGGTCGGTCAATGTCCGGACATGCCGAATGAACACGGCTGCCACACGGTGGTCCAGGTTCGATCGCGAGCCCGCAGGTACGCCTGTGGGCTCGCGGCGCGCCTGACCCGTGGCTGCCGGGGAAGCTGCCACGCTGAATTGTCATGAGCTCCCGTAACGCCCTCGTGCGCCGGACCTCCGGGTCACCCGGCACCGGGGAGACAGTCACCGCACCACCGCCCGGGCCCGAGCCCGGTTGGTGGACACTCTCGCCCGAGCGGGCGCGAACCCTGCTGCTGGTCGCGGCGCGGCCGACGATCACCGCCTTGGCGGCGACGGTGCTGCTCGTGCTCGTGGTCATGCTCACCACCGGGACCGATCTCACCAGTGCGCCCGCCGCGGTCGCCGCGACCTGGCTTGCCGCCCACCAGGTTCCGCTCACGGTCGGCAGGACGACGCTCGGCCTGCTCCCGCTGGTACCAACGGCCGTGCTGGTCTGGCTGGCCGCCCGCGAATGCGCGCGTGCGGTCCCGAATCGTCCGACGCCTGTCGAGCTGGGCTGGTTGACCGGCGCGGTGCTGGCCGGACCGCTGCTGATGACGGCCGTCTGCCTGGCCGTCACCGGCGATGCCGCAGGCGTCACCCCACTCGAATCGTCCGGTCCGATCGCGGCGTTCGGCTGGGTGCTCGTGCTGTATCTGGTCGCGGCCGCCGCCGGGATCGGCACCCGGGCGTGGGGTTCGCTGTGCGCGCTGCTGCCGATCGAGATCCCGGAATGGGCGGTCCTCGGCGCCCGTGCCGCGCGTCGCACCGTGCTGCGCATGCTCGGCTGCGCCGCACTGGCCACCGCGATCTCCTTCTTCGTCCATCTGTCCCGGCTCGACGGCGCGTTCCGGCAGGCCCACAACTTCACCGATGTGCTCGGCATGACGTTGTTGTCGCTGCTCTACCTGCCGAACGTGGTGATCGGCGCGGCGGGGATCCTCAGCGGTGCCGCGGTGCTGTTCGGTGCCGGGTCGGTGGGTCTGTTCGGGGTGACCGGCGGGCACATGCCGGTGCTGCCTGCGCTGATTCCCGTCCCGGAAGGGCCAGCGGCTGCGTGGTGGGCGGTGCTGCTGCTGGTCCCGCTCGCCGTGGGTGTGCTCGGCGGGATCGAACTCGGCCGCACCAGCGACGATCGGCCCGGCGCGCCATGGGCGACCCTCACCTGCGCCGCGCTGTCGACGCTGACATTCCTGGTGCTCGCGGTCCTCGGCAGCGGTCAGCTCGGTGCCGTCGGGTGGGTGGGCGTCGATCTGCTGATGCTGGTCGTGCTGATGTTCACCTGGTTCGGTTTCGGCGGCTTCGTCGGCATGGTGTTCGCCCGCCGCTTCCTGGCGCCGACCGCGCAGGCCGAGGACTACGACGAGTACGACCACTACGAGGACGATGACTACGACGACGACTACTACGACGACGACGAGTACGACGACGACGACCCCGCCGACTACGAGGATGCCGTCGAATACGACGATCCCGCAGTCGAAGTCGACGGCGAACTGGTCGAGGACTTCGATGACGACGTCGAAGTGAGCATCGCCGCACCCGGCTCGACCGACGAGCCCGCCGACGACATCGTCGACGTCGAAGTGGTCGAGTCGGACCTGCCGGACGAGGACAAGACCCCCGGTCGCTAAGCTCGACCCGGCGCCTATCGCCATCGCCGCCGCCCGATCACACGCAGGAGTAGAGCGCTGACGTCCTCGTTTGCCCCGTGGAAGCCCGCCAGAACACCGGCCACCGTCGTCGTTCTGGCCTCGGGCACCGGCTCGCTGCTCAACGCACTGCTGGCCGCCGCGCGCGAGCCCGGCTACCCGGCGCAGATCGTCGCCGTCGGCGTCGACCGGGACTGCCCGGCCACCGCGCACGCCGACGCCGCCGGAGTACCGCACTTCAAGGTGGGGCTCAAAGATTTCGCCGATCGGGACGCCTGGAACGTCGCCCTCACCGAGGCCGTCGACGCGCGCAAGCCCGATCTGGTGGTCCTGGCCGGCTTCATGAAAATCCTCGGCCCCGCGTTCATGGAACGCTTCGGCGGCCGGCTCATCAACACCCACCCCGCGCTGCTGCCGTCGTTCCCCGGCGCGCACGGGGTGCGTGACGCGCTCGCCTACGGCGTCAAGGTCACCGGCTGCACCGTGCACCTGGTCGACGCGGGCATCGACACCGGCCCGGTCCTCGCGCAGGAGGCGGTCGCCGTGATCCCCGGCGACGACGAGGACACGCTGCAGGAGCGCATCAAGGTTGTCGAGCGACGGTTACTGGCGGAGGTCATCGCCGCCGTCGCGACGCGAGGCATTGTCTCCGACGGACGAAAGGCAGAAATACCAGTGAGCGAGCACGCCGGTGAGTGAACGTAAGGCGATCCAGAGGGCGCTGGTGAGCGTCTACGACAAGTCCGGGCTCATCGAGCTCGCCACCGGGCTGCACGCGGCCGGTGTGGAGCTGGTGTCGACCGGGTCGACCGCGGGCAAGATCGCCGAGGCCGGGATTCCGGTCACCAAGGTCGAGGATCTGACCGGATTCCCGGAGACCCTCGACGGCCGCGTCAAGACGCTGCACCCCCGTGTGCACGCGGGCATCCTGGCCGACACCCGTCGCGCCGAGCATGTCGATCAGCTCGTGGAGCTCGGTGTCGAGGCGTTCCAGCTGGTGGTGGTGAACCTGTACCCGTTCACCCAGACCGTGGCCAGTGGCGCGAGCGTCGACGAGTGTGTCGAGCAGATCGATATCGGTGGGCCGTCGATGGTGCGCGCCGCGGCGAAGAACCACCCGTCGGTGGGTGTGGTCGTCGACGTGACCGACTACGACGATGTGCTCGCCGCGGTGAAGTCCGGCGGGTTCACCCTCGCCGAGCGGACCGCGCTGGCCGCCAAGGCCTTCCAGCACACCGCGAGCTACGACGTGGCCGTCGCGAGCTGGATGGGCTCGGTCGCCGTGCCCGCCGTCGCCGAGGAGACCGAGCAGTTCCCCGGCTGGGTCGCCGGTTCGTGGGAGCGCGCCGCGGTGCTGCGCTACGGCGAGAACCCGCACCAGGCCGCCGCGCTGTACACCAGCAACGACGGCACGGTCGGGATCGCGCAGGCCGAGCAGTTGCACGGCAAGGAAATGTCGTACAACAACTACACCGACGGTGACGCCGCCTGGCGGGCCGCGTTCGACTTCGACGAGCCCGCGGTCGCGGTGATCAAGCACGCCAACCCGTGTGGCATCGCCGTCGCGGCCGATATCGCCGAGGCGCATCGCAAGGCACACGCCACCGACCCGGTCAGTGCCTACGGTGGTGTGATCGCGGCCAACCGTGAGGTCAGCGTCGAGATGGCCGAGCAGGTCGCCGAGATCTTCACCGAGGTGATCATCGCTCCCGGGTACGCGCCCGGCGCGGTGGAAGTGTTGCAGCGCAAGAAGAATGTGCGCGTGCTGGTGGCCGATGCGCCGCAGCGCAAGGGCGTGGAGCTGCGTCCGATCAGCGGCGGTGCGCTGCTGCAGGACCGCGATGTCCTCGACGCCGCGGGCGACGATCCGGTCAACTGGACCCTCGCGGCGGGCGATCCGGCCGACGTCACCACCCTCGCCGACCTCGAATTCGCTTGGCGCGCATGCCGTTCGGTGAAGTCGAACGCGATCCTGCTCGCCGAGGACGGCGCCGCGGTCGGCGTCGGCATGGGCCAGGTCAACCGGGTGGACTCCTGCAAGCTCGCCGTCGAGCGCGCGGGTGAGCGGGCGAAGGGCTCTGTCGCCGCCTCCGACGCCTTCTTCCCGTTCTCGGACGGCCCGGAGATCCTGGTGGCCGCGGGCGTTCGCGCGATCGTGCAGCCGGGCGGTTCGATCCGCGACAAGGACACCATCGAGCTCTGCAAGCAAGCGGGCGTCACCCTGTACCTGACAGGTGCCCGTCACTTCGCCCACTGAGCCGAAACCCGAACGGGTGCCGCGCCGAATCCTCGGTGCGGCACCCGTTTTCGGCTATCCGGCGTCGAGTACCGCGCGGGTACCCAGTGGGGAGCTCAACGGAATTTCCAAGGTGCCGAAGACGGCGTTCATGGTGCACACTTTGTCCACGCTGTCCGCGCGGGTTCCGGAGCGCAGGGCAACGGTGACCGCCTCGGCGGTTTCGGTGACGGTGGCGTCCACGGCGAAGCACTCGGGATTGCCGGTTTGGAAATTGACGCTGATCTTGTTCTCGCTCAGCCGATTCCAGGATGTGAAGGGGATCGGGCCCGGGTTGACGAGGGTGGGATCGGCGATGAAGGGCTGGCCGATACCGGGTTTCAGGTCCTCGGGGCGGCTGCTGGCGTTCGGCGTAACTTGTTGGGGCACAGGATTATCCGAGGATCCGCAGGCGGTGAGGGGTGCGATCAGCACGGCCACGGCCGCCGCGGCGGCGGTGTAGCGCGACATCGTTCTCATGGCGTCAACCCTAGACGGCACGGCCCCACCGTGAACTTTCCGCGAACCCTGCGCATAACCCCTCCATTTCCTCGCTGCGGGGACTACATTCGGCTGCGATGCCGCGCTGTGGCAATTGGCCGGCATCTCTTATCGGACTGAGGCAATTGGCGATCTTCGAAAGGAACAACGTGGCCGACACGCTGCGCGTAGGCGAAGAACTGGGGCTGGGTCAGTCCCTGACCGGCGGTGCGTACACCCTGGCTCTGCAGCCGGATGGCAACCTGGTGCTGAGTGAGCCCGACGGCAACGTCGTCTGGGCCGCTATGACGCACGGGCAGGACGCGCAGCGCGCGGCCCTGCAGCACGACGGCGATTTCGTCGTCTACAACGGTGGCGGGGCGCGCATCTGGGCGACCGACACCAGTGGCCGCAACGTCGAGAAGCTGGTCGTGCAGCCCGACCGCAACGTCGTGCTCTACGGCACCGACGGTTCGGTCGCGTGGTCCACCGCCACCAACACCGACAACCCGCTGCCCGCTCCCGAGCCGGTCGCCGCCGCCCCGATCGCCGAAGAGGTCCCGCCGCCGCCCGCCGCGCAGACCTACACGGTCGAGTCGGGCGACACCCTGTGGGCCATCTCGGAGCGCTTCTACGGTGACGGCAACCGCTACCAGGAGATCGCCGTGGCCTCCGGTATCGACAACCCGGATCTGATCAACGCCGGTCAGGTATTGACCATCCCGTGATGTTGGCGCGCTGGCGCGCGCGTGTCCGCGGCCCTGAGGGGCCGCCGGTTAGCCACCGTTGCTTGCTCCTTCGTCGCGTACGCAACGGCGGCTAACCGGCGACCCGGCCGCGGACGGGTCGGTCGTAAGACTCCCTCCGTTCGGGTTGGGTTCTCGAACAAAGGTGGCCCCGAAGCTGTTGCTTCGGGGCCACTTTCGCGTTCACGGCTACTTGGTGGTGGTGAACGGCAGCAGCGCCATCTCGCGCGCGTTCTTCACCGCGACGGCGACCTGACGTTGCTGTTGCGGCGTCAGGCCGGTGACGCGGCGGCTGCGGATCTTGCCGCGATCGGAGATGAAGGTGCGCAGCAGGTTGACGTCTTTGTAGTCGACGTACTCGATGCCCGCGGTGATCAGCGGATTCTTCTTCGGCTTACGGCCCTGGTCGGCACGTGCCTTCTTCGACGGTGCTCGCTTCACTGCCATGGGATATTCCTTCTCACGAATCAGTTTGGGGAGTCTCTACCAGCTCGATTTGTGGACCCCGGGAAGCTCGCCCCGGTGGGCCATCTCGCGCACACGAACACGGGAGAGGCCGAACTTGCGGAGATAGCCGCGTGGGCGGCCGTCAGCAGCGTCCCGATTGCGCAATCGTACCGGACTGGCATTGCGGGGCTGGTTGCGCAGTTCGGCCTGTGCGGCGGCGCGCTCGATGTCGCCGGTGCTCGGCTTGCGGATGATCTCCTTGAGCTCGGCACGCCTGGCCGCGAACCGTTCGACGATCTCGCGGCGCTGCTCGTTGCGGGCGATCTTGGATTTCTTCGCCATCAGCGCTCCTCTCGGAAGTCGACGTGGCGGCGCACGACGGGGTCGTATTTGCGCAGGACCAGCCGGTCGGGGTCGTTGCGGCGGTTCTTGCGGGTGACGTAGGTGAAGCCGGTGTCGGCGGTGGACTTCAGCTTGACGATCGGCCGGATATCGGTCGATTTCGAGGCCATGTTCAGCTCCTAGATCTTGTCGCCACGAGCACGGCTGTGCCCATTGGACCGCTTCGCTTCGCTCAGTCGGATCCGGGCCACCACAGCCTCGATCCCGTCGCGGTCGATGGTCTTGATGCCTTTGGTGGAGACCGTCAGCGTGATGCGGCGGCCCTCGCTGGGCAGGTAGTAGGTCTTGTGCTGGATGTTGGGGTTCCAGCGTCGGTTGGTGCGCCGGTGTGAATGCGAGACGGCTTTTCCGAAGCCGGGCTTGCGACCGGTGACCTGGCAGTGGGCCGACATGCGACCTCCTTCCATGGTTATGACAACCATTTTCGACAACGATAATTCCGCACTGTACAGTCACGCTGAAGTAAATGAAAATCATTGTCGAAAGGGGTATCGGGTGCTTGACCAGTCAGACCGGAGAACGCCCGTGGTGCTGCTGGCCGGCTTCTCGGGACCCGCCATGGGCGGTGTCGAACACATCGCGCAGACGTTGAGTGCGGACGCGGGCACCATGGTGGTGCATCACGACCTCGCCGAACTGCGTGAAGGTGTGGTGCGCCGCACGGTGCGTACCGCGGGCAAGGTGAGCACCACGGTGCTCGAGCTCGCGCACGGCTGTGTGTCGTGCACGCTGCGCGCCGACCTGCTGCCGATGCTGTGCACGCTCGCCACCCGGGCCCATATCGATCGCATCGTGCTCGCTCTGGATCCCGGCATCGAGGCCGAGGCGCTGTGTCACGCGATCGAGAATGTCGTGGTGACCGGGGTCGCCGATCGCGTCGATGGGCCCGCGGGGCGTTCTGTACGGATCGAGGCCGTGCTGACCTGCCTCGACGGGCAGCAGTGGCTGGCCGACGCCACCGGCGACGAGGTGCTGGCCGATCGGGGACTGGCCTCGGCCGACGACGAGCGCACGGTCGCGCAGGTGGCTGTCGGTCAGGTCGACTTCGCCGACGCGCTGGTCGTCCTGGCCGCCGGGGCCGACGCGTTCGATCGCGAACGTCTCGGGGCGGTCCTGGACCGGCTGGCACCCGCGGCCCCGATCGCCTGGCTCGACGAATTGCGGGGCTTCGACGCGATCGAGGTCGGCGCCTTGCTGACCCGGGTGCCCGCCGATTCGCGCCGTGGCCGGATCTTCGACGCGCACGCGCCCTTGCTGCGCGGGCAGCCGCCGCTGAGCACCGACTGCGGTGTCTCGATCGTCGAATTCGCCGCGCGCAGGCCGTTTCATCCCGAGCGGTTACATGAGGCGCTCGATGTCCTGCTCGACGGCGTGGTCACCGCCCGCGGCCGGATCTGGCTGGCGACCCAGCCCGATCACGTGGTGTGGCTCGAGTCGGCGGGCGGCGGGCTGCGGGTCGGTGGTGCCGGTCGCTGGCTGGCCGCGATGAGCGCGCAGGAGCGCGCCGCCGTCGACCCCGATCGACAGGTGATGGCCGCGCTGGGCTGGGACGAGCGATTCGGCGATCGCGAGGTGTCGCTGGTGATCCTGGCCCACGACGCGGACGCCGCCGAGATCCGGCATGCCCTGCACTGGGCGCTGGTAGAGGACGACGAACTGCTGCTCGTCGAGCGGGCACCGGAACGAGTCGCGTTGTGGGAGGACCCCTTCGGCGACTGGCACGAAGATCCCTGCGCCGATCCCACCGAGGCAACTGCTTCGGCGAGCGAGCGCACCAATCCGAGAGGAGAAACGGCATGAAAGCGGGCATCCATCCCGATTACCACCCCGTCGTGTTCGAGGACGCGAGTACTGGGAAACAGTTCCTGACCAGGTCGACCGCGACCAGCGACCGGACGATCGCCTGGGCCGACGGGAATACCTATCCGCTCATGGTGGTCGACGTGACCTCCGATTCGCACCCGTTCTGGACGGGCACCGCCCGCAACCTCGACACCCAGGGCCGGGTCGAGAAGTTCGAGCGCAAGTACGGAAAGCGCTCGCGCGCGGGCGAGGAGGGCTGAATCATGGCGGTTCCCAAGCGCAGAATGTCGCGCTCCAACACGCGAAGCAGGCGCTCGCAGTGGAAAGCGGAAGTGCCACAGCTGGTCCCGGTGACGGTGGGCGGTGTCGAGTACCGAGTGCCCCGCCGCATAGTCAACGCCGTACGCAAGGGCATGATCGACGCGGCCAGGCTCTGAAAAAGCTACGACGACGGCCTGCCGGGAACTCCCTGACAGGCCGTCGTCGTATTCGGCTCTACCGTCCTGGGTTTGCGGCCCGCCTCGGATCCGAGGGGCGAGACGTAACGGCGAAGCCGCAGTATCGCCCCTCGGATTCGAGGCAACCGGGGGCCGCAAACCCCGCGGCGCCAGCCGCCAAAAAATTCAGCCTTCGCGCTCGGTCAGTGCGACCAGGGTCGCGGCGAGCTGGAAGAACTTGTTGTTGCCCAGGTCGGCGATGGTCTTGATCTTCAAGGCCTCGAGCAGCTGCTTGTCGTGCGCCTCGGTGAGACCGGCGAGCGCCGACGGGGGAGCGGCGAGAATTTCCGCGAGCGTCTTGTTCTCGAATTCTTTGTCGAGGACTTTGTCGAGCACCACATTGACGGCCATGCGAACTCCTTCGAACGAACCTCGGATGTGCTGGGCGAGACGAATGCGCCCCGCAACGACCATAACTCGGTGGGCGCACCACATGGTGGGCTTGAACGCGTCGGCGGGTCGCTCTGTGCGGCCCTATGTCCAGGGGTCTTACTCCAGCACTGTTGTGCCTGTTCAGGGCCTCGAGGGAGGGGGCGGGGCAACTGTCCCGTTAACGGTGTGATGCATGCCACTTGGTGCGTACGGATCGAAGGGCTTGCGGAAGGTTTGCTGGCGGTCAAATTACCAACTCGTGGTTTGTTTTTCGCCACAAGAAAATTCCCCGACCACTGATGCGGACTCCCTCACAGGTATGTACTCTCGTGCGGGAGGGCGGGTTCCCCGAGTCAGGGGAACCCGCTCATCGCCACTTCAGAGGCGGTTTTCGCGGTAGTTCGCCGCAGGTCGCGAGAGCTTCGATCAGCGGGGCGGAAGACCGGAAAGATTCCGACAAACCGGGCGTTAGCTGGTTGCCTTCAGCGAGCCGGAACGGGCTGGCGTACCGGGACCGCGGCATCTCGCCGGTCCGGCGCCACCAGCACCGCGGTGATCGGCACCGTGAGACCGAGCGCACCGATCACGAACATCGGGAACACCAGGTCGAACAGCAGCATCCCGGTCGGTGTCCGGATACCCGGATCGATCGAGAACTTCAGCGCGGCGACAGCCGTGTAGTACACCGCGCCGACGCCGAGCGCGAACAGCACCGACACCAGCACCCGCACCGGCATCCGCCGGACCGCCTGCGACACCCACAGGGTCGCGGTGCACAGCGCCATCGACACCAGCACCGACACCCCGATGAGGCCGAGCGACTCGTCGACGGTGCCCTGCACGGCGAGCGCGTCCAGGGTCAGAAAGGTCGACAGTCCGACGCTCAAACCCATCGTCAGCCCGCCGATGATCAGCCGCGGCACCTGCGTGGTCCGGCCACTGATCAGCAATCCGGCCAGCACGCCGACCACGGCGATGGCCAGTGCCGCCGCGCCGAGCGCGACGTTGTACCGCATGACGCTGTCGTTCACCCGCATCGCGAGCAGCGCGACCGAATTCGCCAGCCACAGCCCGACACCACCGAGCGAGACCGCGGCCATCGTCAGCCAGATCAGCCGGAACCGGATCGAATACCGCGCGTGCCGGATACAGGCGAACGCCACCAGCGCCCCGAGCGCTGACAGATCCAACGCGAGCCAGGCGATACCGGTGCCGTGCGCGAACGTTTCGGCACCGGTCGCGGCGAGCACATCAAGCACGCCTGCCCGCTCCTTCGAATTGCTGCGGCTCGAGCTGGGCGATGGCGTATTCGGTCACCGCCGCCAATGCCTGACGGACCTCGACGGCGTTGCGCGCGTCGATATCGACGATCGGGATTCCCTCGCGCACCGAGAGTGCCTCGCGCAGTTCGGCGATGGGGAAGCGGGGAGCGTTGGGGAAGCGGTTCACCGCGATCAGGAACGGCAGCCCGCGCGCCTCGAAGAAGTCGACGGCGGCGAAACTGTCTTCCAGCCTGCGGGTATCGATCAGCACCACCGCGCCGATGGCGCCACGGATCAGGTCGTCCCACATGAACCAGAAACGCTTCTGGCCCGGGGTGCCGAACAGGTAGAGCACCAGGTTGCCGGGCAGCACGATGCGCCCGAAGTCCATGGCTACGGTGGTGGTTTCCTTTTCCGGCGTCTCGGCGAGGTCGTCGATGCCGTCGGAGAAATGGGTCACCATCGCCTCGGTGCGCAGCGGCACGATCTCCGACACCGCACCGACGAAAGTCGTTTTACCGGCGCCGAACCCACCGGCTACCACGATCTTGGTCGATGCGACTCGTTGTTCTGGTACCGGCGGGCGCATGCCATCAGAGGCCACGGAGTCCACGCAAAGTCCTCTCCATCAGTGATCGGCGTTCGTCGTAGCTCGCCTGCTCGGTCAGCGTCGAATGCACTCGAAGAATCCCGCCCACAACGAGATCGCCGATCATCACCCGGACCATACCCAGTGGGCGACCAAGGTATGCAGCAATCTCGGCGACAGAGAGCCGATGTGTGGCAAGACGCACGATTTCGATCCGCAAATCGCCTGCGGACCAGTCGTTGTGGGCTGTATAAGAGACCGTTTCGACGACCGCCTCCAAGGGCAGCGCTATCGCGGGCTCGGTGCGGCCGGAGGTCAGGGCATAGGGCCTGACCCGCGTCGTCGGCCGGTGATCGGATCCGTAGGGGCTCGACATCTCACCTCAGCCGGCGGAGCGGGCGGTGGCGGTGACCGCCGAGCCCACCCGGTCGACGAGCAACGCCATCTCGTAGCCGATACGGCCGATGTCGTGGCTCTTGTTGGCCAGAACCGCCAGGTGCGAACCGTTTCCGACGCTCATCACCAGCAGATAGCCCCGCTGCATCTCCACGATCGACTGCATCACCTTGCCGCCGTCGAACAGGTGCGCCGCACCCATCGACAGGCTGGCGAGACCGGCGGTGACCGCGGCCAATTGCTCGGCGCGGTCCGAGGGGAGATGCGGACTGGTCGCCTGGAGCAGTCCGTCGGCCGAGACGAGCACCGCGTGCGAAACGCCGGGTACGTCGCGGGTGAAGCGGGCGACCAACCAGTTCAGATTCTCGTCTGTGGGGTGCGCGTTGCTCATTCGAGGCCTCCGTCGTTGTACTGGATCTCGGCACGGCCGCTGCGGACGCCGCTGAGATGTCGGGTCAGGTTGTTGCGGATCTCCTCGGGGTCGCGAGCGCCCGCTTCCTCCGCCGGGGTGAGCCCACCGGGGACGAGCTGAGCGCCCGGCTTGCGGATCGGCAGCCCGCCGGTCGTTCGCGAGGATGTGGGTGGGTGGTCCGCCTCGGCGGCAGCCGACCAGCCCGCGTCGCCGGGGGCGCTCCACGACGCGCCGTTGCCGCTACCGGATTCGGCAGGGGCGGAGGCGGGTTCGACGAGCCACTCCGAGACCATCCGCTGATAGATCGGGGTCGGTGCCGGGCCGGAGACCGGCTGCAAGCGGGTGCTCGTCGTCGGCATCGGGTCGGCGTCGATGGGCCGCGGCTCCGGCTCCGGCTCCGCGGGTGCGGAGGGAGCGGCGAGCTCGGCCAGCGAGCTCGCGGGGATGCGCTGTGGCAGGCCGAAGGGTGAGTCGGGCGCCGGTGGATCGGTGGCTACCGGGAGATCGTCGGTGTCGTGCTCGTGCTCGGCCCACATGCCCGCCGGTGTCGCGTCGTCGTCGGGTTCGACGGCGACCGGTTCCGGTGGGGGCGGCGGTACCGCGGCCGGAACACGTTGTGGGAGGCCGGCATTGGTGAACGAGTTGGTCGGTGGGTTCGCACCGTTGGTCGGGACGGGCGGGTTCGGACCCGTCGACGCGAAGATCGCGGGCACGGGTAGCGGTGAAACCGGGAGGTCGAGGCCGGTGACGGCGTCCAGCGAAACCAAGGGCCGCGGTCCGGTCGGCATGATCGGATTCGGGCCGGTGATGTCGGCCGGAGTCAGCGCGTACGGGCCGATCCCGGCGGGCACCAGCGGATTCGGGCCGGTCGAGACCAGCGGATTCGGGCCGGTGGACGGGCCGGAGGGCACGGGCGGCGACGGCGCGACGAGCGCGCTGGGCAGATGCACGCTGGCAGTGATGCCGGGCTGCGGCGCCACACCGCTGGTACGGCGCAGGCTGACGGTGATGGTGTGGCGCTTGGCGAGCCTGCCCACCACGAAAAGACCCATGCGCCGGGCGGTTTCGATGGTGACCTCACCACCGGAGGCGAGCCGGTCGTTGGTCGTGCGCAGATCGTCGGCCGACATGCCGAGGCCGCGGTCGGTGATCTCGATCAGATAGCCGCTGTCGACCGCCCGGCCGACGATGACCGCCACCGACGTGCTCGGCGGGGAGTAGCGCAGCGCGTTGTCGATGAGCTCGGCGAGCAGGTGCTCGATATCGACCGCGGACTCACCGGCGACGACACCGTCGGGCACATTGCCGATCTCGACCCGCTGGTAGTCCTCCACCTGCGAGACCGCGCTCCACAGCATGTCCGACAGCGGCACCGGCGGCAGATGACCGCGGCGCAGCACGGTGCCCGCGAGCACGAGCAGGTTGTCGCCGTTGCGGCGCATGCGGGTGGCGAGGTGGTCGAGGCGGAACAGCGTCTGCAGGCGCGAGGGGTTGTCCTCGTCGTGCTCGAGTTCCTCGATGAGCGCGAGCTGCTGCTCCACCAGCGATTGGCTGCGCCGCGACAGCGTCTCGAACATGTTGCCGATCTGCAGGCGCAGGCGCGCCTGCTCGCCTGCCAGATTCAGGGCCTGCTCGTGGATCTCGTCGACGGCGCGGGCCAGCTGACCGATCTCGTCGGTGGAATGCACGCCCACCGGCGTGATCTCCGGTGTCGCGCCGCCGCTGCGGACCACGGCCAGCTCGTCGGGCAGCTTCACGTGCGCGACCTCGAGCGCGTCGCGGCGCAGCCTGCGCACCGGCACCACCAGGGTGCGGGCCACGGCCAGCGCGAGCGCGAGGCCCGCCAGCAGCATGCCGAGCACCAGGGTGGTCTCACGCAGGGCGCCGGTCTGGGCGGTCGCGGTGTTGCTGTCGAGGGTGTGGTCGATTTCGTCGAGCAGCGCGGAGATCGTGGAGGCGTAGGTGTCGGCGCTCACCTGCAGCGTGTTGAGCACCGCCGCGTTGGTGGTCGGGTCGCCGTTGTTCTGGCTGAACACACTGATCCGGGTCTGCACCGCGTCGAGCAGCGCCGCCTGGCTGCCCGCGTGCTCGGGCAGGATGATCGCGTAGGTCTTGATCATGTTCGCTTCGGAGCCGAGCTCGACGAGCATCTTCGCCCGCGCGCTCTGGCTGCGACCCGACTCGGGCGAGACGACCAGCGTGCGTTCGCGGGTGAGCACCCGGCGGCCCTGGTGCAGCGCGGTCAGCTGGAGGAAGTGGCGCTGCGTGGCGAAGTCCTCGACCTGGGGGGTCTTGGACAGCGCGTTGCCGATCCGTTCGCCGATCTCGTCGGTCTGCTCGCCGACCATCGCGGGGGAGCCGCCGCGCACGGTATTGCGCAGGGTGGCGCCGGTGGTGGTGGCCGCGGTGAGTTCACTGGCGACGCCGGGGTCGATGCGGGCCGTGCGCAGCGCGCTCTGCACCTCGGCGAGCGCCTGGTCGTAGGTGGTGAGCGCGGCGTCGGTCTGCGGGTCGGCGATCGCACCCCAGTTGGCGGTCGCCGCGACGGCGAGTTCCTCGGTCGCGGTGGCGAATTTGACGACGGGACGGATGAGGGTGGCCTGTTCGGTGGCCGCGCCGAGTTGCGTCATCGTCTGTAGTTCGTTGTTGATCCGCAGCACGGCGAAGGTGGTCGCGAGCATCACCGGCAGCACCAGCACCACACCGACCTTGCGCGTTACCGACCAGTTCGACAGGCTGAATTGCCAGGAGCGCGATGCAGGTTCCATCCGCGTGCGTTGCCTCTGCTTCCACGTGTGACCCCGGCCCGCGCGGGGAGGTCGCGGAGCGATGCGAGCGCAGAACCAACTGGAGGTCTTCTTTTACCGCAGGAAAGATACCGTGCCGAGTGGGCATCGGCAATCCGGGCCATGCGGTCTGTAATTCGCCGAATATGCGCTGACACAACGACGATTCGTTCGGGTTTGTCAAGACCTACAACGCACGTCGCCGCGAACACGACGTTCGGCGCGCCGAGCCCTCTCAGTACGTTCTCAGTCGGTCACGGCAAACTACAGCACATGCGCATTCTGGTAGTCGACGACGATCGCGCGGTGCGGGAATCACTGCGCCGGTCACTGAGCTTCAACGGCTACACCGTCGACCTGGCTGTCGACGGTCTCGACGCACTGGAAAAAGTGACCGCGGCCAGGCCGGATGCCCTGGTACTCGACGTCATGATGCCACGCCTGGACGGCCTGGAAGTGTGCCGGAGGCTGCGCAGTACGGGCGACGATCTGCCGATTCTCGTTTTGACCGCGCGCGATTCGGTGTCCGAACGCGTGGCCGGGCTCGACGCGGGTGCCGACGATTATTTGCCGAAACCTTTCGCGTTGGAGGAATTGCTGGCGCGTTTACGCGCGTTGCTGCGTCGCCGAACGCCGGATCCCGGTGAAACGTCGGAGGCGATGGTGTTCGCTGACTTGTCGCTGGATCCGGTCACGCGCGAGGTTTCGCGCGGCGAACGCGCGATCAGTCTCACGCGCACAGAGTTCTCGTTGCTCGAGATGTTGATGGCCAATCCGCGCCGCGTGCTCACTCGCGGCCGAATCCTCGAAGAGGTCTGGGGTTACGACTTTCCGACCTCCGGCAACGCGCTCGAGGTCTATATCGGCTATTTGCGCCGCAAGACCGAGGCCGATGGCGAGGAGCGACTGATCCATACCGTGCGTGGCGTCGGCTACGTGCTGCGCGAGACCCCTCCCTAGGCGGGCGGCATGGCACACAAGGAACCCGCGGTCGCCGTTCTCGGCAGGCCGATGGACACGAGCGAGATGCGTCCGCCGACCCTGCTGACCCGCTCGGTATCGCTGCGCTGGCGGGTGACACTGCTGGCGGCGTCGTTGGTGCTGATCGCGGTCGCGGTGACCTCGATCGCCGCCTACGCGATGGTGGCGCGCGCGCTGTACGCCGATGTCGACGCCCAGCTGGAGGCCCGCGCGGCGACAATGATCAACAACAATTTCGAGACCGCCGGTTTCCAGTCGATCGTGCTGGCCGGGTTGTTCTCCAACGACGTCGGCGTCGCGCTGATCTATGCCGGTCACAAGCCGTATATGCCGCCCCAGCAGACGATTCCGCCGGTCGGCGCCCAAGAGCTCGCGGTGGCCGACGGCAAGATCGGCTCGTCGGTGCGCACCGTCGGTGACCAGCGGGTACTCGCCGCGCGCACGAACAGCGGCGCGACGTTGATCATCTCGCAGAAGCTCTACCGCACCCGCGAGGTGCTCGATCAGCTCGCGTGGCTGCTGTTCGTGGTCGGCGCGTGTGGTGTGGTGCTGGCCGCCGCGGCCGGAACCGCGGTCGGCCGCACCGGCCTGCGCCCGATCGCCCGGCTCACCGCCGCGACCGAGCGCGTCGCCCGCACCGACGACCTGACGCCGATCCCGGTGACCGGCGACGACGAATTGGCCAGGCTCACCGAGAGTTTCAACACCATGCTGCGGGCGCTGACCGAATCACGCGACCGCCAGCGCAGGCTCGTCGCCGACGCGGGCCACGAACTGCGGACCCCGCTCACCTCGCTGCGCACCAATATGGAGCTGCTCATCGCCTCGGGCAGGCCGGGCGCCCCCCGGCTACCGGACGAGGACATGGCCGAATTGCGCGCCGATGTGGTCGCCCAGATCGGTGAGCTGTCGACCCTGGTCGGCGACCTGGTCGATCTGGCCCGTGAGGACGCCCCCGAAACCGTCTACGAGCGGGTGGATCTCGGCGAGGTGGCCGAGCGTGCGCTCGAGCGTGCCAGGCGCAGGCGAGTGGGGATTACCTTTGTGGCCGATCTGGCGCCGTGGTTCGTCTACGGGCACGAGGCGGGCCTGGAACGGGCCGTCCTCAACGTCCTCGACAACGCGGCCAAGTGGAGTCCGCCCGACGCGGTCGTGCGGATCACCATGCGCCCGGCCGGTCCCGGACTGCTCGAACTGGCCGTCGGCGACGCGGGCCCTGGAATCCCCACCGGCGAACGCGAACTGGTCTTCGAACGCTTCTACCGCACGACCGCCTCGCGTTCGATGCCCGGTTCCGGGCTAGGACTGGCCATCGTCAAGCAGGTGGTGACCAAACACGGCGGCACGATCGCGGTGGACACCTCCGATCGGGGCGGCGCGCTGGTGCGCATCGTGTTGCCGGGGGAGGCGCCGACCGTTCTCGACGAGTCAGCGGCCGAGTGATCGCCGCCAGTCTCGGCGAACTGATAGTCCGATCTCAGGCGCCTCTCAGTAGCCGTCAGGAAGCTGGTCTGCAAGCGTGAGGAGACAGACACCATGACCGACGATCCCCAGCAGCACCCTGCTGACCGGCTGGCCGAGTCCGGCGGGCGACCTGCGCCCTTCAGGGGCGCGACATCGTTCGGCGACCAGTATCGGCAGGGCGGCCCGACGTCGTTCGGTGGTCAGTATGGGCAGGGTGGCCCGACGTCGTTCGGCGACCAGCATCCGCAGGGTGGTCCGGTGCCGCACGGTGCTGCGCCGCAGGCATTCGGTCCGGCGCCTGCACCGCGGCGAAAGCCGTTGCGGCTCGGCCTGATCGCCGGTGCGACGGCATTGGCACTGGTCAGTGGTGGTGTCGGTGGCGTTGTCGGCGTCCTCGCCACCGACTCCGATTCCGGGCCGGTGACCAACGCGCTCGAGGCTCCGAAGCCCGCGGTGAACAATGTCGCCAACGCGCCCGCCGGGTCTACTCAGGCGGTGGCGCAGCGGGTATTGCCCAGTGTCGTGATGATCAAGGTCGCCGGTAGCCGGGCATCCGGTGAGGGCTCCGGGGTGGTGCTGTCCACCGACGGGCTGATCCTCACCAACAATCACGTCGCCGCGGGTGCGGGTGCCTCGGCGAAGATGGAAGTGGTGTTCAGCGACGGCAGCACCGCGCCCGCCACGATGATCGGCGCGGATCCGGTCTCCGACCTGGCTGTCATCAAAGTCAGTGGCAAGACCGGCCTCACGCCGATCGAGTTGGGTACCTCCGATGGGCTGGCGGTGGGCCAGCCGGTGATCGCGATCGGTTCGCCGCTCGGTCTGGCGGGCACGGTCACCACCGGCATCGTCTCCGCCCTCAATCGCCCGGTCTCGACCAGCGGCGAGGGAACGCCGAGCCAGGTGAACCCGGTGATCGACGCGATCCAGACCGACGCGGCGATCAACCCGGGCAATTCCGGCGGCGCACTGGTCGACGGGCAGGGCAAGCTGATCGGCATCAACACCGCCATCGCCAGCCTCGGCGGCGAGACGGCGGGCGGCACCCAGAGCGGTTCGATCGGCCTCGGCTTCGCGATCCCGGTGGATCAGGCGCGCCGGGTCGCCGACCAGCTGATCAAGACCGGCCAGGCCACCTACGCCCAGATCGGCATCAAACTGCGCCCGCAGGACACCGCCGCGCGCGTACTCGAGGCCACCCCCGACGGCCCTGCCGCCAAGGCGGGCATCCCCGCGGGCGCCGTCATCACCCGCCTCGACGACCGTCCCATCGACTCGGGCGACGCGCTGATCGCCGCCGTCCGCTCACACCAGCCAGGAGACAAGGTGAAGGTGACTTACACCGACGAACAGGGCGGCAACTCCAAGACCGTCGAGGTCACGCTCACCGCGGCGGCGGCGGAAGGCGGCCGATGATGCGTTCGAACGCAAACCTGTCGTGTGTAGGCGCTACGGTGATGACCATGGACATCGATGCTCCCGTGGCAGGGCGCGCACTGGTTGTTGTCGTCGACGATCGGACGGCTCATGGCGGCGTGGATTCTTTCGGCCCGCTCGTCACCGAACTGCTCAACGAGGCCGGGTTCCTCGTCGACGCCTCGGTGACGGTGCAGGCCGAGGAGGTCGAGATCCGCAATGCTCTCAATACCGCGGTGATCGGCGGTGTCGACCTGGTGATCTCGGTCGGCGGCACCGGCATGTCGCCGCGCGATATCACCCCCGAGGCCACCACCCAGGTGCTCGACCGTGAACTGCCCGGCATCACCGAGGCGCTGCGCGCGTCGGGCCGGGTGGCGGGCTCGCTCGACGCCGGTCTGTCGCGCGGCGTCGCGGGCATCTCCGGCAGCACCCTGGTGGTGAACCTGCCGGGTACCCGCGCGTCGATCCGCGACGGCATGGCCACCCTCGGCCCGCTGGCCAGCAAGGTGATCGGCGAACTGTCCGGTCTGGACGAATGACATCGGATTCCCACGATGCGGTTCCCGGCTCCGATGATCAGGGCCGGGAGCCTACGTCGGCGGACGAGCTCCGGCGCAGGGCAGCCGAGGCGGCGCGGCTGGCGAGGATCTTCGGCGATGTGCTGCCGGAGACCACCGGTGACGAGCGCGGCGAGGGCTCGCGCGGCTCCGGCACGGACGAATGGTTACGATCCCAGGTTCCACCGCACCACGGGTGATCGCCCCGTTATCTACGTAGCCGCTACGTAATAGGCGGCCTTCGAAAAGTCGTTTTCGGCGCGAAGGCGAACTGCGGACAAATACTCGAGACCACGCGAAAGCGTGGTCTTTTGTCGTTTGGTGACCCAGATCGTTACCAGTTGCCCGGTTCTGTCAAGACCTCATGACAGGAGCCTTCGCGACTGCATTAATGCACGTCAAGGCATGTGGCGATGTGCGAATGTGTGCCGTGCTTCACAGTGAAATTTACGAACTCTGTCATTGCTGTATCCATAGAACGGCGTTTAATGTTCGCCATTGAGCCACCAACTATCGGTCCCCGCAGTACTCCCACTTCTGTGCGTTGAACCACCCGGTGGAGCCCTGGCTCGGGTTCGCCACACCGGCCCCCGCCGTATCGCCAAAATAACAGTTAGTTACGTAACGGCAACAAAGGGGCGACACACTGATCTGGGCCCTGTGAGGTCCATTTGTCCGGCTTCGAAAGTCGAGGTCGGCTGTTAGACACCTGATGAGGGGAAGTATGAGCGAGAACCGCACCACCGGTGTGCGCCGTGGCGCCCGTGCCGCGGGCGTCGGCGCTGCCGCGGCCGCCGTGGCCTTGGGCCTGCTGTCGACCGGTGCCGCCAACGCCGATACCTTCGTGCCGTTGCCGGACGGTCAGAAGGTCAGTCCTGCAGGCGTGACCATCACCCGCACCCACGAGTCGGCCCTGATCTCGCCGTCGCTGTCCGCCAACGGCGCGGGTCGCGTCGTCTGGGTCTCCGGCACCGCGATCGCCGATGTCACCGAAACCCCCGAGGGCGAGGTAGGCCCGTGGAATGGCCCGACCGGTCGTCCCGGTTCCAACAACTCCTCCACCCACGGCACGTCCCAGCTGAACACCGGCTACATCGTCGGCTGCCAGGTGAGCATCGCCGATGACGCAGTTTCCGCTGGTGTTTCCGGTGGTGTCAGCACCGACGGTGCCAGCGTCGGCGGCGCCATCGGTCTGAACCTCGGCCCCGGCGAGGTCAAGTTCGTGCAGATCAGCTCGAAGGACATCCTGAAGGCCGGTACGTACGCGATCGATTACCAGGACGCGGAAATCGAGATCCAGGGCTGCGCCGGCTACGCGCAGGCCCGGGCCTACACCGTGGTCGAGATCATCGGCGACCACTACTCGAAGACCACCCTGTACGGCATGCCGTTCAGCATCGGCTGACGTCTTTCGAATCGGTACGAATCTTCTTCTCGCTACGGCGAACTCACTCCTCGAGGGACAAATCCTATGATCAACCGTAAGTTCATGGCGAAGGTGGCGGGCGTCAGCGCTGCGGCCACCGTGGCCGTCGGCCTGTTCTCCACGGGCGCGGCCAATGCCGATACCTTTGTTCCGCTGCCGGGCGGCCACATCACCAAGACGCTGTCCGACGGCACCGTGGTCGACATCGCGCTGGTCGGCGAGTCGGCCAACATCAACCCGTCGCTGGGTTCCACCCCGGTCCACCGCAACGCGTGGGTCTCGGGCAGCGCCCAGGTCACCGTCTCCGACGGCGGCTCCGGCAAGATCTTCCCGGGCTACACCGTGGGCTGCCAGGTCAATATCGCCGGTGGCGGTGTGTCGGGCGCCGGCGAGGTCGGTACCGACTACGAAGCGCCGACCGGCGGCGTCAGTACCGGCGGTGAGCTCTCGCTCGGTCCCGGCCAGTCGAAGTCGTTCTACGTGCTCGACATCGAGAAGGCCGACGACTTCGGTTCGGAGTCGCACGGCAAGTCGAACAAGTTCAAGAACGGCGCTGGCTCGGTGACCTGGTCCGACGAGACCATCGGCCTCACCGGTTGCGGCGGCTACGCGCAGGCGCGTGCCTTCGTCTCCGTCGAGGTCGAGACCGACAACGTCATCTCCTGGGTGACCCTGTGGGGCGCTCCGTTCAGCCTCGGCTGATCTGTTCGCATCCCGAACTGAAACGGGCCGGTCGCTCTTGCGACCGGCCCGTTTTGTTGTCGTTCGACGTTGTAGCACTGGACATTGCGAGCCCGTCTCACTATGTTGAACCCGAATCGACCGCCCCGGCAGTCGAAGTCATCTTGCGTTTTCGTTCGCCGATCGGCTGAGAGTCGCGCCGATCCGGTGACAACCAGCTTCTCGATCCACCTCCCGGCAGGGCGCGTCTGTCCTGTTGCCAGCGGTGCCTGTCCCTTGTGACACACCCCAGCTGGGTCCGGGCGCAACACAGATATCGACCTCGATGGTCGAGGTCGGATTTGCGTACACCTCGAGGGGAAGAATGAGCGAGAACCGCACCAACCGCGGGCGTCGCGGCGCGTGGAGCGCAGGCGCCGCAGTGGCCGTGATGATCGGCCTGTTGTCGGCCGGTGCTGCCAACGCGGACACCTTTGTACCGTTGCCGGACGGCCAGAAGCGGGGCCCCGGCGTCACTGTGAGCCGTACCGGCGAGCATGCCGTCATCTCCCCGTCGCTGGCCGCCAATGGTGCTGGTCGCGTCGTGTGGGTATCGGGCAATGCCCGTGCCGATGTACAGGTCACGCCGGAGGGTGAGGTCGGGCCGAACAACGGACCGGCGAACCGTCGCGGCTCCAACAATTCTTCGACGCATGGTGCGTCGCAGCTGAATACGGGTTACATCGTCGGCTGCCAGGTGAGCATCGGTGATGACGCGATCGCTGCCGGGTTGTCCGGCGGAGTGTCGAACCTCGGCCCGTCGGCCGGTGGTGCGATCGGTGTTCATCTCGGCCCCGGTCAGGTCTCCTTCGTGCAGATCGATGCCAAGGACATTCTGAAGCCCGGCGTCTATTCGGTGGAGTACCAGGACGCGGAGATCGAGATTCAGGGTTGCGCGGGCCACGCCCAGGCTCGGTCCTACTCGGTGGTCGAGATCGTCGGCGACCATTACTCCAAGACCACGCTGTACGGAGCACCGTTCAGCATCGGCTGACCGCACGGCCGAAACGAAACTCTTTCTCGTTCACACGAATTCACCCTCGAGGGGTCACTGTGATGATCAACCGTAAGAGCATGGCGCGCGTAGCCGGTGTCACGGCGGCGGCGACCGTGGCATTGGGTCTGTTGTCCACGGGTGCGGCTAACGCCGACACCTTCGTTCCGCTGCCGGGCGGCCACATCACCAAGACGCTGTCAGACGGCACTGTCGTCGACATCAGCCTGGTCGGCGAGTCCGCCAATATCAATCCGTCCATGGGGTCCACCCCGGCGCATCGCAACGCGTGGGTTTCCGGCAGTGCGCAGGTGTCGGTCTCCGGCGGTGGCAGTGGCAAGATCTTCCCCGGATACACCGTGGGTTGCCAGGTCAATATCGCCGGTGGCGATGCGTTCGGTGATGCGGGTTCGGAGAGCGATTGGGCAGGCACCGCGCAGAAGGTCGGGGTCGGCACCGGCGGCGAGCTCACCGTCGGCCCCGGCCAGTCGAAGTCCTTCTACGTCCTCGATCTCGAAACGGCCGATGACTACGGCAATGAATCACACAAGGCCCGCAACGCATTCAAGGGCGGGTCGGGTTCGGTGACCTGGGCTGACGAGACCATCGGCCTGTCCGGCTGCGGCGGCTACGCCCAGGCCCGTTCCTTCGTGGGCGTCGAGGTGGAAACCGACAACGTCATCAGCTGGGTGACCCTCTGGGGCGCGCCCTTCAGTCTCGGCTGATCAAATAAGACTGTCGGACAACAAGATCGGGGCCCGCCCCTGGCGGGCGGACCCCGATCTCTGTGTCGCGGAGAGCGATTCAGTATGTCCGTTCGCCGTCGCCGTCCGGCTGCGGTTGGGCCACGGAGCTGTGCTTGCCGTCCGAGCGGCTGCGCTGCTCGGCCAGCAGGTCGCGAATCTGGATGAGCAGTTCGTTTTCGGTGAGGCTTTCGTCGGCGTTGGAGAATCGCTTGTTCATCCTGATCGCGGGCACTACCAGGATGAAGTAGAGGATCGCCGCCACCAGCAGGAAGTTGATCGCCGCGGTGATGATCGGCCCGACCTCGATGAAAGTGGCCGGTTTGTCCGCGATGAGCTGGAAACCGAGCCCCATCTCGTTCGATCCGCCGAACACCGCGAGCAGCGGATTGATGATCCCGCTGGTGAACGCGGTGACGATCGCGACGAACGCCGTGCCGATGACGACGGCGACCGCCAGATCGACGACGTTGCCACGGAGCAGGAAGTCCCTGAAACCTTTGAGCATGCCGATGCCTCCTTCGTGCAGGAGCCGGCCGGGGCGCTTGGCTCCATATCGAATGTGCGAAACGGTGGTGCTTGGTTCCTGACTGATGCTAATCAGGGTTTCGGCAAATTTCTCGCGAACTTCGACGTGGGCGACCAGCGAACCCGGTCAATGCAGGACAACAGTCAGTGCTGTTCGCAACGACGCACCGGCGACTGCGGTGGCGTATTCGGTACCCAGCGCGACCAGGACCACCCGTTCCGCCCCGCGTCGATCGCCCGTCGCGGTGACGAGAACAACCGCGGCATCGGTGGCCAACGTGCGCGCGGGCCTGGTCGCCCCGGGAGCGCCCGCGTCCTCGACCCCGACCACATCGACACGATCGCCCGCCCGCAACACATCGGCCACCGCGGCATCGGCCAATCGGATCGGCACGATCCGCGCGTCGGCACTGCCCGCGGCGGCCGCGGCCAGCCGTGGGCCGACGACACGCAGATCGGTGAAGGTTTCCCCGGCGTACATGGCGCCGGTCAATGTGGCGCCGAGCAGCGGAGCGGTCTGGCTGACGGAACCTGTTGGCAGCGAACGGGATTCGTGTTGATCGACACGCAGGTCGTCGGCGGTGAGCAGTCGGCCCGGCGCGAGATCGCGGGCAGCGACCACCACCGCGACCCTGGCACCGCCGGGATCACCACGCACGAACAACACGACGGCGGCCACGGCCAGTGCCGCGGCGACGATGCGCCGGGCCAGCAGGGCATCGGCCCAGGCAGGACGGTTACCGAGGGCGAAACGCCAGGAACTGCCACGTCCCAGATCGGCGAGACTGCGAGTCATGAGCGAAAGCGTAGAACCGTGGCTGTGCGGAGAAGCCGTCGAAAACCCCGCCTGTGGATAACCGCGGGGCTGTGGATAACTGTCGAAAAGTCAGCTGGCGGCGGCCGGAGTAGAGCTGGTGCTCGCAGTCGACGTCGAATTTCCGTTGCCGCTGGATCCGTTGCTGGTGCTGCCGCTCTCGGACGAGGTCTTCGCCGGTTCGCTCGCGGTGGACGCGCCACCACGGCTGTCGGTGCGGTAGAAACCGCTGCCCTTGAACACGATGCCGACCGAGTTGAACAGCTTGCGCAGCTTCCCGGCGCACTGCGGGCATTCCGTCAGCGTGTCGTCGGAGAAGGACTGAACGATGTCGAAGCGGTTGTCACACTGGGTGCACGCATACGAATAAGTTGGCACAGGATCCTCCGCAAGTCTCTCGTCGATCTAGCACTCTACCGCCGACACTGCCAACGTCGCGAATCGCCGTTTCATTCCGGCGAAACGGGGAGGTCGCGGCCCAGCTGTTCCAGTCCGCCACCCGGAGTGAGTGCCCAACCCATTCGCCGATCGTGCGGTTCCTCGGGAAGCCGGTCGACCAGTTCATTATCCCGTACAACGGCGATGAGGCGCACGTCCGCGCGTGCCGCGCCGAGCGTCCGGTCGTAGTACCCGGCGCCGCGCCCGAGCCGCACCCCGCGCCGATCCACCGCGAGGGCCGGAACCAGGATCGTCACGGCTTCGGCCACCACGGCGGGTGGCAGCGTCTCGGTGGCCGGCTCGAGCAGGCCGTAGCGCGCCTTGCGCAGCGAATCCGCGCCCTCGTACCGCGCCCAGCTCAGCGGACCCGGCTCGCCGGTCACCGGCAGCAACACCGTGGCGCCGCGTGCGCGCAGCACGTCGACCATGCGTAGATCGCCGGGCTCGCCGCGGACCGGAACGTAGGCGCACACGACGTCATCGGCCCCGGCCAGGCGGGCCGCGGAGGCTGCGAGCGCGGCCGCGTCGACGGCGTGTTCGGCGGAGTCCACCTGTGCGCGAGTGGCCAGGATCTCGCCGCGCCACGCATATTTGGTGCGCTCACCGGGCATCTCCACAGCGACCACCATAGTCTGCACAGGCGCGCGGCGATCCGATGTCCTGTGCGCACGGCCGGAGCGAAGGCGGAGGTACGCCTAAGCTCTTGCCGACGCCGGATCGTCGCGTGGAGGCGATCGGACGGCACTGAATGGATAGGGTATGCGCATGACAGACAAGACTTCCGGGTTCCGCACTGCGGTGGTACCCGCGGCCGGACTCGGAACGCGGTTTCTGCCTGCCACCAAGACGGTGCCCAAGGAGTTGCTGCCGGTGGTCGACACCCCCGGCATCGAGCTGGTCGCCGCCGAGGCCGCCGATTCCGGTGCCGACCGGCTGGTGATCGTCACCTCGCCCGGCAAGGACGGCGTGGTCGCTCACTTCGTCGAGGACCTCGTGCTGGAGAGCACCCTGGCCGAGCGCGGGAAGTTCGCGCTGCTGGAGAAGGTTCGCAAGGCCCCGGCCCTGCTCGATGTGACCTCGGTCGTGCAGGAGGAGCCCCTCGGTCTCGGCCACGCCGTCGCCCAGGCCGAATCCGTCCTCGACGACGACGAACTGGCCATCGCTGTCCTGCTGCCCGACGATCTGGTGCTGCCCTGTGGCGTGCTCGACACGATGAGCCGGGTCCGCCGCGAGCGTGGCGGCTCCGTGCTGTGCGCGATCGACGTACCGAAATCCCAGGTCAGTGCCTATGGCGTCTTCGACGTCGAGGAATGCGCCGACGGCGCCGAGACCGACGTGCTGCGCGTGAAGGGCATGGTCGAGAAGCCAGAACTCGCCGACGCGCCGTCGACCCTGGCCGCCGCCGGTCGCTATCTGCTCGACCGGGTGATCTTCGACGCACTACGCCGGATCGAGCCGGGCGCGGGTGGAGAACTGCAGCTCACCGACGCCATCGCCCTGCTGATCGCCGAGGGGCATCCGGTCCACGTGGTGGTCCACCGTGGGTCGCGCCACGACTTGGGCAACCCGGGCGGTTATCTTCGAGCTGCTGTGGATTTCGCCCTCGAGCGGGAGGAATACGGCCCGCAACTGCGCGAGTGGCTGAAGTTCCGGCTCAGTCCGGAGTGGGATCCACAGTCGCCCGTCGCGTAACCGCGGCCAGGTTCACCGCCGCCATAGATTCAGGAGCTCGATGCGCTCGGTTGAGGATCAGCTGATCAAGGTCACCGCGGCTGCGGTCGCACCCCGGCCGGTCCGGGTGGCGATATCGGAAGCCCAGGGTTTGCTGTGCGCTGAGGACGTCGTCACCGAACGGCCGCTGCCCGGCTTCGATCAGGCCGCCATCGACGGGTACGCGGTGCGCAGTGTCGACGTCACCGCCGCGGGCACCGATGTGCGCGACGAGGAGGGCGAGCTGATCGACCTCACCCTGCCGGTGGTCGGCGAGGTGGTGGCCGGTTCGCGCCAGCCCATCCGCTTGCAGCCGCGCCAGACCGTGCGCGTCGACACCGGCGCGCCGATGCCGACCCTGGCCGATGCGGTGCTGCCGGTGGAGTTCACCGACGGTGGGCGGGCCAGGATCAAGGTTTTCGAGCCGGTTCGCTCTGGCGACTATGTCCGCCGCATCGGTGACGACGTGCAGCCCGGTGACGTGGCCGTGCGGGCGGGCACGATCATCGGCGCGGCCCAGGTGGGACTGCTCGCCGCGGTCGGCCAGGACAAGGTGCTCGTGCATCCGCGTCCCCGTCTGTCGGTGATCTCCATCGGTGGCGAGCTGATCGATATCGACCGCACGCCCGGTCCCGGCCAGGTCTACGACGTGAACTCCTACGCCCTCGCGGCGGCCGCGCGCGACGCGGGCGCCGATGTGAACCGGGTCGGCATCGTCAGCGCCGACCCGCGCCGGCTGCGTGATGTGGTCGAAGGACAGCTGGTGCGCTCGGAGGTCGTGGTGATCGCCGGTGCGGTCGGCGGCTGGGCGTCGGATCAGGTGCGCGAGGCGCTCGACGGGCTCGGCGAGCTGGAAGTGGACCGCGTGGCGATGCATCCAGGATCGGTGCAGGGTTTCGGTCGGCTCGGCCGTGACGAGGTGCCGACCTTCCTGCTACCGGCCAATCCGGTGAGCGCGCTGGTGGTGTTCGAGGTGATGGTGCGTCCGCTCATCCGGATCGCGCTCGGCCGCCGTCAGCCGATGCGCCGAATTGTCAGCGCCCGCACCATCACTCCCATCACCTCGATGCCGGGCCGCAAGGGTTACCTGCGCGCGCAACTGCTGCGCGACGAGGCGACCGGCGACTACCTCGTGCAGCCGCTGGGCAACGGCAACGCGGGCTCCTCGCATCTGCTGGTGACCCTCGCCGAGGCGAACAGCTTGATCGTGGTGGAGCCCGACGACACCGATTTCCGCACCGGTGACGAGGTTCAGGTCGCGTTCCTGGCACAGCGCGGCTGAAAAGTGGAGTCCATGAACGTATTCCGGGCAGGCCAGCACCCCGGATGGCCGGCTCGGCTGGGCCCGGTACGCGTCGCGGGCGGCACGGTGACCCTGCGACCGGTGCGTTTTCGTGATGCCGCCGCGTGGAGCCGGATCCGGCTGCGCGACCGCGACCACCTCGAGCGCTGGGAACCGACCGGGCGCGGCAGTTGGGAGGCGCGCAATCACGCGTCGAACTGGCCGTCGCTGTGGACGAGCTTGAAAGCCGAGGCCCGGCGCGGAGTGATGATCCCGCTGGTCATCGAGGTCGACGGGCAGTTCAGCGGTCAGCTGACCATCGGCAACATCGTGCGCGGCGCGCTGCGGTCGGGCTGGATCGGGTACTGGGTGGCCAAGGATCTCGGTGGTCAGGGGGTGGCGACCGCCGCGCTCGCGCTCGGCCTCGACCACTGTTTCGGCCCGATCGGCCTGCACCGCGTCGAGGCGACGGTGCGGCCGGAAAACCTTGCCAGCCAGGCGGTTCTGCGCAATGTCGGCTTCCGGGAAGAGGGCATGCTGCGCCGCTACCTCGATGTCGACGGTGCGTGGCGTGATCACCTGCTGGTCGGGCTGACCGTCGAAGAGGTTATGGGCACTGTGGTGGATCGCCTGGTCAGGGAGGGTCGGGCGGCGCAGCCGTGAAATTTCTGTTACTCATGTGGCAGGTGTGCACGGCGCGCCTGCCACACTGACGCGTCTGCCCGAATTAACCTACGGACGTCAGTGGTGCGTCCACAGATGGACAACACGTAGGTGGGGACGGGAGGTGATGACCGCGATGCCGAATTCGATCCTGTGGATCGGACTGGTGGTGCTGTGGGTCTTCGTCCTGTTCCCGATCCTGGCGGACCGGCATCCCCGGATCCGCCGCACCACCGATGCCGCGCTCGCCACACGCGTGCTGCACCGTGGCGGGGCCGAACGACGGATCCGCATCGGCGCGGCAGGCGGTCACGAGAGTGACCCCGACTACCGACCCCGTGTGCTACGCAAGCGCTCCCACCGAACTGATTCGGAGGATCGGATGACGACCGAAGAGCCCGTCACCGAAGATGACGACGAAAAGCTGACCCCCACAGTCGAACTCGAGGCAGCCGAAGCCGAGGTGGACGCCGGCGAGGCCACCGCGACAGCCGATCTCGACGACGACGAGGCAGAAGACACTGCGGCCGAACCACTCTCGGCGGAAGTCGAGCAGGAGCCGCCCGTCGCCGCGCGCATCCCACCCGCGCCGCCGGCCCGGCTCGACGACCTCGTGGCCCCCGACGCCGAATTCGACGATGACGACGACTTCACCCCGTCGCGTCGCGGTCGCGGCGGCTACGACCCCGAGGCCGACGCCATCGCCCGCGCCGCCCGCTACAGCTTCCGTCAGCGTGCGGTCATGGGCCTGATCATCGGGATGATCCTGTTCGCCGCGTTCGGGCTGCTGCTCAACTCGATCTTCTGGTGGGCCTGCGGGTTGTCGGCCATGGTGCTCACGGGCTACCTCGCCTACCTGCGCAAGCAGGTCCACGTGGAGGAGGAGATCCGCCGCAGGCGCGCGGCCCGCCTCACCCGCGGCAAGCGTCAGGAAGCCGCCGAAGCCACTCCAGAAGCGGCCACCACCACCCGTCGCACCATGGACCGCGACACCGCACGCGCCCTGCGCCGCCGCTCCACCCTGCTCGACACCGACGACGAGGATCCGAGGTTCGAGTTCCTCGAAATCTTCGATCCGGCCACTTCTCGCGCGCTCCGCAACCGGGTCGAAGACCTCGGTCAAGCTGTCGGCGAGTAACTGGTGCAACCATGCAAATCAGCAGGTCAGAGTACCGATTCGGTATCGGGGCGCAACCCCTGATACAGTGTCACAGCGCGGTTCGCCAGAGCCGCACGGGGCTATAGCGCAGTTGGTAGCGCGTCTCGTTCGCATCGAGAAGGTCAGGGGTTCGATTCCCCTTAGCTCCACCCTCAGGTCAGGCCTGGGTTCCGGGAAGCCGCGGAACCCAGGCCTGACCTTTTTGGCGAAATTGCTATTGATCCGTGCGGCATTTCGGATCGACAACGAACCTGGAGTTCCCTCCGTACGCAGGCCTATGCTGTAACGGCTTGTTCGTCGCGGCCCATGTCGAATCCCCGACACTCGCCACAGCTGGTCGGCGCGTGATCGCCGCGTCCTCGATCGGATTCCGGCGTGTTGGTCGCGAGCCGCACTGATCGCGGAAAGCCTTGATGATGGACCCTGATTCGAATTCGAGCAACCATTCCCGCAGCACCGATATGGGCGCCCCGACGGGACACCGCCTCGCGAATCTGCTCCGATCGGACCGGGTTCCGGCTGCAGCGTTTCCACTGTCGCCCGCGCAGTACGGGATCTGGATGGCGCAGCAACTCACCCCCGACGTCCCCTTCGTCATCGCCCAGTATGTGAAATTCCACGGGGAGCTGGATTTCGATCTCTTGCGGGCCGTCATCATCGCGAGCGGTCGGGAATTCGAGACTGCTTATGTGCGTCTGATCGAGGTGGATGGGCAGCCGTTCCAGCTCGTTGATCGAGAGCTCGATGTGCAAGCGGAGGTGCTGGACTTCCGCGGCGAGGACGACCCGCCCGCGGCCGCCGACGAGTGGTTGCGCCGCGACGCCGAACTACCCATGGATCTGCTGGCCGATCGCCTGTGCAAGATCGCGGTCCTTTACGTCGGCGATCTGGACTTCCTGTTCTATGTCAAAGCCCACCACATCGTGCTCGACGGCTATGGGGCGATGATCTTGATGAATCGGTGCGCTGAGTTGTACTCGGCCGCGATGGCCGGGCGCGAGGAGCAAGTCAGACCGTCGACAGATCTGCGCACCCTCTACGAGAACGATCAGAAGTACCGCGCATCTCGTCGTTTCGCCGCCGATCGCGAGTATTGGGCCGAGCGAATGCGCGATGTACCGGCCGCGAGCCTGGACGGTGACGTTGCCCCGGCCGCTCGGTGCATCACCGAGGTTGCCGCCTTGTCGCCGGCAACCGCCGAACACCTGACCGCATCCGCCGAGCACCTGCACACGAACCCGTCGGTGGTGGTGCTCGCGGCCTTCGCCTGCTATCTCTCGCGGCAATCAGGAAGCCACGAAGTGCTGGTCAACATTCCGGTATCGGCCAGAACAACCGCGAAATTGAAGCGGTCGGCCGGGATGCTGGTCAATGTCGTACCGCTGCGGATCCGGATTCATCCCGACGACACTCTCGGCGAGGTGATCGAGCGGACGCAGCTCGAACTGCTCGGTGCCCTGCGCCATCAAGGTTGTGGGATCGAGGACATCCGGCGATCCGCGGGTGAGACCGTGTCACGATTCTCGGTGCCGCTGGTCAATATGATGCTCGTCGACCAGGAACTGAGACTGGAAACGGTGACCGGCACTTTTCATGCCCTGTCCCGCGGACCGGTCGGCGACCGCCTGATCAGCGTGTACCGAAGCGGTAATCCGACCAGGACCATGGTCGAATTTCGCGCCAACCCGAATCGGTATCGAGACGACGAAGTGCGCGAGCAGTGCGCGCGGATCGTGGAACTCCTCGACGAGTTGGTCACCGCCGATCCGGACACGCCGCTGCACCGCATTCACCCCGCGAGTGCGCACGAGGCGCAACGGCGATACCGGGACACGGCGGTGCTCGACTACTGGATGTCGGCGCTGGGCGGGCTGCCGCAACAGCCGGAGCTGCCCACGGGTGCTTCCCGCCTGTCTCCGATGCCGGAAGCGCGAACGTCGGTCGAGTTCGCGATCGACGCCGAGTTGCACCGGGCGGTGGTGGCGCTGGCCGCCGAACAGCAGGTCGATTCGTTCGTCGTCCTGCATGCGGCGGTCTCGATGCTCCTCGCGCGCCTCGGTGGTGTCGATGATGTGGCGGTCGGCACTCCTGTCCCGCGTACCGCACCGTCTGGGCCCGAGGATTCTGCCGTGGACGTTCTCGTGCTGCGCACTCGTGTCGACGCGGCGGCTCCTGTCGCCGACCTGCTCGAATACATCGGCCGAGTCGACCGGGGTGCCTTCGCGCACGCCGATATGCCGTCGCGCCGGCTGGCGGCGACGCTGCGGCGCACCGGGCCGCACCCACCGCTGTTCCGGGTGACGTTCGAGCATCATGGCGATGAGCAGTCCGGCGCGGTCGCGGCCACACTGCGCGACGACAGCCTCCTCGGCATGGCGGACCTGCAGTTCTGCGTGACCGAACACTGGGACGCGGACGGCCGCGCAGCGGGCACGAGCGTGCAAGTGCGGTACCGGACCGATCTGTTCGACGAAGAGATCGTCCGGGGATTCGCGAATCGCTGGACGCGGATCCTGGTGTCCGCGACGGCGGAGGTGTCGGTGCGGGTCGGCGACATCGATCTGCTCGACCCGGCCGAACAGCAGACTCTGGTACCGGTGCGTGGCGCGCCCGGCGTCGCCCCACGGCTGCTGCCCGACATCCTGGCGGACGCGACATCCGCGACTCCGGCGGCTCCGGCCTTGTCGTGTGGGGATCTGCGACTGTCCTACCGAATGCTCGACGAGCGGTCGGACCGGCTGGCGCAGCTGCTGATCGGCCTCGGCGCGGGCCCGGAACGCTTCGTCGCGATCGCCATGCCACGGTCGGTCGAATCCGTACTGGCGGTCTGGGCGGTAGCCAAGACGGGCGCGGCGTTCGTGCCGATGGATTCGACCTCGCCCGCCGAACGGATCGCGACCATGCTCGACGATTGCGGTGCGGTGCTGGGATTGACGGTCGCCGCCGAGCGCGGGCGGATGCCGGGAAGTGTTGCGTGGGTAGTGCTCGACGACCCTCAGGTGGTGCACACGCTCGAGCAGCCCTCGGCAGCGGTGACCGATGCGGACCGGACCGTCGCCGTGCGGCCGGATCATCCGGCGTACCTGATCTACACCTCGGGGTCGACGGGAACGCCGAAGGCGGTGGTGGTCACCCATCGCGGACTGGCGAATCTCGTCGCGCACGCGACGACACTGGCCGATGCCGGGGCGCGGGTGTGGCACGGCGCCGCACCGAGTTTCGATCTGGCCGTGTTCGAACTGCTCGTCGCGTTCGGTGTCGGCGCCGAGCTGGTCATCGCGCCGCCCGGGGTGTACGGGGGTGCCGAGCTCGCCCGGCTGCTCGCCGCCGAGCGCATCACTCACTGGTGCACCACGCCTGCTGTGCTGGCCACCCTCGATCCGACCGACTTGGACCACCTCGCCTTCGTGAGTGTCGGGGGCGAGGCCTGCCCGCCGGGTCTGGTGCAGCGGTGGGCGCCGGGTCGGCGCATGGTCAACGGGTACGGTCCCAGCGAGACAGCGGTGCAGGCGACGACCGTCGACCTGCGGCCAGGCGACGACGTGACACTGGGCAGTCCCGGACGCGGATTCCATGCGCTCGTGCTCGACGCGCGCCTGCATGCGGTGCCCGTCGGCGTGATCGGGGAGCTCTACCTGTCGGGACCGGCGCTCGCGCGCGGGTATCACCGCAGGTTCGGGTCGACGTCGGCTCGGTTCGTAGCGGATCCATTCGGAACCCCGGGGCAGCGAATGTACCGGACCGGCGATCTGATGCGGTGGACGACCGTCACCGGCAATGGGGACTCGGCGCCGCGGCTCGCGTACGTCGGACGGGCCGATCACCAGGTGAAGCTGCGGGGCCGACGGATCGAGCTCGGTGAAGTGGAGGCTGCGCTGCTGCGCCACGCGCGGGTGGCGCAGGCGGTCGCCGAAGTCCGCGTCGACGCCGGAATCGAACACCTGGTGGGTTATGTGGTGCCCGAGGCGGGCGAGCGCGTCGACGGGCCGGAGGTACTGGCATCGGTGGCAGCGGTGCTGCCCGACTACATGGTCCCCGCAGTGGTGATGGTGCTGGCGGTGATGCCGATCACCGGCAACGGGAAGATCGACCGGGACGCGCTGCCGAAACCGGAGTTCAGAACCGCGGTGTACCGGGCGCCGCGCACCAGCGTCGAACGAGCGATGGTGGGCGTGTTCGCCGAGGTACTCGGCCTCGCGCCCGATCTGGTGGGCCTCGACGACCGCTTTTTCGACCTCGGTGGGGACTCGCTGCTGGCGACGGGGCTCGTGGCCCGGATACGCTCGGCGCTGGGGGCCGAGCTGCCGATCCGCACGATCTTCGAGGCGCCGACTGTCGCCGAACTGGTACCGCGGCTCGCAGGCAGCGGGGTGGCGCGGCCTGCACTGGTTCCGCAGCAGCGTCCGGCGCGGATCCCGCTGTCCTACGCGCAGAACCGGCTGTGGTTCATCCATCGCTACGAGGGACCGTCGGCGACGTACAACATCCCGATGGTGGCACGCCTGCGCGGGGACGTGGATGCCGCGGCCATGACCCTGGCCTTCACCGATGTGGTCGCCCGCCACGAAAGTCTGCGCACCGTGTTCGGGGAGGACCAGGGAGTCCCCTTCCAGCGGATCCTGTCGGCCGACACCGCGACATCGTCGTTGTCGATGACATCGGTGCCCACCGAACGGATGCCCGACGCGATCGCGACGGAGGTCGGATACCGGTTCGACCTGTCGGCCGAGATCCCGGTGCGTGCGGCGCTGCTGCGCCGAGCACCCGACGACCATGTGCTGGTGCTCGTGCTCCATCACATCGCCGCCGACGGGGCCTCGATGGTGCCGTTGGTGCGCGACATCATGACCGCATACCGCGCCCGGACGGCTGGGGCGGCGCCGGCTTGGCAGCCACTGCCGGTGCAGTACGCCGACTACGCGCTGTGGCAGCGCGAGGTGCTCGGCGAGGAGAACGATCCCGCCAGTGTGCTGGCGCGCCAATTCGATTATTGGCGAACCGAATTGGCGGACGCACCGCAACCGCTGCGCTTGCCGGCCGATCGGCCGAGGCCCCCGCTGCAGTCCTTCCGAGGCGGGCTGGTCGAGTTCACCGTCGACGAGTGGCTGCGCGCCGCGGTCGAGGATCTCGCCCGGTCTCGCGGTGCGACCGCATCGATGGTGATGCAGTCGGCTCTGGCGGTGCTGCTGCACAAGCTCGGCGCCGGGAACGACATCACCATCGGTGGTCCGGTGGCCGGTCGCACCGATGAGGCGCTTGCCGACCTGGTCGGGTTCTTCGTCAACTCCTGGGTGCTGCGGGTGGATCTGTCCGGCATCTACGAGTTCACCGACGTTGTCGACCAGGTCAGGGCGAAAGCGCTGGCGGCCTACGAGAATCAGGACGCGCCCTTCGAGCGGCTCGTCGAGTTGCTCAACCCGGTACGGTCCACCGCCCATCACGCGTTGTTCCAGGTCGCGATGGCATTGCAGAACCTGCCCGTTCCGGTGCTGGACTATCCCGGGTTGCAGGTGACGGTGGAGTCGGTGACGGCGGGGGTCGCACGGTTCGACCTGTTCTTCAACCTGTCGGACCGCTCGGCGACGCCGGGCGCACCGGGCGGGATGCGGGGCACGATCGAGTACGCCGGTGACCTGTTCGATCGCGCGACCGTGGAGCAGATCGCGGCTCGCTTCGTGCGGGTCCTCACCGCGATGGTGACCTGTCCGCACAGCCGGTTCGACCTGGTGGATCTCCTCGAACCGGGTGAGCGTCGGCGGGTGCTGGGGGACTGGAACGGCTCTGCGGTCGCGGTGCCGGACGTCACGGTGCCGACGCTGTTCGCCGAACAGGTGTCGGCCACCCCCGCCTCAGTGGCGCTCACCTGCGGTACCGAGCACTGGACCTACCGCGAGCTCGCCGTTCGCGTGAACCGGTTGGCCCACCGGTTGATCGCCCATGGCGTTGGCCCGGAGTCGGTCGTGGCGGTTGCCCTGGACCGATCGCCGGCGTTGATCGTGGCACTGCTGGCGGTGTCGTCGGCCGGCGGCGCGTACCTGCCGATCGACCCCAGCTATCCCAGTGAGCGCACCGAATTCATCCTCGAGGACGCCGCTGTGCAGCTGATGGTGAGCGAGCCGGGCGTCGCCGGGCAGCTGCCGTCCGCTGCCTGCCCGGTACTGCTGCTGGACCAGACATCGGCCGACGACCCGGCCGCGCGCGACGGGTCGGTCACCGATGCCGACCGGACCATGCCCCTGCGGCCCGAACACCCGGTGTATCTGATCTACACCTCGGGTTCGACCGGTGTGCCCAAGGGCGTGGCGATCACCCACCGCAACGTGGTCCACCTTGTCGCCCATGGCTGGCCGGTGAACCGGCCTCGGCGGCGGATGTCGATGACGTCGTCGCCGGGATTCGACGCTTCCGTGTACGAGATCTGGCCGGCCCTGCTCAACGGCATCGAACTCGTCCTCACCCCGCCCGGACCGGCGGATCCGGCGCGCATCGCGCACACGGTGCTCGACCACGGCGTCACCTCGATGTTCGTGTCCACTCCGATGTTTCACCTGATGACCGATCCGGTCATCGCGCCGGACCGGGTGTGGGAGCAGGTCGATCAGGTCGTCACCGCGGGCGAGGCGCTCTCCCCGGTGATCGTCGACCGCTTCCGCACCGCGCATCCGCAAGTTCTGGTGGTCAATGCCTACGGACCTACGGAGACCACGGTCTGCGCCACCGTGCACGCCGTGGTGGTCACCGACGACCCGGCCAGGACCGCGGTGCCGATCGGGGTGCCGATAGTCGGTGTGCGGGTGTACGTCCTCGACGCCGGTCTGCGACCGGTACCGGTCGGAGTCCCCGGAGAGCTCTACATCGCCGGGGCCGGCGTCGGACGCGGCTACTACGGCAGGCCCGCGATGACGGCGAGCCGGTTCCTCGCGTGCCCGTTCGAGGAAGCCGGGCAGCGCATGTACCGGTCGGGAGACCTCGTCACCTGGACGTCCTGCGGACGGACCGAATCCGGGGAGGTGACCGCTGCCCACCTCGACTTCGTCGGCCGCGTCGACACACAGGTCAAGATCCGCGGCTTCCGGGTCGAGCCCGGCGAGATCGAGGCGGTGCTGATGTCGCATCCCGCGGTCGCGCAGGCGGCGGTGATCGCGCGCCAGGTCCCGGGCAACACCGAGAGCAAGCAACTGCTCGGGTACGTCGTGCTCGACCGCGAGCTGACCGTGCGCGCGGACACCGATCGAGAATCGGCGGCGGTTCAGAGCTGGCAGGCGCTGTACGAGGACGTGTACTCGGCCGCGCAGACCACCGATCCCGCCACGGCAGGCGAGCCCCTCGAACCGGATTTCAGCGGCTGGAACGCCAGCGACACCGGCGAACCGTTGCCGCACGACGACATGCTGCAGTGGCGCGACGCGGCCGTGCGGTCGATCCGCAGGCTGCGGCCGCACCGGCTGCTCGAGATCGGGGCGGGCTCCGGGCTGCTGCTCGCCGAACTCGCCCCCGACTGCGACGAATACTGGGCCACCGATTTCGCCGCACCGACGATCGAGTCGCTGCGCACCGCGGTGGCCGGGCAATCGTGGGCGGATCGGGTGCGTCTGCGGGTCCAGCCCGCGCACGTGATCGACGGGCTCCCCGAAGGCCACTTCGACACCCTCGTGCTCAACTCGGTGGTCCAGTACTTCCCCGACGCCGCCTACCTGCTCGACGTGCTCGGCAAGGCCCGGCGACTGCTCGCGCCCGGCGGGTCGCTGTACCTCGGCGATGTCCGCAACCTGACCTTGTTGCCGCATTTCATCGCCGGGGTGGAGCTCGCGCGGGCCGACGGGACCGATACCGCCGCCATCGTTCGCGAGCGAGCACGCCGCGCACTGCTCACCGAGCGGGAACTGCTGCTCGCCCCCGAATTCTTCCTCGACCTGGGGCAGTACCTGCCCGGCATCACGGGTGTCGAGATCCAGCTCGGCCGGATGCGCGGGGTCAACGAACTCAGTCGCTACCGCTACCAGGTGGTGCTGCACACGGCTGCGGTCCGCTCGCTTGCCACGGTGCCGCAACAGCCGTGGACTCGGTGGCAGACCATGGAGGCACTGGGCGAGTACCTGCGGACAGACCGACCCGAGGTTGTGCGTGTCACCGGGATACCGCACGCCGGGCTACGGCAAGCGGTCGCCGATGCCGACGCGCTCGCGACCGCCCCCGACGCGATACCGGTGCGGAATCTGCTCGACGCGGCCCCGGCAGCAGGCGGGTCGGCGCCGCACGACGGCGACCGCCTCGCCTCGGAATGCGGATACTCGGCCGCGGTGACCTGGTCGCGCACACCGGATTCGATGGACATCGTCTTTCTCAGGAAAACCGGTGCCGCCCTGACCGACGTGTACCTGCCCGCCGGTCCGATCGGCGCACTCGCCCTGTACGTCAACGACCCCGGTGCCAGTGCGCGACTCGACGAGATCCGCCGTTTCGCCGACGAGCGTCTGCCCGAATTCATGGTCCCCGCCGCGATCGTTTGCCTGTCGGCGCTGCCCTTGACGGTGCACGGGAAAGTCGATCACCGGGCCCTGCCCGCACCGGACTTCGCGGCCCCGAGCACAGGTTTCCAGGCGCCGTCGACGCAGGCCGAGGAGACCCTCGCCGCGATCTTCGGCGACGTGCTCGGACTCGGAAACGTCGGGGTGCACGATTCGTTCTTCGCGCTCGGCGGGGACTCGATCATGTCGATCCAGGTGGTCGCCCGGGCCAAGTCGGCGGGACTGGTGCTCTCGCCACGCGAGGTGTTCGAACACAAGACCGTTGCGGCGCTGGCCGCCGTGGCGGCCTCCGTCGCGCCGAGGCCGGGGCCGCTCGCGGAACTGCCCGGTGGCGGAATCGGCGACGTCAGCGCACTCCCGATCGTGCGATGGCTGCTCGAGCGCGGCGGTCGCTTCGACCAGTTCTCCCAGTCGGTGCTGCTGAGCCTGCCTGCCGAAGCCGACGAGTCCACGCTGGTGGCCGCCCTGCAGGCCGTCGTGGATCGACACGACATGCTGCGCGCCAGGCTGCGGACCCCGTCGGCGGACGACGAGTGCCTGCGAGTGCGGCCGGTCGGGGCGGTGGACGCCGCTGAGCTGTTGCGGCGGATACCGGTCGAATCGGTGACCGATCCGGACTTCGTCCCTTTGGCCAGGGCCGCCCTCGATGCTGCTGTCTCCCGGCTCGATCCCGCCGGCGGGATCGTGCTGCGGGCGGTGTGGTTCGATGCGGCCACGACCGGCCGATTGCTGCTGGTAGCCCATCACTTGGTGATCGACGGTGTGTCGTGGCGCATCCTGGTACCCGACCTCGCCGTCGCGTGGGGGCGAATCAGCGGCGGACTCGACCCCGAACTCGAACCCGAAGCTACGTCGATGCGCCGCTGGGCGCACGGATTGCGCGAGGAAGCCAGCAGCGACACCAGGCGCGACGAACTCGCGCTGTGGCAGGAAATCCTTTCGGCCGACGAGCCCGCCTGGGGATCGCGGTCGCTCGATCCGGTGCTCGACGTCGGTGCCACCGTCGACACGATCACCGTCGACATGCCGACCGGCACCACGTCGACCCTGCTGACCACGCTGCCCGAAGTTGTCCACAGCGGAGTGGACAGCGGTCTGCTCACCGCCCTCGGTGTGGCGGTCAGCGCATGTCGCGGCCACGACACCGATCAGGTGCTGATCGGGCTCGAAGGCCACGGTCGAGAAGAACAGGTGGTGCCCGGCGCCGACTTGTCGCGCACCGTCGGCTGGTTCACCAGCATGTACCCGTTGCGGGTGGATCTGTCCGGCATCGATGCCGACGAGGTGCTTGCCACCGGCGCGCGGACCGGGACGGCGATCGCCGCGGTCAAGGCGGTCAAGGAACAGCTGCTCGCCGTGCCCGACCACGGGATGGGGTATGGCCTACTGCGCTATCTCGACGACGAGTCCCGGTCGGTGCTGGCCGCCCGCCCCGAACCGCAGATCGTCTTCAACTATCTCGGCCGGATCACCGGCACCGGACTCGGGAGCGAGACCGGATGGCTGCCGATCACCGATGTCGACCTGGGTGGCGGTATCGACCCGGCGCAACCCGCGACCGCGGCGGTGGCCGTCAACGCGGTCGTTGTCGACACGGATGGCGGTCCGGTGCTGCGTACCTCGTTCGCGTATCCGACGGGCGTGCTGGCCGCCGATGAGGTGACCGAGCTGGCGGACCGATGGCGACAAGCCCTGACCGCACTGGCCGCCGGTGCCACCGAGCCCGGCGCGGGCGGACACACCCCATCGGACGTGCCGTTGGTGCCGCTGACCCAGCGGGCGATCGAGGAGCTGGAACATCGGTATCGGGGACTAGAGGACATCCTGCCGTTGACGCCGCTGCAGAGCGGCCTGCTGTTCCACACCTTGCAGGCCGACTCGGTCGACGACTACCTCGTGCAACTCGATTTGCATCTGCGTGGCAGCGTCGATGCGCCGCGGCTGCGGCGCGCGATCGCGGCCCTGTCGCAGCGGTACCCGAACCTGCGTGCGGCCTTCGCGCTGCAGGGCGGCCGCCCGGTGCAAGTAGTCCAGCACACCATCGAATTCCCGCTCCGCGAGATCGATCTGACCGGCGGCGAGGCCACCGATGTGGCTCGGATCCTGACCGAGGACAGGGCCGCCCGCTTCGACTCCACCGTCGCGCCGCTGCTGCGGCTGACCCTGATCCGCCTGGCAGCCGACGAATTCCGGCTGGTCTTCACCAACCACCACATTCTGCTCGACGGCTGGTCGGCGCCGCTGCTGTTGCAGGAGATGCTCGTTCTCTACGCCGCCGACAGCGACACGTCGGTACTGCCGCGACCCCCCGCCTACCGCGACTATCTGAGCTGGCTCGCCCGCCAGGACGCCGACGCCGCACGCACGGCGTGGTCGCGCTACCTGAGTGGGCTCGACCGCCCGACCCTGCTGGTCCCCGGCCGGCGCGGTGAGCAGGTGGACGCCGTCTCCGCCGACACCTCGCTCGACCTCGGCGAAGACCGCAGCCGCCGGCTCGAGGCCTTCACCCGCGAACACGCCCTGACCCTGAACATTGTCGTGCAGGTCGCCTGGGGCATCGTGCTGGCCACCCTCACCGGACGGCGCGATGTGGTGTTCGGCGCCACCGTCTCCGGTCGGCAGGCGACGATACCGGGCATAGAGGAGATGGTCGGCCTGTTCATCAACACCGTGCCGGTGCGCGTCACCCTCGACCCGAACAAGACCCTCACCGAGTTGCTCGAGGAGGTCCGCGCCGAACAGTCCGGGCTACTGGATTACCACTACCTCGGACTGGGCGATATCCAGCAGGCAGCAGGCCCGGCCGCGGTCTTCGATACCTTGACGGTGTTCGAGTCGTATCCGGTCGACAAGGCCGCGTTGCGCCGGGCCATCGATATCGCGGGCATGCGCGTGACCGAGGTGACCGCCCGCGACTCCGGTCACTACCCCCTGACCCTGGTCTCGCACATGGACACCCAGTTGCATCTGCGGGCCAGCTACCGTCCCGACCTGTACGCGCGCGAGAGCGCCGAGGAGGTACTGACCCGGGTGGTCCGAGTGCTCGACGCCGTCGTCGACGAACCCGGGATGCTGCTCGGGCGGCTGAATCTGCTCGACGAGACCGAACACCGAGACCTGGCCCCGGTCATCGATCCCACCGCGGCCCCGGTGACCGAAACGACCTGGACCGCGATGTTCGCCGACCAAGTGGCCCGCCATGGGCAACAGGTCGCGGTCGTCGACCACTGGGAACAGTTGACCTACACGGAGTTCGGCGCCCGGATCAATCGGCTGGCGCGATGGCTGATCTCGCGGGGCGTCGGCCCCGACACACCGGTGGTGGTGGCGCTGCCCCGATCCATCGGCCAACTGGTGGCGATGCTCGCGGTCATCGAAGCAGGCGGCGCCTATGTGCCGATCGATCCCGATCTTCCGGCGGTCCGCACCGCGCATGTTCTCGACACGGTCCAACCGGCATGCGTGCTGACCGGCGCGGTCGACACTTCGGGCTGGGATGAATCCCCGCTCACCGACGCCGACCGTCTCGCGCCGGTCCGGCCGGACAATATCGCGTACGTGATCTTCACCTCGGGTTCGACGGGCGTGCCCAAGGGCGTGACGGTCACCCACCGGGGACTGGCATATCTGGCGGGCCGGTTGTCCGGTGTGGCCGACGCCGCCGCCAGCGTCCTGCACGTGATCTCGCCGAGTTTCGACCCGTCGCTGCTGGAGTTCTTCACCGCGTTCGGAGCGGGCGCGCGACTGGTGGTGGCCCCGCCAACGGCGAACGCGGGCCTCGAACTGGAGAAGCTGCTTCGCACCGAGCAGATCACCCACATGTTCACCACTCCCGCTGTGTTGGCCGACCTCGATCCGATCGAGCTGCACGAGCTGGCCTTCGTCAGTGTCGGGGGTGAGAGATGTCCGCCGGAGCTCGTCGAGCGTTGGGCGCCCGGCAGGCGCATGGTCAACGGGTATGGGCCTACCGAGGCCACCGTGATGTCGAATATCCGCGACCCACTCGTGGCGGGCGATCCGATCACGATCGGTGCCCCGCTGCCGGGATTCTCCGAGGTGCTACTCGATGAACGACTGCAACCGGTACCGGTCGGCGTAGTCGGCGAACTGTATGTCGCCGGGCCGGGAACGGCGCGCGGGTATCACCGGCAACCGGGGATGTCGGCAACCCGGTTCGTGGCGGATCCGTTCGGCCCGCCGGGCAGGCGGATCTATCGCACCGGAGATCTGATGCGCTGGATCGGCAGGTCCGGCCGGCTCGAGCTCGAATATGTCGGGCGCGCCGACTTCCAGGTCAAGGTGCGGGGGTTGCGCATCGAGTTGGAGGAGGTGGAGGCGACGCTGTTGCGCCATCCGGCGGTCGGCCAGGCGGTGGCGGTGGTCCGCGACGACGGCGGCGGCGAGCGCCTGGTGGCCTACCTGGTGCCCGCGGCGAACACACACATCGACACGGCCGAGGTGCTGCGATTCCTGGCGTCGGCGCTGCCGTCGTACATGGTGCCGAGAACAGTGCTCGTGCTCCCGGCGATGCCGGTGACACCGACCGGGAAACTCGATCGCACGGCGCTGCCGGTCCCGGAGGTCACCCGGTCGCAGTACCGGGCCCCGCGAACCGATACCGAGCGGACCGTCGCGGCGGCCTTCGAGACGGTGCTCGAGATCGAACGAGCCGGGTGTGACGACAACTTCTTCGATCTCGGCGGCAACTCGCTCAGCGCCATTCGTGTGGCATCCACCCTGCAGGAGATGCTGTCGCGCGAGGTCGCGCTGCCGCTGATCTTCCTGAATCCCACTCCCGCGAGCCTGGCAGACCGCCTGGATTCCCGATCCGGCGACGCAACGACGTCCGGTGCGCTCGACGTGCTGATCCCACTGCGCGCAGCGGGTAGCCGGACACCACTGTTCTGTGTTCATCCAGCGATCGGCATCTCCTGGGTGTACACCGGCTTGCTGCAGTACCTGCCCGGCCGGCCGGTGTACGGCCTGCAGTTACCCACCCTGTCCGGCGGTCCGGCCTACGCGTCACACCGCTGTCTCGCCCGCCGCTACGTCGACGAACTCCGAGCCGTGCGCCCACACGGCCCCTACCACCTGCTCGGCTGGTCACTGGGCGGTCTGATCGCGCACCACATGGCGGCTCAACTTCGCCAGGCGGGCGAGACCGTCGATCTGGTTGTGCTGGACTACTACCCGATCCAGCGCACCAGCAGGGACCTCGGCGTCGAGGAGCTGCTCGCCAGCCTCGGCATCGACCCGGGCGACACGAAACTTTCCGCCGAAGACGCAGTCGCCCTGGTGAATCGATCGTTCGGTCACGAAACCGGGCTCACACCAGTCGAACTCGAACGCATCCTGGAGGCGTATGCCGAGGTGCACCGCACTGCCGGCACGGAACTCGAGCTGGAGATCTTCGACGGCGACATGCTGTTCTTCGCCGCCGCGGACTCACTGGCCGAGTCCGGCGAGGTGAGCCCGCAGTTGTGGCGGGAAGCCGTCGCGGGCAACATCATCGAACACACCGTCGAGGGCGATCACCTGCACATGATGACTCCCGAATCGGCCGCGATCATCGGCCCGCTACTGGCCGACCACCTCGAATGAGTCGCCCCGCGGTCGAATCGCTCGAGTGCGCTGCCGCGCATGAGAGTAGACGTAACCGGCGGTACCGCTGACTGGCGGGTTCTCTGCCGAAACGGACCGCCGCGGAGGAATGGTTGACAACTCGGCCGGTGCGAGCGACCCTATAAAAGTACTTATTCGTACTTTAGTTTCGATGAGACGGGGAGCACCCATGTCGGTCGCAGCAGGACGGGTGCCCGCAGCGGCGCTGCGGGGAATCGATACGCTCGCGCGTCCGCCGATTCATTCGGTGATCGGATTCGGCGCGTTCTGGGCGGCTCCCGAGTTCGCGCGCAAGGAGCTGCTCAAGCGCGGGGAGCGCGTGGTGGTCGACATTCCGCTGCTTCCCAAGCTGCTGTTCACCGCGTCACCACAGGACGTCAAAGCGGTGTTCGGCGACCGTGACGGCGCGCTGAAGCTCGGCGAGGCGCTGCGGAAGATGGCACCGCACGAGATCGTGTTCGGCACCGAGATGATCGACTGGTGGAACGGCGCCAACCACGCGCTGCTGCGCAAGAAGGTGATGCCGGCATTCGGTGGTCGCGCGTTGGCGGGCTACGAGCAAGCCATCACCGACGCGGTGCTCAACCGGCTGCCCGAATGGCCGGTGGACAAGCCGGTCCAGTTCACCCATCTGATGCAGGACCTGGCCCGCGACGTCATCATCGCGGTGGTATTCGGTGTCACCGAACCCGACCGGCGGCGACGGCTGGAAAAGGCGTTCATCGATCTCGACAAAACGCTCGCCTCGCCCGGGATCGTCGCCAGGTACGTGATCGCGATGGCACGCGGCGGCAAATGGCCCAGTTTCGAACGGCTGGAGAAGATCAACGCCCGGATCGACGCGATCACCCGCGAGGAGATCGAGTTCCGCCGCGACAACCCGAGCGACGAGGAACGCAAAGACTGCCTCGAGATCTTCCTGAAGCTGCAGGAGACCGACGAGGACAACGTGCTCGACGATCACATGATCGCGCTGTTCCAGCGCATGCTGCTGATCGCCGGATACGAGACCACCGCGGTCACCCTCTCATGGGTGGCAGAGCGCGTGACCCGCCACCCGGAGGTGATGGCCAAGCTCGAGCAGAGCATCGACGCCGGTGACGACACGTACTTGGACGCGGTGATCACCGAGACGATGCGGCTACGTCCCGCGCTGCCGGTGACGATGCGCTACGCCTGGGAGGACTTCGTGATGAACGACGTCCTCGTCCCGAAGGGGACAGTGATCATGTTGTATATCAACGCGATTCAGAAACGGGCCGACATCTATCCCGATCCGGAGACCTTCGATCCCGAGCGTTTTGTCGGCGTCCGCCCCGACCCGAACAGCTGGCTCCCGTTCGGCGGGGGCGCGCACCGCTGCATCGGCGCCTCGTTCGCGATGTTCGAGTCGCGGGTGCTGTTGCGCACGATCCTGCGGCATCGGGCGTTGAAGCTGACGACCGCACCGGACGAGCGCCAGGATCAACACCGCAACATCTTCCTGCTCCCCGGCGACGGCGGCCGGGTGACCATGCGCAAGCGCCCCGAGGCGAGGTAGTGGTCGAGCGCCGGTACTGCATCATCGGCGCGGGCTATGTCGGCAACGGCGTCGCCCGCGCGTTCACCGCAGCGGGAATCTCATACGACCAGCTGGAAGCGACCGATCACATCGGCGGCAACTGGGCGCACGGCGTCTACGACTCGACACACCTGATCAGCTCGCGGAATTCGAGTGGATACCCCGGGTTCCCGATGCCGGCGGACTATCCCGATTTCCCCAGCCGCGCGCAGATGCTCACCTATCTCGAGGCGTTCGTCGATCACTACCGTCTGCGCGCGAACATCGAGTTCGGTGCCGAGGTCGTGCGGTGTGAGCCGATCGACGCGCGGGGCATGGACGGGTGGCGCGTCGAACTGGCATCCGGCGAACGACGCGAGTACGCGGGCGTGGTCGTCGTCAACGGTCATGACTGGCGCTCTCGCCGACCGTCGTACCCCGGCACCTTCACCGGTCGGCAACTGCATTCGAAGCAGTACCGAGCGCCCACCGACTTCGACGGCGAGCGGGTGCTGGTGGTCGGCGGCGGCAACAGCGCCTGCGATATCGCGGTGGAGGCCGCGACGACCCTGGGTTCAGCCGATATCTCCATGCGCAGCGGATCATGGTTCGTGCCGAAGATGATCGCCGGGCTGCCGATGGCCGAATGGGATCGGGTCTGGCTGCCCACGCCGCTGCTGCGGGCGTTCATGCGCACCCTGATCCGGGTCCGGTTCGGCGACTGGACGCGCTACGGGCTGCCGACGCCGTCGAAGCGATTGTTCGAGACCGAGCCGGTAGTCAACGAGCAGTTGCTGTACTTCCTGAAGCACGGGAGAGTGTCGGCCCGGCCGGGAATCGAGCGGTTCGACGGCAAACGAGGTGCACTTCGTCGACGGCTCGGCCGCTCGTTACGACACGATCGTGTGGGCGACCGGCTACGAGGTCGGGTTTCCGTTCCTCGACGAGGCGTTGCTGCGGTGGGACAACGGCAACCCCGTGCTGCTCGATCACCTGCTCCCGCCGGGTCTGGCGAACCTGTACCTGTTCGGTTTGCTCAAACCGCTCGGGGGCGCGGGCCGGTTGATCGGCGACGGTGCCGACGTGGTGGTCGGACTGGTGCGGGCACAGGAGGATGTTCCGGTTCCGCTGAGCGACTTGGCCGCCGGTGTGCTGCCGCAGACGTCGAGCATGCTGGTCGGCATCAGCCAGATGATGCGGGTGTTCGACCGGGCGCATGCGTTCACCGACGCGGTGACACTGCTGCCGTCGAGCATGTACGCCAACATCCCCACGGCGCTGCGTCGGCCGGGATTGTCGGCGTTCGCCGCGCCGCGCTGGACCGCACGGACTGTCAACGAATTGCTGTCGCTCGCCGGCGCGGGTGTCCGCGCGGTCCAGCGACGCTCGCCCCAACCACGCCCTGTCCCTGTGACAGCGGACCGTAAGGACTGATGTGAGCATCCTCATCTGCGGCGCCACCGGGCACACCGGCCGGCGGACCGCGCAGCAGCTCGTCGAGGCCGGCGAGAAACCGCTGTTGGCCGGGCGCAATCTCGGCGAACTGCACAAGATCGCCGATCAGCTCGGCGGCTGTCCGGTAGCGGTCGTCGACCTCGAACGGCCGGAGTCGATCCGCGACCTGCTCAGCCCGGGCGACGTGCTCGTCTCCACCGTCGGACCGTTCGCGACCGTGGGTGACGCGCCGATCCAGGCCGCCATCGACGCGGGCGCCCACTACATCGACTCCACCGGTGAACCGCCGTTCATCCGAAAGGTGTTCGAGCACTACGGGCCTCGGGCCGCCGACGCGGGCACGGTATTGCTGCCCGCGTTCGGCTACGACTTCGTCCCCGGCAACCTCGCCGCCGCGCTGGCGTTGCGCGAGGCGGGCGCGGACGCGGTCCGGGTCGATGTCGGCTACTTCCTGACCGGCGCCCGACGCGCCGCGGCCGGCCCCGCCGCGCAGGCTTCGCTGGCGAAGGCGATGTCGGCACCGATGTACGCCTGGCAGGGCCATCGAATCGTCGACGAGCCGGGCGGGGCGCGGATGCGCACGTTCGCCGTCGACGGCACGCAGCGTCCGGGTTTGTCGATCGGCGCGACCGAACATCTCGCGCTGCCATCGCTGTTCGGGCAGCTGTCCGAGGTCAACGTGTACCTCGGTTGGTTCGGTCCGGCCACCGGTCTGCTGCACACCATGTCGCGGTTCACACCGACGCTGACCCGGTTGCCGTTCGGCGCACGCGTGATCGAGCAGGGTGCCTACCTGGCGATCCGGGCAGGAACCACCGAACCCACGCCCGCGTCGATGGCGAGCACCCGATGCTGGTTCGCCGCCGCCGCGTACGACGCGGCCGGTGCCCAGCTGTGCGAGGTCGCGCTCACCGGCCCGCACCACATGACGTTCACCACCAACATCATCGCGTGGGCCGCCCAGGAGCTCGCCGCGCGACGGGTGCGTGGCGCCGGGGCGCTTGGGCCGGTGAACGCCTTCGGCATCGACACCCTGCACGACGGCTGCGTCCAGGCCGGGCTGGCACTACACGAGGAGACGACACTATGACCAGGCTTGCCTACCACGAGGCAGCGGACGCCACCGTCTACTCGCTGGAATATCGCCTCGGCCCCCCGAGCATCCGTATCCGGCCGGGCTCGACGACGCTTACGCGGCGCTGACGGCACTCATCGACGAGCACGGCATCGCCCCGAGAGCTTGGCCCTGGCAGGCGATTCCGCGGGCGGCGCGCTCGCGATCGCCAACTCGTCGACGACCGCCGGATCCAGGTGGGCGCACTCGGCCTGATCGGGCCGTGGGTCGATCCGACCCAACGCGCCGCCGACCACGGTGCGCGCCTACGCGACCTCGTCACCAACGAGCGGTGGAGCCTGTGCACGCCGCCCACTACCTCGATTCCGGCGACCCGAACGATCCCGGATTCGCTCCGCTGCGCGGAACCTTGCCGGGCTGCCGCCGATGTCATCCACGTCGCCCCCGACGAGCGTGGCGACCCGCAGGTTGTTCGATCTCGTCGACCAGGTTCGGGCCGCGGGCGAAGTGGCCGAGCTCGCCGTGTACCCGGGTCTGTGGCACAGCGCGCACGCCATGGCGGGAACCGTGGTCGCGGCGACGCGCGCACTCGACGATCTGGCGTTCTTCGGAAACATCATTGGTCGTTGATGGTTTCCGCTGTGAACGACGGTTACACCACGCTGACGCCGGAGGAGAAGGCCGACGCCGTCATCGTCGCGCAAGGCTATCCGCAGTCGAGCAATTCGGCAGGCAGTACGGCCTGCCCGCCACCTACAGCCCGAGCCGGGGCTTCGGCTTCTTCGGCCCGCCACCGAACTCGGCGACCTCGGTGATCTACGTCGGACTCGACACCGCCGAAGCCGACCTGCGATCCCGTTTCGCCGAGGTGGAGCGCGTCGTGCACCTCGACGACCCCAAGGGCACCCCCGGCATCGACCGCATGACCGCCGTCTGGGTATGCAAGGGCCCGAAGCAGCAGTGGTCGACCATGTGGGACTCCATGACCACGCTGTACTTCGATCTCGGCCTCTGGCGAGACCCCAACACCACTACGCGGCCCACGCGCTGAGCTGAGACACCACAGATACAACGAACCCCCGGTCGCAACCGGGGGTTCGTTGTCACTGTGGTCAGTTCTTGACCAGCGCCGGCTCGTCCGCGGCGTCCTGCACGGGCGCGGCGTGCGGGTCGGCTGCCGCCCGGTTCGGCAGCAGGACCGCCATGGCGATCACGACCAGGGCCAGCAGGGCCGAGATCAGGAAGGCCAGGCGCATGCCGTCGAGGGTGGCGACGGCCGCCGGGGTGCCCTCGTCGATGAGCGAGGTGCTGCGGGCCGACATGACGGTGACCACCAGCGCGGTACCGAACGCGGCCGCCACCTGCTGGAGGGTGCCCAGCATCGAGCTGCCGTGCGAGTACAGGTGCATCGGCAGTGCGCCAAGACCCAGGGTGAACACCGGAGTGAACGCCGCGGCCAGCGACACCATCAGCAGGATGTGCAGGCCGAGCAGCTGCCAGTACGGCATGTCCATCGAGATCTGGGTGAAGCCGGCCAGCGAGGCGGCGATGCCGATCGAGGCGGGGATCACCAGCGCCCGCCCACCGAACTTGTCGAACAGCTTGCCGACGGTCGGGCCGAGCAGACCCATCGCCAGACCACCCGGCATCACCAGCAGGCCGGTCTCCAGCGGGCTCAGCCCGCGCAGGTTCTGCAGATACAGCGGCAGCAGGATCATCGAGCCCATCATCGCCAGGAACGCGATCGACATCAGGACCAGTGCCTTGGTGTAGGTGCCCTGCAGCAGGACCCGCAGATCCAGCAGCGGCGTGCCCTTGCGCTGCAAGCTGAGCTGGCGCAGCGCGAACGCCGCGATCAGCGCGACACCACCGGCGGTGATCAGCGCGGCGGTGGCGTAGCTGTCACCGTGGAACTTGCTGAGCCCGAACACCAGTCCACCGAAGCCGAGGGCCGCCAGCGCCACACTGGGGAGGTCGAGCGTGCCTGGCTGCGGCTCGCCGACGTTCTCCAGCTGACGCAGACCCAGCCAGGTGACCAGACCGGCGATCGGCAGCATCACCACGAACAGCAACCGCCACGATTCGATGCCGGGGATGTTGATCTGCAGGATCAGGCCGGAGATGATCGGGCCCATGGCGGGCGCGACCGAGATGGCCAGGGTGACGTTGCCCATCACGCGGCCACGGTCCTGCTCCGCCACGACGGTCATCAGGGTGGTCATCAGCAGCGGCATCATCACCGCGGTGCCACCGGCCTGGATGACGCGCCCGATCAGCAGTACAGCGAACGTCGGCGCGAGTGCCGAGATCACGGTGCCCGCGATGAACACACCCATCGCGGCCGCGTAGGCCTGGCGGGTCGTGACCCGCTGCAGGAACCAGCCGGTGGTGGGGATGATGGCGGCCATCGTGAGCATGAACGCGGTGGAGACCCACTGCGCGGCGACCTCGGTGACGTGCAGATCGCTCATCAGCCGCGGGATCGCGTTGATCATGATGGTTTCGTTGAGGATGACGACGAAGGTCGCGAGCACCAGCACGCGGATGACGGTCGGTGTCTTGCCCTTCGTCGTCGGCGTGGATAGATCGGCTGGCATCGGGGTACCTCCGGGTGCAGGGGGGGAACGGCGGGGCGTGAACTGTGGCCCGATGCCGAGTCGACGACGTGCCGGCACCACACGAGAAAAGACGGAGTCCGTCGGTACAACTCATCGGGCGCCGGTCAGTATTCCGGCCGGGTCCGACACAAATCACCTGGTTTTCCGGCTGCGCGCTGGTCGAGGCGGATCGAAAGGTGCAGGTCCGAGGCGTATCGGAACGAATCTCGGACCCGATGGTGAGCCTGGTCACTGCCGGATTTCGACGGATGGCGGGTCGCGTGTTTCGGAATACACCGGCGGCTCGCGGGAGTAGAAACGATGGGTGACTGCATCGAGAACGTGGCTTGCTGTGGTGTGCGCGATTGTTGCCGCTCTCGGGGGTGCGAAGGCATCGGCCGATCCGGGGGCCTCAGTGGCGGGGGAGGTGCCGCTGGGTGGGAGGTCCGCTCGGATCGATGTGTACTCGCCCGCGATGGGGCGGGTTATCCAGAACACTGTGATCAAGGCGGCGGGCGCCGGGGCGCCCACGTTGTATCTGCTCACCGGGGCCGGTGGCGGGGCGGACGGGATCTCGTGGTGGGAGGACACCGACGTACGCGACTTCTTCGCCGACAAGTTCGTGAATGTGGTGATGCCGGTCGGCGGTGCGTTCACGCTGTACACCGACTGGATCTCCGATGATCCCGGCGTCGGCCGGGTGCGGTGGGAGACGTATCTGACCCAAGAGTTACCCGGGGTGATCGACGGTGCGCTCGATACCAGTGGGCGCAATGCCATCGCCGGAGTGTCGATGAGCGCGTCGTCGGCCTTGGACCTGGCCATTCAGAGTGGTTCGCGGTTTTCCGCGGTGGCGGCACTGAGTGGTTGCCCGTGGGCTGCGGACCCGTTGGGAATCGCAATGGCCAGCGCGCAGGCGGTGCGTGGTGGGGGGAATCCGGGAAACATGTGGGGGCTTCCCGGTGGGCCGGGGTGGCGGGAGCACGATGTGTTCGCCAATGCCGGACGGCTCGCGGGCAAGACGATTTTCCTGTCCGCCGCCACGGGCTTGCCCGGCGCGCGGGACCGTGGTTTGCCCATGCCACCGATCGAAACTCTCGCGGGAGCGTGCACGGCCGCTTTCGCCGGGCGGCTCGCGCAGCTGGGGATCCCGGCCGTGCACGTGCACCGGCCGACCGGGTCACACACCTGGGGACAGTTCGAGGCCGACCTGCACGAAGCCTGGCCGCATCTGGCCGGCGCTCTCCGGTGAGAAGTGCTGTGTTTATTGGCGCGCTGGCGCGCGCGTGTCCGCGGCCCCAAGGGGCCGCCGATCAGGGCTCGAGACTAACGCCTTCGGCGTAGCGCTTTCGAGCCCTGATCGGCGACCCGGCCGCGGACCGGCCACTTCGTGGCCGTCCCTCCCTAAGGGCAATGCCGCGCAGTTAGGGCCTGTAATTAATTAACCCGAAATTACTCGGATTCGGTTGTGGTGTCGTGGTATTGGATGACCGATTGGGCGTCGGCGAGGGTGATTCCTGTCGGCCCGGTGGTGTGTGCGGCCAGGTCGAGCAGAGGTCGGGTCTGCTGGATCGTTGTGTGGATGGATTGCTGGGTGACGTCGAACAGCACGGCCAGGGCTCGTTGGCGTGTGGCGAACCGCAGGTGAAGTAGGGTGATGGCGACACGATCCTCGAGAGTGAGGACGGATTTGCGGCCGGTTCCGGGCGCGGCCTGGCGGGTGCCTCCGCGTCGCTGATGCAAGTGGAGTTCGCGTTGGGCGTGACGGGTCACGGTCAGTTTGTTGATGAGCGCGTCCCACTGCGGGGGAGTCAGTCCGGTCAGTGCTGGGGTGCGCAGCCAGGCGGTGTCGGGTCGAGTCGGTTGGGGTGCGCTGTCGCCATCAGCCATGATGAGGCGGACGGGTTCGGGGCCGATGGTGTAGTTCCAGTCGCCGTGCCAGTCGTGGCGGGTGATCGACACGGCGGCGAACTGGTCGTCGGTGATCTTCACACCCTTCGGGTACTCGCCCTGGTCGAGTTCGGCGTGAACCCGTAACCCGGTGCGGGTGGTGGTGGCCGCGATCGAGTTGACGACGACCTCGTGGCTCGTTAGTGGTTGTCCCCGCCAGTTCATCGAGATGTGTGAGAACAACCGGTGTTCGATTGTGTTCCATTTGGAGGTGCCGGGCGGGAAATGGCAGACCGTGACCTTCAGGCCGGTCTCGGCCGCGAACCGGGCGAGTTCGGTTTTCCAGGCCCTGGTGCGATAACCGTTGGAGCCCCCGGCGTCGGCCGTGACCAGCAGTTCGGTAGCGCCGGGATAGGCGGCGGCACCGACACCGCGCCACCAGCGGCGCACCGACTCCACGGCGAACGCAGCGGTGTCGTGGTCGGTGCCGACATTGACCCATCCCGTGTTGTTGGTCATGTCATAGACCCCATAGGGCGAGACCTTGCCCGAGTCACCGGGAAAGTCGTGGTCGTTGACCTCGACCGGATGGCCCTTGCGGCGCATCGTCTCACCGGCGTTCTTGTACTGCCCGATCAATTCCTTCTTCTTGGTGTCCACGCTGATGACCGGCTGTCCCGCCGCTTGGCGGGCCTTGACCTGCTCGTTGATGTAACGGAACTGCGCGTCACGATCCGGGCTCTGCTTGCCCTCCAACGTCTTCGCGTTGGCCTGCAAACTGAAACCCAACGCCCGCAACAGATTCCCCACCAAATCTGCCGCCGCCGGATGCCCGCGGGCCGTCAACTCGTCGGCAAGGTTGCGGGTCGACCGGATCGTCCACCGCAACGGCGACATCGGATCCCCCCGCATATCGGGCTCCACCAACTCCAACAACGCCGCGACCAACCCCTCGTCAACCACCGTCGCGGGCTTGCGGCCGCCCCCGACCCGACGAGCCCGCTCCAACGGAGCCTCCCCGGACTCCAACTCCTTCGCCCCCAGCGATACCGTCGCCTCTCGTACCCCGGCCGCACTGGCGACCAACCGGCCCCCACCCCGCCCGAGCATCCGGGCATCCGCACCCAGAAGCAACCGGCGCTGCCGCTCATTCAGGTGCGGAAACAACACCTCATACTTGAACGCGAGGTCATCGACGGTCACCACGAAATCACCCATACCACAACATCTTTCAAAATCTCGGGATGTTACGGGTTGATTAATTACAGGCCCTTAGCGGATGGATAGACCTGTCAAGCGAGTTGCCCTGTCAGCCTTGACCATTCACCAACTAGAACAGCGGAACCACTGGTAGAGAGGTTTTGTCCTCCAAGACAAACCACTCACCAGGAGTTCCGCTGCCTACTCAGTCTGCCATCAATCCTGTGTCCATGGTCGCGTCCGGGGCATTCGCGCCCGGACATGTGGGCGAGCTGACCCAGATCGTGCCCTTCGAGATGGTCGATGCCGCGTTGGAATCGACCACGACCGGCCCCACCCGAGTCCGCGAGCTGCCCTCCCGAGTCGTGGTCTATCTGCTGATCGCCGCAGCACTGTTCGCCGAGCTCGGATACACGCAGGTATGGGCGCGGATGGTCTCGGGTCTGGACGGGCTGACTGTCGCCAACCCAGGGTCCTCGGCGCTGGCTCAGGCCCGACGCCGAGTCGGGCCCGCTCCGCTACGAGAGTTGTTCGGTCTACTCGCCGGTCCAGTCACGGGCGCGACACGCTGGCGGGGATAGCTGGTCTGCGCCATCGACGGCACCTCCATGTCGGTCCCCAACAGCGACCCCAACCGTGGCGCCTTCTACCGACTACACAGCGGCGATCTCGATTCGGGATATCTGATGATTCGATTGGTGACCGTGGTGGCGTGTGGCACCCGCACCGTGATCGATGCCGTGTTCGGTAGTTTCGGTGTCTCCGAGATCGCCTACGCCCCAAGACTTTTCGCCTCGTTACGCGAGGGCATGGTGGTGCTGGCCGACCGGAACTTCGCGGTCGCGGCGTTGATCGGGGCGATCGCGGAAACGAAAGCTGACCTGCTGATCCGTGGAAAAGCAGGACACACGATGCCCATGATCGAGCGGTTAAGCGATGGTTCATGGCTCAGCGTGAAAGGACCAGTCGTGGTGCGGGTCATCGACGCCGAGATCGTCGTGGATACCGGCGGAGCCGCCCGCACGGTGCGGTACCGGTTGCTGACCACTCTGACCGACTACCGCCGCTATCCAGCGATGGAGTTGGTGCGGCTTTACCACCAGCGGTGGGAGATCGAGACTGCCTACGCCGAACTCAAATCGAGCATGCTCGGTGGTCGGGTGCTACGCGCTCGGACTCCCGCCGGAGTCGAGCAGGAGGTCTATGCGTTGTTGATCGCCTATCAAGCGTTACGGATCGCTATCGCTGATGCCACTCTCACCGATCCCGGTGTCACACCGTTGCGGGGTAGTTTCGGTATCGCTGTCAATACCGCTCGTGACCAGCTCGTTCACGCGGCCGGTGTCGTGGCTGGAACGAGCATCGACCTCGTCGGCAAGATCGGCGCGGCGGTCTTGGCCGAGCTATTGCCGCCGCGACGATCACGCCAATGCCCGCGCGTGGTGAAACGGGCATTGTCCAAACACCGGGCTAAAGGCGCCCTCGATCGCACCAACTACTCATCTGTCTCGATCTCGATCAGCTTGTGTGAGTTACCCGGGTTGACATCGACCATGGCGCCTTAACTGCGCGGCATTGTCCCTAAGGGTCGGGAGTGCGGTGGTTGGGTTGGGCGGGTTGTGGAAGACGGGGATGGGCTGGGGTGGATGGTGTGGTTGGGAGTGCGGGTGTTGAGTTGGGTGGGGTGTGGTTGTTCTGGCGGGTGGTGCGGCGGAACAACCACTGCAGCAACGCGATGCCGACCAGCGCCAGCAGGGCGGTGGTGAGGCTGATGGACAGGCCGGGTGGGCGCCAGGTGACGGTGAGCGTCGCATTGTGGGTGCCAGGCGGAATATCCACCGCGACAAAGGTTCCCGCGACGGCCCGAACGGGGATTTCGCTGTTGCCGAGGGTAGCGGTGTAACCGGGCCAGGCCAGGCGGGACAACACCACGCGGCCGCCGGTCCCGGACGAGACGGTGGCGCGGTTGGTGAGGCCCGCTTCGGGCATGACGGTGGCGTGGACGCCGGATTCGTGGGCGATCAGATCGCCGGGGGAGGGCAGCGGGTTGACCCGTTCCAGCACCCAGATCTGGTGTTCGTGGCCGGGGTAGTGGACGAATCGCCAACCGGCAGGCGCGGGTTCGGTGCCTGCGTTGGGATACTGACTGCGTTGCAGGACAACGCGATCCAACCGCATCAAGTCGACGATCGGGGTATCGGTCGACGGTTCGACAGCGAAGACCCGCTGGTACGCGTCGGGGCAGGTGCCGCCGTCCCACGCCATGCACAGCAACCCGGCGAAGGCCGCGTGCCCGACGGGTGTATACCCGTTCACGTAGTGCAGACCGAGATTCTTGGCGTAGCTGCCCAGCGCGATGGAGCCGTAAGTGCCTGCGAGGGTTCGCTCTTCGTCGCGCACCATGATCCGGTCGGCCAATTGCAGTGTGCGCCCGCCGAAATCGGGGAACGCGGCCGTCATCTCCGAGCGTCGTTCGGGGAACCCGTAGGACATCGGGGTCCGCGGCGCCGACGCCACCTGGGCGAACGCGATCGGGAACGTCGCGACAATCGTCAACACCGCCGCGGCGGCGATCCCACGAGTGCGCGCCAGCCACACCACCCCGGCCCCGAGCCCGACCACCACGAATACCGCGAGGGCATGCCGTTCGACGAGTTTCGGTGCGGCGGAGAACGATCGGATGAACAGCAATGCGATCAGCGCGCCCGCCGCCGCGTATCGCCGCCGCGACGGCGCGAACTCCCCGTAGCGACTGATCAGCACACACACCAGCACCAGCAGCGCGATCGCGAGCATCGGCAACACCCGCGCCGGCCACCGCAGCGGACCGATCGCGCCGGGCCCCGCTGTCCACATCAGGGTCGCCACCGCGAACAGCGCGATCCCGCTCCACGCGGCGGCCGCGCGCGCGGCGGCCTTCCAGTCGATGAACGCGAGTGCCGGAATCACGAACCACGCGATGTAGACCATCGGTAGTGGCTGCACGTGGCCCCACCACGCGGTGAACGCGGGCACGGTGCTCGGCAGGCTGGCATTGAGCGATTCCGACCACGGCACGGTCAGGAAGGGGTCGTTGTGGATGGTGGATACGTCACCGCGCCAGGTGGCCTGTGAGGACAGCAGGATCGGCAGGTTCGCGATCATCGACGCGAGCGCCGCGAGCCCGGCGGCGGCGAGCATCCGCAGCACCGGCGCCCACTTGCGCTGATACAGATACTCACCCGCGGCGACGGCGGCGATCATCAGCCCGGATTCGACTGCGGGAAAGGCGTATTGAACTGTCAGCGCCAGATACAGGAATACGAACAGCGGAATCGGCCCGGTGCGTCCCCGGGCGTAGAGCACTGCCGAGGCCCACGCGTGCACCAGCCAGGTGGTACCGGTCTGCGAGGTGAACCAGCTGGCCTCGTCGAAGAACAGGAACCAGCCGCTGAACGGAAACGCCACCCCGGCGACTGCGGCCCACGGCGCGCGGGCACCGTAGGCCAGGCAGATGCGAAACACGCCGAGCGCGGCGATCGCGGAGAACACGAACTTCACGGCGGTCGCGTACAGCGCGAGATTGTCGAACGAGGGCGCCAGCAGGTACACCAGCAACTGCGCGGGGTTGTAGAGCCCGGCCTCCTCGAGGCTGTAGTTGCCCGCCATCCATTCCCACGGCACCATCGCCGGGAATCGGCCGGCCCGCAATTCGGCACCGAGCAACTGCCACATCGGCACGTATTGCGCCTCGGTGTCGTCGGTATAGAAGTGTCGCGAATCCCCGAGTAGCACCGCGAGATACCCGACCAGCACGGCGGCGATCACCACACCGGCCCATTGCACGACTTGTTTTCGCGGTTCGAGCGCCGCGCGTACCCACACGAGCGCGGGAGCTTACAGCATGTCTGATAACCCTGATGGTTGATCAGGCATCGCCCTTCTCGGGCGTCGTCGGTTCATGCCACGAGCGTGGCGTGAACGTCGGTTTCCGCGTCGAACCGGGTCCAAGGGACCGGATGCTCCGGGCAGGTTTTCCGTTGTGTGAGCGCGAGTTTGACGAAGGCGAGGCTTTGGTTGAACGCGAACCGAGCCGCTCCGGCATGCCGGGCGAGCACGACGGATTGCTCGACCGTCGGATCGAGGCAGTACCGGAAAGTCGTGTGGCGGCTCATCGCGGACGAGTGTGACACAAGACACCGACAGGGCGGGAATTTGTGCCAGGCTCGGAGAGCGAACTCTCGAGATGGTTCGGCCGACGTCCGTCATTGCGTGCATCTTGTGGTGATCGAGCCGCGCAGTGGTGGACGTTTGTCCAGCTCAGGTATGGTTAGGGTGGGGTTTGATAGCATGGCGCAACCCGAGCAGGACCCTTTGAGAGAGTCGTCAATTGCAGTTCGAAATCGTCGAGCGGGACGAGACCTGGGTGGCCGGTCTTCCGGTCCGCAGTCCCAAACGCGCACTCGGTGAGCTCCGCGACCGTGACCTCGAAGCGGCATGGTCAGTGGTTCTGCATCAGGAACTTGGCGGCCCACTGGCCAGTGCCTACACCGATTACACCGGCGAGCTGGGCACCTACAACACCCAGATCGTGGGTTATCAGTGCGATTCGCTCGAGCAGGTCACTCGTGGACATCTGGCGGCTCGGCTGCCGCGCGGCGCCTACGCGCGCTTCTCCTCGGTCGGTAACTTCCCGCAGGTGATGACGGATCTGTGGACCCAGATCGCCTACGCCGAAGCGCACAACCAGATCAAGCGCACCTTCACCGGCGATTTCGAGTGCTACCCGCACGCCTACAAGATCGACCTGTACCTGGCGGTCGACCCGCGATGACCTATTCGATCGTGGTCCGTGGCGCGGCGCTGTACGGCGGCCTGGCGGTGCCGCGGGTGCACCCGAGCTTCAAGGTGAGCAACAGCGACCTGATCGAGTTCCTCAAAGACCGGCTGCGCGACCGGTCCGGCACCGGCGAACCGCTGCACACGGTCTATGTCCCCGACCCGGCGGGCAACTGGAACGCGCTGGTCGCGCGCGAATACGCGTCCCCGGCCGACGCACCGGTCGGCGATCTCGTGCTGCGTGTCCCCCGGGGCATCTACGCCCGTTTCGCGCCCAACGGTGACTACCACGACCCGGTGGAAGACGTATGGGCCCAGGTCGACGACGCGACGGCGTCGGCCGAGATCTCCCGCGCCTACCGCGAGGAGATCGAAGTGTGGCACGGCCCCGACACGGTGGAACTGTTCGTGTCGATCACCGCCGATAGCTGAAAGTTAGCCGAATTCGAACCGATCGGTCTGGAATCGGTCACCTCCGGTGCATTCGCCCGTTCTGAGCTGGGATTATTTCAACTGGCTCAGAAGGTTATCGGGAAATTAGCCACTCGTATGGTGCAATCCTGTGGAATGACGGATACTGCACCAGTTGGCATCGGTAGGAAGCCGACCGCGCGCGGGCGTTGAGCACGGAGTAGGGACACGATGGCTGTCGAAGTAATACTGGCTGGAGTGTGGTTGCGGAGCATTCACCGTCGCACTGAATCGATCGAGGTACCGACGCGAGATCGGCTCGCTTCGTGACCGACCCTGACTGTCCGGCGATGGATCATCGTCCCCTCGTTCTCGATCCGGCCGACCCCGCCGATGCGGCAACTCTTCGGCAGCTGGCAGGCCTGGCGGGGGTTCGCACCGATGACCTGCGTGCTGGGCTTCGTGCCGAGCTGGACCGGCTCACCGGTGCGCCGCCCGGGATCGACCCCGCCGAGGAACGCTGGATCTACTACCCGTGGCGGCGGGCACTGGTTGCGATCCTCGGACCTGCGGCGTTCCGGGCGATTCGGTCCGACCGCAACCGCAACAAACTCACCAGAGGCGAACAGCAGCGCCTCGCCCAGCTGACGGTCGGCGTCGTCGGGCAGAGCGTCGGCCACTCGATCGCCTACACCCTCGCACTGGAGGGAGCCTGCGGGCTGCTGCGTCTTGCCGACTTCGATCTCATCGAACTGTCGAACCTCAATCGGGTGCCGGGTGGGCTGTTCGACGTCGGTGTGAACAAGTCCGTCGTCACCGCGCGCCGGATCGCCGAACTCGACCCCTTCCTGCCGGTCGAGATCTGGCCTGCGGGCGTGCTGGCCGACACGGTCGACGAGTTCCTCGACGGGCTCTCGGTGGTGGTGGAGGAATGCGATTCCCTCGACATCAAATTCGCGGTGCGCGAGGCCGCGCGCAGGCGCCGGATCCCGCTGTTGATGGAGACCAGCGACCGTGGCCTGTTCGATGTGGAACGCTACGACCTCGAACCCGATCGCGAACCTTTCCACGGCCTGCTCGGCACGACCACCGGCGAACAGCTGGCCGACCTCGACACCAAGGCCAAGGCGCCACACGTGCTGCGGATCCTCGATCCGGGGCAGCTGTCGTCGCGGATGGCGGCCAGTCTCGCCGAGATCGGTGAAACGATCACCACCTGGCCGCAACTCGGCAGCGACGTGCAGCTCGGCGCCGCGATCGTGACCGCCGCTGTCCGCCGGATCGGGCTCGGCGCCAAGCTGTCCTCCGGCCGGACCCGCGTCGACCTCGACGCGACCCTGGACTCCCTCGCCGAACCCGGATATCTCGACGACGGCATCGACGCCGTCACCGATGACCCCGTCGAACCGCCGCCATCCGACCCGGTCGACGCGATCCTCGCCTGCGCCCAACGCGCGCCATCCGGCGGCAATGTTCAGCCGTGGCGGTTGCGCGGCGACGCCGCTCTGATCGAGCTCGCCCTCGATCCCGCCGCGACCACCGCCATGGACCTGCACCTGCGCGGTAGTGCCGTCGCGGTCGGTGCCGCACTGCACAACGCCCGCGCGGCCGCCGCCGCACACCGCTTGCTCGCGGACCGGGAACTGATCGTCGACGACCCGGCTGCCCCATTGATCGCCCGATTGCGACTGCGCGAGGGCCTCGACCCCGACCTCGCCGCCGACTATCCGCTCGCGCTCGCCAGACACACCAACCGTCGCCTCGGCGTCCCGATGGCGCTGCCGGGAACAGTGCTGCCTGCGCTGGCCGTCGCCGCAGCGGCTGAGCAGGCGAGCGTGCGCGCGATCACCGGCGTCGACGCGCTGGCCGAGGCAGCGCTACTGCTCGGCGCCAGCGATCGCGTCCGCTACCTGACGCCCCAGCTGCACGAACAGCTCTACGCCGAATTGCGCTGGCCAGGTGAAGAGTTGAGCACAGGGATCGACGTACGCACGCTCGACCCGGCCCCGGATGAACTGGCGAAGCTGCAGGTCGGTCGCCGCACTGATGTCATGGATCGATTGCGCGAGTGGTCGGCGGGTTCGGCATTGGGCGAATTCACCGTCGACCGGGTGCGGGCCAGCTCCGCGCTGGTGGCGATCACCTTCGGCACCCGCGATGGCGAGTCGGATCTGGCCGACTACGCACGGGCAGGCGCTGCGGTGGAAAGAGTGTGGCTACGTGCGCACCTGCTCGGTCTGGCGGTGCAGCCGGTGTCGCCGGTGTTCCTCTATGCCGACCGGCAGGATGATTTGCGCAGCGTTTCACCCGACTTCACAGATACACTTGCCAGCATTCAGAGACGTTTCCTGGACCTGCTGGGAATCCCTGAGGATGAGAACGTGGCATTGGTTCTTCGTCTGAGCTACGCCGCGGCTGCGAGCGTTCGCAGTCGACGGTTGCCGGTGCCCGGCAGTAGGACTGTGCCGGTGCCCGGTAGTGGCAACGACGGATAGCGCGGATCGGAGACAACGTGCCTCGGCAAACGCTCGACTCACTGGTGACACAGGTCGCCTCCGAGTTGATGGGTGTCGACGCCACGACCATGGTGGCGGTGAGCGAGCGTGTGCTCGCCGCCCTGGTCGAGCACTTCGATGTCGATGTGAGCTATCTGCGCCACACCGACCGTGCGCGGCGTGCGACCGTCCTCATCGCGGAATGGCCACCTCGCGCTGATATTCCAGATCCCGATCCGCTGTGTGTCGTCGAATTCGAGCACGCCGATTCGGTCTTCCGTGCGCTCGAATACGCTGTGGAACCGCTGATCGTGCGGCCCGGCACCGACAGCGCCGACTACCAGGAGACGATCCGCAAGTCCTCGGGCATCCCGGAGGTGGCCATGGCCTGCGTGCCGCTGGTCTCGCGCGGTGAGTCGACCGGCGTGCTCGGCTTCGTGAAGATGGGTGACCGTGCGTGGAGCAACCGGGAGCTCAATGTGCTCAAGGCGATCGCCGCGCTGTTCGCGCAGTTGCAGGCGCGCGTGGTGGCGGAGGAGCAGCTACGCTACATCGCCTTGCACGACGACCTGACCGGGCTGGCCAATCGCCGAGCCCTGCTCGAATACATGGAACAGCGACTACAGCCGGGCAACGAGGGCCCGATCGCTACCTTCTTCCTCGACCTCGACCGGCTCAAAGCGCTCAACGATTTCCTCGGCCACAGCGCGGGCGACGACTTCATCCGCACTCTGGCGCATAGATTGCGCCAGAATCTGGAACCCACCGACATGATCGCCCGGCTCGGTGGCGATGAGTTCGTGATCGTGCCCGCGGCGCCGATGGACGCGGTTGCTGCCGAACTGGAGGCGACCCGCATCCAGGAGGTCATCGGACGCCGTGTCTCGGTGGGGCGGGAATCAGTGAGCCGGGGGGTGAGTGTCGGCGTAGCACTGGGTATTCCGGGGGAGACCTCGGTGTCGGATGTGCTGCGCCGCGCCGATCACGCACTGTTGTCGGCGAAGTCCGGCGGCGGCAACGGGGTAGCGGTGTTCAGCGATGCCATGCGCGCGCAATTCGAACTGCAGGACGACGTGGAGCTGAACCTGCGCACTGCCGTGTCGGATGGGTCGCTTGTGCTGCACTACCAACCCGAGGTCGACCTGCGCACGGGACGGATCGTGGCGCTGGAAGCATTGGTGCGCTGGCAGCATCCCACCCGCGGGCTGCTGCCACCCGGCGCCTTCGTCTCGGTCGCCGAGGCCACCAACCTGGCCGGCGAACTCGGCCGGTGGGTAATCCGCTCCGCCTGTTCGCAGTTCGCTGATTGGCGCCGGCGCGGACTTGCCTCGAATGTGGTGATCCGGATCAATGTCTCTCCGGTGCAGCTGGTTTCGGCAGATTTCGTCGAACGCATCGAAGATGTCCTTCGCCTGTTCGGCATCGACGGCGGCTCGGTCTGTCTCGAGATCACCGAACACGTTGTGGTGCAAGACCTGGTACGCACCCGGCTCACGTTGCGCGGGCTCAAACGGATGGGCGTGCAGATCGCCATCGATGATTTCGGCACCGGCTACAGCTCACTGTCGCATCTCAAGGCGCTGCCGGTGGACGCGGTGAAGATCGACCGCGGGTTCGTACAGCGACTCGGGGACAGTAACGACGACCTGGCGATCGTGAAATCGATTATCGGACTTGCTGGGTCATTCGGCCTCGGCGTGGTCGGTGAGGGCGTCGAGACGGCGATGGCGGCGCGTACGCTCGTCGGACTCGGCTGCTATCGCGCGCAGGGCTTCCTGATCGCACGGCCCATGCCCGCCGAAATCGTCGAGGCGCAGTTACGGGAGGGCCGCATCCCGCTCGATCTCGATCTGCCCCGCGCGGGCCGTGGCGTGGCGCCGAGCTGATCGCGGACATGTCGGTCGGTAGATGGCTGCTGCTGGAGACCCTTGCCGGGGATCTCGAGCCCACACTCGTCGCTGAAGACGCCCAAACCAAACAGTGGACCGCGGCTGCGCGACTGCACCGCAGCATCGGTCCGGCGCCCGCCCGTCTCGTTGTCGACGCAGTTCGGCGATGTGCGGCCGGCGGGGACCCGGAGCGCGTGGTCGTGGGTGACAAACATGTGCTGGCCGAGCCGGTTCGGTGCGCATTCGGCGGAGTCCATGGCGTCCAGATCTGGATCGGTCCGGTGGACGCGCCGGTCCGGCCGAGACGGCGGGTCGCTGCCTGGGATTGGGACGCGGTCACCGAACTCGCCCACCACGGGCCCGGTTTGGAGGAACTCGTCTTCGCGAGGGAATCGGCGCAGGTGCGGGTGGTGCGCACGCCCCCCGACGCGTTCGGGCGGATGGTTCGCTTCGACGGCAGGGTTGACTATTTCGACATGGCCACCCGGCTCGAACCGGGCGGTCATTGGCAGGGCGAGGTCGACATGCTCGGCGACGACGACTGCGTTCGCCGATTCCAGATGGTGACAAGGGCACGACCTGAGCACTGCAGAGTGAGCGCGTTGATGCACGCCATCCCCGAACTCGGCGATGACGCGGGGACCGTCGATCCCGACGTCGCGATGTTGCGTGCGGTGGCGCAGCGCAGCGGGGTCGGCGTCGGCATCATCCTGTTGTCCAGCGGGATCATCTACGAATGGGCAGCAGATCCGCCACCGCCCCTCGACCGGTGGGCGGTGGAGCGACCGACCATCGACCCCACCGATTTCGCCGCTCTGCGTGCGGCCTGCGCTGACGCCGCCCGACAGCCGGGCACCGCACGACGACTCGCGTTGCGGGTGCGCTTCGCGCAGGGGGATTGGATCCACGCAGATGCCGAGCTGGTAACGATCACCACTGCCGCCACCGGTCACGGGTTGCTGCGGGTCTGGTCTGCCGGTATCGACGGTCCTGGCGACGCCTGATCGCCGCCGTCTGGTCCGGAGTCAGCACAGGTCGCCGGGGTCTCGTCGACAGTTGGACCCCTCTCGTGGCAGGCGCGCCCGACCAGGGGGTGTCGCTTCTTTCGACGCTGTTCACTTCCCGTTCCTCGGGCATGACCCTGAGGTAACCCGCGCGGCGCGACGATCGGCGTGTGCGCATCGTGCAGCTAGCCAATTTCTATGGCCCGCGATCGGGTGGGTTGCGCACTGCCCTGCACCACCTCGGTGAGGGATATGTGGCGGCCGGGCACGAAGTGGTGCTGATCGTGCCGGGGTCGCGTCGTTCGGAAGAGGTACTGCCCACGGGCGCACTGCGAATTACCTTGCCCGCATTGGGAATTCCGTGGACCGGTGGCTATCGGGCGGCTGATCCGCGGCGGGTGGCCGATGTGCTGTCGGGGCTGTCGCCGGATGTGCTCGAGGTGTCGGACCGGCTCACCTTGCGCGGTTTCGGCCGGTGGGCGGGGCGTCGCGGGGTGGCGAGCGTGATGATCTCGCATGAGCGCCTCGACCGGCTGCTCGGCCAGTTCCTGCCCGGACCCGCCGCGCGCCGCTGCGCCGACGTCGCCAACCGGCGCACGGCCGCCGACTACGACATGGTGGTGTGCACCACCGCCTTCGCGCGCGAGGAGTTCCTGCGGATCGGTGCGCCGAACGTGGAACTGGTGCCGCTGGGTGTCGACCTCGACCTGTTCAGCCCACGCCGCCGTGACCTCGGCCTGCGCGCCGATCTCGGTGTCGACGGACATCCGCTGCTGGTGCACTGCGGACGGCTGTCGGTGGAGAAGCGCGTCGACCGCAGCATCGAAGCGGTCGGCGCCCTGCACCGGGCCGGGGTACCCGCCCGGCTGGTCATCGCAGGCGACGGCCCCCGCCGTGAGTCACTCGAACGCCGCGCCCGCACCCTGCCCGCCCTGCCCGGTGGTGAACCGGCGGTCCACTTCACCGGCTTCATCAACGAACGCGCGATGGTAGCGAAACTCCTTGCCACCGCGGATGTTTCACTGGCACCAGGCCCCCACGAAACCTTCGGCCTGGCCGCCCTCGAGGCCCTGGCCGCGGGCACCCCGGTAGTGGCCAGCCGCTCCTCCGCCCTCGCCGACATCGTCACCGCCGAATGCGGAGCCATCGCCGCCGACCGCCCCCGAGCCTTCGCCCGAGCCGTCACCGACGTCTTGGCCATGCCCACCTCCGGCCGCCGCCTAGCCGCCCGCTCCCGCGCCGAACAATTCGGCTGGCCACGTGCGGTCGCGGGGATGCTCGCCGTACTGGGGCGGTGAACGCCCCTGAAGCTCGCAAGCGTGTTCAGATCCCTTCGTCGAGGATGGCGATCACATGGGTCCCCGACATCAGGTCTCGGAGTTCGACGCTGCGCGGGCTTCCCGAACCGCCTGTAAGTAGGCCTCGGCCGGCGGATCGTAGAGGCCATCTGCCTCGGCATCGCGCACCAATCGGTCAAGCACATCGCTGCGGTCCGCACGTCGACGTTGCTGGTAGTCGAGCACGTCGCTGAGGAGTAGGCGACGGTGTCGTGTACCAGACGGCTTCTCGCAGGGCAGCTTTCCGGCCTCCAACAGCTTCACCAATGTTGGGCGGCTGATGCCGAGCAGGTCGGCGGCCTGCTGAGTGGTCAGGTACTGCTCCACCGGGGAGATGGTGACGGCGCGACGCTTGCGCATAGCGCCGACAACCTGGACAAGTACCTCATACACCTCTACGGGGAGGGGGATCTGTTCGCCGTCCGGGCCGAGCAGCGCTGCGGGCTCGGTGTGCTGCTCCAGAAATCTGGACAGATCGAGCAACTCACTCAGGTCCTCCGGCGGGAGGACCGTCCCCTTCCTCGGAGTCTCGCGGTGTGCGCCAGTCATGCATAACACCATGGGTAAAATTCGAAAAAATCGCAACCCCCGAACGATTCGGCTGGCCGCAGGCGGTGGCTGGAATGCTCGCGGTTCTGGGGCGGTGAGCACGCGTCGATATCACCCGAAAACCCAGACATCAGATCTCGGAGTTCGACGTTGTGCGAGCGTCCCGGACCGCCCGTAGGTAGTCCTCGGCCGGTGATCGTAGCGGCCGTCGGCCATCGGGGTCGCGCACAGTTGGTCGAGCATATCGATGCGTTACGCACACCCGTGACCAGCTGATTCGACCGCAGCTCGGGTCTCCGACCACCCGTCGGCGACTCCAGTTTCGCGGGCAGATGTGTGATAACCTCCGGCAGCGGATTATTGCTGGAGGGGCCCGCGATGTTCGTGACGGTTCATAGGGGGATCTGATGACTGTAGACGACCAAGGAACACCCCCCTCGTCCTTAGCTGGAATTCCCGCTCCACTCGTTGCGCTCGGCGCTAATGCGGCGGCTGTAGCGGCTGCGGCCGCACAGCAGAAGGTCACGGCGGCGCAGTCCCGTGCGAGCGTCACGGACCAGGCGCTACTGGCGAAGAAGGCGGGAATCGACCCCAATTTTGTCACCAGTGAAGACAACTTCGGGTCCTACTCGCACGCTGACATCTACCAGCACGCGCAGGCGCTGAATGTCGAGGGCCTACGGACGGCACACACATTGTGGTCGACCGAGCACACGCGGCTGTCCGACCTATCGATGTCGTTGCAGATCGCACTGTTGGGCCTGATGAACAACGGTGCGTGGCAGGGGCGAAGTGGCGATGCCGCACGTACTGCGATCGGCGCATTGGGCGGGGCGACAAGGCAAGTCGCCGAGGTTTTCTCCACGGTGTCGGATCGTTTGGACGCTGCCGCGTGGGCTGCCGAGGCCACTCGCCTCGCGATCCCGCCACCAACGACCTCATCGGCGGTTGCCTCGCCGAATCCGGACGACCCCACCTCGATGATCATCCCTGGACTCATCAACCCCGCAACGGCGACCGCGGATTCCGAAGCGCGGACAGCAGCCGAGAACGCCGCGCGTGCCACGATGAGCGCGGTCTATTCACCGGCATTTCCGACTACGGGACACACGGTTCCCTCATTCGTTGAAGCACCGCAATTCGGACAGGATGGACCGCAGCCGCAGTCGGCAGGTTCGCAGGGTCAGCGGGGCGCGGCTGTGGATCAGGGTGGCTCAGCAGAACTGCCTGGCGCCGCGACCGAACGGTCAATGCCGGACAGTGCTGCGACCGAAACGAATCCGGTCGGTGCCGACAACAACGGTGACTCGTCAGGAAACTCCGGCGACGCGGACACCGAGCCGTCGTCGACAGAGTCCGGGACGACGACTCCGTCGAGTGCCGCGACCACGCCGGGTTCGACCTCGCCGATCCAACCAGGCCAGTCACCGAACTCGCCGACAACCGGCAGTCCGGCAGGTTCGCCGGGTGGAACCGGGGCGCCTGGTCCGGGTCAGGGCGGGTCGCCCGGGGCAGGTGGACAGCTGGGCGCGCCGGTCGCACCTGGCAAAGCTGTTCCTGGGACGGGCGCCGCACCAGGAGCGGCTCGTCCCGCTTCCGGTAGCCTCGCGAGCTCGGGCCGCCCCGGTGCGAGCGGAATGGGGCCGATGGCGCCGGGTGCGGGCGCACGCGGGCAGGGCGGGGATCCCGACAATGAGCACCGAGCGCCGGACTATCTGCGCGGCGTTCACCCGGACTGGCTGGAAGGCACGGAATCTCTGCCCGGTGTCTTCGGCGCCGACGAGATTTCCGCCGCGCCGGTGGAAGGCGAAACTTCCCCAACAACCAATACTGTTGCTGCGCCACCGGCATCGAATGGTCCGCGCCGTGAACCTGAGTCGATGCCCGCTCCGACCACACGACCCGATGTCGGCCGACCCGCCGAACCCGCACCGGCGCCCAGCGCCGGCGAACCACCCCGAACGGAACCCGCGCAGCCCGCACTGTCGGCTGATATCGCGAGTCTGCTTGCGCAGCACGGCCTCTCCAGCACCACCCGATCCACCACGCCGACGAGTGAGTCACGGTGACACCGCCGATGACATGGACGTTGACACCGGATGAGTTCGCCGGACTGTGGCATCGCGAAACCGGACTCGACGCGTTCGACCACCCGGCTCCTCTTGTGATCCGCGAGTCCTGCGCGACCCGCGACGAACAAGACCACCTGGTCAACGCCGCGCTGTCGACGCGATTCCCCGGTGGCAGTGACCAAGGACTGTCGGCGGCGTTCACGATCCTGGCGAACGCCGACACCCGGTTGCGTTGCGCGGGCCAGCTCGACGGCGGACTGGAAGTCCGAGCCCATGGCGCCGCGCTGGACAACCTTGGGGTGGTGGTGCACCAGTACGCCACCACGTCCGAGCCCTCGACGCCTATCGTAATGACCCTTACCCGGCGGACAGAGGTTCCATCCCGGCTGTGCGCCACTCTGCCCCCGACCCCGGCAGGCTCTGCCGGGCCGATGCTCGGGTACACGCCGCGGGTACGTGGCGAGGAGCCCCCCACCCGCTGGGGTGTCGAGGCCAACGGCGAACGTCCTGTCGAGGAGCGGATCAGGAGCCTGGTCAGGCAGCGCCGCAGTGGCGAGGGTCAGTTCGTCATCCAGCGTGGGATGAACACCGACCGGCCCCATCCTCCTCGGTACTCGAGCTGGATCGATGTCGCGGCAGGGCCGGCACGTGGGCGATACCTGATCACGGTGGACGACAACGAAACCCGGGTCGTCCCGGTCTCGGGTTCGGCGCTCGCCCGCGAATTGATCGCGCAGGGCCGATGAGATGCGAGTACGACGAGGAGAGGATGACCGTGGCTGACGAAATCAACTATGGGCAAGCCGAGATCGGCGCCTTTGTTCAGGGTGCGAGCGGTGGGGAATTCAGCTTCGAGCCTGATGCCGTGCGGGCGGCGGTGAAGGAGATCGACACCTATCTTGCCGGGCTTCGGGCTTCGGACGCCCGTATGCAGGATGGCGAGGAAGTGTCCGGTTTCGGTACCTTGCTGACTGGTGTGGAGTTGCAGGACGGTTTCAGAAAAAAGGCGACATTGAGCAGGGCCGCTATCAACCAACTGGTCCAAGGGGCGATGCAAATTCAAGAAGGATTCCTGCGGAGCGCGAATCTGCTGGAGGAAGCCGACGGGGTGAGCGCTCGCCGAATCCAGCTTGCCTCACAGGTGGTGAATCCGCAGTGACGGTATACCGACGTGTTGGGGCGGCTCTTCTGATCGGGTTGCTGGCAGCATCGGTCACGGTGGCATGTGGAGCTGAGCAGGCGAACAATTCTAAGCCGGAACTGAGTTCGCAACCGACGACGACGCGATCGATTTCGGCTCCTGTCGGTGATCCGCCCAAACAAGGGCCAAGAACGAAGATCCCGGTCAGGTGGGATCCGTGTGTTGCGATTCCAGACGCGGTGCCCAGCGGCCAGGGCTTCAGCCCGGCAACGCGTGAACGCAGCGACTCCATCAACAGCGACTATGCATTCATCGGCTGCCGATTCACCAGAAAGGAGGACGTGCGTGGACAGATCCTGGGAACAGGCGACCTGACCGTCTGGTCAGCCAATGTCAACCTTCAGCAGATTCGCGATCGCGAGGACGAGCAGGAGTTCACGGTCAACGGGCGCGCGGGAATCCTATACCGAGAGGCGGGTGTGAGTATGTCTTGCATGGTTGTTCTGCCCGGTCCTGATGGCATTGTGCAGATTACGTCCGGTAGCTCTATCGCGCTCACCGATTGGAATGCCTGCGACCACATCAACGAGATCGCCAGCGCGATCGAACCCCTGATTCCGAAGTAACCCGAGGCCGAAATCGTATGTCGAACAACTTGGATCCACTTCCGAAGAAGACGACCGCCCTGGTTCAGGCGCTCACCTCAACCCGGTCGACGGTGACCGCCGCAGACGGGCTCGTTCAGGTCCAGGCCGGTGCAGATGGCTCGATCAGCGTCCACATCGACGACAAGGTCTTGGTGTTGGGCGGAGCCGGACTCAGTAAACTGATCACCGAGCTCGCCGCGCACGCGCTGCGAACCGCGCGGACGAACGCCCAAGATGCGCTGACCGAGTTCCGATCGGACCCCCGTGTCGCAGGAGCTGTCGCCCGCACCGTCGACGCGATGAACGGACCGCTACCGTCGAGGCCGATGCCGCACAACGTTACTGACAGATCCGTCGATGAGCTCGACCATCGCAACACCTGGGGGAGGTAGATCATGGGCAGCGGACTTGCTGATTCTCTCGATATCAATGCGGACGACGCGATCGCGCTCGCACGTGGAATGCGCGGATACGCCGCTGAAGTCGCCTACGGCACCACCGCACCGAGTACCTTCGGCAAGGCGGCAAGCGCAGTCCGCTTCGGCTTCGCCGACTTCCGATTGGCCGACATCTGTGCGGCGAAGTCAACCGAAACCGCCTCGGCGAACACAGCTTTGAGCGAAGCACTCGAAGCGATCGGCGACAACACGGTCAAATGCGTCGACGCCTTCCATCACACCGACCACGCCACCAAGCTACAGATCGACAACCTGTCGACCTGGAAGACCGGCTCATGACCGGACCGGCTACGAAAACCCAGGCCTACGCCATCCACCCGCCCGCGTTGGAAGCCCAGCTCACCGAGTGGCGGTCCCTGCACGACCGACTGGTCAGCAATCTCGATTTGGCACAACGTGATTACGCAGGATCGACCGGATACTGGACCGGCAACGCCGGCGACCGCGCCCGAGAGACAACAACGACCACGGTCACCGAGGGTCGCAAGATCACCACCGCGTTGAATGGCGCGGTCACCGCGGGTACCACCGGGCAGGCGGCCATCACCACTGCCAAATCCACGGCGACCGCCGCGATCGACCTCGCGGAGAAAGACAAGTTCACCGTCGCCGAAGACGGCACCGTCACCGCACCCGACGCCCGCTGGTCGCTCCCGAACGCGAAGACCGAAGACATCACCGCCGCCCAAGCCGCGCTCGACGCGACTGCGAAGAATGTCTACGAGCCACCCATCAAAGCCGCCCTACTCGGCCTCGGCCAGGCGATCGAGGACACCACCGTCGCCATCGAGAAGGCCTTCGAGAACGTCGGCGCGATCAAGCCGATCGCCCACTCGATCCAGGTCGGCCTGGGCGAACGCACCCAACAGGTGCAAGACATCCTCGATGGCAAGTCGAAACTTCCCGAAGGCTCACAGGAGTTCCACGACGTGTGGACCACCTTGTCCGACGAGGATAAAGACGCTCTCTGGAACCAAGACAACTACCTCGGCAACCGCGACGGTATGCCCGCCACCGACCGCGATCATTACAACCGTCTGACCTTGAAAGAGCAGCTGACCGAGGCGCAAAATGCGCGCAACGAGGCAATTCAGATGGCGGGCAGCAAACACGAGCAGTGGCTGAGATACACGGGAACATCAGACGAAGCCGATAGCTGGCTGAAAACTCAGCCGGGCTATACAGAGTGGAAGGCCAAGATGGACGAATCTCGCCATCTGGACGATCTCACCACGACTGCGAAGGTCGCCGATTCCAATTCTCCGACCGGCCAGCCGCGAATGCTGCTCGGCATGGACGATAATTCAGGACAACGCGTCCACTCCGTGGTCGCTGACGGTAACCCGGACAAGGCGACGAACGTCACAACCTACGTGCCCGGAACGGGATCACAGCCCTCCAAGATGGAGGGTGATATTGGCCGGATCGACAGTATGTCAGCGGCGGCAAAGGCGGCTGGCGCGGACAACCCCGTGTCCATTGCCTGGCTCGGATACGATGCGCCACCGGATGTGCTGAAGGAAGGCGATAACGACGCAACCCGGTCGAAATTCGCACAAGCCGGAGCACCTGCTCTCACCTCATTCCAGGACGGTCTGCGCGCAACCCACGAAGGTGCACCCTCCCATAACACCGTTCTCGGGCACAGTTACGGCACGACAGTCGTTGGCCTATCAGCAACGGACGGCCGGGTGCTCGCCGCAGATAACGTCGTCATGGTCGCAAGCCCTGGCGCGGGCGTTGACCATGCCCGCGAGCTAAGCCTCGCCGGTGTCCCTGATGGACAGCAGTACCAGCACGTCTTCTCGACCCGAGCAGAGAATGATCCGACTCCGGGATACTCGAACATTCCCGATTTCGTGCCGAGCGTCGACAGTCACAAGGCGGACCCGACCTCCGCCGACTTCGGTGGCCAGGTCTTCAGTTCTGATCCGGGGACGTCTGGCCCCTGGTGGAGCGCGGGATACAGCGGAGATGCCCATAGCGAATACTGGAATTCGGGCTCTACCTCGCTGAGAAATATGGGGGCGATCATCGCAGGCCGACCCGAGATGGTGACCTATCAATGAAATCAGCACTCTTAATTCTCGCAGCTCTCATCGCCGCCACTGCGTGCGGATCATCAGGAGGAGGAAAAGTGGAAGTATCCCCGTTCACCGCCGCTCAAGCACAGCAACGAATCCATGAAAACCTGTCGGCCGCCCTCACCGGACTCCCACTGAGCCTTAACTTGTCGAAGAACCCAGAGAATTCCGCGTTAGCGTCCTTCGGCCGGGAACGCCCTGTCTCCGCGCCATGCTGGGATGCAAGTACCCAATCGTCCGGACCGTACAATCTGAGCTCCAGCTACTGGGTCACGGGAGTGCCGAAAGGCGAGAATCGGAAATACTTCGATGCGATGCTCGATGCCTGGGAGAAGCAAGGTTGGCCGGTCGAACGCGAGTCGCGATTTGCCGCTAATACCACATTGCTAGAGGGGTTCGGACTGCAGCTGCAGGATGCCGGTAAGGGCGACGGATCGCTAAGCGTCACCGGATATTCTCCCTGCGTCGACCAGTCAACGATCGAGGGAGTGACGAAAGAGCCCGACACTATCGTGCACTCATGATGGTCAGGGACACACCGTCGATGCGATGAACGGACCATTGCCATCGAAGCCATTGCCGCACAATAATACTGACCGCACCGTCGACGATCGATTCCGGATGGATTCGGGCTCAAACTTCAGGATGCCGGCAAAGGCGGCGGGTCGTTGAGCCTTACCGGGTTCTCGCCGTGCTCCCTGAGGACTCGATTGATCATAGGGAGAAGGATCCGCAGACCATCCTTCATCCGTGAGGGTGGATCGACTGCCCGCGTAAACGCTGATGTATTACATAGATCCCGGCGACGACGCCGAGTTGAGTGGGAGACGATGACCGACCCAGACGAGGCGATGGATTCCGCTGAAAGAACGGGTTGGCTCGTTCCTGTTTCAGCGGCAGTTGCGGCGCTTGCCGTGTCCATTGTGGCTGGAGTTTACATCGTCGGCTTCGCTCTCATAATCATAGGCCTTGAGCGACACATGAATGTGAGCGGACAGTCTTCCGGATGGGTCGAAGCCGTCGCGGTGATTCTTCTGTGTCCCGCGCTAATTATGGCCGCTGGTGCGATCCTGATGCTGCGACGGCAAGTTGCCGGACGGGTCATGGTTTCGGTGACCGCAGCGCTCGGGGCGGCGCTCATGGCATTGATAGCCGGCACCCGGGCGATCGATGGCGAACTGGCTTCCGCGTTGCAGGTTGCGGTTGTCGCAGCCGCTCCAGGGATTGTACTGATGTTGTCCACGAGCCGAGCGTCCAAGGAATGGACTGGACGAATGCGAGTTCGGCCGTCGAAGTGAGCTGACTCTGCTAGGAATTTCCCGCCGTGTCATCACTCATAGAGTTCTGGCAGTCCGATCAGCTCGATGTCCGAGAATGAGGCCGCGAGGTTGCGAGCGTTGTCGTTGAAGCCGGCACCGCTGAACAGCAGGAGCCGAGTTCTGGAGGTGTCGTAGCGTCCGGCTCGGGTGATCAGATCACGGACCTGCCGGAGTCGTTCGATATGTCCGGCACCGATGATGTCGTTCCATTTCGCCTCCCCGATCGCGAGTAGCGGTGTGGCGCCGCTGTCGTCGATTCCGATTGCGGCGACATCGATTTCATGACTGGTCCGGGTTGCCGGGTCGTGCACGACACCGTGACCGACCGACGCCGGTAACCCGCCGAGTACCTCGGGATCGGCATGATGCAGGGTCCAGTCTCGGCACAGTTGTTCGAAGTGCGGACCGAGCACATCGCTCTGGAATCGTCGCTGACTAGCCGGCCACACGCGATGCGCGCTACCCGGACGCTCGAGCTGTGCCCAAGCCGGTCGCATGATCGCGTGGTAGTACCGGATCAGCGGCTCGGTGATCCGGTATTCGGACCTGTTCTGCCGGAACACATCCGCGTCTCGATACAGCAGCCCGACGTTTTCGAGCACGGTGATCGGATGCGCGAGGTCGACTGCCTTACGTTCCAAGTACCCGGCAATGCCGCCGCGTGTCGCGTTCCTGTCCGCGACCGCGGCCAGCACGGACAGATAGAGCGCCGGATCACGCAGATCCGGCTCCTCTGCCAGTAGATACCGTGGTTCGCGAAATAGTGGAGTCTCGGGATTGAGCACCGTGCGTTCGACCCAGGAGTCGAAGTCATCGGCATCGGCGGGCACATCGCCACGTGCGAATTCCCGTCGGTAAGCCGGTGTTCCGCCGACGATCGCATGGACCTTCACGGCCAGCTTCGGATCGGTGATCCCCCAGAACTTCGCAGCGGGGCGAAAGTCGAGCGGCCGCACGAGCATTTCCAGACCAGCCCTGCCACGCAGCGGCGCGCTCCCCGACAACAGTCCGCCCATGAACGACAGCGCTGACCCGCAGAGCACCAGCCGCGTCCGAGAGTTGGTTCGCTGAGTGCGCAACGGCCGCAACGCTTCCTGAATGATCGAGGGTAGTTCGGAGTTCCCCTTCGCAAGGTAGGGGAACTCGTCGATCACTACCGGGACAGGTCGCTGCGCCCCGAGCTCGAGTAGCACGTCGATGGCCTCAGCCCAGTTCGCGAAATGAAAGGGGCTCGGTGGATCGATGTGTGCGGTGAGCGCGGCACCGATCCGCCGCAATGACACGGCGTCTGTCGCCTCGGTCGCACCGAAGTAGAACCCACCCTGGGCGCGGCACAGGGCGTCCAGGAGGAAGGTCTTGCCCTGTCGCCGACGACCGGACACCACACCCAGCATCGCCCCTGGTTGATCGTCGGTTGCGAAGCGAGACAGCGCCGACCACTCGCGGTCCCGATCGAACATGTCACCCGGTTTGTCCACGCGAGCTCCAATTTGTATAAGTACAGTTCTATAAACTGTACTCCTATAAACTGGCGACCCTGTGGTGGCAGGCTGGAGAGTCGGCTGGCGTCGATGGAACAGGCGATAGAACGGGAAGGCATCGGCCTGCGGAGTTCAGGTAGGCAATCCAGCCGCCTCAGGTGAACGCGCCCTCGATGGTGGTGGCGGTCAGGATGGATCAGTCCGTAGCTTGTTGGCTCAACTCTGCGAGCGGGCGGCCAGGACGGCGTCGTAGAGTTCGCGGCGGGAGGCACCTCGGCCTGCCGAGACTTCGGCGCAGGCGTCCTTGAGTCGCATGCCGCCTGCCACCAATGTCTCGACCTCGTCGACCAACTCGGCTGGCTCGGCCGAAACCGGTTGGGAGCCTTCGAGAACCACGGTGATCTCGCCGCGGGCGCCGTCGGCGGCCCAGGCGGCCAGTTCGCCGAGGGTGCCGCGAACGACTTCCTCGTAGGTTTTGGTGAGTTCGCGGCAGATGGCGGCGCGGCGGTCGGGGCCGAGGACCGTGACCGCGTCGGTCATACAGTCGGCGAGGCGGTGGGGGGCTTCGAAGAAGACGATGGCGCGCTGCTCGGAGGCCAAGGTGCGCAACCACTCTCGGCGCTGACCGCCCTTGCGTGGAGCGAAACCGTCGAAACAGAAGCGTTCCACCGGCAGGCCGGACAGGGCCAGCGCGGTGGTGACCGCGGAGGGGCCGGGCAGGCAGGTGACCGGCAGATCGCGTTCGACCGCCGCGGCGACCAGGCGGTAGCCGGGGTCGCTCACCGACGGCATGCCCGCGTCGGTCACCAGCAGGACGGTCAGGCCGCTCGCGATGTCGTCGAGCAGGGCGGGGATGCGGGCGGTTTCCACGTGGTCGTAGAAGCTGACGACGCGGCCGGTGATCTCGACGCCGAGCGCCTTCGCCAGCGATTTCGTGCGGCGGGTGTCCTCGGCGGCGACCACGTCGGCCGAACCGAGCGCGTCGCGCAGTCGCTGGGACGCGTCGCCGATGTCACCCATCGGGGTAGCCGCTAAGACCAACACAGTGTTGTCCCGCCTCTCCGGTATCTTGGGCCGCAGGCGAGCGGCGAGCGGCACATGCAGGTGACGCCCGACCATTCTGTCAGGTCACCGGGGTGCGGCGATCGGCCGTATGTGATGGGGAACAGGGGCGGCAGTGTCGGGTCGGACTTCGTTGGGCGTACCGCCTACGATCGGGGCGTGATCCCGGTGACCGATGAGCGCGCGATGCCCCCGTCGCGTCCCGTGTCGGCGTTGGTCAGCCCCGCGCCGCTGCGCCCGGCCCCCGATTTCGGCCCGCTCGACACCGCGCGTGGCTGGATGGTCACCGCGGTGCTCACCGTCATCGCCGCGCTGACCAGGTTCGCCAACCTGAACTATCCCACCGACGCGCGCACCCCCGTCTTCGACGAAAAGCATTACGCCCCACAGGCCTGGCAGATGGTCACCGGCGGCGGCGTGGAGGACAACCCCGCCTACGGCCTGGTGGTGCACCCACCCGTCGGCAAACAGTTCATCGCCATCAGCGAGGCCATCTTCGGCTACAACGCGTGGGGCTGGCGCGGCACCGCGGCACTGGCCGGCACGATCCTGGTGCTGCTCGTGGTGCGGATCGTGCGCCGGATGGCCCGGTCGACGCTGATCGGCGCGTTCGCGGGTGTGCTGCTCATCGCCGAAAGCCTGACCTTCGTCTCCTCGCGCATCGGCATGCTCGACATCTTCATGTCGCTGCTGGTCACCGCGGCTTTCGGCTGTCTGATAGTCGACCGCGACGAGGTCCGCGAGCGCATGGCTCGCGCGGATCTGGCCGGGCGGGTCGGCCTCTCGGACTTGGGTCCGCGACTCGGCGTGCGCTGGTGGCGGTTCGGCGCGGGTGTGCTGCTCGGGCTGGCGTGCGGCACCAAGTGGTCGGGCATGTACTACATCATGTTCTTCGGCCTGCTGAGCGTGGCCTTCGACGTGAGCGCGCGGCGCGCGTACGGGGTGCGCAGGCCGTGGCTGGGCACACTGATCCGCGATGTGGGGCCTGCGCTGTACGCGCTGGTGGTGATCCCGCTGGTGGTGTACCTGTCCTCGTACTGGGCGTGGTTCGCCAGCGAGAGCGGGGTGTTCCGGTACGCGGTCGGCAATCAGGTCGGCAGCGGTGGCGCGTTCGCGTTCCTGCCCGACGCGCTGCGCTCGCTCTGGTACTACCAGGGCGAGACGCTGGACTTCCATTCCAGCCTCACCAATTCGGCGGGCAACCACCATCCGTGGGAATCCAAGCCGTGGACCTGGCCGATGGGCCTGCGCCCGATGCTCTACTACTACGCCGACGGCACCGTCACCGGTTGCGGCGAAGCGCAGTGCGTGAAGGCCGTGATGGCCGTCGGCACGCCCGCGCTGTGGTGGCTGGCGCTGCCGCTCATCGGCTGGATGGCGTGGCGTTCGATCGTGCGCCGCGACTGGCGTTACGCGGCGGTGCTGGTGGGGTACGGCGCCGGGCTGCTGCCGTGGTTCCTGACGCTGGACCGGCAGATGTACTTCTTCTACGCGGTGGTGCTCGCGCCGTTCCTGGTGATGGGGATGGCGCTGGCGCTCGGTGACATCCTCGGATCGGCGAGACCCGCGGGGATACCGCGCAGTCCGACGGGCACCTATCTGCCTGCCCCGGTGAACGAGCGGTACGCGCTCGGATTGCTGATCGTCAGCATCTATCTGGGCTTGGTGATCGCGAATTTCGTCTGGCTGTGGCCGATCCTCACGGGTCAGGCGATCACGCCACAGAACTGGCAAGACCATCTCTGGCTGCCGAGTTGGCGGTAGGGCTCGGCTGGTCCGCCTCTCCGTGTATTCAAGCCGGACTCAGGTGGTTGGTTCGGGTGGACGCGGCCGGCGGTATCGGGTCGCGGAATTGGCCCCTACCCGGTGAGTTACCCATGTTCTGGCGTCGTTCAGGTGTTCAGTACTTGATGGACGAGATCTAGGGCGTCCGCGTCGTCGAGGCCGAGCCGTCGGGTGGTCGTGACGTAGTCGACGGCGGCGCGGCTGGCGATGTCGCGGGTGGGGTCGCCGGAGGAGGCGATGAAAGAGCCTTGGCGGCCGCGGGTTTCGAGGACGCCGTCGGCTTCCAGTTCGCGGTAGGCGCGGGCGACGGTGTTGGGGGCGATGCCGAGGTCGGCGGCCAGCGCGCGGACCGTGGGGATCTTGGTGCCCGCGGTGAGCGTGCCCGCGCGGACCTGTTCGATCACCGCCATGCGCAGCTGCTCGTAGGGCGGCTGGCTGGAATCGGCGGACAGCTCGACGTGGAACACGATGCTCACACCTCGTCTCGGGACAGCGGGCAGGACATACAGCGGGGGCCGCCGCGGCCGGAGCCCAGCTCCGAGCCGCTGATGGTGACCACCTCGATACCCGCCTCGGTCAGGCGCGAGTTGGTCATCTCGTTGCGTTCGTAGGCCACGACCACGCCGGGCGCGAGGGCGAGGGTGTTGTTGCCGTCGTCCCACTGTTCGCGTTCGGCGTCGGGTCCCTCGCGGCCGGTGTCGATCACGCGCAGCTTCGCGATGCCCATTGCCGCGGCGGCGGCGGGCAGGAAGGGTTCGGGGCCGGTGATGCTGATGCGTTCGTGGTCACCGCGCCCGGTGAAGCCGTCCTTGCGGCGGATCGTGAACGCCTCCAACGATTTCCGCACGCCCGGATACATCACCACCGCATCGGTGTCGACCATGGTGCAGACGGTGTCCAGATGCATGGTGGCCCGGTTCTGCGCGATCGGCACCACCAGTACGGTGTGCGCGAGATCGTCGTCGAACAGGCTGCGCGCCAATGCTTCCGCGCCCGCTGGCGTGGTCCGCTCGCCGACACCAACGGCGACAACACCTTTGGCGAGCAGCAGCACATCGCCGCCCTCGATCGGCGCGGTATGCGATTCGTAGGCCCGGCGCACGCCGAGGAAGCGCGGATGGAACGCGTAGACGAGGTCGGTGATGGAGGTCTCGCGGCTGCGGGCCGGCAGCGCCAGCGAGGTGATCGCGACCTTCGGGCCGACCCAGAACGAGGAATCGCGGGTGAACAGCAGATTCGGCAGCGGGTCGACGACGAAATCGCCGCCGTGGTGCATCCGCCGCACCAGTGAGGCGGCGTCGGGGCCGAACGGCAGCTCGTCGAAGGTCATCCCGGCCATCAGGATGTCGGCGAGCTCGCCGGCGTCGAACTTGCGCAGCTCGGCGGCGAGCTGGTCGGCCAGGCCGTGGCCGAGCCTGCGGGCGTCGACGGCCGCCGAGATGCCCTGGATCCTGGCTGCCCCACTGGCACTGAGGGTTTCGGTCAGCAGATCCGCCAATAACAGGACTTCCACACCGCGGTCGCGCAGTACGGTGGCGAAGGCGTCGTGTTCGGCTTGCGCGCGTTCGACCCAGGGGATGCCGTCGAAAAGCAGCTGGTCATTGTTGCTCGGGGTGAGGCGGCGTAGTTCTGCGCCGGGGCGGTGCAGTAGCACCGTCCGTAGCTGGCCGACCTCGGAGGTGACGGTCAGGCGCGAGTCGGGGGCAGTTCCCATCTGCAAAATGTAATGCGAGAACGCCAGGTCGGCACACTGCGACCCGCAGTCGCCGGGATGCGTGGCCCGTAGGTGTTGCAGACCTGTCCACCCGGTCCGCCCATTTTCGTACACGACACGAATACCTGAAGTATTGTTGAGGTGGTAGTGGGAGGAGCTATAGATGACGACGGCCGATTGGCAAACGAAGGAGCTGACCCCCGGGCAGCTTTCAGATCGTAGTGGAGTTGCAGTGTCCGCGTTGCACTTCTACGAACGCGAAGGTCTCATATCGAGCCGTCGAACCAGTGGCAATCAACGTCGATATTCTCGCGAAACGTTGCGCCGGGTCGCCTTCATTCGCATCTCGCAACGCGTCGGCATCCCACTCAGTGAGATTCGATCGGCATTGGACCGCCTCCCCGAAGGTCGCACTCCCACCCGTCGCGACTGGGAGAACCTGTCGACGACCTGGCGGGAGGATCTCGACGACCGCATCACCCAGCTCGTGCGGCTGCGCGACAACCTGACCGGCTGCATCGGCTGCGGCTGCCTCTCGCTCGGCTCGTGCAAGCTCGTCAACGAGCACGACCGGCTCGGCGCGGAGGGCCCCGGCGCGCGCGTGCTCGATGTGCAGGTGAACTGCCCGCCGAAATCCGGCTGCGTATAGCTCTTGTCGGATGCCTCGGGCATCATCGCGGGTATGACTTCTCTGGATGCCAAGGCGAAGACTCTGCTCGAACTGCATCGTCCGGGAAATCCGGTGGTGTTGCCGACGGTGTGGGACGCGTGGTCGGCGAATGTCGCTGTGGCGGCCGGTTTTTCGGGTCTGACCCTGGGGAGCCATCCGGTCGCCGACTCGATCGGTCGCGCCGACGGTGAGGGGATGAGCTTCGACGAACTCCTCGCCCGCGTCGCCCAGGTCACCGCCTCGGTCGAGGTCCCGGTCTCGGTCGACATCGAGTCCGGCTACGGCCTCGAACCGCTGCAACTCATCGACGGTCTCCTCGCGGCGGGCGCCGTCGGCCTCAATATCGAGGACACGGTGCACAGCGAAGGCAAGCGCCTGCGTTCGCCTGCCGAGCACGCCGACCTGGTTCGCGGTCTCCGCGAGGCCGCCGACGCGGCGGGCGTGCATGTCGTGGTCAATGCCCGCACCGACCTGTTCCTGCGCCAGGACGGCGAAGAGGCCGACCGCCTCGACCGGGCCATCGCCCGCCTGACGCTGGCCGCCGAAGCCGGTGCCGACGTTCTCTACCCTGTGGGCAGGCACGCCGACGCCGACCTGCGCCGGCTCACCACCGACCTGCCGCTGCCGATCAACGCGATCGGCCAGCCGGGCACCCCGGCGAAGGAGCACTTCGCCGCTCTCGGCGTAGCCCGCATCAGCTTCGGCCCGTTCCTGCAGGCCGCGCTGGGCGCCGAGGCGACCACCTTGCTGGCTGCCTGGGCGTAGTGACACGCTGTGGCGCAACGGAACACCGTGCGCCACAGCGGCTTCGGCTATTCCTTGGGCTCGATATAGCGCGGGAAGATCGGTTCCGGCGCGGGCAGATCGAGGCCGGGAGCCAGGGGAGTGGCGATGTCGGCGAAGGTGCGGCCTTCCTGGGCGAGCAGGTCCAGGATCTTGGCCGCGGAGCCGGGCATCACCGGTTGGACCAGGATGGCCACGATGCGGACTACCTCGAGGGTGACGTAGAGGACCGTCGCCATGCGGGCCAGGTCTTCGTCGGTGCCCGACTTGCGCAGCGCCCATGGCGCGTTGGCGGAGAAGTAGCGGTTGGTTTCGCCGAGGGTGAGCCAGAGGGCTTCCAGGGCCAGGTGCATCTGCTGGACGTCGAACTCGGTGCGGCACTTGGCCAGTAGGCCGTTGGCGCGGTCGAGCAGCGCGCGGTCTCCGTCGGTGAATTCGCCGGGCGTGGGGGACTTGGCGTCGCAGTTCTTGTTGACCATGGTCAGGCTGCGCTGGACCAGATTGCCGAACTCGTTGGCCAGGTCGCTGTTGATGCGGCCGACGATGGCGTCGTTGCTGTAGCTGCCGTCCTGGCCGTAGGAGATCTCGCGCAGCAGGAAGAAACGCACCTGGTCGAGGCCGTAGGTGGCTACCAGCGAGAGCGGGTCGACGACATTGCCCGTCGACTTCGACATCTTCTCGCCCTTGTTGTACAGGAACCCGTGCACGAACACCCGGTCCGGCAGTTCGACCCCGGCCGACATCAGGAACGCGGGCCAGTACACCGTGTGGAACTTGGTGATGTCCTTGCCGATGATGTGCAGGTTGGCAGGCCAGAACTTCTGGAACGCGGCGGAGTCGGTGTTCGGAAAGCCCACGCCGGTCAGGTAATTGGTGAGCGCGTCGACCCACACGTACATCACGTGGTCGGGCGCGCCGGGGACCGGAACACCCCAGTCGAAGGTGGTGCGGGAGATCGACAGGTCCTTCAGCCCGGATTTGACGTAGCTGACGATCTCGTTGCGCCGCGTCGAGGGTGCGATGAATTCGGGCCGCTCCTCGTAGAGGGCGAGAAGCTTGTCCTGATACTCCGAGAGCTTGAAGAAGTAGTTCGACTCCTCGGACCAGGTGACCGGGGTCTTGGTCTCGGTGGACTCGCGGGTGCCGTCGGCGAGGAGGGTGGTCTCGTCCTCGTTGTAGAAGGCCTCGTCGCGCACCGAGTACCAACCCGAGTAGTTGTCCAGGTAGATGTCGCCATTGGCGAGCATCCGTTCCCAGATGGCGACGCTCGCGGCCATGTGGTCGTCATCGGTGGTGCGGATGAAGCGGTCGAACGAGATGTCGAGCGCTTTGTCCATCGCCTCGAAGACGTCGGAATTGCGTGCCGCGAGCTCCTGCACCGGGATGCCTTCAGTGGCGGCGGTCTGCTGCATCTTCTGACCGTGCTCGTCGGTGCCGGTCATGAAGAACACGTCGTACCCGTCGAGTCGCTTGAAACGGGCGATCGCGTCGGTGGAGATGTACTCGTACGCGTGGCCCATATGCGGCGCACCGTTCGGGTACGCGATGGCCGTCGTGACGTAGAAGGCGGGCGCCTCGGCGCCTTCGGCTGCACTCATGATGGGCACTACTCTAATCCGGGTGCCAAACACGAATCGTCCGGCTCCGCCTGTTCCCGCGCCGCTCGCGCCGCTGATCGATGCGCATACGCACCTCGATGCCTGTGGCGCAACCGATGCCGCGTCGACCACGGCCATCGTGGATCGCGCCGCCTCGGCCGGTGTCGGGCATGTGGTGACCATCGCCGACGATCTCGCTGCCGCGCAGTGGGCCGTGCAGGCGGCGCAGTGGGATCCGCGGGTGTACGCCGCGGTCGCGCTGCATCCCACCCGTGCCAACGCCCTCGACGACAAGGCGAAGGCCGAGCTCGAGTACCTCGCCACCGACCCCCGTGTGGTCGCGATCGGTGAGACCGGTCTCGACTACTACTGGCCGGGCAAGCTCGACGGCTGCGCCGACATCGAAACCCAGGTCGAGGGTTTCCGCTGGCACATCGACCTGGCCAAACGCGTGCGCAAACCGCTGATGATCCACAACCGCGAAGCCGACCACGACCTGCTCACGGTGCTACTCGACGAGGGAGCGCCGGACACGGTGATCTTCCACTGCTTCTCCTCCGACGCGACGATGGCGCAGGCCTGCGTGGCGGAGGGGTACGTGCTGAGTTTCTCCGGCACCGTGAGTTTCAAGAACGCGCACGAACTGCGCGAGGCCGCCAAACTGGTGCCCGACGACCAGATCCTGGTGGAAACCGACGCGCCGTATCTGACGCCGCATCCATATCGTGGTGCGCCGAACGAGCCGTACTGCCTGCCGTACACGGTGCGCGCGCTGGCGCAAGTGCGCGAACAGGACCCGCAGGCGCTGGCCGAGATCACTACCGCCAACGCGCGCAGGCTGTATCGGATTCGGTAGTCCGTTTCGTCTGATCGGCAGGGGGCTGGACACTAATCGTGAGTCGGCTCACATTCCCCTGCTCACATCGTTATCTACCAGCGCTGTCTATACCGAATCGTGATCTACGATCCCGCTGATCGGACCGCCTGGTGTTGTCTACCGCGCACCTCGTCGTTATCGTCCTGTAATCATGTCGGCTTTTGCGCGGATCAACTCGTCACGTTCACCGCTGCTGTTCGTAGCGGTGGCGGCCATGCTGCTGATTTTGCTCGTCGGCGCCTCGCTGGCCATCGTGAACCATAAGACGGTCGCACTGGTCATCGATGGCGAGCGGACCGAGCTCTCGACGATGGCGCGCGATGTGCGCGCCATTCTGGCCGACGCGGGCTACGAGATCGCCGAACACGACGAGGTGATCCCCGCCGCGAGCGCCAAAGTCGGCGACGGTGCCACCATCACCTTCAACCGCGGCCGCGAGATCACGGTCACCGTCGACGGTGTCGAGCGCAAGGTGTGGACCACCGGCACCACCGCGGGCGACGCGCTCGCGTCGATGCAGATGCCGTCCGACACCCACGTCCTGCCGTCGCGCACCGAGAAGCTGCCGCTGTCCGGTGCGGCGCTGAGCGTGTACACCCCGCGCAATATCTCGCTGGTCGACGGCGGCGCCGACCCGGTCGATATGCGCCTCGCCGCCGCGACCATCGGTGAATTCCTCACTGCCTCGGGCGTTCCGCTGAAGAACGAGGACTTCACGGTGCCCGCCGCCACGACGCCGCTCGCCGAGGGCATGCAGGTTGTCGTCACGCGCCAGCGCACCGAACAGCGCACCGAAACCCTGCCGCTCGATCCCACCGAAACGGTGATCGAGGACGTGACCATGAACATGAGCCGCACCGTGGTCGAGAACCCGGGCATGCCCGGTCTGCACGAGGCGACGTTCGCGGTGAAGATGGTGAACGGGGCCGAAGCCTCACGCGTGCAGGTGAATTCGAATGTGATCACCCCCGCCCAGCCCAAGACGATTCGCAAGGGTGCCAAGCCGGGGACCGAGGTGCCGCCGGTGCGTGACGGTGCCGTGTGGGACGCGCTGGCCAAATGCGAGTCGACGGGGAACTGGGCCATCAACACCGGCAACGGCTACTACGGCGGGATTCAGTTCGACCAGAGCACGTGGGAGCGTCAAGGCGGGTTGAAGTACGCGCCGCGGGCCGATCTCGCCAGCCGTGAGGAGCAGATCGCGATCGCCGAAGTCACCCGTGCGCGTCAGGGTTGGGGCGCTTGGCCCGCGTGCACGGGGCGCCTCGGCCTGAGCTGACCGCGGGCCCCGGCTCGGGACGGCTATCGCGCTGCTGTCGGCCGTGCGCTGTTCCTACTCGCGGGGAGAAGCGGCAGGTGGCCGAGCTGGGCGTGGGGGTCGCTGGGCTCCGGAGCTGGTGTCGGGGTGTGGGAGGATGTCGAGCGTCTGAGGATTCGCTCGTCATTCGGGCCCGGGACGTTCCTGAGCCGAACACGCATCCAGGCTCTCGATCGCCCGGTAGGGAGACCGGAACATGCTGAAGAACCCGATCCGGGCGGCTGTTGTCACGGTGCTGGCCGCGAGCGTTGTCACGGCCGTCGGCGTCACCCCGGCGACGGCGCAAACCCCTGGTGCGCTCATCTCGGTGCAGGCCGAACCCGCTGGCTGGCACGGGCTGGTCAACGGCTCGTCGGTCGAGTATTGGATGAGCGACTCGGCAGGCGTCCAGCGCCCGGCCAGCGGTGCGATGTTCCTTCCCCAGGGTGACGCGCCGGTCGGCGGCTGGCCGATCGTGGCCTACGACCACGGAACCACGGGTTCCGGTCCCGGTTGTGGTGGTCAGGCCGACCCGGAACTAGCGCCGCAACAGCTGGAACGTGCGTCCGAGGACCGGCTGATCAAGCGGTTCGTCGACCAGGGCTTCGCGGTGGTGACGCCCGATTACCTCGGCCTCGGCCGCTTCGGCACCGGCCCACACCCGTACCTCGAGGTACGCAGCGAGGCGACCGCGACGATCGATCTGGTTCGCGCCGCCCGTGCCGCCAGCCCCGAACTATCGCGGACGTGGAGTGCGCTGGGTACCTCTCAGGGTGGCCACGCGGCCCTGAGTGCCGCGTACGTCCAGGCCGAGTACGCCCCCGAGCTCGACTTCCGCGGTGTCGCTGCCATCGACCCTGCCTCCGATGTGGAGAAGTTCCTGCCGTTCCTCGGACCGGAATTCTCGTCGGTGCCTGGTATCTCGGGCACCATGTCGTTCATCGTCAGCATCCTGGCCGGCCTGCGCGCCACCCACCCGGAGCTCGACGTGGACTCCTACCTGACCGAGCGTGGCAAGTCGTTCATCGATGCCGTAGGCACCCAGTGCATCGACGCGATCGATGCCTCGATCAAGGACCTCACTCTGGCCGATCTGCTGTCGCGTTCGCTGGCCCCGCTGCGGGAGCCGCTCGCGAGCTACATGATGCTGCCGACCAGTGGCTACGACGCCCCGATCCTCTTGGCGATGAACGTCACCGACACGACCGTGCCGTCGCCGCTGCACGCGGCGCTGGTCGCACAGCTCGCCGCCAACGGAGTCGACCAGCAGGTGGTCACCGGCACCGGTTACCACGGCACGGTCTCGCCCGAGCAGCTCGCCGCCATCGAAGGTTTCCTCGCCCGCGTCAACGCCGCACCGCCACAGCGCTGAGGCTGTGCGTGTTGGCCCCGCGGCGGCGACGGATCTGTACACTCGTCCAGGATCTTGATCGCTGGTAGAGAGGCTGATCCGTGCTGAAGAACCCGATCCGGGTGACTGTTGTCGCCGCGCTGGTCGCGAGCGCTGCCATCGCCGCCGCGTACACCCCGGCGATGGCAGCGCCCCCCGGTTCGCTCATCTCGGTGCAGGCCGAACCCGAGGGCTGGCACGGCCTCAGCAGAGGCGCGTCGGTCGAGTACTGGATGACCGACTCGGCGGGCAACCAGCGCCCGGCCAGCGGCGCGATGTTCATCCCCGAAGGTGACGCACCGGCTGGCGGCTGGCCGATCCTGGCCTACGACCACGGCACCGCGGGCTCCGGCCCGGGTTGCGGCGGTCAGGCCGATCCGGAAAACGCGCCTTTCCAGCAGCATCGCGGGGCCGAGGACCGGCTGCTGCAGCGGTTCGTCGACCAGGGCTTCGCCGTCGTCGCGCCCGATTACCTCGGCCTCGGCCGTTTCGGCACCGGCCCGCACCCGTACCTCGAGGTGCGCAGCGAGGCGACCGCGACGATCGATCTGGTCCGTGCTGCCCGCGCCGCCAACCCCGACCTCTCGCGCACCTGGAGCGTGATCGGCGTTTCACAGGGTGGTCACGCGGCGCTGAGCGCGGCGCACGTGCAGGCTGAGTACGCCCCTGAGCTGGACTTCCGTGGTGTCGCGGCGATCGATCCGGCCTCGGACGTGGAGAAGATCCTGCCGTTCGTCAGCCCGGCGACGCCGATGGTGCCGGGGCTGTCCAGCGCCACCACCTCGTTCATCGTCAGCATCCTGGCCGGGCTGCGCGCCACCGGCCCCGAGCTCGACATCGACTCCTACCTGACGCCGCGCGGCAAGGAGATCGTCGACGCCGCGGGCAGCCAGTGCCTCGACGAGATCTTCGTGTCGACCGAGGGCGTCACCTCCGCCGACCTGCTCGCGCGCCCGCTCGCCCCGCTGCGTGATCCGCTCGCGGCCTACATGATGCTGCCGACCAGCGGTTACGACGCCCCGATCCTGCTGTCGATGAACGTCGCCGACATGGTCGTGCCGTCGCCGCTGCACGCGGCGTTGGTCGCCCAGCTCGCGGCCAACGGTGTCGATCAGCAGGTGGTGCTCGGCAACGGTCAGCACGGCTCGGTCTCGCCCGAGCAGCTCGCCGCCATCGACGGCTTCCTCGCGCGCGTCAACGCCGCCCCGACACAGCGCTGAGCTGCCGCCACGACCCAGCGCTCAGCTTCTCCATCGGCGAGGTTGGTAGGTTCTAGCAGTGTCCGAACCAGAGAATTCCGCTCGAGGTAACCGTGCCGCATTGCTCGGTCCCGCCGAGGTGCGGACCCTGGCCGAACGTTTCGGCGTCCGACCGACCAAGCAGCTCGGGCAGAACTTCGTGCACGACGGCAATACCGTCCGTCGCATCGTGTCCGCGGCAGGCGTCGGTGCGGGTGACACCGTGCTCGAGGTCGGTCCTGGTCTCGGCTCGCTGACACTGGCGCTGCTCGACGTGGTCGACCAGGTGGTCGCCGTCGAAATCGACCCCGTGCTCGCCAGCTATCTGCCCGAAACCGTCGCCGATCGCGCGCCTGGCCTGGTCGAGCGTCTGCGCGTGGTCGAGGCCGACGCGCTGCGGGTGCGCCCGGAGCAGTTGCCCGCCGTGCCGACCGCGCTGGTGGCGAACCTGCCTTACAACGTGGCTGTGCCGGTGCTGTTGCACCTGCTCGCGACGTTGCCGAGCATCATGGTGTCGCTGGTGATGGTCCAGGCCGAGGTGGCCGACCGGCTCGCCGCCGAGCCGGGCAATCGGGTGTACGGGGTGCCGAGTGTCAAGGCGGGTTTCTTCGGCAAGGTTCGCCGTGCCGGTCATGTGGGGACACAGGTCTTCTGGCCGGTGCCGCGCGTCGAATCGGGTCTGGTGCGGATCGACCGCTACGTCGAACCGCCGTGGCCGATGGACGAGGCGCATCGCCGGCGGGTGTTCGAGGTGATCGACGCGGCGTTCGCGCAGCGGCGAAAGACGTTGCGGGCAGCGCTGTCCGGGTGGGCGGGATCGCCCGTCGAGGCCGAGCGTCGGCTGATCGCCGCGGGGATCGATCCAACGGCACGGGGCGAGACCCTGGAAACCGCGGCGTTCGTCCGGTTGGCGGCGACCACCTGATTGGCGAGGTGCGCAGCGTTTCCGCGGCCGCGCACGGCGGAGCGAAGGCGGAGCTACGTCTGGCTCGATGAATCCTGGGCTCCCGCAAGGGAACCCGCAGTACACCGGCCGTTCATCGGCGCGGGTTGTCGGCCACTGTGAAAACAATTGTGGACAACTGGTTTTCGCGCTGTTCGTACTTGATCATGATCCGCGGGTAGCGCTCCCGGTCGAACCCGGATATCCGCGTCTCACCAGCCATGAGGGTGGCTGTGGATGACATTGTGGATGATTTGCCGGGTGGCGCGACGTGGGTGAACCGCCGGTGAACGCGGGCCCGCCACCGCGACTCGTCGGTGCGGGTCGTGGAGGCCGTGCCCACAGTTCGGGCCCGCGGTCGCTACTGGGCGAGCGCAACGCGTGAGGCGTCGGCTCGCCCAGCCGGAGTGGAGTCAGGCGCTCAGCGCGTAGCCCGCTTCGTCGACCGCGGCGGCCACCTCGGCATCGGCCAGGTCGCCCTCGCTGTCGACCCGGACGAGACCGCTGGCGAGGTCGACATCCACACTGGTGACGCCGTCGATCTTGCCGATTTCCTGCTTGACCGAGCTCACGCAGTGTCCGCAGGTCATCCCCGTGACGGTGTAGGTGGTGGTGGCCATGGCCGACTCCTTCGCTCTTCGAACATACGGTCAAGGGGTATGTCCCCGACCCGAATGAACATACCCCCCATGGGTACCTGACGCAACTCTGTGTTCGAGCGGTGGGCATTCGGCGTGCGTACTAGTCGGTGGAACCTATTACGCTGGGTAATCGTGCTGTCAGTTGTGCCCAGCCCGGTCGTCGTGCGAGCTCCGTCGAAGGTGAACCTGCATCTCGGAGTCGCTGATCTGCGCCCGGACGGTTACCACGACCTCACCACCGTCTTCCAGGCATTGTCCCTCGCCGACGACCTCCGATTGGCACCATCGGCCTCGCTGTCGGTGCGGGTCAGCGGCGAAGGCGCCGCCGAGGTGCCCACCGACCGCACCAACCTGGTCTGGAAGGCCGCGGTCCGCCTGGCGCATCTGGCAGGCCGTGCCCCGCTGGTCGAGATCGCCATCACCAAGGGCATCCCGGTGGCCGGCGGCATGGCGGGCGGCAGCGCCGACGCGGCCGCGACCCTGGTGGGCCTGAACGAGCTGTGGGACCTGGGCCTGACCCGCGAAGAACTGTCCACGATCGCCGCCGAACTCGGCAGCGACGTCCCGTTCTCCCTGCACGGCGGCACCGCGCTGGGCACCGGACGCGGCGAGCGCCTGCTTCCGGTGCTGTCGCGCAACACCTTTCACTGGGTCCTTGCGCTGGCCAAGGACGGTCTGTCCACGCCGTCGGTCTTCCGCGAACTCGACCGGCTCCGCGCCGAAGGTGAGCCGCCCCGCCTCGGCGACCCTCAAAAACTCATGCAGGCCCTGGCCGCGGGCGACCCGCACACCCTCGCGCCGCTGCTCGGCAACGACCTGCAGGCCGCGGCCCTCTCGCTGAAACCGGAACTGCGCCGCACGCTGCGCGCGGGGGTCGGCGCGGGCGCGCTGGCCGGGCTGGTCTCGGGTTCCGGCCCCACCTGCGCCTTCCTGTGCGAGACCGAGGTCGCGGCGGTCGCGGTCGCGGCGGAACTGGCCGGTGCCGGTGTGTGCCGCAGTGTGCGCACGGCGAGCGGACCGGTCCAGGGGGCACGCGTGCTCGACCCCGAGGCGCAGGCCAAACGGTGACCGCCATCACCTGTCACTGTCGCGAAGTTATGGTGAGCGGAAAGCTCGGCGGCCGGTCCTCTACGATCAATAGATCTCGCATGGACATGGGTAACTCGCCGGGGACCGGCTAACAGGTCCAGCAGTCCAACGATAAGCCGCCGACGCGCCTCCTCCCCGCGCTCGAGTCTGGCCCAAAGTCGCGGGGAGGCGGAACAGGCGAGCTACACCTATGTCCAACCTGATCAATCTGGAACAGGTCTCCAAGAGCTTCGGCGTCAAGCCGCTGCTGGATGACGTCTCCCTCGGAATTCACGCGGGGGAACGGATCGGGGTGGTCGGCCTCAACGGTGGCGGTAAGACCACGCTGCTCGAGGTCCTGACCGGACTGGAGCCGCCCGACAAGGGCCGGGTCAGCCGAGTAGGTGGGCTGCGGATGGCCGTGGTCACCCAGCGCGGCGTGCTGCCCGAGGGCGCGAGCATCGGTTCGATCGTGTTCGCCGGGCTGTCCGACGACCTGTCGACTGTCGACATCGCCGACCATCAATGGGCCGCCGACTCGCGCGTGCGCTCGATCCTCGAAGGCATCGGCATCGCCGATCTCGGCCTCGACACCCTTGTCACGAACCTCTCCGGTGGCGAACGCCGCCGCGTCGCCCTGGCGGCCGCCCTGGTGCGCGACCTGGACCTGCTGGTCCTGGACGAGCCGACCAACCACCTCGACATCGAGGGTGTCCAGTGGCTGGCCGAGCACCTGGTCGCGCGGCGTACCGCGCTCGTCGTCGTCACCCACGATCGCTGGTTCCTCGACACCGTCGCCAACCGCACCTGGGAGGTCGTCGGCGGCAAGGTGGAGGTCTACGAGGGCGGCTACGGCGACTGGATCTTCGCCCGCGCCGAACGCTCACGTCAGGCCGACGCCTCGGAGTCGCGCCGCCAGAACCTGGCCCGCAAGGAACTGGCCTGGCTGCGCCGCGGTGCCAAGGCCCGCACCTCCAAGCCGCGCTACCGCGTCGAGGCCGCCGAGGCCCTGATCGCCGATGTGCCCGCGCCGCGCGACTCGGTCTCGCTGGCCGCGTTCGCGCGCAAGCGCCTCGGCCGCGTGGTGATCGAACTCGAGGACGCCTCCCTCACCACCCCGGATGGCCGTGAACTGGTCGGTGACCTCACCTGGCGGCTCGCGCCGGGCGAGCGGGTCGGCCTGGTCGGCGTCAACGGTTCGGGCAAGACCACCCTGTTGCGCGCGCTGGCCGGGGAGACCGAACCCGCCAAGGGCAAGCGGATCCAGGGCCAGACCGTGCAGATCGGCTGGCTGCGTCAGGAACTCGACGACCTGCCGACCGATATGCGGGTGCTCGAGGCCGTCCAGCAGGTCGCGCAGCGAATCATGCTCGGCGACAAGGAGATCTCGGCGGGCCAGCTCGCCGAACGGCTCGGTTTCACCCCGGCCCGCCAGCGCACCCCGGTCGGCGACCTCTCCGGTGGTGAACGCCGTCGCCTGCAACTCACCCGCATCCTGATGGCCGAACCGAACGTCCTGCTGCTCGACGAGCCGACCAACGACCTCGACATCGACACCTTGCAGCAGCTCGAAGACCTGCTCGACAACTGGGCGGGCACGCTCGTGGTCATCAGCCACGACCGCTACCTGGTAGAGCGCATCTGCGACTCCACCTGGGCCCTGTTCGGCGACGGCAAACTCACCAACCTGCCCGGCGGCATCGACTCCTACCTGGCCAAGCGGGCCACCATGGCGGGCAACACCAAGCCGCTCACCGCGAAGACCGGTGGCGCCTCGACGGATTCGTCCGACCGCCGCGCGGCCCGCAAGGAACTGTCGAAGGTCGAACGCAGCATCGCCAAACTCGACGAGCGCGAACAGAAACTGCACAAGGCGCTGGCCGACGCCGCAACGGACCCGGACAAGCTGGTCAAGCTGGGAGCAGAGCTGAAAGCCGTTGTCGCGGAAAAGGGAGCCGCCGAAGAGCGCTGGATGGAACTGGCAGAGCAAGCCGGCAACTGATTTCGCACGGACATGGGTAACTCGCCGGGTACGGGCTGACCCTACCGAAGAGTTATCCGTCGGCCGCCGACGTACCGTGACCAGCCACCTCGGTCTGGCTTGAATACCCGGGGAGGCGGGCCAGCAGGCAAGTCTGGACGAAGTCGGCGCCGAACTCGGTGAGCAGGATGCTGTGGTAGGTCACCTTCGTGCCGAAACCGGGGCGCTTCAACGCTTCCCGCACCTGCTCCTGGGCCTCGATGATCTGGTAGCGGTGTGGGTTGCCGACAGGGTCGCGGGTGGGCTCGATGAGCCCGAGCCTGCGCAGGTTGGGCAGGTATTGCGGCACCCGGTTCGGAAACCGCAGGCCGGCGTGGTCACCCAGCATGGTGAGTCCGCTGATCAACCGCTCGCCGCCGAACGCTCGCTGGCGCCCGCTGCGCACATCGATGGCCGGCTGCGGCCCGTCGACGTGCAGGAATCGCAGGATCCGTGCCTCGTCGGGCGTGATCTCGGCGAGGATGCCGGGATAGGCCGGATGGGTGTCGGGCTGCGCGGCGTTCGTGCTGGCGGACAGGCGCAGCAGTTCGGCGCCCTGCTCGCGCAGAGTCGGGGTGCCGTCGTCGCCGCGGTGTTCGGCGCCCGCCGGCAGGCCGAGCGCGTGCCGAAGCCGGTCGCGCACTTCGGTTTCCGCTTCCGCCAGCACCTCGCTGGGCGGAGTGCCTGCCATGCTGCCGCGCAACACCGTGACGGTCACGCCGAGCGCGGTGTCGAGCGTCCACAGCGTCATCCCCGAGGCGGCGTTCAGCGCTACCCGTGCCACACCGGTGGCCGCACGAACCGTGCGTACCGGTGAGACGGGCAGCAGCCCACGCTTGTCGGCGGAGACCTCGAGCGGCGGTACCGATCGTCGCACCAGCGCGGTGGACGGGGTCCCGTCGGCTACATCCATGTCGTTGCTACTCCTGTTCCGAAGACCAGGATGTGAGCGTATCCGGCGAGCAGTCCCAGCGCGCCGCCATGGACAAAAAGCAACCATTCGTCTTGTTTGATCGCCGAGCGCAGCATGTCCACGAAGTCATGGGGGGAAAGTGCGGACATTTGCCGGGCGATGTACTCGTTGACCTGCCTGCCCTGCTGGACGTTGAACGCGGGATCGGCGAACGCCATCGGCGCGATCGTCATGGCCTGCGCGGTGAGAGTGGTTTGCAGCGTGTCGTATTCGCGGCTGCCGAGCATGAATTTCACCGCCGGACGCGCGGGCCCGAGCGCCCGGTCGGCGGCCGGGCGCAGGGTGTCCTCGAGCATCTGCAGGGTGCGGTCCGAGCGCGGGCCGTTGAGCAGCTCGTCGCCGATATTGGCCACCGTGACGACCTCGGTGGACACCAATGCCGCGTAACCCGCGGTGATTTCGGGCTGTCGCTTGATCAGCAGCCCCTGCCGCCACGGGCACCACCACTTCGGCATGGCGGGCGCGAAGATCATATTGATGCCGACCCAGTTCACCACCCAGCCGATGACGATCCCGCCGACGGGCAGCACGATCAGTGGGGAGAGCCCGGTGGTGTGCAGCGCCAGGACCAGCAGCAGACCGCTCGGCGCGCCGAAGTAGAAGCCGAAGTTCTGCATGAACCGCAGTTCCTTGGCGCCGAGCACCTGGAACAGCTGGTTGAGCAATTGCGGCCGGGCCTGGAAGTAGCGGATCACCATCTGCTTCACATCGAGCAGCTGGTCGATATTGGCGCCGAGCTCCATGGTGAGATCGCGCAGGATCTCGGGCAGTTGCGAGCGCACCCGCTGATGGATCATCTCCCTGACCTGAACGGGCAGGTTGTACCAGAGCTGTGGGTGTTCGCGACGCAGGATCACCTCGACGATGTCGCGGATCTGCGCGTCGGCCACCTCGGCCAGATGTTCGGCCAGCTTCTCCGGATCGAGCTCGCGATAGAAGTCGGCGACACTGCCCAGCTTGGACAGTCCCTTGTCGACCGCGATGCTGGCCATCTTGTCGGCGCGCGAGGGCACGATCCCCTGCCAGCCGATCCGGCCGTCATAGCTGAGCAGCGGCAATACCTGAATCCGCTTGGGTAGGTAAGGGAAGACCGCCCGCAGACCGGGCAGTCGGAAACCGTGGAATTTGATCGGCTGGAACAGCATGAGAATGCCGGACCAGTTGGTTATGTATCCGATAATTCCTGTGAAAAGAGGAATGGTCAGAATTTCAAGCAGGAGTGTCGGGTGTAACCCGAACACACTCTCCAACACGACACGCCCTCCTGCCGATCTCGGTGACCACCGCCTCACCGAGATCTCAAAATTATTACCCCCGCGGCGAGGTGACCCTACTGTGAGTCAGGGAACTGGGTCCATTCGTCGTGTGTCAGGCCACAGGGTAGTGTCTGAGACATCAGTCACAGAACCTGTCCCGAATGGCGTACTCGCCTTGGCGAGTCGGACACAATGACCACCACCACCTTTTCGTGACGGGCCACAAATATCGTGCAGAGGGGACGCGCGGTCGGTGGTGGCACTGTTCACATGGCGAGACTTCGGAGTAGGACGTGACAGACGACAGGACCGGTCAGGACCTGGCCCGTGCCGGTACCCGCGCCGTCGAGCGCAGCTCGGATGTCGAGCGGCGACAGATCAGCAATGAAGCACGGTTGATCCGTGGCGTTTTCCGCGCCGCCGGATTGGCCGCCGGTACCGCGGTGCGCGGCAGTCAGTGGGCTGTCGGCACCACCTATGAGGTCACCAAGGAACTGGCGCAGGCCGCGCTGGACGGCGAATCCTCCGCCGATATCGCCGAGCGCACCGGCAATGCCCTGCGCTCCATCGCACGCAGCGCCCTCGGCGTCACCGAGGGGTCGGTGCGCGAGATCGTCAGCTATGTGCCGACGCCCAACGGTGCCTCGCAGCAGGCCATCACGGTCGGCCCGTACCTGCGCTCGGCCACCACTCAGGACCTGCGGCGACGCGGTGACGCGTTGCTGGCCCGCTCGGCCGACGTGTACTTCACCGAGGACGTGCACCCGGCCTACGACCGCATCCTCGACGAGGTCGCTCCCGACGAGGCCCGCATCCTGCGGTTCATGGCCCTCAACGGTCCGCAACCCGCGGTCGACGTCCGGACCAACCGGCCGCTCGGCATCGGCTCGGAGCTGGTGCAGGGCGACCTGACCTCGGTCCCCGAACAGGCGGGCGTGCGCTACCCGGACCGCGCACGGTCCTACCTGATCAACCTCAACCGCCTCGGTCTCACGCTCACCTCCGACGATCCGGTCGTGCTGAGCCGGTACATGGTGCTGGAAGTGCAACCCGTGGTGGAGCAGGCACTCAAGAAGGCGGGCCGCGCGCCCAAGATCGTGCGCAAGAGCCTTCGCCTCTCGGAATTCGGCGAGGACTTCTGCCGCACCTGCTTCACCATCGGGTAGCCCAGACAGCCGGGTCCGCCGGCGCCGGAGGTCACGCTCCGGTTTCGGCAGTGATAGCGATCTGATACAGAACGGGCCGCGAGCCGTTTCTGGTGGGATCGTGGAGAGATGGAGCAGGGCCCGGAAACTCCCCACGTGCACGTCGACGAACCTGTCGCGTCCGCGTGGGTAGGCCCTGTGCCGTTGCTGCCCGGTGATGACGCTCCGTTGGTCGCCGGGTCGGAACCGGGGGAGGCATGGATGGCGTCAGCGCCGTCGGACGACGAGCAACAGCCCACACCGATCGAGCGCCCGCCGGATCACCCCGACGACCTCATCGCACTCAGCAGGCTCAAGTACCGCTACCTGCGCAGTCTCGACACCAAGTCGTGGGACGAGTTCGCCGACACGATGATCCCCGAGGCCACCGCCACCTACAGCGAATACCTGCAGTTCGAGTCGCGCGAGGCCTTCCTGGCCTTCCTGCGCAATACCCTCGGACCGCACGTGATCACCGAGCACCGCTGCGACCACCCCGAGATCGACATCGACGGTGACACCGCCACCGGCACCTGGTACCTGGCCGACACGGTGATCATCCCCGAACACAACATGTGCCTGCGCGGCGCCGCCTTCTACACCGACAGCTACGTGCGCTGCGACGACGGGCACTGGCGCATCTCGCACACCGGGTACGAGCGCACCTACGAGGTGGTGCTCTCGCTCAGCGACCTGCCCAGCTTGCGTCTCACCGCGAGCCGCTGGGGAATGATCGCGCAGGAGAACCACATCTCCTCCGTGGAACGCAATCCTGGACCGGCCGCCTGATTCGCCCGACCCAGACAGCGTCAGTCCGCGGTCGCGACGAGCGGTTCCAGCGTGAGTTTCGGGTGTTCCTTCTCGATGTACTGCAGCCGCCACTTGTCGCTGAACAGCGCCAGGATCGCGCCGTCGGTGCGGGTGAACACCTCGACCCCGCGCTGGCGATCCAGCTCGGGCGCCGACTCCGCGTCGGTGCGCCTGGCCAGGGTGAAGGGGAGGAAGTCCAGCTGGGTCTCGACGTTGAACTCGCCCTGCATCCGGGCCGTGACCACCTCGAACTGCATCGGACCGACCGCGGCCAGTACCGGCGTGGCGTCACCGCGGGCGTCGTTGCGCAGCACCTGCACCACGCCCTCGGAATCGAGCTGGTCGATCGCCTTGCGGAACTGCTTGTACTTGCCGGCGCTCTGCGCGCGCAGCGTCGCGAAATGCTCAGGCGCGAAGCTCGGGATCGGCGGGTACTCCACCTTCTTCTCGACGAACAGCGTGTGGCCGGGTGCGAGCGCGGTGGCGTTGACCAGGCCGACCACATCGCCGGGGTAGGCGGTGTCGACCGTGGTGCGCTCGCGGCCGAAGACCGTCAGCGCGTACTTGGTGGCGAACGGGCGCCCGGTCTGCGCGTGGGTCACCACCATGCCGCGCTCGAATTCGCCGGACACGATCCGCATGAACGCCAGCCGGTCGCGGTGGGCGGTATCCATCCCCGCCTGCACCTTGAACACCACCGCGCTGAACGGGTCACCGGTGGTGCGTTCCTTGCCCGTCACATCGGCACGCGAGCCCGGCGCCGGCGCCAGTTCCACCAGCGTCTCGAGCAGTTGGCGCACACCGAAATTGAGCATGGCCGAGGCGTAGATCACCGGCGAGGTCTGGCCAGCCAGGAACATTTCCTGATCGTGGTCCTGCCCGGTCGCCGAGAGCAGTTCGCTCTCCTCGGCCGCTGTCGTCCAGGCTTCGCCTTCGCGCGCCTGCGCTTGCGCCGAAGTCAGGTATTCCTCTGGCGCGATGGTCGCGCCACCGGCGGTGCGGGTGAAGTGGATGTACTGGCTCGCCTCGCCCTCGGGCCCACGGCGCAGCAGGCCGCGGAAATCGCCCGCGATGCCGACCGGCAGGAACAGGGGAGTCGGCGTGAGGCCGATCCGCTCGCTGATCTCGTCGAGCAGTTCCAGGGGGGCTTGACCCGGCCGGTCCCATTTGTTGATGACGGTGATCACCGGGATGCCGCGGTGGCGGCACACCTGGAACAGCTTGAGCGTCTGCGGTTCCAGGCCCTTGGCCGCGTCGATCAGCATCACCGCGGCGTCGACGGCCGTGAGCACCCGGTAGGTGTCCTCGGAGAAATCGGAGTGGCCGGGAGTGTCGACGAGGTTGATCACATTGTCGATATCGGAACCGGCGGCCCGGTAGTTGAACTGCAGCGCGGTCGAACTCACCGAGATGCCGCGCGCCTTCTCCATCTCCATCCAGTCCGACACCGTCGACTTGCGACCGGCCTTACCGTGGATCGCGCCCGCCTCGGAGATCATCCTGGCGTGCAGGGCCAGCGCTTCGGTGAGCGTCGACTTACCCGCGTCGGGGTGCGAGATCACGGCGAACGTGCGCCGACGGGCCACCTCGGCGGGGAGCCCGCGTGGGGTGGTGGCGACGACTTCTCCGGACTCGGTCAACGTGGGAGCCTTTCGGTGGGGGCAGCCTTTCCAGGGTACGAGGGACTGAAGGGGTGGTCACAGGGGGGATCAGTTGTTCGGTAGTCCTGGGAGGCACTGGCTGTGTTTTTGGAGCGCTGGCGCGCTCGAGTCGCGGCCCCGAGGGGCCGCCGGTTAGCCACCGGGGCTTGCTCCTTCGTCGCGTACGCCCCGGCGGCTAACCGGCGACCCGGCCGCGACCGGCCACTTCGTGGCCGCCGCTCCCTAGGGGTCGCGGGTGCGGGATTGGGAGTGCGGTCATGGCGGTTTTAGTCCGAGGATTGCGATGCGGTATGGTTGGCGGGTTGTCTCGGCGAGGGTGTGCGCGCACACCGTGATCGACGCGGCTCGGCTGAGTTTTTTGGGCCGTCCTCGTTCGTTCTTTCGTCCGACGAGTAGACCTTGACCCCGGAGTTGGGTCACCCATGACCAGCCGTAGGAGCGCATTCAGTATGTCCGACGCCAATCTGATCGAAGCCGCCGTCCGCACCGAATTCGGTAAGGGTGCCGCTCGCCGTACCCGTCGCGACGGCAACGTGCCCGCCGTGCTGTACGGCCACCACGCCGAGCCGCAGCACCTGTCGCTGAACGCCAAGGCGTTCGCCGCGATCCTGCGTCTGCACGGCACCAACGCCATCCTGAACCTGCAGATCGATGGCCAGCCGCAGTTGGCGATGACCAAGTCGGTCGTCGTCCACCCGATCCGTCGCTACATCGAGCACGCCGACCTGCTGATCGTCAAGCGTGGCGAGCGCGTCACCACCGACGTCAACGTCGTCGTCACCGGCGATGCCGTCTCCGGCGCCCTGATCACCCAGGAACTCAACAGCCTGTCGATCGAGGCCGACGCGATGAACCTGCCCGAGTCCATCGAGGTCTCGGTCGACGGCATCGCGGTGGGCACCCAGATCCTGGCCGGCAACATCGCGCTGCCCGAGGGCGTCACCCTGGCCGGTGACCCGGAAGCGCTGATCGTCAACGTGATCGAGGCGCCGTCCGCGAAGGCGGAAGACGAGGGCGAAGCGACCGCGGAGACCGCTCCCGAGTCCGAGTAAGACCGCGCACTACGATTCGGGCAATGACCGAATCTTCCGGGCCCGCGCTCGTAGTCGGACTGGGTAACCCCGGCCCCGAATACGAGCGCACCCGCCACAATGTGGGCTTCCTGGTCGCCGATGTGCTCGCCGAGCGCGTCGGCGGCCGTTTTGCCGTGCACAAGAAGTCCGGTGCCGACCTGCTCCAGGCGCGCCTGGACGGACGTCAGATCCTCATCGCGAAGCCGCGCACCTATATGAACCTGTCCGGGCGGCCGGTCGCCGCGCTGGCGAAGTTCTTCTCGGTGCCGGTGGACCAGGTGATCGTGGTCCACGACGAGCTGGATCTGCCCTTCGGCACGCTCAAGCTCAAGCAGGGCGGCGGCGAAGGTGGACACAACGGATTGCGGTCGATCTCGCAGGCGCTGACCACCAAGGAGTACCTGCGGACCAGGATCGGGATCGGGCGTCCTCCCGGTCGGCAGGATCCGGCCGATTACGTGCTCAAGCCCTTCTCGGCGCCGGAGCGCAAAGAGGTTCCGGTGATCGTGGAGCAGGCCGCCGATGCGGTGGAGCTGTTACTGAAGGTCGGGCTGGAAGCAGCCCAGAACAACCTGCACTGAGAAACTCGGCGCGCCAAGACTCTTGGCGCGCCGAGTGCGTTCTCAGCGCAGGTGCACCGCGGTGGCGGCGCGGCGGAGTTTGCCCGAGGAGGTCTTCGGAAGGGCTCCCGGTCCGAGGACGGCCACCGTGCGGGGGCGGGCGCCTACTTCGGTGAACACCTCGTGGACGATCTCGCGCTCGATGCGCTTCACCTCGTCGGCGTCCTGGTAGTCGTTGGATTCGACGACCACCGCGAAGCTTTCGCGTTTCTCGCCCGAGTCGAGGCGCACTGCCACCGCGTTGCCGGGGCGGACTCCCGGGACGCGCAGCGCGGCTCGTTCGATGTCGGTGGGATAGATATTGCGGCCGCCCATGATGATGACGTCCTTCATGCGCCCGCAGACCACCACCAGGCCCGCTTCGGTGAAGTAGCCGATGTCACCGGTGTCGAGCCAGCCGTCGGCATCCTGGGCGGGGCGGAAGCCGTCGACGGTGACATAGCCCGAAGTGACCGCGGGACCACGCAATTCGATGACTCCGACGGACCGAACCGGTAGCGGCTGACGTTCGGCGTCGACGACGCGGCCTTCCAGATCGTCGACCAGGTGCCCCAGCGTCGGCAGCCTGCGTGGGGTGCCGTGGTGGCCGTCCTCGGCGATCGGTACCGCCTTGCCGACAACTTCGAGCAGATCGGCGTCGATCACATCGAGCACCTGCCCGTGGCCGGCGTCGGGGATCGACACGGCCAGGGTTGTCTCGGCCATGCCGTAGACCGGCGTGAGCGCCATCGGGTTGAGCCCGAACTGTTTTCCCGCCGCCGCGAGGGCGATCATGGTGTCGGGGTCGACCGGTTCGGCGCCGTTCCACATGTAGCGCACGCTCGACAGATCCATGGTGCCCGGCTCGGCCTGGCGCAGCCGCCGCGCCAGCAGGGAGTACGCGAAATTGGGTGCGGCGGTGACTGTTCCGCGGTACTTGTCGATCAGCTCGGCCCACAGCAGTGGTCTTGCCAGGAAGTCAAGCGGCGTCACGCACACCACCTCGGCGCCGAATTGCATAGGTACGCTAAGGAATCCGACCATGCCCATGTCGTGGAACAGCGGCAGCCAGCTCACCATCACGTCGTCGTCGAGCTGGAATTTGACGCGGTTGAACATCGCGTACGCGTTGACGTAGAAGTTGCCGTGGTTTATCCGCACCGCCTTGGGCGATCCGGTCGACCCGGAGGTCAACTGCTGCAACGCGATATCGTCCTCGGTGGTGGGCACCGGATCGGCATCCGCGCCGCTGTGCAGGTCCTCGATCCGCACGACGGTGATCCCGCGTTCCCGTAGCACCGGTTCGGCAGCCGCGAACGGCGCGCCGAGGACGACGGCCTTCGCGTTGATCATGCGCAGCACCGTTTCGGTGTCGCGCACCCAGACCTCGAGGTCGGTCCGCGGCGTCGGCTGATGCAACATCGTGATCGAAGCGCCACGCATCCAGATGCCCTGGCAGGCGGGCGCGATATCGACGGGCAGACCCGCCAGCACGCCGACAGCGTCACCGTGCCCGATCCCGGCGGCCGCGAGACCGCCCGCCATCCGCCGCGCCTGCCTGTGAATTTCCCCCCAGGTCTGCCGCAGTGGTGCCTCCGGCTCTCCGGTGACCAGCCCCTTCGAGCTGGTCAACGCTGTGCCAAACATTTCGTCGGTGAACCTGCTCAACGTCGGTCTCCCTTTACGCCAACGATCGGTTACGGCCGTGCTTTGCACTCCCAACAAAGAAATCCCGCCCCGCCCCGCGCGTGTTAACCCGGGCTGACACCAGCACCCCTGCTGGTGCGCCCTTGGACAGCGAAGGTGGCTGCGTAGCGGTCTACGTATGGTCTACCCGATAGCGTGGCAATTTCCCGCATCAGCAGGTCTGTTGCCGCTCTGACCTGGGCGTGATGAACAGCAGTGGGATAGTGCCTAGCCGGGTGGACGGTGACGCGTACCTTGGTGAAACGCAACAGTTTCCGACCGCGAGGATTCATGCGATCGGTACCGTCCAAGACCACGGGCACCACCGGTGCCCCGGTGGCCATGGCAACGCGCAGCGCCCCGGTGCGACCACGATAGACCCTGCCATCCCGTGACCGTGTGCCCTCCGGGTGAATTGCCCAGGCGCCGCCGCCGTCGAGGATTCTGGTTGCCGCCGCGAGCGCGTCGGCGGCCGCGTCGCCACCGGTGCGGTCCACCGGTACCTGGTTCGCGGCGGTAAAGAACCAGCGTGTGAACCGCCCGCGTAGCCCGGTGCCCGCGAAGTACTCCTGTTTCGCGAGGAAGGTGAGCGGCCGCGGAATCACCAGGGCCAGGTAGAGCGAGTCGACGACGGCGAGGTGGTTGGCCGCGATGATCACCGGCCCCGTGCGTGGAATGTGTTCGAGCCCTTCGACGTGCGGCCGCCCGAGCAGGCGTAGCGCCGGGCCGATGAGGACGTATTTGCACAGCAGGTACCACATGGGCAGCCCTTCCGTAGACAGTGTCTACGGAAAGGCTAGTAGACACTGTCTACGAGTGCCGTGGATGTGCTCGCCCGCTGTGCGTGCAGAATTGTGGGATGCCTGATTCGTTGCGCGAGCGCCTGGTCGACGTCGGTGTCGATCTGCTCGAAACCGAGGGCTTGGGCGCACTCGGGCTGCGTGCGATCGCACGGGCAGCCGGTGTCTCCCATGGTGCGCCGCGTCGGTGGTTTCCCACCCATACGGCGCTGCTCGCGGCGATCGCGGCGCGTGGGTTCGGGGAGCTGATCGAGCGGTTCGCCGCCTTCGCCTCGGTCGACGACCCACGCGAACGGTTGCGCCTGATGGCGATCGACTATGTGGATTTCGCGGTGTCACGGCCCGAGATGTTCGCGCTGATGTTCCGCCACGATCTGCTGGAGGGGTCGGGCGAGAACCTGCGCGCGACGACCCGGCCGCTGTTCGAGCAGGTGGTCGGGTTGGTCGCCGAGGTCGCGCCCGATTTCGCGATGCAGCGCGCGCTGGCCTTGTGGACCAATGTGCACGGTCTGGCGACGATCCGGACTTTGGAGGTCGTTGCCCCCGATCAGGACCCGCGGGTGCTCGTGGACTGGATCGTCCGCGAGCACCTCGCGCGGCTCAGTGGGTGAGCTCGACCAGTGCGGCGACGAAGCGGTCGAGGTCGTCCTGGCTCACGAAGTAGTGCGGGGAGGCGCGCAGGACGGCGGGCAGGGTGCGTTCGGACATGTCGAGCAGGGTGGAGCCCGCGTGGCTGACGGTGACGGTGATCGCGTGCTCGGCGAGGCGGTCGCGCAGCTGTTCGGGGTCGTGAGCGTCGACGGTGAACGAGACGATGCCGCTGTGCTCGGTGCCCAGGTCGCGCACGGTGACGCCGGGCAGTTCCGGCAGGGTTTTGCGCAGGTACTCGGCGCGGGTGGCGACGGCGGCGTACACCTCGTCGGGGCCCTGTTCGAGCAGGTAATCGACGGCGGCTCCGAGGCCGAGGCGGGCGGCGACACCGCACTCCCAGAATTCGAAACGGGACGCGTCGTCGGCGAGGCGGTATTCGCCGGCGCTCACCCACGCGGCACTGTGCAGGTCGAGGCGGGCCGGTTCCATCGTCTGCGCCAATTCGGCACGGACGTAGAGGAATCCGGTGCCTCGGGGTCCGCGCAACCATTTGCGGCCGGTGGTCGACATGGCGTCGACGCCGAGTTCGGTGACGTCGATGGGCAGCTGGCCGGTCGACTGGCAGGCGTCGAGCAGCACCAGCGCACCGGCTTCGTGGGCGATCCTGGTGGCCTCGGCGACCGGGTTCACCAGGCCGCCGTTGGTCGGGGCGTGCTGCAGCGAAACCAGCCGTACGCGTTCGTCGAGCAGGTCGGCGAGGGCATCGGTGTCGAGGCGTCCGGTGTCGTCGCTGGGAATGCGCTCGACCACGGCCCCGGTCTGTTTCGCACGCTGTAGCGCGGCGATGGCGTTGCTGGCGTAGTCGGCGCCGGAGATCAGGATCCGGTCGCCGGGACGCAGCGGTACCGAGTAGGCGAAATCGGCCCATGACCGGGACGCGCTATCGCTGAGGGCGATGGTGTCCGGGGTGGCGCCGATGAGGTCGGCGATCGAGGTCTTCACCTTGGCGAGGTCGCCGAGGCGTTCGTTAGCCGCACGGTAGCCACCGATCTCGGCTTCGCGGTGTAAGTGGGCGATCATCGTGTCGACGACGACCTTCGGCGGCAGTGACGATCCGGCGCTGTCGAGGAAGACCTGACCGTTGGCAAGTCCTGAGGTGGCGGCTCTGATCGCGGCGAGGTCAAGCATGGTGACGACGATAGCGCCCCGAGCCGTTCCCCTTTTCGTCACTTTTTCTGTCGGTGGTCGTCGCTACTCTGGAATGAGCGAAACGCACGTTCCCCGGCAGCACGCAGCACGTGGAGGTTGGTATGGCGGTCACCCTGGAGCGTTCATCGTGGCCCGATTATGCCCCCGACCAGGGCGAACTGTCGTCCAGGGTGGCGGCGGAGGCCTATGTCGGCGGCGTCTGTTTCAAGCTCGGACCACCGGCGCTGATCGGCGCCGAACTGGAGTGGCTCACCGCCGGGCGCACCGGTTCGCGGCCCTCGCTCGACCAGCTGGCAGCGGCCCTCGGGCCGCACGCACCGACCTCCATCGCTCCCACCTCGGCCGCGGTTCCCCTGCCCGGCGGAAGCCTGGTCACCCTCGAACCCGGTGGTCAGATAGAACTTTCCAGCGCACCGTTCGCCGATCCGGCCGCGCTGACGCAGCATCTGAGCGCTGATGCGGCCCGTTTGCGGGACCTGCTCGCCGCCCGGGAGATCAGCATTTTCGCCGCCGCCGCCGATGCGGGCCGTCCCGCCGAGCGCCTGCTCCGGCTGCCCCGCTATACGGCGATGGAACGTCGTTTCGACAGCGTCGGCCCCTTCGGCACCCTGATGATGTGCAATACCGCCGCCACGCAGGTCAGCGTGGATGCTGGCGCCGATCCCGCCGAGATACGGGCCCGCTGGACCGCCCTCTACGCCCTCGGCCCCACCCTGATCGCCGCCTTCGCCTGCTCACCGCGCCTGCACGGCGTTCCGCGCGGCTTCTGGGCGTCTCAGCGCATGCGCACCTGGTTGCGCCTGGACCCCTCCCGCACCAGACCTCCGGTGGCCGACTGGGCCGACCCGATCACCTCCTACGCGCGCTGGGCTCTCGACGTGCCACTGTTGTGCGTGCGCTGCGCCGACGCGGCCGCCGACTGGTCCCCACCCCCCGGCGCCACCTTCGCCGACTGGCTGTCCGGCGCCCTCGACGACGAAGTGGGCCGCCGCCCCACCCGCGCCGACCTGGACTACCACCTGACCACGCTGTTCCCACCGGTCCGGCCGACCGGTCATCTCGAGGTCCGCTACCTCGACACCCAACCCGGCGAAGGGTGGACCACCCCGATCCACCTGTTCGACGCACTGCTGTCGGCCCCGGCCGTCGTCGCCGAGGCCACAGCCCTCGCCGCGCCGACGGCAGGGGACTGGTTGACGGCGGCCCGCTGCGGCCTGCTCGACTCGCAGTTGCGCCACGCTGCGGTGGATGTGCTGGAGCTTGCGGCCGACCATGCTGGATCACCCGCTGCGGCAGCGGAATTGGCGGCTGCCGCGCGCCGATGTCGTGCCGGCCGAAGTCCGCTCGCCGAGGTGCGGCCCTCGCCCAACGGCTCGGGCGTGTTGCGATGACCGCAGCCACATGCTCGGTGCCCGGTGGCGCTCACCAGCCGGCGGCTGCTGACCTTCTGTGTGCTCGTGCTGCCCGCGTGTTCGTTGCCGCGCCCGTCCGATTCCCCGCTGTCGTTGTCGCCCATCATGTTTCGGAGCTCATCTCGTGACTGTTTCCGTCCCCGCCGACCACAGCGATCGTGACCGGACCCGCGCGCGGATCGCCGAGGTGCTGTTGCGTGCTCGTCGCCGCACCGCCGTGCTCACCGACAGCGTGGACGAGGCCGATCTCGTCGCGCAGCATTCGCCGCTGATGTCGCCGCTGGTCTGGGATCTGGCGCATATCGGGAATCAGGAAGAGCTGTGGCTGGTGCGTGATGTCGGTGGGCGCGACGCGGTGCGCGCCGATATCGATGAGCTGTACGACGCGTTCAAACACGCCAGGTCGAACCGGCCCGCGTTGCCGCTGCTGAATCCCGAGCAGGCGCGCGGTTACGTCGACGCGGTGCGCGAAAAGGTCTTGGATGTCCTCGATTCCAGTGATCTGGCCGGTACTCCACTGGTGGACAACGGTTTCGCCTTCGGCATGATCGCCCAGCACGAACAGCAGCACGACGAGACCATGCTCGCCACCCATCAACTACGGATCGGCGCGCCGGTGTTGTCGGCTCCTCCCGCGCCCACCGCGCGGGTGCCGGTCCGTGGCGAAATCTTCATTCCCGCAGGTGAATTCCTGATGGGAACCTCCGCCGATCCGTGGGCGCTGGACAACGAACGCCCCGCCCATCCGGTGCACGTGGACGGCTTCGCGATCGATGTCGCGCCGGTGACCAACGGGCAGTTCCTCGCCTTCCTCGACGACGGCGGCTACGACCGGCCCGAACTGTGGTCGGAGCGCGGCTGGACGCACCGCCAGGAGGCGGGCTTGGTCGCGCCGCAGTTCTGGGAGCGCGACGGTGACGGGTGGACGCGCACGGCATTCGGCGCCTCCACCCCGCTGCGGCTCGATCAGCCGGTAGTGCATGTGTGCTGGTTCGAGGCCGAGGCCTTCGCGCGCTGGGCCGGAAAGCGATTGCCGACCGAGGCCGAATGGGAGAAGGCGGCCCGCTTCGACCCGAGAACCGGTGCGTCGCGGCGCTATCCGTGGGGCGAGGACCAACCGGACACGCACCTGGCCAACCTCGGCCAGCAGCACCTGGAGCCCGCCGAGGTCGGTGCCTACCCGGCCGGTGCGTCGGCCACCGGCGTGCACCAGCTCATCGGCGATGTCTGGGAATGGTGCTCTTCGGGTTTCGAGGCCTACCCCGGCTTTCGCGCGTTCCCCTACCGCGAGTACTCGGAGGTTTTCTTCGGCGGCGACTACCGCATCCTGCGCGGCGGCTCCTTCGGCACCGACGAGGTCGCCTGCCGCGCCACCTTCCGCAACTGGGACCACCCGATCCGCAGGCAGATCTTCGCCGGCTTCCGCCTCGCCAGGGACCTGCGCGAGGACGAACGCTGATGTGCAGACACCTCGGGTACGTCGGCCCACCGGTGGTGGTCGGCGAGCTGGTGATGCGTGGCCCGCACTCGCTCTGCGCCCAGTCCTGGGCGCCTGCCGACATGCGCGCGGGCGGCACGATCAACGCCGACGGCTTCGGTGTCGCCTGGTGGCGCCGGGCAGATATCGGCGTCGACGCCGCCCGCGACACGGTCACCCGCTACCGCAACCAGGCCCCGATCTGGACCGACCCCGCGGTCGCCGAAGTCCTCGGCCAGCTCGAATCCCGCTCGGTGATCGCCGCCGTCCGCTCGGCCACCGTCGGCATGCCGTTGGAGCGGTCCGCCTGCGCCCCCTTCACCGACGAGCACTGGGCCTTCAGCCACAACGGCGTCATCCCGGATTGGCGCACCACCCTCGTGGCAGTCCTCGCCGACCTCAACGAAATATTCGCCACCGCAACGCCCGACGCGCACGGGGCGTCTATCGCCTCGCCGCCGGGCATCGACGCTGTGTCAGGAGCGCGCGGCGGGTCCGCCGCCGCACCGCAGTGCGTCACCGCATCGTCCGACGCGCACGGGGCGTCTATCGCCTCGCCGCCGGGCATCGACGCTGCGTCGGGAGCGCGCGGCGGGGCTGCTGCCGCACCGCAGTGCGTCACCGCAACGTCCGACGCGCACGGGGGATCTATCGCCCCGCCGCCGGGCATCGACGCCGCGTCAGATGCGCACGCCGAGGTCGCCGGCGCACCGCGGCAAGAGGATTCGTTCGGCGGCATAACAGCTGGCGCGGCGCAATCCTCGGCCCCAGCAGCGCTGTTCAGCTCGCCCGCAGTGCTGTTGCAGGCTGAGGCGCTCACCGATTCCGCCGTGCTGTGGGTGCTGCTGCGAGGCCTGCTCGGGGCGATCGCCCCCGGAGGTCCGGTCACGTCACCGGCCGAGGCCCTGCGACTTCTGGTCGTGACTGTCCTGCGTCACCAGCCGAGCGCCCGCCTGAACCTGTTGCTCGGCAACGGGGTTCAGCTGTGGGCCACCACCTGCTCGCACGCACTGTCGGTGCTCGTCGCAGACGACTACACCGTGCTGTCCTCCGAACCCTACGACGCCGACCCACGCTGGCAATCCATCGCCGACCGCCAGGTGGTCACCGCAACGCCCGGCCACTGCACCATCACCGATCTCGAACTCCCCGCCACCGAAAGGGCCCGTTCATGACCGCGCCGCTGCTGGACATCCACCTCACCGACGACGATCTCACCGCGGCCTTGCGCACCGACGCCCGCACCGGTCTCACCGCCGATCCGAAGTGCTTGCCGCCCAAGTGGTTCTACGACGCGCGCGGCAGCGAGCTCTTCGAGCAGATCACCGAACTCCCCGAGTACTACCCGACCCGCACCGAGCGCGCCCTGCTCGAGCGGGTCGTCGGCGAGATCGCCGCGGCGGCCCACGCCGAGGTACTGGTGGAACTCGGCTCGGGCTCGGCCGTCAAGACCCGCCTGCTGCTGGACGCACTCACCGCCGAAGGCTCGCTGAAAACCTATGTTCCGCAGGATGTCTCGGCATCAGCACTGCGCGGTGCGGCCAACGAGATCGCGACCGAGTACCCGAACCTGTCCGTGCACGGAGTGGTCAGCGACTTCACCGACACCCTGCACAACCTGCCCCGCGGCGGCCGGCGCATGATCGCCTTCCTCGGCGGCACCATCGGCAACCTGGTCCCGGCCGAGCGCGCCGAATTCCTGGCAGGCATCAACGAGGTCCTCGAACCCGGCGAACTGCTCCTGCTCGGCGCGGGCCTGGTCATCGACCCCGCGATCCTGGTCCCCGCCTACGACGACGCCGCGGGCGTCACCGCGGAATTCAACCGCAACGTCCTGCACGTCCTCAACAACCGGCTCGACGCCGATTTCGCCCCCGAGAAATTCGAACACGTCGCCATCTGGGACGCCGGCAACGAATGGATCGAAATGCGCCTGCGCGCCACGGAGGCGATGACGGCCACCGTCGCCGGGCTGGACCTGACCGTCGACTTCGCGGCAGGCGAGGAAATGCGCACCGAGATCTCCGCCAAATTCCGCCCCGAATCCCTCGCCGCCGAACTCGACACTGCGGGTTTCACCCCCGCCCACACCTGGACCGACCCCGGCAACCGCTTCATCCTGGTACTGGCCGAGCGCCGCTGATCAGGTGATCTGCCTGCGACGTGCCCGCCGGGGAGACCATTGTCCGACAGTGAGCGCGTTGCGCGTCGGGGCTAGAGGTCGCGTTCGTCGGCGAGGTATTCGCCGCTGGTGAGGTTCTCGTCGCCCTCGAGGTCCTTGTCGATGCCCTCTTCGCCGTTGACGGCGTCGTCGTCGAAGAGGGCGCCGTCGACATCGTCCTCGCCGCGCACTCGCACCGCGACTTCCTCGGCGGGGCGTTCGTCCTGTTCGGTCGCCTCGTGGCGGGCGCCGCGCTCGGTGTTCTCCTCGGAGACTTCCTCGGTGACGCCGAGGAACCCGTCGGCGTCGGCTTCGTGGTTGCTGATCACGAAGTCCGCGGGTGGGTCCTCCACATAGCGCTCGTATTCGACGATGTCGTCGGCTTGACCGTCGTCGCCCATGTCCATGTCCAACGGTTCACGGCTCATGGTTCCAGTATCGGCCTCCGATGGCCGTGGCGTCACGAGCCACGCGCGGGCCGGCTATGGGCGCCTGCCGCTCGTCTCCTCCGGGACGCCCTCGAGGACGGCGGCAAACCATTCGACGAGCGGCCGCAGGTCGTTCCAGGCGCGGCGGATCTCGGTGGCCGCGGCCGGGGTGGTGAGCCAGTCCGGCGCGCCGAACTCGCGGTGCACGGTCAGCGACTTGTGGCGCAGCAGGTCGATGCGGGGATGGTCGGCGGCATAGCCGCGCGGCTTGGTTTTGAGTTTGTCGCCGCCGAGGGTGAAACCGGCCGCCGCCGTCGCGGCCAGGATCTTCTCGAGTTCCGCGCCGCGCACCTCGTCGTCGATCGTGGCCCGCAAGACCGCCAAGGCCGTGGGCGATGGCCGGAAGCAGCCACCCGCGATGAACAACCCCGCCGCCCCGATCTGCACATACCAGCCGACGCCGGGCGACACCCCCGCCACCGCACCCTGGTGCGTCTTGTAGGGCAACTTGTCGGCCGAGAAGCGGACGTCACGGTAGGGCCGAAAGATCTTGGCCTGTCCGAATTCCGCCGCTAGCTCGCCGGCGAGCGCGGTCATCGGAGCCCGCACGGCTTCGTCGTAGATGTGTTTGTGCGTGTTCCAGAAGGCCTTCGAGTTGTCGGCCTCGAGGTCTTCGTAGAAGTCGAGGCCGGTGAGCGGGAATCCGGTGAAAGCATCCATCGGTGCGGCGCTTCTCCGTTCTGTTCGGCGGTCGGGCTACCGCTACCAGTATCGCGCGCCGCGGCTCAGACGCTGCCGAGCAGCGCCACGAACACGATGACAAGCAGTGCGGCCAGCGCCGCGATCGCACCGTTGACGATCGCGGCCCACTTGCCCATTTCCTCGCCCTTGGCATGCCCGACCACCCCGAGCACGATCCCCGTCGGCGCGGTGATCAGCACCGGCAGCCCGCACATGGCCAACCCACCGAACACCGAAGCCGCGGCACAGCAGAAACTGAAGATCGACCACAGCGGCGTGGTGTCCCGGTACCCATAGCCGGGCGGCGGGGGATACGGCTGATACGGCGACGCGCCGTACGGCGTCCGAACCGGCACGGGATACCCGGGCACGGGATACCCAGGCGGGGGATTACCGGCAGCGGGATAACCAGCTCCGGGATATCCAGGAGCGGGATACATCGGCCCTGGCGGCGGTGGCGGGTACGGCGGCAAATCGACAGCCGGCCCCGGATTCGCGACCCCAGCCCATGGCTGTGCGGCTGGTGGAGGCGGCAACTCGTCCGCCGGATCAGCGATCCCGTACCAAGACTGCGCGGGCAACGGCGCAGTCGGCACCGCGGGCGCGTCCTGCACCACCGGCTGCTCCGGCGCGTCCTGCACCCGAGGCACACCCTTACCGAGTTCGACCCGCCACTCCGGCCCAGTCCCCATACCGCCCCCTGTCCCGTCCCGCATTACAAGACCACCATGCACCAAAGACCAGCCGACGCGCCAATGTCCGAGGACAAAACGCGCCGACTGGTCTCGAGAGAACAGCCGACTGATCTCGAGAGAACATGGGTAACTCACCGGGTACGAGCTAACCCTCCACCCCCAAAGGCTTGCCGCGTCCCCAACTCCCCCCGCACCTCAGTCTGGCCAAAAGACGCGGGGAGGCGGTTAGGCGTTGCCGTTGAATAGGCCGGTTACCGAGCCGTTCTCGAAGACCTCGCGAATCGTGCGGGCCAGCAGCGGCGCGATCGACAGCACCGTCAGCGTCGGGAACTTCTTGTCCTCGCTGATCGGCAGCGTGTTGGTGATGACGACTTCCCTCGCGCCGCAGTTGGCGAGGCGCTCGGCGGCCGGATCACTGAGCACACCGTGGGTGGCCGCGATGATCACATCGCCCGCGCCCGCTTCCTTGAGCACCTTCACCGCACCGGCGATGGTGCCACCGGTGTCGATCATGTCGTCGATCAGCACGCAGGTGCGGCCTTCGACGTCACCGACGACGCGGTTGGACTTCACCTGGTTGGGCACCAGCGGGTCGCGGGTCTTGTGGATGAACGCCAGCGGTGTGCCACCGAGCGCGTCGGCCCACTTCTCGGCGACCTTCACCCGGCCCGCGTCGGGGGAGACGACCGCGAGGTTGTCCGACGGGTAGTTGGTGCGGATGTAGTCCGACAGCTGCACCAGTGCGTGCATGTGATCGACGGGGCCGTCGAAGAAGCCCTGGATCTGGTCGGTGTGTAGGTCGACGCTGATGATGCGGTCGGCACCGGCGGTCTTGAGCAGGTCGGCGACCAGGCGGGCCGAGATCGGCTCGCGGCCGCGGTGCTTCTTGTCCTGGCGCGCGTACGGGTAGAACGGCAGTACCGCGGTGATCCGCTTGGCCGAACCGCGCTTGAGCGCGTCGATCATGATGAGCTGTTCCATCAGCCACTGGTTCAGCGGGGCGGGGAAGCTCTGCAGCACGAAGGCGTCGGAACCGCGGACCGACTCCTCGAAGCGAACGAAGATCTCACCGTTGGCGAAGTCGCGCGCGGTCTGCGGGGTGATGTCGACATCGAGTTCCTTGGCGACCTGCTCGGCCAGCTCAGGATGTGACCGGCCGGCGAAGAGCATCAAGTTCTTCTGGTTGTCGATCGAGAACGCGGTCACTGCTGGTTGCCATCCTTTTGCTCGATTGTCTTCGAAGACGTCACGTTTGCCGCGATGGCTGCCGCCGCCGCGCGCGCCGCAGCGGTTCCTGGACGGTAGCGCTGCACCCAGTTTTCAATAGTGCGCTGTGGCCCACCCGACACAGCAAGTGCACCCGGTGGAACGCTTCTGCGCAGTACAGTACCCGCACCCGTATAGGCCCCGTCACCCACCGTTACCGGTGCGATAAACATGGTGTCGCTCCCTGTTCGCACATGGGAACCAACCACGGTGTGGTGCTTGTTCACTCCGTCATAGTTCACAAAAACACTGGAAGCGCCGATGTTGCTGTACTCGCCGATGGTCGCGTCGCCGACATAGGTCAGGTGCGGAACCTTCGAGTGCGCGCCGATCGAGGCGTTCTTGGTCTCGACGAATGCGCCGAGCTTGCCTTCCTCGCCGACGACCGTGCCCGGCCGCAGATAGCTGAACGGCCCGATGGTGGCGCCCTCACCGATCTCGGCGCGCTCGCCGTGGGTGCGGATCACGCTGGCGCCCTCGCCGACGAACACATCGGTGAGCGTGGTGTCCGGCCCGATCTCGGCGTCCTCGCCGATATGGGTCTCGCCGAAGAGCTGGGTGCCCGGCCGCAGCACGGCGTCGCGTCCGATGCGCACGCTCGCGTCGATCCAGGTCGTTGCGGGGTCGATGATGGTGACGCCCGCGCGCATGTGGCGCTCGAGAATGTAGCGATTGAGGGTGGCGCCCGCCTCGGACAGCTGCACCCGGTCGTTGACGCCGGTGACCTTGTTCGAGTCGATCAGCCGCGCGCCGTGCACGGGATGACCGGCCTCGCGGGCCAGCCGCAGCACATCGGTGAGGTAGAGCTCGTGCTGGGCGTTGGCGGTGGACAGCCGCCCGATCATGGTGCGCAGCACCGACGCGTCGAACGCGTAGACGCCGGAGTTGACCTCTTTGATCTTGGCCTGCACGGGTGTGGCGTCGGCGTGCTCCACGATCTCGGCGACCTGACCGTCGTCGTCGCGCACGATCCGGCCGTAGCCGTTGGCGTCGTCGGGTACGAAGGTCAGGACCGTCACGGCGGGCCGCTCGGCATAGCTGCGGTGCTCGTCGAGCAGCGCGGAGAGAGTGTGCCCGTCGAGCAGCGGCACATCGGCCGAAGTGACGAGCAGGTCGCCGTCGAAGTCCGCCGGGATCGAACCCAGTGCGCACTGCACCGCGTGACCGGTTCCGAGTTGCTGCTCCTGCACGGCGCACACGATCTCGCGTCCGAGTTCCTTACCGACGTCCGCGACGGCGGCTCCGACTTTCTCGCGGTCGTGCCCGACAACGGTGATCAGGTGGGTCGGATCGATCTCGACGGCGGCGTGCAGCGCGTGCGAGAGCATCGACCGGCCCGCCAACGGGTGCAGCACTTTCGGAGTCTTCGACCGCATTCGCGTCCCAGCACCTGCTGCGAGAACGACGACGGCGGTCTGCGGTGGCATGGATCTCCCTCGGCTGCCTGTCAGCGAGTGCTGTGGCGGGTTCGGTCGGTAGACGGTGCGGGCCGACGATACGTCACTGTGTGCCCGTGTGCTCCGCCGCCAGGACTCGAACCTGAACTATCTGAACCAAAATCAGAGGTGCTGCCATTACACTACGGCGGATCGCCACACCAGTGGGCCGTGCGGGCCCACCACTGTGCTACGGCACGGCATGATCCTCGCACAGTTCCGCCTCCCCGCAAATTTTGGCTTGCCCGCCACTGCGGGAACTTCGGCCAGACCGAGGTGTGGGATCCGTTGGGGACGCGGCAAGCTCGCCGAGTCTGGCCGGTCGGCCCGCACCCGACGAGTTACCCATGTTCTCGTGAAGCAAGTTGTCGCGTCGGTCGAGCGGGGTGGGGTCCGCGCAGGCGTGGCGCGGTCTGAGACAGTTGTGGCAGGTTCCATCGGGCGTAGGAGAGGCGGGGAATCTGGTGAGTGAACCAGGGCGGGTCGCTAGGCCGAGGATGACCGGTACGCAGCGCAGGCAGCAGTTGATCGAGATCGGTCGCGCGTTGTTCGCCGAGCGGGGGTACGACGCGACATCGATCGAGGAGATCGCCCAGCGCGCGCAGGTGTCCAAGCCGGTCGTCTACGAGCATTTCGGCGGCAAGGAAGGCCTCTACGCGGTGGTCGTCGATCGCGAGATGTCGATGCTGCTGGAGATGGTCACCTCCTCGCTCACCCGCAATCGCTCACGGGTGCGATTAGAGCAGGTCGCGCTGGCCTTGCTCACCTACATCGAGGAACGGACCGACGGATTTCGGATCCTGGTCCGCGACCAGCCCGCGGCCAGCTCCGAGGGTCGCTACTCGAGCCTGCTCAACGAGGCCGTCAACCAGGTCGCGCATCTGCTCGCCGGTGATTTCGGCCGCCGTGATTTCGATACCAGCCTCGCCCCGCTCTACGCCCAAGCCCTCGTCGGCATGGTGTCGACCACCGCCACCTGGTGGCTCGACGAGCGCACTCCGCCCAAAGAGGTGGTCGCCGCGCACCTGGTCAACCTGTGCTGGAACGGTTTGAGTCATTTGGAAGCCGAACCGGGGCTCAGCTCCGAATGGAACACGGGGACTACACCAACAATCGGTGAGGTAACCGGACGTTAGCGCACGCAGTGTGGACCGAATCGATGATTCGGCTGCCACTTTGCCGCCTGGTGGTACGGTTCACCCATCCTTTTGGGTGCTGCCGGGCGGTATGTCGAGCAAATTTCGGGATGTCGGTCTACTTCAGGATGGCTGGATTATTGGATGACAGGCGGATCTGATGGCTAGGCAAGCACGCGCGGAGATCACCCGCGACTCCGTCCTTGCTGGCGCTGCCGATGTCTTTCTCCGTTTGGGCTACGCCAACGCGAGCCTCAGCGAAATCATCGCGCAGTCCAATGTGACCAAGGGCGCCTTGTACTTTCACTTCGGCTCCAAGGAGGAGCTGGCCAGGGCGGTGGTCGATCAGGGCAACGAGCGCCTGACCGGATCGTGTCAGGGCTTCTTCGATTCCCGGGTGCCTGCGCTCGAAGCGGCCGTCGGGATCACCTACGTGGTGGCCGATCTATCGATGAACGATCCGATGGTGGGGGCGATGCTCAAGCTCACCCATCAGATCGGTGACTATCGCGGCGCGCAGGGTGACAACATCGCCAAGACCTGGGGTGAGACCTACCGGTTGCTGTCGGAGCGGGCCATCTCCCAGGGCGATCTGATCGCCGATCTCGATCCCGATGTGGTCGGTGTGCTGCTGCAGGAACTGACCGCGGGCGTGCACATCGTCGCGGTCGGCACCGAGTCGATGGAGCAGATGGCGGCGCGGATGGAGCGGGCCTGGTATTTCCTGCTGCCCTCGCTGGTGCCGCCGGAGAAGCTGTCGTACTTCCGGGAATTCGCCGCGCGCAGGCTGCGTCGCTACGTCGTCTAGTTCACACGCTGCGGTCGGTGGCGAGCACTGCCCGCACATCGGCGTCGGCCCCGGTCGGCGTGATCCGGACTTCGTCGCGGCCGAACGCGTGCAGTAGCAGCTCCGACGGCGTGCCGGTGAGTACCACCTCGACGCCGTCGCCACGATGGGCCGTGATCGTGGCTCCCTGCGGCGTCGCGAGGACCACCGGGACCGGCGCCTTGCGGTAGGCCGCGCGGGCGACGGTGCGCAGGGCCGACCACAGCCGGTCTTCGTCGCGTGCCGCCAACTGCCTTGGCTCCCAGCCCGGTTCGGACCTGCGGACGTCTTCGTGGTGGACGAACATCTCGCTGAGATTGGCCACCGCGTCGACCGGGCGCAGCGGCGACCACCACGGCGGGCCGGTGCGGACCAGCTCGAGCAGCTCGGCGAACGGCCGCTGCGCGATCTGCGCCTGCTTCGCGTCGAGGTACCCGGCCATCGGACCGAAGACGATGCCGATCGACGCGTCGGGCCTGCGTTCCCGGACCACCAGGTGGGCCGCGAGGTCGTGCACCGTCCAGGTGCCGCACAGGGTCGGCGCGGCAGGGCCCGCCTTGGTCATCGTTTCCACGAGAGCGTGGCGTTCACGTCGAGCGAGACTCACGCCTCGACCCTACGCGGGTGGGGACGTCCACCGGGCTGCACGGGGCCTGTCGGACTCGATGACTAGACTTCGAGACGGCCACCTCGCCCATCCGAACTGCGCAATCAGGAGCGAACAATGTCCTCCCTTCGTCCTCCGCTCGCCGGTCTGGCCGAGGCGGTCGCGGGTGACGCCGCGCTGCGAACGGTCACCGACCTGGTCGGCAAATCCGGGGTGGAATTGGTCGCACCATCGGCCGTCCGGCCGTTCGTCGCCGCGACGATCGCCGAGCAGCGCCCGCTGGTGGTGGTGACCGCGACCGGTCGCGAAGCCGACGATCTGACCGTGGAACTCACCGAGATGCTCGGCCCGTCGGTAGCGATGTTCCCGTCCTGGGAGACCCTGCCGCACGAACGTCTCTCGCCCGGCCCCGACACCGTGGGCCGCAGGCTCGAGGTGCTGCGCAGGCTGGCCCATCCCGAAGACCCGGTCTACCCCGAACCGCTGCGGGTCGTGGTCACCACGGTGCGTTCGCTGATGCAGCCGATGACCGCGGGCCTCGGCGATATCGAACCGGTGGTGCTGCGCGTCGGCGGCGAATACGATTTCGACGAATTGCTCGCTCGCCTGGTCGAATTCGCGTACACCCGCGTCGACATGGTCGGCAAGCGCGGCGAGTTCGCGGTGCGCGGCGGCATCCTCGATCTGTTCGCGCCGACCGCGGATCATCCGGTGCGCGTGGAGTTCTGGGGCGACGAGGTCACCGAGCTCCGGCCGTTCTCGGTCGCCGATCAGCGCTCGATCGGCGAGAGCACCGTCGAGCTGGCGGTCGCGTCACCGTGTCGTGAGCTGCTGCTCACCACGCCGGTGCGCGAACGCGCCGCCGCGGTCGCCGCCGACAACGCGGCCGATGCCGCCCTGGTCGAGATGCTGGACAAGATCGCCGAGGGCATCCCCGTCGACGGCATGGAGGCCCTGCTGCCGGTCCTCGCCCCGGGCAAGCTCAGCCTGCTCACCGAGGCACTGCCCGCGGGCACCCAATTGCTGCTGTGCGATCCGGAGAAGATCCGCACCCGTGCCGCCGATCTCGTGCGCACCGGCGAGGAATTCCTCGAAGCGTCATGGACCGCTGCCTCTTTCGGTAGCGACGCACCGCTGGGTGCCAACGGCCTCGACCTGGCCGCCTCCGGTTACCGCGGCCTGCCCGAATTGCACACCAGCGCAGACGAACTCGGCCTGCCGTGGTGGACGCTGAGCCCGCTCAGCTCCGGCGACCCGATCGAGGTGAACCTGCCGGTAGCCGCCGGGCCCACCGCCCGGGGGTCCGAGGAACTGGTCGCCACCATCTTCGCGTCGCTGCGCGCGCACGTCGCCACCGGCGGCCGCGCGGTGGTCGTGGTCACCGGCCACGGCACCGCGCAACGAGTGCTGGAACGGCTCGGTGAGGCCGAAGTGCCCGCCGCGCTGCTGCCCGCCGGAGCGGTACCGGAGCCGGGCGTGGTCGGCGTGCTGTGTGGTTCGCTGCACGACGGCCTGATCTTCGACGACGCCGGACTGGTGGTCGTCGCCGAATCCGATCTCACCGGCAACCGGGTCACCGCGCCCACCGAGGGCAAGCGGCTGCCGGCCAAGCGCCGCAACCAGGTCGACCCGCTCGCCCTCACCTCGGGCGACATGGTGGTGCACGACCAGCACGGCATCGGCCGGTTCGTCGAGATGATCGAGCGCACCATCGGCGGCGCGCGCCGCGAGTACCTGGTGATCGAATACGCGCCGAGCAAGCGCGGCCAGCCCGGCGACCGGCTGTTCGTGCCGATGGAATCGCTGGACCAGCTCTCCCGCTACGTCGGTGGCGAACTGCCGAGCCTGTCCAAGCTCGGCGGCTCCGACTGGTCCAACACGAAACGCAAGGCGCGCAAGGCTGTTCGCGAGATCGCGGGCGAGCTGGTGCAGCTCTACGCCGCGCGCCAGGCCGCGCCCGGCCACGCCTTCGCCCCGGATACGCCATGGCAGCAGGAGATGGAGGACGCGTTCGCGTTCACCGAGACCGTCGACCAGATGACCGCCATCACCGACGTGAAGTCGGACATGGAGAAGGCGGTGCCGATGGACCGCGTGGTCTGCGGCGACGTGGGCTACGGCAAGACCGAGATCGCCGTGCGCGCCGCGTTCAAGGCGGTGCAGGACGGCAAGCAGGTCGCCGTGCTCGTGCCGACCACGCTGCTCGCCCAGCAGCATCTGCAGACCTTCACCGAACGCGTCGCGGGTTTCCCGGTGACGGTGCGTGGGCTGTCGCGATTCACCGATGCGGGCGATTCCAAGGAGATCATGGCCGGGCTGGCCGACGGTTCGGTCGACATCGTGGTCGGCACCCACCGGCTGCTGCAGACCGGTGTGCGCTGGAAGGACCTCGGCCTGGTGGTGGTCGACGAGGAACAGCGCTTCGGTGTGGAGCACAAGGAACACATCAAGGCGCTGCGCACCCACGTCGACGTGCTCACCATGTCGGCCACCCCGATCCCGCGCACCCTGGAGATGAGCCTGGCGGGCATTCGCGAGATGTCGACCATTCTCACCCCGCCCGAGGAACGGCACCCGGTGCTCACCTATGTGGGTGCCTACAACGACAAGCAGGTCACCGCCGCCATCCGCCGTGAGCTGATGCGCGACGGCCAGGTCTTCTACGTGCACAACCGGGTGTCCTCGATCGACAAGGCCGCCAAGAAGATTCGTGATCTGGTGCCCGAGGCGCGGGTGGTCGTGGCGCACGGTCAGATGAACGAGGACCAGCTCGAGAAGACCGTGCAGGGATTCTGGGAGCGCGAATACGATGTGCTCGTCTGCACCACCATCATCGAGACCGGTCTCGACATCTCCAACGCCAACACGTTGCTCGTGGAACGTGCCGACTCGCTCGGCCTTTCGCAGCTACACCAGTTGCGTGGGCGCGTCGGTCGTTCCCGTGAGCGCGGTTACGCGTACTTCCTGTATCCGCCGGAGAAGCCGCTCACCGAAACCGCCTACGACCGCCTGGCCACCATCGCCCAGAACTCCGATCTCGGTGCGGGTATGGCCGTGGCCATGAAGGACCTCGAGATCCGCGGCGCGGGCAACGTGCTCGGCGCCGAACAGTCCGGTCACGTCGCCGGTGTCGGCTTCGATCTGTATGTGCGGCTGGTCGGCGAGGCGGTGGAGGCCTACCGTGCGGCCGCCGACGGCAAGCCGATCGTCACCGAGGAGAACAAGGAGGTGCGCATCGACCTGCCCGTCGACGCGCACATCCCGCCCGATTACATCGCCAGCGACCGCCTGCGGCTGGAGGCCTACCGCAAACTCGCCTCGGCCCAGGCCGATACGGCCCTGGCGGCGGTCATCGAAGAGCTCGTCGACCGGTACGGCCCGCTGCCGGTGGAGGTCGGGCGACTGGTGGCGGTGGCCAAGCTGCGCCTGCTCGCGCGCGAGTACGACGTGTCCGAGATCGTGGTCACCGGTTCCTCGCTCAAGATCGCGCCGCTGAATCTGCCCGACTCCAAACAACTTCGGCTCAAGCGGATCTACCCCGCAGCCAACTATCGCCCCGCGAGCGGGCTGATCACCCTGCCGCTGCCACGGATCACCGACAGCGTCGGTGCCGACCGGGTGCGTGACGTGGCAGTGCTGCAGTTCGTCGCCGATCTGCTGCTGGTGCTCGACGGCAAACCCCAGGGAATGGTGGATCTTTCGGTGCCGGCGCAAGCCGTGGCGTCCCGATGAGCCCGGAGATCTCACAGGAGCAAGCCGACACCGCGGTCGTGGCCGCGGGACTGTCCGGCGCCGTCGACGTGATGGACCGACTCTGGCATTTCGGCGGCTGGGAGCGCACCCAGACCCACGACTCGCTGCGCCCCTACCTGCTCGAGGAGACCTACGAACTCCTCGACGCCATCCAGGCGGGTAACGCCGAAACCATCAAGGAAGAACTCGGCGACCTCCTGCTGCAAGTCCTGTTCCACTCCCGAATCGCCGAACACGCGGGCGAATTCACCGTCGAAGATGTCGCGGCGACGCTGGTCGACAAGCTTGTCCACCGCAGCCCCTACCTCACCGATGCCGACTTCTCTTCGGGGACCTCGGTGGCCGACAAGATCGCGGCGCAGGAAAAGGCTTGGGAGGAGCGCAAATCCGCGGAGAAGTCGCGCCGCTCCTGCCTCGACGGCATCGCGATGGCCCAACCCGCCCTCGCCCTCGCCGAGAAGATCCGCACCCGCAGCGCCACTGCGGGCCTGCCCGCCGACCTCGTCCCGGACACTCTGCGCGTGGTCGAGCTCGGACGCCCCGACTCGGCTGAGGAACGCCTCCGCAAGGCGTCCATCGACTTCGCCACCGCGATCCGGGCCGCCGAGGACGCCGCCGAAGCCGAACGAGGCACCCGGTCGCCGCTCGCCGCGCACGACTGGCGCACCTTCTGGCCGGGCTGAGCATCACCTGCCTGCGGCGACTCACCTCATCAGTTACCTATGAGCTAACGATGTTTCGTGGGTTCGGTCCCTGGCGTCGGCGGCTGAGACGTTGCCGAGATCTTGGGACAATCCTGTGCGCGCCAGCGAGCAAGGGCCACACCGCTTTAGAATCGAAGCAGCTCGCCGTTCGCGGCGGGGCAGGGGTCCGGCGATCGTCGAGGTGAGGTTGATGGGTACAGAGGTAGATCCGGCAAGTCAGGACGTGATGAACGACCACCCTGAGCTGGACGTGTTGCCGGTGTGGCCGCAGGAGACCATCGCGGTGCTCGTGACCACCGATCCGGCGCCGCACGCGATCCCCGTCTCCTGGCCGGTGCGCGCGGGTGACCGGCGGATTCTCATCAGTTTGAAGTCCGATCGCGGGTCGCTGGCGCGGTTGCGGGAGCAGCCGGAGGTGGCGTTGCTGATTCTGGGCGGCGGCAATGTGGCGTTGTGTGCGCGAGGACGGGCCAAGGTCATCGCCGAGCAGATGCCGTCGGCGCAGGACTACACCGCGGTGCAGCTGGACGTGGACGTGATCGACGACCACCGGCAGTCCGCGTTCGCCGTCGACCGTGGCATCCAGCGCACCGTGCTCGACGACACCGAATTGCGGGCGCTCGAGGGTCGGGTCGAGACCCTGCGAACCTGGGTCGACGCCGAGCCGGCGACGTAAGTTCTTCTACGGCACATCATCTGGACAGAAGGGTTTTCATGAGCGTCACACTCGCCAAGGGCGGCAATGTCTCGCTGTCGAAGCAGACCGACAACCTCACCAAGGTGGCGGTCGGTCTCGGCTGGGACGTGCGCACCACCACCGGTGCCGACCACGACCTGGACGCCAGCGCGCTGGCCACCGGTACGAACTTGAAGGTGCTCTCCGATCAGCACTTCATCTTCTACAACAACCTGCGCTCGCCGGAAGGCACCATCGAGCACACCGGTGACAACCTGACCGGCGAGGGCGACGGCGACGACGAGATCATCAACGTCGACCTGGCCGCCACGCCGCCGACGATCACCAACATCTTCTTCCCGGTCTCGATCCACGACGCCCAGGCCCGCGGCCAGTCGTTCGGCCAGATCCGCAACGCCTACATCCGCGTCACCGACGCGAACACCGGCGTGGAGCTGGCGCGCTACGACCTGTCCGAGGACGCGTCCACCGAGACCGCGATGGTCTTCGGCGAGCTCTACCGCCACAACAACGAGTGGAAGTTCCGCGCTGTCGGCCAGGGCTACGCCTCGGGCCTTGCGGGCATCGCCCGCGACTACGGCGTGAATCTCTGACGAACCATGACAAAGGCGGGCGAGAAGGTATCGCCCGCCTTTGTCGTTGTCATCGTGACTGGGTGACCGGCACGCGCCGTGGCGGTGCCATGCTGGCCTGATCGAGCAGCGCGAAGTACTTGCGCAGCATCAGCGCGGCGGTGGTGGCCAAGCCCGCCGTCAGACCCCACCACACTCCTGCCGCGCCCAGGTGCAGCGGGAACGCGAGCAGCAGCGCCGCGGGCAGTCCGACGCCCCAATAGCCGACCAGCGACAGCCGGAAGCCCGCGGAGGTCTCCTTCAGACCACGCAGCAGCCCGGTGCCGATGTTCTGGGCGGCGTCGAAGAACTGCAGCACGATGCCGATGAGCAGCAGGGTGTGCGCGATGGCGACCGTGCCGGTGTCGGTGGCATCGAGGAACGGCGCCAGCACGATGTCCGGGGCGAGCACGTAGACCACGCCGGTGACGATCGCGATCACCGCGGCCATCCGCAGCGCCAACCAGGCCAGCGCCCGCGCGTGGCCGAACTCCTCGCGCGCGACATCATGGCTGACCAGGATCGACGCACCGTGCGACAGCCCGATCGCCGTCTGGAACACGATGTAGATGATCTGGTAGACGACGCTGTGCGCGGCCAGCGCGGCGGGCCCGAAACTGCCCATCACCAGCGCGAGCACCGAGAACATGCCCGCTTCCGAACCGTAGGTGAGCGCGATCGGCGTGCCGAGGCGCAGTTCCTCGCGCACGGTCGCCCAGCGCACCGGCCACGGTGTCGACGGCAGCGTGCGACCGAGTTGTTCGTCGTGGCGCACCATCGCCCAGAACACCCCGAAGGTGATTCCGAAGACCAGCGAGGTCGCGATGCCCACACCCGTCAGACCCATGGCCGGAATGCCGGCCCAGCCGTGGATGAAGGCCAGCGCGAGCACCAGGTTCAAGGCCACCGAACCGAGCGTGACCAGCAGCAACGCCTGTGGACGCTGCATACCGACGGTGTACTGCCGCAACACCTGGAACCACAGGCACGGCAGCAACCCGGGCGCGAGCGCGATCATCATCGGCCGGGCCAGCTCGAGCACCGCCGCGTCCTGACCGAGCCACGGCAGCACCCAGCCGAGCCCGATCAACAGCGCCCCACCGAGCAGTCCGGCGAGCGTCGCGATGACGAACGCGGCCCGCACCACCGCCCGCACTTCGTCGTCGGCCGAATCGCCACGCTTACCGGCCGCGCCGAGCGCACCGGCGATCTGATTCCCGGTGCCGGTGATCAGCCCGACGCACATGGTGCGGATCTGGTTGAACAGCACCAGCGCCAGCCCGCCCGCGGCGACCTCGCGCACACCGAGCGTGCCCATCAGCACGAGATTGGTCGTCGAGACCGCGATCTGCGCCAGCTGGGTGAGCGCGATCGGCGTCGCCAGCCTGGCCAGCGCGCTGCTATCGGTCGCCGTGCCGTTCACCCACCCGCTCCGGGGTTCGTTTCGCGCGCGATCGCGCTCACCTGACCTCCATCAATTGGTCCTGGCGCCGCAGCGGTGAATAGCGGCGCAGCAGCGTGGTCACTTCCGCTTCGGCGGCGGGATCGAGCAGGTCGCGGGCGCTCATCCAGTCGTCGTCGAACACGGTATCGAGATATTTCTCGCCACCATCACACACGATCGTTACCACGGTGGACCCGGCCGGAAACTCCGCCAGCCGTGCCAAGGCATTGTGCACCGAGCCGCCGGCCGAACCGCCGATCAACAGCCCGTGTGTCCTGGCGACGGCGCGAGCGGTGGCGAAGGCATCGACATCGCTGACTTTCACGCCCTCGTCGAGCAGCGCGTAGTCGACGGCGGTGCCGATGGTCGCGCCGGGTGGGGTGCCGGTGCCCGACTGCCAATACGGGCCGCCCTCGCCGCCGAAGGCGATGGATCCGACCGGCTCGATCCCGATCACCCGGGCGGGCAGACCGAGGTCGCGCAGGCGGGTGGCGGTGCCGAACAGTGAGCCGCCGGTGCCGACCGCCGAGAGCAGGATGTCGACCCGCTCGACCTCTGCCAGCAACTCCTCGGCGACGGCGTAATAGCCGACGGCGTTGGCATCGTTGTTGTGCTGTTCGGTGAAGTACGCGTCGTCGCGGGTGGCCGCCATTGCCTCGGCGAGGTCTTCGCGGGCCGAGGTGGCCAGCTCGTCGTCACCGTCGTCGGCGACGAACACCAGGTCGGTGCCCATGGCTCGCATCGCGCGCAATTTGTCCTTACAGGCGTGGTTGTCGACCACGGCGGTGAATCGATAGCCACGTTCGGCCGCGACCACCGCCAAGCCGAGTCCGGTGTTACCTGACGTCGACTCGATGATATGCCCGCCATCGCGCAGCAAACCACGCTGCTCCGCGTCGAGCACCATCGAACGGGCCATTCTGATCTTGGCGGCGCCGGTCGGATTGAACTGTTCGAGCTTGAGCAGCAGCCGGGTGCCGGTGTCGGTGACGGCGAGTTCGAACAGGGGGGTGCGGCCGATCAGGTCCGTCACGCGCGTGACGAGAGCCATGGGTGGTTCCTCCATCGGATCGGTATCTCGGGGTGGATCAGCGGAGTGTGCTGTCCAGACTCCAGCGCAGTCGGTCGGCGCCTGCGCGCAGCACCACCTTGGGCGGGAGTGGGAGTTCGTGGAATCCGGATTCGTTGGAATCCATCTGATATCCGGCGGTGTTCGGGTAGACGAGCAGGTCGCCGGTTCGTGCGCGGCGGGGCAGCGGGATGCGCCGTCTGCTCAGCAGGTCGGACTCCAGGCAGGTGGTGGCGCCGACGCAGGTGGGGGTGAGATGGCCGGGGCGTTGCGGCCACAGCACGGGATCGGGGAGGTATTCGCTGTCGAACCACTGCTCGGACAGGCTGAGGCTGGTGCCGTCGACGGTGAGGATGTCGTACGGGTTGCCATGGGCGGTGCGGGTTTTCACGCCTTGTACGCGAAAGACCGAGCTGCCCGCACGGTCGAGTAGTGCGCGGCCGGGTTCGATCGCGAGTCGTATTTCGTTGTCGCGCAACAGTTCGGCGAGGCCGTTGTGGGTGGTGATGGCACCGAGCATGGCGGAACCAGGAACCGGGAAGTGGTACGGGTAGTAGTCGCCGGGCGGATTCGTGTGGAACCAGTTGTCGCTGAGGGTGTTCCGGAAGTCTGCCCACGTCGAGGCTTCGAGGTAGTCGACGCCGAAACCGCCGCCGATCGAGATCGTATCGGCCGAATGGCCGTCGGCCCGTGCGCGCAGGCAGCGCCCGACCAGGGTGGCCGCCTGCTCGGAGCGAGCGATGGCGTCGTAGCCGGAAAGATGGAAACTGAAGCCCGACAGTGTAATCGGGGCGCCGATGGCCTGGATTGCCTGCTCGAGTTCCATCCGGTCGAGTCCGAACCGGCTGGTCGAGCCTTCGGGCAGGACCCGCAACAGCACCCGTACGGGCAGCTCGAGCGCGGTCAGCCGGTCGAGTTCGTCGATGGCATCGATCGCGATCAGCGCCCGATGCCGGGCGGCCAGCCACAGCAGGTCGTCGGACTTGGCGGGCCCGGTGACCATCAGATCCTCGCCCCGCACACCCGCTGCCAGCGCCGCGACCAACTCACCGGTGCTCGCGACATCGATGCCCGCGCCGTTCTCCGCGCACGCCCGAGCCACGCACCCCGCCTTGTTCGCCTTCTTCCCGAAGTACACGAACCCGTCCACGCCCGAGTCGGCGAACACCTGCTGGAAGGCCATGATGTTGTGCGAAACCCGCTCGGGAAACATCACATGAAACGGCCCGCCGACGGTGTCCGCGATATCCCCGAGCAACACCGGATCAGCGAGCAGGCGCTGTTCGATGACCTCGATATACGCGGGCATCGGCGGTGCGCAGTGTTCCGGACGCCCCTCGGCTGTAAGTCCCTCCGCCGTAAGGGATTCGGCGACGCGCCACCGCTCGGTGCCGACTCCGCTCGGATCGGGATGGGCTGGTGACGGGCGGTGCGCGGGCACCCTGCTGTCGTCAGCGGCTCGCCCGGCACCGGGTGCGTCGGACACCGTGTCGCGTGCGGCGACATCGGGCCCGTCACCGGCTAGTCCCACAGCGGCACCTCGGTACCCCGTCCCTCGGCGATGGCGCGGGCGGCCAGCGCGTGCGCGACCGCGATATCGGTGAGCACCAGCCCGCTGTTGTAGACGAAGATCTTCTCGTCCTCGGTGCGGCGGGCCACGGCGCTGCGGGTGAGCACCTGCGGCAGTTCGGCGTCCACCGAACGCAGCGTCCCGTCGGGTCCGACCATGTCGGTGCCCGTCAGCGCCATCTGCGCCGCACTGGTGGCGACCACCCGATCGGCCTCGACCAGGGTCGAGGGCGCCAGCCCGTAGCCGACCAGTACGGCCACCGAACCCGGTGCCAGATGCGAGGATTCGAGCGCGACCTCGGTGCCGGGCCCGGCCGCGGCGAGCACCACATCGGCGGACGCCGCCGCCGCGTACGGGTCGTCGACCACGTCTAGCAGCGCGTGTGGCGCCGCGTCGGCCAGGTGCGAACGCACGGCGGCCAGCCCCTCGGGATGCGTGCCGTACACCATCAGCTTGCGCAGCTGCGGATTCGCGGCGAGCAAGTGCGGCAACGCATTACGTCCCTGCGTCCCGGTGCCGATGAGCAGCACACTCTCCGCCCCGCGCCGCGCCGTCTCGCGCACCAGCAGCGCCGACACGGCGGGCGTGCGTAACGCGCCGACCCGCGCACAGTCCATCATCGCGATGGGGGCGCCGGTGGTGTCGTCGTAGAGCGTGATGGTCGTGTAGTACCGCTTGGTGCTGCGATCGTGACCGGGATCGAATTTGTAGGAGGTCTTCATGGCCACCACGCGCCGCCGCCCGTCGCGGCCGAGCATGGCGTAGGACACCGAGGAGCCGCCGGGGTCGGCCACGCTCAATTTGCGCGGGTTGTCGGATTCGCCCGCCGCGAAGGCGAGATAGGCCTCCTCGACGGCACGCACCACTTCGGCGGGGCTGATCGGCACGTCGGCCAGGTCGCTGCGGGAAAGTACCCGCAGCCCGATGCCGCGGTCACGGTTGTTCAACGGATCCTCGTTCATCTGTAATGCCCCGCTCTGCTGTCCGATCAGCGGCCGCCCGGAACGGCGCGACCACGTGTTGGCCATACCCATTCTCGGACGACTCCTGCGCGCGCCGAGCGCGTTCGGGCAGCCGGATATTGATGCGCTTGAGCCAGCGGTCGGTGCCGTCGTAGCGCGCGCGGAACGGAACGCGCCCGTGCACGGCGACGTCGTTGTCCACCAGCAGGATCTCGCCGGGTGCCAGCGCGGGGGCGTGACTGACCCTGGTGAGTTCGGCGGTGAGCCTGGCGTAGGCGGCGCGGAAGACCGCGTCCGCATCATCGAGCGGGGTGTAAGCGGGATCGTAACGTGCTGTGACAGAGTCATTTTCGTCGAGCCACAGCGTCGGCAACGGTGCGAGCTGATCGAAGCCGGTGCCGTAGGAGACGTCGGGCAGGATCGGCAGCGTCGGGGTGGTGAGCGCGCGCAGATCGGCGTCGGACAGGCGTACCTCGCGCACCGAGGAGACCGTGGTGGCGACCCGGTCGGGGTTGCGCAGGCAGGTCAGCATGAGCAGGTTCGCGCGCTGAGCATGGAAGGCGTCCTCGGTATGCGGGCTGAGCAGGGTGGAACTGCTCGCGCCCGACTGTTCGTCCTCGTGGCCCGCGGCGGGCACGATGTTGTTGACCAGTCTGCCGTTCTGCTGCCCCTGCCAGCCGAAAGGCTCACCGACACAACGCCCGAGCAGCAACATCGTGATATCCAGTTCGAGTGAACCGCGGTCCGCGTGCTCGGCCGCGGCCTGCCAATGCGGCGGCGTCGGACCGAAATCGGCGTCATCGACGGGCAACCCGCGCACCACGGTCGCACCGGCCACGGTGGCGGGCGGTCGCACCGCGTGGCGCACGCTGTCGGGCAGTTCGCCCGCGCGCTCGGTGATCTGCGCGATCAGAGTGGGGTCGTGCAGGGTCGCGGTGTGTGGTGCGTCACCTAATCGGTGGCGGATCTCGGTCGCGAGCGATCGCAGCGCCGTCGCGGCGCCGGGATCGAGCTCGCGATATTCGATGTCGTGCTGGTGAATCGTCAGACGTTCGGGCAGAACGCTTTTCACCGGTTTCCCTTCTTCGCATCGGTCGAAATCGGGTGATCTTCAGGCTCGATGTGCGAAGGTAGTGCCTACCAGCTGATTAGGCAAGACTAACCTAACGTGTCGGCGAGGGAGATAGCCGATCTATATAACATAGCCGATCCCTAGAACGTCGCTTTCTACCCGAGTTGCCGAAGTGGGCGCCGACCGGGGTGTCGCGGGTCGCTTCGGTTCGGTGACGGTGAATGTGAAGCTCCCCACTCCGTTCTGCTTTTAGGCTAGCCTCGCCTAGTTTGCGGCGTCGGGAAAGGGGTTCCGGCGCAGGCGGTTCGAGGAGGCAACACGATGAGTTTCACTCGCAGGCAGCTCTTCCAGTCCGGTATCGGCGTCACCGCACTGCTCCTGGCGGCAGCGTGCACCAGTGATAATCGGTCCACCACCGCGCAACGCGGTGGCACCCTCCGGGTCGGCGCGCTCGGCACCCCCGCGCGCAGCGAACGTGACCCGCACGCCAACCTCAGCAACGACAGCGACTTCCTCGTCACCTCGCTCGTCTACGACGCGCTCACCGTTCCCGGCGCTGACCCGACCGTCGCCCCGCGCCTGGCCTCGCGCTGGGAGCCCAGCGACGACAACCGCCGCTGGACCTTCACCATCGCCGACGGTGCGACCTTCCACAACGGTGCGCCGGTGACCGCCGACGACGTGGTGTGGTCGATGCGGCGCCTGCGCTCGGTCGGCGGTGCCTCGAAGATGCCGGTGGCCGAGAACGACATCGTCGCCGACGGACCGAACCGCGTCGTGTTCACGGTGCCCGCACCCAATACCCAACTGCCACTGCTGCTTCGGCTGATGACCTTCACTGTGCCGAAGGACACCACCGACTTCACCGCCGCGATCGGCACCGGCCCGTTCCGGCTCGAGTCCTCTCAGGGCGGCAACGCCAGGCTGGTACGCAACGAGCGCTGGCACGGCACACCGCCGCTGCTCGACGCCATCGAGGTGACAATGTTCGACAGCGTCACCGCGCTGGGCAACGCGGCGCTGGGCGGGCAGATCGACCTCGCCTCCAACGTGGGCGCGATCGCCGGGCGCACCGCCGCGGGGCGCGGTGACCTGCAGGTCATCCGGCGTGCCAACGACACCATGCTCGGTGTGGCCATGCGTGCCGCCGACGGCCCGTTCGCCGATGCCAGGGTGCGCGCCGCGCTGCGCCTCGGCGTCGACCGGCCCGCACTGGTCAACCAGGTGCACTCCGGCTACGGCACCGTCGCCGCCGATGTTCTCGGCACCGCCGACCCGCTCTACGACACCACGCTGCGTCGTGACCGCGATGTCGAGCGCGCGCGAACCCTCCTGCGCGAGGCCGGTTTCGACACCGGACGCAGCTACCCGTTCGTGACCAAGGCCGAAGTGCCCGGCGAGGTCGAATCGGCGAAGGTGATCGCCACCCAGCTCGCCGAGATCGGCGTCCGGCTCGACGTGCAGGTGGCGGAATCGGCCGCCTTCTACGACCAGACCTGGCTCAACGCACCGCTGTACACGGTGTCGTGGGGGACCAACGACTCGGTGGTGTTCCTGGCCGACAAGCTGATGACCTCGGGTTCCAACCGCAACGAAACCGCTTTCCGCGAACCAGAATTCGACGCTGCCGACGCCAAGGCGCTGGCCGCATCCGGTGACGAGTACACGCGGGCCGTGCGTGAACTGCAGCGCATCGAGTTCGAGCGCGGCGGCTATCTGGTGTGGGGCATGGCCGATGGTGTCGACATCGCCGCGGGCACGGTGCGTGGCCTGCCGACGCTCGGTGGGTTCGCGCGCGTTCAGCTGGAACGCGCCTGGTTGGCGTGAACCCGTTGAAGGCCGGTGCCGTGAAAACCTTTGCCCTGCCGATGTTGCGGCGGATCGCGCTGCTGATGACATTGCTGGCCGTCGTGTTCGTCGCGGTGGATCTGCTACCGGGGAACGCGGCACGTTCGGCGCTCGGCAGGGAGGCGGACCCGGCCGAGCTCGCGGCGAAAGAGCACGAACTCGGTCTGGATCGCGCGCTGCCGGTGCAGTTCCTGGACTGGATCTGCGGGGTGCTCACCGGGGATTTCGGGCAGACCGCGCGGGGGAACTCGATCGGCGCGTTGCTGGCAGACAAGTTCCCGCAGACCCTGCTGCTGGGTGGGATCGCCTTGCTGCTGACCATCGCGCTGTCCCTGGGGCTCGGCTGCTGGTGGGCGATGCGTCCGACCGCGCTCGGATCGCGAATTCTGCAGCCCGTCAGCACGATGGCGGTGGCCGTCCCCGAATTCGTCGGCGGCACCTTGTTGATCCTGGTGTTCTCCCTGGCCACCGGGTGGCTCCCGGCCGTGACCATTACCGGCCGTTCCGGGTTTCCCGTCGGACCCGAGATGCTGGTGCTGCCGGTGCTGGCGTTGGCGATTCCGCAGATCGGCTGGAACGCCCGCGTCGTGCGCTCGGCCCTGCTCGATGTGGCTGGCGCGCCCCATGTGGAAAGTGCTGTGCTGGAAGGACTCCCGACCCGCACGATTCTGGTCCGTCACATGCTGCCGTTTGCCGCGCCGACCATCGTCGCCGGGTACGCGACCTCGGTCGGCATGCTCTTCGGCGGCGCCCTGGTGGTCGAGACGCTCTTCAACTATCCCGGTATCGGTGCCGTTCTCGCCGGTTCCGTCGCCGACCGGGACGCCACCATGGTCGCCGCGGTAGTCGCCCTGACGGCGATAGTCATCATGGCCCTCCTAGCCGTCGCCGACGCCGTCCGTGCATGGGCCGCGACCCGCACGAGATGACCACACGAAAGGCCGCCTAGTGCAGCAGGATTCTCGCGCCGCAGAGCAAGATCATCAGGCCGTGGTGGTTTTTCGTTCTCGGCCGATGTCTCCGTCAGGGCCTGGTGAACATATGTCCAGGTCCGGTGCCGGGTGGGGGCGGTATTCGGCGGCGGTTGGTGTGGGGCTGGTTGTGCTGCTCGCGGCGGTGGGGCCGCTGTTCGCGCCCTATTCGGGGGACAAGGCGGTCGGGATGCCGTTCGCGCCGCCGGGCGGGGGAGCGCTGCTCGGGACTGATCGGCTGGGCCGGGATGTGCTCAGCCACCTGCTCACCGGCGGCACCCACCTGCTGGCGGTTTCCGCGGTGATCGCGGTGGCGGTGACAGTGCTGTCGGCCGTCCTCGGCGCGGTCGCCGCCGTGCGCCCGCGGGCGGGCAAGGTCATCGAACTCTGCGGCGACCTGGTCATCCTGCTCCCCGCGGTCCTCGGCATCTTGCTCGTGCTCACCGCATGGCCCCAGGGTGGGGTTACCGCGCTGATCGCGGTATCGCTGCTCTTCGGAGTTCCCTACTGCGCCAGGATCTTCGCTGCCTCCGCCGCGACCATCGCGGCCTCCGGCTACGTCGAAGCCGCCGTGGCCAGCGGCGAATCCCTGTCCCATCTCGTCTTCCGTGAGATCCTCCCCAACCTGCGCGCCGTCTTCACCACCCAGCTCGGCCTGCGCTTCGTCGTCGCCATCTACCTCGTCAGCACCATCGCCTTCCTCGGCGTCTCAGCGCTTGGCCCCGACAACTGGGCGATCATGGTCCGCGACAACGCCTCTGGACTTCTGCTGAACCCCTGGGCGGTCCTGGCGCCGAGCGCTGCCATCGCCATCGTGGCCGTCGGCGTGAACCTGGTGGTGACCAGTGGCCCCAGGAATCGAGTGAACCCGAAAACCGCATCGGATGATGTCGGCGCGGTCCGGGTTGCCAGGGCGGAAGCCGAGACATGCGCGGAGAGCGCACTCGGGACCGTGAGCGCGGGAGATGCAGCAGCCGCGGGGACCCCGGGCGGCGCGGAGAGCGAGCGGAACGCGGGAGCCACGAGGGCTGCACGTGGCGCTGAAGGCATGGGAGACAGGGGAGCTCCAACGGTCGTGGGCGATGCTGGGGGCGCGGGAGATGCCGGGCGCGCAGGAGGCGCGGGAGGTGCGGGGGGCGCGGGAGGTGCTGGGGGCGCGGGAGGCGCGGGAGGTGCGGGGGGCGCGGGAGGTGCTGGGGGCGCGGGAGGCGCGGGAGGTGCTGGGGGCGCGGGAGGTGCTGGGCGCGCAGGAGGCGCGGGAGGTGCTGGGCGGCCGAGGGGATGTGGGATCTCGGTGGTGGATTCCGGGGCTGCGGCGGTGGTGGACGGGCTCAGCGTCGTTGCTGACAGTGGGGCAGTGGTGTTGGCGCCGTTGTCATTTCGATTGAAATCGGGGACGGTCACCGCACTCACCGGGGCGTCGGGCGCGGGGAAGTCGACGGCGATGCGTGCGCTCCTCGGGCATCTGCCTGCCGGTGTTCGTGGGGAGGGCACGGTGCGGGTTGCGGGATATGACGTGTTCGCGCTCGACGCCGGTGCCCTGCGCAGATTCCGGCGCGAGCACATCGCCTATGTCGGCCAGGATCCCGGCTCCGAACTCAACCCGCTGCTGCGTGTCCGAGCGGTCCTGGCCGACGCGGCGCCCGGCAGCTCCGACGCCGACCGCCTGGCCGTCCTCGAACGAGTTGGCCTCGACCCCACCCACCTCCGCCGCCGCTGCGCCCGCCTCTCCGGCGGCCAGCAACGCCGAGTGGCCCTGGCTCGAGCCATCCTCCGCCGCCCCCGAGTCCTCGTCCTCGACGAACCCCTGGCGGGCCTGCACGGCACCCTCCGCACCGAAATTGCCCAGCTGATATCGGTCCTCGCCACCGAGCACTCCACCACCGTCCTGCTCTCGGGCCACGACACCGAGGCGATCAACGCCATCGCCGACACCGTGATCGAACTCCACCCACCCGGTGAGGGTTCGGTGAATATCGCTGCCGCAGTGTCTGATTCCGCAAGCGACCGCCGCCGGTCGGCCGGTCGGACGGTTGCGGCCTCGGTCATCGGCGCCGACCGCATCGCCGAGGCCGAGGCGTTCAGCGGACGGACGGACGGCGCGGCAGTGGTTGCTGATTCAGCGCGCGAAGCGCACCTGTCCAACGGACCTTCGGGGCCGACCGGGCGCCAACAGGTCGACCAGTCGGAGGCTCCAGCAGACCGCAATGGGCATCGGGTGCTGAATACCGACCCCGCCGGTACGGCATCTCCGACCAGCGATCCGACGGGTGGCGGCGAGGTAATTGCCGTGCACGCCAAGGGAATCAACGCGGACGCGGGCGGCCACACGGTGCTGGAGAACATCGGATTCAGCCTGACCGCAGGTGCCGCCCTGGCTGTCGTTGGGCCTTCTGGGGCGGGAAAGACCACGCTCGCGCGGGTGATCGCGGGTTTGCACGCCGATGCCGCCGGATCGCTGGATGTCGGTGGTGCGCGGGTGCCGGTGGGGAGCAGGCGGCGAATCAAGGCCGGTGCCAATGGTATTCAACTTGTCACCCAGAACCCTCGCGCGGCGTTGAATCCACGACGCACCGTCGAGCAGACCCTGGCACGCCCTTTGCGCCGCATCGCGCGAGTCCCCAGACCCGAAATCCGCACCCGCGTCACCGCCCTGCTCGCCGCCGTCGACCTGCCCGCCGACCTCGCCGCCCGCCGCCCCCACCAACTCTCCGGCGGCCAGCGTCAACGAGTAGCCCTGGCCCGCGCCCTCGCCGCCGACCCAGCGGTGCTGATCTGCGACGAGATCACCACCGCCCTCGACGCCGGCACCGCCGCCGCCATCATGTCGCTGCTCGACCGCCTCCGCACCGACCGCGGCGCCGCGGTCATCCTGATCAGCCACGACATGACCCTGGTCCGCGGACACTGCACCGACCTCCTCGTCCTCGACCACGGACGCATAGTCGAATCAGGCACCCCGGCGACCGTTCTCGCCGCACCAGCCCACCAGGCGACCGCCGACCTTCTCGGCTGATCACCCGCGCAGCGCAGGCGGCGCCGACCTACTCGGGGATGACGCCCGCGCCACGCGGCTCGACTCTGTAACAGTTGTCACCCTGTCTCCGACTAAATCGGGTTGTCCTCCAAGCGATTTCAGGAGACGTACCCGATGACGTACCCCGCGCCGCCGCAGTCCGGCGAGCCGATCCAGGCGCCCGCCGAGCCGCCGTTCGCGCACACCCCGCCGGTCGATTCCCCGCGCAGGCGGTGGGTGCGGTGGCTCGTGCTCGCCGTCGTTGTCGCCGTGGGAACGGCGGCCGGGGTGGCCGGGTACGTGCTCACCCGCACCGAACCGCCGGCAATGGCGGTGGGGGACTGCGTGTCCGGTGCTGAGATACCGGTGGAGTACGGCTGTGCTGACGAGCGCGCGACCTACCGGATCGTCGCGAGGGAGTCGGCGCAGTGGCCGTTCGGGATCATCTGCATGAAGTACGCCGATGCCACCCGCGCGGTCCTCGACCCGAAGCCGGACGAGTCGAATCCCGCCGCCGCCCTGTGCTTGTCGCCCACCCGCGCCAACACCACCGATCCGGGCGGGTTGCTCGCCGGGGACTGCGTCGACGTGAAGAAGGGCGGCGAGACGATCGTGCGGATGACCTGCGGCACACCGGCCGCCACCCTCGATGTGGTCGGCATCGAAATCCACGCGCGAATCCCGGTCACCGATCAGGCCTGCAAAACCCACGCCGCGACCCGTACCGCCGTTGCCCAGGTTTCGCTCGGTGGCCGCGTGATCGTGGTGTGCGCACGGCCCATCGCGACCTCGACCTCGATGAGTGGCAGCGAAGTCGGTGACTGCGCCGCCGCGACGACGATGACGGTGGCCCCGTGCGACCAACCGGGCGTGCGCCACCGGGTCCTGTCGGTGCGAACCCAGCACGTCGAGCCGGGGTCGCCGCAGTGCCCCGACGACGGCAATGTCAATGCGGTGTTCGTCGACACCGGCGCGACGACCGATCTGCGCGTGGTGGTCTGCCTCGGCCCGGCGAATACCGATCACCTGGGATACGGGCAACCAGGCGATTGCCTGATCGGGTTCGGCGTCGCGGGCAGTGCGCCGCCCGCGCTCGTCGACTGTGCCGATCCGGCCGCCAACGCGACGGTGACCGAAGTTCATCGGGGTCCGGGCGCGGAATGTCCACGGCCGGTGGGCGCCTCGGGAGCCTTCACCATGAAGCCGGGCGCCGCCACAGGTTTGGCGGTCTGCTACGTCCCACTCTGAGAAGTGGCTGTGAGACGTGCATAAATCTCGCTGGATCTGGATGATTGAAAAGATGTCAGTGCAGAAGGTCGGCGTGGCCGCCGCAGTCGCGTTCAGTGCCCTGTTGGCGGGGTGCAGTTCGCTCGCGTCGATCCCCGATGACATGCCGCCGGGGCCGGGAGTCGCGCTGCCCGTGATCGATGTCGACGCACCGGGCCGCGCATCCGGGCAGTTGCGCGCCTGGGCCGACGAGCAGTCCGGCGCGATCGGCATCGAACCGGTCGCGCTGGAGGCCTACGGGTACGCCGCCGCCGTGCTGGCGAAGTCGCGGCCCGAATGCGGGATTGCCTGGACGACCCTCGCCGGCATCGCCAGCGTGGAGAGCGGGCACGGCACCCACCGCGGTGCGGGCGTCGACGCCGACGGGACGGTGCGTCCGTCGATCATCGGCGTCGCCCTCGACGGCACCAACGGCAACGCCGACATCCGCGACACCGACGGCGGCAGCCTCGACGGCGACACCACCTACGACCGCGCCGTCGGCCCGCTGCAGTTCATCCCCGAAACCTGGAAGCGCTGGGGCGTCGACGCCAACGGCGACGGTGTGGCCGACCCGCAGAACATCGACGACGCCGCTCTCACCGCCGCCCGCTACCTCTGCACCCGCGGCGGCGATCTGACCTCGGCCGACGGTTGGCAGCGTGCCCTGTTCGCCTACAACCAGTCGAACAAATACATGCATGTGGTGCGCGATCGCGCCGCGATATACAGCATCGGCCGCCGCGTGTAGTTACCCACGGCCCGGAGTGCCGGTTACTCCACACTCCGCCGAGACGATAGGCTCGGCACGCACGGCCCTTCCCGTGATACCTACCGTGCCTTCCGTCGTAAGGAGCAGTTTTCGTGGCCATTATCGAACAGGTCGGAGCTCGCGAGATTCTGGATTCGCGCGGCAATCCCACCGTCGAGGTCGAGATCGCCCTCGACGACGGCACCCTGACCAGGGCAGACGTACCTTCCGGTGCGTCCACCGGCGAGCACGAGGCCGTCGAGCTGCGTGACGGCGGCGACCGCTACGGCGGCAAGGGTGTGACCAAGGCTGTCGAGGGCGTCCTCGACGAGATCGCGCCCGCCATCATCGGCCTCGACGCCGTGGAGCAGCGCACCGTCGACCAGGTCCTGCTCGACCTGGACGGCACCCCTGACAAGTCCCGCCTCGGCGCGAACGCCCTGCTCGGTGTGTCGCTGGCCGTGGCCCGCGGTGCCGCCGAGTCCTCGGGTCTCGAGCTGTTCCGCTACCTGGGCGGCCCGAACGCCCACGTGCTGCCGGTGCCGATGATGAACATCCTCAACGGTGGCGCGCACGCCGACACCGGCGTGGACGTGCAGGAATTCATGGTGGCCCCGATCGGCGCCCCCACCTTCCGCGAGGCACTGCGCTGGGGCACCGAGGTGTACCACTCGCTCAAGGCCGTGCTGAAGGAGAAGGGCCTGTCCACCGGTCTCGGTGACGAGGGTGGCTTCGCCCCCGACGTCGCGGGCACCGTGGAAGCACTCGACCTGATCAGCGTCGCCATCGAGCGCGCCGGCTACAAGCTCGGCACCGATGTGGCGCTGGCGCTCGACGTGGCCGCCACCGAGTTCTACACCGAGGGTGAGGGTTACAAGTTCGAGGGCAAGGTCCGCACCGCCGCCGAAATGGGCGATTTCTACGCGGACCTGCTCACCCGGTACCCGCTGGTCTCCATCGAGGACCCGCTGTCGGAAGACGACTGGGACGGCTGGGTCGCGCTGACCGACGCCATCGGCGACAAGGTGCAGCTGGTCGGCGACGACCTGTTCGTCACCAACCCTGAGCGCCTCGAAGAGGGCATCGCCAAGGGTGCGGCCAACGCGCTGCTGGTGAAGGTCAACCAGATCGGCACGCTGACCGAGACTCTCGACGCTGTCGAGCTGGCGCACCGCAATGGCTACAAGACCATGATGTCGCACCGTTCGGGCGAGACCGAGGACACCACCATCGCCGACCTCGCGGTCGCCGTGGGCTCGGGCCAGATCAAGACCGGCGCTCCCGCGCGTTCCGAGCGGGTCGCCAAGTACAACCAGCTGCTGCGCATCGAGGACGCCCTCGGTGATTCGGCACGCTACGCGGGTGACGTGGCCTTCCCGCGTTTCACCGGCGAATTCTGAAAGCAGTACAGGGGCGGTAGCGAATGACCGAGCGACGTGCGCGTGGAACCAGTCCGGGTGGACGAGGGGACAAGCGCACGTCGCGGGCCGCGCGCTCCCGCCCGAGTCTCGACACGCCGGGCCGCCCCACCGCGGCCAAACGCCCCACCCGCCGCCGCCCGGACTCCGCCACCTCGCGCAAGCCCAGCGGCAAGCTCGAGCGCAGCGAACACACCATCCTCGGTCTCTCGACCGGCAAAGCGGTGATCCTGGCGGCGGTGCTGTGTGGCCTCGCGCTCACGTTGGCCGTGCCGACGCGCACCTACTTCAGCCAGCGCGCCGAGGCCGTGGCACTGGCCAAGCAGCGGACCGAACTCGAAGCCGACCTGGCCGGCCTGCGCGATCGTCGTGCGCAACAACAGGATCCGGCCTACATCCGTTCCGAAGCGCGCGACCGCCTTCGCCTGGTAATGCCCGGCGAAACCCCCTACATCGTGCAGATTCCCGGCATCGAAGCACCAGCGCCGCCGCCGATGAGCACCCGCACAGCCGCGCCCGACCCCTGGTACACCGACCTGTGGCGCAGCATCTCCGAACCAGCCCCGGAAGGACCACGGTGACGACACCGAATGAGCAGGACCTCGAGATCATCGCGAAGCAGTTGGGCCGCGAGCCTCGCGGAGTGCTCGAAGTCGCCTACCGCACCCCCGACGGCCTGCCCGCCGTGGTGAAGACCGCGCCGCGCCTGCCCGACGGCACCCCGTTCCCCACCCTCTACTACCTGACCGACCCGCGGCTCACCGCCGAGGCGAGCAGGCAGGAATCGGCCGGGGTGATGCGCGAGATGACCGAACGCCTCGCCACCGACCCCGAACTGGCCGCCGCCTACCGTCGCGCGCACGAGAGCTACCTGGCCGAACGCAACGAAATCGAGTCTCTCGGAACCGATTTCACCGGTGGTGGGATGCCCGACCGGGTGAAGTGCCTGCACGTGCTCATCGCGCACTCGCTCGCCAAGGGGCCCGGTCTGAACCCCTTCGGCGACGAGGCCGTCGCGCTGGCCGCCGCTGCCGGATTCCGTGGGACCGCGATCCCTGCCGACTGGCCCGCCGCACCCGGCGAACAGGCATAATCGCGGGCAGTGCCCGTGCACGGGCCGAGACCTCTGGAGGGCACCAATGAGTGAGCGCATCGCCGCAGTTGACTGCGGCACCAACTCGATCCGCTTGCTGATCGCCGAGGTGGGTGCCGACGGCGGGCTCACCGACGTGCACCGGGAGATGCGCATCGTTCGCCTCGGTCAAGGTGTGGACGCCACCGGTCGGCTCGCGCCCGAAGCCATCGAACGCACGCGCCTTGCGCTGGCCGACTATGTCGATGTGATGGTGGCACAGGGTGTTTCGCGCGTCCGCATGGTCGCGACCTCCGCCACCCGTGATGCCGCCAATCGCGACGATTTCTTCTCGATGACCCGCACCGAACTCGGCCGGGCGGTGCCGGGTGCGGTCGCCGAGGTGATCACCGGTGATGAAGAAGCCCGCCTCTCCTTCGCCGGTGCCGTCGGCGAATTGTCCGCCGACGCGGGACCTTTCGTCGTGGTCGATCTCGGTGGTGGTTCGACCGAGCTGGTGGTCGGCGACGAGAACGGCGTCCAGGCAGCCTATTCCGCCGACATCGGCTGCGTCCGCATCACCGAGCGCTGCCTCGCGGGCAACCCGCCGACCGCCGAACAGGTCGCTGCCGCAAGAGAATTCGCCCAGGACAAGCTCGACGAAGCCTTCGTCAAGGTCCCCGTCGACAAGGTCCACACCTGGGTCGGCGTGGCAGGCACGATGACCACGATCACCGCCGTCGCCCTCGACCTCCCCGAATACGACTCCGCCCGAGTGCATCTCACCCGCCTGAGCCTGGCCGAGGTCCACCAGGTCTGCGACCGCCTGATCGGCATGAACCACGACGAACGCGCCGCCCTCGGCCCGATGCACCCCGGCCGCGTCGACGTGATCGGCGGCGGCGCCGTGATCACCGAAGTTCTCGCCGACGAATTGGCCAGCCGCGCCGGAGTTTCCGAACTCATCGTCAGCGAACACGACATCCTCGACGGCATCGCCATGTCGATCGTGAACACCGCGGCCTGACGTCGTACTCGCCGGTCGGCGACGCGGGAGCCTCCGTGTGGCGCGACCCGGTCTCGGCGATGTTCGCCGTGGAGACCGGGTTCAGTGCCTCGCGCCCACGGTGACGCCATGGGATGACCGCACCGGCGCGCGGTAACGTCGACGCCGCCTGGCTGGTGCGGAGGCGGGGGCGGCGCCGAGTTCGGCGATCATCTCGCGGCGGCGCCCGCTGCTGATCCAGCGGCGATGACGGTAGGTGAGCGCACCCTCCAAGGCCCACAGCATTTCCAGGTTCAAGCCCTTCACCCCGGCCGCGCGCAGCCGCCGGTATGCCCGTACGGCGCCGAGTTCGGCGAGATCGTCGAGCGAGTGCACATCAGCGTGGGCGAGCATCTCGCCGGCGGCAGGACCGAGTGCATGCGCATTCCCGGACCAGACCCGAATGCGCAGGTGCGCGTCACCCGAACGCTTTCGGCTTCGTCCCACACCGCGGCCCGCAGCTCACTCGGTGCCGATGGCGCATCAGCACGCGAAAGAACCTGTGCGCGCGCCTGTTCGGCCACACCGACCATCGGCCGGAATTTCCGGAAGATCTGGATCTCCCCGTCGTGCCCGCGATCCCACGCGTCGAGGTAGACGTGGTCGGTGCCGTATCGCGCCGAATCCAGGCGCGCCGCGTCGAGAGCCCACTGGCGGCAGTGGTCGGGCGTCCGCGCGGTGAGCACGAGCAGCCCGCGCCGCCGGGCGACATGGCTCGAACCGCTACGGTATCGGCGTTCGGCGCACCACGCGTCGAAGGCCTGCGGCTCGAGCGTTCGCTCGAGTCCGGACGTCTGCCACCGCACAGTCCCCTCTGAATGCCGCAGCGGCAACTGTGCTTTCAACTGAGCCGCGCCGCGCTCATCGAGCCGAGTGCACCACTGTGGCACCAGCACAATGGGATCGGCCGGATCCGCGTCGAACGGCGTCGGCATCAGGAACTCCCGATCGATCACCAGCACAGTCCCCGGCCGGGCCTGATACGACAGCCCCCACAGCAATCGGCTCAACAACCGAGCCCCGTGATCATCACTCAACACATGCCAAGTCTCATGAAACCGATTCGTACTGAACCGGGCATGCGTCCCCGGCCGCAGTGCGATCACCGTCCGCACACCATCAACCGACCGCACCGCATGCCGGTGCAGCTTCAATCCATCGCTCACAGATCGGGCATTGCCCGGACGTTGTCTCTTCATCCCCCTAAGCAGGCCACAACCCGCCGAGCTCGAGCAACGGATTTAAGCCCGTCCCGCCCGCCGCATCGCCGTCCGAGTGGCCTCGCTCACCAGTCGAACTCGTCCCTTGCCGCATCGATCGCCGATAGCACCTGTTCATGCGATATCGCGGGCCGGTCGGTCAGCTCGGCCAACCACGCCGAGGTCTTTTCACGTGCGGTCAACAGCTAGCTCCCGGTCCGCTCACGGTGTTTGCATCCAGGCCAGCAGCACGGGCGTCGCTGTCCTTCTTCCAGTTCTTCCTGAGTTCGTTGAATGCGTCGCTCGCGGGTCGCCTGCTGTTTGGCGTCCTCGACCCAGCAGATGAACTCGTTGCGGGCCAGCGGGGTGATGTCGCGCCACGCGTCGAGCGCTGCGGAATTGGTGATCAGCGCCGCTCGCAGGTCGGAGGGCAGTTCGTGCACCACACCGCCCGGCACAGGTTGACCGCTCATGGTTCTACGGTAAACGCGCAGGCTTCCCAGGGCGCGCGTACGTGGTGCTATCTGCTGTGCGGTGGTTCCGGCATCGCGCACGCCATCCCATCGGCCATCCCGGTCGGCTGTACCCCCAGGCCCTGGTTGAGGCGGGCACGCTGGTTCTCCCATGCGATGCCAGCGGCCAGCTCGGTCAGCTGCGCCTTCGACAGGTGGGTGAGCAGGGTTTCGCGCAGCTCGTCGATGTCGACCGCCGGGGTTACCGTCATCGCCTCGGCGAACGCGATCACCAGCTTCTCCAGTTCGGTATAGGCGTCGCTGGTCCGGTAGTGGGGCAGATCGGTGAGCTGCTGCTCGGTCAGCCCGGCGGTGTGCGCCAGCGCCGACCCGATGTCGAGACAGAACTGACAGGCCACCAACCCTGCCGTCTTGAGCTCGGCCAGCTCTTTGAGCCGAGGATCGAGCTTGTTGCTGAACAACAACGCCGTCTCATAGGTCACGGTCGCCGCCGCGATCTGCGGCCGTCGCCCGAGCCACCCGACCAGATCCCCACGGTTACGCCGGGCCTGCCCGATCACCTGGGCGTATCCCCTGATTCGCTTGACCACCCGCATCGATAACACCTCTTCGTGCCGACGATTCGTTCACCCACGAACCTACGCCAGGAGCCCATCGATCCCCAGGGTGATCTGCCTCCCTTTCGTGGGTGCGCTCACCGTTAGACAGTTGAGCGCTTTTGTCTTATCTTGGAGGCGTGAGTTCAACGACGTCTCATACGGTCGGCTTCGAGCTTCGCTCCGGAGAAACCTGGCGTGACCCCTGGTCCATGTATTCCGCCCTGCGTGAGCACGACCCTGTTCACCGGGTGATCCCCACCGGGCAGACGGACAACGACTTCTACGTGCTGTCGCGGCACGACGATGTGTGGACCGCGGCGCGCGACCCCGCGACCTTCTCCTCCGCGTCGGGACTGACCGTGGACTACGTCGATCTGGTGGCCGCCGGGTTCGGCGCCGTCAAGCCGTTCGTCTTCATGGACCCGCCGGAGCACACCGATTTCCGGCGCAGGGTGTCACCGGGATTCACACCGCGACAGGTGAATTCGGTCGAGCCCGCAGTGCGCAGGTTCGTCGTCGAACGCATCGAGCGGCTGCGCGCCGCGGGCGGGGGTGACATCGTCAAGGAGCTGTTCAAGCCGCTACCCACCATGGTGGTCGCCCACTATCTCGGTGTGCCGGAACAAGATCACGGCAAGTTCGACGAGTGGACCGAGAACATCGTCGGTGGCGCGGTCGCGAGGGCCGGGCTGGCCGCCGGTGACCAGCATGCCTTCACCGCGGTCGGCGAACTGGTCGGCTACTTCAGCGAACTGATCGCCCGCCGCCGCGTCGAACCGGGCGACGACACCATCTCGCATCTGCTGGCCTCCGGTCTCGGCGCCGACGGCGACAACGCGGGCCTGGTCGCGATTCTCGGCTTCGCGTTCACCATGATCACCGGCGGCAACGACACCACCACCGGCAACCTCGGCGGCGCGGTCCAGCTCCTCACCGCCAACCCGGACCAGCGGCGACTGCTCATCGACGACCCCACGCTCATCCCGGACGCCATCGAGGAGTTCCTGCGGATGACCTCGCCGGTGCAGGGCCTGGCCCGCACCACCACCCGCGACGTCGAGCTGCACGACACCACCATCCCCGAGGGCCGCCGCGTCCTGCTGCTCTACGGCTCGGCCAACCGCGACGAACGCGAGTTCGGCCACACCGCAGCCGAACTCGACATCCGCCGCAACCCCAAGCGCATCCTCACCTTCAGTCACGGGCACCATCACTGCCTCGGCGCGGCCGCCGCCCGGATGCAGGCGCGGGTCGCGCTCGAGGAACTGCTCACCCGCTGTCCCGATTTCACCGTAGACCTCGATGCGGTGCAGTGGGCGCACGGCAACTATGTGCGCTGGCCCATCTCGGTACCGTTCCGTGTGGCGAGCTCGGCATGAGCGGTGACTGGCTGGCCACCGATCGGGCGGATCTGGCGGCCGAACGCATCCTCGACGCGGCCGCCGAACTGTTCGCCGAACACGGGGTCGCCGCGGTCGGCATGGGCGACATCGCCAAGGCGGCCGGCTGTTCAAGAGCCACGCTGTATCGCTACTTCGACAATCGTCAGTCGGTGCGAATCGCGTTCGTACACCGCGAAACTCGCCGCATCGTGGCGAACCTCGACGAGCAGGTCCGCCACCTCGCCGACCCCGGCGAGCGCATCATCGCCGCGATGCTCGGCGCGGTCAACGCGGTCCGCGCCGACCCCCTGCTCATCGCCTGGTTCCGGCCGGGCGATTCCGGCGCAGCGGGCCGTATCAGCCAGGACTCCGACGTCATCGAATCCCTCGCGGCGGCCATGTTCACCGACACCGACCTGAGCGACCCCGAACGCAGCCGTCTCGCCCGCTGGCTCACCCGCGTCATCGTCTCGTTCCTGGCCACCCCTGGTCGAGACGAAACCGACGAGCGCGCCATGCTCCAGGATTTCGTCGCCCCGATCATCACCCGCACCTTCGCCTGACCGGCCGATCGAGCCGTGACCTCCAACCGTCATGGCGTGGATCACACCCGAGCGATGTCACGCCGCGCGGTGCCGACCTGGTACTCGTGGCAGGCGATCCGACCCGTGACATCACCGCCGCGACCTCGGTGGCCGCCGTCTGGCGGCGCGGCGTCCGTGCCACGCCCCGCCGATCGAATTAGAACGTGTTCTATATTTGAGGGAATATTCCGGCGATCCCTCGGGAGTTCACGACATGTATCAGTAGGTCACCCACATCGCCAAGGGCCTGACCGCCGGGTAGTCCGCTCGTATACTTCGAAGATGGGACTCCAACGGAATGCCCTGGTCAGCGCCGTGGTGGTCGCCGCCGCGAGCGTCGCCCTCGCGCCCTCGACATCGGCCACCCCGCCCTCGGGCGTGACTGTCGAACCGCTGACACAGGTCGATGTGAGCGGGTTCAGTCCCTTCGCCTCGCTGCCGAGCAAGTTCACCTTCCGGCGCATCACCATCGCGCCGGGAGGAACGCTCGGGTGGCACTATCACGACGGCAATGTTGTGGCTGTTGTGACCGCGGGCGCGGTGACGCGATACGAGACGGACTGCGTGCCGATCACGTACTCGGCAGGCCAGGGATTGTCCGAGACGGTCGGCCCCGACCACGTGCACGTCGGCCGCAATCTCGGCACCGGGCCTGCCGAGCTGTATGTCGCCTACCTCAATCGCGCGGGTGAACCACTCTTCGTCGACGCGCCCGCGCCGGACTGCCCGTAACCGTTTTCAGGTGCCAAGGCAGGCTCCGGCGCCGCCCGTGGCGAACGTTTCGGTGCTGCAATAGGCGGTCCGCGGGTAGTACGGGCCCATCGTGATGGCCGGGTCGTCGCCGGAGTCCTGGGACGCCTGGATCGAATTCGGATAGAACGCCGCGCTCGGGGTCATGTTCCGCAGGAACAGGACCTTGTCCACGTCGGTGCTGCCCCAGGGAATCACTGTCACGCTCGGATCGAGGTTCGCCGGCAGGTCCGCGGGCGCGGCGACCACATAGGTGTAGTTGCCCGACCCATCGATCGCGGTGTTGAAGTCGGCCGCGCAGGCGACAACGGGGTAGGGCGAGCGCAGGTCGTTCTGGCACATCGACCAATACCGCACCTGCTGGCCTGGATCGGTAGGCGACTGTCCCGCACGGGTATTCGGGAATATCGGCGCCTTGCCACGCACCACCAGCAGGCGTCCGGGCTGATAGCTGATCCGCGTTCCGATGTACTTGTTGTCGCCGTTCGGGAAGAGCCCGGAGGTACTGGCCGGGTTGCTGAACGTCGCCTCCGGTGTGTTGCCGGGGAACGCGCCCGAGGCCGCTCCGGCGATCGCCCGGTCGAAGGCGGCCTTGGCGGCGTCGGCGACGGGACCGGTGTAGGTAGCCGGGTCGAAGGGCTGCGCGCAGGGCTGGGCAGGCACGTCGGCGCCCGCGATCGAGAGCTTCACCTCGGGCAGCGCGACGCCGCCACTGAGCGAAGCCGGGTCGGTCGGAACATAGACACGGACGATGACGAAGCCGATCGGTGTGCTCTGCCCACTCGCGACAGCCTGGATCTCGTTGCGGCTGTGGTCGGCCGGACCGTTGACAAGCGTGGCGTGCCAGCGCCGCTGCGAGTCGGGCAGCGATGCGGCGGCGGCGTCGACGAACGGGTTGGCGCTGCCCGGGTCGGCGACGATCTGGTTGTCGCGCAAGGTGTCCACGGTGTCGAGGTCGGTCCCGTAGGTGTTCAACGAGAAATACCGGGCCGCCGGATAGGTCCCGGACAACTCGATCGAGTCACCCGGCCCCAGCGCGTAGGGCATCAGCCAATAGGTCGAATTCGCATCGGGGAAAGCCACATTCAGCACGGTGCTGTTGGACATGAACCGCCACGCGCACAGCCCCGAATCCGGCGGGTTCGCGGAGGCAGGCGCGGCGAACCCCACCCCCACCGAAATCATGGCCGACACACAACCCATCCGGACTATCAAGGCCACAACCGAATGCATGACGATCCCTTCGCTGCGCTGGAGCTGTCGAAGAATCCGTGCGCCCACGTCATCGCGGCCGCGTCCCGCAGCAACATAGTGCCACTACGGAGAATCGAACCCCGACTTGACGTGGGTCGTGCCTGCTCCTGTTGAGGTTCCGTCGAATGTGGTGCCGCTGTGTGGGCGGCGGTCGGGGTAGGCGGGGCTACTGGCCTACCGGCCTGAATTCATCTCGCGGTCAACATGCCCCAGCATTGACGCAAGCCACCCGGCAGTCCGGTGCTCGGCGGGCATCGCGGCTATGCCCTGCGTGGCTTCTGTAATGGCGTCAGCTTTTCGGCCAAGCAACGCCAACACGATTCCTCGCTGCACACCCCAGAATCCGGCCGTGTACCAGTAGCCGAAACTCGGCAACGCAATCCCGTCTGCCGCCTCGGCTGCCTTGTCGGCCAAGGCCAGCGCCTTACCGGCTTGGCGCGATTCCTTCCGTACCGCAAGCAGTTCCGCGCGCTGATACCGGTCGTACACGCCGAGGATCGGGTGCGCGCCGTCCACGTTGATAGCTGCATCCGTGAGCGCCACCGCCCGCGCGGTGTCGCCTGGTGGCGTGCGGTATATGCCCGGAAGCTGTAGGAGTGTGCGAGCTGGGAACGGTCCCCGGCCACCTCCGCTAGCCGTGCCGCGTCTTCCAGCGCCCGGTTGGACACGTGCGGGCTACCGATGGCGTGCTCCAGCCACCCCCGATAGCGGGCGACCTCCGACGCCATGCACGCCGCTGCACTTCCGCCGATTCGCTCGGCAGCCAGTGCACGCGCTACGCCGTCCATCCCTCGGATCACCGGCGCGACGAGTTCTGCGCCTGCGACATCCTCCAAATGCCTTGTGCGCTCAAGGATTACGGCCACGTCTTCCAGGCTGGAACTGCCTGCGCCGGACGGATCGGTGACCGTGGCCTGTAGCCGCTCCGGGTCAACATTCGCCAGCCCCAACGTCGGGTCGCCCAGTACGGCGCGGTACCCGGCCAGGACTGCTGGGGTTACCGGCTTGCGTCCGGTCTCGACCAGCGACAGGTACCCGGTTGTGAAGCACGTACGTGCGGCCATCGTCCGCAGACCGATACCGGCGATCGTGCGCAGCTCGCGCAACAGGCCCCCGGTGACCGCCCCGCCATCGGTAAACATAGGTAAACCGTATTGGCCGGGCCATTTTCTCGGTAGTCCCCGAGAGTATCTCTTAGCCCCACCGCCGGGCCGATGCCGTGGATTTCCTCGGCACATCGGGCGCAGTGAGCTGCGCGGACGATGGCGAAAGCTCTCCGGCGGTGGGCGCATTCACCCAATGACCCACAGGGGGACTGATGAGCGACGCGATCAAACCTCAGCTTGATGCGCTAACCGAACGGGCCGCGCTGCGGTCGATGGCAATCCGCCGCGCTCCTGAACCGCCGTACGGGTGTACAGCCCGTTCCGTGTGGTCTGCCACGGGTCACTCGACAACGTGGCCGCGTGGCTCACCTCAGCCGAACAGCGCGACGGACAGCCGTCCGTGCTCAGGCTCGCTGGCGAGCGGGCGGACGGGTGATCACGCTCGGGTTCGCCGTCGCGGTGGGGCTGCCGCTGGCGGTGATCGTCGGGGTCGTGCTGTGGCCTGAGCGCATCCCGCCGGACCGCACCGTGTCCGCCATTCAGCAGCGCCTCGAAGCGGAGACCTGCCCGGCCGAACCGCCCACGCGCCGGGGTGGGAACACTGAATTTGTGCGGTGACCAGCGCAGCAGCGCGCCTACCTGCGGTGAAAGAGTGCCCCCACAGGGACTCGAACCCTGACTGTGCGGATTTTAAGTCCGCTGCCTCTGCCAATTGGGCTATAGGGGCGTCCCGGATAGCGTAGCGAATCGTACGGGTGTACCGGAATCCTGTTGGTCGACAAGGTCGGCCCGGCGTGTCGGATCGGACCACGCCGGGACCGATCATGTCATCGAAGGTGCTGGTCCGTCTGCACTCGCGGCCTTTTTGCCGAGGACCGAGTGGCGGCGGCCATAGGCGAAGTAGACGGCGAAGCCGATGGCCATCCAGATCACGAAGCGCAGCCAGGTTTCCACCGAGAGGTTCACCATCAGCCACAGGCAGGCCGCGACGGCCAGGATGGGGATAAGGGGGACCAGGGGGACGCGGAAGCCGCGGGGCAGGTCGGGGCGGGTGCGGCGTAAGACGATGACGCCGACCGAGACCAGGACGAAGGCGAACAGCGTGCCGATGTTCACCATTTCCTCCAGCGTGCCGAAGTCTACGAAACCGGCGAGCACACAACAGATCACGCCGACGATGACGGTCAGCCGCACCGGAGTGCCACGCTTGCCGGTGTGGGCCAGCCTGCGGGGCAGCAGCCCGTCGCGCGCCATCGCGAACAGCACGCGGGTCTGCCCGAGGAACAGCACCATCACCACGGTGGTGAGGCCGGCCAGGGCGCCGATGGAGATGACGTTCTTGGCCCAGTCCACGCCCTGGATCTGGAATGCCGTTGCCAGCGTGGCATTCTCGCCGGCCAGTTCGGTGTAGGGCACCATGCCGGTGAGTACCAGCGTTACCGCCACGTAGAGCACGGTGACGATCAGCAGCGAACCGAGGATGCCGCGCGGCACCGCCTTCTGCGGGTTCTTGGTCTCCTCGGCGGCGGTTGCCACGACGTCGAAACCGATGAACGCGAAGAACACGATGCTGGCCGCGGCGAGCAGGCCGTACCAGCCGAAGTTGGTGTCACCCGCGCCGGTGATGAATTGGAACAGGGTCTGGTGCAGTCCGCTGGCGCTTTCCTCGGCAGGTTGCGACGGTGGGATGTACGGACTGAGGTTGGACGCCTTGAAATAGGTGATGCCGAGGACGAGCACCAGCGCGATGACGGCCAGCTTGATCGCCACCGCGACCGCCGACACCCGCGAGGACACCTTGGTGCCGACGGCGAGCAGCACACCGAGCACGGCGAGCAGTGACACCGCGCCCCAGTCGAAGGTGACCGATCCCCATCGCACAGTGGCGGAATCGAATCCGAATACCGTGCCGAGATATTGCGACCAGCCTTTCGCGACCACCGACGCGGCGAGCGCGAATTCCAAGATCAGGTCCCAGCCGATGATCCACGCCACCAATTCGCCGAAGGTGGCATAGGAATAGGTATAGGCACTACCGGCAACGGGCACGGTCGAAGCGAATTCCGCATAACAGACCGCGGTGAGACCACAGGCGATCGCCGCGAAAACGAATGCCAGCGAGACCGAAGGCCCGGCCACATTACCCGCGGTGCGCGCGGTGAGGGTGAAGATGCCCGCGCCGACGACAACGGCGACACCGAATATCGTGAGATCCCAGGCCGTCAGATCCTTGCGGAGTCTGGAATCGGGATCATCGGTATCGAGAATCGACTGCTCGACGGATTTGGTGCGGAACAACCCGCTCCAGCGCCCGGGCGATCGGCCCACGCCTGGAGCGTCCTGCGGTGTCGGCACGGTATTTCTCCTTCTGCTGCGCAACGTAATCGGGGATTACCCGGAAATCAGGTCAGTGCACGCCTTGCATGCGGCGCGTGATCCAGGGCGCACACCCGACGACGACCAGACCGGCCACGATGGCCGCGCCACCGCTGAACCCGAAGTAGGCGGTCTCGCTCTCGGGGCTGTAGAAGCGGGCCAGCGTGCCCGCCATCGACGTGCCGATGCCGACGGAGAAGAAATACAGGGCCATCATCTGCGAGCGGAACGCGGCGGGCGCGAGATGCGTGGTCACCGCCAGGCCGATCGGCGAGAGCAGCAGTTCCGAGATCGCGAAGCCGCCCAGGATCGCGAAGACCGCCAGCACCGGTACGGTCTTGCCGTCGAAACCGCTGAGCAGCGCGAACAACCAGAACGCGACGCCCATGCCGATGACACCGAGCGCGAACTTGATCGGCGTGCTCGGCGCGCGATTGCCGAGCTTGGTCCACATCAGCGCGAACAGCGGCGAGAGCGCGATGATCCACACCGGCTCGACCGAACCGATCCAGCTCGCCGGCGCCTCCCAGCCGAAGATCCGCCAGTCGACGCGCTCGTCGGAATACACCGCGAGCATGGTGAACATCTGCTGGAACAGCGACCAGAACACCGCGTTGGCGATGAACAGCGGGATGAACGCGACCACCCTCGTCCGCTCGACCTGTGTCACCTTGGCGCTGCGCAGCATCACCGCGAAATACGCGACCGAGGCGACCACGATGACGCCGGTCGTGACGTCGGAGAGATTCTCCAGGGTGATCAGCTCGGTCAGCACGGCCCCCAGCACCACGACCGCCGCGACGGCGACACCGATCAGCACCGGGGTCAGCTCGCGACCGGTGATGGGATTGGGCACCTCGCGTCCATGGGTGCCGAGATTGCGCCGGAAGATCACATACTGGGCAAGGCCGAGCGCCATGCCGATCGCCGCGGCACCGAAGGCGACGTGGAATCCCCACTCGCGCTGCAACAGGCCGGTCAGCAGCGGGCCGCAGAACGCGCCGATATTGATGCCGAGATAGAACAGCGTGAATCCGCCGTCGACCCGCGCGTCCGTGGGCGCGTAGAGGGTGCCGAGCAATGACGACGCGTTCGCCTTCAAGCCGCCACTGCCGAGCGCGACGAGCACCAGACCGACCCCGACGCCGGTCAGCCCTGGCAGCACCGCCAGCGCGAGATGCCCGGCCACCACCACGACACCGCCGTAGAAGACCGTCCGCTCCATCCCCAGCACCCGGTCGGCAATCCAGCCGCCGAGCACGGTCGACAGGTACACCAGGCCGCCGTACGCGCCGACGATGCCGAGCGCGGTGCTCTGGGCGATACCGAGGCCGCCCTCGGTCGTGGAGTAGTAGAGGTAATAGCCCAGGATGGTGAGCATGCCGTAGAAGGAGAAACGCTCCCACAGCTCGACGCCGAACAGATTGGTCAAACCGATGGGGTGACCGAACAGGGTGCGTTCGGCCGCTGTGTCGGCGGGGCCCGGCGGGTCGACGAGCCGTGTTTCTTCCGTGGACATAAGGGAACGATCCCACGCCGAAACGGCGGACAGCAATTTTCCCGCATCATCGTGGGTTCGGCGTGCCGCGCCCGCCGGGCCGTCGCGAACACGTCGGCAAGCGCCGGCACGAATTAAGCTGTGGTGACCGGACTCCCGCGACGGATGAGGAAATCAGACGTGCTGACAGCCCAGGTGACCGTGCCGGTGCGGCCGGAAAGGGCGTTCGCGACCCTGGCCGACGGCTGGCTCTACGCGAGCTGGGTGGTCGGTGCCTCCCACATCGGCAAGGTGGACCCCGACTGGCCCGCGGTCGGCAGTCGCATCCACTACCGATTCGGGCTGTGGCCGGTGCTGATCAGCGATACGACCCAGGTGCGTGCGTTCGACCCGCCGCACCGCCTCGAGTTGGAGGCGCGGCTGTGGTCGGTCGGGTCGGCGTGGATCACCCTCACCCTCGTCGAGGAAGAGCCGGGGCACACCACGATCCGGATGATCGAACGCGCTGCCAGCGGACCCGCGCAGTTCATCCCCGGGGTGGCCCAAGACCTGCTCTTCGCGGCCCGCAATCAGGAATCCCTTGACCGGCTGGCCCTTTTGATCCGTGCGCGTTCGCAGAATGAATGACTCGCCGGGCGCGGGCGGGATGCACAGCACTGACCCGGCCACGCTGTCCGCCAGCGGAAAGCACTGGCCGCGTCAGCCGGATTGACCGCCGTGGCCGAATACTCGGCCACGGCGGCATCGGTCAGCTCGGCTGGGGTAGCGCGCAGTCATCGACCTTGGGATTGACGCCCATATAGTTCAGTGGGCCCGCGATAATCGTCACCGCGATGGTGCCGAGTGTCGCGCAATTCTGATCGCGTTCGGTGTAGTAGCCGCGTTGACCCGCAGCCACGATTCCAATCAGCAACCACACCAGCACGATGATCGAAATGATTCGAGATCCACTGCCTGCCATGACTGGTCCTCTATTTCGACGGAGTCTTCGCATCGTCAGTAGTAGTGCCGTCGGCCACCGATGGCCCGCCCGGTGCTACCGACCAATACCAGCACGACACCGACCACCAAGAGGATAACTCCCACCGTGCTGAGCAGGGGGATGCCGAAAACGAGTCCGGCTATGAGAAGAACTGCGCCGAGAATAATCATAAGAGCTCACCTTGTTCGGTGTCGGGACTATGGAATGCCGGTGGGCATCCACAAAGGCGGCATGCCCGGTTTTCCCGATCTGAAACAGGCTGTGCTGCAAGAGGCAGGCCACCGGGGCCGCCGTGGCCGAATCTGCCGGCCACGGCGGCTCCGGGGGTGAATCAGCGTGCGGAGATCGGCAGCGCGGCCGAGCCCGTCGACGGCGGGCGCGGGGCGCTGGAGCCGAGGTCGGCGTCGAACGAGCCGGTGCCGCTGCCGACGTCGACCGAGCCCATCGAACTACCGGTGGGCGGGCCGAGCTCGACGGAACCGGAGGGGAACAGGTCCCAATCGGCGCCGCCGACCGCGTTGGCGGTGCCGCCGGCACCGAGCAGGGTTCCCGCGGCGAGCACGGCCAGCAGGCCCGCCCTCGCGGCGGTGGATTGACGGATGGACATGGGTGTTACCTCCGAGCGCTTCGCTGTGATAGCACTCAGACGGTAACTGAAATACGTTGATTTCACACTGGATTGGTGTGGTCCGGCTAGGACTGCGGCCGCTGACCCACTTCCATCTGCACGCGATAGCGGTCGGCGCGGTACCAGCTCTGGGTGTGCTCGATCGGCACCTCCGCGCTGAACGACACCCGGTCGAAATGCAGGACGGGAGCGCCCTTTCTGACGCCGAGCAGGGCCGCGACACCGGCCTCGGCCGCCTGCGCGTCGACCGTCTGCACCGCCCGTTCGATCGGCCTGCCGTAGCGATCGGCCGTGGTTTGGTAGATCGAACCGCTGAGGTCGTGCGAGATCAGGCCGGGGACCAGTTCGGGGTTGAACCAGGCGTCGTCGACGCTGACCGGATCCTCGTCGGCCAGCCGCAATCGGCGCACGTGGTAGGCAGGAGCACCCTGGGGCAGGCGCAGTGCGCGGGCGGTGGCCTCGGGCGCGATCGCTTCCTCGGCGACGAGCACCAGGGTGGTCGGCTGGTGGCCGAGCGCGCGCATCTCCTCGGTGAACGAGGCCAGGTGCAGCCGCGATTGCACGGGCCGGTGTGCGACGAAGGTGCCCTTGCCGCGAACCCGGACCAAATACCCCTCGTTCACCAGCTGGCCGACTGCCTCGCGCACGGTGATCCGGCTGACGCCGTAGTCCTGCATCAGATTGCGCTCGCTGGTCAGCAGGTCGCCCGGCTGTAGCTCGCGCGTGCACTTCTGCAGCAGAATCGCGCGTAGCTGTTCATGTTTGGGCACTGCGCTGTCGCGCAGCGGTGCGGGCATCGCCAGTGGCTCCTTTTTCCTGGTCGGCCGACCGGTCCCTACTGGTCCTATCCGGTGGTTTCGAGAATACGCGACCGGCGCCCCGGAGCCCAGAGATCTGTGCCGGGCATCAGCGGATGCCCGGCGTTCGTGGGTCGGTCCCGATGCATCCCAGGATGACGCATCCCGGTGGCGAATCCGCGAACGGGGCCTTCGGCGTCTCGCCGAGGCAGTCGAGGAAGTTGCAGGTAGTCCTCGGAGATCACCTGCTGGGAATTCCAGCGACCCTGATTACCCACGAGCAGAACGAGTTTCGCGAAGTCGTCCGGCGGCAGGATCAAATGCGCGTGGCCGTAGGTGTTTCCGGCCCGGTCGCGGGCCCAGTAGTAGTCGCTGCGGGCAATGCCCAACGGGTCGAACAACTTTCGCTGGGCGAAGGCCTGGAAGTCCTCGCCGACAGCCTGCTGAACCACATAGACCAGCAGGTCGACCGCGCGCTGGCTATAGCGGAACATCGCGCCCTGCGGGCGTTCGATCGGCATCGCGAGTGGGGAGTCCTGCCCCCGAAATCAGGGTCACTGCGGTAATCGTCGCTGCTGCAACGTATTTCAGATAGCCCTGCACGAAACCCTCCGGGTGGTGTGTCCGGAGGGGAATCGTGAACGATCACGTTCTTGTTACGCAGGAATCAGCTGCCGTAGGGCGTGCACACCCCGATCGCGATGTCTTTGGACGTGTTGAAAATGTCGATCACACCGTTGAGCTCGTCGGTGGGCGCCCTGCGTTCGAGGGTGTCGGCGAGGGAGTTGGTCTTCTCGATGTAGTCACGCAGCGGTACCGACAGATCAGGGATCACATCGGCGGTGATTCTGCGGTCGAGGTCCTTGGCGCTGTTGCGCAGGGTGGTGACCGCGTCCGTGGCCTTGGCATCGGCATCGGGCGCCTGATCGTTGGAGGCCTCGATGTAGGCGTTGAACGAGGTGACCGAGGTCTTGTTCGCCGAACGCAGGCCGTCGCACGCCGTGTCGTTGGCCGCCTCGATCTTCGCCGCCCGCGACGACGAAGCCGCCGCCGACGACGCGACCACCTCGGAGGTATACGAGGCGAGCTCGCCCTGATTGACCTCGGCGGTACCCGGTACCTGCTTGGAGCAGGCGCCGATGAAGATCACTCCGGTCGCGGTGGCCGCGAGCGCGGTCCCGAGTCCCAGCCGTTCCAGTACTCGCATTTCTCTCTCCTGCCTCGAGATTGCAGGCACCGGTTGGGCCGGAGCCGAACATATCGACCGTACTGGCTACTTCCGGGTGACGTCAGGTCGCGGTGGCGATTTCGCTGACGAAGGTCAGACGCGGCGCCGGGGTGTCGTGCCCGGCGCCGCACCCGATCAGTTCTGTCCGAGCATGCCGCGCATGGTGGCGATCTCAGCCTCTTGGTCGGCCATGATCTTCGTCGCGAGCTGCCGCGACGCCGGATTCACGCCGCCGCTGCGCTCGGTCTCGGCCATCGCGACGGCGCCCTCGTGGTGGGCGATCATCATCTCCAGCCACTGCCGGTCGAAATCGGCGCCGTTCGCGGCTGCCAGACTGCGCATCTGCGCGTCGGTCATCATGCCGGGCATGTCGTGCCCGCTGTGCCCTTCGGTCGCGCTCGGCGCGGGTTTGCCGAAGCCGGTGAGCAGGTCGGTGATCTGCTGCATCTCCGGCGCCTGCGCCTTCTCGACCTGAGCGGCCAGCGCGATGAGCTGCTGGTTCGTGGTGTGGCTCGGCACCATCTTCGCCATCTCGACGGCCTGCGCGTGGTGTGGGTACATCATCTGCAGGAAGCGGACGTCGGCATCATTGAAGTCGGTGCTGGCGGCAGCGCTGGTCGTGATGGTGGTGGAGTGCTCGGCAGTGTTGGTGTCGGTGGTGCTGTCGTCGCTGCAACCGGCCGCGAGCAAGACGGTGGCGGCTGCGGCGATGAGGACGTGGGTACGGCTGATGGACATGGTGATCCTCCTGGGGATTCGGGTGAGGTGTCGAAACTGGCGAGGCACGAGAAGTGCCGCGCCGGTCAGATCCGCAGAATCGCCAGTTGGGAAAGGGTGAGGACGGTCCATGGTGGTGGGCGCATCCGCCTGCCGCGCCAGATTCGAGGGGTGCGCCGGGCGGCCTCGGCGGTGTCACCGAGGCGATAGAGCAGGACCAGGGTCAGTGCGATGGCGAGTGCGGCAAGGACGAAAACGCAAGCGTGGACGGCGGTGTGCTCATCACAGCCTGCCGCGCCGCACCCCGTGTTCGGGTCGGACGGAGCGGCGATGGGGTGTGTCGAGTCGATGGGTGCTGGTTCGGTGGGGACACCGATGTCCAGCGCGGAATGGTCGGCCGGCGCAGGTGCGAGGACCGCGGCATGGTCGCCGGTCGGCGCCGCGGATACCCGTGGGTCCGAGTGGTCCGACGGTGCCACTTCCGGAGCGGAACCGTGGGCACTGTCGCTCGCATGGGCGGTGCCGAAGACCGCGGAGTGCATGGCGACGATTCCGGCCAGCAGCATCAGCACGGCGAGCGCCCTGGCAATGCCGGGTGCTCGCGCGGGCGGATGCTGGTCCATCACGGCGGCCAGTCTAGCGATCGCCATCGTGATACCGGGTAGGAGTTACCGAGTGGCGATGTCGACGACCAGGCGCGGGGGATCGGCCAGGGTGGTGACAGCGAAGGGCGGCTGATCGGCGTCGATGCCGATGAACGACTGGGTGACACCCTCGTAGACCAGCTTCTTGTAGACCCCGGTGATGGTCGGTGTGCCCGGATCGGTCACCGGATCGGGCCCGGCGAACGGGGCGACGGTCGAGTCGAACGGATAGGCGGAGCCGAGGATGCGCACCTCGAGAATCGCGCGGCCCGCCACGTCGACGGTCTTGCCGCTGCCGTCCTGCACGGCGCGATCGGTGTAGGCCACCTGCCAACCGGGAGCTCCGGTGCCACCGAGAGCGAAGACCACGCGGTCGAAGCCGGGCTGTTGGCCGATCCGGATATCGCTGACGGTGAGCGCCGCACCCGCGGAGGCCGCGCCGGACTTGGGGCCCGCATCGGTGGGCACCTCGCCGGTGGCGTCGGCGAAGGTGCTGGTGGTGCTCGCTGTCGTCGTCGGTGCCCCGGCCGGTGTGTCGTCGGAGCCGCAGCCGGACACCGAAACCGTGGCCGCGGCGATCAGCACGAACACAAGGGCGTTGCGCATGGGGCTGATGGTACGCAGGGACGGCGGCGTGGTGGGCGAAGGAGCACGGGGTGTGTTCGGGCTACGGAAAGTTTGCTGATGACTTCCGAATGGGAGCTGTTCCGGTCGCCGCGCGCAGGTCGCGGCCGGGATTTCGGTGAACGCGTACCAGTTCGGTAGTTAGCGCCACCTGCGGTGATCGGCTGCGGCGCGGGCGGGTCGACGATCGCGGCCGATGCATTGGGGAGCAAGGGAATTCGTGCGATCGGCGAATTCGCCGGCGATCGGCAAGGGCATCGCACATCGATGGAAGCCGTTATCGCTCAGCGAAGTACATCCTACGAAGCCCCGTTGTGAGTCACCCGGACCGCTGATATCGGGCCCGGATGTGACGGTGGGGCAACGATCTAGCACACTTGCCGGGTGGACAGTGTTGAGGACGTATTCGACCGACTGCGCCGGTATCCGGATGTGGAGGCGCCGAACCTCTATGCCGTCGACGCCGCCGACCGGCTGATCCTCGACACGGCCGCGGACATCCTCGCGGCCGCTGGTAGCGGTGAGGTTGCGGTGATCGGCGACGCGTACGGTGCGCTCACCCTCGGGATTGCCGCGCAGCACGGACTCGGCGGCATTCGCGTGCACCAGGACCTGATCACCGGTGAATCGGCGCTGGCGGCCAATGCCAAGACCCTCGGGCTCACCGACCGCTACACCGCCCACGCCCTCGACGCCGACCTGCTCGCCGGCGCGCGCGTGGTCCTGATGCGGTTGCCGCGGATGCTGTCGGGTGTCGCCGAGATCGCCGAGGCCATCGCCCGCTACGCCGCCGCCGATGTGGTGGTGTTCGCGGGCGGCCGCGACAAATACCTCACCCCGGCCATGAACGAGGTACTCGCCGAATCCTTCGCGCAGGTCAGGGCGGGCCGGGGTCGGCAGAAGTCGCGTGTGCTCATGGTCGGCGGGCCGCTGCCCGTCGGCGAACCCCGGTTTCCCGTGCGCGAACACGTCATCGAGATCGACGGTGATGTCGTCGCGTTCGGTGCGGCGTTCTCGGGATCTCGCCTCGACATCGGCACCCGCTTCCTGCTCGAACACATGGACCGGATGAAGCCCGACGCGCGCGATGCCGTCGATCTCGGTTGTGGCACCGGCATTCTCGCGGTCGCGCTGGCGAAATCACGACCGCACATCCGGGTGGTCGGCACCGACCAGTCCGCCGCCGCTGTCGCCTCGGCCAGGGCTACCGCCGTTGCCAACGGTGTCGCCGACCGGATCACGGTGGTGCGCGACGATGCCATGTCCTCGGCCGCCGACAACAGCGCCGATCTGGTGCTGTGCAATCCGCCGTTCCATGTCGGTGCTGCCGTGCACACTGGGTCGGCGATCAAGATGTTCGTCGAGACCGGGCGGGTGCTGCGGCCCGGTGGTGAGTTGTGGACGGTGTACAACTCGCACTTGAACTATCGCGGCGTGGTGGAGCGGATGGTCGGCCGCACCGATGTGATCGGCCGGAACCAGAAGTTCACGGTGACGCGGTCCGTTCGTGGTCTGCGTGACGTACAACAATAGGGCGACCAGAAAGCGGTAGAGTCCGATTTGTCCGAACGGGCGAGCGGTGTGGTCATGGACCGGATCGCTGGGAACTTTGTCCGATCGTGGCGCGTTGAACAGGGCAGTTGGAGCTGTACAGCGACTTCGTATCTCCAAGAAAGGCGCACGGTGCGTACCTCATCGAATCCGGTGTTCAAGAACCTTCCCCGCCAGGAGGGTGTCGGCGGTTACGCGAACTTCGGTTCGGGCGTAGCCGGCGCGGGCCAGCTCGGCAACCAGCAGTACGGCGAATACGGCCAGCAGTACGGCCAGCAATTCCAGCAGGCCCCCGCCACCCGCGCGATGACCATCGACGACGTGGTCACCAAGACCGGCATCACCCTCGCGGTGCTCACGGTCTCGGCGATCGTCTCCTTCGCGCTGTCGAGTGCGAACCCCTCGCTGGCGCCGCTGTTCGTCATCGGCGGCGGCATCATCGGCCTAGTGCTGGTCCTGATCGCGACCTTCGGCCGCAAGATGGACAACCCGGCCATCGTGTTGGCCTACGCGGCCTTCGAAGGCCTGTTCCTCGGCGCGCTGTCGCTGATGTTCACCGACGTCACCTTCGGTGGTGTGGGTGGTAGCGCCCTGATCGGCCAGGCTGTGCTCGGCACGTTCGGCGTGTTCTTCGGCATGCTCGTCGTCTACAAGACCGGCGCCATTCGCGTGACCCCGCGCTTCACCCGCATGCTGATCGGTGCGATGGTCGGCGTGCTGGTGCTGATGGTCGGCAACCTGATCGCGAGCTTCTTCACCGACGGCGGCTTCGGCCTGCGCGACGGCGGCCCGCTGGCGATCGTGTTCAGCCTGGTCTGCATCGCCATCGCCGCGTTCAGCTTCCTGCTGGACTTCGACGCCGCCGACCAGCTGATCCGCGCCCAGGCTCCCGAAAAGGCCGCCTGGGGCGTCGCCCTCGGCCTCACCATCACCCTGGTCTGGCTCTACATCGAGATCCTCCGCCTGCTGAGCTACTTCCAGCGGGATTGATGTAGAAGCACACAAACAAATCGAGCGGCTCCCCACGAACTGTGGGGAGCCGCTCGACTATGTCCAGCGAGTACATGGGTAACTCACCGGGGACCGGCTAACCCGGCCGACCCCGGAGTCTGGCCGCCTCGGACGCCTCGCGGCACCCAAGTCTGGCCAGAAGTCGCGGGGAGGCGGTTACAGCCGCTCGATCACGAGGGCCATGCCCTGGCCCCCGCCGACGCACATGGTCTCCACGCCGAACTGCTTGTCGTAAGTCTGCAGGTTGTTCAGCAGGGTGGTGGTGATGCGGGCACCGGTCATGCCGAACGGGTGGCCCAGCGCGATAGCGCCGCCGGAGACGTTGAGCTTGTCCTCGTCGATCTTCAGCTCACGCGCCGAGCCGAGCACCTGCACGGCGAAGGCCTCGTTGATCTCGAACAGGTCGATGTCGGAGACCGACTTGCCCGCCAGCGCCAGTGCGCGCTTGACGGCCTCGACCGGGCCAAGGCCCATGATCTCGGGCGACAGGCCGGAGACGCCGGTGGAGACGATGCGGGCCAGCGGAGTCAGGCCGAGCTCCTTGGCCTTGGTGTCGCTCATGATGACCAGCGCCGCTGCGCCGTCGTTGAGCGCGCAGCAGTTACCGGCGGTGATGGTGCCGTCGGGACGGAACACCGGCTTGAGCCCGCTGACCGCCTCGTAGGTGACGCCGGCGCGCGGGCCGTCGTCCTTGCTCACGATCGTGCCGTCGGGCAGGGTCACCGGGGTGATCTCCCGCTCGAAGAACCCGGCCTTGATGGCCTCTTCGGCACGGTTCTGCGAACGCACGCCCCAGCGGTCCTGATCCTCGCGCGAGATGCCGGTCAGCGACGCGACGTTCTCGGCGGTCTGGCCCATCGCGATGTAGGCGTCGGGGAGCAGGCCGTCCTGACGCGGGTCGTGCCATACACCGGCGCCGCCCTCTGCGGTCTTGGCGGTGCGGGCCTCGGCCTCGGCGAACTCGGGGTTCTTGGTGTCTGGCGAGCTGTCGGCCGAACCGCGGGCGTAGCGCGAAACGGTCTCCACACCGGCGGAGATGAATACGTCACCCTCGCCCGCCTTGATCGCGTGGAAGGCCATCCGGGTGGTCTGCACCGACGACGCACAGTAGCGCTGCACGGTGGTGCCGGGGACGACATCGAGGCCGAGCTTGATGGCGAGGATGCGGCCCATGCCGAAGCCGCCCTCACCGGCGGGGGAGCCGGTGCCGAGGATGATGTCGTCGATCTGCGTCGGGTCGAGCGAGGGCACCTTGGCCAGCGCGGCCTGGACCATCTGCGCGGTCAGGTCGTCCGGGCGCATTCCCGCCAGCGACCCCTTGACGGCACGGCCGATGGGGGAACGGGCGGTGGAGACGATGACGGCCTCGGGCATGAGGACTCCTTTTCGCGTGGTTTGACGTGAACGGCTGTTTACCTGCCGGTCATTCTCGAATCTACGTCTCCAGCTGCGCGACGGGAAGAGCAGGGCGGTCGCGCACCTGCGCGATCAGCACGGGCAGCAGCTGCGCGGCGGCCAGTTCGTAACCTGCCGCGGAGGGGTGGAATCCGTCGGTGGCGAACAGGGTTTCGGGTGCGGCCCGGAACTCGGAGGCGACCAGCGGTGATCCCATCGGTACCGCGATGCCGCCCGCGATCGTGGTGGCGACCGTCTGTGCCTTGGCCAGCCGCACGCTCCAGTTCGCGACGATCGTGCGCAGCGGTTGCTGGATCGCGGTGACGGTGCCCAGGTTCGGGCAGGTGCCGACCACCACCAGCGCATCGGCTTCACGCAGCCGTGACACCGCGGCCGCGAGCCTGCGCGCCGAGGCCCGGATGGAGTGCTTCTTGGTGATGTCGTTGGCGCCGACCAGGATCACTGCCGCGTCCGGCGGCGGGCCCGCGACGAACATCGCGTCGACCTGTCCGGCCAGGCCCTTCGACGTTGCGCCGGAAATGGCCTTGGTGCTCAACCGAATTCGCATGCCGGTCGCCTCGGCCAGCCCGCGGGCCAACCGCACACCCGGCACATCGCAGGCACCGAGACAGCCGAGCCCGGCCGCGGTGGAGTCACCGAAGATCATCAGGTGCAGGTCGACCGGCGTGGTCTTGCGCCATGGCTCGGGAACCGTGGCGCCCTGCGCGTACACGCCGTCGGCCTCGGGTGGTTTGGAGGTGTCGCGGCCGATCACCGCGCGCGCCGCACCCGCCTGCGTCATCAGCAATCGATAGGTCGCCCAGGAGACGGTGCCTGCGCCGGACCCGGCGAGCACGGTAGTCGCCCCGGTGACGGCAGCGGTGCGCCAGCTGATTCGAGGTGCGCTCACATTCGAAAATTCTACGTCGCGGACCGGCCAAGACAGAGATACCGACCACACACTCCGGTGCGGGGCGCCTCCGCCCGGTCGCGAGCGCAAGTGCTCGGCTACTCTCGTGCCGGAAGAATCGATTTCGTAGGTACATGGGTAACTCGCCGGGTACGCCCAGGACTTGCCCACCGAGACGCGGGTCCGAACATGATGTCCGGCGGCACCTACGACCGGCAAAATACTCGGAGAGGCGGGCCAGCATGCGCATCGCGGATCACGTGGTTGACCTCATCGGCAACACCCCCCTTGTTCGGCTGAACTCGGTGGTCGGTCCCAACGCGGGCCTGGTGGCCGCGAAGGTCGAGTACCTGAACCCGGGCGGCAGCTCCAAGGACCGGATCGCGGTCAAGATGATCGACGCCGCCGAGCAGGACGGACTGCTGAAGCCGGGCGCCACGATCGTGGAGCCGACCTCGGGTAATACCGGTGTCGGCCTGGCGCTGGTCGCCCAGCAGCGCGGGTACAAGTGCGTGTTCGTCTGCCCGGACAAGGTCAGCGAGGACAAGCGCAACGTGTTGCGTGCCTACGGCGCCGAGGTCGTGGTCTGCCCGACCGCCGTGCCGCCGGAGCACCCCGACAGCTACTACAACGTCTCCGATCGCCTGGTCCGCGAGATCGAAGGCGCCTGGAAGCCCAACCAGTACTCCAACCCGGGCGGCCCCGACAGCCACTACGAGACCACCGGTCCCGAGATCTGGGCCGACACCGAGGGCAAGGTCACCCACTTCGTCGCGGGTGTCGGTACCGGCGGCACCATCTCCGGCACCGGCCGCTACCTCAAGGAAGTCTCCGGCGGCACGGTCAAGATCATCGGCGCCGACCCGGAGGGTTCGGTCTACTCCGGCGGCACCGGTCGCCCGTACCTGGTCGAGGGTGTCGGCGAGGACTTCTGGCCGACCGCCTACGACCCGTCGATCCCCGACGAGATCATCGCGGTCTCCGACGCGGATTCCTTCGAGATGACCCGGCGCCTCGCCCGCGAGGAGGGCCTGCTGGTCGGCGGTTCCTGCGGCATGGCCGTGGTCGCCGCGATCGAGGTCGCCCGCCGCGATCCCGACGCCGTGGTGGTGGTGCTGCTGCCCGACGGTGGCCGCGGCTACCTGTCGAAGATCTTCAACGACAAGTGGATGAGCTCCTACGGCTTCCTCCAGACTTCGCTGGAAGCGGGCCCGGAACCACTGGTCGGCGACGTGCTGCGCGGCAAGTCCGGCGCCCTGCCCGACCTGGTGCACACCCACCCGTCGGAAACCCTGCGCGACGCCATCGAGATCCTGCGTGAGTACGGCGTCTCCCAGATGCCCGTCGTCGGCGCCGAGCCGCCGGTCATGGCCGGTGAGGTAGCGGGTAGCGTCACCGAACGCGACCTGCTCTCGGCCGTCTTCGAAGGCCGCGCCAACCTCACCGACTCCGTCGCCCAGCACATGAGCCCGTCCTTCCCCCTGATCGGCTCCGGCGAACCCATCTCCACGGCGACCAAGGCACTCTCCGACTCCGACGCCCTGATGGTCGTCGAAGACGGCAAGCCCGTCGGCGTCATCACCCGCCACGACCTACTCGGCTTCCTGAACACCGGCTCGATCTAAGGGCTCGACTCGCTGGACAAGAATCGAGCGGCTCCCCACAATCTGTGGAGAGCCGCTCGATTGATCTTGACGGTGGCCGCTCAGACGAGAGTTTCCTCGATAGTCGCGGCGGTGAGGATTTGGTCGGCCCAGCGGTGCAGGTCGTGCGGGCTTGCCGCCCGGACCTGGCGGATGGTCGATTCGGGCAGTTCACCGAACTTGCGTTCGAGCAGCCGGATCAGCAGGTTGGCTTCACCTTTGGCTTCACCTTTGGCTTCACCTTCAGCGCGAAGCATTTCCCCGGTAGTCATAATGACCTCCTTCGCGTACGGTTCGAGCCGCTCGAGCAGCGGTTCGAAGTCCGCCGGAACGGTTTCGCCGACAGTCATAATGTACGTCACCACGGCCTGCAGGTCACGGTCACCGCCTGGGCTTTCCGCCATGGCCGAGATGTCGGAGACCAGCGGCATCATTGTGACCCCCAGGTCAGTTCTCCCGTAGGCGTGCTGCTGCAGGAACAGCATCACCCGCACTGCGGGGGTCAAGGGACGCTTCTGCAGTTCGGCCAGGTCGGTGCCTGCCATGTCGTCGAGGATGAACCGCATCCGCGGGACCAGATCACCCAGCGAATCGCGCAGCGGTGAGGAGATATCGAACAGTTGCGAAAGCTCGGTAGGCGCCCTCCAGCGGTGCCCGTGCCGACTGGCGTGAATCACCACCGGAACAATGATCGGCAGCGTTCGCGTCTTGGGATGTGCGTCGACGTAACGGGTCCAGATATTGACCATGTACTCGATCAGCCGCAGCGGCATGAGATTGTCGCTGCTGCTCTGGTGCTCGATCAGGACGTAGATCAGGGCGTCTTCGCCGTCGAGCTCGACCGAGAACGGCAGGTCGCTGTAGCGCGACCGCAGTTGCGGTGAGACGTAACTACCCGATAGCAGCCGCAGGGTGTCCCAGTTCGCGCGCTGGACAATGTGTTCGGGCAGGACCGAGCGTAATTCCGAGGCCGCGTTGACTTCTCGGCCGAGGATGCGGCGAAGGAAGGCATCGTGCGGATTCGAGGGTTGCTCGGCCATAGCGACAAGGTACGCCGCCGGTGATCCGACTAGTTGTCGGGTGGGCACGAAACCTGTTGCTATATCGGGTTGAACAGCGTCGGCAGCGGGCTCGGCATCGCCAGCTTCGTCCATGGCGGGGCGTTGCTACCACCGCGCCGCGACCAGAACGTGGGCGTAGCCCCTCGGTATGGAAACCATGTGCGTCGGCGACGGCCAGGGCATGGCGCTGGTCATCGAGCGCTCGAGCTGATCCGCGTGGAAAAGAGGGTAATCGGCCAACATCTCCTCGATATCGACGGACATCTGTTTCCGTTGCAGCAGAACCATTTTCAAAGAATCAGCGAGTATGATGGGGACGACGGAGTCGGCCGCTGTACTCGCGGACGTCGATGAGTACTACGGTGCGGAATTCACGGTCGCTATCGGCACGTCCGGCTCGCGCCTGTCCACCTATATGACTGGCAAAGTTGTCCCGTCCTCGACATTGATGGTGCGGATTCGCCGTGTTGCTGATCAGTATCGATCCGTTGCCTGACCGGACTCTCGCCTACTCGGTCTCTTGAGTAACGGCAGCATCCGAGGCTCGATGCACCGCGGGCGCGGTGCGGATTTGGGCGCCGAGTCCCTTCTTCGCCGCGGTGGTCCGGATCGCGTCCACCACCAGCAGCAGCGCGGCTCGGCCCGCCGAGTTGGTGCGGTAGGCCAGCGATACCGTCCGGGTGAGGGCGTCGCCGAGCGCGACGATATCCACCCCGGGTGGGCGCAACGCCAAACCCAGATCCGATACCAGCGTGACGCCGAGTCCGGCCGCGACCATCGACATCGCGGTCGCCTGCTCCTCCAACTCGTGGTCGATGCGCGGCCGCAGGCCGGCGGACTGGAACGCCAGCCGCGCCGCGTGCCCGAAGTGCGACCGGGCGGGCGCGATGATCCACGGATGCTCGGACAACTCGGCGAGGGTCACGCTGGCCGCGGGCACCGCACCGGCAGGGACGGCGGCGTGGATCCGTTCGACCCCGATGACCGCCCGCTCCAGGCCACGGTCCCAGGTCATCGGATAGTTCGAGTAGTCGAGAACGAACGACAGGTCGAGCGTGCCGTCACGCACGGCAGCGGCCGTCGACTCCGGCGCGAGTTCGGTGGTGCGCACCAAGATGCCCGGGTGCGAGGCGGCGAGGGTGGTGAGCGCGTCGGGGAGCAGGCCGGAGGCCACCGACGCCCACACCCCGGCGGTGATCTTCGCCGTCACCGATCCGCCCGCTTCCTCGAGTGCCTGGGTGGCGCGCTCGACCGAGGCCAGGATCTCTTCGGCGTGTTCGGCGAGCACGATCCCGAGATCGGTGAGCTGCACTCGGCGCCCGCGTCGTTCGAACAGCCGGGTGCCCGCGTCGCGTTCGAGCTGTGCGAGCTGCTGGGAAACCGCCGACGCGGTGTAGTGCAGGGCGGCCGCGGCGGCCGTGATGGTGCCGCGTCGGTGTAGTTCGCGCAGCATTCGCAGGCGGGCCAGAGACAGCTCCATAGCCTCGAGGGTAGGCACTGTGCAGGAACCGTGAAGGGTGCCGTGAACGAACCGTAAATAGACGCGCGGCCGGGGGTCACGCACGCTTGGTGCTACCGGGACGACGAGGTCCGCCACGGGCGATCACCACGAACGAGGAGGTGGGCACCATGACGATGCTGAACCCGAGCGGAGGGACACCGCAGGTGACTTCGCCTACTGTCGCCGCACCCACGGACCCGGCCGTCACTCCCGCGATCCGTCGTCGCGAGCCGTACATGCGTCTGCACTGGACGGATTCGCTCACCGACGCGGTCGGCTACCTCGTCGTCCACACCCTGCGCGGCGGCCTGGCCACCGGCGGCACCCGGATGCGGGCCGGTTGCACCCTGGGTGAGGTCGAGGATCTGGCGCGCGGCATGGCCAACAAGACCGCCACATTCGACCTGCCGATCGGCGGCGCCAAGGGCGGGATCGACTTCGATCCCAAGGACCCGCGCGCCGTCGAAGTGCTGCGGCGATTCTGCGAAGCGATGCGCCCGTGGCTCGACGCGCACTGGGTGACCGCCGAGGACCTGGGGGTTCCGCAGCACCTGATCGACGAGGTCTTCGAACAGCTCGACCTGGACCAGAGCTACCACGCCGCGATCCGTCGCTCCGCCGACCCGGCAGCGACTCTGGAGCGGGTCCGCAACGGACTCAACGCCGCGGTCGACGGCGGCTTCCTGCTCGGTGACGTCATCGGCGGTTACGGCGTCGCGCACGCCTGTCTCGCCACGGCGGTGCAGTGGGGGAAGGCACCTGCCGACACGACGGCCGCGATCCAAGGCGTTGGCACCATGGGCGGGGCGGCGGCGTACTACCTGCACGAGGCCGGGATGAAGATCACCGCGGTGGCCGACGCCGCAGGCACCCTGTACTGCGCCGATGGGCTCGACATTCCGGCGTTGCTGGATCTGCGCGACGGCTACGGCGAGATCGACCGGTCCCGCCTGCCCGCGGGCATCGAGCAGCTGCCGCGCAGTGCCATCATTTCCGCCGACGTCGATATCCTTGTGCCAGCGGCGATCTCGTATGCGATTACGCCGGACAACTCGTTCGATATCCGGGCCGACGTCATCGTCGAAGCCGCGAACGCCGCCACCACACCGGAGGCCGAGGCCATGCTCGCCGCCCGCGGCATCCCGGTACTGCCCGACTTCGTCGCCAACGCGGGCGCGGTGGCCTGGGCGTGGTGGTTGCTGCTCGGCGAAGTGGACGACGCCCCGGATACCTCCTTCGACCGGCTCCGCACCACCATGCACGACAAGGTCGCACAGCTGCTGACCGCATGGACCGACGAAAGCATCACCCCCCGCGAGATCGGCCACCGCTGGGCCGACGACCCGTCACCGCTCACCGGGCCGGTCGTCATTCCCTGATAGCGGGCAAGAAGCGGCTGAGCGACATCGAAGCCGGTGTTCGGCTCGCGCGCCGTGACGTCGGTGCTGCCCGCAAGTGAAGGCAGCACCGACTCTCGGTCAGCGGGTGAGAATCGAGTGCAACTCCACCCACTGATCCGGGTGGACGTAGGCGACCACGGTGTCGTGTGGGATGCCCGCGGCAGTCAGGGCTTCGTCCACACCCTGATAGCGGGTGCGTAGGGAGGCGCGGACTGTGCCACCGATTCCCGAGAAGGCGGTTCGTACCAGCTCGGTGTAGGAATCACGTTGTGGGACAAGGAGTTCTGGTCGTCGGGTGATTCGCAGGATCGCGGAGTCGACCGACGGGATCGGGCGGAAGCTGCTGCGGGGAATCTGCGCGCGCAGTTCCCAGCTGAACCATGGCCAGGTTGTCGCGGTCAGCAGGCTCCAGCGGCCGTAGTCGCCGGTGCGTTTGCGGGCGTATTCGCGTTGGGTGAGCAGCGTTGCCGAGGTCAGCGTCGGTGCGGTCAGGCACCAGTCGACGATGTCGGCGGTCACGGAGAACGGGATGTTCCCCACCACGGCGAACGGCTCGCGGGGAGCCTTTGCCTTGGTGAAATCGCAGCGTACGACACGGATTCCGTCTTCGGAACGTGTTTGTGCCGAGAGCTTGGCCGCGAGCAGCGGATCGATCTCGTACGCGGTGACCTGTGCGCCGCGGCGAGCCAAGGCACGCGTGAGAATGCCTTCGCCCGCACCGGGTTCGAGAACCGTGCCCGCCGGATCGGCCACCGCCACGATCGAGTCGACGGCGGCATGATCCACCAGAAAGTTCTGGGACAGTGTCCTTCTCGCGTGGTCACGGGCGGTCCGGCCGCCACTCTGACCGGTGACCTTGCGCTGAGTATGTGAGTAGTTTCGGTGTGCGAAATCCTGCGCCACGGCAGTGTGCCCCTTCGGGTCTTCGAGTCGAATGCAATCTCGAAGGGCCCTTGGCGCGCCAGTGGACGCCGATGAAGTTATCCGCGTCCGCTAGCGGGCCAGAGCCCGGCTGTAGCGGAGGCGAATGAAGTAGTGGCACGACATGCGACCAACTCTAGAAAGCAGCCGGACGGCGGGCAACCGAATTTACGACGGGTTCCGGATCCGATCGGCGCCGCACATGACCAGCGTCGATCGGATCGGCGGGCGTCGGCCTAGGCGGATTCGATGTTCGCGTGGCTGCCAGATATCTTCCGCACTGCGGCTACTGCTGACGCGGCGGCGGAAATCGCACTGTTGATGGAGATTTCACCGCGCATGCCGGGCGCGGCGACCATGTCACCCACCATGTAGACGCCGTCGCCGCGATCGATGGCATGCCGGTCACGCCACGTGGTTCCGGGCAGGTCTAGTGCGCCGGTGCGGCCCTTCGCGGTGGAGGTGCGGCGGAATGTGGTGCGCGAACGCCAATCCGGGATGGTGGAGTCCGCGAAGTGTTCCAGCCGCTGGTGGGTTGCGTCGCGGGATTCGTTGTCGCGCACCGGCATCTGAAGTTGGAACAGGGATTCGCCCGCGGGGGCGATAGTGTTGTCCTGAGCGGTGTAGCACTCGTGGAAGCCGCCTTCGTCCAGGTCGAAGACGACGAAACGGTCGCGTCGGTCCTTCGTGACGCCGAGATCGAGCAGCGCGGTGAAACCGCTTGTGCCGTACAGACTGTCGTCGCCGAGCAGGCGGCGTGCCGAATCCAGATCGGTGGCGATGATAACGGGTCCTTCGCCCGGCAACTCGTCGATCCGCGACCCGGTCTCGATGGCAACGCCGAGTTCTGTTGCGCGCGTGACCATCCGGTCGACCGTCCGCTGCCACCCGCCGCGCACCCACCGCACACCGGGGACATTCAGACCGACTGCGCGCTGGAAGAGATCCCAGACGAAGGCGGCGGACAACCTGCCGGTGTCAGCGTCGTAGGTGACGACGCTGATCATGTTTGCGACCCGGGTGGCGGTGGTCGCGTCCCAGCGATCCGCTGCCCAACTGTGGAAGTCGACGTCGACGGGGGCTCGCAGCCACTTGCGTGATTGGGCGCGCAGGACGCCGACGGGTGGTGTCCGCCGGATCCGGTCGTCGGTGCGGAAGCCGATCTTGGCGAAGTCGGTAACCCCGGGCCAGCCGAGCCCGGTGACGAAACCACGCTTCTTCAGCCACGCGTAATGCGGGCCGTCGGCATAGAACACGTGCGCGCCCTCGTGCGCGACGTGCGGCGGCGGTGTCGCGCGAGCCCGTCCGCCGAGCGTCTGATGCGCCTCGAACAGCCGTACCGGCACGCCGGTTTCGGCGGCGGCGATCGCGGCGGTGAGTCCGGCCAGTCCGCCCCCGACCACGGTGATGGGTGTGTTCATCCTCGGTCCTCTCCCTCGGAGCCGCCCAGTCGAGCCGGGCGGCGATCATCTCTGCGGTGGCTCGCAGGTAGCGGTCGGCGTCGGCCGGGTGGTCGCCGTCGAAGATGTCGCGCATCATCCAGAAGTGGGCGAGTGCGGCGACCGGCACTGCCGCGGTAGCGTCCCAGTCCTGCTCACCTGCCCGGTCGCCAGCGAGCTCGACCAGCCCATGGGTGACCATCGACATCACCGCATACTCCTGCTGTCCGGAACACTTCCAGCAGCGGAGTCGGGATCGAATTGTCGCGCACCAGGACTCGAGTCACGTCGCTGTCGTGGTCCAGTCCCGCCAGGCCGATTCGGCACAGCGCGACGGGTTGTCGACGGTGCTGCGGGACGGCGTCATCGTGTCGAGCGCCGCTACGACGGAGAACGTGGGCGCCAGGAACTGCTCCCACTCGCCTCGATCCGTCAGTCGGCCGTCCACCGCTTGGACCAGCAACTCGTCCTTGGACTTGAAGTGCCGGTACAGCGCGCCGGCGAGGCCCGGCAGCCCGTTCGATCTGTGCGACCGAGGCTTAGCGAACCCCTGTTCCCCGAACAGGCGCAATGCCTCGATCAGGATCCGCTCCCGCGATGTGGACGACACCGTCACCTCCGCTGTAAGTAGCTGCTTACTTACAGTGACTTGAGCGCGTGGCGAGTGCAAGTGCCCCGCAGTGATCTGTGGGTCACTGTGCCGCTGACCGGCCGCAAGCAAATTTGTCGCAACTTCGCCGATTCGACGATGATTACCTGGGTAACACCACGAACAGGTGCATCGGCAACTCAGCCGCACTGATCGGAAAGCGAAAGGACAGGCCGTGGATACCTCCGTCATTGCGATAGATTTCCAGCAGGGCTTGACCGATGCGTGGAGTTCGGTCGCGCAGTTCGTCCCCAAAGCGGTGGCATTCATCGCCATTCTTCTCGTCGGCTGGATCATCGCGAAGGTGGTCGCCAAGATCGTGAACGCGGTGCTGGAGCGCGTCGGATTCGACAGGCTCGTCGAACGCGGCGGACTGCGGAAAATGCTGTCCCGCAGTAAGTACGACGCTTCTGACATCATCGCCAAGATCGCCTATTACGCGATTCTGTTGATCGCGCTACAGATCGGTTTCGCGGTGTTCGGGCCGAACCCGGTCAGTGCGCTGCTCACCAGCATCGTGGCTTGGTTGCCAAGGGCCGTTGTCGCGATCGTGATCATCGTGATCGCGGCGGCCATCGCCCACGCGGTGAGCGATCTGATCTCCAATGTGCTCGGCGGGCTGTCCTACGGGACCATGCTCGGCCGGATCGCGGCGGTGTTCATCTGGGGTATCGGCATCATCGCCGCGCTGAACCAGATCGGCGTCGCGACCTCGGTGACCACCCCGATCCTGATCGCCGTGCTCGCCACCGTCGGCGGCATCCTGGTGGTCGGTGTTGGTGGCGGCCTGGTCAGGCCCATGGAACAGCGCTGGAACAATTGGCTCGGCAATCTGGAAACGGAGATGCCCGCGATGAAGGGGCATGCCCAGGCCTATCAGCGTGGACGCGAGGACGCCGCACGTCAGGGCGAGCAGGTGTCGCCGACCTTGGCCGATCAGGGCAGGCAGGCGTGGGTCACGCCCGGAGCGAGCTACCCGGAACGTGAGCCGGGCTGGGGTGGCGAAACAGCTAGGTAAACCAACTGGCGCCGGCGCACCGTTACCTCCGGGTGGCGGGGCGTCGGCGTCGGTCTGTGCGCGGTGATCAGTCGGCGGCGTACGCGCACACCGCGGCGAGGCGTAACTGCAGCCAGTCGGCGGCGTGCCAGTTGTCCGGCGCGCCCGCGAAGAATCCGTCGGCTCGCTCGGCGAAATGGTCGAGAAGTCCGCGGACATAACCGGCTAGCAGAATGGTCAGGGGCACCCGCGCGGAATCATCGACGCCGAGGTCGAGAATGTCGCGCACCGCGGCAGCGTGCTGGTCCAACTGGGCGGACAGTGCGGGCACCACCGCGGCGACGGCGGCCGCGGGTGCTCCGAACTCGGTGTTCAACTGCTGCAATTGTCGTTGCGCCGAAAGTTCGAGCAACGCGGGGCCTGGCGCAAACATAACAATATGGTAGCAATCTATCCGTCAATGTTGAAATTGGATAATTTCAAGATCGATAGCGCGGCTGGGCGAATATGACGCAACATCATCGCGCCCGATCGAATTCCGTTGAGCGCAACCATGGTCGCCGCCCGGGCGCCCTGCTGGGCTGTCGAACATGGGCAGCGAACGTCGGAAATTGATGCTGGCAACCGGGTGCGCTGCGGCCCGACGGCGCAGGGGGTGCGGCGCTGGACGAATCGTTCGTGCGGCCGATCGACCGACGTGTCGAGATTTTCGGCAAGCTCGCCGCCTCCGGCGCGACCCTGCGCGAACTCGTCATCGCCGCCAAGGACACCGGCCTCGATACCGACTATCTGGGCGGGACCTACCGGGAGAACCTGGAACTGCCCGCGCCGATCGGTACGACGAGGGCGTAGCCGACGAGATCTGATCGATTCTGCGCCAGTTGCGCGAACCGGGCGCCGGATGGATCTGGTGTTGCTGCAGTGTGGCCGCCCTGACCGTGCTCGGCATTCCCACAGCGATCACCGTGCCCATCGCGCTGACCGTGTTCACGGTGGTGATCGTGATGCTCACCGCGGCCTTCGCGGGCTGCATGATCAGGCCCGCTCCGCGGCCGAGCCGGTAGCTGACCTACCGGAACGCGTTGGCGTCGGTGAGCGCCTTGCCGATGACCAGCTGGTGCACTTCGGCGGTGCCCTCGTAGGTCAGCACCGACTCCAGGTTGTTGGCGTGCCGCAGGACCGGGTAGTCGAGGGTGATTCCGTTGGCGCCCATGATGGTCCGGCATTCGCGAGCGATCTTGATGGCCTCGCGGGTGCTGTTCAGCTTGCCCACGCTGATCTGCTCGCCGGTGATCTCGTGTCGATCCTTCAGCCGGCCCAGGTGCAGCGCGAGCAGCTGCCCCTTGCCGAGTTCGAGTGCCATATCGGCCAGTTTGGCCTGGGTGAGCTGGTAGGCCGCCAGCGGCTTGGCGAACACCTCACGGGTGCGGGAGTAGTCGATCGCCGCGCTCAGGCAGTCGCGTGCGGCGCCGAGCGCGCCGAAGATGATGCCGAACCGCGCTTCGCTCAAACAGGCCAGCGGCGAACTGAGCCCGCGTGATTCGGGCAGCACCGCATCGGCGGGCAAGCGTACGTCGTCGAAATCCAGTGCGGCCGTGATGGATGCGCGTAGCGACAGCTTGCGGTGGATCTCGCGAGTGGTGAAACCCGGTGTGCCCGCGGGCACCAGGAAGCCACGCACCCGCGGCTTGTCCGCGCCGGGCTCCTCCGCGTAAGCCCAGACGACGGCGATATCGGCCACCGACCCGTTGGTGATCCACATCTTGGATCCGTTCAGAATCCAGTCGTCACCGTCGCGGCGGGCCCGCGTGCGCATCCCGCCGGGGTTGGACCCGAAGTCGGGTTCGGTGAGCCCGAAGCACCCGATCACCTCACCGGCCGCCATCGCGGGCAGGTACTGCTGCTTCTGTTCCTCGGACCCGAAGAAGTGAATGGCGGCCATCGCGAGAGAGCCCTGCACCGACACCATGCTGCGCACACCGGAGTCGACGGCTTCGAGCTCCTGGCAGGCGAGCCCGTACGCGGTGGCCGACGCGCCCGCGCAGCCGTAGCCGTCGAGGTGCATGCCGAGCAGTCCGAGCTTGCCCAGTTCCGGCGCGATCTCGCGGGCCGGGAACGTGCCTTCCTCGAACCAGTCGGCAAGGTGCGGCCGCAGCCTGCGTTCCCCGAATCGCGCCACCGTGTCGCGGATTTCGCGCTCTTCCTGCGACAGCAACGGATCGATGGCGAACAACTCTTCGACGGTGACCATGGCGTGAGCTTAACCGCAGTACCAAGCCCGAATCCGACACTTCGACCATGTCGAGAACCCCTGCGACAGCGACCCGAACCGGCCAACTAGTCTGGGGCCATGAGTGAGCTGGGATTCTCCACCAGGGCCGTGCACGCCGGATACGAACCCGATCCTCAGACCGGTGCGGTCAATGTGCCCATCTACGCGAGCTCGACCTTCGCCCAGGACGGCGTCGGCGGCATGCGCGGTGGCTACGAGTACGCGCGCACCGGCAACCCCACCCGCACGGCGTTGGAAGCCAGCCTCGCCGCCCTCGAATCGGGCAGCTACGGGCGCGCCTTCGCCTCGGGGATGGCGGCCACCGACTGCGCGCTGCGCGCCATGCTGCGCCCGGGTGACCACATCGTCATCCCCGACGATGCCTACGGCGGCACCTTCCGGCTCATCGACAAGGTCTTCAGCCAGTGGGGCATCGAGCACTCGCCCGCCCACATCGCCGACCTCGACGCGGTGCGCGCGGCCATCCGCCCCAACACCAAGCTGGTGTGGATCGAGACCCCGACCAACCCGCTGCTGAGCATCGGTGACATCCCCGCGCTGGCCGATATCGCCCACGAGGCCGACGCGAAGCTGGTTGTGGACAACACGTTCGCCACCCCGTACCTGCAGCAGCCGCTGCTGCTCGGCGCCGATGTGGTCCTGCACTCGACCACCAAGTACCTCGGCGGTCATTCCGATGTCGTCGGCGGCGCGCTGATCACCGACAGCGCCGAGCTCGACTCCGACTTCGCGTTCCTGCAGAACGGCGCGGGCGCGGTGCCCGGCCCGTTCGATGCCTTCCTCACGATGCGCGGCATCAAGACGCTGGCCGTCCGGATGGAAAAGCACTGCGACAACGCCGAGGTCATCGCGGAGTTCCTGACCAACCACCCGGCCATCTCGCAGGTCATCTACCCCGGTCTGCCCACGCACCCCGGCTACGAGATCGCGCAGAAGCAGATGCGGCGCAGCGGCGGAATGATCTCGGTGCGCCTGACCGGAGGCCGGGAAGCGGCACTCAAGTTCTGCTCGCGGACCGAGATCTTCACGCTGGCCGAATCGCTGGGCGGCGTCGAATCGCTCATCGAACACCCGGGTGCGATGACCCACGCGAGCACCGAGGGCTCGGCCCTGGAAGTCCCCGCCGACCTGGTCCGGCTCTCGGTCGGCATCGAAGACATCAGCGATCTCCTGGCTGACGTCGAGCAGGCTCTGAGCTGAGCAGAGGACCCCACACATGACGAAGCGGCCGCATCCGGATTCCGGATGCGGCCGCTTGCGTTCGGGTTCTCGACGTACGGGTTCAGCTAGCTCAGCTGTGGTACGGCTCCGCGCTGACCAGCGTCACCTTCATGGTGTTGCCGTTGGGGAGCGTGTACTCGCGGGTCTCGCCCACCTTGGCGTCGATCAGCGCGCCGCCCAGCGGCGAGTTCGGCGAGTAGGCCTCGAGGCCGGTGGCGCCGAGTCCCTCTTCGCGGGTCGCGATCAGGAAGGTCTCGGTATCGCCTTCGTCGCCGTCGTAGTAGACCGTGACGACCGAACCCGGCAGTGCCACACCGGATTTGGTGGGGGCGACGCCGACCTTCGCGTTGTTCAGCAGTTCCTGCAGCTGGCGGATCCGCGCCTCCTGCTGACCCTGCTCTTCACGCGCGGCGTGGTAGCCACCGTTCTCCTTGAGGTCGCCCTCTTCGCGGCGCTCGTTGATCTCGGCGGCAATGACCGGACGATTGGCAATGAGCGAGTCCAACTCGCCCTTGAGCCTGTCGTGCGACTCCTGGGTAAGCCAGGTCACATTCTCGGTCATCTCGATCACTCCCTAGTAGTTGTTCCCGGCGCACCGGGATTCCCTGAAACCAGCGCGATTCCTCCCGGAGGAGGGCATGCACCAGCCCGACGGCTGGAGCGATCCTGGGGGTGAACCCGATACCCGCAAACAGCACCGCTGGCCGCCAATGCAGCAAACACGGCTCCGAACCCCGGAACCGTGTATCAACCCATTTTAGCATGTCTCACAAAAATGCAGGTCAGGCTAGTCAGGCAGGCTATTCGGTGCGCTGGATCACCGAGCGCTGGTGCGCAGGTCACTGAGCGCTGGTGCGCAGGTCACTGAGCGCTGGTGCGCAGGTACCCCGGAATCTGGTCGCTGCAACCATAAATGTCGCCCGCCGAAGCGCGTGCCGATGTCTTGACCGTAGTGCTCACCTGCACGCTGGTCGAGTCCGAACCGGGGACGAGTACCTCGCGCCGTCCCACTTCGGCGCTGTCGCGATCCATCGCCCGCACGAAGCAGACCACGGCCTGCTGTGGGTCGTCGCGGGTGACCTTGATCCGCACCTCCAGGGTGGCATCGTCGACGACCATGTAGCCCAGCTGCTCGGTCTCGACCGCCTTCGGACCATATTTCTGGAAGCCGAGATAGGCCACGGCGAATCCGGCGACAACGACGCCGACACCGAGCAAAACCATCAGCCACAGGCGACGCGCAGGTGGTTTTGTGCCATATCGGTCGGCGTGTCGCGCTGCTGCTGCGGCCGAGGTCGCGGCGGAGTCCGGTGCGGGCTCGGTCATCGGTTTCGCGCTCCCGGGGGTGGTCGGAACAAACGGGGGGTCGGATGGAACTATAGGTAACGACATCTGACACCCGCGAGCGAGAGCGACGGTGAACGAGAAGTGAGTGGCCTTCGCCTCATGGCAGTGCACGCCCACCCCGACGACGAATCGAGCAAGGGCGCCGCGACGACCGCCAGGTACGCCGCCGAGGGCGTCGAGGTGCTCGTCGTGACGTTGACCGGCGGCGAGCGCGGCAGCATCCTGAACCCGGCCATGGACACCCCCGGGGTGCTGGACCGGATCAACGAGGTCCGGCGCGAGGAGATGGCCGCTGCCGCCCACGCGCTCGGCGTGCGTCAGCACTGGCTGGGATTCGTCGACTCGGGTCTGCCCGAGGGCGACCCGCTGCCGCCGCTACCCGAGGGCTGCTTCGCGCTGGTGCCGCTCGAGGAATCCACCGAGGCGCTGGTGCGCGTGATCCGTGAGTTCAAGCCGCAGGTGATCACCACCTACGACGAGAACGGCGGCTACCCGCACCCGGACCACATCCGCTGCCACGAGGTGTCGATGGCCGCGTACGAGGCGGCGGGCGATCCGGCGAAGTTCCCCACGGCGGGCGAGCCGTGGACGCCGCTCAAGCTCTACTACGACCACGGTTTCAGCATGAAACGCCTGGAAACCTTCGCCGAGGAGTACGAGCGCATCGGTGAACCGTTCCCGCTGCAGGAGTGGCTGGACCGGATGAAGCAATATCAGGCGGCCCGCGGCGACATCATGGGCCGGATCACCACCCAGATCGAATGCTCGAAATACTTCCCCCAGCGTGACGACGCCCTGCGCGCCCACGCGACCCAGATCGATCCCAACGGCGCGTTCTTCGCGATCCCGTTGGAGATGCAGCAGCGGCTCTGGCCGACCGAGGAGTTCGAATTGGCCAAGACACGCGTATCCACCGCCATCCCGGAGACCGACCTGTTCGCCGGCATCGAGGACAACGACCGGTGATGTTGGTCTACCTCGCACAGCAACCGACGGGCCCCGAATTCGGCAAGGCCTCGCCGCTGGGCCTGCTGGTCATCCTGATCCTGCTGGCGGGCACGGTGCTGCTGGTCCGCTCGATGAACAAGCACCTCAAGGGTCTGCCCGAAACGTTCGAACCCGAGCATCCGGAACCCGATCAGGCGGCCGACGACGGCACCGAGCCCGGTGTGATCACGGTCGAGGAATCCGAACCGAAGCAGGGCTCTTAACGCGCCGCGGCGAGGTCGGCGACGAGTTCGCCGACCAGGTCGCGCGCGGTGGCGGCATGGTCGGCCACCGACCGCGGCGCGCCGCTGGCGCTCAACTCGATCATCGTGTTCATCAGGCCGAACAGTGTGACGAGTCGGCGTAGCGCTGCGCTGCGCTCGGACATTGTCATCGGCGCGGTGGTTATCGGCAGGTTCACAGCTGAGGAATCGCCGCAGGTCCCGTGTTCGTTTCGCGCGGTGTCAAATCGTTGCCGCAGCAACCTTTCGCCGAGCATGGACCAGCTGCGGCCAGGGACTGGCCCGCTACCTATTGGTAGTACCTGGCCGTTGTGACTCCGCAGGGACGAGCTCGAAGCGCGAGGTGAGATTTTCGAGGTCCGCGCCGTCTTCGCGCTGAAGTCACGCAACTTCTCCCATACCGGACTACGCTGGTCAGCAATGATCCTGCAGGTTTTCCGTAGGATTCACACTGAGATAGGGGTAGAGGAGTGGGGTGAGGGGCAATGTTGCTTAACTTCCGTTTTGCTAATCATCGGTCGTTCTGTGATGAACAACAGTTGGATCTGATGCAGGTGTACCCCCGCGATCACGCCGGGAGCGCTGAGTCGCTCGGATCGGAGGGCAAGCCTGCCGAATCGTCGGTGCCTGTTCCCATTGTGGGAATCTTCGGGGCAAACGCGTCGGGCAAGTCGAATGTGATCGACGCACTTCAGTTCATGCGAGGATTCGTGCTCGAGTCGGATCGGGAGGTCGAGCTGGATTTTGGTATCGCTCGAACACCGTTTCGTTTGGTCAGTAATGAACTGAAGAATCCATCTCGGTATGTCGTGGATATTATGATCGGCGAAACCCGGTACACATACGGGTTCACGATTGATGACACCGCAGTGCTGGAAGAGTGGCTGTTCTACTATCGTAAGACCGAGCGTTATGGCAAGTCCGGCAGGCGTACAACGGCCTTTGCGAGAACTGGCAACTTATTCGAATGGGGTCCAGAATTCAAGGACCGGCCCGACCTGCAAAGAATTGCGGAATTCACGTCGGAATCGGCTTTGTACCTGTCGACGTTGTCGCGATTTCGCATAAAGAGACTTACGCGTGAGCATGTGGATGTCAGCCGGGATTCAGATATTCTTCATGGTGTCTATCTCTGGTTCAGAAATATGCAAACTACTGTCGACGAATTTTACACCCGTCGAACCCTGGCTGCTAGAATTAGAAACCAAATCAGTGGTGATTTCGGGGGTGAGGTCCTTGGCAGGCTTGCCGAGATTCTGCATCAGGCCGATACCGGAATAGACGGTATCGAGTTGGTCGTCGGCGACCCGGAAGCGAAGAAACTATTGGCAGATCGGTCTGCCATCTCGAATCTACGACGTGATAGAGATGCCTTCAGGCAGATGCAAATTTCCGCGATGGACCGTGTTGTATTTCGTCACAGCGGTGCTGAAGATGGTATTATGCTCGAACTTGCAGACGAGTCGCGCGGAACCAAGCAGATGTTGTCACTGGCGCTTGATGCGCTCCCTGTGCTCGATGTCGGGGGTGTACTGCTGGTGGACGAGATTGATGTCAGTCTCCATCCGGTGCTGTCTGCGGCTGTGCTGGCACTTTTCCGCTCGCCCAGAACGAATCCACGCAACGCGCAGGTGATATTCACGACCCATGATGTAGCCCTGCTGGGCTCGATGGACGGCGTTGATGTTTTGAAGCGGGATGAAATATGGTTCACCGAAAAAGATTCGAATGGGTGTTCCAGTCTGTATTCGCTTGCTGAATTCAAACCCAGGAACGAGGGTGTCAATCGTGAGCGACGTTATCTGAACGGGAATTACGGTGCTATCCCAGATATTTCTGTGCGCGATCTCGAATCGGCGCTGATTTTTCGCGGCGGGGATAAATGAATCGTCGTGGCGACAGGAATACCGCTCGCGGTGTCAAGGTCGGCGAGGGTCGTACCGTTCCCCTGGTGCGTTGGTCGATCGGGCTGTCCGTGAGCGGACGCGGAATGGATTCGATCTCGTTTTCGCGATCTCGGACAAGGATAATTTCGAGATCGAATCGGCGCTGAGGAAAGCCGATCGGCGCGATATTCCGCTCATTATTTCTAATCCTTGTTTCGAGGCATGGTTGGTATTTCATTTCGAGGACTGTCGGGCGGTTCTGTCGTGCCCGAAGGATGCGAAGAAAAGACTTCGGCGTCATGTGCCGGACTACGACAAGACTGCCCTACGATTCGCTGATTTCGAAAAGGGAATACTCGATGCTGCGGCACGTACACGAGCGCATGGCGGTGACATAACGGTCAATCCGACCAGTACGATGTGGCGTCTTGTCGACGAACTGCACAGAACCGGGGCAGCAGTCTGAATGTGTGTTACCAGTCGATGAGGTCGAGTTCGTGTAGGCGCTTGAACACCATCATCGAACCGGGTGCGACGTGCTCCATCGCGGCGTATTCGCTGACGGTGAAGTAGCGGAATTCGGCGATTTCGCCGGTGGCGCGGGGTTCTCCGGTGAGTTCGGCGCGGAAACAGGTCATGTGCAGGCCGGTGTTGCGGCGGTGTCCGAAGGCTTCGGCTTCGAAGATGCCGAACTCGGCGACACCGGCCAAGCCGACGCCCAGTTCTTCCTCGATCTCGCGATGTAGCGCCTGTAAAGGGGTCTCGCCGGGGTCGATCTTGCCGCCCGCCATGTAGAAGACATCCTTGCCTTCGGGACGCGTCTGAATCAGCCTGCGGTCGCGGACATGGGCGAGGGCGGCGGTGCGGATCATGGGGATCACTTTAGGGAGCGATCGGCTCCGGCTGATGTCGAACGTGCTCCGCATCACCCTGGTGTCTGAGTCAGCTCACGGCGTCGACACGTCCTCGGGGTCGTTGGTCCGGGTTTCGGCGGCGGACAGCGAGCCGGTGCGCGAGGTGTCCTTGAGGTCGACGCCCGAGCGGCCGAGCGCGCGGGCGCCCGCGACCAGACCCGCGACCACGCGGGCGGCGTCGGCGTAGGTGAGGCCGTCGGGCGGGTGGATGTTGGAGATGCAATTGCGTTCGGCGTCGGCACGGCCTGGGCGGGGCAGGTGGGTGAGGTAGATGCCGAGGCTGTCGGCGACCGAGAGGCCGGGGCGCTCACCGATCAGCACCAGGACCGTGCGCACGCCCATGGCTTCGGCGATGTGATCGCCCAGCGCCACTCTGGCCTGGGTGGCGATGACCGGCGGGGCCAGGGTGTAGCGGTCGCCGAGTTCAGCTGCGAGCGCCGCGAGCAGGCCGGGGGCGTGCGCGGCGAGGGCAAGGGGGGACAGGCCGTCGGCCAGGACGAAGCCGACGTCGGCGCCGGTCGCCGGGACGGTTGTCAGGTCGTCGGGCAGTCTGCCGAGGTCTGGTCGACGCAGATACTCGGCGCGGTCCGTCGCGCTGCTGGCGACGATGACGGGGGTGCCGAGGCCGACCGCCGCGATCTGTTCGATGAACGATTCGACGTCCAGTGGCAGGTGCACCGCATCGCGTGCGACGGCATGCGCGGCACGTAAAGCCAGGACGTCGGAAGTGGGCAGCGCGTCGCCCGTCCGTCCGAGGCCGATCCTGGCCTGGGTGCTGCCGCGTAGGCCACGCCAGAAGTCCTCGGCGACACGTGGTGTCGCTTCGGTGGGGCCCGCATCGGAGGCAAGTTCGGGGACCTCTGTAACCCGTTGGGCCGCAGCTACATCCATCAGGTCCTCGACTTCCGTGGTGTGTTCGATCGGCTCGTCCGTCGCGGTGTCGTCGACGGAGCGCCCCGGTTCGTCTGGAAATGGCTGGGGTGCGGCCTGATTCGGCTGCCGTGCGTTCATCGTGTCGCCGTCAGGGCGCGCAAGGGCGAGGACAGCGGTTCTACCTGTCGCACACGGCCGTTCGTATCGAGCATGCCGAGGCCCGAAAGCCAGGCCTCGAATTCCGGTGCGGGCCGCAGGTTCAGGACCTGGCGGGCGTACAGGGCGTCGTGGAACGACAGGCTCTGGTAGCCGAGCATCACGTCATCGGCGCCGGGGACCGCGATGACGAACGCGCAACCCGCCGCGCCGAGGAGCGTGAGCAGGGTATCCATGTCGTCCTGGTCGGCCTCGGCGTGGTTGGTGTAGCAGACATCAACGCCCATCGGCAGGCCGAGCAGTTTGCCGCAGAAGTGGTCCTCGAGTCCGGCGCGGATGATCTGCTTCCCGTCGTAGAGGTACTCCGGCCCGATGAAGCCGACGACCGTGTTCACCAGGAGCGGTTGCAGATCCCGGGCCACGGCATACGCGCGAGCTTCCAGGGTCTGCTGGTCCACCGGCCGATCACCAACGCCCAGATGGGCATTCGCGCTCAGCGCCGACCCCTGCCCGGTTTCGAGGTACATCACGTTGTCGCCGACGGTGCCGCGCCGCAGCGATCGCCCCGCCTCGTTGCCCTCCCGCAACAGCGAGATATTCACGCCGAAGCCGGTATTGGCGCCCTCGGTACCCGCCACGGACTGGAACACCAGGTCCACCGGTGCCCCTGCCTCGATCAACCCGATGGTCGTGCTGACATGGGAGAGCACGCACGACTGGGTCGGGATATCGAAGCGCAATCGCACCTCGTCGAGCAGATGCAGCAGATCCGAGGTGGCCTGCGGCGAGTCGGTGGCCGGGTTGATCCCGATCACCGCGTCGCCACAGCCGAGCAGCAGCCCGTCCAAGGTGGCGGCGGCGATCCCGCGCGGATCATCGGTCGGATGATTGGGTTGCAACCGCGTGCTCAACCGGCCGGGCAGGCCGATGGTGGTGCGGAATCCCGCGGTCACCTGGGCTGCCTTGGCCACCGCGATCAGATCCTGATTGCGCATGATCTTGCTGACCGCGGCCACCATCTCCGGCGTCAGCCCCGGCGACACCGCGGAGAGGGTTACCGCGGAATCGTCGGCAGCGGCGACAGCGAGCAGCCAGTCGCGTAATCCGCCGACGGTCAGATGTGAGATCGGCGCGAACGCCGACCGGTCGTGACTGTCGATGATCAGCCGAGTGACCTCGTCGGTCTCGTACGGCACCAGTACGTCGCTCAGAAACGTGGTCAGCGGCAGTTCGGCCAAGGCCCACTGCGCCGCGGCACGTTCGGCATCGGTGGCTGCCGCGCAACCGGCGAGCTCGTCGCCGCTGCGCAGGGGAGTGGCTTTCGCCATCAGGTCGATCACACCGTCGAAGGTGTAGGTCGTGACGCCGATTGTGCTGCGGTACACGGTCATCGGGTCCCTTTCGAAAAGATCTGTCGGCCACCGGATCCCGGCAGCGTCGGCGACGCTCCCGGGCGGCTGCGCGCTACCCCAGCTCGGATTCCGCCTCGGCGATCGCCGCGAATTCCCCATCGGGCGACTTGGCGACCAGGTGTTTGCGTGGTGTGGCTCACCATCATCAGCACTTGACGTCCTCCCCGCCCTGAAGAGTGAGGATTCCTCCCGCGGCGCTCACGCACCGCCCGGCGGGTTCCTGTTTCACAGGGGCTTGCCTTCCGCTAAGCGGCTGGACTTACGGCCCCTCCGCAGGCGTTTAACCTCTCAGCGCGTCCCGCCGCGAGGATATTCTTGGCCGCGTTCAGATCACGGTCATGGACCACACCGCAGACGCAGGTCCACTCCCGCACCTGCAACGGCTTCTTTCCGCTGACCACACCGCACACCGAACACAACCGGGTGGAGGGGAACCAGCGGTCCACCTTCGAGAACTGCCGCCCGTATCGGGCGGCTTTCTCCTCCAACATACGGGTGAACATGCCCCACCCAGCATCATGAACCGACTTCGCCAACCGGGTACGGGCTAAGCCCTTCACGCACAAATCTTCGACATACACCGCTTGGTTGTCGCGGATAATCCGTGTCGAATGCTTGTGCGCCCAGTCCCGGCGTGTGTCAGCCACGCTCGCGTGCGCCTTCGCGACCTTGACCCGAGCCTTGGCACGGTTCGCGGACCCTTTCTGCTTGCGAGACAACCCCTGTTGGGCTTTGCGGAGTCGACGCTCGGCTCGGCGCAGGAACTTCGGCGAGGCTATCGTCTTACCGTCCGACAGGACCGCAAACGTCGACAGCCCCAAGTCGATACCGACCTCCGCCTCGACCGCAGGAAGCCGGGAGTCGCCGACCTCGACAACGAACGACGCGAAGTACCGTCCCGCCGCGTCCTTGACGACCGTCACCGAAGACGGCTCCGATGGCAGTTCCCGCGACCAACGCACATCCAGGTCACCGATCTTCGGTAGTCGCAGCTTCCCACTAGCGGTGACCGCGAACCTGGCGTTCTTCGTGAACCGGATCGCCTGCCGGCTGTCCTTACGGGACCGAAACCTCGGCGGCGCTACCCGCGCACCCTGACGTTTCCCTGTCACCGACTGAAAGAAGTTGCGATAAGCGGTATTCAGATCGGACAGTGCCTGTTGCAGCACCACCGACGACACCTCGCCCAGCCACGCACGTTCCGGGGTCTTCTTCGCTTCGGTCAACGCCTTCGACAGCTCGGCATCGGTCACATACGGCAACCCGGCCTCGCGGGCCTGTTGCCGCACCCACAACCCGTCGTTGTATACCACCCGCGCGCACCCGAACGCCCGCGCCAACGCTACCCGCTGGCCGGGCGTCGGGTAGACGCGGAAGTTATACCGCAACAACATAACCCAACGATACCTTGGGTTCACGGCTACAGAACTTCAGGTACGGACAGGCAGGCACTGTGTTTTCGCTCTACACGCTCACTTGGTTTTCGTCACCAAGTATTCGGCATCGAGTTGTGGAGCTACTCATGAACAAACAAAACGCGTTCGCCACGCAACGGTGATCGTCGAGTTCGAAGAATGGTTGACGACTATTGCGGCCGTGGATCCGTCAGGTCAGCGGTGCGTATCGAGCACCGCTGACCTGCGGGAACGATCTGATTGCGGGTGTTTCAGATCATCCGGTGGGTGGCGGCGTCGACTCGAGCGCGGCCGCTTCCTCGTCGGTGAACAGGCGTGAACGGATCAGGAACCGCACGCCTTCGGGTGCTTCGAGCGAGAATCCGCCGCCGCGGCCCGGCACCACGTCGACGGTGAGGTGGGTGTGTTTCCAGTATTCGAACTGGTCGGCACTCATCCAGAACGGGGTGTCGCCGGGCAGGTATCCGAGCAGCACGTCCGAGCCGCCGACGCGGAATTCCCCACGCGGGTAACACATCGGCGAACTGCCGTCGCAGCAACCACCGGACTGGTGGAACATGACCGGGCCGTGCTGCCCGGCCAAGTTCCGCAGCAGCGCCGCCGCCTGTTCGGTGAGGTCGACGCGCTGCACCATCAGAAGAAGCCGAGCTTCGTCGCCGAGTAGCTGACCAGGATGTTCTTGGTCTGCTGGTAGTGATCGAGCATCATCTTGTGGTTCTCGCGCCCGATGCCGGACTTCTTGTAGCCGCCGAACGCCGCGTGCGCGGGGTAGGCGTGGTAGCAGTTGGTCCACACCCGGCCCGCCTTGATGCCGCGGCCCAGGCGGTAGGCGGTGTTCATATCGCGCGTCCACACGCCCGCGCCGAGGCCGTAGAGGGTGTCGTTGGCGATCGACAGTGCTTCCTCGGTGGAGTCGAAGGTGGTGACCGCGACGACGGGGCCGAAGATCTCCTCCTGGAACACGCGCATGTCGTTGCTGCCCTTGAAGATCGTCGGCTCGATGTAGAAGCCCTCGGCCAGCCCGTCGACGCTGCGGACCGCGCCACCGGTGAGCACCTCGGCGCCTTCCTTCTTGCCGATGTCGATGTAGGACAGGATCTTCTCGAACTGATCGTTGCTGGCCTGCGCGCCGATCATGGTCGCCTCGTCGAGGGGATTGCCGCTGATGATGGCCTTGGTGCGCTCGACACAGCGGGCCATGAACTCGTCGTAGATCGACGAGGCGATCAGCGCGCGCGACGGACAGGTGCACACCTCGCCCTGGTTGAGGGCGAACATGACGAACCCCTCGATCGCCTTGTCCAGGTAGTCGTCGTCGGCGGCCATCACATCGGCCAGGAAGATGTTGGGGCTCTTGCCACCCAACTCCAGGGTGACCGGAATGATGTTCTCGCTCGCGTACTGCATGATCAGTCGGCCGGTGGTGGTCTCACCAGTGAACGCGACCTTCGCCACGCGCGGGCTAGAGGCCAGCGGCTTGCCCGCTTCGACGCCGAAACCGTTGACCACGTTGAGAACTCCCGGCGGCAGCAGATCCGCGACGAGTTCGACGACCTTCATGATCGAGGCCGGAGTCTGCTCGGCGGGCTTGAGCACCACCGCGTTTCCGGCGGCGAGGGCGGGAGCCAGCTTCCAGGTGGCCATCAGGATCGGGAAGTTCCACGGAATGATCTGTGCGACAACGCCGAGCGGCTCGTGGAAGTGGTAGGCGATGGTGTCTTTGTCGACCTCGCTGATACCGCCTTCCTGTGCGCGCAGCACCCCGGCGAAGTAGCGGAAGTGGTCGACCGCGAGGGGGAGGTCTGCGGCCAGGGTTTCGCGGACCGGCTTGCCGTTGTCCCAGGTTTCGGCGACGGCGAGGGCCTCGAGGTTGGCTTCGATCCGGTCGGCGATCTTGTTGAGGATGTTGGCGCGCTCGGCCGCTGAGGTCTCACCCCAGGCCGGCGCCGCGCGGTGGGCGGCGTCGAGTGCCAGTTCCACATCGGCGGCGCTCGAGCGGGCGATCTCGCAGAACGGCTGCCCGTCGACCGGGGAGGTGTTCTCGAAATAGCGGCCTTCTACCGGCGGAATCCACTTGCCGTCGATGAAATTGTCGTATCGCGGCGCGTAGCTGACGATGCTGCCCTCGGCGCCCGGCTTGGCGTAGATCATGTGCGGTGGCTCCTCGCTGATTCCGGTGAAGCGTGACGCCCATCACTATCCTCGCTGAGGGTTGATGAAACGTTGAAGACAGGATTTCTTGGCGGCTGGCGCCGCGGTTCTCGGCGATTGACTCCGCCTCGTCCCTCCCTCCGGGCACTCCTTCGTCGCGCCCTCCACTCAGTCCAGAGGCGGAGGCGCGCCGAGAACGAGGGCTCAGGTGCGAAGCGCGCTGTGCAAGCGGGCGGCGGCGACGGCGCGGCGGCATCGCGGGCGGGGAGCAGAGCGAGTGCGTGTTCGTGGACGGCGATGTCATCGGGGGCGCAATCACCGTATGCCAGTGCGTGATTCGCGTCCGGGCTGTTCAGCACCGCGTTGCGCATGGCGACTTCGAGATAGTCGCGCCATTCGCTGATGCCGGGCGTATCCGAATCAGGAAGCAGCCGACCGTGATACAGGCGAACAGCGGTGTCCAGATCGCCTCGCTCGATGGCGCGCAGCACGTCGACGGCGTCGCAGGACAGCGCAGTGGTGAAGCGGTAGACGCGGCTGGTGATGTCGCCGCCGGTGGCGCGGCGCAGATACGACATCTCCGATTTCAGCGTGCTCGCGCCGACCGCGCGATCACCGTAGACGGCGTAGTGCAGGCGTTCGTGGCTGTAGCCGTCGTCGTCGAGGGCGAGCAGGGTCAGGATCTCGAGGTGGCGTGGCCGCAACCGGATCTGCTGACCGTCCCGCATCAACCTGCCGGTACCGAGGCTGGTCAGCCGCATCCCGGCGGGCGCGGGAACTGCGGCGTGCACTTTCGATTCGATGGCGCTGGTCATGGTGCGCACGGTGGCCATGGCCAGCGGATGCGAGCGCTTCCAGGTGGTCGACAGGTCGAGCACCCCGAGCAATGTCCCGTCGGCGGCGCGGATCGGCGCGCAATAACAGACCCAGCCGTGCAATGCCGCCACCAGATGTTCGGCGGAGAACACGGTGTGCGGTTGGTCGGTGCGCAACGCCAAGGACAACGCGTTGGTCCCATGTGCGCCTCGTCCCACCGGCCACCGGGCGCGAAGTTCACCTGCTCGGCCCGCCTGCGCATGACGGGCCCGCCATAGGTCCACAGAATCGCCATGTGAGGCAGATCAGCCAGGATGAACTAGTCGCGCGCCATCGAGCGTTGCCGAGGGTTGCCTGTGCGTCAAGAAGCGGATGAGTTCTTCGGGTCGGAGGATCGGATCGTCGACGACTACCCACGGCGGGGTGGTGAGTAGGCCGGAGCAGTAGTCGTGGAGCCTGAAATGTAGAGCAATTGTGTATGCAATTGTGTACACTTTTGCTATGGAGACCCTATCGGTGCGTGAGGCGCGCGAGCAGTTGTCTGGTCTTTTGGCGCGGTTTCGCAATGGTGACCGGCGACCGATCGGGGTCGGATCGCATCGGAAGACCGAGGCGGTGATGGTGCCTGTCGAGGTGTTCGAGGAGTTGACAGCGGAGCGGTCACGGTCTTTGGCGCAGGCTGCGGCTTCGGTCAGGGCGGAAGGTATGTCGGCGAGTCCGGCTGCTGAGGGAGTTATGGGGCAGTGGGCGCGTGGCGAGATCAGCACCACGCGCATGCGGGAGCTGATCCGGGGCATGCACGGCGCAGCGTGACGGCGGATCCGTACCTCGACCCCGAATCGGGAGTGTTGCGCAATCGACTGGGGATCGTCGACGCCGCTTCCTTACGTCAAGCGGAGGCCGATCTGAGTCAGGCCGCGCTGGCGGACCTGGGAATCAGGCCGTTGTCCGGCGGCTATGACCTGCGGCATCTGTGCGCGTTCCACCGTGAGATCTTTGCTGACGTGTACCCATGGGCCGGTGAAGTTCGAACGGTGGGCATCGCCAAATCGGATCCGTTCTGTCTGCCACACCACATCGTGAGCTACGCATCGGAGATCTTCGCCGCGCTAGCGGCAGACGGGCATTTGCGCGAGTTGGACCGAACCGATTTCATCGTGAAGCTGACACATTATCTCGGTGAGGTCAACGCGATCCATCCGTTCCGTGAGGGGAACGGTCGCACTCAGCGGGCGTTCTTCCATCAACTCGCTCGGGAGGCCGGCTGGGTGATCGACTGGTCGGGCCTTGATCCGGAGGAAAACGTGCAGGTGTCGATGGCGTCGCTGCGTGGTGACAACGAACCGATGCACGATCTGCTGGACCGGCTGGTACACCAGACTTAACTCCTGCCGACCCGCTCACCGCGCTGAACGACTCCGATTCCGAGGTCGAAGTGGATGTCGGCGTGGAGCATTTGGCGCCATGTCCGCGCTGGCCAGGACGAAACACGGCCCCGCCGCGACGAAGGCGGGCACACGCCCGAACCGTTCCGCCCTGCCCCACGCGACGACCGGGAGCGCGGCGAACACCACGAACGCCCACCGACAGTTGCAGAGTGGTCTCACTGGCACCGACATCGGCGCCGAGCGCGGGCATGCTCGGCAGATAAATGGTGGTTGCTATTTGGGCGACCGCGGCCGCGACACATGCCGTTGCGACAACTGCTCCGCGTATTGCCGCGGAAACCGGGGTTTCGCGAGGGGAAGCGGCCGAACACCGTTGCGATCGTGTTGATTTCAGCAGGAAGACCATTATTCGAGGGTGGATTCGCGACGTCATGATGCGTCACATGGGGATGGATACGAGAAGTCTGCTCGCGCGCACTGGGCCGGGCGCGGGTCCTCACACACCGGGGTCTCGATCTCAGCACGGCGGGTGTGGCAGTGTGGAACTGTGAACCGATTGGCCGGTGCGACCTCGCCCTATCTGCGTCAACACGCCGACAACCCCGTCCATTGGCGGGAGTGGGATGCCGACGCCCTGGCCGAGGCGGCCGAGCGGAACGTGCCGATCCTGCTGTCGATCGGGTACGCGAGCTGCCACTGGTGTCATGTGATGGCACACGAGTCGTTCGAGGACGTCGCTACGGCCGAGCAGATGAATGCCGATTTCGTCTGTGTGAAGGTGGATCGGGAGGAGCGGCCCGATCTGGACGCGGTGTACATGAATGCCACCGTGGCCATGACCGGGCAGGGCGGCTGGCCCATGACGTGCTTCCTCACGCCCGGCGGTGCGCCGTTCTACTGCGGCACCTACTACCCGAAGCAGCCGCGCGGGGGGATGCCGTCGTTCACCCAGTTGCTCAGCGCGGTGACCGACACCTGGGTCAATCGGCGCGATGACGTGGACAAGGCCGCGCGCCAGGTGACCGATGCGCTCCAGGCGCAGGCAGCCGGACTTCCCGACGCCGAATTCGCTGTTGTCCCTGAGCTTCTCGACAAGGCTGTGCCGGCGATCGCCGCCGGCGAGGACTCGGCACACGGGGGATTCGGTGGGGCACCGAAGTTTCCGCCGTCGGCGCTGCTGGAAGGACTGCTGCGGCACTGGGAGCGGACCGGCGACCAGACGGTGTTCGATCTGGTCGAGCGCACAGCCGAGGCGATGGCGCGTGGCGGGATCTATGACCAGTTGCGCGGTGGGTTCGCGCGCTACTCGGTCGATGCCGGATGGCTCGTACCGCACTTCGAGAAGATGCTCTACGACAATGCCCTGCTGCTGCGCGCCTACGCCCATCTCGCGCGTCGTGCGCCCATCACCCCGCTGGAGTCGTTGCCGCACAGGGTGACTCGGGAGACCGTCGAATTCCTGCTGGGTGATCTCGGGACCGCTGACGGCGGTTTCGCCTCGGCTCTCGATGCCGACACCCACCTCGAACCGGGCGGTCCCGGTGTCGAGGGCGCGACCTATGTGTGGACGCCCGCCGAGCTGATCGGCGAACTCGGCCCGCTCGAAGGGATGTGGGCGGCAGACGCTTTCGGCGTCACCACCGGGGGCAATTTCGAACAGGGCACCTCGGTGCTCACCCGCCGCAGTGACCCCGTCGACGCCGAACAGGCGGCTCGCTTCGATCGACTGCGCGCCCAGCTGTTCCAGGCCCGCACCAGGCGCCCGCAGCCTGCCCGCGACGACAAAGTGGTCACCGCCTGGAACGGCATGGCCATCACCGCGCTCGCGGAATCCGGTGCGGCGCTGGAAGAACCGTCGTGGATCGCCGCCGCGGTGCGCTGTGCCCGCTATCTGCTCGACGTCCACCTCGTCGACGGCAGACTGCGCCGGGCCTCCCTCGACGGTGTCGCGGGCACCCCGCCCGGCGTCCTCGAGGACTACGCCTGGTTCGTCACCGGCCTGCTCGCCCTCTATCAGGCCACCGGCGAACCGGACTGGCTCGCCGCCGCACAGTTGTTGCTGGACAACACGATCGACCACTTCGCCGATATCGAACGCCCCGGCAACTGGTTCGACACCGCCGACGACGCCGAAACCCTGGTAGCCCGCCCGCGCGACCCCGTCGACGGCGCCACCCCCTCCGGCGCGTCCGCCCTGGCCGAAGCCCTGCTCACCGCCTCGGCGGTCGCCGGCACCGAACGGGCCGTCCGCTACCGCGAACTGGCCGACCAGACCCTCGCCCGCGGCGCGATCCTGCTTGCCCGCGCGCCCCGCACCGCGGGCAACTGGCTGTCGGTCGCCGAAGCCGCGGTCCGCGGCCCGTATCAGGTAGCCATCGCCGCCACCGAAAAGTCCGCCACCACAATGGAACTGCTCGCAGCGGCCCGAGCCTGGGCCCCCGGCGGCTCGATCGTCCTCGCCGCCCCACCGAACACCGCCCCCCTCCTCACCGACCGCCCGCTGGTCGACGGCGCCCCCGCCGCCTACGTGTGCCGAGGCTCGGTCTGCGACCTCCCGGTCACCGATCCGGCCGCCCTGACCGCATCACTGCAGCGGTGAGGGGCGCGGCTAGGCCTGATCCATCGGCCGATACCGGGTCGGAATGTGGTGACTCACTTACCCGGCGCGATGTCGGTCCAGGTCCGGGTTCGGCCGGGGATTCCGCGCAGGCGTAAGTCCTTGTAGTGCTTCCACTTGGACCGTTCGGCCGGTGTCGCGGCCTGCCAGATCGAATCGCTCACCAGCACGCGACGCGGCACTTCCTTCGCCACGGTGGTGAGCCGGGACGCCTCGTTGACCGCGTCGCCGATGACCGTGAACTCGAGGCGGGTGTCGGCGCCGACGTCGCCGGCGAATACCTGGCCGCGGGCCACGCCGATGCCGACGTCGAGTTCGCCGGTGGCGACTACCTCGTCGCGGATGCGGCGGGCGGCGCGTAGGGCGGGGGTGGCGTTGTCGGCCAGGGCGGAGGGGGCGCCGAAGATGCACAGGGCGGCGTCGCCCGCGAATTTGTTCACGAGGCCGCCGTTGTCCTCGGTGGCCGCGACGACGGTGGCGAGCAGCCGGTTGAGCTTGTGCACGAAATCCTCCGGCGCCATTTCGGCGGAGAGCTGCACCGAGCCGGTCACGTCGACGAACAGCGCCGAGACGATGCGCACGTCGCCGGTGAGGTCGGTGCTGCCCGCCAGCGCGCGCTCGGCCACGGTGGAGCCGACGTGCCTGCCGAAGACGTCCTCGGTGTGCATCTGGTCGCGCAGCGTGGCGGCGAGTTCGTTCACGGAGTGTTCGAGCCGCCCGATCTCACTCGCGCTGCCGACCGGCACCCGCACATCGAGTTCGCCGCGGGTGATCCGGTCAAGTGCCCGGTACATCGTGCGCATCGGCGTGGCCACCGAGCGCGCGAGCAACGCGGTCGCGAACGTGCCGACACCGAGCGCGAGGAGCGAGAACAGCCAGGCGGCGCGCACCCGGTCCGAGGCGGAGGTGGTGGAATCGCTCAGCACGACGATGATGATCAGTCCCGGCAGCGCACTGGATACCGCCCAGGTGATGAGTACTCGAACCAGCACAGTCGAAGTGGGATGCACAGTGGGCCCGAGGACCGCGGCGACAATGGGCACGGCCGGTCGGATCAGCCGGTCCAGGATCAGATAGGTCGCGCCCGCCGCTTCCAGCCCGCCGAGGGCGAATGCCGCCAGCAGCACGGTGACGTTGTGATATTCGGTGAACCGGTCGATCAGCCACACGGTCAGCACGACGCCAGGTGTCCACGCGATGATCGCGCGCACGGTGATCGCGGCCGGCATCCGGATCAGGACCCGCGCCTCCTCTGGCGTCGGTTTGCGCTTGTCGTCGAGCCAGCGCATGTACCGGCGCCGGTCGTAGAGCGCGATCCCGATGCCTGCGAGGATGGCGGCCACCGGGTAGATCAGGATCAGCGCCGCCGCGTCACGCCATTCGGTGCCGACCCGGCTGAACACCCCGCCTGCCAAGCTGATCAGGAAGATGGCCGTGACCCCGACCATATTGGCGGAGACGACCACCAGCGCCAGTCCCCAGTAGGACTGCAGCGCCCACCGGACCAGCCGGTTCACCGCGCACGGCCTACCCCGGCGCCCGAGGACGCCCGGGCATCACGAGCTGCGCTGACCGGTGACACAACTACTGAGCATAGAAGGTGTGTGGGTCCACGCCACGCGCACGCGCCGTTCAGCCGAGCACAACGAGCCAGATCGCGACGTAGTGACACAGCGCCGCGACCACTGTCGCCGCGTGGAAGATCTCGTGATGCCCGAAGTCGGGCCAAGGATTGGGCCACTTGGTCGCGTAGAGAACAGCCCCCACGCTGTAGATCACCCCACCGACCGCGAGCAGCACCAGCGGCGCCACTCCGACGTTGCGCAGCAGCTCGGCAACCACCGGCACGATCGCCCACCCCAGCAGCAGATACAGCGGCACCCCAACCCATGCGGGCGCGGTCGGCCACAGCACCTTCAACGCAACCCCCGCGATGGCCCCCGCCCACACCACGACAAGCAGGATCTGCCCGGTCCGCCCGGGCAACCCGAGCAGCGCGAACGGCGTGTAACTGCCCGCGATGAACAGGAAGATCATCGAATGATCGGCCCGCTTCATCCGCACTCTGGTCCGCACGCTCGCCCAGGTGATCCGGTGATACACCGCGCTCACCCCGAACAGCGCGCACACCGACACCCCGTAGAGCAGCGTCGACCAGCCCGCGGTCAACGACGTCAGGAAACCGAACACCACCAGCACCGTCACCGCGACTGCGGCGACGCCAACGGCCCAGGTATGGATCCACCCGCGAAACCGCGGCTTCCCGTGGGCGCCCGCCCCGTCGACCTCAGTCAGAACCGGCTCCACGAAACCTCCAAGGCCAAAACCTACGGTACCGTAGGTTGCTGCCATAACCGTACGGCAAAGCCCCACCTCAACACCATAAAACGTGGCTTCAGCCACAGACCTTATCGGTGCAGAAACGGCACCCACTGATCTCGCGAGAACATGGGTAACTCCCCAACCACCCCAAAATCCGACCACGCGCGCACCGTCGGCCCGGCACGAGACTGGCTCCCTACTTACGACCGGCAAAATACTCGGGGAGGCGGGCAAGCGTAGGGTGCGGCTGTGGAGTCGTTTCTTGGTCGGGTGCGTGGATTGCCGTACCGCATCTACGAAGCCAGGCTGTCGCAGCAGCTGGCAGACAAGCAGCACCCTCGCCATGTCGCCGTGATGTGCGACGGCAATCGCCGCTGGGCGCGCGAGAACGGGTTCACCGATGTCAGCCACGGCCACCGCGTCGGCGCGCTGAAGATCGCCGAGCTCGTCGGCTGGTGTTCCGACCAGGGCATCGAGATGGTCACCGTCTATCTGCTCTCGACCGAGAACCTGCGCCGCGATGCCGATGAGCTGGAGACGCTGTTCGAAGTGATCACCGATGTCGTCGAGGAGCTATCCGCCCCGGAGCAGAACTGGAGCGTGCGGATCGTCGGGTCGCTCGAGGGTTTCCCCGAGCTGATCGCCAAGCGCCTTCGGGTGGCCGCCGAGCGCACGAGCGGGCGTGATGGCGTGCATGTGAACGTCGCGGTGGGGTACGGCGGGCGCCAGGAGATCACCGACGCGGTGCGTTCGCTGGTGCGCCAGGAGATCGCCTCGGGAGAGTCGGGTGAGGATCTGGTGCAGTCGATTACGGTCGACGCGATCGGCCAGCACCTCTACACCTCCGGTCAGCCCGACCCGGATCTGGTGATCAGAACCTCTGGTGAGCAGCGACTTTCGGGTTTCCTGTTGTGGCAGAGCGCCTATTCGGAGATCTGGTTCACCGAGGCGTATTGGCCGGAGTTCCGGCGCGTCGACTTCCTGCGCGCACTCAGGGATTACGCCGCGCGCCACCGCCGTTTCGGCGTGTGATGTCGTAGCGGTCGCGTACTCTGCGGTCAGTGCAACCCGAACAGCCTTCTTACATCAGCTATGAGGAATTCGGCAGGCGTTTCCTGGAATACGCTGTCTCCGAGCAGCGCATCGCCGATGCGTTCGGCCAGCTTACCGGTGCCGCTTTCGATTTCGGTCCGATCGGGGTCGGGCCGGGTCGGCTGGCGAAGGTCACCGCGCAAGTGGAGCTGGGGCGGCCGCGGATCCTGCGTTTCATCGACGCCTACATCTCCTTCGAACTGACCATTCCGTTGCACGTGGATCTGGTCCTGGATCTGGCGGTCGACCGGTCGCGTTTCCGGGTCGACGGCACCGTGCATCTGCATCTCACCGCCCGCACCGCCGACCCGTTGCGGGTGGTCATCGATATCGCCGAGCCACGTCCCGGTGATGTGCGGGTCAATGTGGCCAGTAGTTCCAAGCGCGGTGAGCTGCTGCGCGTGCTGGCCAGTGTCGACCATGAGATCCGCCGATTCGTCGCCCGGTATGTCGCGCAGGAGATCCGCAAGCCCGAAATCGCGGCTGTCCGCAATATCGACGTGGCGACCAGGCTCGACGCGGCCTGGAAGTTGTAGCCGAGTAAGCCCCATCTCGAGCGTCGCGCGCTAGGCGTAGCTCCGACCGTGCGCACGTCTTCGGGCGGCTGCGCCGACTGTGTCGATTAGGCTCTGCGCGGGACCGGCCCGACGACACAATTGCAGGCAGGGGTGTGAGCTGTGGGAGTTGCGGTGAAGGCGAGCGGATGGCTTGCGCGGATCGCGGTGTTCGGTGTGGCGCTGGCCGTCGCGGGGTGCGGTGAGGTTGACCGGCCTGCGCTGCCACGACTGACGCCCGCCGAGGAGCAGGCTGCGAAGGGCGCTGTTTTCGCCTATCGCACCGATGCCGAGCTGGCGGTGGTGCGTGGCACCGAAACCGTCCGCGCGCCGGGCAGTTTCGGCTATTCGTCGGGGCCGGTATCGTTCACCCGGGACGGGCAGTACGCGTTCGCGGTGGAGACGAGCAGCAAGACACTGGTCGCGCTGGGTGTGCGGGACCGCTCGGTGACGCGGATACCGTGCGACTGCACCGACGCGGTCGCGTTGCGTGGGTCGGTGATCGGCTGGTGGCGGGAGCCGGGCCAGATCATGAGCATGGATCTGGCCGGTACCGAGCCCGCCGGACCCGAACGGGAGATCGTCCTGCCGGATTCGCCGAGTCCGCTGACCGGTGGCACGTGGGACGGGGCCAAGCTGGTGGCGGCCACCGACGAATTCGTCCTGCTGGCTCGCGTCGAATCGCGCGGACTGTGGTGGGAGAAGAGCCACCTGTACGCCATCGGCGCCGACGCCATCCTGCCGCTGGGCCGCGTGCCCGGCATCGACGCCGGGCTCTCGGCCGCCGCCGGACCCGACGGGCACACCTTCGTGCTGGCGGGCGCGACGGCGCGCAGCGCGACCTGTGGCAGCGGCAATGTGGCGACCATCGATGCCGCCACCAACGGCGTCCTGGCGCTGCCAACCCTGCCGGGCGAGTGCTCGGCGGCCTACAGCCCCCGCTGGAGCACCGACGGCTCGATCACGATCGCCACCCGCAAGTGGGCCGACCTCGCGGGTGCGCCGAGCACGGTCGACCGGCTGCAGTCGGCGGCGCAGGGATGGGCGCCGGTCAGGGAGTACCCGGTGGTCGACATGCTCCCGCGGGCGCAGGAGTCGATGATCGAGGTGGTCGCCGGTGAGCCAACCGATGCGCGCGGCACACCGCATGGGGTGTTGGTTGTCCACAAGGGCGACGCCCGTGAGGAAGTGGCGCAGCAGGTCGTTTCGCTGGGTGCGCCGACGACCGCAACCCGCTGAGGGCTTTCGTGGAACCTGTTGCCGCGCAGGCTGATCAGAGCTTGCGCAGCCGCAACCTGTTGATCGTGTGGTCGGCGTCCTTGCGCAGCACCAGGGTTGCGCGCGGACGCGTCGGCAGGATGTTCTCCACCAGGTTGGGCCGGTTGGTGGAGTTCCAGATATCGCGCGCGGCCGCGGTGGCCTGCTCGTCACTGAACGCCGCGTAGTGGTGGAAGTGCGCGTCGGGGTCGGCGAAGCCGGTCTTGCGCAACGCGAGAAAGCGCTGCACATACCAGTTCTCGATATCCTCGATGCGGGCGTCGACATAGATGGAGAAGTCGAACAGGTCCGACACCATCAGGCGCGGACCGGTCTGCAGCACGTTCAGGCCCTCGACGATGAGAATGTCGGGCTGACGAACACAGTGCTTCTCGTCGGGCACGATGTCGTAGGACTTGTGCGAATACACCGGCGCGCACACCTCTCCGGCGCCCGACTTCACCTCGGTGACGAACCGCAGCAGCTTGCGCCGGTCGTAACTGTCCGGGAAACCCTTGCGGTGCATGATGCCGCGACGGATGAGCTCGGCGGTGGGATAAAGGAATCCGTCGGTGGTCACCAGGTCGACCCGCGGATGGTGATCCCAGCGCGCCAGCAGCGCCTGCAGCACGCGCGCGGTGGTCGACTTGCCGACCGCGACACTGCCCGCGACACCGATCACGAACGGCACCTGCTTGTCGGGATGCTTCTCCCCGAGGAAGGTGGCGGTGGCGGCGAACAGCCGCTGCCGCGCCGCGACCTGCAGGTGGATCAACCTGGCCAGCGGCAGGTAGACCTCGGCGACTTCTTCGAGGTCGATCTGCTCGCCGAGACCGCGTAGGCCGGTCAGTTCGTCCTCGGTCAGGACCAGGGGAGTCGATTTGCGCAGTGTGCGCCATTGGCTGCGGTCGAACTCCACATAGGGGCTCGGTTCACTCATCCGTGCCACCTACCCGACCCCCCGTCCGGGCGCATCCGCACAGCTTGGCTGCCCGTCTGGTGAGATCCGGGATAACTCTGACCGCATAGCGAGATTGTGCTCCGTGCTCGTCACCGGCGCGCAACAGGGGGTTTGACTACCAGCCGGTAACTAGCGATAACCCCGAGGTAAGGCGCCATTTTCGGATGGACCACGTAATGTCGGGCGGATGGGGTCACATCCACTTGTCACTGAATACCTGCGCCTCGGTTTGGCTTTCGATCGCCTCGAAGACGGGTTCGTCGACGCCTACACCGGCGATCCGCAGCTGCGTCGCGATGTCGAGAACGCCGCCGTCCCGGAACCGGCCGAGCTGGCCCGGCGCGCCGTCGAGCTGCGGGCCGCCCTGCCCGATGCCGGGCTCTCGGCCCAGCGCACCGAATTCCTCGACGCCCACCTGGTGGCGATGGAGTGCTCGGCCCGCAAGTTCGCCGGTGAGCAGATCGGCTTCGTCGACGAGGTCCGCGCCTACTTCGACGTCGACATCGCACCCGGCGACCCCGACGACTACCGCGAAGCGCACCGGCAGATGGACGAGGTGCTCGGCGGCGACGGTCCGCTCGCCGAACGCGCCGCCGCCTACCGCCGCGGCGACGAGATCCCGCCGGAAAAACTCGCGATCTGCGTTGAAGCGTTCTCGGGCGCGTTGCGCGAGCGGGTGCGCGACCGGTATCCGCTACCCGACCACGAGCACGTCACCTACGAGGTGGTCGGCGACAAACCCTGGTCCGGCTTCAACTACTACCTGGGCAATTTCGCCTCGACGGTCGCGATCAACTCCGACCTCAAACAGCACCTGGGCAACCTCCCCGCGCTGATCGCGCACGAGGCCTACCCCGGCCATCACACCGAGCACTGCCGCAAGGAAGCCGGCTTGGTCGCGGCGGGCGAGGACGAGCAGACGCTGTTCCTGGTCAACACCCCGCAGTGCCTGATGGCCGAGGGCCTTGCCGACCTGGCCCTGCAGTCGATCGTCGGACCGGGCTGGGGCGGGTGGGCCCAGGAGATCTACGCCGACCTCGGTCTTCGTTTCGACGGTGAACGGGCCGAACGCTTCTCGATCGCGTCGGCGAAACTGCTGAACGTGCGTCAGGACGCCGCGCTGCTGCTGCACGATCAGCATCGCAGCGAGGACGAGGTGGCGCAGTTCCTGCAGCGGTGGACTCTGGCGACGCCGGAACGGGCACGGCAGTCGCTGCGGTTCCTGTCCTCCCCGCTGTGGCGGGCCTACATCAGCACCTATGTGGAGGGCTACCGGTTGCTCGGTGGGTGGCTCGACGGTGCGGTCGGACCCCAGGATCGGGTCGAGCGGTTCGGGCGGCTGCTCGACGAGCCGCTGACACCGGGGGCGATCCGGCGGATGAGTGTCGTTACCCGATGATGGCTCGTGTTCGTCGGCTATCGAACCTGTTCAGACGCTCGAGCATCGCGCTGTGAGCTGCGTCTCCCGGGTGGCGGCTCGGATGGCGTTGCGGTATCCCCGTGCTCGGCGCGCGCAGGGTCGGCAATAGACTCGCATGCGTGACGCAGACGACCGCTTCGGTGAATACCCAGTCTCTCGGTGAGCTCGATCCCGAGTTGGCCGCCGCGATGGCGGGCGAGCTCGCCCGCGAACGCGACACCCTCGAGATGATCGCCTCGGAGAACTTCGTGCCGCGCGCGGTCCTGCAGGCGCAGGGCTCCGTACTCACGAACAAATACGCCGAGGGTTACCCGGGCCGCCGCTACTACGGTGGCTGCGAGGCCGTCGACGTGGTGGAGACCCTGGCCCGCGACCGTGCCAAGGAACTGTTCGGCGCCGAGTTCGCCAACGTGCAGCCCCACTCGGGCGCCCAGGCCAACGCCGCGGTGCTGATGGCGCTGATGAACCCGGGCGAGACCCTGCTCGGCCTCGACCTCGCGCACGGCGGGCACCTCACCCACGGTATGCGCCTGAACTTCTCGGGCAAGCTCTACGACGTCCACTCCTACGGTGTGTCGAAGGAAGACCACCGGATCGATATGGACGAGGTGCGTGACATCGCACTCAAGGCCAAGCCGAAGGTGATCGTCGCCGGTTGGTCGGCCTACCCGCGTCACCAGGACTTCGCTCGCTTCCGCGAGATCGCCGACGAGGTCGGTGCCTACCTGTGGGTCGATATGGCTCACTTCGCCGGTCTGGTCGCCGCCGGTCTGCACCCCTCGCCGGTGCCCTACGCCGACGTGGTGTCGTCGACGGTGCACAAGACTCTCGGTGGTCCTCGCTCGGGTCTGATCCTGGCCAAGCAGGAATTCGCCAAGAAGCTCAACTCCGCGGTGTTCCCCGGCCAGCAGGGTGGCCCGCTCATGCACGTGATCGCCGCCAAGGCCGCCGCGTTCAAGATCGCCGCCACCGAGGAGTTCGCCGACCGCCAGGTCCGCACCCTGTCCGGTGCCCGCATCCTCGCCGAGCGTCTGACCGGCGCCGACGTCAAGGACAAGGGCGTTTCCGTCCTCACCGGCGGCACCGACGTGCACCTGGTCCTGGTCGACCTGCGCAACTCCGAGCTCGATGGTCAGCAGGCCGAAGACGTGCTCCACGAGGTCGGTATCACCGTCAACCGCAACGCGGTCCCCTTCGATCCTCGCCCCCCGATGGTCACCTCGGGCCTGCGCATCGGCACCGCGGCCCTGGCCACCCGCGGTTTCGGCGACACCGAATTCACCGAGGTAGCCGACATCATCGCCGCCGCGCTGGCGGGCACCTCCGATGTCGAGACCCTGCGTGGTCGTGTCTCCAAGCTGGCCCAGAGCGTCCCGCTGTACCAGGGCCTCGAAGACTGGCGCCTGCTCGGCTGAGCCGAAAACCCTTGCCCGACAACCCCCCAGCCTGCGATTTCGGGCTGGGGGGTTGTCTGTTTTCGCCTCCGTTGCTCGTAGCGTCAGCCGTGGGTGAGGTGATTTCAAATTATGTTGCACCACAACGAAATTCGATGCTTGCTTGCAAACTGAGCAATTCGAATCGGAGTGCTTACGCGGCGGGATCAGCCGGCATGCGGAGCAGATGTCCACCAATGTCTGCGAGCAGTTCGAGCTTCCCGCCCAGCGCGGCGACGTAGGCGGCGATCGCCGCCACGGTGGCGACTTCGCCGCGCTCGATCTGGGAGACCCGACCAGGGCTGACACCCATGATTTCGGCCAAGCCTGCCTGCGTGAATTCCAGTCGCTTGCGTTCCTCGGCAAGCTGGTAGCCCCACTGCTCAGACATGATCGCGCTACGGCGCCTTGCGGCCTCGTTCTCGCCGACGCGGTTGCGGTAGGCGTCCCGATCCCACTTTTTGAAGCTGCTCATCGTTGGCCTTCCTCTTCTGCTCCCCTGAACTATAGCATTTACTATAGGTCGGCCGTGGTCCCGCCACAGACGGGGTGCTGTCACCACGACAGGGGCTGTGGGCCGTGATTGTCGGAACTCACAAAGTTCCGGCGAATTGCGTACGTGGCTAATGGAATACGGCATGGTCAGTTCGTATGGAATATCGACGTGCGCTTGCGCGCGAGGTCGGCGGGGAGGTGCATGCGTTCGAGCTGCTCTCCGAGGCCGAGGCCAGAGAGCTGATCGAACTGTTCCGGGCCGCGCGCGACAATGAGGTAACGGCGTTGCGCCGGGCCATCGACGCCGCACTCACCGCGATGCCCGCTCCGCTGCGCAACGTCTCGCGCAAGATCATTTTCGGCGGCTGAACCGATGATCGAGACCGAGCTGGAAGCTCAGACGCAACTCGTGGTTCTCGCGCGCACGCTGCAGGTCCCGCCGCAACACCTCGCGCCGCTGGCCCGTCTCGGGGCGGTGCATCTCTCGGCGATGCAGCAGCAGATGCTGCGCGCGTTGCATGCCGAGCACGCGGATATGTTCCGGCGGATCGGCCCGGTCGTGCCGATCTTTCCGGTCGGACTGGGCGTCGCGTTGTTCGAGCGGGTGATGCCGCCTGTTCTCGCGGCCAGATTCCTCGGCGCGGTCGGGGTCAAGTATCCCGAGAAGTGCGCGCAGGCGCTGTGCGCGGTCGACGCCATCTACGCGGCCGACGGCGCGCCGTTCCTGGACCCGAACGTGTTCGAACAGCTGATGCGATACGGCAGGCCGGAGCCGATCACCCTCATCATCAACGAACTGATGCGGCGTCGCGACTACGTGACGGCGGCGCGGTTCCTCTCGGTGGTGGACGAACCGCTGATCGCGGCCCTGGAGCAGAACGTCTTCGACGACGCGGGCCTGATCTTCACCGCCGCCTACGCCTACCCGGCGCACACGCTGAGCCGGATCATCCGGCAATTGCTGGCAGGTCCGCGTCAGCGGATGCCTGGCATGCTCCAAACGGTCTTGGCGGGTCCGCCTGCCCTGCATCACGCGATGCTCGCGTTGTTCTGCAAGGTCGCCCCCGATATCACGGCCACCCTCGGCGACATCTTCTTCGGCCGCGGCACCGTGCACGAGGTGGGCCGATTCCTGCTCACCGCGGTCAACCGCAACGCCTCACCCGCCCTGCTCACCGTCATCGGCCGACTTGATCCCGTTGCCCTGTGGGCATTGTCGACGAACCCGCAATTCGCCGACACCGACGTGCTAGGCGCACTGGTCCGCTCGCTGGACGGCAGGGACGAAGCCGACCCGTGGCGCGGCCTGTTCGCACTCTCCGCCCGCCTGAGCGAACCGGCCCGCCGCCACATCGCCGCCACTCTCGCCGAACTCGACGAAACCTCGGTAGCGGCCCTGCCCGCCCACGCGACCGACGCCACCTACTGGCCCGCCCTCCTGCAGCTACTCGCCGAATCCGAACCGGCCGCCCAATCCCGAGTCGCCGCGATCTGGTCGCGCCTTCCCCCCGAATGGCAAGCGGGCATCGAACGCCACATCCACGAAAACCGCTACGACACCCGCCTGAGCCGCATCACCAACGCCCTCACCACCGTCACCCCCGAAGAAGTCTTCTTCCGCCGCCGCCAGCAGATCCGTCAACGAGGAGAAGGCAGCTTCGCGTCATGGTGAAAGCTGGTCGTCAACTGGTGACGGCCTACGGCACGAGGTCGGTCAGCTGAGACCGATCCAGGTTGATTCGGATAGGCAGTTGGGCGGCGCCCCGTCAGCGCCACGAATCGATGACGTCGGTCGCGTCCCATATAGCTTGGATCGAGCTGGAATCCCAGCTGGGCGTGATCCCCGATCTGCTGACCACCATCGATCCGGTCACGCCGGGTTCGAATCCGGGGACCTGCGCGCTCGCACGGGCCAGCGCGACGGCATCGTGATTGTCGAATGGGGTGGCGAGCCATTTGATGGAGCCGGTGAAGAACACCTTCTTGGCGATCGGTCCGTGGTCGGCGCCGATCAGATCGAGTTCGGGGTCGAATCGCCGATTCCACCATCCACCAACGGCTTCCACGTCCAGCCAGGGCAGGCGGCCATCCAGGGCCGCAAGGTAGACGGCGTCACGAATGATCGGTTCGATGGCACGACCTCGGAAGCTGGGCCAACGCCGCTCGATGGTTCGGAAAGCCATGTCCGGCCTGCCGCGGCGACTGAGGTCTTGGGCGGAACGCAGGATCGCCAGGTACATCCGCAGATTCGTGTCGGCGATACGGTAGAGCGGCGGTTTGCCCGGCTGGGTCGACAGCGGAGAATCGACCGCTATGACCCGTTTGTCCTCGGTCAACCGCTTCAGAATCGGTGAGAGTGTCCCCGAGGGCACGGCACCCTCGCGGCTACCCGCACTGGCAGCGATGGTGGCGTGCGTACGATCGCCGCCGCCGATGGCTTCCAACACCCGACGGGAGTGGTCAGGTGCCGGGAACTCGGCCAGCAGCGTCGACTCCGGGATGCTGAACACCGACGCCGCGGGGTCAGCGCATTCCTGGCGCAGAAAGTCCATAGCGGGAGTTCTGCTCGGCCAACTGCGCAGGATGCCGGGCAGGCCGCCGGTGATCAGGTGGGCATCCAGTGCGTCCACCGGAGCGAGGCCGGTCGCGGCAGCCACCTCGGCGGGATTGAGTGGCCCGAGTGGCAGGTTGTCGGCCCGACCGAAGAACGGCCGATCGTAGGCGGTGAGTCGTTCCATCATGTGTAGATCACTGCCGAGCAACAGCAGCAGAACAGGACGTGTGGACAGCAGTCGATCCCAGGCAGTCTGCAGTGCGCCGTCGAACAACGAGTCCTGTTCCGATAGCCACGGCAACTCGTCGAAGACGATGACCGAAGGCCGGTCCGGGATTTCGCGAGCGAGAATCCTGAACCCATCGATCCAGTTCGCGGCACTTTCCGGCACCGCCGCAGGATCGGTGACAAGCGAGGATTCCCGGAGATCGAACAGGAACGTGCTCAGCGATTCGGTCTGTGAAGCGCCTTTTGTCGCGGTGAAATACAGGTAGGGGACGCTCGCGCGATCGCAGAATTCCTGAACGAGCCGCGACTTGCCGACCTGCCGCCGTCCTCGGATCGCGACCGCGACCCCGGAGTTCGTCTCCGAGACGCGCTGCAACCTCGACTCCAACGCCGCGAGCTCGGCGGTTCGGCCTACGAACGCGGTCATCTGCCACCTTTCTAGTAGGCCCGATCTACGTAGATTAGATCTACGTAGATTCAATCTACCTAAATGATGCCACCGCCGGCGGCGTGACGAGTCGACGCATAGGTGTTCGATCGCGGTGTGGGCCGCTATCCTGCCGAAGTCTGTATTCGACGATGGGGGAGCGATGATGGCAAGACGAGCGATGCGTGCCGCACTGACGATCGGAACGGCATGCGCTGCAATGGTTCTGGTGACGCCTAACGCGGGAGCGGTCGATCTGGCACCTGGAGTGCGCTGCGACGGGGCGCACTGTTTCAACGACAACGATGAGGCCTATGTCGTCCACGGTACGGTGGCCTGCGCGGTACTCACCACCCCGGCGTGGACGGACATGACCTTGCCCCCGCCCCCGCCCATCCAGACCGTCGAACACCAGCCCTGGGCGATCGTGATCGATGCGCACAGTGATCGACACATCGTGGCTGGGTGTGCCGGTGGTGCGGACATGGGCGCGAACCTCAGCGGCGCCTACCCGCAGTCGCGCCCACCCACCGGCTCTGCAGGCGGTTGAACAGGTACCTCGGCAGTCTGCTCGTCGGGGCCCGCGCTCGCTGCCTTCTCGAGTCGGTCGTGTGTCTTAGTCCACGAGGGGCCGTAGGGTGCGGCCGACCTGGTCGACCACACCCGGTTCGTGGCCGTTGACGACCATGTTGACGATGATGCCGTCGATACCGTGGTCGAGCACACGGGTCTGAAGCTGTTCGGCGACTTCGTCTGGGGTGCCCACGAATTGGCGGTCGGCGATGCTGGCGAGGCGTTCGGTGTCGGTCAGCGTGGACAGGTCGATGCCGAGCCGGGCGAGCATGTCGGACTGGAGTTTTCGGGCACGGTCACCGTCCTCGTCGGCGATGACGAAGGCGAGGAAGCTGGTGTCGAGGGTGGCCGGGTCACGGCCCGCTTCGTCGCAACGTCGGTGCAGCGCATCGAGTTTGCGTGGCAGCTCGGAAGCGTTGCAGATGATGTTGAGGTGGTCGGCGAAGCGGGCGGCCAGGCCGAAGGTCTTCTTCTCGCCGCCACCGCCGAGCAGGATCGGCAGGTCGTCGCGGATGCGGGGCTCGTTCATCGCGTTCTCGGTGCGATACCACTTGCCGTCGAAGGTGGCCCGCTGCCCGCGCAGCATCGGCGTGATGATCTGCAGCGCCTCGTCGAGCCGTTCGAACCGCTCGGTGAACGTGCCGAATTCGAACCCGTACTGCTGGTGTTCCAGCTCGAACCACCCCGCCCCGATCCCGAGCACGGCCCGCCCACCGCTGACCACATCGAGCGTGGTGACCGTCTTGGCGAGCAGCGCCGGATTGCGATACGTATTGCCGGTGACCAAGGCCGACAACTGGATTCGCTCGGTAGCCGTCGCCAGCCCGGACAGCGCCGAGTACGCCTCCAGCATCGGCTCCTCGGGCTCCCCGATCACCGGCAACTGATAGAAGTGATCCATCACGAACGCGGCATCGAACCCCGCCGCTTCGGCTTCTCTGGCCTGTGCGATCACCGCGGGGAACAGCTCACGCACCGACGACGTGTTGCTGAAGTTGGGCATCTGGTAACCGAGTCGAATGCTCATGCGATCGACGATAGGACCTGGAGTGCGCTCCAAGTCAAGACCTGCTCGCTCGGTCAGGGGATTTACAGGTCGTCAGGCGGCACGTTGAACGTTGTAAGTAGACAGCCCCGACCGTCTTCCGATTTCAACGGCATCGCATCCCCCGGCGAGAAGATTCGGCAATATTCTGCTGATCTGCGATCCTGACTGGTCGATGTTGGTCGCGAGACGCGCAATCGGCAGAATATTGCTGATTGTCTTATGCGTGGCGTACTCTGTCTGAACGAGGAGCCAATTCGGCAATATTCTGCCGACCCGAGGCCGGGGGTGTAGGTGTGTTGAAGGACATCGGCGCAAAAATCCGGGCGGAGCGGCGCCGCCATCAACTGACGCAGGAGCAGCTTGCTGAAGTTGTGGGCACCTCCACGCGCACGATCCGCGATATCGAGCAAGGTCGCGGTTCGACAAGTATCGGGACGGTAGCCGCGGTGGCCAGCGCACTGGGAATCACACTTGTGGTGGCGCCGTGACGGACTTCGAAGCATTGCGCAGGATCGGTAGTGCAGATGTCTACAAAGCCGGGCGTCTCGCTGCATCGATCAGCAGGATGTCGGATGGAGGCACCGAATTCCGGTACACCACTGCGTATTCCGGCGCGCCAATCGCTTCGACCTTGGCGCTCGATGTCGAACCGATCAGCAGCGGATCGGGTTCTGTGCCACCGTTCTTCGCGGGCCTGCTGCCAGAGGGACACCGATTGACGGTGCTTCGTCGTGCCGTAAAAACCAGTGCCGATGACGAACTCAGCCTGCTGCTCGCCGTCGGATCCGACGCACCGGGCGACGTGCAGGTGTTTCCCGCCGGGGCAGACCCAGTTGACGCTCCCGCGCTCGTCGACTGCATGTCGGCCGATGAGCTCGAATTCGACCGCCTGGTAGACGATGTCGATAGACAGGCGATCCCCGGTGTGCAGAACAAGGCAAGCGCGTCGATGATCAGCACGCCTATCGCAGCAGGTTTCGGTCGATTCATCCTGCAGCTGTCGCAGTCGGGATTTCCGCACCTGATCGAGAACGAAGCCGCGCACATGGCGGCGGCTAGAACGTTGAAGCTCGGGGTCGCTGAATCGGAACTGGTGCATGACAAATCTGGGCAACCAGGCTTGCTCCTCCGCCGCTTCGACCGCGTCCACGAAGGCGACTCGTGGCGTCGCCTCGCCTTCGAAGATGCCACTCAAGTGCTCGGGTTGCCACCATCCGCGAAGTACAACGTCGACGCGGTCCAGGTCGTCGAAGCGCTGGCCGGGATGGTTCGCGCCCCTCTGCTCGCAGCACGAAACCTCTACTTGCAGTTCCTGTTCGCATGGTTGACCGGCAACGGCGACCTGCACGCCAAGAACGTCGGGGTCCTGCGGGACAGCGCGGGGCGCTGGGGCATCGCGCCGATCTACGACATTCCCTGCACCCTGGTCTACGACGACGATTCGATGGCGCTGCCGATCGCCGGGCGAACCAAGTATTTGCGAGCGAAGCACTGGTCTGAATTCGCCGCGGAAATTGGTCTGCCGGCCAAAGCCGCGAGGTCTGCGCAACAGGTCGCACTCCGCGCAGCCGCGACGGTCGATTTCGACCAGCTTCCGTTTACCGGTTCACCATTGAACAGGACTCGACGTGAGTTGCGCTTGCGCCGTGGAGAGCTGGAACAAGCGCTCGACTCGTAACGGTGCACGAAGGCCTGGACCGTTCCCGGTTCGGTGGACACAGGCCTGAAGTCGACCGAACCGGCAACGGTCCAGCTACCGTCGCGAATCGGCGATGAAGTCGAGATGCAAGTCGAGCAAGACGTGGTCAGCGGTCAGCAGGCGCAGCCCTTCGCAGTTGGCCTGAGAAACGATCAACCGGTCGAAGGGGTCGTGGTTGGCCAACTCGGGGAACTCTCGCAAACCTTCCGTATGCTCGCCGGTGACGTCGAGGAGACTCAGGCCCTGGGTGGTCAACAGTTCGGTGAAACCGAGCGGAATGCTGAGTTTGCCGAGCATCGACTTGATGGTCAGCTCCCACACCGACGCCGCGGAGACGTAGACCTCCGCGGTCGTCGAGATCGCTCTGCGAGTGTCGTTCCCCAGGCGAGGGTTACCGTCCAGCGTCCACAGGGTGGTTTGGCTGTCAAGCAGGAGCATCGTTGTCTCCGTAGAACATCCGCTGAATGTCGGGATCGACATCGAAAGCCGAGTCATCGTAGGTGAGCTGACCACTCAGGCCACCGATGGTGACCGGCGCGCTGCGATGCGGTACGAGATCGGCGATGGGCCTGCCTGCTTTGGAGATCACGATCCGTTCACCCTTCGATACCCGCTCGAGCAGCCTCGATAGGTGTGTCTTCGCTTCGTGGATGTTCACGGTTGCCATCACGGGAGTGTACTGAACTTAGTTCGACTTAGTCTAGTACCATGCCATCCTGGCGATCCGCCGAACTCCAAGTCACGATGAGTCCGCCTCCACCTCAACCCTTGCGGAAGATCCGGCGGATGGGAGACTGCGAAGGTGTCCTCGCAGAGAAGGTTGCGGCGCCAGATCGAGCGTGACAACCTCGACGACTTGATCGCGGACTTCGAACGGGTGAACGGCCCCGCCGACCCGGATGCGGTGGTGGACAAGCAGTCCCGCCTTGGAGTTGGCATATCCGGCGTCATCCCGGATATGGCATGAGCGCCTACAGGCCGACGTCTTTCGTGTCTGTCGAGGTCATCGATTCGAAGGGCCGATGATGCCGTCACCGACGGCATCCCGGACACTTCTCACGGCTTGCGATCGATCGGAATCGGGTGCCGAATCGGCTTCGGTCGTGCCGGTCGCCGTGCTCGCGTCCTTCGATGGGCCGGCCTTCGCATCACGGCGGCGCACGGCTGGCAGCATATAGCGCTCGGGGCGTTCCGGACCGATTCCGCCACCGAGCTCCAAGAGGGCGAACGGGAGCTGAATCGCCATGAGCCCACTGACCAGCCACGAGGCGAGCAGCCAGCGTAGTCGTGGATAGTGGCCGGTGTCTCGGTCGATGATGGCCAGGCCGAAGACGGCCTTTCCGATCGTCGTGTGTGTCATTGCCTGGAGAACCACGCGATCGATGAACGACGCGAGCAGCGAGTAGCCGATCACCGCTGCCCAATTGACTTGCAGCGCATTCCATTCCTGGTGCATTACCGAGAATTGAGTGGCAGGGGAGCTGACGAAGTAGATGCCGAAGCCGATCGCCACGTGGATGACGATGTCGAGCAGGTAGGCGAGTGTGCGTCGAAGTTTGCGGGGCGAGGGGAACCTGTCGTCGTCCAGCCCACCGAACAGCGGGCCCTGTGGGTGCCCACGCGGAGGACGCATGACCGTCTGATTGCCATTCCGTTCGAGCGTGAAACCGCTTGGTGTTGTGCTGCCCGGCGACGGGGACTTGGTCAGGGTGGGTACTCGCGGTGCAACCGCGCGCCCGAACGGCGGTGGTGAATAGAAGATCGAGCGATAGGCCAATCGGGTACGTGCGCCCCCAGGCTTCGCGATCAGTCCGGCCTTGTTCGGGTGTCCGGCGAACCAGGCGAACTGGTCATCGCGGTTGAACGTGCGAGAGGTCCACTTTCGCAGCACAAAGGTGGCGGTGATGGAGCCCTGGTCATCGATCAGATGAACCCATTCCTGGATTTCTGGGCGATGAGTTTCGATTTTCCATACCTGCCAGCGGTGCCGCGCTGCCAACCATCGCCGGATCGACGTACGCACCATGACCAGGCCGGTGATGGTGAGAGGAAAGAATGCCAGGAAGAAGAAGAGTGCGCCTCCGCCGGAATCATTCTGTGTCGCAGAGGAAGTCGAATCGGAGAGGTGGGCCGATTGGTAGAACGCGGGCACACAGGTGACGCCGCAGAGGAGGACGGTCAGCGCGCGCAACGTTGTCCAGGTCAGCGTCCACAGGGTTCGGGGGGTGCTCCACGCTCTGGGGAGGCGATCCATGGTGTAGCCAGACGGGTAAGTGGTTGGCATGTCAGAGCTTTCGTCAGTCGTCATCGTGACCGGATGCCATCATGCACCATCGGTCTACCGACGATTGTGTTCCGAGTTCTTTTCGAGACGCGGGGTTATCCGCATAGAATGCGAGGTATCGATACAACGCAGTCCGATCGACAGCGAATCGTGGACATTCCACAGTGATCCACCCCGTGTGGGGTGGTCGATCCAGGGTCCAGAGTGGATTCGGCTTGCCGCGAACAATTGAATAGGGCAAGTAGTATCGATGGCTCCATCTCGCGCCGGACAGGCCGGCGATATCGATGAGTGGGCGACGATCCAGGGGTAGCTGATCGACAGACGTCACAACACGGTTCAGGTCGTTCCAGTGGAGTTCGGTTCGTGAACTCCAACCGTAATGTTCGACTGTGTCCGGAGTGAGTATCAACTTGCTCGGGCGAACGCGGTTGAATACAGCGAGAATCGGCAATATTGTGAATAGAAGTCCGATGCCGGCGCAGAGTAGGACGAAGTGCCAGTGTGTGTCCCAAGCTGATGCGGCTACAACCTCCCATGCGGCAACGAGGAGTATGGCTGCGTAGCAAGAGAACAGCAGCTGCGGCAGCCAGAAATATGTTCGCGACCCGGAGACGATTGTCGCGTCGTCTCCGTTGATCGGACCTACTCGAACAGGTCGTCGATAAAGAGATGTCAGATGTGGCACTATTGCCAGCGTAAGGAGGAGGAACCAACTGATACCGAATGCGGCAAGATATTTCGAGAGTGCCCGTGCTGTGGAATCACCGCTGCGCCACATCGTCACGGTACCTATCGCGCACAGCCCGGAAAGGCATGCCAGCGCGACTATTGACACGATGCGGCGACGCATCTGGCCTGGTGGAACGTGCCAGGCATAGAGTTCCGGTTGCATATTCAGGGTCGGATCCAAACAGGTCGAAGTCGGAGTGTCGAGCTCCACGGGGCGAGCCATCGAGCTGGTATACGGCCGGCATGTGGCACGCGCACACGGTAGCCGCCAACGGCGTTCAACCGGCACCCGCCGCTGGCGATGAGGGCGCTCGGGACGTCAGCGACAGGAACAGGCCGAGCAGTTCCGGGCCGTCATCGTGTTGAAGGACCGATGATGTCATCGCGGACGGCATGCCGGCCCCTCACGGCATTCGATTGATCAGCATCGGGTGCCGAGGGGTTCGTGGTTGTGTTGGTCGGCGGATTCTCTCGGTTGGCGCTGGCTCGCACATCGCGACGGCGGACTGCTGGGAGCATGTACCGTTCGGGGCGTTCGGGGCCGACACCGTCGAGCGACATAAGGGCGAACGGGAGCTGAATAGCCAAGAGCCCGCTGACCAGCCAGGAGGCGAGCAGCCAGCGTAGTCGTGGGTAACGGCCGGTGTCTCGGTCGATGATGACCAGGCCGAAGATGGCCTTTCCGATGGTCGTGTGCGTCATTGCCTGGAGAATCACGCGGTCGATGAACGAGGTGAGCAGCGAGAAGCCGATCACCGCGACCCAATTGACTTGTAGGCCAGACCATTCCTGGTGCATTACCGCATTTTGAGTGGCGGGGGAGCTGACGAAGAACATGCCGAGGCCGATCGCCACGTGGACGATGATGTCGAGCAGGTAGGCGAGTGTGCGGCGATGATGGCGCTCACTGAACTTCCCCACTGACGCTCACCGAAATTCCCCATTTGCCCGTGTGGCTCCGCCGTGAAGGGCGGGCCTCCTCCGATGCTGGTGGTTACCACACCTGACCAGCACTTTCATTCGGAGGAGGCCCGCTTTTCCATGTTGACACGTGAGGAAGATGTGGAAATCAGCGCCCTACGAGCACGAGGCTGGACGATCTCCCAGATCGCCCGCCATACCGGCCGTGACCGCAAAACCATTCGCGCCTATCTGGCCGGGGAACGCACCCCCGGCGTGCGGAAAAGGCACCTACCCGATCCGTTCGAACCGTTCCTGGACTACGTCACCGCCCGCCTGGAAGAAGACCCACACCTGTGGGCACAGACCTTGATGGACGAACTCGAACCACTGGGGTTCGCACTGTCGTATCAGTCGCTGACCCGCAACATCCGCACCCGGGCACTACGCCCGGTCTGCCAAGCATGCCGGACCGCGACCGAACGCCCCAACGCGGTCATCCCACACCTACCCGGCAGCGAAACCCAGTGGGACTGGGTCGATTTGCCCAACCCACCCTCGTCGTGGGGGTGGGGCGCTAACGCGCACCTGCTGGTCGGTTCGCTGGCCCATTCGGGCCGTTGGCGCGGCTATCTGGCACCCTCGACCGATCAACCCCACCTGATCGAGGGCCTGGACCGCGTCGCCCGCGCCTTGGGTGGGCTGACCGGATCGTGGCGGTTCGACCGCATGTCCACGGTCTGCCACCCCGCCAGCGGGCAAGTCACCGCCTCGTTCGCCGCCGTCGCGAAGTACTACACGGTGGTCCCCGCGATCTGCCCACCCCGACGCGGGAACCGCAAAGGCGTCGTGGAGAAGGCCAACCACACTGCCGCGCAACGATGGTGGCGCACCTTGGCCGACGAGGTCACCGTCGAGCAAGCCCAAGTATCTCTCGGCAAATTCTGTTCGCTGCGCACCGACACCCGACTACGCGCCACCGCTGAGGGGCGCGCCAGCGTCGCGACTGTCGCTGCGCGAGAACCGTTGCGGCCCATGCCGACCGAGCCCTATCCAGCGATGGTTGCCGAGCCCCGGGTCGCGTCGCGTCAAGCGATGATCTCTTGGCGCGGCAACCGCTACTCGGTGCCACCGGAGTTTGCCAGCGCGACGGTGATCGTGGCACAACCTTTGCGCGGCAAGATCATCGATATCGCAACGACCGACGGGATCGTGATCGCCCGCCACGAACGCGCCACCGACGGACTCGGCGCGACGGTGCGCGACCACGGACACGTCGTCGCGCTCGACACCGCCGCGATGGCCGCGGCCAACTCCGGCCGACCTCACCGCCGCAAAGAACGCATCCCACCCGGGACAGCCGCCCGCGCGGCCGCCGCGGCGCTACGCGCTGCCGTCGACCCCGCGACAGCACAGGCCTCCCTCTCGGCTGCGGATGATCCCGCGGCCACCGTCATCGATCTGGGCGCCTACGAGCGCGCCGCCACCACCAGGAGCCGAAAATGACTGCCTCCGAACCGAAAAAGACTCGCCGCCGCGTCACGGCCGCGGTCGGCGCGGACGAGACCGCGACTCGCTACCAACAACTGCGGTCGCATCTGGCTACGCTCAAACTTCACGCTGCCGCCGAAGCATTGCCAGCGGTTCTCGAGCATGCCAGCGCCGAACAGCTTTCCCCGACAGCGACATTGGAGAAGCTGTTACGGATCGAGGTCGACGACACCGAAGCCCGCCGCCTGACCGGGCGGCTGCGGTTCGCTAACCTGCCGACCCCGGCGTCGTTGGAGAACTTCGATATCGATGCCGCGTCCGGGATCGATCGGCCGCTGCTCGACGAGCTCGCTACCTGCGGTTACCTCGAAACCGCGACGAACGTGTTGCTCATCGGCACCCCGGGCACCGGCAAGACACATCTAGCGACCGGGCTGGCCCGCGCGGCCGCGCACGCCGGCTACCGCACCTACTTCACCACCGCCGCGGACCTGGCCGCTCGCTGCCACCGCGCCGCGATCGAGGGCCGCTGGGCCACCACGATGCGTTACTACGCTGGCCCGACTCTGCTGGTGATCGATGAACTGGGATATCTGCCCTTGCCCGCGGAAGCGGCATCGGCGTTGTTTCAGGTTGTCTCGCAACGGTATTTGAAAACCTCGATCGTGATCACCACGAACCGGGGTGTCGGATCATGGGGTGAAATCCTCGGCGATAACACCGTCGCGGCGGCCCTATTGGATCGGTTGCTGCATCGATCGATGGTGATCAATCTCGACGGGGATTCCTACCGGCTCCGCGACCACCAGGCCACCGCGGAGAACCTCCGCCGAACGACGACCGGGAACCGGCAACCTCTATAATCGACACCGCTCACGGGTGGGGAATCTCGGCGAGCACAGGCGGGGAAATTCGGCGAGCGCCGTCAGCGAAGTTTTCGCGGTGAGGGAAACCTGTCGTCGTCCAGTCCGCCGAAAAGTTGGCTCTGCGGGTGTCCTCTCGGCGTACGCGTGGCTGTGTGGCCACCATCGTGTTCGGGTGTGCATCCGTGTGGAGCCACGCTGGGCAGCGGCTCGGACGGCGGCGTCAGATCCGGAATGGGCGGTGTCACCGCGCGGCCGAACGGTGGTGGCGTATGTGTTGCCGATCGGTAGGCCAATCGGGAGCGCGCGCCCCCTGGCTTCGCGATCAGGCCGACCTTGTTCGGGTCTCCGGCGAACCAAACGAACCGGTCTTCGATATCGAACGCGCGAGAGGAAGATTTTCCCAGCAGCAAGGTTGCGGTGATGGAGCCCTGATCATCGATCAGATGAACCCATTCCTTGGCTGCGGGGCGGTAGCTTTCTATTCGCCATATCTGCCAACGGTGCGGCGCAGCCAGCCACCGCCGGACTGAAGTACGCACCATCGCCAAGCCGGTTATGGCGACTGCCAGGAATGACAGAAAGGCTACCTTGGCTGCCGGGTCTGCCCAGTATGGTGCCGTTCTCTCAGTTGAGTTGGCAACATCGTTGAAGTGTAGGTACATGGTCCCGCATGCGAGTCCGAGGACGAGTACGAGGAGCGCACGGAACGTGGTCCATGTCAGCGTCCACAGGGTCCTCGGGGTGCTCCACGCCTTTGGCAGCTGCCGATCCATGCTGAGGGGCAGCTCGTTGTAGCCGCCGGGTATGTTCGCGGTGATCATTGCAGGCGATTCGTTGGTTGGAGTCTCTTTGTGGGTGGTCATCGGTGAACTCTGTGGGGTGTGATCTCGCGGGGCGGATCGTGCGAGGGTAGCTCGGACCTCGTCGGACGTCGGTATTGATGCCCAGCAATAGCGTAGATCCGCACCGCCGGGGCGCGAGAGGACCCCGCGTCGCAGCGGATCACCGGCGAACCAGACTTGGGTGGTCGATTCGTCGAAGAGCCGACCGCGCATGGCAGGCCAGGTGTTGAGCATGTGTGTCTGGACTTTCCGCCCTTGCTCGTCGATCAGTGTGACGTGCTCGTAGTTCCCACGCTGGTACTGGATCTGCCAGCAGGTCCAAGGTTGGCGCAATGCGCGTCGTCGCCGCTCGGCGATCCACACACCGACGGGTGCCATCGGCCCGAAACAAATCAGCATCAGGAATGCCGCAGTCACCACGAACTGGCCTGTCGTTCGACCGACCTGACTACTCGGTTCCGGCGCGTTGAGCATGAACCAGATCAGCGGTACGCAAGCGACAGTCGCGACGAGCAACAGCCACCAACGCAGTGTGATCGAGATGAAGGCGGAACGTGTGGCAGAGAGGGTATTCGCGGGTTGCTGTGGTGGATATGCGGGCATCACAGGTCCAGGCTCGATGTTGCGGGAAGTCTGAAGACTACGGAGCGTGCCATGTCGGCGATCATCTTGCGACACGCAATTCCACGGTTGGCATCCGGCGTGGAAAATTCGATTGCGACGAGTGAATTCCCGTCTTCCGAGGGAACAATGGCTTGGAGCTGATAGACGGCGGGAGTCGCCGGGTTTTCCCCGTGCTGACGCGGGATCACCGAGCCGACCTTCTCGGTGAACAAGACCGGGTGGGTGTCTGTCTCAACGAGTGTGGAAAGCTTGAGAGTGTCATCGGCGCTTCTGGATTGAACGAGGTCCGCCAACACAAGGCGTGGATTGCGTGGACCGCCGACCGCGTCGGTCACTGTGACGGTCAGGCAGGAGTACAACGGGTCCCCGTCTGGGAGGAGGTGAGCTCCGACTCCGCAATACCGGGTGCCGTTCGCGACCAGAGATTCCAGCAGAGTCGTGATCGCGGACAGGAAGGACACGCTGTCGGGTCGCGCTCCCTCGCCGCCCCCTATTGCGTGGAGAAGGTCGGTGTGGGCGACTACATCACCCAGCGGGATCGAACTGTAGCCCTCTGGAATCGAGACGCTGATCGGTTGATCAGTCATTGCTGTACAACCTCCCGATCAAGTCGCCGGCTGTGTTCATGCCGATACCGGCTTTGGATGCTCTCCACACCATTTCGATACCGCCGACAGTGGTGCCTACGCTGGACGCGTGTCTGCTTGCCTGACTGAAGTCCTGGAACACGCCCGCCGTCTGTGCTCCAAAGGAACTAGCAGGGAGCTTTGACCCCACCGAGTCCAAGACCTTCGTTGTTATGCCGGGACTCTGCGCACCGTCGCCGAAGGCAGTCATGACCTGACGGAACTTTGACGCCGATGCGGCGTCGGACGCGATATTCGCCGCTGAAACTGCGGTGTCAGCCTCAGCGAAGAACACTTTGGACCCCTTGATGACGCCACCTACGCCGGGGAGTATCGCAAGGCTGTCGAGACCGACGGTTGTGCCCAACGTTGTGAGGGCTTCCTTATTGAAGTCGAGGTTCGCGACGTCGCCGATCGCGTCCCGAACTTCGGGGTTCAGCGCGTTCATTCCCAGCGCCCCGAGACCACTGACCAGCGCGACCGCACCCAAAGCAATGCTGACAGGTGGTGGTGTCACGAGCGCCAGCAGCCCAGTGATCGCCGAGGTAGCAGCCAATGTGTCGTGGATTACCTCCTGGTTGTCTTTGAACCAATCCGCGATGGTGTCCCAGATGCTTTTGTCTGGCTCGCTCGGCGCGAAGTTGGCGGCAGATTCCAGTTCGGTTGCTGCGGTGGCAGATACCGAGTTGTGGGTGGTTCGGAGTTCTTTCGCTCGGGTGATGATCGCGTCGATCGCGCTCTGCGCATTGGTCACCGCGGTCGCGGCGGTAGTCAGTTTGGCGCTGGCTGCGTCGAGGCGGGCTTGCGCTGCGGCGAGTTGGCCGGAGTCGGTGAAGGTCTGGTTGGCCAGTCCGAGGTCTGGATTGGATTTGGCCTGTTGCAGGGCGGTGACGGCTTGGGCGTGTGTGCCTCGTGCTGTGGCGGCCTCGGTTTCGAGGCCTTTGGCTGTCTCCTGGAAGCTGACGAGGTTGCCGTGCCAGGTCTGGATCACGGTGGTTGCGCGCTCGAGTGAGTTCTTGGCGTGGGTCAAGTCCACCGCGAGCGTAGCGTCGAAGCTGTCGCGGAAAGCGTTGCCCGCATCACCTTTCCACACGTCATCGTTGCTGTTGCGCAAGCGGTAAAGCAGGATGCTCGTTTCGTTGACCGCGTCGGCAGCGGTCTTGACCTTCGTTCCGAGCGTGGCGACCTCGGCTGCTGAGCCAGGGGCCGGGTTGAATCCGAGGTTCGGATACGGGTTCGCCGGGGTCATTTCGAGCCCTCCCCTGGTGCTACGGACGGGGTGTCGATTCCATTGCCATGCGCCGTGATCAGACCGGCGATTTGGGTATCGAGATTCTGGTACGCAGTTAGACATTGAGCTACGCCATCCGCGGTGACGCGGGCTGACTCGCTGATCCGTTCGATGCCGAACTGCCAGCGGCGTTGGAAGTTGTCGGCGGCGTCGTTGAGTGCTGCCGTGCCGATGTCGGCGTTGCCGTCTTTGGACATTGCCTTCATCGCGTCGGTCAGGACTTGCTCGGCGCTGCGCAATGACTGGACGGTCTTGCCGAGTACGTCGATGTCGACCTGCAGGAACCCGGTCATTTCCCCTCCTTCGTTGTCCGTTCATTGGGTTGGACGCGCTGGGTGCCGGATCGGTTCCATCGTGGATGTGGATCACGGTGTGCAGCCCACCCGTTGTGGGGCAGAGTCATTGGTGAGGGAGAACGGCCTCGACGGTGCTCGCCGCTTCGTCGATGTGGTCGCAGCCGATCCAGTCGGTGAGGGCGTAGGTGCTGGAGACGCTCACGTCGATCATCGCGTCCGGGCCGGGCATCACGATATTGCAGGCTTCGGCTGCACGTGAGCTGTGGAACAGTGCTTCCTTGCCGTTCACCGTGGTTGGTCTAGCGCCCTCGTAGTTGCGTGCGCGCATTTCGTCGAATGTCAAGTTCGTCGACATGATAGTCAACCCGGCGACGTCGAGTTGCTGGCCGCGAACATTCTCCTTTCGCCAGAACTTGCAGCCGATGAACGCGTAATCGCCGAAGACATAGTCAGCTCGCACACGCGTCGTCGGGTCGAAGCCCAGCGAAGTAGGTATGGCGTCATCGATTTGGGCGCACGGGTCGAACTTGACCGGTTGCCGTTTGCCCGGCGGCTGTGTGGGTGCTGGGCCGACCGGTGCTGCGATGGTGACAGTCGGAACTACAGGTGTCGGCGCTCCGGTCGGATCTGGTGCTGACGTGGACGAGCATGAGGTGAGCGCCAGCGAGCCGAAAAGGGCGGCAGTCAGGGCGGTGAGTAGTCGCATCAGTTATCGCTGCCCATCGATTTCTCGCTCCAGCAGGGTGATTCTTCGCTGGTTGAGCGCGTCGGCCTCTGTAACCTTGTTGGCCGCGCACAACAGGCCTTCTTGCATCTGCATCGCGGCATCGATCAGCTGTCCGATGACTTTGTACCCTTCCGCTGCCTTCCCCGAGAAGCCGCCCTGCAGGTCAGAAGCGGACTGAAACCCGCCGAAGCCGGTGACAGTCTCTGCCTCGCGGGTCTTCACTCGCACCTTCATCAGGTCTTGGATCATCGTGTCGTACAACGAGACAGCCGCCATGACCGCAGCTTCATCGAAGGCGAACTCGCCGGCCCGCGCTGATTGGGTGAATGCCGAGATCTGAGCTTGGCCGGGGTCGAATTCGATGGTCATCAGTCGTCCTGTCGTTTCGGCGTGGTGTGGAAGTAGCCGCGTTTGCTGATCTCGTGGGCGAGGATCGCGGGGGAGGCGGGGGTGATGGTGGTGTCGTTGTCGTTGACCTCGATGAGGTAGCGGCCGCTGGCGAATTGGCCTGGGGGGATGTCGATCCAGTTCAGGTATTGGGTGGGGCGGTGGGTGCCGGGGTTGCGTTCGATGACGAAATAGCCTTCGGCGCTGCGGCGTAGGCGCATCAGTTTGCGGATTCGTTCATCGGGTGGGAGACGGCCCGTGGCGTCGCGGTTCCACGATGTCGGGGGTTGTTGTCCTCGGACTCGGGGGGTGTAGCCCACGATCGGTCCTGCTCCACCGGGTTCGGTGTTCGGCAGGATCGCTGCCAGCTGCGCGGGCACTTCCGCGCGGGTGATCAAGGCGAGGCGGACGGGGCCGCCGCCTGCTGTGGGGGTGATGCGCTGGGCGGCTACTACGCCGAGACCGTCGAGTGCGGCACCGTGGCAGCGGATTTCGGTGTCACCGACAGTGTTGACGCAAGCGACCCGGGTGTCGGCGTTGGCCATGATGGCGAACACCGCTGACAGGCCACGGTCGCCGCCGCGTGGAAAGCCTTCGCGTAGAGCAGCTTTGAGTTTGTCGGCTTCCGGTTCGGTGGTTGGCGTGGTGCGAACCGCGAGTGGGTCGGGGTGGTCGTACGCGTCGTCGAAACGGGTTTCTTGGCGCCAGACCCAGTCGAATTCGTCGCCGGTCAGGGTCCAGGTCGGGGGTGAGGTCATCGGGCGGGGCGCTCGCTCTCGGCGGTGGACGAGGGGGATTCCGGCGTGCCGTGTTCAGCGAGCAAGGCCGCGATTTCGGGTGGCAAAGTCGGGGCGGTGGGCGCGATCGTCGGCTGCGCGGGAGCGGAGGTTGCCAGTTCGGCGCCTGTGGGCTGATCGAGCAGTGATGGCACAGCTGGTGTCGTCACCGCTGATTCGGCGACGGGCTCGTCGAGGATCGAGCGGCGCATCGTGGGCGGTTCGGTGACACCGGGCGAGTTCGACGGTGATTCGCCCACACCGTTCGCTGGGTCGTCACCGATTACGCCGGCGAGGACATGGGTGTCGTCGAGCAGTTCGGGCTGGACGCCGCGCAGGTACTCCGGGGAGCTGTGTTCGGAACCGGAATCGTCGGCCTTGCGGCCCGCACCGGCTCCTGCGCCGGGCATCATGCCCATACCTGGCATGCCGGCGCGACCGGCCCCGGTGGCGGCGCCGGACGCGAGTTGTACTCCGGCAGTGGGTGATTGGAGGGGGGCGGGCACCGCGGAACCTGCGTTCGGGGAGCCGAGTCCGCCGGGTGAACCGGCGTTGCCCAGCGGGGAACCCGATGAACCCCCGCTGCCCAGCGGTGAGCCGGCACCTGACGGTGTGAGTCCTGCCGGTGTCGTCGATGCGGGTGTGGTGCTTGCCGGGGTGGTGCCCTCGGTATCGCTAGGCGTTGTGCTCGGACTGCCCGACGATGTCGATTCATCGTCGGACGGGGTGGTCGACGCCGGGGTGGTGGGTTCTTCGGTCGTGGGTGTTTGCGGCTGCGTCGGTGATTCGGTGGTCGGACTGCCTGCGGAGGGCGAACCCGCGCTCGGTGACCCGGCGGACGGCGAACCGCCCCCGGAACCACTCGGATCGCCGCTCGAGCCCGGTCCACCAGGCACCACCGAATAGGACGGCACACCGGATCCGGTCGGGGGGATCGTCGGTGTGTAGATGCGATTCATCGTCGCCTGCGCGTCCAGCTCCGCTTGGCGCTGAGCTTGCCGGTCGATCGTCGCCGTCGCGGGGTTGATCAGGCCCGGGATGAGCGAGGTGTGGGTGTCGTCGGGATTGAGCACGGTCAGCTGGGCGGTCGGCGGGGGCACCGCGGCGCGGACCGCCTCCGCCGCGGGTCCGACGATGTCGAGGCGGCTCTTCATCGCCTCGCACACCTGAGCCATCTGCAGAATCGAGTTGTTGAGCGCGGTGATCCCCGCACGGGCGGCATCACCGCTGGCACCGGCCCATTCGCCGAATCCCAAGAGGCCGTTGGCGCTGGTCTGGTGGGTGGTCGCGATCCTGGTGAGTTCGGTTTCGATGGTCTTCCAGGTGTCGCGCAAGGTGTTGATGGTGGTGATATTCATGCCACCCGCACCGTTCCTGCCGTGCACGCCGTCGTAGATCGCCTGGTGGCTGTAGCCGGCGAAGTCGTCGAGCATCTTCACGTAGTCGGGGTCGGTACCCGCGAGCTTGTCGCGCAACGCCTGGTCGACGGACTGGGTCCGCGAAACAGCATCGGCGACCGCCGGATTCGCACTCAACACGCGGATCAGCGCGGCGGGATCGAGCTGGCTGTAGGGAAACAGCGGGTTGGCTATCGGCTCGGTCATCGTGGTGGTCCCTCCCCAGGAATGTGCTGAATTCAGCTGTCCGTGAGCCGGTCGACGATCTTGTTCCGGCTGACCGGTGTCACGCGTTCGTGAGGCAGTTCGAGATCGGATTGTCGATCGACTCAGCCACCCGCACCCCCACCAGCGACAGGCCATCTATAGATGGCAATACCAGACGGGCACATAATGCCATCTACAGATGGTCGACGCGAGAGCGATGCCTCGGAAACCTCATTGAGATGTCCGAATCCGCCGTCGAGAAGCAGCTCATGGCGATTTTGGGGCAGCACTTGGCTTTCCTCCGTGAGTCCAGAGGGCTCACTCAGGAGGCGGTGGCGAACGCTGCGGGCATCAGCCGTAACTACTATCAACTGCTCGAAAGCGGCTGGGGTGTCCGCAAGACGAAGGCGCCGGCGAACCCGAGGTTGTCGACGCTGATCGGGCTGAGCGAGGCGCTCGGCACGACGGTCCCCGACCTCGTCGACGTGATGTTCGGCCGGAGCGCAAGCTGACGCCGAGGGCCTGCGGTGGATCTACAGCACGAGGTCGGTCAGTTGGTCCCAATCCAGGCTGATTCGGATGGGCAGTTCGACGGCGAACGCGGTGCCAGGCTTCAAGATTCGGGCGAGGCGATAGTGGCCGACGCCGTGGTCGAGGGCGTAGGTCTCGATGGAGCTGACGTCGGTGTCGGTGATGCTGACCAACCAGTACCAGGGGATGCCTGCTGCTGCGTATTCGCTCATCTTCTCGAGCCGGTCGGTCTTCACGTGGCTCGGTGAAATGACTTCGACCGCAATTTTCAGATGGCGGGCGGGCATCGGTCGCACTTCGGACGGCACGTCGAACAGGGCGATATCCGGTCGCCGGATGGTGGCCCGAGGTATTTCCCAGAGCACCACATCGAAATCATGGTTGGTATCGAGGCAGGCCGACGGGTCCTCGGACATGTACTCCTTGGCCGCGGCCTCGAACATCGCGAGCAGTCGACGGACGGCTTTCTGGTGGGCTCGCGTCGGCGACTCGCAGCGCACAGCATCGCCGTTGACGATCTCGACCAGGCGGCAGAACTCTTCGGGGAGTTCGCGCCAGATGTCGACGGTGATCGGCTCGGGCTGAACGTTGTCCGGCCGCGCCCAATCGAAGATCGCTGGCATGGTCTGGAGTCTATCGAGTGCGGCAGTCGGGCGGGCGCGGGATTATGGCGGGACGACCAGTTCGACGCCGTAGATTCGGACCCTCACTCCTCGGTCCATGTCGTCCAGCTGTCGGTCGTGATAGCGAGGTGAAACGGGTCGGGTAGTTCGATCTGGTCGCCGAATTTCCACTGGCGGTGGTTGTCGTATGTGCCTGCCGCGCGATCGGGGGACCAGAACAGCGTGGCGCAGCCGACATGGGGGTCGCGGTCGATCAGGAGGTAGAAAGGGACACCCGAGGCGGCGTAGCCGTTCCATTTGGTGCGGCGGCGGCGTGGGCGCAAGCCGGGAGGGCGGTCGTCGGCGGCATTGGACGGGGATGTCACTTCCACGGCCAGCGCGAGCTGGGCGGGGTATACCCGGGGTGAGTCGGCGGCGAGGAGAGCGGCGTGGGTCTCGTGGTCGAGAAGGAACAGGTCGGGTACATAGCCGTCCTGGATCTCGATCAGGCTGAGGTCGATGTTGGTGCCGAGTCTCCACTGGAACTGATCGTCCGCGGCTTTCGCGCCGTAGACCGCTTCGGTGATGGACTGGACCACGTGCCCATGGCCGAATCTTGGACAAGGTGACACGACGACTTCCCCCCCGATGATTTCGACGCGACTGCCATCCGGGACATGGAGATACTCGTCGAGCTCACCGCGCTCCCACATCGCGAAGGCTGAATCGGGCATCTTCATCGGTCCACGAACCTGTGCGGTGGTCATTGCGGCCAACCTCCTCCTAGGTTGTCACCAACGATATCGGGTTCGGGCTGCGGGATCGGTCGTGAACTGGGCTTCTGTGGATAACTCCGCGATTGTGGACAGCGCTCAGTTCAGGCGGGAGTGCTGGGGTGTGGGCTCGACCAGTTGTGGGTAGTCGATCAGGTCTATGTCGTTGGCGGCCTTGTCGCCGTACTTCATCATCAGGGTGAAGAGGCGGGAGCCGAGGAACCAGTTGCGGGCCTTGATGCCGAGGGCCGTCTTCGGGGCGAGGAACGGGCCCGCGTTGTTGTTGCCCGCAATCTTGGCGTAGCGCTTCATGATTCGGTCGTAGTTGGCGAAGGCGGTGATGTGATCGCCTGCGGCGGAGGCCAGTTCGCCCGCGAGGACGTAGGCGCCGACGACGGCGAGGCCGGTGCCGAAGCCCGCCAGGGTGTTTCCGTAGGCGGCGTCGCCGAGGAGGGCGACGCGGCCGCGGGTGTAGGTGCCGTTCATGCGGACCTGGCTGATCGAGTCGAGATAGATGTCGTCGAAGTCGGCCAGGTCGGCGAGCATGCGGGGGGCGTGCCAGCCCATGTCGGCGAAGGTCTCTTCGACGATGCGGCGTTGGGCGGCGATGTCGTGGCGGGGGTAGTCGAGTTCGGGGGCGGTGAACATGTACATCTGCTGGGCCTTCGGGCCGCCGTCGATGGCGAGTTTGCCCGGGGTGTTGTGGGCGAAGCCGGACGCCTTGTCGCGAGGAGTGGCCGCGTCGCTCCAGCGGCTCGCGCCCGCGACGGGCTGGACCGAGGCCGCCCTGACCGCGCTGGCGGGTACCGGATTCACCGGTTCGGAGAAGCTCGACACGATCGTCCTGATCAACGGCCACGCCCGCAGCCTGGCTCAGCACGTCGCGTCGATGAGCGAGAACGGTGAACTGCAGTTCACCGAGCAGTTCGCCGAGATGATGACCGCGGCCTCGGGTCGCTATCCCGAAGTACAGGCGGCATTCGCCGAGGAAGCCGCCGCTGCGGCGGGCACGGGCGGACCGAACGACGCCCTGCGATTCGGTGTCGACCGCATCCTCGACGGGCTCGCCGTCCTGATCGATCAGCGAAACTGAGTAGACCCCTGGCCCGACCGCGATCGACACCCTAGGCTCATCTCATGACCGACGAGCCGGAACTGCCGGAGCCCGCTGTCACCATCGTTCGCGAGTTCTTCGGCGCGCTCGAACTCGGTGTTGTCGACGAGGCGCTGGATCTGCTCGATCCCGCGATCGTCTGGAAGAACGCCTCGCTGCCGAGCGTGCGTGGCAAGGACCGGGTCGCCATGCTGTTGCGCGGCCTCAATCGTCCGAAGCTCGGGTTCTCGGTGGTGATGCACCACATCGCCGCCGACGGCGATATCGTGCTCACCGACCGCACCGACTACCTGCATGTCGGCCCGGTGCGGATCGGTTTCTGGGTGAGCGGCACCTTCGAGCTGCGCGACGGCCGAATCGTGCTGTGGGACGACCGCTTCAGCAAGGGCAACGTCGTGCGCGGCACCATCGTCGGCGTGGCGAAGGCGATCACCGGGCGCTGACTACCGGCGCTTGCGCAGATACTCCAGGTAGGTCGGTCGCAGCACCTCGGCTAATTTTCCGTCGCCCGCGTGGAAGTAGTCGTCGATCATCGGCAGCACATACTTGATGTCGGCCGAACTCTCGCCCAGGTCGCCCGCCTCGGCTCGAGCCGCTGGGATCGACTTGAGCAGCTCCCACAGGAACTTCACATCACCGTGGCGTACGGCTGTCGACACCGCGCGATCGTGCAGTTCTTTCGACGACAGCTTCTCCAGATCCTGGTCATCGGCCATGCCATCGACTCTAGCGCTCGGCGGCGCACACGTGCCGGATCCGGCACGACAGGGCTGGTTAACCACAAATTCACGCCACACGTGCGCCGGTCCAGCAGCGCGGCTACGAATTCGGCGGTAGCGTCGGTAATGCGAGTCGCGTCGGTGTGATTCGTACGGGAGGTCCTGACCGTGACTGAGCTACTCAGTGCGAGAGGGCCGGCACCTGGCCCTCGGGGCGGTTGACTCAGCGTCACACGCCCACCAGGACGGACCGGTCCAGCGAGATCGTTCGCGCGGGTGCCGTGCGAACACATAAGGAGCCCACCGTGACTGCTGCACGCTCCGTTTCCGCTTCCGCGAAGCACACGGCCTCGGCCTCGGCCTCGAAGAAAGGGGCTCGCCCCTCACGTTCCGGTCGCAAGACTTTTGTCGTCGACACCTCTGTACTCCTGTCGGATCCCTGGGCCGTCACCCGGTTCGGGGAACACAGTGTGGTCCTACCCCTGGTCGTGATCAGTGAGCTGGAGGCGAAACGACACCACCACGAGCTCGGCTGGTTCGCCCGCGAGGCGCTGCGCATGCTCGATGACCTGCGTGTGCAGCACGGCAGGCTCGACCAGGCGCTGCCGATCGGCACCGACGGCGGCACCCTGCAGGTGGAGCTCAATCACACCGATTCGTCGGTGCTGCCCGCCGGATTCCGTTCCGACACCAACGATTCCCGCATCCTCGCCTGCGCGCTGAACTTCTCGGCCGAGGGTGCGGACGTGGTGCTGGTGTCCAAGGACATCCCGCTGCGGGTCAAGGCCAGCGCGGTCGGCTTGTCGGCCGACGAGTACCACGCGCAGGACGTGGTGACCTCCGGCTGGAGCGGGATGGTGGAACTCGACGTGGCGGGCGCCCAGATCGATCAGCTCTACACCGATTCGGTGATCGACCTCGACGATGCGCGAGAGTTGCCGTGCCACACCGGCGTTCGGTTGCTGGGCAGCAGCTCGAGCGCACTGGGCCGGGTCACCGCCGACAAGCGGATTCAACTGGTCAGGGAGCGGGAGGCATTCGGTCTGCACGGGCGTTCGGCCGAACAGCGCATCGCACTCGATCTGCTGCTCGACGAGAGCATCGGGATCGTGTCGATGGGTGGGCGCGCCGGTACCGGTAAGTCGGCGCTGGCGTTGACCGCCGGGCTCGAGGCGGTGCTGGAGCGGCGCACGCAGCGCAAGGTGGTCGTGTTCCGGCCGCTGTACGCGGTGGGCGGGCAGGAACTGGGCTATCTGCCGGGTTCGGAGAGCGAGAAGATGGGCCCGTGGGCACAGGCCGTCTTCGACACGCTCGACGGCCTGGCCAGCCGCGAGGTGCTCGAGGAGGTGCTCAGTCGCGACATGCTCGAAGTGTTGCCGCTGACCCACATTCGCGGTCGGTCGCTGCACGATTCGTTCGTGATCGTCGACGAGGCGCAGTCGCTCGAGCGCAATGTGCTGCTCACCGTGTTGAGCCGCCTCGGCACGGGTTCGCGGGTGGTGCTCACCCACGATGTGGCTCAGCGCGACAATCTGCGGGTGGGCAGGCACGACGGTGTGGCTGCGGTGATCGAAAAGCTCAAGGGCCACCCGCTATTCGCGCACATCACGCTCACTCGCAGCGAGCGCTCGCCGATCGCGGCACTGGTGACCGAGATGCTCGAGGAGTACGGACCGAACGCGTAATCGTCGGCAATCGGGCCGCGTCGCGGCCAGAATCCGTTTGATTACCGCAAACGGTGGGTAATATCCGCGAGGACACCAATCCAGCAACGGCTCGGCGAACATTCTTCCGCCGGGCCGTTGCTGGATTATCGGCCAGGCTCCATTCCGGGGCACCCCGGTGGGGCCATTCGCGAGAGGATGGATATGAACCACTTCGCTCGACGTACTGCTGCCGGGAGCGCCGCGGTCCTGGCCGCGGCGGGTCTGCTGCTCGCCGCCGGCTGCACCGATGAGAACAAGGACAAGGCCAAGGACACCGTCGCCTCGGTGACTTCCGCTGTCGGTGCCCCAGGGGCGAGCCCCACCACCGAGCCCGGGATGGGCACGATGACCACCACCCCCGGTTCGGAAACCACCACCGGTTCCGAGACCACCTCCGGCGCGGCCACCACCGGTGCAGCGGCAGGCGAATCGACCACCATCTCCACCCCGAACGGTGACATCACCATTTCCGGCGAGGTGTACAAGAAGTACGTGGCGGCCGGCGGCGCGAGCAGTCCGCTCGGCGCACCGGAAGAAGCCCAGGAATCCGGCCCCGACGGCGGCGAGTACCAGGACTTCACCGGCGGCACCATCTACTGGAGCAAGGATTCCGGCGCCCACATCGTGTGGGGCCAGATTCGCGAGGCATGGGAGGAGAACGGCGGCGCCAACGGCACGCTGGGCTACCCGACCAGCGACGAGAAGAACATCACCGGCGGCAAGCAGAGCGACTTCACCGGTGGCACCATCACCTGGGTCAACGGCAAGACCACGGTGACGCCCAAGTAAATGCGTTGCGCTCCGCCCCAGCGCGGGGGCCTGGTTCACCCCATAGGTCCCCGCGCTTGCGCACGAGGTACTAGGTTGTCTGGGTGCAGAAAACTTTGACCGACCGCGAGCTGCTGGATTCGCTCGCGGACGAGGTGGAAATCAACCTGCGTCGCCACATCGAGTTGGCCGACGGCTGGCAGCCACACGAGCTGGTGCCGTGGTCGGACGGGCGCAACTTCGCCTTCCTCGGCGGCACCGATTGGACCCCGGAACAGTCCGAGCTCAGCGACACCGCCCGGCTCGCGCTGACCGTGAGCGTCCTGGTCGCCGACAATCTGCCGTCCTACCACCGTGAGCTCGGCAAGCACCTGCGTACCGGCCCCTGGTGGCGCTGGGTCGGCCGGTGGACCGCGGAGGAGAACCGCCACGAGATCATGATCCGCAACTACCTCATGCTCACGCGTGCGGTGGACCCGGTCGCGCTCGAGCGGGCCCGCATGCAGCACATGACCGACGGCTTCAACCGGCCGCCGATGCATCTGATCGACGTGCTGGCCACCTGCGCGTTCGAAGAGGTCGCCGCCGCGATCCGGCATCGCAACACCGCCGCGCTCGGCGAGAACCCGATCGTCACCGCGATGGCCGAGAAGCTGGCCGCCGACGACGAACTGCAGGCCGAGTTCTTCGCCGTGCTCGTCGCCGCCGCCCTCGACCTGGTTCCCGACCAGGCAGTGCGCGCGATCGCCGATCGGGTCGCCGACTTCCGGGTGCCGCACGTGGATCTGCCCGGTGGCGGATCCAGCGATGAGGCGCTGGCCGAGGCGGGCATCTACGACCGCGCGAACGAGGACGAACTGGTGTTCAAGCCGCTGCTGCGGCGCTGGAACATCTTCTCCCGCACCGATTTCAGCGAAGCGGGCGAGAAGGCTCGCGCGGAACTCGCGCAGTATCAATAGCGGCTGGCGCCGCGTGTTCGCGGCCCCGAGGGGCCGCCGGTCAGGTACCGCTGCTTGCTCCTTCGTCGCTACGCAGCGGCACCTGACCGGCGACCCGGCCGCGAACGGCCCCTCCTCGAGGTCGGGGGTTCGTGCCCGGGTCAGAACTACTCGACCGCCCGCTCGACATTGGCCATCGCCAGCACGTCCAGCTTCTGATCGAGTTCCTCGACGGTGAGCTTGTTGGGCGTGAGCCCGCGATCGATCACGGTCTGACGGATCGTCTTCTTCTCGCGCAGCGCCTGTTTGGCGACAGCGGCCGCTTCCTCGTAGCCGATGGCCGAGTTGAGCGGGGTGACGATCGACGGCGACGATTCGGCGAGGGTCCGCAGATGCTCCTCGTTGGCGACCAACCCGATCACGCACTTGTCGGCGAACAGCCGAGAGACATTGGCCAGCAGGCGAATCGACTCGAGCAGGTTGCGGGCCATCACCGGGATGTAGACATTGAGCTCGAACGCCCCACTCGCCCCGCCGAACGCGATCGCGGCGTCGTTGCCGATCACCTGCACCGCCACCTGCGTAACTGCTTCGGGCAGAACGGGATTCACCTTGCCCGGCATGATCGAGCTACCCGGCTGCAAGTCCGGCAGCTGCAATTCGCCGAGCCCGGTCAGCGGGCCGGAGCCCATCCAGCGGATGTCGTTGGCGATCTTGGTCAGGCTGACGGCGATGGTGCGCAGCGCGCCGGAGGCCTCGACGAGCCCGTCGCGCGCGGCCTGGGCTTCGAAGTGGTTATTTGCTTCGCGCAGCGCGTCGATTCCCGTGGTACGCACCAGTTCCGCGACGACCTTCGTGCCGAATCCGGCGGGCGCGTTGAGTCCGGTGCCCACCGCGGTGCCGCCGATCGGCAATTCACCCAGGCGCGGCAGAGTGGCCATCGCGCGCTCGATGCCCGCGGCCATCTGCCGGGAGTAGCCACCGAATTCCTGGCCGAGGGTCACCGGCACCGCGTCCATCAGGTGGGTGCGTCCCGACTTCACCACGGTGCGCCACTGGTCCGACTTGTCGAGCAGGGCGAGGCGCAGATGTTCCAGTGCGGGAACGAGTTCGGAGATCACGGCCTCGGTGGCAGCCAGGTGCGTGGCGGTGGGGAAGGTGTCGTTGGAGGACTGCGACATGTTCACGTCGTCGTTGGGGTGCACGGTCACGCCGTCGCGCGCGGCGATCGAGGCGATCACCTCGTTGGCGTTCATGTTCGAGCTGGTGCCGGAACCGGTCTGGAACACGTCGATCGGGAACTGGTCGTCGTGCTCGCCGTTCGCGATCTCGCCTGCCGCGGCGATGATCGCGTCGGCCTTGACCGGATCGAGCAGGCCGAGATCCTTGTTGACCTGCGCGCATGCGGCTTTCAGCAGACCGAGCGCCCGGATCTGGGCTCGCTCGAGCCCCCGTCCGCTGATCGGGAAGTTCTCGACGGCCCGTTGTGTCTGTGCCCGCCACAGGGCGTCGACAGGGACGCGAACCTCCCCCATGGTGTCGTGCTCGATCCGGTACTGCCCGTCGTCGTCAGCCATAGTTCGACCCTAGGACGAGAACACCGCGAATGGTGGCCACACACCAGCGCGACATCCCACATCCGCGGCAGGAATACTCATCGGACTCAGTCGGTGGGCACGACCGCGCCCTTCGTCGGCGACGTCTCGTCCTTGCGAGCCAACGATTCCGCCGTTGCCGAGGACCGGGGCGGTGCTGGGCGTTGCCATATTTCGACTATGGGGACGCCCAGCTCCGGATCATGGCAGCGGCGGGTTCGCGCTGTCGTCGCCGTCGAAGTCGACCGAGGAGTACTCGCGCAGCTTCGTCAGGCGGTGGTAGGCGTCGATCATGCGGACGGTGCCCGACTTGGAACGCATCACGATCGACTGGGTCGACGCGCCGCCCGCGTAGTAGCGCACACCGCGCAGCAGGTCGCCGTCGGTGACGCCGGTGGCGCAGAAGAAGACGTTGTCGCCGGAGACCAGGTCGGTGGTCGAGAGCACGCGGTCCAGATCGTGGCCCGCGTCGATCGCCTTCTGGCGCTCTTCGTCGTCCTTGGGGGCGAGCATGCCCTGCAGTTCGCCGCCGAGACAACGCAGCGCGGCGGCGGCGATGATGCCCTCGGGGGTACCGCCGATGCCGACCAGGATGTCGACGCCGGACTCGGGGCGTGCGGCGGCGATGGCGCCTGCGACGTCACCGTCGGAGATGAGGCGGATGCGAGCACCCGCGTCGCGGGTCTGCTGGATGAGCTCCGCGTGCCGGGGACGGTCCAGGATGCAGACGGTCAGGTCGGACACCGACAGATGCTTGGCCTTGGCGACGCGGCGGATGTTCTCGCCGATCGGGGCGGTGATATCGATCGAGCCCGCGGCGTCGGGACCGACGGCGATCTTGTGCATGTAGAACACCGCGGACGGGTCGAACATGGCACCGCGCTCGGCGACCGCGAGCACCGAGATGGCGCCGGGGGAGCCCTTCGACATCAGTGTGGTGCCGTCGACCGGGTCGACCGCGAAGTCGACCTCGGGGCCGGTGCCGTCACCGACGAGCTCACCGTTGTAGAGCATCGGCGCTTCGTCTTTTTCGCCTTCGCCGATCACGACGATGCCCTTCATGGACACCGAGCTGACGAGTTGACGCATGGCGTCGACGGCCGCGCCGTCGCCACCTTCCTTGTCGCCACGGCCGACCCAACGGCCACTCGCCATCGCGCCTGCCTCGGTGACGCGGACCAGCTCGAGCGCGAGGTTGCGATCAGGTGCCTCGCGGCGGCTGGGGGCGGGCGAAGATGCCGTCATTGCGGAGTGCCTCCTTGGCGTTGGTGTTACGGGGGCATTGTCGCATTTCGAAACGGCACGCTCGTGCACGACCTCCTGCGTTGACCCCTGAGCGGCCTGGTCATGGCTCGAGTGGATACTGATTACCGTGTCCCAGAAGAAGCACCGCATTTTCAACGACTACCGCGATCTGTTCTGGTCGTTGATCCCGTTGGTGCTGGCCGCGGTCGTGCTGGCGGGGGTCGCGAGCCAGTGCACGGTGGCGACGAACGGCCCGACGCAGGGTCAGATCCCGTATTTCGACGCCGACGCCGCGTTGACATCGGACGCGAAGTCGCTGTCGTTCCCGATCCGCAAGCCCGCGTTGCCGCAGGGCTGGACGTCGAACTCGGGCAGCCGCGACACCATCGCTGCCGCTGGCGGCGGCGCGGTGAGCACGGTCGGCTACATCACACCGCAGGGCACCTACATGCGGTATTCGCAGACCGATGCCACCGAGGAAGCCTTGTCGCGGCAGGTGCTCGGCTCGCGCTATCCGACCGGGACGCACGAGGTGGCCGGGCAGAAATGGATCGTCTACTCCGAACCGACCGAGGAAACCGGCTGGATCGCCGACCTCGGCGGGGTGCGGATCCTGATCACCGGCGCGGGCAACGAGGCCGCGTTCACCACGCTCGCGACGGCCGTCACCACCGCCCAACCGCTCTCGAAGTAAACGGCGCGGTCGAACTCCCGCCGTTGCGCAGGGCTCCATGAAGCGGGCTCGTCAGCGAATCAGTCGGTGACGTCGGCGCGGGACAGGGCGTCTTCAACCCGGCGGCGGGCACCGGCGAGATGCTGTTCGCACCGGGTGGCCAGGGCTTCGCCGCGTTCCCACAGCACCAGCGAGTCGTCCAGGTCGAGGCCGCCCTGTTCGAGCATCTTCACCACGTTGATGAGTTCGTCGCGGGCGCGCTCGTAGCCGAAGGCCGCGATCTCGGCCAGGGTGTCGGCAGCGGGGTTCTCGGAACCGGCGTCGGCCACGGTCACTTCCTCTTCTCGTCGGTGGTCTCTGGCGTCAGTCGCTTGGTGCCCAGCGCCGCGGCGGTGACGGCTCCGTCGGCGACCCTGATGCGGAGCTGGCTGCCCGCGGGGGAGTCATCGATCGAACGCACGACATGCCGTTCGGGACCGGCGACGCGCTGCACGACAGCGTAGCCACGGGCCAGCGTGGCGGCCGGACCCACCGCGGTCAGCTTCTCGCGCAGGTGCAGCGTGGTGGTCGACTCGGCGCGCAGGAGGTGTTCGACATCGCGGCGCGCGGTGGTTCGCAGTCGTTCCAGCTCGTCATGGCGGTGGGTCAGTTCGCGCAGCGGATCGGCGAGAACGGGGCGAGATCGCAACTGCGCGATGGTGTGCGCCTCGCGCTGGACCCAGCCGCGCAACGCGGCCGCCGAGCGGGCACGCATCTCACGGACTCCGGCCAGCTCGGCGGCGGCGTCGGGGACGATGCGTTTGGCGGCGTCGGTGGGGGTGGCCGCGCGCAGGTCGGCGACCAGGTCGAGCAGGGGGTTGTCGGGTTCGTGGCCGATGGCGCTGACGACCGGGGTGCGGGCGGCGGCGACCGCCCGGCACAGTGCTTCGTCGGAGAAGGCGAGCAGATCTTCGACGCTGCCACCGCCGCGCGCCAGCACGATCACCTCGACATCGGTGTCGCGATCCAGTTCGGCCAGGGCTTCGAGCATCTGCGGGACCGCGGCCGGGCCCTGTACCGCGGTATTGCGGATGACGAAACGTACTGCGGGCCAACGATTCTGGGCCACCGATACGACATCACGTTCGGCCGCGCTCGCCCGTCCGGTGATCAGCCCGACCGTCGCGGGCAGAAACGGCAACGGCCGCTTGAGCCGGGCATCGAACAGCCCCTCGGCTGTCAACAGGGCTTTCAATCGTTCGATCCGTGCCAGCAGCTCACCGATGCCGACCGCGCGAATCTCGGTGACCCGCAACGAGACGGTGCCGCGGCCGGTGAAGAAGTGCAGTTTGCCGTAGACGACCACGCGGCTGCCCTCGGTCAACGGCACCGGCAGCCTGCGCAACAGATCCGGATCGCAGGTCAGCGACAGCGACATGTCCACCGAGGCATCGCGCAACACCAGAAACGCGGTGCGGGTGCCGGGGCGCAGATTGATCTGGGTGACCTGCCCCTCCACCCAGATGCTGCCCAGCCGCTCGATCCACTGGGCGACCTTCACCGCGACCGAACGCACCGGATACGGCTGCTCCGCCGAATTCGCCGGAGCGCCGGTCTGCGCGACGCCGTCCTGAGTCATAGCTAAGTTCTACGCGGACCCTCCGACACAACCAAAAAGCGGCCGCATCCCCTCGGGAACGCGGCCGCCTCGACTGACGCCTCTTACTGCGCCTGGACGGTGGCGATGCGGTTGGTGAGCATCGTGACGAAGGGAGCGCGGGCGCGGGTCTGCTGTTCGAAGGCCAGCAGCTGGGCCAGGTCCTCGACGGTCAGCATCCGCAGCCGGGCGCGCAGCTGGGCCAGCGTCATCGCGGGGTAGTCGTAGCGGATCGCGACCTCGGGGGCGACCACCTCTACCGCGGCGGGCTCGATGACCTCTTCCTCGGTCTCGAGCAGCAGCAGCGACGCGGGCACGACCTGGCCGTTGGTCTGCGTGGCGTCGGCCTCCTCGAACAGTTCGAAGCGGCTGGTGTGGCCGTTGGTGGCCGACGCGGGCTCGATGTCCTCGTCGAAGGTGGCCCACTCGGGCTGCTCGGCCGGAGCCGAGCCGAGCCGCTCGAACACACCGTCACCCTTGAGCGCGAGGCTGGTGACGAACTGCTGCACATGCATGGTGGTCTGCAGCACACGACTGAGCGCGGTGATCGGGAAATTGACCGCGGCGACGGGCAGTCGCCGGGTCTCTTCTAAGGCATACACGGCGGCGCCGGCGGCCACTCTGGCCAGGAACGGAGGTCGAAACATGCCCCCAGCCTGCCGCAAACCGCGTGTGATGCAAAGGTCCAGGCCCCTGTTATGTGACTTTCGCCCCTTGATCCGACCTGATCCGGCCCGTCGCACGCACGTAAGCTGTGGAATATGACCTCGGCAATCCCCTTGAACGTCGGTATCACGCGCTCCGCGGGCGCGAATGCTGCCGGTGGCAAGCGCGTGCTGCTGGCCGAGCCGCGCGGCTACTGCGCAGGCGTCGACCGCGCCGTCGAGACCGTGGAGAAGGCGCTCGAAAAACACGGTGCCCCGATCTACGTGCGTAAGGAGATCGTGCACAACCGCCACGTCGTGGAAACGCTGCGCGAGCAGGGCGTGATCTTCGTCGACGAGACCGACGAGGTGCCGGAGGGCGCACTGGTCGTGTTCTCCGCACACGGTGTCGCGCCGATCGTGCACGAGACGGCCGCCGAACGGAACCTGCGCACCATCGACGCCACCTGCCCACTGGTCACCAAGGTGCACCAGGAAGCCAAGCGTTTCGCCCGCGACGACTTCGACATCCTGCTGATCGGCCACGAAGGCCACGAGGAAGTCGAAGGCACCGCCGGTGAGGCACCCCAGCACGTGCAGCTGGTCGACGGGCCCGACTCGGTGGACAAGGTGACCGTGCGCGACCCGTCGAAGGTGATCTGGCTGTCGCAGACCACGCTCTCGGTCGACGAGACCATGGAGACCGTCGAGCGGCTGCGCGAACGTTTCCCGACGCTGCAGGACCCGCCCAGCGACGACATCTGTTACGCCACCTCCAACCGCCAGACCGCGGTCAAGGCGATGGCGCCCGAATGCGATCTGGTGATCGTTGTCGGTTCGCGCAACTCGTCGAACTCGGTGCGACTGGTCGAGGTGGCGCTCGGCGCTGGTGCGAACGCGGCCTATCTGGTCGACTACGCGCGCGAGGTCGACCTGGCCTGGCTCGAGGGTGTGCAGACCATCGGCATCACCTCCGGTGCTTCGGTGCCGGAGATCCTGGTGACCGGGGTACTCGACCTGCTGGCCGAGCACGGCTTCGGCGAGGTACAGCCGGTGACCACAGCCAACGAAACATTGGTGTTCTCCCTACCCCGAGAACTGAGGGCTGCCCGCCTCCCCGCGACTTAAAGCCAGACCTGGGTGCGGCAGGGGTTGCGTTGGCGGCCAGACGATGGTGGGGGCTCAGGTAGCCCGTACCCGGTGAGTTACCCATGTGCGTGCGAGATCAGTGGGCGTTGATGAAGCTCTCCGGTGGGTGCTCGAGAAAGAAGATCCCCGCTGTTCAGGCGGGGATCTTTTCGTTTCTTATCCGTTGTCCGGGCGGCGGCGTTCGGTGCGCGCTGAGTCGGCGCGGTCGCGGTAGCGCACGTTCGGTTGGGGGTGGGGGGGTGCTTCGCCGCGGCGGCGCGGGACGCGGGCCGGTTCGGCTTCGCGGGGGGGAGCGGTGGCGCGGGCAGCGCGTTGGTCGGGGTCGCGGGGTGTGGTGGCCGCGCGTGCGATGCGGGGCTCGGCGCGGGCGGCGCGTGGCTCGCGGGGGCGGGCAGCGGCGGGTGGCCGTTTCGGTTCGGTGGGCCTGGCGGGGCGGCGAGCCGGGCCGGCCATATCGACCTCGGTGTCGGGGTCGTCCAGTACCGCGGTGCCGCGGCGGGGCCGCTTGCGGGCGGCGGCGGCGAGGTCGGGGGTCGACTCGGGGCGACGGCGCTTGACCGGTTTGCGTTCGGTCCGGCGATCCGGGGTGGGGCGGGCCGCCTGGGGTGCGCGCTTGGCGATCGCGATCCTGGCTCCGCCGATGGCCAGTACCAGCACGGTCGCCAGTGCCATCGTCGGGAAGCGCTCCACCAGCGGGATGATCAGGTTCATCAGAACGTCTTTGATCGAGGTGGTGGCACGCCCACCCAGCATCTGGCAGGCCAGCGGCACCGCGACGAACAGCAGCAGCGGCGGCATCACCATGGTGGAGAACAGGCCGCGGAAGCGCACCGCGCAGACGGCGAGCACGCAGCCGAGCACATACAGCGCCGAGAACGTGCCTGTCGGATAGGTCTCGCCGCCGATTCCGTCGATCAGGAACCCGAGACCCGTCGCGCCCGCGGCGAGCAGAATCGCGGCCAGGGCGGGGATGCCGGGTACCGAGGGCACGATCGAACGTTGCGGCGCGGGCACCCGGGGTCGCGCACGTTGGGAAGCAGCCACACCAAGACACTAACTGCACATCGGCCCCGTAGGCGCTACGGCACGGGGATCTCAGACACGATCGTCGGCGTCGGCGAACGCGACGACGCGTGGTCGGGTCTCGGTGAGCCGGATTGCCGGGAGCTCCTGATCGCCGACGCCGAGATCGTGCATCCGGCGCGCGGTGACCATTACCCGCGACTCCACCGAGCCTACTGTCGCGTTGAAAGCCGCTACGGCCTTACCGAGATTCACGCCCAGATTGTCCAGATGCTCGGCGACCTTGCCCACCCGGGTGTAGAGCTCCTTACCCAGTTGCTGCACCGTTGCCATATCGCGCGAGAGCGCTTCTTGCCGCCAGCTGAACGCCACCGTGCGTAGCAGCGCGATCAAGGTAGTGGGGGTTGCCAGAATCACGTTCCGGCCGAACGCGTACTCCAGGAGATCGGCATCGGTGGTGAGCGCGGCGTCGAGGAACGGGTCACCCGGTACGAACAGGACGACGAACTCCGGTGCCGGATCGAAGGCCGCCCAGTACGCCTTGTCTGCCAGCTGGTCGACATGGGCGCGCAGGTGCTTGGCGTGGCGGGCCAGGAATTGGGTGCGTGCGCTGGGATCGTCGGTGGTCGCCGCGTCCAGATACGCCGAGAACGGCACCTTCGCGTCGACGACGATGTGCCTGCCACCGGCCAGCCGCACCACCATGTCGGGCCGGACCGACCCACGATCGTCGCCGCCGGGCCGACTCACCTGGGTATCGAAATCGCAGTGCCGGGTCATCCCGGCCAGTTCGACGACCCGCTCCAGCTGGATCTCGCCCCACCGTCCGCGCACCTGCGGCGCACGCAGCGCGGCCACCAGCTGACCGGTCTGATCGGAGAGCCGATGTGAGGTGCGTTGCATGCCCGCGACCTGTTCGCGCAGTCCCGAGTACGCGTCGATCCGATGGTGCTCGACCTGCCGGATCTGCTGTTCCAGCGCGCCGACCGCGTCGCGCAGCGGATCCACCATCGCGCCGATCGCGGCCGAATGTCTGCGCGCCGCATCCTCATTGGCCGAGTGCAGCGACTGCTGCAGCAACCGCTGATTGTCCCCGGCCGCGGCGAGCCGGGCCTCCGCGGTGGCGGCGCGTTGCCCACCGCGGGCGGCATGCCCCAGCCAGCCGAGACCGAAGCCTGCGGCGAAGACGAAGACGAGCGCGACGAGCATCGAAGCGGTCATGGGAGGCGATACTGCCCGAGGCCACCGACAAGTTCGCAATTTCCCGGCAAACCGGGCGTGGTCGCGGCGGATGCCCCACCGGCGAGTTCGCCGATTCCCCTGGCGGACCGAGGCATCGTGCGCCGTGCTGCGCGCCACGCCGCCTGAATTACACGCGTGTGGTGCGTCGATTGAATTCTGTCGGGGGTGTGCCCTACGGTTCGCGACATGCGGATCCTGCACACCTCCGACTGGCACATCGGGCGCACCTTTCACGGTGTCGACCTGCTGGCCGATCAGGCGCGGGTGCTGACGGCCGTCGCGGAGCTGGTCGCGGCCGAATCGGTCGACGTGGTGGTGGTGCCCGGCGACATCTACGACCGCTCGATCCCCCATGCCGATGCCATCGGGGTCTGCAATCGTGGCTTCGAGGCGATCCGGGCGGCGGGCGCGACGATCATCGCCACCTCGGGCAACCACGATTCGCCCGCCCGGCTCGGCGCGGGCGCCAGCTTCGCGGCGGCCGGTGGTTTACACCTGTGCACGAGAGTCGCCGACGCGCACCGGCCGATCGTGCTGTCCGATGGCGACGGTGCGGTGGCGTTCTACGGCATCCCGTACCTGGAACCGGAGATCACCCGCACCGAACTAGGTGTGCCGCAGGCGCATTCGCACGCGGAGATCCTCGATGCCGCGATGGCGCGGATTCGTGCCGAGATCGCCACCAGGCCCGGCGCTCGCACGGTGGTGCTCGCGCACGCGTTCGTGATCGGCGGGGAGGCGACGGGTTCGGAACGGTCCATCTCGGTGGGCGGTGTGGAGACGGTGTCGATGTCGGCCTTCGACGGCGTCGACTATGTGGCACTCGGGCACCTGCATTCGCCGCAGACGCTGTCGGAGTCGGTGCGCTACAGCGGATCTCCGCTGCCGTACTCATTCGGCGAGAGTTCGCATCGCAAAGCGGTGTGGATCGTCGACCTCGATGCAGAGGGGCTCGCCGCGGTGCATCGCCACGATCTGCCGCTGATCCGCGGGCTGAGCAGGCTCACCGGCACCATCGAATCCCTGCTCACCGACACCGAATTCGCCGCGGCCGAAGAGCATTACGTGTCGGCCACACTCACCGACACCACCCGTCCGGTGGACCCGATGCGTAAGCTGCGCGAGCGGTTCCCGCACGCGGTGCACGTGGAATGGGCACGCCCGGAAGGTAATCCGGAGCTGCGCTATCGCGAGCGGGTGCACGGTCGTCGCGACGCGGAGGTCGCGGCGAGCTTCCTGACCGACGTGCGTGGCACACCGAGCAAGGGGGAAATGGCATGGGTGGAGCGTGCGCTGGCGGCTGCGGTCAGCGAAAACGACTCGGTCCGTACCGAATCCGTCGCATCGGAGCTGACCGCGTGAGCCTGCGCGGCGCGTTCGCAGTGGCGACAATCGCCGGTGGCCTCGCGTGAGGCTGCACCGGCTCGAACTCACCGCGTTCGGCCCGTTCGCCGAGACCACTGTCGTCGATTTCGACGCGCTCGGCGCCGACGGGCTGTTCCTGCTGCACGGGCACACGGGTGCGGGCAAGACGACCATCCTCGACGCGATCGCCTTCGCCCTCTACGGCAAGGTGCCCGGCGCGCGCGGCGAGAGCAAGCGGCTGCACTCCGACCACGCCGATCCGCAGACACCACCGAGCGTCGTGCTGGAGGCCACCCTCGGCGGCCGCCTCCTGCGCCTGACCCGGTCGCCCGAATTCGAGCGCCCGAAGAAGAACGGCAGCGGAACCAGGCTCCTGCAACCCCAAGCCACCCTCACCTGGCTCGACGGCAGCGGCGAGAACCTCTCGCGCATCACCGATATCGGCGACGAGGTCCTTCGCCTGCTCGGCATGAGCGCCGACCAGTTCTTCCAGGTGGTGCTGCTCCCGCAGGGCGATTTCGCCAAGTTCCTGCGAGCCGAGAACGAAGACCGCGAGAAACTGCTCGAAAAGCTCTTCGACACCCAGCGTTTCGGTACGGCCGAGCAGTGGTTGTCCGATCGCCGCCGCGCCGCGGCGGCCGAGCTGGAATCCCGCAAACAGGGCATCGACCGCCTGATTACCAAGGTCGGCATGGCAGGGGGCTACGGCGGCGCGGAATCGGTCGGCGTACTCGACGCGGTGACGTGGTCTCAGGAACTGCTGGCGACCGCGCGGACCGCGCTCGCCGAGACAACCACGAATGCCGAACTGCGCCACAAAGAGTCGGCTGAAGCCCGCACCGAAGCCGAAGAGCAACGCCGCGTCACCGAGCTACACACCCGCATGGCCGCAGCCCGCACCGAACTGGCCACCTACACCGCGTCCGCTCCTCGCCGCGCCGAACTCGAACACGAGCTGGTCAAGGCCCGCCGCGCCGAACCGGTCGTCCAAGCCATCGACGAGGCGCGCTCCGCGGTTCGCGCCCTCCGCCGTGCGGAGACCGCGACCCGCGGTGCCACTGGTGAACTGGCTGATCAACTGCTGGCACCGGCGGCCGCCGACATCGCGGGTGTCGACCTGCTGACCGTGGTGGTGGATGAACCTCTCGGCCCACCTGATGGACGAGAAGGCGCCGCCGCGGTCGGCGGACGGCCCGACCACATGCCGGCGGACCGGCTGTCGGGCGGACTGCCCGGCGGTGTAGTCGGAGCGGGCACGGGGCGACAGGGACGCGGGTCGGTCGCGGGTGCCGGTGTTCGGGGCGACCTCGATGCCGCGATCAGTCAGTGGAACGCGGTGCTCGGAGTGCTCGGTGAGATTCGTGCCGATGTGGTGACCGCGCGTCAGCTCACCGCCGATCTCGCCGCGCACGAGGGTGAAGCCGGTCGTCTCACGCAGCGTTCGGGCGAGCTGGCGCGGCGGCGGCTCGAACTACCGGCGGCGATCGGCTCGGTGCAGGAACAGTTGCGTGAGGCCACCGATGCGGCTGCCGCGTTGCCCGGAGTTCGCAACGAGCTGAGCAAGTGGCAGGACTCTGCCGCGGCCGCTGTCGAAATAGCGCGTCGCCGAACACCTTTGGACAACGCGCGGACTGAACACGATTCCGCCTGGCGCGTTCACCTCGAAGCCAAGGAGCGGGTCCTCGATCTGCGTGCCCGCCGCCTCGCGGGCATGGCCGCCGAGCTCGCCGGCGCACTCACCGACGGTGCACCGTGCACGGTCTGCGGTTCTGCCGAACACCCTGAACCGGCGCGGCCCACCGACGACGCGGTGTCCAAGGAAGCCGAGGACACCGCGCACGCGGCCGAACAAACCGCAGAGGCCGCGCGGGATCGCATCGCCGAACGCATCAGTGTCATCGAACGCGAGATCGAGGCGCTGACCGCGCGCGGTGGCGACGCCGACCCCGTCGCCCTCGCCGACGCCGTCCGCACCGCCACCCACCGATTCGACGACACCGCCGAAGCCGCCGAACGTTCGCCCGCTCTGACCAGCCGCCTCGAAGCCCTGCGCACCGAGGAAACCGCCCTCCACGACCAGTCCCGCGACCTCGACGCCCGCCTCGGCACCATCACCGCCAATATCGCCACCACCCGCACCCGCCTCGACGAACTCACCGCCCGCCTCCGCACCGCCGCCGGCGCCGACACCACAGTCGACGCCCGCACCACCCGCCTCGAATCCCTCCTCACCGCCGCCACCACCCTCCGCACCGCCCGCGCCGAGGAATCCGCCGCACGCGATGCTGTCCGCACCATCGCCACCCGCGTGGAAAACCTTGCCCGCACCGCCGGTCTCGTGCCGGATGGTTATGAAGTTCCCGGCACTTCCATGCCGACCTCCGAGCTGGACACGGCCGACGACCAGAAGGTTGGTGCTCGTGGCTCCGGTGATCGTGCCGAGGTCAGCAATCACAGTGCAGTGCAAGGTGTTTCGCCTGGTGGCGATGGCATCGGGATTTCGGCCGAAGTGCCCACGTCTGTCGGCAGTGCCGTCGAGCTGGGAGGAGCTACGGACGAGGGCGATGCGTCCCACTCCGACGCGACCGCCGAGGCCGAGTCATCTCCTGGTGGGGGAGCACGGGCCAGTCGTGCACGTTCAGCTCGCGCCGAACCTGAAATGCCCAGCCTGTTCGACCTTTTCGACGAAGAACCCATCGACGAGGAACCTGCCGGCGAAGTCTTGGCGGTCGCACCACCAGCGCCTCGTGACGATGTCGCCCTCCTGACCGCCTACGCCCAAGAAGTCAACGCGGTCGCGCGGACCGCACAGCAGCAGGCCGCGATAGATGCCGAACTCACCGCCGCGGACCGGGCCCGAGCCCATGCCGAGGCCGTGCTCGCTGAGCCGCAGATCCGTGCTGTCGCCGAGCAGATCCCGGGCGACCTGAACGCACTCGAGCAGCGCTTCACCGAAGCTCAGAGCGCGCTCACCGCGGCGGTGGCAGCCCAGTCGGCGGCCACCGAGCGAGTCGCCCAGCTCGAGCAGCTGGGCACACAGCTGTGGGGAGAGGTCGAGCGGATCGCGCCCAAGCAGCGTGATTTCGACGAGCTGGCGTCTCTGGCGGAAGTGGTCGCGGGCCGTGGTGAGAACAACAGGCGAATGTCGTTGCGCTCCTATGTTCTTGCGGCTCGGCTCGAAGAGGTCGCGGTCGCGGGGTCGCTGCGGCTGCGCCGAATGTCGGGCGGTCGTTATGAATTCGTCCACTCGGACAAGGCAGGCCCACGGGGCAGGCGCGGTGGCCTCGGCCTCGACGTCCGCGACGACTACACCGGCGTCGTCCGCTCCGCGAAAACCCTGTCCGGTGGCGAAACCTTCATGGCCTCACTGGCATTGGCGCTCGGTCTCGCCGATGTGGTCGCCGCCGAATCCGGTGGCCTGGTCCTGGACACCCTGTTCATCGACGAAGGCTTCGGGAGCCTCGACGCCGACACCCTCGACGCTGTCATGGGTGTCCTCGACGAACTCCGCGCTAACGGCCGCGTGGTCGGCGTCGTCAGTCACGTAGACGAAATGCGCCAGCGCATCCCCACGCGCCTGCACGTCCTGCGCGGCCGCACAGGGTCGCATCTCGAGGCCACGGTCGCCTAGTCACCAGTAGCCGGCGCGACCTGGCGAAGCAACAACCACGGTCGTCCCCTGCCCGGTAGCTGCGACGACGAAGCTGTTCACCCTGCGAGCATGACGATGAACATGCCGGTGCCTGCGCATCGTGACGGCGACTGTCGATTTCGCCGGTATTCTGCCCGAACGGCTCAGCAAGGCGCGGTGGGGGCTTGCGGACGTTCCACGGTCAGTACCGCTTCCTGGCGCGACATCGGCGCGAAACCGGGGAGTCGGCCGTCGACGAACGGGATCATCAGCTGGACCAGCGGCCCGATCCCGAAGGCGTAGACCAGCGTGCCGATTCCCACGCTGCCGCCGAGGAACCAGCCGGTGGCCAGCACCGAGACCTCGATGCCGGTCCGAACAGACCAGACCGGCCAGCCGGTCCGCGCTACCAGTCCAGTCATCAGTCCATCGCGCGGTCCCGGACCCATGCCCGCACCGATATAGAGCACCGTCGCCGCGGCATTCACCACCACCGCGGCGACCATGGCCAGTATCGGCAACCACAGTCCGTCCACGGCCGGGATCAACCACAACCCGGCGTCGACCGCGATCGCGATCACCACCACATTGCTGATGGTCCCGAGCCCCGGCCGCTGCCGCAACGGAATCCAGGCGAGGAGAACGGCGATTCCGGTCAGCGCGGTCACCACGCCGAAACTCAACGGCACATGCGACGCGACCCCTTGATGGAACACATCCCACGGGTCGAGCCCGAGGCCCGCCCGGATCATCACTGCCATCGAGGTGCCGTACAACCACAAACCGACGTACAGCGCAACCAAGCGACGAGTGAGCATAGGTAACAGAATCCGGCCTACTGGACGTGGAAAAAAGAGCCAATCGAACATCAGTGGCCTGATGGTTCGCCGATAGCTCGTGCGGCAGACCGCTAGGCCCGAGCTCCCGCTCCCACCGTCGAAGAGGGCGAGGAGCCGACGCTCTGGCACGAGCGCCCCGCGCGTGCTCATCCCTCGTGCGCGAGCAACCAGGCCTTCGCTTCCAGCCCCCACCGGAACCCGCCGAGCGCTCCGCCGATCCGCAGCACGCGATGGCACGGTACGAACAGGGCGGCGGAGTTGCGAGCGCAGGCATTGGCCGCTGCCCGCGTGGCCGCCGGACGCCCGGAGAGCCCGGCGAACTCGGTATAGGTGACCGGCTCACCGGCAGGCACCTTGCGCAGAACCTCCCAGGCACGGACCAGGAATTCGCCCGACTGTTGACGCACGGGAATCGCGTCGATCGCGGTGAGGTCGCCCGCGTGATAGTCGATGACGGCCTGGGTGACCGCACCGAGCGAATCCCGTTGCCGCAGTGCGGTCGGACGCAACGTGGCGTGGATGAGGCCGGTCAGCGTGGCCGGGTCCCCGGTCCAGCCCGAGGCGAGCACGGCGCCGTCGCTGTCGACGATGGTGGTGAACGGGCCGATCGGCGTGGGGACGGTCGCGACATCGGCGCAACGAAGAGCGGTGTCAGTCATGGTGTTTCGCTTCCTGGAGGGCAGGTTCACGGACAAGCGCGCCACGATGTTCGAGCGCGGTCTTCCACAAGTGCATGGACAGATAGGAGCGCCACGGCGCCCAGCGGGTGGTGTTGTCGAGGTCGATGCCCGCCCGCGCGGCACCCTGGCGAACGACGAGGTCGGTGCCGAGCAGGATGTCGGGATCGGCCAGCGATCGCATGGTGACGTAGTCGGCCGTCCATTTCCCGACCCCGTCGAGTGCGAGCAGGTCGCGCCGCAGGTCAGCGGCAGTACGGCCGGAGTGCAGGACCAGTTCGCCGTCGGCGATCGCGCGGGCCGCGGCCACGATGGCGTTTACCCTGCGTGCGGGCCCGGTCAACACCTCGGCGCCGTGCTCGGCGACCGCCTCGGCCGTCGGAAACAGCCGCGCCACCGGCCCGTCGATCCGCTCGCCGAGGGCATCGGCCAGCCGTGCGATATGGGTCCCCGCCGCTCGCACGGAGATCTGTTGCCCGATCATGGTGCACAACAACAACTCCGAGCCCTCGAGGCACCCCGGCACTCGAATTCCCGGCGTGAACCCGCGCCCCGCGCTCGCCTCAGCAGCTGCTGCGATACCCGAATATGTTGCGGCATAACCTGTTTCGCCGGAACCGTTACCGATGTCACCGTGACCGATAGTGCGGATGTTGTCGTCACCGCGCGCGTTGTCGATGGCTCCCGTCGACCGGCCGTTTCCGTGGGCGTCATCGATCGCCATCGGGTCCGCGTCCAGACCGCGCTCGTCGCCGCGGGCCGCGCGGCCGATCCCGAGCGCACTGTCTATCCCCATCGGATCCGCGTCCAGATCGAGCAGATGCCGCACTCGCGCCACGGTCGGAGCGAGGTCGCGCATATCCCGCAACGCCAACTCGGCCCGCACATGACCCGGCTGAAACGACAGCCGAATCGTCGCGTGGCCGTGTGGAGTACGCAGGCTCCGCGTATAGATTCCGTCTTCCCACAGCTCCATCCCGGGCACCGCGTGCGCGGACAGGAACCAGCTCAGCCAGTTGGTGTCGAGCGGCTCGCGATAGGGCAGCCGCAAGGTGAGCAGACCGGGCGTGCCGGGCGCGACGACATCGGCGCGCGGCGATCGGCGCAACTCGGTCCGCATCGTCGTCGGACTCACCGCGAACACCTCGCGCACCGTGTCGTTGAACTGCCGAATACTCGCGAACCCCGCCGCGAACGCGATATCCGACATCGGCATCTCGGTGGTCTGAATGAGCAGTCGCGCGGTATGCGCACGATGCGCCCTGGCCAGCGCGAGCGGCCCGGCCCCGAGTTCGGTGGTGAGCACCCGGGTGAGCTGACGCTGCGAATAGCCCAAGGTAGCGGCCAGTCCGGGCACCCCACCGCGCTCGATCACCCCGTCGCCGATCAACCGCATGGCCCGTGCGGCCAGATCCGCCCGCACATTCCACAGCGGTGAACCGGGCGCGGCATCGGGCAGACACCGACGGCAGGCGCGATAACCGGCCTGCTGCGCGGCCGCCGCGGTGGGCAGGAACGACACATTGACCCGCTTGGGCGTGATCGCCGGGCACGACGGACGGCAGTAGATGCCGGTGGTGCGCACCGCGGTGAAGAACTGCCCGTCGAAGCGGGAGTCACGGGTGGAGACCGCCCGGTAGCAGCCCTCGAAGTCCAAAGCAGTGATGGTCACGAGTTCCACAATGGCACCCATCCCGGCGGGGTGCTAGCGGAAATCGGCCACCGATCCTCCAGGTATCCGAACCAGGGTCAGCAGCAGCGATTGGCCGGATTTCGCTCGGCCTCGGCGTAGCGTTCGCGCCAGTAGTCACGCACCGAGGGCACCGGAGCGCCCGGATGATTGCGGCGCAAGTGGTCGACGTAGCGCTCGTAGTCCAGGCCGCCGTTGATCGCGCTGTACCACCGGGCGACCCCCCGAGCCGCCGCCCAGACCCGCCGCAACATCGCCCGAGCAGGACCGGCGGTGCCGACCACTGCCACCGGAGTGCGGACGGCCGATCCACTGAACCGGCCGTCCGCGTCCCTGACCACACTCACATTCAAGAGACGTGCACCGATCCGGGCGCGCTCACCTTGCCCTCGGCGATGAGCACATCCCATTCCTTCTGCACGTCCTTCTCCGTCGAGGTCGCGACAAAACCGCTGGGGGAGAAGATCTTCGACGGCTGCTCCGCGGATTCGGTGCTGGTCACCGTGCCCGTACGGATCGCCTTCACACACACCAGCACACCGACGACGGTGACGATCAGGACCAGCACCGCGAACACGATCGACAGCGTGCCCTGGATGAAGGTGTTGCGGATCGCGATGTCGACCTGCTCCGGTGTCTTCGCCGTCAGACACGCCTTGCCCGCGTCCTTGGCGGCCTGGCACAGGCTGTGCTGCTTCCAGTAACCGAGCTTGGGATCGTCGGAGAAGATCTTCTGCCACGACGCGGTCATCGTGACCAGCAGATCCCACGCCAGCGGAATACCGGGAATCCACGCCCACTTCCACTGTCCGCGCTTGACGATGATCGTCAGCACCACGGTCAGCGCGATCGCGGCGAGCAGCTGGTTGGCGATGCCGAACAGCGGATACAGCGCGTTGATGCCGCCGAACGGATCGTTGACGCCCATCAGCAGCACCCCACCCCAGCCCGCGACCACGATCAGCGAGCACAGCCAGGCGCCGATCCGCCACGACGGATCACGGAACTTCGTGAACCCGCCACCGAAGTTGCCCAGCGCGTCCGAGACCAGGAAGCGCGCGACACGAGTGCCCGCGTCGATGGTGGTGAGGATGAACAGCGCCTCGAACATGATCGCGAAGTGGTACCAGAACGCCTTCATCGACGATCCGCCGAGGAAATCGGAGAAGACCTCGGCGATGCCGACCGCCAGGGTCGGGGCGCCACCGGTGCGCGAGACGATCGAATTCTCGCCCACATCGGCGGCCGCGTCGGCGAACAATTCCGGCGTCGCGGGCGGACCGGACAGGCCGAGCGTATTCGTGAACTCGGCAGCGCCTTCCGCCGTGCCACCGGTGAGCCCGGCCGCGGCGTTCATGCCGAAGTACAGGTGCTGGTCGATGATCGAGGCGGTGATGATCGCCATCACCGCGACGAACGACTCCATCAGCATGCCGCCGTAGCCGATCATCCTGGCATTGGATTCCTTGGCCAGCAGTTTCGGTGTCGTGCCGGAGGAGACCAGCGCGTGGAAACCCGAGAGCGCACCGCAGGCGATGGTGATGAACAGGAACGGGAACAGGCTGCCCGCGAACGCGGGACCGGCACCGGTGTGCGCGAATTCGGAGACAGCGGGTGCCTTCAGCACCGGCATCGTGATCAGGATGCCGACCGCGAGCAACACGATCGTGCCGACCTTCATGAACGTCGACAGGTAGTCACGCGGGGCGAGCAGCAGCCACACCGGCAGCACCGAGGCGATGAAGCCGTAGGCGATCAGGCACCACGCGATGGTGGTCCGCGAAAGCGTGAACCAGTCCGCGCCCCACTCGGTTTCGGACACCCAACCGCCGCCGATGATCGCGGCCAGCAGCAACACGATGCCGATGGCGGACACCTCGCCGACCGCACCCGGGCGCAGATACCGCAGGTAAACACCCATGAACAGGGCGATCGGGACGGTCATCGCGATGGAGAACACGCCCCAGGGGCTCTCGCCGAGCGCGTTCACCACGACCAATGCCAGCACCGCGAGCAGGATCGTCATGATCACCAGAATCGCCACGATCGCCGCGACACCGCCGACCACGCCGAGCTCGTCTCGCGCCATCTGGCCGAGGCTGCGGCCGCGTCGACGGGTCGAGGCCCACAACACCAGGTAGTCCTGCACCGCGCCGGCGAACACCACGCCGACGATGATCCAGATGGTGCCGGGCAGATAACCCATCTGCGCGGCCAGCACCGGACCCACCAGCGGGCCCGCGCCCGCGATGGCGGCGAAGTGGTGCCCGTAGAGCACCCGCCGGTCCATCGGCATGAAATCCTTGCCGTTGTCATAGATTTCGGCGGGCGTGGCCACGTCGTCGCGTGGCTTGGTGATCTTCCACTCGATGAACCGCGCGTAGAAGCGGTAGGCGATGATGTAGGTACAGACCGCCGCGATCACGATCCACACCGCGTTCACCGACTCGCCGCGCACGAACGCGATGATCGTCCACGCGATGGCGCCGAGTACGGCGATCCCCGCGAACACGGCCTTCTTCGCGGGTGTGATCGGCGTGCGATCGACGACACCGACCGGCGGCAAGTCCGGATCGGTCCGCAGATATTCGATGGTCGCCATTGACTCAACTCTCCTGTACAACACGCAGAGCCTCGGGTGAAGCAATCGACAACGTAGCCGATCGCAGAACTGCGACGGAGAGGTTCGCACACGATCGTGCGCAGAATGAAGTTTTGTTCAGAAGGTCATTGGCCCCGGTACGTTCCGAAACTCCAGAGGTTGCCTTCCGGGTCGGCGGCGCTGAAACCGCGCGAGCCGTAGTCCTCGTCGCGCAGGTCGCGGATGATCGTCGCGCCCGCGGCTTTCGCCCGGTCGTAGAGCGCGTCGGGCTTGTCGGTGACCAGGTAGAGGTTGGCGAGGCCAGGCGGGCGGGTGCCGAAGAGGGAGTCGTCGCGGCCGGTGGAGCCGAACATGATGCCGCCGCCGCCCGGCCAGCGCAGTTCGCCGTGTTCGACGATGGAGTCGTCGTCGTCCCTGGCGTAGACCGCGGTTGCTTCGAAACCGAAGGCGGTGGTGAGGAATCCGATCATGGCGCGGGCATCGTCGAAGGCGAGGCAGGGCCAGATGACGGCGTGGGTATCAGGTGAAGTGTCCATGTGTTCAGCCTCGCGCTTCGAGGGCATTCGGGTCTTGGACAGATGGAATCTCCTCGGCGAGCCAGGCGGTGGGGGCGATGCCCGCCAGTTCGGCGAAGTCGCGGTTCAGGTGGGCTTGGTCGTAGTAGCCGCAGGTGGTCGCGATCTGGGCGATGGAGATGTAGGAGGGGGTGCTGGTCAGCATGCGCCTGGCCCGCTCGAACCGGATGATCCGCGCGGCCAGTTTCGGGCTCGCGCCGAATTCGGCGGTGAACTTGCGGGTCAGGTGCTGGCGGGTCCAGCCGATCCGATCGGCGAGCGGGTTGATCGGGCAGGTGCCGCCGGTTTTCACGAGAGCGCGCCAGGCCCAGGTCAATTCGGGACCGGCCAGAGTTTCGGTACGTGCCGCCGCGGTGAGAGCTTTGTCGCACGCGGCGAACCGGCTCGGCCAATCCTGTTGTGATTGCACAGCATCAGCGAGCTGGTCACCGAGAGTGCTTTGCGCTTGGGAACATTCGATCGAGATATCCCACAGTTCGCTCGCGGGCATGCCGAACAGCACGCGGCAACCCAGCGGGGTCAGCTCGATCGCCACGCCCTCTTGAAAACCGGTGTGCGCGATCATCGCAGGACTCGCCTGCAGGCCACTCAAGACGCAGCGGTAGCTGCCGGGGGCTTGGTGCGGGTCGGTCTGCTCGACGACATCGATCGTCGGGCCGACAGCGACGATGAAGGTCATGTGCCGTGACGGCAGGCCGCGGTGCAGGCCGGGCTCGAACCCCACCATGCGATAGCCCACGTAACGGTCGATGAACGCGGCCAGAACCGGCGCGGGGGCTGCGGTCACCACCTCTGTGGTCGCCTCCATACGGCAACGCTACGCCGGAAACGCGCTTGTTGGCTGACGAGTCTGCAGCCGGGCAACCGCCCTGTTACGCGCGAACATGGGTAACTCACCGGGGACGGGCCAACTTGCCCGATATGTACCCGCCGGTCGCCAACGGTCGTCCCCACGCGCTCGGGTCTGGCTAGAGATCACGGAGAGGCGGAACAGTCGGTGAGATTTCGCACTCGCGGGCTCACGGCCTGTGGAAACGCGAGGTCAGCCGGTTAATGTTGCGCCTTCGCTCAAATCTGTAGGAGGTGTCATGCGGCGGGTTCAATACGAGCGCGGCAGTGGTTCGGAGGCGCTCGAGGTCGTCGCGGCCGACGTACCGGTGCCCGGTGCCGGTGAGCTGCTGGTGCGGGTCGAGGCGATCGGGGTCACCCTCTCGGCGATCCGGCGGATCAGTGGCGAAGCCGAGCAGGTGCGTGCCGAGGTGGCCGGTGAGGTCGTCGCGGTCGGTGACGGGGTCGACGGCTACAGCGCCGGATACCGCGTCGTCGGCCTGTGCACCACCTACGCCTACGCCGAGTACGTCGTCCTCGCGATCGACCAGGTCTCGGCCATTCCCGACGGCGCTTCGGCGGTCGACGCCGTCGCGTTGATGCGCAGCGGCCTCGTCGCTCTCGGCGCGCTCGACACCGCCGCCCCTCGCGAGGGCGAAACCGCCCTGGTCACCGCCGCCGCGGGTGGTGTCGGCCACCTCGCGGTGCAGCTGGCCCGCGTGCGTGGTGCGAGCTGGGTGATCGGCGCGGTCTCCGACGAGTCCAAGATCGATTTCGTGCGTGGGCTCGGTGCCGACGAGGTCTTCACCTACGACCAGCTGCACTGTGGCAAGCAGGCCGATTACGCCCTCGACGGTGTCGGTGGCACCGGCCTCGGTGGCACGCTCGCTGGTCTCGCCGAGGGTGGTCGCGCGGTCACCTATGGCACCGGCGGCGGCCTCATCGACACCGAAGACCTCCTCGCCGGTGGCAAGTCCCTGACCGGTTTCCGGATCGGCCGTCTCGCCCAGCGCGACCCGGCGCGCTACGAAGACCTGCGCCAGGAGGTCTGGCAGTACTACGCCTCCGGCCTGCTGCACCCGGTCGTGCACGCCGAGTTCGCGCTCGACGATGCCGCCGCCGCCCACGCGGTCATCGAGCAGCGCGCCAACCTGGGCAAGGTCGTCCTCGTCCCCTGATCTCGACCCGCACCCAGCGCTGTCGCCGGGTGCACCATGCTGGACAGTTGATCACCAGGCCCTGAGGTAGGTATCGGCCGAGAGGCGACTGCCACCAGGGCCTGGTGATCATTGGTCCAGGTCGGAGCGTCCGACGGAGCTGCGGGCGCTGACCGACGTGCGGTGAGCACCACGTAGACTCCTCTTCTCGTGAGCCTCACCCTCGGAATCGTCGGCCTGCCCAACGTCGGAAAGTCGACGCTGTTCAACGCGTTGACCAAGAACGACGTGCTGGCCGCGAACTACCCGTTCGCGACCATCGAGCCCAACGTCGGCGTGGTCCCGCTGCCCGACCCGCGCCTGAACAAGCTCGCCGAGATCTTCGGTTCCGAGAAGATCGTGCCCGCCGTGGTGTCGTTCGTCGATATCGCGGGCATCGTGAAGGGCGCCTCCGAAGGTGCCGGTCTCGGCAACAAGTTCCTCGCCAACATCCGTGAGGCCGACGCGATCTGCCAGGTCGTGCGCGTGTTCGCCGACGACGACGTGATCCACGTCGACGGCCGGGTCGACGCCGCCGCCGACATCGAGGTCATCGAAACCGAGCTCATCCTCGCCGACCTGCAGACCCTCGAGAAGGCCATCCCGCGTCTCGAGAAGGAAGCCAGGGTCAAGAAGGACCGCAAGCCCCTGCTCGACGCGGCCAAGACCGCCGAAGGGTTCCTCAACGAGGGCACCACCCTGTTCGCCGCGGGCAAGAAGATCGACGCCGAACTGCTCCGTGAGCTCTCCCTGCTCACCATCAAGCCGTTCCTCTACGTCTTCAACGCCGACGAATCCGTTCTCACCGACGAGGCCAAGCTCGCCGAACTGCGCGCCACCGTCGCCCCCGCCGACGCGGTCTTCCTCGACGCCAAGGTGGAAGCCGAACTCCTCGAACTCGACGACGAATCCGCCCTCGAACTCCTCGAGTCCATCGGCCAAACCGAACCGGGCCTGCACGCCCTGGCCCGCGCCGGCTTCCACACCCTCGGCCTGCAGACCTACCTCACCGCAGGCCCCAAGGAATCCCGAGCCTGGACCATCCACCAGGGCGACACCGCCCCCAAGGCCGCAGGCGTCATCCACACCGACTTCGAACGCGGCTTCATCAAGGTAGAACTCGTCGCTTTCGACGACTTGGTCGACGCGGGCTCCATGGCGGCTGCCAAGGCGGCGGGCAAGGTCCGCATGGAGGGCAAGGAATACGTCATGCACGACGGCGACGTCTGCGACTTCCGCTTCAACGTGTGATTCGTTGTGCCTGAGGCCAATCGAAGGAGCCCCAGGCGCATGAATTGCTTCATAGGCGACACCGGGGCGTTCTCCGAGAGGATGGCGTTCTGTGCACCATTCTGATGCTCTTGGCCGCTCAGCTGACCAGTAGGTAGTTCAGCGCCAGTATCGCCCTTTGCGCGGCCGCGAGATCGGGATGTGTTCTTGACCGTTGCCGCGCGAAGTGATGGGCAAGTAGGTCTCGATCCGTTTGGTCCCATGTTGCTGAGAGTTCAGCGAGCCGTACGGGACCGAGAAGGCTTGCGACCTCTTCACAGAGAAGGTGCAGCGAGGCGAGATCGACGTCCAGTTCAGCTCTGATCAGCAGATCGGTGCGTGCTTCGTAGAGTAATGCAGCGGTGTCAGCGTCGCCCTGGTACCAGGTGCAAACTGTTGCGATATCCTCGGCATCCTTGTACTCGCCGATGGCGGATCGATCGCACCAAGCCTTCAACTTCAGCGCGGTGTAACCCGCTGGCGTCGGAATCCGTACCTGATAGCCGCTCGGAAGTCGCAATTCGATCGAATGTGTGAAGACCTCGCGGAATCCGAAAACATCAATGACCTCCTTTCTGCCTGGTAGGGAGGTCGTCCCGGCAGGATCTTCGATGTCGCCGAACGGCACCACATCGACCGCAATTCCTGCGATCGAAAATCGGATGTCAGTGGTTCCCGACCGGGGGTGCGCCGCGATAATCCGTCGGTATTCGGCGTCGCCGTCGACGGCGATCGCGACATCGACGTCGTGTGTGGAGCGAAGTGGGTCGATGCGGCCGAATCCGGTGTGCAGCAAGTCGCGACACTGCGCACCGATGATCATGATCGACGTGTCGTTGGTCTCGGCGCCTGAGATCAACGCAACCACCACACTGTCGACCAGATCAACGGACCTTTGATCGATGCGGCCGAGGTCAAACAAGATGATCCTTCCTCAAGCTCCTCGCCACTTCAGATTGCCGCGGTTCCTTCGAGGCCAGAAGATCTGCATAAACCAACAGCGGAGGGGCCGCGGACCTGACGAAGATGCTGCGTCCATCGGATGGTGTAGCCCATACGGGTGCTTCCCAGAATTTCTGGCGAATCTCGATATTCGGATCGTCTGATTTTTGCCAGCGATTGTGGAGGGCCTCCGTAAGGTCGAAGTTCTCGGCGTAGATAGTGAGTGTCTGTGGGTGCCTGATGATTTCGACGGAAGATTCTCCGCTCACGAGGTGTCCGGCAGGCGCAGACCAGCGGTCGATATTTCCGCGGAAGGAGAGATTCCGGATCTTCGGCAGTAGCGCGCCTCTGAAAGCGGCGGCCCATAGATCGATCAGTTCATCGCGGCGGTGTAGTGACCTGCCGATCAGGTAGTCGGAATCTTTCATGATCTCGAGCGTCGACTGCGTGATCCCTACCGAAGTCCCCGCGGCCTCAGCGATCCGGCGAACCGGCATCTGCGCCGAGTTCGGCCAGGTTAGTAGCACAAAGAGGACCTGCATCCGTCTGCCGCTGAACAGGTTTGCCTCTGCGGCGCGATGGCTCGATACCGTGGTTGGACCAGAGCGTCTGCGGACATCTATGAGGACTGGCCCGAAGTCCAGGCGAACATTTCCCGCGTAGTCGATGTAATCGATGTCTGCGGCGACCAGTGCCTCAGCCGTGCGACTGGTGATCCGTGGTCCGGTCACCAGCAGCCGATGCGTATGGTCTTGCTGGTCGATTCGTGCTAGCTCCGACAAGGTTACGTGCGGCAACCAAGCCATCCGATAGGCCGTCTCGAAGCCATGTCGGCACACATCGACGATCGCCGTTTGCTCCGACGTCCAGCGCTGCACGGACAGTTCGATCGAGTACTCCGCAAGTGTCTGAGCCAGCGAGCGTTCGATGTCCTCATGTCGCGTTCGGTCAGGCATACCGTTCATTTTAACTGAACACTGTGAAATATTGAACGTTGCCGCGCGGAGGCAAAGGTCCGGCCAACCCGAACCCGGCCTGCACGCCCTCGCCTGCGCCGGCTTCCACACCCTCGGCCTGCAGACCTACCTCACCGCAGGCCCCAAGGAATCCCGAGCCTGGACCATCCACCAGGGCGACACCGCCCCCAAGGCCGCAGGCGTCATCCACACCGACTTCGAACGCGGCTTCATCAAGGTAGAACTCGTCGCTTTCGACGACTTGGTCGACGCGGGCTCCAAGGCGGCTGCCAAGGCGGCGGGCAAGGTCCGCATGGAGGGCAAGGAATACGTCATGCACGACGGCGACGTCTGCGACTTCCGCTTCAACGTGTAATTCGTTGCGCCTGAGGCGCATGAGTGTCGAAGTCGCCGACCAGATGGCAGGCGAGTTCACCGAACACTCCCAGCGTTCGCGGCGCCAACCGGTCCGGGTTGATCAACGGGTCGGCGGCCAAGTGCGGATCGTAGGGAATCTCGGCCACCCGGCAGACGCCGTGCATATGGAAGAAGTCGCGGGCGGCATGAATATCGATGTCGGGACGCCGCGCTTCGGGGTGCGCGATCACCACGATCACGTGCTGGGGCAGGCGGTCCTGCCTGACCCGGGCGGCAAGGTGGTCGACCAGGTCTGCCGCGGCGTCCGCGGAATCGCGATCGGGTGTCATCGCAATGATCAGCGCGTCGGCACGGTCGATGACATCGCCTGTCCTAGTTCGGTCGAACTCAACGGGCCAGTCGACCAGCATCAGTGCGGGACCCGGTTCTTCGTGGGCAAACGGATTACCGGACCGCGGCCAGGCAGCGACCTTCGGGCTCACCCTCGGGGGTGGCAGGCACAGGCGCCGATCCAATTCGTCGCTGTCGATGCCGGTCAGCACCACATCGTCGCGGGCGGCGGCGAACACGTACCCGAGGACGAGGGCCGTCGCCGTACCGGGAAAATCCGGCGACATGATCACGATCGCGTAGTCGTCGTCGAGCGGGGTGGCGAGCGCCTGCGCCAGTTCTGCGTCGGTAGGGCACTGCTTCGCCGGACGCGTCACGCTCAGCCGACTGAATGTTCGTAGCAGACGCTGCCGGTAGCCCGGGTGCAATTCTTCCAGATGATCCAAGCCACCGGCTCCCTCGTCGAGTTCCTATGTTTCCTCACCTGCGTCCTCGAACGCCTGATTTCTCAGGTAGGGAATGCCCCGAGCCACTCTCGATTGACGAAACTCGACGGAATGTATTCGGACTCCACATCGATCGGGAATCCTGCGTCGATGGCCAGGCAGGTCATCGCCAATGGCCCAAGGGCGAGGTTTCCGGTGAAGTAGCTTTCACGGTCACCCGAAGTCCAATACAGCCGGTGCAGTTCCAATGCTTCGGCCAGGGCCTGGTTGAAGCCGGCGTGGTCTTGGCGAAGGAAATGATAGAAGAGGTTGATGGGCGGATAGAGAATGCAGTCGAGTGTTTCACGATCCGCCATCGTGGCGATTTCCGGGTTTGAACCTTCCAGCGCGGCGGTGAGTTTCTCGGCTATTCGCGGGGACTCGTTCCAATATGTTTGAAGTGTGTTCACCCAGTCGTAGATGTATTCGTCGTATTCGCCACCGGATGATCGAAGCAATTCCAGCGGCACTGCCGCGAGTTCAGTGATGCGGTTCTGCTCCCGGCAGATAATCGCGTACCAGAAAGCGGACAGCCAATTTCCCGCGCTGGTGTAATAGGCGGGTCCGGTTGCCGGGAACGAGTAGTCCTCGTGCCCGATCCGGCAGTCGACCATCGTTCCGGCAGGGGCGTTCGCGACAGTGAACATCGCGGATCCCACCTGCATAGCGGTAACCAGCGACTCCCAGGTCTCGATCGCCGAGGCAGCGGGATCGATCAGCAGCTGCGCGGAAACGTTCGTCGATGCCGTGTTGAACGTGGTGTTGAATTCCAGCGTGGCTCCGGCTAGCCGAGCGAGAGATCTGGACAAATTCTGGCGAAGGGCCGCGGCGTTGCCCTCCGGGTCCGGCAGTCGCACGCTGTGCGAGTGAATCTTCATCACTACCCCTCTGGTGCCGTATCGAACTTGTGCATAGTGAAGCCGGCGTAATCACCGGTGTTTATGTTCCCCTTCACCAGGATGTAGTCTAGCCGACTGGTACGGACCGCGTCCGCCAGTTCACCGGCGAGAGCGGCTTCTCCGCGCCCTGACATCAACCTGAGAATCTCGTCGAAATACTCCGGCGTTCCCTGAGTGACCCGTCGGCCGGAGCCGTCCGATAGCTTGCGGACGCCGAGTTCGGTTTCGGTACTGCTCTTCGCTTCGACCACGATATATCGGCCGTCCGGCGTGCGCCAAACCTGGTCGAATTGATTGTTGCCGTTCGCCGGTCCGCCGAGTTCCAGGCGCTTCGCACCCGGATAGTGCATCGGTACCGCGTGGAGTGCGGCAGCGGATTCACCGAACTCCTCCGCAGCGGTCCCCATTTTCGTATGCGCTGATTTGTATTCGGCTTCGGCCTTCGCCGCCGCGATTCTGTTCGCCGGTGTATCTGCTATTTTCGCGGCCGTATCCGCGGCAGCCAACCGCCGTGCTGCGGCGAGACTCCCTTGAATCGCTCGGTGGCGTTTACGCGCCGCCGCGTCGAGCTCTGCCAGCGCCTCGGGGGTCCCGCTGTCCCTGCCCACCTTCAGCGCACCGCCCAGGTACCTCGGTTTGATCGGCTCCGGAAGATTGCTGGCGAGTGTCAGATTGCCTGCGGCGTCGAGTCGCAGCTGGGGGTGCGTGGATTTTTTCCTTCGCACCACCTCCGTCCCATTCTTCCGAAGGAAGTAGTGCCGGGGGAACCATCCGGGAATTTCCAAGTTCCGTGCCAGCTCGGGGCTGGTCTGCATGAGCTCGGCACTCGGCCGGAACTGTGGGCGGGTGGGCTGATTGGCCATGAAGTCACGAATCGCCCAGGCCGGTATGCGGGGTTTCCCCGCACGCAACACTGTCGCCATAACCTCCGTGGCGTACTCGATCGCCTGATCGTCCAAGTGCACGGCGGACATGGTCATTCCGTCTGCCGGGGTGCCCTGTCCGGGTGTCGCCCGTTTCTGGGGCGCGCCGGGTGGGGCCGGGTTCTGGGCGACCGGCGCCGCCTGGTCCGAGCCCGGCCAGGTAGGCGGGGCCGACGAGGACGGCACGAACCGGCCGACACCGGGCGCCCGGCCCACCGTGCTCGCGATGCGAGCGCCCCCGGATCGCACTCGGCCGACACCGAACCTGACGCGGTCGGTCCCGGATTTGACGACCTTGCCCGCTGCCTCAGCGGCGTCGACGACAGTCAAGGCGGGTCCGGCGGTGGCGCGTCCCGTCAAGCCCAGTACGCGCCCACCAATCCCTGCCGCCCACGAGGGCACCGGCGCGAGCGCGAAGTTCCCCAGCGCCAGCGCTGATGCGGGCAAAGCGGGATCGGCGGCGAGCGCGGCAACAGCGCGCCGCAGCACGCCGGACCGCCGATCGAGCACCCGTGCCGCCAGCTCGGGGTTGCCGAGCAGTTCAGTGAGGAACTGCGGCGCGCCCTTACCGGTGACCAGCTTGACCAGGCGGTTTGTCAGGCCCTCGTGGTTCAGGATCTTCGCCAGGTCGGCCTCGATGCCAGGGCTGCGCTCGGTGCCGCGCAGGAGCTTGATGACCTGGTCGACCATCTTGGGATGGTCGGCGATCTGGGTGGCCCATTCGCCGAGCAGACTCCGATTCCGGGCGTACGCGGAAGCCAAGGCAGCAAGGTGTTCCCGGTTCGCGGCCAGACCGACGAGCGCGGCAGGCACCAGCGTCGGGTCGAGCGCCCCCACCAGCGGGCGGATATTGTCGAGCAGCCGAACCGCGCGGTCGACATCGCCTGCCGCCCATGCCGCAGCCTGGTCGACCTCCCGGAACAAGCGGTCCGGGTTCCTCGTCGCAGCTATCGTCAGCATCCGCGCCTTCGGCATACCGATGATGTCGCGCAGCACGGCCATGGTGCGTTCCCCGGACGTGTAGCGACCAAGGGCGTCCACGAACTTCCGGCTCCCGAGCACCGCCGCATAGGCCGGATCGGTGCCGACGCGGGCCAGGAACACCGCGATCAACCCCGGCTCGTCGAGCAACCGGACGATCGGGGCGAGATTGCTGGATCGGTAGTGGGACAGCAGGTCGCGGATCAGGTCCTGATCGGTGAACAGTGTCCGGGCCGCCGCAACAGCATCCGGATTCCGCATGAGGACGTCCAGGCCCGCCCGCACTCCGTGGTCTCGGGCGAGGGTGCCTGCCACGCTGAGCAGTGTGGGTTGATCGTGTGGTCCCCTCCCACGCACGATCGACCCGACTTCGGTCCGCACGACCCCGGCTATGAGACGCGAACCGTAGGCCCGGAATATGTCGGTCAGCCCAATGCCGTAGTGGCGCAACAGCGAACGGACCGCCCACAGGTCCTTCACCGCGTCCGCCACCCGCACCGCCAGCGAATTCGCGGCCCGCGCCGCGCCGGAGGCGACGCTGTTCACCGCCGTACCCGGCGCGATCCGGGGACTGGTCGGCAGATTCTTCTGAACAGCGTGCAGGATTGCGACCGCTTCGTCGATCGTCATTCTTGTCGGGTCTGCCATGCGCCCAGCCATGAGGGCCAAGGCATCCGCGTGCGTGATGCCCTGGTACGCGTCCCCTCCCGCACGCCCGGAGCGACGGCTGCCGTTGCGCTCGGCACCGTCACGCACCACCGCTGGCGCCGGGGCCTGCGCGGGCGGCAACCCACGTCCAGGAGCCGGTTGCACGGGACGTTCCGGCGCCTGCGGCGGTGTGTCATACCCGGCCGCACCAGAACGTTGTTGCCCCAGTTGCGGACCACGCCCGCCGGAACTGGCCATGGCCTCGGATCGAACGATGGGTGCTCGCGGTGTGTTCTTCGCGGATTCCGTACGAGCGGTGTTCCGGGAAACGCCGTTCTCGCCCGCCGTCGGCCGGGCATCCGCGCGGGCAGCGTTGCCCGCCTCGGCGACCGGCCTGACCCCAGACTCCGTGCGAGCCTCACCCTTCGGATCCAGTGCACGTGGCGAACCAGGGCCCGCGCCATCAACGGCACCACCCGCCACCTTCGGCGGCTGCGGCGAACCCGCGACACTTCCGTCACCGGCAACAGGCGCCTGCTCCGCAGAGCGCGGTGCACCAGCACGGTCACCCGCGTCGGCTCCAACACGAGCTCCAGCGCCTGCATCCGCGCCGGGTCCGGGACGGGCGCCGGGGCCTGCATCCGCGCCGGGTCCGGGACGGGCGCCGGGGCCTGCATCCGCGCCGGGTCCGGGACGGTTGCCGGCGCCGACACTCGTGCCGGGTCCCGGACGAGCACCAATGACTACACTGGCGCCGGGTCCGGGACGAGCACCAGCCGCGTCCACCCCCGCTACCGGCCGTGGCCAACTCGCGGGACCGATGCTCGCCGCCTCGGCGGGACGGCCGGCTACCGGGCGAACATCGGGTGCTACGTGCTCAGCGGGGTTGTGTTGGCGGGTGAACGGCTGGACCGGCGGCTCCGCCGGATTGCCACTCGCGCTCCGCCGCGGGGGAACGACCGGGGGCCCGACCTCGGCGCGCAGGCGGGAAAAATCCCGTGGCGCCGACCGCACCGTGCCATCCGGGAACCGGTGCAGCGTAATGGATTCCCCGGCCGCAGGCCGAGGGCTGATGCCGGTGCGGGACCCAGCACCGCGAGGCGCGGCGTCTGCGGCCGAGGCGCCCTGGGCGGCCCGCGTCGCCGCGGCCGAGGCCTTCTTGATCATCGCGAGCTCCGCGGCGGCCAGCGGCAGACCCAGCACGTCGGCCGCCACCAAGGGACTGCAGTCACCTGGGCCTACGCAGGAAGGCACGGTCTGGTAGCTGTTACCCAGGCCCCTAGCGGCCGCGAGGTCAAAGCCGAGCAAGGCGGCGCGCGCGGCCGTGCCGGGCGTGATCCCCCCGTCGTTCTTGACCCGCTGCACCAGATCGGCGGCGTTGGTGACATTGTGCTCGTAGAAGAAGGCGCGGGCGGGCGGAAGCACGTTCGCCGCCGTGAACGCGGCACCGAACGGTGCGACGAACGGTGTCGTCTTGGCGAGTTTGCTGCCGACCACCTCTGTCGCTTTGGTCACCGCAGCAGGCGTTCGGCTCGCCAGCATCGATACGGCGGGACGAGCGACAACCCCGGCGATCTTGCCGACAGGTGTGACCGCGGTCGCCGCGATGGCCGCCTGCTTGGCGAACTCGCCGCATTTCTCGCCGGCGCCGAGGCACTCCTTGCCTGTGCCATAGGTGTTGGTCTGGGCGAAAGTCGCCGCGTCGATACCCACCGCTACGCTGGCCGCAAGTGCTTGGCCGGTCTGCCCAACACCGCGCACAAAGGATCCGGAGCGGCCGATGTCGCCCCATTGCTTTTGCATGTCGTCGACATTCATCTGGTGCTGGCTCTTGGCCACCGCGATCATGATCTCTTCGTTGGTCTCCGAATCCCGGCCGAGGAGCATCACGTGTTGGCCCGGACCGCGTAGCGGGGCATATACCTGGTCGTATGTTCCGTTGTTCAACCTCACGTCGGGACGCGCAATCCCGATGTAGATCACGTCGCCGGTGGAGGTGATCCCGACCCGGACCTCGCCTCGCTCCGGATGCTGATAGGTACCAAGGTCCTGGAACTCATAGGTTGCCCACGGGTTGTAATAGTCACTGGTGCCTTTGTATAGGTAGGCCGCGCTCGACCAACCGTCGCGTGGCCGGATTTTGCGGACAGGCGGGAGGGTCTGTGGCGCGTTCGGCCCCAGTTGTTGGACGTCCTTCATGATCGGCAGATCCGCCGCACCCTGATCAAGGCCACGCAGTAAAGCCGGCACCTGCCGACGGATGGGCATCACCGCACTGACCGGTTTGCCGTCCGGTCCGGACAGCGGCTTGCCATGCTGGTCGGATCCCCGGATCAGTCGGCCGTTGCGATCGGTCGCCCAGACGTAGTAGTCGTTCTTGTCGGCGCCGACCGTCTGTGTCGTGACCACACCATCGAAGCCGGTATCGATGGACGTGAGAGTGGACAGACCCGCCGTCGCTCCGGTCTGGTAGGTGCGCGGTGGTTTGGTGAAGTGCCGCAATGAGCCATCCGGTCCCAAATGGGTGGTGAGCCCGACACGTTCGGCGGCGCGAGTGTCATCGTGTCGGTCCTCCCCAGCGATCAGCCGGGGCTGGTAGATGAACATGCTCGTCAACCCACCGTCGGGGTCGGCGGTGAGCGTCTTCTCGAAGCCGTCGCCGCGGTCGACCATCCATTCCACGGTGCGGCCACTGTTCGCGGCCTCGACCGCCTCGTTCTCGCCGTACTTCCTGCCGTCCCGGCCCGTCAGACGGCCCTCCCGCGCCAGATAGCGCAGCGTCGCGTCGCGGCGGTTGATGTCGGTGGGCAGGTTTTCCGCCGTACACGCTCGGCCGCCGATCAGGCAGCTCGCCGACCGGAACTCCGGATCGGCGGTCGACCCGGTGGGATCGCCCGTGAGCACAGTGCGCCTGCCCCGATAGTCGATACCGACGAGGTCGCCGGAAGTATTGAAGAAGACCGACCGCTGACGCTTGTCGTAGCTGCTGTCCAGCTGGAGCGACTGCGCTTGCCCGCCGGCTTTCTGCTCCACCACGTGGGAGAAATCGTCCACGCGCCGGGTGTCGCGCTTACCCTCGGCGTTCGGCGCCGAATGCCACTGCGCCGTGCCGGTCGCGGGCGCGCGATCGACGGTCCAGCTGCCGTTGTTCTGGTTGAAAGTGAGCCGACTCGGCGGGGAGCCGGCGGGGCGGGTCTCGTCGCCGAGGCTATCGATCTGATAACCGGCGCCGTCGTTGCGCGTTTCGAACACGGTGCCACTGACACGGGGGTTCCCGATCACCTCGTCGCGCACTCGCTCGGCGAGAATCTCGTTCGGCCGGTCAGGAGTGAACACACCCTGCATGCGGACCGGGACGTTGCCGTCCGGAAGTCCGGTGCTGTCCGATTCTGCCTTGCCGCGCGTGAACGCGCCCGACGCGTCCGAGGCGTACAACGCCAGGCCATTGCGATAGGTGACCTGCCTGGTGCCATCGCCGTTCCCGGTGTCGCCGTAGTTCAGGTGCTTGACGCCGGGGGTTGTGCCGTTGGCGATGTGGGTCGGCTGACCGAGCCCGTCGATGCGATCGTCGCCGGTCTCGTTCGACCGGGTGCTCGTATCGTCGATGGCGAGCTTGGTTTTCCCGGAATAGGGGTCACCCTCCTGGCCTCGCCTGGATCCGGCGGCGCCGGGCAGGTCCTCCACATTGACGCGATTCAAGGCCCGCGAGTCGGCCTCGGTGCGGTTGGACTTTTGGTAGGCCGCTGCCGCGACGCCCTCGATTCCGGTGTGCCTTCGCGCGTTCCCGTTCTGGTCCACCGACCTGCCGGTGACGATGGCGGTACCGCTCGCCCCTGCCGCCTCACTCTTGTTGTAGTTGTTCACTGCCTGCTGGACGCGATCGAGCCGACCATCTCGGGTCGGGACGCCTCTCCGGTCGAACAACGGCTGGAGCTGATCAGCGAGATCGGGCTCCACCGCGGCATCGCGCTCATATCTGATGGGCGCGTCGGGGGTGTCCTGGGTGAACGCGCGACTGCCACCGTGGATCCCGGCCTTGGTCGTGCTGTCGGGCCCGGCGGTGGCGTAGGTGCCCTGCCCGTCGCTGCTGCTGCCCTCACACCCCGCGGCGGAACAGGTCATTTTGCCGCCGTCGGCATCGACCATTCGGGTCTTGCCGTCCTTGTTGGTCACTGTGCCGCCGCTGCCGAGCACGTTGATCGCTCGCTGACCCGCGGTGTCCCCGAAACCGGTCTGTGTATTCCAATCCTCGGAACGGATCGGCAAGTCGCCTGCGTTGCTGATCTCCCGATAGGCGACATTCCCATTGGGGGTGATGTTCCTGGCCCAGGTCTTTTTGTCGGCGTGCATTTCGACCGTCGCCTCGCCAGGACCGTCGCCAACCTTCTTGTAGGTGTACCGCTCCTTGTCAGACAGCCCCTTCCGGCCGCCAGGGTCATTGTCCGATTGCACATAGGCGCCGTCATGGTGGAAACGCAATGTGTTCGCCCGCGCGCCGGATTGCGGTTCGATATCGGCCCCGCCACCGCCCTGCGATGGGGCGTTCGTTGCCGCAGCAGAGGAGGAGGTGCCGTTGGTCGTCTCGCGCTCGTTCGCGGCGGCTTTCGCCGCCACCTCTGAGGTGGTTTGCCGAAAGGCGGTCTTGTAGTTGCTCTGCGCCTGGCGAACCGCGGAGCTCTCCTTGGCGGTACCGGATCCGAGATCGTCTCGGCTGCCGGTACGAGATGCTCTACCACCGGCCTGGTCGCCCCTGGATCCGGGACGGTCCGTGGCACCGCCGTTGTCCTGGTATTCGACCTGCGCGTTCGGATTCTTCTTCGTGAAGGCACGGCTGCCGTGTGTACCGGCTGAGGCGTTGCCCTTGTTGTCGGTGGCGAAGGTTCCCTTCCCATCACCGCTGCGCCCGTTGCATCCCTTCGAACCACAGGTCATCGTCCCGCCGCCGGTGTCGGCCATGGTCGACTTCCCGTTCTTCGTCGACACCCGGCCGCCGGAGTTGATCACGTCCATCTTCCGGCTGTCCACGGTTTCGGCGGTGCCGCTCTTGCCCTGAAAACCTGTCTGGCGCTTCGAGTCCTGTTTTCCGATCACGGTGTTCTTGCCGACCGCGACTTCCTGGTAGTGGGTCTTGCCGTCCGAGGTCTTGTCGCTGACCCAGTATTTGCCGTCGTCGTGCTTGGCGACCTTCGCCGCAGGTTTTCCCGCGCTCGGGTGGTTCGCCGGATTCGTCCCACCGACCTTCTTGTACGCGTAGCTGCCGTCGGTGTTCTTCTCTCGCAGATAGGTGCCGTCCGTGTGGGTCACCAACTCGGGCTTCGGCTTCGTCTGGTTGCCGGAAGTCCCAGCGTTTTGCGATTTCGACGCCGGTTTGGGCGCTGACGTGGCTGGTTTGGGTTTGGATGTGGCTGGTTTGGGTGTGGCTGGTTTGGGTTTGGCTGGTTTGGGTTTGGCTGGTTTGGGTGTGGATGTGGCTGGTTTGGGCGCGGGCACGGCCGGTTTGGGCGCGGGCGCGGCCGCGGCGTCCTTGGCCGTCACCGTACCGGCCACGAACGCCGCGCCGACGCCTGCCATCAGGCCGACAGCCAGGCGAACATGGGCGGACCTGGCGGAACCACCCTGCTCGTTCCCCGCGTCCCAGATCGCGTCCTGGCAGGAACAGACCCGTGTCTTTCTCGGCTGCTTACCCATGACTACCCCGCATTCACCGTCGGCGGCTTCTGTGTCGGTGAACACAGTGCGCCGGGGTGGTCTGGCGCCGGTCCAGTGCCGGTCAGCCGGGGTCGGGGTTCGGTCTGTTCGCTGGTCAGGACTCCCGGGCCGGAGCGGGCAGCACGAATTCGAAGATCGCGCCGCCGCCGTCGGCGCTGTGCACGGTCAGCGAACCGCCGTGCGCCTGCGCGACCCAGCGGGCAATGGGCAGGCCGAGGCCGGTTGAGCCCGCACCGCTGCGGAATTCGTCGAAAATGTCCTCGACCTCGGATTCGGCCAGGCCAGGCCCCTCGTCGGCGACGGTGATCCGCCCGCCCGCGACGGTGACGTGCACCTGGGCGAGTTCCCCGGGCAGATGCCCGTGCCGCACTGCGTTGTCCAGGACATTGCGCACCGCGCGGCGCAGCAGTCCGGGATTGCCGTTCACCACGCTGGGCGCCATGGTGGACGTGATCCGAGCCGTACCCGGTTCCAGTTCCTCGATGACGCCGGCCGCCAGCTGATCCAGCCGTAACGGCTCCGGTTCGAGTTCCTCGACACCGGCAGCCAGACGCGCGCGCGAGAGCAGATCGTCGACGATATCGCCCATCCGCCGGGCCAGCTGAACCGTCCGCGGCAGCAGTTCCCCGCGCTGGTCGGGATGATCACGGGCAGTCTCGGCCAATGCGCGCAGCGCGGCGATGGGGGCGCGCAGATCATGTGCGGTCTGCGCCAGCACACTTTCCTGCCGCTCCAACGCCCGCACACCGGACGGCAGTAGTTGCCCGGTCAAGACGTAAGCGCTGACGCCGACGAGCACGATCAACGCCGCGGTCAGCCCGATGATGAGCAGTGCCCGCTCCCGCTGACTTTCCCGCACCGGGCCGATATCGGTCCAGGCGACCGCCACCGCGCCCGTGCGCTCGTACCGCCAGTCGTCCACCGGTTGCGCGGCGGCGCGTACCGTCACGCCGTCCTGCGTGACGGTCTCGAAGACCGGGCCGCGAGCGAACGCGGCAGCGCCGCGCAGTCGGTCGAGCAGCGGCTCGGTCAAGTCGACCGTGCAGTGTTTGTCGCTGGCGAACGGCCGGGTCCCCTCGGACTGTTCGAATACGATGGCGAATTGCGGGCACTGCTCGTCCAGATCGGTGAGTCCGCGGCCCCAGTATCCGATCGCGACGCCATCGAGGTCGGGCTCGCCCCGGTAGTCGTCGGGCATCTCACCGGACGGTCCGGTACCGACGAGCCGGACGGCGCCCGACGTGACGCGCACCAGGTCGGTGTCGACCTGTCCGAGATCCGCGTCGTTGTGCGAGGTGAGCGCGAAAGTCGCGAAACCGGCCAGCGACACAGCGGTGATCACGGTCAGGATCACGCTGACCAGCCATGGCAATCGACGCAAGTGGGTGGCTTCCGCAGGCGGGCGGCGGCGGTTCATCCCGCGGTGTCCACCCGGTAGCCCACGCCCCGGATAGTGCGGACCAGCGGTGGATCGCCGAGCTTGCGGCGCAGTCCGGCGATGGTCACGTCCAGTACGTTCGAGCTCACTTCGGTGCCCTCGTCCCAACAGCCGGCCACCAATGCCTGGCGAGTCACCGTCGACGGCTGCGCGATCATCAACTGCTCGAGTACCTCGAATTCCTTGCGGCCGAGCGTGAGCAGCACGCCGGCGCGACGCACCGCACGGCGGCCGAGATCGACTTCCAGATCCTCGCAGCGCAGCACCGTCGCAGTGACCCGATCACCGCGCCGGCACAGATTGCGGACGCGGGCGACGAGCTCGGGCATCGCAAACGGCTTACTCAGGTAGTCGTCGGCGTGCCGCAGACCCTCCACCCGATCGACGACACCGCTGCGTCCGGTCAGGAACAGCACCGGCGCCGACCAGCCCGCGCCTCGCCGAGCGGCCACGTACTCGAGTGCGTCGCCGCTGGGCAACGCCCGATCGAACACCGTGCAGTGATAGTGGTGCAGCCCCAGTGCGGCGTCGGCTGCCGGCAGGTCGGCGACGCCGTCGAGGACGAGCCCGGCTTTCCGCAGTGAGGCGATGACTGCCACCCGGAGATCGTGATTGTCCTCGACAACCAGCACACGCATGCCTCGTCCTCATTCCCGAACCCAGCGTCGGCCACCCTCGCACGCCTGTCCCATCCCGGCCGCGAATCCGACAATTCAACAGCCGAGCGAACTTTACCTGAAGTGATCCTTAAGTCATTACTCGATCACACACCCTCATTTCGCACCCCTGCGCGCGGTGAGATCTTCCGCGAAACAGCCCGTGGGCCAGCGGATTCACCGTATCGCCACCGGGTGAAGACCATCGCAGAACCTGATAGCGGTCACACCGAGACACGCTAAATGTTCGTGGGAGCAGACCACCGTGCGGAATCATTCGGACACCCCGCCCGCATCGACCCGAAACCAGACCGACGATCCCGAAACCCGACTGGATTCCGAGCAGCGCCCATGACAGACCAGAACCTCCGCACACCAGTGACCGCCGGTCCCGTTCAGCGGATCCCGATCGCCATCTGGGCGATCGACAATCAGTGGTTGCGCCTCGTCGAACAGCCCGGCACGGCGCCCGAACCCGAGTCAGCGGCCGGCGTAGAGCCAGGTGGCGACGAGTCAGCGGCCAGCGTAGAGCCGGGTGACGCCGAGTCAGCGGCCGACGGCGAGGCCGTCGATGCCGGCCCCTCGGCTGCCACGCCGCTGCGCGAGGATTACACCGTCGCGATAGTGGCGCCAGATATCCGGTGCGGTGCGACCGCGTCGGCGCTCGTGCTCGGTCACCTGCTGGCCGCCGACCGCGACATCGTGCTGTCCGGATCCGATCTGGACGAACTGGACCGACGCCTGTACCTACCGTCGCCAGAGATGAGCCCGAAACTCGCCGACCCGACGCTGTCCGGCGACCCGTTCGCCCATGACGAACCCCACCCGGTTGTTGTACTGGCCGACTGGCCGGTCGACCTCGAGGACGCCGCGTCGGCCGAGATCCTGGATCGCGCCGACGCGTTGGTCATCCCGATGACACCTGATCGGGATTGCGCGGACCGCGCGGCCGACCTGATCGAGCAGCTGGCGGGCCGTGACAGCGGCGACACCCGGCCCGAGCACGTGATGGTGGTGGTTTCGCACACCGAACCGAACCGGCGCGGTTTCGATGTCCGCGCGGCCAGTGACTACTTCCTCGAGCGAGGAGTCTGCCTGGTCGCCGAGATCCCCCACGATCAGCACTTGGCCGCCGATCAGCTCATCGACCCGGACCGGTTGGCTCCGCGGACCGTGCGCGCCTTCCGGACGCTCGCCGAGCATCTGGCCGACAGCTTCGCCACCCATTCCCGCACCCGGTCGACACAGGCCGGCCCGGTCGACAGCACGAACCCCGATGAAGGAGCGTGACCATGCGTTATCGAGTACTCGGACCGATAGAGATGTCCGGCGCAGACGGTACGGTCGTCGATCTGACCGGCGACAAGGTGCGCACCTTGCTGGCAGTGTTGCTCGCTCGCGGCGACGGCTGGGTGTCCGCCGAGGATCTGATCGACGCGCTGTGGCCCGCCAGTCCGCCCCAGTCCGCTCGCGGCGGCCTCAAAACCTATATATGGCAATTGCGTCAGCTGCACGCCGAAGCAGGTGACGACCACCCGGCCCGTATCGTCAGCCGCGCCGGTGCCTATCGGATCCAGGTGGAGCGAGCCGAGCTCGATGCGTGGGACTTCGAGGCTGCCGTCGCCGCGGGTAGGCAAGCGCTCGCCGACGACCGGCCCGACCTCGCCCATCACGAATTGGCCAGGGCGGGGTCACTGTGGGGCGGGGAACCGTTCCCCGAAGCGCCGCTGGGGACGGTGGCCGGATATCGGGCGCGGCTGACCGAACTGCGCGCCGACAGCAAGCAACTGCACGCCGATGCCTTCGGTTCGCTCGGCCGCTTCGCCGAGGGCATCGGAGGGCTCCGTGCGCTGCTGGCGGAGGACCCGCTGCGCGAAAGCACCTGGACCAGGCTGGTCTATCTCCTGGTCGCCGACAACAGGCGGCCGGAGGCGATGCACGCCTACCATCAGGCACGCCGACTGCTCGATGACGAGCTGGGTACCGGACCGGGCCCGGAGTTGCGCAGAATCTATCGGGAGCTGCTGCTGACCCCCGACGAGGAAACCCTCGATAACCAGCCCGCCCACCGCACGGCCGAGCACCCTGCCGCCGATGCCGCGCTGCGGGCATCCGCCGCTGCCCGCGCACCGGAGCTGGTCGATCTCGCTGGCGACCCGGAACCGGAGTCCGTCATCGCCTCGCCCAGCCGACCCGCCCGCGGCCCGTTCGACGCCGAACGCCCCGCGTTCTGGTTGGTCGGCGCGCATGGCGGCGCCGGGGTCAGCATGCTGACCGCGGCGCTGGCGCCAACCGCGGAGGCGGGCCGGGAGTGGCCCGTTCGCGGCGTCACGGAATCGCCGATCACCGTGATCGTGGCCCGCGAGCACCGCAACGGCCTGCTGGCGGCCGAACGATTGCTGATCGACTTCGCGGAGGGCAGGGCGCCCGAGGGGCTGATTGTCGCCGGGCTGCTCACAGTGGCGTCGACGCCGGGTCCGCTGCCTCGTTCGCTGGCGCAGCATCGCGATCGGGTGGCCGCGCTGGTCGACCGCGATTGGCGGATCGGCTGGATCGAATCGTGGCGGACCGCCGCCCCCGAACAGCTGTGCCCGTGGTCGCCCGACCCAGCCCATGGGCTGACCACGACCGGGCTACTCTCGCCGGACCCGGCGGTCGCCGAGTTCGGCGCCGACGTCATCGACATCGCCCGATTCTTCGCCGGCCTGCTGCCCGCCGATGCCGTGCCACCGCGCCGCGGGGCGGGGCCGCACCTGCCCGGTCTGTCCGGCCAGGTTCCCGCAATCGACATCGAGGAACCCGACGATCGCCAGGTCGAAGTCCTCGAGGATGCCGACGGGCGTCCGGTTCGCGCCACGATCACCCGCCGGGTGCGGCGGGCGGCCCTGGTCGGCGCGCTGCCCTTGGCGTTGGTGGTTGGCGCGACCGGAAGTGGCGCCGCGGCGCCTGGCGGGCAGGCCGGGGTGACCGCGCCACCGAGCCAGGTGGGCGTGACCACGCCGGTACCGAATCTACCCGCACCCGGTCCGATCGTGCCGGAAGAATCCGGTGGAACCGGGTCGCCCTACCTGACGCCACCGCCGACCTACCCGGTACCGCCGCGGGCGAAGCCGCAACGCTCCGAAGTGGCGCCCCTCATCGTTCCGGAACAACTGCACGCCCCACAGCCGGTCGAACCCGTCGCTCCCATCCAGCCCGACCCGGGCACACTTCGAGTCGGCGACTACGAAGCCGGTAGGCCGGAGTGGATGCCGGTACCGATGCAGAACACCATCAATGCCGAGGCCGCCGTTCGCGAGGCACAGTGGTCGACAATGCTGACATCGATAGGCGTTCCCGCCACTCGTGCCGACCGGGTCGCGGCGGGCACGCTGGCGGGCACCGCCCTCGGGGCCACCGCCGCGGGCGTGCCCGCCGCGCTCGCCGGGGGTGCGGCAGGTGCGGCTGTCGGCGGTGTGGTCGGCGGTGTGGTCGGCGGCGGGATCGGCCTGCTGGGGATGGGCGTCGGGGCGATCCCCGGGGCGATCATCGGGGCCGGCGTGGGCGCCGGTGTCGGGGCCGCCGCCGGCGCCGCGCTCACCGGTGCTTCCGCCGCAGCGGCCGGCGGCACCATCGGTGGCTCCGCCGGCGGTGAGCTGGGCGCCAGGGACGCGGCCGTCGATGGCGCCACACCCGTCGCCGACCCGCCGCCGGTGGTGGCCGCCGCCGCTGCGTCGCCCGCGCTACCGACCTCCGAGGTCCTCATGGCGACTGCCCAGTCGGTCCTCGCCGGGTTGCCGATAGCTCCGATCCCCCCTGGCGTGTTCGGCAACTGACCGGCCCCCAGATGAGCGACAGTTTTCCGATGTCGTGCAGCCTCGGCACCTCGGGTCCGCGGCCGCACGCCATCGCATCCACCACACCACGACCGGTGCTGGTCGTCGGCGGGTGCGGCGGCGCGGGCACGACGACGACCGTGCTCGGGTTGTGCGCGGCCGCCGCGGCGGACCAGGACGGCGCCGCCCGGCCGGTCGCGGTCGACGCGACCGACAGCGGTGGCGACCTGGCCGTGCGCGGCGCCGACGCGCGATACACCCCGGCCACTCTCCAGCACTGGCTAGCCGCGGATACGACCACCGGTCTGCATTCACCGCCGGAATTCGCGTTCTCCTATGCCACCTCGGGCGCGGCGATAGTGGCAGGTTCAGCCGATCCGCTGCCGCACCGCACCACGCTGGCCACCGTGCACCGGCGGCTGACCGCCGCCGCGTACCTGCCGGTCTTCGACGGCGGCGCAGCCGTGCAGGCACGACGATTACGTCCGCTGCTCGGCGAACTGGCGCTGGTGCTCGTGATCCCGGCTCGACGTGACGCCGCCAACCGGCTACGCCCGGCGCTGGCGTGGCTCGACAGCGAGTTCGGCGAACGGGCGGTGACCTCGGCGACCCTGGTCGTGTCGCATCAGACGTCGACCACGCCGCCGGTCGCACAACGCCTGCGCGACCACCTCACCGGATGGATACGAGACGTGCTGGAAATCCCCCACGACCCACACCTGGCGGAGGGAACCGCGATTATCCATTCACGGTTGCAAGCCGGGACCAGGGCCGCGTATTCGACTGTTCTGAAAGGTATTCGGTCATGACAAAGGCCACATCATCAGCGGCGGCAGCCGGGTCGACCCGGCTGCTGGAGCGATCCCCGCGCCCTTGGCACAATCCGCCGCCGGCTAGGCATACCCGCCGCGCGAGCATCGTCGTCGCCTGCGTGACGTCGGCCATCGCGGCCGCCACCGTGTCGGCCGGCGCCGCGCTGCTGCTCGCCGGTGGCAGCGGGCAGGCGCCCGATTCGGCGACCGCCGGACCGGCGCAGGTCGATGGCACCGCCGACTGCGCTCACACGACCGAGGGTGACAAGCTGATCAGCAACGCCGCAGGCGGCACCGGTTCGGGTCCCGACGCCATCCTCGCCTTCGAGCACGCCTACTACGTCACCCGCAGTGGCGCGGCGGCGCGCGCCGTGATCGCCCCCGACGGCGCCGTCCCGGCCATCGAGCACCTCCAGGCGGGCATCGATTCGTTGCCGACGGGTACCAAGCACTGTGTCGTCATCACCCCCGCCGCGGAAGGGTTCGACATCGAACTCTCCGAATGGATCCCCGGAAAGCCTGCCAACGTCTGGCGTCAGCACATCACCACGACCGTCCAGGACGGGCGCACGCTGATCAAGTCGATCTCCGCAACGGGGTAACCCGCGACCGCGCACTGAACCGTCACGCACAGCCCCGGCCGCAGGCCGGGGCTGTGCGTGTTCGTGGCGACACCGCGGGCGACCCGCTGCTCGCGTTTCCGTCACCTCCGGGTGACCGACCGCTGCACCAGGCCCGCCGAGGTCTTTCCGAGCGGATCCAGGATTCATCGGCGTATACCCCCCTATCCGACCGCCACCAGACCACCCCCAGACGTGATCTGGATCACCCATAGACCCGAGGGTGGCACCGTTGTGACTGCCGGCTCGACCACGATGCCGACTCCGCTGAACCAGTGAAAGGAGCGCGGATGAACGCCCCGGCTACCGACGTTGGGCCTGTGCTGTGCACATGTACCGGAATACAAGGACCTGGACCCCATCACCTCGCGACTCGCAGCGCACGCGTTTCGTCCTCGCGGATACTGCTGGCGGCCGCCACCGCGGTCGTGGCCACCACCGGTTCCACCACCATCGGGAGCGCCGCCCCGGAAGGCGGGATCGCCGATCCTGGCCGACCCCCGCAGCAGCAGAACCACACCGCACCTCGCACGTCGATGCCTCAGCGTGCCGCAGCCACGGCTCCCAGTAGCGGTCCGGCATCGGCGCCCTCGATCCCCTCGCCGCCGGCCACCAGTGATTCCGGCGGCGACCGGTCAATGGCGAACCCCCGCACCCGGATGCTCGCCGAACGCGGCCTCACCCCGCCCGCCGGCGCCACCGCGACCGGAGACGCGCCCGCCCACACATCGATGCCCGGGCGCGCTGCCACCCGGTCGCCGGCCGACACCGATCAGGCCACGCCCGCGTCGCCGCGCGCGCAGTCCGCCACCGGACCGATCCAGGCCGCGGTCGCGACGATCGCAGCGGGACAGCAGCTCGGCGGACTGGCGACCACACTGGCCAACAACCCCGATCGCCTCGCGCCGGCGATGGCCGCCGCCCCACGCGCTCTCGAAAGCGCGCAAGCGGCCATCGGCGCGGTGCTGAAGCCGGGCACACCACCCGATCTCAGCGCGGTGGCGGTCGCCGCCACGGCCGCGGTCGGCGCGGCGGTCGGGGATATCACCAGAGCCGCGCTGCCCGATATCGCCCTGCCTGGCATGGCTGTGCTCGCCCCGATGACAGCGGCCCCGCGGTTCGAACCGACCCCGCTGGTCGACATGTCCGATCCCGGTTCCCGCCGTGACGTGCACATCGAACAGGCCCTCGATGCCCGTGGCGTCACCGACCCACAGTCGAGGGCGAACTGGGCCGCTGGCTATCGGACGCTGATCGAGCGCGAATCCGGCAACAATCCCTGTGCGATCAACAACTGGGATTCCAACGCTGCGGCCGGGCACCCGTCACAGGGCTACACCCAGACGATTCCCGCCACCTTCCGCAATCACCACCAGCCGGGCACCTCCGACGAGATCACCGATCCGGTCGCGAACATCGCCGCCTCGATGAACTACGTCCAGGCCCGCTACGGCGTCGACGAGGGCGCTTCGAACCTCCAGTCCCGGGTCCAGCAGGCCAATTCGAGCCTGCCGCCCAAGGGCTACTGATTTCCCCGACAGAGCAAGGGAGCCGTATGTCAATCCGCACCGGCCAACGGCGGCGCACCGCCGTCTGCGTCGTACTACTCATCATCGCCGGCTTGGTCGCCATCGCGGCGGGTGGCCCGGCGAGTGCCTCGGTCGACAATTCGAACCAGGTCACCACCCTTTTCGGCGATCAGGTCACGGTCGCGCAATCCGGCACCCGAATCTCGTCGGTACCGCCGCTGGACAGCTCGCCGCTGTCGAAGGAGTTCTTCGCCGACACCACGACAACCGTCGCGGTCACCGGACCGTACAGCCAGTATCTGCAGGGCAGCAAACTGACCATCGGCTATCACATCGGATACCCGGTGAGTGTCGAAGGCGCAGTCCTGAACTTGACGAGTCCGAGTATCTCGGTGTCGGGCGGCCCGAATATCAGCGCCGGGCTTTCGCCCGCGCCGAGCGTCAGCGTCGGCGCGGATGTTGGGGTGTCGGCCACCCTCATCCCGCCCCAGGAGCTGTCGCTGACCTTGCGTCCCGGCGGTATCACCGAGGTGCCGCTCATCAACGGCGTCCCGTTCGACGGACCGGTCGCGCGGGTGATGATCGGCGGGATGCACGGCAGCGTGTCGGGCGCCGCGGGCCCGGTCACGGTACGTCCCTATGCGCAGGTCGTGATCGATACCGGCGACACGGTGATCACCTACGGCAAACCCGTCCAGCTGTAGACGCCAGCCCCTGACCCGACCGCTGTCGTCCGAGTGGAGAAATCATGACCAGCAAGGTGGTTCGTCCGCGCGTCCTTACCGCGACGATCGGCGCGCTGCTCTTCGGCGGCGCGGTCGTCATCATGACGGTCGCCGCCGATCAGCAACAGGAGGTCTTACCGCCGACCAACGCGGTCGTCGAGAAACATAAATCTGTCAACCGGAAACCGATCTCCAGATCGCTCGAACCCAGCCGAGTCGTTCCGGACGCACCGGCCGACAGCGACGACCTGAAGCATCTCGGACCGAATAGCGTCAGGCGCGATCCGGCCACGCCGAGTTCGCGATGACGTGAGTCAGTACTTCGCCGCAGTGTGGATCACGCTGCGGCGAAGCGTCTTTCACTCAGGCCCCAGTACTCGAAGGCCCTGCTGGTGGTACCCGATCCGGTGGAGAGGTGATCCTGTCACGCACGCGAGCCGGAGGTTGCGATGTCGATTCGTCCGGTGGGTAGTTCGAGTTCGATTGCGCCGGTGAGGAGTTGGCGGGCGCGGTCGAGGTCGAGGGAGCCGCTGTGCCAGCGTTCGCTGAGGCCTTCGACGAGGGTGGTGAGGCGTTCGGCGCTGGTGGTGGGGTCGACGGTGGTGGCGACGGCGCCGGAGTCTCGGGCCTGGCGGATCAGGGTTTCCACATCGGAATTCCAGGCTTCGGTGGTGGTGCGCAGGGGGGCGCGGAGGTCGTGGTCGAAGGCGGCGCTCGCGCGGAGTTCACCCCAGGCGACGCTGTTCTCGCGGACTTCGGGGGTGTCCTGGAGTTCTTGCAGGAGCAGGTGACCCACGCGGGCGCGGGGATCGGTGGCGGTCGAGTCGGTGTAGGACTGGGCGCGGTGGTTGATGTGTTCCAGGGCGGCGCGCAGGACGCCGGCGCGGTCCTTGAAGTGGTAGTAGATCAGCGCCGTTGACACTTCGGCCGCGGCAGCGAGCTTTTCGATACGCAGTCCGCGCACGCCGTCCTGGGCGATGACGCGGACGGCGGCCTCCAGGATCTGGATTCGACGTTCCGACACGATTCCTCACAGTAGGGGCAAGGCACCAGGCAGCGAATTCGCCGGGCGCGGCTCAGTCGACGGGTTCCTGCTGCGTGGTGCAGTGGATGCCACCGCCACCTGCGGCGATACCGTCGATGTTGATCTGCACCACTGCGCGGCCGGGGAACAGTCGCGTCAGGGTGGCCGCGGTGGCGTTGTCGGCGGCCGGGTCGCCGAACTCGGGGGCGATGACGGCGCCGTTGCAGACGTAGAAGTTGATGTAGCCTGCGGCGAAGTCGTCGCTCTCGAACTGCGCGCGCACCGTCGACGGCCCGGTCAGCACCTCCACCTGCACGGGGCGGCCGTGTACGTCGGTCGCCGAGCGCAGGATGTCGAGGTGGCGGCGGGTGACGTCGTAGTCGAAGGAGTCGGGGTCGTTGTCGAGTCCGGCCACGACCACGCCGGGGCTGGTGAAGCGGGCGTAGAAGTCGGTGTGCCCGTCGGTGATGTCGCGGCCGGCGATGCCGGGCAGCCAGATCACTTTCTTGATGCCGAGCAGGTAGTCGAGTTCCTCCTCGACATCGCGCTTGGTCCAGCCGGGGTTGCGATTGTTGTTGAGCACGCAGCTCTCGGTGATGATCGCGGTGCCCTCGCCGTCGACCTCGAGCGCGCCGCCTTCGAGCACCAGATCGGTGTGCCGAGTGCCGACGCCCGCGCGACGGGTGACGAACTCGGCGACCTTCGCGTCGGCGCGATGTGCTTGCTTGTCGCCCCAGCCGTTGAAGTTGACATCCACACCGGCCTTGGCGTTTCCGCTGCGGACGAACACCGGGCCGGTGTCGCGCATCCACAGGTCGTCGAGGTCGGTGGGGATCAGTTCTACGTTCGCGGTGCCGATCAGGCGTTGCGCCTCGGCCAGTTCGCCGGGGCGCACCAGCATGGCGACCGGTTCGAAGCGGGCGATCGTGGTGGCGATGGTTGCCAGATTGCGCTGCACCTCGGGGACCAGGTCGGCGCCCCAGATCCGTTCATCGGCCGCGAAGGCCATCCAGGTGCGCTTGTGTGGCTGACCCTCCTCTGGCATGAGCCATGGTCTGCCGTCGTCGGTCGTCGTGCTGGTGTCAGCACAACCTGTCCCCAGCACACCGCCGAGTGCGGCCAGTGTGGTCTGGACGAACGTGCGTCGTCGCATCTGCTTTCTCCTTCCGGCTACCACCACCATAAATTCTGACTGAAAATTTAGTCAAGGATCGTGACGGGTGGCACCTTGGTGGGGGTTCTGCGCACCCTCGGGGGGAGCAGCTCCAGCACTCAGGGTCCTGATAACGGCACCCGATCAGGCGCAGAGTTGATGTTGTCACCGCACGCGAACCGGAGGTTCCGATGTCGATCTCAATGGCCCACTCGGACGAGCGTCGTGTTTCGGTGTCGACCAGTGACGGTGTGCAGCTCGCGGTTCGCGAATACGGTCGGCGCTACGCGGATCTGACGGTTGTCCTGATTCATGGGCATTGCCTGCGGACCGAGTCGTGGACGGATGTGCGGGACGCGCTGTTGCGCAAGCACCCCGGTGCCAAGGTCGTCTGCTACGACCATCGCGGGCACGGTGACTCCGCCGCGGCGTCGAGGCAGACCTACAACATCGAACAGCTCGGTCGCGATCTGCACGAGGTGCTCGACGTCGTCGCCCCGACCGGCCCGGTCGTGCTGGTCGGGCATTCGATGGGTGGCATGACCGTGCTGACCTACGTCGGCCAGTACCGGCACGAGATCGGGACCCGCATCGTCGGCGTCGGACTCATCGCCACCGCTGCGAGCGGGCTCGCCGACGCCGGCTTCGGGCGGCTGCTGCGCAACCCGATCATCTCCGGCTTCCAGGCGGCGGTTCGGCGCGCACCGCGCCTGATGCAGCACGCGAAGGTGCTGGCCTGCAAGGTTTTCGCGCCGGTCGTGCGCACCGCCGAGTTCGGTGATCGCAAGGTCAGCCAGCGTGTGCTCGCGCTGGCCGAGGCGATGCACAACGCGACGTCGATCGTGACCATGGCCAGCTTCCTGAGCGCCTTCAAGACCTTCGACCGCACCGCCGCCCTGGCCACGCTCTCGACCATCCCCACCCTGATCCTGTGCGGCGCCGCCGACCTGATGACACCCCCCTCCCATTCCGTCGCCATGGCCGCCGCCGTCGACTACGCGGATTTCGTGCAGATCGACGGCGCCGGCCACTCGGTGATCTTCGAGCAGCCCGCGCAGGTCGCCGAGGCCATCGCGCGCCTGGTCGGCCGGGCGGCACGCACCGACCGGCCCGAGCGCGCCCAGCTGGCACTGGCCGCCTGAGGCGCTCAACGACTGCGATGCAGTGTCAGCTCTCGTCGAACTGGAGTCGCTGCACGGCTTGGCCGGTGAAATCGGCGATGAGTTCGAAGTCCTTGTCGGCATGGAGGACGGTGAGTTTCGCGCGTTCGGCGATCGCGGCGATCAGTAGATCGGGAATCGATGGGGCCCGGTGCTGTCCCCGCGCGGCTAGTTCTCGGAGGACGTGCAGCGCCCGGTCTTCCGAAGTGGGCGTCTGGTATTCGACCGGCATGTTCGCGAGCGGGGGCAGATCGAGCAGCTTGGCGAGGTCGGTAGCGGTGCGAGCGGAGTACCCGGTTTCCAGCAGGGTGACCGTCGCGATGCGCACCATCCCGCGTTCGATGCGGTCGGCCCATACGTGCGCGTCCGGTGCGGCGCCGATGCGAACAAGGGCGGACTTGTCGATCAGCCAAGGGCGCGGGCTCACGACCATGCGCGCCTCATGACCTCGGGGTTGTCCAGGTCCTGGGCGAGCTCGGCAACCCGGTTCAGGTCGCCGACGGTGACGGGCACGATTCGCTGAAAGTCCCGCACCAGCCAGCGCCGTAAGAACTCCCCCCGGGATATCCCCAACTCGCGGGCGCGCTGGTCGACTTCTTCGATCGCGGATTCGGGGACGTCGCGAATGAGGATATCTGTCATGGTCACTACCTCCTGATATCAATGATATCAGGAGGTAGCTGCTAGTGTCCGATCCCGCCGAGGCAGCCCAGCGGATCGCCGGCGCCGATCGATCGGATTCATGACTTGGCGACAGCCAGGGCTGAATGCGGGCGGACGTCGCCGGATGCGGGGTGGTGCAGGCGGGCTAGTTCGGTGAAGCCGGCTTTGTGCAGGGTTGCGGAGAGGTGGTCGGTGGGCCAGCGGTAGGCGGTGGTCACCTTGTGTGGGAAGGGTTCGACTGTGTCGGTGGATTCGAAGAACCCGATTACCAGGCGGCCGCCTGGGGTGAGTACTCGGTGGAACTCCGCCAGCACAGCGGGGAGTTCGGTGGGGTCAAGGTGGATGAGGGAGAACCACGCGAGGATGGCGGGGACGGAATCGGTGGGGGCGTCGAGGGTGCGGAGCGAGCCGAGTTCGAAGGGGACGCCGGGGTAGGTGGTTCGGGCGTGGGTGATGAATTCGGGGACCATGTCGATGCCGGTGGCGGGGATGCCCGCGTCGGTGAGGAATTTGGTGAAGTGGCCGGGGCCGCAGCCCAGGTCGAGGACCGGGCCGGGGGACAGATGGGTGAGGGCGAAGGTGGTGTCTTCAGGGTCGAGGAATTCGAGGTAGCCGCAGACCTCGATGTAGCGGGTGTGGATGGCCGAATAGGCGGCTTGAACGGTGGTGTCGGGCACCCGGCCGACACTAGCCACTGGACAGGGCATGCCCCGTTCCGTCCATCGTTTGTGATGGGGAGACCCGGGTAGTCGAATGTAGGGAGCCGTTTTCCCAGTCGTAGACACGAAGGGATCGACGATGCCGATCAAGCCTGTTCGACGCATTGCTCGCGCGCTGCTGGGGACCACATTCGTGGCCGCCGGAGTGAACGGGTTGATGAATCAGAAGCCCCGAGCCGACGCCGCGAACGCGCTGGCCGAGAAGGGCAGAACCGGTCTGCCCGACGCGCTGGCGGCGCGGGTGCCCGACGATCCGAGTCAATTCGTGCGCATCAACTCCGCTGCGCAGGTGGTGGGTGGGTTGTTGCTGGCCACCGGACGGGCACCCCGGCCCGCGGCGCTCGTGCTCGCCGTGACCGTCGTGCCGGGGACCGTCACCGAGCAGGACTTCTGGGCCGAGGCCGATCCCGACCGGAAGGCGGCGAAGCGGGTGGGGTTCTTGAAGGACCTCGGGTTGCTCGGCGGGCTGATGATCGCGGCTTCCGACACCGAGGGCAAGCCGTCGCTGGGCTGGCGCGCCCGCCGGAGGTTCTCGCGTGAGGAGCCGCGTATCGCGGCCGAAGGTGCCGCCATCGCGGCCGCGGCCAAGGTTCGTGGCGCGCACCTGGCCGAGGTCGCCCACGAGCAGGGCGCGCATCTGGCGGAGGTCGCGAACGTGCGCGGCACTCAGTTGGCTGAGATCGCCCGTGAACGCGGGCCGCAGTTGGCCGACGCGGTGCGCCACCGCGGCGCCCACCTGGTGGAGGTGGCCAAGGATCGTGGCCCCGACGTGGCTGAGGCGGCACGCATTCGCAGTGCCCAGATCGCCGAGGTCGCCAAGGAAAAGGGGCCGGAGCTGGCCGAGGCCGCGCGCGAACGGGGCACGTATCTGGTCGATTCGGCCCGTAAACGCGGCGCGGAATTGGCCGCTGCGGCCCGGGAGCGTGAGGAGCCCGCAGCTCCCGCACGCCGGTGGTCGATGCGCTAGAAATCTCGCGAATTCACCGTCAGGCCGAGAATTCGGCGACGCCGGGGTTCGACCACCGAGAACGTGGCGGACCCCGGCGTCGTCGTGCGGCCGAGCGTCCGTCAGCACCGAACCGGCCGGTCAGTACGCGGATGCCCCGACAATCATGGTCTCGCGCGCCGATGTGTTGGTGGCGCACCATAGACGCGGGGTCGGGCAACCCGAGGGACTCACCGCGCAAGCCGCGCATTCGGAGCAATCCGGGCGAAATAGGTTTGGCGGTGAGTTCTGGCGTGAATACTGGGCATTCGCAATGCTTTTCGACAGAGTGGGATCCATCTGATGTTGTCCGGTCGTGAAACGTCCAAGCCGTACACCGTGCGAGTCGCAGTGGTGGGAGCGGCCGTGCTGATCGGACTGCTCGGTTCGGCGGGAACCGCTGCGGCACTTCCGGGTTCGGGCTCGGCCTCGGGTTCGGCCAGTGGCTCCGCGGACTTGGCATCGGGTTCGGCGTCCGGCTCGGCGTCGGTGGGTCCGGCGACCGCGGCCGGTGCCTACCTCACGTGGCAGTCGGCGCAGTTCATCCACAACACCCTGCGCATGCTGCTGTCGATCCCGATGCGCACCATCTAGTTCCAGGTCTTTTCCCAGCGCTCGGCCGCCCAGTCGCGCACCTCGCCGCTGAGCGCAATCGCGGGCAGCAGTAGCGCGAAGCCGATCAGCAGGATCGCCAGCCGCACCCATACGCTGAGTTCGCCGAGGGCGCGCAGCAGCGCGGGCAGGATGCAGACCACGGCGAGTGCGACGAGGACGATCGCCGCGAGATTGTGTCCGGGCCCGGCGATCAGCGCGGCGCAGATGCCGAAGCACAGACCAAGGACCAGTCCGCCGACGCCGACGAAGTAGTTGTCCCAGGAAAGCCAGCTCGGGCGGGTAGACCGGTGAGTGACCACGCCGCGCAGCCTAGCGTGATCAGCTATCGCTGTGCGGCGGTCTCGGCCATGGGTTTTCCTCCAGCCGTTCGACCGAGCGATTGAACTTGCGCATCAGTCTGCTGAGCTCGGTGACATCGTCGTCGTCCCAGTCGGCGACGACCTTGCCGATGTCGCTGGTGCGGTGCCGCCGGTCCGCCGCGAGCGCGGCCTTACCGTCGGCGGTGGACTGGACCTTGCGTGCGACGCCGCCGTCCGGATCGGGAACCCGTTGCACCAATTCCTGTTTCAGCATCGCCCCGACCTGCCGGTTGATGGTGGAGATGTCGAGCTGGAACGACTCCGACAGCTCGCGCAGGCTCAGCGGTTCACCGAGGTCGAGCCGGGTCAGGATGAGAAACGCCGACCGGTCGAGCAGGAAACCGGGGCGCCTGCGGGTGGTCGTGGGGAAGTGCCGCGAGATCAGGTTCAGCTCGAACACCAGGCGGGTGAACGGGGTGTCGTCGGCGGCGCCGGAATCGGACATGTGCCAACTATGTCGCGTGGGTCACCCCGGAGCCAAATTGTGCACTATGCACATGCTGTGTACCGTACATATTTGTGTCTGTCACCGCCGCCGACGTCTCCCCGGCCACCCCCGAAACCCGCCGCCCGGCCCCAGCCGTGCTGATCGCGGTGCTCAGCACGGTCGGCATCGTCGTCTCGCTCATGCAGACGCTGGTCATCCCGATCATTCCGTCGCTGCCGACCCTGCTGAACACCTCGGCGTCCAATGCCTCCTGGGTGGTCACCGCCACCCTGCTGGCGGGCGCGGTCTCGACGCCGATCGCCGGACGACTCGGCGACATGTACGGCAAACGGCGCATCCTCGTCGGCAATCTCGGCTTCATGATCGTCGGCTCGGTGGTCTGCGCGACCGCGAACTCGCTGCTGCCCGAGGTGATCGGCCGGTCCATGCAGGGCATCGCGGTGGGCGCGATCCCGCTGGGGATCAGCATCATGCGCGACGAGCTCCGGCCCGAGAAGGTCGGCGGTGCGATGGCGGTGATGAGCGCGACCCTCGGTGTCGGCGGTGCCATCGGCCTGCCGTTCTCGGCGCTGATCGCGCAGAACGCGAACTGGCACGTGCTGTTCTGGACCGCGGCAGGGCTCGGTGTGGTGTGCGCGGTGCTGGTGTTGGTGTTCGTGCCGGAATCGCCGGTGCGCACGCCATCGCGCTTCGATTTCGGTGGTGCGGTCGGGCTGTCGATCGCCCTGCTCACGTTGCTGATCGGCATCACCAAGGGCGCCGACTGGGGCTGGGCGAGTGGCTCGATCCTCGCGCTGTTCGGTCTGTCGCTGGCGAGTTTCCTCGGCTGGGGCGCCTATGAACTGCGCCGGTCCGCGCCGCTGGTCGACCTGCGGGTGTCGGCTCGCCCCCGCGTGCTGTTCACCAACATGGCCTCGATCGCGGTCGGCTTCTCGCTCTACGGTATGTCGCTGACGTTCCCGCAGCTGCTCATGGCTCCCGAACAGACCGGCTACGGCTTCGGGCTGTCGATGGTGGTCGCGGGCCTGGCGATGGCGCCGACCGGTCTGGTGATGATGCTGCTCTCACCGGTCTCGGCTCGGCTGTCGGCGACGAAGGGACCGAAGTTCACGCTGGCGCTCGGCTCGGCCGTGATCGCGCTCGGCTACCTGTGCGCGGTTGTCATGATGGACGCCGTGTGGCAGATCATCCTGTCGGCGGTCATCGTCGCGGGCGGTGTCGGCCTGGCGTACGCGGCCATGCCCGCGCTGATCATGGGCGCCGTGCCGCTGAGCGAGACCGGCGCCGCCAACGGCCTCAACTCACTGATGCGTTCCATCGGCACCTCGACGTCGGCGGCGGTGATGGGTGTGGTGCTCGCGCACATGACCATGCAGCTCGGCCCGCACATGGTGCCGACCAGGTCGGCCTTCCACACCGCGTTCTTCATCGCGATGGCAGGCGCGGTCGCCGCCGTCGCCTTGACCATGTGCATCCCGATGCGCAAGCGCGACTAACTCTCCTCGGGCACCGGGCAGAACGCGACAAGGGCCCAGTCGCGGCGAGGAATCATCGGTTCGAGGGCGTGCATGATCATCGTCACAACGGTGCCCGTGTCCGGCTCGCGGATCCGCTGCACCGGTCGGTCGAGGTGGGTCGGTGCGAGCGGTTCAGTGGTCCAGAACTCGGTCCATTCCGGTGCTCGAGAGCAAGCCGCGATGAGTTCGTCGATGCGTTTCTGCGGCACGACGCCGGGGCTCATCACCCGAAAACCGTAGACGCACAGGTGAACCTGCAGGTGCCAGTCGATCATCGCGGTACGTGCCCGCGGATCGAGCAGCATCCATTCGAGCAGGGTCGTGCCGGGAACAAGTCCGGGGAAGAAGCGTGTCCACGCCGCGTTCGCGGCCAGGATGTCGAAGGTCGAATAGTCCTGCAGGCTGGCGGGGTAGGGGATCGCGTCGAGCAGGACGCGGTCGGCGGCAGGCACATCGATAGTCGGCTCGGGCACTGGGCTGTCGTAGCGATCCGACAGCGAGAGGGTCACGAGGTGGTCGCGAAACAGGTCGGGCACTTCCAGTGCGTTGAACAGCGCGGTGAGGGCCTCCAGCGTTGGCGTGCGCGTGCCCTGTTCGATCTTCTGGATGAGTCCTGGGGAGATGCCCGCGATGGTGCTGAGAGCGGCGCGGGTCAGCCCTGCCGACTCGCGGCGTTCACGCAGGTAGCGCGCGATCGGCGGATGCGGGTTCGCCACGCGGTTGACCTCTTTCGGAGCGGTGGGACAAATTGGGACAGCCGTCTAACTTGACCGAGGGTAAAGGTTTCGCAAAACTCATCACAGCCGAGCGGGACAGCGCGTGGCTGTCCGACCGAACGCGCACCGGCCGATTATCGGGTCAGTGCTGGTCGGGCCAGGGTGTTCCGGAGCGGATAGTGTTCGATTCCACCTCTGCGCGGACGAATATCGCCGGAGGGGACGGCGCGCACTCGGTGGTGCGCACCGAGAGCGATTGCCGGGCTGAAACCCGGGTGGCGCAGGGGTCCATCCGGTGGTTGCCCTGTCCGCTTCGGAAAACACCCGCGATCGGGAACCGAAAGCGCTCGTGATTCGTCCAATAGGGCAGAAGGATGAACGAGAGCGGGGGGCGATGACGCAGATTCAAGCCGAACGACCTGGACGACGCACGTCCTGGATCGTCGGAATCTCCGGGATGCTGGCGGCGGCCACCGTGGTAGCCGTCGGACTGGTGTGGTGGTCCCACGATTGGGGCGATCAGTTTCCCGCGCTCGACAGCGAACGTCTCGACGAGCAGCAGATCGTGCTCGTCGACGTGTTGCGCCGCGAGCACGAGCAGCCCGGCGACGGCCCGAAGTACGCCGAGGGGGTCCAGGAGGCCTGGTGCGCCGACTTCGTCAGCTGGACGATGCGCGAGGCGGGCAGGCCGCTGGCCAACCCGAACTCCGGCTCATGGCGCATCCCCGGCGTGTACACGCTGCAGGAGTACTACCAGCAGGTCGGCCGATTCACCCGCCCCGACGTCGGCTACCGCCCGCGTACCGGTGACGTGGTGCTCTACGGGCCCGATAGTCCGCTCGGTCAGCACACCAATATCGTGTTGAAGGCCGAGGGCGACACGATCACCACCATCGGCGGCAACGAGATGGGCGGGGTTCGGGTTCGCACCATCACACCGGCCGAAACCGCCGATCTGGTCGGTTATGGAAGATTCTGAAATCGATTGGCGCTCAAGGTAACTGCGGTGATCCGGGACGGCAGTACGCCGGCGATGCCCGTACGATGGACGGTGCGGCGCCCGGCAGCGCCGTCGCCGGCTCCTCCGTCCTGCTTCCCCCTCATCGGCAGGACGGGGGAGTTGTGCCACCAGCAGGGCGTTTGCGGTCGTCACGTACCGTGTTCGATGTGCGTGTGAAGGTGGGCGAGAAGCCACGTCGTGACCCGATGTGGATCGAGTACGCCGATTTCGGCGAACGATTTGTCACCTACGCGGTGACCGAGGAGCGCATCACCGCCGCGGTGTCGGGGATGACCGGGCGTGGCGTGAAGATCGGGCCGTTCTCCCTCGGTCCCGCCGGACTGGCCGGTTTCGTCGCCGAGGGCACGCTGGGAACCCCCGTGGTCACCCGCACGCCCGGTGACGCGCTGAGCTTCGGCGTGCGGATCCCGTTGACCCTCGCCGTGAACCTGGTTCTCGGCGGACGCAAACTGCGCCTGGCCGCCGTGGTGGAGATCGGGCTCACGCTGCACGCCCGCACCGCCGCGCCGCTGCTGGTCGTGATCGATGTCGCACCGGTGACAGCCAAGGACGTCAGCTTCACCTTGCGTGCCGAGGCCATCGACGGTGCCTGGGAGATGCTGCTCGACCCGATCGCGGGCCTGGTGCAGCGCGAGGTCGCCAACCGGGTCAACGCCATCGTCGGCGATCCGAAGGTGCGCTCGGAGCGGCTCTTCGATATCGAGGCGATCCTGGACGGCTACCGCTCACCGCACCGCAACGACACCGTCTTCGACTGGATCGACTATCGCGAATTCGGTCTGCGCTTCTTCACCACCATCGTCACCAGAGACCGCGTGCACGGCGTGGTGGGGCAGCTGGCGGGCAGCGAGATCGAGGTCGGCCCGCTGGCCGAGGGTCCGCGCGGGGCGGCCACGGTGACCGTGCGCGGCGCGATCGAGCAGCCGCGCGTGATCGATCGTGGCCGCGGCGAGCCGGGTGACCTGCGGATCTTCGATATGACACTGCCGGTCGGGCTCGACATCACCGTCGACGTGCTCAAAGCCAACCACTACCGCGCCGACCTGGAGATTCCGCTGGTCCTCACGGCCAGGGCCGCTGAGCCGTTGCAGATCGTGATCGAGGTGCCGCCGCCGGCGCTCGAGGACATCTCGATGGAATTCACCGCGAAGGGGCTGCGCGCGGCGACGCTGGCCCGGCTGGCCGGGATCAAGAGGCAGGTCGTCGCGCAGGTTGTCGCGGTGGTCAGTACCGAGTTGGCCGACCCGACCGGTCGCACCATCGATGTGGGCGCGGCGATCGACAGCGCGACCTGAGTCGTGTGACTCGTGGGGCGAATGTTGCTGTTGGTTCTGGCGGTTCCCCTGGGGTTGTGGTGCAATGAGTCGCACGTTCTAGACTCCCGGCGCGCGATTTTCGGGAAAGGCGCGCCGGGTTCGCTTGCCGGTTGACGGTCGGGTTGCGCGAAGGAGTCCTGCGATGCGTTCAGTTCCGGTGACCAGGCGGAAGTTCTTCGGCTTCGCCGCCGCCGCGGCCACGATCGGGGCCGGCCTCGCCGCCGCGCCTGCCCGCGCCCAATCCTTCGGGACCATGGTCGACTACGCCGCCGGGGTTCCCTCCGCCGCATCGATCGCCGCCGAAGGGCATATCGGCGTCATCCGCTATGTTTCCGAGCGCAGGCCCGGCGCGGAGTGGATGGCGGGTAAACCGCTGCTCGCCGCCGAGGTCGAAGACCTGTGGGCGCACGGCCTGTCGATCGTGTCGAACTACCAGTTCGGCAAGGGTCCGACGGCCGACTGGCGCGGCGGCCTCGAAGCGGGCAAGGAACACGCCGAACGCGGCTGGGCCATCCACATCGCCGCGGGCGGACCCGACACCGCGCCGATCTACGCTTCCATCGACGACAACCCCTCGGTCGAGGAGTTCGACGAGATGATCGCCCCCTATATCGAGGGCTGGCAGTCGGTGCTCGGCCCCGAACTGGTCGGCATCTACGCCAACGCGCCGACCATCGACCGCGCCCTCGACGCGGGCCTCGGTTCCTGGTTCTGGCAACACAATTGGGGCACCGAGCGAGGCTTCGTGCACGGCTCCGCGCACCTGCACCAATTCGAGATCGACAAGCGCGCGATCGACGGGATCGGCGTCGACCTGAACCGGGTCCTCGCGCCGGACTACGGCCAGTGGTGACCTAGGTCTGGCAGTGGCAGGTCGCGCCGCAGCGAATATCGGCCTCATCGTCGGGCATCACGCACAGCGCAGTCCTGGTGTCGGGTGTGGAATGGTTCCCGAGCCAGGACAGCAGCGACCAGCGTGACAGCCCCGACAGCGCCGACCCGACACTGGCGAACGACCCCGACGAGATCGCCGACCCGAACGACCCGATCGAGCCGACAGACAGCACCGACCCCACACTGCCGATCGACAACACCGAATAGGCCGATCCGATCGACAGAATCGACCCCTCGGATCGATACGACAAGATGGACCGCCGCGACCGCCGACTACGAATCGACCGAACGTCCTCTGAAGAACCGCACTTGGTCGCCATAGATCCCGGTTTACCACACCGCACACCCAGCGGGAACCCTGCGCGAGCACAGAGCAACGCAAGCACATGGGTAACTCACCGGGCACGGGCAAACCGAGTCACAACCACTGTCTGGCCGCCAACGCAAATCTCCCGCACCCCAGGTCTGGCCTGAAGTCACGGGGAGGCGGGCAAGCCGCCAACGCGAACCTCCCCGCACCCAGGTCTGGCCTGAAGTCGCGGGGAGGCGGGGGAGCTATACGGTGAAGAAGCCAAGGGTCGGCAGGAACGCGCAGGTGCGCGGTGCGGCGCCCTCGGCGGCGGTGGTGAGCGAACCCGAGATCACCGCGACGACGCGGCCGTGGCCGGTGTTCGCGACGGCCGACAGGGTGGCCGGACCGCCCGGGTTGATCTTGGCTTCGTCAGTCAGCGTCTGGGTCGCGGACTGACGGGTGTCGAGGTTGAGCCACTGCACCGTCATCGGCGGGTTCTGCTCGGCGGTCGGCGCCTTGGTGCCGAGCGCGGTGAACACGAAACCGGCCTGCCCGGCGGCGGGGCCGGGCGGGGGCAGCTGCGCCGGACCGGCGACCGCGAGCGCGGTGCCGACCGAATCGGCGCCGTCGCCGATGCAGCCCCGGCCGATTGTCGGGTACAGGAACTGCGCGATGACCGGGCCGTCCTGCGGGAGTTCGGGACCGCCGCCGCCGCTGCCGTCGAGGAAGGTGATGATCCGCTCGAGGGTGGCCTTGATGGCGGGCGGCAGGTTCAGCGTGGCCAGCAGTGCGCGCGCCTGATCGAGCAGGGCGGTCTGCGGGCTGGCGATGTCGGCCGGGCCTGCGACCAGGCCGGCCACCGCGGGGGCGAAGGCGGCTAGCGCGTCGACCGGGACACCTTCGGGCACCATCGGGACACTGATCGGCGCTGCCTGGGGGGCGGGCGCGGGCGCGGCAATGGTCGATGCCGGCGTAGCCAGCATGGCGCCTGCCGCAAGGGCGAGAGCGGTCGTTACGATCCGCGAACCTCGGCTACGAAGCACTTGTCCAGCCGTCCTTACCTCGATGGAGCGATGGGCGAGGGTTGTCGAGCCCAGCATGTCGGGGGTCACTCTAAGGACAACGCCGCCGTGTTGTACAGCCGCCGGGCCCAACGCGGCGAACCGGCCGAAATCATGTTCATCGACGCTAGCCGCCAGAGGCGTTACACCTGGGGATGTTGATGCAACTGTGACCCATGGTGTCGCTGATGTGTCCCTCAGCTCTGGCTTTTCGGCCCGCCTCGATTCTGGACTGACGGAGAGAAGGAGCGAAGCGACTGAACGCAGGAGGGAAGAATCGAGGCACCGGGGCCGAAAAGCCCGCGGCGCCAGCCGCTAATGTAATACAGCCGCCACCCATCCGACCGAAAGCCTGGCCTTGAACCGACACCTCCGATGGGCTCTCGCGCTGCTCGGACTGTCCGTGCTCGCCCGGCTGGCCTGGATGCTGTTCGCCCCGAACGGGCTCAATGTCGTCGATCTGCACGTCTACGTGGACGGCTCGGCCGCGCTGCTCACCGATCGGCTCTACGACTTCACCTACTCGGAGGTGACGCCGGACTTCCCGCTGCCGTTCACCTATCCGCCCTTCGCCGCGCTCGTGTTCTTCCCGCTGCACTATCTGCCGTTCACGCTCGTGGCGGTCGGCTGGATGCTGGCCACGGTCGCCGCGCTCTACGGCGTGATCCGGATCAGCTTCGAACTGCTCCTCGGCGCGGAGCAGGCCAAGCGGACGCCGTGGATCACCGCGGCCGTCGGCTGGACGGCGCTCGGGGTGTGGCTGGAGCCGGTGCGAACCACGATCGACTACGGCCAGGTGAATGTGTTCCTGGTGCTCGGCGCGATGCTGGCGGTGCGCAGTGCGCGCTGGTGGATCTCGGGCACCCTCGTCGGCGTGATCGCGGGTATCAAGCTGACCCCGGCCATCACCGGCCTGTATTTCGTGGCGCGGCGGCGCTGGGCGACGGTGCTGTGGTCGGCGGCGGCCTTCGGGCTGACCGTCGCTGTGAGCTTCCTCATCAATGCCCACGAGGCGAAGCGCTATTTCGGCACCCTGCTCGGCGACGCCGACCGGATCGGCCCGGTGGGCTCGGTGTGGAACCAGTCACTGCGCGGTGCGCTGAGCCGCATCCTCGGGCACGACGTGCAGTCGGGGCCGTGGTGGCTCGCCGCGGTAGCGGTCACGGCCGTGCTGGCGTTCTGCGCGTGGCGCACCCTCGACTCCGACGACCGGCTCGGCACCCTGGTGCTGGTGCAGCTGTTCGGGCTGATGATCTCGCCGATCTCCTGGTCACACCACTGGGTGTGGCTGATCCCGACCGCGCTGTGGCTGCTCTACGGGCCGCTGCGGGCCGAGCGGGTCGCGCGGATCATCGCCGGGTTCTGGGTGCTGACGATGCTGGTCGGCGTGCCGTGGGTGCTCTCGTTCGCGCAGCCGACGATCTGGACCATCCCGCGCCCGTGGCCGCTGGCCTGGCTCGGCGCGGTCGATGTGCTCGGCGTGTTCGTCCTGCTCGGCTGGCTGATCTGGCACGGCCGCGACACCCTGCGCGCGCAACTCCCCGGCCGTCGCACGGCCGAGGTGCCCGCGAGCTGACGCTCAGCCGACGATGCCGTCGATGGTGTGCGCCATCGCCGTATCGAGCGAGGTCAGCCCACCCGCCGAATGCGTACTCAGCGTGAAACGCAGTGTGCGCCAACGGATATCGATATCGGGATGATGATCGGCCGCCTCGGCCGCCGTGGCGACCTTGCGCACCGTCTCGATTCCGGCGAGGAAGCTCGGTGCCTGCACCGTGCGGGTGATCGCGTCACCGTCGCGGGACCATTCCGGCAGAGTGGCCAGCGCGATGGTGACTTCGGGAGCGGAGAGCAACGGAGTACCCATACTTCGGTTGTACGCCTCACTCACTCACTTTGCGCGCGCCAGCTTCAAGGCCTTTTTGAGATCTTTACCGCACGTTCCGGCTGCCTCGGCCTTCTTCATCCGCATGATGACGACGGGGCATTTGAAGCAGCGCGTCTTCTTCCTGCAGCACTTTTTCTTCGGCTTCAGGCTCGAGACCTTCTTTGCCTTCACCTTGCCCATGGGAGTTAGCGTAGCCTAAGTACAAAGCCTGACACGAGGTCGCGGTGAAGGAACCGGTAGGGTGTAACAGGCCGCGATGCCAGATGAATGCGCGCCAAATACACCAACAGCAGGAGGATTGAGGCGTGTCGTCTTCACGCGATTTTCGCAACGTCGCCATCGTGGCCCACGTCGACCACGGCAAGACGACGCTGGTGGACGCCATGCTTCGTCAGTCGGGCGCGTTCGCTGAGCGAGCCGAACTGGTCGACCGAGTCATGGACTCCGGTGATCTCGAGCGCGAGAAGGGCATCACCATTCTCGCAAAGAACACCGCCGTCCATCGCCATAACCCCGATGGTTCTCTCACCGTCATCAATGTGATCGATACCCCCGGCCACGCCGACTTCGGTGGCGAGGTCGAACGCGGCCTGTCCATGGTCGACGGTGTCGTGCTGCTCGTCGACGCGTCCGAGGGCCCGCTGCCCCAGACCCGCTTCGTGCTGCGCAAGGCCCTGGCGGCCAAGCTGCCGGTCATCCTGGTCGTCAACAAGACCGACCGCCCCGACGCCCGCATCGCCGAGGTCGTCTCCGAGTCGCACGACTTGCTGCTCGACCTGGCCTCCGACCTCGACGACGAGGCCGCCGAAGCCGCCGAGCTGGCGCTGGACCTGCCGGTCCTCTACGCCTCTGGCCGTGAGGGCAAGGCGTCCAAGGAGCAGCCGGAGAACGGTTCGGCTCCCGACGCCGAGAACCTCGACGCCCTGTTCGAGGTGCTGATGGACTACATCCCGGCACCGAAGAGCAACAAGGACGCGCCGCTGCAGGCCCACGTCACCAACCTCGACGCGTCGGCGTTCCTCGGCCGTCTGGCCCTGGTCCGCATCTACGCAGGCGAGCTGCGCAAGGGTCAGAACGTCACCTGGATCAACGCCGACGGCGCCAAGACGGTCAAGATCACCGAGCTGCTGCAGACGATCGGTGTCGAGCGTCAGCCCGGCGAGGTCGCCGAGGCCGGTGACATCGTCGCCATCGCCGGTATCCCCGAGATCATGATCGGCGACACCCTCGCCGATCCGGAGAACCCGGTCGCGCTGCCGCGCATCACCGTCGACGAGCCCGCCATCTCGGTGGTTATCGGCACCAACACCTCGCCGCTGGTCGGCCGGGTGCAGGGCCACAAGCTCACCGCCCGCATGCTCAAGTCGCGCCTGGACTCCGAGCTCATCGGTAACGTGTCGCTGCGCGTGCTCGACATCGGCCGTCCCGACGCCTGGGAGGTGCAGGGTCGTGGTGAGCTGGCGCTGGCCATCCTGGTCGAGCAGATGCGTCGTGAGGGCTTCGAGCTCACCGTCGGCAAGCCGCAGGTGGTCACCAAGCAGGTCGACGGCAAGACCCACGAGCCGTTCGAAGAGCTGACCATCGACTGCCCCGACGAGTACCTGGGCGCGATCACCCAGCTGCTGGCCGCCCGCAAGGGCAAGATGGTGCAGATGAGCAACCACGCCGCCGGTTGGGTGCGCATGGAGTTCATCGTCCCCTCGCGTGGCCTGATCGGCTTCCGCACCGTGTTCCTCACCGAGACCCGCGGCACCGGCATCGCCAACGCCGTCGCCCACGGGTACGCGCCGTGGGCCGGTGAGATCCGCGCCCGCCACACCGGTTCGCTGGTGTCGGACCGCGCGGGCACCGTCACCCCGTTCGCGATGATCCAGCTGGCCGACCGTGGTCAGTTCTTCGTCGAGCCGGGTGCCGATACCTACGAGGGCATGGTCGTCGGCATCAACCCGCGTGCCGAGGATCTCGATATCAACGTGACCCGCGAGAAGAAGCTGACCAACATGCGCAGCGCCAACGCGGACACCTTCGAGACCATGGCCAAGCCGTTGCAGCTCGACCTCGAGCTCGCGATGGAGTTCTGCACCGAAGACGAGTGCGTCGAGGTCACCCCCGAGGTGGTCCGGGTGCGCAAGCTCGTCCTCGGCGCCAACGAGCGGGCCCGCGACCTGTCGCGTCGCAAGGCTCGTGACAAGGCCGCCGCGAACTAAGGCGTAGACGAAAAGTGGGGCGGTGCTACGGCACCGCCCCACTTCGCGTTTGTGAGCGCCCACCAGGGGTTGGGCCCGCCTCGGTCTGGACTGAGTGGAGGGTGCGACGAAGGAGTACCCGGAGGGAGGGAAGACCGAGGTTACGAGGGCCCAACCCAGCGGCGCCAGCCGCGAATTGACGCAGTAGAGTGCGCAAGGTGAGTTCGGGGCGGCGTGCAGGGTGGCGTGCGATGGTGCTGGCGATGATTGCCTCGACGGCGGTCGTGGCCGGTTGCACGGCGAATCCGCCACCACCGATCGAGTCTTCCGACTCGCCCAAGACCACCCAGGCCAAGCCGGGTAAGAACACCGTGGTCGTCGCGATCGACGACATCGGGATCGGATTCAATCCGCATCTGCGCTCGGATCAGTCGCCGGTGACCAGCGCGGTGAGTTCGATGGTGTTGCCGAGCCCGTTCCGCGCCGCGCCGAGTCCCGCGCATCCCGGTCTGGTCGACTGGGTGCCTGATTCCTCGCTGATCGTGTCGGCCGACGTGACGGCGCAGCAGCCCTTCACCATCACCTACATCCTGCGCAATCAGGCCAACTGGTCCGACGGCGCCCCGATCGCGGCCGAGGACTTCCGGTTCCTCTGGCAGCAGATGATCAGCCAGCCCGGTGTGGTCGATCCGGCCGGCTACCGGCTCATCTCGGATGTGGCGTCCTCGGGTGGCGGGAAAACGGTCACGGTCACCATGACCCAGCCCTACCCCGCCTGGCGTGAACTGTTCTCGAACCTGCTGCCCTCGCATCTGGTGAAGGATTCCCCGGGTGGGTTCACCAGCGGCCTGGTCGACAAGATTCCGGTCTCGGGCGGCAGTTTCACCATCAAATCGGTCGATCGCGGACGCGACGAGATCCTGCTCGAACGCAACGACCGCTTCTGGGGCACGCCCGCCTCCCCGGATCAGATCCAGTTCCGTCGTGGTGGCACGCCCTCGCAGCTGGCCGAATCGTTGCGCACCGGCGACGCGCAGATGGCGCTGGTGCACGGCGGTGTGGCGACCCAGGCGCAGCTGGCCGCGATCCCGTCGGTGCGGACCACGATCATGCCGCAGGCCCGTGAACTGCAACTCGCGCTCAACGGCCGCTCCGGCGACCTCGCCGATGTTCGGGTCCGCAAGGCGGTGCTCGCGCTGCTCGACCCCGCCCTGTTGGCGACCGTCGGCGCGCAGACCGGCGGCTGGGTGGAACCCGCACGCGCACAAGTACTTTCGCCATCGAGCCCCAATTATGTGCCCACCGCGCCGCCGCGGATGACGGCCGACGAAGCGTTCGCGCTGCTGGCCGAGGCCGGTTACGGCCGCGCACCGGAGACGCCGCAGACCGGTTCGCCCACCTCGCCCGCGCCGCGTCCGCGCTCGGTGGCGCGCAACGGTAAGGGGCTGTCGGTGCGGATCGGCGCCGTCACCGAGGACGCGTCGGCGCTGGCCGTGGCCAACACCGCCGCCGACCAATTGCGCAGTGCCGGAATCGATGTCACTGTTCGCGGCCTGCCCGCCGACGAGCTGTACGGCAAGGACCTCATCGAATCCTCGATCGACGCCATCGTCGGCTGGGAGCTGGCAGGCGGCGACCCGGCCACCGCGCTGGCCTCGCGCTACGGCTGCCCGCCGGTCGAACCGGCCGGTGCCGAAGGTCCCGCACTGGCCGCGGCCGAGGCATATCGCCAGGCACCGAGCAACATCGGCGGTGTGTGCGACCCGACCCTCCAGCCGTCGATCGATGAAGCGCTGCGTGGGTTCGAGGTGCCGCGGATCCTGGCCGAAGCGGAGCCGCGACTGTGGGAACTGGCGACCGTGTTGCCGATCGTGCAGGACAACGTTGTCGCGGCGGCCGGTCCGCGCGTCGACGGTGTGTCGCTCTCGGGTGCCATCCAGGTCGGCATCTTCGGCGATACGGCGCAGTGGCGGCGGATCCCGTGACCGATACCGGCGGCCTGCTCCTCGTCCACGCGCAAGATAGGGGCCAACGACGGTGGATTCTGTGAACAACCCGGGAGGCCTGCTCCTCGTCCACGCGCATCCTGACGACGAAACCCTCACTACGGGTGGCACAATCGCGCATTACCGTCGCCGTGGTGTCCCGGTGACCGTGGTGACGTGCACGCTCGGCGAGGAGGGTGAGGTCATCGGCGAACGGTGGTCGCGCCTGATCGCCGCCGAGGCCGACCAGCTCGGCGGTTACCGCATCGGTGAACTCACCGCCGCGCTGTCGGCCCTCGACGCGGGCGCGCCGTGGTTCCTCGGCGGCCCCGGTCGGTGGCGCGATTCCGGTATGGCGGGCACGCCGTCGGCGGCGAACCCACGAGCCTTCGTGAATTCCGGTGCCGCCGCCGTCGACGAGCTCGTCGCGGTGATCCTCGAACTGCGACCCCGGGTGGTCGTCACCTACGACCCGCGCGGCGGCTACGGCCATCCCGATCACATCCGCGCGCACGAGATCACGACCGCGGCCGTCGCGGCGGCCGCGGAGCAGGGCTGGGATGTCCCGAAGTTCTACTGGACCGTCACCGACGGCGACCTGCTGCGCCAGCACACCGCCGCACTGGCTCGCCGCACCGTCGACGAACTGCCGGGCGCGCTGCCCGCGGGCTGGCGTCTGCCGATCGAGGCCGAACTGGCCGCCATGTCCACGAGCGGGGTGACCACCGTGGTCGACGTCTCCGACGTGGTCTCGGCCAAGCGAGCCGCCATGCGCGCACACGCCACCCAGGTCACCGTCGCGCCGAGTGGGCGGGAATTCGCGCTGTCGAACAACATCGCGCTGCCGGTGCTGCCGGAGGAACACTTCACGTTGGTGCGCGGCGCGCGCGGCCAGGTGGGCGCCGACGGGTTCGAGCACGACCTGTTCGCCGGTCTCGATTGAGTAGCAGGCCGCGGGCGATCAACTCGGTGACGCTGCCGGTGGGCTCGGCCGAATAGACTCACGCCCATGGTGACCGATCACGATCAGCCCACCGCCGTGCTGCGGTCCTCGCGACTTCCCGGTCTGCCGGAACCGCTGATCTCGGGACTCATCGTCGTGCTGCTGTTCGTCGCCGCGCTGATCACCTTGGCCCTCGAAGTGCTGTTCCTGCCCCTGTATATCGGCTCACTGGCCTTTCCGGTGGTGGCGCTGCTGGCCGCACCGATCAACATTGCCCTGGTCTACGGCATGGAATCGGTGACCGACCGGGTCGGCTTCACCTTCGCCCCGATCGTGGTGTGGGTCTTCGGATTCCTGGTGTGCGCCTCACGCGGGCCCGGCGGTGATGTCATGCTCGGCGACGACGGCCGTACCCTGTTGCTGTTCGCCTGCGGTGTGCTCGCGCCCGCCGGGTACGTGTACTACCGCGCGAACGTCAGCCGGTAGCTTTCGACTTCTGCCACGGCCACTGCCCGGTCAGTTCGAGTTCGAGCGAATAGCTGAGGAACGTCCGCACCAGCACGATCAACGCGAGCACGCCGACGCTGGTGAACGTCGGTGCGATGGCGACCGTGCGGATGATGTCGGCCGCGACCAGGAATTCCAGTCCGAGCAGGATCGCCCGGCCGAGCCCGCGCCGATAGGCGCGATAGGCGAGATCGAACTCGGCGTGCTCGGCCAGTTGGCGCAGGAACCCGATCGTGCCGACCAGCCCGCCGATGACGATGGCCGCGACACCCGCTGCGTCCAGGGCCTTGCCCGCGGCCTCGATAACCTCGGTGAACTGCACGAATACCCCTAGCGTCGGCGGCACGGCACTCCATCCGAACGGTACGCCGCACCGGCCGCGGCAGCGGTGCTATCGGGCGTGGCGGGCTTGCGCGCCGTCCAGGATCAGGTCGATGGCCTGGGTGAAGCGACTGAGTACGCCGTTGGCCGGTTCCTCGACGACCTGCGGTCGCTGGTGGGCGTAGCGCCGGTGCAGGCGCGGATACTGCTGTGCCGCGGTCTCGCTCGCCGCCTTGACCTGGTCGACCCACTGCTGGGTGGGCAGGCCGCTGCGCGCGATCGTCGTCATCATCGCGGCCTCGTTGCCGCACGAGCCGACGACGAACTGGAAGACGGTGTTCGTCGCGATATCGACCGCCTCGTCGTCGAAACCGGCGGCCTCCACGATCGCGATCATCGAGTCGGTCAGCCGCATCATATTCGGGCCGAGAGAGGTCAGCGCCGCGCTGCTGAGCACCACTGTGATCCACGGATGCGCCAGGATCGTCGCGCGCAACCCATCGGCCTGCTCGTGCAGCACCGCCCGCCAGCGCTCGGGATCGGGTGCGGGCAGCGGTATTTCGCCGATCACCTGGTCGACGACGAGTTCGAGCAGTTCGTCCTTGTTCGCCACATGGGTGTACAGCGAGGTCGCGCCCGCGCCGAGGCGGGCGCCGAGCTTGCGCATGCTCAACGCGTCGAAGCCGTCGGCGTCGAGCAGGGCGATGGCCTCGGCGACGATCTGGTCGCGGCTCAGTGTGGGTTGGTCGCGTCGTTCGCGCGCGGGCTTGGTCCACACCGAGGTGATCTCCGTCGAGCCGCTCGCCATCGCGCTGCCTCCTCGTGTTCCACCACTTCGCCGACCAGCACAGCATAGCGCCGAGCGAACACTGTGCGGAGGGCGAACGATGGGAACCATTGCGAACAGTGTGCGTTGACCATGCAGTGTTCGTCACAACCGCACGACGTGCGGAGAGCGCTCGAAAGATGGCGGTCACGCTGTTGATCGCCAATGGCATCGGCGCCCTGCTCGTCGGCACACTCGGCCCCCGCATCGTCACCACCGCGGGTCTGATCGTGATCGCCGCCGGCTTCGCCGTACTGGCTGCCGCGGTGATGTTGATGTGTGATGCGAAAACCGTTGTGGGAGAGGCTGATCTGGCGAGGTCGTCGGCAAACGTCTAAGCTGGCGACGCGGAATGGCCGGGAGTCCAAGGGCTCCCGGCCATTTCAGCGTTCGCCCAGTCGACCCGGGGTCACTGCTTCGATGAGGGCGGCGGCCTGATCGATCGGGATGTCGACCACCAGGTAGGCCTTCTTGCCCGCCGCGGTGGCCGCGACGACGGTGGCGAGTCCGGCTCGGCGCTGCCAGAAGGTCTGTCGCACAGTCCATCCGATGATGCCTGGTGCTTCGAGACAGTCGCGATTGCGATCGAGGCTGCCGCGGCGGGTGATCAGCCAGGTCGGGCCGGTGGTGCCGGGGAGTACGCGGTGGCCCAAGCCGCGGTAGCGGTCTTCGGCGAGGACAGCCATCACAAGGGCGAGGACCACCGGGAACGTCCAGGTCCACGGTGGGAGGTGACCGCCCGTGAGCACGATGGCGAGCATGGCGACGACTACGGCACCGACGGGCGAGGCGGCCCGGGTGTAGCGGCGACGGCGTGCGGCCGGTCCGTGTCTGTGTAGCTCGACGGTGCCGAGGGCGGTACCAGTGATCGGTTGCGGTGCAGTCGAATTCGCGAGGACTGGGGTCGGCTCGCCTTTGGTGAGGGAGGTCGCGACCGGGCGCTCGGTGTCGTCGGTTTCGGTGAAGGCGGACGCCGAGCTCGATTCGTCGCGCCGGGCCCAGGTCGAGTTCGGTACGGCGACAGTCGATTCGTCGTGCCGGGGCCAGGTCGAGTTCGGTGTGGGGACAGTCGATTTGTCGTGCTGGGCCCAGGTCGAGTTCGGTGCGGGGGCGGTCGATGCGTCGGCGTGCGGGCGTCGGCGTGTGCGGAGTAGTTCGCCGAGGGTGCGTTCGACGGCGATACGTGGGGCCTGGGGGAGGATCTTCTGGCGAGGGTTCTCGCCGGTCATGATCATTTCGAGCTGGGCGGCTTTGGCGGCGCGCAGCAGGAGTGGTTCGTTGAGGGTGGCGCCGCGGAACCGCGCCAGGTCCAGGGTGATCTGACGGGTGGTGAACAGGCCGTGGCGCAGGTGCAGGGTGGCGCCGTTGTCGTGCACCCGCAGGCCGAACCACGTGGCGAGGTACTGGGCGCACGCGGCCAGACTGACCAGCACCAGCGACAACACGGTCAACCCGGTGATGACGATGACCACGATCATCGCGGTGTCGTCGTCGAGATGTTGCACGACAGCACTTTTCGATACCACGTCGATGAGCCCGTACTGCGCGCCGAGTCCCGCGATCGGCGCGACGACGGCCAGCCCGGTCAGCGACAACGGCGCGTACCGCACCCACGCCGCCTGCCAGTGCCCGATCTCCACCCCGGAATCCGCGTGGGCATCGGGTTGCGAAACATGAGGCGCCCCCGCGCTATCGAGGTGCGCGGGTGCGGGTTGACCGGTGTGCGCGAGCAATTCGGTACGCAACGCCGGGATCTGACTCGTGTCGAGCGCGTCGAGCTTGAATTCCTCACCCTTGCCGGTCTGCTTCCCGGTTCCGATGGCCAGCACCGCCAAGCCGAGCATCCGGTGCAGCAGATCGGCTTCCACGTCCACCGATCGAATCCGTGGGCGCGGCACCGATAACGTCCGGCGCTGCACGATCCCGCTGCGTAACTGCACGTGATCGGCATCGATCCGATACGAGGTGGTGAACCACCGCGCGACGCCGAACGCCGCCACGAGTGTCACCGGGATCAAACTCCACAGCGGATTGCCACTGGTCGTGCCGACGATGATCGAACCGAGCACCACCGGAATGTATTTCATGATCTCGGTGACCGGGTACACCAGCAGCATGCGCGGATCAAGGCGCTGCCAGCCGGTCTCGGTGCGTGCGGGCGCGGTCATGTCGCGTCGCCGCGGTGCTGGGCGGCGACGGCGGTCAGCCGCAGCACTGCCTCCTCGGCGACCGGCAGGTCGAGCGCACTGATCTTCACCGCCCCCGCCGACGACGCGGTGGTAACGGTGACCGTCGCCAGTCCAAGGATCCGTTCCAGCGGCCCACGCTCGGTGTCCACGGTCTGCACCCGCGAGATCGGCGCGACCCGCGACTCCTGGTCCAGCCACCCCACCCGCGTGTACACGGCGTCATCGGTGACCTCCCACCGATGCACCGCGTACCGCCACACCGGAACCACCACGACGGCGACCACCGCGAGCACCACGAGCACCAGCCCGATGAGCACCTGCCACCCGCGACGGTCCCCATCGAACATCGCCCACACCGCGAGCGCCACGAACAACACGACCACCCCGATCGCGTTCTCCAACGCCCACAGCAGCTTGGCCTTGGAACTCGGACGCCAGGCCGGTTCGGCGAGGATGGTAGAGCGTGGCAGCGACATGCTGCCCATGGTTCCATGCGCGTGCGACGAGTTCACCCCGTCGGGAATATGCGTGGTCGTGGGGGAGGTTGTCGTTCGACAAGGACGACCACGCCGCGCCCGCCGCGGGCCCGTGAGCAGCCGACCACACGTCCGGGGAAGAAGTAGCGCATGATCGACGGGGTGAGCGACCTTCCGAAGCCGAGCGTTCCGCTGCCGCCGCCGAGTCCCGCCGCGATGCGCCGGGCCCTGCGCCGGGCCCGCGACGGCGTCACGTTGAACGTCGACGAGGCCACCGTCCTGCTGCACGCCACCGGCGACGACCTCATCGATCTGTGTGCCAGCGCCGCCAGAGTCCGTGACGCGGGCCTGGAATCGGCGGGGCGCCCACGCACGATCAGCTACTCGCGCAATGTGTTCATCCCGCTCACCAAACTGTGCCGGGACAAGTGTCACTACTGCACGTTCGTCACCGTGCCGGGCAAGCTGCGCGCCGAGGGCAATGGCATGTTCCTCGAACCCGACGAGGTCCTCGAGATCGCCCGCCAGGGTGCCGCCCTTGGGTGCAAGGAAGCGCTGTTCACCCTCGGGGACCGGCCGGAGGACCGCTGGCCCGAGGCCGCGAAGTGGCTCGACGAACGCGGCTACGACTCCACCCTCGACTACCTGCGCGCCGTCTCCATCCTCGTACTCGAGGAGACCGGCCTGCTGCCGCACCTGAACCCCGGCGTGATGAGCTGGAACGAGATCTCCCGCCTCAAGCCCGTCGCCCAGTCCATGGGCATGATGCTCGAAACCACGGCCACCAGGCTGTTCACCGACAAGGGCGAGTGCCATTACGGCAGCCCCGACAAGGATCCCGCGGTCCGGCTGCGTTCGATCACCGACGCGGGCAGGCTCTCGGTGCCCTACACCACCGGCATCCTGGTCGGCATCGGTGAGAATCTCACCGAGCGCGCCGAGTCGATCATGGCGATTCGTCAGCAGCACAGGGAATTCGGGCACATCCAGGAAGTGATCGTGCAGAACTTCCGGGCCAAGGACGACACCGCCATGCGCGATGTTCCCGACGCGGGCGTCGCGGAGTTCCTGGCAACCGTCGCGGTGACGAGATTGCTTCTGGGACCGGATGTTCCGGTGCAGGCACCCCCGAACCTGGTGTCGCACAGTGATTGCCGGGCATTGATCGACGCGGGTATCGACGACTGGGGCGGGGTGTCGCCGGTGACGGTCGACCACGTGAACCCCGAACGGCCGTGGCCGAACCTGGATACCCTGCGCGAGATCACCGAGGCGGCCGGGTTCACCCTCGTCGAGCGCACCTCCGCGCACCCGAAATACGTTCGCGCGGGCCACCCGTGGATCGATCCGCGCATCGGCGCGCACGTCGGCGCGCTCACCGATCCCGCGACCGGGCTGGCCAGGCCCGATGCCATGCCGGTCGGCCTGCCCTGGCAGGAGCCGGACGAGTCATGGGATTCGGCCGGCCGCGTCGACCTGAACACCGCCATCGACACCGAGGGCCGAAACACCGACAGCCGCAGCGATTCCGGGCTCGGTCAGGAGGTCGTCGGCGCGTTCGGTGACTGGGAGACGATCCGCGAACACGCCCGTGACCTGGCCGTCGTGGCACCCGAGCGCCTCGATTCCGAGGTACTCGACGCCCTGCGTGCCGCCGAGAAGGACCCGGCGGGACTCACCGACGACCAGTACCTGGCCTTGGCCACCGCCGACGGTGCCAATATGGAAGCCGTTGCCGCACTCGCTGATTCGCTACGGCGCGAGGTTTCCGGCGACGAGGTCACCTACGTGGTGAACCGCAATATCAACTTCACCAATATCTGCTACACCGGCTGCCGCTTCTGCGCTTTCGCTCAGCGCAAGGGCGACGCCGACGCCTTCACCCTCAGCACCGGCGAGGTCGCCGATCGCGCGTGGGAAGCCCACGTCGACGGCGCCACCGAAATCTGCATGCAGGGCGGCATCGACCCCGAACTCCCCGTCACCGGTTACGCCGATCTGGTCCGGGCCATCAAGGCCCGCGTCCCGTCGATGCACGTCCACGCGTTCAGCCCGATGGAGATCGTCAACGGCGCCTCGCGCGGCGGCCAGAGCATCCACGACTGGCTTTCGGCGCTGAAAGAGGCCGGATTGGGCTCGATCCCCGGAACGGCCGCCGAAATCCTCGACGACGAGGTCCGCTGGGTCCTCACCAAGGGCAAACTCCCCACTTCCGCCTGGATCGAGGTCATTACCACCGCCCACCAGCTGGGCATCCCGTCGAGCTCGACGATGATGTACGGCCATGTGGACAACCCGAAGCACTGGGTAGGTCACCTGCGTGTGCTGCGCGGCATCCAGGACGAGACGGGCGGCTTCACCGAGTTCGTTCCGCTGCCGTTCGTCCACCAGAGCGCGCCGCTGTACCTCGCGGGCGCGGCTCGACCCGGACCGACCAACCGCGACAACCGCGCGGTCCACGCCCTGGCCCGCATCATGCTGCACGGGCGCATCCACAACATCCAGACCAGCTGGGTGAAACTGGGCACTCTCGGCACCCAGGCCATGCTCACCGGCGGCGCCAACGATCTGGGTGGCACGCTGATGGAGGAGACCATCTCCAGGATGGCGGGCTCCCAGCACGGTTCAGCCAAGACCGTCGCCGAACTCACCGAGATCGCGGCGGGCATCGACCGTCCGGTCCGTGAGCGCACCACGACCTACGGACAGGTCGAATCGAAGGCGGTGCCGCTGCCGCTCTCGATCGGCTGAGGTCAGGATTGCAGCCGGGCCCGAACGCTGACGAGCCGATCCTGCAGTTCCTTCTCGTCGATGATGCCGCGCGTCACGAGGGAATGCGCCAGGGCGACGAGCTGGTTCTCGGGATAGGGCAGGCCGGCATAGACGGTCGCCGACAGCGAATCCTCGTCGTCGCGCCGGTTCTGGAAATTCGGGATCGGCGCTGCGCAGCGCGCGTGATCGAGTGCGTCGCAGAGGCCGTCCAGGCTGGTCTTCCACGGCGGCACGGGATTGCTCACCCCGTACGTGGCGGCCATCCTCGGCCATACCTGGTCGCGTTCGACGATGGCCCGCAGCGTGGCGATCTCGGGTGTGCTCATAGTCGCGCTCCGTCAGGTCGCCGGGTGGATGGCAGGCCGGGTGTAGGTGACCACATTCGTGGTCACACCCGGTGTGGGCAGCGCGACGCCGATCAAACAGTCGCGGGTGATGATCTCCGCGAGCTGATCCTCGTTCCAGCCGTCGGTACCCGTGGGACGCAGGGGCAGCACCATGAATCGGTGCTTCTGGTTCGAGTCCTGTACGCGCACAGCCACATTCGCGGGCAGGTCGAGTCCGAACTCGGAGAGCACCTGGCGTGGCCAGCGCACCATCCGCCGCCGGTAATTCGGTGTGCGATACCACTCGGGGGAGTTGCCCAGAATCGGTCGCGGGTAGCACGAACACAACGCGCACACGATCACGTTGTGCAGCGTCGGGGTGTCTTCGAGGATGGAGAAGGCGGTGAAGTCGCTCGGTGTGCCGAAACCGGTCGGCTCCAGCCAGTCCACCCCGACCTCTTTGCTCGCGGTCATCGGTTCGGCGAGCGCGAGTGCCTTGAAGTCGGGATCCAGCCAGGCGCGTGCCACGAGGTGGACAGCGGGAGCCGGGCCGATCTGTTCGGCGAATTCGGTGAACCGCCGGTGTTGTTCGGCGGTGAAGATGCCCTTCTCGATACACAGCTCGCGCAACGCGATCTCCAGCACTTCGAAATCGGTGATCTCGTCGACCATCGGGGCCACCGTGCGTTCGTGGTCGTGATCGTGGTCGTGCCCGGTCATGGAATCCCTTTCTGGGCAGGATGATCGGTTCAGGTGGTTGGCTCGAGCCAGCGTTCGGGGATCTCCGTGCGCAAGATGTCGGCGCTGGTCCCGGTGTAGCCGTGCCACAAGGTCGCGAGGTCGAACTCGACGACGTAGAACCACTCGGGCACCGCGTCGGGCCGGTCCCACGTCTCGTCTTCCGGTGCCGGACTCTCGTAGGCGAGCGCGACGATCCGCCCGACCGCGCCGCGTACGTACTCCGGGGTGCGGGTGTAGAACAGCGCGGGCAGTTCCCTGACCCGCACGGGATCGCCGACCTCGAACCGCGCCTTGCCGGCCCGACCGGCGAACACTTGCGGATCGCCCTTGCCGACCGCCTCGAGGTGATGACGATTGCGCGCGACCTGGGAGCCGTCGCCTTCGAACTTCGGCTCGGCGGCCAGGGTCTTCCCGGCCAGACCGCCCGCGTAGCGCGCCTCGACCTCGACCATGCGTTCACTCAGTTCGGTCAGGCCGATGTGGTGTTTCTCGGCCAGGACACGCGCGACGGCGAGCAGCCATCGGCCGTAGTAGGGCAGACCCAGGTACATCGCGCGCCCGAGATCGACATTGCCGATCCGGCGCCGTTCCTCGGAGAGCCAGATCCCACGCCAGGCGAGCACCTCGCAGATCACATAGGTGTTGTGCTCCCACAGCTCGTACTGCTTGTTCTCGTACGCGATCGGGGCGTCGGGCTCACCGCCCACATCGTGATCGGTTTTCAAATACGCCCATAGGCGGTCGTGATCGAGCAGATCGGGGGTGGGCGCGTTCGGAAGCTCGGGATAGGACGACTTCAGCCGGGCTACCAGGTCCAGCGCGGCCGCACGCTCTTGCGCCGTACTCATAACGGTTCCCTTCGTCGCGCGGTCTCCGTGACGCGAGGGGATCCGCTGTGTGCAACGATTTCCGAGAACAAATCTAAGCCTCGATGTTGCGCAGGTAAAGGGCGAAACCCGGTCCCCGGTGCTGACAATCGGTTGACCGGGCGAACCGGAGGGGTCGGGCAGCGTCGACGACGTCATGACCGGCGGCAGTTAGGGCAGGCTGACCTGCGCCGAGGGCCAGGATCACGCTAGGGTTGCGTGGGCGGAGTATCACCGCAGGTGAGGACAGACTAGGAGAACGGCAGTGCCGTACATCATCGCTGAACCGTGCGTTGACGTGAAGGACAAGGCGTGCATCGAGGAATGCCCCGTGGATTGCATCTACGAGGGCGGTCGCATGCTCTACATCCAACCCGACGAGTGCGTGGACTGTGGTGCGTGTGAGCCGGTCTGCCCCGTGGAGGCGATCTTCTACGAGGACGACACTCCGGATCAGTGGAGCGGTTACATCAACGCCAACGTCGACTTCTTCAACGAACTGGGATCCCCCGGTGGCGCGACCAAGGTCGGTGTGGTCGACTTCGACCCCGCCTTCATCAAGGCGCTGCCCCCGATGGCCGAAGAGTGAGCACAGGGGTGCCCACCCACACCCGGGGGGGCCGGGTGAGCAGCCTGCTGCCCGACTTCCCCTGGGACACCATCGCCGCGGTCAAACAGAAGGCGGCCACCCATCCGGGTGGTCTTGTCGACCTGTCCGTCGGCACCCCCGTTGACCCGGTCGATCCGCTGATCCAGGCGGCCTTGGGTTCGGTGGCGGCTGTTCCCGGATATCCGACCACGCACGGCACCCCGGAGCTGCGCTCCGCCGTCGTCGCCGCGTTGGCGCGCAGGTTCGGCGTCACCGGTGTCGATCCGGCGGCGGTGCTGCCGGTGCTCGGCACGAAAGAGCTGATCGCCGGGCTGCCGCGGCTGCTCGGTGCCGGCTCCGACGATCTGGTGGTGATCCCCGAGATCGCCTACCCGACCTACGAGGTCGGCGCGTTGCTGGCGGGCGCGAAGCCCTGGCGCGCAGACGGTCTCACCCAGATCGGCCCGCAGAATCCGGCGCTGATCTTCGTGAACTCGCCCTCGAACCCCACCGGCAAGGTGCTGCCCGTCGAGCACCTGCGCAAGGTGGTGGCGTTCGCTCGCGAGCGCGGCGCGGTCGTCGCCTCCGACGAGTGCTACCTGGGCCTGACCTGGGAGGGCGAGGCCGTCTCGATCCTCGACCCGCGCGTCTGCGACGGCGACCACACCGGCCTGCTGGCCATCCATTCCCTGTCGAAGACCTCGAACCTGGCCAGCTACCGCGCCGGTTTCATCGCCGGTGACCCGGAACTGGTGGCCGAACTGCTCGAGGTGCGCAAGCACTCCGGCATGATCATGCCGTTCCCGATCCAGGCCGCGATGACCGCCGCGCTCAGCGACGACGTGCACGAGGCGCAGCAGCGCGAGCGTTACCGCGCCCGCCGCGAGATCCTGCGAAACGCCTTGCGGCAGGCGGGTTTCCGCATCGATTTCTCCGAGGCGGGTCTGTACCTGTGGGCCACCCGCGGCGAACCGTGCCGCATCACTCTCGACTGGCTCGCCGAACGTGGAATCCTCGCCGCCCCCGGCGATTTCTACGGTCCCCGTTCACCCGAACACGTGCGCATCGCACTGACCGCCACCGACGAGCGCATCGCCGAAGCGGCCGCGCGCCTGTCCTGAGCAGGACGCACCCCGGGCCGTGATCGTGCCCGGGGTTTCGTCTGTCCGCAACGCATCTCGCGCGTCGGCGGCCGGATCGGTTGGGCACACCTGCGACTGCACTTCGGCCATGCGCGAATAGACTGACGAACGCACCGCGCCTGGGCCCAGCAGGGTCGGGCGGATCGGCGCGGTACCGGATCGAAAGGCTCGCAACGAATGCACGGGGTGGAGTTCGAGGCGGGCACGGTGTTCGCGGAGTATCGAATCGATCGGCTGCTCGGCCGGGGTGGAATGGGCACCGTGTATCTGGCGGCGCATCCTCGACTGCCCCGGCGGGTCGCGCTGAAACTGCTGAATCGCGAACTGTATTCCGACCACGAGGTCCGCGGCCGGTTCGAGCGCGAGGCCGATGTCTCGGCCCATCTCGACCACCCTGGCATCGTGTCGGTGCTCGACCGTGGGGTCGACGACGGGCTGATGTGGATTTCCATGCAGTACGTCGACGGCCGCGATGCCTCGGTGTTCCGCGGTGAGCCACTGGATCCGGTTCGGGCGGTCGGCATCATCGCCCAGACCGCCGAAGCGCTGGACTACGCCCACGATCGCGGTGTACTGCACCGAGATGTGAAGCCCGCCAACATCTTGCTGGCACCCAGCCGCACCGGTGACCGTGTCCTGCTCACCGACTTCGGCATCGCCCGACTCCGTGGCGACGCCCGCCAACTCACCCGCACCGGAGCCTTCCTCGCCACCCTCGCCTACGCCTCGCCCGAACAACTCTCGGGCGCCCCGGTCGACCACCGCGCCGACCAGTACTCGCTCGGCTGCACCCTCTTTACGCTGCTCACCGGCGAAAGCCCGTTTCCCGCAGAGAATCCCGGCGCGGTGGTCGCCGCCCACCTGGCCAAGCCGGTGCCTCGCGCGTCCGCGATGATCGTCGACCTGCCGCCCGGAATCGACGCGGTCATCGCGCGGGCCATGGCGAAGGAGCCCGCCGAAAGATTCACCAGCTGCGAGGAATTCGCTCGCGCGGCGACAGTGGCACTGACTCGTGCCGATCTCGGGTCGCAGGGTGTCGGCGGTTCCCAGCCGCTGCTTGTTCAGGAAGTCGGCCGCGCGGCAAGCGGTTCCGCTATTTCGTCCGAGGCGCCGCCTGCCGGCCGGGAACAGTGGTCGGCCGATCCTGACGCGAATTCGCTGAACCCGACCCTCGTCAGCACGCCACACTCTGTTCCGCAGGCAGCCGCGTACCACGGCGGCAACCTGAACCCTGTTGGTTCCGGGTCGATTCCGCGTTTCGGGGAAGCGGCTGCCGGTGCCGGCGGGCCGGTTCCGGTGGTGCCGCTGCGCCGTGAGCGGTCAGCGCAGCGGGCCGTCTCCTCACGGTGGCGGGTACTCGCGGTGAGCCTGCTCGTGCTGGCGCTGGTCGCCGGGGTCGGCGTCGTCGGAGCCGGTGCGATCTACTGGAAGTTCTTGCGCCCGAATCGAGTTCCGCCGCCGCCCACCTGGGGTGCGCATGCGTCGGTTGCCTCGGGGTTCACCGAGTTGATCCCGTCGGGGCCGACCGGGCGCGGCTGGCGCGAGGCGAACTGTTCGGCAACCCCGTCGCTGGTCGTGCTGCCGGGCGATCCGGCGCCGCTGCGGCAGATCACCTGCACCGACGCCGACGGACTCATCGCCTGGTACACCGAGTACCCGAACGCCGCCGATGCCGATGCCTATCTCCTGCGGCACACCACCGAGGACGCCACCCGGGAGCTGCACCACACCAGCCTCGCCGCCTACCGCCCCCGCGACCCCGCCGCACCGTTCACTCTCGCGGCCAGGGAACGCGGCAATGTGTTCAGCGCGAACTCGGTGGTCGAGGTGTCGTGGCCGGGTCGTTCCTTCGAGGAGACCCGCGACAACTGGTGGCAGCAAGCCCCCTTCTGACGCCGGCTACCGCACCATGGACTGGATCAATACGCTCCGGCCAGGCGCAGGATCAGCGCGGGCACGGCGTCGAGCACATCCGCGGACTGGTCGGCCGGGGTGCCGTAGGTGTGCGCGGCGACCGAGAAGCTGGGTCCGAACGACGCGGAAGCCACCTCGGGGGCGCCGATATCGGACCACCCCCACTTGCTGCCCTGCACGCCGGGGAGCTGGGCGGTGCCCCAGTTCTGGGGCGTGCCGTCGGCGGCGGTATTGCTCGCACCCGCCATCCACTCGAAGATCGGCGAACCGGCATCGGTGCGCTGCTTGGCGGCCAGGAATTCGGTGATGTCGGCGGTGCTGGTACTCGACCGGCCCCAGTCGGCGGTGCCGTGGGTCTGGCGCAGTCCGTATTCGCTCGCGGTCGCTTCGATCGCTTGCGGGTATTTGCCTGCCAGCTGGGTGGCGGCGCCGTCGTCGGAGTCGCGGATCATCCGTTCCGACAGTGCGCGGTCCTCCGATGAACCGTCGCCGTGGCGCAGCGCGTAGTCGACGATGTAGAGCTTGGACATCGACAGGGCCGACCGCGATTCGTGCTCGTTGGCTGTGCCCCAGGCGAATCCGCCTGGCATCCGCAGCGAAATGGCGGTTCGTGGCGGCACCGTCGTGGGGTCCTCGTCGGCGTGGGCGGCGGGTGCGGCCGCCATGAGGCCGACGGCGGCCGCCGCCACACACCAGGTCACTGTTCGAATGCTCACGAGCGTCCTCCGATTCGTACGACGGCGTTGCGGTCGTGGGAATGAAACCCGAATGCCGCCGGTCGGCGAGTGAGGCGCGCGGTAAGGCCCGGCAATACCAGCGTCAACCCGTTCGTCACGATCACCGCGCTGGCCGAGCGCGATATCGAGCGGATCATCGCCGACGATCTGCGCTGACCTCGCGCTCCGGCTGCCGGTGCCGGCAGCCGGAGCGCGAGGTGGGTCAGATCAGCGGCTTGCCTCGCCGGTGGCGGCGGCGCATGTCGGCGAGGGTGGCGTTGAAGGGGAAGTTGCGCAGGAGGCGGGGCATCCGGCCGGTGACGGTGCCGGTGGTGCGCATCAGGCGGTTCAGTGTGCGTTCGTCGGCCGGAGTCCAGCAGAGGCCGAGTTCGTCTCGGAGGTGTTGCGGGAGCAGTCCGGTGGTGAACCAGCGGTGGAAGCGGGCGAAGAGCAGACGCAGGAGCGGGTTCACCATCCTCAGGTCGAGCAGGTCGTCGAAGTAGGCCTTGATCGTGGGGTCGACGCTGGTGAGCGGCAAGTGCTCGGACCAGTAGGCGTCGAAGGCGGCGCGATCGGCGGGCCACATCTCGCGAGGCACCTGCAGGGTGGTGCCGAGGTAGTGGGCGTAGTCGTAGAAGGTGTCGGCGGTGGCGTCGTCGACGGGCCCGTAGAGGCGATCCATCACGTCGATCGAGCCCCAGTACAGGCACGCGGCCACCCACAGCTGCAGGTTCTTGTCGAAGGCGTTGTACTGCACCGGGCTGTCGGCGGTGGAGTGGACGTGGCGGTGCGCGCCGTTGATGGCGGTGCGGTAGGCCGCGCGGTCGGCGTCGGTGCCCATCAGCGCCACGGACAGGTACGTGAGCGTGGTCCGGGTGCGCTTCACCGGGTGCTCCATGATGCTGCCGCTGTGCACTGTCGATTCCGCGACGCCGTAGCCGACGGGTGCGAGGCTGAGCTGCATGATCACGTTGGCGGTCGCGCCGTAGAAGGCGGCGGAGCCGTCGATGTAGTCGCGGATGTCGAATTGTGCCGGTTCGGACCGCTGTGAACGCGAGCGCGACAGGATGGTCATCGTTGACCCCGTTTTCGTCGAAGAGAGCGTGAGAGAGTTATACATTGAATGTCTCATCATGTCGCCGGGGTGTCAACGACAGCGGCGCCGACGTTCCCCGAACCACGTCGCGTTAGCGTTGACAGATGCCCTATGGTCCGCCGCTGCTGCTCGCTTCGCTGAATCCGGCCGCCGTCGCCGCCGGGGATGACATTCCCGACGCCGTCACCATCGATGATGCCACCGTGTCGCGCAGCGATCTGCTGGGTTCGGCAACATCGGTGGCCGAACGCATCGCCCGTGCCGACCGCGTCGCGGTGCTGGCCGAGCCGACCCTGCGCACCGTGATCGCCGTGGTCGGTTGCCTGATCGCGGGCGTGACCGTCGTTCCGGTGCCACCGGACTCCGGAACCGCCGAACGCGAGCACATTCTGCGCGATTCGGGTGCGCAGGCCTGGCTGGGCCCGGCGCCGGAGGGCACGGGTCTGCCGGTGGTGCCGGTGCGGCTGCACGCACGCTCGTGGCATACCTATCCCGAGCCCGATCCGGCGGCGATCGCCTTCATCCTCTACACCTCGGGAACCACCGGGGCGCCCAAGGGCGTGATGCTCAGCCGCGGCGCGATCGCCGCCGGGCTCGACGCGCTGGCCGAGGCGTGGGCGTGGACGTGGAAGGACACACTGGTGCACGGGCTACCGCTGTTCCACGTCCACGGGCTGATCCTCGGGCTGCTCGGGCCGTTGCGGGTCGGTAGTCCGGTGATCCACACCGGCAAGCCGACACCCGAGGCGTACGCGGCAGCGGGCGGCAGCCTGTATTTCGGGGTGCCGACGGTCTGGTCGCGGGTGGTCGAAAAGCCCGAACTGGCAAAGGAACTGGGTAAGGCACGGCTGCTCGTCTCGGGCAGTGCGCCGCTGCCGGTGCCGGTGTTCGAGAAGCTGGCCGAACTCACCGGGCAAGCACCGGTGGAGCGGTACGGGATGAGCGAAACCATGATCACGCTGTCCACCCGGGCCGACGGTGAGCGCAGGCCCGGCTGGGTCGGCACGCCGGTGCGCGGCGTCGAAACGAGGCTGCGCGATGAAGCCGGTGAGCCCGTCGCGCGCGACGGTGTGAGCATCGGTGGTCTGCAGGTCCGTGGGCCGATGCTGTTCGACGGGTACCGGAATCGGCCCGAGGCCAGCGCGCGGGACTGGACCGAGGACGGGTGGTTCCGCACCGGTGACGTGGCGGTCATCGATGCCGACGGGTTCCATCGGATCGTCGGGCGCGAGTCGATCGACCTCATCAAATCCGGCGGCTACCGGATCGGCGCGGGGGAGATCGAGACCGCGCTGCTCGGACATCCGGCGGTCGCCGAGGTCGCCGTGGTCGGGCTGCCCGATGACGATCTGGGTCAGCGGATCGTTGCCTTCGTCGTCGCGCGCGACGGGGGTTCCGACGCGCTCGGCATCGAGCTCACCGCCTATGTGGGCGAACAGCTTTCGGCCCACAAGCGCCCGCGCGAGGTTCGCTTCGCCGACTCGCTGCCGCGCAATGCGATGGGCAAGGTGCAGAAGAAGCTGCTGGCCTGACGCGAAGTAGCTCGGTCCGAGAGCGGCTCCGGCGGCGGGCTCTGGAAGGGCCGGCTACGGGCGCGAGGTGAATTGTCCCGGTGCCGGATTCACCCGGGGGGTTTGCGACTCCCGCGTGCGCTCAGCGCGCGGATCGGGCTGATCAGTCGGTGGTAGATGGGTCGCACTACGCGACCGGGCAGGTAGCGGTGGCGTTCCTCCGCCCAGACACGAGCCCTCGGGTGTGCGGCCAGCGGTGAGAACCGGTCGGGGTCCGGTGGTGCCGAGGTGTGGAATTCGATGCGGCACAGGTGCTTTGTGTTGACGAAGCCGTACTGGCTCGGACTCACCAGCCGTACCGGAGCGCCGTGGTCGCTGGTGAGTGGCTGCCCGTCGAGGCGGTCGGCGATGAGCACGTCGTCGGCCATGGCGTCCTCGAACACAGCGACCGATCGGTAGCCGTCGAAACCCTGGAAGACGATGTGGGTGATCGAAACGCCCGGCGCGAGCAGCGGTTCGACCCGCAGGCGGTAGAGGGTCTCGAAAGTGGTTCCTTCCCACAGCAGGTCGGTGGCAGACCAGCCTGCGACGCAGTGGAAGTCGGCGGCGAGCTCGCGGCGAGGCAGTTGTGCGCGGTCGGACTCGGTGAGCGTGAGGGGCTCGGTGAGGGCGCCACCGAGCTCGATCACCGGGTCGGCCGGGATCTGCGGCGGTGGGTGATGGAGGTGCGTGCCGAACCGGGGGAAGCCGTCGATCGCGCGTTGACCAGGGGGAAGTGTCATGTCGAACCTCCAGTATACGGTTCCGTATAACTGTCAGCATAGCGCGCCGATGGCGCGAGGTCGAGGGGCGGCGCGCATCGCACGACGGTGCGCACGCCCCCTCGTCCTCGATGGTCCCTTGACCTCGACAGCACTCGAGGTTTTAGTGTCGATGCATGAGCGCAACGCTGACACCGGAACATCTCGCGTACCTGTCGACCCAACGGCTCGGGCGGTTGGCAACGGTCCGCGCCGACGGCTCGCCACAGAACAACCCGGTCGGCTTCCGTTACAACGCCGAACTCGGCACCATCGACATCGCGGGCTGGAACATGGCCGCCTCCAAGAAGTTCCGCAATCTGGCCGACAACGCCCGGGTCGCCTTCGTCGTCGACGACATCGCCTCGGTGCAGCCGTGGCGGGTGCGCTGCCTCGAGATCCGCGGCACCGCCGAGGCGCTGACCGGCGTGGAGTCCTACATGGGCGATCAGCCCGATGCGCTCATCCGGATCCACCCCGACCGGGTTATCGCCTTCGGCCTCATCCCGGAACCCGCACAGCACTGAGCTTTTCGGGGTTTCGCATGGAGTAGATCGCGGTGACGCGACCATTGGTGACCTCGATGGAGGTCACCTGGTCGAGCACGCCGTCGACGGTCGCCAGGATCGAGGGCATCGCGTTGTAGATGCCCAGGTGCGCGCCGAGAACGCCGAGCCGCTGACCCTTCGCGAGCAACCCGATGACCAGCCGGGCCACCTTGTCCTGGCCGCGCACGGGCCTGCGCACCGCGTTCACCACACCGCCGCCGTCACCGAGGAACACCACATCCGGAGCGAGCACGTCCATCAGTGCCTGCACATTGCCGGTGGCGGCCGCGATCGAGAATTTCTCGACCACCGACTGGGCCTGCGCGGGAGTGGCGATGGCGGTGTGGCGTGCCGCGTGCACCCGGTTGCGGGCACGCTGGTTCAGCTGCCGCACAGCGGCTTCCGATTTGTCCACCGCCGCGGCGATCTCCGGGTAATCGAACGCGAACACCTCGCGCAGCACGAACACCGCGCGCTGCACCGGCGTGAGCGTTTCCAGCACGAGCAGCATCGCGGTGGTCACCGCCTCGCCGGTCAGCACATGCTCGACCCCGCCGTCGGCCTCGGTGGCCAGCGGCTCGGGCAGCCACGGCCCGATGTACTCCTCGCGCCTGCGGGCGGTGGACCGCAGCACGCCCAGCGACTGACGGGTGACGATCTGCGCCAGGTAAGCGCGCGGGTTCTCGACCAGCGCGAGGTCGACCTCGCGCCAGCGCAGGTAGCTGTCGTGCAGGACGTCCTCGGTGTCGACCACCGAACCGAGGATCTCGTAGGCGATCGAGAACAGCAGCCGCCGGTTCTCGGTGAAGGTGTCGACGTGTGCCTGGATCACTGCTTCGGGCCGCCCATCCACACGCTGCGGCCGGTCCGCGCGGCGTAGGCGGCGTAGCGGCTGACGAGCTCCTTGCCGAACGCGGTCAAGCGCCCGCCGAAGAACAGCCGATAGGCGTTGTCCGCGCGGTCGGTTGTCTGCAGCAGGGCGTCGTGCCGCCCCAGGCTCATACCCTGCCCGGCATAGCCCATCGAGAACGGCCGCGCCGCACGCCCTTTGATCATTCCGGCCAGCGTATCCGCCGCGTGCGCGCCTTGGGGAGCGGCGGTGGCGCAGGCCATACGCATGCCGGGCACGGCCGCGCAATCGCCGACAGCGAAGACGCGTGGATCGGTGACACTGCGCAGAGTGGCGTCGACCAGGGCTCGGCCATCGGCGTCCACGGCGAGTCCGCTGCGGGCGGCAAGGTCGGGCACCGCGGCGATGATGGCCCAGAGGGTGAGGTCGGAATCGAGTTCGGTGCCCGAGCCCAGTCGCAGCGTCGTGCCGTCGATCTCGTCGATCTGGTCGGCCACGATCTCCACGTTCAGCCGGGCCAGCGTGTCGCGGATATACCGCTGCCCACCCGCCGAGAGCGCGGCGCCAACCGTGCTGCTCACCAGCCGTACACGCAGGTCCGGACGGGCTTCGGCGATCTCGGCCGTGGTCTCGATCCCGGTCAGCCCACCACCGATCACCGAGACGATCCCGCCGGCGGGCAGCGCCTCGAGCGCGGTTCGTGCCTGTTCGGCCCCTTCCCACGTACCGACCGCGATCGCACCGGGTAGCGGGTTGGCGATGCTGCCCGCCGCGAGAATCGCGTGATCGAAGGCAAGGGTCCGGCCGTCGTCGAGGGTGACAACACCATCGCCGATCTTGTCCACGCTCGCTGTCTCGACCGCGATGCCGGCCCGGAGCATCTCGGTGAGCGGCCGGGCCGCGGTCCCGCTGCCCGCGATCTGCTCGTGCAACCGCACCCGTTCGACGAATTCGCCGCGCGGATTGATCACGGTGATCCGAGTGTCAGGGGCCTTGCGGCTCAGCCGATTCGCCGCGCCAGTGCCCGCGTACCCTGCGCCGATAACCACGATGTTCATCTGTGCCTCCTGCCATGGACGGTTGCTTTCGACCATGGGATGCGGCTCGGCGCGCGTTTGTGACGGTGACGTGCATCACGGCAGAAAGGCCCCGCACTCCGCAGAAGTACGAGGCCTTTCCTTACCGCGATGTCAGATCAGGGCTGACCGGTCGCGAAGGCGATCACGGCATCCAGGAATTCCTGGCCGCCCATCACGTAGCCGCCGATGACCATTCCGGCCGGAATGGTGATCAGCCACAGGAACGGGATGAACGCGCCGAGGATGCCGCCGATGACGACGCCGGGCAGGTTCTTGTTGACCTGCGCCATCAGCCGGTCGTAGGAGCTGATGTCCTTCAGTTCCGCGACGTTGCTCAGCTTCGCGGAATCCTCGGGCGCCATGGTGGAGGTCAGCTTGACGGTGCGGCCGTCCTCGCTGATCTGCTGGTTCACGGCGATCGGCAGGCCGGCGACCTCGGAGCGCAGCGGCGCCTGGTCGACGGTCACGCCGTCGGCGGTCTTGAGCAGCACCGAGGCGCCGTCGGCGGCGACCTCGAACTTGCCGTTGTCGACGGCCCAGGTGACGGTCTTGTCAGCCGGGGACACCGTGGTCTGGTAGTTGATTCCGTGCGTCACGCCAGAAGTCACGCCCCCCGAAGCCACTACAGCGGGCTGCTCGGTGGCCACCGCGGGCGCACCGTGAGCAGTGGCAGCGGTAATCCCCACCGCGGCGACCGCCATGAAAACAGCAGTAGTGATCTTTCCGAACTTCATTCTTCAATCCCTCCGCTTTGTCACTGTCCTGATCGGAGCAGCGAAACGAAGGTTAGCGTGCGAAATTGCTTGTCGCACATTCGGGTTCATTGTCATGAAACCGCAATATTTGCTGAATTGTGACTGGCGCGCAGAATTGCCGGGCCGATCGGCCCGGCAATTCGGAAGATCAATCGTTGGCGTGCAATGCGGCATTCAGTTCGACGCCGGTGCCCTTGCGCGCAACGACTTCGACGGCGCCGGTGGTGGAATTGCGGCGGAACAGCAGGTTGTCCTGACCGGACAGGCTCGCCGCCTTGACCACGGTGCCGTCGGGTCCGGTGACCTTGGTGCCCGCGGTGACATAGAGGCCCGCCTCGATCACGCAGTCGTTGCCGAGCGAGATGCCGAGCCCGGAGTTGGCGCCGAGCAGCGAACGCTCGCCGACCGAGATGACCTGGGTGCCGCCGCCGGACAGGGTGCCCATGATGGAGGCGCCGCCGCCCACATCGGAGCCGTCGCCCACCACGACGCCCGCCGAGATACGGCCCTCGACCATCGAGTTGCCGAGGGTGCCCGCGTTGAAGTTGACGAAGCCCTCGTGCATCACGGTGGTGCCCGCGGCGAGGTGCGCCCCGAGGCGGACCCGGTCGGCGTCACCGATGCGCACACCGGACGGGACCACGTAGTCGACCAGGCGGGGGAACTTGTCGACGCTGAGCACCGTCACCGGGCCGCGGGCGCGCAGCTTCAGGCGGGTCTGCTCGAAGCCGTCGACCGCACACGGGCCGTGGTTGGTCCACACGACATTGCTGAGCAGGCCGAACTGGCCGTCGAGGTTCAGGCCGTGCGGCTGGACCAGACGATGCGAGAGCAGGTGCAGGCGCAGGTACACCTCGTGCGCGTCGGCCGGGGCGGCCGACAGGTCCGCGATCGTGGTGCGCACCGCGACGACCTCGACCCCACGCGCCGCGTCAACGCCGAGGAGTTCGGCGAACTCGGGCACCTCGGCGGCGTCGAGGCGCTGGGAGCCGGTCTCGGTGAACTCGCCCAGCGCGGGGCTGGGGTACCAGGTATCGAGGACGGTCCCGTCCGAGGTCACATTGGCGATACCGACTGCAGTTGCTCCCTGAATACTCACAGCCCTATCTTGCAGCGTGAACGTCTGTGCGTGTTCCGCGACCCCTGTGCGTCGGGCCACTCAGACCGGCCTGATCGTGCACTTCGACCGTTCCCAGTCAGTTTTCTGACTGGCGGCAGCCGGATTGCACGATTACGCCGGTCCCGTCCCGTGTGGGGGTCGTTCAACCCCATCGCCGTACTACTGTCGAGATGTGACCCTCGATTTGCGTGCCGATCCCATCCAGCTGACCGCCGCCCTCGTCGACGTGCCGAGTGTTTCGCTCGACGAGGCGAAGATCGCGGATCTGGTCGAGCAGGCGTTGCGGGATCAGACCACCGGGTTCGAAGTGCTGCGGCACGGGAACGTGGTGCTGGCGCGGACACAGCGAGGACTGCCGACACGGGTGATTCTGGCGGGCCATCTGGATACCGTGCCGATCGCGGACAATCTGCCGAGCCGGCCGGATGAAGTCGACGGTGAAGCGGTGCTGTTCGGTTGTGGCACAGTCGATATGAAGTCCGGCGACGCGGTATTCCTGCACCTGGCCGCCACGATCGCCGATCCGGCCCACGATTTGACGCTGATCTTCTACGACGGCGAGGAGATCGCCGCGGAGTTCAACGGCCTCGGACATATCGAGCGCGAATTGCCGGAATGGCTCGAAGGTGATTTGGCGATTCTCGGTGAACCATCGGCCGGTTGGATCGAAGCCGGATGCCAGGGCACCTTGCGGGTGCGATTGACCACCTCGGGTGTACGCGCGCATTCGGCGCGAGCATGGCTGGGGGAGAACGCGATTCACGGTCTCGCACCGGTGCTGGCGCGGTTGTCGGCCTATGCGGCGCGCGAGGTCGATATCGACGGTTGCGTGTACCGCGAGGGTCTGTCGGCCGTGCGGGTCTCGGGTGGGGTCGCGGGCAATGTGGTGCCCGATGTCGCCGAGGTGGATGTGAACTTCCGTTTCGCCCCCGACCGCACCGTCGAGCAGGCCATCGCGCATGTCCGCGAGGTCTTCGACGGACTCGACATCGCCTTCGACATCACCGACTCCTCACCCGGCGCGCTCCCCGGCCTGACCGCCCCCGCCGCCCGCACCCTCATCGACTCCGTCAACGCCCACGGTGGCGGCGGCGTGCGCGCCAAATACGGCTGGACCGACGTCTCCCGCTTCGCCGCCCGCGGCATCCCCGCCGTCAACTTCGGCCCCGGCGACCCCAACCTCGCCCACAAACGCGACGAGCACGTCCCGCTCGGCCAGATCACCGCCGTCACCGCGATGCTGCGGACCTACCTGTCGCGCGCCTGAGGGCAATGACGGGGAAACCTTGAATCAGAGGAACCACACATTCATGACCGCAGAAGAAGATCGCCTGCGAGCCATCGCTGCCGACAACGAGCGGATCATCGCAGCCGGCGGTTACCTGACGCCCGGCGGACACTATGTCTCGTTGACATCGAGGGTGCAAGCCGCCGTCCAGGGCACCCGGATGTACGGCCCCGACCCGGTCCCGGTCATCACCCGCAGCGAGGCCACCACCGTCATCACGGTGACCGGGGAGAGCAGCCTCGCTGCGGCGCTCCGGATGCACGATACCGATCCGGAGCCGGTCGCCGTCCTGAATTTCGCGTCCGCACGTAATCCCGGCGGCCACTACCTCGCCGGCGCTCGCACCCAAGAAGAAGCCCTGTGCCGAGCGTCGGCGCTGTACACCACCCTGCTGGCCGTGCCGCAATACTACGAGCACCACCGAAGCACACCGGACCCTTTCTACAGCGACCGCGTGATCCTGTCTCCCGCTGTGCCTGTCTTCCGCGACGACACGGGCGTCCTGCTCGACAGCCCCTATACGGTCGGCTTCCTCACTTGCCCGGCGCCCCGGACCACCGTGATCATGCGGGAGCTGGCGAGCGAGGCGTATCGAATACCCGCAGTGCTGGCCACCCGTGCCGAGCGCATTCTCGAAACAGCGGTCGGCTACCGGCGTTTGGTACTGGGCGCCTGGGGTTGCGGCGCCTACGGCAACGACCCAGGCATGGTGGCCAGTGCCTTCCATGCACTGCTAGCCGATGGTGGGCGGTTCAATGGGCACTTCGATGAGATCACCTTCGCAATACTGGACCGGACCCGTGGCGAGACCATCCGCACTACCTTCCGAACCGTCTTCGCGGCAGAGTAGATCCGAGTGCGGGTAGGGGTCATCGAGAAGCGCGCGCCCGTGCCCGGAATCCGACACAGTAAGTTGGGGTCATGTCCGCTGATGAACAGGTTGGGAAGGTCAAACCGAAGTTCCGTGGTCCGGTGATGTTCCGCCGGGAGCGCAAGCCCGGCGTGCGGACCGCTGACCGGAACCTGCTCGACACCCGGCAGGACAGCGATTGGGTGCATACCGATCCGTGGCGGGTGCTGCGGATCCAGGCCGAGTTCGTCGAGGGTTTCGGCGCGCTCGCGGAGATCCCGCCCGCGGTCACGGTGTTCGGATCGGCCCGCACCAGCCCCGGTCATCCCGAGTACGTGGCGGGCAAGGCGATCGGCACGGCGCTGTCCGAGGCCGGTTTCGCGGTGATCACCGGCGGCGGGCCGGGCGCGATGGAGGCGGCCAATCGTGGTTGCTCCGAGGCGGGCGGCTACTCGATCGGGCTCGGGATCGAGCTGCCGTTCGAGCAGGGGCTCAACGAGTGGGTGGATCTGGGGATCAACTTCCGGTACTTCTTCGTCCGCAAGACGATGTTCGTGAAGTACTCCCAGGCCTTCGTCTGCCTGCCCGGTGGCTTCGGTACCCTCGACGAACTGTTCGAGGCACTCACCCTGGTGCAGACCCGCAAGATCACCCGGTTCCCGATCATCCTGTTCGGGACCGACTACTGGTCCGGTCTGGTCGACTGGATGCGCAGTTCGCTGGCGGGCTCGGGCAAGATCTCGCCCACCGATCTCGATCTGATCCAGGTCACCGACAGCGTCGACGAGGTCGTGCGGATCATCCAGGGCGAAACCGGCAACCACGCCGACATCGAGCGTCTCGGCACCGAGGATCAGTGGTGAGCTACTCCATCTGCGTCTACTGCTCCGCCAGCACCACCGATCCCGACCTGATCAGCGTCGCCGCGCGCGTCGGCACCGAAATCGCCCGGCGCGGTTGGCAATTGGTCTCCGGCGGGGGGCATGTGTCGATGATGGGCGCGGTCGCTACCGCGGCCAGGGCCGGTGGCGCGCACACCATCGGGGTGATCCCGAAACATCTGGTGCACAAGGAAGTCGCCGATGTCGACGCCGGCGAACTGCTCGTCACCGACACGATGCGCCAGCGCAAACAGCTGATGGAAGCCCGCGCCGACGCGTTCCTCGCCCTGCCGGGCGGCATCGGGACACTCGAGGAACTGTTCGAGACCTGGACCGGCGGCTACCTCGGTGAGCACACCAAACCGGTTGTGCTGCTGAACGCGAACGGCTTCTACGACGGCCTGTTCCGCTGGATCGATGAACTGTCCGAGCGCACAATTGTGCCGCGGCAGGCACGTGAGCGACTCATCGTGGCCACCGACCTGCCCTCAGCGTTCGCCGCGCTGGATCCGGCCGCGGCCGCACAGTAGGAGAGATCGACGTGAGCACAGACGCCCGCGACACGGTTAGCGTGTTCGACCTGGCCAAAGCCCTGCCCGCCATGGCGCTCGACGCCCCCGGCATGCTGCGCAACGCGCGCGGAATGCTGGTGGGGCCCAAGGACAAAGCCTCCATCGGGCTGTATTTCCAGCGGGTCGCGCACCGCAGGCCCGACCGGGTGTTCCTGCGTTTCGAAGGCCGCTCCTACACCTACCGCGCCGCCAACAGCGAGGTGAACCGGTATGCCGCGGTGCTTTCCGCGCGCGGGGCCAAGCGCGGTGAGGTGGTCGGTGTGCTGATGACCAACCGCCCCGAAACCCTGTTCACGGTACTGGCCGTGCTCAAGCTCGGCGCCACGGTCGGCCTGCTCAACTACAACCAGCGAGATCAGGTGCTGGCACACAGCATCGGTCTGCTCGGCAGTGTGTTCACTGTCGTCGGCGAGGAGTGCTCGCAGGCACTGGACTCACTGCCGGAGCCCGCGGCGAACGTGCTCACCGCCGAAGAACTGGACGAATCCGCCCGCACCGCAGTCGATTCCGATCCCGCCGTGTGCGAGCAGGTCCGGGCCGGGGAGCGGGCGTTCCTCATCTTCACCTCCGGCACGACCGGTCTGCCCAAAGCCAGCGTGATGACCCATCAGCGCTGGACCAAGAGCATGTCCGGGCTCGGCGGGCTCGGCGTCCGGTTGCGTGCCGACGACGCCCTGTACTGCTGCCTGCCGCTCTATCACAACAACGCGCTCACGGTCGCGCTGTCGGCCGTGCTCGCGGGCGAATCGACCTATGTGCTCAGCCGCAAGTTCTCGGCGTCGGGGTTCTGGGACGAGATCGCGCGCGAGCGGGCCACCGCGTTCATCTACATCGGTGAGCTGTGCCGGTACCTGATCAACCAGCCGGTGCGGCCGGCCGAGAAGGGCAACCGGGTCCGGCTGGCCGTCGGCAACGGGCTGCGGCCCGAACTGTGGGACGAGTTCCGTCGCCGGTTCGGGATCGACCGGGTGGTCGAGTTCTACGGGTCGAGCGAGGCGCCGCTGGCGTTCGTCAACGCGTTCGGTGTCGACCGGACCGCCGGCCTGTGCCCGCTGCCGTACGCGGTCGTCGAGTACGACGACGAGACCGGCCACGCCCGCCGCGGTCGCGATGGGAAGCTGCGCCGGGTGCGGTCCGGCGGGGTCGGGCTGCTGCTGGCGAAGGTGAACAACCGGCAGCCCTTCGACGGCTACACCGACAAGTTGGCGTCGGAGTCCAAGCTGGTGCGCGACGGCTTCAAGAAGGGCGACTGCTGGTTCGACACCGGCGACCTCGTCCGCGATCAGCATCTCTGGCATATCGCGTTCGTCGACCGGCTCGGCGACACCTTCCGCTGGAAGGGCGAGAACGTGGCGACCACCGAGGTCGAGGGCGCGCTCGGGCACCACGAGAGCATCGAGCAGGCCGTTGTCTACGGTGTCGACATCCCCGGCACCGACGGCAAGGCGGGCATGGCGGCGATCACGTTGTCGGCCGAAGCCACCTTCGACGGCAAGACCCTGGCGGCGACCGCCTACGGGCGGCTGCCGCTGTACGCGGTCCCGCTGTATGTGCGGGTGGTCGCCGAGCTCGAGCAGACCTCGACGTTCAAGAGCCGGAAGGTGGAATTGCGCAAGCAGGGATACGCGCCCGATGCCGACAGTCAGCTGTATGTGCTGTCCGGTCCGGCAGACGGCTACATTCCCGCGTACGACGCTTACGCGGCTGACGTAGCCGCTGGCAAAGCGCCCCTGAATGGCTGATTCCGCATGAGCATGTCGACTTTTTGTGGGCGCGAGGTGGCGGCCGATCGCGCGTTGGTGATGGCGATCGTGAATCGCACGCCGGACTCGTTCTACGACCGTGGTGCCACCTTCAGCGATGAGGCCGCGATGGCACGGGTCTCGCGCGCGGTCGACGAGGGCGCCGATCTGGTCGATATCGGCGGCGTGAAGGCGGGGCCGGGAATCACTGTCGACGCGGCCGAGGAAACGCAGCGGGTGGTGCCGTTCGTCGCGGCGATCCGGGCGAAGTATCCAGACCTGTTGATCAGTGTGGATACCTGGCGCGGTGCGGTCGCGCGGGCGGCGGTCGCCGTGGGTGCCGACCTGATCAACGACACCTGGGCCGGTGCCGACCCCGACCTCGTGCACGTCGCCGCCGAGACGGGCGCGGGCATCGTCTGTAGCCACACCGGTGGCGCCGTGCCGCGTACCCGTCCGCATCGGGTTCGGTACGCCGATGTGGTGGCCGAGGTGACCGCCACCGTCGTCGCCGCAGCCGAAAATGCTGCGGCCTCGGGGGTGCGAGCCGACGGGATCGTGATCGATCCCACCCATGATTTCGGAAAAAACACCTATCACGGGCTCGAGTTGTTGCGCGGAATCGACGGTCTTGTAAAAACCGGATGGCCAGTACTGATGGCACTGAGCAACAAGGATTTTATCGGGGAGACTCTAGATGTAGGTCTTACCGAAAGGGTCGAGGGCACACTGGCGGCAACCGCATGGTCGGCCGCCGCGGGCGCTCGGATCTTCCGGGTTCACGAAGTCGCCGAAACCCGGCGGGTCGTGGACATGATCGCCGCGATCCAGGGCATCCGTCCCCCCGCACGAACTCTGCGAGGTCTGGCATGAAAATCCAACACCGCGAGCCCGCCTGGGCCACTACCCACACCTGGGACACCCCTGACTGGACGGTCGGCGAACTCGTCGCCGCCAAAGCCGGCCGCACCGTTTCGGTGGTGCTGCCCGCGCTGAACGAACAGGACACCGTCGCCGATGTCGTGGCCAGTATCCGGCCACTGCTCGGCACGCTCGTCGACGAACTGATCGTGCTGGACTCCGGGTCCACCGACGCCACCGCCGCACGCGCACGCGCGGCGGGCGCCGAGGTGATCTCGCGCGAGGAAGCCGTTCCCGAACTCGAGCCGGTCCCCGGCAAGGGCGAGGTGCTGTGGCGATCGCTGGCGGCCACCACCGGCGACCTGATCGCCTTCGTCGACTCCGACCTGATCGACCCCGACCCCGACTTCGTGCCCAAGCTCCTCGGCCCGCTGCTGATGATGCAGGGCACGCACCTGTCCAAGGCCTACTACCGCCGCCCGCTGCGCCAAGGCGAGTCCGTCGACGCGAACGGCGGCGGCCGCGTCACCGAACTCGTCGCCCGCCCCCTGCTGGCGGCCCTGCGCCCTGAACTGGCCCAGGTCCTCCAGCCGCTCGGCGGCGAATACGCGGGCACCCGCGAACTGCTCACCTCGGTCCCCTTCGCTCCCGGCTACGGCGTGGAGATCGGCCTGCTCCTCGACACCTACGACCACATGGGCATGGATGCCATCACCCAGGTCAACCTGGGCGTGCGCACCCACCGCAACCGCCCCCTGGCCGACCTCGGTGTGATGAGCCGCCAGATCCTCGGCACCGCGCTGCGTCGCAGCGGAGTCCCCGACTCCGGCGCTCCGCTGACCCAATTCCCCTTGATCGAAGGCGAATTCATCGCCCACACCACCGCGGTCTCGCTCGAAGATCGGCCGCCGATGAAAACCCTTCGGCCCGAACAAGTCGCGGCCTAGTTGTCCATATTGGGCGCCGCCTCGGTCGGGAGACCGCGGCGGCGCCCGACGTGTGTGGTTGCCGGTGTCAGGCATATTGACCATTTGCGGCACGAGCAATTGGCCATATGCGGCATCTCTGGTTGACCATGTGCGGCGCACTCCGCATGCGATCCGCGGTGCGGTTTCGGCCGGTGGAGGTCAGCGTTGGGCTCATGATGAATGCTGTCCGCGGCACGCGAAAGAACTGTCCCCCTTGGCTATTCGGATGTCCTCTGTAGCGCGGTTGCTAGATTCTGGCACTATCTCCACGGCGGTGGATCGGGCCGTCCAGTGCTGCTAAGGGTTTTGCTGTGGCGCCGCTCCGCTCGGCGAGGACTTGGCCGAGGATGGAGATCGCGGTTTCCTCTGGTGTGTTGGCATTGAGATCGAGGCCGAGAGGGCTTCTGATGCAGGCTATTTCGGCCTCGGTGAGACCCGATTCGCGTAGGCGGGTGGTGCGGTCGGCGTGGGCTCGACGGGAGCCGAGGGCGCCGATGAAACCTCTGGCTGGGAGTCGCAGGGCTGAAGCGAGCAGGGGGACGTCGAATTTGGGGTCGTGGGTGAGGACGCAGAGGACGGTGCGCTCGTCGATGCGGCCCGCGCTCTGTTCGGCTTCCACATAGCGGTGGGGCCAGTCGACCACCACGTCGTCGGCTGCCGGGAAACGGGATGGGGTGGTGAAGGTTTCGCGGGCGTCTACGACGGTGACGTGGTAGCCGAGATTCGCCGCCGCGACGGTCAAGGCACGGGTGTAGTCGTTGGCGCCGGCTAGGATCATGCGAGCGGGGGAGCGGAAGACCTGGACGAAGGTGCGGGGGCGTTCGGCCAGTCCTGGCGTGCATTCCTGGGCGCCGATGAGTCCGTTGTGGCCTGCCGCGAGGAGGGCGGCGGCGTCGTGGTCGAGGCCGCGCCATGGGGTGCGATCGCCGGGGCGCAGGAGTTTCCGGTCGGGGGTCGACTCGAGGGTGGTGGCGTAGGCGACCGGGTGGTGGACGTCGAGTGCGGTGTGGAGTGTGCGCAAGGCGGGCAGATCGGTGTGGTCGAGGCGTTCGACGAAGACTTCGATCTCGCCACCGCATGGGAGGCCGACAGTGAGCTGGTCGGCGGCCGCGAACCGCTCGAGGCTCGCCTGGCCGTCGAGGAGAACCTGGCCTGCGGTGGTGAGCACCGCTGATTCGACGCAGCCGCCGGACAGTGAGCCGAGCACGCGTCCTTGTTCGGTCACCGCCATCGCGGCCCCGGTTTCGCGCGGACCGGCACCGGTTCGGTCGATGATCCTGGCCAGTGCCACGGCCTGATCGGGCAGCAGTTCGAGTATCTGTCCGAGGAGATCACGCATCACGCACAGCCTCTCCACGGTCGCCGTCGAGGCGTTGTGACCGTCTGACCAGCCTAGCTATCGTCGAGCATGCGCGCGCGGCGAGAAGCTCTCAGTCGAGGATCTCGCGCTGCTGCAAACCGGCGGAGACCGTACCGGCGTGGAAGAAGTCGCGGAAGATCGCCATCGCGCTGTCGGCGGTGAACACCTCTTCCGGGTAGACGTAGGTGTCCTCGTCGCCGTGCGGGAGGTACACCGTCGGCAGGCCGAGTCGTCCGCCGGGTAGCCCGAGGGTGAAGCGCCGGGTGACGTGATCGACCTTCCTGCGCAGTTGCAGGGTCATCGCATCCGCCGAACCGGCGCAGCCGAGTGCGAGATCGCCGCGCGCCGAACTCACCGTCGTGGTGACCTCGGTGGCGGGCACCGGCTCGGACAGCACGGTCAGATCGAGCGCGTAGCGCTGATGGCCGTCCATCCGCCGCAACGGGCGCAGAAAGCTGTCCACGTCCTCGTGCGGGCCGATGAAAACCTTCAAGCGGTCGCTGTAGGTCACGCGGTGGGTGGTGACGATGACGTCGCCGGTGGCCGGCTCCGCCTCGAAGGGCGGAACGGGCTGTGGGTGGCCTGCCGCGCGTACGGGCAGAACCCGGCATGCGCCGGCCTCTGGAGACGAGAACATGTGATGCTCACCTACTCACACTCGGTTACTCGCTAGCAATCTAAACATCGCGGACAACTTGTGATCCATAACAGTACAGTGATGCAGATCACTAAGTGTGGCAAGTTTAGATCAGCCTAGGGACGAACCCGGGTCGTAGCCAACTTTGGGTCGGTTTCATGGCGGTAAACCGGGGTGAGGAGATCGGCATCAACCGGTTCGCCGGTAGCGCGGTCGTACCGGACTGCGATGAGGACCGAGAACAAATGACTGCTCGCCCGCTCGTGCAGGGTCGCCAATCGGGTCGCCAGCAATCGGATCGCACCCAGTGAGCCGGGCGGATGCAGGCCATCGATCAGCATGATGCTGCCGCGGCGGTCGGGCCGGGGGAGCCGGGCCAGGTAGGCGATGTCGTGCGGTTCGGTGCCGCCGGGCCGGTAGACACGGCGCGCGGCCCTGTCCTCGATGCCGCGCCGGGTATCGCCGGCTCTGGTGACGGTCCGGCGCAGCCGCGGATCGGCCACCACCAGCTGGCGCAGGCTGGGCGAGAGCTCGGGGCCGCCGAGGATCACCAGCCCGTCGCGATTGAGGTCGATCGGCCTGCCCGGCATGAACGTCTCGATGTTCGCCGCGAAGCCGAGCTGGCGCAGCAGCTCGGCCAGGCGCTGGGCGGCCTGTGGGTCGGGTGCGCCGAGTAGCCTGCCCGCGCGGACCTCGGGGGCGAGCACGGTCAGCGTGCCGTGGCCGAAGAACAGTCCCTCGGGAACGGGGCCCTGGGTGCTCACCTGGTGGATGCGCGCCCGCGACAATCCGGCGGCGGCGCCGATCCGGGCGAACGTCCAGCCGTCGGCATGGAGTTCTCGGATCACGGCTCGCCGGATCCTGGTTAGTTCGTTGATGGTCTGCTGGGCAGCCGCCACCCCGTCGGTGGCTGCTTTGAGTCTCTCGACCTTGTCCTCGATCGCGAAAACTCGTGCCACGTCATCGGCCGACATGTGCGAAGTCTAGACAGCTCGACAGCATTGTGTGTCTATAACCGTTGACATCGAACTGTCTTGCGAGACAACACTCTCGAACACCGATTATCGGCAAATCACCGAGAATCGAGGTCGCCGCCGCGGTGTTCGGCCTGCGCGATCTCGTAGCAAATGCCGACCGTGCGGTGTGTTCGGTGGTCTAGGTCGCGTCGTAGTCGACCGGGGGGCGCTCGTTGTGCTCCAGCGACTTCTGCGGCGCGGGTGCCGACGGGGTGCCTGGCATGCCGCTGCTGGTGCCGAACAGCTGCTTCTTGTCGGGCACCGCGCTCTCCAGATCGCGCAGCACCGAATCGTCACCGCCCAGTAGGTGTTTGGTGACCACGGCCCGCGGGCTCATGCCGCGCAGCTCGTTCAGCTCCGCGAGCGGCTTGCGTAGCTCGTCGAACTCCGGTCCGAGCTCCTGCTTCAGCTGGGAGGTGGCGCCGCTGGCGTAGTCGCGAGCCTGGCGCAGCGCGCCCGTGGTCCAGCGGACAGCACCGGGCAGACGCTCCGGGCCGAGGATCACGAGGGCGGCGACGAGCAGGATCATCATCTCGCTCCACCCGATGTTGCTGAACACGAATCCAGGCTACCCGGCGCGCGCGCCCGCAGGTCAGTCGGATTCGAGGGTGACGGGCACGTCCACCTGCCTGCCATCGCGGATCAACTGCACGTTCACCGTCTCGCCGATCTTGCGCGACTGCACGGCGACCACCAGCTCGTCGGGCCCGGTGACCTCGCGGTCGCCGACCCGAACCACCACGTCGCCCTCGACGATGCCCGCCTTGTCGGCAGGGCTGCCCGGCACCACATCGGCGACGGCGGCACCGCTCATCACCTCGTTGGCGACGGTCTTGGTGCGCGCGCTCAGGCCGATCACCGGGTGGTGCATCTGGCCGTCGCGGATCAGGGTCTGGGTGACCGTGGTCATCACGTCGACCGGGATGGCGAAACCGAGGCCGACCGAACCACCGGTCTCGCTGCGGATGGCGGTGTTGATGCCGACCACCCGACCCTGCATGTCGACGAGCGCGCCACCGGAGTTACCCGGGTTGATCGCGGCGTCGGTCTGCACGGCGTCGATCACCGCGTTGGTGTCGCTGCCCTCGCCCGCGAGCTTCACGGGGCGGTGCAGGGCGCTGACGATGCCGGAAGTGACGGTCTTGCTCAGGCCCAGCGGCGAGCCGACCGCCAGCACGTCGTCGCCGACCTGCACATCGACGGACTTGCCGAGATTGGCCACCGTCAGGTTCTTCGCCTCGACCTTGAGCACCGCGAGGTCGGTCTTGGGATCGCGCCCGACGATCTGCGCGGGCACCCGGGTGCCGTCGGAGAACTGCACCTGGATGGCGGCCCGGTTGGACTTGTCGGTCGCGGCCATCGAGATCACGTGATTGTTGGTGACGACGTAACCCCCGCCGTCGATCACCACACCGGAACCCGTCGCGCCGTTGTCGCCGACCGTGGCCCGGATCGAGACCACCGAGGGCAGTACGGCATTGGCGACCGCGGCGATCTGGCTGTGCGGTGTCTCGACACCCGCGCTCTGATCCAGGGTCACCTTGCGTGAGGTGAGCGTGGACGCGTTCTCGGCGGTGACCCGGCCGACGAGCCCGCCGACGACGGCGATACCGAGTGCCAGCGCGGCCAGCATCGCCAGTGCCTTGGGCGCCACCCGCGAACCGAACAGCACCTCGCGAGCGCTCAGCTTGTCCGCGACAGGCAGCCGGGCGGGCGGGGGCGTGTCGACCGCGGGCGCACCGAGCCTGGCCGCCGCGTCGGGATCGCGCCACGGGTCGACCGGACCCGCGATGACCGTCTTCGGCTCGTCGGCGCCGGGCTCGCGCTGTATCAGCTCCGAGGAGCCCTCGGGGCGGGCGAAGGCCTCGGCGAGCACACCGTCCGGCGGGCGCTGCACGAGTCCTTCGTCGGCGCCTTTACCGGCCGCGCGCTGTGGATCGTGCGGTGCGAACGAACCGGCTTGGCCGTTCGGGCGGCGGAACGCACGCGCGGTATGGCTGTCGATGTGCGGCCGGTAGACCGGGCGCGGACCGAGGCTCGGCGCGTCGGAAGGGCGCAGAGTGCCCCGGTTGTCTCCTGAATCCGAGTGCTCGGCCGATCCGGAATTCGTCGATTCGCCTGTCACGTCGCAGACTCTACTTGCGCCGCCACGTTGTCCACCGGGTCGCGGTGAAGGAATCTGTGATGAATCCGAGAAATGCCTCGTTACGGCGTTGCGGCTCGGGTGCGTTGCCCGGGAGATCGGCCAGCGGGATGCGCGAGAGGCTGTCGTGCAGGCTGCGCGGAATCGCCACCTCGGCGGCCCGGCGCAGCGCGATCCGCGCCTGCTGCTGGGCATCGATCTCGGCCGCGCATTCGGGGCAGACCGAAAGATGCTGGGCGGCACGCAGATAGGCGTTCATTCGCAGCTCGCCGTCGACGAAGGCGGCGACAGCCTCACTGGCCAGATGCTCGGTGGGCTGAAAGCGCGGCGGGCGACCCGCGGCACTGGGGTCCACGCTCATGCCTGCGCCTCGCTGGCGCTCGGCTCCGGCATGACCGTGGTCACGGCTGTACTTGTCTGCCGCTCGCTTCGCTCGCTCATGCCTGCGCCTCGCTGGCGCTCGGCTCCGGCATGACCGTGGTCACGGCTGTACTTGTCTGCCGCTCGCTTCGCTCGCTCATGCGGAGTTCTTCCTTCCGACCGACATCACCTGAGCCACCGGGTGACGTCGAACTTCCCGTCACACCGATGGGGCTTCAGCGGAGTACCGCTGCTCACTTCCATTATGCGCAAGGTACTCGCGCAGTGCCTGACGCCCACGATGGATCCGGCTGCGCACGGTGCCCAGTTTCACACCGAGCGTGGCGCCGATCTCCTCGTAGGACAGGCCCTCGATGTCACACAGAACGACCGCGGCGCGGAACTCCGGCGCCAGCGAATCGAGTGCTTTCTGCAGGTCGGGGTCGAGTCGGGAGTCGTGGTAGGCGTCCTCGGGGGTGGGGCCTTCGGCCGGCACACGGTCGTAGTCCTCTGGCAGCGCTTCCATGCGGATGCGGTTGCGACGGCGGACCATGTCGAGGAACAGGTTGGTGGTGATGCGGTGCAGCCAGCCCTCGAAGGTGCCGGGCTGGTAGTTCTGCAACGAGCGGAAGACCCGGATGAAGGTGTCCTGGGTGAGGTCTTCGGCGTCCTGGGCGTCGCCGGAGAGGCGGTAGGCCAGGCGATAGACCCGGTCGGCGTGCTCACGGACCAGTTCGTCCCAGGAAGGCATGGCGGCGCGATCGCCGGTCGCGTCGAAAGCGGCGGTGCCGGTGAGTTCGGCGTCGAGTTCTTCGGCTGCTGCCGCGATGAGAACTGCGGGCAGAGTCTGGTCGGTGGCGTCTTGACGCGCCGTGTCTACCATCGGGATGGGACACCTCCTACTCGGGACCGCTGGCACGAAACCTGGCTGGTCCGGGTCAGCGAACCTTGCTTATCGACAATCAACCAGCAACTGTGTGCGGTTGTTCCCTGGTCTCGTGCCCGCCGCGATCGGCTGGCCTTGCGTAGGGCAACTATTTCGTGCCCTGATATGGGTCAGATGTGGAGATCCTGAGTGTGACCTGAGAATTCTGGTCAGAATCGACCCTAGTCCCGTCGGCAACGAAGAACTAGCAGTTCCGGGACCGTTCTGACCGATCAGCAAACTTGCGGCAATTGTTCGGGATCGGTGCGACACAGTGCCGGATCCGTCCCTTTGCTGAATACACAGACCCCTCCGGTGGCCTAGCCTCATAGCTGTGGCATCGAACGTGGAGCGGAACCTGGCCTATGTGGAGGAGTCCGTCGTCGAGGACGAGGTTCTTCTCGAAGCGCGCGAGCGGGCCACCGAATTGGGTGCCGCGCCGGTGCCTGCGGCGGTCGGTGCGCTGCTGAGCATGTACGCGCAGATGCTGGGCGCGCGCTCGGTCGTCGAGGTGGGCACCGGGGCCGGTGTCAGCGGGCTGTGGCTGCTCGACGGGATGCGTGAAGACGGGACGCTGACGACGATCGACTCCGAACCCGAGCATCAGCGCGCGGCAAAAGAGGCGTTCCGGACCGCCGAGATCACGCCGTCACGCACGCGCCTGATCAACGGGCGCGCGCTGGATGTGCTCCCCCGGCTGGCCGATGGCTCCTATGACCTGGTCTTCATCGACGCGGCGCCGATGGAACACCCCCATTACGTCGAACAGGGTGTGCGGTTGCTGCGTGAGGGCGGCGCGTTCATCCTCAACAACGCGCTGCTCGGTGGGCGCGTGCCCGATCAGGATCAGCGCGACCCGGCCACGCAGGCGGTGCGCGCGGCGACTCGCGCGATCGCGGAGAATCCGGAACTCACCAGCGTCTTGATCCCGATCGGCGACGGACTGCTCTGCGCGTCGCGGGGCTGATTGCGGTTCTCGGCCGCCTCGATCTGGACTGACCAGAGGGTGCGACGAAGGAGTGCCCGGCGGGAGGGAAGATCGAGGGAACAGGCCGAGAACCCGCGGCACCAGCCGCCAAAAACTCAGCCGACCCAGATCCCTTTGCCCACGGTGACCACGCCGCCGTTGCTGACCGCGAAACGTTCCCGGTCACGGTCCAGGTCGAGGCCGATGATCTCGCCCTCGCCGACCACCACGTTCTTGTCCAGGATCGCGTGGCGCACCACCGCGCCACGCCCGATCCGCACACCGGGCATCAACACGCTGCCCTCGACCGTGGCGCCGTCCTCGATCACCACGTTCGAGCTCAGCACCGAATTGCGGACCGTCGCCGCCGACAGGATCGAGCCAGCCCCGACGATCGATTCCTGGGCGAGCCCGCCCTGGGCGAATTTCGCGGGCGGCAGGTTCTCGGCGGCGCCGCGGATCGGCCAGTGCTTGTTGTAGAGGTTGAACACGGGGTGCACCGAGACCAGGTCCATGTGCGCCTCGTAGAAGGCATCGATCGTGCCGACGTCGCGCCAGTAGCCGCGGTCTCGCTGGGTGGCGCCGGGGACGTCGTTGTCGGCGAAGTCGTAGACGGCGGCCTGGCCCGCGGCGACCAGCGTCGGGATGATGTCGCCGCCCATATCGTGGTCGGAATCGGAGTTCTCGGCATCGGCGCGGATGGCGTCGACCAGCACGCGGGTGGTGAACACGTAGTTGCCCATCGACGCGAAGGTCACGTTCGGGTCGTCGGGGGTGCCCGGCGGGTGCGCGGGTTTCTCCAGGAACTGGGTGATCTTGCCGGACTCGTCGGAGTCGATACAGCCGAACGCGCCGGCCTCGGCTCGCGGCACCCGGATCCCGGCGACGGTGACGCCCGCGCCCGAGGCGATATGGCTGGCCACCATCTGTTCCGGGTCCATCCGGTACACGTGGTCGGCGCCGAACACCACGATGTAGTCGGGGTCCTCGTCGTAGATCAGGTTGAGCGACTGCATGATCGCGTCGGCGCTGCCGGTGTACCAGCGCGGCCCGAGCCGCTGCTGCGCGGGCACCGGGGTGATGTACTCACCGGTGAAACCGGACAGCCGCCAGGTCTGTGAGATGTGGCGATCGAGCGAATGCGACTTGTACTGGGTGAGCACGCACAGGCGCAGGTATCCCGCGTTCACGAGGTTGCTCAACACGAAGTCGATCAGCCGGTACGCGCCACCGAACGGAACCGCGGGCTTGGCCCGGTCGGCGGTGAGTGGAAACAGTCGTTTGCCCTCGCCACCGGCGAGCACGATCCCGAGTACGTGCGGCTGGCTCCTCACCCTGCTCAAAGTACAGGGCCAGCGCGGCTACGGTGGTCCATGTCGACCCGAGGGTCTGAAGCGTGTGTCTGAGAACTCGACCGGGTGCCGCATCCGGTCCAGTGTCGGTGGCCTGTGTCAGACTCTCCGATGATGAGCCGCCACACCAGCTTCCGGTACAGCCTCGACCCCACGGTCGAGCAGTCCGAGGTGCTCACACGCCACGCCGGTGCGGCCAGGTTCGCGTTCAACCACAGCCTCGGTGTCGTCAAAACCGCCCTCGCCCACCGCACAATCAACCCTGGCCATCGGGTGCCGTGGACCGGGTTCGATCTGATCAACGCGTTCAACTCCTGGAAGAAGACCGAAGCCGCCGGACGGGTGATCGTTGTCGGCGCGGACAGGACAGCCGAGATCAGGGCGACCGGGCTGGCGTGGCGGACCGAGGTCTGTCAGCAGGTGTTCGAAGAAGCTGCCGTCGACTGTGGACGCGCCCTGGCGGCGTTCTCGGATTCCCGCACCGGTAAACGCGCGGGCAGACGGGTTGGGTTTCCCCGTTTCAAGAAGAAGACCAAGACCACCCCGTCGTTCCGGATCCGCAACAAATGCACCAAGGCGGGGCGGGCAGGGATCCGGGTCGGTGACAACGACACCGCACGGTCGGTGACCCTGCCCGGGATCGGTGCGCTCCGGGTACTCGATGACACCCGTCGGCTGCGGCGCCTACTCACCAAAGACCGCGCGAAAATCCTGTCCGCCACCGTTTCGTATCGGGCGAAGCGGTGGTGGATCAGCGTGACCTGCGAGGCCGCAGACTTGCATCCGGCTCACCATCACCTCCCGCGAGGTCACAGCGATAACCTGGGTTGGGTCGGGATCGACCGTGGACTGAGCGTCTTCGCTGTTGCTGCGACCGCCGACGGCGCCGAAATCGCCCGAATCACCGCACCCAAGCCCTTGACCACCGCACTGGACAGGCAACGCCGCCTAGCGAAGTCGGTGTCGCGCAAACAGGCTGGGTCACACAACCACCGACAAGCCACCGCCCGGTTGGCACGCCACCATCATCACCTCGCGAATATTCGCCGTCACTTCGCTCATCAGGTCGCCAACAGGCTGGTCAAAAACCACGACCGGCTCGTGATCGAAGACCTGCACGTGGCGGGGATGCTGGCTAACCACCGATTGGCACGCGCAATCAGCGACGCCGGGTGGGCAGATTTCGCTCGGCTGTTGACTTACAAGCAGGCATGGCGTAGGGGTGCGGTCACGATCGCGGATCGTTGGTATCCATCGAGTAAACGGTGCTCAGCCTGCGCGACGATCAAACCTAGCCTGTCGTTGGCGGATCGGGTGTTCGTCTGTCGATGTGGGTTCCGTGCCGACCGTGACCACAACGCAGCGATCAATCTCGCGGTGTGGCCGACGATTCAACAAGACTTTTCACGATCCCCGGACCCCCGAGCACGGGGCCGGGTTACCAAAGTCCGCCGACGGGAAGGCGCTGGCCGAAGCCCTGTGGGTATCGGTGAAACCGTCCCGGTTGACGCGGGAACAGACGCTCACTCCATACTTGTGGCGTGAGCTGAGGACGCCCGGGAAGGGCGGTGTCCGGACACCTATCAGAGTTTCCGGACACGCTGTAATTTGGGACCGGTGAGTGATGGCAGTGACAGCGAGCAAACGCTGGAGCAACCGAGGCGGGTCGCGATGCTGACCCGGGAGTATCCGCCCGAGGTGTACGGCGGTGCGGGAGTGCATGTCACCGAACTCACCGCCCGGCTGCGTGAGCTGTGCGAGGTGACCGTGCACTGCATAGGCGCGCCGCGCGACGGTGCCGTGGTGCACCGCCCCGACCCCGAGCTGTATGCCGCCAACGCCGCGTTGCAGATGATGTCGGCGCAGCTGCGGATGGCCGATGCCGCGGGCGGGGTGGACGTGGTGCATTCGCACACCTGGTACGCGGGGCTGGCCGGGCACCTCGCCTCGATGCTGTCCGGGATTCCGCATGTGCTCACGGCGCATTCGCTGGAACCGCGCAGGCCGTGGAAGGCCGAGCAGCTCGGTGGTGGATATCGGCTCTCGTCGTGGTCGGAACGCAATGCGATGGAGCATGCCGACGCGGTGATCGCGGTGAGCGAAGGCATGCGTCACGACGTGCTCGACGCGTATCCCGCGATCGACCCTGATCGAGTTCATGTGGTGCACAACGGTATCGACGCGAGCGTGTGGCATCCTGGCCCGCCCGCCGGTGCCGAGGGGCCGGTGCTGGAACGGCTCGGGGTACGCGCCGACCTGCCGATCGTGTCGTTCGTCGGGCGGATCACCCGGCAGAAAGGTGTCGGGCATCTGCTCGCGGCGGCCGCCTCGTTCGACCCTGATATCCAGTTGGTGCTGTGCGCGGGCGCGGCCGATACCACGGAACTCGAGGTGGAGGTCGCCGCCGCCGTCGACGGATTGCTGCGGCGGCGCGGCAACGTTTTCTGGGTGAAGGAGATGCTGCCCGCCGAGCAGGTCCGCCAGATCCTGTCCGCCTCCTCGGTATTCGTGTGCCCGTCGGTATACGAACCACTCGGTATCGTGAACCTGGAGGCGATGGCGAGCGCGACCGCCGTCGTCGCCTCCGATGTGGGTGGGATTCCCGAGGTGGTCGTCGACGGGGTCACCGGCCGATTGGTGCACTACGACCCGGACGCGACGGGGGAGTACGAGCGGGGGCTCGCGACCGCGGTGAACGAGGTCGCGGGGGATCCGGCGCTGGCCGTGCGCTACGGCGAGGCCGGACGGGCGCGGGCGATCGCGGAGTTCGACTGGGCGCGGATCGCCGAGCGCACAGTCGAGGTGTATCGCGGCGTGCTCAGGTAGGCCGTCGGCATCACCGTTCGCATAGCCAGGCGCCCAGCCCGCCGGTAGCCTTGTCCCACAAGGTCTTCAGGACGCATGGGGGTGAGCATGACCAGGATCGAGCAGCTGGAACTGCCGGACGGCACCGAGGTGTTCGCCCGGATAGACGGGCTCGACGGTGCGGAAGGCGACGCCGAGACGCCGGGCGTCACCAATATCGGTCTCGGCAGCCGCCTGGAGAATCTCGGCCCGACCATTCGCGGTGTCGCCTCGTCGGTGCACGCGAGCGTCGCCGGTCTCTCGGCCGACTCGGTGTCGGTGGAATTCGGCATCGAATTGTCCATGGGCACAGGCGGGATCATCGCGGTGATCGCCTCCGGTGGCGCGAAGACCTCGGTCAAGGTCCGGCTGGACTGGGATCTGCGCGGTGACGATGACGCGGAGCAGCCGCAAACCTGACGGAAGACAGGCGATGGACGACGTCGACAACTTGGTGACCGCGGCGGCCTGCCTCATCTGGGTCCGTAACAAGGCGGGACAGTGGAAGGCCAACGGCACCGGCTGCCGGATCGCGCCCGAGTTCGTGGTGACCTGCGCGCATGTCGTGATCGCGGCCGGTGGCCGGGTCGAGGTGGAATTCGGTGACGGTACGCGGTTCGGCGCCGATGTCGCCGCCGCGACCGAGCCGGGCGTCGGCTTCGACGACCTCGCGGTGCTCCGCCTGGACGGTGCGCCCGACGACGCGACCTGCGCGCTGATGGTCGAAGCGGTGATCGGCCGCAGGACCCCGCTGCAACTGTGCGCCTACAACGCCGACTACGCGGGTTTCCTCGATCTCGGGGCGACCACCGCGCTGGAGTTCTCCGCGCATCAAGCGGGCGAGGTCGGCGCCACCTATATCAAGCTCACCGGCGATCAGCGACTGCTCGCCGGGATGTCCGGCGGGCCGGTGGTGTTGCCGGGGCAGGGCGTGATCGGCCTGGTCAAGCAGTACAACAACCGCGATCCGACGGGTGGTGCGGCTGTGCGGTTGCTCGCCGGGTTGCGCCGGCTGTGCCCGCCGGGGCTGTACCGGGACGTCGTCGGCTCGCACGATCGGTATCACCGGGCCGACATGCGCTGGTCGGATGTCGTCGGCGGCGAGGCCACGATCCGCCGCCTGCTCATCGACCTCAACGGCGTGTGCACCGGGCTGCCCGCCGCGGTCCAGGATCAATTGCGGGCCGAGCTCACCGAGGTCATCCTCGCCAATCACCTCGAGGTGCCGACCGATTGGCGGTTGATCCGTGATCTCGCCGAGTACGTGGCGATCGAGGCCCCCGGCGACGACCGTCTCAATCTGGCGCGGTGCGCCTGGCTCATCGGCAGCCGCGCGGCCGCTGCCCCGGATCGCGAGGCGATCGCGGCCATCGCCCGGCGCGCGGCCGGTCGACGATTCGTCAGCCTCGACCGCTCGATGCGCGACCGCTTCGGCAGGCTCGCGCCGAAGCCCCCGCGGCCGGGCGGCGTGCCGATCACCCTGTTCGCCATCATCACCCCCGACGAAACGCCCGGTACGCCGGCGGGTTCCGAGCAGGGGCATCGCTACGAAATTCATCGCCGCACCGGTGCCGGCGACATCATCGGGGTGCGGTCGGCGACATCGATGCCGAGTTTCACCGCGGCCAAGGCGGCCGTGAAAGTCGCGCTGGACGACCAGCTCCAGCACCTGGACGCCGACGGCGCCGAGATCGAGATCGTGGTCGCGCTGCCCGACGACTACCTCACCGCCGACCTGCTGTGCCGGTGGCTGCGACCCGATGAGCGCCCGTTCCGCCAGTTCATGATGCGGTTGCGGCGCAGCGCGACCTGGGAGAAGCCGGCCGAGCAGATCCGGGAACTCGAGCAGCGCTGGAACCGGTTGCGCGCGGGCGGGGCGCTGGCCTGGCTGGCCTGCGCCGACGACCGCTCCGGTGATCTGCGCGCGCTGCACGCACTCGTCGAGGCCGACGGACTCGATGCCCCCGTCGACGCGCTCGGCATCGCCGAACCACCGACTCCGGCCGTGTTCGCCGCGGCGGGCGCCAACGCGCTGCCCGTCCTGATCTGGCGCGACGAGAGCTGCCCGGATCGGTCACCCGGTCACCCCGAGTGCGGCGGTCAGTATTTCGTCGACCGGCTCGTCACCGAGCTCGGTGACAACGGCTGGATCGATGGGCATCCGGTGATCTGGCGCGAGCAGTGCCGCTCGGCAAAGGCGCAGCGGGACAATGATTTCTGGCTGCGCGTCGTGTACGTCCTCGACATTCCGGGGCACAGCAGAAGGAAGCCACACCCGCTGGCGGGGCCACCCGCCGTGTCAGGAGGATTTCGATGAACGCACCGAGCTGGCACGTGTTCCTCGGTGGGGGTGAACCGCGCCCTCAGGCCTGGGACGCAGTGCCGAAACCTCTGTCGGCGCGGGCATTCGACGGCACGCCGCTCGACTACACCCCGGCCGGCGCCGTACCGCAGACCGAACGCAGGCTCGGCACCGAGGGCATCGGCGCGCATCAACTCCGGCCCGCCGACCTCGATGTGATCAACGCGGCGATCTTGTGCAGGCGCCCGCTGCTCGTCACCGGCGCCCCCGGTCTCGGTAAGTCGTCGCTGGCCTATCTGATCGCCAGGGAACTGGCGCTCGGCCCGGTCCTGCACTGGCCGATCACCAGCCGCAGCACCCTCGGTGACGGGCTCTACACCTATGACGCGATGCGTCGTTTCGAGGAAGCGCAGCTCTCGCGACGGTGGTGGCGTGATCCGCGGGCCGGGGTCGCCGATTTCGTCACGCTCGGTCCGCTCGGTACCGCGCTGTTGCCAAGCCGCCGGCCACGGGTGCTGCTCATCGACGAGATCGACAAGGCCGACGCCGACCTGCCCAACGATCTGCTGCACGTGTTCGAGGACGGCGAGTACACGATCAACGAACTGCGCCGCATTCGCGCGTATCGTCCGCAGGTGTCGGTGGTCGCGCACGACGCGGGCAGGCAGGTGCCGATCACCGACGGCTTCGTGCGCTGTCACGCCTTCCCGATCGTCGTGATGACCAGCAACGGCGACCGTGAGTTCCCGCCCGCGTTCCTGCGCCGCTGCCTGATGCTGAAACTCGAAGAGCCCGACCGTGATCAGCTCGAGCGGCTGGTTGCCTCGCATTTCGGCAGCGAGGTCCCGCGCGAATACGACGACATCATCGCCACGTTCCTGCAGCGGCGAGCCGATCTGGGGGCTTTGCCCGCCGACCGCCTGCTCACCGCGTTGCACGTGCTGACCCACGCGGGCGGCGACGCCACGCTGGACCGGCAGAGCCTGGCGCGCACACTGTTGCAACCGATCGGGCCGGGAGACTGAAACATGTCCAAGCTGGGCGAGTTCGTGGCGGCTGTCGACGCGCTGGAGCTCGACGCGCCCGCGATGGCTGACGCGCTCTGGCTGGCAGCCCACATCACCGAGCAGCAAGCAGGTCCCGCCGCCTCGGAGCAGTACGCCGAACACCGTACCGATGTGGTCGCCCACCATGATCCGGCCGTCGCGGCCGAACGCGCACCGGAGCGGGGCGTGCCGGTCGATGTGCACCGGCCCGCGCAGGCGTCGAGCGCCGCCGCGCGCGGGGATCGTCCGGTCCGGCTGGTCGCGCCGCGTGCGCTGACAGGTTGGCGCACGGTGCTGCGCGAACTGCGCCCTGTCACCCGGCCGATCCCCGGTCGGCGGGAGAGCTTCGACGAGGTGGCCTCGGCGGAGCGCAGCGCGCGGATCGGCAGGCCGTGGGCGGTGACCGGGCCGCGGCCGGGCCGCGAACGCGACGCGGTCCTTGTGCTGGATCTGAACTCGGCGATGGTTGTGTGGAGCAGGCTGGCCGAGGAAGCGCGGGCGTTGCTGGAGTCGGCGGGATTCCGCACGTTCACCGTGCGATTCATGGCCGAGCGCGCCGACGGCGCGTTGCGGTTGTCGACCCGGCCGCAGCAGGAGCCGCGACAGCCGCTGAGCGACCTGCGTGACCCGTCGGGGCGACGGGTCATCTTCGTGCTCAGTGCCTGTCTCGGCGATACGTGGGGGCGCGGCACCGGCGCCGCGCAGCTGGCGGAGCTGGCCAGGTTCTCGCCGGTGGTGCTGTTGCAGCCGTTGCCGAACTTTCTGTGGCGGCGGACCGGTCTGGATTGGGAGAGGGGACGAATCGCTTCGGTGATCGGGCCAAGCCCTTCGCCCCTGCGCGTCGTCGCGGGCACCGACCCTGCGGTGCACCCGATTCCGGTCCTCGAGCTGGGCCCTGGCTGGTTCAGCCCATGGGCGCAGGTGCTGGCGGGCGAGCGGCTCTCGGCCGAATATCCGCTGCTGCGCGCGCCGTCGGTGCCCGCGCAGCCGCCGCCGCTGGGCCGGCGCCAAGATGACGAACTCGGCGCGAATCCGGTCGAACGGGTCCGCCGTTTCCGGGCCGGATCGTCGCCGGAGGCGTTCCGGCTGGCGGCCGGACTCGCCCAATTTCCGTTGCGGCTACCCATCATTCGGTTGGTCCAGCGGGTGCTGCTGCCGGGCAGCGGGTCGAGCGTCCTGGCTGAGGTGCTCGCGGGTGGGTTGATCCTGGATGCCGTGCCCGGTCTGGCTCCCTACGGCGTGCCAGAGGACAGTCGCGCGTTCGAGTTCCGGCCCGGCGTGGCCGATGTGCTGCGGGCGGCGATGGCGCGCAGCGAGGTGCTGCGGGTGCGGGCCGCCGTGTCGGACCACCTGTGCGCGCACTACGACGTGCCGGGCGTGGTATTCCGGGCGACGCTGTCGTATACCGGCGAGGGCGAGGGTTTCGCCTATCTGTCACCGGAGGTCCTGCGCGTGCTGGCCCCGCACTATGCGGCCGAGGGGGCGGCTGTCGACGTGGACGCCGGAGATCGGCTGATCGAGGCGGCCGCGGCGGCGGTGCGGTCCGGCGACCGGGCAGCGGCGGTGTCGGCGCACCGGATCGCGCTGGCCGCGGTGCCCGTGCGGCACCCGTCGCGGATCTCGCTGCTCGACACCTTGAGCGCACTGCTGGCCACCGACAGCGACAGTGCCGACGCGCTCGACGAGGCGATCGGGGTGGCGAAGCTGGCGATCGGCGAAGCAGGCGCCGATGATCCGGCGCGCCTTGCCGCGCTGGGAGATCTTCTGGTGCAACGGTATTCGCGCTTCGGCGGGCTCGACCATCTCGCCGACGCCACCCGGCTGCTGCGGGCCGCCTACGAATCCGCTGACCCCGCCGACGAGGGATATGCCCGGCTGATCGATCGGCTGGCCGAGGGAACCATCCTGCGCTGCCTCGCCACCGAGGAGGCGATCTTCGGCTGGGACGCGATCGACCTCTACGAGAACGCGCTGGAGACAACCGATTCCGGCCAGCGGCGCCGCACCGTCCAGCTCGGGCTGGCCAAGGCTCAGCTGGTGACGGCGACCGTGTCGGCCTACCCGGATGCCGAGGTGCCCGAGCAGGTCACCGCGCTGTTCCTGGCCGCTACCGCCGATTCCTCGGCGACGGTCACCGATCCGGCTTTCGAGATCGCGCTCCGAGCCGCGGTAGCCGCCGCGATCACCGCGATCGGCGCGGGCAAACTCGCACCGCGGCACGCGGATTCGCTGGTCTCGATCCTGGCCGGCAGCGCGGTACCGGTACCGACCGAGGTGATATCGCAGTTGCGTGCCGCCCGGCCGAGCGGCGCGCGGTGACAGCCGCCGCGGCATGGCCACGGGTCCGCACCGCGCTGCATGTACTGGTGGTGGCCGTCGGGGTCGCTGTCGCGGCGGGGCTGTCGGCTGCGGTGCTGAAGTGGTTGCTCGATGCGGCCACCAAGCTGATCTTGGAAAGACTTGTCGCGCTGCCGATGTCGGCGTCCGCCTGGGCCGGGCCGATACCTCGGGGCAGTGGTTGGCTGCTGCCCGCGGTGGTCGCCGCCGGGCTGCTGGCCACCGCGTGGGTCGGCCGGATCGGGCGCGGCACCGTCAACGGAACCGACGGGGTGATCGCGGCGGTGAACAGCCGCGACCTGACCGGGCTCGATACCCGGGGTGGCACAACGAAATTGGTGAGCACGGTGCTCACTCTCGGTACCGGTGGGTCCGCGGGCACCGAAGGGCCCGTCGCGCAGATCGCGGCCTCGGCGGGCGCGGTCGTCACGCGGTGGGCGCGGCTGCCCGAGTACTGGGCCGCCGTCCTGGTCGGCTGTGCCATGGGCAGCGGGGTGGCAGCGCTGTTCCAGACCCCGGTCGGCGGTGCGCTGTTCGCGGCGGAGATCCTGCGGCGGCGCGGTCTCTCGCCGCGAATGATCCTGCCCGCGGCGGTCTGCGCGCCGATCGCGTTCGCGGTGTTCGTCGCGATCCACGGTAGGCATCCGATGTTCGGCACGGTGGCTTTGGGGCCGCTGTTCGATCCGGTGATCACCGGTTTGCTCGCCGCCGTCGGTCTTGCCTGCGCGGTGGTGGCGTGTGTGTATGTGGCGGCATTGCGGACGGGCAGTGCGGTGCGCGCCGCGCGGCCCGGGCGGATGGTACTCGTCGCGCTGTCGGCGGGCGCGGTGGTCGGGCTGGTCGGGCTGGTCGTTCCCGCGTCGCTGTCCACCGGGTATTCGGCGGCGGGCGCGACCATGACGGCGGCGGTGGTACTGGCCGCACCGCTGTGGATGCTCGCCCTCGCGCCGGTGGCCAAGATCGTGACGACGGCGGTGACGCTCAATACCGGCGGCTCCGGCGGCGTTTTCGGGCCCGCGATGGTAGCGGGCGCATTCACCGGCGCGTTGGCGTGGCGGCTCGCGAACGAGGCCGGTTTGCCCGTCGGTGCCCCCGCCGTGTTCGTTGTCGCCGGGCTCGCGGCCTGTGTCGGAGCCGCGGCCAGGGTACCGCTGACCGCGATCGCGCTCGCCACCGAATCGGTGGGCGCGACCGTACCGCCCGCCGGGCTCGTGCTAGCGGTCGTCGTGGCAACCCTGGTGACGCGCAGCGTGATGCTGTTTCCGAGCCAGGCGGACGGTTGCGAACGAACGAGGCCGCCGCACCAGCCGATATCGGTACTGTGGAAACGAAAGAGCGGGAAGGGAGACCCGGGGGGAATGCGCGAATCGGGTTTCAGCGGACGGTCCGGAGCGGGCGTGAGCACAGCCATCGGCTGCGCGCACAGAACCGAATCGCCGACGGTAGGGCAGGTCACCGACCTGTCCGCTGTCGATCTCGAAGAGCTCGCGCCACCCGATGATCCGGTGATGACCGCGCTCATCGATCGCGCGGTCGAGCGCCGCGCGGCGGCCGGGATCGTCTTCGCCGGGCACAACAGCAACTCGGGGGCGTGATCGTTCGATGCCAGCCCCCGCCCGCTACCTCGGCATCTCGGCCGACCAGCTGACCTCGCTGGCCCGCGGCCGCGATCACCCCGGCATCGCGTCGCTGCTGCGCCGGGCGTGGCTGAGCCGAAATCTGACCTTCTTCGCCGCCCTGTCCACCGCACCGCAGGTCAGCTCGACCGGCAACGGGCAATCGCCGCTGGACACCCTCATTCGCGCCCAGCGGGTCGATCGCGCGGCGGTCGACAGTGTGCTGACGCACCCGAGATTCGGGGCGTGGGCGGCCTACTGTGCCACGGCGGCACCCGGCCGCGGGCAGTTCGCCGACCCGATCGGGTTCGCCGCCTCGTTCGCTGTCGCCGCCGCACTACGCGCCGGTATCGAGTTCGCGCTGCCGATTCCGGTGGTCGGCGGCGTAGGCGTCGTCCCCGGCCTCGGCACTGTCAGCGGGGCCGACGGCGCCTACCTGCCCGTTCAGGGGCGCCACGGCAGGCTGGAACTCGACGGCGGGCAGACGTGGAATCCCGTGCGCACCTGGCGCTCCGGGGACTCGACGTTCGAATTCGACGACCTGCCACCCACCCCGTCGGCTTGGCCGGATCAGGCCGTCGCACCACGGTGGATGCCGATCGCCGATACCGAATACGGCTGGTGGAAGGGGTGTTTCGATACCGCGCGGCAGCTCCTCGACGACACCGTTCCCGAACTCGCCCGTCCGCTGACACACGGCATGCGCGCCGTGGTGCCGCGCTCGCACGAGAACACCGGCTTCGTGACCTCCACCCTGGTCGACGCCTTCGGCGCGGCGGCGATGATCACGCCGGTCGACGGCATCGGCCTGGCCACCGGATTGCTGCACGAATTCCAGCATTCGAAGCTGGGAATCGTGCTGGAACTGGTACCGATGATCGCCTGCGACACCGAGGTATCGCTGCCGTCGCCGTGGCGTACCGGGCCCCGCCCGCCCAGCGCGGTACTGCACGGGGTGTACGCGCACCTCGCGGTGGGGCGCTTCACCCGCGGGCTCGCGAGTTCGACCGGGTCGGCCGAACTCGCCGAGCGCGCCGATACCGCGCATCGGCAGACCGTGAATGCCTGTGCGGCACTGCTGGATTCCGGCACCTTGACCGAGATCGGGCACACCTTCGTCACGGTGCTGCGCCGGACCGTCGACGACGATGCGCGCGCGGTTGCCGCGATGGGGAAGGAGTGACTGTGCCGATCACGCTCGTTCACGTCGCCAAGGACTCGGTGTGGGTGCGTTGGCTGCGCCAGGAGTGGATCGACCGGCTCGCGGTCACCCGGATGGTGCCGGGCATCGAAGTCGTCGATGTGGTGCCACCGGCGGGGGATCTGATCGTCATCGTCAGCGAGGTACTGCTGGAGGTGTGGGATAGGGAGTCGTCGAACTGGGCCGAGCTGGTCGCCGCGGTCGCCGATCGCGCGGTCACGGTGTGCCTGCGGGGGGTCGATGCGGCGGTGCTGCCTGCGGCGCTGGCCGGCCTGCCGCTGGTCGACCTGGCCGCGGACGAGGATCATGTACGCGCGCGGCTCGGCCTACCGCCCGCCACCGGCGCGCTGCCATTGCGCGGGGACCGGGTTCGTTTCCCCGGGTCGACGACGGGTGCGCCGAGGGTGGTGCCCGAGTCGCTCACCGAACCGCGCTGGTTCTACGGGCGGTACGGCGAACTGGACGGCATCCGGGCCGGACTGGCCGTCACCGGGTCGGTGGTCCTGGTCGGTACCACCGCGTCGGGCAAGACCTCGCTGGCCAAGACCTACCTCGACCGGCATCGCTCCCAATACGACCTGATCGCCTGGGTGAACGCGGGGAATCCGACGACGTTGCGCCATGACCTCGTCCGTCTCGCCGGGCCGCTCGGCATCGAGCATGTCGTCGAAAATCAGGACGCGCACCGGCTGGTCGTGCAGCATCTGGTCGGGATGCCGCAGCGCTTCCTGCTCGTCTACGACGACGCGCGCCCCGATTCGGCAGGCGATCAACAGGCGGTGGGTTCCAAGCCCGCGCCGCTGGCCGAAGTCGTCCCGTGGGGCGGCAACGGGCACATTCTGTTCACCTCGAAAGTCCAGCGCTGGCAGGGGCCCCACACCGTCACGGTCCCGCTGTTCACCGACGACGACGGCGCCCGATTCCTCAGCTATCACGTGCCCGACCTGGCCGGCGACCTGATCGAACTAGCGGTGCGGGCGTCGGCGGGCAGCCCGCTGCTGCTGCACACGATGGCGCGCCGCGGCCGTGAGGACGCGGCCCGTCTCGCCGCCGACCTCCGCGAGAAGGCCTTCACCGCAAAGCCATTCATACTCGACAAAGCCGATGCCCGCGAATATCGGGCGGTACAGCGGATACTCGGCAACTCGTTGCGCCGGCTCATCGACGCACCCGCCGGATCCGACGAGCGCGCCGCCGGCTACCTGCTGCGACTGCTCGCCTACTTCGCGCCGAACATGCCGATCCCGCTGGTCCTGCTCGAGGCAGAGCCCGACGGTGTCCCCGTGGCCGACACCGTCGATCCAGGCTGGCAGCACACGATCCGCCGCAGTCTGCGCGACGAGGACCGGCGCGCGCGGTTGCTCGAACTCATCCGCACCGAATCGCTCGCCGACACGCTCACCTTGACGAGCGCGGTGGCTGTCGCGGCGACCGGGGTGGTGCTGCACTCGGTCATCACCATGGGCATCCAGGTCAATCTGTCCGATGGCCGCGTGCGGAGCATCCGGCACGAAGCCCATCGCATCCTGTGTGCCGCCGACCCGCGCAGGCCCGACCTTCCCGAACACTGGGAGCGCTACCACTGGCTGTGGCGTCAACTCGATCCGAGCGGCGCGCTGGCCTGTGACCGGCTCGGCGATCCGAGGCACTCCTGCGGTGGCTTGCTCGGCCTTACCGGCCACATCGTGCAGGCGTTGCGCAACCGCAGCGAACTCACCGCGTCGGCCTCGCTCGGCGAGCGCGCCGCCGACGCGTGGGCACCGCATCTGGGTGCGGACCACATCGGGATCGTCCGGCTGTGCACCACCACCGGCAATGTGCTGTGGCAGCTGGACCGTTGGGAAAAGGCACACGAGATCGCACAGCGAGCACTGGCAGGGGTGACGCCGAACCGGGACCGATATCCCGAGGAGTACACCGCTGCCTCGGATCTGATCGCGGCCTGCCTTCGCTCGTCCGGGGACTGGGCCGGATCGGTGGGCTACAACGAGGCCTCCTACGCGACGGTGCGCGCGGTCCTCGGGCCGGAGCATCGCGAGACCTTGCGCGCTCAGCACAATTTCGCGGTCGCGGTGCGCATGATGGGCCGCTTCGCCGAGGCGCTCGAGCTCGACAGCGCCGTCTACGCGAGCCGGCGCGGTGACCCCGACGACGAGGACCAGATCTTCGCGCTGCACTCACGCAACAACGTCGCCCGGGATCTGCGCGAACTCGGCCGATACACCGAATCGGTGCGGGTTCAGGAGGAGGTGGTGCGCGACATGCTCACCCTGCTCGGTGACCCGCGTCAGCAGCACGTGCTGCGGGCGGAGAAGAACCTGGCCGTCTCCTACCGCAAGGCGGGCAGCTTCGCCGACGGCTACCGGTTGCAGTTGCGTGCCCTCGACCACCACGTCGGGGTGTACGGGCCCGACCACCCCGAATCGGTGGCTGCGCGCACCAACCTGGCCAACGACTGCCGCCTGCTCGACCGGCACGACGAGGCGCTCGAACTGGCCGAGGAGGCTTATCAGCGGTGCGCGGCCGTGCGCCCCGCCCATCCCTACACCGCCGCCTGCGCGGTGAACTTCGCCGCGGCACTACGCAACGCCGCCGACTTCACCGCCGCGCTCGACCTGGACCGGCAGGCCGTGCGGATCTTCACCGATCGCCTCGGCGCGGACCACCCGTACACTCTCGCGGCCTGCACCGGGATCGCCGGCGATCTGGCCGGGCTCGGCGAATACGCGGAGGCGGCCGAGATCGGCGCGGCGGTGCTGGACCGGTCGACCGAGACGCGCGGCGCCGACCACCCGTACACCGTGCAGGCGGCGACCAACTACGCGCTTGACCTGCGGGCGCTGGGCCGGGTCACCGAAGCCGACCGTCTCGAGGCCGATTCGCTGAGCAGGTATCGCGCGACGCTTGGCCCGGATCATCCGGACACGGTGCAGGCGACGCAGCGGCGGCGCGGCACCTGCGACGTCGAACCGCCGCCGATGTAGCCGCTCAGGAAATCGGTAGGTAGGTCGACACGGTCACCGAGGCCGTCACCTCGGTGATCTCGGGTAGGGCCGCGATGCGTGGATCATCGGCGGGGGTGCCGTGGAAGGCCGACGGGCCCATCGCGACGACGTGGGTGACGTCAGGGCGGGACAGCTTCATCGGGAACTCGACGGCGGTGTGCTCGGCGCGGGTGAAGGTGCCTGCCAGGGAGTCGGCCAGGCGGCGGTCCTTGTCGGGGTCGACACTGACCATGCTGAGCGGGCCGATCAGCTCGCCCAGATGCCGGGCCGTGGGAGTGACGACGACGAAGCGCCCGCCCGGTGCGAGGACGCGGGCGACTTCGGCCGGGTTGCGCGGGGCGAAGACCGAGAGGACGCCGGTGAGGGTGTCCTCTCGCAGGGGCAGGCCGCGCCAGGCGTCGGCCAGTACCGAGGCGGCGCGAGGGTGCGCGCGGGCGGCTCGGCGCGCGGCGGGTTTGGCCACGTCCAAGGCGATGCCGAAAAGGCCGGGGTGTGCGTCGAGGACGTCGGCTAGGTAGTAGCCCGTGCCCGCGCCGATTTCGAGCACGGTGCCAGCCGATGCGGTCGTGCGCACGAGCGGCATCGCGTCGGCGTGCGGTGGTGTTGCGGCGAGTTCGGTCGTGTCGTCGCGGGCGGGGATGCCACGAGTTCGGTGGCCGTCCGCGGTGCCGAAGGCGTGCGCGATCGCCGCGGCGATCGGGGCGAAATGGCCCGCACCCTGAAAAGCGGCGCGGGCGTCGAGCATGTCGGCGGTATCGCCGGTCATTTTCGTCGATGCGCCGGTCAGCAGCCCGACATAACCCTGGCGGGCGATGTCGAAGCTGTGACCGGTACCGCATCGCAGCGCACGATCGTGCGGTTGCAGTTCATCGCCGCACTCCGGGCAGGCCAGAAGTGCGGCAACCTCGGTCAGCGCATTCAGCTGGTGACGCTTTTCAGTTCGTCACCGAGCGCCGCAGCCTCGTCCGGTGTGAGTTCGACGACCAGACGCCCGCCACCCTCGAGTGGAACCCGCATGACGATTCCACGACCTTCCTTGGTTGCTTCGAGGGGACCGTCCCCGGTACGGGGCTTCATGGCCGCCATCCTCTGCTCCCTCCAGATCTGCGCGGTGGTTCTGCGCACTGTTTTCTCGTCTGCCGGTTGTCGCCAACCAGCGGGCTCGCCGGGTGTTCGGCGGGCCACACTGGTCCTATTCTTCCCTATTGCCGTCGCGAGCGGACACCTGAGTGCGAAATGTGACTGCCGAGTCGGTTCCGTTCGGTGCCGCGCTCACCCAGCAAACATCCAGGTGATCGTCCACCATGCCGGTGGCCTGCATGAGGGCATACGCCGTCGTCGGGCCGACGAAAGCGAACCCGCGACGCTTCAATTCCTTTGCCAGAGCAACGGATTCGGGTGTGGTGGCGGGCACATTTGCGATCGAGGTGGGCCGTGGGCGTGGCGCGGGTGCGAAGGACCACACCAGCTCGTCGAGGCTCACCGGCAGGTCGCGAGCAACTCGGGCGTTGTTGATCACCGCGTCGATCTTGGCCCGGTTGCGCACGATGCCGACGTCGGCCAGCAGCCGCGCACGGTCGTGATCACCGAATTCGGCGACCTTCGCGATCTCGAAACCGGCGAACGCGGTGCGAAACGCCGGTCGCTTACGCAGGACGGTGATCCAGGCCAGCCCGGACTGGAAAGCTTCGAGGCAGAGCCGTTCGAACATGGCGTCGTCGCCGTGCAGGGGCCTGCCCCACTCCGTGTCGTGGTAATCGCGGTACAGCTGTGAGCCGGTCGACCAGTCGCAGCGAACGAGGCCGTCGTCGGCGAGCTCGCTCACCCGCGATCCTGGCCCGCCGCCACCTGCGCCTGCCACTGCCGAGCCTGCGCCAGCTCGAACTCGAGTTCATCGATCCGCTCGGCCAGCCTGCTCAGCGCCCAGTCGACCTCACCGGCCTTGTACCCGCGCACCACCTGCTGGAACCGCAATGCCCGCACATCGGCCCCCGTGACCCCATCGGCGGGCAGCACGGTAGCGGTGGTCCCCTCGGGCAACGACCCGAGCTCCTCGGACCGCCCGAACACCGCACTGGCGACGAGAAACAGCATCGCCGCGACCAACCCGACGATGAGCACGTAAAGAAGCAGCGTCAGCATTAAGCTCCCCCGCCTCTCCGGGAATTCAGGCCGGACTCGTGCGCGGACTCGCGTGCCGTTGGCGGCCGACGGCTCTCGTAGTGATCAGGTTCGCCCGTACCCGGTGAGTTACCCATGTTCTTACAGGTGCCGGGTGGTGTCGATCCCCAGGGACATGCCCGCCAGGCCGCGCTTGCGGACGGCGAGTTTGTCGGCGATGCCGAGCAGGGCGACGGCGGCCGGGTTCTCCGGGTCGGAGAGCACGATCGGGTTACCGTCGTCGCCGCCTTCGCGCAGCGCCTGTTCGATCGGGACCTGGCCGAGAAGTGGCACGTTCGAGCCGACGGCGCGGGTGAGGCGGTCGGCGACGACCTGGCCACCGCCGGAGCCGTAGAGCTCCATGCGGGAACCGTCGGGCAGGTCGAGCCAGGACATGTTCTCCACGACCCCGGCGATGCGCTGGCGGGTCTGCAGGGCGATCGCACCCGCGCGCTCGGCCACCTCGGCGGCCGCGATCTGCGGGGTGGTGACGACCAGGATCTCGGCGCTGGGGATGAGCTGGGCCAGGGAGATCGCGACGTCGCCGGTGCCGGGCGGCAGGTCGAGCAGCAGCACGTCCAGGTCGCCCCAGAACACGTCGGCGAGGAACTGCTGCAGCGCGCGGTGCAGCATCGGGCCGCGCCACACCACGGGGGTATTGCCCTGGGTGAACTGCGCGATCGAGATCATCTTCACGTCGTGCGCGACCGGCGGCATGATCATCCGCTCGACCTGGGTGGGCTTGGCGTCGGAGCCGAGCATGCGCGGGATGGAGTGGCCGTAGATATCGGCGTCGAGCACACCGACCGACAGCCCACGCTGTGCCAGCGCGACGGCCAGGTTGGCGGTGACGCTGGACTTGCCGACGCCACCCTTGCCGGAGGCCACCGCGTACACGCGGGTCAGCGAACCGGGCTGGGCGAACGGGATGACCGGCTCGGCCGAATCGCCACGCAGCGATTTACGCAGCTCGGTGCGCTGCTCATCGCTCATCACATCGAGGTCGACGGTCACCGCCCCCGCCCCGTTGACGTCGGCGACGCCCTTGGTGACCCGCTGGATGATCTCGGTCCGCAACGGGCACCCGGAGGTGGTCAGGTAGATCTCGATGTGCACATCACCGCTGTCGGCGATGGCGATGGACTTGACCATGCCCAACTCGGTGATCGGTTTGCGGATCTCCGGATCGTCGACCTTCGCGAGCGCCGCCCGCACATCCGCTTCCGTAATCACTGACATACCCTCGATGTTATGCGTCCCCGGATCGGCCGACGATACGGGGACGACAGTCGATGGCCGGTGGGGCCGGTTCCTAGTGGATCCGGGGGAGGTCCTGGGGCTTGGGGGCGAGGCCGCTGGAGTACGAACCCGACCAGGCCATCACGTTGGCGACGTAGGCCATCGAGTTGTTGTAGCGCAGGATGGCCTTCGATTGCTGCGAGAGATCGCGCATGTTCAGGCCGCCGTCGCACAGATAGCGGCCCGCGGTGAGGGCCGCGTCGAAGAGGTTCTGGGGGTCGGAGATGCCGTCGGCGTTGCCGTCGGCGGCGTAGCGGTGCCAGGTTTCGGGCAGGAACTGCATCGGGCCGATGGCGCGGTCGTAGCCGCCGAGGCCGTCGAGCTCGCCGCCGTCGCTGTCGTGGATGACATTGTTGCCCGAGAGGCTGCCGTCGAGGACGGGCCCGTAGACCGCCTTGATCGGATTGCCCTGCGCGTCGGCCTTGCCGTAGGCGTGGGTGGATTCGACGCGGCCGATGCCCGCCAGCAGCGACCAGGACATCCCGCAGGTCGGATTCTCCACGGCCAGTTGCTGTTCGGCGGTCTGATAGGCGGCGACGGCGATGCCGGGAATGCCGAGCGGACCCGCGGGCATATCGGCGGATGTGCGATCACCCGAGAGCGCAACGGTTTTCACGACCGGCGTGGCCGAGGCCGACTGGCGCGCTTGCGCGTGGACGACCTCGGCGACATCGGCCTGCGGCGCCGCGACCAGCTCGGCCGACGCCTCCGGCTCGGCGCCGGGCAGCAGGTCGTGCTCGACAGCTGCGTTGGTTGCTGTGGTCGCCTCGGTGGCGGCCGCGGTAACGGCTACCAATCCAGCGGGGACCAAACCGGTCAATGCGATGAGCGAGCTACGCCGAACCGTTGTAGCAGGCTGTTTCCGATGACGACCCACTGTGTGGTGCCCTCCTCAACCGTGTTGGATGAGAAGAGATTACCGCACCCGAGACCTTTTTGTTACCCCTCTGTGATCTGAGTTTCGGTTTGATTTCTACGGAGCCGGCGCGGGGGCGGGCGGCAGCGGGATGACGATGCCGAACGGCAGCGTGATGCCGGGTTGCTGGGTCGGCGCCACCGGTGCGGGCTCGGCGGGTGCGGGTTCCTCAACGGGCGCGACACCTGGTTCCGGTGTCTTCTCCGGTGTCTTCTCCGGTGTGACTGGAGCGGGCTTCTCGGTGGGCTCGGCGGCGGCCGGGGTGCACGCGGCGGGTTCGGCCACTGGCTGCTCGGGCACCGCCGGATCCTTCGGCGCCGCGGCGCCGTAAGTCTGCTCGGCGGGCTGGTCGACGGGCTGCCCCGCGGGTTCGAGCGGGTTCGGCATCTGCGCGGGCACCGGCTCGCTCACACAGGTTTCGGGCGGTGCGACCGGCGCCGGGCAGAAGATGCCACACGGAATCGGCGGCAGACCGGGCAGCGTGATCATCACCTGGGTCGGCGTGGTGACCTTCGGGGTGGTCGGGGTGGGCGTGGTGGTGGTTGGTGTGTTGGTCGAGGCGGCCAGCACATTGGGCGCCACCAGTGGGCCGCTGCCCGGCGGGATGATCTCCGGCGAGATGGCCACCTGGCTCGGGGCGCCGCCGGTGCGATACGCCGCCGACCAGCTCAGCACATTGGCCGCGTAGGACATGGAGTTGTTGTAGCGCAGCACCGCTCGCAGTTCCTGGGCCGCCTCGCGCAGGTTCATGCCACCTGAGCAGAGGTACTTGCCCGCGGCCAGCGCGGCGTCGAAGACATTGTGTGGGTCCGCGGCGCCGTCGCCGTTGCCGTCGGCGGCGTAGTGCACCCAGGTGCTCGGCAGGAACTGCATAGGACCAAGCGCCCGCACGAATCCGCCGTCGGCTTCCTTGATGATCTCGTTGCCGGGCAACGTGCCGTCCAGTGCGGGCCCGAAGATCGGCGTCGTCGTCGTGCCTGCGGGATCGGTGCGGCCACTGCTGGCGTGCCCGGATTCGATCCGGCCGATGCCCGCGAGCAGGTTCCAGGTGAGCCCGCAGCCCGGCTGCGCCGATTCCATGGCCAGCTCGGCATTGCGGTAGGCGGCGAGCACGATCTCCGGGATGCCGAGTGCGCCGCTGCCGAGGGGTAGCGAAATGCTCTGTAGCGGAACGGTTCCCGCGAAGGGCGCGGCACTGTTGGCGTTGGGCGAGAGGGCGCGCAACCGGCGCGGGGCCTCCTGCGCGATCGGCAGCAGGCCGACGATCTCGGACGGATCGACTTCGGGCGTGTCCTCGGCGGTGCTCGCGGTGGCGGCCAGCAGGGCTTCCGGTGCGGTCGGCGCGGTGCTCGAGTCGATGGTATTCACCCCAGACCCCGAGGCGACGAGACCTGCGACGACAAGGGCCGACATCGTTATCGGAGCAGAGATTCGCACGGCCACACCCTTTTCGTCGAAAAGCGGCGGGCCGCAGAGTCCCCCTCCGGCCCGCCCGGAACAACGTGATCCAGGCTACCTACCGGTCAGGAAGTTGTTGAGCATTTCCGGTCATACGTCTGGAGCGCCAGGCGAAATCGGGGCGGAAGAGGGCGTTTGACCGGAGGTTTTCTTGCGGACCGCTTTCCGCTTTTTGTCCGTCTTCGGCGCGCCGTCGGGCGTGGTGACCGCGTCGATGCGGTCGAGCATGTCCTTGATCTCCTCCAGTTCCCGGCGCAGGTAGTCGCGGGTGGCGACCTCGCCGACCGCGAGGCGCAGCGAGGCGAGTTCGCGGGCGAGGAACTCGGTATCGGCTTTGGTCTGCGCGGCCCTGGTCCGGTCCTCTTCGAGGGAGACCTTGTCCCTGTTGTCCTGGCGGTTCTGCGCCAGCAGGATCAGCGGCGCCGCGTAGGCGGCCTGGGTGGAAAAGGCCAGGTTGAGCAGGATGAACGGGTACGGATCCCAGCGCAGCCACACCACGAACACATTGAGCACGATCCACACGATGACGAGCACCGTCTGCATCGCCAGATAGCGTCCGGTGCCGAGGAACCGCGCGACCCGCTCGCTGGTGCGGGCGAACGCGTCGGAGTCCCAGTCGAAACGCAACCGCGACCCGACCGGGGTCTCCAGCCGCTGCCTGGCCGGATTCTTCTCACTCACACCTAACTCCCGTTCACCAGTCTCGCGTCGACCCGGCCGAGCGCCGGTGGTTCCTCTTCCCGCCAATCCTCTGGCAGCAGATGGTCGAGGACGTCGTCGACGGTCACCGCGCCGAGCAGGTGATTCTCCGCGTCGACCACCGGCCCGCACACCAGGTTGTAGGTAGCGAAATAGCGGGTCACCGCCGAGAGCGGCAGATCGGGTGACAGCGGCGCCAGATCACTGTCGACGATCCCGCCCACCAGATGCGCGGGCGGTTCCCGCAGCAACTGCTGAATGTGCACGCAGCCCAGGTAGCGGCCGGTCGGGGTGGCCGTCGGCGGTCGCACGACGAAGGCCATCGAGGCCAGCGCGGGCGTGAGGTCGGGGTCGCGGACCCGAGCCAGCGCTTCGGCCACCGTTGTCGCGGGCCCGAGGACGATCGGTTTCGGCGTCATCAGACCGCCCGCGGTGTCGGGGGAGTGCGCGAGCAATCGGCGCACCGGCTCGGATTCCTCGGGATCCATCAGTGCCAGCAGCGATTCGGCTTCGCTCTCGGGCAGCTCGCCCAACAGGTCGGCGGCGTCGTCGGGGTCCATCGCCTCGAGCACGTCGGCGGCGCGGCGCACCTCGAGATGGCCGAGCAGGTCCACCTGATCGTCGTCGGGCAGTTCCTGGACCACGTCGGCCAGGCGTTCGTCATCGAGGGCGATCGCCACCTCGATGCGACGTTTCTCCGGCAGCTCACGCAACCGATGCGCGACATCGGCCGCGCGCAGCCCCTCGAACTGGGTGAGCAGAGTGGTCACATCCTGGCCTGGCCGGTCCACCTCGGCCGGGGTGAGCCCGTCGACCTGTGACCACTCCACGACGTGCACCGCGCGCCTGCGCCCGATCCGCCGATGCCCGCGCACCGCGACCCGGCTGACGATCCAATCCCGGGTCCTGGTCTGCTCCATCCCCAGATCGGCGACGAGCACATCGACGTCGGCCAGATCCGGCAGATCCGGGTCGTTCACCCGCACCTGCGAATCCACGATCTGCGCCAGGGCGAGGAGTTCACCCGCGCGCTGGGCGAACCGGCGCAGGCTCACGGTCCCGGTATTGAGCGTGACCATGCCGGGTTCGATCGCGGTGACTCGCAGCATCGGCACGAAAATTCGTCGCCGGGTGAGCAATTCGACGACGAGCCCGTGCACGCGTGGCGGCTGGCGCCCGTGCCGGACGGCGACGACCACGTCGCGGACCCGGCCGATAGACTCCCCGTCCGGACCCAGCACCGTCAGGCCGGCGAGCCGGGCGACATACACCCTGGTGGTTGCCATGACCATCAGGTTATCGGTCGGGTACTCCCCGCTCAGTCAGGAGGCGCTCCTCATGAAGCCACGTCGTTCGGTGCTCGCCGTACCGGGAAGCAACCCGAAGATGATCGCCAAGGCGAAGACTCTGCCGGTGGACGAGGTGTTCCTCGATCTGGAGGACGCGGTCGCCCCCGGCGCCAAGGCCGCCGCGCGGGCGAACATCGTCGCCGCGCTGAACGAACCCGGCTGGGGTGCGCAGTTGCGGGTGGTCCGGGTCAACGACTGGTCGACCGAATGGACCTTCGCCGATGTGATCAGCGTGGTCGAGGGTGCGGGCAGCTGGCTCGACGCGATCCTGCTGCCCAAGGTCACCGATGCGGGACAGGTGCGGGCGCTCGATCTGCTGCTGACCCAGCTGGAGAAGGCGAGCGGTCTCGAGGTGGGGCGGATCGGCATCGAACCGCAAATCGAGAACGCGCTCGGCCTGCGCAATATCGATGCGATCGCCACCGCGAGCCCGCGCGTGCAGGCGCTGGTGTTCGGGCCTGCCGATTTCATGGCCAGCATCAATATGCGCACGCTGGTGGTCGGCGAGCAGCCGCAGGGTTACGACGTCGGCGACGCCTATCACCACATCCTGATGACGATCCTGCTCACCGCCCGCGCACACGGCTTACAGGCGATCGACGGCCCCTACCTGCAGATTCGCGATGTCGACGGTTTCCGCCGGGCCGCGAGCCGTACGGCCGCACTGGGTTTCGACGGCAAGTGGGTGCTGCATCCGGGCCAGGTGGACGCGGCCAACGAGATCTTCAGCCCACGTCAGGCCGACTACGACCGCGCCGAGCTGATCTTGGAGAGCTACGCCTTCCACACCTCCGAGGCAGGCGGCGCACGTGGCGCTGTCATGTTGGGAGATGAGATGATCGACGAGGCCAGCGCCAAAATGGCTCAGGTTGTAGCAGACAAGGGCCGTGCAGCAGGAATGACAAGGACTGACGCTTGATTCCTCAGGTCATCGCCGCGCGATCACGCGTTTCACTGCGGCACAGCCGGTCCAGGAATAGCAGAATAGGACTATGACGAATCCCTTGGGCAACTCGAATCGCGGGCGGCAGGCGTTGCCGACGCCGCCGTCGGGCTGGCCGGTCGGCTCCTATCCCACCTACGCCGAGGCGCAGCGTGCGGTCGACTACCTGGCCGACGGACAGTTCCCGGTGCAGGATGTGACCATCGTCGGTGTCGATCTGATGCAGGTCGAGCGGGTGCTCTACCGGCTGACGTGGGGCAAGGTCATCGGGGGCGGTGTGGTGTCGGGTGCGTGGCTCGGCCTGTTCCTCGGCCTGCTGCTGAGCCTGTTCACCACCACCGGCGGCGCGCTCGGACCGCTCGTCGTCGGTCTGCTGGGCGGCATCGTCTTCGGCGTCATCACCACCTCGATCCCGTACGCGGCCACCAAGGGCCAGCGCGATTTCGCCTCGACCATGCAGTTGGTCGCGGGGCGCTACGACGTGCTGTGCGACCCGAAGTCCGCCGAACAAGCCCGCGACATGCTGGCCCGATTGGCCCTGTAGCGCAATGGATGTAGAGAACACGGTCCGCACCGCGGTGCTGGATCACTTCGAAGTCGAACGCGCACAGGTCGATTCGGCCTCGGTGACCTTCCTCGGGCTCGAACCCGTGGAGATCCTGCGGATCCCGGGCGACGGCGCGGTCCACTACGCGACGCTGGGCGGTTCACGTCATCCGATGGGTGATCCGACCGACCTGCTGGCCGACCCGGTGCGCGGACCGCGCGCCGAACTGATCCTGACGCTGTTGATGAGTGCCGACCCGCAGGTCGGGGTGGCCAAATCCCTCGGTGTCCTGGTCGCCTCGCCGTCGGTGGAAGGTGTTGTGCTGCAAGCCGACGCGCTCCTGGACCTCGGCGAACCGCTGTGGCGCAACGCGAAGTTCACCGCGGTGGTGCTGGGCGAGAGCGACATCCCCGCGATCGCGCTGCCCGATCCCGCCGACCCGGTGCGCTATCTCAGCGTCACCCCGGTGACCGCGACCGAGGCCGCCTGGGTGCGGGTCCGCGGTGCGCAGGCGCTGCGCGACGCGTGGGCCGAGGCCGGTATCGACGTGCGCGACCCCGAACGCGGTGCGGTGAACCTCTAGAGCCACTTGTTGCGGCGGAAACTGCGGAACAACAGCGCGCACAGCGCCCCCATGAGCATCAGCACGGCGGGATAGGCCCACACCTGGTGCAGCTCCCACATGTGGTCGAAGTTCATGCCGTAGACGCCCGCGATCATCGTCGGCACCGCCGCCATCGCGGCGTAGGCCGAGATCTTGCGCATGTCGGTGTTCTGCTGGACGCTGATCTTGGCCAGGGCCGCGTTCACCAGCGCGTTGAGCGATTCGTCGAAGTAGGTGATGTGCTCGGAGACGCTGGTGTGGTGATCGGCGACGTCGCGCAGGTAGCGGCGAATCTCCTTGGGTAGCGGCAGGTCCTGGTTGTGCACCAGTTGCTGCAACGGCAATCCGAGCGGCCCGACGGCCCGCCGCAGTTCGACGACTTCACGTTTGAGCTGATAGATCGACTCGATGCCGATCTTCGACGACGGCGTGAACACGGCCTCTTCCATCTCGTCGATGTCCTCTTCCACCGATTCCGACACCTCGACGTAGGAGTCGACCACGTGGTCGGCGACCGCGTGCAGCACCGAGCACGGACCCAGCCGCAGCTGATCGGGATTGCCCTCGAGTTCCCGGCGCACCCCCGCGAGGCCGGTGTGTTCGCCGTGGCGCACGGTGATCGCGAAATGTGGGCCGGTGAAGACCATGATGTCGCCGGTCTCGACGATCTCGCTGATGGCGTGGATATCGTGCTCGACGTAGCTGACGGTGCGCATCACCAGGAACAGGGTGTTGTCGTAGCGCTCCAGCTTGGGGCGCTGGCGGCCCTGCACGGCGTCTTCCACCGCGAGCGCGTGCAGGTCGAAGATCCGGGCGATCTCGTTCATCTGCGTCTCGTCGGGATCATGCAGTCCGACCCAGACGAAGCCGGATTCGGTCTTGCTCGCCTCGCGCAATGCCTCCTGCGGGGTGAAATGTCCCGGCGTGCGTACGCCATCGACATAGACGCCGCAGTCGACGATGGCGCGCGCGGTCGGCACCGGGATCCGCGGTCGTGGATGCGTGGCCCGGCCCGGGCCACGAAACGACGGTATCGGCGGTAGGGAGGGCACCAGCGCGATCCTACGGCCATCACCGGTCTCGGCGGACGAGCGCGTGCCAGGCCGAGGTCGCACTGTAAGACTGAGGGTGTGCGCATCGACCTGCATACCCATTCCACCGCCTCCGACGGCACCGACACCCCGGCCGCACTGGTGCGGCATGCCGCGGCGGCCGGACTCGACGTCGTCGCGATCACCGACCACGACACCACCGCAGGCTGGGCCGAGGCCGAGGCCGCCCGCCCGCCGGGGCTCACGGTGGTGCGTGGCATGGAGATGTCGTGCACGGGCATGGGGGAGGACGGCTACCCGGTGCCGGTGCACCTGCTGGCGTATCTGTTCGACCCCACCGACCGTGGGTTCGCCACCGAACGCGAGCGGTTGCGCGGCGAGCGGGTGGCCAGGGTGCGGGCGATGGCCGACAAGATGGCGGCCGACGGACTGCCGATCGATCCCGACGCGGTGATGGCGAGCGCCGGTCCCGCCGTTGGCAGGCCGCATCTGGCGCAGGCGCTGGTCGCGGCCGGAGTGGTCGAGAGCGTGAACGCCGCGTTCGTCGATCTGCTCGCCCCGCACGGGCCGTACTACGCCGAGAAGGCCGACACCCCGCTGACCAGGGCGGTGCAGTTGATCGCGGCCGCGGGCGGGGTCAGCGTGATCGCCCATGCCCGCGCGCGCACCAGGGGCAGACTGCTGGCGCTCGACGAGATCAGGGCGCTTGCCGAGCTGGGCCTGGGCGGGCTCGAGATCGACCACCCGGATCACAGCACCGCCGATCGCCTTGTGCTGACCGGACTTTCGCGGGAATTGGGCCTGGTCCGAACCGGCTCGTCGGACTATCACGGCAGCAACAAGACCATCGAGATCGGCGCGTGCGCCACCGATCCCGAGCAGTACGAAGCGCTCATCGACAAGGCGAGCGGGACGCCGGTGATCGCCCCGTGACGCTGATGCGCACGGTCAGCGGCGTCGTCGCGGGCGGAGTGCTCGTGCTGTTGAGCGTGGTCATCGGCGCGGCCGTGATCGGCTCGCGCCGCGACTTTCCCGGGCCGGGCGCTGAATCGCTGACGTGGCATTTCGTGGCCGCGGTGCTGGTGGTCGTGGCGCAGGTCTTCGCCGACCGGCGTCGCGGGATGCCGGCATTGCTGGGATCGGCGACGATCTTGGTCACGGCCGGTGTATTGCTTTGGACACAATGGTGGGGTTGACGGACGCGTAATGGTTGCGGACGGGTGAACTGTGCCCGAATAATTCTCTCTGTGACCAGCATCGAAACGGACGTCTTGATCCTCGGCGGTGGACCCGCCGGGCTCTGGGCCGCCGTCTCGGCCGCGGCGACGGGTGCGCGGGTGGTTCTGGTCGACAAGAGCCGCTGCGGTTCCAGCGGTCCCACCGTGTACGGCACCACCGTGCTCTGGGACATTCCGCCCGGACCCGGCCGTGCCGAGGCGGTCGAGAAGGTGTTCGTGTCCGGCGGCGGTCTCGGTGACCGGGCCTGGCTGCACCGCGTCGTCGACGAGACCCACCGGCGATTGCAGACCTGGTCGGGCACCCGCCACCGCGTGCCCGACCCGAACGGTGACCCGGCCCACGTGCACTTCGACGGCGCGAGCTACCTGCGCAGACTTCGTCGCGGCGCGCTGGAGGCGGGGGTGCGCATCCTCGATCATCATCCGGCGCTGCAACTGCTCGTCGATCCGGCGGGCACGGTGGTCGGGGCCACCGGGGTTCAGCGCCACAACAAGTTTCGGCCGTGGGCCGTCCGGGCGGGCGCGGTCGTGGTCGCCACGGGTGGCTGTGCCTTCCTGTCCGGCGGCGCGGGCACCGAGGTGAGCACCGGTGAGGGCCTGCTGATGGCGGCCGAGGCCGGTGCCGAACTGTGCGGGATGGAATTCTCCAGCGCCTATGGACTGGCACCGGTGCTCTCCCGCGTACATCCGCATCCGGCGGTCGCGCCCGGTCTGTCGGTGCATTTCGCGGCGCTCTACGACGAAGCGGGAGCCGAACTGCCCGACCGGTATCCGGCGGCCCTCACCGCCATCGCCGACGGCAGGCGGGTCTTCGCCGCCCTGAACGAGGTGCCCGACACCGTCCGGCACTGGCTGAGCAGACACGGTGCGATCGATGCCACGGGACGGGTTCCCGTGCGGGCCGTGCTGGAGGGAACCATCCGCGGCGCGGGCGGGCTCGCCCTCGCCGACACTGATTGCTCGACGACGATCCGTGGCCTGTTCGGTGCGGGCGATGTGACGGGCAGGCAGGTGGTCACCGGAGCGGCGGGCGCCGCGGGCGGTCTCAACGGTGCGTGGGCGCTGGCCTCGGGCACCTGGGCGGGGCTGGGTGCCGCCGCGTTCGCGGTCGCCAACGAACGGGCGAGCAGCGCGCGCCCCGTGCCCGGCGCGGGCCTGGGCCCCCATGCCCACATCGATCCGCGTTCGGTGGTCGGTCTGGTGCAGGAACACACGCTGCCGCTGCGCCGCAGCTACCGGCGTAGCGCGGGCAGCCTCGGTGACAGCATCGCCGAGCTGGACGCCATGTGGCCCGGCGCCCAGTTCGAACTCGGTGGCCTCGGGGTCGGGCAGCTGCGGGCACGCCAGGCTGCTGCCCTGCTCGCCGTCGCCCGGTGGGCGGGCTACAGCGCGCTGGTGCGCGCCGAGAGCCGCGGTATCCACCGTCGCATCGACCACCCCGACGCGCGCCCGGCTTGGCAGGTCCGGCTGCGCTGTGGTGGGCTCGACGACGTGTGGGTTCGTCGCGAGGAATGGCCGGAGCCACTCGGTGGCGAGCTCACCGCGGCCACCCCCGCCACGGTGTGAAAGTTCACCGGATGTACCCGCTGCGCTGCGAGTTTTCGCTTACGCCATGGCAATTCGACCCGGCTACGCTCGATACATGACGCGGTTTGGCAATCGACGCACCATGCTGGCAGAATATTGCGGATTCCCTTCCCTTGCCACCGCCGGGATCGGGGACATCGGCGACCTTCCGCCGTGCGACGCACCGTCGCAGCGTCGGTCGACCCTGCTCGCCCGGACACACCCGTCCGGTTCCGCTCGGCGGATCAATGCCGCGCCACGCATACCCGGTAGCCACCGCGAAACGCGTGCGGTCGCGCACCCGATGAGCGTGATAGCGATCCGGCGTCGCAGCAATCCGGCGCCCCAGAAATTCGTAGTTCCGATATACCCGGCGGTAACCGTCCCCCGGTTGAGCCCGACTCGAGCAGGAGTGAAATCGTGTCACCTGTGACTGACGCACCGAATGCCACCGCGGCGCCCAAGGCCGATGACGCAGCGAGCCTCGCTGCGATCACCCAGGAGGAGATCTTCGCGGGTCACCTCGGTGGAAAGCTGTCTGTCGAGCTCAGCTCCCCCCTCGAGACCCAGCGCGATCTGTCCATCGCCTACACCCCCGGTGTCGCCCAGGTCAGCCGTGCGATCGCCGAGGACCCCGCGCTCACCAAGACCTACACCTGGACCGACCGCCTCGTGGTCGTGGTCAGCGACGGCACCGCCGTGCTCGGCCTCGGCGACATCGGTCCGCGCGCCTCGCTGCCCGTGATGGAGGGCAAGGCCGCGCTGTTCAAGAAGTTCGCGGGCCTGAACTCGATCCCGCTGGTGCTCGACACTACCGATCCCGACGAGATCGTCCAGACGCTGATCCACCTGCGTCCGAGCTTCGGCGCGGTGAACCTGGAAGACATCTCCGCCCCGCGCTGCTTCGAGATCGAGCGCCGCGTCATCGAGGCGCTCGACTGCCCGGTCATGCACGACGACCAGCACGGCACCGCCATCGTGGTGCTGGCCGCCCTCAAGGGCGCGGCCGCGGTGCAGGGCCGTGACATGTCGGCGCTCAAGGTCGTTGTCTCCGGTGCCGGTGCGGCCGGTGTGGCCTGTGCGAACATCCTGATCGCCGCGGGTGTCCCCGACGTCGTCGTGCTCGACTCCAAGGGCATCGTCAGCGCCGGTCGCGACGGCCTCAACGGTGTGAAGGCCGACCTGGCCGCCCGCTCCAACCCGCGCGGCCTGACCGGTGGCCCGGCCGACGCGCTGGCCGGTGCCGATGTGTTCCTCGGCCTGTCCGCGGGCACCATCCCCGAGGAGCTCATCGCGTCGATGGCGCCGGAGGCGATCGTGTTCGCCATGTCCAACCCGGATCCGGAGATCCACCCCGATGTGGCCGCCAAGTACGTGGCGATCGTGGCGACGGGCCGCAGCGACTTCCCGAACCAGATCAACAATGTGCTCGCCTTCCCCGGTGTGTTCAAGGGTGCCCTCGATGCCGGTGCCCGCCGCATCACCGAGGGCATGAAGGTCGCCGCCGCGAACGCCATCTTCGGTGTCGTCGCCGACGAGCTCGCCGTCGACAAGATCATCCCGAGCCCGCTCGACCCGCGCGTCGCTCCGGCTGTGGCCGAGGCCGTCGCGGAAGCCGCCCGCGCCGAGGGTGTCGCCTAGTTTCTGCTGACAGCGCCCCCGTTCCCACCGGAGCGGGGGCGCTTTCGCGTCGTCTGGGATCATCGAACGATGACCACGATCACCGTGCAGCTCCCCGACGAGGTCTACGAACAGCTGGCCGCCGGGGCCGAGGCCGATGGGGTTTCGGTGAATGTGGCGATGGTGCTGGCTGCGCAGGAATGGATCCACGCGCAAGCCCAGCGTTCCCGCGGTCGCGCCAGGATGCAGGAGGTGCTGGCCGACGACCCGCACCTGCGCGCACTACTCGGCGACGACTGACGCTGCAGGACCGGTCTGATCGTGCAAAACGGCTCGTTCCGGTCAGAATTCTGATTGTGCGGCGCTCGATTGCACGATTACGCCGGGGGCAGCAGGGCGCGTGACTCGGCCGGATCCTGGCACGCTGGCCCAGACCGCCACCGCGAGCAGCCCGTCGAGCGCCAGCGCCAGCGCCGCCACCAGCAGAGCGCCGACCAGCACCAGGTCGTACCGGTAGAGCCCGATCCCGTCGAAGATGTAGCGGCCGAGCCCCCCGAGGTTGACGTAGGCCGCGATGGTCGCCGTGGCGACGACTTGCAAAGTGGCGCTGCGCAAGCCGCCCAGCAGCACTGGCATCGCATTGGGCACCTCGACCCGGAACAGGATCTGGCGCTGCGTCATCCCCATCGCCCGCGACGCGTCGACCACATCGGCTCCCACATTCGCGATCCCCGCGTACGCCCCCGCCAGCAGCGGCGGGATGCCGACGGTGATCAGGGCCAGCAGCGGCGGGATCAGCCCGAGCCCGAGTCCGAGTACCAGAAAGGTGAGCAGACCGAGCGTCGGCAGCGCCCGCATGGCATTGGCGAAGCCGACCATCACCGCGCTGCCGCGGCGCGTATGCCCGATGACCAGCCCGAGCGGCACCGCGATCACCGCCGACAACGCCACCGCCAGGAAGCTGTACCAAAGATGTTGCAGCAGGCGATGTTCGATGCCGGTGGGGCCGCCCCAGTTGGCACCGTCGCTGAGGTAGTTCCAGGCTTCGGCGAACAGGTTCACGACCGCGCCCCTTTCCCCCGCGCATCGGCACGGGTCCACGGGGTCGCGAGGGTGCCGAGCGCGAACACCAGTCGATCGAAGATCAGCGCGAGCACCAGGGTGACGATGATGCCCGCCATGATCTGGTCGGGGTAATCACGCTGATAGCCCTGTGTGAACAGCTTTCCGAGCCCGCCGACGCCGATCAGCGCGCCGACCGACACCATCGCGATATTGGTGACCACCACTACGCGCAGCGAGGCGGTGAAAACCGGTAGCGCCAACGGCATATCGACGGTGACGGTGCGTCGCAATCGCCCGAATCCGATCGCGTCGGCGGCATCGATCACGCTGTCAGGCACCGTATCCAGCGCCATCGGCACCGCGATCAGCAGCAGCGCGGTCGAGTAGACGGTGAGCGCGATGATCACAGTGAGTGGGTCGATCATGGAGATGCCGATCAGCGGCGGAATGATCACGAACAGCGCAAGCGATGGAATGGTGTAGGCCAGGCTCGACATCGTGGTGGTGATCCGCCGGGCCCAGCGGTTTCCGCGCGCCAGCGCACCGACCGGGACCGCGATCACCAGGCCGAGCAGCAGGGGAACCAGCGCGAGCACCAGGTGGGTGCGGGCGATCATCATGATGTCGGCGAAATTGTCGATCAGATATCTCACGACGCGCCCTGGATGAAGAACTCCTGATTGCGTTCGGCGTCTTCGGCTGCCCGCTGTGCGGCGAGTTGGGTCAGCACATCGGTGGCGAGCAGCCCGCCGCGCACAGCACCCGCCTCGTCGACGGCGACACCGATGCCCGAGGGCGAGGAGATGGCCGCGTCCAGTGCCTGCCGGAGGTCGCCGTCCGGGGTGAACAGCGAGCCGCCGGCGGAAACGCTGGAGTCCAAGGGTTTTCCCGCACGCACCCGCTCCACGCCGGTGACGTCGATCCAGCCGCCCGGCTTGCCGAAGGCGTCGACGACAAGTGCCCATTCTCCTTGGGCAAGGCGCAATTCGGCGATGTCGTCCGGTTCGATCGTCCGAATCGGTTCCAGCGCAACAGCTTCGGCACTACGGAACGACAGCCCTCGATAGCCGCGATCCCTTCCGACGAATCCGGCGACGAAATCCGTTGCGGGCTGGGCCAATACGTGCTCCGGGGTGTCGTACTGCTGTAACACCCCACCGCGCCCGAACACCGCGATCTTGTCGCCGAGGGTGATCGCCTCGTCGATGTCGTGGGTCACGAACACGATCGTCTTGTTCAGCTCCGCTTGCAGCCGCCGCATCTCCGATTGCAGTTCGGCGCGCACCACCGGGTCGACCGCGCTGAACGGCTCGTCCATCAACAGCACCGGCGGGTCCGCGGCAAGCGCCCGCGCCACCCCGACCCGCTGCTGCTGACCACCGGAGAGTTGCGCCGGATACCGCTCGGCCAGAGCGCGATCCAGTCCGACCCGGTCCATGACCTCCAGCGCCCCCGCGCGGGCGGCCTTGCGTGATTGCCCGAGCAGGATCGGCACGGTCGCCACATTGTCGACCACCTTGCGGTGGGGCAGCAGCCCGCCGCTCTGGATCACGTAGCCGATGCCGAGGCGCAATTTCACCGGATCGACCGTCGCGATGTCGCGTCCGTCGATGGTGATGGTGCCCGCGGTGGGGTCGACCATCCGGTTGATCATCCGCATCGAGGTGGTCTTGCCGCAGCCGGACGGCCCGACGAAGACGGTGAACGAGCCCGAGTCGATGTGCAGGTTCAGGTCGCGCACCGCGTGTGTGCCGTTCGGATAGGTCTTGTCGATACCGCGGAATACGATGTCGGACAATGTTTTTCTCCTCGATGCGCAGGTTTCCTAACCGATGGGGGAGTTCAAACCCTGCGCGGTGATCCAGGCGAGCGCGGCGGCCTTCGGTTCGATCTTGCTCTCGCCCGAGACGGCGGTGTTCAGCGAGATCAGTTCGGTGGTGGTCAGTTTGGCCGATACCGCGTCGAGCACGGCGACGGCCTTGTCGGTCTTCTTCGCGGCATTGAACAGCGGTACCACGTTCTGGGCCGCGAAATTGTGCTTCGGATCGGCGAGCACGACCAGGTCGTTCTGCGCGATCGCCGGCGAGGTGGTGAAGATGTCGGCCGCGTTCACCTGGCCCTCGACCAGCGCGCGCACTGTCGCGGGGCCACCGCCGTCGGCGATCGGCACGAAATTGGCGTCGCTGATATCGAGGCCGTAGGTCTTCTCCAAACCCGGCAGTCCACCTGGGCGCTGCGCGAATTCGGCCATCCCGCCGAACTTCACCTCCGCCGAGTGCGGCGCGAGATCGGCGATGGACTTCAAGCCCCACCTGTCGGCTGTCGCGCGGGTGACGACCACCGCGTCGGAATCCTCGCCGGGGGCTGGCGTCGCGATGGCGAGGTCGTCGCCGAGCGCCTTGGCGAGTGCGGCGTTCACCTCGGGCGCGGCGGTGACCGTGGCGTCCTTGTCGAGGTATTGCAGCAGGTTGCCGGTGTATTCCGGGATCAGCGAGATCGCGCACTGACGCAGTGCGGGAATGTAGGCCTCGCGAGAGCCGATATCGAACTTGGTGTCGACCTTGAAGCCGTTGATCCGCAGCACCTCGGTGTAGATATTGGCGACGGTCTCGGACTCGGGGAAGTTGGCCGACCCGACGATCAACGCATCGCTCGCGCAATCGCCCTTGGCGGCAAGCGGATCGCTGTTGCCACAGGCGGCGACGATCATGGCGGCGGCCAGCGCCACCGCGGCAACCAGCACCCGGCCCGCTCGCGCTGCGAGGCGGCGTGCCGGCCGACGTTGTCCTGGTGATGAGGAGGCGAAGGCTGTTTTCACTGGTGTCCTTCCGGCAAAGGCGGGCAGTGCGCGGTGCGTGCGACCCGGGGGCCACAGGTACATTCTGGTAGTTCATACTGCCCGCCGTCGGGCCGAATTGCGCGGGTTGACGGCAAATACAGAAAGTTGGTGTCGCCGGATGCACTCGGTCGCCGTGCGTCGTACCGCCGCCGCGATCCTGGTCGCAGCCTGCGCTTTCACCACCATTTCCTGCGCATCCGACGACCCGAAGACGGTGGTCGCGGTCGGCGCGGATTCGTCGACGGAATCGGTTCTGCTCGCCGAGATCTATTCCCAGGCACTGGCTCGCACGGGCACCGAATCCACTGTCGTGGCCGGATTGACGACCCCCCTCGCCGATCTCGACGCAGGCCGCATCGCGGTCCTGCCCGCCCGCAACGGCGCCCTTCTGGACCGCTGGAACCCGACCTCGCCCGCGCGTAAACCCGACGAGGTCGCCGCCGCAGTCAACGCCGCACTCCCACAGGGCCTTTCGGTAACCGACGCGGCGGACGGCACCGACCTGCGCCCCCGCGCCGCCCTCCCCGACCCCGGCTACACCCTCCGCGCCCAGAACATCCTCGCCCTCTACCGCACCGGCATCTTCGACCGTCAACAGCTGAAAAAGCTCAACTACGTAGCAGGCGAACTGACCACCGAGGGCTTGATCGAGTCGATCAACCAGATCGAAACCGGCACCCCTCCCGCCGACGCGGCCAGATCCTGGCTGGACGCCCACAGCCTGTAGCGCAGCCCGCAGAACACGCGGCAGGGTCAGGAAGCAGTGTTGGACCAGCGATCCGGGCGCGGACCCAGGTGATCCACCAGATCGCCATCAGTCCCTGGCTGCAGTGCCGACGCTTTGTCGACATCGTGGATGAACAGAGCGGGGCACCACAGCGAGGCGATCGGAACCACCCAACCCCAGAACGCCCGGGCAGGTCTTTCGGCGACCTCAGCGGGTCGGGATGATGCGGATTTCGAGACCCTTCAGGGTGGCGTCCTCGATGGGGACGTCGGCGTTAGAGGGGATCGAGCACAGCATGTTGACGCCGCCTCGCGCGACGTCGATGGTCGCCGGAGGCAGGTCCCCGTCGTTGTTGCGGCGTTCCTGGATGAACTTGGTGATCGTCATGCGCTGGTCGTCCGCGTTCTGATCGAGGTAGTCGTGGCAGAGGGTGTCGCCGCCGCGATTGAGTGCTCGTTCCAGATCGGCGCAGCCTGTGGTTGTGATGGCGACAGCCAGCAACGCGGCGGCTGTGGACCGGAATCGATATGCCCCCATCTGATCCCCCAGATCGTCATGTTCGACTGCTGTAAGTCTACGGCGGTTCTGGCACATCTGCCGGTTTCGACCTTGCCGACATATGTTCCGCTCCGTATATTCCTACTGGAGTATTCGGTCTGGAATAGCGAGCTGAATGGAGGTGGCGGGGTGGGGCAGCCTGGGCGGAATGTGATGACGCCGTTGGCTATCGCGGTGCTCGCGTTGCTCGATGAGCGGCCGATGCATCCGTACGAGATGTATCAGCTGTTGATCGCTCGGCGGGAGGATCTGCTGGTCAAGGTGCGGCCGGGGTCGCTGTATCACGTGGTGGCCCGGCTGGGCGACGACGAGATGGTGGTGGCGGAAGGGGTCGGCCGGGCCGGGAATCGGCCCGAGCGGACCACCTATCGGATCACCGATTCCGGGCGTACCGCGCTGCGGGGGCGGATCGCCGAGCTGCTGTGCACGCCGGTGCAGGAATATCCGATTTTCCGGGTGGCGTTGGCCGAGGCGCACACCCTCCCGCAGGAGCAGGTCGTCGCGTTGCTCGATGAGCGCGTGGCGTACCTGAGCCAGTCACGGACCGACCTGGACGTGCTGCTCGACGTGACGCGCAGCCGTGCCATCCCGCGCCGCTATTACGTTGTCCTGGAATACATTCGCGCCACTGTCCACGCCGAACTCACGTGGATCGAAGACTTCGCCGCCGAGCTCGGCGGCGGAGCCGTGCCATGGGAGCAATTCGACGCCGTCACCGGCGAACGGATCACCGACGATCACGCCCACGAATGGCCGGAGGGGGATCGCACCGCGCCCCGGCCCCGCTGGGCTGCCCGAAGCTGAATCCCTCCCGCGATTGGAACGAATTCGATGACCGCCCAACGCAATCCGTGGCTAGCACTCTTCGCGCTGGTGGTCGGGTTCTTCATGATCCTGTTGGATATGACGATCGTCGCGGTCGCCAATCCGGTCATCATGACCGAGCTCAGCACCGATATCTCCAACGTCATCTGGGTGACCAGCGCCTACCTGCTCACCTACGCGGTGCCGCTGCTGGTCACCGGCCGTCTGGGCGACAAATTCGGGCCGAAGAACATCTACCTGATCGGCCTGGCGATCTTCACCGCCGCCTCGCTGTGGTGCGGCCTGTCGGGCAGCATCGGCATGCTGATCGCCGCCCGCGCCGCCCAGGGCATCGGCGCCGCGCTGATGACGCCGCAGACGATGGCCGTCATCACCCGCACCTTCGCGCCGGACAAGCGCGGTGCCGCGATGGGCCTGTGGGGCGGTGTCGCGGGGCTGGCGACGCTGATCGGCCCGATTCTGGGTGGTGTGCTGGTCGACAACCTGGGCTGGGAGTGGATCTTCTTCGTCAATGTGCCGGTCGGCATCATCGCGTTCGGGCTGGCCGTGTGGCTGGTGCCTGCGCTGCCGACCAGCGACCACAAGTTCGACATCGTCGGCGTGATCCTCAGCGGCGTCGGCTTGCTCGCTCTGGTTTTCGGTATCCAGGAGGGCAATTCGCAGGACTGGTCGTTGCGGATCTGGCTGCTGATCGGCTTCGGTGTGGTGATGCTGGTCGTGTTCGTGATCAACCAGGCGCGCAACTCCGGTGAACCGCTGGTGCCGCTGAGTCTGTTCCGCGACCGCAATTTCGCGCTGTCGAACCTGGCGATCGCCGCGATGGGCGCCGCGGTCACCTCGATGATGGTGCCCACGTACTTCTATCTGCAGTCGGTGCGCGAGATGTCGCCGACCGTCTCGGCGCTGGTCTTCGCGCCGATGGCGATCATCACCGGCTTCGCCGCGCCGTTCATCGGCAAGATCTCGGACCGGCTGCCACCGCGCCTGCTGCCGAGCATCGGTTTCACCCTGTTCGCCGGTTCGGTCTTCAGCTTCGGCGTGCTCATGACGCCGGATTCGTCGATCATCTGGTTCCTGATCGCCGCAGGCGTCGCCGGTCTGGCCAACGCGTGCATCTGGGCGCCGCTGGCCACCACCGCCACCCACAACCTGCCGGTCGCCCGGGCAGGTGCCGGCGCCGGTGTCTACAACACCACCCGCCAGGTCGGCTCGGTTCTCGGTAGTGCCGCGATCAGCGCCCTGATCGCCGCCCGCCTGACCGCCAACGGTCTCGGCGGTGGCGGCCCGGTCGGGGAGGGCGCGGCCACCGGCCCGCTCCCGCCCCAGATCGTCGACGAATTCAGCGCCGCACTGGCCCAGTCGATGATCCTGCCCGCCTCGATCCTGGTGATCGGCATCATCGCCTCGGCCCTGTTCGTGGGCCATGGGAAGTCGGCGGGTAAGGCTACTGCACGGGAGAGGGCCGACGCTTCGGCCTGATGCAGACGAGGTCACCGCACCAGCTCACTCAACCGCTGCCAATCGATCTGGCAGCGGACCGGCGCCTCGACGACCGATTCGTCACCCGAGGGCCGCAACTCGAGGTGTGGGACGTACTGACCGAGTACGTGATCGAGGACGAAGATCTTGATCATGCTGACGCTGTTGCCGGCCACCCACACCAGCCAATACCACGGGATTCCCGCCAGGGCGTATTCGGACTTCTTGTCGGCGATATCGACCATTTCCGTGCCCGGTGAGACCACTTCGATCGCGATCTTCACCAGCGATGCGGGGAGCGGGCGCAGGTCGTTCGGAGCGCAGTCGAACAGTGCGACGTCGGGTCTGCGGATGGTGGCTCGCGGAAACTCCCACAGCACCACGTCGAAGTCCGTGCCGACATCCAGGCAGCCGCCGTACTGGCCGACATGTGCGAGTGCGGCGGCCTCCATGAGATCGGTCAGTCGTCGCGTGGCTTTCTGGTGCGCGCGATTCGGTGATTCAGCCCGCACGATGTCGCCGTTGACCACCTCGACCTGGCGGCAGTAGTCCTCCGGCAGCTTGCGCCAGATCTCCAGGGTCACCGGCTCCGGTTGCAGGTTGCCACTGGTCGCCCAGTCGAAGATGGCGGACACGTGCGCTCCTGGGTTGTGCTCGGTGATGCACGAATAAGGCCCATCTTGCCAGGGCCATGCGGCATCTTCCTGCACGTTCCCGGCTTTACTTGACCTGGATGGTCAGGGTGGGGTAGCCGGTGGCGCCGTCGGGGATGACGTCTTGTTCGACGGCGGTTTGGGGTTGGCCGGTGGTGTCGGTGGCGCGGGCGCGCAGGGTGTGCTGGCCGGGGGTGGCGTCCCAGTCGTAGACCCATTGGCGCCAGGTGTCGGTGGAGACCTCGGTCGAGAGGCGGGCGGGCCGCCAGTCGCCGTCGTCGATCTGCACCTCGACGCCGGTGACGCCGCGATGCTGGGCCCAGGCGACACCGGCGATCACGGTGCGGCCCTGCGGGATTCGGCCGCGGCCGCGGGGGGTGTCGATGCGGGTGCCGGTTTTGATCGGGCCCTGCGCCGACCAGCCGCGGCGGGTCCAGTAGGCGGTGGCCTTGTCGAAGCGGGTCACCTCGAGTTCGGTGACCCATTTGGTGGCGGAGACGTATCCGTAGAGGCCGGGGACGACCAGCCGTGCGGGATAGCCGTGCTGGACGGGCAGTGGTTCGCCGTTCATGCCGATGGCCAGGATCGCGTCGCGGCCGTCGGTGAGCACCGACAGCGGGCTGCCCGCGGTCCAGCCGTCCTTGCTGTGGGACAGCACCATGTCGGCCTCGGGGAGCGGGCCTGCTTCGGCGAGCAGTTCGTCGAGGCGGTAGCCGAGCCAGCGGGCGTTGCCGATCAGGTCGCCGTTGATCGGGTTGGAGACGCAGGCCAGCGTCACCAGGTGCTCCACCGGCGTGCGGCGCAGCAGGTCGTCCCAGCTGAGCCGGATTTCACGTTCGACCATGCCGTGGATGCGCAGCGACCAGGAGTCTGTGGATACCTGGGGAACGATCAGCGCGGTGTCGATGCGATAGAAGTCGCTGTTGGGGGTGATGTACGAGGTGAGTCCGGGCACCCGAAGGTCGGCGTCCGGCGGGAGTTCCGGCAACAGTGTTGCCGCCCTTGGCAATTCGACGGTCTCGCGCTCGGCTGTCACATCACGGCGGGCACCGCCGAGCAGCCGGCCGGTGAGCCCGGCTCCGAGAGCGAGCACCCCGGTCGCCGCGATCCCGCCGAGCACCCGCCGCCGCCCGGCCCCCGCGATCGATGCGCCGGTGTGGGACGGACTTTCATCGCTGCTGACATTTGACGTCGCGGTGGCCTCGCCGAAGCCGGCCGTGACTTCGCCGGAGTTCGCTGCGCCACCGACCGTCGATGAGGATCCGGCATCAGCGGATTCCGCTGCGGCGCGCGGCGAATCGGATATGTCGTCGATCCGCCTGGTCAGCCCGCGCAACGCGAGAATTCCAGCGGCGGTACCGATCAGTGCGGGCAGCGCACCGGCGAACCCGCCAACTCTCCCGGCGCCGATGACGGCCGCGACCACCCCGAAAATCGCGAACGCGACCGACCCGATCGGCCGAGACGTTCGCTCGAAGACCCCGGCGAGCCCCGCGACGACGACCGCGACAATGCCCATGCACACGAACAACACGGCCTTGTCGTTCGTCCCGAAGGTCGAGATCGCCCACTCCCTGACCCCATCGGGTGTGTGGTCGACAACCGTCGCCCCGAGTGCGTACGCGGGCGCACTACCGGCCCCGGTGAACACCGCGACCAACTCCGCCACGCCGAGTACCAGCGCAGCGGCCACGATCCCGGCCACTGCCCGCAAGAACGCCATGGACCGAGCCTACGTCGCGGCCCGATCGCCGGGCTGGGTCGCGGTCAGGAAGCCTTTCGGTGCCGGTACTCCTCAGCGGCCGCCAGCAGCACAGAGATCGGGACCGATTCCTCGTCGTCGCGGTTTCGCGAGATCATGGCCTCGATGGCTTCTCGCAACCACGCGCCAGTCGTCATGCCGCGGACCTTCGCGATCTCGCGGGCTTCCTCGAGTACGGCGGCGGGCATGCGAACGCTGTACGAAGCCATCGCACTACCGGGGGCATTGCCGGGATGCGCTGTCAGATAGGCCTTTTCGATCTCGTCGGCGATGTCGTTGCTGTCGTAGTAGTCGCGTGCCTTGTCTACATCACCCATGGTCATCTCGCTTTCCGGGTGTACGCCCGCCGCTCCGCATCGGTCATGTCGCGCGCAGTTGCTACATAGGCCCGACCGTCTTGGGCGGACGCGAACACGACCAGCAGGTACCGGCCGTGATACGTGCGACCGAGGAGCAGTGTGGTGCCTTCTCGGCCGGACATCGTGTGGAACGGCCGCTCAGTTGCCTCCCTCACCTCGTGCGGCTCGACTTGGTGTCGAGCGATATGAGCTTCGGACGCTGGTGTCCACAGGATGTCATCGAACACGACACAGCGTACCACGATCGTAATGCGACTGGCTTGGGTGATCGGCGCGCCGGTGGCCAAGGTGCTGGTGAACGCTCGCGGTCGGTAGTCTGCGCGGCATGACAGCACGTTCCTTCTCGCGATTCGTGTCTGCAGTCTTCCTGGCAGCCGCGATTCCCCTGGTATCGCCCATCCAATCCGCTACCGCCGCGCCCTGTTCCGACATCGAGGTGGTCTTCGCTCGCGGGACCGCCGAGCCTGGTGGCGAACTCGGTCTGACCGGTATGTCCTTCGTCGAAGCGCTGCGCGCGAACGCCGGAGGTCGCTCGGTCGGCGCGTATGGCGTCGACTACCCGGCAAGCAGTGACTTCGCCGACCGGCTCGCTTTCGCCCACACCGTTGTGCGGGGGATCGGCGATGCCCAGCGGCGGGTCGAGTACATAGCGGCGAACTGCCCGAGTGCCCGGATCGTCCTCGGCGGATACTCCCAGGGCGCGGCGCTGGCCGGGTTCGCGACCGGCACCGGTGTGCCCGAAGGGGTGCCGGCCGAGTACGAGTCGTATCTGCCCGAGTCGATGTCACCCGAGGTAGCCGAGCACGTCGCGGCGGTCGCGCTGTTCGGTAAACCGTCGGATCGGTTCATGCGCGATGCCGACGCGCCTGCCGTGTCGATCGGCGCACCGTATGCGGACAAGACCATCGACCTGTGTATCCAGGCGGACAACATCTGCGACGGTTCTCCACTCGCCCAGCCCAATGCCGTGCACACGCTCTACGGCATCAACGGAATGACCATCACCGCAGCACAATTCGCGGCGCAACGGTTCTAGCCCCCAGACACAAGAAAGGCCGGTTGCGACGTGCAACCGGCCTTTCTCAGGTCAGGGTCAGGAGTAGATCTTGTCTACTTCGCCCGCGTACTGCTTCATCACGACGGCGCGCTTGAGCGACATCTTCGGGGTGAGCTCGCCACCCTCCTGAGTCCAGTCGACCGGGAGGATGCGGATCTTCTTGATCGCCTCGGCCTTGGAGACCTTCTTGTTGGTCTCGTCGATCGCGGCCTGCACCTCGGCCACCAGCGTCGGGTTCTCGATCAGGGTCTCGATCGCGGTGTCGGCGGCGATGCCGTTGCGATCCTTCCAGCCCGGCAGGGCCTCCGGGTCGAGGGTGATCAGCGCGCCGATGAAGGGCTGGCCGTCGCCGACGACCATGACCTGGCTGATCAGCGGGTGCGCGCGCAGGGAGTCCTCGAGGATCGCGGGGGAGACGTTCTTGCCTCCCGCGGTGACCAGGATTTCCTTCTTGCGACCGGTGATGGTGACGAAGCCGTCGGCGTCGATGGCACCGAGGTCGCCGGTCTTGAACCAGCCGTCGACGAAGGATTCCTCGGTGGCCTCGGCGTTGCCCCAGTAGCCGTCGAACACGACCGAACCCTTGAGCAGCAGCTCGCCGTCTTCGGCGATCTTGGCCGCGTGGCCCTGGATCGGGCGACCGACCGAGCCGACCCGGATGAACGCGGGGGTGTTCACGGTGAACGCGGCGGTGGTCTCGGTCAGGCCGTAGCCCTCGTAGATCGTCACGCCGGCGCCACGGAAGAAGTGGCCGAGGCGCGCGCCCAGCGGGCCACCACCGGAGACAGCCGCCAGGCACTGGCCACCGAGGGCCGCGCGCAGCTTGCTGTAGACCAGCTTGTCGAAGACGAAGTGCTTGAGCTTGAGCAGCAGGTCGGGACCGCCCTTGGTCTCGAGCGCGGTGCTGTAGGCGATGGCGGTCTCCGCGGCGGCGTCGAAGATCTTGCCCTTGCCGCCGTCGTGCGCCTTCTGCTTGGCGGAGTTGAACACCTTCTCGAACACGCGCGGCACCGAGAGGATGAAGTCCGGCTTGAAGTCGCCGAACTGCTCGACCAGGGTGGTCCAGTCCGAGCTGTGGCGGATGGTCACCTTGGAATCGAAGGCGATCAGCGCGACGGCGCGGGCGAACACGTGCGCCAGCGGCAGGAACAGCAGGGTCTTCTGACCCTCGGAGACGAACGCGCTGAGCTCGATGCCACCCGAACGCGATTCCGCGTAGAGGTTGGCGTGGGTCAGCTGGACGCCCTTGGGGCGGCCGGTGGTGCCCGAGGTGTAGATCAGGGTCGCGGGGGAGGCCGCGCCGACCTGCTTGCGACGCTCGTGCACGACGGAGTCGTCCAGCTCGGCGCCGCGCTCGGTGAGCGTGTCGATGGCGCCCTTGTCGATCTGCAGGGTCTCGGCCAGCGCGGGCAGCGAACCGGCTTCGATCTCGTCGATCGTGGCGCGGTGCTTGCCGTTCTCGACGACCAGCAGCTTGGTCTCGGAATCCTGCAGGATCCACTTGGCCTGCTCGGCGGCCGAGCTGTCATAGATCGCGACGGTCACGCCACCGGCGGCCCAGATCGCGAAGTCGAGCAGCGTCCACTCGTAGCGGGTGGCCGCCATGATCGCGACGCGGTCGCCCAGCTCGATGCCGGAGGCGATCAGGCCCTTGGCAACGCCGGTGACGGCCTTCGCGAACTGTGCTGCGGTGACGTCGTTCCAGCCGCCGCTGCCGTTCGGGACGTTGAACAAGACCGTGTTCGGTGTCTCCTGCGCGAAGCGGAAGACGTTGTCGGAATTGTTCGCCTCGTCCGGGATGGTGTAGGAAGCCGGAACTTCGAACTCTCGCATCTGTGCCCTTCCAGTGGGTTCTACTCGCCAGTAATCTACGACACGTTCGGGCGGGTCGCGATATCGCCGCCCGAATTGCACGTCACCAGGCTTTATCGTAAATCGTCAATCGATACTGGCTGAATTGCTTCTCGCAGGAATTCTGCGAGTTCGCTCAGGGCCAGCGCTGCTTCGGTGACCAGCGCGGCCTGCAGTTGCGCGACATGCCAGAGGCCGCGGGTTTCGGTGAAGCGGACGTGCACGCCCGCTCCACGCAAGGCTGAGACGAGCTTGCAACACTGGTCGTGCAGGAGTTCGCTCACATCGACCTGCACATAGGTGGGCGGCAGGCCGATCAGGTTTCCCGACAGCGGGGCGTAACCCGCTTCGGTGGCGGCGGCGTCGCCGAGGTAGTGGGCGGCGCACGCCCGCGACCACGTCCAGTTGAGCACCAGGTCGCGGTCCCTGCTCGGCACCGCGGTGGGGTCCACCCACGGCGCGATGAGGCCGAGCGCGGCGGGCGTCATCTGATGCCGTTCGATCAATCGCTGGGCCAGCGCCATCGCCAGGCCGCCGCCTGCCGAGTCACCGGCCAGGCAGATCTGCTCGGGCAGGTAGCCGACATTGCCCACCAGGTCGAGGAACGCGGCCTCGGCGTCGTCGAGACCGGCCGGGAACGGATGCTCGGGCGCCAGCCGGTAGTCCAGCGAGTACACCGCGCACGAGCTCTCGCGCGCGAGCCCGGCCACCAGCGAACGGTGCGTGGCGATCGAACCGACCACGTAGCCGCCGCCGTGCAGGTACAAGATCGCGCCCGCGGCACGTTCCGGCGGGACCGCCCGGGTACGCGAACCCGGAATGGCGGTCTCGGCGATCACGCGCTCGGCGGGGCGCCCACCCAGCTGCAACTGCTGCACGACGGAACCGTCGGGCACCAGTTGCAGCCGGGAGACCGCATCGAGCAGAGCGCGCTGCACCACGACCGGTAGCCGCGCGTTGAGTGTCACCCGGAACACCGGGTGGAGCACCGTGCGGGCGATCGGCAGTGGAATCTTGAACTCGCGCATGGAGTTTCCTGGATCTGTCAGTTCGGCATGAAGCGGCCGTTGACCACGGCCGAGATCCGGCTGTAGCCGGAGGCGAGGAAGCGCACGCTCACGTCGAGCAGCTTGGCCTCCCAGCCGATCAGCACGCGGGCCTGGCCCTTGCGCACACCCTCGGTGATGGTCTGCGCGGCCATCTCCGGGCTGTGAATGGCCAGGTACTTGTCGAACAGGGTGGCGGCGTTGGCGCCGTCCATGCCCTCGGCGTAGGTGGCGTTGCGGGCGACCGCGGTCTTGATGCCGCCGGGGTGCACACAGGTGACCTTGACGGGCGCCTTGGCGACCTTCATCTCCTGGAACAGCGCCTCGGTGAAGCCGCGCACCGCGAACTTGGCCGAGTTGTAGGCCGCCTGGCCGGGCACGGCGACCAGGCCGAAGAGGCTGGAGACGTTGACCACGTGGCCGTCGCCGGACTCGATCAGCATCGGCAGGAACGCCTTGGTGCCGTTGACGACACCCCAGAAGTCCACATCCATGATGCGTTCGATGTCTTTGAACTCGGTCTTGATCACGTCACCGTGGTAGGCGATGCCCGCGTTGTTGTAGATCTGGTGCACGACACCGAAATGCGCCTTCACCTGATCGGCGTAGAGCAGGAACGACTCACGCTCGGCCACATTGAGCCGGTCGGACTTCACCTGCGCGCCCAGCTTCTCGCAGGAGGCGACGGTCTGGGCCAGGCCCTCGGCGTCGATATCGGAGAGCGCGAGCTTGGCGCCACGCGCGGCCAGGTTCTCGGCCAGTGCGCGGCCGATGCCGGAGCCGGCTCCGGTGATCACGCATACCTTGTTCGTGAAGTAAGCATCTTTGCTCACTGGGCTACCACTTTCTGATCGTCGGCGCGCGAGGCGTCAGAGGTTGTCACATTGTAGGCATCTACATCGAATTGTCTTGTGAGACTGCGGAACCGGAAGGTGAAGTCGGGCCACAGGGTGGTGTTGTTGCCGTGCTTGTCCAGGTACCAGCTCGCGCAGCCGCCAGTGTTCCAGACGGTCTTGGCGAGCTTGTCCTGCAGTTCGCGGTTGTAGGCCTGCTGGACGTCCTTGCGGACCTCCACTGTATGCAAGCCCTTGGCGTCGATGGTCGCGAGCGCGTCGGCGACGTAGTTGATCTGCGATTCGATCATGAACACCATCGAGGTGTGGCCGAGGCCGACGTTCGGGCCGACCAGGAAGAACATGTTCGGGAAGTTCTCGATCGAGGAACCCTTGTACGCCTGCTGGCCGACCTCGTCGAACACCTCCGACAGTGAGCGACCGTCACGGCCGACCACAGTCTCGTAGACCGGGGAGTCGGTGACGTGGAAGCCGGTCGCCACGATGAGCGCGTCGATCTCGCGCTCGGTGCCGTCCTTGGTCACGATGGAACCCGACTTCACCTCGTCGATGCCGTCGGTGATCACGTCGACATTGTCGCGATCCAGCGCGGGGTAGTACTCGTTGGAGATCAGCATGCGCTTGCAGCCGATCCGGTAGTTCGGGGTGACCTTCTTGCGCAGTTCGGAATCGCGGATCTCGATGGCCAGCTTGGCGCGCGATAGGCCTTCGAAGGCCTTCATCAGCACGGGGAACCTGGTCAGGCCGACGACCTGGGTCTCGCGGGCCGCGTAGATGGCCGCGCGCGACAGGCGCTGCACGCCGGGAAGGTGCTTGAACGCCAGGCGCTCGGGCAGCAGGTACGGGCGGTCCACGCGCGGCAACAGCCAGGGCGCGGTGCGCTGGTACACGTCGAGCGTGGCGACCTTGCTCGCGATGGCGGGCACGATCTGGATCGAGGAGGCGCCGGTGCCGATCACCGCGACGCGCTTGCCGGTGAGGTCGGCGTCGTGGTTCCAGCGGGCGGAGTGGAAGATCTCGCCCTCGAAGTCGTTGATGCCCTTGATATCGGGCAGCGACGGCTCGCACAGCGCACCGACCGCGGAGACCACGGTGTCGGCGGTGAAGTTGCCCTTGGTGGAGCCGATCTCCCACTGCGTGGTGGCGTCGTTCCAGCGGATGCTCTGCACGTCGCAGTCGAAGATGTGGCGGTCGAGCACGTTGTAGCGCTCGGCGACGCCCTTGATGTAGGACTGGATCTCGCCCTGCTTGGAGAACGAGCGCGTCCAGTCCGGGTTCAGCGCGAACGAGTAGGAGTACAGGTGCGAAGGCACGTCGCAGGCAGCGCCGGGGTAGGTGTTGTCGCGCCAGGTGCCGCCGACTTCGCTGCCGCGCTCGAGCACGAGGAAATCTTCGCGACCCTCCTGGCGCAGGCGGATGGCCAGACCGAGCCCGGCGAACCCGCTGCCGACGATGATCGTCTTCACGTGGCGGGTTTCGGCGACCCGGGGCACGACAACATTGTCTGTAACCTTACGACTCATGTATTGCAGACTACGGCCTTATTGAGGCGGAGTCAACAGCTATTGAGCCGAATTCAGTAGCGGCTAGGATGGCTGTTGTGAGTACCAGGAGTGCGGGAGAGACGAAGCGTGTGCGGCTCAGCCCCGAGGAGCGTCGGCTGCAGCTGATCACCCTCGGTGTCGAAATGCTTGTCGACCGGTCGCTCGAGGACATCGCGATCGACGACATCGCCAAGCAAGCGGGCATCTCGCGCGGCTTGCTGTTCCACTACTTCGCCTCCAAGCAGGAATTCCACGAGGCGATCGCCCGGCATGTGAGCGCCGAGTTCTTCACCGCGATCATGCCCAACCGTGAGCTGTCGCTGTTCGACATGCTGCGCGACTCGATCGAACGGTTCGTCGACTACGCCACCGAGAACTCCACGTCCTACCGTTCGGTGCTGCGCGGGCCCGCCAGCATCACTCCCGACCTGGCCGACTATGTCAACAAAACCCGTGGTGCCATTGCCGATCTCATCGTCAGCGAACTGCCGCTGCCGCCCGAGGATCCCGATCTGGCCCGGCTCACCTTGGCCATTCGCGGCTGGATCGCCTTCGTCGAGGAGACCATCCTCACCTGGATGATCGACAAGCCGATCAGTCGCGAGGCACTGGTCGACCTCTTGGTGGAGTCGCTGCCCGCGCTGGCGTTGAGTCCGGCGTTGATCGCCGCGCTACAGGGTTGAGTTCGGTGTTCACGGGATTGTGACCACCGACGAGACCATGCCCCAGCACCAGGAACTCGAGCACATCTGCGGACGCGCGAGCTGCACGCTCGGCTGAACGCGACGGGTCAGGGCCTGGAGTCCTGGCCCGTCGCCGCTGTCAGGCCGAACCCTTCGGGCGGGCGCGGAAGTGGGCGCGTTCGCCCTGTTTGCCGAAGAGACTGAGAAATTCGACCGACTGCTCGTCGGCGGCACCGAACCAGTGCGGCACATGGGTGTCGAATTCGGCGGCCTCGCCCGGGGCGAGGATGACTTCGTTGTCGCCGAGGATCAGGCGCAGGCGGCCGTTGAGCACATACAGCCATTCGTAGCCCTCGTGCACCTGCGGAGTGTCGGGGCGATTGCGCGCGCCGGGGGCGATGATCATCTTGAAGGCCTGGATGCCGCCCGCGCGTTTGGTGAGCGGGAGCATGGTCATGCCGTGGCGGGTGATCGGGCGCAGGTGGATGCGCGGGTCGCCGGTGGGTGGCGCGTCGACGAGTTCGTCGAGGGTGACGCCGTGCGCCTTGGCCAGGGGGAGCAGTAGCTCCAGGGTGGGCTTGCGGGCGCCGGATTCCAGGCGGGACAAAGTGCTGACCGAGATGCCGGTTTCCTGGGAGAGGTCGGCGAGGGTGGTCTGGCGCTGTTTGCGCAGGGTGCGCAGCCGGGGGCCGACCGAGTCGAGGGTTTGATCGAGGTCGTCCATGCTCTCCAGTTTGCCATGTCGGCAAACAAGTTTGCCAGTGTTTGCCGCTGGCGTGCACTGTGGATTCTCGAAGGAGGTCGAGATGACACAGCTGGAAGATTCGTACGACGTAGTGGTGCTCGGTGGCGGAGCCGCAGGGCTGAACGGCGCGCTGATGCTGGCGCGTTCGCGGCGCTCGGTGGCCGTGATCGACACCGGGGCGCCGCGTAACGCACCTGCTCAGGGAGTGCACGGACTGCTGGGACGGGAGGGGATGTCCCCGTTGGAGCTGCTCGAGCTCGGGCGCGCTGAAGTGCGCGGGTACGGCGGACACGTGGTGTCGGGTGAGGTTTCCGCGGTAGCCGGTGTGGGCACAGTGCGATCCGGTGAGAATATCGACGCCTCGCCGTTCGCTGATGAACCGCGTGCGACAGGTGCGGCCGACGGCGGTGCGGTGAGTTCTGCTGACTTCCAGGTGATCTTGGCCGACGGGCGAACCGTGACCGCCCGGCGCGTTCTCGTCGCCACCGGACTCGCTGACGAGCTCCCCGACGTCCCCGGTCTGCGCGAACACTGGGGCCACGACGTGCTGCACTGCCCGTACTGCCACGGCTGGGAGGTGCGCGACCAGCGCATCGCCGTGCTGGCGAGCGGCCCGATGTCGGTGCACCAGGCGCTGCTGTTCAGTCAGCTCAGCGACGACATCGTCTTCCTGTCCCACACGGCGGGCCCGGTGAGTGACGAAGACACGGAAAAGCTGGTGGCACGTGGCATCCGGATCGTCGACGGAAAGGTCGTCGAGGTGCTCGGCGCCGACCGTCTGACGGGCGTCCAGCTCGCCGACGGCACCGTCATCGAACGCGACGCACTGGTCGTGGCACCCCGCATGAACACCCGCGCCACCTTCCTCACCGATCTCGGCCTTGTTCCCGAACCGCACCCCTCCGGCATGGGCGAGCACATCCCCGCCGACCCCGTAGGCCGCACCTCGGTCCCCGGTGTCTGGATCGCGGGCAACGCCACCGATCCGTCCGCGCAGGTCGGCGCGGCCGCCGCAGCCGGCGCCATGGCCGGTGCGCAGATCAACGCGGAACTGGTGATGGCCGAAACCGCGGCCGCGGTAGCTGAACACCGAACCCGAGCCGGCTGGAACGAATCAGCATCGGTGTGAGGCGATCGGCCCTCGGCGCCGCGATCGTCGAGGGCCGATCGCAGTCCGCGGTGGTGCGATGACCCGGCCGAGCGAGGGTTCGGACGACGGCGGTCATGCCATACTTGGCAGGTCAAACGATCGCCGAGCGACGAGCGAGGAACCGATGACCGCGGATCCGATGCCATCAGGGGACAGGGCCCCGCTGAGCTGGCCGGTGCCGCCACCGGGGGGATATTTCGCCGAAGACCTGGACCGTTTGGCTGAACTGCCGCCGCATACGCAGCTCGTCGACGGGAGCTTGGTGTTCGTGAGTCCGCAGAAGATGTTTCACCTGCTGCTGATCAGGTTCCTCGAATGGCAGTTGATCGGGCAGGTTCCAGCGAAACTCGCCGTAATTCGGGAGATGACGGTGACGCTCGGTCCCCGTCAGCGACCTGAACCTGACGTGATGGTCGTCGATGCGGCGGGCATCACCGGCCTCGACCAGACGACATTCCGGCCGGAAGACGTTGTCCTCGCGATCGAGGTCGTCTCGCCGGACTCGATCGAGCGTGACCGCCACCGTAATCCCCAGCTCTATGCCGAAGCGGGCATCCCGCACTTCTGGCGCGTAGAGAACGTCGACGGCCGCGCGGTGGTGTACGCCTACGAACTAGATCCTGCGCAGCGCAAGTATTCGACCGCAGGCATCCACCACGGCCGCCTGAAGGTCGACGTCCCGTTCACCCTCGACCTCGATCTGGCCCGCGCCACGGACCCGAAAGGCTCCGTCTGACACAACAATGGCCCCGACGCAGGTCGCGGCGGGGCCATCCGGCAGAACTCAGGTCGCCGGGCACACCGTGCTGCTGAACGGGCACGGCTTGAACATTTCCCTGATGAGCATCGTCAGCAACGCGCTCCCGCTGCTCGCGTTGGCACTGCCGCTGTCCGCGACCTCGACAGCTACCGTCGGCGCGGCCGCCGCGGTTGCGGGTACCAACGCGCCGAGCGCCAGAATCGCCGCGCAGGCCATCACGAATTTCCCGATCGACACACTGTCTCCCAATTTTCGAAAAGTGTTGCCACAGAGTGGACGAGAAGGATGATGCCCCCTGAACCGACCGACCGGTAGCCCTGAAAACCGGGGCCGTCGATCAGTTCGGCGCGCTGCGCGGGTGGCCCTGTACGTCATCGATTGCCGCTGCCAGCAAGGCTCGGGCCCTTTCCGGAGAGAGTTGGCCGATGGTCACGTGGAGGGCTAGGCCGTCGAGTAGGGCGAGGAGAGTGTCGGCGGCGGTCGTCGGGTCGGGGTGGTGGGTGATCATGGCGGCGACGTGGTCGCGGAAGCCGAGTCCGTTTGTCGCCAGGGTTTCAGCGATCTGGGGGCGGACCGAGGCGAAGGCCAGGTAGCTGATCAGGATGCGGGCATCGGCGGCCGATTCGGGGTCGGTGGGCAGCAGCGCGGTGAGCATCTGGTGGAGGTCGAGATCGGGGCCCGCCGCGGAGATTCGGGCGGCGACCCGGTCGGCGATGGTGGAGGTGGCGAATTCCATCATCGCTTCCCTACTGGGGAAATAGTGCTGCACCTGGCCCGCGGAGACCCCTGCCTCGGTGGCGACATGGCGCAGGCTGATCGACTCCAGGCCGTCGCGGGCGAGCAAGCGCATCACCGCATCGCTGATCGTCGCGCGTCGAGAACTGTGATCCACCCGCTTCGGCATCAGCCCATCTTTTCACAATGCACTTGTATTGCCGTGCTCCATTTCTTTACAATGCGAGTGTATTGAAAAGGAGGGTCCCATGCGCCCGATCATCCAGCTCGCACGGTCTTTCGTTCGCCTCGAGGTCGACATATGGGTGAGCCTGGGGCGGGCAGTCGCCCGCCGTCCCGACACCGGCAGCGGCACACCGATTCGGTACGCGGGCGCGGTGTCGGCGGTCATCTGGGCGTTCATCGTGGTCAGCGCAGTGGAGATCCCGGCGGTTCACCTGCTGATTCCGTGGCCCGCGGCGCGGATCGTCGCCCTGGGTCTCGGGGTCTGGGGATTGTTGTGGATGGCTGGAATGCTGGCCGCGCACCACATGTATCCACACGTGCTCACCGCTGACGTCCTGCGTGTGCGCTATCTGCGACGCTTCGGCCTCGATATCGCCCTAGCCGACATCCGGGCGGTCCGGCACGATCTGCGGGCCTACGACGGCGCGAAGTCGGTGCAGCTCACCGGAACCGGCGACGAAACGCTAGCCGTGATCGTCGGCAGCTCGACGAATGTCCGCGTCCTGCTGGCCGAACCCCGGACCTTCCGCACCACGCACGGCGACTTCACCACGAGCGCCGTCGCCTTCTGGGCCGACGACCCGCAGGCCGCGGCCGCCTCGATCCGCGCGGCCATACCGAACCGGGCCATCTGAGGCGCCAGCCGACCGGGAAGGGCCGGGGCGTGGGCCGGACCCTGCGCTGCGCGGCATCGATGTCCTCCTGATACACCCGAGTTCGGATCGCGGGGAAGCAGAAATCGCGGATTCGGAATCGTAGCGGCTTCGGCCTGCATTGAGGACTGCGCAAGCTGCCGAGAGACCACAGGCGAACCGATAACGTCCGTGGCTGGGGCCGATAGCCGGGATTGACGATATCCGGCCTCGGTATCGCCCCAGCTATGCCTTGGTGAGGGATGTCCTCAGGTCTGGCTCGGCCGGAGCCGTCGCATCCGCTACAGCGGCCATTGGAGTCGTCGCCGCTGCCCCAGCAGCCTCGACACAGCCGCCCCTGCAACCACAATCGGCGGATTCTGTGCTTGTTGGCCCAATGTATCCCGATACTCAGCACTCCCGCGCCGAACCACAGGAGCGATACCCACTTGGTCTCGGCGAACAGTGCGGCCATCCCGGCACACAGCAGCAACAGTCCAACGCCGAGCATTGCGAATCAGCCTCCTATAGCACTGAGCAATTCTATTGTCGTATCAGGCAGTTCAGGGGTCTATTGCTCTGGGCGGCAGTGAGTTGGCTGCGTGAGTGGGTCTGTACCTCGTAGCTCGTGACGAAGGTGTGCGCGCTCCGCCCCGACGCCCGAATCCACCGATGTGGCCAGTCGTCATCGAGTTGCCTCGTGCAGAGAAGAGTATCGCTTCGAATCATGCAGCCGGAGAACGAGGTTCAGGCCGTTGCGGGCAGGGGTGCGTCGCCGGGGAAGCGGCGGACGACCTCGATCCCGCCGACGATGTTGCGGTTGAATTCGTCGAGATCCTCTGCGGGGATCCAGTATTCGAGGATGTCGCGGCCACCGGCCTGCTGCACGTCGTAGCGGTCGAGGTAGGTGGTGTCGACCTCGAAACGGGTGACGTAGCCCGCGCCGGAGGCTGCGACATTCCAGTCTCTGGCGATGAGGATCGCGTAGGCCTCGTTGAGGACCGGGTAGAAGATCGGTTGGTCGGGCAGACGCGGTGGCCAGGTACGCCAACCGGATTCGGCGACCAGGGCGAGCTCTTGGGGGCCGGTCGGGCGCCACAGTGTCGTTGTGTGCATCCAGGAACCGTAATCGGGTCAGGTGACGGGGGCCAGCGGGTTTCAGACCGTGGCCGAAGGGACCGATGCTGTTGTCGCGATGGCCACGATCGAGCGGGACGGGCCGACCGGCGGATTTTTCGACAGAATGGGCACCGCGCCGTGGTGAAAGCAGGAGCGGTGAAAGTAGGCGCACTGCTCGCCATCCTGCTCGCGGGCGTATCCGTCGCCGTTTATCTGATCAGATCGGAAAATCCAGTGCCAGCACAGAACTCATCCCAGACCGTGCTCTCGATCGGTCTGCACCCCAGCGCCGTCGACTACTCCAACTACCCGAACCTCGACGAAGCCACGCTGACCGCCCGCATCGAGGCAGGAGAATCCGCTTTGCGCGCCGCTGGATTCGATATCGTCTCCTGCCAGCTGCCTGCCGACCCCGATGCGGCGGAGGCGAAGTTGCGCGAGTGCGCGGCGGGCGGCACCTTTCGGGTCGCGATGATCGGCGCGGGCGTGCGGATGGCTCCCGAACACACCCTGCTGTTCGAGCGGCTGGTCAACGTCGCCGCCGATCTGTCTCCGGGAATTCGATTCTGCTTCAACACTTCTCCGGAGTCCACGATCGACGCCCTGCGCCGCTGGGTCGAGCCACGCTGAGTATCGGTGGCCGGCGACTCATTCAGTAGTCGCGGCCGACATTGCCCGGACCTTGACGCGCGTGCTCGAGTCGGCCAAGGGAACTGTTGGGTCTATTCGTAGATATCGCGGCGGTGACCGGCGGTGACCACGAGTATGACCAGTTTGCCGTCGTCCACTTCGTAGACCAGTCGGTAGCTCCCCACTCGCAGGCGGAATCCGGGGCGGCCGGTCAGCGCTTTTACGTCTACGCCGTCGCGCCGGTATGGATCGTCGCCGAGAAGGGTCAATGCCATCAGCAGGCGGATGGCGTCGTGCTGCGGAATCGAACGCAATGCGCGGCGGGCGGTGGGAGACCAGCAGAATTCGTACTTCACGCTGCGCCTTCGTGGCCATGGGCCAGGATGTCGTCCATCATCTGGCCGAGGGTGATGTTGGCGGGTTCACCACCCTCCGCGAGCGCCGCATCGGCCATGCGGCCCAACTGCTCATCTTCCCACTCTTCGAGTTTGGCCAGCATGAACAGCGGAATCACGGCAGCAGCGGGCTCGCCCGCGCGAGTGATGACGGTGACATGCCCGTCTTGGGCAGCAGCAGTGACGACGGCGGGTAACTGGGCACGAGCTTCCCTGATGCTGAGCTGATCGTCCATGAGACAAGCGTACGCCGATCGGTGTACACACTGCAGGAGTCCCAGGGAACGGCGAACGCCGGGGGGATCGTGATGATCCACCCGGCGTCGGTCGTTGTGCGAGAAGAACTACGTGGTCGGCTCGAAAGCCTCGCCGATGATCTCGGCCTGTTCCACGGCGTGCACCTTCGACGAACCCGAGGACGGGGCCGACATGGCGCGACGCGAGATGCGGCGCAGACGGCCCAGACGCTCGGGCAGCACCTCGGGGAGGTTGAGGCCGAAGAAGGGCCAGGCGCCCTGGTTGGCCGGTTCTTCCTGGACCCAGGCGATGTCGGTCGCGTTGGGGTACTTGGCCAGTGCCTCGTTGAGGCGGTACGTCGGGATCGGGTAGAGCTGTTCGACCCGGACGATGGCCACATCGTCGCGCTTGTGCTTGGCCTTCTCCGCCGCCAGCTCGTAGTAGAGCTTGCCCGAGGTCAGCAGGATGCGCTTGACCTTGGTGGTGTCGCCGATGCCCTGTTCGTAGGTGGGCTCGTCGAACACCGAACGGAACTTCGACTCGGTGAAGTCCTTGACGTCGGACACCACAGCCTTGTTGCGCAGCATCGACTTCGGGGTGAAGACGATCAGCGGACGACGGATCCCGTCGAGCGCGTGCCGACGCAGCAGGTGGAAGTAGTTCGCCGGGGTGGACGGCACCGCCACGGTCATCGAGCCCTCAGCGCACAGCTGCAGGAACCGCTCGATGCGACCGGAGGTGTGGTCGGGACCCTGACCCTCGTGACCGTGCGGCAGTAGCAGCACCACGTCGGAGAGCTGGCCCCACTTGGCCTCACCGGAGGAGATGAACTCGTCGATGATCGACTGCGCGCCGTTGACGAAGTCACCGAACTGCGCTTCCCACAACACCAGTGCGTTCGGATTGCCAAGGGAGTAGCCGTATTCGAAACCGACGGCGGCGTACTCGCTCAGCGCCGAGTCGTGCACCGCGAACCAACCCGGCTTCTCCGAGCCGATGTTGTGCAGCGGGGTGTACTCGTTGGCGTTGATCCGGTCGATGATGACCGAGTGGCGCTGGGTGAACGTGCCGCGACGCGAGTCCTGACCGGTCAGGCGCACATCGTGGCCCTGGTCGATCAGCGAACCGAAAGCCAGCAGCTCGGCGAAGGCCCAGTCGACCTTGCCCTCGTAGGCCATCTCGCGACGCTTCTCCAGCACCGGCTTCACGCGCGGGTGCACGTTGAAACCGTCGGGAGTGTTCAGGAACGCGTCGCCGATCCGTTGCAGCACCGACTTGTCGACCGCGGTGATCACGGTGGCGGGGACCTTCTGGTCGTCCTCGACCGACTCCGACGGCTCCGGAATGTACTTCTCCAGCTCGCGGACCTCGTTGAACACGCGCTCCAGCTGACCCTGGTAGTCGCGCAGCGCGTCCTCGGCCTCCTTCATGGAGATGTCACCACGGCCGATCAGCGATTCGGTGTAGGCCTTACGCACCGAGCGCTTGGTGTCGATGATGTCGTACATCTCCGGCTGGGTCATCGAGGGGTCGTCGCCCTCGTTGTGCCCACGGCGGCGGTAGCAGACGAGGTCGATGACGACGTCCTTGCGGAACTTCTGGCGGAAGTCGACCGCGAGGCGAGCCACCCAGTCGCAGGCTTCCGGGTCGTCACCGTTGACGTGGAAGATCGGCGCGCCGATGAACTTCGCGATGTCGGTGGAGTATTCGGTGGAGCGGCTGTTCTCTGGCGCCGTGGTGAAGCCGATCTGGTTGTTCACCACGATGTGGATGGTGCCGCCGACGCGGTAACCACGCAGACCCGACAGGTTCAGCGTCTCGGCGACCACGCCCTGACCGGCGAACGCGGCGTCACCGTGCAGCATCAGCGGCATCACCGAGAAGCCGTCGGGGCCGTCGCCCTTGTCGAGCAGGTCCTGCTTGGCGCGCACCAGGCCCTCGAGCACCGGGTCGACCGCCTCGAGGTGCGAGGGGTTGGCGGTGAGCGAGACCGCGATCTCGTTGTCGCCGAACATCTGCAGGTACTGGCCGTGCGCACCGAGGTGGTACTTCACGTCGCCGGAGCCGTGAGTGGCCGCCGGGTTCATGTTGCCCTCGAACTCGGTGAAGATCTTCGAGTACGGCTTGCCGACGATGTTGGCGAGCACGTTGAGGCGACCGCGGTGCGGCATGCCGATGATGACCTCGTCCATCGCGTACTCGGCGCACTGGTCGATGGTGGCGTCCATCATCGGGATGACGGCTTCGGCGCCCTCGAGCGAGAAGCGCTTCTGGCCGACGTACTTGGTCTGCAGGAAGGTCTCGAACGCCTCGGCGGCGTTGAGCCGGTTCAGGATGTACTTCTGCTGCGCGACCGTCGGCTTGACGTGCTTCTGCTCGACCCGCTCCTGCATCCACTTGAGCTGATCGGTCTCGAGGATGTGGGTGTACTCCACACCGACGTGGCGGCAGTACGCATCGCGCAGGATCGACAGCACATCGCGCAGCTTCATCCGCTCCTTGCCGTGGAAACCGCCCACGTCGAAGGTGCGGTCCAGGTCCCACAGGGTGAGGCCGTGCTCGGTTACATCGAGGTCGGGGTGGCTGCGGAACTTGTCCTTGACCAGGCGCAGCGGATCGGTGTCGGCCATCAGGTGACCGCGGTTGCGGTAGGCCGCGATCATCTCGAGCACGCGGGCGCTCTTGTCGACACCGCGCGCGCTGATGTCCTTGCGCCAGCGGATCGGCTCGTACGGCACGCCGAGGCCGTGGAAGATCTCGTCGTAGAACTCGTCGGAGATCAGCAGGTTGTGGATGGTGCGCAGGAAATCGCCCGACTCGCCACCCTGGATGATGCGGTGGTCGTAGGTCGAGGTCAGCGTCATCAGCTTGCCGACGCCGATATCGGCGATCCGCTCGTCGCTCATGCCCTGGAACTCGGCCGGGTACTCCATCGCACCGGCGCCGATGATCGCGCCCTGGCCCGGCATGAGGCGCGGCACCGAGTGGACGGTGCCGATGGTGCCGGGGTTGGTCAGCGAGATGGTGACGCCGGAGAAGTCGTCGGTGCCGAGCTTGCCCTCGCGAGCACGGCGGACGACGTCCTCATAGGCCGCGTGGAACTGACCGAAGCTCATGTCTTCGGTTTCCTTGATGGCCGCCACGACCAGTGATCGGCTGCCGTCTTTGCCCTGGAGGTCGATCGCCAGGCCCAGGTTGGTGTGGGCCGGGGTGACCGAGTTCGGCTTGCCGTCGATCTCGGCGAAGTGGCGGTTCATGTTCGGGAACGCCTTGATCGCCTGCACGATCGCGTAACCCAGCAGGTGGGTGAACGAGATCTTGCCGCCGCGGGTGCGGGCGAGGTGGTTGTTGATCACCAGGCGGTTGTCGATCATCAGCTTGGCCGGGATCGCGCGCACCGACGTAGCGGTGGGGATCGTCAGCGAGGCCGACATGTTCTTGGCGATGGCGGCGGCGGGGCCGCGCAGCACCTTGTTCTCCGGGCCCGCGGCGGCAGCCTTCGGCGCGGCGGTGGCCGCTGCGTTGGACACCGGTGCAGGTGTGGTCTGCGGTGTGCGCACGGTCTTGGGGGCCGGAGCCGGAGCGGGGGCCGGAGCCACGGCGGGCTTCGGCGGTGCCGTCGCTACCACGGCTCGGGGAGCCGGGGCCTGAGTAGCTGCCGCCTTGGGTGCTGCGGCTGCTGAAGGAGCGGAGGAGGCGACCGGTGCCTGACTGTTACCGGATTCGGTGGCTTCCGGCGTGTAGTCCGCGAGGAACTCGTGCCAACTCGCGTCGACCGAGGACGGGTCCTGTTTGAACTTTTGATACATCTCGTCGACTAGCCACTGGTTCTGTCCGAACTGGGAAGTTGAGCTGCTCACAGCTGGTGTTCGCCTCATTTCGTTCTTCGCGCTGCGACGTTTGTGACGTGCCCGGCAGGGGAATCAGCGGATGGCTGCCGATGCGCCCTCACCGAGCATATGCCCAGCGGTTGACAGGCGTCGCTACCGGTCTTGGGTCGACACTATGCCCTCTGCCTCAGTGCCCGCCGCCCAGAGTCGGGAGTAATGGCCCTGACTGGCGAGTAGGTCCAACGGCGCGCCGAATTCCACGATACGGCCGTGTTCGACCACAGCGACCAGATCGGCGCGCGCCGCTGTCGCGAGCCGATGCGCGACCACGACGGTGGTCCGGCCCCGCGCCAGCGATCGGCTCGCTACCAGCACCGATGCCTCGGTTTCCGGGTCGAGTGTCGAGGTGGCCTCGTCGAGCAGGAGCAGGTCGGGATCGACCAATTCGGCCCTGGCGAGTGCGATCAGCTGGCGTTGCCCGGCCGAGAGCCCGCGTCCGCGTTCACCCACCGGGTGATGCATTTTCCTGGGTAAACCGTCGATCATTTCCGTCGCTCCGACATTCTCGGCCGCCCTCGCGATGTCCACTGGTGTGGCAAATGTTTGCCCGAATGCAATGTTGCTCGCCACGTCGCCGGTGAACAAGTGAACTTCTTGCCCGACGATTCCCAGCCGCGTCCGGAAGTCGGTGAGCACATAGTGACGAAGATCGACACCGTCGACCCGGATCGCGCCCGCTGTCGGCTCGGGTGGGAGGTCGTAGAGGCGGGCCAGCAGCTTCACGATGGTCGATTTGCCCGCGCCGGTCGGGCCGACGAGGGCCAGGGTTGCGCCAGGGGGGACGGTGAAGCTCACACCGTCGAGGGCGGGTGCGCTCGCACCGGGGTAGCGGAAGTGGACCTCGTCGAAGACGATCTCGCCGTGCAGCCGGTCGACGGGAATCGCGTCGGCCGGGTCGGCGGCGATCGATGACGTGGTGCGCAGCAGGTCACCGATGCGCCGCAGACCGACTCTGGCCTGCTGGTAACCGTCGAAGACCTGGGACAGATCCTGGATGGGACTGAACAACAGACCCAGATAGAGCACGAAGGCGACCAACGTTCCGGTGGTCGTTCGCCCGTCGGCGACGGCGTTGGCGCCCAGATAGACCACGACGGCCAGGGCCAGATCGGCCCAAGCCAGGCCGAAGGAGAAGTAGGCCGCGATCGCGCGCTGGGCCCGGATCCTGGCATCGCGGTAGCGGTGGGAGTACTCGGCGAAGCGGCGCGCCGCGGCCGGCTCGTTGCGGGCGGCCTGCACGGCGCGCAGGCCCGCGATGTTCTCCTGGAATCCGGCATTGACCGCCGAGACCCGTTCGCGCGAGACGGTGTAGGCCACCGAGGACACCCGCCGGAAGGCCAGGGTGGCCAGCAGCATCGGCACCACGGCGACCAGCACCACCACGGCCAGCCCGGCATCGATGAAGAACAGCCCGATGGCGACGCCGATCAGAGTGATCAACGCGACCAGCCCGGTGGCGACCCCGGTCTGCAAGAACGTCGACAGCGCGTCGACATCGGTGGTCATCCTGGTCATGATGCGGCCGGACAGTTCACGTTCGTAGAAGTCGAGGCCGAGCCGTTGCAACTGGGCGTAGCTGCGCACCCGCAGCCCGAACAGCACGCGCTCGCCCGTGCGCGCGGTGAGCACGGTGACCGCGGCGCCGACCACCAAGCCGGCCAGTACCAGACCGATCCCGATCACCGCCGAGATGACGAGCGCGGTGTCGTCGCCCGCGGTGACACCGGTGTCGATGGCATAGCGGACCAGCGGCGGGAAGGCGATGCCGAGCAGGGCGTCGGCGACGAGCAGCCCCACGACCACGCACACCAGCGCGCGAACCGGGCGCAGCAGTGCGCGCAGGCCGAAGTCGGGTTGGGGTGCGCGCAGGTCACCGGGCAATGCGGGGTCTTCGGTGGCCGGTGGCAGGGCATCGACCGCGGCGCGCAGTTCCGGTGTCTCGCTGAGGTCGTTCGACGCCGACGACATCGACCGTGGCTTGCCCGCGTCGCTGAGGCGTGCGGTCATCGAGGCCGTTGCCGGCACCACCGATCCGGTGGGCGCGGGCAGCCGGATGACGCGGTCGGCCTGGGCCAGGGTCGATTCGCGGTGCGCCAGGATCAGCGTGGTCCGTCCGCCCGGATCGGGCAGCCGGCGGAAGATCTCGGCCTCGGTGACGGCGTCGACCGCGGAGGTGGCGTCGTCGAGCACCAGCACGCGGGGCCGGGTGAGCAGCACCCTGGCCAGGGCGATGCGCTGGCGTTGTCCACCCGAGAGCGTCAGCCCGCGTTCGCCGATGACGGTGTCGTAGCCCTCCGGCAGTGCGGCGATGAACTCGTCGGCGGCGGCGGCCGTCGCGGCGGCGGTGATCTCGGCGTCGGTGGCGTCGGGCCTGCCGAGCGCGATATTGGCGGCGATGGTGTCGGAGAACAGGAACGGATCGTCGAAGACGACACCGACCGCGCCGCGCAGCTCATCGGCGCGCAGATCGGCCAGGTCGACCCTGGTGCCGTCGGTGCCGACGAGATTGATCCGGCCCGCGTCGGGTGCGTAGAAACGTGGCAGCAGCAGCGAGAGCGTGGACTTGCCCGAGCCCGCCGGGCCGATCACCGCCACCGTCTCGCCGGGGCGCACGGTGAGATCGAGTTCCTGCAAGACCGGTTGGCCGGCCTCGAAACCGAAACTGACAGCATCGAATTCGATCCCGAGCGGTCCCGGCGGTAGTTCGGTGGGGTCGGCTGGATCGACGAGTACCGGCGCCGCGTCGATCACCCCGAAGACGCGGTCGACGGCGGCTTTGGTGAGCTGAGCCATGATCAGCACCGAGGTGATCGTGCGGGCCGAGGACGTCATCGTGGCGAGATAGGCGGTGAACGCCAGGAAGGTGCCGATGCCGATCGCGCCGTGCGAGGCCAGCACCCCGCCGACGATGATCACCGCGACCAGCCCGGCCTGCGGCAGCGCCGACACCACCGGCGCGAACCTGGCATTGATCCGCGCGGCACGCATCCGCTCCGCGAACAGCAGACGGCCGTGATCTTCGAGGATGTCGACCATCCGGGACTCCTGCCCGAAGCCCTTCACCACCCGGACACCGGTCACTGTCTGCTCGACGTGTTCGGCCAGGTCGGCCGCGCGCTGCTGCGCCGACCAGGTCGCCGCGTAGAGCCTGGGCCGCATCCGCAACACGATCACCGCCATCGCGGGCGCGACCAGCAGGGCGGCCAGCGCCAGCGGTGGACTCAACCACACCATCACCACCGCCGACAGCACGAACTGCAATACCGCCAGCCCCGACCACGGCACCATCGCCAGCAGCCCCTGCACGAGCTGGAGGTCGGTGATCGACCGTGACACCACCTGCCCGGTGCGAATCGCGTCCTGGCCGGCGCCATCGAGTCGCTGCAGGGCGGCGAGCAGCGAAATCCGAAGGCTGTGTTGCACTTCCAGCGACAGCTTGCCCGCCCAGAGCCTGCGCGCGAAGGTGACGACGAACCTGGTCGCGGCCAGCACGGCGAGCAGGGCGGCGGCACTGCCGATCACCGAGGTGTCGCCTATCTGGGCGGCGTCGACCGCGCGTTTGGTGGCCAGCGGCGCGGCGATCGCGACGGCGGCACCGGCCAGCACCGAGACCGCGATGCCCGCCAGCAGCCGTGGATGTTCCAGGCACAGGCGCCACAGCCTGCGGATCCACCCGGACGAACCCGCGGTGGCAGGCACTACAGGTCTCGGTTGCGCAGGTCCCACCACCCCACGACGCCGACCGCTGCGGTCCACAGCACCAGCACCACCAGTGCCGCCGGTGTCGGCGCGAAGACCTCGGCCTCGTCGAACGAGCCCGCGCTCACCCCGGCCACGGTGGCCGAGACGGGCAGCATCGCGGCGAATCCGCCAGCGCCGAAACCCTTGGCCACCACCCAGATCAGCGGTTCGAGCGCGAAGGCCCAGCCGAGCACCAGCCACACGGCTCCGCTGAATGTGCGCAGCAGCAGCCCGACGCCTGCGCCGAGCACCGCCCAGCACATGGCCACGAGCAGCCCGGCGGCGAGCACCTCGATCAGCCGCCAGCCGAGTTCGAATTTCCCGCGCGCCGCGACCAGCAACACCAGCAAGCTCACCAGTTCGGCGACCAGCGCGACAGCGAACGCGAAGGCGGCTCCCGCGACGTATTTCGCGGTGACCAGCCGGTCGCGATCGGGCGCGAACAGCACGGTCAGCGCCATGGTCTTGTGGCGGTACTCACCGCCGGTCGAGGCGATGCCGATCAGCGCGGCGACCACGAAGACCGCGATCATCCCGAGGTAGAGACCGATCGTGGCGGCACCTGTCGCGGGCTGACCCTTCGGATCGGCCGGTCCCGACATGATCGCGGTGATCAGCGTGCCGACCAGTGCCAGCGCCACCGGCGCGGCCAGCAGCAGCCGGGTCTGGCGCAGCGCGACGACCTTGCGCGCCTCGGTGTCGATACCGGGAACGAGATCGGCGGGGATCACGGAGGTGGTCATCGGAAAAGCTCCGAGGAGACCCCTGGCTTCAGCCATGGGCAGGAATCGGAGTGCTGCGTACGGGTTGGTCTGGTTTTCCACATAGCGTTAACTGTCTCCCAGGGTGCTCGCCGACCAGATGTCGAAGTATGAGTTGGCCCACAGCCGGTGCGTATAGTCGAACGTGTGATCGAGCCCGTGCGCTACACCTACCGCCTGCGCCCCGGCGCGCACGCGCAGCGCGCACTGCTCGAGGAGTGGCACCGCTGCCGGTTCCTGTGGAACGAAGCCGTCCACCAGCAGCGCAGCGGAGGCAAGCCCACGTTCTGCAAGCTCTCGAAGCTGCTCACACGAGCGCGCGCGTCGACGCCGTGGCTTCGCGATGGTTCGCAGGTCGCCCAACAGCAGACGCTGCGGACCTACGCCGCCACGCTCAACGATTCCTACCGGGTCGCCGGTCGAGGTCGCCCGAGGGTCAAGTCGCGGAAGAAGACGTTGCCGTCGCTGGAGTACACCACTCGCGGGTTCTCGATCCGTGATCGCAGACTGCGACTGGCCGGTGGGGTGACGGTCCCGGTGGTGTGGTCGCGTGAACTGCCCTCCGAACCCACGTCGGTTCGCGTCTATCAGGACTGTCTCGGGCACTGGTACGCGTCGTTCGTGGTCCGCCGCGACGTCGAGCCGTTGCCCGCTGCTAACGGCAGGATCGGCATCGACTGGGGTGTCACCACGACAGCAACAACCACCGACCCTGCCTTCGACCTGCCGTACGGCGGTCACCGCACGCGGTGCGCAGCTGAGGTAGCGAAGGCTCAGCGAAAGATGGCCCGCCGCAAGCGCCCGCGTGGAGTCGCCGCGTCGAAGGGGTATCAGCAGGCCCGGCGTGCGGCCGCGCGGTTGCACAAGAAGGCGGCCCGGCAGAACACGCACGTCGCCCGGGTGTGGGCGCGTAGTGTCGTGGCTGATCACCAGACGATCGCGGTGGAGGATTTCAAGCCGAAGTTTCTGGCCCGCTCGACGATGGCGCGCAAGGCCGCGGATGCCGCGATCGGCGCGACCAAGCGGGAGTTGATCGAGCGTGGCGTGCGGGTGGGCCGGAGGGTGGTGTTGGTTGCGCCCGCCTACACCACGATGACGTGCTCGGAGTGCTTCGCGATAGCCAAGCAGCGCCTCGGGCTCGCCGAACGAATTTTCCGGTGCGAGTGCTGTGGTTACACCGCAGACCGCGATCGGAACGCCGCCAGGACGATTCTGGCCACGGTAGATCTCGACCGTGCTGGTGTTGACGACGTAAGACACTGTTCGCCTCCTTCCGGGGATGCGGGTGGCGCGGTCCGAGTCAGAAATCCCCTGGCGTCAGCCGCGGGGAAGGGTTAACGGGGCATCCCATTGGTTGGCGCCGGGGCGTACGCGGCGGGATTCGGTGCGGGCACGGTGTGCCGATGGCGGCGCGGTTTGGTCAGCGAGGCGAGCACCCGATCGGGGTGGATGGGGTCGGCGACGATGCTGCCGATCCGTACCTGCGCGAGCTCGGCGATCGAGCGGATGGTCGCCTCGCTCGCCTCGGCGACGGCCAGGCGTCCGTCGGGTCGCATGACCGCGTCGGTGAATCCGCGCCCTGCCAGCGCGGTCGCCAGCGCGATAGACGGGGACGCGGCGACAACGAGCCGGTCGGGATGTCCACGGCGGAGCTTGGCCGGTGTGCCCTGCCAGACGACAGTGCCCTCGCTGAGCACCACGAGTTGATCGGCGCTGGGCACCACATCGGCCAGCGCGTCCGAACTCACCAGCACGGTGCCGCCGCGGGTCACGTGGCGGCGCAGCAGATCGTGCAGCCAGCCGCGTTCGATGCCGTTCGCACCCGCGTACAGATCGTCGAGCACGAGTAGCGGGGGATCGGCCAGTAAGGCCATCGCCAGGGCCACACGCGTCTGCTGGCCCGGATGTAGCTGTGCCACAACAGTTTCGGCGACCGCGGTGAGGCCGGTCTCGTCGAGCACCGAGGCGACACGGCGCCGGGACGCACCCGCGACCGGGGCGTAGCTCCACAGCTGATCGGCCACGGTGCGGGCCGGATGCAGTCCGCGCGGACTCAGCACCGCCCCGGCCGCGGCGGGCCCACGGTCGCCGCCCTCGATACTGCCCGTGGTCGGCTGCTGTAGCCCGAGCACCATCCGCAGCACTGTCGACTTGCCCGCGCCCGCGGGCCCGACGAGCGCGGTCACCGAACCCGCAGGCACGGCGAAGTCGATCTCGTGGACCGCGCTCACCGGACCGAACTGTTTGCCGAGGCCACGCACCAGCACGGCATCACCACCGCGGCTCTTGCTCACTTCTTGTTCACCTCGCCGGTACCGATCGCGGGCAGCGGATCGGCATCGATCACGTTGTGCAGCGGGGCGGGCCACATCGCGGGCGCGGGACCGAAAGCCTTGTGCGCGTTCTCGATGGTGACCTTGCCCAGCGCCCGGTTGCCCGCGCCACCGATGGCGGCGCCGATGCCGGCGGGCAGCACCTTGCCCGCCATCAGCGCGACGCGCTTGGTGATGAACCGCTTCATGAACTGTTGCAGCAGTTTGCTGTTGATCGCGCCGATACCGGGGACCTTGTACGCCAGGGCGTTGGCCCAATTCTTCGATTGGGAACTCAGCCCCTTTTGCACGATCGCCATCCCGGCATCGCCGAGAACCACCGCAAGCACCAGCGCGCGCCGCGCTTCCTTGTCCTCGGGCTCGATGCCGTGCACCGCCGCCTGGGCCAGGGTGAACACCGCCGACGCCTCCATGAAGAACACGGTCTCGGCGCTCACGGCCCCGAGCGCGGCGATCGTGCCGACCCCGGGTACCGCCGCGGTGGCGCCGACCGCGGCGCCGCTGCCGGTGACGGCGAGCAGATACTGCTTCTCGAGCCGTGTCACGATCTGGGCCGGACTCTCCCCGGGATGACGCTCACGCAGGAACCCGACATAGCGGCGTACGGCCGGCGCCTGCAGCTTGGACCCGGTGTCGAGCACATCGACCACGGCTTTTTCGATCGCGTTCTTGAACACGGCGTCGTCCTCCTCTTCGCCCCAACGAGTCGAACTGTAGGGCACTTCCGTACCCCAGAGCTCATCATGCCAACGACCACCGACAGCCCGCGGTTCCGTGACGTGCGTGACCGGTTCCTACCGGCCGGTCCGACTAGCTCTGTAGGTCTCGAGCCCGGGTTCTACGCTGAACCGATGAGTGACACCCAGCCAACCCGACTCATCCGCGAGTTCACCGAAGCCGGTGCCGAGTTCGCGACGATCACCATCGACCACCCGCCGCTGAACCTGTTCGATCGCAGACTCATCGCCTCGCTGATCGCCGATATCGCCGCGGTGAGCGCGCTGCCGCCGCGTGCGTTGCTGATCAGGGCGCAGGGCAAGGTCGTCTCGGGCGGTGTCGATGTGAACATCTTCGACGGCCGCACTGTCGAGGAGGGCGCGCAGCTGTGGCGTGAGCTGTTCGAGCGGATCATCCACCCGCTCGAGGCGCTGCCGTGCCCGGTGGTGTTCGCCGCGCACGGACTCACTCTGACCGCGGCCTTCGAGATCTCCCTCGCCTGCGACTTCATCCTGGCCGCGCCGAAGGCGAAGTTCGGTCTGGTGGAGACGGTCGTGGGGCTGACACCGTCGATGGGCGGACCGCAGCGGCTGGCCGAGCGGGCAGGTTCGGGCCGCGCGCGCGAATTCGTGATGACCGGCGACCTCTATGACGCGGCGACGATGGCCGAGTGGGGCGTGGTCAACGCGGTCCACGAGGACCTGGAAACCGCGACTGGTGCGCTGATCACCCGCCTCGCCGAGGGACCGACCCGTGCGCACGCCGCGACCAAGCAGATCATCGGCGCGTGGCGTTGCGGCGGTGTGGCACATGCGGATTCGGTGACGCCCGAGGTCTCGGGCGAGCTGTTCGCGACCGCGGACCTGCGCGGTGCGGTGCGCAGTTTCCTCGAGATCGGACCGGGTAAGGCGACCTATCGCGGCGAATGAGCACGCCGAGCGCCTGACAGTGGTGTGATCCACGTCATATAGTCAAAGGTGCGGCTGTATCGACGTACGGAGGTCCGGATGGGTCATGGCGAGAACGAACCGGGCGCGGCCGTCTTCGAGTTCCCCGCCACCAGTGCGGCAACGCAGCTGCGGCGGGGCTCCGACGGCGTGCTGCGCTATGGCGACCTCAGCCCCGCCCTCACCGAACTGCTCGACCTGCGGGTGCACTCGTTCGCGAATCGGGAGGCGGTCGTCGAGGTCGGCGGCCCGCGCCTGACCTATCGCGAACTCTGGCACAGCGCCGCGCGGATCGCGGGCGGCCTGCAGGACCACGGCATCGGCTACGGCGATCGGGTCGCGGTGCACATGCCGACCAGTGCGCGCTGGGTGCAGGCGTTTCTCGGCGCGCTGCTCTCGGGCGCGGTGCCGGTACTGGTGCCGGACGCCTTGCCCACCGCGATCGCCGACCGGGTAATCGCCGACAGCAGGGCCGATTTCGTGCTCGGCCCCGACGGGCAACTGCCCGACAGCACCGCCTACATCGACGACGGTGCGGCCCTGGATGATCCGGCCCTGCTTTGCTACACCGGCGCCGCGGCTCGCCGGCCGGTGCCCACCGGTGTCGAGCTGACCAATGAGAACCTGCTCTCGGCGGTGTCGTCGGTGGTCGGCGCGCTCGGGCTGCCCGCCGACGGGTTGCGCAATCTGGTGTTGCTGCCACTGGCCCATGCCAGCGGGTGCGTCGATCAGCTGCTACCCACCTTCGCCGTCGGCGGCACGGTCGTCCTCGCGCCGGGTGCCCGCCGGCTTTCCGACGTGCTGGTGGCCGAGCGGATCGATACTGTCTCGGCCACGCCGCGGATCTTCGCGGGACTGGTGCCCGAACTCCTCGCCCGCCGTACCGGTGCCGGTGTGCGCCGGGTCAGCAAGGCCTGTCACCGGTCCGAACGCGCTGCCGCGGCGGCCCCCGCCACGCTCGCCACCGCGTTGCGTGGGCTGTTTCCCGCTGCCAAGCAGTGGTCGGTCTGGGGGGCCACCGAGACCAGTGGCATCGGGCTGGTGGTCGACGACACCGAGCTCGCCGACTCCGACGCGACTCTCGGGTTCGCCTTCGGTGGAACGGAATTGGCGCTGTCCGGGCCGCAGGCAAGCGCCGGGCGTGGCGAATTGCTGTGTCGTGGACCGAATGTCAGTCGTCGCTACTGGAACAACCCCGGTGCCTCGGCCGCTCGGTTCAGTGGGAGTTGGTTCCACACCGGCGATTTCGTCAGTATCGATGCTGACGGGCTGGTTCGGAGGGACCCTGCTCGCCGGGTCAGTGGGCTGTGATCGGCGCTGGTCACACCAGGCGGGAGCGCAGGGCCTCGCGCAGGCTGCCGGTGAGGCCGACGGTCGTGAGGTAGGTCTCGATGTCGCCGTGGATCTCGCGCACGCTGGCGTCGGCGGTGCGCAGGTATTCCTCGCGTACGCCGAGCAGGTCCGCCGACAGTGCGTCGCCGTTGCCGATCTTCGGTTCCAGCAGCCTGCGTAGCGGCTCGACGGCCGCGTTGCTGGCCAGGAAGTCGGTGTAGATGTCCTCTTCGGTGACGCCGACGGCGCGCAGCACGGTGGCGACCGCCCAGCCGGTGCGGTCCTTGCCTGCCGCGCAGTGCACCAGGACCGCGCCGTCGCCGCGCACGATCGAGCCGGCCAGTTCGGCGATCGCGGTGTGCGCCTCGGGCAGCGTCGGGAAGGCGCGGTAGACCTCGATCATGTGGGCGAACGCGGAGACGGTCTTCGCCTCGTGTGGCGGCGCCTCCTCCATGCGCGAATCGAACGGCGTCACGTGCAGGCGCACGTCATCGGGCAGGGTGTCGTGGCCGATGTGGTCGATCTCGACGATGCCGCGCAGGTCGTGCACATCGGTGACGCCCCATTCGCGAAGGGTGTCGTGGCCCTTGTCGTCCAGACCGCTCAGTTGGGCCGATCGCAGCAGGACGCCGGGGCGCACCGTGGTGCCGTCGGCGGTGCGAAGACCGCCCACATCGCGGAAATTGAAGGTGCCGCTGAGAGCGAATTGATCGGCAGGAGGCGAAAGGGTCACTTGACCAGGTTATCGGCGACCCCGGCGCCGCCGCGCCCGAGTTCGCGGATTGTCATCGGATGTGTCGCCTCCGTTCCGATGGTTGCCACTGTGCCGTCGCCCACACCTCGGGAGCTGACCAGGGCTTACTTGTACAATCGACCAGATGCGCGGATTCCGGCGCGGGGGTGGTCGGATATCCAGGAATGCGACAAATTGGGCCGTATGGTCGGTTTTACAAAAGGTCGCATTCGGATAACAAAACAATCTTTCAGTCTGAAAAGGATGGCTGAACCAGTTCATGAACCCTGAAAATCTTCTAAGATCGAGCTCGGTGACCACCCAAGCTCGCATCGCCGCGGGCAGCGATATTTGTTGCCGAGGAGTCGTCGTTGAGCGTCAGCCGTGAACTAACCGAAATTTCGCTACGGCCCGCCGTATGCGATGCCGTTGAACAAGCCGCCGCCAGTTCGCACGCCACCGGCGTTCGAGCACTGCGGGTGTTCTTGCATGCCGGGCTCAGTACCTACTGGCCGCTGGTGCGGGCCGCTCCCGCCCGGCGAATAGCCGCCTACGAAGCCGCGTTGCAGACCTTGCGCCAGCGGTGGGTGCCCTCGGGTGACACCATCGGCGATCCGACCGCCGTGGCAATGTTCCGTGAGATGGACGACGAGGCCGCCGACTTCCTCGGAATGTGCGCGCGCCTGTCCGGCACGCAGTGGCTCGAGCCGGTCGACTCGGTGGCGGGCTACCTCGTCTCGGTGTTCCACGGCGCGGTGCTGCGCTGGCTCGCCGATGGCAACGACGAGACCATCCTCGTGGTGATCGACGACCTGGTCGGCTGCCTGACCCTGAAGGCTGTCGAAAGCTGACCCCGCAATGCTGGACGACTGACCAAATAGGTGGTTCAGTAGTCGGGTGACCCAGACGACATCGCTGCACCATGTGCACGCGGCGACCGCGGAGCTCGACCCGCCGCTGGCCGCCGTCGACCTGACCGCGCTCGACCGCAACGCCGCCGACCTGGTTCGGCGTGCGAACGGCATCGCGGTACGGGTGGCCAGCAAGTCGGTGCGCTGCCGGGCCGTGCTCGAGCGGGTGCTCGGTGATGGACTCACCGCCCGCGACGGCTTCGCCGGGATCATGGCGTACTCGCTGCGCGAGGCCATCTGGCTGGCCCGCCTCGGAGCCCGCGATGTCCTGCTCGGGTACCCGGTTCTCGACCGGGCCGCCCTGGCCGAACTCGCCACCGCCCCTGCCCTGCTCGCAGCGATCACGCTGATGATCGACGACGTCGCCCAGCTCGAACTCACCCGCGCCGCGTTGGGCACCGACCTGGTCCACCCTCGCGTCTGCCTCGATGTCGACGCCGCCTTGCGCATCGGCCCGCTGCATCTGGGTGCCCGGCGCTCGCCGGTGCGCAGTCCCGAGCAGGCCGACGAGTTGGCCGCCGCAGCGCTGCGCCGCGGATTCGATGTGGTCGGCGTGATGACCTACGAGTCGCAGATCGCCGGTCTGCCCGACAGCAATCCGGCGGTGCGCGTGGTGAAACGCTTGTCCGCCATCGACATCGGGCGCAGGCGCACCCGGGTACTCGACGCGGTACGCACGGTGACCGGCCCGCTGGAAATCGTCAACAGCGGCGGCACCGGGTCGATCGAAGTCTCGATCACCGATCCCGATGTCACCGAGGTGACCGCCGGTTCCGGCCTCTACGTGCCGACCCTGTTCGACCACTACCGCTCCTTCACCCCCCGCCCCGCCCTGTTCTTCGCCACCCCGGTCCTGCGCAAACCCGCCCCGGCCATCGCGACCGTCTTCGCGGGCGGCTACATCGCCTCCGGCCCCGCGGGACCGAGCCGCGTCCCGGTTCCCGTGTGGCCCGCGGGTCTGAAACTGCTCGGCTCCGAAGGCGCCGGGGAGGTCCAGACCCCCCTGGCCGGTGGCGCGGAACTCGAGATCGGTGACCGCGTCTGGTTCCGCCACGCCAAGGCGGGCGAGCTCTGCGAACGCTTCGCCGAGATCCACCTCATCGATGAATCGGGAACGCGCACAACCGTTCCCACCTATCGAGGCGAAGGGCAGTGCTTCGGCTGAGGGCGCCTCAACGCAGTAGCTCGATGACCTCTTCGTCCTCGAGCTGATGGAAATCGCGGTAGGCCATGCCGACCCCGCCCAGGTCGTCGGGCGTCCACAGGCAGAGGAGTTCATCGCATTCGCGCTCGACGCGGCGCGCCGCCTCGGGCGAGGACACCGGCATGGCCACCACCAGGCGGTCGGGCCGCTGCGCCCGCGCCACCCGGCACGCGGCCACCACCGTCGCCCCGGTCGCCATCCCGTCGTCGACGATCACCACCGTGCGTCCCGCCAGGGGAATCGGCTCCCCGACCCGCAGCATCTCCTGCCGACGGCGCAGCTCGGCCCGCTCGGCCAGCTCCACCTCGTCGAAGGCCTCGGCGCTCACCCCGCTGCGTTCGACAACATCACGATTGAGTACCAGAAGCCCGCTCTCGCCGAGCGCGCCCATCGCCAGCTCCGGCTGCCACGGCAGCCCCAGCTTGCGCACCAGCAGCACATCCAGTTCCCCGCCGATCGCCGCGCTCACCGCCGCCGCGACGGGCACACCCCCGCGTGGCAACCCGAGCACCAGGGGGCGGGTGGCCCGCAGGTGTTCGAGGGCCGTGCCGAGGGCGCGGCCCGCCGCTGTGCGATCCGGGTACACCATCGCCTCGAACGCTACTCCGCTGCCGGCGCCTCGGAAATGGCGAAGCGTCGCAGCGACAGGCTGGGATTGGCGGTGCGCACCCTGGCCAGATGCGCTGGATCCACCGTCGCGGTGAGTACGCCGGGATCGTCGCCGAGTTCGGCAAGCACCGTCCCCGCCGGATCCACGATCATCGACGCGCCCGCACCGCGCGGCGCGCACTGATCGGCCGCCGCCACGTAGACCGTGTTCTCGATGGCGCGCGCCCGCAGCAGCGTCGTCCACTGGTCGACCTTGGCCGGTCCCGGAATCCACTGCGCGGGCAGCAGCAACACGTGGGCGCCCGCCGCCGCGACACGCCGACACCCCTCCGGAAAACGCAGATCGAAACAGGTCTGCATGCCGAATATCACACCGTCGACAGCGAACGTCGCAGGCGCGACGAGCGGGCCCGCCGCCACCACCTCCGATTCCAGATGTCCGAACGCGTCGTACAAATGCACCTTGCGATACACCGCGACGCGCGCGCCGTCGGGCCCGTGCGCGACGAGCGTATTGCTGATTCGCGTCGCCCCCGGTGCCGGCAACTCCACCATTCCGGCGACCAGGAACACCCCGAATTCGGCTGCGAGCGCGGAGAGCCCGATGGTGAAAGGGCCGTCGAGCGGCTGCGCGATCGCCAGCACCCGCTCATCGAGACGGGTCACAGCGAACATCGAGTATTCGGGCGCGAGCACCACGCGCGCACCCGCCGCGGCCGCCGTCCGCACGTGTTCACGCAGGGTCGCCAGATTGGTTTCGGGGTCGGTTCCCGGGGCGAATTGGACCACCGCGATCCCCACTGTCACCGGCGTAAGTTCCTGATGTGCTGACCCGTCGCGCAGTTGCATAGGTCTCACCGTATTCACCTGGTGGTTGGGCCAGCTACCGCCAGGCAGTAAAGTACAGGTCAATGAGTACAAATGAGGTCGACAGCGTTCCTGCCGACGACGACAGGAACGACACCGGCCCGACTTTCGCCGATCTCGGGATCGATGACCGCGTCCTCGCGGCCATCGCCGATGTGGGCTACGAGTCGCCGTCCCCGATTCAAGCGGCGACGATTCCCCCGCTGCTGTCCGGCGCCGACGTGGTGGGCCTCGCCCAGACGGGCACCGGCAAAACCGCGGCATTCGCGATCCCGATCCTGATGAATCTGGACACCGCGCAGAAGAAGCCGAGCGCCCTGGTGCTCGCGCCGACTCGTGAGCTCGCGATCCAGGTCGCCGAGGCGTTCGGCAAGTACGCCTCGCACATCCCGGGTCTGCACGTGCTGCCGATCTACGGCGGGCAGAGCTACGGCGTGCAGCTGTCGGGTCTGCGCCGCGGCGCGCACGTTGTCGTCGGCACGCCCGGCCGCGTGATCGACCACCTGGAGAAGGGCACGCTGGATCTGACCCAGCTGCGCTACCTGGTGCTCGACGAGGCCGACGAGATGCTCAAGATGGGCTTCCAGGAAGACGTCGAGCGCATTCTGCGCGACACTCCCAAGGACAAGCAGGTCGCGCTGTTCTCGGCCACCATGCCGGGCGTGATCCGCAAGATCTCCAAGCAGTACCTCAACGATCCGGTCGAGATCACGGTCAAGTCCAAGTCTCAGACCAACACCAACATCACCCAGCGTTATGTGCAGGTGTCGCATCAGCGCAAGCTCGATGCCCTGACTCGCGTGCTCGAGGTCGAAGCCTTCGAGGCGATGATCATCTTCGTGCGCACCAAGCAGGCCACCGAAGAGCTGGCCGAGAAGCTGCGTTCGCGTGGGTTCTCCGCCGCGGCGATCAACGGTGACATCGCGCAGAACCAGCGTGAGCGCACCATCGGCCAGCTCAAGTCGGGCTCGATCGACATCCTGGTCGCCACCGATGTGGCCGCGCGTGGTCTGGACGTCGACCGCATCTCGCACGTGGTGAACTACGACATCCCGCACGACACCGAGTCCTACGTGCACCGCATCGGCCGCACCGGTCGCGCCGGCCGTTCGGGCGAGGCCCTGCTGTTCGTCGCCCCGCGCGAGCGTCACCTGCTCAAGTCGATCGAGCGGGCCACCAAGAGCGCGCTCACCGAGATGCAGCTGCCCTCGGTCGACGACGTCAACGCGACCCGTGCCGCGAAGTTCGGTGACTCGATCACCGAGAACCTGTCCTCGGACAACATCGCGCTGTTCCGCAAGCTGATCGAGGACTACGAGGCCGAGCACAACACCCCGCTCGCCGATATCGCCGCCGCACTTGCCGTCGGTGGCTACGATGGCGACAACTTCTTCATGGCGCCCGAGCCGGAGCCCGCGCCGCGCCGCGAGCGTGACTTCGATCGCGACCGTGAGCGCGCCCCGCGCCGCTACGACGACGAGGACCGCGCCCCGCGTCCGCCGTCGTTCAACCGGGAGAACGGCGAAGAACTCGCCACCTACCGGATCAGCGTCGGTAAGCGCCATCGCGTGGTCCCCGGTGCGATCGTCGGCGCCATCGCCAACGAGGGTGGCCTGCGTCGCAGCGACTTCGGCCACATCAGCATCCGGCCCGACTACAGCCTTGTCGAGCTGCCGGCCAACCTGCCCAACGAAACCCTGGAAGCCTTGCGGCGCACCAGGATCAGCGGCGTGCTGATCCAGCTGACGCCCGACCAGGGCGCACCGGCGCAGCGACTGAACGCTCGTGGCCCGCGCCGCGACCGCGAGGCGCGTCCGCGTACCGAACGGCGCAAGCCGCGCACCTGAGCCCTGCTTGTGGGCGCCGGGGCCGAGGTCAGGCGTGTTTCGCCCTGTCCGCGGGTAGTGCCCTGGTCGCTCGCAACGCTGGTTAAGGTGTTGGGCGTCGGGTGTGCGTGAACACAGGAGGGCCGCGCTTGTTCGTGTCCGGTGATCGGGTGGTCGGTGCCGTCGGCGATCTCGCGCGCGCGGCGAACTGTGAGTTCGCGGTGCTGCGCGGAATCGACGCGGCACTCGGCAACCTGCCCGGGGTCCCCGACACGACCGCCCCGCTGGTGCGCACGGCCGAACCGTCCGCCGAACTGGTCGCCCACTTCGGCGACAGGCTGGTCCGGATCCCGTCGCCGGAGGTGCTCGGCGGGGGCGCGGCTGCCCGGATCGCGGCGCTGACCTGCGCCGCGGAGCACACCGCGCGAGCGTTGAGCTCCAGCGCCGAGGCGATCTACGGCGCGGTGTTCTTCGACGGTCGATTCGCCTGCCGGGCAGATCTTGTGGTCCGCGCCGAGAACGAACCGCGATACACGCTGCACAGTGCCGTCGGACGGGCCGCGTTGGGTGTGCTCGGCGATTCCCGTGCCCGGGTGGAGTTCGATTCCGCGGCAACGGGTTTCCTGGACGTGGCCCCGGTTTCGGTTGTCGCACCGTCGAACTCCCCGCGCCGGGAGCTGTCGCCAGGCCAGATCGGCTCGGCGTCGGTGTCATGGGCGGACGAGCGGACCGGCAGTCCCGTCGGGGCGATGGCCGTGCCGCCCGCCGACATTCGTATCCTGCGTCGCGAGTTGGCCGCCGGTCGGACGCCGTTCGAGCGGGCCGCGGCGTCGGTGCACGCGGTCAAAGCCGATCCGGCGCGCGAATTGCTGTGCGCTCGTCTCGAATCGGCGGCCTGTGCGCATGCCCTCGCCGAGCTGGGCGGGTCTGTCGATCCGTCGGCGTATCTGTGGACAGCCGATGGTGTGCGGCGCGACGTGACCGATGAACTGGCGCCGGTGTATTCGGCGCGGCGGGCTCGCGTGGAACTCATCATCGAGGACAAGTTGGCGGAACTGCTGCCCGTCCAGTGGGGCGACCCCCGCTACCTGGCGTGCGGGCACTGTCCGAGCTGCCGTGCGGCGGCGGCTACCGCGCGAGACCTGTTGCTGGTCGCGGGAATTCGCCCCACCCAGCGCGCCAGGCTGCGCGAGGCGGGCGTGCTCACGATCGACCGCCTCGCCACCGGTAACACCCCCGTCCCCGGCCTGGCCCCCCGCACGCTGACCGCGCTGCGCACACAAGCCGAGCTCCAACTCGTCCGCGAACGCACCGGCCGTCCCACCTTCACCCTCCGCGACGCCGCAGCCCTCGGCGCCCTGCCCGCCCCGTGCTCGGGCGACCTCGCGCTGGTCATCGACCTCGACCGGCACGGCACCAGCACCGGACTCGAACTCGCCGATGCGAGTGGCATCGTCTTCCGGCCGGTAGTCGCCGGTGTCGACCGGCCGCACAGTGTGGGCTCGGGTGGCACTTCGGTCGATCCGATGGACACCAACGCGGTGGTCTTCGGGCCGAACGGCGTCGAACCGGCGAATCCGGGCGGCTACCCCAGCGCCGAACCGACGCCCGCCTGCCCCGGGCGTGCGGGCGGCGGTGCCGATCTGTCGGAGGCCGACACCATCGCTTTCGCACGCATAGTCATCAGCGACTCGGCCGATGTGACGGCGGCCGATGCACATCCAGCCGGTACCCGCGGCCCCGCCGGCTTCAATCGTGCGGTGGCCGGTGACCGGAGCGGGACCGGTGAATTCGGCTCGGCTGACGCTGTCATGGAACGCGCTCACAGTGTCGCGACCGCCTCGCCGTCGCAGGGCGGGGGAGTGTTCGAGGAGTTGCTGGAGATCATCGCCGAGCATCGGGCGGCGGATCCGGATGTGCGGGTGTACCACTACGGGTCGGATATTCGGACGGCGCTACTCGATGGGGCCGGCCGGCTCGGCACCGGTGCCGACCTGCTGGATGAGCTGTTGGCCGATGGCGCGCTGGTCGACCTGGCACCGATCGTGCGTACCGCGCTGTTGATCGGTGAACAGTCCTATGACGCAGCGGGACTCGCCGCATTGCTGCCGGACACGCCCGGCCGGGCGGCGACGATTCTCGGTATCCGCGACTGGCTGCTCGATCGCGCGACCGACGCGGGAATCGCGGTGCCGGGCACTCGGTTCGCCGTCGCGGAATCCGATGTGCCGCCCTCGCTGCACCCCGGCTCGCTGGAAGCGGCGCTCAGTGAGTTCGCCGCTGACGCGCACGGAGATTCGGCGCGCGCCGCCGCCCTGACGGCCGCGGTCCTCGGCTATCACCGGCGTGAACGGCAGCCCCGCTGGTGGGCCCACATCGATCGGCTCGGCCATCCGGTCGGCGACTGGGCCGACGCGCCGGGCGTGCTCGTCGTCGAATGGGGAACGGTCGACACCAAATGGCATCGCACGCCGCAACTTCCGACGATGCGCCGCTACCTCACGCTCACCGGCAGGCTGGGCACGGGCGCCACGCTCACCCCCGGCACGCAGATGGTCACCATCTACGACGGTGCCGCCGCGGCGGGCATGACCCAGACGCTCGGCCGCCGCGCCACCGCCACCGCCACCGTGCTCGGGTGCGCCGTCGACCCGAATTTCGACGACACCGTCCGGCTGGAAGAACTGCTCCCGGCAGGCTGCCCGCCCTACGACGACCTGCCCGCGGCTATCGCTCCCGGCCCGCCCGATGGGGAGGCCGAGATCGAGGCCGCGCTGGAGTTCACCGCGCAGGACCTGCTGATGAGCCTGCCGTGGGTTCCGGAGAACGCGGTCTACGACCTGCTGTTGCGTCGCGCGCCACGGCTGCGCGACGGGATGGCGCTCCCGCACCCCCACGATGACCTCGGCGCTGTCCTCGCCCACGCCGTCGGTGCGCTGGACGCCTCGTACCTGGCCGTGCACGGCCCGCCCGGCACCGGCAAGACCGGGATCACCGGGCGTGCGCTCGAGCGGCTGGTCACCCGGCACAAGTGGCGGATCGGGGTGGTGGCGCAGTCGCACGCGGTGATCGAGCGGATCTTCGACGCGGTCGTCGAGGCGGGACTGCTGCCCGAGCTCGTGGCGAAGAAGGACGTCGCCTCGGTCGGCCTCGAATGGTCGGCGATCGATGCCACCCGGTATCCACGGTTCCTCGACAATGCTGTCAACGGTTGCGTGATCGGCGGTACCACCGCGGATTTCGTCGACGACCGGCTGATCGCACCCGGCGCCCTCGATCTGCTGGTGATCGCCGACGCCGGTGAATGCTCACTGGCCGATACCGTCGCGGTCGCGGTGAGCGCGCGCAATCTGCTGCTGATCGGCGACCCCGTCCCGGCCAGGTCGCAGGCGAAACATCCACAGCCCGTGCAGGTCTCGGCCTTGGAGTGGCTGTGCGAAGGGGCGGCGACGCTGCCGGTCGACCGCGGCTACTTCCTCGACCGCACCTGGCGCATGCACCCCGCGGTCTGTGAACCGGTGTCGGCGAGCTGCTACGACGGCCGGCTACGCGCGGACGAGGCGATCACGCTGACAAGGGATCTGGCGGGGATCGCGCCCGGCGTGAGCACGGTGCTCGTCGAGCACCGCGGCAGCGCCACCGAATCCGACGCCGAGGCGCGCGAAGTGGTGCGCCGGGTGCGCGTCCTGCTCGGCGAAACCTGGACCTCCGACGGTGGAACCCGCAAACTCCACCCCCACGACATCTTCGTCGTCGCCCCCTACGCCGCCCAGGTGGCGCGCATTCGAACGCTGCTGGCCCGCGCCAAGATCGAAGATGTGCTCGTGGGGACGCCCGACCGGTTCCGGGGTCGGGAAGCCGCTGTGGTTCTGCTGTCGATGACTACATCGACACCTGCTGACGCGCCGTTCGGGATGCGACCTCTGTTGTCGCGCACTGTCATTCACGCCACTTTGTGTCGAGCTATGTGGAAGGCGATCGTTATCCGCTCGCCTTTGCTCACCGAGTATCTTCCGGATACGCCGGAGGAGTTGGCCGACCTGGCAGGGTTTCTTCAGCTCGGCTAGCGGGCTGGGTATCGGCGCTTGCCCGCCCAGGGTCGTTTGGTGGCTGTGTTTTTGGAGCGCTGGCGCGCTCGAGCGGGGCCCCTGAGGCCCCGATCTTCCCTCCCTCCGGGTACTCCTTCGTCGCACCCTCCGGTCAGTCCAGATCGGGGCGGGCCCCTTTGGGTAGGGACACATAGGGGTTTACCGGCCCGGGAGTGGGAGGGGGATGTGGGGCTTACCGGACCAATCGAGGCGGGCTTTCTTCGGTGTGGACTGTGGTGGAGTGGGGTAGTCAGACGCTGCGGAGTAGGCGGCGTATCCATTCGACGGCGGAATCGGGGGTGGCGGGGGTGATGTCGATGTGCCGGCTGGCGTGGACCAGGTAGCGGCCGTCGCCGGTGAGGTCGATCCAGGACAGCACACCGGTGGGTTTCGGGTCGGTGCCCGCCGCGACGAGGATCTGGCCGATGCCGCTGCGGGGGCGCTGTAGGAGCCTGCGGATGCGGGCGGCGTCGGACGGGCCCGCGACGGGGGCGGTCACCAGATCGCGGCTGTCCTCGCCGACGCGAGTCGCCGGGGCTGTGATGCGCGGTACGAGGCCGGGAGGTTGCGCCGGAAGTTTGGAAAACACCTGGGCCGCAAGACGTTTCGTGCTGCCGACCTGAACGTGGACCGAGCCGCCACGGTCGGGCGCGCTGCCGGGATCCTGCACCGCGAGCACCGCGACATCCGCGGTGACCGCGCCGAGCATCCGCACCGGCGCGGGCGCGTGGCCACACACCTCGACCCGGATCTCCGGTTTCGCCAGCACGCGCAGGGCGGCCGCGAGGTCGGCGTCGAGGGTGCGGGCGCACCAGGCGTCGAGCGCGGGTTGCTGGGCGGCGCGCTCGACGGTGTCGCGTGCCGAGGCACGGACGGCGAGTGGATAGGGGATCCGGTCGCCGTCCGTGCGTGCCCAGGTCAGCGCGAACTGGTCCGGGGTGAAGTGCCAGTTCACTCCCGCTCGGTCCACTCACCGAGCACGGCGGGACTGGTCGGATCCATCTTTCCGATCAGCGCGTTCACCTCGTCGGCGGGCTCGAGATAGGTCGGCTCCTCCTCGAGGAACCGCAGGAACTCGTCTTCCTCGTCCTCTGGCTCCGCCACCGGGGCAGGCCGCGGCCTACCGGAGGGCCGGGTCTGATCCGCGGCGGCGATCGCCCCACCCATCATGCCGCCGATCGCGCCCGCACCCATCCCGGCCGCGGCCTCACCACCGGCCACCGCGGGATCACGTTCCTGCCGCCCATCGCTGCCTGCCGCGGCCTCGGCCACCTGACCGGAGGCCGCCGCGGTGGTACCGGTGTCGGCCGTTGCGGGGCGTGGGCGGCTGCCCGCAGGCCTCGACCCTGGTGCCGTGGTCGATGCCGGGGTGGTGCTCGCCGGCCCAGCCGGGGTGGTGCTCGCAGTTCCCGTGGAGTTGGTCAGCGGCCGACCCGGATTCGCGACAGCGGCCGGGGTCGTGGCGGCTGGGGCCGTCCCCTGTGCCGGGGCCGCGGCGTTCCCGTTGGCCGGGAGCGCGCCGCTGCTTGTCGATGTCGTGCTCGTGCCGCCGACTACCGGCGAGGACCCGGCGGGCATCGTGGCGGCGGCGACGGTTGCCGGTGTGGTCGTCGATGCGATGACCGCGGGCGCGGTGACCTGCGGGATTCCGGCCGATGGCACGGCACCCGACGGCGCGGCACCGGCAGCGGCAGTTCCTGTCTCCGTGGCGATCCCGGTGAACGCGGGCACCCCCGACCCGGTCGGCAGGAAGGCTCCGGCGTAGATCGTCTCCATCGCCGCCACCGCGTCGAGCCGAGCGTTCTCGGCCTCGCGGGTGATCGTGGCGTTGGTCGCCGCCTGCTCGGAGTCGAGGAGCGCCGCAGCCGGATCGGGCTGCGTACCAGCGGGTTCCGCGACGGCGGTGCGAATGGACTCGGCGGCGTCGCCTGCCTGACTGAGCCGGACGCCGACCGCCGTCAAGACATCGGCGATGCGCCGACCCGTGTGCTCGAAGTCGCGCACGGCGTCGCAGGCCCGCTGTGCCGCGGCGCCGCGCCAGCCGTCGGCGATGGCGGCCCGGATCTCACCGTGTGCGATCTCGATACCGTCACCGAGGCCGGTGGCGGTGGTGAAGAAGGTCCCGGCCGCGCCTGCCAGTGCCGCCGGGTCGAGTTGCCTTACCGCACTGTGGATTTCGGCATGGGACAGGTTGTCGAAGACTTCGACGACGGATACGTAGTCCGCGTCGGTGCGGCCGGAAATGCTACGCATCGCCACCACCGGGAACCTCGATCGCGGCGACCGCGCCCGCCAATGCCTGATCGGCATCGCGGTAGGTCACCCCGGCGGCGCGGAACACCGCGGCCAGCTCGCGCGCGGTGCTCGCGTAGACGCGCAGTTCGTCGAGTGCCTCGGTCGCCTTGGTCTCGAAGCCGGTACGCAGGGCGCCGCCCGAGGCAAGTCCACCGAAACCGGGGATGACCGTGGCCTGGCTGAGAACCCGCACCTGGGCTTCGACTTCATCGGCCAGTCGTTCGTAGCGCAGCGCGCACCGTTCGGGCGCGCCGTCGGCGACGAGTACCCCGTCGATCCACAGCCCACCCTCGTCGACGGCTTGGCCGAGAGCCGCCGTATTCGGCAGCCCCGTTCGGTTCGGTTGCACCGGTTCCCCCTTCGTCGTTCATCGCACCGCGGTGAGTACCCACTCCGCGATATCGGCCGCCACCCGATGGTGCACCGGTTCGTGCAACAGGTCGTGTCCGGCGTCGGCGTACTCGCGCAAATCTACCGATCGGTGCCGTGCTGTCCATAGCCGGATCACATCGATGGGTGCCCGCCGGTCGTCCACGCCGTGCACCGCGAGCAGCGCAAGACCGGGATCCCCCACCGCGTCGGCGACGCGACGCGGGGTGCCACAGAGGACAAGTCCGGCCAGCTCAGACGGGTTTTCGCGGGCGAGATTCACGGCGGTGACCGCGCCGAGGGAGTGGCCCATCAACACCGGCGCGTCCGGATGATCGGCGCGGACGAGTTCGAGAAATCCCCGCGCGTCGGCGGTCAGCTCGTCGATGGTGCCCGGCGCGTCGGGATCGCCTTCGCTCAGTCCCTGCCCCGAGGTGTCCAGCGTCCACAGCTCGATCCCGGCGGGACGCAATGCCGCGGCGAAGCGGTGGTAGTGCCCGCTGTGCTGACCGGTACCGGGCAACAGCGCCAGCCTCGCCGCGGGCTGGTCGATGGACCAGCACCGGCAGTGGAGTCGTCCACGCTCGCTGTCGAAATAGGGCACGCCTCGATTATCACCGCCGCGCTGACTCAATTGTCATGGGGGACAGCACCAGTCCATGGACATCGGTGACCGGAACCGCGGGTGACGTGGGCCGCACATGGTGGGCCCGCAGCCGTTAGACTTCGCGCGTCGAACTGGTTCAACAGAGTCGAGGGTTGCAGATGTTGTCGTTCCGTCGTTGCGTCGTCCGTGTTGTGGTCGGCGCGGCCGTCGTGACCAGCGCCTCGCTCGGTACCGGTGCCATCGCGGGCGCAGCGCCGCTGTCATCGTGCGGACAGGCGCGCCAAGACGTCGCGATCAGGTCGAGTGTGCCGCTGCTGGACTGGTCGGAGAACTTCGGCATCGATGCCCAGGGTGACCTGTGGGTGTCGCGGGTCATGCGCGGCGAGGTGCAGCGCTACGACCGCGACGGGCGACTCACCGCCACTGTCGCCGTGCCATCGCCCGGTGCGGTCCGGCTCGGTCCCGACGGATTGCTGTACGTGGTCACCGGCAACTCGCCGCTGGCCGGTTCGGGCGGTATCGTCCGCTTCGACCCGGCGGCAGCGCGCCCGAACCCCGTCGCGTTCGCGACCGGGTTCCCGCAGCCCAACGGTGCCGCGTTCGACGCCGACGGCAACCTGTATGTGACCACCGGCAACGGCCTGCACCGCTTGCGCCGCGACGGCAGCGAGGACATGGACTGGTGGTCGGCCGTCAGCATCGACGGACCCAACGGTGTTGTGGTGTCGGGTGATTCGGTCTATGTCACCGCGAACTTCGCCGGCAGCGGCGGCCCGGTCGGTCGCGTGCTGCGACTCTCGCGCACCAACCCGGGCGCGGCGACCACCGTCGCCGACCTGACGTCGTTCGGCAACCTGCCCGATTTCGTCGACGACCTGGTCGTCCGCGACGGCGCCCTCTACGTCACGACGCTGGCCGGCCGCCTCGTCCGGGTCAACCCGGCCACCGGTGCCGCCTGCACTGTTGTCGCCACCCAACCGCTGACCGCGGTCGTCGCCGACCCCGCCGACCCGTCCGCGTTGCTCGCCGGTTCCGAGGAAGGCACCGTCCTGCGGATCCGCCCGATCAGCTGATTCGTCCGTCGACGCGGCTGTTCTGCCCAACCGGCTGACCCAGCCGTTAGGTGACCCGCGGATCCGGCGCACCGCTGTCCGATCGGCGAATTCGTCCTCGCCGATCATGGGATCGTTCGGTGAGAGTCGCTCAAATCGTCTGTGGGGGTTGTCCGGTGAGTCGGCTCCGCCGTCTGTGGGGGTTGTCCGGTGAGTCGGCTCCGCCGTCTGTGGGGATCGTCCGGTGAGAGTCGGCTCAGCCGCCGACGTTGGCCGCCGCCGGTGGGGCCGGGGGAGCGGGCACCGGTGCAGGCTGGATCGTTTGGGCCGGAGCGGGCGCCGGGGCGGCCTGGGCCTGCGGTGTCGGGGTGCCCGAGGATGATTCGCCCGAGCCCGGGCTGACGGCCCGAGGATCGGGGGCGGGCGCAGCCGCGGGGGCTTCGGGGACCGCCACCGGCAGATCGGGCACCACGAATGTGCCGACGGTCGGGGTCATCACGCAGCGAGCGCCCGCGTAGTCGATGGTTCCCCACATCGAGGCGACCACCGTGCCCGCACCGCTGCGCACCGTCTTCGACAGTGACGGCAGAGCGAATTCGGTCTGGTCGTCGAGGCCGACGATGCCGCTCTGACCGTTGTTCACATTGACCCAGGCAACACTGAGGCCCGATGCCAGCGGAACGCCGGTGTGGCGCGGGCTCGCGCTGAAGCGGATGTCGCCCGGTGCCAGGCTCGTCTCGGTGCGCGGGCCCGGTCCTTCGAACGATGCCGCGGCGATGATCGTGGTGATCGGGCCGTTGCTGCCGCAGCCGAAGGTGGGGGCCGCGTAGGTGAAGGGGCTGAACTGCGTGGAGATGTCGCGCAGCGTGTCGACGCCGACGATGCTGGTGAAGCTCGCGATCGCGCCGACACCGGCTTTCGCCGTGGTGTCGTCGCCGGCGAGGTGGGTGAGGTGGCCGATCGCGTCGTCGGTGGGTGTCGCGGCCGCGCTCGGGGCCAGCAGTGCCAGCGCGCTGATGCTCGCCGCGGTGACCGCCGCCGCTCTACCTGCGATGGATCTGCCGTTCACCCGTAACTCCTCGGTGGATGCTCGTCGCCGGATAGTCCGGTTCGTCTGGCAACGTACCAGGTCGTCGCACGGGTCGCCGAGCCGCCGACGGTGGAGCGAGCGCCGCTGGGACAGTCATCGGAGTGTGATGTAGTCGACACCGGGGATTACCGAAGGGTAGGTTTCTCTTCGACGGCTACGAGTAACTGGGAGACCTGTATGAAGTTAGCCCTGTCCCCTGACGAGGTCGCCTTCCGCGACGAGCTCCGGCATTTCTACGCGACCGAGATCCCGGCCGAGATCCGTGACCGGGTCAAGCACGGCGAGGATCTGTCCCGCGAGGACATCGTCACCGCGAACAAGATCCTCAACGACAACGGCTTGTGCGTGCCGAACTGGCCGGTCGCCTGGGGTGGCAAAGACTGGACGCCGATGCAGCGCCACCTGTGGCTCGACGAGATGCAGCTGGCCTCGGTGCCGGAGCCGCTCACATTCAACGCCTCGATGGTCGGCCCGGTGATCGCGCAGTTCGGTTCCGAGGAGCTCAAGCAGCGCTTCCTTCCGCCCACCGCCGCGCTCGACATCTGGTGGTGCCAAGGCTTTTCCGAACCCGACGCGGGCTCCGACCTCGCCTCATTGCGCACCACGGCGGTGCGCGACGGCGACTCCTACATCGTGAACGGCCAGAAGATCTGGACCACGCTCGGCCAGTACGCCGACTGGATCTTCTGCCTGGTGCGCACCGACCCGAACGCGCCGAAGAAGCAGGCGGGCATCTCCTTCCTGCTCTTCGACGTGAAATCGCCCGGTGTCACCATGCGCCCGATCAAGCTGATCGACGGCAGCTACGAAGTCAACGAGGTGTTCTTCGAGAACGTCCGGGTGCCCGCCGATCAGCTCGTCGGCGAGGAGAACCAGGGCTGGACCTACGCCAAGTACCTGCTCGGCAATGAACGCACCTCCATCACCGGCGTCGGCAAGACCAAGGTCAAGCTCGGTCTCGCGAAGGACTATGCCCGCGCCACCAGAACCGGGCGCGGCACACTGCTCGACGACCCGGTGTTCGCGGCGCGGGTGGCCGAGCTGGAGAACGAACTGCTCGCCCTGGAACTGACCCAGCTGCGGGTGGTCTCCAACTCTGTTGAGGGCAAGCCGAATCCGGCATCCTCGGTACTCAAGCTCAAGGGCACGGACTTACAGCAGGCCGCCACCGAACTGCTGCTCGACATCGCGGGCGCCGACGCGCTGCCGGTCGGCGCCGACAGCATCGCCTCGCCCGCGTGGGCCCAGCACACGGGCCCCGGCTACCTGAACTACCGCAAGGTGACCATCTACGGAGGCTCGAGCGAGGTCCAGCGCTCGATCATTTCCTCCACGATCCTCGGATTGTGAGGCGCTGACATGGAACTCGCACTGACCGACGAACAGACGATGCTGCGTGACACCGTGCGCGAACTGCTGCACCGGTTCTACGACGGCGAGGCGCTGGCCAAGGCCGGCGACACCGACCCCGGCTGGAACCGCACGGTGTGGAAGCAGCTCGCCGACCTCGGGGTGCTCGGGCTGACCATTCCCGAGCAGGACGGTGGCGTCGGCGCCGGCCCGGTCGAGGCGATGCTGGTGCAGGAGGAGCTCGGCCGCGCGCTGGCTCCGGAGCCGGTGCTCGACTCGGTGGTGATCCCGGCCGAATTGCTGCGGCTGGCAGGCAGCGCCGAACAGCGGCAACGGCTGTTGCCCGCGCTGGCCGAGGGCACCATCCTGCTCGCCTTCGCCCACACCGAGCCCGGCATCCGGTGGCCCTCGACCGAGCTCACCACCGCGGCGGTGGCCGACGGTGACGGGTACGCGCTGACCGGGGTGAAGAATCCGGTGCTGCGCGGTGATGTCGCCGACGAGCTGATCGTCAGTGCGCTACTGCCGGGGGGCGGGACCGGACTGTTCCTGGTCGACCCGAATCAGGTTGGTGTGCAACGACGTTCGTATCGCACGTTCGACGGTCGCCGCGCGGCCCAGTTCGACTTCGGCAACGCGACCGGCGCACTGCTCGGCGACAACGTCGACGCGGCCGAACAGATCGCCCTGACCCTGGGCTACGCGCAGGCGGCACTGTGCGCGGAATCGGTCGGGGCGATGGAGGTCGCGCTCACGCTGACCACCGAATACCTCAAGACCCGCAAGCAGTTCGGGGTCACGCTGTCGAAGTTCCAGGTGCTCACCCAGCGGGCGGCCGACTGCTACGTCTCGCTGGAACTGGCCCGCAGCATGAGCCTGTACGCGACGGCGGCGCTGGCCGACGGCGGCAACGATCCGGTGGTCGCCTCACGGGCGCGGTTGCAGGTGGGCAAGTCCGCCGAGCACATCGGCCAGGAAGCGATCCAGATGCACGGTGGCATCGGCGTCACCGCGGAGTATCCGGTGAGCCACTATGTCGCCCGGTTGACCGCGATCGGGCAGACACTCGGTGGGGCGCTGGAACATCGGCGTGAGCTGGCCGATCGGATCGGCGAGTACGACCTGGTCGAGCTGTAGCGGTTCGATGATGGTGCGTGCCCGGTTCGGGTGCGCACCATTGTCGTGTCAGCCCTCGGCGGTAGTGGGGGCCGGGGTTTCGGTGATCTCCGGCGGGCGCAGCGCCGCCTCTGGCGACCGGGATTCCGTTGTCGCCTCGGCGGGGCGGGACTCGGGAGCCGGTTCGCCCTCGGGCGGTGTCTCCGACGGTGAGGTCTCGGTGGAGCTGAGGCTGAACGGTTTACGCGGCGACATGTACGGCGCGATCCGCCAGCTCGGCGACGGTGGGATCGAGATGTGCACCGTCGTCGAGGTCGGTTCGTCCGCGGCCCGCGCGGGTGCGGCGGCCAGGTCCGCGCTCAACGGCGGCGCCGGAACATAGACATCCTGTTGTCCGACACCGCACGCACCGATGATGATCAGTCCGAGCGACACCGCGCCAACAGCGACTGCCGGACCCACGAACTTGGCCCTGCTGTTATCCATCGCCTGCTTACTCCTCGTCGGCTTCGAGATCGCCTCACAGTAGTTCAGGTCGGGCCGAAGAGCGCATTTTAAACGCAAGTGGTCCAGATATCGGATTGATCAATTCGGCGTGTCGTGGGGACGTGTCGCGCACGTTCGACGTCGCCGAGTCGTAGCGTGTGAGCAAAGTTACGCATGAGACGCCCGGACCGAAACCCCTGACGCGCGAGGTTTGCGCGACGCAAGTATCTGATCGGCGTCATCGAGGAGAATCTCATGGGAGCACTCTCGACACCCCGGCTGGAAACCGCGGCGGCGAACACCGATTCGGCCACCGTTGGGCATGTGTCATCGACACCGCCCGGCAATCGCGCCTTCGCGGTTGCCGCACGGATCATGGGCTGGGTGTTCTTCGTCGGCGGACTCGTCGGCGCCGGCCTCGGTATCGCGGGCCTGCACGTGGAGATCGCCGTCGCCGGGCTGATCCTGGCCTGCACGGCTGGTCTCATCCTCTTGAAGCTGCGCACCGATCGGGACGCGCACGAAACAACCTGATACACCTCATAATTCGAATGCGGCCCCGGGTGTGAAGGCTTACCGTCGATACGGTGCTCATCGAAATCACCGCTGACGCGGCCCGGTTCCTGGACGACGTGCGGCCGTTCCTGCATGGTGATCCACTGCGCCACACGGTCATCGCCACTTCCTTGGTGAACCAGATCAACGGCAGGTCCGGCGGGATGGTGACGCAATTCCTGAGCGTCCGTAACAGTGCGGGCGAGGTCGTCGGCCTCGCGCAGTGCACGAACGGCGCCGTCTACCTCGGTGAGCTGCCCGCACACGCCATTTCGGCCGTCGCCGATGCCTTCCCGGCACATGACATCGCGCTGAGCAGTGTCGAGGGCGCCGAAGCCGACGCCGCTGCCTTCGCGGCGCACTGGTCCAAGACCAACAGCGGCACCTACAGCGAGACGTTCTCGGTCCGCCTGTTCCGCCTCGGCACCCTGGACGTGCCCGACGCGCAGGGCGCACCGCGGCAGGCCACCGTCGACGATATGGCCGTCTGCATCGCGATGACCGAGGAGTTCTGTATGGAAGCCGATGTGCCACAGCGACTCGACGAGACGGCGATGCGCAGGCGTATCGAGGCCGGAACCTCGTGGTTGTGGGAGCACGACGGTAAGCCCGTCACGCTGGTTGCCCGGCACGCGGCGGTGCTCGGCTGGGCCAGGATCGGGCCGGTCTACACCCCACCGCGGTTCCGGGGCAACGGGTTCGCGAGCGCGCTGACCGCCACGGTCGCGGGCCGGATTCGCGCGGAGGGCGCCGACGCCTGCCTGTTCACCGACCTGGCCAATCCGACGTCGAACAAGATCTACCAGCGAATCGGCTTCGAACCGGTGCGCGACTTCGTGCACTACGCGCTGATCGCCTGAGGGCTCACGGCCGTAGCGAATGCGGAGCTACGCCAAAGGGGCGCAGTCGCGCAGCGGTCCTCAGCCGCGCATGGCTGGAGCGTATGCGGAGGTACGCCCAAGGGCGCAGTCGCGCAGCGGTCCTCAGCCGCGCACGGCCGTAGCGAATGCGGAGGTACGCCTAGACCAGCGGGGCGGCGTGCCACCAATCCAGCATCTGCGCCTCGTCGGCGATGAAGCCGCGGCTGTACATGAGCATGCTGTCGCGGCCGGGGTCGCCGTCGAAGCGGGTGACCATGCGCGGTGATCGTGGCTGGCTGTCGTGCAGGACGAAGTTCGTGTAGGTGCGGTCGGTGTGCGTCGTGGGGCGCACGTCATTGGCGGGCAGGCCCGAGATCGCTTGCGCGGCCAGGCCCGCGGAGGGGTAGTGGAAGAACTCGTAGCTGGCCTTGTTGCCACCGCCGAAGCAATGCCACATCACCGACCAGTCGCCCATATCGGCGTCGTCGGAATGGCGGACGGCGCTCGCGCGGTCGTAGGCGAGGCAGCCCGCGTTGCCCAGACCTGAACCGGCGTGGACGAGGTTGCTCGCCGAGGTGCGCGGCAGCATGCGGGGGAACTCGTCGCTGAGCTGTGCCGCGTTGGCGCCGACGATCTGCCGGTCGGTGGCCGGACGCGTAGTCGACGTCAAGCGCTGGGGCGCGGAGGTAGTCGCGTCCACGGAAGACGGTGTGACCGAAGAGGTTTCGAGACCCGGCCGACCCGATGCGCCTGCGTCGCCGTCATCGCCGAACGCCTTCATGAGAATCCAGCCGAGGAACACCACAGCGGCGATGAGCGCCAGCCAGCCGATCGGCGACCCCTCCCAGCGTGAGTTCCGTTTCTTCCCGAGATACTCCTCGGCGACCGACGGGCGCCCGCCCGTCTGCCTGGAACGCCCGGCGTCGCGGGGACGCTGCGCGAGGGCATTCGGCGCGCTCGCGGGGTACGGAGACGACCCGCTCGGCCACGAAGGACTCGGCTGCGCGGGCCACGATCGACCGCCCACTCCGGCAGGCCACTGCTGACCAGGGCCCGGCGCGCCGTTGGCTCCCCACTGCGGGCCGTACCCTGGTTGGCCGCCTGCGGCCCACGGCTGATCGGGACCGGTTGTGCCCGGCCATGGCGTCTGTCCGCCCGGTGAATTCGGGTCGGTGTGTCCGGCAACCGGGTAACCGGCGCCCGGGGTGAAGGACGAGTTCGGTGGGTAGGTCCTGGTCGGCGCCGAGCCGTGAATCTGCTGCGGGACCGGGTGACCGGCTAATGCCCGCTGCGCGGCGGCGGCGAATTCGGCGCAGGTGGCGAAGCGTTCTTCGGGGCGCTTGGCCATGCCTCGGGCGAGGACCGCGTCCAGCGCGGGGATGATGCCCGATTGGCGGGTGCTCGCTCGGGGCGGGGGTTGCTGGAGGTGGCCTTGGATCACCGCGACGGGGTTGGTGGCATCGAAGGGGGTGGTTCCGGTGAGGAGCCGGAAAAGCGTGCAGGCCAGGGAGTACTGGTCGGCCCGGCCGTCGAGGGTGATGCCGGCGAGCTGTTCGGGGGAGGCGAAAGCCAGTGTGGCCGTGAAGGTGCCGGTTTGGGTGAGCTTGGCGGCGTTGTCGTCGTGCAGGCGGGCGATGCCGAAATCGGTGAGGTAGACGCGTTCGGTGCCGTCGACCGGTTCGATCAGGATGTTGGCGGGTTTCACATCGCGGTGCAGCACACCTCGGCTGTGCGCGAAGTCCAGTGCCGCCGCGGTTTCGGCGACGATGCGGACCGCGCGCGCCGGGTCGACCGGCGAGGGCAGCGACGACGCGTCGGCACCGTCGATGTAGCGCATCGAGATCCACAGCTGATCGTTCTCGACACCCCGGTCGTACACGGTGACGATATTCGGGTGCTCGAGCTGCGCCACGAGGTCGGCCTCGCGTTCGAACCTGGCCTTGATCTCGTTGTCGAAGAACAACTCCCGGTTGAGCAGCTTCATCGCGGTGCGGCGCGGCAGCCGCGGATGGCGCGCCAGGTACACCGAGCCCATGCCGCCACGGCCGAGCAGTCGTTCGATCGTATATCCGGCGAAAACGCCGCCCTCGTTCTGCATCGACATCAGTTCAGCGGTGCCGAGCGCCACCAGCGCAGCACCTCGTCGGACGTGCCGTAGCCGTCGGTGTACATCAGGAACTGGGCGCGGTCGGGGTCGCCGGTGAACTGCGTGATGATCTTGTTCCCGTTGTCGGTGTATTTGTAGTTGGTGTACTGCTTGCCGCCGTTGCTGTCGATGGACTTGGTGTTGGGCGGCAGGCCGTCGAGCACCGACTTGGCGTCGGCGGCGGAGTCGAAGGCGTAGATCCGGTAGAACGGGTCGTCGCTGTTGCCGCCGCCGAAGCAACTCCACAGATGGACCCAGGCGCCGAAATCGGGTTCGCCTTCCGCGGGCGATGGCGGATCGCTGTTGTCGGTCTCCCAGCAGGTGGCGCCGTTGTACCCGGTGGAATCGTCGACCGTGGCGGGCACGATCCGGCCGAATTCGGCGCTGATGGCCGCGGCGTTCGGGGTGATGTGCTCGGCCGCTGTCGTTGTCGTCGTGCGGTCGCCGCCGCCCGCGTCATCGCCGCTGGCCGCGATGCCGATGCCGATCAGCAGCATGATCACCAGGATCACCGCGATCACGATGCCGATGATCAGCCCGGTGTTGGACTTCGACGGCGGTCGCTGTCCCTGCGGATACTGGGTGAAACCACTGGCCTGTGGCCGCGGCGCGGACTGGTACTGCGGGCGCGACTGCTGGGCGTAAGGATTCTGCGGAGCGCCGGTCGGCGACTGGTTCATCGGCCGCTGGGTACCCATCGGACCGCCGGTCATCGGCCCCTGGACGGTACCCATCTGGCCACCGGTCGTCGGCCCGTGGGCGGTACCCATCTGGCCACCGGTCATGGGGCCCTGGCCGGTGCCCATCTGCCCGCCGGTCATGGGGCCGTGGGCGGTGCCCATCTGGCCGCCGGTCATCGGACCCTGTGTGGCAACGGGATACGGCAGACCGGTCTGCGGAATCGCGCCGCCCGTCGTGGGTCGCCCGGCGATCGGCAGCGCCCCGCCGGTGCCAGGTCGCGAACCGGGAATCGGCAGCGCGGGCGCGCTCGGACTGTTCAGCGCCTCGATCGCGGCCTCGGCGAAGTCCGAACAGGAATCGAACCGGTCATCGGGCCGCTTGGCCATCGCCTTGGCGAGCACGCCGTCCAGCGCGTAGGAGAGTCCGGGCCGCACACTGCTCAACGACGGCGGCGGTTGCTGAAGGTGGCCCTGGATAACCGCGGCCGGGTTGGTCGCCGCGAACGGTCCCGAACCGGTGAACAGCCAGAACAGCGCGCAGGCAAGGGAATACTGGTCCGAACGGTGGTCGAGTGCGGCGCCGGTGAGCTGTTCGGGCGAGGCGTAGGCGAGCGTCGCGGTGAAGGTGCCGGTCTGGGTGAGATGGCCGGTGTCGTCGCGCAATCGGGCGATGCCGAAGTCGGTGAGGTAGACCCGTTCGCCACGGCCCGCGCCCGAGCGGGCGAGCAGGATATTGGCCGGTTTCACGTCGCGGTGCAGCACGCCCATGCCGTGCGCGTAGTCCAGCGCGTCGGCGGTCTCCTTCACGATCTGCAGCGCGCGAGCAGGCGGCAGTGTCTGCGGATCCACCGATGCCGCGTCGACGCCGTCGATGAACTGCATGGAGATCCACAGCTGTTCGTCGTCGTGTCCGCGGTCGTAGACGGTGACGATGTTCGGATGATCAAGGCGCGAAACGAGATCGGCCTCCCGCTCGAATCGCGCCCGCACCTCGGCGTCGAAGAACATCTCGCGATTGAGCAACTTCAGCGCCGTCATCCGCGGCAGGCGAGGGTGCTTGGCCAGATAGACCGAACCCATGCCACCACGACCGAGCTGCCGTTCGATGACGTAGCCGGCGAAGACATCTCCGTTGGCCAGCATGTCTGCTCCACTTCCCGCCGCGCGCCGGGACCCACCAGCGCACGCGCGTACAGCATAAAAGCCGCGGCCGAGGTTGCCCGCCACGGGAAAATCAACGAAACCTTATCAGCAGACGACGACGTCGAAGGCTGCCACGATCACGGCGGACGCCGCTGCTGGGGCGGCACGATATAGCCGGGATGGTTACGGCCACCAGGCAAATCGATAGTGCCGGGGCGAGCGGTACCGCGCCGCGGTGGCACCGCGGGCACGCCCGTGGACGGCCGCGGCGCATGCGGGTGCGGCTGCGCCGGAGTGGTCGGCGGGGTGTGCGCGTGTGGGTGCGGCTGCGCGGGGGTGGTCGGCGGGGTGTGCGCGTGTGGGTGCGGCTGCGCGGGGGTGGGGGGCGGTGGTGCGGTGCGGTAAGGCTGTGCCGGGGTTTGCGGCCGGGGATATCCCGGTGCCTGCGGGTACGGGTCGCGGGCGCGCAGAATCACGCCCGCCGCCGTGTACTGCTGCTGGTGATGCCACGGCCCCGGCACCGCGAACAGCGCGGCCTTGGCCGCCTGGGCGAACTCGGCACAGCTGGCGAAACGCGACTCGGCTCGCTTGGCGGTGGCCCTGGCCAGCACCGCGTCGAGCGTCGCTGGTAGATCGGGGCGCAGACTGCGCAGCGGGGGAATGGGCTTGCTCAGGTGCGCCTGGATGACCGCGCCCGGACTCGGTCCGGGGAACGGCACCGAGCCCGTCAGCATCCAGAACAGCGTGCAGGCCAGCGAATACTGATCGGCGCGATGATCCAGCGGTGCGCCTGCCAGGTGCTCGGGCGCGGCGTAGGCCAGGGTGGCGGTGATCGTGCCCGCCGAGGACAGCGTGGTCTCGCTGTCGCGCACCGCCGCGATGCCGAAGTCGGTGAGCACCACGCGTTCCGGGCGCCCGATCGGCGGCTTGGCGAGCAGGATGTTCGCGGGTTTCACGTCGCGGTGCAGCACGCCACTGGCGTGCGCGAAGTCCAGTGCGGTGGCGGTCTCGGCGACGATCTGTACCGCCCGGCCCGGCGTGAGCACGTTCACATCGGCGGTCGCGACATCGGTGCCTGCCACGAACTGCATGGAGATCCATAGCTGATCGTCATCGGTGCCGCGGTCGTAGACATTGACGATATTGGGGTGCTCGAGCTGGGCGACCAGATCGGCTTCGCGTTCGAAGCGGTGGCGGATCTCCTCGTCGGCCGACAGCTCGCGGCTGAGCAGTTTCAGCGCGGTCAGCCGGGGCAGACGCGGGTGCCTGGCCAGGTAGACCACGCCCATGCCACCCTGGCCGAGCACACGCCGGATCGTGTACCCGGCGAACACGTCGCCTTTGCGCAACACGCGAGTCACCCCCTCCAGGGCAGAGCAGCCGCCCGAAATTCTACCGATGTATCTCCCGAAGCCACCGCGGTGCAACATCGGCCGAAGTTGTCGGTGCCTGATATTAGGGTGGGATCTATGCGCATTGGAGCACACGTTCGCGACGAGAGCGATCCGATCGGCTTCGGTGAGAAGCTCGGTGCCGAGGTTGTCCAGATGTTCGTGGTCGATCCGCAGAGCTGGGACAAACCCCAGCCGCATCCCAAGGCCGCCGAGATTCTGGCCAGTCCGATCGATGTTGTCGTGCACTCGTCCTATCAGATCAATGTGGCGAGCCTGAACAACCGGTTGCGGATGCCCTCGCGCAACGCGGTGGCACAGCAGGCGAAGGCGGCGGCCGAGCTCGGTGCGTTCGGGCTGGTCGTGCACGGGGGACATGTGCGCTCCGATGCCGAGCTCGATACCGGTATCGACAACTGGCGCAAGCTGTTCGAACGTCAGCAGGACAAGGGCGGGTTCGCGGTGCCGATCCTGATCGAGAACACCGCGGGCGGCAATCACGCGATGGCACGGCACTTCGATTCGATCGCGCGACTGTGGGACGCGGTCGGGGACTACGGTGCCGGTTTCTGTCTCGACACCTGTCACGCGTGGGCGGGTGGTGAGGAATTGGTCGGGGTGGTCGAGCGGATCAAGGCCATCACCGGGCGCATCGACCTGGTGCACCTGAACTCCTCGCGCGACGAATTCGATTCCGGCGCCGACCGGCACGCCAATTTCGCCGACGGCACCATCGACCCGCAATTGCTCGCCGAGGTCTGCCGCACGGCCGGTGCACCGGTCATCCTGGAAACCCCGGCCGAAGGGGTCGCCGAGGACCTGGCCTACCTGCGCGAGCACATCGGCTGAGGGTGTTGGGATCGCCCCGAGGCACAACCTGTCTGTCGAACGGGATTCACGGTGTGCTTTGACGCATACCTACCGATCGAGAACGACAGGTGATCCCCATGACGGTCGACCACGCCCTCCGCGCCACCCTGAGGGTGACGTTGCTCGCTAGCTGAGAAGTGGTGCTGACCTGGGGTTTGGTAGTCCCAGGTCGGTATACGCTGTGTTTATTGGCGCGCTGGCGCGCGCGTGTCCGCGGCCCAAAGGGCCGCCGGTTAGCGCTCGAGACTTGCGCCTGCGGCGCGTGCGCTTTCGAGCGCTAACCGGCGACCCGGCCGCGGACCGGCCACTTCGTGGCCGTCCCTCCCCAGGGGTCGGGAGTGCGGGTCGGGAGTGCGGTCATGGCGGTCTTGGGGTCTGGAGGTGTGGCTGGGAGCGCGGTAGGGCTGCGGACTCGGGGTGTGGGGTGTGGCTGGGAGCGCGGTAGGGCTGCGGACTCGGGGTGTGGGGTGTGGCTGGGAGCGCGGTAGGGCTGCGGACTCGGGGTGGGGGTGTGGGCTGGGCGCGGTAGGGCTGCGGACTCGGGGTGGGGGTGTGGGCTGGGCGCGGTAGGGCTGCGGACTCGGGGTGGGGGTGTGGGCTGGGCGCGGTAGGGCTGCGGACTCGGGGTGGGGGTGTGGGCTGGGCGCGGTAGGGCTGCGGACTCGGGGTGGGGGTGTGGGCTGGGAGCGCGGTAGGGCTGCGGACTCGGGGTGGGGGTGTGGGCTGGGAGCGGTAGGGCTGCGGTCTTGGGGTGTGGCTGGGGTGGGGGAGGATGGGCTTGGGGTTGGTGGGCGAGGGGGGCGCGAGCTATGGCGAGTGGGCCGCCATACTGGGCGCATGAGTATTCGGCCGTTGGACGGTGTTCGCGTCCTGGAACTCGGTAACTATGTTGCCGCTCCTACTGCCGGACGTATTCTGGGCGATTTCGGCGCCGAGGTGATCAAGGTGGAGCGCCCGGGAACGGGCGACGAGTTGCGCAACTGGCGGTTGTACGGTGGCGATACCTCGATGCTGTATCGCACCGTCAATCGCAACAAGAAGTCGATCGTGCTCGATCTGCGCACCGAGGCGGGGCGCGCGATCGTGCTCGACCTGGTGAAGCAGTGCGATGTGCTCCTCGAGAACTTCCGGCCGGGGATGCTCGAGAAGTGGGGGCTCGGGCCAGCCGCGCTCGAAGAAGCGAACCCGAAGCTGGTGATCACGCGTATCTCGGCATATGGGCAGACCGGGCCGATGGCCGCTCGGCCCGGATTCGCCGCGGTCGCGGAGGCGGTCGGTGGACTGCGTGAGCTGGTGGGCGATCCGGACCGGCCGCCGGTGCGTACCGGGGTATCGATCGGTGATTCGATCGCGGGCATCTACGCGGCGTTCGGGACCGTGATGGCGCTGTTCCAGCGCGAACGGGTCGCGGGTCCGGTGCCGCAGGTGGAGCGGATCATCGATGTCGCGCTCAACGAGTCGATCCTGTCGGTGATGGAATCGCTGATCCCCGACCACCTCGCCTACGGCATCAATCGCGAGCGCGTCGGCGGCCGGATGGAGGGCATCGCACCGTCGAACGCCTACCCGACCAGCGACGGTTTCTCCATCATCATCGGTGGCAACGGCGACGCCATCTTCCAGCGGTACATGCAGGTCATCGGCCGCCCCGACCTGGCCGTCGACCCCGAACTCGCCGACAACTCCGGCCGCTGGCGCAACCGTGAGCGCCTCGACGCCTCGATCGCGGAATGGACGATCGGGCGCACGCGCGCGCAAGCGCTGAAAGTGCTCGACGACGCCGCCATTCCGTGCGGCCCGATCTATACCGCCGCCGACATCGTGGCCGACGAGCAGTACCGCGCACGCAATATGATCCAGATGTTCCCCGTCGACGTGGGCGAGGCCGAACCCAAACAGGTGGGTTTCGGTGGCATCGTCCCGGTGATCGGGGGCGCATCGCTGCCGATCCGCAATGTCGGCCCCGACCTCGGCGAGCACACCAGGGAAGTGCTCGGCGGGCTGCTCGGGATGAGTGAAGATCAGATCGACGCGCTGGAGGCACTGTGACGAGGCGAGTACACGGCAGGCGCCGCCCGCCGGTGCGCAACAAGTGGGAGCCGCACGGTCCGGGTCATGTGCGTCCGACGGTCCACCCCACGCCGGCCAGCGTCGGCGACAAACCGTGTGGTGGCGTGATGTGCGTGCCCACGCAAGAACCCGAGCAGCGGCGATGACCGCACCGCTGTTGCGGGACGTGACGCTGCGCGACGGCCTGCAGCTCACCGGCAAGGTACTGCCCGTCGAGCGGAAGGTCGAGGTGGTGCGCAGGCTGCTCGCCGCCGGTGTGCCCGCACTCGAGATCGGTTCGATGGCGCGGCCCGATCTCGTTGCGCCGATGGCCAATTCGCTCGAGTTGATCGCGGCGCTTACCCCCGATGAGCTGGCGAAATGCTGGGTGTGGGTGGCTACGCCGCGCCACGTCGAGAAGGCCGCAGCGGCCGGTGCGCGCAATTTCCAGTACTGCTTGTCGGTGTCGGACGCGCACAACAAGGCCAATATCGGCCGCGATACCGAGACCTCGGTGGCCGCGATGCCCGACGCGATCCGCCTGGCCCACCAGGCAGGTGGCGAGATCCAGCTGTGCCTGGCCACCACCTTCACCTGCCCGTTCGACGGACCCGTCGATCCGGAGCGGGTCCTCGCCATCGCGAATGACCCGCGCACCGACGGCGCCGCCGACATCGTCCTGGCCGACACTCTCGGCCAGGCCCACCCCGGTCAGGTGAGCGCATTGGTCACCGCTGTCCGCGACACCACACCGCCGCGCCGCATCGTCTTCCACGGTCACGACACCTGGGGCATGGGTGTGGCCAACACCCTCGCGGCGGTCGCCGCGGGCGCCACCATGGTCGACGGCGCGCTCGGCGGCCTCGGCGGCTGTCCTTTCGCCCCCGGTGCCAGCGGCAACACCGCCTCCGAGGACATCCTCTTCGCCACAAGGCCCGACTGGTTCACCCCGGCCTCGCTGGCCGATCTGGTCGGCCTCACCGAAGGGCTCCTCACCGAGCTGGGCGAACCCAACCGCTCCCGCGCGCTGGAAGGCGCGCGTTCCGCGGCCGACGCGTTCGAGTGGGTCGTCCACTAGCTGTCACTGAGAGGTCGGTAAGACCTGCGGTATCGGGGGGATCCCGGATGGCGCGGTGAACTCCTGCCAGCCAGACTGGACAGCATGACTTCGCACGCCATGGGGACCGAGGCCGTCGATGCGGCGGCCGCCACCGATATCGCGGCCGCCGCGCTCGATCTGGTCAAGCTGTACGGATCGGGAGATACACAGGTCAAGGCCCTCGACGGAGTGTCGGCCGACTTCGCCAAAGGCGAGTTCACCGCGATCATGGGTCCATCCGGCTCGGGCAAGTCGACGCTGATGCACTGCCTGGCCGGGCTCGACAGCGCCAGCGCGGGCGAGGTACGCATCGGTGACACCCCGCTCACCGGCCTGTCCGACAAGCAGATGACGGCGCTGCGGCGTGACCGGATCGGGTTCGTCTTCCAGGCGTTCAACCTGGTCCCGACGCTCACCGCGCTGGAGAACATCACCCTCCCGCTCGATATCGCGGGTCGCAAGCCCGACCAGGAATGGCTCGACACCGTGGTCAAGCGCCTCGGCATCGGCGACCGCCTCGAGCACCGGCCGTCCGAGCTGTCCGGTGGCCAGCAGCAGCGCGTGGCGTGTGCGCGTGCGCTGGTGGGCAAACCGGAGATCATCTTCGGTGACGAACCGACCGGCAACCTGGACTCGCATTCCTCGGGTGAGGTGCTCTCGATCCTGCGTGCCTCGGTCGACGAGTTCCACCAGACCGTCGTGATCGTCACCCATGACCCGCGGGCGGCCGCGTACGCCGACCGCGTCGTGTTCCTCGCCGACGGCCGCATCGTCGACGAGCTGCGTGACCCGACTCAGGATTCGATCCTCGACCGGATGAAGGCGCTGGAAACCCGATGAACGCAGCATCGCCGAGCGATTCGATGAAGGGTGGGGGCCGGGTGGCCGGTGGGCCGATGCGCAAGGTCGCCCTGCGTAACCTCGCCGCGCACAAGGTGCGGTTGGCATTGACCCTGCTGTCGGTGGTTCTCGGGACCGCCTTCATCTCCGGATCGTTCGTTTTCACCGACACGTTGCAGCGCACCTTCGACGGCATCTTCGAAGGCCAGGCCCAGGGTGTGGACGTGCGCGTCGGCCCCGCGGATCGCCAATCGCTGGGTCTGCCGACGAATATCGTCGACGCGCTGGCCAAGTACGAGGGTGTCGCGCGGGTCGCTCCCGCCGTGAACGGCCCGGTCGTGCTGCTCGAGCCCGACGGTAAGAAGGCTGTCCAGACCGGTGGCGCACCGAGTTTCGGGCTGTCCTACCTGCCGCCGGACAAGTCCGTCGAGGAACCGGACACTTTCGTGGCCGGTGCCGCGCCCACCCAGCCGAACGAGATCGCGCTCAATACCGGGGGCGCCGAGAAGGCCGGGCTGAAGGTCGGCGACAAGACGAAGGTGCTGATTCCCTCCAAGGGCGATCCCTTCGAGGTGACACTGTCGGGCATCTACGAGATGCCAGGTGCCGAGGGCGGCGGTGTGGTCGCGGTGATGTTCACCGAGCCGCAGGGCCGCAAGCTGTTCACCGACGGCTCGCACGTGGCCTACGCCGATATCGCGGCGGCGCCCGGAGTTTCGGCCGATGACCTGCGCGACCAGCTCGCCGCCGGGCTGCCCGACTACAAGGTGCAGAACTCCGACCAGGTCCGCGAGGACCTGAAGAAGGAGATCTCCGAGGCACTCACCTTCATCAACTACTTCCTGCTCGCCTTCGGCGCGATCGCGCTGATCGTCGGCACGTTCATCATCTACAACACCTTCTCGATGATCGTGGCCCAGCGGCTGCGCGAACTCGCGTTGCTCCGCGCGATCGGGGCGAGCCGTCAGCAGGTCGGTCGGTCGGTGGTCGGTGAGGCCATTGTGATCGGGTTGATCGGTAGCGCGCTCGGGTTGGCCGCCGGTATCGGGTTGGCGTACGGGTTGTCGGTGCTGCTCAACGCTTTCGATCTCGGACTGCCCACCGGTTCGCTGACGGTGCTGCCGCGGACCGCGATCGTGGCGCTGCTCGTCGGCCTGATCGTCACCGTGGCCAGTGCCTACGCCCCCGCTCGGCGGGCCGCGAAGGTGCCGCCCGTGGAGGCGATGCGTTCCGAATTCGCCAGTGCCGGTGACTCTTTGCACGTGCGGACGGTGATCGGCGCGGTCATGGCCGTTGCCGGTGGGGTGCTCGTCTACGTCGGTGCGCAGGGCACCGGTAAGGGCTCGGCGGTGACCGTCGGTGTCGGTGCGCTCGGGTTGATCCTGGCTGTGCTGCTGGCGGCGCCCGCGCTGTCACGGCCGATGGTGCTCGTGCTCGGGGTGCTCACCAGGCCGTTCGGCCCGATCGGGCAGATGGCGCGCAACAACGCCACGCGCAACCCCCGTCGCACCGCGGCCACCGCGTTCGCGCTCACGCTCGGCCTGATGCTGGTCTCGGCGATCGGCATTCTCGGCGCTTCGGCGAAAACCAGTGTCGGTGTGCTGATCGACAGGGGTGTGAAGGCCGAATACGTGCTCGCCGGTCCGCAGATGATCGGTGCGCCGATCGGTGCGGTCGACGCTGTGCGCACCGAGGTGCCCGGGATCAGTGATGTCACCGGGATCCGGGTCGTCGCGTTCAAGGTCGGCGACGATCAGATCGGCGCCACTTCGCCGGATGGCCCGATCGATCCGGTGATGGACATCGACATGATCAGCGGCACGAGCACGATCCCCGCCGGTGGCGCGCTCGTCGATGAGACCGAGGCGGCCGCTCGTGGCTGGCAGCCCGGCGACAAGATCGCCATCACCAGCCTCGACAACAAGCAGCTCGAGCTCACCGTCGCCGGCATCTACGCCAACACACCGCTGCTCGGACCCATGGTCGTCGATCCCGGCGTCTACGAGCAGTTGATGCCGCAGAGCCTGCGCACCAATATCTTCGTGCTGGTCAAGGCCGTGCCGGGAACGGATCTCACCGCGATGCGGGCGAACCTGGAGAAGGCCACCGAACCGTTCGTGGTGGTGCAGGTCCAAGACCACGAGGAGTTCAAGGGCGCGCAGGGCAAGCAGATCAACACCCTGCTCGCCATCCTCTACGGGCTGCTCGCCTTGGCCGTGGTGATCGCGGTGCTCGGCATCATCAACACCCTCGCGCTGTCGGTGGTGGAGCGTCGGCGCGAGATCGGCATGCTGCGCGCGGTGGGCACCCAGCGTGCGCAGGTGCGGCGCACGATCTACCTGGAGTCCATGCTGATCGCCATCTTCGGTGCGATCGTCGGGCTGGTGCTCGGCATCGCGCTCGGCGTCGGATTCCTGCGCACCCTGCGCGACATGGGCATCGACCAGATCACTATTCCCTGGTCGCAGCTGGTGATCGTGCTGGTCGCGTCGGGCGTGGTCGGTGTGCTGGCCGCGGTGTGGCCGGGTGTGCGGGCCGCGCGGACGCCCCCGCTGGCGGCTATCGCGGATCTGTAGGGCCCGGCGAACGGCTCTGCGCTGGACTCTGTCCGCGGGGAGCCGTTCGTTGTCTGCGCTCAGCGTTCACAATTCGGGTGATCGGGCGCGAATTTCGACGGTCGATCGATGGTGTGAACGTTCGGCGCGGTCGGTGTGTCAGGCCGGGTAACGGTCGAACCATGCACGAGTCGGCTGCCCGTGCTCGTCTGTCGGTGGGGTGACGCCGAATTCGGTGCAGTAGTCGGTAGCCAGCAGGTCGAGGACTCGGCGGGCGTCGACGGTGTTCACCCAGCCGCTCGGCAGCGCGGAGTGGCCGTAGCGAGCGCCGAGCAGGCTGCCCGTGATCGAGCCGGTGGCATCGCTGTCGCCGGAGTGGTTGACCGACAACAGCAGTCCGGTGCGAACGATGTCGTGGGCAGTGCCGCCGAGTCCTTCCGCGGCGAGGGTGGCGAAGACGGCGATCGAGAGAGCTTCGGGGCCGATCCAGCCCTGGCCGAGGGTTTCGACGTCTTCGGCGGTGGGATAACGCCTTTCCCGTTCGATCCGAGCGGCCAGTCGATGTGCGGCATTGACGGCGGCCGAGGTCTCCTCGTGCTCGGGGTAGCTCGCGAGCTCGACCCGTGCAATGGAGAGCGCGGTGGCGAAGTCGGCGCCGCGCGCGAGCTGATAGATCAGCGCGGACACAGTTCCCGCGGGGAGCCAGCCGCTGGGATGTCCGTGGGTGAGGGCGGCGGCATCACAACCCAATTCGAAGACGGCGTCGGTAGCCGCGCCGGAACGGTCTGCGGCGTAACCGAATCCGCACGGGGCGGCCCGCATCACCGCGCCGCTGCCCTTGGAGTGGTTGATGGGTTGGTCGCGGGTGCCGAGGGGGCTCGTCGGTGCCCGCCGCTGCGCCGCGTGGCGCAGCGCGGTGTAGACCGAATTGGCCACGCCGCGTTGCTCGGTCAGCTCGGGGTATTTGCTGAGGGCGCTGTAGAGCGTGAACGGCTGGTCGGGCAGGTCGGCGACCTGCCCGCGTAACCATACGAGCAGCCCCTGCTGGAGCAAACCCATCGTCGCCCCGCCGATGCCCTTTGCCCTAGCCCGCACGGAGCCTCGGATCAGCGCCTCGACGGTGAACGCGGTCAGCTGGGTCTCTTCGGAAATGCGAAGTGGATCCGCGTCGATCACGCCGGCGGGCCCGTGTTCTGCGCGGATCTGTAGCAGCGAGCGGGTTTCCACCGGGGCGCCGATGGCATCGCCGATCGCCCCGCCGAGCAGGCAGCCGTGCACCCGCTGCGCCCACAGCGCCGCGCCCGTCGCTGGACGCGCGCCGTTTCCGGGGCTGCCGTCACGAACCGTGGAGCGCCACTGATCCCGCGACACGGCCCCCGTCACAGCGGCTGCGTCACCATTGGCGGCGAAGGAGTGGCTGTCCGGCGCGGTGGTGGTGTGGCGGATAGCTGTCGGGTCGTGCCGACGCCCAGCATGACTCGATCCTTCGGGCGGCGCGGCCTCGGATCCGGCGATCGGAGTGAGCGCACCGGCCGGCGTCGCGAGCGGGTGCGACGCGGTGCCGGACGGATGCACGGAAGGGAAGGTGGTTCGCCCGTGCACGGGGTTCTCCGTGCTGATCGCGATGTTGGTGGTGGAGCGTGCCCCGAGAGCTTCGGTGAGTGCGGTGGCGAAGGCGGTGCAGGTGGGGAAACGGTGGGTGGGGTCCTTGGCCATGGCCTTGGACAGGACCGCGTCCACCGTGGTGGGCAGGGTGGCGCGGCGGGTGCTGGCCGCGGGGGGTGGGGTGTTGAGGTGGCCGAGCATGACGGTGGCGGGGTTGGGTGCGTCGAAGGGGCCGGTGCCGGTGAGGAGGCGGAATACCGTGCAGGCCAGCGAGTATTGGTCGCCGCGGCCGTCGAGCGGGGCGCTGCTGAGTTGTTCGGGGGAGGCGTAGGCGATGGTGGCGGTGAACTGGCCGGTGCGGGTGAGGCCGCCGGTGTCGTCGAGGAGCTTCGCGATGCCGAAGTCGGTCAACACCACTCGTTCGTCGAAGCCGGCGCCGACACCCGCGGTGCGCGACAACAGGATGTTGGCGGGTTTCACGTCTCGATGCAGAACGCCCTGGCGGTGGGCGTAGTCGAGGGCGCTCGCGGTCTGGGTGACGATCTGAGCGACCCGCTCGCTCCCGAACTGCGCTACCGGAACCGCCGACGCGTCGACACCGTCCACGAACTGCATCGCGATCCACAGTTGTTCCTCGTCGATGCCACGGTCGTAGACGGTGATGATGTTCGGGTGGTCGAGCTGGGCCACGAGGTCGGCCTCGCGCTCGAATCTGGCCCGGATCTCGAAGTCGGCGAACAGGTCACGGTGCATCAACTTCAACGCGGTCAGCCGTGGCAGCCTGCGGTCCCTTGCCGCGTACACCGCGCCCATCCCGCCGCGCCCCAGCTCACGCTCGATGACGAAACCGGCGAACACCGCCCCGCGCCGCAACATCGCCTCACCCCGTTCACCGAACCCGATCGTTGGCAGCCTAGTTGGCCCGGACGCGAAGCGCGGCGGGTCCCACGCGTAACGCCGCCGGGGCGTTGGTGTCCGCTCGGCAGGTGTGTCACACCGCCGGGGCGTTGGTGTCGGCCCAGCGAGTGATGTCGCCGCGGTCCAAGGCGGTGGCGAGCAGGTCGGGGAATTTGTCGGGGGTGCAGGCGAAAGCGGGAATGCCGAGCGCTGCCAGTGCTGCGGCGTTGTCGTGGTCGTAGGCGGGTGCGCCTTCGTCGGAGAGGGCGAGCAGCACGACCACCTGGACGCCGGCCTCCTTCATCGCATGGCAGCGGCGCAGCATCTCGTTGCGCACGCCACCCTCGTAGAGGTCGGAGATCAGCACGAACAGGCTGTCGGCGGGGCGGGTGATCAGCGTTTGCGAGTAGGCGATAGCGCGATTGATGTCGGTGCCGCCGCCGAGCTGGGTGCCGAACAACACGTCGACCGGGTCGCTGAGCTGGTCGGTGAGGTCGACGATCTCGGTGTCGAACACAACCAGCGAGGTCTTCAGCGACCGCATGGAGGCGAGGACCGCACCGAAGACCGAGGCGTAGACGACACTGGCCGCCATCGAACCGGATTGGTCGATGGCGAGGACCACATCGCGCTGGATCGACTGCGACTTGCGGCCGTAGCCGACGAGCCGCTCGGGCACGATGGTGCGGTGTTCGGGCAGGTAGTTGGCGAGATTCTTGCGGATGGTCCGATGGAAATCGATGTCACGCAGTTTCGGGCGATGGGTGCGGGCGGCACGGTTGATGGCGCCCGACACCGCGGCCACGGTCTTGGCGGCGATGCGCTGCTCGATCTCGCGCACCACCTTCTCGACCACCATCCGCGCGGTGGCCTTGGTGGTTTCGGGCATCACCCGATTAAGGCCGAGCAGGGTGCCGACCAGGTGCACATCGGGCTCGACCGACTCCAGCAGCTCCGGCTCCAACAGCAACTGGGTGAGGTTCAGTCGCTCCACCGCGTCGCGCTGCATCACCTCGACCACCGTCGCGGGGAAGTAGCTCCGGATATCGCCGAGCCAGCGTGCTACCCGTGGAGCCGAACCACCAAGTCCACCAGACCTTTTCGTCGAGCCGCCGGCCTCGCCGGTGTTGTAGAGGGCGCTCAGGGCCTGGTCCATTGCCTGATCCGCGCCGGAGGACAGGCCGCCGAGGTGCTCGTCGGCGGCGGTGCCGAGCACCAGACGCCAACGGCGCGACTGTGTTTCGTCGGGATCGGTCATCGATGCTCCTGGTGATCGAGCGAGAGATCGGGATGCGGTACGGGCAGGGTGCCGGGCGCGGCCGCCGTGATGATCGCGCCGCACTCGATGCGTGGTGCGAAATCCGTTCGCGGCATTGCGGAGAACGGTTGTGAGACCTGGCGTTGTGCGCCGCCCGGCGTTCGATGTCTGTGGAGGTGGGTCATCCTGCGGCTCCGAGGATCGCGGTCGCCGCACGCAGTGCCCGTTGTCCGCGGATCGGATCGATGGCGGTGGGGCCCGCGGGGGTGGTCGGTGCTGAGCCGGTGTCTCGTAGGGCCTGGCTGATGGCTCGGCGCTCGCCGGATTCGAAGGAGCCGAAGGTGCGGCGCAGCAACGGGAGGGTGGCGACGAACTGGTCCTCGTTGAGGTCGCGGAGCCATTCGTCGATGCGGCGCAACAACTCTCGGTCGTGGACCAGGAGTAGGCCGCGGCCGCCGAGGAAGCCGTCGATCCAGGCGGCTTTCGCGGCGGGGGTGTTGCCGATGGACAGCGCGGCGGCCAGGCGGCGGGCGGAGTCGGTGTCGTCGATGCGTTCGGCGTCGCAGAGCAGGCGCACCGCGCGGCCGCCGATCGCACCGTGTACGTCGTCGCGGTCGGCGATGCGTTGCAGGGTCGCCAGCCATTCGGTGCCGGAATGCTCGTCGTCGCGGGTGCTGATGGCGGTGTGCGCGGCGTCGATCTGGGTGCGCAGGGCCTGCGCGGCGTCGGTGTCGAGGCCGGTGACGGCGCCGGGCAGGCCCGCGCAGATCCGTACCAGCAGACCGTCGGCGACGTGGGCGAGCGCCTTGGTGTCGGTGCCGCGGACATCGCCGTAGCGCAGCGTGCGGATCAGGCCGGGTAGGGCGCCGAGCAGGTGGGTGACGTCGTGGTCGAGGGCGGCGGCCGCTTCGAGCCTGGTGATCAAACCTTCGGTGGCACCGCCCAAGTCGGCCAGCAGGGCCATTTCCAGTGCGTCGGCGAGTGCGGTGACGGTGACGTCGTCGCGGCTCGCGGTGTCGAGGATCTTCGTCTCCGCGGCGGTGCGCAGAGTCGTGCCCCACACCGCGGCCTCGACGATGCGGACCTCGAATTCCGGTTCCCAGCGCAGGGTCCACGTCTCGCGGAAGGTGCCGGTGCTGCGGACCTCGCCGGTGGTCGGAGTGCCCCAGTCGATGCCGAGCAGGCGCAGGCGGTGCAGCAGATGCGAGCGTTCGACATCGCGTTCCTTGCGCAGATCCAGGTCGACGGTGCGGGCAAGAGCCTCCTGCTTGAGCCGAAGGGTCTTGCTGCGCGCCCGCAGATCGGCGGCCAAGGGGACCGTCGGGGTGTCCTCGGGGACACCGCCGAGCGTCTCGCCGACGACGAGTTCATCGATCACCAGCCGCAGCATGGTCTCGTCGCCACCGCACATCACCGACCGCACAGCCTCGGTGACCTCGGACAATCCCGCCAGCGGCCTGCCGCGCAACGCCGCGAGGGTGTCGGCCAGCCGAACCGCCTCGATGATGTGCGCGCTCGACACCGGCAGATCGTGCTTGCGCAGCACCCCCGCCACCTTGGTGAGCCAGCGCGCCACCGGCCGCTCGGTCTCGGTGAACAGATGGTGGTACCAGCCGGGCGAGGTGACGCCTGCCCCGTAGCCCGAGCCTGCCGCCAGCCGCGAATGTGTCCACGGCACCCAGGTCAGCGCCGCTTTCGTTTTCGGCAAGCCCGTGAGTAGCCGCTTATCCGGAGCCGCGGGCCCCAGCGGGCCCGTCAGCGCGGGCGCATGCCAGGCGCCGCACACCACGGCCAGCCGCTTCGCCCCATTCTTGAGAGCCTTCCGCATCACCTCCCGCATATGCGCCTCCCGCCGCAATGTGTGGTGATCGACAACCAGCGGCGCGAAGGCGTGGCAACCCTGATCCGGCGCCACCGGAGACATGAATTCTGCTGCCGTGGAAGTCGTTTCAGCGCCATCGTCCGGTTCGGTGCCCATCGGGGCTGCGCCGCTCGCTGGTGCAGACGGGTCGAAGGGTGCCTTGTTGTTCGGTGGTGGCGCCGCGCCGGGCATCCCCGGGCCGGATTGTGTCGTGTTGTCTTGCGGCTCGGCGGGAGCCGTCGCACGGTCGGGCGAAGACTGTTCGGGTGGACTCGCCCTGCGGGGAGCGGTTGGGTCGGGAACATTCGAGTGGGTCAGTGACGCCGCATCGATCGGTGGTGGTGCGTCCGCCGCGTGCGGCGTGGCGCCGGTCGCCGGGTGTGGGGCGTCCTCGCGTAGGGCGGCCATCGCTTCGGTGATCGCGTCGAAAGCCGCGCTGTCGGGGACGGATTCGACGACAGCGTCCCACCAGCGTTCGGCGTCGTCGTAGCCCGCGGCCGAGGCGAGCGCGGCGAGTGGATCGGAACCGCCACCGCGAGCGTCGTCGTCGTCGGCGAGGACGCTGGTTGCCGGAAGGTCGCAGAAGCGCACGGGCACGGCGTGGTCGACGCCGTAGCGCATCGCCTGCCATTCCGGGGAGAACACCGCGAAGGGCCAGAATGCCGCGCGGGCAGGCGAATCCGGGACGTAGGCGAGTAGCGCGACCGGCGGGGTCATCGTGTCGGCGGCGACGAACCCGACGAGCGGATCAGCGTCTGCGGGACCTTCGATGAGGATGGCGTCGGGACCGAACTCCTCGAGTGCGTGGCGCAGCGAGCGCGCCGATCCCGGCCCGTGGTGACGGATGCCGAACACCCGCGTCACCGCTACCGCATCTACCGGCGGATCGCTCGCCGCACCGGCGCTCGAATCCGTGTCGGTCTCCGACCCCGCACCGGCCTCTGCGCTCGTGGCACCCCCACGTGCATCGGCGTCCTTGCCCGCGCCGGGGCTCCTGTGGATATCGGCACCGCCCGCCGGATCGCCCGGTAGGGACTCGCCAGTGGCAGACTGGGCCGCCTTGTTGCGTTGACTCATCGAAAACCCCATGTGTGCTGTGTGTTCCGTCCTCCCCGGCGGTTGGGTGTCAGCCGGCGATTTCGCGGCAGGCTCGATAGAAGTCGGCCCAGTCGGGGCGCTCCCGGACGACGGCCTCGAGGTATTCGGTCCAGACCACAGTGTCGGCCACCGGGTCTTTGATCACCGAGCCGAGGACGGCGCCCGCGATGTCGGAGGCGCGCAGGACGCCGTCGCCGAAGTGGGCGGACAGCGCGAGGCCGTTGGTGATCACCGAGATCGCCTCCGCGGTGGACAGGGTGCCAGAGGGGGATTTGAGTTTGGTGCGGCCGTCGGCGGTGATGCCGGAGCGCAGTTCGCGGAAGACCCGCACCACGCGGCGGACTTCCTCGGCGGCGGCGGGCACGGTCGGCAATTCCAATGCGGCGCCCAGCTGTTCGACGCGACGGCTGACGATGGCGACCTCGGAATCCTCGTCCGCGGGCAGCGGCAACACGACCGTGTTGAAACGGCGGCGCAGGGCCGAGGAGAGATCGTTCACGCCACGGTCGCGATCGTTGGCGGTGGCGATGACGTTGAAACCCTTGGCCGCCTGCACCTCTCCGCCGAGTTCGGGAACCGGCAGGGTCTTCTCGGACAGGATGGTGATCAGCGCGTCCTGCACATCGGAGGGGATGCGGGTGAGCTCTTCGATGCGGGCGATGGCGCCGGTTCGCATCGCGGTCATCACCGGCGACGCGACAAGGGCGGCGTCGCTCGGCCCCTCGGCGAGCAGGCGGGCGTAATTCCAGCCGTAGCGGATCGCTTCTTCCGCGGTGCCGGAGGTGCCCTGCACCAGCAGCGTCGACTCGCCACTGATCGCGGCTGAAAGATGCTCTGACACCCAGGTTTTCGCGGTACCTGGCACGCCGAGCAACAACAGCGCGCGGTCGGTGGCGAGGGTCGCGACCGCGACCTCCATCAGCCTGCGCGGGCCGACATATTTGGGGGTGATCACGGTGCCGTCGTCGAGGGTGCCACCGAGGACGTAGGTGACCACCGCCCACGGCGACAGCTGCCAGGACGGCGGACGCACGCGGTCGTCGACGCGGGCCAGGGCGGCCAGCTCGTCGGCGAAGGCCTGTTCGGCGTGCGGGCGCAGCAGGGTGGTGGCGGGTTCGGTGGTGGTCATCGCAGCTCCTCGAGCATGGTGGCGCGGTCGGTGAGATCGTGGGCGAGTCGGTGGAATGCCTGTTGCCAGGCGGGATCGTCGGTGGTGTCGGCGAGCGCGGTGATGGGTGTCGCGAGCTCGACAGGCAGGTGGACGCTCGCCGCGGTGAGCAGCGCCCTGTCGGTGTACACGCCGGCACTGGCATGCGGCTGACGCGCGGTGGTGCGGGCGCGCTCGCCGAGCAGACGCAGCACGTGGGTGGCGACGGGTACCGGCCATGGGTGATCGAGGCCGGGCAGGATCGCGTGGAGTTCGTTGAGTTGGTGGGCGTCGAGATCGAGCACATGCTCGATCCGGTCGGCGGCATCGAGCAGGGTGAACAGTTCGCGGCGCCGGAGCACGGCCTGCTCGGTCGGCGTGGCGTGGGCGAACAGCGCACGGGCCCAGGTGGTGTCGTGCTGGGCGAGCGTGGCGTCGACCCAGCCGTCCACGATCGCCTTGGCATAGCGGGGTGGCAGTGACAAGGTCAGCGCGGTCGTCGCGGTGTTCTCGCCGGTGGAGTGCACGATCTGGGCCCACGCGGTGAGCGGAGTCGCGGCGATCGCCTGGTGCAGGGTCGTGATCGTCGAATCAGGGGTATCCCAGCGCAATTTCGCTTGATCGGTCGCATCGGTGATGCCATCGCGCCGGGCCTGCGCGTCGAGCTCCGCAGGCACCGTCACTTCGACGGTGCCGTCGTCCTCCACCCGAATCCACGACGCCACCAGGGTTGCCATCCGCCGCCCGAAAGCGGCTTCGGGGAGCTTGTTCAGCAGCGTGGTGGCGGTGCGCCGGACATCGCCGCGCCGATCATCGAGTGCCCGCTCGAGCAGAGCTTCATCGGCCGAACTCAGCCCGTCCGCGAGCAACCCGAGTAGCTCCGCCTTGACCGGCCCCGACTCCTTAGTCCAAGCCGCGGTCAACACCGCCAGACCAGCGGTCGGATTCTCCCGGCGAGTACGCGCGAACCAATCCTTGCGCTCCCCGGAGGTACCGAACAGCCACACATCTTGTGCCACAGCCACACCCGCGCTTGCGCCGGTGTCCGAGGTCGAGCCCGTGTCCGAGGTCGAGCCCGTGTCCGAGGTCGAGCCCGTGTCGATGCTCGGTCCAGCGTCAGCGTCATTGCCAGCGCCAGCGCCAGCGTCAGCACCATTGCCGGCGCCAGTGGCAGCGCGCGCGGCCGTGTCAGCGCTCGGGGGTCTATCTGCGACAGCATCCGTGTCGACGCGGGTGTCGGCCTCGCGAGTGCCGACGGCGCCCACTGTTGCGGCGGACAGTCGGTTGCCGTTCGGCGCTTCCGCCGATACCGATGCTTCGCCGGGGAACTCGTCTACGAGCTTCGTCCACGCGGGATTACGGGCGGCGAGCCAGCGCCCACGGCGGCCCGCCAAGCGGAGCAGCGGTGCACGTAGCGCAGTGTCGGAGGCCGCGGACAGCGCCTGGACGCACAGCACATCGGGAAGTCGGAAGTCGAAGGGTGTCGCTGCGGCGAACCATTCGGGCAGGAACGGGGATTTGTCCGCGAGCAGGCGACTGAGGCGGTCGGCAGCCGGACGTGGCAGGAGAGGGCGCGGGTCGTCCACGGCGGGTTCGGGTTTCGACGCGGTTCGCGGGAGTCGCCCGCCGCGCAGGTACAGGTCTTGCAGCGCGGCGGTGTGCAGCAGCCGGGTGGCCGGTTCGCCCGCGTGCTGCGGTACGGCGGTGGCGACCGCGGGGTCGAGGTGGACGCCGTCGGCGCTGCGGCGGGCGGTGCCGAGCAGGGCTACCGAGACCAGTTCGGCCAGCGCGGGGCTCGGAACTGTCTCGGTGGGGAACTCGGTTTCCAGGTCGCTCACTTCGCCCGCGCTGAAGACCGAGATCGGGTCGAAGCCGTCGGCCCGCCACTCGCCGCACACCGTCACCGGGTGACCGCCCGCGACGGCGATCAACCGCCACGGGCGCACGCCCGCGGGCAGCGGCAGCGCGGTGCCGTCGGACGCGACGAGCTGCCAACCGTGCTCGTCGAGCACCGGCACCACATCGGTGAGCAGCGCGGGCCAGGCGCGCAGCCACGGATCGTCGCTCAACGCGGTGGCGTAGGCGTCCAGCGCGTCGTCGATCGTGGTGCCGCCGACAGCGGGGACGGTCGTGAAGGGTTCGGGTACGCCGTGGCGGGTGCCCCATTGCGCACGCAGGGATGCCGCGCCGGGGTAATAGTGCAGTTCGGCGTCCACCTCGCTGCCGGGCGCGGGCACCTCGCCGGTGAAATTGGGGGTGGCGAAGGAATGCTCGATGAGCAGGGCCCATCGTCCGCTGCTACGACCGCGCAACCAGATACGACGGGTGTGCAGACGCTCCTGCTCGCTCACCCGCATGCCGAGCACCAGCCAGCGATCCCGCACGGCAGGCTCGGTCAGGACCGACTCGGCCGACGTCGGGTAGCCCACATGGGTGCGAATTCCCGCTTGCAGCGGCTCGGGGAGGGCATCGAGCCCGCGATGGGCCAGAACCAGCAGGTGCAGGCGGGCGTACTCGCGCAACAGCAGTTCGGGCCAGTGCTCGGTGGTGACGACCGCGGTGGGCAACCTGCGCAGGGTCTCGGCGATGCGGGGCGCCTGGGCATCGACCATCCGTGCCGCGATCGCCTCATAGGCGGCGAACGAACGATCGGTCTGGGCCAGGCCGGTGCGGATCTGGTCGGTCAGCCAGATCTCCAGTTCGGTGAGCCCGGCAGCGACGCGGCTGCGCCGCTGCTCGACGGTGGCCTGCGACGGCGTGCTCGCGGCCTTGGCCTTCGGCGGTGCGGCGGCCTTCGCGGCCCGCCCCGCCAGCCACTCGGCCGCGAAATCGGCGGGGGCATCCTGGGTGGGCGCCTGGCCGCTCGACCAGGTGAGCAACAGCGACAGCGTGTGCTTACAGGGGAACTTGCGGCTCGGGCACGAACACTTGTACGCGGGCCCGTCCAGGTCGACGATCGCCTGATACGGCTTGGCACCGCTGCCCTGACACAGCCCCCACACCGCGTTGCCTGCGGTGCCGGTCTCGCGCCAGCGACCGGCCAGCTTGCGTGCGGCAGCCAGCGAGCTCGCGTCGGGCGCGAGCGCGCGGACCTGGTCCTCGGTCCACGGCGTGCGTTGCTCGGTCATCGGTTTCCCCCGTTTCTCTGTTCGCCGAATATCTACCGCAACCCACCGACAACTAGCGGCCCCTGTCGACGAGGCGCCTGGAAAATGCTGGTGCTGTGGAAGTTTCGTGCTCCAGCCCTTGCCGTGACCCGCGATGTCTGGCATTCTGACCTGTTCGGCACCGCCCGGACCGCCCGCGCTGCTCGACGCAGCGTAACGCGGGTGTGAACACCTCATCGAGCTGCCCGCCGGGGTGGGCGAGGGGTGGACATCGAGGGCCGCCGAGGCACCGCGATGGCCATTCCACTCCCGCGGGCAGATTCGCTGGGGCCCTGCGCATCCCCTGGGCGAACGTCCGGCGATCGGGTAGCGTTTCCACCAGGATCGCCGCGTTGCGCGCCGACGCGAAGGGGGATGTCGCAAGTGTGCTCGGATCGGATCGCCGAGGTGGTCGCACGCGAGCTCGCCGCCGACCCGGCAGTGGAGGAACGGGTCGCCGAATGCGTGCTCGCCGCGCTCTCAGCTGTCGACGGTGACTCGGCCGCCACCGATTCCGGTGATACCGGGGTCTTCCTGCGGTCGATCACCGTGCAGGGCTTTCGTGGGATCGGGCCCGCGGCGACACTGCGGTTGAATCCCGGGCCCGGCCTGACGCTGGTGGTCGGTCGCAACGGCAGCGGGAAGTCGAGTTTCGCCGAGGCCGCGGAATTCGCGCTGACCGGTGGAAATCGGCGCTGGGACGGCCGCTCGACCGCATGGCGGGAGGGCTGGCGCAACCTACACGAGCCCGATACCGCCCGGATCGATGTCGAGCTGCTCACCGCGGGCGAGCAGCCGCAACTCGCGGTCGCCACCAGCTGGGACGCGAGTGCGGAACTGGCCGGCGCGCAGTGGACCGAGCGGCGCGGATCCGAACCAGCGGCGTCGATCGACCCGCGTGGACGGCGGCAACGGCTCGATCTGTACCGGCCGTTCCTGTCCTACAGCGAACTCGGCGCGCTCGTCGACGGGAAGCCGAGCGACCTGTTCGACGCGCTGCATCGCCTCCTCGGCCTCGACGAGCTGGCCGCCGCGGCCGAGCAGATCAGACTGCGCAAACTCGAACTCGAACGCGCCGTGCGGGATTCGCGTCAGTCCCGGGCCGACTTGCTGGTCGAGCTCGCCGAGGCCGATGACGAACGCGCGCGCGAGGTAGCCGACCTGCTGCGTACGCCGGACCCCGATCTCGACGCGGTGGCAGGCGCGGTAGCGGGCTCGGTCCTCGGTATCGATGGGCCTGCGGGCTTGCACGCGATCCTGCGGCTGACGCTGCCCGATGCCCCTCGGGTCGCCGCCACGGCGGACCGGCTCGCCGAAGCGGCCCGGAATGTGTCACGCCACGCGACGGCCGATACCGACGCCGATCTGCGAGTTCTCGAATTGCTCACGCGGGCACGCGAACACGTTACGGCAGCGGGTTCATGCCCCTGCCCGGTCTGCGGACGCGACGAACTCGACGCCGACTGGCTCGCTGCCGCTGATTCCGAAATCGCGCACCGCACCACAGAACTCGCGGCATTGCAGGCGGCAACGGCGGAATTCGACACCGCTTTCGTGGCGGCGCGCAGCCTCCCCACGGAGTTACCGATCGAGCTCGGCACGGCCACCCATGGCGGTACCGGCGCAGCGGGCCGCCCGCACCCGGCGGACGTGCCGGCGATCTTCGATCCGGTGGATCGCCGGGCGGAGTCTCTTGCGGGGCAACCTGATTCGTACGGCACCACGGACTCGTTGCGTAAACAGCGCGAAATCGTCGGGCAGCTCTGGTCGGAGTGGGCCGTGCTCGCGACAGCCGGCTACGACGATCGGCTCCCGGATCGACTGCGCGCAATTCATTCCGACCTCGCGGTGGAACTCGCTGCACTGCAAAGGGATACCCGCACGGAGCTGGATCGGCTCGACGCGGTGTGGTCGCCGCTGGTCCCGCGCATTCTCGCCTGGCTCGACCCCGCCCGCGCCGTCGCCGACCACGCGAGTGAGCTGCGGGTGGTGAAGAAGGCGGCCGACTGGCTCAAGGCGGCGACGGCGACGATCCGTGGGGAGCGGATGCGGCCGCTGGAGACCACGGCGCGCTGGGTGTGGAGCACCCTGCGCCAGCAGAGCAATGTGGAGCTCGGTGCGATTCGGTTGCAGGGCAGTGCGGGGACGGCGCGGCGGGTGCTGCTCGATGTCACCGTCGACGAAGTGGACGGCGCGGCGCTCGGGGTGATGAGCCAGGGCGAGCTGCACGCGCTCGGACTGTCGCTGTTCCTGCCGCGAGCCACGGTGGCGCACAGCCCTTTCCGGTTCGTGATGATCGACGACCCGGTGCAGGCGATGGATCCCGCGAAGGTCGACGGGCTGGCCAGGGTGCTCGCCGAGGTGGCGGCCTCGCGACAGGTGGTGGTGTTCACCCACGACGAGCGCCTCGCCGAGGCGGTGCGTCGCATGCAGCTCGATGCGACAGTGCTCGAAGTCCAGCGTCGTGAGCGTTCGATCGTCGAGGTGCGTGTGACCGGCGACCCGGTTCGCCGCTATCTCGACGACGCCCGATCCCTGCTCCGCACACCGCAGCTTCCGGCCGCCATCGCCGACGAACTCGTCGCGACCTGTTGCCGTTCGGCGATCGAGGCGGCCGGGCTGGCCAAGGCCCGCCAGGAACTGCTGGCAGGCGGTCTCGAGCACGGGGAAGTGGAACGGCGCGTGCGCAACGCGCACACCACCCGCGCCATGATCACCCTCGCCATCATGGGCGTCAGTGCCCGCGTCGACGACCTGAACAAGCACCTGAGCGCGGTCGGCGGACGCTGGCTCGTCGGCGTCCTGCGTGATGCCACCGCGGGCGCGCATGTGCCGATCGACCGTCCGATGCGTGAATTGATCAGTGACACCGAACGATTCATCACCTGGCTGCGAGCCCACGAGCCGAACGCGGTGCGAACATGAGCGGCTCGCTATGAATCGTCGTGGCAGGCCGGCTCGCGCGAAGTTCAGCCAACGGCCTTCGGTGGCACAGCGGCTGGAAGCGGCCGAGAATTTGCTGGACGGGTCGGTGTCGGATGCCGGTGGGGTGTGGTCGCGGGCGGTGGCGTGGATTCTGCGGTTGGCGCTCGAGCAGGCGGTGGATCAGCTGTGGGCGCAGGTCGCGCCGGAGCTGATGCGGTGTCCGATGCGCGCTCAACTGCTGGCGTTGCGGGTGTATGCCGGGCCGGAAGCCGCCGGTCAGATCGGTGCGCTGTGGGCGGCGCTGTCGCGCGCGGCGCATCACCTCGATTACGAGATGGCGCCGAGTGTCACCGATCTGCGGCGTTGGCGGGATCAGACGGCGGAGCTGGCACGGGTGCTGGAGCTGGCTCCCCTCGCGCAGCAGCCGTTCGGGTGATCGACGCCGGGGTGCGGGAGGTAGCCGGCTGGTCCGGCAGGATGGGCGGTATGGGTGAAGTGAGACCGTGTCCGTGTCGTCGTGGTGAGCCGTTCGACGGGTGTTGTGGGCCGATTCTGGCGGGGGAGAAGGCCGCGCCGACCGCGGAGACGCTGATGCGGTCGCGGTACACCGCCTATGTCGTCGGCGATGTGGACTATCTGTTGCGCTCCTGGCATCCCAGCACTCGCCCGGCCGAGCTGGAACTCGACCAGGATCAGCAATGGCTGTTTCTCGAGATCATCGGGACCCAGCGTGGCGGCCCGTTCGACGACAACGGCACCGTCGAATTCATCGCCCACTACAAGCTCGACGGCACGCGTGACGCGATGCACGAGATAAGTACCTTCGTCCGGGTCGCCGGGGCATGGGTCTACCTCGACGGGACGTTCCAGGCCTGAAACGGGGATACTGCTCACGTGCCCCGTATCGCGATCGAATACTGCACCCAATGCCGTTGGCTGCTCCGGGCGAGCTGGATGGCCCAGGAACTGCTGTCCACCTTCGCCACCGAACTCGGGGAGGTGGCGTTGGTTCCCGGCCAGGGTGGCATCTTCCGCATCACCCTCGACGGTGAACAGCTCTGGGAACGCAAGGCGGACGGCGGTTTCCCCGATATCGCCGTCCTCAAGCAACGGGTTCGCGACCGGATCGCACCCGACCGCGACCTCGGCCACGTCGACCGCCGCGACTGACGACGGTGCGGCGGCTGGACAGCTGCGGCCGCGCACCCTCTGTCAACGGGTCAGCAGCAGCCGCCACCACCGCAGCAACCGCCACCTGCCGGGCGTGGCGCGGGCGCGGGGGCCGCAGCCGTGCCGCGCCCCACCGCCGCGAAGGTGGTGAGCAGTTTGACGGTGTCGTCGTGGCCGACGGGGCACGTGGCCGGGTCCGAGGACTGCGCCATCGGCCGGTTGACGTCGAACGTGTCGCCGCAGGAACGACACCGGAAGCTGTAGTTCGGCATCGGCACAGTGTAGGCAGCAATGGCGCACGATGGACTTCTGTTCCGCGGAGTAACGGTTACCTGCGGAAATGGCGCGTAGGGCGGCGCGTTCGGGCAGTGCGCACGTACGCTCGTAGGAAGTCACCAGGTGCTGCGACCAGCGGAGCAAACGCACAGGCACCCGTGCGGTCGAGCCGGCTAGGAGGTGTGCGATGAGCATTCAGCCCGATTTCGATCCGGACGCGCGAGCCCACGATGCCGACCCGCTGGCAGAAACCGGATACGGCCTGGTCAGTGGAACCTGGGACGGGCCGGTCGCCGTCTGGCGGAGCATTCCCTACGCCGCCGCACCCGCCGGACCTGCTCGCTTCGCCGAGCCGCAGCCCCCGAAGCCCTGGGACGGGGTACGCGACTGCGTGGTCTTCGGTGATATCGCACCGCAGGCCATGGGCGCGATGGTGCCGGTGGATTCCGACCTGCAGATGGGCGAGGACTGTCTGTGGGTCAATATCTGGTCACCGAGGCCGGAGCCAAGCGACGACGAACCGCGCCCGGTGATGGTCTGGGTACACGGCGGCGCCTACTGCCTGGGCACCGCCGCCCAGTCCATCTACGACGGGCGCAAGCTGGCCGAGGCGGGCGAGGTGGTGGTCGTCTCGGTGAACTATCGGCTCGGGGTGCTCGGCTTTCTCGATCTGTCCTCGTTCGGCGAGCAGTTCACCGCCAATCTCGGCCTGCACGATCTGCTCGCCGCGCTCGCGTGGGTGCGCGACAATATCGCCGCGTTCGGCGGCGACCCGGGCAATGTGACCCTCTTCGGTGAGTCCTCGGGCGCGGGATGCGTTACCGCACTGCTCACCTCACCCGTCGCGGGCGGACTGTTCCACAAGGCGATCGTCCAGAGTCCACCCGCCACTACGGTGTTCGGGCAGGAGCGGGCCGCGGTCGTCGGGCAGCGTTATCTGGAGCTGCTCGAACTCGGGCCGGGTGAGGCGAATCGTTTGCTGGAGTTGCCGATCGAACAGCTCGTCGAGGTCGGTGCGGTGCTGCTGGACGAGGTGCCGATCAAGGAACCGGGCAGGCTCGCCGCGGCGCCGGTCGTCGACGGAAATCTGTTGCCGGGCTACCCGATCGACCGATTCCAGCAGGGGCTGTCGCATCGCGTGCCATTGCTGATCGGCACCAATCGCGATGAGGCGTCACTGTTTCGGGTGCTGCGCTCACCGATCATGCCGGTGACGCCCGACGCGGTGAACGCGATGCTGCGCGATGTCGCCGCGTCGCATCCCGAGATGTCGCCGGAGCGGATCGCCGAGATCACCTCGGCCTACCCCGATCTCACCAAAACCCGTGGGGCACTGGCGATGTCGACCGACGCGGCCTTCCGGATGCCCGCGGCCTGGGTCGCCGAGGGACATGCCGAGCATTCGCCGACCTGGATGTACCGCTTCGACTACGCCACCCCGATGTTGAAGGCGGCCAGGGTGGGAGCCGGTCATGCCACCGAATTGCCTTATGTCTTCGGCAATTTCGGTACCTTCAACCACGACCCCACCTTCTGGCTCGGCGGGCGCAAAGCGTCGGTCGCGGTCTCGGGCCGCATGCAGCGCCGCTGGCTGGCCTTCGCCGAACACAGTGTCCCCGCCGCCATCGACGGCTCCAAACACTGGCCCCACTACCGTCCCACCGCGCGCACCACCCTGCTCATCGACACCATCGACCGCGTCGTGGACAACCCCGACGCCGATCTCCACACCGCCTGGGGCGATCAGGCTGTCGGCTTCAGCTGAACAGCACGACGCCGGGCCGCCGAGACGAGAATCCCGGCGGCCCAGCGTCGGGTGGATCAGACGTCGGTGGAGAAGCGGATGCCGCCGTCGGGGATGACCACGCCGGGCCACACGCGGGCGCCGCGCAGGAGTTCGCAGCGGGCGCCGACGTTGGCGCCGTCGCCGATCACACCGTCGCGGACCAGCGCGCGGGGGCCGATGCGGGCACCGAAGCCGATGATGGAGCGTTCGACAGTCGCGCCCGCCTCGACTACCGCGCCGTCGAAGATCACCGCGCCGTCCAGTCGCGCACCCGCGCCGATCTCGGCGCCGCGCCCGACCACGGTCCCACCGATGAGCAGCGCGCCCGGTGCCACACCCGCGCCGGGATGGACGAGGGACTCGCCGCGCTGGCCGGGCAGAGCGGGCGAGGGAGCGATACCGCGGACCAGGTCCGCGGAGCCGCGCACGAAGTCCTCCGGAGTGCCCATATCGCGCCAGTAGGAGGCGTCGACGTGGCCCTGAACGCGGGCGCCCTCGGCCAGCAGCGCGGGGAAGACCTCGCGTTCCACCGAGACCGGACGGCCGGTGGGGATCTTCTCGATGTATTCGCGGCGGAACACATAGCAACCCGCGTTGATCTGATCGGTCGGCGGATCCTGGGTCTTCTCCAGGAACGCGGTGACCCGGCCGTTCTCGTCGGTCGGCACGCAGCCGAAGGCGCGCGGGTCGCTGACGCGAACCAGGTGCAGGGTGACGTCGGCGTTGGTCGACTCGTGGGTGTCGAGGATCGCACCGAGGTCGGTGCCGCCGAGGACGTCGCCGTTGAACACCATCACGTTGTCCGCGCGCAGCTTGGGCAGCACATTGCGGATACCGCCACCGGTGCCGAGCGGTTCGGTCTCGGTCACGTACTCCAGGTCCAGGCCCAGTTCGGAGCCGTCACCGAAGTGCTCTTCGAAGACCTCGGCCTTGAAGGAGGTGCCGAGCACCACGTGGGTGATCCCGGCCTCGGCGATCCTGGCCAGCAGGTGGGTCAGGAACGGCAGCCCGGCCGTCGGCAGCATGGGCTTGGGCGCCGAGAGGGTGAGCGGACGCAGCCGCGTGCCCTGTCCGCCGACGAGGATGACCGCGTCGGTGCCTGCATTGCCTGCCATCGAGTTTCCCCTGTTCACAGTGGACCGGTGCCTACTCAGGCGCCGGTTCGCGCTTGCTCACGCAGCGCCGATCGAACCGCAATCCGGGAGCGAACCGCAAGTCCGGCCCGCAGCGCGCCCCGCAACGGTGCCTGCCACCAGTGTGGATGCCGGTCCGCCTGGAAGCGGTAGGCGCTGGCGTGGTGGGCGGGCAGCATCAATTCCGGATGCTTGCCCGCGGCGTGGCCCTTGGCGTGGGTCACCTCGGCGTCCGGGACGAATACATTGTGCCAGCCCGCCTTGCCCATGCGGTCACCGAAGTCCACGTCCTCCATGTACATGAAGTAGCGCGAGTCGAAACCGTCGATGGTGTCGAACGCGGCGCGGCGCACCAGCAGGCACGAGCCGGACAGCCAGCCGACCACCCGCTCGGAGATCTCCTCGTTCTCCTGCCGGTAGCGCACCGACCAGGGGTTCTTCGGCCAGACCGAGCCAAGAACGGCGTGGCCCGCGCCGTCGGCGAGCCCGGGTACCCGACGTGCGGACGGGTAGATGCTGCCGTCGGGCTCACGGACCATCGGCCCGAAGGCGCCCGCGCGCGGCCAGCGCTTCGCCGCCTCGAGCATCTTGTCGATGGAATCGACGCCCCAGCGGATGTCCGGGTTGGCCAGGATGACGAATTCGATCGACGGATCGATCTCGGCGACGGCCCGGTTGATGGCGCCGCCGTAGCCGATATTGCCGCCGGTGTGCAGCAGCGTCACGTGCGAGTTGGCCTCGGCGACGAGTTCGGGGACGCCGTCGGTCGAGCCGTTGTCGGCCAGGATCACCTGCGGCTTCTCGCTGGTCGCGTCGGCCAGGGTGGTGATGAAGTGCTCGAGGTGCTCACCCGGTGAATAAGTCACCGTGACCACGGCAAGGCCGGCGGGGGCTGGAGAATCGGCTGCGTCTGCTGCGTTCACGACTGCGGAGCCTAGTCGGACAACCGCCGCAGTGCGTCGGTGAGTGCGATACGCCAGGAGCGAAGCGGGGTGAGGCCTGCCGCGTCCCAGGCCGCGGGGGACAGCACCGAATACGCCGGGCGCGGTGCGGGTCTGGGGTATTGGCTGGAGGCGCACGGCAGTACCCGGTGCGGGTCGGCGCCGAGGTCGGTGAAAACCGCTGCGGCGAGGTCGAACCAGGTGGCGGTGCCGGAGTTGGTGGCGTGCAGCACACGGGGGGCGTCGGGGCGGGTGCTCAATTCGAGGAGCGCGGCCGCGAGGTCGGCGGCGCTGGTGGGGGAGCCGAGCTGGTCGTTCACCACCGTGACGGTGTCGCGTTCGGCCTCCAGCCTGCGCATGGTCGCGACGAAATCCCCCTCGACACCGGCGTACACCCAGGCGGTGCGCACGACATGTCCGCCCAGCTCGAGCACGGCTTGCTCACCGGCGAGCTTGGACTGTCCGTAGACCGTGGCCGGTCCGGTCGGGTCGCCGGGTTCGTACGGCGTCCTCGCGGTTCCGGGGAAGACATAGTCGGTGGACACGTGGATCAGCCGCGCGCCCGCGGCGGCGCAGCCGGCCGCGAGCACGGCCGGTCCGGTCGCGTTGGCGGCGAAGGCGGCCTCGACGTCGGTTTCGGCCGCGTCCACCGCGGTGTAGGCCGCGCAGTTGATCACCACGGCGCCCGGTGCGAGGACGGCATCGACGGCGGCGCGGTCGGTGATGTCGATTTCGGCCCGCCCGAAGCCATGCGCATCGGGTACCAGGCGCAGGATCTGCTGCCCCAGCAGACCACGTGCGCCGGTTACGATCAGGTGAGCGGGGGCGGGGAAATCGGCGTTCACGCGGCCAGTCTGGCACGCCGGAGCACCTGCGGTTGGGCCCGAGTGTGGTAACTGTTGGTTAGCCTGTGATGGCCGGTGTCCGCGAACGAGCCCGGGCTGACGACAAGGTCGTGTTTGCCGGGGGGAAGAGCTGACCGGGCGCGGAGTTCGTCGAGAGGATGCACGAGTGCGAGAGTCGACTAGACCGGTCAGCGCGCCTGCTGGCACCTTCGGTCCGGCGAAACTGATGGTGGCGATCTCGGCGGTGCTGGTGCTGGCACTGACCGGATTCGCCTGGCGCAGTGTCGACAACCTGATCGCCAATATCGACCGGATCGGTGGCCTCGGCCTCGGCGGTGGCCGCGACGGCGCCGTCGACATCCTGCTCGTCGGTGTCGACAGCCGCACTGACGCGCACGGCAACCCGCTCACCAAAACCGAACGCGCCATGCTGCACGCGGGCGACGAGGTGGGCACCAACACCGACACCATCGTGCTGATCCGTGTCCCCAACGACGGCCGCTCGGCCACCGCGATCTCCATCCCGCGCGATTCCTACGTCGATGTCGGCGGCGGTCAGGGCAAGGCCAAGATCAACTCCGCCTACGGCTCGACCAAGGAGACCGAACGCGCGCAGCTGCTCGCCGAGGGCAAATCCGAAGCCGACGCGGAAAAGGAGTCGACCACAGCGGGCAGGCAGGCCCTCATCAAAGCGGTGGCCAACCTGACCGGCATCACCGTCGACCACTACGCCGAGGTGAGCCTGCTCGGCTTCGTGCTGCTCACCGACTCGGTCGGTGGGGTGGAGGTGTGCCTGAATCAGGCGGTGGACGAACCGATGTCGGGCGCGGACTTCCCGGCAGGCCGCCAGCGTCTCGACGGTCAGGAGGCATTGAGCTTCGTGCGTCAGCGCCATGATCTCGAACGCGGTGACATCGACCGGATCGTGCGTCAGCAGGTGTTCATGGCGCAGCTGGTCGGCCAGCTGCTCAATGCCAAGACCCTCGCCAATCCGGGCAAGCTCAGCGAGATCAGCGAGGCGGTGGGGCGCACCGTCGTGCTCGACGAGGACTGGGACGTGCTGGCCTTTTTGCAGCAGCTCAAGGACCTGTCCGGCGGCAAGGTGGAATTCGAGACCATTCCTGTCTCCGATCTCAACAGCATGACCTCGGCGGGGGAGTCGGTGGTCAAGGTCGACCCGAAGACGGTGCAGAGTTTCGTCGCCGCGCTGGTGGGGGAGGAGAAGACCGAAGAAGACGCGGCGCCGAAGATCGACACCTCGACGGTGACGGTGAGCGTGCTCAACGCGGGTGGCGCCACCGGGCTCGCGGGCAAGGTGTCGGCGGCTCTGACGAGCAAGGGCTTCCGGGAAGGCACGATCGGCAACTACACCGGCCGCGGCGTCAGCTCGAGTCGCGTGCTGGCCGCCGATGCCACCGACCCGAAGGCGGCGGCGGTCGCCGAGGTGCTCGGTGGCCTGACGGTGGTCGCCGATGCGACAGTGTCGGCGGATACCGTGAGCGTGGTCCTGGCGAGCGACTATTCTGGTCCGGGTTCGGCCGCGGCAGGCATGTTCGATCTCGACGCGACATCCTCGGCGACCGCGACACCGATACCGCCCGCCCCGCCGATCGATGCAGGCCAGAACGGACCGAAATGTGTGAATTGACCCATGCGTGAGCCGAATTCGACGCTGACCGACGCCCTCCTCGACCCGATTCTCGAACGCGATCCCGCCGGACCACGCGTCACCTGGTACGACGACGCCACCGGCGCGCGGATCGAACTGTCCGGGCTGACGTTGGCCAACTGGGCCGCCAAGACCGCGAACCTGATCCGCGACGAATTCGCGCTCACCCCCGGCGCCAGGGTCGCGGTGCTGTTGCCCGCGCACTGGCAGACCGCCGCGGTGCTGCTCGGATGCTGGTGGGCGGGGACCGAAGTGGTGCTCACGCCCGATCCCGATGCCGACCTCGCGCTGGTCACCCCCGACCGGCTCGACGACGCCGACGGTGTCGGCGAGGTGGCGGTGCTGTCGCTGGACGCGATGGGGACACCGGTGCGTGATCTGCCGGTGGGGGTCACCGATTTCGCGACCGCGGTGCGGGTGCACGGTGACCAGTTCCTGCCCGGTGGATTCCGGGCCGCGCTCGACGGCCTCTCGGTGAACGAAGTGCTGACCATGTCTCGGAGATCCGCCGCGCTGCAAGGGTTCTCCGCTGGTGACCGGGTGCTGTCGAGTACACCCTGGGACACGGTGGAGGAAGTGATCGACGGGTTCGTCGCGGTGTTGTTCGCCGGGGCTTCGCTGGTGCAGGTCGTCAATCCCGATCCGGCCGGTATCGACCATCGGGTCCTCACCGAGAAGGTGACCGTTCGGCGCTAGCTCCTACCCAGGTATAGGTTCGGATCCGCCTCGGGGACGTGTCGCGTGTCACACCATGTCCGTACTGTGGAAGCAAGACTTCGGCAGAGTGGCAGGGGTGGCGATGATTGCGCAGTACTGGGTTCGATGGTCGGCCGAGCACGGAGCACCGCGGGCGATCCTGCGCAGGCAAGTCCGTCGCGGCGATCCGTTCGCGACATTGCTCGCCGGGCAGCGGGGTGTGCACGATCCCTATCCGTTGATCGATGAACTGCGCGGATCGGGTGGATTGGTCAGGACGCCACTGTCGCTGGCCGCGTTCGACCATGGGCAGGTCCGAGCGATCCTGCGCGACCCCAGATTCGGGGTGCGGCCCGCCCTCGACAACGATCTGCCGACCCCGTGGCGCAAGCTCGCCGAGTGGGTCACGGTGCCGCCCAATCCGGTTGAGCCGCCATCGATGCTGGTCATCGACCCGCCCGAGCACACGAGAATGCGCAAGCCGGTGGCCTCGGCGTTCACCCCGCGCGCCATCGCCAGGCTGCGGGATCGGGTGGAGGTGGTCACGGCCGAACTGCTCGACGCGATGCCCGCGGACGGCTCAGTCGATCTGATCACCGATTTCGCCGCCAGGGTGCCGATCGCGATCATCGCCGAGATGCTCGGCTTTCCTCCCGCGGAGCGGGACCGGTTCCTCGCGTGGGGCGACACGGTGACACCGCTGCTCGACATCGGCACATCGTGGCGGTCCTACCGCGCCGCGATGAGGGCGATCGAGGACATGGACGACTTCCTCGCCGACCACATCGCCACGCTGCGGCGCGCTCCGGGCGAGGACATCCTGTCCACCCTGGTGAGTTCGGGCGATCTGAGTCTGGCCGAGCTGCAGGCCGGTGCGAGTCTGCTGATGGGAGCGGGTTTCGAGACCACGGTCAACCTGATCGGCAACGCGGTGGCCGCGCTGTCGGCTCATCCCGATCAGCTCGCGCTCGCGCAGGACGATCCGCAACGCTGGCCCGATGTGGTGGAGGAGACGCTGCGATACGACCCGCCGGTGCAGACCACCGCGCGCCAGGCGCTCGAGGATGTCGAGATCGACGGCGACCGCGTCCGGGCCAAGACGACGGTGATCCTGTCGCTGGCCGGGGCCAACCGCGACCCGGCGGTCTTCCCCGACCCGCACTGTTTCGACATCGGCCGCCCGAATATCCGGGAGCATGTGGCATTCAGCAGCGGTATCCACGCCTGCCTCGGCGCGAGCCTGGCCAGGATGGAAGCGGTGCACGCCCTGCGCGCGCTCTACACCCGCTACCCGAACCTGCGGTTACGCGGCGAGCCGACCCGCCGAAACCTGTTCACACTGCACGGTTTCGAGCACATGCCGGTCGACTTGGGCCCGGTCGCGCGAACGTCGGCGCCCGACGATCTGGCAGGCGCTTCGCGGCCCGCCTGAATCAGGCGCCGGTCAGCCGACTACCGCAGGAGCTTTCGCCGGACCCGACTCGGCGCGTGCCCACCGATGACGGCGATCCTCGCGCGGCCGGACTTCGGTGGTGGGCCAAACTTCGTCCGGCTAGGTGCTCGCGCGCCAGCGGTAGCGGGTCTTCGGGCGACCGGCGCGGCCGTAATCGGCGCGGCGCTCGGCCAGTCCGTCGTCGGCGAGCTTCTCGAGATACCGCCACGCCGTGATCCGCGAAACACCAACGGCTGCAGCGGCATCGGTGGCCGTGATCCCGGATTCGGCCGCGCGAACCGCGCGCGATACCTCCTCCAGCGTATGCTGCACAACGCCTTTCGGCGCACCGGCCCGCTGGTCGGCGGTGCGCAGGGCACCGAGCGCGCGGTCGATGTCGTACTGCGAAAGGGCCGCCTCGCCCGCGGGCAGCGCGGTGTCGAAACCGCGGTAGCGCTCCAGCTTTTCGCGGAACGCGGCGAAGGTGAACGGCTTGAGCAGATACAGCACCACACCGTGTGCCACCGCACTGCGCACCATGTTCAGCTCGCGCGCGGAGGTGATCGCGATGACATCGGGGCGCGGTTGCAGCCCGTTGAGCGCGGCGGCCACATCGAGCCCGCTGATGTCGGGCAGCCCGATATCCATCAGCACCAGATGGAACGGATCGCCGTCGGCGATCGCCTCGGCCGCCACCCGCAGCGCATCGCGTCCGGTGTGCACGACGCCACCGGTGACGAAACCGTCGAGCCGTTCGAGATAGGCCCGGTGGGCCTGGGCGATCAACGGCTCGTCCTCGACGATCAGAACCCGGATCAAGGTGTCTCCCTCAGCGGAATGCGAACGATGACCGCGCTGTGTGGTGCGGCCGTGGTGGTGATGGTGCCGCGATGCCGGTCGACGAGGCGGTGCACCAGAGCGAGGCCGAGGCCCGCGTGGTCGGATTTCGTGGTGTAGCCGCGTTCGGCGGCACGCGAGAACATCTGGGCCGACATACCGGGTCCGCTGTCGGACACCTGGACCCACAGCGCGCTGTCACGATGGCACACCGAGACCTCCACGCGCTTGTCGACGGTGCCCGCCGCGGCGTCGATCGCGTTGTCGATCAGGTTGCCTGCCAGGGTCACGGTCTCGTGCGCGGACAGTGGATCGGTGGAGTCGAGCGCGGTGTCCTCGCTGATGGCAAGGCTCACCCCGCGCTCGGCGGCCTGGTCGACCTTGCCGAGCAGCAGCGCGGCCAGCGCCGCGTCGCCGACGGCGGCCAGCAATCGGTCGATCAGCACCTGCGAGAGCTGCAGCTCCGCGGTCGCGAAGGCCACCGCTTCGTCGGGGCGGCCCAGCTCGACCATGGTGACCACGGTGTGCAGCCGGTTGGCGGCCTCGTGCGCCTGGGCGCGCAGCGATTCGGCGAAGCCGCGCACCGAGTCGAGCTCACCGAGCACCGCGCGCAGTTCGGTCTGATCGCGGATGGTGAGCACGGTGCCGATCTCGCGGCCCTCCCAGCTGACCAGGTCTTGGTTGACCAGCAGAATGCGGTCGGTGGTCACGTGCGTCTCGTCGCGCACCACGCCCCCGCTCATCTGCTGCAGCGAGACGGGCAGGTCACTGCGGTGCACGGGCCCGTCGGGCAGGTCGAGCAGGGTGCGCGCCTGATCGTTGACCACCTCCGCGGCCTCGGCCTGGGCGCCGAACACCACCAGGCCCTCGTGCACGGAGTGCAGGACCGCGTCGTGGTGTTCGTAGAGCGCGCGCAGCTCGTCGGGGGCGAGACCGTGGGTCTGGCGGCGCAACCTGCGGCTGATCAGGAACGACGACAGCGCGGCCAGCGCGAGACCCACCGCGGCCACCCCGAGGATCAGGGGCAGCTGGGAGGCCACCTGGGTGGTGATCTTGGCTCGGGTGACTCCGGCCGAGACCAGCGCCACCACCCGGCCGTTGTCGTACACCGGGGTGACCGCGCGGATCGAGGGGCCGAGGGTGCCGGTGAAGGTCTCGGTGAGGGTCTGACCTGCCAGTGCACCGTCGATGCTGCCGACGAACGGCTTGCCGATCAGGTCGGGGTTGGTGTGGGTGTAGCGCGTGCGGTCGGGTGCCATCACGACGATGAAGTCCATGCCGGTGGCCGCTCTGATCCGTTCGGTGGTCGGCTGCAGCAGCCCGCTCGGGTAGGGCGAGTTCACCGCGGCCAGGGTCGACGGCGACCGCGACACCGTCACCGCGACATCCCTGACCTGCATTTCCGCGGCAACATCGTGGTCGCGCCTGGCATCGAACACGGCCAGGATGGTGCCGACGGCGATCAGCAGTCCCAGCACCACCAGCTGCCATGCGAAGGCCTGTCCCGCGAGCGACAGTCGTCCTCGTCGCACCTCTTGCCTCCGACCTGGATTTCTCGAACGTTATGCGCAGATATGAAACTTATGGACCAAAGTGACGGCCGTCACAATAGTTCCTCATGCTCGTCGGCATGAGTGATACCACCGCAGCGCAGAAACGCGACCATACCCATTGGCTGTACATCGCGGTGATCGTCGCGGTCGTGGCCGGCGTCATTGTCGGCCGGGTGGCCCCGGAATTCGGTCAGTCATTGGCACCGTTGGGCACCGTGTTCGTGAACCTGATCAAGATGATGATCGCACCGGTGATCTTCTGCACGATCGTCCTCGGCATCGGTTCGGTGCGCGCGGCCGCCACCGTCGGCAAGGTCGGTGGCCTGGCCATCGGCTATTTCCTGGCGATGTCGACGGTCGCGCTCGGCATCGGGCTCGTCGTCGGCAACCTCATCGATCCGGGGGAAGGACTCGATGTCGGCACCTCGGGAGCGGGTGCGAAATACGCCGATCAGGCGCACAGTGCGGGCGGCACGTGGGAATTCATCGAGAACATCGTGCCGACCACGCTCGTGTCATCGCTGACCGCGGGCAGCGTGCTGCAGGCATTGTTCGTGGCGCTGCTGGTCGGGTTCGCCGTGCAGGCGATGGGCGATGCTGGCGCACCGATCCTGCGCGCGGTCGCGCTGGGCCAGAAGCTGGTGTTCCGGATCCTGTCGATGATCCTGTGGCTGGCGCCGATCGGCGCGTTCGGCGCGATCGCGAACGTGGTCGGCCGGACCGGTTGGTCGGCGGTGGTGCAGTTGGCGACGCTGATGATCGCGTTCTATCTGACGTGTCTGGTGTTCGTGTTCGGTGTGCTCGGCGTGATCCTGCGGATGGTCTCGGGCGTCTCGATCCTGAAGCTGTGCCGGTATTTGTCGCGTGAGTACCTGCTGATCGTGGCGACCTCGTCGTCGGAGTCGGCGCTGCCGCGGCTGATCGCCAAGATGGAACACGCGGGCGTGGCGAAGACGACGGTGGGTGTTGTTGTGCCGACCGGGTATTCGTTCAACCTCGACGGCACCGCCATCTACCTGACGATGGCTTCGATCTTCATCGCCGACGCCATGGGCACACCGCTGAACCTCGGCGAACAGGTCGGCCTGCTGCTGTTCATGATCATCGCGTCCAAGGGCGCCGCGGGCGTCACCGGCGCCGGCCTGGCAACCCTGGCCGGCGGCCTGCAGAGCCACCGCCCCGACCTGCTCGACGGCGTCGGCCTGATCGTCGGCATCGACCGCTTCATGTCCGAAGCCCGTGCGCTGACCAACTTCTCGGGCAACGCGGTGGCCACGCTGCTCATCGGAACCTGGACCGAGACCGTCGACGCCGACCGGACCCGTCGCGTGCTCGACCGGGAATTGCCCTTCGGCGAGGAGACGATGGTCGACGACCACGAGGTCGATACCCCCGTCGACATCACGAAACCTGTTCCAGCACAGGCGGTCGACGCGCACTGAGATAGCCGAAGGGCCCCGCGACGAGAAGTCGCGGGGCCTTTCGGTGGCTTCAGCGGCGGCTCATGCGGCGACGAATGGGCGTTCGGTCGAGCCCACGCGGCGCTCGCGGATCAGCAGCACACCGGCGAGCGCGACCAGTACCGCGGTGAAGCCGTGGACACCGAACGCGGTGGCGGTGGAGCCCTGCCAGCTCAGGACGGTGGTCATGTCACCGAACGGGGTGAGCGAGGTGGCCAGCATGGCGACGCCGAGCGCGAAGCGCTGCTTGGTGGCGAGCAGGGAGAGGATCACCACGCCGCTGACGATGTCACGAACGCCCTTGAGGTTCAGGAACGCCACCGCGTCGCCCTCGGGCACAGCGGGCAGGCCGAAGCCCGCGGCCGTCGCCTCCGGGGCGATCAGGTAGTTGATGCCGACGTAGATGATGAAGAGCCCGCCGAGCAGGGAGAGGCCGGTGGCGATGCGCGAGGTGGTCATGATGTGCTCCTGAATCTTTACTGTGCTCTGAAATCTAGCGGCGCTAGGTGTTGAGAGAACCCTAACCCACCCTCGCCATCTTGTCTAGCGCTGCTAGAATTTCAAGCATGAGTACACAACAGCGCAAGGAACGCGACCGCGCCGAACGGCATCAGCGGATCATCGACGCCGCACGTGAGATGGCCGAAGCGGACGGCTGGGACGCGGTCACCATCCGAAAACTGGCCGACCGCATCGAATACAGCCAGCCCGTGCTCTACAGCCACTTCGCGAACAAGGCGGCGATCGTCGGCGCCGTGGCCCTGCAGGGCTGTGTCGAGTTCGCCGAGAAACTGAAGGTGGCCAGGGAGGCGGCGACCACTCATGCCGAGGTGGTCGCCAATGTCGCCCGCGCCTACCTCGACTTCGCCACCGACAACCCGGCCCGCTACGACGCCATCTTCGAGCAGAAGACCGACCTCGAGTTCGGCCTCGACGCTCCGCAGCCGCTGCGCGACGCCTTCGCCGGTCTGGAAGCGATGTTCACCCCGTACGCCGAAGGCGACGACCTCGGCGCCCGCACCGAAGTCGTCTGGGCCTCCCTGCACGGCCTCGCGACGCTCGAGCGCAGCGCTCGGCTGCGCCCCGAACTACGCGAACGGCGCATCGCCTTGCTGGTCGACGGGGCTGCGTTGGATTGAGCGCTGGCGCGCTCGAGGCGGGGCCCTTCGGGCCCGGAGATCTTCCCTCCCTCCGGGTACTCCTTCGTCGCACCCTCCACTCAGTCCAGATCAGGGCGGGCCCCGCCCTTGGTAGAGACATACAGCGGGTAGACATGCAGTGGGTAGACATACAGCGCTGGCTTGTCCGGGGCGGCTCGGGATTGCGCTGCTGGGGGCGGTGAGTGAACACTCATCGGCGCGCGGGCCAGTTCCGCGTAGGTTGGAGCAGGTAGGCACACGTGCGAAGGGGCGACAATGGCGGAAGTCGTAGTGGTCGGGTCGGGGCCCAACGGTCTCGCCGCGGCGGTGATCGCCGCTCGGGCCGGGTTGTCGGTGCGGGTCCTCGAAGCGCAGGAGCAAGCAGGCGGCGGATCGCGCACCGCCGAGCTGACCCTGCCCGGATTCCATCACGACATCTGTGCCGGTGCGCATCCGATGGCGTTGGCATCGCCCTTCTTTCGCGCGTTCGATCTAAAGGCGCACGGCGTCGAACTTCTCGCCCCGACCGTGTCCTACGCACACCCGCTCGACGGTGGGACCGCCGGATTGGCTTGGCGCAACCTCGAATCCACGGTCACCGACCTCGGGCGCGACGGCCGGGCGTGGCGAGACCTGTTCGCGCCGCTGGTCGAGCACTGGCCCGAGGTGGTCGAGCTGGCCATGTCGGACCTGCGGCACCCACCGCTGCGCGTCGGCACGGGCATCAAGTTCGCGACCAGACTGCTCGAACAGGCATCTCCATTGTCCGACAACCGTTTCAGCGGTGACGTCGCGCCCGCGATGTTCAGCGGTGTGGCCGCCCACGCCATCACCTCACCGCGCGCCTTCCCCGCGGTCGGCGCCGCCCTGCTGCTCGGCACCCTCGCGCACGCGGGCGGCTGGGTGATCCCACGCGGTGGCAGTCAGGCGATCCCGAACGCGATGATCGCCGAGATCGAAAGCCTCGGTGGCGAGGTGCGCACCGGGCATCGGGTCGACGATTTCGCCGAACTCGCCACCGCGCGCGCGGTGCTGTTCGACACCTCGCCCGCCGAACTCCTTCGCATCGCCGGTGACCGGCTGCCGTCGCGATACCGCAACAGCCTCGGGCGTTTTCAGTACGGCAACGCCGCCTGCAAGGTCGATTTCGCCCTGTCGGGACCGGTGCCGTGGGCCGCGCCGGGCGCCGACCTGGCGGGCACCCTGCACCTGGTCGGCACCAGGGCGCAAGCCATGCACGCCGAACATCAGGTCGCCACAGGCAGATTCGCCGATCGGCCGTTCGTCCTGGCCATTCAGCCCGGCGTGGTCGACCCCACCAGGGCACCCGAGGGACAACACACCTTCTACACCTATGCCCACGTTCCCAACGGAACCGATCGCGATATCAGCGACCAGGTGATCGACCAGGTCGAACGCTTCGCGCCCGGTTTCCGCGACCTGATCCTCGCGAAACACGTGCGACCGGCGGCGTTCATGCCCGCGCACAATGCCAACTACGTCGGCGGCGATATCTCGGCGGGCGCGATGACCACGCGCCAGACCCTGTTCCGGCCGCTCGCTCGCTGGAACCCCTACTCCACCCCGATTCCGGGCACCTACCTGTGCTCGTCGTCGACCCCACCGGGGCCAGGCGTCCACGGAATGCCGGGCCTGCACGCGGCACAACACCTGCTGCGCAACCGTTTCGGCATCGTCACCGACCCACTCGACCTGTTGCGCGGCGCGGCGCCCGCCTACCGGTAGCCGCTCAGCTCGGCTTCATCGGTGTGTTGTGGACCTCGCCGGGCTCGAGCGACACGACCCGGCCGCTGAACTACTGGGTGCGGTAGAGGTCTGGCTCGAGGTAGATGAGGCGGGCGGTCGGGACCGCTGCGCGGACACGGGTTTCGGCCGCGTCGATGGCTTCGGCTATTCCGGCGATATCGAGGTCGGCTGCGATGGCTACCTTGGCCGCGACCAGCATTTCCTCCGGGCCGATGTACTGGGTCTTGAGGTGGATCACCGAGGTGATCTTGGTGCCGTCGACCAGGTTCTCGTGGATGGCACGACCCTGTTCGGGGGTGGCACCTTCACCGATGAGCAGGCTCTTCATCTCCACGATCAGCACGATCGCGATGATGCCGAGCAGGATGCCGATGGCCAGGGTGCCGATGCCGTCGTAGATCGGGTTGTCGGTGATCATGGTCAGCCCCACCGCGCCGAGGGCGAGGATCAGGCCGATCAGCGCGCCGGTGTCCTCGAGCAGCACCACCGGCAGCTCGGGGCTGCGCGAGTTACGGATGAACCGCCACCAGCTCGCATTGCCTTTGAGCGGCCTGGATTCGCGCACGGCGGTGAGGAAGCTGAAGGTCTCCAGGAAGATCGCGATCACCAGGATCACGACCGCCACGATCGGCTGACTCAGCTCCTCGGGGTGCTGGACCTTGTGGATGCCCTCGTAGATCGCGTACACCGAGCCGAGGGTGAACAGCACCAGCGCCACGACGAACGAGTAGAAGTAGCGGTTACGGCCGTACCCGAACTGGTGCAGCTCGTCGGCATCCTTGGCGGCGGCCTTCTGCCCGAACAGCAACAGGCCCTGATTCGCGGTGTCGGCGACCGAGTGCACGCCTTCGGCCATCATCGACGCCGACCCCGTGATGAACGCGCCGACGAACTTCGCCACCGCGATCCCCGCATTGGCCGTCAACGCCGCGACGATCGCCTTCTTGCCACCACTAGCCGACATGCCGGCCGCCCTTCTGTTCACTGAACACGACTCGCCACAGCCTAATAGGACACAGCCGCGATGCGATCATTTGTCTCTCGCGCGGTGCCGCGGCGATGGCGGCGGTTTCGCGCCTCGGGCGCAGCTCAGTCGCCGTCGCCGTCGCCGTCGCCGTCGCCGTCGCCGACGCAGGCGCTGAACAGTTGGGCGGGGCCGCGGAGCGCGCGCGCCTTGATATCGGTGTCGGCGGCGGAGATCCAGGCCGCGCCGCCACGTTCGACGACGAGGGTGCGTCCGTTCTCGGAGAGCTCGACCGTGCCCGCGGTGCACAGCACGATGCCCGGCCCGGCGTCGGCGAGCACGACCGGCTCGTCCTCGGCGGCGAGGTCGAAGCGGCACAGTGCGAATTCCGGTGCGGGCGTGCGGTATCGGATACCGCCGTCGTCGCCGGGTTCGGGTTCGATCACCGGCAGGTCGATCGGTTCGAAGTCGAGCACCCGCAGGAGTTCGGGCACGTCGACGTGCTTGGGGGTGAGCCCGCCACGCAACACGTTGTCGGAGTTGGCCATGATCTCCACGCCGACCCCACGCAGGTAGGCGTGCAGATTGCCGGCCGCGAGGAACAGCGCCTGGCCCGGTTCGAGGGTGAGCCGGTTGAGCAGGAGCGCGGCGAGGACCCCCGCGTCGCCGGGGTAGACCTCGGCCAGTTCGAGCGCGGTGCGCACCTCGGCGGTGAACGCACGCGCGCCCTTGCCGGACAGGTACTGCACACAGCCCTCGAGCACCGTGGGCAGCAGCTTCGACAGCGCGGCGGGCGGCAGCGTGATCCAGGTGGTGAACAGGGTTCGCAGGCCTGCCGAATCGGGCTGGGCGGCAAGCAGTTCGGCGTAGATATTCAGGCCGGGCACGTCGAGCGCGCGCAACAATTCGACAGTGCGATGCGGGTCGCGGAACCCGGCCAGCGCCTCGAAACGCTCCAGTGCGACAACGAGTTCGGGCTTGTGGCTGTCGTCGCGGTAGTTGCGCAGCGGCGAATCCAGCGCGACGCCGGTGCGGTTCTCCCGTTCGAATCCGGCGCGCGCCTGCGCCGAACTCGGGTGGGCCTGCAACGACAGCGGTTCCTCGGCGGCGAGGATCTTCAGCAGGAACGGCAGCCGGGCGCCGAAAGTGCCGGCCACCGCGCCCAATTCGCCCACCGGGTCGGCGGTGAGTACCTCGAGCAGTGAGCGTGTGCCCGAGTCGGTCTGCACGTGCGCGGGATCGGCCGGGTGCGCGCCGAACCAGAGTTCGGCTTCGGGATGGGCCGATGGCACCGGCCTTCCGCACAGCTGAGCGAGCGCGGTGCGCGACCCCCATGCGTAGGAACGCAGCGCACCAACGAGTTCCTGCACTAGTAGCGTCCCCCGTCGTATCGATCCGGTTCGGGCGCGGCGACACCGCGCGCACCGGTCAGCCGAAGATAAGCCGCGGCCATGTCGAGCCGCAGCGCGAGCACGGCCAGCTGCTCGAGTTCGCTGCCGTGACCGCCCCCCGCGGCGGACTCGGCAGCGGTTCGTTCGAGCGCGGCACCCGGGTCGGCGAGCTGGGATTGCAGCTCATCGACATCGGCATGGACCAGATCGGCGTCGACCAGTCCCGCGCCCGCGCCTTCGAAGACCGCGAGCTTGCGCCGGGCGGCGGCCTGATCGGGGTGCACGCTCAAGGCGAGCACCCGCACTCGGTCGACCGGGGCGGGTCCGTCGAGCTCCTCGTCGTGGAACAGCGGGTCGAAACCGGGCGCGGTGCCGCCGGTGGTCGCGGCCAGGCGGCCGACCGCGGCGACGGCGCCGGCGAGATCGGTAGCCGTTGCCAGCCTGCCCGCCGATTGCAGCAGCACCTCGGCGCCGTGACCGGCCAGTTCGACCGCGGCGGGCGAGTCGCCCGCGAGGACGACACCGACACCGTGCATGCGCGCGGCGAGCGTCTTGGCCGGATTGTGGAAGACCTCGTTGGTCGGGCCGTCGCGCAGTGCTTCGGCATCGAGCATGTCGGCCAGCGCGGTGAGATCGGGAGTGGCCGGGCCGCTGCGCTGGGCGTCGACACCGCGTAACACCGCGATCCCGACGGCGAGGAAACGGAGCAGCCGATTGTGGTCGAGCACGGGCACGCGCGGTTCGAGCACGATCGCGCGACCGGCGGCGACCGCGCGCAACGGACCCTCGTTGGGCGCGGCGATCACCACTTCGGCGCTGCGGCGCAGGGCGCGGTCGACGGCGTCGATGAGCCGCGGATCGCCCGCGTCGTCGCCGGCCACCAGGACCACGTCCAGCGGGCCGACCCACGGCGGCAGCGCGGTGACGGGCACGATCGGCAGCCCGGCCCGGTCACCGAGCGTGGCGACAAGCAGCCCGGCCGCGCGTGCGGCGCGACCCGATCCGGCGACCAGCACCAGGCTGCGCGGGCGCAGGTCGGAGAGACGTTCGATCAGCGAGGTTTCGGCGACCGCGGCGGCCGTGGCACGCACCTGGGCGCCGCCTGAGGCCGCCGAGCGCAGGGCGCCGCCCGTGTCGGCCGCCGCCAGCGACTCGGCGTCGTCGAGGTCGAATACCGGTGTTCCAGCGATCATCGCCGAATCCACCTCCCCTCATCGCGCTGTGTCGTCTGTGACTCCACTATTCCAGCCGGGCACCGGCAATGCTCGTAATCTGCCGTCGCCGAATACCGGGCATGTGATTCCACGGGTACTGGTTTCATCTTCCCAGTCAGGCGCGGACGATGCTCAGGATCTCGGTCACGAGTGCGTTTACTTCGGCCTGCGATCCGGCTTCGACATTGAGTCGAAGTAGCGGTTCGGTATTCGAGGCGCGCAGGTTGAACCAGGCATGGCCGCCCAGGTCGACCGTGACGCCGTCCATCCGGTCCACCGACTCGGTGCGGTCGGCGAACGCGGCGAGCACGGCGGCGGTGCGGTCGGCTGCGTCGGCGACGGTGGAGTTGATCTCGCCCGAGGCGGCGTACACGTCGTAGGCGGCCATCAGGTCCGAGACCGGACGCGGGCCCTCACCGAGCGCGGCCAGCACGTGCAGCGCGGCCAGCATGCCCGAGTCGGCACCCCAGAAATCGCGGAAGTAGTAGTGCGCCGAGTGCTCGCCACCGAACACCGCGCCGGTCGAAGCCATCTCCTGCTTGATGAACGAGTGCCCGACCCTGGTGCGCACCGGCTTGCCACCGAGCTCCTCAACGAGCTCGGGCACCGCGCGCGAGGTGATCAGGTTGTGGATCACCGTGGCTCCCGGCTCCTTGGCCAGCTCACGCTGCGCCACGATGGCCGTGATCGCCGAGGGCGAGACCGGCTCGCCGCGCTCGTCGACGACGAAGCAGCGGTCGGCGTCGCCGTCGAAGGCAAGGCCGATGTCGGCGCCGCTGGAACGGACGAGCGCCTGCAGGTCGACGAGGTTCTTCGGATCGAGCGGGTTGGCCTCGTGGTTGGGGAACGAGCCGTCGAGTTCGAAGTACAGTGGCACGATCGTGACGGGGGCGAGGGTGCCGAGCACCGCGGGCACGGTGTGGCCGCCCATGCCGTTGCCCGCGTCGACCGCGATGGTGAGCGGGCGGATCTCGTCGAGGTTCACCAGCTCGCGCAGGTAGGTCGCGTAATCGGCGAGCAGATCGGTCGTGGTCGCGGTGCCCGGTGTGCCGTCGTAGGCGGGCACACCCGCGATGACCTCGGCGGCGATGGTGGCCAGCCCGGTGTCCTGGCCGACGGGCAGCGCGTTCGCCCGGCACAGCTTGATGCCGTTGTACTCGGCCGGATTGTGGCTGGCGGTGAACATGGCGCCGGGACAGCCGAGCTTGCCGGAGGCGAAATAGAGCTGGTCGGTGGAGGCGAGGCCGATGTGCACCACATCGAGGCCATGGGCCCGCACGCCCGCGGCGAAAGCCTGGGACAGTGCGGGGGACGAATCGCGCATGTCGTGGCCGATCACCACGCGGGTGGCGCCCTCTTCGCGCATCAGGCGAGCGAAGGATGCGCCCACATCGCCGACGAACGACTCGTCGATCTGTTCGCCCACCACCCCGCGGACGTCATAAGCCTTGATCACGGCATTCACGAGTTCGCCAGAGCGCGCGAGGGTCGTCATGGACGTAACCCTAGCGGGCTCCACCGACTCTTCGGGATCCTGGCCGGGCTAGCTACGGATCCGGCAGAACCCGGAGGTGGCCGCGGCGGCCAGTGCGTGTGGTGCGGGGGGCCGAGGGGGAGTTGTCGCGGTAGCCCGGCTGGTCGGCTTCGGCGGGGCGACGGCGCAGGCCCGCTTCGCGGACCGCTTCGGCCAGGGCGGTGAGGTCGTCGTCGTCGGGGGTGCTCGAGGAGAAGCCGCCTTCGTGGCGGACCAGCTCCCAGCCCTTGGGCGCGGTGATGCGGCAGGCGTGCGTTTCGCAGAGATCCCAGGAGTGTGGTTCGGCGACGGTGGCCAAGGGTCCGACGACGGCGGTCGAGTCGGAGTACACATAAGTCAGCGTCGCTACAGCCGGGTTCTTGCAGCCGGGTCGGCAGCAACGACGCAGAGGGATCACGACGTCGAGATTAACCCTCCGCGGCCCGAAAGTGGATATGGACACGCCCTGAAGAGCGGAGGCGCAGGACGTCTATTCGGGCTCGGGATCGATCAGATCGGGGTCGACACCGAGGTAGGTCGCGATCTGCTGGACGAGTACCTCGCGCAGCAACTCGACCAGATCGTCGGGATCGGCGGCCCGTAATTCCAGCGGCTTGCGGAACAAGACCACCCTGGCGCGGGTGGCCGCACCGTGGCGGTCGACGCCCGCGGGGATGAGCCGCGACAGTGGTACCGGTCCGTCGGCGACGACCTCGTCGGGCCAGGTGACCGAATCAGGATGCAGCGGACGGATTTTCGGTACATCGTCGACGGCGATATCGAGCTTGGTGAGTCGATCGTGCCAGCGGGTGTCCAGTGGGGCGAACGCCTCGAGCACGAGCCGATCGAATTTCTGGCCCCTGGTGCGCCAGGCGGGCACCGTTGGCGGGAGCATGGGGCCACGGACACCGCGGCCGCGGCGGGTCACCGAACGAGCGGTGGGTGCCGGGGAATGACGCCGGGAACGTGCCATGGGTCTTTCACCTCTCTCGCAGCCACCGTGAAGGGCGTTCGCCCGGAGACACCGACGTACTGCGCCTGCGTGGCTCCGGGCCAGGCCTGGAGAGAGTCTACTTTCGAACAGTCACTTAACCGATTCCGCGCTTCAGCCTGCGACGCTCTCGTTCCGAGAGACCGCCCCAGATTCCGAAGCGTTCATCATGTGCCAGTGCGTATTCCAGGCACTGGTCACGTACTTCACAGCCCAAGCAGATTCGCTTGGCCTCACGCGTCGAGCCGCCCTTCTCGGGGAAGAACGCCTCGGGGTCGGTCTGAGCGCAGAGGGCACGTTCCTGCCACTGCTCCTCGATCGACTCGAACATTTCGTCGAAGCCCGTATCGACCAGACTCAGCCGGGGAGCCGCGACTTCGCTTACCACGTCCGGTTCCTGCCAGCTCATGTCAGCGCAGACAGCGTGAGCTGCGCCTGCTGTGGAATCGGTCGGCGAGACCAGATCTTCGGTCATCGTTCCGCCTCCTCACTATGTGTTAGCGCAGAATGATTCTTTCCGTCGGTCCGATGGAACTCCGACGGCCCAACACCGCGATGTAGTCTCGCGGGCTCCCCGAGCCTGCCTTCCAGCGAGTGGGAACCTTCTCTCGCACGTCCGCTGCGCGATGTCCTCGCGCTGTGGTCGTTTCAGGCGAGTTGGAACCTTCTCGCAAACGCCCCCGCGCTATGCCCTCTCGCGGTGACCGGAATGACATGTCTGTGATTAGACACGCCGCACTTGCCGGTGGTCAACCCGCCGTCACCCTTCCGTTACACTCCGCACCCGCCTTTCGTGTTGATCTTGTTATGTGCTGTGGCAAATGGTCAGCAACTTCGCTGGAATTCGGCGCGAAACCAACCGGCAACCGCCACTCACTAGGCTGTGACCCTGTGACTGCACAACACGCGGTGCGCGAGCCCAGGATCGCCGTTCTCGTCGGCGGCGTCGGCGGTGCCCGGTTCCTCCAAGGCGTCCGGCAGCTGCTGCCCGAAGCCGACATCTCCGCCATCGTCAACGTCGGCGACGACGTCTGGATGCATGGCCTTCGCATCTGTCCCGACCTCGACACCTGCATGTACACCCTCGGTGGTGGTATCGATACCGAGCGTGGCTGGGGCCACGCCGACGAAACCTGGCACGCGAAAGAGGAGCTGGCCAAATACAACGCCCAGCCCGATTGGTTCGGCCTCGGCGATCGCGATATCGCCACCCATCTCATTCGCACCGAAATGCTGCGCGCCGGGTATCCGCTGTCCGCGGTCACCGAGGCGCTGTGTAATCGGTGGCAACCGGGCGTGCGGCTGATCCCGGCTACCGACGATCGCTGCGAAACCCACGTGGTGGTCAGCGATCCCGACAACGCTGGCGAACGTCGCGCGATCCACTTTCAGGAATGGTGGGTGCGGTATCGCGCGGCCCTCCCGACCCACGGATTTGCCTCGATCGGCGCCGAGCGGGCCACTCCGGCGCCGAATGTGACCGAAATCATAGGCGCCGCTGACGCCGTATTGCTGGCCCCGTCGAACCCCGTGGTGAGCATCGGCGCGATCCTCGCCGTGCCCGGGATCCGGGGTGCGCTGCGCACCAGCGAAGCCAAGGTGATCGGGCTCTCGCCGGTGATCGACGGAAAGCCGTTGCGCGGCATGGCCGATGAGTGCCTGGCGGCGATCGGCGTCGAGTCCACCGCGGAGGCGATCGGCCGCCACTACGGCGCCCGCTCGGCCACCGGCATCCTCGACGGGTGGCTGGTGCACTCCACCGACTCCGCCGATGTTGCGGGCGTCGAGGTGCGCAGCGTGCCGCTGCTGATGAGCGACCCCGAGGCGACCGCTGAAATGGCGCGCGCCGCACTGGAATTGGCGGGAGTGAAGGCATGAGCGCGCAGGAGTCGGTCCGCTCGACCGGACCGGACGTTGGCATCGGCGCGTTGCCCGACCATGCCGCCGCCGAGTTGCGGATCCTGCCGGTGACCGGCCTGCCGGAGTTCCGGCCCGGTGACGACATCGGCGAACACCTTGCGGCGCAAGCACCCTGGCTCGCCGATGGTGACGTCATCGTGGTCACCAGCAAGATCGTGTCGAAGGTCGAGGGACGGATCGTCGTCGCGCCGATCGACCCCGAGGAACGCGATGCCAGGCGTCGTCAGCTCGTCGAGGAGGAAGCCGTTCGGGTGCTCGCGCGCAAGGGACGCACCCTCATCACCGAGAATCGGCTCGGCATTGTGCAGGCGGCTTCCGGTATCGACGGTTCCAATGTGGCCGAGGGCGAATTGGTGCTGCTGCCTGTCGATCCCGACGGCAGCGCGAAATCCCTGCGCGCCGTGCTCGCCCGGCTGCTCGGCGTCGACGTGGCCGTCGTCATCACCGACACCATGGGCCGGGCCTGGCGTAACGGGCAGATCGACGCCGCCATCGGGTCGGCCGGGCTACGGGTGCTCCATGATTACGCCGGCTCTGTTGATGGGCAGGGCAACGAACTCCACGTCACGCAGGTGGCCATCGCCGACGAACTCGCCGCGGCCGCCGATCTGGTCAAGGGCAAGCTCGGCGGGGTCCCGGTGGCAGTGGTGCGCGGACTGCACCCCGACGACGACGGGTCGACCGCGGCCACGCTGCTGCGCGGTGGCGTCGACGACCTGTTCTGGCTCGGTACCGCCGAGGCGATCGAGATGGGTCGCAAAGAGGCTGTGCCGCTGCGCCGTTCGGTGCGCGCGTTCACCGACGAAGCCGTCGACCCGGAACGGGTCCGCGCCGCCGTCGCGGTCGGGCTCACCGCGCCCGCACCGCACCACACGCGCCCGGTGCGCTTCGTCTGGCTGCGCGAGGCGAGCCTGCGGGCGCAGTTGCTCGAGGCCATGGCCGAGAAGTGGAGTGCCGACCTCACTGCTGACGGGCTCGACCCCGAACGCGTGCAGCGTCGAATCGCGCGCGGCCGCATCCTTTTCGACGCGCCGGAAGTGATCATCCCGTTCTGCGTGCCCGACGGCGCCCATGAGTACCCCGACGCTCGTCGCCAGGCCGCCGAGCAGACGATGTTCACGGTGGCCGTCGGCGCGGCGGTGCAGGGCCTGCTGGTCGCGTTGGCCGCCGACGGCCTCGGCAGCTGCTGGATCGGCTCCACGATCTTCGCGCCCGAGATCGTGCGCGAGGTCCTCGGGCTCGACGAGGACTGGATGCCGTTGGGCGCCATCGCGATCGGTCATCCCCTCGAGGAACCCGCACCGCGCGCCGTCGGCTCGGCCGGCGCTGGACTGGTGGAACTGTGAGCGAGAAGGTGCACGCCGACGCGTCGGCGCGGCGTGCCATGACCACGGAGCCGGTGCGAGTCGCCCTGCCGGAGCGCGGTGTGGTGACGGAGCCGGGTCGATGAGCGCGCAGTCGCTGCACGCTTCGGCGACCGAGTTGCTCACGCACTGGCAGCCCGAGACCGGCGCGGATCATTCACTGCGCGAAGCGATCCTGGCCTTCCTCGGTTCGGCGCCCCGTGGCTGCCTGCGCGAACACGCCCCCGGCCACATCACCGCGTCGGCGATCGTGCTGTCCCACGATCGCCGCGACATCCTGCTCACCCTGCACCCGCGCGTGGGTCGCTGGATCCAGCTGGGTGGTCACTGCGAACCCGATGACGAGACCGTGCAGGACGCGGCGCTGCGGGAGGCGGTGGAGGAATCCGGCATCCCCGACCTGGTCCTCACGCCGGGTCTCTACGGCGTGCAGGCGCATCCGATCACGTGCTCGCTCGGCGTGCCGACGCGGCATCTCGACCTCCTCTTCGAGATCGTCGCGCCCCCGGACGCGGTACCGGTTCGCAGCTCCGAATCGACCGATCTGCGGTGGTGGCCGGTCGACGGGCTACCGGCGGGCGCCGACGTCCTGGTTCGGTCACAGGCCCTATGTAAAGGACCCTGAATAGATCACTGACCTGTAACGACGGCGACCATGTCCAGGTTGGGACACGCCTGCCGGCAGGCGTTGTCATGCCCATCTAGCTTTACAAAGGGAGGAATTTGTCTAGACGGCGGACACATTCGGGCATATCGTCTGTGGTAGATAGTTGTGCACATCACAGGTGTGAGATGTGCCTCGGAACTGGAGACGATGATGTCGACTGATGCCAACGCGTCCGAGCGGCCGGCCGCGCCGCCGCAGTGGCGAGATTCCAAGCGATATTTGTGGCTATGGGGGTTGTTCGCCCCGACCGGCCTGTTCACCATCGCGATCCCCCTGATCTGGGGCCTCAACCAGCTCGGCTGGCATCGCCTCGCCGAGGTCCCGTTCTGGCTCGGCCCGGTGCTGGTCTACCTCGTGATCCCGCTGGCGGACCTGTTCTTCGGGCCGGACGGCGACAACCCGCCCGACGAGGTGATGGAGTACCTGGAGAACGACAAGTACTACCGCTACCTCACCTACCTGTACCTGCCGTTCCAGTACGCCTCGCTGATCTTCGCCTGCTACATCATCACCGCGCCGAACCTGCACTGGCTTGGCTTCGCCGGCGGCGCCAACGTGGTCGACAAGATCGGCATCGCGATCAGCGTCGGCATGATCGGCGGTATCGGCATCAATACCGCCCACGAGCTCGGCCACAAGAAGGTCGGACTGGAACGCTGGCTCGCGCGCATCGCGCTGGCCCAGTCGTTCTACGGGCACTTCTACATCGAGCACAACCGTGGTCACCATGTACGGGTGGCTACCCCGGAGGACCCCGCGAGTTCGCGCATCGGTGAGTCCTTCTGGGCCTTCTGGCCGCGCACGGTCTCGGGCAGCCTGCGCTCGGCCTGGCACCTCGAGAAGCAACGTCTTGGCCGGCTCGGCAAGAGTCCGTGGACGCTGCGCAACGATGTGCTCAACGCCTGGGCGATGTCGGTGGTGTTGTGGCTCGGATTGATCGCGGTGTTCGGCATCGAGGTGCTGCCCTACCTGATCCTGCAGGCGGTGATCGGTTTCAGTCTGCTCGAGTCGGTGAACTACCTCGAGCACTACGGCCTGGTCCGGCAGAAGACCGCGAGCGGACGCTACGAACGGCCCGCGCCGGTGCACAGCTGGAACAGCGACCACATCGTCACCAACATCTTCCTCTACCACCTGCAGCGCCACAGCGACCATCACGCGTATCCGACTCGTCGCTACCAGACGCTGCGCAGCTGGGACGGTGCGCCGAACCTGCCAAGCGGCTACGCCAGCATGATCCTGCTCGGCTACTTCCCGCCGATCTGGCGCCGGGTGATGGACAAGCGCGTGCTCGCGCACTACGGCGGGGATGTCACCCGCGCCAATATCGAACCCAAGCGCCGGGAGCAGGTGCTGGCAAAGTACGGAAGCGAGGTCGGATCGTGAGTGCCTACAGATGTCCGGTGTGTGATTTCGTCTTCGATGAAGCCAAAGGCGCGCCACGCGAAGGATTTCCGCCTGGCACACTGTGGACTGCCGTTCCTGACGACTGGTGCTGTCCGGACTGTGGGGTGCGGGAAAAGATCGATTTCGAGGCAGTAGGAGTTTCGCAGTGACCGACTACAAGCTGTACCAGTGCGCACAGTGCGGTTTCGAGTACGACGAGGCCCTTGGCTGGCCTGACGACGGCATCGCGCCCGGCACCCGCTGGGACGACATCGCCGACGATTGGACCTGCCCGGACTGCGGTGCCCGCAAGTCCGACTTCTTCATGGTCGAGATCGAACGTTCGTGAGCGTCGCGGGCACTCCGCGCACAGGTTCGCGCATCCCGTACCAGGAGGCCGCGCGCGAACTGCTGCGCAACTCGGTCCTGGACGGGATGCGCGAGCTGCTCACCGAGCGTGACTGGTCCAAGGTCACACTCGGTGACGTGGCGGCAAGGGCCGGGGTGAGCAGGCAGACCCTCTACAACGAGTTCGGTTCGCGCTCGGGGCTCTCGCAGGCCTACGCGCTGCGCCTGGCCGACGACCTCGTCGACCGTGTGCGCGAGGCGCTCGACGCCAATGTCGGTGACGCGCGCGCGGCGATCCGGGTCGGGATGACCGGGTTCTTTCTCTCCGCCGCGGGCGACCCGCTGGTCCGTTCGCTGCTGAGCGGGGAGATGAAGCCGGACCTGCTGCGGTTGATCACCCTCGACGCGGCCCCGCTGCTCGAGCACGCCACCACCCGCCTGACCGAGGTTTTCATGCACAGCTGGGTGGACGCGACGCACGCCGAGGCCGACGTGCTCGCGCACGCGCTGGTCCGCATCGCGCTGAGCTACATCCCGAATCCGCCCGTGCCGGAACGCGACGCCCCGGCCGAGATGAGCGCCCTGCTCAGTCCGTATGTCGAGGCAATTGTGCAGGTACGAGGCATGCGCGTCCCGTCGAGTGAAGTGGGTCACTGAGAGAAGTCACCAGCCTTGATTCGCTCCGGTGTAACCATCACCACGTTTGATGATCTGCCGGTGTGTAACGCGCCTACGATCTGTCAGTATTCACATCGGTCGACGATTGGTCTACTTACAGCGGAGCGGGTGTGCACACGGTTGGCAAACCGGGGGATTTTCGTGATCCCAAACGGTATCTCTGGGCATTAGGGCTGATCGCCCCGGCGTGCGCGCTGTTGCCCTCCCAGCTGGTGTTCCATACCAAGGCTGAAGTGTTCTGGTGGATCGGGCCGGTCATCGTCCTGATCGCCATTCCCCTGCTGGACTGGATCGTCGGTGAAGACGGCAACAATCCCCGCGACGAGGACTACGCGGCGCTCTCCGCCGACCGGTACTACCGGTGGTGCACCTACCTGTTCCTGCCCATCCAGCTGATCAGCCTCGGTGTGGCCTGCTTCATGTGGACAAGCCCGGAGCTGGCCCTCGTCGACAAGCTCGGTTTGGCCGCCACGGTCGGCTTCGTCAGCGGCATCGGCATCAACGCCGCCCACGAATTGGGCCACCGGGTGGAGAGTGCTGAGAAATTGCTGTCGAAGATCGCGCTGGCCCAATCGGGGTACGGGCACTTCTTCGTCGAACACAATCGCGGGCACCACGCACGCGTGGCCACCCCCGAGGATCCGGCCAGCGCCCGGCTGGGTGAATCGCTGTGGGAGTTCTTGCCGCGCAGCGTGATCGGTGGGTTCCGCTCGGCCGTACAACTCGAGCGCGCGCGCCTGTACCGGCAGCGTCGCGGCTGGTGGAGCGTCGAGAACAACATCCTGCAGGCCTGGGCGATCACGGCGGTGCTGTTCGGTTCGCTGACGCTCGTGTTCGGCCCGGCGATTCTGCCGTGGCTGGCCATCCAGGCCGCGATCGGCATCGCGCTGCTCGAGACCGTCAACTACGTGGAGCACTACGGGCTGCTGCGCGCGCGCAAGCCCAACGGCCGCTACGAACGGTGCTCCCCGCGCGACAGCTGGAACTCCGATCGCCTGGTCACCAACATCTTCCTGTTCCATCTGCAGCGCCACAGCGACCACCACGCCAACCCCGGGCGCCGCTATCAGACCCTGCGCAGCACCGAGGACGCACCGCAGCTGCCCGCCGGGTACGCCACCATGATCGTGCTGGCCGCTGTCCCGCCGCTGTGGCGCGCGGTGATGGACCCCCGGGTCGCGGCTCACTACGGCGGCGACCTGAGCCTGGCCAATGTCGCGCCCGAGAAGCCGCGACGGTTGCTGGCCAGATACCGCGCGGCGGCCTGAGGCCCCACCTCGACGGAGCTGGGAACTCGCGCGGCCACAGACGGTAACCTAGCCAACGTGACGACCTCAGAACTCCCCGCGCGCACCGAGCTCACCGCTGACGTCCGCAACGGCATCGACTACAAGGTGGCCGACCTCTCGCTGGCCGAATTCGGCCGCAAGGAGATCCGCCTCGCCGAGCACGAGATGCCGGGCCTGATGGCGCTGCGTCGTGAATACCACGACGTCGCTCCGCTCAAGGGTGCGCGAATCTCCGGATCGCTGCACATGACGGTGCAGACCGCCGTCCTGATCGAAACGCTGGTCGCCCTCGGTGCCGACGTGCGCTGGGCCTCCTGCAACATCTTCTCCACCCAGGATCACGCCGCCGCCGCCATCGTGGTCGGCCCGAACGGCACCGAAGACGAGCCCGCAGGCATCCCCGTCTTCGCCTGGAAGGGCGAGACGCTGGAGGAGTACTGGTGGGCCGCCGAGCAGATGCTCACCTGGCCGAACGAGCCGGCCAACATGATCCTCGACGACGGTGGCGACGCGACCATGCTCGTGCTGCGCGGCGCACAGTTCGAGAAGGCCGGTGTGGTCCCGCCCGCCGACGCCGACCACTCCGCCGAGTACACGGTGTTCCTCGACCTGCTGCGCGAGAGCCTCGAGGCCGACAAGACCAAGTGGAGCGTCATCGCCGACTCGGTCAAGGGTGTCACCGAGGAGACCACCACCGGCGTGCTGCGGCTGTACCAGTTCGCCGCCGCGGGTGAGCTGGTGTTCCCGGCGATCAACGTCAACGACTCGGTCACCAAGTCCAAGTTCGACAACAAGTACGGCACCCGCCACTCGCTGATCGACGGCATCAACCGCGGCACCGACGTGCTCATCGGCGGCAAGAAGGTGCTGATCTGCGGTTACGGCGACGTCGGCAAGGGCTGCGCGGAGTCCCTCGCAGGCCAGGGCGCGCGCGTGCAGGTCACCGAGATCGACCCGATCAACGCCCTGCAGGCGCTGATGGACGGCTACGACGTCGTCACCGTCGAGCAGGCGATCGGCGATGCCGACATCGTCATCACCTCGACCGGCAACAAGGACATCATCACCCTCGAGCACATGAAGGCGATGAAGGATCACTCGATCCTGGGCAACATCGGCCACTTCGACAACGAGATCGATATCGCGGCGCTGGAGCGTTCGGGCGCGACCCGGATCAACATCAAGCCGCAGGTCGACGAGTGGACCTTCGAGTCGGGCAAGGCGATCATCCTGCTGTCGGAGGGGCGGCTGCTGAACCTGGGCAATGCGACCGGCCACCCGTCGTTCGTCATGTCGAACAGCTTCTCCAACCAGGTCATCGCCCAGATCGAACTGTGGACCAAGCCGCAGGAATACGACAACGAGGTCTACCGCCTGCCCAAGCACCTCGACGAGAAGGTCGCCAAGATCCACGTCGAAGCCCTCGGCGGCACCCTGACCAAGCTCACCAAGGACCAGGCCGAGTACATCAACGTAGACGTGGAAGGCCCGTACAAGCCCGACCACTACCGCTACTGATCCAGACCTGACAGTGGCCCGTCGACCATCCGGCCGGCGGGCCACTGTCGTCGTGCCCGCACGGGCCGGCGCCGGGTTCTGCGCCCGCTAGCCGATGATCAAGCCCGTGCAGAAGATGTTGTGTTCGCTGCTGATGCCGAGCACCGCGCACATCAGCGAGTGGAAAGCCGTCGACGATCCCGCGTCCGGGTTGCCGGTCTGTGCGGACGCGGTGCCGCAGGCGAAGGCGGCGGTGATGGCAAGCGTGGCAGCGGTGGTGCGAACGATCTTTCTCATAGGGGAATCCTCGTTGGCCGACCGGGCGCGGGCCAGCCCGCAACTCTGGGGGGACGGCGCGCGGTAATCTCACCGCATGGGCGTATTGATCGCGGTGGAAGGGCTCGACGGGGCGGGTAAACGCACGCTGATCGATGGGCTGATCGCCGAGTTGTCCGGAAAAGGGTTGCGGGCCGACAGTCTGGCCTTTCCGCAATACGGGCACTCGATCCATGCCGATCTCGCGGCCGAAGCGCTGCGCGGAGGCAATGGCGACCTGGCTGAGTCGATCAACGCGATGGCGATCATGTTCGCGCTCGACCGGGCCGCCGCAGGCGCGGAACTGTCGGACCTGTTGGGCGGCAACGACATCGTCATCCTGGACCGCTGGGTGGCTTCCAACGCCGCCTACTCGGCCGCGCGGGCGCATCAGGATGCCGATGGCGAAATCGTTTCGTGGGTGGGCGATCTGGAGTTCGGCAGGCTCGGATTGCTTGCGCCGGATCTCACCGTGCTGCTCGACGTGTCCACCGAGGTGGCGGCCGAACGTGCCCGTCGCCGTGGCGAACTCGACGACGCGCGCGCCCTCGATGCCTACGAACGGGACGGCGGTCTGCAGCAGCGCACCGGGGAGGTCTATCGTGAACTCGCCGACCGCGACTGGTTCGGCCGGTGGTGGACATACCGATCCGATGACGATAGGCCTGCGTTACTCACCCTCTGCTCGGAAATTTCTTCCGGATAAGGTTGGATACGCGACGGGTTCGCACCATTAATGGCGTGGCGGCCCGATCCTGGCCTGGGAGATGACAACATAGGACTATGAAGCCCAAGATTCTGGTCGTCGACGACGATATGGCACTCGCTGAGATGCTGACCATCGTCTTGCGCGGGGAAGGGTTCGACCCGCATGTGGTGGGCGACGGCACACAGGCCCTGTCAGCGGTGCGGGAGATCCGCCCCGATCTGGTGCTGCTCGACCTGATGCTGCCCGGCATGAACGGCATCGATGTATGCCGGGTGCTGCGGGCCGATTCCGGCGTTCCGATCGTCATGCTCACCGCCAAGACCGACACGGTCGATGTGGTCCTCGGCCTGGAGTCCGGCGCCGACGACTACATCGTCAAACCGTTCAAGCCGAAGGAACTCGTCGCCCGCGTCCGAGCGCGCCTGCGCCGCACCGAGGACGAGCCCGCCGAGCTGCTCTCGATCGCCGATATCGTCATCGACGTGCCCGCGCACAAGGTGACTCGCGGCCCTGGGCAGATCTCGCTCACCCCGCTGGAGTTCGACCTGCTGGTCGCGCTCGCGCGCAAGCCTCGTCAGGTGTTCACCCGCGAGGTACTGCTCGAGCAGGTGTGGGGTTACCGGCACGCCGCCGACACCCGTCTGGTGAACGTGCACGTGCAGCGACTGCGCGCCAAGGTCGAGAAGGATCCGGAGAACCCCGAGATCGTGTTGACCGTGCGCGGAGTCGGTTACAAGGCCGGACCGCCGTGATCGGTCACTGCGGGGCGCCGCTGTGACCACTGGTCCAGTGGCGCAGCTGCGGCGGTGGGCGAGCCCGATCATGGCCTGGTTTCAGGCCGTCGGGACCGCGCTCGGCCATCTGTGGCGCCGGTCGTTGCAGCTGCGAGTCATCGTTTCGACGTTGACCCTTTCGCTCATCGTGATCACGATCCTCGGGGTCGTGCTGACCGGTCAGATCACTGACCGGCTCCTCGAAGCCAAGATCAACGCGGCTGTCGAGGAGATGGATCGCGCCCGCAGCACGATCGAGAACAAGATGTCGGGCTTCCAATCCGGCAACAGCCAGGAGCAGCAGCTGGCGGACGCGCGAGCCGCGCTGTCCAGCCGTGGCGGCACCGGTCAGTCCAGCGGCGCCGCGGGTAGTTTCGACTCGGCGCTGGCGATGGTCGGCGGCACGCCGCCCCACGAGATCGCGGTGGGCCCGCTCTCGGAGGTACCGCAAGAGCTGCGCCGGTTCGTCCAGCGCAATCAGGTCTCCTACCAGTTCACCACCGTCGCCGACCCCGACGGCTACCGCGGGCGCGCGCTGGTGATCGGCAGCCCGAGCGCCGAGGTCGCGACCCTGGAGATCTACCTCATCTTCCCGCTGGCCAGTGAGGAATCGAGTCTGTCGCTGATGCGCGGCACGATGCTCATCGGTGGCGTGGTCCTGCTGGTGTTGCTCGCCGCGATCACCGCGCTGGTCACCAGGCAGGTGGTGCTGCCGATCCGGTCGGCGGCGCGAATCGCGGGCCGATTCGCCGACGGCAGACTCAAAGAACGCATGCTGGTGCGCGGCGAGGACGACATGGCGCGGCTGGCGCAGGCGTTCAACGAGATGGCCGAGAGCCTGTCGAACCAGATCACCCAGCTCGAGGAATTCGGCAATCTGCAGCGCCGCTTCACCTCCGACGTCAGCCACGAACTGCGCACACCGCTCACCACGGTGCGTATGGCTGCCGACCTCATCCACGGCTCCAGCGACGATCTCGATCCCGCCCTTGCCCGCAGCTCCGAACTGCTCGTCAACGAGCTCGACCGATTCGAGGGCCTGCTCAACGACCTGCTCGAGATCTCCCGCCACGACGCGGGTGTGGCCGAACTGCAGGTCGAGTCGCTGGATGTGCGGATGTGCGCGCGTGCCGCGATCTCCACGGTGCGCCACCTCGCCCGCGACGCCGGGGTCGAGGTGGTGATCGACCTGCCGGAGGAGCCGGTGGTCGCCGAGGTCGACCCACGTCGCGTCGAGCGTGTGCTGCGCAACCTGCTCGCCAATGCGATCGACCATTCCGAGGGCAAGCCGGTGCTGATCCGCATGCGCGGCGATGCCGAGGCCAATGCCGTCGCGACGGTGGTCCGCGACCAGGGTGTCGGGCTGCGGCCGGGCGAGGAAAAGCTGGTGTTCAACCGGTTCTGGCGCTCGGACCCGTCGCGCGTGCGTCGCTCGGGTGGTACCGGGCTGGGCTTGTCGATCAGCGTCGAGGACGCGAATCTGCACGAGGGCAGGCTCGAAGCGTGGGGCGATCCGGGCGTCGGCGCGAGCTTCCGGCTGCTGCTCCCGATGGTGCGCGGCCGCAAGCTCGGTCAGAGTCCGCTCGCGCTGGAACCGATGTTGCGCAAGGTTCCCGCACTGCCCGAAGCCGAACCCGAGCCGACGATCGTCGACGTCGAGCCGTCCGGCGCCGAGCCGACGGAGGCGCCATCGAGTGTTGTCGAGATGGAGGCCGAGCCGGCGGATGTCGATCCGGCTGTCGCCGACCCGACGGCTGTGGTGCCGGGGGCTGCCGAACCGCAGGACACCGACCCATCGGCGAACGAGCCCGGCAGCGAACCGCCCGCCGCTGGCACGCACCCGGCGACCAACGGCCGGCACCCCCTCCCCGCCGACGCCGATAAGCCGACGCCAACCGAAACCGGAGACGGGAAGTCATGACTAGTGGTGATCGTCGGGATCGGCGCGGCGCCGCACTGGTCGCGGCGGTGCTGGCCGGTCTGATGGTGCTCACCGGTTGCGCCAGCCTGCCGGAGTCCTCCGCACCGCAGGCCCTCGGCACGATCAACCGCGCCCCCACCTCGGCGGGGCCGACCCCGCCGATCTCCGGCCGCGACCCCGACCTGTTGCTCGGCGACTTCCTCACCGCCAGCGCCGACCCGACCAACAAGCACGCCGCCGCCCGCCAGTACATGGCACCGGAGACGGCGGCAGGCTGGAACGACGAGGCGAGCACCACCATCGTCGACGACCGCCCCGACACCCTGCGCGAATCGCGTTCGGGCGACAAGGCCAGCTATGTGCTGCGCGCCCGCAAAGTCGGTGAGCTCGCAGGCGATGGCGGCTATCGCGCCACCGAGGGCACCCTCGAGAACAAGATCGAGATGAGCAAGATCGACGGCGAGTGGCGGATCACCGAGCTGCCGCCGGGTGTCGTGATGGACAACGACGCCTTCGCCAAGTCCTATCACCGCTACCTCCTGCACTACATCGACCCGAGCAATTCCCTGCTCGTCCCGGATCCGCGCTGGATCTCGGTGCCACGCGCCCAGCTCACCGAGCGACTGATCGGCATGCTCGCCGAAGGCCCGCAATCGACGATCGCCCCGGTGGTGCGTAACCCGTTGGCGCAGCCGGTTTCGCTGCGCGGTCCGATCACCAAGGCCAACAACGAACCGGGCGATGTCGGGATCGGCATCGGCGGGGTGCGCATCGACTTCGCCGGGCTCGGCTCACTCGGCCAGCGCGAGCGCGAACTTCTCGCCGCGCAGGTGGTACTCACGCTGTCCGGTGCCGACATCCTCGGTCCGTATGTGCTGCTCGCCGACGGTAAACCGCTCGACGACCGATACGCCAACGGCTGGTCGGTGGCCGATGTCGACCAGTACAGCGCCTCGGCGCCCGGCCAGAACCGGATCGGCCTGCACGCCCTGCGCAACGGCACTCTGGTCCAGGTCACCCCGGACGGCATCGTCACGCCGAGTGGTTCCTTCGGCGAGGCGACGAACCTGCAGTCGGTCGGCATCTCGGCCGACGGCCAGTTCGTCGCCGCGGTCGCCGACTCCGGCAAACCGGCGCCCGAACCGGCCCGCACCCTGCTCATCGGCAACTACGGCGCCAAGGCGTTCGCGGTCGCCGAGGGCGCAAGCATCGCCCGCCCGTCCTGGACCAGCGACGGTGGTGCCGCCTGGACGGTGATCGACGGTGACCGGGTCATCCGGGCGGTCACCGATCGCGCCACCGGCAACGTCTCCACCGAGAACGTCGACATCTCGGCCCTGTTCGACGGCGCAGGCGCACCGCGGCCGCCGATCAGCGAGGTGGTGGTCTCGCGTACCGGTGTGCGTGCGGCGCTGATCGCCGACGGCAAGGTCTATGTCGCGGTGGTCGAACGGCGGCCGGACGGCAAGTACGCGCTCACCTCCCCGCTGCCGCTGGCACTCGGCCTGAGCTCACGCGCGGTCTCGCTGAGCTGGGTCACCGGTGACACCATCATGGTCGCCCGTGAAGGCAATGTTGACCCGGTCTTCACCGTCTCCATCGACGGCTCCCAATTCAGTGCGGTGACCTCGCAGAACCTCACCCCGCCGGTTCGGGTGGTGACAGCGGCCCCGGCCACGCAGTACGTGGCCGATTCCCGGGCCGTCCTGCAGCTTCAGACCGCCGATCCGACCCGCAATGACCGTTTCTGGCGCGAGGTACCCGGATTGACCGGAGAACGGGTTGTGCCGGTCCTGCCGAGCTGAATTATTGGCGGCTGGTGCCGCGGTTCTCGGCGCTGAACTCCACCTCTTCCCTCCCTACGGGCACTCCTTCGTCGCACCCTTCGGTCAGTCCATCGGCGGAGGCGCGCCGAGAACGATGCCCGTCGAGCGACGAAGCATGTCAGTGCCCACTGCCATACTCGCTCGCTATGACGGTGCTGCTGGATCTGATCCTGCCCGACCGGTGCGGCGGGTGCGGTTCGCCCGGCGAGAATTGGTGCGCCGAGTGCGCCGCTGAACTCGGCCGTGGTCCCGTCCGGGTGCGGCCGCGCGCCGATCCCGGTGTTCCGTGCTGGGCGCTTGGCCCCTACTCCGGCGTGGGCAGGCGGGCGGTGCTGGCGGCCAAGGAACACGGCCGGCGCGACCTCGCCGCCCCACTCGGGCTGGCACTTGCCCATGCGCTTGCCCGCTTGCGCGCCGCCGACCGCCCCCTCCTGCTCGTGCCCGCACCCACCAGAACCGCGGCGGCCCGTCGCCGTGGCGGTGACCCGGTGGCGCGCTCGGTCGCGGTCGCGGCCCGATGGCTGATCGAGTGCCGAACCGCGCCGCTGCTGCGGATGGGGCGCGGCGTCCGGGATTCGGTGGGCTTGACCCAGCATGAGCGCACCCACAATCTGCGCGGCAAGATCATGACCGTCGCCGATCCGGCCGAATGGGTCGCCATCGGTGCGAATGCGCAGGTAGTACTGGTCGACGATGTACTGACCACCGGCGCCACCGCCTGTGAATCGACACGTGTTCTTAGCCGAATCGGCATAGTTCCGCGGGCGGTTTTGGTGACCTGCGCGGCTTGACGGAGGAAAGTTCGCGTGAACAGTGGCGGACTCGCCGATGGCGGACTAGCGTCGCGAGCACACACCGAACCACAAGTTTGGGAGGTGGTGCCGCGGAGACAGGTGCCGGGCGATTCCCGATCGGCACAGCTCAATCCCGCCGCCCTACGTTCGTAGTTGTGCGGCCATATCCGGGAGGTACGCGTGACGACTTCTTCACGGGCATCAGTGCAAGATGCTGACCCCACGGCACTACAGAACGGTGCCACCGAGACGATCGATATGGAGACTCCGAACGCCGAAGTGGTGGTCTCCGGTCGCAACGTCGAAATCCCTGACCACTATCGAATCTACGTCGCGGAGAAGCTGTCTCGGTTAGAGCGCTTCGACCCGTCGATTTTCCTCTTCGATGTGGAACTGTTCCACGAACGCAATCGTCGTCAACGCAAGGCCTGTCAGCGCGTGGAGATCACCGCGCGCGGCCGTGGACCGATCGTGCGTGCCGAGGCATGCGCCGACAGCTTCTATGCCGCGCTCGAATCGGCCACCCAGAAGATCGAGAGCAGACTGCGCCGGTCCAAGGACAAGCGGCGCGTCGTGCATTACGGCGACAAGACGCCGGTCTCGGTCGCGCAGGCCACTGCCACACTGGTCGACGAGTCGCTGTTCGCCCAGCCGGACGGTTCTGCTGCCCACGACCACGACGAGGCAGTCGACGAGGCAGGCCCCGGCCACATCGTGCGCACCAAGGTGCACACCGCGACACCGATGTCGGTGGACGACGCCCTCTATCAGATGGAATTGGTCGGTCACGACTTCTTCCTGTTCCACGACAAACAGACCGACCGCCCGTCGGTGGTCTATCGCAGACACGCCTTCGACTACGGCCTGATCAAGCTGGCCTAGAACCATGACCGATCCGGGCATCCGCTCTCGGCGGGTGTCCGGATCTTGTTCAGCCGCCGAAGGTTTCGTGATGCACGGCCTCGGTCAGCGACCGTCCCGACCGCCACCCGAAACGTTCCAGATCCGGCACCTGCTGGAATGCGCTGACCGGCCCCACGCACAGCCAGGCCACCGGCTCGATCCCGGCGGGGAGGCCGACGAGTTCACGCAGGAATTCCGGATCGTAGAACGACACCCAGCCCACCCCTACCTGCTCCGCGGTCGCCGCGAGCCACAGGTTCTGGATGGCGAGCACTGTCGAGTACACGCCCGTCTCCGGCACGCTCGCCCGGCCGAGTACCTGCGGTCCGCCACGTGAATTATCGTGCGTGACAACAACACCCGTGCCGCTCTCGACGATCCCGTCGATCTTGATCGGCTCGAATGTCGCCGCCCGCTCGGCAGGCAGCGACGCACCGAACTCGACCCGCTTGTCCGCCACGTGCTCGGCGAAACGGCGCAGCGTCCCGGCGTGGCGAACCACGACGAAGTCCCACGGCTGTGAGTTCCCGACGCTGGGCGCGCGATGCGCGGCGTCGAGGATCCGTAACAGGGTGTCGTCGTCGACGGGCTCGCCGGTGTACTCGGCGCGCACATCGCGACGCAGACGGATCGCGTCGTAGACGCTCAGGTGGTCGGCATTCACGCCGACCATCCAACCGCAGCCGCCTCAGGCCACCGTACGGCGGGCCAGCTTACGACCGGCGGACAGTGCGGTGCGCAAGCCCTGGCGACGGCCGGTCATCGGGTCGATCGTGGGGGTGGTGTTGCCCGCGAACAGACGCTCGGACTTGGTCTCCGGCGCGTCGTCGGTGGTGTGGCGCAGGTACTTGTTCGGCAGCGAGAGCTTGAGGATGGTGCGCCACGACTTGAAGTACTGCACCGGCAGCGAGCCGGTGGTGTAGGGCAGGTCGTACTTCTCGGCCAGCTCACGCACCCGCACCGCGATGGCGGCGTAGCGGTTGCTCGGCAGGTCGGGGAACAGGTGGTGCTCGATCTGGTGGCTGAGGTTGCCGCTCATGAAGTTCAGCAGCGGTCCGCCGGTGATGTTGGCGCTGCCGAGCATCTGGCGCAGGTACCACTCACCCTTGGTCTCGTTCTCGATATCGGCCTTGGTGAACTTCTCGGCGCCGTCGGGGAAGTGGCCGCAGAAGATGATCGCGTTGGTCCACACATTGCGGATCACGTTGGCGGCGATATTGGCCGTGAGCGTAGTTACGAACGACGGGCCGGTGAGCAGCGGGAAGACCACGTAGTCCTTGGCGACCTGCTTGCCGATCTTCTTCAGTACCAGGGTGCGGTCGGCTTCGAACTGCTTCCACTCGGGCGAGTCCTTGTCCCACTTCTTCTTGGCGACCTTGCCCAGCTCGAGGTGCTGGACCGCGACGCCGTACTCGAACAGCGCTTGCAGCAGGAAGTTGTAGATGGGATTGCCCAGGTGGAACGGCATCCAGCGCTGATCACGGGTCACGCGCAGGAGGCCGTAGCCGATGTCGTCGTCCATGCCGAGCACGTTGGTGTACTTGTGATGCAGGAAGTTGTGGGTGATCTTCCAGTGCGCGGAGGGACCGACGATGTCCCACTCCCACGAGGTGGAGTGGACTTCCGGATCGTTCATCCAGTCCCACTGCCCGTGCATGACGTTGTGCCCGATCTCCATGTTCTCGATGATCTTGGCGGAGCTGAGCAGGGCGACACCGGCCAGCCAGGCCGGCGGCAGGAAGCTGGCGAACAGCACCGTGCGGCCGCTGATCTCGAGCGCGCGCTGTAACCGGATGACGTTGCGGATATAGCGCGCGTCCGCCGCTCCGCGGGAGGATTCGATCTCCCGGCGGATCGCATCGAACTCCGCACCTAGAGCTTCGACATCCGCTGCGGTGAGGTGCGCGTATTCCTTGACATCCGAGATCGCCATGGCGGCTACAGTACCGTAAGTTACGAGAGCGTAGGTTGGCGATTTTCGGGACGAAATGTGTGATAAGTCCTATTGCGCAATTGAGATGTAAATGTTATCAGGCGTGGCGAGCCATGCGGCGAGCTGCTTTGGCGCGCAGTACCCCCCGCTCGCGCACAGCGCGTTCGCCGAGCGCCCGCTTGGCCTCGCGCAAGGCCAGCTTCTCCTGCCGGGCTCGTGCCTTGAGCGCCGTCTTCGCCTCGCGCAGCACTTCCTTCTCGTGCCGTGCCTTGATCTCGAGGGTGACCTTCGCATCGTGCAGCGCCGAACGCAGACCGAAACGCTTGCCGGTCTCCGGGTCGACCCGCAGGCTCTCGGGCAGTGAGATACCGGCGAACTTGCGCTCCGATGACGTCTCGGGGGCATCGTCGGCGGTGCGCTTGAGGAAGCGGTCCGGCAGCGCCAGCTTGTGGATGGTGCGGAAGGCCAGCAGGTACTGCTTGCCCAGCGAGCCGGTGGTGTAGGGCAGGTCGTACTTGTCGCACAGCTCGCGCACCCGTACCGCCACCTCCGAGTACCGGTTGCTCGGCAGGTCGGGGAACAGGTGGTGCTCGATCTGGTAGCAGAGGTTGCCGCTCATGAAGGCCATCACGGGACCGGCCTTGAAGTTGGCGCTGCCCAGCATCTGGCGCAGGTACCACTCGCCCTGGGTTTCCCCGTCGAGCTGTTCTGAGGTGAACTTCTGCGCGCCGTCGGGGAAATGCCCGCAGAAGATCACGGCGTAGGACCAGAGATTGCGCACCAGATTGGCGGTGGCGTTGGCCTTGATCGTCGACTTCCAGGCAGGTCCGGTCAGTGCTGGGTAGAGCACGAAATCCTTGGCGACCTGGCGGCCCGCCTTGCGGTAGAACTCGATATCTTGCGGTGAGGTCTTCGCGCCGGGATCGACCCCGGCCAGCTCCTTCTCGATGCCGAGATCGTGCAGTGCGATACCCCACTCGAAGGTCGCGGCAAGCAGCAGATTGGCGGCGGGCTGTGCCAGGTGCAGCGGGCGCCACGCCTCGTCGCGGGTCATCCGCAGAATGCCGAAGCCCAGATCCTCGTCCTTGCCAAGGACATTGGTGTAGGTGTGGTGCGAATAGTTGTGCGCGCGCCGCCACTGCGCCGACGGGCCCGTCATGTCCCACTCCCAGCTGGTGGAGTGGATCTCGGGATCGTTCATCCAATCCCACTGGCCGTGGCTCACATTGTGGCCGAGCTCCATGTTCTCGATGATCTTGGCGACCGAGAGCATCGCGGTACCACCGAGCCAGGCCCAGCGGTTACGGCTACCGAACAGCACCGCGCGCCCGGCGACCTCGAGGGCGCGCTGGGCCGCGATGGTGCGGCGGATGTACTTTGCGTCGTGTTCGCCGCGCGAGGTCTCCACCGAGCGGCGGATCGAATCGAGTTCTTTCCCCAGTGTCTCGATGTCGGCCGCCGTCAGATGGGCGAAGGCCTGGATATCGGTGATGGCCACCGGGGGTCCTCCTGTGTTTACGAGCGGCTGGTACCGCGGTCAGTCCAGATCGAGACGGCCGAGTACCGGGCGCTGCGCGCCTCGGGTTCGCGCCCTCGATGCTGTTCGGCCTGTGAGTGATCCTAAGTCGCGCCCGCAGGCAAAGATCGAAGCGAGGGGCCTAACCGATTGCCGTCGGTCACGGGTTGTGCCCGACGCATACATCGAGGGTACCCGGTCAGCGGTTCGGCAACCGGTTAGATGTCGAGCGTGCAGTCGCCCGCGGCGGCGGAAATGCAGGTTTGCACCTTGTCACCGGGCTGACGTTCGTCGCCGTTGCGCAGATCGCGGGCGTGTCCGGCGGAGATGGTCACCACGCAGGTCTGGCAGATGCCCATCCGGCAGCCGAAGGGCAGCTGCACGCCGACGGATTCTCCGGCTTCGAGCAGGCTGGTCGCACCGTCGACGGTGAGGGTGCGCCCGGTGGTGCCGAACGTCACGGTGCCGCCCTCGCCGATCGCGGAGCGTTCCACCTCGAAGCGTTCGATGTGCAGCTTGCCGGCCACACCCGCGTTCTTCCAGTGGTGCTCGATCGCGTCGAGCATCGGGGCCGGTCCGCAGGCCCAGGTCTCGCGTTCGCGCCAGTCGGGGTACAGCTCGTCGAGGCCGGCCAGGGAGAACAGGCCCTGCTCATCGGTGAGTTGCAGGTGGGAGACGAAGCTGGGGTGCTTGTCGTGCAGGGCGCGCAGTTCCGCGCCGAACATCACATCGGCGTCGGTGGGCGCGGAATGGACGTGCACCACGTCGTTGACGCCGTCGCGGCGGTCCATCGTGCGCAGCATCGACATCACCGGGGTGATACCGCTGCCCGCAGTGAGGAACAGCACCTTCGACGGCGGCGGCTCGGGCAGCACGAACCCGCCCTGCGGCGCGGCAAGGCGCACGATGGTGCCCGCGGCCACCCCGTTGACAAGGTGGCTTGACAGCTTGCCCTCCGGCATCGCCTTCACCGCGATGGAGATGAGTCGTTTGCCGCCCTCGCCGGTCCAGTCCGGGGGGCAGGTCAGCGAGTAGGAACGCCAGTTCCAGCGGCCGTCGATCAGGATGCCGATGCCGATGTACTGCCCAGGGCGGTACTTGAAATCGAAGCCCCAGCCCGGCTTGATCACCAGCGTCGCCGAGTCGGCGGTCTCCTTCTGCACCTCGACGATGCGCCCGCGCAGCTCGCGCGCCGACCACAGCGGATTGGCCAGGTGTAGATAGTCATCGGGCAGCAGGGGAGTGGTCACCCGGGCTACCGCGCCGCGCAACACGTTGAGCTTGCCGCCGCGATCGGCGACCTGCGCCGCCGGTGCTTCGAGCCATTCCCGGAACTTATTGAGGACCATGCGCTGCGATTTCTCCCTGTCGTGCATTCGAGCCACCGTGGGGTGACTCGCTCGCAGCCAGGTTACGGCATCGTAGGTTGAGCGCTAGTTGTGAACATTCTGAGTGCTCGGCCCACCCCCGGTTTCGGACTGACCGGAGGGGTGCGACGAAGGAGTGCCCGCAGGGAGGGAAGAATCGGGGTGACAGGGCCGAGAACCGCGAATTACAGGAGTTCGAGCAGGAACGGCAGCTCCTGTGGCGCGTACCAGGCAAGCTGATGGTCCTCGGCGTCGCCGAGGACGAATTCCGCGTCGGTATCACCGAGGTCGGCGGCATCGATGACGTCCACGGCCTTGGCGACCTGCGGCTCCGCCTCGGCAAGGTCGACATGCACCGCGGCGACCTGCTTGAAGCTGATCGCCCCCGACAGCTTCACCACCGCATCGTCGAGATCGGGCCGCAGCTTCGCCCCTGGCACATCCGCCGCGATCACCGCGCGCCGATACACCGGGCTACCCGGGCCGGCCGCTTCGCCCTGGGCGTCGTCGTCGGGATCGTCGAGCCCGTCGCGCTCGGCGGCGATCAACCGCATGGAGGCCCGTGCGGCTTCTTGCATCGCCACTTCGGCGAGTTCCTCGTCGTCGCCCGCGGCGTAGGCCTCGCGCAGGGCTGGGGTCACGGCGAACGCGGTCGCGCCGAGCGGGAGCAGCTGCTGCTCGTCGACGAGTTGGCGCAGCAGCGGAATCGTCGCCGGGATGTAGACGCGCATCGTGTCGTTCTCAGAGACAGGCACCGAGCAACTCCTCCATCGATTCGTGCACCGATGCCGCGAGAACATCGATGTCGGCCATGGCGTCGCGGTCGGCGTTGAGTCCGTAGAAGACCTGACCGTCGTACGAGGTGAGCCCGAAACTCAAGGTCTGATTGCGCAGCAGCGGCGATACCGGATACATCTCCAGCATGCGAGCCCCGCCGATGTACATCGCGGTCTGTGGTCCCGGCGCGTTGGTGATCACCAGATTGAAACTGTTGTCGGCGAAGGTACTCGCCGCCCGCACACTCATCGCGTGCAGGCTCGCGGGCGCGAATCCGGCCAGGTGCACGAGCGTGCGGGCCCGCACCCCGCGACGCTGCCTGCCCGCGGCCTCGGTGGCGTGCGAGATGTGCGACAGGCGCATCGTCGGATTCGGTTCGCCCACGGGCAGATCGATGAGGAACGAGGACACCTCGCTGGCCGGGGTCAGCTGGTTGTCGCCGTCGACGTAGACCGACATCGGCACCACCGCGCGCAGATTGGTCGACTCGACCAGTGCTTCGTTGCGGGAGAGCAACCAGTTGCGCAGCGCCCCGGTGACCACCGCGAGCACCGCGTCGTTGATCGAGCAGTCGAAATGCCTGCGGATCGTGCGGTAGTCGTCGAGATCGGTGCACACCACGTCGAAGCGGCGGCTGCGCGAGGTGCGGGCGTTGAGCGGGCTGTCCGGCGCCGCGCTCGACGTCGCCGCGCGCACCACATTGGCCGCGGCCTTCACCGCCATCCGCGTGCCGCGCACCACCCCGAACGCGTTCGATCCCGCGTCGCGCATCACGCCGTAGGCTTCGCGCGGCTGCGCGGCCAGCTGCGACAGCGCCCCGGCCAGCAATTCCACATCGGTGGGTTCGCGCGGCGCCCGCCACGAGTCGTCGGCCAGTTCGCGCGGCAGCGGGGAGTTGTCGAGGATCACGTGCCCGATCTCGAGGGCGGTATCACCGTCGACGAGCGCCGAGTGCGACTTGGTGAACACCGCGGCGCGCCCGTCGGCGAGCCCTTCGATCAGATACATCTCCCACAGCGGTCGCCCCTGATCCAGGGGTCGCGACGCGAGCCGGGCGACGAGATCGTAGAGCTGGCAGTCGCTGCCAGGACCGGGCAGCGCGGAGCGGCGGATGTGATAGCTGATGTCGAAGCGACTGTCCTCGACCCATACCGGCCTGCCCATGGCGAGTGGGATCTCGCGCACCTTGCGGCGGTAGCGCGGTACCAGCGGTAGCCGGGATTCGACCAGGTCGACGAGGCGTTCGTAGTCGAGTACCTGGCCCTCGCCGTCGGGGGCGGAGTTGTTCAGGATCGCGAGAGAGCCGATGTGGATCGGGTTGCTGCTCGACTCGAGCCGATAGAACGACGCGTCCTGCGGCGTCAATCTCGTGATCACGCGCTCCGAAGCTCCTTTCGGTGCCGTATGGCGCTGATCGGGCACGCGCTACATCCTACGTCACGGCAGGTGAATCGCGGTGCCGGGCAACGAGGCTCGCCGGGCATTGTGACCTGGGGCAATGACTGCCCCGGTACGTCGGGCACGGGTCCACGCCGCCGGGTACGGTGGTCTGCGGACTACCATCGCCGTTAAAGACACTCCGACCAGAGGACTGACGAGACCCGTGCCTGCGCTGACACTGACGAGGTTGCTACGGATTGGTGAAGGTCGCATGGTCAAGCGGCTCTCGCACCTCGCCGATGAGGTCATCGCGTACGGCGACGAGATCGAAGCGCTGACCGACGACGAGCTGCGCGCCAAGACCGACGAGTTCCGCCAGCGCTACGCCGACGGGGAAACCCTCGACGACCTGCTGCTCGAGGCCTTCGCCGTGGCGCGTGAGGCGTCCTGGCGCGTGCTGAACCAGAAGCACTACAAGGTTCAGATCATGGGTGGCGCCTCGCTGCACCTGGGCAATATCTCGGAGATGAAGACCGGTGAGGGCAAGACCCTGACCTGTGTGCTCCCCGCGTACCTCAACGCCATCTCCGGCGATGGCGTGCACGTGGTCACGGTCAACGACTACCTGGCCAAGCGCGACGCCGAGTGGATGGGCCGCGTGCACCGTTTCCTCGGTTTCGAGGTCGGCGTGATCCTGGGCGGGATGACCCCCGCCGAGCGTCGGGTGGCCTACGCCGCCGACATCACCTACGGCACGAACAACGAGTTCGGCTTCGATTACCTGCGCGACAACATGACTCACTCCCTGGACGATCTCGTCCAGCGTGGTCACAACTTCGCCGTGGTCGACGAGGTCGACTCGATCCTCATCGACGAGGCCCGCACCCCGCTGATCATCTCGGGCCCGGCCGACGCCTCCTCGAAGTGGTACGCCGAGTTCGCGCGCATCGCGCCGCTGCTCAAGAAGGACGTCCACTACGAGACCGACATCAAGAAGCGCACCATCGGTGTGCACGAGGCGGGCGTGGAGTTCGTCGAGGATCAGCTCGGCATCGACAACCTCTACGAGAGCGCGAACTCGTCGCTGGTGAGCTACCTGAACAACGCCATCAAGGCCAAGGAGCTCTACCAGCGCGACAAGGACTACATCGTCCGCGACGGCGAAGTGATCATCGTCGACGAGTTCACCGGCCGCATCCTGGTCGGCCGCCGCTACAACGAGGGCATGCACCAGGCGATCGAGGCCAAGGAGAAGGTCGAGATCCAGCCGGAGAACCAGACCCTGGCCACGATCACCCTGCAGAACTACTTCCGCCTCTACACCAGGCTGTCCGGCATGACCGGTACCGCCGAGACCGAGGCCGCCGAGCTGCACTCGATCTACAACCTCGGCGTGGTCCCGATCCCGACGAACAAGCCGATGGTCCGCAAGGACCAGGCCGACCTGATCTACAAGTCCGAAGAGGCCAAGTTCGCCGCGGTCGTCGACGACGTGACCGAGCGGCACGAGAAGGGTCAGCCGGTCCTGATCGGTACCACCAGCGTGGAGCGCTCGGAGTATCTGTCCAAGCAGTTCACCAAACGCGGTGTGGCCCACTCGGTGCTGAACGCGAAGTTCCACGAGCAGGAAGCCCAGATCATCGCCGAGGCCGGTCGTCCCGGCGCGGTCACCGTGGCCACCAATATGGCCGGTCGTGGTACCGACATCGTGCTCGGCGGCAACGCCGACATCATCGCCGACATCCTGCTGCGCAAGCAGGGCCTCGACCCGGTGAACACCCCCGACGAGTACGAGGCCGCCTGGCATTCCGCGCTCGAGCAGGTCAAGAAGCAGACCGAGGACGACGCCGAAACGGTTCGTGAGGCAGGCGGTCTCTACGTGCTCGGCACCGAGCGCCACGAGTCGCGTCGGATCGACAACCAGCTGCGTGGACGTTCGGGCCGCCAGGGCGACCCGGGCGAGTCCCGCTTCTACCTCTCGCTGGGCGACGAGCTGATGCGCCGCTTCAACGGTGCCGCGCTCGAGTCGATCATGACGCGGCTGAACCTGCCCGACGATGTGCCGATCGAGGCGAAGATGGTCTCCAAGGCCATCAAGAGCGCACAGACCCAGGTCGAGCAGCAGAACTTCGAGATCCGCAAGAACGTGCTGAAGTACGACGAGGTCATGAACCAGCAGCGCACCGTCATCTACGGCGAGCGCAACCAGATCCTGCGTGGCGAGGACATGGAGGGTCAGGTTCAGAACATGATCACCGACGTGACCACCGCCTACGTCGACGGTGCCACTGTCGAGGGCTATGTCGAGGACTGGGATCTGGACAAGCTCTGGACCGCCCTCAAGACCCTCTACCCGGTGAGCCTGGACCACAAGGAACTCGCCGGCGAGACCGCCACCGGCGACGCGGGCGAACTCACCCGCGACGAACTCCGCGAGACCCTCCTCGAAGACGCGCACAACGCCTACGAGAAGCGCGAACAGGAGATCGACGGCCTCGCCGGCGAAGGCGCCATGCGCAACCTGGAACGCCAGGTCCTGCTCTCGGTCCTGGACCGCAAGTGGCGCGAACACCTCTACGAGATGGACTACCTCAAGGAGGGCATCGGCCTGCGCGCCATGGCCCAGCGCGACCCGCTGGTCGAGTACCAGCGCGAAGGCTTCGACATGTTCGCCGCCATGCTGGAAGGCCTGAAAGAGGAGTCGGTCGGCTTCCTCTTCAACCTCCAGGTGGAAGTCCAGCAGCCCCAGCCCGAAGGCGTCTCGATCGACAAGGGCCTGCGTTCCCCCGTCGGCGCCCGCCCCCAGGCCACCCCCACCGAAACCCAGGCCCCACCGGCCTTGCGTGCCAAGGGAATCGGCGACCAGGCACCCCGAGCGATGAACTACTCGGGCCCCGCCGAAGACGGCCGCGCCGAATCCCACTCCGACGCCCAGGAATACGGCGGCGGCCAGCAGTCGGGCACCCGCCGCGAACGCCGTGAAGCGGCTCGCACCGATTCGAAGGGCGGCAAGCGCCGCCGCTGAGACAGAGCTAGCTGATCAGCACGACCGAGGCCCCGCTTTTTTGCGGAGGCCTCGGTCGTCTTCCGACCCGTCAGTCGTGCATGTGCAATTGCATGCATGGTCGCCTTGCAGATTCGTGACGTTCCAGAGCCGCTGCGTGATCAGTTGGTCGCGCTGGCGCAGCGACGAGGGCAGTCGCTGCAGGCTTTCCTGTTCGACCTGGTCCGCGATGAAGCTCGCCGTCAGGACAACATCGCGGTTCTCAAACAGTTCAGTCCCGCGACGTGGGACGTCGCTTTCACCGCGCAGGAAGTCGTGGTGGCCCTGGATGCTGAACGCGCGGAGCGTGATTCGGTGCTGGACGGTCCGGAGATCGGCGAGTGATCGTGGTCGATGCCCCGGTCTTCGTCCATGCTCTCCTGAATCCTGATCCCCTCGGTGACAGCTGTCGCACCGCCCTGGAAGCCGACAACCGCTGGATCGCCCCGCAGCACTGGACTGTCGAGGTCCTCTCGGTGATCCGCCGCTTCACCCGGGCGGGCACCATCACCACCGAGCAAGCGGCCCGAGCGGTCACCGCCGTGGAAAAGCTGGACCCCGAAGTCCCGGTAACCCGCGTTCTCGTCCCGAGAATATGGGAGCTACACGACAACCTGACCGCCTACGATGCCACCTACGTCGCCGCGGCTGAGGCCTACGGCTGCGACTTGCTCACCACTGATTCGCGGTTGGCGAACGCTCCTGGAATCACCTGCACGGTTCGCGTGCTGCCGGCAGCGGCGGGCACTTCACCGCGATAGCGACACTCTTAGATCGTCAACTGGCCCGGTGGATCGGGTGGACGCGCGAAAGCGCGCGTTTGGCTTCGGCCAGGGAGATCATCTGGTCTTCGTCGTCGATATCGGCGACGGCCGCTTCGGCCCATTCTCGGAGCAGGGTCGACACGCCTACGCGGCGTTCGTCGGCGAGGGTTTTCAGGCGGCTGTGTAGGCCGAGGGGGAGGCGGATCGACGTGGTCACCATGATGTCTTCGTTGACGGGAAGGCGTGGTGGGGCGTCGGTGGGCTCGTCGGAGAAACTCAGCCGATCCATGAAGTCGGCGAGTTCTTCTCTGCTGGACGGAAGTCCTGGCTCGCTCATGATTGGCTCCCACTTTCCCACTGCTCGAATTGCGCCAGTTCCTCGGCGCGCATCGTGCGTGCGCCGATGATCACCCACGTCCAGTCCTCCCGCTGTCGCATCACCACGATCAGCGGGCGGCCTGCTGTGGTGCGCCCCCACACCGTCAGGACGGTCACCTGGCCGTCGAAAGCCGGGCGTGGCCACCGTCGTGACGCTGCGAGGACCTGCCGAACCTCGCTGGGTTCGATGCCGATCAGGTGAGCGATCGCCCAATCAGGCCACTCGAAACCCATAAGTCCATAATACGCATGTAGTAACACCATGTGAAAGAGCTGAGTATCGAGCGGATGCCGGTTCGCTACGCTCGCGTGACACAGTTGCCGATACAAGGGAGGCCGCGTTGGGTGAGGTGATGCGGCCGCTGTCGGCATCGGAACGGTGGTTCTGGCTCGTCGATCAGTTGTCGCCGGCCAATTGCGTCGTCCGATTGCGGGTGCGCGGCCCGATCGGTGCCTACCGTCTCGAAGAGGCCACCGACGCGCTGGTCGCGGAGTTTCCGTTGCTGCGAACAACGGTTGTCGACGGCCCGCGTTTCGCCCCGTCCGCCGACCCGCACCTACCGGTCCTGCACCGCATCGCCGATGACCCCGACGAGTGGCGCACGGTCTTCGACGAACAGCTGGCCGAGCCCATCGACCTGGCGACGGCACCGGGACGACTCATCGATTTGGCTTGGCGCCCAGGCACTTCCGAGGAACACCACGACCTGATCCTCGTGTTGTCCCACGTCCTGGTAGACGGCCGCTCGATGGCATCATCGGTGTGGCGAATCCTCGCTTACGCCTTCGGATCTCCGCTCCGCACGGCCTCGCGCCCACCGATCCCGGCCCCCGACGACCTCATCCCACCCGCGCACACGCGCCTCGTACGCTGCCTACGCGCCAACATCACCGGCCAGCTCACCGCCATGGCCCGCCGCCCGACCAGCCTGCCCGGTACCCCGCCACCGCTCCCGATTCGCCGCACCCGCACCGTGATTCGCACCATCGAGGGTGAAACTCTCACCGGCCTTCGCACCCGCTGCCACCAGCACGACGTCACCATCAACGCCGCATTGACCGCCGCGCTGGCCAACGCCCTCGGCGAACTCGCCCCCCGACCCTCCGGCGTCGCAGGCATCGGCATCCCGGTAGACGTCCGCTCCCGCCTGAACCCGCCCCCGGCCGACGACGAGCCCGGCATGTTCACCGCGGTAGTCCCCACTGTCGTCCCCTACGGCCCGGCCCACTCCCTCTGGGAGGCGGCCCGTGCAGCGAAAAGCCAACTGGCCCAGCGGCTAGCGAACAACAACGACCTCACCGCCCTGGCCGCCATCCGCTACGGCTGCCCCCGCTCCCTCGAATCCGGCAGGCGCACCATCGAACTCATCGATCGCCGTGCCCCCTGGAACGTCACCCTCAGCAACCTCGGAAGCCTGACCCCACCCGAAACCCCTGAGCCCCTGCACATCACCGCTCTCACCGTCGCCGGAACGAACTCCTGCGCCAGCGCCCTCACCGTTGCGGTTGCCACCCTCGGCACCACGATGTCGATCACCTTCTGCTACGTCGACACGATGCTCCCGCGAACAACCATCGAGTCCATGGCCGACCGAACCATTCGCTCCGTCACCCGCTGACTCAGCGGCTACACGGCGACGATGTTGATCAGCGGACCGAGTCCCTTGAAGTCGTCGGGATTTCGGGTGTAGAGCGGCAGCGCATGTTGGACGGCCGTGGCCGCGATCTGCAGGTCAGCGACCCGGCGCCGGGGCTTGCGGCCGATCTGCTCGACCAGCAACGCCAGCGACCCGTATACGTGCGCGGTGTCGATATCGAACGGGAGCGGTTCGAACGACCGGACAACCCAGTGGAACCGCAGTTGGCGCTGTGCCTGGTGCACCGGATCCTTGGCGGCGTGGATCCCTGCCGCGAGTTCGGCGACGCTGACGGCGCTGATCGCGGCATCCGCGGCGGCAGGCAGGCTCGCTTGAACGTCGCTGTAGTCGATGAGGACCGATGTGTCGAGGAGGATGTGGAGTGGCTCGACGGACTCACTCACCGTCGGGCATTTCCGGGTCGATCATCGCGTCCAGGTCGGTGCGCCACTGCTGATAGTCGACACGTGGCAGTCGGGCACTGGTACGGGCCAGCTCGGAGACAGGCACAAAGGTCCGTCGGGCGAGCGGCTCGAGCTTGGCCACGGGGTTGCCGTTGCGAGTGATGATGAAGCTCTCACCTGCTTCGACCGCGGCTAGCACTTTTCCGCTGTCGTTGCGAAGGTCGCGTTGCTGGATCTGCTTCATAGGAGTGAGTGTACGCGCGGGCGCTACGTGGTGTACAGAATGCTACAGGAGGTTCGGATTCGCAGGCTTAGGTGAGCAGACCGCGCACGAGCTCCCGCAGTGCCGCCCGGTCCGGCTTGTTGGTCCGTCCGCTGACCGGAATCCGGTCAAGCACCACGATGTCATCGGGCACGGCGGTGGTGTCGATGACTTTCGGCAATCGCTCGCGAAGTAGCCCGACGACGTCCCCAGCTCCAGGCTCGATGACCACAGCGAGTACGATCCGCTCGTCGCCGATCTCGTCCGGTAGGCCGACCATGATCGCCTCGCGTACTCCGTCGATCGCGGTGATCACCGGCTCGTACAACCCCGGGTAGATGTTGGTCTTGCCCCGGATCATCATGTCCTTCTTGCGTCCGGTGAGGACCAGTTGCTTGCCGTCCCAGCGCGCGAGGTCGCCGGTCGCGATCTCGGTCAGTGGCTCCCCGCCGAGATATCCGCGACACAGATTCGGGCCGGACAACACGAGTTCGCCATCGTCGGCGATCCGCGCCGTCACGCCCCGTACCGGTGCCCCGAGCAGATCCCCGTCGTGTGCGAGCTTGGCGGCGCCGGTCGCGACCGCCACCGGCAGGATCTCCGTCATTCCGTAGATCGCGAGAAACTCGGTGTCGGGCAACGACTTCTGCGCCCGGCGAAGGAGTGCGGAAGTGACAGGTGCCCCGCCGAGAGCCACCTGACGTAGCTGCGGTGGCGCCGAAAGATCACCGGCTTCGACAGCATCGAGTGCGACAGCCAGATCGGCCGGGGTATAGAACGCGTGCGTCGCGCTCCGCAGATTCCGCGTGAATCGGACCGGGTCGATATGCGTGCCGAACCGCGGATATCGCGGCATCGCCCACCGCGCCCCCGCCATCAGCGCGGGCAACCCCATCATGAGCTGCTCGGTGTGCAGGAAGGCGCCGGGCGCGAGACTTGTTCGCCCGCCCATCGCGGAAAGCCCCGCACTCAACGAAGCACGGTTGTGCACAACAGCTTTCGGCTCATCGGTGGTCCCGGAGGTGAACACGATCAACGCCGCCGCATCGGGATCCGTGGAAGGAAGCGCGGTTTCGCGCGCATCACCGGTGAACCGCCGCAGTGGAATCGACCCGAACGGCGTCCCCGGCACCCACACGCCACTGTGGATATGTCGAACACCGAGCGCGCCGAAGCGCGGCAGTTCCAACCCCTTCTTGCGCCCGAAGCGGGCGAGCGGACCGCTCACCGCGTACAGCAGCGATTCCGTGGCAGCCCAGGAAGGTTCGACCACGCCGACCCGCTTGGCGAAAAGCTCCGGCCCTACTCCGGGGTCGACGAACACGATCGTCCCGCCCGCGGCGATCACCCCGAAGATCAACAGCACCGACGACACGCTCGGCCGGATCGAGAACAGCATCCGATCACCCGCCGCGAACCCCGCCTCGCCGAGGTTGTGCGCCACCCGGCCGACGGTATCGACCAGTTCCCGGTAGGTGAACGCGCGCTTGCCGACCGTGCCGAGCGCCGAAGCATCCGGAATCCGTTCAGCTTGCGCGGCAAGCCGTTCGAGAAAATCGGTCATCGGTGGTCCCCTCGGTAGTCGATGACGGTACGCGGGTGTTTCTGGCGCGCCTCACCGGATATCGACCACCTCGGGCCGATACCGATGATCGGCGTACCAAGCGAGTGTCTTACGAATACCCCAGGCGCGCACCCGGCGATTCGAGCCGTACACCCGCATGTCCCGGCGCAAGCCGTAGTCGGTGGTGATCGTGCGCACCGCGTTGACCAGCGCCCGATCCTCGTGCAGATCCTCGATCGCGGTCCGCGGGAAACCCCCGGCGGCGACATACAATTCGGCGGTGATCGCCACATTGCACCCCGGCGTCATCACATACGGCCCGAGGTATTTCGGATCCCGATTGCCCGGACGCACTTTGCCGAAGGCCGACGCTACTTCCAGGGCCACCCGGATGATCGTGCGGTCGATCCGCGAAACATCTTCGTCGGTGCGAGGAATCAGCTGACCACTGACCAGCCGCAGACCGGAGTCGAACCCGGCCTTGATCCGGCGCGTCCAGTCGGGGGCGGGCAGGCAGTCGGCGTCGGTGCGCGCGAGGTAGGTTGCGCCCTGCGAAATCGCGTAGCGCATTCCGGTATCGGCGGCAGCGCCAGTGCCTTTCTGTTGCTCGTCGATCATCACGATGCGCGGCACCGGATGCGTCGAAGCGAATGTCCGTACCACCTCGACGGTGCGATCGGTCGAGTTGTTGTCGACCACGACCACCGTGAAATCCGTGTCCTGTTGCGCTGCTAGGGCATCCAGGGTCTTGCCGATGCCACCTTCTTCGTCGAAGGCGGGAATCACCACCCAGAGTGTGCCCGGTTCGCGAGTACTCACATGTCCTCCAGCAGCCGGTCGAGCCCGCCGATCTGGGTGACCCAGCGGTGGAAGTTGTCCAGGCCGGTCGCGAAGGGCACGGTCGGCCGATAGCCCAGTTCCCGCTCCGCGCGTGAAATGTCGTAGGTCGCCGACCGCGTGACGAGCGCGACCGCGTACCGCGACAAGGGGGGATTCCACCGCTGTGCGACCGCCGGTATCCGCCACAGTGTTTCGATCGCAGCCAATGTCCCACCGAGCACCGGCGCGGGCACCGTGCGGCTCGGCCTGGCCACCGTGAATCGTGCTGCCACGGCATCCAGCGTCGGCCACACCGAAACCGGTTCCGCATCGGCCACGAAATACGCTCGCCCGCCGATATTCTCGGCTTCCAGTGCGTGCGCCACGGCGTCGACGAGATGGTCGATGTAGCACAGCGAAGCCCGAACATCGCGTCCACCACTGAGATCCGGCAACCGGCCCGCACGCAACTTCGCCAGAATCTGCACGATCGGCCCGCGCCGATCTCCTGGCCCCCACACCGCCCGCGGCCGCAACGAACACGTCGTGAACCCGGGTGCGTTAGCGGCGAGTACCAATTGCTCAGCGACAGCTTTGGTTTCGCAATAGCTGTTCAGAAACCGTGCAGGATAGGGCACCGTCTCATCGATCCCCAGCTGGTCCCCACCATCGGGTGCCATCAACGCGCTCGGGCTCCCGATGAACACGAACCGCTCCACCCCGGCCGCCGCGGATTCCTGCACCAGCCGATCGGTTCCCGCCACATTGACCGCGAAGAACTCAGCAGGTCTGCCGAATTCGCCGAGTAGGGCAGCAGCGTGCACCACAGCCCGCACCCCGGTGACCGCCCGCGCCAGCGCGGCGGAGTCCCCGAGATCGGCGACGACCACCTCGACACCTTCCGGCGCCGAAGCCGAATCCCGGACCATCGCCCGAACCGGCACTCCCCGCGCCACCAGCCCACCCACGATCGCTCTACCGACGAACCCGCTCGCGCCGGTCACCAGCACAGTCATCGCGCCACGCTGTACCGTCGACGAACTCGCGAGCCGAAGCCGGGCAGAGCCACCGTGCCCCACCTCAGCGCACCGATCACCCGCCTGGCCGACGGGAACCCGGTGGCCGCACCACCCACGCCCGGCGTATCGATCACCGTTCGCCCTCGCCCAACGTCTTCCACCAGGTCGCCCCGAGCAGCATCGTCATCACGGCGGCGCGACGAGCCGAGATGCCCCGGTCAGCGGCCACTTTCCGCGCTGCCGGGATCTGCGCGGCATGTACCCCGACGCTCAGCACCACATCGATCCAGAAGGCCACCCGCAACCACCTGGCCCGCAACGGCCGCACCACACCGACGATCAGAAACACCCAGCCGACCACCGGAATCGACCGCAAGGCCAGCACCGTTGCCCGGCTCGGCACCCCCGTCGAGGTATCGGCGGACGCGCGATGGCTGCCAGGTCGCGGCGTATTCACCGCACACCAACCCCTCGATAGGTCACCGCCGCCGCGGTGGGTCCACCATCGGCGGCCACGAACAGCAACGGCCGATCGGCCAGTCCCGCATCACGTGCGGCCACGAACGCGGCGGTCAGCGCGGAAGTGTGCGCGTCCGCGGCGAAGTCGTCGGTCACCACCGCACCCACACCGAGCTGGGCAGCCAGTTCCCCGGCGAAATCCGCTGTCGGCTTGCCGCACAGCAGCACCACCTGCGCGGCGTCGATACCGTCGGCTGCCAGCGCTTCGCGCGCGGCGATCGTGGCGTGTTCGACGAGTTCCGCTGTCCCGGCGAGCAATTCCACTGTCAGCGACGAGCGCCCTTCGGCGCCCATCGCGGACAACTTCACATACCCCTGCGGATCGGGCAGCACGTCACCAGCGCTCACATGGACGCCGCCGAAACCCGCGGCCTCAGCGGAATTCTCGAGGACGAAAGCCGCCCCGACAGGCTCGAACGCGAACTCCGCGCCTGCCTGCCCCGACGGATGCGCATCGCCGGAAACCACGATCACATGCCCGGAAGGCAGGTCGGCGAGCAGCGAGGCGGCCACTCCCACCGCGTTCACCACCCCGCAGGCACCGTTCATCAGATCGAACGACAAACATGGCACGTCACCGCGCCGGTAGTCCAACCCGATCCCCGCGGCCTGCTGGATCAGCGCCGCGACCGCCGGTTCCACGAGGTTCGCATCGCGATAAACCCCCACGTTGATCAGCGCGTCGACCTGGTCGGGCCGACAACCAGCCCCCGCCAACGCCGCGCCCGCGGCGTCGGCCGCCTGACCCACCGAGCTGACGCCGCCGCTGCGCGTCGTGGCTGAAGAAATGATGATTCCCATACTGTCCTATACCCGCAGATCGCCGATTGTCACCGACAAGAATCCGGCGACCACCCCGGACGCTGCCGGTACCAGCAATACTTTCGACCCCGGCGCGATCAGTCCCTGCCGCAACGCGTCGTGCAACACCACGAAATGTGAGGTCGACGCGGTGTTGCCGTATCTGTCGAGCACCGCGAGCCCCGGCGGCATCGCCGCGTCGAATTCGCGCTCGGCGATCTTGTTGATCAATTCCACGGCAGGGCCGCTGAATTGGTGATGGATCAGGTAGTTGTAACTCTCTTCGGCGAAGCTGGAACCGCGGGCTGCGAGGAACTCCAGCTGCCGCGAGGTCCACAGCAGGTACCTCGACTCGTTGTGCATCGCGCGATTGTCGGTGTAGAGCGCGACCCCCGGTCCCTGATCGCTGGGCATCCCGAGGCACAGCTTCGCGAAAGCGGCGCTGGTGTTGAGCTCCACGTAGTCGAGCCCGGGCCCGTCGGTACCGTCGAGCACCACCGCCGCTCCGGCATCACCGACGGTGAGCGAGGCGAACTGCGGGTCGTACTTCTGCGAGATCTCCCGCACCGCGGTATCGGCGATCGGCGTGATGCATTCCCCTGACACCACCATGCCGCGACGCACCGCACCGGATCGAATCATCCTGTCCAGCAGCAGAACTCCGGTCATCATCCCGGCGCACGCATTGGACACGTCGAAGTGGATCGCCCGGTTGGCCCCGAGCACGGTGCGCAGCATCAGGGCGAACGACGGTTCCAGGCAGAAGTCCTCGCCACGGGTCCGGGTGATCGAACAGGAGATGATCACGTCCAGCTCGGCGGCGTCGTAGCGCGAATTGTCCAGTGCGCTACGGGCAGCGGCGAGGGCGATGGTGAACGAGTCCTCGGATTCGCCGCGTACCCTGCGCGCCCTGACCCCGCTGACCTTCTCCAGATCCAGCGGCGCGTCGACAGCCAGCTGCGCCAGCAACTGCGCCGTGGTCACTTCCCTGGCCGGCAGATATGCGCCGACGGCTTCGATTGTCGATCTCACCATGCTTGTTCACTTCCAGATATCGCGTGATGCACAGATCACCACCAGCGCATCTCGCCGATCCTAGCCACAGACCTTCACTAATCGGGCCGGGTCGATTAGATTGTGCCGGGGTGTGGAGCTCGGCCCGACGCCATGAACTAACCCTACTCGCCGCAGGTCAACCCTGGTTGCCTGGATTATTGCTGCTTGGCAGGTTCGCGCGGCCGATCCGCAAGGTTCGCACACTCGGCTGGTTCGTGGCCGATCCACTGGTGGCCCGCCAGATCTATAACGACAGCACGCATTTCAGCATCGTGTCCGAGGGCGCGGCCGGGCACTGGTGGGCGCAGGTCATCGGCGACTGGGTCGAGGATCTGTTCGAAGGGCCGGGTCATACCGACCTGCGGACCAAGGTGCGCGACCTGTTCACCCTCACCCACACCGACGCCCTGGTCGAGCGCGTGATCGGTCCCGACCTGCGTGACCTGCGCGAGCGGCTCGCCGCGGGGGAGACCGTCGACATAGCCGCCCGCGCGCAGATCCTGGTGGGCCGCAGCGTTTCCGACCTGGTCGGCATGCGCCCCGAAGACATCGCCGCAGCTATCGGTGGCGACTACACCGACGACGAGGACGCCCTGTTCCTGCGGCTGTTCCATCATGTCGAAGAGCTGGTCAACCTGGGTTTCGGCACCATGGCCTCGACGACGCTCGACCCCGTCGCCCTGGCCCGCGCGCGTGAGCTGGCCACCCAGCTCGCGGTGAATGTCCCCGCCGCGTACGCCCGCGCCGAGCCCGATACCACTCTCGGCCGCTGCCGTGAACTCGGATTGGATGTGGAGCACGCGGGCGGCCTGGCGATCCTGATGGCTGTGGCGGGCACCGACACTCTCGCCAGCGCCATGACCAGAATGGTCGCGATCATGCACGACACCGGCGAGCATCGCGCCCTGCTCGCCGCGCCCGACCGGCTCCCCGACGCGGTCCGCGAGACCCTGCGGGTCACCAGCCCCGCCTACCTCGTCGGCCGCTCGGTCACGGCGGACGTCCGCATCGCCGACCGCGACCTCCGCGTTGGCGACCACGTCAAGATCCTCACCTGGACCATCAACAACGCCGCGGGCGAGTTCCGTGTCGACCGCGACTACAACCCCGAAACCCGCCAGCTCTGGTTCGGCGGCGGCCGCCACCTCTGCCTCGGCGCCCAGCTCGTCCACTCCGAACTCACCGCGCTACTCGTTGCGCTGACCGTCACCGGCCGCCCCTGGGAAATCGTCGAACGTCGTTATCGCAGAAAGGTTTTCATCCCCACCTACGAGAAGTTGCGGATCCGTCTCGCACCGTGAACAGCACGAAGGCCCCGTCCGGGACGGGGCCTTCGCGAGGTCTACTACTGGTTTTCCGGTGCGTTGATCCGGTTGTTGAAGCCGATGCCGATGGCGATCGCGGCGGGGACACCGGTCAGCACCAGGCCCGCGGCGGCACCGAGCGGGATGCCGACGGCGGCACCGGCGAGGCAGCCTGCGATGCCGGTGGCGCCGCCGAGGGTGAGCACCGGGATGCCGAGGACCAGGCCGCCGACGCCGCCGATGGCGCAGCCGGCGAGGCCGCCGATGAGGGTGCCGACGAGAGTGCCGATGGCGGTGATGATGCCGAACTGGGTGGCCGCGGCACCGACGGCGTCATCGAAGGCGTCCTGGCGAACGACGTCCTTCAGCAGGGAGGACGGGCGGGCCGAGGCCGCGTCGGTGCGCGGGGTCAGGGTGGCGCGGGTGCCGTCGATGTCGGCGTCGATCGGGTACTCGAGGTCGTTGAGCGTGTAGGCGAGCGGCAGGGCGGCGACGACATTGCCCTGGTTGTCGCGCACCTGGAACTGGTTGTTGTCGGTGGTGAGCGAACCCGCGTCGGTCTGCACGACGACCGCGTCGCCCTCGATACCGGTCTTCCAGTTGATGCCGGGCAGCACCTGCTGCACGCCCTGGCCGACGCCGTCGAGGAAGGCCGGGATGGGCGCGGGAGCAGGCGCCGGAGCGGCGTGCGACGTGCCGGTGGCAACACCGAGCGCGGCGATGACAAGTGCGGAGGTTGCGGCAACCTTGCTGATGTTCATGAATGCAGTCTTTCCGTCAATGGCGGTGCTCCCGGGGGAGCGCAGGCCCTCGATCGAGCACCCATGATCAAGTGTCCAACTGTTTGTTGCTGGAATGTAACTTAGAAAGTCCTAAGAGTTCAAAACGGACAGTGACGTGCGTCATTCTCGATGAATTCGATTAGCTGTTAAGAACTTTCGCTCGCAATTCACCCCTGGTGATCTGAAACACATCAAAGTCGCAGTCCGGTGACCACCCGCAATCGCCGTGCGAGGTCGGAGACGAACACCCGCTCCGGGTCGACTCGATCCCGCACCCGCCGCCCTTCGTCGAGCCGCGGGTAAGCGCGCGGTGCCGTCGGCGTCCACTCGGCGATTAAGCTGGGCAGCGCCATGGGAGAGCCACGCACACTGCACGGGTCGCCGGTCGAACTCGGCCGTCGCGCGATCGGTGATGTCGAGATCCGGGAATGGGCCCAACGCTTCGACCTGCTGTCAGACCCTGGTCGCCTGGAAATCCTGCTGTGCCTGCACCGCTCGCCCGGCATCAGCGTCGGGGAGCTGGCCGCCGCGGTCGGCCGCAACGAGAACGCGATTTCCCAGGCTCTGCGCGTGCTGCGCCACGAGGGTTGCGTCACCTCTAGCCGGGAAGGCCGATCGGTCACCAACCGGCTCACCGACCCGATCATCCACGAGATTCTCCACACCATCGGCGCCAAGCACTGACGTCGAAATCCACCTGCGATCCCTCGGAGGCGATGATGGCGAAGATTCTGTTCGTAATGACCGGTGCCGATCACTGGACGTTGTCCGGCAATGTCAAACGCCATACCGGTTATTGGGCCGACGAATTCGCCACGCCCTACCGGGCATTCACCGAGGCAGGCCATGACGTCGTGGTGGCGACACCTGGTGGAATGAAGCCGCCGGTGGATCTGGCGAGTCTGGCGCCGGTGCCCAACGGTGGCGAAGAGGGTGCACGGAGAGTCGCTGAGACCATCAAAGGCGCCGCACCGCTGGCGAATCCGATCCCTCTCGGCGACGTGAGGTCGGCCGACTACGACGCGGTGTTCTATCCGGGCGGCCACGGACCGATGGAAGATCTCGCGGTGAACAAGGATTCGGCGGCGCTGCTGGTCGATACCTTGCACTCGGGCAAGCCGCTCGCGCTGGTCTGCCACGGCCCTGCGGCGATCCTGGCAACCGCCGCCGGCGGGCCCTCACCCTTCGAGGGCTACCGCCTCACCGCCTTCAGCGATGCCGAAGAACGTCTGGGCGGGCTCGCCGACCAGGCCAGATGGCTGCTCGAAGACCGGCTGATCGAACTCGGCGCGGACTATCACAGCGGCGAACCGTTCGCGCCGTTCCTGCAAGCCGACCGCAATCTGCACACCGGTCAGAACCCCGCCTCGGCCGGTCCACTGGCCGCGGCGGTGCTCGATGTTCTGTAAATGCTTGTCGCTCAGGTGAATTCGGCGACAACTCGGAGCGGGCGGGGTTGGCGCGCGCCGTTCACGTGGCGGATCCGGGACGGACGATCATGAGCACGACCACGGCCGTCCACAGCAGGTTGTAGATTCCCGCGAGCATCGACAGCACGCGCAGGCGCTTGCCGTCGTCGGGCTGGTCGAGGGCTTCGCGCTGCATCGGCACGATCTGCACGGCGAGCAGCCCACCCGCCACGGCGGTGGTCACCATCGCGGTGGTGATCCAGATTTCGTTCATCCGCCCCTGGATCGTGGCCAGCACGATGCCGATCACCGGCACGATGATCGCGAGTTTCGCGTAGTTCCCGGCGATCCGGTGCATGGCGACCGCGACCGGCCTATTCCGTACCGACTCCGGATCCGGCCCACCGGCGACCGGTGCGTACCGGGGAAAAAGACTGGTGGCGACCGCTGAGCCGCCGACGAAGACGATGCCCGCGAGCACATGCACGGACAGCAAGACGTGTTCCAACTACCGACTCCCTCCGACCTTCACTGTGTTTGAAGCCTAGCTCGAGCTTCAGTCATATTGAAGGTTGGATTCGTCACGCCTGAGGTCGAGGCGGGAATTCCCCGGCGAACGCGTCGACGATCGCCGCGCCGACGCGCCGCAGAATCGGATCGGCTTCCGCGCCGAACAGCTGAGTGTCCACCCGCGCCACCGCCTTCCGTGCCTCCGCGAGCAACCCCGCCCCCGCCGCCGTCAACTCGATCGCCGACGCCGACCCCGCCCGCGCCGTCCGATCCTGCACCAACCCCGCCCCGACAAGGCCTTTCACCGCGGCATGCACACTCTGCACACTCGTTCCCGACATCCGCGCCAACTCGCTGAACGAGGCCCCCGGCACCCCATTGATATGCCCGAGCAACCCCAACCGGGCCACCGTCAAATCCAGCACCCCCAACTCCACCCCCAACGCCGCCTCCACCCGCCGAGACATCGTGATCACCAAGATGCTCGGGCTCGTAGCCGGCGGTCCAGGACGCTCGTTCTCGGTGGTCACCACCCCATTTTCCCGCACGAGACCGCAACAGTCGTATTCCGGCCGTCGCCTCGCCATGGCGGGGGTGATCGCGGCATGGATTCCGCTCTCGGTCAGGTCCGTTCGCGCCGGGGAATGTTTTCACTGTGGACATTGAAAACATGTGTACTGACGTCGGGTTATGTCAACGATGATGTGTAAGGTTCGACCTTGACCAGAGGAGACCCCTTGTCAGACTCGACGCCCACCGTCGCCGCCGCCGAGATCTCCCGGCTGGCCGGTGTCACCCGCGCCACCGTGAGCAACTGGCGCCGCCGGCACGCCGACTTCCCCGCGCCGGTGCCGGGGGGCTCCGAATCGCGGCCGCTGTTCGACCTCGCCGAGGTGCAGCACTGGTTGCGCGGACATGGGGTCACCGCGGCGGATTCTCCTGTGCAGCACCTGCGTACCGTGCTGCGCTCCGAGGTCGCGCCCGAGGATGTCGCGGGACTGATGGCGTTCGTGGCCGACCCCACGAGTGCGGCCGAGGATGCGGCGCACGAGGCGGTGCGGGCGGCGATCGGCGAAGTCGGCGTGCAGCAGACACTGGCGGTGCTGGCCGAACGCGGCCTCGACGGTCCGAGTACCGGCATCTACCCGACAGATCAATCCGTTGCCGCCTTGATGGCCGACGTGCTCGCCGCGTCCGCGTCGCCCGCCCCGCGCTCGGTACTCGACCCGGCCTGCGGTGGCGGCACCCTGTTGCTCGAGGCCGCCCGGATCGGCGCCGACCGGCTGGCGGGTCAGGACATCCTGCCAGTACAGGCGAGCCGCACCGCCGCGCTGCTCAGTACGCTGGCTCCCCGGGCCGAAACGGATATCCGCACGGGCGATGCCTTGCTCGCCGACGCGTTCACCGATGTCGAGTTCGATGCGGTGCTATCGAATCCGCCCTATTCGCAACGGGATTGGAGCGCCGATGAACTGGCGCTCGATCCGCGCTGGGTGTATTCGGTACCCCCGCGCAGCGAATCCGAACTCGCCTGGGTCCAGCACGCCATCGCCCATCTACACCCCGGCGGCACCGCTGTTCTGCTGCTCCCACCCGCTGTCGCGGCCAGGTCTTCGGGTCGCCGCATCAGAATGGAACTGTTGCGGGCGGGCGCATTACGTGCCGTGATCGCCTTACCGCCCGGCGCGTCGACTCCGCGCCAGGTAGGGCTGCAACTGTGGGTCCTTCGGCGTCCGGGCAAGGGGTATCCGAAAGATACATTGCTGTTCGCCGATACGACCCGCTTACCCGATCATGGTGGAGAACAACCGGATTGGCAGGCCCTCGCCGAAACTGTCGTCACCGCGTGGCATGCCTTCGACCAGGGTGACGACGCCACCGTCCCCGACGTGACCGCCGTGGTCCGGGTCATGGATGTCCTCGACGACGACGTCGATCTCACGCCCGCCCGGCAGGTGCGCGCCGCCGTCGACCCCGACCGCGCCTCGGCCTCGGCCCGCGCCGCCATCGGTCAACTCGGTGAGAACCTCACGCAACTGCATGCCATCGCTGATGCTGTCCGCGAATGGGATTCGGCGCCGGGCACCGTGTGGCGCTCGGTGGCGGTCGGCAACCTGATCGCAGGCAAAGCCGTGCGTATCGTCAGCAGCACCCCCGACGCCGTCGCCGCCGACGCCACCCAGCGCCCGGTCCTCACCGGCCACGACCTGCTCAACAGCCGCGCCCCCTCTGGCCTCACCGCCCCCGGTGCGCCCGTCGGTGACCCGATCGAGGAAGGCGACGTCCTGGTAGCCCGCCTGCGCGACGACCACGGCGCCGCCCAGGGCACCCGCGTCGCCGAAGGCACCGACATCGGCGCCGTCCCCGCCGCCGGCGTCCTCGTCTTCCGCACCGACCCCACCCGCATAGACCCGTGGTTCTTCGCCGGCTTCATCGGCAGCCCCGACAACGCCGCCGCCATGTACGGCACGACCACCATCCGCCTCGACCCCGCCCGCCTCCGCATTCCCCTGCTCGCGCTCCCCGATCAAAAGACCTACGGCGAGGCCTTCCGCCGCCTCCACCACCTGCGAGTAGCCGCCCACGCCACCGCCACTGCCGCCCACCGAGCCGCCGACCTCATAGCCACCGGCCTCACCGCGGGCGCCTTGGAACCCCACCCCGAAAACTGACCGACCACCTCGCACCGGGCCGATCGGACTGCTCGTCTGTCGGCGCCGCCGACGGTGGGTGGGGCGCAGTATCGTGCGGTGGACCGTATCGGGCGTTGGGTGCGACCGACGGACGGTATGAGATCTCCGGGGGGCTGGGGAGGTCCGCTACCGCGCGCTGAACTAAGCGGGAAGTGCGGGGAGGGTTCTCGCGTGGGTTATCTCGGGGGAGACCGTGATGATGTCGCAGGCGGCGGCGATGCGGTGGGGCAGGTCGGTGCCGAGGTGGGTGAGGCTGGGGGTGACGATCGCGGCGGCTTCGGTGGTGGTGACCACGTCGATCAGGCGGCCGATCGGGTCGTCGGTGCGGTCGCTGAAGACGACGGTCTTGGTGAAGCGGTAACCCAAGCGCTCGGCTAGGGAACGGATCTGCGTTTCATCCCAGGACTGGGCGACACCTGAGATGTCGCGGCGCAGGTAACCGATCGCCGGTGGCTTCATGGGCATGACGGTACCGGCGGACCGTGTCGAGGTTGTGAACGCGAGCCGACGCGAGTCGAATTCGAAATCTGAACGATATCTATTTCGGATTTGGTTCCGCCGGGTACGACGGCGTGATCTACTGCTCGCCACTCGGGCGAATCAGCGCCTCGACGACGTCGAGGGCGTCCGGCGTACTGGGAGAGGAGATGATGGTGGACAGAAGAGCGCAGCGTGTGGCCATGTTCGCGGCCGCGGCGGGGCTGGCGATGACGGCGTTTCCGGGATCGGCCGTGGCCGCTGCGGCGGCTATCACCTGGGACGACGGCAACAGTCGTTTCACCAGGACCGTGTCGAACACCAACCCGGTGGTCGGCGACACGGTGACCGTGACGACGAAGTTCGAGCGCACCGGAATTCCGGTGGAGTACATCTACTCGATCAAGGATCTGCACCCGGCGTGCCTGACCCCGGTCGCGGGCTCGGCGAAGATGTCGGGTGAGGTGGTGTCGATCGACACGTCGTCCTCGGACTGGGTCCGTGCCGAGTTCGGCATCACCAAATACCCGGTGTACCCGAACATTTCGCCGAAATCGCAGACCTTCGAGATCCAGTACAAGGTCGGCGTGAACTGCGCCCGCGATACTCCGCTGCCGACGTCGATGCACTATGGCGGCTCGCTCGGCGACGGCACCTATCAGGGCAAGGGTCCGGCCATCACGGTGTCAGGCGACGCCGTGTCCAGCACCACCATCACCGAGGTGCCTGGTGCGCAGGTCGGCAAGGCCGTCACCCTGGAGGCGAGCGTGAGCCCGCCGGCCGCGGGTGGCACGATCCAGTTCAAGGCGGGCGACAACGTGCTCGGCGACATCCCGGTCGGCGCGAACGGCAAGGCGAGCATCGTCTGGACGCCGGGTGCCGCGGGCTCCTACAGCATCGGCGCGGCCTTCTCCGGGCGCAGCGGTGTGGCGAGTTCGTCGACCACCACAACGGTCACCGTGGCCGAAGTGCCGACCGACGGCGGCGGTGGCGATGGTGGCGGCGTCGATACCGGGTCGTTCAGCTTCTGAAAAGTTGACCCGGCACGGAATCGGTTGCTACCAAGCATCATTGGAGATCAGGGCGGTGAGCAGCGTGCGAATCGCGGCGACCCGCCGTTCCGTGCCGGGCAGCTGATCGAGCGCGCATTCCGGATCGGCGGGCGGCCCGAGGTGGGTGCAGCCGCGCGGACAGTTCTCGATGGCACCGGCCAGGTCGGTGAACGAGGCGATCACATCGTCGGGAGTGATGTGGGCGAGACCGAAGGAACGCACCCCGGGGGTATCGATCACCCAGCCGCCCTGGGGTAGCGGCAAGGCCACCGACTGCGTGGAGGTGTGCTTGCCCTTGCCGACTCCGGACACCTCGCCGACCGCCCGATAGGCGTCGGGCACAAGACGATTCACCATCGTCGACTTGCCGACACCGGAGTGTCCGATCAACGCGGTGAGCCGGTCGCTCGCGATCTCGAGCACCGGCTCCATCGGGTCGTCGATGCCGGCGTAGAGGATCTTGAGATCGAGACCGTCGAAGGCGGAGGCGAATTCGGATTCCGCGACCAGATCGCGCTTGGTCAGCACCAGAATCGGTTCCAGCCCACCGGCATACGCGGCCACCATCGCCCGCTCGACGAAACCGGTGCGCGGCGGCGGATCGGCCAGCGCGACAACGATGAACAGCTGCTGGGCATTGGCGACGACGATGCGCTCGAACGGATCGGTGTCGTCGGCGGTGCGGCGCAACACGGTGCTGCGCGCGCTCACCCGCACGATGCGGGCCAGGCTGTCGGGCCTGCCGGTGAGGTCACCCACCACGTCGACCTGATCGCCGACGACGATCGGGGTGCGGCCCAGCTCGCGGGCGCGCATGGCGACGATGCGCCGGTCGGAGTCGCCGTCGAGCACGCACCCCCAGCGGCCGCGGTCGACGGCCACCACCATGGCGGCCTCGGCGTCGGCGTGCTGCGGACGGGTCTTGGTCCGGGGACGCGACGACGCCTTACCCGGGCGCACCCGGACATCGGATTCGTCGTAGCTGGCTGAGGATCGCCCCTGGCGGCTCAGCGCGCCACCCCCTCGCCGGATAACGCGGGTGCCAGCATCTGTTCCCACAGCGCGACGAAGGTCGGCAGGGTCTTGGCGGTGGTGCCGATGTCCTCGATCTCCACGCCGGGCACGCGCAGCCCGAGAATCGCACCGGCGGTGGCCATTCGGTGATCGGCGTAGGAGTGCCACCGACCGCCGTGCAGCGGGGCGGGCACGATCTCGAGGCCGTCCTCGGTCTCGGTGACATTTCCGCCGAGGCGGTTGATCTCGGCGGAAAGTGCTGCGAGACGGTCTGTTTCGTGCCCACGCAGATGGGCGATGCCACGCAGGCGCGAGGGCGAATCGGCCAGCGCGGCCAGTGCGGCGACGGTGGGGGTGAGTTCGCCGACGTCGTGCAGGTCGATGTCGATGCCCGCCAGGCGTTGCGGGCCTGCCACGGTGAGAATGCCGTCGAAGATGCGGGCCTCGGCGCCCATCCGGACGAGGATCTCGCGGATCACGTCACCGGGCTGGGTGGTGCCGCGCGGCCACATCGGGATACTCACCTCGCCGCCGGTCACCGCGGCCGCCGCCAGGAACGGGGTGGCGTTGGACAGATCGGGCTCGATGTCCCAATCGACCGCGCGGATCGGGCCGGGTGCCACGGTCCAGGTCTGGGCGTTGCCGGAATCGGCGGGGGTCTGCACGGCCACGTCGGCGCGACGCAGCATTTCCACGGTCATCTCGATGTGCGGCATCGACGGCAGCGCCTTGCCGTCGTGGTGGACGGTGATGCCCTCGTCGAAGCGGGCGGCCGAGAGCAGCAGGCCCGAAACGAACTGTGAGGATCCCGAGGCGTCGATGGTGACGGTGCCGCCGCGCAGGGCGCCGGTGCCGTGCACGACGAACGGCAGCGCGTCACCGTCGACATCGAGACCGAGCTTGCGCAGGGCGTCGAGGATGGTGGTCAGCGGGCGCAGCTTCGCCTGCTCGTCGCCGAAGAACGCGACATCGCCCGTGGCCAGTGCGGCGGCGGGCGGCAGGAATCGCATGATGGTGCCCGCCAGGCCGCAGTCGACCGCGGCGCTGTGCAGGGGAGCCGGGGTGATCTCGAGCGTCTCGGCGTCGCCGGTGATCTCGGTGCCGAGGGCGCGCAGGGCCCCGATCATCAGGTCGGTGTCGCGGCTGCGTAGCGCACCGGTGAGCGTGGACGGCCCATCGGCCAGTGCGGCCAGGATGAGCGCGCGGTTGGTGATGGACTTCGAACCGGGCAGGGTCACGGTCGCGTGGACGGGGACCTCGATATGGGGCGCAGGCCAGAAACTCACGCCCCCATCTTCGCTTATGTGCGGTTCGGACACACCGGTGGTGCGCATTTCGGCGTGGGGTGGTGTCGTCAGCAGGTCTTCTGTCGGTCCCCGCGCGTATCTTGACCCTTATGTGTGGACGATATGCGACGACCACGAATCCGGGCCGGTTGGCGGCCGAACTGGACGCTGTCGACGAGACGGGGCTCGACGAGCCGGATGCCGCCGTCAGCTACAACGTCGCGCCGACCACCCAGGTGCTCACCGTCGTGGAACGGCACGCGCACGGCGAACCCGACGACGATCCGCGCCTGCGGATCCGGCGCATGCGCTGGGGCCTGATCCCGCACTGGACCAAGGCGGCCGAACCCGGCGTGCCCGCCAAGGGCAAGCCGCTGTTCAACGCGCGGGCCGACAAGGCGAGTACCGCGCCGTCGTTCCGCGACGCGGTCGAACACAAGCGGTGTCTGGTGCCGATGGACGGCTGGTACGAGTGGCTGGTCGAGCCGGCGCCGACCGGCAAGGGCAAAGCGGTGAAGCGGCCCTTCTATATGTCGCACAGCGACGGTTCCCTGCTCTACATGGCCGGACTGTGGTCGGTCTGGCGTGATCGCGGCCAACCCGACTCCGAGCCGCTCATGTCGTGCACGATCCTGACCACCGACGCGAGCGGCGAGCTGGCCGACATCCACGACCGGATGCCGTTGCCGATGCTGCGCGAACACTGGGACGCATGGCTGGACCCGGACCACCCGGCGCCCGCTGATTTGCTGATGCCGCCCTCGCAGGCGGAACTGGCGACGATCGTGGCGCGCCCGGTCTCCACCCTGGTGAACAACGTGCGTAACAACGGCCCAGAACTGCTCCTGCTCGACGCGACCCACGACGACGAGGCCGGGCAGACCACATTGCTGTGATCATGCCCGACCTCGGGTACCGGATTCAGAGCGAGCAGGGCACCGAATCGGTGGCGATGTTCAACCCGCACTTGATGATTCCGGTGACCAGATCGATAACCTCGGTGGCGACCCCGCCGCCGAGCTTCTCCGCCTTATCGGCGCTCTGATCGGTTTCCGGCGCGGTCTTCGGTGAACTCCTCGGCGTGGCGCCTTGGCCGTTGAGCGGATAGTCGCCGGGTTCGGCCTGCGACGGCGGGACCACCTGCGGAGCCGCGGTGGCGGGGGCTAAAGCGGCAGCGCCGAAAGTGATCAACAGGGCACCGGACAGGGCGGCGATCGTCGAACGAGCGGACATTTTCGCATCACATCCTCTGGTCGAATCGAATCGGTCGTACCGGGCGCAGAATGCACCGAAGTGAATTCGGAGCCACGAGCCGATCGGATTGCCTCAGCTGGTGATCGGCGCGGTGACGGCCGCGCAGGCGCGCACCAGGTCCGCGGGCGCCAACTCGATTTCGAGACCGCGTTTACCCGCGCTGCACAGCACCCGATCCCAGTCGAGCGCGGAGGCGTCGACAACAGTGGGCAACTTCTTGCGCTGACCCAGCGGCGAAACCCCGCCGAGCACATAGCCGGTGGTGCGCTCGGCCTTGGTCTTGTCGGCCATATTCGCCTTCGACGCGCCGAGCGCGGCGGCCGCCGCCTTCAACGACAACCGCGCGGGCACCGGGACAACGGCCACCGCCAGCGCACCGGATGAGAGTTCGATCACCAGCGTCTTGAAGATCTGCGCGGCGTGCACTCCCAGCTCGTCGCCGAGTGCGTCGACTGCCTCGTCGCCATAGGACTCCGCCCGCGGATCGTGGGAATAGGAATGGACGCGATGGGCGATACCGCAGAGGGCCTTGATCGCGGGAGTCGACATAGCGCCTCACCTTAATCGGGGCCACACCCCACCCGGCAACCACATTTCCGCCCGGTAGGGGAACACGAACGCGGGGGTGCATGTTGCACACAAGTGACAAGCCAGCGCGGTCCGCCGAAGACGTGAAGGAGAGATAGTGACACTGCTGCTCGAGGAACGTCCTCTCCTGCCACGGGGTGCGCGCTTGCCGATCGATTCCGCTGTGCCGGTAGATTCGGCTATTACGGCGATCGAAGGGATTGGTGTGACGAGCGACGACGACGTGGTGTCCGACGGTGCGTCCGGCACAGAAGTCGACGAAGCCGAGCTGGCGGCCCGGTTCGAGCGCGATGCGCTCCCGATGATCGATCAGCTCTACGGCGCCGCCCTGCGGATGACCAGGAACCCGGCCGATGCCGAGGACCTGGTGCAGGAGACGTTCGTGAAGGCGTTCCAGGGGTTCAAGTCGTTCCGGGAGGGCACCAATCTGCGTGCCTGGCTGTACCGGATCCTGACCAACACCTACATCAACTCCTACCGCAAGAAGCAGCGTCAGCCCGCGCAGTACCCGACCGACGAGATCACCGACTGGCAGCTGGCGGCCACCGCCGAGCACTCCTCGGTCGGACTGCGCTCGGCCGAGGTGGAGGCGCTGGACGCGCTGCCCGACGACCAGATCAAGTCCGCGCTGCAGCAGCTACCGGAGGAATTCCGGATGGCGGTGTACTACGCCGATGTCGAGGGCTTCCCGTACAAGGAAATCGCCGACATCATGGGCACCCCCATCGGTACCGTGATGTCTCGGCTGCACCGTGGACGCAAGCAGCTCAAGGGCCTGCTCGCCGACGTGGCGCGCGAACGTGGATTCGACCGTGGGGAACGCCAGGAGGTAGTCAAGTGAGTGACGATCCCGATCTCGACATGGACTGCACCGCGGTCCTCGCGGATGTGTGGCTCATGCTCGACAACGAGTGCGACAACGCCACTCGGGAGCGCCTGCGGGAGCACATGGACCACTGCAGCCCCTGCATCGAGGCCTACGGCATCGAGGAGAAGATCAAGGGTCTGCTCAGCCGCAAATGCGGTGGCGAGCACGCTCCCGATGGTCTGCGCGAGCGCCTGAAGCTGGAGATCCACCGGACGATCACGGATGCCAGGATCGAGACCACCGAGGGCTGATCAGCCCTGAATACGGAAACAGCACGCTCTCTCCTTGTGATCGAGAGAGAGCGTGCTGTTGTCGTCTGTGCGCAGCGGCACGACTCAAGCGTTAGGACGCTTGCCGTGGTTTGCGGCGTTGCCCTTGCGGCTGCGCTTCTTACGTCCACGCTTACCCATGGGAGCTCCCTTCTCTGTCTGGTCGAGAGCCATTGTTTCATGTGTGTAAGGCTGTAGCTTCGGCGGATACCGGCCACCGTCGCATCGCGGGGGCCGCACGACTAGTGAACGGGGTGCCATGCCTGAAGAAGTGCGCGCGGAGATGGTCTCGACCGTGCTCGCTGTGGAGGTCACTGTGGGCGAGCATGTCCAGGTCGACCAGACTCTGGTGCTGCTCGAATCGATGAAGATGGAGATCCCGGTGCTCACCGAGGTCGAGGGCGACGTCACCTCGGTCGACGTCGCGCCGGGCCAGGTTTTACAGGCGGGCGACCTCATCGCCACCATCGCATAAGTCACACGAAAACGAAGCGGTAGATCCAGCGTGGCAACACTGAGCGAGCTCCTGGCCGAACACACCGACCTTCCCGGCATCGCCGTGGACCATCTGCAACGGGTGGTGGGCGATTGGCAGTTGCTTGCCGACCTCTCGTTCTCCGATCTGCTGCTGTGGGTGGGCGCGGGCCCGGTCGTCGACGGATCCGATGTGGTCTGTGTGGCCCAGATCCGGCCGACGACCGCGCCCACCGTGCATCTCGAGGACAAGGTCGACACCACCGCCTCGCGCGCCGATTTCCCGCAGGTCTTCGATGCCCTGCTGAGCGGAAACACCGTGCGCACCGACACCGAGGTCGAGGTGAGCGGGGTCTATCACCCGAGCCCGGTACACGCGGTGCGCGAAGCGATTCCGGTGCGTTGCGGCGACGACGTGATCGCCGTGCTGAGCCGCGATTCCGACCTGGCACGGGCGCGGGTGCGCAGCACCCTCGAAGCGGCGTATGTGTCCTGCGCCGACGATCTGTGCCAGATGATCGCCGACGGCAGTTTCCCGACGCCCGAGGATCGGGCGGCGACGCACTCCAGCCCGCGCGCGGGCGACGGTTTCATCCGCCTCGACACCGAGGGCATCGTCGTCTACGCGAGCCCGAACGCGCTCTCGGCCTATCACCGGATGGGGATGCAGGCCGATCTCGTCGGTCAGGATCTCGCGGTGACCACCCGTTCCCTGATCACCGATCCGTTCGACGCGCAGGAAGTGGTTGCCGATATCCAGGCCGCACTCGCCGGGCGCACCGGGCGCCGGATGGAGGTCGAGGCCCGCGGGGCGACGGTGCTGTTGCGCACGCTGGTGCTGCGTCCGGGTGGGGAACTGGCCGGGCCCGCCGTGCTGGTGCGCGACGTCACCGAGGTGAAGCGGCGTGATCGCGCGTTGCTGAGCAAGGACGCCACGATCCGCGAGATCCACCACCGGGTGAAGAACAATCTGCAAACCGTGGCGGCCCTGCTGCGGTTGCAGGCCCGCCGCACCGAGAACCCGGAAGCCCAAGTGGCACTGACGGAATCGGTGCGCCGGGTCACCTCCATCGCCTCGGTGCACGAGATGCTGTCGATGTCGGTGGACGAGGAAGTCGACCTCGACGAGGTCATCGACCGGCTGCTGCCGATCATGGCGGATGTGGCGACGGTGCACACCGCGCGGATCAAGGTACGCCGGGCGGGCTCGCTCGGGGTGTTCTCCGCGGAGCGGGCGACACCGCTGGTGATGGTCTTGACGGAACTGGTGCAGAACGCGATCGAGCACGCCTTCGACGCGGGCGAGAACGGTACCGTGACGATTCGCTCGGAACGATCGGCGCGCTGGCTCGACGTGATCATCTCCGACGACGGCCGTGGCCTGCCCGCAGGGTTCAGTCTGGAAGGTTCCGACCGGTTGGGATTGCAGATCGTGCGCACCCTGGTGACTTCGGAACTCGGCGGCTCGATCGGTTTGCATCCCGGTGCCGAAGTGGGCACCGACGCGGTGTTGCGGGTTCCGCTCGGACGTCGTTCCGGGCGCTGAGAATCTGGCGAAAAATGCTGGTAGGCAACAATAAACCCGGCACCGTAAGGTGCCGGGTTCTCACACATGCGTTACCGGGCCGGGGGCTGAAGGCCCGGCAACGCCAGGTCCGTCGACTTAGACGGAAGTACGCGTACGGGTGCGCGCGTTGCGACGCTTGAGCGCGCGACGCTCGTCTTCGCTCATTCCACCCCACACGCCGGCATCCTGTCCGGACTTCAGGGCCCATGACAGGCAATCGGCCGTGACGGGGCAGCGGGCGCAGACCAGCTTGGCATCGGCAATCTGCGCGAGCGCAGGACCACTGTTACCCACCGGGAAGAACAGTTCGGGGTCCTCATCGCGACAGATGGCCTTGTGGCGCCAGTCCATTCCTCTGCTCCTTTGCGAGGGCGCCACAAAGGGCGCCTGTAGTTAGTGGATCGTTCACTTGTGCGACTCGAATGTTTCCGCACGGTTGCTTGTGAATGCTTTCACGATCACCGTAGATGTCAATAGGTCTCCGGCGCACCGTGGGGGAGATCACGCTCTAGGTCCCCACAAGGGGAACCTGCCCGGTCCTTTGTACTCGCGTCGCCAGGTTTTCGCAGCGCAACCTGGAGATTTTTCTTGATGCCCGGGTGTCAGGACGGCTTGGGGGCCACCACGTCGAGCACGCTGGGGACAGCTGTGAAATGCACCATCTTGCGTTTTCCGATGAAGTCGCCATCGATTTGCAGGCCGATCTCCTGGCCCGTCTCGATTCGCACAGACGGCACGTCGTCGGCGCGGAAAAGCATGGGCGACTTGGGGTTTCCATTCTCGGCCAGCAACTGCCGCGCAAGCAGCAGGGTGCGCGTCACACTCATCGACTGCACCGCGAACACGCCGAGGCCCGATTCGAAGGTGGTGGTGGGATTCGTGCGAATCGGGCGGTCCTCCAGATAGGTCCAGGGACTCGAATTCGTGACGAAGGCGTAATAGACCTCCTCGAGCGGATCCCGTCCCGTGACCTCGACCGTGACGCGCGGATCCTGGCGCCGGGCCCGGAAGAATTGACGCACCGTGGTTCGCAGATAGCGCGCGGGCGTGGCCTTGCGACCCTTGGCGCGGGCGGCGTCGATCGCCTCGCACACATCGGCGTCGAGGCCGACGCCCGCGCTGAAGGTGAACCACCGGTCGTCGGCGAGGCCGAGCCCGATCCGGCGGTCGGCGTCGCGAGCCAGCAGATCGATGAGCTGGTTGGTTGCTGTCACCGGATCGGGGGAGATGCCGAGCGCGCGGGCGAAGACATTGGCCGAACCGCCCGGGATGATCCCGAGGCGAGGGCGCCACACCTGGTCGTCGCCGACCTGGGGCACCGGCAGGAAGCCGTTGATGGTCTCGTTGACCGTCCCATCGCCACCGTGCACGACGATCAGGTCCATTTCCTGCGTTGATGCCCACTGGGCCAGTTCGGCCGCGTGGCCGCGATGCTGGGTGTGCGCAACGGTCAGCTGCGTTCGGCTCTCCAAGGCGTGAGCGAGCAGATCCCGGGTGGCCGGGGTCGTCGAGGTGGCATTGGGATTGACAATGAGCAGCGTCCGCACAGTGCCGAGGGTAATGCGCGCGGGCGAACACCCGGCGCGCGCCGGGCGCCACGACGCGTCGTCGTAGGCTGGGGCACGTGGCAGAGCAGGACGTGACAGACGGTGACCAGCGCGCGAGCGGCGACCAGGTGTCGACCGGTATCCCGATGACGGTGCGGGTGGCCGGTGGGCTGGTTTCGCTGGAGGGGCTGGCCGGGGTGGTGACCGCGATCGTGCTGATCGTGCGGGCGCTGACCGGACACGATCAGTCCGCGGCCAGCGGGGTCGGCACCGCGATCTGGTTCGGGGTGCTGTTCGGCGGGGTGCTCGCCGCGGGCATCGGGCTGCTGCGCGGCAAACGCTGGGGGCGGGCCATCGCGGTCATCGCGAACGTGTTGCTGCTGCCGGTGGCCTGGTCGTTGCTGACCGACTCGCATCAGCCGCTGTGGGGAAGTTTGCTCGGGCTCGTCGCGGTCGCCGGATTGGCCGCGCTGTTCGCCCCTGCCACGAGTCGGTTCATGGCTCACGAATACGGCGAAATCTCAGAAGACGGTTCGTAGTCTGACGGTTGTCGGGCAGGAATACGGCGAAATCCCCGAGGACGACGAGCGGCCGTAGGTCAGGCCGTGGCCGCGCGCAGTGCCTCGCGGCACAGGTGATCGGCTCGGCGGGTGGTTTCGGGTTGCCGGAAACCCCGCGTGAGGGCCAGTACCCGGTCGCAGGCGGTGTCGAGGTCGATGCGGTGGCCGACCGAGACGAACAGTGGCTTCACGTCGTCGCGAGTGCGCAGCGCTCGCCCGACGACCTCGCCGTCGATCGTCACGTCGCTGGCGTCACCGCGGCGCGGCCCCGGCGCGCGGTATTCGCCCCACACCGATTTGGCGACACCGATGGTCGGAATTCCGGTGAGCAACCCGACGTGACACGCCAATCCGAAACGCCGGGGATGCGCCAAACCCTGTGCATCACATACGAGTAGATCCGGTGTGGCGGTGAGCTTTTCCAATGCGGCAACTGTCGCGGGCAGTTCCCGGAACGCGAGTAGACCCGGCACATAAGGGAATTCCGAAATGCCGTGTGCGACTGCTGATTCCACCGTTTCCATGGTGGCGATGTCGATAATTACCGCGGCCGTCGCTACGGTGCCGTCGGCGGCATACGCCGAATCAATTCCCGCCGCTGTCGAAAATTGCGGCGGCGCAGGGTTTTCGGTGGATACCGAAGGGCGGAGTTCGTCCTGGAGGGCGATCGCCTCGTCGGGCGTCCGTGGCCAATCGTGGGGCAATGCGATGCGCACGGTTCAGCCCGCGGTGGCGGCCAGTGCCGGCAGTTCGGCACCGGCGAGGCGATAGCCGACCCACTCGTCTTGCGGTGCGGCGCCGAGGGATCGGTAGAACTCGATCGACGGCGTGTCGGCGGGCGCCTTCTCGTACTCGGCCAGATCGTGGACGAGCCCGACCATCGCGGGCACATCGTCGGGGGTGGCGCGGCGGACCAGTGCGCTCATCGCGAGACTCCTTCGATCGGTTCGGTGCGGGTCGTCAGGTTGTGGCCCCAGATGGCGTGGGCGTCGTGGTCGAAGCCGAGCACGCTCACCGCGCCGGTCGACATCGCGAACCGGCGGCCCTCGCGCACCGCGAACTCCGCCCAGCGCGCGATCAGCACCCGCGAGAAATGCCCGTGCCCGACCAGGATCACGTCGCGCTGTGGCAGCCGCGGCTCGACCCGGGCGAGGATCCGGTCGGCCCTGGCGCCCACCTGCTCGGCCGTCTCGCCGCCGGGGACGGGCGCGGTCCACACGGTCCAGCCGGGGACGATCTCGCGGATCCGCGCGGTCGTGATGCCCTCGTACTCGCCGTAGTTCCACTCGACCAGATCGTCGTCGACCTCGATCGGCGACAGGCCTGCCAGTTCGGCCGTGTGTCTGGCCCGCAGCCGCGGGCTGGTGACGCAGAGCGGATCGCGCAGGTCGAGAGATTTCAGCACCAGCCCGGCTGCGACGGCCTGTGCCTCGCCCAGCTCGGTCAGCGGCAAGTCCGTGAAGCTGGTGTGCTTGCGCTGACTCGACCACTCGGTTTCGCCGTGGCGCAGCAGGACCAGGCGGGCATCGGGTGTGGACATGGGTCCATCATGGCAGTGCGGGTTCAGCCCAGCGCGTACAGCTGTCCGCCCCGGTGTTCGAACACCATGGTGCCCAAGACGGCGGTGGCGATGGTGTCGCCGCGGTAGTCCGTGCGCTCGATCGGGATCTCGGCGACGGTCGTGCCGTTGCCGCTGTCCACCGCGAGCAGCCCGGCGGGGACCGGGACCAGCAGCCTGCCCGCCATCAGCGCGGGGGTGCCGAGCGCATCGCGAACCGTCCACACCGGCTGTAATGTGCTGGAGCTCAAGGCAATGAGACTGTCGCCGGTGAAGACGTAGATGGCCGCGCCGAGGCGGGTCACCGTGGCGCGCTCGTCCCACGGTGCGGCGAGCTGATGGGTCGCGATCTCGTTGCCGGTGCCGTCGTGCACGACGATCCTGGCGGGCAGGCCGAGGCCGGTGGCAGTGGGTGGGGTCGGGGGGTAGTAGACGGCGATCTTGTTGTCCGACACCGCGATTACCCGCATTTCAGGCGCGTCGGCGCCCGGTGCGGTGAGTACCCGCGAGCCGTACTCCTCGGGGGCGGTCGATTCCTTCGGTGCCGGGTTGAGCACCGTCAGCCGGTCGGTCGTGTCGCCGGGGCAGCGTTCGAGCACCGCAAGGCGCGAGGAACTCGACGCGGCCGACCGCAGCGCACATCCGTTGCGCGGCTGGGTATTCGGATTCACCGGGGCATCGACGTAGCCGTACTCGAGGGTGCGCACCAGATCCGAACGCCACATCTCCAGCCGGTCGGCACCGAGCGCGAGCAGGTAGGTGCCGTCACCGGTGACCCGGATTTCGTCGTCCATGTAGCTGCTGCGCGCGACCCGGCGCTCACCGGTATCGGCCTCCAGCATCACCGACTGACTGCACCCACGCTGATCGCGATAGGTGGCGATCACGGTGCCGAACTGCGACTCGACCCCGCACAGCGGCATATCCCGGCGATACCACCACAACTGCTTTCCGGTGACCGGATCGCGCCCGCTCACGGTGCCGTGGTCGCCGGTCACCACCACATTGCCCGAAGTGAGCGCCCGCCTGCTCGACTCGTCGGCGGCATGCCACTGCTCACCCAAGGTGGTGGGCAGCTGGGTAGCCGCGGTGACGGTGGGAGCGGGGGACGCCGCGGTGACCGAATCGGTCCCGGTGGCATCAGCGCGCGCCCAGACGACGAACGCCGCCACTACGAGAGTGACGGCGATCGCGACTGCTACGAAGATGTCGGCGCGCGTCCGCCGTTCGGGTGCGAGCACGACAGCGACACTAGCCGATGGGTATCACTGGGCCGAGTTTGCCGTTGCGTGGACGGGAGCCTCGGCGGTGAGGGATTGTGGGGGCGGCTGGCTGGGATTCGGGGTTCGGTAGTCCCAGGCTGGATACGCTGTGTTTTTGGCGCGCTGGCGCGCGCGTGTCCGCGGCCCTGAGGGGCCGCCGGTCAGCGCTCGAGACTCGCGCCTGCGGCGCATGCGCTTCGAGCGCTGACCGGCGACCCGGCCGCGGACCGGCCACTTCGTGGCCGCCGCTCCCTAGGGGCAATGCCGCGCAGTTAGGTCGCCGGGGCTGATGTCAATACCGGTAACTCGCATAGGTTGATCGAGATCGCAACAGACGAGTAGTTGGTGCGGTCGATGACTCCTTTCGCGCGGTGCTTGGACAATGCCCTCTTCACCACACGCGGGCACTGACGCGATCGACGTGGCGGTAACAACTGCGCCAGGACCGCCGCACCGATCTTGCCGACGAGATCAATACTGGTTCCAGCCACCACATCGGCTGCGTGTATGAGCTGGTCACGTGCAGTATTGAGAGCGATACTGAAGCTGGCTTGTAAAGGCCTCACACCCGGATCGGTGCCGGTGGCATCGGCGACCGCGATCCGGATCCCTTGATAGGCGACCAACAACGCGTAGACCTCCTGCTCGACTCCGGCGGGGGTGCGAGCGCGCAGCACCCGAGCACCGAGCATGCTCGATTTGAGTTCGGCGTAGGCGGTCTCGATCTCCCACCGCTGGTGGTAGAGCTCGACCAACTCCATCGCTGGATAACGGCGGTAGTCGGTCAGAGTGGTCAACAATCGATACCGGGCCGTGCGGGCAACCCCACCGGCGGAGATGACCATCTGCGCATCGATGACCCGCACCACGACCGGGCCTTTCACGCTGAGCCAGGAACCATCCGGCAGCGTCTCGATCACCGGCATCGTGTGTCCTGCTTTTCCCCGGATCAGCAGGTCAGCTTTCGTTTCCGCGATCGCCCCGATCAACGCCGCGACAGCGAAATTCCGGTCGGCCAGCACCACCATGCCCTCGCGCAGGCAGCCGAACAAGCGGGGTGCGTACGCGATCTCGGAGACCCCGAAGCTGCCGAACACCGCGTCGATGACGGTGCGGGTGCCACAAGCCACCACGGCCACCAACCGCAACATCAGATATCCCGAATCGAGATCGCCGCTGTGTAGTCGGTAGTAGGAGCCACGGTTGTGATCACTGTTGGGTACCGACATGCTCGTGCCGTCGATGGCGCACACCAGCAATCCCCGCCATCGTGTCGCGCCCGCGGTCGGACCGGCGAGGATACCGAACAACGCTGCCAGCGGGGCGGGACCAACTCGGCGACGGGCCTGAGCCAATGCCGAGGATCCGGGTCGAGCTACTGTGAGCCCGTCCAGACCCGAGACCATCCGCGCCCATACCTGCGTGTATCCGAGCTCGGAGAACAATGCCCCAGCCAGGAGCAGGTAGACCACAACTCGTGCGGGCAGCTCGCGGACCCGTGTGCGTCCGGTCCGCGACGTTTCCAGCGCGGCGTCGACCATGTCGAAGGGCACGATCTGGGTCAACTCACCCACATGTCCGGGCGCGAAAACCCCGGCCGCGACCACGGACACTCTTTTGATGACAGACTGAACAGGCAGCGGAACTCCTGGTAAGTGGTTTGTCTTGGAGGACAAAACCTCTCTACCAGCAGTTCCGCTGTTTTATTGGTGAATGGTCAAGGCTGACAAGCCAACTCGCTTGACAGACCTGTCCACCCGCTAACTGCGCGGCATTGTCCCTAGGGGTCGCGGGTGCGTGGCTGGGAGTGCGGTCATGGCGGTTTCTGGGTGAACGGTTCAGCTGGGGATGGCTGCTTGGCTGTCTCCCCAGCTGGCGCTCAGGCGTCCACGGTGGCCGCTGCGTCGGACGCGGTGGCTTCCGCGGGCTTGCGGCGGCGCCTGCGGCGGGCGGGCTTGGCCGTGTCGTCGCCCTCGTTGTCGGCCGGAGCCGAATCGGGGACGTCGGTGGACGCTTCGGTCGACTCCGCGGTTCCCGCATCGGTCGACTCGGTTCCCGCTTCGCCTGCCTCGGCGGGCTTGCGGCGGCGGCGCCTGCGTCGGGCGGGCTTGTCGCCGTCGGCCGCTTCGTCGGCGTTGTCCGCCGACTCGGTGGTCGTGGTCGACTCGGTGCCCTCGGCATCGGCCTTGCCACCGCGGGTGCGGCGGCGGCTGCGCGAGGACTTGGGGCGCTCGGTGCGCTCCTCGACTACGGCGTCGTCGTCACGGGTGGGGGCCGCGGGCTTGCGGATCACGCCGGTGATGCCCTCGGGGATGCCGAGGTCGCTGTAGAGGTGCGGCGAACGGGAGTACGTTTCGGCGGGGTCGGCCATGTTCAGGCCGAGCGCCTTGTTGATCGACTCCCAGCGGTGCAGCTCATCCCAGTCGATGAGGGTGATCGCGACACCGGTGCGCCCGGCGCGGCCGGTGCGGCCGATCCGGTGCACGTAGGTCTTCTCGTCCTCGGGGCACTGGTAGTTGATGACGTGGGTGACGTCGTCGATGTCGATACCGCGCGCGGCGACATCGGTGGCGACCAGCACGTCGATGGTGCCCTTGCGGAACTTGGTCAGCGCCTTCTCACGGGCGATCTGACCGAGGTCGCCGTGCACGGCGCCGACATTGAAACCACGCTCGGCGAGATCGTCGGCCACCTTCTGCGCGGTGCGCTTGGTGCGGGTGAAGATCATCGTCGCGCCGCGCGACTCCGCCTGCAGCACGCGGGCGACCAGCTCGGCCTTGTCCATCGCGTGGGCCCGGTAGACGAACTGCGCGGTGCGGTCGTGCACCGCGGAATCGTTGGCCAGCTCGGCGCGGATGTGCGTCGGCCTGGTCAGGAAGGTGCGGGCGAGGGTGATGATCGGGCCCGGCATGGTGGCCGAGAACAGCATCGTCTGACGCTTGTCGGGCACCATCGACAGGATGCGCTCGATATCGGGCAGGAAGCCCAGGTCGAGCATCTCGTCGGCCTCGTCGAGGACGAGCACGCCGATCTTGCCGAGGATCAGATGGTTCTGGTTCGCCAGGTCGAGCAGCCGACCGGGGGTACCGACGACCACGTCGACGCCGTCGCGCAGGGCGGCGATCTGGGTGTCGTAGGGGCGGCCACCGTAAATGGCGGCGACCTTCAGCGAACCCTGGTGGTTGGTCAGGTACTTGCTCGCGTTCTCCAGGTCCTTGGTGACCTGGATGCACAGCTCGCGCGTCGGCACGATGACCAGCGCGCGCGGGGTGCCGTCGAGCGGGGTGGTGCCGGTGTCGGCGGTGGCGATGCGGTGCAGCAGCGGCACGCCGAAACCGAAGGTCTTGCCCATGCCGGTGCGGGCCTGGCCGATGAGATCCTCGCCGGCCAGTGCCAGCGGCAGGGTCAGTTCCTGAATCGCGAAAGTGCGCTCGATCCCGATCTCACCGAGTGCGCGCACGATTTCTTCGCGCACGCCCAATTCGGCAAAACTCGGCGGGATGTGGGTGTTGTCCAGTTCGGCCGTCAGGAGTGTCTCGGCCACACCGGGTTCCTCTTCGACAGTGATCTTGCTCAGTGTTCGTGCCTTCCTCGTCATTGCATCTCGCACGCACGAGGTGGGGCGGGCCGGTCGGCCCGCGACGACCACATACCCGCCTGTGATATTCACCGGGCCGGCGCCGGATAACCATCGCCGACCAGGCATTATGCGTGGCCGTCGAGACGGTGTCATCGGCGCGGCGCTGCGGTGATGCGGATTCGTTGCGCGCACATTTTCTTCGACATTGCTGTCTTGGACATCGCCGCTGTCCGCCCGCGCTCTGCGCCGGTGGAGGCCACGCCGCGGGGTATGTCCGGGCGCCGAAACTAGCGTTGTCCACGGAGATTGTAGCGTGATATTCTGCGCAATCGGAAATGTGGGCGTGGTTGAATGCCGCGCGAAAACGGGCTCGTCACCGGATTACCTCGGCGCGGGTGGTGTGTCGCAGCGCAATTCATGTGCGCGGGATTTCGCGCGTGTCCACGGGTGTAATCGAGCTCACTGGTACCGGCGGTACCGTGTGTGAGACATTTCTAGGCGTGAGTATCACCGACACCGTCACCACTGCCGCGCGCAACGCGTGGGCGCTGAGCTTCGGCGCAGGAATCGAGCCCGTCGACCCGGCGCCCTCGACCGTGCTGTGGGACGAGCCGCACCGCCTGCTGCGTCGCTACGATACCGAGTTCCAGTCTGCGGCAAGCGATTCCGCGGTGTTGCTGGTGCCGCCACTGGCCGCGCCCGCCACCTGTTACGACCTGCGCCGCGATCAGAGCTTGGCGCGCTACCTGGTGGAGACCGGCCGTGCGCCCTACCTGATCGACTACGGCGACATCTCCTTCGCCGATCGCCGGATGGGCTTCGAGGACTGGGTCACCGACATCCTGCCCGAGGCGATCCGGCGCGTGAGCGCCGATCGCGGCGGTGCGCCGGTCGACCTGATCGGCTGGTCCATCGGCGGCATGTTCTCGCTGCTCACCGCCGCCGCGAACCCGGACCTGCCGATCCGCTCGGTCACCGGGGTCGGCCCGCCGCTCGACTACGACAAGATGCTCGGTATTCCGCAGCTGCGTGCTGTCGCCGGCCTCACCGGCGGCTGGGGGACCACCGCGTTCGTCCGGGCCGCGGGCGGCATTCCGGCACCGCTGACCAAGCTGGGCTACCGGCTCGCCGCCTACGACCGTGAACTGGCGCGTCCGAGATTCATCGCCAGCAATATCGCGAACACCGAGACCCTGGCCAAGATGGAATCCATCGACCGTTTCCAGGCCGCCATGCCCGGCTACCCCGGCCGTTTCTACAACCAGCTGTGGGGCCGGATGATGCTGGCCAACGACATCGGCAACGGCAAGCTCGAACTGCGCGACCGGACCATCGAACTCGCCGACGTGCGCGTGCCCGTGCTGCTGATCGGCGGCAAGTCCGACGTGATCACCCCCAAGGCCGCCGTCGAGGCCGGTGTGCGCACACTGTCGGGTTCGCCGTCGGTCACCTACGAGGTCGTGCCGGGCAGCCACCTCGGCATTCTCACCGGACCGGAGGCCCGCGAAACCACCTGGGCGCACCTGGACAAATTCCTGGCCGAACGCGACTGATCACCGATCAGACGAAGCTCAGCGGGAATCTGAGAGCTCGGTCGGGTTGACCTCCGCGCAATTAGGTGTCGGTGGTCTGTGTCACACTCGCCGATGATGAGCCGCCATACGAGCTTCCGGTATCAACTCGACCCCACGGTCGAGCAAACTGCGGTGCTCACTCGTCATGCCGGAGCTGCTCGGTTCGCGTTCAACCACAGCCTCGGTGTTGTCACAACGGCCCTTGCACTCCGTAAGGCCTCACCGGAGCATCGGGTGCCGTGGACCGGGTTCGATCTGATCAACGCATTCAACGCCTGGAAGAAGACCGAAGCCGCCGGACGAGTGATCGCGGTCGACTCGGACGGAGCAGCCGAGGTGGTTGTGACAGGTCTGGCGTGGCGGACCGAGGTGTGTCAGCAGGTGTTCGAAGAAGCCGCTGTCGACTGCGGGCATGCTCTGAAAGCTTTCTCGGACTCTAGGATCGGGAAACGTGCGGGTGGGCGCGTCGGGTTTCCTCGTTTCAAGAAAAAGGACAAGACCATCCCGTCGTTCCGGATTCGGAACAAGCACTCCAAGTCCGGGCGCACGAAGATCCGGGTCGGTGACAACGGCAGGCCCCGGTCGGTGACATTGTCTGGGATCGGTGCGATCCGGGTGCGGGCAGACACTCGCCGGTTACGGCGTCTGCTTGCCAAAGGCCGCGCGAAAATCCTGTATGCCACCGTGTCGTATCGGGCGGCGCGGTGGTGGATCAGCCTGACCTGCGAAGCTTCCGATATACACCCGGCTCACCGTCATCAGCCGCGAGAACAGGGCGATCACGGTGGTTGGGTAGGCATAGACCTTGGGTTGAGTGTGTTCGCTGTTGCCGCGACCGCTGACGGGACCGAAGTCGCCCGCATCGTCGCGCCCAAGCCCTTGACCGTCGGCCTGGATAGGCAACGTCACTTGGCGAAGTCATGTTCCCGCAAACAGAAAGGTTCACACAACCACCGGCAAGCCGCCGCCAGGCTGGCCCGCCACCATCACGGGGTCGCCAATATTCGTCGTCATTTCGCCCATCAGGTCGCCAACGCGCTGGTCAAAACCCAAGACCGGCTCGTAGTCGAAGACCTGCATGTGGCGGGCATGATGGGAAACCGTCGTCTGGCGCGGGCGATCAGCGATGCCGGATGGGCGGATTTCGCCCGCTTGTTGACCTACAAGCAGGCATGGCGTGGTGGTGTGGTTACTACCGCCGATCGTTGGTTCCCGTCGAGTAGACGATGTTCGGCGTGCACGACGATCAACTCGGCCCTGACGTTGGCGGATCGAGTGTTCGTCTGCGAGTGCGGGTTTCGTGGCGACCGTGATCGCAACGCGGCGGTCAACCTCGCTCAATGGCCGATGATTCACCGAGACTTCTCACGATCCCCGGACCCCCGAGCAGGGGGCCGGGTCACCAAAGTCCGCCGACAGATCGGCACTGACCGACACTCTGCGAGTGTTGGTGAAACCAGTCTGGTTGACGCGGAAACCGAAGCTCGGACCACGTTAGTGGCATGAGGTGAGGACGCCCGAGAAGGGCGGTGTCTGGACGCGGTCAGAGTATTCAGACACGCTGTACTGTTGACAGTCATGGGAGCCCAGACCACTGCCGCGCCGGAATTCTTCTCGACCGCACCGCTCGCCGCGGACCACGCGGGGGTGACAGAGCTGTTCGCGGTCCTCGCCTACGGCGAGCTGTCCGCGTTCTATCGGCTTGCCGAGGAAGCGAAGCAGGCGCCGTCGCTGCGCGGCCGGATCGGTGTCGCCAAGATGGCGGCCGCCGAGCTCGCGCACTTCGAGACCCTGGAAGCGGCGCTCACCGCGCGCGGTGCCGACCCCGAGGCCGCGATGGCGCAGTACCAGGGCGCCCTCGACTCCTACCACGCCTGCACCGACCCCTCGACCTGGCTCGAGTCGATGGTGAAGTTCTACGTCGCTGACGGCCTGGCCGCCGACTTCTACACCGAGATCGCCGGCGCGCTGCCCGTCGAGGTCGCCGATGTGGTGCGCGACGTGCTCGCCGAAACCGACCACTCCCAGTTCGTGGTCGACGAGGTCCGCAGCGCGGTGGCGGCCAGCCGCTCCGAGCGCGACCGCCTCACGCTGTGGGGCCGCCGCCTCCTCGGCGAGGCGATCACCCAGGCGCAGTTCGTGATGGCCCAGCGCGACGAACTGGCCGAACTGGTCCTTGCCGCCACCGGCGATCTCAACGGCATCGCGACCCTGTTCGACCGCATGCAGCAGCGTCACGCGGCCCGCATGGCCGAACTGGGACTGTAATCACCGGGGTACCGAAGCTCTCGCGCCCGACGTGCTGGGATAGGCGGAATCGAACGGTGGTGTCGCGCGACCCGTGGCGCTACTCTCCCGACGCGCGGTGCTGTACCAGGCGCAGTTCTGGTGTGCGAGTGGCGGTTTCGCGTGGTAACCAGATCACGATTTGCTGATCCTTGTCGGCGGAGAGGGTCTGCACCGTGTAGGTGAGGGTGCCTCGGGTGGGGTGTTCGAAGCCGAGGAGGGTGGGGAGGTCTTCGGCCAGGCGATGGGGTTGCCAGCGGCGGGCGAATTCGGGTTCTTCGCACAGGGTGGCGATGACGCCCGCGATGCGTTCGTCGCCGGGGCGGCGCAGGCGGGTTCTGGCGAGCTGGTCGGCGAGCAGATCGGCGAACTGGGGCCAATCGGTGACCGTGGTGCGGGCCAGGGGATGACGGAAGGTCCAGGCGGCGAGGTTGACCATGTCCGGGTTGTCGAGCAGGCCGAGTGGGGTGACCAGGTCGGCCCACGCGCTGTTCCAGGCGAGCACGTTGGCGCGGGGGCCGAGAGCGAAGGCCGGGGTGGGGGCGAGCGCGTCGAGCACGCTGCGGAGCGCGGCGGGAACCTGATCGAGGGCTGGGTCGAAAGCGGTACTAGGGCAACGGGATTCGCTGCCAGTGGTCAGCGCGAGCCAGCCGAAATGGGCCCGCTCGGTGTCGTTGAACCGCAGCGCGGTGGCGAGTGCGTCGACCACGGCCATCGACGGGTTCGTGTCGCGGCCCTGTTCGAGCCGGGCCAGATAATCCGCGCTCACACCGGCCAGCACCGCGACCTCTTCGCGGCGCAGGCCAGGGGTGCGGCGCCTGCCGCCGCCGGCAAGGCCGACGTCTTCCGGGCGCAATTCGGCTCGACGGGCGATGAGAAGCTCCGCGAACGCCGACCGAGCGCCCGGAGGATCCGTGATACCTGCGCCAACCATGCTTCGATCCTCCCTGGTCATGGAACTTTCAGCCACGCCCTGCGGGGACCAGGATAACCGCGGTCTGGTTAACGGACCGCAGTCCGGTCAGGGTGGAGGCATGACTTCCTCGACACAGACCCAGCAGCTGAAGGCCGGATCCTGGGCCCTCGACACCGCCCACGCCTCGGTCGCGTTCACCATTCGCCACCTCGGGATCGCCAAGGTACGCGGCGGCTTCACCCGCTTCGAGACCGAGTTCGTCGTCGGCGAAAACGGCGCGGCCACCCTCGGCGCCACCATCGACCTCGACTCCTTCGACACCGGCAACGCCGACCGCGACGCCCACATCCGCCAGGCCGACTTCCTCGACGTCGCCAACCGCCCGACCCTGAGCTTCCGTGCCACCCAGCCGGTGCAGATCGCCGAGACCTTCACCGTCACCGGCGAGGCCACCCTCGGCGCGATCGCCCGGCCGCTCACCCTCGACGTCGAATGGGGCGGCATCGCCGACTTCCCCGACGGCACCCGCCACGCGGGCTTCTCCGCCACCGGCGCCATCAAGCGCACCGACTTCGGCGTCGGCGTCGCCATGCCGGGCATGCTCTCCGACACAGTAAAAATCGAACTGGAGATCGAACTGATCGAGCCGTGACCACTGATTTCGCACGAACATGGGTAACTCATCGGGTACGCCCAAGACGTTTGTCACACGTATCCGCAAGCCCGGTCAGGAACCCGAGCGACACCTAAATCGGCGGCCGAATACGCGGAGAGGCGGAACAGCATTAGCCTGGGAGTCGACAACACAGGACTCTTACGTTCGGAGGTTGGCCGTGGAGGTCAAGATCGGTATTTCGGATAGCCCGCGAGAGCTCGTCATCAACAGTGCGCAAAGCCCTGACGAGATCGAGGCGCTGGTGTCCGATGCGCTGAGCGGCTCCGCCGGCGTCGTGTCGCTCACCGACGAGAAGGGCCGCAAGTTCCTGATCCAGGCCGCGAAGGTCGCCTACGTGGAAATCGGTTCCCCCGCCGCAGGCCGAGTCGGCTTCGCGACCGTCTGAGCTGGTCGGGCTTCTGATCGGGCCTGCTCGAGAAAAGGCTACGGCCTGTCATCCTTACGGGTGGCAGGCCGTTTCTTGTTTCGGGGGCTGTCAGAGATCTTGAGAATACGCACGCTGGGCGGCGGTCAGCGGGACGTGCTTGAGGCCACCCCACGCCAGTGACACCGTGGTGTCGACGGCTTCGTCCTTGGGGACCGGGCGATCGGCTTCGAGCCAGTAGCGCGCCGAGAACTGGCTCGCACCGACGAGGCCGACGGCCAGTATCCGGGCGCGGTAGGGGTCCAGACCCGAGTCGTGGGCGACCAGATCGAACACCGCGTCGACACACGCCTCGGTGGCCTGCTCGACCCGGCGCTGCACCTGCGGTTCGCTGGTGAGGTCGGATTCGAAGACCAAGCGGAAACCCTGCATCTCGTTGTCGACGAAATCGAAGTACGCGGCGACCGCGGCCCGCACGCGCTGTTTGTTGTCGGTGGTGGAGCGCAGCGCCTGGCGCACGCTCGACACCAGGATGTCGACGTAGTTCTGCAGCACCGCCAGGTACAGCTCGAGCTTGCTGGCGAAGTGCTGGTACAGCACCGGCTTGCTGACCCCGGCCACCTGGGAGATCTCGTCCATGCCCGCCGCGTGGTAGCCGCGTTGAACGAAGACCTCGCTGGCGGCGAGCAGCAACTGCTGGCGGCGCTCGTCACGGGGCAGGCGGGTGCCGCGCTTGGCTGGGACCGTCTCCGGCACCGATCGGCGCGAGGGCATGCGGTCCACGAGGTCAGTCATCTCGGCTCTCTATAGTCGATTCCCTAGTCCCTTGGCCGCCGGGTGTGCGGTCCGGGTATCCCACGAACGATACTCGCACGGTGTTCTCCCTGCGTCTCGCCCTGGAAATGTAGTACCAGTCCACAGAGTTCGCCGGGCCGTAACCGTGTGATCTCCTCCGGCCGCCCGCACGGCGGATATGCCCACTGTGAGAATCTGATGGGGTGACCGACCGGATGGATGACCATGCCGACGGCGGGCGCGATGTCGCTCGCTCCACGCAACCCTCCGAGTCCGGTGCTGTCACGTCGGCGTCAGAGGGGCGGGAACTGCAGGTCTACGACCCGCTCGGGCTCTATCAGCCCGCCGATCGATCCCGGCAGCCGCTGCGGGCCCGCTGGGATCCCACCGACCACGACAACGGCCGCCCGCGCAGCCCACAGCGGGAGGCGAAGAAGCAGAGCGCGCTCGGCCGATTCGTCTCCGCCTACGGGTGGCGTGCCTACGCGTTGCCGGTGCTGCTCGCCATCACCGTGCTGGTTGCCGTCGACGCGGTGCGCACCGGCCCGATCCCGCCGCCCACCGATCCCGGCTTCGGTGCGCTGAGTCCCAAGGTGGCGCAGTCCGGCATCATCGGCGCACCTCCCGGCGACGGCAAGTTTCCCGCCGATCTGCCCCTCGGTGCGCTGCCGGAGGGTGGCGAATACGTCGACCGCGCGGCGGGCACCTGGCATATCGTGCCGGGCACCAGCGCCCAGGTCGGCGTGGGCACCGAGCGTGTGTTCCGCTACACCGTCGAAGTCGAGGACGGTATCGATACCTCACCGTTCGGTGGCGACGCCGCCGTGGCGAAAATGGTGGAGACCACCCTGGCCAACCCGAAAAGCTGGACCAACGACCCCAAGTTCGGCTTCCAGCGCATCGACGCGGGCCCGGCCGACTTCCGCCTCTCGCTCACCTCTCGTGAGAGCACCCGCGCCGCGTGCGGATTCGAGATCCCGATCGACTCGTCGTGCTACAACGCCGACCTCGATCGGGTCGTGCTGTCGGAGGTCCGCTGGGTGCGCGGCGCGCTCGCCTTCGACGGCGATATCGGCTCCTACCGTCAGTATCAGATCAACCACGAGGTCGGGCACGCCATCGGCTACCACGGCCACCAGCCGTGCGAGACCGACGGCGGCCTCGCGCCGATCATGATGCAGCAGACCTTCGGCACCAAGAACAACGACATCGCCCAACTCGACCCCCACGGCGTAGTCCCCGCCGACGGCAAGACCTGCCGCTTCAACCCCTGGCCGTACCCGCGCGGATAGCGGCCCCGCCCATGCGGGAACATGAACAGGGAAGAACAGCGCGGCAGGTCTTGTTGTAGTCAGCAGAGCGGCCACCGGTGTACGGCCGCGCCCGCCGCCATAGATACAGGAGTTCTCACGTGTCTCTCAATGGGACGTTGCCGCCGCTTGTCGAGCCGGCCGCGGAGCTGACCAAGGACGAAATCGCTCGCTACAGCAGGCACCTGATCATCCCCGATCTCGGTGTCGACGGGCAGAAGCGGTTGAAGAACGCCAAGGTCCTGGTGATCGGCGCGGGCGGCCTCGGCTCGCCCGCCCTGCTCTACCTGGCCGCCGCCGGTGTCGGCACCCTCGGCATCGTCGAGTTCGACGAGGTCGACGCGTCCAACCTGCAGCGCCAGATCATCCACGGCGAGTCCGATATCGGCCGCCCCAAGGCCGACAGCGCCCGCGATTCCATCACCGAGATCAACTCCGGGATCGACGTGCGGCTGCACAAGATCCGCCTGGAGCCCGAGAACGCGGTGGAGCTGTTCGCCGAATACGACCTGATCGTCGACGGCACCGACAACTTCGCCACCCGCTACCTCGTCAACGACGCCGCCGTCCTCGCGGGCAAGCCCTACGTGTGGGGCTCGATCTACCGCTTCGAGGGCCAGGTCTCGGTGTTCTGGGAAGACGCCCCCGACGGACGCGGAATCAACTACCGCGACCTGTACCCGGAGGCCCCGCCGCCGGGAATGGTCCCGTCCTGCGCCGAGGGTGGCGTGCTCGGCGTGCTGTGCGCGTCGATCGGTTCGGTGATGGTGACCGAGGCGATCAAGCTGATCACCGGCATCGGCGAGACGCTGCTGGGCCGCCTGATGGTCTACGACGCACTCGACATGAACTATCGCACCATCAAGCTGCGCCGTGATCCGCAGCGTGAGCCGATCACCGAACTGATCGACTACGACGCGTTCTGCGGTGTGGTGTCGGAGGAAGGTACCGCGGCCGCGGCCGGGTCGACCATCACCGCCGCCGAGCTCAAGGACCTGCTCGACGCCGACAAGGTCGAGCTGATCGATGTGCGCGAGCCGGTGGAGTGGGACATCGTCCACATCGCGGGCGCGACCCTGATCCCCAAGGACCGCATCCTGTCCGGCGAGGCACTGGCCGAACTGCCGCAGAACAAGCCGATCGTGCTGCACTGCAAGACCGGTATCCGTTCCGCGGAGGCGCTGGCGGCATTGAAGCGCGCCGGTTTTGCCGACGCGACACATCTGCAGGGCGGCGTGGTGGCCTGGGCCAAGCAGGTCGATCCGTCGCTGCCGGTCTACTGATTCGATAGCTGCCGGTTCGCGACCTCGCCGCTGATTGCGGTGAGGTCGCGAAGTGGTGTATCACAGCGTGCCTTGGGACGCCACCGGTGATTGCGGGGTTACGGTACGGCCGTGACCTCAGTCGAACCTCCCGAGCATGTGCGAGCCACATTCGGGCTTCGCGAAGTGACACCGGTTGCCCTAGGGGACTGGGACGGTGGCTGGCGGATGGGTGAGGTGGTACTCAGCCCCGTCGCCGATCACGCGCGGGCCGCGTGGTCGGCGAAAGTACGCGAACATCTCGCGGTCGACGGGCTGCGGGTGGCCCGCCCCGTCCGCGCCACCGACGGTCGCTATGTGGTCTCCGGTTGGCGCGCCGACACCTACGTCGACGGTGCCCCCGAGCCCCGCCACGACGAGGTCGTCTCGGTCTCGCTGCGCCTGCACAAGGCGACAGCGGAATTGGAACGCCCTCGCTTCCTGGTCCAGCCGCCCGTCGCGCCCTGGGTCGACGTGGACGTGTTCGTCGCCGCCGACCGCGCCGCCTGGGAATCGGTCCCGCTGCGCTCCCTGCGCGCGGGCGGTGTCCCCGTCGCCGCCACCCCCGACGGCCAACGCTCCCTCGAACTGATCGGCCAGCTCGCCACCCTCCGCAAGTCCGTGCGCAGCCCCGACCAACTGGTCCACGGCGACCTCTTCGGCACCGTCCTGTTCACCGGCGCCCACACCCCCGCCCTCACCGACATCACCCCCTACTGGCGCCCGGCCACCTGGGCCGCGGGTGTGGTAGTAGTCGATGCCCTCGCGTGGGGTGGCGGCGACGACGGCCTCCTCGACCGCTGGTCCACCCTTCCCGAATGGCCACAAATGCTGTTGCGCGCCTTGATGTTCCGGTTGGCGGTGCACGCCCTGCATCCCCGCTCCACCCCCGAAGCCTTCCCCGGCCTGGCGAGGACAGCTGACATGGTTCGGTTGGCGCTCTGACGCGGAAACCACACCGGCCCGAACACGACGCTGACAGCCGGAAGCCACGTTCGGGAGGGGATCCGAACGTGGCTTCCGGGGGTGAGGGGTGGTTAGACCTTGGCGTAAGCCAGGGAAGGCATCTTCTCTGTGGCGAACGAGGATCGCAGGTAGCACCACCAGGTGACACTTGCCATCACCAGGAACGCGACGGCGTAGGCCCAGAAGGCGGGGGCCATGGAGCCGAAGTTGATGTTGGACAAGCGAAGTGCCTGCTGGAGGATGAATCCACCGAAGGCACCGACCGCGCCGATCACGCCGATCGCGGCACCGGCCTGACGGCGAGCCGAGGCCTGCGCCTCGGTGATCTCCATGCCGTGTTCCGCGGCGTACTTCTTGGCGGTGGCACCGAAGATCGACGGGATCATGCGATAGGTGGAGCCGTTGCCTGCGCCGGTGAGGACGAACAGCAGCAGGAACGCGGCGAGGTAGAGCGGGAAGCTCTTCATCGACAGCGCGACCATGATCAGCGCGACCGCGACGGCCATCCCGCTGAAGACGAACACCGTGATGCGGGCGCCGCCGACCTTGTCCGAGATCCACCCGCCCACCGGCCGGCTGAACGAACCGACGAGCGCGCCGAGGAAGGCCAGGTTACCGACCATGCTGATCCAGCCGATCGAGGCCAGATGCGGGAAGTTGGCCTTGATCAGGGTCGGGAAGGCGAACGAGAAGCCGATGAACGAACCGAACGTGCCGATGTAGAGGAACGACATGATCCAGGTGTGTGGGTTGGTCAGCGCCAGTTTGTAGGACTTGCCGTCGGCCTTGGCCGAGACGATCGAGTCCATGTAGCGCAGCGCGCCGAACGCGGCGATCAGGATGAACGGCACCCAGACCAGGATGGCGAGGGTGATGCCGAACCGGTAGCCCGCGGCGTCCTTGGCCAGCAGATGTGTGCCGAAGGTGATCAGCAGCGGCGCGACCAGCTGTGTTTGCGCCACACCGAGATTGCCGCCCGCGGCGTTGATGCCCAGCGCGGCACCCTTCTTGCCCTCGGGGAAGAAGAACGAGATGTTGGCCATCGACGACGAGAAGTTGCCACCGCCGACACCGGCGAGCGCGGCCAGCAGCAAGAACACCCACATCGGGGTGCCCGGCTGGTTGACGAAGTACGCCAGACCCAGCGTCGGGATCAGCAGCATCCCCGCACTGAAGACGGTGAAGGCCCGGCCACCGAACCGGGGGACCGCGAAGGTGTACGGAATACGCAGGGTCGCACCGACCAGGGTGGGAACCGAGGTCAGCAGCAGTGCGTTGGCGACGGCGGTCGGATTGCCCTTGCCGAGACCTTCGAGGAAGGTGAAGCCGGCGGCGCCCATCGCGGTGACGATGGAGCCGAACAGCACCCAGACGCTGAAGCCGAGGTTCTCGGCGAACACGGAGAACCAGAGGTTCTTCTTGGCGGTCTTCTCACCACCCGATTCCCAGAATTTCGGATTGTCGGGTTCCCACTGGGTCAGCCAGCGACCCTTCTTCTCATATTCGAACGACGGAGATTCCGTCGCCTGGCCGGTGGCGGCGATTGCGGTCATCGGCTTCCTCTCGATCGAGCGCTTGTGCGGTGTCGAGATAAAGGTAGGAGCCGGTTGTTGCGTGACAATGGCCTCAGGTGACGTTCCAGGCAACTCGGGCTCACCGCGCGAATTCGCTGGTGGTGACAGCCCGGTTACCTGGATTCAGTAAGCGGTTCTGTTCAGCGGTCCGGGTATTCGGCGATGAGCGACCCGAGGAAGCAGTTCGCGGCCTGCACGGCTCGCTCGGAGTCACCGTCGATGACGGCCTGCACGAGCTCGGCGTGCTCGCTGTCGTACGCGTCGTCGGATTTCGCGGTCCGCGCGTGGATCACCTGTTCGATGATCGGCAGCAGCGAATCGTAGAACTCCAGATATACCGCGTTGTGGCTGGCGACGACGATCGCGCGGTGCAATTCGACGTCGGCGGCGATGGCCACCGGGTCGGCTTCGGCCCAATTCCGGTTGCTGCGTTCGGCGAGCAGGCGCCGCAGGTTCGCGATATCGGTGTCGTCGCGGCGGCGCGCGGCCAGGCCCGCGGCGGTGGTGTCGAGGGCTTGGCGCAGCTCGAGGATGTCGCGTTCGTGCGCGTCGGCGAAATACTTGCCCAGGGTGCCGCCGACCTCGGAGGTGGCGATCACATAGGTGCCCGAGCCCTGACGGCGTTCGAGCATGCCTGCGTGCACGAGCGCCTGGACGGCTTCGCGGACGGTATTACGGCCGGTCCCGGTGAGCTCGGTGAGTTCCGGTTCGGTGGGGATCCGCTGGCCTACCGGCCAACGGCCGGAACGGACCTCGGCCCGAAGCTGTTCGGTTACCTGGGCGATGAGGCTGGTTCGCCGGACGGGTTGCACGTTGGTAAGGGTACTGGGCTGTTCCGCCTCTCCGGGACTTCAGGCCAGAGTTGTGCGCGGGGTTGACCTGGGTCGGCGGCCGCGGGATGGCGGCTGTGCGTCGGCCTGTTCCCGGTGAGTTACCCATGTCCTCGCGTTCGGGAGATCGCTCACAGTCACTTGGCAGCAGTCGTCGGGTCATCCTATGATTTCCGGGTGCCGCCGCTCCGTGATTTCCAGCCAGCTTCTGGCGCCGGGTCGACCCTTGCGGACGACCGGCGTGGTCGCGTCGACCCGTCTCCCGAGATCACCAAGCGGTCGCTGATCGAAGGTCGGCTGCTCGTTCTGGCCGCCATCATCATGTCGGCGCTGACCTTGCGCGCCGCGGTCACCGCGTTCAGTCCGCTGGCCGAGAAGATCGGTGCCGAGATCGGGTACGGCGCGGGGATCATCGGGGTGTTCGGCATGCTGCCGACCGCGATGTTCGGGCTCGCCGGGCTCATCGCGCCGCTGTACGTGCGCCGCTTCGGGCTCGAACGGACCGTGCTGGTGGCGATGCTGCTGGCCGGTGCGGGGTCGCTGGTGCGGGTGTTCTCCACCGGGACCATCGAATTGCTGGGGTTCTCCGGGGTCGCGCTGCTCGGCATGGGCATCGGCAATGTGGTGATTCCGCCGCTGGTGAAGCGGTATTTCGGAGATCACCTGGCGGTGATCAGCTCGCTCTACATCGTGATGGTGCAGCTCAGTACTGTTGTTCCGGCGTTCATCGCGGTGCCGGTGGCCCAAGCGCACGGCTGGCGGATCTCGATGGGTGTGTGGGCGCTGATCGGCTTCGCGGCCGCGATCCCGTGGTTGGTGGTGCTGCGCGATCGGCGTGGCCGCGCCACGGTCGACACCACCGCGCTGCCCGCCGAAGCGCCCGAGACCGGCAAAGTCTGGCGTTCGCCGGTGGCGTGGGGGATGGCGGGCATGTTCGGCATGACCTCGCTGACCACCTACGCGATGTTCGCCTGGCTGCCCAAGATCCTGTCCGACGCGGGCGCGAGTGCCGGATTCGGCGGCAGCATGGTCGGCCTGTTCGCGCTGATCGGGCTGATCCCGGCGCTGGGCGCGCCCACCGTGGTCTCGCGGATGCGCAACCCGTTCCCCGTCGTCGTCGGCTGCATGGTGCTGTTCGCGACCGCTTTCGCCGGCCTGCTGGTGGCGCCGATGCAGGCCCCCCTGCTGTGGGTCGTGCTGCTCGGGCTCGGCCCATCCACCTTCCCGATGGCGCTGACACTGATCAATCTGCGCACCCGTACGCCCCAGGGCTCCGCGGCACTGTCCGGCTTCACCCAGGGCGTCGGCTACGCGATCGCCTGCCTCGGCCCGCTGCTGTTCGGCATGCTGCACACCTGGACCGGCGGCTGGCTCGTCCCGTTCGCGATGCTGTTCGTCGCCCTCGGCGTGCTCCTGGCCGGTGCGTGGCAGGCAGGCAAACCCCGCATGCTCGAAGACAGCTGGTAATCGCCGACAGGTCTCGCGAGGACATGGGTAACTCACCGGGTACGCCGCTGACGCAATCAACTTTCTCACCGTCGGTCGCCTGCCGAAGTGCGGTGGGCGTGACTCTGGCCTAAGATCGCCCAGAGGAGGCGCAGCTCACACCCTCACGGGCGTTTCCGATGATTTCTTGCTGCTTCCTTACGCGCGGAAATCATCGCGATACATGCTGGAAACAAAAGGGCTGATCTCACCTCCCTGATCGGGCGATGGTGAGAAACCGTTGATTCGCGCGACATTTCCCGCAGCATTTCGGCAATACCCATTTCCTACCGTTGGGCCATCGCACTTTTGGGAGGCCCAATCTTGAGCACGCTGAAGCGGAACCACGACATCGACAACTGGGATGCCGAGGATGTCGCGGCCTGGGAAGCCGGTGGCAAGGATGTCGCCAAGCGCAACCTGATCTGGTCGGTGATCGCCGAGCACATCGGATTCTCGGTGTGGTCGATCTGGTCGGTGATGGTGCTGTTCATGCCCACCGACAAGTACGGCATCGACGCGGCGGGCAAGTTCTTCCTGGTCGCCATGCCCACGCTGGTCGGCGCGTTCCTTCGCATCCCCTACACCGTCGCCACCGCCCGCTTCGGCGGCCGTAACTGGACGATCTTCTCCGCGTGCCTGCTGCTCATCCCGTTGCTGCTGACGCTGTACTTCGTCAACCAGCCCGGCACTTCCTACACCACGTTCCTGATCGTGGCCGCGTTCGCCGGCGTAGGTGGCGGCAACTTCGCGTCGTCGATGACCAACATCAACGCCTTCTACCCGCAGCGACTCAAGGGCTGGGCGCTGGGCATGAACGCCGGTGGCGGCAACATCGGTGTCCCGGTGATCCAGCTGCTCGGCCTGCTGGTGCTGGTCACCCTCGGCGGCGACTACGCCACGGTGATCTGTGCCGTCTACCTCGTCCTGGTCGGTGTCACCGCCGTGGGCGCCGCGTTCTACATGGACAACCTGACCAACCAGAAGGCCGACCTGTCCTACATGGTCAAGGCCCTTCGGGTGCCGCAGTCCTGGGCGATCGCCTTCCTCTACATCGGCACCTTCGGTTCGTTCATCGGCTACAGCTTCGCCTTCGCCCAGATCCTGCAGATCAGCTTCAAGGCCGGTGGCGACACCGCCGCCCAGGCCGCCGTGCACGCCGCGTCGATCGCCTTCATCGGCCCGCTGCTCGGTTCGCTGGCCCGTCCCTACGGCGGCAAGATGGCCGACCGGATCGGTGGCAGCAAGGTCACCATCGCCACCTTCGGCGCCATGATGGCCGCCGCGCTGATCGTGGTCACCGCCTCGTCGATGGCCGACCGCAACAACGGCATCGCCACCGGTGCCACCATGACCCTGCTGGTCGCGGGCTTCATCGCCCTGTTCGTCCTGTCCGGTTTCGGCAACGGTGCCGTCACCAAGATCATCCCGTCGGTGTTCGAGGCCAAGTCCAAGAGCCTGCCGGTCTCGCCGGTCGAGCAAGCGGCCTGGTCGCAGAACACCTCCGGCGCCCTGATCGGCTTCGTCGGCGCGATCGGTGCGCTGGGCGGCGTCGGCATCAACATGGTGTTGCGCAGCTCCTACGCCAGCACCGCATCGGCCACCACCGCGTTCTGCGTCTTCCTGGCCTTCTACGTGCTCTGCGCCGCAGTTACCTGGACGGTGTTCCTGCGCCGTCCGCGCCTTTCCTCCGACGCCGCTGTCGTGGTCGAGGCCGAGTCCCTGGTCCTCGAGGCCGAAACCAACGCTTCGTCGGCCGCCGGGTCGTCGTCAAACGTGTCGGCTCGCTGACAACCGACCACTACCAAGGAGGTCACTCTCATGAACAGCAGCACTCGCAAGACAGTGGTCGTGGTCGGCCACGGCATGGTCGGACACCGCTTCGTCGAAGCCCTTCGCTCGCGCGACGAGGCAGGCCAATGGCAGGTCATCATCCTGTCGGAGGAGAAGCTGCCCGCCTACGACCGGGTCGGCCTGTCCTACTACGTCGGTAGCTGGAACGCCGATGACCTGGCGCTGCCCGGCAACATGTACCACGGCGACGAGCTGGTCGACCTGCGGCTCGGCCAGCGCGGTGAGTCCATCGACCGCGAAGCCAAGACCGTCACCAGCTCCAACGGCGAGGTAATCGCCTACGACGCGCTGGTCCTGGCCACCGGTTCCTACCCGTTCGTGCCGCCGGTGCCCGGCCACGACCTGCCCGAGTGCTTCGTCTACCGCACGATCGAGGACCTTGACGGCATCCGTGCCGCCGCCGAAGCCGCCGGTCCTGGCGCGCACGGTGTGGTCGTCGGTGGTGGTCTGCTCGGTCTGGAAGCGGCCAACGCGCTGCGCCTGATGGGGATGACCCCGCACGTTGTCGAGTTCGCTCCCCGGCTGATGCCCGCCCAGGTCGACGCCGGTGGTGGCGCGATCCTGGAGAAGCTGGTCTCCGACATCGGTCTCAATGTGCACACCGGGGTTGGCACCGCCTCGATCGTCTCGATCGAGGAGGAGGGCGCCAACAACGTCACCCTGCACCTGTCCGACGAGTCCGAGATCCACGCCTCGCTGGTCGTGTTCTCCGCCGGTATCCGCCCGCACGACGCGCTGGCTAAGGAAGCGGGCCTCGACATCGGCGCGCGCGGCGGCGTCCTGACCAATGTGAGCCTGCAGACCTCCGACCCCAACGTCTACGCGATCGGTGAGTGCGCCGCGATCGAGGGCGTTTGCTACGGCCTGGTCGCGCCCGGTTACACCACCGCCGAGATCGTCGCCGACCGCCTGCTCGGCGGCGCGGGCGAGTTCCCCGGTGCCGATATGTCCACCAAGCTGAAGCTGATGGGCGTCGACGTGGCGTCCTTCGGTGACGCGCACGGCACCACCGAAGGCGCCCTCGAGGTCGTGCTGCACGACGCGGCCAAGGGCACCTACGCCAAGCTGGTCGTCTCCGATGACGCCCAGACCCTGCTCGGCGGCATCCTGGTCGGCGACGCCAGCCAGTACGCGGCCCTTCGCCCGCTGGTCGGGCGCCCGCTGCCCGCCGACGCCGCCGCGCTGATCTCCCCGGCCGGCGCCGAGCTCGGTGCCGACGCGCTGCCCGACGACGCCCAGATCTGCTCGTGCAACAACGTCAGCAAGGGCGACATCTGCGGCGCGATCGCCGAGGGTGCCTGCGACATCCCGGCCGTCAAGAGCTGCACCAACGCGGGTACCTCCTGCGGTGGCTGTGTGCCGATGATCAAGAAGCTGCTGGAACAGTCCGGCGTGGCAGTGTCGAAGTCGCTGTGTGAGCACTTCACCCAGTCGCGTGCCGAGCTGTACGACGTGGTCGCCGTCACCGGCATCCGTACCTTCTCCGAACTGATCGCCAAGCACGGCAAGGGCTCGGGCTGCGATATCTGCAAGCCGACCGTCGCCTCGATCCTGGCCTCGACCTCGAGCGAGCACATCCTCGAGGGCGAGCAGGCCGCGCTGCAGGACACCAACGACCACTTCCTGGCCAACCTGCAGAAGAACGGCACCTACTCGGTCGTCCCGCGGATGCCCGGTGGTGAGGTCACCGCCGACCAGCTGATCGTGATCGGCGAGGTCGCCAAGGAGTTCGGTCTCTACGTCAAGGTCACCGGTGGTCAGCGCATCGACCTGTTCGGCGCCCGCGTGGAGCAGCTGCCGCTGATCTGGAAGCGCCTGGTCGACGTCGGCATGGAGTCCGGCCACGCCTACGGCAAGTCGCTGCGCACCGTGAAGAGCTGCGTCGGGTCCACCTGGTGCCGCTACGGCCAGCAGGACTCGGTCGGCATGGCGGTGCTGCTGGAGAAGCGCTACCGCGGTTTGCGTTCGCCGCATAAGATCAAGCTGGCCGTGTCCGGGTGCGCCCGCGAGTGCGCCGAGGCACGCGGCAAGGACGTCGGAGTGATCGCCACCGAGCACGGGTGGAACCTCTACGTCGGTGGCAACGGTGGGTTGACACCCAAGCACGCCGTCCTGCTCGCCGGTGAGCTCGACGACGAGACACTGATCTCCTACATCGACCGCTACCTGATGTTCTACATCCGCACCGCCGACCGCCTGCAGCGCACCGCGCCGTGGCAGGAGGCCCTCGAAGGCGGCTTCGACTACCTCAAGGCCGTCGTCTGTGACGACAGCCTCGGCATCGCCGGCGACCTCGAGGCCGCCATGGCCAAGCACGTCGAGGGCTACAAGGACGAGTGGGCGGCCGTGCTCGAGGACGAGAACAAGCTCTCGCGCTTCGTCTCCTTCGTCAACGCCCCTGACGAAGCCGACCCGACGATTTCGTTCGACGACAGCGGAGAACGCAAGGTGCCAGTGCTCCTCGGTCTTCCCGGCATGCCCGTCGGTGTTGGTTCGGACACAGCACCGGCCGGGAAATAAGCACTTAACGCTGCGGAAACAGGGCGCCTGTACCAATAGGTAAGGCGTTCGGAGGAGGAACCGATGACCGTGATCGACACAGCCACCATCACCACTGAGACCGCGACCTGGACCCAGGCTTGCCGGCTCGATTTCCTGATCCCGGGGCGCGGCGTTGCTGTCCTGCTCAAGGGCGGCCGTCAGGCGGCTCTGTTCCTACTCACCGACGGCACGCTCGCCGCCGTCGGCAATATCGACCCGTTCGGCCGGGCCGCGGTGATGTCGCGCGGCATCATCGGTGATCGCGGCGGTGTTCCCGTCGTCGCGTCACCGCTGCTCAAGCAGGCATTCTCGTTGATCGACGGCCGCTGTCTCGACGACGAGTCCCAGTCCCTGCCGGTGTACGCGGTCCAACTCGACGGCGGCGTCGTCGCCGTCTCCAACGAGCCGGTGCAGACCCCATGACCTCTCCCACCGACACTGGCCCTTGCCTTGCAGGCTTCACGATCGGCGTCACCGCGGCTCGCCGCGCGGAGGAATTCAGTACTCTGCTCACCCGTCGGGGTGCGACCGTCACGTCCGCCCCTGCCATCCGCATCATTCCGCTGGCCGATGACACCGAACTCGAACGTGTCACCGAACTGCTGATCGCCGATCCGCCGCAGATCACCGTCGCCACCACCGGCATCGGTTTCCGCGGCTGGATGGAAGCGGCCGAGGGCTGGGGTCTGGCCGAGGTCCTGCGCGACACCCTCGCCTCGACCCGGATGCTGGCCCGCGGCCCCAAGGCCAAGGGCGCGATCCGCGCGGCCGAACTGCGTGAGGAATGGTCGCCTGCCTCGGAGTCTTCGGCCGAGGTGCTCGATCATCTGCTCGCCGAGGGTGTCGAAGGCGTCCGCATCGCGGTGCAGCTGCACGGCGCGACCACCGAATGGGAGCCGGTTCCCGACTTCTGCGAGGTGCTGCGCTGCGCGGGTGCCGACGTGGTTCCGGTGCCGGTGTACCGGTGGGAACCGCCGGCCGATCGTGGGCCGATGGACACCATGATCGATGCGATCATCTCCGGCAACCTGGACTGCGTCACCTTCACCAGCGCGCCCGCCGTGGCGTCGATGTTGATGCGCGCCAAGGAAACCGGGCTCTTGGAGTCGGTGCTGCACGCGTTCCGTGGCCGGGTGCTCGCCGCCTGTGTCGGCCCGATCACCGCGGCTCCGCTGGAAGAACTCGGCGTGTCGACGACGATGCCGGGCCGGGCCAGGTTGGGTGCGCTGGCTCGCCATGTGGCAGAAGAACTTCCGCGCCGCGCCAGCCGGATCTACGCGGCCGGTCATCTGATCAGCGTGCGTGGTGGCTGCGTGGTCGTCGACGGTGAGGTGCGTCAGCTGGCGCCCGCTCCGATGGCGTTGATGCGCTCGCTGGCTCGTCAGCCCGGTCGGGTGGTTTCGCGTGAGGACCTGCTGGCCGCGCTGCCGGGTGGCGGCGACGACACGCATGCTGTGGAGACCGCGATCGCGCGCCTGCGGGCTGGTCTCGGTACTCCCAAGGCGATTCAGACCGTGGTCAAGCGTGGGTACCGGCTGGCATTGGACGCGGCCGACTGCTCCGATACTCCTCCCGCACGGGCGGCTGTCGCGCCACCGCACGCCGCGGGGATCGGGACGCCCGCTCGGTCGCCCCGGCCCGCCCAAGCGATCGGGGTGTGGTGAGCGCCGCGCAGCCGGGTGATCCGGCTCTGGTGCTGGTCGCGCACGGGACTCGCAGTGCGCGCGGGGTGGAAATGATCGCCGCGCTTGCCGATGCGGTGGCCGCCGAGCTCGGCGTCGCGGTGTCCTCGGCGCCGAATACCGCGCTGCGGACCGCTTTCGTCGACGTGCTCGGGCCCTCGCCTTCGGAGGTTCTGCGCGATCTCGACGGGCCCGCCGTGGTGGTTCCGGCGTTTCTCGCTTCGGGTTATCACGTGTATCAAGACGTTCCGCGTGAAGTCGCCGAGAGCGGACATTGCGCGGTCGCGGTGACGGCGGCGATGGGGCCGGATCCGGCGTTGACCAGGATCATGGCGGTGCGGTTGCGGGCTGCCGGGTGGCAGCCCGGTGACGCGGTTGTCTTCGCGGCCGCCGGTTCTTCGGATTCGCGTGCGCGACAGGATGTTCGGCGGGCCGCGGGGATGCTCGCCGAGCAACTGGGTGCGCCGGTGAAGATCGCCTACGTGGCGACCGGGACGCCTCGGGTGCCCGAAGTTGTTGCCTCGCTTCGTGATTCCGGTGCATCGCGGGTGTTCATCGCTTCCTATCTGTTGGCGCACGGTCTTTTTCATCAACGGTTGCATGATGCCGGCGCTGATGGGGTGGCTGAGCCGATCGGTGTGCATCCCGGGGTTGTTCGGTTGATTGTTGATCGGTATCGGAGTGCTGCTCGGGAGCTGGTTAGCGTTCGCTGATGACGGGGTTTGGTAGTCCCAGGCAGGTTTGACGCTGTGTTTATTGGCGCGCTGGCGCGCGCGTGTCCGCGGCCCTGAGGGCCGCCGGTTAGCGCTCGAGACTAGAGCCTTCGGCTCAGCGCTTTCGAGCGCTAACCGGCGGCCCGGCCGCGGACCGGCCACTTCGTGGCCGCCGCTCCCCAGGGGTCGCGGGTGCGGGGTGGGGAGTGCGGTCATGGCGGTCTTGGGGTGGACGGTGTGGTTGGGAGTGCGGTAGGGCGGCGGAGCTTGGTGGTGGGGTGTGGTTGGGAGTGCGGTAGGGCGGCGGAGCTTGGTGGTGGGGTGTGGCTGGTTGTCCGGTGGGCCTGGATTTGGGCGTGGGTTGTGTGGCTGGTTGTCCGGTGGGCCTGGATTTGGGCGTGGGTTGTGTGGCTGGTTGTCCGGTGGGCCTGGACTTGGGCGTGGGTTGTGTGGCTGGTGTGTGGGCGTGCTGTATTGGGTGTGCGGTGAGGCTGGGTTGTTGAAGGTGGGCGGGGTGGTGCGATGTGACAGCGGGGATCGTGGGGGCTTGCGGGTTAGGGTTGTGTGTTTCGAATGAAGGGGAGTTCGGTGTCAGATTCGTCCGCAGGTCAGGGGTATCCGTCGCAGGATGACGGGTTGACGGCGTATCCGGATGAGGCGGCATCGCGGGGGACTGTGAATCCAGTGAATCCGCAGGGCTATGCGCCGGTTCCGCAGGGGCCGGTTCCGGTGTTTGCGCAGGCGCCGCGGCCGTATGGGCCGGGGCATCCGTATTCGGTGCCGCCAGGGGTTTATCCGCCGGTGGATTCTTCGCCGCGGGTGCTGCCGCAGAGTGTGCAGATCGCGTTCTTCGTGATGCTGGCCGGCGCGGTGGTCACGCTGCTCAGCATGGCCTACTCGCTCACCATGCTCGACGAAGCTCGTAGCGATGCGCTCGACGCCTCGGGTGGGATGTTGCGGGGGGACAGCCTCGACCTTCTCGTGTACGCGAGTGTCGGTGGGGCCGTCGTGAGTTCGCTGGTGACGGCGGGGCTGTGGGTGTGGATGGCCTTGGTCTGCCGGGCGGGCAAGAACTGGGGGCGGATCACGGGGACGGTGTTCTTCGGGCTCAACGCGCTGTTCTATGTCTTCGGCACGGTGATGGCGTTCGTCACCTCGACCGTCGGTATTGCGCTGGTGTTCAGCACGGTCACGCTGGCTATCGGGCTGGCCGCGGTGATCCTGTTGTGGAACGGCCGGTCCGGTCCCTACTTCGCGCCGCGGACGCCACCGGGCTACCAGCCCTACCCCGGCTATCCGCCGATCACGCCGTAGTCGAAGTTCGCGCGATAGACCCTCGGGGAAACGCCGAGCCGGCGAACCCTGTACCGGCGCATCGACTCCGCCGACCCGATCCCGCTGTGCCGCGCGACCTTCTCGGCCGGTAACGAGGTCTATTCCAGCAGTTCTCTGGCTCAGTGGAGGCGCTGACTCAGGTCGTCGCCGCCGCTCGCGGCGTCTGAGGCTTCTTGTCGGTGGCTCGGCGCACACTGGGTCCATGGCATACGACGAGGAACTCGCCGAGCGGATCCGGGAGATCGTCTACCCCCGGCCCGACCTCGCCGAGAAGAAGATGTTCGGCGGCCTCGCCTTCCTGATCGGCGGCAATATGGCCGTGGCCGCCAGCGGGAAGGGTGGGCTGCTGGTGCGGGTCGACCGCGCCGAAGGCGATGCCTTGCTCGACGGGTCGGCGATCACACCGATGGTGATGGGCGGGCGCGAGCTCAACGGCTGGCTGCTGGTGGCCCCCGAAGCGGTCGACGACGACATCGACCTGCGGGAATGGGTCGAACGCGGGGTGCGGTTCGCCGCGACTTTGCCGCGAAAATAAAAGTTCGGTGGATGTGTCGAAGGGAAGTGATCGGCTCCGACCAGTGGGTGAAGCAAGCCACTTACCCGAAGGAGCACATCATGTCCGTCAATACTTTCCTCTGGTTCGATGCCGACGCCGAAGCAGCGGCCGAACTCTATGCCGCGACCGTCCCGAACTCGCGCATCGTCGAGGTCACCCGCCAGGGTGACGGCTCGGCGTTCATCATCACCCTCGACCTCGACGGTCAGACCGTCACCTTGATGAACGGCGGCCCCGGTCACCCGCACAGCGATGCCGCGTCGCTGCAGGTGATCGTGGATACCCAGGACGAGATCGACAGCCTCTGGGACGCGCTGTCACAGGGCGGCGGAACCCCCGGCCCGTGCGGCTGGGTCACCGACCGGTTCGGGGTGTCCTGGCAGGTCGTCCCGGCAGTGCTGCCCAAGCTCATGGGTGGTGAGGCCGACCGCGTCATCGCCGTCGGCACGGCGCTGCGCTCGATGTCCAAGCTCGACATCGCCGCCCTGCAACACGCCTACGACCAGGCCTGAACGCGCAACGGCCGCCGCGGGGAGAGGTTCGCGGCGGCCGTGGCGTGCGGGTGGGCTAGCCGGCCGAGCCCGACAGCAGCCCACCCAGGTCAGCGGAACCGGTACTCCCACCACCGGGCGTGGTCGGCTTCGGCGCGACGGTGACGGTGACGGTCTTGGAGCTGATCAGCTCCTGCACCGCCTTGATCTCGTGCGCGCCGGTGGTCTTCGGCGTCCAGGTGATGGTGGCCTTGCCGTTCGACACCGAGACCGGCTCGCCGATCTGGGTGCCGTTGTCGGTGAAGGTCACCTTGAACAGGAACGAGGTGGCCGTGACATCGGCGGTGACGGTGTAGGCGGTATCGACATAGTGGGTGCTGCCGCTCACCGCGATCCCCTGCACGAGCGCCGATGCCTGCGGTGCTGCCAGCACGGCCGCCGCGGCCACTGCGGTGAAGGCCGTAAGTCCGAAACCGGCACGCCGCGCATGGTAGATCTTCATGATGTTCTCCTGTTCGCGCTGATGATGAGCGCGACATTAGCCAGCGGATCCGGCCCGTGTCCCGAAAACTGAAATAACAATGTTTAAAATGTGGGGACCGGTTGCGTCGCAGGTGACAAGCGAATTCACCCGGAGCGGATGAGGCAACCGCGGCAACCGGCCGCGACACTGGAATCATGTCGACGTCGGGTCCGCTGCGCTATCAGTTCGTCATCGAGGGCGAGCTGTCCGAGCGTGTCCTCGCGGCTTTTCCCGAGCTGCGCCCCAGCTCGCATTCGCCCACCGGGACGACCACCCTCTTCGGCCTCGTCGCCGACAGCACGGCCATGCGCGGGGTGATGGCCCGCATCGACACCCTCGGCCTCACGCTGCTGAGCATGTCCCGGTTGCCCGACTGAGCGTTCGCCGACGAGTCGAGCTCGATCTGATAACGAGCGCCCCTACTTCACCTCGCCAGCAACCGGACAGCCGCCGTTTCGCCTACCGTCGATCTCGGCGGAGGTCGGCCGCCGTGCGGTAAATGTCGTGTTCAGGAGGGTGAATATGGCTTCGTCGTCGGGTTCTCGTGACTGTCACGGTGGCGGCTCCGTAGTAGCTGTGGCCGGTCCGTGCGCCGGTCGCCCTGAGCTGTCTTTCGCGCCGGTTCGCTGCAACGAGGCATTCGCGCGCTTGGATCGGGCACAGGCCGCCACCGGGCACACAGTGCTGCTGTGCGGACCGGCGGGCAGCGGCAAGACCGTCGTACTGGTCGACTGGGTGCGCCGCAGGTGCTCGGCACGCGTCGCGTGGCTGACCGTCGCCGAACAACGCGGCACCGACCTGCTGGCCGAGATCGCCCGAACCCTCGATCCCACGCCGGACTTCGTGCCGACCGGCGTGCTGCACACGCCGGTGGATCGCGCCGCGGACCTCATCGCCGCTCTGGTCGATGTCGAGCCGACAGTGCTGGTGATCGACAACGCCCACCTGCTCACCGACCCACTGCAGCTCGCAGGCCTCGAATACCTGCTCACCCACCTGCCGGACCAGGTCACCGCGTTGATCGCGAGCCGCTTCGACCCGCCGCTGCGCTGGCACACCCTCGACCTGGCGGGCAGGCTCACCCGGATCGGCTCGCCCGAACTCGCACTCTCCCCGGACCGGGTCGCCCAACTGCTCGCCCAGCACGGCTGCCGGCTCGACGACGCCGAGCTCGCCGTGGTCCAGAACCTGACCCGTGGCTGGGCCGCACTGGTCCGCATCGCGGCGATCTGCCTGTCGGCCGACGGGACCGACCGCGACACCGCCCTCACCGCACTGGCCCGCCCCTCGCACGCGGTCGCCGACTTCCTGGTCGCCGAACTGCTCGCCTCGCTACCGGCCCCCACGCTCGAATTCTTGCTCGCCACAGCGGTTCCCACGCGATTCTGCCTGCCGATGGCCGAAGATCTGGTCGGTGACGACGCCGCCCGCATCCTCGACGAACTGCTGCGCGCCAACTTCCCCTTGCACACCGTCGCCCACGCGGGCGAGCTCTGGCACACCTACCACCCGCTCCTGCGGGCCTACCTGCTCGCCGAGGCGGCGTACACCAGGCCCGATCGCCTGCCCGGCTGTCATCGCCGGGTGGCGGCCTGGTTCATCGCGGCCGCGATGCCGGGACCAGCGCTCGAGCACATCGCGGCCGAGCCGGGTGCGCCCGGTCTGGTGCCCTTCCTGCGCGACTGGGGACTGCGCATGGTTCTGGAGGGTACGGGCCACACTCTGCTCGCCGCCGTCGAGAACTTCGCCGAGCACGACACTTTCGTTCGCCTGCTGCGCGCGGCGGTCGCGGTGGAGTCGGGCGATATCGCCGCCGCCGAGGTCTATCTCGAGGCCGCGCACGTCGGCCCCGAATCGGCGGCGCCGGTGGTGCCGGCCGAGTGGGTGGCCGCCCTCGATCATGCTGTGAGTGCGGGAGTCGCTGTCCTGGTGGGTGATTCGTCCTCGATGCGCTGGCCGTTGCCGCCGGCGACCGGACAGCCCGACCTCGACTGCTACACCGCGCTGCACTGCGGGATCGCCGAGATCTACGGCGGCGAGATCGACAGTGGCGCGGCGTCTGTGCGCTACGCGATCGTGCACTCCGAGCAGGCCGGTCTGGGTCGCGTCGCGGTCCGCGCGAGAACCGCGACGGCCGTGGCGGCCGGGATCGCGGGCCGGATCGGCGAGCTACGCGCGCTGGCGGACCAGGCGATCGAGTGCGCGCGACGCTACGAACTGGCCGGTTCGGCCGATGCCTGCGCGGCCAGGGTGCTCGCTGCCTACGGCGCCTACCAGCAGGGCGTGGATTTCGAGCGGCCGCTGCCGAGCCTGCCTTTTGTCGCGGCCGACGAGACCGTGGTACCCGCGCCGGTGCGTCAGGCAGCGATCATGACCGGGGTGCTGATGTTCGCCGACGCCGCGGATCGCTCGGCCGCCGCGGTCACGCTGAGCAAGCAGCTCCATCGCCTGCTCGACGAATCTCCCACGGTGCACGGCACCGGCGAGCTGGTCACCGATGTGCTGTGGCTGCTGCTGCGCGTACAAGCACGGGCAGACGCGCAGCAGTTGATCGACCACGCGACCCGGGTGCTCGGCCCGACCCCGGACCTGGCTGTCGCCGAAGCGGGGCTGGCTCTTTACGTCCATCGCCCCGCTGTCGTGCTGGCATTGCTGGAACCGCTGCTCGCGGCCTCGCGGTTGTCGTCGCGATCGCTGGTCGCGGCGTGGCTGCTGGTCGCGGTCGCCGCCGACAGCCTCGAACGTCCCCGCAAGGTCGACGACGCCTGCGAACAGGCGCTCGCGCACGCGGCTACCGAACAGCTGACCCGTCCGTTCCTCGACGTGCCCGCGGCCGCCGAACTGCTCGCCCGGATCGGCGCGCACTTCGGGCAGCACGCGGCCCTCGTCGACCGGATCCGCGCCGACCGTGGCGCCACCGCGGGCGCCCCGCAACTTACCCACACCGAACTGATTGTGCTTCGTCAACTTCCCTCCGGCATGACGGCCGGCAATATCGCCGCCGACCTGGGCGTCTCGGTGAACACCGTCAAGACGCACCTGCGCGGCATCTATCAGAAACTCGCCGTCAACGCTCGTGCCGAGGCGATCGCCCAGGCCCGCGTGCTCGGCCTGCTCTGAGCTCAGTCCGGCGCCTGCAACGCGGGGAACCAGACATCGGTGAGGACGGTGGCGGCCTTCTCGGTAGTGACCTCGATGGTGCCCTGCATGGCCCATCGGGTGAAGAACCGTTCGAGCTGGGCGACCAGTAGTTCGATCCGCAGCCTGGCCTCGTCGCGGCGCTGTTCGGGCCAGCGCGCGAGGTAGGCGGGCATGCTGTCGGCCAGCGTCATGATCCCCTCGCGCGCCAGCGCGCGGAACTCCGGCTCGAGCGCGGTGGCCTCGTCCCAGGCCGGGAGCATGTCTCTGTTGGTGAGGAACCAGTAGATCGCGCGGGTCATCCACTCCTGCATCGCGGCACGAGAGCCGGTGGTGAGCACCCGGTCCAGATCGGCGTAGAACTCCCGGACGCTGGTCAGCGTGCCTTCCTGGGCGATCGCCCGCAGCACCTCGCCCTTGCTCGCGAAGTGCAGGTAGAAGGTGGCCCGGCTGCAGCCGACGGCGGCGACGATGTCGTCGACACGAACATCGGAGTAGCCCTGTGTCTCGAACAAGCTGCGCGCGGTCTCGACGATCCTGGCCTTCGTCAGGCGCTTCTGTTCCTCGCGTAACGAGCCACGACGGGCGGGTTCGGTCGTCATCGGCCTAGCTTAGACGATCCGCCCATTCACTAGACATGATGTCCAGCGAGCCGCTATTCTGTGGTCCACGTCACTCGGCATGGTCGCAGGTGGCCGAGGCCGCTCAGGAGTTGTGCATGGATTCACGTCAATTACCCAAGGTCTGCGTCGTCGGCGCCGGACCTTCGGGTATCACCGCCGCCAAAAGGCTGGCCGAGAACGGAATTCCGTTCGACTGCTACGAGGCATCCGACGAGGTCGGTGGCAACTGGTACTTCAAGAACCCCAATGGCATGTCGGCGTGCTATCAGAGCCTGCATATCGACACCTCGAAATACCGCCTGCAATTCGAGGACTTTCCGGCGCCGGTGGATTGGCCGCACTTCCCGCACCATTCCCAATTGCTGCAGTACTTCAAGGACTATGCCGACCACTTCGGGCTGCGCGATCGGATCCGGTTCAACAGCCTGGTCACCGCCGCCGAGCGCGACGACGTGGGTCTGTGGCGGGTGAGGACAGCGACGGGTGAGACCGAGGTCTACGACGCGCTGATCGTCTGCAACGGCCACCACTGGAATCCCCGATTCCCGGACTATCCAGGCGAATTCGACGGCGTGCTCATGCACAGCCACGCCTACAACGACCCGTTCGACCCGATCGACATGCGCGGCAAACGGATCGTGGTGGTCGGCATGGGCAACTCGGGCCTCGACATCGCCTCGGAACTCTCTCAGCGCTTCCTCGCCGCGAAGCTGTTCGTGTCCGCCCGCCGGGGCGTGTGGGTGCTGCCCAAATACGTGAACGGCCGAGTGGGCGACCGGGCTTCGATGCCCGCGTGGATTCCCGACAAGATCGCGCTCGCGCTCAAGCAGCGCTTCGTGCGCAAGAACCGCGGCGAGATGTCGACCTACGGTCTGCCGACGCCCGATCACGAGCCCTTCGAGGCGCATCCGTCGGCGAGTGAGGAATTCCTGCACCGGGCAGGTTGCGGCGATGTGGAGTGCAAGCCCGCGATCACCCGATTGTCAGGCGACACTGTGTATTTCGCCGACGGCAGCAGCGAGCAGGTCGACGTGATCGTCTGCGCGACCGGCTACCACATCAGCTTCCCGTTCTTCACCGACGCCGAGCTGGTGCCCGACGCGGCCAATCGGCTCCCGCTGTTCCAGATGATGATGAAGCCCGGTGTGGACAACCTGTTCTATCTCGGTCTCGCCCAGCCGATGCCGACGCTGGTGAACTTCGCCGAACAGCAGAGCAAGCTGGTCGCCGCCTATCTGACCGGCCGCTATCACCTGCCCCCGCGCGCGCAGATCGACGAGGTGCTCAGAGCGCAGGAAGCCAAACGTATTGGGCGCTACTATGATTCGCCCCGGCACACCATCCAGACCGAATTCGAGCCGTACGTGCGCTCGATGACCAAGGAGATGGAGCGCGGGGCGAAACGTGCCGCTGCCGCGGGCAATGCACTGCCGGTGCCCGCTCGGGTCACCGCCGAGGTGGCGCGATGAGCACCTCTTCGGGCTTTTGCCGCGACGAATTCGCCGGGGTGCGTGCGGCATTCGATGAACACCTCGCCTCCGGCGCCGAACTCGGTGCCGCCCTGTGCGTCACCGTCGGCGGCGATCCGGTGCTCGACCTGTGGGGTGGTTACGCCGATCCTGAGCACACGGCGCCCTGGGGCGCCGACACCCTGGTCAACGTCTTCTCGGTCACCAAGACGATGACCGCGCTGTGCGCGCTGCTGCTGGTCGACCGGGGCGAACTCGACGTCGACCAGCGTGTCGCCCACTACTGGCCCGAATTCGCGGCGAACGGCAAGGCCGACATCGAAGTCCGCCACCTGCTCTCGCACACCTCGGGTGTCTCTGGCTGGGACAAGCCGATCGAGCTGTCCGACATCTACGACACCGATGCCGCCGCCGCCCGGCTGGCGAGGCAGGCGCCGTGGTGGCAGCCGGGCACCGCCTCGGGCTACCACGCCATCAACTACGGCCATCTCATCGGGGAACTGGTGCGCCGCATCACCGGTCGCTCGCTCGGCCGGTTCTTCGCCGACGAGCTGGCCGGGCCCTTGGGCGCGGATTTCCATATCGGTACCGGCCCCGAGCACGCCGACCGGATCGCCACTCTGATCCCGCCGGAGATGGCGGATTTCGACCTGTCGACCCTCGACCAGGACAGCGTGCTGATCAAGACGCTCACCAGTCCCTGGCTGGAGGTCTCCGACACCGCAACGCCTGCCTGGCGCGCGGCCGAGATCGGCGGCACCAACGGGCACGGCAACGCGCGTTCGGTGGCGCGCGTCCAGTCGCTGATCGCCAACGGCGGCGAGCTGAGCGGCAGGCGGTTCCTCTCACCCGCGACGATCGAGCTGATCTTCCGCGAGCAGGCCGACGGCATCGACCTGGCATTGCTCGCCCCGCTGCGCTTCGGTATCGGTTACGGGCTGCCACGGCCGCAGACCTTCCCGCATATTCCGGCCGGGCGGGTGTGCTGGTGGGCCGGGTACGGCGGCTCGATGGTGGTCAACGACCTGGATCGTCGAATCACCTTCGCCTACACCATGAATCGGATGGCCACCGGTCTGATCGGGTCCGATCGGTGTGACAGCTATCTGAAGGCCACGTTCGACGCGGTAGGAGGCGCCCGATGACCCCGGGCACCCTCCGGCGCGATCCGCATTCCCTGATGGAGAACAAGAACATGACCAACGCTGTAGACCCGCAGGAATTCGTAGCCAAGGTCGCCGCGGGCCTCACCGCCCCCGGCGCACCGTTCGAGATGACCGTCGAACCCGTTCTCGGCGTGCCGATTCCGGTTTTCGCGCAGCGCTGTGCCAGCTTGCGTGAACTGCTCGAGCACTCCCTGAAATGGGGCGAGCGCGACTACCTCGTCACCGAAGACCGCCGGATCTCCTTCGCCGAGCACGCCGCGGCCGCGGGCGCGCTGGCCACCGCGCTCGCCGCCAGGTACGGCATCGGCAAGGGTGATCGCGTCGGCATCCTCGCCGCCAACGGCCCGGACTGGGTGATCGCGTTCTGGGCCGCGCAGTGCCTTGGCGCGATCCCGGTCGGTTACAACGCCTGGTGGGCACCTCGGGAGATCGCCTACGGGCTGGAGCACACCACGCCGGCCGTGGTCATCGCGGACGCGAAAAGGGCCGCGCTGCTGGCCGAGGCGGGAACCGAGCTGCCCATCGTGACCATGGACGAGGATCTGCCCGCCCTGATCGCCGAGTTCGGTGGCGGCGCGATCCCCAGCACACCGGTCGGCGAAGACGATCCGGCCGTCATCCTCTACACCAGCGGTACCAGCGGCAGGCCCAAGGGCGTTGTCCATTCGCAGCGAAACATGGTGGCGATCAGCGACTACCACCGTTTCACCGACGCCATGCTCGCCGCGTTCATGGGTCAGGAGCCCGGCGACGCACCGAGTGAGCGCCGGTACCTGGTCACCGCGCCGCTGTTCCACATCGCCAGCCTGCACAACCTCGTCATCCCGCGGCTGCGGACCGGTGCGGCAGCGGTGTTCCCGCACGGCGGCTTCGACATCGGCCGGGTACTGAGCCTGGTCGAGCGCGAGCGGGTCACCAACTGGGCCGCGGTGCCGACCATGGCCTCGCGCCTGCTGGAACATGATGTGGCCCACCATGATCTGTCCTCGCTCACCGCGCTCTCGCTGAACTCCGCGCCGTCCTCGCCCGCGTTGCTCGCCAGCCTGCGGGCGAAGATCCCGGCCCTGCAATTCGCGCTGACCACCAGCTACGGGCTCACCGAGAGCGGCACCGCGGCGACCGTCGCCACCCCGCTCGACCTGGCCGCGGACGACGCCTCGGTCGGCCGGGCGATCATCGGGGTCGCGGTGGAGATCCGCGACCCGGAGGGTAACGCGGTCGGCGACGGTGAAGAGGGTGAGATCTGCATCCGCAGCCCCTATGTGATGCTCGGCTACTGGAACGACGACGCGGCGACCGAGGCCGCGATCGACGACCGAAGATGGCTGCGCTCAGGTGATTTCGGCACGCTGAACCAGGGCAGGCTGACCGTGTCGGGCCGCCGGACCGACCTGATCCTGCGCGGCGGCGAGAATGTTTACCCCACCGAGGTCGAGAACGTGCTCGCCGAACACCCGGCCGTCCTCGATTGCGCGGTGTTCGGTGTGAGTCATCCCGATCTCGGCCAGGAAGTGGCGGCCATCATCGTCGCCGAACCGGGCACGGTGGACCCGGAGGAACTGCGCGCCTTCGTCGCCGAACGCCTCGCCTATTTCAAGGTGCCCGCCCGCTGGCGGATCACTTCGGACGCGCTGGCGCGCAACGCGACCGGTAAAGTCGCCAGGCGCGAGCTCGCGATCTAAAGGGGTCAGAAATGTTCGACAGCATCATCAAAGGTGGCCGGTTCTTCGACGGCACCGGCGCCCCGTCCGCGGTTCGACACCTCGGTATCACCGACGGCAAGGTCGCCGAGATCTCGCAGACCCCACTCGACGAAACCGGCTGCGCCCGAGTCGTCGACGCGACCGGCAAATGGGTCATGCCCGGCATGATCGACATCCACACCCACTACGACGTGGAGGTCCTGCTCGACCCGTCGCTGTCGGAGTCGGTGCGCCACGGCGTCACCACCGTGCTGCTCGGTTCGTGTTCGCTCTCGACCGTGCACGTCGACGGTGAGACCGCGGGCGACCTGTTCGGCCGGGTCGAGGCCATCCCGCGACAATACGTGGTCGGCGCGATGAACGACGTTCAGACCTGGAGTACCGCAAGCGAATACATCGACGCGCTCGAGCAGTTGCCGCTGGGCCCCAACCTGGCCGGCTTCATCGGCCACTCCGATATCCGTGCGGCGGTGATGGGGCTCGACCGCTCCACCCGCAAGCAAGTGCGGCCGTCCAAGGCGGAGCTGGCCGAGATCGAGCGCTTGCTCGTCGACGCACTCGATGCCGGATTCGTCGGAATGTCTTCGCAGCAGCTGCTTTTCGACAAGCTCGATGGGGAGACCTGCCGTTCGCGGACGCTGCCGTCGACGTATGCCAAGGGCAAGGAACGCCACAAGCTCAACACGATCCTGCGCAAGCGTGGTCGCGCGTTGCAGGGCGGGCCCGACATCACCAATCCCAAGAGCCTGGTGTCGATGGCGGTGTCGAGCATCGGCCTGTGGCGCGATCCGCTCAAGGTGAGCCTGCTGTCGGCGGCCGACGTGAAGGCCGTGCCCGGCGCGTCCACGATGTTCCCCGCCGTCGGCAAGATCATCAACGGGCTCGACGGCAACTTCCGCTGGCAGCATCTGCCGGTGCCGTTCGAGGTGTACTCCGACGGCATCTCGCTGCCGGTGTTCGAGGAATTCGGTTCCGGCGCTGCCGCTTTGCACCTGTCCGATCACCTCGACCAGCAGCGTCACCTCATGCAGGACGAGGAGTACCGTCGCTCGTTCCGCAAGGACTACGACAACAAGTACGGCCCCCGCGCGTGGCACCGTGACTTCTTCGACGCCGATATCGTGGACTGCCCCGACGAGGCCGTCATCGGCAAGACCTTCGGTGAGGTGGGTGTCGACCGCGGCGGCCTGCACCCGGTCGACGCGTTCCTCGATCTCGTCGTCGAGCACGGCGACAAATTGCGCTGGCGCACAACCATTTCCAACCACCGCCCCGAGGTGGCCGACGTCTTGGCCGCCGACCCGTCGGTCCAGCTCGGCTTCTCCGACGCGGGCGCCCACCTGCGCAATATGGCCTTCTACAACTTCGGCCTGCGTCTGCTTCGCCGGGTCAACGACGCCGCGACCAGCGACAAGCCGTTCATGACAGTCGAGCACGCGGTACACCGCCTCACCGGCGAACTGGCCGACTGGTACGGCCTGGACACCGGCCACCTGCGCGTGGGCGATCGCGCCGACGCCGTCGTGATCGACCCCGCCCACCTCGACGACACCCTCGACGCCTACGCCGAGGATCCGATCGCTGTCTTCGGCAATCTCTCGCGCATGGTCAACCGCAACGACGAGACCGTCACCGCGGTCTTCGTCAACGGGCGTTATGTCTTCGGCGAGGGTCAGGCCGATCCGGCACTCGGCATCGAACGAGTGGGGGATTTCCTGCGCGCCGAGTAGGCCGAGTACAGCCCGTCGACCTGGTCGCGACGCAGCCGAACCTGCTCGCGGTCGGGGTCTCGGTACCGACCCGTCGCGCACGCGGAGCCCGGTGCGCGACCGGCCCGCCTCGATCTGCGACCCTCACCTGAGGACCGAGTGGTGTTCGACCCGAATCTGGTCGCCGCCCGAACACCCGCACATCAGCGAGAGGACTCGACATGTCGGACGCGAAACGGATCACCTGGGGCAAACCACGTCAGCCCACCGACGCCGACCGTGCCGCCCTCCGCGAGGACCTGCTCGCCAAGGCCCGCGCCGTGCGCGCCGACGGCTGGGCGAACTACCGCGCCGAGTGGCCCGCAGGCCAGGTCGCCGTGGTCGCCTATGTGCTGGACGACGCCGACGTCCTCGCCGACCTCGAAGAGAACGAGAGCACCGTCCTGAGCCGCTACGCCGCCGACCTCTTCGGTTTCACCGGCGGCCGCAAAGACAACGAAAACGGACTGGTCAACACCCAATCCTGGTTCGCCACAACCCGAAAAGCCCTCGCTGACCGGGATCACCAGTCGGACAGGTGATCACCAGGCCCTGGTGGTTTTCGCCTCTCGCGCGATACCTCCCTGAGGGCCTGGTGATCAACCGTCCAGGGGGCTAGGTGGTGCGGGGTACGTATTCGGTGCGGTGATGGGGATCTCTCGCTGAGTGGGCTGAAACGACGTCGGCCCGCCTGCGTGGCAGGCGGGCCGGTGAAACGGGCGATCGTGCCGCCCACCGCGAACTACCAGCGGTCGGGCGTGACCGGGGCGTCCCAGGCCTTCGCGAAGCGGGTCTTGTCCTTGGTGTCCACTTCCTTGCGGCGATACACGATGTAGGGCCGGGTCATGTAGCCGATGGGGGCGCTGAACATGTGGACCAGCCGGGTGTAGGGCCAAGCTGCTACGAGAACCAGGACGACCAGTCCGTGGAGCTGGAAGGTCCAGGGGACGCCGACCATCAGACCCGGTTCTGGGTTGATCGAGAACAGGCTGCGGAACCAGGGGGAGACGGTGGTGCGGTAGTTGTAGGTGCCCCAGAGCAGGTTGGAACCCCAGGTGTTGAGCAGGCCGGTGACCAGGGCCAAGGTCAGCAGCGTGTACATCATGATGTCGTTGCGGCTGGTGTTCTTGCGCACGGCGGGGATGGCGATCCGGCGGTAGCACAGGATGGCAACGCCGAGCACGACCATGAGCCCGGCGACGGAACCCGCGCCGACCGCGACGATGTGATAGGCGTGCTCGGAGATGCCGATCGCCGAGGTCCAGGACTCAGGGATCAGCAGACCCATCACGTGACCGAAGAACACCCCGAGCATGCCGAAGTGGAACAGCGGGCTGCCCAGTTGCAGCAGCTTGGACTCGTAGATCTGCGAGGAACGGGTGGTCCAGCCGAACTGATCGAAGCGATAGCGCCAGACATGGCCCAGCACAAAGGAAGTCGCCGCGATGTAGGGCAGGATCAGCCACAGGCCTTCGGGGAGCGGAATGGTGGCGTTCATCGGCGGCCTTCCGTGGCTTCGAAGAGGGCGGGGTCCATGGCGTACGGTTCGAGGCCGACCTCTTCCTCGGGCGGACCCTGGGCGGCGAGTTCGGCGATGCGCCTGCGGTCGGCGGTGGTCACCGGGGGCAAGGTGGTGAGGACCGCGCCGAGGACGCCGCTGTAGGGAGAGTTGTTGTCGCCCAGCGACAGTCGCAGCAGCTCCATCACCGGCACGTGCTCGCCGAGCAGGCGTTCGCCGCCGATCGGGTCGATGGTGGCGGCGAATTCCAGCAGCACCGGCAGGTGGTCGGGCAGTTCCTCGTCGCCGAGTTCCACCCCCGCCTGGCGGTAGGCGTGCTTGAACCGCAGCAGCGCCATCCCGCGTTTGCGGGTGTCGCCGAAGGCGTAGAACGTCAGGTGCAGGCTGGCGCGCCGGCGCATGTCGAAGGTTTCGACGTAGCTCTGCGCCACCTCGATCGCCGGGGTGTCACGCAGGTAGGTGAAGAGCTCGGCGAAGTGCGCCTGCACCTCGTCGGGCAATCGCGCTGCGGCTTGGGACAATTGGTCGAGCATGGCCAGGGTCTGCTCGCCGGGGTAGTCGAGCAGGAACGCGGCCAGCCGCCACACGACCAGGCGGTCGTGCTCGGCCATCTCGGTAACCGGTTGGGGCCGTTTACGAATCGACAGCAGACTCATGGCGCGACACCGCTCACCGGAGTGTCGGTGACGGCAGCGCCGTTGCTGCCGTTGCCGTTACCGGCGCCGTTGCCGGTCTCCCCGTTGCCTGTTGTCTTGCCGTTCGCGCTCGGCAGGAGGCCACTGGTGCTTCGCCCGTCCCAGTTGAGCAGGTTGATCCGGCCCGACTTCTCCTCGGGCGCGGCCTGATTGGTGTCCGAGAGCGAGAACTTCTCGACGACCTGGTCGAACGCGGTCATGCCGGGCCCGCCGTCGGTGTCGAGACTGCATCCGGTGGCCAGCGAATCCAGTTCGTGCGCTTTGGAGGTGGCGCCCATCGGGATCACATACCGGTGCTCGTACTTGGCGATGGCGAGCAGCCGGTACATGGCTTCGATCTCCTCGGGCTCGAGGCCGATCGACGGCGCGATATCGGCCTCGGGTTCCTCACCGAGGTTCACCGAACGCATGAACGCTCGCATCCCGGCCAGTCGTTGCAGCGACGAGCGCACCGGGCCGATCTCACCGGCCGTGAAGAGCTCGGCCAGGTACTCGATCGGGATGCGCAACGCGTCGATGGCGCCGAACAGGTTGCGCGCGTCCTCGCCGTCGTGGCCGGTCTCGGTGAGCACGTCCACCACCGGCGACAGCGGCGGCACGTACCAAACCATCGGCATCGTGCGGTATTCCGGGTGCAGCGGCAGCGCCAGCTGGTAGTCGACGATCAGCTTGTAGACCGGCGAATCCTGGGCGGCCTGAATCCATTCCGGGGAGATCCCGGCCTTCTCGGCCTCGGCGATCACCCGCGGGTCGTGCGGGTTGAGGAACACGCCGAGCTGGGAGGTGTACAGATCCTGCGGATCGGTGACCTGAGCCGCTTCGAGCACCGCGTCGGCGTCGTAGAGCATCACGCCGATGTAGCGCAGCCGCCCGACACAGGTTTCCGAGCACACGGTCGGAATGCCGACTTCCACTCGCGGGTAGCAGAAAGTACATTTCTCCGCTTTGCCCGTCTTGTGGTTGAAGTAGATCTTCTTGTACGGGCAGCCGGTGATGCACTGCCGCCAACCACGGCATTTGTCCTGGTCGACGAGCACGATGCCGTCTTCCTCGCGCTTGTAGATCGCACCCGAAGGGCACGACGCGGCGCAGGAGGGGTTGAGGCAGTGCTCGCAGATGCGCGGCAGGTAGAACATGAAGGTCTCTTCGAACTCCAGTTTCACCTTGGTCTCGAGCTTGCCGAGCATGGGGTCTTTGCCGACCTGCTCGGGACCCGAACCCAGGTCGTCGTCCCAGTTCGCGCCCCAGGTGACCTTGGTGTCCTCACCGGTGATCAGCGACTTGGGCCGCGCGACCGGGGTGGTGTCCATGGGCGGCGACGACAGCAGGTTGTCGTAGTCGTAGCTCCACGGCTCGTAGTAGTCGGCGACCGTGGGCAGGTCGGGGTTGGCGAAGATGTTCATCAGGCGCTTGAAACGCGAACCCGACTTCAGGGTCAGCTTGCCGCGCTTGTTGAGCGTCCAGCCACCCTTCCACTTCTCCTGGTCCTCGTACTGACGCGGATAACCCTGTCCCGGACGGGTTTCCACATTGTTGAACCAGACGTACTCCGTACCGCCACGGTTGGTCCAGGCCTGCTTGCAGGTGACCGAGCAGGTGTGGCAGCCGATGCACTTGTCGAGGTTCATGACCATCGCAAGTTGAGCCATTACGCGCATGGTTAGTACTCCACGTTCTGGTTGCGGCGACGGATAGTCGTGACCTCGTCACGCTGGTTTCCGGTGGGGCCGTGGTAGTTCAGGGCGAAGGACTGCTGGGCGTAGCCGCCGATCAGGTGCGAGGGCTTGATCAGCACCCGGGTGAGCGCGTTGTGGATACCGCCGCGCTTGCCCTTGGCTTCCTTGGTGGTGTCCTCGGCGCCTTCGATGCGCGGCACGTCGACCGCGCGGTCCTGGGCGTGGTACATGAAGACCGTGCCTTCTGGCATGCGGTGCGAGACGATCGCGCGGGCCACGACGACACCGTTGCGGTTGATCGCCTCGATCCAATCGTTGTCCGCCACCCCGATCTTCTTGGCGTCGACGTCCGACATCCAGATCGTCTGACCGCCGCGCGAGAGCGTCAGCATGTGCAGGTTGTCCTGGTAGGCCGAGTGGATCGACCACTTGGAGTGCGGCGTCAGGTACCGCACCGTCAGGCCGTTGCCACTCACATTGCCGATGCTCGGCTCTGCGAACAGCGCGGACATATCCAGGGGCGGACGGAAGATCGGCAACTGCTCGCCGAGTTCGATCATCCAGTCGTGGTCGAGGTAGAAGTGCTGGCGACCGGTGAGGGTGTGCCATGGCTTGAGCCGCTCGACATTGATGGTGAACGGCGAGTACCGGCGACCACCGGATTCCGAGCCCGACCATTCCGCCGAGGTGATCACCGGAACCGGGCGCGCCTGGGTGTCGGCGAACGTAATCCGTTTGCCCTCAGCCTCTTTCGCGAGGTCGACCAGTTCGGTGCCGGTGCGACGCTCCAGCGCCTCGAACCCTTCGACCGCCAGACGGCCGTTGGTGGTGCCCGACAGCGACAGGATGGCCTCGGCGGCGTGGGTGTCCTTGGCCAGCGACGGCCGGCCCGCGGCGATGCCGGAGACGATGGTGCCGTTCTGCCCGGCCAGGTACTCCACCTCTGCCTCGGGGAAGGTGGTGATGCCCTTGGTCGTCAGACCGAGCTTCTCCACCAGCGGCCCGAGGGCGGCCAGCTTCTCCGCGATCTTGGTGTAGTCGCGTTCGATCTCCACGATCTTGGGCATGGTCTTGCCCGGAATCGGCTCGCACTCGCCGGCTTTCCAGTCCAGTACCTTGCCACCGGCCTGCGCCAGCGCGTCGGGAGAGTCGTGCTGCAACGGCACCGCGACGATGTCTTTGCGGGTGCCGAGGTGCTTTTCGGCCAGCCAGGAGAACCCGCGCGCGATCCGGTGGAACGCCTCGAAGTCGGTCTTGGCCTCCCACGGCGGCGAGATGGCGGGGGAGAACGCGTGCACGAAGGGGTGCATGTCGGTCGAGGACAGGTCGTGCTTCTCGTACCAGGTGGCGGCGGGCAGCACGATGTCGGCGAACAGCGTGGTGCTGGTCATGCGGAAGTCCAGTGCGAGAAGCAGATCCAGCTTGCCCTCGGCGCCTTCCTCACGCCATTCCAGTTCCTGCGGACGTACCCCGGTCGCATCGGTGGTCTGCAGGTTGGAGCCGCAGCCGAGCAGGTGCTTCTGGAAGTACTCGTTGCCCTTGCCCGAGGAGCCGAGCAGGTTCGCGCGCCACACGGTGAGCACGCGCGGGAAGTTCTCCGGCGCGTCGGGGTCTTCGCAGGCGAAGCGCAGGTCGCCGGATTTCAAGCCGTCGACGACATGTTCGGCGGGGGTTTTGCCCGCTTCGGCGGCCTCGTCGGCGAGGTCGAGTGGGTTGCGGTTGAACGTCGGGTAGCTGGGCATCCAGCCAAGACGGCTCGCCAGGGCGATGTTGTCGGCGGCGGTGCGACCGGCGAATTTGCCCTTGCCCAGCGGCGACGCGAACGAGTCCGAGGTGAAGGGGTCGTAGCGCCACTGGTCATTGGTGAGGTACCAGAACACGGTGCCCTGCATCTGACGCGGCGGACGCTGCCAGTCGGACGCGGAAGCCAAAGTGGCCCACCCGGTGACGGGACGGCACTTCTCCTGGCCCACGTAATGGGCCCAGCCGCCACCGTTCTTGCCCTGGCAGCCGGTGAGCAGCGTCAGGGTGAAGAAGGCACGGTAGATCTGATCGGAGTGGAACCAGTGGTTGGTGCCCGCGCCCATCAGGATCATCGAGCGGCCGCCGGACCGTTCGGCGTTGTCGGCGAATTCGCGTCCGATGCGCGCCGCCTGAACGGCGGGCACTCCGGTGATGGCCTCCTGCCACGCTGGGGTATACGGCGACTCGGCGTCGTCGTAGCCCTTGGCCCACTCGCCCGGCAGGCCGTCGCGGCCCACGCCGTATTGCGCGAGCAACAGATCGAAGACGGTGGTGACCCGCTTACCCGCGACGATCTTCGTCGGCACACCGCGGATGATCGACCCGGCGACATCGGTGTCGAAACGCGGCAGCGCGATGGTGGCGGGCGCGTCATCGGAATGGCCGAGCAGGGTGAGCAGCGGGTCGACACCCTCGAGGTCGAGGTTCCACTTGCCCGCGTCGCCCTCGCCGAAGCGGTGGCCCAGCGAGCCGTTGGGCACGACGGGGTTGCCCGCCTGGTCGAGCAACACCGGCTTGTGCTCGACACCTTCGCCGGTGTGGCCCAGATCGGCGGCGGTGAGGAACTTGCCGGGGAGAGCGCCGTCCTGATCCGCCGCCTCGTCGAGGCAGATCAGGTACGGCAGATCGGTGAAGGACTTGATGTAGTCGGTGAACATCGGAGTCTGCTTCTCGATGAAGAACTCCTTGAGCACCACATGGCCCATCGACATCGCCAGCGCGGCATCGGTACCGGGGCGCGCGGCCACCCATTCGTCGGCGAACTTGGTGTTGTCGGCGTAGTCGGGGGAGACCACCACGACCTTCTGGCCGCGGTAGCGCGCCTCGGTCATGTAGTGCGCGTCGGGGGTACGGGTCACCGGGACGTTGGAGCCCCACATGATGAGGTAGCCCGCATCGAACCAGTCGGCCGATTCCGGCACGTCGGTCTGGTCGCCGAACACCTGCGGCGAGGCCACCGGCAGGTCGGCGTACCAGTCGTAGAACGACAGCATGTAGCCGCCGATGAGCGACACGAACCGGGCGCCGGTGGCGTGGCTGACCATCGACATCGCGGGGATCGGTGAGAAGCCGGCCACGCGGTCGGGGCCGTACTGCTTGATCGTGTACACGTGCGCGGCGGCCGCGATCTCGGCGGCTTCCCACCATTCGGCACGGACGAATCCGCCCTTACCGCGCGCGGTCTTGTAGGCCTTGGCCTTGACCGGGTCCTCGACGATGGACTCCCAGGCCAGCACCGGGTCCTTGAGCTCGGCCTTGGCCTTGCGGTACAGGTCGAGCAGGGTGCCACGCACATACGGGTAGCGCACGCGGGCGGGGGAGTAGGTGTACCAGGAGAAGGAGGCGCCACGTGGGCAGCCGCGCGGTTCGTACTCGGGCTTGTCCGAGCCCACCGACGGGTAGTCGGTCTGCTGGGACTCCCAGGTGATCACGCCGTCCTTGACGTAGATCTTCCAGGAACACGAGCCGGTGCAGTTCACGCCGTGGGTGGAGCGCACCACCTTGTCGTGCGACCAGCGGTCCCGGTAGAACTCGTCGGCATCGCGGCCGCCGACCTTGTAGACGGACCGGTTGTCGGGCGAGACCTCGCCCCGCTGGAAATACTTACCGAGGTTCAGCAATGTGTCGCCGAAATCGGTGGGCGACGGACCTTGCGTACGCGAATTAACCACGACGCCCCCTTCGAGTGCGTGAAATCGGGCTGTTGGGAAAACTGTAAGGAGGCGGACTCCTTCGGCAAAACGAACTTTTCACATCCGGATTCGGGCCGCGGTGAGGTGTGAGGTCGGCGAAATGTCGTGGTCACGGGGGAGGTGCGCGGCGGCACCCGCGATCGGGGGCTCACCAGGGTGAATGGGCCGCGAGCTGGCCGAACGCGGTGATCGGGGGGTGCGTCGGGGGGTCGGCGGTGATGCTTCGGAAACGACTGGTTCTCCCGCGGTTTACATTTGTTTACACACCCGGTGTGCCCGCTGAACAGCGCGGATGTGACGCCACACACAGCTATGGCCGAGTCGGGACGGCATTCGGCACGGTGTCGAGACGGCCGGCGGCGGCAGGGCGGACCAGGTCGTACCGGACGATCGTCGCGTTCGTCGGCGGGGGTCCCGGAGGCGATCCGGGGCAGCATCCGGTCGGCGGCGGGGGTGGCGATCGCGACGGCCGTGGTGGCCACGGTCGAGCGGTGCGGAATCCTAGAGCAATGCTGAACGGCGAGAATTGGAATCCTTTTGATTCGGTTCAGCACACCGCATTTCGTGACCACGAACACAGTTGCCGCAGGTTAACTACCCAAATGGCGCGGCGCCAATATAAAGAAACGGCATCTTTTCCGGTCGGCGGTTGGTTCGAGCTTGAATGGTCCTCCAGGATGAACCTGTGCAGACAGGAAGGGTTGGGGTGCTACCGAAGCCATCGTTCGACGGACCCGATGGGCCGCCGAAACCGCCGACGCTCGGCGGATTGCTGCGGCGACTTCGCGATGATCGGCGGATTTCGAGGGAAAAACTCGCCTTCGCGGCGGGGGTCAGCTCGAGTTACATCACGCATTTGGAGAGCGGGGATCGGGACCGGCCCACACGTGCGGTGATCGAAGCGCTCGTGCGCTACCTCGACCGGATCGCACCGGTGACCGATATCGAGCGCAGACATCTTTTCGATCTTGCCGGGCTCGCCCCTGTCGACAATCCGACAGTCGAGGATCTGCGCGCCGAGATCAGCGCCGAGATGCGCCGGACATTGGCGCTGCAGGAACCCGATCTGGCGGCCTATGTCGACACGCGCTGGAATGTGCTCGCGGGCAACGAATCCTACGACCGCGCGTTCCCCGGACTGGTCGAGGATGTCAATATCCTGCGCTGGTTCTTCGGCAATCCGCTCTCGCGCAAAGTCATGGTGGAATGGGAGAAGGAGTCCACGCTCACCGTGCACTGGCTGCGTGGCCTGATCGGCCAGCAGGTCGGCGGTGACTGGGCTACCGAACTGCTCGACGAATTGGCGCAATATCGCGACTTCCGCCGCATCTGGGACGACGGCGACACCGTCTACGGGCGCGAGCACACCGCCATGCGGCTGTGTGATCTGCACACCGGCGCGAACTACACCGTCGACGTCCAGCTGTTCCGGCTCGACTCCGTCGCCTATCCCGGCCGCATCCAGTACTACCTGGGCGTTCGCGGTCCCGACCACTAGATCCCGGCGACCGCCACCGGCTCGACGGCGTCCGGGACGCAGGCCGTGACCAGCGCGGCCAGCGCCGCGCCAACCTGCTCGGGATGGGTCAGCGCGCAGCCGTGGCCCGCACCCGCCACCGTGCGCACACCGCTCGCGCCCCCCAGCCCGTCCGCCAACCGGATGCACTTGTCCTCGGTGCTGCTGTGGTCGTGTTCGCCGCGCAGAACGAGCGCGGGCACGCTGATCTCGCCGAGCCGCCCACCGACCGAATCGCGCCCGATCAGGCAGTCGGCCGCCGGGCGGATCGCGGTGCGATCGGCGGCGAGCCAGCGGGTGATCCAGGTCTGCCAGATCTGCGGATCGGTGCCGCCGATCAATCGCGGCGCGAGGTCTTCGGCCAATGGCCGCAATGCGCCGTCACCGCACCATTCGTCGAAGAAGTTCTCGTAATAGGTTTCGTCATCGGTGGTGCACGCGTCGGCCTCGGTATCGAGCAGTGCCAGCCCGGTGACGCGTTCGGGGGCGAGTAACGCCATCCGCAATGCCGCGTAACCGCCCTGACTCACGCCGCCGACAATCGCGTTCTCGATGCCGAGAGCGTCGAGCACGCGCAGGCCGTCGGTGGCCAGGTCCCAGTAATCGAAGCGTGGATTGCCGCCGTATCCGGTGCGGCCGTGACCGCGGGCATCCCAGGCCACCACATTGATATCGGTGTGCGCCAGTACCTTCCGGATCGGGTCGAACATGGATTCGTCCATGAGGAATCCATGGGCGAGCAGCAGGGTCGGACCACGGACGGCATCGGTGCGGAAATGGATCTTTACAGAATCGGAGTGCACGAAGGGCATGGTCGAAACATACAAGCGAATCAGCGGATTTCGCCCGGTTGCGGGCCGAATGCGGTGCCGCCTGTTCGGTGGAGCGCCGGTCCCGTGAATTCACTGGCGAGTGTTGGTACCTCACCGGGGACAAATATTTGTGCGCGCCCTGTGGACATGTCTGTTCATGACGGATTGGATAGGAGACGTACCGATATTCGGCTCGAATCGGAAAACGGGGATATTGATGAGGGTTACGGAGCAGGGGCTGGACGCCCACATAAGTTTGGCCGCCGCGGGCGACAGCGTGTCGGCGACATTCGCGGTGTGCGACGCGGAGGGCAGGGCGATCTGGTACGGCCCGTTCATCGACGCCGACGCCGACCATCCGCGCGGCGACCAGCTCGCCGCCGCGATGGGTGCCGCAGGCCGCGCGATCTGGCTCGCGGGCCGAGCACGCGAGGACACCGGGGTCGAGAAGGTGACATTGCACCTGTCGGTGAGCGAGGAGGGACTCGACGCCATCACCCTGGCCTGCACCGCGTCGATGGCCGGACTTGCCCTGGATCTCGTTGTCACCGAAGACAATCCGGCGCTGGACTGGTGTCAGGCGTTCGGCAGGCTCGACTGGACGTCGGGCCCGCTGACCGACCTCGTCGATCCAGCGGTGCCACCGGCTATTCCGACGCTGCGGGCGATCACCGGCGGCCTCGACCAGCAGTCCGAACCACAGGAAAGGCTCGACATGCACGAACTAGCCCTCGATCCCTCGATGGAACTGCGCTCAGCACTGGAAAGTCTGCTGCTGCACGACGCCATCGGCATGGACGCCACGATGCGCCACGCCATCGCCGCCGTCGTCCACCTCGCTGTCGACACCCCCCACGGCCCGCCCGAGGACGCCGAGGAATTCCTCGGCCGCCTCGACGCCTCCTGGCTGGTAGCGGCCTGGCTCGGCCACGACACCGAACTCTCCCTCATCGCCACCCTCGCCGCCGGCGAGATCCCCGCCCTGTCCTGGTGTGAACTGATGTTCACCACCACCCTGGCACCATGGTCGACGAGCCCCGTCGCGATCCACGCGCGCCGGGTATTCGGGACAGTGCAGCGGGGTGCGTCGCTGGGCGCGGTCAGGGCCCAGGTCGGCTGAGACGCACCGGGACTCAGAACTCGATATCGGCGAAGGAGCTCACCCAGTGGTGGGGTGGGCGTGCGGGATTGGGTTCGCCGGGGCGGTGGATGCCGATGACCTGCCAGCCCGCGGCGACCGCGGCATCGAGTTCGCCGGGGTGGTCGGACAGGAACAGGATTTCCGGTGCCGGGATGGCGATGCGGTCGGCGATGACGGCGTAGGACCCGGCCTCGCGTTTGGGGCCTGCGCTGACCAGGTCGTAGTGGTCGGTGATGAGGGGAGACATGTCGCCCCCTTCGGCGAAGGTGAACCAATCTCGTTGGTTGCGTTCGGATCCCGAGGAGTAGACGTAGAGCACGAAGCCGGCGTCGTGCCAGGATTTCAGGGCGGGGACCACGTCGTCGAAGAAGCGGCCGTGCAGTGCGCCCGCGCGGAAACCCTTGGCGCAGATGGCACCCTGGGCGGCTTTGAGTGGCTCGGCCTTCACGTCCGAATGCAGCCAGCCGGTGAGGATGGCGGCGATTCGGTCGGTATCGGCGGTGGGTTCTTCGGCGAGTTCGCGGGTCTGCGCGAGCACCGATGCGGCGGGGCCGGAGGCATTTTCGGCCAGCCAGGCGGGTAGCTGCTGTTCGGTGTAGCCGTAGAGGTCGGTGCGGACCGCATCGGTGGGGCTGGTGGTGCCCTCGATGTCGAGGACGATCGCGCGGGTCACGCCAGCAGTTCGTCGAGGGTGGGGAAGCCCGCGCTGATCTTGTCGCCGGTGAAGTCGCCGACCCAGCCGTCGGCCTCCTCGAAGAAACGGATGGCGATGAAGTCGGGGGTGGTGCCCATGTCGAACCAGTGCAGGGTGCCCGCGGGGACCGAGAGCAGGTCGCCCGCTTCGCAGACCGTCGCGAGCACGGCATCGCCCACACGCAGGTAGAAACAGCCGCGGCCGGCGGCGAAGAAGCGCACCTCGTCCTCGGCGTGGCGGTGCTCGTCGAGGAACTTCGCGCGCGCACCGGCGGCGGTGGCGGGCCACTCCGGGTTGTCGGCGTCGGGGTGGATGCGGGCGATGTCGATGTGCTCGTAGCGGCCCGAGGCGTTGAGTTCGGCGATCTGCGGGCCGTAGTGGGCGAGCAGGGTGTCGGAGTCCGTGGCGGCGGCGTCGGCGAGCACGTCCCAGTGTGAGTAGGCGATGCCGTGCTGGGCCAGCTCGGCGCCGATCTCGGTGGGGTCGGTGGTGCGCACCCGGACGTCGGCGGCGTTGTCGGCGGCCATCACTTGCAGCAGGGTCATGTCGGTCCGATCTCGAGAGGTGTGGCGTCGGTACGTTCCGTGCGAGCGATCAACTCGCACAGGGCTTCCAGGCATTCGGCGCGATCACGCGCCTGGGCAAGAGTGTCACCCCAGGTGGTGATCCCGTGCCCGGTAATGAGCAGAATCGGTGGGGCAGCAGGGTTTTCGCGGAGATAGGTTTCGATGTCGGTGCCGATGCGGCCGACGTCGGGCCAGTTCGGGAACACCGGGATTGCCACCGACGACGGGTCGGCCAGACCGAATCCCTTGAGCAGTTCGAAACCGGTGATCCGCACCGGAGTCACCGCGCCGCCGGGCCGCGCGGCGGTGGTTGCCAGCGCGGTGGCGAAAGGGGAGTGCACGTGCACGACCGCACCGGCAGGGCGGGTGCGGTAGACGGCGGTATGGATGCTGGTCTCCGCGGACGGCTTCCGGCTCTGGCCGGGCCGCGCGGTGGTGTCGGCGATCGCGACCAGCACCGTGTCGTGCGCGCTCAGTTCGCCTTTGGACAATCCGCTGGCGGTGATGAGGGCGTCCTCGCCCCCGCCTGGTCCAGCCTGGGCGACCCGCACGGAGATATTGCCTGCCGTGCCCGGCATCCACCCGCGCTCATAGAGTTGACGTGCGGTAGTGGCGATCTCCCGACCTCGGTCGGCGTCAGCCTGGGTGCCGTAGGTCCGCGCCGAATGACCCTGTGTGTGGTACCCCTGCACGTGGTCGGCCACCGCAGTGGCAGAAATCGCCCGGCCCGGTTCGGCGAAGGGCCGCGTGCCGCCGGTGTTCGCAGTGGTGACAGCCGTGATGGCACGGCCTTGCTCGTTGAATTCATCTGAATTCCGGTAGACCACACCGTTTTCCGTGACCACCGCGGTGACGAGGTCGGTGGGTGTCACATCGAAAGCCGGGTTGAACACCGCGGTGTCCGCCGGTGCTGTCGTGACCCCGCCGAATCCGGTGACCTCGGCACCGGCTCGCTGTTCCACCACGATCTGCGCGCCGGTCGCCATCGCGGTATCGCGGGTGGACTCCGGGGCGACCACGATGAACGGGATGCCGTGGTGGCGTGCGGCCAGCGCCAGGGTGAAGGTGCCGATCTTGTTGGCGACGTCACCGTTGGCGGTGATCCGGTCCGCACCGACGAGCACGGCGTCGACCTGACCGGTCGCCATCGCCCATGCGGCGGCGGAGTCGATGGTCAAGCGGTGCGGAATGCCCGCTTCGGCCAGTTCCCATGCGGTGAGCCGGGCGCCCTGGAGCAGCGGGCGGGTCTCGTCGACGATCACGTCCTCGACGGCACCGCGCTCGTGCAGCACGCGCAATGCGCCGATCGCGGTCCCGAATGCGCTGGTGGCGAGACGGCCGGTATTGCAGTGGGTGAGCAGCCGGAGCGGACGATCACCGCACAGACGTTGCACCAGGTCCGCGGCGTAGGTTGCGGCGGCACGGTTGCCCCGGCCGTCCTCGGCGAGCATGTCGAGGGTCTCAGCCAGCACGGCGTCGGCCCCGTCGGCGATCCGGCCACGCACCCGGTCGACCGCCCACGCCAGATTGACGGCCGTCGGTCGAGCCGCGGCGATCCGGTCGGCCTCGGCCTGCACCGCGGCCACCTCGACCACCCCGTCGCCCGTGTGTACCCGCGTAGCGATGACCACGCCGAACGCGCCCGCGATCCCGATCGCCGGAGCGCCGCGAATGGCGAGCGTGCTGATCGCCTCGATGATCTCGTCGACCGCGCGCAGGCGCAGTTCCCGCACCTCGTGCGGCAGTCCGCGCTGGTCGATGGTGACGAGCACACCGTCGTCCCAGATCAGGGAACTGTCGTCCACGGTCGGATCCTTACTGTGTCTATCAGTGCCGATAGCACGGTATCGGACGAGGACACGGAGGGATCTGCGGACCCATGGAGTGGAGCGCGTTGCTCGGCATCCAGCCCACCAGACCAGGTTGAACAAAGGCCGCCGACGGGAAGGCGCTGACCGATGCCCTGTGGGTGTCGGTGAAACCGCCCGGGTTTGACGCGGGAACCGACGTTCACACCACGCAGGTGGCGTGAGCCGAGGACGCCCGAGAAGGGCGGTGTCCGGGCCAGCTCATCAGTCTCGGTCTGGCCGTGGCGCACCAGGTCGCCGACTGGGTTGCGGTGCTGTGTCAGGGCCGGATCGCCGAAACCGGCGAGGTGCGCGCGGAATTCGCCGCACGGGTTCAGGAGTACACCCTGATCGATGCGGTGCCCGTTCCCGATCCGTCGACGGCGCCGTGGGGGCGGGACGAATCCGGGGCAGGCGCGCTACTGAGCATCGGGGCATGACGTGGACGAGCCGCCGGTACCGATACCGGCGGCTCGTCGACACACGTATTTCAGTGATGGCCGGGGCGGCGCTGCTGATCACGCCGATCGTCCTGGCCTGCTCGCGTCATCCCTTGCGAGTCCTGCCCCTGCTCCTGCCGCTGCTCCTGCTGCTGGCGCGGCATCTGCTTGGGCATCTTCTTCGGTGCTTTTTTAGACTTGTCAGCCATCTCCACACGGTCCTTTCCGAGGGATAAAGGATAAAGCCTTCAACGCACTGTCCGACGCAATCCACCTCGCGTGCGGGGCGTCCCACGCCTGACCCGTCCAACAATAAGCACCAATACGGCGCGGGGGTAGACCTGCGGCCAAAATAGGTTTCCGACCAGCAGAAATTCGGCGTGTCAGCAGGCTGATTCCGCCCCGCGCACATCGCAAACTTGCCATTCTTGTCCGACCGCGAATGACATTCATGCCGGGCATGATACCCATCCAGGCAAGTGGTCAATCGTGATCCTCGCAGTGGCGGCGCTGGGCGCGGCGAAGCATTTGGCGGATACCTGCCGTCATGCGATTGCTGTCGAGTGGTTCGGCGATGATCGGATCGCCGGTGCGGGCGTAATAGCGGCCGTCCGGGTAGTCCATCCACCAGAAGGTGCGCTCGGGGGTTGTCGGTCGCGCGTCGACCGCGCCGCCCGCAAAGGCCGCGATCTCACCGTACCCAGAGCGTGAGCGCCGGAACATGCGGTCGATCTGGTCCATCGCGCTCACTGCTCCCGCCCGGAACTCGAAGTGTTCGTCCTCAGCGCTGATCCGCTCGCGGGGAATCTCGAGTGGCGCGCGGGTACCGGGTTCGCGCTCGGGCAGCACCGCCACTGCGGAGTGGGCGACTTGGTCCGCGCTGCACCAGGTGAGCACGACGTCGCCACCGATGTCATCAGCAGGGCCATGGTCCTGTATGAGGGTGGCGCCCGCTTCCCCACGGATTGCGCCATGGAATCGAATGATCTGCGGGTGGTCTTGTCCGGCAATCCCTTTCGACTCCAGTCGCGCATCGGGGTTCGTCAGCGTGTCGAGGGCACGTTCGATCGAGGGATCGTATTTGGTCAGCAGGCTTTCTACCGCGCTGTCTCGAATGCGTTTCAGTTCGTCGAAATCGCTGATATCCGTGCGGAATTGCACGGGGTAAGGCAATCGGTCGCGACCGTATGCCGCCCAGAGGATTTCGAACTCTTGCGCGGTGAACTTACTGCTGTGCACTCTCGAAGTCACCGCCGATCACCGGCGGGACGGTCTTGATCTCCCCGAGCCCAGTGAGTATCTCGCCATTTTCCTGCGTGATCAAATAGTCTGGAACGCCCTTGTGCTCATCGTCATTTTGCCCTTTGCCCGCTCCTGGCGCACCCATGCCAGGCATCCCCGACATCCCGCGGCCACTGCCCGCACCCCCTGACCTTCCGGCCGCGGCCGCGGCCGTCGGCGACCCGGCCACCGGGGAGCCGGCCGTGCCGCGACCTGGACTCGGAGCGCCGCCGGTTGTGCCGCCGCGACCTGATCCAGGTGCGCCGCCGCCGCCTCGTCCCGCGCCCGGCGTCGTACCGAGGGGCGTGGTCGGAGTCGTCCCGGGTGTGGATGGCGTGGTGGTTGTCGGGGAGCCCGATGGTGTCGTCGTCGTCGGCGTTGTGGTGGAGGCGGCGGTGGTCGAGTCGGTCGAGGATGGTGTGGTGGATCCGGTTGTCGTGCCCGGATTCTCGGTGCCCGATGGTGATCCAGAACCAGGGGTTGCCTGCTCGGCCTGCTGGTTTGTTCCCGCCGTGGTGCCCGTGTTGCCGCTGCTTGGCTTCCCGCCGGTGGAGCCGTTGCCCGGCACCGGCTGGTCACCGCCGCCATCGGCGACGATCTTCGGCGCGGTCGGCATGAAGGGCACCCCGTTGTCCGACTGGACTGCCACCTGGGAATACACGGTTCTCAAGACGCGTCGAGCTTCCTCGAGCGCCTCATCATTGGTGTACTGGTCCAGCTTCATCTCACCGTCGACCGGCAGCGTTTTGTTCGTCAGCGCCGGCCGCTGGGTGAGCCCGGGCATCAACGCCTGCGTCTGCTCCAAGCCGGTACGCATTTCGGCCAGCTTCAGGCTGACAGCGGTGGCCGCAGCAGGCAACGTGCTGGATTGTTTCGCGTAGTTGTTCACCGCGGCGACGGCAGCCGACGCGGCCTGCCCCACCCAGCCGTTCTCTGCGTTGACGCTTGCTCCGAAAGCATTGTTGAACGCGACAACCGACGTCGACAGATCACTGCCGATCTTGTTCCATGCCTCGGATGCGCTGTGGACCACACTCGGTTTCATCGCCGACACCGCAGCCTGCAAGTCCTCCAGCGACATGTGGTCGTAACCATCGGTACCGGTGATATGCGGCGGTTGAGTTTCGCCCTGGAAGAGGCTCGACAGGTTGGCCAGGTTCTGCGTCAAGTAGATGACGCTGCGTTCCTGGTTCCACTGCTCCTGGGCGGCAATCACCTTGTTCTTGTAATCCTCGTAGGTCATCAGTTCGTCTCTAGTCCGTTGAATTGACCTGCGGTGTAGGAGTCTTGGGCCTGGAAGTTGGCAATCGCTTTGAGGACAACCTCTTTGGCGGTGGTGACGGCGTCGATGTGTTGGGTGATGGTGTCGCGGAGGCAGCGGTCCCCGCCCGATGCGGTTTGCGAGAATTTCTTTTCCAGGATCTGGCTCGAGTTGAACGACCCGAACCCCGTGATGCGTTCTACCCCCGAGACCTGTCTGAGGACATCTTCCAAAGCATCGATGTGGTTGTCACAAGCCTTGGTGAGATTGGCGCCGACTGCCGGATCGATCGAAAGCAGTCCAGCCTCGGCCTGAGTTGCCAGAGTGGTCCACTCAGCCGGGTTGATGTACGACGACATTGCGACCTCCTCAGCTCGTAGGAACGTTCTGAATCAGAACCTCCGTGAGGCGCCGTGATTCCTGGCAAGCATCCTTCGCGATGTTGCGTGCGCTGTGGCGGTTCAGGACACTGAAATCGACCAGCTGGCGTCCGACTGTGAGGCTGATAGAGCATTCGGCGTCATGTGCGGAACCGGCGGGCCGGTACTGGAGGCCGCTGTAGCCGCCGATCTGGACGGCAGTGAAGTCTGTCCAGTCGGTTCGCGCCCGGACCTCGTCGATCGTGTGGGTGCTCGTGAACACAGTCAGCGCGTAGGTCTTTGCGGCGTCATCCCAGGCGCACACCTTCCAACCCTCGAACTTGACGCCCGCGACGTCCTTTTCCTTGGTGGAGGTGTTGAGCCCCGCCGCTGCCAGCGCTGAATCGGGCAACGTGCAGGGATCCCACAGCCCGGCCTCGGGGTCGACGCTTGTCGTCACGACCGCAGTAGTTGCCGGTTGCGCCGTTTCTGTCGGCTCGCTTCTGTTGCAGCCGCTCGCCAATGTCACGGCCGCAACCGCTGGAACGACTATCCACCATGCCCGCACGAGGCCCCCTACGCGTTGTCGTGATTCCCACCGCCGAGCGCGGCCGTAGCGCGTGCTCCTGGCCGCTGACTCTACTGGATCAGACAAGCCAGGACTTGCGCTGGTAATACGGGTCAGTATCGTCGTCGCTGGTCGGGCCAACCACCCGATCGCGGTGATAGCGCGTTGACTGTGGTTGTTGAGTGGCCTCTTGTCGCTGGTGGCTCGGCTGCTGCCAATGCTGTGGTTCGACTGGCTGGTTCACCGTCGGTGATGGTCGCGGCTGTTGATCGGGGACCACCGGGGTCGGGTCGACCAGTTTGCGCATGGCTGAGGCGAGGATAGGGTCATCGGCGAGTTCGCGGCGAATGTCGGCGGCCAGCTCCTGTGCTGATTGCATCGCTTGTGCATGGGCGAACCTGACCGCTTGCGTGATCGCCGGATCGTTGGACTCGAGGGCGGTGATACGCCCATCGGCATCGACTTCGATCCGAACCCCGGCAACATAGGCCGTACCCCGGATCTGGGCGATCCGATCGGTCGCTTGCCGCGCTTTCTGCGCGATCTGCTCGAACCGCCCCTCGACTGACTCAGACATCGCGATTCCTAGGGGTGATCGATACGGGTGGGTGCATCGGGTCGCTCGTTGGCTGGTGGACGAGGGAAGCACGGGGAGGAGGCTATGACGGTCACATCGTTGAACGTATTGTGGCCGACGACCAGGCGGTAACCGTCTGACGTGTCCGCGTAGACGTGGTAGTCGCCGGTGCCTCGCTTGCGGTCTACTGGGATTCCGGCTCGCGTCCAGCTATCGGCAACTAGGTCGACGTTGTGGTCGGCTTCGGCCTTGTCTATGCCGAGGACCCAGTACTGCAACCCAAGATTGACGGGGCTCGTCCCGCCTGGCGCGTTATCGTCACACGACGCGAGTGAGCCGCTCGAGAACTTGGTGCCAGTCGGCGAGTGTTCAAGGTCGAGATATGCGCTTCGAGGCAGAGTGCCCAGCATTTTCGTCAGGTATTCGATCGACTGCGTCTGAGCATCACGCATGGTCAGCTTTTCGTTCACATTTGTTCCCGCCTGGCACGCTGAAAACGTCACGGCGACGATCGCTGCGGCCGCTGTTCGAAGGAATAGTCTGGTCACGGTCATCATCGGTAGGTCCCGGTGATGATCTTGCCTTGGGTGACCAGCCCCGGATTTCCGCGGTCCCAATAGCTGCTGTGAGCTTCGGAACTCCACGGGAAGTCGCGAAACCCGGGCACGTCGATGGGAGATCCGTGGCTCGATTCGAATACGGTGGCGCCGAATGCTCCGTCGGACGGGGGTAGCCCATGTGATACGCCACCGACAGCTGGCACCGGGTCCGCGCTTGCCGCCGAAGCGAAAATGTGGGCCTTGTTCTGGTCAGCCGGCACACCGTCGAGGTGCAGATCGGTTGCGTAGTTCACATCAACACCGGGACTTCCGACAAAGACGACATTGTCTACCGCGAGCGAGTTCTCGCCGCTCGCAGCGTGGCCGATGACAGTACTACCGTAGCTATGCCCGACCAGAGTGTTGTTCGAGGCAGGACCGTCGTGGGTCGCACGTAGACCATCCTGGAATCGATCAAGTGCCGGGGCGGCCTTATCGGCGAAGCGATCTTGCGCAGCCTCGGGGAATAGAGACTGTGGTGCGTCGTAGCCGTACCAGGTGATGACCGAATTTGCCGCTCCAGGACTGGCGGAGTTCGCAGACGCGAGCGTCCTGTCGGACCGTTCGATTCCTTCGTCGATGTCTTCCAGCTTTGCGAATGTTCCCGGGACGTAGGTCGCCACATTGCTCGCCGAATCGGGGTTGTTCAACGCGATCGCTCCGTGTCCGGCATCGTCGACGCTGAGTAGGTAGCGCGGCGGCGATGTCTGGCTGACTTGGGTCTCCACCGCCTTGTAACCGTTGAGCAGTCCCTGCTGCGTATCGCGGGACTCGTTCCACCGTTCGTACTGGGCGAGTTCAGACGGCTTCGTCGGGAGATTCTTGCCCTCGGCCCAATCGGGGTGTTGGGCGTTGAGCGCATCGAGGTTGGACTGGGCACTGGTTTGCAAGTTGGTCAGATTGAGGCGGTTGTAGTGGTCTTTTTCGACAGCAGGGATGCCGTCGCGGTTGCCGACGTTCGGGTCGTAGGCGGCCAGTAGGTCTTTGTCGGAGGGGGAAAGTGATTCCCAGAACTCGTACATCGCCTTCGGGTCGTCGGGCAGGAACGCGTTGCCGTTGATGATGTCGGTGACCTTGGAGCTGGCCGGAGTGCCTTGCGGGTTCTGCGCCAGCCCGGTCAGCGAGGCGATCGCGGCGGCGAGCTTCGCGCCCGCCTTCTCGTCGGTCGTACCAGCGGTTTCCAACAGCGGCTTGATCCGGTTTTGGAAGCCGGCGGCATCGTTGTCGAGCGTGGCTTGGAAGACGACGTCCAAGGCCGGATTGCCGGTGTTGGCGCGCGCCGCCGACACCGATCCGTCGTCGTTCACGACACAGCCCTTGGCCTTGGCCTCGGTTTCGATGGTCAGGATGTTGGTGCACAGGGTGGTCAAGGTCGCGGCATCGGCGAGGGCGTCTGCCGCGTCGATCACCGCCGCTGAGATGTGATTGGCTGAGAGCTCGTATTCGAGGCGGCGCAGGCCGGCCGCTGTGGCGGCGTCGCCTTGCCAACCGGCCAACGTGGTGTCGACAGCTCGGCCCGCCTGCGTCATCGCCGTGCGGAATTCGGTGTTGGCGGTGACGACGGCGGCGCTCGCCGCCGCGTTGGCCGCGGGCGCCCAACTGCGTATTTGAGTCATTGTTGCCGGCATTTACGACCCCGGATGGAGGTATTTGTCCAGCTGGGCCTTGAACGCGGCATCCATGTCCTCGTAGCTGGTCGCGCTGACGGTCGCACCGTCGGCAAGCGAGTTCAGCTGTGCCGCCATCCGTGCCAAGGAACTCATGATCGGCTCACTCGCGCGGGCCGCGGCGGCACCGATCGCTGAATTCGGCATGGCGGTCGCGACCGCCGCGATCGCCTCTGCCGGGCTCGGCTTGCCGATCTTGTCGGCCTCAGTTCGCACCGAGGCGGCCATTGTTCGAAGCGCGGCCGCGTCGGCCTGCAAGATTTCCCCCACCGTCAACCCTTCATCGACTCGACCGATCGCTCGATCCGGTGTCTGCCTAGAAGGGTGTGACCCTATCGGATCAGCAGGGGATTGTCCCGTTCGCTGTTGTGTCCGCTCGCCCGAGCAACGTCAGATCATGTGTCACTGTCGGCGCCAGGCGCTGACCAGTTCGTCAGGGCTCCACCAGGCTGCTACTGGGGCGCCATCGGTGATTCCGGAGCGGGAGACCGCGACCAGTGGAGTGTTCGGATCCGTGCCCGGGATGGCCAACAGGGAACGGCTCAGGGCGTCGTAGTCGTGGCGGTCGAAGGGGTGATTGTCGAGCCATTTGATCGAGCCGACGAAGTGAACGGACTTCGCGACCGGGGACCTATCGGTGCCGATCAGGTCGACTTCCGGGGTGTTGGTGCGATTCCACCAGCCCCCGATTTCTTCTGTGTCGGGCCAGTTCTCATCAGGGAGCAGGCGCAGCAGGGAGGCACGAATCAGGGGTTCTACGGCACGGCCTCGCCAAGAAGTCCAGGATCGCTCGATGCGTGACAGGGCCAGATCGCCGCGGCCACGTTCTACAAGAGGTATGCCGCGTTCGAGGAAGGCCAGCCAGAAACGCAAATACGAGTCGGTGATTCGATAGCGTTTGTTCTTGGTGTCGGCCACGGTGGAAAGCGGGCGGTCCGCGGCCACTATTCGCTTGTCCTGCAAGGTTTTCAGGAGGGGATTGAGGGTGCCTGCAGGGAGGTCGCCCTGCGAGCCCGCTTGGGCGGCGATCGTGCTGAAGGTGCGTTCACCGCTGCCGATCGCTTGTAGGACGGCGCGGGAACGCGTGCCTTCGGGGAATTCTCCGAGTAGGGACAGCTCGCCTGCTACCAACAAGGGAGACAGCGGATCGGCGGTGGATTCGCGCAAGAAGTCCAGGCGGTCCATGCCGACTCGCCATGAGGTGAGGATCTGGGGGAATCCGCCGGTGATGAGGCGGGCGTCGATGGCCGCGGCCGCGTCGAGGCCGGTCATCGTCTGCACATCGGCGACGTCGAGTGGGTCGATCGTCATTTTGGTCGCGCGGCCGAAGAATGGGCGGTCGCGGGCACCCAATGCTTCCATGACCGAGATATCGCTACCGACCAAGATCAACAGAAGGGGCTTGCTGGACAGGTCGCGATCCCAGACCGTCTGCAACGCGCCCTCGAACTCGTGATCCTGCTCGACGAGCCACGGCACCTCGTCGATGACGGCGACCGACGGGCGATCGTCCGGGGTGGCGACGGCGAGCGCCCGCAGCGCCTGGTTCCAGTCGGTCGCTGACAATCCACGGATCAGATCGGCGCCAGGGGATCCGGTCCGGCTCGCGGCCTCGATGAAGTCGGCCCGCTCGGCGGTGGGATTTCGGCCACGGGTCGCTTGGAACACGGTGTAGGGGACGTCGGCGCGGTCACAGAATTCTTGGACAAGTCGTGACTTACCGACCCGGCGGCGGCCGGTGACGATCACGGCGCGACCAGGGGTGCCCGCGAGGCCGTGGGTGACCGAGCTGAGTTGGTTGGTGAGGAGCTCGAGATCTCTGGTTCGTCCGGTGAACTCCATATCCAACCTAACTAAGATGGGATCTTACTAAGATTTGATCTTAGTTTGTTCAGGAGGGGAGTGGGAGGAACTCGACGGTTGATCCGTCGGTGGCATCCGGGGGGACGATGACCAGGCCGTCGCGGTCTATGAGGCCGGCCAGGTGGGCGGTGCGGACGGTGGGGTCGCCGAGCCAGCCGCCCTCGGGGGCGTAGCGGGCGGGGGTGATGCGCTGGACCGGGGCGGTGATCTCGGCGGCGTTGTGGAGGGGGCCGAGGATTTTTCGGGGGAGGGGGGAGCCGGTGCGGGCGGCGACGATCGCCGGGGTCAGGGCGAGCAGGACCGCGATCGCGGCGAACGGGTTGCCGGGGAGACCGAGGATCGTCGGTCCGGCGGGGAGTTCGGCGACGATGGTGGAACCGCCGGGGCGCAGGGCGAGTCGGGGGACCAGGATGCGGGCTTCGGCTCGGGCGATGGCGGTGCGGAGCTGGTCGGCCGCGCCGCCGCCGGTGGCCCCGACTACGACGAGTAGGTCGAAATCGGCGGTGTCGGTGAGCATGTCGTCGAAGCCGTGCGGCGTGTCGCGCAGGTGGACGCGGTCGATGACGCGAACCCCGCAGCCTGCGAGTAGATCTGGCAGGACGGGGCCGATCGAGTCACGGGTCTGGCCGGTCTGGAGGGGGCCGGTACTGCGAATCTCGTCGCCGGTCATGACAATTCGGGCGCGGACCGGTCCGCGGACCGTGCCGGTGGTGACCTCGACCGAGGCCGCGGCCGAGCGCAGGGCGGCGGTGACCGGCGTGCCCGCCGGTGCCACGAGGTCGCCGATCTTCCTGTTCTCGCCGCTCTTTCGGACATCGCCGCGGATCGGGGTGTCGGGCAGGCGGGTCAGTTCGTCGCCGGTGATGGTGGCGAATTCGTCGCGCAGGACCGACATGGTGCCGTCGGGGACGTGGGCGCCGGTGGCGATACGTACCGCTTCGCCGGGACGCAGGCCCTCCGGCCTCGCGCCGCCCGCGAATCCGACGTCGCGACGTAACTGCCACGGGCCGTCGCCGCAGACGGCGTAACCATCCATGGCCGAGACGTCGAAGCGGGGCAGTGGGCCCGCGGCGGTGATCGGCGCGGCCAGTGCGGCACCGGGGACTTCGCTCAGCGCGGCCTCGTAGGCGACCAGGGGCGTCAGGCCGGTGCCGATGCGTTCGCGCGCTTCGGTGAGGTCGAGGCGGGCCGGCGCGCGGTCGGTGGCCAAGGATTCGCGGGCGCGGCGGACCTCTTCCTCGGTATCGCAGTCAGCGATATCCGGTAGCTCGACCAGGAGGGTCGCGGCGGGCACGATGGCCTTCATCGGCTGGTTCACCAGCGAATCCAGTCCAGCCAGCGCGCTCACCAGCGCAGTGCGCCGCCATGCGCCGACGAGATACTGCGGGCGACCGGAGGCATCGATCGCGAACACGGCATCAGCGGTGGATTCGGTTGCGGTGCGCAGCAATTCGTGGACGGTTTCGTCGGTGAGGAAAGGCATGTCGGCCGCGAGCACGACCACCCAGGGTGCGGCGGAATCGAGTGCGGTGAGGCCGGTGCCGATCGCCGCGACCGGGCCGGAACCCGGCGGCACCTCACGAACCTGCCCGAACCGGGGATCGAGCTGACGATGCGGTCCGACCACGACGACCTCGGCGCAGTCGCGCACCGAGTCCAGGGCGGCGTCGAGCATCGAGCGACCACCGATCACGATCGCCGGTTTGTCGACCCCACCCATCCGGCTGGCTCGTCCACCGGCGAGCACAATGGCATCGGCGGTGGTCATCGGATGATCCTGAATCGGGTAATCGGCACGAAAGTCATGCTAGTAGGCGTGCTGCTCATGCTCGAGCAGCCTGCGCGGCCGAGCGTGGCGGTTGATCAGCGGGTCGTCTCGCGATGACCGGAAACCGAAGCGTGCGAACTCGGTTGGATGTCGCGGTGATGTGCGGCCTGCCCGATCGCGAGATGGCCGCTCAGAGTCGCGCCGTGCGCAGGTCGACACGGCCGTCGACGATCGGAACGCCTTCTTCGGTGAGCAACCGCAGCTGGCGGGTTGCGAGGTGCGCGGCGGGCCTGCCGCCGGCGCCGATGACGCGGTGCCAGGGCAGGTCCGCGGAATCGGTGCGCATGATCCAGCCGACGGTGCGAGCCGACGACAGCCCGGCCGCGGCGGCGATATCGCCGTAGGTCGAGACGCGGCCAGGTGGGATCGCGGCGACGAGTTCGCGGACCTTCTCCACCTGTTCCTCTGTCGTGGCGGCCATCGGGCTACAGGACCGTGGCGATCAGCGCGGCGGTGTCGGCGGGGCGGGCTTGGGCGACCATGTGGTCACAGTCCCAGACCTCGGCGGTGAAGTTGTCGAGGTGGGCAGTGAGGGCGGCCAGGAACTCCGCGCTGACATACGGCGGCTGCACCTTGGCGGCGCGGACCAGCACCGTCGGCAGATCGGCGGGTGGCAGCACGAACCCTCGCGCCAGCTGACCCCAGTACGAGGTGATGGCGGGCTGGAAGATGCGCCAGCCGACCCGGCCACCCTCGGTCGGCACGAGATGCTCGGCCAACTCCCGCTCCAGGACCTCGGGAGCTACTTCGCCGGGTCCCCACGCACTGACCTGCTTGTCGGAGCGGGCCTCGGCGAGGTCGGTGTAATCGGGGGAGGCGAGATTGGCCAGGGCGATCTGCTCGATCAGTTTCGCGTCGATGCCGATGGCGGGATCGAGCAGGACGAGCGCGCGCACGAGGTCGGGGTGCTGCCGGGCCAGATGGATGCCGGTCGCGCCGCCGAAGGAATGGCCGACCACGACGACCTGGCCGTCGGTCTCGGCGCGCAGCAGCTGCGCGAGATCGTCGACGATCGTGTCGAAATCCCACGGCGGCAGCGAGGTGGAGCGGCCGTGTCCGCGCAGGTCGGGGGCGATGATCCTGGCCTGGGGCAGGTGCTCGTTTGCGAGGGTTTCCCACCGGTTGCCGTGGCCGGTGAGACCGTGCAGGGCGAGGACGGCGGGACCGTCGGCGGGGCCGAATCGGTGCACATGAAGCGACGACACAACTGCCATTCTGGCCGGTCGCGCCCGGTCGCGCAGCGTGTCCCCCCGGTAGGGGTGCGCCGGTGTGTCGGACTGGTCTGTTGCAATAGCCGATGTGGTGCGATCGGATAGCTCGGTGCGACTTGTGCGCCGGACAACGCGGGCGCCCCGGCCGCGGGCTTGGGGTGCGTCCGTTCGCGCGCTGTTCGCCGAGCAGGCCCAGCCCGCACCCCCGCGTCCGGGCTGGCGGCCATGGCAGGTGCTCGGCGGCCCGGGGACGGGCAAGACCGCGCTGCTCGTCGACCTGGTGACCGCCCGGATCGTCGACGGCGCCGACCCGGCGTCGGTGCTGGTCCTCACCCATACCAAGCACGCGGCCGCCGCGCTGCGCGATGCCATCACCCACCAGCTCGGCCCCGCCGCGGGCGGTATTCCGGGCGCGAGCCGCGAACCGATGGTGCGCACACTGCACTCCTACGCGTTCTCGGTGCTGCGCAGGCACGCGGAACTGCACGGTAATCCGCCGCCGCGGCTGCTCACCGGCGCGGAACAGGACGCGGTGCTCCGGGAGATGCTGCGCGGTGATCTCGCCGACATCGAAGACGGGGCGGGTGGCCTGTGGCCGCCGCGATTGCAGCCCGCACTGGCAGTGGGCGGGTTCGCCGAGCAACTGCGCGACCTGATGCTGCGCGCTACCGAGCGCGGGCTCGGCCCCGAGGAATTGATGGCGCTCGGCCGAGAACACGACAACGATGCGTGGGTGGCGGCCGGCCGGTTCTTCCAACGCTATGAACAGGCATCGATGCTGCGCTGGTCGGTCGGCGTCGCCGCACCCGAGGCCACCGCGCCCGCCCTCGATGCCGCGGAACTGGTCGGCGCGGCGCTCGACGCCCTGGCCGGTGACCGGAATCTGCTCGCCGCCGAACGCGATCGGATCCGCTACCTGCTCGTCGACGACGCACAGCACCTCGACCCGCAGGCAGCCACGCTCGTGCGTGCCATCGGCAGCGGCAGCGCGAGCACTGTCGTCACGGGCGACCCGGACCAGGCGGTCTTCACCTTCCGCGGCGCGGATTCGCACTTCCTCACCGACCTGGACACCGTCCCCCAGCGGCGAATCATCTTGCGCCACAACCACCGCAGCGGCGCACCGATTCGATTGGCGAGCGCCCGGATCGCCGCGAAGTTGCCGGGCAGCGCACGACACCGAGTACTGCCAGGACAGGAGAACGGCCGTCCCGAACCCGTCGAGACCAGGGGCAAGGCGGTAGCGGACGAAGCCGCGGAGCTCGAGGGTGACAACGATCTGTTCGAACGCGCAGACCGAATCGTTCGCGAGGTACCCGGCAGCGACGCTTCGGTGGGTCCGCGCAGTGGCGAATTATCGCAGCGGGCAACCACATCCGAGGATCTGCCGCCTGGCCGCGAATCAGCGGTAGGGCCGGGACCGCAGCATCGTTCGTCGGACGACGAGTCGGCGCAGTGGGTGCCGCCCGATGAACCGCCGCCGGACGACGAGCCCGATATGTGGCTGCCGCCCGATGAGCCGCCGCAGGTATGGCTGCCGCCTGAGGATCCGGCGCCCGTCGACGAGTCGAGTGTGCGGGTTCGGGTGTTGTCGACGCCCGCCAAGGAGGCGGCGCTGATCGCCGATCATCTCCGGCGCGCGCACCTCACCGATGGGGTGCCTTGGTCGGCGATGGCGGTCATCGTGCGGTCGGTGCCGTTGTCGTTGGCACCGCTGCGCCGGGCCTTGCTGGCGGCGGGGGTGCCGGTGCGCAGGCCCGCGGTGGCCGAACCGTTGGCGCGTCGGCGTGGCGCTGCGTGGATGGTGCTCGCGCTGCGGGTGCTGTTGGCGGGGGATTCGTCACGGCCGGGTTCGCGGCGGGCGATCGAGGCGATGTTCTCGCCCGACGATGCGATGGACCTGCTGTCCGGGCCGCTCGGGGGGGCCGACCAGATCGCGCTGCGCCGGTTGCGTCGTGGTGTGCGGCGCAGCGTGCTCGACCTGGAACGCACAGGTGCGCTCGCTGAGCCCATTGTCGATGGTGGCGACCAGTTCCTGCTGTGGGACGAGGCGGTGCCGCCGCCGGAAATGCCCGAGCCCGAACCGGATTCGATCGACGACGACTGGCTACCGCCGCCGGACCCAGCCGATCCGCTGCGACCGGAACCCGAACCGGATTGGGACCTCGCCGAACGCCTGCCCGACGACATCGACCTGCTGGATGTCGAGAATCCGCCTGCCGCGACCACAGTCACCGAACCTGCCCGCGCCGCGCCCGCACCGGCTGCGGTGCCGCTGATCGACCAGTCCTCGGCCGAGGTGCTGCGCGATCTGATCGTCGGTGTCGGTGAGCAGCGGTTGGTCGACGGACTCACCGAAGTCGAAGCGGCACCGTTGCGCCGGGTGCTGCGGGCCGTGGCGAAGGCGAAGGAAACGCAGGCAAGGGATCAGGGTCTCGAAGATGTGTTGTGGACACTGTGGACCAGTTCGCGGCTGGAGCGGCGCTGGTTCCGGCAGTCACGGCGTGGTGGCGCCGCGGGCATGCAGGCCGACCGTGACCTCGATGCCGCCGTCGAATTGTTCGACGCCGCAGCGGCTTACGTAGACCGGCTACCGAAGGCGAGCATCGACGGGTTCGTCGAATATCTACTGCACCAGCAACTTCCGCAGCAGGGTCGGCCGCTCACCGCCGAGGGTGAGGCGGTGACACTGCTCAGCGCGCACGCCGCGGCGGGCCGGGAATGGGACGTGGTGGCGGTGGCGGCCGTGCAGGAGGGCATCTGGCCCAACCCGCGCTCGCGGGGCACGCTGTTGCACACTGAGGATCTCGTCGACCTGGTCGCCGGGGTGGATCCGGGCGCGACCGTGAGCCGGGCCGCACCGATCCTGGCCGAGGAACGCAGGCTGCTGCTCGTGGCGTGCAGCCGTGCGCGGCGGTCATTGCTGGTCACGGCTGTCGAATCCGCTGCGGGAGACCAGGATCTGGTGCCATCGCGGTTTCTCACCGAACTCGTCGGCGACGACGACAGCGGTGAACCCGGCGCGCTGCCCGTCGCCGATCCTGGGCGTGCGCTGGTGATGCACGCGCTGGTCGCCGAACTGCGCGGGGCGGTGTGCGATCCCCGCGCCGACTCCGAGCGTCGCGACCGGGCCGCACGTCAGCTGGCCCGGCTCGCCGACGCGGGTGTGCCGGGTACCGACCCCGACGACTGGTACGGCACCGCCGAACTCAGCTCGCAGCGCGAACTCTGGGACGACGACGATTCGCCGATCGGGTTGTCACCCTCGACGGTCGAACTGCTGCGCACCTGTCCACTGCGATGGGCGCTGGAACGGCACGGCGGCACCGACGGCGACAACCCGCACGCCGTGAAGGGCAACCTCGTGCACACCCTCGTGCAGGCGCTGGCGGGCGATGTCCCCGAGGCGCAGGTGCGGGCGGCATTGGACCAGGCGTGGAGAACGGTCGACCCGGCCGACGGCTGGCATTCGCGACAGGAACTACGCCGCACCGAGACAATGCTGGAGACCTTCCTCGCCTGGGTGCGCACCACCCGCGGTGAGCTCACCCAGGCCGGGGTGGAGGTGCCGGTGGACTGCGTGTTGCCCGCGCGCGCGGAAGGCGCACGGGCCGTGCGTATTCGGGGGCGCATCGACCGGCTCGAACGGGATGCGCAGGGGCGCTTCGTCATTGTCGACGTGAAAACGGGCAAGACGCCGGTCAGTGAGAAGGCGGTGGCCGACCACGCTCAGCTGGCGACCTATCAGGTGGCGGCCGCGCACGGTGCCCTGGACGAGGAGGAGTCGGACGAGCCGACCCAGGTGGTCGACCCCGGTGGCGCGCGGCTGGTCTATGTCGCCAAATCGAACCGCAAGACCGGCGCGGCCGAACGGACACAGAGCGCACTCGACAGCGACGGACTCGACCAGTGGCGCACCACCATTCACGATGCCGCCGACGCGACGCGCGGGCCCGGCTATCTGGCGGTGCGCAATGACGGGTGCAGGCATTGCCCGGTCGCGGGCAGCTGCCCGGTGCAGGACACCGGACGGCAGGTGACCGACGAGTGAGCGGCGTGCGCGTCACCCCGCAGCGGTTGGCCGACGCGCTCGGCCTGCCACCCCCGACCGATGAGCAGTCGGCGGTGATCGCCGCGCCACCAGGGCCCACCCTGGTCGTCGCGGGCGCGGGCGCGGGCAAGACCGAGACGATGGCCGCGCGGGTGGTGTGGATGGTGGCCAACCAGCTGGTCGCCCCGGACGAGGTGCTCGGGCTGACCTTCACCCGGAAAGCCGCCCAGCAGCTGACCTCCCGTATCCGAACGCGGCTGGCACGGTTGGCGGGCGCGCCGCTGCTGCGCGAAATAGACCCCAGCGGCGCGTTGCGCACCATCGTCGCCGGGGCCGAGCCGGAGATCAGCACCTACCACTCGTATGCGGGCAGGCTGCTCACCGCGCACGGGCTGCTGCTGCCGGTGGAGCCCTCGGCGGCGCTGCTCACCCAGACCCAGCTGTGGCAGCTCGCGCACGAGGTGGTGCGGTCCTGGGACGGTGACCTCGACACCGACCGCACCCCGGTCTCGGTGACCGAGGCGGTGCTCGCCCTGTCCGGGCAGCTCGCCGAACACCTGGTGGAACCAGAGCAATTGGCCGAGGCGCACGCCGAGCTGGAGAAACTCGTCTACACGCTGCCCGCCGGTCCACGTCAACGCGGCGGACCGAGTCAGGCGCTGGTCGGCGTGGTGACCGCGCAACGTGAGCGCGTCGCCCTGTTGCCGCTGGTCCACCAGCTCGCCGAGGCCCTGAACCGCCGCGGCGCACTGGATTTCGGTTCCCAGATGTCGCTGGCCGCGCAGCTCGCCGTCGACCACCCGGAAGTCGCCGCCGCCGAACGCGCTCGATTCAAGCTGGTCCTGCTCGACGAATACCAGGACACCGGGCACGCCCAGCGCGTGCTGCTCTCGGCGCTGTTCGGCAATGCCGAAGCGGTGCAACAGGATCGGGCTCGGCATCCGGTGCGCATCCGGGGTGACACGCGGTCGGCCAGAGCCCACGAGTCCGACACCCTGTTCGCGGTGAATGAACGGGACTTGGTATCCCGGCAGGCACACCGGGGCGCTGCCGCAGGTCTGAGTGACCGGTCAGCCGCCGATACTGTGCCGAATGCCGTTGCGGGTGATCGCGATAAGTCAGTGATCGGCCCCGGCGGTGGTGTGGCAGGCGAATCCCGGGTGGGTCAGCGAGCTCTCGCGGTGACGGCAGTGGGCGACCCGATGCAATCCATCTACGGGTGGCGCGGTGCCTCGGCGGCCAACTTGCCGCGATTCGCCACCGACTTCCCCGTCGGCCCAGGGATTCGCGCGCCGATTCTGCCGCTGCTGACCAGTTGGCGCAATCCGCCCGAAGCGCTGGCATTGGCGAATCTGGTGGCCGATCCACTGCGGGCGCTCGCACGAGCGGGCGGCGGGGCGACGGTGGACGCCTTGCGGGCAAAACCCCAAGCGCATGCGGGCGTGGTGGAATTCGCGCTGACGGAAACCATTGCCCAGGAACGGGATTGGATCGCGGAGCGGATCGCGCGGGAGTGGGCCGCCAAGCGGGTGGCGCAGGAACCGCCGCCGACCTCAGCGGTCCTGATCCGTCGCAACGCCGATGCCGCGCCGGTGGCCGAGGCGCTGCGCGAGCAAGGGTTGCCGGTGGAGATCGTGGGACTCGGCGGGTTGCTGGCTACGCCCGAGGTCGCCGATATCGTGGCGACCCTGCGCCTGATCGCCGAGCCGGGCACCGGCAGCGCGGCGGTCCGGATCCTCACCGGCGCACGCTGGCGGATCGGCGTGGCCGACCTGGCCGCACTGTCTCAGCGGGCCCGGATGCTGTCGATCGGCAGTCTGCCCGGCGACGGCTCGGAGGCGATCACTGATGCCGCCGGTCTGGCGTCGGCCCTGCGTGCGGTGGCGCCGGAACCCACCGAACGTGCCGGGTTGGCCGACGCGATCGCCGATCCGGGCCTGCCCGAGCACTATTCAGAGGCCGGGTTCGCACGCATCACCGCGTTGAGCGAGGAACTGGCCGCGTTACGTGAACGCAGCGGGCAGCCGCTGGTCGAACTCGTCGCCGACGTCGAGCGCACCCTCGGTGTCGGCGTGGAGACTCAGGCCAGGCGCGCCATCGCGGGCGGGGGCGCAGGCCGCGAGCATCTGGATGCCTTCGCCGAGGTCGTGGCGGGGTACGCCGCTGATTCGCGCGCATCATTGAGTGGACTGCTCGCCTTCTTCACCGCGGCGGAATCGGTCGAGAACGGTTTGGAGCCGGGCGAAGTGGAGGTCGCGCGCGACCGGGTGCAGGTGCTCACCGTGCACGCGGCCAAGGGCCTGGAATGGGAGGTCGTCGCGGTCCCCCACGTGAGCGCCACTGTTTTCCCGTCGACCACCGCGCTGAGCACATGGCTCGGCGCGCTCGCCGAACTGCCGACCACCCTGCGTGGCGACCGCGCCCAACCCGACGCGGGCGAAGGGGTGCCGGTGCTCGATCTGAGCCGGGTAGGCGACCGCTCCGAACTCGAACGCGCGATCGCCGATCACAAGGACGCGCTCAAGAGCCGCCGACTCGACGAGGAACGACGCCTGTTCTACGTGGCGCTCACCAGAACCGAACGGGTCCTGCTGGTTTCGGCTTTCTACTGGCCCGAGACGGGCACCTCGCCGAAGGGGCCGTCGGAGTTCCTGCTCGAACTCAAACGGGCGGTCGAGGATCCCGTGGGCGAAGCGTTCGGTGCCGCGACCGTGGCCCGCTGGGATGATCAACCGCCACCGGACGCGGTGAACCCCTTTGCCGACAACCCGCCGACCGCCCAGTGGCCACGCGATCCGCTCGGCAACCGTCGCGACCCCATCGAACAGGGCGCCGCACTCGTGCGCGAGGCCCTCGACCGGTTACGTGGCGGGCCAACAGATCCCGACGATGCGCGAGGCACCCGAGAAGACCGAACCACCGGCATCGGATCCGAACACGCCGATGCGGACGGCGAGGCCGATGACGACGATCCGGAGGGCTGGATCAACGATGTCGACGCGCTGCTCGCCGAATTCACCGCGGCCGAACTCGCCGAACAGCAGGTGGAACTCCCTGGCCAACTCCCCGCCACCGCCTTGGTCGAACTACGCGCCGACCCGACCCGCCTCGCGGCTCGCCTGCGCCGCCCACTCCCGTACCCCCCGAACCCGATGGCACGGCGCGGCACCGCCTTTCACGCCTGGGTGCAGTCCTGGTTCGGCACCGAACAGCTGCTGGGCCTCGACGAACTACCCGGCGCCGCCGACAACACCACCGAAATGGGCCGCGCCGACCAGGAACTCGCCGCCATGCAGTCCGCCTTCCGCCGCTCACCGTGGGCGCACCGCAACCCCGTCGACGTGGAAGTGCCGTTCGAAACCAGCATCGCGGGCACGGTGATTCGTGGCCGGATGGATGCCGTGTTCGCCGAACCCGGTGGCCGCTGGATCGTGGTCGACTGGAAGACCGGCGCCGAACCCGGCCCCGCCGACGAGCCCGCCGTCGCCATGCAGCTGGCCGTCTACCGCCTCGCCTGGGCTCGCCTGATGGCCGCCCGCACCGGCGAGTCCGAGGACCGGATGCTCCAACGTGTCGGCGCCGCATTCCATTACATCCGCTCCGGCCGCACCATCGCCCCCGAGCAACTGGCAGGCCCAGCCGAACTCGAGCGCCTCATCCGCGACGCCGCACCGGAAAACGACGCCGCACCGGAAAACACCGACACCGATCCACACGAGACCGGCTGAGCCGATAGTCTTGCGATCGCCGAAGGACGACTTCCTGAGGCACAGGCCGAGAACGATGTGGCGCTAGCGTCAGTTCTCCGCCGCCTCGAACCGGACTGACCGAGGGGTTCCCGCGTCGCCTGACCGTTGTCAGCGTGACCAGGGAGTGCCTTAGCGAGGGAAGCTCGAGGTCGACTAGGCCGGTCACTTGGCGGCGCCAGCCGCCGGTTTTCGGCCGCCTTGATCTGGACTGACCGAAGGGTGCGACGAAGGAGTGCCCGTAGGGAGGGAAGATCAAGGTTCCCAGGCCGAAAACACGCGGCGCCAGCCGCCAAAAATACAGGAGCAGGCATGTTCGGTGACACGCGCAACCCGGTGGGGTTGAGCAGCAGTCCCGACTACGCCTTGGTCGGTCTGTTGCGGATCCCGGCGGTGCAGTCCAGCCCGTGGGTTTCGCTCACTCGTCGCGTGCTTTTCGCGATCGCGCTGCTGTTCACCGCCGCGACAGTGGTCTATCTCGGCAGGCACGGTTATCGCGACAACACCGGCGACGAGCTGTCGTTCCTGGACGCGATGTACTACGCGACGGTGTCGCTGTCGACCACCGGTTACGGCGACATTGCCCCGGTGACCCCGTCGGCACGGTTGGTGAACATCATCGTCATCACCCCACTGCGCGTCCTGTTCCTCATCGTGTTGGTCGGTACCACTCTCGGCGTGCTGACCGAACGGTCGCGGCAGGCATTCAAGATTCAGCGATGGAGGCACACCGTGCGTAATCACACCGTCGTCGTCGGCTACGGCACCAAGGGCCGCACCGCGATCGATGCGATGGTCGGTGACGGGATTCAGGTGTCCGACATCGTGGTGGTCGATACCGACCCTGTCGCGCTCGAGGCCGCCGCCGCCGCGGGGCTGGTCACCGTGCACGGTTCGGCGACCAAATCCGATGTGCTTCGCCTGACGGGCGTGCAGCGCGCCTCCGCGGTCGTCGTCGCCACCAATCGCGATGACACCGCCGTGCTGGTGACGCTCACCGCGCGCGAACTGAACAAGACGGCCAAGATCTCGGTGGCCATCCGTGAAGCGGAGAACACCCACCTGGTCCGTCAGTCCGGCGCCGACTCGGTGGTGGTGTCCTCGGAGACCGCGGGTCGGCTGCTCGGTATCGCCACCACCACACCGACGGTCGTGGAGATGATGGAGGATCTGCTCACGCCCGAGCAGGGCTTCGCCGTCGCCGAGCGCGAGGTGGAGGCAAGCGAAGTGGGCGGATCACCACGCCATCTCAGCGACATCGTGCTCGGTGTGGTGCGCAACGGCGCGCTGATCCGGGTCGGCGAACCCGAGGTCGACGCCCTCGACGCGGGCGACAAACTGCTCTACATCCGCCGCGCCGGAAAGTAGTCGCCTCGGCGCCCACTATGCTCGGCATCGTGTCGTTCCGGCTGAAAAGCGTTCCGCTGCTGTCACGTTCCACCATCGACCGGGCCGAGCACGCCCGGCTCGATCCCGGCGCCCTGCGCGAAGGGTGGGGGAAAGCGAAGATTCTGCGGATCGACCCGCGCGGGAAAGTGCGGGTGGAGGACGGCAAGATCGTCTTCGATGCGGCCGTTTCGGTGGCCGAGGAGCCCGGCGCAGGCGCGGTCTTCCTCGGTATCGTCGATGGCAGTCACCTCTGGGCGGTTCGCGCGCACGACCTCGACGGCACGCTGCAGGATCTGCGGACGCTCGGTGCCGTCGACGACTTCACCGCGGAGCTACTGTCCACCGCGTACGCGCTGCTCAACTGGCACGATCGGGCCGGATTTCACGGTGGCGACGGCACGGCGACCACGTCGGCGCGCGGCGGTTGGTCGCGGCTGACCGCAACGGGTGAGGAAGAGTTCCCGCGGATCGACCCGGCGGTGATCTGCCTGGTCCACGACGGTGCCGATCGCGTGCTGCTCGCCCGTCAGCACAGCTGGCCGGAGACGATGTTCTCGCTGCTGGCCGGCTTCGTCGAAGTGGGCGAATCGCTGGAGCACTGCGTGGAACGGGAGGTCCGCGAGGAGGTCGGCGTCGACCTGCGCGACATCCACTACCTCGGCAGCCAGCCGTGGCCGTTCCCGCGCTCGCTGATGGTCGGCTTCGCCGCGGTCGGCGATCCCGCCCAGGAACTCGTGTTCTCCGATGGCGAGATCGCCGAAGCGCAGTGGTTCACCCGCGACGAGGTCCGCGCCGCCTTGCAGGTCGGCGACTGGTCGGCGCGGGAACCCGGCGCACGGCTGCTCGTCCCCGGATCCATCTCGATCGCGCGATCGATCATCGAGTCCTGGGCGGACTGACTCGGCGAATCAGGCCTGCTGGGCGGCCAATGCCTGCTTGACCGCGGCCAGCGACGGGTTGGTCGCGGTGGAGCCATCGCGGTACGCGATCGTCGGTACGACGTGGTTGCCGTTGTTGACGCTGCCGACGAACTCGGCCGAAGCGGGATCGTCCTCGATATCGATCACCGAGTAGGTGATGCCCGCCTCGTCGAGCTGGGTCCGCAGGCGCCGGCAGTAGCCGCACCACGTGGTCGAGTACATCGTCAGATCTGGGGTTGCTTCAGTCACGCGATGTGCAACGTCGAGAGGTGGCTCGGTGTTCCTTGCCCGATCCGGGACCGACGGGTGACGGCGCGCGATCGCGCGATCGGGCCGTGGGATCGTTGGGCGTCGCGGCAAGTTGTCGGGAGGCGCTGTCATGATGGTGCGCGTGCCAGCACTCGATCTCACCGCCCTCGACCCGGAGCAGGCCGCCGCGGTGCGGGCACCGCGGGGGCCGGTCTGTGTGCTCGCCGGTGCGGGCACCGGTAAGACCAGGACGATCACGCATCGGATCGCGCATCTGATCGCGGGTGGGCATGTGAAGGCCGACCAGGTGCTCGCGGTGACCTTCACGGCACGGGCGGCGGGAGAGATGCGCAATCGGTTGCGCACGATGGGGCTCGGGGGCGACGCCGGACAGGTGCAGGCGCGCACCTTTCACGCCGCGGCGCTGCGGCAGCTGCGGTATTTCTGGCCGCAGGTGGTGGGTGATGTGCCGTGGCGATTGCTCGACAGCAAGTTCCCTGTGGTCTCGCAGGCCGCGCAGCGGGCGGGGCTGCGCGCCTCCACCGAAATGGTGCGCGACCTGCTCAGCGAGATCGAATGGGCCAAGGCCTCCCTGATCGCGCCAGAGGACTATCCGGCCGCTGCCGCCAGGCATCATCGCGACGCGCCGGTCGAGGTGGCCAAAGTCGCCGAGGTGTATCAGGGCTACGAATCCGCGAAAGCCTCCGCCGACGGCCTGCTGCTCGACTTCGACGACCTGCTCCTGCACACCGCGGCCGCGCTCGAGGACTACCCGGCCGTCGCCGACGAGTTCCGCGGTCGCTATCGCAGTTTCGTCGTCGACGAATACCAGGACGTCACGCCGCTGCAGCAGCGGGTGCTCGACGCGTGGCTGGGCGAGCGCGACGACCTCACCGTCGTCGGCGACGCGAACCAGACCATCTACTCGTTCACCGGCGCCACCCCGTCCTACCTGCTCGACTTCTCCCGGCGCTTCCCCGACGCCACCGTGGTCCGGCTCGAACGCGACTACCGGTCGACACCCCAGGTGGTGTCGCTGGCCAATCAGGTCATCGGTGCCGCACGCGGCCGCATCGCGGGCACCCGCCTGGCACTGATCGGCCAGCGCCCGGCGGGTCCCGAACCGGAATTCGCCGAGTACGCCGATGCGCAGGCCGAGGCCGTTGCCGTCGCCGGGCAGATCGAGAAACTGATCGCCGCCGGGACACCGGCTGCCGAGATCGCGGTGCTGTACCGGACCAACGCGCTGTCGGAACCGTTCGAACAGGTGCTCGGTGCGCGCGAGATCCCGTTCCAGGTGCGCGGTGGCGAGGGGTTCTTCCACCGTCAGGAGGTACGGCAGGCGGTGTCGGCGTTGCGTCAGGCCGACGCGCGCGACGACCTGCCCGACGAGGCCCGCAGTGGCTCGTCGCTGATCACGCTTGTCCGCGCCGCGTTGGCACCGGTCGGGCTCACCGCGGAGGAACCCGCGGGCGCGCAGGCGAAGGAACGGTGGTCCTCGCTGCTGGCGCTGGTGCAGCTCACCGAGGAACTGGTCAGCCATGACGACGAGATGGACCTCACCGCGCTGCTGCGCGAGCTCGCGACCCGCGCCGAGGCCAAGCATCCGCCGACCGTCGACGGCGTCACCCTGGCGTCGCTGCACGCGGCGAAGGGCCTGGAATGGGACGCGGTGTTCCTGGCCGGGCTCACCGACGGCACGCTGCCGATCTTCCATGTGCTCGGCAAGAAGAACGGGCCGGTCGACGAAGCGGGCCTGGAAGAGGAGCGACGGCTGCTCTACGTCGGTGTCACGCGGGCACGCGAACATCTGAGCCTGTCGTGGACCCAGCGGCGACTGCAAGCGGGCGGAGACTATCGGCCGGTGACCAGGTCGCGGTTCCTCAACGGGCTGATTCCGGACAGTTCTTCGGCCTCGCGGATCGCCGTCGAAGTCCCGGCCAAGGCCGACGCCCCACGTCCGCTGTGCCGGGTCTGCCTCAAGCCGTTGATCGGCACCTATGCCACCATGCTCGGCCGCTGCAGGCGCTGCCCGGGCGAGGTCGACCCGCAATTGCTCGAGGCGCTGAAGGAATGGCGAGCCGAGAAGGCCGAGGCCCTGCAGCGGCGCGACTTCGTGGTCTTCACCGACACCACCCTCACCGCCATCGCCGAACAGCTACCCGCCGACGACGCCGCGCTGGCGGCCATCGCGGGGATCGGCGCGAAGAAGATCGAATCCTACGGCGCCGACGTGCTCGCCATCGTCGCATCACGGGTGCGGGCAACGACACAAAACCCCAGGTAGAAAATAAGTTGTTAGGTTCTCGATCATTGCCTATGGTGGAGAACACGCACCGAGAGTGATCCCGGTGCGCGGTAATTGTTCACACACGAGTTCAGGAGGGAGGCAGACACATGAACACGAACACGAACACCACGTTCGATGCGATGAGCAATCGCGTCCTGGTGAACGCATTTGTCATGTCCGCCTCCCGGGGGGTCCTCGCTCTGCAGGGGACCGGCCTGTCCGGCGGCGATGCCAAAGCTTCCATTCATCTCCTCCAGGACAAGCCCAGCGTGGGTTGGCAGCCGACCGCCGTTTCGGCACCGGCAGCAATCGCCGAGGAAACCGGTTACGCACCGGAGTTCACCGGCGCAATCCGCCTCCGCGTCCACCCAGCGACCGTGATCAGGTCTCGACAGGAATGTCGAACTAGGTAGGGAAACCTCCCAGACCTCCTGGCCACGGATCGCGCGAAGCGAAATCCGTGGCCATTTTTTTTCGGCTCCTCAGCCGTAGGCACCGGGTTCGCACACCGAACATTCGACTGCAAACGAGCTGAAGGAGAACGACGTGTTCACCGCCCAGGACTGGCCGACGGCCACTACTGACGTGACATGCCGAACCGTGGCGCAGACCCCTCGCGTGCGTGAGGCCACCTTGACTCTGCCCTGTAGGGGCGGAAACCCCGATCTGTGGTTCGCCGAGAGCCCCACCGATCTCGAGCAGGCCAAGGAACTGTGCGCGGCCTGCCCGATCCGCAAGGGCTGCCTGACCGCGGCCATCGATCGTGCCGAGCCGTGGGGCGTGTGGGGCGGTGAGATCTTCGACCAGGGTGTCGTGATCGCCCGCAAGCGCCCCCGCGGTCGCCCGCGCAAGGTCGCGATCATGGCATGAACCCGGGAAAAGGGTTGTACCGCAAGCGAACCGCTCACCTCGTCATGGTGAGCGGTTCGTTTTGCGTTGTGGGGATGTGTGTTCGACGCCTACGAGGCTTGTTCGGCGCGGAAGCCCGGCACCCAGGTGCGAACCAGGTTCATGAAACCGAGGTCCGCGTCGAGCTGGGCGAGGATGCCGACCGAACCACCGAGCACCCGGAAGACGGTGAGGTACTCGGCCGGAAGTTGCAGGGCGCGAGCAGTTTTCATCTCGGGGCTGGAGAAATCGGAGGCCTTGCCCGCTACCCGCTGCATCCACGTGCGGGTGAAGTGGAACGTGTCGGTGCGAATCGGGTCGCTGAACGGGCGCAGGTACGCCTCGATCTCGGTGTGGGTCACCACACGTCCCGGAATGACCCAGCCGTGCTCGTAGAGCAGCTCGGTGAGCGCCGCGTGGTCGTCGGCGACAGCGAGGGCCAGCATTCGGCCCAGGATCTCCGGGAAGCCATCCGGCATCGGCGCGCAGGCGCCGAAGTCGAGCACGGCCAGGGTGCCGTCGGCGCGCACCAGGAAATTGCCGGGGTGTGGGTCGCCGTGCAGCAGGCCGACCAGTTCGGGTGAGCTGAAGTGGAAGGTCCCCATCAGCTCGGCGATCCGGTTGCGCTGCGCCAAGGTGCCCTCGGGATCCTCGGCGCCCGCCTTGATCAGCGCCGATACCGGGGTGCCGTCGAGCCACTCGGTGACGATCACCTTCGGGGCGCCCGCCACCACCTTCGGGACCGTGATGGTGGGGTGCCCCTCGAACGCGGCGGCGAAGCGGCGCTGGTTGGCGGCCTCGATGCGGTAGTCGAGTTCTTCCTCGGTGCGTTCGGTGATCTCGGCGAGCAGCGGCTTCACATCGGCACCGGGGATCACCGACGACAGCAGTCCGGTCATCCGGGACAGCGTTTTCAGATCGGCCCGCAGCGCGTCGTCGGCTCCGGGATATTGCACCTTCACCGCCACCGCGCGCCCGTCGGACCACACCGCACGATGCACCTGGCCGATACTGGCCGAGGCGGCCGGGGCGTCGTCGAAGGACGTGAAGCGTTCCCGCCACTTGGTGCCCAGCTGCTGGTCGAGCACGCGGTGCACCGTCTCCGCAGGCATCGGCGGTGCCGCGGCCTGCAGCTTGGTCAGCGCTTCGCGATAGTGCTCGCCGAACTCCTCCGGGACGGCGGCCTCCATCACACTCAGCGCCTGCCCGAACTTCATCGCTCCGCCCTTGAGTTCACCGAGCACGGTGAACAACTGCTCGGCGGCTTTCTGGTTCAGATTCGCGTTGATCTGCTTCTTGTCACCGCCGACGAGCTTCTTGCCGAACCCGACAGCGGCTCGTCCGGCGATGCCGAGGGGAATCTTGGCCAGCTTGGCATTGCGGCTGGAACTGCGGCGCACGATCTCGGACACGGTACCCATCATGGCTGAACCCGCGGGGTGTGTGCCATGGGAATGCTCACACCGGCCGATCCGGCGCCGGTCACCGGGGAGGTTCCCGGCGTACGTGCGGTCATCTTCCGGCACCCGCATTCCTGATGCGGTAGCCATGGCCGGCGCTGGATCTCGTGGGTATCGAGGTCCAATTCCACGGTGGCGTCGAGTGTGCGCGGTGCCCGCCGCGGTGAGCAGGCCACAATCGCCTCCAGTTCGCGCAGTGCCAGCGCGGTGGTCGCCGCGATGCCCGCGGGGGAGGCGTGTCCGGTGCGGCCGAGCAGCTGGGCGGCCAGATGCGGCCAGTCGGTATCGAATCCGGCCCGGGTCAGATCGGCGCAGCGCAGGCAGCTGGTCTCGCCGGGCAGCACGAGCGGGCCGACCACGCCGACCCCGTCGCGGACTCGCACCTGCAGGTGCGGCACCCGGCGCACCACCAGATCCACCGACAGTCCCGGATCGATCATCAACGCGTCGGTGAGCACCACCAGATCGCCCGTGGCGGCGCCTACCGCAGTGCCGGGCCGGTACTCGCGCGAGCGGGTCGGCCGAAAACCCATGCGCCGCAATCCGATCGCCACGGCATCGGAGAGCGGACCGAGTCCGTGCACCGTGATGCCGCGGATCTTGCCCCGTGTGGGTTCGGGTTCGAGCAGCAGGCCCGCGCGCTCGATCGCGGCGAGCATGCCCATGGTGCGGTCGGGGCTGATACCGAATTCGCCCGCACGCCAGATGATCTGGGGCCGCGATTGCAGGCCGTCGAGCAGGCGAAGGAAGGCGAGCACGGTTCCGGTGTCGTGGTCGGTGGTTTCCAGGAGCAGTGCGCGTTCGGGGTCCCAGCCGAGTTGGACCGTGCCGGACGGGCGAACCAGGGTGGTCACTCGCGGGTGGAGCATCGGGCCGCGCAATGGGGAGGTGGTCGTCATGCCAGAAGTATCGGTACCCGGCGGGCGCGCACGGTGCGCCGAAAGTGTAGTTATCCACAGGCTTTCGGCGTGTCGGCCCGTGGATCTCGAATTGTGAACAGCCGCTGTACGGCGGGTCGTCGCCGTGTTTTCCGGCGAACGTCAGCCGCGGAACCGTGTTGCGCCACCGAGATCGGAAATTTTCTCACCGACCTCGGTGGCGATGCGGATCAGGACTTGCCGGTGCCGGAATCGCCCTCGTCACGCGGGGTTTCGTCGGGATCGGTCTCCTCGGCCTTGGCTTTGCCGAGATCGGCCGCGTCGCGTTCGCGCGCCTCGGTCTCGGCGAGCTGGGCCAGCGGGTCGTCGAAAGCGCCTGTGCTGCCACCGATAATGGAGTCGATGAAACCGGCAGGTGAGTCGAGATCGGTGGAATCGGGCAGCAGATCGGGGTGTTCCCACACCTTGTCGCGCCGCTCCATCCCGACATCGGTGGTCAGCCGCCGCCACAGCGCCGAGGCCTCACGCACCTTGCGCGGCCGCAACTCGAGTCCGACGAGCGTGGCGAACGTCTGTTCGGCGGGCCCACCGGTCGCCCGGCGGCGACGCAGCGTCTCCGACAGCGCGCCCGCGCCCGGCAGACGCTCACCCACCGCATCGGTGACCACGACATCGACCCAGCCCTCGATCAGCGCCAGCAGGGTCTCCAGGCGCTCGAGCGCCTGCTTCTGCTCGGGCGTGGTCCGCGGCTCGAACGTGCCCTGGGAGAGCAGTTCCTCCAGCTTCGACGGGTCGCTCAGCGACATCGGGTCGATACCCTGCGCGGCTTCCTCGATCGCGGAGAAGTCCATCTTGATGCCGCGCGCGTAGTCCTCGACGGCGCCGAGCACCTGCTGACGCAGCCACGGCACATGCGCGAAAAGCCGCTGGTGGGCGGTCTCACGCGCCGCCAGGAAGACCATGATCTCGCTCTCGGGCTGTTCGAGCCCCTCGCTGAACGCCGCGATAGCGGTCGGCAGCAGCGCCGCGGTACCGGCCGGGCCGAGCGGCAGACCGATATCGGTGGAGGTCAGCACCTCTTTGGCCAGCTGGCCGAGTGCCTGACCGAGCTGGGAACCGAACGCCAGCCCGCCCATCTGGCCGAGCATGCCGACCATCGGCCCGGCGAACTGCTTGGCTTCCTCGGGCAGCTGCGCTGTCCACATGCCCGAGATCTGCTCGGCCACCGGATCGCACAGGCGCTTCCAGGTGGGCAAGGTCTCTTCGATCCAGTCGTTCGGGGTCCACGCGACCGTCTTGGTGGCGCCCGCGGGCAGCACGGTGGCGCCGTCGAGCCACAGCTCGGCCAGGTGCGCCGCGTCGGTCACCGCGGTGGTGGTGCCCGCGGCGATGGGGGCGATGGTGGAGCCGAGTTGCTGGCGGGCCAGTCGCTTGGCGACGTCGTAGTTGACCGGGCCGGACTGCGTGCCGCCGGGACCCATGCCCTGGCCCATGCCACTGATCATCTGCCCGAGCTGGCTCAGCATCTGGCCCAGCTGTGACGGATCGAACCCGCCCGCGCCGCCTGCACCGCCCGCTCCGAATCCGAACGGATCGTTTCCGCCGGGTCCGTTGCCCTCGTCGCGACGCTTGCGGGAATCGTCGTCGTCGCCGGTCGAGAAGCCGAAGGGGAGATCGCTCATACCTCTTACGTTACGCGGGACCCTGGGGCCCACGGTGTTCGCGCATCGCGAAATCGCGGCGGCATCGGCCGCGCCGCAAAAGCGTGCCACTACCGTCGGTCGCGGTTGCTGATCACTACTGTGGTCCGAGTGAATCGTCGGATCCTCACCCTGATCGTCGCCCTCGTCCCTGTACTCGTGCTCGGCGTGGCCGGCAGCGTGGTCACCGTGCCGTTCGTCGCCCTCGGCCCCGGCCCTACCTTCGACACCCTCGGCCAGGTCGAGGGCAAGCAGGTGGTCGATGTCACCGGCGCACCATTGGATCCCACGAGCGGGCACCTCAATATGACGACCGTGTCGGTGCGCGACGGGCTGAACCTGTTCGAGGCGTTCGGGTTCTGGGTCAGCGGTGAGCACGGCCTCGTGCCGCGCGCCGAGGTGTACCCGCCCGGCGTGTCGCGCGAGGAGGTCGACAAGTCCAATCAGCAGGACTTCAAGGATTCCGAGAGCGATGCCGAGGTCGCCGCGCTGCACTACCTGAAGATGCCGACCGTCGTGCTGGTCCGCGGACTCGGTGAAGAGGGTCCGGCCAAGGGCGTGCTCGACGTCGGCGACGAGCTGATCAGCATCGACGGCACCCCGATCACCACGCCCAAGGACGTGATCGACATCGTCGGCACCAAGGCTCCCGGCGCGACCATCAGCGTGGTCTACCGTCGCGGCGACGCCGAGCAGACCAGCCAGATCACCCTGGCGCCCCGTCCCGATGACGACGCAAGGGGCTACCTCGGCATCACCCCCGGCGAAGGTGGACGTCCGCCGCTGCAGGTCGAGTTCAACCTCGCCGATATCGGCGGGCCGTCGGCCGGGCTGATGTTCAGCCTGTCGCTGATCGACAAGCTCTCGCCGGGCGAACTCAACGGCGGCAGGTTCGTCGCGGGCACCGGCACCATCGACGAGGACGGCAAGGTCGGCCCGATCGGTGGCATCCAGTACAAGATGATCGCGGCGCGCGAGGCAGGCGCGGAAACGTTCCTCGTCCCCGCCGACAACTGCAACGAAGCCGCTCAGCGGGCTCCCGAGGGCCTGCGATTGGTGAAGGTCGACACCCTCGACAGCGCGATCGCCGGACTGGCCGAGATCAACGCGGGCCGCGAGGCGATCGGCTGCGGTTGATCTTGGCGGCTGGCGCCGCGGTTCTCGGCGCTGAACTCCACCTCTTCCCTCCCTACGGGTACTCCTTCGTCGCACCCTTCGGTCAGTCCATCGGCGCAGGCGCGCCGAGAACACGAGGGCGGCTACTCCAAGGTGTGGTGCAGGGCCTCGACCAGGCCCGGTGCCAGGTTGGGGTAGGTGCGCAGGTCGAGATCGCCGAAGCCGTCGTCGTCCTCGGGACGGATCTGCAGCAGGCACAGGGTGGCGCCCTGGCGCAGCACACCCGCGATGAGCCTGGCGTCGCGGCGACCCGGATGCGCGCGCGCGGCGGCGCGCCCAGCCGCGTCGGCGGCCTCGTCATCGGCGAGTAGCGGAACCAGTGCTTCGTCGAGATCGCTCTCGGCGTCGGGCGGCAGCACCACGATCTCCTGCACCAGCACGCAGCCTTCGACCGCGGGCGGCCAGGTGGTGGTGGCCAGGAACTCGTCCAACGCCATCGACCCGCCGGTGATGTCGTCGGGGAAGGCTTCCTGGGCGACTGGGGTCAGCTCGCTGCCGTCGTCGAGCTGGTCTTGCAGGTCCGGTTCGGCCGCGGCCAGGTCGGCGGTCGGCACCAACGCGAACATCTGCGGCGGGTTTCCCCAGCCCTCGGCGTCGGCGAACTCGACGACCTCGCGCACACAGCGGGCGAGGAGAACTTCGGCGTGCTCGTCTTCGGTCACCCGCACATCCAATCATTTTCGGCCCAGACGCTTGCACGGTGTCCGATTTCCGTAGAGTGGGCCACAACGGTCCGGCAACGGATCGCCCGCAACATTCGGACTGCGGTGACTGCGCCGATCAACGGTGTGGAACCGCCGGAGCATGGAGAGTGGCACCGTGGGCATGCGGCCCCCCACCGGCTTACCTTCGTTGTCCCGACGCAGCCGTGTGCTGCTGGTGACAGCAGTCGTCCTCGCGGCGTTGCTGCTGCTCGGGCCCCGCTTCACCGATGCCTATACCAATTGGTTGTGGTTCGGTGAGGTCGGTTATCGCAGTGTGTATCTCGGCGTGTTGCGCACGCGGCTGATGCTGTTCGTGGTCGTCGCGTTGCTCGTCGGCCTCGTGGTCTGGGCGGCGCTACTGCTGGCCTATCGGTCGCGTCCGGTCTTCGTGCCGGTCGCCGGGCCCAACGATCCGATCGCGCGCTACCGCACGACCGTGATGAGCAAGCTGCGGCTGTTCGGCGTCGGCATCCCGGTGCTGCTCGGCGTGCTGTCGGGGCTGGTCGCGCAGTCGAATTGGGCGACGGTGCAGCTGTTCCTGCACGGTGGCGAGTTCGGTCAGCAGGACCCGCAGTTCGGACTCGACATCGGTTTCTACACCTTCGATCTGCCGTTCTACCGGATGGTGCTGAACTGGCTGTTCGTCGCCGTGGTGATCGCGTTCTTCGCGAACCTGGTGACCCACTACGTGTTCGGCGGCCTGCGGCTGGCCGGGCGTGAAGGCACCCTCACCAGGGCCGCGCGCGTACAGCTCGCGGTGATCGCGGGAATCTTCGTACTGCTCAAGGCGGTGGCGTACTGGTTCGACCGGTACGACCTGTTGTCGAGCACACGCAAGGAGCCGACCTTCGGCGGTCCGTCGTTCACCGACATCAACGCGGTGCTGCCCGCCAAACTGATCCTGCTCTCGATCGCGGTGATCTGCGCGATGGCGTTCTTCGCCGGAATCGTCTTGCGCGATCTGCGGGTTCCCGCCATGGCGGCGGCGCTGTTGGTGCTGTCGTCGATCCTGGTCGGTGCGGTGTGGCCGATGGTGGTCGAGCAGTTCTCGGTGCGCCCCAACGCGGCCGAGAAGGAGAGCCCCTACATCGAGCGCAATATCATGGCGACTCGCGAGGCGTACGGGATCACCGACGACAAGGTCGAGTATCAGGACTACCGAGGTAGTTCCACGAAGAGCCCGCTCGAGGTCCCCGCCGACGCGGCGACCATCGGCAACGCGCGCCTGCTCGACCCGAACATCCTCTCGCCCACCTTCACTCAGCTGCAGCAGCGCAAGAACTTCTACGGCTTCCCCGAGTCGCTCGACATCGACCGCTACAACCTCAACGGCGACCTCCAGGACTACATCGTCGCCGCCCGCGAGCTGCATCCCCAGGCCCTGTCGGGTAACCAGAAGGACTGGATCAACCAGCACACCGTCTACACCCACGGCAACGGGTTCGTCGCCGCGCCCGCCAACCGGGTGAACAAGCCGCAGTCCGAGGCGCAGAGCGCCGCGGGCGGCAGCGATTCGGGCTATCCGCTGTTCATGGTGAGTGACCTGTTCACCAAGGTCGAGGATCAGCAGATCAAGGTCGACCAGCCGCGCATCTACTACGGCGAGCTGATTTCCCAGACCGACCCCGACTACGCCATCGTCGGCACCGCCGAGGGCCAGGCGCCGCGCGAATACGACTCCGACGAGGCCCAGTTCACCTACGACGGCAGCGGTGGCGTGCCGATCGGGAACTGGTTCAACCGGCTGGCTTTCGCGGCCAAGTACGCCGAGCGCAATATCTTGTTCTCCTCCGCCATCAGCGAGGACTCCAAGATCTTGTTCAACCGCGGTCCGCGTGATCGGGTGCAGAAGGTCGCCCCGTGGCTGACCACCGACGGCAACGCCTACCCGGCGGTGATCGATGGCCGCGTCAAGTGGATCGTCGATGCCTACACCACGCTGGACAAGTACCCCTACGCGCAGCCGACCTCGCTCGACGGCGCGGTCGAGGACAGCATCGACAAGAAGACCGGGCGCGTGATCCCGCGCAAGGAGGTCAGCTACATCCGTAACTCGGTGAAGGCCACCGTCGACGCCTACGACGGCACCGTCACCCTGTACGAGACCGACACCGTCGACCCGGTCCTCAAGGCCTGGCGCGGGGTGTTCCCGGACGCGGTGAAGCCGCAGAGCGAGATCTCCCCGGAGCTGCGCGCGCACTTGCGCTACCCGGAGGACCTGTTCAAGGTCCAGCGCGACATGTTGACGAAGTACCACGTGGACAATCCGCGCGAGTTCTTCACCAACAACGCGTTCTGGTCGGTACCCAGTGACCCGACGATCGAGGGCGGCACCTTCAACCAGCCGCCGTACTACGTGCTGCTGGGCGATCCGAAGACCACCAAGCCGGTATTCAATCTGACCTCGGCGATGGTGGGCTACAACCGGCAGTTCCTGTCGGCCTACATCTCGGTGCGCTCCGACCCCGAGGGGTACGGCAAGTTCACCGTGTTGCAGCTGCCGACCGACTCCCAGACCCAGGGTCCGCAGCAGACCCAGAACTCGATGACCACCGCCGACGCGGTGTCCCGAGAGAAAACCCTGCTGTCGAACTCGAACAAGATCCGCTACGGCAACCTGCTCACGCTGCCGGTGGCCGACGGCGGCATCCTCTACGTCGAACCGTTCTACAACGAACGCAACACCGGTTCGTCGACCTTCCCGCAGCTGCTTCGCGTGCTGGTGAGCTATCGCGACGCGGCGGGCAGCGTGAAGGTCGGGTACGCGCCGACACTGGCCGAGGCGCTGAACCAGGTGATTCCGGGTGCGGGCTCGCTGGCGACCCCGTTCGGTGGCGATCCGTCGGTGAAGCCGAAACCGGGGGCGACCCCGCCGGTCGACCCGGGCACTGTCACGCCGCCCAGCGGCGGCACGACACCGCTGCCCGGGACGACACCGCCCGTTGGCTCGACCCAGGAGGCCGCGGCCGCCGACCTCAGCCGCAAGATCGAGGCGGTGCGCACGGCGATGCGGACGGGCAACTTCACCGATTTCGGTAAGGCCCTGGAAGAACTGGACGCCGCGGTGAAGGCGTATCAGGACGCGGGCGGCCGCTAGTCAGCCGCGTAACAGCAAGTAGGGCCCCGTCACGATGACGGGGCCCTACTTGTGCAGGGGGAACGGTGGATCAGCCGCCGAGCGAGGCGATCAGCGGAGCGTTGGCGTTCAGCAGGTCCCGGTACTGACCCGAAACACCGAACTGGTCGGCCAGGGCCTGGCCCGCGGCCGTGGCCTGGTCGACGGCAGCCTGGACATCGGTCTTCGCCTCGGCGGGCAGCTCGACCGGCAGTTCGACGGCGGGCTCTTCGGCCACCTCGGGCTCGGACGCGCCCGACTGCAGGAACTTGCCGCAGTGCGGCCACGCGCCGACGCCCTGGCTGGCGAGCACGTTCTCCGCGACGCGGATCTGCTCTGCCTTGCTGGCGTTGTGCGCCGAGCCCTGGCCGCCGTTGGCCGCCCAGGTGCTCTGCGAGAACTGCAGGCCGCCGTAGTAGCCGTTGCCGGTGTTGATGCCCCAGTTGCCACCGCTCTCGCACTGAGCGACGCCGTCCCAGTTGTAGGCGGCGGCGGAGGCGGTGCCGGTGGCGAGGCTGAACGGAACGGCAACCAGGGCGCCGGTGATGGCGGCGACGCCAAGGGCACGGGTGCTGAATTTCCGGGTCTCAGTCATGGGGGAGACGCTAACCAATGAATCGATGCCGATCACATCTTGATAACGAGCGGATTCTATGAATGAAATAGGCGTCTTATCAATGTTTACGCTGCATAGCCAGTGGGAATACCTAGATTCCGGTCGGTCTGTTATTGGTCCGTTATGTGTTCGGGATCACGGGGTAATAGTGACGCCGCTCACCGAAACTCGCCACCGACGCACGCGGTTGCTGGAATATGTGATGGCAGACACATTCAATGACCGCGAGGTGCGGTGTTGCACGGTGAGGATTCGTCGAATCGGTCGAAAAACTGGTGCTGACCTCGCGATTTGGCGCCCGCGCGCTCCTGTGTGTAATGTTGTGTTCACACCGACGCGGGGTGGAGCAGCTCGGTAGCTCGCTGGGCTCATAACCCAGAGGTCGCAGGTTCAAATCCTGTCCCCGCTACAAACGAAAGGCCCGGAACCACTGGTTCCGGGCCTTTCGCGTTATTCGAGACTAGGCGTCGAGGTCGCTGGCGACGAGCTCCGCGATCTTGTCCAGGGTCGGCTGATCGTCGCTGGTGATGGTCACCTCGGCGCCCTGGCCTGCGCCGAGGGTCATGATCATCAGCGCCGAACCCGCGTCTACCGGGTCGCCGCCGGTGACCGCGATGGTGACTGCAACGCCCGCCGCGCCGACCGCTTCGGCGATCAGGGCCGCGGGGCGGGCGTGCAGGCCGACCGAGGAGCCGACGGTGACGGTGGTGCTTGCCATGGGATATCTCCTACTTGAGTGAGGTCGAAGCACATCACTCCCAGGATGACACCGAGCGCGATGGCGGAGGTGCCGGACAGGCGCCGAGCCAGTCGGTTTGTCCTTGGGTCGCGCCCGCACGAGTTGCCGTGCAGGACGAACGTCAAGATGCCGACGGCGGAGTTGCCTCGGGTCAAGGGCTGGTGCTCGAGGACGCCGTACTCGACGAACTCGCCGCGCGCTACCTCGCGCCGGAGGTGAGCGAACCGGGTGAGGGCACCCTGCTGGAATTGGACCGCGACGGCCGTCGCTGGGGTTTCGTGCGCCCGGACGAACCGTTCACCCCCACGGAGATCGCCCGTGCGCATCGGCTCGCCGATCTGGCGGCGCTCACCGCGCGGCAGCGGTGCGGGTCAGTCGAAGCCGAGGTCGCTGGTGAGTGGATCGCGTAGGGCGCCCTCGGCGGCCCGCAGTCGATCGGTGACCGAGGTCAGCAGATCCATCGAGTCCTGGGACAGCCCGAGCGAGAGGCGGGTCAGGTGACGGATGGCATCGCAATGGAAGAGGTCGGCGAGTAAGGCGTCCGGATCGGCGGGCGCAGCCGAGTGTTCGACGACGGTCACGACAGGGGCACTCACAATCTCGTATTTTCGAGTATGACGCACCTTACATCCCCCCTGCGGTCCGTGAACCCCGGTCGGCGTGCGAAAGTGCTGCAATGAGTCAGTTCGCCGACTATCAGAACGAGATCTACCTGGCCGCGCTCGGTGGGATCCAGCCCGAATTTCCCATGGATTACGCGACGCTCGAACGCAAAGCCACTGCGGCACTGCCGGATTCGTTGCTGAACTATATCGCCGGTGGGGCGGGCGACGAGCTCACGCAGCGGCGCAACGCCGAAGCCTTCGCGGATTGGGGTCTGGTGCCGCGGATGCTGGTGGGCGCCACCGAGCGCGATCTCACCGTCACCGCGTTCGGCCACACCTTCGCGAGTCCGCTGTTCCTCGCGCCGGTGGGAGTGATCGGTCTGGTCGGTGAGAAGGGCCACGGTGACATCGCGGTCGCCGAGGCGTCGGCGCACACCGGTGTGCCCGCGATGTACTCGACGTTGATGGAGGATCCGCTCGAGGACGTGCGCCCGCACGCAGGTGACACGCCTTCGTTCTTCCAGCTGTACACGCCGAAGAACCGCGAGCTCGCCGAGAGTCTGGTGCACCGCGCCGAGGCCGCGGGCTACGCGGGCATCACCGTCACTCTCGACACCTGGGTGCCCGGTTGGCGGCCGCGCGATCTGGCCAGCGGAAACTTCCCCCAGCTGCGTGGGCATGTGCTGAAGAACTACACCAGCGACCCGGTCTTCCAGCAGATGGTCGGCTCCGACGACCCCAAAATGATTGTCCTGCACTGGATCGCGACCTTCGGTAACTCGCTGACCTGGGACGACCTCGGCTGGTTGCGTTCGATCACCGATCTGCCGCTGATCCTCAAGGGCATCTCCCATCCCGAGGACGCGCGCAAGGCGATCGACTTCGGCGCCGATGGCATCTACTGCTCCAATCACGGTGGGCGCCAGGCCAACGGTGGTCTGAGCGCGCTCGAGACATTGCCCGCGGTGGTGGCCGCCTGTGATGATCGGGTGCCGGTGCTGTTCGACTCCGGGGTGCGTTCGGGTGCCGATGTGGTGAAGGCGCTCGGACTCGGCGCGACGATGGTCGGGCTCGGCAGGCCGTATGTGTACGCGCTCGCGCTGGGTGGGGTGGCCGGTCTGGTGCATCTGCTGCGCAGCTACGCCGCCGAAGCGGACCTGTTGATGGCGGTCAACGGCTATCGAGATGTGGCCGCGGTGCGCGAGAACATTCGGCCGACCACGCGCGGTAACGCCGCTCGCGGCTGAGGGGAGTCGCGGCCCGGAATTCCCGCGCAGGAGGGGGTTTTCGGGCCGTGTGGGCGGCTCGGGCGCGAACTTGTCGGTGCCGTGCGGCATCATCGGTGCCACAGACCACGCTGTAGCACCAACCTCCGGAGTCCACGATGTCCTCGCCGAGCACCAAGTCCGCATCCCGCCGATCAGCACCGCCGGTACTGTCCGACGCCGAGCTCGCGCGTATCGCAGGCGAGCTCGCCGAGGGGAAGCCGCCGATGGTGTGGTTCACCGCCGCCGCTGTCGGTGTCGCCGAGGGGAAGTCGGGCAAGGTGGTCGCGCTCGACGACCCGTCCGCCGGCGACTTCCTGCAGGTGCGGCCCACCGGTTCCAAAGATGTGCTCTCGTTCGGCCCGAGCGAGGTAACGCTGACCAAGCCGGCCCGCGGGACTACGGTAGCGCCGGGCGGATCCGTACGGACCCGCCCGGACAGTGTCCCCGCGCCGAGCAACCGAAAGGACAACACTGTGACCCAGCCGTCGACCCCGCCGAGCGCCGCACCGACGCCGCCCGCGCCCCGGTCGCTCGCGCCCGTGCCCGACGAGTCCGCGTCCAAGCCCGCGACCCCACGTCCGGCGAAGACGACGGCAGCGCGCAAGGTCAAAGCCCCCGAGGTGACCGTCACTCTGACCGGTACTTCCGACGGCGAGTGGACCGTCGATGTCGTCAACGGCAAGAAGCGCAGTGTGAAGGGCTTGGCAGTGAACAGCGGCGCTGTCGCCCAGGCCGCCAAGATCCTGCACCCGGAGGTCGAGGAAGTGGTGGCGGGGATCCTCGAAGCGGCCAGGGGCGCACAGCTTGCCAAGGTCGCCCAGTTGCAGGCCGAATTGGAGGCGGCCCAAAGGATGCTCGCGGAATTAGGAGACTGAGCTACCCGCGCGCCTTTCCTGATACACCGCGCCGTGGTCTTCTCGAACGCTGCGGGATATCGCGAACAAGGATGCGCCGGCAGCCGCGATCGAATGGCCGGCGGCAAGGCCGCCGCGCCGGCTGGAGGACCCCCACAGTGACTCCGAGCCGGCTTCCATCGCACGGATGCGGATCGGATCATGCGGCGGCAGCAGTGCGATCCGGTCCGACAGTTCGGCGATCAGATCGACGAGACGCGCAGTGGGATGTACTCGGGCCCACAGTGATTCACCGATCGACATTCGGTACGGCCCGGCGAGATGTTCGCGCAGCGTTTCGAGATCGGCTGTTCGCCGCCGGGTGTTGCGGCGCAACGAGGTGATGTTCCAGATCACCACCAGCGCCAGACCGCCGCTCAGGATCGATGCCAGTGCCGTAGACACCACGACCGCGATCGCGGGAGTGAGCGCACCGAACGGGGCGAGGATGCGCGCCGCGACATAGAAAATGGCAAGCAATGCCGTTGTCTTGATGAGTAGCAGGACCGGCGTGGCACCGAGATCGGGCACCCACTCGCCGCGCCACATCACCAGTGCGAGCACAGTGATGCCGATGTTCACCAGCATCGCGTAGGCGAAGAAGCGCGGGTCTTCGAACATGTGCACCGAGATCCGATCCACCAGATCTTGCTGCGGTATGGCGAAGAAGATCACGGACAACGTGACGATGATCGTGTAGGTAAGGGTCAGTATCCTTCGCCGCGGTGCGCGTGGCGATCCGATGCTGGACAGCAGAGCGAGCGAGATCAGCATGAAGCAATCCGCCGCGAGGTGACCGACCTTGGGGTAGATGTGCTGAGTTATCCACGTGTCCACCGGCTCTCGGAAGATGAACGAGGACAGCGCCGCGACGGCCAGTGCCGCCGCGAGTGGGCGACTGTGCGTACCGGAGGCGAAGTACAGCACAAGCAGCAGGGCCATCGTGCCGGCGAAGTAGCTGAACAGCGCAACCATCAGATCCTCGTCAGTACCGCGGGTGAACGAGCAGGGACCGACAGGACGGCTCCATGCCCAGTGACTATTACCCTAGCAACAGTTGCCGATTTGGGCTTGCCGAGCGCGCTGGCTTATCCTTGCAGCTCCCAGCGTGTTTCGAGCGATCGTGGTGCGGTGAGACATGTTTGATACACCGAACGTTGTAACACCATTGTTATTACGATAATATAATCGAATCGTTCTTGCGCGTGTATTCTCAACTGCGGAAACAGTTGGCGCCCGCGCCGGTAATCGGGGTGGGGCATGTATGTGAAAAGGCGGATGTCGTGAGTGCCGACGGTGAGAAGAACATGCACACCGGGGGTGACTTCACCGAGAGGATCCGTCAGCTGTTCGACTCTGTGCCGAACGACTCCGGCCGTCGGATGACAGTGAAAGAGGTATGCCACGCCGCCGCCGCCAAGGGGCACGACATCAGCGAGGCATACCTCTATCAGCTGTCCCAGGGCCGTAAGTCGAATCCGTCTTACAGTGCGATCAATGCGATTTCGGCAGGGTTCGGCGTCCCGGCTACTTACTTCTTCGACGACGATCTACGCGTCCAAATCGATCGCCAGATCGAACTGCTGCGGTTGCTCGCTGACACCCCCGTACAGCAGATCTACTTCCGGGCCAGGGATCTGTCCGACGAGAATGTGGAAGAAGTGCTCGAGTACGTGCGTTATCTGCGGCACAAGCAGAATCTTCCGCCGCTGGACGACCTGCGCTGAGCCCGCCCGGGCACAGGGAAAGGCAAGCCGGCTCGCACGTCCTCCCAGATGCGAACCGGCTTGCCGCTGTGACCTCTGCTACCAGGTAACCGGCAAGCGCTCGAGGCCGTGAACCAGCATTCCGCCCCGCATGGCGAGGTTGTCGACCGAGTCCGCGAGACGAATCGCAGGGAACCGGTGGAACAGTGAGTTCAGCGCGATTTCGAGTTCGACCCGCGCGAGATTAGCGCCGAGGCAGTAGTGAATTCCGTGGCCGAATGCCAGGTGTCCTTGGCTGCCCCGTTCGAGATCGACCGACTTGGCCTGCGGAAATTGCCGGTCGTCCTGGTTGGCCGATGCGACGGACGCGATCACGCCGCTGCCCTTCGGGATCAGCTGACCGGCGATCTCGACGTCCTCGACAGTGACGCGGTACGGTCCGCCGTCTCCGATGGGGTTCACCCGCAGCAGCTCGTCCACCAGTGCGAGTGTCTTCTCGGGTGCGGTCAGAATCCGTTCCCGCAGGTCGTCGTCGCGCAGTACATTCAGCACGAGTGAACTGGTCATACTCACCGTGGTCTCGTGACCGGCCACCAGAATGGTGATCGCCATCATCACCACCTCGACTTCGCTGAGTGTGCCGTTCTCGTCGGACTGCGTCGTCAGGGCGCTGAGTAGATCGTCTCGCGGCTCGGCACGCCGGGAATCGACGAGGTCCTTCAGATATGCCGCCAGTGCGAACCGGTTCTCGTGCACCTCCGCGTCGCTCATATGCGTCAGCGAAACAAACGCATCCGACCATTTCCGGAACTTGTCCTGGTCTTCGTGCGGAACGCCGAGTAGTTCGCAGATCACCTGGATCGGCATCGGAAACGACAAGGCCGTATTCAGATCTGCCTGCGATCCCGCTTCGGCCATCGCGTCGAGCAGGGAATCGGTGATCTCCTGGATACGGGGGCGTAGCTCGGTGATCCGGCGGTTGGTGAACGCGGCTGTCACCAGTTTGCGCAGCCGGGTGTGCTCCGGCGCATCGGTCGTGAACAAGGTGTTCGGCGGAAAGATCACGCTCGAGAGTTTGGGCGCACCCTCGTCGAGCATCGCGCGACGGCTGAAGCGCGGATCCGACAGTGCCACTTTGACATCGGCGTAGCGGCTGAGCACGAAGCCGTGGTCGCCGCTGGGGAAGGTCACCGGCTTGACCGGGCAATCGGCTCGGAGTTCGTCATAAATCGGCGGAATGTCGGTGGCGCTGTTTCGGGTGAAGGGATAGGGGCAGCGAAGAGTGGATGCGTGCTCCTCGTCGGTCGGAGCGTTTTCGGTGGGGCTGTCGCGCACGTCAGTCACAATGAATCCGTTCTATCGGTGGAGGAACCGGCGAACTAAGCCGACTCGATCTTCTCGGAGTAGAAGGCGCGTAGGGCTTCCAGACCGGCTGCACGCGAGGTGGCGGGCTGGTAGCCGAGGTCTCGGGCAGCTTTGGTGGTGTCGACGGTGACGGTGAGACCGAGCAGCCACACCATCGACAGGGTCAGCGGTGGACCGGACTTGAAGGGCAGCCGCCAGATGGCTTCGACCACTTTCGCCAGTTTCTGGGCGGCGCCGAAGCTCACCGAACCCGACGGGAGTTCCCGGTTCAGCGCATTGGCCATTGCCGCGGCCATCGTGCCGAATTCGATGGTGCCTTCGTCTGCGACGAAATACGCCTCGCCGCGTTCGCCTGCGGACTCCGCCAGGTGGATCGCGTGCACGAGATTGTCGACATGCGTGGTGGACGTCAACTGCTTGCCGTCGCCGAGCATCTTGAATTTCCCCGCGTCGATCGATTCGACAACGGCCTCGAGGCTGTGGTCCTCGGGTCCCCAGACAAAACGCGGCCGCAGGATGACGCCGTTCAATCCGCGGCGGCATGCCTCGGTCACGATGACTTCACCGGCTGCTTTCGATGCCGGATACAGTGCCTTCGCGCCGATCGCGAGCGGGCGGCTCTCGTCCACGTCGACCATGGGCGTACCGTCCATCACCGCTGCTTCCGAGCTGATGTGGATGAACCGGATATCGCGCGGGACGCACTCCTCGACCACAGCCCGCAGCGCTTCTTCATTGGTCCGGCGGTACACTTTCCGGCGCCATTCCGGGGGATGCGCGGCGGCCAGGTGAACGAAGGTGGACACGTCGTCGAGATGGGATGCCCACTCGGCGGTGTGGTCGAGTTCCCCACGAATCGGTGTGGCGCCGAGTTCGGTGATCTTCGCGGCGCTGCGGTCGGATCGGGCGAGCGCCTTGACCTCGATGCCGCGCTCGACGAGGCCCCTGATCACATGTGTGCCGATGAATCCATTGCCGCCGGTGACGAACCAGATTCGGTGTTCAGACTGCATATACCTGCCTTTCGGGCTGTCCGATCCTCGTGCCAGGGGGAATCGGCGATTGGTGGAGAATGCATTGGAATACATCGGTGACCATCGGGTCCGGATCTATTCCCAGTTCGGTACGAAGCAGGTTTTGCAGATCCCGATACACGATGAGTGCATCGGTTCGTCGCCTGCTGCGATAGAGCGCTATCATCAAATAGCGATAGAGATCCTCACGGTAGGGGTGTTCACGTACCAGCGAGGTGGCTTCGCAGACTACCTCTCGATTCATATCGAGTTCTGTCATGCACTCGATTCGAGTTTCGCGTGCGCTCAGATATAGTTCGGTCATTGTGGTGGAAAAAGTTTGGAGTTCGTCCGAATCGGCGATGCCTGCCAATGGGGTTCCGCGCCACAATGATAATGCGTGGCTCAGTGTGCTGACAGCGCCACCAAGGGATCCGGCCCGGAATTTGTTATGGCCAATTCGCACGGCTCGTTCAAAGCGGACCCAGTCGAGCGATTCGGGATCGATCTCCAGGCGGTAGCCGCCGTTTTCACTGGTGAGGTCACTGCGCGCGAGTTCGGCTGCTGCAATGGTTTCCCGCACTCGGCCTGCTTGTACGTGCACACCCTCTCTGGCGCGGGCCGGCGGATTTCCGTTCCAGATTATATCGATCAGCCGGTCCACCGAAATAACTGTATTGGGGTTTGCCAGCAGGGCGCCGAGGAAAGCCGATACATTGCGGCCTCGTATTGCTACCGGTTGCGCTGTCGGCGTGAGTAGTCGCAGCTCACCCAGGATGCCGAATCGGCACCCGATAGGACGGGGCACGGCAAATTCGTCATGCATGGTTCAGTCCAATCACAACAGCGTTCTTCGAACCGGGTCACGATGGGCACCGCAGGATCGGCAAAGATCGGAGCCATGACAATGGCATAATCTATTGACCGTGTCGGGGGTGTAGCCGATTGATTTGGTGCCAATTGTTACTTTAGTACAGCGCCGATCGGGCCGCATCGCGAGTGACTGACGTCACAGTTCTTTGGGCAGCGGTCAGTCGTTCCATGGTGCCGCGGCAAGATTGAAGGCGCGACTGCCGGGTGAAGCGCATTCGATCGCGTAGGCGCGAAGTATTCTTCGGTAGATGATGCGTGCATAGAGTTCCGCCTCGGCCTCTTCGCGCGAAGAGAACACTATCGGCGATCTCGCGCGCCGCAGGAGCCGTGCGGACAGTTCGGGGCTCAGGCTCGGGGCCAGCGGCGTCACGTTCGAATGTTCTGCCTCGACATGTGTCCCGTGCCTGCAGAGGATGTGGCCTATCTCGTGCAGTATGCCCAGTAGTGCGCTAGCCGGTGGAACTGACTGTGAGTATTCGATGAACTCAATCGAAACAGTCGACGTCCATGCCGCGCTTATTCGCTGTGGCAGCGGGGCCGCGGTGATCTCGATCCGCCGCCCGAGCCGCTTGGATATCCCGTCTATGAGGGTTGGCACGACCTCATCGCTGGGTATCCGGCGGATCGACGGAGTTATCAGGAGTGCGCGCAGAACAACCAATCGTCGTAGTGAATCCGCCACCGGGACCCGCCGTTTTGTCGAGGTTGATTTCGTAGCCCTCGCGCTACGAAATTGGAAGGCCGAGAGTATCACCCCGGTGGTGATGATGCCCGGCCGCTACGGTGGCATCCATCACTTTTGTTGAAGTCTTTGCTCGGTGTCCGGGACCTGGCTGTATTGGCCATCCGTCCAGTAGCGAGAGTATTCCCTCTGCGATTACGGTATGTGCCATACGTGAGAAGGGATTGGCGCATGCCACCGGCAATCGGAACTCCTGTTGACTCCGCATCCACACCACCTAAGCGTCGGCTTCGCCGGGTCGCCTACGCGATCGCGGGCCTTTTCTGCCTGACCTTCGCCATTTTCGAGATGGCTAAACACGGTCAGCCAACGCTGACTGTTGGAGTCATCGCGTTGATCGCGCCCGACCTCACCCTGTTCATCGGCCGCACACCGCCTGAGCGGGGTCGGCTGGCGCCGGCCGCCGTCCCCTACTACAACCTCGCGCATCGCACCGCGCTGCCATGGGCGGTGCTGCTGTACTTCGCCCTGGTACCCGACCTGTTCGGCGATGCGATATCAGGTCCGCTCGAGTACCTGCTGCCCAGCACGGTTCCCGAGGCGGCGGCCGGGTTCACCGTCGGTTTGGCGTGGATGGCGCACATCTGCATCGACCGCGCGCTCGGCTTCGGATTGCGGGCACCGGACGGCTGGCGAGTGCGGGACTAGGTCCACGCACCCGAATCAGACCACCCTCCACACCATCTGCGCCACCTTCGGCGACCACAGCCGATGAGACAACAGCCGACGATAGGAAATAGATGTCCGAGTACTTGGTGATCGGGTCCGGCGCGGTCGGACGCGCACTCACATCGATACTTGTCGAACAGGGCCATACGGTGACGGTCGCCACCCGATCGGGTTCCGGTCCCGATCTGCCGGGAACCACCCTCGCCGCCGCCGATGCGTCTGTACCAGAGCAGATCGAACCGCTGGCCCGCCGCGCCGAAGCCATCTTCTGCGCGGTGCACGGCTCGAAGTACGCGGCGCGGGTCTGGCGTGCCGAGTTGCCACCCATCGAGGCGGCCTTGCTCGATATCGCGGCCGAGCTGTCCATTCCGATCGTCTTCCCCGAGAGCATGTACGCCTTCGGGGCACCGGAGGGGCCGATGACCGAGACCTCCCCGCAGACGGCGACCACCGGCAAATCGCTGATCCGGGTCGAGTTGCTGCGGAACCGGAAAGCGCATGCGGCGCAGACGATCAGCGTGGCGGCGTCGGACTTCTTCGGCCCGCACGCGACGACCTCGCACATCGGTTCGCTGGTGGTACCGAAGGTGCTGGCAGGCAAATCCGTGCTTGCCCTCGGCGATGTCGACCAGCCGCACTCGTTCACCTATGTCCCTGACCTGGCGCGAGCGATGGTGATCGCGGCCGCGCAGGCGCAGACCCGCACCGAGTCGAACCGATTCCTGTTCGCTCCCACCGGTCCGCCGCTGACCATGGCCGAGATGACCGCGCGAGTCGCCGACGTCGCCGGTGTCGCGAAGGTGAGCGCGCGGGCGATTCCGGCGTGGCTGGTCCGGGCGGGCGGTGTGCTGGTGCCCGATCTGCGGGAGATGGCCGACGTGCTGCACCAGTGGACCCAGCCGTACGTGGTCGATTCCAGCCGCTCGGAGGAGGAACTCCAGCTGAAGCCGACCCCCCTCGACGACGCGCTCGCCGTGACTGTGGACTGGGCGCGCAACTGCTGACCTGAGCCCGAAACCGACACTGCCCCTGTGCGCTTGGCCAGCGCACAGGGGCAGTGTCGTCGAAGAAGTGAACTAGCGGGCCAAAGAACCGGTGGCGAGGTCGCCGCGCTGACGTTGCAACCGGAAGTAGGCGTTGGACAGGATCTGCAGACGCAACGGTTTGACGAGGTTCAGCACCCGGTACAGCGAACTGCGCGCGGCCACCCCGACGGGGTGCCCGATCGAGAACAGCCACTCCTGACGCAACTGCAGACCACGGGACGCGGCGACATCGGGCTCGCGCACACCCTGGAACTCCAGCACCGCGGCATCGAGGCGGGCTTCGCGGCCGCCCGTGGCGCCGAAGGCGGTCGACACGAGTTCGGCGAGCACGACGCCGTCGATCAGCGCGTGGTTCACGCCCTGCCCGAGCACCGGTGACAGGGTGTGCGCGGCATCGCCGATGAACACCAGACCGGGACGCGACCAGCGGGGCATCCGGGACGTGAAGATATCGAGGGTCGAGGTGTCGGTGAACCGGGTGACGTGCTCGCGGACCAGGTCCGACAGCTCCGGTGCCAGGTCCGAGATCCGCTGGTGCAGGGTGGCGATGCCGCTCTTGCGCAGTTCGCCGAGACTGCCCTTGGGAATGTTGAAGCCGACCCGGACCATGTCGGGGTAGGTGGGAATGAACAGGCCGTGGTCGGCGCCGCGCATCCTGATCCGATAGGTCTCGGTGTCCCACTGCTCGGGCAGCGGAGTGCGCATCCACACCACGTCCCGGTCTAGCTGGATCCGTTCGTAGTCCAGCTTCGACAGGGCGACGGTCTTCGAATACCGGCCGTCCGCACCGACTACCAACGCGGCACGCACCTCGTGTTCGCCGTCGGCGTCGGCGAAGGTCAGGCCGTGCACCCGGCCGTCGGTGACGATCAGATCGTGCACGTTCGCACCGCGCAGCATCCGGAAGCCGTCCGACTCGGCCGCGGCCTTCTCCAAAGCGTTGAGCAGTGTTGGTTGCGGCACCTCACGCGGATAGGGCTGCGGGTAGTCGAAATCGGCGAAGTCCGCCGACATCAGCAGGTTCCCGGCTTCGGAGATCTCCAGCTTCCTGGTCACCAGCGCGCCCGACTGGGTGATGTCGTCGAGCACGCCGAGCGCGTCGAGCAGGGCGACGGCATCCGGCGACAGGGACTCACCGCGGAAGGAACGCTCAGTGGTCAGGGTCTTTTCGACGACCGTCACCGACAGCCCGGCGCGACTGAGCGCGACCGCCGCCGACAGCCCGCCCGGCCCGGCCCCGATGATCGCGATGTCGGCGGTGTACGTGGTCATTAACTGGCCTTTCGATGAAGGATGCGGGGCGCACGGCCGGTGCCGCGGCGACCCCAGAATTCGATGGCTTTGCTGATCGCGGTGTCGCGGAAGGTGTGCGCGGCACCGCCGGAGAAGAAGTGGTCTGCTTCGAGGAACGACAGCGTGACGTCGGTGCCGATCTCGCGCCACGCGTCCACCCGATCAGGTGCGACGAGACCGTCCTCGGTGGCGCCGATGACATGGGTCGGCACGGCGAACTCGGTCGATGCCGCGACGAACCGGAACCGCTCGCACATGCGCAGGTCGTCGCGCACCGTCGGCAACAGCGGTGCGAGCCATTCCATCCGATGCAGCAGCGCTTCCGGCAAACCACCGAATCGGGCAAGGGCCGCGGCGAAGGCTGCGTCGTCGAGGGTGTCGACACCGATGGAGAGCGGGTCGAGCTGTGGCGCGGAAAAGGCCGCCACGACCAGACCGGCCGGCGGTTCGAGTCCTTGGTCGACCTGTCGGCGCGCTACCAGGTAGGCCAACAGCGCACCCATACTGTGTCCGACGAGGACGTAGTCACCGGTCATGCGGTCGGCATAGTGTTCGACGACGTAATCGACCACTGATTCGATGGTGCGGTGGACTCGACGACCGCCGACCGGTCTGGTCGACGGGAGTGCTACCGCGGTCAGTTCGACCCCGTCCGGTACCTGGTCGCGCCAGGTTCGGAAAGCGGTGGGGGCACCGCCCGCGTAGTGGAAACACAGCACGTTCAGCTGTGTGCTGGTGTGCTTTTCGCGCGGTTCGACCCGAGTGGGTGTGCTTCGGGTGAGTACGGCTTCGGTCTGATCGGTCATCCGGTGCTCCGAATATCGACGAAGGGTGTGCGGGCGGTGACGGCGGTGGCACGGCCCCGTGCGCGCCGGATCAGCGGCGGAAGATGTTTCAAGCCGACGGGTACGTCGGCGAAGTCGGCGAGTTCACCGGTCAGGGTCAGCGCGGTGTCGGCGATGTGGTTCGGAGATCCGTGCACGTCGTCGAACGCGAAGACGCTCGCGTGCCGGAGTTCGCCGAGCAGCGAGGCCACATCCTCGGGTGGCACGATCTCGTCGCGTCGGCTGGCGATGGCGGTGACCTTGGCGCTGACCCTGGCGAGCTCACCAGGGGTCACGGCGAACCGGCCGAGTTCGCCGGGCAGCCGGTCGGCCGCGATGCCGGTCGTCTTCGCAAGGGCGTCTTTGGTGGTCTGCGGGATCTGCTGCCACCAGCCGGCGTCGGTGAACAGGTGCCGCATCGGCGGCCCGACCGAGAAGATCCGCTCGATCCGCGGGTCGTATGCCGCGGCCCGCAGCGCCACGGTGCCACCGAAGCTCATGGCGGAGGCGAAGATCCGATGGACCGGAGTCACCGCGGCGAGGGCGTCGAACAGCTCGCTCAGGTCCTGACCGGAGCTGTCGCGGTAGTCGAGCGGGTGCTCGCCGACGCCGGGAAGTTCGGTGAGCACCACTGTCATGCCGAATCGGCGCCCGAGCTCGACGAACCGCGCCCACTGCTCCTTGATGCTGACGATCCCGCCGCACACCACCAGCACATCGCCGGAGTTGCCCCACGGCGCCCTGGTCCGTTCGGCGAGCCATACCGGCACCTCGCTTCCCGCGACCGGCAGGAGCACCCGGCGCACGCCGGCTGAGGCGGCCCAGATGCCGAACGCTTCGACGCACAATTGGTGTGCGGTGGCGGCGTCGGGCGTCGCGACGAACGGGAACCGGGCAAGGTTCAGATACGGCACCGCGTCGCGGTAGCGCTGCTGCTCGTACTCGCGTCGACCGGCCGCGAGCCACACCGTCGACCATCCGGTCGGGCCGTCGTCGATGGTGTCGATCGTCGCCAGGATCTGCTCGGCTCGCTGACTCGGCAGTCCCTGCGCCGCGGCGTGCAGCCGCACCAGATCGACGCGTTCGGCCAGGCTATGCATGGTGCCTCCAGTTGTGTGCCGCGCTGATCCGCAGACCGTGCTGTGTCGTGGTCGCGACCCGGGTTCGGTGGCCGTCCGGTGCCGCGACATATCGGGTGGTCGAGGCGGTGTCGCGGGTGGGCAGGCCGACGCAGATCCGCCGCGGATCAACGGTCAGTCCCGTGCCGCGAGCCTTCAGCACCGATTCCTTCATCGTCCACAGCGCGACCAGCGCGGTGTTGCGTTCACCCGGCTCGAGGTGGGCCAGCTGCGCCAGTTCGCGCGGATGCGCGACGGCGGCGGCGAAGGTGGGGGTGTAGATCGGCCGGTCGCTTGCCTCGATGTCGATCCCGACCGTGCCGCTGTTCACCACCGCCACCGCCAGGGTGTCGCCGGTGTGCGACAGACTGATGGCGACCGGCGCGGGCGCGGTGTGACGCCGCGCGTGCGGCGGGCGACCGGGCTCGGTGTGGATGCCGATCTCGCTGTCATCGCATCCCAGGTGATCGGCCACGACGGCGCGCAGTAGCGCGCGCGAGGCGAACAGCCGGCCCCGGGCGAACGCGGAGGTCATCGCGGTCCAGCGGTCGAACGCGTTGCCGAGTACCGCGCGAAGCTGCGTTTCCGGCGGGGTGGTGGCGGGCAGCCAGTCGGTGATGGTGGCCAGCCGGAACCGGCCGTCGGCATCGAGGTCCCATTGGGCGCCGACCTCGGTCCAGCCGGCTGCACGGCTCACGGCTGCCCGCTGTCGGCCGCGCTGAGGTGGCGGGCCAGTGCGGACAGCACATCGGCGGCGAGGGCGCCGTCGATGACCCGGTGATCGAAGGTCAGGCTCAGCGGCAGGACCGGGCGCACGACGATCTGTTCGGTATCGGCGACGGTGATCGCGACGGGTTTGCGCGTGATCCGGCCGAGCCCGATCGTGACCGTCGTGCCGCCGTAGGAGAAGAACCGGGCGACCTCGGCGTGTCCCAGTGAACTGAGTGCGACGGTGCCCATCCGCGCCGGGCCGCCCGATCGACGGGTGACGGCGGCGAAGACCAGGCGGGCCACCGAAAGCGGCAGCCGGTGCAAGGTGCGGATGCCGGCGAGTTCGTCGAGATCCTCGGCAGCGGTGTCGCGCAGCCGCTCGACGTGATCCTGGATCTGATCCAGCGACATCGCGGCGACGTCGGGCACCACCGCCGAGGCGGCACAGCGCACATCGTTGATCGTCTTGTCCAGCGCCAGTTTGATATCGACGGTTCGGTGCGAGGTCACCTGTGATTCCCACAGCCCGCCGATGGTCGCGTTCGCCTGCGGATACTCGGTCAGGGTCCGCGCCAGCGCCGCCATCACATAGGTGACGACGGAGATCTTGCGATCGGCCTGGCGCTGGTGCTCGGTCAGGGCGCTCGCGTCGACTTCGGTGTCGAGGTAGACCGCGCCCGCGGTCCGGGCATTGGCCAGGAAAGCGAGCGTATGGCGCCGCTCCCGCGCCAGCGACGTGACGTGCGTGCCGGTCATGACGCGACCTGCGCGGCGACAGCCTTGTACAGGTCGCCGAGGGAGGTGACCTCGATCAGCTCGCTCATCTCGAGGGTGTTCCCGGTGGTCGACTCGATCCCGGTGAGCACCTTCATCAGATAGACCGAGTCCCAATCGTTGAGGCTGTCGAACGGGGTGGCGAGGTCTTCGGCGACATAGAGCAGTCCGGTTTCGTTCACGATGAGTTCGACGAATTCCGATTCGGTCACGGCGGTGGTACTCCTTCTGCGATCAGGGCGTGGTGGTCGCCGGCTCGGCGATCTCGATATGCGGCGGCAGCTGCGGCGGGTTGCCGAGCTCCAGCCGGTAGCTCGCGGCCTGCGCCGACTTCGAGACGGTGCTGAAACCGAGGCCGGCGAACAGGCCCGCGGCTTTGGCGTTCTTCGGTGAGGCGAGGAAGCTGCCGGTGACCGCGGCTGCCCCAGCTGCCTTGGCTCGCTGGCAGATCCAGCCGATCACGGCGTCTTCGACATTGCGCCCGAGCACCCGGCACGACATCGCGAAATTGTCGATATGCCAAGCGTCCGAGGTGATTTCGACGAACGCCGCGCCGATCAGTCCGTGGTCGCCGTACCGGTCGGTGCAGCGAACACCGAACACCGCGGAGTCGGCCGAGTCGCGCAGTGCGGCAACGACACCGGGGTCACGGCGAACGGTGGTGGTGTTGAACTGGTTGGTACGCAAGGTGATCTGCGAAATTCGGGACAGCTCGGCATCAGTGGGCTCGGTGAGTTCGATCCGGGTCGCCAGTCCCACCAGATAGTCGGTGATCGAACCGGCCGACCGTTTGAATTCCAGCCGCTGGGTTTCGGCCCGGTACCGTTCGGCGCGCTCGAGGTCGTCGGCGGTCACGTGCAGTGACCGGAAGTAGCCGGCCCGCAGCACCGCGTGGGCGTGCAGCGCGGGCTCCTTGTGGTCCACCGCGACCACCCGCACCGAGGGCAGTGCGGTACGCACCGATCCCCGTTCGGAGGCACTGTCATCGACGAAGACCAGCGAATCCACGCCGATGTTCAGGCCCTGCGCGATGGCCTCGATATTGTTCGGTTTGGGATCCCAGTTGGCGGCGATCGCGACGAAATCCTCCTCGGCGAGATCGACGTTCGCGTTGTCGCGCAACGTGGTTCGCACCAGGTCGTCGTCATTCTTGCTACTGATGGCCAGGAGCACGCCCTGCGCCGCGAGATGGCGCACCACACCCTGCATCGCCGAGAAGCACTCGCCCACCGGCCCTTCGCCGGAGACCACGCCCGCCGGACCGACCTCGCTGAGCACCTCGCCCCACATCGTCCCGTCCAGGTCGACGACCAGGCATTTGCTGGTCCGCCCGCGCAAGGCGGTGACGATCGCCGCGATCTCGCGACTGAGTTCGGTGAAATAGTCTTCGGAGAAACGGATCTGGGCGTAGGCGGCGAGGCGTTCGTCATCGAGCGAGCCGGCCTGGGCCAGGATCGGCGCGGAGTCGATCACATACACCCCTGGCAGCTGCTGTGCCAGGCGCAGCAGCGTGCTGTTGGCTTCCCGCCACGCCAGCGACAGCTCGGTGCGCGAGGCCAGGTCGACGATCTCGGCCATCAGGCGCGGCGGCAACTCGACGGTGGTGAGGATGACCGGGCAGGCGCTGCGTTCACGAAGGCCACCGACCGCGACGACGAGTTCGTCGAGTACGGCTGCCCAGGCATCGGCGACCTGACCCGGTGTCCACACCACCGGGAGGCGGCGAAACACTTCCTTGGCGTCGAGGACACAGACGATGGCATCGGCCTCGGTCTCACCGTCGACGCCGGTGAGCAGCTCGCTCATGTACTGGGCGTAGTCACCGACGCGGATCGTCGGCACGAATCCGCGGAATCCGAGCATGCCGGCCAAGGGCGCGCGGATCGGGGCGAGCGTCGAACTGCCGATGACGCTGACAGTAGCCCTCGGCAGCGCGGGATGACTCTCGGCCGCGGCCTCGGCGTCGGCGGTGACCAGCAGTTGGCCGATCCGGCACAGCGTGTCGTCGTCTTGGTCGGGCAGTCCCGCGATGATCTCGTCGAGCTGGGCTTCCAACCGACCGGATCGCCGCAGTCCTCTGGCATGTTCGAGCAGGCTCATGCTCATGACAGACCCTCCACGACGAAGCCGCCCTTGATCCATTTGCTCGACTCGATGGCCGCCAGGACGGCCCGTTCCTCAGGGCCGATGAGACCGGCCAGCGCGTCGAGTTGCAGAAAGGGCAGCGCGTTGCCGTTGTTACCGGTCGAGGCGACGACGGAGATGTCCTTCGCGGAAGCGACATTCAGGTGCCGCACGATCTTGTCGGTCATCCGGCCCGAAAGCTGGGGCGGCATCAGGTAATCGATGCTGTCGCGGTCCCAGCCGGTCGTCCTGAGTAGTTCGGCGACCACATCGGCGGCCATGTCCGGCACCAGGGCTTCGATGGCCTTGTAGTCCTCGTTCAGCGCGATCATGTCGCTGTCACGGTCGGCGATTCCGAACCATTCGATCTGCTGACCGGGGGCGCGACCGCGACCGGTGAACCGGTTGATCACGTGCGAGAGCCGCATCCGCGCACCGGCGTCGTCAGAGGACACCACCACAGCACCTGCGCCGTCGCCGAACAGCACGTAGTTCACCAGTTCGGCGGGGGACATCTTGCTGTTGGCGTCGCGGTCGAGGCGCAGATGCTTGACGCAGACATCGGCACCGATCACCAGGCCGGTCGGCGACTCCGGGGACAGCCGCGACATCGCCACATCCAGCGCGGCGATCGCACCGGCGCAGCCCGATTGCAGCTGATAGGTCGGGACCTGGTCGATGCCGAGTTCGTCGGCGACCAGGTTCACCGAGGTGGGCATGAGGTGGTCGGGGGTGGCGGTGCCGAGCACGATGAAGTCGATTTCGCTGGCGTCGACATCGGCGTCGGCCATCGCCGCCGCGGCGGCGCGCGCGGCCAGCGAGCTCAGCGTCGAGGTGGGTACCCCGGTATCCAGGTCCACGGCGAAGTGCCGGGTTTTCGTGCCGACGAACAGGTCGATCCATTGCGCGTTGGCGCCGAATCGCTGTGACAGCGTGACATTGTCGATCGCGGGACCGGGCAGTGCGGTCCCGGTGCCGAGGATATTGGCGTGGGCGGTCATCGTGGGTTCTCCTTCATCAGCGTGGCTACCAGTTCCACCAGTTCCCCCACCGTTCTGATGTCGCTGTGCAATTGCTCAGGTCCGGGCGCCGCTACCAGGCCGAGCCGGGGTGCTATCTGATCAGCGAATTGCATGATCATGATCGAGTCGAAGCCGAGGTCGTCGCGAAGATCGCGGTCCAGCCGCAGATCGGCCGGGCGGTAGTCGCCGATGGCGCCGAGTACGGCGGTCACCGCGCTGTGCACGCTCGACGGGTCAGCGGGCACCGGATCAGCGGTGCTCGCCACCGTTTTCGCCGGCTTGCCCGCGTGCGGTCCGGCGACGGGCCGCACCGGCGCGGTGAGCCCGGCGCTCGCCGCCGAGACCAGGAAGCGCTCGCTGTCGCTGAACACGTAGCCCGGCAGCCGCCGGATCCGGCGTTCGCCGCGTTCGTAGAGGGCGCTCCAGGCGATTTCGGCGCCCGATTCCCACAGCGAAGCCAGCGTCCCCGCGAACTCCGTGCCGTCGGACTTCTCGCTCGGGATCGGGGTGAGAATCGCGCTGTCCGGCAGCGCGGACGAGGTTCGCAGGATGCCCGACAGCACACCGCGCGGACCGATTTCGACCACATGGGTCGGCCGAAGATCGGCCAGGGCGCGCGCCGCCCGGTCGAACAGGACCGGTTCGGTCACTTGGCGCGCCCAGTAATCGGCACTGAGGTCACCCGATTCCAGCAGGGCGCCCGTCACGGTCGAGGCCATCGGGAGCCGGACCGCGTCGTCCGGAACAGTGCGGACCGTGGCCGCCGCATCCCGCACCGCGGCCTGCGCGGGCTCCATCAGCGCCGAGTGGAAGGCGTGCGACACGGTGAGCGCCCTGACCCGCACACCGTCGGCCCGCAGCTTCTCGGCGATGGTCTCCACGGCGTCGGCGACTCCGGCGAACACGACTGCCGAAGGCCCGTTGACCGCGGCGATGCCGACACCGTCGATACTCTCGGCGAGGGCGAGGGCGGTGTCGTGATCGCATTCCGCGGAGAGCATGGCGCCCCCGCGCGCCACGGCCTGCATGGCCTCACCCCGCGCGCACACCAGCCGGGCAGCCTCGGTGAATGCCATCCGGCCCGCGCAGACCGCGGCGGCGAATTCGCCGACACTGTGCCCGATCACGGCGGCCGGGTGTACCCCGAAGTCGGCGAAGGTCCGGGCGAGCGCGACCTGGACGGCGAACAGCGCGGGCTGGCTGACCGCGGTGTCGTCGAGCGAGCGCCCCCGTGCGTCGGTACCGGACTCGATCGCGGCGATGATCGAGGAACCGGTGATCTGCGCGAGTGCCTCGTCCACGTCATGGAGGTGGGCGCCGAAGGCCGGGAGACGGTGCGTCAGATCGATACACATCCGACGGTACTGGGCGCCCTGTCCGGTGAACGCGAAGACGATCCGCGTCCCGCGCGGCGCCTTCTTCGCCGCCTCGGCCCGCCGGTCCGCATGCGCCAGCGCCACCCGCAGGGCGTCGGCGCTGCTCGCGGGAACCGCGATGCGGACACCGAGGCCGGTCTTGACGCGGTTACTCGAATAGCATTGCCGCAGCCAGTCGCTGGTTTCGAGGCCCGCGGAGGCGGCGGCGAGGTTGCGGGCCAGCGCGTCACCGGTATCGGCGGTCACCGTGAGCACGCCGAGTGTGCCTTTGCCTTTGGGCCTGCGCGTGCGTTCGGCTGAGGCGAGGACCACGTGCGCATTCGTCCCGCCCAAACCGAAACTGCTCACGCCCGCGTACAGCTGGCCGCGGCCGAGCCGTTCGGCACCGGCGGCCAGGCGCAGCCCGTGCGCGGCGAGATCCAGCTGCGGATTCTCCTCCTCGGCGAACAAGGTCGGCGGCACGATGCGTTTGTCCAGTGCCAGGCAGGCTTTGATGAATCCCGCGATGCCCGCGGCGCCCTCGCAGTGCCCGATATTGCCCTTGACCGAACCCAGAATCCGGGTGCGGGTGGGTTCACCGCCGACGATGCCGCGCAGCGCCCTGACCTCCACCATGTCGCCGAGGGTGGTCCCGGTGCCGTGTCCTTCGATGAAGTCCAGATCCTCCGCCGTGCGGTTCGCGGCAGCGAGGGCCCTGGTCATCACCCTTTCCTGCCCCCAGCGGGTCGGGGCGGTCAAGCCGTTGCTCCGGCCGTCCTGGCCGATGGCGGAACCGGCGATCAGGGCATACGGTTCGGGAGCGTCGTCGGGACGGTCTTCGCTGCGGCGCAGCACCACCGCACCGACGCCTTCGCCGCGGCCGATGCCGCCGCCGTTACCGCTGAACGGGCGGCAGCGCCCGTCGGTGGCGGACAACCCGGCCTGGGTGTAGAACACCGACAGGGCCGGGGTGAGCATGAGATTCACCCCGACGACCACGGCGGTATCGCATTCGCGGTTGCGCAGGGCGCTAGCGGCCATGTGGACCGCGACCAGCGACGACGAGCAGGCGGTGTCCACCGCGAGGCTCGGTCCGCGCAGATCGAGTTGGTAGGACACCCGGTTCGCGATCATGCAGAACCCATTGCCGACGCCACGTTGGGCCGACATGCCCGCGTAGTCGGCCAGATGCAAGGTGCCCCAGTCGCTGGACATGACACCGACGAACACGCCGGTGTCACTGCCGCGGACCGACCGTGGATCGAGACCGGCGTTCTCCAGCGCCCGCCACACCGTCTGCAGCACCATCCGCTGCTGGACGTCCATCGCCTTCGCCTCGACGGGGGCGATCCCGAAGAAGGCGAAGTCGAACGTTTCGGGATCGTCGATGAAGCCGGCGAACCGGGTGTTCGCCCGCCCCGGTCCGCCATCGGGGTCGTAGTAGTCCTCGATCGACCACCGCTGCGGTGGCACTTCGCTGATGCCGTGCCCACCGTGCACCAGCAGATCCCAGAAGTCCTCCGGCGAGTCGGCGGTGGGGAAGCGGCAGTCGATGCCTGCCACGTCCACTGTCGACAGCGCCGTCCTTATCGGTGCGGAAGTCATTTCTGTGGCCCGGTCTCCGCGGCCAGGAACTCGGCCATCGCGCTGATGGTGGGGTAATCCCAGGCCAGGGTGGGTTCGACGGCGATGCCGAGGGTGTCCTCGATTTCGCCACACAGGGTGATGGCGTAGACAGAGTCGAGCCCGTACTCGGCGAGGGAGCGGTCGTAGTCGATCGCATCGGGTGTCGTGTCGAGGTATCCCGCCACCTTGTTCGCCAGCCAGTCGGCGATGTCGGCGTCGGTCGTTACCGGGCTGAGGTCGGTCATTGCTTCTCCTGGGGTATCGAGCGGAGTACCGGTGCGGCGTCGAGGCAGTGGCTTCGCCCCGTCCGGGTGCGGTGGGTGAGTTCGTCGAAAACGGTGTCGACGTCGGCGATGTCGACGTCGGGTCGAAGGCCGGTGCGTCGCGCTTCGATCGCCGCGATGGCCAGCCGCGCCCATGCGGCGGTGAACGGGTGTGGATGGACTTGGTGGTGGCCGGTGGCCGCGGCGATCCCGAGCAGTTCGCAGTAGCGCGCGGCCACGGCCATCGCGCGCGGCCCGGCATCGATCCCGAGTTCGGTCCCCGCCAGACCGCGTGCGGCGTCGAGGAAGGCGGGCAGTGTCCGGGCGGTGGTGGCCGCGCTGCCACCACCGCCGGGTCCGGCGTCGTCGAGCGACGCCAGCGCGGACGGCAATCCCGCCAGGTACGGGTCGCCGACCGGGACTCCGATCCGCAACCGGCCGAACGGGATTCCCGTGCCGGAGGTGGTCGGAGTGAACAGGAGCTCCGCCGAGCTGCCGGTCTCGGTGTCGCGGGTCAGGCGCGGCAGGTGCGGCAGGATGGTCAGCAGACAGGAGGTGCCGCCGGCGTGCCCGATGCCGATCGGGCCGATATCCCGGAAATGCTTGCCGAACAGCCCGGACGGGCCGGTGCGCAGATAGAACCGTGCGCCGAGCACCACCGCGAGGTACTCCATGGCCTGTTCCAGCAGATGCGGGGCAAGGTATTTCGCGGCGGCACTGTGTGCGGCTACCGCTTCGGGGTGGCTGTGGATGCGCCGCGCGACGGAGCCGACCATGGCATCGGTGGCGAGCAGCAGTGCGTTCGCCAGCGCGATATTCGTGCGGGCGTGCTGCATCGAATCCACGGTCCGCCCGCGCAGGACGCGCTGCCCGGCGAACGCCGAAGCGATGTGCAATGCCATGTCCACCGGGCCGATCCCGGCGCTAGCCATCACTGTTCGGCTCACCTGGAACGATCGCAGCGCGATCTCGGCGCCGGTGCCGCGAGCACCGACCAGATCCGCGGCGCGGACCGGGTGCCGGTCGAAGTCGAAGCCGCTCAGGGTGACTCCGCGCAATGCGGTCGTGGTGAACTGAGGAAGCCGGCTGACGCTGTGCGCTGCGTCGGTGAGGTCGACGAGGAACAGCGAATGTGCCCGTCCCGGCCGGTCGTCGGTCCGCGCGAAAACCACCGCGGCCCTGGCTCGTTGCGCGTTGTTGATGACTTCCTTGCGGCCGGCGAGCAGATAGCCGCCGCCGGTTTCGACCGCCCGCATCTGGTTGGCGGAGAAGTCGTTGCCGTGGTCGAGTTCGTGGTAGGCGACCGACACTTTGCCGCCGTCGAGGATGGTGTCGGCGAGTGCGGCCTGCTGCGCGTCGTCGCCGGCGGTCCATACATTGAGCCCGGCCATCAGGGTGGTCACGCCGTAGCCGAGGCCGAGCGAGGCGTCGCGCGCGAACACTGGGCGCAGGGCACCGATCAGTTGCGGTACCGAGCGCAGCGTGCCGCCGAGTTCGGCGGGGACGAAGGCGGCGTTGAGCCGGGCGGTGTCGAGAAGGTCCTCGGCACCGTCGGCGAGGCGGCCTGCTTCGTCGGCCGCGAGAACGGCGTCGGCGGGCAGGGGGCCTGCCGCGTCGAAGGGGTCGCCGAGAGCCGATTCGATCGACTCTGCGCAGGCCGTGATGGGAAGCGCCGCGGTCACAGGTTTCCTGCCTTCGTCGCATGGTGTCCGGCGTTGCCGAGCACACTGATTCGTTGCGCACGCGGCAGCTCGAGCGCCGCGGTGAGCAGTCGATCGGTCGGCCCGTAGGTGCCGCCGAAGTGGTCGGCGTCATCGCGCAGCAGGTCGAGCACCCGGCCGAGTACTGCTTCGAGCCACAGTCCATCGCGCCAGAGCGGGTGTCGGTCGCGGTCGTCGCGGTTGGCGTACCAGAAGTGGATGGCACATGCCGCACCGAGACACAGCGACAGGCGTTCGGCCACCACGAACGACGAGTTCGGGGTGTCGGCGGCGATGAGCGGTTGTCCGGCCGCCCTGGCGGTTTCGGCGTCGGTGAGCCGGCTCGTCTCGGCGATCAGTGTGCGCAACGTTTCCGGTGTGCCCGGGTCCTGCGCGGTCGCTTGCGCGGTGGCCGCCAGGGACCGCAGTGCGCTCGATCCGCGTTTGGCCAGCAGGCTGAGCCGCGCGTGCTCCACCGGTGCGGGGACCCGGTCCATCCGGCAGGTCGCTGCCATCGTCTCGGCAGGCAGGCCGTCCTTTCCCGACAGCAGCGAGAACTGGCTGATCAGCGAGGACAGGTTGACCACCGTATTGCCGTCGAAGAGCGAGACGATGCGGTGATCGCGTTCGATCCGGCCGAGAACCCGGTCGTCGCCGTCGAGCACGGACCGGGCACCGACCAGCCCGCGCAGCCGCCGGAGCATGGCTTCGGTGCGGGTCGGGACGAGGAACTTCGCGGCCGCGCAGTGCAGCGACAGTTCGGCGGGCAGTTCGTGGATGGATCGGGCGACTACGAAGGCGAACGCCTCGTTCAGGAACTGATCGGCGAGTGCCTCACCGAGGATCCGCCGTGCGTCGGGCAGGTCGACGAGGGCGCGGCCGTACAGGGTTCGCGTGCGCGCGAACTCCAGCGCCGCGTCGAGCGCGCTGTCCGCCGCGCCCAGCGACAACGCACAGCACAATGTGCGCGTCAATTGCAGTCCACGGAGCACGGTTTCGAGTCCGGTGCCCGCCCGCCCCACCAGATCGGCCTCGTCGACGACCGCGGATTCGATCCGGATTCCGCTGATGTCGGCGCCGCGGATCCCGTGGGTGAGTTCCTTGGGCACCGGTCGATACGCGTCGTGGCGCGACTTGTCGAAGAACACCAGGTCGAATCCGCGCGGACCGCCCTCGGGCTTGCTTCGCACCAGCAGGGTCAGTGCGCCACCCCGGGTCGCGTTGTTGATCAGCCACTTCTCACCGTCGAGCACGAGGTTGTCGTGTTCGTCGCGGGTCAGTCGCATATCCCCGGACAGCAGGTCGCTGCCGTGCCCGCGTTCGGTCAGGCCCCAGCTCACGGCGGTCCCGGACAGGATCACGTCGGCGACCCGCTGTGCCAGTTGCTGGTCCGCACCGACCCAGATGGTCACCGCACCGAGGAAGGTCTTGCCGTGCGCGACAGCCAGCGTGACGTTGCGGCGGGCGATCGTGCGAATGATGTCCATGGTCGCGGCGTAATCGTCGAGCCGACCGCCGTATTCGACCGGGACGTAGTACTCGAACAAGCGGTGCTGATCGAGCAGCGCCACCGCGCCGGTGGGGAATTCGTCGATCCGGTCGGCCGCGTTCAGCGCACTGTGCCCGGCCGGGTTGCCGAGTGCGTCACCCGCACCGAGGATGTCGTCGAGTCCGAGGTGGTCGGGCACCTCGGCGCGGGCAGTCGGCGCGGTCATGCGACGGGCACCTGTTCGGTCAATGCGGTGATCTGGCCCGCTTCGTACAGCTCCCGCATCCGCACCCGGCGGAGCTTGCCGCTGGTGGTCCTGGCGACCGAACCCTTACCCACGAGGATCACCTCGGCGATGGGGGTGCTGAATTCGCTGCGGACCACATCGCGGATCAGGGAGATCACTTCGGCGTGCGTGGTGTCGGCAAGCAGTTCGGGACGAATCTCGTGCACGAGGACCAGTCGTTCGGGCTGACCGACGGTGAATGCCGCGCCCACCCCAGCGGCGACGGCGGGGGAGACGCTGCGTGCCGCCCGTTCGATGTCGTGGGCATAGAGGTTGCGGCCGTTGACGATGATGGTGTCTTTGATCCGGCCGGTGACGTAGAGGTGGCCGTCCACGATCGCCCCGAGATCGCCGGTGCGCAGCCAGGTTTCGCCGGTACCCCCGGCGATCTCGGCCGCGAAGGTGTCAGCACTCTTCTGCGGCATGTTCCAGTACCCGGCTGCGACACTCGCGCCGTGCACCCAGATCTCGCCGACCGCACCCGGCGCCACTTCCCGGGTGGTTTCCGGGTCGACGACCGCGACCTTCAGCGTGATCGGCCTTCCGCTGCCGACCAGCGTTCTGACCTGCGCCGCGTTGCTGTCCACGGGGGGACGCAACACGTTGCTCGCGAACGCCTCCGCGTCCACATCGAAGATTCGGGGTTCGTTGTCCACCGGTGTGCCGGTGACGAACAGGGTGGCTTCGGCCATGCCGTAGACCGGCATCACCGCCGATCGCCGGAGCCCGCGGGGGCCCAGCTTGGCCAGGAACTTTTCGATGGACTCGGCCTGGACCGGTTCGGACCCGTTGAGCACTGACCGCACACAGCTCAGATCGATGTCGGCGATGGCGTCGTCGTCCACCCGGCGGGCGACGAAGTCGAACGCGAAGTTCGGGGCCACACTGATGGTGGCGCGGTAGCGATCCATCACCTGGATCCACCGGATCGGCCGTTTGATGAAGGTCACCGGCGACATGAAAACCGCGGTGCCGCCGAGGAACAGCGGATGCAGAATCATTCCGATCAGCCCCATATCGTGGAACTGCGGCAGCCAGGACGCCATGACGATGTCCTGATCGGTGTCAAGGGCCGCCTGGATCTCGATCTCGTTGGCGACGAGGTTGCCGTGCGTGACGATCACGCCCTTCGGATCTCCGGTCGACCCGGATGTGTACTGCAGGAACGCGATCGTGTCCTGGCTGATCGCCGGCGCCGTCAAGGCGGCCGGGTCGGCGGCGACCTCATCGACCACGAGAACCACGAGATCCGGGCGCACCGACTGCGCCCACGCGGTGACCAGGGGAGCGAGCTCGGATTGCGTCAACACCACCCGCACGTCGGCATCGGCGACAATGCCCGCGAGCCGGTCGACCCCCTTCTCCTTCCCGTCCGGGATGGGCGCCGGGACCGCGACGACACCGGCCGCGAGCGCTCCGATGAACGCCGAGACGAACGCCAGACCAGGGGCGAACAGCAGCAGGGCGCGATCACCGGGCGCGACGGCCTCGGACAGGGCGACCGCGATCGTGCGGGCCTCGGCGTCCAGCTCGGCGTAGGTCATCGGCCGTTCGACCAGTTCGGTGCCCGCGTCATCGAGGAACACCAGAGCCCGCTTGTCGGGGGTCGCCTGCACTCGCTGATGGAAATACGACAGATAGGTTGCGTTCGACATGGGTTTGTTCCTTCTAGAACCGGATCGGTGGTGGGTCGGCGATGGAGGTGACCTAGAGCGCGAGGCGTAGGACCGGGCCCGCGCTCCGCGACACGCAGGCCATCATGGTTTCGCCGGATTGCCGCTCTTCTTCGGAGAGCACACAGTCGCGGTGGGTGATCGCACCGGCGAGTACCGGCACCTCACAGGTGCCGCAGGTGCCCTCTTCGCACGAGGAGGAAATATCCACTCCGTGCTCCCGCAACGCGTCGAGCAAGCTCGTATTCTCGGCAACGGTGATCTGGCTGCCGCTCTCGGCCAGTTCGACGAGGTAGGAGCCGCTCCCGGCCGCATCGTCGGTGGCGACATTGTGGAATCGTTCGGTTCGCACCCGAATGCCGTTCGCCGCACCGGTCGCTTCGACGGCGTCGATGAGACCGGTCGGCCCGCAGCAGTAGATCTCTGTGGTGTCGTCGAGGCCGTTGATTATCGAATCGATGTCGAGCAGCCCTTCGGAGTCCTGCGGGCACATTGTCACGTGACCGGGATACCGGTCCACCAATTCGGCGGTGAATGCCATCGACTCGAGGGTGCGGCCGCCGTAGTACAGATTCCACGAAAGGCCGAGTTCCCCAGCATGCTCCATCATCGGAACAAGTGGGGTGATTCCTATTCCGCCCGCGATGAATATTATGTGCGCGGCGGCGCCGGTGAATTCGAAAAGGTTCGTCGGGCCCTTGTAGGTGATCAGCTCACCGACGGTGAGGCGGTCGTGAATGTATGCCGATCCGCCGCGACTGCCGGGTTCCCGCAGGACGGCGATACTCCAGCGGTCGGCGTCCTGGCGGGAACCACACAGCGAGTACTGCCGGGACCGGCCATCGAGTTCGACGGCGATATGCGCACCCGGGGTCCAGTCCGGCAGCCGGGTTCGGTCGGGGGAACGCAGGTCCACCCGTACGACCCCGGTGGCTGCCGACTCGATGGCGACGACCTCGAGCTTGTCCATGTGCCCTCCGTTTGCCTGTTGCGCGGTACAACAGACTCTGCGGGGTCGGGCTAAGGTGGCCCTAGATCAGTCCTAAACTCGCAGTTCAGAGCTGGTATTCGGGGCCATTGGACTGCTCTTGCGCACGGTTCGGACTACCCATGCGGTAGCGAAGGCGGTGCCCATCACCAACAATCCGTGCCCGATCCGCCCGGCCGGCGGCAGGAAGAACTGCGGCAGGTAGAGCCACACCATGACCGCGAACATGGCCGGGGCCCAACCGGACCGAAGGGCAACCGCCCAGAGCGTGACGGACACCCCCAGCGCGAGCCAGCCCAGTCCGAACAGGGTCACCGCGGCCGGATGGTTGCGGATCGTGTCGGCCAGCGCCATGCCCGCGTCCGAATCGGCGTCGAGCGCTGCCCGCCCGATCTCGTTGAGCGCGAAGCATTCGAACCCGTAGTACAAGGTCAGCAGGGTGACCGCGACGATCCCGGTCGCCGTCGCGGCCACGCGCAGTCCGCTGCGGGTGGCCGGTCGGGAGGCGACGTCGAAGAGCATCGCGCCGACGATCAGCGCGAAGCCGAGGACTGCCAGCAGATGGGCCAGCACCCACGATGTGGACGCGTAGGCGGCCGCGCCTGCCAGTGTTTTCTCGTCGGAGTACGGCCGGATCATCGGGTATGCCGCCAAGGCGACACCGGCGACGGAAAGGCACGCCGAAGTCGCGGTCCGGTACGGGTTCTGTATAGGTCGGTTGCTCATATCGGCCAGATTAGAGCGGTCGGCTAATCGCGACATTACGGCGGCACCGCAATCGTGGTGGCCGCACAACGAAATGTGTTGCCGCGCTAATGGTGATCTAACCCAGTGCTTACGCGGCGGTAATGACCTACTTGTGGAAACGACGGCGCGCCGTATGGTCTGTTACGGATTCGAAACATCCGATTCGGAATTACGGATAATTCCAGGACTTCACCGGATATCTGTTCCGAATTAACTGTCCCGACACCATTCGCACAGCGGGAATATTCACAGAAGAGCGCGAGCACTGATGAAACTTGACGACACCTACCTCCGCGGCGTAGGCGCCTGGCTCCCGAACGCCGTGTCGACGGCAGAGGCGGTGGCAGCCGGACACTACGACGCCGACACCTGCGCCGACGACGGATACGAGAGCATCTGCGTCGAACAGGATCTCGTCGCCGTCGAGATGGCGGCCGAAGCGGGCCGACGTGCGTTGGATGCCGCAGGCACCGCTGCCGAATCCATCGACACGCTGTTCCACGGCGGTCTCTGGTATCAGGGCGCCGAAATGTGGCCTGCCGCATCGTTTGTCGCCGACCAGGTCGCGCACCCGCGTACCCACGCTTTCGACCTGCAGCAACAGTGCAATGTCGGGCTGAGTGGCCTCGAACTCGCGGCCCGGCTCCTGACGGCTGGCAGTGGCGACATCATGGTCACCACGGCAGATCGATTCACCGGCAACCGATTCGATCGCTGGAGTACCGAGACAGGCATCGTCTATGGCGACGGTGCCGCGGCGGCGATCATCGGCCACACCCCCTCCCCGTTGCGGATCGTCGCGACACACACGGTCGCGAGCAACGACGCCGAACCGGTGATCCGTGGCCCGGAATTCAGCCTGGAAACCCCGGCGGACCAGCTGGTGTTGCAGTCCAGGTTCGATCACTTCGCCACCACCGGCGGCCTGCGAGCGGCCGTGCAGCGCGTACTCGGTGCCGTCTCCGATGCCGTCTCCGGGGTGCTGGCCGATGCAGGCACCACGATGGCGGACCTCGGGCACGTGATCGTCCCGGCCGCGGGGCGTTCGAAGTTCGATCGGCAGCTGGGCACCCTGGCAGCGTTCGACATCGAACGGTCCAACTGGAAGTTCGCCCGGACAATCGGCCACATGGGCGCGAGCGATCAGATGGTCGGGCTGGCGCATCTGCTCTCGACCACCCGGTTGCAGGCCGGTGACCGCATCCTCCTGGTGGGTGGCGGAGCCGGATTCACCTGCACCTGTGTAGTTCTCGAGTGGACCGGGCTCGGCACCGGTGAGCCGCCTGTCCGCATCGGCCGCCCGGCCGCCGTCGCAGGGCCTGTTCGATGACCGTGCCGACGAAGTCGACAGCCCCGGCAGTGTCGGCGCCGGTCGAACGCTCGCACTGGCCTGCCGTCGCCGTAGCGGCGATCGCGGTCGCGGTAGCGATGTTCAACAACACCTCGATGAACCTCGCGTTGCCCGCGCTGGCCGCCGACCTCGACCTCGACAGCACCGGGATGCGGGTCGTCGTGGTGAGCTACTCCACCGTGTTCGCGGCACTGCTGGTGCCCGCCGGGTTTGTGACCGGCCGGTGGGGTGCCCGCCGGACACTGGTCGCGGGCCTGATCGTGATGGCGGTCGGCGGTGTCGTCGGGCTGTACGCCGACGCGCCTGCCGTGGTGGTCTGCGCCCGCGTCGTGCTCGGTGCGGGGGCCGCGATGGTGACACCGGCCTCCCTTGCCGCGATCATCCAGGTCGTGCCCGCGGCGCACCGTTCCGCGGCGATCTCCGTCTGGACCGGGATCACCGTGGTCGGTACGGCCCTCGGCCAGGTCGGCGGCGGTGCCGCGATCGCTTGGCGCGGGTGGCAGTCCACCTTCGCCATGACCGCCGTCGTCGGCGCCCTGTGCGCGCTGGCCGTTCTCGCCCTGGTTCCTCCACTCGCCGCGCAACGCAGTGACGCGCTGTCGCCGGCAACGGCGCTGTTGCTCGCGGTCGGGATGATCGCACTGGTGCCCGCGCTGAATCTGGTGACCGATGTGCCGGTGCCCGCGGCGATCGTGGCCGTGCTGGCGGTGGCTTGTCTGGCCGCCGTTCTCACCCACGAACACCGGCGGCGCGAGGTATTCGGTGACCTCGACCGCGAATCGATCGCGGGCCAGCTGGTCAACGGCGCCGCCTTTCTCGCTGTCGCGGGGGCGATGTTCGTGCTGACCCAACTCCTGCAGGCCGGACACGGCCTGTCCGCCCTGGCCGCGGGCGCGGCGGTGCTGCCGACCACGGCGGCCACCATCGTCGGCGCGGTGACGGCGCCGGTCCTGGCCCGCACGGTGGGTCCTCGGTGGGCCGTCGTCACCGGCCTGATCACGACGGCACTGGGATGTGTCGCCGCCGCGGCGAGTACACAGACCGTGCCGCTGGTGATCGGCGCCATGACCATCGTGGGGCTCGGTATCGGTCTGGCCATGCCCACCGCCACCGAACTCGTTGTCTCGACGGCGCCCGCCGACCGCGTCGGCACCCGGACGGCGGCCAATGACGCGGTGCAGGAGATCGGCTTCGCGCTCGGTGTCACCGTGGTCGGCAGTGCGCTGGCCGTGTCGTACTCGATGCGGGCAGGCCCGGATGCGCCATCGCCGGGTGCACTGCTGACCGACGCCGTCCAGCCCGGACTCGATGCCCTGCTCACCGCGTCCCGAAACGCCTATCTCGTCGAGGCCGCGCTGTTGATCGCCGCGGCCGGCGTGGTGGCGGCGATCCTGCCTCGCACACCCATCACACGAGCGGAGAGAACTGATGGATAACGATCCGACGACGCGCGATCGGCGTGACCGGGGACCGTTCGCGATCCTCGCCGCGGCGGCTTCGGCGGCGGGCACTTCCACCGCCCTGCGAGACGGTGAGCGCACCGTCACCTACGCACAACTGTTGCGTGCCGCGGTGAGCGCGGCCGGGAAACTGGCCGAATCCGGTGTCCGGCGGGGTGACCGGGTGGTCGTGCGCACCGCGACAACGCCGGAGACCATCGCCCTGCTGTTCGGTGTGTGGCATCTCGGTGCCACCGCGGTCCCGCTCCATCCGGCAACCACGGACCTGCGACTCGAAACCGTGGTTCGAGACTGCGCTGCCAGGCTGGTGGTGCGCGATGTCTGGAATCTCGATGCCGCCACCGTGGAACTGCCTGTGATGGGACATGGCCCCGCGGATCTGGTGTGCCTGATGTACACCTCCGGTTCTACCGCGGCACCCAAGGGTGTTCGGTGCCCGGCCGCCGCCGTCGACGCTGCCATGACCGGGATCGCCGAACGGCTCGCGTACCGGGCGGACGACCGCGTCGCCCTGCTGTTGCCGCTGTCGTTCGACTACGGCCTGTACCAGGTGTTGCTCACCTTCGCCGCCCGCGGCGAACTCGTTCTCGCCGACGCCTCCAGTCCCGGTGCCATGCTCCAGGCGATCTACGCCCATGAGGTGACGGTGCTCCCGCTGGTTCCGGCGGTCGCGACGATGCTGTCGGCGCTGATGGCCCGTCGAGGTCCCGCCCCGGCGGTGCGTTCGGTGACCAGTACCGGTGCCGACCTCGCCGAGCACCGCATCAGCGAACTACGCACCGTCTTCCCCTCCGCCGCGATGATCGCGATGTACGGGATCACCGAGTGCAAACGGGTCAGCATCGCCGAGCCCGACGCGGGCTTGACCCGACCGGGCACGGTCGGGCGGCCGTTGGACGGCACGAGTGTGCAGATAATCGACGAGTCCGGGGCGCCACTGCCTCTCGGCACAGTCGGGCAGATCGTCGCCTACGGCCCGCACGTGATGGACGGCTATTGGGGTCCGCCGGAGCGCAGCGACGGCGTGTTCGGAACAACCGAGGACGGGCGCCGATTCCTGCGCACCGGCGACTACGGCCGGCTCGACGCGGACGGTTACCTCTACATCGAGGGACGGCGCGACGACATCTTCAAGGTCAAGGGGGTCCGCACCAGTTCCGCCGAGATCGCGGCCGCCGCCGAGCAGGTGGCGGGCGTGGGGCAAGCCGTCACCGTGCCGCCCACGCACGACTCGCCCTACCTGGTGGTGATCACCGGAACCGTAGAACCGGCTGTGGTGCTGGCCGGAATGGCTCGTCACCTCGAACCGCAGAAGATTCCCGACGACTGCGTCGTGGTCCCCGCACTTCCACTCACCAGCAACGGAAAGATTGACGTGCGCAGCGTCGTTCGACAGTACCAAGGTAAGGAATGATGAACCCGTCACCAGAGTCGATCACCAGCGAGTACGGAACACCGGTTTACATACATCGCCAGGAACTGGTCGAGCGCGCGAACCGTGACCTGCGGGATCTACTCCCGGATCCGTGCCGGCTGTATTTCTCGCTCAAGGCGAATCCGAATCATCACATCGGGGCCATTCTGCATCGTGGTGGCTGTCACGCCGAAATCAGTTCGACGGGGGAGCTGTCGTCGGCGATCCGCGCGGGCTTCGACGTCGCTGACGCGCTGTACACCGGCCCCGGAAAAACCGTGGATGAGATCGCGACCGCGCTGTCGGCCGGGGTACGGACCTTCTCCTGCGAATCGCTCGCCGACCTCCACCGGGTCGCGAAGGCCGCCGACGCGGCCGATATCGTCGCGCGGTGCCTGCTGCGGGTCAATGGACCGGCGGCCCACGGCAACAGCGCGATGCGGATGACCGGCACCGCCACGCAGTTCGGCATCGACATTGCCACGACAACGCTCACCGCCGCCGATCTCGACATCGACGGCGTCGACGTGGTCGGCCTGCACTTCTTCCCGGTGAGCAACGTGCTCGACGAAACGGTGCTCATCAACGAAATCGTCGCCAGTGTCGGCCATGCCCGGGAATTCGCGCAACGACTCGGCATCACCGTGCAACTGCTCGATCTCGGCGGCGGGTTCGCCGCGCCCTATGGACGCGACGGTGTCCGTCCGACCTATCCGAATCTGCGGGCAGCGGTAGCCGACGCGCTGGATACGTCGTTTCCGGGCTGGCGTGGCGGCGCACCCGTTGTCGCGTTCGAGTCAGGGCGCTATCTCACCTGTGACAGTGGCACGCTCGTTGCCCGGGTCACCGAGATCAAATCCAGCGGTGGTCGCGAGTTCGTCATCACCGACACTGGAATACACCATGTGGGCGGGCTGTCCGGGATCGGCCGGGTGCCCCCGATCAGTGCCACGATCGTCGGTTCCGACACCGGCGGAGCCGAATCCGGTGAGGCTGCTGTCGTCGGCCCGCTGTGCACACCCGCCGATGTGCTCAACCACCGGTCCGACCTGGCCGGAGCCCGGCCCGGAGACCTCGTGACCATCCCGAATGTGGGCGCCTACGGGATCTCCGCGAGCCTGATGGGATTTCTTTCGCGCCCCGCACCGGCGGAAATCGTGACCTGCGGTGACCGGGTGGTCGCCGCGTCCGTTCTCGAGACAACCAGGAGAGACCTGCCATGACCGAAGACCAGAACGCCGCCGTCCTCAGCACCGGGAATTCCCGGTGGGATCCGGCCTTCGAGAAGCACCTTCGCAGCGCTCTGCCGCCCCGGACTCGCGACACTACCTTCGATGCCGCAGCGGAACTGAAGTCGGTGGGAGTCGATTCGCTCGCCCTTGTCCATCTGCTGATCGCGCTCGAGGAAGAATTCGAGGTGGCAATCCCTGACCGCATTCTGGTCGACGGTTCCTGCGACACCGTCGGCGGCCTGTGGCAGGTCATCGACGGGTTGCGGCAGAGGTAGCCTCGCCGGCATCACGGAGATCGAGGTCGCCGGCGTCGACCGGTAGTCAGGCGACCTCGATCCCGCAGGGGGTGGATCTCGGCCTTTACGCGGTAAGATCATGTTCTTCGTGGTGCCCATGATCCAGTGGATTGACCCACATTCTGGAGATGTCCCGGCCGCTGAGAATTGATTCGAAGATATGCCTTATCTCGGCACCGGGTGGTATTCCGAGTTCGTGGTTGAGGTGTCGGGCGAAGTTCTGATACAGGCGCAGTGCTTCGCTGCGTCGCCCACTTCTGGACAGTGCGATCATCAGGCAGCCGTGCAGGAATTCCTGAAATGGGTCGTGCCGGATCAGGGATTCGAGCTCGGGTATCAGTTCTCGCCCGGCGCCCATATTTATCAGCACCTCGATGCGCCCTTCGCGAGCGCTGAGATGAATTCGTTCGATGGATTCGATGTGCCGGCCGAGTTCGCTCGGCAGGTCGATGCCGGAGAACGGCCTTCCGTGCCATTTCGAGAGGGCATTGTCGAAAAGTTTGAGCGAGGCTACGGGATCGTTGACGCGATGCGCCGAGTGGGCCTGGCGTACTTGTTCCGTGAACAGCTGTACGTCGAGTGTCACCAGTCGGTCGTCCAGCAGGTAGCCGTTCTTGGCATTGCGTATGACGGCGCTCCCGTCGCCGCCGAGATCGGTGAATATCTTTCGTAACTTGCTGACTTGCACATGAACGCCCTGTCGAGCGGTCCGAGTAGGTCGACCGTGCCACATGAGTTCGATCAGGCGGTCGATTTCTACCACTCGGCCCGGGAAGCAGGCGAATATTGCGAGCGCGGTAGCCATATGGCTGTGATCGATGATCTGGCGCATCGAGGAGCGGTTGGATTCTCCTTCGCTATCGCAATCGGTGCGTATTCGCATTTGGCCGAGTATGTCGACCATGAGCATCTTGAGCCCCTATTTCCTGCGTGAACACGATATGTGGGGTTGCTTGCCTGTCGCTGATGCGCCTGATGGGTCGGGACCCGCCCCCGATGGCCGCACCCGGCTCAGTGCACGGGCTTCACGCGTCGAACCCCCTCGTTCGGTAGTCGAGTTGATACTACAGTACAATCAGCGGCCGGAAAGCAGCCTCAGACGGGACTGATGGAGACTTTAGTAGAGTTCCGAGGTGCGAGTCGGTGGTGTGACTGGCGTCATAGCGTGGACTGCTAGACCGCGGTGCTTGCCGGATCGGTGGTTCGGAGATGGGGGCGACGGGCGGTCGGTGTGCGGAGGTCGTCGTGGAAGGTGAGGCCTAGGCGGTATTCCTTGGCGTGGTACATCGCGGTGTCGGCGTTGCGGATGAGGTCGTAGATCGTTGTCTCGGTGGGGCGGGTGGCCATGCAGGCGATGCCGATGCTGGCGGTAATGGGGATTTCGCCGGAGCTGAGTTCGAAGGGGCGGAGGAAGGAGCCAAGGATGTGTTCGGCCAGGGCCGCGGCTTCGGTGCGGGTGCGGGCGGCGAGGACAACGAATTCGTCGCCGCCGTAGCGGGCGGTGAGGTCGGTGCGGGCGGTGGTGTGGCGGATGCGGGAGGCCGCGTTGGCGATGAGTTCGTCGCCGACGGCGTGGCCGTAGTTGTCATTGACCATCTTGAAGCCGTCGAGGTCGATGAAAAGCAGACACAGAGGTTTTCCGGCCCACTGCTCGCGGTAGCGGTGTTGTGCGCGCAGGAGGGCGGCACGGTTGAACAGGCCGGTGAGCAGGTCGTGGTCGGCCTGGTATCGGGCTCGGCGTTCGCTGTGCATGCTGCGGGTGATCGCGCGTTCGCTGCGGACCAGCACACCGACCAGCAGCAGCGTGAGCAGCGAACAGGTCACCACACGGTCTCCGACCCCGAGGTCGGCGCCGACCACGCTCACCAGCGAGGCCGCCACCAGCGCCACCGCGATCATCCCGGCCCGTTGTCGCGATCGATGCGGATGCACATCCTCGTTGTCGCGGAGCGCGCCCATTGTCGGCTGCACCGCGGCCAGTCCGGCGAGCAGGTAGGCCCACTGCTGTGGCACCAACGCGTACTCGGGATCTACCGCGATCGTGCCTGCGGCAGCGAGACTTTCGACCAGGCCGCCGACGAGCACGGCGATCAGTGCCGCCTGTAGCAGCCGCAGTGAAGTCTCCGAGCGGACCACTGTCGCCAGTGAATGCGCGAGCACGGTCGCCAGCAATGCGTGGATCACTGGATAGCTCGCGGCAAGGAGGGTATCGAACCCGGTGCCGTGCCGCAGAATCGGCGAGATCAGGAATGTCCACGAGGCCAGCAGGGCGCTGAGTCCGATCAGCGTCGAGTCGAGCCACAGGTCACGGGCGCTGCTGATTTTGTGTGGCTGTAGCCAGCCGACGGCAGCCAGGCCGAGGCACACAGTGGCGGCCAAGGTGAACAGATCGTCGACCGGGTGCCACCCCGGGTGCAGACCGAGCGCGCGTATCGCGGTGCCCGCGGCGAACAAGGGGACCGACACGGCCAGCAGGTACCAGGGCAGCCGGTGGGTGGGCCGGTGGCTGCGCAGGCCGAACCCGATCATCGCCAGCGAGCCTGCGACGATCACTATGAGCAGCAGGAACGGCAGGGCGCGGCCACCCGCTAACGGTGCGATCAGCACGGCCCCTGCCGCACCCAGCAGCACCACCCACCGTTGCAGGCTCCCGTACCGTGTCTCGCCGATGATCATCAGCCCCCCTCGATCTTGCTGCGCACGCGACGAGCGCCGAGGGATTGTGCGGCCGTGAATCACTCGAAGTATCGGCCGAGAGCACCGAGTGTTGTTGTCCGAGCACTATCCCCAGCCGACACCGCGCCGACGCTCAAAACCTTGACAACTCACCCGATCATGACACGTTCGCGGCCCAGCTGTCGACGCGTTGAGAGCATCGCTGGATACCGATTCAGCACCCGGCGTCCCACCGTTGCCGACAACAGGTTTCGCCCGGCCACGCATGCTCGCTGCCGAATCCGCCGCAGGCGCACACACACTGGATCGACCACCGGTTCACGCTTGGGTCGCGCCGGGGATTCCGTCCTCCACCACGAAACTCGCGCGGGTGCTGATCGGCGCGCCGGGTCGGCTGACATACGGCACGACGCGGAAATCGTTGCGCCACTGCCGATGGTCGAGGTCGACGCGGACATAGCCGCGCTGGCGGTTGTAGAACTTCATGTCCGGGTTGGCGGCCAGCAGGGCGCGGCCCGCGTCGGTGAGGTCGGCACCGTCGCTGCCGGTGCTGATCGAGGTCCCGGTGAACTCGGTTGCTACGACGGGGGATTCGGGATCGGCATAGTCGCGGCGTAGGTCGGCGACATAGTTCTCGTGGCGGTCGCCGGTGATCACGACCAGGTTGTCGACAGCGTGGTCGGCGGCAGCGGCCAACACCGTATTGCGGTCGGCGACATAGCCGTCCCACGCATCCGTGCCGAGTAACAGGTCGGGGCCCGGGTCGTAGTCGGACTGGGCCATGGCGACCTGGTTGCCGAGTACCTGCCAGCGGGCGTTCGAGGTGGCGAAGCCGTCGACGAGCCAGTCACGTTGGGCCGCACCGAGAATGGTGCGGTCCATGGCGAACCGGTCGGCGCATCCGATCACCGCGGAGCCGTCGCCGCAGGCCAGGGGGGTGCGGTACTGCCTGGTGTCGATCATGGTGAACTCGGCCAGATCGCCGAAGCGGTAGCGCCGGTGCAGGTGCATCGACGGGCCGTCGGGCAGCTGGGCCAGTCGCATCGGCTGGTGCTCGTACATGGCCTGGAAGGCGGCGGCTTTGCGGCGCCGGAACAGCGCCGGGACGCGGTACACGTCGATTCCGAGACCGGGACTGTCACCGGCCCAGTTGTTGTCGAGTTCGTGGTCGTCGAGGGTGACCAGCCAGGGGAACGCCGCGTGCGCGGCTTGCAGCGGCGCTTCGCCTTTGGCTTGGGCGTAGCGCAGTCGGTAGCCGGCCAGATCCACTGCCTCGCCGGCGAGGTGTGGCGGCATGTGTGCACCGCGACGGGCCAGCACCCAGGAGTATTCGTAGATGTAGTCGCCGAGATGGACGACGAGGTCGAGATCTTCGGCGCTGAGGTGTTCGTAGGCGGTGTAGTAGCCCGAACTCCACGACTGGCACGAGGCGAAGGCGAAGCGGAGCCGCTCGGTCGGGCTGTCGAGCGCAGGCGCGGTGCGGGTGCGGCCGACCGGCGAGATCGCCGAGCCTGCCCGGAACCGGTAGTAATACCACCGATCCGGCGCCAGCCCGGCGACCTCGGGATGCACGCTGTGCCCGAGCTCGCGGGTCGCTACCGCCGAGCCTCTGACCACCACTTTCGTGAACCGTTCGTCCTCGGCGACCTCGTAATCGACGGTCACCGGGGCGACCGTCATCCCGCCGTACCCATCGGGTGCGAGCGGATCGGGGGCAAGTCGCGTCCACAGCACCACCCCGTCCGGGGTCGGTTCGCCGGAAGCGACCCCGAGCGAGAACGGCTCGCCGAGCCGCCGGGGCGCGGCGAACCGCGCACTGCTCACCGCGGATACCCCCACCAGCGCGGCGATCGAACCGCCGATGCCGCCGTGGAGCAGTTGTCGACGAGACAGCGTCATCGGCTGATCCTTTCACCGCGGACGCCGTGCCTGCCCATCGATCGGGTCCGGTTCTTGTCGCGGTGGGGGTGTCAGAGCCGGAAGATCCGCGAGCCGACGGCCCACCCCGCACTGGACCAGTTCGGACCGAAGCACGCCACCGTACCTGCCTGGCCTACGGGCAGGTCCTGGCGGATCGTGAACGGCCCCACGGCGAAGGGCGCGATGTTGTATCCGAGGCAGTCGACCTCCAGCCGGTAGGTGCCCTCGCCGCCGTAGCATCCACCGTTGAACGCCCACGGGCCGTTCATCGACCCCTGGCAGCCGGGATCAGCGGCGGCATTCCCCGCGCCGACGCCGGTCAAGGCGAGGGCGATGACCGGAGCGGCCAGACACATCACCACTGTGCGAGCTGAGGTTCTCATCTGGAGCTCCGATCATCGAGGTCATGGGGTACCTGGGATGTTTCCTCGATAGTTAGCCGTGCGTTACACCTTGGCCGTGCGCGCGGCGAGTCCCAGCGCGACATCGATGAGCAGGAAAACGAGCAAGCTCACCCCGATCAGCGGGACGAACCAGCCTCCGGCGACCGCCGCGCCGACCACCGGAACGGCGATCCACGGCGACGTGCGGCGCAGCACACCACGTCGTGGCGCGACGGGCAGCGCGGCCCTTCGGGTGGGTCGACGCTGCCACCACATGCGGTAACCGAGCACGATCACGGTGACAAGGCCACCCATGATCACGAGCAGCAGCAGCTGGTTGACCAGGCCGAACAGCAGGCCCATGTGAAAAGCGATGCCCCAGTTGGTGAGCTTGGCCATCAGGGGCCAGTCGGCGAAAGCCAGCCGGTCGGTGACCGCGCCGGTGGTGCCGTCTACGGCAAGGGAATCGATGGAATAGGTGCCGGGCAAGCGCCGTTCCTTGATGCCGAACGCTTTCTCCGGCACTGCCGGAACGGCGATCTCGACGCCCGCCGTGATGCCATTGGCGCGAGCCACTTCGTACACGCGATCGAGCTGTGCGATGCGAGCTGCCGGATCGATCGGGGCCGGTGCGGTGTGGCCCGCGCTGTGGTGGTCACCACCGGTGGACTGGGCGGGACCGGCGGTTCCCGGCAGTTTCACGCTCACGGTCGGCGTGGTCCAGCTGAGTTCTTCGCGCAGCTTCGTGACGTTCTCGCCCGCATAGGTCGACCAGGTCATGCCGGTGGCCGAGAGCAGCAGCACCACGGGCAGGATCCACACGCCGATCGCGGCGTGCCAGTTCATCTTTCGACGCCTGGTCTGGGACAGATCCGGCTTGAGCAACCATTGCGCGGACCTGCGGTCGCGCCGCTTACGCACCCGATGCACCCACAACACCAGCCCGAACAGCGCGATCACCCACAGCCACGACGCGGCCAGTTCGCTGTAGAGCCTGCCGGGTTCGCCCAGGTGGAGGCTGCGATGGAACTCGCTGAGCCAGGTGCGCAGCGGCAGTGCGCCACCGCTGCCGTAGACCACGGACTCGCCGACCGACTGGGCGGTGTGTGGGTCGACGAACACCGACAGCCGCTCGGAATCACCGAGCGTCGGATCGTTGAACAGGACGCGCGTGGTGTCGCCCTCGTTCGGCGCGGGGGCGACCGCGACCAGCGTCAGATCGGGACGGGCCGCGACAGCTGCCCCGACCTGGGTCGACAGTGCTTGCTCGGGGCCGGTGGTGTCGACTTGCAGCAGGTCGCGCGAGACGAACCCTTCGATGGTCGGCGCGATCGCGTACAGCGCGCCGGTGAGCGCGGCGATCAGGATGAACGGGGCGACGAAGATCCCCGCGTAGAAATGCAGGCGCAGGGCCAGCGGGTAGAGATGGCGGCCCCGGCGCGAGCCGGAACGTGGACGTGCACCGGAGGCCGGTGGTGCCGAGGGGGAATTCTCCTCGGCCGGACGGGTGTCCGTGCTGCTCATGTTGATTCATTTCTGGAGTGCTGGAACCCAGTGCGCGCAGGCGTATCCGGCCGTGCGCCGACATCAGCGACAGCCCATAGTTCGGCCGCCCGGATGCGGAAACGACGCTGACCGCGCGTCCGCGGACCGACTGCGCGCTGGCAGCTCGTCGCGCGGCGCCGGCTGTATGGCGACCGCTCGAGCGAGCTTCGCTCGCATCGAGAGGCCACGTCGAGCAGCGCCGTCACGTCGAGCAGTCGTCAACTCGTCGCAGAGTCGGTGCGCGCGGACAGCGCACGACGAAGTCCGTGCACTGGGTGAGGGAAAGTTCAGAAACCAATCGCGAGCGGGGGAGCGCGGGTGCGCAGCGACTGCGTGGCGAAGATTCGCAGGATGACGCGGTCGCGGTGGTCCAGGCGCCACGGCGCCGGGTCGGGGATGCGAGGAGTGCGGTAGCGCAGGGGCAGGATGCGCGCCAGGACGGCACTGCCGATCCGGTACGCGGCTTCGGCACCGACGATCACCGCGGCCGCGAGCAGCGCCGCGACGGTGTGGGCGGTGAGCATGCCGAGTCCGAGGGAATCGTCCGCCGAGTGCGAGTGCCCGGACCAGCTCATCGTGGTGTGGCCGATCAGCTGACCGCCCAGCAGCACCGCCGCCAATCCGAGCGCACCACTGCGCAGCGGACCCACCCCGGCCACCAGTGCGCCGACAATCGCCGAGGCCGCCGCCAGCAACACGATCGCCGTGCTACCGGGCAGCGACCCACCGGCCGCCACTCCGTGTGCGGCCAACGACAGCGCACCCGACATCGAACCCGCGCAGGCACCGCGCAGCCGCGCGCCGACAGCACGCGACGGCGCGGACGCCTGCTCGAACCCGATGATCACGCGCTGATAATAGTCGACCGCAATCACCCGCCCGACACGATCGGGCAGACTATGGTTGCCTGCTCAGTCCGCGTCGACCGCCATGTCGATCAGTGGCTTGCGCAGCAGCTTGCCCGTTGCGTTGCGCGGCAGTTCGTCGACGAAGATCACCTCGCGCGGCACCTTGTAGCGGGCCAGGTTGTCGCGGACGAAATCCTTGATCTCCTTGGCGTCACGCGTGGACTCCGGGCCGGGCACCACGATCGCGCGCAGCCGTTTGCCGTAGTCGTGGTCGTCGACACCGACCACCGCCGCCTCGAACACGTCGGCGCGACCCGCGATGAGGTTCTCCACCTCCAAGGGGAAGACGTTCTCGCCGCCGGAGACGATCATGTCGTCGTCGCGGCCGTCGATGAAGAGCAGCCCGTCGGCATCGAAATGGCCGACGTCGCCGCTGGACATCATCCCGTCGACGATCTCCTTGGTCCGCCCGTCGGTGTACCCGGTGAACGCGAAACCGTTGTCCACGAAGATCGTTCCGGTGACGTTCGGCGCGGTGATCGGCTTGCGGTTCTCGTCGAGCAACACGATCCGGATGCCGACCGGTGCCTTGCCCGCGGTGGTCGGCGCCTTGCGCAGATCCTCGGGGGTGGCCACGGTCATCACCGCGCATTCGGTGGACCCGTAGAGGTTGTAGAGCGAATCACCGAAGTAGTCGAGGGTGCGGGTCACCACGTCGGGCGCGATCGCCGAGCCCGCGGCGAAGATGACCTTCATCGTCGACGGGTCGTACTTCGCCAGGATCTGCTCGTCCAGATCGAGGATGCGCTGCAACATAGTCGGCACCACGACCAGCGAATCCGCCTTGTACTTCACCACATTGGCGAGGGTCTGCTCCGGATCGAACCGGCGCTGCTGGAAGATGACCCGGTTCCCGAGGGCGAGCCCGAGGGTGAACTGCGACAGGCCGGTGCCGTGGAAGATCGGCGCCGCCATGATCATGGTGCCGTTGTTGGGCAGCGGCACCCGATCCACGAACTGCGCCGAGGCGAACGGGCTCACCTTGTCGCGCGGGGCGCCCTTGGGGGTGCCGGTGGTGCCGCTGGTCAGGATCACCATGCCGCCGGGCTTGCTCGGCGCGTCGACCGCGGTGTTCGAACGGCCCGCCGACAGCGACGCCACGGTCGGGATCGACGGGTCGGCCCCATGCGCTTCATCGACCCAGGTGAGTACGCGCGGGATCTCGGTGGGGATGGCGCTCATCAGGTCGAGGAACTCGCTGTCGTGCAGCACCGCCTTGACCTTCTCGCGGGCGGCGACATCGGCGAACTGCGGCTTGGCGAACCCGGTGTTCATCAGCACCGCGCGCACGCCGAGCTTGCCCGCCGCGAGCAGGCTCAACACCATGCCGCGATGGTCGCGGGCGAGCACGGCGACCACGTCGCCCTCGCTGATCCCGCTGGCCCGCAGGCCGCGGGCGAACGCGTTGGCCTGTGCGTCGAGTTCGCCGAAGGTGATCTCGCCCAGCTCGTCGACGATGGCGCCCGCCTGCGGCCTGCTCTGCGCGGCGTGCATGACGACGCCGGCGAACGGGCCGAACTTCGAGACATTGCGGAACGAACGGGCAGCGTGGTCGAGGCGCAGCGGATTGAACAGTTTGCGATCCACCATGACCTTGACGCCGAGCGCGAAATCACCCGCACGTCGGGCGGTGGTACCTAGCGCGGGCAGAGACAGAGACATCGAACAGCCTTCCGGCAGACCGAGCCCGCGCGGAATCGCAGGCCGGACCGCGTCTTCGAGATCCAGTGCTGTCGCTAACACTAGCAAGCGATCCGGCCGTGGTGTCTACTCCGCGGTAACCCTGGCCCTATCCCTGTGCGACCTCATAGTCGGCGAGGGTGCGGCGCACGATCTTGCCGGTGGCGTTGCGGGGCAGTTCGTCGAGGAAGATCACCTCGCGCGGCACCTTGAACCTGGCCAGGTTCGCCTTGACGTGCGCCTGGAGTTCGGCGGCCTCGACAGTCTGACCTTCTTCGAGAACAACGAAGGCGCGCAAGCGTTTTCCGAATTCCGGGTCGTCGACGCCGATCACCGCCACGTCGTAGACCTCGGGTCGCTCCACCAGCAGGTTCTCGACTTCCTGCGGGTACACGTTCTCGCCACCGGAGATGATCATGTCGTCATCGCGGCCGTCGACCATGAGCAGCCCGGTTTCGGTGAAATGGCCGATGTCGCCACTGGACATGAAACCGTCGATGATCTGCTTGTGCCTGCCGTCGGTGTAGCCCTCGAACGGCGCGCCACTGCGCACGAAGATCCGGCCGCGGGCGCCCGGCGTCTTGACCTGTTGGTCCTGGTCGTCGAAGAGGCGGACCTCGCAGGTGATCGGCGAACGGCCGACAGTGCCCGGCGCTTCCGCCAGCTCGGCCGGGTTCGCGATGGCCGCGATGGCCACCTCGGTCGACCCGTAGAGGTTGTAGAGCACCGGTCCGAACGCCTCGGTGGCGCGGATGCACAGCTCCGGGGTGAGGGCGGAACCTGCGAACAGGATGACCTTCAGCGAGGACAGGTCGTATTTCGCGCGGACGTCGGCGGGCAGCTCGGTCATCCGGTGCAGCATCGTCGGCACGCAGACGAGCATCTCGACCTTGTGCTCGGCGATGGCGGCGAGGGTGGCCTCGGCGTCGAATCGGCGGCGCATGACGATCTTGTTCGACAGGATCGTGTTGACCAGCCAGGTGCCAAGACCCGTGCTGTGGAAGATCGGCGACACGATCATCGCCGTACCCCGCCTCGGGCAGGGCACCCGGTCGACGAACTGCGCGGTGGCCATCGGCGTGACCTTGGTGCGCGGTGCGCCCTTCGGCAGGCCGGTGGTGCCGCTGGTAAGGATGATGAAGCCGCCCGGCTTGCTCGGCGCGGGCAGGTCCTCGGTGGCGTTGTTCGCGATGAGGTCGTCGAATGTCGTTGCACCAGTGGGAAGCGCGGTACCTTCGTCGACCCACGTGAGGTAGCGCGGCAGGTCGGCCGGCAGTGCGTCGAGCAGGCCGAGGAACTCGCTGTCGTGCAGCACCGCGCGTACCTTTTCGCGCTCGCACACCTCCGCGAACTGCGGTTTGGCGAAGCCGGTGTTCATCAGTGCGATCCGCGCGCCCAGTTTGCCCGCCGCGATCATCGACATGATCAGGCCGCGGTGATCGCGGGCCAGCACGGCGATGACCGTGCCCTCGCCGATGCCGGCTTCGCGCAGGCCGCGGGCGATGGCGGTGGACTGCTCGTCGAGTTCGCGGTAGGTGAGTTCACCGCGCTCGTCCGCGAGGGCCACCTGATCGGGGGCGACACGGGCCGAATGGCGCACGAGGGTGGCCTGCGGGCCGTAGATCTTCGATTCCCTCATCGTCCGCAGGGTCTCGAGCGGCTTCTTGGGATCGGAGACGCCGCGTGCACGCAGCACGCCGATCGCCTTCACGCTTTCGAGCAGATGTGACATGTTCACTCGACTACCTCCGCTGCGTTGATCACTCGACGCTCACCGTAGCAGTCGATGTGCCTTGCATCACAGTAGTCTAGGTGGACATTTGGGACATCTTATGGAGACGCCGCCCAGGTCAGCGCTGTGCGGCCGCCAGCGCCGCGAGTAGGGGGACAAGCCTGCCCTCTGGTACCTCGAAACGACCGAGGCCCGCGGTCTGCAACCAGCCGACCGCGGCGAGCTGGCGCAGATGCTGGTAGATCTCGGCCGAGGTGCCCAGTTCTTCGATGGCGGCGAGATCGGCGGCGGTCCTTCGGCCGTAGACGATCTCCTGCAACAGTCGCAGTCGCACCGGGTTTGCCAGTGCGGCAAGACAATTGGCGGCCTCGATGGTCCAGACGTCGCCGACGATGGCATCGGTGGCGTACTGGGCCTGCCAATCGAATCGCTCGCCGGTCGGCAATTGCAGCGCACCGGCGAGCAGCACGCCGCCCGTGCGCTGCCCGGCATCGGCGAACTCCTGGCGCAGCCGTGCCACCGCCCACGGCAGCTGCGCGTCCTCGGGTTGCGCGCTCTCCAGGGCGGCAACACGGCGTTCCAGTTCTTCGAGTCGGTCGACCAGATCCTCCACGCCGGTCAACCTACGCCACACCGAAGCTGTTGCGCTGCATCATCGAAACGACAACGCACCCCGGGACCGAACGGACCCGGGGTGCGCCGTGGACGAAAGCTACCGCGTGACAGCGCCGAACGAGGGCTGCTGGATCGTGCCGAGCTGGTAGGCGAACCCGTCCGGGTGCGCCTCGCTGACCGGCACGGGCCAGCGGTGCCACAGGTTGCCGAAGACCGCGGCCACGATGAGCCCGCCGCCGGTGTTCATCGATGCGGTGCGGATGGTGGTGTCCACCGCCACGTCCTGGTGTTCGGCCAGCACCGCGGTGCCGCTCTGCCCGCTGGACAGATTCAGCCACATGACCTCGAGCTTGGCGCCGGCCTGATTGGGCGAGATGGTGCCAGGCCCGCCGAAGAAGCCGAAGCGGAAGCCGTCGACATCGAGGGCGATGCCCGAGCCGTATACCCCGGGTCCGCCGCCGTTCTGGCCGATGTCGGAGGTCGCGGGAATCTGGTAGGGCTGCGCGGGCAGTGCGACATCGACGGTGCCGTTGGCGGTGAGCTTGTCGAGGGCGGCGAGTGCGCCCGGATTGTCCTTCATCGACGCGCGCAGCTGCTCGATGGCCGAGGCCACGTCGATAGTCTGCGGCGCCGGATCCGCGACCGCGGGGCCCGCGAAGACCATGGCGGCGGCGGCCGAGGTGACGGCTACCGCGGTGGTGAAGCGACGCATGAAACTCAGATGATGCATAACCAGCTCTCCTAGAGTGTTCCTGGTACTGCTTTTCCGGGTAATTCGTCCGCTGTGTGCCGGTCGGCAGGGTGAGCTGCCGACCGCTTGTGCACCGTACCGACAGCAGGTGTGGGCTTGATCACTACCCCGGGGAAAAGCCGAGTTCAGGACCTCGAGAGGTCGGTTACGGCATGTTCGCGATCTCAACTTTGTAGCCGCGATACAGCTCGGGTTTGGCGGTGAGGACCGGCATGTCCAGATTCTGCGCGGTGAACACCACGGGCGCGATCAGCGGCCAGTCGAGGTGGTCGTCGGCGATCGGCACCGTGGTGCCGATGCGGATGGCAGTGGGCGCGTCGAGTTCGGCCCAGCGCACGGCGACGCGATTGTCGAGCAGGCGCCCGAGTTCGTCGATGTTGTCGACCGCGCGCATCGCGGCCATCAGACTCACCGTGGGCACCACCAGGATTCGGCGCTGCTGGGTGAACTGGCGCATGATCACCTGCCCGAACAGCGGCGATAATGCCAGCGAAGTGAGCGCGGTGTGATCGGCGACGCTCACTGGCGACTGTCCAGCGCGCCCATCAGCTTGCTCAATTTGGCTTCGGCCTCGGCGATGTCTTCGGCACAATGCTGGGTGATCCTGGCGTCGAGCTTGCCCAGGATCTGTTCGCGCAGATCATCGTTGAAGTACGCGGGGGGCAATGCCCCGTGCCGTAACACCTCAGCTGGTACCACCGCGACCAATTCTTTCCCCTCCCGCGTCACGATCACCGGCCGTCCGCTCGCGGACACCCCGTCGAAAACACTACCGAGCTGACCACGTAACTCGGTCAGCGGCACACTGTCGTAATCGGCCATATCCCACTGTACATCGCGGTGTACAGTACGGCTGCCTCATGGATGGGCGGAACTTCGCAGGTCGTAGACGCGCCGCGGGGCCGAGCTCATCGAGTAGTCCAGCGCGACGAGGACGGCCCGCCGGAACGGAAGTCCGGCGGGCCGTCGCGTTCACTTGATCACTCAGGCGACTTTGCGGGCCGGTTCGCTGCGGTAGCGGGTGACCGGGCCGTCGATGCCGAGCAGGCGCCAGGTGAGCTTGGCGACCGGGTTCATCAGGCCGCTGTTGGTGGCGAGGGCGCGCACGTCACCGAAGATATTGCGCATCGTGGTCTGCGATTCCTCGCTGCTCCAGTACGCGTCACGCATGACCTCCGCCGGAATGTCGAACTTCTCGACGAATTCCTTCGGCGGCGTCATGATCATGTCGAGCATCACCCGCATGGCGATCGGGAAGGCCACGGAGAGAACCGATTTCGTGATCGGGTTCATGCCGGGCACATTCCGTCGCAGGTATTCGTGCGCGAAGGAGATGTGCCGGGCTTCCTCGGCCACATGGATCTGCATGACCCGCTGCACCATCGGATGCAGGTCGACGCCGGCGCGCAGCAGCGACTTCTGCAGGTGGTCGATCGGCTCCTCGCCGCCGAGGATCATCGTGAAGAACAGCTCGGGGAAGTACTTCACCGTGGGCCAGATGGCCATCGTCAGCTTGCGATCGATGGTGCCCATGCCGACCACATCGCGATAGCCGATGCGATTGATCATCTCCTGGAACATCATCGTGTGGTTGCACTCTTCGGCGGCCTCGTGCGTGACGTACCGGAATTCCGGGTCACCGTTGGGGACCGAGATGAGGTACTGCATCAGCCCACGGATCAGCAGCTGCTCGAAATCCAGGCCGACCTTGGCGATACCGGCCTGGCGCCACATGCCGATGGCGATCTGCTTCTCGATCGGCAGGGCCTTGTACCAGGGATGGCGGCCCAGCGGGTCCTCGTCGGGCATGATCCAGCGCGGGTCGTCGCTGTGCACGGCGAATTCCGGTGAGTCCCAGTCGATGTCGACGTAGGGGTCGAAGTGCCGGTTGACCGAACCTTCGGACAGGTTGCGCAGGATCTCGTGGTATTCGGGATCGGTGGCGGTGTTCTTGATTGTCGACAGCATCGGTGGTGTCTCCTTCGGTGTGGCGCAGCCTGCACATTATATGAAACTTGGGGTATCAGACAAATGTCTCCGGCGTACAATCATGAGGGTCGAGCACTGCTCCACCCGATCGAGGGAATGGCCGTGACTGTGAACTTCACCGAGCCGCGCCTCACATATGTCGACGATCATGGGCATCGCCGGGGTATGACGCTCTCCGCCGATGCGCCGCGAATAACGGTCGGGCGATCGTCGCGGGCCGACATCGCCCTGACCGACGACGGTCAGGTGTCGAGGCTGCACGCGACGGTGGAGCAGATCGGCGGACAATGGACCATCGTCGACGACGGGCTGTCGCGTAACGGCACCTTCGTCAACGGCGAACGTCTCGCCGGGCGACATCGACTGCAAACCGGTGACAGCATCCGGATCGGCAACACAGTGCTGTCCTATCTGGATAACGGCAGCCGGGTGAGCAGTGCGAAAACCCACGCCTGTGACTCGGGCATTCCGACGCGGCGGTCGTTGACGGATGCCCAGATGGCGGTGCTGGTCGCGCTGTGCAGGCCGTGTCAGCACAACGCCACCTACGCCGTTGCGGCCTCGAACCAGCAGATCGCCAAGGAACTGTTCGTGACCACCGAGACGGTGAAGACCCATCTGCGCGCGCTGTTCGGAAAGTTCGGTGTCGAGGACCTCCCGCAGAATCAGAAGCGGGCCAAGCTCCTCGAACGAGCCATGAACAGTGGAATCGTCAGCGAGCGCGACTTCGAATCCGAGCCTGCTCCTTGATCTGCTCCTTGCGGCGATAGCGTCGACGTTGTCCGATGCGCCAGGCGCCGATGGCTGCCGCGACGCCGGCCAGCATTCCGAACACGGCCGCGGTCACCACCGTCGCGATCGTGGGCGCACTGCCGAACAGGATCCACGCGGCCCCCACCATGCCGACCGCGAGCACACCCGCGCTCACGGGAACGCCCACACCGCCGGACACCCGACGCCGACGGTGGCGCAGCGAGCGTAGGAACGACTCCAGATACGCGAGCGCGAACAGGATCAGCGCCCCGACACCGACCGCCGCGGCGGTGGGTAGCGCGGGCTGCGCGGTGTTGACCGGAAAGCTCGACGTGCTCGGTGGCACGCCCGGTTCGGTGACCACCAGTTCACCGGTCACTTCGCCGGCGACCAGGTGCTGCCCGCCCAGTGCGGGCAGCGTGGCCACGCTGCGGCCGGGTTCCGGGACCAGCGGTGCGCTCTGCTCGGCCACCGTGGCTCCCAGCACCTTCAGCCGCAGCTCGGCCGTGGCGGCGGACGAGGGCCCGACCGCGGTGACGACCACCGGCTGGTTCAGGTCGATCGGGATCTGTTCGCCGGCGGCGGGGTCGACGCCGCCGACGGTGGCGGCTCCCGGCGGGAGTGTGCCCCCGGTGCTCGGCGAGCCGACGCCGATCAACGAGACGGCGAGCGCGATCAGCGCCAAACCCGCCGCGATGAGCAGCGGTATCCGTGGCGAGGGCAACTTGATCACCTCTTTGACCGGAACCAGATCGGCTTCGACCACCTCGTCGAGCCGCACGCCCTGCGCACGCTGGCCCGGCACGGGTCGCACCGCGCGCGCGGTCGGGAGCCCGCGCGCGGCTGCGCCGTCGATGACAGTCGGCGAGATCGGGCCGGTCGTGCGGGCCGCGGCGGCGATCGTGTCCGCACCCATCACCGGGATGCCCTGGGCCGAAAGCCAACCCGGCCCCCACGGCTCGGTGGACGCCTCGGCGAGGGCGACCCCGAACGCTTCGGCGGTCGGATACCGCTGCGCCGGATCGGTGGCCAGACCGCGCATGATCACCTCCGCGAGATGCTCCGGGGTGTTCGGGGCGGCCTCACTCAACGGCGTCGGGTCGTCGAACGCGTGCATGAACAGCGTCGCGAGCGCATCCTGCCCGGCGGGGAAGGGCAGGCAGCCGGACAGCAATTCGTAGAGCATCGTCGCCAGCGCGTAGACGTCGGTGGCCGGCGTCAACTCCCCACCGCGAGCCTGTTCGGGGGCGATGTAGGACGGCGTGCCGATCACCTCGCCGGTCTTGGTGGCCATGGTCTCGTCGCCGCCTACCACCTTCGCGATGCCGAAGTCGGTCACTTTGAGCGCGCCGGAGGCGGCGAACATCAGGTTCTCCGGTTTGATGTCGCGATGCAGGATGCCGTGACAGTGCGCGGCCTCCAGCCCCGCCGCGCACGACAGCGCGACCGCGACCGCCGACGGCGCGTCGAACCCGTCGCCGGTGAATCGGCTCCACACGGTGCCGCCCGGTAACAGCTCCATGACCAGCAGGCACATCTGCTCGGTTTCCACATAGTCGTAGACCGGAACGACATGCGGATGATCCAGCGACGCGAGCAGCCGGCCCTCGGAGACGAATCGGCGCCGCACGATCGGGTCGGTGGCGAACGCCGGGGGGAGCTGCTTGATGGCGACGGCGCGGTCGAGCCTGCGGTGCCGACCGGCCAGGACGACACCCCCGCCGCCCTTGCCCAACTGGCCCCCGATCTCATAGGCGGGCAGTGCAGCGGCGACCGGGTCGATCTCGGCGGTCTTCGCATCGGTGGTTCTCGGATCGGTGGTCATCTGCCCGGCACCTCGACATCCAGCGGCGCGGTTCGCCGCTCGCTTTCCTCCTCCTCGAGCTCCTCCAGCGCGGCCTCTTCCTCCTCCAGCTCGGCCGCTTCCTCTTCGGCGGTCGTCGGTGTCGGGGTGAGGTAGCCGAGGACGAAGAACACCCCAGCGAACAGCAGCGCGATGAACGCCCACCGTTCGGCGCTCGGCATCCACAATCGCAATGCCGACAGCGAGAACACCAGCACCAATCCGATGCCGAGACCCGGCGCGAGCAGGCGCATGCCGCGCTGCCAGCGATTGGGAGGCATCCGGTGCCGGGCGACCGTGAGCGCCGCATCGGCGATCGCCAACAGCGTGAGGATCAACAGCGCCAGCCCGAACAGGCCGTAGACCGAATTCAGCGAGCCACGCACGTCGGTGACGGTTGTCGCGCTGCCGAGCACAGTGTCGTCGGCGTCGTAGGCGGTCACCGATCCGCTGATCAATCCTGTTGCCTGCTCGGACAACCCGGAAAGGTCGAGCGAATAGCTCAGTCGCTCAGTCGATTTCGGTAGGACCGTCCGATTCACCGACGTGCTGAAGGAGTAGAACATCAGACCTACCACCTGGCCGGACAGATCGACGCGCCGGACGGTGACCGGCTCGTTGCCCTCGTTGGTGATACTCACCTCCACTTCCGCGGAACCGTTGGGGTCCAAGCGAATCGGATCGGGCTCGGTCGCTGTGGCGATATCCCGGCCGTCGATGCGGACCGACAGGCGAACGGAATCGTCCGCCGCCTGCGCCGAGGCGGGCGCGAACACGCTGAACAAGACCAGCGCGATGAGTATTCCAATGAGTTTCACTAGCGCTCCTCTGGTCGCGGCGACGGGCTCAGCAGCCGCCGTACGTAGACGAAAACCCCGATAAGCAGGAAGAACACGATCACGGTGAGGGTGGACGTCGCGGCGTCGACATTGCTGACGAGCACGACGTCCAGCGCCGAGGCGAGCACAGGTCCGCACGCCGCGGTGACCTCGTAGCGGCCGATCGGGATCGATCCCATATCCAGCGTGGATCGGAACGCGCCTCGGTCGTCGGCGGCGGTCGCCCCGGCCGGTACGCCGCCGATGGCCATGTCCACCTCGGCTCCGGCCGGGCAGCCGTAGCCCTCTCCGGAAACGGGTTCACCCTGGGTCACAGCCGGTGCGGCGAGCTGGAACCCAGCGGTGTGCGCGACCAGCGGGGGCGCCTCGTATCCCGGCGGGGCCAGCTCAGGAATCGGTGCCCGCTCGACCTGTTCGCGCTGATGTGGGGTCTGGGGCTGGTGCGGCGGGGCCCCGGGCGGTTGCTGATGCTGCTGTTGGTGCGGCCGGTCCGGGTGCTGCTGCTGCGACCCGCCGGCATCGTTTGCCCCACCGGCGGGGGTTCCGCCGCCGCCGGTTCCGCCGCCGGTTCCGCCGCCGCCGGTTCCGCCGCCGGTTCCGCCGCCGCCGGTTCCGCCGCCGCCGGTTCCGCCGCCGCCGGTTCCGCCGCCGCCGGTTCCGCCGCCGGTTCCGCCGCCGCCGGTTCCGCCGCCGGTTCCGCCGCCGCCGGTTCCGCCGCCGGTTCCGCCGCCGCCGGTTCCGCCGCCGCCGGTTCCGCCGCCGGTTCCGTCGCCGGGGATGTTGCCGCCGGGGATGTTGCCGCCGGGGATGTCGGTCTTGCCGTCGGGAATGTTGCCGCCGGGGATGTTGCCGCCGGGGATGTCGGTCTTGCCGCCGGGGATGTTGCCGCCGGGGATGTTGCCGCCGGGGATGTTGCCGCCGGGGATGTCGGTCTTGCCGCCGGGGATGTTGCCGCCGGGGATGTCGGTCTTGCCGCCGGGGATGTTGCCGCCGGGGATGTCGGTCTTGCCGTCGGGGATGTTGCCGCCGGGGATGTCGCTACCGGGAGTGTCGCCGCCACCGGACCAACCCCCGCCGCCGGGGCTGCCAGTCCCGCCCCCGTCGTTGCCGCCACCGGTCCCACCGCCGCCGCCACCGGTCCCACCGCCGCCGCCACCGGTCCCACCGCCGCCGCCACCGGTCCCGCCGCCGCCGCCACCGGTCCCGCCGCCGCCGCCACCGCCGGGATCGGCCGTCAAACCGCCGCCCCAGCCAGGGTTGTACGTCCCACCGCCTGCCTGGTCCGGCCCAGGGATGACCGGCCCAGGGATGACCGGCCCAGGAATGGCTGGCCCAGGGATGGCCGGGCCGGGTTCCTGTCGCGAGATCTCAGTGCGGTATGTCGTGAATGCTGCCGACGAAGCCGGAGCTGCCTGCGCCTCGATATCCGGTGCGAGTCCACCCATGACGGTGAATCCACCGAGGACGATCAGGAGGCACGGCCGTGCGATCGCCCGAAGCGGTGCGTGTAGATCACCCATTCGTCTCACCCCTCAGGCGTGCGCCCGCAGGTCGCCGATCTCGGGTGACGCCGAATTGCAGTATGTGGTTGGCCAGCGATGCTCGACTGGTCGGCGGGGCGGTTTGTCCGGCGGCGCCGGCTTGGGCCGGTTCGTTCGGGGTGGGCACTGGAATTCTGCCTTTCGAGCGGAGTATCGCTGTACTTCAATCGTTGCGCCGCGGACCTCGGATCGCATCATCCTTAGGGGTGGAATGGCGACACCTAGTGTTGCGTGGGTCGTTAATTCGCTGAAAGAACCACTCGCGAGACGGCGGTGAGGTGTCGAGCAGTCCACCCCCGTGGGGGGAGCTGGTTCATCCCTGCCGTGGAAGAGGTTCGCGACTTTCCCGGCCCACACTGGATTTGCCATTGAAGCTCCAGCGCACAAGGAGTGCGGACGTGAACGATCTGCCCACCATGATGACGCGAATTACGCGCCGATTTCGATCTGTGCGCAGGTTGCTCTCCCTTGTGGATGCAATGGCGACGCCGCACAATCTGGACCGGTACCTGGAGCTCGTCAATCCCATGGTGTCGGTGCGCGAGTTGCGCGCAGAGGTTGTCGACGTGCACCGCCAGACCCGCGAAACTGTCACGCTCGTCCTTCGGCCGACCTGGCAATGGGAGGGATTCGATGCGGGCCAGTTCGTTCAGGTCGGCGTCGTCGTCGACGGCGTGCGGCACACCAGGTGCTACTCCCCGGCATCCTCGCGGTATCGCAATGACGGCCGCATCGAATTGACCATCAAGCGTCATACTCGAGGCCTGGTGTCGCAGTACTTGCATGCCGAGGCACGGCCGGGCCTCGTCGTGACCTTGTCCCAAGCTGCCGGCACCTTCCGGATTCCGACGCCGCGGCCGAACAGCATCCTGCTGATCAGCGGGGGGAGTGGCATCACGCCGGTGCTATCGATGCTGCGGACACTCGACGACGAGGGATACACCGGTGAGGTCGCGTTCCTGCACTATGCCGACACCGAGAGTGATGTTCCCTACCGGACAGAGCTCGGTGCAATCGCGGCACGCAACCCCGGCTGTTACGTCACATTCGCCTACACCGCGCAGGAGAACAACGGCGATCTCTGCGGGCACTTCGGAATCGACCATCTTCGGACTGTCGCGCCATGGCATCGACAAGCAGCGACATTTGTCTGTGGCCCCGCCACACTACTGGGCGCCGTCCGGGAGCTCTATCGCGAACTGGGTTGCGAAACAAATTTGTACGCAGAGGTTTTTACGCCTCCGGCGGTCGCCATCGATGACTACGCCACCGGCACAGTCTCGTTTGCGGCGAGCGGGATAACCACCGGCAACTCCGGTGCCAGCCTGCTCGACCAAGCCGAAGCGGCCGGCCTCGCTCCCGAACACGGATGCCGCATGGGGATCTGCTTCTCCTGTGTCGCGATCAAGAAGTCCGGTTGCACGCGGAACCTGCGCACCGGCGACACCGCCTGCGAACCCGATCAGCCTATCCAGCTGTGTATTTCGGCCCCCGTGGGCGACGTCGAACTCGACATCTGACCGCACGATCTAGGAGTAGACATGTTCCGACCGAGTGTGCCGGTTTCGCGCCGGCGGTCCGAAGAAGCAGGTACCACAGTGGTACTCACCGCCGGCCAGGTCGAGGAGCTGGGTCGCGAACTGGACGCGGTGCGCGCCCGGTTCGTCGCAGATCTCGGCGAGAAGGACCGAGCGCACATCTACAGGATCATCAAGGTGCAGCAGGCCTTCGAGGTCGCCGGCCGTGGACTGATGTATCTCGGTTTCCGGCGGCCGTTCTGGTTGGCCGCAATCGGTGCACTCAGTGTGTCGAAAATCTTGGACAACATGGAAGTAGGCCACAACGTCCTGCACGGCCAATACGACTGGATGCGTGAGCCCGGAGTGAATTCCCGTGACTTCGATTTCGACATGGCGTGCGCGAGCGATCAGTGGAAACACTCGCACAACTACAAGCATCACACGTACACCAACATCGTCGGGCGTGACCGCGATCTCGGTTACGGCCTCTTTCGCATGGACGAGGGCCAGGAATGGAAGCCCGCGCATCTCGCAGGACCGATGACGTCGTTCCTGCTCATGGTGTTCTTCGAGTGGGCTCTGGCGGTATACGACCTCGAACCCGAGAACATCGCCAAGGGCAATCGTGAGTGGCGTGAGGTCGAGCCCCTGATCAGGGGTGCGTTGCGCAAGGCGGGCAGGCAAGTACTCAAGGACTACATAGTCTTTCCTGCGCTGACCGGCCCCCTGTTCGTCAAGACATTGTGCGGTAACGCCATTGCCAACGTAGTCCGCAATGTCTGGACGTACTCGATCATTCTCTGCGGTCATTTCCCAACCGGTGCGCAGACGTTCACCGATGCAGAGACCGCGAACGAGACTCGTGGCGAGTGGTACGTGCGGCAAATGCTGGGTTCCGGGAACATCGAGGGTGGCAAGCTGTTCCACACCATGTCCGGACACCTCTCGCACCATATCGAGCATCATTTGTTCCCTGACATTCCCGCCCATCGATATCCGGAAATGTCGGGAGAGATCCGGGCGGTGTGCGAAAGGCACGGAGTTCCCTACCGGACGGGTGGATTCTTCGGGCGGCTCGGTTCCACGTGGGCGAGGGTGTTCCGACTTGCGCTTCCACCGAAACTCGTGCGCCCCAGGCAGGTTCCTGCTGTCACGATTCAACGTCGGCTGGAACCGGCCCTGGACACAATGTAGCCCAGTTCACGCACGGTTTTCCCGGGACCGGGTCCGCGCCACAGCACCGCCAACTCGTCCGCGGTCGGCGAGCAAAGATATGCGCCGTAGTTATCGTGGATCAGGTCTCGGGAACCTCGATAAAACGAATCATCGGCGTGCTCGTCGCTCCAGCCCAGCTTTTACTGGAAGGCAGCGTCACGTATTCAGGGCGGTCGGCGCCGAATCGGATAGGCATGTCATCGAACCCATGCTCGAGCAGGTCGGCCGCGTCCTCGAAGATTTCTGAGCACCGTTCCAGCGGCAAACCTCGTCGCCAGTCGAGCTGAATCGTCCACACCGCGTGCTGGATGGCGCATCTCATTACCGTGTCGCCCATCACCCGACCGAGGTGTAGCAGGATCCGCCTCGTTCAACTCGTCCAAGCGGCGGCGAGCGGCGGGCATCGCCTCGGCTGAGAGCTCCTATCGGGTTCGGTTGCTGAGTCTTCGCCAACAGATCAGTGCCGCACCAAGATCGAGGAGCGCCCCCCTCTTTTGGCCCGCACGTGCGAGCCGTCGACCACGACCCGATCGAAGTCGATCAACCCGGCCGCGTTGCCGCGGGCCAAGACCGCTTGATGCATCCGCTCGAACACTCCGGCGGCTTGCCAGTCCCGTAGCTTGCGCCAACAGGTCATCCCGGACCCGAACACGAGTTCCTGAGGCAGGTCTTCCCACCCGATGCCGGTGAACAGCACGAACAAGATTCCCTGTCGAACAGGTTGCGGCGCAACAGAATCGGCGACGTCACATCTCCGAAGGTGCGCATCCGACCGCGACGACGATCTTGCCGCGGGCATGACCGGCTTGGCTCTCGCGAAATGCTTCGACCGCTTTCTCGAGTGGATAGACGGCCGATATTTGCGAGCGCATCGTTCCTCGCTCGGCAAGCGTGACCATTTTCTGTAGATCGCCCGCTATCGGCCGGACGAAGACGTAGGTGCCGCCTGCCGAGCGCACCGCGGGATCGGCCACCGATGCCAGCCGCCCGCCCTGCTTCAGCAGTGGTGCGACAGCACGCAGCGTCCGCTTACCGGAGGCGTCGAGCACGGCGTCGACACCCCCGGGAGCGAGTGCGGCGACCGATTCCGCCAGTCCGCGGCGGTAATCGATCGGCTCGGCTCCCAGCGAACGGAGGAACTCGTGGTTGTGTTCGCTCGCCGTCCCGATGACGCGGGCCCCGAGGTGGGTCGCGTATTGGACTGCCATCGAACCCACTCCGCCGGCCGCTCCGTGTACCAGCAGGACTTCACCGTCGCGCACGGCGAGATGGCTCACGCTCTGATACGCGGACAATCCGACCAGCGGGAACGCGGCCGCCTCGGCCCAGCTCATAACGGACGGTTTCCGGATCACGCAGCGCGCGGGGGCCGAGGTCAGCTCGGCGACGGTTCCGCGCGAGAGGTACTCGTCGTTCGGTACACATCCCATCACTTCGTCGCCCGGTGCGAGGTCGCGAACGCCGAATCCGACGCGCTCGACGACACCGGAGAAATCGATTCCGGGAACCACCGGAAATACCGCGTCCATCAAGCTGTCGTACAGGCCTTCGCGGGCCTTCCAGTCGAGCGGGTTCACCGCCGCCGCCTTGACCCGGACGAGTACCGAGGAGGGACCCATCTTCGGCTCAGGCAGATCGCCGTATTCCATTACGTCCGCATCGCCGAAGCGGCGGTAGAAAATTGCCTTCATCGTTGTCTCGATTTCAGATCGTCGGGGAGGAGGAGGTCGAGTCGGAACCGCTTGCCCAGCGCTCGGCATACGACATTTGTTTCTGCTCGGCCGCGAAGAGGAATTTCGGATAGGCCGAGCGCATGAAAGCTTCACGCAGTCGAACCAGCGCGGGATGCTCCACCGCTGCCATGCGTCCGAGCCCCCGGGCGGCCCGCTGCATGCGCGCGGTGCGGGGCCGGCGTTCTTTCTCGTACGCGCGTAACGCCGATACCGGGTCGGTTGGTGTGGCGGCGAGGCACTCGGCCAGTTCCACGGCGTCTTCCACGGCCTGGCATGCGCCCTGGCCGATGTTGAATGTCATGGGATGTGCCGCGTCTCCGAGCAGGGTGACCCGGCCCGCGCCCCACCTCCGGTCCGGCTTTCGGTCGAAGGCCTCGCCGCGGATGATGCCCGACGCCGGTGTCGCCGCCAGGATGTCCGCGACGGGTGCTGCCCACCCGCGATGACGTTCGGTGAGCATTCGCAGGACATCCGGGTCGTTGTGGTCGGCGGCCGACCCGTTGGCCACCGACATCCAATGCACCACCCCCGGTGCCACGTCGTAGCAGACGAACCGGGTTCCGGGACCGAACATCGAGTCGAAGCTTCCCGGCGGAATCATGTCGTGCCGCAGCAGCGCCTTGCCGCGCCAGGCGACATAGCCGTTGTGCCGCGGTGGCCTCGCACCGTGCAGCCCGGCACGCACCGCGCTGTGGATTCCGTCGGCGCCGATCAGGAGGTCGCCGCGTTCGACATGCCCGTCCGCGAGCCGCACCGCGACACCGTGCTCGTCCTGCGTGAAGTCGACGACACGCGCCCCGGTCCGGATACCGTTGCTGCCCAGGTCATCCCGCAATACCTCGTGCAGGGCCGAGCGCTCCACGGCTACGGTGGGCATGCCGAATTGTGCGGCGAACTCGCCCACCGCCCAGGCAGCCAGTACCTTGCCGCGCCACGTACGGAAGTGGCAGAACTGCTGTGCAGCCGATGTTTTCAGGATGCGGTCGGCAAGGCCGAGCGAATCGAGCGCGAGCATCCCGTTGGTCCAGAGGTAGACCCCGGCGCCCCCGTCGCGCAGCGTCTGCGCCTGCTCGAAGACGACCGCATCGAATCCCTTGTGCCGCAAGGCCAGCGCTGTCGCTAATCCGCCGATGCCGCCGCCCGCGATGAGCACTCGGGGCCTCCGCACTCCCTTGTGGATGGGGTGGCCGGGCAGGTGCGATCCAGTTGCCGGGATCGATACGTGGCGGTTCGTCGAATGAGGCATGGTGTGACTCCGTCGCTTTCGAGGTCAGTGCCCAGGCGGGTGGAAAACCAGGCTGGTGTGCGTGCCACCGAGCGACGAGCTGTTGATCAGTACGGGTCCGGCGGCAGGCTCGTGCCGGAAGGACGTGGCCGCCAGGGCCGCGGCCAGCTGGGCACCCGCGCCGATCGGTTCGCCGAGGACCCGTTTCGGGGCATGTCTGCGGCAGCGGTCCGGCGCGCCGAGACGGTCGATGGCCCGTGCTTCCGGCCCGTCGACAACCCGCAGTCCGGCGGCGTTGGTCCAGATGGCCGAGAGCTGCGAGGCGTCGATCCGGGCGTCGGCCAAGGCATTACGCATCGCGCGCTCGATACCGTGGCCGTAGCGGTCCCAGCGTCCGATCCCGATCGCGTCGGATGTGGTTGCGTAACCGGCGAACTCGGCCAGGATCGGGGCGTTGCGGGCGGCGGCGGTCGACGCCCGCTCGAGCAGCAGCGTGACGCTGCCCTCCGTGAGCAGGTAATCCCACCCCGTCCGGCCGCCGAACAGCGGCACGCCCCGGTAGGCGTCGATGACATGGTCGGTCAGTTCGTCGACAGCGGGGCACAGCACGGCGTCGGCCTTGCCGGTGCGTAGCAGGTCGAACGCGATGGTCAGCGCGGACGCGCCCGCCGCGTGCGCCGCCGTCGCGGTGGACGTCGGACCCTTGGCCCCGAGCACCATGGCCACTTGGCCCGCCGCCGCGTTGAAGACGGTATTGGGGAAGACGGCTGGACTGCCCGGGTTGCCCTGCAGGGTCGGCAGGAAGAAGTCCTCGATGCTGCGCATCGGGCCGATTCCGGTACCGAGTACGACGCCGGTCCGCTCGTCGGCTTCCAGGCCCGCGTGCTCGAGCGCGATCCGGCAGGACGCGACCGCGAGCTGGCTGAATCGGTCCATTCGGCGTCGTTCGCGCGGTGTCGTGTACGCATCGAGATCGGCCTCGAGCTGCGCGATCCGCAGGCCGCGCTCCTCGCGGCCGAGGCGGTCTCCCGCGCGGAAGGTCTGCCACAGCTCGTTCGCGTTCGTCCCGCCCGGAGCGAGCACACCGAGTCCCGTCACGACGACGGTGTCGGTATCGTCGGGCCGGGGATCTCCGCGCAGATCGCCGGGTCTGCCGAAGGCGACTGTCGCGTTGGCGCCGCCGAACGCGAAGTTGTTCGACAGTGCGACGCCGATGTCGGCCGATCGTGCGGTGCCGGGCGCGGCATCCACACCGCAGCGCGGGTCGACCGCGGTGAACCCGGCGGTCGGCGGCGCGAGCTGCTCGCGTAGCGCCAGCACCGTGACGATTCCCTCGACCGCGCCCGCCGCGCCGAGCAGATGCCCGATCATCGACTTGGTGCTGCTCAGGACGACCTTGTCGACAGCATCGCCGAACGCCGCGCGGACCGCATTGCATTCGGCCGGATCGTTTTTCGGTGTTCCGGTGCCGTGGCCGTTGATGTAGGCGACATCGGCGGGATCGAGCCCGCCGGTGTCGAGCGCGGCGCGGATGGCGCGCGCGGCACCCTCGCCCTGCGGATGCGGCGCGGTCGGGTGATAGCCGTCGGCGGACATGCCGTAACCGAGCACCTCGGCCAGGATGGGGGCGCCGGCGGCACGGGCGATCGACTCCTCGACGAGGACGAGCATGCCGCTGCCTTCACCGAGCGAGAGGCCGTCGCGGTCACGCGAGTACGGCGCGCACGGCCGCTCGGACAGGGCCTCCACGCTGTCGAATCCGGCGTAGGCCGACTCGGTGAGCGAGTCACTCCCGCCGACCAGCATCGCGTCGGCGCGTCCGGCGCGAATGATCTCCGTGGCGTGCGCGATCGCGTGGGCGCCCGAGGCACACGCGGTGTTGACCGAGACGACCGGTCCACCGAGTCCGAAGGCCGCGCTCAGTGCCTCGGCAAGGCCGTGCGGGGGTACGAGCAGCAGATGCCGGTCGCCGGTGTGTACAGAGGAGCCGTTGCGGGCTCGGTGCAGTGCCTGCTCGCCGCTGAACGTCCCGCCGTTGCAGGTGCCGAACGACACGCCCCAGCGATCGGCGGGGACGACGATCCCGGACGCGGCCATGGCCTCTTCGGCGGCGACCAGGGCGAAGTCGAGCGCTGGTTCCGGGTGTTCGATGCCGAGTGCGGTCAGGTAGTCGTAGGCCGGTCGGCGCATGTCCGGTACTTGTCCGCCGATCGAGGTGCGGTATCGCTGCAGTGGCAGGCCCTGCACGGACCGGATGGCGACCCGGCCCTCGCGCACGCCTTCCCACAAGGCCTCGGCCCCGGTTCCCTGTGCGGTCACCGCACCGACGGCGGTGATGACGACGCGTCGCGTCGTGGTGGCAACTTCGTTCATTTCTTCTGTCCTCCTGAGGGTTTCAGCTGGCTTTGCGTAGTGCGACGGCGACGGCCTGGCCGTGCAGGCCGCGGGCGAGGGCGAGCGCGGTCCCCGGTCTGGACTCCCGGGCCGATCCCGGGATCCAATCCAAATCGCAGCCGGCGGCGGGTGTTTCGAGGTTCGGCGTCGCCGGAACGACACCGGTGTCGAGCGCGAGCGCGGCGACCGCGACGTTCAGCGCCCCCGCGCCGCCAACCAGGTGGCCGGTCTGGGGTTTGACGCTGCTGATCTGCGCGCGGTACGCGTCGTCGCCGAGCGCGTCGTGCAGCGCGCGTGCTTCGCTGATATCGCCCTTGGGTGTGGCGCATCCGTGGGCGGCGATGTAGTCGGGCGCGCCCTGGCCCGCCGCGTCGGTGAGAGCGCGGCCGATCGCCCTGGCCAGACCCCTGCCGCGCGGGTGCGGCGCCGCCAGACGTGTGCCGTCGTTCCCGGAACCCATGCCGGTGACCTCCGCGTAGCACCGCGCCCCACGCCGCAACGCGTGCTCGCGTTCCTCGAGGACGAGCACCGCCCCGCCCTCGCCGAGCACCGAACCACTGTGGTCACGGTCGAAGGGGCGAAAGGCGCGTTCGCACAGGTCATTTCGCGGGCTGAGCACTCCGAGCCCGTCCATCTTCGACATCGACCACCAGGTGACCGCGTCGTCGTAGCCGCCTGCCACGACCTGGTCGGCTTCGCCGCGGCGGATCGCACGCATCCCGCGGCCGATGCCGGTGATCCCGGACTCCGCCGTGCCCGCGAAGAACGCGTTCGGTCCACGCATGCCGAACTTTTGCGAGACGTGAAAGACCCCGGCGGGCTGGAGCGCTTCGACATACATCAGCGGTGAGATGAACCGCGAGACGCCCTCGCCGATGCTGCGCAGCGAAAGCTCGCCGTCCGGGGTGCGCAACCCGGCGATCTTCGTGAACGGCTCCAGTCGCGCCACCTGCTTGTTTCCGCCGAGGAACAGGCCAGTGCGGTAGCCGAGTTCGGTGTCGGCGAGACCGGCGTCCTCGAGTGCGAGCGTCGCGGCGGCGATCGCGAACTGATCACCGCGGTTGGCCATGCGCAACGAGCGGCGCGAGACGAAATGGGTCGGGTCGAAGCCGGTGATCTCGGCGCCGAGCCGGGTCCGCAGCGGCGCGGGGTCATAGCCGCGCAGCGGACCGATCGCCGTCTTTCCCTCGACGATCGCCTCCCACGTGCGCGCCCAGCCTTCCCCCAGCGCCGTGATAAGCCCGAGTCCAGTAACCACTACGCGACGTTCGGTCATGTCCGCTCCTCCGGTTCGAGCGTGCTCATCTCCAACGAGCGCGCCGCGGCGACCAGCCGACCATCGACGCGGGCCTCGGCCTTCCAGCGACTTGTTTCTCCCTCGTGGCCGAGCAGATCGACGGTGATGATCACCTGGTCGCCGGGCACCACGAACTGCCGCAAGCGCAGGCCGCGGACCGAGCGCAGCCGCCACGGGCCGCCCGCGGTCGTCGCGGCGAGCGCGGCCATGCTTTCGAGCATCAGCACGCCCGGCAGGATCGGATAGCGCGGAAAATGTGTGCTGAACAGCGGCAGGGTTCCCGGGACGTTGCACAGCGCGACGCCGTGCCTGCCCGGCTGTAGTTCGAGGATGCGGTCGAGATCGACGGTGAGGGCCGACTCGGCTGTGCGGTCCGGCTCGGTGAAGATGATGGTCATTGCTGCTCCCTTCGTCGCCGGTCCGGGCTCGATGCGCCGACGACAAGACTGATGTTGGTTCCGCCGAAGGCGAAGGCGTTGACGAGAGCCGCGGCGACCGCCGTGTGCCGGGCTCGATGCGGGACATAGTCGAGGTCGAGGCCGCGGTCGGGCCGATCGAGGTTGACCGTCGGCGGTACCAGCGACTCGCGCATGGCGCCGACCGCGACGAGGACGTTGAGCGCGGCGGCCGCCCCGGTCAGATGACCGGTCATGGACTTGGGTGAACTGACCACGAGCCGGTAGGCGTCATCGCCGAAAACCTTCTTGATGGCGGCGGTTTCGGACGCGTCGTTGCTCACGGTCCCCGTGCCGTGGGCGACGACGTAGTCGATTCCGGCTGTGCCGAGGCCGGATTCCGCGATCGCCGCCTCCATCGCCTGGATGGCGCCCGACCCGTCCGGCGGGGAATCGGTGATTCGCCACGCGTTCATCGTCGAGCCGTAACCGAGGACTTCGGCGTGTATCCGAGCACCCCGCGCCCGCGCCGACTCCAGTTCCTCCAGGACGAACACGACCGCGCCCTCGCCGACGACGAAGCCGGAGCGGTCCGCGTCGAATGGACGACACGCCGACTGCGGATCGTCGTTGTGGCGCTCGGTCATGGCCCCGAGCAGGCTGAAGCCGAGGATGTCGATCCAGCTGGTGAGCGACTCGTACCCGCCCGCCAGCATCAACTCCGCATCACCCTCCTGGATCAGGCGGAAGGCCTCGCCGATGGCGTGCCCCGAGCTGGAGCAGGCGGTGCTGATGCCGACCATCGGCCCCGTCGCGCCGACCATGCGCACCATCGCGTCGAGCGGGGTGTTCTGATCGGCGGCGTAGACCGTCTTCGGCGATTGCACCAGGAACGCGTCCGACTCGGTTTCCCGCAGGAGCCCGACGTCGATCAAGTACCGCAGATCGGGACGCTCCACCGTGGCGCCCATCGCGACACCCATCCGGTCCGCGTCGTAGGTGTCGCGTCCGGCGTCGGCGTCGCGCAGGGCTTCAGCCGTCGCGGCAAGGCCGAAACCCCCTGCGCGCGAATACATCCGGTGGTCGGGATCGCCGGGTATCGCGGCCTTCGGGTCGAAGCCGTCCGGTACCTGGCCCGCGATGCGGATCGGGAAACCTTCGGTGTCGAAGGTCGTCAGCGGGCCGATTCCGCTGACGCCCGCCGCCAGGTTCCGCCACGTGGTGGCGGCGTCGGTGCCCAGCGGCGTCACGGCACCGACACCGGTGATCACAACGCGCCTCATCCGATCGGCCCTTCCCCCAGCAGCTGTCCCGCCATGCGCGCGGTGTCGGCCGGATCATCGAGGCGTTCGGCATCGATCAACGCGCACATGATGTTTCGTGCGTCGAGGACCTTCTCGCCCGCCACCTCCGCGTAGCCGTCGACGATCGCCGCGTTGTCCTGGATGGAGACGACTTCGGCGTGCAGCCGCAAGATGTCGCCCGGGACGATGTCGCGATGCATGGTGACCTCACCGACAGTCAGCAACGCCGCACGCAGGCGGTGGTCGGAGCTCAGCAACACCAGCCACGCCCCCGCCTGGCACAGGGACTCCAGTGCCAGCCCGAACGGCATCGCCGATCCGTATTCGCCTTGCTGCCAGTAGGACTCGCGCGCCGAGGTCGCCTTGCGCGCCGTGATCCGCCGCATCGGCTCCCAGGATTCGATCCGGTCGATCAGATGAAAACGCATGGTCAGCTCGCCTCTTTGAGGAAGGACATGGCGGTCGCGCCGGAGAAGAACGCCACTTGCGCGCCCATCCCGCCGTCGACGTGGACGAGTTCGCCGGTCATATAGTCGGCGTCCGGGCCTGCCAGGAATGCCGCGACAGTGGCGAGTTGTTCGGCCGTTCCATACCGGCGCAACGGAATCTGTACCGCTCCCTTGCCGTTGTCGTGGGTCAGCAGGCCGCTGATCAGGTCGGTGGGAACAACCCCGCCCAGTACCGCGTTGACCCGGATTCCGAAGCGCGCCAGTTCCATTGCCGACGAGCGGGTGAAGGCGTTCATCGCCCCCTTCGAAGCTGAATAGGCCGACTGGCCGGGGCGGGCCGAGACGCCCATGACCGAGGAGATGTTCACAATGGACCCGCTGCGCTGGGCCATGAGATGTGGCGCGGCAGCGCGCGTGGTGTTGACGGTGCCGCCGAGATTGACCCGCAACACCTCCCACCAGGCGTCGTCGGTCATCTTCCAGAGCAGACCGTCGTTGGTGATGCCCGCGTTGTTGACCAGCACGTCCAGGCCGCCGAGCTGGTTTATGGTCTCCGTGACGAGATCCTCCGCCGCCGCGGCGTCGGACACGTCCGCGCCGATGGCGACGGCGCACCCGCCGCGATCCTCGATCTCGCGCACGACCTCGAGCGCCTCGGCTTCGCGTGCACGATAGTTGACGGCCACAGCCGCACCGCGCTGCGCCAGTGTCGTCGCGATTGCCTTCCCGATCCCGCGGGAGGCGCCGGTGACCAGCGCGACCTTGCCTTCGAAGGGCAGCATCAGCTCTCCTCCGCCCGAGCGCGATCGAGGACCATATCCACGAGGTTCTGGACCGTGAACAGTCCCACCAACTGTTCGGCCGTCAGCGGGCCCGACAGTTGCGTGCGGTCGAATTGCGGTAGCGCCATTTCCAATCGCGCGAGACCGGCTTCGGTGACGATCTCGTCGTCGTCGAACAGGTCGGCGCCTTCGGGGCCGCGCATCAGCGCCTCCATATCGGACACCGAGACCTTGATCCCGGACTCGCGCTGGATGCGGAACAGGATGTCGAGCATGTCGATCGATTCCGCACCGAGGTCATCGACCAGGCTCGCCTCGGCGACGACCTCCGCCTCGTCGATGCCCAGTGCGTCCGCGACGGCGAACTGGACGATCGGGAACAGATCCTGGATGGTGTGGGTCATGGTGAATTTCCTTTCCTTGGGGGGTTTTTGATTCAGTAGGTCTGTAAGAGGGCTGCCACTCGGCGTTTGTCGTTGGTACTGCGCACCGAGGCGCCGCTGATCATCCGATTGGCCAGACCGCTGAGGACCCGGCCCGGTCCGATCTCGACGTAGTCGGTGATGCCGTGTAGCTGTGCGGTGGTGAGCACATCGACCCACCGCACCGGCCCGGCCAGCTGGCAGCGCAGCAGCCACCTGGCCTCCTCGGCGGTGGTCACCGGCTCACCGGTGACGGAGCTGATAACCGGAAGCCGCGGTGACGCGAAGTCGTACCGGTCCAATTCGGCCGCGAACTCGTCTTCGATCTCGTCCATCAGCGAGCAGTGGAACGGCGCGCTCACGTCGAGCTCGACAACACGGTGCGCGCCGTACGCGACGGCGATACGAGTCGCCTGGGCCACGGTGTTGCGGGTACCGGAAATAACCGTCTGACCGGCCTCGTTGTGATTGGCGACCTCGGCGACACCGTCGGCGGGAAGACCGGCGCAGATCACTTCGATCAGTTCGACCGGCAACCCGAAGATCGCCGCCATGGCTCCGGGGACCTTGTCGGACACCCTCGCCATCAGCTCGCCGCGACGGCGAACGAGGCCGATCGCGTCCTGCGGTGCCAGCACCTGCGCGGCAACCAGCGCGGTGTACTCGCCCAGGCTGTGTCCGGTCACCAGCGACGGGCGAAAACCCTTCTCGCTCAGCACTTCCAGAACCGCCAGGCTGGTCGCGACAATCGCGGGCTGCGCGATCTCGGTACAGGCGATCTCGGTGGCCGAACCGGAAACGCACAATTCGGTGAGCGAGAATCCGAGCGCCCGGTCGGCTGTGGCGAATATCCGGCCCGCGGCTTCCGGATAATGGGAGAGCAGAAACTCCGCCATACCGGCGCGCTGTGAGCCCTGTCCCGGAAACATTGCGAGTGATTTCGGTGTGCTGGACATTGCCGTTTCTCCTTCCCGCTTCGCCGTGCTGCGAACAACTTCCAGCTTGGTCTGGTGAAGGTCGGGAAACATCAACTGCTGGTGGGGTGCCGGCCGACGCTGGGGGTGACTCTTCTCATCCCGAGGGAGGAGGTCACGGCCCACAACACCCCGGGAGCCGCCGCATAGGGTGTGATGCCGTCCAGCCCGAATGGTGATGAATTCGAGGCTTGGATCGGACATGCTTATTACAGCGCCCCGAAGTGGGTGTTCCATATATCGAAGTCCTAGGACACGCCGAACGGTTGACCAGTCAGCCAGCGCGCCCGGCTGTGAACGGGCGGGACCCACGTCGGTCGCGCACCGAGAGAGCGAGGAATCCGATGGCTCGTTCCACTCCCGCCAAGGCCGTCTGGCCGACCCTGCGCGTCGATTCCTGGTCCGATACCCGCGACACCCTGCACATGTGTTCGCAGATCATCGGCAAGCTGAAAATGGCGGGGACACCGCTGGTCAACCACTGGTGGAATGTCACGTTCGCGGTCAGCGCGCGCGGGATGGCGACCGGTGCGATTCCCGTCGACGGCCGCCTGCTCGACATCGAGTTCGACTTCGTCGACCACGAACTCGTCCTGCGCAGCAGCGACGGCCGCCACGCCACGATCGCCCTGCGCCCGCGCACGGTCGCCGACTTCTACGCCGAGCTAGGCCACGTGCTCGGTCGGCTCGACATGGTGGTCGATATCGAAGCGTCACCGAACGAGGTCGATCCGGCTATCCCGTTCGCCGAGGACACCACCCACCGCTCCTACGACGCGGACGCCGTCCACCTGTTCTGGCAACAGCTCGGCCAGATCGAGCGAGTCTTCCAGGTCTGGCGTGCGGGTTTCGCCGGGAAATCCAGTCCGGTGCAATTCTTCTGGGGTTCCTTCGACCTGGCCTGCACCCGCTTCTCCGGCCGCCGCGCGCCCGTGCACCCCGGCGGCGCCCCCAACTGTGCCGACTGGGTGATGGAGGAGGCCTACTCCCGCGAATGTGCCAGCGCCGGCTTCTGGCCCGGCGGTGCCGAAGGCATCTTCTACGCCTATTCCTATCCCGCTCCCGACGGCTACTCAGGCCGCCCCGCAGGCCCTGACGGCGCCCAGTGGGACACCACCCTCGGCGAATTCGTCCTCCCCTACGAATCAGTCCGAAATTCCCCCGACCCCGACGCCACCCTCCTGCATTTCCTCGACACCACCTACGCCTCCGCCGCCGAGCTGGCTCACTGGGATCGCCCCCTCCTCGAAGTCGACCCCCACCGCCTCAACCGTCAACTCCACGCCGACGACACGACCGCGCTCTGACACCGTGGGCCCGGTCGACAGCAGCGCGACATCACAACACCCGCAGCAGCTCGGTCAGCAGCGGGCGGGCCGGGTCACCTCCTCCCGGAAACGAAAAACCGGTGCGAGTCGGGATGACTCGCACCGGTTTTCATTGTCTACCAGGTCACTTCAGCTCGGAGCTGGTCTTTCCAAGGACGCGACGGGCCACGATCAGCTGCTGGATCTGCTGGGTGCCTTCGAAGATATCCAGGATCTTCGAGTCGCGGGCCCACTTTTCGAGCAGGGTGCGCTGGGAGTAGCCGATGGTGCCGGCGAGCTCCACTGCCTTGAGGGTGACGTCGGTGCCGGTGCGGCCTGCCTTGGCCTTGGACATCGAGGCCTCGAGGGAGTTCGGCTTCTTGTTGTCGGCCATCCAGGCGGCGCGCAGGGAGAGCAGGTAGGCCGCTTCGTAGTCGGCTTCCATGCGCAGGAATTCAGCGGCCGCGGCGGACTGGTTCATCGCGGGGGTGTCGTAGGAGATCTCGATACCCGCCTCGGTGAGGACGGTGCGCAGTTCCTCGAGCGCGGCGCGGGTGACGCCGACGGCCATGGCCGCCACGAGGGGGCGGGTGTTGTCGAAGGTCTGCATGACCCCGGCAAAGCCCTTCTCCACGTTGACTTCCGGCGAACCGAGAATGTTGTCGGCGGGGATGCGGCAGTCCTGCAGCAGCAGCACCGCGGTATCGGAGGCCTTGATGCCGAGCTTGTGCTCGAGCCGTGCCACCGACAGGCCCGGAGCGTCACGCGGGACGACGAAGGACTTGATCGCGGCGCGACCGAGGCTCTTGTCGACCGAGGCCCACACCACGATGTGGGTCGAGCGTTCTCCGGCGGTGACGAAGATCTTCTCGCCGTTGAGCACCCACTCGTCGCCGTCGAGCACCGCGGTGGTGGTGACGGCGGCGGAGTCGGAGCCGAAGGACGGCTCGGTGATCGCCATCGCGGCCCACACCTTGCCGAAGCGCGAGAGCTGCTCGTCGGTCGCGACAGCGGCGATCGCGGCATTGCCAAGGCCCTGGTAGGGGATGGTGAGCATCAGGCCGACATCGCCCCACGAGGTCTCGAGGGAGTTGAGCAGCGCGGACATGTTGCCGCCGTTGGCATTGGCGGTCAGGTCGGCGGTCTCGTCGTTACGGCCGCCCGCGGCGCCACCGATCTTCTGGGTGCCGGAGTCGGCGAGCCCTTCGATCATGGCGGCCATGGTGTCGAGCTCGACCGGGTACTCGTGCTCGGCGAGGTCGTACTTGCGGGAAATGGGACGGAAGATCTGCGAGGCGACCTGGTGGGCCTGGTTGGCGCTCGCCTTCAGCTTCTTGGGGAGTTCGAGATTGATCATGAGGGGGGCTCCTACGAAGGTGAGAAACGGGCCTAGACCAGCACGATGCCTTCAGCGACACCGACGGAACGAAGGTCGCGGTACCACCGCTCGACCGGGTGTTCCTTGGTGAAGCCGTGACCGCCGAGCAGCTGCACGCCGTCCAGACCGATCTGCATGCCCTTGTCGGTGGCCAGCTTGCGCGCCAGCGCCGCCTCACGGGCGAACGACAGGCCCTGTTCGGCACGGGAGGCGCCACGCAGCGTCACCAGTCGCAGTCCGTCGAGCTCGATCGCCATGTTGGCGACCATGAAGGCCACCGCCTGACGATGCGAGATGGGCTCGCCGAACGCTTCACGCTCGTTCACATACGGGATCACGTAGTCGAGCACGGCCTGGCCGGTGCCGATGGCCAGCGAGGCCCAGCCGAGCCGGGCGAGCTGCACCGCGTCGCCGTACTCGGCGGCGCGGGTCTTGGCGTCGGCGTCACCGAGGATGGCGTCGGCGCCGACCGCCACGTTGTCCAGAATCAGCCGGCCGAGGCCCGCGGCGCGCAGTCCCATGCTCGGATCGGCTTCCACGGACAGCCCGGCGGTGTCGGACTCGACGATGAACAGCGCGGGGCGCCCATCGAGCTCGGCTGCCACGATGAACAGCTCGGCATCGGCGGCGGCCGGGACCAGGCTCTTCACACCGGTGAGCTTGAAGCCGCTGGGGGAGCGAACGGCCTTGGTCTGCAGCGCGAACGGGTCGAACAGGGCGCGCGGCTCGTTGATCACCACCGACGCCTGCGGCACCGCATCGCCGGTGAAGGCGGGCAGGTAGGTCTGCTGCTGGGCGTCGGTGCCCCACTGCGACAGTGCGACGGCGACACCGCTGGGTGCCAGAATCGGCAGCGCCAGGCCCATATCGCCATGCGCGAGAGCCTCGGCGACCAGGGAGTTGGTGACGGCGCCGCGCTCGGAAGCCGCGCCTTCGAGCTCCTCGGGCACATTGATCAGGGTGATGCCGAGTTCGGCGGCGCGCTCGAGCAGATCGCGCGGTGCCTCGGCGGCATGGTCGGCGTCGTAGGCCGCGGGGCGCAGGATCTCGCCCGCGAAATCACGCACGGTCTCGACGATCATCTGCTGTTCGTCGGACGGGGTGAGATCGAAGTAGTCCTTGGTCTTGGTCTCGTTGTCGACCAGACGCTTGGGCTCACCGCCGCCCGCCACCTTCGCGAAGGTCCGGGTGGCCGCGCCAAGGGTGCGGAACCCGGTCTTGGTTCCCTCGTAGGTGACGCGCTCGATCGGCTTGCGCAGGTTGTACTTGCCCGCGAGCTCCGACCCGGTAATGGTCGTCAAAGCGCGCATCGCGGCGCCCATCCAGTCCCGTTTGGGCTGGCTGAGGCCGACCGCGGACGTGTCGTTCGGACGTCGCTTCGTCGCGCTGTCTCGAGTGCTCATCATCACCTGATTTCCTCGGCTGTCGGGGTGCCTTCGACCCCACCATCTTACTCTTCGGTAAGTCTATCTTACTCAAGAGTAAGAAGTGTGCTGACCCGTTGGCGAATCGCCGGTTTCTGTCACGCTGGTCGGGTGCCCGTCATCGCGACGTTTTTCGCGCTCGTTCTGCTGGCGACCTCGGGGCGTTATGGCTACCACCGCGACGAGCTGTACTTCCTGGCCGCGGGTCGGCGGCTGGACTGGTCTTACCCTGATCAGCCGCCGTTGTCGCCGTTTCTGGCCAGATTCATGGCTGCGGTCTCTCCCGATTCGTTATGTGTCATGAGATTGCCCGCCATCGCCGCGGCCACGTTCGTCGTGGTGTGTGCCGGGTTGATCGCGGGGGAGTTGGGTGGTGGGCGTGGCGCGCGAGCGCTGGCCGCCGGTGCCGTCGCGAGTTCCGCGCTGATGCTGGGCGTGGGGCACCTGCTGGGGACGACGGTGTTCGATCTGGCGGCCTGGTCACTGATCTGCCTGCTGGTGTTGAAGCTCGAGCGGGATCGGCGATGGTGGCTGGTGATCGGGCTGGTCGTCGGCATCGGATTGCAGAACAAGGTGCTGCTGATCGTGCCGGTCGTTGTGCTGGCCGCGACGCTGGCCCTGGCTGGACAGCGAAAGCTGTTCGCGACCAGGTACTTCGGGTTCGCCCTCGGGATCGCGCTGCTGTTGTGGTTGCCGTATCTGTGGTGGCAGGCCGACAACGGGTGGCCGCAATGGGAGCTGAGTAGAGCCATCGCCGGAGGTTCGTCGGGCACCTCGGATTCACCGATCATGTTCGTGCTCTTGCAGTTCGGGCTGTTCGGGCCGCTGCTGGTTCCGCTGTGGGGGTACGGGTTATGGCGCTTGTGGAGCTCGCGGTGGCGGGCGTTTCCGCTGACCTACGCGGTGTTGTTCGTGGTGTTTCTCGTGACCGGCGGAAAAGCCTATTACCTCGGCGGGATGTATCCGGTGCTGCTCGCGGCGGGTGCTGTCGGTCTGTGCCGGTGGTTGGGCGGTAGTCGAAAGCGTTGGGCGGCAGTCACTTCGGTGATCGCGGTCAACGCGGTGATGTCGGCGGTGCTGTTCCTGCCCGTGCTGCCGATCGCGTGGCTGCGGGACTCGCCGGTCCTCGCGATCAACTACGACGCGGGTGAGACCATCGCCTGGCCCCGCTATGTCGAACAGATCGCCGCCGCACGCCCACCCGGCGCCCCCATCCTCACCGCCAACTACGGCGAAGCCGGCGCGATCGAGCGCTACGGCCCGGAATATGCGCTGCCCACCCCGTATTCCGGCCACAATGCCTACTGGTGGTGGGGACCGCCGCCGGATTCCGCGACCGAGGTCCTCACCGTAGGAATCGACCGCGAACGACTGACCGGAATCTGCTCGATCGTCGACCCCGCGGGCACGCTCGACAACGGCCTCGGCATCGACAACGACGAACAAGGTGAGCCGATGTTCGTCTGCCGCAACCCGATCCGTCCATGGTCGCAACTCTGGCCGCAGCTGCGCACGCTCGGCTGAGGGACTCGACCGGCGTGCGCCGCGGCGGCGGTCCCGGGGAGCCGGGTCCCGCCGCGCACACGCGCTATTCGCGCACGTAGTAGCGCAGGGTCAGGTAGGCGGTGACGGCGGCGAAGACGATGCCCACGGGGGCGATCGTCAGGGCAACCACCGCGATGTCGTCGCCGGTGATGCGCGGGAAGACATTGCTGTCGAACAGTGGGCCCAGCGCCCGGTCGATCACCAGCGGCCGGGCGATCACCAGTCCGAGGACCGCGAGCACCGAACCGACGAAAGCGGCCGCGACCGCTTCGAGCAGGAACGGAAGTTGGGTATACCAGCGGGTCGCGCCCACCAGACGCATGATGCCGACCTCCGTGCGCCGCGTGAACGCGGCGATCTGCACCATGTTCAGCACCAGCAGCATCGCGGCCAGCGCCATCACCAGCGCCAAACCGAACGCGGCATTGCGTAACCCGTCGAACAGGCTGGTCAACCGGTCGACGAACTCCTTGTCATTGGCCACGATCCGCACGCCTGGTCGCGTCGCGAAGCTGTCGTAGATGTGCTGATACTGATCGGCATCGGTCATCTTCACCCGCAACGAGGCAGGCAGCGGTGAGTCGGCGATGTACTGCACCATTTCCGGCTGATCCGCGAAAAGCTTCTTCGCCTCCTCCAGCGCGTCGGCGCGGTTGAGAAACTGCACGCTCTCCACACCCGAAGTTGACTTGAGGTCGGCGAGCAGCGACTTGCACGGGTCGGCGGCGCAGTCGGGATCGGTGTCGGAGACCGCGTCGTCGAGGTAGAAACGCACCTCGAGGCGGCCGATGAAGAAGTTCTCGGTCTTGTCGGCCATCCGCACCGACAGCATGCCGCCGCCGAGCATCATCAGCGACACCGCCGTGGTCAGGATCATCGCGATGGTCATCGTGAGATTGCGGCGCAGGCCGTCGACGACCTCGGTGAACAGGAAACTCAGTCGCATTATCGACCCACCCCGTAGACGCCGGTCGCTTCGTCGCGCACGAGTCTGCCGTTGTCGAGTTCGACCACCCGCCTTCGCATGGCGTCGACGATGTGATTGTCGTGAGTCGCCATCAGCACGGTGGTTCCCACCCGATTGATCCGTTCCAGTAGAGCCATGATGTCGGCGCTGGTGTCGGGGTCGAGGTTGCCGGTCGGCTCGTCGGCGAGCAGGACCAGCGGCCGGTTGACGAACGCGCGCGCGATCGCGACCCGCTGCTGCTCACCACCGGACAACTCCGAGGGCAACCGCTGCCCCTTACCGCCGAGCCCGACCATGTCGAGCACTTCGGGCACCGTCCGCTCGATGAACTGACGCCGCTTGCCGATCACCTCCAGCGCGAACGCGACGTTCTGTTCCACGGTCTTCTGCTGCAACAGCCGGAAATCCTGGAACACGCAGCCGATCCGCTGGCGCAACTTGGGCACCTTGCGCCCCGGCAACTTGTCGACCCGGAAGTCGGCGACCCGGATCTCGCCCGATGTCGGCGCCTCTTCCTTGAGCAGCAGTCGCATGAAAGTCGACTTGCCCGAACCGGACGGGCCGATGATGAAGACGAACTCGCCTTTTTCCACATCGACCGAAACATTGTCCAGCGCCGGCCGCGTCGAGGTCGGGTACGACTTGCTCACGTTGCGCAAGGTGATCACGAGGAGCCAGTGTAACCAGCGATGCGGCCGTCCCCGCCGGACGCGACTCGCCGATCAACGTTCGGGTTCGGAATTCACCCAGGTCGGGACGGCATTGAGGAACGTCGTTGGACCGTTCGCCGCCGTATCGGTGGGCTTGACGAACAGGTACACGACAAACGTCGACAGCCACGCCGCCATCAGGATCGCTGTGGACTTACGTGGTTTCACTGATTCCCTCCTTACGCAGGGCCGCGGCGACGCGCACGCGCAGTTCACGGCCCACTTCGAATTGTTTGCCTGGCAATGTGCGGGCAACCATCCGGATGTTCATCACGTCGAGCGAGAGGTCTTCGACACCCATCACCGACGGCTCGTCGAGCAGCAGCGGTTTGAGGCGGCGATCCTCGTAGGCCTTGGTGCACACCGCGTGCAGGATCTCGTTGATCTTGGTGATGTCGGCCTGCGCGGAGACCGGCACGTCGATCGCGGCGCGTGCCCAGTCCTTGGACAGATTGGTGACTTTCACGATCTGCCCGTTGGGGACGATGATCACCTCGCCGTCGGAGTTGCGCAGCGTGGTGATGCGCAGGGTCACGTCCTCGACCGTGCCCTCAGCCGGATCGGCGGAGCCGGTGACCGAGATCTGCACCACGTCACCGAAGCCGTACTGGCGCTCGGTGATCAGGAAGAACCCGGCCAGAATGTCCTGGACGATGCGCTGCGCGCCGAAACCGAGCGCGGCACCGAGCACCGCCGCCGGCGCGACCAGTCCGGTCACCGCGAAGCCGAGCCTGCGCAGCACCTCCATGCCGACCAGCACGTACACGATGGTCAGCACCACCCAGGTGACCACCTGGGCCAGCGCGTGGCGGTGCTTGGCCGCTTCGGTGCGGACCAGGGCGTCGCTCGTCTGGAAACCCGAGTCGATCTTGGTGGTCACCCGGTCGCGCAGGAACGCGGCGAACCGGCCGAACAGCATCGCGCCGACGATCAGCAAAACGATTTCGAGCCCGCTGGAACGCAACCAGCTGGTGATCTCGGATCCGCTGTTGGCCGCGAGGACGTCGGTCATCGCGTCTCCTTCATGGACCTGTACAGGCACAGTTTCGGTTCGGTCGAACGCACACCAGAAAGGTTACAGGTCGGTCACGGCGTGCGGTCAAACGTGCTGAAGCACACGGTTTGTGAGCGAACAGCTGGCTACGCGTCGTCCTGATCGCGCATCCGCCAACGGATTCCGGATTCGATGAAGCCATCGATGTCACCGTCGAGCACCGCGGTCGGGTTGTTGACTTCGTGGTTGGTGCGCAGGTCCTTGACCATCTGGTACGGGTGCAGCACATACGAGCGCATCTGGTTGCCCCACGAGGCGCCCTCGTTGGTCTTGAGCGCGTCCATCGTGGCGCGCTCCTCCTGGCGCTTGCGCTCGAGCAGCTTGGCCTGCAGCACGCGCATGGCCGAGATCTTGTTCTGCAGCTGCGACTTCTCGTTCTGGCAGGTGACGACGATGCCGGTGGGGATGTGGGTCAGGCGCACCGCGGAGTCGGTGGTGTTGACCGACTGGCCGCCGGGGCCCGACGAGCGGTACACGTCGACCCGGATCTCGCCCTCGGGGATCTCGATGTGGTCGGTGGTCTCCACCACGGGCAGGACCTCGACCTCGGCGAAGGAGGTCTGGCGGCGGCCCTGGTTGTCGAACGGGCTGATCCGGACCAGGCGGTGCGTGCCCATCTCCACCGACAGCGTGCCGTAGGCGTAGGGCGCCTTCACCGCGAAGGTGGCGCTCTTGAGGCCCGCCTCTTCGGCGTAGGAGGTGTCGTAGACCTCGACGGGGAACTTGTGCCGCTCGGCCCAGCGGATGTACATGCGCATCAGCATCATGGCCCAGTCGGCGGCGTCGACGCCGCCGGCGCCGGAACGGATGTTGACCAGCGCGTCACGCTTGTCGTACTCGCCGGAGAGCAGGGTGCGCACCTCCATCGCCTCGACGTCGACGCGCAGTGCGGCGCGCTCGGCATCGGCGTCGGCGGTGGCTTCGGCGGCGGCCGCGTCTTCTTCGGCCTCGGCCAGTTCGTAGAGCACCGGCAGGTCCTCTAGCCGCTGGCGCAGATCCTCGACGCGGCGCAATTCACTCTGCGCGTGCGAGAGCTCACTGGTCACCTGCTGGGCGTGCTCCTGGTTGTTCCACAGCTCGGGATCGGCGGCCTGGTGCTCGAGTTCGTCGATGCGGCGGCGTAGCTCCTCGACATCGAGGACCGACTCGACCGTCTTGAGCGTGGTGTCGAGTTCGGCGAGGTCGGCGATAACGTCAGGATGCACGATGTCCAAGGTTACCGGTCCCCTCCGACACCGGGGTTATCGGGACAATCAGGCCGCAGACCCTGTGGCGCCGACCGCGATTTCGGTCAGCCGGCGATGGCGCGAAGGCCGCCGGGGCGGCGTCCGACCAGCTGGTCCAGTGCGCTCGCGCTGGCCTCGTCGGCGGGGCCCGGTGGTCGCGAACTGGTTACAACCGCAGCTACCCGGCCGCCCTCAAAGCGGCCATCGAACGGCACTTCACCCAGTGGGACGCCAAGGTGATCGGTTTCGTCGGCTACAGCGGCGGCTCCGGCGGCCTGCTGGCGATCGAGCACCTGCGCCAGGTCTTCAACGAACTCAACGCCCACACCGTGCGCAACTACGTCTCGTTCCCCCGCTACTACATGCTCGTCGACGAGAACGGACAGCTGCGCGACCCGCAGGAGCCCGAAGCGGCCGCCGTGGCCCTGCTCGACCAGTTGCACTGGTGGACAAGCGCTCTGGTCGCCGCCAGGTCAGCCCGGGTCGCAGCCTGACCCAGCCACACCCGCTCACCAAATCCGCCATGACCGCATTACCAGCCCCGCACTCCCGACCCCTGGGGAGGGACGGCCACGAAGTGGCCGGTCCGCGGCCGGCCCGCCGGTCAGCCGCCGCGAAGATGCGACGAAGGAGCGATTCGCGGTGGCTGACCGGCGGGCCGATCAGGGCCGCGGACACGCGCGCGCCAGCGCGCCAAAAATACAGCTCGTACACCGTCCTGGGACCACCAAACCCCGAGGTGCTCTGACGCCCCGCGAACCCGAGCGCTCCGACCCGCCAAATACACTCCACACGTGGCTGCCTACTCCGCTGACCTGGACCTTGCCCTGCGATTGGCCGACCAGGCCGACGCCATCTCACAGGAGCGCTTCGGCGCCGTCGACCTGAAGGTCGACTCGAAGCCGGACCTCACCCCGGTCTCGGACGCCGATCTCGCGGTGGAACAGATGATCCGCCGCGTACTCGCCGAGGAGCGCCCCGGCGACGCCGTGCTCGGCGAGGAGTTCGGTGGTGACGCCGAGTTCAGCGGCAGGCAGTGGGTGGTCGACCCGATCGACGGCACCAAGAATTTCGTCCGCGGGGTGCCGGTGTGGGCCAGCCTGATCGCCCTGCTGCAAGACGGTGTTCCGGTGGTCGGCGTGGTGAGCGCGCCTGCGCTGGGCAGGCGCTGGTGGGCCGCCGCCGGTTCGGGCGCGTGGGTGCGGGTGCACCCAGGGGCGCCCAAGCCGATCTCGGTGTCGGCGGTCGCCGGCCTCGACGCCGCGAGCCTGGCCTTCTCCAGTCTGTCCGGCTGGCACGAGCGCGGCCTGCGCGAGACGTTCATCGACCTCACCGATGCGGTCTGGCGGGTTCGTGGCTACGGCGATTTCTTCAACTATTGCCTGGTCGCGGAGGGTGCGGTGGACATCGCCGCCGAGCCGGAGGTCTCGCTGTGGGACCTGGCCGCCCTCGACATCCTGGTCCGCGAGGCGGGCGGCGCGTTCACCTCCCTGGACGGACGCTCGGGCCCGCACGGCGGCGACGCCGTGGCGTCCAACGGACTGCTCCACGACGAGGTCCTGGCCCGTTTGCGCGGGTAAATCGAGTTATCCACATGTGCGCAACTTCGGCATCCGCCGCCGTCGGCTCCGGTCGACGGGCTGCGCGCCCCGCGCTCGCTCGTAGGATGGCCCGGTGAGCAATTCCGGCGCCACAGCCCCCGATGTCGACGACTTCCCGCACGAAGACTTCCCGCCCGACGACGCGTACCCGTCCGACGGCGGTTACGTCTCCGAGCACGACTTCGCCGACACCGGCGGCTTCCACTTCGACGATCTAGCCCCGGCCACCCCGGGCCGGGTCGCGGCTCCCGACCGCGCCGAGACCGCCGACGAAGTACTACGCCGCGTCTTCGGCTACGACAGCTTCCGTGGCGACCAGGCGGCCATCGTCGAACAGATCGTCGGCGGTGGCGACGCGCTGGTGCTGATGCCGACCGGTGGCGGTAAATCCCTCTGCTACCAGGTCCCGTCACTGGTGCGCGATGGTGTCGGCGTTGTCGTCTCACCACTGATCGCACTCATGCAGGACCAGGTCGACGCGCTCAGTGCCCTCGGTGTGCGGGCCGGGTTCCTCAACTCCACCCAGTCGCCGGATCAGCGGCGGACCGTGGAGGCGCAGTTCGTGTCCGGCGATCTGGACCTGCTGTATCTGGCGCCGGAACGCCTGCGACTGGAAGCCACCCTGCGGCTACTCGACCGCGGCAAGATCGCCCTGTTCGCCATCGACGAGGCGCACTGTGTGTCGCAGTGGGGCCACGACTTCCGGCCCGACTACCTCGCGCTGTCGCTGGTGCACGAGCGCTGGCCCGATGTCCCGCGCATCGCGCTCACCGCGACCGCCACCGAGAAGACCGCCGCCGAGATCGTCGAACGTCTGGATCTCGGCGCCGCGAAGCAGTTCATCTCCAGTTTCGACCGGCCCAATATCCAGTACCGGATCGAATCGAAGAACCGCGCCGACCGTCAGCTGCTCGACTTCATCCGCGCCGAGCACTCCGGAGACGCGGGCATCGTCTACTGCCTCTCGCGCAATTCGGTGGAGAAGACCGCGGCCATGCTCAACGAGAACGGCATCCGCGCGGTGCCCTATCACGCCGGCCTCGATTTCCGGACCCGCGCCGAGAACCAGTCCAGATTCCTGCGCGAGGACGGCCTGATCGTGGTCGCCACCATCGCCTTCGGCATGGGTATCGACAAGCCCGACGTGCGTTTCGTCGCCCACCTCGACCTGCCCAAATCGGTGGAGGGCTACTACCAGGAGACCGGGCGCGCGGGCCGCGACGGTCTGCCGTCGACGGCCTGGATGGTCTACGGCCTCAATGATGTTGTGCAGCAACGCAAGATGATCGATTCCAGCGAGGGCGACGCCGCGCATCGCAGGCAGCTGCAACTACACCTCGACGCCATGCTCGCCCTGTGCGAGACAGTCGGCTGCCGTCGCGCGCGGCTGCTCAACTATTTCGGCCAGACCGGTGGCACCTGCGGCAACTGCGATGTGTGCCTGAACCCGCCCGAAACCTGGGACGGCACGGTGCCCGCCCAGAAGCTGCTGTCCACGGTGCTGCGGCTCAAACGCGAACGCGGACAATCCTTCGGCGCGGGCCACCTCGTCGACATCCTGCTCGGCAAGACCAACCAGAAGATCACCCAGCATCGGCACAACGAGCTCTCGGTGTTCGGCATCGGCACCGATCTGCGCGATACCGAATGGCGCGGGGTGGTCCGGCAGTTGCTCGCGGGCGGTCTGCTCACGGTGCAGGGCGAATACGGTGTCATCGCGCTGACCGACGAGAGCAACGAGGTGCTGTTCGAGGGCAGGAAGGTGCCGATGCGGCGCGAGCCCGAACGCGCCGCCCGCCCCGCGCGCACGTCGAAATCGGCCAAGGCGACCGCCGACCTGCCCGCCGCCGACGTCGGACTGTTCGAGCGCCTGCGGGCCTGGCGTGCCGCTACCGCCAAGGAACAGGGCGTGCCCGCCTACGTGGTCTTCCACGACGCCACCTTGCGTGAGATCGCCGCGCGTAAGCCTGCCGACCTCGCCGCACTCGGCACCGTCGCCGGGGTCGGCGAGAACAAGCTGGCCCGCTACGGCGAGGGGGTGCTGACCACACTGGGCGAGGAATAGGGCGCACCCTCCGCCACCGTCTCTGCGCCGATAAGGGCGTACACGCGCGGCGGAAAGGAACCCGCACCGAATCCGGCGACCCGAGTTACTGTCGAGTCATGGCGAATGGTGAAGGCTCCGACAGCGATACGTCGGGCAGCAGCCCGAGCGCGGGAGGCGATTCCCCGACACCCCCGATGCCGCACCGCCACATCGACCCGGTCGTCGCGCCCACCCTGCTCGGCGCGCACCACGGCGCGATCCACCGTGGCAGGCCACGGTGGTCCACCATCGCGCTGATCGCTGTCTTCGCCGCCGCTCTGGTTCTCTACCTCGTACTGAGCCCGGGCTGAGTCGAGGCCGCGGCGAACCTTCGCGATCCGATCCGCCGGCATTACTCCACGGGTGACGGGGTGCGTTGATGTCCAGCGGGGGGTGCCAATCCGCAAGTACGTCGAGGCGCTCGGCGGGGAGATCGAAGTACTCGCGCGGTTCGGCGACGAGGCGTACACCATCGCCTGAGACCAACAGTCAGTCACGGAACCCGACACGTGATCGCTGCCGGAGGCGAGCCGGATAGCTCCACTTCGTCCGAGCTGAACTGCAGGAGAAGGCATTCAGTGCCCGTCAGCTTTGCCACGGATGCTGTGTGCGGAGGTATCGAGGTTCAGCTCACCGGGTTGCCGAACAGCCTGGGGCATGGAATCCACCGGTGTTATTGCGCTGGCGGTGTAGTGCGCAACGCTGCCGAGCAGACCGGAACAACCGATCAGCACCTCGGCATCGTCGACGAGATCGACATCGATCGCGAAGGCTTCCACCGCAGCCTCGGACGCAGGAGACACGTGGGCGAGCAACCGTGCATGCCGGGCGTCCGCGCCGGTGTCCAGCGAAGCGAAGTCGAGTGGGCGCCCGGGCCATGACCATCCATACGAGGCGAACAGCGCGCTCTCGGCGACCTGGGCGATGGGGTGTCGCCACGCGCCTGAACCGCGGTATCGCGGCAAAAGGGTGCCGAGGTCGCCGTCACGGGCGATGAGGTCGCGCAGATCCGCGGGTTCCAGGTTGCCCCAATACCGGCCGTCCGGTAGATCGATGAGGGTGGGCGCGAAGCGGTGTCCGCCGAAGCTGCTCACCCGCCAGGCACGGGTCGGCGAGTTGTCGGGCAGTTGCTCACGGAGTCTCTCGTACAGCGGATAGCCGTAGGTGCCGCAGCACGCGTCGACCGAACCGTGCGTGCACACGAGCAGGTCCCGATAGGCCGCGCCGCGGTGCAGCCATTGCTCGAACGGCTCGACCGCCCCGGGATCGGGCTCGTACAGTGCCCGCAGCAACGCCGGGATTTGCTCGTCCGGCGCGACGTACTCACAGACTCGGTAACCCGTGGTGGGGGCTGGGATCAGGTCGAACCGCATGACCCGGCGAAACCCGGTCCGGCTGTAGTGCGGATCGGGGGCCAGCGCGAGGGCCTTGATCGCGCGCCCCGAGCGCCGTATCTGAGATTGCATGGTGCGCAGTGGCGCGATGAGGTCCGCGGGCACTTTCGGATACTGCGACAACGGCAGACCCATCGCCCTCGGCCACGGCAGGTCGACCTCCATCACGAGGTAACCGTCGAAATGCCTGGCGGTCCCGATCAGGGCTTCGCCGCGACGGGTCGACAGCGTGGAACAATCCGTGCCCAACGTGGATGCCTGTGCGCCCCAGTTCGGCTCCGTCGATTGTTCCCGGCCCAGAACCGCGCCCAGGTAGCGGTGGGCGCGGCGGGCCTGGGCGTCCACCGCACCCGATTCGACGCCGGGAGTGAGGGATTCGACGGCGCTGGGCCCAGTGAACCCGTGCCGGTCCAATTCCTGATACAGCGCGGCGAAGTCGACGATGCCATCGCCCGGCGTGATCGCGCGCGGCACACCCGGCGCATCGTGACCGGTGTCCGGACGCGCTCGCCCGCGACCGGGGTAGTCGCGGACACCGACCGCGACTACGTACGGGGCCAGGGCAGGCAGGTCGTCGAGCGCGGCATCGCCGGCGTGATGCACCAGCATCCCCGGGTCGAGACACACACCGAACGCGTGGTGCCCGACTCGTTCGACAGCGCGGACTGTGTCGGCGACAGTGCGCGTGAGCCCGCCGTGTGGCTTCACCGCGATGGTGACACCATGATCAGCCGCGTACCGGGCGCCAGCACCCATCAGGCGGAAATAGGCATCGAATTCGTCCGGATCGCCGCATCCGACGTCGACGAGCACCGCGACACCGAGGGCGGCGCAGTGCTCGATCTGGCGGCGCAGGACCGCCAGTGCGGCCGCCTCGCCTGCGCCGAAATCCGCTTCGTGGCTGAGGATCGACAAGGCGAGACCGTGATCGTCGATCATCTTGCCGATCTGCAAAACTTCCGACCGCGGTGTGTCGCCGGTGACCGGTTCGGCGACGCCGTGCACCGGAAGGGCTATAGCGTGAAAGCCGGCCCGGACGGCCCCGATCAGTGCCCGCTCGAGGGGCAGCGAACCCCACGGGCGGGTGGTCGTTGCGAAGGCGATCGTGTTCATGTGCCCTCCGAAGACGATTCATCCCGACGCCAGGTCGCGATGACGTGGCGAACATGACCATTGTCGGTAAAAGTGAAGGTTCTGGCGTTCACGCCATACAGTTCGCCGAGCGCGGTGTCGTCGAGTACCTGCGCGGTCGGCCCGCTCACCACACCCGCCCCGTTACCCATCAGCAGGGCATGGTCGGCGATCTCCCTGGCGTGGTCGGGATGGTGGGTGGTGATCAACACGCCCATGCCCTCGTCGGCGAGATCCCGCAGGAGGCCGAGCACTGTCGATTGATTGCGCAGGTCGAGGGCAGAACACGGCTCGTCGAGCACCAGCGTTCGGCTGTCCGAGGCGACAGCCCGCGCGATCAAGACGAGCTGACGCTCTCCCCCGCTGAGGGTGTCGAAAGCGTGCTCCGCGAGGTGCGCCGCGCCGACACGCTCGAGTGCCCGGTAGCTCGCCGCTTCATCTTCGCGTCCCGGCACCGAGAACATTGCGACGTGGCGGGCACGCCCCATCAACACCATGTCCAGTGCCCGGTACGCGAAGACGGTGTGCCCGATCTGCGGGACGTACCCGACCGCAGTCGCGGAGCGCACCTGCCCCTCCCTCGGCCGCAGCAGCCCGGCCGCGCAGCGCAGCAGCGTGCTCTTGCCGTTGCCGTTCGGGCCGAGTACCGCGGTGACCTGTCCTGCGCTGACGGTGTGCGACACGTGCCGGAACAGCCAGTCCCGCGACTCGTATCCGTGGCCGAGATCCATCAGCTCAAGCATCCGCCCACGCCCGAGTCTGGCTGCGCCGCAACAGGATCAAGAACAGTGGTGCGCCGATGATCGCGGTGAGCACCCCGATCGGGATCTCGCCGGGGACAACAGCCCTGGTCAGCGTGTCGATCGCGGTCAAATACACGGCGCCGAGGACTGCGCACACCGGAACGAGGATCCGATGGTCGGGACCGACCCATATCCTGGCCAGATGGGGGACGACCAACCCGACCCAGCCGATCACCCCGGCCACCGCGACCGCCGAGGCGACCATCGCACCGACGATCGTCAGCAGACCCCACCGCAACCGAACCGGATTCACCCCCAGTGTCTGCGCGTCGTCGTCGCCCAGGGACAGCACGTTGAGTCGCCATCGCAGCGCGACGAGCAGCGCGAGCCCGACGAGTACCGGCCCGGCAGCGAGCCCGACCTTTTGCGAGGTCGCAGTGGCCAGACTGCCGAGGAGCCAGAAGACGATCGACTGCAGTTCGCTGTAGGGGTCGGCGAGATAGATCACAAAGGAAACGAGCGCAGCGAAGAAGGCGCCGACGACGACACCGGACAGCACCAGCCCCAGGGTCGGGGTCGCGCCTCTGGTCCGGCTGACCGCGAATACCACGACAAGCGCCAGCATGCCGAAGACGAATGCCGAGCCGATCAGCAACACCGCACCGGCGCCGAGCACGATCGCCAGGACACCCCCGAACGACGCCCCGGACGACACCCCGATGATCTGCGGATTGACAATCGGGTTACGAAACACCGCTTGCAGCACCACACCGCCGACAGCGAGCGCGGCTCCGACGAGCAGGCCGAGGACCAACCGCGGCAGGCGTACGTCGAGGACCACCGTCGCGGCCGCGCCGGGCCACGTCTGGTCGATCGGCAGGAAGGTGCTACCGAGGATCTGCGCGACCTGAACGGGAGACACGGCGTAGGTGCCGAGGGAAAGCCCCAACACCACGACCGTGGCGATGGCGGCGGTCAACCAAACCCAGACCATGCCCTTCGATGTCGCGCGCACACAGGAACCCGGCGCCGAGGTGGCCTGCTTCGCGCTAGTTGCCATGGGCGAGTGCGGTGTAGGCACGCGAGTTCGCATTCGCTGTCGTCTGCAAGATCGAGCTGATCTGCGCATCATCGGGCTGGTTGCCGTACAGGAATCCGTAGTGCTCCCTGATGGTTGCCTGCAGCGTGGCAGGCACCGAGCCGGTGCGGATGATTCCGGCTGCCCACTGCCAGAACAGGGGCGACTCCTGGCTCGGCGGATCCCAGCGGTATCCACCCAGCGGCACCTTGTAGACCTGCTTCTCGCGGACCGCCGTCACCGACTGCCACTTCGGGTCGCTGTAGAGGTCCTCGGGAACGCTTGGATCGAAATTGCCGATGAAGATGATCTCCGGATTCCACGCCAGGATCTGCTCGAGGTCGACGGCTGCCTTGGTTTCCGGCATCCCCGACGCGGGATTGCGGCCACCCGCGAGATCGATGACGAAGTTGTTGTACGAGCTGGCGCCCGCCACGGTGAGCCCGTTGCGGATGCCGGACAGGTGCACTGTCGTCGGCCGATTTCCCGGCGCAGGTGTCTGCTGCAGTTCCGCCATCCGGGACTGCATCCGCGACACCAACTCCTGCGCACGATCTTCCTTCCCGAGCAAGCGACCGTAGAGCAGTGCGGCTTGCTCGAGATACTGCTGAGTTCCGTACTTGAGCTGGGCAACCGCCAAGCCGGAGTTCAACAGCGGATCGACCAGACCCGCGCCCTCGTCACCCCACTGAATGACAAGATCGGGATCGACGCTCAGCAGGTTCTCCATGATTGGAGCGAAGTCCTTGGTGGACACATTGCTCGGAACATCTTTCAGCTGAGGGAAGATCTGTCCCAGGTAACCCTGCTCGATCGCGAGCTTTGCCGACGGGTTCATTCCCGCGAGCACCTCAGGGCCACCGTTGACCGCCACCAGCATCGACGCCGCCGGGATCGGGATCGCGACCACCCGCTTCGCCGGCTCGGCCAGGCGAACTTCCCGCCCGACCAGATCCGTAGCGACGATCGTGGCGACCGGCTCGTTCGTGGAACCGCAGGATCCCACTCCGAATACCGTGACCACAGCCAACGCCGCAATACGCAGGCGGCGCCGGTGTCGCACCGAAAATGTAACCATGACCTGTGACTCCTCAGTCTGCCGATCGGGACGAGACCGCGGGCACAGGAAGCCGAAATGACATGGCGAGCACGCATTTCGCAGGCCATCCCTCGAAGCCCTCGAACTCGGTCGCGCGCGCCGCGCGCGACACTGCTGGCAGGTATTCGGACTCACGGGCATCAGCTCGAAATCTCGAGCTCGGCCTACTGGTCGCCGCTTCCCAGGTCTAAGACCCAGTGCCAATGACGACGGTCGTTCCCGTCCACCGCTGCGGGGCAGTTCCGGATTCACACCGGATTCCCTCTTACGTCACCTCACCATGCGGCTCGGCGAACCAGTAGCCCACTGATGTTAGTGGCTCGATCTCGACAGCAAAAGGCGTCATCACAGAGATCCACGTCACCCGCCAGTGGGTACTCAAAGCTGCCGGACCGTGTTCGACCTACCCAAGACAGCGAGCAGCGTCCGTCGAATCCCCGTCGGCGCCGAGGCCGATGCTGCGATCACCCGACACCTGGATGCCCACCCGATCGACCCCGATCTACCGGAGGGCGATGTCATATTCCGGGCCCGCTGACAAGGGCGCCTGGGCGGGCTCGATGTACACCTATCTCTGGGGCTGTATTCGCGTCGCCGCCGAACTCCTCGACATGATCTACTACCTGTTCCGGCACTACCACATCAGCGCTCATCAACGGCGGAGCATCACCGAAGCTCGTGATGGAACGCGCCGGGTACACCTCGGCGGAATAAACCCTCCGCAGGTACGCCACACTGTGGACATCGGATGATCTGTTGACCGCCAAACTGTCCGACTTCGCACTACAACGGGAGAAGGACGGGAGCAATGACGACAACAGGCACTGAGGGGACGAGGGTGATGACTAAGAAACCGCTGGTAGATACCAGTATTTGACCGTTGAATGACCGGTTGACCGGGAGGGTTGCACATCATGAAGGAAAAGGGGCGCAAGGTCATCGCGACCAACCGCCGGGCGCGGCACAACTACACGATCCTCGACATCTATGAGGCGGGGATCGCGCTGGTCGGTACCGAAGTGAAGAGCCTGCGCGAAGGCAAGGCCTCCCTGGTCGACGCCTTCGCGACCGTCGACCACGGTGAGGTCTGGTTGCGTGGCCTGCACATCCCGGAGTTCAGCCACGGCACCTGGACCAACCATTCGCCGCGCCGCACCCGCAAGCTGCTGCTGCACAAGCGTGAGATCGAGCACCTGGTCGGCAAGTCGCGCGAGGGCAACCAGACGCTGGTGCCGCTGTCGATGTACTTCTCCGACGGCAAGGTGAAGGTGGAGCTCGCGCTCGCCAAGGGCAAGCAGGACTACGACAAACGTCAGGATCTGGCTCGCAAGCAGGCCGAGCGCGAGGTCACCCGTGAGGTCGGCCGGCGGGTCAAGGGCATGCGTTAGTGCTGTCCGTAGCGCTCGCCCTCGTCGCGGCGGCGGGCTACGGAGTCAGCGATTTCTTCGGTGGGATCGCGGCACGCAGGGTCACCGCCTTGCGGGTGGTCGTGGTGTCGTACCCGTTCTCGGTGCTGTTGGTCGTGCTGATCGCGCCGCTGGTCGGTGGGCATGCCGATACCGCGTCGGTGCTGTGGGGTCTGGCCGCGGGGGTGGCCAGCGGCTTGGCGGTGTGGTGGTTCTATGCCGCGCTCGCCGACGGGCCCATGTCGGTGGTGTCGCCGCTGACCGCGGTGCTGGTCGCGGGGATCCCGGTCATCGCCGGATTCTTTCTCGGCGAGCGGCCCGGCGCGATCGCGATCGCGGGCATCGCCGTCGCTCTGGTCGCGGTGGTGCTCGTCAGCCGGGAGGCACCCGACGACACCACCGAGGAGATCACCGGCGGCAGGCAACTGCGCTTCACCCGCCGGGTCGCGCTGCTCACCATCGGGTCCGGTGCCGCCTTCGGTTTCGCCTTCTACTTCCTGCACGAAACCCACGCGAGCGCGGGCTTGTGGCCGCTGCTCGCCCAGCGCGTCGCGGCAACAGCGGTCGTGTGGACCTCGGCGCTGGCAGCGGGTGAATTCCGCGGCCTGCAGGGCGAACCGCTGCGCCTGGCGTTGGCGGTCGGCGTGCTCGACGTGATCGCCAATGCCGCGCTGCTCTACGCCTTCCACGGCGCGATGCTGTCGGTGGTGAGCGTGATCGGCTCGCTGTATCCGGCGGCGACCGTGCTGCTGGCGATGGTCCTGCTCGGCGAACGCATCAGCGCCACCCAGAAGATAGGCATGGTGCTCGCGATCATGGCGGTCGCCATGATCGCCGCGAGCTGATTCCCTACAGCCGGGTGCAGGGCTCGTGCAGGTTCAGCCGACCCAGCGTCTTGCCCTGATAGCCGACGCTCACCGCCCTTGCTCCCATCGGCGCTGCCTTGTCCGGTTCGAACACCGCCGACCATTCCGTTTCCAGATCAGGTCCCGCCGCACCGGCCGGATGGATCACGACCATGCCTTCACCGTCGGGTTTCATCGCCCCGATGCTGCGCCGCAGGCCGGTGCGGGTGAGCTCGCCGTTCGCCGCGGCCGTGGTGAGCAGGGCTTTGAGTGGATAGGTGATCGCCCAGCCCAGCGAATAACCGAAGTTGGCCGGTTCGCCGGTGATCGCGTCGCGGGCGTGCTTGGCGCCCACGCTGTCACCAGCCCAGCTGTCGACCGGGGTCGTGTAGTTGTAGAGCGCGGTCAGCGCGGGGGCTGCCGCCGATTGCAGCAGTGCCGCGTTCCAGGTGGGCAGCGAGCCGAGGAACCGGCCGGTGAAGCCCGACTTCACGAGCTTGCCTACGATCTCGGCGGTCTCGGAGGGACCGGTGGCCAGCATCACCAGATCAGGTGCCGCCGAAAGGATCTCCGCCACCGGCCCGTCCTGGTTGCCGACCTCGGCATTGGGCCCGGTGTCGATGCGATCGGCGATGGTCGCGTCGTTGGCCAGCGCCCACTTCAGCGCACCGCTGGCGTAGTCGCCACCGTAGTTGCCGCGATAGGCGACGACGGCGATATTGCGTGGCGTGTAATGGGTTTCGGCGAACCAGTCGAGGCCGGTTACCGCTTCGGTGCAGTAGGAGTAGCCGGCGCTGAGCACCAGATTGCGGTCGGCGCTGCGATAGTTCCAGCCCGACCACTGGGTAGCGGCCGTGCTCACCATGTCGTCGACGTCCATCTGATTCAGCATCGCGACCGTCTGCGCGGTCCCGAAACTCATCGACAACGCGAGCACGTGCGGCTCGATCTCCTGATACCTGCTGCGATGGGTACGCGGATCGTAGGAGGTGTTGCGGGTGTAGGTGCTGATGTCGATGTCGTAGCCGCCGATGCCGCCCGCCGCGTTCACCTGCTTCCAGAACGCCACCTGACCGTCGTTCATGGAGGCACCGAGCGCGGTGAACGGCCCGTTCTCCAGATCCGAGAGCACCCCGAGGTAGATGCAGCCGCGATCTTTGTTCGCCGAACCTGGACAGGGCGTGCTGGTGACGCCCGGCCCGGCGGTGGGCTCGCCCGACGAGCAGGCAGCAGCCAGTACGAGGCTCGCGACAGCCGGGATCGCCGCGAATCGGCGCAGTCCACGCTGACCGGTGAATGCCATGGGATAACTCCTCGCTCCAGTCGCCCAGGACATTTCACGGTTCCGGGGCGGCCGAACGAGAACAGTACCCGTCACCACCGGCAGTCCCACCCGGATTCGCCGAGGCCATCTGGCGGGGTTCGCTACAAGATCACTTCGGCGACACCGCGAGCTGGCAGAAATAATGGGAAGATCTGACCCCGCGCCGGTGTTAATATGACTAGCCCGCACGGTGCGGGCACGTACGGGGCTGAACGGTTTCGACTGCGTACGTTGATTCAGGGGAAGCGTGTCGGTGCAGGCAAGAGACCACCGTAAGCGTCGCTGCAACCAATTAAGCGCCGATTCCAATCAGCGCGAGTACGCCCTCGCTGCCTAAGTAGCCAGGACGTCTCTGTCAGTCCGGGTTCGTCCCTCGACCCGGGTACTGGCATCAGCTAGAGGGAATTACCGTTCGGCTCGGTCGCGGAGTCGAAGGGGACATCTAACAGCGACTGGGATCGTCATCCGGGCTTGTTCGCGAGACCTGGAGATCCGAGCAGAGACAGAGCGAACTGCACACGGAGAAGCCCTGAAGACGCGGCGGAGGACCCGGGTTCGATTCCCGGCAGCTCCACTCGAGGCCCCTCACCTGACACGCAGGTGAGGGGCTTTTTCATGCCCCGACGACGGAATCGTGTGTACATGACAGCGTGCCGTGAACTGCGTGATCTGGAACACCGGGACGCGATGCGTATCCTCACCGCGCTCACGACCCTCGGTGACGATCCGTATGCGGAGGGTCTGGCCATCCGGAAACTGGTCGGCGTGGACGTCTACCGACTGCGGGTGGGACGGTTCCGGGTTGTCTACCAAGTACCGCCGATCGCGCATCGGATAGCCGACTACGCGGCGCACAGCGCCCATTTCTGGTCGCTGTATCGTGCGCTCGAGAGCCAGGGATGGACCACGGCCGAGCGTCACGATTTGTGGACAGAATCGCTGCACGATTGGTGGCGGGCACCTGATCGCGCGGCGTACCGCCTGCGAATCGCCCACGCCGATCACAAGATCGACCAGGGCCAGCACCAAGGAGAGCAGCTGTGATGATGTCCAAGATCGCCACGGGCGGCGTCGACGACGCAGCCCGATTGCGCAGTATCGCTACGAGTACCGACGCCAACACCCACCGCGTTCTCGAGCAGAGCGCGCCCGCACGGTGTGCTCGCGCGCTCGACGTCGGCGCCGGCACCGGGTCGATTGCCCGGTGGATGGCGCTGCACTGGCCCCACACGGCGGTCACCGCACTCGACCAGGACGTCACCTTGATGGCGACCGGTGAGCCGATGCCGACGAACGCGGCCGTCGTCGAACGTGATATCCGAGACCTTGTGCCTGATCAGGCATTCGACCTGATCCACGCTCGATTCGTGCTGGCGCACCTGCCCGACCGCGACGAGGTCGCGGCCCAGGTTGTCGAGATGTTGGCCCCTGGCGGCGTCTTGGTCATCACCGAGCCTTACGCCCTCGCGCCGGCGAGCAGATATCCGGCGGTCGAGGCAGTCATGGCCGCCTACGGCGCCTACTGCGCGACGTCGGGCATGGACCTGACCTGGTCGAAATCAGTACCAGGACTTTTGCAGGAGCATGGCCTCAGCGTCGTGACGGTCGAGTCCGCAGCGGGCCGACTCGGTGGCGGTCCAGGCCTGGACCGGTGGGCACCGCTCATCGAGCGCGTGTGCGATGACCTCATCAGCGGCGGCCTCGCCGCCGGCGTGGTCGACGAGTTCATGCAACTGTGCGGTTCAGCGCAGGTCTATGACGTGCCGCAGGTCATGCTGACCACCGTCGCGCAGCGCGGCCGTTAGCTCCGCGTTCAGCATTTCACGCCCTACGCGGACCTGATCGGTGCGACCCTGGTGCAGGGGCGTGCTGGTGGGCCACGTAGAACTGAGCGTGTGACGCGGTATGCATACGACTCGGGAGCGGGGACGTTGGTCGCTACCTGGGGGACCGGTCGGGGTGACGTCGCCGAGACGATCGCCGAGGTGCCGGGGGCCGAGCACGGGGTGGAGTTGGCGGCCGCGCTGGCGAGTTTGGCGCGGTTCCAGTGGCGGACCTATACGCATCCGGCGACCGCTGCCGGGGATCCCGATGTCGAGAACGGGGAGGCGTGGCGGCGGGCGGAGGAACGTGGTCGGTTCGCGAAGGTCGAAGACGCGCTGCGCACGCCCAACCTGCCCGATGAGGACGGGTGCATGCTGGTCTTCTACAGCCCCATCGAGGAATCGGCGCATCATCTCGGCCGCGTGCTCCATGCGATCGGCGATGCGGGCCTGATCGACCGCTTGGTGAACGAAGTGCTGACCGAGCAGGCGGCGATCACGGCCGCGGAGCTGGGCGATCTGGGCGGCCGGGCGCGACAAGCCGTCGAACTGACCCGACCGGAGATCTCCCCGGTCCAGGTGCACGCCGCCGACACGCTGCTGCGCGCCAATCCCTTGGGCACGATCGACCTGTTCACCGAACTGGACCCCGCCGCCGCGTCGGTCGCCGCCGCACACTGGCTGCGGGCCGCGGCCACCGTGGCGGGCGAGGTCACGGGCCTCGAGCCGGTGGATGTGGTCGCCGAGGCGGATGACATCGAAGCACTCCAGGTCGAAACGCCGACCGTGGTCTTGGAACGGCTCGGCGCGGGGGAGACGCCCACCCAGGTGGTGGTCGACCTGATCGCCGATGCCATCGCCGTCTCCGAGGGCAAGGTCCGCGACCTGGACGGAATCATCGACGCCGCGCAGGACATCGAGGAACACGACGAGGACGACGATCCCGACGCCTGGACCGACGGCTACCGCATCTGCCGCCTCGACCCCACCCGCCCCGCGATCGACCTGCTCGAAGACCTGCTCGGCGCCATCCGGGGCTGCTGGCTGGTCTTCAGCGAAGCCGACAGCGGTGTCACCTTCGACAACGCCGTGCGATCCGAAGCCGACGCCGATACCTACCGCTTGCAGTAGATACGCGAAAAGCCCTGTGCCACAAGGTGATTACCTGTGGCGGCAGGGCTGCTCACGGGCAAGGCATCGGAGACCGGCCGTGCGCGAAACTACCCGCCTGCGCGACGGCGGAAGGTCCGCTTCCCACCCGCCTGAGCATGCGTACCACGCACTTTGGCGGAATTCTGGGCGGCCCCACCCGCGGAGGAGTGGCCGTTCTTCCGCTCGAGCGCCTCGCGGAACTTCCGCTTGGTCGCCTCTTCCGGAGTTTCGTTCGCGGCACCGGACTGTTCGGCGGAGACTTCCTGTTCATCGGGCATACCTACAGCCTGCCACCTCAGTGCGCGTTCGCACACCATCGGCAGGACCATTCCCCCTGCCCGTGATGACCCCTCGGTAGGATCCACCGATGCGGGGCATGCCAGGAGGGACGTGGCGGTGATCGAAGTATGGGGTGCGCGAGTCGCGGTCCGGTATGCGGACGGGCGGTTGGTGACGACGCCGCTGCGCGCCGACAACGAGATCGCGCTCGATGTCGGCGTGGCCGAGCTGGGCAGGATCGCGCTCGCGACCACCGAGGACGGGCAGATGGCGCTGCTGCTGTTCTTCCGGTCGGCACAGTTCGTGGTCAACGGCGCGCCGACGGATCGCCATCCGGTGCCGGTGTTCCTGGAAACCGATCTACGCGAGCAGGCGCAGGCGCTGATCAGAGCTGTCGAACGCGACCTCGTCAGCCTGCGCAGGGTGTTTCCGCCCCGGCCGAATCTCGTTCCACCGCAAGCGGTTCAGGCTCCGAACGGCCGACACCGTCCCGATGTCACCGCGGCAGCGCGCCGAATGCGCCACGCGGGCAACTCCGTACGCGAGATCGACATTCTGCACAGCTGTGCCCGCCCCGACGAGTACGTTCTCGAACTGGCTCAGGCCGGCCACGAGGGTGCGCCGGGTCTGGTCGCGATCACAACTGTGCGCCTGCTGTTCGTCTCCGCGTGGGCGGTCTACGAATTCCCGGTCTCGGTTCTCACCGGTGCCGAAGTGCGCACAGAACCCGGACAGGTTGCGACCCTGCGGATTTCGGGCGCGGGCACCGACCTCGACTTCGTCGACTGGGAACCCGCCGACTTCACCCGCATCACCGAGGCCGTCGGCCTTGCCTGCGAAATCGAGCACGTCGACGGTTCCATCGCCCAGTCCATGCCCTGCTCGGCCGACCTCTTCGGCGAATGGCAGCTGCTGGTGGAACGCCGCAAACTGGGGATGGTCGACGACGACCCGTTCCGCCGTCAAGCCGTCGGCATCATGCTGACGATGCCGGGCTGAACACCGGCGAACCTGGATGCAGGGCCACCCGCCGCCACGGACTCGATGGTCGAAGGTGTAGCCCCGCGATCATCCGCCTACGTTCGGCCACTTGGCTTTTCGCGGCCGATAGATCCTGTGTGGCCGCCCAGAAGATCGCCCCCGTGAGGAACCCGTCGCCGAACTGCCGCCAGTTGCGATAGTGCTGGCGCGCCCGATCCAGCCCGGTCAGCATGTGCTCCCACGCCTCGTCGTCGGTCAGATAACCCGCCGTGCACGCGGCGCGGGCGATGAACACCAGCCGGGCCAGATCCCATGCGGTGGCGTCGATCTGCAGCGGCGCCGGCAGACTGTCGGTGATGCCGAGCTTGATGGCTTGCAGCCACGCGTCGTAGTCGCGATCGATCCCGGCAGGCCCGCGATAACCGCGGAAACCCGAGAGTGTGTGGAGGAATTCGCGATGTTCGTCGGCCAAGCCTGACCGGTCGACCCGGCCGGTATCGGTCGAGGCCATGACGGCGAGTGGATGGACGAGTTCGAACAGCGGCGCGTGCATCCCGGCCAGCAATCGCCGCACGGTGTCATGCGCGTCCTCGGCATTGTCGACACCCCACGACTCGTGCAGTCCTTCGATCGCGGTCTCGCGCCGGGTCGACGCGCTGTCGGGCTCCTCCGGCAGAAACGCGACGCCATCGCACTGCGCACCCCAACTTCGCCCGTAATACGCGCCGACGGCCAACGCCCGGATCCGGTCGTCGTCGACCGGCGCCCCCGACCACACGTCCGGCTCGATATCTATATCGGCGCCGGGAAATCCCGCCACCCGCGGCCGTCCACCCCGCACTGATGCTGTCGGTTGCATAGGGCACCCCTCTGCCGAGCGAACGTCGTGCCGTCAGATCTTACGTAGGGGGCGATGACGGTGCGGCAACTACCTGTCGGTGGGTGCGGCTACCGTCGAAGTGTGGCCGAATACCGGGAACGCGAATCGCGGCTGGACCGAGCGGTGGTCTGGTCGCGAACCATGCCCGCTCACACCGGTCCCGTCAGGGTGTTCCCCGACGGTTGCATGGATCTGATCTGGACCGAGGGCACGCTGATGGTCGCGGGCCCGGACAGTCGCGCGTTCCTGGCACCCACCGCCCGGGCGAGCGAATTCGTCGGCATCAGATTCGCGCCGGGCACCGCGCCCACGTTGCTCGGGATTCCGGCGGTGGAACTGCTGAACCAGCGGGTCGACCTGGCCGAGCTGGCGCCGTCGCGCACCACCCGCGAACTCGTCGACCGGATCGACAACGCGCCCGACCGCGTCACGGCGCTCGAGACGATCGCATGGCGATTCGCTACTGAAAAAGGGCCCGCGGATCCAGCTCTCACCGCGGTTGTCGATTCGCTGTCGGCAGGCGCGACGGTCGCCGAGACCGCTGCCCGGACGGGTATGTCGGCCCGGATGCTGCACCGGCGCTCCCTGTTCGCCTTCGGCTACGGCCCCAAGATGTTGGCGCGTATTCTGCGCTTTCAACGTGCGCTGGCGGCGGTTCGCACCGGACTTCCGGCCGCGCGAATCGCCGCCACGACCGGCTTCGCCGACCAGGCACACCTGTCGCGGGAGTTCCGTGACCTGGCGGGATGCTCGGTTGGCGCCCTGCAACACCGCTGATCGGGCGTCTCGCTGCCCGAAAAGTCTCATTCGGCACAGCGTAGCGGAAGGTTTAGGCTCAAGAGTGCACGCCCCGTCGCAAGTGCTTAGGCCAGTCCGAAACACCGACGAGAGGATGTGACCCGATGATCGACGAATCCGTGTACTCCACTCTCCGTATCGAGGCAGAACGAGACGAAATCCGCCGACTTGTCGTCGGCGCGGTCGTCGTCCGCCATCATCGAGTGCTCATCCTGCGCCGCCGACGATCGGATTTCCTGGGCGGCCGGTGGGAGTTGCCCAGCGGCGTCGTCGAGCCGGGTGAGGCACTCGACGAAGCGCTGGCCCGCGAAGTCGCGCAGGAAACCGGGCTCGAGGTCACCGGAGTCAGCGACTACCTCGGCGATTTCGACTATCTGACCGGCGAAGGCGCCCGCACCAGGCAGTTCACCTTCGTCGTCGACGTGGCCGCGACCGGACCGTTGACGCTCACCGACCACGACGCGCACCTGTGGACAAGGCTCACCGGAGAACCCCCGGTGAGCGACGAGGTCCGCGAGATGCTCGGCCGCTATCAGCAGCGCCAGCGCGACCCCCACGACTGGTCGGCCTATTCGGCGGGCAACGGCGCGTAGAGGTCGATTCCGTGCCCGTCGGGGTCAGCGAGTGTGGCGTAACGCTGGCACCAGAAGGCATCCCACGGTGGGAGTTCGCCGTGATGGCCGGCGTCGACGAGCTCGGCGTAGAGCTTGTCGACCTCGGCCGGATCGGCGCATCGAAACGCCAGACTGCTGCGGCCGGGACCGGTCGGCGGTCGCCAATCGGGTGTGAAGGAGGCGATCGTCGCCTCGGTGTCCAGCGCCAGCCGCAGGCCGGTGCCGATCACGGCCTCGGCATGCCCCCCGGATTCGGCACCGTCCGGGAAAGCCAGTCCCAGCCTGCGGTAGAAGGCCACCGAAGCGGCCATATCGGAAACAACAACGGACACGACATCGAGCTGTGGAGTCATATTCGCAGCGTAGGCACCCGAGCGGGGTGCGGTCTTGAACGAATCGGACGTCAACGCGCGGGCACCGGCACCAGTTCCGCGATCAGGTTCCCGATCAGAATCTGCAGGTGGTCGCGAATGCCGCGAACGACCTCGATCGGCTGCCCGGCCGGATCCGGCAGCACCCGGTCGCGATAGCTGATTCCGGGAAAGTACGGACACACCTCACCGCACCCCATCGTGACCACCACATCCGAGAGCCCGACGGCGTCATCGGTGAGCGGTGTCCGCACGCCGCGTCAGTCGAGTGCGCCGAGCACCCGGTGCACGTAGTCGTTGGCGAACACGCCGGTGGGGTCGAAGCGCCGTCGGACGGCGGTGAAGCGGTCCCAGTCGGGGTAGCGCGAGCGCAGCGTCGCGGCGGTCTGGAAGTGGTGTTTGCCCCAGTGCGGTCTGCCGTCGATGGCGTCGAATACCGCCTCACACGCGCGGAAATACGGCTCCCACACCATGCCCTGATACTGGTGCACCGCGATGTAGCAGGTCTCGCGTCCGCTCGCGGGGGACAGGAAGGCGTCGTCGGGCGCGACCCAGCGCACCTCGATCGGCATCGGTGTGCCGAATCGCCTTCCCAGTGCCAGGATTTCGCGAATCGCCTCGGCCGCGTGCACGCGGGGGATCGCGTATTCCATCTCGGTGAACTTCACCAGCCGCGGGGTGGAGAACACCCGATACGAGCGGTCGATCTGCCGGTTGTTACTGCCTGCCAGGGTGGCCGCGCGGTGAATCATGGGGATGGCGGCCGGAATTCGCCGGCCCAGCCTGCACATGCCGTCGTAGACATGGTTGGCGATCAAGATGTCGTTGATCCACTCGCGCACCTTGCCGCGCGGTTGTTCCGGCGACTCGGTGCGATCGATGGCCTTGGTCATCGCGGTATCGCTGTGCGGGAAGGCGAAGAACTCGAAATGATCGCTGCCGTCGGCGAATTCGTCGATATCGGCGAGCACCTCGGTCAGCGGCACCGGCCGCTCGACGCACTCGAGCACGAACGACGGCTCGAGCTGCACGGTGGCCGCGGTGACGATGCCGAGCGCGCCGACACTGACCCGTGCCGCCCGCCAGCCATCGGGGTCGGTCTGCTCGTTGAGCTCCACCCGGGTGCCGTCGGCGCGCAGTACCTCCACCGAGTGCAGCGCCGCGGAGATATTGCGCAGCCGGGCGCCGGTGCCGTGGGTGGCGGTGGCGGTGGCGCCCGCGAGGCTCTGCGTATCGATGTCGCCGAGATTGGGGAAGGCCAGCCCGTGCCCGTGCAGCAGTGGGCTCGCCGCGTGCAGCGAGATCCCGGCTTCCACCCGGACCTGCCCGGTGTCGGCGTCGACATCGAGGACCTTGTCCAGACCACTGAGATCGACCAGGGTGCCGTCGGTGAGCACGGCGTCGGTGAACGAGTGCCCCGACCCGGCGACGCGTACGGTCCGCCCCGCGGCGGCCGAATCGGTCACGATCGCGGCCAGTTCCTCGACGTCACGCGGCGCGGCGACGACGGCGGGTGCGCAGCGCTGCTCGCCTGCCCAGTTCGCCCAGGTACTCTTGGTCATGTGTCCAACAGTAGAGGATGCGCTGTGACGTGCGCTACTGGATGGACACGTTTCGGGTCAGCGACGGCGGCCGAGGCAGCCGGCGGTCTTGGCCTGCTCGACCTCCTCGTCGGTCATCGGCGCGACCAGTAGTGGCCTGCGCGGCACCGCGTCGGTGCGGACGCCGTTGAGCGCGATGGCCATATACCGTTGCCACACTTCGGAATTCACCGGGCCCGCGAACTCCGCGAGGGAATTGACCATGTGGATCAGCGCGAAGAAGTCGGAGGTCGCGATGTCGGGGTCCACCGCGCCCGCCGCGCGCGCACGATCGACGATGCCCGCGACCGCAGGTTGGATCCGGTCGCGCAGCTCGGCGAAACGGGCCGGATCTTCCTCGAGTTCGAGCATCACCTCGCCGAAACCGCGGTTGGTCGCCAGGTGTTTGCACGCGCTCTCGAAGAACTCGACGAACCCGAGCCAGGCGTCCGGGTTGCCCATGGCCGCGTCGGCCGCGTCGGCGAAGTCCTTCACGTGCTGGTCGAAGACCTCGGCGATGAGTTCCTTCTTGTTCGCGAAGCGCCGGTACACGGTCCCCACGCCCACGCCCGCGCGCTCGGCGACATCGTCGAGGGTGATCTCGAGACCGTGATCGGCGAACAGCTCACGGGCGGCCGCGACGATGCGTTGCTGATTGCGCGCGGCGTCGGCGCGCAATCTGCGGGGTGGTGTGGCAGTCGTCGTGGCGTGATTCACAAGTGCATCCTATCAATCCGGGGGATTAAGTGGAGGTCATTTCTCCGTTACTCTGGTAGCTTCGAATGAAGCGGAGGCGATGCCTCCAATTATGCCACCCGAAACCACCCGCAGACCTACTAGGGGAGTTATGACCACCACACTCGACACCGGGCCCAAGAGCCCCGCGGATACCGAGCGCCGCGGCTCGCATGCCCTGCGCTGGTGGGTGCTTGCTGTACTCGGCATCGCCCAGCTGATGGTCGTGCTCGATGCGACCATCGTCAACATCGCACTGCCCGCTGCCCAGGCAGACCTCGGCTTCGGCGACGGTGACCGGCAATGGGTCATCACCGGTTACGCCCTGGCCTTCGGTAGCCTCCTGCTGCTCGGCGGCAGGCTCAGTGACCTGTTCGGTCGCCGCAACACCTTCATCGTCGGCCTGATCGGCTTCGCGGTGGCCTCGGCCATCGGCGGTGCGGCCACCAGCTTCGAGATGCTCGTCGCGGCCCGCGTGGGCCAGGGTGTGTTCGGTGCGCTGCTCGCCCCCGCCGCGCTGTCGCTGCTCACGGTCACCTTCACCGAACCCGGTGAACGGTCCAAGGCGTTCGGCATCTTCGGTGCCGTGGCCGGTGCGGGTGGCGCGATCGGCCTGCTGCTCGGTGGCGTGCTCACCGAATTGGCGTCTTGGCGCTGGGCGATGTACATCAACCTGATCTTCGCCGCCGTCGCGCTCGTCGGCGCCGTGCTGCTGCTGGCCAAGCACACATCGACCTCGCGGCCCAAGCTCGACTGGTACGGCACCGTCACCGTCACCGCCGCGCTGTTCGGCATCGTCTACGGCTTCTCCCACGCCGAGTCCAACGGCTGGAGCGACCCGACCACGCTGGCCTTCCTGCTCGGTGGCGCCGTGCTGCTCGCGGTCTTCGTGTGGATCGAGACCAAGGTCGCGCATCCGTTGCTGCCGTTGCGCATCGTCGCCGACCGCACCCGTGGCGCGTCGTACCTGACCGTGTTCGTCATGGGCATCGGCATGTTCGCGATCTTCCTGTTCCTCACTTTCTACATGCAACTGACCCTGGCGTACACGCCGATCGTGACCGGCCTCGCGTTCCTGCCGATGGTGGCGGGCATGGTGGCCTCCTCGACCACCGCGCCGTCGCTGCTGCTGCCGAAGCTCGGCCCCAAGATCGTCATCAGCGGTGGCTTCCTGATCGCCGCCGCGGGCATGCTGTGGCTCACCCAGATCGGTCTCGACTCGGGCTATGTCACCCATATCCTGCCCGCGCTGGTACTGCTCGGCCTCGGCCTCGGTGGTGCGATGTCGGTCGCGTTCCAGGGTTCGACGGCGGGTGTGCAGCACGAGGATGCCGGTGTCGCCTCGGCGATGGTCAACACCAGCCAGCAGATCGGTGGCTCCATCGGCACCGCGCTGCTCAGCACCATCGCGGCCTCGGCGATGACCGACTACGTGTCGTCGAATCAGCCGGGCCCGCTCACCATGGCACAGGGCGCGATCGAGAGCTACACCACCAGCTTCTGGTGGGCGACGGCCACTTTCGTGCTCGGTGCGATCGTGATCGCGGTGCTCATGCCGAACACCGTGCCGGCTCCGGCCGAAGGCGAGCCGGTGCTGGCGCACTGATCCAGCACAACCGCGACGCGATGGCCCGAACCGGCAACCGGTTCGGGCCATCGTCGTTCGCCGGTGCGGTCTGCTGAAAGTTTGCCGCGACCGCACCGTGCGCACTGGTGTCGGTGGGTCTCGATACCATGAGCAACGACCACCACACGGATCAGCCACCGGGAGGGCAGCGCATGACATCGCGGCCTCCGGCGCTCGATCCCGCCGTCCTCGCGGCGATCTCGGTGGGGGGCGGCCTCGGTGCCGTCGCGAGGTTCGGCATGGGTCACTGGTGGCCGGTGCTCCCCGGCCGATTCCCGTGGTCGACGTTGACGGTGAATGTGCTCGGCTGCTTCGCGATCGGGGTGCTGATGGTCGTGGTCACCGAACTGTGGGACGCGCCGAAACTCGTGCGGCCGTTCCTGGGAATCGGTGTGCTGGGCGGCTTCACGACTTTCTCCACCTATAGCCTCGAGATTCGTAGACTCATCGGCACCGGTGCGACGGGCACCGCGATGGCCTATCTCGGTCTGTCGGTGCTGGCGGCACTCGGTGCCGTGGCAGTCGCCATGATCGCGACCCGGTGGGTCGCGCGGCGGGGGTTCGCATGAATTCGACGACGGAAGGGGGTGGGCCGATGGTCGAGATGTCGGCTCCCACACAGGCAGGCGTGGCATGACGGTGGCGCTGGTGATAGCCGGTGGCATGCTCGGCGCACCTGCCCGGTACCTGATCGACCGGCAGATGTCGGCGCGGTTTCCGACTGGGCTGCCATGGGGGACACTAACCGTTAACATTGTCGGTTCGGCGTTGCTCGGGGGTTTGATCGGCGCGAGTGCGGGCAGTGCGCTGCTGGCATTCGCGGCAACCGGCTTCTGTGGTGCGCTGACCACGTTCAGCACGTTCGGCTACGAGACGATCCGTCTGGTAACCGAGGGCGCCTACGTGTATGCCGTGGGCAATGTCGTGATCAGCGTCGCGGCGAGCCTGGCCGCGGTGTACGCCGCCGCGTCCCTGACCCAGTGGTTGTGCGCATGATCCTCATGACCAGCCGCGCGCAGCCGACACGGAAGGGAACACCCACCATGGCCCACGATCGCGCCGGACGGCCTGCCCGCCCGACCGACCTGGTGGACATCGCCCACCTGGTCACCGCGTACTACAGCCTCGTCCCCGATCCGGACGAGCCGAGCCAGCAGGTGGTGTTCGGGACCTCGGGGCACCGTGGGTCCAGCGAGGACGGCGCGTTCAACGAGGCCCACATCATGGCGATCACGCAGGCGATCGTCGAATACCGCGCCACCCGTGACATCACCGGCCCGGTCTATCTCGCGCGCGACACCCATGCCCTGTCCGAACCCGCCTGGACCACCGCGCTCGAGGTCCTGGCGGGCAACGACGTCACGGCCGTGATCGACGCCCGTGGCCGCTACACCCCCACGCCCGCGCTCAGTCATGCTGTCTTGAACCACAACCGCGGTGGCACCAAGCACCAGGCCGACGGCATCGTGGTCACCCCCTCGCACAACCCACCGCGCGACGGCGGCTTCAAATACAACCCACCGCACGGCGGCCCCGCCGACACCAAGGCCACCGACGCCATCGCCGCCCGCGCCAACGAACTGCTGCGCGGCGGCCTGGCCGGAGTCAAGCGGGTCTCGCTCGACCAGGCGATGAACTCCCACGTGCAGCGCTACGACTACCTCGACCAGTACGTCTGCGACCTGCCGAACGCGTTGAACCTGGACGCGATTCGTGGCGCTGGCATCCGGATGGGCGCCGACCCGATGGGTGGCGCGAGCGTGGACTACTGGGAGGAGATCGGGCAGCGCTTCGATCTCGAGCTCGAGGTGGTCAACCCGTTCGTCGACCCCACCTGGCGTTTCATGACCCTCGACAGCGACGGCCAGATCCGGATGGATCCGTCCTCGCGCCACGCCATGGCCTCCCTGGTCGGGATCAAGGACGACTACGACATCTCCACCGGCAACGACGCCGACGCCGACCGGCACGGCATCGTCACCCCCGACGGTGGCCTGATGAACCCCAACCACTTCCTGGCCGTCGCGATCGAATACCTCGTCGCGAACCGGATGTGGTGGGACGCGCTCACCAAGATCGGCAAGACCGTCGTCACCTCGTCCATGGTCGACCGCGTGGTCGGCGTGCTCGGGCGGGATGTGTACGAGGTGCCGGTCGGATTCAAGTGGTTCGTACCCGGATTGTTCAGTGGCAGTTTGGCTTTCGGCGGTGAGGAGAGCGCGGGCGCGTCGTTCCTTCGAATGGACGGCACCGTGTGGACCACCGACAAGGACGGCATCCTGCTCGCGCTGCTCGCCGCCGAGATCGCCGCCGTCACCGGCCAGACCCCGTCGGCCAGGTACGGCGAACTCGAACGTCAGTACGGCAGCCCCGCCTATGCGCGCATCGACGCCCCCGCCACCGCTGCACAGAAGGCCGAACTCGCGCGCCTGACTCCCGACGCCGTCACCGGCACCGAGATCGCGGGCGAGGAGATCACCGGCATCCTCACCACCGCGCGCGGCAACGGAGCGCCGCTGGGCGGGCTGAAGGTCACCACGGAGAACGCCTGGTTCGCCGCACGCCCCTCGGGCACCGAGGACAAATACAAGATCTACGCCGAGTCGTTCCTCGGTCCTGAACATCTCACCCAGGTGCAGGCTGCGGCCGAGGAGATGGTGAACCAGGCGCTGATCGAGTGAGCGCTCCGGCCAAAGTCCGGCTACCCGCCGAGATCTGGGTCCTGATCGCGGCCGCTTTCGTGATCGCTCTCGGGTTCGGTCTCGTCGCACCCGTTCTGCCGCAGTACGCGCGTGAATTCGGAGTCGGCATCGCGGCCGCCTCGGCGATCGTGAGTGCGTTCGCGTTGATGCGATTGCTGTTCGCGCCCGCCAGTGGGCGGCTCGTGCAGAAGCTGGGCGAGCGGCGGGTGTATCTGGCCGGCATCGCGATCGTTGCCCTGTCGACCGGTGCGTGCGCGCTGGCGCAAACGTATTGGCAACTGCTGGTGCTGCGTTCGCTGGGCGGTATCGGGTCAACGATGTTCACGGTGTCGTCGATGGCGCTGATCATCCGGGTGTCACCGCCTGCCGCGCGTGGCCGGATCTCCGGGCTCTACTCGACGAGTTTTCTGATCGGGTCGCTGCTCGGTCCGCTGGTCGGAAGTAGTTTGGCCGAGTTCGGGCTCCGTGCGCCGTTCCTCATCTATATGGCCGCGCTGCTGGTGGTGTGTGTGATCGTGTTCGCCGGGTTGCGTGAATCGCCGGTGCTCACACCGGACAACGGTGTGCAGCCGATCGAATTCACCTTCCGTCAAGGGTGGGCCGAGCCCGCTTACCGGGCGGTACTGCTGTCGAGTTTCGCGGGCGGCATCGCGGTGTTCGGTGTGCGGATGGCGTTCGTGCCCCTGCTGGTTGTCGAGACCCTGCACCAGGAAATCGGCATGGCGGGCGTGGCGTTGACGGTGTTCGCCGCGGGTAATGCGGCGGTGTTGTTCCTGTCGGGCCGGCTCTCCGACCGGTTCGGGCGCAAGCCGTTCCTGATCGCAGGCTCAGTCATCTGCGCGCTCGGGACCGGTGCGCTCGGCTTCGCGCCGAACCTGCTGTGGTTCCTGATCGCGTCGTTTGTCGCGGGCCTCGGTTCGGGGATGTTCAGTCCCGTGCAGCAGGCGGCACTGGCCGATGTGATCGGTTCGCGCGCTCGTGGCGGCCCGGTGCTCGCCGCGTTCCAGATGTCGGCCGATTTCGGCACCGTGCTCGGCCCGATCGTCATCGGCTGGCTGGCCGAACGCACCTCGTTCGGGGTGGGTATGGCGGTCACCGGCGCGATACTCGCGGTGTCGGCCGCGGTGTGGCTGGTAACGCCCGAGCCCTCGCAGATCAGCCATCCCGAAGACCCCGAGCACCCCGATCACGCAGGTGACGGCATCGACCCGCAATGCAGCTGCGATGGCAGCCCCGACGGTGTGCCGGTGGTGCGTGATGGCATGGTTCCCGCCGGTCGACCCAGCGATTACCGCAAGCCGCAGTAGCAGGTCAGCGCCATTTCGGTCTGCCCGGGCGGCGAGCCGCCTGCCACTCGAGGCAGAGTGGACGGGTGAGCACAGCCGGTTCTTCGCACAATCCGCGCCCCGTTTCCAGCAACACCACCTACGCGCTGGCCGCGGTGGCGGTAGTCCTCATCGGATTGATCGTGTTCGCTGCCTACAAGTGGAGCGCCGAACCGCCGCCCGCCGTACGCAACGAGGGCTACGGCCCCGTCCGCGAGGCCGCCGTGCAGGTCAGCACCACTCCCGAAGGCGTCATCCGCCTCGGCCGCCCCGACGCCCCCAAGACCGTCGACATCTTCGAAGACCCCCTCTGCCCCGCCTGCGGCGCGATGGAAACCAGCTTCGGTCAGGAACTCGCCCAGAAGATCGACGAAGGCAAGCTCGCGGTGAACTACCACCTCGTCAGCTTCCTCGACCCCCAGTCCAAGAGCAAGGACTACTCCACCCGCGCGATCGCCGCGAATCTCTGTGTCGCCCAAGCAGGTTCGGGCCCCACCTACAGCAAGTTCCACGAGACGCTGTTCACCAAGAGGCAGCCCGCCGAAGGCGGCTCCGACCTGAGCAACCCCGCCCTCGCCACCATCGCCACCGAATCCGGCGCCCCCGAATCCGTCGCCGCCTGCATCAACAACGGCACCCAATCCGATGCCGCCAAGACTGCCGCCGCGAAAAACCTCGCCGACCTCGACGCCCGCACCGGCAACAAAGCCGCCACCCCTTCGATCTACGACGGCACCACCAAGATCAACTGGCAAGACGAGAACTGGGTAGTGAACCTGGCCCCATGAGCCCCACGTGAGGTTCGGCACATTCTACCCCTGACCAGCCGATCCTTCCCGCCCCACGGGCCACTGCACCCCCGCCCGTAACCCCACATTTTCGCCGTCTACCAGCCGATTTGTTCTCGCTCAGACGCATGGTGTAACTTCATTCAGGCAGCAGCGAGAGCCGCTGAAACAACTGAACACGGGGCTATGGCGCAGCTGGTAGCGCACCACACTGGCAGTGTGGGGGTCAGGGGTTCGAGTCCCCTTAGCTCCACTTTTCAAGAAACCCTCTCTGACCTGCGTTGGAGGGGGTTTCTTCGTGTCCTGGCCGGTGTCCCTGCCCGGCGGCATGTCCTAACTCTGTCCTACAGCGTTATAGAGTGCCGCCGAGGCGGCGGTCGGTCGTCGGTGGCGCGTCCACAGACGGCCTGCGTCATGCGTCCCGAATGCCCGTGCCAGGCGGCGGCAATATCGGCCGGTATCCCCGCCGCACGCGACACGGAGCTGTGCTGCGTGTTCCGCAGGGTGATCGGGGGGAGCTTGGCCGCCGTGCGCCGCTCGGTGAACAATCGGGTGTAATCGCGGACGGGCAACTGCTTCCCGTCGATCCGGGCAAGGATCAGATCCCCGGCGGCGAGTGGACGCCCCACCGCCAGGTGCTCGGGCTTGTGGGTCATGTGCATCGTCTCGAGCAACCCCAGTGCGCGCGGGGGGATCGGCAATTCCCGAACTTGCGGGCGCTCTTCGGATCATCGATCATGTCAACGGTGTGGCCGCCTCTCAATGAGGGCTGCCACACCGGTCCGCGACACCCTGCTCGCGCTCCCCGATGTGGGGTTCACCCTCACCGATGACAAAGCGGGTCCGATTCCCCGACACGGCTTTCCCGTCCCCGGCGGCCGAACACATTCTCGGCACCGCCCTGGTACCCGATCGGCGACCGTCATGAATCGCCCCGCCCTACCCGCGACCCCAGACGCCGGACCCGGTGCTGCCGAGGAGTCGGTCCAACTGTTGGAGCGAATGCTCGACAAGCTGGGTCAGGCGGGGGCGAGGGGTAGTTCGGCCAGACGCCATTCGAGCATGCCGTCATGGAGGCGGATCGCACGGCGCCCGCGGTCGGTGAGCAGCCGCACGGCGTCGTAGGCCAGCACGCAGTACTCGCCGCGGCAGTAGACGACGATCTCACTGTCAGCGGGGAGCTCGGCGATACGGTCGGCCAACTGGTCGACAGGGATATTGACCGCGGCAGGGATATGGCCAGCCTGATACTCCGGCGCGGGGCGCACATCCAGGACGACGACCTGACCAGTCTTGGAGCGGGTCAGCAGTTCGTCGCGGGTCATCTCCCGGCCGTCGGCGGGGCCCAGGTAGTTATCGCGGGCAGGTGTCACGGCTGGCTGGTGGGCTTCGGCGACCTTGCGCAGCAACGCGAACAGTTGTGCCACGTCCTCGCCGGCGAGGCGGTAGTGGATCCGCACGCCTTCGCGTCGGGTGGCGACGAATCCGGCCTGCTTGAGTGTTTGCAAGTGGGCCGACGCGGTCGTGAGGTTCAACCCGGCGGCAGCGGCGAGCGATTCGACGGTCCGCTCACCCTGGGCGAGTAGATCCAGCAGTTCGAGACGTTTGCCGCTGGCGAGAGCTTTGCCGCTGGCAGCGAACGCCTCGTACAGCGCCGCCTTCGCGGCGGGTCGGTCATCACTCACGACTCCTCCAATCATCTGTGGAATAGAGTACCCACCGCGGTGGAAGCGATGGATCGCCGCAGGTTGTCGGACCGTGCGGTTGTCTTCCATGAAAACATGGAATAGTCTCATAGTATTCCATGGTTGATTGGAATATTGTTCGTGGCTGAACCGAGCGACCCAGGAGTTACGCGATGCCGACCGACTTCACCCTCATCCCCGTCATCGACCAGGGGCTGGGCAACTCGACCTACCTGCTCGACCTCGGCGACGGGCGCGCGCTGGTCCTGGACCCCGAACGCGACGTCCGCGAGGTTCGCGCCGAAGCGCGGCGCCGTGGTCTACAGATCGCCTTCGCGGTGGAAACCCACCTGCATGCCGACTTCATCTCGGGCGTGCGGGAACTCGCGGAAACCGACGGTGCGACCGTCATCGCCCCCGACGTCGGCCCCCGCGGGTTCGCCGTGACCGCACTCGGCGATGGACAGAGCGTCACCATCGGAGAGTTCGTCCTCGAAGCGCTGGCCACCCCGGGCCATTCCCCTGAGCATCTGTCGTATCTGTTGCGCGACGGTGACCTGCTCGAGGGCGTGTTCACCGGTGGATCCCTGATGGTGGGGACCGCCGGGCGCACCGATCTGGTCAGCCCCGACCAGACCATCCCGCTTGCCCGAGCGCAGTACCACTCGCTCCAGCGGCTGATGGAACTGCCCGACGACACCCCCGTCTGGCCCACCCACGGCGCAGGCTCGTTCTGCTCGGCGGCCACCGGCAGCGAACGCGTCAGCACCATCGGCCGCGAGCGGGTGACCAATCCGCTGTTGCAGGTCGAGGACGAGGATGCCTTCGTCAAGGCCCTGCTCGCCTCGCTGGGGTCCTTCCCCGACTACTTCCTGCGCCTGGGAGAGATCAACCACCAGGGCCCGGCCGTTCTGGGAACCACCCCGACCTTGGCCCCGCTGACCAGCGAGCAGGCCAGCAAGCTGATCGCTGACGGCGCACAGGTCGTCGATACCCGCCCCGCAGCCGATTTCGCCGCGGGCCACCTCCCAGGAGCGCTGTCGATCACCTTGCGGCCGGTGTTCGGGACGTGGCTGGGCTGGTTGGTCGATCCGGACCGGCCCGTGATCATCGTCCGCGACAGCTCCCAGGACCATGTCGACATCGCCTGGGAGGCAGCCAAAGTCGGGTTCGACACTCTGGTCGGCGAACTCGCCGGCGGGATGGCCGCCTGGACCGGGCCGATCGACACGGTGGATCTGCTCGACGCCGACGACTTGGCCGCACGCCCGGCGCCCACAGTGCTCGACATCCGCCAACGCGGCGAGTACACCGCCGGACACGTCCCGGCCGCCCGCAACATCGAACTCGGCACTCTCACCTCGCATCTGGCCGACGTCCCGGCCGGGCCGGTGGCGGTGATGTGCGGTCACGGCGAACGCGCGATGACCGCGGCCAGCATCCTGGAACGCAGCGGCCGCACCGACATCCGGATCCTGGAAGGCTCACCGGCCGACTACGCCGCGGCGCTCGGTCAGGACCTGGCGGCCGGGGCATGAACCTGCGTCCCAGCGTGCGGGCCCCGGTCCTGGGACTGCGAGAAAACGCCGCGCAGTTCGCCCTGCTGGTTGCCGTCAACGCCCTCGTCGGTGGCATGGTCGGCCAACAGCAAACCGTGCTGCCGCTACTGGCCGAGTCCGAATTCGGGCTCACCGGCTACACCTACATCTTCACCTACGTCGCCGCCTTCGGGATCGCCAAAGCGATCGCGAACTACTTCGCAGGCACCTTCTCCGACCGGTACGGTCGCAAACCCGTTCTGCTGATCGGCTGGCTGTTCGCGATACCGGTACCGCTGATGATCATCGCCGCACCCAACTGGGGATGGGTCATCGCGGCCAACGTGCTCCTCGGCATCAACCAGGGCCTGACCTGGTCGACCACTGTCGTGATGAAGATCGACCTCGTCGGACCCGCCCGGCGCGGCCTCGCGATGGGCCTCAACGAAGCCGCCGGATACGGCGCGGTCGCGATCAGTTCCCTGCTCGCGGGTTGCCTCGCCGAACGCTACGGGCTGCGTCCGGCACCGTTTCTGCTCGGCCTCGCCTATGCCGCACTGGCGCTGGCGATCTCGGGATTGTTCATCCGCGAGACCCGCGACTATGCCCGCCTGGAAGCCGCCGGACATACTCCGCGCGCCGACGGACTCCACGACCATCTGCACGCGGATCTGACCGATCGCCAGATCGCGGTGGCGACCAGCCTGACCGAGCCCGCTCTGTCCTCGGCCAGCCACGCCGGGCTGGTCAACAACCTCAACTTCGGACTGTCGTGGGGGCTGTTCCCGCTGCTGTTCGCCACCGCCGATCTCACCGTCGGCCAGATCGGGCTGTTGTTCGCCCTTTATCCCGGCGTGTGGGGGGCCGGTCAACTGATCACCGGGGCGTTGTCGGACCGGTGGGGCCGCAAGCACCTCATCACCGGCGGTATGGCCCTGCAGGCCGGTGCGCTAGCGGTCATCGCCGCCTCCGATGGGTTCGCAGGATGGGCCGCGGGCGCGATCCTGCTCGGCGCCGGGACCGCGATGGTCTATCCGACGCTGCTCGCGGTGGTCGGCGATGTCGCCCACCCGCTGTGGCGGGGGCGCGCGGTCGGGGTCTACCGCGTCTGGCGCGATCTCGGCTACGCCGTCGGCGCGATCCTGGGCGGCATTGTCGCCGACCTGCTCGGCCTGCACGCCGCGGTCTGGGCGGCCGCCGCTGTCAGTGCCGCCGCCGCGGCGGCCGTCGGCATCCGGATGTACGAGACCCACCCTCCGGCCCATCGATAGCCGCCTGCGGTATTCCGGTGCCGCTGCCCTCGTTCGTGCCATCGCAGGGCGAGGGCCGCGGCGTATCGATGTCAAGGTCTTGCGCTTCGGCATTTGAAAGCGCACACTTACGCAAGTGGGAGCTTTCAAAGATGTGGATCTAGCGATCCTGGGTGACCCGACCCGCAAGGCGATCTTCGAACGCCTCGCCCGGCGACCCATGTCGGTGGGCGAGCTCGCCGAAACACTGCCGATCACCCGGCAAGCGGTTTCACAGCATCTACGTGTCCTCAAAGAAGGCGGTCTCGTCGTGGCGACCCCGGACGGCACCAGACGCATCTACCGCATCAACCCCGAAGGTCTCGCCGCGATTCAGGTCTACTTCCAGAACATCTGGGACGAGGCGTTGACCGCTTTTCAGAAAGCCGCCGACGCGGCGGCCACCGAACCCGAACAGGAGAATCGACCATGAGCACCACTGGACAACTGCCTGTCCTGGAAGGCAAAGCCACCGTCGCGATGAGCCCGGACCGGGCGTTCGCGTTCTTCACCGAATCCTTCGGCAGCTGGTGGCCTGCGGCCTATCACATCGGCAAAACCGAGATGGCCGACGCGATCTTGGAACCCGGCGAGGGTGGTCGCTGGTACGAGCGCGGCGTCGACGGCACCGAATGCGACTGGGGTCGAGTGCTGGTGTGGGAACCACCGCACCGGCTGGTGGTGACCTGGCAGATCAACGGCCGCTGGGAGTACGACCCCGACCCGGCCCGCGCCAGCGAGATCGAGGTCCGCTTCACCGCCGAGGGGCCCGAACAGACCGCTGTCACCCTCGAACACCGCCACCTCGACCGGCTCGTCGACGGCAAAGCCATCCAGGACACCATCGTCGAAGGCGGCGGCGGGTGGAGCTCTCTGCTGGAACTGTTCGCCAAGACCGCACAATCACAGTCCTGACCCAGCGTGGCGCACTCGGTCAGCTCATCGAGGCGGGGCTGTCCCGGGCCGCTCACGATGTCCGCCGCTTCGGTTCCCACTGATCGAGCGCGGCGAGTAACCGCCGGATCACTTCGGGTGGCGCGACTTCTACCGGGTGCGGTCGTTTCGTGTGCGGCGTGCGCTGGGGCAGTGTCACGGGTCCCCCTGTGGGTCAGGTCGGTGCGCCCACCGCCGGAGAGCTTTTCGCCATCCTCCGCGCAGCTCACTGCGCCCGATGTGCCGAGCAGCGTTGTCCGGCATACCCCGGCGGTGGGGTTGTGTGCACTGTGCGCCCGGCGCGCACCGAGGTCCGGTGGCCGCGAACCACCGTGCGCGGTAGGGGGATTCCCCCTACCTGAGTCCCTGGTGTGCCACGTCTACCGGGCCTTATCCTGGGATGAACGCCACGACGAAGGCAGGCAATGTCGACCCCTGACGAACTCGCCGCGAAAGCTATCGGCGAACGCATCCAGACCATTCGCACGCGCACCGGCCGCACACGTGCCGTTGTCGCCGGTCTGGTCGGCCGGTCCGAGGACTGGCTACTACGCGATGTCGAAAAGGGCCGACTCCAGCACCCACCCGGCCTGGAGATGCTGTTGCGCATCGGTCAGGCGCTGGGCGTGCGGGACCTGACCGAGATCACCGGGGAGCACGAGCTGTTGGTCGGAATCTCCCGGCGCGCAGGGCATCCCGTGGTTCCGGCGATCCGTGAGGCCATCGAGGGCGTGGACCTGACGCCGAGTCCGTCACCGGTCGGCACCGCCGAACTGGCCGCCCGCGTCGAACGCGGATGGAGGCTGTGGCACACCTCCGACACACCCCGCGCGGACGCCGGTGCGATGCTGCCCGAACTCATCCGTGATGGTCGCCGGGCGCTGCGCACGATGGACGGGCAGGAACGTCGCGCCGCTGCTGCTGCCCTGTCGGGCGCGTATGCCCTGTCCGAACAGGTGCTTGCGTGGGTGGCTGACGCGCCGCTGCTCTGGCTTGCCGCCGACCGGTGCATGTCCGCTGCCGAGATTGCCGACGACCCGGTGACCCTGGCGTCGGCAAGCTGGGTGCTGGGCAATGTCTGGCGCAGCACGGGCCGCGAGGATGACGCCTACCACCTGGCGTCCGATGCCGTCGCCTTGCTGGAGCCGCGCTTAGTACTGCAACGGCACTCGTGGGTCAATCGAGAGGGTGGCCTCGGCGGCGATAGTGAGACAGCCGGGCTTGATACTGGCGGCGGCGCCGCCATCTCGACCACAACCAGATGTGATCGGCCCTATGTTGCGGGGTCAGTACGAACGCGACCAACAGACGGCGGATCTCGGGTACCGTGAGAGCGATCATGTCCGCGTCGAGATCGCTGGTTCCCCCTTTGCAGCAAGGGTTTTCGACGCGGCCAACCACGCAAGGGCGAGCATCGACAAAGTGATGTGCGCATACCAGGCCCGCCAGCTGCGGACCTGGTAGTGATCGAGTCCTGCCTCACCCTTGGCCTGCTGGAATGCCTCTTCCACGTGCCAGCGTGATCCCGCGGTCCAGGCCAGATCGACCAACCTGGCGGTAGCGGGGCCGTAGCAGAGGTAGTAGGCGATCTCGTGCTCGCCTTTGCTGTTGGGCGTCAACGCCCGCCGTGCCAGCAGCCAGTGCCCGCGCCCGGTCTTCCAGGTGCCCTCGATCTGGCGTCGCGCCCAGTGGTATTCACGCGGCCCGTGCGCGCCGGCGCCGACCGAGAACCGCTGCCAGGTGCGGTCACCGAACTCCGCTACGAGGTCCTCGGCGCGCGCGAGCCGGTCGGCGCGGGTGCTCACCTGCTGGTCACGGCGGGTGGCCAGCACATAGAACACGTCGTGGTCCTCGCACCAGTCCCGCAAGTAGCCGGCTTGGCCGTAGGCTTCGTCGGCGGTGAACCAGGAGAACGGCACCTTCGCGGCCAGCGCGCGTTCGAGCATGAGGATCATCTGCCGGGGCTTGGTCGCGAACTCGACCTCGTCGGGAATCGCAGCGCCGCGACAGCGCTCCCGATCGGTGGTCCAGGACTCGGGCAGATACAGCTCCCGATCGATCAGGGCATGCCCGTGCCGCGACGCGTACGCCAAGAACACCCCGATCTGGCAGTTCTCCGTCCGACCGGCCGTGCCGGAGTACTGGCGTTGCACCCCGGCGGATTTGGTGCCCTTCTTCAGGAAACCGGTCTCGTCACCGGCGAGCACAGCATCGGGGTCGCCGAGGTGTTCGACCACATAGTCGCGCACGTCATCACGCACGGCCTCGACGTCCCAGTCGGCCTTGCGTAACAGCCGCTGCATCCCGTCCGGACAGCCCTCACCAGCACGTTCGGCCAACGTCCAGCCATTCTTGCGCTCCAGCCCGGCCAGCAGCCCCGACACGTATTCCCGCGCCCGCTCCCGCGGCTCCGACCGCGCGAACCGGCCACCGATCCGCGACATCAACGAATCCAACTCGGCCACAACACGATCCAACACCACGCACCAGATCTACCAGCAACGACTCACACAGATGCCGTTGCAGTATTAGGGCAGGGGCGACTGGATTTGGCAGGCGCGGCCGCGGCCGGTGCGCGAGCAGGGTTAGCGGTGACGGTCAACTACGCGCTTCAGCGCCGCCCTGGTGGACGGACGCTGATGGCTGATCGAGGCACGGTCCGCCGCGACTTGGTCTCCGCGCTGGCGGCGACCTACGCCACCAGCGTGCTCGGGCGCCGTGTTCAGGACATGGCAGCGACCGCGCCGGCCGGAGATCCGGTCGTAGGTGTGTGGTCGATGCTGGTCAAACCGCTGCTGGCTTATAGCGCACACTCGGTATTGCCGACATGCAGGCAACGCAGCGGTGCGCAAGGAACGTTGCGTACCAACTGGATTCAGGACTTGATCGGCAATACCGAAGGGATCATTCCCGCCGAGGGTGAGTCGCAGCTGTTGTGGAAACAAGCCGGGCTACTCACCTTTCGTGACGTCGCTGCTTTGGCGCTGCCGCGCACGCCCCGGAATTTGCCTTGGTACGTGCGGATGCTCGGCGACAGGGAGAGAGGCATCGCGGCCGCGCTGCGACACGACGACATCATTGCGGCGGGCACAGCGATAGATCGCGAGACCGCCGCAATAGAATTCGCCGCGGCGACCAGCGAACGACTCGCGGCGACCGGGCTGTGGCACGCCTCCACCACGTCTGACGACGACACCGCGCGGGGGCTGCTCGAATCCGCTACGGCGGTGTATGCACTGGAACGAATAGCGTCCCGCGGCAGCTGGTTCGCCGCGAACCGGCAGATGAACCAACGGCGCGCCCAACGGGTTCACCTCGAACTGCACCGTCATCGTGAGCACCTGGGAGCACACCTGGGTGAGTTGGTCGCCGGGTTCGACATCGCCCTGGAAGTTTTCGATGCTCCGATGGCCGCCCCCGACTACCTGCGGTGGTGGCAAGAATGGGCAGGCTGGCCGAGCACGCCAACGGGTACCGGCATCGCCTCGGTCAGCGACCAGGCACAGCCATGACCGAACCCATGATCAACACAGCGTGGTCGTGGTCGGCGCGGGCTTCGGCGGGCTCACCATGGCCGCGGAACTGAAACGTGCCGGCGTGGAGAACTTCCTGATCCTCGAGGAAGGACCCGAGGTCGGAGGGGTATGGCGGGAGAACACCTATCCGGGCTGTTCCTGCTACGTACCCGCCCACCTGTACAGCTTCGCCTTCGCCCCCTACCGAGACGCCCATGTGGGGTACGCGGGCCAGCAGGCGATCTTGACATACATGCGGGAGGTCACCGACCGCAACGGGTTGCGTCCGCACCTGCGCTGCGACACCGCCGTGGTAGCGGCCGACTACAGCGACACCGACCGCATCTGGACACTGACCACGACCACCGGGGAACTGATCCGCACCGACGCGGTCGTGTGGGCCCTCGGCCAACTGCATCGACCCGCGATTCCTCGATTGCGGGGAACGCAGACCTTCGGCGGACCCGCGTTCCACTCCGCACGGTGGGATCACACCGCCGACCTGAGCGGACAGATCGCCGTCGTCGGCACCGGCTCCCCAGCGGCACAGATGATTCCCGAGCTGGCCCGCGGTCGCGGCCGGTGTGACCGTGTATCAGCGTTCCCCGTCCCGGGTACTGCCCAAGCCCGGCGCGTCGTTCGGTCCGCTGTCACGGTGGGCGCTGACGTGTGTGCCCGGCCTGCACGACCTCTACCGGGAGGGGCTCTACCACGCCGCTGACCTGGTTCTCGCGCCGATCATGCGCGCGGGGTGGTCGGCGGGACCGGCCGAACTCGCTGCGCGGGCCCACCTTCGGTGCCAGGTGCGCGATCGTGCGCTGCGCGCGAAGCCCACACCGGACTACCGGATCGGTGAGAAACGGATCCTGCTCGACAGCGGATACTATCCGGCGCTGACCCAGCCACAGGTCGAACTGGTGACTGACCGCATCGACCGGCTGGCAACGGACAGGATCCGCACTGTCGACGGCACCGAGCGTCGCGCGAATGTCATCGTGTGGGCCACCGGGTTCCGTGCCCCCGGAATTCTTTGCCGGAATACGGATCCGGGGCCGCGGCGGCGTAGACCTGCACGACCAGTGGCGGTGCTGAGGACGACCGACCGCCTTCTACGGACTCGCGATACCGGGCTTTCCGAATCTGTGCATGATCGCTGGGCCGCACTCCTTCACTCCGTCGAACAGCAACCCCTCGGTCAAGCAACACCGGGCCCGGTACATCATGCGCTGTCTGGCCCTCAGTGCCGACTGGGGTGCGCCGGTGGAGGTGACTGAGCGGGCGATGGCGATCTATCTCGATCGGCTGGATCGTGCTCTCGCGCGGAGCATCTGGTGCGGTGGCGTGGCGACGGCGTGGTGGAAGCGCGGGGACGGCATGGTCGCCAATGCCTGGCCCGGAACCGTCAGCCAGTTCGAACACGTGATCGCCCGCAGTGATCCGGCCGAGTCGTTCGCGAAGGTGGCGGCGACCGCTGGCGCGCGAAGCATGTAAATCGTGACATCCTCGCAGCGATCGGGATCCGGTGTTCGGGCGCTATGAGCTAGCGTTACGCGTACTTCGCGACGGAGATTTGTCTGCGACGGCGGAAAGGTTTGTGCCGCAGGTGATTCAGAGTGTGGGTGTCGCCGCTGCGAAAGGTCCGATACGAATCGGGTACGCCGATTTCGTCGTTGATCCCTCGCGGCGGGACGCAATCGATCCTGCGTCCAGACTTGGTGCTCCAGCTACGCTTTGCCGCGAGAATTCTGAGTGGCATATATCACAACCTAGTTTAGGTCTGATTCGCTCCTATGTCTGATTGCAATGGATTCGTAGAAGCTCCACTTGGTTGAATGCGGAAGATTCTTCGTGGCTCTTCCGCGGCGGTGAAGACTTGCGATCGTAATGGGGCTGTCAGTTCAAAGTGGCGCTGCCGCAACACAAGTGCGCGCATCTGAAGACGGCTCTTGCTGCAATGTGGCGTTGTCGGATGGTGGATCACTTCTGCTGGAGCGTTACGGTGAAGGAGCGCTCGCTGGCAACAGCTCGGGCTGGGCCCAGAGATGGGAAACCGTCATCCTGTGACGTAGATCGCTATCGGTAAGCGCGGATGTGGAACTAGTTGGCGACCTTAGCCATTGGTCGCTGTGTACGCTTCGCCCGAATTGTGACGTTCGTGTTGCGGATGTGTGTTTGCCCCTTGGTGGGGCGTGGTGTGTGGAGTGTGATGAGGGTTCGTAATCGGGGCAGCGTTCTACGCCTGTTACCCGCTTTGTGGTTGTTCCGCCGCGCAGTCGCGTGGTCGGTCGTTCTCACGATGTTGTTGATTGCCGCTGTGACGCAAGTGGCTATGGCGCCTTCGGCATCGGCGGCACCGAAGGGTAAAAACCCGAGGACGGTGCCGTTGATGGTATCGACGGCCAAGGGCGAGCCGACCAAGGAGCAGCCGCAGCCAGAAGCTGACTTCACCCCGTTGTTGGCAGATGGGGGCAAGGCGCCGAAGCCGAATAAGAGTTCCTTCGACCCGAAAACGTCGAAGGAATCCGGCCGCGCCGAGAGTTCGATCGAGTTTACCAACGCTGATGGCTCCAAAACGGTAGTGCTGTCGAAAGATCCGCTGAGCGTGCCTGATGGCAAGGGCGGTTGGGCACCGCTGGATACCCGCTTGGTGGACAAGAAGGATTCCAAGAAGGCGGTTCCCGCTCGTGCGGGGACCGGTGTGGAGTTGGCTGAGTTCGCCAATGATCCGGCGTTGTTCCAGGTGAATCAGAACGGCACTCCGGTCACGATCGAGCTCAAGGGTGCGGGCAAGGCCGGGCGAAAGGTCTCGGGCTCGACCGCGACCTACGCGAACGCGTTGCCTAATACTGATGTCACCTACGAGGTCACGGCTGATTCGGTCAAGGAGTCGATCGTCCTCAAAACCGGTGCGGCGGTTGGTGATGCCAAGTGGGACTTCACCCTCAAGACCGGGGGGTTGACGCCGAAGGTCGACGGCAACGTCGTCAAGATCTCTGACAAGTCGGGCAAGGTCGTTGCGGTGTTGCCGCCGATCGAGGTCTGGGATTCTGCGGGTAGCGAGAAGGACAAGAAGCCATCTGCCCGTACTGGCGGCGCCTATGGTCTTGTTCGTGATGGTGAGAACTGGCAGCTCAGCGTCGCCGTCGATAAGAAGTGGTTGACCGACAAGGCGCGCAAGTTCCCGATCACGGTCGACCCGACCTACACGTGGGGGTTCGGGCAGCAGTCCGAAGCGATCACTTACAACCAGGGCGGTTTGCCGTGCAGTTTCAGCTGCGGCATCCGTACTGGCAATGCCCGAAACGTCATCGGGCAGAACGCGTTCTGGCGTTCGGCGTTGCGTTATGACCTGACGCCGTTGGCGGGTAAGACTGTTACCTCGGCCCGGATGGATCTGAAACTCGCCTCGACCGCCGCTGAGCAAAAGCCGGCCTCGCTGGTGAAGTTGTTTCAGGCGACGACGCCGCGGAGTTTCACTTCGCTGGGTGCGGAGTTGGCTTCGGCGAGTATCGGCGAGACCGGGTCTCTGGTTGCTCCGGCGTTGGTCGCGATGATCGATGATCGAGCGAAGGCATCTGACAAGAACGCCTGGTTCATGTTGGGCGGCACAGAAACCAACACCTACTCCTATAAACAGCTGCAGGCATCGCTGGTCGTCGACTACGCCGACGGCCCGGTCGTTCCGCCGCCGCCGGGTCCGCAGGTGAATTTGGTCGGCCCGGCAGAGGACTCGACCATCGCGACCGACGTTCCCACTCTTGAGGTCAGTGCGGGTCCGCCGGGGACGAAGTATTGCTTCAAGGTGTCCACCGGTTTCGACGGACGCTCGGGCAGCGTGGTCGATTCGGGATGTTTGACGACCCCGGCGTGGACTGTTCCCAAGGATGTCCTGAGCGATGGTGCTCGTTACACCTGGTCGGTCGCGACTGTGCCTTCGGGTGGTTCGACAGCGACTCCGCAGAATTGGGTCGGCCACTTCAGGATCAACAAACGCATCGGCAACCCGGGCCCGTCTCCGGCGGATCGATTCGGCCCGGTCACGACCAACCTGTTTAACGGCAACGTCCAAACCGCCGCATCAGGCCCAACGTTCGAGGCGCTGGGTGGAGCCGCCGGTGTGACGTTCGCCTACAACTCCCGTTTGGGAGGTGATTCGCACGGTGTGCGCGCATCCTACTTCAACGATGCCGACCATGACGGGGCCGCGGATACGACGCCGATGCTGGTGCGCAACGAATCCCAGGTCAACCTCGACTGGGGCAATTGGTGGAGCAACGCTCCGGAGAACAATCCTTTCCGTGAAGATCCGATGCCGCCGGCCTTGGACAAGCAGTGGTTCGTCATTCGGTGGGAAGGCTACTTCCAGCCTGCGGTGACCGGTGACTTCAGCTTCGCAGGCAACCATGCCGATGGGGCGAAGATCTGGGTCGACGACAAGCTCGCCTACGACAACCCGAACCCGGCCCAGGTCGATTCCACGTTCACCACCGCTGGTCCGAAGAAAGCCACCGATATATCGCTGATCGCAGGGCAGCGGGTGCCGATCAAGGTTGAGCTCTATCACCGCACGACGGCTAAACCTCAGATGGTGTTGTGGGCCAAATCCACCACCGGTACGAGTTCGCGCACTCACAACTGGAACCCACGCATCGTCACCTCCGAGTGGCTGTTTTCGTCCGATCCCGCACCGTTGCCGACCGGGTGGACCTTCGGCGTGATGGGATCAAAGTACGTGCAAGCCGAAATGCTCGACGGATCGGTTGTGTTGACCGATGCCTCCGGAGGTAAACACGGCTGGAGTAAGCAATCTGCCGGTGGCTACGCGCCACCCAATGGCGAAGACGGTGTCCTCGCAGTCGATGCCGGCGGACGGGTCTCCGTGACTGTCGATGGCACAGTGTCTGTGTTCAACGTGGATGGCACCCTCGCCGCGGTGTCGACAGTGGCCGACAGCAAGAAGCCTGCGTCGCTGCAGTACCTCTACAGCGGCGCCCCAGCCCGGTTGACCCAGATCAAAGACCCGGTCTCCGGTCGTGCGCACACCCTGCACTACAACACTGACAACACCAACAACTGCTACGGCGGAGCTTCCTTCCCGACAGGCACCAATTCCGCGCCGACGCAAAAGCTATGTCGGATCAAATACTGGGACGGCACCGAAACTCGGCTGTGGTACATTGCCGGAGCTTTGGGCCGAATCGAAAATCCGGGATCCGAGATTCTGGACTACAGTTACATGAACATGCAGGCTGCGAAGCTAGAATATGACCAAGCTGGCAGCAACACCGAAAAGAAGCTTGCAGCCATAAACTCAGTCGGCCTGCTGAACGAGGTTCGCGACGGTCTCGCGGTCGACTTGCGTGCAACCGGCTCTGTAGTCGCTGGTTATGAACGCACAACGATCGAATATGAATCGTTCTACGACGACTCGACGGCCAGCCGACCACCTCACACAAGGGCCATCAATGTCACCGGCCCCACCGCCACCGGTCGAGATATGGCGCCGCGGCCTGCGCATTCCTATCGGTACGAAATTGCCAATAGAAAGGCATATATCGATGCCGCCGGCATCCAACAGTTAGGCTTCCGCACGGTCACTTGGGACGCAGCTGGCCGTCAGCTCACCGATACTAATGCTGTCGGAAACACCGATCGTTCTGAGTGGAATCCCAAGGACAAACTTACCGCCAGTGTCGACAGTGCGGGCCGCCGCTCGACGATGGTTTACGACCACGCAGACCGTCCGACTGATCATTTCGGTCCGGCGCCCTCTGCCTGCTTCAGCGGGCAGCTGCCCCAGCCCGAGTGCACGTCGACCATGCCGCACAACCGATTCGGCTACGATGAGAACATTCGCGGGCTCGAAGCCGCGTTCTATGACAACCCGTACCTCGCTGGCGTCCCTAAAGAATGGGCCACAGGTGTCGGCACCGCCGACGGCAGCCTTTCCCGGAACTGGGGACCGACGCCACCGCTAGCCAACACCAGCGGCTGGTCAGCCCGATTCGTCGGAGAGATCGAACTGCCTCAGGCTGGCGAGTACAAGCTGGGCTTCACCGTGGTAGACGGGGTGAGGTTGTGGATCGACGAGTTCCTCATCGTCGACAGCTGGACAGACAAGGCCGCTACCGCGACGTCGGGTACTTACACCAATCACATACCGGGTGGCAGACACAAACTTCGCGTCGACTACTACAACCGCGCTGGCAATACCGGCGGGCTCGACCTCACTTGGACTCCACCGAGTTCCGGCGCAACTGTAACCGTGCCGGGTGAAAACCTTGCTCCCCGCTATGGATTGAGCACTAGCAAGATCAGCTACAACACTTCCGGCGGTGAAACTGAACGTGCCCCCGCGCAACGTCTAACCACTGGCTACGCAGACTCAGCGAACGGGATCGATCCCGTCTTCGGGCTCGCTACTACCAAGACTAGCGATCCCGGCGGCCTAAATTTGACCGGCCGCACACTATTTGAGAAGCCCGGCGAGGGATTTCTCCGACAGCTCTCAGCAAGTCTGCCTGCTGGCGATATCAGCAATAGCGACACCCGTGGTGCTTCGGAGTATTACGGCGACACCGAAACACGTTCGAATCCCTGCGAATCGGGCTCGCCGACCGTGCATCAGGGTGGCCGAGTCAAACTGGTTCGCTCGGCGAAAGCCTCGAACGGCACAACAAACACGTTGGAGACCGTGTATACGGCCGCTGGTCGGATTTCTGCTACACGGGTCAATGGTGAGGCATGGTCGTGCGTAAGCTACGACCCTCGCGGCCGAGTTCTTCAAAAGACCTACCCTGCCATGGGAGATCAACCAGCTCGCACCGTTACTCACGACTACGCAGTCGGCGGCGACCCCCGCAAGCAGAAGGCCACCGACAACAGCGGATCAACCACCGCTGTTCTCAACATGCACCACCAGGTCGTGTCATATACTGATGCCAACGGCGTCACCACCACGTCCGGGTACGACTTGGCCGGGCGGAAAACTAGCGAGACGGCCAATGCCGGGGGAGTTACCTCAGCGCTGAACTTCTCGTGGGACAACGCATCTCGATTGACCCGCGTTCAACTGGACGGAACGACGGTGGCAACTCCCGGCTATCAAGCCGGGGTTCTAACCAGTGCCGCCTATGGAAACGGATCCACGCTCGGTATCGGCCACAATGACGCAGGCTCGTCAGTCGGGCTCAAATGGAAGATCGCTGGATCCGAGATTATCAGCGCGGTTACCAGATCCCGTGACCAGCGGATCCTTGATGAAAGAATCACCGATACCGCCAATCCTGAGAACATTTATAGCTCTAGCTACACATATGACGGAGTCGGCCGACTCGTAGCGGCGACCGTGCCATTCCATCAGCTGACCTACAGCTACGCTGCTGAAAACAGCTGCGGACCCAATCAGGCGGCCGGCCTGAACACCAACCGCACCTCCTTCTCCGACAGCTTCAACGGGGCGCCGGCCGCGGTCACCAACTATTGCTACGACGCTGCAGACCGGCTGCTGTCCACCAACGGTGCCACCGAGTTGTCCTTCGCTTATGACAACTACGGCAACACAATCAAGATCGGCAGCGATACTCTCGGCTACGACTCGGTGAGTCGGCACGTAACTACGTCTACTGCGGCTGGGCGCTCAGTTACCTATACGCGGGATGTCCACGACCGTATATCTGTCCGCACTGTCAAGGACCAATCGAATCCTGAACAAGTCACCCGCTATGGGTTCAGCTCGGACGCCAGCGGCCCCGAGTTCGTACTCGACAGCTCAGGCAAACTACGCCAACGTGTATTGAAACTTCCCGGCGGAGCGCTCCTAACTAAGAACTACGCCCAGAACACCGGGAACTGGTCCTACCCGAACATGCACGGCGACATCATGGTCACTGCAGACGGGACAGGGGCACGAACGGGATCCATCCGACTCTACGACCCCTACGGTCAGAATATCGACCCCAGCACAGGCGCCTTCGGCGATATCCCGATCCCCGCTACGGCAGAGGGCGGGATGGACTTCGGCTGGCTCGGCCAACACACAGTGCCTGTCGAACACATTGCCAGCCAACAAGCTCTGGAGATGGGGGCACGCACCTACTTGCCCATCCTGGGCCGGTTCCTGCAAGTCGACCCGGTTCCAGGCGGTTCAGCTAACAGCTATGACTACGTCAATGGCGACCCGGTAAACACGCTGGATCTCAGCGGAAGATGCCCGCCTTGTGCAGTTGCAGTACTTGCGGGTGGTACCGCCGGCGCCGCAGCGTTGCTTTATTACGGCGGGATGTACCTAAATGAAAATCCGATCGAGGCGCCCAGCATCGACGTCTTCGGAAGTGATAACGACCCTCCGGCAGCAACGACGCCAGCTCCTGCCCAAACAATGGGATCTACAAACCAAGCAGGAATTCCTGCACCAGCATGGAGGTCAGGAGACGCCGACGACATTGCCGCTGGCCACGCCGGATCGAAACATGCAGCTGAATTCCCAGGAATGTCGGTGCCCGACCTCGGTGAACTCGTTGAAGACATTATGGAAAACCCCACTTACTCGAAGCCTCTGTCAAGAAACCGGGAGGCCTACAGTGACGGCGACACCATCGTTGTTCACGATCCGGAACACAAGGATGGAGGTACAGTATTCAGGCCAGAAGCGACGGGTAAAGATTGGGATGAAGTCTGGCAGGGGCTATGATGAGCGCCATGTGAAGAATGATCGGTAAATCGCCCTTGAAGCTGCCGCACCTGAGTTATCGGGGTATCGTGTCAACATGGTCATCGCCCAGAGCTTGATGATCGTAGTCGGAGTCGCAATTGGACTGAGGGAAACGTGTTTCCCTCAGTCCAATATGGGAGTAATCCCTTTGATCGTGGAATTCGCAGAATTGCGGCCTATGAAAATGCGGGACGCCCGCACCTCCGAGAACTGCGAGGATAGCCGGCGTGTCTGCGGGATATTCGATAGCGGGATTGGCGACGTAGGCCGGACCTGGTTGTCGACACCTGAGAGTTCGTAGGTCATGATAGGCGCATGAATTCCGATGACTTGGCAGCGATTGAACTATCAGAAGACGAGCTCGAGACTATGCTTCGAGGGCTAAGTGAATGGGGCGGACCATCCCAACCCACTGACGCTCTCGCGGTCGCTATGGGCTTCGACGGCGTTGCAGACCTGCACGTACAACGGCGACGGTTGCATGCAGCGTTGCTTTCGAATGTGCCGCTGAGCACGTGGGATTGGCGTCGAATCCTAGTGGCGACTGAGTTGGTATTCGCCAGCGATGTCTTCGGATCCGGTGTGGAGTGGCCGACCACTACGGGTCTGCGCGACGTGGAGACCATTCAGGTCCTTCGTCGGATACAGCGAAAGCTCGCCCGCGCACTTGGTTCCGCACTGTACGTCCATCCCTGACTGGGAACACTTTGTTCAAAGTGGCGGTAGTCGCTCGACTCGATGTCGAGCCGCGGCGTCAAGGGGTTGCAACGGTGGTTAATCATCATGGATGGGCTTCTGTCAGGGGGCTGGCTAGGGCGCGCCTGAATGATACTTATCTGCTCTAGATTTATAGCTCTTGTCACGAGCTTGTTGGTTACGTGAGGATCTGGTAGAAATATTTCTATCGGGAGAATCTGTAGCCCGGTCTGCGGGTCTGTGCTCGATGCCGTCGCAGAGCAATTCTGGTGAGGAGTTCGTCTGTGAATAATTCCTGAGTAGTTGGTGCCACTTTGTGGTGGCTGGCCTGGCAATCGATGTGGCCAGCACAACCTCGGCTGCCTAATTTCTCACTCCATCACTGACCTGGTCGATTCTTTCGTCTGGCTGGGTTCTGGATCTGCTGCTCCGATCTCGGGTTCTGTGACGGATAAGAGTTGCGCAATTTGCCCGAGTAGCCGGCTACTCTTGCATTGTTCTAGGTTGATCGGTGTGCGGGGTGCCCGCTGAGGTTGGGTGCTCGACTCGGTACCGTTCGCGTGGAACGGTCCGGGTCGGTTGGTGTCGTTTCGGTGTCGTAGCCGAAGTGGTGAGGGTCTCCGGCCGGAGTTTGAATTATCGGTAGGGATCGATGTTGTGGATCCCGTTGTGGGTGTGGTGGTTGCGGTCATTGGGGCCGTGAATGGTGGGGTTTCGAGTCGGGGCCCGTGGTTGATTAGGTGGGGCAGCTGCCGAATGAACCGGGGCCCCACTCGTGCAGAAGTGACCACATGGTCGTGTGAAAGATTGCGTGAGATGGAGATAGTGAGATGAGTAGTCGTGTCGGGATGCGTCTCGTTACTGGTGTCGTGGGGATGATCGGCGTGGTGGCGATGTCTACCGCAGTTGCTGTCGCCGAAGCTGCCGAGCCGGTAACGGTTTCGATTGCGGAGGCAGATGAAGATTCGTCGGATGAGAGTGAAACTTCTGATAGTGGGTCGTCGTTCAGCGGTCCTGGTTTTGCGGGTTCTTCGACGACAGGTTCGTCCGGTGCTGTGAGTACCGGATCTGTTGAGGACATGCTGCCTGGCTTTGTGGGACGGCTGTTGCGGGGGGTAGTGACCGGTTCCTGAGCTGGGTGGAAGCTACGGCGGGTACGGAAACTCGTGAGGTGAAGAGGTTGTGGCGTAATGAAATTGACCGATGAGGGAGCTCTCGGGCCTGTGGATCCAGAGCAAACCGAGTTCTTACCCATTCCAGGGGCAGTTGATGACTTCGATGACGATGAGTTGCTCGATGACTCTGACGAGGCAGACGAGCCGACGTCTCTGCTAGTGAGGTCATGGCGGCGAGTGACCGGCTGGTTGCCCGAAGAAGGTATGGCCCGCCACCTCACCTACGCCGGTGCCGCTGCGGCGGTGGTGGTTGCGTTGATCGGGGTCCTTATTGTCACCGGAGGTGAGTCGGAGGCCTCCGATGAGGTTGCTGACGCGGCGAATTCGGAGATGACGGATTTGGAAGGTACTCAGTCCTACGACGACTTCTCCCAACTTCTGCCGAGTGCCTACGAAACCTCGACTACTGAGTTCCCGATTGAAACGACCCCTCTGATCGGCGAAACGCCTCTCGATGTACCCCTACCGGGCGATGACCCGGCGATGGAGTTTTCCGATACCGAGGTGCCCTTGGCTCCTTCTGAGATCACGGTCACCGAAACCGCCGAGCCGGTGGATGACCCGTATGCAACTGAGACCGAGACTGTGGTGGAGACACCGACGGAAACGATCACCACGCCCGCTCCGAGCGAGCCGGGCTCGCAGTGGCCCAATGTTTCGCTCAACGGCAGCGTGTCGGTACAGGTACCGACACGCGAGCCCGGAGACCGCGGCACCGCGCCACCGTCGACTGTGACAGTGACGGTCCCGGCGGAAACAACGACCGCCCCGTCTCGTACGCGGACGACAACACCCCGTCCGACTTCCTGCGTGAGCACCCCGTCGACCACGCGTAAACCGACCACGACGAAACCGACCACAACGACGCCGAGGACGACGACCCGAACGCCCAGGCCGACAACGACCACGCCGCGCCCGAAGCCTTCGACGACGACGCCGAAGAAGACAACCACTACGGTTCCGCCGTGCAGGTAGCGGCGACTCGATATCTCGGGATGTTTCTGTCCGCCTGTGCGATCGTCGCAGCTGCGGGATGCGGCGACGGGTCGCGACACGAGACTGCATTGCCTGCCCCGGACCGGGGGGAATCACTGCCTGCGATCCAACTCGTCGCAGCGGACCGGCACGATGATTCGTTGCTGAACTGGGCCCAAGCCCGCGGCAAAAAGTACGGGATCCCGCCGCGGGCGCTCCTAGCGTACGGATACGCGACGGTGGTGATGGCCAAGACGTCGCCGGGTTGTCACCTCGGATGGACGACCCTCGCCGCGATCGCGCGGGTCGAGAGCGACCACGGTCGTCATCGAGGTGCGAAGACCGCAGCAGACGGACAGGTGAGTCCGCCGATCCGTGGGGTCGCGCTCGATGGGACCAACGGCAATGCCCGGATTCTGGACCCTGGTGCGACGGCACGTGCCGGGCACACGGTATTCGCGCAAGCTGCGGGGCCGTTCCAGTTCATTCCCGATACGTGGAAGCGGTGGGGTGTTCATGCGGGCGTCGACTACCCCACGTTGTCAGCCGCGCTCAAGAAAGCCAAGCCGGTTGTTCCCGAGACGATCTCGGGTAGTCCGGACAACATCGACGATGCCGCTCTGGCGGCTGGCCGGTACCTGTGCGCATCGGGTGGGGATCTCGCTACGGCGGCCGGGTGGAGGCGTGCGGTGTTCGCGTACAACCACTCCGACGCCTACGTCCGACAGATTCACGCTGCAGCGTCTGGATACAGCAAGTCCGCTCGCTGAACGACAGACCTCCGTTTCCCAACTGCGGCTAAGGGCTGAGTAGAAGGCGAACAACCGGCAACGTGCTTGTCATCGGACATCGCCGTTCTGTGAAATTCCAACCCTGAATTTGCTTGTAACCCCGACTGTTCGGTCGGGGCCGGTATGAACCATCTGATGAGGAGAAGTTTCTGTGAACAAGTTTCGTGCGATCGGCGCTGCGGTGATGGTGGCTTCGGGCCTGATGCTGAGTGCTGCGGGTACCGCCTCAGCTGCCACGGGTTCAGGTGAGAGCCTGATCGACCTGGTCGACCTGCTGGGCACCGGTAGTGGAGGGTCCGGGTCGTCGTTCGGCATTACCCTCGGTGAGGGCGAAGACGAAGGCGATGACGCCGAGACCGTCGCCAATACCCCGGTCAGCACCGGAAGCGCCGGTATGGGTAGCGGCAGCGCACCGCTGTGCAGTACGAGTCCGACGACCCCCGGCTGCCCGAAGTAGAACGTGGTCAATGGCCGCCAGACGTCTGCCCGCGAGTTCCAGTTTTGGTGAGACGGGGGAGGTCGTAGCGTTTGGTCGCCCACCGCAGCTTTAGCCTGAATCCACCGACCCGGTTGTCGGGCTGGTCCGCGCGCCGCAGGCGCGTGGACCAGCGTGTTTCGGGTGTGGAGTAGCCGCTGGTCTGCCCAGCTTTTCCACGTGGATCTCGGTTCGGGCCGGTTGGCCGGGTTGGTCAGTTGATGGCCGGTGGTGGGGGTGAGTAGCCGATCGTGTTGTGCCACAACATGAGCCATGCATCGATCCAGGGCCAATGGCTGGGCAGGTGCAGGACCGGTCGGCGCTGGGGGCGGGCCAGACGGGCCGCAATGTTGACGATCTTGCGGCGCAAGGTCGCCGCGCGAGCCATGCCCAGTTGTGCGCCAGCGAGGACCCCGGTAGCGCGCAGCAGATTGTGCGCGATCGCCGCGCAAAGCACCCAGGCAGAATTCGCCCCGAATTTCCCGGACGGGATATGGGCCAGCGGTCCGTCGATCAAGTCCGCGAACACGGTCTCGATGACGGCGTGTTTGCGGTGGGTGATGTCGGCCTCGGCGGTGGCTTCGCCGGAGTTGGTGAAGAACGGGTGATACCGCCAGACCGGGAACAACGCATCGGGGTAACGGGCGTCTTTCACCCGCCGCACGATCAGCCGCGCGGTGGCCCTGTCCTTGGTGGAAGCGAAAGCGGTGTAATCGATTTCGGCGACCTCGGCATCAGAGATCCACTCACCGGTATCGGGGTCGCGGACCGCGCCGGGATAGTTCACCGGCGTCCACCTGTCCTCGGCGATCGCGCCGATCGCGCGATCGATCGCGCGATTGCGGGTCATCACAAGCGAGAACTGCGTGCCCGCGCGCAACGCCGCACGCACCACTTTGCGGTTGCCGTAAGCCGAGTCGCCGCGCACCAGGATCTGCCCGGTGGCCCCGGCCGCGCGGGCGGTGTTGATCGCGGCGGTGACCATCGACGCAGCCCCTTTGCCGGAACCGGTCTTGCCCGCCCGCAACCGCATCCCGGCGATCACCGGAGCGGCGAGGTCTGTGCTGATTGTGGCAGCCAGAGGCGAAAGCCCTTTGCGGAGAACCTGTTTACCCGCGATCTTGGTGTGTCCGTAGGACGCGCCCTGTTTCTGGTGGCCATAGACCGGACGCAGCAACGAGTCGATATCGACGAAGCACCGCACCGCGGCGCCGGGCAGCAGATCGACCCGGCCGGCCAGCGCCACCAGGTGGGTACCCAGCACCGACTCCAACTGCTTGCCGTGCCCGAAGGTGAACTCCCGCAACAAGGTTCCCACGGTCGAGGGCGCATACACGCCGCCGAACAGGTTCTTGCCACCGCCGCTGCGCAGCAGGTCGATGTCGTCGATGCTGTCCGCGCCAGCGCACATCCCAGCGATCAGGGTGACCAGTTTCGGCGCGGGATTGGCCGAACCGGACTTGATCCGCGGCGAAGCGATCGCGACTTTATCGGCCAACATGCTGGTCAGGCCCGTTTGCTCGGCCAATGCCATCACCGGTACCAACCCGGCCACCGAGATCAGGTTGTCGTCATCGAAGCGTGCCGAGTCCTCGGCGAAGGTGTGGAACAATCGCACTGAAAGTGTCTTTCTGAATTGGATCTGATTGTTGCGTCGAGAACACCAATCTTTCCAGGTCAGAGGACACTTTCGCCAATTCACCAGCCCTTCGATTCCCCACTACGTCGGTGGATTCAGGCTAAGAAGGGTACTGGCAAGGAGAAGGCCGACGACGTTCCGAGTTGGGCGAAGGGCCGCGCGCCTTACGTCGGCGAATCTGGGAAAGACTACGCTCGTAGGTTGATGGATGAAAAGTATGGCAAAGGCAACTGGAGCGACACTGGGCCCGGCAGCGAGTACAACAAGATCAAGAAGTACGGTGACCGCGCTTGGCAGGACCCGGAATAGTGAGGCGGAGGTAGCATGGAGCCCGATATGTATGTCTTCGTAGTTGATCACTGGTACGAACTCGACAATGGTGAGGATGTAGTTCGTACCATTGGAATCTACTCATCGGAGGAGGAGGCGGAAAAAGCAGTGGAACGCATATCAGTCCTGCCGGGTTTTCGTGATCGGCCTGATGATTTCTGTATCAATAGATTGACGCTAGGGCATGACAGTTGGTCCGAAGGATTTGCGTAAGGAGAGGAGTTCGTCATGGAAGATGTCTTCCTGCTGAAGCACTCATATCGGAAACAAAGCGGACTTGATGAGGTGAAACGTATCGGTGTGTACGCCACCGAGGCAGACGCTCGCGCAGCGATCGACCGGTTGCAAGGACAAGAGGGATTTCGCGACCATCGGTACGGATTCATTGTCCAGCGCTACATGGTCGACTCCGACAACTGGACCGACGGTTATTAAGCTGAGGCTTCTCAACGGTGGCGATGGCGGAATTTGTCAAGGTGAATGAGTCCGGCAGGTGTTAATTAAGTTGCAGCTGACGGCTGGCTTTTCTCGCCTGTTTCGGCGGTGGCTGGTTGATCCATGCCTCGGCAGGAAGATCGATGATCTTGGGCTGCTCGCAGCAGTCACGCCCAACGAACCCGACTTGATCGAAGAACTACCGCTTCTGAGAGTGAACCTGACCATCGCGCCCGACCCCTGCAACACGACTTGTATGAGGCATTCGGGATCAAGATCGTCTACGTCGAATTGCAGCTCAGGGGCCTGCGGTTAGTCCGAGGTTTGCGTCAGCACCGATCTGCCAGGAGAGCAGCGTCGAGCCGTAGCGATGCGTCAGGGTTTGTGTTGAGGTGGGAGTCGACGGCACCCGGCACGATCCTGCACTCGCGACCGGTCACGGTTCGGGGCCTTCGGATTCGTCCGCCAGTCGATCACGGCATGGCAATTGCTTTATCGCACAACGAATCTCGATCAGCTCCCCGACACCACGGTGGGCACCGTGCTGGTACCCGATCGCGTCGCGGCCCGACCGGATCGGGTACTCAGTTTCCAGTGCGCGATCGATGCGGTGCCATCGCACTGCTTCCCCTCGTATGCCCTGCGGCAAGGCGCGCGGGCACTGGGCGCGGTGCCGCAATTCGAGCTCTTCCTGATCGGGAGCGCGCTCGAACGGGGCTGGATCGTCGCGGTACCAGATCACGAGGGCATGATCGGTGCGTTCGGGGCTCCGCGTGAGCCCGGGTACCGCTCGCTCGACGGAATCAGGGCCACACTGGGTTTCGCCGAGCTCGGACTCGACCCGGCAACTCCGGTCGCCCTGTTCGGCTACTCCGGCGGCGGCATGGCGACATCGTGGACCGCGGAGATGGCAGGCTCCTACGCACCCGAGCTGACCATCGTCGGTGCCGCCGCCGGATCGCCGGTCGGTGACCCCGCCTCCGCCTTCCTGCGGCTCAACGGCACGCTGTTCGCCGGCATCCCCGCCATCGTTGTCGCCGGACTGCGCCGGATCTCGCCCGCGCTCGACGACGTCCTCAACCGAACCGCCACCCCCGCGGGGGTGCGGCGGCTGGCCGCGCTGGCCGGACAGACCACCGTCGGCGCCGTGCTACGCGGGCCGCGCATGGATTTCGACGACCTGGTCACCGAGCCGCTGGCCGACATCCTCGCCCAACCGGAGATCGTCGAGCTCCTGCGGAGTCTGCAGCTGGGCAGAAACGCCCCGACGATGCCGATGTTCGTCGTGCAGAGTGTCGGCGACCAGCTCATCGCGGTGGACGACGTCGACGACCAAGTTCAGCGCTACCATGCCGTGGGCGCTCACGTCACCTACCTGCGCGACCGGCTCAGCGAGCACCTGAGCCTGGCGATCTTCGCCGCGCCCCTGATGTTCGACTGGCTCGACGACCGCTTCGCGAGCCGCCCGCTGCCCGACCCGACAACCCGAACCGTGACCACTGTCCTCGCTCTTCCCGGCGCCCTGCCCGGACTGTGGCGATTCCTCACACTCTGCGTGCGCATGCTGGGTGGGCGCAGCCCGCGTTGATCAGGGCTCAGAGGTTCGAGTCCCCTTAGCACCACAGAAGATTCGATTTTGTACAGAAGAATCTTGGCGGTCACCCGACGAATACGCAGCCAACTACCATGACCAGGTGCCGGCCGGAACCTGATAATCCGCTTTCCGGCTCAGCGGGAACCCTTACCGGGGCAGTCCCTCACAACCAGCCCGGAAAGCCTGCGCGCGCAGCCCGTTGGCCTTGGCTCGATTGGTGAGCATGAATTCTTTCGCGAGCTGAAAATCTTCTGTTCTGTTGAGGTGTCGTTCGGACGTAACACGAAAGTTCTTGCTATTTTCAGCACCACTGACCCATCGACGAACTGGGGTTTGTGTGCGAACGCTACAGATGCGTCGGATGTCGGTGGTGCTTCTCACCGCGATTGTGGCCAGCCTGACAGTGCCGTTGTCGTCGCCGGCGCACGCTGCCGGCTCGAAACTGTTCACCGAGACGTTTACTGAAGCGTCGGTGTCGGATTCGGGGTTGAAGCCACTCGGCGATGCCTGTTTGACCGGCGCTTCCGGCGCGCCGCCGAGCGGAGCATCCACCATCGGTCGCTGTTCGCGCACCAACAAGTCGCCCACGGTCGGTCAGACGCCGGGCTACCTGCAGCTCACTGATGCGAGTAACACTCGTACCGGTGGCGTGGTGTACGACCGCCCGCTGCCCGGCAACGGCGGTCTCGATATCAGCTTCGAGCAGTACCAATACGGTGGCAGCGGGGCAGACGGCATCAGCTTCTTCCTGGTAGACGGAGCTGTCAGCCTCAATGCGACCGGCGCCTCCGGTGGCGCGCTCGGCTACGCGCAGAGCGCGGCGAACAACCTACCCGGTGTGCACGGCGCCTACCTCGGCGTCGGTCTGGACGCCTTCGGCAACTTCGCGCCGGATTCCGACCGCAAGGGCAGTGGCTGTCCGACGAAGTCGCCGTACACCAGCGGCCAGCCGCAGACGGCGTCATTGCGCGGACCCGGTGAGGGAATGTCGGGATACTGCTGGCTCGGTAGCTCTCGGATTTCCAACGGCTTGCGCGCGGCGACCCTGCCGGATTCCAAGCGTAATGTGCGCATCACGGTCGGCACCGAAGCCCGGCCGGTGGTAACGGTATACATCGACGGCACCCAGGTGCTGCAGCAGACCATGCCTGCCGACGCGCCTGCCACCTATAAATTCGGTTTCGCCTCCAGCACCGGTGGTTCCAATGATGTGCACCTCATTCGCAATCTGCAGGTGAACTCGTTGGTGGAACTGCGGCCGCTCAATATCGTGAAACAGATCGACAAGACGCAGGCGGCGCCGGCCAATTACAAACTCGGCGACTCCATCCGGTATCAATTCGTGGTCAGCAACACGTCGTTGTCGCAATTGAATGATGTGCGGGTCTACGATCCCGCGGTCGCCGACATTTCTTGCCCGTCGACAACTCTGCAACCGGTCGGGACCACAGGTGGCTCCATCGTGTGTACAGGTTCGCATGTTGTGAATGCGACGGACATGCTGAAGAACACGTTCACGAACACCGCGTACTCTACCGCCGCGTTCCCGGACCGGACGCCGACGAATTCGAACGAATCCAAGGTCACCGTGCCATTGGCCGACACGGCGAATGTCGCCCTGGCGAAGAAGCCCGCACTCGTTGACACGAACGGCGACGGCGGAGCCTCGGTGGGCGAGACGATCAACTACACCTTCGAGGTCCGCAACACCGGCAATGTGCCGCTCACCGGCGTCACTGTGACAGATCCGAAGGTCGCCGCGATCAGCTGCCCAGGCGCTGGCCTCGCTCCCGGCGCGACTATGACGTGCACCGGGAGCCACACGGTGGCGCAGGCAGACGTCGACGGCGGTCTGATCCGCAACGACGCCACTGCGACCGGCACCGCTCCCAGCGGAACCACCGCGACCTCGACCAGCGCCGCCCAGGTGGCCCCCGCGCAGAAGGCCGAGATCGGCCTGATCAAGCAGGCCAAGCCGATCGATGTCGACAAGGACGGTCTGCTCGGGCTCAACGACGAGATCGAATACACCTTCACCGTCGCCAATCCCGGCACCCTCACGCTGTCCGACATCACCGTCACCGACGCGAAGGTCGGGACAGTGACCTGCCGGCTCACCAGCATGACTCCCGCGGCGGCCAACCAGTGCACCGCTGCCCGATACAAGGTGACCCAGGCCGACGTCGACGCGGGCAAGATCACCAACAACGCCAAGGTCACCGGCAAGTCACCGACCGGGCAGGTGGTCGAGAGCCGGGCATCGGCGGAGGTCAAGGTCTCCCAGCGCACCGATCTGGCACTGATCAAGCAGGCCACCCCGGTCGACGTCGACAAGGATGGACTGATCGGCAGCGGTGATGAAATCGCCTACGCGTTCACCGTGACCAACAACGGCACCATTACCGTCAACGGCGTCCAGCTCACCGACCCGAAGGTGGGTGCGGTGACGTGCGCGGCGACCTCGCTGGCACCCAAGGCGAAGACACAGTGCACCGCGGGTTCTCGCTACAAGATCACCCAGGCCGACGTGGACGCGGGCAAGGTGACCAACGAGGCGACCGCGACAGCCACGGCACCTGACGGCTCCGCGCTGCAAGCCAAGGCCACCGCACAGGTGCAGATCGCGCAGCGCGCCGAGCTCGGCGTGATCAAGCAGGCCAACCCGATCGATGTGAACAAAGACGGTCTGATCGGAATCGACGACGAGATCGAATGGAAGTTCCAGGTCGTCAACAAGGGCACTGTCACGGTGCAGGACTTGACCCTCGACGACCCGACAGTCGGCACGATCGCCTGCCCGAGCACGACGTTGGCGCCGAAGGCCGGGGTCACCTGCACCGCCGCCAGGCACAAGATCACTCAAGGTGAGGTCGACACCGGCAGAGTGCCGAACAAAGTATCCGCCACCGCGACTACACCCGACGGCGGGACGGTCGGCGGCGGCGCCTCCGCGGAGGTGCCACTGACACAGAACCTCGACATCGGCGTGATCAAGCAGGCCACCGCGGTCGACGTGGACAACGACGGTGCTATCGGTCTTGGCGACCAGGTGGAGTACACCTTCACCGTGACCAACGCGGGCTCGGTCACCCTCGCCGAGGTGAAGATCGACGACCCGAAGGCAGGCACTGTGTTCTGCCGGTCGACCACGCTGGCCCCGAAGGCCGCAACCGCGTGTACGGCGACCTCGCGCTACACCATCGTGCAGGCTGACGTGGATGCCGGCACAGTGGTCAACACCGCCACCGCGGTCGGCACTGCACCGGGCAACAAGGTGATTCAGGCTTCGGCCGCTGCCGAGGTCCGGACCACTCAGCGGGCTGAACTGGGCTTGATCAAGCAGGCCAACCCGATCGACATCGACGGCGATGGCGCGATCGGTGTCGATGACGAGATCGAGTGGACCTTCCAGGTAACCAACCAGGGCACCGTGACAGTCAACGACCTGAAGGTCGACGACCCGACAGCGGGCGCCGTGACCTGCCCGAGCGGCACACTCGCGCCCAAGGCGACCGAGTCCTGCACCGCGGCCCGGCACAAGATCACCCAGGCCGACGTGGACTCGGGCACAGTGACCAACAGCGCCCGCGCCACCGCGACAACACCCAACAGCGGCAGCGTGGAAGGACGAGCCTCCGCCGAAGTCCCGGTCGCACAGCGCGCCGAGATCGGGCTGATCAAACATGCCACGCCGATCGATGTCGATACCGATGGCCTGATCGGGCTCGGTGACGAGATCGAATACACCTTCGCCGCCACCAACACCGGTTCGGTGACCTTGCGCAGCGTTGGCGTCGAGGATCCGAAGGCCGGCGCGGTGAACTGCCCGAGCACCACGGTCGCACCCAAGGCCATCGTCTCGTGCACCGCGGCCAGGTACAAGATCACCCAAGCTGATGTGGACGCGGGCGCAGTGAACAACACCGCGACGGCCTCGGGAACCCCGCCCAGCGGAGATCCGGTCCGAGCCGGGGCGTCGGCCGAGGTACGTACCTCGCAGCGTGCTGAAGTGGCCCTGGTCAAGCAGGCGAACCCGGTCGATCTCGACGGTGACGGCGCTATCGGCCTCGGCGACGGTGTCGACTACAGCTTCCTGGTCACCAACCCCGGGTCGGTCACCTTGCAGAACGTGCAGATCGCCGATGCCAAGTCAGGTGTGGTCACCTGCCCGAGCGGGACGCTCGCGCCGAAGGCGAACATGACCTGCACGGCGGCCAGGTACGGCATCACCCAAGCCGATGTCGACGCAGGCATCGTCCTCAACGAGGCCGCGGTGACGGCGAATCCGCCCAACGGTGGCCCGGTCGAGGGCCGGAGCACCGCCGAGGTGCAGATCTCGCAACGACTCGCCCTCGGTGTCATCAAGCAGGCCAACCCGATCGATGGCGATGCCGATGGCCGGATCGGGCTCGGCGATCAGATCGAATGGACCTTCGCCGTGACCAATCAGGGCACTGTCACGATCACCGATGTGACGGTCGTCGACCCGATGGCGGGGACGGTGAGCTGCCCGACCACCACGCTGGCGCCGAAGGCGTCGACGACCTGCACCGCGAACAAGTATGTCGTCACGCAGGCCGATGTCGATGCGGGCAGAGTCACCAACACCGCCGAGGCCACCGGCAAGACCCCGACCGGGCAGCCACTGCAGGGTCGTGCGGTCTCGGTGACCGAACTGCAGCGGGTGCCCGAGATCTCGCTCACCAAGACGCCGGTCGCGCAGGATGTCGACAACGACGGGCGGATCGGACTGGGTGACCGGATCGAATGGCGGTTCGCGGTCACCAACACCGGAAACGTCAACCTGACCGAGGTCGGCGTGCAGGACGCCACCGCGGGCGCGGTGACCTGCGCGGCCACCGCCCTCGCACCGGGCGCGCAGACCTCGTGCACCGCGGCCCCGCACACCATCACCCAGGCCGACGTCGACGCGGGCGCGGTGAACAACACCGCCACCGCGACGGGTACCTCGCCCGACGGGACGAAACCCACCGCGGGCGCGGTCGGGCAGACACCGATCGCGCAGGATTCCACCCTGCGCGTGATCAAGACCGCCGTCGCGGTGGATGCCAACGGCGACAACATCATCGCGGCGGGTGACCAGATCCAGTGGGCCTTCACGGTCACCAACGCGGGCACGGTCACTCTGAGCAACGTGACCGTCGCTGACGCGAAGGCAGGCGCGGTGACCTGTGCGGCGACCGCGCTCGCGCCGCGGGCGAGCACTCAATGCGCGCCCGCAGCGGCCTACGTGATCACGCAGGCCGACGCCGACGCCGGTTCGGTGGTCAACCAGGCCACAGCAGCCGCGACGACACCGTCGGGCGGCGCCACCACCGGTGCGGCATCGACGGTCACGCCGGTTACCTACAACCCGTCGGTCGGCTTGATCAAGCGTGCGCAAGCCCACGATGTCGACGGTGACGGCGAGATCGGCCTCGGCGACGCGGTCGGCTACACCTTCACTGTCACCAACTCCGGCACGGTCACCCTCACCGGTATCAATCTGACGGATCCGACGGCAGGCGCCGTCAACTGCGGTGCGACGACACTGGCACCCGGCCAGACGATGGAGTGCGCCGCGGCGCAGGTGTACACGATCACCCAGGCCGATGTCGACGCAGGCGAAGTGACCAACTCCGCGAACGTCGTCGGCAACGCGCCCAACGGCGCCACGCCGACGGCGACTGCGGCCACGACGACTCCGATCGCGCAAGCCGACGCGGTGCGCCTGATCAAGCGGGCGGTCGCCAAGGATGTCGACGGTGACGGCGACATCGGTGTGGCCGACACGATCGGGTGGAGCTTCACCGCGACCAACATCGGCACGGTGAGTCTGGCCGATGTGCGGATCACCGACCAGAAGGCCGGTCAGGTCAGCTGCGCACAAACCAGTCTGGCGCCGAAGTCGGCAACCGAGTGCACCGCGGCCGCGGCCTACGTGATCACTCAGGCCGACGTGGACGCGGGCCGAGTGGACAATGTCGGCGAGGTGCGCGGCACCACGCCCAGCGGCGGCACGGTGGGCGATCAGGCGGGAAGTTCCACACGGGTATCACAGCGCGGTCAGATCGCCCTGATCAAGCGGGCCGCGGTCACCGATGCCGATATCGACGGTGATGTCGGTGTGGGCGACACCGTCACTTACACCTTCACCGCGACCAACACCGGCACCGTGACGATCACCGACGTCACCGTGGTCGACCCGAAGATCGGTGCCGTGACTTGTGCGACGGCAACCCTGGCGCCGGGCGCCCAGACCGAGTGCGCCGCGACAACGGCATACGCGATCACCCAGGCCGATGCCGACGCAGGCACGATCGACAACACCGCCGAGGTCAGAGGCGTTGTGCCCGGTGGATCGGTGACAGGGCAGGCGGTCACCTCGACCAAGATCACTCAGCGCGCCGACCTGAACCTGATCAAGCGGGCCACCGTGCAGGACATGGACGGTGACGGGCAGACCGGACGCGGCGACAAGATCCACTACGCCTTCCTCGTCACCAACGCAGGCACCGTCACGGTGACCGATGTCGCGATCACCGACCCGAAGGTGGGTACGGTCACCTGTGCGGCGGCCACGCTGGCGCCGAAGGCGAGCACCGAGTGCGCAGGCGGCGAGTACGTCATCACCCAAGCCGACGTGGACGCCGGTGAGGTTGCCAACGTCGCGACGGTGACCGGCAAGACCCCCGACGGCGTCGTTCCGCCGAAGGGCGAGAGCGGCACGAAGACGCCGATCGCACAGTTCGAGCAATTGCGCCTGATCAAGCACGCACGCCTGGTCGACGTCGACGGTGACGGCCGGATGGGGTTGAACGACACGATCGAATGGTCGTTCACCGTCACCAACCCCGGCACGGTGACCGTCGGCGATGTGAAGATCACCGATCCGAAGGCAGGCGCGGTGAGCTGCGCGAAGTCCTCGATCGCGCCCAATGAGTCCATCGAATGCACAGCCGACGCGGCCTACAAGGTGACGCAGGCCGAGGTGGACGCGGGCACGGTGGACAACACCGCCGAGGTCAAGGGCTCGACGCCGGGCGGCGGCACGGTGGGCGCGCAAGCGTCGACCACGACCCTGCTGACCCGCAACGCCGACCTGAATCTCATCAAACGGGCCACCATCGAGGACACGAACGCCGACGGCGACGTGGGGCTGGGTGACAAGATCGCCTACACCTTCACGGTCACCAACCGGGGCACCGTAACGGTCACCGAGGTCGCGATCACCGACCCGAAGGCGGGCGCGGTCACCTGCGCGAGGACCTCGCTCGCGCCGAACGCGAGCACCGAGTGCACCGCCGCGGCCTACGCCGTCACCCAGGCCGAAGTGGACGCGGGCTCGGCCGACAATGTCGCGACGGTGACCGGCAAGACGCCCGAGGGCATCTCGCCGCCGACCGGCGAGAGCTCGACCAAGACACCGCTGTCACAAGCCTCGGACCTGCGGCTGATCAAGCGGGCCACGGTCGAGGACGTCAACGGTGACGGTCTCATCCGGCTCGGCGACCGCATCAACTGGACGTTCACGGTGACCAACGTGGGGTTGGTGACGCTGTCGGACGTGCGGCTGAGCGACGCGACGGCAGGTGCGGTGACCTGCGCGAGCACCACGCTGGCACCGAAGGCGTCGGTGGAATGTGCGGCAGGCGCCTACACGATCACCCAGGCCGATGTGGACGCAGGGACGGTCGACAACACCGGCGAGGCGAAAGCCACAACCCCGGACGGTGGCACGGTCGGTTCGCGGGCGAGCACCATCACGCCGGTATCCCAGAGCTCGGATCTGCGGCTGATCAAGCGGCTCGAGGTCACCGATATCGACGGTGACGGCGAGTTCGGCCTGGCCGACCAGATCGTCTACCACTTCATAGTGACCAACGCGGGCACGGTGTCGATGACCTCGATCACCGTCACCGACCCGCTGGCCGGTGCGGTGACCTGCCCGGTCGATGCGCTGGCCCCGGGTACCTCGACCGAATGCTCGGGTACCGCGCCGTACAGCGTTACCCAAGCCGATGTCGACGCGGGCAAGATCGATAACACCGCGGAGGTCACCGGCGTAACCCCCGGAGGCGATACCTTGAAGGGCCGTGGTTCGGCGACGGCAGTGGTCGCACAGCACACCGACCTCGTCGTGCTGAAGAAGGCGGAGCTGATCGACGTCGATGGTGACGGCGCGGCGGGTCTGCGCGACCAGCTGAAGTGGACCATGACGGTCGGCAATGCGGGCACCGTGACGGTCACCGACCTGAAGATCGGCGACCCCAAGGCCGGGACGGTGGCTTGCCTGCAAACAACCATCGCGCCCAAGTCGTCGGTCGAGTGTGCCGCGATCGCGACGTACACGATCACCCAGGAAGACATCGATGCCGGCGTGGTGACCAACACCGCGACGGCGACTGCCAAGAACCCCGATGGGCGCATGACGACCGGATCTGGCACCACCGACACGGCGATCAGTCCGGTGAACGAGCTCGGCGTGATCAAGACGGCCGTCACCACTGACGTCGACAACAACGGGGTGATCGGCGTGGGTGACACAGTCACCTGGTCGGTGCGGGTCACCAATCTCGGGACCGCTACGGTGACCGGTATCGCGGTCAACGACCCGAAGGCAGGCCCGATGACCTGCGCCACGACCAGCCTGGCGCCGAAGGCCGCCACGGACTGCACCGCGGCGACCGCCTACACCGTCACCCAGGCGGATGTGGACGCGGGCAAGATCGACAACACGGCCGCCGTCACCGGCCGCGCCAGCGGTGGCGGGGTAGTCGGCGGGCAGGGCAGCACGCACACCACGGTGGCGGGGCCGGTCGAACTCGGCGTGATCAAGAAGGCCAAGGCGATCGACGTCAACGGTGACGGGGTACTGAGCGCGGGTGACAAGATCGAGTACACCGTGACGGTGACCAACAACAGCTCGCTTTCGCTGGCCGAGGTGACGGTCGCCGACCCACTGATCGGTCACGTGAACTGCTCGGCGACCACAGTGGCGCCCGGCGCATCGGTCGAATGCAAGGCCGCAGCGTCCTATACCGTCACCGCGGCGGACGTCCTCGCCGGCAAGGTCGAGAACAAGGTGGTGGTCACCGCCAAAACCGATACCGGCACGATCATCACCGGCACCGGCACGGTAACAGTGGTTGTTGATCGTCAGTGTGACTGTGGTGACGACGATTCCAGCGGCGGAGTGATCGTGCCGATCCCGATCCCGATCCCGATCCCCATTCCGATCCCGATCCCCATTCCGATCGGCGGCACCCCCGGCACCCCCGGCACCCCCGGCATCCCTGGCATCCCCGGCTTCCCCGGCATCCCAGGGCTGCCCGGACCTGGCGCACCCGCACCGCAGCCCGGACCTGGCGCACCCGCTCCACAGCCAGGGCCGAGCGCACCAGCTCCAAGGCCTGGCCCCGGCGGGCAATGGCAGCCCGGACCTGGTGGCCCCGCAGTTCCGGCGCCTGCCCCACAGGGCAAGGGCACCGATCCGATTCCGATGACGGGTGTGCGAGCGATCGGTCCGCTGCTCGCGATCGCGGGAGCCGCAGTGCTCGCGGGAGCCGTGGCACTGCTGATCAGCCGCCGTAGGCGCGGAGACGACCGATGAGGTCGCCGTGGTCGATCGACCACGGCCTGGAGCGGAGGAGGGCATTGGTGACCGTGCTGCGCCGAGGACCTGGATTACTGCTGGTCGCCCTGGTGGCGACGACGCTGGTGGCCGGCTGTGGCAAGGACGACCCACGGGGGACTGCCGATGCCGATATCGGCAACGACCCGCAGGCCAGGGGAGCGGTGATGGTCACCAAGTGCACCCGCACCGACGAAGGATGGGTGGCTACCGGAACGATCACCAACCCAGATCGGAAAGACCATCGCTTCTCGGTCGTGGTCAGCTATACCACCAGCACTTCCTCCACCCTGGGGCGATCACGGACCACCATGACGGTGCCAGGAGGCCAGTCCGCCGAGTTCACCAGCACGGCCCGGTTCGGGGTCGACCTGGCGGCCGGTCCGATGGATGCGGTGGCGCGTGGGAACGATGTTCGGTGTGTGCTTCGTGGTGTCGAAAAATTGTGACGGGCTGAGGTTCGCGGCCCGCCGTACCGTTAGTGCGGTGGCGGGAACCATCGCGATAGTGATGGCGCTGACGGCATGTGCACCGCCAAGGGGGATTGTGGGGCCGGAGTCCACCCCGGCATCGCCGACAGCGCCGGTGGACCTGCCGTCGGAGCCGGTACCGGACGAGGTTGGCGAATGCCGGTACCTCACCGATCGTCTGGCCGCCGAGGCAAATGGTGAACGGGTCGCTCGCGTTGAGGTGTCAGCCCGACAGGCACCGGCCGAGTCCTGCTTCTTCTACGGCTACGACGATGCGCTCCACCTGGCGGTCATCGTGTATCGGGTCGATGCGGCCATCACCGGCGACATGGTTGCGCAGGCAGTGGCCGGACCCGCCGACGAGGGTCCGTTCCCGGTGACATTCGGTGCGGATTGGGCAGGTAGGGCCGCAGTGCTGGCGAGCGGTGCGGTGTATGTCCTGGCGCGCAGCGAAGTGGGCAAGGGCGCGCGCTCGGTGGTCGTGGTGGTGCGCACCAGGCAGAAACAATCGGTCAAAGCGAGGACGGTCGCACGCGTGGTTGTCGATGAGCTGGGTCGGTGAGTGGCTGTTACAGCGACGGCGACGGCTCGATGAGCGGGAACACCACCAGCATCAAGACCGCCACCACCCAGGCCACAAGCAACACTGCCTCGAGCACGCGTACTGGAGTCGGCCCGGGCAGGTGGCGCCAGATCCATCCGTACATCATGCCTCGCTCAACGTCGTTGACAGCAGCGTCGGATAGTCGGGTCCCTGCGCGGTTTTGGCGACCGTGTCGATCAGGATCGCGGTGATGATCAGCCGCTGGCGGTCGGAGAACTGCGGATGGCAAGTGGTCAAGGCCATCAGCGCGAGTTCGGGTACCTCGTCAGGACGAAAGGGTACTGCGGCGACGGCGTCGTGCTGGTCGGGTTCGACGATACGACGGCCGGACGTCTGGCTGTAGCGACCGCCGTCGGGTGCCGCGAAATCTCGCAGTACGGGCACCTCCCGGCAGCGGGGGTCGGCCTGCTGCCGCCGCGTCCACTGGTCGATGTCGTCATCGAAAGGCAGGACCCGGTAGATGTAGAAGGCAATGCTGGTTTCCACCACAATCGCGTCGCAAGACTCGATCAATTCCAGGTCATTGAAGGGTGAGCCTTTCCCGACCCGGTGCCCCGCGACGGCGAAATTGCCTGATTGTCCCGGAAGCGCGGACCCGCGATAGTGTCCAGGGCCGATCGCGAGGGTGTCGGCGCGGGTTCCCTCCTGAACGGTGAACCGGTAGTCGAGGCCGAACGCCGGGACATACAATTTCGCGAACGACTCGCCATCCACCGGAACAGGTTCGGGCGCGAGTGGATGGTCACGCCACTGTTCGTCCAAACTCTGCTGGGCGTCGGCTTGCTTGCGTTCGGAGAAGTAGTCGGTGACATACACCTGATAGACCACGAACAATACGATCACGGCGGCGACGGTGAGGAATACTTCACCGATTGCCGATGCCACCCGTTGCGCGACGGGCTGACCGAAACGGGTCATGGCCATATCACGGCAGGCTCGTTGTCACGGACAACGCCACCGGCGAGCAGCGCGTCGGTGCCGGGGCCAGGAACGACGGAGGCCATGCCGATCGAGGGCCGGGTGTCACTCACACAGCCTCACCTCCCTGCGTGTGGACTCAGCAGTGTTCGGTCATATCGCCTCGATGCCGGGCCGCTTGACCTGGCGGCCGTTGCCGCGTTCAACCATGTAACCGCGGTCTTGCGAGTGCACGTCGCCACACCGTCACTCGGTCAACGATTCGGCCACGATCTACGCGGAACTGGAGAAGCGCCTGGTCTGAGACGAACAGGCGCTGCGATTCAGTCGGCGACCACATCGAGTGGTCGAACAGCGCACTCGTCGAGGAATTCCTCGATCAGCGGCCAGGTGCCGTGCCGGGCATCGGGGCCCGCGAGCGAGCCGAGGTGGCTGCCGGGAACGATCTCGAACCGCACATCCACGGCCCCGGCCATCGCGTCGACGATGCCCCGTGCGCAGGCCGAGGTCGTGATCGCATCGGTATCCGATCCGAGTGCGAGTACTCGAACTCCGACATCGGCGAGGCGAATGCGGCGTTCGCCCAGATGGAGCACACCCTTGGCCAGATCGTTGTGCACGGTCAGCCGTTCCCAGACCTGGGTGTAGAAGCGCCCTGGATACGCCGGCATGTTCGCCACGAACCGGTCGATCGCCTCCATGCGCGCCAACGTCTCGGTCTTGTGCAGGTTTCGGGCGATGAACCACGGTTTGCGGATCTCACGGCTCAGGGCGGTGCCGCGGAAGATCGCCCGCACCGCAGGGGCCGGTACGCCGCCTGCCAGCCGAATGAGGTTGGTGATCTCGGCGCCTCCGGTGAATCGGCCGAGGCTGCGAAACAGGGTTACCGAGGGCAACTTGCTGTAATCGATCGGAGTCCCGACCGTGGTGACAGAGCGGATCGGCAGATCGGGGTGCGCAGCCGCGGTCAGCAGAACGAGGACTCCGCCGAGTGACCAGGACACCACGTCGACCGGCGCGCCGGCATGCTCGGTCGATACCCGGCGGATGGCTTCGGGAATGATGTCGTCGATCCAGTCCTCGAAGCCGAGGTGCCGGTCGTCGTAGGTCATCTCGCCATAGTCCACGAGGTAGGGCGTCCGGCCTGTGCTGAGCATGAACTCGGCCAGACTCTGGCTGGGCCGCAGGTCGAAGCAGGTCGCCGACGCCGCGGGCGGGGGAACCATCAGGACGGGTGCGCCGTCGGCGCTGTCGCCGAATCGCCGCAACAGCCGATGGGGTTGTTCGGACACGACTGTCGACGGGGTGGCGCGTTGTTGCTCGACGCCACTGCCGAAGGTCAAAGCCCAGCCGTTGTGAACTGCTACCCGAGCGGTCTCGGCGAGTCGCATCGAATCTCCCTGTACGCGGTAGAAGCGCCCCGATGCCTGATCGGTGACTACGAACCTATCAAAAGTACCATTCCATTCTTTTGTAACCCGTCAGTGCGGCACCCCGCGCCTCACCTGCGGAGTGCGTCGAGACCGTGTCGGTTGAGCAGGGTGGCGAGGGATTTCCACCAAGCGCGTCGGGGGTCCGGCTGTCGGCCCTCGGCGATGCGGTGGAGCTGGTCGGCGTGCCATTGCAGGTCGAGGGCACTCTCGAGGGCTTTGAGGTCGATCAGCTTGTCGAACAGCCCGCCCCCGGTGATGCGGATGTTCGGTACGTGCAGCCGCTGCCGTGCGGTGTGGAGGATGGCTGCGGCCGCATCGGTCATCGTGGCCGTCGGCCTGCCGAGTCCGATCACGTCGCAGGCCGCGGAGTCCACGGCGCTGAGCATGGCCGAACGCGAGCGGAACCCGCCGGTCACCGCCAGTGGGACGGTACCGGCGATGGAGCGGACAGTCTGCGCGTAGTCGAGGAAGTAGGCCTCTCGGTCCACGGTGCTCTGGGCCGCTGCCCTGCCCACCATGGCCGGCGCTTCGTAACTGCCACCGCTGATTTCGATCAGGTCGACCTGTTCGCCGACCAGGGCGCGCACCACCTCGGCGGATTCTGCCTCGGTGAATCCGCCGCGCTGGAAGTCGGCGGAATTGAGCTTGACGCCGATCGCGAAGCCGGGCTGAACCGCGGCCCGGATGCCGCGGATCACCTCGAGCAGGAACCGCATCCGCCGGGTGGGGTCGCCGCCCCAGCCGTCGGTCCGGTGGTTGGCCAGCGGGGAGAGGAATTGCGCGGCGAGGTAGCCGTGTGCGGCGTGGACCTGCACCCCGTCGAATCCGGCGGATTCGGCGATCAGCGCCGTGGCGGTGAATCGCGCGATGATCTCCTCGATATCGGCGCCGGTCAGCTCGCGCGGGGTCAGCGAACCGGGCACTTTCATCGCGATCGGACTTGGTGCGACCGGTCGCGCCCGGTTGAGCAGCGGGTTCGATTGCCGCCCTGGATGATTGATCTGCATCCAGACCGGCGATCCGCCGCGGCGCGCTGCCTGCGCCCAGCGGGTCAGTGCGTCGAGGTCGCGATCGTCCTCGACGGCGACATTGCCCGGCTCGGCGAGCTGACGGCGATCCACCATGACATTGCCGGTGACGATCAGGCCGTAGCCCCCCGAACCCCAACTGTCATACAGTTTTTCGAGGCGAGCGGTCGGGCTGTTGGACCCATCGCCGAGTCCCTCGCTGAGCGCGGCTTTCATGATGCGGTTGGGCAGCACCTGGCCACAGGGCAGTGGCAGTGGTGTGGCGAGATCGCCGGATTCCTGGATCATCTCTTGCGCCGACCGACGCTGAAACCATCGTGTCATGGTGGGGTCACTCACCGTTCGAGTCGCCGCGTCGCGGCATCTTGATCGCGAGCGCCTTCGCCACTGTCAACGGATCCCAGTCCGCCGGGTCGGCCTGCTGATCGTGCTGATCGCCCAGCACCGTTCCGGTGCGAATCTCCTCGGCGAGATTGCGGCCGAGTACCGCGCCCGCGGCGTGCACGCCCGAGAGCATGGCGCCTTCGAGCGCCGGGCCCCAGGCCGCGCTCGCGCCACAGAGGAACAGTCCATCGATTTCGGTGCGCACACCGGGGCGGAAGGGGGCGAACTGCAGGACCGACAGTTCGAGACCGTACGGGGTGCCGTCGGTGGAGCCGGTGTAGCGGTGATGGGTCATCGGCGAGGCGGCCTCCCGCCAGACGATGTGCTTGTCGATGCCCGGAATCACCTCGCCGAGTCGTTTCACCATGATGTCGGTGAGGGCTTCCTTGATCCGCAGGTATTCGGGGTTGCGGCTGTAATCGTCGCCGTACTTCCAGTTCGTCAGGCCCCAGAATTCCGGGTCGGAGGACACCAGGGTCATCACTTCGATGACGGAGCTGCCGGCCGGGGCCGCGCTGCGATTGTCCGGGTCCTTGATCGTGGTGACGCTGACGTAGGCGGGCAGGCGCGCAGCCATTTCGGTGAGCAGTTCGCTGTGGCTGCGGTTGTTGACATTGTCGGACAGGTCCCGGAACAGCGCGGTGACGTCTTCGTCGGTCGGCACCGAATAGAAGTTCGTGTTGGGGATCTGGGTGCTCAGGTCGATATCGACGCCGATGTAGCAGTTCATGAACGCCTGCGACATCCGCATCTTCTCCACCCGCCACACCGTGGTCCGGCGCAGGTGTTCACGACCGACCATATCGAGGTAGGTCTTCTTGATATCGGCATTGGACACCACGATCGGGGCGTTGAAGCGGGTGCCGTCGGTGAGTTCCACACCGGTGACCGTGCCCTTGTCGACGAGGATGCGCTGCACCGTGGCCCTGGTGCGGATTTCGCCGCCGTGTGCGACCACTACCTCGGCGAAGCGGGCGGAGAATACTTGGCCGCCGCCCTTGGGGAACCACGCGCCGTCGCGCAGGAAGTTGTGCAGCATCACCGTGTGCACCGCGACGGGGGTGCGGTGCGGCGGGCTGGCATAGGTGCCGTACTGCACCGACATAGCGGCTTTGAGGCCGGAGCTGAGCTTGTGCGCGTCCATGAACTTGCTCAGCGGGACCAGTGCCCAGACAGCGGCAGGCCCGGCCTTGACCGCGAACTTGGCGACGCCGAGCAGCGAGGCGGGGGTGATGCTGCGGTCGATACTGGTGCCGATTCGCTCGAGGATGCCGACAACCTTGGTGATGGCGGCGGCTTCGTCGGGGAACGCCTCGATGAGGTTGCGGCGGTAGTTGTCCCAGCCGACCGGGATCTTCAGGGTCAGGTCGGGCATCACGATGGTGTCGAAGCCGTCGCGGTCGAGTTCGGAGAACTCGATCTTCTTGTCCAGGCCGACCCCGCGCAGCACGGTGGGGACGTTGCCGTTCGGGCCGCAGTCACCGATGTAGTGGACGCCGACGTCGAACTCCCATTTGCCGGCTCGGCGGAAGACGTGGGTACAGCCGCCGATCACGTCGTAGGACTCGAGGACCAGGGTGCGTTTGCCCGCCGCGGCGAGATAGGCGGCTGTCGTCATGCCGCCCATGCCAGACCCGACGACGATGGCGTCGAAATCGCGGGACGGGGATGCCTCTGCTCGACTGTTCATGCCGCTCCTACGCGTTCGTGATCGGCCGGAGCCTCCGACCTGTACATGTAAACTTGGGTTACGTATAGATTCACGATAGTAGACTGATCGTGCTACTGCAAGTAGCAGTGAACGATCGAGGAGGGTCGGTACCGATGTCAAGTCCGCGCGAACGCCTCATCATCTCGGCGATCGCGCTGGTCAGGCAGCACGGCGTCGCGGGAACCGGGATCACCGAGTTACTCGCGCACGCGGGTGCCGCTCGGCGGTCGGTCTATCAGAACTTTCCCGGTGGCAAAGCCCAGCTCATCGAGGAGTCGACCCGCGCCGCCGGTCAGGTCGCGACCGCGGTTATCGCCGGATTCACCGCGGCGGACGATCCACGCGAGAGCCTGGCCGGTTTCGTCGCGCTGTGGAAAGACACCCTCGTCACCGGTGAATTCGAGAGCGGTTGCCCCGTCGTGGCCGCGGCGATGGGTAGATCCGAAGCGCCCGGCGCGACGATCGTGGCCGATACGGTGTTCAGCGATTGGACAGCGCTGATCGCCGCGCAGTTGCGCCGGTCGGGCATCGCGGAAGGGACCGCGGATTCGCTGGCGTCAATGGTTGTCTGCGCGGTGGAGGGTGCTGTTGTGCTGGCAGTGGCAGCCCGTTCGGTGCGGCCGCTCGACGATGTCGAAAAGCATGTAGCAGAACTCGTGCGGATGCACCGGAGCCGGGTCGAACCGGCTGGGTAGATGTGTCCTGGGAGGAAGGACGCGGACCGGCAAACGAAACCGGTCGATGCCCGCAGTGCAGCGGCATCGACCGGTATCGGTTCGGAGGTTGTGCCCGACGGTGGAATCAGGCGGCGCGGCGTTCGGGCTCGCTGCGGTAGCGCGCGACGTCGCCGTCGATCTTGAACAGTTTCCAGAGCAGTTTGGTGAACCGGTTCATCAAACCGAGGTCGGTGGCCAGTGCGCGCATATCGCCGAAGAATCCGCTGAGCATCTTGCGCGAGGCCGGACTACGCCAGAACGCGTCCTTGAACGCCTCTTTCGGGATGTCGAACTTCTTGGCGAACGACTTCGACGGTTTCACCAGTTCGTCCGCGAGCCAGCGCATGGCGATCGGGAAGGCCACCGCGCAGACCGCCTTGCTGAACCAGTTCATCGTGGCGACGTGGGTGCGCAGGAACTCGTTGGCGAAGGAGATGTGCCGCGCTTCTTCGGCGATGTGGATTTCCATCACCCGCAGCAGGGCGGGCGGGGTGGCGTCGCCGGAGCGGATCAGGGCTTTCTGGTGGTGGTCGATCGGCTCTTCGCCGCCGAGGATGCCGATGAACAGGATGGCCCAGAAGTATCCACCCGCGACGCCGATGAACGGCGAGGCGAGCCGGAACCCCGGGCGCATGCCGGGGACGTCGTCACCGATCCGGTTGACCAGCTCCTGGAACATCTGGATGTGGTTGCACTCTTCGGTCATCTCGTGCATGCAGTAGCGGAACTCGGGGGAGTTGTTCGGCAGCGCCATGACGTACTGCATCATCCCGCGGATCAGGATGGATTCGAAGGCGAGGCCGACCTTGGCCGCGTTGGCCTGGCGCCAGCGACCGATTTCGATCTGCCGGTGCAGAGGCTGGTCCTGGTACCACTGGGTGGCGCCGAGCGGGTCGTGCTCGGCGGAGAGCACCCAGCGGGGGTCGTTGCGGTCGATGGCCAGCTCGGGAGAGTCCCAGTCGATGTCGAGGTAGGGGTCGAAGCGTCGGTTCACTGAACCTTCGGACAGCGTCAGCAGCGTGTCGGCGTAGCCCTGACTGAATCGGGCCCGTCGGGCTGATTTCTTGGCCGAAGTGTGTGAGAGCGTCATTGCTTCTCCTCCATCGAGAGCGCTGTGACCTTGGCGGCTATGGCTGGGGTGGTGGCAGTGAAGTCGCACCGCGCACGTACCCGTTCGCATTAACTGTAACTCAATGTCCCATATATATCCATAGGACGCGAATACGGTGCGTGACCTTGGCGGTCGGTGGTTGTTGAACAGGCATCGGGCGGTTGAGTACTGTCGGAGCGTGGGTACGCTTGCCGGTTCTTTCGCCAGGGACAGCCCCGGTTTGCCACGCGGCCGCGGGCGACTCGCTGATGGGCAGGTGCGCGACGCCCACCGGCGGCGGATCGTGCGTGCTGCCATCGCCGCGATCGCGGAAGGCGGATTCGCCGCGACAACCATCGCCGACATCGTCCGACGGGCGCGGGTCTCGCGGCAGGCGTTCTATCGCCTGTTCGCCGACAAGGAGGCATGCTTCCTGGCCGCGGTGGAGATCGGCAGGGCGGAATTGCTGCCGCGACTGATCGAGGCCACGCTGCAGCCCGGTGACCTGGAAGCCCGTATTCGGCGCAGCGTTCGCGAGTACCTCCGGACCAGCGCGTCCGAACCGGAATTCACCCGGGCCTGGACGTTGGAGCTGCCCCAGGCCGGTCCGCGGGGGCTGGCGCAGCGCAATGCCTACTTCACCGCGCTCGCCATCGCGGTGCGCCACGCCCACATCGCCCATCACGCGGGCGATGTGACGGAGTTCGTGCCACTGCCCGAGACCACCTACCTGGCTCTGATCGGGGGGTGCCACGAGTTGTTCTTTCGCTACGTCAGCGAGGGTTCCTGCGGGCGACTGCCGGAGTTGGAGGATCCGATGACGGTGTTCCTGCTCTCGGTCCTGAACTAATTCGTTCGTGTCGCTGAGTTGACACCTGCGGTCTTCACGCGCACTGTTTAAAAGTACTCCGACGTACTTCAGTTTCCGGGTAGGAGCCCCATGACGATTACCACAGCCGAACCGCGCGCGATGGATAGTCTGCCGCGTCCGCCCTTCCATTCGATCGTGGGCTTCGTGGCCTATTGGGCCTCGCCCGAGCTCGCGCGGACCGAGGTCACCAAACGGGGCGAGCGCGTCCTTGTCGATCTGCCGCTGCTGCCGAAGATGCTGATCACGTCCTCCCCGCAGGACTGCAAGGCGATCTTCACCGAACGCGACGGTGCCCTCAAGCTCGGTGAGGCGCTGCGCAAGATGGCCCCGCACGAGATGCTGTTCGGCTCGGAGATGATCGACTGGTGGAACGGCGCCAATCACGCGCTGCTGCGCAAGAAGGTGACGCCTGCGTTCATGGGCAAGGCCCTGCGTGGTTACGAAGAGGCGATCGTGGATGCCGCCGAGCGGCGGGTGGCCGAATGGCCGGTGAACACGCCGGTGACGTTCACTCACCTCATGCAGGATCTGGCCCGCGACGTCATCATGTCGGTCGTCTTCGGCGTCACCGAGAGTGAACGACGGACCCGGCTCGAGCAGGCGTTCAAGGACCTGGACCGGGTCCTGGCCTCGCCATCGATGCTCGGTCGATACGCCTTCGCGATGGCTCGTGGCGGCAAGTGGCCGAGTTTCCCGGAACTCGACGACATCAACAACCGGATCGATGCGATCACGATCGAGGAGATCGAGTATCGCCGCGCCAACCCCAGCGACGAAGAACGCAAAGACTGCCTCGAGACCTTCCTGCGGATCCAGGAAGCCGACGAGGACAACCTGATGGACGATCGCATGATCGCGATCTTCCAGCGCATGCTGCTGATCGCCGGCTACGAGACTACGGCTGTCACCCTGTCGTGGGTGGCCGAGCGGGTCGTGCGCCATCCGGAGGTGCTGGCCAAACTCGAGCAGAGTGTGGACGACAACGACGACGACTACATCGACGCGGTCATCACCGAGGCCATGCGCGTACGGCCCGCACTGCCGGTGACGCTGCGCTACGCCGAGCGCGACTTCGTCATGAACGACATCCTCGTTCCCGCGGGCACGGTGATCGTGGTCTACATCAACGCCATTCACAAGCGCGCCGATCTCTACCCGGATCCGGAGAAGTTCGATCCCGAGCGTTTCGTCGGCGTCCGGCCCGACCCGCACCGCTGGCTGCCGTTCGGTGGTGGCGCGCATCGCTGCTTGGGTGCGTCGTTCGCGATGTTCGAATCGCGCGTGCTGCTGAAGACGATCCTGCAGCGCCGGACCTTCCGGCCGGAGACCTCGCGCGGCGAGCGCCAGGACCAGCACAAGAACATCCTGCTCCTGCCGCACAACGGCGCGAAGGTGACTTTGCTCGATCGCGCCCGGTAGTCGGGAACGGTTCGAGGAGGCGGCGGCGACACCGGGGGTGTCGCCGCCGTGTGTGTTTTCCGGCCTTTGCTCCGTCAGACCAGGTCGGAGATCACGGCCGCCGGGTCGATGCCGACGCCGAGTCGCCGGGTGTTGGACTCGAGTAGGTGCCACACCGAGGAGCTGAGAAACTCGGCGAGCTCGGCGGCCTTGACCGGGCTGTTCGGATTGTTCAGCCAGCGGTTGACGCTGCCGTCCACCAGTCCGACCATCCCGAACGCCATCGACTCCGCGAGGTCGGTGGGGGCCGACTGTTTGCGCAGGACCGCGGCGATGAGGCCGGCCAGTTGGACGGCGATCGCCGTTTTGGTCCCCGAGGCGACCCGAGATCCGGTGATCCGGCGTTTCGGTGATCCGGTGCCGAGAAAGTGGTGCAAGCGCGGGAATTTCACGATCCAGTCCACGTAGGTCTCGATCGCCTGGGTGATGGCCGCGCCGACCTCGCCTTCGGGCGCGAGGGTCGGTGCGAGCTGGGCCATCAGGCGGGTGACGATCCGGCCGCGAACGTGTTCGTCGAGGTCGTCGCGGTCGGTGAAGATCCGGTAGACGACCGAGCGGGGGACGCCTGCTCGGTCGGCGATTTCGGCGACGCCGACGCTGGGGCCGAACTCGTTGATCGCGTCGACGGCGGCATCGAGGATCAGGTCCCTGCGCTCGGCTTTGTGGCTGTCCCACCGCGTGGTCCGGCCGTCGGAGGGAGCGGTACCGGTCCGCGCGGCCGTTTTCGACATCTTGCGATCCTAGTCCCAGGGCTTGACTGTGACAGTGTGTCCAAGATACTTTTACTTGGGACAGCATGTCGCATGTAAATCAGAGTGCGCCACACACGGGAGAGAGTCAATGGTTAATAGGGTCTTTGTCGTCGGCGTCGGCATGACGAAGTTCGAGAAGCCGGGTTCGCGCGAATGGGACTACCCGGACATGGCGCGCGAGGCCGGTACGAAGGCACTCGCCGATGCGGGCATCGACTACCGCGAGGTCCAGCAGGCCTACGTCGGCTACGTGTACGGCGAATCCACCTCGGGTCAGCGCGCGGTGTACGAACTGGGCATGACCGGTATCCCGGTGGTGAACGTCAACAACAACTGTTCGACCGGATCCACCGCGCTCTACCTCGCGACCCAGGCGATCCGCGGCGGTCTCGCCGATTGCGCCCTGGCGCTCGGCTTCGAGAAGATGCAGCCGGGTTCGCTCGGTTCCACCTTCGACGACCGCGAGCAGCCGATGATGCGGCACCTGCTCGCGCTCGCGGAGCTGCAGGAATTCGCGATGCCCCCCGCGCCGTACATGTTCGGTGCCGCGGGCAAAGAGCACATGGAGCGCTACGGCACCACCGAAGAGCAGTTCGCCAAGATCGGTGTGAAGAACCACCGGCATTCGCAGAACAACCCGTACGCGCAGTTCCAGGACGCGTACACGCTCGAAGAGGTGCTCGCCTCCAAGCGCATCTACGGCCCGCTCACCAAGCTGCAGTGCTCGCCGACCTCGGACGGTTCGGGCGCGGTGATCGTGGCCAGCGAGGCCTTCGTGGACAAGCACAACCTCGGCGCGCAGGCGGTCGAGATCGTCGGTCAGTCCATGGTCACCGACCTGGAGAGCACCTTCGCCGACCAGAGCGCGATCTCGCTGGTCGGTGCCGATATGACCCGCACCGCCGCCGCCAAGGTGTACGAGCAGGCCGGTATCTCGGCGGCCGACGTCGACGTGATCGAACTGCACGACTGCTTCTCGGCCAACGAGCTGCTCACCTATGAAGCGCTCGGCCTGTGCGCCGAAGGCGAAGGCGGCAAGCTCGTCGACAGTGACGACACCACCTATGGCGGCCGCTGGGTCGTCAACCCCTCCGGTGGCCTCATCTCCAAGGGGCACCCGCTCGGCGCGACCGGTCTGGCCCAGTGCAGCGAACTCACCTGGCAGCTGCGCGGCACCGCCGACAAGCGTCAGGTCGAGGGCGCGAAGGTGGCCCTGCAGCACAACATCGGACTCGGTGGCGCGGTGGTCGTGACCGCTTACCGCCCGGCCGAGCGCTGATCCTGATCACCGCGGGCTTCCCAGCTCGCTTCCCGTTCTTCTGACAACACAAGGAGTTTCACCATGGCATCTGTTTCCGTCTCCGCCAACCTGCCCACCCCGCCCGAGAAGACCTGGGACGCGCTCTCGGATCTGGCCCGCTGGGAAGAGTGGCTGTCGATCCACCAGAAGTGGAAGAGCGAACTGCCCAAGCCGGTCACCGTCGGCTCCAGCTTCACCGAGGTCGTCTCGGTGATGGGCATGGCCAACAAGATCGAGTGGGAGGTCGTCGAGGCCGAAGCGCCCAAGCGCGTGAAGATCTCCGGTATCGGCATGGCCGGTGTGAAGATCGAGTTCACCCTGTCGGTGGAGGCCGAGGGGACCGGTTCGGTCGCCACGATCGACGCCAGCTTCACCGGCGCGATGATCGTCGGACCGATCGGCAAGGCCGTCGCGAAGAACGCCAAGGGCGATCTCGAGACCTCGCTCGCCAAGTTCGCCGAGCTGGTCGGCTAGGTCTGATGACCACTCCCACAGTCGAATTCGACTCATCCGGCCTCGGAGAGTGGACCGACGAAGAACGGTTCGAGGTCACCGCGGAACGTATCGCTGAATACGCCGCGGCGACCAACGACCCGATCGAGCGGCACCTGCGGGGCGAGATCGCCCCGCCGGTGTTCGCGGTGGTGCCGGTGTTCTTCTCGATGGCGCCGGCCGCACTGTCGGTGGCGCCGGTCGAGTTGCTGATGAAGCTGGTGCACGGCGAGCAGGATTTCCACTTCCACCGCCCGATCTATCCCGGCGACACGCTGGTGGTGCGGGCCAAGCCGATCGGGTTCGAAGGCAAGGACAACGGGTCCACGGTGACCGTCTACGCCGAAACCCGTTTGGAATCCGGCGAACTCGTCAACGAGCAGTGGCTCACCGCGTTCTTCAAGAAGGTCGACGCGGGCCCCGGACTCGGTGACGGTGCGCCGGATCATCGATTCGACGAGGCACTGCGGGCCGCCGCACCGGCGGCCACGGTGGTGGCCCACATCGACAAGGATCAGACGTTCCGGTACTCACCGGCCTCGGGTGATCCCATGCCGATCCACCTCGACGACGAGCTGGCCCAGATGTCCGGGCTGCCCGGCATCATCAACCACGGCCTGTGCACCATGGCGTTCACGTCCTGGGCCGCACTCACCGAATTGGCCGACGGCAAGGTGGAGCGCCTGCAGCGCTTGGCGGTGCGATTCGCCAAGCCTGTACTGCCCGAACAAGACATCACCACCGAGTTCCGGAACGCGGGCCGTCACGGCGCCGCCACCGGCTACGCCTTCGAAACCACGGTCGGCGACGAATTGGTGATCAAAGACGGCCTCGCCGTCATCGCCGACTGAAAAACATACGCGGGCAACCGAATGAGGAGACAGTACTGATGGGAACCCTGGACGGACGGGTGGCGATCGTCACCGGCGCGGGACGCGGTATCGGGCGTGAGCACGCTCTGCTGTTCGCCCGCGAAGGCGCCCACGTGGTCGTCAACGACCTCGGTGGCGCGAACGACGGCACCGGCGCCGATGTCGGTCCGGCGCAGCAGGTCGTCGACGAGATCGTCGCGGCAGGCGGCAAAGCCGTCGCCAACACCGACAACGTCGCGACCTGGGACGGTGCCGCCGCCCTGGTCGGCCAGGCGATCAGCGAGTTCGGTCGCCTCGATGTGCTGGTGAACAACGCGGGCATCCTGCGCGACGCCTTCATCGCCGGGATGGACGAGAGCCAGTGGGACGCGGTCATCGCCGTGCACCTCAAGGGCCACGCCGCGACGCTGCATCACGCGGCGGCGTACTGGAAGGACGAGACCAAGGCAGGCCGGGCGGTCAACGCCTCGGTGATCAACACCGCGTCGGCCTCTGGCACGTTCATGCCCAACGCCGGACAGGCCAACTACGGTGCGGCCAAGGCGGGTATCGCGGCGCTGACCCTGGTCGCCGCCGACGAGCTCGAGCGCTACGGCGTGCGCGTCAACGCGATCGCGCCGATCGCGCGCACCCGGCTCACCCTGGCCACCCCCGGTATGGGCGCGCTGTTCGCCGCCGAGGTGCCAGAGGGCGAGTTCGACGCGTTCGCGCCGTCGAACATCTCCCCGCTGGTCGCCTATCTCGCCGGTCCCGACTGCAAGCTCACCGGCAAGGTGTACGCGGTGCAGGGCGGCGGGATCTCCGAGCTGGCCGGCTGGCACGACGTCAACTCCATCGAATCCGACAGTCCGTGGACTGTCGAAGACATCGCAGCCAAGCTCGGCTGACCAGCAGTAGCTGACGAGAAGCAGGAGCGCCATCGTGGCACGAAACACCTATGAGCTCGGCCTCGGCCTGAGCGAAGAGCATGTGGCACTCGCCGATTCGGTGAGTTCCTTCGCCGAGCGGGCGATCACCACGGAACTGATTCGCACGGCGGTCGAAGCGCCGTCGGAGGAGAAGTTCCCGCCGTTCTGGCAGGCCCTGGTCGGCCAGGACCTGCTCGGGCTGCACGTGCCCGAGCAGGCCGGCGGGGGCGGCGCGGGTCTGTTGACCCTGGCCGTGACGCTGGAAGCGCTGGGGCGCACCGTCGCTCCCGGCCCGTTCGTCCCGACGGTGTTGGCGAGTGCGGTCCTTTCCGCCACCGATTCGAAGATCGGCATCGAGGTTCTCCCCGGTCTGATCGACGGAACTCGCACGGGCGCGGTCGCTTTGGGTGCGCCACTGGTGGGTGCGGCCGACGGTGACGGGTACCGGATCTCCGGTATCACCGAGGCCGTGCTCGGTGGCGAACACGCCGACGTGCTGCTGCTCCCGGTCCTCGTCGGCGACGAAACCCGCTGGGCTGTAGTGGATTCCGCCGATCTGGTGATCACCGCGCAGGACAGCATCGACGTGGTGCGCGGTTCAGCCCGCGTCCAGGCCGAGGACGTGCGCATCGCCGCCGACCGGTTGCTCGACAAGCTCGCCGAGCAGCGCGTGCGCTCGATCGCCACGGTGGTACTCGGTGCCGAGGCGATCGGTGTCATGTCGTGGTGTGTGTCCACCGCCGCCGAATACGCCAAGACCCGCGTGCAGTTCGGGCGCCCGATCGGCCAGTTCCAGGGCGTCAAGCACAAGTGCGCGCAGATGGGCATCGCGCTCGAGAAGGCCCGCGCGGTGCTGTGGGACGCGGCGTCGGCGCTCGACAAGGGCGATGACACCGCCGATTACGCGGCCGATATCGCCGCGGTGATCGTTCCCGATGCCGCGGTGACGGTTGCCCAGGACTGCATCCAGGTGCACGGTGGCATCGGATTCACCTGGGAGCACGACGCACACCTGTACTACCGGCGCGCGCTCGCGGTGCGCGGCGTACTCGGTACCCGCGAGGTCCGCGCGCTGCGCGTGGCCGAGCAGGCGCTGGCCGGCGCCTCCCGCGCCTCGGAGCTGGAACTGCCCGAGGAGTCCGAGCAGATCCGCGCGCGGATCCGGGCCGAACTCGCCCCGATCGCCGAGATCGACGACGAAGACGATCAGCTGATCGCCCTCGGTGACGGCGGCTGGGTGCAACCCCATCTGCCCAAGCCGTACGGCCGTAGCGCTGGTCCGCTCGAGCAGATCGTCATCAGCCAGGAGGTCAAGGCCGCCGGGATCGCACTGCCGCAGCTGCTGATGGGTGGCTGGGCCGTGCAGGCCGTGGTCGCGCACGGGACCGAACAGCAGAAGCTCGACCTCGCGGTGCCGACTCTGCGCGGCGATCTGGTCTGGTGCCAGCTGTTCAGCGAACCGGGCGCTGGTTCGGACCTCGCCGCGATCACCACCAAGGCGGAGAAGGTCGACGGCGGCTGGAAGATCAACGGCCAGAAGATCTGGACGACGGTCGCGCAGTTCTCCGATTGGGCGATGCTGATCGCCCGCACCGACCCGAGCAAGCCCAAGCACCAGGGCATCACCTACTTCGTGCTTGACATGTCCACCCCCGGGGTGACCGTCCGGCCGCTGCGGGAGATGACCGGATCGGCGCTGTTCAACGAGGTGTTCCTCGATGACGTGTTCATCCCCGACGAGCACGTGGTCGGCGAGATCAACGACGGCTGGCACGTGGCCCGCACGACGCTGGCGGGCGAGCGGGTGGCGCTGAGCCAGAAGATGGAGGCCTACGCCACCGACGCCGACCTGCTGAAGTTCGCGCAGGGCCGGGAGCTGTCGACCATCGCCACCTACCACATCGGCGAACTCATCGCCGAGAGCCAGGCGATCGACGTGATCGGTGCGCGTGTGGTGCTCAAGCAGCTGTCCGGCATCGATGTCAGCACCACCTCCAGTGTCGGCAAGTTGCTGGGCATGGGCTTGGGACAGGCTATTTCGGAGTTCGTCGTCGCCGAGCTCGACGCCGCAGGCGCGGTCGCGATTCCGGGTCAGCCCAGCGACAAGGCGATGGAGCAGCTGCTGGCCGGTCGCGCCACCACGATCTACGGTGGCACCACCGAGGTGCAGCTCAACGTCATCGGTGAACGCATGCTCGGGCTGCCGCGAGATTCGGCCGCATGAGTAAGGGCCCGCTGAGCGGACTGCGGGTGGTCGAGATCGCCAGTCTCGCCCCCGCACCGTTCGGCTGCATGATCCTGGCCGACCTGGGTGCCGAGGTGATCCGGGTCGACCGGGCAGGCGACGCGGGCCAGGGTCTGCTCGCGCCCGCCGGGGTGCTCGACCGGGGTCGCCGGTCCATTTCGGTGGACCTGAAGACGCCGGAGGGCGTCGAGATCGTGCTGAAGCTGGTCGAGACGGCGGATATCTTCATCGAAGGTTTCCGCCCCGGTGTCGCCGAACGGATCGGCATCGGTCCGCTGCAGTGTCAGGCGCGCAATCCGCGGCTGATCTACGGGCGGATGACCGGCTGGGGCCAGGACGGTCCGCTGGCCGCGCGGGCAGGCCACGACATCAACTACATCGCCATCGCCGGTGCGCTCGAGCCGATCGGGCGCGCCGGGGAACGGCCGCTACCGCCGATGAACCTGCTCGGTGATTTCGGTGGCGGCGGTCTGCTGCTGGCGATGGGTGTACTGGCGGCACTGCACGAGCGCACCAACTCCGGGCTCGGACAGGTGGTCGACACGGCGATGGTCGACGGTGCCGCGCTGCTCACCTCGTTCCTGCACGCGATGCACGCGTCGGGCCTGTGGGACGAGGGCCGCGGCGAGAACATGCTCGACACCGGTGGGGCGTTCTACGAGACCTACGAATGCGCCGATGGTGGATTCGTCGCGGTCGGCTGCGTCGAACCGCACTTCTACCTGGAGTTCCTCGGCCTGCTCGGGTTGTCACCCGATGACCTGCCCGCCCAGTACGACCTGGACGAATCCGCGGAGCTGAAAAAGCGCATCGCCGAGGTGTTCATCACCCGCCCGCGCGACGAATGGGCGGCGATCTTCGCCGAGTCGGATGGGTGCGTGTCGCCGGTGCTCACGCCGTGGGAGGCGCACGAGCATCCGCACAATCAGGCGCGCGACACCTTCGTCACCGTCGGTGGGATCACCCAGCCCGCGCCCGCGCCACGCTTCGATCGCACGCCGCCACCGACGCCGCAACCCGGCAGTTCGGCCGGCGACGACACCGCGGCGATTCTCGGTGAGCTCGGCTATGACACCGACGTGGTTGCCCGGTTCTTGGCCGACGGGGTGATCGAATGATCAGGCAGGAACGGTCCTTCGATCGCGAAAGGTAGACCCTGACCATGGACGAATACAGCGAGCCCGATACCACCGCCACCGAACGAGAGTTCCGTGTCGTGGTCGTCGGCGCCGGGCTGGCCGGGCTGGCGGCCGCGGTGAAACTGGAACGCGCCGGTGTCACCGACTTCGTGGTGCTGGAGAAATCCGACCGCGTCGGCGGGACCTGGCGCGACAACACCTATCCGGGGTGTGGAGTCGACATTCCGGCGCCGCTGTATTCGTTCTCGTTCAACCCGAATCCGGCCTGGGAACACAATTTCGCCGGGCAGCCGGAGATCCTCGCCTACATCGAGGACACCGTCGAGAAGTTCGGCCTGGCACGGTACCTGCGGATGAAGACCGAGCTGGTCGAGGCCGCGTGGTCGGACGAGCGCAGGCGGTGGATCCTCGACACCGGCCAGGGCGTGTACGTCGCGCAGTACGTCATCTTCGCCGCCGGACCGATCACCGAACCGTCGATCCCGGCGATCGAGGGGATCGACGAGTTCGAGGGCGAGGTCTTTCACTCGGCACGCTGGAATCACGATGTCGACCTGACCGGCAAGAAGGTCGCCGTCGTCGGCACCGGGGCCTCGGCGGTGCAGTTCGTGCCCGAGATCCAGCCCGATGTCGAGCAATTGATCCTGTTCCAGCGCACCGCGTCGTGGGTCGTGCCGCGCATGAACATCGCGTTCCCGTCCTCGGTCCGGTCCGGGTTTCGCAAGGCGCCGGTCACTCAGCGCGGCCTGCGGTCAGTCACTGACACCATCCTGCGCTCCCTCAGTGCAGTGATGCGTCATGAGCGCGCGGCCCGGATGCTGAACCCCATCGGACACGCGTGGCTGGCGCTGCAGGTGCGCGACCCGAAGCTGCGCGCAGACCTCACCCCCGACTTCACCCTCGGCTGCAAACGGCTGCTGCTGTCGAACGACTACCTGCCCGCCCTGACCCGGCCGAATGTCGAGCTGATCCCGCACGCGCTCGCCGGCGTCGAGAAGCGGCACGTCATCGGCGCTGACGGCACCCGGCGCGAAGCCGATGTCATCATCTTCGGCACCGGATTCGATGTGAGCCATCCGCCGATCGCGCGGCGCATCCGGGGTCGAGACGGCACCATCCTCGCGCAGCGCTGGGCGGTGAGCCCGGAGGCGTACCTGGCCACCACCGCACCGCAGATCCCGAACGCGTTCGTCATGCTCGGCCCGAACATCCTGGTGTACAACTCGTTCCTCGGTCTGGCCGAAGCCCAGCTCGATTACGTCACCGATGCGCTGGCCCGCTGTGAAAAGGACGGCGTTGAGGTGTTCGAGGTCCGCGAGGAACCATTCCGGACCTTCAACGACAAATTGCAGAAATCCTTGGCCCACACCGTCTTCAACAACGGCGGCTGCAGCAGCTACTACCTCGACGCGCAAGGGCGCAACTTCACCGCCTGGCCCTGGTCCACCGGGTCGCTGCGGCGCAGGCTCTCCCATTTCGACATCGACAACTATCGCACCGAGTCCTATCGGACAGACTCGACGCAAGCTCACTGAAAGAAGGCACCAACCTGATGGCTGACTACCGTTCCCCCTGGCTCGACGACGACCTCGACGCACTTCGCGATATGGCGCGCTCCTTCTGCGAGAAGGAGATCAAGCCGAACATGGAGAAGTTCATCGACCAGCACCACGTCGATCGTGACCTGTGGAACAAGGCCGGCGAACTCGGCCTGCTGTGCATGTCGATCCCGGAGGAATTCGGTGGTGGCGGCGGCACTTTCGCGCATGAAGCGGTCCTGATCGAGGAACAGGCCCGCATCGGCGACACCTCGTGGGGTCAGACCGTGCACAGCGGGATCGTGGCGCACTACGTTTTCGCCTACGGTACCGACGAGCAGAAGCGGCACTGGCTGCCGAAGATGGCCAGCGGTGAGGTGGTCGGCGCGATCGCGATGACCGAGCCAGGGACCGGTTCGGACCTGCAGGCCGTCAAGGCCAAGGCGATTCGCGAGGGCGACGAGTACGTTGTCAACGGGTCGAAGACGTTCATCACCAACGGTGCCCAGGCCGACCTGATCATCGTCGTCGTCAAGACCGACACCTCCGAGGGTGCCGGCGGTATCTCGCTGGTGCTGGTCGAGGCCGACCGCGCGGGCTTCCGGCGTGGCCGGGTGCTCGACAAGCTGGGCCAGAAGGGCCAGGACACCTCCGAGCTGTTCTTCGAGGATGTCCGAATCCCGGTGTCGAACCTGCTGGGCACCGAGGAGGGACAGGGCTTCTTCCAGCTGATGATGCAGTTGCCGCAGGAACGACTGATCATCGCCGCGGGTTCGGCGGCGGTCATGGAGACCGCGCTCGCGCACACCCTGCGCTACACCAAGGAACGGCACGCGTTCGGCAAGCCGGTGTTCGCCTTCCAGAACTCGAAGTTCAAGCTCGCCGAGGTGGCCACCGAGGCCCACATCGCCCGGGTGTTCATCGACGACTGCATCAGCAAGCACATTCGCGGCGAGCTGGACATCCCGACGGTCGCGATGGCCAAGTGGTGGACCACCGAACGGGCCATGGTCGCGCTCGATGAATGCCTGCAGCTGCACGGTGGCTACGGCTACATGACCGAGTACCCGATCGCGCGCCTGTGGGCCGACAACCGGGTGCAGAAGATCTATGCGGGCACCAACGAGATCATGAAGGAGATCATCGCGCGCTCGCTGTGATCCGCCGGCTGGGGCGCGGCACCGCCGTGGCCTCAGTCCACCGCGGTCTCGCCGATCAGACGCTGATGCGGTAGGCGGCCCTGCGCTGGTCGCCCGAGGTTCGGGGACCAGCGCTCACGGCGAAGACCGGGAATCTGTCGTCGCGCGAACACGGCTGAAACTGCACACGCACCGGGCAGTTCCGGGGCGGGAGCTCGCCTTCGATGGATGTGTAGACCCACGGCCCCTCGTCGAGTTCGACAATGGCGATCGTCAACGGCCGCGCGCCGCGCATTCCGGTCGCGTCGCGATCCACGACGCGCCAGGACACGATCGAACCGGCGCCCGACGACGGCAGCCACTCGAGGCTGCCGGATGCGCAGGATGAGCAGCCGAGGGTCACCGCCGCGAACAGCGTGGAGCAGCAGGTGCACCGGCGAATCATCAATATGTCTTCCACGTGCCGCGTGTTGGTGCCGCTGTCGGCTGGATCGGGTGGTGGGTACATCGGACCTCCGGAAAATCATGCTGACCGTCGCTACAGCGTCCTCCGGCGACGCCGTCGCGGGGACGGTCGATATACCCGTTTTTCCGAAACCGGTTTATTTCTGAAGCCGGCACTCGGCCGGTGGCGGTGCCGTTGGCCGATCGGGTTCTGTCGTGGTGAACACGGCGTAACCTGGCGTTCTGGACCACCGAATGCGAGGCATGGTCGATGCCGCCAACCAGTCAGGGCACGCGGGGAAATCTCCCCGCGGAATTGACTCACTTCGTCGGCCGAGGACGCGAGATCGTCGAGGTCAGACAGTTGTTGTCCGAGTCGCGGCTGGTGACGTTGACCGGTATCGGTGGGGTGGGCAAAACCCGGTTGGCGATTCGGGCGGCCGAACAGGTGCGCCGGGCGTTCGATGACGGGGTCTGGCTGGTCGAGTTCGGCAGGGTTCGCGAGCCGGATCTGGTGGCCGGGGCCGCCGTGTCCGCACTGAAACTGACCGGGCGAACGGCCCAGACGCCGCAGGAGCTGCTCGTCGACTTCGTCGCCACGCGCCATCTGCTCCTGGTGCTCGACAACTGCGAGCACCTGGTGGACGCGATCGCCTCGCTGGCCCAATCGCTGCTGCGCGCCGCGCCGCGATTGCACATCCTCGCGACCAGCCGGGAGCCGGTCGGCATCGGCGGGGAGGTGGTCGTTGCGGTGCCGCCGCTGTCGGTGCCGGCGGAGCGGTCGCCGAGCTTGCGTGCGATGTTGCGCTGTGACGCGGTCGCGCTGTTCGTCGACCGCGCGCGCTCCGCCGTCCCCGGCTTCGAGCTGACCGAGGACAGCAAGATCACCGTCGCACGCATCTGCCGACGGCTAGAGGGCCTGCCGCTGCCCATCGAGTTGACAGCGGCCCGGCTGCGCGCTATGTCGCCGGAGCAGATCCTGCAACGGCTCACCGACCGATATCGACTGCTGACCGGTGGCGGTCGCGCGGCGCCGAGCCGTCAACAGACGCTGCGCCAGTGCGTCGACTGGAGCTACGACCTGCTGACCGACCGTGAGCGAGAGCTGTGGGCCCAGGTGACAGTCTTCGCGGGCGGCTTCGAATTGGATGCCGCAGAGGCGATCTGCGGTGCCGGACTCGATCGCGGCGATGTACTCGACCTGGTCGGCTCGCTGGTGGACAAATCGGTCTTGATCCGTGAAGCCTGCGGTGACGGCGGCATCCGGTACCGGATGCTCGAAACGTTGCGGGAGTACGGCCGGGAACGGTTGCGCGGCAGCGGTGACGAGTTGGTGTTGCAGCGCCGCCACCGTGACTGGTTCGAACGCCTGGCGCTGCGGGCGTACACCGAATGGTTCGGGCCCAAGCAGCTGGAATGGATCGATCGGCTGAACCGGGAACAGCCCAATCTGCGTGAGGCGATGGAGTTCTGCCTGGCCGAGCCCGACGAGGCGGAATCGGCCGAACGGATCGCGGTAGCCCTCTACGAGTTCTGGGTCGCGCGGCAGCGGGTCAGCGAGGCCCGGTATTGGCTCGGGCGCGTGTTGGAGCGAACAGGCGGGGCCACGTTGCCGCACATCGCGGCGCTGTGCGCGGACACGGTGCTGGCCGCGATGCAGTCAGACATCCGGTCCGGGTCCGAGCGCATCGAACAGGCACGTTCGCTGGCCGAGGGCAGCGGCGACGACGTGTTGTGCGCGTATGTCGATGGTGCCGGTGGATTGCTGTCGCTGTTCTCCGGCGACCTCACCGGTGCGAGGACACAGCTCGAGCGGGCCGTGCCGGGGTTCGAGGCATCCGGTGACGTCTTGCATCAGGTGTCGAGCGTGCTCGCCCTCGGCGTCGCGTGCGGTCTGCTGCAGGAAACCGACCGCGCCACAGCCTGCCAGGAGAAGGCGCTGGCGCTCACCACAGCGCACGGCGAGTCGATCTACCGGTCCTACGCGGTCGCTCAGCTCGCCTATTCGACGGTCGAGCGCGGCGACCTCGAGCGCGGATCCGTGCTGGTCAAGGAGAGTCTTCGGGTTTCCTGGACGATCGAGGATCGGTCGGTCGTCGCGAGCTGTCTGGCGACCCTGGCCTTTGTCGCCGCCGAGCAGCGCCAGGCGCAGCGGGCTGCTGTGCTCGTCGGCGCCGCCATGGCGGTCGGAGAATCCGTGGGCAGCCAGGCGGTCAGCATTCTCGAGATGTTCGGCCACCACACCCAGGCGCAGCAGTACGCCACTGATGCGCTCGGGCAGCGCGCTTTCGCGGCGGCGATGCGCCGGGGCCACGATCTCGACATCGACGCGGCGCTCGCCTACGCCCTCGAGGAGGATCGGTCCGCGGCGGCGGAGGTTCCCGCCGCGACGGCCGTACTGACCCGCCGCGAGAAGCAGATCGCCGAACTCATCGCGGAGGGCCTGACCAACCGGGCCATCGCGGAGAAACTCGTCATCTCGCAGCGCACGGCCGCAGGGCACGTCGAGCACATTCTGAGCAAACTGCACTTCGCGACCCGCGCACAGGTCGCGGCGTGGGTGGTCGCGCAGCATCGAAGGTAGCCATCCGTCACCGAAGCCGCTGCGTTACTCGCGCGTCTCGGCGCGATGTCCGGTTCCGGCACCAAGTAACTTGGCCTACCAGAGGCGCGTCGCTCGCAGGCTCGCCGCCGCGGAAGCTGTCATCCGCACACCCACTGGACCGCCCAACGAAGAGAGCTGATCAATGCCGACCCCCACCGCGCGCGCACAAATCGGTGTCACCGGCCTGGCTGTGATGGGTAGCAATATCGCCCGCAATTTCGCCAAGCACGGCTACACCGTCGCACTGCACAACCGTTCCGTGGCCAAGACCGACGCGCTGCTCGCCGAGCACGGCGGCGACGGCGATTTCGTCCGCACCGAGACCGTCGAGGAGTTCGTCGCGGCGCTGGAGAAGCCGCGGCGGGTGCTGATCATGGTCAAGGCAGGCGAGGCGACCGACGCCGTCATCGAGGAACTGGCCGCCGCGATGGAGACGGGCGACATCATCATCGACGGCGGCAACGCCCTCTACACCGACACGATCCGCCGCGAGGCCGCCCTGAGCGAACGCGGGCTGAACTTCGTCGGCGCCGGAATCTCGGGTGGCGAGGAGGGCGCGCTCAACGGTCCCGCGATCATGCCGGGCGGGCCGAAGGAGTCCTACGAGTCGCTCGGCCCGCTGCTGGAGTCGATCGCCGCGCAGGTCGACGGCACCCCGTGCTGCACCCACATCGGCCCCGACGGTTCCGGGCACTTCGTCAAGATGGTGCACAACGGCATCGAGTACGCCGATATGCAGTTGATCGGCGAGGCCTACCACCTGTTCCGCGACGCGCTCGGTTTCGATGCGGGCCAGATCGCGGAGGTATTCACCCGGTGGAACTCCGGGGACCTGGAGAGCTACCTGGTCGAGATCACCGCCGAGGTGCTCGCCCAGGTCGACGCGAAGACCGGCAAGCCGCTGGTCGACGTCATCGTCGACGCTGCCGAGCAGAAGGGCACCGGCCGCTGGACGGTCAAGTCCGCGCTCGATCTCGGTGTTCCGGTCACCGGCATCGCGGAGGCGGTCTTCGCCAGGGCGCTGTCGGGCTCGCGAGCCCAGCGCAAAGCCGCGGTGGGTCTGGCCTCGGGCACACTCGCGGACAAGCCCACCGATGTCGAGCAGTTCACCGAGGACATCCGGCAGGCGCTGTACGCCTCCAAGGTTGTCGCCTACGCGCAGGGCTTCGACCAGATCGCCGCGGGCAGTGCCGAATACGGCTGGGATCTGCGCCCCGGTGATCTGGCGACGATCTGGCGAGGCGGCTGCATCATCCGGGCCCGCTTCCTGAACCGGATCAAGCAAGCCTACGAACAGGACCCCGCCCTGCCGAGCCTGATCCTCGCGCCGTACTTCCGCGAGGCCATCGAGACGGCCATCGACAGTTGGCGGCGTGTGGTGTCCACCGCCACCCTGCTCGGGATCCCGGTCCCGGCGTTCGCGTCCTCGCTGTCCTACTACGACGCGCTGCGCGCCGAGCGCCTGCCGGCCGCCCTCACCCAGGGCCAGCGCGATTTCTTCGGCGCGCACACCTACGAGCGCGTCGACGCCGAGGGCAAATTCCACACACTGTGGAGTGGCGACCGCAGCGAGGTCGCCGAGGGCTGAGCCGAAAGAGGGTGCGCCGGACAGGATCACCGGCCAGTTCGTGCACAGATGGCCCGGCTTTCGAGCTGGGCCATTTGCCGGTTTCGGAGTTCTCGCGGGTGCGCATCACCCAGCGTCGCGATCGGCCGTTCCGGGCAGCCGTTGGGGTTCGGTCGTCATCGATCTGCAACCCGTTCACCCGGCCGTGGCCTCTATGCGCCATGCTTGTCCCGTGGTTATCGCGTCTGATGTCGTCCCCGTGCGTGGCAGTGAGTACTCGGTCCTGTTGCGCCGCGTCCGGGCGGCAGACCTGCTCGACCGGCAAGTGGGGTACTACGGGTGGAAGAGCGCGCTGACCGCGGGGGCTTTCGTCGCTGGTTGGGTGGCGTTTTTCGTCATCGGTGACTCGTGGTGGACGCTGGCGGTCGGGGCGTTCCTGGCGGCGGTGTTCTCGCAGATCGCGTTCCTCGGCCACGACGCGGGGCACAAGCAGATCTTCGCCGGGCGGCGGGCCAACTATCTGTACGGCCTGATCGCGGGCAATCTCGCGATCGGGCTGAGCATCGGCTGGTGGACCAGCAACCACAACCGCCACCACGCCCATCCCAATACCGAGGGTGCCGACCCGGACGCGATGGGCGTGCTCGCGTTCTCCGGTGACCGCGCGCGGGCCGGTAAGGGGTGGCGCCGATTCATTTTCCGCTACCAGGCGTGGCTGTTCTTCCCGCTGTTGCTGCTCGAAGGCGGCAGCCTGCACTGGAAGAGCATCGTCGCGGTGTTCCGCTGGCCGATCCCGAACCGCGTCGGCGAGGGCGCGCTGCTCGCCGCCCACTTCATCGGCTTGCTGTCCGCGGCGTTCCTGGTGCTGTCGCCGGGTAAAGCGTTGGTGTTCATCGCCGTTCAGCAGGGCCTGTTCGGTCTGTACATGGGCTCCACCTTCGCCCCGAACCACAAGGGCATGGAAGTTCTGCCGGAAGGTGACAACACCGACTTCCTGCGCAGGCAGGTGCTCACCTCGCGCAATGTGCGCGGCAGCTTCCTCGTCGACACCGCCATGGGTGGCCTGAACTACCAGATCGAGCACCACCTGTTCCCGTCGATGCCCCGCGCCAACCTGCGCCGTGCTCAGCCGATGGTCGCCCAGTTCTGCGCCGAGATCGACGTTCCCTACTGCGAGACCGGCCTGTTCGAGTCGTACCGTCAGGCGATGGCCCACCTGAACGAAGTCGGCCGCCAGACCGTGCGTTAGCGCCTACTGACCGACCGCCTCGTGGTAGGCGGCGGTGAGTGCTGCGAGCACCCCGTCGTCGGGAAGCGGCGCGCCGCGCAGGTGCGTGGCGCAACAGCGATAATGGTGTGTGCCAACAGATCCCGTGCTGCTCGACAACCTGACACTGGAACAGTCCTCGATAGTCGCGAACAACGCGATGAACCGCGGACGGGGACTGTCCGGTGTGAACAGCTATACCCGAGAACTCGGATTCGACCCCTACGAGGTACTCGCCCAGCGCCTGCGCGCCGATCCCACGGCCCAGGTGACCTGGATCGACGTCTGTTGTGGCTCGGGCCGCGCGCTGCTCGAGGCAGAAGCACGATTCGACCAAGAATTCCCGACCGCCGACCTCACCATCATCGGCATAGACCTCGTCGACTTCTTCCTCGGCACACCCCGCACCCCCCGCCTGCACCTGCTCACGACCTCGGCAACAACCTGGACCCCACCCCGCAAGGCCGACCTCGTCACCTGCGTGCACGGCCTGCACTACATCGGCGACAAACTAGCCCTCATCCAGGCGATGACAAACTGGCTTGCCCCCACCGGCCTCTTCGCCGCCGACTTCGACCCAGCCGAAATCCACCGCCTCGACGGCACGCCGGCAACCGGCGCCGTAGTCGAGACCCTGAGAGCGGCGGGCCTGACCTACGACCACCGTCATCGGGTCTATGGCCATGGCCGTCCCCGCTTCACCGCCACCTACGTCGGCGCGGATCCCACCGCAGGCCCCGGCTACACCGGCCAACCCTCGGTGGTCTCGTACTACGACTGGTGATTCGGCGTCGAAATCCGGTGTCGCTCACCTCCTGCGCTCGCAGACGACAGGCGGCCTACCTGATGGATCCGCAGAACGCACAGGACGGAGTTCTCGGGTAGCGGTGCTCGGTCCAGGGTGCATCCGGCGGAATTCAGCGAAGCGCGACCTGGGGTCCGTCAAACCGCACCGCGGCTTGGGTGATCACAGGCGAGGGTCGGTGGGCACGGACTCCATGGCGAGGATCGCGAAGACGAGCTCGTGGACTCGCCACAACGGCTCGCCGGTTGCGACGGCATCCAGGGCTGCCAGGCCGAGGGTGTGTTCGCGGAGGGCGAGGGTGCGTTTGCGGCTGAGGGTGCGGTCGCGCAGGCGGGTGAGGTGGGCGGGGGTGGTGTAGTCGGGGCCGTAGATGATGCGGAGGTATTCGCGGCCTCGGCATTTGATGCCCGGCTGGGCGAGTTTGCCTTTGGTGCGGTGGGCGAGGCCGGCGTAGGGCTTGATGACCATGCCTTCGCCGCCGGTCGCGGTCATCTCGAGCCACCAGGTGGTGGCTTCGGCTTCGGCGGTGGGGTCGGACAGATCGACGATGCGGCGGCCGGTGGGGCGGAATGTCACGGGGTCAGCCGCTACCAATCGGTCGCTGATGTCGAGGTGCCAGCCGTGGTCGCGGTCGGCGTAGGTGGCACCTTCGGAGGCCAGGAGGGCGAACGGGGCAATCTGAACACCGTCGAGTCCTGTTGTCGGCCAGCAGTATCGACGGTAGGCGGCGGTGAAGTTGTCCGCGTTCTCGGCACGGGTGGCGGTGCGGTCACGCAGTTCGCCGAGGTCGAGCCCACGGGCCAGGCCGGCGTCGAGTGCCGCGACGGCGGACGGAAGTGCGGACCGCGCGGCCGCGCCGGCAGCCGCGTACTGGGTGCGGATCAGCCCGGCGGCCTTGGCGGACCAGGGCAGCAGTTCGCAGTCCAGGAGCAGCCAGTCCGAATCGAGTTCGTCGAAAAGTGATGCGGCTGCGGCACGTACGCGTTCCAGCAGGGTCTCGGTGAGTGCCGAATCGTTGAAGAACGACCGCCCGGTGCGGGTGTAGATCGCACCGGAGCACCCGTCGCCGACTCCGAACCGGGCCGCTGCCAGGTCACGGCACACGAGCACCACGGCCCGCGACCCCATGTGCTTTTCCTCGCACACCACCTTGTCCACGCCCGCCGCGCGATAATCGGCGAATGCCTCCGTGGGGTATTCGAGATAACCCTCGACGGTCGAGGTCGACGGCGGGGACATGGTCGGCGGCAGCCACAGCAGCAGCCGAGGGTCGATCGCGAACCGGCTCATCACCTCGAGCGCGGCCGCCGAGTTCTCGGCGTCGATGATCACCGTGCCGTGATCGGTGCGGATGTGCCTGCGCCCGGTGACATCGGCGAGGTCGAGAGTCTCGTTGTCGCGGGCGGATTCGGCGTCGGCGAGCGGCCGGATCGGCTCGTAGTACATCTGCTCGGCCTGCACCGCGACGAACGTCTTCTCGGGGTAACGCATCGCCGTCAACTCGCCGCCGAACACCGCGCCGGTGTCGAGGCAGACGGTGTTGTTGATCCACTCCACCTTCGGTGTCGGCACGTGCCCGTAGACGACCGTCGCCGCACCGCGATAGTCCCTGGCCCACGGATAGCGCACCGGCAAGCCGTATTCGTCGGTCTCCCCGGTGGATTCGCCGTACAGGCAGAAGTCGCGCACCCGTCCGGATGCCCGACCGTGGTACTCCTCTTTGAGCCCGGCGTGCGCCACAACCAGGCGCCCACCGTCCAATCGCAGGTGACTCACCAAGTCGTCTATCCACTGTGCGGCGGCCGAGACAAATTCCGTTGTCTCACTGCCCAATTGCTCGAGTGTCTCGGCCAACCCGTGCGACACCGTGACGTTCTTGCCACGCAGCTTCCTGAGCAACTTCTGCTCGTGATTGCCCGGCACGCACAGCGCATGGCCGTTCGCGGTCATCCCCATCACCAAACGCAGCACGCCCGGCGAATCGGGACCACGGTCGACCAGGTCGCCGACGAAGACCGCCTGACGCCCAGCCGGATGCGTGGCATCGACCGGACGCCCGGCCTCGTCGCGAACCAGCGTCCACCCGAGTTCGCCCAGCAGCGTTTCCACTTCGGCCCGGCAGCCGTGCACATCGCCGATGATGTCGAACGGCCCGGTCAGTTCACGCCGATCGTTCCACGCCTTCTCATAAGCGATCGTCACGTCCGCCGGATCCCGGACGACGTGCACCTTGCGAAAACCCTCACGGCCGAGCTCGCGCAGCGAACGCCGCAGGTCCTGACTCTGCCGCTTCAGCACAGTGCGCCCGAAGGTGCGATCGGTCCGGCCCTGCGTGCGTTCCCACGCAACAGCTTCGGGCGTATCGATGACGATCGCGACCGGCAGCACATCGAAAGACCGTGCCAGCGCCACCAATTCGGCCCGTGCGTGCTTCTGCACATTGGTGGCGTCGATGACGACCCGCCGACCGGCGCGCAGCCGGATCCCGGCGATGTGGCCGAGCGCGTCGAAGGCGTCCTTCGTCGCGGACTGGTCGTTCTCGTCGTCGGCGACCAAGCCGCGGAAGAAGTCCGACGACAGCACCTCGGTGGGCTTGAAGTGCTCGCGGGCGAAGGTGGACTTGCCGGAACCGGAGATACCGACGAGCGCGATGAGCGACAGTTCGGGGAGGTCGATGTTCATAGCGCGCCTTTACGTTCAGGCCCGGAGGCGGTAGCGGAGTGTGACCACGGAGGGCCGAGTAGAGGCGCCGATGTCACAGTGGCCTTCCGGAAAAGCGCTAGCTGGGTGGGGGAGCCGGTCTGCGGGTCGTGGTCGCCGACCGGGCGGATGTCGACTGTGTAGCCGAACGTCTCGGCGACGCCGGCACACCACGCGGCGAATTCCGCACGGGTCCACTCGAATCGGTGATCGTGGTGGCGGTGACCCTCGGGGGTTTCGTAGTGCACGTTGTATTCCACGTTCGGCGTCGTCACGATCACCGCGCCGGGTGCGGCATGCCCGAAGACGGCGCGTTCGAGCGCGGGCAGCCTGGACTCGTCGACGTGTTCGATCACCTCCATGAGCACCGCCGCGTCGAAGCCTCGCAGCCGGTTGTCGTGGTAGGTCAGCGCCGACTGGATCAGCGTGATCCTGGCCCGCTGCCGGTCCGGCATCCGATCGAACTTCAAGCGCCGCTCCGCCATCGACAGCGCCGCGCTGGAGACATCGGCGCCGACGATCTCGGTGAACCGGGCATCGGCTTGCAGCGCGAGAAGCAAAGCGCCTGGGCCACAGCCGAGATCGAGCACCCGCGACGCGCCGGTCTCGGCCAGCGCGGCGAGCACCGCTTCCTTTCGGAGCTTCACCAGGGGCGTGCGGCGCTCGGCGGCTTCGACGCGTTCGGCTGCTTCCCCGGGGATTTCGGCATCGTCGAGCGGCTCGTCCACCGAACGCAGACGTTCCAGCGCGGACAGCATCAGTGTCCGTCGCCCGGCCAGATAGCGTCGCGCGATCATTTCGCGGTCGGGATGGGCACCGAGCCAGCCCGCGCCCGCGCGCAACAGCTTGTCGACCTCGTCGGCGTCCACCCAGTAGTGCTTGGCGTCATCGAGGACCGGCAACAGCACGTAGAGGTGGTTCAGCGCTTCTGCCAGCCGCAGCGTCCCGGTCAAGCGGAGGTGGGTGTAGGGCGAAGGTCCCCACTCCGGGAACTGCGGATCGAGGGGCACCGAGGTGGTCGACACCGTCCAGCCCAGCGGCGCGAACAGCCTCTCGACGATCTCTGTCCCGCCCCGGCACGGCACGGCGGGCACCTCGATCTCCAACGGAATCGCCGTCTGCGCCAACTCGGCACGGTCGCGGCTGGTCCCGTTCAGCGCCGACCGGAACACCTTGCCCAACGCCACCGATAGCAGGCTCGACGCCACATACGGCCGATCGTTCACATAGCGTCCGAGCGCGGACCCGTTGTGTCCCTTGGCCGGTCGCGCCAACTCGACCGGGTCGACATCGAGCAGCAGCGCGACCGTGCAGCGGTCGGCATCGGCCTGTGGATAGAAGACGTGTGCCGTGCCGCCGGTGGTCGTGAACGACTGCACGCGGTCGGGATGTTTGACCACGAGGTACCCGAGGTCTGTCGCCGGCGTGTGAGTCGTAGAGATCGTCAAGAGCACTCGCTGATCCTGTCACGCCCCGCCAGCGGTTTTCGCCTCGCGCCAGTTCAGTGGAAGCCGGACGACGGCGGCCGCAGGGTGACGGCCCGTTGATCCGCGAGATCACGAACAGCAGCGAGGTGGGGATGAGCGCCCCGGCGCCGGGCTGCTCGAGCCTCGCCGGGCCCGCTGTGCCGAGAAGCCCTGCGGCTCCGGGGGTGCGGATGTCGCACCCTAGGGTGAGGATCCCGTTGAATCGCCTAACGACCGTGCGGAGGGCCCCGATGAAGTGTGCATAGACGCGCTACTGCGCGTAGGGGACACAGAATCGAGGAACCATGAAGAACGCAGTTCGGATGTGTGCGCTGATCGCCGTCGCCGCGGCGCTGGTCGCAGGCTGCACTGACGAGAATGGTTCAGGGACAACCACTTCGACTTCTCGCGCGACGGCCGCCTCGTCGACGACGCCCGCACCGGGCGCCCCGGCGCCGGGGTCGACCGTGCCCGAGCAGACCGCCGCACCCCGACCCGGTGCCACCACCGCGCCGGAGCCCGAAACACCGCCGGTCACACCGCCGCCCACGATCATCCCGGTGCCCGGCACCACAGCCCCCGCCCCCGGCAACACCATCAGTGGACCGGGTCGCTGCATCGATACGTCCTCCACCGGTGTGCGGAATGCCCTGGCGAGCCTCACCGGCAGCTGGGTCGCCGGGCAGGCCTCCGCCGATCAGCCGGGTCACTGCGGGGAACTGCTGTGGGTGCGCGCCATCGGCGGCAACTCGGCGGGCGCCCCGATTCACGTGCTGTTCTTCCATGACGGAAAATACTTGGGCACAGGCACTTCCGAGCCGTATGCCTTCACCACCGTGGTGGGTTCGAGCAGCACCGCCGTCACCGTCGAGTACCGGTGGCTGGCCGAGGACGAACCCTTCGCCGCACCTCAGGGCGGACCGGCGACGATCACCTACTCGTGGACCGGTTCGAGTGTTGTGATGAGTGGTCCGTTGCCGTCGGAGGTCACCCAGCCACACCGCTGACCTCGTGCGAGTCGCCCCGCCCTCTGGGCGACTCGCTGGGTGGCGTCACGCGGATCAGCGTTCCGGATGCAGGACCAGCACGGTGATCTCGCTGGGTGCGAACACCCGGAGCTGCGGACCCCAGAAGCCGGTGCCGCGGCTGGTGTAGAGCTGGGTGTTGTTCGCGTGCCTGCTCAGGCCCGCGACCACCGGCTGGTCGAGCCGGACGAGATAGTGGAACGGCCAGATCTGCCCACCATGGGTGTGACCCGAGATCTGCAGCGCGATGCCCGCCGCGGCGCTGTCGGCGATCTGTTTGGGCTGGTGGGCCAGCAGCACCACCGGGACATCGGGGGCGCCGCGCAGAGCGCCGGGCAGGTCGGGGCCGTGGCCGGGCAGACCCTTGCCGGTCGGGTCGTCGATACCGGCGACGACGAGCTGGTCGCCGTCGCGGGTGAGGACCCGGTGCTGGTTGTGCAGCGGCTCCCAGCCGATCGACGCCATGTGGTCGATCCAGCCCTGCGCGTCGCCGAAGTACTCGTGGTTGCCGGTGATGTAGAACCGGCCAAGTGGTGCCTTCACCTCGGCCAGCGGGTCGACCTGGGCGTGCCGCTTCGCCACCGATCCGTCGGCGAGATCTCCCGCGTGGCAGGCGATATCGGGCTGCTGCGCGTTGACCACCTCGACCACCCGCTCCGACCACCGCTGCCGGTCGAGCGCGGCGTAATGGGTATCGGTGACGACCACGACACGCAAACCGTCGAGCCCGTCGGCCAGTCCGCGGATCGCCACGTCGACCGTGCGCACCCGTGGCACCCGCCGCGCCTCGTAGACACCCCACGCGACCAGTACCACCGAGATCGCCAGTACGCCGACCGCGACGAGCCGCGCGGCGAGCGCACCGTCGACACCGGCCACGGCCAGTGCACCGCGCGCGAACACCCCGATCACCGACCAGGAGAACACCACCCACAGGACTCCGAGCAGGGTGTCGCCGACGATCACCGCCGGATCCGACTGGGCGGGCCCGTGCCCGCGGAACATCGTGAGCGGCAGGCACCCGAGGGCGGCCACGCAGATCGCCGTCCCGATCCAGAACAGCGTGCCGCTGTCACCGGTCGGCGCTGAGACCAGCGTCCACCAGGGGACCCCGAACAGCAGGGCGAGGACCAGCGACAACATCATCAGGCGTACGGCGAGCTTCACGGCGGTCCTGTTCTCGGCAGGGCGGCCGGGCGCGGCCACGAATCGACCTCCCAGGGTAGCGCTCCGTCCGGGCGCTCCTCCGCCGAGAATCGGCCGTACTTTCCGCACACGCGAAGCAGGCTGCCCCACTGCACAATTCGATATTCCCGGGGATCGCCGGGCGCGCTATGCTGCCCGGCAGGGCCCCGCGCGCAGGTTTCACACCGCGGCGGGTCGAGTGGGGAAGCGGCGCGGCCGCACAAACGGGAAGGTCAGTACACCGATCATGCGTGGCGTAATTGTGGGAGGGGCGCGGCAGCGCCGTCACAGATCCGGGCTGTTGCGGCGGGTCATGGCAGGTGCGGTCGTAGCGGTGCTGCCGTTCGGCGCGTCGGTCGCGCCCGCGGCCGCCGATGCCGACCCCTCCGCGATCGACTTCCGGGTGGATACGTCGATGGGTGAGATCAACACCAGGATCATCCGCGCGGCCGACGGCAACACCGATCGGGTGGTCTACCTGCTCGACGGCGAACGCGCCGAGGACGACCTCAACGGCTGGGAAAAGCACACCACCATCCCGGCGCAGATGGCGAAGTTCAACATCAACGTCGTGATGCCGGTGGGTGGGCAGTCCAGCTTCTACGCCGACTGGGAGCAGCCGAGCAGCTTCGGCGGCGTCAATCCCGACGGGTCGCTGCTGCCGAGCGCGGACTCCGGCTCGGCGATCGGTGGCTGGGAGGACACCCAGGGCAAAACCAACACCTACAAGTGGGAAACCTTCATCACCAAGACCCTCCCGGACGCCATGAAGTCCCGGCTCGGCTTCAGTTCGACCCGCAACGGTGTGGTCGGCCTGTCCAGTGGTGGTAGCGCGGCGCTGTTGATGGCGGCCTACTACCCGGAGCAGTTCACCTACGCGGGCTCGCTGTCGGGCTACCTGCACATGTCGATGCCCGGCATGCGTGAGGCGCTCGGCGGGGCGATGATCGCCAGCGGTGGCTACAACATCGAGGCGATGGCACCCGCCGGCAGCGAGAAGTGGCGCCGGATGGACCCCTACGGCTTCGTCGAGAAGCTGATCGCCAACAACACCCGCCTCTACGTCTCCGCGGGCAGCGCCAAGCCCGCCGACCAGGACCTGTCCTCGATCGACGCGATCACCCAGGGCATGCCACTGGAAGCGATCGCCCTCGCCAACACCCGCTCCTTCGAAAAGCGGGTGACCGCACTGGGTTACGAGAACGTCAGCTACGACTTCCCCGACATCGGCATCCACAACTGGGGCACCTGGGAACAGGTAGCCATCCGCCTGATCCCGGACATGGCACGCAACATCGGCAAGCCCCTCCCGGCGGGCGCCACCCCGCCCGCCGGTGGTGCACCGCCCGCTGGTGGACCCCCTGCCGGTGGACCGCCCGCCGGTGGCGAGCCGCCGAAGTAGCCTCTGCCGCAACTGAAACCGCCGCCACCCCTTTACGGGTTGCGGCGGTTTTCGTCTCTCGGAGGTCGGTCAGTCGTCGCCGGATTCGATGCGGTGCTGCTCCACCACGACCTCGTACTGGGCTCGCTGGTCCGCCGTCATGTGCTCCTCGGCGAGGGTGCTGATGCTCCAGGGGACAGGGCAGGGTGGGGTGTGGTCCGGGTCCGGGCACAGCAGGCGTTCGATCTGCTCGGCGAGCGAGCGTGCTTCGGCCTCGGACGCGACAACACCGAGGTTGATCTCCCACAGCTTCTTCTCGTCCGCCATCTGTCGGATCTCCTTGCACTAGTGATCAGTTCGTTCTGATCGGGCTCTCGGTCGACCAGCCCCATACGGTCGCTTCGCGCAGGCGGATCTCGGCGGGTGGTGCGGCGACGGTGCGGGTGAGGCGTTGGAGTTCGCCCCAGTCTCGGGTCCAGTCGTCGGCCAGGTAGGCGGGGATGGTGCGTGATTGCATGAGCATGGCGGTCCAGCCGAGGGGGCCACCGCCGGTGTCGCCCTGCCAGGTCTCGGAGACCTGGGCGTTGAGTTTGTCGGGCTGGATTCGCCAGATCGGCATCTCGGCGACGCCGTTGCGGTGGTCGAACGGGCGCTGGCACGGGAATGCCAGTCCCACATGCCAATCCGCGAGGATCGGGTCCGAGCTGCCGACGACGGTGTTCAGGCTCGACAGTTTCGGCAGGCGGGGCGGGGTGATCGCGAGCCACTGCATGGGGTCGGGCTCGCCTGCGTCGGCGACCAGTCGAATGGCTTTGGTGCCTGCGGGAATTCGATCCAGTGCGATCGGGAGGTTCCGCCAGCCCGGAGCGCCGCCAACCGTTGGCGGGGTCACATCGCCTAGGGCGGTGGTGGTTCCGTCTTCACTACGACGAGCGAACTCCACTCGCAATCGCTGCCCTGGCATGCGTGAGCCATCGGGCGCGGTGGACTCGATCCGTCCGGCGACCGTCAGGATCAACACCCGGTACGCCGGAGTCTGCTGTGCGGCTGCGAGATCCATCCGGTACCACTGCGTCGTCAATTGTGTCCGCTGTGGCTCGCCAGTCGAGTAGCTACCGATGACCGGTGTCCGTTCCGGGGCAAGCCCGAACGGCAATGCGACCGTGCTCCCGTTCACGCCGGCCACTGTGGGCCCGGACGAGCCCGGTGCTCCAGGCGGTCCCGCATTCGGACCGCTCGGCGGTGCCCCGTTGGAACCGCCTGGTGCGGAGCCATTTGCCCCACTGCCCGGCGTCCCGTGCTTGCCACCCGGAGAAGCGCTCCCACCAGGTGCCGAGCCGCCAGGGCTCGCGCCGCCGGGGCCGCTTCCGCCGGGTCCGCCCCCGCCGGGGCCCGTGCCGCCGGGTCCGCTTCCGCCGGGGCCCGTGCCGCCGGGGCCTGAGCCGCCGGGTGCGCCTCCGCCCGGGCCTGACCCACCGGGTCCGCTTCCACCGGGGCCAGGGCCCGAACCCGAAGGTGGAGCCGAGGATTGGCCGGGTCCGGGATCGGGGGCGAGGCTTCCGACACCGTTCGGGGTGAAGCCGGTGTTCTCGCCGGCCAGACCGTCGGCGACGGTGCCGCTGTACGGGGTGAGCAGTGAGTCCGCGGTGTTGGTCTCGACAAGAACATCATCGGCCATCGCGCACTGATCACCCGCCAACGCGCGAAGATTCGACAGCCCGACCGAATAGGCCGGGTACTGCGAAATGGCCGCAGAGGCCAGCGATCCCACCTCGAACAACACCATGGCCGCGGCGGCGACGGTCAGTGGCGTGACCGCGGAGGCCCGGCGGTTTCGTCTACTGCCGCCTCGGCTGACACCGGCACGCACGCGGCCACGATCGACAACGCGGCTAGTGCCAGCACCTGCGTCGGCCTCGCGGTCAATGTCAGCCCCTCCGTGTTCTCCGGTGGGACTCTGCGCGCCGCTGCCGTGCGCGCGGTCCCTGACACCGACGGAGTCGCCTTGATGATCGGCACTGGTGCCGGCACCGACGCCATTCACGGCGGCGGCGGTGGGCGCGCGGTAATACTGGCACAGCGCAGTGACGAGGGCCGCGGCCGTTGCGGCGAGGAAGAAGGTCGATACTTCGATGCCGCTGAGGGTGGGGGCGCGGTCGGGCCATGGGACTCCGTAGCCGGAGACGTACCACCAGCCGTTGGAGCCGGTGAAGCTCACCGCGAGCAGGAACAGCACCGCGGCGGCGAACAGGGTTCGGAGATAGTTCTGGCCGACGCGGGTCAGCGCCACCGCGGTGATCGCAGCGAGTGCGGCTGCCAGGCCCGCGTAGACGCCGAAGTGGTGAGTCCACTTGGTGGGGGTGAACATCATCAGCAGCAGGGCCATGAAGACGACGGCGAGGATTCGGGTCACCGGGCCACGGGCGGTCTCGGGGATCCGGCCGCGGCGCAGGGTCGCGACGATGCCCACGGCGAGGCACAGGAGCATGGCGAGGATGCCGAAGCGGCGGCCCAAGGAGCCGTCGGGGTTGACCGACAGCAGGGAATCCCAGCGCGTGCGTTCCTCGAACCAGGACATGTCGGGGCCGACGAGCTGGCGAACGCGGGTGGCTTCGAGGACAGTCGAGAAGGTTTGATCGGCGAAGACGACGACCAGCACGAGAGTGCCCGCGGCGACGATCGGGGCAACGAGTGCGGTGTACCGGAGGAACACGGATGTGCGAGCAGTCGCGCCCGAATCCGGTGTGGCGCGGGCGATGATTGTCCGGAGTACCGGTCGCGATCCGGCCAATAGTGCTGCCACGCAGATCAATCCGGTGGGCCCGGCCGCGAGGGAGAATGCGGCGATCAGCACCGCGACGGCGGCGGGCAGCAGGCGGCGGGTGGCGATCGCCCGTTCCATCGAGCACCAGGTGAGGAGCGCGCCGACCGCGATCAGCGGTTCGGGGCGCAGGCCGTTGTTATAGGGAAGCCAGATCGACAGGAACACCAGCGCCGCTGTCCAGCGCGCTACCCGGCGGGAACTCACACCGGAACCCAGGCGCGGCAACACTTCCCGGCTGAGCACCAGCCAGCACACGAACCCGGCGAGCAACGCGGGCAACCGCATCCACAGCCCGGTCTCACTGACCCGGGTCATCTGGGCGAGCACCTCGTAGGGCCACCCGAACGGCGCCTCGGCGACCTGGAACCACCGGTAGTAATTGGCGGTGTAGCCCGCCTCCTTCGACGCCCGCGCCATCGTCAGGATGTAGCCGTCGTCAGAACTGTTGGCGCCGATCACATGCCACACGACCAACGTGCCCGCGACCATCGCGTCGAGCCCGGTGAACCGCCACCAGCGTGCAGGCAGAACACGTCGAGTCCGGCGATCGTCGCGAGAATCGCTGCGGTGCAAGCAGATCAAGGCGAGCAGCGAGCACAACACGGCCCCGATGATCGCCGCCAGTTTCCAACCCGTCGGACTCGACGAGAACCGCGCATCGATCTCGGCATTCAGCCGCGCGTCCCCCATCCGTCCACGATCCAATTCGGTGAAGACGCCGACCACTTGCGGCCGCACATCAGCGTCCACGGTCGTCTTCATCGGCGACCCGTCGGCCCGGATCATGCCGGTGAGCTCGGCGGTCGTGCTCGTCGCAGTGGAAACCACCGTCAACGCACCGCATCGAGCATCCCGCGCATTCGCAGGGATAGCGTCTCCCGCAGCGCCGGGCCCACCGTCCGGACCGGCCGGCGGGTTCGTAGGCGATGACTGTGCACCGCTCGGCCCGTTCGGCGGAACCGCGCCCGAAGGGGGAGCACTGCCAGGAGTGGGCGACCCTGCCGACTGGCCGCTACCCGGTGCTCCCATATCAGGCATACCGGGCGCGCCCGGCGGTGACCGGTCAGCGCTAGGGGAGGGGTTCCCGGCAAGGAGACGGCCGCTCGGGGGAGTGCTTCGATCAGCGGGAGCGCCATCCGGTGGGGTGCTGCCTTGGGGCGGCGCCCCGTTGGGCGGGGTGCTGTGGAGGGGTGGCGCGCCGTTGGGTGGGGTGCTGCCAAGGGGTGGCGCACCGTTGGGTGGGGTGCTGCCAAGGGGTGGCGCACCGTTGGGTGGGGTGCTGCCAACGGCTGGCGCGCCGTTGGGTGGGGTGCCGCCGGGAGGTTGGGCACCGGCTGTGCCCGCGGGTTGGTTCGCGCCGGTAGGCGCCGGTTGTGTGCCGCTCTGGTCTTCGGCGGCCGAGCCCTCCTTCGAAGAATCATTCCTCGCGATATCCGCGATCGACGCGGACAACAGCAGCTTGTCGCGCAGCACCACCGACAGCGTCCGACCGGCTCCCGGCCGGTCCTCGATCCGTGCGACCAATCCCTTCGACCCGGCTCGCGGCGCCTGGGCGGGAACTGTGGACAGCACGGTGCCGCCGGTCATCTCGCGCAAGGCCGTACACGGAATGCTCAGTTCGAGCGAGATCGGCACGTAGTTCACGAGCGGTGCGCTCAGCTGCATCGACTGTGGCTGCGGCCAATCCAGGCTCGCGCGCTGCTGCTGCACCGGCAGCAGCGGAGTCGCCACCGCCAGCACTACACCCAGCGCCCCCGCCGCGATCCCGATCTTCTGCACTCGGCCGAAGCCGGAAGAATCTCCACCCACAAACGACGATGCTAGCCACCGTTGTCGCCTCAGCGTGGGCGGCGCAGTTCGGTGACGGCGATCCGTGCCGCCTCACCGATCGCGGCGTCGACCACCGGCAGCATCGGGTCGGCGCGGGCGGCGCGGGTGAAAACCGCTACCGCTACCGGTGTTTCGCCGGGGAACTCGATGACGGCGACTTCGTTGCGGATCACCCCGATGGTGCCGGTCTTTCCGGCGACGAGCACGCCGCGATGGGGGAATCCGGCGGCGATGCGGTGCGGCCAGATCTGCTTGCTCATCACCGTGCGCGCGAATTCGGTGCTCGCCGTGGACAACATCTCGCCCGACCACAGCTTCCACAGGAACCGCGTCATCTCTTCGGGTGTGGTCGCGCTGGCGTAGGACGGGTCGTAGGCGGAGACGGTCCACGCCTCGTCGTTGTCGGCCAGCGCCGCGAAAGCCTCTGCGGTGCTGTGGGTGTCGGTATCGCGCACCAGGCTGCGGTGCGCGTCGGCCGTGCCGCCGACGATGCGGGTATCGGTAAGGTCGAGCTCGTGCACCAGCTCGCCCACCGCGGCGAGGCCGACCTCGCCGAGCAACACGTCGGCGGCGGCATTGTCGGATACGGTCATCATCGACGTGGCCAGATCGCGGCGGCTCAGCGTGACCGGATCACGCAGTGCCGCAATGCCGGTGGGGCCTGGAGTGCACTCGGTGGGGTTGATGGTGAGTCGACCTGCGGGGTCGATCCGGTCGCGGTCGACCTGCCGCAAGAACGCCGCCAGCAACAGCAGTTTGTAGACCGACGCGATCACCACGCGGTCGCGACCACCGACCGAGACCTCGCCGGAGGAGCCGTCGCAGCGCCGGGCGTGTAGCCAACCGGCACAGCCCGCGTCGGCGAACACGGCACGGATCCTGGCGTTCGCCGATTCGGAAACACCGGGTACGCCGCCATCGCCGGTGCTCGATCTGGGCCGTGTGTCGCTCGCCCTGATCCGGTTCGCATCAGGGCGGGCGCCGTCTGTCGCCGCGTCGAACTCGCTCATCGCAGCCGCTCTCGGTAGAGCACCCGATCCAGCGCATCGGCATGGGCACCGGCATCGACCCGGCGAATGACCCTGACCCGCACGGCAATCGACTGCGGCGCCAACGTGAGCCAAGCAACTCCCGGCGTCGGTGTCGGCAGTGTGGTGGTCACGCCGAAACTGGTGCCCGCGGCGACGGCGGCCAGCACCGCCCGATCGTCGGGAGCGGCGAGCGGCGCGGCGTCGAGCCCCCGTTCCCGCAGCAGATCGATGATGCTGTCGAAGGCGGGTGGGTTCGCGGCGCGCGGCGGATGCGCGAAGTTCAGCCCGGCGAGCATCGGGAAGGTCGGGCGCTCGGCGGTGGTGGTGCGGTGATCGGCGGGCACTACCAGCCAGCGCGGTAACTTCACCACCGGTCCGGCCTCGACACCGTCGACCAGCGCCGGATGTTCGATCACCGCCACATCGCACACACCCGCCCGCACCTCGGCGACGAGATCGACGGTGGTGCCCAGCGTCGTCGCCACGCTGCCACCCGCGGCGCGCAGACCCGTGACACACGCGGTGACCAGCCGATCGGGCAGCGCGCTTGTCGCCGCGAACCGCACGGTCCCGCTGAGCTGCGCGATCCGCTGTGATTCGGCGAGCAACCGGTCGGCGTCGTCGACGAGCAGCCGGGCACGCGGCAACAGGTGCCTGCCCGCGGTGGTGAGCAGTGCGCCCTGGCTGGTGCGGCGGATGAGTTCGATGTCGAGATGCTGTTCGAGACGGCGCAACCCCTGCGACAGGGGAGGTTGGGTCATGTCGAGCGCCGCTGCCGCCCGCCCGAAGTGGCCCTCGTCCGCGACAGAGACGAAGAACCGGAGGTGGCGGATCAGATCCATATCGGCCATTGAACCAGCGTGCTTGCCGCCACTGGCTCGATCGGCCGGACGCCGCCGGTGACGATCGGCCGTCTGCCTGCGCTTACCCCGTCCGAACTGCGGTGATATCGAGCGCGACTTGTCCAGGCCGGTGTCCGATATTGGCCTCGTGGTGGCCGGCGATGATGTTGTGCACCGGTGACTCCCACCGCATTGACGCACCGAGCCCCGCGCCTTCGAACCCGACTCGCCGCCGTCACGCTGGCGATCTCGGCCATGACATTGACCGCCTGCTCGAGCAATGACGTAGCACCGTCGACATCCGCGCTCGCGTCGTCGACCGCGCCCGCCGCAGCCACATTCGCCGAACTGGAGGCGAAATATGGTGCGCGACTGGGTCTCTCGGTCGTCGATACCGGCAGCGGCGCCACGGTGAACTACCGCGAGGGCGAACGCTTCCCGATGGCTTCGACCTTCAAGGGTTTGGCGTGCGGCGCTCTCCTGCAAGCCCATCCGCTGTCCACCGGCTACTTCGACCAGGTCATCCACTACACGGCGGCCGACATCGTGGTGAACTCCGCCGAGACGGAAAAGCACATCGACACCGGGATGACCGTATCCGCGATCTGCCACGCCGCGATCACCGTCTCCGACAACACCGCGGGCAACCTCATCCTCCGATTGCTGGGCGGCCCAGCGGGTTTCACCGCCTTCTTGCGCACGCTCGGCGACAATGTCTCCCGCCTCGACCGCTGGGAGCCCGAGCTCAACACCGCCATCCCGGGCGACGAACGTGACACCACCACCGCCGCGGCCCTGGTCGCCGACTACCGCGCCCTCGTCCTCGGCACAGCCCTCGACGACCCCGAACGCGCCCAGCTCACCGACTGGCTGCTCGCCAGCGCCACCGGTGCCAAACGCGTCAAAGCGGGCCTGCCCGCCGACTGGAAAGTCGGCGACAAAACCGGCAGCCCCGCCTACGGCTCCGCCCTCGACGTAGCCATCGCCTGGCCGCCCGGCCGCGCGCCTCTCGTTCTCGCGGTCCTGACCACCAAGCCCGAACAGAACGCCGAACCGTCCAATGAACTCGTCGCCGAGGCAACGAAAAGCGCTGTGGGCGAGATCAATTAGCGCAATCGGCCCGACCGGCCAGGAGATCCATACCCTTGACCCAATCCCGGCTGATGGCCCGACGATTCATCCGGTCGTCGGGCCAGTTGGTCCGGTCACGCGGTCTTTCGCGTGGTCAGGTGGGTGTGCAAACCGAGGCGCGCACCGAAGCCGATCAGCCGCTCCAGGCTGTAGACCCCCTGCTTGCCTGCTCGCATCTCATAGATCCGTGACCTGGAAACACCGAGTCGCTCGGCTGCTTGGGTGGGCGTGAGTTCCAGCTCATCGATCCGCGCGAGCACTGCGTCCAGTGCCTCGGCCCAAACTCGAAGCCGCGCGGCCTCTTCTGGGGAGTCCGATCGCTTCCCATACATCGGACGTTCGCTGAATTCTCATGGCTTCATCCCTTCCTTGCATCCGCTTCTGCCGCGCGATAGCGGTCCCGGCCATAGCCGAGGCCACTGGACCGGCTGCGGCAACTCGCGCAACCGGTCCAGCGCATCGCCGACCCACCGGAGCTCCTACATGCAGTCAGTTGTGGCCGACCATCGCATCTGTTACCGCTAGGCGCGATTGAGCTGGTAGATATAGCTTTCTGGTCACACTCTCTGTCACTACATTTCCTCCTGTGTCTCACGTATCCGCCGAGTCCGCGATGGCACGGTTGGGGAGTCGTACACCAGGGTGTATCGCCAGAAGAGCCGGCGCCGGATCCGGGCGCCAGGCAGTTCGAGAGCGACCGCGGCACAAATGTCGGCCAAGGTGTCCGTCGGGTCCATAACGGGTGCTGACATATGCGGCGGCAGGGCATCCGCGCGGGTCGGGTGTTTGATCATGCCGATGATGGGATTCGCAGCGACGGCAGGAAGACTTGCGAGGAGATCGCTGCGCCCCGATGTGCGATAGCAGCCGACAACCACCAGGCGCCCACCCGGCGTCAGGCAATCGCGCCGTTCGCTCAGGGTGGGTACCAGTGGCAGGTGGTGGAGGACCGCGACGAGGGTAATAGCGCCCCGTCGCTGATGTGGATCGCGTCCAGAGAATCCTGTGTGGAGGATGCTTACCGCCGGATCGTCTGCGAAGCGCTCTGCCGCTACAGCGGCAGTCTTGGCATCGGGTTCCAGCCCAATCACCGAAGCGCCCCGCCGACGGAGCAAGGCAACCAGGTTGCCTGTGCCGCAACCCACGTCAAGGACATCTCGGGTACCGGACGCCACGACTTTGCGAACAACCCACGGACCGTAATTGTCATTGTGGCTCCACGGATGTCGCTGGTTGAACCGATCGAGTTGAGAAAGCAGCACCTTCGCATTCTCCTGGCAGATGAAAGAGCGTGCGTCCAGCAACGCGCGCGAGCCCTACGTCGTGGCAGCCGCGATGTCACAGGCGATCTCGCGGACAAATGCCGGGCGAGCACGCGCGCGGCGCGACGATGACAGTAACGCTGATCAAGTGACAGATATGATGGTCAGCCAGCCGACCCCTGGGCCAGCTCGGTCAGAAGTGCACAGTCCCGCCTGGCAGCAGTAGGTAGACGGTGACTTGTGGCGGAGAACAGTTCATATAGGGGTTGGGCATGCCGGCGAGCGAGGTCCTTGTTGTGCAACATCACGTCGATCTCATTTGCGACCGTGATTTCCAGGAACGCCCGAATGTCGGAATCGGCAGGGCGATGGGCATTCCCGGTGAACCGGTCGATGAAGGTGACCGGTTCACGTCCAGCCAGTTGCGGGTACAACGCGTTTCGTACGCAGCTGCCATAGAGGTAGACGAGGTGCTCCGCACGGTTGCCGATGAGGTCGACGAGCTGAGGACGTTCGTCGGGCGCAATTAGTGCGGTGGCGAACCCGTCGGTGCCGTAGGCCGCATGACAGAGTCCAGCCAAAACGACGTCGTCCGGTACTGCCCAGGTCGCAAGGCGTTCGGCAACTCGACGAAGGTGGTCGAGAAGGGTGCCACCAGGGTGGCCGATCGTGTCGGCTTCGTGATCGGTCAGCCACTGCTGGACCTGGTTTTCATCGACCATTTGACAGTCTCCCCCTGAATCTCTTGGAGCAGCTACGATCGCACACTCCGACACTGAAGATCCTTAAGTCAGATGCTCGAAGCGGTCTTGGAACTGCCAGCCCGACGCCACCGACCGCGCGCACCGCCGCGGATCGTCACCGGCTCCCACGAACAATGCTGTGAGCAAAGGGATTCCGTAGCCGAGGGCCGCCGGTGGCAGCGGCCCGGTCGCGACCAGACCCGCCAGCCCGTGTCCGATGGTCCAGCTCTGCGTGGCCAGGTCCAGCGAATCGATATCGGCCTCGAACCGTCCGATCGACCTGGCCGAGTCGGCTGCCCGGACCAGGCGGTCCAGAGTGGCGTCGGCCGCCTGCGCGTCCTCGAGTGCGAAACCCGCGTCGAACATCACCCGGTAGAGATCGGGATTGGTCAGGGCGTTGGCGAGGTAGGCGCTGCCGAGCGCGGCCAGATCGTGCACCGGATCCTTGGTGACCGGTACCTGGGCCAGCCGCGCCGCCAGCCGGGTGAACCCCTCCTGTCTGACCGCGCGCCACAGGCCGTCCATCCCGTCGAAGTAGGTGTAGACGGCCATTGTCGACACCTCCGTACCCGCGACGAGCCCGCGCTGCGTGACCGGCTGCCGTTCGCGTAGCAGCTGCGCAGCCCGGTCGATAAGCATCGACCGCACTGCGGGATTCTTCGCCCTTGCCATGGCACCAGATTACATATCAATGTTATGTTATCGGCATGTCAGTGGAACTGGTGAATCCGGAAGGACTGTCCAAGCCGGAGGTGTATCGGCAACTCGCGATCGCGACAGGCTCGCGGCTGGTCTTCTTGGCCGGGCAGGTTGCCCGTGATGCCGACGGAAATCCGGTCGGCACAGGTGATTTCGCGGCGCAGGTCGAGCAGGCCTACCTCAACATCGGCACCGCGCTCGGGGCAATCGGTGGGTCGTTCGACGATGTCGCGAAGCTGACCATCTATGTCGTCGACTGGAATGCGGACAAGTACCCGCTGCTCGGTGAAGGTGTCGCCAGGGCGGCGGCGAAGTTGGGGGTCGATCCGGTCAAGCCGATCACCTTGATCGGGGTGGTCGCGCTCGGTGAGCCGGACCTGCTCGTCGAGGTCGAGGCGACGGCCGTGCTCGACTGAGGGTTACAACGCTCCGGCCACCAGGACTTCGGTCGGTGCCGAGCGGTATCGCCCTGGGGCCGTGTCGAATTCGCGTTTGAAGGCCTTGCTGAAGGCGTATTCGGAGCTGTAGCCGGTGTGCTTGGCCACGGTGGACAGTGGGTGGTCGGTGTCGCGGAGCAGGCGGGCGGCGGTGAGCATGCGCCAGCGGGTGAGGTAGGTCAGTGGGGGTTCGCCGACGAGGGTGGTGAAGCGTTTGGCGAAGGCGGCGCGGCTGAGACCTGCTCGGGCGCCGAGGGATTCGACCGTCCATCCGTGGGCGGGATCGTCGTGGACGGCGCGCAGGGCGCGGGAGATGTCGGGGTCGGCGACCGCGGCGGCCCAGCCGGTTGTCTGCTCGGTGTCCGCGAGCCAGGCGCGCAGGAGATAGAGCAGCAGCAGATCCAGCAGCGGGGGTATCGCCGCATCGGCGCCGGGGTGGGTGTCGGTGAGTTCGTCGGCGAGCAGGTCGACAGCGGCGCGCAGCGACGGATGGGTGCCGAGCCGGGCCGGAATGTGCACCACCTCGGGCAGTTCCGTCAGCAATGGATGGGTTCGGTCGGCGGCGAGCTGATAGGAACCGCACAGCAGGGTCGCGGGAGCGCCCGGTCCCGCCACGATCCGAACGTCCTCGGGTCCGGCGGTCTCGGTCACCGGGCTGTCGAGCTGGTCGAGCAGAACGTGGGCGACCCCGCGCGCCATGAACACCGCGTCACCGGCACCCAGTGCCAGCGGCTCCGTATCGGGCCGCGTCAACCAGCACGAACCCTGGAGAACCACATGGAAGCCCGCGCTCTCGATGCGCGGATACGCCCGGCCCCACGGCGCGTGCCGCACGAACATGCCGGAGGCCGGGCTGCCGGTCTTCGCGGTGGCCAGGACATCGCTCAGCAGATCCATGTTCGAAACGATACTCGTGGAGACGATTGGATATCAGAGCAAGATCCTGGATGATTTCATGTCTCGTGGTTGACTCATACGCTGAGTTCATCAGCCCGATGAACAAGGAGCACGACATGAAGATCGCCGTCTACGGAGCCAGTGGCCACGTCGGAACATTCGCGGTGCGGGAGCTGCGCGAGCGCGGCATCGAAACCGTGGTCGTCGGCCGCGACGCCGCGCGGCTCGCCGGTCTCGGCGCTGAGGTCCGCGTCGCCGCCGCCGACGATCAGGCCGCCCTGGTCGCCGCGTTCACCGATGTGGATGCCGTGATCAGCACGCTGCCCGATTACACCGGCATCGGCGAAACAGTGCTGCGCGCCGCCATCGCGGCAGGCGTCCACTACGTCGACGTCGCGGGCGAACAGCTCTTCGTCGAGAAGGTCTTCGCCGAATACGGCCCGCTCGCGGTAGCGGCCGGCGTGACGCTCGCCACCGCGACCACCGAAGCGGGGATCTTCGGTGACCTCCTCGCCCACCTCGGCGCGCAGCGACTCGGCGGCGCCGACGAGATCGTCCTGAGTCACGTCGCCGCGCCCGGTGGCGAGGGCTCGCGCGGGAGTATGCGTACCGTCTTCCAGAATCTAGATGTCTTCACCAGCGGAGGCTTGTCCTGGTCCGACGGCGAATTCCACACCGGGCCCCAGCCCCGCCGCGCTACCTTCGTACTCCCTGACGAGACGGAACCCATGGCAGTGATGAAGTTTCCGCAACCCTCGGTCGTGACCATTCCGCGCCACACCGCCGTGCGCTCGGTGGAGGGCGTGCTCGCGAAGTCGATCTTCGAGATCGTCGGCACCGTCACCGAAGCCGATCTCGACGCGGCGCCCGAGACGCCGTCGGTCCCAGCCGCGTACTCGATGGTTGTCGACATCCATCGCGACGGCCGGACACTGCGCGGCATCGGCAGCGGTCCCGACGCCTACCGCAACAGCGCCCAGCTCGCGGTCGAGGTCGCGACGCGCATCGCGACGGGCGCGGGCAAGCCGGGCGCACAGTCACCCGCCGAACTGTTCGACCCGGTCGAATTCCTCGACGACCTCGCTACCTTCGGCATGACCTGGTCGCTCCGGTGACGGTGCGCCTGCGCTGGATCGCCGCGCCCGTCGCCGCCGTGGCCGCGCTGGCCCTGGTGTCGTTCGGCGCGCGCGATACCGACACCTCCTGGTCGAGTGCCTGGGCGACCGCGCTCCAGTACCCGATCTACCAGAACTGGTCCGCGTTGGGTTTCTCTGATCAGACTGTGCGGCAGGTGATCCGCCTGTCACACGAGGGCCCGCAGGTCAGAATCCGGTTGTCGAACCGCTACGGGCAGTACCCGCTGCCGGTCTCGGCGGCGACGGTCGCCGCCAGTGCGGGCGGAGCCGCTGTCGACCCGGAATCGGTGCGGGCGTTGACCGTTGGTGGGCAGTCCACCTTCGTGATCGCGCCAGGGGGCGACGTGGTCAGCGATGCGGTGGACACGGCGGGGGCGTCGATGGCGGTGACTCTCTACTTCGCCCAACCCACCGGCCCCGCGACCCAGCACGGCCAGGCGCTCGCCACCACCTACCGGGCATCCGGCGATCACACCGCCGATCCCTCGGCGGCACCCTTCACCGATACCTCCCAGTCCTGGTACTACCTGGCAGGCGTCGACACCCTGCGACCGAGTGCGGGCGATGTCACCGTGGCCTTCGGCGATTCGCTCACCGACGGCTACCGCTCCACCCTCGACGCCGACCAGCGCTACCCTGACCAACTCGCGGCGGCGGGCCACCACGGCCCGGTGGTCAATGCCGGATTCAGCGGCAACAGGCTGCTCACCGACTCGACCGTGCTGGGCGACAGCGCCCTTGCCCGTTTCCGCCGCGACGTCCTCGAGCAACCGGGCGTCGGCACCGCCGTCGTGCTGGTCGGGATCAACGACATCGGCCTGTCGGGTAGCGCGGGGCCGGACGGGGCCGTCTACCCCGAGGTTTCGAAAGATCAGCTCATCGCCGGATACCGCGAATTGATCAGCCAGGCGCGAACGAACGGTGTGCGTATCGTCGGCGCGACCATCCCGCCGTTCGCCGGGTCGACCTACTTCTCGCCCGAGAAGGAGCGATTGCGCACCGACGTGAACACCTGGATACGGGAGTCGGGCGCGTTCGACAAGGTGGTCGATCTCGAACAAGCGCTGGCCGCGCCCGGTGATCGCACCCGCCTCGCCGCGGCGTTCGACAGCGGTGACCACCTGCACCCCAATGACTCCGGCTATCGAGCCATGGCCGCGGTCATCGCACCCGCTCTCGCCACGTGATTACCGTCTCGCCCCAGCTGCCGCGACCAGGTCGGACGCTGACCTGTACCCGAACGGCCCGTGAACCCTGATCGGTCGAGTGGCAGGTCGGGCGGGGGCTCGATATGCTCGACTCCGACTTCGGAACAGGCTGCCTTGCTGCGTGTTTGATCGACCACTGATGGCTGGGGGCCTGTGAGTACCGCGGAAGCACTGCCGATGGCACAGACAGTAGCCGCGCCGGAGCAATCCGGTGACAGCGCCGGATCCGTGGTGCTCGGCGCCGGGGTGGCGGTGGTGGCGATCGCCGCTGTGACCGCGGTGTTCACCCCGCAGGCCGTCGGCATTCCGGTGCTCGCCGCCGCGGTGGCCGCGGCACTGTTCGGCTGTCCCGCGGTCTGGTTCGCACTGCGTCAGCGCGCGCAGGCGCGCGCGAGTCTGGCCGCCGCCCAGCGGGCCGAACAGCAGCTGGCCGCCACCGTGGCCGAGGCGAGCGCACGCCTGACCCGGGCCGACGAGCACACCGCGGCGTACGCCTGGGAAGCGCAGGAGAATTCGCGGCGGGGCGCGGCGGCACTGGCCGCGTTCGCCGGTGCCGCGGGCCGCATCCAGGCGATGACCACCTCGATGCTGGCCGAACTGCGGGAGATGGAACACCGCCACGCCGACCCTCGGGTGCTCACCGACCTGCTCCACATCGACCACCGCACCGCCCAGGCCGGGCGCCTCGCCGACAGCATCGCGGTCCTGTCCGGTGCGCGCACCGGCCGCCGCTGGGCGAAGCCGATCGCGATGGAATCGATTCTGCGTGGCGCGATGGGTCGCGTCGCCGGGTATCAGCGGGTGCGGCTGCGGGCGATCGCCGAGATCGGCGTCGCCGGGCATGCCGCCGAAGGCGTGATGCACGCACTCGCCGAACTCCTCGACAATGCCTGCAACTTCTCGCCACCCACCACCGAGGTGCACGTCTACGCCGCGGAAGTACCCGCGGGCGTGGTGATCACGATCGAGGACAGCGGCCTGATCATGAGCGATTCCGCGCTGCGCCGCGCCGAAGCCGCCGTCACCGGGCGCGATCACAAGGGCAAGGGCGTCGATCTGGCCTCGCTGTCAGGTACCCGGCTCGGGCTCGCCGTGGTCGGGCATCTGGCGCGCAAACACGAACTCACCGTGTCGTATCGGCCGTCGGCGATCGGTGGCACCGCGGTCGTCGTTGTCGTCCCGCGCGAGCTCACCGCGCGCGCCGAACGCCGCAGCCGCAATGTGATGGCGCCGCCGCGCTTCGCCGAGCCCGCCACGCTGAGCCAGTTCGACACTCCGATCCCGCGCAGAACCGACACCGGCACCATGGATTTCAGCGCGCCTACCGGTCAGCACGCGCGACCGGAGACCGACGGTGCCCCGTCCTCCTCGCCCACGCTGCCGAAACGTCGCCGGGGCGACACCCTGGCCCAGGTCCACCCCGAAGGCCTGACCACCGCGCCAGCCGCGAAGGCGCCACCGGCCAAGCCCACCGCCCTCGGTGCCTTCCAGCGTTCCGCGCCGGGCCGCACCATCGCACGCCACGAACCGGGCAGCGCCGCCACGGCTCCCGACCCACAGGAGGACCGATGACCACCACCGCCCCCGCGAATCTCGGCTGGCTGCTCGAGAAGCTGCTCGCCCGCACCCCGCGCGCCAGGCATGCCCTGCTGCTGTCGGGTGACGGGCTGAAGATCTGCCACACACCGGAACTCGATGTGGATCGCGCCGATCAGCTGGCCGCGATCGCCGCCGGTTTCCAGAGCCTGGCGCATGGGGCATCCGTCGAGTTCGGTGACGGGCGTGGCGGCGTTCGCCAGTCGATGACCGAGTTCTACGGCGGCATCCTGTTCGTCGTCGAGGCCGGGCGCGGTGCGCACTTGGCGGTGGTCGCCGCCGAGGACGCCGATGCCGGTCTGGTCGGGCACACGATGCACGAGCTGGTCGAACAGCTCGGCGAGCACCTGGCGGCCCAGCCCAGACGCGGAGCGATCGATTGACCAGGGCAGGTCGCGACGACGATCCCGACCGCTTCTACACCCTGACCGGCGGCCGAGCGCCCGCGACCGAGGATTTCGACCTGGTCACCCTGGTGGTCAGCGAGTCGGCACCCACCGCGGGCATGTCCTCGGAGCAGGCCGCGGTCCTCGACATGTGCCGGGCGCCGACCGCGGTGGTGGAGATCGCGGCCGAGCTGCGCCTGCCCGTCGGGGTCGCCACGGTGGTGCTGTCGGACCTGCTGGCCGCGGGCAAGATCACCGTGCGCCCACCGCTGTCGGCGGCGATGTCGCTGGATGCTTCCACCCTCGAGAAGGTGCTCGTTGGACTTCGCAAGCTCTGAGAACGTGCCCGAGCGGGCTCGAGCGCCGCTACACAGCACGGCAATGCACGGGTTGAAGATCGTGGTCATCGGCGGATTCGGTGTCGGTAAAACGACATTGGTGCGTTCGGTGAGTGAGATCCGGCCACTTGACACCGAGGCCACCATGACCGATGTCGGGGCAGGCGTCGACGACACCAGCGCGGTGCCGGGCAAGTCGACCACCACCGTCGCCTTCGACTTCGGCCGCATCACCCTCGACGACGAACACGTGCTGTATCTGTTCGGAGCTCCCGGGCAGCAACGGTTCTGGTTCCTGTGGGACCGGCTGTTCGCCGGTGCGCTCGGCGCGATCGTGCTGGTCGACCAGCGCCGGATCAGCGACTCCTGGTACGCGATCGACCGGCTGGAACATCAGGGCACCCCGTTCGTGGTCGCCTGCAACGACTTCGGTGATTCCTACGCCGTCGGCGATGTGCGTGAAGCACTCGATCTCGATCCGGCTGTGCCGCTGGTGATGTGTGACGCGCGCTCGCGCGAATCGAGCAAGCAGGTGCTCATCACCTTGGTCGAGCATCTGTATTCCGCTGTCCCGCAGGGAGAAATCGTCTCATGAGCACACCGACCGGCGCCTGCCCGATCACCGGCGCGGTGCCGTTGAGCGGCCCCGAATTCCACATCGAACCGCACGAGGTCTACCGGCGGATGCGCCGCGATCACGGTCCCGTCGTGCAGGTCGAACTGCCCGGCGGGTTCCCGGCCTGGCTGATCATCGGTTACCGCGAACTGCACCAGGTGACCAGTGATCCGCTGCTCTTCCCGCGCGATGTGTCGCTGTGGAATCAGTGGCCCAATGTGCCCGACGACTGGCCGCTGCTCCCGATGGTCGGGCGGCCCATGCCCTCGATCTACTTCACCGCGGGCGCCGAACACCGCAGGCACCTGGCCATGGTGGAACCCGCGCTGGACGCGGTCGACCACTTCGAATTGCGCCGTGCCTGTGAGGAAATCGCCGACCGGCTCGTCGACAGGTTCTGTGGTCGTGGCACCGCCGACCTGATGGCGGAATTCGCGTTGATGCTGCCGGTGCTGGCGCTGGCACGCATTCTCGGCCTGCCCGATGCCGATGCGGCCGACCTCGCCCTGGTGATGAAACTGCTCGCCGACGGCGGCGCCGACGCCCAGGCCGGGTACGCGCGCTTCGCCGAGCACATGGCGCGGCTGGTGGCAGCCAAGAAGGTCCAACCGGGCGGGGATCTGGTGTCGTTGATGCTGGCTGATTCCGAGCCGTTCACCGACGAGGAATACATGATGGACCTGATGGCCATCACCGCCGCGGGCCATCTGCCCACCGCCGACTGGCTGGGCAGTTCGATGCGGTTGATGCTCACCGACGACCGTTTCGCCAACGCGCTCGGCGGCGGCACGCGCAGCGTCGGCGAGGCCATGAGCGAAGTGCTCTGGGAAGAGGGCCCCACCTCGATCCTGGCCGGGCGGTGGGCGGCGCGCGACACCCGCCTGGCCGATCAGACGATCCGGGCGGGCGACCTGCTGCTGCTCGGTCTGGCCGCCGCCAATCTCGATCCGCATGTGCGTCAGTCGTTTACCGAGGGCGGCTCGGTACCGACGGGCAACAACGCGCACTTCGCGTTCAGCTACGGCGAATACCGCTGCCCCTTCCCGGCGCAGCAGATCGCGGAGATCATCTCCCGGACCGGGATCGAGGTGCTGCTCGACCGGCTCCCCGACATGGACCTCGCAGTACCCGCCGACCAACTCACCCGGCGACCTTCGGCTTTCCTTCGGGGCATGACCGCACTGCCCGTTCGCTTCACACCAGTTCGACCCGTCGGAGGCTTTTCGTGAGTTCGCCATGCCCTTTCGCCATCGACCCCATGGTCGGTGACCTCGACGGGGAAACCGCCCGACTACGAGCACTCGGCCCGATCACCCGGATCGACCTGCTCGGCGTGCCCGCCTGGACCATCACCGATCACGCCGTCGCGCGTCGGCTGACCACCGACACCCGGCTGGTCAAGGACATCAACGCGTGGTCGCTGTACGCCGACGGCGTGGTGACCGACCAGTGGCCGCTGATCGGCATGGTCGACGCGGGTCGTTCCATGTTCACCGTCGACGGCGCCGAGCACCGCAGGCTGCGCCTCAAGACCGCGCAGGCGCTGGCCCCGCGGCGGCTGGAAGAACTACGCCCGGTGATCGAGCAGCTCACCGCCGAACTCCTCGACGACCTCGCGGCCGCCGGTGCCGACGGCGTGACGGTCGACCTCAAGGAGGTGTTCGCCTACCCGCTGCCGATGCGCGTGGTCGGCGACCTGATGGGAGTCGCGCGCGAGGACCACGCGCAGCTGCTCGCCTGGTACAAGAAGTTCTTCTCGGTGATGACCCCGCAGGACGAGCGCCTGCGGGTGATCGGCGCACTCGACGTGTACTTCACCGACCAGGTCAGGCAGAAGATCGCGAACCCCGGTGACGACCTCACCTCGGCGTTCATCAGCGCCGACGAGGGCGGCGAGCCGCTCACCGAGGAAGAGGCGATCGGCAATATCAAGGCGCTCGTCGCCGCCGGGCACGAGACCACCGTGAGCCTGATCATCAACACCGTGCGCGCACTGCTCGGCGAACCCGAACAGCTGGCGAAAGTGCTTGCCGGCGATGTGGAGTGGAAGCAGGTGATCGAGGAGTCGCTGCGCTGGGATGGCCCGGTCTCGCACCTGCTGATGCGTTTCGCCACCGAGGACATCGCCGTCGGCGACACCGTGATCGCCAAGGGTGACGGCGTGGTGATGTCCTACCGTGCCGTCGGTCGCGACACCACGGTGCACGGCGAGACCGCCGACGAGTTCGACGTGACGCGCTCGACCGCCAACCGCCACTTGGCTTTCGGCTACGGCCCGCACATCTGCCCCGGCGCCGCGCTGTCGCGTCTGGAAGCCGCGATCGCGCTGCCCGCGCTGTTCGCCCGCTTCCCGCAGCTGCGACTTGCCGTGCCCGACAGTGAGATCGGCAACCTGCCGGTGCTCACCCAGAACGATCTGGCCGCGTTGCCGATCATCCTGAGCTGACCAGCGTCGCGTCGCGCCCGGTGGATCCTTCGCCGGGCGCGACGCTTTCGTTCCGCTCTACAGGCCCAGATCGCGGCCGATCAGTTCCTTCATGATCTCGTTGGAACCCGCCCAGATCTTGGTGACCCTGGCGTCCATCCACGCCCGCGCGACCCGGTATTCACGCATGTAGCCGTAGCCGCCGTGCAACTGCACGCACGCGTCGAGCACCTCGTTCTGCACCTGCGCCGACCACCACTTCGCCTTCGCGGCGTCGACCGCCGACAGCTCACCGGCAGCGTGCGCGGCGATACCCTGATCGACGAACGCCTGTGTCACTTCGACTTTCGTGACCAGCTCGGCGAAAAGGAACTTGTTGTACTGGAAGCTGCCGATCTGCTGTCCGAAAGCCTTGCGCTCCTTGGCATATTGCAGCGTCTCGTCCAGGATCGCGGCAGCGTGCGCGAGATTGGAGACCGCGGCGCCGATGCGTTCCTGCGGCAGCCGCTCCATCATGGCGATGAAACCGCGGTCGAGCTCGCCGATCCGGTTGGCATCGGGGACGCGCACATTGTCGAAGAACAGTTCGGCGGTATCGGATTCGGGCTGGCCGACCTTGTCCAGCTTGCGCCCGCGGGTGAAGCCGTCCATCCCGGTCTCGATCGCGAACAGGGTGATGCCCTTGGCCTTCTTCTCCGGGCTGGTGCGCGCGGCGACGATTACCAGGTCGGCGTTGAAACCGTTGGTGATGAACGTCTTCGAGCCGTTGACGATCCAGTCGTCACCGTCGCGCACCGCGGTGGTCTTCAGCGCGGCCAGGTCGGAACCGCCCGACGGCTCGGTCATGCCGATGGCGGTGATGATCTCGCCGGTGCAGAACTTCGGGAGCCAGCGCTGCTTCTGCTCGTCGGTGGTGAGCTCGACCAGGTAGGGCGCGCATACGTCGTAGTGGATGCCGAACGAGGACGACAGCGCCGCGCTCGCCTTGGCCAGCTCCTCGCCGAGCACGGCGCTGAACCGGTAGTCGCCCGCGTCGCTACCACCGAACTCCTCGGGCACGCCGAGGCCGAGGTAGCCCAGTTCGCCTGCCGCGAGCCAGGTGTCGCGGTCGATCGCCCGCTCTTCGACGAAGCGTTCGGCGTTCGGCTCGATCGAGCGCTTGATGAATTCGGCGACCGACGCGCGGAAGGCGTCGTGGTCCTCGGTGTAGATGGAGCGCTTCATGGTGTCCTTTCGCTGACTTACTGTTCGGGCCGTTCGCCCAGCAGAACCAATGACGCCCGGACAACACTGGCCGCGTCGGGTTCCTCACCGCTGATCACATCGGTGTAGATGAAGGTCTCGGTGATCCGCACCAGCAGCAGCGCCAGCTCGGGCACCGGCAAGAGCGGATCGAGAGTATCGGCCGAAATCTCTTCGGCGAGTAGATCTTCCACGATCGCGACGATGCGGTGCTGCACCGATCCTGCGCGGGTGGTGAGCAGTCGCAGCGCCCGTTCGGGTTCGCGCAACAGGAACTGGCGGAAGGCGGGGGAGGTGTTGGTGGCCTGGGCGAAATCGCCGAGGATTGTCGCGATGCGGTACGCGCCGCGACCGGGAGCGGCGGCGGCCGCGCGACGCAATGTCGGCTCGGCGACCGAGAAGATGACCTCGGCGAGCAGTTCGTCGCGCCCGCCGACCCACCGGAACAGCGTTGCCCGGTTCACCCCGAGCGCGACGGCGAGTTCCTTCATCTCGAGTCGGTGCCCGGCCAGGAACACGGCCCTGGCGGCCCGGAACGCGCTCACGGGATCGGGACGCGCTGCCGCGTCCTGCAGTCGCTTCTCCAGCGCCGTCAGCTCGATCCTGTCACCTCCCTGCACCGTTTCCTACAGTGTATGAACCGTGCAACGTCTGTCAATATGTTGCACTCCGGACACAAGATAAGGGCACAAAAAAACTCCCCGGTCACCATGACCGAGGAGTTCTCGCTGTAGCCCCGACGGGATTCGAACCCGCGCTACCGCCTTGAGAGGGCGGCGTCCTAGGCCGCTAGACGACGGGGCCAGAACAACAGCTCACCGGGGTGAGCCGCGCGGAACATACGATAGCCGACGACCTGGTGATCGACCAAAACGGGTGGTCGCCGGGTTGACCACCCCCCAGCCGCGAGGCAAGGTTGGGCCATGACCAGCAAAGAGCTGCGCGGTGGGGTGGAGATGAGCAATCTCGATCAGCCGCTGTTCGATGGGGCCGAGGCAACCAAGCGGGATCTGGTCGACTATCTCGAGTTCGTGGGGGAGCGGCTGGTCCGGGTGTTGCGGGGGCGAGTGCTGTCGGTGGTGCGGGTGCGGCCGGGGCAGCCACCGTTCATGCAGAAGAACCTGCCGAAATACACGCCGGACTGGGTGCCGCGCGCGACGGTGTGGGCGCAGAGTTCCCATCGTGAGGTCACCTACGCGCTCGGTGATGACGTGCGCACGCTGCTGTGGTTCGGGAACCAGCGCGCGGTGGAGTACCACCCGCTGCTGTTGCCGGTCGACCACAGCGCGGGCCCGACACACTTGGTGCTGGACCTGGATCCCTCACCGGGACAAACGTTTCGAGATGCGGCAGCGGGCGCGCATCTGATCAGGGCGGCGCTTGCGGCCGACGGGCTCGCCGGTGCGGTGAAGACCAGTGGTGCCAAGGGATTACACGTCTACGTGCCGATCGAGCCCGGCGTCGCCATCGAGGATGCCGCGGCGGCGACCCGGGCCGTCGCCGCCAGGGCCGAGCGCCTCGATCCCACCGTCGCAACCACGGCGTTCCTCCGCGAGGACCGAGCAGGCAAGGTATTTCTCGACTCCACGCGAGCAGGTGGCGCAACGGTGATCGCGGCATACAGCCCGCGCATCCGGCCGGGAGTCCCGGTGTCTTTTCCCTTGCGCTGGAACGACATCGACTCGGTGACCCCCGCCGATTTCACCCTGCGCACCGCACCGAACCTCCTCGGCGACACCGACCCGTGGGCCACGGAAATGCCCGCACCACAAGCACTTCCCGCCGATCTGATCGCCGAAGGTCACACCATTCCGATCGCCCGCGTCCAGGCCATGCACGAAGGCAAACGCCGGGCCCGTGCCCGCCGCGACGAATGAACTCCTCGCCCTGTCGAATTCGAGAGGGCGAGGAATGTTGTCAGATCCTGATCAGCTGCCGAGTGACGCGATGCCCGCCTGGGCGAACTTCTCGTCGAGGTCGCTGCTCGGGGCACCCGCTACGCCGATGCCCGGGATCGGGGTGTTGTGGCCTTCACCGGGCGCCGCCACCAGGAACATGTCGGCCAGGTGGAGAGCGGACTCGAGGCGCTTGGCCAGTTCGGTGGCGGGGGCGTTCCAGGAGACGGCGGTGAATGCTCCTGCTCGTCAGAGCTCAGCAGGGCAGCGCCGACCAGGCAAGGCGGCGTGGCCGGACCTAGGCGGGCGCCAGGGTGGCGGCGCCGAAGGACACGTGGAAGCGCTCGCACCAGATGCTCACCGACTGCACCGTCGACAGATCGGTGCCCGCGGGCAGCTCATAGTTCTGGCTGCCCTCGTTTCCTTTCAGGGAGCCGAGGTCGATGTGGTTGCCGTCGTCGAAGTTGTGCCAGTCGTCGACGATCACCGGCTGATCGGTGAGCCAGACGTGCAGGTCAGGCCCGTCGGAGGTGTTCAGGTCGGCGATCCTGAGCACGATTGTGCCCTCTGACGTGCGCTGGAGCTGCGCGGTGCCGAAGGTGCCGTGCTCATGGGAGACGAAGGTGCCCTCGGCGATCAGCGGTGGTGGCGCACCGTCCACCGCGACGATCGGTGCCTCGTCGACGGTCACCGTGGTGAACAACCGCCAGGGCTGGAACAGGTACAGACCCACGGTCACGGCCGCGACCAAGCCGATGGCGATGACGGTGAACAGAGTCCTGCGAGTGCTCATTTGCGCCTCCTTCTCGCCCATCATGCCCCAGCGCGGCCCGCAGCGGGTGCCCGATTTGCCGGAAACGAAACGTGATCGGGGTCTCCGAATCCCTAGGAGCCCCGTCACATTACGACGCTATAACGACAGTAGTGTGATTACCGATTTATGCGGGCCGACCAGCGGTGAACAGTGTTCGTTTGGACAATATCCGCTACAAACGGCTCCGTGATCGGCACGTGATCTCGGAGCGCATTCCGGCTACATTCGATCTCGGCTTGAACAACAACCCGAGCCGAATCGAATCGCAGAACGCCGGAAAGCCTGCCCCGCGATTCGAGGATCCCCGACATGACTGAGGGGCAGGGACGCGGTAGTTTTCATCACCGAGTCGGTGGGCGCAGGCAGGAAATACTTTATGTCTTTGAATCGCAAGTTCACCACCCGTGCCCTTGGTATTGCCGCTGTTGCCGGCGCGATGATCGCCGTCCCGGCCGGTCTGACCACCGCAACCGCCTCGGCGAACAACTGGGACGCCGTGGCGCAGTGCGAGAGCACGGGCAACTGGAACATCAACACCGGTAACGGCTACTACGGCGGCCTGCAGTTCTCGCAGAGCACCTGGGAAGCCTACGGTGGCGCAGGCACTGCCGACAACGCCAGCCGTGACGAGCAGATCCGCGTGGCCGAGAACGTGCTGGCCGCGCAGGGTCCCGGTGCCTGGCCCGTGTGCAGCGCCTACCTGTAAAGCGCGCTGACACGTAAGACTTTCCTTGTCGGGAAACGAATTACCCGCTATTCGATGCACACGTCGAATAGCGGGTTTTTTCGTTTTCCGGAGAATCCAGTCGATACACCGTGAGTGATGCGGCGAGCATTCGTGAATCCGTCGGATCGGCCGGGTCGAGGCCGGTGAGTTCGGCAATCCGGCGTAACCGATAAGTAAAAGTATTCGGGTGCACGTGAATCAGTCGTGACGCCGTTTTGCGGTCGCCGCCGTGGACGAGATGCGCTTCCAGTGCGTCGATCAGGTGCGGACTGCTCAAGAGCGGAATCACCCGCTGCGCCAGGCGTTCCCGGGCCGGGCCGGGCCGGGTGAGCTGGTATTCGAGCAGTAGATCGTCGAGTTGATAGCAGCCGCCGGGCTTGCCGCGTAAGCGCGCCAGTTCGGTCAGTTCGGTCGCGTCCTTGGCCGCTGCTGGAATCGCATCACGGCTGATCCCCGAGAATTCGGCCAGATACACCGGTACACCGAACTGTGCGCGCAGGCGATCGGCGAGTTCGTCGAACCTCGCCGCGTCGAGGACGTCGGTTTCCGAACTATGACTCAGCAACGCGATGCCGTGGGTGCCGTCGAAGGTGGCCGGGGTGGTGGTTCCGGTGAGTTCGTCCAGCGCGCGCTGCAGCACCCGGATCCGTCGCCTGGTCACCAGGTTGGCCGCGGTGCCGACGCGGGGCGGTTCGCTCAGGTGGATCGCCAGCACCGTGTACTGGTCGGCGAGGACCGTATCGGCGCGGGCGGCGAGTTCCTCGGCGGGCAGACCGCGGACCAGCGCCGAACACAGTTCCCGGCGCGCCTCGCGTTCAGCGTGATAGATCGACTGCTCGACCTCGGTGTAGGTCTCCACGACCGTCATATTGATGTGGCGCAGCAGATCGAGCAGGCGGCTGCCGACCCGTGCCATCTCCGCGGTCTCGGTGGGCAGGGCCAGCGACAGTGCCTCGGCGAACACCGACTGCGCCGACCCGTGGATCGCGCCGATCAGCATCGGCAACGGCAGCCGGTCCTCGGCGTGACGCTCGGCGACCGGGGCGACGAACGCCGCGACCTCGGCGTAGGTGAATTCCCGGTCGGCGCCGATCGCCTCGAGCACGGCCCGGCCGCACGCGTAGATCGTCGGCAGCACTTCCGCGGTGAAGTGGCCGTCGGGGAGCTCGGCGGGTGCGTTGGCGCCGAGACCGTCGGCGAGCATGCGTTCGGAAATCTGTGGCCATCGGGTCAGCAGGCGAGCGGTCAGCGCGGGGAGCGCGGGGAGTTCGGAGACGGGGTGTTCGGAGAGCATGACTCGATTGTGTCCGACGACAGGGCGGTACAGCAGCATCCGATCGAAAACGAACAGAACTTGGCTCCCGTGCCAATCTCGTCCAGAGTTTCTCGTTGCCCGGTGCAGTGACATCACTAGGTCCTTGGCCATAGATTCGCAGAGCTACGGAAGTGAAACCAACGCTGATCGGTGTCGGCGCCACCCACCACGGCACCTCGCTGCTGGGGATCGCCACCCTCGGTCGACGGGCGAGCGGGACGCCCCAGCCCCCCCTGACCATGATGTATTCGCCGCGCGCGACCTCGATCGCGCTGCGTGCTCTCGACCCGGAAGGCAGTCCCACCGTGACCTGTGCGTTCAACCCCTGGTTCTCCGGCAGCGGCAGCCGATGACCGCCGACACGTCGGCAGCGGTCCGGTACCACGCGCCACTGCTACCGCCCGACGACCCGTTCTACGCCACCCCACCCGGCATCGACGCGCTCGCGCCCGGGACGGTGGTGCGGTCGCGGCCGGTGGAGGTCGCGCTGTTCGGCGTGATCCGGCAGCGGATCACGGCGTGGCAATTGCTGTATCGCACTTGCGATCTCGATGGTGCGCCGGAAGTCTCGGTGACGACGGTGCTGCTGCCCTGGGGTGCTTCGGCGCGGCCACGGCCGCTGGTGTCGTTCCACTGCGCGATCGATGCTGTTGCCCCGCAGTGTTTTCCGTCGTATGCGTTGCGGCGCGGTGCGTGGACGATCGGTTCGATCGCGCCGCTCGAGCTGCCGATCATCGCGATGGCCCTCGCGCAGGGGTGGGTGGTGTCGGTGCCCGATCACGAAGGGCTGGGTGGCCGGTTCGGAGCGGCGCGTGAGCCCGGATATCGTGCGCTGGACGGGATTCGGGCCACCCTGGCATTTGCCCCGATGGCCTTGGCGCCGACCACTTCTGTTGCCCTGTGGGGCTATTCGGGCGGTGGGCTGGCAACGGCGTGGGCCGCGGAACTGGCCGCCGAGTACGCACCGGAGCTGAATATCGCCGGCGCGGCGGCGGGTTCGCCGGTGGGTGACCCGGCCGCCGCCTTCGAGCGCCTCAACGGTGGGTGGTTCGCCGGGTTCCCTGCGGCGTTCGTCGCGGGTTTGCGGCAGGCCTATCCCGAGCTCGGTCCGCTGCTGCACGATCACCTCGACGCGCGATACCGAGGTCTGCTCGGCGAAGCCGAAGAGCGCAGTACCTTCGCGCTGCTGCTGCGATTCGCCCGTCGCGATGTCTCCCGGCATCTGCGCGGGGGCATCGGGGAGTTGCTCGCTGAACCCGTCCTGCGCCGCATTCTCGCTGACATCGAACCCGGCACTCGCGCGCCCGCGGCACCGCTGCTCATCGTCCAGGGGGTGAACGACGAGGTGATCGCCGTCGCCGATATCGACGCCCACGTGCGGCGCTATCAGCAGGCCGGGGCGACGGTGCGCTACCTGCGGGTGCGCCGCGGCTCGCACCTGCCACTCGAATTCCTCATCGTGCCAGCGGTTCTCGACTGGCTCACCGACAGATTCGCCGGCTGTCCCGCGCCGACCGGTACGTGCACCGTGGCCTCCGTCGCCCGTTCGCCGAGGGCCTTACGCACACATCTCGCGTTCGTGCGGCTGGTATTGCGCATGCTCGCCGGAATGCCGATCGGTGCGACGGCGGGCGCGGCGTCACCGGAACGAACCAGCTGGTGTCGCAGCGATTCCGAACACACCGACGTTGTCGACAAGGCTCCGATCGCCGGTGGATGCTGAGGCGGTCCGCTCCGGGCCGTGCGGTGGGCCCGCCTCCGAGATCGCCGTCGCCCGACCGGTTCGGTACGCCGCCGCTGTCACGGACTCGACTGAGTGGCACCGGGTTTCGGCCTGCCGATGCCGGAGAACTCGACAGTCGAACGAACTGATCGGTCGAGCTCACAAGTCCGCCACGTATCGGTCGTCTTCGGGATGTGCTTCGACCGCTGCCAGATAGACGTCGAGGCGGCGCCGCAATTCATGCACGGCCAATTCCTGTGCGGCCACCAACTCGTCGACGGTGACCCCACCGGGCGAAGTCACGGTCGGTCGGTACGCGCAGAGATCGGCGCGGTCTGCCTCGATCAACATGCGCTCCGCGGCACGCTCCTGCTTCTCGATGGCCGTGGCGCGGTGCCGGTTGCGGGTGTCCTCGTCGAGTCGATGACGGGCGATAGCGGCGATCAGGGAGTGCCGACGCCGATCCGCTCCGTCGACCTCACCATCGCGTTGTCGCCGCGCCAGCTCGACATCGGCCGTCGCGGCGAGCTCCTCGGCCCGCGCACAGGCGTCGCGCACGGTGTCGCGATGCTCGGCCTCACCCTCGGCGAGCAGCAATCGCGCCTGGGCTTCGAAAGCCTCGGCCGTCGTCCGCAATCCCGCCCTGGCATGCGCGCTCACCTGAAACACCATCGCCGCGGCGACAGCGAGCTGCCGCGCTGCGTCGTTCCTCGAAGGTGTCATCCCCGTGTTCCTCACTACCGGGCCCCATCAGCGGCCGTCGAGAACAGAGATGCGCCACGTCCCGGCGGCGGTTCGCCGCGAACCGTTCGTCCCCCGCACGGCATCTGTGTCGGTGAGGGGTTTCACCGACGCCGTTGCCACCACCGCAGCGGCGTCGGTGGAGTACTACCGCCCCGGGAGTGACGGCCGCGCCGAGTGGAGCCGCAGGGGGGTTCCACCTGGTGGCGGTGCACCCCCAGGGCGGATCGGAACCCGAGTGCCGGACAAGCACTTCCGGCACTCGGGTTAGTGTCTACGACGGATCAGTGACGATCAGCTCAAGCCTGCGACGATCGCGGCCCGCACCGGATCACCGGCGGGCAGGCCCTTGGCCACCCGGCGCCACGCGTTGCGCCCAGCCGTGAGTGAGCAGCGCACCGCGTCGGTGACCGCCGAGGTGTGTGTGCTGCCGAGTGCGGCACCCGGCAGCAGCGAGATCTCGAGATCCTCGGACATGGTGAGCGCCTTGGTGACGACCTGCCCGGTGAGCGTGCCATCGGCATCGGCGTAGAGGACAACGAGCAGTTCGGTGCGCTCGGCACCGAGACTCACCGCGACCCGCACGATGTCGCCCGCCGCGGCCCGAGCACCGAACGAGTGCACCGAGATCCGGGTCTGCTCCGCGCCCGCGGGCGAGCGGGTGAATTCGATCCCCAACTCCTGGTCGAGCTGTTTCTGCACAGCGCGGATCGCCGTCCTCTCGCCCTCCGACGACGCGGCGAGCGGTTGCACGGTCCAGCCGGGCACCGCCATCACGGCGCGGCGCGCGCCGAGATCGCCGACGGCGGTCGAGCCGGCCTCGCCGCGCGACACCGCGCCGCCGCGTAACAGTCGCTCGGCGATCCGTGCCCCAGCGGCGGCGGACTCCGCATCCACATCCGGGCTGTCGGACTCGGCGAAGGCGATCAGCACATCGATATCGACCGGCAGACTCAGGCGGTCCGCGTCATGATCCGGCGCCATCACGATGTCTCCTCGTTGTCCCCGTCGCGGGCGTCGAGCTGCGCGCGCACTGCCTCGCGGAGCAACTTGGCGCCTGCCGCGCGTAATCGCTTGACCTTCTCCTGGCTGAACCGCAGGTCTCGGGCCACCTCACCGGTGGTCTGCACATCGGAGTAGCTGCCGTCGGTGGCGATCACGAAGGTCGCGCGGAGCACGGCCGCGGTCTCCGCGTGCGCGATCGAGGCCAGCGCGTCCCGCAGAATCGCGCGGTCGGCGAGCCGGTTCTCGGCGTCGCCACACCGATGATCCTCGAGGACCAGGACGGCCGACTCGTAGTCGACCCGGTGACCGGGGTTGCGCTTCTCTGCGGTGCGACTGCGCCGGTCCTGCAGCACCCGCCACTGAAGCTTCTTGAGCACCAATGCTTTCCAGTGCCGGATCCGCTCGGTGGGCAGCGTCGCCGTGAGCTCGACCATCGTGTCCTGGGCGACATCTTCGAAGTCGCTGCGCATATCCGGGTCGAGCCGATCCAGGACGTAGCGCGCCTTGGCCGCCGCATAGCTCGACATGGTGACCAGATCGGCGCCGAAGATGTGGTCGACGACCGCGGGACGTAGACGTTCGGGGACTTCGCTCCACGCGGCGCCGAGCCACTGGTCCATGGGCTCAGAACTCACCTGGTACCCCCACTCGGCCTGCGATCGGCACACCACGGCTCGTTTCCCCGACGCCGTCGATGCTACCTGCGCCGCAGGCCGGGCCGACGGGAGACAGCGGACCGCGGTCCGGGATCGAACATGTCGCATCGCGAAGCCTCCTGTCGGGTCGATCGGCTCCTACACAGATGCGGTTGCCGCCCTGAGCGGTTCGCCGGGGGACACGCGCGATCAGGTCGGGCACGCCGGGGAGGCGACCATGAACGAGAACGCGATCTGGCAGTACCAGGCCTTTTCGACCTTCCACTTCCCGTCCTCGGCGACGAAGTTCACGATGACCGGGTGTGGCGCGCTGTTGTTGATCGACGCGGTGCCCTCGGCGAGCATGCCGGGTGGTGCGGTCCGGGTACCCGTGATGGTGATCGTGATGGTGGCCCCGCCCTGGCGGGGGGCGTCGGCGACTCGGTTCGGCAGTTCGGGGTCACTCCCGATGCCCTGGATGAGCTCGATCTTCTCGGCGTTGGGCACTGCCGTGTCGAGCAGTCGCCGCATCAGCTGCTCGACCTCGTCGGCACTCGGCAGTGGCAGTGGTGCGGAAATCTCTTGCGCTACAACTTTTCTCGGCTCGGTGGTGTCCTCGGCGGCGGCACAGCTCGCCGACATCGCGATCACGGCGAACAGGGCCGCCGCGGTCAGCGTGCGTCCGGCGATGTGTCGTCTCGACAACGTGGTCCTCCGGGGCAATCGATGGTGTGCTGGAATTCCATCGTATCGGGGCATTCTCGGGAGGGCCTGCGGTGATGCCTGGCGGAAGACGGGGGAGACATGGCGGTCGAATCGACCGATCAGCCGGCTGCGGCGCTGTTGACCGATGACGCGGTGCTGATCGAGCTGACGGGCGCGCCGCAACGGTGGCTGACCCTGTGCCGCGATGCCGTTGCCGCCGGGCCCGATGCCGCGCGCCGGCTACTCGAGCACCGCCGGGAGACGGGTGTGCTGGCACGGCAGTCGCTGGCCCGCTGGAAGAACCTCGCCACCGACGACGATCTGCTCGAGGAAGAGGCCGAGGATCCCGATGCGCAAGACCGCCGGATCACCGCGGATCTGTCCGCGGCGCGCGCGATGGCGGTGCTGGCGCAGGCACTGACCGGTTCGGTCGACACCGGCGCCGCGTGCCAGACCTTCCTCGATCACGCCGAACGCGCCGGGCTGACCTCGGTCGGCACCCAGTTGCTGCCCGCGGGTATTCCGATCACCAGTGCGAATGCCCCGCTCGGCGATATCGTGCGCCATCTGCTCGGTCAGGGCGGTCGCGCGGCGCGCGGGTACGCCATCATGGCCGCGCTGGAGCTGGCCGGGCACACCCTCCCGGTCGTGCGCGCCAGCCGGATCAGCGTGCTGTTCGCCAGCCTCGGCGGCAGTGGCGAGGTGGGCGTGCTCCGCCTCGACCAGATTCGTGGTGGACCGAGCGGCCTGCATCCCGACCCGGCGCGGATGGGCTTCCTGCAGGCCGATCGCGAATTCACCGACAGCCTCGAAAGAGCGTGGCGCATCAGCAGATTGGCCGGTACCGACGCGTGTGTGCTGTGGTCGGTCTCGACGCACGGCAGCGCACCGGCCAATGACATCAACGGCGCCTCGATGGGCGCGGCGTTCGCGGTCGCCCTCGACGACCTCGCGCCGCGGCACGCTCTGCTGCGACGATTGCGGCCCCGCCGGCTGGACCCCGAGTGCGCGGTCACCGCAGGGCTGTCCGGCGCGAACCTGACCGCCGTCGGCGGCTACGCGGGCAAATTGACTGCCGCACAACGCTCGTCGCTGCGCGTGGTGGTGGCGTCGGAGGCCTATCGGGAAGCAGCGGGCGAGGCACCACAGAACTACGCCGACCGGATCTCGGCCGCCCGCACCGTGTCCGAAGCGATCGCGAGGACCCGCACACGGGCGAACCTCGCGCTGTGGATCGTTTCCGTCGCGGCGGGCCTGGCGGTGCTGCTGGCGGTGGTGTCGGTGACCAATCTCGTCCAGATGCGCATCGAGAACACGGCCGCGCGAGCGGAATCGAACTCGCGCCTGTTCGCCGGCGTCGCCCGCGGCGGTGGCAGCCTCAATCCCGCACTGTCCCAGCAGATCGCGCTCGCCGCCTATCGAACCGCCCCCACCGAAGAAGCGCGATCGGCACTGTTGGAGAACACCGCGACGAACGCGCCCATCCGGATCAGCCCGGGTGTCGTGCTCGGCCGCGGCGTGGTCTTCGATCCCGACGCACCGCGCGTCGCGACCACCGCGCAGGGCGATGTGATCGCGATCGGCGAGGGCGACGGCTCCGTGGAATTGGTGCGGGTGACCGAGTCCGGCGTCGACCGGTGGCCACGGTTCGCCACCGGCAGTGGACACATCCGCGCCGTCGCGATCAGCGCGAATCACGAATGGCTGGTGGTCGCGGGCGACCTGCGATCGGCGTTGTGGAACATCGCCGACCCCGGCGCACCCCGCCTGGTGACCGAGCTACCGCTGTCGGGCCGGATGCCGTCGTCGGTCGCGCTGAGTCCCGACCTCGAGTTCGTCGCCATCGGCACGCACAGTGCGACGATGTCGAGCTGGCGACTCGGCGACGATCCCGCGCACCCGATCGCCTTGCCGATGCTGTCCTTGTCGGGCCAGCGGGTGGAGGTCGCCCTGAGCGATCGCACGCTGGTCGCGGCGGCGCCGTCGTTGTTCGGCGGAATCTGGACGACCACAGTGCGCGGCTGGAACACCGCGACCCTCGACCGCGATCAGACACCGGCGTTCGACCGCCGCATCGAACGGCCCGGCGGTGCGGAGGCGAGGTCGGTCGAGTTCACCGGCGACGGCACCGTGCTGGCCGTCGGTCTCAATCCGGGTGAGGTCGCGCGCTGGCGAGTCGGCGCGACCATCTTCGACCCGATGCCCGCCGTGACGAGGGGCGCCAACGAGTACCTCGACGTGTCGCTGACCGCGGACGGTCGATCCGCCGTGATCGTCGGCGGCGACACCAGGGCCCGCATCCGCGACCTGGACACCGGCGCGGAGCTGGTCACGCTCCCGATCGAGATGGTCGCGCATGCGCGCTTCCTGCGCGGTGGAAGATCGCTGGTGACCACGAGTTTCGACCATGCCGTGCACGTTTTCGAGTTGCCGGGTCCGGTGGTGCCGACCAGTCCGCTGACGCTGTTCCGGTTTCCGCTCGACCAGCCCGTCCTGCCGCAGGAGCTGTTCCCACACCTGCGCATGCTGGCCAGAACGCCCTTCGCCACCGATGCAACGCTGCTCGACGGCGACCCCGCCGGTCTGATCGACGTCGTCGCGATCGCCCCGGACGCGACCAGGGCGGTGACCAGAACCGAATCCACGATCCAGGTATGGGACATCACCGACCCGGTGCGTCCGCGTCGCGTCGGTGCGCCGCTGAGCGCGGCAGGCGTCGATATCCGTGCGATCACGTTCAGTCCCGACGGCGCCTTGGCCATCGGCCGCAGCCTCACCCAGACCGTCGAAATGTTCGACGTGTCCGGCGAACCCCGATTGCGGTCGAGTATCCGATTCGGCCGCGGCTACCCGACCTCGCTCGCCTTCAGCCCGGACGGCGGCCTGCTCGCCGTCGGCAGCCACCGCACCGGCAATGTCAGCGTCTTCGCGACCACACCCGCCGCGCCGCCGATCGCCGAACTCGCCGATCTGCGAACCCCGGGACAGACCATGTCGCTGGCCCTGAGTTCGCGCAACACCCTCGCGGTCGGCACGCTGACCGGTGCCTTCGTCTACCAGATCGGCAAGCCGGGTACGCCGCCGCGCGCCCTCTCCGTTCCGGTGGGTGCCAATGGGTCCGCGGGTTCAGTCGCCTTCGATCCGGACGGCACCCGGCTGGCCATCGACGACATCGTCAGCGGCACCATTCTGCTGTGGGACTACACCGACCCCGCGAACCCCACCACGTACGCCACCATCGCGCGGGGGCAGCGCCACCGGCAACCCACCATGCTGGCCTTCGCCGCGGACGGCGCCGTCCTCACCGAATCCGCCGTCGACGGGACCCTGCGCCAGTGGCGCACCGACGCCGCCGCCCAGGCTGCGCGGATCTGTGCCAGCGGCACCACCCCGATCACCCGGGAGGAATGGGCAGGCGCCCTGCCCGGCCACGCCTATGTGAACACCTGCCCGGCGCGCTGATCAGTGACCGCCCGACCGGCGGATTTCGCATGTGTGCGACATTGTGTATCGGTGCCCCTATTTCTTGGGGCAATGGAAATCCGGCCTTATCGGATGTCGCAATATGAATCTTATCGAGTTCTCAGAATTATTTGAGAAACATGGTGTATCGCGCGAAAATGCCAGGTGGGGACCGTGTTGTGGCTGAACTGTTACCAGTGTCACTAAATCGGGAAAACCGTAACTCGTGGCGTTTGAGCGTCGATACGCCATTCGTAAACCAGCTCCGGCTGGGCCTATGCGAGAAACAGAGGAATTACTATGATCCCCGTTATCATCGACACCGGTAGCGCCGCTCTGAACGGCCTCTTCGACACCTTCGGCGCCGCGCTGCACGGGCTGGTCAACACCCTGTGGACCGGTTCCTTCGGCGGCTGATACAGCCCCATAGGTCGATGAAACGACCTGGTCCTCGCTAGCGCGTGACCGACGAGAAGGCCTCGCACCAGATGGTGTGGGGCCTTCCCTCGTCAGTGGGTATGGGGTGCCCGTTCGGACACGTGCTTCGGGCCGTGCGAGTCGGCGCACGGGTGGGAATCGCGGTGGCCGATGTCGAGCAGTTTCGGGCTCGCGTGGTCGACCTGCAGGGTGACGTGCTCGATGTGGTGGTCATGGTCGAGCATGTGCGCGATGTCCTCGCGGACCGCATGGCAATCGTGGCCGGGTTGCACGAGAACGTGGGCCGACAGCGCGGGGGAGCCGGAGGTGATTTCCCAGATGTGCAGGTCGTGAACCTCGGTGACGCCGTCGCGCGCGGCCATATCGCGGCCGATCAGCGCGGGGTCGAGGTGTTCGGGCGCGGCCTCGAGGAAGATCCGGCTCGACGCCTTGATCAGCCCGATCCCGGCCTTGATCATCAGTGCCACCACGATCAGCGTGGCGACCACGTCGGCCTGTACCCAGCCGGTGAGGATGATGACCAGCCCGGCCACGGCGGTGGCGATGAACGCGAACAGGTCGTTGAGGATGTGCTGGTAGGCGCCTTCGACATTGAGGCTGGTGCGATCGGCCCGGCTGATCATCCAAGTGGCGAGCACGTTCACGACGATGCCGACCAGCGCGGTGATCAGCACCAGCCAGCCGTGCACCTCCGGCGGCTCGAACAGTCTGCGGATCGCCTCATACCCGAGCCAGGCCGCCAACAGCAGCAAGGTCAGTCCGTTGGCCTGGGCGGACAGGATCTCGGCCCGCTTCCAGCCGAAGGTCATCCGCCCGGTCGCGGGTCGCGCCGCGAGCCGGATCGCCCACAGTGCCAGCGCGATCGAGGCGGCGTCGGTGGTCATGTGCGCCGCGTCGGAGAGCAGTGCGAGCGAATCGGCGATGATGCCGACGATCACTTCGCCGATCAGGAAGGTGACGATCACCGCCAGCGCGCCGGCCAGCCAGCGCCGATCGCTGTCTGCCGATACCCCGTGGTCGTGCCCGTGCCCTGCGCGGGATGTGGATCCCTGTGCCAGTCCCATCGCGTTCCCCTCTTCTGCGGTTCGATCGGTCGCAATAGTATGCACACATCGCTATGTGTGCAATTCGTTCTTGGTGAGCACGGTCTTTGCTGGTCATCGGATATTGCCGCGCCGGAATCCACCCTATGCCTGAGCGTCCGGTCGCGGTGCCGCGCACCGAATCACTCGATCAGTCCTGATCGGGCCAGGTATCGGCGACGATCAACCCGCCCGCCGCCAGCACCAGCGCGTAGTGCTCGGCGATCACGCCGGACGGATAGGTCGGCCAGAACGACACCGCCCCGGTCGCCTTGTCGATGACGTACACCGAGCCGCCGATCGGGATCGGCCGATCCGCCGGCGTGTGCAACGGCTGAACCGCGAAAACGGCGAAGCCGTCAGCGAATTCGATAATCTGCCGATCGTGCCCCGGTAGCTCGGCGGGTAGGTGTTCGGCCGCCACACGAGTGGCCTCGGCCCGGTCGACCGGCGTCTGCGCGTCGGTCGGATAAGCATGGATGTCCACGTTGTTCACTCCTCGCGGCGATTGTCGTCGCCCTGCTGCGATCGTGCGAGGACTTCGCTCAAATGCGCGAGCCCGGAAAACAAGCGAGCCCGGCGTCCCTGCTCCCCCCTCCTGGAGCAGGCCCGGCCGGGCTCGCGAGAACTACTTTCCGGTATGGGCCCAGCAGGATCCTGAAGAGTTACTTAAGGCGCGGCGTTGTCATCGGCGCGGTCCACCGCGATATCCCCATATGACGGACAACTCCTGCGGTGCGCACTGCGCGCGCCTGTGTACCAGGGATGGGCTGGCCGAGGTGCTGGCCACCGATCGCGGCCTGCTGCACTGGCGGGCGATGCGCAGTCTCGGCGACGCGGGCCTGGCCGAGCACGCGGTGCAGGAGACCCTGCTGCGCGGCTGGCGTTCTTGTCGGGATTTCGACGGTCGCAAAGGCAGCGTGCGGACCTGGCTGCTGGCGATCGAACGCAATGTGATCATCGATATCGTGCGGGCAAGAGCTGTTCGGCCCGGTGATGTGGGCTGGGACGACATCACCGAGGTATCCGTCTGTGGTGGAACGGATTTCGCCGACGGACTGATCGACGGGCTGCTTGTCCACCAGCTGCTGGCGAGGCTCCCGGAACCGCAGCGCGCGGCGGTGACCGAGGTGATCCTGCACGACCGTGGGTACCGGGAAGTCGCCGCGGATTTCGGAGTTCCGGTCGGCACCGTGAAGACCCGGGTGCACTACGCGCTGCGGTCCCTGCGGCAATTGCCAGAAGTTGCCTGAGGTCGACGTCTGATCGCTCAACTGGGCATCCGAACAGCGTCTTTTCATACTTCCATCCAGTTACAACTCGGTAACTGTGCTTGCCCTGTGGTCGCCAACGTTGCAAGAGTTAACCACTGGGTTTGGTGTTACCAGGTGTTACCAATGGGAAGGGAGGGGTGCTCCGGTCCCGGAGCGCCGACCGAACATGCAACCAAACATCATCAAGGCCGGAATCTGCTCTACCGTCTCCGCCGCGGTGGTGGTGTCGCTGTCGGGGTTGGTCCCCGTGACCGCCCACGCCGCCCCTGAACCAGCTACCAGCGAGCTCGCCGGTAAAACGATCTTCCTCGACCCTGGTCACCAGGGTTCGGCGCATTCGCAGGACCTGAGCCGCCAGGTCGACGACGGCCGCGGCGGCACCAAGGACTGCCAGACCACCGGCATGACCTCCTTGAACGGCATCCCCGAACACACCATCAACTGGGACGTCGCCCAGCTCGTGCGGGCGTCGCTGGAGGCACTGGGTGCCGACGTGGTGCTGAGCCGCGCCGACGACACCGGGTGGGGCGGCTGCGTCGACGATCGCGCCCGCGCCGCCAACCAGTCCGGCGCCGACGTGGCCGTGAGCATCCACGCCGACAGCGCGGGCCCCGACCAGCACGGATTCCACATGATCGTGCCGCAGCTCCCCATCCCCGACACGGTCGCCGACAAGGCGCAGTCCGGCGACGGGCGACTCGCGTCGAGCGCGGTCCGGGACGCCTACCTGGCGGCCGGCTTCTCGCCCGCGAACTACGCGGGCGTCCTCGCGGGCCTGCAGACCCGCGCGGATGTGGCAGGCCCGGCGCTGACACAGGTGCCGCTGGTATTCGTCGAGATGGGCAACGGCGCCAATGTCGTCGACGCCGCACGGCTGGAATCGCGTCAAGGTCAGCTCGAGCACGCGGTCGCCATCACGACCGGCGTCGTCGGGTTCCTCCTGAACAAGCCGATCCCCGCCTTCGCCGCCGCACCCGGTCGGGTGCCGGTCGCGACCACCGCTCAGACACCCGAGCGCGCACCCGCGGCCGACCCGGCCGAATCCTCGAAGCCGGGAGAGGCCACTGCGTCGACCCCCGAATCCGAGGGGACGGCACCGGCCGCCTCGACGACTGCGACACCGGCGGCCCCCGCGCCGGTTCCCGCACCCGACCAGGTACCGGCTGATCCGATCCCGCTTCCCAGTGGCTCGAGCGATCTGACGGGACCGAACGAGGGCGGCGCCAACGGTCCCTCGGCGGAGGCAATCCCCGCGCGTGCCCCCATCGCGGAGCCGGTTCCGGTGGCCCCCGTGCGCACCGCGGCTCCCGGCGCCCCGGCCCGCACGGCGTCACCCGCGGCTCCCGCCGCACCCGCCACCCCGAAGAATCGCGGCACCACACCCAAAACCGAGGCAGTGCCGGACAAATCCAAGCTCGATCTGAGCACGCTCGGCGCCCCGATCACCACGGTCATGACGCTGCTCATGCCCCTGGCCCAAGCGCTCGGCATGGACCAATCAACCATCCCCGGCCAGCTGATCAATCTCGCGTACACCCTGGTAGGTATGGTTTTCGGCCCGTCCTGACGGGTCATCGCACCCACGCCGCCCACTCCTGATTCAGGGGTGGGCGGCGTGCTGTGTGGCTGCGGGGAGGTGGCACCATGGGTGCGGTGATTCCTGTCGTGATCGTTGCTGGGTTTCTCGGTTCGGGGAAGACGACCCTGCTCAACCACCTGTTGCGCAACAACCGGGGGATCCGGATCGGGGTGGTTGTCAACGATTTCGGGGCGGTCAACATCGACGCGATGCTGGTGGCGGGGCAGGTCGACGCGATGGTCTCGCTCGGCAACGGGTGCGTGTGCTGCGCGGTGGATGTGTCCGAACTCGACGATCTGTTCGCGCAGCTGGCGCAACCGCGCAGCGCGGTGGATGTGATCGTGGTGGAAGCCAGCGGACTGGCCGAGCCGCGCAACCTGATCCGGATGGTGATCGCCAACCCGAACCCGCGCATCGGCTATGGCGGATTGGTCGAAGTGGTCGATGCCGAGCAGTTCGCGTCCACCAGCACCCAACATCCTGAGCTGGTGACCCATCTGCGAATGGCGGATCTGGTGCTGGTGAACAAGGCGGACCGCGTCGAGGCCGCGGCGCTGGCCGGTTTACGCGCGCAGTTGGCCGACTGGGTGGGGCAGGTGCCGGTCTATGCGACAACGCACGGCCGGATCGATCCCGGCCTGCTGTTCGACGAACGGGTCCCCAACGAGCCGACAGTGGCCGAGCAGCTGAGTTTCGACACACTGCTCGACGACCATGACCACGACGACCCCGACCACCGGCATCTGCACGACGACTACGTCTCGGTGTCGTTCACGAGCGAGCGCGCCTTGAATCCCCGTGCGCTCGTGGGCTTTCTGGAGGATCCGCCGTCAGGTCTGTTCCGCGCCAAGGGATGTGTGACCTTCGCGGTGGCGGGGGAGCGACGCAAGTTCGAAGTCCACCTGGTCGGCAGGCACGTCGTCTTCACCCCCGGCAGCTGGGCACGCGGCGAGCGGCGCGTCTCGAACCTGGTGCTGATCGGCGCCGGACTCGACGCGGACGCGGCGCTGAAACGCTTGCACGACACCGTCTTCGACGGTGAGACACCCTTGGACGAGCAGGAGATGCTCGGCGTGTGGCGTTACGCCGCACAGTGACTGTCAGCCGCAGGCGTTGACCCACTCCGAAAGCCCGTCGGCGAACAACTGCCGTTTCCAGATCGGCACTTCGTGCTTGATCCGGTCTACCAGCTCGGCACATACCGTGAACGCCTCGGCCCGATGCGGCGCGGCCACCGCCACCACGATCGCCACACCGCCGATCGTGAGTGGCCCGATCCGATGCGTCGCCGCGACCGGAAGTCCGCTCGCCTGAGCCACTTCCGCGCAGATCGCGTGCAGGAAGCGCTCGGCTCGGGGGTGCGCGGAGTACTCCAGCGAGGCGACCGCTTGGCCGCCGTCGTGGTTGCGTACCTTGCCGGTGAACACCACGATCGCACCGAATTCCGGCCCGTCGACAGCCTTTTCGACAGTGAGGGGATCGAGATCCTGATCGCTGATCGTGGCCAGCCGGACCGCACCGAACTCACTCATGGTTGCCGCCTCCGGCTACTTGCGCTAGCAGATGATCCAGCAAGGGTTCCAGCACGGCGATGCCGTCCTTCACCCCACCCGGCGAACCGGGCAGATTGACGACAACGGTACGACCGGCCAGCCCGGCAACACCGCGACTCAGCGCCGCCAGGGGGAACTTCGCGGTCCCACGCTGCCGGATGGCGTCGGCGACGCCGGGCAGTTCCCTGGTGAGAACGGCACGGGTGGCCTCGGGCGTCGCGTCGGTCGGGGAGGCACCGGTGCCACCGGTGGTGATGACGAGCGCGGGAGCTCCGCTCAGCGCATCGGTCAGTCCGGCGGCGATCTCGGCATCGGCGTAGACCAGCGGTCCCCGCACCGAAAACCCTTGTGCGGTCAGCCAATCGGCGATAACAGGGCCGGTGGTGTCGGTGCGTGTTCCCGCCGCGGTGCCGGTGGACGCGACGACCACGACGGCGGTCCGCGAAAAGCTCTGGGCCTCAGCTGATTCCGCCTCAGCGCTACCCGCTGCCACCGCATCGCCGCGGGCTTCGGTGGTCAGCGGCGCGGATTCGGCACCCGCGTTCACCTGCGCCAACCGGTCGAGCCCCGGTGCGTCGGTGTCGGACCGACCTTCCGGCCGCACCCAATGCCCGTGCTTTCCACCCTCTTTGGTGACCAGCCGGACCCCGTTCATCACCGCAGCGGGATCCACCGCTTTCACCATATCGTGCAAGGTGAGCCCCGCGACGGCGACAGCCGTCAGCGCTTCCATTTCGACCCCGGTCGGGCCCTTCGTCTTGGCCGTCGCCTCGACGGTGATGCTGGTCTCGGTGAACCCGAACTCCACCTTCACCGACGACAACGCCAGCTGATGACACAGCGGAATCAGCTCGGAAGTCTTTTTCGCACCGGCGATTCCGGCCAATCGGGCGGTCGAGAGCACATCCGCTTTGGGCATACCCTCGGCCCGCACCAACGCGATCACCTCCGCGGTGGTCTGCAATTCGCCTGCGGCGACGGCGATCCGGGTGGTGTCGGCTTTCGCACTGACATCGACCATGCGCGCCCGACCCTCGCGGTCGACGTGGGACAACTCGCTCATAACGACAAGATTCGCACAGGGACACCGGCGGCCAGCGAGGTGACCTCGGCGGGTATGTCGACGAGCACATCGGCCCAGGCCATTCCCGCGATGAGATGCGAGCCGGGACCCGAGATCACTTCGACCCCGGCCTCGGTCAACAGGCCGCGCAGGTATTGGCGGCGACCGGCAGGGGAGCGCAGCGGCGTCAGCAGGGTCGTTTCGCTGCTCGCGACCTCCGGCAGGCCGGCCAGGGCGCGCACGGCGGGGCGCGCGAACACCGCGTACGACACCATCGTGCTCACCGGATTGCCCGGGAAACTGAGTACGGGGACCTCGTCGACCACCGTGTAGCCCTGCGGTCCGCCGGGTTGCACCGCGACGGAGCCGAAAGTCCCGCCGAGCGGACCCAGCACATCCTTGACGACCTCGAAGTCGCCCTTGGACACGCCACCGGAGGTGAAGACCAGGTCGGCGATGTCGGTCGCCGCGTTCAGCACCGAGGTGAACACCGCGGGGTCGTCGGTGCTGTGCGCGATCTCGACCACTTCGACACCGTCGGCCCGCAAGGCCGCGGCCAGGGCGATGCCGTTCGAGTTGTAGATCTGCCCCGGAGCGAGCGTGCTCCCGGCGGGCTGCAGCTCGTCACCGGTCGTGATGCAGACGGCACGTAATCGACTCAGCACCGGGACGGTCGGGAGGCCGACCGCAGCCAACGCCGCGATGTGCCGGGGGGCGAGCACCGTGCCCGCCCGTGCGACGAGCTCACCGGTGCGCACATCGGTACCGGCTTCGCGCACGAATTCGCCACGCCCACGGCCACGTTCGACCACGATCCGGCGGTCACCGGCCTGCACATCCTCGACCGGCACCACACAATCGGCACCGGGCGGCATCGGCGCACCGGTCATCACCTTCACCGCCGAGCCCGCAGGCAGCGCGTCGGTGCCCGGCTTACCCGCCGCCACCACGCCGGCTACCGGCAGCGTGACCGGCGTGACGGCCACATCGGCCGCGCGCACCGCGTAGCCATCCATCGCCGAGTTACGGAACACCGGCAGATCGATCGGCGACACCACATCGGCCGACAGGGTGCGGCCGAGCGCATCGGGCACCGCCACCTGTTCATCGGGGCGGTCGGCGAGGTGGGCCAGCAGCGCGGCGACGGTGTCGCGGTACTCGTCGACGCTGCGTGCCGACGCGGTAGCGGGCCGGGGAGTCATGCTGTCAGCTTAATCGCCGCCGGCGGGGCCGGTCCGGGTCGCGTTGCTCACGGTGGCGGGGCATTCGCGGTGAACTGACGGGTTCGTGAAGAATCGGCCCGGCGCACGGAGTGTGACGGGCATTACGGGTCATACTGTAGAGATGACGCTGGTCGAGATGGGGATACCCGCCGTGCGATCGGAGCGGCCGTCCCTGGACGGCAGGCCCGAGACGCCGTTCCTCGTCGACCGCTTCGGCCGGATCGCCCGCGATCTGCGTGTGTCCATCACCGAGAAATGCTCGCTGCGCTGCACCTATTGCATGCCGGAGGAGGGCCTGCCGCCGATCCCGCGCCAGGAACTGCTCACCACCGACGAGATCGTGCGGCTGGTGTCGCTGGCTGTGCGCGAGCTGGGTGTGCGGGAGGTGCGGTTCACCGGCGGCGAACCGCTGATGCGTCGTGAGCTGGAACAGATCATCGCGGGCTGTCACGCGGCCGTGCCCGGCACCCCGCTGGCCATGACCACCAACGGCGTCGGCCTCGAACACCGCATCCACAAGCTCGCCGCGGCCGGTCTGACCAGGGTCAATGTCTCCCTCGACACCGTCGACCGGGAAGATTTCACTCGCCTCACCCGCCGTGACCGGCTGGAGTCGGTCCTCAACGGCATCCGGGCCGCGCGCGAGGCGGGCATGGCGCCGGTGAAGGTCAACGCCGTGCTGATGCGCCAGAACCTGGCGGGCGCGGCCGACCTGCTCGCGTGGTGCCTGGCCGAGCAGTGCGAACTGCGATTCATCGAGGAAATGCCCCTCGACGCCGACCACGAGTGGGCCCGCGATCACATGGTGACCGCCGCCGACCTGCTCGACGTCCTCGGCGAGCGCTTCACCCTGACCCCCACCGCCCGCGCCGATCCCTCGGCTCCGGCCGAGAAATGGCTGGTCGACGGCGGGCCGGCGACCGTCGGCATCATCGCCACCGTCACCCGCAAGTTCTGCGACAGCTGCGACCGCACCCGGCTCACCGCCGACGGCATGCTGCGCTCGTGCCTGTTCAGTGACGAGGAGTTCGACGTGCGCACCGCGCTGCGGGCAGGCGCCGACGACGACGAGGTCGCCGAGCTGTGGCGCGGTGCGATGTGGCAGAAATGGGCCGGTCACGGTATCGACGCCGCCGGTTTCGTCCCCCCGGAACGCACGATGGGAGCCATCGGTGGTTGAGGTCCGCTATTTCGCCGCGATCGCCGACGCGGTCGGCAAGAACACCGAATCACTCGACCTCCCCGACGGCGCCACCGTCGCCGACCTCCGCGCCACCCTCGCCGCAACCTACGGCTCGGATGTCGACGGCCTGGTCGGCGTCTGCGCCTTCCTCATCGGCGACGAACTCACCCGCGACCCATCAGCCATGCTCCGCGACCGAGTAGACGTCCTGCCCCCCTTCGCCGGCGGCTAGCCGCACATGGTCCAGAGCCGGAACCGAACTACGTCCTAGTCGAGACCTGTTGTGCGCCAACGCTTGTAGTGGCCGGCTCATGATTCGCGGCGCGCCGTAGACATCGATACGCTCCGAGCGTGCCGGAAGTCGGCGTGCGTTTCGAGAAGGTGTGTGCGGTGTCGCTGGTAGTTGTCGTGGTCATGTTGTTGATGGGTTTGCTGGCGTACCAGCGCGGGTTCAATCCGTTTGCCTGGATCTTCGCGGGGGGATGCTTGGGCGTGGTGGTGTTGTTCTTCTTGCCCTCAGCGAAGGAAGCGGGGCTCGACGCCGAGAGCAGAGATGAGCGCAGGCGACGGGGCAACCTCTTCGGTATCGGTCTGACCGCGGTGGCTATGACGGTCGGCATCGCAGCGTTCGTCGTCGAGGTCGTGAATATTTTGTCGGCCTAGACCGTTATCGCCACCAGGTGTCGAGGGGGGTTACCGGGACGGTGCGCTTGTGGCGGGTGTTGGTGAAGATCGACTCCACCCGGGCGGCCACCTCTGGGGTGACGTTCTTGCCTTCGAGGTAGTCGTCGATCTGGGTGTAGCGCAGGCCGAGTGCGTCCTCGTCGGCGAGGGCGGGGCGGTCGTCCTCGAGGTCGGCGGTGGGGACCTTGGACCAGATGCTCGACGGTGCGCCGAGTTCTTGCAGCAGGGCCGCGCCCTGGCGCTTGGTGAGACCGGTGAGGGGCGTCAGGTCGACGCCGCCGTCGCCGAACTTGGTGAAGAACCCGGTGACCGCTTCGGCCGCGTGGTCGGTACCGACCACGAGCAGGCTTTCCTGACCGGCGAGGGCGTACTGGGCGACCATCCGCTCGCGCGCCTTGATGTTGCCGCGCACGAAGTCACGCAAGCGCTCGTGATCGAGCGCGCCCGCGACCTCGATGCCGATCGCGTCGGCGCTGGGGCGAATGTTCACCACGACCGTGCGATCGGGGTCGACGAAGTTCAGCGCGATCTGCGCGTCGTGCTCGTCGGCTTGCACGCCGTAGGGCAGCCGCACCGCGAGGAACTTCGCCTCGACACCGTCGGCCCGCAACTCCTCGACGGCCAGCTGGCACAGCCGACCGGCCAGCGCGCTGTCCTGCCCGCCGCTGATCCCGAGGGCGAACCCCTTGGCCGGGGTGGTTGCCAGGTAGTCCTTCAGGAAGTCGACGCGCCGCCGGACCTCCTGCTTCGGCTCGATCTCGGGTAGCACACCCAATTCGGCAATGATCTGTTCACGCAGTGTCCCCATGCGGTCTCACTCTACCGGGGTAAGGGCTGGCGCACCGCCCTCCGATAGGTGAAGGCGTGCGCGGGATTTCACGAAGCCTGGTCTTCTGAGCGGATCATGTCGGTGGGGCGAGATACGTTGAGTGTATGCAGCTTCGGTATGCGTTCGGTCTTGACCCGAGCCCGGGCCAGCGGATCGCGCTGTCCCAGGCGTTCGGGTGTGCGCGTGTGGTATTCAACGACGCGATCGCGGCGCGCCGGGCGGCGAATGAGGCAGGGCATCCGATCCCCTCGGATGGTGACTTGTCAAAGGCGCTCACGGCGGCGAAGCGCACCCCGTCGCGTGCGTGGCTCTGCGAGGTATCGTCGGTGGTATTGCAGCAGGCCCTTGCAGATGCGAACGCTGCTTATCGAAACTTCTTCGCTTCGCTGTCTGGGAAACGGAGGGGGCGCAAGGTGGGTACTCCCCGATTCAGGTCCCGCCGCGATTCTCGACAGTCGATCCGATTCACTGCGAACGCTGGGTTCCGAGTCCTGCCGAACGGACGGCTGAGGTTGCCGAAGATCGGTGACGTACCGGTCCGCTGGTCACGTGAATTGCCCTCTGTACCGTCCAGCGTCACTGTCACGATGGACGCGACCGGCAGATATCACGCGTCGTTCGTAGTTCAGGCGGCTGACCAGCCGCTCCCGGTGAGTGACCGCGAGATCGGGGTAGATCTCGGATTGACCCATTTCGCGGTTCTGTCGGATGGCCGCAAGGTCGACAATCCACGCATCGGCCGTAAGGCTGCCGCGAAGCTGCGGAAGGCGCAGAAGGAGCTGGCTCGTCGACACAAAGGTTCGGCGAACCGCCGCAAGACGGTCCGCAAGGTCGCGAAAGCACATGCCCGGGTTAGGGATACGCGCCGGGATTGGTTGCACAAACTGTCCACCACAATGATCCGCGAAAACCAAGCGGTGTACGTGGAGGATCTTGCCGTCTCGAGTTTGGCACGGACATGGCTCGGTCGCAGCGTTTACGATGCTGGGTGGTCGATGTTTGCCTCGATGTTGGAGTACAAGGCACATCGGGCTGGTCGTAGATTCGGCCGGGTGGACCGATGGTTGCCGTCGACGCGGGCTTGCTCAGTTTGCAGGGTGGTAGGAGACAAGATTCCGCTGGATGTGCGGGAGTGGACCTGCCGGTGTGGTGCGGTCCACGACCGTGATGTGAATGCAGCGATAAATATCCTGGCCGCGGGACGCGCGGACAGTCCAACGCCTGTGGAGCTGGTGTCAGCCGGGGCCTCGGTCCCGCAACCGGCCGCGAAGCAGGAACCCGCCGGGAGCGCGGCCTCTGCCGCTCAGACCGGGACCTCCGCAGCTCAGTGCGGGGGGGACGTCAATTGGGGGACAGGCGAAACGACGACCCGGCGAATGAGCCATTCCCAGTTGTCGCCGATCTGATCGCGCGTGTAGCCGAGCACCTCGACCTGGTGGATGACCAGCGCCGCCGACAGCGTGGACAGCAGCGTGTCGGCGATCAGCGGAACCTCACCGTCGACGCCGATCGCGCGAAGTAGCAGCATGACGTGCGCCTTGTGCAGGCCGTAGGGTCCGCCACCGAAACGCCCGTCCTTCTCCGCGGCCTGGTGCAGATCGCCCTCGACCTCGATATCGAGCAGCCGGGTCCGCCCGAACGCGATCAGCCGTTCGACCGGGTTCGCCGCGGGACCCAGCGGTGCGGGCCCGAACATGAACGCGGCCTGGAACTTCTGCTCGGAGTGATCCAGCAGGGCCAGCATCAACCCGGTGCGATTGCCGAATCGGCGAAAGACCGTGCCCTTGCCCACACCCGCGCGCTTGGCGAGCGCGTCCATCGTGAGACCGTCGACGCCGTACTCGCGCACCAATTGCTGGGCCGCGTCCAGCAGCAGCGCGCGGTTGCGGGCGGCATCGGCACGTTCGACCGGCTCCGCGCTCCCGGGCAGTGGCCGCCCGATGCCGAGCAGGGGCGGCTCGTCGGACCTGGGTGTGCCATAGCTCACGCCGCTCACACGTCCTCCGCGGGAAGTAATCGGACCGAAGTCCGGTTAATGTCGAATGAAACTTGGATCATTCCACTGAGTACACCAGGAGTCGCCATGAGCGAGACCCGCATCCTCACCCTTGTCGGAAGCCTGCGCGCGGGCTCCGTCAATCGCCGCCTGGCCGAGGCCGCCGCGCAGACCGCGCCCGCCGGTGTCGGCATCGCCATCTATGAGGGTCTCGGCGAGATCCCGTTCTACAACGAAGACCTGGACGTGCCCGGCGCGGTGCCCGCGCAGGCCGAGGCGCTGCGTGCCGCCGTCGCCGCGGCCGACGCCCTCCTGCTGGTCACTCCCGAATACAACGGCACCCTGCCCGCCGCGCTGAAGAACGCCATCGACTGGGCCTCGCGTCCGTATGGCACCGGTGCGATCAAGGGCAAGCCGGTCGCCGTGGTGAGCGCGTCGATCAGTCCGAACGCCGCGGCGTGGGCACACGGCGACACCGTCAAGTCCGTCGGCGTGGCGGGCGGCATCGTCGTCGAGTCGGCGCACGCGCAGTTCGCGACCATCGGCGAGCGTTTCGCGCAGACCCATCCGGCCGAGGATGCCGAGGCGCTGACCCAGCTCGGCGCGACCGTGCACGAGTTGGTCGCCGCGGTGAACGGCACGTTGATCTCGGCGTAAGCTGGTCGTTCGGCAGGGCGTCGCATCCATCACGGATGCGGCGCTCTTTCGCTGTCCGCGAAGTTTGCTGAAGACTCGCCGGTAGACGAAATCGTGATCTGAACCACTGTTTTCCCTGCTGGTCGGAGGCCCGTCCTGGGACTTACCGCATGGGAATTACATCCGTGCGACTCGCAACACCTTGTGTTGTTCCCATCTGTCGGACACTAGGTGTAGTGTCTGTCGTACTGGAAGACGGTGTGGAGCCACCACTGATCGGGCCCAAGGGAAGGGGTTGCGAGCAGGGCTTTCTTCGTCAGATCCAGGAGTTTGCGCAGCATCACCCGTTCGTGCATTGCATACGGATCACAGGCTGTGGATCAGGCATAGGAGAGAAGGACTTCCATCATGACCATCACCGTGTACACCAAGCCCGCTTGCGTGCAGTGCAACGCCACCTACAAGGCTCTCGACAAGGTCGGCGTGGACTACGAGATCATCGACATCTCGGAGAACGACGAGGCGCGTGACTTCGTCATGGCGCTGGGCTACCTGCAGGCGCCGGTCGTCGTCGCGGGTGAGGATCACTGGTCGGGCTTCCGTCCCGACCGCATCAAGTCGCTCGCCGTCGCGGCTGCCTGAGTTCGCGCCGGTTCGCCGGTAAGGAGGCGCCATGCCCGAGCAGAGGACTCCGGGCGGGCTGGTCTACTTCTCCAGCGCTTCGGAGAACACTCATCGTTTCGTCGAGAAGCTCGGTCTCCCGGCAACTCGACTTCCACTACATACCACCGCTGAATCGCCGCGGATCGACGAACCCTACGTGCTGATCACCCCCACCTACGGTGGTGGTCGGCACGTCATGGGCGGACAACGTCCCGACAAGGACCTCGTTCCACGGCAAGTCGCCAAGTTCCTCAACGACCCACACAATCGCGCACTGCTGCGCGGGGTGATCGCGGCCGGTAACACGAACTTCGGCGATACCTATTGCGTTGCAGGAGACATCATCTCGCAAAAATGCGGGGTGCCGTACTTGTATCGCTTCGAACTCATGGGAACCGCTGAGGACGTCGCGCGCGTCCGAGAGGGATTGGGATTGTTTTGGCAACAGCAACCACAGCACCGGCAGGCAAGTCAGCACGCCTAGAGCAGTCGGCGGTGCGCGGCGAGACCGGCGAGGTCATGGACTTCCACGCCCTCAACGCCATGCTGAACCTGTACGGCCCCAACGGCGAGATCCAGTTCGACAAGGATCGCGAGGCCGCGCACCAGTACTTCCTGCAGCACGTGAACCAGAACACCGTCTTCTTCCACAACCTGGACGAGAAGCTGGACTACCTGGTCAAGGAGAACTACTACGAGACCGAGGTGCTCGACCAGTACGGTCGGCCCTTCGTCAAGCAGCTGTTCCAGCAGGCCTACGCCAAGAAGTTCCGGTTCCCGACCTTCCTCGGCGCGTTCAAGTACTACACCTCGTACACGCTCAAGACCTTCGACGGTAAGCGCTACCTGGAGCGGTTCGAAGACCGCGTCTGCATGGTCGCGCTGACGCTTGCCGCCGGTGACGAGGTGCTGGCGAGCAACCTGGTCGACGAGATCATCGACGGCCGCTTCCAGCCCGCCACCCCCACCTTCCTCAATTCCGGCAAGAAGCAGCGCGGCGAGCCCGTGAGCTGCTTTCTTTTGAGAATAGAGGACAACATGGAGTCCATCGGGCGCTCCATCAACTCCGCGCTGCAGCTGTCCAAGCGCGGTGGCGGTGTCGCGTTGCTGCTCAGCAATATTCGTGAGCACGGTGCGCCGATCAAGAAGATCGAGAACCAGAGCTCGGGTGTCATCCCGATCATGAAGCTGCTGGAAGACTCCTTCTCCTACGCGAACCAGCTGGGTGCGCGTCAGGGCGCGGGCGCGGTGTACCTGCACGCCCACCACCCCGACATCTACCGATTCCTCGACACCAAGCGCGAGAACGCCGACGAGAAGATCCGCATCAAGACGCTGTCGCTGGGTGTGGTGATCCCCGACATCACCTTCGAGCTGGCGAAGAAGAACGAGGACATGTACCTGTTCTCGCCGTACGACGTCGAGCGCATCTACGGTGTGCCGTTCGCCGATGTGAACGTCACCGAGAAGTACTACGAGATGGTCGACGACAAGCGCATCCGCAAGTCGAAGATCAAGGCGCGCGAGTTCTTCCAGACCATCGCCGAGCTGCAGTTCGAGTCGGGCTACCCCTACATCATGTTCGAGGACACGGTGAACCGGGCCAACCCGATCAAGGGCAAGATCACCCACTCGAACCTGTGCTCGGAGATCCTGCAGGTCTCCACCCCCTCGGAATTCAACGACGATCTGTCCTATTCCAAGGTGGGCAAGGACATCTCGTGCAACCTGGGTTCGCTCAATATCGCCAAGGCGATGGACTCGCCGGACTTCGGGCAGACGATCGAGACCTCGATCCGCGCGCTCACGGCCGTCTCCGACCAGACCCACATCTACTCGGTGCCCTCGATCGAGCAGGGCAACAACGAGTCCCACGCCATCGGCCTCGGCCAGATGAACCTGCACGGGTACCTGGCGCGTGAACGGGTCCACTACGGCTCCGAAGAAGGTGTGGATTTCACCAACATCTACTTCTATACCGTTGTCTACCATGCGATTCGGTCCTCGAACCTGATCGCCAAGGAGCGCGGCACCGCGTTCGGTGGTTTCGCCGACTCCAAGTACGCCAGCGGCGAGTACTTCGACAAGTACACCGAGCAGGCGTGGGAGCCCAAGACCGACAAGGTGGCTGCGATGTTCGCCGAGGCCGGCGTGCGCATCCCCACCCAGGACGACTGGCGTCTGCTCAAGGCCTCGGTGCAGGAATACGGCATCTACAACCAGAACCTGCAGGCAGTCCCGCCGACGGGTTCGATCTCCTACATCAACCACTCCACCAGCTCGATCCACCCGGTGGCGTCGAAGATCGAGATTCGCAAGGAAGGCAAGATCGGCCGCGTCTACTACCCGGCCCCTTACCTGGACAACGACAACCTCGAGTACTACGACGACGCCTACGAAATCGGCTACGAGAAGATCATCGACACCTACGCCGCGGCCACCCAGCACGTGGACCAGGGCCTGTCGCTGACGCTGTTCTTCAAGGACACCGCCACCACCCGCGACCTGAACAAGGCCCAGATCTACGCATGGCGCAAGGGCATCAAGACGCTCTACTACATCCGCCTGCGTCAGATGGCCCTCGAGGGGACTGAGGTAGAGGGTTGCGTCAGCTGTATGTTGTGAGCTGAGCTAACGATAAAGGGCGGTCTCCCTGGGAGACCGCCCTTTTCGCATCAAGGTGCACTGTCGAAGAGGTCGAAGCAGGACCAGCCGCCGCGGAACCACTGGACGGTCAGCTGCCAGGTCGACGGGTAGGTGCCGTCGGCGTAGCGCAGTCGAAGTCCATACCGGCACTTGCCGATCGTTGTCCGGGTGAGGTGCTGGATGACCGTGCGGTGCAGGAAAGACGCGCTCAGCCAGGCGAGGATGCCGTACAGGACGGCTGTCGTGCCGGAGGCGAGGTACCAGGCGGTGGCGCCGATCGCGGCGTGCAGTGCCATATCGATGAGGAACGCGGGGATCACGCCGTTCTCGTCGCCGCTGGAAGTGCGTCCGGTGAGCGGGAATTCGTCCTTCGGGCGTCGGGGACTCCGCGGCTCCGGAGCGATGCGCGTCGATTGCGCGGCGGCGCCACGGTCGTATCCGGTGTTCCTCGCCGAGTACCGGGGCGGTGCTGCGTTGCTCATAGGGCCCAGGGTGGTCGACACCGCTTAACAAGCACCCGCTGCCGACCTTGCCGACCTGCTCACCGACTCGCAGCCGTCAGCCCGCGGAAGCGGAAGACAACCAGGGGAACCCCGAGGCTGATCCGGCGCCACCGTCAGATGGGCGAATCGATCGTCCCGACCCTCCCGGTACAAGCCGCCTGCGTTCGTCCGTCGATCAAGTGGTCGCCATCTGCCGACCACGGCGCCTGCTACTATTCGAACGAATCGAAATGATATTCGAAACGTTCGAATGGCTGAGGAGGTGTCATGACCGCACAACCACTCGAAGAGCGCACCTTTCTTCCTGATGACGGCGAGCGACTGGCCACTGTCATGAGTTTTCTGGAAGCGCACGAGCGGCGATGGGGTACTGCGGCGAAGCCGAGCTACGCGCTGGTCGGTACCGACGAAGGCGACCGAATCGAACTGCCGGCCGATGTCCATCAAGCCCTGAAGCAAGTGGTCGCGGCTCTGCTAGCGGGCAGGGCGGTCACCATCGCACCGCACAGCATGACGTTGACGTCTCAGCAGGCTGCCGACCTGCTCGGGGTGAGTCGGCCGACAGTGAAGCGGCTCATCGAGAAGAACGAGTTGCCTGCCGAGCGGATAGGCACCCGCCACCGACTGAAGTTGGACGACGTACTGGACTACCGCGAAGCCCGTCGCCGTCGACAATACGACGCGCTGGCGGAAACCGCGGTAGATGTCTCCATCCAGGAAGATCCCGCCGACGTCGACCGTCACCTGCGCGAAGCACGGCGAGCGGCCGGAGAACGGTACCGGGGTAAGCGCAACAGCTGAGGGGGATCGGTGTTCGCGGTATTGCTCGACACGTGTGTTCTCTGGCCCAGTCTGCAACGCGACTTCCTGCTGTCACTCGCAGTCGAGGGGCTGTACCGCCCGCTGTGGTCGGAGCGAATTCTCTTGGAGTTGGAGCTGAGTGAACAAGCGAAGCTCATCGGTCGGGGTGACGACGAGGCGTCGGCAGCGTCTCGCGCTCGGACTCCCGGACCCCGATGACGAGCACGTTGCGGCCGCCGCTGTGGTTGGAGGCGCCGGGGCGATCGTGACTGAAAATCTGCGTGACTTCCCCACAGACCGTCTGCCGGATGGGCTCTGTGTGCGTTCGGCGGCGCAGTTCGCCGCAGACACGGTCGCGGTGTCGCCGGAAACTGCTTTGCAGGCACTGCGGACCATGTTGCGTCGGTACCGAAACCCCACGGTCACAATGGATGAAGCGCTGAAGATTCTCGCATCGCGCTACCGGATGGATGAGGCTGTCGACCTTCTGAGCGTGATTCGTTGAGGGCGGTGCTCAGGGTCGGGACAGGATTTCGGCCAGCGTTCGCAGCAGGGTGGTGAGCCAGCGTTTTGTCAGGCGGCCCAGGGTGTGGTAGGTGCCGTCGGGGTGGGTCAGACGTAGGCCGAGCAGGGCGTTGCCGAGGGTTGCTCGGGTCAGGCGTTAGGCCAATGCCGGGATCACCTCGCGTTCGAAGAGTTCGATGCCGGAGGTGTCGTAGGCGGCTTCGGGGAAGTTGAGGATGGCGTAGGCGAGGCCGAGATTCTTGATCTCCGTGAGGCGTTCGACGATCTGTTCGGGGGTGCCGACGGCTGCGCTGGTCGCGAATTGTTCGTGCACATAGGCTTTCGCCTCGTCGGCGCCGAGGAATGGGGTGAATCGGTCGATGACGGTCGAGAGGCGTTCTTGCACTTCGGTTTCGGTGGTTCCGACGATGGCATTGAAGTTGGAGGTGCGGGTGATCGCCGAGAAATCGGTGCCGACCTCGGTGCAGTGCCGGCGCAGGATGTCGGACTTGCGGGTGAACTCCTCGGGGTCGCCGCTGAAGTTGGTGTAGTCGGCGTACGTCGCCGCGATGCGCAGGGTCTTCTTCTCGCCACCGCCCGCGATCCAGATCGGAATCCCGTTCTCCTGCAACGGTCGTGGGTGCACGATCGCGTCGTCGACCTGATAGTGCTTGCCGTCCAACGTCGCCCGGCCGGTCTGCCACGCCTGGCGCAGGATCTGGACGCCTTCGTCGAGGCGTCCGAGGCGCTCACCGGCGGGCGGGAAGCCGTAACCGTAAGCGCGCCACTCGTGTTCGTACCAGCCACCGCCGATACCCATCTCCACCCGGCCACCCGAGATGACGTCGACGGTGGCGGCCACCTTGGCGAGATAGGCGGGGTTGCGGTAGCTCACGGCGGTACACATTTGGCCGAGGCGCACGCGGGAGGTGGTGGCCGCGAACGCCGCCATCAATGTCCACGCCTCGTGGGTCGCCTCGTCGGTGGGAACGGGCGTGGTGTGGAAGTGGTCGTAGACCCAGATCGACTCCCAATCGGTACCGGCGTCGAACCGCTGGGCCAGCTCGCGCATCACCGACCACTGATCGGCCGGTTCGATACCGACCAGATCCAGTCGCCAGCCCTGGGGAACGAAAATGCCGAAGCGCACAGGTTTTCTCCTGGAGTGAGAAGGGTGGAACTCGAGCGGCGCCACACGCCGCGGCTGTCGAGAACCACTGTTCCACTTCTCCGCGCTCAGGCAACTATTGTGCGCGCACCGCGCTGAAACCTGGACCGGCCGTTATGCACCGAAATTCACTTGGCACGCGGGGAAAACCCGGGCATGCTCGTAGTCGTATGAACAATATTTCCCCACCCCGCCTCGGCGTCGACTTCGGCCGAGTGATCCAGGGGGCGGCGCTCACTCCGGGCGCCGCGGACACCGTATTCCTCTCGGGCGGCGTCGATGAGGCGATGAGCACTCCGCCCAGCCCCGCCGCGTTCGAAGTGCTCAGCCGGCTGGTGACCCGCTTCGACGGCAACGCCTGGGTGATCTCGAAATGCGGCCCGCGCATCGAGCAACGCACCAGGCAGTGGCTCGACCACCACGACTTCGCTGCCCGCACCGGCATTCCCCGAGAACACCTGCGCTTCTGCCGAACTCGCGCGGGCAAGGCGCCGCACTGCGCCGACCTCGGCATCACACACATGATCGACGACCGGCTCGACGTGCATTGGATCCTGCGCGATCTGGTGCCACGGCTGTATCTGTTCGGCGCGCAGACCGGGCAGGTCCCCGAGTGGCTGACCCACACGCCCGACTGGCGTGCCGTCGAGGGTGCGGTCGGTGCGGATCTCGCAGGTCAGGCGCTCGGGTCGCCGTAGGAGGCGGCGATGTCCTTGCTGCTCGGCCAGCCGCTGTAGGTCGGCGACTGCGGCCAGCCCTCGGGGCTGTCCTGCCATTGCTCTTGACGCCCGTAGGGCAGCGCGTCGATGAGGCCGAAGCTGTAGGCGAGTTGTTCGGTGCCACGGCCGTCGGTGTGCCAGCTGCGGTAGACGGTGTCGCCGTCGCGCAGGAAGGTGTTCACAGCGAAGCCCTCGCCGGGGCCGGCGCCCATGTCGGCGCCGAACGGACTGTCGGCGGTCGAATACCAGGTCATCGTGTGGCCGACGCGCTTCTTGTAGGCGAGCACCTCGTCCATCGGCCCCTGCGTCACGATGACGAACCGCGCGTCGTAGCCGTCGAGGAAATCCAGCCGTGCGTATTGCGCGGTGAGGCCGGTGCAGCCGGCGCACTGCCAGGTGTTCCCCGGCGTCCACATGTGGTGATAGGTGATCAGCTGCGAGTGTCCGTCGAAGATGTCGGCGAGCGAAACATCGCTGCCGTCTTCGGCTTTCAGCGTGTAGCCGGGCAGGCGGACGGCGGGCAGGCGCCGGCGCTGGGCGGCGACGGCGTCGAGCTCACGCGTCGCGGCCTTCTCCCGGATCCTGAGCTGATCGAGTTCTGCCTGCCAGGTGTCGCGATCGACGATGGTGGGCAATGCGGTCATGATGGGCCACCCTTCGATGTATACGGTGTGCACATTTGATATGTTCACACCGTATACTTCAGCGAAAGCGAGTTCAAGGGTTGGCTTATCACCACGGTGACCTCGCGGCGGCATTGATCGAGGCCGGGCTGGAACTCACCAGGTCCGGCGGTCCCGAGGCGCTGACGATCCGTGCAGTCACCCGCCGGGTCGGCGTCACGCCGAACGCCGCCTACCGGCACTTTCCCGACCGGCAAGCCCTGCTGCGCGCGGTCTCGGCCGCGATCGAGTCGAGGATGGCCGAGGGGATGGAGCGCAGCCAGGCGGCGCCGCGTGCGAGCCTGCGCGCGGTCGGCCTGGGCTATATCGGCTTCGCGCTGCTCGAGCCGGGCTGGTTCGCGGTCGCGTTCTTCGGCGCCGGTGACACCTCGCCCGAGTCGGTCGTCGACTCGCCCGCCTACCTCGCCCTCGCCGACGCGCTCGACATGATGGTCCACGTCGGCGACCTCGCCCCCGCGGCGCGTCTCGGGGCGACCTGGAGTTGCTGGTCCACCGTGCACGGATTCGCGGAACTGGCGTTGCGTGGGCCGTTGCGGCACCTGGACCGTGCGCAGCTGTGGCCGCTCGCTGAACAAGCTGTCGACACCGTCATCGCCGGGTTGCCGCCGGTGGTGTGATTGGTGTCACTGTGACCAGTGGTACGCGAGCTCGAGGTGAAACGAGTGGGCTCCGCATGTATTCTCATGGGTGGAAGGGTGTGCCCGGGTGGGTACTCCAAGCGATCCGCGGCGATCACCCGCGGCGACTGCGAGGAGGTGGGGTTGCCATGCGCAACGAACCTCCCAGTCGAAGGCCGCGCGGCGTCGCCCCTTCGTCTTCACACCGCAAATCCTGACCTGCTCGGTCCGGTCTGTGCGTGTCGGCCTCGGCGGTGGACGCCCCGCGGTGTGAACCACCGTCACCCGTTCCACTTTTCGCACATCCTGTAGCTGTGCCGCAGGCGTGTGCGCTGTACGCCAGAGGACTCGATCATGTCGAACGTCGATCTCGTCACCACCCGTCATGTACCCACCGAAACCGTTGTGCCCGAAGTGGTTTCGCCGCGCCGAACCGCCGTCGAAGACCACGCGGTCACCGAGGCGCTCGAAATCCTGTCCGAATCGGTGCGCGACATCGTCGAGACCCACCGGGTCTGTGGCGGTCTCGACTGGCTCGACAACCGTCCGCCGCACGTCATCGCCGACGCGCTGGCCCGGATGGACGCCGTGCAAGCCGGTGTCGTCTTCCGGCTGCTCGACAAGGAACGCGCCCTCAGCGTGTTCGAAGAGCTCGAGCCGGTCGACCAGCAACAGATCCTGCAGGGCCTGCGCGAGAAGAGCTTTCGCGATCTCGTCGAGGCGATGGACCCCGACGACCGCGCCCGCATGCTGCACGAAGCACCCGCCAAGGTCGCCAAGAAGGTACTCGCCGGGCTGAGCCCGCGCGAGCGCCGGATGACGGCCACGCTGCTCGGCTACCCCGAGGGCTCGGTCGGGCTGTACATGACGCCGGAAGTTGTTGCGCTGCCGGACAATCTGACCGTCGCCCAGGCGCTGGGTTGTGTGCGCGCCAAGGGCAGCAACGCCGAAACGGTCTACACGCTGCCCGTGGTCGATCGCGGCCGCCGCCTCACCGGCATCGTCGAACTGCGTGAGCTGGTGCTGCACTCCCCGGACGCGATGGTGTCCGAACTCGTCGTCACCGAACCGCCGTTCGTGCGGGCCACCGATTCCGCGGAGAAGGCCGCCCGGCTGATGAGTTCCACCAACCTCATCAACCTGGTGGTCGTCGACAGCGAGGACCGGGTGGTCGGGCTGCTCACCATCGACGACGCCATGGAGGTGCTCGAGGCCGCCGACAGCGAGGACGTCGCCAAGCAGGCCGGTTCGGCGCCGTGGGAGGGCCACTACATGGCCGCCAAGGTGTTCCAGCTGGCGCGCTACCGGGCACTGTGGCTGACGCTGCTGCTGTTCGCGGCCACCCTGACCGTGAGTGTCACCGACATGTTCGCCACGACCCTCGAGCAGGCGGCGAGCCTGGCGCTGTTCATCCCGTTGCTGATCGGGGCGGGCGGCAATGCCGGTGCGCAGGCGGCGACGGCGTGCGTGCGAGCGCTGGCGGTCGGCGAGGTGCGCGTCTCGGATCTGTTCAAGGTGATCTGGCGCGAATGCCGGGTCGGGCTGGTGCTCGGCAGCATGCTCGCCGCCGCCGGGCTGCTGATCGGCACAGTGTTCGTCGGGCCGAGGATCGCCATCGTCGTGGCCATCACCCTGGTGGTCATCTGCGGCTGGGCGGCGACCATCGGCGGCACGATGCCGTTGCTGGCCAAGAAGTTCCGCATCGACCCCGCGGTCGTGTCGGCGCCGATGGTGACCACGCTGGTCGATGCGACCGGGCTGATCATCTACTTCACCACCGCGAAGCTGGTGCTGGGGATCTAACGCTGTGGGAAGAGCGTGAGCGCCTGTGCCATGACGTCCTTGGCGACGTCGTCGGTGGCGGCGACCACCTCGACAACCGGAATGCGCCTGCCGAACGCGGTGGATTCGGCGGGCAGTTCCGGGCCGACGGCCGCGGTGTAGATCGGGATCGAGCTGTCGTAGACCGAGACCGAGCGGTGCACGGTGCGACCGTCGATTTTGTCCTCGGTGCTGTTGGCGGCCAGATACTCGGGCACGCGGTACTCGTAGCTCACGGTGATCTTCTCGCCGCGATAATCGAACAGGCACTGGGTGAGTCGCTGTTCGTCGCCGGGAACGGCGCCTGCCAGTTTGCCGCGGACCGTGCACGGATCGGCGCCGAGCAGCACGGTCGGCGCGGTATCGGGGGAGGTGCCCTGTTTCGGTGACTGAAGCCAGCGTTCGATCATTCCGGGCATCAGTTCGTCGGCGACCGTGCACGGGTTCTTGCCCGGTGTGGAAAGGCCGAGGTAGAACGCCGCGCTCGACGGGAACCGGGCGGTCGCACCGCAGGCGCGTGGTTCGCCCGTATCGCGGTCGGGGACCGTGCGGACGGACGCGGCGCCGATCTGACTCGTTACGCCACGGCCGCTCGTGGATTGACTGCTCAACAGGGTGGCATGCCAGGTCAGGGTCGAGCCCTCACCGGCTGTGTCGCTACCGATGATGGCCCGGCACGAATCCAGGCCGACGGTCACGCTCTTGACCTCGCCGAGCTTTGCCAGGGTGTCGCGGGGGAGCAGTGCGCAGACGTCGACCTGGCGGGTCGCCTGGGCTACCTCGGTGCGCTGGTTCGGATCCTGGGGGACCTTCGACCAGAACTCGGCAGGCTGGGCGGGAATCACCGGTGGGGGCGGCGGCGGCAACTTCCCGTAATCGGGTGGATTGCCCGCCTCGTCACTCCCGCAGCCGGCGCACACGAGCAACGCGGCAGCGGCCAGCGCCATCCTGCGATACATCGGTACCCCTGTCCTCGACAGATCCGGGCCCGGACCCGCGCCCGACCACCGAGTCTGCCTGCGACGGCAACCCTCGCGCAAACATCACACCAGGTCGTTCTCAGAACGTTGTCGTCCGCGCACCGGTGACCGGGATGTAGGCGCCGGCGCCAGGGAGTCCGCGCACCAGCGCCAGAGCGTCCGCGCACCAGTGGCAGAGCGTCCGCGCACCAGTGGCAGAGCGTCCGCGCACCAGTGGCAGAGCGTCCGCGCACCAGTGGCAGAGGGTCAGCGCACCAGTGGCAGGGTTTCGCGCATGACCTTCTCCGCGATCGCCGAGTGGGCCGTGACCGAGACGGTCGGTACGCGCCGACCGAGCAGCGCGTCGGTCGGACCCGGTGCGAGGCCGGGACCCACGACGGCCGACAGCGACGCCATGTCGGCCTGGGCCGTGTCGAACCGGTACACCTGGCGGGCGCCCACCGTGAAGGCCGGGGAGTCGTCGATGATCGAGCGTTCCTCGTTGTAGTCGTAGGTGACGATCGCGTCTTGCCCGTCGACACTCACCTTGCACGTGGTGACGCCCTGATCGGCTACCGGCACCCGGACACCGAGCAACGGCGCGACCGCACACGGATCGGCCCCGGTGACGACCGCGCGATCCGAATCCGGCGAGGAACCCTGGGCAGGCTCCTTGCGCCACTCGCTCACCGCGATCCGCAGCAACGTTCTCGCCGACGCGCACGCATCCTGCGGCGCCCGCACGCTGAACGACAGATCGGCCCCCGCCACGAACCGCGCCCACGCCTGACACGCCCCGCGCACCTGCGGATCGTCCGAGGCCGCGGGCTCGTCGTTGAACAGCACCCGCACGTCGCCCATCGATTCCTCGTCCACCGGACCGTCCATGCTCGGCTCACCCTCGAACATCACCCCGGTACTCCAGGTCGCGTCGATGCCGGTGAGATGACCCGGCAGGGCGATATTGAGTCGGCATTGGTTCGGATGCACGTTCTCGACATCGCGCACGGTCCCGAGGGTGCCCAGCGCCGCGCGGGGCAGCAAGGCGCACACATCGATCGCCCTGACCTTGCGCAGCACCGCGATCTTCTCCTGATCGGAAACCGCTGCGGTGGACCAGAATCCGCCCTGCGGCAGGGAGTCCGGTGCGGGTTCGCTCCCGCAGGCGGCCAACATCAGCGCTGCGGCGGCGAGCAGGATGAGCTGTCGCACAGGGGTTCTCCTTGTCCGGGTCAGGTGGCGGGGAAGAGTTCGGTGGTCGAACGGAGGACGGATTCGAGGGCGGCACGGTCGGTGCCGAAGACCCGGATGGTGGGGACTGCGGGGCCCATGAGCTCGGATCCGGGTCCGGGCAGGCTGGGGCCGACTATCGCTGTGTAGGAGGCATATTCGCTCGTGTCGTCACTGGGTCCGTACCCGGTGTGGCCGTTGACGGTGAACAGCGACTTGCCGCTGTCCGCGTAGCCCCGCGCCTCGTAGCCGTAGTCGACATCGATGGCCGCACCTCGGAACGTGAACTGGCAGGACCATATTCGCAGATCGAGGACGGTGACCGCGGCATCGAGCGCGGTGGCGACCTCGCACGGGTCTTTGCCGTGCAGTGCGGTCCGCGGGGTGTCCGGGGAGGTGCCCTGTGCCGGTTCGGTGGCGAGTCCGCCCATCGCGCGGGCCAGTGCGGACTGGGCGGCCGGGCACGGTTCGGTGCCGAGCGGTGTTCGCACATGCACCGGGAGCGTGGTCGTATTAGCGAAAGCCGCAGTGGCCAGGCAACTTCGGTCCAGCTGTCCTTCGACCTGGGGGCCGTTATCGAGGTCGCGCAGAACCCCGACGGTGATGCCGTCTACCTCCTCCCGCTTGGACTGCCCCCAGCCGTACCCGCTCGGCGCGACACCGATCGACCAACTGACCGAGGTGCCCTTGCCGCTCTCGGTGGAGTCGAACTTCGCTTCGCACTTGTTCGGGCCGTCGTTCTCGACCTCGAGCAAGGTCCCGAATTTCGCCAGGTCGGTTCGGGGGATGAGCGCGCACGGGTCGACCGCGCGCAGGCGTCGCAGTAGATCGAGGCGCTGATCATCGGTGGTCGGCGGGGTCTTCCAGTACGCGGGCATCGCGGAAGCGGCCTCGAGTGGCGTGGCCGGACGGTGCTCCGGCAGGTTCTCCTGGCAGGCGGTCAGCCCGATCATGACAGCGGCGGCCACCGCGCAACGACGCAACAGCATCGACAAATCCCCCTCGCGCGGGACGACTCCCGCCTCCCTCCGGCCCGCGATCGAGCCCTGTCGGATGCCAAGTCTGCCGGACTCGGTGTCCTCGATCCGCAGCGGGAGGGATGCGCGGGGTAGTGGCCGCCCTCACCGGCGGCGGCCACCGATCACCCGCATGTGGCGAATCACTGGCGACGCGATGGTGGTGTGCGCGCGATCGTGCCGCACAATGGGGGCCGCGTGTGTGGTGTGGGTGTTCGGCCGGTGAGGTCGAGTTCTGCGCGCCGCAACACAAGCTGTAGTGCCTCCAGAGGTTGTCACCCACTACGAGTAGTGTTCTGGGTGAAAGGTCTCGCGCACGGCGGCGAGTGCGGGTCATCAGGTCTGGCGGAAAGGTGTGGAGGCGGAATGAAGCTCATCGATCGGGCGTCGGCCATCAATTGGAATCGGGTGCCCGATGAGAAGGATGCCGAGGTCTGGGATCGTCTGACCGGCAACTTCTGGTTGCCCGAGAAGGTCCCGGTGTCCAACGACATCCCGTCCTGGAACACCCTCACCCCTGACGAGAAGCAGCTCACCATGCGGGTCTTCACCGGCCTGACGCTGCTCGACACCATCCAGGGCACCGTCGGCGCGGTCTCGCTGATCCCCGACGCGCTCACCCCGCACGAGCAGGCGGTGTACACCAACATCGCGTTCATGGAGTCGGTGCACGCCAAGAGCTACAGCTCCATCTTCTCCACCTTGTGCTCCACCAAGGAGATCGACGAGGCGTTCCGCTGGTCGGAGGAGAACCGCAACCTGCAGCGCAAGGCCGAGATCGTCCTGTCGTACTACAACGGCGACGACCCGCTCAAGCGCAAGGTGGCCTCCACGCTGCTGGAGAGCTTCCTGTTCTACTCCGGCTTCTACCTGCCGATGCACTGGTCCTCGCGGGCCAAGCTCACCAACACCGCCGACATGATCCGCCTGATCATTCGTGACGAGGCCGTGCACGGGTACTACATCGGCTACAAGTACCAGAAGGGCCTCGAGCTGGTCTCGCAGGCCGAGCGCGATGAGCTGAAGAACTACACCTTCGAGCTGCTCTTCGAGCTCTACGACAACGAGGTCGACTACACCCAGGACCTCTACGACGAGGTCGGCCTCACCGAGGACGTCAAGAAGTTCCTGCGCTACAACGCCAACAAGGCGCTGATGAACCTCGGCTACGAGGGTCTGTTCCCGAAGGACGAGTGCGAGGTGAACCCGGCGATCCTGTCGGCCCTGTCACCCAACGCCGACGAGAACCACGACTTCTTCTCGGGTTCGGGTTCCAGCTACGTCATCGGCAAGGCGATCAACACCGAAGACTCGGACTGGGAGTTCTGAGCGAACTCGATTCGAACGGCGGCGGAGCGTATTCCGCCGCCGTTCTGCTATTGCGGGGCGGTCGGTCGGGTGTAATGGCATCTCCTTCGATAGGTGATCCTGATTGCAGCACGGTTCCTTTTTTAGAACAAGATGTCTTGTTTATATTCGGCAATCTGTAGGCTGAGCTGCGTGACGTCGACCGACAAGAGCCAAGTCCGCTCCCGGCGCATCCAGGGCCTGGACGCCGAACAGCGCCGTGCGCGCAGGCGTGAACAGATCCTGGTCGCCGCCTTCGACCTGATCGCCGCCGACGGCTACGTCAACACCGCGATCGAGCAGATCTGCCAGACCGCCTTCGTCGGCAACAAAGCCTTCTACGAACTCTTCGAGAGCAAAGAAGACTGCTACCTGGCGCTGCTACAGCAGCAGAGCGAGCGTGCGCAGGACATGGTCGCCACCGCGCTGTCCGAATCCTCGGGCGATCGCGACGACGTGGTCGCCGCCGTGATCGGCGCCTTCGCCCATTCGATGGTCGATGACCCGCGCGTGGCGAAGGTGACTTTCGGTGAGGCCAGCGGCATTTCGGCAAAGGTCGAACAGCAGCGGCGCGTCAACCGCCGCTGGGCCGCTCAGTTCCTCGAAATCCTGTGGCGTGAATACGGATTCGTTCCCCCCGGGGGAATCGGCGTAGACCTGCACGCCCTGGCCGTCTCCACGATCGGCGGTCTGTTCGAGACCGTCGCCGACTGGCTCCACACCGACGCAGGCGCGACGGGCGAAATCAACGCGCTGATCAGGGATCTCACGGCTTTCATCGAGATCGTCCATCTGGGATTGGCCGCTGCCGCGGACCGTTCACCGCGCTGAGGGCGTCAACCACCCAGGCCCGAGGAGCAACATCGCCGCGCGTGCTCGAATCAAGAATATTTGATCCCCTCGTTACCTTGACCGTGGGCCTGAGACCAGGCCCACGGTCACCGGACCCGGTATGACTACTTCCCCAAGTCGAACGCATGATCCGGGGGGTGGTATCGCCGGGCACCGGTGGCGTCGACGGACCGCTAATGGGGACAGGGCCGGAACACAGGTCTCTTCGTAACGTGGGTGCCGGGCGTTGACGCTTCGATCGGTGACCGTTCCACCAGCGGTTTCTCACTCGACGAGGAAACACCAAGTGACACAGGCATACGCCGTGTTCTGCGGCATCGACGTCGGTAAAGGCGAGCACCACGCAGTCGGTCTCGACCCGAACGGCAAACGACTCTTCGACAAGGCCCTGCCCAACGACGAAGCCCGGCTACGGGCGGTATTCGACCAGCTCGCCACCCACGGCCGGTTGTTGATCGTGGTCGATCAACCCAACACCATCGGCGTGCTGCCGGTCACCGTCGCTCGGGCCTGCGGCCACGACATCGCTTACCTGCCCGGGTTGTCGATGCGTCGCATCGCCGATCTCTACCCTGGCCAGTCCAAGACCGACGCCCGCGACGCCCACATCATCGCTGATGCCGCCCGCACCATGCCGCACACGTTGCGCCAGGTCGACACCGGCGACGAAACACTGACCGAGCTCGGTGTTCTCGTCGGATTCGACGACGACCTGGCCGGAGAAGCGACCCGCACCAGCAACCGCATCCGCGGCTTGCTCACCAGCATCCACCCCGCCCTCGAACGGGTCCTCGGACCCCGCGTCGCCCACCCTGCATGGGCCCGACAGCCGATCGACACCGGTCATCCGGGGTACGTGCTGTGTCCGCTGGCCCTCGGCCCCCACGATATGCCCGTTGTCACCGATCCGCTGCAAGCCCAGTCCTCACCGGAACGTGCTGTGCTGTCCGCGATGGCGCATGGCAATGGTCCTCGTAAGGATGAGGCGTTCGAATCGTTGCTGGTAGGGCTGACAAAAACCGATGATGAGCGGGCCCGGATGTACCATGACCTGGTCGATGAGGTGTTGTCCGAGGCGGCCAGCCGAAGGTTGGAGGAAATGATGACCATGACGTACGAGTATCAGGGTCGGATCGCACGGAAATATGTCGCGCAAGGTCGTGAAGAGGGTCGCGAAGAGGGGCTTGTCGGCGGCATCCTCACTGTTCTGGACGCCCGTCACCTCACTGTTTCCGCTGTCCAGCGGGCCCGCATCGAGGAATGCGCTGATGTCGACCAGCTCACCGCGTGGTTGCGGCGCGCGGCTACCGCTGCCGATGTCGGCGAGATCTTCGGCTGAACATGCGCTGATCGGATGTCGGCGTGGTTGTGGTGCAGCCGCGCTGGGAGTCAGTCGGTGACGTAGCCGTTGAGGCTGTTGCGCAGGTCGGTGAGGATTGCGCGGGCGGCGGTGAGACCTGTTGTGTGCCAGATCTTGTCGTCGACCGCGAAGACACGCTTGTCGGTCGAGGCGCCGAGTTCTTCGAACTGGTCGGAGCGCAGGACCTGTTTGCCGTGTTTCTCGCCGTCGGGGCCATCGAACATCACGTAGATGAGGTCGCCTTCGGCTTTGGTGGCGAGGTCGGCTTCGGTGATGTCGAAGGACGGACCGCGCTGGGCGGTCGGGCGTTGCACGCCCACGTCGGAAAGGACTTGGGCCGCAAAGGTTTCCGAACCTTGGATCTGAGTGGTGCCGGAGGTGAAGCGCAGCACCGAAGCCTGGGACTGGCGCGCGTTCAGGGCGGGGCCGAGGTCGTGGGCCTCGGTGAGGTAGTTCCGCAGGGCGAGGTCGGCGGCGCCGTCGCGGTTCATACCCGCGGCGTAGGCGGCGAAATCGGACTGCCAGCTGCCGCCCGCACCGATCAGGACGGTGGGGGCGATCTTGCTCAGTGCCTCGTAACCACCTGCGGTCGGCGCGACGTCGCCGAGGATCAGGTCGGGCTTCAGCTCGGCGATCCGGGCCGGATCGGGCTGACCGATCGGTCCGACGCTGGGCACCTCGACCACGCCGTAACCCAGGTACATCGGCTGCGAACGATCACCGTCGAGGGTGACCGCGCCCGCGACCCGCTCCCACAGGCCCAGCGCGCAGGCCGCGTCGAGTGCCGAGGTGGTGAGGACGACGATGCGTTGCGGGTCGGCGGGAACCTGCGAGACCCCGGCGGTGTGGGTGACCGTGCGGGTCGTGCCGGAGCCCGCATCGGGCGCGCTCGGCAACGGGCACGCGGTCGCGGTGTCGCGATCGGCGCCGACCACGCCCGCACCCGCGATGTTCGTGGTGGTGCGGATGATCGTGCTCGCGTCATCGGTCTTCTCCGCGCACCCCGCGGTGAGCACGGCGGCGCACAGCAACGCGGCAGCCACGACGAAGCCGCGCGAGCGGACGCGCCCGCCCTGCTCGGCGGTGCGACGGAATCGGGTGCGGTTTCGGGCGCTCGCCAGCATGCGCACGAGGGTACTGCGTGGCCGCCGGTGCGAGTGCCGCGGGCCGATCTACCGGCGGCTCGCGCGCCGGAAGCCGATGGCGGCGGGCACGGCGAACAACAGCACGGCGGCGCCGGACCAGGCGAGGGTGAGCAGCAGCGGCCGGGCGATCGGACCCTGATCGGACAGACCGCGCATGGCGTCGACGGCGACCGACATCGGCTGGTTGCGCACCACCGGCTGAATCCAGGTCGGGAAGGCCACGATCGGCACGAATCCGGTACTGAAGAACATCATCAGCGAGGTGAGGATCGTGATGCCCTCGACCAGCGAGGCCTTCGCGGTGAAGACGGCCACGGCGGTGACAATGGTGGCGAAGGCGAGCCCGAACACCACGGGGACCAGCCCGAACACCAGCGCGGCCAGTGGCCCCTGGTGGAAGCGGAAGCCGAGCCCGAAGCCGACGATCACCACCGCCACGGTGCCGAGCACGATGCGGCAGCCCTCGGCGAGGATGCGCGAGACCAGCCCGGAGGCACGATGCACGGGCAGCACCCAGAATCGGGCCAGCAGGCCCGCGTCGCGTTCGCGGCCGAGCAGCACACCGCTCGCGACGGCACCGGACAGCGCGCCGACGAGGGCGACCATCGGGACCGAACCGTAGAGGGCATCGCCACCGGTGAACTTCTCGATCTGACCGCCGACCACGATGTCGAGCATCACCAGCAGCAGGCACGGGATGAGCAGGGTCTCCAGCAGCGTGATCGGATTGCGTGCCCAGCGCACCAGCAGCCGTTCGGTCTGGATCAGCGTGTGCCGGATCAGCGACCCCACCGATGTCTCCAGCTCTGCCATCATGCCCTCCTCGAACTCAGCCGGATGGCCACCGGTAGGCAGATCGCCACCATGGCGGCGAGCCAGAGCAGCGACGGGCCCATCAGCGCCAAGGTCGCCGTTCCGGCATTGCCCAAGGTGTCACCGGCCAGCGCGCGCAGCACGATAGCGAACTGGGAGACCGGCTGATTGCGGACGAACCATTGGATCCACTGCGGGAACTGGCTCGCCGGCGCGAGACCGGTCGAGAGCATGCCGAAGATCAACGGTGGCAGCACCAGCGCCTGCGAGGTGGCTTCCGGGCTCTTGGACAGCGTGCCGATCACGTCCGCGCCGAGGGTGAACGCGAGGCCGATGAGCAGCGAGAACGCCAGGAAGCCGAGGGTGTGCGCGGCGTCGAGCCGGAATCGGAAGCCGATGACATAGCCCGCGGTGACCGCCGCGGCCAGGGAGACCAGCAGCCGGAACAGGTTGGCCGACATCCGCGCCGCGACCGGGACCAGCGGGCGCAGCGGCATCGCGCCGAAGCGGCGGTTGAGACCGGCGACGGAATCGGAGGCCGAGCGGAAGGCCGCCGAGATCGCGGTGAACGCCGCGGCCTGCAGGATCACCAGCGGCATCATGTACTGGGCGTAGCTGCTGAAACCGTTGCCGGAGAACGTCATCACGGTTTTCAGCGGGATGTAGAAGCTGGCCGTGAAGGCCGCGGGTGCGAAGACCGATGCCAGGAACTCGCCGGATTTGATCGAGGGCACGATCAGCCGGGCGGTCAGCACCCACCACTGCTGGAGGGTGTCGGGCATGGCCCGGGCATTGGTCTGCCACGTGATGGCCGTCACGAGGAGACCCTCGCTTCGGTTTCCGCCGAGGCGAGATGGCCGGTGATCTGCAGGAACACATCGTCGAGCGAGGGCCGCCGCAGGGCGATGTCGACGAGTTCGACCGAAGCGCTGTCGAGTCGTCGCAGGGCCTCGGCGAGAGTCTTGGCGCCGTCGGGCGCCGGGATGGTGATGCGATCCGATTCGGGGGTCAGCGCCGCCAGGTTCTCCGCGGGCAGCAGCGAGCCGAGTGCGGCGACGATGGCGGGCAGCCCTTCGAGATCCAGGGGCACGATCTCGCAGTAGCTGCCGCCGGTGCGCTGTTTCAGCTCGTCCGCGGTGCCGGAGGCGATCACCACGCCGCGGTCGATCACGATGATCTGATCGCTGAGCGCATCGGCTTCCTCCAGATACTGGGTGGTGAGCAGGGTGGTGATACCCGCGGTCTTGAAGCTGCGCACCAGGTCCCAGACGCCCTGTCGGCTGCGGGGGTCGAGGCCGGTGGTCGGCTCGTCGAGGAAGACGACATCGGGCCGCACCACCAGCCCGCAGGCGATGTCGATGCGGCGCCGCATGCCGCCCGAGTAGGTGCCGACGCGCCGATTCGCCGCCGCTTCCAGATCGAATTCGGCGAGCAGTTCCCTGGCCCTCGCCTGCGCCGCCGGCTTGCGCAGGCCCATCAGCCTGCCGAACATGACAAGGTTCTCGTAGCCGCTGAGCATGTCGTCGAGCGCGGCGTACTGCCCGGTCAGCATGATGCGCTTGCGGACCGCGGCCGGATCTGCGACGACGTCGTGTCCGGCGACCACCGCCCGCCCGCGGTCGGGTGTGACGAGTGTGGACAGGATGTTCACCACGGTCGTCTTGCCCGCGCCGTTGGGGCCGAGGATACCGAGCACCTCACCGGGGGCTGCCTCGAAATCGACGCCGCGCAGGGCGTGAACGTCGCCGAAGGACTTCTCGATCCCTTCGACTACGACACCACCGGTGCGCGGGTTGCTCTGCACGAGAGTGTGATCGACGCTCATATCCGGTCTCCTGCTTCCAAGTGGTCGTCGAGCAGTGGCGAGATGACTGACAGTGCGTAGGGATTGGTCATGTCGTCGTGGGTCACATCGACGTCGTGGTTGGTGATATCGCCGGTGACGTAGGGCCGCCAGCCGTCGGGCCCCATCCATTCGGCGGGGTCGACCGTGGCGCTGAAGTAGACGATGTCACCGTCGTAGACCGGCCGCTGATATCCGGTCCGGGTGCCCGCGGAGGCGTTGTAGGAGCCCGCCATCCGCTCGATGGTCGCCGCGTCGATGAGCTCGATCCCGCCGAGCCGGGTGGTGATGAGCTCGGCCGCCTGCTCGGCGGTCGATTCGGCGGGGACGTCGTCGATGCCGAAGATGGCGCCGAAGGTATTGATGAAGGCGCCCGCCGAGAGCCGCTCGATGGTGTCACCGTCGATGTCGGCGGTATCGGTGTCCAGGAGTGCGACGACCCCGACCCGCTCGCCCGCGGCGGCCAGTTCTACCGCCATCGCTTGGGCGATGAGACCGCCGAAGGACCAGCCGAGCAGGTGGTAGGGGCCCCTCGGCTGCACCTCGCGGATCTCGCGGACGTAGCGCCGGGCGAATTCCTCGATCGAGCGGGCCGACGGTTCGCGACCGCTGAGGTCGGGGGCCTGGAGTCCGTAGATCGGTCGTCCTGGTCGTAGCTGTTCGGCCAATCCCAGGTAGCTCCAGGACATTCCGGAGGAGGAGTGGACGCAGAACAGCGCGGGCCGGTCCCCGCCGGGGCGGATCGGCAGCAGCACATCGAGTCCGAGACCGGTCGGCCCTGGCTCCGCGATCGCCGCTGTGTGCGCTGTCATGGCGGCGGCTTCGTCGGCCGAAGCTGCCTGGGCCGCTGGGGTTTCGGCGAATCGAGCTGCCGCCCCGAGTGCCTCGGCCCACAGCGTCGCGAGTTCGGCGACATCTTCGCGGGCCACAAGCTCTGCCGCGTAACCGAAGTCGGCCCGTAGGCGGTTGCCGACCACCATGGCGTTGATATCGATCGCCGACATGATCGGAATCCCGGGATGCTCGGCCGCCTCGAGATCGCCGAGCGCGTCGGTGGGGAGCCAGCCGAGACCTTCGAGGCCGGTGGGAGTGTCGACGGAGGTGTGCCTGCCGAGGTAGTTCACACAGATCTGGCCGGGTAGGCGCGCCGGGAGTTGTTCGGCTGCTTCGGGATTCAGGTAGCGCAGCAGCCCGAATCCGATGCCCTTGTCCGGGACCGCGGCCAGGTCGTGCTTGACCCGGCGGATGGCCGTGCCCATCGCCGGGCCGCCCGCCAGCGCGTCCTCGAAATCGATGTCGGTGAGATCGAGCCGCACCGGGTACAGGGTGGTGAACCAGCCGATGGTCCGCGACAGGTCGGCGCCGGGCACGACTTCTTCCTGTCTGCCATGGCCTTCCAGACGCAACAGCGCCGAGGGTTCGTCCACGCCTCGGCGGGCGCGCCAGCGCACCAGCGCCAGTGCCAGGGTGGCCAGCAGCGCGTCGGTGACGCTGCCGTGGAACAGGCGGGGCAGGGTAGTGAGCAGGGCGGTCGTGGTGTCTCGAGCGACCTCGATGTCGAGGCGGCGGACCGTCCGCGCCTGATCGGTGGCCGGATCGAGGTGGCGGGTACCGAGCAGCGGGTCGGGGCCGTTCACCACCTGTTGCCAGTACGGGATTTCGGCGCGGCGGCGCTCGGAATGGGCCTGCTCGGTGAGCGCATACGACCAGCGCCGCATCGAGGTACCGATATCGGGCAGGACCGGTGCGGCGCCCGCGGACACCTGGGCCCAGGCGGCGATCAAGTCCTGCACCAGGATTCGCCATGACACGCTGTCGATCGCGAGGTGGTGTGCCACGATGATCAGGCGCCCGGGCCGGGTGTGTGAACCGGCGTCGCCGACCGGGTCGAGCCACACGAATTGCAGTACCACGCCGTCGGCCGGGTGCAGGCGGTTCATGGCGGAATCGAGCTCGGTCTGCGCGTATTCCCGCAGCTCGACCGGGTCGGTGACGGCGTCGAAGGCCGTGCGGTGCACGAGTGCGTCGACGTCGATCGAACCGGGGGCGGCCACCTGCAGCTGCCAGCCGTCCTCGCCCGCCCACAGGCGCGCCCGCAGCATGTCGTGCCGGTCGATCACGGCGGTGAGGGTGGTGACGAGTTGGGCGCGGTCGATGCCGACGGGCAGTTCCACTACCGCGGTTTGGGCGAACCGGTCGAAATCGCCGCCGCGTTCGATCATGTACCGCACGATCGGGGTGAGTGGCAGGTCACCGGTGCCGCCGCCGGGCAGTTCCGCGAGCGCCTGCACCGTGTCCGCGGCATCGACGGCCGCGCCGAGTGCCGCGACCGTGCGGTGTTCGAAGACCTGCAGTGGTGTGCAGTGCACGCCGCGCAGCTTCGCCTGGGTGACGAGCTGGATGGCCAGAATGCTGTCGCCGCCGAGGGCGAAGAACGAATCGTCGATGCCGACCTGTGCGCGGCCGAGCAGTTCGGCGTAGACCTCGGCGAGCACCTGTTCGGTCGGCGTCCCCGGTGCGCGGTACGGGGTGTCGTCGGTGACGAACACCGGTTCCGGCAGGGCTTTTCGGTCGAGCTTGCCGACCGCGTTGATGGGGATCTCGTCCAGCACGACGAAGGCGGCGGGCACCATATAGGCGGGCAGTGTGTCGGCTGCCAGGGCTCTGACGTGTGCGATGTCGAGGTTCGCGCCGGGCATGCGCACCAGGTACGCGGCCAACGCGGTAGCGCCGGTGGGTCCTGGAACACCCAGTGTCACAGCGAGATCGACGCCGTCGATGGCGCCGAGCACCGCGTCGATCTCGCCGAGCTCGATGCGTTGACCGCGCACCTTCACCTGGAAGTCGGTGCGGCCGAGGTATTCCAGTGCCAATCCGGATGGCGCACCGGCGGTGCCGTCGGGCTGCGCGGGGCGGTCGGACCGGGCAGGGCTGTCGGTGTGCGCAGGGCGGTCGGGCTGGGCAGGGCTGCTGGTGTGAGTCCATCGCACTAGATCGCCTGTGCGATAGAGGAATTCGCCGGGCGCGCCGAAAGGGTTGGCAACGAATCGAGCCGCGGTCAAGCCGGGTCGGGCGTGGTAGCACCGCGCGAGGGCGGTGCCTGCGAGGTACAGCTCTCCCGCGACGCCGACGGGTACCGGGCGCAGCCGGTCGTCGAGGACGAGGACCGCCGCACCGCGAACAGGGGTGCCGATGGTGACCGGTTCGGTAGCGGACAGTGGCTCGGATCCTGTTGCCCAGATGGTGTATTCGGTCGGTCCGTACAGGTTGACCATTGTCCGGCTGCCCGCACCGCCGCACCAGCGTGCGACCAGATCGGGGCCGACCGCCTCACCCGCGACCGCGAGTACCCGCAGGCTCGACACCTCGGCGGGATCGATGGTGGCCAAAGCCGACGGCGTGATCACCATGTGGGTGACCTGTTCGGTGGCGATCAATTCCGCGAGCAGTGCGCCGCCGAAGACATCGGGAGGTGCGATCACCGACGCGCCACCGCAACCGAATGCCATGAGCGCCTCGAAGATCGACGCGTCGAAACTCGGGGAGGCGACTTGCAGTACCCGGGCGTGTTCGTCGAGGGTGAGGTCGGCGCGCTGGGCGGCGACCAGGTCGGCCAGGCCGCGGTGGGTGACGGTGACGCCCTTCGGGGTGCCGGTGGAGCCGGAGGTGTAGATCATCCAGGCCGGGTTCTGGACTCTGATCGGGACCGGAAGCTCCTCGGGGGTGATGTCGGCGTCGTCGGTGGCATCCAGGCGGGCGGCGACGTCGGCGTCGTCGAGGATTAACCAGTGGGTGGTATCGGTGAGCTGCGGCCGATACTCGGCGAGCGTGATCCCGACCTGTGCGCCGGAATCGGTGAGCATGTGGTCGATGCGGTCCGCCGGATGCTTCGGGTCGACCGGCAGGAACGCCGCGCCCACCTTCGCCGCGGCCCACATGCCGATGTGCAGCTCGGCACAGCGTGGGAGGCCCAGCGCTACCACGGTTTCCGTATGGGCCCCCGTCTCGATCAACAGCCTGGCCAGCTGGTTCGACCGGGCGTTCAGGGCGCGGTAGGTGGTCGTGTCGGATACCTGCGCGGGTTGTTCCAGGCGTGCCGCTGCGGTGACCCGGGGCTGGTCCGTGGATGTCGTCCCGGCCGCCGGTTCGGGTTGTTCGAGCAGGGGCGCGGTGGTGTCGGTGACAGGCCTTGGCTGGGCCGCGGAGGCCGTGGTGGCGTTGGCGACCAGTGCGGGTCGGTCGGGGAAGGTTGTGGCGGTGGTGGTGAGCAGTTCGGCCAAGGTGGTCGTGCCCGCGGTGGCGGGGCCGCGGACCGGAATCAGCTCCGCGCGTTCGGATTCGGCGAGGATGTCGATGTCGGCGAGGCGGATGTCGATGTCGGTGAGGACGGTGGTGAGCACCTGCCGCCAGCGGGTCGCGAAGGTGGCGACCGTGCCGGCGTCGAACAGGTCCGTCGCGTAGGTCAGGACGCCCTCGATGCCTTCCGGTCCTGTTTCGCCGAACCGTTCGCGCAGATCGAGGGTGAGGTCGAAGGCCGAGCAGCGGCGGTCGAAGTCCTCGACTTCGAAGCGAAGGCCGGGCAGTTCGAGCACCGGCTCGATGAAGTTCTGCAGCGACAGCGACACCTGGAACAGCGGGTGGTGGGCGGTCGATCGGGTGGGGTCGAGTGCCCCGACGAGCTGTTCGAACGGTACGTCGGCGTGGGAGAAGGCGTCGAGGTCGGTGGTGCGGACGGTGGCGAGCAGCTGCCGGAAGCCGGTGCCGGGGTCGACCGGTGTGCGCAGGGCGAGGGTGTTGACGAACATGCCGACGAGGTCGTCGAGCGCGGCCTCGCCGCGACCCGCGATCGGGGTGCCGATGACGACATCGCCGGTGCCGCCGAGTCGGGCCAGCAGAACCGCGAGGGCGGCGTGAACCACCATGAAGACGCTCACAGTGTTCGCGGCGGCGAAACCGATCAGCGCGCGGTGGGTCTGTTCGTCGATGCTGAAGCCGACGTCGTCGCTGCGCATCGTCTGTACCGCGGGGCGGGGGCGGTCGGTGGGCAGTTCCAGGGCGTCCGGTGCGTCGGCGAGCGTCTCGCTCCAGTATTTGATCTGCTGTGCCGCCACGGATTCCGTATCTGATCCGCTGCCGAGCAGCTCGCGATGCCACTGCGCGAAGTCGGCGTACTGCACGGCGAGCGGAGGCTGAGTGGGAGCCGCACCTGCCACCCGTGCCGAGTAGGCGGCCACCAGGTCGGCAGCCAATGGCGCCATCGACGCGCCGTCCGCGCTGATGTGGTGCACCACTAGGACGACAACATGCACTGGGACAACGACATTGGGGCCGTGCGTGTCCTCGGCACTCGGGTGGGAGGCCGGCGTGCGGTGTGCGCCGTGGGGACTCGGGCGAGTGTCGAAGGCCCGCGAACCACTGGGACTCAGGGAGCTACCCGACCTCGGGGAGCGTTCGGTGTCGGGACCGCCGTTGAGGTGGAAAAGGCCGACGCGCAGCGGGGGCTCGCGGGTGAGGTCGAATCCGGTTCCCGCCAGTTCGTTGATCCGATCCCGCAGTGGTGCACCGTCTTCGGTGTCGATCATCGGCATCGCCGGGGTGGCGGTGTCGATGCCGACGATGACCTGGCGTGGGCCTTCGGCGTCGGCGGGGTAGCGCGTGCGCAGGCTTTCCTGGCGTTCGACCACGTCGGCGAGTGCTCGGCGCAGGGCAGCCACATCCAGGGTTCCGGTGAGGCGAAGGGCGATCGCGATGTTGTAGGCCGACGACGCCGGGTCGAGCTGGTTGAGTACCCACATGCGCTGCTGGGCGGGGGAGAGGGGAATGCGGTCGGGGCGCAGGCGCGGGGCCAGTGCCGGTCGGCCCGCGGTGCCCTCGGCGGCGGGGACGACGCGCGACGCGAGCTGGGCGACGCTCGGTGCGTCGAACAGATCGCGCAGGGCGATGGTGGAGCCGAGTGCCGAATTGACCCGGGCGACAACCTTTGTCGCGCTCAGCGAGTTGCCGCCGAGCTCGAAGAAGGACTGGTCGACGCTCACCCGCTCACTGCCGAGCACGTCGGCGAACACCTCCGCGACGGCCTGTTCGATCGGGGTGCGCGGCGCGAGATGGGACTGCTGAGTCGCCGAGAAGTCCGGTATCGGAAGGGCTTTGCGGTCCAGCTTGCCGACGGGGGTGAGCGGGATATCTTCCAGGACAACAACATAGGCGGGCACCATGTAGCCGGGCAGTTCCGCCGCGACCTGCGCGCGCAGTGTTTCGGTGTCGAGTTCGATGTCCGGCACGGGCAGTACGTAGGACACGAGCACGGTGGCGCCCGCCGGTCCTTCGCGTCCGATCGTCACCGCGTAGTCGACCTCGTCGGCACGCGAGAGCACCGCGTCGATCTCGCCGAGTTCGATCCGCAGGCCCCGGATCTTGACCTGGAAGTCGCTGCGGCCCAGATATTCCAGCGTGAGCACGGAGTTCTCGCCCGCGACCCAGCGCACCATGTCACCGGTGCGGTACATCCGTTCCCCGGCGATGCCGAAGGGGTTGGCGACGAACCGGCTCGCGGTCATCTCGAATCGGTTGAAATAGCCACGCGCCAGCGCGGGCCCGGCCAGATACAGCTCGCCCGCGATGCCGGTCGGCACCGGCCGCAACCAGCTGTCCAGCACCACCAGCGCCGCACCGCGAATCGGTCCGCCGATGGTCACCGGCTCGCCCGCGACCAGCTCGGCCGGTCCGCTCGCCCAGATGCTGAACTCGGTGGGGCCGTACAGATTCACCATCCGCCTGCCCGCGGCCCACTTCTCGATGAGCTCGGGCGTGGCGGCCTCACCGGCCACCGAGAGCACCCGCAGATCGGTGAGATCGGTGGGCTCCATCGTCGCCAGTGCCGACGGGGTGATCACCGCGTGGGTGACCCGTTCGGTGCGCAGCAGCGTCTCGAGTTCGGTGCCGCCGTACACCTCCGGCGGTGACACGACCAGCCGTCCACCCGCCGCGTGCGCGGTCAGCATTTCGAAAACGGAGGCGTCGAAGCTGGGGGAGGCGACCTGAAGTGCGCTGGCGGACGGATCGAGTGCCAGGGTTTCCCGCTGGGCGGCAACGAGATTGGCGATGCCGCGGTGGCTGAGCAACACCGCTTTGGGCTTGCCGGTGGAACCGGAGGTGTAGATCAGGTAGGCGGTGTGGTCGATATCGACAGGGCCGCCGCGTTCGGCATCGGTGATCGGCGCATCGGAGACCAGCATGGCGCGGCGCATGGTGTTCAGATCGTCGAGCAGTAGCCAGTCGATGGACCCGGGCAGGTCTTCGCCGGTGGCCGTCACGGTGACGCCGATCGGGGCCTTCGAATCGGTGAGCATGTGCTCGATCCGCTCCACCGGATAGCTCGGATCCAGCGGGACGAACGCCGCACCGGTCTTGGCCAGCGCCCACACGGCGACTACGGATTCCAGCGACCGGGTCAGCGCGAGCACGACGAATATCTCGGGGCCGATCCCGCGACCGAGCAGGACCCGGGCGAATCGATTGGACCAGGCGTCGAGTTCGCCGTAACTCATCCGCAGCTCGCCCGCGCTGACCGCGATCGCGTCGGGATCGATCCGCGCGCCCGCCGTCAGGATGTCGGCGAGCGTGCGCATCGGCAAGGGGGGCGGGCCGTGAACCGGTGCGAGCGAGGCCAATTCGGTGTCGCTGCACGTCCGCAGCTGGGACACCACTGCATGCGGGTTCTCGGCGAGCTGGCAGAGCAGGCGGATGAACCGGTCCAGGAGTGATTGCGCCGCAGTGCGTTCGAGCTGATCGGCCATGAATTTCACGGTGATGCGCAGGGCGTCGCCCGCACCGGCCTCGCCACGCAGCGGAATCACCATGAGGTTCAACGGGTATGGCGTCGCGTCGGTGCCCTCGACATCGAGCACCCGCATGCCCGCGATGTCCAAGGCCTGGGACAGTGCCTCGCGATCGATGGGGTAGGACTCGAAAACGGTGAGGGTGTCGAACAATTCGGCCAGACCGACGGTGCGGTGGATGGCGGCGAGGCCGATGTGCTGATGGTCCATGAGCCGGGCCTGCTCGGCTTGCACGCGGGCCAGCAGGTCCGACACCTTCTCCGACGGATCCAGCCTCACCCGTACCGGAACGGTGTTGATGAACAGCCCGACCATCTCCTCGACACCGGGCAGCTCCGGCGGCCGACCCGACACCGTGGCGCCGAACACCACATCGGTGCGGCCGGTGAGCATGGCCAGCAGCATCGACCAGCCCACCTGGACCAGGGTGTTCACGGTCGCGCCCGCTTCCCGGGCGGCCGACTCGAGGACCGCGACCGTGGCGGCGGACAGATCCTGCGAGAGCATCGCGGTCTCGGTCGACTCGATCCCGGCGAGCGTGGGGACGGCGCGGGTCGGCGTGTCGATTCCGGCCAGCGCCTGCTTCCACGCGGCCAGCGAGGCTTGGGTGTCCTGATCTTCGAGCCAGGACAGGAATTCGCGATAGGACCGGGCGGGCGGCAACATCGACGCGTCACCCGCGGTGACGTACAGCGTGAGCAGTTCCCGCACCAGCAGCGGCGTCGACCAACCGTCCAGCACCAGATGGTGATTGGTCATCACGAGCCGGAAGATCTCCGGTGCGGTCCTGATCAGGGTGAAGCGCAGCAGCGGGGGACGGGTGAGGTCGAACCGGGTCAGCGCGTCGAGTTCGATCGTCCGGCCGAGTTCGCGTGCGCGGTGCTCGTCGTCGGTGATATCGGTGAGATCCAGCTCCCGCCAAGGGATCTCGGCGGCGGAGAGGACCAGTTGGCGGGGGCCGTCGTCGGTCTCCATGAAGGCCACGCGCAGATTCTCGTGCCGATCGATCAGCGCCTGTGCCGCGCCGCGCAGCCGGGCGGCGTCGACGGTGCCTGCCAGGGTGAGCAGCGATTGGACGGTGTAACCGTCGGCGGTATCGGAGTCGTAGAGCGAGTGGAAGAGCAGGCCGTACTGCAGCGGCGAGAGCGGCCAGACATCGGTGAGTTTCGGAAAGGTGTGCTCCCAGCGCTCGATCTGGGACTGATCGAGCGTGACCAGCTCGAAGTCCGAGGGGGTACGGCCACCCGCGTCGCCGGCGCAGGCATGGGTGACGAGCGCGTGCAGGGCCTGCGACCACAGGTCGGCCAGCTCGCGCACGTCGGCCTCGTCGAGCAGCCTGCTCGCGTAGGCCCAGGTGACTTCCAGTCCGGCCTCGGTCAGCACCGCGTTGATGTCGACGACGGCGGCCAGCGGCGCGCGGTCGTCGTTGGTCGCGGCGAAGCGCCGCGGGACCCAGGGATCGTCGCCGGTCACCGCCCTGCCGAGATAGTTGAAGCTCAGCTGGGGAGTCGGCGCGTTCGCCAACGCCGCGGCGGTCTCGTCGTTCAGATAGCGCAGCAGCCCGAAGCCGACACCGCGATCGGGGACCGAACGCAGCTGCTCCTTGGTCACCTTGATCGCCGACCCCGCCGCGGGGCCGCCGGTGAACGCGTCGCCGAGATCGATCTCCGCCAGGTCGAGCGCCACCGGGTACACGCTGGTGAACCAGCCCACGGTGCGCGCGACATCGGCACCGGGCAGCAGGGACTCACTGCGGCCATGGCCTTCCAGCGTCAACACGGCGCCGGTGCGGTCGCGCCACCGGCACACTGCCATGGCGAGTGCCGTGAGCAGCACATCGTCCGCGCCGCAATGGAACTGCTCGGGCACGGTGTGCAAGACGGTGTGTGCGATGTCGGCAGGCACCGTTGTCTGCCACTGCGCCATGGTGGCGACCACGTCGAGGGTCGGATCGAAGGAGGTGCTCTTCGCCGTGCCGGCGGCCTGATCGGTGGGATCGGAGGAAGAGCCGGTCGTGATCCTGTTGAGGTCATGGCCGTTGGCCCGGGTGAACGAGGGGTCGGGTGTGGCGAGGATTCGCTGCCAGATCGGCAGTTCGTCGATGCGTGTCGCGGCGTTGCCGGCCTGGCCGTGCGCCCAGCGGCGAAAGGACGTGCCGACCGGATCGAGCGCGCCGCCGAAGGCCGCAGTGGCGAAGTCCGGCAGCAGGATTCGCCACGAGACACCATCGGTGACCAGGTGGTGCAGGACCAGCCAGCACAGCGAGTCGGCGCCGGCGCGTTCGATCACGACGAACCGGGCAACGGCGCCCGTGGTGGGATCGAGCAGATCCGCGGCATCGCGCAAGGCCCGGTCGACCGCGACCTCGGTGTCGGCGTCGACCACATCGATCAGTGTCTCGGCGTCGACCGAACCGCGTTCGGCGACAATCCATTCCCAGCCGTCCGGGGTTCGGCGCAGCGAAGAACGGAGCAGATCGTGATGATCGAGCAGGACCTGTAGCGCGGCCGCGAGCCTGGGGCGGTCGATGTCGGCGGGCAGCCCGATCAGGACGGCCTGCCCGTAGCGGCCCCAGGTGTCGCCGTGCTCGATCATCGCGTGCACGATCGGGGTGAGGGCCACCTCGCCGACACCGCCACCGGGTAGCTCGTCGACCACATGGACCTCGGTCTCGTCGGCGACCGCAGCCAGCGCGGCGACCGTCTTGCGTTCGAAGACATCGCGGGCGCTGAACGAGATACCGGCGGCCTTCGCGCGCGAGACCAGCTGGATGGAAACGATGCTGTCGCCCCCGAGGGCGAAGAAGCTCTCGTCGACTCCGACGGCGTCGAGCCCGAGAACCTCGGCGAACAGGGTTGCCAGGGCCTGCTCACGCGGTGTCGACGGCGCCCGGCTGGTGACGGTGCGGGCGCTGAAATCCGGTGCGGGCAAAGCCTTTCGATCCACCTTGCCGAGCGGGGTGAGCGGCACCTCGTCCAGAACCATCACTACGGCCGGCACCATGTAGGCCGGAAGTCGTTCGCCGACAGCAGCTTTGACGGCTTCGGGATGGACCTCGGCGCCCGGCTCGGTCGTGACATAGGAGACGAGCGCGGTCGCGCCGGTGGCCGTCTCGACGCCGAGGGTGATCGCGAAATCGATCTCGGGAAGCCGCTGCAGGGCGGCATCGATCTCGCCCAGCTCGATCCGGTAGCCGCGTACCTTCACCTGGAAATCGGTGCGGCCCTGGTATTCCAGGGTGAGCCTGCCGTCGCGGTCGGTCCATCGCACCAGGTCGCCGGTGCGATACAGCCGCTCACCCGGCGCGTGCGGATTCGCGACGAACCGGGTCGCGGTCAAGCCACTGCGCCGGTGATAGCCACGCGCGACGCCGGGGCCGGCGAGGTACAGCTCGCCCACGGTGCCCGCCGGAACCGGTCGCAGCCAGGGGTCGAGCACCAGGCCGGACACGCCACGGACGAGGCTGCCGATGGTCACCGGGGCGCCGGGGACCAGCGGTTCGCTCAGCGTCGTGGTGATGGTGGTCTCGGTGGGTCCATAGCCGTTGATCAGGGCGCGCCCGGCCCACTTCGACACCAGCTCCGGCGGGCACGCGTCCCCACCGACCACGATCGTGCGCAGGTCGGGCAGGGTCGCGGGGTCGAGGGAACCGGCGACGGCCGGGGTGACATCGAGATGGGTGACGCGATGCGTGCGCAGCACCCGCGCCATGTCCTCGCCCGCGTAGGCCGACGGCGGGACCACCGCGAGGGCCGCGCCCGCGGACAGGGTCACCAGAATCTCCTCGACGGCGATATCGAAGCTCGGCGACACCGCGTGGGCGACAACAGAGTCGGAGTCGACGCCGAATCCGGCGCCCGAACTCGCGACGAGATTCGCCAGGCCCCGGTGTGCGACCAGGACGCCCTTGGGTAGTCCGGTGGACCCGGAGGTGTAGATGATGTAGGCGACCTGATCGGGCTCGATCGCGGCGGTTCGCTCGGCATCGGTGATCGGGGCGGGGTCCTGTACGGCGAGGTGCGCGACGGTGGCTTCGTCGTCGAGTGAGAGCCAATCGACCTTGTCGGGCAAGGACTTACGTACCTGGGTGACGGTCACACCGGTGACGACGCCGCTGTCGTCGATCATGTGCTCGATCCGGTCCTCGGGATAGGCCGGATCGATCGGGACGAACGGCGCGCCCGTCTTTGCCACCGCGATGGTGGCGAGCACCGACTCCGCGGAACGCGGAATGGACAGTGCGACACCGTGTTCGGGGCGAGCGCCCGCGGCGATCAGCAGGCGTGCCAGCCGATTCGTGTAGTCGTCGACCTCGCGATAGCTCAGCGTGTCGCCGGTGCCCCAGCGCAGGGCCACCGCGTCCGGGTCGATCGCGGCGCCCGCGGCGAGGATCTCGGGCAGGGTCTTCGTCGCGACCCCGGCCGGACCACGCGCGGGCACCGAGGCGGCCTGCTCGGCGACCGAGAGCACAGGCACCGTCGACAGCGGGGCATCGGGCCCGGCGACGAGGAACCGGTGCAGGAACATCAGGAAGCGATCGTGGTGGGCCGCCAGATCGGCGTCACTGTAGAGGTTTCCATTGCCCTGCAGATCGATGTGGGTGCTCTCGCCGCCGACGCCGGGATACACGTTGACGAACAGATCGTCGATCAGGCCCGAGGTGAGCACATTGAGCCGCCCGACGACCGGGCCGAGGGCGATCCTGGTGTCCACCATCATCAGATTCACGGCAGGACCGAACGACGCGGCCTCGTCCATCGCCCAGCCGAGATCGCGGACGATGTCCTCCTGGCGATAGCGCTGACGGCGTAACGCGCCGGTCAGCTCGGCCTGGACCGCGAGGATCACCGCGCCGACGGTCGTCGTGGGGTCGAGGGTGACCCGCAGCGGTACGACATTGGCGAGCATGCCGCCCGAACGGCGCAGTGTCGCCGAGGTCCGCGCGGACACCGGCAGGCTCAAGATCACTTCCGGCGCACCGGTCATCGCGGCGAGATAGGCGCCGAACGCGGCGACCACCGTGGGGGCGACCCCCGAGTTCACCGCCGCGGCAACGGAATCCAGCAGCACGGTCGTCGCCGCGGGCAGTGCGCCTGCGACCCGGTTCGGGTGGCCGTCGACCTCGGCGGCACGGCCGGCGAGGGTCACCGGATCGGCCAGGTCGGCCAGGTGAGCGCGCCAGTACTCGCGGTCGGTCGCGAAGCGGTCGGAGGTCCGGTAGGCCAGATCGGCGTCGACGATCTGCTGCAACGGCTCGGCCTTGGCCGGTGGCGGCTCGCGGCCGTCGAAGGCGGCGTTGTAGAGCTCACCGGCGCGCTGGACCAGGGCAAGCGCGCCCATCCCGTCCAACACGATGTGGTGCATGCGCGAGTACCAGAACCAGCGATCCTCGGCGACCCGCAGCATGGCCAGGCAGACCAATCGGTCGCGCATCACATCCAGTGGTGCGGTGTACTCGGCGCGCATCCAGGCGTGCGCGGCCGCTTCCGGATCGGGGCGGTCCCGGAGATCCACCTGGACCATGTCCTCGTCGAGGGTCAGGTCCACGATCTGCTGCGGCTGGCCGTCGACGTCGACCAGTCGCAGGTAGCCGGTGCCGAACTCGCGGCCGGTCCGCCGGACCGCCTCGGTGAGCAGCGTGTGGTCGATCGCGCCGGACAATTCGACGTACTGGGCGATGGAGATGGGAGTATCGCCGGCGATGTGCTGGGCGAACCAGATGCCGCGCTGGGCGGCGGACAAGGGAAAAGGGCCGTCTGGTGCGATCATGAGCGAACCTGCGTTCTCATGTCTCGAGCTGGGCGTTCACGAGTTGTCCCCGACCGTCGGGCAGCTACCTGGTTGGTAGTACTCGCCGGTGCGTACTGCGCGCTATGTTCATTCTGGACCAGCGCGGACCGCATCGGAATGGGTTCAGGAGACTGCCCGCAGTTCGGCGGCCACCAGCGGCGCGTCGGAACTGACCAGATAGCGCTGCAGGGTCGACCGGTCGTCGAGCACCAGCCAGTCGGCGCCGTCGGTGAGCTCGGCCCGGCGAGCCTTGGTGGTGATCCCGAATCCTGCGCCGGGGGCGGTGGACGCGCCATCGGTCAGCGGCACCGGGATCGCACCGATCTTGCGCACCGCCGCCTCGGCCACGACCGCCTCGATCCGGGGATCCACGGCGAGAGCGATCCGCTCGCCCGCCTCGGCGCCACGGGCGAGCAGCAACCGGGCCAGGCGGTTCGCCCAACGGTCCAGGTCGGCGTCGGCGAGCTGACCGGCGGCGATCGGTGCGCCGGACGGGCGGCGCAGCCCGATGACGTTGTCGGCGGGTGCGGTGACCATGGTGCTCATCGGGTTCCCCTCGAAGGCTTGTCGGCGGGTGTTTTTGCTACACCTCCAATCTCGCCGTCGGGAGGGGAATCCGACAGCAACCCCAGCGTTGATGCGCCAACTCCCAGGGGGATCGATTACCACCCCTAGGGGGGAGCGCCTCGGTCAGCGGGGGTTTCCGCCGATGCTGAAGTGCGCGCCGGTCGGGTCGATCAGCCCGGCGAGGCGACCGTAGGGGGTGTTCATGGGTTCGAAGGCGATGGTGCCGCCGAGGGCCACCGCTTGTCCGGCGGACTTGTCGACGTCGTCGGCGCCGAAATAGACCGTCCACGAGCCGGGTACGCCCTCGGCGAGATGGCCCGCCGCATCCATGATGCCGCCGCCCATCGGCGGTACGGCGTGGATGGTGGTGTAGCGGAAATCCTCGGTGTCGGCGATCGTCAGGGTGTCGCGCCAGTCGAAGACCTCGCGGTAGAAGACCAGGGACTCGTCGTAGGCGCGCGTCATCAGCTCGAACCAGGACGGGACGCCGACATGGTCGGTCCAGGTGCCGTCGGCGACGATGCCGACCGCCTCGAAGCCGGCGAAGGTGTCGGCCTGCCAGACCCCGACCCCGATTCCGCCCACATCGGCGAGCACCGCCATCGCTCCGAGATCGGCGACCGCCATCGGCTCGACAATCACATTGCCGCCCGCTCGGCTCGCCTCGGCGGTCGTCGCAAGGGCATCGGGGGAGTTCAGGTACACGGTCCAGCGGTCGGGATACGGGTCGCCGGGATCGTCGTGACGGCCCATCGCGCCCGCCACCGCGCGACCGTCCTTGCGCAAGGTGGTGTAGCCGCCGAATTCCTCGCCGCCGCGTTCGGCGGTCCAGCCGAACAGCTCGCCGTAGAAGGCGATCGCGCGGTCGAGATCGGTAGTGTAGAGGTCGACCCAGGTGGGATCACCGGGTTTCGGGTGCAACGACATGACTTCTCCTCGGCTGCAGGGGTAGCGCGTCTTCAGACGCTGGCATGTTCGCGCGTCGGCATCGATCATGACGCGCCGACCGCCGAAAAGTCATCGCCGACAACCGTTGCACCCACGCGACCTGCGGAGGAAGATCGGGATCGCGATCTACGGCGCGCCGAATACGACACAGAGTAGGACCCGCGCGGAATGCTGCGGCAGCACGGTTTACGATTCACTCCAACGCATGTCTGCTGCTGTTCGTTCCCGGGACGCGGCGGGGCCTGCGAGTGACGTACAGGCATCTTCAGGAGGATCAGTGACTGCGGTAGAGCCCAGGCCAGTCCCTCAGTTGGAAGCGACTCGACCGTATCCGGCCCGGACCGGGCCGAAGGGCTCGTTCCTCTACAAGGCGGTCACCACCACCGACCCCAAGGTGCTCGGCACCATGTACTTGGTGACGGCGATCAGCTTCTTCCTGGTCGGTGGACTCATGGCGCTGCTCATGCGCGCCGAGCTGGCCCGACCGGGTCTGCAGTTCCTCTCACCGGAGCAGTTCAACCAGCTGTTCACCATGCACGGCACGATCATGCTGCTGTTCTACGCGACGGCGATCGTGTTCGGCTTCGCCAACATCATCCTGCCGCTGCAGATCGGCGCCCCCGACGTCGCCTTCCCGCGACTGAACGCGTTCAGCTACTGGCTGTATCTGTTCGGCGGCTCCATGGCGACCGCGGGCTTCGTGACCCCCGGCGGCGCGGCGGACTTCGGCTGGACGGCCTACGTGCCGCTCACCGACATCCTGCACTCGCCCGGTGTCGGCACCGACCTGTGGATTCTGGGTCTGGCCGTGTCCGGCCTCGGCACCATCCTCGGTGGCGTCAACATGCTCACCACCGTGGTCTGCCTGCGCGCACCCGGTATGACCATGTTCCGCATGCCGATCTTCACCTGGAACATCGCGGTCACCAGCGTCCTGGTGCTGCTGGCGTTCCCGCTGCTCACCGCGGCGCTGTTCGGTCTGGCCTACGACCGCCACCTGGGCGGTCACATCTACGACCCGGCCACCGGCGGCATCCTGCTCTACCAGCACCTGTTCTGGTTCTTCGGCCACCCCGAGGTCTACATCATCGCGCTGCCGTTCTTCGGCATCGTGTCGGAGATCTTCCCGGTGTTCAGCCGCAAACCGATCTTCGGTTACACCACGCTGGTCTACGCGACGCTGGGTATCGCGGCGCTGTCGATCGCGGTGTGGGCGCACCACATGTACGCCACCGGCGCGGTGCTGCTGCCGTACTTCTCCTTCATGACCTTCCTCATCGCGGTCCCGACCGGTGTGAAGTTCTTCAACTGGATCGGCACCATGTGGAAGGGGCAGTTGACCTTCGAAACACCGATGCTGTGGTCGATCGGCTTCCTGGTGACCTTCCTCTTCGGTGGTCTGTCGGGTGTCATCCTGGCCTCGCCGCCGCTGGACTTCCACGTCACCGACTCGTACTTCGTCGTCGCGCACTTCCACTACGTGCTCTTCGGCACCATCGTGTTCGCGACCTTCGCGGGTATCTACTTCTGGTTCCCGAAGATCACCGGCCGCATGATGGACGAGCGGCTGGGCAAGTGGCACTTCTGGACCACCTTCGTCGGCTTCCACACCACCTTCCTGGTCCAGCACTGGCTCGGTGCCGAGGGCATGCCGCGTCGCTACGCCGACTACCTGCCCTCGGACGGCTTCACCACGCTGAACACGATCTCCACGATCGGTGCGTTCATCCTCGGCTCGTCGATGCTGCCGTTCATCTGGAACGTCTTCAAGAGCTACCGCTACGGCGAGGTCGTCACGGTCGACGACCCGTGGGGCTACGGCAACTCCCTCGAGTGGGCAACCACCTGCCCGCCGCCGCGCCACAACTTCTACGAGCTGCCGCGCATCCGGTCCGAGCGTCCCGCGTTCGAGCTGCACTACCCGCACATGGTCGAGCGCATGAAGGCCGAGGCGCACGTGGGCTGGGGCTCGGGTAAGCACAGCACGCACGTGTCCGAAGACGCGCTCGCGAAGAAGTAAGACACCACCGAACGACAGGGTGTGCACCTGCTGAAGAACCAGCAGGTGCATGCGCGTTTTCCTTGCGAAGTGGGACGGTCACGGCTCATCGGAGCAAAGGAGCGGATATGGAGCAGATCGACTTGGCCGACACCACAGTTCTCGTGACCGTCACCGGCCCCGACCGACCAGGCGTCACGTCGGTGCTGCTGGCGACGCTGTCCCGGCATCAGGTGAGTTTGCTCGACGTGGAGCAGGTGGTCATCAGGGGTCGACTCACCCTCGGGGTGCTGGTGTCGTGCCCCAACGACCCCGAGGCGTTGCAGGACGAGCTCGAAGAGGCGATGAACACCGTCGGCATGCAGGTCGACGTGTCGGTGGACGCGCAGATCGGCAAGCCGCCGATGTCCACGCACGCCGTCGTGGTGCTCGGCGCCCCGGTCACCGCGAAGGCGTTCAGCGCGATCTCGCGCGAACTCGCCACCGGTGGCGCCAACATCGACTCCATCCGTGGCATCGCCGACTACCCGGTGACCGGCATGGAACTGATGGTCACCGCGACCGACACCAGCGACGAAGGCGACGCGCGGCTGCGCACCGCACTCGCCGAGGTGGCCGTCGCCGAACAGGTCGACATCGCGGTGGAACGGGCCGGGCTGGCACGCCGTGCCAAGCGGCTCATCGTGTTCGACGTGGACTCCACGCTGATCACCGGCGAGGTGATCGAGATGCTGGCCGCGCACGCCGGCGTCGAGGACCAGGTCCGCGAGGTCACCGAGGCGGCGATGCGCGGCGAGCTCGACTTCGCCGAATCGCTGCGTCAGCGCGTGGCCACCCTCGAAGGTCTCGACGAGTCGGTGATCGAGGAGGTCGCCGAGCGGATCGAGCTCACCCCGGGCGCGCGCACCACGATTCGCACCCTGCGCAGGCTCGGCTTCCGCTGCGGTGTGGTCTCGGGCGGGTTCCGGCAGGTGATCGAGCCGCTCGCACACGAGCTGGAACTCGATTTCGTCCAGGCCAACACCCTCGAGATCGTCGACGGCAAGCTCACCGGGCGGGTTGTCGGCGAGATCGTCGACCGGGCGTTCAAGGCGACCGCGCTGCGCAAGTTCGCGGCCGAGGCGGGGGTGCCGATGGAGCAGACCGTCGCGGTCGGTGACGGCGCCAACGACATCGACATGCTCAACGCCGCCGGGCTCGGCGTGGCGTTCAATGCCAAGCCCGCGCTGCGCGAGGTAGCCGACACGGCGCTGTCGCATCCCTACCTGGACGCGGTGCTGTTCATCCTCGGCGTCACCCGCGACGAGGTGGAAGCGGCGGATGCGCGCGACGGCGGCGTGCGACGGGTTCCGCTGCTCGGCAGGTAGGCCCGATCGCGCGGGCGCAGGACGTAGAGTGACGACGAGATAGCCGGAGTCGTCGTCATCGTTCGTCACTGGGAGGCTGCTGTGCGCAGGTCATTGCTCGTCCTGGTCGCTGTGGCGAGTCTCGGCGGATTGACCGCCGGATGTGGCGACGACAAGGCCCAACCGTACAACGTCACCCTGCAACCCACCGCCGTCCCGCAGACCCCGGTGGCCCCGTTGACGATCGAGCAGTCCGCCAACGGCACCACGGTCGAGGCGACGCTGGGTCAGCGCGTGCTGGTTCGGCTGTGGCAGGACCCCGCCTCGACCGGCCAATGGGCGAAGATCAACGATGACGAGGGCATCCTGATCGCCGACGGCGGCCCGACCAGTGCGGGCAACACCAGCGTGTGGCCGTTCCGGGCGGTCGGGCGCGGCGACACCTCGCTCGAGTTCGTCTACGGGCCGTCCAGTGAGCCGTCGATCGAGCCCGAGCCAACCTTTATAGTGCGGATCCGGGTGAACTGAGCTCGGGGCCGCGCTGGATGCGGAGTGGACTCGTCGGACGCGGCCGCGCGAAGACCACCGGTCGAGCGCGCTATTAGGCTGGCGGGCGGACTGGTGTCGAACGAATGGTGTTGTGGCATGGGTAGTGGGTTGGAAACCGAGGAGCAGACCGCAGCACCGGTCCGCGACGAGGCGGCCGAATTCGCCGCTCGGCACGCGGAATTGGCGCAGGGCTACGGCGGCGGCGGTGACCCCGACGACCCGGCCATGGTGCAGGCGATGCAGCTGGTGTTGCACATTCCCAAGGCCGATCCGCCCGCCCGGAGCGCACTGCTGGCCGCCGCGGCCGCCGCGGCGGTCGCGGTGTGCCTCGACCCGCGTTCGGGACCGGGCGGGGAGTGGGAGCCGCGGTACCTCGCGTGGAAGCGGTCGCGCATCCGCAAGGTCGCCAGGCGGGCGCGTGGTGCGCAGTGGGTGGCCGCGGGTGACGTCGATGGAGTGACTGTCGATGTCGACGGTGTGCAGGCCCGAGCGTTCGTCCCCGGTCCCGTCGGGGAGATCGATCAGCGCATCCGCAAACTCCAGATCGGCGGTACCGATCTCGACCACGACGAGCCGGGCCCGGTGGATCCCACCCTGCCGGTGCTCTGGGTGAACGCGGCGTTGGAGATGTCGGTGGGTAAGGCGGCCGCGCAGGTAGGACACGCGAGCATGCTGCTGGCGGGTGCGCTGGCGGTGGAGGCGGCGAGCGCGTGGGCCGAGCGCGGGTTCCGGTGTGCTGTGCGCGACGCCGGCGAACATCGGTGGGCAGGGTTGGTGGCCGAGGTGGCGGCGGGACGCGCGGTGGCGGTGCGCGATGCCGGTTTCACCGAGGTGGCGCCCGGCTCGATGACGGTGATCGCGGTGCCGCCGCGCGAGTGATCACCTCGACACGCGCGAGCGGAATCCGGCGGTTGGGTTGCGGTTTTCGCGACTCGCCGCGACAACGCGGTGTGGCGTGGGTGCCACGCGGGTATAGGTAACCGACAGCCAGGCACATCGAGGCTCAGGGAGGTTCCGCGATGATGACGACGATTGTGGTGATCCTGATCGTCTGGATCGTGCTGTCGGTGCCTGTCTCTTTTGTCGCCGCGCGGATGTTGCGCACAGAAGTTCGCCACGCGCGCGACCCGTCGACGACCAGGACCGACGAATCTCCTACGGGCCGGTCGCTGCGCTGAGAGCCCGCGTGGGCCAAGATGGAGCCCGTGTCGCAACCCGATCCCGATCTGCTCATCGACTTCTCCGACGTGACCATCCGCCGCTCGGGTCGAACCCTGGTCGGCCCTGTCTCTTGGCAAGTAGAGCTCGACGAACGCTGGGTGGTGCTCGGCCCGAACGGCGCGGGCAAGACCTCGCTGCTGAGAATGGCCGCCGCCGAACTGCATCCGACCTCTGGTGACGCGAATCTGCTGGGGGAGACGCTCGGTCGCGTCGACGTCAGCGAATTGCGACCACGCATCGGGCTGTCCTCGGCGGCGGTGGCCAGCCGGATCCCGGTGGACGAGAAGGTCAGCGACCTGGTGGTCTCGGCCGGCTACGCGGTGCTCGGCCGCTGGCGCGAACGCTACGAGGACATCGACACCGAACGCGCCGTCGACATGCTGGAAACCCTCGGTGCCGAACACCTTTCCGACCGCACCTACGGCACCCTGTCCGAAGGCGAACGCAAGCGGGTGCTGATCGCGCGCGCCCTGATGACCGATCCGGAACTGCTGTTGCTCGACGAACCGGCCGCGGGCCTCGACCTGGGTGGGCGTGAGGAACTCGTCGAGCGTCTCGGTGATCTCGCCGCCGACCCCGACGCGCCCGCGATGGTGCTGGTGACCCATCACGTCGAGGAGATCCCGCCCGGCTTCACCCATGCGCTGCTGCTCAAAGAGGGCGAGGTGGTCGGCCAAGGGCTCCTCGGCGATGTGCTCACCGCCGAGAATCTGAGCAACGCCTTCAGCCAGTCGATCGCCCTGGACCGGGTCGACGGGCGCTGGTTCGCGCGGCGAGCTCGTCGGTCAGGCGGCCATCGGCGCCGGAACTGACCGTGGCTCACTGAACTCACCCGCGGCCGTCACCGGGTGGGCGCCGATTCCGCCTGCCCGACCTGGCAGGCGCCGACCGGGTCGAGGATCTCGACGCACCGTCGACCAAGCGGGCGTTAGGGTGCTGAAAGGTGGCTGCGCTCGAAGTAGGCAGCCTGGTCCGGTCGGCAGGCCGGTGCGGTGTTGGTCGCCGGGCGGTCGGTTCGGTGGTGGAGAGGAACGGTATGAGTGAGTCCGGGGTCCCCGCGCGGGATGCGTCGACCGTGATGCTGGTGCGTGACGGCCAAGCGGGTATCGAGGTGTTCCTGCAGCGCCGGGTCAGCGAGATGGCGTTCGCGGCGGGGATGACAGTGTTCCCCGGCGGCGGCGTCGACGCTGCCGACGGGACGGCCGATATCGCCTGGACTGGCCCCGAACCTGCCTGGTGGGCAGAGCGTTTCGCCACCGGCGAACAGACCGCGCAGGCGCTCGTCGCCGCTGCCGTGCGGGAAACCTTCGAGGAATGCGGAGTGCTGCTCGCCGGCCCGACCGCCGATTCTGTCGTCGACGACTCGGCGCGCTATCGCGAGGCACGGGGCAAGCTGGAGCGCCGCGAACTCTCGCTGGCCGATTTCCTCGCGGCCGAGGGCTTGGTATTGCGCGCCGATCTGCTGCGCCCGTGGTCGAACTGGATCACGCCCGAGGCCGAGCCCCGCCGTTACGACACCCGCTTCTTCGTCGCGGTGCTGCCACCGGGCCAGATCGCCGACGGCGCTACCTCCGAGGCCGCCCAGGTGACCTGGCGGACACCGCAGGACGCCCTGGTGAGCTGGCGGGCGGGCGAACACGTACTGATGCCACCGACGTGGTCGCAGCTCGACGCGCTGTGCGGGTTCGCCGACACCGCGGCCGTGCTGGCCGCCGACCGAATCGTCGAGCCGATCATGCCGAAGTACACGCCGGGAGCGGGTGGCCGTCCACTGTCGAACTTCCCCGGCAACGAACGGTATTTCGACGAGCTGCCGCGGTTGGGTGCACTCGGCGGCCGGTAGGTTGTGGCGCATGGCCGAATTCGTGACCCTCGAGCTGCCCGCCGAGCCGACCACCCGTGGCGTCGCGCTGTTGCGCATCGATCGTCCGCCGCTGAACCTCGTCGACGCTCAGCTGGCCCGTGAGGTGGCGGCCGCGGCGGCCACGGTGGCCCAGCATCCCGGGGTCTCGGCCCTGATCGTCTACGGCGACGAGCGGGTGTTCAGCGCGGGCGACGAGATGTCGGAGCTGGCCGAACTCGACGCCGGGCAGGCGGCGGCCATGGCCGCCGATCTACAAGCCGCACTCGGCTGTCTCACGCGGGTTCCGAAGCCGACGGTCGCCGCGATCACCGGCTACTGCCTCGGCGCCGGCCTCGAACTCGCGCTCGGCGCCGACCACCGGATCGTCGGCGACAACGTGAAACTCGGTCTGCCGCAGATCAAAGCGGGTCTGATCCCGCTCTCCGGCATCCGTCGGCTCTCGCTGCTCATCGGCGCGAGCCGCGCCAAGGACCTCGTCTACACCGGCCGTTTCGTCGACGCCGAGGAAGCCGCGAAGCTCGGCCTGGTCGACGAGGTCGTCGCCCCCGATGACGTGCTCAGCGCGGCCCGTGCCTGGGCCGCCCAGTTCGTCACCGCCGCTCCACGCGCTCTCGCCGCCGCCAAGGCGGTCTTCGAATCCGGTCCACACGGCCACTCCACCGCTGTCACCGAATGGTCAGCCCTGTTCGACACCGACGACGCCCGCACCGGCACCCGCACCTTCGCCGCGGAGGGCCCGAACGCCGCCACCTTCACCGGGCGCTAGCCGACCGCCTGGCCGAGTTCTCCGGGACGCAGTTCGAGGTACCGGTATGAGGTAGCTGGCGAGTTACCGATGTCCGGACGGGATCAGCGGGAGCGAAGTTAATGCCCGTTCCGTGCGTCTGCGCAGACGCGGTCCCGCGTGGCCGAAGCCGCCGACCCTCGTCCCAGGGGAGGCGTGCTCGGGCGCACATATTAGGCTGACCTGTATGACGGTTCATCCCGACGATCCGGCGCCGAACCCGCACGCCACGCAGGCACAGGTCGAAGCAGCGCTCAAGGACACCAAGCTCGCCCAGGTCCTCTACCACGACTGGGAGGCGGAGACCTACGACGACAAGTGGTCGATCTCCTATGACGAACGCTGTATCGCGTATGCCCGCGGCCGGTTCGACCTGGCAGTCGGTCCCGCCCCACTGCCCTACGAGCGTGCGCTCGAGCTCGGCTGTGGCACGGGATTCTTCCTGCTCAACCTGATGCAGGGCGGTGTCGCGAAGACCGGTTCGGTCACCGACCTCTCGCCCGGCATGGTGAAGGTCGCGCTGCGCAACGCCGAGCACCTCGGCCTCGACGTCGACGGTCGCGTCGCCGACGCCGAGACCATCCCGTACGACGACGACACCTTCGATCTGGTCTGCGGCCATGCCGTGCTGCACCACATCCCCGACGTGGAGCTGGCGCTCAAGGAGTGCCTGCGCGTGCTCAAGCCGGGCGGACGCTTCGTGTTCGCCGGCGAGCCGACCACCATCGGCAACATCTACGCTCGCCGCCTCGGCCAGGCCACCTGGAAGGTGACCACCGAGATCACCAAGCTGCCGTTCCTGTCCGGCTGGCGCCGCCCGCAGACCGAACTTGACGAGTCCTCCCGCGCGGCCGCGCTCGAGGCCGTCGTCGACCTGCACACCTTCGACCCGAGCGATCTCGAGAAGATGGCGAAGTCCGCGGGTGCGGTCGACGTGTTGGCCACCACCGAGGAACTCGCCGCCGCCCTGTGGGGCTGGCCGGTGCGCACCTTCGAGGCCGCCGTCCCCGACGAGAAGCTGACCATGCCGTACCGCCTGGCGCAGTACCGCGCGTGGCTGGGTCTGAGCTGGCTGGACGAGAACGTGCTGCGCAAGGTCGTGCCGCGCGAGTTCTTCTACAACGCGATGATCACCGGCGTGAAGCCGGGCGCGGCGAAGAAGTAGGTGGGCTACCGCTTCGGCCGCGACGACGTCGCCTATCTCGGTAGCGCGGCAGGCCGTGCCGCGCTCGCCGAGGTCGACCGGCTGGAGCTGACCCCCGCGACGCACCTGCGCGATATCGAGCAGGTGCGTCGTTCCCACGATGATCGTGCCGCCGCGCTGATCGAGACCGTGCGGTTGCGTCGTAAGGCCATGGTGAAGTTGCCCGGCGCCGCCGAGTGGTTGTTCACCGACGATGCCTTGCAGCAGGCGACGCCCGCACTGGTCGCCCGCCACCGGGCCGCTCGGTTGGCCGGTCGCGCAGTCCAGGATGTCACCTGTTCGATCGGCGCGGAACTGTCCGAGTTGGCCGCGGTGTGCCCGGCGGTGATCGGCAGCGATCTCGACGAGGTGCGGCTGGCGATGGCCGCGCACAATCTCGGTGTCGCGCCGCTGTCGGTTCCCGAACCGATCGGGCCGCGCTCGTCAACCTCGGACGCCGGCCACGATATCGAGCGGGGCGGCCGTGGGGCAGCGGTGTTTGCCGTCTCCGAGCGGGATCGACTCGCGCTCGCCGGGGTCGCCGACCGCGGCGCTGTCCTCGGTAGCCTGGCTCGGAGCCGAAACATCGTGCTGGCCAAGGCCGATGCCCTCACACCCACCACCCGCGACACCGTGATCATCGCCGACCCGGCCCGCCGCGCCGACGGCCGCCGCACCTACGATCCGGCGAAACTCCAACCTCCGCTGCCCGACCTACTGGCCGCCTACGCCGGCCGCGACATCGCCGTGAAATCCGCTCCCGGACTCGATTTCGACCGCCTCGCCTGGGACGGCGAAGTCGAGATCGTCTCCCTCGACGGCGCTGTCCGCGAAGCCTGCCTGTGGTCGCCCGGTCTCACCGAGCCCGGCATCGCCCGCCGCGCCACCGTCCTCGATTCCCGCGGCAGCACAACGACTCTCACCGACGCCGCTCCCGACGACATCCCCGATCTTCCGCCCGGCGACTGGATCGTTGACCCCGACGGAGCGGTCGTTCGTGCGGGCCTGGTTCGCCACTACGCCGCGAAACACGGCCTCTGGCAACTGGACCCCCGCATCGCCTACCTCACCGGCGACACGGTCCCACCGGGCATGCGCGGCTTCCGCATCGAAGACCGCTTCGAACTCCGCGAGAAGACCCTGCGCCAGGAACTGGCTCGCCGCGACTGCGGAGCGTTGGAGATCCTCGTCCGCGGCGTGGACGTGGACCCCGACGCACTGCGCAAGAAACTCAAACTACGCGGCTCGACCCCGTACACCCTGGTGATCACTCGAATCGGCCGAGCCGGCGTCGTCTTCCTCTGCCGAGCAGTCGCAGCCACCACTGACTGACCGCGCGAAAGAGCTACTCACCATCCGCGGCACGGTGTTCGTCGGTGTCGAGCGCAAGGAGGACGCCGTCGAGGCGGCGGTGCGGCTGGTCGGACCACGCGTTCAGACCTGCCACCGCCGACTGGGGTCGCTCAGGCTTCCATCTTCTTCACCACGCGCTGCACCGTGAGCCAGGTGCGGGTGGTGATGTCCTTGCCGTAGGTCTTCTCCAGGCGGGCCATGAAGTCGGGCGTTTTGCCGGTGCTGTTGTCGATAACGGTGAGGAAGGCGCGGGCCTTGCGGTCGTAGCCGATGACACGGGTGAGGGGGTCGTCGTCGAAGGCTTCGGTGTCGGCTTCGCGCATTCTCGTTTTGAAGAAGGTGACGGTCAGGTAGGAGCCGCGTTCGTGGGGGAGGCCTTCGAACGGGTCGCGGTCGAGAAGGGCGCGCAGTTCGGGGTGGCTGCGGACGATGGTGCCGCCGGGGATGCCGAGTTCGGTGTTGAGTGCCTGCTGAATGCGCTCTTCCAGGTCGGCGGGGTCGTCAGCGGTGCCGAACACGACGTTGCCGCTCGTCAACACCGAGGCGACCTTCTCGAAGCCGAGCCCCTCGAACACCGCGCGCAGTTTCTCGTTGCGCATGTTCGGGTTGGTCGGCATGATCCCCCGCAGCAGCGCCGCATAACTGTCCACGCTGCTGACCGTACCGACCTGCACCGACACGCACCATCGCTTCCGGCGCCCATGTCCGCGAACTGCTAGGTCTGAGCGGCGGCATTCTTCTTGCGCTCGATATCGGCCAGGGCCGCCATGTAGGCCTCGCGCTCCTCGGCGCTCGCATCCCACGCGACCTTGCGGTTCTTCACGACCTTGGCGGGAGCGCCGACGGCGATGCTGTAGTCGGGGACGTCCCCACGCACCACCGCGTGTGCGCCGAGCACACACCCACGCCCCACCCTGGTATCGCGCAGCACCGTCACCTTGGCCGCGATCCAGGTGTCGGGGCCGATCCGCACGGGGCTCTTCACGATGCCCTGATCCTTGATGGGCATGTTGATGTCGTCCATGCGATGGTCGAAGTCGCAGATGTAGCACCAGTCGGCGACCAGGGTCGACTCACCGATCTCGATGTCGAGGTAGGTGTTGACGACGTTGTCCTTGCCGAACACCACCTTGTCGCCGATGCGCAGCGAGCCCTCGTGGCAACGCAGGGCGTTGCCGTCGCCGATGTGCACCCAGCGGCCGATCTCCATGCGCGCGAGTTCCGGGGTCGCGTGGATCTCCACATTGCGGCCGAGGAAGACCATTCCGCGCAGCACGATATGCGGGTTGGCCAGGCGGAACTTGGCCAGGCGGTAGTACCGCACCAGGTACCAGGGGGTGTAGGCGCGGTTGGCGAGCACCCAGCGCAGCGAATCCCTGGTCAGAAATCGGGCCTGCTGCGGATCGCGGCGGCGTGATCCACGCCAGCGCGCGCTCAGTGGCGCACCCCACATGCTCGTCACGAACTACTCTCCCGTCATGATCCGCCGGGGCTGCCCCGGGGATTCGGTCGTCGGGTACACAGAGTACTTTCGCAGGGCACACTTACCGTGCCATACCCCGATTACTCAGGGAGATCAGCAGGTGCGAACTCGGACTCGCGTCGTTGCCTCGCTCGCTGCCGCCGGTGTGGTGGCGCTGGCCGGGTGCGGCACGGATGTGGACGACATCAAGGTCGGCGCCGGAAAAGGTTGGCCCGCAACGCATCACGACGGCAGTAATGCGAGCAGTAGCCCGGTGTCGGGTGCGGACTCGATGTCGCTGAGCTGGTCACGTCCGGTGGGCGGCCCGATCGCCCAGCCGTTGACGATCGGCGCCGAGGGCCAGATGTTCGTCACCACCAACACCGGCAACTGCGCGATCTTCTCCTTCCAGATGCGCACCGGCCGCAAACGCTTCTGCAACCCGCTGGGACCGTCGACGATCGCGGCGCCGACCGTGCTCGACGGGGTCAGCAATGTCTACGTCGGTGACGACGGCGCGGTGAATTCGTTCAACTATCTCGGTCAGCCGCGCTGGCGCACCCCGGTGGCGGGCGTGCCGGTGGCGATCCAGTTCACCGGTGACGGCAATGTGCTGACGGTGACCCAGTCCGGCCAGGTCGACGTGCTCAGCCGGCAGACCGGCGGTCGTGAGGTGCCGACAATGCAGTTGCTCGGCGAACCCGACTTCCTGAAGTACCCCGGTCTCACCCGTCCCGCCTCCGGCGACGGCCTCGACGACTGCCAGACCGGCGGCCCCCGCTGCGCTGTCGCCAACACCACCGCCGTCGACCCGTCGACCGGCCGCTTCTTCGTCACCGTCTGGGAGCCGGGCAAGCAGGCCGCCGCCCTGCGCGCGATGCGCTACGCCGACGGCACCGTGACCCAGGAGTGGAGCGCCGAGGTCCTCACCGGTGGTAGCGCGACCAGCCCCGCCCTCTCCGCCGACGGCGCCACCGTCTACATCGGCGACAACAGCAAGCGCCTCATCGCCCTGAACACCGCCGACGGCGCCACCCGCTGGACCCAGCCCCTGCCGTGGGCGCCCCGCGGCGGCATCTCCGTCGCCGGCGATCTGATCATCCCGGCGGGCGACGACGGCTACCTGACAGCACTGCACGACAGCGATGACAAGGCCGAAATCGTCTGGGAGCGCAAGGACCTCACCCTCCGTGGCACCCCGGCCCAAACCGCGGGCGACATCGGCTACACCGTCGCCGCCATCGGCGCGGGTCTGAACCTCATCACCTTCGACACCACCACCGGCAACACCATCGATTCCGACCCCCTTCCGGCCGCTACCGGCACCACAACGGGGACCTCCATCGGTCCGGAAGGTGAAGTCGTCGTGGCAACCCGGCTCGGCGAGATCTTCGCCTTCACGCCGGACGCCTGAGAGGCGCAGCCGCGACAGCGTTCCTCACCTGCGCACGGCCGGATCCCCGGCGAAGGTACGCCAGACCTGGTACGCCGCACCTCAGTACGGGTTGGCTCGGTCCAGCCAGCGCACGTCGAGTTCCGTCGCTCGCTGCTGGGTGAAGGAGATGCGCGCCGGGTCGCCGTCAGCGGTGTAGCGCTGGTCCGGGTTCGCGGCGAGCCAGTCGAGCCAATAGGCCGAATCGAAGGGGACCGCACCCCGGCCCGATCGGATACGCGGCACCCCACCGGGGTCGACCGTGCCGTACGGGGTGGGCGCCGGGTTGGAGCCCACCAGCATCACGGCGTCGAAGCGGTAAGGGGTGCCGTCCCAGGTGCCCGCCGTGGCCAGCGCGTGGTCGCGGGGATAGATGCCGAGCGGCAGCGCCATGGTACGCACGGTGACTCCGGGCGCCGCCGTGGTCACCGCGCGCACGTTCTGCACCAGTTCGCGTTGCACATTGTCGGCGTCCAGGCTCGCGAGATTCGCGTGATCGGCGGTGTGCGCTCCTATTTCATGGCCGTTCGCCACCAGCCATGGCAGCGCGCGCGGGTCGCCGCCGAAGGGCTCGTTGTTGACGTAGAAGGTGGCCACCGGCCGGAAGTCCGGGTAGCGGGCGCCGAACTCAGCGAGGATGCCCGCGGCGCTGTCGGGGGTCACCGCGCCGGAGTCGGTGAAGCTGAGTTGGCTGCCGGTGGAATCGTCGAAGGTGAGTACCACCGGGTGGGTACCGGCAGGCAGGTCGAGGTCGCCGGAGATGTATTGCGCGGCGGTTACCGGGCGGTAGCCCTCGCGATACAGCCGTTCCAGTTCGTCCCGGAACTCCGCCGGGGTCTGGTCGTATTCGCCCGCCGGGTTCGGTGCGATCTGGTGATACATCAGGACCGGGACGAATCCCAGTTCGTTGGCGGCGATCTCGGCCGGATTCGGTGGTGCCGGTTTCGCGGTGGTCGTCACCGGCACCGCCGGGTGCGCCGAAGCCGCTTCTTTGTCCACGGCGGCACAGGCCGTGAGTGCGGCTGCCAGTGCTGTCGCTGACGCGAGCCGCAACATTGTGTTCGAACCGCCCGTCATCAATGCGATATTACGCCGCGGCGACGGATTACAGTCGATCCATCGATACCGAGTACGCCGTGTCGGAACTACGAAATAGTTAGCCTGTCAATGGTTTTGGAAGGCGGTGTTGACGTTGGGATTGCAGCTCCGATCGGCCGATCGACGGCGATGGAGGACCCCCGTTATCGGTGTCGCACTCGCGTCGCTGGTCGTCTCTCTGGTGGCCGGATTCTCGCTGAGTAGATCCGGCGAGCTGCCATCGGCGGACACCGTGCCACCGACCCTTCAGCTGACACCGGCCGATCCCACGCGTTCGTATCGCGAGCCGATTGTGGTGCGCGGTAACGCTGTCGACGCGGTACGGGTGTCCATCGGCGAGGACACGGTGACCCCGGCTCCGGACGGTGCGTTCGAGATCTCGGTGCCGTGGGCGCCCGCTGTCGAGGTCGTGGCGGTGGACGCCGCGGGCAATCAGAGCAGCGGCATCGCCGTCACGACGCTCGCGCTGCCGAGGATGCGGGCTGTGCATGTCACCGCGCACGCGTGGTCGCACGAAGGCTTGCGCGAAGCCGTTCTCGACCTCGCTCGGGAAGGTCGCATCGACACCGTGCAGCTCGATATCAAGGACGAGGACGGCATCGTCGGCTACGACTCCCAAGTGTCTCTCGCCCGCGAATCCGGTGCCGTCGCTTCGATTTACGACGCACCAGCGGCCCTGCGGCAATTACACGACATGGGCTTGCAGGTGGTCGGCCGTATCGTCGCGTTCCGGGATCCGACCGTGGCCGCGTGGGCCTGGCACAACGGCAGGCCCGACTGGGTCGTCCAGAACCCGTCCGGTCAGCCCTATTCCAGCCACTACGGCCCGATCGCCTTCACCAATCTCGCGCACCCCGACGTACGCCGCTACAACATCGACCTCGCCGTGGAAGCCGCACAGCTCGGCTTCGACGGCATCATGTACGACTACGTCCGCCGCCCGGACGGCAGCCTGACCAGCATGAATTTCGCCGGACTCACCGGCACTCCCGCCACCGCGGTCGCGGACTTCCTCGCCGAGAGCCGCTACCCGGTGCACCTGGCGGGGGCGCACCTGAGCGCCGCGGTCTACGGAATCGCCTCCACCCGCCCCGACGAGATCGCCCAGGACATCCCCCTCATCTCCCGCAGCGTCGACTTCGTCGCACCGATGGTCTACCCATCGCATTGGGGCCCCGGCGAGTACGGCGTCGCGAACCCCAACGCCCAGCCCTACGACATCATCTTCCGCTCACTGAAAGACTTCCAGGTGGCAACGGCGGGCACCGGCGCGAAAGTGGTCCCGTGGCTCCAGGACTTCAGCCTCGGCGTCACCTACGGCGACGCCGAACTCCGCGCCCAGATCGACGCCACCCGAGACGCGGGCATAGACAGCTTCTTCCTCTGGAACGCCGCCACCCGCTACCACGGCGGCGGCCTCCAGCCTGAGCCGCTGCACGGGTGAACAGCCCAGGCGCTCGCGATCCGTTGAGAGGTAATCGAACTACTCGACCGGATCCGTCGGAGTGACGTCGGCCTGTTCAGGGGCCGCGGGTACCCACTCGCGCAGAGATTGCACCACCGAGCCGTAGAAGGCTTCGGCGGCCGTGGTGACGCTGGCGATGAAGCTGGCCGCGGTGCCGGAGCGTTTGTTGCCCATCGGGAAGGTCTGTTCGAGAGTGAACGAGACGATCGGGCTGGTGCGGCCGTCGATGAGCGACTTCGGGGTGGTTCGGACGGTGTCGAGGAATTCGCAGGTTTCATTGCCACGATCTGCGAAGACGGCCTCGACCTGGACATGCCCGGATGCGTCGGCGAGCTGTTTGGTCAGCCAGGACACCCGGCGGGCCTGGGTGCCCTCGTCGGGTGCGGCGATGGTGGTGCGGCAGCGGACCTTGTTGGTACGCACATCAGCGATGACGGTGAGGTCGCCCGCGGTTTCGGGGATGCGCAGGACTGCCTCGAACGACCCGTCGGTGGCCAGTCGTTCGGCGACGGCAGCGGCGCGTACCGCCGGATCGGCGTGGAACTTGCGGGCGAGGACATGCTTGACCTCGACGCCGAGTTCGGCGGTGAGCCGCAGCGCGAGGTGCCTGCACAGCGATACCCATGTGTCGGCGACCGTCAGAGCTTTCGCATCACCGGCCCGCAGCGTTCCCTGGGTGACGGAATCACGGACGGTGACCCAATGCCTGCCCATGTCGACGAACTCGGCCGCGCCCGAACGTGGATGGTCGAGGAAGCGAAGGAACTCGGCGAGAATCCGCGCGACCTTCGTCAGCTTGCGGCGATCCACTTGGACGGGCAGCTCACCCGGTCCGGACAATCCGGACTACCGGGACGATGTCAGGCCTTTCCAAATCGCTGGAACGCAGCCTGGCGGGTTGTGTCCAATGCCGTGCCGATGACGGTCCAGGAGTTACCCTCCGCGTGCGCATCTCGCACCGCATCCCGCAGTTCTGCCTCGGCTTCGGCGATTCTCTTCCGTGCGGCGATGATGCGGCGGAAGTGAGTTGCGTCGGTCGCGGGGGTAGTGGCCGGATCCAACTGATCGAGGCCGGTGTCGTCGTTACGGGGCGCAGCATTCGCCTTCGGCGAGCTGGGGGCAGAGGTAGGTCGACCAGCCACCCGTCGTGGGGTGCGCTTGGCCGTGGTCTTCTTCTTGGTCGTCGGCATCGCAATCACCTCAGGTAGTCGTGAAACTTTCGTCTCAGCTGGTCGGCGTGGATGATCCGGTTCGGGACTCCGGCCGGAACCGCCACGAGTTCGAGTAGGCGCCCTGCCAGATCAGGGCCGATGATCAACAATCGCTGCTCACCGTCGTACTCGTACTCCACGAGACGTAATGCATTTTCATAGGCGTGGGTGATGTCAGCGTCGGCGATTCCATGTTTGTGTGCCGATGCTTTGATCTCCACACTGTAAAGACTACCTTTGCAGTGCCTGTTGTCAAGGAGAGGTTTACAGTGGGTGGTAAGGCTTTCGCCGGGATCCGGGCGCTACTTCGGATCACGTTCCGGCAGTGGTCTTTCCACGATGTCGGGGCGGCCGAGGGAGGTGCGGACTCGGCGTTTGGCGGCGGTGTAGACCTGGGCGGTTTCGGTGGCTACTACGTCCCAGGCGAAGTCGGCGGTGAGGCGTTCTCGGGCTGTGCGGGCGCGGGCCTGGGCGGTGGCGGGGTCGTCGAGGACGGCTCGGGTGGCGTCTACCAGGCCGTCGACGTCGGCGGGGGCGAAGGACGCGCCGGTGACGCCGTCGATCACCGCTTCGCCCAAACCGCCTGCGGTGGAGGCGATCAGGGGGACGCCCGCGGCGGCGGCCTCGAGGGCGACGATGCCGAAGGGCTCGTAGCGGCTCGGCAGGACGATGGCATCGGCGCCGTGCAGCCAGCCCAGAAGTTCTTCGTGGCCGAGGCTGCCGACGAAGTGGACGGCGCGGGCGACGCGGTGCACGCGGGCCCGCTCACGCAGCCACTCGAACTGGGTGCCCACGCCGGCGACGGTGAGGGTGGTGCCGGGGTGGGCGCGGCGGATGCGGGGGAGCGCGGCGATCGCGTCCTGCACGCCCTTCTCGTACTCGAGGCGGCCGACATAGAGCAGTCGCGGCGGGCCCGAGCGCGGCGCGCGGGGACGGAAGGTCCACGAGCCGACGTCGATACCGTTGCGGATCACCGTGATCGGGGCCAGTTCCGGTCCGTAGAGTCGTTCGACTTCGTCCTGCATGGAGGTCGAGCAGGTGATGAGCTGATCGGATTCGTTGGTCAGCCACCACTCGACCGAGTGGACCTGCTTGTTGACCCGGCCCGACACCCAGCCGCTGTGCCGTCCGGCCTCGGTGGCGTGGATCGTCGATACCAGCGGCACGTCGTAATATTCCGCGAGCGCGATGGATGGGTGCGCGACGAGCCAGTCGTGCGCGTGCACCACATCGGGCGTCCAGCCCTCGCCGACGCCGGGCTTGCCCAGTGCCACCCCGGCACGCACCATCGCGTGCCCCATGGCAAGGGTCCAGGCGAGCATGTCCTCACCGAAGTCGAAGCACGGCGGGTCCTCGGCCACCGCGACGACGAGCACGCCGTCGGCGATGGAGGAGTGCGTGGGATGGGTGACCGAATCGGTCCCCGTAGGTCGACGTGCCAGGACGACGACCTCGTGCCCGGCCGCGGCCAGCTCGACGGCCAGGTGATGCACATGCCGGCCGAGCCCACCGACCACGACCGGCGGGTACTCCCACGACACCATCAAAATCTTCATACGGATCCTTCAATGGCGGCCGACGGGACAGCGGTCGGTAACCGCCGCGCGTCCAGACCAGGGAAGAATCCGTCGGCCATCGCCCATCCTGCCGCGAGACGGGTCGCTTTGGCGAACTGTCCGGCGCCGATGGCCTCGGCGAGCTCGCGGACGGCGTGCGCGTGTTCATGGGCCCGATCGCGGGCGTACCCGGCGGCGGAGTCCTTGCTGACCATGAACGCCCAGTCGCTGGACACGGTGAGAATCGCCTCACGCAGCAACTGATCGGCGACCGGGTCGCGCAGGGATCCGTCGCGACGCACCTTGTCGAGGGTGTCCAAAGCCAGGCGAACGATGTCGGCGTTGAGCTCGACGAGGTCGGCGACCTGGTCGCCCGCCCACACCCGCCAGTCCTTGCCCGAACCCCACGAGGAGTCGTTGAGCTGCACGGGTTCGCCGACGAAGCCGTTTTCGCGGGCGTCGGCGAGGGTGCCGACCTGCACGCCCGCTTCGGGCAGCGCGCGCAGCACCTGCTCCAGCCACTGCGGCCCCTCGTGCCACCAGTGCCCGAACAGTTCGGTGTCGAACGCGGCCACCACGAGGGCGGGCCTGCCGATCCGCTCGGACTCCTCGATCAGCCGCTTGCGGACGGTCTCGACGAAGTCGGCGACGTCGCGGGTGACCGCTTCGGCCGCCAACGCGGGATCGTAAGGGGCCTTGTCAGGACCGTCGACGGTTTTGCCGGTGACGCGCGAGGGCTTGAGCCCCGTGGCGTGGTCGTAGTGGTGGAAATCACGGTAGGCGCTTTGGCCCGGGTAGCCCTGTTTCGGCGACCAGACCCGGTAGCTCACGGCCAGGTCGCGCCCGAAGGCGACCACGTCGGAATCGCGCACCGGTCTGCCGAGCGAGGTGTCACCGCGCAGTGACGGACCGTCGACCATGAAATGAGTGATGCCCGCGGCGTCGTAACCCCGTTCCATGCCGGGGGTGTAGCCGCATTCGGGTGCCCAGATGCCTGTCGGCGTGGTGCCCCAGCGCAGTCGCGCGTCGGCCAGGCCCTCGGTGAGCTGGAACTGGCGCAGGCGCGGATCGAGCAGCGGCTGGAACGGATGGGCGAGTGGTCCGCCGAGCAGTTCGATCGCGTCGGCGTCGATCAGCGAACGCCATACCGGCGAACCGCCGTGCTGCCAGTTCTGTTCGAAATCGGCCAGAGCTGTTGCGGCGAGCCGATGTTCGTGACGGCCCAGCGCCACGTTTCCCGACATCGACGCCTCGTCGGCGCGCAACTGCCAGTTGCCCAGCCAGTGATGCATGCCAGCGAGGCAGTGCGGATCGTCGAGCTGCGCGGCGAGCACGGGCGTGATGCCAAGGCTCAGCAGATGCGAATGACCCTCGGCGGCAAGGGTTTTCAGAACCCGAACCAGCGGCAGATACGACGCGGCCCAGGATTGGTAGAGCCATTCCTCGCCGACCGGCCAGCGCCCGTGATGGGCGAGCCAGGGCAAGTGGGAGTGCAGGACCAGCGTGAACTGGCCCGGCACGGCGGAGCGGGAATCGGTCAACGCGTTGCCTTTTCGGCGATCGCGACCAGGTCGAGGCTCGCGTCGATATCGCCTTCACGCAGGTCGAAATCGTCGATGGTGACGGCGGCGACGTCGGCGGTGAGGTCGGCGGGCCACGGCTCACCGGCCAGCGCGCGCTCGATCTGGGCGTCGATGAACGACCCACCGTGCTTGGCGTCCAACGCTTTCAGGCTCGCGCCGTGGTGCACGCCGAGCATCTCGGCGACGGTGAACCCGGCATCGACGAGCAGTTCGGTCAGCTCCGCCGCGTTGAGCTCGCGGGTGTGGAACGGATTGAGGGGGGTGTCGCGACCGGGGGAGAAAGTGATCCGGTTCGGCGTGCTGATCAGCAGCACACCGCCGGGGCGAAGCACGCGCAGGCATTCGCGCAGGAATTGTGCCTGGTCCCAGAGGTGTTCGATGACCTGGAAATTCACCACGACATCGACGGATTCGTCATCGAGGGGCAGCGCGGCGAGGTTGCCCTGGATCATCTCCACGCGGGGGTAGCGCGCGCGCACATGCGCGACGGCGCCCTCGTCGTAGTCAAGGCCGGTGACACGCCGGGCGACGCCCGCGATCATGTCGGCGCCGTAGCCCTCGCCCGAGCCCGCCTCCAGTACCACCTTGCCGGTGCATCGGTCGAGCAGGCGGGCATAGGCGATCTCGTGCCGGCGGAACCAGTAGTTCTCCTCGGCGATGCCGGGCACCGTCCGCTCGCCGGTCAACGGCAGTGGTTCATGTGGTGCGGCCACGGGTGCGGCAGGGGTCACAGCCTCGCTCATTGCTCCGAGGTTACTGGTACCGCCGGTTCACGCAGGAGTCAGGGACCTCTTGCGCAAGTAGGTTACCCACGGGTAACTTAGCGTAGGGTAGTGTTCCGATCTGAGCTAGAGATCTCACACGGACGTACGGCTGAGCTCGTGCGGCCCCACCACATACGTGTCCCCAGAAGGAGGTCGACGAAGACCGATGCCGAACATCGTCGTACTCATCAAGCAGGTCCCCGACACCTGGTCCGAGCGCAAGCTGACCGACGGTGACTACACCCTCGATCGCGAGGCTGCCGACGCGGTCCTCGACGAGATCAACGAGCGCGCCGTCGAGGAAGCGCTGCTGATCAAGGAGGCCCAGGGCGGCGAGGTCACCGTGCTGGCCGCCGGTCCCGACCGCGCCAACGAGGCCATCCGCAAGGCGCTGTCCATGGGCGCCGACAAGGCCATCCACATCAACGACCCGGCGATCCACGGCTCCGACGCCGTGCAGACCGCCTACGTGCTGGCCGCCGCGCTCGGCCAGGTCGAGGGTGTCGAGCTGGTCATCGCCGGTAACGAGGCCACCGACGGCCGCGCCGGTGCCGTGCCCGCGATCATCGCGGAGTACATCGGCATCCCGCAGCTGACGCACCTGCGCAAGCTCACCGTCGACGGCGACAAGATCACCGGCGAGCGGGAGACCGACGAGGGCGTCTTCAAGCTCGAGGCGTCCCTGCCTGCGATCGTCTCGGTCACCGAGAAGATCAACGAGCCTCGCTTCCCCTCCTTCAAGGGCATCATGGCCGCGAAGAAGAAGGAAGTTCTGGTCTTCACCCTGGCTGATCTGGGCGTCGACCCGGAGACCGTCGGTGTCGCCAACGCGGGCACCCAGGTCACCGGTGCCACCCCGAAGCCGGCTCGCACCGCGGGCGAGAAGATCGCGGACGAGGGCGAGGGCGGCAACCAGATCGCGTCCTACCTCATCGGTCAGAAGATCATCTGATCCGGCGCCGTCCGAGACTTCTAAGGAGAAAGAACTAATGGCTGAAGTACTTGTGCTCATCGAGCACGCCGACGGTGCCGTGAAGAAGGTCAGCACCGAACTGCTCACCGCCGCCCGCACGCTGGGCGAGCCCTCGGCCGTCGTCACCGGTCCGGCCGGTACCGCCGACAAGCTGGCCGCCGCGCTGGCCGCCGGTGGCGCCGAGAAGATCTATGTCGCCGAATCCGACGACATCGAGGGCTTCCTGGTCACCCCGAAGGTCGACGTCCTGGCCGGCCTGGTCGATTCCGCCGCGCCCGCCGCCGTGCTGGTCGCCGCCACCGCCGAGGGCAAGGAGGTGTCGGGCCGCCTTGCCGCGCGCATCGGCTCCGGTCTGCTCGTCGACGTCATCGGCGTCAACGCCGACGGTTCGGCCACGCACTCCATCTTCGGTGGCGCGTTCACCGTCGAGGCCAAGGCCACCGGCGACGTGCCGGTGATCTCGATCCGTCCGGGTGCCATCGAGGCCGCTCCGCAGGCCGGTGCCGGCGAGCAGGTCGTCGTCGAGGTTCCGGCGCAGGAAGACGGCGTCGTGAAGGTCGTCTCGCGTGACCCGATCGTCGGTGGCGACCGCCCCGAACTCACCGAGGCGAGCATTGTCGTCTCCGGTGGTCGCGGTGTCGGTTCCGCCGACAACTTCGCGGTCGTCGAGGCGCTGGCCGACTCGCTGGGTGCCGCTGTCGGCGCCTCGCGTGCCGCCGTCGACTCGGGCTACTACCCGGGCCAGTTCCAGGTGGGTCAGACCGGCAAGACCGTCTCCCCCCAGCTCTACATCGCCCTCGGCATCTCCGGCGCCATCCAGCACCGCGCCGGCATGCAGACCTCGAAGACGATCGTCGCTGTCAACAAGGACGAAGAAGCACCCATCTTCGAGATCGCCGACTACGGCATCGTGGGCGACCTGTTCAACGTCTCCCCGCAGCTCACCGAGGCCGTGAAGTCCCACAAGGGCTGAGCACCACCCGGTTGAGTTGACCTCGGCCCGCGAAACCTGTTCCTGCGTCAGCGCAGCCCGGTTTCGCGGGCCGTTGCCGTTTCGCCGACTATGCTCGGCGCTATGCCCCTGCCCGGTGTCGAGCGTCCTGACCTGCCCGAATTCATGACGTGGGAAGAGTTGGAGCGGCTGCCCGAGGAGATCGCCGAACAGATCGAGTTGTGGGCAGGGCGAGTTGTCTGGATGCGCCGGGGCCCAGGAGAGCATCAGACGGCGATGCGCCGATTGACCAACGAAATCGAGCGTTGCGCCCGAGATGCGATGTCCGCGCATCCAGAGCATTGCTGGCGAGCGAACTTCGAAACCAATGTCTTCTTCGGCAGTGCCGGAAAATCTGACTTCGTCACCCCGGACTTTCTCGTGCACCGCTGCCTACCGCCCGGTGCCGATATTCGCGGCACCGACACGGTGCTGGTCGGCGAGGTGCTGTCACCGTCGAACACTCCCTCCGAAATGGAGGCGAAGAAGGCCCGTTACGCGGGTGCCGGAATCCCGTCGTACTGGGAAGTCGATCTGACGCCGGATCTGACCGGAATCGGAGCCCTTCGCATATACATCCTCGAGGTCGGTCACGCCGAACTCCCACCCGGTGTGCGGCCGCTCCGCAACGCGAACTATCTACTGGCAGGCCAATGGACCCCCAGCGCGGGCGCGGGCATATCCTTCCCGTACCCCTTCCCGCTCGCCATCTCCTGGACAGCGCTGACCTTCTGATTGTTTGCAGCGCTGTCGGCATCGTGTACGGAGCGGTACCGCATGCAGCGTCCTGCTCGCTAGACTGACGCTGTGCAGTTGAGCTGGCTCGGGCCGAACAACCGTAAGTCCCACAACGAGAACGGGCTAGAGCTCCGCGACAGGCTGGCCGATGCGGCGAAGGTTGGTGATTGGGAGTCGGTCATCGGCTTGGTCGCGGGTGATAACCGTGTCAACGCGGTCAGGGTAGGGGGTTCGTCGCTGTTCGCTCCGCTCCATCAGGCGGCGTGGTTGGGCGCGCCTGAGTCGGTTGTGAAGCGGCTGTTAGCTTTTGGCGCCTGGCGCACACTCCGGACTGCCGATGATCAGACGCCTGCAGATATCGCGGCAGCTCGCGGCAACGATCATCTCTCTGCCTTGTTGGTACCCGAATTGCAGCGCGAGACCTCCAAAACCACTGTCGCCCAGCTCGAATGTCAACTGCAGGCGGTGATCTACGGTCGTGTCCTCGACCTGTGTCGGGAGCATCGCATCCGCACGCCGCAGGTGGGGCCTCTGCTCGAATACCCAGCGGCGGTCATGTGGTGTCCGATCCCCGGGATGTACGGCGGCTTCTCGATCACCTTCGCTCCCGACGCCGATGAACTGATCGTCGAAAGCTGGTGTCGGGTGGTCGGCGGCTCGGGCGAGCGGCATCGGGTGCGTCCGGACGGGTTCGAACTCGTCGAGAAGGGGTTTGTCTAGGAGTTTGACCTGCACAGTGGGTGTGGGCAGGCTGGGCTGATGTCGTTGGGACGTGTGGTGTTGCCCGCGGAGGTCGAGGAGACGGTCCGGGAGGTGTTCGGGCAGGCCGGGGCGCGGTGGATCGATGAATTGCCCGGTGTGGTGGCGGGCTTGGCGGCGCGTTGGGGGCTGTCGGGATTGTCCTCGCCGTTTCGGGGCGGCACTCATGCCTATGTGGCGGCCGCGCAGCGTGCGGATCGGTCGTGGGCGGTGTTGAAGGTGCCGATGGTGGACGAGGAGAACCTTGCCGAGGCCACCGCACTGCATGTCTACGCGGGGGACGGGGCTGTCCGGCTGCTCGACTTCGACCCGGACAGTGGTGCGCTGTTGCTCGAATGGGCGCGTCCTGGCACGGAATTGCTGAACCAGCCGGGGTTTCCGAGTCTCGAGGGGCGACCGGAGAACGCGGAGAAGGTCGCGTTCGCGTGCGGGCTGTATCGCCGACTGCGGCGGCCCGTCGACGAGGTCCCAGCGGGCTTTCCGTCGTTTCCCTTCGCTACCGAGATCGTCACCGGCCTTCGCGGTCGGCTCGACGCGCCGAATTCTATACTGGCCGAGCTGCTTTCGGGCCAGCTGCGTGATGACGTCGACTACTGGTGCAGTGAGCTCTCCGAACCCGAAGGCCCCCTGTTGATCGTCAACCGCGACACCCATCTCGGCAATATCGTTGCCGCCGAACGTGAACCGTGGCTGCTGATCGACCCCAAACCCTGCCTCGGTGAGGCTGCCTTCGACGCGGGGTTCCTGCTCATGATCCAGATCCAATCCGATCCGACACGAGAACACGCGAACACCGTCGTTACCGCCACTGCGGCGGCACTGGCTGTCGACCCGGATCGTGCCCGTGGCTGGGCCTTGGTCCGAGCCGTGGAAGAGATCGCGTGGGCGATCGACGACGAGGACCACGACATGCTCACGTTGCATACCGCCGTGGCGTATGCGCTGGCCGAAAGCTGTGCGCACGGGTAGCGTGCGAGACTGCGAGTGGGGACAGTAAGGAGTGGTTGTGCTGCAGGCGGGGGCTGATTTCGCTGGGTACCAGGTGGAAGGTATACTGGGACAAGGCGGAATGGGGACGGTCTACCTCGCCAAGCATCCGCGGCTGCCGCGCAGCGTCGCGCTGAAACTGTTGAATCGCGAGTTCTCGGCCGATCAGGAATTGCACCGGCGGTTCGAGCGGGAAGCCGATGTTGTTGCGCAGCTGGATCATCCGAGCATCGTCGGGGTGTACGACCGCGGCAGCGACGACGGGTATCTGTGGATCGCGATGCAGTTCATTCGCGGAACCGATGCCGCCACTTGGGATTCGCGCGCGCACGAGCCCGGGGTCACCGCGCGCCTGATCGGTGAGACGGCGGCGGCACTCGACTACGCGAACCGGCACGCCGTGCTGCATCGTGACGTCAAGCCTGGCAACATCCTGATCGCCGATGCCGAACACGGCCGCGAAACCCGCGCGGTACTCACCGATTTCGGGATCGCCCGGGTCACCACCGCCAACACACAACTCACGGCAACCGGCACCTTCACCGCCACCCTCGCCTACGCCTCACCCGAACAACTCTCCGGCGAGATCGTCGACCACCGCAGCGACCAGTACTCACTGGCCTGCACCCTGTTCGCGATATACGCCGGCCACCCGCCCTACACCGCCACCAACCCCGGCCAGGTGGTCGCGGGCCACCTGTCGCAGCCGGTGCCCCGACTCACCACGGTCAGAACCGATCTGCCGCCCGCCGTCGACAGCGTCATCGCCCGCGCGATGGCCAAGCGGCCTGGCGAGAGATTCAGCAGCGCAACGGAATTCACCGATGCGATCCGGAATGCGCTGGAGGGTAGGCATATCGCCGCGCCGACCGTGCGCCAGCCGTGGACCGACCCTGCGCGCCATGGGCACGGCTCCGGCGAACACGGGCAGCGACGGTGGGCCGATCCTGTGCAACAGCGGCACGGCTTCAGCGGTCACGGCCAGGGGCAATGGCCCGAACAGTTCGACAATGGGGCATGGCAGCAGCCGGGACCCGGTGCCATGGTGGCCGATCCGCGACTCGCGCCCGCCGCCTTTGCCCAGCCGTGGCAGCAGGCCGCGCCGACCGGACGCGTGCCGTCGCGCGGGACAGCCATGACCGCCGGAATCGGAGCACTCCTGATCGGTGTGGTTCTGTTGTGCCTCACCGTCTTCGCGACCTTCTTGACAAGTCAGGCAAGCAGTAACGGGCTCAACACGGACGGCAACGCGATCGCCATCGCGCTCTTCGGCTTCGCCGGCATTTTCGGAACCGCCGCCGGGGTGTTGCTACTGCAGGGCAGGACGGCGGGCAGAGTGATGGCGATGATCGTGACAGCTCCCGTCCTGCTGTATGCGCTCGGCTGCGTCATCGTCGCCACTGCCGAGGAGGTCTACCTCGGCACCCTCGGTGCGTCGGTGGGGTTCTTGATCGCGGCTGGTCTGATCGGTTGCGCGGCGGCGCCGTCGACGGGGCGCTGGATCCGCTATCGCAAGGCTTTGCGCGCGAATCGCTGGTGAACTCGTGTGGAAGGTCGGTGATCCGCCTGGTCGCCGCTGCGGCTTCGGGAGCTGACCCGGTCAGTGTTGGTGGAGGGCGTCCAGGAGGGTCTGGACGATGGGGTTTTCGCGGGCGTCCTCGCGTAGGACCGCCGACACCGGGATCCGCAGGCGATGGTCGGTGAGGTCGAGGGTGAGTAGGCCTTTGGTTGGTCCCTCGTAGAGGATCGTCCAGGATTCGGGGCGGTTGAGCAGTTCCATCGTGGCCGTGTGGTCGGGCGGGATCGGCGGCCCGAAGGTGGGGCCGGTCGGGAGGTCGGCGAAGGCCGAGCGGATCAGTGTGTGCAATAACACCTGTTCCTGTTCGGGTGGGAGCAGCAGGGGATAGGGGCTCAGGTCGGCGAGGGTGACCGCGCCGCGTTCGGCCAGCGGATGACTGCTCGAGATGGCGATCACCAGGTCCTCGACCCACAGCTGTTCCACGGCGAGACCGGGCTGGTCGACACTGCCGCGGATCAGCGCCAGATCGCAGTCACCGTCGGCCACCGCCGTGATCCGCTGCCGGAACGGTTTGATCACGTACTCGATCTCGGCGTCGGGGTGCGCAGCCCGGGCGGTGGCGATCGCCGACAGCGACGGCGCGGCGAAGGACATATTGGCGGCCAAGCGAATGCGCGGTCCGGTGGTGCGCACGGCGGCGCGGATCGCCGATTCCAGACTCAGCATCTGCTTGGCCAGTGGCAGCAGCCGCAGTGTCGCGTCGGTGGGGACGACGGCGCGGGTGGTGCGCTCGAACAGTTGCGCGCCGAGGTCACGTTCGAGTCTCGCGATCTGATGGCTGATCGCGGATTGGGAGATGAAGCAGCGGTTGGCCGCGCGGCTGAAACTGAGCTCCTCGCAGACGGCCACGAAGTAGGCCAACTGTCGAAGTTCCACCAGGTACCTCCCATTGATTAGTTATGCAGATAAGAGTCATCTCTATTATGCGCCCAGGCAGTGGAAACAACTTCGTTCCGCATCGCGTTTACTCATAGGAAAGGATTCATTACCGATCTAGAACGCGATCTTGGAGCGAGCGATCATGGAACACACAGATGTCGTCATCGTCGGCTCGGGCTTCGGTGGCCTGGCCGCAGCCAAGCAACTGGCCAAGTCACGAGTCGGTGTCGTGCTGATCTCGAGCACGCCCGAACACCTGTTCCAGCCGCTGCTCTACCAGGTGGCGACCGGCGTGCTCGCGCCCGAGGAGATCGCGCCACCGATCAAGAACGTACTGCGCCGCCACCCCGAGATCGACGTCCGCCTCGGCAAGGTCACCGGCATCGACGCCGACAACGCGGTCCTCACCTACGAGACCGCCGACGGTCCCCGCCAGATCGCCTACGCCTCGCTGATCGCCGCCACCGGCGCCAGCCAGAGCTACTTCGGTCGCGACGACTTCGCCGAGAAGACCTATTCGCTCAAGACCATCGACGACGCCCAGCGTCTGCGCGACCAGATCGCCCACGTGTTCGCCCTGGCCGAGGGCGCCGACGAGGTGACCAGGCACCGCCTGCTCAGCTTCGTGGTGGTCGGCGCGGGCGCGACCGGTGTCGAGGTGGCGGGCCAGATTTCCGAACTCGCGAGAAGGCACTTCCACCAGCAGGTTTCGGTGACCCTGGTCGAGGGCGCGGGCGAGGTGCTGCCGCCCTTCGGCGGCGGGCTCTCGGAATACGCGAAGCGTTCGCTCACCGACAGCGGCGTCGAGGTGCTGCTCGGCACCTTCGTCACCGACATCGACGAAGGCAAGGTGACGGTCAAGGACAAAGAGGGCATGGAGCGCCGGATCGCCGCCGAGACGGTGGTGTGGTCGGCGGGCGTGCAGGTCGGCGGCTTCGCGACCCTGCTCGCCGAGGCCACCGGCGCCGAGACCGACCGCGCGGGCCGCATCCTGATCAACACCGACCTGACCGTCGGCGGCCACGCCGACATCTACGCCATCGGCGACATGACCTCGCTCAACGGCTACCCCGGCCAGTCGCCGGTCGCCATGCAGGAGGGTCGCCACGCCGCCGACATCATCCGCCGCAAGAAGGACGCCGGCACGCCGTTCGTCTACTGGGACAAGGGCAGCATGGCCGTCATCAGCCGCTTCAGCGCGGTGGTGAAGCTCAACGAGCGCGTGACGTTCAAGGGCACCATCGCCTGGGCGATGTGGCTGGCCGTGCACCTGATGTACCTGGTCGGCTTCCGCAACCGCTTCGCCGCGGTGGCGGGATGGCTGGTCGCGTTCATCGGGACGGCGCGTCCCGGCTTCGACGAGGCCGAGCGTGTGGAGGCTGCGCCGACGAAGGTCGAGTCGGCGGACGCCGATCGCGCCGACGACACCGTCGCAGCGGTGACCAAGGAGCGGGTGCACGCCTGATCCGCCCCTGAGACGGCCCGCCGGGGAATCGGCGGGCCGTTGTCGTTCCGCAACGCTCGAAATACACGACCGCGAACTGGGTTCAGCGCCGAAATCGGTCGTGTTCGGCTAGAAACCCGCAGGTGGGCGAACGATGGGCAGCGGCTCGGTGAACACCCGGTATGACTCCCATCTCGTTCACCGAACGGGCATCGACACGACACTGAAGCGTCGCCCCGATGCCAGCTCGAACTGGCTTCATCAGCAGTATGACAATTTCGTCCGTGTTGACCGCCCCGGCGCCGGACTCCGGGGTGGGGAAATCTCGGTACTCCTTGGTCGTCGCGTCTGATGCCGAGCACCGGGAAGCCGCGCAGCGACTGCGCTACCAGGTGTTCGCGTCCGAACCTGGCTTTCAGATGCCCGAGAACGCCACCGGCCTCGATGCCGACAAGTTCGACGAGCACTGCGACCACCTGCTGGTTCGCGACGAGTTCTCCGAACAGTTCGTCGGCTGCTACCGCATGCTGCCGCCGGACAAGGTCGACGCGGCGGGCGGCTACTACACCGCCACCGAGTTCGATCTGACCCAGCTCGATCCCACCGGCAACCGGATCGTCGAGATGGGTCGCGCCTGCGTGGTGCCCGATCACCGCAACGGCTCGGTGCTCACCCTCATGTGGGCGGGCATCCTGCACTACATCCAGCTCACCGGCTACGACTGGGTGATGGGCTGCGTGTCGGTGCCGATGCAGGATTCGCCGACCGATCCGGCCGGGGTGAACGTGCGCGGCGTGCGCGACCAGCTCCTCGGCCGCCACGCCTGCGACCCCGAACGTCGCGTGCACCCGTACAACCCGGTCGTCGTCGACGGGCTCTCCCTCGATCAGATGACCCCGCCGAGCCGGCCCAAGATGCCGCCGCTGCTGCGCGGCTACCTGCGCCTGGGCGCCGAGATCTGTGGTGAACCGGCCCACGACCCCGATTTCGCCGTCGCCGACTTCGTCGCGCTGCTCGGCATGGAAACCATCAACACCCGGTACCTGGAGCGGCTGCAGAGCGCGGCCGCCAATTTCGACGGGAAGTAAACCCATGGTGTTCGACGCGCCGCTCGCAACGCACTCTCATTCGTGGATGCCGTCGAGCCCCTGTGGGTCCGGCTGCATCGAGCCGATCGACGAGGTCGGCACCGCCAGGATGTTCGCTCGCCTGGCCGGCATCGCCGGACTGGTGCTCAGCTTCCCGGTGCTGACCATGGCCACCCCGAAGTCACGGCGTGAGCAGGTGCAGCGCCGCTACGCCAGGGCGGCGCTGGGTTGCCTCGGGATGCGGTTGCGCATCATCGACAACCGCTCGCCCGAGCAGGGCGCCTCGGCGGAGGGCTTCGCCGATACGGGCACCGCGGTGATGATCGTGGCCGGGCACATCGGCTGGGCGGATGTGGTGGCGCTGGCCGCGGTGCAGCCGGTCAGCTTCGTCGCCCGTGCCGACATGGTCGAATGGCCGCTGCTCGGCAAACTGGCCGAGCTCACGCGCGTCGTCCCGATCGAGCGGGCGCGATTGCGCGAACTGCCCGGCGTGGTCGGGCAGGTGGCGGATCGGCTGTCCGCCGGTAACCGGATCGTGGTCTTTCCCGAGGGCACCACGTGGTGTGGCCGGGCCTACGGTTCGATGCGGCCCGCCATGTTCCAGGCCGCCGTCGATACCGCCACCCCGGTCCAGCCGGTGCGGCTGCGCTACCTGGGCAGTGACGGAATGCCGTGCACCGTGCCGGGTTTCGTCGGCACCGATTCCTTCGCCGATTCCGCGAAGCGGGTGCTGCGCAGTAGGGGCATGATCGCCGAGATCGTGCTCGAGCCGCTCGAACATCCCGGACCGGATCGCCGGGACCTGGCCCGGCGCTGCGAGACGGCGGTGCGCGGCACCGACCGTTCCCGTCACGGAGTAGCCGACACCCAGTGGATCGAAGCGGGCAATACCCGCGTGCAGGACCCCTCGATGGGGGAGCAGGAGCAGGTTCGCCGTCCGGCAAGGGCTACTGCCTGGTAACCGCCCTCGGGAGCAATCGTCGACGACCGGAGGCCGCGTTCGCGGCCTCCGGTTTTGTCGTATGCGGCGGGCGAAACGTCACGGATGCGCAGTTCGGCGCCGAGGTGACGTGTCGGGTGAATCTGAAAATCTCGCGTCCGCTCGAATCTTGTTCGCCCTGCGTATGACCTGCGTATGAGCTGGGTAACAAACCGGCCAGTCGGCTATACCCAGTGGTGTGGACGGTGAAACTACGAAATTGCCACTGCGCCGAAATTGATGAGATATTTGCGGTACCGTCACGCAGGATTTTTCCGATACCCCCGTGTAGCCGAGAGTCCAGGCGACGTTCGAGATGTGCGATCGCATGGGTGATCCATGGTGAAGGGAAGCCTTTCCGGTGACAGAGCAAGCTTCTGGCGTCCGCCGCCGCGCCGCACGCCGACTTCGTCGTGCGCCCGTGTCGTCCACGCTGCCTCGGCTCCTGCTGGCCGCCGTCGAGCGTGCCCCAGAGGCGCCCGCGCTGCGATTCGACGGGCAGACCCTCACCTACACCGAACTCGACCAGTGGTCCTCGCGCCTGGCCAGGGTGCTGATCGCGCGCGGACTCGGTCCCGGTGACCGCTTCGTCCTCGCGCTCACCCGCTCGATCGAGTCCGTGGTCGCGGTCTGGGCGGCGGCCAAGGCCGGTGTCACCTTCGTGCCCGTCGATCCGCGCTACCCGGCCGAACGTGTCGCCCACATGCTCGCCGATTCCGGTGCCGCGTTCGGGCTGACCACGGCGGCGGACGCGGCCCGGCTCGACGCTGGAATCCAGTGGCTGCGCATCGACTCCGACGAGTTCGGCGTCGAGTCGGCCGCGATGTCGGACGAACCCGTCACCGCGGGCGAACGCGTTCGCAGGCTCTCCCCGGACGATCTCGCCTACATCATCTACACCTCAGGCTCGACCGGCGTCCCCAAGGGCGTCGCGGTCACCCACACCGGCCTGGCCGGACTGTGCGCCGAGCAGGTCCGCCGCTTCGGCATCACCGCCGACTCGCGCACGCTGCACTTCGCCTCGCCCAGCTTCGACGCCAGCATGCTGGAGATGCTGCTCGCGATCGGGGCGAGCGCGACCATGGTCATCGCACCGCCCGATGTCTACGGCGGCGACGAACTGACCGAACTGCTGCGCGCCGAACGCGTGACCCATGCCTTCATCACGCCCGCGGCGCTGGCCGGACTCGACGCGGCGGCGCTGCCGGAACTGGCCGCACTCGCCGTCGGTGGCGAGGCCTATCCGCCCGAGCTGATCGCCCAGTGGGCGCCGGGCCGCGCGTTCTTCAACGTATACGGCCCGACCGAGACCACCATCGTCTGCGCGATGAGCGATCGACTGACCGCCGACGACGTGATCACCATGGGCGACACGATCCCCGGGATGACGGCGCTGGTCCTCGATGCCCGGCTGCGTCCGGTTCCGGACCGCGTGCCCGGTGAGCTCTACCTCGCCGGCGATGGTCTTGCCCGCGGCTATCACGACCGGGCCGGGCTCACCGCGAGCCGGTTCGTCGCCGACCCGCTCGGCCGCGGGAGGCTCTACCGCACCGGTGACCTGGTGCAATGGGTGCCGGTGCCCGGCGGGTTCGGCCTGAAATTCCTCGGCCGCACCGACGCGCAGGTGAAACTGCGTGGCTTCCGCATCGAACTCGGCGAGATCGACGCACTGTTCGCCGCCGACGACACGGTACGTTTCTCCGCCACGCTCATCCGGACGCTGCCCAGCGGCGAGAGCGCGCTCGTCTCCTATGTCGTCGCGGCCGCGGGCGCCACCATCGACGCCACGGCGCTGACCCGATCGGCCGAGCGCCACCTGCCCCAGCACGCGGTGCCCGCCGCGATCGTCGCGCTCGACGAAGTGCCGTTGACGCCGGTCGGCAAGCTCGATCACCGGGCGCTGCCCGCGCCGGAACTCCTCGCGCGCGAGTTCGAACAGCCGCGCGGTGACACCGAACGCACGGTGGCGGCGGTCTTCGCCGAACTGCTCGGCGCGGACCCGATCGGGCGCGGCGACGACTTCTTCGCCCTCGGCGGCAACTCGCTGCTGGCCACCCAGCTGGCCGGTCGCCTCGGTGCCGCGGTGGGTGTGCGGGTACCAGCCCGGACCGTGTTCGAGCACGGCACGGTGGCCGAGCTGGCGATCGCCCTCGATGCGCTGGTCGGTGCCGCGTCGGTGCGTGTGCCGCTGACCCGGCGCGAACGTGGTGTGCACGTACCGCTTTCGCTCGCCCAGCAGCGCATGTGGTTCATGGCGCGACTTGATCCCGAATCCAGCGCCTACAACATCCCGGTCGCGCTGCGGCTGTCCGGCCCGCTCGACACCGCCGCGCTCACCGCCGCCCTCGATGACGTGCTCGAACGGCACGAGGTGCTGCGCACGGTGTACCCCGAGCACGGCGGTGCGGGCTTCCAACAGGTCCTGCCCGTGGCCAAGGCGGGTCTCGACGTGGTGGTCGACCCGATCGCCGAATCCGAGCTGCCGCGCGAACTGGCCCGGCTGACGCTCGGCGGGTTCGATGTGTGCCGGCGGGTTCCCGTGCGCGCGGCCGTGTTCCAGCTTTCCGCGACCGACCACGTGCTGGCGGTGGTCGTGCACCACATCGCCACCGACGGCTTCTCGCTCGGCCCGCTGACTCGCGATCTGATGACCGCCTATGCCGCTCGTGCCGCCGGTGCGGCGCCGGGTTGGGCACCGCTGCCCGTGCAGTACGCGGACTACACGCTCTGGCAGCAGGAAATGCTCGGCGCGGCAGACGATCCCAGCTCGCTGCTGGCCGGGCAGCTCGCGTTCTGGCGCACCGCGCTCGCCGGTGCCCCCGCCCTGCTCGAGCTCCCCACCGACCGTCCGCGTCCACCGGTCGCGGGCACCCGCGGTGCCGCACAGGATTTCGCTGTCTCCGCGCGGGTGCACACCGCACTGGAAGCCCTTGCGCGCGAACACAATGCCTCGCTGTTCATGGTGGTGCGGGCCGCGCTGTCGGTGTTGCTGGCGCGGGTCGCGGGCACCGAGGATGTCACCGTCGGCGCTCCTGTCGCCGGCCGTGGTGAACCCGAGCTCGACGATCTCGTCGGCATGTTCGTCAACACCGTCGTCCTGCGTACCCGCATCGACGCCGCCGAATCCTTCGCGGCCCTGCTGGATCGGGTCCGCGATATCGATCTGGCCGCCTTCGCCCATGCCGATGTGCCGTTCGAACGGCTTGTCGCCGAACTGGATCCGCCGCGCACCCAGGCCCACCACCCGCTGTACCAGGTGGCGCTGTCGTTCCAGAACTTCGGCGCCACGCGCCTCGAACTGCCCGAGTTGACGCTGTCGGCGGTCGATCTGGGCGAAGAAGCCGCGCCCGTCGACCTGCAGCTCACCGTCGTTCCGCTCGAGGACAGTGCCGGGCCCGCCGGCCTGCGCTGCTCCTGGCGCTACGCCACCGACCTGTTCGACGCCGCGACCATGGCGACGCTCGGCGCGCGCCTGGCCGGGCTGTTGACCGCGGCCGTCGCCGCACCGCACCGGCCCGTCGGTGACCTGCCGTTGCTCACCGCGGACGAGCTGACCGAGCCGTCGGGCGAGCTCCGCCTGGTCGCGGACTCGACGTTGCTCGACGAATTCCAGGCCCGCGCGCAGCATCGTCCGGACGCGCCCGCGGTCACCTTCGGCGAGGTCACGCTGAGTTACGGCGAGCTGGCCCGCCGCGTCAACCGACTGGCCAGGCTGCTCGTCGCCGATGGTGTCGGCCCCGGAAGCACAGTGGGCGTGGCGATTCGGCCCTCGATCGAGCTCGTCGTCGCCATGTACGCGGTCTTCGCGGCCGGTGGTGCCTACGTGCCACTCGATCCCGATTCGCCCGCCGAACGTCGCGCCGACATCCTCGCCGCCGCACAGCCGGTGTGCCTGCTGACCACCACCGGCGATGCGATCGAAGCCGACGGGCTGCCGGTCGTCTCGGTGGACCTGGTCGCGCTGTCGGCCTTCTCGGACGCCTGGCTCACCGACGCCGACCGGCTGCGTCCGCTGCACACCCTCGACCTGGCGTATGTGATCTTCACGTCCGGCTCGACGGGCAAGCCGAAGGGTGTCGGCGTGCCACATTCGGCGATCGTCAACCAGGCCGCGTTCATGGTCGGCGAATACCGCGTGGGGGAGTCCGACACTGTCCTGCAGTCGATTCCGTTCACCTTCGACGCCTCGATGATCGGTTTCGCCACCCCGTTGCGGGCAGGCGCGCACATGATCGTGGCCGCCTCGCAGCGACTCACCGATCCGGCCTACCTCGCCGAACTCATTGCCCGCCACCGCGTTACCGGCACCACCATCGTGCCCTCGGTACTCCAGATGCTCCTGGACTCCGCACCGACCGGTGCCCTGCGTTCGCTGCGGGCGGTGTGGGTCGGCGGTGAAGCACTGCCGAACGCCACCATCGAACGCTTCACCACCCTCACCGCGGGCCGTCTGCACAACCTGTACGGCCCTACCGAGGCCACCGTGTCGATCACCGGCGCCGATGTGACCGACGTGGGTGCCGGTACCGTCCCGATCGGCTTGCCGCACTGGAACTCTCGCGCCTACGTCCTCGACGCGCGGCTGCGGCCGGTACCGGTCGGCACGCCCGGCGAGCTGTACCTGGCCGGTGCGCAACTGGCCCGCGGCTACCTCGGCAGCCCCGACAAGACGATGGAACGATTCGTCGCCGACCCGTACGGTCCGGTCGGCGAACGCATGTACCGCACAGGCGATCTGGTGCGCAGGCTCGCCTCCGGTGACCTGACCTACCTGGGCCGCACCGACGTTCAGCTCAAACTGCACGGCCTGCGCATCGAACCCGGTGAGATCGAGGCGGCGCTGCGCACGCATCCGGGGGTCGCTGGTGCGGCGGTCGCGGTGCACCACGAACAGCTTGTCGGCTACGTGACACCCCTCGATACGTCCGTGGACACCGCCGAGGTGCTGGCAACGATCCGAACCCTGTTGCCCCCGTACATGATTCCGCACCGCCTGCTGGTGCTCGACGAATTCCCGCTCGGTGCCACCGGCAAGCTCGACCGCAAAGCGCTGCCCGCGCCCGCCGTGGAGATCCGCGAATACCAGGCACCGGCCACCGCCGATGAGCAGATCGTCGCCACTGCCATCGCCGAGGTGCTCGACCTCGCACGGGTCGGCCGCGACGACGACTTCTTCGTCCTCGGTGGCACCTCGCTTGCGGCGATCCGGGTGCGCGCCACCATCGCCGAGCAACTCGGCATCGAGGTGCCGCTGCGCCTGCTGTTCAGCTATCCGCTGGTCAGCGACCTGGCATTGGCCCTGCGCGACGAGTCGTCGGCCTCGGCCGCAGGCCCCGATCCGGCGCTCGACGCCGTCCTCGATCCGTCGATCGACCTCACCGGCTGCGCGCCCCAGCGCACCGGCGAACCGGCCACGCTGCTGCTCACCGGTGCCACCGGCTTCCTCGGCAGCTTCCTGCTGCGCGAACTGCTCGAGCAGACCACCGCGACCATCCATTGCCTGGTCCGCGCCACCGATGATCCGGGCGCCGTGGATCGCGTGGTGGCGACGGCCGCGAAGTATCGCATCGACCTGCGGCCCTACCTCGACCGAATCGTCGGTGTCCCCGGCGATCTCGCGCAGCCCAACCTCGGCATGGACCCGCTGCGCTTCGCCGAACTCGCCGCACGGGCCGACGCGATCTATCACAACGGCGCACTGGTGAACCACCTCGAGCCGTATGCGCGGATGCGGGCGGCCAATGTGTGTGGCACCACCGAGGTGCTGCGGCTGGCGACCACCACACGGGTCAAGCCGATCCACTATGTGTCGACGCTGTCGGTGCTGGCCGGGATCCCGCAGGACAACGGTGTGCCCGCCGGTCTGCCCGGTTACGCGATGACCAAGTGGGTCGCCGAGCAGCTCGTGCACACCGCGATCGAGCGTGGCGTTCCCGTCGCCGTCTACCGCCCCGGCTTGATCACCGGCGACTCCCGCACCGGCGTCGCTCCCGCCGAAGACGCCTGGTGGACGATGTTGCGTGCCATGCTGGTTCTCGGTGTGGCCGTGGATGTGCGGGCGATCGGTATCGAAATGGCGCCTGTGGACCATGTCGCGGCGGGGATCGTCAGCCGATCACGCGAGACCGCGGCCATCGGCAACATCTTCCGGGCCGCCGGTGCGCAGGTGCCGCTGCAGGTCGTCTACGAGGAGATCCGCGGTCGCGGTTACCGTTTCGACTTCATCGACCCGATGGAATTCGGCCTCCAGCTGTCCACCGCCGCCGAACGTCCCGACGCCGACCCCATCCTGGCTCGGGCTTCGGCGCTGAGCGGCAACTACGCGGCCGCCATCGCCCAGGCGAATCCGGCGGCGGTGCTGACCGTCGTGGAATCGGCGCCCACCGAACCGTTCCGCGGCTTGCCGATCGAGTTCCCGGCGGTCGACGCCACGGTCATCGCCCGCTACTTCGACCACTACATCGAGATCGGGTTCTTTCCGTCGCCGGAGGCGGAGTCTTCGACGCGGGGCTGAGAGCCGCACTGGGCGCACACTTTTCGCCCGAACGGTCGAATAATCGACCAGACGGGTGAAAAGTGTGCGCTCAGCGCAGTCGCGTCACTTCGCGTAGTCGTAGAACCCACGCCCGGTCTTGCGGCCGAGCCGGCCGGCGTCCACCATCCGGCGCAGCAGCGCGGGCGGGGCGAGGTGCGGCTCGGCGAACTCGGCGTACAGCGACTCCGACGCGGCGAGGGCGATATCGAGGCCGACGGTGTCGAGCAGCGTCAGCGGGCCCATCGGGTAGCCGCAGCCGCCCTTCATCGCCGCGTCGATGTCGGAGGCGGTGGCGTAACCCGACTCGAGCATCCGCACCGCGGAACAGAGGTAGGGGATGAGCAGCGCGTTGACGATGAACCCGGAGCGGTCACCGGCCTGCACGGCCATCTTGCCGAGGGTGTCCTTCACGTAGCCGGTGACGGCCACGGCCGCTTCCGGCGCGGTCACCAGGGTCGAGATGATCTCGACCAGCGGCATCACCGGGACCGGGTTGAAGAAGTGCACGCCGACGACCCGCTCGGGCCGCTCGGTCGCCCCGGCCACCTTGATCACGGGGATCGAGGAGGTGTTGGTGGCGAGGATGCCCTCGGGCTTGACGATCTTGTCCAGCTTGCCGAAGATCTCGTACTTCAGCGACTCGATCTCCGGCGCGGCCTCGATCACCAGGTCGCGATCGGCGAACTCGTTCATGTCCAGGGTGACGCGCACCCGCACGAGCACGGCGTCGGCCTCGTCCTGGGTGAGCTTGCCTTTGGCGACGCCACGGGCGATCGAGGTGGCGATCCGGTTCTGCGCCGCCTCCGCGAACTCCGGCTTGGTCTCCAGCACGAGCACCGAGCTGCCCGCCTTGGCGCACACCTCCGCGATGCCCGCGCCCATCGTGCCGCCACCGATTACACCGATCAACTCCACTGCCGTACTCCCAACATCGCATTGCCCTGGTTGTCCCGGGGATTATTTCACCTGACCTGGCACTGAGTGCCACAGGCTGTGAAAAGTGACTGCTCGCGGGGGTCGGACGCCGACCGGGCCCCCACCTGCTCGCTGGTCGAGCAGGTGGCGGCCCAGCGGGTTTCGGGCTAGCGGACCGGTGTCAACTCCGGTTCCGCGGGTTCTGGTTGTCCGCGGCCGAGGATCGAGTGTCGGCGACTGTACGCGAAGTAGACGATGACACCGAGGATCATCCAGATCACGAAGCGCAGCCAGGTCTCGATCGAGAGGTTGACCATCAGCCACAGGCAGGCCAAGGCGCCGAGGATGGGAACCACCGGCACGAACGGGACGCGGAATCCACGCGGCAGATCCGGACGGGTGCGGCGCAGCACCAGCACCCCGATCGACACTGGCGAGGGTCAGGTTTGGCTTTCGCCCACCACACCCCGAACAGGTCTTCGAACTCGGAAACCACCGATCAGCTTCCACCAACACCGACCCGTACCAGCGAGTCTTGTACGCCAGCAGCTGCCGGATCTGGGCGAGGGCCGCGTCCGCGAGGGCCCGGTTCAATCCCTTCTTCCGGGCACCGCCTGCGGACCACATCCCGGCCGCGTTCAATTTTTCCACCGTGATCACTTGGTACTGCTGGGCCAGGTGGGTGGTGGCCTTGTGCAGAACGTCGCGGCGGATCGCGGCGGCCCGCCCGTGCGTGCGGCTGATGCGCGCGTTGGTGGCTTGCCACCGTTTCGATGGCCGCCGCCGGTTCTTCGTGACCGGATCATAGGGGCCCTGCTGACGTGCTGCCCTCCGTTGCAACACCCGCAACCGGGCCTGCGCGGCAGTAAGGGGTTTCGGCGCCGGAACACGGGCGACCTCACAACCGTCAGGGGTCGCGATCACCAGCAGCGCGTCGGCTTTGACTCCGACGTCTACCCCGACCACCGGGTGCGGTGACCGGCGTGCGTGTGCGGGAAGGGTTTTGGTTGTAACCAGTGTTTGGAATGACACGTACCAGCGGCGACGCGAGTCCTGGGAGAGGGTCGCTGACAGGATTCGTGCGGTTCCGGCCTCGACTCGGCGGGCGAGCTTGCGGGTCGACTCATGTGTTTTGAGCCGTCCGACCCGTGGCAAGACGATGTGGTGGCGGTCGGGTTCGACCCGGATCGTTCCGGTCGTAAACCGAACGGACCGCCTCGACCGGGCCGCGGTTTTGAATCTCGGGAACCCGACCGGTTTACCGGCTCGCAGACCGGTCCGGGAGGCAGCCCAGTTTTCCAGCGACCGGGCGAGGCCATCGAGTCCGGTGTTGTAGGCCTCCTTCGAGTTCTCCGCCCACCACGGCGCGTGCTCGTGTTTACGCTGGTTCCAGATTTTGCGGAGTCCGGGTAGTGACCAGCCGATCGACGGGGTCAGTTCGGTCTCGGAGTACCCGTAGCTGCGTTCAGCGGTGCGTTGATCCATCACCGCTTTGACCAAGGCGAGCATGTGGTTGAACGCGAACCTGGATGCACCGCAATGCGATCGGAGTATCGGTTGTTGTTGCGGGGTGGGGTCGAGCGCGAATCGGTAGGCCTGCATCGTCCATCCGTCAGGTCGTTGCGCCGCAGGTGTGCGACGGGTGTTGTGGTGCAGCGGGGTGCGGTGAAGTGGTTGCGCCGGAGGCGTGCGACGGGTGCGGTGGTGCGGCGGGTGCGGCGAAGTGGTTGCGCCGCAGGGTGTCGCGGTGTGGTGTCCTGGTCAGTACTCGATGCCGTGCTCGTGGAGCCCGGCGCGGTACAGCTCGACGTTGCCGAGTTTGATGTCCTCGTAGCCGCGCACCACGTCGGACAGTGCGGCGGCCGCGGTGGCCGTGTCGTAGTTCTCGGTGGTCAGTTCGCCGGCCGATCGGCGCACCATGGCGGTGTAGTGGGCCAGCAGTTCCCGTTCGACCTTGCGGACGTGGGCGTATCCGAAGGGGTCGAGCTTGGTGCCGCGCAGGAACTTGCCTTTGGCCAGAACCTTCAGCACGACATGCGATTTCGGCCTCAGCCCGATCTTCTTGTCCCGGCCCATCGCGCGCAGCATCGGGGGGTGCAGCTTGTAGGTGAGCTTCTCGCCACCCGGCACCTGGGCTCGCACGTCGGCGAGGAAGTCCGGGTCCACGAGCAGCCGGGCGACTTCGTACTCGTCCTTGTACGCGGTGAACTTGAACAGTCCGCGCGCGACCGCCTCGCTGAAATCGGTGCGCTCGGTAACGGAACGCTCTGCCGCCCAAACGGATTCGACCGTATCGAGATAGCGGCGTGCCACCCTTACGTTCTGGTAGCCGATCAGCTGAGCCGCTCGTAGTTCCACGAGCCGCCGCACCTCGCCTTCGAAGCTGGTGTGCGCCAGCAACTCCGCGGGCGCCACCGGCTGGGTCCGCCGCGCCTGTCCCGCATCGACCGCCGCGGCGAACGCTGCCGGATCGGCCACGGCGACCCGACCCCACCGGAAGGCCGCGACGGTGGCATCCACCGCGACACCGTTGATCCCGATGGCCTCCTCGATCGCCGCGGCGGGCAGGCGCAGCCCGCCGTTCTGGACGGCCGCGCCCACGATCAGGAAGTTGGCCGCCGCCGTGTTCCCGAACAGTGTCAGCGCCGCCGCGAGCGCGTCGAAGTGACTGATCGAATTCGTCACCGTGGCAAGTCGATCCAGCAGCGTTTCCGTCGTGGGATAGGTCACCGACTTGTCGTAGACCATGTCGCCGGTCGGGGTCTGGCTCGTCGACGCCACGGCCACGGTGCTCGCCGCATCGCCGTACTGGAGGTATTTGGGATCGGTGGCGGTGAGTAGATCGACGGCGAGCAGGCAGTCCGCACTGCCCGGGGTGAGCCGATTGGCAGGCTCCAATTCCGTTGCGGAGAACCGCAGGTGCGACAGCACGGGACCGGCCTTCTGGCTCAGGCCGATCTGGTCGAGGCTCTCGACCTCGTACCCGGCGCGCAGCGCGGCGGTGGCCAGCACCTGGTTCACCGTCACGATGCCGGTGCCGCCGATTCCGGCGATCAGCACGTTCTGGGTGCGCAGTGGCGCGTCCACACCCGGATCGGCCACGGCGGGCGGCACGAGCGCGGTGCGTCGCTGCGCCTTGTCCGGATGCACCTCCACCGTCACGAATGACGGGCAGTCGCCGTCCAAACAGCTGTAATCGGTATTGCACGAGGTCTGATCGATGCGGGTCTTGCGCCCGAACTCGGTCTCGACCGGCTGCACCGACAGGCAATTCGACTTGGCGCCGCAATCACCGCAGCCCTCACAGACAGCCTCGTTGATCACCACCCGGGTGTTGCGGACCGGCAGCGTGCCGCGCTTGCGCTGCCTGCGGGCGTCGGCGGCGCAGTGCTGGTCGTAGATCAGCACCGTGACGCCCTCGATCTCGCGCAGCAGTTTCTGCGCCTCGTCGAGCCGGTCGCGATGCCACAGCACCGTGCCCTTGGCCAGCGCCCGTTTGCTGTGCCGCTTCGGCTCATCGGCGCAGATGATGACCTTGCGGACACCCTCGGTGGTGAGCTTGTGGGTGAGCTGCGCGACGGTGAGTCCGCCCTCCACGTCCTGGGCGCCGGTCATCGCGACGACCTCGTTCCAGAGCAGCTTGTAGGTGATGTTCACTCCCGCCGCGACGCAGGCCTGGATCGCCAGCTGCCCGGAATGGAAGAAGGTGCCGTCGCCGATGTTCTGGAACAGGTGCGGTACGTCGGTGAACGGCGCCTGCCCGATCCACTGGCTGCCCTCACCGCCCATCTGGGTGAGCCCGGTGACCGCGCTGTCGGTGCGCCCGGACAGGGTGACCAGGGTGTGGCAGCCGATGCCGCCGCCGCCGATCGAGCCGTCGGGCAGGGCGGTGGAGCGGTTGTGCGGGCAGCCGCTGCAGAAGTAGGGCGTCCGCTTGGCGGAGAGTACTTCCAGCGGAAGTGCCGGGGGCGCTGCCCTTTTCAGCTCCACCCGCCCGCGCAGCACCCGGCGCAGCGGCGCCAGCAGCCGCCCGGCGGTGAGTTCGCCGTCGACCGGCATCAGCCGCGCGCCGCGCTCGTCCTGTTTGCCGAGCACGCGCGGCGCGTCCGGGGTGCCGTAGAGGATCTCGCGGACCTGGGTTTCGATGAACGCGGTCTTGTCCTCGACGACGATCAGCTGCTCGAGCCCGCGGGCGAACTCGGTGAGCGCGGCCGTGCCCAGCGGATACGGCATACCGATGCGCAGCAACCGGATTCCGGCCCGGTGCATGGTCGCCTCGTCGACACCCAGATCCAGCAGTGCCTGCCGGACCGCGTCGAAGGTGGTGCCGGTGGCCGCGATCCCGACCTGCGCCTCGGCCGGGTCCACCTCGATCACGTCGAGGGCATTGGCCGCGCCGTAGGCGTGCACTGTCGCCCAGCGCGGCCCGTACAGGTCCGCCTCGGCGAGCACGCTGTCGGTCGGCGCCGCCATCGGCCGCTGCCGGTAGACGAAAGGCCTTCCCTCCCACTGCACTTCGGGCACCGTCACGGCGAGGTCGGCCACGCCCGCGTCGACCGTCCACGCCCCGTCGGCGACATCGGCGACGATCTTCAACGCCACCACACAACCCGACGCCCGCGACATCGCGATGCCCTGCATGCCGAGGGTGATGATCTCCTCGGCATTGCGCGGGAACAGCACCGGCACACCCATGGCGGCCAGCGAGCGTTCGCTCACCGCGGGCACCGTCGACGACTTCGAGGCAGGGTCGTCGCCCACCAGTAGCAGCACGCCGCCGCGCGGATTCACGCCGTACATGTTGGCGTGCCGGATGGCGTCGGTCGCGCGGTCGACACCGGGACCCTTGCCGTACCAGACCCCGACCACGCCGTCGTGGGTCGGCTGCCCGGCGGGCAGTTCGGCCTGGCTGCCCCACACCGAGGTGGCCGCCAGCTCCTCGTTGAACCCGGGGACGAAGGCGATGTCGTGCTCGGTGAGCACCTCCGGCATCCCGAGCAGCATCTTGTCCACCCCGCCCAGCGGGCTGCCCTGGTAGCCGGAGACGAATGTCGCGACGCGGCGACCGGCGCGGATATCGCGCACATGCTGTTCCACCAGCAGCCGGGCGATGGCCTGGACCCCGGTCAGCAGCACCGGGCCCGCGCCGGAGCGGTAGCGATCGGCGAGGTCGTAGGGCGCGGCCGGCTCGGCCGACGGTCGGGCAGTCGCACAGACGACGGTGGTCATGAACGCCTCACCACACTTTCCACAACCCGGATCGTGAGCTGCGCAACGAAGGAACTTGCTATCGGTGCTGCGCAATGTGCCGTGGAGGGGCAATCGGTGTCAACAGTCAGTCGAATAGTTGATCAATCTGCTCAACAGTGATCTGGACCACTGGGTTCGAGGTGTCAATCTGCTCGAGCATGAGAGATCTGGGTCACATCACGGCTGATTCGTCCGGTTCGTCAGATGCTCGACCAGTGGCAGGCTCCGATACCCGATCGGCGTGGCCAGGGCGAGCATGGTCTCGGTGTGGGTCACGCCGTCGATGGCGTGTACCCGCTGGATGATTTCCAGGAGATCCTGCTGCGATTGCGCGGCGATCCGTACCAGCAAGTCGGCGCGCCCGGTGGTGGCATGCACCTCGAGTACGTGCGGGAACCCGCGCAGCGTCTCGATGATCGGATCCATCCTGTTCTGATCGAGTTCGATGCCGAGGAATGCGTGCACCGCGAACCCGATCGCCTGCACATCGATATCGGGCGGATAACCCCGCACGGCACCCGAGGACTCGAGCCGCTTCATCCGCGCCTGCACGGTATTGCGGGCGACTCCGAGCCGCTGCGCCAGCTCGAGAATCGGCGCGCGCGGGTCACGCGCCAGTTCGGCCAGCAACGCGGCATCGAGCGCGTCGAACTTGATGGTCATGGCCGCATTCTGACACGCACCGAATCGGGGAACCGCACACCGGACTCAGCCGTGCAGGGTCGGCCGGTAGACGAGTTCCTGGATATCGCCGTCGAGCGTCCGGCTCTCCAGTAGCTCGAGGTCGAAGTCGGCCGCACCCCGGAAAATCGGGTCGGCACCGGTCTGTCCGGTGATCACCGGGAACAGCGTCACCTGAACACGGTCGACGAGCCCCGCGGCCATCAGTGCCCGGTTCATCGACAGGCTACCGTGGGAGCGCAACGGCACCTCGGACTCCTCTTTGAGCCGGGCGACGACGTCGACGGCGTCACCGCGGGCAATCGTCGCGTCCGGCCAGTCGAGCGGCCCCTCCAGCGTGCTCGACACCACCGTCGCCGGGAGATTCCGCATCCGCGTGACCCAGGGGTCACGCACCTCCTCCACGTCACCCGACGCCAGCATTTCCGCGAACGCCCGATAGGTGTTGGGCCCGAAGACCATTCGCTGCTCCACCGCGAACAGGGCCGAGCGGTGGTCGAGCAGTTCGGGGCCTTGCTTGCCCCAGTACCCACCCCAGTCACCCCCGCTGACGCTGCCATAGCCGTCGAGGCTGGAAAAGACATCGAACGTGTAAGTAGTCGCCATCATGTTCTCCTTGTTGTCTGCAGGGTGTATCGATGCAGACGAGGTCACACGGGAAGACTCATCGCGGGGTGTCGGGTGCCCCTTACCTTGCTGACGAAAAAGGCGCACAATTATTGCGTACATCGGCTTCAAGGTTTGCGACCGGCGGGTAGCTGAACGCCTGCCGGGCAACATCGGGGCGGGCATCCTCCGTGATGGCAGCGCCCTCGTATCGGGGTGTGGCGACTGGATTCCGTCGGCATCGCGGCCGAGCGTCACACCATGCTGAACGCCGGGCGCGGCGAAGGCTGCCTCTTGCGACTTCGAGCCCGCTTCGCCGGTTCGGCGTAACTCCTGGTTAGGAAACGCCATGTCAGAGCAGAACAAGGCTTCATCCAAGCGCATCTTCGACGCGTGGAACGCGCGAGACCTCGACGTATTCGACGAGATAATCGCCGACGACGCCATCAACCACGATCCGCAGAACCCGTTCGCCGAGATCCATGGCGCCGAGGGCTTCAAACGGCTCGTAAAGATGTATCTGGCGGCTTTCTCGGATCAACGGTTCCTGATCAACGAACAAATCGCTGAAGGCGACTTCGTCACTACCCGATGGACGGGAACAGGAACCAATGACGGCGAGATGATGGGGATACCCGCCACCGGCAAATCGGCAGTTGTTCAGGGAATTACGATCAATCGCTTCCAGGACGGCAAGATCATCGAGAGTTGGGCATCCTGGGACACGCTCGGGATGATGCAGCAACTCGGCGTCGCCCAGTCGGCGCACTCTGCGGCAAACTGACTCGTCACGTGCTGACCCCACCGAGGGAGCTGAGTTCGACCTGATCGACCGGATTCCTGGCCGCTGTACCGTCGATCCGGGAATACCGAGTGGTGATCCCCGCGTTGAGGATCCTGGGCAAATCGTAGAAAAATCGTAGAAAGCAGGGTCATATTTGGTTCAACCTCGAACTGGCCAAGAAGCATCCAAGCTCTCTCGAATACATCGTTGTGCACGAGATGCTGCACTATCGTGAGCGGGATCACGGTCGTCGATTCGCGAGCCTTATGAATCAATATCTTCCCGACTGGCGGTCGCGCCGTGATCAGTTGAATAGCGCGCCAATCTCGGAGGAAGTATGGCCCAATCACGGCAAGTAGACTGGCTGCTTTCGAATTATATGCTGCACTAACACACTTCGCTACTCGGTCATCGTCGGCACCATCCCCGCCCCGGAGATCGCCCTCACCCACGCAGCCAGCTTCGGCGACCACGATCACGCTCGCGCGATCGCTGACCGGCTCGAACCCCTGTGGGATTGGCCGAACCGGGCATGCGCTCGGGTAAGTGGCCCTGATAACCCAGCACATTCTCGCTTTGTCGAGTGCAGGGCCCATCCCTATGCCGCCCCGCAACGGGACTTGCCTGCTTGGTGTCACGGTGGAGCGAGTTGTTGTGATTTCCAGCTCACCGATGGCCCGAGCCAGTCCCGATGTGGACTTTGCCCCGCGCACTGCTGGCTACCTCGGTTCCCGAGGGCTAGCGGGCGCTCCCAATGGGTTCTGGGAGGCTTGGGTCAGATTCCGGAGGAAGGTGTACTTGGACAGGTAGCTCGGTTTCGCCGGAATCGCTCTGTCTGCGAGGTACCGGATGGCCCAGCGTCGAAGGGAGCCGAGTTCATCGATCATCTCGCTAAGGCGATCGCGTTCGTCTCCACGGGATCGGAGGTATTCGATCTCGAGCTGCTGGAGCACAATGCCCGGGTGTGCGGGGAATACGCAGCGATCGGCCATGATCGAGTAGATGTGTCCGGTGTTGATGCTCTCGACGTTGTTGTCGAACCTGGCGCGGACGAACTCCCCGAGGTAACTGACCTCCAGGCTGAGGTGTTGGTGCAGGTAGGACTGCATCTGTGTGATGTCGGTGAGTTCTTCTGTGACGGTGGTTTTGGTTTCGTAGCGGGCGAACCCGTCCTGGGTGAATCGTTTGCGTTTGATGACGTGTCCGCCTGCTCGGCGGGGGATGAACGATGCGTACCCGCAGTCGGCGGAGGTCGGTCCGGTGACCTCGAACATGTGGTTGTGGAACTGCCACATCTCGAAGGCGTTGGCGAACTCCGGTCGCAGGTAGTCAGGCTCGCCGTGCCCGATCTCGGCGGCGATGCCCCCGGTGAGAGCGTAGATGTCGGTGTCGGGGTCGAGGGTGAACTTGTGCTCGTACTCCACCCCGGCGTCGATGGTGAAGTACCAGCACTCGTGGCTGCCTACTGTGGCCGAGAACTCCGGCAGCCGGTCCACAACTTCGGCCAGGACCGCCGCCGAGGGCTCCGTCGTTGTGGCGCGGCTGTTCTCAGCGAAGCTGAAGACGTCGGCGATCTCGGCGACGCGGTGGAAGAGCCCCGCCTTGTCGTTGAGGCGGGAGGGCAAATACACCACCCAGCACCGCTGCCGGAGGTCCGCGGCGAGAACGGCCAGAGGCATCGATTCTCGCCGCGCCGCCCCCTCGACGCCGGTGGTGGTGTCGGAGCGCTCCAGCAGCTGAGAACTGGAGTGCCGGTAGGAAGAGCGGGGTCTGGTCCGCTCGGCCAAATCGACCATTGCGGTGGCATAGCCGGGTCGCGTTGTCATCGGCTGGATGTGGAACATGGTGTCGCTGGGAAGGTTCTCTCCCAGGGCACGGTAACGGGCGTGCCAGGTGCCGGTGAGCAGCCAGCAGGATTTGTGGGACATGGGTCGACCCCCTCGTGGTGTCAGTCGCTGGCGGTGAGGCGGCGGGCGGTGTTGAGCGCGACCAGCGCGGCGAGCCGGATACCGAGGAACGCGACAGCGGCAGGAACGAGGATGCGTCGCCAGCCGGTACGGGTACGGGCGTAGAACAGGGCGGCGCTGCGGTGGTGGTGCCACAGCGACCGGTTGCGCCGGAACTTGCTGGACTGCCCGCCGTGGTGGGTGACCCAGGCGGGGCCGGAAAGGATGGTGGTGTAGCCGCTCTCGCGCAAGCGCCAGGAGAGGTCGGCGTCTTCGAGATACATCCAGTAGCGGGGGTCGAAGCCGTGCATCTGTTCCCAGAGCGGTCGTTTCATCATCAGGCAGCAGCCCGAGACCCAGTCGACAACCTGGTCGGAGTCGGGGCGGCCGATGGCGGGGCCGAAGTATTCGGCGCTGGCGGAGTTAGTGCCCGGCCGGAGCACGCTCATGATGGCGTGACGTGCGGCGAGGGTGGTGGAGGGGAAGCGGCGACCGTTCGGGTAGGGCTCGCCGGCCGGAGTCTGTATCCGGGTGCCAACGATCCCGATCTGCGGGTCGGAGAGGGTAGCAACCATGGCTTCAAGTGCTTTCGGGTCGCCGAGTTCGGCGTCGGGGTTGAGCAGGGTGACGTAGTCGGCGCGAGTAGCGGTGGCGGCCTGGTTGATCGCGGCACCGAAGCCGATGTTGTGCGGATTGGCGATCGGGGTGAGTCCGAGCTCTCGGGCGATATCGAGGGTGTTGTCGGTGGAGCCGTTGTCGATGACGGTGATGGTGACGTCGGCGGCGGTTTGGGCGCGTACGGATGCGACGGCGGCGGGCAGGTGTTCGGCGCTGTTGTAGGTGAGGATGATGACGTCGATGCTCACAGTGGGGCGACCTCTCGTTGGTCGGTGGGGGGATACGCCGGAATCGATCCGGCGGACGGTATCACTGGGGGACCGGGTGGGCAGGCGGCGATGAGCGAGCGCACAGGTCCGCGCGAATCGCGGTACCGGCCGAGATAGCGGACCGCAGCGCCCTGCATCGGCCAGAACGCGAGCTTGCCGATCGTCATCCCCGCATACACCCGCACCGGCACCGTCGCGCGCAACTCGAGGGTCCAGGGGATGACCGCGCCGCAATGCCCCAGCGGCGCGGACAGCTGGATCCGCAGCCCGAGCGAGGACACGGATCGGCAGGCGTGCAGCGTGGCCGCATAACGCAGCCCACCCATCGCCTCGGCCGTTGACCCGAGATACAGCTTCCCGGGGACGAGTACGACACCGTCGGGCGAGATATTGGCCTGCACCGCCTCGGGATTGTGGTGCGGGTCGAGTTCGACCCCCGCAGGGTAGGACAGCAGCTCGGCCCCGAGGCGGAACGCGATCGAATTCGCGCACACCAAGTGCTCGTCGAAGGGGTCGATCACTAGCTCGCCGCGGTGGCGCGCAGCCCGGATCTCGGCTCCGGTCAGCATGAGAACATCCGGTCCAACACCGCGCGCACATGTCCGGCGAGGTCTTGCCGGGTGCCATCGTTGGTGACCTCGACCTCGGCATCGACATCTTCGACACCAGCGGTGGAAACGTCGGACAAGCTGAGATAACCCTGGGCGGTGAGCCGTTGCTTGCGGGTCTCGTCCGGTGCGCTGACTCGCATAACGGTCCAGCCCGAGGCCCGCAGGCGGGGCAGGTCGTGGTCGTAGGAGCGCACGTCGTCGTTGATCACGACGTCGGCACTACTCGCGTCAGCGCGGGCGAGGAAGTCCTTGAGTAGGAAGCCGGGTTCTCGATCGCGCAGGCAGCTGGCCAGAGTCTCCATGAGCTGTTGGTCCTGTTGGCCGGGCGGGAGGGTGCGGCCTATGCGGGTGTAGAAGGCGTGCTGCAGGTCGTAGAGCGGTGCGGCGACTTTGATGACCTCGGCACGGAGACCGCGTGATTCGGCGGCGTGGGTGACGAGTTGGGCGGTGGTGGATTTCCCGGCGCCTGAGTGGCCGATGAGGGCGAGCCGGATCCTGGGTTGGGTCATCGGGGACCTCCGTGGGTGAGGACGGTGCCGTTGTCGAGGGTGAGTACTTCGCCGTCGGAGGCTTCGTGGACAAGAGCGGGAATGCCGTGCTCGCGCACAACGATTCCGAGATGACACAGCCGGGAGCCCAAGTCGAAGACAAAGCCGTCAACCATGCCGACCAGCGCGGCCAGCACCGCATAGGGCCGTCGCGCCGAGAGGATCACCCGGCCTCCGTTGGCGCGGACAATCTCGATGCGGGCGATGATCTCCGCGACGGCACCGTGCTGGTGGACATCGATATCCGCGCCGGACACGCTGACCGCCGCACCGATCGAGAGTTGCTCGAGCACCGCGTCATTGACCACCCGGACTACCTGCCCGGTGCAGCGTCCAGCCGCGATCACTCTCGGTTCCGCCTCGGGATTTGCCGGTCCGGCGAGCTTGGTGTGATCGATGTAGAACAGCTCCCCGCGGTCACCGATGACCCACTCGATGATCGTGGGCCCCTGCATCGTGGCCAGGTCCCTGGCCAGGCGGACGATCAGGGCCAGGTTCGTTTCGCCGCCGGTGGCTGCGAGAACGTCTTGGCTGGGCGAGCCCGGTGCGAGGCTCAGGTCGGTAGTGGCGGCGAAGCCACGGTTCATCGCTAGCAGGCCCGCTTCGGAGGCTTCGGCGGCGATCTCGCCGGTGGAGGGATCGGCGGGGTGGGTGATCAGACCACGCTGGCCTTTCACGTAGTCGCGGACCAGCACCGTGAACGGCTCTCCGGTCGGGGCGGCGGTGTGCAGCCATTGCAGCTCGGCCACGAGATCGTCTGTGTTGCAGACGATCTGCCGCTGATGTTCGCTGACATCGACGATAACCTCTGGCGCCGACAGTGCCGCGCCGAGCAGCGGGGCGAGCTCCTGGGCCCAGGCGGGGCCGGGGGCGGCTGGGAGGTAGACGAGGACGGCGGAGCCGATCGCGATACCGAGTTCGTGCGCGCGCCGCATCGCAGGTCCGCGTTTGCTGGTGAAGTGGCAGGCAGGGCCGGTCAGCGGTCCCAGCGGAATGTCGCCGGGCAGGGGTTCGAGGTAGATGGGTATGACGGCGATCTCACGCCGGAAGGTGGCACTGCGGCCGCGTGCGGTATTCGGGCGAGCCTGCACCAGAGAGACGACACCGCCAGCTTGGACCCACTCGACATCGACGTCGCTGACGCCGAGTTCCTCGCGCGCGGCCTCGACCAACTCGGTGACCGCAGCAACAGTCGCCGGGGCAACGGTGTCGCTGCTGTCAGGTGTGGCGGCACCGGCGGCCAACGCATCGGCCCGACCGGACACGGCTTCGATTTGGACCTGAGCGGGGTCGGCCGGGTCCAAGCCGGTCATAGCGATCCCGGCCTGCTCGGGATCGACCATAGCCTGCACGATTACCGCCATCCGTGGAGCCGGGTCCAGGTCACCGGCGCGCAGCCGCGCGCTCACGGCCGTGAGCGAGTAGAAGGAGCGCCATACCGCAGCGACTGCTTCGGGTACGTCCCCGGCCGCCACATCGAGCAGGGACTCGTAGGCGCCTGCAAAGGCGGTCTCGGCTGAATCCTCACACAAGGCAGAGGACCGAACCGCGAACCGTGCCCCCGCCGGGAACACCTCCTCGAGCCGGACGTTCAGCAACTCCACAGTCTGACTGCTGGGCCGCAGGTCGGCGATCATGTCTGTCAATCGCGCCACCTGGGCGGGGACATCGCCACCGACCGTTGCCCTCAAGTCAGCGAACACCGCCTCCACACCCGCGAGTACATCGGCCTCGATGGCCGCGGCGAGCTCGCCGGCCGGGACCGCGATCAGCGGCGGGACCGGCACTCGCGCAGACAACTCGCCCAGGCGAGCACACTTCGCACCGACCAGCTCGGAGCGGAGTCGTTCCTCTCCGAGTCCGGGGAACCGCCGCCGGGCCAGTTCCCCGGTGAGCCCGACCCAAGACCGGCTGGCCTGTGGCCCGCGTGAGTCCTGGTATTTGCCTGTGTAGCAGCTGATTTCACCGACCGGTGTCCACCACATCATCTGCCCGATCTCCATGCCCGGGTATACCCGGACCGCCTCGGTCGCGACGAGTTGGAGTGTCCATTGGCCGATGTAGCCGATATCGCCCAGCCCGGAGGACAGGTGGATCGAAAGCCCGAGGCGGGCGATGCTCGATCGCGCGGCGAAGGTCGGCGCGAACCCGGTGCCGCCCAGGACTTCGGCGGTGCTGGCGAGGTAGAGCTGGCCTGGCCGCAGCACGAATCCATCTGCGGGGATGGCGATCTCGGTGCTCGGATTCTCGATACGGGCGTCGAGTACCGGTGCGGTGTAGGCACGCAGCTGGCCCCCGAGTGTGAAGTTGTAGGAATTCGGGTTCAGACGCGCCGGATCGAACGGCTCGATGGTGATCGCCCCGGTCTCACGCTGACGTTGGATCTCGGCTCCGGTGAGGATCGTCATCGCTGGCTCCCAGGCGTGAGCAGAACTGTATGGTGCAGGCGTTCGGTGTCGGCGACCGACATCAGCACGTGCACGCGATCGGCGGTGCCAGCGTTGAATGCCGTGTGCCGGGAGCGGGTGTCGAACACCCGCAGCCTGCCGTCGGCGGGGATGTGGTGGCCGTGACCGTCTGGCCCGACCAAGTAGGCGTCCGGATCGGTGTGGATGGCCAGGTGCGCGCGTTTCGTGGCGTCGGCGTGCATCCGGTAGACCGTGCCCGGTGCCAGAATCATCAGCCGCATTCGACCTATCGGCATGAGCGCGGACACAGCGCGATGCACGACGGCGAAGTAAGTGTCGCTGAACATCGGGTTGAGACGGGAGAATTCGCACTCGTGGTAGCGCATGCTTCCGTCAGGGGCGAACTGACTGACCAGTCCGTCGGCGAGCAGATCCTCCACATCGGGACGGTGAGTTAGGGATATACCGCGCAGCGGCTCGCCGTTGCGTTCGGTGTTCATCGGCTCGACCAACGTGAGGACCTCGTCGTACGCCTGTCGCAGCAGGGCTACGTCGAATACCGCGTCGGTTGGGCCGTTGTAGAACTGTTCCGCGCCGGTTTCATCGGGTCGGTTGGTGCTGGGCGGCGTCATCAACTTGCTTCTCCTGACACGCATGGTGGTACGGGTGAATTGCGAGGGCGGCGTCGAGACCGCTCGGCGTCTGGTTCCGCTTAGTGGGGTAGTTGTCCGAGAGCGGCGTAGGCGGCCAGGTCCCAGGTGTCGGGGTGCAAGGGCCGCAGGGTGTCGTGGGCGGTGTCGGTGGGCCGCCACCGGTGCGGTGCGATCAACCCGGGAGCACCGAGCCGGTAGGGGGCCAGCATCGCGGTGATCGTGTCGCGGTCGCGCGGGTGAAAGGCAATGCCCGCGTCGCCCAGAGCTGCAACGGCGCTGCTGATGTCGTTCCCGGCGACATCGTCGGCGATGTGGCTGAACACGATCCAGGTTCCGGGTCGGAGCTGGCTGGTCAGCGCGTGGAGAACGGCGGGGGCGTCGGCGAGGAGTTCAGCGGTCCCGGACAGGCAGACCGCTAAAGGCGCGGTGGAGTCCATGACCGCGGTGATCTCTGCGAGGACAGCGGTGACATCGGTGAGGTTGACCTCGGAGACAACACTGTTCGGTTCGGTCAGCAGGGCACGGGCGTGGGTAGCGGCGAGGAGATCGTTGTCGATATAGACGGTGCGGGCGGTGCTGCTGGCGTCTGCGGTGATCTCGCCGATATCTGGTGATAGCTGGAATCCGCAGCCGAGTTCGACCACCTGGTTCACCTGGTGCTGGTTGCGCAGGTGTTCGACGGCGCGGCGGGCGAAGCGGCGTGCTTTGCGCATGGCGATCGTGAGTTGGCTGTCCAAAAGGGGCTTGGCGACCAGTAGTTCGAGTTCGTAACCGTCTATGCCGCCCAGCAGAACGTTGCACACGCGGGCGCTGTTGGGTCGGCTGGCGTCCACTGTCTGGTTGGGGGCTGTCATGTCCTGTCCTCGCCGGATGGGTGCCGCGAGACCCCGAACAACCGCTCGGCTGCCGTGATGAGGGATGCGGCGTCGGGCTGGTTGCGTGTCCTCGCGAGCGGTCGGTTGGATCAGATGCCGGACTCGGTGTGGCTTGCGAGTGCCCGGGTCAGGATGGAGTGGGCCTCCTCGCCGTAGACGGCTGTGGTGGCGAGCAGGTCGAAAGTTCGCTCGACCAGCTCGATCTCGGCGGCTTCGGTGTTCTCGATCGGCCCTGTGATTCCCTCGCTGTCGGCGCTGGTCGTGTCGTTGAGCACGAAATTGATTGCTGGGGCCACGAATTCGGCGTTGAGCGGGATGATGCCGATCCGGACATGTTCGCGGGCGGTCAGGATGTCGGCCAGCTGCCGGATCTGGGCGGCCATCACCTCAGAGCTGCCGACCGTGAGTCGCAGCGCGGCTTCACCGATGAGCACGTGGAACTTGTGGCAGGGAAGGTCGAGCACGGTCTGGCGTTCCAGGCGCGCGATCGCGGTCGCTTCGCTGTCGTCGGGGAACTCCAATACCGCCGAGCACTTGGTGAGGATCGCGCGGGCGTAGTCGTGGGTCTGCAAAAGTCCCGGGATGATCATGGGGTTGTAGCTGCGCTGGTTCTTGGTGTCGGCCTCAAGGGGAATCAGGCTGCGCTGCAACGTTTCCAGCCCGCCGTCGGTGACGTCGTACCAGCTCGTGTTGGCCATGGCTCTAACCTTTCCTCGGTATTTCAATGGTTTAGATTCGGTGGAGCGTTCCACCGGGTGTGGTTCGTGTGGTTCGTGTGGGCGTCCTGGGAGGCCCGGAGGTTGGGCGGCCTCCGAGGACGTTCCCCACCCTTGGACCCGACCGGCTCGGGGGGTCGCCGGATTCGGTCCGAGGTATTCAGGTGGTCTGTGTGAAGGGCTCAGGCCAGGGAGATCTCGCTGATCAGAGTCGCCCCGTCGACGGTGCGGGTGGTCACGGCCTGCCGGGCGATCCAGGGCTCGGTGTCGGGCCGGAACTCGGCCACAGTCACCGCCCACCGGGCGGACTCACCGGTGGTGTTCACCGCAGAAATACTCACGCAGTGGCGGGTGTCGGCGGAAACGGCATCGATCCCGGTCTGCAACCGGTCACCAGTGGTGACCGCCGAGTCGGAAGTCAGGAACCGACGCGCCTGCTCGGAGGATCGGTCCACGTAGTAGGCGTGATTGAACCCCAGGATCGCGGCCGGGCCGCTGGTGGTGTCACCGGGCCCGGAACCGGTGACCACGTCGGGTCCGGCGGTCTCTTCGCAAGCAAAACCGGGCGGCTGCGAACTCCCATCCGGGGCCGTGACCACCGCCATCACTGCCAGTACTGCGAGCCCGGCCAGCACTCCAGCCGCAATCCTTCGGTGGCGGCGTGAGCGGGCGGCGGGGGAGGTGGTTGTCGTGTCGAACTTCGCATACATGGCGACTCGGGTCCTTCTGTGTGGTGCGCGGGGCGGGGTGGCCCCGGTAGTCGCTGGGAATCGACTCCGGGGCCGCCTTGGCGCGGGGGCAAAGCCCGGGTGAGGTGTCGTGTGGTCTCACCGGGCAGTCGTGCCAAGGTCATTCGGGCGGTCGAAGGGCGCGCGCTGTGCGCGGGTCAGGGCTGTAGGAAAAGGCGCTCGTTGGGAAGGCGGGGCAATCCGGCACAGTGGCCGGGATAGACAGCGACGGTGCCGGGACGGCGGGCGGCCACATCACAGACGAACACCAGCGCGGCCGTCAGGCACGCGGCGAAATACACTCGCACACCGGTTATTTCGACGGAAAGGCGAATATCGGGTTCGTCTGGGCGAGGTGACCGGCCGCCGTTGTTCATTGCGGCGTCTGCCTCAAGATCGATAACGCGCATTCGATCACCACAGCCCCCGAGGGTCGAAAAGCGCTGGTGGCCGGGGACACCCACGTGCGAACCATCAGCGGGTCCGCCACCGGGGACGGCAACGCGATGTCACCATCGCGGATTACCACCACTCGCGCCTTCCACAAGCGAGCTACCTCGGCGGGGTCACCGATCGGCCGAATATCGGCCCGTACAAGGAATGTCCACATTTCCGCGCGCGGGTGACCGACGATCGACAACGGCGCGACACCGCGAAGATCGAGACTTGTTTTGACCCGTTGAGCGAGGTCGGTGGGCATCATCACCGCACCGACAAGACCGGCCCGCATCGTGATCCGCCCCGTTTCCGAATCGATCACGGTGGGCAGCGAGCACACGCTCCGGTAGAACTGGCAGCGTGAGTGGGGGGATTCGGTCCATGCCCTGGGTGCGTCGGTCTGGGTCATCGCCACTCCCCGGTCAACGCCGTCGCAGCGTCGGTGGCCTCGGCCGTGGGTGCAGCGGGTGCTGTCTTGATCCACCCGTCTTGCGCCATCGCCTCGAGCGCTCTGACAAGCTCGGCGCGCGATTGGTTGTGGGTGGCCTCGGTCGCAGGGACCGTGTCGGCGGAACAGATCGCGCTAGCGCCCGAGGACTGGTCACGCCTCACCGCGGGCTGTGAGTTCAGCTCGTCCGAATGTTTCATGCGCGGGCCTTCCTGGTGACGCTTCCAAACAACGAGGTGCACCCGTTCGGCAGTTTTGCCACGGATTCTCCGAAGCGGGTTCTGGTTTCAATCATTGCCCGCCAACAGCATTGGTAGGAACCGCACAGTGGTGGCGTAGCGTGGGCGTAGCGTAGGCATTTCCCAGTTCAGGAGCTGGAAGTAGGGGGCCGTATGATACGAGGGCGGGAATGGACCGGCTTCGAAGCTGCCGCGCTGCAAGAGGCGATGAGACAGCCGATCCGGCAGTTCGCCGCGATGCTCGGCGTGGAGACCACCACGATCAACAACTGGCGGTCGGGTCTGAGCGCGGTCAAACCCCGCTCGCAAACGCAAGGGATCCTGGACACCACCTACGCGAAACGTACGACGCCAGAAGACCGCGAACGATTCGAGCACATCGTCGCCGAAGGCGAAACCGCTTGGAGAGCGCGACACTCGAAAGGGGCGCGACGACGTGGTGCCGCCTCGACCACTGTTGCTGTACCGACCAACAGCGAACTGAGCGTCGAACGAACCGAGGCGGTGTTCGCGGGCTCGTCTGATCGAGGATCGACCGGAGCGGAGCCACCGCCGACCGAGGCCGACGACTTCTCGGCACTCGTGACCGACATCGAGACCGCCTTCTGGGCCGCAGGCAACGTCACCGACACCGGACCGTTGCGCTCGATCTCCGCGCTCCTCGCCGCCACCCGATCGGTCACGCGACTCAACATGGCCGGCGAGTACACCACTTTCGCGTTGCTAGTGGGGCCGTTGATCACCGACCTCTACCGGCACGCACACGAAAGCCGTGGTGGTGACCAGCGCATCGCCTGGGACGCATTGACGCAGGTCGCTTTCGACACATCCGTGGTGATGCGCGCCCGAGGACACCTCGCGGTCGCATGGTCAGCCGCGCGGGCCGCCGAAGACGCTGCTCGCACTATCGAGAGTCGGCCGGGGATCGCGGCTGCGGCGTTTGTCAGCAGCCAGGTTCTACTGGCGCGTCCGACCTCGTCGAAGGCCGCGCTGGATCGCGCGGAAAGCACTGCGGCCGTGGTCGGATCACGAGCACAGACCGCCAACGATGTGCAGACAGTCGGGATGCTGCACTTACAGGCATCGTTGGCGACAGCGGCCACCGGCGGCGATCCCCGCGATCACCTGGAACACGCGGCCGAGTACGCCGCACGGCTCGACCGCTCCATCCCGGCCGACCACACGACCGTCATCTCCAACACCACCTTCGGCTCATCGAACGTGGCGCTGTGGAAGATGTCGGTCGCCATGGAAGCACGTGAGCCAGATACCGTGCTCGACCTGGCGAGGAAGCTGAAACCGCAGACATTGCCGACCCCGGGCAGGGCCGCCCAGTACTGGGTCGAGGTCGGGCGTGCAGCGTCGTCGCGTCGTGCCCACACGGTCGCCCTCGATGCGTTCTTGCGAGCTGAAAGCATTGCGTCAGAACATGTCCGGAACATGGATACCGTGCAGGAGGTGGTCGCTCAGATGATGCGAGAAGCCAAGCGCAGCCTCACCGCGGGCGACCTGGGCAACCTTGCCCACCGTGTAGGCGTAGCGGTGGTGTAGGCCGGACAGCGCCTGGTCAGGCTGCCATGATGGGCTCATGACTGAGCGAACTCGGGTGCTGTATGCGATCGTGACCGGCGCGTCACCAGCTGACACGGTCGGCGAACTGGTCGGACTCGCGCAAGCTGACGGCTGGGACGTGTGCGTCGTCGCCTCGCCCAACGGTGTCCGCTTCCTCGACGTCGAAGCACTGGCAGCGCAGACCGGGCATCCGGTGCGCTGGGAGTTCAAACAACCGGGAACCGACGACCTCCTGCCGCCCGCTGACGCGATCATCGCCGCACCCTTGACCACGAACTCGCTGGCCAAATGGGCCACCGGAATAGGCGACACACTGCCGCTCGCCCTGCTGGTCGAAGCCGTCGGAGCTGGACTGCCCGTCGTGGCGGTTCCGCACGCGAAGCAGGAGCAGATGAACTTTCCTGCCGTACGCCAGGCACGTGAACGGCTTGCGGAGTGGGGCGTCCGATTCGTTCGCATTACCGAGGATTCCGACACTGGACCACTTCCTTGGAAGTCGGCGTTGAGCGCACTACGAGAACCACTGATCGCTGCGGGTCCCGCTACCGTCTGCGAGAATCGGTGAACATGGCTGAGACACAGGCAGGACTGATTGTCTGGGATGTTGACGGCACCCTGATCCCAGCGGACTTGCGGTGGCTACGGCGAGCTGTCGCTCGCACCTACGGCATCGAAGAGCCAGCGAAGAAGGTGCCGTGGGGTCCCGACGGAAAGATGCGCCAGCAGATGGGTTTTCACTCGCTCAGGCATCTGTACGGATCGCTGTTGGCGGACGGGGCCTACAGCCTGGCCGACGTGACCCGGCGCATGCGACACAAGAACAACACGACCACTCTCGATATCTACACTCACCTGGTGGATGGGCAGCGGGATGCGGCACAGACCATCGGACAGGCACTTCGGCGTGGGCTGCGCGACTATCGGAAGGCAGCGGCCGGGATGCGGATCGTCGGCGAGCCATAGAAGCCCATGCCCAATTGCGTTTGGGCTGCCGCCGATGGCTGTTGTGGCTAGGACGGCCCCCAGGAACGGTTTCGCGTGCTGCGGGCCCGTTGACTGCACCGGCCGGGACGAAGAAGTCCGGCAAATCGACGCCGGGCGCGGCGAATTCGACCCCGCCGCCGAAGGGTCCGTACCCGGGGTACAACCCGTACAAGCCCGGACCTGATCGCGGCCCTCCCGTGCTGCCGACGCTGGGCGCGCGACGTTTGACGGTGAAACGCAGGTGTCGCTCAGTTCGTGAGCCTCGTGCACCATCGCCGAAGTGCGCATTGCTTCACCAGAGCGAGAAAGGGCAGCGCCGCGCGAGATAACTTTACAAATAACCGTCCCACGTTCCCCGCGCCGGACGCCCGAGTTCAACCCATTTCGCGTAGCGGGTTGCGGCACGATCATAGATCGTCGTTAGCTCTTTTCCAGTTCGTCGCTGCTGCACGAAACCCATCATATGTCGTGGATTCTGGAAACCGGATCTGAATGGCAAGTCGATAGCAGATGTTGCATTCGTCGCAGGCGGCTCAGGTGGAAGGGCTACCCATTTCCCTTCCAAATTTCGCCGGAACGTCTCGCCGATAAAATAGAAGAATCGCATACCGAGCTTGTAATTTTCTTCGGAGAACGGATTCGAACCATTGAATCGTTTCAAGATTTCCTGTTCGGCAATCGCGAGTCCCTCCCGCGTGAACTCAAAACCATCCAGCTCCGGAACTTCGGATACGGTGAATTCAATTTGCATTGCTGCATCATGCATAAGGAGCCAGCTCTGAAAGCGCTCATCGTGCTGGATGGTCTTGAACTCGGGCGTATCACGAATGTCTTGCTCGACCTTCTTGGGCACTCTGACTCCTCGCCTAATTATAGAATCTGTTAATGATCAACTGGTCACCGTATATTGATTTCAACCGCTGCAGCTTGGCTTCATCAGCCCGACTGAGGGGCTGCTTCAGATTATATTCCACCTCGTGTCCGTTTTCGAGCGCACCTTCATCTTTTTTCAGCTGCTTGTCTTCGAGTGATCCACTCTTGTTTTCTACCAGCCTATCCGGGTTTCCGTTCTCATCATAGTGAACGTGGTCGTAGACTCGTCCCGGCACGTCCTCGACCTGCTGTTGCGACTTCCATCCTGCCTCAGAAGTGTATCCGAGCAGTTCTGCTACTTCCTGGTCCCATGCGCTGCCGTTGCTGTTGTTCTCTATGAGTTGGTCATAGAGCCGACTCCATTCCTCCATCGACTTGCACCCGCCCTTTCGAGTGGGGCAGTCTTGGAGGTATCTTTCCCAGGCTTCTTGTTTCCACCTCGGGAAGGTGATCTGCATCTTCCGCTCACCGGTGTCGCGGTCGATGTTCACCTTGACAACCGGTTTTTGAACGGTTTTGGACATCAACTGTATGGCCGTATTGGTCAATTTGACGAGAGCGAATGTCGACCGTGCCATACGGACTACGGTGATCAGCAGTTCCACAGTTTGCCGAATCCGATTGGCGCACGCAGTAATACGAGTCGTCGTGATCACGCCAGCAGCAACATCGGAACCTCCGACGGTCACGACTGTTCCGAGGAGACCGACGACGATCGTAGTCGTAGCTTCGGCAAGCAACTGAGTGCACGCGTTCTTCATTTCTTCGCGTTGCTTGACGATTTGCTCACCGAACGTGGTCGAGGCGGAAGCGAGGGTATTCGCATCCGAGGCAATCATCCCCGAAGGCCCAAGAACTCCTTCGACGTACTCATCATACATTTTGTGAGCAGCTTCACAATCTCGCGCCCCGGGCTCGCGCCCATATTTCCGCACGGCATCGGTTTGCTCTTGAATGACAGTAGCCAGCGCCTTCAACGCTATGCCGACCTTTTTCAACTTCTCATCGTTGCCAGTCGGCAGCGGAAGACCGATTTGCTCTACGAGACCACCGATATCGGTGATAAGTGGGTCACCTGTCGCTCCGATCGATGTTGGCAGATTGCCGTACGGCACCCTTTGGTCGACGTTCTGAGGAGGACTCGTCGGAGGCTGCGGTACCGCGCCCGTCCGGTTATTCGCCACCCATTCTGAGTACATTTGATTGACACCGGCATAGTACGCACGGTTACTGATTGCCCCGTAAGCATCGGCCAATTGGCAGGCTGCCGGGAGGAAGCGATTAAGAGCTGTGTCCCATTCTTTTCCCCATTCCTTGCCGACTTTTTCGTCACTGCCGGCCATGCCGGAGCCGGTGTATTCCAGTTCTTCGGTGTGAGTTTCGATCGCCTCCCGTATCTTCAGCGAGGCTGTATCGGCGGCTGTGGCGAACTCGAAGAAGTTGAACCATTTATATTCTGCAATAGCCATGCGTCCCCCAATATCGGCGATGCTGAGCGCATCACCCGAACATCTGATTGTTCGCGTCCACCGTCGCCTGGTAGGCCGTTCGTGCGTTTGTCAAACGGGTACGAACGTCGTCCAAGGCCGCGATCGCGATAGCCGCTTGCTTCGCCCATTCCGAGTGCCGTACCAGGTAGGCGTCTGCCGCGGAGCCTGTCCATCGATCCGGCGTCGAGGTGATCAGCTTTTCTGCGGCGACCAGTTGGTCCTCCGCGAAACCCACGAAGCCTTCCAACCGTCGCTCGGTGTTCTCCAGCATCTCCAGGTCGACGGCGTATCCGTCATAACTCATAGCGCACCCCTACAGGTCGAGCGAGCTCTGGACGGCGCGGAGGTCGCCAGCATGGCTGTTGTCGGAGTTGGTGAGGGTGTCGACCACGGTCGGAACCGCGGCGATGATTGACGATGCCTCGGTCATCAACTGCTCGAAAGTTGCTCGACCTTCCTGATAAAGGGTGCGGAAGCCGTCAGCGGCCTCTCCGCTCCAACCGCCTTGCAGGAGTTGCTCGATATCGCTGATGACCGAACGGAGTCCGGCCTCCAATGACTGGTTGATGCCGGTCAGTGAGTTGGTCGCGGCCGTGATCGCCGCACCATCCATTAAAAGACTGTTGTCCGACACTCTGTCCCCTCCGTCGATCAGGATCAGGACGGGCGCTGGACGGCTGAGCCCGCCTGGTCGTGTCCGAACACTACCGGGAAGGCGCGCGCGTCGGGAGGTGAGCTCTCCCGCAATAGTTCATCGCTGTTTGTCATGCGACCGGCCGCTTGTGATCGAAATCTGCTATGGCTCAGCGATAGCCAGCGGTGCTCGGGGCGGCCTCAGCGGTGACGCTATCCAATGGCGCCACTGTGGTCTCGGTATGGTGATTCGCGAGCACGAATTTCCCTATTCTACAAGTGCACTCGAGATTCGTGATCAGGTGACGCCGAGCTTCGCGATCAGGACCAACGCGGATCACGCCGCGCGGGCCGAGACCGAGTGTCGGCTGCCAGTGAAGATGGACCTTCGCCACCCAAGCTGGCCCAACGTCGTCTCTCTGCCACCACAGTTGGCCCATTCTGATCGAGTTCCGTTGATAGGAGCAAGGTTTGGGTTCGGCGCCGATGAGTTCCAAATTGGCCTCTGGTGGTACCGATGAGTTCGTGGTGAAGTTCCGCTCGGTACGGGGCGAGTCCCTACAGCTGGGCCTGTTGGCGGTCGGCGAGCTGACGTTCGAGCGGTTCGCGCCGGTCCGCTCGTTTCCGTCGTATCGGTGGTTTGTCCGCGTTCGCGGGTTGGTGGTGGTTGGCCAAGACGGGCGAGCACGTGGACCATGAGATCCGCCTGGAATCAGTCGACGACCAGGCAGAACGGGTGACCGGCCGGATCCAGCAGCACCCGCCACCGGTCGCCGCCCGGCTGGTGGTCCGGCCTGACCGCGCCGAACCCCAGCGCCAACTTCTCAGCCACGTCGAGGTCCTCGACCCTGAGGTCCAGGTGCAACTGCTGCGGCACATCCTGACCGGGCCACTGAGGGCCCTGGTTACCCGGTTGTCCGTCAAGTCATCCGCTCTGAGGAGCCTGCGGAATCTCGTATCTACCTTGTCCGCGGGTCACTAGGACCACTGCGCGACGCCCGCTCTTCGTCCTTCGCAGCCGACCGCCTCGGCCATCTCACCGGCCTGCTTGCCGCCGATCCGGGAATACAGATAGGTGATACACGTGTTGGAAATCCTGGGTAAATCGTAGAAAAATCGTAGAAAGCAGGGGTGGACCCCGAAGATGACCAGGTCAGCGGTGGTATAGGCTTTGTCGGTCATGAAGTCGGCTTATTCGGGTCCGGTCAACGGTGCGCCCAAGACGGTCTACCTCGATCACGCGGCGACCACTCCGATGTTGCCTGCCGCGGTCGAGGCGATGACGGCTGCCCTCGGGGTGGTCGGTAACGCGTCCTCGCTGCACGGTTCGGGCCGCGCGGCGCGGCGGTCGCTCGAGGAGGCGCGTGAGTCGATCGCGGCTGATCTGGGTGCTCGACCGTCCGAGGTGATCTTCACTTCCGGGGGCACCGAGAGCGACAATCTGGCTGTCAAGGGGATCTTCTGGGGGCGTCGCGCGGCTGATCCGCGGCGCACCAGGATCGTCACCAGCGCGGTCGAGCATCACGCGGTGCTCGATGCGGTCGAGTGGCTCGAGAAGCACGAGGGCGCGCAGGTCAGCTGGCTGCCGGTCGACGCCGACGGTGTCGTATCGCCGCAGGTGTTGCGTGAGGTGCTCGCCGCGTATGCAGACGAGGTGGCACTGGTCAGTGTGATGTGGGCCAACAACGAGGTCGGGACTATCGAACCGATCGCTGAATTGGCCGCTGTCGCACAGGAATTCGGCATTCCGATGCACAGTGACGCGATCCAGGCGGTGACCCAGATTCCGGTCGACTTCGCCGCGAGCGGGCTGGCCGCACTGAGCGTGGCCGGCCACAAGGTCGGCGGTCCGCACGGGATCGGGGTGCTGCTGCTCGGCCGCAACGTGCCGTGTGTGCCACTGGTGCACGGCGGCGGACACGAACGCGACCTGCGCTCCGGTACCTCCGATGTGGCCGCGGCGATCGGGATGGCCGCCGCGCTGCGCGATGCCGTCGCCGACCTGCCCGCGCGCGCTCAGCAGTTGCGTGCGCTGCGCGAGGCGTTGATCGACGGTGTGCGGGCCGCGGTGCCGGAGGCCGTGCTCAACGGCCCCACCGATCGGCTGCCCGGCAACGCTCACTTCACGTTCCCCGGTTGCGAGGGTGACTCGCTGCTCATGCTGCTCGACGCCGCCGGTGTCGAATGCTCGACCGGTTCGGCCTGCAACGCGGGGGTCGCCTCGCCCAGCCATGTGCTGATCGCGATGGGTGTGCAGCCGTGGCAGGCGCGCAGTTCGCTGCGCTTCTCGCTCGGTCACACCTCGACCGCGGCCGATGTCGAAACACTGTTGACCGTGCTGCCGCAGGTCATCGATCGGGCCAGAGCCGCAGGCTTGGCCGGCGCTAGAGGAGGTGCCTGATGAAAGTTCTCGCCGCGATGAGTGGTGGTGTCGATTCCGCGGTGGCCGCGGCGCGGGCCGTGGACGCGGGTCACGAGGTGGTCGGCGTGCATCTGGCCCTGTCGGCGAACCCGGGCACGCTGCGCACCGGGTCGCGTGGCTGCTGCTCCAAGGAGGACGCCGGTGACGCGCGTCGCGCCGCCGATGTGCTCGGAATCCCGTTCTACGTCTGGGATTTCGCCGATCGCTTCAAGGAAGATGTGATCGACGACTTCGTCGCCGCCTACGCCGCGGGGGAGACCCCGAACCCGTGCCTTCGCTGCAACGAGAAGATCAAGTTCTCCGCGCTGGCCGACCGTGCGCAGGCGCTCGGCTTCGATGCCGTGGTCACCGGGCACTACGCCCGGCTCGACGAGGGTGTCCTTCGCCGCGCTGTCGACGCAGACAAGGACCAGTCCTATGTGCTGGCGGTGCTCACCGCCGAGCAGCTCGCGCGGGCGATGTTCCCGGTCGGTGATACCCCGAAGCCACGGATCCGTGCGGAAGCGGCCGAGCGCGGGCTGGCGGTGGCGAACAAGCCCGACAGCCACGACATCTGCTTCATCCCCTCCGGCGATACCCGCGCTTTCCTCGGTGCCAAGATCGGCATCCGTCCTGGTGCGCTGGTCGATTCCGACGGCACGGTGCTCGGCAATCACGAGGGTGTGCACGGATTCACCGTCGGCCAGCGCAAGGGCCTGGGCCTGCGCCACACCGCCGCCGATGGCAAGCCGCGCTATGTGACCGGGATCGACCCCGATTCGGGGACGGTCAAGGTCGGTTCGGTCGAGGACCTGCAGGTCGACATCATCACCGCCGACCGCGCGATCTGGACCTCCGGCGTTCGCCCGACCTCGTCGGTCGAGTGTGTCGTGCAGGTCCGCGCGCACGGTGGCACCGCGCCTGCCGTGGTCGAGCCCGACGGTAACGGCTTCGTCGCCAGGCTGGCAGAGCCGCTCACCGGCGTCGCCAAGGGCCAGGCCATCGTGCTGTACCTGCCCGATGCCGACGGTGGCGACACGGTGATCGGCAGCGGCACCATCAACGGCACAGACCGCACCGATATCTCCGCGGACGCCGCCGACGCCTCTGCCTGAGCGTGCGGGCAAGATAGCCGAAGGCGGGTCCGTGCGTCGTACGGTCGGCGTGCGCGGTCCGTGGAGCGTGGTGTCCTCACCGACCGGGTGGTGACCGGCGTCCGACGACTCGAAAGGTGTTGAGCGCGTGACACTCTGGCGAAGCGAGAATTCCCGGGAGGCGCCGGAGCCTGTCGGCCTGCTCGTCGGTGGGACCGCCACCGGCGTGGGCTCGTGGCCCGGCACCGATCCGCGCGAGGCCGCCGCGACGATCATCGGCGAACTGCCCGCCCTCCCGCACCTGGTCGAACTACCCGAGCGTGGCATCGGCGCCGACATGATCGGCCGTGTCTCGGCGCTGCTGGTCGACCTGCGTTTCGATGCCACGACCCGCGGTTACCGCCTGGCCGCCCGCCCGACCGGGGTTTCGCGGCGTGCGCGGGACCTGATGCACGCCGACCTCGATGCCATCGAAGAGGCGTGGGAGACAGCGGGTTTGGCGGGCACCGGCCGTGTGGTGAAGATCCAGGCCGCCGGTCCGCTCACTCTCGCCGCCGAGGTGGAACTGCCCGGCGGGCATCGCATTCTCACCGATTCCGGTGCGGTACGCGATCTTTCGGAATCCCTCGCCGAAGGGCTGGTCCGCCACGCCGCCGAGATCCGCAAACGACTGGGCGCCGAGGTGGTCATCCAACTCGACGAACCTCAGCTCACCACGGTTCTCGAGGGCTCCCTGCAAGGCCCCAGCATCCTGAATACCATCCGTGCGCTGCCGGAGCCGGACACCCTGCACATCCTCGACACCGTCATCAACGCCCAATCATCGCCAGTCCTATTGCACACCTGCGCTTCTCGACCCCCGCTCACCACCCTGGGCCGCACGGCAGCAGCGGCGATCTCCTTCGACGCCGCGACGATCACCACCGCCGACCTCGACGCCCTCGGTGAAATCATCGACTCCGGCAAGAAGATCGCCCTCGGCCTGACCCCCACCACCCCACCCACGGCTCCGGCCACCTGGCGCGACATCGCCGAGCCCGCCGTCCGCCTCATCGACCGCCTCGGCTTCCCCCGCACCACCCTGTCCACCCAGATCCTGGTCACCCCTTCCTGCGGCCTGGCAGGCGCGCCCCTGCCCTGGGCCCGCAAGGCTCTGGCCCTCACCACCGACGTCGCCCGCGCCTTCGCCGAAGAACCGGAGTCGATCACCTTCGAATAGCGGTGTTCCCATCAGGTGATCTGCGGCGTTATCATCTATTACGCCGTTACCTATTAGATGGAGGCTGACATGCGGATGAATGCGAACGGTCAGGTGACCATCCCTGCCGAGCTGCGGTCGAGGTTCAATCTGAAAGAAGGAGACGAGCTCGATGTCATCGAAGACGGCGGCACGTTGCGCATCGTGGTGAGTGGCGGCGCGGACAGTCCCGGCGAGCGGCTCGTTCGGCAGATGCGACGGCACCGGTTCGACAATCCCGAAGTCGCAGGCCTGACGACCGACGAGATCATGGCGCTGCTGCGTGACTGAATCGGTCACCGCGCTGCGGCGCGCTACCTTGGTCGACAGTTGCGTGCTCATCGATGTGCTCGACGGCGACCCCACGTGGGAACAATGGTCGGCATCCGAATTGTCCGCCGCGCGCAACGCCGGCCGCGTGGTGATCAATCCGCTGATCTACGCGGAGGTTTCGATCGGCTACGCGACGAAGGAATCAGTGGAGGCCGCATTGCCGGCCCAGTCCTTCGACCGTGAGCAGCTGCCCTGGGACGCGGCCTTCCTCGCTGCCAGAGCCTTCCTCGCCTACCGTCGGCGGGGTGGCGACAAGCGGTCACCGCTGCCCGACTTCTACATCGGTGCGCACGCCGCGATCAGCGGGTACCGACTGCTCACGCGCGACGCGGCGAGGTACCGAACCTACTTCCCCACGGTCGAGGTCATCACGCCGGAATAAGCCCGCCACGTGCGGGAACGGTCATCGGATGCGACGTCGGGCCCGCGTCAGTTCGGGGTGACGGTGACCGTGTTGCCGATCTGGGTCTTCATATCGAACGACCCGCACTGCCCATTGCTGAGCTCCTGAGTGCGCAGCGGCCGCTTCTTGATGTTGGTCTGGATCTCGACTGTCACGTCGGTGCCGGCCATCGAGCACACCTTCGACACCGGTGCCTCGGTGTAGGAGACCGACCCCGCACCCTGACACGAGTTGGTCGAGTTCCCGAGGAATACCCGAGCCGTCCCCGTCGGGCACGGATCCGCCATCGCTGCGGGTGCACTCACCACAGCGGCAGGCACGAGCGCGGCCGCCGTCACGGCCGCAACGACAACGCCGCGAACAACAATCCGAACCGCCATCACACGCACCCATCCTCTTCGCCGAACGCCCAACTCCGCGACCAACCAGCCACAGTGCCCAGCACCTTAGTGCGTCGCGATCGAACCCGCCCGGTTTAGTTGCCCTCTCTCGTGAGCTACTCGCGGACCCACGCAGGTTGCTCCGTACGACGGTCGACCGCACTCGGGTCCGGCCGGGAATTCCGGTGAGGCCGTCGGCCTGCCGCGTCGACGAGGGCCCACGTCCCTTAGTCTTGCCAAGAATCTCGGAGAGGCGGACCTTTGCTGCGCAGTTTTCAGGTGACCAATCATGGATCGCTGGCGGAGGTTCAGCAATTGCGGCTGACCAGGGGGGCAGGTGGGCCGCTGGCGGTGCCGGTGACCGCGGTGCACGGGGTGGCGGCCGCTGGGAAGACAAGCTTGATCGATGCGCTCGCGCAGATGCGGGATGCGGTACTGAATTCGGTGAGCGGGTGGGACCCCTATGCGGGCCCCGTGCGACGTCCGCATCTCGGGTTTGCCGATCGCCCAACGGAATTCGTCGCGGGGTTCGTTGCCGAGGGCGTGCCTTATACCTATGGGTTCCGGCTCGACAACGCCGATGTGGTCGCGGAGTGGTTGTACACCCATCCCCGGTCGCGCAAGCGGATCGTGTTCGAACGCCAGGGTGACGAGGTCAAGATCGGGCCGATGTTCGAGGCGGCTCGATACGGGGTGGCGGCGTTGGTGCCGTTGCTGCGGCCGAACGCGTTGCTGTTGAGCCTGGCGGGGCAGATGTATGCCGAGGCACTGGTGCCCGCCTATCGGTGGTTCGCGGCGAATCTGGCTGTGCAGCAGGGTGATATCGAGGCCGACGCGCTCGCGCACGACCTCGGCGGCCACATCTCCCGTTCGCCCGACAACGCGGCACGGCTGCTGATGCTGCTGCGCACAGCCGATCTCGGGATCGAGGACCTGCTCGTCGCCGAACACGATCCGATGTACGCGGACTACCTGCGTGATCTGGACGCCGAAATCAGCGCGCTGGCAGGTCATCTCGACCACCCCGAGCAGATTCTGGTGGAACGCGAGCTGAGTACTCTTCGCGCGGCGCGTGACGCGCTGTACCGGCGCATGGTCGACCGTCGCGGCGCGGGACTGAGCCTGGTGCACGAGGGCATCGATGTGGCGTTCGAACTGGCCGACGAATCCACCGCCACCCGCTCGCTGCTGCGCGTGCTGCCGGCCATGCTGGAAGCCCTCGACTCCGGCCAGGTGCTCGCGGTCGACGATCTCGGCGTCGGCCTGCCGGTCGAGGAGACCGACCGCCTCGTGCAGCTGTTCCAGAACCCGGAGACCAATTCCCGTGGCGCACAACTGATCTACACCACCGCCGACCGCGCGCTGATCGACCGAGGCAACGGACGCTCCCAGCGCACCCGCACCGCCGTGTGGCAGATGCGCCGTTCGCTGGGGGTCAGCGAGCTCACACCGCTGTAGCCGGGCCTAGCATGGGCGCATGCTCGAAGTGGTGATGGCGGTAGCGCTGGTTACGATGCTGGCGGTGACGATCGGTGCCGTTGTCGCCGGACGGACCGGCCGGGGTAGGGCGAACCTCGAGCACGGCTCGCTCGCTGTGACCGGTGTCAGCCCGCTGCCCGCGATGATCGGCGAGCACTACGTGACAATCACCGGCACCGTCACCGGCCCCTCGATCACCGGCAAGGTCGTCTATCGCCGCTTCGCCTGGGATGCCGCCCACTGGCCCGCCCCCGGCGACCACCTCGCCATCGCCTACCCGCCGCACAACCCCGACGACTGGCACGCCGACCACCCAGGCCTGCGCCCCTACCTGGGCTCCTGAGCGACCTCACCGGCCTCCCGAGGCATGGGTGAGTCGGAGCTCACAAGCCTCCGAATGGGATCATTTCGGGATGCACGGCACTGAGAACCAGACCACCGGACTTCTGATCCGCCCCGCTCACCCCGACGAATACGACGCGATCGCCGCGCTGACCGTCGAGGTGTACGTGGGCGACGGCTACGTCCCCGACGGCGACGATTACGTTCGGGAACTCGCCGACGTCGCCCACCGGGCGGCCGAGGCCGAGGTCCTTGTCGCCGTGCACGACGGGCGGGTTGTCGGCTCGCTCACTGTCGCGAAGCCGGGCACGCGCTATGCCGAGATCGCCCAGCCCGGTGAACTCGAGTTCCGCATGCTCGCGGTGTCGAAGCAGGCGCGCGGACTCGGTGTGGGCACCGAACTGGTTCGCGCCGTCATCGACGAGGCGAAATCAGGCGACTTCGAGGCGGTCGCGCTCACCACCATGTTCTCGATGGTCGACGCTCACCGGATCTATGAGCGGCTCGGCTTTGCCGGTGTTCCCGAACGCGATTGGGCCACCCACGACGGGCTGCAGCTGTTCGTCATGCGGCTCGCGCTGCGCTGACCCGCCTCAGTTCAGCACGGTGGCGACGATGCCGGCGAGGTAGCCGAGCCGTGCCACTTCCGACGGGCGGAAGTCGGGCCCACCGGGGCGGCCGAGGAGCAGCGCCCTGCCGGTGTTGCCCAGCGGTGCGGCGGCGAGTTTGGTATCCATGTCGCGCCAGATCTCCGGCACCCAGTCGGCGTCGCCGTCGAGCCACATCGGCTTCTCGATGGGCATCCACGGCGCCGAACCCGCTTGTGTCTCAGGGGCACTCGGGCTGCCGACGATGCGGTAGGCGCCCGCGGGGCCGAGGCCGATGATCGTGGACCAGCCGACGCGCAGCACGCGGGGGCAGCCGTCGACGAGAACCTGGAGGCGGTCGTCGCGGGCGCTGGCGACCTGGTCGATCAGTTCCAGCTCGCGGTGGGTGTCGAGCACGCCGGAGTACGGGCGAATCGAGTCGACGCTCACATCGCGCACCGATTCCGCGGCGGTGATGAGGGTGTCAGGCAGTGCGCCGGTGGGGACTTCGACGACGAGATCGTCGATCGCGAAGCCGGCGCCGCGTTCCACGACATCGAGCGAGAGAATGTCCGCGCCGACCCCGCCGAGGGCGAGTGCGAGGGAGCCGAGGCTTCCCGGTCGATCCGGAAGTTGCACGCGGAGCAGGTATGACACGTGCGTTCCTTTCCTTGCCGGCCGGGGTTGTTCGAGACGAATACCCGGTGAAGCAATACTTACACCCCTGAACGCGAGTTCTCGACCCGAAGTATGACCCCGCCGGCGCGACATGCGCGAACTTTCGTGCCAGGCGGGTGCGTCCGAGGTGCGGGGGCGGGCGCGTCGAAACCCGTCGGAGTCGCCGATCAGGCGTACCTCCGGCCATGCGCAGGCTGTGGATTGCTCCGCAACTGTGTGAATTAGGCTGTACCGATACTGCCCACCGAAGCCGAAAGGGGTCCCGCGGTGCCCGCAATCTCCCGCGACGAGGTCGCTCACCTCGCCCGGCTGTCCCGGCTGGCGTTGACCGACGCCGAACTCGACCAGTTCGCCGGTCAGCTGGATTCGATCCTCAGCCACGTGCAGACCATCACCGAGGTCGCCGCCGACGTCCCCGCCACCGCGTCGCCGAACCCGACGACCAATGTGACCAGGCCCGATGCGGTCACACCCGGCCTCACCCCCGAGCAGGCGCTGGACCAGGCGCCCGCCGTGGAAGAACAGCGTTTCCTGGTCCCGCAGATCCTGGGAGAGGGCGAATGACCGAGTTGACGCAGCTGTCGGCTGCGGAGCTGGCGAGCAAGATCCACGGTGGCGAGGTGTCCTCCACCGAGGTCACCCAGGCGCATCTGGATCGCATCGGCAAGGTCGACGGTGAGCTCAACGCCTTCCTGCACGTCGCGGGTGACCAAGCCCTCGCCGCCGCCGCCGTGGTCGACGCCGCGCTCGCCGCGGGCGAGACCCCCGCCTCGTCGCTGGCGGGAGTTCCGTTGGCGCTCAAGGACGTTTTCACCACCACCGACATGCCGACCACCTGCGCCTCGAAGATTCTCGAGGGCTGGATGTCGCCGTACGACGCGACGGTCACCTCCCGGCTGCGCGCCGCGGGCATCCCGATTCTCGGCAAGACCAACATGGACGAGTTCGCGATGGGTTCCTCCACCGAGAACTCCGCCTACGGTCCGACCCGCAACCCGTGGGACACCACCCGCATCCCCGGTGGTTCCGGTGGCGGTTCGGCGGCGGCGCTGGCCTCGTTCCAGGCACCCCTTGCCATCGGCACCGATACCGGCGGCTCTATTCGTCAGCCCGCCGCGGTCACCGCGACGGTCGGCGTGAAGCCCACCTACGGCACCGTTTCCCGCTACGGCCTGATCGCGTGCGCGTCGTCGCTGGATCAGGGTGGTCCGTGTGGCCGCACCGTGCTCGACACCGCCCTGCTGCACGAGGTGATCGCCGGGCACGACCCGCGCGACTCCACCTCGCGCAAGGTGGCGGTGGCGCCCGTCGTCGCGGCCGCCAAGCAAGGTGCCAACGGTGACCTGACCGGCGTGCGCGTCGGCGTGGTGCGCGAATTGCACTCCGACAGTTACCAATCCGGCGTGCTGGCCTCTTTCGACGCCGCGGTCGCGGTGCTGAAGGAACTCGGCGCCGAGGTGATCGAGGTGTCGTGCCCGAGCTTCGAGTACGCGCTGTCCTCGTACTACCTGGTGATGCCGTCGGAGGTGTCGTCGAACCTGGCGCGCTTCGATGCCATGCGCTACGGCCTGCGCGTCGGTGACGACGGCAGCCACAGCGCCGACCAGGTGATGTCGCTGACCCGTGAGGCCGGTTTCGGGCCCGAGGTCAAGCGCCGCATCATGATCGGCACTTACGCGCTGTCGGCGGGCTACTACGACGCCTACTACGGCCAGGCCCTGAAGGTCCGCACGATGATCGCGCGCGACTTCGACGCCGCCTACGAAAAGGTCGACGTGCTCGTCTCGCCGACCAGCCCGTTCACCCCGTGGAAGCTGGGCGAGAAGGTCGACGACCCGCTGGCCATGTACCTGTCGGACCTGTGCACCCTGCCGACCAACCTGGCGGGCCACCCCGGCATGTCGGTGCCCTCGGGTCTGTCGGCCGACGACAACCTGCCGGTGGGTCTGCAGATCATGGCGCCCGCGCTGGCCGACGACCGCCTGTACCGGGTGGGCGCGGCCTACGAGGTGGCGCGTGGTGCGCTGCCGAGCCCGAGCGCGGTCTGAGGATACCTGCGAACCAGGGTGCGCCGGACTGAAAAGTCCTGGCGCGCCCTGTTTTTCGTTCTTGGGTGTCGCCCTGGCCGGACCTCGCGCCGCCGGGCGGTCGCGCGTTCTGATGCCGCGGGGTCCTGGTTGGTCACTGCGCTCACCGTTCACTATTCGACGAAACGGCCGAAATCGCGACCGTTCGCGTCACTGGTGTGCGTTCAGCGCAGTGCTGACAGCTCAGGCCGTGGCGCGGTTGGCAACCCCTCGCGTCATCGCGCCGAAACCTGCGCGCAGATGCTTGCCGAGCGCCGCCTGCACCACGGGGCTCAACCAGCCGGCGAGGGTGAACCGGGACTCGTAGCGGCACCGGTCGGGACCGAGGGGCACGACGGTGTGCGAGCGCAGGCTGTGCAGGGCGCCGAGGGGTACCGGCTTCATCGTGTAGCTGAACTCGACGCCGGGGGTGTGGGTGCGGATCCATTCCCGCTGCGGCCTGCGGTTGCTGCCGAGTTCGACCCGCATGTCGATGGCCGAGCCCGGTTCCAGGGTGCTCGACGCTTCGTAGCAGAAGGTGTTCCACTCGCCGTAGCGGTCGAAATCTGTGAGCACCTCCCACACCTTCGCGGCAGGGACGTCGATCTCGATCGTTTCGTCGATGACTAGAGCCATGGGTGAAAACTAGGACATGTTCTAGTTTTCGGCAACTGGATCAAGCCAACCGGCGACGTACCTTGCGCAGCGCGTCGATGATCACGGCCGAGGCCGCCGTCACCGCGAACAGACCGAGAACGGTGCGTGCGAGCGGCCAGAGGTTAGGGCGGTCGGCCGGGTCGGTCTGGGCGAAGACGTTCTCGACCACCGGTGCGCCGTACTCCTGGCGTCGCGAGTTCACGTCCACGGCGGTGAACGCGATATCGGCCATCACGGCGCAGCGGGCGCGGGAGAACTCGTCGTCGCGCAGCTCGCAGGCCGCGTGGATGCGCCGGTTCAGCGCCGCGTCCACCGAGCGGCGGGCCCACCCGCCCAGCGGTTCGTCGACCCGCTCGGCGTAGCGCAGCACGTCGTAGCCCAGGTCGTGGGCCCGGCAGGCCGGCTCGAACTCGGCGGGCAGCGTCACCGGCGAGGAGCAGCCGCCGTTCGGGTTCACCAGCAGGCCGTCCTGCGGCGCGGGGTCATAGCCGAACTTGTAGCCGAAGTCGCGCGGGATCAGCGAAGTCGCGTCGGGGCTGTCGTCGGTGAGCGCCCGCACCGCGGCGGCGGCCACCACGTTCTCGGTGCCTTCCGAGGTGGTGCCGCCCATGGCGCCCGGTGCCGACATGACCACGGCCGCTGCCATGGCCAGTCCGGCCGTGCACAGGGCGACCCCGCTACGGCGGCGATGCTGCCCGGCGGGGGTAGGAGCGGGGGCCGGCTCGGAGGCGGCGGTATCTGCGGTACGGGCCACAACAGCGGCGGGTACCGGGCTGAGCGGGGTGTTCATGGCCTCCGACGGTAAGAAGCGGGTCTCGCGGCGGACATCCCGCTGCGGACTTGTTTATCGGGGCGCACGGGAGGCAGACCCGGCGCCGGGGTCACACCAGGGTAGGGGGTCGTATTCGGTTCGTGGGTATGAGGTCCGCTGACCGGACGGTTCGTAGGCTCACTGGCATGACCGCACCACTGCGCCCCGCCGCGCGAGGAGTACCCGCACGCACCTGGTTCGACTTCGCAACGGTGCTGGTCGCACTGGTTTTGTACAGCATCGCGTGGCCCACGCTGTTCGTGACCCATGAGGTGTCGCCGGTCGCCGCGCCGCTGCTGTCGGCACTGGCGGCCTTCCCGATTCTGTTCGTGCGGGTCAACCCGGCGATGGGCTGGGCGATCTCCGCGGGTGCCGCGCTGCTGTTCTCGGTCGGCATGCAGCCGGGTGCCGACAACGACCTGCCCTTCCAGGTGGTGCACATCATCGTGCTGTTCGTGCTGCTGTTCGCGGTGGCGTTGCGGGCCTCGGTGCCGATCGTGGTCATCGCCTGGGCGGCCACCTCGATGCTGTTCGCCACGACCATGCCCGGCTCGGATACCGGTCCGCTGTGGGGCTGGGCGCTGGGCTTCGGCGCGCTGGCCCTGTTCGGCTATCTCGTGCGGATCCTGCTCGCCTCGCGGCGCAAGCTCGAGCGGCAGGAAGAGGTGACCGAACTCGAGCGCGCGCGCAGGGCGATCCTCGAGGAGAAGGCGCGCATCGCCCGTGACCTGCACGATGTGGTCGCCCACCACATGTCGATGGTGGTGGTACAGGCACAGACCGCGCCGTACCGGATCACCGACCTCGACCCGGCCGCGCGGGCCGAATTCGAATCCATCGGCGCCACCGCCCGCACCGCGCTCAACGAGATCCGGGGCCTGCTCGGGGTGTTGCGCAGCGACGGCCAGTTGCCCGAACACGCGCCGCGGCCGCGCGCCTCGGACGTGCCCGCGCTGTGCGCGTCGGCCCTGCGCGCGGGTCTGCCGGTCGACTGGACGGTGACCGGGGATCTGGAATCGGTGCCGGAGACAACCGGGCTGGTCGTCTATCGGGTGGTGCAGGAGTCGATGGCCAACTGCGCGCGCCACGCTCCGGGAGCGGCGGTGCACGTCGCGGTGGCGGTCGACCCCGGCGAGGTGAGCGTGACCGTGCACAACGCCGCGACGGCCACCGTGTCCCAACCCGGCGCGGGCGGTGGCCACGGCATCGACGGTATGCGCACCCGCGTTGTCGCGGTCGGTGGTGAACTCCACGCGGCGCCCACCCTGTCCGGCGGATTCGAGGTCTCGATGAAACTGCCCACCCACTAGGCGTACCTCCGCCTTCGCTCCGGCCATGCGCGAAAGACTGTGGAACGCTCCGGGTCTGTGCCTATTAGGGTGGTTGGGTGGCTATTACCGTTTTGATCGCCGACGACCAGGCGATGGTGCGCCAGGGTTTCGGTGCCCTGTTGGGCGCGCAGACCGACATCAGCGTCGTCGGCGACGCACCCGACGGCAAGGTGGCGGTGGCCGAGGCCAAGCGGCTGCGTCCCGATGTGGTGCTGATGGATGTGCGGATGCCGCAGATGAACGGTCTCGACGCCGCCCGCGCGATCCTGACCGCGAATTTCGATCCGCCGGTGCGGGTGCTCATGCTCACCACTTTCGACATCGACGACTACGTCTACGAGGCACTGAGTATCGGTGCGAGCGGGTTCCTGCTCAAGGACGCGCCCGCCGAGGAATTGGTGCGCGCGGTGCGGGTGGTCGCCGACGGTCAGGCGCTGCTCGCGCCGACCATCACCCGCAGGCTCATCGCCGACGTCACCCGCAGGCGCAATACCGTGCGCACCGCTCCGGCGCCCGCGCTCGGCACACTCACCCCGCGCGAACGCGAGGTACTCGAACTGGTGGCAAAGGGGTTGTCGAACACCGAGATCGCCGCGGCGCTGTTCGTGGCCGAGCAGACGGTGAAAACCCATGTCTCCAAGGTGTTCTCGAAGCTCGGGCTGCGCGACCGCGCCCAGGCGGTGGTCCTGGCGTATGAATCCGGCCTGGTCGTTCCCGGCTGAGCCGGTGCGCTCAGCGCGGGCAGACCCCGCCGCGCAGTTCCGGCAGGTGCCGGGCCAGCAGCAGCGCCATCCGGTCGAGCAGCGCGGTGGTGTCGTCGAAGGATCCCGAATCAGCTTGCGCCGCAAGGGCTACCGCGAGCTGACCGCTGCCGACGGGCACCAGTCCGAACTGGCGCACGGTGTAGATCCCGGTGACATCGTCGGGGCCCCAGCCGCCTTTGAACTCGGTGTTGTCGAGCAGGCCCAGACCCCAGCCCTGTTCCTCGGTGATCTCGCCCATCAGCGCGGTGACGACCTCGGCCTGCGGCAGACACGGCAGCCGCGACGCGAACCGCACCTGGTTGGCCAGCGACCATTCGGTGCCACCGAAGGCGGTGCCGTCGAGTTCGGTGCGGGTGCCCGCCTTTCCGGTGGCCGCGTCGCCAGCCTCGTCGAGGATCTGCTGCACGGCGTAGGCGGCTTCCGGTGCGTCACCGAGCGATTCCCACAGGCCCTCGGCGGCGTCGTTGTCCGACACCGTGATCGCTGCCTGCACCATCTCGAAGATCGACTGGTCCTGATCGTGGCGCAACGCGGCGACCGCGAGCGGGATCTTGATCGTGGACCAGGCGATGCCGGTGGTCCAGTCGCCGTAGATCGTCATCCGGCCGCCGCCGACCGGCATCAGGGCCATCCCGACCTGGCCGGGCAGCTTCGATTGCAGCTGGGTGAATTCCGCGGCCAGCGAATCGGGCAGCACGATGGACAGTCCCGGATGCCAGGCGTCTTCGCTGTTGACGGTGACCGTCGGCGCGCTCACCGCCGTCGGGGTGCCTGGCATGGTACACGAGGTGGACAGCGCGGCGGTTGCCAGCACCCCACCGAGCAGCAGCCTGCGACAGGCAGCCGCCTTTCCGGTCGACTTCACCACCGAATCCTCCCCACCACCCAGTGCGCGTGTGCTTCGGCGGTGCAAACTTCTCGTCGAGCGCGTCCGGACAGTACCGGACGACTGTTAGCAAGTTTCACCGATTTTCGGCGAGAATTCGAATGAGCGTGGTCACACGGTCGGAAGGGGGTCACATGCACGATATCGGTGAGGTGTTCGCCGGGTTCACCATCGAGGCGATGGTGGGCCAGGGCGGCATGGGCACGGTGTATCTGGCCCGGCATCCGCGCCTGGATCGGCTGACCGCGCTCAAGCTGCTCAATCGGGACCTGTTCGCCGACGAGCGAGTTCGCGCACGGTTCGAACGGGAGGCCGATCTGGCCGCCGGGCTCGACCATCCCGGCATCGTCACCGTCTACGACCGGGGGACCGAGGGCGAACAACTCTGGATCAGCATGCAGTACGTCGACGGGATCGACGCGGCAACCGTCGACCCGATGGCATTGCCGCCGGAGCGGGCCGTGCAGATCATCGAAGGGGTAGCCGACGCACTGGATTACGCGCACGGTAGGGGTGTGCTGCACCGAGATGTGAAGCCCGCCAACATCTTGCTTGCGCGCTCCACCGGTGGCCAGGGCGAGCGAGTCTTCCTCACCGACTTCGGCATCGCCCGCCTGCGTGCCGACTCCACCCACCTCACCCAGCAGGGAATGTTTACCGCGACACTGGCTTACGCGTCGCCGGAACAGATGACCGGCGCCGAACTCGACCATCGGTCCGACCAGTACTCGCTGGCTTGTTCGCTGTACTGGTTGTTCACCGGTGTGGCCCCCTTCGACTCCGCCGACCCGAACGAGATCATCCGCGGAACCCTCTACGCCCCGCCGCCACCTTTGGCGCTGCGCCGCGCGGGTCTGCCACCGATCATGGACGCCGTACTCGCCGCCGCGATGGCGAAACACCCTGCGGCGCGGTTCGATTCGTGTGTCGCGTTCGCCAAGGCCGCACGTGCGGCACTGACCTCGAAGACGCCGCCTGTCCTGCCGCGTCCGCCCGCGAACCCGGCGCCGGGCTACTACCCGCCTGCCCCGCAGCCCGGACCGGTCGCGCCTTTCCCGCAAGCGGGGATGGCGCCTGCCGGCTATCAGGCCCCGCCCATGCAGCCTGCGCCACCACTCAATTGGCAACCGCCGCCCCGCTCGCCCGCAGCTGCCCCGCCCGTGGCGGCCCAGCGACCGGGTGCGGCGCCTGCGGCTCCGTACCCGGCCGCAGGTCCCGGTGCCGCACAGCCGAACGCAGTGCCGGCACCGGGAGCGCAGTTCGTGGCGCCCCCGTCTTCCCTCGCGCCGCCTTCTGGCGGGCAGCGGTCGGACGCGCAATCTGCCGGCGTGCGGCCGTCTGGCGGACCACCGCCTGTTCCACGTGTGGTTTCGCCGGCTGACGCGAGCGCTGGATCTCTGATCACCCCTGGATCGCCTGCCGATCACGAGCCGACTGCCGAGGCCGCACCTGCGCCACCCCGCGATGACGCCAGAACACCTTCCAGCCCAATATCTCTCGACAAGCCCGCGTCGTCCGCAATGGAGCGATCGCAGGGCGGTGCGGCGATCGGCGGCGACCGCAACCCGGGATCCGCGCGCTCCGTCAGCGGAAGTTCGGCTGCGGACGGCGACGATCCGGACGAGGTATCCGCCACTGCGGCAACAGATGTCGTGTCGATGCCCGATGCGGGCGAACTGGATGCGGCGAATGCGGCGGCCCTGACCGAGGTGACGTCGATCCCTCGACCGTCGAACGCGGACCGAGCGGGACAGCTACCGCCACAGGGCGTCTCGCAGCAGGGCGGAGTTGGCCAGGCGATGCCTCTGGGCGGTGCAGGGCAGGGTGGTGTAGGCCAGCCGGGTAGTGCGGGTCAGCTCGGCAGTGCGGGTGGCGCGGGTCAGCCGGGTGGCGGGGGTCAGCCGGGTGGCGGGGGTCAGCCGGGTGGCGCGGGCCAGCCGGAAGGTGTGGACCAGTCGGGAGGGGTGGACCAGCTGGGCGCGGCAGGGCAAGTCGGTGGGGCAGTGCTGCCGGGGGGTGTGGGTCGGCAGCCCGGTACGGCGCAGCCAGGGCAGCGGGGGCCTTGGGTGGGTCCGCATCGGGGGTATTGGCCGGTGCCTCGGCGGGTTTCGGGGATACAGCGGTTCGGGTGGGTGCTGTTGGTGGCGCTTGTTCTGGTGTTGGTGGCGTTGGTTGTCGCGTTGGTTGTCGTGGTTCTGCCGCAGGATGACGACGGCGATCTCGATACCGGAGGTGGCGCGAAGAAGCCGTCGAGTTCGGTTGCGGAGGCGGAGGATTCGTTTGCGAGTGGTCGGCGGGTGTTTCCGACGCTGGTTCCGCAGGGGGAGATGAGTGATGGGGTGGGGTATCGGGGGGCGCGATGTGGGGGGGTGCGCACTGTCAGCGAATTGGCGTGGAAAGAGCCTGCGTTGCAGTGGACCCCGATCACGACTGGATGGCAGTGCGAGCGGGCCGACAATCAGGCGGGTGCGGTGAGCTACCTGGTGCTGGAGTACGCTGGCCCGGGCCAGGTGCGGTCGGTGCTGGAGGCGCTGCCCGCCACGGTTCGCTATGCGGGGGACAAGGACGGAGTGCCGTTCTCGTTGCAGCGGTGGGTGGTTCAGGATCCGGCCAGCACTCGCACGCAGACCGCGCATCAGGTGCTGAGCTTCCCCGATGACTCCGATCGCGCGAATTTCCTTGTCGTGGTGAGCCGCCGGGGCAGCAGCGGCACCGGCGGAGCCCCACGCCCCTCCGCCCAGGACGAGGTCATCGCGTGGTGGGAAGAAGTCCCCCTCTGACCGGCGCCTGACCTCGCGGCAACAGTCCCGCCGCAGCGTCAGGCGCGATGCCCGACGCTGCGGCGAGATACGTCAGTCCACGGCCAGCGCCGCCACGATCGGCATCCTGGCCGCACGCAACGCAGGCGGGATCGATCCCAGTAGTGCCAGGCCGAGTGCCACCGCACCATAGACCGCGATCAGCGGGCTCGGGCGGTAGACGATGTCGATGGTCATCGCATGGCCGATCGCCACGGTGGCCAGGTACTGCACCGCGATGCCGACCACGAGACCGATTGCCGCGCCGATGAATCCGATGCCCGCCGCTTCGGCCAGCACCGAGCGCAGGAGGAACTTGCGGTTGGTGCCCATGGCGCGCAGCACCCCCAGCTCCCTGCGTCGCTCCAGGACCGACAGCATCAGAGTGTTCAGCAATGCCACAGTCGCCACCAGCACGACGATCCACAGGATCATGTTGCTCATCGCCGCACCCTGCTCGACGCTCGAGGAAATCGCATTGACCATGTCGGCGCCGGTGTCGACATGGATTTCCGCAGGGACCATCGCGCGGACCGCGGCTTGCACCGAGTGGGGGTCGGCGCCGGGGGCGTACTGGATCGCCAGGATCGTTTCACCTGGCCGCTGATACCACTCCCGCATCTGATCGAGGTTCATCATCACCACGCCGGATACGGCCGTGAAGTACGGAATCACTTGCAGAACAGCCGTTTTACGCTCACCCGAAGGGGTGGGCATGGTGATCTCGTCGCCGACGGCGAGGGACAGCGAACGCGCGACGTCGCGGGTGATGACAACACCTTCGCGCCGCTCCATTCGATCGATTACCGCGTGGTCTACCGCGCCGAGGCGGGTGTCGGACGCGCGCGGCGGATAACCCTGCAGCATCACCCGACCGCTGCCGATGGTCGCGAAGGCCATCTGGGCGGGGTTCACCCGTTCGACACCGGGCACGGCCGCGACCCGGTCGGCCAAATCGTCGGGTAGCACGGGGCCGGTCGGAAATTGTTCGACGGGGGTCGGGCTCACGTAAAGGTCGGTGTCGCCGAGACTTTGGAACGAGTCGGTCGCCGACTTCACCATGTTGCCCGACGCCCCACCGAGGGCAACCACCGCTGCGACCCCGATCATCACCGTCATCGAGGTAGCCCACACGCGGCGTGGCGCGCGTTCCAGCGTCGTCGCCCCGAGTGCGCCCGGCGCACCGAACCAGCGGGCGATCGCCGCGGATCCGCGCACGATCGGGCCGGTGGCGGCGAAACACAGGAACACCGTCGCGGTGAACGACATCGTGATCGCGGCCAGCGACAGACGGCCGAGGTCGAGGAAGGCGATGACGACCGCCGCCGCGCCGAGGAATAGGCCCCCGGCCAGTGCGACCCAGCGCAGCACCGAACCGGTCGACGCGGCATCGCCGGCCTCTACGGGCGCCAACGCCTCGACCGGGGCGACCTTATACACCTGTCGCGCGGCGATCGACGCCGCCAGCACCGTCGCCACCACGCACGCGGAAATCGCCACGGGCACCGCATAGTTCGGCACCTGGAACACGGTCCGCGCCTCGACCGACTGCACGATCGCGGCGGGCAGCCTGCCGATAGCGAACCGCCCCATCAGCGCACCGATCCCCGCACCGATCGCCCCACCGATCAGCCCGAGCATCGCCGCCTCGACGAGCAGATCGCGCACCATCGGCGCACGCTTGCCGCCGATCGCCCGCAACAGCGACAGCGTCGGCCTGCGTTGTGCTACAGCCATACTCATCGCGTTGTAGATCAGGAAGGCCGACACGATCAGCGCCGCGGCCGAGGACATCAGCGTGGAATACCGCATGATCTGAATCGCGCCACCCGCCTGCGCGGTGCGCAGACTGGGCTCGGCCACCACCGCACGCCCGTCCACCGCATCGGTGAGCGCCGAACGCAGCGCGGCGATGTCGGTGCCGGGGGTCACCACGATCTGCACCGAGTCGAGCTTGCCGACCCGGTTGGTGAGGAACTGCGCGAGCGGCAGCGGTGCCGCCACCACGTGGCCACTGTTGAGCCGGTCCGTCGCCTCGGAGTCGAGGACGGCGGCCACCGTTGCGGTGCCTGTGCCGATCGGCACCGGGTCACCCTCGCGCAGGCCCATGGCCGCGCCGACCAGCACGCCGCGCTCGGTACCGAGCAGTTTGGTGGTGTACTGCGACATCGGCCCGGCCAGATCGCTGCCGAGTGCGCCGATCGTCTGATCGGCCCCGATCAGCAGTGCGCGATCAGGGCCTGCGCCCAGCGTCACGCGCAGCATCGGCACCGCCGTCGCCACCCCGGGCGTCGCGGTGATCCGGGGTAGCAGTGACTGTTCGAATCCCGCGTCGGTGATCCCGGTGATCTCGAGTTCGGCGGTGCCTGCCAGGCCCTTGGTGAGTTTGTCGACCGACCCGGTGACCGAGCCGGAAATACTCAGCACCGCCACGATCAACGCCGCCGATACCCCCATCACCGCCCCCGACAGCAGGGTGCGGCCTGGATGGCGGAGCAGTTCGCCGACATTGAACAGCCGCAATCGATCCCATGCCGCGGCGATCATGCGTCGACCCGCGCGGTGGCTAGCTCATCGGCGCCGATCCGGCCGTCGTGCAACGTGATCACCCGGTCGCAGTAGTCGATCGAACTCATGTCATGAGTCACCATCACCACCGAATTGCCTTGCGCGGTAATGTCACCGAGCAGGGCGAGGATCGCGGCACCGGTCTTGGAGTCGAGGTTGCCGGTCGGCTCGTCGGCCAGAATCAGCGGCGGATCCATGATCAGGGCCCGCGCCACCGCCACGCGCTGCATCTGCCCACCGGACAGTTCCGCGGGTCGATGCTGCGCCCGATCGCCGAGGCCGACGAGGTCGAGCAATTCCAGTGCGCGCGGCTTCGCCTTGCGTAATCCGGTGCCGTCCAGCAATTTCGGGACGGCCACGTTCTCCCACGCCGACAGGGTCGGCAGCAGGTTGAAGAACTGGAAGACGAAGCCGACCTGTTCGAGCCGGAACGCGGCCTGCTCGTCTTCATCGAGATCGCCGATCTCGGCGCCGCGGAAGCGGATCGAGCCCTCGTCGGGACGGTCGAGTGCGCCGAGCAGGTGCAGCAGGGTGCTCTTGCCCGAACCGGACGGGCCGATGATCGAGGTGAACTGGCCTGCCTCGATGCGCATGCTCACCTCGTCGAGCGCGCGTACTTCCTGATCGCCGACGCGATACTGCTTGACCACCCGGGTCAACTCCAGCATCGGCTGCTGTTGCGATTCGATATCGGGCATATCTTGTCCCCCAGGGAGTTTCGGGTATCAGCGGGCGAGCGCGCGGTCGCGGGTAGTCTGCCCGATCGCCCGGCGCGCGTCGAGAAGCGCACGCAGGCCGGGTTGTTCGGCGGCCAGCTCGAGATAGGCCTCCGTCGGGGTCAGGCCGTCGAGCTCGGCGAGCTCGAGTTTGACGTGTAGATGGTTGTCCCAGCGGTTGGCCAGCGCGTGCAGCAGGCCCTCGACGCCGCCGAAGAGCCTGTCGAGGTCGGCGATCCCGGCGAACAGCCCGGGGTCGTTCGGGTTAATCGCGGCCCTGGCGAGCACAGTGTGCACGATCTCGGTGCGGTGGTGTAGGTCGATCCAGGTCATGGGCTTCACCTTCCGTGAGCGGGTGAACCAAACGCTACGGGCGGTGAAAGGCCGAATCGTCGTGCCGGGGACCCGAGTTCTTCTCCTACCCCGGTAGGAGATCGGTACCGTTCGCGGGACGATGCCCGCCCGGTAAGTGGCGACTAGCCTTACTTCATGGATGTAAGCCACACCATCCCCGCGAACGCGCCGGGCCGGGTGAGCCGCTGGCAGCGGCTCACGGCCCGGATGGGGGTGCCGCGGCTGCTGGTGAACGCGCGCGAGCGCATCGATTCGTTGCCCTACGACTATCCGCCGGCGGTGGTCCTCGGCGCCGACCTCGCCCTGCTCGGGGTCACCGGTGCGGCGGTGATCCAGCGGCATTCCTATTTCCCGACCCTGCTACCGCTGGTGGCGATGGCCACCGCGTTCCTGCCGATCCCATTGTTCGCGATCTTCCGCGTGAATCCGCACCCCATGCTGTTGAAGGCGTGCGCGATGCTTTCCTGCGGCCTGTTCCTGCTGCAGCCGGTCTCCGGCGACTTCGCGCCGTTCGTGCTGGTGATCGTCGTCGGCGAGGTGGCCGCGATCGCCTCCCGCGGATGGACGGTCGGATTCACCCTGCTCGCGATCCTCGAATTGGTCGCGTTCGACCTGGCGGGGCACTTGCAGTGGAGCGCGGCGGGGCAGCGGCTGCAAGGGCTGCCGATGTACGTCATCGGCATACTGCTCGGCATGTTCGTCGGGATGTTGCTGCAATATCAGCGGCGATTCCTGTACCAGGAGCGCGAAAATCAAGCCATCCGCTCCGGTCAGGCCGCCGACGAGGAACGGCGCCGGATCGCCCGCGAAGTCCACGATGTGATCGCCCATTCGCTCTCGATCACCCTGCTGCACCTGACCGCCGCCCGGCGCGCACTGCAGACCGACGACGACCCCACCGAGGCGGTGGAAGCGCTCGTCGAGGCCGAACGCCTCGGCCGCCAGGCGATGGCCGACATCCGGCGCACCGTCGGCATGCTCGACGCGGGCCCGGCCCAGCTGGCGCCTGAGCCGGGCGCCGCCGATATCGAAGAGCTCGTCGGCGACTTCCGCCGCGCCGGGCTCACCGTCGACTACGCGCGCACCGGCGAGCTGGCCACCGTCACCGGCGCCATCGGCCACGCGCTCTACCGGATCGGCCAGGAATCACTGGCCAACGTCACCAAACACGCGCCGGGCGCCGACGCTACGGTCCGCCTCGATGTCAGCGCCGAGGCCGCGACGCTGGTCGTATCGAATCCGCTGCCGCTCGGGCTCGCGCCACGCCGCGATACCGGGATGGGACTGCGCGGCATGTGCAAACGCACCGAACTTCTCGGTGGGAAGATCACCGCGGGCAATGGCGAGGACGGCTGGACCGTGCGGGCCGCCTTCCCGATGAAAACGGGCTCGTGCACCACCATTTCGACCATGCTGCCGGGCATGCTCCGGAGCAAACCCCAGGAGGACACGTGACGGCCGTAACGCCGATCGAGCAGCTGGTGACAGTGCTTGTAGTCGACGATCAGGAACTCGTGCGCGGTGGACTGCGCCGCATCCTGCGCCGCCGCGACGGCTTCACCATCAACGAGTGCGCCGACGGAGACGAGGTCGCCGCCGCGATCGCCACCCAACGACCCGATGTGGTGCTGATGGATCTGCGCATGAAGCGGGTCGGCGGCATAGATGCGACCCGGTTGCTGCGTGCCCGTCCCGACGCTCCACCGGTTCTCGTGCTCACCACCTTCGACGACGATCAGCTGCTCTCCGGTGCGTTGCGCGCCGGCGCCGCGGGGTTCTTGCTCAAGGACTCGCCCGCCGAGGATCTGATCCGCGCGGTCCGCACCGTGGCAGGCGGTGGCGCGTGGCTCGACCCCTCGGTGACGGGACGGGTACTCACGGCCTATCGAACAGTGAAACCGGTCGGTACTCGCACCGACCGCCGACTCGGCGAACTCACCGCCCGCGAGTACGAAGTGCTCGAATTGATCGGCTCCGGCCGGGTCAACAGCGAGATCGCCGCCGAACTCGGTATCTCGGAAGTAACGGTGAAAAGCCACGTAGGACACATATTCGGCAAGCTGGACCTGCGCGACCGGGCCGCCGCGATCGTGTTCGCGTTTGACCACGGCGTAGTGACACCGGGAGAATCTTCCTACTGAGAAGCAGGTCCGGCGGACCTGCCAGAAGTGGGAGGCGGACGCTGGTGCACGCACCTGGGTCACGGGCGGGGACCGGATTCGGTCCGTACGAGTTGCGGTCGATGCTGGGCAAAGGCGGAATGGGCGAGGTCTACGAGGCCTACGACACCGGCAAAGATCGCGTGGTCGCCCTGAAGTTGCTGGCCCAGGAGCTGGCCCAGGACCCGGCCTACCAGGTCCGGTTCCGCCGGGAATCCCAAGCCGCGGCCAAGCTGGCCGAACCGCACGTCATCCCGATCCACGACTGGGGTGTGATCGACGGGGTCCTTTTCATCGACATGCGCTTGGTGCCCGGCGCCGATCTGCGGACGGTGCTGCGCGGGGGCGGGCCGATGAGCCCGGAACGCGCGGTCGCTGTCGTCGAGCAGATCGCCGCGGCGCTGGACGCCGCCCACGCGGGTGGCCTGGTGCATCGCGATGTGAAGCCCGCCAACATCCTGGTCACGCCCGCCGATTTCGCCTACCTCGCCGACTTCGGCATCGCGCACACCGAGGGTGACAGCGCGGTGACCCAGGCCGGGATGGCGGTGGGCTCCTACATCTACATGGCGCCGGAACGCTTCGACGTCGGCCCGATCTCGCACCGCGCCGACGTCTACTCGCTGGCCTGCGTACTGCACGAATGCCTCACCGGCGCTTCGCCTTTCCCTGCCGCGAGCATGAGCGTGCTGGTCCGCGCGCACCTGTCCGAGGCACCGCCACGTCCGAGTGAGTTACTGCACGGGATACCCGGCGCGCTCGACGATGTCATCTCGACCGGCATGGCCAAGGACCCGGCCGATCGATACGCGTCGGCCGGTGCGCTGGCGCTCGCCGCTCGCCGAGCGCTGGCCTCGGCCGTGCGGGACGGCCGCGCGCCCCTGCCCGCACCATCGGATGCTTTCGCGTCCTACACCGGTGCCCGCCGCGACCCCGGTGGCCATGATGTGACTCCAGGTTCTTCCTCCGGCGCCACGCTCCGTGGACCCGCTGGTTCGCCGGCCGGTGCCCCTGCCGGTGGTCCAGGCTCAGCGCCTGGGCCAGGGCGCGGGTTCGCCGCGGCAGCCGGGTTCGCCGCTGGTGTGGGACGTGGCGCTGCCGGGGCGCCGGCCGGTGTTCCCGCTGATGCCGAGCGAGCAGTGCCCGCGGAACGCGAACACGTCGAGCAGGTGCCGACGCCGACGGGGGAGTTCCGCGTGATCGGCGCGGTGACCGCGACCGGTGGCGTCGAGACCTCGCGCAGCCAGTCGACCGCGACCGGTGCCCAGCCGACATTGATCATCCGCCCACCCGAGGCACGCCCCGGAGCGAACGACACCACAGGTTTCCGCCGCATTCCCGTGGAGGGCACCGGCGAGATCTCGATCCCCGCGGTGATCCAGCCGACCGGCCCCGCCGAAATCCGGGCCGCCGATACCCACTTCACCCCCCTCCCGTCGGCCGACGAGCCGCAAGCCCCCGAGCCGCCACCGGCCTACACCCCTGACCAGGGTCTGCCTCGGATGCGCCCCTTCCCCGACGCGCACCTCTATGACGGTGCGCAGCCGGGCGAAACGTCGGCGCCGCTCCTGCAGCCACAGCGTCCCGCCTCGGCCACTCCCTACCCGGCGCCCACCGGCCCGCACCGCCTTCCGCCTCAGCAGTTCGGCCAGGACCCCCACCGGGCAGCCCCAACCCAGCGCTATTCCGGCGAATACCCCATCCCGGGCGCGTACACCCCGCCGACGGAGCAATACCACCCCCCGGCATCGAACCCCAACCCCCGGTTTCCCGCTCCCGCAACGGAATTCGGCGCACCAAGCTCCAACCCGCCCGCCCCCTTCGCGCCGCCGACGCAGAAGTTCGGTGGGGACCAGAACGACCCGTCGGGCCGGTTCTCCAGTCCTGCAGGGTCTTTCGCTGGTGCATCGGATGCCGGATTCGATGGTCGTCCCGACCTGTTCGGCGATGACCAGGCCGATCCGGCATCGTTCGGCCCGCCGACCGAGAAATACAAGGCCCCCGCGTCGAATCCGCCCGCGGGCTTCGCGCCGCCGACGCAGAAGTTCGGTGGCGACCTCGACGATCCGCGAGACCGATTCGGTGGCCCCGCTGAGCATTTCGATGAGTTTTCCGAGGACCGGTTCGGTGGCCCGCCCGGGCAGTTCGGTCCGGCGACCGAGCAGTACGACCCCGCCGAGGTGCAGCGGTCGGCGCCCACCCAGCATTACGGCGCCGACGAACCGGATCCACAGCGCTCCCAGCCGACGCACCAATACCGTGGTGGCGCTGCATCTTTCGGAGCACATAAAGCCGCACCGGAGGTCGAAGATCCGGCGCGCGCGGCCGCGACCCGGCAGTACGTGGGTCAGGAGAACGCGTACTCCAACTACGACGAACCGCCCAGCGCCTACGGTGACCACTCCCACCGCGATCCCGGCTACGGTCCTGATCCAGCCTATGGTCCCGATCCGGCCTGGGCGCACCAGGATTCGGGTCGCAGGCGATCGGTCCTGCTGCCGGTTCTGGTCGGTGTCCTCGCCGTGGTGGTCCTCGCGGTCGGTGGCGCGGTCGGCTGGCGCATGATGTCTGCCGCCGAGCCCGAACAAACCACCACGGCCGCACCGATTTCGCAGGCACCGGGTGGTTCCGGCCAACCCGCGGGCACCACCCCGCGCGCGACCACCGCCGCTCCCACCACCACCTCGGCGAGACCGGTAACCCTGCCGGTAGGCGCACAGCCCTGTGAATCCGGTTCCGCCACCGGCGCTTACAGCAAGGTGGCCGTCGGCAGCGCAGTAACCAGCTGCGGCTTCGCCGAGGCGGTCCGGGCGGCTTACGCGGGCGGCGGCACCGGTGCGCGCCCCGTGGTGGCGACCAGCCCGGTGACCGGGCGCACCTACACGATGACCTGCGCCCCGCAGGGCAAACTCGTCACCTGCACCGGCGGCGAGAACGCCGTGGTCTACGTCTACTGACACCGAACGGCCGCGGCCCCGACTCCGGGGCGCCCGCTGGGCCTCGATCGCCAGCTGTTGCGAGGCGGAGTTCTCGCCGGGTTCGGCGACCAGTGCGAGCAGATATGACATCGGAGATCCTTTCTCCTCGGGTCAACTCGACGGTGTGACAGTCACTTTCACGCTCTTCATCATCGGCTGATCGCGGACCATCAGCCCTGCCAGATCTTCCCTTCGCGTGAAAGCGGATCGAGAAAGATACGAGCCCTGTCCAGTGTCTCGCTCGATTCTCTACCGTCGAGATCACTCCGGGCGTGGTTCACGGTCGTCGTGTCGCTCGGCCGGGTCCAAGATCGGTTTCTTACCGGTCGATCGGTAACGGGTCGACACTGTGCTCGGTGTCGCGGTGGGAATCGCTGTCGCGGTGTTACCGGCCTTCGAGACGCCGGTATGCGAAACGTTGCATACTGGCGGGCATGGCTGACGACAACGAGTGGTACTACTGCATCAAGCACCACAAGGCCGAACAGGGCAAGACCTGCTGGTACGGCGACCGAATGGGTCCCTACCCGGACCAGGCCACCGCCGAGCAGGCGCTCGAGATCGCGAAGGCGCGCAACAAAGCGGCCGACGACCAGGACGACTGACCAGACGCCTGGATGCCCGCTCTCTACCGAACGACACGTCCTCGTGGGAGGCGCAGCGCTCGTCGCGAGCCGTACGGCGATCTCCTGGTCCGATGCGCTGGAACTGCCGATGTGGCTGCCCGAAGGGAACGCGCGGTCGGCAGCTGATCGGTACGCCGTGTTGATCAGAACCTTCACAGTGAGCAGAGTCATGGGATGAGCAGAGTCACCGCACGGCGCAAGACGACCCGCCTTTCCCCGGCCGGGCGGATCCAGCGACCCGACACGCTCGCGGTCGAGGAGCCGCTCGAAATCCGGGTCGACGGCCGATCGCTCACCGTCACGATGCGCACGCCCGGCAACGACATCGACCTCGTCCACGGCTTGCTGTTCGGCGAGGACATCATCGGTTCGGCCGACGACATCGTCACCGCCCGCTACTGCGCGGGCACCGACAGCGAAGGTCACAACACCTACAACGTCCTCGACTTGCGCCTACGCAATCCGGTGCCGATCCACACCCGCAATTTCCTCACCACGGGCGGCTGTGGCGTCTGCGGTAAGACCGCCCTCGACGACGTGCGCACCCGCAGTCGCTTCCCGATCCCGCACGAATCCGTGTCGATCAGCACCAATACCCTTGTCGAACTGCCGAAACAGCTGCGCGCCGGGCAGAAGTTGTTCGAGGCCACCGGCGGCTTGCACGCGGCGGGCCTGTTCACCACCGACGGAACCTTGGTCGCCCTGCGTGAGGACATCGGCAGGCACAACGCCGTCGACAAGGTGATCGGCTGGGCGGTGCGCGAGAACCGGGTACCCGCGCACGATCTGGTGCTGGTGGTGAGCAGTCGCGCGTCGTTCGAACTGGCGCAGAAGGCGGTGATGGCCGGTATCCCGATCCTGGCCGCGGTGTCGGCGCCCAGCGCCCTCGCCGTCGACCTGGCCGCGGAGTCCGATCTCACTTTGGTCGGGTTCCTGCGTAGCGAGTCGATGAACATCTACACCGGCGAACACCGACTGACCTGAGGGTTGAGCACTCGAAGTGGGCGATCGGCATATGTCGCAGTACGGTAACGGTACGGGTCGCCAGCACCGAACGCCCCGGGGGAGTTTACAAAAGAAAATGCTTCACACAATGAACAATGAACGCCGCCACCGCATCCGGGTGGCGCTGTCCGCGTTCGTGGGCGTGGTCGTGCTCGCGACCGCGGGTTGCGGTAGCGAGCCGAAGGCCGCCCCGCCGCGCGTGACAACAACGGTTCCCGTCACCGATTCCGGCGCCGACAGCGGGACCTTCTCCATCGCGTTGCCGGGCAGCCTGGCTGCCGATTTCACCGAACTCCAGCAGGGATTCCGCGGCAGCGTGGGGCTGGCGATCATGCCGGTGGGTGGCACGAAGATGGTCACCTTCGGCAACTGGTCGTCCGGTCCGGCCTGGTCGACGATCAAGGTGCCGCTGGCCATCGCGGCCCTGCGCAACAGTGCCGCCTACTCGTCGTACGCGTCTGCCGCCATCACCGCCTCGGACAACGGTGCCGCCGACACCCTGTGGGCCTCGCTCGGCAGTGGCGCCGACGCGGCCAAGGCGGTGGAGGACGTGCTGCGCCAAGGCGGCGACACTCGCACCACAGTGCCGACGACCCGCACCCGTGCCGACGCGTCGGTCTACGGCCAGGCCGAATGGCCGCTGGCCGACCAGGTGCGCTTCGCCGCGCAGCTGCCGTGCATCCCGCAGAGCGAGCGCGTGGTGGGGCTCATGCAGCAGATCATCGCGAGCCACCGCTGGGGTCTCGGCGCGTTCGGCAGCGCCGAGTTCAAGGGCGGCTGGGGTCCCGACCTGGGGGGTAAGTACCTCGTCCGTCAGTTCGGGCTGATCGATTCGCCCACGGGCCGGATCGCGATCGCCTTCGCCGCACAACCGGATTCGGGCAGTTTCAACGAGGGTATGGCCATGCTCGACAAGATGGCCTCGCTCATCTCGGGACACCTGAGTGAGCTCGCCGGAGGTCACTGCCCCTGATCTGCGCCGGTGCGGCAAGATGAACGGCATGCGCATCGGAGTCTTGACCGGAGGCGGAGATTGTCCAGGTCTGAACGCGGTGATCCGGGCTGTGGTCCGCACCGCGAACGGACGCTACGGCGATGCCGTCGTCGGTTTCGAGGACGGCTGGCGCGGCCTACTCGAGGATCGAAAGATCCGCATCCTCAACGACGATCGCACCGACCGCCTGCTCACCAAGGGCGGCACCATGCTCGGTACCGCGCGCACCAACCCCGACATGCTGCGCGCCGGTTTGCCCAGGATCCAGCAGACCTTGGACGACAACGGCATCGAGGCACTGATCCCGATCGGTGGCGAAGGCACCCTCACCGCCGCGAGCTGGCTCGCCGACGAGGGCGTGCCGGTGGTCGGCGTGCCCAAGACCATCGACAACGACATCGACTGCACCGACGTCACATTCGGCCACGACACCGCACTGTCGATCGCCACCGAGGCCATCGACCGCCTGCACACCACCGCCGAATCCCATCAGCGGGTGATGCTGGTGGAGGTGATGGGCCGCCACGCGGGCTGGATCGCGCTGAATTCCGGTATCGCCGCCGGCGCGCATCTGACCCTGGTGCCCGAGGAACCGTTCGACGTGGCGCAGGTGTGCGCGATGATCAAGGCCCGCTTCCAGCGCGGCGACAAGAGCTTCATCTGCGTGGTCGCCGAGGGTGCCCATCCCGCGCCCGATTCCGGATTCGCGCTGCGCGAGGGCGGGATCGACGAGTTCGGGCACGAGCGGTTCACCGGGGTCGCCCAGCAGCTGGGCTCGGAGATCGAACGCCGCATCGGCAAGGAGGTCCGCACCACGGTGCTCGGCCATATCCAGCGCGGTGGCAGCCCCACGCCCTACGACCGGATTCTGGCGACGCGGTTCGGGGTGCACGCGGCCGAGGCGGTACACGCGGGACATTTCGGTCAGATGGTGGCGCTGCACGGCACCAAGATCGGGCTGGTTCCGCTGTCGGAGGCGACCAAGCAGCTCAAACGCGTTCCGCCGGAACGGCTCAGTGAGGCGTCGGCCTTCTTCGGCTGATATCGCCCCGATGCCTCGGGTTCTCGAATTTTGTCGGTGCGCGTCGGTACCGTGGGTTCATGCGCACCGGTCGAGTGATCGTTTCGGTTCTGTTCGTCGTCGCCGCGCTGGTGGCGGGGTGTTCGGGGTCCTCGGACGACGTGGCGGCCCCCTCTGTGCACGGCAGCTGGCACGGCGACATCGCGGTGCCGGGGCAGCCGATCGCGATCGGGGTGAGTTTCGCCGAGGACGGGTCGGCCACCATCGACATCCCGGTTCAGGGTGTGCGCGAGACACCGCTGAAAGACGTTCGTACCGAACCGGACCGGGTGGAGTTCAATATCCCCGATGTGCCGGGCGACGCGGGTTTCCGCGGCAAGCTCGATGGTGACCGGCTCGTCGGCGACTGGGTCCAGTCCGGGGAGAAGGCACCGGTCACGCTGCAGCGCGGCAAGATCGAGAGCCCGCCCCGCCCCCAGGACCCGAAACCGCCGTACCCGTACCGCAGCGAGGACCTCACCTATCGCAACGGCGATATCACCATCGCGGGCACCCTCACCGAACCCGAAGGCAGCGGCCCGTTTCCGGCGATGCTGCTGATCACGGGCAGTGGGCCGCAGGACCGCAACGAAGAGCTGACGGGCCACCGCCCGTTTCAGCTGCTGGCCGACACCTTCACCCGCGCGGGCTATGCCGTGCTGCGCACCGACGACCGTGGTGTCGGCGGCACCAGCGGAAAACTCGACGACGCCACCTACCTCGACCTGGCCGCCGACGCGGCCGCAGGCATCGCGTTCCTGCGCGCCCGCCCCGAGATCGATCCCGCGCGGGTCGGTCTGTTCGGGCACAGCGAAGGCGGCTACCTCGCGCCGATCGTCGCCGCGCTGCCCGACAGCTCTGTCGCCTTCGCGATCCTGATGGCAGGCCCGTCGGTGCCCGGCGCCGACGTGCTGATCGAGCAGAACAAGGTGATCATGGCCTCGACGGGCGCACCGCAGGACCAGATCGACCAACAGGTCGCCTACGTCACTACCTGGTCGGCGCTGCTGCGCGCGGGCGATATCGAGGGCGCCAAGGCCTTCACCCAGCGGCACAACGATTCCCTGCCCGTCGCCGAACGCGCGCCTCAGCAGGTGGTCGACGGGTTCAACACCCCCTACATGACCTCGTTCATCACCTACGACCCGAAACCGGCGCTGCAGGCGCTGCGCGTGCCGGTGCTGGCCTTCTTCGGCGACAAGGACCAGCAGGTCATCCTCGCCCAGAACGAGGGCCCGATGCGCGAGAACCTCGCCGCCGGTCCCGATTCGACGGTGCACACTTTCCCCGGCCTCAACCACATGATGCAGCCCACCGCGACCGGCAAACCCAGCGAATACGCCACCATCGAGACGACCATCGACCCGGCCGTACTCACCTATGTCACCGACTGGCTCACCCAGCGCGTCCCGCCCCGCTAGGACCACCGGCCGAGTGTGTCAGCGGGCTTACCTAGACTGCTCGTTATGAGCGCACCCACGGTCGAGTTGATGGATTACGCCGATGTCATCTCCCGGTACGAGCCGGTGCTCGGCATGGAGGTCCACGTCGAGTTGTCCACGGCGACCAAGATGTTCTGCGGTTGCCCCACCGAGTTCGGCGCCGAGCCCAATACCCAGGTGTGCCCGGTGTGCCTCGGCCTGCCCGGCTCACTGCCCGTGGTGAACGAGAAGGCCATCGAATCGGCCATCCGGATCGGTCTCGCGCTGAACTGTTCGATCACCCCGTGGGGCCGGTTCGCGCGCAAGAACTACTTCTACCCCGATCAGCCGAAGAACTACCAGATCAGCCAGTACGACGAGCCGATCGCCACCGAGGGCTACCTCGACGTGACCCTCGACGACGGGTCCATCTTCCGCGTCGAGATCGAGCGTGCGCACATGGAGGAAGACACGGGCAAGTCCCTGCACGTCGGCGGCGCGACCGGGCGCATCCACGGCGCCAGTCACTCGCTGCTCGACTTCAACCGCGCGGGCGTGCCGCTGATCGAGATCGTCACCAAGACGATCACCGGTGCCGGCGAGCGCGCCCCCGAGGTAGCTCGCGCCTACGTCACCGCGCTGCGCGAAGTGCTACGTTCCCTCAACGTCTCCGACGTGAAGATGGAGCAGGGTTCGCTGCGCTGCGACGCCAACGTGTCGCTGATGCCGATAGGGGCCAAGGAATTCGGCACCCGCACCGAAACCAAGAACGTGAACTCGCTCAAGAGCGTCGAGGTCGCGGTGCGCTACGAGATGCGCCGCCAGGCCGCCGTGCTCACCGACGGTGGTGAGATCGTCCAGGAGACCCGCCACTTCCAGGAAGCCGACGGGTCAACCGCCGCCGGTCGCCGCAAGGAGACCGCTGAGGACTACCGCTACTTCCCCGAGCCCGACCTCGAGCCCGTCGCCCCCGCGGCCGAGTGGGTCGAACAACTGCGTGCCACCATCCCCGAGTACCCGTGGCTGGTGCGCGCCCGCATCCAGGCCGACTGGGGCCTGTCCGACGAGGTCATGCGCGACCTGGTCAACGCCGGTGCCCTCGACCTCATCATCGCGACCGTCGAGGCGGGCGCGCCCGCCAACGAGGCGCGCTCCTGGTGGGTCGCCTACCTGACCGAGAAGGCCAAGGAGCGCGACATCGCCCTGGCCGACCTGCCCATCACCCCCGCCCAGGTCGCCGCGGTGATCGCGCTGGTGGAGGCCAAGACCGTCAACAACAAGGTCGCCAAGCAGGTCGTCGACTTCGTCCTCGCCGGTGCGGGCGAACCCGCCGCCATCGTCGAAGCCAAGGGCTTGGGCATGGTCAGCGACGACTCGGCCCTGCAGGCCGAGGTCGAGAAGGCCCTCGCCGCCAACCCCGACATCGCCGAGAAGATCCGCTCCGGCAAGGTTGCTGCCGCGGGCAAGATCGTCGGCGACGTCATGAAGGCCACCCGCGGCCAGGCCGACGCGGCCCGCGTGCGCGACCTCGTCATTGCCGCCTGCTCCCCCGCCTCCCCGAGTCTTTAGGCCAGACCTGGGCGCCATCTCGCTTCCGTCGGCGACCGGCGGAAGCGAGATAGATCGGGTTCGCCCGTACCCGGTGAGTTACCCATGTACGTGCGAGATCTGTGCTCAGTCCGGGCCGCCGGCTCCGCCCTGGGGCGGTGGGATGCGGACGACGCGGTCGTCGAATTCGCCCGGCTCGCCGTCGGTTTTGTTGGTGGTGGTGACCCAGATGCTGCCGTCGGCGCTGGCGGTGGCGCCGAGGAGCTTGCCGTACTTGTCCTGGGCGATCAGGGTGGGGGCGGTGGTGACGGCGAAGGTGGTGGGGTCGGCGGTGACGGCGGCCAGTGCCTTGCCCTCGCTCAGTGCGATGCCGACGCCCTCGCCGGTGGCTGTGCAGCCGCCGACGCCGGGACGGTCGGGCCAGGTCCAGGCGACGCTGAGCGTGCCGTCAGGGCTCAGGTGCTGGAGGCGGTCCTCGGCGGCGGTGCGGTCGGTGACCCACATGCCGTCTTTGCCGTCGCGGCAGATGTCGCCGGCCGAGCCGATCCCCGACGCCACCACCTGCGGGTTGTTCGCGCCCGCCGACGGCGCGTCCAAGCGAAGCAGTTTGCCGCCGAGCGAGCCGGGATCGGCTGCGGCGCTGGGGTTTCCGGCGTCACCGGTGAGGATCATCAGCTGCGTCGGCGTCGACCATTCCAGTGCGCCGCGATTTCCGCCGGCGCCCTTGGGAATTCCGGTGATGATCGGCTTGGCCGCCCCGCCCTTGGACAGCCGGACGACCCGATTGTCACTCCCGGTGGTGATGTAGGCGTACATCAGCCCGTCCTCACCGAAGGTGGGGGAGAGCACGATATCGGAGATGCCGCCGTCGGCCGACCCGTCGACGGGCACGCTGGCGATCTCCACCGGCGTCTCCTGCGGTGTGCTCGGGTCGACCGCCTTCACCTGCAGGATCCGCCCGGTCTTTCGCTCCGCGACGAAGGCGCCCTCGCCCACCGCGATCAGCCCGGCGCCCGACTCCATGCAGGTGGCGATGACGTTGGGATCAGGGTCGATACACGGCCCGGTCGGACGTGGCGCCCGCGACGGCTCGTCCTGCGGCTTCTTCGGCTCCGCGCCGGACCCGCCCAGTTGCGGTTCGGTGGTGAACGGACTAGAGGCCGACTCGTCGAAACGGGCGCACCCGGCTAGCAAAACGGTGCTGAGTGCCACCCCGACTGCCACGCGGCCCGCGATTCCCGAACTCATACCTCAGACGTTACCGGCACGACCGTCGGCCTGACGCGCCCGTTGCGTCCGAATACATCTGTCAGACGTTACCGGCACGGCGGTCGGCCTGACGCGCCCGTTGCGTCCGAATACATCTGTCAGACGTTACCGGCACGGCGGTCGGCCTGACGCGCCCGTTGCGTCCGAATACATCTGTCAGACGTCACCGGCACCTGCGCGGGCCTGACGCGCCGATACATCTGTCAAGCGCCCGGCAGTCGAGCGGGCCTGACACGCCCGTTGCGGAGAAGGGCGGCGCACCGCGACAGCACGTCATAAGGTGAGTCGGTGACCGACAAGTCGAGTGACACTCCGAACGACGATGGTTCGGCGCAGGCCGGGCAGGGCGCGTCGGCGGCTGGTCGTCCGGTGACCAGCCCGTTCGATTCGCCGACGACGCAGATGCGCAAGCCGGATCCGAAGGACATTCCACGCACCGACGAGGATCTCGGTCTCGACCCCGGTGACGAGGTGCCCGGTGCGAGCACGAATCAAACCGGTCGTGGTGGCGGCGACGATGATTACGGGTACGCGACGATTCCGCCCGCGTCGGCGGCCTCGGCGGAAACCGTCCGCCTGCAGCGCCGCAACCGTGAGGCCCGTCGCGGCACCCTTGACCTCGGCCTGTTCGTGCTGCGCCTGGTGGTCGGCTGCACCTTCATCTACCACGGCCTGCAGAAGCTGACCGGCTGGTTCCACGGCCCCGGTCTCGACGGCACCAAGACCATGATGGAAAGCGGCGGCTGGGACTACCCGTCGCTGTCGACCGCGCTGGTGATCGCCGGTGAACTCGGCGGCGGCATCCTGCTGGTGATCGGCCTGGCCACCCCGCTGGCCGCGGGTGCCGTCCTGGCCACGATCCTGAACGCGTGGATGTGGAAGCAGGGCATGGTCCCCGGCTTCCAGTACAACGCGAGCACCCCCACCGGCGTCGAACTCGACTCCGTGCTGGTCGGTGCGGCCTTGGCGATCATCCTCACCGGCCCCGGCCGCTGGTCCCTCGACCGCACCAGAGGCTGGGCCACCCGCCCCTCCTACGGCTCGTTCGTGGTGGTCCTGCTGGCTATCGCCGCCGCCATCATCACCTTCTGGTTCCTTCACGGCGGCAACCCGTTGAAGGGCGTCGGCCCTTTCAGCTGAGTTGAGGCTGCGGCGGTGCGGGTTCGGCCAGGTGGGCGGTCATCGTGGCGTGGATGTCGGCCAGGAAGGCTCCGAACCGCCGCAGCTCCTCGGGGGTATATTTCCCCATCACCGTGTCCTCCACCTTCGTGCCGAGTGGGCCGAAGAAATCATTGGCGAGAGTCTGGATGCGGGGTGTGCTGCGCAGTGTGATGACACGACGGTCGTCGTGTTCTCGGCTGCGCACGATATGACCGGCCTGTTCCAGCCGGTTCAGCAGCGCGGTGGTGGCGCTGTTGGACAACGAGATCCGTTCGCTGAGCCGTGCCGGTGACAGTGTGCTCCCGCGTTCCTCGGCGGTGAGGATCTCGATCAGTGCCTCGGCGTCGGTCGAGTGCAACCCGAGCCAGGTCGCGAACCGGCGGGCGAGCTCCCGGTAACTCGCGCCATAGGCCCGCATGCCTTCGTGGATTCGTTCGTACTGGGCGCGAGCGTCGGCCTGGCTCATGGTTTCCTTTCGCATCGTTTGACATCCTATTGCCCACAATCTACTTTGGCCATGGAAATATTCCACCATGGAAATAGGAGTGTGCGATGAGTCAAGAGTCGTCCATCCGCCGATGGCTCGGCCTGATCGCCATCGCCCTCGGCGTGGCGCTGATCGTGGTCGACACCACGATCGTGAACGTGATCATCCCGTCGATCATCGAAGACCTGGACACGGGTTCGACCGAGGCGCAATGGATTCAGGAGTCCTACGCGATCGTGTTCGCGGCGCTGCTGCTCGTGGTCGGGCGGATCGCCGACATCGTCGGGGCACGCCGGGTGTTCGTCGCCGGTGTCGTGGTGTTCGGCGCCACCAGCATCCTGGCCGGGCTCGCACCGGACGGCGGCCTGCTCGTCATCGCCCGGTTCCTGCAGGGCGCGGGCGCGGCGATGATCCTGCCGACCTCGCTCGCCCTGCTCAATGCCACCTTCACCGGCAAAGCCCGTGGTCAGGCCTTCGCGGTGTGGGGTTCCACGATCGGTGCGGCCGCCGCGCTCGGCCCGCTGCTCGGTGGCTGGCTGGCCGAACACGTGTCGTGGCGCTGGGCATTCGGCATCAATGTGCCGCTGGCCGTGCTGATCGTGGTCGGTGTGCTGGCCTGCATCGCCCCGTCGCCGAAGGTCGCGGGTCGACTCGATGTGCTCGGCTCGATCCTGTCGGTGCTCGGCCTCGGACTGCTCGCCTTCGGGCTCGTCGAGGGGCGCACCTACGGCTGGATCGCCACCATCCATCCGCTGGGAATCGGCGGATTCACCTGGGGGAGTGGGCCTTCGCCGGTGCTGGTCGCGCTCGTGCTGAGTGTGCTGGCGCTGGGCGGTTTCGTCATCCGGCAGGTGCTGCTGCGCCGGGGCGGCAACGCCGACAAGGCGCTGATGGACCTGAGTCTGTTCTCGTTGGCCTCGTTCCGCAACGGCAATATCGCCACCCTGATCATCGGTCTCGGCGAGTTCGGCATCGTCGCGGTGCTGCCGCTGTGGATGCAGTTCACCCTCGGCTACAGCGCCTTGCAGGCAGGTCTGGCCCTGGTGCCGATCGCCATCGGCAGCTTCATCGCCAGCGGCGCCAGCTTCGGCATGGCAGGCAAGGCGTCCCCGCTGAACATGGTCCGCCTCGGCCTCGGTCTCGAGGTCGTCGGCCTGGCCGGGCTGGGCTTCTTCGCCGCCACCGACAGTTCATGGTGGTCGATCGCGCTGGTGCTGTGCGTGTACGGCGTCGGCGTCGGCTTCGCCACCGCCCAGGTGACCAATGTCGTCCTGGCCGACATCCCCGAAGCCGACAACGGCCAAGCCTCCGGCATCCAGAGTGCCTTCCGTCAACTGGGCTCCGCCCTCGGCATCGCGCTGCTCACCACGATCTTCTTCACCACCCTGAGTTCGAACGTCGATGACGACCTCACCGCCGCCGGCACGCCCCCGGCCCAGGCCCAGCAATACGCGCACGCCATCACTGGCAGCGCGGGCGCGGCGATCGAAGGTTTTGCCGCCCAACCGGATACGCGGGAAGTAGCCACCGCAGGCCGATCTGCCATGACCGCAGGCGTCAACCTCGGCGCCTACCTGGCCGCGGGCTTCGTCCTGCTCGGCCTCGTGGCCACCGCCCTGATCCCGTCCCGAACCGGCCGCGACGACGACGAATCATCAACAGAGAAGACACAAGCCGCGCTAGTTTGACGCAAACGAAATCTGGCCCCGTCGCACAATAACGACGGGGCCAGATCTTCATCGACCGGCAGAACAGTACCGCTGATCTCGCAAGAACATGGGTAACTCACCGGGACGGGCTGACCTCACCAACAAGTGCGCCGCCGGTCGCATCAACGACCGGCGGCGCACCTGGGTCAGGCCAAAATACGCGGAGAGGCGGCTACGGCACTTTGCGGACTGCGCCCTTGTCTGCAGAGGTCGCCAGTGCCGCGTAAGCGCGCAGGGCGGTGGTCACCGTGCGGTCGCGGTTGACGGGCTGCCACGGGCGTTCCGAGGCTTCCATCTTCGCGCGGCGGTCGGCCAGGACCTCGTCGGAGACAAGCACTTCCAGCGCGCGGGTGTGCACGTCGATACGGATGCGGTCGCCGTTCTCGATCAGGCCGATGGCACCGCCCGAGGCGGCCTCGGGGGAGATGTGGCCGATCGACAGCCCCGAGGTACCACCGGAGAAGCGACCGTCGGTGATCAGCGCGCACACCTTGCCCAGGCCTAGACCCTTGAGGAACGAGGTCGGGTGCAGCATCTCCTGCATGCCGGGCCCACCTGCCGGGCCTTCGTAGCGGATGACGACCACGTCACCGGGCTGGATCTTCTTGCCCAGGATCATCGACACCGCGTCCTCCTGCGACTCGACCACCACGGCCGGGCCTTCGAAGGTGAACAGGTCTTCGTCGATGCCCGCGGTCTTGAGGATCGCGCCGTCGGGAGCGATGTTGCCGCGCAGCACGCACAGCCCGCCCTCGACGGTGTAGGCGTTCTCGATGTCACGGATGCAGCCACCGGCGGCGTCGATGTCCAGCGAGGACCAGCGGTTGCTGGTGGAGAACGGCTCGACCGTGCGCACACCACCGGGCGCCGCATGGAACAGCTCCAGCGCTTCGTCGGAAGCCTTGCCCGAGCGCACATCCCAGGTGTCGAGGTATTCCTCGAACGAGGCGGTGTGCACAGTGGTCACGTCGGTTTCCAGCAGCCCACCACGACGCAGCTCACCGAGGATGGCGGGGATGCCACCGGCGCGGTGCACGTCTTCCATGTGGTAATCCGAGTTCGGCGACACCTTCGACAGGCACGGCACCCGGCGGCTGATCTCGTCGATGCTCTGCAGATCGAAGTCGATCTCGCCTTCCTGCGCGGCGGCGAGGGTGTGCAGCACGGTGTTGGTCGAGCCGCCCATGGCGACGTCGAGTGCCATCGCGTTGCGGAAAGCCTTGGCGTTGGCCACGTTGCGCGGCAGCACCGAGGCATCGTCGTCCTGGTACCAGCGCTTGGCGATATCGACGATGACCGTGCCCGCCCGCTCGAACAGCGCGCGCCGTGCGGAGTGCGTGGCGAGGGTGGAACCGTTGCCCGGCAACGCGAGTCCCAGTGCCTCGGTCAGGCAGTTCATCGAGTTCGCGGTGAACATGCCCGAACAGGAACCACAGGTCGGGCACGCGGCCTGTTCGACCTCGCTGAGGCCTTCTTCCGACACCACCTGGCTCGCGCTCGCGGAGATCGCGGTGATCAGGTCGGTCGGTGCCTGCGCGACACCCTCGACGATCACTGCCTTCCCTGCTTCCATCGGCCCACCGGAGACGAACACAGCGGGGATGTTGAGGCGCATCGCGGCGTTGAGCATGCCGGGAGTGATCTTGTCGCAGTTGGAGATACACACCAGCGCGTCGGCGGTGTGGGCGTTGGCCATGTACTCCACGGAGTCGGCGATGATCTCGCGCGAGGGCAGCGAGTAGAGCATGCCGCCGTGGCCCATGGCGATACCGTCGTCGACGGCGATGGTGTGGAACTCGCGCGGCACCCCACCGGCGGCGCGGACGGCTTCGGCGACGATGTCGCCCATGTTCTTGAGGTGCACGTGACCCGGCACGAACTGCGTGTACGAGTTCGCGATCGCGATGATCGGCTTGCCGAAGTCGGAATCGGTCATGCCGGTCGCGCGCCAGAGCGAGCGCGCGCCCGCGGCATTGCGGCCGATGGTGGTGGTGCGTGAACGAAGCGGTGGCATTGAAATCCTCGTGTGTCGCTGGGTGCGTGGCAAGCGTGCGAGCAGGGGGCTGACCTGCGTGGCACATGCGAGTACGCGATGCGTCCGGCAACCCGCCACGTTACTCCGGCGGGCGATGGTCGCGTCGCGCCGGTGGTTACGTGCAGGAGTGATGGAACCGGGCTCGAGGCGGGAGTGTCGCTCCGTGAGGTGTCGCCGCGGTGGTGGGCGTCGGCGCGGGTTGCCCGGTCGCCGTCAGCCTACCGCTACAACGGCCGAGGCCGTCGTGCGGATTCCCGCAGTGCCGACGGTCACTGCTCGGACGTGGGCTCGGCTTCCGGTTCCGCCTTCGCCTCCGACGGCGCACCCGCTTCGGCTTCGGCCTTCGCCGCGGCCCGCTCGGCGGTGATCCGCTCCGCCTCGGCAGCCTCCGCCGAAGCGAACACATCGGGCAGGCGACCCCCGGATGCCTCGATCAGCTCGCGCAACCGGTCATAGCCGACCGCGGGCAACCGCACCTCTGAATCATCGGCAAGCCGAGCCCGCACATATCCCCGCTTGGGAATCCTGATCCCCTTGACCTGCGCCCAATCGAGCTGCTTCTTCCCGAACATCGAGCTCAGCTCGAGCCCGCCCTCGGACACAGTCGTGTGCGTGCGGATCACCCACCACACCGCGACCACCGGGGCCAGCAACAGTGGCCACAGCACGAGAGGCCACCCGACGAACGGGAAGAACACGCAGAACGCCAGCACCAGCACGCCGATATAGGCCAGCCGGGGAACGCCGATCACCTGCACACCCGGGGTCGGTGTGTTCGCCTTGCGCGGCACCAGCAGCCAGACGATCACCGCGACGGGCACGATCAACCCGATCCGCACCCCCAGCGACCAGTCCTGCACGGTGCCGACGACGACGACGATCAGGTACGCCAGTACCACCGCTGCGATCGCGGCGAGCCGCCCGGGACCGGCCGACCGCAGGCCGCCGGGTCGCGACGGGCGACCCGTATCGGTTCCCTCGTCGGTGGTGTGGGACGATTTAGCCGGTGGCACGGACTGATGCGGTGATGACACCCTCCTATCCTCGCATCTTGGTACACGGACCCACGCAACCACTCGAGTCCCACAGAATGGGACCGGAGCGGAAAGCCTGTTTGACTCGACGCAGTACGCGCGCCTAACGTCGTACGTGTGATTCGAAACGAGCTCGTAATCGGCCGGCGCGTCCAGCGTCGAGCCTGACTATCTAGTCAATACGTCAGCTCGCGTTTGCGACGCGCCACCCTCGAACAGCCATGCGCTGGGCGGGGGCTTTTTTGTGTTCGGGCGAATGCCAGTGGCCCTGTCGGGTCAGTCCGAGTCAGAACGAGACAGTGAGGAACCAAGACGGTGAGTGCACCAACCGCACGACCCGGGCCATCGGCCCGCAGGTCAGCGCCTTCAGCTACCCCCGGTAGCCCGGCGACCAACCCCACCCGTCGTCAGGTCGCGCCAGAGCGCGTCACCGGCGCGCAGTCGGTGGTCCGGTCGCTCGAAGAGCTCGACGTCGACACGGTATTCGGCATTCCCGGCGGCGCGGTCCTTCCTGTCTACGACCCGCTGTTCGATTCCAAGAAGGTCCGCCACGTCCTGGTGCGCCACGAGCAGGGCGCCGGGCACGCGGCGACCGGTTACGCGCAGGCCTCGGGCAAGGTCGGTGTGTGTATGGCCACATCCGGCCCCGGCGCCACCAACCTGGTGACCCCGCTGGCGGATGCGCAGATGGACTCGGTCCCGATCGTGGCGATCACCGGTCAGGTGCCGTCGAGCCTGGTCGGTACCGACGCGTTCCAGGAAGCCGACATCTCCGGCATCACCATGCCGATCACCAAGCACAACTTCCTGGTCAAGGACGCGGCTGAAATCCCGCGTACCCTGGCCGAGGCGTTCTACCTCGCCGCTTCGGGTCGCCCCGGCGCGGTCCTGGTCGACATCACCAAGGACGCCCTGCAGGCCCAGACCACGTTCTCGTGGCCGCCGGAGATGCGTCTGCCCGGCTACCGTCCGGTCACCAAGCCGCACGGCAAGCAGGTGCGCGAGGCCGCCAGGATGATCATGGAGTCCAAGCAGCCGGTGCTCTACGTCGGTGGCGGTGTGATCAAGTCCGACGCCTCGGCCGAACTGCTCGAGCTGGCCGAACTCACCGGCATCCCGGTGGTCACCACCCTGATGGCGCGTGGCGCGTTCCCCGACAGCCACACACTGAACATGGGCATGCCCGGCATGCACGGCACCGTCGGCGCGGTCGCCGCGCTGCAGAAGTCGGACCTGCTGATCACCCTCGGCGCCCGGTTCGACGACCGCGTCACCGGTCAGCTGGATTCCTTCGCGCCCGACGCGAAGGTCATCCACGCCGACATCGACCCGGCCGAGATCGGCAAGAACCGCCACGCCGACGTCCCGATCGTGGGCGACGCGCGCGAGGTGATCGTCGAGCTGATCGAGACCCTCAAGGCCGACCCGGCCACTGGTGCCACGCCGCTGCTGAACCTCACCGAATGGTGGGCCTACCTCAGCGGCATCCGCGAGAACTACCCGCTGGGCTGGAAGACGCCGAGCGACGGCTCGGTCTCGCCGGAGTACGTCATCGAGACCCTCGGCCGGCTCGCAGGCCCCGAGGCCGTCTACTGCGCCGGCGTCGGCCAGCACCAGATGTGGGCCGCGCAGTTCATCAAGTACGAGAACCCGCGCACCTGGCTCAACTCGGGCGGCCTCGGCACCATGGGTTACGCGGTTCCCGCGGCCATGGGTGCCAAGATGGGCGCGCCGGAGAAGGAAGTCTGGGCGGTCGACGGTGACGGCTGCTTCCAGATGACCAACCAGGAACTCGCGACCTGTGCCATTGAAGGCGTGCCGATCAAGGTCGCCCTGATCAACAACGGCAACCTGGGCATGGTCCGCCAGTGGCAGACCCTGTTCTACGAGAAGCGTTACTCCAACACCGATCTCGGCACGCACACCCTGCGCATCCCCGACTTCGTGAAGCTGGCCGAGGCGCTGGGTTGCGTCGGCATCCGGGTGGAGAAGGAGTCCGAGGTCGAGGACGCGATCCGGCAGGCACAGGCGATCACCGATCGCCCGGTCGTGATCGACTTCATCGTCGGCAAGGACGCCCAGGTGTGGCCGATGGTCGCCTCCGGCACCAGCAACGACGAGATCATGTTCGCCCGCGGCATCCGTCCGCTCTTCGACGAGGACGAGTCGGTCTCCGAACCGGCCGTCATCCACGAGGCGATGGAACGCGAGCAGGCCGCATTCGAGAAGGGCGACGACGAATGAGCACCACCCACACCCTGAGCGTCCTGGTCGAGGACAAGCCGGGCGTGCTGGCGCGGGTCGCGAGCCTGTTCTCGCGCCGTGGCTTCAATATCGAATCCCTCGCCGTCGGCGGCACCGAGATCCCCGAGATCTCGCGCATGACGATCGTCGTGACCGTCGATGATCTGCCGCTCGAGCAGGTCACCAAGCAGCTCAACAAGCTGATCAACGTCATCAAGATCGTGGAGCAGGACGCCGACGCCTCGGTGGCCCGCGAGCTGATCCTGGTGAAGGTGCGGGCCGACGCGTCGGTGCGCACGCAGGTGATCGAGGCCGTGCAGTTGTTCCGCGCCAAGGTGATCGACGTCTCGCCCGACGCGCTGACCATCGAAGCGACCGGTACCCGTTCCAAGCTCGACGCACTGCTGCGCATGGTCGAGCCCTATGGCATCCGCGAGATCGTGCAGTCCGGTGTCGTGGCCGTCGGCCGCGGCCCCAAGTCGATCACCGCGACCCGCTGAACCTCCCTCAGCAACCTCCGCGATAACTTTTCCTAACCGCATTCGAGAAGGGACCAACCAAAGTGGCAGTCGAGATGTTCTACGACGACGACGCTGACCTGTCGATCATCCAGGGCCGCAAGGTCGCCGTGATCGGTTACGGCAGCCAGGGCCACGCGCACTCGCTGAGCCTGCGCGACTCCGGCGTCGACGTCCGCGTCGGCCTGGCCGAGGGTTCGAAGTCTCGCCCGAAGGCCGAAGAGGCCGGTCTGACCGTCGGCACCCCCGCCGAGGTCTCCGCGTGGGCCGACGTGATCATGGTGCTCGCCCCCGACACCGCGCAGGCGTCGATCTTCACAGGCGACATCGAGCCCAACCTGAAGGACGGCGACGCGCTGTTCTTCGGTCACGGCCTCAACATCCACTTCGGCCTGGTGAAGGCTCCGGCCGGCGTCACCGTCGCCATGGTCGCCCCGAAGGGCCCCGGCCACTTGGTGCGTCGTCAGTTCGTCGACGGCAAGGGCGTTCCGGCCCTGATCGCTGTCGATCAGGACCCGACCGGTGAGGGCCAGGCGCTGGCGCTGTCCTACGCCAAGGGCATCGGCGGCACCCGCGCGGGCGTCATCAAGACCACCTTCAAGGAAGAGACCGAGACCGACCTCTTCGGTGAGCAGGCCGTGCTCTGCGGTGGCACCGAGGAACTGGTCAAGATCGGTTTCGAGGTCATGGTCGAGGCGGGCTACGCCCCCGAGATGGCCTACTTCGAGGTCCTGCACGAGCTCAAGCTGATCGTCGACCTGATGTACGAAGGCGGCATCGCCCGCATGAACTACTCGGTCTCCGACACCGCCGAGTTCGGTGGCTACCTGTCGGGCCCCCGCGTCATCGACGCGGGCACCAAGGAGCGCATGAAGGCGATCCTGACCGACATCCAGGACGGCACCTTCGTCAAGCGCCTCGTCGCCAACGTCGAAGGCGGCAACAAGGAGCTCGAGGGCCTGCGCAAGGCCAATGCCGAGCACCCCATCGAGGTCACCGGCGCCAAGCTCCGCGGCCTGATGAGCTGGGTCGACCGCCCGATCACCGAAACCGCGTAAGTTTCTTATCCCTGAAGGCCCGTTCGCCACGTGCGAGCGGGCCTTTCGGGTTCTGACGTAATCTGTGTGAGTGACGGAAGGAACACCAGCTCAGCGACTCCGGCTCGCCCTGGAGATGTCCGAATTCGGCGTGCAGATGTACCGCACGCGGATGCGTCGGATGTACCCGAATGCATCCTCGGCCGAGATTGCCGACAAGGTTGCGTCCTGGCTCCTGTCCCGATCCGGAACCAGCGAAGCATCCTCCCGCCCATCCGCCCGGTTCGCGTGAACACACTCGAATCAGCGCTGCGGAGCGCAAGGGCTGACATCGACAAGCTGGGTTACCGCTGGGCCCTTGTCGGCGGCTTCGCAGTCTCGGCCCGCTCGATTCCCCGATTCACTCATAACATCGACCTTGCCGTTGCAGTAGCGGACGACGGTGGCGCAGAAGCGTTGGTACGCAGCATGTTCGACGTGGGCTACACCATGTTCGCGTCCGTCGAGCACGACAACGGACGACTCGCCACAATCCGCCTGCGCAGAAACTTCGACGGCGTCCCGGTGCTGGTCGACTTGCTCTTCGCGAGTTCAGGAATCGAGTCTGAGATCGCCGCCGCTGCCGACCAGATCGAGATCGTCCCCGATCTCAGTCTTCCGGTAGCGACAACCGGTCACCTGATCGCCCTCAAACTCCTCTTCCGCGACGACGGCACGCGTCCACAAGATATCGCCGATCTACGCGAGTTGTTGAGCGTTGCGACGGAGGACGACATTGTGGTGGCCCGTTCGGCCGTACGCCTGATTGCGGCCCGCGGCTTCAACCGAGACCGCGACTTGGACTCGAGTCTCGATTCCCTGCTTGCATCCTGACTAGTGGTTCGACGAATACCAGAGCTGAGGCTTGCGTCCGCGCCGTCGACACGTTTCGCGTGAAGCGCCGGCTAGCGGCTGGTCGACGGGCAGGGGCCGAGCCACCACCAGCCCCCCGCCAGTTCCGTTCTCGGGCAGATCGGATCGCCGAATCCGTCGTAGGGGCCCGCGCCGGGGCGGCCGGCGAAATGGGCGTATCCTGTTGCGCCATCAGGGATTCCGGTGTAGTCGGGAAGGAATCGGACCGGGTGGCCGTCGCTGGTGCCGATGGTCGCCACCTTGCAGGTCACCGAGACGAAGCACAGGTGGCCCGGCAGTTGCGTGCCGTAGTAGCCATCACGGTCCGGTAGCTCCATCGCCGCCACTGCAGAGAAGGCGGGGCGGTCGAGCCAGAATCGGGTCCACGGTCCGGCCTCCGGATTCGCCATGAAAAGTACCGGAGTGCCTATTCCGACAACTGCCATCGCCGCGGTGACCGCCACCGGCCACTTCGTCGCATACTGGGCGGCTCGCCACAGTGCGAGCGCGAAGACTACGATCACCATCAGCCCCACCAGTGCGAGCACCGGCAGCGCCAACACCCATAGGTCGGTCAGTATCCGACCGAGCTGCAGACAGACCCCAACAGCCGTGATCATCGCGAAAGCTGCTGTCAGAGGCGGCAGTACGATACGGTGATTCTCCTTGTACACAGACCGCAACCTACCTCGCGGATGTGCGGAGATCGTGTGGAGAACGTGGAGAAATTGCCGACTCCCTGCGCTGCGGCCCTGCGCACGTGAACCAGCCGGGCGACAACTTCCGGGTAGCCTGAAGCGGTGACGGAAGCGACACCAGCCCAACGATTTTGGCTCGAGCCGACCGAGGGGGGTGTGTCATCCGCGTCACGGATCTGAACCCGGTGCCCTCGGCCGACCTCGGTGGCGGCGATCTCGCGATTCCGTTCGAGCTGCCCAACGGCGACGTCGGCTTCATCTGGGGCGACTCGTTCTCCGGGGACGGCCCGTACGGCCCACCGATGGGCGGCATCGGGAACTGGCGTTCGCCCATCATCACTCGCACGTCGCAGCGCGACCCCGCCGAGCCGATCGTCATGGCCACCTCGCCGAGCACCGACGGCCGCCAGCTGTGGGACTACCAGCACGACAACGCCGAATACTCCACCGTCCTGCCGTGCGACGCGATGACCATCGACGGCCGGATCTACCTGTGGGTCATGTACACCCAGGGTCTGGGCAACGAGAAGTGGTGCGAGGTATGGACATCCGACGACAGCGGGATCACCTGGGCGCGCAGCGGTTCGAAGTTCTGGTGCGGCGCCTTCGCCGGCAAGCGGGTCATGATCTCCTGGGCCAAGGACCCGCACAGCGACTGGGTGCACATCATCTCCACCGGCGGCCTGGACAGGAACAAGGACATGCTGCTGTGGCGCGCGAGGGTCGACGGCCTGTCCGATCCACATGCCTGGCAGGGCTGGGGCTGGGACGGCGACAACTGGGCCTGGAACCGTGAGCCGACGCCGATCCTGCCCGGTTGGCGATTCGGCGAGATCTGCCTGCGCTATGTCGAGAACAGGGCCGTGATCTCCGGATTCGACGCGGGGGACTACTCGATCTTCGTCAAGGTCGGCGACCGCATCGACAACACCAACTGGATCACGACCCACACGCACCGGCCGATCACCGGGATGGCGCGCGGTGTCGACACGGTCCCGCGCCTGTACGGCGGCTACATCCACCCCTACAGCAGGCTCGAGGACGGCAAGTTCACCCTCATCGTCTCCGAGTGGGCGCAGAACGGGAATCCCTATCGGGCGACCCAATTCACCTGCACCGGGATCCGCCGGAAGGTGCTGGTCCCGGTACCCGACCCCGAACCGACTCCCGCGCCCCAGCCGACGCCCGAGCCCCGGCCGGCTCCGCCACCGGACCCGCACCGGACCTGGTGGCAGGAACTCGTCCGCCGAGTCGACGAGTGGCGCAGGCGGCCTGGTCCGTAGCGCCACGCCCAAGCTGTCGGCGGTCCTACTCGATGAGCCATTCGTATTTGCCGGTGCGGTCGCGCACGCTGTGTCCGAGTGGTTATCCGCTGGCCCTTGTCGTGACGGTTCGGTAGCGCGAGACTTGCTCGATGACGACGGTTGAGGATTTCGATCGGCAGGCGGCTGAGGTCGGTAGAGCGGCGCGGCAGCGGGTTTCCCGGTCGGCGTTGGGGGAGTGGAAGGCTGAGCCGGGCCGGGCGGACCCGGTGGCGATTCTGCTGGAACAGAACGCGAAACGGGTGCAGAGTCTGGTGCCGATCCGGATGGCGCGGATGGCGGAGTCGCCGTTCGCTTTCCTGCGTGGTGCCGCGGCCGTCATGGCCTATGACCTGGGCTGTAGTCCTGACACCGGGCTCATCGCGCAATTGTGCGGCGACGCGCACCTGGCGAATTTCGGGCTTTTCGGTACGCCGGAACGCCACCTCGTCTTCGACGTCAACGACTTCGACGAGACCCTGCCCGGCCCGTTCGAATGGGACGTCAAACGCCTGGCCGCCAGCGTCGCGGTCGCCGCGCTCGGCAAGGGCTGTTCCGATGAGGACGCGGCGTCGGCGGCCGAGGCGACCGCCCGTGGCTATCGCGAGGGCATCGAGAAGATGGCACAGCAGCACAGCCTCGACATCTGGTACGACCGCGTGGACGCCGACCAGGTCATCGCGCAGATCCCGAAGAAGAAGTTCCGTAAGAAGGCCGAGAAGACGGTCGCCTCGGCGATGAAGCGCACCAGCCTGCAGGCACTGGAAAAGCTCACCGCACCCGATGCCGACGGCATCCCGCGGATCAAGAATCAGCCGCCGCTACTGGTGCCTATCACCTCGCCCGACGAGAAGACGGTGCAGTCCGTGCTCGCCGAATACCGGCGCAGCCTGCCCGACCAGATGCGGGTATTGCTCAATCGCTACACCCTGGTCGATACCGCCGTGAAGGTCGTCGGCGTCGGCAGTGTCGGTACCCGGTGCTTCATCGCGCTGCTGATGGACAAGGAGTCCGGCGCTCCGCTGTTCCTGCAGATGAAGGAGGCCGGCACCTCGGTGCTGGCGCCGTATCAGATGCCGAGCAGATACCAGCAGCAGGGACATCGCGTCGTCGCAGGTCAGCGGTTGATGCAGGCGGCCAGTGACATCTTCCTCGGCTGGGCCACCGGTCCGAAGGGGGTGGACTACTACTGGCGTCAGTTCCGCGACATGAAGGGCTCGGCCGATATCGAGAATATGACCCATCGCCAGCTCTCCAACTACGGCGGCCTGTGCGGTGGCGTACTGGCCCGCGCCCACTGCCGCTCCGGTGACCCGGTCGCCATCGACACCTATCTCGGCGGCAGCGACAAGTTCGACAAGGGATTGCGCGATTTCGCGATGTCGTATTCGGATCAGACCATGGCCGACCACCGACTGCTGCTGGCCGCGATCGAGGACGGTCTGATAGAAGTGGCCGACAACCCGTACTGATCGGCCACGGCCGGGCTCGACCGATACAGCGCGATCCCGATCACGAACAACCCCCTGCGCGATACCGGCATGGACTGGGGCGCCGCGATCGCCGGGCGCGGGTGACACTCGATATACTGGTTACCGATGAGTAACTTCTTTTCCTCGGTGGACCAGGTGACCGACCGGCTGACAGCCGCCGGCTACCTACCGTCCCTCGATATCGCGACCGCGGTCTTCCTCGCCGACCGCCTCGGCAAACCGCTGCTGATCGAGGGTCCCGCCGGTGTCGGCAAGACCGAGCTCGCCAAGGCGGTCGCCGCCGCGGTGCGTGCCGAGCTCATCCGCCTGCAGTGCTACGAGGGCGTCGACGAGGCCCGTGCCCTGTACGAGTGGAACCACGCCAAGCAGCTGCTTCGCATCACCGCCACCTCCGGCGAGGACTGGGACAGCACTCGCGACCACGTCTTCACCGAGGAATTCCTGCTCGCCCGCCCCCTGCTGGCGGCGATCCGCAACCCCGACCCCACGGTCCTGCTCATCGACGAACTCGACAAGGCAGACGTGGAACTCGAGGGTCTGCTGCTGGAAGTCCTCGGCGACTTCCAGGTGAGCATCCCCGAACTCGGCACGGTGACGGCCGTCCGCAAGCCCTTCGTCATCCTCACCTCCAACGCCCACCGCGACCTGTCCGAAGCGCTGAAGCGCCGCTGCCTCTATCTCCATATCGACTATCCGACAGCGGAATTGGAGAAGGCGATCGTCGCGCTCAAAGTGCCAGAGCTGGATGCGGCGCTGGCCGAACCGGTGGTGACCACGGTGAGCGCGTTACGGCAGCTCGCCCTGCGCAAAGCGCCATCGATCGCCGAAACTGTCGACTGGGCAAGAACTTTGGTCGCGTTGGGTACACGGACGCTGACCGGTGGTGTGGTCCGCTCGACACTCGGTGTTCTCCTGAAGTATCAGTCGGACCATCGCGTGGCCATCGACCGGCTCGGGCTCGACGACCAGGCAGACGGCAGCGTGAAGCCGTGAGCCTGAGCCTCAACCGCCTCGCCGATAGTCGCCGCGATGCGATCGCGGCGTGTGTCGATCACCTCTGCGGCCCGGCGCCGGTGGCGTCATCGATCGGTCGTTGGCGATGACACCTAGCGCGCCAACGGATTCCCGCTTTGCCCCGACGAGTGCTCGGCTCGTCGATTTCGTCACCCTGCTGCGCGAGCACAATATTCACGCGGGCCCCAGCGAAACCATTGACGCGGCAGCCGCGGTCGTGGCCCTCGGCACCACTGATCTCCGCATCCTCCGCTCCGGCCTGGCCGCCTGCCTGCTCCGCCGCAACGGCCAACGCAAAGTCTTCGACCAACTCTTCGACCTGTACTTTCTCGGTGTCTCGCTGCCACCCGCACGCCCGAGCGAGAACGCCGAGGATCTGCGCGAGCGCCTGATCGCCACCCTCGTCCAGGGCGAAGACACCGCCGAACTGGCCCGCGAAGCACTCAACACCTTCGGCGCCTACGGCGGTGCGGGCGAGAGCGCGGGCCGGGTCACCCAGGCCTCCGGCGCGGGCTGGTCGTCCTACTTGACCATGAAATCGCTACGCCCGGAAGAGATCTCCGAGCAGCTCGCCCAAACCATGGGTGGCACAGGACAGTTCGACACGGCAGTGCGCACCATCGAGGCACGCCGCCGCGTCGACCAGTTCCGCACCGACGTGCACACCGAGGCGCGCCTGCGCTCGGCCGAACTGCGCGGCACCGACTACATCGCCCGCCGCGGTGTCGAGAACTCCGCGGACCGAACGGATTTCCTCGGCGCCCGCGAACAGGACCTCGCCGAGATGCGCCGCCTCGTGCACCCGTTGGCCCGCAAGCTCGCCACCCGACTGGCGGTGCGCCGCAAGAAGGCAGTACGCGGCCAGATCGATCTGCGCCGCACCCTGCGTCGTTCCATGGCCACCGGCGGTGTCCCCGTCGATCCGGTACTGCGGGCCCGCAAGCGCGGCCGCCCCGATCTCGTTGTGCTGGCGGATGTTTCGGGCTCGGTCAGTGGTTTCGCCGAATTCACGCTGCAATTGGTGCAGGCCCTGCAGGATCAGTTCAGCAAGGTCCGCAGCTTCGGATTCGTCGACACCTGCGCCGAGATCACCCAGTACTTCACCCCCGGCGAGCCCCCACCACCGGGTTTCGCGCAGAACATCGTCCGCGAAGGTGGCGTCGCCCGGTTCGGATCCAGCAATTACGGCGAGGTGCTCCAGGGTTTCGTCGACCACTACCTCGACGCCGTCGGCCCCCGCACCTGCGTCCTGATCCTCGGCGACGCCCGCACCAACCGCACCGACCCGAATCTCGCTGCCCTGCAGGCGATCACCGAGCGAGCGAAGGCGGTCTACTGGCTCAACCCGGAACCGTCGCGATCCTGGTCGACCGGTGACTCGGCCGCCGAGGACTACACCGACATCGTCACCATGCACGAATGCCGCAATGTCGCCCAGCTCGCCGAGGTGATCGGCCGCCTGCTGCCTGCCTGAGCCGGCGAGCCACCCGGGCGGCTCGCCGTCGGCACTCATCGCGGGCTGAGCCGCACCACCGCGTACTCGTGGTTGCTCTTGGCCTGGTACTTGCCGTAGCGAGGCTGCGCGGTGGTGATCGCGTCCCATGCCCTGGCGCGCTCCTCGCCGGTGAGCACTCGCGGGGCCACGGCGCGGGGTTGCTCGCCGGGCAGTTCGACTGTCGCCTGCTCCGGGTGTCCCATCAGGTTGAGGTGCCAGTCCGGGTGCCCGTTCTTGCCACCCGATGCCACCAGCAGCCAGCCGTTGTCGTCATCGTCGGAGAACCAGGAGATCGGTGTCTGCCGTGGCGCACCGCTGCGGCGGCCGACCGTGTGCAGGATCAGCACATCCATCCCCATGAAAGTGCCTTTGCCGCTACGGACCTTGCGGTTCATCCGGGCATTCATCTTGTGCTGCATCCACCGCGAGAAGCCGCTGTGGCTCTTGCTTGCCTGCTGATCTGTGGACATCGGGGTGTTCCTTTCAGTGAGTGGAGCCTCAGCCCCAGGCGCCGGCGATCTGACGGGTGGTGGCATTGAGCCGGTTGAACATGTTGGTGACGCCGATCATCAGCACGATCGAGGCGAGCTGCTTCTCGTCGAAGTAGCTGGCGGCACTGTCCCAGATCTCGTCGGTGACCGCGTCGGGACGGTCGGCCATCCGGGTGGCGGCCTCGGCGAGTTCGAGGGCGGCGCGCTCCTCCTCGGAGAAGAACGGGGTCTCACGCCAGGCGACCACCGTGGCGAGGCGGTCTTCGCTGACGCCTGCTTTGCGTGCGGTGGTGGTGCCACCGTGCACGCAGGCGGCGCAGCCGTTGATCTGGCTCACCCGCAGGTGCACCAGCTCCAGGATCTCGCTGTCCACGCCACCGGTCTCGACTGCTTTGAGCACCTGCTGGATCGGGCCCATCGCGTCGGTGAGGACCATGGCCGGGTTCTTCATCCGAGACTGCATGTCGTTCTCCTTGTTCGTTGCTTCTCCGCTGCTTGCGGTGTGTCTCAATAACAGCCCGTCCGGCGCCGGAACTCCATGGCTGTGGGACACTGTGGGACAGCTGAAAACGGCCCTGACCACCGGCTTGTCGGTCGGAATATTTCTGGTTCCGGCCGGGACAACGGAGTGGAAAACGGTGGTTGTGCAACAGCAGACGGCACGGGCGTACCCGCAGGACGAGCTCGCCGCGCGGCTGCGCCTGATCCAGGACCTGTCCGGCCGTGGCGTGCGCGCGCTGGCCCGCGACACCGGCCTGAGCTCGTCCTCGCTCTCGCGCTACCTCAGCGGCCAGACGGTCCCGCCGTGGCCGGCCGTCCTCGAGCTGTGCCGCCTGGTCAAACGCGATCCGCGCCCGCTGCGCCCCCTCTGGGAGCGCGCCAACAACCCCCTGCCCGCCCCGCCGAAAACCAGCCGTCAGCCCGCCCCGCCGAGCCCACCGGCCGATGCCCCACCGCCGCCACGCAACGACCTGCCCCGCGATGTGCCCGACTTCACCGGCCGCGAACAGGCATTGTCCGACGTGCTCGCCGCCGTCCGTTCCGATCGCGTGGTCGCCATCGACGGCATGGCAGGTGTCGGGAAAACCTCCCTCGCCGTGCACGCCGCGCATCAGCTCACCGCCGAATACCCTGACGCCCAGCTATATCTGGACCTCCACGGCTTCACCGACGGACGTCAGCCGCTCGACCCCGATGCCGCCCTTCGCGCGCTGCTGGCCGCGTTGCAGGTCCCCTCGGAGAAGGTGCCGCAGGACGGGGAAGTCGAACTGCGGGCGGCGTGTTGGCGCTCGGAGCTCGCCCGGTTACGCGCTGTTGTCGTGCTGGACAATGTCGCCGATGCCGCGCAGGTCAGCCAGCTGTTGCCGGGCGCGGGCGAGTCGGTCGCCATCATTACCAGCCGTAACCGGTTGCTCGAACTCGATGAGGTCCCGCCGGTGACCCTCGACGTCCTCACGCCCGAGGAGAGCGCCGAACTGCTGGTGCGGGCCAGCGGCGACGCGCGCGCCGGCCGGCTCGCCAAGGAACCCGAGCAGACCGCCGAAGTGCTCCGTCTGTGCGGCAACCTGCCCCTGGCGTTGCGCCTCGCGGCGGCTCGACTGCGGCATCGCCCGGGCTGGTCGGTCGGCATCCTGGTCGAGCGAATGGCCGAGGGGACAAGCGAATTCGATACCGCCTTCGGCATGTCGGTTCGTCAGCTCAACCGCGATCAGCGCCGCCTGTTCCGCCTGCTCGGCCTGATTCCCGGCTCCACCTTCACTGATTATGTCGCCGCCGCCGTGGCCGACGTCTCGCTGCGCAGCGCCCGCACCATGCTCGAAGACCTCCTCGACGCGCACCTTGTCCAGCAACCCGCCGACGGCCGCTACCGCCTCCACGACCTGGTCCGCCAGCACGCTCGCTCCGCCATCTTCGAACACGACACCCCCGCCGACCGCGAACGCGCCCTGCACCGCATCCTCGACTACTACGTCCACACCGCGGCTGCCGCCGACACCGCCATGCCGTTCCTGTCGCCGACCCGTCCCGTCTCCGCCGGCTCAGCGCCCGCCGAACTGCCGCACTTCCCGGGTCGCGACGCCGCGTTCTTCTGGTTCGTCTCCGAATACACCAACCTGATGGCCGTGTTCTACGCCGCCGTCGAAGCAGGCGCCGACACCCACGTCTGCGAACTGCCGCGCTTCATGCGCACCTTCTTCGCTCGCCGTTGCGGCACCACACATCTCAACGCACTCTTCGAGCAATCCCTCACCGCCGCACAGAATCTCGGTGACCCACGCCAGCTCGCCGAAGCCCACAGCGACCTCGGCTTCGCCCGCTATAACGCGGGCCGCATGACCGAAGCGGCCGCCGCCTACGCCGCCGCCGCACCCCTGGTCGCCGCAGCGGGCGACCCGCTACCCCGAGCCGAACTGACAATGCGCTGCGCCCAATTGCGCTGGGACGAAGGAAGTATCGAAGAACCGCTGGAACTGTTCCGCCAAGCCCGCGACCTCTACACCGCCGGCGGTTGCCCGACCAGTGCCGCCGACGCCATCGCGGGCGAAGCCTGGGCCATGCTCCAGCTCGGTCACCGCGAGCAAGCCGCCCAACTGGCCCGCGAAGCCCTCGCCATCCCCACCGGCGCCCCGTCGCTGCAGGCCCAGATCACCCTCGGTGTGGCGATCGCGGCCGACGAGCCCGAAGCAGCCATCGACCACCTGAACCGCGCCCTCACCCTCGCCGGCGCGGACGGCCACAAACACAACGAAGCCTGGTGCCTGAACTGCCGGGGTGTCGCCTTGCGCGACATGGGTCGCTTCGAAGAAGCCCTCGCCAGCCACCGAGAAGCCTTCGCCCTCTTGGACGCCGTCTTCGAAGACCACTGGAAGATCCACTTCCTCAACAGCTACGCCGAAACCTGCCGTCTCGCAGGCCTACCCGACGAGGCCATCGACCTCTACCGCCAAACCCTCACCCTCGCACCGAGACTGGGCCACCGGTTCGAAGAGGCAACAGCCCACCAGGGCATCGCCGAGGTCCTCGACGCCACGGACCCGGCTGCCGCCACCGAACACCGCGCGGCAGCCGAGTCGCTGTTCGCCGAGATCACCCCATCGACTTCGCTCCATCCAGCGATTCCCGAATGATGTCGGCGTGCCCGGAGTGCTGGGCGGTCTCGGTCATGATGTGTATCAGCGTGCGGCGCGCGGTCCAGCGTCCGCCCGGCTCGAACCACGGCGCCTCCGGCAGGGGCTGACTGGCGTTCAGATCGGGGAGGGTGCGCACGAGTTCGTCGGTCCGTGCGGCCACCTGCTCGTATTCGGCCAGCACGCCCGCGAGTGTCTCGCCGGGCAGCATCCGGAAGATTTCGCCCCACTGCGCGATCTGTTCCTCGGTCATCGAGGAGAAATCGGGGGCTTGTGCGGGCCCGTCGACGATGAAACCCGCCCAAGTCGCCTCCACCGCGGCCACATGCTTGATCAGCCCGCCCAAACACAGCTCACTGGCGGTCGTGCGCAGACCCGCCTGCTCATCGGTGAGGTCGCGGACGGTGAAGCGCAGGAAGTGCCGGTGCTTGGCGAGCATCTCGAGGATGTCGGTGCGCTCGGTGTCGATCTCGGTGCCGGCGGTCATGTACTGATCCCTTCGCTTGTTTGGTGTGTGCAAAACCCAAGGTAGGACACATTGCGGTCAGTTTCTGTCCGCAATTGCGAGATAATCGGAATATGGCCGATACGAGCGCACGCACCCTCCGACTGCTGTCGCTGTTGCAGACCCACCGCTATTGGCCCGGCACGGAACTCGCTGAGCGCCTGAGCGTTTCGGCCCGCACCCTGCGCCGCGACATCGACCGGCTGCGCGAACTCGGCTACCCCGTCGACGCCAGGCCCGGCGTCGACGGCGGCTACCAGCTGGCCGCGGGCGCCGCCCTGCCACCCCTGGTCCTCGACGACGACGAAGCCGTAGCCATCACCGTCTGCCTGCAAGCCGGTTCCCAGGGCGCGGGCGATGGCCTGGCCGAGCCGTCCATCCGCGCACTCGGCAAACTGGTCACCGTCCTGCCCACCCGCCTGCGCCGCCGCGTCGACGCCCTCCGCGCCATGACCGAATCCACCGCCTGGACCGCCGTCCCCGTCTCCGACGTGGACCCCGCCGTCCTCACCGACCTAGCCCTCACCTGCCGCCGCGAAGAACGCCTCACCTTCACCTACACCGCCGCCGACGACCGAACCAGCATCCGGGAAGTAGAACCCCACCGCCTCGTCTCCCAGGGCCGCCGCTGGTACCTCGTGGCCTACGACCTCACCCGCCACGACTGGCGCACCTTCCGCGTAGACCGCCTCACCGCCTCCACAACCACCGGCACCCGCTTCCGCCCCCGCACCCTCCCAGCCCCCGACGCAGCCACCTTCGTCCGAAACGCCATCGGCGCCCGCCGATCCGGCTACACCGTGACCGCCGAAATAGCGGCCCCCGCCACCGACGTCCACGCCCGAATAGGCCGCTGGTGCACCATCACCGCCCTCCCCGACAACCGCACCCACATAGAAATGACCGTCGACAATCTCGACTGGCCGATCCTGTTGCTGGGCAGGGTAGAAGCAGACTTCCGAGTCATCGGCCCCCCGGAGCTGATCGCGCAGCTGCGAGAGTGGGGGAGCCGCTTCATGCGCACAACCGCCCTGCGTGGGTAGTCGATCCCGCGACCGGCTGTAACGAGCGAGTGCGAGTTCGATGATGCCCAATGTTGGTGGTGTATGATCGCACCAACATTATCAACATGGAGGTGTGGGATGACCGTAACCCAGATCGACCTGGATGACGACGCTCTCGAGCGAGTGCTGGCGACCTCACACGCCAAGACCAAGAAGGAAGCGGTCAACCTCGCACTCCGGTTCTACGCGGACAAGCAAGAGCGTGCTGCACGAATCGCGAAGCACTTCGCGCGGGCAGCGAAGTGGGGTGCAGTGGAGGATGCGGAGCGCCGGCACCAAGCCGAGAAGAATGCTCTGTGATCTACCTGTTGGATACGTCGGCACTCGTTCGGCTGATCGCCGATCCGGCGCTGCGAGAAGCCTGGTACGACACGATCGAGGCAGGCGCCATCGCCTCATGCTATCCGCAACGTGCCGAGTTCCTTTACAGCGCACGTAATTCCGCGGAGTATGACGAGATCGCGGACATGTTCCGTGACCTGTACCCGGATCGTGGGGTGCCCAGAACGGCAGGCCGCTGGATCGACTCGGTACAACGACAGCTGGCAGAACAGGGCGAGCATCGCAGCGCCTCAGCGGTCGACCTGATGATCGCGGCGACTGCCGCGCACCACGGACTTGTCCTCCTCCACCATGACGCAGACTTCCGAACTGTCGCGAAGCACGCTTCTGATCTATCTGAGCACGATGTCACCGATCTTCCCGACTGACCCACTGTGTCGCACTCGCGCGCGGATGGCGCGTCACCCGTTGCGGTAGCGCCCCTTCTGCCTCCGTTGATAGAACAGCAGATCCACCTCCACCGGCTCGACCAACGCCGTGATCTCGGCCAATCTGGTGTCGTACCGAAGCTCGGTGATGCACCGATGCAGATAAGCCCGCCGCTCCGGCCCCAACTGCGCCCAGATCGCCCCGAATCGAGTCTGCCCCCGCTCCCCGGAAACCGCGACAAGATCGAGTAGCGCAGGCCAGCAACCAGTTTCGGTCGCCAGCGCGGGCAACTCCGCCACAGTCGACTCCGAGAGCAACGCGAGCGCGTACCCCACCGCACTCCTGACATCGTCGTCCATCCGCGACATCAAGGTGAACAGCCCACGCCAACTCTCCGCATCTTCACGCCCATCCATCGGCGCGACCAGATCGACCCCAACATCCGGATCACTGAACACCGGATCGCCGACCAACGTCCACAGCCCCAAGGGCGTGAGATATCCAGCCAGCGTGAGGAATTCGGGCACCGCGCCGAGCGTGAGCGCGTTGCGCATCAACCGCGCGACATCACCGGGCTGCGCACTCCCGAACAAAATGTCACCCACCCGCCGAATCACATCGGGCGCGCACCGCGAAAACACCGACAGCGCAGCGTGTTGCAGGTCAGCAGAACCCGTCAACACCGTCTGTGTCATCCGCGGAACCCGCCGATGCGGCCCATCGAGCAGCTGGCGAACAACCGCGCTGAGCACTTCGACGTCATAGGAAAACGCCGCCGAGAAGATCAGCCCCGCGTCATCGCGCACCCCCGCCTCGACCGCCGCAATCACTTCCGTTGTGGCACAAGCCAAGAACGGACCAGCCGTCACATAATCGCGCCGCCGCAGCAACTCGTTGACGATCTCGACAATCGGCTCCGGCGCCATCTGATCGGCCAACTGCTCGATGGCCCGCGGATCCAGGTACGGCGCACAATCCGCCGCATACCCCGCGTCGAGCATCGTCAGCGTCTCGACCGCCTTACCCGGATGATCCAACCCCACCGACCCCGCCGCCCGCCCCGTCATCATCGGCGGAACCAGCTTCTGCACCAACGGAATCGAGATCGACAACGGAATGAACGGCACCAACGCACTGATCCGCCGAAACATCTCCGTGTGCTGATCGAACAACACCCCCGAAATCTGCTGATTCAGCGCATGCAACCGATCGGCCCCCAAATACCGCAGGTGATCCAACCGCTGCGGATGAACATGCAACGTGCGAGCCAACAGAATCAACTGCGCCCGAGTAGTCAGGTCGGTCATCTGCCGCCGAACATGATCTTCTTCGTCACCCGGCGCAACGGCCGAGGCAACGCAGAGACCATCGAATCGACGGACTTGCCCAACGCGGCCGCCTCGAACGTACTCGCGGCCCTCATCAACTCGAACAGATCCCGAGCCTCATCGGCCGGCAACTGCACCAACGCAGGCAATGTCTCCGGCAAGCCACCTTCACGGTCACTTCTGACAGTCATGCGGCTCCTGGGTAACGCGATCCTCTCCTCCGAGGGTCCCCCGTTCCCCGCTCCCGTGCCACGATTTCGCCGAATCACTGTGCACGGCAACGAAAACCGCAGCACATGTACATGTGAACATAGGTACCACTTTGCGTGACACGTGACGGCGCACCCGCTGGGAGTGGAGAGTGTTGGGATACTCCGTACGGCGAAGTGCTAGGCCGCCGACACCTGCCGCAGATGCAAGAACTGTCAAACAAGCGAATGTATAATGGATTGAAGTCGGTTGTTTGATTTTTCTCCATAAATGCGCTAGCACGCAGATCGCGGCGAGCCAGCACTTCCACGACCAACTCCTACGCCGCGCGTTTGCGCCACAGCGTGAGAAGGGTGATCAACGAGTTCGCGTGGGTGGCAAGCAGATCACCCGATGGGACCGTGTGCGGCGACGTGATCCGCTCTTCGGCTCGATCAATACCAGTCGCCACCGCAGCATCGCACTCCGAATCGCGGGGGCCATCGGAGACTCGAAAGACCGAGATACTGAGGCCCTCGTCGGTGAGCGTACCGGCGCCATCTTGATCCACGCTGTCGTTGAGCCGCACCATATTTCGAGTGTGAGCGCAGACGGCACGATCGACCCGGGAAAGCTGGTTCTGACGTTCGGATTCGTGGCCCCGGCCCGAGCCTACGGCGGAGACGACCGAGTAGTTCGATTCACGACACGGGATTCGGCGACGGCCGCCCCGATTGTCGACTACGACACCGAGGAATGACCAGAGTCGGGTCGGTGGATGACAATCCGCCGATCCGGCTAGGGCGCCCCGAGGTTCGATCCGACGATCACAGGATCGACTCGCTGGAAGTCGACCTTGCCGACCCGGAACGCCTTGTCCCCGTTGACGAACTCAGTGAAGCGTTCAGCAAGTCGTTCAGGCGCAGGATAGAACGACTTCTTGGCGGGCAGCATGAGCTGGACGTTGTCCATGTCTTGGAGCCCGAATTTGAGAATCGGCCCTTCATCGTCGGCTGTCGCCAGCACCGACCCGATGTGAACCCGGTAATCGCCGGAGATTCCCATCAGGTTCCGGTCATACGCCGCATGGTGAATCTTGCAGAGGCTCAGACCATTCGGGATGTCCGCGATACCGTGCTCTTTGCCGTCGGAGATAATGTGCGCAGCTTCGAGCAACTGCGCACGGCCCAGCCTGCACACCGCGCATCGGTTCGCATAAGCCATCAGTACCCGACTGCGGAACTGGGGCTGGTGCAGGCGCTGATTGGTCACCCGTTGGACGTAGCGACGCTCCGTCTCGGTCAAATGCTGCGGATCGCTGACGCCGCGCAACGATTCGTCGAGGGCGAGCAGCACACGGCGATTGGTCGGATCATCAGCAACGACATAAACCGGAAAGATGGGCAGGTACCGAATGTCAGGACCGACCTTGATCCACCGAAGCAAAATGAGCGGAAGTTCGGTCTCCGCTGATTTCCTGAGCTTGATGTTGTCCCCGGCACCGATGGGTCCCTCTCGATAGTCGTAGGTGAACAGGGAGTCGCCGACGACCTCATCCTCATACGGGCTGCCCGGCTTGGACATGATCGACAGCGTGGATGCGAGGCCCTTGGGGTTCCGGATCCCGCGATTGCGGTCGACGAGCTGGATCGGTTCGTCCCCGACCTTGAACTCCAACAGATCGGCCCGGGTGACAAAGCCGCCACGCTCGTCGACCAACTGCCTCAGCGCGTGAAAGATCTTCGAACGAAACGCGTACTCATCCCCGTGTTCCACGAATGAAGTCTGCCACGGACATACGACAGATTCGGTGGATGAGCGGCCTACTCGGCGAAGTCGCTGAACAGCAGGGTCGGCTCCGCGAGGATGTCGCAGCCTGTCTCGTCTCGGTAGATCGTGTCGACGCTACCGAACTTCGCCTGGCTGTAGTCGAGTCCGAGGTCTGCTGCGGCCTGCCGGACGGCGGACTCGTCGAGGTCTCAATCAGAGTGTGCTGCAGCAGAGTTCAGCAACAGTATCAATATGCCTCACTGATCCTCCGGTGTCATCGAACGACCGGATACCGACCGGAGCGGAAGTCGGACAGTCGTAGCCGGATCGCACCGACCATCGGCAACACGTCGGTGTCCTCCGGCGCGAACCAGGCAACTTCGTGGGACTCATCCGACGACCGGAGTTCGCCGCCGGTAGGCTTGCCGAGCAGGCAGATCGAAAACTCTTGTCGCACTTCGCCATCGTCGTAGGCGAACACGTGCCCGGGATCGGTGTAGGTGCCTACGATCCCAACGATTTCGACGTTGATGCCGGTCTCTTCCCACGTCTCGCGGACGCCGCATTCAGCCAGTGATTCACCGAGTTCCATCTTGCCGCCGGGAAGCGCCCACATTCCGTTGTCGATCCTGCGTTGCAGTAGAAGATGTCCCTGATCATCGACAACAACCACAGACGCAGCAGGAACCAGCGAGTTCGCCGTCGGCGCGTTCGGATCGTTCTGGTAGTCAATCCTGCCCATCCTTCAACCTTCCCAGATGTCGCACCCACGAGACCAGAGTTCCTCGACGTGCTCGCTGAACCGGTCGAACATGCCGTCTGGCTGCTCGCGCCTCAAGTGCATCATCGGCGAGTCGTGCCCGACCCGTCGTGCGAGGATCGGAGTCACGAGCATGTCATTGTCGAACCTGAACACAGAGATGCTCACGTGCCCGGTTTCGTACCGGGCTTCGAGGTTGTCGGCCCCACGGATTCTTGCCAGCTCCCCTACGGTGACCGCGATACGCGCGGACAAGGTGAGCGGTACTGATTCTTCGTCCTCCCGATCGCGGGTTACCTGGTGTTCCGGGTCGCCGATCAGAAACCGGATGCGACATCCGGCAGTGGCCTTGCGCTGCAACAGCTTTCCGAAGTTCGCGTGTTCGAGCCAAAGGAAGTAGTTCGTGTAGCCGGCGAACGTCAATTCTGTTCGGGCGTTGTTGATCAACGAGCGCCACAACGATGCCGGTGCGGCGGACCGGTACGGGTATACCTGGACGACCTCCCGGTCCGGCCCCGACTTCACCTGTAGTCGAACTGACGAAGGCCACAAATCGGCTTCGCTCGCTCCGAGTAGCTCGCACACGCGCCACCGGTGCTTTGCGTGAGGTACACGAGCAGGGTTGGACACCCAGCGAGCAACAGTTTTCGCGTCGACTTCGCACGCTTCGGCCAGCCGCTGCTCGGTGAGCTTCGCCGCTGCCATTGCTTGTCGTAGACCGTGATTCATGCTCTCCACCACCCTGGAGGGACGAACGGACGTGTACAGATTAAACGTCCCAAACGTCCCGTGGATGCGGTGTAAACGGCCCTAGGCATGATCGATCCTGGAATCGGAGCCGGAGAGTTCGGCTCCGCTAGCGGGCCCGCTCAAGTGACCATGTCGGTTGAGTGGGGCCCGACCACAGGGAGAGGGGAACCGTGCTAGAGCAGCGTAAGCCCAACACGAAGCGACTACACCCCATCGAGGTGGCGCCCCCGACCGTGATCAGAAGGCTTCTCGAAGCACTCGAGAACTTCGAGTGCCGGGAGCGGAGGGCACCGTGAGCACCGTGCTGGAGGCACTGGTCGAACGCGCCGCGCTCCGGTCCATGGCGGTACGCAAGGCGGAGGAGCGGGGCGCATGGGAACTGTGCTCGCCGTACCGGGTTGTCTGCGTGGGATCGCTCAGCAACGTTGCGGATTGGCTTACGGCGGCGGAGGAACGCGATGGGCAGTCGCTGGTACCGACACCGCTCGGCAATCGGGCAGATTTCTAGACGACTCCTCCGCGGGGAGCGGAGGGATGAGCCGTCGCCCGCTCCTCGGCCTCGAGCACGGCACAACTGTGGTTCGCGACCAGCCGTGTCAACTGTTATCGGCGCCGTGTCGGTCGCGCAGAAATCGGGCGCCGTCGAGCGGGTGAAAGCCGGTTAGAGCCAGGTCAGGGGAGTTCACCGCGACCTCGTCGCGCCACTATTGACTCTACGCCTAACGGCATTCAGAATAACTAACTATGAGCGCTATACCGAAGCGTGATCGGAAGACAGAACGGCGTGAGGCGACGCGGAATGAGATTGTCGAGGCCGCGTGGGAGGTTGCCCGTGAGCACGGCTTGGCGCAGCTGACGCTGCGGGAGGTCGCCGACCGGATCGGGATGCGTGCGCCGTCGCTCTACTCGCACTTCGGATCGAAGAACGCGATCTATGACGCAATGTTCGGGCAGGCGTGGGGTGAGTGTGAGCAGGTCTCGATAGACGCGCTGGACGCAGCACCGACAGACCCGCGCGGACTTGTGCGCACCATGGCGCTGACGTACTTCGATTTCGCGGTTGCCGACCTGGTCCGCTATCAGCTGATGAACCAGCGCACCATCCCCGGATTCGAACCCTCACCTGAGGCGTACGCCGCGGCGGTCCGAGCCCTCGACAAGGTCATCGCGACGCTCGCCTCGATCGGTGTGACCGACCGGGGCGACGTCGAGATCTGGATCGCTGTCCTGTCCGGTCTGGTCGATCAGCAGCTCGCCAACGATCCGGGCGGGCACAGCCGGCGCAAGCTGATAGACCGCGCCGTGGACATGTGGGCCGACGGAGTCGGCCTTCCCGCAGCGAAGGAGGCACAGAAATGACAGCAATCGAGCAGCCTGCGGCGACACCCCGGCAGGCGACAATCCCCCATGGCGACGCAATGCGGCTGGCCCGCACCGAGTACCAGCGCTTCGCCGATGCGGTCGCGTCGCTGAACCGCGGTGATTGGGCCGAACCAACCGACTGCACCGGCTGGACTGTCCACGATCTCGTCGCCCACACCGTCGGCATGGTCGCCATGGCATCCTCAATCCTGGAGAACATCCGCCAAAGCCGGGCGGCTCGCAGGCGGTTGCGGCCCGGCCGGCAGTTCATCGACGCCCTGACCGCGTATCAGGTCGAACGATTCGGCGAGCAGACCAACGATCAGCTGGTCCGAACGATGGCAGCTGTCGCGCCCAAGGCGGCGGCAGCCCGCACACGCACCCCGCGGTTCCTGCGGAACCGGACAGCGCCCGAGCCTCAGCTCGTCAACGGCGCCGCCGAATCGTGGACCATCGGATTCGCCGTTGACACGATCCTCACCCGTGACCCCTGGATGCACCGCATCGACCTGGCCCGCGCCACCGACCATGTTCTCGTGCTGACTGGTGAGCACGACGGCGCGATCGTCGCCAACGTCGTCGAGGAATGGGCCGCCCGCCACAACCAGCCTTACAACCTGCGACTGACGGGCCCCGTCGGCGGCCAATGGCATTGCGGCACAACCGGTGCACGCCTCGACCTCGACGCAATCGAATTCTGCCGGATCCTCGCCGGCCGCGCCGAAGGCACTGGACTGCTTACCACCCAAGTGCCCTTTTGACACTGCACTCACCCTGCGAGGTGCTTTAGATGGCGGGCCTTCCCGGCTGGGCGGCTAGCTAACAAGGACGTATCCGGATGCCGTCCACTTGGGGCCGCCACTGTCACGCCCGACTGTAAGTTCACGTAGATCAGCAAATCTATCGCCACCCTCGTCATGGCTTCCGGCGAGCCTACCGGGGTCTACACCGGTCGACGGCGCTTCCCTAGGTGCCTCTCGACTTCTGGACGCGCCTTGGGGCGATTCGGTTCCTTCATGGTGAGGTTGGGAGCCATAGGGGAGGTTGGGAGCAACGCGGCGTCAGACGGGCGTGAGAATTTTGCCCGATTCGAACTCTTGTTCGAGAGTTGATAGCCTTCGCGCATGATCAGCTCATCGCATGAGGCGATGCACGGGATCTTCACTCACAACGCCGCGGCGGTCGGTCATGCCTTCCGTGTGCTCGCCCTTCCGTTCCCTGATCCCGTTGCAGTGGAACAGATTTCGGTCGACCTGACGGATACGGCTCCGGTTGAACGGCGGGCGGACACGATCCTGCGGGTCACGACCGCGGTGGATGAGTTCTTGCTCATCGTGGAGGCGCAATCGAGCAGCGACAACTCGCGGGTCGCCGCGTGGTCGTACTACGTGACTTTCCTGCACAACAAGTATCGGTTGCCTGTTGTGCTGGTGGTCGTCTGCCACGACAAGGAGACCGCTACCTGGGCGAGCAAGCCGTTGACGCTCACGTATCGGGGCTGGACGTGCTTCACTCTGCTGCCCATTGTCCTCGGCCCACACAACGTGCCTGCCATCACTGACCCGGCGGATGTCCTCGCCGACCTGCCTCTTGCTGCACTGTCGGCGATTACTCACGCCCGTGAGCCCGAGATCGGTGCGATACTGGAGTCGATCATCATCGCGTTCCGGCGGCACGGATTAGATGGTGAGACCGCGTTCTACGCTGAACTCATCGAACAAGGAATTTCACATACCGACGCAGCCCAGCTTTGGAGGGACAAAATGGAAACGGATCTGTCGTTCTTCCGTTCGGAGTCTGCTCAGCGGCTGCGCGCCCAGGGGCGCGAGGAGGGCCTCGAAGAGGGGGTCGGTTTGGGAGTCGGTTTGGGAGTCGCACGCTCGGTGCTGACTGTCCTCACTGGTCGCGGAATCGAGCTCTCGGCGGCCCAGCGCGAGCTGCTCGCTGGTACGACCGACCTCGATCAGCTCAACGCTTGGTTGTTGCAGGCAGTGACCGCCACCCGCGCGGGCGAACTCTTCGACTGAGTTATGCGCGTGCGGTCGTCGAGCGTCCGGTGATCATGCACGTCGTCGACGAGTGCGTGGAGTCGGCGCGGTGAAGGTCGCGTCCTAGCCCTCCGTTTGGCGGACTTTGATGGCGTCGCGGGAGATGAAGACGTCGTATTCGCCGGGGGTGGCTATGACGGCGTTGCCGTAGGCGGAGCGGATGAAGGGGCTGGTGTACCAGCGGTTTTCGTTCATGTCTTCGAAGAAGTCGCGGTCGCCGCCGTTGAGGAAGATGTGGTCTTGGGTGGGGGATTTGCCGTCGAGGCGTTGGCCGAACAGGCGGCTGATCTTGTAGCCGGAGTGGAAGCCGAGGGCGTTGACCCAGGGTTCGAGTTCGACGATGTTGGACTGTAGGGCGAACAGGTCGCCCTCGATGCGATGAGTTGTCGGCTGGCTCGCGTTTCCGTCTTCGTCGAATTGGGTGAGGACGAGGTCGAGTTGATGTTCTTGGCCGGCAACGGGTTTGGCGATTACGTGGGCGGCTTTGATTTCGCCGGTGAGGCCGAGGTAGGTCTGCAGGAGGGTGGCGATCCAGAGTAGGAGGACCGCGACCAGGAGCAGGGCCGCGCCGGGGATCGCACGGCCGAGCACGGCCTTGGGTCCGCGGCGGCGGGTGGCGGCCAGTGCGGCCATGACCAGGAGGACGACAGCGAGGGCGATCAGGGCCAGGAGGCCGACCTGGGCGAACCCGAAGGACACCGGGAAACTCATGATGTGGGTATACCCCGAAAACATCTGCGGCAGGCACGGTCTCGAAGTTCTGGCGTGGGGAATTCGATCAGGAGGGGTGACGGTGGAGAAATGGTGGGGGAGGCGTTCTCGGAATACGGGTGGGAATCGGCTAGGGGCTGACGATCTTCGGCGGCGCGGCGCGGTGGCGCATCAGTGCCTGGACGGCGATCATGCAGCCGAGGGCGACGACGATCGCGACCACGCCGGGGCCCAGTCCGCGATCCACGTCCCCGGTGCGGTACCAGGATGACGAATAGGCGAGATGGCCGAAATCGCGGTCGCTGAGGGCAACTCCGATCGAGGGCACGAACAGGATCGCCAGGCCGACGGTCCCGGACGTGGGGCTCTGCGGAACCGAAGCGCCGAGGCAGTACCCGACGACCGCGCCGAGGGCGAGGCAGCCGAGGGCGGCGGTGAGAGTGGCGTGCGGGGCGAAGACATCGGCGGCGAGCACGAAGCAGGCCAGGGCGAGCACGCTCGCCGCGGCTACCACCGGACGTGGTGTGCGGATGCCGATCAGTAGGCCGGCGGCGGTGGCGGCGAGGGTGGCGAGGTCGATCCAGCCCGAGCGCGGCAGTGTGATGACGAGGCTGCCCGCGACGGAGAAACTGCTCATCAGCAGGACCAGGATGCCGTCGCGTCCCGGCAGGATCAGCGCGGCAGCGACCGCGGCGGCGATGGCGACGATCGAGGCGATGATCAGAGAGGGGGTGCTGGTCTTGTGGGGTGCCACGGCGAGCGCGGTGAGGATGGTCGTCGTGAAGGCGACGACGGCGGCGAACACGGGCGCCAGCGGGATGGCGGTTTCGAGGGACGAGCGGGCCGGGGCCGCGGTGGTGAGCGCGAAGTAGGCCAGTGCGAGGATGCTGGCCCCGATGAACCACAGTGGCAGTGTGCCGCCGAGCGCACCGCTGAAACCGTCGGCGTCGGGGTCTGTGGGCGACTGGGTCAGGTCGCCGACAACGGTGCCGCCGAGCACGCCGAACAGGTAGACGGTTCGCAGCAGCGGTTTGTTCCAGACCGCCACTGCGAGCCCGCCGACGACGACACCCGCGAGCAGTGCGTCGATGAAGTTCAAGGTGGGCAGTGACAGGCTGTCGAGGTGACCGTCTGTGCTGTCCGGGATGAAGGCCAGATGGTTCACCAGGATGGCGACCAGGGCGAGTAACGCGGTCCAGCGGGCCGTTCGTACGCTGCCGATGGCCACGGTGACGGCGGCGGTGATCACCGCGATGAACGCGGCAGCGGTCATCGCTCGCGGAACGTTGAACACCAGCAGGTCGACATGCAGCGAAGCGGCCAGCGAGGCGAAACTGATCGGCAGCATGATCGCGAGCGCCGCGACCGAGGTGGCCACGAAGATCGTGACGGCTTCGGCCGCGCGGCGAACGGTCGAAGACTGCACCGAATCCCCGTTCTCGCGGCTGACCCGGTCCGGGCGGACCGTGTCCGGAGCATAGCGATTTCGTCACCGGGCGATCGGCTCCTCGAATCGAATGCCCTTCGTGTCGCCGGCATCGGCGTGCGACGATTAGCGAATCAGGCTGGTGGGCACAGGAGTCGGAAGGTCGGTTGATGCCAAGCGGGGTCGTGACCTGGTTCGACAGCGGCAAGGGTTTCGGATTCATCACCCCCGACGCCGGTGGACCCGACGTGTTCGTCGAGTACACCGAATTGGTGGGCGAGGGGTTCCGGACGCTGCGTGACGGTCAGCGCGTGGAATACACCGTCACCGAGACTCGGCGCGGCCCGGAGGCCCACGACGTACAGGCGGGTTAGTTCTGCCCGCTCGGCCAGAAGCGGCTCGCGTTCTGATTGTGGACCGGGCGGGTGAGGTTGGGGTCCTCGGCTTCGGTGATGCCGACCTGCATCAGCAGGATCATGGTCACCATGCTGATGCCGATGATCAGTGGGGTGAGCAGCTGGGCGGCGGTGGCGCCACTGGCATGGGCGACGTGGGCGCTGGTGTGCGCGCTCATCGAGAACATGCCGGTGTAGTGCATGCCGGTGACGGCCACGCCCATCAGCAGGGCGGCGCCCATGGTGGCGACGATTCCGTGGATGTGCAGGGCGAACCACAGCGCCGCGATGGCGGCGACCACCGCGATGGCCAGCGACGCGGCGACCACGACGGGGTCGTAGATGATCTCGGCGTCGGTTTTCATCGCGTACATGCCCGCGTAGTGCATGGCCCCGACGCCGAGTCCGGTGATCGTGCCGCCGACCGGTAACGCGGCGCTGTCCCCGCCGCGGCGCACCACGATGGACAATCCGAGCCACACCACACCCATCGCGACAGCGGCGCTGAACAAGGTGATGGGAACGTGGTAGCGGATGGTCGCCCCGTGTACGGAAAAACCGAGCATCGCGATGAAATGCATGACCCAGATACCGGTGCCACCGAGTGCGATCGCGGCCGCGGTGAGCCAGCCGCCGTGCATGCCAGAAGAGCGCGAGCGAACCATGCAACGCAGCGCCAGCATCGACCCGATGACCGACATGACATAGGCCAGCAGGGGAGTCACCCAGCCGTAAGTGAAATGGTTGATATCCAGCACGTTCTGCTCCTAGCGTGATTTCCCGGCGAGGCGTGCGATCCCTCACGAACTCGGAAAATACGCTGGTAGAGAATTTGCCGTACTAGGTTTCTCGAAAATGTATAGGGTCGCTGACGATGACACGTCACTATTGCGTAGAGTTCTCGATGGTGAAGCGTGCCAGCCGGTTCGATGCCTGTGTCCAGCTAATCCGGCATCCGTGGAGCAACTATCTCGGCATACGCTGAGCATCCACCCGAAAGGCGGGCTGCGTCACGTCCGTGACGGCACCGGCCGGCGGCGCCCGGGGGTTGCCTTCCTCACAGTTCGCACACTTTGCACGGCGGGATGTGGCCGAATTCGTCGGATCATGGCATGGTGGACACCGAGACCAGGACCGGACTATTAGGACCTAGCTCATCTACAGAAGGTTTTTGAAATGGCACAGGGTGTTGTTAAGTGGTTCAACGGCGAAAAGGGCTTCGGCTTCATCGCCCAAGACGGAGGCGGCCCGGACGTCTTCGTTCACTACTCCGCCATCGGCGGCTCGGGCTTCAAGTCCCTCGAAGAGGGACAGCGCGTGGAGTTCGAGGTTGGTCAGGGTCAGAAGGGCCCCCAGGCTCAGGACGTTCGCGCCATCTGATTCTGCGCTGACCAGCGTACGAATGTGAAGCTCCGCACCGGATGGTGCGGAGTTTCTGCTATCTCAGGCCTTGCTGTCTATCTCAGCGCTTCGGCGCGGAAGAACTCGTTCGTGATAGCCATCGACGTGGTGAGATCGCGCGGCCCGCGGGACTCGAATTCCGTGGTGGCCCTCTCGAATTCGGCGTCGATGAACGCTGTGATCAGCACGGGCGGGGCGGCTGAACCCATCTCCCTGGTCTTCGACTTGAGATCTGTCAGCTCGGTGATCGCCGCCACGAGGTCGGCGGGCAGCTCGCAGGCCGCCAGCAGCGTGGGCAGGTGCATCGGTGCCACCGCGGCACCGGGGTGCTCACGCAGCCAGCGCAGCGCCATCGCGGGTCGCAGCGCGTAGAACACCTTCTTCAAGCCACCGTTGCGCTCGAACAGCGCCCACTGGCGCGCGCCCAGGTGCAGGTAGTGCCGGGCGATCCGGTCGCGATCGGCCACCTCCGTCGCCACCTCGCGCAACCGGGTGCGAAACGCCTCGTCACCGCGGTAGACGATCGGCGACATCAACCATTCGACGAGCACCGCGTTGCCCGCAACCAGCAGGCGCAGCGCCTTCGCCAGATCCCACCCGTTCACGTCGAGCAGCCCGATCAGCGGTGTTTCGATCACATCGCGGGTCCGCCACGGGGACAGGTAGGTATCCAGGCCTGCCACGTAGACGAAACGGCAGTCGTAGTCGGAGTCCGGCGAGGGGAAACCCCAAGCACGGCTGCCACTTTCGATAGCGAGACGGATGGACACGTTGTGCTCGGCCGCCACCCTGTCGAGTTCTGCGTCGACGGCGGCCACCACAGCCGGGTCCATCGATTCGGGGACGGTGCGCAAGGACATGAGGAGATATTAGAGGCGTCGGCGCGCAGGGTTCACATGGTTTTCGGGCAGGGGGGTAAGGGCAGCCGAAGTCCGGGCGACTATTCTGGGCCGCGGTAACTGCCGACCCCCATTCTTCCCCAGGAGTACCCCACAGTGAGCCAAGCAGGCCGTCCTGTAGTTCTGATCGCCGACAAGCTCGCCCAGTCGACCGTCGACGCACTCGGTGACGGTGTCGAGGTTCGCTGGGTCGACGGACCCGACCGCCCGGCGCTGCTCGCCGCGGTCCCCGAGGCCGACGCGCTGCTCGTGCGCTCGGCCACCACCGTCGACGCCGAGGTGCTCGACGCGGGCAAGAAGCTGCAGATCGTCGCCCGTGCCGGTGTCGGCCTCGACAATGTCGACGTGCCCGCCGCCACCGAGCGTGGCGTGATGGTCGTCAACGCGCCGACCTCCAACATCCACACCGCCGCCGAACACGCTGTCACGCTGCTGCTCTCGGCCGCGCGGCAGATCCCGGCCGCCGACGCCACCCTGCGTGAGAAGACCTGGCAGCGCAGCAAGTTCAACGGTGTCGAGATCTTCGGCAAGACCGTCGGCGTGATCGGCCTCGGCCGCATCGGCCAGCTGTTCGCCGCCCGTCTGGCCGCGTTCGAGACCAAGATCGTCGCCTACGACCCCTACGTGTCGCCGGCCAAGGCCGCCCAGCTCGGCATCGAGCTGCTGACCCTCGACGAGGTCCTGCAGCGTGCCGACTTCATCTCGGTGCACCTGCCCAAGACCCCGGAGACCAAGGGTCTGCTGAACGCCGAGCGTCTCGCGCTGACCAAGCCGGGCGTCGTCATCGTCAACGCCGCGCGCGGTGGTCTGATCGACGAGCAGGCGCTGGCCGACTCGATCAACTCCGGCCACGTGCGTGCCGCGGGCCTTGACGTGTTCGAGACCGAGCCGTGCACCGACTCGCCGCTGTTCGACCTCCCGCAGGTCGTCGTGACCCCGCACCTGGGCGCTTCCACCTCGGAGGCCCAGGACCGCGCGGGCACCGATGTCGCCAAGTCGGTGCTGCTCGCGCTGGCCGGTGAGTTCGTGCCCGGCGCCGTGAACGTCACCGGTGGTGCCGTGAACGACGAGGTCGCTCCCTGGCTGGATGTCGTCCGCAAGCAGGGCGCGCTGCTGGGTGCCATCGCCAGCGAGCTGCCCGTCAGCATCGAGGTGCAGGTCCGTGGCGAGCTGGCCGCGCAGGACGTCGCGGTGCTGGAGCTGTCCGCGCTGCGCGGGGTGTTCTCGGCGCTGGTCGAGGACCAGGTCACCTTCGTCAACGCCCCGGCGCTGGCCAAGGACCGTGGCATCACCGCCACCGTCACCACCGCCTCGGAGAGCCCGAACCACCGCAGCGTCGTCGACCTGCGCGCCGTGTTCGGCGACGGCTCGACCCTGAACGTGGCAGGCACGCTGACCGAGCCGAACCTGGTCGAGAAGATCGTCAACATCAACGGCCGCAACTACGACATGCGCGCCGAGGGCCTGAACCTGGCCGTGCTGAACTACAGCGACAAGCCGGGTGCGCTGGGCAAGATCGGCACCAAGCTGGGCGAGGCCGAGCTCGACATCCTGGCCGCGCAGCTGAGCCAGGACATCGACGCCGAAGGCGCCACCGTGGTGCTGCGTGTCAACGCCGAGGTTCCGGCCGAGGTGCAGACCGCGATCGCCGAGGCCGTCGGTGCGTCCAAGGTTGTCCTGGTCGACCTGGTTTAAGGACTCGAAGTGCTAGCGGTCCAGGATAGTTCGGGCTGTGTTTATTGGAGCGCTGGCGCGCTCGAGTCGCGGCCCCAAGGGGCCGCCGGTTAGCCACCGGGGCTTGCTCCTTCGTCGCCTACGCCCCGGCGGCTAACCGGCGACCCGGCCGCGACCGGCCACTTCGTGGCCGCCGCTCCCTAGGGGTCGCGGGTGGTGGGTGGTGGTGCGGTCATGGCGGATTTGGGGTTTGACGGTGTGGCTGGGGGTGTCGGTCATGGCGGACTCGTTGCGTGGCGGTGGGCGGCACGCTTTCCTTTGAACGGAGTTAGTTGATGAAACTCGCAGTAATCGCCGGTGACGGCATCGGTCCCGAGGTCATCGCCGAGGCGCTCAAGGTGCTCGACGTGGTGTTGCCCGGTGTGGAGAAGACCGAGTACGACCTGGGTGCCGCGCGCTACCACCGCACCGGGGAGATCCTGCCGGAATCGGTGCTGCCCGAGCTCAAGCAGCACGACGCGATTCTGCTCGGCGCGATCGGCGATCCGTCGGTCCCCAGCGGTGTGCTCGAGCGTGGACTGCTGCTCGAGACCCGTTTCGCGCTGGATCACCACGTGAACCTGCGTCCGTCGAAGCTGCACGCCGGTGTCACCAGCCCGCTTGCCGGCAACCCGGATATCGACTTCGTGGTGGTGCGTGAGGGCACCGAGGGCCCCTACACCGGCACCGGCGGCGCGATTCGCGTCGGCACGCCGCACGAGGTGGCGACCGAGGTCTCCAACAACACCCGCTTCGGCATCGAGCGTGTGGTGCGCTACGCCTTCGCCACCGCGCAGGCCCGCCGCAAGCACCTCACCCTGGTGCACAAGAACAACGTGCTCACCTTCGCCGGCTCGCTGTGGCAGCGCACCGTCGACGAGGTCGCCGTCGAATTCCCCGAGGTGACCACGGCCTACCAGCACATCGACGCCGCCACCATCCACATGGTGACCGACCCGGGCCGCTTCGACGTGATCGTCACCGACAACCTGTTCGGCGACATCATCACCGACCTCGCCGCCGCCGTCAGTGGTGGCATCGGCCTGGCCGCCTCGGGCAATATCGACGCCTCGGGCGTCAACCCGTCGATGTTCGAGCCGGTCCACGGCAGTGCCCCCGACATCGCGGGCCAGTCCAAGGCCGACCCGACCGCCGCCATTCTGTCGGTCTCGATGCTGCTCAACCACCTCGGCAACACCGAGGGCGCGGCCCGCATCGAATCCGCGGTGGCCAAGGACCTGGCCTCGCGTACCGGCACCGCCTCCACCGTGGAGGTCGGCGACCGCATCGCGGCCATCGTCTGATCCGATCGCACGCGAAAAGGCTCGCTCCGGCTGAATGTCGGAGCGAGCCTTTGTCGTTGGTGGGTGTGGATCGAATTGTGTTCGGCGAGTAGGAGATACGGGTATTCGACCGAATTCGCGGCTCGTGATGGAAGCTACTTGCGGGATCCTCTGGGGACCAAGGGCACCGCCGCCACCGCGGCGACCGCTGCCAGGGCGTACACCACGGGGAAGCCGGTTGCCGTGATGACGGCACCGAAAAGTGGTGGGACGGCGGCTATCGCGATGTTCTGGCCGGTGTTCTGGATACCGAGGCCTCGGCCGCTCCAGAACGGGCCCGCTGTTTCGGCCACGGCCGTGAACGCTAAGCCGTTGTCGGACACCGAGATCACCGAGGCCGCGACCATCAAGGGGACCGCCGCCCACCACCAGTCGGTCCAGGCGGTGATCGTCAGGGCGGCCATGGCGACGGCGGCGGCGACGGCTACCTGGCGCAGCGGGCGCAGGCGCGAGCCGACCCGGTCCGACCAAGCTCCTGCGCCGATTCTTCCTGCGGCACCGAGGAATTGGGTGACGGTCATCAGCGCGCCCGCGGCGGCCAGTGACCAGCCGAGGTCGACGTGCAGCCACAGCAGGCCGAAGGTCCACAGGGTGGCCTGGGGGACGACCAGCAGGATCGAGACACCGTGGATGCGCCACAGGGTGGAGTGGCCGCGATAGGGGTTGGCGCGGTCGGCGGCCTTCGCGGCCGGTCGCGGTGGGTCGATGATGCCGACCAGGCAGCCGATCGCGGCCACCCCGGCCATCAAGGCGGGCACCAACATGGACGCGGGAATGCCATGGTGTGCGGCCACCCACGGGATGGTGAGCGCGGCGATGCCGACCCCGAGCGGTTGCGCGGTCTGGCGGATACCCATGGCCAGCCCGCGCCGGTCCGCCGGGAACCAGCCGACGATCACCCGGCCACTGGCGCCGTTGGAGCTGGCAGCGCCGATACCGCCGACGAACAGCAGCGCTGCGAATGCGACGGGGTTGTCCACCACGGCCGCGGCGATGCCTGCCACGCACATCAGCAGCGTGCCCGCCACCAGCACGATGCGTTCGCCGATCCGGTCGACCACGTACCCCCAGGCGATCAGGGTGCAGACCAGGCCTACGGTCGGCAGCGCCACCAGCGCACCGGCGGAGGCGAGCGAATCGCCGCGAGCGGTGAGCGCGGGCAGCAGGAACGGGGTGCCGTGGATGAAGATCGAACTGGAGGTCTGCGCGAACACGCCGAGGGCGAGCATCAACCAGCGTCTGCTGTTACCGAGCTGCGTCACGTCGACCATCGGGCCCGCGTCTGTCACGATTCCACCTCGCCGGATTGCACGATTGCATCTCAATATATGAGATTGATGTCTCATTGGTTGAACATCAATGATCACGCTACACCGATCACCCGTGGATGTTGCCCACCGGTGAGGTGTCTGACGGGTCACATCGCCGCACACGCGAATCCCCTACGCGGGCAGGGGCTTCGAATCACATCGGTGTGAGTTTGCCCGCACTTCGGCCGATCCGCTATCAACGGACTCATGGCGCATCACGGGCGCGTTCGGGCAGGTAGCCCCGTCTCGATAGACTCCGGGGCATGCGCTTAGGTCGAGTTGCCAGTCCCGATGGAGTTGCTTTCGTCAGCATCGAGGGCGACGGAAGCGATGCCGTCGCCAAGGAGATCGCCGAACATCCGTTCGGCTCGCCGACGTTCACCGGGCGGAGCTGGCCGCTGGCCGATATCCGCCTGCTGGCGCCGATCCTGGCGAGCAAAGTGATCTGCATCGGCAAGAACTACGCCGCCCACGCGGCCGAAATGGGTGGCGAGGCACCGGTGGACCCGGTGATCTTCATCAAGCCGAACACGTCGATCATCGGCCCGAACGCATCGATCATCCTGCCGCCCAGCTCTTCTCAGGTCGACTACGAGGGTGAGCTGGCCGTGGTGATCGGCCGTCCGTGCAAGGACGTCTCCGCGGCGAAGGCGTCGGAGGTGATCCTGGGCTACACCATCGCCAACGATGTCACCGCTCGTGATCAGCAGCGCCACGACGGACAGTGGACCAGGGCCAAGGGCTACGACACGTTCTGCCCGCTCGGCCCGTGGATCGAAACCGCGCTGGACCCAAGCGATCTGGAAATCACCACCGAAGTAGACGGTGAGGTCCGCCAGCGCAGCCGCACTTCGCTGTTGCTGCACGACATTCCGAAGATCATCGAATGGATCAGCTCGGTGATGACCCTGCTGCCCGGTGACGTGATCCTCACCGGCACACCGGAAGGCGTCGGTCCGCTGCGGGCCGGGCAGAACGTGTCGGTCACCGTCGAGGGCATCGGCACCCTCACCAATCCTGTTGCCACCAAGCGCTGAGACAGCGAAAGAAGAGAGTCATGACTGAAGTACGGGTCCGTTTCTGCCCGTCCCCGACCGGCACGCCGCACGTCGGCCTGGTGCGCACGGCGCTGTTCAACTGGGCGTTCGCGCGCCACCACGGCGGCACGTTCGTGTTCCGCATCGAAGACACCGACGCCGCACGCGATTCCGAGGATTCCTACCGCGCGCTGCTCGACGCGCTGCGCTGGCTCGGGCTCATCTGGGACGAGGGCCCCGAGGTCGGCGGACCCTACGAGCCCTACCGGCAGTCGCTGCGCCGCGATTCCCATCTCGACGTGGTGCGCCGGCTGCTCGAGGCGGGCGAGGCCTATGAAGCGTTCTCGACGCCGGAGGAAGTCGAGGCCCGTCATCGCGCTGTCGGCCGTGATCCGAAACTCGGTTACGACAATTTCGATCGCGACCTCAGTGCCGAGCAGATCGCGGCGTACAAAGCCGAGGGCCGCCCCGCCGTGGTCCGTTTACGGATGCCCGACGAAGATCTCGGATGGAACGATCTTGTCCGCGGGGAAACCACCTTCAAAGCCGGGACCGTCCCCGATTTCGCCCTCACCCGTGGCAATGGCGACCCGCTCTACACATTGGTGAATCCGGTCGACGACGCGATGATGCGGATCACCCATGTGTTGCGGGGCGAGGATCTGCTGTCCTCGACACCACGTCAGCTCGCGCTGTATGCCGCGCTGCAGCGTATCGGCGTTGCCGAGTTCACGCCCGAGTTCGGCCATCTGCCGTTCGTCATGGGCCAGGGCAACAAGAAACTGTCCAAGCGCGACCCGGAATCGAATCTGTTTCTGCATCGCGACCGCGGATTCATCCCCGAGGGTTTGCTGAATTACCTCGCCCTGCTCGGCTGGAGCATCGGCGAGGACCGCGATGTGTTCTCCATGCTGGAAATGGTCGCGGCTTTCGATATTTACTCGGTGAATTCGAATCCGGCCCGCTTCGATCAGAAGAAGGCCGACGCGATCAATGCCGAGCAGATTCGCCTTCTCGAGCCCGGCGATTTCGGTCACCGTTTGCGCGAGTTCCTCACCGCGCAGGGCCACATCGGCGCCGAAATCGACGAGAAGACCTTCCTGGTCGCCGCCGAACTCGTGCAGACCCGCATCGTGGTGCTCGGTGACGCGTGGGACCTGCTGAAGTTCCTGTTCGTCACGCCAGGGGACTTCGCGATCGACCAGGCGGCGGGCACCAAGAATCTCGGTGCCGAGGCCGATCCCGTACTCGATGCCGCGATCGCCGCTGTGGAGCCGCTGAGCGAGTGGACCACCCCGGCACTGGAGGAGGCGCTGAAAAAGGCGCTGGTCGACGATCTGGGGCTCAAGCCGCGCAAGGCGTTCGCGCCGGTGCGGGTCGCGGTGACGGGCTCGCATATCAGCCCGCCGCTGTACGAGTCGATGGAGCTGCTCGGCCGCGAGGCCTCGCTGGACCGGCTGCGGGCCGCGCGTGGATGGGCTCCTGCCGCGCAGTAGCCGTGGGGAGCGGGTGCGGCCACTGCGCCGCATCCGCTTCACAGGGTGCTAAATCGGCCGAAAAGCGGCTTCTGACCAGGCGATTTGTAGTTTACCCCCTAGTGTTTGGTAATCTTCTCATCGCCGCGGAACACGGCCTCGCAACACCGACAACCACTCGGTGGAGATTGCAAGGTCGGGCGTTTCGGTCTTTGGGGTATGGTGTAATTGGCAACACAGCTGTTTCTGGTACAGCCATTCTAGGTTCGAGTCCTGGTACCCCAGCAAGGTTTCACCCTGGTGAGATCGTCCTGGCCCCGTCGTCTAGCGGCCTAGGACGCCGCCCTCTCAAGGCGGTAGCGCGGGTTCGAATCCCGTCGGGGCTACAAAGCAAAGTAAGGCTCCCGGTCGAATCCGACCGGGAGCCTTCTTCGTTTCTACAATCGCTTGTGCAGTGCCTCGGCGGCCGCGACCAGATCGGCGGCCCAGCGCGCACCCGGCCTGCGGCCCATCCGATCGATCGGCCCCGACACCGAAACGGCGGCCACGATCACCCCGCCCGGATCACGCACCGGCGCCGACACGCTCGCCACGCCCTGCGCGCGCTCGGCGGCACTCTGCGCCCAGCCACGCTTGCGCACCTCGGCCAGCGCCCGGTCGCCGAACACGGCGTCGGCCAGGACTATGCGCTGCAACTCGGGATCGGCCCACGCCAGCAACACCTTCGCCGCCGAACCCGCGGTGAGCGGTAGCCGCGAACCGACCGGCACCGTGTCACGAAGGCCGACCGGCGGCTCCAGCGCGGCGACGCAGACGCGTGCGTGCCCGTCGCGGCAGTACAGCTGGACGCTCTCGCCGGTGATCTCACGCAGGCGGGGCAGAATGGCACTTGCGGCCTCCACCAGTGGGTCGGCCGCCCCCGCCGACAACTCGGTGAGCGCGGGTCCTGGCCGCCACAATCCGTTGCCGTCACGGGCCAGCAGCCGATGCGTCTCCAGCCCGACCGCCAGCCGATGCGCGGTGGCGCGTGGCAGGCCGGTGCGGGTGCACAGGTCGTTGAGACCGCAGGGCTCGTCGGCGACGGCGTAGAGCACCGCCACGGCTTTGTCGAGAACACCGATACCGCTATGCTGTCTCATAGAACGATACTAACGTCTCAAATGCTGAGATACCAAGTATGTCCGTCGAAAGGTGATCAAGCTATGGCCGAGCGCGCTCGCACACTGGCCGAGAAGGTGTGGGAACAGCACGTCGTCGCCAAAGGCGAAGGCGATGGTTCCTCCCGTGAACCCGACCTGATCTACATCGATCTGCACCTCGTGCACGAGGTGACCAGCCCGCAGGCCTTCGACGGGCTACGCGCGGCGGGCCGTCCGGTGCGCAGAACCGATCTCACCATCGCCACCGAGGACCACAACGTCCCCACCACCGATATCGACAAGCCGATCGCCGACCCGATCTCGCGCACCCAGGTGGAGACGCTGCGCCGCAACTGTGCCGAATTCGGCGTGCGCCTGCACTCGATGGGCGACGTGGAGCAGGGCATCGTGCACGTGGTCGGTCCGCAGCTCGGTCTCACCCAGCCCGGCATGACCGTCGTCTGCGGTGACAGCCACACCTCCACCCACGGCGCGTTCGGCGCGCTGGCGATGGGCATCGGCACCAGTGAGGTCGAGCACGTGCTCGCCACCCAGACGCTGTCGCTGCGCCCGTTCAAGACGATGGCCATCACCGTCGACGGCGAATTGGCGCCCGGCGTCACGAGCAAGGACCTGATCCTGGCCGTGATCGCCGAGATCGGCACCGGCGGCGGCCAGGGCTATGTGCTGGAATATCGCGGCGAGGCGATTCGCAAGCTGTCGATGGAAGCGCGGATGACGATCTGCAATATGTCCATCGAGGCGGGCGCACGCGCGGGCATGATCGGCCCCGACGCGGTGACCTACGAATTCCTGAAGGGCCGCCCGCACGCACCGCAGGGAGCCGACTGGGATGCCGCAGTGGCCTCCTGGGACGCGCTGGTCACCGACGAAGGCGCGGAGTTCGACGCCGAGGTCCACATCGACGCGAACACGCTGACCCCGTTCGTCACGTGGGGCACCAATCCCGGCCAGGGCCTGCCGCTGGGCGCGAATGTGCCCGACCCGGCCCAGATCGCCGACGAGAACGAGCGCGAATCCGCCGAGAAGGCATTGCGCTACATGGACCTGACGCCGGGAATGCCGCTGCGTGAGGTGAGTGTCGACACCGTATTCGTCGGCTCCTGCACCAACGGCCGGATCGAGGACCTGCGTGCCGTCGCCGATATTTTGAAGGGCCGTCACGTCGCCGAGGGCTTGCGAATGCTGGTTGTGCCAGGCTCGATGCGGGTGCGCGCGCAGGCGGAAAAAGAAGGACTCGGCGAGATTTTCACCGCCGCGGGCGCGGAATGGCGTCAGGCGGGCTGCTCGATGTGCCTGGGTATGAATCCCGATCAGCTGGAACCGGGCCAGCGCTGCGCGTCTACCTCGAACCGCAATTTCGAGGGCAGGCAGGGCAAGGGCGGTCGCACGCACCTGGTCTCGCCGCTGGTCGCCGCCGCGACGGCGGTCCGGGGAACCCTGTCCTCACCCGCTGATCTGGCCTGAGTCACCGATCACCGACAGATCGAAAGGGAATCGTTATGGAAGCCTTCACCGTTCACAAAGGCATCGGTGTGCCGCTGCGCCGGTCCAATGTCGACACCGATCAGATCATCCCCGCCGTTTACCTGAAGCGCGTGACCCGAACGGGTTTCGAGGACGGCTTGTTCGCCGGATGGCGTGCCGACCCGGAGTTCATTCTCAACACCGAGCCGTACAACCGTGGCAGCGTGCTGGTGGCCGGCCCGGATTTCGGCACCGGTTCTTCGCGTGAGCACGCGGTGTGGGCGCTGTCGGACTACGGCTTTCGGGTGGTCATCTCGTCTCGTTTCGCCGACATCTTCCGGGGAAATGCGGGTAAGGGCGGGCTGTTGGCCGCGCAGATGTCACAGAACGATGTCGAAATGCTCTGGAAGCTGATCGAGGAACAGCCCGGCATCGAATTGGTTGTCGACCTGTCCGCGCGCACCGTCACAGCGGGAACCGTCGTGTTGCCGTTCGATATTGACGACTACACCCGCTGGCGTCTGCTGGAGGGTTTGGACGACATCGGGCTCACCCTGCGACAGGCCGACGTCATCGGCGAGTTCGAAAAGGGAAGGCCGTCATGGAAACCCGTGACGCTGCCGGAGCCTATTTCACGGGCGTAATCAGCTGGGGCGCTTAGGGGCGCATCCCGGGCAGCGGTAGCTGGACGTGTGCTAAACCACATGAATTTTGGCGTGGCACATAGACTCTTGCTCAAACTGGGTTTACCGTGGTACCTAGTCGGTCCGACGACGGGCCATTAGTCTGCGGAGGATTCAATGAACAAGGCGGAACTGATCGACGTTCTGACCGAAAAGTTGGGTACGGACAGGCGGACGGCAACCGCGGCTGTCGAGAATGTTGTCGACACCATCGTCCGTGCCGTGCACAAGGGTCAGAGCGTCACCATCACCGGATTCGGTGTGTTCGAACAGCGCAAGCGTGCTCCCCGGGTTGCCCGTAACCCGCGTACCGGTGAAACCGTGAAGGTGAAGGCCACTTCGGTGCCTGCCTTCCGGCCGGGCGCACAGTTCAAGGCGGTCATCGCGGGTAAGCAGAAGCTGGCCTCGTCCGGGCCTGCCGTCAAGCGAGGCGTGAATGCCCCGGTGGCGGCGAAGAAGGCGGCAGCCAAGAAGACCGCGGCGAAGAAGACCGCGGCCAAGAAGGCCACGCCGTCGAAGGGCCCCGCGAAGACCACGGCCCGCAAGGCCGCCACCAAGGCACCCGCCGCCAAGAAGACCACGGCGGCAAAGAAAGTGACGGCGGCCAAGGCGCCTGCCAAGAAGGTGACGGCGGCCAAGAAGGCTCCTGCCAAGAAGGTCACGGCTGCCAAGACCACGGCGGTCAAGAAGACCACTGCTGCGAAGAAGGCTCCTGCCGCTAAGAAGACTGCTGCTAAGAAGACTGCCGCCCGTCGTGCTCGTTGATCCTGCCGCAGCGGGATCGGGTCGGGGAATGTGCACGTAAGGCGTACCTCCGCCTTCGCTCCGGCCATGCGCGAAAGGCTGAGGACCGCTGTCGCGCCTGTGCCTATTGAGCGCATCACCCACCACTGGACCGAGAACGGCCCCGGGAATCCCGGGGCCGTTTCGGCTGTTTCGAGGGCTGTCCGGGTGACTCAGGTGGTGACGATTGCCGTCGACAGCGAACGGTCCATATGGTTCGCCGCGACCAATCGGTCCTCGACGAACGACAATGCCCAGACGCTGCCCTTGCGATTGCGCGCCGAGGGTAGCGTGAGCCCGCCCTGCTCGGCCAGCCACTGGGTGAGATCGGGAATCACCCCGCCCTGACTACACACCACCGGCACCCCCCGATCTGTTACCAACGACAGAAACCGTTGCCGCGCGGTGCTTTTCGCTGAATCGTAACCTTGCTCGGAAAACATTGGCTCGCAATTGATTTCGGCATCGAGCTGTTCTGCCAACGGGGTCACGGTTTGGATGCAGCGCAGCGGATCGGCGGAATAGATCTCGGATGCGCCGAACGCCAACAGATTCGGCGTCAATCCCTTCGCCTGCTGTTCCCCGGCGGCCTCCAGCGGTCGTAACTCGTCGGGTCCGTCGAAGCGGTGGCGCTTGCCCGCCTTGGCGTGGCGCACCAGCAGCACCGTGTTGGTGCGGGCGGGCAGCCGGGCGAAGATCCGGACGATCTGGCGGTCCATCGGATACGACAGCTGGTCCATCACCTCGGCCAGCGCGAACCAGCGCAGCTGGTCGACTTCGGCGTTGACGGCGAAGTCGCCCTCGGCGGCCTCGGCGGCCCAGTAGTCGACCCGCTTGAGCTGACGGTGTCCCGGGATCGGATAGGTGACGTGGCCGAGATAGCGCCCCAGCGTGGCGGGCAGGCCGGTTTCCTCGGCTACCTCGCGCACGGCCGCGACCACCGGGGTCTCACCGGGATCGAGCTTGCCCTTCGGCAGCGACCAGTCACCGTATTTCGGCCGGTGGATGACACCGATCTCCGGGCCTGCGGCGCCCGCACGCCACAGAACCGCCCCAGCCGCATGAATATTGGGGCGTACCCTCGGGTCGCGCAACGACGCGTCCTTGCTCTGTGCGCTCACGGCTGATCGGGGCGACGCAAACGCATGAGGAACGCTTGGTGATCACGCACCTGGTCGGCCTCGACATCGGAAGGACTGGCCTGCCAGGTCCCGTCCGGCAGCAGGATCCAGCAGCGGGTCGCCGGATCGAGCGCGGAATCGAACACCCGCGCGAGCTGATCGACGAGCTTGGGATCGGTCACCTGCACCATCACTTCGACGCGGCGGTCGAGATTGCGGTGCATCATGTCGGCGCTGCCGATCCAGGTCTGATCCTGCGCACCGAATTCCATGACCCGCGAATGTTCGAGGAACCGGCCGAGGATCGAGCGCACCTCGATGTTCTCGCTCAGGCCGGGCACACCCGCGCGTAGGCCGCAGATGCCGCGCACCACGATCTGCACCGGCACGCCCGCCTGGGAGGCGCGGTAGAGCGCGTCGATGATCTGCTCGTCGACGATCGCGTTGGCTTTGATCCGGATCCGGGCAGCGCACCCCTGTCCGGCCAGCTCGATTTCGCGATCGATGCGCTCGATGATGCCCGCGCGCACGCCCAGTGGCGCGACCATCAGGTTGCGGTAGTCCTCCTTGCGGGAGTATCCGGTCAGCGAATTGAACAGGTCGGTGAGATCGGCGCCGACCTCGGGTGCGGCGGTGAACAATCCGACATCCTCGTACAGGCGCGCGGTCTTCGGGTTGTAGTTGCCGGTGCCGATGTGGCAGTAGCGGCGGATCGTGGAACCCTCGCGACGCACCACCAGGCAGGTCTTGCAGTGGGTCTTGAGGCCGACCAGGCCGTAGACCACGTGCACGCCCGCCTGTTCCAGTTCGCGTGCCCATTTGATGTTGGCCTGCTCGTCGAAGCGGGCCTTGATCTCGACCAGCGCGACGACCTGCTTGCCTGCCTCGGCGGCCTCGATCAGCGAATTGATGATGGGGGAGTCACCGGAGGTGCGGTAGAGGGTCTGCTTGATCGCGAGCACCTGCGGGTCGGCCGCGGCCTGTTCGATGAAGCGCTGCACGCTGGTGGAGAAGGAGTCGTAAGGGTGGTGCACCAGCACATCGCCCTCGCGCAGCGCGGCGAAGACATTGCGCGGGGTCTCGCGCTCACCGAAGGCCGCCGGGGTGGCCGGGACATACGGCGCGTCTTTGAGTTCGGGGCGGTCGACACCGTAGACCTGCCACAGGCAGGACAGGTCGAGCAGGCCAGGTACCTGGATGACGTCGGCGGGGTCGACCTCTAGCTCACGTAGTAGCAACTCCAGCATGTGCTCGGTCATGTCGTCGGAGACCTCGAGGCGCACCGGCTTGCCGAAGCGGCGACGGGCGAGTTCGCGCTCCATCGCCTGCAGCAGGTCTTCGTCGCGGTCCTCGTCGACCTCGAAATCGGCGTTGCGGGTGATCCGGAACGAATGCGTCTCCACCACGGTCAGACCGGGGAACAACAGGTCCAGATGGGCGGCGATGAGGTCTTCCATCGGCAGGAACGCCGCGATCGCCGACGGCGCCCCGGTGCGGCGAACGCGCACGAAGCGGTCGACGTTGTCGGGCACCTTCACACGCGCGAAGTGCTCGCCGCCGGTGCCGGTATCGCGCACCGTCACGGCGAGGTTGAGGCTCAGGCCGGAGATGTAGGGGAACGGGTGCGCCGGGTCGACGGCGAGCGGGGTGAGGACCGGGAACACCTGGTCGGTGAAGTAGTTCGAGAGACGTTGGCGCTCATCGTCGTCGAGGTCGCTCCAGAGAATGATGTCGATGCCCTCGGCCGACAACGCCGGGTTCACCGCGTCGATGAAGACCTTCGCGTGCCGCTCGGCGAGTTCCTGAGCGCGGGCGGTGATCATCTCCAGCTGTTCCGACGGTGAGCGACCGTCGGCCGAGCGCACCGACAGACCGGTTTCGGCACGGCGTTTCAGGCCGGCGACGCGCACCATGTAGAACTCGTCGAGATTGGAGGCGAAGATCGCGAGGAACTTGGCCCGCTCCAGCAACGGCAGCGAGGCGTCCTCGGCGAGGGCGAGCACGCGGGCATTGAAGTCGAGCCAGCTCAGTTCGCGGTTGAGGTAGCGATCGCGGGGCAACCGTAGCGACACCGCGCTTGCGCCCGAGGTGATCGCGGCCGCGGGTGGCGGGGAAATCGGGACAAGCTGCTTGATGGTTTCCGTATCGCTCACGGGATCAATCATCCCTCGAGGAAGGGGCACCGCGCATCACGACATCGCACGGATCGTCGCGTCCGGTCCGAAGGTGGCGATCAGCTAGCACACGGTGCGAACGGGATCACTTCTGTGCGGCGAGAATCCGAATTCGCGCAGGGTCGACGCGGTGCATTCGCCGACTCCGAGCCCGCGGACGACGTCGAGATCCTCGGGGGTGTCGACATCGCAGCGCAGGCCGGGCCAGTGCCCGAGCAGTGGTACTGCCCCACCGTCGCGGTGTGCGCGCGCGGAATCGGCACCGAAACGGGGCGACAGCGGCGCGGCGATATCGCGAACCACCAATGCGGCGGTGCCGGTGCCCGTGTGATCGATCACCACCGATCGAGCGCCGACGGCGAGGGTGAGTACGTCGGCGAGCTCGGACGGGCGCAGGGCGGGCAGGTCGGCCTGCAACGCGAGCAGGTGGGTGGGGCCGTGGCGGTCGCGCACGTCGGCGGCGCCCGCCGCGAGCGCGGCATTGAGCGGATCGTCGCCGGCCGCGGGTTCATCGATCACGTGCGCGCCGAGTTCGAGAGCGCGGGCGGCGACCAGCGGATCGGGAGTGACCACGGTCAGCGACAACAGCGCGGGCACGGCGGTAGCGGCCACGGCGGTGTCGGTGAACATGGCCAGTACGAGCTGGGCGCGCTGCTCGGTGCTCAGCACGTTCGCCAGCCTGCTCTTGGCCCGGCCGATGTGTTTGACCGCCATGACGGCGTGCACGGTGTGCATGGCTTCGATCCTTGCATGGCATATTGGGCTGATGACGAGGGCGGCGGTTATGGGTGCGGGGTCGTGGGGTACGGCGTTCGCGAAGGTGTTGGCCGAGGCGGGGACCGAGGTGACGATCTGGGCCAGGCGGGCCGAGGTGGCGCAGGCGCTCGATACCGAGCACCGCAATCCGTTCTACCTGCCCGGGGTGCAGTTGCCGCCGGTGCGGGGGACCGACGATCATCGGGTCGCGCTGGACGGGGCGGATCTGGTGGTGCTCGCGGTGCCGTCGCAGTCGTTGCGGGCGAATCTGGATCTGTGGAAGGGCGATATCGGGTCCGAGGCCACCTTGATGAGTCTGGCCAAGGGGATCGAGACCGGAACGCTGCTGCGGATGAGTCAGGTGATCGCGGAGGTCACCGGGGCCGAGCCGGGGCGCATCGCGGTGCTGTCGGGCCCGAATCTGGCGCACGAGATCGTGCAACGTCAGCCCGCGGCGACGGTGATCGCGTGCACCGATACCGAGCGTGCCGTGGCCGCGCAGCGGGCCTGTGCCACCGGGTATTTCCGGCCGTACACCAATACCGATGTGATCGGCTGCGAGATCGGTGGTGCGTGCAAGAACGTCATCGCGCTCGCGTGCGGCATCGCCTCGGGCATGGGTCTGGGCGACAACTCGGTCGCCAGCCTGATCACGCGCGGGCTCGCCGAGGTCATGCGGCTGGGTGTGGCGCTGGGTGCGCAACCGGTGACGCTGGCCGGGCTCGCGGGTGTCGGCGATCTGGTGGCTACCTGCACCTCGCCGTTGTCGCGCAACCGGTCCTTCGGGTTCGCGCTCGGTGCCGGTGGCACGATGACCGCCGCGCAGGAAGCGACCAATGGGCAGGTGGCCGAAGGTGTGAAGTCGTGCACATCGGTGCGGGCCCTGGCGGCCGAGCACGGGGTGGAGATGCCGCTCACCGACGCGGTGCACAAGGTGTGCCACGAGGGGCTATCGGTGAGCGAGGCCGTCGGCAGCCTGCTCGGCAGGCGGATCAAGCCCGAATAAGGGCGATAGCGCCATGACGGACAGAACCTACTACGGTGACGTTCATGACGGAACGGATCAGGGTAGCTGTGGTGTTCGGCGGGCGCAGCAGCGAGCACGCCGTCTCGTGCGTATCGGCGAGCAGTGTGCTGCGCAACCTCGATCCGACGCGCTACGAGGTGGTGCCGATCGGCATCACCCCCACCGGCGGTTGGGTGCTGGCCGACGGGATCGGCGAATTGGCGCTGAGCCACGGCGTGCAACCGCAGGTCGACGCGTCGGGGACCGCCCTCACCCTCGCCGCTGACCCCGGCCGCTCGGGTGCGCTGGTCGCGCTCGACTCGAGCGACGTCCTCGGCAATGTCGATGTCGTGTTCCCGATCCTGCACGGGCCCTTCGGTGAGGACGGCACGCTGCAGGGCATGCTCGAACTGGCCGGGATTCCCTATGTCGGCGCGGGCGTGCTGGCCAGTGCGGCGGGGATGGACAAGGAGTTCACCAAGAAATTGCTGGCCGCCGAATCCCTGCCCGTCGGCGTGCAAGTCGTGCTGCGTCCCGGCACCGAAACCCTGTCCGGCGCCGACCGGGCCCGGATCGGCCTGCCTGCCTTCGTGAAGCCCGCGCGCGGTGGCTCCTCGATCGGCATCACCAAGATCACCGACTGGGCCGATCTCGGTGCGGCCATCGCCGCCGCCCGTGCGCACGACCCGAAGGTGATCATCGAAGCGGGCATCGTCGGACGCGAAGTCGAGTGTGGCGTACTGGAATTCGCCGACGGTGAGGTGCGGGGCAGCGTCGTCTCCGAGATCCGGATGCCCGATGCCGACGCGGCCGCCCCCGAGTTCTACGACTTCGCCACCAAATACCTCGACGACGTGTGCGAATTCGATGTGCCCGCCAAGCTCGACGACGATGTCGCCGACGAGATCCGTGAGCTGTCGGTGCGCGCGTTCCGCGCGCTGGACTGCCAGGGGCTGGCCCGGGTCGACTTCTTCGTCACCGAGAACGGTCCGGTGATCAACGAGATCAACACGATGCCCGGCTTCACGCCCATCTCGCAGTACCCGCGGATGTGGGAAGCCACCGGCATCGACTACCCGACGCTGGTGTCGACGCTGATCGAGACGGCCCTCGCGCGCGGAACCGGGCTGCGGTAGCGGTTCTGTTCGGCCGCAGGGCTTTCGGCTGGGTTGTGCGCGAAAGCCCTACGGCGACAGCCGATTAGCTCAGAGTTCGCCCGGGGTCGGTTCGCGGGCAGGCAGATTCGCGTTGATGGTCTCGGACACGGTCTGCACCGCGCTGGTGCCGGAGCCGTCGGGGAGGGTCAGGGCGATGTAGGTCTCGCGGTCGACGGCGAACCAGGTGCCGGTCTTGCCGACCTCGTCGCGGACCTGGAACCACTTCACGCCGTCGATCACTGTCAGCGGGGACGCGCGGTTGAATTCGAGCGGGCGGTCGAGGCCGCAGCGCAAGGTGATCGGGTCGCCGCCGTCGGGGAGCTGCCAGGCGCGGGTGGCAGGCGGGGCGGGTTCGACGAGGGTCGACTTGGTGTAGTCGCCGAGGTCGGCGGGCAGGGCGGGCAGCAGGGCCTGGCAGGCGGGGCCGTCGGCCGCGGGGGCCGGGACCGGGCCTAGGGCGAGGGGTGCGCGTTCGACGGGGGCGCGCAGGGTGATGAAGGCCGCGACCAGCACGGCGACGATCAGCACGACAGGCAGCGCGACCGCGGTGGCGATGAGCGCCGGGGAATGATGCGACTCGAGGTCGGCGTCGGCGGAGTCCGACTCGTCGCTGTCGGCGTCCGCGGCATCGTCGGTGTCGGCGTTTTCGGCACCGTCCGCATCGGGGTCGTTCGCGTTCGCGTCGGCGGCATCGTCGGCGTCGGCATCTTTGGCGTCGGGGTCCTCCGCGTCGGCGTCAGCGCCTGCGTTCACGGGGTCGCTGAGCGGAGCGGAGTCCGCGGCATGTGTGTCAGTTGGTTGCGCGGTGGTGGACGTCGACTCGTCTCCGGACGATGTCGTGTCGGCGGTGGCGGTGTCGTCGGGGGTGATCGCCTCGTCGCGATCCTCCGGTGTCGAGTCCGCCATAGCTGTGTGGTCCTTCCATTCGAGGGTTCGCCTGCACCGTCGGTGATGCCCGATCGCCTTCGAAAGGGTACCGTCGGGGCGATTTCGTCGGTCAGCAGCACAGCGGGAAGGGGTCGGTCATCAGCGAGGACAGCCGTCCGCAGACGGTGCGTGAGCTGGGTGAATTCGCCCTCATCGACCGGATCAACGCCGGTCGGCAGCAGGCCGCGCACGTGCTGATCGGACCAGGTGACGATGCCGCGCTGGTCGCCGCGCCCGATGGGCGGTTCGTGGTGAGCACCGACATGCTCGTCGAAGGCAGGCACTTCCGGCTCGACTGGTCCTCGCCCGTCGACATCGGCCGCAAGGCCATCGCGCAGAACGCCGCCGACGTGGTGGCGATGGGGGCGCGGCCGACGGCGTTCGTGGTCGCGCTCGGCTGCCCGGCTGAAACGCCGGTGTCGGTGGTCGAAGGGATCGCCGACGGGATGTGGATCGAGGCGAGCCGTGCCGGGGGTTCCATCGCGGGCGGCGATCTGGTGCACAGCGAGCAACTGGTCGTCTCGGTGACCGCGTTCGGCGATCTCGGCGGCCAAGGCGCGATCACGCGATCCGGCGCCGGTGTCGGCGATATCGTCGCTGTCGCAGGCGAACTCGGCTGGTCGCGTGCCGGGTTGGCCGTATTGTCCGGTGGCGCCGACACTTCCGATCCGGACTTCACCTATGCCCTTGCGACACACCGTGTTCCGCAACCCCCGTACGCCGCGGTCCTCGACGCGTTCGGCACGCACACCCCGACCGCCCTCACCGATATCTCCGATGGATTGCTCGCCGACCTCGGGCATCTCGCCGCCGCGTCGAACGTCGCGATCGACGTCCACCGCGCGGCACTGACCGACCCCGATCTGGCGGCCGTCGCGAAATTGCTCGATGCCGATGCCGCGCAATGGATTCTGGCCGGCGGCGAAGACCACGCCTTCGCCGGAACCTGGCCCGCTGGTGTCGCGCTACCCGCGGGCTGGCGGCCGATCGGCGTAGTAACCGCAGGCAGTGGCGTCACCGTCGACGGTGCGGCACCCACCGGCGGCACCGGCTGGGAATCGTTCCGTGGGGCGGACGCCACGCCCACCGACGACGAACGATAGGTTGTGCGGTCATGGGTGCCAAACCACTGTCGGAGATCATCGATCCGGGCTGGGCCCGGGCACTGGAGCCGGTCACCGACCGCATCAGCGAAATGGGCGAGTTCCTGCGCGAGGAGAACGCGGCGGGCCGCGGCTACCTTCCCGAAGGGGAGAACGTGCTGCGGGCCTTCCAGCGCCCGTTCGACGCGGTGCGCGTGCTCATCGTCGGCCAGGACCCCTACCCCACACCCGGCCACGCGATGGGGCTGAGTTTCTCTGTCACACCGCAGGTTTCGCCGGTCCCGCGCAGCCTGTCCAACATCTTCGCCGAATACAGCAAAGACCTCGGCTTCGATACGCCGACCTGTGGTGACCTGAGCCCGTGGTCGGATCAGGGCGTGCTGCTGCTGAACCGAGTACTCACCGTCACCCCTGGTGCGCCGGCCTCGCATCGCGGCAAAGGCTGGGAAGCGGTCACCGAGCAGGCGATCCGGGCACTGGTCGCCCGCGACGAACCACTCGTCGCGGTGCTGTGGGGCAACGATGCTCGCTCGCTCAAGCCCACGCTCGTCGATGCCGAGGTGCCCTATGTCGAATCGGCGCACCCCTCACCGCTTTCCGCCTCGCGCGGGTTCTTCGGTTCACGACCGTTCTCCCGGGTCAACGAGCTGCTCGACGAACTCGGCGCCGACCCCGTCGACTGGCGGCTGCCCTGACCCGGGGCGTCGCCCGCACCAGAAGAGAATGATGAAGGAGCACAACCCGATGCACATCACCACCGTTCGCGCTGCCCTCGCGACCGCCGCCGTGGCCGCCGCCATCACCGCCGGCGCAGGCTCGGCCACCGCCGCGGGCCTGCAGCTCGAGCCCTACAACGAGCAGGCCGCGCCGGTGGCCACCACCCAGGTCGGCGAGGAATGGACCTCCACCGGCACCTCCACCATCTCTTCCGGCGTGAACGCGAAGGTGACCTGCCTGCTGCAGAACACGTTCAGCGCTCTCGGCGCTGCATGTTAAAGCGGCTGGCGCCGCTGGGTTTTCGGCCCTGATTGCCTCACATCCGAAGGGCGATACTGAGTCATCAGCGGCTGGCGCCGCTGGGTTTTCGGCCCTGATTGCCTCACATCCGAAGGGCGATACTGAGTCATCAGCGGCTGGCGCCGCAGGGTTTTCGGCCCCGATTGCCTCACATCCGAAGGGCGATACTGAGTCATCAGCGGCTGGCGCCGCAGGGTTTTCGGCCCCGATTGCCTCACATCCGAAGGGCGATACTGAGTCATCAGCGGCTGGCGCCGCAGGGTTTTCGGCCCCGATTGCCTCACATCCGAAGGGCGATACTGCGCCTTCGGCGTTCCGTCTCGCCCTTCGGATGCGAGGCGGCCGAAAACCCGTGGTGGCTCGTTCCGGCGTGGCGTTGGTCGCGTCGGGTGGGTCAGTTCACTCGCGGGAGTTGGTTACTTCTCAGTGAGGCCCACGTAGTTCGGCTTGCGCTTGCCTACGAAAGCGTCGACGCCTTCGCGTCCGGTGTCGCTGTTCGCGGCGGCCGAGATGCTGTCGCGTTCGGCGTCCAGCTGCTGGTCCAGAATCGCTGTAGGCGACTGGGCCAGCAGCTTTTTCATGGCCGTGTAGGTGGCGCGGGGGCCGTTGACGAAGGTCTGCGCCAGGCGAAGGGCTTCGGCGCGGATGTCGTCGTCGGCGACAGTGCGGCTCAGAATGCCGAGGCGGACGGCTTCTTCGGCGTCGAGGACGGCGTCGGTGAGCAGGATCTCGCTGGCGCGGCCCAGGCCGACGATGCGGGGGAGCAGCCAGGACATGCCGCCGTCGGGGGACAGGCCGATGCCGGGGTAGGCGGGGCGCAGTTTCGTCGAGGGACCACCGATCGCGATATCGGCGGCGCAGACCAGGCTCATGCCCGCACCCGCCGCCCAGCCCTGCACGGCGGCGATCACGGGGACCGGGGCGGCCGCGAGCGCGCGGACGAAATCGTGGAGTTCGTCGGCCAGCTGGTGCAGGTAGGCGCCGCGGTCATCGGACGCGGCGAAATTGCGGACATTGCCGCCCGCGCAGAAGTTCGCGCCCGCGCCGGTGAGCAGGATCGCGCCGACCGACGGGTCTAGGGCGCGCAGGGCCGCGGTGCCCGCGTTGATCAGGTCGAAATCCATCGAGGTGCCCGCGGCGGAGGTGGCGATGGTCAGCTGGAGCACGCCGTCGATGATCTCGGCGGCGGCGACCGGTTCGGTGGTACTCATGGGCGTCACCTTAATGGGCCCCCGACGCGCAGCGTTTCGCAGTCCTTACTCGGAGGTACGCCCACTGGGCACAGCTGCGACAACGTTCGTCAGTCGCGCATGGCCGGAGCGAAGGCGGAGGTACGCATAGTGGGCGCAGCCGCGGCAGCGTTCGTCAGTCGCGCATGGCCGGAGCGAAGGCGGAGGTACGCCCACTGGGCACAGCTGCGACAACGTTCGTCAGTCGCGCATGGCCGGAGCGAAGGCGGAGGTACGCATAGTGGGCGCAGCCGCGGCAGCGTTCGTCAGTCGCGCATGGCCGGAGCGAAGGCGGAGGTACGCATAGTGGGCGCAGCCGCGGCAGCGTTCGTCATTTGCGCACGGCCGGAGCGAAGGCGGAGGTATGTCTAACCCCGGTCGCGGCGCCACAATTGTTCGGGCAGGAGGGTGAACGGGTCGGTTCGGCGGATGCCGGTGTCGGTGAAGCCGTGCCTGCGGTAGAAGGCGTGGGCGCGCGGATAGTCGGCGAAGACCCAGAGGGTGCACGGTGATCCGGGGGCGGCGGCTTCGATCAGGGCGTCGGCGATACCGGTGCCGTGCCAGGCGCTGCGGACGTAGAGCGCTTCGAGTTCGCCCTCGCTGGATGCGGACCGGCCCGCCTGCCGACCGGGTATGGATGAATTCGTCCCGCAGGCGAAGCCGATCAGGTGGTCGCCGACCAGCGCGACCGGCAACTCGTGGGTGCAGTCGGCGCGACGACGTTCCCAGGTGAGCGCGGAGCGTTCGAGGTCGAAGCCGTCGAGGATGTGACCGGGGACGAGCGTGCCGTAGGCCTCGCGCCAGCTGGCGATGTGGCAGGCGGCGAGTTCGGTGACCCGGTTCGCCGTCAGCGGCGCGATCTGCCAGTCAGACACGGCGAGCCCTTTCGACGACGCTCGGCCGCGGGACGACAAAGCCCCGGATCACCCACGCGGGGTGCCGGGGCACTGTCGGCAGAATGTACGGGCTGAAAATCAGCCGCGGACGACCTTGCCCGCCTTCAGGCAGGAGGTGCACACGTTCATCCGGCGGGTGTTGCCAGGGGCAACCTGCGCACGCACGGTCTGGATGTTCGGGTTCCAGCGACGGTTGGTGCGCCGGTGCGAGTGCGAGACCGACTTCCCGAAACCGGGGCCCTTGGCGCAGACGTCGCAAACGGCAGCCATGTCGCGAGCTCCTTCATGTCATAAGCGGACAGCGGCGCACGTATGCCCGCTGAACCGGAAACTGATGTCGTCAAATGCCTTGCCGACTGACGTCGGCCAGCGCAGACCCACGTGGGCCGCACGAGGCAACCCTGCAAGACTAGCGGGCCGGGCCTCGAAGTTCCAAACCGGGTGCCCCGGTCGACCCGCCGAGCACAGCCCGGCTGAGAACCCGTCCGAGGTCAGCGTACGCGTACCTCCGCCTTCGCTCCGGCCGTGCGCGGCTGAGGACGCTGCGCGGCTGTGCTCGATGGGCGTACCTCCGCCTTCGCTCCGGCCGTGCGCGGCTGAGGACGCTGCGCGGCTGTGCTCGATGGGGCCCTGTCGGTAGCTGCCGCTAACCTGGCGTGCGTGCTCGGCGCGCGGGTACGCAGAACGGGGAGCGAGGTGGCGGTGTCGCACGTGCGGGAGTCTCTCGACGGTCCCGATCTGCTGGTCTGGGCCCACAGGTGCCGCACCGACCTGGAACTGCGTCGTGCCGAGATCGACGCGCTCAATGTCTTCCCCATCGCCGACGCCGACACCGGAACCAACCTCCTCGCCACCATGCGGGCCGCGGTCGCGACGGCGGACCGCGCGGTGCTCGGCGTGGAGTCCGCCACTTCCGGCGCCCACGAACGGCACGGCCGCAGCGGGCTCGCGAGCCTCGGCGATCACCACGCGGAAGCTACCGGCGTCGACGGGCCTTCGGCTCACCTCATCGCCCAGGCCTTGGCCCGTGGTGCCACGACGGGTGCGCGCGGCAACTCGGGCATCATCCTGTCGCAGGTCTTGCGCGGCGTCGCGGAGGCCGTTGTCGCTGGTCCGTTGACCGGCGCGCGGCTGCAGGTGGCGTTGCGGCGGTCGGCGGTGCTCGTTCGCACCGGACTGAGTGCCCCGGTCGAGGGCACGATCCTGACAGTTCTCGACCGCGCCGCGGCCGCTGCCGCCGAAGCAGTGGAACCCTCGCTGGCGGCGGTCGCCCGGTCCGCCGCCGAGGGTGCCGCACGTGCGCTGACCGAGACCCCGACCCAGCTGAGCGTGCTGCGCGCCGCCGGAGTCGTCGATGCCGGAGCGCGCGGACTGCTGGTGCTGCTCGATTGCCTCGTGGCCGAAGTCTGCGGTGAGACGCCGGAACGAGTCAGGTACACGCGGGGTGAACGCGCGGACCACCACGGACCGCATCGGCGACCCGCAGGCACCAACGAAGACGACCACCCCGAAGGCAGCCGGCGCGCCGCCGACGAACCGTGCCGGACTCCCGACTTCGTCGACGACCGCGATCCTCGCGAGCAGGCTGCCGATCCGCATTTCGAGGTCATGTACGTGATCTCCGGCACCGACGAGGCGGCCGCGGGTGGGTTGCGGAATCGGCTCGCGGTGCTGGGTGACTCGGTGGTGGTGGTCGGTGACGGCGAGACAACCTGGTCCGCCCATGTGCACTGTCGCGATGCGGGCGCGGCCATCGAGGCGGGGCTCGCGGTAGGCACGGTGACGAGCATTCGGATCGAGAGTTTCGCGGTGACCGCACCCCATAGCGGCAACCACGGGCACGACGCCACCCACCACGCGTACTACCTGGACGGCTCCGCGGCGCGCGAGCCGCGCGCGAGCCACGACCGGCCGCCCGGTCTCGTCGACCGCGAGGTCCGCACCGGTGACGACCTCGCTGACCGTGGCGTCCTCGCGGTGGTGGGCGGTGCCGCTGCCGCGCGCCTGTTCGAGGACGCGGGCGCGGTGGTGTTGCGTGGGGATCGGCAACTCGATACGAGCACCCTGCTGCGGGCGATCCGCGGGATGCCGAATCGGGAGGTGCTGGTCTTGCCCAACGGCGCGTTGCCCGCGCAGGAACTCGTCGCGGTCGGTGTGGCCGCGCGTGACGGGTCGCGTGATGTGTTGTTGCTGCCGAGTGCGTCGATGGTGCAGGGCCTCGCGGCGCTGGCGGTGCACGATCGGGGGCGGATCGCGGTGGATGACGCGTTCGCGATGTCGGAGGCGGCGGCGACCACCCGGTGGGGTGCCCTGCGGGCGGCGCGGGTGCGGGCCTTGACCATGGTCGGAATGTGTTCCCCCGGCGACGGACTCGGCCTCGTCGGCCACGATGTGGTGGTGATCGACCCCGATGTGGTCGGCGCGGGGCGCATCCTGCTGGACCGAATGCTCGGTCTCGGTGGGGAATTGGTGACATTGCTGATGGGCGCCGATGCGGGGCCCGAGCTGGCACAGGTGCTCGCCGACCATGTGACGGCCGGGTTCCCCGGCGTCGAGGTGGTCGTGTATTCCGGTGGGCAGCAAGCGGATCTGGTGCAGATAGGGGTCGAGTAGATGGCGACGTTGAGTGACCGGCTCGACCACGTGCTGGGCGTCAAGGCGGCCGACCGGCTGACCGAGGCGTTCGACATGTCCACGGTCGAGGATCTGTTGCGCCACTATCCGGTGCGCTACGCGACCCAGGGTCAGCCCCTCACCGAGGAGGAACCGGAGGAGGGCGCGCACATCACCGTCATCGGCCGCATCACGAAAACCGAACTGCGCCCGATGAAGAACCGCCGCGGCTCGCTGTTGAAGGTGCAGCTCGACACCGGCGCCCAGCGTCCACTCGAGGCCACCTTCTTCAACGGTGACAAGGTGCGCTATCTGGTGAAAGAAGGTGTGCGAGCGATGATGTCGGGCACCGTGCACTGGTGGCGGCCCGACCGCTGGAACCTCTCGCACCCCGATTACCTCATCTTGCCCGACAAGCCGGAGGCGGGCGTGGAGGAACTCACGTCCGTGCGTGGCAGCGGTGCGCTGCGCGGCCTCGCGCAGAGTGCGAAAGGCGCCGGGGGAGTGGATGCCTCGTTCTTCGAGCGCGAATTCGTTCCTGTGTATCCGGCGACCGCCAAGGTCCAGAGCTGGGATCTGCTTGCCTGCATCCGCCAGGTGCTCGACCAGCTCGACCCCATCGAGGATCCGCTGCCCGCCGACCTGCGCGAGGAACGGAAATTCCTCCCGCTCTCGGAAGCACTGCGCCTGATCCACCTGCCCGAGCACAAGCTGGACATCGAAAAGGCAAGGGACAGGCTCCGTTTCGATGAGGCGCTCGCACTGCAACTCGTGCTGGCCGAACGCCGTCACGAGGTGGAGGGCCGCACCGCCCCGGCCTGTCCGCCCGCGACCGACGGTATCGCCGCCACCTTCGACGAACGCTTGCCCTTCGAGCTCACCGAAGGTCAGCAGCAGGTGCTGGCGGAGATCTCGCACGACCTGTCGCGCACCCGCCCGATGCACCGGCTGCTGCAAGGCGAGGTGGGCTCGGGCAAAACGATCGTGGCGCTCAACGCCATGCTCCAGGTGGTGGACTCGGGCCGTCAATGCGCACTGCTCGCACCGACCGAAGTCCTTGCCGCGCAGCACTATCGGTCGCTGCGCGCCATGCTCGGTGACCTCGGCAACGCGGGCGAACTCGGTGCCGCCGAGAACTCGACCAAGGTCGTCCTGCTCACCGGATCGATGTCGACGGCCGCGAAGAAGACGGCGCTGCTGGACGCGATGACCGGTGAGGCCGGCATCGTCATCGGCACCCACGCGCTCATCCAGGACGCGGTCGAGTTCTACGACCTCGGCCTCGTGGTGGTCGACGAACAGCACCGCTTCGGCGTCGAGCAGCGAGACGCGTTGCGCGCCAAGGCGAAAGACGGCATCAGCCCGCACCTGCTGGTGATGACCGCGACACCGATCCCGCGCACCATCGCGATGACCACCCTCGGCGACCTCGAGACCTCCACGCTCACCCAGCTGCCCAAGGGGCGCTCGCCGATCGTGTCGAAAGTCGTACCGCGCAAACTGCATCCGGGCTGGGTGGAGCGCGCCTGGGAACGCATCGTCGAAGAGGTCGGCCAGGGCAGGCAGGCCTATGTGGTGTGCTCGCGCATCGGCGAGGACCCCGACGCGCCACCGGTGAAGGGCAAGAAGGCGGACAAGGAAGGACCGACCACCGCGGCCGCCGTCGAGATCTACGAGACGCTGGGCGCCGGTCCGCTCGCCGGTGTGCGCGTGGGCCTGTTGCACGGCAGGCTGCCGTCCGACGAAAAAGACCACGTGATGCGTCAATTCAACGACGGGGCGATCGATGTCCTGGTCTGCACCACGGTCGTCGAGGTCGGTGTCGACGTGCCGAACGCGACCGTGATGGTGATCGTCGACGCCGACCGATTCGGCGTGAGTCAGCTGCACCAGTTGCGCGGGCGCATCGGCCGCGGCAAGCATCCCGGCCTGTGCCTGCTGGTCACCGATGCCGCGCCCGGCGGGACGGCGATGGCGCGGCTCGAGGCGGTGGCGGCGACCACCGACGGCTTCGAACTGTCGGTGCTGGACCTGCGGCAGCGGCGCGAAGGTGATGTCCTCGGCTCGGCGCAGTCCGGTACCGCCCGGTCGCTGCGCCTGCTCTCGCTGCTCGACGACCTCGAGGTGATCACCGCCGCACAGGAACTCGCCAGGCAGGTCGTCGCCGAGGACCCGGGCCTGGTGAACCATCCGGGCTTGGCGGGCATGATGCACGCCGCCGTAGACGGCGAACGCATCGAATACCTCGCCAAGTCCTGATCATCCACACGGTCGGGCGCCGACCCGGTCCGGTCTCGGGCGGAGGAGCACGGCGCAGTCGGCGAGCCGCGCCGTTTCGATGCGCCTACGGCGCGGTGTCAGCGAGGTAGGCGCGGGTACGGCAGATCGGTGCTGGTGTGTTCGACCACGGCCAGGGGGCGCCCGATCTGCGGGAACGCGCGCTGTGGGCACGCGGGCCGCTCGCACACCTTGCACCCGGCCCCGATCGGCACCGCCACCTGTGGATCGTCGAGCTGCAGCCCCTGCGAATACACCAGCCGGTCGGCGTATTCGATATCGCAGCCGAGCCCGATGACGAAGTTCTTCGACGCCGTCCCGAACCCCTGCGCGGCAGGGGGAGTGGTGCGGGCGATCCACAGATACCGGCGCCCGTCGGGCATCTCCGAGATCTGGGTGAGAATGCGGCCTGGGTGCGCGAACGCCTCGTGGGTGACCCACAGCGGGCAACTGCCGCCCACTCGGGAGAAGTGGAACGCGGTGGCGGACTGGCGTTTCGAGATATTGCCCGCCCGGTCGGTGCGCACCAGGAAGAACGGCACACCGCGCTGACCCTGCCGCTGCAGTGTGCTGAGCCGGTGGCAGACCGTCTCGAAACCGACCTCGAAACGCAGCGCGAGCAGGTCGACGTCGTAGCGCAGTTCCTCGGCCGAACGCAGGAACCGCCCGTAGGGCAGGATCAGCGCGCCGGCGAAGTAGTTGGCCAGCCCGACTCTGGCCAGCGTGCGGGATTCGCCGGTGAGCGCCCTTGACTCGGCGAGCACGTTGTCGATCTCGCGGCCGTAGAGGAGCAGACCGAGAGTGGTCGCGATCTGGAAGGCGCGCTGCCCGGGACGCAGTCGCCTGGCCAGGGTGAGGGTTCGCGTGTCGGGGTCGTAGTGACGTTTCGGGATGGCCGGGTCGGCGCCGTCACCGCGCACCAGCACCGTGACGCCCGCGCGTTCCTCGGCGATCCTGGCCAGCTGACGATCCAGCGAGCCGATGCTCAGACCGGATTCCTCGAACAGTTGCTCGGCGGCGTGGTCGAGGGTCGAGATGTGGTTGCGATGGTCGTAGAAGAAATCGCGCACGTCCTCGTACGGCATGGGTGTGCCCGGGGCGCCTGCGGGCGTGTCGACGCGCGAGGACAGCAGGTCGAGCTGGTCGGTCGCCGCGCGTAGCCGCCGGTGCATCGCGATCACGATGCGCGCCACCTCGGGCAGTCTGGTGGCCAGTTCCTCGACCTCGGTGATCGGTGCGGTATCGCCGCCGCCCGCGGCTTCCACCAGCACCTCGTGCAGGTCCGAGACCAGCCGCGCATCGGAGTCGGCGGCGAAGAACTGCACGTCGAGGTCGAAGGTCGAGTTGAGTTTCAGCAGCACGGGAATGGTCAGCGGACGCTGATCACGTTCGAGCTGATTGAGATAGCTGGGTGAGAGGTCAAGCGATTTCGCGAGCGCTGCCTGGGTCATCCGCCGTTCTTCGCGCAGCCTTCGTAGCCTGGCCCCCGCGTACATCTTCCGCACGTCGCAGATCCTAACGCGAGGTGTTCGCAATGTTTGCTGAAAGTGGCGAATGCCTCGGGAGAAGTCCAGTCCTGCAAGGGATTTTACCGGTGGCTACCCGTGCGTAACATGCGAAGGAGCAGGCCGTGGCATGGCAAAGTTCACGTGCTGCCCGCCTGTTTGCCGGGAGAAATCACCATAGCGCTTCGGTATCACCGATTCGATGCTGATCACCGATCTTCGCAATAGTTGCTGATTCGTCGCCCATCGCACGCAAAAATACGCTTGTTCAGCTCATATCCAGTTTCTGATCCGGTGCGTAGCGTGCGAACCATGCCATTGAAAACCCATATCGTTCGTAGCGTCGGGGCCGCCGAGGACTTTCCGCGGTCACAGCATCTGGCCACGCTGATCGCCGAGGTCGCTGCCGATCCGGTGGCGGTATCCGGCGAGGTCACCGAGATGATCGTCAACCGGATCATCGACAATGCCGCCGTGGCCGCGGCGTCGGTGTTGCGCGGTCCGGTCCGAACCGCCCGCGCACAGGCCTCGGCGCATCCGCTGTTCGCCGCCTCGCCGCGCCACGGCGCCACCGTCTTCGGACTGCCCGGCGCACAGCGTGTTTCGCCCGAGTGGGCGGCCTGGGCCAACGGGGTCGCGGTGCGCGAGCTCGATTTCCACGACACGTTCCTCGCGGCGGAGTACTCGCATCCGGGCGACAATATCCCGCCGATTCTGGCCGTCGCCCAGCACGCGGGGTGCGGCGGTGCCGAGCTGATCCGCGGTCTCGCCACCGGCTACGAGATCCAGATCGACCTGGTGCGCGCGATCTGCCTGCACGAACACAAGATCGACCACGTCGCTCACCTCGGCCCGTCGGCCGCCGCCGGCATCGGTACGTTGCTCGGTCTCGATACCGAAACCATCTATCAAGCCGTCGGCCAGGCGCTGCACACCACGACCGCGACCCGGCAGTCACGCAAGGGCGAGATCTCCAGCTGGAAGGCCTACGCGCCCGCGTTCGCCGGGAAGATGGCCGTCGAGGCGGTCGACCGGGCGATGCGCGGTGAAGGTGCGCCCGCGCCCATCTGGGAGGGCGCCGACGGTGTGATCGCGTGGCTGCTCGGCGGCACGGATGCCGAATATCAGGTGCCGCTGCCGACTCCTGGCGAGGCCAAGCGAGCCATTCTGGACAGCTACACCAAGGAACACTCGGCCGAATACCAGAGCCAGGCCCCGATCGACCTCGCCCGTCGACTGCGCGACCGGATCACCGACACCGCCCGCATCGCCTCGATCGTGCTGCACACCAGCCACCACACGCACTATGTGATCGGCACCGGATCCGGCGACCCACAGAAGTTCGATCCGCACGCCAGCCGCGAGACCCTCGACCACTCGCTCCCGTACATCTTCGCGGTCGCCTTGCAGGACGGCGCCTGGCACCACGAGCGCTCCTACGCCCCCGAACGTGCCGAGCGACCCGACACGGTGGCGCTGTGGCGCAAGATCTCCACGGTCGAGGACCCGGAGTGGACTCGCCGCTACCACGCGACCGATCCGGCCGAGAAGGCCTTCGGCGCACGTGCGGTGGTGACTCTCGACGACGGCGAGGTGATCGTCGACGAACTCGCGGTCGCCGACGCGCATCCGCTGGGCGCGCGGCCGTTCGCGCGCGAGCAGTACCTCGAGAAGTTCCGCGCCCTCGCCGACGGTGTCGTCACACCCGCCGAACAGGACCGCTTCCTCGATGCCGCCCAGCGCACACCGGAACTCGGCGAGGGAGAACTCGATCAGCTCACCTTCGCGGTCGACCCGGCGCTGTTCGACCGGCTGCCCGCCGCACGGGAAGGGCTGTTCTGATGACTGTTTCGGGACTGCTCGCCGCGCACACCACCGCCGCGCAGAAACGCGCGATATTCCGCGCCGGGCTGGCCTCCGGTCGCCTGCAACGATGGCCCGGAGCGGTGAACCCGCTGGTGGCCAAGCTGATCCAGGAGATCGGATTCGATGGCGTCTACGTGTCGGGCGCGGTGATCTCGGCCGAGCTGGCGCTGCCCGATATCGGCCTGACCACCCTCACCGAGGTCGTCGAACGTGGCCGCCAGATCGCGCGCGCCACCGATCTGCCCGTTCTCATCGACGCCGACACCGGCTTCGGTGAGCCGATGAACGCGGCCCGCACGGTGACCCTGCTGGAAGACGCGGGCCTGGCCGGCTGTCATCTCGAGGATCAGGTCAACCCGAAACGGTGTGGGCACCTCGACGGTAAGGCGGTCGTCGATACCGCCGAGATGGTGCGCCGCATCCGGGCCGCCGTGGCAGTACGCCGCGATCCGGACTTCGTGATCTGCGCCCGCACCGACGCGCGCGCGATCGAGGGTCTCGACGCGGCGATCGAGCGGGCCAAGGCCTATGCCGACGCAGGCGCGGATCTGATCTTCACCGAAGCACTGGCCGAGGAGGCCGAGTTCGCGAAGTTCCGTGCGGCCGTGGATATCCCGCTGCTCGCGAATATGACCGAGTTCGGCAAGACCCCGCTGCTGAGCACGCGGACGCTGACCGATCTGGGCTACAACGCGGTGATCTACCCGGTCACCACACTGCGACTGGCGATGGGCGCGATCGAAGACGGCCTGCGCGAGATAGCCACGGCCGGAACGCAATCGGCACTCCTGGACCGCATGCAGCACCGGTCGCGGCTCTATGAGCTGCTCGGCTACCGGCACTACAACGAATTCGACTCCGGCATCTTCGATTTCACGGTGAGTGAGTGACCATGACCAGTGGACAGCCGACACAATCCGTCATCGCCAAGGGGCTGGCCGGGGTGGTGGTCGACACGACCAGCATCTCCAAGGTGGTCGCCGAGACCAACTCGCTGACCTACCGCGGCTACCCGGTGCAAGACCTCGCCGCACGCTGCGGTTTCGAGGAGGTCGCCTACCTGCTGTGGTACGGCGAACTCCCCGACGAGGGCCAGCTGCAACTGCTCTGCCAGCGAGAACGCGCCCAGCGCCGGATCGACCGGTCAGTGCTCGCGCTGCTGGAGAAAATGCCCGACACCTGCCACCCGATGGACGCGGTCCGCACGGTCGTCAGCTACCTCGGCACCGAGGACGCCGCCTCCGAGAGCGAGAGCGAGCGCGAAAGACTCGACGCCGCACTGCGACTGACCGCCCTGCTGCCGACGGTGATCGCCACGGCGATGCGCAGGCGGCGCGGCCTCGACCCGATCGCACCGCATTCCCAGCTCGGCTTCGCCGAGAACTTCCTGTACATGTGCTTCGGCGCGGTACCGGAACCGCGGATCGTGCGCGCGTTCGAGATCTCGCTGATCCTCTACGCCGAGCACGGTTTCAACGCCTCGACCTTCGCCGCGCGCGTGGTGACCTCCACCGGCTCGGACTCTTACAGCGCGCTCACCGCGGCGATCGGCGCCTTGAAGGGTCGCCTGCACGGCGGCGCCAACGAGGCGGTGATGCACACGATGCTGGAGATCGCCGATCCCGCACGCGCGAAGGTATGGGTCGCCGAAACCCTCACCGCCAAGCGCAAGGTGATGGGCTTCGGGCATCGCGTGTACCGCAATGGCGACTCCCGGGTGCCGACCATGAAGGCCGCCCTCGACGAGGTCGCGGCGGTAACCGGTGGACAGCAGTGGGTTCGGATGTACGACGAGCTCGCCGCCGCGATGGCTGAGAAGACCGGCATCGCACCGAATCTCGACTTCCCCGCGGGTCCGGCCTATTACCTGATGGGCTTCGATATCGAGATGTTCACGCCCATCTTCGTGATGAGCCGGATCACCGGCTGGACCGCGCACATCGCCGAGCAGTCGGCCGCCAACGCGCTGATCCGGCCACTGTCGGAGTACCGCGGCGTGGCGCAGCGCCTGGTTCCGGTCGCTCGGGCGAGCTGAGCCGGGCGACCACACTGCCCCGGGCGGAATCTCCGTCCGGGGCAGTGGTCGTTGTGCTCGGATCCGCTACATCAGCGCAGTGCCGCGGCGGCCGTCACCAGATTCCGCAGTGATGCCTCGACCTCCACCGGTCCGCGAGTCTTCAGACCGCAGTCCGGGTTCACCCAGAGGCGCTCGGCAGGCACCGCTTTCAGCGCGGCGGACAGGGAGACGGTGATCTCCTCGACCGACGGCACCCGCGGCGAGTGGATGTCGTAGACGCCCGGCCCGACGCCGAGCGCGAAACCGGCCGCGTTCAGATCGTCGAGAACCTCCATGTGTGAGCGCGCCGCCTCGATCGAGGTGACATCGGCGTCCAGGCCCGCGATCGCCGAGATGACCTCGCCGAACTCCGAGTAGCACAGGTGGGTGTGCACCTGGGTGGTGTCGGCGACGCCCGCGGTGGCGAGGCGGAACGAATCCACCGACCACCGCAGGTACGCGGGCTGTTCGGCGGCACGCAGCGGCAGCAGCTCGCGCAGGGCGGGCTCGTCGACCTGGATTATCCGCGCGCCCTGGGCTTCCAGGTCGACGGTCTCGTCGCGGATGGCGAGCGCGACCTGGCGGGCCGAGTCACCCAGCGGCTGGTCGTCGCGGACGAACGACCACGCCAGGATGGTCACCGGGCCGGTGAGCATGCCCTTGACCGGCTTGGTGGTCAGCGACTGGGCGTACCCGATCCAGGACAGCGTCATAGCCTCGGGCCGGGTGACATCGCCGAACAGGATCGGCGGGCGCACGCAGCGAGTGCCATAGGACTGCACCCAGCCCGCCTCGGTGACGGCGAAACCGTCGAGCAGTTCGGCGAAGTACTGCACCATGTCGTTGCGTTCGGGTTCGCCGTGCACCAGCACGTCGAGGCCGAGCTTTTCCTGCAGGGTGATCACGTCGGCGATCTCGGCCCGCATCCGCCGCACGTACTCGGCCTGGTCGATCTCGCCCTTGCGCAGCGCGGCGCGGGCCAGCCGGATGGTCGAGGTCTGCGGGTAGGAGCCGATGGTGGTGGTCGGCAGCACCGGCAGGTCGAGGTGATCGCGTTGCAGGGCGCGACGCTCGTCGGCGGGGGCGCGGGTCAGGTCGTTGTCGTCGAGCGCGGCCAATCGGGCCCGGACCTGGTCGTTGTGCAGACGCGGGTCGGTTCGGCGTGAGTCGGCGGCGGCGCGGGCCGCGGCCAGTTCGCCGGCGACGGTGTCGACACCCGCGGTGAGCGCGGTGGCAAGGACCCGCACCTCGCCGACCTTCTCGGTGCCGAAGGCCAGCCACGAACGCAGCCGCTCATCGAGTCCGGTCTCGGGGGTCAGCGAATACGGCACGTGCAGCAGCGAGCACGAACTCGACACCGCTACCGCCTCGGCGCTGCCGAGCAAGGTGCCCAGGGTGCCGAGGGCGGCGTCGAGGTCGGCACGCCAGATATTGCGGCCGTCGACCACGCCCGCCACCAGCAGTTTGCGAGCCAGGGCGGGCAGCGCCGCGACTGCCGGGATATCGGAGCCCGCCGTGAAATCGAGCGCGACACCCTCGATCTCGGTCTCGGCCAGCGCCGCCAGTGCGGCATCGGGGTGCCCGAAGTAGGTGGCGACCAGGATCGCGGGCCGGTTCTGCGCGGCCGACAGCGCGCGGTAGGTCTGGCCGACCAGGGCGATCTCCGCCTCGGTCAGGTCGGTGACCAGCACCGGTTCATCGATCTGCACCCACTGCGCGCCCGCATCCGCCAGCTGGGCCAGCAGATCGAGGTACAGCGGCAGCAGCTCGGGCAGCCGCTCCAGCGCGGCGCCGCCGGCGGCCTTGGCCAGCTTCAGGAAGGTGATCGGACCGATCACCACCGGACGTGCGGGGACACCGAGCTCGATCGCCTCGTCGAGTTCGGTCAGCAGCTTGCCGGGATGCAGCGAAAAGGTGGTGGCCGCGTCGATTTCGGGCACCAGGTAGTGGTAGTTGGTGTCGAACCACTTGGTCATCTCCAGCGGAGCGACCGTGTCGGTGCCGCGCGCGGCCGCGAAATAGCGGTCGAGCGGATCGGCGATCCCGGCCACGCGCGGCGGTAGTGCGCCGAGCAGTTCAGCGGTGTCGAGCATCTGGTCGTAGTAGGAGAAGGTGCCCACCGGCACCGAATCCAGTCCCGCCGCGGCCAGTTCGGTGAGCTGGGCGCGACGGAGCTGACGGCCGACCGCGTGCAGGTGCGCGGCATCGGCACGGCCCGCCCAGTAGGACTCGGTGGCGCGCTTGAGTTCCCGGTTCGGGCCCACTCTCGGTAGGCCGAGAACCGTTGCGGTGAACGGGGTGTGTGAAACAGTCACGGAGATTCTCCAGTGTCGTGCAGGGAGAGCCGTCGCCTTTTCGCGGGCACACGCCACCAGGTGCGGACCATGTCGCGAAAACTACGACGGGTCGGCATCGGTGGTCCGCGCGCCCGATCCACGAGGCGGTGGCCGCCGGATACGGCGTATCCGGCACAGTCGGCAGGTCTTCGGACTCGCGGGCACCGGTCGTGTGATCGACCGACCTACTGGCCGTCGCTTCCCAGGCATGCTGCCCAGTGCTGATGACGGCGGTCGTTCCTGCTCACCGCTGCGGGACAGTCCCGGATTCTCACCGGGTTCCCTCTCACCCGGTGCGGAACATGATCCGCACCCGGGTTTCGACGCCTACGCGGGAGGTCGGGGCTCCGACTCTTCCACCGCGCAGGCGAACCAGCTGCGCCCCCAGCATAGGCCCTCGATGGGGGCGCGGGTCACCGCCCCGTGGCGAACAGTGCCGTGACCTGCGGTTGCGCCACATTGTCCACGCGCACCGCAGGCCGCTCCCCGCGGTGAAATGTGACGGCCTGATGAACGCAACTTCGCAGGTAGGCGGGTGTGCGGTGTGAAGATTGCTGCGAAGCCACCTTGCGTGTCCGGCACCGGCTCGTGGCCGGGTACCGTAGGCCAATGTTCTCGAAAGTCTTGGTCGCAAATCGTGGTGAGATCGCTATCCGTGCCTTCCGCGCGGCCTACGAACTCGGCATCGGAACCGTCGCGGTGTTCCCGTACGAGGATCGCAATTCCGTGCATCGCCTCAAGGCGGCCGAGTCCTATCAGATCGGTGAACAGGGTCACCCGGTTCGCGCGTATCTGTCGATCGAGGCGATCATCGACGCAGCGGTGGCCGCCGGTGCCGACGCGATCTATCCCGGCTACGGATTCCTGTCGGAGAACCCCGACCTCGCCGCGGCCTGTGCCGCCGCGGGAATCACGTTCATCGGCCCCACCGCCGAGATCCTCGAGATGGCGGGCAACAAGGCCACGGCCATCGCCGCGGCCAAGGCGGCCGGGCTGCCGACGCTGAAGTCCAGTGAGCCCTCGGCCGATATCGACGAATTGCTCACTGCCTCAGCCGAACTCGAGTATCCGATCTTCGTCAAGGCCGTCGCCGGTGGTGGTGGTCGTGGCATGCGCCGGGTCGCCGCGCCCGAGCAGTTGCGTGAGTCGATCGAAGCGGCCTCGCGCGAAGCGGAGTCGGCGTTCGGTGATCCGACGGTGTTCCTCGAGCAGGCGGTGGTGAACCCGCGCCACATCGAGGTGCAGATCCTGGCCGACCAGCACGGCAATGTGATGCACCTGTTCGAGCGGGACTGTTCGCTGCAGCGCCGCCACCAGAAGGTGATCGAGCTCGCGCCCGCCCCGAACCTGTCTGCTGAACTGCGCGAGCGGATCTGCGCCGACGCGGTGGCGTTCGCCCGTCAGATCGGCTACATCAACGCGGGCACCGTGGAGTTCCTGCTCGACGAGCGCGGCAACCACGTGTTCATCGAGATGAACCCGCGCATCCAGGTGGAGCACACGGTCACCGAGGAGATCACCGACGTCGACCTGGTGCAGTCGCAGCTGCGGATCGCCGCCGGTGAGACCCTCGCGGACCTGGGCCTGAGTCAGGAGACGGTGCAGATCCGCGGCGCCGCGCTGCAGTGCCGCATCACCACCGAGGACCCGGCCAACGGGTTCCGTCCCGACACCGGCCGCATCACCGCCTACCGCACGCCGGGCGGCGCCGGCATCCGTCTCGACGGCGGCGCGAACCTGGGCGCCGAGATCGGCGCCTACTTCGACTCGATGCTGGTCAAGCTCACCTGCCGTGGTCGCGACCTGCCCGCCGCCGCCGCGCGCGCCCAGCGCGCGCTGGCCGAATTCCGTATTCGTGGCGTGACGACCAACATCCCGTTCCTGCTCTCGGTGCTCGACGATCCCGATTTCCAGGCGGGCCGGGTGACCACCTCGTTCATCGACGAGCGTCCCGAGCTGCTCACCTCGCGCGGATCGGCCGACCGTGGCACCAAGATCCTGACCTACCTGGCCGACGTCACCGTCAACAAGCCCAACGGCGACCGCCCGACCACGGTGTACCCCTACGACAAGCTGCCCGCCGTGGACCTGACGCTGCCGCCGCCGGACGGTTCGCGCCAGCGCCTGCTCACCCTCGGGCCGGAGGGTTTCGCGCGTGCCCTGCGCGAACAGAAGGCGCTCGGCGTCACCGACACGACTTTCCGTGACGCACACCAGTCGCTGCTGGCTACTCGCGTGCGCACCAACGGTCTGCTCGGTGTGGCGGGACACGTCGCGCGGCTGACCCCGGAGCTGCTCTCGATCGAGGCGTGGGGCGGCGCGACTTACGATGTGGCACTGCGGTTCCTGCACGAGGACCCGTGGGAACGCCTGGCGGCCTTGCGCGAAGCCGTGCCGAACATCTGCCTGCAGATGCTGCTGCGCGGTCGCAACACCGTCGGCTACACGCCCTACCCCGAACAGGTCACGCGCGCTTTCGTTTCCGAGGCCGCCACGACCGGTATCGACATCTTCCGCATCTTCGACGCGCTCAACAATGTCGACCAGATGCGTCCGGCGATCGACGCGGTCCGCGAAACCGGTACTGCCGTAGCCGAAGTCGCGCTGAGCTACACCGGCGACCTGCTCGACCCGCACGAGTCGCTCTACACCCTCGACTACTACCTGAAGCTGGCCGAACAGATCGTCGACGCGGGCGCCCACGTGCTCGCGATCAAGGACATGGCCGGTCTGCTGCGCGCCCCCGCCGCCGCGAAACTCGTTACCGCACTGCGTAGTAACTTCGATCTGCCGGTGCACGTGCACACCCACGACACCCCCGGCGGCCAGCTGGCCACCTACCTGGCGGCCTGGCAGGCCGGTGCCGACGCGGTCGACGGCGCGTCCGCGGCCATGGCGGGCACCACGAGCCAGCCCGCGCTGTCGGCGATCGTGGCCGCCACCGCGCACACCGAACACGACACCGGGCTGAACCTGCAGAACGTGTGCGATCTCGAGCCGTACTGGGAGGCGCTGCGCAAGGTCTACGCGCCGTTCGAGTCGGGTCTGCCCGCGCCGACCGGTCGGGTGTACACCCACGAGATCCCCGGTGGTCAGCTGTCGAACCTGCGTCAGCAGGCGATCGCGCTGGGCCTCGGCGACCGGTTCGAAGAGGTCGAGGCCAAGTACGCGGCCGCCGACCGGCTGCTGGGCCGCCTGATCAAGGTGACCCCGTCGTCGAAGGTCGTCGGTGACCTCGCGCTCGCCCTGGTCGGCACCGGTGTCGACATCGAGGACTTCGCCGCCGATCCGGGCCGCTACGACATCCCCGATTCGGTGATCGGCTTCCTGCGCGGCGAGCTCGGCACCCCCGCGGGCGGCTGGCCCGAGCCGTTCCGCAGCAAGGCACTGGCCGGGCGCAACGAACCCAAGCCCGAGACCCCGCTGAGCGCGGCCGACCAGTTGGCACTCGACGGCTCGTCCGCGCAGCGCCGCGAAACGCTGAACCGGCTGCTGTTCCCCGGCCCGACCGCCGAGTTCAACACCCATCGCGAGAAGTACGGCGACACCACCGGCCTGTCGGAGAACCAGTTCTTCTACGGCCTGCGCCGCGGCGAGGAACACCGCGTGCAGCTGGAGAAGGGTGTCACCCTGCTCATCGGCCTCGAGGCGATCTCCGAGCCCGACGAGAAGGGCATGCGCACGGTGATGTGCATCATGAACGGGCAGTTGCGCCCGGTCGCAGTGCGTGACCGGTCCGTCGCCTCCGAGGTGCCTGCGGCCGAGAAGGCCGACAAGAACAACGCCGGTCACATCGCGGCACCGTTCGCCGGTGTGGTCACCCTCGCGGTGTCCGAAGGCGACGAGATCCACGCCGGTGACACCGTCGGCACCATCGAGGCGATGAAGATGGAAGCGGCCATCACCGCGCCGCGCGGTGGTGTGGTCGGCCGGATCGCGACCACCAAGGTGGCCCAGGTCGAGGGCGGCGACCTGCTGGTGGAACTGGTCGCACGCGAGTCGGAATGACACGCATCGTCGCGGGTGTGGCAGGCGGGCGGCGCTTGAAGGTGCCGCCCGCCGGTACCCGGCCTACCTCCGACCGGGTGCGTGAAGCCCTGTTCAGCGCGATCGACGCTCGCCTCGATCTGGACGGGACAACGGTCCTCGACCTGTACGCGGGCTCGGGTGCGCTGGGCTTGGAGGCGCTCTCGCGCGGGGCCGAGCGGGCGTTGCTCGTCGAGTCCGACCGTAAGGCGGCCGAGGTGGTGCGCGCCAATATCGCCGAGCTGGGTCTGCCCGGCGCGGAACTGCGGCTCGGCAGTGTGTCCGCGGTGCTGAAGCACGCCGCGCCGCGGGCCTACGACGTGGTGTTCTCGGATCCGCCCTACGACGTGAGCACCGAGGACGTGATCGCCGACCTCACCGCCCTTGCGGGCAACGGCTGGCTCGCACCGGAGGCGCTGGTGGTGGTGGAGCGGTCGAGTCGTTCACCTGAAATCAGCTGGCCCGCAGGCTATGTGGCACTGAAGGCACGCAAGTACGGGGAGACCAGGATCGAGCTCGCCGAGTTCGGTGCTAGCGTCTGACCTATGGCTGCAGCACTGTGCCCCGGCTCCTTCGACCCGGTCACCAACGGTCACCTCGACGTGTTCGCCCGCGCGGCCGCACAGTTCGACGAGGTGATCATCACGGTGAACGTGAATCCCAAGAAACAGGGCATGTTCACCGTCGAGGAGCGCATGGAACTCCTGCGCGAATCGGTCTCGCACCTGCCGAACGTGCGCGTCGCGTCCTGGCAGGGTCTGACGGTCGACTTCGCCAAGCAGGAAGGCATCAGCGCGATCGTCAAGGGTCTGCGCGACGCGGGCGACTTCGGCTACGAGCTCCAAATGGCCCAGATGAACCACAAACTGGCCGGCGTAGACACCTTCTTCATCGCCACCAACCCGTCCCTGAGCTTCCTGTCCAGCTCCTTGGTCAAAGAAGTAGCGGCCTACGGCGGCGACGTCAGCGACATGCTCCCCCCGGCGGTCCACAAGCGCCTGCTCGCCCGCCTGGCTGAACGCACGAAGTGATCTCGCAAGAACATGGGTAACTCACCAGCCAGGAGCTAACCGAGCCCGATACCCCAACCGCCGGCCGCCAACGCGACTCTTCAACCGCCTAGCTGTGGCTAGATGTCGCGGGGAGGCGGGACAGGGAGGCGGAACAGCCCCCGCAGGGCCAGGAAGCGCATGCCGCCGACTGCGGCGGTGATGGCGAGGACCGTCAGCGCTTGCGTGATGTCACCAAGGCCGGGCGCCCAGAAATCCAGTCCGGCCAAAGACGCGGTCGTGATCGCGAGTCCGATCAACGCGATCCCGCCACCTTCCCACTGTGCGGTGAACCAGGTGACCCGGTCCGTGGCGTGGAAGGTGAGCTGACGGTGGAATTCGTTGGCGATGATCGTGCTGACCACCGATCCGGCCACATTGGCGACCAGCGGGCCGATGCCGTGCATTGCGAAGAACAGCAGCACATAGGCGATATTGCTCGACCCGCCGACGAGGGCGAATCGGAAGAGCTGGGGCAGGGCGCGGTCGCCGCGCAGATAGGTGAGCGCGCCCTCGAGCCGCGGGCGCAGCGCGGGTGCGACTTCACTCGGCGTCACCGCGGGGAACGGACCGGTCCAGGGAGTGAACATGCCCGCCACGTGCGACACCGGACTCCTAGGAGTTTCCAGGAGGGTCATGGTCGACTCCGATCCCCAAATGAACAGACGTCGAGGAGTGCAACAGTGAAAAGGTTGCGGTGCTTCCCGGCGGACGGCGTTGTCGTGCCTACCGATGGTAACCGAAGTGGAGGGCTTCACTCCACTTGATATCTGTGCGATCTTGGACACTGTCGCGACACACCGCGACGACATTCGGCACAGCCGCCAACGACAGGCACACTGGGCGTCGGCGGTAGTGGTTTCGCCGTGAGTCCGCAGGAGGGTAGTGAGCATGTATCGCGTATTCGAAGCACTCGACGAACTGGTCGCCATCGTCGAAGAGGCGCGCGGCATCCCGCCGACCCGCAGCTGCATCGTGCCGCGCGGCGATGTCCTCGAACTTCTCGACGACGTCCGCGACGCGCTCCCCGGTGAACTCGACGACGCCCAGGACGTGCTCGATCACCGCGACAAGATCGTCGGCGATGCCCGCAGCGGCGCCGAAACGACGGTCACCACGGCCAACGAGCAGGCGCGCACCACCATCGACAAAGCCCGCGCCGAGGCCGATCGCATCCTCGCCGACGCCAAGGACCACGCCGACCGGATGGTCGCCGAGGCCACCGCCCATGCCGACCGCCTGGTGACTTCGGCCCAGGCCGAGGCCGATCAGGTCGTGGCCGAGGGCAATGCCGAATACGACGAGCTCACCGGCCGTGCCCAGATCGACGCCGACCGGGCCATCGACGCGGGCAAGGCCTCCTACGAGCGCTCGGTCGCCGACGGCAAGGCCGAACAGGCCAGGCTGGTCGCGCAGACCGAGGTGGTGCGCGTCGCGCACGCCGAATCCGCCCGCCTGATCGACGAGGCGCACGCCGAGTCCGACCGGGTGCGCACCGAATGCGACGACTACGTCGACGAGCAGATGGCCGATTTCGGCAACAGGCTCGCGTCCATGGAAGAGACGCTCAACACCACCCGGCGCTCGATCACCCGCGGTCGTCAGCAGATGCGCAGCGCACCGGCCGCCGAATACCCGGAATACGCTGCGGACCACCGGCGCTGAGCAAGGCCGGCGCCGCCGCTGAGTAACCCCGGGCGCCGCCGCCGAGGCGAGCACGCGTTTTGAGTTCGGGCGGGGTCCTGCCGTACTGTGGAGTGGTTGCCCATTATCCCCTCAACGGTAAGTGAGTCCGTAATGTCGGCCGGTTCCGGTTCGCCTGCGCGTCCACGCAAGACCAGTGGTCCTGTGTCCGACGCGGGTTTTGTGCTGGATGTCCGCAATCTCGGCCGTCGGCCGGGAACCATGCGGGAGCTGCGTCGCACGGTCACCGACCACGAGCGGCTGGGTCTGGACCTGATCGCCATCCCGGCCGATGCCGCGGTGGAACTCGATCTGCAACTGCAGGCGGTCTCGGAGGGTGTGCTGGTTACCGGCACGGCGTCCGGTCCGACGGCCGGGGAGTGCTCGCGCTGCCTCGAACCGTTCGACGACCAGGTGCAGATTCGTCTGACGGAGTTGTTCGCGTATCCGGACAGCACCACCGAGCAGACGACCGAGGATGCCGAGGTCTACCGCATGGAAGACGACCTCGTCGACCTCGAGCCGGTGATCCTCGACGCCATCGGGCTGGAGCTTCCGCTGCAGCCGCTGTGCTCGCCGGACTGCGCGGGCCTGTGCCCCGAGTGCGGTGTGCGGATGGCGATTGCGGGTCCTGATCATGGGCATGAGATACTGGACCCTCGCTGGGCGAAGTTGGCGAATTTCGCCACTGACGAGCCCGGTACCGGCGACCCCGCCTGAGGGTTCCACCACCAAGACCAAACCGCTGCCGCGGCATCTGATGCCGATGTTGTCAGCGAAAACCAAGAGGAGAAGTAGCCGTGGCTGTTCCCAAGCGTCGGATGTCGCGTTCCAACACCCGGTCGCGGCGCAGCCAGTGGAAGGCCACCGCGCCGACCCTGGTCACCTGCCCGAACCGCGCGTGTGGTGAGAAGACCCTCCCGCACATCGCGTGCCCGTCCTGCGGTACCTACAAGGGCCGCCAGGTCATCTCTGCAGTCTGATCGTTGTAGATCATTCCTAGCAACGTGACAGCCAGTAAAGACAATGTAGGCGCGGCGGATCACGCCAGCCTGCTCACCGCCCTCGGTGTCGACGTACGACCGGAGCTTCTGCGCCTCGCGCTGACGCACCGGTCGTACGCGTACGAGAACGGCGGTTTGCCGACCAACGAGCGCCTGGAATTCCTCGGCGACTCGGTACTCGGCCTCAGCATCACCGAGCGCCTGTATACCGAGCATCCGGAGAAGTCCGAGGGTGAACTCGCGAAACTGCGCGCCAGCGTGGTGAACATGCACGCGCTCGCCGAGGTGGCGCGTGGTCTCGGCGACGGCGGACTCGGTCAGTATCTGCTGCTCGGTAAGGGCGAAGAGCTCACCGGCGGTCGTGACAAGCCGAGCATCCTGGCCGATGGCATGGAGTCGCTGCTCGGTGCGGTGCACCTCGAGCACGGCATCGACACCGCGCGCGGGGTGGTGCTTCGGCTGTTCGCCGAGCTGCTCGAGCGTGGGCCTCGCATGGGCGCCGGCCTCGACTGGAAGACCAGCCTGCAGGAACTCACCGCCGAACGCGGTCTCGGCGTGCCCGCCTACGAGATCACTTCCACCGGGCCGGACCACAACAAGGAGTTCACCGCCACCACGGTGATCGCCGGTCGTCCATACGGTTCGGGTATCGGCCGCTCCAAGAAGGAAGCCGAGCAGCAGGCAGCCGGTACGGCCTACAAGGCTTTGACCGACGAATCCGCAGCAAAAGCCTGATCTGTGCCCGAGCTGCCGGAGGTCGAGGTTGTTCGGCGCGGTCTTGTCGATCACGCGGTAGGCCGGGCGATCGAGAGCGTCACCGTCACCCACCCGCGTGCCGTGCGCAGGCACGCCGCGGGTGGTGCTGATCTGGCCGCCAGACTCACCGGGTTGCGGATCGACTCCGCGCAGCGGCGCGGGAAGTATCTCTGGCTCACTTTCGACGAGCCAGATACCGCATTGGTCGTGCATCTGGGTATGAGCGGTCAGATGCTCGTGCAACCCGCTCACGCGCCCGTCGAGAAACACGCGCACATCCGGGCTGTGCTCGGTGACGGTGCCGAATTGCGATTCGTCGATCAGCGCACCTTCGGCGGCTGGGCGCTGGGCGAACTCGTCGAGGTGGACGGGACCGTGGTGCCCGATTCCGTGGCCCACATCGCGCGTGATCCGCTCGACCCGCTGTTCGACCGCGAAGCCGTGGTCGCGGCCATCCGCGCCAAGAACACCGAGATCAAACGGGTACTGCTCGATCAGACGGTGATCTCTGGCATCGGCAACATCTACGCCGACGAGGCGCTGTGGCGGGCCGGTCTGCACGGCACCCGCGTCGCCGCCGAACTCACCCGCCCGGTCCTGCGCACCCTGCTCGACGGCGTCACCGCGGTCATGACCGAGGCGCTGGCCGTCGGCGGCACCTCCTTCGACGCCCTGTACGTGAATGTGAACGGCGAATCCGGCTATTTCGCCCGGTCGCTGGCCGCGTACGGGCGCGAGGACGAACCGTGCGATCGGTGCGCGACGTTGCTGGTACGGGAACAATTCATGAATCGGTCGTCGTTTTCCTGTCCGAAGTGTCAACGGAAGCCACGCCGCCGCTGATCCGGGCACGATAACGTTTCCCCTGACAGGTCGTGACAGACCGGGTCCATGCAGGGAGGACGTTATGCGCAAGCTGACCTATTTCGTGGCATCGACAATCGACGGCTTCATCGCCGCCGAAGACGGAACGCTGGATTTCTTCCCGGTAGGTGGTGACCACGGGCCTGCGATCATCTCGCAGTACCCGGAAACTCTGCCCACCAAGGTGCGCGAGGCGCGGGGGATCTCGGCGGGCAACATCTACTTCGACACCGTGATCATGGGCCGCAAGACCCACGACTTCGGGGTCCGCACCGGCACCGCCAGCCCGTATGAGCACCTGCGCCAATATGTGGTGTCCACGACGCTGCCCGAAGCGCCCGCGCCGGGGGTGGAACTGATCGCCGAGGATCCGACCGCGGCGGTGCGTGAACTCAAACGCGAAGACGGACTGGGTATCTGGCTGTGCGGCGGCGGTCAGCTGGCGCAGACGCTGCTGCCCGAGATCGACCAGGTGTTCCTGAAACTGCACCCGGTGGTGCTCGGTACCGGCAGGCCGTTGTTCGGCGGTGGGACGAAACTGCCCGCGCCGGAACGGTTTCGGGTGATCACCAGCCGGGTGTACGCCGACGGCGTCGCGTTCCTCAAGTACGGCCGGATCAAGTAGTCGCGATGACATCGGCGGCGAGTCCGGGTCCGGTGGCGGCACTGCGTGAGGTCGGGTTCTGGCTCGAACGCAGTCGTGCCGAAACGCACCGGGTGAAGGCTTACCGCCGCGCCGCCGATGTCGTCGCCGGGCTGTCGGAGCGCGAATATCGCACTCGCGCGGCCGAACACAGTTGGCGTGAGCTGGCCGGGATCGGGCCGAAGACGGCGGCCATCATCGAACAGGCATGTGCCGGTGAGGTTCCCGACTATCTGGCTGAGCTCCGCAAGGACGCGCGGCCGATCGCGCCCGCGGGCGAGGAGCTGCGCGGTGTGCTGCGTGGCGACCTGCACACGCATTCGGACTGGTCCGACGGTGGAAGTCCGATCGCCGAGATGATGGGGGTCGCGGCGGCGCTGGGACACGAATACTGCGCGCTGACAGACCATTCGCCCCGCCTCAAGGTCGCCAACGGCCTGTCCGCCGACCGGCTGCTGCGCCAACTCGACGTGGTCGCCGAACTCAACGAGCAGATGGCGCCGTTTCGCATCCTCACCGGCATCGAGGTCGACATTCTCGACGACGGCACCCTCGACCAGCGCGCCGACCTCCTCGAACGTCTGGATGTCGTTGTCGCCAGCGTGCATTCACATCTGCGCGACGACAGCGCCACCATGACCAAGCGGATGGTCTACGCCGTCGCGAACCCCGATGTCGACATCCTCGGCCACTGCACCGGCCGGCTCGTCGAAGGGGCTCGCGGCACCCGCCCCGAGTCGTCGTTCGACGCCGAGCTCGTCTTCGAGGCCTGTCGCAAATACGGTACCGCCGTCGAGATCAACAGCCGCCCTGAGCGTCGTGACCCACCCGGACGGCTGATCGAGCTGGCCGTGGAGATGGACTGCTTGTTCAGTATCGACACCGACGCCCACGCACCCGGCCAATTGGCGTGGCAGGGCTATGGATGCGAGCGGGCGCTGGCCCACGGCGTCACCGCTGCGACAGTGATAGACACCTGGCCGGTCGACGAGCTCCTCGCATGGTGTCGAGAATCCAGTGGGTGAAGTCTTGCCCAACAACTGACTTCGCCTCCGATCCGCCGACTCCCGCCTGGTAGATATCAACTCGCCGATGGTGGCTGAGTGTGGGGGATCTGATGAGCATTCCGATCGAGATGGTGCTGTCCGGGGCAGGGATCGCGGTCGCGTCGGCCGCGTTCGTGCGCGAGTTCGTCCTGGTCGGGCGTCGGCAGCTGGGTTACCGCGTGCAGATGGATACGCCGGTCACCGGTGAGACCGAATCCGCTTCGCTGGTCGGAGCGCTGCGTAATCTGAGCACCCCGGATATCCCCGGAATGCCGCTGGATCTGTCGAAGCTGTCGGTGGTGCTGGTTCGCGTCGAGAACAGCGGCACCCTCGCCATCGACGCCGACGACTACCGGATGCGTAGCCCCGAATCCGCGTTGGTCGGGCTGCATGTCACCTTCCCCGGCCGCGAGGTGATCGGCTTGGCGGTGACCGAACTCGAGGGAGTATTGCCCGACAATCTCGGTCCGGGTTCTGGCATCGGCAAGCGGGTGCGGGGCGAGGGCCCGCGCTTCGAGGGCATCATCGATCTGCCGAAAGTGCCGCTCGAACGAGGCCAGCATTACAAGATTCTGGCGGTACTGAAGCGGGAACACGGCACGGGAGCGCCCGCGGAGCCGACCCTGACCGGTGCGGTCAAGGGCGGCCGGGTTGTCGAGACCAAGAGCAAGACGGGTCCGTCGCGAAAGTTGATGGCGCTGTGCGGATTCCTGGTCGCGTTGATCACCGTCCAGGCTGTTCTCGCTCTGCAACCGGACCCGCCGCCGCGTGACTGTGCCGCGGGCGAACTCACCGTCGTCGGGTCGACGGCGATGGCGCCGATGATCCGCAAAGCCGCTCAGGACTACGAGCAGACGTGCACCGACGCGAAATTCACCTTCGCGTTCGCGGGCACCGAACCCGGCCTGCGCACGCTGACCCGCGGCGGTCGGACACAGAACACACTCGCGATCGGGGACGGCTCCAAGGGCAATTCCTTCGAAGCGCTGACCGAACACCCGCTGGCGCTCGGCTCGTTCTCGATGGTGGTGCACCCCGGCATCGGCCTGACGAACCTCACGACTGCGCAGATCCGTGCCCTGTACCGGGGAAATGTGAAGAACTGGAACCAGATCGGCGGCCCCGATCTCCCGGTGGTGCTGATCGACCGGACCGCGGGCTCGGGCACCCGGCGCGCGCTCGAGTCCCGCTTGCTCGAGGACAACCGCAAGGTGTTTCCCTACACCAGTTGCATCGGGATGGCGGCCGGTGGCGTGCAGTGCGAGGTCGACGTCACCGAGGAAGTGGCAATGTTCGTTGCCAAAATCCCTGGCGCGGTGGGCTATATGGAGACTTCGGCGGTCGGTACCGAGGTCAGGGCCGTTTCGATCGACGGAGTCGTCGCTTCGGCGGACTCGATGCGCGCGGGCCGGTATCCCTTCGTCGGAGTCGGGTACGCCCTCACGCACGGACCGGTCGCCGGTGATTCGCTGGTTGCCCAGTTCATCGACTATCTGACCCGCGGTAAGGCCAGGCTCACCATGATCGAGTACGGAAATATTCCATGCGCGGATCCGGTAGAACCCGCCTTCTGTACGCCGTAGACCGAATCTGACCGCGTAATCTCCTGTCAGGCTGCGGGAATCGATACCGAACATTTCCTCCCAACACGCTGGTTTACTCTCCGGTAGCGGGGTACGTTCCTTGACGGCCCCTCTGTTCAGACGGGCACCCGAAACGGTGCGCATCGCGTCTGGCCAGGCCAACCATGCCCCATGGACGGCGGTGAAGCTCTCGTCTCCACCTCCGCCGAGGCGGCCATCTCTTGTTCGCGCAAGTGTTGCGAGGTTGCGTCCCTGGAAGGAAGGTCATGAGTACAGACACGTCGGCAATGTCGCCGACCGGTTTGTCCGCGTCCGATCTCTACTCGATCGATCACCACGGTGGTCCACTGCGGATCGCCATGGTTGTTCCACCGTATTTCGACGTTCCACCCAAGGCCTACGGCGGCGTCGAGGCTGTAGTCGCCGATCTGGTCGACTCACTGTGTGAGCGTGGCCATCACGTCACCCTGTTCGGCGCCGGAGTAGACGGCACCCAGGCGAATTTCGTCCCGCTGTGGGACCGGATCCAGCCCGAACGGCTGGGCGACCCGTTCCCGGAAATCGTGCACGCGCTGCGGGTGCGCCGCGCCATCGAGCGGCTGGCCGATACCGAAGGCATCGATCTGGTCCACGACCACACTTTCGCGGGCCCGCTGAACGCGCCCGCCTACGCCAATCTCGGGTTGCCGACGGTGGTTACCGTGCACGGCCCGGTGCAGGACGACTGCTACCGCTATTACAAGGAACTGGGCCAGGAGTGCTCGCTCGTCGCGATCAGCGACCGTCAGCGCGCGCTGGCGCCCGATCTGCCATGGGCGGGCCGGGTCCACAACGCACTGTGTCCCGATCAGTGGCCCTACGAGACCGAGAAGCAGGACTACGCGCTGTTCCTCGGCCGTTTCAGCAACGACAAGGGCCCGCATCTGGCGCTCGACGCCGCCCACGCCGTCGGTATGCCGCTGATCCTGGCGGGCAAGTGCAGTGAGCCGCCCGAGAAGGCCTACTTCGAGGAGTTCGTGCAGCCGCGGATGACCGACCAGGATCAGATGTTCGGCCTCGCCGACGCAGCCGCCAAGCGTAAGCTGCTCTGCGGAGCTAAGTGTCTGCTGTTCCCCATTCGATGGGAGGAGCCGTTCGGCATGGTGATGATCGAGGCGATGATCTGCGGCACGCCGGTGGTCGCGTTGCGCGGCGGTGCGGTGAGCGAAGTGGTGGTCGACGGGGTAACGGGGCGGATCTGTGACGATCCGGCCGAACTGCCCGCCGCCATCGCCGAAGTGCAGACCTACGATCCGGCCCTGTGCCGGAAACACGTGGTCGACAACTTCAGCGCCGACACCCTCGGCCGCGGCTACGAACAGGTATATCGGGAGCTGCTCGCCCGCACCACGATCGGGTACGACGCCGCGTATGCGATGCCGATGCCCTTCGGGGTGGCGGCCACCGGGCGCGCATGAGCGCCGACAGCGCCTCGGCGCCGAGTCCCCTCAACGCGGGGGAGCCCGCGGGGCTCGGTGGCGGCGGCGGCAACATCACCCTTGTCGAAGGCGGCACGTTCTGCCTGTCCGACCGGCTCGGCGATATCGAGCCGGGCAAGCCGCAGGGCCTGTTCTTCCGTGACGCCAGGGTGATTTCGCGCTGGGAGCTGATGATCGACGGCAGACGGCCCGAGGCGCTGTCGGTGCTGAGTCCGGAGGCCTTCGCGGCACGGTTCGTGCTACGCAGGCCTCCGCAGCAGGGTCGGGCCGACAGCACCCTGCTCGTGGTGCGCGATCGGCTCGTCGCCGAGGGCATGCACGAGGTGATCACCCTGGAGAACATGAGCCGCGAGGCGACGGCGGTGGTACTCGAACTGCACGTCGACGCGGATTTCGTGGACCTGTTCGCGGTGAAGGAAGGCCGCACGAACGGGCGCCGGGCCGAGATGACAACCGCCGACGGCGAACTGCTGCTGCACGACCGCGAGGATCTCTCGCGTGGGCTCGCGCTCACCTCGACCGTCGAGCCGATGGTGCTGCCCGGCACCATGATCTGGCGGGTGGTCGTCCCGGCGGGCGGGCGCTGGCAGACCGAGATCACCGCGCAACCGGCAGGCGCGGCGCAACGCCCGCAGACCTCCGGCTCGGTGGGCGAGCGCTACCGGGCCAGCGAGCCGGTACGCAAGATCCAGGCGTGGCGGGCCACCGCCACCGACATCTCCGCCGACTCCGGGCTGCTCAACCAGATCCTGCGCCGCAGTGAAAGTGACCTGGGCGCCTTGCAGATCCACACCGATTCGGGCACCAACCGACCCTTCGTCGCGGCGGGTGCGCCGTGGTTCATGACGCTGTTCGGCCGGGACTCGCTGCTCACGGCCTGGATGTCGCTGCCGCTGGAAACCGATCTGGCACTGGGCACTTTGCAGCAGCTGGCCGAATTGCAGGGCCAGACGATCGACCCGCTCGTCGAGGAGGAGCCGGGCCGGATCATGCACGAGATGCGGCGCGGGCCCTCGGTCGGGCAGGTGCTCGGTGGGCAGATCTATTACGGAACCGTCGACGCCACACCGCTGTTCGTGATGCTGCTCGCCGAATGTCTACGGTGGGGCGCGGATCCTGCCTCGATCGCCACCCTGCTGCCCGCGGCCGACGCCGCGATCAGCTGGATCACCGATTTCGGTGACCGCGACGACGACGGTTTCGTCGAGTACGTGCGCGCCACCGACCGCGGCCTGATCAACCAGGGGTGGAAGGACAGCTTCGACGGAATCAACGACGCCGCAGGACATATCGCCGAGGCCCCGATCGCGCTGGCCGAGGTCCAGGGATATGTGTACGCGGCGTTCCTGGCCCGCGCGGAGCTCGCCGACCAGTTCGGCGACCCCGAGCTGGCTGTGCGGATGCGGGAGCGGGCCGACGAACTGCGAACCAAGTTCGCCGAACAGTTCTGGCTACCCCATGTCGGGTGGTACGCGGTGGCGTTGGACGGCCGCAAGCGGCAGGTCGACGCGTTGACCAGTAACGCAGCGCACTGCCTGTGGTCGGGCATCGCGACCGACGAACACGCCGAGATCCTGATCCGGAATCTGTCTCGGGCAGAGATGGATTCGGGATTCGGGCTGCGGACATTGGCCTCGGATATGGGCGCCTACAACCCGATGAGTTACCACTGCGGGTCGATCTGGCCGCACGACACGGCGATCGCTGTCGCCGGGTTGATGCGCTACCAGCATGTGCCGGGCGCGGTGGAACTGGCGACCAAGCTGTCGGGTGGCTTGCTCGACGCGGCCGCCGCGTTCGACGGCCGGTTGCCCGAACTGTTCTGTGGTTTCCCACGATCGAGATTCGCCGCACCCGTGCCGTATCCGACATCGTGTTCGCCGCAGGCGTGGGCGAGTGCGGCGCCGCTGCTGCTGGTTCGGTCGTTCCTCGGGCTCGATCCCGATGTGCCCGCCAAGACATTGACGTTGCGGCCCCAGGTGCCCCCCGCATGGGGGTGTGTGCGGATGTCGGAGTTCCGGCTGGGCGAGGGGGTGACGGTGGATCTCGAGGTGTGTGGGTCAGCGGTAACCGTGACCGGTCTGCCCGATGGTTGGGCTCTGGTCACAGACGAGGATTAGCGCAGCGACCCTGGGTCTGACCCTGTCTTTTGCTCTGGTCACAGACGAGGATTAGCGCAGAAAGACGAACGGGGCCGGATCCGTTGGGCCGGCCCCGATCGCTGTGTTCAGCCCAGGAACGGGTAGCGGGCGTCGAGATCGAGGTTGAGTTCGACGACGTTCACCCGCGGCTCTCCGAGGAATCCGAGCGTGCGCCCGTCGGTGTGCGCGTCGAGCAGTTCGCGCACCTGGGTGGTGGTGATGCCGCGTGCCTTCGCCACCCGCTCGACCTGGATGGTCGCGTATTCGGGGGAGATGTGCGGGTCGAGTCCGCTGCCGCTCGCGGTGACCGCGTCGGCGGGGACGGCCGCCTCGGCCGGTGCGTCACCGAGGATCGGGATGATCCGTCCGACGGAGTAGTCCTCGCCCTCCTTCGCGCACTCCACCGCGACGCCGCGGAACGTGCTCAGGAACGGCTGCGCGGGGCAGAGTTCGTTGACGCTGACCACCTGCACCGGCCGCGACACATCGCCGTCGGCATTACGCGGACCGATCACCGAGAGCACCGCGCCCACACCGTCTTTCGTGCAGAACTGCCGGGTGCCGTCGACCCCCTCACGGTCGCCGACCTCCTTCGAGCGGGTGCACACGGTGGTGAGCAGGCTGGCGCGGTCGGCGGTGTCGACGATGTCTTCCGGGCCGAGATTGCTCGCGGCGGTGGACAGCGGGTCGTAGCCGTCGCCCGCGGCCGACGGGCGGCTCTGGAAGTACTGCGCGATGGCGTTGCCGTCGGCGTCGGCGAACGATTGCCCGATCAGGCTGGAGCCCAGCAGTTTTCCGTCCCGCTCGATGAGCGAACCGTCGGCTCGCTCGCTGAGCCCCGGCAGCTGGGCGATCGCGAATACGGCTACGGGATAAACGATTCCGGTGATCGCGGTCAACACGAGCAGGGCGCGCAGGGCGGCCAGGTGCTGGCGGATCCAGGTTGACATGCGCATTTCAGGACATCCCGGGGAGGAGTTGGACGAGCAGGTCGATGATCTTGATGCCGACGAACGGGGCGATGATGCCGCCGAGGCCGTAGATCGTCAGGTTGCGGCTCAACAGTGTCGAGGCATTGCTCGCCCGGTAGTTGACACCGCGCAGCGCCAGCGGAATGAGCGCCACGATGATGAGCGCGTTGAAGATGACCGCGGACAGGATCGCCGACTGCGGACTGGCCAGGCGCATGATGTTCAGCGCGTCCAGGCCGGGGAACAGCACCACGAACAGCGCGGGAATGATCGCGAAGTACTTGGCGATGTCGTTGGCGATGGAGAACGTGGTGAGCGCGCCACGAGTGATCAGCAACTGCTTGCCGATCTCGACGATCTCGATCAACTTGGTCGGGTCCGAGTCCAGATCGACCATGTTGCCCGCCTCTTTGGCGGCCGAGGTGCCGGTGTTCATGGCCACGCCCACGTCGGCCTGCGCGAGCGCGGGGGCGTCGTTGGTGCCGTCGCCGGTCATCGCTACCAGGCGGCCGCCGTCCTGTTCGGACTTGATCAGGGCGAGCTTGTCCTCCGGGGTGGCTTCGGCGAGGAAGTCGTCCACGCCTGCCTCGTCGGCGATCGCCTTGGCGGTCAGCGGATTGTCGCCGGTGATCATCACCGTGCGGATGCCCATGCGGCGCATCTCGTCGAAGCGTTCCCGCATCCCTTGTTTGACCACGTCTTTGAGGTGGATGACACCCACAAGGCGTGGGGTGCCGTCCTTGACCTCGCCGACTACCAGCGGCGTGCCGCCGGAGGCGGAGATCCCGTCGACGATCACCGCGGCCTGCGCGGGGATCGAACCGCCCTGGGCGCGAACCCATTCCGTCACGGCACCGGCTGCCCCCTTGCGCAGCTGGTGCCCGTCGGCGAGGTCGACACCCGACATGCGGGTCTGCGCGGTGAACGCCACCCAGGTGGCGCCCGGCAGTTCACCCGCGCTGCGTTCGCGCTTGTTGAACACCTCCTTGGCGAACACGACGATCGAGCGACCCTCGGGGGTTTCGTCGGCGAGGCTGGACAGTTGCGCCGCGTCGGCCAGCTCGTCGTCGAGAATCCCTGGGACAGGGATGAATTCGGCGGCTTGCCGGTTGCCGAGGGTGATGGTGCCGGTCTTGTCGAGCAGCAGGGTGTTCACATCGCCCGCGGCCTCCACCGCGCGACCCGACATCGCCAGCACATTGCGCTGTACGAGCCGGTCCATGCCCGCGATGCCGATGGCCGAGAGCAACGCGCCGATGGTGGTCGGGATGAGGCAGACCAGCAGCGAGACCATCACGATGCCGGTGATGCCGTGCGCGTCCAGTGCCGAGGTATCCGGCACGCCGGGGTTGTTCGACTTGGCGAAGATGGCCAGCGGCTGCAGGGTGGTCACCGCGAACACGAAGATGATCGTGAGCGCGGCCAGCAGGATGTTGAGCGCGATCTCGTTCGGCGTCTTCTGCCTGCTCGCACCCTCCACGAGCGCGATCATCTTGTCGATGAAGCTGGCGCCGGGTTCCTGGGTGATCCGCACGACGATCCGGTCCGAGAGCACCGTGGTGCCGCCGGTGACGGCCGAGCGGTCGCCGCCGGATTCCCGGATCACGGGCGCGGATTCCCCGGTGATGGCCGATTCGTCCACCGAGGCGATGCCTTCGACGACGTCACCGTCGCCGGGGATGATCTGGCCCGCCTCGACGACGACGTAGTCGCCGCGACGCAGTTCGGGGGCCGCGACGCGTTCCTCGACGATGCGCCCACCCGGTGTCCAGTCGGCCAGACGCCGGGCGATGGTGTCGGTCTTGGCTTTTCGCAGCGAGTCGGCCTGCGCCTTGCCGCGCCCTTCCGCGACGGCCTCGGCCAGATTCGCGAAAACGACGGTGAGCCAGAGCCAGGCCACGATCGCCCAGGCGAAGAAGCTCGGGTCGGCGATGGCGAGGACGGTCGACCACACGGCGCCGATCTCGACGATCAGCATCACCGGGTTCTTCCACAGCGTGCGCGGATCGAGCTTGCGTACGGCGTCGGGAAGGGACGTGAGCAGCAGCTTCGGGTCGAGGACGCCGCGTTGCACGCCCTTGGTGCGGTGTTCGGGCCGCGGTGCGGTTTCTAGTGTGGGAGTAGCCATTTCAGTGGATTCCTTCGGCGAGCGGCCCGAGTGCGAGAGCGGGCAGGAAGGTGAGCGCGACCAGGATCACCGTCACACCGACGACCATGCCGACGAACTGCGGCCGATGCGTCGGCAGCGTGCCGATCGACGCGGGAGTGGTGCCCTGCTGAGCCAGCGAACCGGCCAGCGCCAGCACGACGATGATCGGCAGGAACCGGCCGAACAGCATCGCGAGGCCGAGCGCGGTGTTGTACCACTCGGTGTTGCCGGTGAGACCGGCGAAGGCGGAGCCGTTGTTGTTGGCCGCGGAGGTGAAGGCGTACAGCACCTCCGACATGCCGTGCGGTCCGCCGTTGAGCATGCTCGCTCGTTGCCCCGGCAACGCCATGGCCAGCGCGGTGCCGATCAGCACGATCAGCGGGCTCACCAGGAAATACGTCGCGGCCAGCTTGATTTCGCGTGGGGTGATCTTCTTGCCGAGGTATTCCGGGGTGCGTCCGACCATCAGGCCCGCAACGAACACCGTGATCACGGCGAGGATCAACATGCCGTACAGACCGGAGCCGACACCGCCGGGCGCCACCTCGCCGAGCTGCATGTTGAACATCGTCATCATGCCGCCGAGGCTGGTGTAGGAATCGTGGAACGAGTTCACCGCACCCGTCGAGGTGAGGGTGGTCGCCCCGGCGAAGGTGGCCGAATCGGCAACGCCGAAACGGGTTTCCACGCCTTCCATCGACGCGCCGATCGCGGTCGGTACCGTGCCGTGGTGCTGGAGCTGGAACAGGTTGGTCAGCGAGATGCCGGCCAGGGCGATCGTGCCCATCACCGCCACGATCGCGTAGCCCTGCTTGGTGGAACCGACCATCCGGCCGAAGGTGCGCGGCAGTGAGAACGCGATCACCATCAGCAGGAAGATCTCGAGGAAGTTCGTCCAGGTGTTCGGGTTCTCGAACGGGTGCGCGGAGTTCGCGTTGTAGAAGCCGCCGCCGTTGGTGCCGAGCTCCTTGATGACTTCCTGGCTCGCCACCGGACCGCCGGTGATCGTCTGTTCGGCGCCGCCGATGGTCTGCGCGACCTGATCGTGGCTGTGGAAATTCTGGATCACGCCGCCCGCGACCAGCACGATCGCGAAGACGAACGCCAGCGGCAGCAGAATGCGCAGGGTGCCGCGCACCAGGTCGACCCAGAAGTTGCCGAGGTCGCCGGTGTGGCGGCGGGCGAAGCCACGCACCAGCGCCACCGCCACCGCCATGCCGACAGCCGCGGAGACGAAGTTCTGCACCGCGAGACCGGCCATCTGCACCAGGTGCCCCTGGGTGGATTCACCGGAATAGTTCTGCCAGTTGGTGTTGGTGACGAAGCTGACCGCGGTGTTCCACGCGAGCGCGGGGGTCATCTCGGTGCCGGGATCGTTGAGGTGCAGTGGCAGTGCGCCCTGGACCAGCTGGAAGAAGAACAGCAACAGCACGCTGACCGCCGAGAACGCCAGCACGCTGCGGGCGTAGACGGGCCAGGTCTGCTCGACCTCGGGCTTGGCGCCGATGGCGCGGAAGATCAGCCGCTCGACGCGGGAGTACTTGTCGCTGCTGTAGACCCGGTACATGTAGTCGCCGAGCGGTACGTGCACCAGGGCCAGCGCGAGAACCAGGGCCGCCACGAAGACGATCCCCGCAGTAGTCGTGTTCACCTAGAACCTCTCGGGGAAGAGCAGCGCCGCGATCATGAAGACGGCGACTCCGACAGCCAGCGCGAGACCGGCAAGGTTCGCGATCACAGCTTCTCCACCCCTCGCTGGATCAGGCCCAGCAGCGCGAAGATCGCCACGGTGAGCACCGTGAACACCACGACAGACATTTTCAACCTCCTTGTGCTCCGAGGTGGAGCACCTAGGTGAGTGAAACGCCGGATCGCGGTTCGGCGTGGCTTCCTTACGACTCCTTAGCGCCCGGCGGCCCGGCCTTTGCGCAATGTTGACGCGGCGGGGTGGGCGACGGGTGTGAGGATGCCGTCAAAGCGGGCCCGATAGCCGTCAACACACCGTAAAGATCGAGATCAGGCGTTTGTTCGCGCGGTAGAAAGTTGGCACCGGCAGGCGAACGGCGTCCCCGGTTCCCTTGTGCACGGAAAGTGAGATCGCGGTGTCGGTAGTGACCCTTGCGGTGATCTTCGGTTTTGTCGGATCGTTGCTGCTGATCCGGGTGCTCGGTCGGCTGAACACCTCGCACACGCCGATGGTGACGGTCGGCGTGTTGCCGGTGCGACCTACAGTCGAGGCTCGGCGACACGCGATGATAGACAGGTGAAACGCGGACAACTGCGCATCTATCTCGGTGCGGCGCCGGGCGTGGGCAAGACCTACGCCATGCTCGGCGAAGCGCACCGGCGGCTCGAGCGCGGCCGTGATGTGGTGGCCGCGCTGGTCGAGACGCACGGCCGCGCGAAGACCGCGCAACTGCTCGACGGCATCGAACGGATCCCGACCAAGCTGGTCGGCTATCGGGGGACCGAGCTGCCCGAACTCGATGTCGACGCGGTGCTCGCGCGCAAGCCCGCCGTGGTGCTCGTCGACGAGCTCGCGCACACCAACGCGCCGGGCAGCGTGCACGAAAAGCGCTGGCAGGACATCGAACAACTCCTCGACGCCGGCATCGATGTCATCTCGACGGTGAACGTGCAACACCTCGAGAGCCTCAACGATGTGGTCGCCCAGATCACCGGGATCGAGCAGCGCGAGACGGTGCCCGATGCGGTGGTGCGTGGGGCCGATCAGGTGGAGCTGGTCGATCTCACGCCGGAAGCATTGCGGCGCAGGCTGTCGCACGGAAATGTGTACGCGGCGGACAAGGTGGATGCCGCGCTTCGCAACTACTTCCGGCCCGGAAATCTCACCGCGCTCCGGGAACTCGCACTGCTCTGGCTGGCCGATCAGGTCGACGCCGCGCTCGCCGAGTACCGGGCCGACCACAAGATCACCGAGCTGTGGGAGGCGCGCGAACGGGTCGTCGTCGCGGTCACCGGCGGGGCGGAATCGGAGACGGTCGTGCGCCGGGCGGGGCGGATCGCGTCCAAGTCCAGCGCCGATCTCGTGGTGGTGCACGTGGTTCGTGGCGACGGGCTCGCCGGTGTGTCGACGCAGCGGATGGTTCGGCTGCGTGAACTCGCGGCCGGGCTCGGTGCCTCGCTGCACACCGTGACCGGCGACGATGTGCCGGGCGCGCTGCTGGAATTCGCGCGGGAGGTCAACGCGACGCAGCTGGTGCTCGGGACCTCGCGACGGTCGCGGTGGGCGCGGATGCTCGACGAGGGCATCGGGTCCACGGTGGTGCAGCGTTCGGGCAAGATCGACGTCCACATGGTGACCCATGAGCAGGCCAACCAGGGTGTGCGCCGCAACCCGCTGCGCGTCCGTCAGCCGCTGTTCGCCTGGATCGCCGCACTGCTGGTGCCGGTGCTGGTGAGCCTGGTCTGCTGGGCGACGCTCGACGGATTCCTCGAACTCGGCGGGCTCAGCGCGATGTTCTTCGTCGGTGTCGTCGCGGTCGCGCTGCTCGGCGGTGTCGTGCCCGCCATGGTGTCGGCGCTGCTGTCGGGGCTGCTGCTGAACTGGTTCTTCACCTCACCGCGCTACAGCCTCACCATCGCCGAACCGGACAACTTCGTCACCGTGGTGGTGCTGCTGATCGTGGCGGTCGCGGTCGCCGCGCTGGTCGATGTCGCGGCGAAGCGAACCAGGCAGGCGCGCAAGGCGTCTCGTGAAGCCGAACTGCTCACGTTGTTCGCCGGCGCGGTGCTGCACGGCGCCGACCTGCCGAGTCTGCTGGAACAGGTGCGTGAGGCGTACGGCCAGCGGGCGGTGAGCATGCTGTGCGGTGACGTGGTGGTCGCCGAGGTCGGCACGGATCCACCGCGACGTCCCGACGATGCCCAGACAGTCATCGAAGCAGGCGACACGACGAGCCTGCTGCTGCTGGCCGGGCATCCACTCGACCCGGGGGAGCGGCCGGTGCTCAACGCGGTGGCCAATCAAGCCGCCGGGCTGGTCCGGCAGGAACGGCTCGCCGAAGAAGCCAGTGCCGCGGCGGCGTTGCTGGAGGCCGATCGGTTGCGCCGGGCACTGCTCTCGGCAGTCAGCCACGACCTGCGCACGCCGTTGGCGGGTGCGAAGGCCGCCGTGTCGAGTCTGCGCAGCGACGATGTGGAGTTCTCCGCCGAGGACACCGGCGAACTGCTCGAGGCGATCGAGGAATCCGTCGACCAGCTGACCGCGCTGGTCGGCAACCTGCTCGATTCGTCGCGCCTGGCCGTCGGTGTGGTGAGCCCGCAATTGCGGCAGGTCTACATGGACGAGGCGGTGCACCGCGCGCTGGTGAGCGTCGGGATGGGCGCACGGGGATTGCGGCGCGCGGCGATGGACCGGGTGAAAGTCGAGGTCGGTGAGGTGTCGGTACTCGCCGACAGCGGTCTTCTCGAACGCGTGCTGGCGAACCTGCTCGATAACGCGCTGCACCACTCCGGTCGTGACACCCCCGTTCGTGTCACCGCCGAACACGTTGGCGACCGGGTGTCGATCGCGGTTGTCGACACCGGACGCGGCGTCCCCGCGGGCACCGAGGAGGACCTGTTCGAGCCGTTCCAGCGTCTCGGCGACCGGGACAACACCACCGGCGTCGGACTCGGCCTCTCGGTCGTGCGCGGTTTCGTCGAGGCGATGGGCGGTACCGTCCACGCCGAACCCACCCCGGGCGGCGGTCTGACCATGCTGGTAGACCTGCCCGCCCCCTGCACAGGAAACAACGATGCCGACAAGTGAGCACATGGGTAACTCCGGGGGAACCGGCGAACCCGCTGCTACGCACAAACCGCCGCCCGCCCGCACGACGGCCCTCCCACCTGAGTCCGGCCAAAATACGCGGAGTGGCGGAGCAGTGAAGGTTTTGGTGGTCGACGACGAGCCGCAGATCGTGCGGGCGTTGCGGATCAATCTGTCGGTGCGTGGCTACGAGGTGATCACCGCGGGCAATGGTGCCGCCGCGCTGCGTGCCGCCGCCGAGAAGCATCCCGATGTGGTGATTCTCGATCTCGGGCTGCCCGATATGGATGGCATCGAGGTGCTTGCGGGCCTGCGTGGTTGGAGTAGCGCGCCGGTACTGGTGCTCTCGGCGCGCACCGACTCCGCTGACAAGGTCGAGGCGCTCGATGCGGGGGCCGACGACTACGTCACCAAGCCGTTCGGGATGGACGAGTTGCTGGCCCGGTTGCGTGCGGCGGTTCGGCGTGGGGCCGCTGATGCCGGCAGCGACGACCCGGTGGTCGTGACCGATTCCTTCACCGTCGACCTGGCCGCGAAGAAGGTCACCAAGCAGGGCGTGGCCGTGCACCTCACGCCCACCGAGTGGGGAATGCTCGAGATGCTGGTGCGCAATCGCGGAAAACTGGTGGGGCGCAAGGAATTACTGCGCGAGGTGTGGGGTCCGGCCTATGCGACCGAGACCCATTACCTGCGCGTCTACCTCGCGCAGCTGCGACGCAAACTCGAGGACGATCCGGCGAACCCGCGCCATCTGCTCACGGAGGCGGGGATGGGCTATCGCTTCCAAGAATGAGCGTCTACCCGTGATCTCGCGAGTACATGGGTAACTCACCGGGAACGCCCAGAACTCGGCCGCGTACGTACGCAAGACCGGGACGTGACTTTCGCGGCAGTTACCGGACGGCATGAGTCGCGCAGAGGCGGACATGCCAGGATCAAGGCATGGCTGAGCAGATCGCACCCGTGAACAACGTCCCCACCGAACTGTGGGTCGAGCGCACCGGAACCCGTGCCTACACCGGGCGCAGTAACCGCGGCGCGGAGGTGTTGATCGCCTCCCAGGGTGTTCCCGGCGCCTTCACTCCCGGTGAGCTGCTCAAGATCGCGCTCGCCGGGTGCACCGGGCTCAGTTCGGACCTGCCGTTGTCGCGTCGCCTCGGCGACGAGTTCGACGCCACCATCCGCGTCTCCGGCGATGCCGACCGCGAGAACGAGCTCTACCCGCAGCTCGACGAGGTCCTCGAACTCGACCTGTCCGAACTCGACGAGGCCGCCCGCGAACGACTACTGGTCACCGTGCAGCGCGCCGTCGACAAGGTGTGCACTGTGGGCCGCACGCTCAAGGTGGGCACGAAGGTGACGTTGACGTTCAACATCGACGCATGAGTGAGGAGCCGGTTCGGCTGAGTGCGTGGGTGCACGGGTATGTGCAGGGCGTGGGGTTTCGGTGGTGGACGCGGTCGCGCGCACTGGAACTCGGGCTGGTCGGCTACGCGCGCAACCACCGCGACGGACGCGTCCATGTTGTTGCCGAAGGGCCGCGAACGGCGGGCGAGAAATTGCTGGAACTGCTACGGTCCGGCGAGGCGCCCGATAGTTCGCAACCCGTCGGGCACGTGAGACATGCTCTGTCCGGGCCGGCTCCCGGGCGGGTAGACCTGGTTGTGGAAAGCTGGGAGCCCGCGCGGGGCGACATGACGGGATTCGAGGAGCGCTAGTGGTGACTTCGGGGGCTAGGGGGCGGCAGCGGTGAGCACACAGAACCCTGGACCGCCCGATCGACCGGAACAACCCTCGAACGGCGAGCCGGACAGGTCCCCGTGGACGCCACCCGATCCCGGCGCGGGATCGTCCGCACCGGATCCGAGTTCGACACCGTCCGACCCGAACGCCGGTGCGACACCCGCGGGTCAGGGAGCGACACCAGCCGGGGCGTCCACGCCCGACCCGAGCACAGGGGCGACGCCGCCTGTTTTCGGCGCGGGCGGGCATCCCGTCGACCCGCAGCGTCCCGGTCGGATGGCCAGGCAGGAACCCGGCGTCACCCAGCCGCGTCCGCCGACCGTCGGCGAAGCGCGTGCCAGAGATAAGGCCCGCAGGCAAGCCGAAGCGGCCGAGCGGGCGGCGGCCGCGGCGGCCGAGGAGAAGCGGCGCAACCGCAAACGCGTGATGATCGGCGGTGTCGCGATCGTCGGCGTCGCCGCGCTCGTCGGCGGTGGCTACCTCGCCTACCGGGCGATCACCGCACCCGACCAGGTGACGGCCTCGTGCGTGCAGATCGATGAGAACGGGCAGGAAGTCGTTGTCCCCGATGAGAACTGCGGCGACGGCAAGAGCAATTTCCGCAGTGACGGCTCCGGCGGCGGACACGGCGGCGGACTGCTGATTCTGGGCTGGCCGCAGTACCGCTACCACTACGGCGGCACACCGACGATCGGCCGGCCACCGACGGGTGGCACCTCGGTGAAACCGCGCAATGCCGAGATCAAGACCAAGAGTGGCACCACGGTGCAGCGCGGCGGACTCGGCAGCAAGTCGACTGGGGGGAGTGGGTCGTAGATGCGGCGCAACACGAGCACACCACGCCAGGACTGGCAGCAGATCGTCGAAAAGCAGGGTCTGGTTTACGGCGCACCGGGGCGCGATGCCAGCGGTCAGCCGCGGCCGTACTGGGACGAGTCGGTGCACTACGAGTTCTCGATGGACGAGATCCTCGCGCTGGAAGCCGATGTGGAACTGCTGCAGTCGATGTGCCTGCACGCGGTCGAACACGTGGTACTCACCGAGCGCTTCGCCGATTTCGGTCTGCCGGAATGGACGTGGGGCCCGATCGCCGAATCCTGGCGTCGCAGTGACCCTTACGTGTACGGCCGCTTCGACCTGCGCTATGACGCGCGGCGCCCGGCCAAGCTGCTGGAATACAACGCCGACACCCCCACCTCGCTGCTCGAGGCCGCGATCATCCAGTGGCACTGGTTGCAGCAGGTGTATCCCGGTGGCGACCAATGGAATTCGCTGCACGAGAAACTGGTGGAGCGCTGGACCGAACTGCGCGGCGTGCTGCCCGGTACCGAACTGCACTTCACCTGGTCGGGTGCCGACGCGACCGGTGAGGACAACGTCACCACCGCCTATATGCAGGAGACGGCGGCCGAAGCCGGTTTCGACACGGTCGCGCTGCCGATCGAGGAAGTCGGTTTCGATACCGAGCTGAACCGGTTCGTCGATCTGGCCGAGGCGCCGATCGAGGCGATGTTCAAGCTGTATCCGTGGGAGTGGATCGTCGACGACGATTTCGGCAAGCGCGTCGTCGGTAGCCTGCCCGCGACCGCGTGGATCGAACCGCTGTGGACCACGCTGCTGAGCAACAAGGCGATCCTGGCGATCCTGTGGGAGATGTATCCCGGCCACCCGAATCTGTTGCCCGCCTACCTCGACAACCCGCACGAGCTCACCGAATACATTCGCAAACCCAAGCTCGGCCGCGAGGGCGCGAACATGACCATCGTCGGCCCCGGCATGGAGACCGCGACCGGCGGCGTCTACGGCGCCGAGGGTTTCGTCTACCAATTGCTCGACCCGCTACCGGAATTCGACGGGATGCGCCCGGTGCTCGGCGCCTGGGTCGTGGGTGACACCGCGGCCGGGCTCGGCATTCGCGAGACCGCCGGCCTGATCACCGATGACGGCGCCGCGTTCGTGCCGCACCGCATCGTCGACTGACACCTGACCTCACAACACAGTTCGAAAGGACCACGATGACCGCCCTCGCCCTGGAATCGGGTTATTGGAGTGCGCTCGGTGAAGGCGTCGGCGCCATCATCCTGTACTGCCTGATCGGCCTCGTGCTGATGCTGATCGGCTTCTTCGCCATCGATCTGACCACGCCCGGCAAGCTGCGCGACCTGGTGGTGGCGGGCAAGCCGAACGCGATCATCGTCTCGGCGGCCGGAATGATCAGCATGGCGTTCATCGTCGTGTTCGCGGTGCTGGCCACCGGCGGCAGCGGCAAGCTGTCGGAAGGGCTGATCGCGGCGATCGTGTTCGGCCTGGTAGGCATCATCGCGCAGGTGATCTCGGTGCGGGTGATCGAGAAGGTCACCGGCGTCGACATCGGCCGCACGCTGCACGCCGAGACCTACACCCCCGAGGTCCTCGTCGTCGCCGCCGCGCACTTCGCGCTCGGTCTCGTGGTGGCTTTCGCCATCCTCTGATCGAGGGTGAGCGGTTGACATCGCACTGTGGAGGGTGGACGCTGGAAACCAGCACTCCATCGTGGATGTTGACCGAGAGGACGTCGGCATGGATATCACCCCGGGTACGCGCGCGTCCGACGCCGAACGCAACGCCATCGTCGCCCAGCTGGGTACGCATCTGGCCGACGGCAGGCTCGACCTGGGCGAATACGACCAGCGCGTGGCCAAGGTCTACGCGACCACCACGCGCGACGAACTAGCCGTCGTCCTGTCCGATCTGCCGCCGCTCACGAAACAGCAGCAGGCCGCGGCGCCCGCCGAACGCAAGTCCGGTACGCGCTTCCCGATCTGGCAGCGCATCGAAGCGGGTAGCTGGCTCGGTGTCAGCGTGATCGTGCTGGTCATCTGGGGCCTGATCTCGCTGACCGCGGGAGAGCTCACCTACTTCTGGCCGATGTGGGTGATCGGCCCGTGGGGTGCAGTCCTGGTCTTCCGCGTGATCACCGGCTGGGAAGCTGATCCGCCTCTCCGGGATTCTGGCCAGAACTAGGTGCGAGGTACCTCGGCAGGCGGCCGGCGGTTGTGAATCGGGCTGTGTCAGCCGGTGCCCGGTGAGTTACCCATGTACTCGCGAAAGGTGCGGTCATCTTTCCGATAGGCTCTCGTGAGCACATGGGTAACTCACCGGGCACCGGCTACCCGAGCCAACTGCACATCCGTCGGCCGCGTCTCGTGTCTCCTCGCACCTAGGTCTGGCTTGAATTCCCGGAGAGGCGGGCTAGCTTGCATTTGAAGAGTCTCACGTTGAAGGGGTTCAAGTCCTTCGCGTCTGCGACCACTTTGCGCTTCGAACCGGGCATTACCTGCGTCGTCGGGCCGAACGGGTCCGGTAAATCCAATGTCGTCGACGCGCTCTCCTGGGTGATGGGTGAGCAGGGTGCCAAAGCGTTGCGGGGCGGGAAGATGCAGGACGTCATCTTCGCCGGGACCGTCGGGCGGGCACCGCTCGGGCGTGCCGAGGTGACGCTGACCATCGACAACTCCGACGGTGCGCTGCCCATCGACTATGCCGAGGTGTCGATCACCCGGCGTATGTTCCGCGACGGCGCGGGCGAGTACGAGATCAACGGCAGCACCTGCCGGCTGATGGATGTGCAGGAACTGCTGTCGGACTCCGGCATCGGGCGCGAAATGCACGTCATCGTGGGGCAGGGCAGGCTGTCGGCGATCCTGGAATCGCGGCCGGAGGACCGGCGCGCGTTCGTCGAAGAGGCCGCGGGCGTGCTCAAGCACCGCAGGCGCAAGGAGAAAGCGGTCCGCAAGCTCGACGCGATGCAGGCCAACCTCGCCCGGCTCACCGACCTCACCACCGAACTGCGCCGCCAGCTCAAACCGCTCAGCCGCCAGGCCGAGGTCGCCCGCCGCGCGCAGACCGTGCAGGCCGACCTGCGCGACGCCCGGCTGCGCCTGGCCGCCGACGATCTGGTCACCCGCCGTGGCGAACTGGAATCCCAGCTCAGCAAAGAGGCCTACGCCCGCGAACAGCAGATCACGGTGCAGACCGAACTCGACGCCGCCAACGCCGCGCTCGCGCAGCAGGAGTTCCAGCTCTCCCGGCTGAGCCCCAGTGCCGAGGCCGCAGCGCAGACCTGGTTCCAGCTCTCGGCGCTGGCCGAACGGGTGAACGCCACCATCCGCATCGCCAGTGACCGGGCCAGGCACCTGCACACCGAGGCGCCGGTCGGCACCGGACGCGACCCGGAGCAGCTCGAGGCCGAGGCCGACCGGATCGAAGCCGAAGAGGCCGAACTGCGGTACGCGGTCGAGATGGCCACCGAGACCCTCGAAGCCGCGCGTGAAGCCCTCGCCGAGCGTGAGCACGCCGCCAAGGCCGCCGAGCAGGCACACCTGGCGGCCGTGCGCGCGATCGCCGACCGGCGCGAAGGGCTGGCCCGGCTGTCCGGCCAGGTCGACACGTTGCGCACCCGCGCCCAGTCCGTGGACGCCGAGATCGCGCGCCTGTCCGTGGCCATCGCCGACGCCCGCCACCGTGGTGAGACCGCGCAGGTCGAATACGACTCGGTGCAGGACGAACTCGGCGAACTCGACGCCGGGGAAAAGGGACTCGACGCCCAGCACGAACACGCCGTCGCCGCGCAGGGACTGGCCGACGAGCGGGTGCGGGAACTGCGTGAACTCGACCGTGAGGCGAGCAAGCTCGTCGCCCGGCTCGGTGCCCGCATCGAAGCGTTGGGCATGAACCTGGCCCGCAAGGACGGTGCGGCCTGGCTGCTCGAACACGGAGTGAGCGGGCTCGGCGGACGGCTGTCCGGCCTGTTGCACGTGCAGCCCGGATTCGAGGCCGCTGTCGCCGCGCTGCTCGGTCCGCTCGCCGATGCCATCACGGCCGATACCGCGACGACCGCCGACTCGGCGGTGCGGGAATTGCGCAGCGGTGACGGTGGCCGGGTGGCGTTCGTCTTCGCGAGCGGCGCAACGATTCCGGCCGGGCGTTCCGCGTTGCCCGCTGGTGCGCAGTGGCTCGCCGACGTGCTCGAGGGCGACGAGCAGGTGCGGCCCGCGCTGGCGGCGCTCACCGCCGACGTCGTGGTCGTCGACGATCTGGCGACCGCCACCGAGCTCGTCGGCCCGCGCCCGGAGCTTCGGGTGGTCACCCGTGACGGTGATCTGGCCGGTGCGGGCTGGATCGTCGGCGGTTCGGAGCGGATGCCGAGCCAGCTCGAGGTCCAGGCCGAGATCGACACCGCCACAGCGGAATTGGCGGCCGCGCAACGACGGGCCGAGGAGCTGGAGGCGGCGCTGGCCGGAGCGCTGGCCGAACAGGCCGACCGCAAGGACGCCGCCGACCACGCGCTGATGGCGCTGCACGAATCCGATCAGGCGCTGCTGGCGATCTACGACCGGCTGGCCCGCGTCGGGCACAGTGCGCGCGCCGCGCAGACCGAGGGGGAGCGGCTGGCCACCCAGCGCGCGGAAGCCGAAGCGGCGCGGGAGAAGTCGCTGGCCGCACTGGCCGAACTCGAGGACCGGTTGCGGCACGCCGAGATCGAACACGACGGTAGCGACGACAGTGTCGGCGCCGCGAGCACCGAGACCGCGGGGTACGCCCGCGAAGAAGCCGCCGCCGCGCTGGCCGAAGCCCGGACCATGGAGGTCGAAGCGCGCCTGTCCGTGCGCACCTCGGAGGAACGCGCGGAATCCGTTCGTGGCAAAGCGGATTCGCTGCGCAGGGCCGCCCGTGGTGAACGGGAGGCCAGGGCACGCGCCGAACGCGCGCAGGCCGCTCGGCGCCAAGCGGCCGCCGTGGCCGCGGCGGTCGCCGAATCGGGTACCGAGATCAAGCACCAACTCGAGCAGGTGGTGGCCACCGCCGCGGCGCGACGTGACGAATTGGTCCGTCGCCGTGGCGAATGCGCCGCGGCACTGGAACAGGTGAAGGAGCGCGCACGCGCGCTGAATACCCAGCTGGCCCAGCTCACCGATGCCGTGCACCGCGACGAAGTCGCCAAAGCCCAAGCGGCACTGCGCATCGAACAGCTCGAGACGACCATCGCCGAACAGTTCGGCATCGCACTCGCCGACCTCGTCGCCGAATACGGGCCCGACGTGGTGCTGCCGCCCTCGGCGCTGGAGATACACGAATACGAGCAGGCCAAGGAACGCGGCGAACAGGTCAGCGCACCGCAACCGATGCCCTATGACCGGCCCACCCAGGAGCGCCGCGCCAAGCGCGCCGAGAAGGACCTCACCACTCTCGGCAAGGTGAACCCCCTTGCGCTGGAAGAGTTCGCGGCACTCGAGGAGCGCTACACCTTCCTCGCCACCCAGCTCGAAGACGTCAAGAACGCGCGTAAGGACCTGCTCGACGTGGTCGCCGAGGTCGACGCGCGCATCCTTCAGGTGTTCACCGAGGCCTATGCCGACGTGGAACGCGAATTCGTCGGCGTGTTCGGGAAACTGTTCCCCGGCGGCGAGGGCAGGCTGGTGCTCACCGACCCGTCGGACATGCTCACCACCGGCATCGAGGTCGAGGCCCGCCCGCCGGGCAAGAAGGTCAAACGTCTCTCGTTGCTCTCCGGCGGCGAAAAGTCGCTCACCGCAGTGGCTTTGCTCGTCGCGATCTTCCGCGCCCGCCCCTCCCCGTTCTACGTGATGGACGAGGTCGAAGCCGCTCTGGACGACACCAACCTGCGCCGCCTCATCGGCCTGTTCGAGCAGCTGCGCGAGAAGAGTCAGCTGATCGTCATCACCCACCAGAAGCCGACCATGGAGATCGCCGACGCCCTCTACGGCGTGAGCATGCGCGGCGACGGCATCACCCAGGTGATTTCCCAGCGGCTGAACCGAGCCGAGGCCACCGACCCCGACCCGGTATCGGCCGCTGTCTGAGGCCGGGGGCGGCACCCGGGCGGCAGCGCTGTCCCGAAGTCGCCCTCCGGCAACTCGCGGCTGAAATTCGCTGTCAGCGAGGCCGACTCGTGAAGAGCCGGACCGCTGATACGCCACCTGCTCCCCACCGCCGGCCCGACACGGAAATGACAGACCCCCCACGACACGCAGAATTCGAGGGGAGGCGGGCGCGCTCCTACAAGAGGTCGCTGACGTCGTCGGGGACGTCGACGGCGTATTTGCGCAGGATGTCCACCGAGATGACCTCCAGCGCGTTCTCGTGGGTCGCGGCCAGCACCACGGGAGCGGCGACGCCGTCCTCGTGGGCGTGCAACCAGCGGACCGCCACCACACACCAGCGGTCGCCCGGTTGCAGGCCGGGGAAATTGTTCTCTGGGCGGGGGGTGCTGAGGTCGTTGCCGATGGAGGCCTGATGCTCCAGGAATTCCGCCGTCACGACGGTGCACACGGTGTGGCTGCCGAGATCCTCCGGACCGGTGCTGCAGCAGCCGTCCCGGTAGAAGCCCGTGAGAGGATCGGTGCCGCACTCTTCCAGCGGCCCCCCAAGCACGTTTCGATCGGTCACTCCGCCGATCCTATGGGGCAAGCGCCAGAAGTTCCGCAGGACAACGAATCTGTAGTGTTTCCGCCACACCGCGACGCGCCCGGGTACGGCTCGCCGACCTGCCCCGCAGATGCCGCCGACGTGCGGTAACTCCCCGCACGAATAGACTCGCCGGGTGAGTTCGCAAGCGTGGATCCTGATCGCCGCGATCGCCGCCGTCCTGTTGGTGGCGCTCGTCGCGGGTTTCGTCCTGTACAAGCGACGCCAGATTTCGCTGGCACCGCCCGAACCGGACAAGGAGTTGACGGACCGCTCCGGTGGTTACACCGCGTCCGGTGGGTTCAACTTCAGCCAGGGCGGCTCGACGGCCACGTTGCCGAAGCCCGAGCCCATCCCGGAGCGCACCGACACCGACGGCCAACCGCACGTCGGCGACGACGCCGCGATCCCGCGGGACGCCCCGCGTCGTGGCATCACCGATGTTCGGCTGCCCGAGGGCGATGTCGCTCTCGACGAGACCGTGGTGGTCCCCGACGACGCGTCCGGTCTCGACACCGTCGCACCGGCCGAACCGGACACCGAGCCCGCGGCTACCGATTCCGCGCCCACCGACACGGCACCGCCGAAGGCCGCGCCGTCCGACACCGCTGCCACCAAGGCCGCGCCCGCAGGCACGGCGTCGACCGAGGCTCCCAGCGAGCCGCTCACCAAGGCTCCCGCCGTACCGACCACCGAGCCCGCACCAGCTGCCGAGACCGCCCCGGCCGAGGTCGACGCGACCACCACCGCGATCGAAGAGATCGACCCCACCACCGGCCGCCTCGTCCGCCTGCGCGGCCGTCTGGCTCGTTCCCAGAACGCGGTCGGCAAGAGTCTGCTCGGTCTGCTCGGCGGCGGCGACCTCGACGAGGATTCGTGGGAGGAGATCGAAGACACCCTGGTGCTGGCCGATATCGGCACCGCGAGCACCGCGAAGATCGTCGAACGCCTGCGCGAAGAGATGGCCTCGCGCAGCGTGCGCACTCCCGAGCAGGCCCGCACCGCCCTGCGTGACGTGCTCATCGAGGCACTGCGCCCCGAACTCGACCGTTCCATCCATGCCCTCCCGCACGGCGACAAGCCCGCGATCCTGCTCGTTGTCGGCGTCAACGGCACCGGTAAGACCACCACCACCGGCAAACTGGCCCGCGTGCTCGTCGCCGACGGACGCCGCGTGCTGCTCGGCGCCGCCGACACCTTCCGCGCCGCCGCCGCCGATCAGCTGCAGACCTGGGGCGAACGGGTGGGCGCGGAGACCGTGCGCGGTAAAGAGGCCGCCGACCCGGCCGCCGTCGCCTTCGACGCGGTCACCGCGGGTATCGACGGTGGTGTCGACGCGGTCCTCATCGACACCGCGGGCCGCCTGCACACCAAGACCGGCCTGATGGACGAGCTGGGCAAGGTCAAGCGGGTTGTGGAGAAGAAGGGTGAGGTCGACGAGGTGCTGCTGGTCCTCGACGCGACCGTCGGCCAGAACGGCCTGATGCAGGCGCGGGTGTTCGCCGACGTCGTCGACATCACCGGCGTGGTCCTCACCAAGCTCGACGGCACCGCCAAGGGCGGCATCGTGTTCCAGGTGCAGCACGAACTCGGCGTGCCGGTGAAACTCGTCGGCCTCGGCGAGGGTGCCGACGATCTGGCCCCGTTCGAGCCCGGTGCGTTCGTCGATGCCCTGCTCGGTGGTACCGCCTAGCGATTCCAGACGATGCCCGCCCGATCCAGCGATCGGGCGGGCATCGCTGTTTTCCGGGGCTGACAACACTGTTTTCCGGGAAAGCCACGCCAGGCGAATCGCCGCGCGAACTCGCGGCGAATCCCACCTCCGTACCAACCTCACCGTGAGCTGACAGGCTCATGTCAACCACGCGAAACGTGGATGCAACACAACAGCGCTATCCGTTCACTCAGGCGAAACACCACAGCTCAACGGATGAAACACCGAGTGGCGACCCTTCTGTACAGGTCCTTTTGCCGTCATCGGCGAGGCCCGAGATGAGGAGGAAGACAAGGTGGCATTTCCACTGATCGGTACACCGGATACCGGTGATACCGCTTGGATGCTGGCGTCGGCAGCGCTCGTGCTGTTGATGACGCCGGGTTTGGCGTTCTTCTACGGCGGCATGGTCCGTGGCAAGAACGTGCTGAACATGATCATGATGAGCGTCTCCGCGATGGGCCTGGTCACCATCCTGTGGTGTCTATACGGCTTCTCGATGACGTTCGGCGAGGACAAGGGCAACCTGATCGGTGATCCTCTCCAGTACTTCGGTCTGAAGAGCATCTTCGGTGGCACCGCCGCGGATTCGGCGGGCATCCCGCTGTTCACGGCGACCCCGGAGGACCCGACGGCCCCGATCACCGCGGGTATCCCGCTGACGGTCTTCGTCGCCTTCCAGCTCATGTTCGCGATCATCACGGTCGCACTCATCTCGGGCGCGGTCGCTGACCGCCTGAAGTTCGGCTCGTGGCTCGTATTTGCCGGAATCTGGGTCACGGTCGTCTACTTCCCCGTCGCGCACTGGGTCTTCGCCTTCGACGGTTACACCGCTGAGGCCGGTGGCTGGATCGCCAACAACCTCAAGGCGATCGACTTCGCCGGTGGCACCGCGGTCCACATCAACGCCGGCGCCGCCGGTCTGGTCCTGTGCCTCATCCTCGGCAAGCGCAAGGGCTGGCCGAAGACGCCGTTCCGTCCGCACAACCTGCCGTTCGTGATGCTCGGCGCCGGTCTGCTGTGGTTCGGCTGGTACGGCTTCAACGCCGGTTCGGCGCTCGGCGCCAACGGGATCGCCGGTGCCACCTTCCTCACCACCACCATCGCCACCGCCGCCGCGATGATGGCCTGGCTGCTCGTGGAGAAGATCCGCGACGGTCACCCGACCTCGCTCGGCGCTGCCTCGGGCATCGTCGCCGGTCTGGTCGCCATCACCCCGGCTTGTTCCTCGGTGAACGTGGTCGGTGCCCTGGCCATCGGTGTGGTCGCCGGTGCGCTGTGCGCCCTGGCCGTCGGCCTGAAGTTCCGTTTCGGCTTCGACGATTCGCTCGACGTGGTCGGCGTCCACCTGGTCGGTGGTCTGGTCGGCACCTTGATGGTCGGTTTGGTCGCTGCGAGCGAAGCTCCGGCGGGCGTCACCGGCTTGTTCTACGGTGGTGGAGTCGAGCAGTTGAAGCTGCAGGCTGTCGGTGCTTTCGTCGTCTTGGCCTACTCGCTGGTCGCCACGGCCATCATCGCGTACGCGATCAAGTTCACGATCGGCCTGCGCGCCAGTGAAGAGTCCGAGGCTGCGGGCCTTGACGAGGCCGAGCACGCGGAAACCGCATACGATTTCGCTGCTGTGGGTGGCACGGCACGCTCGCTCGTCAAGGAGGCATGACGAACATGAAACTGGTTACGGCAATCGTCAAACCGTTCACGCTCGAAGATGTGAAGACCGGGCTGGAGCAGGCAGGCGTGCTCGGCATGACCGTCAGCGAGGTCCAGGGATACGGCAGGCAGAAGGGCCACACCGAGGTCTACCGCGGTGCCGAGTACTCGGTGGATTTCGTTCCCAAGGTCCGGGTCGAGGTCGTCGTGGACGATGCGTCGGTCGAGAAGGTCGTCGAGGTGATCGTCGAAGCCTCGCGGACCGGCAAGATCGGTGACGGCAAGGTGTGGGTGACCCCGGTGGACACCATCATCCGCGTCCGCACCGGCGAACGCGGAAGCGACGCACTGTAATTCGGTAGGGCACGCACGAGGAATCGATCGAGTGGCGGCCCCGCTCCCACCGGTGAGAATTCAACCGGTCGGGGCGGGGCCGCCCGCATGAAATGGTGGTGTGGGCTGTGGCACAGCGGAACGGCGGTACTCAGAACAACGGAGCGGCGGATCTGGTCAAGGCCAGGGCGCAACTGCTCGACGGAGCGGGCACCCGCAATCCACGGCTCGATCCGGAATCGCTGCGTGAGGCCCTGGTCGACCTGTTCGAACTGTGGCTCACCAGCAAGGGCAACGAACTCGGCATCACCGCCGACAGCGGCCTCGCGGTCGTGGCGGTCGGCGGACTCGGCCGCCGCGAGATGCTGCCGTACTCCGATCTCGACCTCGTGCTGCTGCACGACGACGTCGACCCCAAGGTGGTCTCCGAGGTCGCCGATCAACTCTGGTATCCCCTCTGGGACGCCCACATCAAGCTCGACCACAGCGTGCGCACCGTGCCGCAGGCGCTGCGGGTGGCCGCCGACGACATGATCGCCGCGCTCGGCCTGCTCGAAGCCCGCCACATCGTCGGCGACGAAGATCTCAGCAATCTGCTCATCGGCGGCGTGCGCCGGGAATGGCGCACCGGAATCCGGTCCCGCTTCGATGATCTCATCGCCCAGACCAGCGCACGCTGGCAGCGCAGTGGCGAGATCGCCCACCGCGCCGAACCCGATCTCAAGAACGGTCGCGGCGGGCTGCGCGATATCCAGCTGCTCGACGCGCTCTCGATCGCCCAGCTGACCGACGCCATGCCGGGATTGGGCCCCGAGGTCCCCGGCGGCGGCCTGAAACAGGCACACCGCCGACTCCTCGACGTCCGCACCGAACTGCACCGGGTCGCGGGCCGGGCCCGTGATCAACTGCGCGCCCAGGACGCCGACGAGATCGGCGCCGCGCTGCGCATCGGTGACCGCTTCGATCTCGCCCGGACATTGACCGATTCGGCGCGTACGGTGAGCTATTCGTGCGACGTCGGTCTGCGCACGGCCGCCAACGCGCTACCGCGGCGCGGCCTGGCCAGACTGCGCCGGATGCCGGTGCGCCGACCACTCGATGAGGGGGTGGTCGAGCACTCCGGCGAGGTGGTGCTGGCCAGAGACGCCCGCCCGCAACGCGATCCCGGGCTGATCCTGCGGGTGGCCGCGGCGTCGGCGCAGACCGGGCTGCCGATGTCGGCGACCACGCTCAACCGCCTGTCCGAGGACGCGCCCGAACTGCGCGAACCGTGGCCGAAGGACGCGCTCAACGATCTGCTCGTGCTGCTCGGCGCGGGCCGCGGCAGCATCGACGCGGTCGAGGCACTCGATCGAACGGGCTTGTGGGGCAGGCTCTTTCCCGAATGGGGCGCGGTCCGCGATCTACCGCCGCGCGACGCACTGCACACCTGGACCGTCGATCGGCACCTGATGGAGACGGTCGCCTTCGCGAGTGGGCTGAGCACCAGGGTCGCCCGGCCCGACCTGCTCGCCCTCGGCGCGCTGCTGCACGACATCGGTAAGGGCCGAACGGGCGACCACAGCATCGTCGGTGCCGAACTGGCCACCCACATCGGCCGCAGGCTCGGTCTGTGGCCCTCGGACGTGCGCACCCTCAGCGCGATCGTGCGCCACCACCTGCTGCTGCCCGACACCGCTACCCGGCGCGACCTCGACGATCCGGCGACCGTGCAGCACGTCGCCGACGCGCTCGGCGGTGACGTGGGCCTGCTCGAACTGCTGCACACGCTGGCCGAGGCCGACTCGATGGCCACCGGCCCCGGCGTCTGGGGCGACTGGAAGGCCTCGCTGATCGGCGAACTGGTGCGCCGCTGCCGGCTCGTCATGGCGGGCGAGCCACTGCCGCAACCGGAACCGATCGACCCGGAGCTCTTGGACAAGGCCGCGGCGGGCGGCGTGCACGTGACCCTCGTGCCCGGCGACGGCAAACACACCTTCGCGGTGACGGTGATCGCCCCCGACGAGCCCGGCCTGCTCTCCGACGCCGCCGGTGTCCTGGCGCTGCATGCCCTGCGCGTGCTCTCGGCTTCGCTGGGCAGTGCGGGGGACGCGGCGATCAACACCTTCGTGGTGATGCCGAAATTCGGCGACCCACCGGACGCGGGTCTGCTGCGTCAGGAACTCATCCGGGCCACCACCGGCGCGCTCAACCTGCCGGAAGTGCTGGCCAAACGCGAAGCCGAAGCAGCCGGGACGGGGCCTGGCCGGCACGCACGTGCCGCGCCGCGCCTGATCTGGTCATCTGTCAGCACACCCGGACAGGTGATCCTGGAGCTGCGCGCCGACGATCGGGTCGGTTTGCTGAGCAGGCTGGCCGGTGCCTTCGCCGCGACGGGAGCGAACGTCCGGTGGGCGAAGGTGGTCACGATGGGCTCGGCCGTCGTCGACGCCTTCTCCCTCGAACTGGGCGACGCCGACAGCCCCGCGCTGCGCGACCGCATCGAAAAGGCCGTCCTAGACGTGGTTCCCCGTCCCGCGCCCGCCCCGCCGCCGACCGAATCCGGCGACACCGCTTGACATTGTAAGGACACGGTTTACTCACTGATTGCTATCAGGTTGCTACACAGCGTGCTCGCGGTCCGATAAGTCGAGATAGGACCTATAGCATTTCCCTGGTCCGGCTGTCACTCGTACGAGGGGAGCTGATCCGTGGCTATCGAAGTCGTTTCCGCGTCAATGATGACCAGCGACGCGACCGCGCACATCGCGCGCTGCGTCGGTGGTGACCTGTGGGTGGTTTCGTGGTTGCCGGGTCGCACCCTCAGTGGTGCGCAGGCGCTGGCCGCGATGACCATCGCCTCGACCACCGCCCACCACGCCGACAGCGCCGATTCCGAGTGGCTCCGGATCGAGGCGCTCTCGCGGGAACTCGGCCTCACCGGCAGAGAAGCGGTGTATCTGGTGAACATCGAATCCCACGAGTTACGCCGCACCGCGCCACCGCACGTGCGGCATACCGAATAACCTCCATTACCCTGGGAGGGCAATAGACGTCCGACTTCGGTCAGACGATCTGAGACCCTTTCAGATCAGGAGCGCGATCGGTGTTCGAATCCCTGTCCGACCGGCTTACCGGTGCACTGCAGGATCTGCGCGGTAAGGGGCGTCTGTCACCGGCCGACATCGACGCCACCGCGCGCGAGATCCGCCTCGCACTCCTCGAGGCCGACGTCGCGCTGCCCGTGGTGCGCGGCTTCATCGCCAACGTCAAAGAACGCGCCAAGGGCGCGGAGGTCTCCGGCGCGCTCAATCCCGCGCAGCAGGTCGTCAAGATCGTCAACGAGGAACTCGTCGCGATCCTCGGTGGCGAGACCCGGCGCATCAACCTCGCCAAGAACCCGCCGACGGTCATCATGCTGGCCGGTCTGCAGGGCGCGGGTAAGACCACCCTCGCGGGCAAGCTGGCCAAATGGCTCAAGGGTCAGGGGCACCAGCCGTTGCTGGTGGCCTGTGACCTGCAGCGTCCCGGCGCGGTCACCCAGCTGCAGGTCGTCGGTGAGCGCGCGGGCGTGCCCGTGTTCGCCCCGCACGGCGGCACCACAATCGCGAAGGAAGGCACCGGCGGGCCCTCCGTGGTTACGCAGGCTGCCGCCTCCGGGCCTGTCACCGGTGCCTTCGGCGGCGGCGGCGAGAACCCGCTCGGGATCACCGCGGCCGACCCGGTCGCCGTCGCCGCGGCCGGTATCGACGAGGCCAAGGCCAAGCAGTACGACGTGGTCATCGTCGATACCGCCGGTCGCCTCGGTATCGACGCCGAGCTGATGCGCCAGGCCGCGGGTATCCGCGATGCCGTGCAGCCCGACGAGACGCTGTTCGTGCTCGACGCGATGATCGGTCAGGACGCGGTCAGCACCGCCGAAGCCTTCCGCGACGGTGTCGGGTTCACCGGTGTCGTGCTGACCAAGCTCGACGGTGACGCCCGCGGTGGTGCGGCGCTGTCGGTGCGCAATGTCACCGGCGCGCCGATCATGTTCGCCTCCACCGGTGAGAAACTCGAGGACTTCGACGTCTTCCATCCCGACCGGATGGCCTCGCGCATCCTCGGCATGGGCGATGTGCTCACCCTCATCGAGCAGGCCGAACAGGTCTACGACGCCGAGCAGGCCGAGGAGACCGCGCGCAAGATCGGCAGCGGCGAACTCACCCTCGAGGACTTCCTCGACCAGATGCTGGCCATCCGCAAGATGGGCCCGATCGGCAACCTGCTCGGGATGCTGCCCGGTGCGGGTCAGATGAAGGAAGCCCTCGCCGCGGTCGACGACAAGCAGCTCGATCGGGTGCAGGCGATCATCCGCGGCATGACGCGTGCCGAGCGGGACAACCCCAAGATCATCAACGCCTCGCGGCGCCTGCGCATCGCCAATGGTTCCGGGGTGCAGGTGTCGGAGGTCAACCAGCTCGTCGACCGGTTCTTCGAAGCCAAGAAGATGATGGCGATGATGGGTCGGCAGATGGGGATGCCGGGCGCACGTCGCAGCAGCACCAAAAAGGGCGGTAAGAAGGGCAAGAAGGGTGGGCGTGGGCCTACCCCGCCGAAGATGCGTGGTGGGTTCCCCGGGATGCCCGCCGGAATGCCGGGGCTGCCGCCGGGCATGGACCTGTCGAACATGCCGCCCGGTCTCGATCAGCTGCCCCCCGGCCTGGACGGGATCGATCTGTCACAGCTGAAGTTCCCCAAGAACTGAGTTATCGGCGCGCTGGCGCGCGCGTGTCCGCGGCCCCAAGGGGCCGCCGGTCAGGTACCGGTGCTTGCTCCTTCGTCGCCTACGCACCGGCGCCTGACCGGCGACCCGGCCGCGGACCGGCCACTTCGTGGCCGCCGCTCCCTAAAGGTCGCGGGTACTGGTTGGTGTGTCAGATCACGCCGGGGATCAAGGCTTTCCGGTTGGCCGGGTAGTCGGCGAACTTCTCCCGGTACCACCGGTGGGTCGCGAAGGCGCGCGGCACCAGGTTTCCCGCGGTGATCAAGAAGATCACGACACCGGCCAGCGACCAGGTGAGCAGGGCGAACCCGGCCCAGGCGATCAGCTCGCCCAGGTAGGCCGGGCTGCTGACGAAGCGGAAGCCCGCGCCGTGCGGGACGCGGTACTCGGCGGCGCCGGGATTGTTCTTGTCCCGCAGATTGCGCACGATCGCCTCGGACCGCACCAGCAGCCCGAATCCGCACAGGTACACGACCAGCCCGATCAGGAAACGCGGATCGGTGAGCCAGGCGGTGCCGTACTGGTTGTTGTAGTCGTTGCTGAAGAACGCGCCGTTGAGGTAGCCGTGCAGGGCCGTCACGAACACGCCCGCCCCGACTACCGAGACATTGAAACTGCTCTTCTTGCCCGGTACCTGCCGGATGGAGAGCGGGAAGAACCAGCCGCGATTGCCGTAGTGCAGCAGCCAGATTGCGGCCAGTACCAGCGGCACCGGCTCGAACCGATCGGGGCCGCTGAGATAGAACACCGCGAACACTACGGTCGCGGGCAGCTCCATCAGCCACCAGCCCAGCTTCGGATTGAGATTGAAGCCGACCGCGTTCGAGGCGAAGCGGCCGTAGGGGCTCTGCGCGAACAGTCCGCCGACGATCACGAACGCGGCGAAGGCGAACGCGATGGTCAGCACGGTGTCGTAGGTGGTGTTCCCGGTGTACCAGTCCATCGAGATCCTCTTGTCCAACAGGCGCCGGGCACGATCGCCGACGCAAAACTAGAACACGTTCTATCATGGATCGCGCAGGGGGAGCGTGAATATGGAGGACCTCAATGCCGTTGGATCGGACCGCCGAAGATCTCTTGGCCGCGGTGCGCGCGTCACCGCAGGCCGTAGCGGCGCACGACAAGACCGCGTGGGTAGCGCTGTTCACCGAGCAGGCCGCAGTGCACGACCCGTACGGCTCGCGCGAGCACATCGGCCCGGACGCGATCTCGCGTTTCTACAACGTCTTCATCGCGCCGAACTCCATCGCCTTCCGCATCGACCGCGACCTCGTGGCCGGCCACACGGTGGTGCGTGACCTGCACATCGAGACCACGATGTCGACCGGCGCCACCGTCACCGTGCCGATGCATCTGCGCTACGACCTGGTCGGCACCGATGGTGGCTGGCGAATCGCCCGGCTCGCCGCGCACTGGGAGCTGGGGGTGATGATCGCGCGACTGCTGCGCACGGGGCCGTCCGGACTGCTCGCGGGCGCGAAGCTCGGGCCGCAACTGGTCGCCGAGCTCGGCGTCGGCGGTGCCATGGGTATGATGCGGGCGCTGCGCGGGGTGGGTGGGTCCGGCAAGCGAATCGTCGGCCGGCTGTTCGCCGCGGCCGCATCCGGCGACTCGGGTGGCGTGCGGGCGCTGCTCGATGAGCGGACGGTGGTCGAGCTGCCCGCCGGGCACCCGATCTCGGTGGCGGATTTCGCCGATCGTGCGCGAGGCATGGAGTGGGACAAGATGATCGCCGCCGGGCGCACGGTCAGTGTGAGCGTGCGGGTCGGCGCGGCGCACGGCGTCGCGTTCGTCGACTTCGCGGCCGACTCAGCGCGTATCGCCAGGGTGACAGTCCTTCTCGACGGGGATCCGTCGGGAAGCTAGCGTCTCGACGCCGACGCGGCAGTCATATCGTCCGCCGCTCGCGAGGCCCCCACCGCAGCAGTTGCCGCACGTCGGTGGGCCAGTTCGCGATAGCGACGCACAGCATGATCACCAGGTGCAGTGGCGCCGAGACCTCCTCGTAGACCGGCGCGTCATCGATGACATGCGTGGTCACCGCGCCTGTCAGCAGCAGCACCAGTGTGGCGGCGCCGAGAAATCGTGCCTGCTTCCGGGGAATGACCAGCAGGATCGCGCAGACCAGTTCGATCGCGCCGACCGCGTAGCGCATGTTCGGGTCGAAACCCCAGTCGGCGAATTTCTCGGCGTAGGCCGGTCCGAAGAAGGTCTCACCCGGCCAGAATTTGGTGAGGAAGCCCACGAAGAACTCGAAGGCCACAAACCAGTAGAGGCCCGTGCGCAACCAGGCGGGTATGCGGTGAGTAACCATCGTCACCGGGTGGATCAGGGTCTTCGCTGGTGCGCTCATGGGTCTCCTGGGTAGTGCGTTGTCACACCGGCGCGTGTCGGCCGGTCATAACTACTGACCGATCCCCGAGGAGGTATGTGACACATGGACCACACGCAGTGGTTAGTCCGCGAATTCGAGGACAACAGAGCGCACCTGCGGGCCGTGGCATACCGGATGCTCGGCTCGACCACGGACGCCGAGGACGCCGTCCAGGAGACCTGGATCCGGTTGAGCCGAACCGACGTCTCTGAGGTCGACAACCTGGCGGGCTGGCTGACCACCGTCGTGTCGCGCGTGGCGCTCAACATCCTGCAACGCCGCAACAACCTGCGCGAACACCTCTACGGAACCGAACTCGTCGACGACGGGGCAGAACGCGCGGGCGCGCTGGCGCCGGAACAAGAAATGCTGATGGCCGACTCGGTCGGTGCTGCGCTGATGGTCGTCCTCGACACCCTCGGCCCGGCCGAACGGCTCGCCTTCGTACTGCACGACCTGTTCGCAGTCCCGTTCGACGAGATCGCCGCCATCCTCGGGCGTTCCACCGCGGCGACACGGCAGCTCGCGAGCCGAGCACGCCGACGAGTCGATGGCGCCGACGAGCCTGCGGCGGTCGATGCGGACCGGCGCCGCGAGATCGTCGACGCGTTCTTGCAGGCGGCGCGCGCCGGACGCTTCGAAGCGCTACTCGAACTGCTCCACCCCGAGGTGGTGCTTCGTGCGGACGACACGGTTGTCGCGGCAGGTGCCAGCGGCGAGGTCTCGGGTGCCGACGCCGTCGCCCGGACGTTTTCCGGCCGCGCGCAGGGTGCCCGGCTCGCCACGATCGACCGCGAACCCGGTGCGGTCTGGTCGGTCGGTGGTCGCCCTCGGATCGTGTTCGTGTTCACGATCCTCGACGACAAGATCGTGGGCATCGAGATGATCGGCGACCCACATCGGCTCGAAACGCTGGTTCTCGACGAGCACTGACGCCATGTCCACTGCTGTCACATCGGGATCGGTTGCCCGGTCAGGTCGGTGTCAACCGAAGTCGCCGCGATCGGCGGCCACCGACTCGAGGATCAGTCATGACCGAACTTCTGCGCATCGCCGACAACAGCCGCTACCGGAGCATCGTCTATTGGATAACCACGGTGATCGTCGCCGTCGAATCCGCGATGGGTGGGGTCTGGGACATCCTGCGCATCGGCATCGTGCGCGACGTGGCCGTCGACCAGCTCGGATATCCCGCCTACGTCCTGGTGATCCTCGGCATCGCCAAGATCCCCGGTGCGCTCGTGCTGCTGGCGCCCGGCCTGCCCCGGTTGAAGGAGTGGGTATATGCCGGTGTGCTGTTCATCTACCTGGGTGTGGCGGTCTCGCTGACCGTTCACGGCGACCCCGCCGCCCTCGGCCCACTGGGTTTCGCGACGATGGCATGCCTGTCGTGGGCAACCAGGCCCGAGCAGCGCAGATCTGTCGGCGCGGGCGCGTGGACTTTGGGGCGGCTGCGCACGCGGCTCGGGTGGGGGCGTGCGGTGACCGTCGTGTTCTGGGTCGCAACCGGCATTGTCGTGGCGGTCCTCGGTAGCGGGGGTGTCCCCGATCTCCTCGGCCGGGATTCGACGGTCGCGGGCATGCTCGACCTGGGTTACCCCACCTATTTCGTCACCATGCTGGGCGTCTGGAAGATATTGGGGACGATCGTGATTCTGGCGCCCGGACTCCGGCGATCGAAGGAATGGGCCTATGCCGGGGCCTTCTACAACTTCACCGGTGCGTTCGCGTCCCACCTCGCGTCCGATTCCGGCGTCGATCATCTGCTGTGGACTGCAGCTTTCGCGCTGTGCGTGTTGGTCTCGTGGGCGCTGCGCCCCGCCTCCCGAAGCCTCGAACAGCCGTCCTAGCCGGACAACATCTTCGCCGTGCCGAGGGCGGAGCAACCGGCGACGGCGCGGTGTGGTCGGCGGTAGGTTGGCGTCGACGGCAAGGAGATTCTTCATGCACATCCGCGGGGTGGTTCTGCCTGGTGACGAGGAGCGCGACCTGTGGGTCGTCGACGGCCATGTGACCTTCGAGCCGGTCGCGGGCGCGGACACGCTGTGCCGGACGGGCTGGATCGTGCCTGGCCTGGTCGACGCCCACTGTCATGTCGGTATCCGCTACGGCGGCGGCGACGAGACCCACGAGGGCGCGATCGAGCAGGCCGAGACCGAACGCGAGGTGGGCGCGCTGCTCCTGCGCGACGCGGGCTCACCGATCGACACCCGTTTCATCGACGAGCACACCGAGCTGCCACGGATCATCCGCGCGGGTCGCCACATCGCCCGCCCCAAGCGCTACATCCGAGAACTCGGCATCGAACTCGACGACGAACGCGACCTGCCCGAGATCGTCGCCGAGCAGGCCCGCTTCGGCGACGGCTGGGTGAAGATCGTCGGCGACTGGATCGACCGTTCGGTCGGCGACCTGCGGCCGCTGTGGAGTGACGACATCCTGAAGCAGGCCATCGACGCGGCCCACGCGAACGGGGCTCGGGTCACCGCGCACGTGTTCGGTGAGGACGCGCTGCCCGGTCTGATCAACGCGGGCATCGACTGCCTCGAACACGGCACCGGCATCACCGACGACACCATCGAGCTGATGGTCGCCAACGGCACCGCCCTGGTCCCGACTCTGATCAATATCGACACCTTCCCCGGCATCGCCGACAGTGCCACGAAGTTCCCGGTCTACGCCGCCCACATGCGCGATCTGCACCGCCGCGTCCGCGACACCGTTGGCAAAGCCCACGAAGCAGGCGTCCCGATCTACGCGGGCACCGACGCGGGCGGTTCCATCCGCCACGGCCGCATCGCCGACGAGATCACCGCCCTGTCCGGGGCGGGCCTGTCACCCCACGAGGCCCTCGGCGCCGCGTCCTGGAACGCCCGCACCTGGCTCGGCCGCCCGAGCATCGACGAGGGCGCCCCGGCCGACTTCGTCGTCTACGCCGACGACCCCCGCAGGAACCCCCATTCGCTCACCGACCCGCAATGGGTTGTGCTGCGTGGCCTGGTGGTGAAGGTTCCCGACCCGGTCACCGGCCACCGCTGACCGGCTCGGCTGCGAGGATTACCTGGTCGAATGAGCTCTACCCGGTATAGTTTGCTGTACTCGAGATCGCCCGGCAGGCGGGCGCCCCATGACGGGGTTGAGTCCGAATCATCCGATGCTGGTGCGCGAGGGGAGATCGGACGGGATGACGATGAGCGCCGAGGTTTCCATGTTCCACCCGTTGGGCCCGAAGACTTTGGAAGACTGGCTCGCCGAAGAGCAGCCGGACGACGGATCGCGACTCGAACTCATCTGGGGGTACCTGCACATGACGCCGCCGCCTGGTGGTCCACATCAGTACGCCGCCGGAGAGTTGTTCGCCGAATTGCGCGCTGCTGTTCGCGCCGCGGGTCGCACGGATCTCACAGCGCTTCCCGCCGTGGGGGTACGGATCAGCACACCGTTTCGGATCGGTGTCATTCCCGATGTCGCGGTGGTGAGTGTCGCACCGGATCGCGTCAACTTCGGAGCCGACGAGCTCGTCTTGGCCGTGGAGGTTTGGTCGACAGGCAACACCCGCGCGGAACGCGATACGAAGATCGCGGCGTACGCCTCCGCTCGCGTGCCCTATCTGTGGATCGTCGAGTTGCCTGCTGGGCGACCGGCGAAATTCTGGGGATTCACCCTGGGGGAGACGGGTTACCGCCAGGAAGTATTCGCGGGAGATGGAGAGACCGTGAAGGCCCCCGGCCCCGTGCCGGTGGTGGTCGATACCGGACAGTTGCGGTGAGGTAGCACGCACTGTGCGGAGCCGATTTCGGGTGACGCGGACCGTCTGGCAGAATGAACCATCGTCCTTCCTGGACAGTGTCAGCCCGTCTCCGGTTACGTACCGCGCGGCGGTCACGCACACATGCGCGAAACCGGACCCGCAGACCATGCGGGTCGCCGAATCGCGTGGTGACCAAACTACTGAAAGAAGACTGACCAGCATGGCTGTCAAGATCAAGCTCACTCGTCTCGGCAAGATCCGCAACCCGCAGTACCGCGTCGTCGTCGCCGATGCCCGCACCCGTCGTGACGGCCGGGCCATCGAGTCCATCGGCCTGTACCACCCGAAGGAAGAGCCTTCGCTGATCCAGATCGACGCCGAGCGCGTCGCGTACTGGCTGTCCGTCGGCGCGCAGCCCACCGAGTCGGTGCAGCGTCTGCTCGAGATCACCGGCGACTGGCAGAAGTTCAAGGGCCTGCCGGGCACCGAGGGCACCCTGAAGGTCAAGGCCCCGAAGACCTCCAAACTGGACCTGTTCAACGCCGCGCTGGCCGCCGCCGACAACGCGCCCACCACCGAGGCCGTCACCCCGAAGAAGAAGGCCGCCAAGAAGGACGAGGCTGCCGCTGAGGAAGCCGCCACCGAGGCTGCCGAGTAATGACTGCTGTTGTTGCCGATGCCGTCGAACATCTGGTTCGCGGCATCGTCGCCAACCCTGACGACGTCCGTGTCGAGTTGCTCACCGGACGTCGGGGACGCACCGTCGAGGTACACGTCCATCCTGAAGATCTGGGCAAGGTGATCGGGCGCGGTGGTCGTACCGCGACCGCGCTGCGCACCCTGGTCGCCGGCATCGGCGGCCGTGGGATCCGGGTCGACGTGGTCGATACCGACGCCTAGATGGAACTCGTCGTAGGTCGGGTCGCCAAATCGCACGGCGTACGCGGCGAACTCGTCGTCGATGTGCGCACCGACGAGCCGGACGTCCGGTTCGCGCCGGGTGTCACACTGCGCGGCAGGATGCCGAAGTCCTCGGCGACCCGCGACTACACCGTGAAGTCGGCCCGAGAGCACTCGGGCCGGCTTCTGGTATTCGTCGACGGGATCGACGACCGCACCGCCGCCGACGCCCTGCGTGGCACCTTGTTCGTCGTCGACAGTGAGTCGCTGCCGCCCTCGGACGATGACGACGCCTTCTACGACCACGAACTCGAAGGCCTTCGGGTCGAGTTCACCGACGGCACCCTCGTCGGCACGGTCACCGAGGTGCTGCATTCGGCCGCGGGCGAACTGCTGTCGGTGCGTGCCGCCGACGACGGTCGCGAAATTCTCATTCCCTTTGTCACCGCCATCGTGCCGACGGTTTCGCTCGCCGATGGACTGGTGGTCATCACACCGCCCGAGGGCCTGCTCGATCCGGAGTAATTCGTGCAACTCGACGTCGTCACGATCTTCCCGGAGTATCTCGAGCCGCTGCGCACCGCGCTGCTCGGCAAGGCCGTCGACAAGGGCTTGATCTCGGTGGGTGTACACGACCTGCGCCAGTGGACGCACGACGTGCACAAGTCGGTCGACGACTCGCCCTACGGCGGTGGTCCCGGCATGGTCATGAAGCCCACCGTCTGGGGCGACGCCTTGGACGAGCTGTGCCCCGACGACGCGTTGCTCGTCGTCCCCACCCCGGCCGGTGTGCCGTTCACCCAGGCCACCGCGCAGCGCTGGGCCACCGAGAAACACCTCGTGTTCGCCTGCGGGCGCTACGAGGGCATCGATCAGCGCGTGTTCGACGACGCCGCCCGCCGCGTGCGCGTGGAAGAGGTGAGCATCGGCGACTACGTGCTCATCGGCGGCGAGGCCGCGGTGCTCGTGATGACCGAGGCTGTGGTGCGCCTGATCCCCGGCGTGCTCGGCAATCAGCAGTCCCACCAGGAGGATTCGTTCTCCGACGGACTCCTCGAAGGCCCCAGCTACACCCGGCCGGTGTCGTGGCGGGGCCTCGATGTGCCCCCGATCCTGCTCTCGGGCGACCACGCCAAGGTTGCTGCGTGGCGCCACGAACAGTCACTGGAACGGACCGCGCGGCGTCGTCCCGATCTGCTGCCCTGAACTATCCCGCGATCACGCGGGTGGTGATGCAGAACGGGTGCCCGGCGGGGTCGAGTAACACGCGCCAGCGCGGATCCGGTTGCACCGGTGCGGGTTTCGCGCCGATCACGAGGGCGTGCTGTTCGCACAGATCCAGGTCGGCGTCGGCGGCGAGGTCCAGGTGAACCGCGGCTGTGCCGGGCCACTGCGGCGGATAATAGTCCTCGACGCGTTGCGCGGCGACCGTCAGTCCCGACGGGATTCGGATCCCGACGCTGTGCGCGTCGTTCCACAGGACACGGCCACCGAGCAGCCCGAGATAGAAGCGGGCGAGGGACTCGGGGTCGTCACAGTCCAGTGAGAGGCCGGCCAGTTGAAAAGGCTCCGTCATCGGACCGACGGTACCGGGCCGGATGCGCGCCGAGATTGTTTTGCCCAAAGACGGTTGGGTATCCATTGCGGTCATGCGTTGTGCGATCGTCCAACTTGAGACTTGCTGGTTCCATCCGGAATAGGTTCGGCACCTGCGTCTTTCGGCTGGATCGGGTCCGGCGCGGTGAATCCGAACGGGCTGTGCGCCGATGTTCCCAGTACAGGCATTGCGTCCGTGGATGATCGGCCGTTGCCGACGTGCGTGTGGTGCGAGTTTCGATGCCGGTGTCGCGCCGCCGCGGGCGATCGAGTCCGCCCGCGCGACTGTTCCAGGGCATTGGAACACTCATGGCGGCCGAATAAAAGTGATATACCGCACATACCGGATGGTGCGTGAGTGGGAAGGTTGACGGCGGTTCAGGGCAGCAAGCCGTGCCGCCGTGCCAGCGCCACGGCCTCGTGTCGAGTGCTGGCATCGAGCTTGCTCATCGCCTGCCGCAGATAACTCTTCACGGTTTCGGTGCCGAGCGAGAGCCGAAGCGCCGCTTCCTGATTCGTGCAGCCGAGCGCGATCTGAGCGAGCACATCGAGCTCACGCCGCGACAGTCGTGGCGCGTCACCGCCGGGCCCGCCGGTCAACACCGCGGTCAATCGTTCGCACACCCCGGAAAGCCGGTCGCGCAGTGCGAGATCGCCGGTCTCGGTAGCGAGGGCACGCAGTTCGGCGTGGATCTCGCGCAGCTCCTCGGTCACCGCGGGCGTGGACGCGGGCAGCGGCGTCGCGACGTCGAGTAGCCGGACCCGCCGGTCCACCTCATCGCGGACGGCGATCTCGGCGGCCAGCCGCCGACTCGCCTGCAGGATCACCTCGGCGGTGCGGTCGCCGAGGGGGGTCGCGCCACGCGTGGCCGCGTAGAGCACCGCGCGCGGTCGGTCGGCGACCAGGACGGGCACGGCGAGTACCGATCGCAGCCCCTCGCCGACCACCGCGGCGTCGTAGTGGTGGGTGATGGTGGACGCGCCCCGATAGTCGGCCACCGACGCGGGCCTGCGGTACTCCATCGCCTGTCCGCCGAGCCCGGAGGTGCGCAGCACCGACAGCCCGCGCAGTCCCGTGGTGACGGTGCCCGCGAACTCGGTGAGCAGCAGGGTGTCCTCGTCCACTGCGCCGCCGAAGACCACGGGGACGCCCGCCCGGCGCGCCACCCAGCGGATCTCGGCGCGCAGCGCGTCACCGTCGCGCGGGCGCAACAGGGAAGTCATGAGTCACCCCTTTTCGGGGGTAGTGGTCGACGTGAGCTATGCCACATTCTAAGGCAGACCCGGCGGCCGTTGCCCGGGTGTTGAGGAGAAGCTGCGATGACTACCGACCTGGACGCGCGGGTGCGCGCCCTGCTCGACGACTACGACGGACCCGGGGCCTGCGCGGCCGAGCTGCTCTGCGATCGGCACCCGGCCGAGCAGATCGCGTTCACCGTGGTCGAAGGCGATCTGAGCGCGCACGAGCTGACCTACGGTGAGCTTCGGGAGCGCTCGGCCCGGTTCGCCGCCGCGCTGGCCGAACTCGGCGTCGAACCCGGCGACCGGGTGGCGACGCTGATGGGGAAGTCCGCCGAGCTCGTGGTGGCCCTGCTCGGCATCTGGCGCCGCGGCGCGGTGCACGTCCCGCTGTTCACCGCGTTCGCCGCACCCGCCATCGAGTTCCGGCTGAGCGCGAGCCACGCGAAAGTCGTTGTCGCCGACGCCGACCAGGCACCGAAACTCGCCACGACCGACTACCGGACGATCATTGTCGGCGACGCCGAGATCCCCGGCGCGCTGCGCTTCGACGATCTGCTCGCCCGGCACCGGCCCGACGATCCGCGCGCGCGGCCGGTGACGGTCGGCGGAGACGGTCTGCTGGTCCAGTTGTTCACCAGCGGCACCACCGGAACCCCCAAGGGTGTACCGATCCCGGTCCGCGCGCTGGCGTCCTTCCACGCCTACCAGGAATTCGCCCTTGACGTTCGCCCCGAGGACGTCTTCTGGAACGCGGCCGACCCGGGCTGGGCCTACGGCCTCTACTACGCGATCCTGGGTCCGCTGGCCACCGGCGTGCGCAGCGTGCTGCTGCACGCGGGTTTCTCGGCGCCACTCACCTGGGACGTGCTGCAGCGCTTCGGCGTTACCAACTTCGCCGCGGCACCGACCGTCTACCGGGCGTTGCGCGCCGACAGCGGTCCGGTCCCGGACGGCTTCGCCCTGCGCAGGGCGTCGTCGGCGGGGGAGCCGTTGACCCCGGCCGTGGTGGCGTGGTCGCAGCGGACCCTCGGTGTGGCGGTGCGTGATCACTACGGCCAGACCGAGCACGGCATGGTCATCTGCCACGCGTGGCATCCCGCCCTCGATGTCGCCGCCCCGCTCGGTTCGATGGGCAGACAGCTACCCGGGTGGTCCTGTGCGGTCCTGGCCGAGGACGCCGACATCGAGGCAGCACCCGGCGAGGTCGGCCGGGTCGCCATCGACACCGTCCACAGCCCGCTGCTCTGGTTCCTCGGCTACCTCGACGATCCGGATCGCACCGCGAGCCGATTCACCGCCGACGGCCGCTGGTATCTGACCGGTGACGTCGGCGCCCGCGACGCCGACGGCTGCTTCCGCTTCAGTGCCCGCGACGACGACGTGATCATCATGGCGGGCTACCGCATCGGCCCGTTCGAGGTCGAGAGCGTGCTGGTCCTGCACGATCAGGTCGCCGAGGCCGCCGTGGTCGGGATGCCCGACGAACTCCGCGGCGAGGTACTGGAGGCCTTCGTGGTGCCCCGCACGGGCACCGAGGGCAGCGCCGAGCTGACCGCCGAACTGCAGCAACTCGTCAAGGACAAGTTCGCCGCCCACGCCTATCCGAGAAGGGTTCACTTCGTGGACAGTCTGCCCAAGACCCCGAGCGGCAAGGTGCAGCGATTCCTGCTGCGCGGCAAGGAGAGCCGGTAATGACCGAACTCAGCTACACCTGCGGTCCCGCCGAGACCCCGCTGCTCGGCGACACCATCGGCGCGAACCTCGACCGCACCGTCGCGGCCCACCCGATGCGCGACGCGCTCATCGACTGCCCGACCGGGCGCCGCTGGACCTACCGCGAGCTCGGCGCCGCGGTCGATGCCGTCGCGAGCGGCCTCACCACGCACGGCATCGGCCCCGGTGACCGGGTCGGCATCTGGGCGCCCAACTGCGCGGAATGGTTTCTCGTGCAGTACGCCACCGCGAAGATCGGCGCGATTCTGGTCACTATCAATCCCGCCTATCGCACCAGCGAACTCGAATACGTTCTCGTCCAGGCCGGGGTGCGCTTGCTGATCGCCGCACCGGAGTTCAAGACCTCGGACTACGTCGCGATGATCGAGCAGGTCCGGCCGAACTGTCCCGCCCTGGAACAGGTGCTGATCCTCGGCACCGAGCAGTGGCAGCAGGTGGCCGAGACGGTGCCCGACGCCGGACAGTTGGCCGCGATCGCCGAGACGCTGTCGGCCGACGATCCGATCAATATCCAGTACACCTCGGGCACAACGGGTTTCCCGAAGGGTGCCACGCTCAGTCACCACAACATCCTCAACAACGGGTTCTTCGTCGGCGAGCTGTGCGGATACACCGAAGCCGACCGGGTCTGCATCCCGGTTCCCTACTACCACTGCTTCGGCATGGTGATGGGCAATCTCGCGGTCACCTCACACGGCGCGGCCGTGGTGATTCCGGCGCCGTCGTTCGATCCGGCCGCGACGCTGGCCGTCGTCGCCGCCGAACGCTGCACCTCGCTCTATGGGGTGCCGACGATGTTCATCGCGATGCTGGCCGAACTCGACAGCGGCGCCGCACCGGAGCTGTCCAGCCTGCGCACCGGCATCATGGCGGGCTCGCCGTGCCCGGTGGAGGTGATGAAACGAGTGATCGACCGGCTCGGCATGGCCGAGGTCGCGATCTGCTACGGCATGACCGAGACCTCACCGGTCTCCACGCAGACCCGTCGCGACGACAGCATCGACCGCCGCACCGCCACCGTCGGCCGGGTCGGCCCCCACCTCGAGGTCAAGGTGGTCGACCCGGAGACCGGGCGCACCGTGCCACGCGGCGAACCGGGTGAACTGTGCACCCGCGGCTACTCGGTGATGCTCGGCTACTGGGAACAGCCCGGCAAGACCGCCGAGGCGATCGACGCCGCCCGCTGGATGCACACCGGCGACATCGGCGTGATGGACGACGACGGCTACCTCTCGGTCACCGGCCGGATCAAGGACATGGTCATCCGCGGCGGCGAGAACATCTATCCCCGCGAAATCGAGGAGTTCCTCTACACGCACCCCGATATCGTCGACGCCCAGGTCATCGGTGTCCCCGACGCCAAATACGGCGAAGAACTCATGGTCTGGCTGCGCTTGCGCGATGGCGCGGCCCTGCTCGACGCCGCCGCGATCCGCGCCTTCTGCACCGGCCGCCTGGCCCACTACAAGATCCCGCGCTATGTGCACGTCGTCGACGAGTTCCCGATGACGGTCACCGGCAAGGTTCGCAAGGCGGAGATGCGCGAGCTGGCCGAACTCATCCTGCGCGATCGCACCGACACTGTGCTGGATCGCCCGGTGACCGAACCGAGGTGACGACAATCCGCTGACCTGGGTGCCAGCGGGGTGTCGGTGTGGAGCTGTAGTCTCTGCGGCTGTGACGACAGCGCCTGAGATCGCCGACAGCACGACCACCATCGCCAGCGTAGGCAGGCGGATCGCCGATGAACTGGGGGTACGCGAGACCCAGGTCCGCGCCGCCGTCGAACTGCTCGATGGCGGTTCGACGGTTCCGTTCATCGCGCGGTACCGCAAGGAGGTCACCGACGGCCTCGACGACGCCCAGCTGCGTCAGCTCGAGGAACGGCTCGGCTATCTGCGTGAGCTCGACGAGCGCCGCGGCGCGATCATCGAATCCATCCGCGGCCAAGGCAAACTCGATCCCGCCCTGCACTCGCAGCTCATGCTCGCCGAGACCAAGGCGCGCCTGGAAGACATCTACCTGCCGTACAAACCCAAGCGCCGCACCAAGGCTCAGATCGCGCGCGAGGCCGGACACGAGCCGGTGGCCGACGCGCTGATCGGCGACCCGAACACCGATCCGGCCGGATACACCGCCGAACAGCTCGACGGTGCCCGCTCGATCCTCGTCGAACGCTTCGCCGAGGACGCCGACCTGGTCGGTGAGCTGCGCGAGCTGATGTGGAATCGCGGCCAGGTCACCTCGACGGTGCGCGCGGGCAAAGAGGAGGCGGGGGCCAAGTTCTCCGACTACTTCGAGTTCAGCGAGCCTTTCCAGAAACTGCCCTCGCACCGGATCCTGGCGCTGCTGCGCGGGGAGAAGGAAGAGATGCTCACGCTGCACCTCGAAGCCGACACCGAAGAACCCGTACCCGGCGAGCGCACGATCTACGAGGGCCGCATCGCGGTCGCCTTCGGCATCGCCGACAAGGGCCGCCCGGCCGATTCCTGGCTGCTCGACACCGTCCGCTGGGCCTGGCGCACCAAACTGGCTGTGAGCCTGGGTATCGACACCAGGATGCGGTTGCGTCAGGCGGCGGAGAAGGACGCGGTCGACGTGTTCGCCGCGAATCTGCGCGACCTGCTGCTCGCCGCGCCCGCGGGCACCCGCACCACTATGGGCCTCGACCCCGGTTACCGCACCGGTGTGAAGGTCGCCGTCGTCGACGCCACCGGTAAGGCCGTCGCGACCGAGGTCATCTACCCGCACAAGCCGCAGGGGCAGACCGAAAAGTCCCTCGCCGTGCTGGCCGCCCTCGTCGCCCGCTTCAACGTGGAGCTCATCGCGATCGGCAACGGCACCGCCTCGCGCGAGACCGATGCCCTTGCGGTGGAACTGATCTCGCGGATCCCGGAGAACCAGCCGACCAAGATCGTGGTGTCGGAGGCGGGCGCTTCGGTGTATTCCGCGTCGGCCTACGCTTCGGCCGAACTGCCCGACATGGACGTGTCGCTGCGCGGCGCGGTCTCCATCGCCCGGCGTCTGCAAGACCCGCTCGCCGAACTGGTGAAGATCGATCCCAAGTCGATCGGTGTCGGCCAGTACCAGCACGACGTGTCCGAGACACTGCTGGCGCGCTCGCTGGGCGCCGTCGTCGAAGACGCGGTGAACGCGGTCGGTGTCGACGTGAACACCGCCTCGGTGCCGCTGCTCTCGCGTGTGTCGGGTGTGTCCGGGTCCGTGGCGGAAAGCATTGTGGCCCACCGTGATCAGAACGGGCCGTTCCGCAGCCGTACCGCCCTGCTCGAGGTACCGCGCCTCGGCCCGAAGGCCTTCGAGCAGTGCGCGGGCTTCCTGCGCATTCGCGGCGGTGCCGACCCGCTCGACACCTCCGCGGTGCACCCCGAGGCCTACCCGGTGGTGCGTCGCATTCTCGAACACACCGGCCGGGAGATGGCCGAGGTCATCGGCAACACCAGCACCCTGCGCGCGCTGAAGCCGGGCGACTTCACCGACGAGAAGTTCGGTGTGCCCACGGTCAGCGACATCATCGCCGAGCTGGAGAAGCCGGGCCTCGACCCGCGTCCGGAATTCAAGACCGCCGAATTCGCCGCGGGCATCGAGAAGGTCGCCGACCTGGTGCCGGGGATGGTGCTCGAAGGCGTCGTCACGAATGTGGCCGCGTTCGGCGCTTTCGTCGATGTCGGCGTGCATCAGGACGGTCTCGTGCACGTGTCGGCGCTGTCGCACAACTTCGTCAAGGATCCACGCGAAGTGGTGAAGTCCGGTGACGTGGTGAAGGTGAAGGTCCTCGAGGTCGACGTCGCACGTCAGCGGATCGGACTCACCCTGCGTCTCGACGACGAGCCCGGCAAGCCCGCGCACGGGGACAATCGTGGTGGTGGTGCACCGCGCGGTCAGGGTCGTGGACAGGGCGGTCGCGGCCAGGCACCTGCTCGCAATCAAGGACAGGCTCGTCAGGGCAATGGGAACGGTGGCGGCAACCAGCGCAAGCCGGCTGCCGCACCGACGGGATCGATGGCCGACGCGCTGCGCAAGGCCGGTTTCGGCAACAAGTAGGCACTCGACGACAGGGCAGGCGGCATGGGACGGTGGCTCGAACACGAGGTGATCGCGCACGGCCGCCTGCCCCTGCTCTGTTTCCTGCTGGGGTTCATCCTCGGCTTCGTGGTGATCCGGGTCAGCGTGCGGATGATCCGGGCCAAGGTGCGCTGGTGGCCGGGCAATGTGAAGGCAGGCGACACCCATATCCATCACATGGTGTTCGGTGTGATCACGGTGCTGCTGTCGGGCATCGGGCTGATCGCCACCGCCGAGGACTCCACCCAGGTCACCTCGAGCGTGCTGTCGGCGCTGTTCGGGATCGGCGCCGCGCTGGTACTCGACGAGTTCGCGCTGATCTTCTATCTGCGTGACGTCTACTGGTCCGAACAGGGCCGCACCTCGGTGGACGCGGTATTCGTCGCGCTCGCGGTGACCGGCCTGCTGCTGCTCGGCGTGCAGCCTGCGACGTTTCTGGACTACGACGATTTCCGGTCGTCGCGTGGTGTCGGGGTGCGCGTGGGCGTGGCCGTCACGACCGTGGTGAACCTGCTGCTCGCCGCGGTGGTGATCGCCAAGGGCAAGATCTGGACCGGGCTGTTCGGCATGTTCTTCACCCCGCTGCTGCTGGTCGGCGCCATGCGGTTGAGCAGGCCAGGTGCGCCGTGGGCGCGCTGGCGCTACGGTCACCGGCCCAAGACCATGAATCGGGCGATCGAGCGGGAGCGGCGGTATCGCCGCCCGGTCATCCGCGCGAAGATCTTCGTCCAGGACCTGATCGCGGGCAAACCCGATGTCGAGCACGCGCGCACCGCGGCCGAGGCCGTGTTGGCTCGCACGGTCGTTCCCGCGCCGTCCGCCCCGCCGCCGCACCCGCATCTGCTGCCGCGCCGCCGGACCGATACCGTGCCCGACCAGTCAAGCCACGAGTGAGGCCCGATTTCAGGCGGGGCTACCCGGTCTGGCACAATGAACCGGTTGCCTTGGACGAGTCATGTCCGAGAGCACTCCTGTTCTGAGCATGAACCGGTCGAGCGCGCGAGTGCCGCCAGGTTCCTCTGTTCACGCGAAGAATCCGAAAAGGTGGAAAATGAACACCCTTGATTTCGTCGACGAGAAGTCGCTGCGTAGCGATGTCCCCAACTTCCGTCCGGGCGACACCCTGAACGTGCACGTGAAGGTCATCGAAGGCTCGAAGGAGCGCATCCAGGTCTTCAAGGGCGTCGTCATCCGGCGTCACGGCGGCGGCATCGGCGAGACCTTCACGGTCCGCAAGGTGTCCTTCGGTGTCGGTGTCGAGCGCACCTTCCCCGTGCACAGCCCCAACATCGACCACATCGATGTCGTGACCCGCGGTGACGTGCGTCGCGCCAAGCTGTACTACCTGCGCGATCTGCGCGGCAAGGCTGCCAAGATCAAGGAAAAGCGCTGATCTCGCAGTAGCACTTCGCAGTACCAGAATTTTTCAGGTAGCCCGGTACCCGACTCACGTCGGGGTGCCGGGCTACTCTGTTCGGCGTGGCAGACGAAAGTGGGTCGGTGTCGGTGCCCGATTCGGGTGACGAAGGTGGACGGCGCAGAAAAAAGCGCGACGACAAGAAGCAGCGCCCGTTCTGGCAGGAGCTGCCGATACTGGTCGTGATCGCGGCGGTGATCGCCGCGCTGATGGTGACTTTCGTCGGCCGGCCGTATGTGATCCCCTCGCAGTCGATGGAGAACACGCTGCAGATCGGTGATCGCATCTACGTCCAGAAGATCAGCTACTACGGCTCCGAGCCCGGGCCGGGCGACGTGGTGGTCTTCGTCGGACCGCCGTCGTGGAACGGGCACTACAAATCGGTGCGTTCGGACAACACCGTCGTGCGCGGGCTGCAGAACTTCCTGTCCTACTTCGGGCTGGTCCCGCCGGACGAGAACGATCTGGTCAAGCGCGTCATCGCGGTCGGCGGGCAGACCGTGCAGTGCTGCGATCCGCAGGGCCGCGTCATGGTCGACGGCAATCCGCTCGACGAGCCGTACATCAAGAAGGATTACCCCTGGTTCACCGACCGTCCCAATGCCGTGTACCCGGCGGGCCGGGTGTTCGGTCCGGTGAAGGTGCCGGAGGGCAATCTGTGGGTGATGGGTGACAACCGCAACGAGTCGGCTGATTCGCGCGCCCACGTCAGCGACGAGCTGCAGGGCACGGTGCCGGTGGACAACGTCCGCGGTAAGACGGTGTTCAAGATCTGGCCGCCGAACCGAATGGGCCCAGTCAAGACGCAAAACGCGCAAGAGAACTGACACGTTGAGGACGGGTCTGTGCCCAGTCAAGACGCACAACGCGCAAGAGAACTGACACGTTGAGGACGGGCGTTGCGGGTCGAGTGCACCCGGAACGCCCAGGAGAACTGACGCGACGGGACAATCGAACTGTGGGGCAGGATCGGACCAGCTGGCCGCCGCGGATGGTGATGCGCCGGGCGGGCGGCCTACGCACGCTCGAGGCGGCGCTCGTGCGCGGTGGCCTCGCGCCGGTGGCCGGTGTCGACGAGGCGGGGCGCGGACCCTGCGCGGGCCCGCTGGTAGTCGCCGCGTGCCTGCTGGCGCCCAAGGCCTACGACAAGCTGGCCGGGCTCGACGACTCCAAGAAACTCACGGAGGCGGCCCGTGAGGAGCTGTTCCCGGTGGTTCAGCGTTTGGCGCTGGCCTGGAGCGTCGTCGTGGTGCCCGCGTGGGAGATCGACTCGATCGGCATCCACGTCGCCAATATCGAGGGCATGCGCCGAGCCGTCGCAGGCCTCGGCCGCACACCCGGCTACATCCTGACCGATGGATTCAAGGTCCCCGGCCTGCCCGCCCCGTCGCTGCCGGTGATCGGCGGCGACGGCACCGCGGCCTGCATCGCGGCCGCGAGCATCCTGGCGAAAGTGACCAGGGACCGGATGATGGTCGAGCTCGACGCGCAGCTGCCCGGCTACGGTTTCGCCGCGCACAAGGGCTACAACACGCCCGAGCACACCGCGGCCCTGCGGCAGCTCGGACCCAGCACCGAGCACCGTCGTTCCTGGCGTAATGTGCGCGAGCTCGCGGTGCCCGGAGGTAGCCGAGTGGCTACTCCGGCGGCACATGCGCGATGATGTCAGCAATGAACGCGGCGCTGCTAGCAGGAGGACGTCCCACCCGATGAGTGCTGAGGACCTCGAGAAGTACGAAACCGAGATGGAACTGTCGTTGTACCGCGAGTACAAGGACATCGTCGGTCAGTTCTCGTACGTGGTGGAGACCGAACGGCGCTTCTACCTGGCCAATTCTGTCGAACTGCGCCCGCAGAACGCCGACGGCGAGGTGTATTTCGAAGTGCGGATGAGCGATGCGTGGGTGTGGGATATGTACCGCCCCGCCCGGTTCGTCAAGCATGTTCGGGTGATCACGTTCAAGGACGTGAACATCGAGGAGCTGGAGAAGCCGGACCTGCGCCTGCCCGAGTAGTTGTCCACAGGGGCGCGGTTATCCACAGGTTTTCTGTTTGCCCAGCTCGCGCGGGTCAGCCACGCGAGGGCCTGTGGCCATGCTTTCGCTCATGGCACACAAACAAGCGCTCGGCGCCTACGGGGAGAAGCTGGCCGCGCAGTATCTCTGCGAGACCGGGATGGAGATCGTCGCCCGCAATTGGCGGTGCCGATACGGTGAGCTGGATCTGATCGTCCAGGACAAATAGGCGGAATTGCATCCAATGCAACATTCCTCCACGCGACGGAACGCTCATACTAGCTGGTCAGAGGCTGATCGGCTGGGTCTGTCGTGATTGTCCAGACCCTCCCAACTGCACCGCGACACGCGGCACATCAATGTTGCGTTGGTTACAACCGTGGGGTGACGCAACCACCTGGCTCGGCGCACCTCCAACTGGCGGGCAATGTTGTGCATCTCGATCCCGCGCCAGCGGTGTTCGAGGCGATGTTGGAGGGGTGGCGGCGACATCAGTCCGCGCGGTTCCTGACGACGTCGTGCATCGCGCCGCGGCTGCGGTTGATTCGTCGTGTGGTGGAGTTCACAGGGTTGTATCCGTGGCAGTGGACGCCGGTCGAGGGGGAGGCGTTCATCGACCACCTGCGTTCGATGAACCCACCACGGAAGGTCTCGACCGCTCGTAGCTACGAGGTCGACCTGAACCTGTTCCTGGAGTTCTTGCTCGACTCCCGTTACGGGTGGGCCAAGGCGTGCGAGGAACGGTTCGGCGAGACGCCCCAGCTGATCTTCCACGAGGGAAACTCGGTCGTTCATCGCGTGGACTACGAGGGCGACCCGACGCGGCGCCCGTTTACCTACGACGAGATCCAGGCGCTGTTCGCTGCGGCCGAGGCGCGGCCCAGCAAGATCAGGGGCAGGGGCGTGAAGGGCGGCCTGGGCGCGGCCCGGGACGCTGCGGTGGTGAAGACCATCTACGCGTTCGGCCTTCGCCGGGGCGAGGCGTCGCGGACGGACCTTGCTGATGTCCAGCAGAACCCCGCGATGCCTCAGCTCGGGCGCTGCGGCAAGATGCTGGTCCGCTACGGCAAAGCATCCAAGGGATCTCCGCCGAAACGGCGGTCGGTGCTGCTCGTTCCGGAAATGGATTGGGCTGTCGATGTTTTGGACGAGTGGATCTCAGACATCCGCCCTCGATTCTCGCCGGGAAAGCACCCAGCGCTATGGGTCACCGAACGGCGGGGCCGGCTCTCGCGCCGCTCGATCAACGAAGCCTTCGTGGCCATCCGACGAGATGCCGATCTCGACGAGAACCTCGATGTCCACTGTCTGCGCCACAGCGCGGTGACGCATTGGACCGAGTTCGGTTATCCGCCAAGGTTTGTCCAGGAGCAGGCCGGTCACGCGCACGCGTCGACCACCTCGATCTACATGGGCGTGTCCAACGAGTTCCGCAACACCTTGCTGGTGGCCTCGTTGAAGGGCCGCCTCGGCAACGACTGGGATGTGAGGGCATGAACAAGAAGATGGGCTACCGCTGGCGGCTGAGGGATCTGATGGCCGACCAGCAGATGTTCCAGACCACCGAACTGGTTCCGCTTCTCGCCGAGCGCGGCATCACCCTGTCTCGGGAACAAGTCTTCCGGCTCGTGACTCAACCGCCCCAGCGGTTGAGCATGGACACCCTGGTCGCACTCTGCGACATCCTCGCCTGCACTCCGAACGACCTCATCGAACCCCAGATCGTCAACCAGCAGATCCGCAAGACTGCCGACGGCCAGACCGGCGCGACGCCGATCACCGTGCGCCGAACCACCATCCGCAGGCCGGGAGACAAATGAGTCGGCCCGCGAGAACGCCCCGAATCAAACACCGTCCCGGCGAGCTGCAAGCAGCACGGGCGCGGTTGATCGAATTCATGCAGGCCGCCGTCGGGCACAGCCTCACCGCGCAGCTGGCCGAGGACCTGCTCGTCGAGGCCAAGGCATGGAACGGGCAGGGCGCCTACCCGTTGAGCGAGCACCTTGACGATCATCCCGACGCATTCATCGCCCCGTCTCCACACAGCCCCGCACACCTGTTCCGAGTTCTGAAACTCCTCGACGCCAACGGATTCGGCGAGGCGATCACATTGCTCGGTTGCGCGCGTTGCGGCCGCACCGATCTGGCGTTGGACCGGCTCGCGCCGGAGGGCCGGTGCTGCGCATGGTGCGTCGGCCGCACCGAACTTCGTCGATGCGCTCGATGCCACACCGATGGTCATCCGGGCGCCCGCCGACCCGAAGGTGTCATCTGCCGCCGTTGCTACCGCAAAGACCCCGAGTTCCTGGCCGAGTGCGGTCGCTGCGGCCGGGTGCGAGCACCGGCCAGTCGCGTCGACGACGGCACCGCACGCTGCCAAACCTGTTACGGCAGACCGCAAAAGGCATGTTCTCATTGCGGCAAGGTCGGCCCGCCACACGCGAACACGGCGAAGGGGCCGGTCTGCCGCAACTGCCACCAGAGCCCCGCTCGGCTCTGCGGGATTTGCGGGCAGATGGGACAGATCCAGAGGCGTGGTGATGGCGAGGGCCGCCCAGATATCTGCCGCGCCTGCTATCGCAACATCGGCGACTGCGTCGTCTGCGGTCGCCGCCGCGCTGGCGGGAAGTTCCGCGGCGGACCGTTCCACTGCAACACCTGCGCGCCCCGCACACCGCGGGACTGCGCAATCTGCGCTCGGCCAGGAATCATCCGCGCGATCTGGCCGGTCGGCGACGTTTGCCGATCATGCTGGGAACTGCGCACCCGCTATCCCGAACCATGCAGCGACTGCGGGAACCGGCGCGTCCTGGTCGCCGTCGCGACGACCGGCAACATCTGCGCTCGTTGCGCGGGTTCTGATCTCGACTACGCCTGCCGAACCTGCGGTGAGGACGGCCGCGGCTACATCGATGGCAGTTGCGAGCAATGCGTTGTCATCGACCAGGTGAACACCATGCTCAGCGGGCCCGACGGAGTCCCCATCCCGGCGTTGCAGCCGCTGGCCCAGGCTCTCATCGCCGCGAATCCAGGCACTGTCCTCGGCTGGCTGAAACGACGCGCATCCTCGCAAATGCTCGCCGACCTCGTCGCCAACGATGCCGCGATCACCCACGAAGCGCTCGACGAACTCCCGCAGGGCAACAAGACCTTCTACATCCGAGGGTTGTTGGTCTCGACTGGAGTTCTCCCGCATCGCAACGAGCCGCTCGCCCAGCTCGCACTCTGGTCGGGCCGCACCGCCGCTCAACTACCGCCACACCACCAGCGCTTGATCGCGCCCTACGCCGAGTGGCACGTCGTTCGACGAGCCCGCCGCCGAGCCGCGCGCGGTCCGTTCCGGCGAGGCGCCGCGGTCGCCGCCCGCGCGCGGATCCGCGCCGCCATCAAACTGCTGAACTGGCTCGACACCGCCGGAATCGATCCGCACGACTTGAACCAGCACCACATCGATGAATGGTTCGACGCCGAACCGTCCCAACGGCACCGCGTCGTCGGGTTCCTCGTCTGGTTGAAACAACGACGGCTGATCGGCGAGATCGAGATCCCCCGACGCAAATATGCTCTGCCGCAACGGTTCATGGTTCGGGAAGACTTCGACGAACAGCTTCGGAGATGCCTCACCGACAACACCTTGCCGCTGGACCTGCGCGTCGCCGGCGCGCTGATCAGACTCTACGGACTGCCGTTGGTTCGGATCGTTGAACTTACGACCGATCGGTTCAGCCAGGACGGCGACGACGCGCACCTGATCATCGACAAGAACTCGGTAGTCGTCCCACCGTCGCTGGCCTTCCTCATCGATCAGTTGATCCGCACCGGAGGACCGGACACGATGGTCCCTGCGACATCCGTTGGCACACCGACGTTCCTGTTCCCGGGCAGGCCGGCCAATCGCCCCCGCAGCGTCTCGCAGCTGGCGAAGTCGCTGAGTGATCATCAGCTGCCCACGATCGCCGCCCGCAACTCGGCCATGCTGGCCAACATCACCGACATGGACGCCGTCGTCGTCAGCGACCTGTTCGGGGTCTCTCCCAGCACCGCGCACGGATGGGCGCGCCTCGCCCAAACCAGCTGGGCCGAATACCTCGCACACGCGACAGCCGACCGCCAATTCGCGGAGCCGACGACGGCGGTGCTGCGATGATCGAGTCAATCCCGATCCTGCACACAGGAACCGCACTACCGTCCAGCTTCGAACCGACTCAGGGAGGAATAGCGCATACTCCAAATACCGACCCTCCACCAGTCCCGTCGGTCACCGTCTTCGTCGAGGTCAAGACGAGGTCGGGGCTGGGATTCGGCACTCCCGCCGAGGCCGTCACCTTCAGCAAGCAGCAGCGGATTCGGCGGCTGGCACTGCTGTGGCTGGCCGAGCAGGACGGGCCGTGGCGGCGGATTCGCTTCGACGTCGTGTCGGTGCTGGTCCCGCAGGGGCGCGGGCCGGTCATCGATCATCTGACCGCGGCCTTCTGATGGCACTCGGACGGGCGCTGTCGGTGGCGGTAACCGGAGTCGACGGACAGCTGGTGGAGATCGAGGCCGATATCGGTCAGGGCCTGCCGTCGGTGAATCTCGTCGGTCTCCCCGATACCGCGCTGCAGGAATCACGCAATCGAGTGCGTTCCGCGGTGGCCAATACGGGGGAGAAGTGGCCGGATGGTCGGGTGATCCTGGCACTCTCGCCGGCAACCCTTCCGAAGGTAGGCAGCGTTTATGACCTGGCGCTGGCCGTTTCCGTGCTCGACGCCTCCGGTGCGGTGCCCGGCGAGCGGCTGGTGAAGACGGTGCTGCTGGGGGAGTTGGCGCTCGACGGTCGGGTTCGGCGGGTGCGTGGGGTGTTGCCCGCCGTGATCGCGGCGCGGGCGGCCGGGCTGCCCACCGTGGTCGTGCCCGCCGAAGCGGTTGCCGAAGCGGGGCTGGTCGAGGGGATCGAGGTACTCGGCGCGACGAGCCTGCGAGCAGTGGTGGCGTGGCTGCGCGGGGAGGGCAAGCTGCTCGAACCCGACGGTGTCGTGCCGGGGACGCAGACCCCGTGCGGTGACCTCAGCGATGTCGTGGGTCAGGACGAGGCGCGCTGGGCGTTGGAGGTCGCGGCGGCGGGCGGGCATCACTTGTTGCTCACCGGACCGCCCGGAATCGGCAAAACGATGCTGGCGCAGCGCCTTCCAGGATTGTTGCCCCCGCTGTCGGAAGCGGAATCCTTGGAGGTGACCGCGATCCACTCGATGGCGGGATCACTCTCGGCGGAGCAGCCGTTGCTCACGCGGGCTCCCTTTGTCGCCCCGCATCATTCGACGTCGGTAACCGCCATGATCGGCGGCGGTTCCGGTATGGCTCGTCCCGGCGCCGTGAGCCGGGCGCATCGCGGGGTGCTGTTCCTCGACGAATGCGCCGAGATCGGCACCAAAGTGCTGGAGGCACTGCGGACTCCGCTCGAAGAGGGCGAAGTGCGCATAGCCCGGCGCGATGGTGTCGCCCGATACCCGGCCCGCTTCCAACTCGTGCTGGCGGCCAATCCCTGCCCGTGTGCACCGGCGCGCGACGTCGACTGCATCTGCGCGCCACTGGCTCGGCGTCGCTACCTGGGAAAACTATCGGGACCACTGCTCGATCGCATCGATATCTGGGTACAGATGCACGGGCAGGCAGGCGCGACGTTCAGCGCCGAGCAGTCCGAGAGCAGCACCACCGTGGCAGCGCGCGTTGCCCGAGCCAGAGTCCGCGCCGCGCAGCGGTGGAGCGAGGACGGGTGGGCGACCAATGCCGAAGTGCCAGGCCATGTCCTGCGAAAGCGGTTCAAGCTGCCACGGGAATCGATCGCGCCGATCGAGACGGCCTTACGGCTGGGGCGAATGTCGGCTCGTGGCGCCGACCGGGCGATCCGGGTCGCCTGGACGGTCTGCGATCTGCGCGAAGGGGAGTTGCCCACCGTGCAGGATGTGATGTCGTCATTGAACTTCCGGCAGCGGGGTGCGCAATGAGCGAGTTGCGTACGGTCGGCGATGCGGTGGATATCGACGGTGATCCTGACGAACGCAGGCTCGCCTGGGTGTATCTGTCGCGGGTGGTGCAGGGGCCGTGCGCACCGCTGTCGGCACTGATCGCCTCGGTCGGGGTGTGTGAGGCCGCTCGAGCCGTCCGCGAGCACGAGTTGCCTGCCGCACTGCGTGGACCTACCGCCATGCGGCGTGAAATCGACTCAGCGGCAAAGGATCTCGACACAATCACACACCTGGGTGGACGCGTCATCACTCCCGATGACGAGGAATGGCCCGGCTGGCGGATGCTCGGACTCGACCAGCTCGACACCGAACGCGACCGCGAGGCGGCGGTCCCGCTGGTGCTGTGGGCGCGTGGCCCGCTCTCGCTCCATGCCGCATCCGAACGTGCTGTCGCGGTAGTCGGTTCGCGGTGTAGCAGCGGATACGGGTTGCAGGTGGCCAGTGAGATCGCGTGCGACCTGTCCGGTCGGGGCTGGACGATCGTCTCCGGAGCGGCCTTCGGCATCGATGCCGCGGCCCATCGGGCGGCGCTGGCCGTCGGCGGGACCACCGTGGCGGTGCTGGCCTGCGGTGTCGATCGCCCGTATCCGGCTCAGCACGATCGCCTGCTCGCCGCCATCGCCGAAAGTGGTCTCGTCGTCAGCGAATACCCGCCGGGCATCTCGGCCCAGAAACACCAGTTCCTCGCCCGGAATCGACTGATCGCGACACTCGGGGACGGTGTCCTGGTGGTCGAAGCGGGTGTACGCAGCGGTGCCCGCAACACCGTGAAATGGGCCCGCAGGCTGGGCAGACCGGCCATGGCTGTCCCGGGACCCATCGGCTCGGCCTCCTCGGCAGGCTGCCACCGAATGATCAGAGACGGCGAAGCCCTCCTGGTAACCCGCGCCGAGGACATAATCGACGAAGCAGGCCCCCTCCGCCTTCCCGTCGCCGAAGGCAACCCGTTCGACCCCGCCGCCCACCTCCGCGGCGCCGAAGCCGAAATCTATGCGGCTCTACCCACCATCGGTTCCCGCCTTCCTCGAGAATTATCTCAACAGTCCGGCCTGGACCTGGCCACCGTCCGAGCAGTCCTTCCGAGCCTGGAACTAGCCGATTTGGTCGGCTGCGACTCCGACGGATGGTTTCGGACCTCCAGCCGACGGGCGGGCTGAGGGGTGAAGCATGCAGTTGAAGCGCGGTTGTCGGCCCCGGGCGAGCGACTGGACGGTTCGGCAGGTAGAACCGGTGGTCGGCCCTGCGGGCGGCTCGCATCCCGGGGGCGGCGTGGTGGGTTGCGCGGGGGACGGGGAAGAGTGACGGTTGGGTCATGGATGTGTTGCCTGATGATCTGACCGCATTGCTCACCGAGTTCGGTCGGCATCTGCGATTGGGGCGGAATCGGTCGGCGCATACGGTGCGGGCGTACCTGGGGGATGTGCGGTCGTTGCTCGAGCATCTGTACGCGCGGTCGGCGGATTCGGCGGTGCGGGAGCTGGATCTGCCGTTGTTGCGGTCGTGGCTGGCCGACCTCGCGGCGGCAGGGGTGGCGCGGACGACCTTGGCCCGGCGGGCCTCGGCGGCAAGGACTTTCACCGCATGGTTGACCGAGACCGGGCGGCTCGGTGTCGATCCCGGGTTGCGTCTGCAGGCCCCGAGAGCGCATCGCGTGCTGCCTGCGGTCCTCGGCCGCTATCAAGCCGAACACGCCATGGATGCGGCGGAATCCGGGGCGGCGCAGCAGGATCCGATGGCATTGCGGGATCGGCTGATCGTGGAGATGTTGTACGCCACCGGAATTCGCGTCAGCGAGCTGTGCGGTCTCGATATCGATGACATCGATCGGGAGCGATGCCTCGTGCGCGTTCTCGGTAAGGGCAACAAGGAACGCTCGGTGCCCTTTGGTGGTCCCGCCGACACGGCGCTCGACGCTTGGCTCCGCGCCGGCCGCCCGTCCCTGGTCAACGACCGCTCGGGCCGCGCCCTGTTCCTCGGTCAACGTGGTCGTCGACTCGACCAACGTCAAGCCCGCTCCGTCGTCCACGAGGTCATCGCCGCGATCCCCGGCGCACCCGACATGGGCCCCCACGGTCTACGCCATACCGCCGCCACCCACCTCCTCGAAGGCGGCGCCGACCTCCGCGTTGTCCAGGAGCTGCTCGGCCACGCCAGCCTGGCGACCACCCAGCTCTACACCCATGTCTCCGTCGAACGCCTCAAACGAGTCCACGACCAAGCCCACCCCCGCGCCTGACCGCCGCGGAACGAGCCCACGACCAAGCCCACTCCCGCGCCTGACCGCCGCGGAACGAGTCCACGACCAAGCCCACTCCCGCGCTTGACCGCCGCGGAACGAGTCCACGACCAAGCCCACTTCCGCGCTTGACCGCCGCGGAACGAGTCCGGTACCGGTCGGCACCGCGCCTGTGAGCAGTTCGGCGAGAGAAGGCCGTAGCGCGTCATCATCGAGGGTTGAACGACCGACGGTGAGCGGCATAGCGCCGCGGGGATCAGCGGCGATGACATGGCGGTTGACGCGCTCGCAACGGTCACGAGCGGATGGATCACGGTGGCGCATGATGGGGACAGGAGGTGGTGGTGGTGACATTGCCCGAGGTCGGGGCCGAATCCGAGGACGGCGAGGAGGAGGTCGACTACCGGTTCACCCTCGCCAATGAACGCACGTTCCTGGCGTGGATGAGGACTGCGCTCGGTCTGCTCGCCGGCGGTGTCGCGGTGCACACCCTCGTCCAACCGACTCGGCTGGCCGGATTCGCCGGTGTCATCTCGTTGATCTGCCTGATCATGGGGCTGGTCGTCGCGCTCGCCGCCTTCCGGCACTGGCGTCGGGTGAACGTCGCGATGCGCGCCGGGGGACCACTGCCGGGAACGGTCCTGGTTCCCGTTCTCTCGGTCGGCGTAGCGGTGGTGGCCGCACTTGCCTGCATTGCGGTAGTGCTGTCGTGACCGCACCGACTCTTGCGATGGAGCGCACCGCCCTGGCTTGGCGGCGCACATCCCTCGGCGCGGCCGCCTGCGCCCTGCTCCTCGTCCACGAGGCAACTACCGACGGTCGGCCGACCTGGGTGCTCCCACTCGCCGCGGCCACGGTGGCGCTGCTCGTGGCCGGTATGGGCTGGTCCCGTGGCCGGGCGCTCGATCGCGGACGTGCGGGCACCGGTCACCGATTCGTCGCGACCACCACTCTCGCCGTCGCGACCGTATCCCTGATTGCCGTCGTCACCGTGCTGCTCAACAGCTAGCGGAGCCGCCTCGGTTCCTCGTTGGTGTGCTGTTCAACCGATGTTCCGGGTCGTGCCGATACTGCGGACTCGCCGTGACCTGTCAGCCGTGCTCCTGACGGACTCGCCGTGACCTGTCAGCCGTGCTCCTGACGGACTCGCCGTGACCTGTCAGTCCGCTCGGCTGGGATCGACCTGGCCGTTCAGCAGCGTGTAACCGCAGGGGTTCGGGGGGGTCCGTTCGCAGTGGCCGCGACGGTGGGGCCGCAAGCCCCGCCGAGACGGATCTCGATCGACGATCGCGGCACCGGAAAATAGTGTGGTTGGCGTGACTTCCCTGCGCGAGCGGCTGCGTGCCGCGCTGAAACCTGCGATGAAGGCCCGCGACCTCGGTGCCGTGTCGGCGCTACGTTCGGCGCTGGCGGCGATCGACAACGCGGAGGCGATCGATGTCGGTGAGATGAGAGCCGGTGCGATGGAAGACAGCCCAGTCGGTCTCGGCGCGGCCGAGGCCAGTCGCCGCGACCTCACCGACGTCGAGATCGAAGCGATCGTTCGCCGTGAGATCGACGAAAGACGGTTCGCGGCAACCGAATACGAGCACCTCGGCGCGATCGACCGCCGCGATCGCCTGACCGCGGAGGCAGACGAGCTGGCCGCACTCCTCTGACGGCCACCGAGTCCGCGAGTGACGGCCACCGCGTCCGCGAGTGACGGCCACCGCGTCCGCGAGGCCTTCGGCACCGGCAAGTCTCGAAGCGCCGACATCGAGCGCGTCGGTGAGATGGGTAGCGCGGCACGGACACCGAAGAAGGCGCTGATCCCCGCCTGCACCCGCGCCGGTCGGGCACGTCGTCAGTCGTTGGTGGGCAAGGTATTCAGGTAGCGGTGGGCGAACCGGCGCTGGATCAGACGGACGACGGGGCCACCGAGGCGGACGTACCAGGTGCCCGGCTTGGAGAAGGCGGTGACCAGCCCGTAGACGGTGTCGTCGGTGGGGTCGTACTCGACGGCGAACAGTTCTTCACCGACCTCGGGGTGCCCGGGGAGGGTCCCGTAGGCGAAGCCTCGGCGGTCGGGTTCGTCGAGGACGTAGACGACGCGACAGGGTGCGGTGATGCCGAGCCGGCCGATCCCGAGGAATACCGTCAATGCGGTTCCTGGCTGGGCAGTTTCGGTGTCGGCGCTCTGGAAGACGCCGGAGCCTTTCTGTATTCCGTACTCGAGGATGTGGGTGGCCGCGCGGTCGAACAGATCGCGGCCGTGACCGATCGGCTGTCGTAGCCGGAACCGGTGGTATCCGCCGGGCATGGTGGTGCGGGTGGCACCGACCTCGGGGTAGGTGAACGGCGCTGTTTTTTCGGGCACCTCTCGATTCTCGTCCGCCGCCGATCGCCGTGGGGGTCGGGTCGTGGAGTGGTTCGTCACGTCATGGCTTCAACGGTTTCAGGCGGACCGGCACCTCGTGCAAGAGCCCGAGCGGGTCGACATATTCGCGCCGGTTGTGCGCACCGGACTCGCGGCGGGCACCCCAGTGCAGGCAGGCGGTGGCCGGACACCCCTCATGTCCGGCCACCAGGGTGCCGATCGGCGCACCCCTGCTCACCCGGCTCCCCGCCCTCACCAGTGCCCGCACCGGTTCGTAGGTGGTGCGCAAGCCGCCAGGATGATCGATGGACACCACCGGTTTGTCCGCAACTTCCCCCGCGAACACCACGATGCCCTCACCCGCCGCCAGCACCGTCTGCCCGGCCGTGCCCGCCAGATCCACGCCCCGATGCCCCGGCAACCAATTCCGCTCCGGTTTGTCGAACTCGCGCTCCACCGTGGGCCGCGGCCGCAACGGCCAACCGAACGGCCCCGACTCGGCCGCATCGGCGGGTACCGCACCACTGAGCACGATCGCCACCAGGCACACGACACCGAGTACCCGCCCGAGTACCGACCGCACCCGGCGCACCGCACGACGTAAATTCCCGGGGTCGGGAGGCCACTCGTCGCCGTCGGCCACGGCGGCTCGCCTCACAGCGGGACGATCGCGACCGCACAGGGGAGCCCGCATCTTCTGTCCGGCATCGGGTTTGTCGAACATCGCCCGGTGTCAGCGGTGCTGTCGCGGTGTCGGGACCCGCTGCTGGCCCCCCAGCGTTCGCAACATCTCCCGCAGAACCGAGGGAAGCTCCGCCGCCGATCCACTTCCACCCCCGGCTCGCACCACGATCTCGATCTCCGACCGTGCCCCCGCACTCTGATCCACGCTTCGCGGACGGGCGGGAACGGAACCGAGGTCGTGGATCGTCACCCGCACCGGAGCCGGTGCGGGAACAAGCTCTCGCCGCGGCACGACGATCACCGGCACCACGACCGGCGCCCGCCCGCAGGAACCCGCTGTCTCGGGTGGCGTGTCCTTCCGGTGCGGTACCGCAGGCGCTACCGGGACCGTGCCCGGCGCGGCCGCATGTTGCGGTGGGAAAATCGGTTCGCCGATCCTTCGCGCGGGTGGCCGCGCGAGGACAACAGCACCGTCGCCGCCGGCGCATGTCGACGACAGACCGGCTGGGGGCGTCGTCTCGGCGGGCCGAGACACCGACGGTGTCGCGGCATCGCCCGAAGTAGGGTGAGCCGCCGCCGGTGCCGCGGCGACTCCGGCCACGCAGAGCAGCGGAAACGTAGTGATCAGGGTGCGTGTCAATGTGTTCATGCCCCAACTCTGGGCGCCGGACAACCCCGCCGGGACAACGATTTCGGGATTGTGGACAACTTCCCCACATGTGGATATCGCCTACTTCATCGACGAAATGGGCGGTCATTGCGCAGGGGCGATTTCGGACCTGACCCAGGTCCGCGTAGACTGAGCAAGCGGTTTGTGCTCAGCAGCCAGTGCGTGTGCACGGTACGGACCGACTTCGCGCGCCACCCGTGCTCGTCCATCCGGTCGTCGCTCGCAATGCAGACGGTCCGCGAGGGCATGTCAGCGCGAGTTCTCCAACGGATGAACAGGGAAATCGTCGGCTGGTCCCGGATTCTTCGAATCGGGTCCGGCGGTTTCGGTGGCGCCAGGGCAGTCGATCGCCGATCGACCGCGACAACCGGCAACGAAAGAGGATACGAAGGCTATGCCTGTCGTAACTATGAAGCAGCTGCTCGACAGCGGCGCGCACTTCGGTCACCAGACTCGTCGGTGGAACCCGAAGATGAAGCGGTTCATCTTCACCGACCGCAACGGCATCTACATCATCGATCTGCAGCAGACGCTGACCTTCATCGACAAGGCCTACGAGTTCGTCAAGGAGACTGTCGCCCACGGTGGCACCGTTCTCTTCGTCGGCACCAAGAAGCAGGCCCAGGAGTCGATCGCTTCCGAGGCGCTGCGCGTCGGAATGCCCTACGTCAACCAGCGCTGGCTGGGTGGCATGCTCACCAACTTCTCCACCGTGCACAAGCGCCTGCAGCGCCTCAAAGAACTCGAGGCGATGGAGCAGACCGGTGGCTTCGAGGGTCGCACCAAGAAGGAAATCCTCATGCTCACGCGTGAGATGACCAAGCTGGACCGCACCCTCGGTGGTATCCGTGACATGGCCAAGGTTCCCTCGGCCATCTGGATCGTCGATACCAACAAGGAGCACATCGCCGTCGGCGAGGCGCGCAAGCTGAACATCCCGGTCATCGCGATCCTGGATACCAACTGCGACCCCGACCTGGTCGACTACCCGATCCCGGGTAACGACGACGCGATCCGTTCCGCCGCACTGCTCACCAAGGTCGTCGCTTCCGCGGTGGCCGAGGGCGTGCAGGCCCGCGCGGGCCAGGCTTCCGGCGACGCGAAGCCCGAAGCCGGCGCAGGCGAGCCGCTGGCCGAGTGGGAGCAGGAGCTCCTGTCCTCGGCGACCCCGGCCGCCGAGGCAGCCGAAGCCGTCGAGACCCCGGCTGAGGCCGAGGCCGAGGTCAAGGCCGACCCGGCACAGCACACCCCGGCCGACTTCTGAGCTGACCGGTAGCACACTGTTCACCTTGCCGGCCCGTCTGAATTCAGATGCGGTCGGCAAGGTGGCGTAATACCCGAACAACCCGCATGGCCTGAGAGACCGAGAACGGACCTCACTCCACGGCATCGCCGTTGAAGTCTTTACCGTTCTCGGCCGCCTCGATCTGGACTGACCGATGGGCGCGACGAAGGAGTGCCCGTAGGGAGGGAAGATCGAGGCCCACAGGGCCGAGAACTCGAGCGCGCCAGCGCTCCAAGAGACACAGGAGGCTCGCCCCGATGGCGAACTACACCGCTGCTGATGTGAAGCGGCTCCGGGAGCTCACCGGCTCCGGCATGATGGACTGCAAGAACGCGCTGGCCGACTCCGACGGCGATTTCGACAAGGCCGTCGAGGTGCTGCGCATCAAGGGCGCCAAGGACGTCGGCAAGCGCGCCGAGCGTGCGACCGCCGAGGGTCTGGTCATCGCCAAGGACGGCGTCATGGTCGAGATCAACTGCGAGACCGACTTCGTCGCCAAGAACGCCGAGTTCCAGCAGCTGGCCGACGCCATTGTGACCGCGGCCGCCGCGGGCAAGCCGGCCGACCTGGACGCCCTCAAGGCGCTGAAGCTCGCCGACGGCACCGTTGACGACGCCGTGCAGGCGCTGTCGGCCAAGATCGGCGAGAAGCTGGAACTGCGTCGCGTCGTGTCCTTCGACGGCCCGGTCGCCACCTACCTGCACAAGCGTGCTTCGGACCTGCCGCCCGCCGTCGGCGTGCTGGTGGAGTACGAGGGCACCGGCGACGCCGCTGCCGACGCCGCGCGTGCCGCAGGCATGCAGGTCGCCGCGCTCAAGGCCAAGTACCTGACCCGCGAGGAGGTGCCCGCCGACGTCGTCGACGCCGAGCGTCGCATCGCCGAGGAGACCGCGCGCGAAGAGGGCAAGCCCGAAGCCGCGCTGTCGAAGATCACCGAAGGCCGCGTCAACGGCTTCTTCAAGGACGTCGTGCTGCTCGAGCAGTCCGCCGTCACCGACTCCAAGAAGACCGTGAAGGCGCTTCTGGAAGAGGCGGGCGTGAACGTGAAGCGTTTCGCTCGTTTCGAGGTCGGCCAGGCCTGATCCGCCTGAAGACGAAAAAAGCCTCTTCGGCGCGGTGTGATGCCGCGCTGGAGAGGCTTTACTCGTGGATCGACCGACCCCACTTCTGGGTGATCGCAACCTGATAGGGCAGGATAGATGCCGCCTGCTCGCCTTGCTCTCGACCTCGCCGAAGGAGACCAACACCCATGACCGACCCGGGTAACGACCGCCCTGGATACAACCGGGTGCTGCTCAAGCTGGGTGGGGAGATGTTCGGTGGTGGTGGGGTCGGCCTCGACCCCGATGTCGTGCAGACGGTGGCCGAGCAGATCGCCGAGATCGTCGAGACCGGCGTCCAGGTGGCCGTGGTGATCGGCGGTGGCAACTTCTTCCGCGGCGCCGAGCTCGAGGAGCGCGGCATGGAGCGGGCCCGCTCCGACTATATGGGCATGCTCGGCACCGTGATGAACAGCCTTGCCCTCCAGGATTTCCTTCAGCAGCAGGGCGTGGACACCCGAGTGCAGACCGCCATCACGATGGGCCAGGTCGCCGAGCCCTATCTGCCGCTGCGCGCCAAGCGCCACCTCGAGAAGGGCCGTGTCGTGATCTTCGGCGCGGGCATGGGCATGCCCTACTTCTCCACCGACACCACGGCGGCCCAGCGCGCGCTGGAGATCGGTGCCGACGTGGTGTTGATGGCCAAGGCGGTCGACGGCGTTTTCGACGCCGACCCGCGCGTCGACCCGAATGCGAGCATGTTCACCGAGATCACCCACAAGGAAGTGATCGAAAAGGGCCTGAAGGTGGCCGATGCCACCGCGTTCAGTCTCTGCATGGACAACCAGATGCCGATGCTGGTGTTCAATTTGTTGATCAAGGGCAATATTGCCCGCGCGGTCGCCGGTGAACCCATCGGCACCCTGGTTCGGTCGTGACCCCGCATCCGCGGACGATGACGATGACGATGCTGTGGAGGATTCGGTCGTGATTGATGAAGCGCTCTTCGATGCCGAGGAGAAGATGGACAAGGCCGTCACGGTGGCGAAGGACGACCTGGGCAGCATTCGTACCGGCCGCGCCAACCCGGGCATGTTCACCCGGGTGCTGATCGAGTACTACGGCTCGCTGACGCCGATCACCCAGGTCTCGAGCATCACCGTGCCCGAGCCGCGCATGGTCGTGATCAAGCCCTACGAGCAGAGCTCGCTCGGCCTGATCGAGAACGCCATCCGCAACTCCGACCTCGGCGTGAACCCGACCAACAACGGTGACATCCTGCGCATCTCGGTGCCGCAGCTCACCGAGGAACGTCGCCGCGAGATGGTCAAGATGGCCAAGGGCAAGGGTGAGGACGCCAAGGTCTCGATTCGCAACGTCCGCCGCAAGGCGATGGACGAACTCGGCCGCATCCAGAAGGATGGCGAAGCGGGCGAGGATGAGGTCGGGCGCGCCGAGAAGGAGCTCGACAAGACCACCGCCAAATATGTGGCCCAGGTCGACGAGCTGGTCAAGCACAAGGAAGCCGAACTGCTCGAGGTCTGAGCGCCAGATCTCGCCAGTCCCGCTCGTGCGGGGGATGAACGGAACGACGAGTTGAGCGACGGGACAATCGTGGCCGAAGACGCCGCCGCCACCGGGGCGGCACCGGATCCCAAGCCGGACGAGGTCGAGGAGACCGCGGCCGCGCCGCAGGACGAGCAGCCGCCCGCCCCGACCTCACGGGCCGGGCGCAATCTGCCTGCGGCACTGGCAGTGGGGCTGACGCTCGGGCTGTCGCTGATCGCGATCCTGTTGTTCGTCCCGAAGGTGTTCATCGCGGTCGCGGGCATCGGCGTCGGCGTGGCGACCTGGGAGGTCACCAAGCGGCTGCGCGAAGCCGATGTGCTGGTACCGCGGATTCCGCTGCTGGTGGGCGGTCAGGCGGTGTTCTGGCTGGGTTGGCCGTGGGGTGCCGGTGGGGTGCTCGGCGCGTTCGCGGCCACCGCGCTGGTGTGCATGGTGTGGCGCCTGTTCGATCACGGCCTCAGTACCGCGCCGAAGAACTTCCTGCGTGATACCGCGATCGCCGTGTTCACCCTCACCTGGATCCCACTGCTGGCCGCGTTCTCCACGCTGCTGCTGCTCGAACCCGACGGCAATCTGCGGGTTCTCACGTTCATGATCCTGGTGGTGTGCTCCGATGTCGGCGGCTATGTCGCCGGAGTGCTGTTCGGCAGGCATCCGATGGTGCCCGCGATCAGCCCGAAGAAGTCGTGGGAGGGGTTCTGCGGGTCGCTGGTGTTCAGCGTGATCGGCGGTCTGCTGACCGTCACGCTGCTGCTCGAGGCGAACTCGATGATCGGTGTGGTGCTCGGTGTCGGTCTGGTGGCCGTGGCGACCATCGGTGACCTGATCGAGTCGCAGATCAAGCGGGAACTCGGCATCAAGGACATGGGGACGCTGCTGCCGGGGCACGGCGGAATCATGGATCGTCTCGACTCGATGCTGCCCTCGGCGTTCGTCTCCTGGCTGGTACTGAGCGCGCTGATCTGAGCGTCATGGCCGCTTGGCGGCTTGCCGCAGTTGCAGGATGCGCACTCCGCCGACCAGGCCCATCACCAGCGCCCCCGCGATCAGCGACAGCAACACGGTGATGCCGAGCGGCAGTTCGAAATGCCAGAACAGCAGGTTGGTGCGGACCTTGTCGAGATTCTGGATGATGAAGATCAGCAGCACGATGCCGAGCAGGGCGGCGGCCAGCAAGGCGATCCAGGTGTAGCCGGTGCGCGACCCGTGCACGGCGTCGCGTGGGACCGATACCGGCCTGGTGGCAGGCTCCGCCGGTTCGGCGGGCTTGCTGTACTTGCCGGTCAGATCGGTCGGCGGCGGGTCGTGCTCGGCCGGTGACGCACCTGATTCTGCGGATGTACTCATGGTTCGATCATTGCCGACTGCTATGGCTCGCGCACGCATCTTGTCGATAACGTTGCCCGGCGTGGCAACCCCGAGGCCGCGTTTGGGACAATGGTGAAACTATGGCCATCTCCCTGCCCCTCGTGTTCGATGCCCCGCGCCGCGGCATGCCGCCGCGTCACCTCGCCGATCTCGATTCGGACGAACGCAAGGCCGCGGTGCAGGAGCTGGGATTGCCGAAGTTCCGGGCCGACCAGCTGGCCCGTCAGTACTACGGCCGCCTGCAGTCCGATCCGGCGCTGATGACCGATCTGCCCGCCGAGGTGCGCGCGAAGGTCGGCGAAACGCTGTTCCCGCCGCTGCTGTCGGTGGTGCGCAATATCGCCTGCGATGAGGGCGATACCCGCAAAACACTGTGGCGCGCGCACGACGGGACGCTGCTCGAGAGCGTGCTCATGCGCTATCCCGACCGCAATACGCTGTGCATTTCCAGCCAGGCGGGCTGCGGTATGGCCTGTCCGTTCTGCGCGACCGGGCAGGCGGGGCTCACCCGCAACCTGTCGACCGCGGAGATCGTCGACCAGGTGCGCGCCGCCGCGGCGTCACTGCGCGACGGTGAGGTGCACGGTGGTCCTGGGCGGCTGTCCAACATCGTGTTCATGGGGATGGGCGAGCCGCTGGCCAACTACAAGCGGGTGGTGAACGCGGTTCGCCGGATCACCTCGCCCGCTCCCGACGGGCTCGGCATTTCGCAGCGGTCGGTGACGGTATCGACCGTCGGCCTGGCGCCCGCGATCCGCAAGCTGGCCGACGAGGACATGTCGGTGCGCTTGGCGGTGTCGCTGCACACCCCCGACGACGAACTGCGCGACACCCTGGTGCCGGTGAACAATCGTTGGTCGATCGCCGAAGTGCTCGACGCCGCACGGTATTACGCCGACAAGTCCGGGCGCCGCGTATCGATCGAATACGCGCTGATCCGCGATATCAACGATCAGCCGTGGCGGGCGGATCTGCTCGGCAAGAAACTGCACAAGGCGCTCGGCCCGCTCGTGCATGTGAACCTGATCCCGCTCAACCCCACACCGGGTAGCGAGTGGGATGCCAGCCCCAAGCCGGTCGAGAAGGAGTTCGTGCGCCGCGTGATCGCCCAGGGCGTGTCGTGCACGGTGCGCGACACCCGCGGCCAGGAGATCGCCGCCGCCTGCGGTCAGCTCGCCGCAGAGGGCTAGGGCCCCTCGCCGCCGTGCCGAGCTCGGGGGACATGTCCGAGCTCAGACGATGCTGGTCGGTGCGATGAAGTCGTCGTAGGGGAGTGGGCCCGCGACGAAGGCGTTGACCGACATGAAGTTCAGGGTGATGTCGCCGCCGTGGTTGTCCAGGAAGGCGATATCGGAGGCGTCGCGACCGGTGGCGATGCGCACCAGGCTGGAGCGCGGTGCCAGACCTGTCGGGTCGTAGGTGCGCCACGCGCCGTCGATGTAGGCCTCGCAGACGGCGTGGAAGTCCATCGGCGCGCAGCCCGGCGCGTAAACCGCGGCAACCCGGGCGGGGACGCCGACGGCGCGCAGCAGCGCGACCATCAGGTGCGAGAAGTCGCGGCAGACACCGGTGCCTGACATCAGCGTCTCCACCGCGCCGTCGATGGGCGTGCTGCTACCTGAGACGTAGGTGATCCGTCGGCCGATCCACGACGCGACGCGGTTGGCTACCTCGGGATCGGCTATGCCGTAACCGAATTCGGCCGCCGCGAAGCCGAGCAGCTTGTCCGACTCCGCGTAGCGGCTCGGGCGCCGGTACAGCGCGAGGTCGTAGTCGGAGGGCGGCTCGAGGAAGGCGGTGCCAAGGACGGTCGCCTGATAGTCGACTCGGAGGGTGCCCGCACGCACGTCGAGCACGTGAATCCGGGAACCGTGCGCACCGACCACTTCGCGCGGCGTGAGGAACTCGCCGTCGAGCGAGCAGGTCATGGACTCGATCAGGTCGAGTCCGGGCCTGCGGGCGACAGCGATCTGACACTGCAGCACCGAATCAGCATGGACCGCGACCTCCAGGCGAGCGGAAACGTCCCGTTTCACGCCCACAGACTGACAGGCGAACCGGGATCAGGCCAACCGAACCGCTCGAGTGGGTTGCGGCCCAGGCGTTACCGTCGCGGGACCGGATCGACGCGTGCGTCCGAGATCGTTGACTATGGCGCGCGAAACAGCCTCTGTCACAGTCACTCTCGAGCTCGAAGCCGGAAATGCCTCGCTGATGATCCTCGGCAAGATGCTCGGTCCCACCGGCGTCCCGCCCTTCGAGGTCAAACGGCGCTACGACGCCGCGACAGCCGACCAGCGCGGCGAGATCATTCCCGTCGTCATCACGATCGACGCCCGCAAGCGCTGGACGATGCGGCTCAAGACCCCACCCACCGCCTCTTTGATCCGCAAGGCTCTCGGCCAACCGGGCTCCCCGCAACCCGGCCACAAGCCGGTCGGGTCGATCAGCCGGGAGCAACTGCGCCGCATCGCTATTCGGAAACTGCCCGACCTCAACACCACCGATGTGGAGGCGGCGATGCGCATCGTGGCCGGCACCGCGCGGTCGATGGGCGTGCGGGTCGAGACCTGACCGCGGCGCTGCGAACACGGGGGTCCTGATACGTCCACTGGGCTGTGTGCCTGCTGGGCGCCGGTGCCGACCGCGGGGTGATGTGGCGCCAGCCGAGATCCGGCCGATGAAACCTTTCGATGGCGAGGTCGCACGACATGCGCGGCCGGTCGTGATTGCCGGCGGCGGGCCATCCGCGCCGCCGTCGTCTGTAGGCGTTAGGTTTGTCGGGGTCGACATCGCAGTCGGCCGGGGACCGATTCGATCGGACAACGGGGGACCATGCTGACAACGGGTGATGTCTTCGCCGGGTACGCGATCGAGCGTCAGCTCGGACGTGGCGGGATGGGGTCGGTGTATCTGGCCCGGCATCCGCGCCTCCCACGGCAGACCGCGCTCAAGCTGCTGAACCAGGAACTGTTCGCCGACAACGAAATTCGGGCCAGGTTCGAACGGGAAGCCGACCTCGCCGCGCAACTCGAGCACCCGAACATCGTCACGGTGTACGACCGTGGAGTCGACGACGGTCGCCTCTGGATCAGCATGCAATTCGTCGACGGCGTCGACGCGGCCACCATCGAACACCCCGTCCGCGCCGACCGCGCCCTGCACATCATCGAGGCCACCGCGGCAGCCCTTGACCACGCCCACCGCAACGGTGTCCTGCACCGCGACGTGAAGCCCGCCAACATCCTGCTCGCCGACACCGACGGCAAAGAACGAGTCCTACTCACCGACTTCGGCATCGCCCGCCCCCGCGACGACGTCCACCACCTCACCCAAACCGGCTCGTTCACCGCCACCCTCGCCTACGCCGCCCCCGAACAACTCACCGGCGCCCACCTCGACCACCGCGCCGATCAGTACTCGTTGGCCTGCACCCTGTACTCGCTCCTGACCGGCGTAGCTCCGTTCGAAGCCACCAATCCCGTGCAGGTCATCCAGGGACACCTCCAGTCGCCGCCGCCGTCGCTGCGCCGCCGCCGGCCAGATCTCCCAGCAGCCCTCGACGCTGTCCTCGCGCGGGCTTTGTCGAAACGCGCCGCAGACCGCTTCGACTCCTGCGCGGAATTCGCCGCCGCCGCTCGCCGGGCGCTGAGCGGCACCGGCGCACAGCCGACCGTCTTCGCCGCGCAATCGATGCCGCAGTTCCAGCAGGCGAATCCGTACATGCGCGCGCAGCCCCACAATGGGCGGCATCCGCGCCTGCCGCAGGGATCAGTCGGAGCGCCGGTGTGGCAGCCGCCTCCGGGCAGCACGCGCCCCGCCGCGAATGCCGTGCGGTCCGTTCCCATCCGGGGGAGACGCACTTCGCGAGGCATTGCTCCTGCGGTACTGCTAGTGGTACTGGCCGTCGTCGTAGGCGTGGGGTACTGGGGCTGGCAGGACCAGAGCACCTTCGTGTCAGAAATTCTGAATCGCTCGCAGGCCCACAGGGACATCGCCGCGATATCGGCGGCCTTCCCGCAGCTGCTGCCGCCGGGGGAGGTCAGCGGTCTCGAACTCGGGAATCCCTATATCGACGGCACCGGTTTCGGTGGCCGCACATGCAGGGCATACGTCAACACGACGACTCGCGGCGAGATGCAGTGGGAGTTGACGTTCCAGGCCGCACGCGCCAAGTGGTCCTGCGAAACCGCTGACCTCGCCAGTACGCACTTCGCCTTCTACACGTTTCCGACCGCGGAGGCCGCGACCACAGCTATCGCCGATTTCGCGCGGCAAACGCGGGATGTGGGCAGTGGGAAGTCCGGCACGCGCAGCGACGATCACCGGGCATTGTTCTCCGGCAACCAGTACGTGCTTTCGGCTGTGGTTTCCACCTTCGACGATCCAGGTCGCCAACGCTGGGTGATGGTGTCGTCTCGCAGTTCGTCGAAGCCCGGCGAGGACCTTTCCGCGCTGTTGAAGGACTTCGTCGTCTTTCCACTCCACTGACCACAGGCTGATGACGCCGAACGCCAGGTTGCTCGCTCACAGTCGCTCTACCGTCGCCCGCCACGCCGCGAACTGCGCTTTGGTAGGGTCCAGGCCGTCGGACGTTGAGCGAGATTCGGGGGTCAGAGTGGTTTCTGGCGGGACGGTGTTCGCCGGCTACACGATCGACCGGCAGCTGGGTCAGGGCGGGATGGGGTCGGTGTATCTGGCCAGGCATCCGCGTCTGCCCCGGTGGACGGCGCTGAAGCTGCTCAATCGAGAGCTGTTCTCCGACTCCGAGATCCGGGCCAGGTTCGAGCGGGAAGCCGATCTGGTCGCCCAGCTCGATCACCCCAATATCGTGACCGTGTTCGATCGCGGGGTCGAGGGCGATCAGCTGTGGATCAGCATGCAGTACATCGACGGGATCGACGCCTCCTCGCTCGACCCGCACACCCTGCCGCCGGACCGGGCGCTGCAGATCATCGGCGAGACCGCCGCCGCGCTCGACTACGCGCATCGCGCGGGTGTGCTGCACCGCGACGTCAAGCCGGCCAATATCCTGCTGGCCCGTTCCAGCAGCCAGGAGCGGGTGTATCTCACCGACTTCGGGATCGCCCGCCTGCGCGACGATTCGGGTCACCTGACCGAGACCGGGTCGTTCACCGCCACCCTGGCCTACGCCGCGCCCGAGCAGCTCACCGGCGCCGCACTGGATCACCGCGCCGACCAGTACTCCCTGGCGTGCACGCTGTACACGCTGCTGACCGGCAGCGCACCCTACGAATCGACCAGTCCGGCCGCGGTGATCACCGGCCATCTGCAAGCACCGCCGCCCCCGGTGAGTCCGCGTCGCGCGGGTCTGCCGCAGGTGCTCGACGCCGTGATGGCTCGCGCGCTGGCCAAGCGACCCGCCGACAGGTTCGCTTCGTGCGAGGAGTTCGTCGACGCCGCTGCGCGGGCAGTGCGTACCGGAACAACCGGTGCCCGCCCGCTCGCCCGCCCGACCTCGGGTGCGCACGCTCAGCCGTTCGTCGGCATGCAGCCCATGCGCCCGGTGAGCTCGACGGGCACTCCCATCCCGCAGTACAACCCCACGCCGATGCCCCCGCGGGCGCCGCAGCCGCAGTACGCGCCCACGCCGCAGTACGCGCCCACGCCGCAGTACTGGCAGCCGCAACCGGCCCGGATACCGAATCCGCCACCGCAACGCGGTGGCTGGGGATCGGCGCTGGGCACCTACGCGGTCCTGCTGGTCGTGGTCATCGTGATCGCCGGAGTGATCGCGCTGCTGGCCAACCTCTGATCGGCCCGCCGACCCGATCGGCGGGTGCCATATTCTGGTCAGAATGAGCGACTTCGACGTCACCACCGCCGACTCCATCGACCTCGACCGGTTGCGTCGTTTCGTCGCGGTCGCCGAGGAGTTGCACTTCGCGCGCGCGGCCAAGGCCCTGCGGATCCCACGGCAGGCTCTGAGCGCCACCGTGATCGAGTTGGAGGAAGAACTCGGCACCCGTGTCTTCGTGCCCGGCGCCTCGCCCACCCAGCTCACCGACGACGGCAACGCCCTGCTCGCGCGTGCCAGGGACCTGATCCGGGCGCGGGAGCAGGCCGAACGGGAGCACAAGCCCGACGCGCCCGCGAGCCTGCGGGTGGGGTTCGTGCCGGGGGTGACGGTGTCGAAGTGGGCGCGGATCTGGGGCGAGCGGCTACCGGACCATCCACTCGAGGTCGTTGGTGTCGCACAGGGTGAGCAGGAGTCGGCGCTGCGCGAGGGCCGCATCGACCTGTGCTTCGTCCGGCTGCCCATCGACCGGACCGCGACGAACGCTATCTCGCTGTGGCAGGAGACGCCGGTCGCGGTCGTGCAGAAGGACGACGCGCTGTCGCTGCTCGAGTCGATCAGCCCAGCGGATCTGGCCGGCGAAACGATCCAGGACAGCGCCGATCTCGATCAGGCCGTCGACACGCTCGCCCTCGTCGCCGCGGTCGGTGGCGCGGCGATCATGCCGCAGTCGATCGCCCGCCTGCATCACCGCCGCGACCTGGTCTACCGCCCGGTCAGCGACACCGAGTTCACCGAGATCGCGCTGGCCTGGCCCGCCGGGACCGACAGCGATCTGCTCGAGGAGTTCGTCGGCATCGTGCGCGGCCGTTCGGCCAACAGCTCGCGCGGTGGCGTGGCGGAACCGGAACAGCGCGCCGCGGCTCCGGCTCGCAAGCCCGCCGCGAAGAAACCCGCAGCCAGGAAACCGGCACCGAAGAAGCCGGTCGCGCATGGCCGCAAACCGGCCCGGCGCGGCCGCTGACACGCGAAAACGCCTGCGGCGCAAGGTGATCGCTGCCGCAGGCGTGGACGTTTTTCGAGCTGAAGGGTTACTTCGGCATGCGCTGGGTGAGCGAGTCGACGACCATCATGAGCGCCATCAGGCCGGCCAGGCCGACGAGGAAGATGTCTTCGACGTGACCCTGGTGGTTGCCGATGGTCATCGCGAGCAGGGCGACGACGACGACCCAACCCGCGATGCGGAAGGTCTTGCGCGACTCACCGCTCCAGCCCCATGCTGCCGAGGGCACCTCGGCGGGGTCGACGCTGGTGGCGACGGCGCGCTCGGTGCTGGCTTTATCGAGGTCCGTGGCTGCCACGATCGCTCCTTAGGGCTCGAGTTCTGGTTGGGCGAGTGAGCATATCGTGGCATACGACCGTACGTCGTAGCCAGCAGCCCTGCCACAATGGGGCCGTGTCCCACCCCGCAACGCGTGCCGCGCACGACAGTTCCCCGTCCACCGATCGGGTGAAGGTGCTGCTTCTCGGCAGTACCGGTTCGATCGGTACTCAGGCGCTCGAGGTGATCGCCGCCAATCCCGATCGCTTCGAGGTGGTCGGTCTGGCGGCGCGCGGCGGCAATCAGGCCCTGCTCGCCGAGCAGATGGCGGCCACCGGCACCCGCAATGTCGCCGTCGCCGATCCCACCGCCGCCCAGGCGCTCGATCTCGAACTCGGCGGCCCGGATGCCGTGACCGAACTGGTCCGCCGCACCGAAGCCGATGTCGTGCTCAATGCCCTGGTCGGTTCGCTGGGGCTGGAACCCACCCTGGCCACCCTGCACGCAGGCACCCGCCTGGCGCTGGCGAACAAGGAATCGCTGGTGGCGGGCGGCTCCCTGGTGACGCGCGCGGCCGCACCCGGGCAGATCGTGCCCGTCGACTCCGAGCACTCGGCGCTGGCCCAGTGCCTGCGCGGTGGCCGCGCCGAGGAGGTCGACCGTCTCGTTCTCACCGCGTCGGGCGGACCGTTCCGCGGCTGGACCACCGAGATGCTCGAATCGGTGAACCCCGCCGAGGCGAAGACCCACCCGACCTGGTCGATGGGCCCGATGAACACCCTGAACTCGGCCTCGCTGGTCAACAAGGGCCTGGAGGTGATCGAGACCCACCTGCTCTTCGGCGTGCCCTACGACCGCATCGACGTGACCGTGCACCCCCAGTCGATCGTGCACTCGATGGTCACCTTCACCGATGGCTCGACCCTGGCCCAAGCCAGCCCGCCGGACATGAAACTGCCCATCGCCCTGGCACTGGGCTGGCCAGACCGCATCCCCGGCGCCGCCGCGGCCTGCGATTTCGGCACCGCCGCCACCTGGACCTTCGAGCCGGTCGACGACGAGGTCTTCCCCGCCGTGCGACTGGCCCGGCAGGCGGGCGAAGCGGGTGGCAGCGTCACCGCGGTCTACAACGCCGCCAACGAGGTCGCCGTCCAAGCTTTCCTCGATGGCAAGATCACCTTCCCCGCGATTGTGCGCACCGTCACACGCGCGGTAGAGGCCGCCGACCGCTGGCACGCCGAACCCGATACCCTGGACGACGTCCTCGCGGCCGACCGCTGGGCCAGGGAGTACGCCGCAAAGATGATCAACGCCGACACCCCCCCCTGACCCAACAGCCTCGAGGCCGAAACCCCCGCAGCATCCCCCGCTGACAACACAGAACCAAGTACCACTGTCGCGAGTGAAACGCCGCACCTGGCGAGCCCACCTACGGACTCCCAACCTGATCACCACGTTTTCGGCCGCCCCGGATCCGAGGGGCGAGACGGAACGCCGAAGGCGCAGTATCGCCCCTCGGATTCGGGGTGACGAGGCCGAAAACACGCGGCGCCAGCCGCCAAGAACACAGGAGTCACATGGTTTTCGCGCTGGGGTTCGCACTGTTCGCCCTCGGCATCACGATTTCGATCGCGCTGCACGAGTGCGGGCACATGTGGACCGCGCAGGCCACCGGCATGAAGGTGCGCCGCTACTTCATCGGCTTCGGACCGAAGGTGTTCTCGTTCCGCCGCGGTGAGACCGAGTACGGACTCAAGGCGCTGCCACTCGGCGGTTTCTGCGATATCGCGGGCATGACGGCCCTCGACGAGCTCGAGCCGGAGGAAGTCGACCGGGCGATGTATCGCCAGTCGACCTGGAAGCGCCTGGTCGTGATGTTCGGCGGCATCGGCATGAACTTCCTGCTCGGGTTCATCCTGTTGGTGGTCCTGGCGATCGGCTGGGGTCTGCCGCAGCTCGAGCAGCCCCCGGCTACCGCGCTGGGCACCATGAGCTGCGTCGCGCAGGAGACACCGGAGAAGACCCTCGCCCCCTGCGCGGGCGACGGGCCCGCCCAGCGCGCCGGGTTGCAGCGTGGTGACGTGGTGAAGGCCGTGAACGGCGTCGAGGTGAGCACCTGGGCGCAATTCCAGGCCGAAACCCAGAAGCAGACCGGCACGTTCACCTACACGATCGAACGCGACGGCAACAGGCTGACCGTCCCGGTCACCCCGGAGCGAGTCATGCGCTCGCCCAAGGAAGGCCCGAGTCGTGAGGTGAGCGCGGTCGGCGTCGGTCCCGACTTCGCCGAGCCGAAGCAGTACGGCCCGATCGCCGCGATCCCGGCCACCCTCTCGTTCACCGGTGATTTCTTCGTCGAAACGGTGAAGTCGCTGGCCAAGATGCCGCAGAAGGTGTCGGCGCTGTGGGAAGCGGTCACCGGCGGCGAGCGCGACCCGGAGACCCCGGTCAGCGTCTACGGTGCCAGCCGCCTCGGTGGCGAGACCGCCGAGCGTGGCCTGTGGGGCATGTTCATCCTGATCCTGGCCAGCCTGAACTTCTTCCTCGGCGCGTTCAACCTGCTGCCGTTGCTGCCGCTCGACGGCGGTCACATCGCAGTGGTGCTCTACGAGAAGGTCCGCAACACGATCCGAGGCTGGTTCGGCAAGACCCCTGCCGGCCCGGTCGATTACCTCAAGTTACTGCCGCTGACGTATGTGGCAGTAGTGATCGGTGGTGCGTTCATGCTGCTCACCCTGGCTGCCGACATCGTCAACCCGATCACCTTGCGGTAATATTCGCGGCTGGCGCCGCGGGATTTGGACCTATTGACCTCGACCTTCCCGCCCTACGGGCACTCCACCGTCGCACCCTCCGGTCAGTCCGGATCGAGGTAGCCGAAACCCTGCGATGTGTTCACTGTCGTGGCCCTCACAGGGCGGCGGGTCACCCTGCGCGACTAAGCTCGGCAACAACAAGCCCGGTCATTCCGCGAACCGTACGAAAGAAGGCAGCCGAACGTGACCAGCACAATCGGATTGGGGATGCCCACCGCCCCCGCTGCTGTTCTCGCACCCCGGCGCAAGACCCGCCAGCTGATGGTCGGCAATGTCGGCGTCGGTAGCGATTCGCCGATTTCGGTGCAGTCGATGACCACCACCAAGACCCACGACATCAACGCCACGCTGCAGCAGATCGCCGAGCTCACCGCCTCGGGCTGTGACATCGTGCGGGTGGCCTGTCCGCGCCAGGAAGACGCCGACGCGCTCGCCACGATCGCGAAGAAGTCGCAGATCCCGGTGATCGCCGACATCCACTTCCAGCCGCGCTACATCTTTGCCGCGATCGACGCGGGCTGCGCCGCGGTGCGCGTCAACCCGGGCAACATCAAGGAATTCGACGGCCGCGTCGGCGAGGTGGCCAAGGCCGCGGGCGCCGCGGGCATCCCGATCCGCATCGGCGTCAACGCGGGTTCGCTGGACAAGCGGATGCTGGAGAAGTACGGCAAGGCCACACCCGAGGCGCTGGTCGAGTCGGCGCTGTGGGAGGCGAGCCTGTTCGAGGAGCACGGCTTCGGCGACATCAAGATCTCGGTCAAGCACAACGACCCGGTGATCATGGTCGAGGCCTACCGCCAGCTCGCGGCGCGCAGCGACTACCCGCTGCATCTCGGCGTCACCGAGGCGGGTCCGGCGTTCCAGGGCACGATCAAGTCAGCGGTGGCCTTCGGTGCGCTGCTCAGCGAGGGCATCGGCGACACGATCCGGGTGTCGCTCTCGGCCCCGCCCGCCGAGGAGATCAAGGTCGGCGACCAGATCCTGCAGTCGCTGAACCTGCGCCCGCGCAAGCTCGAGATCGTGTCGTGCCCGTCGTGTGGGCGCGCCCAGGTGGACGTGTACACCCTGGCCGACGCTGTCGCCGCCGGTCTGGACGGCCTGGAAGTGCCGCTGCGCGTGGCGGTGATGGGCTGTGTCGTGAACGGACCGGGCGAGGCACGCGAGGCCGACCTCGGTGTCGCCTCCGGCAACGGCAAGGGCCAGATCTTCGTCAAGGGTGAGGTCATCAAGACCGTGCCCGAGCATCTGATCGTGGAGACCCTGATCGAAGAGGCGATGCGCATCGCCGAGCAGATGGGCGAGCAGCCGGGCGCCGAGCCCGTTGTCACCGTGAGCTGACTCCCGCCTCCCCGATATTCGGCGGACTCGTACCGCTCGGCGTGCTTTCGTGGCAGGCTGGTCCCGTGCGGAGTCTGCTGGAGCCGACGCGACGGTCCAAAACCGCTCCCGCGCGTCCGGTGGCCGTGCGAGATCTGGGCGAAGTGCTGCGTGTCCTCGATACCGACCCGGTGGCTTCGTGCATGATCGCCGCCCGCGTGCAGGAATTCGGGCTCGACTCCCGCAGCGGTGTCGGTGAACTGTGGAGCCGCGGCGGACCGGCCGACTCGCTGTGTTTCTCCGGCGCCAACCTGGTTCCGCTGCGCGGTGACCAGCAGGCCCTGCGCGCGTTCGCCGATCGGGCAGGTCGCTGGCCACGGGTGTGTTCCTCGGTGGTCGGCAGGCAGGAGCTCGCCCTCCCGCTGTGGGAAATGCTGCTCCCGTCCTGGGGTCCGGCCAGGGAGTTACGTGCCGATCAACCCCTGCTGGCGCTCGCCCGGCCCGCCGTCGCGCGCGCCGACGGGGGAGTGCGCCGCGTGCGACCCGACGAGATCGACCGCTACCTGACTGCCGCGATCGCCATGTTCATCGAAGAGGTCGGCATCGACCCGCGCACCGGCGACGGCGGTCGCGGCTATCGGCGGCGGATCAAGAGCCTCATCGAATCCGGCAGGGCCTGGGCACGTTTCGAAGACGGCGAGGTCATCTACAAGGCCGAGATCGGCGCCCTGTCGCGGCGCACCGGCCAGATCCAGGGCGTGTGGGTACATCCCGAATACCGGGGCGCCGGTGTGGGCACCGCGGGCACCGCCTCCGTCGCCAATGCTGTTGTGGCAACAGGCCGTACAGCGAGCCTCTATGTCAACGACTACAACCGCATCGCCCGCCGCGCCTACAGCCGAGTAGGTTTCCGCCAGATCGCCACCTTCGCAACCGTATTGGTTGACTGAAACTTCGGCGCGTGGCGCCGAGGTCAGCGGCCTGTTCGCCGCTACCATCGGTGCCGATGAGGACACGGATGCTCACCACTTGTGCGGTGGCCGCCCTCGCCGTTGCGGCGACCGCCTGTTCTTCCGGTGCCCAGGGGCCGGTGCCCGCCGCCGATGCCTTCGCCGCGGCGTTCGCCGAACACGATCTCTCCGCGGCCGCGGCGCTCACCACCGCGCCCGAGAGGGCAACGGCGGCACTGACTTCGACGTGGCAGGCGTTGCAGGCGGAGAAGTTGTCGATCCGCACCGGCGACGCGCGCGTCAACGGTGACACCGCGACGGTCGACTACACCTACGAGTGGACGCTGCCCAAAGGGCGCCTGTGGACCTATTCCGGCGAATTGCAGATGGGCCGCAGCGACGGGCGCTGGCTGGTCCGCTGGAGCTCCGCCGACATCCACCCCAAACTCGGTGACACCCAGAGCATGGAATTGCGCACTCGCCCCGCGCCGCGCGCCAGGGTGAACGAGGCGGCGGGCAGCGACGTGCTGGTCCCCGGCAAGGTCTCGCGCGTGAAGTTCACCGTGGCCGATGCCCCCGACCCGAGTCGCGTCGCCGGTGCGCTCGCCGCCGCGCTGAGCCGCATCGACCCCGTCGCCTACGCCCCACAGACCATCCTCACCGCGGCGCGCAAGACCGACGGCGCGCACACCGTGATCCTGCTCAACGAAGACGAGGCCGAGACGATCGGTGGCGAGCTGATCGGTCTGCCCGGCGTCACCCTGACCCAGGAGTGGGACATGGTGCCCACCGACCGCACATTCGCGCCCGACCTGCTCACTCAGGTCCGCAAAACGGTGATCGCCGAGGTCGACGGGAAGGCGGGCTGGAGTGTGGTCACCCGCAATGCCGACGGCGCCGATCTGGATGTGCTGCACGAGGAAGCGGCCGAACCAGCACCGTCGTTCGCGCTGAGTATCGATCGGTTCGTGCAGAATTCCGCCCAGCACGCCGTGGATCTGCGCACCGAGCAGACCATGATGGTGGTGCTGCGCCCGTCGACCGGTGCGATTCTCGCGGTGGCCCAGAACAAGTTCGCCGACCGCGACGGTCCGGTGGCCACCAGTGGTCAGTACCCGCCGGGCTCGATCTTCAAGACGGTCACGGCGTCGGCGGCGATGGCCTCCGGTCTGGCCACGCCCGAGACAGTGCTCTCCTGTCCGAGCAGCACTATCATCGGCGAACGCACCATCCCCAACTACAACATGTTCACCGTCGGTGAGGTGCCGATGGCCACTGCCTACGAGCGTTCGTGCAACACCACCTTCGCGAGGCTGGCCAGCAAGCTCGAACCCGACGCGCTCACGCAGGCGGCGGCGCGTCTCGGCGTCGGCCAGGACTACCGGGTCGAAGGATTGCCGACGATGTCGGGTTCGGTGCCGAAAGCTGAGGGGCTCGTGCAGCGTGCCGAGGACGGTATCGGGCAGGGGCGCGTGGTGGTGAGCCCGTTCGGGATGGCGGTGATGGCCGCGACCGTCGCCCACGGTGCCGCGCCGGTGCCGTATCTGATCGCGGGCAGGCCGACCGAGGTCATCGGTGACCGGCCCGCGATCGCGCCCGAGGTGGTGAAGGGGCTGCGTTCGATGATGCGCATGGTGGTCACCGGCGGCACAGCCGAACGCATCCGGGATCAGGGCGAGGTCTACGGCAAGACCGGCGAAGCCGAAGTCGACGGTGGATCGCACTCGTGGTTCATCGGCTATCGCGGGGATATCGCGTTCGCGACATTGCTGGTCAAGGGTGGCAGCTCCGACAATGCGGTCGCCGTCACCCGGGATATGTTCGCCGCACTGCCCGCCGGCTACTGATTCTCGGTCGCCAGCAGACCCCGCAGCACCGCGAGCGAGGTGCTCTCGGTATGCGATGACGCCGTGTCGTGCAGCACGTTGTAGCTGACAACGGGCTCGGGTGCTGCCCCCGTGGCCGCGCCGTCGAGGACATCGATGGCGGCCGCGCCGCCGAGGATCATCCCCGCAGTGGTCAAGATCAGAGTGGAACGCCTCATAGTTCGTCTCCCTCATTCAGGGTTTCGACGTGTTCGCGGGGCAGAGTTCGATTGTCTGAGGATTAGCTGATGCACAACCGTAGAACGGCGGTTACTTCGGCAACAGGCGACGGCAGCAAGCGACACACAATTGTTGCCCTATGTGCGGGCGTGTTCGAACACAACCGCTATCGGGCCGTGATGAAAAGCTGAACTACCGGTTTCGATCGCGCAAATGCGCTGATCAAGGGTCATGTTCGGGTAAATTACCGAATTACACGTGACTCAGCCGCGTTGCAGAGTTGCCGCTAGGTGGTGCTGCAAAGATTCGCCAACTGCCGCCATCCGCAACGTGTACTCGATGGTGTCGCCGGTGACATGGAATGAGCGGCCGACCGCGGTAACCGGCTTTGCCGATTCGCTCAGGCCGATATTCGTGGAGTTCAATTCCAGACGAATTCCGTCAACCGTTTCGGTGATCGTGCCCTCGCAGATCTCGGTGATTCCGGTCGGATGGGCAAGGATGAGCTCGACCCGGCCGGGCGCCGGGCTGCGCAGGTATCCGGTCTCCGCGTGCAGTGGCCTGCCGTCGGAGCCCGCCTTGGTCCGCTGCTGGTAGGTGAGGAACGGTTTGCCCACGTGCCCGAAGGTGATCTCCTCGACGTAGTCGAAGGATTCGATGGTCGGGTATTCGCCCCTGCCCCGGCCGCGCCAGGTACCGAGTAGCGGTGCAAGGGCGGCGATGTCGGGATGCGGGGCGATGTTGGGGGAAGGTTCGACCACGGCCGACAGCGTAGCCCTGTGCTTCCTGCGACAGTCAGGGCACACCACCGCATCGGCCACGATAAGGTCAGCCACGCCTGAATGCCGTCCGGCGGAAGGTCGAAAGGAAAAGAACGTGAACGGACATGTGAGGGGTGCCCGCGGGGTGCGGTCCGGGCTGGTACGTGGTGCGGTACTCGGCGCGGCAGTGTTGCTCGCCGCGGCGTGCTCGAACACCGAGCCCTCGACCGACGACGTGGCCGCGCTGGACGGCAACCGCTACAGCCAGACCAACCTGGCCGCCGACAAGGACTCCTATCACGCCCAGTTCACGCTGCCCGGCATGGTCAACGCCTGGGGCCTGGCCGATCGGCCGAAGGGCGCGGGCGGGCATTTCTGGGTCGGCGCGGGCGGAAAGTCGTTCCAGTTCCTCGGTGATGTGCAGTCGTCCTCGGATCCCAAGCTGCAGAAGCTGACCCAGGACCAGCTCAAACTCGTCGCCATCCCCGGCGCCGACGCCGACACCTCCGACAAGAGCATCGGCAAGGCCACCGGCGTGGTGTTCAATCCGGCGCCGATCACCTCGGATCTGTTCGTGGTGCGAGACCAGTGGGTCGATGTGGACGGTACGCCGGTCCCGCTCGGCGGTTCCTCGCGCTTCATCTTCGCCACCGATTCGGGCAAGATCTCGGCCTGGACCGAGCAGGCCCCCGACGGCGCGATCGTGCGGCGCGACGGCGGTGCGAACCAGGTATTCGACGGAACCGCCGCGGGCATGGCCTTCTTCGGTATCGCGCTGGCGCCCTCGGGGGACAAGCTGCTGGCCGCCGATTTCGGCACCGACCCGCAGGTCCGCACCTTCGACAAGAACTGGCAGCCGGTCGCGACCAGCGGTTTCGCCAACCCGTTCGCCACCGGCGAGGTGATCGATGCCTCCTCGCCCGAGAAGGGCCGCAAGGCCGTGCCCGGCGACCCTGCGCCGTTCAACATCACCACCCTCGGTAGCCGAGTATTCGTGTCCTACGCCGTGACCAAGCCCGACGAGGACGATCCGAAAGCCTTCGACAAGGCCGAGGAAGCCTCACTCGATGCCGACCAGGACAAGGACTCCCACGGCAAGCCCGACAAGGGCAAGGTCGCCGAGTTCGACGGCGCGGGCAAGCTGGTGCGCATCATCGACGACGGCGGCAGGCTCAACGCGCCATGGGGCGTGGCGATCGCGCCGTCGAATTTCGGTGCGCTCTCGGGCAAGCTGCTGATCGGCAACTTCGGTGGCCTCGGCCGCGTCCTCGCCTACGACGACACCACCGGCACCTTCGTCGACTACCTGCGCGACGGTGAGGCGAAGCCGGTCGAGATCGCGGGCCTGTGGGCACTGATGTTCGGCAACGGCGAAAGCCTTGGCGACGCGAACGCCCTGTACTTCACCGCGGGCCCGGAGGACGAGAAGGACGGCCTGTTCGGAAGCTTGCGCGTGCAGTAGCAAGCACATGGGTAACTCACCGGGTACGGGCGGACCAGGCCGACAACACCGCCGCCGGTCGCCCGCCTGGTCGACCACGCTCCCACGCCTGGCTTGAATTCGCGGAGAGGCGGGGGGGACAATTTGGATGTCCGGTGTCGATTCGCTTCCGCCGACCGGGCGTTGTAAGGGACAGTGGTGGCGGAATGGTTGCCGAGTGGGCGCGATCCGCGTCTGCTCGGCGAGTTCCATCCGCACGCGATGACACTCCCACCGGGGTGTCGTGCCCGAGCCGGAGGTGTGCCAGATGAAGGTTTCGTGCGTTGACGTCGTCGGCTCGGCGGGAGAGCGGTGACATGCGCCATTCGGGACGAGGGGCGATGCTGCCCGGCCGGGACGTGCTCCTGGCGGCCTTCCGCGGTTTGCCACACGATGACCACCCCATCCTCGACGCCGCGGGCGAGCTGGCGCTGCTGCACCAGTTGCGCGAGCGGACCCCACAGAGCGAGTCCGAGCGCATCGATCGCCGCCGCGGCCAGTTGATGCGCGCGATCGATCGCTGGGTCATCCTCGCCGCCCCCGTGCCGCCCGCCGCGGCCGACGAACACTGCGAAACTCTCGGCGACCTGGTCGACCGCCTCGCCAAACACTGCTCCCAGACTTTCGTCGGCTCGGCCGGTGCCCCCGAATCGGTCTTCTACGACGAGTGGGTCCGCCTCCACGACCTCGCCGACAGCTACGAGCGCCTGATCGACGACCTGTGGTCAGGTGCCCGCAGCCTGCCGTCGAACAGTTACTGATCCCGACGGCCGCAGGCCCCCGAAAGTATTGGGCTGCTGGAGGTTTCGTACGACGTATCATTTGTTGTGAGCACTCGCGATGATCCGGTCGCCATGCCGTCCACCTGCCGGTGGACGGCCGACCGGCCCGATTCCTGTCCGGCGGAATCCGCCGTCGACGAGCGCGCGGAGTCCGTGGCGACGGCTATCGTGTTGCCGATCCGCCCACGCACCACCTCTGTCGACGGTGCGCCCCTGTTCTGCCTGGCCGGTGAAGCGGTCCTGGCCTGGAACTATGTGGACCTCGTCGCCCACCTCGACCCCCGCGTCCCGATCTACGGTCTGCAGGCCGGCAGTGAACCGCGCACGATCGGCGAATACGTTACCCGCTACCTCGCCGAAATCCGTCGCATCGCCCCGCACGGCCCGTACCAGCTCCTCGGTTGGTCTGCAGGCGGTTTCGTCGCTCACGAAGTCGCGGTGCGACTCCGCGCGGCAGGCGAACACGTCAGCGTCGTCCTACTCGCAACCGACCCCACGGCGCTCACGCCCGCGCCGCTGTCCGCCGACCGATTCGCCGCAGTGCTCGGCGCCGACATCGACACCCCATCCTTCGGGGCACGCGCCGGCGCGGGCGCGACAACGTCCACCTCGATCGCCGCGGCGATCAACGCCGCACTGGCGGGAACGATCGACCTCACCGGCAGCGATTTCGACCGCATCGCCGAGGTGAGCGCCGCGGCCGCGGACATGGTGACCGGCCACCGACCCTCGCGGCTCCCCGGTGACCTCACCGTGTGCGTCGCGGGCCGCGCACTCGACGGCACCGATCGCCTCGATCCTGGTGCCACGGTGCGCAATTGGCGCCCTTATGTCGACGGTGCGCTCACCGGCTTCGTTCTCGACGCGACCCCGGACGAACTCACCGCACCCGACCTTCTTCCAGAGATCGCCCAGATCCTGGCGAGAACCCCCTTCTCGGCGCGCACGACACTCTGACCGAGTTCTCCAGCGCCCATCGCGCGGTGATCGGTACTGCCGCGCCGGCCGCTACTGAGCGGTCGCGGACTGGGTGATCGCGTCGCGTGCTTCGGTGATCAGTTTCGCCGAGTCACGAGGGCTCAACGCCATCGCCCGGAGCTGATCGAAGATCACGCCGAACCGGCGGATCTCGGAGTGCCCCTCCACCAGGTCGTGCACCGACATGCTCTCCACGTACACCAGTTCGGGGTCGACCGGATTGCGGAAGTCGAGCAGCGTGAACGAGCCTGCCATGCCGGGGTGCGCGCCCGCGTCGAACGGAAGTACCTGCAGGATCACGTTCTTGCGTTTGGTCTCGTCGAGCAGCCGGTCGAGCTGGCCCGCCATCGTCGCGGGCCCGCCGACCACCCTGCGGATCGCCGCCTCGTCCATTACCACCCACAATTCCAGTGGGTCGTCCTTGGTCAGGTTGATGGCGCGATCCATGCGCGCCTGCGCCCTGCTCTCCATCACCGAGGCGTCCAGGCGTGGCATCGAGGTGTCGATCACGGCGGCGGCGTACTCGAAGGTCTGCAGCAGGCCGGGCACCGTCGAGGTCTGGTACTGCCTGGCCGACAATGCTTCCGCCTCGAAGTTGATGTAATTCGCATACACCTCGGACACAGCGCCTTCGTAAGGGCGCGACATGCCGGGTTTCAGCGCGTCGGTCAGCAAACTGAGTGCTTCCTCGCGCATTTTGTCGTCCACCTGATACAGGTCGAGCATGGCCCCGAGAGTGCGGCGTTGTGGGCGCGCCTGAGCCATTTCGATCCGGTACAGCGTGGTGACGTTGATACCGGTTCGCGCGCTGACGTCTTCCTTTGTCAGCTGGGCACTTTCCCGCAACTCGCGCAACATGGCTGCGAGTCGGCGAAGCCGGACGGTCAGGGTCGTTCGCTTGCCTGCCATGAATCGCATTATTGCGCTGCGCGGCCGCGATGTCACGCGATCGGTGAAGAAGGCGACGTCGGGTTGTCATGGTGTTCGGCGCGTCTGCGAGCCGCGCCGGAAGGCTGTGCCGCACTGCGGATGTGACTGCGGGTTCTGTCAGGGCGGCTTTACTGCAGGAGTGATAACGCAATCTTGCGTTTCGTCTTCTGAGCGAGCATGATCCAGATAGCCTGGTTGCGAACAATCCGAACAGATGACCGGGACAACCGAATCGAGAGCCAATCATGTTGGTAGACAAATCTTGGGTGTCGGGTGAATTCGGGGCCTTGCGATGAGCGCGCCGGTGATGGGGATACTGCCGACCGCTCCGCAATTGTTGTGTGCATTTCAGGGGCGGCGATTTCAAGATCGCGAATTGTTGCGATCAGCACACGCACTCGCTGAACTGCACGAACGGCGGGGGCAGGTGCGTGACACGGCATTGATCGCCGAGATCGATTGCCGTCGAAGTGAACTCGTCGACGACATCAACGACTGGTGTGTCCAGGAGATCCCGTTGCACCGCAACGGCGCCTCGCTGCACACCGAAAGTCTCGGTGCGGTCGTCGATCGGATGGCGCGTAGCTGGGTGGATGCCAACCAGGCCATCGACATCGACGGCGCGCGAAGCGACAACACCCACAAGCACTGGTACCACCTGGCCGAGCTTGTGGATGGTTACACAGATCTGGTCACCGATGTGGCAGGCGGACGGCGAAGGCTGCCCGAGCAGTAAGGGGTTACGCCGGCTCCGGTGACAGCCTCGCCTCGACGGCGATGCGGTCACCTCGGTAGAGCGAGCGCACCCGTTCGACGGGTGCGCCATCGGCGTCGACACTGCGCCGGTGCAGCAGCAACATCGGTAGTGCGGTGGTGCATTCGAGCAGACCCGCTTCTCGCGGGGCGGCGAGCACGGTTTCGATGCGTTCGCGCGCACCGGCGAGTTCGACGCCGGTGGCGCGGATCGCGGCGTACAGCGAAGTGGTGGGGTCATAGCTGCCGCGCAGGGCCGCGAAGCGGTGCAGCGGCAGGTAGGTGCTCTCCAGTCCCACGCGTTCACCGTCGGCGAGCAGGACCCGTTCCAGGTGCATCACCTCGGTGCCCAGCTCTACTTCGAGGTCGGTGGCCGTCGCCGCGTCGGCGGCGACGTCTTCCCATGCGACGAGGATGCGGCCAGGGGTACGCCCGAGGCTGATCGCGCCCTCGGTATAGGAGTGCAGCGACAGTGGCTGGGTGAGTTTGGGCCGGGAGATCACCGTGCCGCGGCCCTGTCGCCGAATCCTGCCCTCCCCGCTTCCGCGCCGGCCACGGTCGGCCGACACCGCATCGGACCGAGCACGTGCGAGCGGGATATCAGCGAGGTGCTGTCGTGAGTGCTGTCGTCGATCGGCCCGACGTATCGCCGCCGTCGCGGGCACCGCGTCGGTCGTGGTTGCCGATCCTGTGGACCTTGCCGCCCGTGCTCGCGGTGCTCGGGATCGCGGGCTATCCGATTCTTCGGGTGCTCACCGAGTCCACGCGGACACCGACCGGCCGTGGCACCGAGGTGTGGACCTCGGTACTCGGGTCCGAGGCGTTCCGGGAAGCGTTGTGGCGCACCGTTTCCATCGCGGTGTGCGCGACCGCGGGCTGCTTCTCCGCGCCGGTGCCGGGCTGGGTGGACAACGCATCGCTGCCGGGGCTCGCGGTGCGCTTCGGACTGCCCTCCGCGATCGGGACGGTACTCGGGCTAGCGGTGCCGCGCCACCTCGGCGATCGACGCGAGCACGAGCAGACCTGCCACCACCCGGACGGCGGCGGTGATACGGCTGGACTGCGCTACATTTTCTGGTGACACGGCTCCCGACGCTATCCGTACTTGTCCGGTTTTGTAGAACTGCTCTTTCCGCCGCGGGTTCCGGATGCACGATGCCGTGGTGCAAATGCGCCGTCGTGCCGCGCTGGAGCTCGGGTCAAGTCCAATGCGTGGTATATCGCGATGATCCTCGCGTGACCGTGGTCGGTCAGGCGGTCAACGCTCAACACCGTCTCCTTCCTGCTTGTCAGACAGTCAGTGTCAGTGGCTCATTCGCGAATCTTGTTCGCCCGGCTTCGAGTTCTCGATCGGCTCCGGATCTGGTGCCGGCGACCGGGTCGCTCGCATCATTCCGTTCAGGATGGCCGGAACCCCGCGTGAACATGGTGCTGCACGGTGTCGATCGGTACCCCGATGCTCGCCCAGCGCGCAGCGGTCGGACGAATGCGCGGCATCCGGGCGCCGCGGTGTGTCCGCTCCGCGTCGGACACCAGCGTCAGACAATCGGCGACGACGGCGCTGATCTTCTCTCGCAACACGTTTCCTCGTCGGCTACGGCGCGGGATGGTCTCGAGAATCTTGTGCGCGATACGGTCGGTCGCCCGCGCGAGCCCGACTTCGGTGTGGCCGGTCATCGAGAGCTCACAGTTTGCCGCCGCCACCGATCAACCACGGGTTGAACGTGCAGTTCAGGGCCGGGTGGTTGACGGGGTCGAGGGCGTTGAGGGCGATGGAGGCCGCGCGCGGTGAGTACATGAGGGTCAGGTGATCGGACAGGTCCTGTTCGCACCCTTCCTGGAGGGTGATGTTGCGGACCGTCGCGCCGTCGCCCGCGCGCAGGAACGTCCAGTCATAGGGGTTGGTGACCTCGTCGTAGCGCGATGCCACCGCGGTGTAGTCGACGCCGGGGACGGTGTCGCCCGCAGCGTTCAGCGTGGCGTAGAACGGGGACCCGACCGCCTGCTGGATGTTCGATATTCCGACGATCGGTTCGTTGAAACCGAGGATGTCGATGCCGAGGTTGTTGATGGCCCGGCCCAGCGTGGCGATGCCCATCAGGGTGGTGCCGTGGTGGGTGGCACCGTAGGTCACCACCTTCTCGACCTTGCCCGCGCCGCCTTCGAACTTCAGGTAGTGGTTCGCGATCGTGCCGCCCTGCGAGTGACCCACGATGTCGACCTTGGCGGCACCGGTAGTCGTGCGCACCCGCTCGATGAAATCGGCGACCTGGCGCGACGATTCCTCCATCGGGCCGACGCCGTAGCGCCCGGGCAGCACGGCACCGAGCCCACCACCCTCGAGGAGTCCGGAGCGACCGAAATTGAGGGCGAACACGCAGAATCCGGCGCGGGCGAGCTGCGGTGAGAGGTAACTGAAGGTGTCGAAGGCGTTGAGCCAGGTGCCGTGCAGCAGGACCACCGGGTTGGGATGCTCAGCGCTCGGTCGGCAATCCCATCTGTTCGCACCGCCGGGGGCGATGTCCGGACTGGCGAGCCCATAGGCGAATGCGGCCAGCGGGGCGGTAAGTTCCGGGCCTTGGCCGACAGGGACAGCGGCCGTGCTGTGTCCATACCCGGAGCTGCTGCCCGCGGCGCTACCTGAACTACCGCCGGATCCGCTTCCCGAGCTACCGCCCGAGTCGACGATCGCCTCGGGTTGCCTGCCGTCCGGCGAAGGCCTCAGCCCATCGGTGATCGTCTCGGCGAGCGACTGCAAGTCCGAGGGGGTGACGGGCTCCGCGCCGGCGGACGTGGCTGCGAGTCCGTGCCCGACGGCGACTCCCACGATGAGCGCGGCGGCCACCACGGACCGGCGCATGTGCTGCTTCATTGCAAGCATCTTCAACAATTCCTCTCTGATCGACCGCACACCACCTACCTCAGTGACTCAAGCCATAATCGAGCGATACTGTGATGCGCATCGCTACGTGGTGGCGGCAAGGAAAAGTCTGTACCGATCGGTATGCGCCGTCACTGCACTGACGTCCAGAGTCGGCAGACACGACCTTGTAGCCCACGCCAAACCCCGAATTTGCCAGGGGCGCCTGCGGACGAGCGAGGTTGTTCGCCCTGGCTGAAAACCGGGACCTCGCCCGTGGCCGCAGATCTCGCCGAGCAGTTCGCCCGCTCAACCGTCCAGCCGGATACGGATGCCCACCATGCGCTCGGAGCCTCCGTGCAAACCCAGACGGGTGTGGGGACCGCCCTGCCGTCTCGGCGGAACGTGGTGAGGAGCAGATACTTGCCGGCCGCCAGCTCGCCGAGCACCCCGTCGGTGTGTCTTCGACGCGGTCTTCGACGCACACGTCACCCCACGGCCTGGATTCGGTCCCCCTTCACCCCCGGCGACCTCCCCGAGTACGCCGGACGGCTGTTCGACTACTGCCGCCGGAACCCCGAAGTCATCCGGCTGGCCACCTGGCACCGCCTGGAGCGTGGCGACCCAGCCTTCGCGGCACCTGCGCGCGACGCCGAACTGGACGCACTTGCCGCGGCACAGAAAGAGGACGGTATCGGCTCCGGATTCTCACCCACGACGCTGCTGACCCTCGTCCTGAGCATCGCTCTCGCGTGGAACCCGAGCAACGTCACCAGCATTCCCGCCTCCTCGTCCGAGGCCGAGAGCGCCGATGACCGCCGCCGCGCGATCGTCGAGGCCGTGCGTCGACTCCTGTGAGCGGCGCCGCGTATGTCTGTCCAAACGGCAATTCCCTCGGTGAATTCCGCGGTCACATCGGTGAATCCGGCAGCGACGCGGCACAAACCGATCGAAACGAAATCAACCCCGATGCGCCCTTTACTTTTTCATCCTCCGACGGCGCCGATCACCCGCGAAAGTATTGCTGTTTTGCCGCTGGAAGCGCTTATCCTGCCGCATCGAATAGTTCGTAATCCAGTGTTCGGGAAAGCCTGGATAGGATCGAACTGCGCAATAGTGGTCGGTAACATTTGCACACCGAATGTTCTTTTTCCTGGATTGCGAGTGCCGCGGCGGTCAAAATCGTCAATGTTGATCAGCACGTACCACTTCCACTTCGAGAAGGGATACAGATGCATCACACGATCAAAACCACCCTTATGGCCGCGCTCGCCGCCCCAACAGCCCTCGGGCTGTTCGGCGTCGGCCCGGTAGTGGCGGACACCGGCGCGCAGTCCGGTGCTACCGCGCTGATGGCCGCCCAAGCCGAAGGCGATGATGATGGTGGCCCCGCTGAAGCTGGTGGCGGCGCTGAGAATGGTGGCGCTGTGGATAGCGGCGCTGTGGATGGTAGCGCCCAAGCGGTCGACGCTGAGGATAGTAACGCCGAAGATGGCGACGCTGCGGATAGTAACGCCGATGATGGCGACGCTAAAGGTGGTGGCGCTGAAGGCGGTGGCGCTGAAAGCGGTGGCGCTGAAGGCGGTGGCGGAGTCGGATAGGACGCCGCAAGTCCTGCGGACTCGCCGTCGATAGAAGGCGAAGCCCGACGACTTTGTAGTAGCAATCACGGCCGCGCGCCGGGCACGTATCAACCGGCCCGGCGCGCGGCGACTCCCCGCCGCCTGCAACGGATGTCACTGATGACCGGTAACTCCGAATTGTCGGCGGGCGGACCGCCGACGCCGACCTCGACCGATCGGTGACAGCACAGCCTGCGATTCGGGAGCAATGCTGCCACCGCACCGCGAACGCCGTTGCGCCTGATGTCGGCGACCGGCTAACCGGCCATTGACGTGTGGGGCGGCGGTTCCCGGGCGGTTTTGGTGTGCGGGCTTAGGCTGAGCGAGTGTCGGTACTACCTCTGATCTTCACCGCGGGCTGGGCCAGCGGGATCAACGCGTACGCGGTGGTGTTTCTGCTCGGGTTGTTCGGGCGCATCGGCTGGGCCGGTGACGTGCCACCGGGGCTGCAACGCACCGATGTGCTCGTCGCTGCCGGTGTGTTGTTCCTGATCGAGGCGGTCGCGGACAAGATCCCGTATCTGGACTCGTTCTGGGATGCGGTGCACACGGTGGTGCGGCCTGCCTCCGGCGCGATCGTCTCGGCCCTGATCGCGGGCCAGGATGATTCGCTGCCAACGATGTTCGCGGCGGCAGTCGGCGGAACAACCGCGTTGCTGAGTCACATTGTCAAAGCGGGCACGCGGATGGCGATCAATACCTCCCCGGAACCGGTCACCAATATCGCGATGAGTACCGCCGAAGACGTCACCGTCGGCGGTGTCATCACCCTGGCGGTGTTCTTCCCGGTGCTGGCGGCGGTGATCGCCGCGATCCTCTTGGCGATCGGCCTGTGGGTGGTCTACCTGTGCGCCAGCCGAATCCGCCGCTATCTCCGACGGCGGCGAGAACGCCGCGCCGCACAAACCGCCGGCATCGACTCAGCGCTCGAATAGAACTCCGCCGACCTCACCGCACCTGCGGCGCCACCTTCGTCCCGAGCAGGTCGATGCTGTGCAGCACCTGCTGCGGCGGCAGCGTCCCCACGCTGGTGTGCAGCATGAAGCGGTCGAGGCCGAGGGTGTCGCGGACCTCGGCGATCTTGCCCGCCACGTCATCGGGGGTGCCGACGAACAGCGAACCACGCTGCGAGCGCAGGGCGTCGAACTGTTCGCGTGTCATCGGGCCCCAGCCGCGTTCCCGGCCGATGGTCGACATCGCCAGGGCGTACGGCTCGTAGAACTCGGCAACGGCCTGTGCGTCGGTGTCGGCGAGATAGCCGTGCGCGTGCACCGCCACCGGCTGCTTCTCATGACCGCCCTCGGCGAGCGCCCGGTGATACAGCTCGACCAGCGGCTTGAACCGTGCGGGCTCACCGCCGATGATCGCGAGGGCGAGCGGCAGACCGAGCAGGCCGGCGCGAATCACCGATTCAGGGCTGCCGCCGACCGCGATCCACACCGGCAGCGGGCGATCGTCGGTGCGCGGATACACCGTCGCGTCGTGCAGCGGCGCCCGGAATCGGCCCGTCCAAGTAACCGGGCCTTCCTCGCGGACACGCAGCAGCAGTGCCAGCTTCTCCTCGAACAGCGCGTCGTAATCGGCCAGGTCGTACCCGAACAGGGGGAAAGACTCCGTGAACGACCCGCGCCCCGCCATCAACTCCGCGCGCCCGTTCGACAACCCGTCCAGCGTCGCGAAGTCCTGGTACACCCGTACCGGATCGTCGGAGCTGAGTACCGTTACCGCGCTGGTCAACTGGATGCGCTCGGTCCGAGCGGCAGCAGCGGCGAGCACGACGGCGGGGGAGGACGCGGCGAAATCCTGGCGGTGATGTTCGCCGACGCCGTACACATCGAGCCCCGCCGCCTCGGTCGCGACGGCCTCGTCGATCACCTGACGCAGCCGCTCGGCAGCGGTCGGCGCAGGCCGGTCGCCGGTGGGGTACAGCTCGGCGAAGGTGGTGAGCCCCAGTTCCATGTGAACCTCTCTTCGGGTGATGTTCACTCAGTAAACGGACCGCAGTCCGAACTCATTCCCGGGTTCTCGACAGTGTCACGGCCAGCCGGGTGCGGCTGATCTCGAGATCGGTCGCGCGCCGTCGGACCGAGTCGGTCTCCTCCGGCCTGATGGCGCGCGACTGGAACCCGTCCTCGTCTGCGCGCAGATGAGAGCCCGGGATGTTCTGGTCGATCAGGTGTCAGGCACACGTGTCCGCATGCCACTGCTTGCTCGACGTCGCCGGTCGCCCGGTATCGGGTCGCGTGCACGAGCGCGACGACCGCGAGGGTCGCCGCTATGTCCGAGGGGTCGACGGGCGGATCGTCATCCTCCGCGGCGAGCTCGGGGAGCCGCTCGATGGCGTCGCTGAACATCGCGAAATCGGCTGCCGTCGCGTCGTCGGCCCACAAGGCGTCCACCGCCCGGACGAACATGTCGAGGTCAGCGCCGCGCTCCTCGTGCGGTCCCCGCGATCCGGTGTACAGCTGTGCCATTCGTTCGGCGCAGCCCGCGACGAACCTGGCGGCTCGCGCCTTGTCGGCGCGCACGTCTTCGGCTACCGCCGGGTCGACGATGGTCACGGACTGCTCGCCGCGGCCCTTGTCATCAGCGCCACCGTGCTGCGCAGGCAGCACACGTCCGAGGACGCACCGGTAGCGCAGGCGGTTCCGGTCCTCTGACGTGACGAATCGCCGGGAACTACCCCTGCGATTCACCCCCCGGGTGGATGTCGGCCCGGGGGTTCGGTGGTGTCCTCGGAGGATGCTGACCGATCGCACGACGTTGACCAAATTCCTCATCGAAGAGCGCCGCCGCCATCCCGGTTCCAGCGGTGAACTCAATTCCCTGATCCTCGACGTCGCGCTGGCCTGCAAGGCGATCTCCAAGCGCATCGCCTCGGGTGCGCTCACCGGCGTCCTCGGCGGCGCCGGAGTGGTGAACGTGCAGGGCGAGCAGCAGCAGAAGCTCGATGTGGTCGCCAACGACCTCTTCCTCCGGGCCAACGAATGGGGCGGTCAACTGGCGGGCATGGTGTCGGAGGAACTCGACAACCCCTATCCGATCCCGCCGGACTACCCGCGCGGCAAATACCTGCTGGCCTTCGATCCGCTCGACGGCTCGTCCAATATCGACGTCAATGTCGCTGTGGGCAGCATCTTCTCGATCCTGCGCGCACCGGCCCCCGGCGGGCAGGCGACGACGGCGGACTTCCTCCAGCCCGGCACCGAGCAGGTCGCCGCGGGGTACGCGATCTACGGCCCCGCGACGCAACTCGTGCTCACCGTCGGTACCGGCGTGCACGCCTTCACCCTCGATCCCGAGCTCGGCGAGTTCTTCCTGACCGGACAGAATCTGCGACTGCCGGAATCCACGTCGGAGTACGCGGTCAACAGTTCCAACCGCCGCTTCTGGGAACCGGCCGTGCGGCGCTACATCGATGAATGCCTGGCGGGCGCGACGGGCCCGCGCGAGAAGGATTTCAATATGCGCTGGGTGGCGTCGCTGGTGGTCGAAACCCACCGCATCCTGACCCGCGGCGGCGTGTTCCTGTACCCGCGCGACTCGAAGGACCCGGCCACAGCGGGCAGGTTGCGCCTGCTCTACGAGGCCAATCCCATCGCGTTGCTGATCGAGCAGGCCGGGGGGCTCGCCTCGACCGGCCGTGACCGGATCCTCGAGGTCGCCCCCACCGAGCTGCATCAGCGGATCGCGTTCATTTTCGGTTCCCGCGACGAGGTAGCGCGCATCGTGAGTTACCACGCCGAAGCGGCCGAGGAGCCCGACGGCCCGTGGAGTCCGCTGTTCGGTCTACGCGGTCTCTACCGGTCCACCACCTGAGGAGGAGATTCATGTCCGCCAAGCACCCCGTCGTCGCCATCACCGGATCATCCGGTGCCGGAACAACTTCGGTGATGCGCACGTTCGATCAGATCTTCCGCAGGGAAGGCATCGATGCCGCGTACGTCGAGGGCGACAGCTTCCACAAGTTCGACCGGACCGGCATGAAGGAGGAGCTGGCGCGGGCACTGTCGGACGGCGACCACACCTTCAGCCATTTCGGGCCGCAGGCAAACCTCTTCGAAGAGCTGGAGAAGCTGTTCCGTGGCTACGGTGAGACGGGAACGGGCCGGGTGCGAAAGTACCTGCACGACAAGGAAGAAGCCGCTCCCTACGATCAGGACCCCGGCACGTTCACGCCATGGGAGGAGATCCCGTCCGGCACCGACCTGCTGTTCTACGAAGGCCTGCACGGCGCGGTGGCCAACGACCGGGTCGACGTGGCGCAGTACGCCGACCTGCTCATCGGGGTGGTGCCGGTGATCAACCTCGAGTGGACCCAGAAGTTGCACCGCGACAAGGACAAACGCGGCTACTCCACCGAGGCGGTGACCGAGACGATCCTGCGTCGCATGCACGACTACGTGAACTTCATGTGCCCGCAGTTCTCCCGCACCCACGTGAACTTCCAGCGGGTTCCCGTGGTGGATACGTCGAATCCGTTTGTCGCTCGCACGATTCCGACCCCGGATGAGTCGATGCTGGTGATCCGCTTCGCCGACCCGCACGGCATCGACTTCCCGTATCTGCTGTCGATGCTGCACGATTCGTTCATGTCCCGCCCGAACACGATCGTGTGTCCGGGCGGGAAGATGGACCTGGCGATGCAGCTGATCTTCACGCCGATGCTGTTGCGGCTCATGGAACGTCGCGGCCGCACACGCTGAGCCGGATTCGACGACCACCTCACGCGAGGTGGTCGTCGAACCATGTCACCAGCTCCGGATCGTCGAGCCCATCGGCGACGAGCACCGCTGCCGAGAGGTCGTCGGTGCGCGTGTAGGCGTTCTGCGCGGCGACACACCGCAGCCCGGCGGCCACCGCGGACCGCACGCCGTTCGCCGAATCCTCCACGGCCACTGCCTGATCGGCGGACAGTCCGGTGTGGATCAGCACATCCAGGTACACCGCGGGGCTCGGTTTCAGCACGGGCACTTCGGTTCCGGTGGTCACGGTGTCGAACGGCTCGCCGAACGCGTGCTTCAGCAATGGCTCGACCCATGCACGGGTGCCGGTGGTCGCCACATGCAACCGAACACCTCGCGACCGGAGCCGTTCGATCAGCTCCAGCGCGCCCGGACGGGCACGAATCTGCCCGTCCGAGGCCATCTGCCGCATGATGCGAGTCTTGCCGCGGTGCACCTTGCGCGCGAGTTCGCGCGCTTCCTCGGCGGGCATGGCGTGCTGTTCGAACCAGAACGCCAGCCGCTGCGCGCCACCGGCGACCTTCAGTAGCCGCCCGTATTCCTCGACATCCCAGCGGTCGGGCAGCCTCGCCTCGGCGAATGCCGTGTTGAAGGCCACCCGATGGCCGTCTCGCTCGCTGTCGACGAGGGTGCCGTCGACATCGAAGATCACCGCGTGGAGCCGAGTCATCGTGTGCCGTCGAGGTATTCGCGGATCCGGTCGAGCACGGCGTCCACGGTGAACCCGTGCTGGGCCAGCACCGCGTCGCCGGGCCCGCTGTGCCCGAACTCGTCGATACCGATCGCCAGGTCGACCAGCCCAGCCCAGCCCGCGGTACTGCCCGCCTCGATGCTGACGGTGTGCGCCGATGAGTCCGCGGTGAACCGCGAACGATCCAGTGCCGATACCACCCGCACGTCGTACCCGACGTCGCGCAATCGATCAGCGGTCGCCGCTGCCAGCGCGACTTCTGAACCGGTAGCGACGATTTCGATCGGCCGCGCGGTGGCAGACGGTGTTTCGCGCGCCATCGCACCGAGCGCCCGTGCCGCAGGGGAGGAGCCGGCCGCCGCACCACCCTCCCCGGTGATTCGTGCGCCGATGGCGCCCATCGCGGTGTCGAGCTGGGGGAGTGACTGCCGGGACAGAATCAGCGCGGTCGGCCCATCGACGCGGGTCAGCGCGAGTTCCCAAGCGAGAGCGGTTTCCGCGTCATTCGCGGGCCGCAACACCTGCACTCCGGGAATCACTCGCAGCGACTCGATGTGCTCGACGGGCTGATGCGTTGGCCCGTCCTCACCGACCGCGATCGAATCGTGGGTCAGCACATAGATCACCGGCTGTCCCATCAACGCCGACAACCGCAGGGCCGGTCGCAGATAGTCGGCGAACACCAGAAACGTACTGCCGAAAACCCGGAACCCGCCGTGCAGGCTCATCCCGTTCAGGATCGCGGCCATCCCGAACTCGCGGATGCCGAAAGCGATAGCGCTGGCGGTGAAGTCATCTCGGCTCACCACCTCGCCACCGACCGTGCCGGTCGATCCGGCAAGGTCAGCCGACCCGCCAACCAATTCCGGCATGGTCGACAGAGCCGCGGTCAAACACGCTTGCGATGACTGCCGGGTGGCTCGGGGTGCCTGCGCTACAACGGCTTCGAGCGCATCCGCTAGACCCGCGGGCAGCAGTCGCGCACGGGCACGCCGGAACTCGGCGGCACGCTCGGGCGCGACAGCGTCGAACGCCGCGAATTCCTCGAGCCAGATCGCATGCTGCTCGCTACCGATCGCGGCAAGCACGGCACACGCCGCGCCGACCCGCTCCGGCACCGCGAACGGCGGAAGAGTCCATCCCGCGAGCTCTTTGGCCTGTGCGAGCCGTTCGGCGCCCAGCGGAGAGCCATGCGCCTTCGAGGTTCCGGCGACACCGGGCGCGCCATGACCGATCACCGTGCGCACCGCGAGAAAACTCGGCCGAGGATCACCCTTCGCCCGGCTGAGCGCGGCGTCGATCGTCTCGATGTCGGTCCCATCGGCCACCACCTCGGTATGCCACCCGTAGGCCGCGAACCGTGCCACCTGATCGTCACTGCACGAACGCCCCACGGCACCGTCGATGGTGATCTCGTTGTCGTCCCAGAGCACGACCAACCCGCCGAGCCGCACATGTCCCGCGAACGAGGCGGCTTCGTGACTGACACCCTCCATCAAACATCCGTCGCCGACGATCGCGTATGTGCGATGACCGGTGATCTCCGGGTACCGGGCTGCGGTCATCCGTTCGGCCAAGGCCATCCCCACCGCCATCGCCAGCCCCTGACCCAACGGCCCGGTGGTGCACTCCACGCCGGGCGTGTCACCGAACTCGGGATGACCCGGGGTCCGCGACCCCAACTGCCGGAACCGCCGCAACTCCTCGACGGGCAGGTCGTACCCGAACAGGTGCAACAGCCCGTACAGCAGCGCGGAGCCGTGCCCGGCCGAGAGGACGAACCGGTCCCGATCAGCCCACTCGGGGTCGGCCGGATCATGGCGAAGGTGTCTGCTCCACAGCGTCCACGCCATCGGCGCCGCCCCCATCGGCATGCCGGGGTGGCCCGACTGCGCGGCCTCCACCATGTCGGCCGCGAGGAAGCGCAGGGTGTCGACGGCGAGCAGGTCGGTCTCCGCCGACGGCACGAAAGCCGGTGGCGCGACGTCGGTCAGCAGGCTCGCGCTCGCTGAATCGGCGGGCACGGTGAGCGGCCGACGAACTGAGGACTCCGGCATGGCGCGGCCTTTCTGATCGGGTCCGTTCATCGGACCCCATCAGCGCCCTTGCCGCACTCCCCCTCGGGGGTGGGGGACCCGGGTGAGATCTCGTCAATGCCGGTAACCCGGGTGCGGGTCGCCGTAGGGTGGAGGGATGCCGGAGTTGCCTCCGACCCCGTTGAGGCTTGCGCTCGTCGACGATCACGAGATGGTGCTGCACGGGCTCGACGCCATGCTCGGTCACTTTCCCGACGAGGTCGTGATCGTCGGCCAATCCACCACCGACACCGCCGCGCTGCGGATGGTGGCCGAACATCGGCCCGATATCGTCTTGTGCGATGTGCGTATCGGCAAGGCCAGCGGGCTCGACCTGTGCCGGCAGATCACCGTGCAATATCCCGATACCAAGGTCGTCTTGCTCACCGTGTACGACGACGAGCACTACCTGTACCAGGCGTTGCGCGTCGGGGCGTCGGGTTACATTCTCAAGCGGGTCGACGGGCGCGAGCTCGTCGCCCAGCTGCGCCGGGTCCGCGAGGGTGAGACGGTGGTCGACGCCGCATTGGCCGGGCGGGTGGCGCTGGCCGCGGCCCGGCTCAGCGCGGGCCAGTTCTGGTCCGGCGCGCATCTGGGACTGACCCAGCGTGAATCAGAAGTGCTGGGGCTGTTGGTATCCGGTCACTCCAATCGAGCGGTCGCGAGCAAGCTGGTGGTCAGCGAGGACACCGTGAAAACCCATATTCGCGGTCTGTATCGCAAGCTGGGGGTCGCCGATCGCAGCGCGGCGATCGCGGTCGCGTTGCGCGAGGGGCTGTTTCGATGAGCATCGCGGGCGGCGCGGTCCGCACGGCGGCCGAGCTCGCCCCACTGCTCGGCGCCGACGGCGTGCTGCTCTACGCCATCGACGGCCAGGATCTGAGCATCGTGGATATGTGGCCCGCGCATCCCTCGGCGAGCTCGCTGCGACTACAGGTCGGATTCGGGGTGACCGGGCTGGTCGCCCGCACCCGCAAACCGGTGCTACTCGACAACGACTCGCCACGTAACACCCTGCACCGCAGACTCTTACGCTTGGAAGCCCAGCAGACGGTCGCGCGGATGTGCCTGCCGCTGCCGGGGCTGGAAGGTGAGGTGGTCGGCGTGCTCGCCGCGCACCGTGCGCCACGGAACCCGTTCGGGCAGCAAGACCTCGACGACGCGCAACAGCACGCCGCCGTGCTCGGGCTGTGGCTGCACGCGCAGCGCTTGTTCCGCACCGTCAACCGGCAGCGCACCGAGCGTGATCGCCTGGTCGAGCAGGCGATCACCGCCCAGGAAGCCGAACGCAGGCGCATCGCCTTCGACCTGCACGACGGCGTCACCACCGCACTGGCCTCGATGTCGTTCCACCTGTCCGCCGCCGACCTCACCGTCTCCGAACTCCTCGCCCACATCGACGTCACCGACGAGGCCAGCCTGCGCGACCTCGCCAGGGCCCGCGCCGAACTCGTCAGCGCCCGCGAGCTGGCCGATTTCGCCTACAACGCGACCAGGGCGGCGATCTCGGGCCTGCACAGCCTCGTCCTCGACGACCTCGGCCTTGTCGCCGCCATCGAATCGCTGGTGCGCACGGTGACCAGCGACGGGCCGCCGGCGATCGAGTTCCTCGTCGACCACGCCGCCGCCATCGCCGACATCCCCGACCATGCCGCGGCCACCCTGTACCGAATCGCGCAGGAATCCCTCGCCAATGCCGTGAAACACGCTGGGGCACAGCGGATTGTGCTCTCGCTGCGCCGGGTCGGCGACTCGCTGATACTCGGATGTTCCGACGACGGTGAGGGTTTCGACCCGGCCCAGCGTCGCGCCAACCGCGCCGCCGACACCGACGGCGAACAGCACTTCGGCCTCACCTCGATCGCCGAACGCTGCGCCATCATCGAAGCCTCGCTGCGCGTGGAGTCGATGCAGGGACGCGGAACCACCGTGCTGGTGGACCTACCGCTGAGGTAGCCGCTGCCGGCGGGCACCGTCCAACGAACGCAGCAGCGGTGCCCGAGGGGTGGCGCCGCTGCTGCGTGTTGCCGCCGCGCTCACCGAGGCGCTGCCGGGCACATCGCGCCTAGACGGTGTGCCCGGTGGCATCGGCGGCGTTGCGGCAGTTCTCGAGCAGAACCTGTTGTGCTGCGGCAACTTCGGAGTCTGATCCACCCCAAGTGTGCAGTGCCGCGCTCACGAGTGCACGTCCGAAGGAGAATGTCACAGGCCACGGCCGCTCGTCGATGGTGGCGAGCTCGCTCAGGAATTCGCACACCCGTGCCGTCGGATGCCCACCGGACAGGAACGCGATCCCCGCCACCTCGGCGGGCACCAGGTCACGCAATACCGCGAAGGTGCCGGCCGCGACCTCGGCGGGCGGGACCGGCGCGGCATCCAGGCCGGGGGTGACGAAGTTCGGCTTGAGCACGATGCCGGTGAGATCCACCCCGGCATCGACGAGTTCGGTGAACAACGCGCTCAGGGCCAGGCGCGTCGCCTTCTCCGAGGCCCCCAGGTCGTGCTCGCCGGTGCACAGCACCTCGGGCTCGACGATCGCGACGATGCCGTGCTGCTGACACAGCGCCGCATAGCGAGCCAGCGCGTGCCCGTTGGCGTCGGCGGCGTAGGGGGTGATCGTGTGCACGTCGAACACCGCACGCCACTTGGCGAACGCGGCACCGCGATCGGCGTAGGCGGCCAGCCGCGCGCCGAGTCCGTCGAGCCCTTCGGTGATCAGCGCACCACCCTGGCCGGGCAGCGCGGCGGTGCCGGTGTCGACCTTGATGCCGGGCAGGATGCCGAGTTCGCGGGCCGCGATCGGGAACGGGCGCCCGTCGGCGAGATCCTGGCCGAATGTCTCGTCGCACAGGATGATTCCGCTGATCCACTCCGACAGGCCGTCCGCGGTGAGCAGCAGTTCGCGATAGTCGCGACGGGTGGTCGCGCTCGCCGGCACCCCCTCCAGTTCCAGACGCGATGACATGGTTGTGATCGACTCGTCGGCGGCGAGAATGCCGCGGCCGCCGCGGGTGAGCTGCTGGGCGACGTCGGCGAGGGCGGTGGCGGGGAGTGTCGTCATGACCAACAGCATGCGAGCCCCCGCACGCGCCGTCCTCACCCCTTCGGGCGAGAGCGGGTGTGAAATGCGGCCGCGCCCACCTGCTCCGGATCGCACAGGTGGGCCACGAACAACCGGGTCGCCGAGGTGGGTTCCTGGGTCGTGCAGACGTGCCACGGCCGGTCGAGAGGTGTGCCCGGCACGCCGTAGGAGACCAGTTCCCCCGAGGCGAGTTGTTCGCGCGCCGCTTCCTCGTGCACCAGCGTGACCCCGAGCCCCTCCCGTGCGGCGGCCACGGCGGCGCCCGAGGTGCCGAGGGTGAGCAGCGGCGGTGCGGCCTGCAACCGGCTCAGCAACGACAGCGTGGTATCGCGGGTGCCGGAGCCGATCCCGGTGAGGAGCCAGGGCGTGGTGAGCGGGTCGGCGACCAGTCCCGGCCGTCCGACCAGCAGCAGCCGGTTCGCCCGCTGGGCGGCGGTGACCAGCCCGGACCCCCGCGGCGGTCGACCGGCCAGGGCGATATCGAAGACATGGTCGGCGGCGCGGGCGAACAGCTCGCCGCGCGTCAGTACCGACAGCGACAGTTCGACCTGCGGATGAGCGTGCGCGAACGTGGCCATCAGCACCGGGAGCACGTATTCACTGGCCGTCGCGACCGCGCCGATCCGCACCCGCCCACGGTCGGCATCGTGCACCGCCCCGGCCGCTTCGGCGAGCAACCCGAGCAATTTCCGCACGTATCCGGCGAATATCTCGCCCGAATCCGTCGCCACGATGCCACGGCCGGATTTCCCGAACAGCCGGGTGCCCAGCGCGTCTTCCAGCGCCGCGATGGCCGCCGACACCGCGGGCGGCGTCACGTGCAACGTCTCGGCTGCGGCCCGCACACTGCCGGTCTCGTACACGGCGAGGAAGGTGCGCAGCCGACCCCAGGTGGCGGCGGCGGGCAGGTCCGGGCTGGCGAACATCATTCAATTATGTCTTAACAGTAATCAGGAAAGATTCCATTGTCGCTGAACGGTTTTCGCCCACACACTGAGAGAGCTTCATAGGCGTGACCCGAAAGGAACGGCGATGACGACGATCGACAACGACGGCGCGGCGACCAAAGAGCGTTGGGATCCGGGCGTACAGAGCTACGCCGGGATGGGTTACTGGAACCCCGATTACGTCCCCAAGGACACCGACGTTCTCGCCGTCTTCCGGGTCACCCCGCAGGAGGGCGTCGACCCCATCGAGGCCGCGGCCGCCGTCGCGGGCGAATCGTCCACCGCCACCTGGACTGTCGTGTGGACCGACCGGCTCACCGCCAACAGCCACTACCAGGCCAAGGCGTATCAGGTCGACGAGGTTCCCGGCAGGCCCGGCGAGTACTTCGCCTACATCGCCTACGACATCGACCTTTTCGAGGAAGGTTCCATCGCGAACCTGACCTCCTCGATCATCGGCAACGTCTTCGGCTTCAAGCCGCTCAAGGCCCTTCGCCTGGAAGACTTGCGCATCCCCGTGGCCTACATCAAGACCTTCCAGGGCCCGGCCCACGGCATCGTCATGGAACGGGAGATGCTCAACAAGTACGGTCGCCCGCTGCTCGGCGCCACCATCAAGCCCAAGCTGGGCTTGTCGGCCCGCAACTACGGGCGCGTGGTCTACGAGGCCTGTCGCGGCGGGCTGGACTTCACCAAGGACGACGAGAACATCAACTCCCAGCCCTTCATGCGCTGGCGCGACCGCTTCCTCTACGCGATGGAGGGGGTGAACCGGGCGATGGCTGAGACTGGCGAGATCAAGGGCCATTACCTCAACGTCACCGCGGGCACGATGGAGGAGATGTACCGGCGGGCGAACCTCGCCAAGGAAATCGGCAGCGTGGTGGTGATGATCGACCTCACCATCGGCTACACCGCCATCCAGTCGATGGCGCACTGGGCCCGCGAGAACGGCGTCCTGCTGCACCTGCACCGCGCCGGGCACTCGACCTACACGCGGCAGAAGACGCACGGCGTGAGCTTCCGGGTGATCGGGAAGTGGTGCAGGCTGATGGGTGTCGACCATGTCCACGCGGGCACCGTCGTCGGCAAGCTGGAGGGCGACCCGGCGACTACTCGCGGCTTCTATGACACGTTGCGCGACAACGATGTCGCGAGAAACCTGGGCAACGGCATCTTCTTCGACCAGGACTGGATCTCGATGCCCGGCGTGATGCCGGTGGCCTCCGGTGGCATCCACGCAGGCCAGATGCACCAGCTGCTCGATCTTTTCGGCGATGACGTGATCCTGCAGTTCGGTGGCGGCACCATCGGCCACCCGTACGGCATCGCCGCGGGCGCCGAAGCCAATCGGGTGGCGCTCGAGGCAGTTGTCAAGGCGCGCAACGAAGGTCGCGATCTGCTGATCGAAGGGCCCGACGTGCTGCGCAGGGCCGCCAAGCACTGCACACCCTTGGAAGCGGCCCTGAACACCTGGGGCGACGTCACTTTCGACTACACCAGCACCGACGCGCCCGATGTGGTGGCGACCGCGGTGCCTTCGATCTGACAAGGAGCACCTGATGAGACTTCGCTACGGAACCTTCTCCTACCTGCCCGATCTCACCGACGACGAGATCGCGGCCCAGGTGAAGTACGCCCTCGAGCACGGCTGGCCGGTCTCGCTGGAGTACACCGACGACCCGCACCCACGCAATGTCTACTGGGAGATGTGGGGGCTGCCGATGTTCGACCTGGCCGAACCCGACGGCGTGCTTGCCCAGCTCGACGCCTGCCGGGCCACCTTCCCCCAGCACTACATCCGGCTGCTGGCCTATGACGCGACCCTGGGCAGGCAATCCACCGCGATGTCGTTCCTGGTCCAGCGCCCGGCCGAAGAACCCGGATTCCTGCTCGAACGCGTCGAGGGCCCCGACCGCACCCAGCGGTACTCGGTGAAGCCCTACGCCACCACCCGTCCGGCCGGCGATCGGTACGCAGGCGAGTGAACTGATGGACACACCAAAGGGATTCGGGTTCCATCGGCCGTCGGCTGGCGGCCCGACACAGACCACGGCAGTCGGGGAACAGACGCGCGAGCCTGCGATTCTCGGCGACGACGAGGTGCTCGATCTCTCCGCCGACGAGGCCGCGGCCAGGGTGGGCGACACCCTGGCCGCACTCGACGCCGAGCTGGTCGGGCTGGCCGCGGTGAAGCGTCGTGTCCACGAGATCGCCTCGCTGCTCCAGGTCGACCGGGCGCGGCGCCGGTTCGGGCTCACCACCACCCGACCCACGTTGCACATGAGCTTCACCGGTGGCCCCGGCACCGGCAAGACCACGGTCGCGCTGCGGATGGCGGCCATCCTGCACGCGCTCGGCTACATCAGGGCGCCGCGCGTGCACACCGTCACCCGCGACGACCTGGTCGGCCAGTTCATCGGCCACACCGCGCCCAAGACCAAGGAGGCGATCGCCCGCGCGGCCGGGGGAGTGCTGTTCATCGACGAGGCCTATTACCTGTTCCGGCCGGAGAACGAGCGGGACTACGGGCAGGAGGTCATCGAGATCCTGCTCACCGAGATGGAGAACGAGCGCGGCGATCTGGTGGTGATCTTCGCCGGCTACCCCGATCGGATGGCGACGTTCTTCGCCGCCAACCCGGGCCTCAGCTCCCGGGTGCCGCATCACCTCACCTTCGAGGACTACGACCACGCGGAGCTGACCCAGATCGCGGGCCTGATGGTGGAGTCGGAAGGATTCGCCTTCGACGATGACGCCCACCAGGCATTCGCCGAGTACCTCACCCTGCGGATGGGCCAGCCCCGGTTCGCCAACGCACGCAGCGTGCGCAACGCCATCGAACGTTGCCGACTGCGCCAAGCCCGTCGATTGGTCGCGCTCGACCGGCCACTGGGCAAAACCGACCTCGTCACCCTCACCGCCGAGGACGTCTACGGCAGCAGCGTGTTCGAGCCGGACTGAGTCCTCGCGGGCCGAGCGGGAAGCCCGATGACCGAGACCTCTCAGGTGATCGGGCTTCCTGCTTTGACAAGGGTGGAGAATGTGAGAAGCCTTTTGTCACAGATGTCGGCGCGCGGTGCCGCAGAACTGAAAAGAAGCTGATACATGACCTCGATCGAGGACCCAGCAGACGATCTGAGCGTGACCCCGCCCAAGACCTGGGCGGTCGGCGTTCCCGCGGTGATGCACGCGCTCGAGTACTCGCTCTCGCAGAACTCCCCGGTGCGCACCGCGCTCACCTTGCTGAACATCAATCAGACCAAGGGCTTCGACTGTCCGGGGTGCGCGTGGCCAGAACCGAAACACCGGGTCATGAACGAGTACTGCGAAAACGGTGCCAAGCACATCAATGACGAGGCCACCACCCGCCGGGTCACCAGGCAGTTCTTCGCCGATCACCCGGTCGCCGAACTCGACACTATGTCGGACTACTGGCTCAACCAGCAGGGCAGGCTCACCGAGCCGATGGTGAAGCGCCCCGACGCCACCCACTACGAGCCCATCGCGTGGGACGACGCCTTCGCATTGATGGCACGCGAACTGCGCGCCCTGGCTACCCCCGACGAGGCCCTGTTCTACACCTCGGGGCGGCTCAACAACGAGGCCGCGTTCCTGCTGCAACTGTTCGCTCGCGCTTACGGCACCAACAACCTGCCCGACTGCTCGAACCTGTGCCACGAGTCGAGCGGTTCCGCGCTGACCCAGACCATCGGCGTCGGCAAAGGCACCGTGTCGCTCGATGACATCTACGAAGCCGACCTGATCTTCGTCGTCGGCCAGAACCCGGGCACGAACCATCCGCGGATGCTGACGGCGCTGGAGCAGACCAAACGCAACGGCGGCAAGATCGTCGCGGTGAACCCGCTGCCCGAGGCCGGGCTGATCCGGTTCAAGAATCCGCAGAAGGCGCGCGGGGTGCTCGGGCGCGGCACCGAGATCGCCGATATCTTCCTCAAGATCCGCCCCGGTGGCGACCTCGCCCTGTTCCAGATGCTGAACAAACTGCTCCTCGACGCCGAGGACGCGGCGCCGGGCACGGTGCTCGACCACGAGTTCATCGCCGCGCGGACCACCGGTTTCGACGCCTTCGCCGAGCATGCAAGGACGGTGAGCTGGGACCACGCGCTCACCGCGACCGGGCTGGCGCGCGAGGAGATCGAGGCCGTCCACCAGCAGGTGCTCGGCAGCAAGAAGATCATCGTGTGCTGGGCGATGGGTTTGACCCAGCACAAACACGGCGTTCCGACCATTCGCGAGATCGTCGACTTCCTGCTGCTGCGCGGCAATCTCGGTCGCCGGGGAGCCGGGGTATGCCCGGTGCGCGGGCACAGCAATGTCCAAGGCGACCGCACCATGGGTATCTGGGAGCGGATGCCGCAGTGGTTCATGGACGCGCTCGGTAAGGAATTCGATTTCACCCCGCCCTCCGAGCACGGCCTCGACACGGTCGGTTCCATCCGGGCCATGCGCGACGGTAAGGCGAAGGTATTCGTTGGTGTCGCAGGCAATTTCGCGCGTGCGACACCCGACAGTGAGGTCACCGAGGCGGCGCTGCGGCGGTGCTCGCTGACCGTGCAGATCTCCACCAAACTCAACCGCTCGCACACGGTCTGTGGCGCGACGGCGCTGATCCTGCCGACCCTCGGCCGCAGCGACCGCGATATCCAAGCCACCGGCGAGCAGTTCTACACCGTCGAGGACTCGATGAGCGAAGTCCACGCCTCCCGCGGGCGCCTCGACCCGGCCTCACCCGACCTGCTGAGCGAGGTGGCGATCATCGCCCGGCTGGCGCGCGCCACGCTGGGGGCGGAGTCCGCGATCGGGTGGGAGGAATTCATCGCCGACTACGGCACCGTGCGCGACCGCATCTCCCGGATCGTGCCCGGTTTCGAGAACTTCAACGACCGGGTCGCCGAGCCGGGCGGGATGCGGCTGGTCAATCCGGTCAACCAGGGCATCTACCGCACCGCGAGCGGCAAGGCCGAGTTCACCCGCAACGACTTCGACATGATCGACGCACCGCCGGGATACCTTGTGCTGCAGTCACTTCGGTCTCACGATCAGTGGAACACCATTCCCTACGCCGGCAACGACCGCTACCGGGGCATCCACAACGCGCGACGGGTGGTGATGGTGAACCCCGACGACCTGGCCGAGCGCGGGATCGCCGACGGTGATGTGGTCGACATCGTGAGCATCTGGCACGACGGCACCGAGCGGCGGGCGGAGAAGTTCGTCGCCGTCGGGTATCCGGCCAGCCGTGGGTCGGCGGCCGCGTACTACCCGGAGACCAATGTGCTGGTTCCGCTCGACAGCACAGCCGACATCAGCAACACGCCGACGTCGAAAGGCATCATCGTGCGGTTGGAGCCGGTGGTCTGACGCGTAGCTGCTCCCCGGGCATGTGAGAGCACGGGCGGTGACGCACGGCAATGTGGGCGCATAGATACACTGCTCCTATGTCCGTGCGCACCCGTCAGCCACTAGTTCCCGGCACCCAGTCGCCGATCCGGGAAGTTCCCCGCTCCATCGAGCGCCCCGAATACGTGTGGAAGAAGACCGCGAACGAGGGCAACGAGCCCTGGGTGCAGACCGCCGAGACCATCGAGAAGATGCGGATCGCGGGCCGGATCGCGGCGCGGGCACTCGAAGAGGCGGGCAAGGCCGTGGTGCCCGGTGTCACCACCGACGAGCTCGACCGGATCGCCCACGAGTACATGTGCGACCACGGCGCCTACCCGTCGACGCTGGGCTACAAGGGTTTCCCCAAGTCCTGCTGCACCTCGCTCAACGAGGTCATCTGCCACGGCATCCCCGACTCGACGGTGGTGCAAGACGGTGACATCGTCAATATCGACGTCACCGCCTTCATCCACGGCGTGCACGGCGACACCAACAGGACCTTCCTCGCCGGCGATGTCGACGAGGAGGTGCGGCTGCTCGTCGAGCGCACCGAAGAGGCCACCAACCGGGCGATCAAGGCGGTCAAGCCGGGTCGTGCCCTGAACGTGGTCGGCCGCGTCATCGAGGCATACGCCAACCGCTTCGGCTACGGCGTCGTGCGCGACTTCACCGGCCACGGCGTCGGCCCCACCTTCCACAGCGGTCTGGTGGTCCTGCACTACGACCAGCCCAACATCGAGTCGGTGATCGAGCCCGGCATGACCTTCACCATCGAGCCGATGATCAACCTCGGCGGCATCGACTACGACATCTGGGACGACGGCTGGACCGTGGTCACCCAGGACCGCAAATGGACCGCGCAGTTCGAACACACGCTGGTCGTCACCGAGACAGGCGCGGAAATCCTGACTCTGCCGTGAGTCGGCTCGGGTCGAGGCTCACGTCGTTGGGGCGTCACCGAGACGAGCGTGGAAATCCAGGCGCTGCCGCGAGTCTGTCGGCCGGTTCGGTGAGACCGTCGCGGCTGCACGATTCTGGCGGGCTGTCGAATCGGACCGGTGTGGGGTGCCGATCGTGACCGACGCGGACCTGCGCGGGGCGCTTCTGATTGCGGGCACCACCTCCGACGCCGGGAAAAGCGTTGTAGTGGCGGGTATTTGCCGCATGCTCGCCCGGCGTGGGGTGCGCGTGGCGCCGTTCAAGGCGCAGAACATGTCGAACAACTCGGTCGTCACCCTCGACGGCGGGGAGATCGGGCGTGCGCAGGCTTTGCAGGCGCGGGCCTGCGGACTCGAGCCCAGTGTGCGGTTCAACCCGGTGCTGTTGAAGCCAGGTAGCGATCGCCGATCGCAGTTGGTGGTTCGCGGCAAGGCGGTCGGAACTGTCGGCGCGCGTGACTATTTCACGCGTCGGCAGGAATTGCGCGAAGTCGTCGCGGCCGAATTGGCCTCGTTACGTGACGAATTCGATGTGGTGATCTGTGAGGGGGCGGGCTCACCGGCCGAAATCAATCTCCGGGCCACCGATCTCGCGAACATGGGGTTGGCGCGCGCCGCCGATATCCCGGTCCTCGTGGTGGGCGACATCGACCGAGGCGGCGTCCTCGCCCACCTGTTCGGCACCGTGGCGGTCCTGGAACCCGAAGACCAGCAACTCATCTCGGGATTCCTCATCAACAAATTCCGGGGCGATGTGTCCCTGCTGCAACCCGGCCTCGACCAACTCGCCACCCTGACCGGCCGTCCCACCCTCGGTGTCCTCCCCTTCGCCGAAGACCTCTGGCTCGACGCCGAAGACTCCCTCGGCACCCTCTCCGGCGCCCCGGTCGGCCGACCCGGCCCGCCCCACGGCACCGACTGGCTCACCGTCGCCGCGATCCGCCTCCCCCGAATCTCCAACTCCACCGATATCGAGGCTCTCGCCTGCGAACCCGGCGTCTCGGTCCGCTGGGCCGACAGCCCCCACCAGCTGGCCACCGCCGACCTGGTGGTCGTGCCGGGTTCGAAAGCGACCATCTCGGATCTGGAGTGGCTGCGCGCCAACGGAATAGGCGAAGCCCTCCGCGTCCGCGCCGCGGCAGGCCGCCCCATCCTCGGCATCTGCGGTGGCTACCAGATGCTCGGCAGGCGCATTGTCGACGGCGTCGAGTACCGGGCCGTGGAATCACCGGCGCCCACCCCGGCACAGGATCGCGCAGGTGTCGAGATCCCGGCGAGCGCGCGACCCTGTGTGGTGGACGGCCTCGGCCTCCTCGATCTCGACATCGAATTCGCGGACCCGAAGATCGCCCGCCAGGTGACCGGCATCGCGGGCCCGATTCCCGTGCACGGCTATGAGATCCACCACGGCAGAGTCACCCACACCGCCGATCTCGCCTGGCTGACCATCGACGGTGCTGCTGAAGGTAGTGCGCGAGAAGCGATCTGGGGCACCCACGTCCACGGCCTGCTCGAATCGGACGACTTCCGTCGCACCTGGCTCACCGAAGTCGCCGCCCGAGCGGGGCGCACCGGTTTCACCGTCGCTCCCGACACCTCGGTCGCGGCCGTCAGATCCACGCAACTCGATCTACTCGCCGACCTCGTCGAGAAACACGTCGACCTCGCGGCGCTGGACCACCTGATCCGCGACGGTGCCCCGGCCGATATCCCGGTCATCCGAACCGCCAGGTGACCGGTGTTCGATTCGTGGCGCCGGTCGCTGCGGGCGCGGTGGTGTGCGGCCCGTCTCGCCTCACAGTTCGCGGTGCGTTGTTGTGACAGGTTCGGCAATTTCGGTATCGCGGGCAGTGAAAGGCCAGTACACGGGGGTAGGGCGATCGGCAGGGCGCGCCGGAACAGGCCGCGTTGTTCAGTCCGGCCGTGTACCGTAACCCGGCATGAAATCTCGGCAGATCACGGTCGGTGACCAGGCCTGGACGGTGCGGGTCGACGGGCCCTCTTCGCGGCACAATGTGCTGCTGCTTCCCGATGCGGACGACCCTGCCGATGTGTTCGACACGGTGTGCGCGCGGCTGCACGAGTCCGATTTGCAGACCATTGTCGTGGAGTCGGTCGAGGGGCTCGATCCGGCCGGTGTGCTCACGATTCTCGACGAGCTCGAACTGCCCTACGTGAATGTCGCCGGGCGTGGGTCGGGCGCGGAGCTGGCGTGGCGGGTGTGTGCGGGCCGGTTCGGGCGGTTCATGAGTCTGGTCGTCGCCGACCATGGGCACCCGGCGGTTCCCGACGCCGACGGCATAGTCCCCGACCCGTCCTGCCCGCCGCTGGAGCTGCCTGTCACCATGCTGGTGACCAAGAGCCTGCCCCGCGCCACCGCCGACGCGTCCGGCCGCTTTGTCTACGGCGAATTCCGGGTGGTCCCCTTGGAAGTCGACAACATCGCGACCGAGGGGGGCCACGAATTCGCCACTGAAATCGTCCTGCGCACCAGCCTCTGGTAGACGCGGACCGAGATCACCAGGCTCTGGCGCGGATCGCCACTCGCGATGCATGCGGCGAGAGCCTGGTGAACGTGGGTCGAAGATCAGGACTTGCGGTAGGCCGCCAACCAGTCGAGCCAGTTGTCGGTTTCCTGGAAAGCGTTGGCGCGCACGGATTCCGAGGACAGGAACACGTCGTGGCGGGCGCCCTCGATCGGGACGATCGAGGTGCGCTCGCCCAGGCAGCCCGCCCAGCGCTGGATCTGCTTCACATCGAGCACGGCATCGGCCACGTCGACGGCGGGGGAGTGCGCGCGGGCGAACTTGGTGATCCGTGAGCGCAGGATCAGCGCGGGCACGCCGACGGTCAGGCCCTGGTGCAGGCGCGCTTGTCCCCGGCGGATGGCGCGCAGCCAACCCAGCCGCACCGGTTCACCGCTGAGCGGCTTCCAGTCCAGGTTGTAATCCCACTCACCCGAGCGGCTGTGGTGCAGGCTGTCGCCGTAGGCGGTGCTGACACCGGCGGGCAGCTGGGCGAAGGCGCGGAACCGGCCCACCGCGTTGATGACGGGGGTGCCGACGGTGCGGTAGAACGACGGTCCTTGCAGGTCGAACCAGGGACTGTTGAGGACGACCCCGACCACACCCGCCGCCGCGCTGCCACCCGCGGTCTCGAGCCGGTCCAGCCACAGCGGCACGATCAACCCACCGGTCGAATGCGCGACGATCAGCACCTCGTTGCCGGTCTCCTCGCGTGCGATCCGCAGCGCCTCGCTCAGCTCGCCGTCGTAGAACGCCAGGTCGCTGACGTAGTGCGCGCTCTGCCCATCCCGCCGCGAACGTCCGCATTTGCGCAGGTCGAGCGCATAGAACCGGTGCCCGCGCGCCGCGAAGTGCTCGGCCAGGTGCTCCTGGAAGAAGTAGTCGGTGAACCCGTGCACATAGAGCACGGTCGGCTCGACGGCCGGTGCCGCGGCATCGGGCAGATAGCGCACGAGCGTGGCCATCACCTCGCCCTCACCGTCGGGGTCGACACCGAGTGGGAGGGTCCGCTGTTGATAGGCGGTCCCGAGAACATCGGGCTGCCACTGCTCGTCGGTCCGGTCGGCGAGGGTTTCGTTGGTCACACTGCTCAATCTATCCCGGGGTCGCGATGACGTGCAGGCTTGGTTTTCATCACATTCGGGAGGTCCGTTGCAGAAGTGTGCTCGGCTGAGGTGCACAATTGGCATCAGGTGAACGACGGGTAACCTACCTCCCGGCGATTCACCGCGAGTCGCATGAACACCGCCAAAGCGCCCGTGCCAAGCGAACTCACCCGCCGGTGGGTAGCTGAGAAGGACAAGGAAGTCGATCTACCCGTGCCGAACGCTGCGAAGAGTGAAAAGACCGATGTAGTTCTCATCGGCGCAGGCATCATGAGTGCCACGCTGGGCGCGCTGCTGCGGCAGCTGCAGCCGGACTGGACGATCTCGGTGTTCGAGCGGCTCGACGCCGCCGCCGCGGAGAGCAGCGACCCGTGGAACAACGCGGGTACCGGCCACTCGGCGCTGTGCGAGCTCAACTACAGCCCACAGAACGCCGACGGTTCGGTCGACGTGAGCAAGGCCGTCGACATCAACGAGCGCTTCCAGGTCTCGCGCCAGTTCTGGGCCTCCGCGGTCGACACCGGCGTTCTGGACGACCCCGCGGGCTTCATCAACCCCATCCCGCACGTCAGCTTCGTGCACGGCGCCGACAACGTCGACTACCTGCGCAAGCGCTACGAGGCGCTGTCGCCGCACCCGCTGTTCCGCGGGATGGAGTACATCGACACCCCCGACGAGTTCGCCGCGCGGCTGCCGCTGATGGCCAAGGGCCGCGATTTCAGCGACCCGATCGCGCTGAACTGGTCCGACGGCGGCACCGATATCGACTTCGGCGCGCTCACCAAGCAGCTGCTCGCCTACATCGGCTACTCCGGTGGCGAGATCGCCTTCGGCACCGAGGTCCGCAATCTCGACAAGCAGTCCGACGGGTCGTGGAACGTCACCGTCCGCAACCTGCGCACCTACCAGTCGCGCACCATCAACGCGAAGTTCGTCTTCGTCGGCGCCGGTGGTGGCGCGCTGCCGCTGCTGCAGAAGGCGGGCATCAAAGAGGCCAAGGGCTTCGGTGGCTTCCCGATCAGCGGCCAGTTCCTTCGCTCCACCAACCCCGAGCTGATCGCCGCTCACGAGGCCAAGGTCTACGGCAAGGCCGCCGTCGGCGCGCCGCCCATGTCGGTGCCGCACCTCGACACCCGCGTGATCAACGGCAAGAAGGGCCTGCTGTTCGGTCCGTACGCCGGCTGGACCCCCAAGTTCCTCAAGGACGGCTCCAACGCCGACCTGTTCAAGTCGATCAAGCCGAACAACATCGGCTCGCTCGTCGGTGTCGGTCTCACCGAGCTGGGTCTGACCAAGTACCTGGTCGAAGAGCTGCTCAAGTCGCAGAACGGCAAGGTGGGCGTGCTCGGGGAGTTCCTGCCGCGCGCGCAGGGCCGCGACTGGGAGCTGATCACCGCCGGGCAGCGTGTGCAGGTCATCCGTCGCAAGGGCATCGGTGGCGTGCTCGAGTTCGGCACCGCGGTCATCTCCGCCGAGGACGGCTCCATCGCCGGTCTGCTCGGTGCGTCGCCGGGCGCGTCGACCTGTGTCACCGCCATGCTCGACGTGATGCAGCGTTGCTTCCCGCAGCAGTACGCGGGCTGGACCCCGCAGCTGCAGCAGATGATCCCCTCGCTCGGCCAGAAGCTGTCGGAGAACCAGGCCCTGTTCCAGGAAGTGTGGGACTGGACCAGCAAGTCGCTGAAGCTGGACCGCAACACCGCGCCCGCGCACGAGCAGGCGCCGAGCTTCGCTCAGGTGTGACCGTCGAGCTGAGACGGTCGTGGGCGGCGGATCTGGACGCCGCCACCCTCTACCGACTGCTGCGACTTCGCGTTGAGGTGTTCGTCGTGGAGCAGGAATGCGCCTATCCGGAACTGGACGGGCGTGACCTGCTGCCGACGACCCGGCACCTGTGGCTCGACGACGGGTCTGTGCTCGGCACTGTGCGCCTGCTCGAAGAGTTCGTCGACGGGGTGAGCAGTTATCGCATCGGCCGGGTGTGTGTGGCGCGGTCCGCTCGTAAACACGGGTACACCACCCGTCTGATGCAGGCCGCGCTCGCTGAAACCGGTTCGGCCACTGTGCGATTGGATGCTCAGTCGCATCTGGTCGGCATGTATGCGAAGTTCGGGTTCGTCGTCGACGGGCCGGAATACGACGACGACGGGATCATGCACGTGCCGATGCGGCGCGGTGAGACCGTTCCGTCTTCGCGCTGATGGGTGGGGTCGGCGGGGCGAAGGGTGGAGCAGAACCTGGGTTCGGTAGTCCCACGCTGTGTTTGTTGGCGCGCTGGCGCGCGCGTGTCCGCGGCCCTGAGGGCCGCCGGTTAGCGCTCGAGACTAGAGCCTTCGGCTCAGCGCTTTCGAGCGCTAACCGGCGACCCGGCCGCGGACCGGCCACTTCGTGGTCCCTAGGGGCAATGCCGCGCAGTTAGGGCCTGTAATTAATCAACCCGTAACATCCCGAGATTTTGAAAGATGTTGTGGTATGGGTGATTTCGTGGTGACCGTCGATGACCTCGCGTTCAAGTATGAGGTGTTGTTTCCGCACCTGAATGAGCGGCAGCGCCGGTTGCTTCTGGGTGCGGATGCCCGGATGCTCGGGCGGGGTGGGGGCCGGTTGGTCGCCAGTGCGGCCGGGGTACGAGAGGCGACGGTATCGCTGGGGGCGAAGGAGTTGGAGTCCGGGGAGGCTCCGTTGGAGCGGGCTCGTCGGGTCGGGGGCGGCCGCAAGCCCGCGACGGTGGTTGACGAGGGGTTGGTCGCGGCGTTGTTGGAGTTGGTGGAGCCCGATATGCGGGGGGATCCGATGTCGCCGTTGCGGTGGACGATCCGGTCGACCCGCAACCTTGCCGACGAGTTGACGGCCCGCGGGCATCCGGCGGCGGCAGATTTGGTGGGGAATCTGTTGCGGGCGTTGGGTTTCAGTTTGCAGGCCAACGCGAAGACGTTGGAGGGCAAGCAGAGCCCGGATCGTGACGCGCAGTTCCGTTACATCAACGAGCAGGTCAAGGCCCGCCAAGCGGCGGGACAGCCGGTCATCAGCGTGGACACCAAGAAGAAGGAATTGATCGGGCAGTACAAGAACGCCGGTGAGACGATGCGCCGCAAGGGCCATCCGGTCGAGGTCAACGACCACGACTTTCCCGGTGACTCGGGCAAGGTCTCGCCCTATGGGGTCTATGACATGACCAACAACACGGGATGGGTCAATGTCGGCACCGACCACGACACCGCTGCGTTCGCCGTGGAGTCGGTGCGCCGCTGGTGGCGCGGTGTCGGTGCCGCCGCCTATCCCGGCGCTACCGAACTGCTGGTCACGGCCGACGCCGGGGGCTCCAACGGTTATCGCACCAGGGCCTGGAAAACCGAACTCGCCCGGTTCGCGGCCGAGACCGGCCTGAAGGTCACGGTCTGCCATTTCCCGCCCGGCACCTCCAAATGGAACACAATCGAACACCGGTTGTTCTCACACATCTCGATGAACTGGCGGGGACAACCACTAACGAGCCACGAGGTCGTCGTCAACTCGATCGCGGCCACCACCACCCGCACCGGGTTACGGGTTCACGCCGAACTCGACCAGGGCGAGTACCCGAAGGGTGTGAAGATCACCGACGACCAGTTCGCCGCCGTGTCGATCACCCGCCACGACTGGCACGGCGACTGGAACTACACCATCGGCCCCGAACCCGTCCGCCTCATCATGGCTGATGGCGACAGCGCACCCCAACCGACTCGACCCGACACCGCCTGGCTGCGCACCCCAGCACTGACCGGACTGACTCCCCCGCAGTGGGACGCGCTCATCAACAAACTGACCGTGACCCGTCACGCCCAACGCGAACTCCACTTGCATCAGCGACGCGGAGGCACCCGCCAGGCCGCGCCCGGAACCGGCCGCAAATCCGTCCTCACTCTCGAGGATCGTGTCGCCATCACCCTACTTCACCTGCGGTTCGCCACACGCCAACGAGCCCTGGCCGTGCTGTTCGACGTCACCCAGCAATCCATCCACACAACGATCCAGCAGACCCGACCTCTGCTCGACCTGGCCGCACACACCACCGGGCCGACAGGAATCACCCTCGCCGACGCCCAATCGGTCATCCAATACCACGACACCACAACCGAATCCGAGTAATTTCGGGTTAATTAATTACAGGCCCTTAGCGGATGGATAGACCTGTCAAGCGAGTTGCCCTGTCAGCCTTGACCATTCACCAAACTAGAACAGCGGAACCACTGGTAGAGAGGTTTTGTCCTCCAAGACAAACCACTCACCAGGAGTTCCGCTGCCTACTCAGTCTGCCATCAATCCTGTGTCCATGGTCGCGTCCGGGGCATTCGCGCCCGGACATGTGGGCGAGCTGACCCAGATCGTGCCCTTCGAGATGGTCGATGCCGCGTTGGAATCGACCACGACCGGCCCCACCCGAGTCCGCGAGCTGCCCTCCCGAGTCGTGGTCTATCTGCTGATCGCCGCAGCACTGTTCGCCGAGCTCGGATACACGCAGGTATGGGCGCGGATGGTCTCGGGTCTGGACGGGCTGACTGTCGCCAACCCAGGGTCCTCGGCGCTGGCTCAGGCCCGACGCCGAGTCGGGCCCACTCCGCTACGAGAGTTGTTCGGTCTACTCGCCGGTCCAGTCACGGGCGCGACACGCTGGCGGGGATTGCTGGTCTGCGCCATCGACGGCACCTCCATGTCGGTCCCCAACAGCGACCCCAACCGTGGCGCCTTCTACCGACTACACAGCGGCGATCTCGATTCGGGATATCTGATGATTCGATTGGTGACCGTGGTGGCGTGTGGCACCCGCACCGTGATCGATGCCGTGTTCGGTAGTTTCGGTGTCTCCGAGATCGCCTACGCCCCAAGACTTTTCGCCTCGTTACGCGAGGGCATGGTGGTGCTGGCCGACCGGAACTTCGCGGTCGCGGCGTTGATCGGGGCGATCGCGGAAACGAAAGCTGACCTGCTGATCCGTGGAAAAGCAGGACACACGATGCCCATGATCGAGCGGTTAAGCGATGGTTCATGGCTCAGCGTGAAAGGACCAGTCGTGGTGCGGGTCATCGACGCCGAGATCGTCGTGGATACCGGCGGAGCCGCCCGCACGGTGCGGTACCGGTTGCTGACCACTCTGACCGACTACCGCCGCTATCCAGCGATGGAGTTGGTGCGGCTTTACCACCAGCGGTGGGAGATCGAGACTGCCTACGCCGAACTCAAATCGAGCATGCTCGGTGGTCGGGTGCTACGCGCTCGGACTCCCGCCGGAGTCGAGCAGGAGGTCTATGCGTTGTTGATCGCCTATCAAGCGTTACGGATCGCTATCGCTGATGCCACTCTCACCGATCCCGGTGTCACACCGTTGCGGGGTAGTTTCGGTATCGCTGTCAATACCGCTCGTGACCAGCTCGTTCACGCGGCCGGTGTCGTGGCTGGAACGAGCATCGACCTCGTCGGCAAGATCGGCGCGGCGGTCTTGGCCGAGCTATTGCCGCCGCGACGATCACGCCAATGCCCGCGCGTGGTGAAACGGGCATTGTCCAAACACCGGGCTAAAGGCGCCCTCGATCGCACCAACTACTCGTCTGTCTCGATCTCGATCAGCTTGTGTGAGTTACCCGGGTTGACATCGACCATGGCGCCTTAACTGCGCGGCATTGTCCCTAAGGGTCGGGAGTGCGGTGGCTGGGTGTGCGGTCATGGCGGGCTTGGGTTTACGGGAGTTGTTTATCCCGGCATCAACGCCTGCCATTCGCCGAGGGACTTCGGGCGCAGGACGTAGTTGCTGTCGCACACGGAAGTCAGTGCGGCGCTCGGGGCTTCGGAGTACCAGTGGCCGGGGTAGACGACGGGGTTGCCGTCAAGGGCGGCGAGCTGGCGCAGGCTGCGGAACATCTCGTCGGAGTCGCCGCCGGGGAAGTCGGTGCGGCCGCAGCCGTCGATGAACAGGGTGTCGCCGGAGATGAGGCGACCGTCGAACAGGAAGCACTGGCTGCCCGGGGTGTGGCCGGGCGTGTGTAGTAACTCGATGTCGAAGGCGCCGACCTTCACCTTGTCGCCGTGGTCGTGGCCGGTCAGCTCGCTGGGGGCGATGCCGGTGGTCTGGGCGACCCAGTCCAGTTCGAGCTTGTTGACGTGCACTTCGACGCTGGTCTTCTCGAGCAGTTCGGCCACGCCACCGAGGGTGAAACCGAGCATGGTGCCGCCCACATGGTCGGGATGATGATGGGTGGCGAGTACGCCGGACACGCGCATGCCGTCGGCCGCCGCGACGTCGACCAGGTCGGCGGCCTGGTAGGCGGGATCGACCAGCAGGGTCTCGCCGGTCTCCCGGTCGCCGATCAGATACGCGAAGTTGCGCATCTGCGTGGCGATCGGATCGCCGACGGCGTAATCCCGGCCGGACAGCAGCTGGCGGAAGTAGAGGCGCTCGGATGACATGCGCTCCACTGTATTGCCACCGGTGTGCTGGCGACCCACCCGAGTACCGTTGACCGGACGGTCTGTGGGACCACACAACCGCCGATATCCCGGACTTGTGGCTGGTCGGAGTGTGGGGATACTGCGCGATCGGCTATCACGCCAGCGAGAAGCCCACCGCGGCAACCGAAACCGTGATCTCTATGACAGTGCCGAGAATATCGCCGGAGAGGCCTTCGAAACGGCGGACGCAGTGGCGGGTGATCGCGACGGTCAGCGCGAGGGCGGCGATCACCACAACGGGGCCGAGCCAGAGGTTGGCCGGCACCGCCGCGACCGCGGTGACAACCGCGAGCGCCGACCAGATCAGCACAGCGCCGCGGCGCTGAGTGCCCGCGACCAACGCGCCGAAACCCGCGTCGGGGGCGGCGGGGATGCCGGTGCGGCAAGCCAGGACGACGGCGACTCGGCCCGCGGCGACGGCGAGGACGACCGCGACCCAGCGCTGCTGATCGGCCAGGGTCGCGAAGGCAACCGATTGGACCGCGATGGCGAAGATGAGGGCGGCGACGCCGAACGGGCCCGCGCCGCCGGACTTCATGATCTCGCGAGCGCGCGCGGGTGGGCCGTAGCTCCCGAGGCCGTCGACGGTGTCGGCCAGGCCGTCGAGGTGCATGCCCCGGGTGAGCAGGGCGAGCAGACCTACGGTGAGCAGACCGGCGAGAAGCGTGGTCAGGCCCGCGCTGACCAGAAGCCAGAGGGCGGCCGTCGCCGCCGCTCCCATCGCGAGGCCGATCAGGGGAGCGAGGGTGATCGCGTGGCCCGCGATCCGCCGGTCCACCTTCGCGGGGCCTGGCACCGGGATGACCGAGAGCCAGGAGACCGCCAGTCTCAGGGCGTCCATGGCGAGGTCTCTGCGGGGTCGGGCCTCCGAGCGGGCGTCTCGATTGCCCAGCGGAACTTGCTCACTTCGCGAGGTCGACGGTGTCCGATTCCGCGGCGCCCGTGCTCACGCCCGCGTCGGCGAAGGTCGACATTTCGGCGAGGGTAGCGACGGCGGCGCGCAGGATCGGGAGGGCGGTGAGGGCGCCGGAGCCTTCGCCGAGGCGCATCTCGAGATCGATCAGCGGGGTCAAGCGCAGGTGCTTCAAGGCCAGGTCGTGGGCGGGTTCGGTGGAGCGGTGGGCCGGGAGCCACCAGGCTTTCGCGCCCGCGGCGATGTCTTCGGCGACCAAGGCCGCGGCGGTGACCACCACGCCGTCGAGCAGAACAGGGGTGCGGCGGATGGCGGCCTGGGCGAGGAAACCGGCCATGGCGGCGAAGTCGGCGCCCGCGGCGACGCGGAGCAGGTCGACGGGGTCGGTGGCGACGGGGCGGGCGCGGCGCATGCCGTCACGGATGGCGGCGACCTTGCGAATCCAGCCCTGGTCGTCGACGCCGGTGCCGCGACCGACCGCGGCCACGGGTTCGGTGCCGGTGAGGACGGCGATCAGGACGGTGGCGGGGGTGGTGTTGCCGATACCCATGTCACCGGCGATGAGCAGGTCGGCGCCCGCGTCGATCTCCTCGTCGGCGATCGCGCGCCCCGCGGCCAGCGCGGCGGTGACCTCAGCTTCGGTGAGGGCGTCCTCGCGATCGATGGAACCGCTCGACCGGCGCACCTTGTGCTGGGACACCGAGGGTTCGGTGTCGCCGTCGACGGCGATATCGACGACGCGCACGGTCGCGCCCGCTACGGCGGCCAGTGCGTTCACGGCCGCGCCGCCCGCCAGGAAATTGGCCACCATCTGCGCGGTGACCTCGCTCGGGTACGCCGAAACACCGTGCGCAGCCACCCCGTGATCGCCCGCGAACAGCACCACCCTGGCGCGTTCGAACTGCTCGGGCGGGCACACGCCCTGGCACGCGGCGACCCAGTTGCCGAGTTCCTCTAGCCGTCCCAGCGATCCGGCCGGTTTGGTGAGCTGCGTCTGACGCTGCTCGGCCGCCGCGCGCACCTGCGCGTCCGGGGCCGCGACCGGGTCGAATCCGTGAGTCACTGGCAAGCCTTTCGGAGGTGGTACAGGGTGTTCGACGCTCATCTTGCCCGGATCACAGCGCGCGGCGCCGACCGACCCGGCTCATTTCAATCGAATCGGCAGCCCGGCGACAAGGAGATACGCCTCGTCGCACGCCCGCGCGAGACGCTGGTTCAGCATGCCGATCTCGTCGCGGAAAAGCCGCCCCGAGCGGGTCGCGGGAATGACGCCCATTCCCACCTCGGGCGATACGATCACCAACCGCTCGCGGTAGACCTCGACGGCCTCGACGAGCGCATCACAGTCGGGGCCGACGGTGCCGCGCGGCGCGTCCCAGGCCTCGCGGGCATCCAGACGCGCGGTGATCCAGGTGCCGATGTCATCGAGCAGCGTCGCGGGTGCTCCGGTGGCGAGAACCGTTGCGGGCTCGATGTTCTCGACGGTCGTCCAGTGCTCGGGGCGCCGGTCGCGGTGGACGGCGATCCGGTCGGCGAAGTCGTGATCGGCGGGATCGAGGACGGCGGTCGCCAGGTAGCGGACTGTGGGCGCTTCGGTGAGGAGGTTCTCGGCGAAGGCGGACTTACCGGAGCGGGCACCACCGAGTACGAGGACGCGGGGTGGTCTGGGCGTGGCTGGCATTCGAGGACGGTAGCAATCGGTGACTGCGCTGAGCGCTCACTGATCGGTGCGATGGTCAGAATATGCACCGAATGGTCGGATTGTGTGCGCCCAGCGCAGTTGTCATCGTCCCCCGAGAGCGTCCAAGATCATCGGACGGGCGTTGGTGAGTGCCTGCTGCCAGTACGGCCAGTTGTGGGTGCCGTTGACGATGTCGACGCGGGCGGAGACGCCGAGGGCGGTGGCACGGTCGCGGAAGATGCCCGCGGCGACCACGGTCAACGCCTCGAGGCTCATCGCGTTGAGGGTGTTGCCGAGACCGTAGGGGACGTCGGCGGAGCCGGGGATGCCGTTGCCGGTGGTGACGTAGAGGGGCAGACCGCGCAGGCGCTCGATCTGGACGGTGGCGTCGTTGCGGGCCCACGCAGGGTCGCTCGCCGGGCCCCACATGTCGTCGACGTTGAAGTTGCCCTCGTCGCGCATGGCGGCGCGCATGGCCTCGTTCCACATCGGATAGGTCGGGTTGACGAAGCCGGAGAACGAACCGGCGAAGCGGAACTGGTCGCGGTGGTGGGCGGCGAGGGCCAGTGCGGCGTTGCCGCCCATGGACGCGCCGACGATCGCGTTGTTGGTGCGTGAGACCCCGTATCCGGCAAGGAAATCGGGGAGTTCACGGGTGAGGAATGTTTCCCACTTGTAGGTCGTCTTCTGGCCGTTGGTGCTGCTGGGCCGGTACCAGTCGGTGTAGAAACTGGAGTGGCCACCGATCGGGAACACCAGAGTGACGTTGTCACCGGCGAATTGGCGCAGCGCGTCGGTGTCGGTGGTCCACTGGCTGTGGTCGGCGGGGGCGCGCAGACCGTCGAGCAGATACAGCGCGGAGCTGCCCCCGCGCGCCGCCCACTGCACCTGAACCTTGATCGGGCCCATGCTCGACGGAACGATCAGTTCCTCGAAACCGCCTGCGGGCGTACGCATCACCGGTGCCGTGATCGGTATGGCAACGGCCGCGGACGTGCCGACGGTCGACACGACCACGGCCGCCGCGACGATCGTGAGAGCTCTGCTCAGCCGACGAATTCTTCCCCACCCAGCGCGAAACACCTTGCTAGCCGACCAGTTCCCGCCGGTCGAGTCAAGTCGATTGTGGGGCTTCACAGCATCCGATAGTGCCTGCCGCGCCGAATTCGCCGATGCGAGCCTGTGCGGTATCGGGTAGGCCCACACACTCACACGGATGGAGCGGGACAGCCTGGTTCAGCGCATCGCCGACCCGCGCGACGGTAGGCGGTCGCTGATCAGCCTCATTGACCGCTCCCGTCCACTGCGCACCGCGTTGATCGCGGCCATCACCGGCGGCACCGGCTTCCGGCTGGCGGGGGATGCGGCGATGCTCGGCATTCTCGCCGAAAAGCGTCGGATGCCCTTCATCGCGGGGAATGGATTACTCGTGCTGATCCCCTCGGCGATCACTCTCGCTCGCCGGCCGTGATGCGTTCGGGCCGCTGTTCTACGGCGTGCAGGCGCTGGAATTGCTCGCCGGTGCGACCAATATCGTGCTCATGTGACTCAATGCTCGCGAGGGATTCCGGGTCACCGGCCGCTTCGGAAAGCGGGATTGGGCGACGGAGTGAATCCCGGCTCAACCGGCCGCGCCGAAGCGGCGCCGGTATTCGGTGGGAGCGATCCCGACCTGGCGCTGGAAGTGGTGGCGCAACAGGGCGCCGGAGCCGAAACCGGACTCGTCGGCGATCCGCTCCAAGGCCATGTCGGTGGTTTCGAGCAGGTGCTTGGCGAACAGGACGCGCTGGGTGGTGAGCCACTTGACCGGGGTGGTGCCGGTCTCGGCGGCGAAGCGGCGGGCGAAGGTGCGGGTGGACATGCTGGAGCGGGCCGCGAGTTCGTCGACAGTGTGCGGGTGGGCGAGGTTCTCGGTGAGCCACGCCAGGGTGGTGGACAGGCCGGCGGAGCTGCACTCGGGAACCGGCTGTTCGATGAACTGGCGCTGGCCGCCGTCGCGTTGCGGTGGAACGACCATGCGGCGTGCGATGCCGTTGGCGGCGGCGGTGCCGATCTCGCGGCGGACCAGGTGCAGGCAGGCGTCGATGCCCGCGGCGGTGCCCGCGCTGGTGATCAGGTTGCCCTCGTCGACGAACAGGACGTCGGGGTCGACGGTGGCCTCAGGGAACATCGCGGCGAGTTTGTCGACATAACACCAGTGGGTGGTGCACTTGCGGCCGTCGAGCAGACCCGCCGCGCCGGCGAGGAACGCGCCCGAGCAGACGGTGAGGACGGTCGCGCCCGCATCGGCGGCGTTGCGCACCGCTTCGAGGACCCGGTCGTCGTAGCTGCCGATCGGGGAGGCGGGGATGGCGACCAGGTCGGCCGTCGCGAGTTGGTCGAGGCCGAAGTCGGGGGTGACGGAGATGCCGGGGGTGGTAGAGCGCAGTGGCTTGCCGGGCTCGGCGCCGCAGACCCGGAAGTCGAAGCCGGGTAGGCCGTCGGCGGTGCGGTCGAGGCCGAAAACCTCACAGACGACACCGAATTCGAACATGGCGAGCCGGTCGTTGAGGACTACGGCAACGTTCGAGAGCATGCCCCATCGTAGCTGGCTGAATCTTTACGCACAATGACAGAACAGCCACTTTCGGCTGAAAATCATCGAGCGCAAAATTACTGCCATGCTTACTTTTCTGATCGTCCTCGCCGCCATCATCGGACTCGCGGTACTGATCGGCCGCGGCACCGCCGGATCCACCGGAATCATCGACCGCGACGCCCAGCGCATGAACGCCGAACTGAACGCCATCGCGGGCTATGCCGACTACATCCGCCCCAGTCATCACTGAAAACTGCGCAACCGCGTCGGAAGACCACCCTCACGAGCGAATCGCCGCGCCTTCCATAACCACCTACGGACTCCCAGCCCAGCCCCCACGTTTTCGGCCGCCCCGGATCCGAGGGGCGAGACGGAACGCCGAAGGCGCAGTATCGCCCCTCGGATCCGGGGTTACGAGGCCGAAAACCCGCGGCGCCAGCCGCCAAAAATACAGCTACACCGCGTCGCCGGGGCCGACCCGGGGCTTCGGGGCGCGCATCTTGCGGATCTGGGAGGCGCGGACGAAGGCGTACCAGCCGAGCTTGAAGCCGGTGTCGGTGGTGTCGGGGAAGCGTTCGATCACCCGGTTGTTCACGATCTTGCCGAGGACGAAGCCCTCGATGATCATGAAGACCATCATCACCAGCATGGCAAGGGTCACAATGGTCTGCAGGCCGGGGGCAACGAACATCGACAGGATCAGCACCAGTGCCATCGGCATGAACAGGCCGACCAGGTTGCGGCGGGCGTCCACCAGGTCGCGCACGTACGCGCGGACCGGGCCCTGATCGCGGGGCAGCAGGTACTTGTCCTCGCCGGCGAGCATGCGGGCGCGGCGGTCCTGCACGGCGGCGCGGCGGTCGGCGGCGGCGGCCTTGCGGTCCTGTTTGGTGCCCTTGACGGCCTTGCGGCGAGCGCGGGCTTCCTTGGCGGTCAGTGGAGCGGGCGCGACAGGGCCGCGCCGCTTGCCTTCGGCCTCACGCCTTTTCGGCGTCGGCTTGCCCTTACCTGGGGTGGTCGAAGTGGCGGCGGCGGCCTGTTCGGAGCCGGACACCGACGGGTCGACGGACTCGTCGGTGGTGCTGGACTCGTCGCGACGGAACAATTTCACGTTCACCAGGCTATTCGATGATGCCGACCATCGGGAAATGCGGTCCGCTCAGCCGTGGGCCCGGTCTCACCGCACGGTGGGCTGCGACGCAGATCACGCCGTCACAGGGCGTAGTGTGGGCACAAGCACCCAGGTCGGGTCTACTGGCTGCGCCGAGGGTGGCAAAATAGGAATAGCAGTTGCTGCGACAGCGTTGAACTCAGTCGTGCGCTGTGCACCTGAGGTCCGTTGACGGGCTGAGTCGAACTAGGAGTGTCCATGACTGTGCAGAACGAGACCGCCACCGAGACCCACGGTGCGACGCTGACCGAAGCTGCCGCCATCAAGGCGAAGGCGCTGCTCGACCAGGAGGGCCGCGACGATCTGGCCCTGCGGATCGCCGTGCAGCCCGGTGGCTGTGCCGGTCTGCGCTACCAGCTGTTCTTCGACGATCGCATCCTCGACGGTGACATCGTCGTGGACTTCGCCGGTGTGAAGCTGGCCGTCGACCGCATGAGCGCCCCGTACATCGACGGTGCCTCGATCGACTTCGTCGACACCATCGAGAAGCAGGGCTTCACGATCGACAACCCGCAAGCCACCGGCTCTTGCGCCTGCGGCGATAGCTTCAACTGATGTTCGGCGCCGCGAGTTGGCGGCGCCGTAACCTCGCCCGCCAAACCACCGCCGCGAACATTGTGGTTGCGTGGCGAGGTAGCGAACAGGTGAACCACAGGCGGTAGCGCTTGCTAACGTTGAAGTCCGGGATCCGGTGATCCCGGACTTCTTTGTTTTCCTACCTCTAGCGTCGAAGGGGCCCTGCCTCGTGTCTGTTGCCGTGTCCGCATCCATTGCCACCGACCACCTCATGCGCTTTCCCGGCCGGTTCGCCGATGCGCTGCTCGCTGATCAACTCGATCATGTGTCCCTGAGCTTTCTCGTCGACGATCTGCAGATCCGCCGTGGCGGAGTGGCGGGCAACATCGCCTATGCGATGGGTCTGCTGAAGCAGCGTCCGGTGCTCGTCGGTGCCGTCGGCGCCGATTTCGCCGAGTACCGGCAGTGGCTGGAGGCCAGCGGCGTCGACTGCTCGGCGGTGCACGTCTCCACGACGTCGCACACCGCGCGGTTCGTGTGCACCACCGATGAGACGATGGCGCAGATCGCGTCGTTCTACCCGGGCGCGATGAGCGAGGCGCGCGATATCGATATCGCCGCGATCGCCGCCGCGCACGATGTCGACCTGGTGCTGGTCGGGGCCAACGATCCGGAGGCGATGGTCGCGCACACTCGCCAGGCCAAGGCGCAGGGCATCGCCTACGCCGCCGATCCGTCCCAGCAGCTGGCCCGCCTCGACGGCGAGCAGGCGAGCGAACTGATCGACGGCGCCGCCTACCTGTTCACCAACAAGTACGAGTGGGCGCTGCTGCAGCAGAAGACCGGGCTGAGCGAAGCCGACATCACCGCCAAGGTCGGCATCCGGGTCACCACGCTGGGCTCCGAAGGTGTGCTCGTCGTCGACGCCGACGGCACCGAGGTCCGCGTCGGCGTGGTGCCCGAGGTGGCCAAGGTCGACCCGACCGGTGTCGGCGACGGTTTCCGCGCAGGCTTCCTCACCGCCCACCGCGCCGGCTTGAGCCTGGAACGCGCCGCCCAGCTCGGCTCCCTGATCGCCGTCCTCATCCTGGAAACCACCGGCACCCAGGAGTGGACCCTCAACACCGAAGACGCCCTCGAGCGCCTCACCAAGGCCTACGGCACCGACGCCGCCGACGAACTGGCCACGCTGCTCTAGCTGGACCGTTGATCACCAGGCCATGGCGTAGGCATCGCCCGAGAGGCGATCTACGCCATGGCCTGATGATCTTGAAGTCGATACGCGAACGCCCCCTGAATCTTTCGGTCCAGGGGGCGTTCGCGTGCGTTTACAGGGAGACCGGGTAGGTCGGTTCCTGGATTTCGGGCTTGATGCGGTCTTCTACGAAGATGCCGTGCCAGACCATGAAGACCAGGACGGTCCAGAGGCGGCGGCTGTGGTCGGACAGGCCTGCTTTGTGGTCGCGGAGCATCTGGAGGATGGCCGGCTTGTTCAGCAGGTGGTCGGTCTGGGACTCGGCGATCTGGGTTTCGGCCCAGTCGTAGAGTTCGGTGCCGCGCAGCCAGTGGCGCAGGGGGACCGGGAAGCCGAGCTTGGCGCGGTGGAGGACGTGGTCGGGGACGATCCCGTCCAGGGCCTGGCGCAGCGCGTACTTCGAGGTTTCCTTGGTGATCTTCTGATCGAAGGGGATGCCTTCGGCGACGCGCATGACCTCGTTGTCCAGGAACGGCACGCGCAGTTCCAGTGAGTTGGCCATGGTCATCTTGTCGGCCTTGACCAGGATGTCGCCGCGCAGCCAGGTGAACAGGTCGAGGTGCTGCATGCGCGCGACCGGATCCCAGCCGGCGGACTGGGCGTAGATCGGGGCGGTCACGTCCTGGTGGGTCCACTCGGGGCGGAAATCGCGCAGGACCGAGCGCAGCTGTGCGTCGTTGAAGCTGCGGGCGTTGCCGTAGTAGCGGTCTTCGAGGCTGAGCGAGCCGCGCTGCAGCAGCGACTTGCCGCGCTTGCCGTCGGGGATCTTGTCGCCGAGCTTGCCGAGCAGCTTGCGCGCACCGGCGGGCAGGTATTCGAAGGGCTTGAGCGACAGCGGTTCCCGGTAGATCGTGTAGCCGCCGAACAGCTCGTCGGCGCCCTCGCCGGAGAGCACCACCTTGACGTGCTTGCGGGCTTCCTTGGCCACGAAGTACAGCGGGACAAGGGCGGGGTCGGCGACCGGATCGTCGAGGTACCAGACGATCTCGGGAATCGCGGCGGCGAACTCGGCGGGGGAGACCACCTTGACGATGTGGCGGGCGCCGATCAGCTCGGCGCTCTCGGCGGCCACGTCGACCTCGGAGTACCCCTCGCGCTCGAAGCCGGTGGTGAAGGTGATCAGCTTCGGGTTGTGGCGCATGGCCAGCGCGGCGATGGCGGTGGAGTCGATGCCGCCGGACAGGAACGAACCAACGGTGACGTCGGCGCGCATGTGCTTGGCGACCGAGTCCTCCAGCGCGGCGGCGATCTCGGCGTAGCGGGCCTTCTCCGAACCCTGCGCGAACGGGCGAACCCGGAAGTCGGGCCGGAAGTAGCGGGTTGTGACCGGCTCCTGGCCGAGCTTCACCGTGGCGTAGGTGCCGGATTCGAGGCGGCGGATGTTGCGGTGCAGTGATTCGGGCTCCGGCACGTACTGCAGCACCGTGTAGTGCTCGAGCGCGCGCGGGTCGAGCTCATCGGACAGCTCGAGCGGGCTCAGCAGTTCCAGCAGGCTCTTCTTCTCGCTGGCGAAGGCGGTGCCGCCGGTGCCGGTCGCGATGAACAGCGGCTTGATGCCGAACGGATCGCGCGCCAGGAACAGTTCCGAGGTCTCGGTGTCCCAGATCGCGAAGGCGAACATGCCGCGCAGCTTGCGCACGGCCTCGGGGCCCCAGAAGTGGAAGGCGGCCACGATGGCCTCGCCGTCACCGTCGGTGGCGAAGATCTTGGCATCGGGGAATTCGGCGCCGTGTTCGGTGGCCAACTGCTCGCGCAGCTCGAGATAGTTGTAGATCTCGCCGTTGAAGGTCATCGCGTAGCGCTGCGGGTTGTCCGCGGGGCCCCAGCGCAGCGGCTGGTGCGAGTGCTCGATATCGATGATGGACAGGCGATTGAACCCGAAGATCATGTGATCGTCGTGCCAGGTGCCCAACTCATCAGGCCCACGATGCCGCTGGCAGTGCAGCGCGTCGTACACCTGATCGACCACCGCGGTCGTCGCGGAATCAGCTGTCAGGAATCCGAGCAGTCCGCACACGGTGTCGCCCAACCTTCTCTCGTTCGATGATGGGTGGCCACAACGGGCCGAAACGCTGTGTCCGAGTATGCCGCACAGCTGCCCGACACGCCGCGCTCGCCCGCTCGCGCGGGGTGCGTAGCGACCAGGCGGCGATCAAACCGCAGGTCGCGATGATCGGTGCCGTCACGGCGGAGTGTCGAAAGTGACCCCGCGACAAGACAGTGCCCCCTTTGGTCTACGCTGCGTAGTACTCAGGTCCTTCTCAGGTGTGCAGGCGTCACAGCGGCAATACTTCGACCAGGCCTGAAACTGCTGTGAAGAGGTGTCGGAACGGGCGAATCGCCGCCCGGACGACGCAATGTGTCGGAATGTGTGGCGACCAGGAAGGCGTGAGCGTGGCGCACAAGGCGAGCGAAGAGATCGGGGCACGACCCGAGAAGGGTCGGCAGGGCCGGATCCTTCGGCGGGCCGGGCTGGCGGTGTCCTTGGGGATCACCGCGATGCTCGTCTCGGGCTGCTCGATCGACAATGTTTGGCTCCGGTTCGGCTGGCCGTCGGGTATCACCCCGCAGGCCACCCGGATGCGTGAGCTGTGGACCTGGTCGGTGCTGGCCGCGCTCGCCATGGGCGTGCTGGTCTGGGGTCTGACCTTCTGGACGGTCATCTTCCACCGCAAGCGCAAGAACTCCCCGGAGTTCCCGCGCCAGACCGGGTACAACGTGTCGCTGGAGCTGACCTACACGGCGATCCCGTTCGTGATCATCGCGGTGCTGTTCTACTTCACCGTCGTCGTGCAGAACTACGTGCACGAGAAGGTCGACAATCCGGATGTCACCGTCGACGTGACCGCCTTCCAGTGGAACTGGAAGTTCGGCTACCGCAACGTGAACAACGTCGCCGGTCTCACCTGGAACGGCATCGACACGGAGCGGGAGCTGCTGAACGAAGAGCAGCTCGCCGAATACCGTGAGCTCAAGAACGACAAGGGCCACCCGCAGCCGGGTCCGTTGCACGGCAAGCCGGCCAACGACATCCTCTCGTACCTGCACTACGACAAGGTCGAGACCTTCGGCTCCAGCGAAGAGATCCCGGTCCTGGTGCTGCCGACCGGCAAGCGCATCGAGTTCCAGCTCGCCGCCGCCGACGTGATCCACGCCTTCTGGGTGCCGGAATTCATGTTCAAGCGCGACGTGATGCCGAACCCGAAGGAAAACCAGTCCGACAACGTCTTCCAGATCTCCGAGATCGAGAAGGAAGGCGCGTTCGTCGGCCGCTGCGCCGAGATGTGCGGCACCTACCACTCGATGATGAACTTCGAGGTCCGCGCGGTATCGCCGGAGAAGTTCGCCCAGTACATCAAGGCGCGTGAGTCCGGTATGACCAACGGTGAGGCGCTCGCGTCGATCGGCGAATCGCCGGTGGCCACCTCCACGTACCCCTTCAACACCAAGCGTGATATCAAGAGCGCTTCGGTGAACGAGAGCAAGTGAGGATTCTGATATGAGGATCGAAGCGCGGATCTTCGAACTGCTCACGGCGTTCTTCATCCTGGTGGGCATCGTCTACGGGTTCTTCACCGCCCAGTCGCGCACCGGCATCGAGTGGGCGGGCACCACCGCGATCGTGCTGACCGCGGGCCTGTCGCTGATCATCGGCACCTACTTCCGGTTCGTCGCGCGCCGCATCGACCTGCGGCCCGAGGACTACGAAGAGGCCGAGATCGTCGACGGTGCCGGTGACCTGGGCTTCTTCTCGCCCGGTAGCTTCTGGCCCATCCTCCTCGCGGGTGCAGGCTCGGTGACCGCGCTCGGCCTGGCGTTCTTCCAGTTCTGGCTGATCGGTCTCGGCGTGGTGCTCGTGCTCGCCGCCGCCGCCGGCCTGGTGTTCGAGTACTACCTGGGTGCCGAGAAGCACTGAGTTATTGGAGCGCTGGCGCGCTCGAGTCGCGGCCCTGATTGCCCCGACGAAGAACGACCCGATACTCGCACCTGCGGTGCATTGTCTCGGGTCGTTCTTCGTCGGGGCGGCCGCGACGCTCGCTGCGCGAGCGATGCCTCCTCGGGGTCGGCCCCACGGGGTTGCGTTATGCCGAGCGCTCCCGCCGAATGTCGGGGTCTTCTTTGCGTTGCCTATCAGCCAGCAGCTTCGGCCAACGCGGTCACCCGGGATCCGCCCGGTACACCCAGCCCCGCACGCCCGACCTCGAGGAGATGCCCGCCGCGTATCGACGGGACACCCGTGGCCGCGAACTCGAGCCCGCCAGCGCTCCAACAAACACAGCTAGACGCTGTAGCGCAGAGCCTGCTCAGAGCGGCAGATGTCGTCGATTCCGGCGACGATCTCGCGCAGCTGCTCCGAGGGCAGGGCCGAGGGGCGCAGGCGGCAGGTGAAGGTGATCAGGCCGTAGTCGGCGGGGGTGAGGCCGCGGGCGGCGGCTTCGGCGCGCAGATACTCCGAACGCACGCCGTAGGTCATCGCGGAGATGACGGTGAAGCAGCCCGAGCGTTCCCGGTGGGTCGAGAACAGGTCGTGCAGGCCGTAGAAGACCGAACCGTAGTTGGCCAGCGGAGCGAACACGCCGACACGGTAGGCGGGGCCGCGCTCGGAGGAGTTGATGACGGTGTCGGCCAGGTACTCGGCGTCGCGCATGGTGAGCACCTTCGGCGCGAACATCAGCGCGCCCGCCGCCGCGTTGCGGACCGGCATACCCGCGCGCCCGCCCGCGGCGGAAGCGATGGCGCCCAACGACTTCCGGGTCCGCGTGCCGACCTCGCGCCGGGCCCGCAGGCCGCGGGTGGGGGCGGTGGGGTACAGGCTCGACCACTGACCGAAGCGGACGGCACCGAGAGTCACCTGGCCGGTGCCGACGGGACGCGCCACCTTCAGCGGGGCGGTGTCGACCCACCGGCCGACCTGGAGTGCCGCGCTGCCGGGGTTGGTGATCTCGTTGGTCGCGTGCTCGACGAAGGAGTCGAAGTCGAGGAAGCGGTCGGCGTCGGTGGTGAGCATGGTGTGGTCTTTGTCGACCTCGACCACATCGAGGGTGAGGGCGGTGATGATGCCCGCGCGTCCACCCGCGCCGAGGATGCGGTGGAAACGCTCGGTGTGGTGACCGCGTCCGCAGGTGCCGATCCGGCCGTCGGGGTCGACGTACTCGAGGTCGACGATCTGGTCGATGAACATGCCGTAGCGGTGCGAGGCGGTGCTCACCCCGCCCACGGAGGCGAAACCGCCCGCGGTGATGTCGCGATGATCGCCGACCACCGGCAGGCCGAGGCTGTGCGCGCCGAGGCGGCGGTCGATCTCGGACAGCTTCGCGCCCGCCTGCACGCGCACGGTGCGCCGACCCAGGTTGATGTCGAGCACCGAGTTCATCTTGCGCAGCGAGAGCACCCCGCGCTGATCGGTCAGACCGTAGGACTCTTCGGTCTGTTCGCCGCCGCGCACCGTCAACCGTTCCGACCGGCCGCGCGAATCACGCACAGTGCGAACGACATCCGCCGTGTCGGTGGGGAGATATTCTTCGGAGATGACGGTATGCGGCGTGCCCATGACCGCATAGCTAACCACAGGTGCGCGGTTCTCGCGCAGGGTACTTCGCACCTATTTCCGCGTGGGCGCGAGTTGCTTGGTGAACAGGACTTTTCCGGTCGCGTCGCACAAGTTGACGGTCATTTCTCCGGTGCGGCCGTCGATTTCGACCTCGCCGAAATGCTGGTACTCCGGGTCCATCGGGGAGGTGTTGGGTGCGGGCGGCGCGTGGACGTACACGGCTTCGGGTCCGAAGGTGGGGTCGAGAGGGTTGGGGCCGAACGCGCCCGCGTTGAGCGGGCCCGAGACGAACTCCCAGAACTCGTCGAAATCGGTGAAGGCGGCGCGGGCGGGGGAGTAGTGGTGCGCGGCCGTGTAGTGGACATCCGCGGTGAGCCAGACGACATCGCTGACCTTGTTCGCCTTGATCGCCGAGAGCACCTGGGCGATCTCGGTTTCGCGGCCTGAGGGTGCGCCGGGGGCGGCGTTGGCCGGGCCTTCGAAGGCGGTCTTGCCGTCGGGGACGATGACGCCGAGCGGCAGGTCGGCGGCGACGATCTTCCAGGTGGCCTTGGAGTCCCTCAGACCGTCGGTGAGCCACGTGGTCTGGGCGGCACCGAGGATCTGGCCCTTGGGTGCGGTATTGGCGGTATTGGCGTCCTTGTAAGCACGCATGTCCAGGACGAACACGTCCAGCAGCGGGCCGTAGGAGATCTTGCGGTAGAGGCGGCCGTCGACGGCTTCCTTGGGCTCCAAGGGCATCCACTCGTGGAAGGCCTGCCAGGACCGCGTCGTGAGGGTGTCCATGCTGCGTTCGGTGTAGCCCTTGTCGGCGGCCACCGTGCCGCCGGGGGACCAGTTGTTGGTGGTCTCGTGGTCGTCCCACTGGACGATCTGGGCGACGGCGGCGTTGAACCGGCGATAGTTGTCGTCGGTGAGGTTGTAGGCGTAGTTGCCGCGGAACTGGTCGAGGGTTTCCGCCGGGGCGTTCTTCGCCTCGGCCGTGATGTTGCGCCAGATCCCGCCGTCAGGCAGCGTCACCGACTCCTCGAGGGCGTTGTCGGCGTAGATGCAGTCGCCGGAGTGCAGGAACAAGTGCGGGTCGCGAGCGGCCATGGCGGAGAACACCTTCATGCCGCCGAGGTCGGGGTTGATCCCGAAGCCCTGGCCAGCGACGTCACCGGACCACAGCAGTGAGATGTCGGCGGGCGCGGTCGGCGCCGTCCGGAAGACACCGGTGAGGGTCTCCGAGCTCGCACCGTCGTCGCCGTCCAGGCGCACCCGGTAGTGCACGAGTTGCCCCGCGGGCAGACCGTTCACCCGCACGCGCCCGGTGCCATCGGTGGCCGGGGTGAGCAGCGGCCCGGTGAATCGCTTGACGTCACTGAACTTCTCGCTCGCCGAGGTCTCCACCACCAGCGTCGCGGGCCGGTCCGACCGAGCCCAGATCAGCGCACCGTCACTGCGCGGGTCACCGACGGCGATCCCGTGCGTGAGCGCGGGCCTGGCCCGCACCAGCGCAGGCCCGTCATCACCGCAGGCCACCAGGGCAGGAGCAGTCACCACACCGAGAGCGGTCGCGCGCAGCAGCGTGCGCCGAGACATCGCGAAATCCGAAACAGCCATGAACCTCACGGTGCGCCACCGGTCCTAACACGCGGTCGTTAGCAAGGCAACGGAGCGTGAACGATGCCGAACGGCGGGCCGAACTCGGGTGCGGTGTGTCTAGAGCCCTGCGGCGGCGGCGGTTTCGGGGTACCAGCGGGTGCATTCGGCGCGGAGGGGGACGGCGGTGTGGAGTTGGCACAGGACTGCCAGGCCGCCGAGGAAGGAGCGGAGGATGGGGGTGTGGCTGGGGGGCATGGTCAATTGGCGTAGGACGTTCGACAGGCGCAGGTCGGTGGCCAGGCGGACTTGTTCGCGCAGCCAGGCGGCGGAGAGGGGGTAGGTGGGGGCGAGGAGGGCTTCGCGAACCGGTTGGAGGCGGGCGGCGACGGTGGCGATGTCGAGGTCGCGGGCGGGCGCTACGAAGCCGTGGCGGCGCATGGCGGCCTCGAGGTCGGCGGGGGAGTCGGCGATGACCGCGGCGCCGATGTCGCTCGCGACGTCGAGGAAGGTGGCCGGCCATGGGGTGCAGGCGCCGAAATCGACGACACCGAGACGGCCGTCGGGCATGCGAAGGAAGTTGCCGGGGTGGGGGTCGCCGTAGACCATCGCGGCGCGGGCGGGGGCGGAGAACAGGAAGCGCATGATCAGCACGCCGAGGCGGTCGAGTTCGCCTGCGTTGCCGCGAATGATCAACCGGGACAGGGGAGCACCCTCGAGCCATTCGGTGACCAGGACATCGCCGCGCTGTGCGATCACCCGGCTCACCACGACGTCGGGGTCCTCGGCGAAAGCCGCGGCGAAGGCGCGCTGGTTGACGGCCTCACGGGCGTAGTCGAGTTCGTCGCCGATCTCGGCGCACAGCGCCTCCACCACCGGGCGGGTGTCGGCACCGGGCAGCAGTGCGGTGAACAGCGGTGTCGCGCGACGCAGGGCTTGCAGGTCGGCCAGTACCGCGTGCCGGGAACCTGGGTACATGACCTTGACCGCCACCTGGGTGCCGTCGTGCCAGCGGGCGCGGTGGACCTGGCCGACCGAGGCGGCGGCCGCGGCGCGGTCATCGAATTCGAGGAACAGTGAGCGCCAGTGCGGGCCCAGGTGGGTGGCGAGTTCCGCGTGGACCGCGCCGGGCAGCATCGCGGGTGCCGAATCGTGCAGTCGGGCAAGGGCTTGGCGGTACGGTTCGGCCAGGTCGGGAGCCAGGCCGAGTTCGAGCAGGCCGAGGAGCTGGCCGAGTTTCGCGACGCAGCCCTTGAGTTCGCTGAGCACCTGGAAGAGGTGTTCGGCGGTGCGGGCGCGGATGTCGCGGTCGACATCGGCGGGGTCGCGGCCGACGGCGCGTTTGCCCAAGCCCGCGATGCGCCTGCCCGCGTAGGCGACCGGTACCGCGGCCAGGCGGGCGCCGCGCACTACCCGGCCGGTGGGTGGATTGCCGTCGCGAGGTGCCGCGCGCCGGGCGAACGGCATGACACGACCTTCGTCGGATTCGCCTGCGGCCATGCCAACCTCGCTGTCCGCCGACGCCTGCCACCTCTGGTGGCCCGCCCGCCCGTCGGCCTTGCCCGGCAAAGGTTACCAATCGGGCGCGCCGGTGTCCGGGCAACGGCGGTCGGTTACGCAGGGGTGCGGTCGACGCGGAGCCGATCATCGCTCGGTGACCGTGAGCATTCGGTGCCGATCTCGGTACCGGCCGGCAATCGTGCGTGCGGTCCGGGCGCGTGCTGACGCTGCGAGTCAGCTCATCGTGGGGCGCAGCAGGTTTCGACTCAGCTCGCCTTGGTTTCGGGGATGCGGGTGGCGTCGAGCTGGAGGTCGGTCGCGACGACGCCCTTCTTGAGGCTGTGCGCGTAGACGTCGACGTATTCCTGGCCGGTGAGGCGCATCAGCTCGTACATCACCTCGTCGGTGACGGCGCGTTCGACGAAGCGGTTGCCGCTCATGCCCTCGTAGCGTGAGAAATCAAGGGGGGCACCGAACTTCAGGGTGACCTTCTGGCGACGCCACTTGAACGGTCCGGGCGGGCTCACCTTGTCGGTGCCGATCACCGCGACCGGGATCACCGGGACGCCGGTCTCGAGCGCGAGCCGCGCCATGCCGGTCTTGCCCTTGTAGAGGCGGCCGTCGGGGGAGCGGGTGCCCTCGGGGTACAGGCCGACCAGACGGCCCTCGTTGAGGAGCTTGGTGGCCGCGTTGAGCGCGTCGTCGGCGGCCGAGGCGCCGCTGCGATCGATCGGGTACTGGCCGGTGCCGCTGAAGAAGAACTTCTGCAGGCGTCCCTTGAGGCCAGGGGTGGTGAAGTACTCCGCCTTGGCGAGGTAGTTGATCCGCCGCGGGCTCAGCAGCGGCGCGAACAGCCAGTCGGAGAACGACAGATGGTTACCCGCCATGATCGCGGGCCCGTTGGTCGGAACGTTCTCGACACCCTCGACAACGGGCCGGTTGTATAGATGTATGAACGGCCCCGGGAAGACGAACTTGAGCAGCCAGTAGAACATGGCGTCCTTTCCTCGGAACCGGGATCGTGGTGTGCAGCCTCGTCGGAAAACGACTTTACCGCTGGTCGCAGATCACAACCAACCCAGCGCGGTAGCCGCTGTGCATGGATGTGACGCTCATCTCGCGATGCGGCCGACGACCGGTGTGTCGAGCGCCGCCCTCGCCAACCCCGCTGCCCCGATCATGCCCGCGGCCTCACCCAGCTGCGTGGTGCGCAGGCGGGCCAGCGGCCGATGCCCGGCGCCGGTGACCGCGGCCGCGTAATGCTCGCGGGCCTCGTCGAGGAACAGCGGCGCCGAACTGCTCACCCCACCGGCGATCACCACGAGGTCGGGATCGAACAGATCGCTGACGAATGCCAGGCCGAGGCCGAGCCAGCGGGCGAAGTCGGCCATCACCCGGACCGCGAGTGGGTCGCCGTCCTGGGCCGCGCCCGCGACCCGGCGGCCGGTGAGCGAGCCGGGATCACGGAGCACGTCGCGGGCCAGCGCCGACCGTACGGGGTCGGTGGCGAGCATTTCGATGGCGGTTTCGGCCAGTGCCGTTCCGCTGCAGTAGCGCTCCCAGCAGCCGTGTTTGCCGCAGGCACAGGCACGCCCCTCGGGGACGACCTGGAGATGGCCGAGTTCGGGGGCGATGCCATGGCTGCCGCGGTAGAGCCGACCGTCGATGAGCAGGGCGGCGCCGATGCCAGTGCCGATCGCGATGAGCACCACCGTGCCCCCGCCCGCCGCCGCGCCGAAGCGGTACTCGGCCCAGCCCGCGGCGTTCGCGTCGTGTTCGAGGATCACCGGCAGGCCCAGACGCGCGGTGAGTCGTTGGGCGACAGGGGCGTTCTGCCACGGCAGGTGCGGGGCGAACAGGACCGTCGATTGATCCGTCGAGATGAAACCGGCCACGGCCAGCCCGACCGCCGCGATCGGATGACGCCGGGCCAGCTCGCGCACCGAGCGGTCGATCGCGTCCTCGAGCGCGCGCGCCGAATGCGGGGTCGCCGCCTGCACGGTGTCGAGCACCTCGCCCTCGGCGTCGACCACCGAGGCGCGAATGTTGGTGCCACCTACGTCGATGCCGACGGTGAGCAGGTGTTGAGGGTCGATCCGGCTGGTCATCCCCGGATCGTCACCGGAATGTCGAGATACTGCGAGCGTGGCGTGCGGGGGGTGGCCGATCGATCCTCGGAGGCGGGGCGGCGGCGGCGCCGAGACGAATCGTCGGCCCTCGACGCGGTGCCGGCGAAAGCGTCTGTGCCCGAAGCACTTGCGGCGGCACCGCTCAGGTCCGGTTCGGGCGTGATGTGCGGTGTCCGGGTGGTCCGCGGGGCGGTGTATTCGTCGACCCGGCGAGGGCGGGGGACGCCGGACTGATCCGGGTGGGTGGCTCCCCGGCGCGGGCTGGAACCCGGATCCTGCAGACCCGTGGCAGCGTTCGGGCGTGGGGGCTGACCCGCGGGCTCGGTGGCGGGACCGGGTGCCGCGGCATGCTCGTCGGTCGAATTCGGGTGTGCCGCACCATGTTCGGCCCATTCGGGAGGGAGCAGCGGTTCCACGGGGATGCCGGCGAGGGCTTCGCGCAGGACCGTCACCATGGAGGTGCCGTGGTCGGCCAGGGCAGCGACGACGTCATGGTGGTCGCCGCGCACCAGGGCAGCGGCCGCGCAGACCGGGCACCACGCGCAACCGCCCAGGTCGGCTCGGCCGTCGGCGGCGGTGCGGCGCAGCACGGGTTCGACCCGGGCCAGCAGGACTTCGGAGAGTAGACGCAGCTCCTCGGTGAACTCGGCGAAGCCGTCGTGGCCGTGGCGCTCGGACTTGCTGTCAGTGCTCATCTGCGGTGGCCTTCGTGTAGTTCGGATCGGCGGGCCACACCCGTGGATCGGGCCGGAAGCGGACTACGAGGTGACCGGTGTCGAGTTCGGCGCCCGCCACTGTGCAGCGGCGCAGCACCGGCGCGAGCCGCACACGTGTGCGTACCCCGTCGGCTCCCACGATCAGATCGTCCTCCACTCGGCCCAGCCGCAAGGTGCCGGGATCGACCACCGGCAGCCGCATCCGCATCGCGTACACGGAGTCGACACCGGAGCCGGACTCCCATCGAACCATCGGTTCGCCCGATTCCGCGCCCTGAGCGTGCGGGGCGGGCAGCGTGTCGACCGAATGCGAGAACATCGACAGCGAATTCACCCCCACCGGTTCGGCACCGGCGTGCTGAGCGATCAGGATCGCGACATCGGTGAGTTGTTCGTGTAGCCGGGCCACCACTTCGAGCTGCTCGGCGCGGCGGTTGAGGTACCAGTGCACGGCCGGGTGGGCGTTGTCGCCGGGCGGCGGCACCGGGGCGAGCACCTTGTTCACCACCACCGCGTCCATCCGCAGGCCGAGCAGCGCGGCCGCCGAGCGCACCCGCCGAGCCTCGGCGACGGCGACCTGTTCGGGGCCGGTGATCAGGCGGGCGCTGGTGCGGGTGCGGTCGGCGAGGAGGTCGCGGACCTGTGTCACCGCGACCACGATCCGTTCGACCGCGGCCGCGAGCACCGCCTTGCGCAGGTCGAGGCCGATCGCGCTCATCGTGCGCGCGTGCTTGGGCCAGAGCCGTTCGAGGTAGTTGAGCATCGTGTCGGGGGCGGTGACGATGCGCAGCATGTCGGCCGAGGGCGGGCAGTCGACGACGATGACGTCCCAGTCGTTCTCCTCGGCGTACCCGGCGATCTCGACCAGCATCAACAGTTCCTGCACACCGGGCAGCCCGGTCAGCTCGGCCGGGTCGAGCGCCGCCAGATCGACGCCGTGATCGTGGCCGCCGCCCTTGGCCAGCATCGCCACCACATCACGGAAACGGTCCTCGAGCAGGGCGAGCGAGTCGATTTCGATCACCTCGATACCGGGTGCCACCCTGACCACCCCGGCGACGGTGCCCGGATCGTGCGCGAAGCGGAAACCGAGCGCGTCGCCGAGCGAATGGGCCTGATCCAGCGAGGCGATCAGCACACGCTGACCCGAGCGGGCATAGGTCATGCTCGTCGCGCAGGCCAGCGTCGTCTTCCCGACACCACCCTTGCCGACGAACAGTTCGACGCGGGTACCGCCCGGGGCGCTCAGCCTTCGACCCGCTTCTTCAGCTCGTTCAGCGCCGTGTCGGTGATGACCTTCTCGGCTTTGCGTTTGAACATGCCGATCATCGGGATGTTCAGGTCGACGGTGAGTTCGTAGACGACCTCGGTACCGCCACCGGGCCGGTCGAGCAGTTCGTAGCTGCCGTCCTGGGCCTTCTGCAGCTCACCGCTGAGCAGGCGCCAGGCCACGGCTTTGCCGTCGGCTCGCCAGGTGTAGGACAGCACGTAGGTGTCCTTGACGACGCCCGCGTCGAGCACGAACCGGGCGGTGGCCGCGCGTCCTTGCGCGTCACGCTCGATGACCTCGACCGACTTCGCGGCAGCCACCCACTCCGGGTAGGACTCCAGATCCGCGATGACGGCCATCACCTGCTGCGACGGTGCGTCGATCAGGATCGATCTCTGAGTCCGGTCGGCCATGGCAGCCAGTCCTCTTTCTGTGTCTATGGCGGCCGGGGCCGCGGTTCTCGGTGTCTATCGGCGGCTGGCGCCGCGGTTCTCGCAGGCGCGCCGAGAACGTACATCGAGAACGTGCATCAGGGGGCGTCGGCGACCGCGGGTGCGACGCCCGCGGGTCGACCGGCTTCCAGGCGTGCCTTGAGTTCGAAGGCCATGTTCCGGCCCGCGACCCGACGGGCACGATTGGCCGCGGCCAGCGCGCGCGCCGGCTTCGATGCGGCCGCGGTGGGTTCGGCGTGCAGGAAGTAGTGCAGGATCGCCCCCTCGGGGACGGCCTCTAGCCACACCTCCATGGTGCCGGTCAACGCGCCTGCCACCGTCCACCGGATGCCTTTGTCGCCGCGATCCTCGCGCACGTCAAGGCGCAGGTCTGGCCACCAGCGGCGCCAGTTGTTCGCGGCGCTCAGCACGTCGGCGATCGCGGCGCCCGGTGCGGCGAGGAAGGTCTGATCTGCGACCTGGATACTGCTCACCCGGCTGAGCGTAGTGGACGCCACAGAGAGCCCGGCCATGGTGTCACCGCAGCAGTTCCCGCAAGCGGGCACCCTGGCGGTCCCAATGCCAGTTCTGTTCCACCCACGCCCGGCCCGCGGCGCCCATCTCGGCCGCCTTGTCCCGGTCGGTGAGCAGCTCGACGATGGCGTCGCTGATCTGCGGGACCGACCGGCCGCGCACCACGATGCCGGTCTCGCCCTCGCGCACGGTCTCGGGGGCGCCACCGGAATCACCGGCCACGACCGGGACTCCGGTCGCCGATGCCTCGAGGAACACGATCCCCAGACCCTCGACGTCCAGGCCTGCCCCGCGCGTGCGGCACGGCATCGCGAACACGTCGGCGATCGTGTGATGGGCGGCCAGCTCCCCGGAGGGCACCCGGCCGGTGAACACCACACTGTCCTGCACGCCGAGCGCCTCGGCCAGCGCCCGCAGGCGCGGCTCGTACGGTCCGCCGCCCGCGATCACCAGCACCGCGCCGTCGACGCGCTCGCGGATCTCGGTCATCGCCACGATCAGCATGTCCTGGCCTTTGCGCGGGACCAGCCGCGACAGGCACAGCACGGTCGGGCGCTCGCCGAGTCCGTAGCGGGCGCGCAGCTCTGCCCTGGCAGCCGGGTCGGGCCGGAATTCGGTCGGGTCGACGCCCGGCGGCAGGTGCTCGAGTGCCGCGCGCGGACCGAACGCCGAGGCGAAACGGCCACGGGTGTACTTGCTGACGTAGGTCACCACATCGGTGTGCTCGCCGATCGAACGCAGCACCTGCCGCGATCCGGGCAGCATCGACCAGCCGACCTCGTGACCGTGGGTGCTGGCCAGGATGCGCTCCGCGCCCGCGCGCCGCAGCATCGGCGCCATCACCGCCAGGGGCGCGGCCGCGCCGAACCACACGGTGTCGCAGCCGTGTTCGCGCAGCAGCGCGCTCGCCCGCTGGATGACCGCGGGGGTCGGCAGCATCAGCGTGGTCGGATGACGCACCACCTGGAACTTCTGCGCCGCGTCGAACTTCTCGTGGCTGTCACCGCGCCAGCGCGGCGCGTACACCACCAGGTCCTCGGGCGGCAGCTGATTCGACAGCGCCTGCAGATACGACTGGATTCCGCCCGGCCGAGGCGGGAAATCGTTGGTAACCAGCAGAGTTCGGGCCATAAGAGAACAACCTAATCGGTCGGCGCAGGGGTGGGCAGACGTGGTCAGGCGTACCCGCGCCTTCGCTGCGGCCGTGCGCGCCTGCGCCCATCATGCAGCGTGACCGCGCAACCAGGCCCGCCACCCGTCCAGCAGCTCGGCGCGCGAGGCCCCGAGCACGGCGGTGAACGCGGCGTCCTGTGTCGCAGGAGACTGCGGGCCGGTCGCGAGCCGCTTGTACAACGTGGTGAGCGTGCCCGTGCCGTAGCGATCGGCCAGGAACGCGCAGGTGCTCCACGCGCTTTCGTAGGCGTAGGCCGCGTCGACACCGGTGAAATCGGCGTCGGCGACGAGCTCGGTGGGCAGGGTGCCCGCGCGCAACCGGGTGGTCAGCGTGGGCGCGATCTGGGAGAAGGTGGTGTCCTGATCTCGCTGAGCGATGTACTCGGCGAAGCCTTCCAGCATCCACAACGGTGCGCCGTCGGCGGTGGCGGCTCTGGTGGCGATGTGGGTGAGTTCGTGGCGCAGCAGGGTGGCCAGGCCCTCGTTGCCGACTCGCCGGCGCGCGTCGGGGTTGAACACGATGCGCTGGTCGGTGGGCTGGGTGCCAGGGGCGTAGGACCCGGTGAGCGACACGGCGGCCACGTCGGCCCCGGTGGTGCCGGCGGACCTGGTCAGCGCGGTGAATTCGGCAGGCGTGCTCGCCACGACCACGACGGGCGCACGGTTCCAGTCGGTGCCCCACACCGCGCTCACATCCGAAATAGCCTGGCCCAGTTGATGTTCGAGGACATCGAGATCGGCACGATGGCTGGGATGGGCCACCAGCAGTGCCTCGGACGCGGCACCGTCGGCGACTTCGCGCACCAGAATCGGGCCATAGGGTTGCAGCTCGCGGCGCACCGGACTCAGGCGCGGATTGTCGATGCCCTCGGACGTATCGAGCACCTCGGCCTCGTCGGTGGCCAGCTGCAACGGACCCACGTTGCGCGGCACCAGGATCAGTGCGACGCATGCCCCGGTCAGCAGCGTGACCGAGGCGAGCGTGATGCAGAATTCCAGGCGGCCGTTCGACGAGAACCACGAACGCAGGCCCGAGCGGGGGGATGGATCGGTCACCGGTCTGGCTCAGTATCGCCGGGCCGAGTGGTACGGGGTGGTGTTGATCGGCGCGACAGCGACCGGCACGCCGAAAGTGGAGGCGTGCACCATCATCCCGTTGCCCGCGTAGATGCCGACGTGGGTGATGTCGGGATAGAACAGGATCACGTCGCCGGGCAGCAGTTCGTCCTTGGACACCAGCGTGCCGTAGCCCGCCTGCTGGGAACTGGTGCGCGGCACGCTCTTACCGACCTGCTTGAACGCCCACTGCACCAGACCGGAGCAGTCGAACTGGTCGGGCCCGGTGGCGCCCCAGACATACGGATCGCCGACGCGGGTGAGGGCGGCGGCCAGCGCGCTGGTCCCGCTGCCGGGAACCAGACCCGCCAGCAGTGAATCGCGGTCGAAGCCGGGCGGGAACGGCGAACCGGCCAGGGTCGACTTGTCGCGGGCCGAGAGCTGGCTCCATGCCTCGACCACGGAGGTGGTCGAGGTGGCGAGATCCTGGCGTTTGCGTTCGACATCGGCGCGCACCGCGTCGGCGGCGGTGGTCGCGGCATGCGCGGCCTCGGCGGCGGTGCGGGCGGCATTGTCGGCCGCGGTGGCGGCGTCGGCGGCCTGTTTGAACTGGCGGACCGTGTCGGCGGTCTGCTGGGCGAGCACGTCCAGAGTCGACATCTTGTCCAGTAACTGCTGCGGTGAACCGCTCGACAGCACGGCGAACATGCTGTTGGCGCGCACGCCGGTATAGGCGGCCACGGCGGTGCGGTCGATCATCGGCTGGAACTTGCGTACTTCGGCGCGGGCGGCCTCGACGACCGCGGAGGTGGCGGCGACTGTGCCGTCGGCCTCGCGTTGCAGCGCGAGCTTGGCGTCGAGATCGATCTGGGCGGCGAGAGCGAGTTGGTTGAGCTGCTCGGACTGGCGCGAGAGGTCGACCATCCGGGAGATCGCGTCGGTCGCGGTGGTCGGCAGGGCTACCGGGTCGGCGCCGGAGGGACCGGCGGTGTAGATCGCGCACACCAGCATCGCGGCGGACAGGGTTCCGGCGAAACCACGCGTTGCGTGCGCATTCCGGTGGTGTGCAGTCACAGTGGCCCGTGCCCCGTTCTCTCGTTGTCCGCCGATGTAGCGCAATACCTGAGCGCGAACTCCTCGTCAGCCGAGAAGGTCTCGATCAGGTTACGGAACTGCAAGCATCCGTGTCCAGTAGCGGTACGTGCGCCGTCCAACCCAGTGGACGGCGCACGTACCCGGACGATCACTGTGGCTACGGTGCGCCCTTCCCCGTGAACGACGCACCGTGCCCGGCTGGATCAGAAGCGGCGAGCGCCCGCGAACGGCATCGACGACAGCGACGCGATCTGGACCGGGGTGCCCGCGGTGGAGGCGTGCACGACGTTGCCGTCGCCCGCGTACAGACCGGAGTGGCCGCCGCCGTAGAACGACACCATGTCGCCGGGCTGCAGGTCATCGAACGAGACCGGGGTGCCCGCACCCAGCTGGGCGCCACTGGTGCGCGGAATGTCCATGCCCGCCTGGGCGTAGGCCCACTGGACCAGACCCGAGCAGTCGAAGGCGTTCGGGCCCGCGGCGCCGTAGACGTAGGGCGAGCCGATCTTGCTCAGCGCCGCATCGAGGGCGATGTCGGCGGCGGTGGCGCGCGGCGCGGTGAAGATCTGCGGCGCGGCCGGGATCTCGATACCGGGAATACCCTGGGGCAGCGGAATCTCGTTCGGCACCTCGAACGTGCCGATGCCGGGCACGGTCACCGGCGTGGCCGATGCCGGGGCGGCCGGCAGGAGGAACGCGCCGATGGTGGCAGCGCCGACGGCTCCGACGGCAACGGCACGCTGCGCCTGACGCTTGACGGTGTTGTTCGCCATGATGCGGAACTTCCAATCTGCCCCACGACGCCGTGTCCGTATGACGCGGCGGGCTTCGTCTCGCTTGGCCGTTTCCGGTGAGCGGGACTCCGTGAGGTCTCAAAAAGGTTACGAAGACATCACGGGGGTTTGTAAAGTCGGACATCGGTCCAGAGGGGGTTTCGGGTGATATCACCGAGGAAAGTATGCGAGCTGGGTCACACCCGATCACGAAACGATAACGCCAGGTCACGTCGACCGAGATTTCGGAGTGCTACCGGCGCGTCGCCAATAAGCCTCGCGGGGCGATTTTCGCGCCCCGGATCGGTGAATGCGCAGGTGGTGTGCGCTCGCTGTGGTATCGACGGTTCGCCGGGCGGTCCGCCTCGCGGGCGGCGCGCCGTACGCTGCGGCGCGCTCAGAGCGGTAAGGCCGATTACCCATTGAAATCTGAGTAACTCATGTGAATTTCATGAGCATGTGAGCCCAGTCACGATTGAGTTTGATCCCGGTCATTTTGTTCGCACCAGAACGAAATTCTCGCACCGAATTATCGGCGCGGAAGATCGCGGGCCCCGAGTTGTGCCGGGTCGCGGCACGGGTCGCCGAGTGGATCCGCGTGCTCGCCGCTTGGCGGGAAAGCTGTAGTGCCGGTTAGGGTACGGCCGAATGTTCGCAGTTCGAAGGGGGCGCGGGTGGCCGACGACCAGGTTTTGACCGACATGCTGACAATGCTCGATCGCAGTCCGGGGGTGCTCGCGCTGCGCGTGTGCGTCATCGAGCTGCTGATCGAGCGGCAGCGATTCGCCGATGCGCTCGCCCACTGTGGGACGGCGCTCGGCCATGATCCGGGGAATGCCCAGGTCCTGGGGTTGATGATGCGGTGCACGACAGCGCTGTCCGGCGGTTCCCCCGCGCCTGCGCCGGACGCCACCCCCGCGCCCGGCTCCACCGCTGCTGCCTCAGCGGCCCAGCCGGACTTCGACTGGGCCGCCGCCGAGGACGAAGTCGGCGACATCATCGAACCGGCGTTCGTGCACGGCGTCCCCTCCGAGTTCGTCACTGACGAGGACGCCGCCACCGTCGAGCGCCCGAGCTTGCGGCTGGCCGACGTCGGCGGCATGTCCGAGGTGAAGCAGCAACTCGACCTGACCCTGCTCGGTCCGCTGCGCAATCCCGAACTGGCCAAGGCATTCGGCACCTCGGCGCGCGGCGGCCTGTTGCTGTACGGCCCGCCCGGCTGCGGCAAGACCTTCATCGCCTCGGCGGTCGCGGGCGAGCTCGGCGCCAACTTCTACCCGATCGAGATCACCGACATCCTCGACATCTACACCGGCGCCAGCGAACGCAACGTGCACAGCATCTTCGAGATGGCCCGTCGCAACGCCCCCTGCGTGCTGTTCCTCGACGAGGTCGACGCGCTCGGCCACAAACGCAGCCAGATGCAGGCGTCGACGACCATGCGCACGGTGGTGAACCAGCTGCTCACCGAAATGGATTCGGCCACCCACAGCAATGAAGGGGTGTTCGTGCTCGGCGCGACCAACCACCCGTGGGATGTCGACGTCGCGCTGCGCAGGCCCGGCCGCTTCGACCGGATGATCTTCGTCGGCCTGCCCGATCTCGCGGCCCGCACGTCGATCCTGCACTACCACCTGCGCGACCGCCCCGTGGCGGGCATCGACCTCAACGCCCTCGCCGCCCACACCGACGGCCTCTCCGGCGCCGACCTCGCCCACGTGTGCACCTCGGCCACCCAGCTGGCCATGGCCGACTCGATGCGCTCGGGCGAAGTACGCCCGGTCGGCATGGCGGACATCCAGGCGGCGCTGGCCCAGATCCGGCCGAGCACCGGCGCCTGGTTCGAATCCGCCCGCAATGTGGTCGAATTCGCCAACGGTGACGGCAGCTATGACGACCTGGCGCTGTACCTCAAACGACTGAAGCGGCGCTGAGACGTACGTCGATGAGCGAACAACGACTCGACCGTGCCGCCACCCTGATCGATCTGTGCAGGCTCGACGCGGCGCGAGCAGAGCTGGCGCCGGTGCTGGCGGCCGAACCCGACAACAGTGACGCCCATGCCCAGCTGGCCTACTCCTGGCTGAAATCCGGTGCGAACGCCACGGCTACCGATGCCGCACGGGCCGCACTGCGATCACACCCCGAGAACGTGTTCGCGTGGAGAATCCTCGCACTGAGCGAGTACGGGCTCCGGGGTGAGCATGTCGACTCGGACCCGACCGCCGCCACCGCCCACGAGGACGAGGCCGTGCGCGCGGCGCGGCGATGCGTCGAGCTCGACTCGTGGTCGGCCGACAGCTATCGAATCCTTGCGACGACCCTGCAGCACCGCGACCGGGACGCCGCGCTCACAGCCATCGATACCGCCGTCGAGATCGACCCGGAGAACGCGGTCTTTCACGTAGTCCGGGGCCGTGTGCTGTGGCATGGCGCCCGCACGATCGGGAAGCGCGCGGCGGCCGGACGAGCGGCGGTCGAGGAAGCGCTGCGCTGGGATCCGGAGAATGTCGAGGCCCTGTACCTGCTCGGCAACCATGCCTTCCAGCGGCGGCGATGGGCGGAAGCCGAGCAGTGGCTGCGGCGTGCCGCAGAACTCGATCCGGCGTACGGACCGGATGTGCGGGCGTTACTGGCTGCGATACCGTCGCAGAACCCGACACCGGTACCGGCGACCGCTCCGGCGCCGTATCGCGCGAGCAGCGGTGGTGGCGGCGTCAAGCGCAAACACCTGGTCGGGGTGGTGCTGTTGCTCGTGATGCTGGCGTGGCACGGCCTGCTGACCGTGGCCGAAGGTCCCGACTCTCCGTCGACCGGATCGACCTCGCGCACAACGCCGTACCCGGGGTCGTATTACCGGCTGCCGCCCAGCTATCTTCAGCAGCTGCCTACGCTGCCGAGCGTGCCGAGGTTTCCGTCGGATCGTTGGCCGACAGGATGGCCGACACCGCGTCCGTACCTCACCCCTGCGCCGCCGCCGGGCGGCTGAATCCGCGCGACTGACCTGTCCTGGTCACAGTCGCCCGCCCGGCGCTGCGCCGAGTTGGTTACCGCCGGCTGGAAATCGAGCTCGACGCGGCGAGCTTGTCGTACCCCCGTCCTACGCTGCTCGCCGTGCCCGATCCCCTTCCGCTCCCGGCTGCCGCTCGGCAGTTGGCCTTCGACGAGCTCGATACCCCGCTGTATGCCACCACTTTCGTTGTCGTCGACCTCGAAACGACCGGGACCAGCGCTGATCGGGACGCGATCACCGAGATCGGGGCGGTGAAGGTGCGCGGGGGTGAGGTGCTGGGGGAGTTCGCGACATTGGTGAATCCGGGGTACGCGATTCCGCCCGCCATCGTGCAGATCACGGGGATCACCACGGCGATGGTGTACGACGCGCCACGGATCGAGGGGGTGTTGCCCGGGTTCTTCGAGTTCGCGGCGGGGGCGGTGCTGGTGGCGCACAACGCGCGATTCGACACCGCGTTTCTCAAAGCAGCCGCGGCGCGTCAGGACATCACATGGCCCAATCCACAGGTGTTGTGCACGGTGAAATTGGCGCGGCGGGTGCTCACGCGTGACGAGGCGCCGTCGGCGCGGCTCGGGGTGCTCGCGCAGATCCTCGGTGCGTCGACGACACCAACGCACCGCGCGCTCGATGACGCTCGCGCCACCGTCGACGTGCTGCACGCGCTGATCGGCCGGGTCGGCAATCAGGGTGTGCACAGCCTGACCGAGCTGCTCGACTATCTGCCCGGCGTCACCGGAACCCAGCGCGCCAAGCGCACTTTCGCGACCGATCTGCCTGCCGCGCCCGGCGTCTATCTCTTCCGCGGACCGTCGGAGGAAGTCCTCTATATAGGGACGGCGGTGAATCTGCGCCGTCGCGTGCGCAACTACTTCACCGGCTCGGAAACCCGTGGCCGGATGAAAGAGATGGTGGCACTGGCGATCCGGGTCGATCATGTGGTGTGCGCGCACGGCCTCGAAGCCGGGGTCCGCGAGCTGCGGTTGCTCGCCGCGCACGCGCCGCCGTACAACCGCCGTTCGAAGTTCCCGAAGCGAGGGTGGTGGCTCACGCTCAGCGACGAGGCCTTTCCCCGGCTGATCGCCGTGCGTACCCCGACTCGAATCGCGGTGGGGCCGTTCAATTCTCGTGTCGACGCCGTTGATGTGGCGTTGACGATCGCCGAATTCGCCGGGATGCGAACCTGCGCCACCCGCCTCACCCGCACGGCGAAACACACCTGCCCACCCGCCGTCGTCGGCGGCTGCCCCGCCGCGCGTCACGACGGTGACCTCGACGCGGCAAGCTACGCCCCGGTCGTCGACGCGGTCCTCGACCTGTTCACCGGCCGCGCCGACACCCTGCTCCGCGCGATGCTCGATCGCATCGAAACCCATTCCACCGCACAGCATTTCGAGGCCGCCGCCCGCCTACGCGACCGCACTGCCACCGTCGTCGCCACACTCCACCGCACCCAGCGACTGGCCGCCCTGGCCCGCGTCGCGGAATTGATCATCGCCCTCCCCGACGGTGCCGGCGGCTGGGAATTCTCCGTCATCCGCTACGGCCGCCTCGCCGCCGCGGGCACCGCGGCGCGCGGCACCCCACCGATGGCCGTCGTCGATCAGCTGGTCGCCGCCGCCGAAACAGTGATCCCCGACCTGGGCGTCGCGTCGTCGGGGAGCGCGACGCACGCTCGGGTAGCCGACTCCGCCACCGCATCCGTGGAACCCGCCGCCATGTCCGAGAGCGCGGGTGCCGCGTTCGGCGACCCCGCCACCGTGTCCGGTGACCGCGCCAGCGCGAGTTCGCCTGCCGCGGCAGCATGGCTCGACGGCGCGATCGTCGACCTCGACGACGCCATCCCACCACTGCGCGGTGCCCCAGCGGAGGAAGTCGGAGTCATCGCGGGCTGGCTCGCCAAACCCGGCGCGCGAATCGTGCGGACCAGTGCCGGATACCGCGAACCACTGCACGGCGCGGGCCGCTGGGTGGGATGGGCGCGGCTCGCGCGCACAGCCGCGACCACCAGGAGCGAACAGGAGCAGTACCTGGCCGAACGCTGACGAGCCACCCCGCGTCGAGGCAGGCGAGTGCGAGCTCGAGATCGCCGATCGGATCCAGAACAATCTCGAACCCCTGGCCGTGGACGAAACCTGGGACAACGGCACATCCGCGCCCCGGGCCGGAACAACAGCTCCCGTTCGGCCGCGGCGGCTGGCCGAACGGGCGCGGAGTCCGTCCTGGATCATGGAACTCGACTCCGCGCACGTGGCGCGGCGCAGGGAACGAGGAGCGGCGTCGGATGTTCGTGAAGGTGTGCGGGTTGACCACCGAGGAGCAGATCGACTGGGCGGTCGAGCTCGGGTACTCCGCGATCGGCGTCATGCTGACGACCAAGAGCAAGCGGTACCGCACCCCCGAACAGGCGCGCGCCCTCGCCGATTACGCGCGTGGCCGCATCACCACCTTCGCCGTCGCGCTCGAGGCCGGCGAAGTCGCCGAGGTGGCCGACGCGTTCGACATCGTGCAGCTCTATCAGTGGGCCGACCTGCCGAACCTGGCCTTCTGCTCGTCGAACCCCCCGGAGCCGGGGCAGACCAGCGAGTACTTCTTCTACGACGCCAGCGCCGGCTCCGGCGTCTTCGAGGAATTCCCCGGCTGGGTGCGCGCGCAGGCGGGCCGCGTCGTGCTCGCGGGCGGCCTCGACCCGGACAACGTCGCCGATGTCATCGCCCGGCACCGGCCCTACGGCGTCGACGTGTCCAGCTCGGTGGAAACGGCACCCGGTGTGAAGAGCCGCGAACTGATGCGACGGTTCAAAGCGGCCACCGAGCGTCCCGAAGTTCTAGAGTGATCCCATGATTACCGCGATCGTGATGATCCAAGCGCAGAACTCTCGCATCCCCGAGACCGCGCAGGCCCTCGCCGACACCGAAGGAGTCGCCGAGGTGTACTCGTGCGCGGGCGACGTCGACCTGATCGCGATCGTGCGCGTCCGCGACCACGCGCACATCGCCGAGGTGGTCACGGCGGGTATCGACAAGGTGGACGGCGTGGTCCGCACCACCACCCACATCGCCTTCAAGTCCTATTCCAGCGCCGACGTGGAGGCCGGATTCTCGCTGGGGGAGTGAGCCCGCGGTTCAGCTCTCGTCGAGCACCTGGGTGAGTTCGGCCCAGCTCTGCAACAACTTGGCCGCCGCGCCGTTGTCCACCGCGGCGGCGGCGCGCTCGAGCCCGCCGGCCAGCGCCGCGTCCAGGTCGAGATCGACATCGCCGACCCCGCGGGAGAGGTCGTAGGCCACGATCGCCGCGGCCGAATTCAACAGCACCGCATCACGAACAGGTCCGGCCGTCCCCGCGAAGACATCGCGCGCGACCTGGGCGTTGACCTGGGCATCCCCGCCACGCAGGTCGTCCAGATCCACCCGGGGGATGCCGAGCCGCGTCGGATCGATCAGCGTGTGACGGATCCGCCCACCACTGACCACCCACACGTCGGTCAGATCCGAGGTGGTGATCTCGTCGAGCCCGTCGAATCCACGCACCACCAGCGCACTCGCCCCGCGCGCCGCGAACACCCCCGCGATCACCGGCGCGAGATCGGCGAACGCGCACCCGATCAGCCCGGCCCGCGGCTGTGCCGGATTGGTCAGCGGCCCCAGCACGTTGAACACGGTCGGAATGCCGATCTCCTTGCGCGCGGCACCGGCGAAACGCAGCCCCGAGTGGAACAGCGGCGCGAAACAGAACCCGATCCCCGCCTCGCGCACCGACCGCGCCACCGACTCGGGTCCGAGCGCGAGCTTGACCCCCAGCGCTTCGAGCACATCGGCACCACCGGACTTCGACGACGCCGCCCGGTTCCCGTGCTTGACCACCGGCACCCCGGCCGCCGCCACGACCACCGCGGACATGGTCGAGATGTTCACCGACCCCGAACGGTCGCCGCCGGTGCCGACGACATCGACCGCGTCGCCTTCGATGCGAACCAGTCGCGCGTGCCCGAGCATCCCGGCCACCATGCCCGCCAGTTCGGTCGGCGTCGGGCCCTTGATCTTCATGGCCACGCCGAAGGCCGCGATCTGGGCCGGGGTGGCGTTGTCGGTGAAGATCTCGTCGATCACCCAGGTGGTGTCGTCCGCGGCCAGGTCGCCACCGTCGGCGAGGGTTCCGAGCACCTGGGGCCAGCTGCGCACGCTCATCTGCTCTGCTTCTCCTTCGACGAGACCGGTGCGCCACGGTAGCTCGGGCGCGCGGAGGTGGCACAAGCTCTTTTGCGCCGTCGGGCAAGTTTACGGGGCGGTGCGTGGCGGCTGCAGCGCGTCCCAGCCGTCGGCCACACCGTCGTGGCGCTGCGCGAGTCCGGCCATCCGCGAGCGTTCCTGCGAACAGGTCAGCGGATCGAGCCGTTGCACCCGCTGCAAGATGATCGGAACCAGCTCCTGCGCGGGGGCGGCGGCCTCGGCGCGTTCGTATCCGTCGTACCCGGCGATCTCGCACGCGGCCTCGATCTGCCCGGCGGGCAGCCGCAGATGATGACGCAACACCGCGTCGGCTTCCCGATCCAGCTCACCGGCCCGGTCCAGCGCGGTCGAACACGCCTCGACATCGTCGAAACTCGATGCGACCACGACGAGATCGTCACGCCTCGGGTCCAACTCCCGCGCCGACCCACCGAACAGTCGCCGCCACATCCGCACCACGACCATCGCCGCCTCCTCGTCTCAGCCTATCCACATCCAACGCTGCCACAATGTGTTGTCGCGCGATCGTCGCCAACACGCCGACGGAAGTCGTGGACCCCCTCTGTGCGTGGGTTTTCCGACTCGCGCCACAAACTTTCGTACCCGGGTACATGTGTCGTACTACGAAGAGTCATACTTACCCCGTGACGACCGCAGTAGGCACCCCAGGATCGGCCATTACTCAGCGTGTGCATTCGCTGAACCGGCCCAACATGGTCAGCGTCGGAACCATCATCTGGCTGTCGAGCGAGCTGATGTTCTTCGCCGGCCTGTTCGCCATGTACTTCGTTGCTCGTGCGCAGGCGCAGGGGGCGTGGCCCCCGGAGCCGACCGAGCTGAACATGACGCTCGCGATTCCGGTGACGGCCGTGCTGATCGCATCCTCGTTCACCTGCCAGATGGGTGTGTTCGCCGCGGAGAAGGGCGATGTGTTCGGTCTCCGTCGCTGGTACACGATCACCCTGCTGATGGGCGCGTTCTTCGTCGCCGGGCAGGGCTACGAGTACTACCACCTGGTGGAGGAGGGAACTTCGATCGCCGGCAGCTCGTACGGCTCGGTTTTCTACATCACCACCGGCTTCCACGGTCTGCACGTGATCGGCGGTCTGATCGCATTCGTGTTCCTGCTCGTCCGCACCACGCTGAGCAAGTTCACCCCCGCCCAGGCCACCGCCGCGATCGTGGTGTCCTACTACTGGCACTTCGTCGACATCGTCTGGATCGGGCTGTTCGCCACGATCTACTTCGTCCGCTAGCGCGCGGCGCACACAGCATTTGCACAAGTCGGTTCCGTCTACTCCAAAGGGACACAGATGAGTTCATCTCCCCCGTCGGCCCAAGAGCCCGCCGGCCACGGCGCCGGGCAGGCCGCTCAGGCCGCAAAGCAGGCGCGTAAACAGCGCCGCGCCCGCCGTCGTATCGCGGGTGCTCTCGCGCTGATGATCGGCTTGGTCGGAGCCGGCTTCCTGGCTACCGCGCTCACCCCCGAGCCGCAGGTCGCGACCGCGAACCAGGACCAGTCCGCGCTCATTCGCGAGGGCAAGCAGCTCTACGACACCTCCTGCGTCACGTGCCACGGCGCGAACCTGCAGGGTGTCGCCGATCGTGGTCCGAGCCTGATCGGCGTCGGCGAGGCAGCGGTCTACTTCCAGGTCTCCACCGGTCGTATGCCGATGGCCGTCAACGGCGCCCAGGCGCTGCGCAAGCCGGTGAAGTTCGACGCACACCAGACCGACGCGCTCGGCGCCTACGTCGCCGCCAATGGTGGTGGCCCCTCGGTGATCCGCGATGCCAACGGTGAGATCGCCCAGGAATCGCTGCGCGGCGACGACATCGCCCGTGGTTCGGAGCTGTTCCGCATGAACTGCGCCTCTTGCCACAACTTCACCGGTCGCGGTGGAGCGCTCTCCGGTGGCAAGTTCGCGCCGCCGCTGGCCGAGGCCAACGAGCAGCAGATCTACGACGCGATGATCACGGGCCCGCAGAACATGCCCAAGTTCTCCGACCGGCAGCTGACGCCGGAAGAGAAGCGCGACATCATCGCCTACGTCAGGAACTCCGCCGAGGAGAAGGCGCCCGGCGGCTGGGATCTCGGCGGTTTCGGTCCGGCCACGGAAGGCCTCGCCATCTGGGTCATCGGCATCACCGCCGTTGTCGGCGCCGCGATGTGGATCGGATCCCGATCATGAGTGGACAGGAGCACAGCGACATGGGTCGCGAACCCACCGAAGACGAACTGGACGCGATGACGCGTGACGAGCTGGTCGAGCTCGGCACCAATCGCGACGACGTCGATGTCGTCTACCGCAACGAGCGGTGGCCGGTGCCTGGCACCAAGGCCGAGAAGCGCGCCGAACGTGCGGTCACGTTCTGGTTCGCCATCTCCGGCCTGGCTGCCGCCGCGCTCATCGGTGTCTTCCTGTTCTGGCCGTGGGAGTGGAAGGGCTACGGCGACGAAGGCCATACCGCCTACTCGCTGTACACCCCGCTCGTCGGCCTGACCTTCGGCATCTCGGTGCTGGTCATCGGCATCGCGGTCGTGCTGATCCGCAAGCGGTTCATCCCGGCCGAGATCTCCATCCAGCAGCGCCACGACGGCCCGTCGCCCGAGGTCGAGCGTCGCACCCTCGCGGCCGAGCTGGAAGACGCGCTCGACACCTCCACCCTCGGCCGTCGCAAGATGATGCTCGGTACCGCGGGTGCCGGTGTCGGTGTACTCGGTATCGGTGCCGCGCTGGTGTTCATCGGCGGCATGGTGAAGAACCCGTGGGCCAAGCGCGACAAGTCGCCGCTGTGGGTCTCGGGCTGGACCCCGGACTACCCGGGCGAGACCATTTACATCCGCCGCGACACCGGTCGCCCCAACGACATCGTGCTGGTGCGCCCGGAAGACCTGGACGCGGGCTCGATGGAAACCGTGTTCCCGTGGAAAGAGAAGTGGCGCGGGGATGCGCACGAGACCTTGCAGTCGCTGCGCGGTATCCGCAACGCGGTCATGATGATCCGCCTGCGCACCGAAGATGCCGAGAAGGCGATCAAGCGCAAGGGCCAGGAGAGCTTCAACTTCGGCGACTACTTCGCCTACTCGAAGATCTGCACCCATCTCGGCTGCCCCACCTCGCTGTTCGAGCAGCAAACCAACCGGATCCTCTGCCCCTGCCACCAGTCGCAGTTCCTCGCGACCGAGTGGGGTAAGCCGGTCTTCGGTCCTGCCGCCCGCGCACTGCCTCAGCTGCCGATCACCGTCAACTCCGAGGGCTTCCTGGTCGCCGCGGGCGACTTCATCGAGCCGCTCGGCCCGGCCTTCTGGGAGCGTCGTTCATGAGCGTTGTGGCCAATCAGGCAAATGAGATGGACGAGCGGTATCGCGCCGCCGCGTTCATGAAGCGGTCGATCAACAAGGTCTTCCCGACCCACTGGTCGTTCCTGCTGGGTGAGATCGCGCTCTACGCGTTCATCATCCTGCTGCTGTCGGGTGTGTACCTGACGCTGTTCTTCGACCCGTCGATGACCCACGTGGTCTACGACGGCGCCTACCAGCCGCTGCGCGGTGTCGGCATGTCGCGGGCGTACGAGACCGCGCTCAACATCTCCTTCGAGGTGCGCGGCGGTCTGTTCGTCCGGCAGATCCACCACTGGGCGGCCCTGCTGTTCGCGGCGTCGATCATCATCCACCTGTTCCGCATCTTCTTCACCGGCGCGTTCCGCAAGCCGCGTGAGGCGAACTGGGTGATCGGCTCGCTGCTGCTGATCCTGGCGATGTTCGAAGGTTTCTTCGGCTACTCGCTGCCCGACGATCTGCTTTCCGGTACCGGCCTGCGTGCCGCGTTCTCGGGCATCACCATCGGTATCCCGATCATGGGTACCTGGATGCACTGGCTGATGTTCGGCGGCGACTTCCCCGGCGACATCATCATCCCGCGCCTCTACATCGCGCACGTGCTGCTGCTGCCCGGCATCATCCTGGCGCTGATCGGCGCGCACGTCGCGCTGGTCTGGTATCAGAAGCACACCCAGTTCCCCGGACCGGCCCGCACCGAGCACAACGTGGTCGGCGCGCGCATCGTCCCGGTGTTCGCCGCCGACCAGGGCGCATTCTTCGCGTTCACCCTCGGCATCGTCGGCATCATGGGCGGTGTGCTGCAGATCAACCCGATCTGGAACCTCGGTCCGTACAACCCGTCCCAGGTGTCGGCGGGTTCACAGCCCGACTTCTACATGATGTGGACCGACGGAATGGCGCGTCTGATGCCGCCGTGGGAGCTCTACCTGGGTCGGTACACGATCCCGGCGGTGTTCTGGGTCGCGATCATCATGGGTCTGGTGTTCACGCTGCTGATCGCCTACCCGTGGATCGAGAAGCGTCTTACCAACGATTACTCGGCGCATCACAACCTGCTCCAGCGTCCGCGCGACGTGCCGGTGCGTACCGCGATCGGCGCCATGTCCATCGCGTTCTACGTGGTGCTCACGCTGTCGTGTGTCAACGACATCATCGCGCTGAAGTTCGACATCTCGCTGAACGCGACCACCTGGATCGGTCGCATCGGCGTGCTGTTGCTGCCGCCGATCGCGTACTTCGTGACCTACCGGTTCTGCATCGGTCTGCAGCGCAGTGACCGGGCGGTGCTCGAGCACGGCATCGAAACCGGTGTGATCAAGCGGCTGCCGCACGGCGAGTACATCGAGATCCACCAGCCACTGGGTGGGGTCGACGCACACGGCCACGCCATCCCGCTGGAGTACCAGGGCGCCCCGGTGCCCAAGAAGATGAACAAGCTGGGTTCGGCGGGCAAGCCGGGCAGCGGCAGCTTCCTGACGGCCGACCCCAAGGCCGAGGGCGAGTCCTGGGCCGAGATCGAGGAGAACGAGGAGCACCGGATGCTCACCGTCCTCGCCGAGCAGCAGGCGATCGCCAACAGCAGCGAGCCGTTCGGGCACTGACCCGAGAGCGCCGAGCACGAAGGCCCCGAGTCGAATTCGACTCGGGGCCTTCGCTGTTGTGGTGCTACAGGCGCGGGGTGCGCCGGTAGGTCTCGATGGCCTCGAACTTGGCCAGGTTGTGGCGGGCGTCGGCGAGGGCGTCGTGCGCGTCGTCGGGGATGGGCGGCAGGACGGGGCTGCCGTTGACAGCCCAGTGCTGGCGCAGTTCGTTGGTGTAGCGCGGCATGCCCTTGGGCAGCGCGGTCATGTCACCCCACAGCTGGCACAGCGCGACATGGTCGTAGGCGCCCACCCAGGCCCACAGCTCCGGCTGCACGCTGGGCCGTGGCAGGAAGAACTTGAACAGATCGTCGCGGATCTGTTCCCTGGTGCGATACAGCGGCGACCCGGCGGGCGGTAGCTTCGGCAGCACATGCTTGCGGACCCACGGTCCCGCCCGCCCCGCATCGAATTCGGTGGAGACCGCATAGTATTCGCGCCCGTCCTCGCAGACGACGCCGATCGAGACCAGGTCGATCGTCGTGCCGTCCTCGATGAATTCCGAGTCGTAAAAATATCGCAGGGAGATCGCCTCTTCGTGCTGGTGGGGTGCTCGTGCCGTCCGGCGGTACGGCACGGGGCAGCAACCACGATGGTTGATCGAAACCCTATGTCGACCGTCGGGCTGCCGGACGCACGGGTCCGGGTACTGCGAATGTTCGCCCTCACAGCTAACCAACAGCTTCTTCGGGCAGGATGAGCCGGGTACGGGTGACCGCCTGCCAGTCCACCAACCTGCCTGTTTGCCTGTACGAGGAAGCGCTGACACGGCCGGACGGAGCGGCCCGGGGGTAGGCGCAGCCAGCGCGGGTCCGTATTCTGATCTGGTGACCTGGACCGTCGACGTACCCATTGACCGCCTGCCGGAACTGCCGCCGTTGCCCGCCGAGTTGCGCGGTCGCCTCGACGCCGCGCTGGCCCGGCCCGCCCTGCAGCAGCCGTCGTGGGACGCCGACGAGGCCGCCGCCATGCGCACCGTGCTCGAGAGCGTGCCACCGATCTGCCTGCCCGCCGAGGTGGAGGACCTCAAGGCGCAGCTGGCCGCCGTCGCGCGCGGTGAGGCGTTCCTCATGCAGGGCGGTGACTGCGCGGAGACCTTCGCCGACAACACCGAACCGCACATCCGCGGCAATATCCGCACGCTGCTGCAGATGGCCGTGGTACTCACCTACGGCGCGAGTCTGCCGGTGGTGAAGGTGGCGCGGATCGCGGGCCAGTATGCCAAGCCGCGCTCGTCCGATACCGACGCGCTCGGCCTGAAGTCCTACCGCGGCGACATGGTGAACTCACTCGTCGCCGACGAGGCGTTGCGCCGCCACGACCCGTCGCGCCTTGTCCGCGCCTACGCCAATGCCAGCGCCGCGATGAACCTGGTCCGCGCCCTGACCAGCGCGGGCACCGCCGACCTGCATCGCCTGCACGACTGGAACCGCGATTTCGTCGCCCAGTCGCCCGCGGGCGCGCGCTATGAAACCCTCGCCGAGGAGATCGACCGTGGCCTGCGTTTCATGGCCGCCTGTCAGGTCAACGACCCGAGCCTGAAGACCGCGCGCATCTACGCCTCGCACGAGGCGCTGGTCCTGGACTACGAGCGCGCCATGCTGCGGCTGAGCGAGTCCGAAACGGGCGAACCGCTGCTCTACGACCTGTCCGCGCACTTCCTGTGGATCGGTGAGCGCACCCGTCAGCTCGACGGCGCCCACATCGCGCTGGCCGAACTGCTCGCGAACCCGATCGGCCTCAAGATCGGGCCGACCACCACGCCGGAGCTGGCCGTGGAATACGTCGAGCGGCTCGACCCGAACAACGAGCCCGGCCGGCTCACCCTGGTCGCCCGCATGGGCAACGGCAAGGTGCGCGATGTGCTGCCCCCGATCATCGAGAAGGTGCAGGCCACCGGGCACCAGGTCATCTGGCAGTGCGACCCCATGCACGGCAACACCCACGAGGCGTCCACCGGTTTCAAGACCCGCCACTTCGACCGCATCGTCGACGAGGTCCAGGGCTTCTTCGAGGTCCACCATGCCCTCGGCACCCATCCGGGCGGCCTGCACATCGAGCTGACCGGTGAGAACGTCACCGAGTGCCTCGGCGGCGCCCAGGACATCTCCGACCTCGACCTGGGCGGTCGCTACGAAACCGCCTGCGATCCGCGCCTGAACACCCAGCAGTCACTGGAGCTGTCGTTCCTCGTCGCGGAGATGTTGCGGTAGTAGCACCGCGCTGACCGCACACAAAGCCCCATTCGGTCGAACTTTCGACGGAAAGGGGCTTTTGTGTGCCCGGAGCGCAGGTCAGCGGGGACCGCGGCCGGGTTTTTCCTTCTCGGGATCCTTACCCCTTCAAGGCAGGGCGGTGAGCGTCACGACGCTGCCCGCCTCCACGTTCGAGTTGATGCCCGGCACCTGGCCGATGACCAGGGAACTGTCGGAGCCGGTGAGGGACTTGACCTCCACCCGCAGGCCGAGCTGTTGCAGCTTGGAACGGGCATTGCCGACGCTTTGACCCATCACATTGGGCACCTTCACCGCGTTCGACACGATCAGCGTCACGGTGTCGCCCGATTGCAGGGTGGTGCCGACGGCGGGCTCGGTGGCGATCGCCTTGTCGCCCTCGACGTTCTTGTCGAACTGCACCCGCGTCTCGCGAACGACCAGGCCCGCGGTGGTCAGCGCACTGGCTGCGTCCTCGGCGGTCTTCCCGCGCACATCGGGCACATTGACCGGCTGAGATCCCTTGCTGCGGTACACCTTCACCTGCGCGCCCATCGGCAGGATCGTGCCCGGCGCGGGCTCCACCTTCGCCACTGAACCCTTCGGCGCGGTACTGGCCGCCTCACCACTGTCGATCGGCTGCAGACCCGCATCGCGGATCGCCTGATTGGTCGCGTTGGGCTGGTCGCCGGGCTTGACATCGGGCACTCGCGGTTTGCCGTTGGAGATCAGTACCGCGATCGTGGAACTCTTGGTCACCCGCGAACCGGCCGACGGATCGGTGCCGACGACCCCGCCCACCGGAATCGTGTCGGAGGCCTTCTGCCGCAACGCCGTCTCGAAACCGGCCTCGTGCAGGACCGCGACGGCCCGCTCGGAGTCCATGCCCGCGATCGGCGGCACCGCGGAGTAGCGGCCGACGCCGAGCCACCAGCCGCCGATGCCGACCAGCAAGGTCAGCGCGGTGACGATGCCCACCCACACCAAACCTGTTCGGCGAGAATGATTGTCGCCGCTGCCGAACGCGCTCGCCACCGGTGCGGGGGAGTACTCCTCCTGCCGTGGGCGCTGTGCGGTCACCACCCTGGTGTGGTGCGGTTCGGGTGCGGGGGAATGGTGTGCGGCAACAGAATACGGGGTCGCCGGGCGCTCGCCGGGATGATGCGCGGCGCCGGTCTGATAGCTCTCACTGAGATGTTCGGCCGAATCCCGTGGTGCGGGTACCCGGTACGGCGGCAGGTTCAGCTCCATCGCGATCGTCTGCAGTTTCGCCGCCATCTCGTTGGCGTCGGCGAAGCGCTGCGCGGGGTCGCGGGAGGTGGCCTTGGCGACCAGCGCGTCGAATTCGGGCGGTACGCCACCGATGACATTGCTCGGCGCGGGCACGTCGTTCTCGACCCGCTGATACGCCACCGACAGCGAGTTGTCGCCACTGAACGGCACCCGCCCGGTGAGCAGCTCGAAGATCAGGACGCCGAAGGAGTACACGTCACTGCGGGCGTCCGCGGTGCCGGTGGTGACCTGCTCGGGGGAGAGGTAGGCGGCCGTGCCCAGGATCACACTCGCGGAGGTGGTGTTGGCCGCGGCCACGGCGCGGACCAGGCCGAAGTCGGCGATCTTCACCTCGCCGGCGTCGGAGATCAGCACGTTTTCGGGCTTCACATCGCGGTGAACCAGGCCGGCGTCGTGGGCGGTGCCGATCGCGCGCAGCACCGGTTCGGCCACGGCGCGCACGGCGTGCGGCGGCATCGGCCCGCGTTCGCGCAGCAGCTCACGCAGCGTGCCGCCCTCGACCAATTCCATGATCAGGAACGGGTACTCGCCGTCGACGCCCTGGTCGTACACCGCGACCAGCGACGGATGCTTGAGTTTGGCCACCGCCCGCGCCTCGAACTCGAACCGGCTCAGGAACTGCGGGTCGCCGGCGAACTTCGGGTCCATCACCTTGATCGCCACGGGGCGATCGAGCCGGGTGTCGGTCCCACGGAAGACCATCGACATCCCGCCGCGAGCGATCGGCGCATCGATGCGATAGCGCCCTTCCAGCATCTGGCCGATCAAGTGATGTCCTCCGGCATTCAACCGGCCGCCGTGTGCGGCCACCACGATGGTAACCGGGTGGTGTCGGCATGCCAGACGATGCGTGTGCACCGACACGTACTACCGTTGGGCGGGTGAGTGCCTTCCCCTGCAGCAACGACGTGCTGCCCGACACCGAAACCATCGTCTCGCTGCCGGAGGCGGCCGATATTCTCGGCGTCCCGGTCACCTCGGTGCACCAATTGCTGCGTGACCACCAGGTCCTCGCGATCCGCCGCGACGGCGTCGCAGGCATTCCGTCCCGCTTCTTCGACGACGAGGACGAGATCGTCCGCATGCTGCCCGGCGTGATCACTGTCATGCGTGACGCCAAGTACACCGACGAGGACATCCTCGGCTGGCTCTACACCGACGACCCCACCCTCCCCGGTCGCCCCGTCGACGCTCTGCACGGCCAATTGGCCCGCGAAGTAGTCCGCCGCGCGCACGCCGAACCCCTCTGATCGTCACACCGGATCGAACGGGTCGGTCCGTCGCGCTGGACCTGCGGCTAGCGGTGCCGGGTGGGGGTGGCCAAACCCTTGGCGGCGACCAGGATGCGGCGACGGTTCGGGACCGTGGCGCGGGTGGTGAAGACCTGGTAGTCGGCTGCTTCGATGCGGTCGAGGATTTCGGCGTAGAGGGTGGCGGCGGTGGTGATCGCCGGGCGTACTCGGGGGGCGAGTAGCGCGATACCGGGGACGGCTTGCCGATAGATATCGCGGTTGACGGCGATCAGGTGGGCCAGCGCGCGGCGCAGTGGTGCGTCGGTGTGGCCGCGATGGTGGCAGCCGCGCAGGTGGGCTTCGTCCACGCCGAAAGCCGTCAGTTCGCCGGTGGGGAGATAGATGCGGTCGCGGTCGAGGTCTTCGGCGACATCGCGCAGGAAATTGGTGAGCTGGAAGGCTTCGCCGAGGGCGGCGGCCGCGGGTTCGGCCTCGATGACGGGGACGACGGTGCCGAGGACCGGCAGCAGTTGCAGGCCGATGGCCGCGGCGGATCCGCGCATGTACTCGCGGAGCTCGCTCATCGTGGTGTAGCGGGTGCGGTGGGTGGCCGTGCCGGGGACGTCCATGCGCATGGCGTCGAGGAATGTCCAGATGTGGGTGTGTGCGATGTCGTAGCGGGCGATGGTGTCGGCAGCCGCGGTGATGATCTGGTGACGGCGCGGGTCGATGGTGTCGATGTCGCCGTGTTCGAGGGCAAGGCGCAGTTGTTTCTCGACGTGGTCGAGGTGCTGCGCGGGGGAAACGTCGACGACCTGCGCGGATGCATCCGGTACGGGCGCATGCCGCTGGGCGGGGGACGTTTCGGTGCGCCGCGCAGGGTCACGTCGACCAGGGGCTGCGACGAGGTGGGCTGGATCGAGGAGGCGCCGGGCACCATCGTCCGGGTCGAGGACGCGCGCGGGGTTGTCGGCATGGTCGACGATGTCGTCGACCATGCGTGCGAACGCGTACAGCGCGTGCACGGCCCGCCGACGCTCCGGCGAGAGCAGCGTGGTCGCCAGGTAGTAGGTGCGCCCGTGCTCGGCGGCGATCCGCCGGCAACTCGCATAGGCCGCGTCCAGATCGCCGATCGGCGGTCGGGCACCAGCATCGGCAGGCACGTTCACGATCTCACTCCGAAGCCTGTGCGCTCGACCGCTCATGCCCGGACGGGCGGCGCCGATTCCGTGGCAGCGGCCTTCGACCTGGCCGAACGCAGATGCAGCGGATCTACGGTACGCAGCGACACCGCCGCGACCACGGCGGCGAACGTCGCCAGGGCGACGTGCCAGAAGTTGTAGAGCCCGATCGACCCGTCCGGCTGGAACACCAGCATCAACCACGTGCAGATCCCCACCAGCCACATCAACGTCGTGGTCGACAGTGCGAATGCGGCGGCAAGCGCCAGCGGCCACGAGTAGTACCAGGGCAGCGCGGCTGGCGAGAGCAGCACGATCGCGACGAAGGCGATGATGATGCCCATCACGGCCTCACGTTCGCTGTGCCGGAACCGCCACCATGTCGCGACGAGCAACACCACCATGGCGATCTGGCACAGGGGGCGGGTCACTTCCAGCACCGAATCGTGAGCCAGCGGGGTCACCCAGGTGACCATGTGCGCGAGAATCGTCGGCAGCGATAGCCAGTTGATGATCTTGTTCGAACCCTGCAACGCGGTGACCCAGCCGAAGCCGACCCCCGCGATCACCGACGCCGCGCCGAACACCAGCGCGAACACGCCCACACCGATACCGGCGATCTTGGCGAAGACGAACAGCGGGTGCGGCATATCCGCGGACGGTCGGGCAGCGTCGGGGTGTCGCTGTTCTTCGGCGAGCGCGGCATCGGAATCCACTGCCACTCGACGCTGTGCGGCTCGCCGTTCCTTTTCGTGCAGAATCCAGATCCACACCAGGAACGGCAAGGCGACGCCTGCGGTCGCCTTGATCGCGACGCCGATAGCAACCACCACGATGCCCGCCACATGGTGGCGTTCGAGCACGAGCGCGACGCCCGCGCACATCAGCCCGACCATCAGCATCTCGTTGTGCACGCCGCCGATCAGGTGCACCAGCACCAGCGGGTTGAGCACCGCCAACCACAACGCCACCGTCGGCTTACCGCCGAGATGCTTGGTCAGATACGGCACGGCCCACATCATCAGCGCCAGCCCGGGCAGCATCGCGAAGCGAAGGGCGATGGTCCCGGCGATCACATTGTCACCGGTGATCGAGGTGATCGCGCGGCCGATCAGCAAGAACATCGGCCCGTACGGTGCGGTGGTGGTGGTCCAGACCGTACTCACGTTGTCCAGCAGCACACCCGGATTGGCAACGGGCCCTACCTGATAGGGGTCGAAACCGTCGCGTAGCAGCGCGCCTTGGGCAAGGTAGGAGTAGACGTCGCGGCTGAACATCGGCGCCGCGAACAGCAGTGGCGTGATCCAGATTCCGACGATCGCCCGCAACTCGTTGAGGCTGACCGTCGGGTCGCCCTTGCCGATGGTGATACGGCCGAGGCGAACCCACGCGGTGATCATCATCAGCACGCCGATCCAGATCAGGATCGTCGATAATGCGTACCCGTGGCCGAACCGGAGCCAGGATAGGTGCAGCGCCTCGAGTAGCGGGTCGCGTTTGCGGACAGCACCCGCACCGAAGCCACCGAAGGTGATCATCATGGCGCCGAAGAATCCCATGAGGGCCGCGTGGCCTTCGGGACTCCTGGCGAACTCGCCTGCGGTGCGCAGCCAGGTCCGGACGCCGGGATCGGTCCCGGTGAGTAGGTGACGCTGGCGCTCTAGGGTGCGCGTGTTGTCCATGGTGCCTACGGTCGTCTCGGAGGGCGGCATGTTCGGTCGGTCCCCCCGGATGGTCGGCGGTCGCAACCGCGAGCTGATAAGTCGGCCGTCAGTTTACGGCTTCAACTTGGAACACTAACCCGGTGGTCGGTACCGGCGTGTGCCCGGCTGCCGGTGATTCGTGCCGCCGCCAGCTTGCCCGACAGCAGCGTGGTGGGCACACCCACCCCCGGAGTGGTGCCGCAACCTGCGAGAACGACGTTGTCCACACCCCTTGGCAGATTGCGTGGCCGGAAGGGGCCGGTTTGCCGGAACAGGTGCGCGATCGAGAACGGCGTGCCCGCGATCATGCCCTGGGCGGCCCACGTGCCGGGAGTGTCGAGATGGTCGACGTGGAAATGTTCGGTGATGCCGGTGTAGCCGCGCTGCTCCAGTACCGCGAGCAGTTCGCGCAGGTAGGCCGGGCCGAGGCGGTCCCAGTCGAGCGGGGCGGCGCTCAGGTTGGGACACGGTGCGAGCACCGACAGCGGTTCGAAGCGGCCGCTGGGCCGGTCGATGAACTGGTCGGCGTCGGTCAGCGCGGGCCGAGTGAGCAGCAGCGACGGATCGCTCATGAGCTGTCCGCGACCCTTGCGCGCGGCGATCTCGGCGAACGTCTGCGCCCAGGCGGCGCCGAACTCGATGGTGTGATGGGCCTGCACGGGCCAGCGCGCGGCGATCTCGGCGGGGATGGTGCCGTGGGCGACGACGGCCGACGGCGAGGCGCGCAGGCCGCGACGGTGGCGCAGCCCGAACCGGGGTAGCGAGCCGATGTCGGCGGTCAGGATCACCGCATCACAGGGGTAGCGGCGTCCATCGGTGGTACGGACGGCTTCGGCGTGGCGTGCACGGGCCGGGGCACCCGCTCGGATTCCCCGTGTCGAGGCGTCCCCTTCGACGGCATCGGTCGATGCCGCACCTTTCCGGGTGTTCGGCAGGCGGCCGTTGGAGCGCGTTGCCGACACGATGTCAGGGTGCGTGCCGGTCGCGTAGTCGATGCCGTCGACCTCGGAGTCCAGGACGAGACGGCCACCCGCGGCGGTGAAGGCCTCGGCGAGCGCGGCCGTGATCGCGCGCATCCCACCTTCGGGGAAATAGACGCCCAAGCAGGTATCCATGTTCGGGATCGCGCCGTAGATCGCCAGCGCATGATCCGGCGACATGCCGGCGTAGAGCGCTTGGAAGGTGAACAGCCTGGTCAGCCGCTCGTCGCGCAGATAGGACCGCACGCGCGGCCCCAGTTTCCCGAACCCGCCGAGCTTGGCGAGCGCGGTCAACGCGGCCCTGGCACGCGGGGTGCGCACCATGTCGAGGGGCGAATCGAAATCGGCGTTCATGAACTCGTCGAATTCGGCGTCGTAGATGCGGCCGAGCCAGTCGCGCAGGCGCCGGTAGTTGCGCGCTTCGGCGGGCCCGCAAGCATTTTCGACCTCGGCGGCCATCTGGTCGGCATCGTCGAAGACCCGGATGTCGCTGCCGTCGGCGAAGCGTGCGTGATAGGCGGGGGTGAGGCGGTGGATGCGCAGGCCGACGCTGTCGCGGGTGTGCCCGACGGCGGCCAGCGCGTCATCGATCACTGCCGGCAACGTGAGAACAGTTGCGCCGCTGTCGATCTCGTAGTCGTCGAACCGGTAGCGACCCACCCGCCCGCCGGGATGATCGGCCCGTTCCAGCACCGTCACCTCGTGGCCTGCGCCCCGCAGATGCAGCGCGGCCGCAAGACCTGCCAGCCCGGCTCCGACTACGACGACATGATTCGTTTGTCCCACAACACTTTTCCTATCAGGCTGCGCGGCGCGTGGCAGCCAGTGCCATGGCGTGGAGCAACTGCTCGGCTTGCGGCGTCGCGGAGCTGGTCGCGATGGCGGCCAGCCCGGTATCGGTGAGCTCGGTGATCCGCCGCTCCACCTCGTCGACCGCGCCCAGGTCGGTGAGCACCGTGCGCAGCTCGTCGACGGCAGCATCGTCGAGGTCCGTGCCCAGACCCGTCCGGATCAGGGCGGCGGACGCCGGATCGGCCCGGCGCAGCGCCTCGGCGATCAACACGGTCCGCTTGCCTTCGCGCAGGTCATCGCCCGACGGTTTCCCCGTCACCACCGGGTCGCCGAACACGCCGAGCAGGTCGTCACGCAGCTGGAACGCGATCCCCACATCGGTCCCATAGGTCCGCAGCGCATCCACCAGCGCCTCGTCGGCACCCGCCAATGCCGCACCGAGATGCAACGGCCGTTCGATCGTGTACGCGGCGGTTTTGTACCGGTTGATCCGCAATGCGGCCTCGACCGATTCGTCGCCACCGGCCTCGCCGTTGATGTCGAGGAGCTGCCCACCGAGCACCTCGGTCCGCATCCGCGCCCACACCGGTGCGAACCGGGCCAGCGCCAGCGGGCTCAATCCGGCCTCGTGAACCAGATCATCTGCCCAGGCCAGCGCCAGATCGCCGATCAAAATCGCGACGGCTGAGCCGTACGCCGCGCCGTCGCCGGGCCAGCCCGCCGCCCCATGACGATCCTCGAACTCGATGTGCACGGTCGGGAACCCGCGTCGCGTCCGCGAGGAGTCGATGATGTCGTCGTGCACGAGCGCGCACGCCTGCACCAACTCCAGCGCCGAACAGGCGGTGAGCACCGCGGCGGCGTCGGGCCCTGCCGGGTCGCCACCGGCACCGAGCCACCCGGTCCACGCGAACCCCGGCCGCGTCCGCTTACCGCCACGGACAACGAACTGTTCCAGCGCCTCGACCGCATCGATGAAGACGGGCCCCAGCGGCTCGACGAACTCACGCCGGGTGGCGAAGAAGCTGGTCAGCACCTGTTCGACAGCGGCGACGAAGGCTGACGTGCCCGGTGTCAGCGTGACGAGATCGACCGAGGTCAGAGCGTCGGCTGCGGACCGGGAGAGCGGGGTACCGATTCCGGCGGACAGGGCGGCCTCCAGGGGCGAAGTGGGCGAACAGCGGGACCGGTTGGGCACTCGGTGGTGCGGTCACCAGCGTTGTCTCGAACGATACGCGGGTGGGCGGGCCGCGCTCCCGGCGCACAGGGCCGCTGCGACGCAGCCCACACCCGGCGTTTCGGCGGGGTTCTGCCGCCCCGGACACGTCCATTGGACTTGACGCATTGTCCGCTGCTGGGCGGCCGGATTCCCGGTCGGTGCCGGGGCGTCATCGGCTCCCACTAGACTGAGCCGGTGGATTTCGACAATGGACGGGGAAGTTCGACCCCAGATCGACCCGCCCAGCGGCCGTCGATCGTCTCGAACACCCCCTCGGTGGTGCAGAGTCTGCGCACTCATTCGGGCAGCGGCGTGCCCTTCTCCGTCGAGTTCAACCCCCCGCGTGACGCGGCGGGCGAGGCCCGGCTGTGGCGTGCGGTCCGCGAGTTCGAACGCATGCATCCGGCCTTCGTGTCGATGACCTACGGCGCCGGCGGCTCCACCCGCGACCGCACCGTGCGCATCACCGGTGCCCTCGCGCAGGAAACCACCCTGCTCCCGGTCGCCCACCTCACCGCGGTCGGCCACAGCATCGCCGAACTGCGCTCCCTGATCGGCTCCTATGCAGACTCCGGCATCTGCAATGTCCTTGTCCTGCGCGGCGACCCGCCCGGCGACCCGCTGGGCGAATGGGCCAAGCATCCCGGCGGTGTCGAATACGCCGAGGAACTGGTCCGCATCGTGCGCGACCTCGGCGACTTCCACGTCGGCGTCGCGTCGTTCCCCCAGGGCCACCACCGCTCGCCCGACCTCGACCACGACACCCGCCACCTGGCCGCGAAACTCCGCGCAGGAGCGGAATATTCGATCACCCAGATGTTCTTCGACGTCGAGCACTACCTGCGTCTGCGCGACCGCGTGATCGCCATGGACCCCATCGAGGGCACCAAGCCGATCATCCCCGAACTGATGCCCATCACCTCGCTGCGCACCGTCGCCCGCGCGGAAGAACTCAGCGGCCGCCCCGTCCCCGCCGACGTCGTAGCCCGCCTCACCCGAGCCGCGGGTAGCGGCCCGGAAGAAGACCGCGCGGCGGTCCGCGCCGAAGGCATCCAGATCGCCACCGAAATGGCCCAGCGCCTCACCGACGAAGGCGCCCCCTGCCTGCACTTCATCACCCTGAACTTCGCCAAGGCCACCAGCGAGGTCCTCACCAACCTCGGCTACGGAGTAACAGCGGCCCCGATCAGCGCGTAGAAGGCTCACTCCTTCCACGCCATTCGATCGCGCCGACCGTCATCCAGAACTCGCCGCGAGTCCGCCCAGTGCTTTCGGCATCGCCATTTGCGTTCTCGCAGTGCGGGTGGGCCGCAGACATCGGTGGTCTCCCTGCCCATCTCGAATGTGCTCAGAAGGGAAATAGGCAGGGCATGACGGCAGTCTCCTGTTCTGCCTTCGAGGCGGTTCCGTAGCGGTTGCGTGGCTTCCAGCCTGGTCCTTCTCCCTGGATTGTTGTGTGCACCAGGTTGTTACCCGCTCGGAAGGCAAACACCATGCATGCGAAGGCAATTCGCGCACATAACCCACCCGTTGTTGTCGACCCCCATGACGGGCTGGCGCATCGGGCCCTCGATCTCGGCCTGCATTTCAAAGCGCGCCCGGAGATCTTCGGGCGGCGGAGCACCGCGGGAGAGATCCGCGACCTGCTGGTCACCGACCTTCCCATCGAGCCGATGGCGGGTGAGGCGGTGTTGGCCGATTTCGTCGATCGGGTGCTGCCGCTGTGCAAGTACGAAGCATCGCCGCGCTTCATGGGCTTCGGTGACACCGGTGATGATCAGCTCGCGCTGGCGGGCAGTGTGCTCGCAACGCTGACGCAGCAGAACATGATCAACCAGTCGTTCGACAGTCCGAGCGCGACGTTCATCGAGATCACGGTGTTGCGGTGGCTACGGGAGCTGCTCGGCTACGTGAATCCTATGGTCGGGAATGTGAACACGGTCTGGGACGTCGGCGGCATCATCACTCCCGGCGGGACTACCAGCAACACCGTCGCGATGATGCTCGCTCGTGAAGCGAAAGCGCCGGGCACGATGCACTCCGGAGTGGCTGACCCGAGCCGATTCGCGGTCGTCGTGCCGAGGGGAGTCGGCCACTACAGCGTGAAGGCGGCGTTGACCTGGATCGGTTGCGGCGCGCACGTCATCGAGGTCGCCACCGATGGATTTCGTTACAACACAGACGAACTCGTGCGGACTCTGCGTGAGCACGGTGATCGAGTGATGGCGGTTGTCGCCTACGCAGGCGACAGCAGAACGCAGACAGTCGACGACCTGCGCGCCGTACACGATCTCGTCCGAGCAATCGACCCGACAATCTGGCTGCACGCGGATGCGTGCTGGGGTCTGCTCGCGGCATTCAGCCCGAACCTGCGGGACAAGATCGACGGCATCGCCGGGTTCGAGAGCATCACTGTCGACCCACACAAGATCATGGCAGTGCCCTACGGGTTGAGTGCGTTGCTGGTGCGTGATCCGGCTGCGTTGCGGACGATTTCGACCTACTCGGGTGGATGTCGCTGAAGCTGTGGATGATGATGCTCGGGCGCGGACGCGCGGGCTCGCGGAGTTGGCCGATCACCGACATGAGGTTGCTCGTACGTTCGAGGGATTGGTCGACACGCACCCCAGGTTGGTGCGCCTCAACGACCCGGATCTTGCCGCGGTCGTATTCGTCTACCTGCCAGCGGGCATCGAGGCAGGAAATCTGAACGACGCGGAGCTAGATCGTGTCAACCAACTCAACATCGCGATCCACCTACGCGTGCTTGCCGAAGGCCACTGGCACCTGCACCAGTTCACCCTCCCCGATGACCTCGGCCGTCTTCGCGCGGGAGCGATCGTGTACCCACTGCGCTTCATGGCGAACAATCCCGCGGTCACTGAGACCCACATGCACGACGTCCTTGCCTATCTCGACCACCTCGCGCTCGACCTGGATGGGGCAACAGCATGACGCACAAGACTTTTCGCGCGGTCTACGAGATAGCGGGTGTCTACGACAAACTGCTGTTGCGTCACTATTACGGCGGAACCGAAGACGTCGACCTGGTCGCGGACTGGCTCACCGAACATCACAGGGCCACCGACTGCCTCATTGGATGTCGTCGAGTTCGGTTGTGGCACAGGCAGGATCACTGAGGCGATCGCGCCCTACGCGCGCAATCTCGCGCTCGTCGACTACAGCGAAACAATGGTGACCGCAGTCGCCCAGAAGTTTCCCGAATCGCAGACGATCGGCGCGGACACCAGCGACGCCGTGACCGCGCTTTTGCGTGGTGGCCGGTCGATGAGCTTTGACCTGGTGACGGCCTTCTGGTCGTTGAGTTACCCGATCGGGGAATTCTTCGAGGAACTCTCACCCGCGGGCGTTCGGCCTCGGTGCGATCAGGTTCGTAGCCGAGAACAAGCACGGCAGTTCGTACTCGACCTGGTTGGACTGGTCGCCCCCGGCGGGCATCTGCTGGCGATGCTGTTCGATGCGGAGAGCCCAGAGCAGCAACTGGTGACCCGAGCATGGGAAGCGGTTGCGCCGTTCCCTGACGGCGGCCGCGCCTACACCCGGAATATCCTGGTCGACGCACTTCGTGACGCCGAGAATCAGGGCGATGGCACGCTGACTCATACCCGGCTCGGCGGGGTGGCGTGGGCGCCGAGTCGCGATGCGGCCCGTGATTGGTTCTTCGGGGTCCATTTCAAACACCACCCTCAGTTGCTCGACGATCCCGCGCTCGCGATAGCAGTGGAGGAATTCATCGACCGGTACGAGATCGCAGGTGGTGGTGTCGCGCTCCCGAGCGGAGTCCACCTCATCGACTTCCATGCCGCCGCGCACCCGTATGCGTCGCTTCCGATCGGGCTGTCGTCATGACTCCTGAACTGTTCGCCGCGGCGGCGCAGGTGTGTCGCAACTTCACCCCGCCCGGCGGGTACGGGTTGGTCTACGGCTCGCAGGCCAGCTTGTGCGACTCGCACTCTGATCTCGACCTCGTCTTGGTCGGACGTGATCGCCTGGGTCGCTCCATCATGGACGGCCTGGTGGGGGCGGTTTCGCTCGTCCACGACGACTTCGGCTTGGCCACCGATACCGAAGTAGATTACGAGACAAAGCTTTACGCGACCTATTCAGACGTCGACCGTGCTGTCGGACTGCGGTGCTTCCCGAGGGTTGCGGGCGTGCTCAGGCCCGACCCAGTGATTGTCGACGCGAGCTGGCTGAATTCGCCCACCTTTGCGCATCGGCTGCTGCTCAACGCCCTCACCAGTGAGCATGTATTCCTCGGCGGGAACGTGGCACGATATCGCGCCGATCGCTCGAGAGCGGAACAGGCTGTGGCCGTGCTCGCGATCTCGATGCTCGCGACGCCGGAGATCACAGTTCCCCACGCGGTGCGGGCGCTGACCTGCTCCCCTGGTGGTGCCCAGGGCAAGGACTTCTTGGGTTATACCCGGAGCGCTCACCTCTGTTCGACGGTTCAGGCGGGGCTGGCGTCGCTGGTCGCCAGGAACATGGTCGAGGTCGTCGACGGTGCGCGATTCCGCCGGTGCCACGTCGGCCGCGGCTCCGCCAGTTCGCGCACCTGCGACAATGGGCTCACCATCCCCATCGAAAGGAATCCAAGGTGAGCTCTGCCGGTATTGTGCCGCTGCTCGGACGTGTCGCTGCCGCTGTGTCGGAGGCGATCGTCCGAGTCCGCCCGGAAATGGCGGATGCGGACCCGGTAGTGCGACGATCCGATCGGGCCGACTTCCAATCCAACGCCGCGCTACCGCTGGCGAAGAAGATTGGAATGCCGCCGGCGCAACTCGGCGGTGAGCTTGCGGCCGCTCTCGATCTCACCGGTGGTGTGATCGCCGATGTGCAGGTGTCGGGTCCGGGATTCCTGAATATCTCACTGGCCGATCGGGCGATCTGGGAGAGTGTGTCAGCCAGGCTGGCCGACGATCGGCTCGGCGTGCCGGCCACCGAGAACGAGCGTCGGGTGGTCATCGACTACTCCGCTCCGAATGTGGCCAAGGAGATGCATGTCGGGCATCTTCGGACCACGATCATCGGTGACAGCCTCGCCCGAGTTTTCGGGTTCCTCGGCGCGGACGTCGTGCGTGCGAACCATTTGGGGGACTGGGGTACCCAGTTCGGGATGCTCATCCAATACATTGATGAGCACCCCGAATCGCCCTGGCACACCGAAGAACTCGACTCCGAGACCAGCTCGGTATCGGCGCTGGACAGCCTGTACAAGGCAGCTCGCGCCCAGTTCGACTCCGATCCTGACTTCGCTGACCGAGCCCGGACCAGGGTCGTTGCTCTGCAAGCCGGCGACCCCGACACCGTTGCGCGGTGGCGGGAGATTGTCGCCGAGTCGGAGAAAGCCTTCGGCGCGATCTATGACCGGCTCGGGGTCCTGCTCACACCCGATGACTACATCGGCGAGTCGTTCTACAATGACCAACTGGCCGACACCGTCACCGAACTCATCGACAAGGGCGTAGCAGTCGATAGCGACGGCGCCGTCGTCGTGTTGTCCGAGCAGGTCAACGGTCCTGATGATCAGCCGGTCGTGCTGATGGTCCGCAAACGCGACGGTGGCTACGGCTACGACAGCACCGACCTGGCCACCATCCGGTACCGCATCGCATCGCTGCACGCAGACCGACTGCTGTATGTCACCGATTCCCGGCAGGCTCTGCATTTTCAGCTGATCTTCGAAGCTGCGCGGCGAGTCGGGTGGCTCACCGACGCGATCGGGGTCGATCACGTCGCCTACGGCACGATCCTTGGACCCGATGGCAAACCGTTCAAAACCCGTGCGGGAGGGACGGTTCGGTTGATGGGCCTACTCGACGAGGCTGCCGCGCGCGTGCGCGCAGTTGTCGCTGAGAAGAACCCGGACCTGAGTACTGCCGAGCTCGACACCATCGCCGAGCAAGCGGGAATCGGTGCGATCAAGTACGCGGATCTGTCGACGTCCAGGGTCAAGGACTACACCTTCGACCTCGACCGGATGACAACACTCAACGGCAACACCGGCGTCTACCTGCAGTATGCCCACGCCCGCGTGCGCTCGATCCTGCGCAGGGCCGATGCCACGGCGCGAGCCACGGTCGACAGTGCTGGTCCACTGGAACCCGCCGAGCGAGAGTTGGCACTGGCGTTGGACGGCTACGGCACGGTCCTCGAGGAGGTAGCTGACGCGCTGGAGCCGCACCGATTGGCGGGCTATCTCTACGATCTCGCCCGCACCTACACCTCCTTCTACGACTCGTGCCCAGTCGTCGCGGCTGACGAACCGATTCGATCGAATCGAATTGCACTGTGCCAGTTGACTGCTCGCACTCTGGAACTCGGTCTGGGGCAATTGGGAATCGCGGCACCGCAACGGATGTGATCGTCTGGCCGGACGCACTCCGCCTCGGTGTCGCGTCCGGGCCGCCGATACGCAAACTCGCCGACAAGGATTTCGACATGGAGAGGCAGATCAGCCGGTCATGACATCGAGTGGCCCGTTCCCCGAGCTGCAGCCGGACTCGACGTCGGATCCGGAAGCCATCGCACGGAATGACTGGAACGCCTTCTCCGAGATCGACGTCCTTCGCGACCACTGGACCGTGAAGCAGTGGGCGCCAGGGCATACCGGCTATTACTGGTACCTGACGTTCGACGACTCCGAACTGATCGAACTCGCTGCCGACTGCCAGAAGGCGCTGGCGATCGGAGGGATCGATCCGGTGCCGTTGGATGCCCTGCACATCACCATGATGGGGATCGGCGCCACAACGGTCGTCTCGAGCGAGCAGATCGATCGCCTGGTTTCGCTTGCCGGCAAATGCCTTTCGGACGCAAAGCCGTTCGATCTCAGTGTCGGCCCGCTGAGCGGCTCGCGTAGCGCGATCAGGTTCTCGGTTGCACCGTGGGATCAGCTGCTCGATCTGCATCAGGTTCTGTCGACCTGTACGGCAGCAGTGTTGCCGAACTCGTCGGCAGGGGCGGTGTCGGGACCTTCCCGCTTCCGGCCGCACTTGGGCATCGCCTACAACAACACTGACCGCGCTGCTGTTCACGTCATCGCCGCCGTAACAGCGTTGCGTGGGGCACGATGTGTCAGCGTTCGAGTGAAGCAGGTCGAATTGGTCGTGCTCAGAAGGGACGGCCACAGCTACCGCTGGGACACCCGCGCGGTCCTTGCTCTTGGTGGCTAGCGGTTGCTCTCTGGGGCGATCAGTGGTTGCGCCGAACGCTGCCAGTGCCTCGAGTGCTCGGCGTAATCACGTGACGGCGCTCGCTGTCGAGAGTCCAACAGCATGCCGAGTTTTCGCCCGCTGCCATACCGAACGGATGGGGCGATCGGCCGAGACGTCCAGAGCCTCGATGCCGAGCTGAACCGCGTGTTCGACGTCGGGTGAGCGCTGCAGGACGAGAGCAGTCGCCACATCCAGGTGCACCAAGGTTCGGCTCCACACCGAGTCAGACCGTGAAACGTGGTCCTCGACCAATCCTCCGAACTCGAGGGCTTTGTCGAATCGACCAGCTGAGAGGAACGCGGTGGCGGTGTTGGCCATGAGACGCGCTGTGCCGTAGGCCTGGAATGTCAAGGCGGGAGTCAAGCCTGGAACAGTATTCTGGTGATCGGCCAACGTCACCGCACGCACGAAATCGCCCGCATAGTAGGCACAAAAGCTCTCGGTAGCTTTGGTCCAAGCGAGCATCTCGGGATCCTCGATCAGCGACGCCAGTACCTGCGCTTCGCGGCAGTACATCCGGGCGCTACCGAACCGGCCACAGTTCACTGCCATGTATGCCAGAACCCCCGACAACCGCGCCGCGATCCGATTCAACTGCTCGACATGAGCCGGGTGACGACGCTGTTGGAGAAGAAGATTCACTCGCTGACGAAGGTCCTGAACTTCGCTCGCCAGGTGACGCGGGCCCTCCGCCTCGTAGCGGTCGACTATCGATCCGAGCGCAAGGCTGAGCGCCTCAACGAGTTCGCTATCACCACGAAGCTCGGCCGGCTGTTGGAGCTGGCCGACAACCGTGTCTGGTCGACCGAATGGATCAACGTTTGTGGTCACCATTGGCGGCGGCTGCACCGCAGAACACGCCGACTCGAATCTCCGGCGTTGATCGTCGCCGAGTCGCACCAACAGTGTGTCCATCGCTGCTGCATGCTGGTGCGTGAGTGTGATTGTCGCACCGCGCTTTTCCCATTTGCGGACGACCGATTCGGTGAACCCGAGGCGTTCGGCAAGTTCTGCCTGGGTGATCCGCAATGCCGCTGAACGCATTGCGCGAACCTCGACGCCGGTCCAACCGGTGACTGCCATTCCAACCCCCGCTCGTCCCGCCCGCCGCGTCGTCGCTGACAACAGGGTAGACCTTCAGCTACCCCGCGAAGTGTGTCGCGCGGATTGCGGATGCAGTCGATCTCTTGCGCGTACCGAAGCCGAGCGAGACCCTCAGCACAATAGTTAGGAGCACAGTCCTTAGCGGAGTGCTCCTAACTATTGTGCTGACTACCGCGAGATGGCGAGGTCGTTCCAGGTTCGTTCCCAGCTGCGGGTCATCGCGGGGTAGACGATTCCGTAGCGGAAGGGCTTGATCAGGGCCATGTAGAACCGGCCGAACCAGCCGTTGGGCTTCACCAAGACGGCCATTTGTAGGTGGTAGCCGGTGGTGTCGGGGACCCAGCCCAGGTGCATGATGCCGTGCATCGTGCTGTTGGCGATCTCGGCGGCGTATTCGTTGCCGAGGACGTAGAGGGTGGTGAGGGGACCGTCCTCGTCGGGGATGTCGGTGTCGCGGAGGTCGGCGGGCAGGCGGTCGCGCAGGGAGGCAACGCGCTTGCCGGTGCCCGCGTCCTCGCGGTCCCAGCCGAACAGTTCGCCCAGCTTCCAGCGGATCTTGAACAGCAGGCCGCTGATGCCGGTGGACTCGGAGGCGCGTTCGGCTCGGAGGGCGGCCAGCAGGGCGGGGAAGTCGTCGGCGCCGCCGCCCGGGGTGCGGAATTGCCAGATGTCCTCGACGTCGAAGTCGGGGGCGATCTCGTGGATGCGCCAGGGTTGGTCGGTGTGGGCCGATTCGGGTAGTCGCATAGCTGGAACCTCCATGTGTACGGCGGCGTATAGGTCGAGACTACCGCTGATATACGCCTACGTATAGATGGGGGAAGTGTGACTGATGCGGGCTTGACGAGCGGGTGAGCGCGGGGGCCGCGGAACGAGTCCGCGGCCCCTCGTGGTGCTACTCGTGCCGTTCGGGTTTGACGAATGCGGTGGTGGCCAAGGCGAGAACGAGCAGCGCCGCGCACAGGTATTCGGCCGCACCGCCGCTGCGGATGCTGTGGACCCAGTGTCCGTAGGTGCTCGCGCGCCGGCGGGCGGTGTCGTTATCGGGTGCGACCACGACGTCGGCCGACACGATGACGTGCGGTTCGGCCAGCAGTTCCGACGGCCGGAACGCCGCCCGATACGCCGCGACCGCGTCCAGCGCGGTGCCCGGCGCGACATGGTAGGCCGCGGCGAACGGCAGCCCCGATTTGCCTGCGAGCTCGGCACTTTCGCCCGCCGAACTACCGAACAACCACAGCTCGGCATCGATGCCCTCACCCGGAACGGTGTATCCCCACCGCTCGGCCTGCCGGGCCAGATCGACAGTATTGCGCAATGCCTGTGCGGCACTGGACCCTTCGCTGATCGGGGACAGATCGAGGATCGACAGCGGAACCCTCATAGCTTCGGATCCTGTTCTCCCGCTTCGATCGCCACGCGCAGCCTGTTCTCACGTGGTGCCACCGGGCAGGTGGCGAAATCGGTGAACGCGCACGGCAGGTTCACGGCCCGGTTGAAATCGAGGGTGACGGTGCCGTCGGCCTCGACCGCTCCGACGGCCAGCGAGCGGGCGGCCGGGTAGGTGGTGACGCCGCTGGTGGCGTCGGTGAACAGCACCTTCAGGTCGTCGGGGGTGCCGAAGGCGAGTAGCGCTTCGTGGTTGTCACCGATCTGGAACTCGATGATGCCCGCGGCGCTGTGGTGGTGCTCCAGCCCGTCGACCACGGCGCCCGTGGTGACGGTGCGTGCCTGTCCGAACGCGGTGAAACGCCCGGTCACGACCCAGCGCGGGTCGGCGGGATAGGCCGCGACCCCGGTGAACGCGGTCAGCGTCGGCGCGGCCGGATCGTGCACGCGCACCGCGTACTGCCCGGAGCGGCGGATCACTTCGAGGACCTTCTCCTCGTTGAGCACGCTCACCCCCGGCGCGCCCTCCACAGGCGTCACGATCTGCACGCCGCCGATCCGCTCATCGTCCACATCGAGCCGGTCCGCGGGCTGCGCCGTGATGAATACCTTGTCGTCGGTGACCCACCAGGTGCCGGGGACGCCGTCCAGGCGCTGCGGGCTGTCGGTGAGCCAGTGCAGCCCGGCCAGGCTGAGCCAGCCGAGTGGGTCGCGCAGGCCGTCCTCGCGGGCATGATGCCAGCGCGCCCAGTCGTCGGCGAATGTCGTGGTGGGGGTGTGGTTCTCGACGGTGATCGTCATGACGCGCGTGCTCCTTCGGCGATGGTGTGGTGGGGTGGCGCTGGAACGAGGCACGGTGACCTCCACCCGGCCAGCAACGGGTTCGCGATCTGGCGGCGCTCAGGCCGGACAGGCCGTCGCGGTAACCCGGCACTGGTCGATATGCCGGCGGCGATATCCCACAGTCATCACAACGATCTCCTCCATCGATCCCGGCGGAAGCACCCGTACCCCGGAACGGGGCGGGTTGCTGCGACGTCGTAGAGCCAGGTCTCTCGGTTGCTCTGGATGGTTGTGCCCCGGCTGTCGGGCCCGAGCTGAATCAGCATGTGGCACAGGCGTGACTGCGCACAACGGTAGAAATCAGCGTGAGCGCAGAGCTTGGAACCGGCAGGGGGCACCGGCACAATTGCCCCGGTTCGGTGTGGTCGCAGACCCGCGCGGGCACTGGCTGGAGGTAATTGCCGGGGCCAGGGTGACCAGTGTTCTCGGCAACCTTCTGGGTGGGCCCGGTGCCTTCGTCGCCGGGCTGGGTACCGGGCAGCGGACCGGTACTGTGCCGCGGCGGTGGGTTCGCTGCGAGATTGCGACGCGCCGAACGGCCGGTTACTTCACCTGTCCGGATTCACCCACCGCACGCGGTAGCGTCGGCCTTCTCTGCGTCGATGAGGAGTACGTCGTGATCATGCCGCGTCATTCCACCACACTGACCGCGCTGACGGCCTGCGCCGCCGCGCTACTGCTGGCCGTTTCACCGGCTGCCGCCGAACCGGCCGCGCCGGTGACGCCCGCCGTCACCCGGGACGCACCGAACCGCACGCCTGCCGCGGGCCCGGGTGATCTCCTCGGCGCCTACCAAACCGTCGTCGAGACGCTGACGGCCATGGGTATCCAGCCTTTCCTCTACCCCACGGTCGCCGCGAACTGCACCGGTGACGGCACGGGCCTTGTCCCCGCTGTCGCGGGCGCGGTACCGGGTCCGTGGCCGACGAACACCCTCCCGATCCCCGGCGTGGACCTCTCGGCCGTGAAATCGGGCCAGACCCTGTTCACCTTCCTGCCCTACGGCCTCGCCCCCGACACCGCCGCCACGAAGACCTCCGGCATGCAGGTGGCCTGGCTCAATATCAGCACCGGCCGCGGCGGCATGGCCTCGATGGGCCCGATCGCCGACATCGTGCGCGCCATGGTCCCGCCCGAGGTCCCCGCCGAACTGCGCCCCCTGGCCGAAACCGCCATCCGCGACTTCCTCTTCGCCGCCATCCCCGTCGGCGGCGTCCGCGCCGTCCCCATCGACACCGGCCGCGGCACCGTCTTGGCCGCCGTCTTCGGCACCACCGACAACGCAGGCCGCTCCTGCTTCTTCTTCCCGACCATCGGCATCACCGAGGTCGCCTGAAACTCGCCGGTCAGCGTTAGGCTCAGCGGTATGAGCGAAGCCTACGACTGGTCGTGGCTGCGGAGCGACATGCCCGTCATCGGCCTGGACATCTACCTAGAGATGCCGACGGAGCTTGCTCGAACGATCGAGGTCAAAGACGGCATGCTCGTGCACTGCGAGTCACCGTCACCCAACCACATCTCCGTCGCGCGCGTGATCGAAGCCGCGCTGCGGGACGCCGTGCGCGACCGGTCTTCTGACGCTCCGTGCCTGCGCGCCAGCGGGGACCTCGACATGCTCGTATCCGAAGTTCCGTTCGGCTTCCGCCGCCCCGACGCGATCCTCTACCGCTGCGTAGCAGCCGACCGCGGCCGATGGCGCCGCAAACCGACCGCCGCCGACGCGCTGCTCGTGGTCGAGATCGTCTCACCTGGCACGATCACCGCCGATTGCGTCGATAAGCGAGCCGAATACGCCAAGCTCGGCATCGCCCAATACTGGATCGTTCGGATGGTCGACGACGACGGGCTGGTCTCCTCCGTCGAGCAATTACGTCTCACTTCCGACGGCAGATACGTCACCGAGCGAATCGGCCTACGAGGCCAGGACCCCGTCATCGCAGTGACGGCTATCGACCCGGTCAAGGTCGAAATCCCCTGGGCGGACCTGGATCTCGACATCGAATAGTCGTCATCGACCACCTTTCCTCGCCGCCACGGCGCACTGACCCAATCGGTGAGTGGCAGGAATCGATACTCTGGCGACAGGCGTCATCGGATTCCCGCCGCCTGGACCTGCCTGGTCAGGCGCGGCGGGCGATGGGGTCGTCGGGAGTGACCAGGGGTCGTTGTTTCCAGCGGAGGCGGCCGGTCTGGTGCCGGTAGTGAGAGCGGGTCCACAGGGTCAGGTAGTGGGCCACCGCCACAGGGTGGGCCAGGGCTGAGGTGAGGTCGGAACTCGTTGGAGGGCGGCGGGTTTCGATGGCGCGGGCGGTGAGGCGGCTGGTGACACCCGCGAGGTAGCCGAGGATTCCCGCACGGCGGGTTCGGCCGCGGCCGAAGATCGCTGCCAGTGGGGGAATCCAATAGGCAAGAGCGGCAAGGATTCCGATGGCGGCGCCGGTGTCGAGACGGCCGCCGTATGCCGACCACAGCCATCGGGTGTAGCCGTCGGTGAGTTCGGTTGTGCCGGTGTACATTCGGGTTTTCGCGGCCGGGCCCGCGGTCACCAGTGCCGTGCGGTGGCCCGCTCGGCGCACGGCGCGCGCCAGATCGAGATCTTCTGTGGCGCTGGCTGCTACGGCCGCGTGACCGCCACCGGCGCGGTAGGCCGCGGCGTCGACGGCGAGGAACTGTCCGCACGCGACGGCGGTGGACGGGCGCAGGCTGTGGTTGGCGTGGCCGACCGGCAGGGTCGAGGCCCACGACCAGGCGAGCAGCGGCTGGACCAGGCGCTCGGTGGTCGAACCTGCCTCCTGCACCGGCCAGGCCGAGACCAAACCTGCTCCGCGCCTGCGCAATTCGGTTACCGCCGCGGCGACGGCGTACGGAGCCAGGCGAACGTCGGCGTCGACGAAGACCAGGGCGGCCGCGTCGGTGCGGGCGGCCAGGCGCGCGCACGCGGCGGCCTTGCCGGTCCAGCCGGGGGCGGGGTGAGCGGCCGAGCGCAACACGGTGAAGCGCTCGTCACCGGCGATCGCGGCCAGTGCGGCTTCGTAGGTGCCGTCGGTGGACGCGTCGTCGAGGATCAGCACGTTCATGCGGGGTACGCCGGTTTGGGCGCGAAGGTCGGCGATCAGCGCGGGCAGGCGCGCGGCTTCGTCGCGGGCGGGAACGCACACCGTGACCGGTTCGATCACGCCCGCGACCCCGCGCGGCAGGGTGCGCAAGGTGACCAGGTTGTAGGCGGCGGTGCTCGCGCCGAGCGCGGCCAGACCAGTGCCCGCCCAGGTCAGGTAGCGGGCCGCCGCGCCCATCTCAGCGGCCCAGTCTGCGACTGGTGATCTCGCGCCACATCTCGGAGGGGGAGAAGCCGCCGCGCGGCGCGTTCGGCGGGCCGGGGTTGCGATCACGGAACGCCAAGCCCGCGATCAGCGCGGCCACCGCGAGGGTGATACCGCCGACGATGCCCGCCCAGCCAGCGAACGAACGGGTGTTGGGGTCGGCGTACTTCACCTCGGCGCGCAGGGTCGACACCTCGCCCGCGGGCAGCTTCCACGACACGGTGTTCTCGCTGTCGGTGGTCTCGCGAGTGCCGTTGGTCTTGGCGACCCGGGACGGGAACGCGACGGAGAACTGCACATCCGAGCCCTGCGGTGGCAACGATTCCAGGTCGACGCGCCCGGTGAGACTCACCAGATCGCCATTGCGCTGGAAGTCGAGGGTGAACATGCCCTGCGTCTGATCCGACAGCCCACCGAGCTGGCCGACCTCGCCGAAGGACAGGTCGTCGAAGAACACCTGGGTGCCGATGTATCCGTCCTGGTTGTAGTTCTCCACCCGCACCTTCGCCGCCAGCTGCTCGGGCGCCTTCAGCTGCGGCCCCTTGTCCGCGGGACCCGTCGGCACCACCGCGGCGACGATCCGCCCCGACACCCGGTCGTTCGACGACACCCCCATCGACACCTGCACCCGCAGGCACCCGGCCAGCGCGGGCACGAGCAGTGCCAGCAGGACGGCAACCGCCGCTACGCGCCGCGCGGGCACGAAACGACGCGGCGAGGGAACGGGCATGTCGGCGACGGGACTCGGCTGCACGGTTGACATCGTGCCAGGCTCAGGGCTCAGAGCCCACACGACGGGCCCACCGCGCCCCGCTCACCCGTGCCGATCAGGCGTTTTCGCCACGAATCGGGGGTGTGTCGCGGCACGGTCGGCCGCTCAGAACACGTGTAGCCCGGCCCGCGCCCGCAGAAACAGGGGGATTCCGAGCAAGCCAAGACCGGCGAAACCCCAGATCGCCGACGCCGGGAGGCCGAGGAAGACCGCATGCGCGAGGGTCGAGCCGAGCCAGGTCCACCCGAACACCGCGACGGGGACCGCCACCGAGGGGTCACGCGGTGGCGCGAGCAGTCGATCGAGCAGGGTGAGCAGCACCGCCATGACTACGGCGACGAGCGCCCATCCGAAGTAGTTCGTGTATGGGATCTCGGGCAGACCGGGAAGCCCGGCGTCGGTGACCGCCCAGCCCCATTGACCGTCGGCGACCATCTGCGGATCGAGGAACAGATCCCAGCCGACCGCGCCGAGAACGAACAGTCCCACACGCCGGGCGTTCGGGCCGCTGAGCAGTCCGGCGTTAGATGCGCTGTGGACCGCCGGGTGCCGGTCATTCGAGGATTCGGACCGACTCGGGCTCCGCGTGTACGAGGGGGCGGCCCGGTGCGTACGGGACACGAGCACACCCGCGACGATCCAGATCGGGTACAGCCCGCCCGTCCACGCCAACGGCACCGCCAGCGGAACATCGGCGAACGAGGGCCCGAGCCGATCGACGGCATAGGCGTAGCTGCCGAACGGGAACCCGGTGGCGGTGCCGACGATTTCGGCGGTGAGCCCCAGACCGGACACGATGACGAAGAATCCGGTGGCCCACCGCAATCCGCGAGTCGTCGCCGCGTGGAGCAAGGCGGTCGCGGCCGACAGCACCACGACCACAACGGTGATTCGATCGCGCGTGACCCCCGCGCTCAACGGGTAGGTGATCTGCACGAGCACCAGGGCGATCGCGGTGACGGCGGGAATCGCCCGGCGGGGATCGGCGCGAAACCAACCGGCGACACCACGCAGCACCGTATACAGATCGAGACCAGCGTTCTTCACCGGAACCGCCGAAGAGTCGACCCGGCGCTGTCCGTCGAATGAACGTCTCCGGTGTGGATTCGGCGGACTGCCGCGCCCGTGTGCCGAACCGGCCGAGGCAGTGCGCGTCGAGCCGGGTGTGGGAAGTGGGCGCGGCAGGGCGGCCGCGGAATGTACTCGAGCGGACTCCGCCGATGCGACCGGTAGGTCTTCATCGCTGACGAGGCAGCATGAACCGTGGCTTGCGGCGATCACCGAGGACCAACCGTGCCGCGCTGCGCCCGCTGGCTCCGGAGACCCCGCCGCCGGGGTGGGTGGACGCGCCGGTCAGATACAGGCCGGGAGCGCCGGGGACGCGCTGGCCCGACAACTCGGGCAGTGGACGCCACAGCATCATCTGATCGAGAGACATCTCGACATGCATCACATTGCCGCCGCGCAGACCCATCTCGCGCTCGAGATCGACCGGCGTCTGCACGAATCGCTGACGCACCGACGAGGCGAAACCCGGTGCGTACCGTTCGACCTCGGCGACGATCCGATCCGCCTCCGGCTCGGCGTGCGCTGCCCAGTCGCTGTCATCGGCGAGCTCGTAGGGATGCCACTGCGCCCACAGCGATAGCTGATGTTCGCCTGCGGGGGCGATGGACGGGTCGAGCGCACTGAAACTCATCGCGAGCACGACCGGGCGCGGCGGCAGCGAACCGGCGAGCGCGGCACCGTGTGCCAGCCTGAGCTGCCGGCGGTCCGAGACGAGGAACTGCAGACCACGGGCGGATTCGGTGGGGGAGACACCGGGATATTCGGGTAGCCGATCGGTCGCCAGGCGCACCACCATGCCGATGCCGGGGCCAACCCGGATGCGGCGCTGCCAGTCGTCGAGGACAGCGGGGTCGAAATCGCCCGCGCGCAACAGGTCGAGGGTCGACAGAATGTGGGAGCCCGCGATCACCGTGTCGGCGCGCAGAGTCCGGCCCGACTCTGTCGCCACCAGCCAACCGCTGCCGGATCGGCGCAGCGAGCTGACCGCGTCGCCGGTGTGCAGCTCACCACCGTCGGCACGCAGGCGCGCGATCAACGCCGCACTGAGCGCCCCACTTCCGCCCACCGCGCGCCCGGGCGGCAGGGTGTGCATGAGCGCGGCGAACCCGGCCATCGGCGCCGTCCCAGGTTCCGACATCGGCGGCCCCGACTGCGCGCCGAACCACGCCAGCGAGGCCTTGAGCCGTTCGTCGTCGAACCAGAAGTCCAGCAGCGCGTCACCGGACTGCAAGAACTCCCGCGACAACGCGGATCCACCGGCCCGCGCGTCCAGCCCCCAGAACGAGCGAACGAGCCTGCCCGGCGTCGGCGGCCCACCGAACGACCGCATCACCCGTGCGCTGCGCTCGCCCCACACCCCGACGAATCGGCGATACGCGTCAGCGTCCTTGACACCACAGGCCGCCTCGATCGACGCGCATGTCTCGCCGAGATCACGGTGGAACACGATCGGCGGGCGCACGCCGTCGGACGGCGTGAACCCCCATGGATCGCAGTCGAGATAGCGCAACCCGAACCGCTCGAGCTCGAGGTCCTCGATGATCCCGGTGTGCCGGATCATGATGTGCGCGGAAGATCCGCGATCAACGAGATGGCCCGGGAACCGCTCGACCGTCGACACCGCCCCACCGGGTACCTCGTCGCGCTCGAGCACCTGTACCCGCTGTCCGGCCCGCGCCAGATAGCAGGCCGCGACCAGTGCGTTGTGGCCGGAGCCGACCACTACCGTAGTCACCGGTGCGCGGGGGGCATCGGCAGCCTGCGCCCGAGGATGGCGAACGGACGTGTATCGCCCGCGAAGACGAAATTGCGGATCACATCGGTGAATCCGGCCCGCCGGTACAACTTCCAGGCCCGGTTCGCCTCTTCCGGGACCTCCGGCGTCGACAGCAGCACGGCCGCCTCGGCGCGGTCGGCCAGCAATCGCTCGAGCAGCCGCGCCCCGATCCCACGCCCCTGCGCGGCCGGGTGGACGTGCAGCTCGGTGAGCTCGAAGTAGTCGGCGAGCAGGTCGCGGGCAGCGGCATCGGGCCACCCGCAGCGGCGCATCCCGGTCTGCACCTGCTGATGCCACCACTGGCGCGGCGCGCCGCTGTAGCCGTAGGCGATGGCCACGATCGGCGCGGTGCGCAGGTCGACGCCGCCCGAATCGTCGGGCAGCACCGCGGCGACCGCCCGCCAGCCCGTCCTGGTGGTGTGTTCGGTCCACATCGGGGCGCGATGGTGTTCGGTGCCACGCGGGTAATCCATGGCGGCGACATAGACCGACAGGGCGTCGTGCAGGCGTGCGCGCAGGTCGGCGACGCTGAGGTCGACGATGACGGGTGCGGGGGTGTGATTCGGCTTGACGGCTGTCATGGCTCTCGTCGGTGGCGCGCGGACGCGCAAAAGTTGTCGGTGGGTGTCCCTATATTCAATCTCAATTCAAACGTTCGAATGTTAGTTCGATCAGTGCGAGGGGCGAAAGGGGCAGCAGATGGCTGGTCACAACGATGGTCGAGCGCACGCGGGCCACGATGGGCGCGCCGGCGGACTACTACGCCAAGCCGATGCTCTGCTCACCGACTCCGCCTGGGAGCACGAACCGGGCGAGCGGTTCCGCACCGCTTATCTGGCCGCGCTGCGCGGTGCGGGCTCGATGATCGCGCTCACCGGCGCCGACCGCGCACCGCGAGCGCGGTCGCGCAGCGCCTGGGTGTTACTGAGACGCGCCAGCCCGGAATTCGTGATGTGGGCCGACTACTTCGAGGCGCACTCGCAATTACGGGCCGCGCTGGAGGCCGGATTGGACCGTGCGATCACCGACACACAAGCTGACGAGTTCTGCTCACGGGTGGGCGCATTCCTCTACGACGTCGACGATGCGCTGGTAGCCGCGGCTAAGAGCCTCCCGCGGCCGAGTCGTGGCCGCGACATGACCGCTTAGTTATGACCGAGTAGGTGGTACGCCACCGATCGAACTCGTATCATGGGGAGCAGATAGCCGCCAAGGTCGGCTACCCGTCGCCTACCCGGAGGCGACCAGCCACGCCTAGTGCCGGGGGAGGTACCGTGCCACTCTCCGAGCACGAGCAGCGCATGCTCGAACAGATCGAGAGCGCTCTCTATGCTGAGGACCCGAAGTTCGCCTCGTCCGTCCGCGGCGGACGACTTCGCTCCACGTCGAGTCGACGCAGACTCCAGGCTGCGGCGTTGTTCGCCGTCGGCCTCTTTCTGCTCGTCGCCGGCATCGCCGCCCCGTTCAAGCCGGGCGGTTTCCCGATCATCAGTCTCGTCGGATTCATCGCCATGTTCGGCGCTGGTGTCCTGCTGATGATCGGCAACTCGCGTCGCACCGCCCGACCGGATGCGACCGAGTCTCCCGCGGCGGGCAGCGGCCCGACGACGGGACCCACCGCCCGAGGTGGTCGCCAGCGCAAGTCCGGTGGCTTCTCCGAGCGCATGGAAGACCGATTCCGACGACGGTTCGAGCAGGAATAGCTCAGACCTAGCCGACTACGTTGGCGGCGCCACACCCACCACCGGGTGTGGCGCCGCCATCGTGTGTTTGTGGCCCGCTGACGCCGAAGCGCATGGCCAGGGCAGGTCCCCCACCTCCCCACCGCTCCCCACCCTTCCCCCACCCCGCCGCCCGGCAGACGGCACACCTGCGATGTTTGCTGAACGTTGTCGGAACGAGGGGTTGCAGACCCGCGCGGGTTGCCCGAACACGGGATAACCGCGAATCTCAGTGATAGCTGGGATGACCTGCGGAATTGTGTTGGCGGGGAGCAGGATCACTCAGGGTTTCGATTGAAAGTGGGGGAAAGTGGGGTAATGTGGGTCGCGCACTACAGGAGAGGCCGTACGGCGAGGTGAATCCAGTAGGGAGGTGGCCGGGATGTTCCTCGGTACCTACACCCCCCGACTGGACGACAAAGGGCGGCTGACGTTGCCTGCGAAGTTTCGAGACGATCTGGCGGGAGGGTTGATGGTCACGAAAGGCCAAGACCACAGCCTGGCCGTGTATCCCAAAGACGAGTTCACCGCGCTCGCGCGGCGAGCCGCGTCGGCGTCCCGAAGCAACCCGCAGGCAAGGGCTTTCGTTCGAGCGCTGGCGGCAGGCACCGACGAGCAACGTCCGGACGCACAGGGCCGGATCACGCTGTCGCCGGACCATCGGCGCTACGCGAACCTCTCGCGGGATTGCGTGGTGATCGGTTCGGTCGACTTCCTCGAAATATGGGATAAGCAGGCGTGGGAGACCTACCTCGAAGAACATGAGGAGGACTACGCGCAAGCCGGAGACGAGTCGCTGGGCGGAATCTTCTGACCCGGAGCACGCGAGTGCTGCGAGGCCTCTGCCCGGGCGTGGACCCTGACGTACTTCCCCGACGCCAGGTGCCTTGCCCCGGTCAGAGACCTCGAAGCATTCGCATCATCAACTCGTTCGACAAGCACTCATTCGAAAAGCACTGTGTGGCAAGGCGACCCGTCTGCGACGCGAGGCAGTATCCCGGGAGGTCGAGGTGAACCATGACGCCGAGAACCCCCGTCATGTGCCAGTTCTGCTCGAGCGCGCCGACGACCTGCTCGGCCCCGCGCTGAGCGAACCGGGCGCCGTCTACATCGACGCGACCCTCGGATTGGGCGGGCACGCCGAGCATTTCCTGCACACCTACCCGCAAGCGCGTCTGGTCGGTCTCGACCGCGACACCACCGCGCTGCGCATGGCAGGTGAGCGACTGGCGCCCTACGCGGACCGGATCACGCTGGTGCACACCCGCTACGACGGCATCCCCGCGGCGCTGGCCGAAGCGGGGCTGGACGAAACCGGTTCCGTCTCAGCCGTTCTCATGGACCTGGGCGTGTCGTCGATGCAGCTCGACGAGGCCGAGCGCGGCTTCGCCTACTCCGTCGACGCGCCGCTGGACATGCGGATGGACCCGACCACCGGGATCACCGCGGCCGACGTGCTCAACACCTACAGCCACGGCGATCTGGCCCGGGTGCTGAAAACCTATGGCGACGAACGGTTCGCGGGAAAGATCGCCTCGGAGGTGCTGCGCAGGCGGGCGGTCAAGCCGTTCACCACCAGCGCCGAACTCGTCGAGGTGCTCTACGCGACCATTCCGGCCGCGGCCCGCCGCACCGGCGGACATCCGGCCAAGCGCTCGTTCCAGGCGCTGCGGGTGGAGGTCAACGGTGAGCTCGACTCGCTGCGGGCGGCACTGCCCGCGGCACTGGATTCACTGCGTGTGGGCGGACGGATCTGCGTCATGTCGTACCAGTCGCTCGAAGACCGGCTGGTCAAACACGAACTCGCGCCACGGATCGTCTCCCGGTCGCCGATGGACCTGCCGGTCGAACTGCCCGGCATGGGACCGGAATTCCGGATGCTGACCCGTGGCGCGGAAAAAGCGACCGAGTCCGAGATCGAGGTCAATCCGCGATCCGCGCCGGTGCGGATGCGCGCGGCCGAACGAATCGCGGAGAGGTCAGGGAGGACACAGGAGGGGACACGATGAGCGTGCGGACGAGCACAGTCGCGGTGCCGAGCAAGACGGCACGGCGCGTGGAGGCGGCCGAACGAGTGAAGTCCGGTGCGGCCCAGCGGGCTTACGCCCGCAAGCGCACCAGGGAGCAGCTGCTCGATGGCATCGAACTGCCCGAACCGTCCTCGACGATGGCGGGGCGGATCCCGTTCGTCACCGCGATCATCGGATTGCTCGGCTGCGGCCTCGCCCTGACCCTGTTGCTCACCACCCGCGCCGCCGAGGACAGCTACCAGCTCGGTGACGCCAGGACGGTCAACCGCACGCTCGCCGACGAGCGGGCCGCGCTGCAGCGGGAGGTCGCGGCCGCCGATTCCGCCCCCGAACTGGCCGCACGCGCACGCGAACTGGGCATGATCCCCGCGAAGGATCCGGCCCGGCTGGTGATCGGTGCCGACGGTGAGGTCACCGTGATCGGTAACCCGACGCCCGCGCAGGGTGCGCCGGTGCCGCCGCTGAACGGTCCGCCGACCACCACGCCGAACAGTCCGGCACCGGGGCATGCCCAGGCGCAGGGCGAGCGTGTGGTTCCGGTCCAGCCGGGTGCGGCCGCGCCGAGCCCCGCCGCGCCCAACAGTGCTCCGGCGAACGTGCTCGCGGCTCCTGTCACCCCGACGGCGCCCGCCGTGAATTCGCCCCAGAATCCGGCGGTTTCGTCGCAGCCCGCGGCGGCTCCGGCTCCGCTCGCCACCGCACCGATCGACGCGGCCGCACCCGCCCCGGCGGATGGCGGTGCCCCGGCTCCGCTCGCTCCGGTGACCGTGCCCGATCGGGTCGACGTCGCAGGTCAGGGTGAACCGCTGGCCTCCGCCGACATGCCACCGCTCGCACCGGGTGCCGTCGCCGACCCGGCGATCGCGGCGGATGCGCCGTTACCCGCACCGGGTGCCGTCGCTCCGGCTCCCGGACTACGAGCCCCGGCCGCCGGATCGCCGAGCGAACAGCCGCAGGTGGTCGAATCGCAAGATGGTCCTCGATGAAGCAGAGCGGGCCCGTGTCGCAGCAGCGACGCGGGCCGGTCTCGTCGAGGGCGCGCCGCTCCGGTTCGCTCTCGCCGGACCGGCCGATCCGCCTTCGCCTCGGTGTCGGCCGGGTCACCCTGCTGGCCACCCTGGCGGTGGTCGCGTTGCAGCTGCTCTACATCCAGAGCCTCGCCGCCCCGGCGTTGCAGGCACAGTCGGCGTCGCAGCGCACCAAAAAGGACACAGAGGCCGCTGTGCGTGGTCCGATCACCGACCGGCACGGCAATCAGCTCGCGTTCACGCTCACCGTGAAAGCCCTGACATTCCAGCCGGTTACGGTGCGCAAGCAGCTGGCGGAGGCGAAGAAGCTCAAGCCGAGCGCACCGGACCCGGAGCAGCGGCTGAAGGATATCGCGAAGTTCATCCACGAGAAGCTCGGTGCGGCCGCCGGAACGCCCACCGAGCAAGAACTGCTGGACAAGCTGCGCAGCGACAAACTGTTCCACTACCTGGTCAAGAATGTCGATCCGCGAGTGGCTGCCGAGATCACCACCAAATTCCCGGAGGTCGGCGCCGAACGACAGGACCTGCGCGAATATCCCGGTGGCTCACTGGCATCCAATGTCATCGGCGCGATCGGCGGCGACAAACACGGTCAGATGGGCCTGGAATCGGCGCTGGACTCGGTGCTCTCCGGTACCGACGGTTCGCGCACCTACGACCAGGGTTCCGACGGTGCGGTGATCCCCGGTAGCTACCGTGACCTGCAGCCCGCGGTGAACGGCTACGGCGTCGAGCTGACGCTCGACGCGGACCTGCAGTACTACGTGCAGCAGCAGGTGCAACAGGCCAAACAGGTCTCCGGCGCGTCCTCGGCCTCGGCGGTGGTGCTCGACGCCAAGACCGGTCAGGTGCTCGCGATGGCCAACGACGGCACCTTCAATCCCGCACTCGGCCCGAATCATTGGGCCTCGGGCAAGATGGGCAACCCGTCGGTCACCGAACCCTTCGAACCCGGCTCGGTCAACAAGATCGTCACCGCGGCGGCCGCCATCGAATACGGCGTGACCACTCCCGACGAGGTGCTGCAGGTGCCCGGCTCGATCCGCATGTCGGGCGTCACCGTGAACGACGCGTGGCAACACGACGTTGCGCCCTATACGACGACCGGCATCTTCGGAAAGTCTTCCAACGTGGGCACTCTCATGCTCGCACAGCGCGTGGGTGAGGACCGGTTCGCCGATATGATCGACCGGTTCGGGCTCGGTCGGCGCACCGGCGTCGGCCTGCCCGGTGAGAGCGGTGGCCAGGTACCCGCCCGTGACCAGTGGTCCGGTGGTTCCTTCGCGAATCTGCCCATCGGCCAGGGCCTTTCGATGACAACCCTGCAGATGACCGCGATGTATCAGGCCATCGCCAACGACGGCCTGCGGATCCCGCCGCGCATCGTCAAGGCCAAGGTGGCCCCGAACGGCACCCGCACCGAGGAACTGCAGCCCGACGGCGTGCGCGTGGTGAGCCCGCAGACCGCGCACACCTTGCGCGAGATGTTCCAGGCGACCGTGCAGAAGGACCCGATGGGTGTGCAGATGGGCACCGGCGCACCTGCCTCGATCGAGGGGTACCAGGTGGCGGGCAAGACCGGCACCGCGCAGAAGGTCGACCCCGCGTGCCGGTGCTATTCGACCTCGTCGTTCTACAGCACGTTCGCCGGGATGGCACCCGCCGACAACCCCCGCTACGTGATCGGCATGATGCTCGACGCGCCCGTGCGCAGCTCCGACGGCACCGGCGGCGGGTCGGCCGCACCGCTGTTCCACAGCATCGCCTCCTGGGCGTTGCAGCGCGATCGGGTGCCGCCCTCGCCGGAGCCGAAGCGGCTGGTGCTGGAGGCAACATCATAGCGGCTGGCGCCGCTGGTTCTCGGCCCTGTTCCCCGCCTCTTCCCTCCCTCCGGGTACTCCTTCGTCGCACCCTCCACTCAGTCCAGAGGCGGGCGGGCCGAGAACCAACAATTAACTCAACCCACGTTGTCCGTCCGACACCGCGCGTCGGTAACCTGACTGCTCGTCTCGCCTACGCGCTCGATCACTCTCAGAGAGGAGCCTTGTGCCCGCGCAGTCCAGCCCGCACGCGCTCCGGCCAACCACTCCGTTGTCGACGTCGCTGCAGGCCGTGGCGGACCTCACCGGTGCCACGACAGTGGCCCCGGCGTCCACCGAGGTGACGGTCACCGGCATCGAGCAACGATCCAACGCGGTGCGCACCGGTGACCTGTTCGCCGCGCTGCCCGGCGCGAACTCGCACGGCGCCCGATTCGCCGCCGACGCGATCGCGAACGGCGCGGTGGCCGTGTTCACCGATGCCGCGGGTGCCGAGCTGATCGGTGACGTCGCGGTGCCCGTGCTGGTGCGCGAGCAGCCCCGCGCGGTACTCGGCGAACTCTCCGCCGAGATCTACGGCCACCCCAGCGACCGGCTGCGCATCGTCGGCATCACCGGCACCTCGGGCAAGACCACCACCGCGTATCTGGTGGAAGCCGGTCTGGCCGCGGCCGGACTGTCCACCGGGCTGATCGGCACGATCGAGACCCGGATCGGCGGGCAGCGGGTGCCGAGCGCGCTCACCACCCCCGAGGCGCCGCAACTGCACGCGATGTTCGCCGCGATGGTCGAGCAGGGCGTCGACGCGGTCGTGATGGAGGTGTCGAGCCACGCGCTCGCGCTGGGCCGGGTCGACGGTGTGCGGTTCGCGGTCGGCGCGTTCACCAATCTCTCCCAGGACCATCTCGACTTCCACGCCGGCTTCGAGGACTACTTCGCCGCGAAACGTCGGCTGTTCGACGCGGATTCGCTGGTCGCCGCGCGCACCGCGGTGATCTGCGTCGACGACGAATGGGGCACCCGCCTCGCCGGTGACCTGGTCGATCCGGTCACCGTGTCGACGACCGGCGCGGCTGCATCCGATGGCGCCGCGACCGAGGGCCCTGCGTGGTCACGCTCCGCTAGCGTGTCCCAGCCCGCCGATCGCGCCGCGACCTGGCAGGTCAGCGGCGACATCAAAACCACCGGCGGCGAACAGGAATTCACCGCCGCCGGACCCGACGGCGAACTGACGGTGCGCCTGCGCCTGCCCGGCCGCTACAACGTCGCCAACGCGCTCCTGGCCGTCGCCACCTGCGCCGCGACCGGCGTCGATCCCGCCATCGCGGCCCCGGCGCTCGCTGTCGTCGACGTGCCGGGCCGGATGCAGCGCGTCGAGCGGGGCCAGGATTTCCTCGCCGTCGTCGACTACGCGCACAAGCCCGCCGCCATCGAATCGGTGGTGACGACCCTGCGCGGCCACCTCGCCGAAGCCGGGGCAGGCAGGCTGGCCGTCGTGCTCGGCGCCGGTGGCGACCGTGACGTGGCCAAACGCCCGCTCATGGGCGCCGCGGCGGCACGCGCCGACCTGCTGATCGTCACCGACGACAACCCACGCACCGAGGACCCGGCGGCCATCAGGTCCGCTGTGGTGGCCGGTGCGCACGAACTCCCGGCCACCGACCGCGGCGAGATCCGCGAGATCGGTGACCGCGCGGCGGCCATCGCCGCCGCACTCGACTGGGCGCGTTCCGGCGATGTAGTGCTCGTCGCGGGTAAGGGCCACGAGGCGGGGCAGGAGATCAAGGGCGTCAAGCACCCCTTCGACGACCGCGAGGTGGTCGCGGCGGCGCTGGATGCCCTGCGGATACGACACAGTCCGCACACGGACTCGGAGGACTTGACGGTTTCATGATCGAGATGACACTGCGGGAGATCGCGGACGTCGTCGGCGGCGAGCTGCACGACGTACCCGACCCCCAGGCACTGGTGACCGGTTCGGTCGAATTCGATTCGCGCCGAATCGGTTCCGGCGATCTGTTCCTTGCCCTGCCCGGCGCCAACTCAGACGGGCACGACTACGCCGCCGCCGCGGTCGCCGCGGGGGCGGTCGCGGTACTCGCCGCTCGCCCGGTCGGGGTGCCCGCGATCGTCGTCGCCCCTGATCTCGGCTCGGTTCCCGCGACCTCGGTCGCGCTCAGCGCCGACGGTGACGGTTCCGGCGCCGCCGTGCTGGCGGCACTGGCCGAACTGGCACGGGTGAGCACCGAGCGGCTGACCGAGCGCACCGGGCTCACCGTCGTCGGCGTCACCGGGTCCTCCGGCAAGACCTCGACCAAGGACCTCCTCGCGGCGGTGCTCGCACCGCTGGGTGCGGTGGTCGCGCCGCCCGGCTCGTTCAACAACGAACTCGGCCACCCGTGGACTGCCCTGCGCGCCGGCCCCGACACCAAGTTCCTCGCCCTGGAGCTGTCCGCCCGCGGTCGCGGACACATCGCGGAACTGGCCCGTATCGCACCGCCCCGGATCGGTGTCGTGCTCAATGTCGGCACCGCCCACCTCGGCGAATTCGGTAGCCGCGAGGCGATCGCGCAAGCCAAGGGCGAGCTCGTCGAAGCACTGCCCGCTGACGGGCTGGCCGTGCTCAACGCCGACGACCCGAACGTCTCGGCCATGGCATCGCGCACCAAGGCGCGCGTGGTGAAGGTCGGCCTGTCCGGCGATGCCGACATCCGCGCCACCGACGTGATCACCGACGACCAGGCCCGCGCCCGCTTCACCCTGCACGTCGCGGGCGAGTCGATCCCGATCCAGCTCGCGGTGCACGGCGAGCACCAGGTCGGCAACGCCCTGGCCGCCGCGGCCGTCGCCCTCGAATGTGGTGCCGATCTGGCGACCGTCGCTCAGGCGCTGTCCGGCGCCACCGCGGCCTCGGTCCGCCGGATGGATGTGACGACCACCCCCGCGGGCGTCACCGTTATCAACGACTCCTACAACGCCAACCCCGACTCGGTGCGCGCGGCGCTCAAAGCGCTGGTCACCCTCGCGAAGTCGAGCTCCGAACCCCGGCGCAGCTGGGCCGTGCTCGGCGAGATGGGCGAACTCGGCGACACCTCGGTGATCGAACACGACGCGATCGGACGGCTGGCCGTGCGCCTCGATGTCGACCGGTTGATCGTGGTCGGCACCGGACGACCCTCCCACGGCATGCACCAGGGAGCGGTAATGGAAGGCTCATGGGGCGAGGAATCGATCCTCGTTCCCGATATCGACGCGGCGATCGCGCTGCTCGACGACGAGATCGCCGCAGGCGATGTGGTACTGGTCAAGGCGTCGAAGGCGGTGGGCCTGTGGGCCGTCGCCGAGCACCTGACCGGGGCAGCGGAAGGTAAGACAGCTCGATGAGTGAGCGTAGCGAACGAATCATGTGCGCAGCGGCCAAAGGCCTGACGACGGAGCCGAGCGTTAGCGAGGCGCAGTCGTGAGGCAAATTCTGTTCGCGGCGGGGATCGCACTGGCGGTGTCGATCCTGTTGACGCCGTTGCTGATCAGGGTCTTCGCCAAACAGGGCTTCGGCCAGGAGATCCGGGTGGACGGCCCGGCCAGTCACCAGGCCAAGCGTGGCACCCCGACCATGGGTGGTGTCGCGATCCTGATCGGCATGTGGGCGGGCTATCTCGGCTCGCACCTGATCGGTATCGGCTACGACGCGGAAGGTCCGACGGCGTCGGGTCTGCTCGTGCTCGGGCTCACCACCGCGCTCGGCATCGTCGGGTTCCTCGACGATTTCATCAAGCTGCGCAAGCAGCGCAACCTCGGACTCTCGGCCGCGGGCAAGTACATCGGGCAGACCGCCGCGGCGGTCATCTTCGCGGTGCTGGCCCTGCAGTTCCGCAGCCCCGACGGGCTCACTCCCGCCAGCAAGCATCTGTCGTATGTGCGCGACTGGAACACGGTGTCGATGGGCGCGATCATCTTCGTCGTCTGGGTGCTGTTCCTGGTCGTGGCCTGGTCCAACGCGGTCAATCTGACCGACGGCCTCGACGGTCTCGCGGCCGGTTCGATGAGCCTGCTGCTCGGCGCGTACGTCATCATCACCTTCTGGCAGTACCGCAATTCCTGCTCCACCAGCCCCGGCCCCGGCTGCTACGACGTGCGCGATCCGCTCGATCTGGCCCTGGTCTGTGCCGCCGCGGCCGCCGCGTGCATCGGCTTCCTCTGGTGGAATGCCGCGCCCGCGCGAATCTTCATGGGCGACACCGGTTCGCTGGCGCTCGGCGGCCTGATCGCCGGGCTGTCGATCACCACCCGCACCGAGCTGCTGATGGCCGTGATCGGCGCGCTGTTCGTCGCCGAGGCGGCATCGGTGATGCTGCAGGTGGCGGTGTATCGCACCACGCGCAATCGGTTGTTCAAGATGGCGCCGTTCCACCATCACTTCGAGTTGAGTAAGTGGGCCGAAACCACGGTGATCATCCGGTTCTGGATTTTGGCGGGCATCTCCGCCGCGGTGGGCCTCGGCCTGTTCTATAGCGAATATCTGTCACAGGTCGGGTGAGTAGAGACATGGTCGAACACTCTCCCCGCGCCCTGCGTTCCCCGGGCCCGATGCTCGAATTCCTGCGTGGCCGCGATGTTCTCGTCGCCGGTTGGGGCGTCTCCGGGCGCTCGCTGATCGAACCGCTGCGCGATATCGGCGCCCACCCCGTTGTCACCGACAACGGCGCGAAGGCACTCGCCGAGGCCGCCGAACTCGGCCTCGAGGTCGCCACCAGCGTCGAACTCGAAAGCGCCGACCTGAGCCGGTTCGCGCTGGTGATCACCAGCCCCGGCTGGCGACCGGACTCGCCGGTGCTGGTCTCCGCGGTCACCGAGGGCGTGCCCGTCTGGGGTGACGTCGAATTCGCCTGGTGGGTCGATCAGGCCCGCATCTACGGGCCGGTCCGCAAGTGGCTGGTGATCACCGGCACCAACGGCAAGACCACCACCACCCAGATGACGCATTCGATCCTGCGAGCCGCCGGCATCTCCAGCGTGGCCTGCGGCAATATCGGCCTGCCGATCCTGGACGCCCTGCGCCGCAACCCCGGTCCGCAGGTCCTCGCCGTCGAGCTGTCCTCGTTCCAGCTGCACTGGGCACCATCGGTGCGGCCCGAAGCCGGTGTCGTGCTCAATGTCGCCGAGGATCACCTGGATTGGCACGGCGGCCTCGATGCCTACGCCGCCGCGAAGGCGCGTGCGCTGACCGGTCGGGTCGGCGTGGTCGGCCTCGACGATCCGGTCGCGGGCGCACTGGCCCGCAAAGCCAAGGCCCGCCGCACGGTCGGCTTCCGCATCGGTGTCCCCGCCGACGGTGAGCTGGGTGTGGTCGACGGCAAGCTCCTCGACCGCGCCTTCACCAAGGCCGCGATCCTCGCCGAGACCAGCGACATCAGCCCGCCGGGACCCGCTGGCATCGCCGACGCACTGGCCGCGTCCGCCCTGACCAGGGCCATCGATGTGGCACCCCAGTTCGTCAAGGAGGGCCTCGCCGAGCACAAGGTGGGCCCGCACCGCACCGCGTTCGTCCGTGAACTGGGCGGTGTCGAGTTCATCGACGACTCCAAGGCCACCAACCCGCACGCCGCGCGCGCCGCGATCATGGCGCACCCGCACGTGGTGTGGGTGGCGGGCGGTCTGCTCAAAGGCGCCAGTGTCGACGATCTGATCGAAGAGATCGGTGACCGACTGGTCGGCGCGGTGCTGTTCGGGGCCGACGCGCCGGTGATTGCCGCCGCGATGACGCGACACGCACCCGAAGTCCCGGTCATCGAGCTGGATGCGGGAGACGATGCAGACATGGAGTCGTCGAGATCCCAGCGAGCCGAGGCGGTCATGGGCCGCGCGGTGCGCGCCGCGGCGGGCCTGGCTCGTGCCGGAGACACCGTCCTGCTCGCGCCGGCGGCCGCTTCCCTGGATATGTACGACGACTACACCCATCGCGGACGCTGTTTCGTGGATGCGGTGACGGCACTGGAAGACGGTGACATCGGGCGGGCGCTATGACGAAGGCGCGCCCGGCCGACCCGTCACCGCCCACAAGGGGGCAGCGTGGGTAAGCGCCGGGGCAGCGTGGACAGCAGCCGGGTCGGTAGCCAGGGCAGCGCGGCTACCACCCGGCGCGGTTCGGGGCAGCCGAATTGGGCGGGGGAGCGCTTCGGTGCGTGGTTGGCCCGGCCGCTGGCGTCGTTTCACCTGATCGTCACCATCGCGACCCTGCTCACCGTGCTCGGTCTGGTGATGGTGCTGTCGGCGTCGAGCGTCGAGGCCTATGCCGGTGGTGGTTCGGCCTACGCGCTGTTCATCCAGCAGGCCATGTTCGCCGCGCTCGGGGCGATCGCCTTCTATGTGGCGTTGCGGCTGCCGCTGCGGCTGTTGCGGCAGTGGTCGTTTCCGATCTTCAGCATCTCGGTGCTCGCGCTGATGCTGGTACTGATCCCCGGCATCGGCTCGATGCACGGTGGCGCGCGGCGCTGGTTCGATATCGGGCCGCTGTCGATCCAGCCGTCCGAAGTGGTCAAGGTGACCCTGGTCGTGTGGGGCGCGCACCTGCTCGCCTCGCGGCGCGGAGCGGCGCTCAAGGACATCCTGGTGCCGCTGGTGCCCGCCGGACTGCTGGTGTGCCTGCTGGTGGTGCTCGAACCGAACCTGTCGACCACCATCGCGCTCGGCATCGTGCTGATGGCGCTGCTGTGGTTCGGCGGGCTGCCGGTGCGGTTGTTCGTCGGCATCATGGTGACGGGCATCGTCGCCGCCTCCGTGCTCGCGCTGTCGGCCGGCTACCGCTCCGACCGGGTACGCGCGTTCTTCAACCCCGGTGACGACCCGCAGGGCGCCAATTATCAAGCGCGTCAAGCCAAGTACTCCCTCGCCGACGGTGGCATCTGGGGCCGCGGCCTCGGGCAGAGCCGCGCGAAGTGGAGCTACCTGCCCAACTCGCACAACGACTTCATCTTCGCCATCATCGGTGAGGAGCTCGGCTTCCTCGGCTGCATGCTGGTGCTGGCGCTGCTCGCCCTGTTCGTCTACGCGGGCATCCGCATCGCGCTGCGCTCGGTGGACCCGTTCCTGCGCCTGCTCACCGCCACCGCCACCACCTGGATCACCGCGCAGGCGCTGATCAACATCGGCTATGTCGTCGGGCTGCTGCCGGTGACCGGGCTGCAGTTGCCGTTGGTCTCGGCCGGTGGTTCGTCGCTGGCGATCACGCTGTTCATGTTCGGCATCATCGCCAGCGCCGCCCGGCACGAACCGGAAGCGGTATCGGCGTTGAAGGCAGGCCAGGACGGCAGGTTCAGCAGGCTGCTGCGGCTGCCGGTGCCCGAGGTGTACACCCCGCCCGCGCCACGGAAAGTCGCGCCGCGTGCCCGAACCGAACGCCCAAGTCAGGCCCCACGTCGCCAGCCGCCCGCCGACCGCAGGCGACGCGCGCCGGAAAGCCGCGGCACGAGTTCGCTACGGTCGACAAGAGCGTGGGAGCCGACCTACCCGATGCCACACCGCCCGGTGAAACGGCGGACCGGCGGAGGCGGCGGCGCATGAGCACGCACGCTTTCGCGAGATCGATTCGACACGACAGAGAACGAGGTAGATCCAGGTGAGTAACCCGCGATCCGGGTTGTCGGTGATCGTCGCAGGCGGGGGAACCGCAGGCCACATCGAACCCGCGCTGGCTGTCGCCGACGCGCTGCGCAGACTCGACGACTCGATCCGGGTGACCGCCTTGGGCACCGAGCGTGGACTCGAGACGAAACTGGTGCCCGAACGCGGGTACCCCCTTGCCCTGATCCCGCCGGTGCCGTTGCCGCGCAAGCCCTCCGCCGACCTGCTGCGACTGCCCGGCCGGGTGCTCGCGTCGGTCAAGGCGACCAGAGCGGTGATCGACGACGTGCAGGCCGACGTGATCATCGGCTTCGGTGGTTACGTCGCATTGCCGGCGTACCTCGCCGCTCGTGGCGGGGTGTTCGGCCGCAAGCGCAAGGTGCCGGTGATCGTGCACGAGGCCAACGCGAAGGCCGGTATCGCCAACAAGGTCGGCGCGAAACTCGCCGCGAAAGTGCTCGCCGCCGTTGCGGACTCGGGGCTGGCGGGCGCGCAGGTCGTCGGTATTCCGGTACGCGCCTCCATCACCGAACTCGACCGTCCCGCGCTGCGGGCGCAGGCTCGCGCGCACTTCGGTCTGCCCGCCGAGGGGCCGGTGCTGCTGGTGTTCGGTGGTTCGCAGGGTGCGCGCAGCCTCAACGAGGCCGTCTCCGGTGCCGCACCGCAACTCGCGGCCGCAGGCATCTCGGTGCTGCACGCGCACGGCCCCAAGAACACCCTCGAACTGGATACGTCGGTTCTCGGCCGCCTTGATTCTGGACTGACCGGAGGGAGGGAAGAATCGAGGCTTCGGGGCCGAGAACCCGCGGCGCCAGCCGCCGTTTATCGGGCGGTGCCCTACCTGTCGCGGATGGACTTGGCCTACGCCGCCGCCGACGCGGTGGTGTGCCGATCCGGTGCGATGACTGTGGCCGAGGTGTCGGCGGTCGGACTGCCCGCCTTTTACGTACCGCTGCCGCACGGCAACGGCGAACAGGAATTCAACGCCCGACCGGTGGTGACCCAAGGTGGTGGCACAATTGTGGCCGATGCCGAGCTGACCCCGAAATACGTGATCGATGAGGTGATTCCGCTGCTGCTCGACCCCGCTCGACTCGCGCAGATGAGCCGCGCCGCCGCAGGCGCAGGCCATCGCGACGCTGCCGACACGGTGGCCAGGATCGTCACCGAGGTCGCCCGATGAGCGAGCCGGAACAGCCGCGCGGCGGTTCGGTCGCAGGCGAGATCGGGGAGTCGATCGGGGCACCCCTGCCACCCGAACTCGAACGCGTGCACATGGTCGGCATCGGTGGCGCCGGCATGTCCGGTATCGCGCGCATCCTGCTTTCGCGTGGCGGCAAGGTCTCCGGTTCCGATGCCCGCGAGAGCCGCGGTGTGCTCTCGCTGCGGGCCCGCGGCGCCGAGGTGCGCATCGGCCACGCCGCCGACGCGCTCGACCTGCTGCCCGGCGGCCCGACGGTCGTCGTCACCACCTACGCGGCCATCCCGAAGACCAATCCGGAACTGGTCGAGGCGAATCGGCGCGATATCCCCGTGCTGATGCGCCCGACCGTGCTCGCCGCGCTGATGCGCGGGCACAAGACCCTGCTGGTCTCGGGCACCCACGGCAAGACCTCGACCACCTCGATGCTGATCGTCACGCTGCAGCACTGCGGCGCCGATCCGTCGTTCGCGGTCGGCGGCGAGCTCAACGAGGCGGGCACCAACGCCCATCACGGCAGCGGTGACATCTTCGTCGCCGAGGCCGACGAGTCCGATGGCTCACTGCTGCAATATGATCCCGACGTCGCCGTGGTCACCAATATCGAATCCGACCACCTCGACTATTTCGGCACCGACGAGGCCTACATCCAGGTCTTCGACGACTTCGCCGACCGGCTCGCCCCCGGCGGTCTGCTGGTGGTGTGCCTCGACGATCCCGGTTCGCTCGCGCTGGCCCAGCGGGTCGCACCGCGCATGTCCGAGCGCGGGATCGCGGTCCTCGGTTACGGATCGGGCGATCTCACCGATGCCCCCGTGCCCGTCGGCGCGCGGCTGCTCGACTGGCAACCGCGTGATGTCGGCGGCATCGTCGAGTTCCTGCTCGACGGCGAAACCACGGCGCGTTCGTTGCGGCTGTCGGTTCCGGGCAGGCACATGGCGCTCAACGCGCTGGCGGCGCTGCTGGCCGCCCGCGCCACCGGCGCCGATATCGACGAGATCGTGCAGGGCCTGGAGGGATTCGGCGGCGTGCATCGCCGGTTCCAGTTCACCGGCCGGGAAAACGGTGTGCGCGTCTTCGACGATTACGCCCATCACCCCACCGAGGTCCGCGCCGTGCTCGAGGCCGCCGCGCAGCTCGTCGCCCAGGAGGCGCGCGATGGCGCCCGCACCCGGCGCGGCCAGGTGATCGTGGTGTTCCAGCCGCATCTGTACAGCCGCACCGCCACGTTCGCCGTCGAGTTCGGCACCGCGCTGAGCCTGGCCGACGAGGTGGTCGTGCTCGACGTCTACGGCGCCAGGGAGGACCCGCTGCCCGGCGTCAACGGCGCGCTGGTAGCCCAGTCGGTGACCAAACCCGTGCATTACCAGCCGGATATGTCCAAGGTGGGCAGGCAGGTCGCCGGGCTCGCCCGCGACGGTGACGTGGTGATCACCATGGGCGCAGGCGATGTCACCATGCTCGGCAGCCAGATCCTCGACGGCCTGCGGGCCAGGCCGCAGCAGGGCGGCCGGTGAGATTGCCGATGCCCGCCGCGCGCGGGTGGCACGGCTACCGCCTCTGGACGATGGTCGGGGTGGTCGTGGTGAGCCTGCTGGTGGCAGCGGCCTGGTTCACCCCGGCGCTGTCGGTGCGCACCGTGCGGATCGACGGCCTGTCGGCGGTGCCGGAGACCGATGTGCGCGGGCGGCTCGAAATTCCGGACGGCCGTTCTATGTTACGGATCGATACCACCGCGATCGCCCAGCGCGTGGCCGCGATCCCGAAGGTTCGCTCGGTCCGGGTGCAGCGTAAATTCCCCTCGACAGTGCTGGTCACCGTCGTGGAGCGAACACCGGTGGTGTACTTCGAGGCCCCGGACGGCGCCCACCTGATCGACGCCGAGAGCGTCGAATTCGCGATCGAGCCCGAACTGCCCATCGGGGTGCCGAAACTGCTCACCGAGGGCACGTTCACCGGGCCCGCGGCGGCCAGGGCAGCGGTGGATGTGCTGGTCACCCTGCCGCCCGCCTTGTCGGTACAGGTGGGTGAGGTTGTCGCACGGTCGATTTCGGACGTCTCGCTGAACCTGCGCGATGGCAGGCAGGTAGTGTGGGGCAGCACGGGCGACGGCGAGCGCAAAGCTGCCGTCGTGTTGCCGCTACTGACCCGTGAGGGGACCGTGTTCGACGTTTCGAGTCCGAATCTGGTCACGGTAAAGTGAGCGACATTCTTTGTGGCACAAGATTCTGGCTCTCATCACGGCGCGCCTGCGCCGGGATCGCAGTGGCTGCGAATAGCGTTCCGCAGCAGTCGGATACTTGACATAACGCCAACCCTATGGTTGAGGTTGAGGGTTTAAGATCGAAGGAAGGCGAGAGCCCATGACGCCCCCGCACAACTACCTTGCAGTGATCAAGGTCGTCGGTATCGGCGGCGGCGGCGTGAACGCCGTCAACCGAATGATCGAACAGGGACTCAAGGGAGTCGAGTTCATCGCGGTCAATACCGACGCGCAAGCCCTGTTGATGAGCGATGCCGACGTCAAACTCGATGTCGGCCGCGAACTCACCCGCGGACTCGGAGCCGGAGCTGATCCGGAAGTCGGTCGCAAGGCCGCCGAGGACCACAAGGACGAGATCGAAGAGGTGCTCAAGGGCGCCGACATGGTCTTCGTCACGGCAGGCGAGGGTGGTGGCACCGGTACCGGTGGCGCTCCCGTCGTCGCCAGCATCGCCCGTAAGTTGGGGGCCCTGACTATAGGGGTCGTCACCCGGCCGTTCTCTTTCGAGGGCAAGCGGCGCGGGAACCAGGCCGAAGTAGGGATCAACCTGCTTCGCGAGTCGTGTGACACCCTCATCGTCATTCCGAACGACCGGCTACTGCAGCTGGGCGACGCGGCGGTGAGTCTGATGGACGCCTTCCGCTCCGCGGATGAGGTGCTGCTCAACGGTGTTCAGGGTATTACCGACCTGATCACCACCCCCGGTTTGATCAACGTCGACTTCGCCGACGTCAAGAGCGTGATGTCGGGTGCCGGATCGGCACTCATGGGCATCGGCTCGGCGCGTGGCGAGGGTCGTTCGGTGAAGGCGGCTGAGACGGCGATCAACTCGCCGCTGCTCGAGGCCTCCATGGACGGCGCGCACGGCGTGCTGCTCTCGATCGCGGGCGGTTCCGATCTCGGACTGTTCGAGATCAACGAGGCGGCTTCGCTGGTGCAGGAGGCGGCCCACATCGAGGCCAACATCATCTTCGGTACGGTCATCGACGATTCGCTCGGCGACGAGGTGCGCGTCACCGTCATCGCCGCGGGTTTCGACGGTGGCGGCCCGTCGCGGCGCAATACCGAGTCCAGTGCGGCCACGACGAGCCGGACCGGGGCCAACCCGATCGGTTCCGGCCGCGCGGGCGAGATCGGCCAGGGACGCACGTCCGAGGCGCCGTCGCGTCCCATCGAGCCCGCCACGGCCGGGGTGTCCGGTGGCCGGGCGGCGGCGCCGAACTACCGCGATACCGAGCGGTACCGGGAGTCGGAGCGTCAGCGGGTCACCGAGGCGGCCATGAACCGCGTCAACAACCCGGAAGTTCGCGAAGGCGACGATGACGACGAGATCAACGTCCCGGACTTCATGCGCCGATAGGCATTCGCCTGCGCGATAGCGCCCGAACTCCCCTCGAGTTCGGGCGCTATCGCGTTATCCAACGAGGCCGTCTCGGCCGCCCGTCGCCCTGTGACTGTTCGCACCGGGGTTGCCGACGTCACCCTGCGCGGTGACCGCACGATTCCGTGACCGCACTACGCTCGAACTATGACTTCCGCACCGCCAACCGTGACCGTTCGCCGGGTGACCACCACCCGCGCCGGTGGCTTCTCCGCCGCGCCCTACGACTCGTTCAACCTGGGTGACCACGTCGGAGACGATCCGGAAGCTGTGCGCCGCAACAGGATCCGGCTGGCAGAGGGCATCGGCCTCGCTCCCGACCGGCTGGTGTGGATGGAGCAGGTGCACGGGCGCACCGTCGAGATCGTCGACGGGCCGCGCGCCGAACCGGTACCGGTGACCGACGCGCTGGTCACGACCGTGCCGGGACTGGCGCTGGTGGTGCTCACCGCCGACTGCGTGCCGATCCTGCTCTCCGATGACGAGGCGGGCGTCATCGCCGCCGTCCACGCGGGCCGCATCGGCGCCCGGATCGGCATCGTGGCGCGAGTTCTCGACGCGATGGTCTCGGCAGGGGCCCGCATCGACCGCATCGGTGCCTTCCTCGGCCCCGCCGCCTCGGGTCGCCAGTACGAAGTACCGGCCGCCATGCGCGCCGACGTGGAAGCCCACCTACCCGGCAGCGCGACCACCACCGTCCGCAAGACCCCCGGTCTCGACTTGCGGGCGGGCATCCGCCGACAGCTCACCGAGGCGGGCGTAGCAGGAATCGCCGTTGACCCCCGCTGCACCATCGAGGACAAAACCCTGTTCAGCCACCGCCGCGGCGCACCCACCGGCCGCATCGCCGGCGTGATCTGGATGGACCCCGCCGCATGACGACGGAAACCCCCACGGGCAGCGCCCGCGCGACCAGCGGAGCACTCCGATGACCTCGGCGACAGCCCGCACCGGAGAACTCTCGGCTCGGCTCGACGGCCTACTCGCCCGCATCGACGCCGCCGTCGCCTCCGCTGGACGCCCCGTGGGTTCGGTGCGCCTGCTCCCGGTGACGAAGTTCTTCCCCGCCACCGATGTCGCCATCCTGCACGCCCTCGGCCGACGCGAATTCGGCGAGTCCCGCGAACAGGAAGCCTCCGCGAAGGTCGATCAGCTCGCCTACGACGACGTCGAATGGCACATGATCGGCCGTTTACAACGCAACAAGGCGCGCGCGGTAGCGCGGTGGGCGCACACCGTCGCCTCGGTCGACAGCGAACGTCTGGCAAACGCTCTCGACCGTGCCGCGCAGGACGCACTCGCAGCCGGCGAGCGTATCGCGCCGCTGCGGGTCCTGGTGCAGGTGAGCCTGGACACCGACCCCGGACGCGGGGGTGTCGCACCGGCGGATCTGCTCGCCCTTTCCGACCTGGTAGCGAAGGCGCCCGGCCTGCATCTGGCCGGTCTGATGGCGATTCCGCCCCTTGACGTCCCCAGTCATGTGTCGTTTGCGAATCTTGCGACATTGCACACGTCGCTGCTGGCGCAACACGCCGAAGCCACCGAACTTTCTGCAGGTATGTCGGGTGATTTGGAGATTGCGGTCGAACACGGTTCGACGTGTGTGCGTGTCGGAACTGCCTTGATGGGCGCCCGGCCGATAACCTCGGCGTAGCAAAGAAACCTCATCAGTCACATTCGACACATACGATTGGGCTGAAGAGGCGCTGAGCAAGAACTTCAACACCCGGCCGCCACCGGGGCCGAAGGAAGGTCGACCAGATGAGTACCCTGCATAAGTTCAAGGCGTACTTCGGCATGGTTCCGCTCGATGAGTACGAAGACGACTACGTCGACGATCATGCCCCTCGCGGCGCCGAGGAGCGCGCTGTCCGCGCCCGTCCGCGCAGTTACGACCGTTACGCCGAAGACCGTTACGGTTCCGGCCGTTTCGAGGACGAGGCCGACGACTTCCCCCAGCCGGCTTACAAGTCGGCCTACCAGGCGCGTCGTGACGACTATGTCGCCGACACCTACGCCGACGATCGCTATGAGACGCCGCGTCGCCCCACCAGGATCGAAACGGCGCCGTCGTCGGGCCGGTCCTTCCGGGCAGGCGGTGTCGCACCCGGTATGCGCGGCTCCACTCGTGGTGCGCTCGCGGTCGATCCCGACGCCGAGGAGCGCAGGCTGGAGGAGCGCTTGCGCCCCGAGCCCGCGCCCGCACGGCGTCCTGGGATCTTCGAGGACGGAGGTCCCTTGTCCAAGATCACCACGCTGCGTCCGCGCGACTACAGCGAGGCCAGGATCATCGGTGAACGGTTCCGCGAAGGGAATCCGGTCATCATGGACCTGGTCGACCTGAGCAATGCCGATGCCAAAAGGCTGGTCGATTTCGCGGCCGGACTCGCTTTCGCGCTGCGCGGTTCGTTCGACAAGGTGGCGACGAAGGTGTTCCTGCTCTCACCCGCCGATGTCGACGTATCAGCAGAAGAACGCCGCCGCATCGCCGAAAACGGCTTCTACAACCAGAAATAGGGAACGCACACCCGATACCGGGATGGCCGCCCGCGCACTGCGCGGCGCGGCCATTTTGCACCCTGCCGGTTTTGCGGCAGAGTGAAGCCGTGGCCCTGTTCGCGGTTCTGTACCTCGTGCTTTTCATCTTCTGGCTGTTGCTCATCAGCCGGGTGATCGTCGAGTTCATTCGCAGTTTCGCGCGCGACTGGCGCCCGACCGGTGTGGTGGTGATCGTCCTCGAGGTGATCTTCACCGTTACCGACCCCCCGGTGAAACTTCTGAGGCGGTTGATACCTCCTGTGAATCTCGGGGGGATTCGTCTCGATCTTTCGATAATGGTCCTGCTCTTCCTCGTCTTCATCCTGATGTCGATCGTGGGTAGGCTCGGTCAGCCCGTGACCTCCGTGTGACACAATGAATCGAGAAGACCGCTTGCTAGTTCTCCAAAAGACGCGTGAAGGGATCCTTCGATGCCGCTGACTCCTGCCGATGTGCACAACGTCGCGTTCAGCAAACCGCCGATCGGTAAGCGCGGCTACAACGAGGACGAGGTCGATGCCTTCCTGGATCTCGTCGAACAGGAGCTTTCGCGCCTGATCGAGGAGAACGCCGACCTGCGTCAGCGGGTCGCCGAACTCGACACCGAACTGGCCGACGCCAAGAAGAACCGCGGGCCCGCCCCGGTCAGCGCCGCGAAGGCGCCCGTGCAGCAGGCGCCTCCCCCAGTGCCAGAACCAGTTCCGCAGCCTGTTCCCGTCGCGCCGCCCGCCCCGATGCCCGTCGCGGCACCGGTGCAGAACAACGGCCCGGACGCGAACATGCAGGCCGCGAAGGTGCTCACCCTGGCGCAGGAGATGGCCGACCGCCTCACCACCGACGCCAAGACCGAAGCCGAGGGTCTGCTCTCGAACGCGCGAGCAAACTCCGAGCGACTGGTCGGCGACGCTCGCACCCGTTCGGAAGCGATGATCTCCGACGCGCGTCAGAAGTCCGACGCGATGCTGGCCGACGCGCAGAACCGCTCCGACACCCAGATCCGCCAGGCCAAGGACAAGGCAGAGGCGCTCACCGCCGACGCCGAGCGTCAGCACGCCGAGATCATGGCCACGATCACCCAGCAGCGCACGGTGCTGGAAAGCCGCATCGAGCAGCTGAAGACCTTCGAGCGCGAGTACCGGGTGCGCCTGAAGTCCTACCTGGAATCGCAGCTGGAAGAGCTCGAGAACCGTGGGTCGGCTGTGCCGGTCGACGGCGGCGAGTTTGCGGGCGAAACCAACGGTTCGGCCAACAGTCTGGCTCCGGCTTCCTTCGCCAAGGGCGGCAAGTAAACTAGTTCCCGAGTCGCGCGGCGCAGCGCGTCGCGTGATTCGGGAATGCCCAGTTTGGTCGGGCTGCTCGGTTGGCTTGGGAGTCGCCATGCTCGTCTTGACGCTTGTTCTTGCGGCGATCGGCTTCGGACTGCTCGTCGCAGCGCTCGCCACCGGTTCGGTGGTGTGGGCGTGGGGGTGCATTCTGATCTGCGTTGTCGGTGCCGCGAGTTTGCTCGTGAGCGCACTGGCCACCCGGAAGCCCGAGAGCGAACCGGTCCCACCCGGCCGACATGCCCGGCGGAACTGAGCGGGCGCGGCATATCGACTGGACGCACCCGGTTAGAATCGAACTACACATGGCACTGATCCGGCCATCACCGGGGAGCCTTCGGAAGAACGGCGCGTGAGCGCTCAGTAGAACCGAACGGGGGAGCCCGTCACAGCTCACACAACGAGAGGCTCGTGCCGCTCCCGGCGAGGGGCAGCGCGAGCAAACGGGGTGGTACCGCGGTACGGCGCACCGGCGCCGACATCGTCCCCGTGCCCACATCTCGCGCTCACGGCGCGGCGGCACGAGGAGCAATCCGCGATGGCGGACGAGACAACTACCGGTAGCGCATACCCCCGGGTCGACTTCGGCGCGGGTTCGGGCGCGACGTTCCCGGAGCTCGAAACCCAGGTGCTCGACTACTGGGCTCGCGACGACACCTTCCGCGCCAGCATCGACAACCGCCCGGCGTCTGCGACGGGCCCGGAGGCGGCAGCATGCGTAACCACGGAGGCCCCCGTAGACGCCAAACCAGGCGCAGCTGGTGAGTTCGTCTTTTACGACGGCCCGCCCTTCGCCAACGGCCTGCCGCACTACGGGCACCTGCTGACCGGCTACGTCAAGGACCTGATCCCGCGCTTCCAGACCATGCGTGGCAAGAAGGTCGACCGCCGCTTCGGCTGGGACACCCACGGCCTGCCCGCCGAGATCGAAGCCGAGAAACAGCTCGGCATCACCGACAAGGCCCAGATCGACGAGATGGGGCTGGCCGAGTTCAACGCCGCCTGTAAGTCGTCGGTGCTGCGCTACACGGGTGAGTGGCGCGACTACGTCACCCGCCAGGCCCGCTGGGTCGACTTCGACAACGACTACAAGACCCTCGACCTCGACTTCATGGAGTCGGTCATGTGGGCGTTCAAGTCGCTGCACGAGAAGGGTCTGATCTACCAGGGCTTCCGCGTGCTGCCCTACAGCTGGTACGAGCAGACGCCGCTGTCGAACCAGGAGACCCGCCTCGACGACGCGTACAAGATGCGTCAGGACCCCGCGGTCACCGTCGACATGGCACTGAGCGTCCCGGCCGAGCACCCCCTCGCCGCACTGGACGGCGCGAACGCGCTGATCTGGACCACTACGCCGTGGACCCTGCCGTCCAACCTCGCTATCGCGGTGCACCCCGATGTGCGCTACGTGCACGTGCGCGGCGCCGACGACAAGCGCTATCTACTTGCTGCCGAACGCGTTTCGCACTACAGCCGCGAACTCGGCGAGGAGCCGACGGTGCTCGGCGAGTACGACGGTGCCGCCCTGTCCGACCTGTCCTACGCCCCGCCGTTCGACTTCTTCGTCGGCCATCCGAACTCGCACCGCGTGCTCACCGCCGACTATGTCACCACCGACTCCGGCACCGGAATCGTCCACCTCGCACCGGCTTTCGGTGAAGAGGACATGGACGTCGCCGCGGCCAACGGCATCGAGATCGTCCAGCCACTCGATCCGGCGGGCAAGTTCACCTCGATGGTGCCGCCGTACGAGGGCATGATGGTCTTCGACGCCAACCCGGTGATCATCAAGGATCTCAAGGCCGCCGGAAAGCTGTTGCGGCACGAGACGATCGAGCACTCCTACCCGCACAGCTGGCGCTCCGGTCAGCCGCTGATCTACATGGCCGTGCCGTCGTGGTTCGTCGCGGTCACCAAGTTCCGCGACCGGATGGTCGAGCTCAACCAGCAGATCAGCTGGGTGCCCGAGCACATCCGCGACGGCCAGTTCGGTAAGTGGCTCGAAGGCGCGCGCGACTGGAACATCAGCCGAAACCGCTACTGGGGCAGCCCGATCCCGGTCTGGGTCTCCGACGACCCGGCCTACCCGCGCGTGGACGTCTACGGATCGCTCGACGAGCTCGAAGCCGACTTCGGCGTGCGCCCCACCGACCTGCACCGCCCGCACATCGACGACCTCACCCGGCCCAATCCCGATGACCCCACCGGGAACTCGACCATGCGCCGGGTGCCCGAGGTGCTCGACTGCTGGTTCGAGTCGGGCTCGATGCCCTACGCCCAGGTGCACTACCCGTTCGAGAACAAGGAGTGGTTCGACAGCCACTTCCCCGGCGACTTCATCGTCGAGTACAACGGGCAGACCCGTGGCTGGTTCTACACGCTGCATGTGCTCTCGACCGCGCTGTTCGACTCGCCATCGTTCAAAACCGTTGCCGCGCACGGCATCGTGCTCGGTGACGACGGCCTGAAGATGTCGAAGTCGAAGGGTAACTACCCCGACGTCAACGAGGTCTTCGACCGCGACGGCTCCGACGCCATGCGCTGGTTCCTGATGAGCTCGCCGATCTTGCGTGGCGGCAACCTCATCGTCACCGAGCGTGGCATCCGCGAGGGCGTGAGCCATGCGATGCGGCCGCTGTGGAACGCGTGGACGTTCCTGCAGCTCTACGCCTCGAAGCCCGGTGTGTGGCGCACGGATTCGCCGAACGTGCTCGACCGCTACATCCTGGCGAAGCTCGCGGTCACCCGCGACGTGGTCACCGAGGCGCTGGAGACCTACGACATCGCCGGTGCCGCCGACGAGTTGCGTGGGTTCGCCGACGCGCTCACCAATTGGTATGTGCGCCGGTCGCGTTCGCGGTTCTGGTCCGAGGACCGCGACGCGGTCGACACCCTGCACACGGTGCTGGAAGTGGTCACCCGACTGGCCGCGCCGCTGCTGCCGCTGATCACCGAGGTCATCTGGCGTGGGCTCACCGGCGAGCGTTCGGTGCACCTCACCGACTGGCCGACCGAGACCGAGCTGCCGCACGATCCCGAACTCGTCGCCGCCATGGACGAGGTGCGGGTCGTGTGCTCGACGGTGCTGAGCCTGCGCAAGGCGCAGAACCTGCGGGTGCGGCTGCCACTGGCCGAGGTCACCATCGCCGCGGCCGATGCCGAGCGGCTCGCGCCGTTCACCGAGCTGATCGCCGACGAGGTCAACGTCAAGAAGGTCGACCTGACCACCGACGTCTCCGCGCACGGCCGGTTCGAGCTGGTCGTGAACGCGCGCGCCGCCGGTCCGCGCATCGGCAAGCAGGTCCAGACGGTGATCAAGGCGGTCAAGGCGGGACAGTGGAGCGAGTCCGCCGACGGTGTCGTCACCGCCGCCGGGATCACCCTGCTGCCCGAGGAGTACACCCAGCGCCTGGTGGCCGCCGAGCCCGAGTCCACCGCCGCCCTGCCCGGCAATGCCGGCCTGGTGGTGCTGAACTCGGTGGTCACCGAGGAGCTGGAGGCCGAGGGCTGGGCCCGCGACCTGATCCGCGACCTGCAGGAAACCCGCAAGTCGCAGGGTCTGGAGGTGTCCGACCGGATCAGTGTGATCCTGGATGTGCCGGCCGAGCGGGCGGAGTGGGCTGCGACCCACCGCGACCTGATCGCCGGGGAAATCCTCGCCACCGCACTGACTTTCGGTGACGCGGGTGCCGATGCCGCCGAGATCACGGGCGGCGTGAAGGTTTCGGTCGCCAAGGTCTAAGTTCTTTTGCAGCTGAGGAAGGTCCGGGCATTCAGAGCCCGGACCTTCCTTATATGGTGGACCTACTCGACAATCAGTTCCACCGGGATGTTGCCCCGGGTGGCGTTGGAGTACGGGCACACCTGGTGGGTGGTCTCGATGAGTTGCTGTCCGTGCTCGGTGTGCAGGTGCTCGGGAAGTTCCACGCGCAGCACGACCGAGAGTCCGAACCGACCGCCCTCGAGGGGATTCAATCCGACCTCGGCGGTCACCGACGCGTCGTCGGCGTCGATCTTCATCCGCTTGGCGACCAGCTGCAGCGCGCTGGCGAAGCAGGCCGAATAGCCCGCCGCGAAGAGCTGCTCCGGGTTGGTGCCCGCGCCGTCGCCGCCCATCGCCTTGGGGTGGGCGAGCGTCAGATCGAGCACGCCGTCATCGCTGTAGGAACGGCCTTCGCGGCCGACCGAGGTTGCGACCGCGGTGTAGATAGGTGCCATGGTGTCCTCCTAGACAGACTTGTCTGTTCACTTGTGAACCCCAGAGTAGACAGACCTGTCTGGTATCGTCAAGGGGAGGCATTGATTCCCAGAAAGGACGCAGGTCAGGCGATGAGTGCGGCTCGTGAGCGTCTGCTCGACACGGCAACCCGGTTGTTCTACGCCGAGGGGGTGCACACGGTGGGCATCGACCGGATCATCGCCGAGGCCGACATCGCCAAAGCCACGTTCTACCGGCACTTCAAGACCAAGGAAGACCTGGTAGTCGCCTATTTACAGCGCGAATACGCGCGCCAGCGCGACGCGCTGGAATCGGTACCGGGTGAAGGCTTCGCCACCATCACCACCATCTTCGACACGCTCAGCGACATCAGCTGCGGCCCCGGCTTCCGCGGCTGCCCCTTCCTCAACGCCGCCGTCGAATTCCCCGACCCGCAACACCCGGTGCGCCGCGTCGTCGACGACTACCGCACCTGGTTTCGCGAACTGATGGCCGAACACCTCCGTGCGGGCGGTCACAGCGCCCCCGACGATGCGGCCCGCGCCCTGCTCCTCACCCGTGACGGCGTCACCATCAGTGGAGGTGTCGGCGACAGCGACACGGTGCGCGCCGGAATTCGCGCGGCATTGACCCTCATCGCCTGAGCGTTCGCAAAAGTATGCTGGTCGGCGTGACCCTGCCGCGCACCACCTGGGGGTCCCGACGAAAGCTCAGTCCACGAGCTGGCGCAACAGCGGGCCGTACTCGGGATGGGCAAGGGCCGAGGCGAACTGGGCTACCAGGTAGTCGGCCGGGTTGCCGGTGTCGTACCAGCGGCCCTGGATGACCTGGCCGTACACCGCGTGCTCGGCGGCGTAGTTGTTGATCGCGTCGGTCAGATACACCTCGCCGGTCCGGTGGGTGTACCAGTTCTCGGTCTGGATGCGCAGCTCGTCGATGATGCCCGGCGTCACGACATACCCGCCGATCGCCGCGAAGGCCGACGGGGCGTCTTCGGGCTTGGGCTTCTCCATCAGGCCGGAGATGCGAAGCAGTCCGTTGTCGAGATCCTCGCGCACCACCGGCACGCCGTAGCGCTGCGATTCACCCGGCGACATCGGCAGCAGCGCCAGCACCGGGCACCCGGTGGATTCGTAGGCGGTGATCAGCTGCTGGGCACGCGGTACCTCGGCGACGAACACATCGTCGGGCCACAGCACCAGCATCGGTTCGTCGCCGAGATGGCGCGCCGCGTTGAGCACGGGCGTGCCGTTGCCGTAGGGGCCGTGCTGGTCGAGGTAGGTGATGTGGCCCTCGCGGGAGAGCTCGCCCACCTCCTCCACCGCGTCGGCGTAGGCGGATTTGCCGTCGGCGCGAAGCTGGGCGACCAGCGCCGGATTCGGCCGGAAGTGATCCTGGATCAGCGACTTGCCGCTGCTCACGACGATGGTGATGTCGGTGATCCCGGAGGCAACCAGTTCACGCACCGTGTGCTCGATGACCGGTTTGTCCCCGACCGGCAGCATCTCCTTCGGCGTCGCCTTGGTCAGCGGAAGCAGCCGGGAGCCGATGCCCGCCGCCGGAATGACAGCCTTGCGGATCTTCATCCCCCGATCATCACATAGTCGGCTGTGTCATCGGTGTGTGACCGCTGGCAATTGGCTCGAGGAATGTCGGTGGTCCGGCGTAGATTGCGCGGTGTGAGCACCCACACCCCTGCCGCCGGGGCCCCGGCCAGGTCCGATGCGGCGGTCACCGCCCGTCGCTGGGTGCTGCACATCGATATGGATGCCTTCTTCGCCTCGGTCGAACAATTGACCAGACCCACGCTGCGTGGGCGCCCGGTCCTTGTCGGTGGGGCGACGCAGCGCGGTGTCGTCGCGGGGGCCAGCTACGAGGCTCGGGTCTACGGCGCGCGCTCGGCCATGCCGATGCATCAGGCCCGGCGCCTGATCGGCGTGTCGGCGGTGGTCGTGCCGCCGCGTGGCGCCCTGTACTCGGTGCTGAGCGCGCAGGTGTTCGACGCGTTGCGCAGCTGTGTTCCGGTGCTGGAGACGCTGTCGTTCGACGAGGCCTTCGCCGAACCGGCCGAGCTGGCGGGCGCGAGTGTCGCTCAGGTCGAGGACTATTGCGCGATGCTGCGCGCTCTCGTTCGAGCGCAGACCGGGCTCACTGCCTCGATCGGCGCGGCGACCGGGAAACAACTCGCCAAAATCGGCTCCGGTCTCGCCAAACCCGATGGGATGCGGGTCATTTCACCATCGGAACAGGGCGAGCTGCTCGCCTCGCTGCCGGTGCGCACACTGTGGGGGATCGGTCCGGTGGCCGAGGCCAGGCTGCGCAGCCTCGGCATCGAGACGGTCGGCGCGTTCGCCGCGCTGCCGGAGTCGGAGGCGGTATCGACCCTCGGGGGCAGCATCGGCGCCGCGCTGCACCGGCTCGCGCGCGGGATCGACGACCGTCCGGTCACCGAACGCGCCGAGGCCAAGCAGATCAGCGCCGAGAACACCTATGAGCGCGACATCGTCACCATGGCCGAGCTGCGCGCCGCTGTTACCGCGATGGCCGCGTCGGCGCATCGCAGGCTGGAACGCGACGGCCGCGCTGCCCGCACCGTGGTCCTGAAACTCAAGAAGTCGGATATGGGCATCGTGACCAGGTCGTTCACCCTGCCCTACGCCACCGCCGACCTGACCACCCTGGCCGCGGCCGCGCAGCGTTCCGCGATCGATCCCGCCGAGCTCGGCCCCATCCGCCTCGTCGGCGTCGGCTACGGGGGATTGTCGCTGGTGCGCCAGGAATCGCTGTTTCCCGAACTGGATCAGGCGGTGCCCGCCGACCTCGGCACCGTCACCGACACCGCACCACCCCCGGAGGAACAACCGAATCTGCCTGCGGGACTATGGTTTCCGGGTATGGACGTGAGTCATCCGGACTTCGGGCACGGCTGGGTGCAGGGTGCGGGTTACGGCGTGGTGACCGTGCGATTCGAGACCAGCTCGACAGGTCCCGGCCCGGCGCGTACCTTTCCAGCCGACGACACGGGGCTGACACGGGCCGATCCGCTCGCCAGTCTCGCGTGAGGAGTAGCCTCGGCTACCGCGATGGAATCACTCCCACCTCGAACGCAAAGGACGAGCAGTTGAAGCTTCGTACGACCGGACGTGTAGCGATCGCCGGACTGGCCGTGGTCGCCGCCCTCGGCCTGAGCGCGTGCAGCGACGACAAGGGTGACAAGCCCGCCGCCAAAACCACCACCAGCGCGAAGGCGCCGGCCTCGGCGGCAGCGGACCTGCCCCCGGTGCCGACCGTGGAGCAGCTCAACGAGCAGCTCACCACCGCGCTGGATCCGTCGGTCCCCAACGACCAGAAACTGGACTTCGTGCAGGGCGGCGAGGCCGACCCCGAGCTGCCGAACCGCTTGGCCCAGGCCGCCTCGGACGCCAACGTCCAGGTGCAGGTCACCGAGGTGACCTCCTTCGGTGACAGTGTCAACGCGAAGGCCAACTTCACGGTCAACGGCCAGACCAATGTCGTCGATGTGCCGTTCGTGGCCGAAGACGGCAAGTGGAAGGTCCAGAAGTCGTGGGCCTGCGGCATGATGACCAACCTGGGTCAGACCTCGGTCGCCTGCCCCTGATCGTGCACGCTCTTGCCCCGTTCGGATGTTTGGCGGACGGGGCTTTTGCGTGCGAGGCGCGACGGTGTTTCGCCTGCTGTCGGTGGCGCGGCTACTATCGGGCCCCGTGGTAGAGACGATCGTGCGGCAGGGGCATCCGCCCAAGGGTGTTTCGGAGCCGACGCGACGTGATCGTGCGGGGTGGGCGCGCATCGTCGCGATCGTCGCGGGACTGATCGGCATTCTCAGTGCCGCGGTGATCCCGTTCCTGCCCGTCCGGGTCGACGCCGCGACAGTGTCCTGGCCGCAGCAGGGATCGCCCGCCGCGGTCGAATCGCCGCTCATCGCCTACGCGCCCGCCGCCCTGTCGGCGACGGTGCCGTGCGCCGCGTTGAGTTCCCTGGCCGCAACCGGCGGTGTCGCGGTCTCCACCGTGCCGCGGCAGTCCGCCGACATGGAGAAGTACGGCTTCGTCGTCAAGGTCGTCGCCGATACCGCCGAACGCCCCGGCCGCGTGGACGTGGTCTCGCGCTCGACCCTGGTGTGGACAGCGCCGCTGGCCGAGGTCATCGACCGCTCCTGCGCGCTGACGATCGCGATCACTGCGCAGCAATCCACGGTCACCACAACAGGTCTCACCGCGTCCGGCGCCGCGGTGGCCGCTGATCTGCGTCCGCAGGTCGTCGGCGTGTTCAGTGAGCTGACCGGCGCCGCCCCCGCGGACCTCGCGGTGCGCGTCGACGTCGACGCCCGCTACACGTCGTCGCCGACCTGGCTCAAACTGGCCGCGATCGTGCTGTGTCTGCTGGCGACGGCACTGTCGCTGTTCGCCCTGCACCGCCTCGATGCCCTCGACGGCCGCTCCGCGCGCCGATTCCTGCCGCAACGCTGGTGGCGGCTGCGCCCCGTCGACTGGCTGGTGTTCTCGGTCCTGCTGGTCTGGCATTTCATCGGCGCCAACACCTCCGACGACGGCTACATCCTCGGTATGGCAAGGGGTGCGCGCAGTTCGGGCAACATGTCCAACTACTACCGCTGGTTCAGTGTCGACGAGGGCCCGTTCTACACCCCCTACACCGACATCATCGGCTGGCTCACCCACATCTCCGCGGTCAGCCCGCTGGTCCGGCTGCCCGCGCTCGGCGCGGGCGTGCTCACCTGGTGGTTGATCAGCCGCGAAGTGCTGCCCCGCCTCGGTGTGGCTGTGCGCCGCGAACGCGTCGCCACCTGGACCGCGGCCTTCGTCTTCCTGGCCTTCTGGCTGCCCTACAACAACGGTCTGCGCGCGGAATTCGTTGTCGCGCTGGGTGTTCTGGTCACCTGGGTCTCGGTGGAGCGAGCGATCGCGACCCGGCGACTCGTGCCGTTCGCCGTCGCGGTGATCGTGGCGGCATTCACTCTCACGGGCGCACCGTCGGGCCTGATCTGCCTCGGCGCGCTGGCCGCCGGTGCGCGCGTGGTCACTGCGGTGATCATGAAGCGGGCGAAGACGGTGGGTTATCTCGCGCTGTTGCTGCCGATTCTGGCGGCGGGTGCGGTGGTGATGACGGTCGTGTTCGCCGACCGGACGTTCGCCGGCGTGCGTGAGATGTTCGCCGTGCACGCCGTGATCGGCCCGAAGGAATCCTGGTTCATGGAATTCCTGCGCTACCAATACCTGCTGCAACTCAACGCCGATGGCTGGCTGACAAGGCGATTCGGTGTCTTCGCGATGCTGATCGGCGTCATCGTCTGCATTGCCGTCATGCTGCGGCGCGGCGGCCACATCCCCGGCATCGCCGTTGGTCCGACTCGGCGCATGCTCGGCATCACCCTGGCCGCCATGGTGCTGATGATGTTCTCGCCCACCAAGTGGACCCACCAGTTCGGTGTGTTCGCGGGCCTGGCCACCTGTGTCGCCGCGGTGACCGCGGTCGCGGTGAGCGCGAATGTCCTGCGGCCGATGCGCAATCGCGCGCTGTTCGCCGCGGGGGTCTTCTTCACCCTCGCCATGACGTGGGTCGGCGCCAACGGCTACTGGTATGTCTCTTCATGGGGGATCCCCTGGTGGGACAAGCCGCCGACCGTGGCGGGCTATGGCGTCTCGACCTTGTTCGTCGGCCTGACCGTGCTGGCGCTCGCTGTTGCCGCGTGGTTCCACATCCACCCGAACCCGAAAGCCAAGGTGGGGCGCGTGGCTGGGCTGCCCGTCCTCGCCATCGCGGCCGCGATGATGGTGCTGTTCGAAGTGGCATCCTTCGCCAAGGCCACCGTCGCCCAATACCCCGCGTACTCCCTGGCCGGCTCCAACTTCTCCGCGGCCTTCGCCGGTGGCTGTGGCATGGCCGACGAGGTGCTCGTCGAAACCGACCCGAACGCCTCGTTGCTCGCGCCGCTGTCCGGCGACATGATCACCACGATGAACGGCACCGACTCCACCGGCTTCCGGGCCGATGGCGTCGCGCCCGTGCTCACCTCCGACGAGGTGGAATCGACCACCGGCCAAGCGAACTCGGTGTCCGACGACCCCGACAAGCTGCGCGAGGCCTCCACCTCGGCGGGCTCGGAATCACGGCAGGGCTCGTTGCAACTGCCGTTCGGTCTCGACCCCGCGACCACCCCCGTCCTCGGTAGCTACCGCTCTGGCACCCAGGAACCCGCCGCGCTGACAACCGGCTGGTTCCGCCTGCCGGACGGCCCGCGTGGCCCGCTGCTCGCGATGTCGGTGGCAGGCCGGATCCGCTCGGTCGACGCCGACGGCATCGTCCACCCCGGCCAGGAACTGGCCGTCGAATACGGCACCGCCGCGGCCGACGGCACCGTGACCGTGACCGGCCAGATCGCTCCCACCGATATCGGCCCGGCGCCGATGTGGCGCAATCTGCGCATCCCGATGGACCAGCTGCCCTCCGATACGAGCGCTGTCCGCCTGGTCGCCGCCGACAAGGACCTCGGTCCCGACCAGTGGCTCGCGGTCACCCCGCCGCGCATGCCGCAGACCACCACGCTCAGTGCGCTCGTCGGCCGTACGGCCCCGGTCTTGCTGGATTGGGCTGTGGGACTGCACTTCCCGTGCCAGAACCAGATGCCCACCTACAACGGTATCGCCGAGCTCCCCGAATACCGCATCCTGCCCGACCGCAACGGCGCCACCATCACCAACCTCTGGCAGGGCCACGACGGCGGCGGCCCACTCGGCTGGACCCAGCTCCTGTTCACCGCCCGCACCCTGCCGACCTACCTGAACAACGACTGGGACAGGGACTGGGGCTCCCTCGAGCAATACCTCCCCCTCGACACCACCGCCACCCCGGCGAAGGTGGATATCAACTCCGACAACCGCTGGGGTACCTGGACTCCCGGACCCACCATCACCGCCTGGTAGCCGCCAGGTCGCCCTGCGGTCTGACGGGCCGCCTGGGTATCGGGTCGCACGAGGACGCCGTCCGGATTCCCCTCGCGACCTCACGATGCGGACCGCGATCCCCCATGGCATTGCGACGAATGCCGACTCTGGGTCGGGCATTGTTCCACGCGCGTTGCCGACCCGGTGTCACACGCGCTCAGGACGGTCAGCGACGGACACGGCCAGCGTGCGCACCGCTGTCGCGCTCCTGCGTGGTGGCACACCTGAGATCAGGTGCGCCTAGCGAGAGTTGGTGGCGATACGGAGAGCGAGATCCGGGAGATCGGCGCCGGTGAGGCCGGGGTAGCCGTGCAGGATGGCGCGCCAGTGGGCGGGCACGGCCGAGGCTCCCCAGCGGGCGCCGAGGAGGCCGCCCGCGATGGCCGCGGTGGTGTCGGTGTCGTTTCCCGCGCGCACGCACGCCTCCAGGGCGAGTGGAAGCTGTTCGGGCGTAGAAGGATCGGTGGACGTGATCGCCCACCACGCGGTTTGCAGGGCGTGCACCACCCAGCCGTTGTTCGGGAAGTCGGCGGGGGTGCCCTTCTCCGCTTCGTCGAGACGTTCGGTCCAGTACGCGGATTGTGGTGAGCCGCTGACATATTCGCGAACGCCGTCGAAATCGGCGTTCAGTACGGCGTGCCGGATCGCGTAGGTCCACAACTTGCACGCCTCGACGGCGTTCTCGTCGTAGTGCGTGAGCAGTCCGACCCGGCCCGCCGCCGCGACGCATTCGGCGGCGTCGTCGAGGTAGGCCAACGCGACCGGCGCGGTTCGCATCAGCGACCCGTTACCTCCGGTTCGCCCGGTCAGCGACATCGCCACGGCCTGCATGTCCAGCGCGGAGGAAGGCCTGGCGGACAACACAGTTCGAGTCTGATTCCCGATGTCGGGCGGCTTCGAGTCGTACCAGGAGACGAACCCGGCAGCGACCGCGTCGAGATCGATCCCCGGCCCGTTGGCAGCGGCTACCGCTACGGCTACGGCCATCGACGTATCGTCGGTCCACTCACCCGGCGCCCAGCTGAATACCCCGCCGCCGACCATGTCGATCACCGTGTCCGGCCCCGGATGGGTGAACTCGTAGCCTGCCCCCAGCGCATCACCGGCCGCAGTACCCACCAGCACGCCGGCGACCCGATCCGAGAACCCCGCATCGTGCACAGAACCCACCTCTCTCGGGTGCCCACCAGCCGATTGTCCGACTAGCGAGCCTACCGGTCGGCATGCGATCCACCGGCGCGTCGCGCCGGGCTGACACCGAATCGAGCTAATGCGCAGTCGCGTCCTTCGCCTCGGCCACCGAGAGCTGCCGATTGCGCCGTCCCCGCACCAGGGCGTCGGTGGTGAACACCGCCAGCGCCACCCAGATCAGGGCGAATCCGGCCCAGCGTGAGGCAGGCATGGGTTCGTGCATGACTGCAACGCCCCAGGCCATCTGCAGGGCGGGGGTGAGGTACTGCAGGATGCCCATGGTCGAGAGCGGGACCCGCTTGGCCGCCACCGCGAACAGCAGCAGCGGCAGCAGGGTGACCGGCCCGGTGGCGAGCATGAGACCGAAATGGGTGGGGCTGGAAGTCATCTCACTACGGCCGGTGGCCATCAGGACGATCAGGAACGCCAGCGCGAACGGCACAGCCACCATGCCCTCGGCCGCGATGCCGGGCAGTGCGTCGAGCCGGATCACCTTCTTCACCAGCCCGTAGGCGGCGAACGAGCAGGCCAGGATCAACGCGATCACCGGCGGCCTGCCGTAATCGACGGTCAGCACCACCACCGCCAGCGCACCCAGCCCCAGCGCCACCCATTGCGCCCTGGTGAGCCGTTCCCGGAACAGCAGCACCCCGATGGCGACGGTGACCAGTGGGTTGATGAAGTAGCCGAGCGCGCATTCCACGATGTGCCCGGTGGTGACGCCGAAGACGTACACACCCCAGTTCAGCGACAGCGCCGCCGAGGCGGCCGCGGCCATGCGCCAGGTCCTGGCATCGATCCCGCGCAAGCCACCGAGCCGCCCGGTCAGCGTGAGCACGAGCAGCACCACGACCAGCGTCCAGACGATCCGCTGAGCCACCACTTCGGCAGGCGAGGCGAACGACAGCAGCCCGAAGAAGGCGGCGAACGAGCCCCAGATGAGGTAGGCGCCCGCACCGAAAACGACACCGGGCGGGGATGAGCTGCGCTGCATTCATCCCATGATACGACCCGCTAATCTGGCGAGCATGTCCATTTCCGTGCAGGAGCCCGCCGCCGCCGGGCTCACCGCAGCACAGGTCGATGAGCGCCGCCGGGACGGGCGCACCAACGACGTCCCGGCCAGGGCGAGTCGTTCGGTCGGCGAGATCGTCCGCGCGAATGTCTTCACCCGTATCAATGCCATTCTCGGCGTGCTGTTCCTGCTGGTGCTCTCGACTGGCTCGATCATCGACGGCATGTTCGGTCTGCTCATCGTGGCCAACAGCGCGGTCGGCATCATCCAGGAGGTCAGGGCGAAGCGAACCCTCGACGAGCTGGCGATCGTCAGCCAGGCCAAGCCGACGGTGCGCCGCGACGGCGTCGCTCATCAGGTCTCGCCCGGCGAGGTAGTGCTCGACGATCTGATCGAGCTCGGCCCCGGCGATCAGATCGTGGTCGACGGCGAGGTCGAAGAGTCCGCCGCGCTCGAGATCGACGAGTCGCTGCTGACCGGTGAGGCCGACCCGATCGACAAGGGCATCGGCGCACCGGTGATGTCGGGCAGCTTCGTGGTGTCGGGTTCGGGCGCCTACCGCGCGACCAAGGTCGGCAAGGACGCCTACGCCGCGAAACTGGCCGAGGAGGCCAGCAAGTTCACGCTGGTGCACTCCGAATTGCGTTCGGGCATCGACAAGATCCTGAAATTCATCACCTACCTGCTCATCCCGGCCGGTCTGCTCAGCATCTACAACCAGCTGGTCTCGAGCGGGGAATCGTGGCGGCCCGCCGTGACCGGGATGGTCGCCGCGCTGGTCCCGATGGTCCCCGAGGGCCTGGTGCTGATGACCTCGATCGCCTTCGCGGTCGGTGTGGTGCGCCTGGGTAAACGTCAGTGCCTGGTGCAGGAACTGCCCGCGATCGAGGGCCTGGCGCGCGTCGACGTGGTGTGCGCCGACAAGACCGGCACCCTCACCGAGAACGGCATGCGCCTGGCGCAGGTCCAACCGCTCGGCGCGTTCGACGAGGCACAGTTGCACGCCGTACTGGCTGCGCTCGCGAGCGACGACCCGCGCCCCAATGCCAGTGTCCAGGCCATCGCCGAAGCACTGCCCGACTCGCCCGGCTGGTCGCAGACCGCCATCGCGCCGTTCTCCTCGGCCAAGAAGTGGAGCGGCATTTCCTATGGCGCCCACGGTGATTGGCTGCTCGGCGCCGCCGACGTGCTGCTCGATCCCGCCTCCGCCGACGCCGCCAACGCCGAACAGCTCGGCTCGTCGGGTCTGCGTGTGCTGCTGCTGGCACGCAGCGACCGTCCGGTCGACGCCGACGACGCGCCCGGCCGGGTCGAGCCCGCCGCGCTGGTCGTGCTCGAGCAGAAGGTGCGTCCCGACGCCAAGGAAACCCTGGAATACTTTGCGAGCCAGCAGGTCTCGATCAAGGTGATCTCCGGCGACAACGCCGTGTCCGTCGGTGCCGTCGCCTCATCGCTCGACCTGCCCGGCGGTGACCACGCCGTCGACGCGCGCACTCTGCCCGACGATCCGGCCGCGCTCGCCGACGTCCTCGATCACGAAACCACCTTCGGCCGTGTCCGTCCCGATCAGAAGCGCGCCATGGTCGGTGCCTTGCAGTCGCGCGGGCACACCGTCGCCATGACCGGTGACGGCGTCAACGACGTACTGGCGCTCAAGGATGCCGATATCGGTGTCGCGATGGGGGCCGGTAGCCCGGCGACCCGCGCGGTGGCGCAGATCGTGTTGCTGGACAACAAGTTCGCGACCCTGCCGTATGTGGTGGGGGAGGGGCGCCGGGTGATCGGCAATATCGAACGCGTCTCGAACCTGTTTCTCACCAAGACCGTGTACTCGGTGCTGCTGGCCTTCCTCGTCGGCCTGGCGGGCGTCGGTTCGCAGATCTTCGGCTACGACCCCATCGGCTACCCGTTCCTGCCGCGCCACGTCACCATCGCGGCCTGGTTCACCATCGGCATCCCCGCGTTCGTGCTCTCACTGGCGCCCAACAACGAGCGCGCCCGTACCGGCTTCGTCGGCCGGGTGATGCGCCTCGCGGTGCCCTCCGGCGTGGTGATCGGCGTCGCGACCTTCGTGTCCTACCTCATCGCCTACGCCGGGCCGGAAGCCTCCGAGACGCAGAAGGTGCAGGCGGGCACCACCGCGTTGATCACGCTGATCATGATCGCGGTGTGGGTGCTCGTGCTGGTGGCGCGGCCGTATGTGTGGTGGAAGGTGGTGCTGATCGCGGTATCGGTGCTGGCCTACGTCGCGCTGTTCACGATCCCGTTCACCCGCGAGTTCTTCAAACTCGACCCGTCCAACCCGCGCCTGACGCTGGCCGCGGTGGTGTGCGGTGCGATCGGCATCGTGCTGGTCGAGCTGGCGTGGTGGGTGCAGGCGCGGCGCTCCGGCGGCGCGGGTAAGTTCTTTCCCCCGGTCGGTGCGCAGGGGGCGTGAGGAATCCCTGACTCGACCGTAATCGATTCGAGAACCCTTGTGCCGGACCGACATTCGGTGTTGGAGTACCTTTGCCGGTTATGGAGGTAACGCTGTCGCATCGTCTCGGGACCACCCGGTGACCCCCGACGAACTCGACGATCTGTTTTCCGGCCTCATCGTGCAGCTCGACCGGCTCGATGCCGGTGCGCTCGCATTGATGGCGGCTGCCTACGACCGCGCCGGCGATGTGGACCGGGCGCGCACGCTGTGGGAACTGGCCGATACGCGCCGCACCACCGATCGGCCGTAGGCAGCTCCAGCATCGGCGAACATCGTTGCGATTCAAGGACAGTCGTCGCCTCGACCGCAGTACTACTCGGTCGGAACCGGGCCGTCATCGGGGTTCGGGGCGACGGTATCGGTGCTGCCGGGCAGCAACGGGCTCACCGCGAACCGGCCTGCGACGGCGTCGGCGGGCAGCGCCTGCACCGCCCTGACTCCGGGTTGTGTTGCCAGGTCACGTAATTGGGGGAGCGTGCCGCGCACGACGATGCCCGCCGTACATGCGCAGCCCGCGCGCAGGCGGGTCTCGGTGAGACGGGCGATCTCGGCGCTGCGCTGATCGCGGAACTGTTGTGCCGCGACCAAGCCCGCGGCCGCGTCACCGGAATTCACCGCCGGCTCGTCGCCGCCCGGGGTGGCGACGGTGATCACCGGTGTCTGTACCCGCTCGACGGGCACGTGCTGGATCACCCCGGAAACCCGCAACCCATCGGCCGCGGCCGGAATCTGTTGGGGCGTCAGGTATTCGGCGAACGACACCAGCGCCCAGTGTGGGTCGGTGCCGGCACCGCCGAGGGAGGCCCGTGCGTCGCCGAGGTATTGCTGAACCTGCTCGCCGGGTGCGGGTCCCAGCCGATCGGTCGCCACTGCCGACGTGGGCGCCGGTTCGCGGTAGGCGACAACCAGCAGGATCACCGCGCCGATGGCCGCGATCGCGTAGAAGGCGGCATTGCGCAGGGAGAATCGGCCATCGTCATCGTCGGCCTGCGATCCCGGCTCCGCCGGCATTTTCCCGAGTGTCTCCGAGGAGGTGTTCGCGCTGTCTCCCGCCTGGTCGGCGGGCGGTTCCCCGCGGTCGTCCGGCGCCGTATCCGGCGCCGGTTCGGACGACCGCGGGTCGTCAGGCATTGCGTAAAACGTCCAGGGCGCCCGCCAGATCGTCGGGGTACTCGCTGGTGATCTCGAGCCAGCGACCATCGGCGGGATGGTGGAAGCCGAGCTGACGCGCGTGCAGCCACTGCCGTTCCAGGCCGAGGCGTTTGGCCAGCGTCGGGTCGGCGCCGTAGGTGAGGTCACCCGCGCAGGGGTGGCGGACCGCGGAGAAGTGCACCCGGATCTGGTGGGTGCGGCCGGTCTCGAGGTGGACGTCGAGCAGGCTGGCCGCCTGGAACGCCTCGATGGTGTCGTAGTGGGTGACACTGGGCCTGCCGTCACCGGTCACCGCGAACTTCCAGGCATTACCCCGCGCGCGCCCGATCGGCGCGTCGATGGTGCCGCTGCTCGGATCCGGGTGTCCCTGCACGAGTGCATGGTATTGCTTGTCGACCGTGCGTTCCTTGAAGGCGCGCTTGAGCATCGTGTAAGCGTGTTCGGATTGTGCCACCACCATCACACCGGAGGTGCCCACGTCGAGCCGGTGCACGATGCCCTGCCGTTCGTGCGCGCCCGAGGTGGAGATGCGATAACCCATCGCCGCCAGGCCGCCGACCACGGTCGGTCCGGTCCAGCCGACACCGGAGTGCGCGGCGACGCCGATCGGCTTGTCCACGGCGACGATGTCGTCGTCGGCGTAGAGAATGTTCATCCCCTCGACGGGAGTGGCCTCGACTGTCAGCGCTTGCTTGGGTTCGGGGAAGATCACTTCCAGCCACGCGCCCGCGGTGAGCCGGTCGGACTTCCCCGCGGCGACCCCGTCGATCTGCACCGAGCCGTCCTCGGTCAGCGCCACGACCGCGGTCCGCGAGAGGCCGAGCAGGCGGGCGAGTCCCGCGTCCACCCGCATCCCGTCGAGTCCATCGGGGACGGGCATCGTTCTGGTTTCTCTCATACGGTCTCCTCGGTGTGTTTGCGACCGCTGCGGGTCCCGTCCGGTTCGAAACCGAACACGGTGAGCGCGACCAGCAAGATCGCCCCGCACACGATGGCCGAGTCGGCGACGTTGAAGACCGGCCACCACCCGACGGCGACGAAGTCGACCACATGGCCCTGCAGCGGGCCTGGGTATCGGAAGATCCGGTCCACCAGGTTGCCCAGCGCCCCGCCGAGCACCATGCCGAGGCCGATGGCCCACCACAGCGAACGCAGGGTGCGCCCGATCCGGATCACACCGATCACCACCGCGGCGGCGATCAGGGTCAGCAGCCAGGTCATGCCGGTCGCCATCGAGAACGCCGCGCCCGGGTTGCGCACCAGGGTGAACCGCGCGAAATCGCCGATGATCGGGACGGATTCGCCCGGGTCGATGAGGGCGACCGCGAGGCATTTGGTCAGCAGGTCGAGCCCGAACAGGACGACGGCGATGATCAGCAACGTCGTCAAACGGCGGCGACCAGCGGGTTTCGCCGTCTCGGCCGTCTCGGGCACGGCAGCCGCCGACGGTGTGGCTGAGTCGTCGCCGGTCTCGGGGACGGCAGCGTTGTCGGTTGGCCGGTCTTCACTCACGCGTCCATCATTCCCTAATGGTGATCTGGCCTTCGCCGCGGTGCCGAGGAGTCCCAGGTGTTACTCAGGAAGCGGTCGTACCCTGATGGCTGTGACGGTGTTGTCTAGATCTCGCTTACCCCGCATCGCGCGCCCCGGGGTGTTACTGGTGGCGCTCGTGCTCGGGTTCGCGACCTTCGGCGCCGGGTGCGCCGACCGCTCGGCCCCTGCCGCGGAGGCCGACGGCACCGAGCCGCTCGGCATCGGCAAGGAAGTCACCGTGCCGATCTCGGCCGCGGTCACCACGATGGTCTCGCCCGGCGAGGAGCCGCGAGATCTGCTGCGACCGCGCTATGCCGCGGGGACCACCCAGGAAGTGACGTTGCGCACCGACTACCGGATCCAGCAGCAGGTCAACGATCAGCCTGTCCGCGACTTCTCGCCCGCCGCGCTGACCATCCCGATGGTCGCGCGCGCGGGCGCCGATGGCGTCGACCTCACCGTCGGCGCGGTCACCACCCCCGACCCCGCGCTCAACAAGGCGTTCACCTCCGCCGGCGGTTCACACGCCGGTTTGGGGATGAGCGACCTCGGCGCGATCACCGAGCTGCGCATGGCCCCGTCACCGGACACCCCGAATACGGCGCGGGCCGCGCTCGAGCAGGCCTTCTACCAGGCTGTGTATCAATCGATCGCGTTCCCGGACCAGCCCGTCGGGATCGGTGCGGTGTGGACGGTGCACCAGAAGATCACCGGCGGGGTCACCCTGGACCAGATCACCACGGCCACGCTCACCAGCCGGGAGGGCGACCGGCTCACCATCGATCTGCAGGTGAATCAGACACCCACCGACACTGTGTGGGAGTTGCCCAACGACGCGGGTGAGCTCGACATCGACGGTTACGTGATGGAAGGCGTCGGCTCGATCACCATCGATCTCGGTATGCCGCTGCCGGTTTCGGGCTCCATCGAGATCGGCGGACAGCAGACCTATCGGGACGCGCGCAGTGTGAGCACGTTGGTGCAGACGCAGTCGACACGCGTGACCTGGACGGAATGATGCGGGTACGTTCGCTGCGCGTGGGCGCGGTTGTTTCGGCATGTCTCGGGTTGGCCGGGATCGCGGGCTGTGGGTCCGGCGACACGGTGGACTCGCCGGGATCGGTCCCGTTCTCTGCCGCGGTCGCGGTCGCGGCCGCACCCGGAACCGGCGCCGTTGTCCGCGATGCGGCGCAGTTGTCGGCGGGTCTGCTCGCCGCGACGGATCTGCCCGGTGATTTCGCGGTGGTGCCGCCGCGCGGTGAGTCCGGCGAGCCCGCGGTGCCGCCCGCGGCGCTGACGGATCCGCCGGACTGTGGGCGTTTGCTCTTGCCGATCGCGCAGCAGTGGCCTGGGTCGGCCGCCGCCGCGTCGGTGCAGTTCGCCGGGCCCAGCTTCGCCACCATCGACATCGATGCCGCGAGCTATGCGGACGCGGCGCTGGCCCCGGCGTTCGATGCGCTGCAGGCCCAGCCCCGGCGCTGTACCAGCTACTCGGGTGACGACGCCGGGGTGCGGATCGAGTATCGAACCAGCGCACTCGCTCAGCCGCCTGCCGGCGATGCCGGCTCGGCGTTCGCCTTGACCGCTACCAGCGAAGGGCTCACGCTCACGTCGGCGACTTCGCTGGTTCAGGTGGGGAACACGCTGGTTCAGGTTGTTGTCACCGCGCCGGAAGTCGTCGACCCCGGCGTGCTCTCCGATCTCACCGCGGCTCAGGTGCGCAAACTCCGCGGCTGAAACCAGTAGCGGCTGAAACCAGTAGCGGCTGAAACCGGTGCGGCTGAGCCGGTTCGGATTTACGCCGCGACGGCGAGTTTCCCGCCGAGGTGGCCGAGATAGCCACCGACGTCGTCGGCGCTCTTATCGGGAAGACCGAAGACCACCTCGGTGACGCCGAGGTCGGCCCAGCGGGCGAGTTGCTCGGCATTGTGACGACCGGCCAGCGCGATCACCCGGGGGGTGCCGTCGCGGCCCGCGTCCTTCCAGACCCGGTGCAGGAGTTCGACTTTGGCGCCCAGGTCACCTTCGGTCGGGGTGGTGATCCAACCGTCCGCATTGGCCGCCAGCCAGCCGAACGACTTCTCGGTACCGCCCGCTCCGAGCAATACCGGGACCCCGGCGCGCACCGGCTTCGGCCAGGACCAGCTCGGTCCGAATTTCACGAAGTCACCGGCGAATTCGGCTTCCTCCTGCGACCACAGTGCCCGCATCGCGTCGAGGTTCTCGCGCAATACCGTGCGTCGCTTGTTCGCGGGAACGCCGTGATGGGCGAGTTCATCGGTGTTCCAGCCGAATCCGACGCCCAGTTCCACCCGCCCACCGGACAGGTGATCGAGGGAGGCGATGGTCTTGGCGAGGGTGATCGGGTGGTGCTCGGCGGGCAGTGCCACCGCCGTCGACAAGGTGATCCGCTCGGTGACCGCGGCGGCGGTGGCCAGCGCGACCCACGGGTCGAGGGTGCGCAGGTACCGGTCGTCGGGCAGCGAGGAGTCCCCGGTCTGCGGATGGGCCGCGGCCCGCACCACCGGAATATGGGTGTGCTCGGGGACGTAGAACGCGTCGAATCCGGCGTCCTCGGCGGCTTTGGCCGCATCGGCGGGCGTGATGCCCCGGTCACTGGTGAACAAGACAACCCCGTAGCGCACGTCCCGGCCCTCCGACTTCGACAGCAAAACTGAAACAGGTTCTACAACCTGCACCAAGTTCTACAGGAGTAAAACGAGTTCTACTAGTCCTGATCTCACCGACTGGCCGAAGGGTGCGGCGGCCTTTCCCCGATCAGGCCAGGGGAATACGCTGGTGGTCGTCCGAGCATCACTCTCGACACGGAGGTCTCCGATGTCTGATGTTTCCCCCTTCCCCGACGGCTATCCGCGGATCTGTCCCGGGCTGGCGTGCGCGGGCGCGGCCGCTGCGATCGACTTCTACACCGCGATCTTCGGCGCGACCGTGCGCATGAAGATGGACGGCCCCGGCGGCACCATCGTCCACAGTGAGCTGCTGGTCGGCGACTCGGTACTGATGGTCGGCGACCCGGTCCCCGAGATCGGCTTCAGCGACCCGAAGTCCGTCGGCGGCTCCCCGGTGAACCTGATGGTCTACGTCGCCGACGCCGACGCCGCCTTCGCCGCGGCGCTCACCGCGGGCGCCACCGCGATCACCCCCGTGACCGACCAGTTCTACGGCGACCGCAGCGGCGCCTTCGAAGACCCGTGGGGTCACCGCTGGACCGTGGCCACCCACATCGAGGACGTCTCGCCGGAAGAAATGGAACGGCGCATGTCCGAAATGATGGACGCCGCAGGCTGATCGCATCGCCACGCCCGCACTGCCGCGGTGCGGGTGTGGTGCGCGTTCGGGTTACCCGGCAACGATCGAGTCTCCCTCGACGCGAACGGGTTTGGCGGGCAGCGGCTCGGTCGCGGGACCGCCGCGCACGGCACCGTCGAGCCCGAATCGGCTTCCGTGACAGGGGCAGTTGATGGTGCCGTTCGCCACCGTGGCGACCTTGCACCCAGCGTGCGTGCAGGTCGATGACAGCCCGACGAAATTGCCCGCCGTCGGCTGGGTGACGACGGTGTCGCCGACGATCACCCCGCCGCCCACCGGGACATCGGCCGCCTTGGTCAGCGCACCGGCGGGTGCCCCTGGTTCGGCAGCCCTGGCGGGCGCCGCGTCGTTCTTCTCGTAGGTACCGCACGCGGTCAGCGTTCCCGCGGCGGCCAATACGCCCGCACCCACCACGACGGCGCGGCGGTTCAGCGAGAAATCGTTGATGGTCATCGGTCGCTCTCCGCTTCGGTCGAGGAGGCAGCTGGTCCGCGTCTCGCGCGCACCAGCTCCTTCCCTGTCAACGGCCCACACCCCCTCCTGGTTCGACCGTTTCCGAGGTAGAAGTCAGCGATCTCGAATTCCTTATTAAAGATTGACTGATAAGCTTTAATAAGGAGGTGTGAATTGGCCGAGCTATTGTCGTGTCAGTGGGAGAGTTCCCTCGATCGTGGTGGGCTGTCCCGTCGTGACCGGAGCGCCGGTTCTTTTGATGCCTACCTACCGGATCCGCTGATGGGCAGGGCATTCACCTTCGATGGCGCCACGGCCGCCGATGTCGCGGATGCCGAGATCGCGATTGCCCGGCTCGATCGGGACGCGTCGGCGTTGTCCGATACCGAGGTGCTGTCGCGACTGCTGCTGCGGGCCGAGGCCGTCGCGTCCTCGCGCATCGAAGGCCTCGAAATCGGCGCACGACGGTTGTTGCGCGCTGAGGTTGCCGCGGCCTTCGACGAAGTCTCCACCGATGTCACCGCGGTGGAGGTGCTGGCGAACATCGATGCGATGGCACTGGGCGTGCGTTCGGTCTCGCGCGGTCAGGAAATCACCGATGAGGTACTGACCGATGTGCATCGACGATTGATGACGGGCACGCACCTCGCCTCCCACGGCGGCAGGTACCGGGATCAGCAGAACTGGATCGGCGGCAGTTCGTACAACCCGCGCTCCGCTGCGTATGTGCCACCGCCGCCGCGCTATGTCGCGGAGTTGATGGCGGACCTGATCGCGTTCGTCAACACCGCCGACCTGCCCGCGGTCGCGCAGGCAGCGATCGCACATGCCCAGTTCGAGACGATCCACCCGTTCGTCGACGGCAACGGTCGTGCGGGACGTGTTCTGATCCACCTCGTGCTCCGTCGACGAGGACTCTCCGAGCGGGTGATCGCGCCGATTTCGCTCGTCTTGGCCACGGCGACCCGCAGCTACATCGATGGCCTCACCGGATTCCGTCACCTCGGTCCATCCGGCACCGGGGCAGCGATGGACGGCGTCAATGCCTGGATCGGTAGGTTCGCCGCAGCCTGTGAACAGGCGGTCACCGACGCCACAATGTTCGAGACGAGAACCGCCGCCCTGTTGCGGCGATGGCGCGAGCGGGTTGCGCCATTGCGAGCGGATTCGGCTGCCGCCCTGCTACTTCCGCATCTCGTCGGCGCGCCGATCATCACCGTCGCGACCGCCGCTGCTCTGGTGGAACGCAGTTTTCCCGCTGCCAACACCGCGATCGAGCGACTCGTCGACGCCGGAATCCTGCGGCAACTCACAGTCGGCCGCCGCAACCGCGCGTTCGAGGCCCCTGAAGTCTTCGAAGCGTTCGGTGCACTCGAGCGGTGTCTGGCGAATCCCGTTGGCGAGACACGTTCGCCGCAGCGTCCGGTGCCACGCGGGTAGGCCCGCACCTGGCGTGAAATCTCCGGACGCATCGGGGGATTCCCTGATGTGGGTGGGTGGTCGGGGCGCCTAGCGTTCTCGGTGTGAGGGCGATTACGCAGCAGGTATACGGGTCATCGGCGATGTTGGCGGTGACGGAGGTCGGGCGGCCGTCGGCGGGCGCGGGGGAGGTGCTGGTTCGGGTGCGCGCCGCGTCGGTGAATGCGCGGGATTGGCATGTGATGCGGGGTGACCCGAAGATCGCGCGGTGGATGGATCGGTCGGTGTTCGGTCGCCGGGGACCGGCGAACCCGGTGCCGGGCGGGGACTTCTCGGGGACGGTCGAGGCGGTGGGGGACGGTGTCTCGGACCTGGCCGTGGGCGAGGAGGTGTTCGGCGAGGCGGTGAGCGGTTCGTTCGCGGAGTACGTCGCGGTGGCGCGGGTGTTGCTCGACCGGAAGCCGGCGAATCTGAGCTTCGAGGAAGCGGCGGCGGTGCCGTTGGCCGCCAATACCGCCCTGACCTGCCTGCGCCATGTCGGCGACGGTGAGCGGGTGCTGATCATCGGCGCGTCCGGTGGGGTCGGCACCTTCGCGGTCCAGATCGCCCGAGCGCGGGGCGCGCGGGTCACCGCGGTGTGCAGCACCCGCAATGTCGAGGCGGCGCGGTCGCTCGGCGCGGAGCACGTCGTCGACTACACCCGCGACACCGTGACCGGCCGCTACGACACCGTCCTCGACCTGGCCGGAACCAGGACCTTGCGTGCACTGCTTCGCCTGGTCGAATCCACCGGCACGCTGGTGCTGTCCGGTGGCGGCAACTTCGACGGCGGCAGCTGGTTCGGCCCGGTCGGCCTGCTCGCGCGCGGTCAGCTGGCTCGGCCGTTCGTGAAACCGGCTATCCGGTGTCCCCTGGCGGAACAGACGCCGCGGTCACTCACCGAGCTCCGCGAACTGATCGAGTCGGGCCTGCTGCGCCCGGCCATCGACCGGACCTATCCGCTGGCCGAAACGCCGGCCGCCATCGAGTACATGGAGACCGAGCACGCTCGCGCGAAGATCGTGATCACCCTCGCGCCGGCGGGCTGACGTCACAGCAGGCGGAACTCCATCATCGCGATCGCGTCGTCGACGGAGGTGGACAAGGCAGCGAGTCGACTGTGCGGGTCCGGGGCGGACAGGGCCGACTGGCGGTCGGTCGGGCCGATCGGCAGGCGAGCGGCGAGTTCGTAGGAGCGGGTGGTCGGATCGTCGGACAGGTCCTGCAGCGATGCCGAGGGCGGGGGGCGGCGGATGCCGTTGCGGCGCGCGAACTGGGCCGTCAGGGTGTGCAGGCGGTCCGCGCGTTCACGCAAGCCCTCCAGCAACGCGCTGTCGTCGGTGCCGGGGCCGTCGGGCCAGTGCGCGGCTTCGGCTTGGGGGTACGGGGCGTCGACGAGCCACTTGTCGATGCGGATACGGTCGGTTCCCTTGCAGCGCACGCGGTATCGCGAACCGGGCAGTTCGATGACCTCGGCGATCCGGGCGACGGTGCCCACCTCCGTGCGCACCTCACCACCGCCGACCTCGTGCCCGCGCGCGATCAGCACGACGCCGAATTCCGGCTCCCGCCGCCCATCCATGCAGTCCTCGATCAGCGCCACGTACCGCGGCTCGAAGATCTGCAACGACAGCGACTCACCGGGTAGCAGCACCGCGCCCAGCGGGAACATAGGTATCTCCACCGTCCCAGCATGCCCGGTGCCGGGCATACCGCGTCCATCCGGTGCGCTCACGCTGTGTCCTTTCGGCGGGGTCGGGCCCGTTCGATGGTGACTCGGGCCGACCGCCGATTCCCGCGCCGTCGTGCGACGTCGGTGCGGAAGACGGCTGCCGGCTCGGAGCGCCGACCCGTCACGCGGTGGCGATCGACTCGAACACCGACGGGTCGACCAGTGTGGAGGTATCGCCGAGTTCGCGACCTTCGGCGACATCGCGCAGCAGCCGGCGCATGATCTTGCCACTGCGCGTTTTGGGCAGCTCCGGCACGATGTGGATCTCGCGTGGCCGCGCGATCGGACTGATCTCCAGCGAGACCGCCGCCTTCAGCTCGGAGACGAGGGCGTCGGCCGTGGCCGCCGAGCCGGTGAGGATGACGAAGGCGACGATCCCCTGCCCGGTGGTCTCGTCGGCGGCGCCGACCACCGCGGCCTCGGCGACGGACGGGTGCCCGACGAGCGCTGATTCCACCTCGGCGGTGGAGATCCGGTGCCCGGACACATTCATGACGTCATCGACGCGCCCCAGGATCCACAGATCGCCGTCGGCGTCGAGCTTGGCGCCGTCCCCGGCGAAATACCAGCCATCGGAAGCGAAACGCTGCCAATAGGTTTCGCGGTAGCGGTCCATATCGTTCCAGATGCCGCGCAGCATCGACGGCCACGGCTGATCCAGGACGAGCAGACCGGATTCGCCGGAACCCAGCGGCGTACCTTCGTCGTCGACGACCTTGGCGGAGATCCCCGGCAGCGCGCCCATCGCAGCGCCGGGCTTGGTGGCGGTGACGCCGGGCAGCGGGGAGATCATGATGGCGCCGGTCTCGGTCTGCCACCAGGTATCGACGATCGGAGTCTTGTTGGCGCCGAACACTTCCCGGTACCAGCGCCACGCCTCCGGATTGATGGGTTCGCCGACGGAGCCGAGCAGTCGCAGGGTGCTCAGGTCGTGTGCGTCGGGGATCTCGCGGCCCCATTTCATGAACGTGCGGATCAGGGTGGGCGCGGTGTAATAGATGGTGACGCCGTATTTTTCGATGATCTGGAAGTGGCGGTGTTCGTCGGGGGAGTTGGGTGTGCCCTCGTAGACGACCTGGGTGGCGCGGTTGGCGAGTGGGCCGTAGACGATGTAGCTGTGTCCGGTGACCCAGCCGATGTCGGCGGTGCACCAGTAGACGTCTTGTCCGGCTTTGTGGTCGAAGACGTTGTGGTGGGTGTAGGCGGTCTGGGTGAGGTATCCGCCGGTCGTGTGGAGGATGCCCTTGGGTTTTCCGGTGGTGCCGGAGGTGTAGAGGATGAACAGCGGATGCTCGGCGGGGAAGGGCTGCGCCTCGTGCGAAGGCGAAGCAACAGCGACGGTTTCGTCCCACCACAGGTCGCGAACCTCGGTCCACGGCACGTCGAGGCCGACCCGGCGCACCACCAGCACATGCTCGACGGTCGACGGGTCCGACCCCAGCGCCTCGTCGACGGCGTACTTCAGCGCGGCGGGCTTCCCACGCCGCCACTGCCCGTCGGTGGTCACGATCAACTTGGCTTCGGCGTCGTCGACCCGCTGACGCAATGCCGTGGGGGAGAACCCGGCGAACACCACCGAGTGGGTGAGCCCGAGGCGCGCGCATGCCAGCATCGTCACGATGGCTTCGGGCACCATCGGCATGTAGATCGCGACCCGATCACCGGCCACGAGACCCAGCGCGGTGAAAGTGTTCGCCGCCCTGCACACTTCGTCGAGCAGTTCCGCGTAGGTGATCGCCCGGGAGTCGCCCGGTTCGCCTTCCCAGTGGATGGCGACCTGGTCGCCGTGCCCGTCGATGACGTGGCGGTCGACGCAGTTATAGGCGACGTTGAGTTCGCCGTCGCCGAACCAGCGCGCGACCGGTGCGCCGGTCCAGTCGAGCACTTCGGTGAAGGGCTTGTGCCAGTGCAACCGGTTGGCCTGCTCGGCCCAGAAACCGTCGCGATCGGCGCGCGCCCGCTCGTACAGCCAGGCATCGGCATTGGCCGGCGCGACGAACTCCGGGGCAGGCGGGTAACTGGTCACAAGAAAATTCTCCTTCGAAAGCGTGGGGGTACAGGCCCGTGCCGGTGGGGCGAACCACCGGCACGGGCAGGGGTGGCGTCAGTGCGAGATCGCCTTCTCCGCACCGACGCCGGTCATCGACCGGACTTCCATCTCCGCGGCCTTGGCTTGATCGACCTGCTCGCCACGTCCACCGAGGAAGGTGCCGAGCACGCCGAGCGCGAACGCCAGCGGAATGGACACGATGCCCGGGTTGGACAGCGGGAAGTAGTCGAAATCGGCACCGCTGATCATCGCGGTCTTGCTGCCCGACACCGCGGGCGAGAACACGATGAGCACGATGGTCGAGATCAGGCCGCCATACATCGACCACAGCGCGCCGGTGGTGTTGAAGCGCTTCCAGAACAGCGAGTACAGGATGGTCGGCAGGTTCGCCGCCGCCGCCACCGCGAACGCCAGCGCCACCAGGAACGCGATGTTCTGGCCGTTGGCGAGGATGCCGAGACCGATCGCGAGCACACCGATCACCACCGCGGTGATCCGCGAGACCCGCACCTGCTTGACCTCGTCGACCTCGCCCTGCTTGAGCACGCTGGCGTAGATGTCGTGGGCGAAGGAGGCCGACGCGGTGATGGTGAGTCCGGCCACGACCGCGAGGATCGTCGCGAAGGCGACCGCCGAGATCACCCCGAGCAGGATTACGCCGCCGAGTTCGAACGCCAGCAGCGGCGCCGCCGAGTTCTGGCCACCCGCCGCGGCGAGGATCTTGTCCGGGCCGACGATGGCCGCCGCGCCGTAACCGAGCACCAGGGTGAACAGGTAGAAGGCGCCGATCAGGCCGATCGCCCAGACCACCGAGCGCCGGGCCTCTTTCGCGGTCGGGACCGTGTAGAAGCGCATCAGCACGTGCGGCAGACCCGCGGTGCCGAGTACCAGGGCCAGGCCGAGCGACAGGAAGTTCAGCTTGGACAGCTCGCTGCCGCCGTATTGCGCGCCGGGAGCGAGCACATCGCGGGCGGCGACCGCCTTGCTGGTGGAATCGCTCACCGATTCCTGTGCGGCACCGAGGATGTCGGAGAAGTTGAAGCCGAATTTCGCCAGCACCATCACCGTCATCAGCGCGGCGCCCGCGATCAGCAGCACCGCCTTGATGATCTGCACCCAGGTGGTGCCCTTCATGCCACCGACCAGCACGTACACGATCATCAGCACGCCGACGGCCGCGATGACGACGGATTGTCCCGCGCGGCTGGAGATATCGAGCAGCAGCGCGACCAGGCCGCCTGCGCCCGCCATCTGCGCGAGCAGATAGAACAGCGAGACGGTGAGGGTGGTCAGCGCGGCCGCGGTGCGCACCGGGCCTTCCTTCAGCCGGAAGCTGAGCACGTCGGCCATGGTGAATTTGCCGGTGTTGCGCAGCATCTCGGCCACCAGCAGCAGCGCGACGAGCCAGGCGACGAGGAACCCGATCGAATACAGGAACCCGTCGTAGCCATAGACGGCGATCGCGCCCGCGATGCCGAGGAAGCTCGCGGCCGACAGGTAGTCACCGGCGATGGCGATGCCGTTCTGCGGGCCGGAGAAGCCGCGCCCGCCGGTGAAATAGTCCGCGGCACTGGCATTGTTGCGGCTGGCCCGGATCACCACGACCATGGTGACCGCGACGAACAGCAGGAAGATGGCGATATTGGCGATGGGGTTGCCCACCGTGTCGGACGCGGCAAAGGTGACGCTCATGCTGTGGCCTCTCTGCATGATCGGGTGCCCTGCGTGGTTACGCGAGCTGCCGCCTCCGGGCGCTGACCGATCATGCGGCGGCCCCTTCGAGTTCTTCGCGAATGGCCGCGGCGCGCGGATCCAGCTCACGGTTGGCGAAACGGACGTAGAGCCCGGTGATGAGGAACGTGGAGACGAACTGGCCCAGGCCGAGCAGCAGGCCCACGTTGATGTTGCCGAAGACCTGCTGTGCCATGAAGTCGTGTGCGTAGGCGCCGAGCAACACGTAGCTCAGGTACCACACCAGAAACAGCGCGGTCATCGGGAAGATGAAGCGGCGCAGCCGGTTTCGCAGATCTTGGAACTGCGGACTCGCTTGTACCGCGAGCCATTCGTCGGCACTCGGCGTGCGCGGATCTGGCGCCTCGGTGTCGGTTTGGGTCATGCCGGTCGTCCTAGCGTGAAGGGGGGTCGTGCGTGAAGATGACGGTAAGGGGCAGGATGGCAGCGCATGATGGTGTGGCCTGGGTCACTCGGTGAAGGTGGCCGCCCGTGCGGTGAGCGGTCGGTGTGGTGCGACGAACGGTCGTCGCAAGATCACCGGTGGGTGGCGGTTTCGGGGTCGCGGTCGGCGCTCATACCGAGCCGTTCGGGGGCGTGCATGCGCAGAAAGACGCCCGCGACCGCCCGGGGATCCTGGCCCGTGGTGGCGAGGCTCACCAGGATGGTCACCGCGAAGGCCAGCGGCACGCTCACCGCGCCCGGATAGTCGACGATCGCGGCGGGCCAGCCGTTCGCCAGGTCGGGGGAGACGCCACCGAGCACCGCCAGCACGGTCGCGCCACCTGAGGTGATGCCGCCGACGAGCATGCCCGCGGCCGCGCCGGTCGCGGTGAGTCCGCGCCACCAGATACCGAGGACGAGCAGTGGGCACAGCGTCGACGCGGCCACCGAGAAGGCGAGGGCGACGGTGCGCGAAAGGTCGAGAGACGCGACCGTCACCGCGAGCGTGAGCGGGACCAGGCCCGCGACCAGAGCGGCCAGCCGGAAGTCCCGGATGCGCCCGCGCAGCACGTCGGTACTGAGCACGCCGGCCAGGCTGACCAGCAGCCCGGACGAGGTGGACAGGAACGCCGCGATCGCCCCGGCCGCCGCCAGCGCGGCCAGCAGCTGTCCACCGAGCCCGCCGAGCACCGCGCCGGGCAGCAGCACGACCGCCGCGTCGGAGGCGCCGGTGATCAGCAGTTGGGGCACGTAGAGGCGGGCGAAGACGCCGAGCAGGATCGGGAACAGGTAGAAGACGCCGACCAGTCCGATCACCGTCAGCGCGGTCCGGCGAGCGGACGGGCCGTCTCGATTGGTGTAGAAGCGGACGAGCACGTGCGGCAGGCCCATGGTGCCGAGGAAGGTCGCCACGATCAGTGAGAACACCTGGTATTGCGGGTGTTGCCCGCCGAATCCGCCCCCGGGTGCCACCCAGCTCGCACCGTCGGCCGGTGCACCGGCCACCACCGGAACAGCCGAGCCCGGCGCGAGGATCAGCTCGGTACCTTCGGCGAGAGTGTGATTGCCCGGTGTCAGCACGACCGGACCCGCGACGGGCTGCCCGTCGAGCGTTCCGGTGATCATGACCTGCTGCGAAACATCCAGGTGCACCACGACATCGGTGGAGATGTCGACGGTGGTTCGCTCGTCGACGGTCGGCGGCACGGAGGTGCCGACCGGTCGTTCGTCGGCGAAGAAATGCATTCCGAGCACCAGCGCGGGCACCGCCACCGCTGTCAATTTCAGCCAATACTGGAATGCCTGTACCAAGGTCACCGACCGCATTCCGCCGCCGATCACATTCGCCAGTACGATCGCGCCCACCGAGACCGCGCCCACCCAGCCGGGCACCCCGAGCAGAATGTGCAGTGTGAGTCCGGCGCCTTGGAACTGCGGAATCAGATACACCGCGCAGACCAAGACGACGAGACCGGCAGCCATGCGCCGCAACCGAATCGACCCCAACCGGAATTCGGCGAAGTCGGGCACGGTGTACGCACCGGACCGGCGCAGCGGGGCAGCCACGAACATCAGCAGGCCCAGATAGCCCGCGGTGAAACCCACCGGATACCAGAGGGCGTCGGCGCCGTATTTGGCGATCAGTCCGGCGACGCCGAGAAAGGAAGCGGCGGAAAGGTATTCACCGGAAATCGCCGCCGCGTTCCAGCGCGAACCCACCGTGCGCGACGCGACAAGGAAGTCGGAAGTCGTGCGGGACAGGCGCACTCCGTAAAAACCGATGCCGACGGTGGCGAGCGCCGCCAGTAAGAGTGCGGCGACCGTAAGCGCGGGATTGTCGGGGCTCATGGGGTCAGCCCATCGCATTGCGCAGTGTTCGATCCGCGCATTGCGCAGTGTTCGATCCGGGCGCAGGATGGCACGGGTACGGCGTCCGCCGATCGCATTCGATGTGGCCAACGTCGGCTCGGCGCTCGGGTTCACCGCGTCCTGGCGATCCCGTCTGTTCGCAGGGCATGGATCAGTCCCCGGCCAATTCCAGGAAGTCGTCCTCATTGCGCTGAGCGAGGCGGACATACAGCCACCCCAGCGCGTAGAGCACCGGGAACGCGCCGGCGCCGAGGATCAGCCACGGCAGCCGAATGCCGAGCACCGTGGTCTCGGCGATCGCGTCGACGCGCAACAGCACCGGCAGCGCGCCGAACCCGACCACCACCACCAGGCCCAGACGCAATGCCAGACCCAGCTGCGCCCGGATCAACCCACCGATCAACGCCGCACCCAGATCGGTCTGCTCGACCACCTCCGTGCGCGTGCGCACCTGACGCGCACCCCGCCGCTGCGCCAGCACCACCCGTTCGCGCGGCGGCCGCTGCGGATCCGTCACCGCTGCGACCAGTTCTGCCTTGGCCCGTGCACGAGCCGCTGCTTGAGTTCGCGCACCTGACGCCGGCTCACCGGCAACTCCACCGCTCCCGCCGCCCCCTCGGCCCGCAGACACACCACAGTCCCGTTCCCCGCACTCCGCAACCCGGTCACCAATCGCAACGCCACCAGATACGACCGATGCACGCGCAGAAAACCGGCGTCCTCCCACCGTGATTCCAACGCCGACAACGGAATCCGTACCAGATGCGACCCACTGCCGGTATGCAACCGCGCGTAGTCCCCATCCGCCTCGACCCAGGCCACATCAGCCCGATTCACCAACGTGGTCACCCCGCCGAGCTCCACCGGAATCACCTCGCTCGGACGCGCGGTCTCCGGCGCCACGACGGCTGCCACCGATACCCTGGCCGCCACGATCCGCCGCACCGCCTCGGCCAGCCGCGCCTCCCGCAACGGCTTGAGCAGGTAATCCACCGCCCCCAGATCGAACGCCGCCACCGCGTGATCGTCGTGCGCCGTCACGAAAACAACAGCGGGCGGCTCCGCGAACTCCGACAGAATCCCCGCCAATTCCATCCCCGTCAGCCCGGGCATGTCGATATCCAGAAACACCGCGTCGATCGGATGCGCCCGCAACAGCCGCAACGCCCCCGTCGCCTCACCCGCCCGATGGATCTCCCCGACCCCGGCCTGCGCGCTCAGCAGATAGACGAGCTCGTCCAGCGCCGGCTTCTCGTCATCGACGGCAAGCACCCGCAGCGCGGTCGACGGTTCATCGGTGTTCCAGATCACAACCCATCCATCGTAACCGTCGTCGCCGCTGATGCGGATCGATCGCCCCGAGGTCCCACCTGTCGGATGGATCAGGCCCGAATGCCGGCGCGGAATTTCGGGACGCGCATGCTCACCTTCGTCCCGGCGCCTGGCGCGGTTTCCACGACGAGGCCGTAGTCGTTGCCGAAGGCGGCGCGGAGGCGGTCGTCGACATTGGCCAGACCGACGTGGGCGGCCTCGCCGGTGCGGGCCGGGCCGGAATCGGTGTCGACGGCGTCGAGGGCGCCCGAGCGCAGCAGGTCGGGGTCCATGCCGATGCCGTCGTCTTCGACGCTGATCAAGCAGTCGGTGCCCGCGTCGCTGGCGACGATGCTCAGCTGCCCGCCCCGGCCGCCGCCGGCGAGGCCGTGCCGGACCGCGTTCTCCACGAGTGGCTGCAAGGCGAGGAAGGGCAGCACGACGCCGAGCACTTCCGGTGCGATGCGTAAACGCACGTCGAGGGCGTCGCCGAAGCGGGCCTGTTCCAGCGCCAGGTATCGCTCGATATTGCGCAGTTCGTCGGCGAGGACGGTGAATTCGCCTGCGGCACGGAAGGAATAGCGGGTGAAGTCGGCGAATTCGAGGATCAGTTCGCGGGCCCGATCCGGGTCGGTGCGGACGAACGAGGCGATCGTATTGAGCGCGTTGTAGATGAAGTGCGGGCTGATCTGGGCTCGCAGCGCACGCAATTCGGCCCGGTCGACCCGCGACCTGGAAGCATCGAGCTCGGCGAGTTCCAGCTGCCCACACGCGTATCGCGCCACCTCCGCGGCCGCCCCGAGCATGCCTGGTCCCGGCTTGCCGGTCGTCACCATGCCGAGCACACCGACCGCCGCCCCCGTGTCGATCGGCAACGGTTGGGCGATCAGTGTGTGCTCGTCGCCGGTGACCAGCACGGGCCGCTCATCGGCAACAGCCCGCCGCGCCGCATCGGCGAACGACTCGAGCATTCCGGTCTGCGGACCGTCCCAGGCCAGCAGAGTCCCCTCGGCATCGGCCACACCCAGTGCCTCGGCACCGGCGAGGGCCCTCAGGTGCGGCGCCGCCTCGTTCGCGGACTCCTGGGTCAGCCCACGACGCAACGGCACGGCGGCCAGCGAGGCGGTGTGCAGCGCTTGGTGGACCGCACGCTGGGCCGGTGTGGTGACGACACGCTGGGTCCGCCGCCACACCAGTAGTGCCACGACCAGTAAGGCCGCGACGACCACAGCGGCCACGACGAAGGTGATCAACGAGTGGGCCGATCGGAGTACACCCACCGATTATGTCGGTGTAGGCACGGGTAGCGGATCAGGTCGCCTTCTTCGCGCGGTCGAGTGCTCGTCGGTGACCTTCGCCACGACACGCCGACCCACGCCGAGGTGCGGTTCGGGGCGCGCGTGCCGAGTGCGAAATCTGTCGGACCCCCGTGCATAGAATGCCAAGGCCAACCCCCGCCGACTCTCTGGGAGGAAGGACCGTCTTGGCTCCGTCCGGATCGTTCGTTCACCTGCACAACCACACCGAGTACTCGATGCTCGATGGTGCGGCGAAGATTTCGCCGCTGTTCGCGGAGGCGGATCGGTTGGGCATGACCGCGGTCGGCATGACCGACCACGGCAACATGTACGGCGCCTCGGAGTTCTACAACTCGGCCAAGAAGGCGGGCATCAAGCCGATCATCGGCATCGAGGCCTACATCGCGCCGGGCTCGCGTTTCGACACCAAGCGAGTGAAGTGGGGCGATCCGGGCCAGAAGGGCGACGACGTCTCCGGCTCGGGTGCCTACACCCACATGACCATGGTCGCCGAGAACGCGACCGGTCTGCGCAATCTGTTCAAGCTGTCGAGCCTGGCCTCCATCGAGGGCCAGCTGGGCAAGTGGGCGCGCATGGACGAGGAGATCATCGCCCAGCACGCCGAGGGCATCATCGCGACGACCGGCTGCCCGTCGGGCGAGGTGCAGACCCGCCTGCGTCTCGGCCACGACCGCGAAGCGCTCGAAGCCGCCGCGAAGTGGCAGGAGATCTTCGGCGCCGACAACTTCTTCCTCGAGGTGATGGACCACGGTCTGTCCATCGAGCGCCGGGTCCGCGAGGGCCTGATCGACATCAGCAACCAACTCGGCATCCCGCCGATCGCCACCAACGACTGCCACTACGTCACCAAAGACCAGTCGGTGAACCACGAAGCGCTGCTGTGCATTCAGACCGGCAAGACGCTCTCGGACCCGACCCGCTTCAAGTTCGACGGTGACGGCTACTACCTCAAGTCCGCCGCGGAGATGCGCGCGATCTGGGACGCGGAAGTCCCCGGCGCCTGCGACAACACCGAGCTCATCGGCGAGCGCGTGCAGTCCTACGACGACGTCTGGGAACACCGCGACCGGATGCCGGTCTTCCCGGTGCCCGAAGGCCACACCCAGGCCACCTGGCTGCGCAAGGAAGTCTTCGACGGTCTCGATCGTCGTTTCCCCGACGGCCCGTCGCAGGAGTACATGGCGCGCGCCGATTTCGAGCTCGGTGTCATCTGCGAAATGGGTTTCCCCGCCTACTTCCTCGTCGTCGGTGACCTGATCAAGCACGCGCTGGAAGTCGGCATCCGCGTCGGTCCCGGCCGTGGTTCGGCCGCGGGTTCGCTGGTCGCCTACGCGATGGGCATCACCAATATCGACCCTATCCCGTACGGCCTGCTGTTCGAACGATTCCTCAACCCCGAGCGCGTGTCGATGCCCGATATCGATATCGACTTCGATGATCGCCGGCGCGGTGAGATGGTCCGCTACGCCACCGAGAAGTGGGGCAGCGACCGCGTCGCCCAGGTGATCACCTTCGGCACCATCAAAACCAAGGCCGCGATCAAGGACTCCGCCCGAGTCCTGTTCGGCCAGCCCGGTTTCGCCATCGCCGACCAGATCACCAAGGCGCTGCCGCCGCCGATCATGGCCAAGGACATCTCGGTCTCCGGCATCACCGATCCCGACCACGAGCGCTACAAGGAGGCCGCCGAGGTCCGCGAGCTCATCGGCTCCAACCCCGATGTCGCCAAGATCTACGAGACCGCGCGCGGCCTGGAGGGCCTGATCCGCAACGCGGGCGTGCACGCCTGCGCGGTCATCATGTCCTCGGAGCCGCTCACCGACGCGATCCCGGTGTGGAAGCGCGCCCAGGACGGCGCGATCATCACCGGCTGGGACTACCCGTCGTGTGAGGCCATCGGCCTGCTGAAGATGGACTTCCTCGGCCTGCGCAACCTCACCGTCATCGGTGACGCCCTGGAGAACATCAAGGCCAACCGCGGCATCGATCTCGACATGGACAACCTGCCGCTCGACGACCCGGCCACCTACGAACTGCTCGCCCGCGGCGACACCCTCGGCGTGTTCCAGCTCGACGGTGGCGCCATGCGCGACCTGCTGCGCCGCATGCAGCCCACCGGCTTCGGCGATATCGTCGCCGTCCTCGCGCTGTACCGCCCCGGCCCGATGGGCATGAACGCCCACAACGACTACGCCGACCGCAAGAACAACCGGCAAGAAGTAAAACCGATCCACCCCGAGCTCGAAGAGCCACTGAAAGAGATCCTCGCCGACACCTTCGGCCTGATCGTCTATCAGGAACAGATCATGCAGATCGCGCAGAAGGTGGCCGGGTACTCACTCGGCCAAGCCGATATTCTGCGCCGCGCCATGGGTAAGAAGAAACTGTCGGTCCTGGAAGAGGCCTATGCGGGCTTCCGTGACGGCATGCTGGCCAACGACTTCTCCGAGCCCGCCATCAAGGCGCTGTGGGACACGATTCTCCCCTTCGCCGGTTACGCGTTCAACAAATCGCACGCCGCCGGCTACGGCCTCGTCTCGTTCTGGACCGCCTATCTCAAGGCCAATTTCCCGGCCGAATACATGGCGGGCCTGCTCACCTCCGTCGGTGACGACAAGGACAAGGCCGCGATCTACCTGTCGGATTGCCGCAAGATGGGCATCACGGTGCTGCCGCCCGATGTCAACGAATCGGAGCTGAACTTCGCCTCGGTCGGCACCGATATCCGGTTCGGTCTCGGCGCGGTCCGCAATGTCGGCACCAACGTGGTCGGCTCGATCATCACCGCGCGCAAGGAGAAGTCGAAGTTCACCGACTTCTCCGACTATCTGAACAAGATCGACGCGATCGCCTGCTCCAAGAAGGTCACCGAATCCCTCATCAAGGCAGGCGGTTTCGATTCCCTCGGGCATCCGCGCAAGGGCCTGCTGCTGATCCATTCCGATGCGATCGACGCGGTGATGTCGACCAAGAAGGCCGAGGCGATCGGCCAGTTCGACCTGTTCGGCGGCCTCGACGACGGCGACGACTCGATGGCGTCGGTGTTCAACGTCAAAGTCCCCGAGGACGAATGGGAGACCAAGCACAAGCTCGCCCTCGAACGAGAGATGCTCGGCCTCTACGTGTCCGGGCATCCGCTCAACGGCGTCGAGCACGTGCTGGCCGCCCAGGTCGACACGCCGATCCCGGCGATCCTGGAAGGCGATGTCAAGGACGGCGCGCAGGTGACCATCGGCGGCATCCTCGCCTCGGTGAACCGCCGCATCAACAAGAATGGCTTGGCCTGGGCCTCGGCGCAGTTGGAAGACCTCACCGGTGGCGTGGAGGTGCTGTTCTTCCCGCAGTCGTACTCGGTGTACGGCATGGATGTGGTCGAAGACGCCGTGGTGCTGGTGAAGGCCCGGGTCTCCGTGCGTGACGACCGCATCTCGCTGATCGCCAACGACCTTGTCGTGCCCGATCTCTCGGCCATCGGCGTGGCCAAGCCGGTGGCGGTAGTGATGACGACCCGGATGTGCACACCCGACAAGCTCGGTGAACTCGAGAAGGTCCTCACCCGCCATCAGGGCACTTCCGATGTCTTCATCCGCCACGTCGGCGCCCGCGAGAAGACCACCATGCTCAAACTCGACGACGCGTGGCGGGTCTCCCCGTCCTCGGCGTTGATGGGCGATCTGAAAGCACTGCTCGGCCCCGGCTGCCTGGGCTGAGCAAGCTCGCAACCAGCGAAACCACCCGCAGCGCTGCGGGTGGTTTTGCTGGTTGCGGGTCTACTGGGGGGCGAACTCGGGTACGCGAGGCTCGGAAGAAGCAGCGGCCGTGACGGATTCACGCTCCAGTCGGTGCGACAGGGCCACGGTGGCGAGCATGGCCAGGCCGAGGGCGGCGCCGATCCAGCCCACCGAGGCGAAGCCCAGCCCGGCACCGATGGCCAGCCCACCGAGCCACGGGCCGACCGTGATCCCGACGTTGAACGCCGAATAGTTGGTCGCCGCGGCCAGCGTCGGCGCACCGTCGGCCAGTGCGAAGACGCGAGTGTTCAGTGCGGGGTTCGTGGCGAACCCGAAACCGCCGAGCAGCACGACGAGCACGATCATCGCCGCGGGGGAGTGCGCGGTGACGGCGATCGCGGCCGCGACCACCGTCATCCCGGCGGCCCCCACGTACAGGGTGCGGAACGGGTGCGCGTCGGCGAAGCGCCCACCGATCATGATGCCGATCAACCCGCCGACACCGTACAGACCCAGCACCGCCGGGACCCATGCCGCCGAAATGCCGGTGGTGTCGGCCAGCATCGCGCCGAGGTAGGCGAAGGTGACGAACGCCGAACCCGTCGACAGCGCGGTGGCGCCGTAGGAGACCCACAGTCGCGGGTTCGCCATCACGCGCAATTCGCCGCGCAGCGCCGCGACCGTGCTCGGCCGACCGCCGGGAATCTTCGTGAATACACCGATCATGGTCAGCGCGGACAGTCCGGCGACCGCCCAGAAGGCCGCGCGCCAGCCCAGATGCTGGCCGATCACGGTCCCCGCGGGTACCCCGAAGATCGTCGCGATGGTGAGCCCGCCCGCGACGATGCTCATCGCTCGTCCGCGTAGCTGCGGTGCCACCAGGCTCACCGCGGTCGCCGCCGCCAGCGCCCAGAACCCGGCGTAGACGAAGGCACTCACCGCTCTCGTCGCGAAGATCACCCAGTAGTCCTCGCTCAGCGCGCCGACGACATGGGCGGCGACGAAGATCGCGAGGAAGGCGAGCAGTGCGTCGCGGCGCGGCCAGCGCAGTGTCACCACGGCCAGCAGGGGCGCGCCGATCAGCATGCCCAGCGCGAAGGCCGAGATGAGCAGTCCGGCACTGGGAATGGAGACATCCAGGTCGGCGGCCATTTCGGGCAGGAGACCGGCGAGCATCAGCTCGGAGGTGCCCTGCGCGAAGATGGACAGGCCGAGGATGTAGATGGCGGTCGGCATGACAAACCTTCCTGGCATCGGACTGTTTTGAATCAATCAGTCCAAAATGAGGACATGGCGAAAGACAGCTCGGGGGCGGTGATCTCAGAGACAGCCCATCGCGGTATCGGCGATCGCGGCGAGGGTGGCGTGGTCCGCGCCACCGCGCGCCGCGACCCGCATGCCGCTGATCGTGGCGGTCAGGAATTGGGCGATGGCGCGTGGCTCGCGATCGGCGGCGAATTCGCCGGTGCGCTGGCCGCTCACGATGGTCGCGGTGAGCGCGTCGAGGCGGCGCTCCTGGTCGGCGAGCAGGCAGGCGTTGACGTCGGCGTCGTGCGGCCCGAGTTCGACGATCGAGTTGACGACGAGGCAGCCCGCCGGTTCGGAATCGGGTGCGTCGGCGGCCAGACGTAGAACGGCGCCGATCCGCTCGCGCGCCGGCGCGTCGCTGTCGAGGATGTCGAAGAGGGTCGCGTTCTTCACGGTGATGTAGTGCTGTAGCGCGCGATCGAACAGGTCGTGTTTGCTGGTGAAGGTGTTGTAGATGCTGCTGCGACCCAAACCTGTTGCGGCGCAGAGATCCTGGGTGGAGGTCGCCTCGTAGCCCGCGGACCAGAACGCCCGCATCGCGGCATCCACCGCGTTGTGCTCGTCGAATTCCTTGGGTCTGGCCATGGCGACCACCGTAGCACGTTTTGAACAGATCAGTCCAAAATTGTGCTGTGCCATGTGGTGCTGTGTCAGAGCACAGGCCATCGGCGACACCCTGTGGTGGGTCGTGATGGCCGCCCCCCGAACCACAAGCTAGCGTCGAGAGATGTGACGTCCGTGCCGCTGCTCGAATCGCCATCGCCCGCCGAGATGTCGTCTCGGCCGGTGCGGCGCGCGTTGTCCGGGCGGACGGTGCTGCTCGCCGCGGCCTGCTTGATCATCGCGCAGCTGGTACTGCGTGGCTGGGTGGCCGGCTCCGGGTTCTTCTACTGGGACGATTTCCTGCTGATCGGGCGGGTGAGCAGTCAGCCGGTGTGGTCGACGGAATTGCTGTTCACCAGTCACGACGGGCACGTGATGCCGCTGGCCTTCGTGCTGACGTGGCTGGTCACCGAGGTGGCGCCGCTGAATTGGGCGGTGGCGGTCATCGTGTTGGTGGCGTTGCAGTTGCTCGCGTCGCTTGCGGTGTTGCGCCTGGTTGTCGTCCTGCTCGGAGTGCGGGCGCGGATCCTGTGGCCGTTGGCGTTCTACCTGTTCGTGCCGTTGGCGGTGCCCGCGTTCGCCTGGTGGGCGGCGGCGGTGAACGCGCTGCCCTTGCAGATCGCCCTGGCCTGGGTGAGCGCGGACGCGGTGCGGTTGGTGCGGACCGGGCGGCGCGGATACGCGGTGTCGGGTGCCGTCGTGTTCGCGGTGGCGTTGCTGTTCTTCGAGAAATCGGTGGTCGTGCTGCCGGTGGCCTTCGCGGTCGCGGTGCTCGCGGCGCACGTGTCCGGCGGGTCGGTGCGCGCCGCCGCCCGGCATGGGGCCGCGCTGTGGACGGCGGGCGGTGCCGTATTGCTGGCGTGGTCGGCGTGCTTCCTGCTCGTCATCCAGCGCCCGCGCGGACTCTCGCCTCCCGAACATCCCGGCTCCCTCTGGAGTCGCGCGTTCTCGGACGGGCTGGTGCCCGCGCTGTCGGGCGGTCCGTGGCGCTGGGAGCGCTGGCAACCCGCCACCCCGTGGGCCGATCCACCGAGCGTGCTGGTCGCGCTGAGCTCGCTAGCGCTGATCCTGTTCGCGGCGTGGACGATTCGCACCCGCCGTCGGGTCGTCGAGGTCTTGGCGTGCACTGCCGGCTACGCGGTACTGACCATCGCGCCCGTGGTCATCCTGCGCGACGGCCCGAGCACCGCGGGTCTGCTCCTGCAATCTCTGCGCTACTTCGCCGACTTCGCGGTGATCGCGACTGTCGCACTGGCGCTGATCGCGCTGGCGCCCGGTCGGCACGGGTCGAGCTCGGCGAATCGATCGAACAAGCGACAGGTTCTGCCGGGAGCCACCCCGGCACCTGCACACACCATGGGTGGGTCGGCTCCGATCGACGCCGGGCGCGATGGCCGAGTACGACAGCTCGCGGGTGTCGCGGCGATCGGACTGTTCCTGGCGAGCAGTGTGTACTCGACGATCACCTTCACCAGATCATGGGAACCGAGCCCGGCTCGCACCTACGTCACCGGCGTGCGGGCCGCTCTCCCCGGCGCCGCGGACGCGCCACTGCTGCCGCAGGAGGTTCCGTGGAATGTCTTGAACCCGTTGGCCTTCCCCGAGAATATGACCGACCGTGTCTTCGCGCCGATCGCGACTCCCACCACCTTCGCCCTCTCGACCCCGCGCCTACGGATGATCACCGACGAAGGCGCCATCGTCGACGCGCAGGTCTGGTGGAATCGCGCCATCGTCGAGGGTCCCGAACCCCGCTGCGGCTACCGCGTTCCCGGCGCCACCGGTGTCAACCTCCCACTCGACGGCCCGATGCAGATCCGCGACTGGACCGCCCAGGTGAACTACAACGCCGAACGCGACGGGCGGATCGCCTTGTCCTTCGAAGGCGAGACCGAAACGATCGCCGACGTGCGGGCGGGCTTGAACACCGTGTACGTGCGACTGCTCGGTGGCGGTGACACCCTGCGGATCAGGTCCCTCGACGAGCGGCAGTCGCTGTGCATCGGCGCGGGACCGGTCGGGGTCGCCGCACACGCGCGCTGAATCGTTGATCGAGCACACCGGCGCGGGCCATGCGATGCTGGGCCGATGAGGCAGTTTCGGGTGTGGGCACCGGAGGCGGGAACGGTGCGGCTGCAACTGGACGGGATCGAGCATCCGATGCGGCGCAATGGCGGCGGCTGGTGGTCGGTGCGTGTCGACGCAGGTCAGGGGGCGCGCTACGGGTTCCTGATCGATGACGATCCGACGGTACTGCCCGACCCGCGCTCGCCTCGTCAACCCGAGGGCGTACACGAGACCTCCGCTGTCCACGACCTCGACCAGACGGCCTGGACCGACCAGAACTGGACCGGCAGAGCCCTGGCCGGCTCGGTGTTCTACGAACTCCACATCGGCGCCTTCACCCCCGATGGCACCTTCGACGCGGCGATCGCCCATCTCGACCACCTCGTCACCCTCGGCGTCACCACCGTCGAACTCATGCCGGTCAACGCCTTCGACGGCACCCACAACTGGGGCTACGACGGCGTCCTCTGGTACGCGGTACAGGAAACCTACGGCGGCCCCGACGGCCTGCAACGCTTCGTCGACGCCTGCCACGCCCGCGGCCTCGCCGTGTGCCTCGACGTGGTCTACAACCACCTCGGCCCCTGTGGCAACTACCTGCCACGCTTCGGCCCCTACCTCACCACCGGCCGCAACACCTGGGGGCAAAGCCTCAACCTCGATGGTCCGGGCTCGGACGCGGTCCGCGCCTACATCATCGACAACGCCCTGCGCTGGCTGCGCGAATTCCACCTCGACGCACTGCGCATCGATGCCGTCCACGCGCTGGTCGACCGCACCGCCACCCACCTGCTCGACGAGCTCACCGTCGAAACGACCGCGCTGGCGGCACATCTGGGCCGCCCGCTCAGCTTGATCGCCGAGAGCGACCTCAACGATCCCCGCCTGATCACCCCGCGCGCGGCGGGCGGCTACGGGCTCACCGGCCAGTGGAACGATGACCTGCACCACGCCGTCCACACGGCTGTCTCCGGCGAAAGACAGGGCTACTACGCCGATTTCGGCTCACTGGCCTGTCTCATGCAGACGCTCACGCACGGGTTCTTCCATGCCGCAACGTATTCCAGCTTCCGTGGCCGTACGCACGGTGCCCCCATCCCGCGCGATCTCGTGCCCGGCAGCGCGCTACTCGGCTACACCTGCAACCACGATCAAATCGGCAATCGCGCGATCGGTGATCGCCCCAGCGACTACCTCACCCCCGGCCAACTCGCGGTGAAGGCGGCGCTGGTGCTGCTCTCGGCGAGCACCCCGATGTTGTTCATGGGGGAGGAGTGGGGCGCGCGCACCCCGTTCCAGTTCTTCACCTCCCATACCGACCAGGTCGTCGCCGCGGCCACCGCCACCGGGCGACGCGCCGAATTCGCCGAGCACGGCTGGTCCACCGAGGAGGTGCCCGACCCGCAGGATCGGGCCACCTTCACCCGCTCCAAGCTCGACTGGACCGAGGTCGGTCGCGAACCGCACGCCCGGTTGCTCGCCTGTTATCGCGGCCTGCTCGCCCTGCGCACGTCGAGGCCGGAGTTCACCGACCCATGGCTGGAACGAGTTTGGGCCGACTACGACGAGGCCGAGCGCTGGTTCATCCTGCGGCGTGGCCGAATCTCGGTGGTCTGCAACCTCGCCGAGGACGACGTGGTGATCCCGGTGCACGGTCGGGTACTGCTGGCCTGGTCACCCGCCACCGAAAGCGGTGCGGGAACACTCATTTCGGGCCACAGTTTCGCCGTACTCGAGGAAGGTGACGGCGCGGGCACGGTGGTCACCGAGTGATGACGCCGGAGCACGAGTCGGCTACAGTCCGAAACGCGGCATTGCCGAATAGGCATAACGCCGTATAGTCAGATGATGAGCAACGACGCTTACGGGCAGGAAAGCGCTGCCCTCCCGGCCGGTGTCGGGGGCTACGCCCCGGCCGGGTTCGGCCCGCTGGTGCGCGCATTCGCCGCCTTGATCGGCCATCGCCGCGACGCGGGCGGTGCCATCGCCATCTATCGGCACGGTGAACCGCTGGCCCATTTCTGGACCGGTAGCGGGGGTGACCGGCCGTGGAACGCGGATACCGGTGCGATCGTGTTCTCCGCGACCAAGGGCGTCACCGCCACCGTGATCCACCGGCTCGCCGATCGCGGACTGATCGATTACCAGGCGCCGGTCGCCGAGTACTGGCCGCGCTTCGCCGCGCACGGTAAGGGTTCGATCACCGTCGCCGACGTGCTCACCCACCGCGCCGGACTGTCGTCGCTGTCCGCGGTGGCGAACACCGCCGCAGAAGCCCTCGATCACGAACTCATGGAGGACCGCCTCGCGCTGGCCACGCCGGACCGCATGCGCGGCACCCCGACCTATCACGCCCTGACCTACGGCTGGCTGCTCGCGGGCCTGGCCAGGGGGGTGACCGGCCGGAGCATGAGTGAGCTGATCCGCAGCGAGGTCACCGATCCGCTCGGTATCGATGGCATCCACCTCGGGCGCCCCGCCGCGGACTCCTCGACCGAATACGCCCGGCTGGCGGGCGCGCACATGAGCTTCGCCGCGCACCCGCTCGCCGCGGGCTTCCTCGCGAAGGTCGGATTCCGGCTGCCCGGACCGCTCGGTGCGGCCGCTCGCTGCCTGTTCGTGCCCGGCCTCGACGCCATCCTCGACGGCGACGACCCGACGATCCTGAACACCGAGATGCCCGCGGGCAACGGTGTGGCCACCGCCGCCGGGCTGGCGAAGATGTACGCCGCGCTGTCCGACGGCTTCACCGTCGACGGCGCACCGTACCTGCGGCCGAGCACGCACGCCGCGATCCGCCGGGTCCAGACCTACCGGCTCGACCACGCACTGTTCTACCTCCCGATGATGTGGCACCTGGGCTACCACTCCCTGCCCATCCCCGGCGCACGGCACGGCTTCGGCCACATCGGGCTGGGTGGTTCGTTCGGCTGGGTCGACCCGCAGTCGGGCCTGTCGGTGGCCTACGTCCACAACCGCCTCGACCAGATACTGCTGCCGTACGACCAGGTCGCCATGGGCTGGCTGCTGCCGCTGGTCCTGTCGAGCGTGCGCGCGAGCCGCGTACCCGGATCCGGTGAGGACCGCGCGGCGGCTTAACCGCTACCGAAATGTGGGCTAGTGCGCCGCCCGCCACGGCGGTGGTGAAAGCCCAGGCGGGAGGGCCGCCAAGGCCCGAGCGTGCCCTGAACCGGACGGGCCTGCCCCTCGATGTGCTGCCGCGACACCGAGATCGCAGCGCCACCGACCGAACCGGCGAAGTGGGAACCCGACCACAACCGTTGCGCCCGCCAATAGTGGCGGACCAGCTCGGGGGACTCCTGCCGCGTCCGCCGTGACGACACCCCCTTTGAGCGAGTTCACCAGCCGTGACAGCGCGACCTTCGGCGGGAAGTTCACCAGCAGGTGCACGGGGTCTTCGCCGTTGAACTCGACCAGCTCGCACTCGAAGTCGGCGCACACCGCCGCCATGATCTGTTCCATTCGGTCGAGGTGGCGTGCGGAGAGCATTCGATGCCGATACGCGGTGACGAAAACCAGGTGGGCGTGTAGAGCGAAAACGCAGTGCCTGCCGGTCCTTGTCTGATGTTCTGTGGCCATGAACCCCTGATATCCTCGGGTTATGTTGTTGCGGTATAACTTCCGTGTCTATCCGACGCCTGGCCAGCAAGTCTGGCTGGCGAAGGCGTTCGGGTGCGCGCGAGTGGTGTACAACGACGGGTTGCGGTTACGGCAACAGGCCCGTGAGGCCGGGTTGCCGTACGTGACCGACGCCGCGCTGTCGAAGGCGTTGACCGAAGCCAAGAAAACCCCGGAACGCGGGTGGTTGGGCGAGGTCTCGTCGGTGGTGCTGCAACAAGCGCTGGCCGACCTGAATACCGCTTACCGCAACTTCTTTCAGTCGGTGACAGGGAAACGTCAGGGTGCGCGGGTAGCGCCGCCGAGGTTTCGGTCCCGTAAGGACAATCGGCAGGCGATCCGGTTCACGAAGAACGCCAGGTTCGCGGTCACCGCCGGCGGGAAGCTGCGACTACCGAAGATCGGCGATCTGGATGTGCGCTGGTCACGGGAACTGCCCTCGGGTCCCTCGTCGGTGACGGTCATCAGGGACGCGGCGGGCCGGTATTTCGCGTCGTTCGTCGTCGCTGTCGTCGACCGGCCGCTGCCGCCGGTCGATTCCGAGGTGGGTATCGACCTGGGCCTGTCTACGTTCGCGGTCCTGTCGGACGGGAAGACGATCGCCTCGCCGAAGTTCCTGCGACAAGCCGAACGGCGACTCCGTAAAGCCCAGCAAAGGTTGTCGCGCAAACAGAAAGGCTCCGCGAACCGGGCCAAGTCTCGGATCAAGGTCGCCAAGGCACACGCCAGCGTGGCCGACACACGCCAGGACTGGGCGCACAAGCACTCGACACGGATCATCCGCGACAACCAAGCGGTGTTCGTCGAGGACTTGTGTGTGAAGGGTTTGGCGCGTACCCGGCTGGCGAAGTCGGTTCATGATGCCGGGTGGGGCATGTTCACTCGCATGTTGGAGGAGAAAGCCGCCCGGTACGGGCGGCACTTCTCGAAGGTGGACCGCTGGTTCCCGTCGACCCGGCTGTGTTCGGTGTGCGGGGTGGTCAGTGGCAAGAAGCCGTTGCAGGTGCGGGAGTGGGCCTGTGTCTGCGGTGTGGTCCATGACCGTGATCTGAACGCGGCCAAGAATATCCTCGCGGCGGGACGCGCTGAGAGGTTAAACGCCTGCGGAGGGGCTGTAAGTCCAGCCGCTTAGCGGAAGGCAAGCCCCAGTGAAACAGGAACCCACCCCAGCGGTGCGTGAGCGCCGTGGGAGGAATCCTCGCCCCTTCAGGGCGGGGAGGACGTCAAGTGAGGTAGCGGTAGGCGGGGGAGCCCGGTTCCAGGCGTTCGGCCTGGATCGGGGACTCCTCGATGCGGTGCATCAGCGAGGCCAGGTCGTCGGTGGCGCCGAGTTCGATGCCGACCAGCGCGGCCCCGGTATCGCGATTGTTGCGCTTGACGTACTCGAACATGGTGATGTCGTCGTCGGGGCCGAGGACATCGTCGAGGAAGCGGCGCAGCGCACCGGGTTCCTGCGGGAAGTCGACCAGGAAGTAGTGCTTGAGGCCGCGGTGCACCAGTGAGCGTTCGATGATCTCGCCGTAGCGCGAGACATCGTTGTTGCCGCCGGAGACCAGCACCACCACCGTGCTGCCCGGCTCGACGTCGATCTCGGTCAGTGCGGCGGTGGCCAGTGCGCCCGCGGGCTCGGCGATGATGCCTTCGCTCTGGTAGAGGTCGAGCATCGCGGTGCAGATGGCGCCCTCGTCGACCAGCATCACCCGGAAAGATGCTGCGCCGGTATGAGTTTCGGGTGTGGTGAGCAGAGGCAGCGAGGCGTGCGAGACCATCCGCCCGCCGAACGAGGCCGCCGCCCGGTAGGGCAGGTCGCCGATGCGGCGCACGGCGGCGCCGTCGACGAACGGGTCGATCTCGGGCAGTGTCACCGGAGCACCGGCGACGAGTGCGGCGGTGAGCGAGGCCGCGCCGGCGGGTTCGACGCCGAGCAGACTGGTCTGCGGTGCTCGTTCGCGCAGGTAGGTGCCGATGCCGGCGAGGCAGCCACCGCCACCGACCGGGACGATCACCAGGTCGGGCGCGGTGCCGAGCTGCTCGAGGAACTCCGCGGCGATGGTGCCCTGGCCCGCGGCGGTGCGCGGGTCGTCGAAGGGCGGCACCATGGTGGCGCCGGTGCGGGCGACATCGTCGGCGGCCGCGGCGGCCGCGGCGTCGTAGGTCTCGCCGACGGCGATCAGCTCGACGAACTCACCGCCGTGCACACGGATGCGGTCGCGCTTCTGCTTGGGGGTGGTGGTCGGCACATAGATGCGCCCGCGCACACCCATCGCCTGACAGGCGAAGGCCACGCCCTGCGCGTGGTTGCCCGCGCTGGCGGCCACCACACCGGCCGCGCGCTCGGCGGCGGTGAGCTGCACCATCAGGTTGTAGGCGCCGCGCAGCTTGTAGGAACGGACCGCGGTCAGGTCTTCGCGCTTGAGGTAGACCTGCGCACCGGTGCTCGCCGATAGTCGCGCGCTGTACTGCAGCGGAGTCGGCTCGATGATGTCGGAAATTCGCTTGGCGGCGGCGTCGATCTCGTCCGCGGTGAGCGGCGGACGGATTACGGACACGTCGGCGACGTCAGCGATGGGGGACACCCGGACAATGCTACCGAGGCGGCTCACGCGCTCGATGAGCGGAACCACCCGCCGTGGCAGTCACGGCGGGTGTGCTCGGACCTGCGGGTTCAGCGCGGGGTGAGGACGAAGACCGGGATCACGCGATCGGTCTTCTTCGTGTACTCGTCGTAGTCGGGCCACACGGCGATCGCGCGCTCCCACCACTGCGCTCGCTCGTCGCCGGAGACCTCGCGCGCGGTGTAGTCCTTGGTGGTGGTGCCGTCGCGCAGTTCGACGTGCGGATCGGCCTTGACGTTGTGGTACCAGACGGGGTTCTTCGGCGCCCCGCCCAGCGACGCGACAATGGCGTACTCGCCGTCGTGCTCGACCCGCATCAGCGGCGTCTTGCGCAGCTTTCCGGACTTGGCGCCTGTGGTGGTGAGCAGGATGACGGGCTTGCCTTGCAGCGAGGTGCCCTCGGCGCCGCCGGAATTCTCGTAGGTCTCGGCCTGCTCGCGTGCCCAGTCCGAGGTGCTCGGTGCGTACTCTCCTGTCAGTGGCATGACCTGCACAACGAATCGACGCTGTGTGATGTTCCCGACAGGGCGACCAGGGAAAGTTCGGTGGCCCGAACTTCGATGTGCGCCTATCCTGGTCTGCATGGCAGTGCTCACCTCATCGGCAGCATCCGCGACCGTCGACATCGCGGGTAGCGCTTGGCCGGTCTACAAGCTCGAGGCGCTCGTCGCCGCGCTCGTGATCGGTGCGCTGTTGCTGCTGATCGTCGGGTCGCCGCAGGTCGCGGTGCTGGCCGCGGCAGCAGTCGCCGCCGTTCGCTGGACTGTGGGCCCGACCCGCACCGCCTCGCGTCACTGAGCCGTGGCGGATTCACTCCGTCAGGTCGAGCGCGCTCAACTCGCCACGCGACAGAACGCCCAGCTTCGGATATGCCTTGTACAGGTGATGGCCGACGGTGCGGTGGCTCAGGAACAACCGCGCCGCGATCTCCCGGTTCGACAAGCCCTGCGCCGCCAGCCGGACGATCTGTGATTCCTGCGGAGTGAGCAAGCTCAGCGGGCCGCCGCTCGCGCGGGCACCGGTGCCGACGCCGAGCGCGCCCAATTCGGTGCGGGCGCGTTCGCTCCACGGCGCCGCGTCGAGTCGATCGAACAGGTTCATGGCCTGCTCCAGCTGAGCCCGCGCGTCGACCTTGCGTTTGTCGCGGCGCAGCCATTCGCCGTAGAGCAGGCGAGTACGGGCTTCGTCGAACGGGCGGTTCGCGGCGAGCGCGGCCATGTAGTGCGGCTCGGCGTCTGATCCGTCGGCCAGCAGCGCACGTCCGCGGGCGGCCAGCGCCGCGATCCACTCCTGTCCGGCCCGCTGTGACCAGTGGGTGAGCCGCTCCAGCGCTTCGGTCGCACGGTCGGTCGCGCCGAGGCGAACCGCCACTTCGATCTGATCCGGGAGCGTGCGCAGCCCGATGACGTGGTGGCGAGCCGGCTCGATCGTCATATGGGCGAGCTCTGTCCGCGCCTGCTCCAGTCGGCCTTCCCCGAGTGCGAGCAGCGCCATGGCCGCGTGCGCCCACGACGCACCGACCGCGCCCGGCCCACCGAATTCCTCGGCCACCGCGCGATCGGCATGGTCGCGGCAGGATGTCGAATCACCGTGAAGTGCCGCAAGATAGGCCAGAAACGCGTGGATCTGACTGACCCACTGCGCCTGCCCGATGTCGCGTGCGATCCGCAGCCCCTCCTCGGCCGCGATCCGGCTCTCCCGCGGCCGCCCACCGAACGACAACCCCTCGGAACGGAAGAACAACAGCGGCGCCAGCAGCCCGATCCGCCCCTGCTCCCGGCATTGCCTGATCAACTCACCAGCCAGCTCCTCGACCTGCTCGTCTTGGCCGACAACCAAGCCGCTGCCACACAGCTGCACGAGATCGGCCGGACTGTCCGCCCCGTTCGCCCTCGCCGCAGCCGCCGCGTCGCGCAGGTCAGCGACCCGCTGTCCCGTCACCGACCCGGACAGGTACCGCACAATCGGCGTCGCGGGATCGTCCTCCACCAGCCGCAGCGTGGTGAGGATGGCGGCGACCTCGTGGAGCTCATCGGGTCCGAGGTACCACGCGGTGTGGACGGCCTTGGTCAGAATGCGGGCAGCGCCACGAGGGTCCGTCGCGCGTGCTGCGATGGCCGCCGACATCAGCCGCCGATGCGCGGAACCCGTTTTACCACTGGCGAATTCGGCCTGCGCGCGTACCAAGTCCAGCCGCAGACCGAACCCGGTCTCATCCGTGGCTCCTTGGCCCGACCGCACCGACCGGCTCATCGGGTCGGTCCCCGCTTGGTCGATCTGGCGCTTTCCGGCATCGAATTCTGTGCTGTGGGAAAGGGACTCGGCCCGCTCGGCCAGTCGCTCGGCTCGATCGGTGAGACCTGCTTCGGTCGCGGTCTCGGCGGCGAGGACGAGTCTGCGCACCCGTGTACCGGCGTCGGTACTCAACGCCGCCGCGCGATCGTAGGCGGCGACGGCGCCGTGGAAGCCGTGGCGGCGCCGGGCGCGATCGGCCGTTCGCTCCAGCGCGTTCGCGGTGTGCTCGTCGGGACCTGTTGCCGCACAAGCGAGGTGCCACGCGCGCAGGTCGGCGGCGTCGTCGCCGCCCAGCGCGTCGGCGAGCGCACGATGGGCGGCGAGGCGGTCGGTGAGCGCTGAGCCCTGGTACACCGCGGAGCGCAACAGTGGATGGCGCCAGGTGAGCACCTGACCGTCGGTGGCGACCATGCCCGCGTCCTGCGCGGGTTGCAGATCTTCGAGTGACGCGCCGAGCGTGGACGCGGCACGCAGTACCGGAGCGAGGTCTGCCGCACCGGCCGCCGCGGCAACGAGGAGCACGGTTCTGGTCGCCGCGGGTAGTCGGGTGACCCGCCCGTGGAAAGCCAGTTGCAACCGCTGCGTCAACGGCAGCGGATTCGTCTCGTCGACGATGCCTTCGCCGACTACGGACGGAAGTTCCAGCAGCGCGAGCGGATTGCCGTCCGACTCGGCCAGCAGCCGATACCGCACGGCCGGACTCAACGGGGTCGTACCGGTGTCGAGCAGTGCCGCCGCCGCGTCGGGACGCAACCCTGACAATGCGAGTTCCGTCAGCCCGGGAGCGGGAAAATCCCGTGGCCCCGAGCGAGTCGCGAACAGCATCACCACCCCCTCGGCGTCGAGCCTGCGCGCCGCGAACAGCAATGCCTCCGCGGTGGCCCGGTCCAGCCAGTGCGCGTCGTCGATCAAGCACAGCAGCGGCCCCTGCGCCGCCTCCTCGGCGAGCAGCGTCAGCACCGCCAGCCCGATCAGCATCCGATCGGCGGGTGCGCCCTCGCCCAGCCCGAACGCCGCCTCCAGTGCGTCACGCTGTCGCGACGGCAGGTGCCGCACCAGCTCCATGCCGGGCCGGACCAGCAGATGTAGTGCCGCGAAGGGCAATTCGGCCTCGGACTCGATGCCAGCACTGCGCACAGTCGCAATCCCTTGCGCCGCTGCGTAATCCAGCAGGGCGGTTTTACCGATCCCGGCTTCACCGCGCAGGACCAGGGCCCCGCTCCGGCCGGCGCGCGCCCCACTGAGCAGGTCATCGATCCTGGCCTGTTCGGTGTCGCGTCCGCGCAGCATGGGCACCACCGTATCGCCGTACCGGTACCGCGACGGAGAAAGTACCTATAGGCGACTGATTCGACCGACCCCCCTCGGGCCATAACGTTGGTCCCATCGCCGGAACAACCCGCGAAGTACCAGCTCAAAGCCCATTTCGGAGGTCGAGATGAACACCGTCGTCGCGCAGTACCTGGAAGCCTGGAACACCCGCGAGCCCGCCGCCCGCCGCTGCGCGGTCGCCCGTCTGTTCACTCCGCAAGCCCGCTACGTCGACCCGTTGGTCGCGGTCACCGGCCATGCCGAACTCGAAGCCGCTATCGCGGGAGTGCAGTCCCAGTTCCCCGACTGGACCTTCACCCTGGCAGGCCCCGTCGACGCCCATCACGACCAGGTCCGCTTCACCTGGGGCCTCGGCCCTGCCGACGCCCCCGCCGTAGTGATCGGCTTCGACGTCGCCGTCCTCGCCGAGGGCCGCATCGACAGCGTGTACGGCTTCCTCGACCAGGTCCCCACCACTACCTGACAGGCGCGCTCGCCTAACCCTTTCGCAGCCAAGGAGATCAGCCATGACCACCGCCCCGTCCCGTCTGTCCGCACTGCTCGCCTCCGGTGAGCACCTGCTGCGGCTGTCGTTGCGCCTCGACGCCGTCGTCACCACCGCCAACGGCCTCGCCTACCTGGCGCTGGCGCAACCGCTGGAACGGCTTCTCGGCCTCGAGGCCGGTGTCGGCCTCGCGATCGGTGCCTTCCTCACCGCCTACGGCCTCGCCGTCGCGGTCGTCGGCCGATCCTCGCCCGTCCACCGGGCCGCGGCGTCGGTGGTGGCGATGGGCAATACCGCCTGGGTCGTGGCCAGCCTCGCCGCGCTGTCGACCGGCGTACTCGGTCTCACCACGGTGGGCGCGGTGTGGGCGGTGATGCAGTCGGTGACCGTCGGCGGTTTCGCCGCCCTGCAGTACCTCGGTCTACGCCGAAGCCGCTGAGCCGACCACGAGGGACCGGCGCACGCTGCGTCGGTCCGCTCGCCGGTTTCGCTGTTACCGCGCGATGCCTCGTGGGGTCCGGCCGACCGCGACCGACGCGGCGACGAGCAGACGCGAGGAACTGGATCCCTCGCCTGTGCTGTTCAGCGCACCAGCAGCGCGACAGGCAGTCGGGCGAACAGTTTGTCCAGCCGCGCACTACCCGCGAAGGTGTGTCCGGTGAGACGATCAGTCCAATTACCCTGCGGTAGCGGCACAGTGGTGTCGAGCCAGCCGGTTGTGCCGAGCCCGACCGAATGCCGGGTCGCCGCTACGATCACCTCCGGCGCCTCTCCCGCGGGCCCCCGCCCATAGGCGATGAACCGATTCGCGTGCTCACCGATGGCGTAGAGCGGCCGGTACATCCCGCCGACGAAGCACTCCGGCCGCTCCCGGCGCAACCACAGCGCGTACGCGACCACCCACATCTTCGCCGCGCCGGTGGTATCCAGAGTGGGTGTGTCGGTGAGTGATTGGAGCATCCCCACCCGGGTGGCGAAGTTGACCGGCCGCCGATTGTCAGGGTCTACCAGGCAGTCCTCCCACAGCTCGGTGCCCTGATAGATGTCGGGAATCCCCGGCGCGCCCAGCTGCAAGAGCTTCTGCGACACCGCGTCCGACCATGCGTGTGGTGCGAGCTCGTGCGCCAGGTCGCCGATGCCGGTACCGACCGGCCCGTCGATCACCGCGTCGAGCCAACCGTGCACGGCCGATTCGAACTCCGCGTCGGGCTCTTCCCATGACGTCTTGGTCCCGGCCTCGCGAATGGACTTCTCCGCGAAAAGGTGCAGCCGATCGCGCAGGCCGGGCACCGACGAGGCGGGCCGTCCGTCGGCAGGCCACACACCGAACATGTTCTGCAACAAGAACAGTGCCGTCGCCCCGTCGGGTGCCGGGGTGGTCTCCAGCCACCCTCGAACCCGCTGCGACCAGACATCGGCGACCTGTGACAGCACCCCGATCCGCGCGCGCACATCCTCACCGCGCTTGGTGTCGTGGGTCGAGATGGTCGTCATGGTCGCGGGCCAGCGCTGCGCGCGTTCGCTGTTGGACAGGTGGAAGTCGTTGACGGAGTGGCCGAATCGCGCCGGATTCCCGCCTACCTCCTGGAGCGACACCAGCCGCGCACCCTGATAGAACATGGTGTCCTCGACCGACTTTGCGGTGATCGCCCCACACACCTGCGAGAACCTCCTCGCCGCTTCACCGCCCATCGTCAGCGCGGTCACCAGTACCGAAAGTGGTGCTGTCAGTTCGGCATTGCGCTTCTCCACCTCCGCCACGACCGCGGCGGTCATCCCGGCCAGCGGCGCGTAGTCCACCCGGTACACCGGCATGAAAGCGAGCACCTCGATGGTCGCGTTGCTCACCGCGAGGGTGTCGAAACTGCCCGCGTTGCCGTCGCGTTTGATCGCGGCAACCAAGCGCCGGATCTCCGGCGCCAGAATGGTCTCGGCGACGGCCCGCTTGATCCGATGCTCGGTCTCGCCGAACCATGCCCGGTCGCTACCGTGCCCGGCGACGTGCTGGGACAGTTCGGTCAGCGTCGTCTCACCCGCCGGATCGATCAGCACCCCGCCGAGATCGGCCAGCGCGTCGTAGCCGGTGGTTCCGTCGACCGGCAGGGTCGCGTCGAGGGGCTCGCGATTGGCGAGGATCTTCTCGATGAGCAGCAACCGCTGCGGCCCGATCAGCCTGCGCAGCCGGGTGAGATACGCACTCGGATAGGACAATCCGTCCGGATGGTCGATCCGGACTCCGTCGATCAGATCGTGTTCGCACCAGGCCGCCAGCTCCCGGTGCGTCGCCTCGAACACCTCTGGGTCTTCCTGCCGGATCGCGGCCAGACTGCTCACCGCGAAGAACCGCCGATACGTGCACACCCCGGCCTTCCAGCTCACCAGCCGGTAGTGCTGGCGGTCGTGGATGCGCAGCGCGTTGTCGCCGTCGGTACCCGCCGCGATCGGGAATCGCAGATCGTGCAGTGCCAGCATCGGTTCCGCCCCCGACCGGTCGACGGTCAGGGCGGCGGGGTCGTTCTCGTTCTGCAGGACCGGCAGCGCCAGCCGCCCGCCCGCGCCGTTGCCCGAGCTCCAGTCGATGTCGAAATACTTGGCGTACGGCGACTTCTGGCCGTTGCGCAGCACATCCCACCACCACGGATTCTGCCGCGGATCGGCGACACCCACATGGTTGGGCACCATGTCGACGATCAATCCCATGCCGCGGCTGCGCACTTCGTCCGAGAGCGCTTTGAGTCCCGTCGGCCCGCCGAGCGCGGCCGAGACCGTGGTCGGATCGGTGACGTCGTAACCGTGCGTCGACCCGTGCGCCGCGGTCAGGATCGGCGACAGGTACAGGTGCGAGATGCCGAGCTGCTGTAGGTATTCGGCGATGGCGCGGGCGTCGGCGAAGGTGAGCGCGTCGGGGCGCAGCTGCAACCGGTAGGTGCTGCGTACCGTGCCCGCCCGTACGGGCGCGCGGTGCAGCATGGTCACCGGGTCGGTCACATAGGTCTCGGTCATCGTCTCGCTCGGCGGCTAGGCGGTTCGGCGCAATACGAGCAGGCAGCGGCTGGCAACCGGCAGGGTCGCCGCCGCGGCGTACACCGCGTCGGCCGCGCCGGTCGGGGTCGAACAATCCAGGGCGAGCGACCATCGCGCACCGAACTCCGGGCCGGGCAGCACGAAATCGATCGCTTCGTCGTGGGCATTGAAGCACAGCAGGAACGAGTCGTCGGTGATGCGTTCACCACGCGGACCCGGTTCGGCGATGCCGTCGCCGTCGAGCAGCACAGCCAGTGACTTCCCGAAGCCGCTGTCCCAGTCGTCGGTGGTCATTTCGGTGCCGGCGGGCGCGAACCAGGCAATCTCGCGCCGGTGCCCCTGGTCGTCGCTGGGACCGGCGGCCAGGAAACGGCGCCGCCGGAAGATCGGATGCGCGGTGCGCAAGGCGATCACCGCCCGGGTGAACTCGAGCAGGTCGGCATTGGTCTGCGCCAGCGACCAGTCCATCCACGCCAGCGGCGAATCCTGGCAGTACACATTGTTGTTGCCGAGCTGGGTGCGTCCGAGCTCGTCGCCGTGGGCCAGCATCGGCGTGCCCTGACTCAGGATCAGCGTGGCCAGCAGATTGCGAAGTTGTCGAGCACGCAGCGCGAGGATCCGCGGATCGTCGGTCTCGCCTTCGACGCCACAGTTCCACGATCGATTGTGGCTTTCGCCGTCCCGATTGCCCTCGCCGTTGGCGTCATTGCGTTTCTCGTTGTAGGACACCAGATCTCGCAACGTGAAACCGTCGTGCGCGGTGACGAAGTTGATGCTGGCGCCCGGCCTGCGCCCCGTCGACTCGTACAGATCCGACGACCCGGTGAGCCGAGAGGCGAACTCGCCCAATGTCGCAGGCTCCCCACGCCAGTAATCACGCACCGTGTCCCGGTATTTGCCGTTCCACTCGGTCCACAGGCTGGGGAAGTTGCCGACCTGGTAGCCGCCTTCGCCGACGTCCCACGGTTCGGCGATGAGCTTGACCTGACTCACCACCGGATCCTGGTGCACGAGGTCGAAGAACGCGGAAAGCCGGTCCACATCGTGTAATTCGCGCGCCAGTGTCGCAGCGAGGTCGAAGCGGAAGCCGTCGACGTGCATGTCCAGAATCCAGTACCGCAGCGAATCCATGATCAGTTGCAGCGTGTGCGGATGCCGGACATTGAGGCTGTTGCCGGTGCCGGTGTAGTCCTTGTAGTACTCGGGGTCGGTCTCGTCGAGCCGGTAGTAGGCGGCATTGTCGATGCCGCGCAGGCTCAGAATCGGCCCGTTGTGGTTGCCCTCGCCGGTGTGGTTGTAGACGACGTCGAGAATCACCTCGATGCCCTCGGCATGCATCGCGCGCACCATCGCCTTGAACTCCGCGACCGCACCGTCGCCGCGTGGCCGGGCCGAATACTGGTTGTGCGGCGCGAGATACCCGATGCTGTTGTAGCCCCAGTAGTTGCGCAATCCCTGATCGGTGAGCACGTGATCGTGGAAGAACTGGTGCACCGGCATCAGTTCTATCGCGGTGACGCCCAACGATTTCAGGTGTCCGATGATCGCCGGATGTGCCAGGCCCGCATAGGTGCCGCGCAGATCCTCCGGGATCTCCGGGTGCGTCATCGTCATGCCCTTGACGTGCGCCTCGTAGATCACCGTCTCGTGATAGGGCCGGTTGGGCGGCCGGTCGGGACCCCAGTCGAAGAACGGGTTGATCACCACCCCGGTCATCGTGTTGCCCAGCGAATCCAGCCCGTAGGTATAGAGCGAGGGGTCGTTGACGAACTCGCCGTCGAATGCCTTCCCGTACGGGTCGAGCAGCAGTTTGCTGGGATCGCAGCGTGATCCGAGCTCCGGATCGTAGGGGCCGTGGATGCGATAGCCGTAGCGCTGACCAGGCGTGACGGAGGGGAGATAGGCGTGCCAGACATAACCGTCGACTTCGTCGAAGTCGACGCGGGTCTCGGAGCCGTCCTTGGAGATCAGGCAGAGTTCGACCTTCGTGGCGACTTCGGAGAACACCGAGAAGTTCGTGCCCCCGCCGTCGTAGGTAGCGCCGAGCGGATACGCGGTGCCCGGCCACACCTCGGGTCGGTCGTTCGGGCTCGACATGCTACGACAGTAATGGAACCCATGGCCCCACCGTGCACGATGTGACTGGGCGCTCGCTGACGCTGCTCAGGCGGTTGCAGCGGTGGACGGATCACATGGTCCAGGCGGTCGATGCCTACGAGCGCACGCTGAACCCGTGCTGCGCGCGGGGCTCGGTAGCTGGTCACGCACTGGGAGAAGCGCGGATACGTGGAGCGCAGACCCGTTCCCGCCGACGACGGCAAGTGATAACTTGAACGGCGTTCAAGGCTGTCGTCTCGGCAGCCCCGGGCGACGACGAGGAAACCTGTGGACCTGAGCCCCGAGCAGATCACCGCCCTCGATGCCGAACACGTCTGGCATCCCTACGGCGGATTTCCCGCGACCACCCGGCCGCTGGTCGTGGCCAGTGCGGCGGGCACGCGACTCACTCTCGCCGACGGGCGCGAACTCGTCGACGGGATGAGCTCGTGGTGGGCGGCCGTCCACGGCTATTGCCACCCCGTCCTGGACGCGGCGCTACTCGCGCAATCGCAGCGGATGAGTCACGTGATGTTCGGCGGCCTCACCCATGAACCGGCCACCTGCCTGGCCCAATTGCTGGTCGAACTCACACCCGCCGGCTTGGACAAGGTCTTCCTCTGTGATTCCGGCTCGGTCTCGGTCGAGGTCGCGACGAAGATGTGCCTGCAGTACTGGCGCGGCGTCGGGCGCCCGGCGAAGAACCGGCTGCTCACCTGGCGTGGGGGATACCACGGCGACACCTTCACGCCGATGAGCGTCTGCGACCCCGACGGCGGTATGCACGCACTGTGGACCGACGTTCTCACCGAGCAGGTCTTCGTCCCCGCGCCGCCGCGCGACTTCGAATCCGACTACGTCGCCGTACTCGAACGCGCGGTCGCCACTCATCGCGACGAGCTGGCCGCGGTGATCGTCGAACCGGTCGTGCAGGGCGCGGGTGGCATGCGCTGGCACGATCCGCGCTACCTCACCGAACTGCGGCGGATCTGCGACGACAACGACGTGCTGCTCGTCTTCGACGAGATCGCCACCGGATTCGGCCGCACGGGTGAGCTGTTCGCCGCCGACCACGCAGGCGTCACGCCGGACGTGATGTGTGTCGGCAAGGCGCTGACCGGCGGCTATCTCACTCTGGCCGCGGCATTGTGCACCGCGCGGATCGCCGAAACGATCAGCGCGGCGCACGGCGGGCTGATGCACGGGCCGACCTTCATGGGCAATCCGCTGGCCTGCGCCGTCGCGGTCGCCTCGATCGAGTTGCTGCGCTCGCGAGACTGGCGAGGCGAGGTGGCCAGGATCGAGTCCGAACTCCGGGCGGGCCTTGCGCCGCTCGCCGAGCTGCCCGGCGTCGCCGAGGTTCGCGTGCTCGGCGCGATCGGCGTCGTCGAACTCGATGAACCCGTCGATATGCGCGCCGCGACCGATGCCGCCGTCGACGCGGGCGCCTGGCTTCGCCCGTTCCGCAACCTCGTCTACACGATGCCCCCGTTCATCAGCAGCACGGCCGACATCGCCACCATCACCGAGGCCGTGCGCGCGGCGGTGAAGGCCTCGGTAGCAGGAGTGTGCGGCTGATCAATACCGGTGCGCCGCACTGCGGCATCGCCTCGGATGCGCGTCCAGCCGACGGGCACCATTGCCGTCGCGACCGCGGCGATGGCGTCGCTCGGCTGAACGTGCGACGGGCATCGTTGCCGTCGCGACCGGGGCGATGGCGTCGCTCGGCTGAACGTGGACATCGTCGGGTGAGGAGCGCGGCCGAGTGGCAATCTCGGGCAGCCGACGCCCATTCGAGTCCGGCGCGTGCCGCGGGATCGGTGCATCCCGACCGTCCTGAACGGTGTTCAAGTATGCTGCTCAACTGTGAGTACGGATCCGTTGAGCTGGTTGGACGAGCGTGCGGCCGAACGGGTCGACGCCGGGCTACGCAGGCATTTGCACGAGCGCGTCGCCGAGTCGCCCGCTATCGACCTCGCCTCCAATGACTACCTGGGCCTGCACCGGCACCCCGAGGTGGTCGAGGGCGCGATCGAGGCGGTGCGTCGCTGGGGAGTCGGCGCTACCGGCTCGCGCTTGGTCACCGGAACGACCACCGAGCACGCACTCCTCGAACTCGAACTGGCCGAATTCGTCGGCGCCGAAACAGGATTGGTCTTCGCCACCGGCTATGCCGCCAACCTGGGTGTGGTCACCGCACTGGCCGGACGCGGGACCCTCGTGGTCTCCGACGCGGGCTCGCACGCCTCGCTGGTCGACGCGTGCAGGCTCTCCCGCGCGAGGGTCGCGATCGCACCGCACCGCGATGTCGCCACGGTCGAGCGGCTGCTCGCCGACCGCACCGAGGAGCGCGCGCTGGTCCTCACCGATTCGGTCTTCAGCGCCGACGGCGATCTCGCGCCACTGGCCGACCTGCATCGCGTCACCCGGGCGAACGGCGCCATCCTGATCGTCGACGAGGCCCACGGACTCGGGGTGCGCGGCGCGGGCGGACGCGGGCTCGTGCACGAGATGGGCTTGGCCGGCGAACCGGACCTCGTCGTCACCGCCACCCTGTCGAAGGCATTCGCCGCCCAGGGCGGGGTAGTCCTGGCCGATGCCAGGATCCGCGCCCACCTCATCGACGCCGCCCGCACCTTCATCTTCGACACCGGCCTCGCTCCCGCCGCGGTCGGCGCGGCGCGCGCCGCCCTCGCGCTGCTGCGACGCGATCCGGCGATGGCCGCCCGCGTCCTGGACCGCGCCGCCGACATCGCCCGGATCGCCGGAGTGCCCGACCCCGATTCCGCGGTGGTCTCGGTAGTTCTCGGCGAGGCACAGGTCGCGTTCGATGCGGCGCAGGCCTGCCGCGCCCGCGGACTCGACGTCGGCTGCTTCCGCCCGCCCTCGGTTCCCGAAGGCACCTCACGGCTGCGTCTCACCGCCCGTGCCGACCTCACTTCCGCCGAACTCGAGACGATCGCTGAGGTCCTCAGCGATGTTCTCGCGTCGGCCCGCGGCAAGGAATCGGTGACGGCATGACTGTTCTGCTGATCAGCGGCACCTCGACCGACGTCGGCAAAACCGTCGTCACCGCGGCGCTGGCCGCCGCCGCAGCGGCCGCGGGCCGCGCCGTCGCGGTCTGCAAACCCGCCCAGACCGGCATCGCCCCGGGCGAACCCGGCGACCTCGCCGAAATCACCCGCCTGAGCGGGGTGACCCGCACCCTCGAACTCGCCCGCTACCCGGAACCGCTCGCCCCCGACACCGCCGCACGCCGCGCGGCCATGCCACTACTGACTCTGAGCGAGACCGTCGCCGCCGTCGATTCGCTCGCCGATGCCGACCTGGTGCTGGTCGAAGGTGCGGGCGGACTGCTGGTGCGGATGGGCGAGTTCACCCTGCTCGACCTCGCCGGCAAGCTCGGTGCCCCGGTGCTGGTTGTCGCCGCGGCCGGACTCGGCACCCTCAACCACAGCGAACTCACCACCCGCACGCTCGCCGCGGCAGGCGTTCCCTGCGCCGGCTTGGTCATCGGCTCATGGCCGAGCGAGCCCGACCTCGCCGCTCGCTGCAATCTCGATGACCTTCCACGAGTCACCGAGACTCCGGTTGTCGGCACAATCCCCGCAGGCGCGGGACAGTGGGATCGCCACCGTTTCACCGCGGCCGCGCCCAACTGGTTCACTACCGGCCTGCTGCGTGGAAACCACCCTTGACCAGCCGATTTGACTTCGTGTTAGTCGGCACGTAACTTTATTCGAGTCAGAGCGACACGGACACCGACTCAGCCACTGGCTGGGACACGAGGTAGTACGATGAGCGCCTGACTGATCATGTGTTCATGGCAACATGCTCCGGGATTTGCTTCCGAGGTTGGTCTTGAGCTAAAGTACGAACCCTTGCCTCACCGAAACCCCTACGAGATGTTGTGGGCAGAAGTGTGTGCGTGTGTTCTTTGAGAACTCAATAGTGTGTCGATGAATGTCAGTGCCAATATTTATATTGGTTCCAACCTTCGCGTACCCCCCGGTCGTGGGAGGTTGGACATTGAAAACAACAGCGAAATTTTTTGCTGGTGTTTGGCTTTGCTAGGTTTTCGGACTCTAGTTAGATAATTTTGATTGCACCCTCCGGGGTGTTTTCGAGAGTCTTCAACGGAGAGTTTGATCCTGGCTCAGGACGAACGCTGGCGGCGTGCTTAACACATGCAAGTCGAGCGGTAAGGCCCTTCGGGGTACACGAGCGGCGAACGGGTGAGTAACACGTGGGTGATCTGCCCTGTACTTCGGGATAAGCCTGGGAAACTGGGTCTAATACCGGATATGACCTTCGGATGCATGTCTGAAGGTGGAAAGATTTATCGGTACAGGATGGGCCCGCGGCCTATCAGCTTGTTGGTGGGGTAACGGCCTACCAAGGCGACGACGGGTAGCCGACCTGAGAGGGTGACCGGCCACACTGGGACTGAGACACGGCCCAGACTCCTACGGGAGGCAGCAGTGGGGAATATTGCACAATGGGCGAAAGCCTGATGCAGCGACGCCGCGTGGGGGATGACGGCCTTCGGGTTGTAAACCCCTTTCGACAGGGACGAAGCGCAAGTGACGGTACCTGTAGAAGAAGCACCGGCCAACTACGTGCCAGCAGCCGCGGTAATACGTAGGGTGCGAGCGTTGTCCGGAATTACTGGGCGTAAAGAGCTTGTAGGCGGTCTGTCGCGTCTTCTGTGAAAACTTGGGGCTCAACCTTAAGCTTGCAGGGGATACGGGCAGACTAGAGTACTTCAGGGGAGACTGGAATTCCTGGTGTAGCGGTGAAATGCGCAGATATCAGGAGGAACACCGGTGGCGAAGGCGGGTCTCTGGGAAGTAACTGACGCTGAGAAGCGAAAGCATGGGTAGCAAACAGGATTAGATACCCTGGTAGTCCATGCCGTAAACGGTGGGTACTAGGTGTGGGTTTCCTTCCACGGGATCCGTGCCGTAGCTAACGCATTAAGTACCCCGCCTGGGGAGTACGGCCGCAAGGCTAAAACTCAAAGGAATTGACGGGGGCCCGCACAAGCGGCGGAGCATGTGGATTAATTCGATGCAACGCGAAGAACCTTACCTGGGTTTGACATACACCGGAAACCTGCAGAGATGTAGGCCCCCTTGTGGTCGGTGTACAGGTGGTGCATGGCTGTCGTCAGCTCGTGTCGTGAGATGTTGGGTTAAGTCCCGCAACGAGCGCAACCCTTATCTTATGTTGCCAGCGCGTAATGGCGGGGACTCGTGAGAGACTGCCGGGGTCAACTCGGAGGAAGGTGGGGACGACGTCAAGTCATCATGCCCCTTATGTCCAGGGCTTCACACATGCTACAATGGCCGGTACAGAGGGCTGCGATACCGCGAGGTGGAGCGAATCCCTTAAAGCCGGTCTCAGTTCGGATCGGGGTCTGCAACTCGACCCCGTGAAGTTGGAGTCGCTAGTAATCGCAGATCAGCAACGCTGCGGTGAATACGTTCCCGGGCCTTGTACACACCGCCCGTCACGTCATGAAAGTCGGTAACACCCGAAGCCGGTGGCCTAACCCTTGTGGAGGGAGCCGTCGAAGGTGGGATCGGCGATTGGGACGAAGTCGTAACAAGGTAGCCGTACCGGAAGGTGCGGCTGGATCACCTCCTTTCTAAGGAGCAATTCTCCAGCGCATTCCCAACAGAGGTTGGTGAGTGGTTGGCAGAGACAGTTTCGGACCCATTCGTGGTCCGGCTGGAGCTCATGGGTGGAACACTGACAGCTTTCATCGCATACGGATGGTCCTCAGTGATCGTCCGCGATGGGTATACCGACACACTATTGGGTCCTGAAAGAACACGCGAATGTGTTTTTTCATGGCAAAACAAACGATCCGCTCGGATCTCCTTCGAAACCGCCGGCAGGTAACTGTCGAGTAGGTCAGGAATTCAATCCGATGCGGGTGTGTTGTTTGAGAACTGCACAGTGGACGCGAGCATCTTTGTTAGTAAGTGTTTAAGAGCGTACGGTGGATGCCTTGGCACCAGGAGCCGATGAAGGACGTAGGAGGCTGCGATAAGCCTCGGGGAGCTGTCAACCGAGCTGAGATCCGAGGATTTCCGAATGGGGAAACCCAGCACGAGTGATGTCGTGTTACCCGCATCTGAATATATAGGGTGTGTGGAGGGAACGTGGGGAAGTGAAACATCTCAGTACCCACAGGAAGAGAAAACAACAGTGATTCCGTGAGTAGTGGCGAGCGAAAGCGGATGAGGCTAAACCGTGTACATGTGATACCCGGCAGGGGTTGTGTATGCGGTGTTGTGGGGTCATTCTTCTCAGTTCTGCCGGACTGGGCGAGAGTAAGAAACCAAGTGGTTAGTTGAAATGGTCTGGAACGGCCTGCCATAGACGGTGATAGCCCGGTAAACGAAAACTTCTTGGCTCTCGTGAGTGATACCCGAGTAGCAGCGGGCCCGTGAAATCTGCTGTGAATCTGCCGGGACCACCCGGTAAGCCTGAATACTCCCTGGTGACCGATAGCGGACTAGTACCGTGAGGGAAAGGTGAAAAGTACCCCGGGAGGGGAGTGAAATAGTACCTGAAACCGTGCGCTTACAATCCGTCAAAGCCTTCGCACTCTTGAGTGTGTGGGGTGATGGCGTGCCTTTTGAAGAATGAGCCTGCGAGTCATCGGTGTGTGGCGAGGTTAACCCGTCGAGGGGTAGCCGTAGCGAAAGCGAGTCTGAATAGGGCGAACTCTAGTCGCACATTATGGACCCGAAGCGGAGTGATCTACCCATGGCCAGGGTGAAGCGACGGTAAGACGTCGTGGAGGCCCGAACCCACTTAGGTTGAAAACTGAGGGGATGAGCTGTGGGTAGGGGTGAAAGGCCAATCAAACTCCGTGATAGCTGGTTCTCCCCGAAATGCATTTAGGTGCAGCGTCACGTGTTTCACATCGGAGGTAGAGCTACTGGATGGCCTAGGGGGCCCACAAGCTTACCGAAGTCAGCCAAACTCCGAATGCCGGTGTGTGAGAGCGTGGCAGTGAGACTGCGGGGGATAAGCTTCGTAGTCGAGAGGGAAACAGCCCAGATCGCCGGCTAAGGCCCCTAAGCGTGTACTAAGTGGAAAAGGATGTGGGGTCGCTTAGACAACCAGGAGGTTGGCTTAGAAGCAGCCACCCTTGAAAGAGTGCGTAATAGCTCACTGGTCAAGTGATCCTGCGCCGACAATGTAGCGGGGCTCAAGTACACCGCCGAAGCCGCGGCATTCACACAATAACCCGTCCTTACTTTTGGTAAGGGCCAGGTGTGTGGATGGGTAGGGGAGCGTCCTGTGGCCGTGGAAGCAGCAGTGTGAACTAGCTGTGGAGGCCACGGGAGTGAGAATGCAGGCATGAGTAGCGAAAGACGAGTGAGAAACTCGTCCGCCGAATGACCAAGGGTTCCTGGGCCAGGTTAATCCGCCCAGGGTGAGTCGGGACCTAAGGCGAGGCCGACAGGCGTAGTCGATGGACAACGGGTTGATATTCCCGTACCCGTGTATCCGCGCCCAATGCTGAATCAGTTGTGCTAACTGTCCAAATGTTGTCTTACTGAGCCTTCGGGCGAGGGGGATGACGGCTGCACAGGACCCCGGCTGTAGTAGGTAAGCGATGGGGTGACGCAGGAAGGTAGCTGGGCCAGGTGATGGAATACCTGGTGTAAGCGTGTAGGGCGTTGTGTAGGCAAATCCGCACAACATGTAGCCTGAGACGTGATGCGTACCCGTTGAGGGGAATTCAGTGATCCTATGCTGCCGAGAAAAGCCTCTAGCGAGCTGGTACACGGCCCGTACCCCAAACCGACACAGGTGGTCAGGTAGAGAATACTAAGGCGATCGAGAGAACTGTGGTTAAGGAACTCGGCAAAATGCCCCCGTAACTTCGGGAGAAGGGGGACCACATCTGGTGACGGAATTTACTTCCTGAGCTGGGTGGGGTCGCAGAGACCAGAGAGAAGCGACTGTTTACTAAAAACACAGGTCCGTGCGAAGTCGTAAGACGATGTATACGGACTGACGCCTGCCCGGTGCCGGAAGGTTAAGAGGACCGGTTAGCCTGTCATGGGCGAAGCTGAGAATTTAAGCCCCGGTAAACGGCGGTGGTAACTATAACCATCCTAAGGTAGCGAAATTCCTTGTCGGGTAAGTTCCGACCTGCACGAATGGCGTAACGACTTCTCTGCTGTCTCAACCACAGACTCGGCGAAATTGCATTACGAGTAAAGATGCTCGTTACGCGCGGCAGGACGAAAAGACCCCGGGACCTTCACTATAGCTTGGTATTGGTGTTCGGTACGGTTTGTGTAGGATAGGTGGGAGACTGTGAAGCTCGGACGCTAGTTCGGGTGGAGTCGTCGTTGAAATACCACTCTGATCGTATTGGACTTCTAACCTCGGACCATGATCTGGTTCAGGGACAGTGCCTGGTGGGTAGTTTAACTGGGGCGGTTGCCTCCCAAAATGTAACGGAGGCGCCCAAAGGTTCCCTCAGCCTGGTTGGCAATCAGGTGTTGAGTGCAAGTGCACAAGGGAGCTTGACTGTGAGACTGACAGGTCGAGCAGGGACGAAAGTCGGGACTAGTGATCCGGCACCGGCAAGTGGAAGCGGTGTCGCTCAACGGATAAAAGGTACCCCGGGGATAACAGGCTGATCTTCCCCAAGAGTCCATATCGACGGGATGGTTTGGCACCTCGATGTCGGCTCGTCGCATCCTGGGGCTGGAGTAGGTCCCAAGGGTTGGGCTGTTCGCCCATTAAAGCGGCACGCGAGCTGGGTTTAGAACGTCGTGAGACAGTTCGGTCTCTATCCGCCGCGCGCGTAAGAAACTTGAGGAAGGCTGTCCCTAGTACGAGAGGACCGGGACGGACGAACCTCTGGTGTGCCAGTTGTTCCGCCAGGAGCACTGCTGGTTGGCTACGTTCGGAAGGGATAACCGCTGAAAGCATCTAAGCGGGAAGCCTGTTCCAAGATGAGGTTTCTCTCCCACTTGATGGGTTAAGGCCCCCTACAGACCATGGGGTTGATAGGCCAGAATTGGAAGCCAGGTAACTGGTGTAGGTGACTGGTACTAATAGGCCGAGGGCTTACTACAAAGGTGTTACGCGTCCACTGTGCGGTTTCTGAAACAACAGGCACTGCAGCAAACCTGATCATCGGGTCCCATGAGAATGGGGTTTCGGTGTTTCGGGGAGCGCTGTCTGGTTTCATAGAGTTACGGTAGTTATAGCGGTGGGGAAACGCCCGGTCCCATTCCGAACCCGGAAGCTAAGGCCACCTGCGCCGATGGTACTGCACTCGACAGGGTGTGGGAGAGTAGGACACTGCCGGAACATCATTGCGAAAGGCCCTCCAACTTCGGTTGGAGGGCATTTTTGCGTTCCCGGAATATAGTGTCCCGGTTCGGGATTGGATTCCGCGGTACGCAGGAGTTCCAAACAGACCGTGCACCGCGGCCTCCTGACCCGCGGACAGCGGATCGGTGGCGAAGTGCATCAACTCGTTGCGTACGTCGCGGACCTGCTCCACAAGTTCCAGGACCTGACTTTGATCGAGGCGCCAGCCGAGCTTGCGCCATCGAAGACTGGCTCGGCAACGGGGTGGCCAACCTGGTGAACATCTTCAACCCGACGATGGTCGTGTTCGGCGGGGTGCTGCGCGAGATCTACCTCGGCTCGGCCGCCCAGGTCCGCAGCAGGCTGGCCGTGAACGGACTGCTCGCGGTCCGCGAACGTGTCCGGCTGCGGACCTCGGCGCTGGCCGACGACGCCCCGCTGATCGGGGCCGCTGAACTGGCGTTCGCCGACGTGCTGACCGACCCACTGCAGACACTGGCGCGTAGCTCCGGTGGTTGACCGGCTGGCGTCGGCAGGGCGGCTATCGTGAAAGCCATGGCGACGACCACCAGGATCGGCACGCAGATCAACGCGCCTCGTTCGACGGTCTACCGTCTGCTGCTCGATGGCGACGCGGTGGCTGCCTGGATGATGCCCGACGGGATAACTGTCGATGTGCATCGGTTCGAGCCGGTGGAGGGCGGATCGTTCTCGATCACCCTCACCCATGACGAGCCCAACGACGCGGACGAGACGGGGAACTACGATGCGGGAACCGTGCGCCAGCAGCACGACGCCTACTTCGGGACGTTCCGCTCGCTGACCTCGGATGAGCAAGTGGTCGAGGTGCTGGAATTCGTCACGGAGAAGCCGCATATGACCGGGGCGCAGGCCATCACCTTCACCCTGACAGACGCTGACGGCGGCACCCACCTCGAGGTACTGCACGAGGGGGTTCCGCCCGGGCTCAGTCCCGCGGAGAACGAAATCGGCTGGCAGATGGCGCTGACGAAACTGGTGGCGCTCGCCGAGCGGGGCACGACCGACTGAGTTCCGCCCGGTGCGACGGTCTACCGGCAGCGCGAGTCAGCCACAGCCTGGACCGGCGCCTGGCCGGGGTCAACGTACGGCGTCGTCTGCGCGGGGTGTGATACCAGAGGCGGGGACGAGGTTCCACGTTTCGAGCTGCTTGCGGATCTGTTCGGCCGCATCGATATTGAGTGGCCCGCTCGTCCACAGCGCGTACGGCAAGTTGAAGAACCGGCTGTCGCGGACCGCGCGCAGACCGTTGATACCGGGCTTGGAACGCAGCAGTTCGACCTTCTGCTCGTAGCTCTGGCCGGGATAGTCGACGAACATGATCGCGTCCGGGTCGGCGGCAGCGAGCCGCTCCCAGGAGACCTTGGTCCAAGTGTCGTCGACATCGTCGAGGATGTTGCGGGCGCCCGCGGCTTCGAGGATCGCTTGTGGCGCACCGTATTTGCCGCTGGAGTAGATGGTGTCGGTGCCGCTGTCGAACAGGAACACCGTTGGGGTTCGCGCCGGTTTCGGGGCGGCGGTCAGGGCGGCGAGCCGGTGGTCGAGGTCGGCGGTGACCTCCCGCGCGCGGTCGGGATGGCCCGTGATCGTGCCGAGGTCGGTCAGGTCGGTGCGCAACGCGGTCCATGGTTCGACGGTGCCGCGTGCGGCGGCGCCGTCGAGTTGGCGACAGCTCTCGGTGAGGACGTAGGCGGCGATACCGTCCTTGCGCAGTGACGCGGGGGTGAGGTTGCTGGCCTCGTCGTAGCCGTAGCTCCAGCCGGCGACCATGACGTCCGGGCGTTGGGCGAGCACCGTCTCACGCGAGGGGTACTCGGGGGCAACGGATTTCAGGCCGTCGACGATGTCGGCGCCGTAGTGCGCACGCAGGGTGTCAACGTCGCGCTGGATGCTCGAGACCGCGACGACCTGGTCCTGCGCACCGAGCGCGAGCACCATCGAGATGAGATTTCCGTCGTTGACGAACAGGCGCTGTGCCGGGGCGGGGAACTGGGATTCCTTGCCGCAGTTGAGGATCGGGACCGTCGTCGCGGACTCTGTGGTGGCGCCGGTGCAGGCCGTCAGAACGGCGGCAAGGGCAGTGGTGGCCAGGATCCGGCCGTGGTTCTTCATCATCGCGCCTCTCGCGGGGTGATCAACAGGTGGTCTTCGCCGGTCAGCGGGTGCTGGACGCGCGTGGCGTCGACACCGAATACCTCGGCGACGACATCGGGTGTCAGCGCCTGGGCCGGTGGTGCCGGTGCTCGGGCGGAACCGTTGTGCAGCACAATGATTCGATCGCAGTAGCGATCGGCCAGGGACAGATCGTGCAGGGCGGCGACGACGGTCCGGTTCAGTTTCCGCATCAGGGTGAGCAGTTCGAGTTGATGGGTGACATCGAGATGGTTGGTCGGTTCGTCGAGCAGCAGGACCGGGGTGTCCTGCAACAGCGCCCGTGCCAACAGAACCCGTTGCCGTTCGCCGCCGGAGAGCTGCTGCACCTGCCTGCCGGCGAAGCCGTCGAGGTCGACTGCCGCCAAGGCCTGTGCCACACGGTGCTGTTCGCGCGGACCACCGAGGCCCCATGGCGGCAGATAAGGGGTCAAGCCCAAGGCCACTACCTCGCCGACCAGCATGTCGGCGGGCGGGGCCTCGTCCTGCGCCACCAATGCCACGGTCGCGGCGCGCTGTCGAGGTCGGAGAGAATGCAGCACGTGCCCGTCGACGAGCACCTTGCCTTGCCTTGGCTTTCGCACCCCCGCCAGTACGCGCAGCAATGTCGACTTGCCGCTGCCATTGGGCCCGACAATTCCGACGGTCTCCCCGGCCCCGATCGAAAATTCCGCGCCGACCACGATGTTGCGTCGGCCGACCGTACAGGTGAGCCCGACTGCTCGCAATCGGCCTGGATCGGCCCGAGCAAGCGAATCGGGCTCCGTCGCAGGAAGTCCGAGGCTCTCTGGTCGGTGGGCGGTGCGGTTCGGCTCCCGATTGTCCGGGGCGCAGGTGTCTGCGGTCGGCGTCGGTCGCCGTTGTGCCCGTCGGCCGAACGTGGGTAGGCGGCCGCTCATGATGCACCGAACTGGTAGCGGCGTCTGCCCATCAGCAGCAGGAAGGTCGGAGCGCCGATGAGGCCGGTGAGTACGCCGACCGGGATCTCGGTGGGGCGCACCAGTATTCGGGTGGCGGCGTCGGCGACCACCAGGAACAGCGCACCGCCGAGCGCGCAGGTGGGGAGCAGGTTGCGGTGGCGGGGGCCGACGATCATCCGGGCGGCGTGCGGGACGACCAGGCCGACGAAGCCGATGCCGCCCGACACCGCGACCAGGACCCCGACGAGCACCGCGAGCAGCACGAACAGGCCGATGCGCAGCTGTCGCACCGGGACGCCGACCGACGACGCGGTGTCCGCGCCGAGCGTGAGTGCGTCCAGCCAGCCCGCGCTCGCCATGAGGATCGCGCCGCAGGCCAGCACCACGGTCAATGGCAGGGCGATGGTCGTCCAATCGGCACCGGCGAGGCTGCCGAGCAGCCAGAACAGCACCGACTCCGCCGCCGCGGGATCGGTGCTGCGAAAAACGAGGAAACTGCTGAACCCGGCGAACGCCGAACCGAGCACGGTGCCGGTGAGCACCAGCCGCAGCGGGGTGAGACCGCCCTGGGCGAACGCGATCAGGAAGACCAGGGTCGCGGCGCCGAATGCACCGAGCAGCGCACCGCCCGACAGCGCCCAGATGCCCGCACCGGCGAACAATCCGGAGGTGATGACCGCGGCCGCGCCGACACCGGCGCCGGAGGAGACGCCGAGCAGGAAGGGGTCGGCCAGTGGGTTGCGCACCAGCGTCTGCATCGCCGCACCGGCCAGTGCCAATCCGGCGCCGACCACCGCTGCCAGCAGCGTGCGTGGCACCCGGAGTTGCCAGACGATGGTGTCGATGCCGAGATCGGTGGGTGTCGCGCCGGTGAGCCGGGCGATGAGGGTGTCGAGCACCGCGGACACGGGCACGATCTCCGCACCGAATCCGGTGGCACCGATCATGGCCGCCAGCAACAACGCCCCGATCAGGGGCAGTGCGAGCGAGATCCGGGCACGGATCATCGGGAATTCTCCACAGGCAAGGCGCGGCCCTTTCAGAGGGTGTCCCGGCGAGGGAGGTCTGACTTTCGCCGCGAGGCGATCACAGTGGCGCGACCGTTCCGGAGTGACACCGGATTCCCGCACCCGCCGGGGATGACGCCCGAACTCTAACGCGGCACTCAGTGCCAACGAGGAGCCGGGCCCTTCGAATCATGGAAACGCTAAGGGTGTTTGCGGGTGATCGCGGTTGCTTGAATTCCGCTATGTACCGACCGAACACCTTTCGACCCGGCCTGCGTGGCCGCGCCACCGCCGCACTGCTCGCGATGGCAACCGTTGCGACGCTCGGCCTGACCGGCTGCGCACAGGGCAACGACGCACCGGTCGGCACCCCCGACGCGCCGCTGCCGACCGAGGTTCCGCCCGGGACCACACTCGTCGTCGCCGATCAGCAGGAACGTCTGCAATCGGCGCTGCGGCTGTCCGGCGAGCTGGACAAGCTGCCGTTCAAGATCGAGTTCGCGAACTTCGTCGGTGGTCCGGCCATTCTCGAGGCCTTCCGGGCGGGCGCGGCCGATGTCGGTCAGGTCGGTGATGTGCCGCCGATCCACGCGCTGGCCGCGGGGCAGGACGTGCCGATCATCGGCGCCTATCAGACCAACCCGAAGGCGATGAAACTCGCTGTCGCACCGGGCCGTTCGATCTCGAAGCTCACAGATCTGAAGGGTAAGAAGATCGCCTACGCCGAGGGCACCGCCCAGCAGGCGTCGGTGCTGAAGGCGCTCACCAAGGCGGGCCTGAAGCCCACCGATGTGGAGCTGGTCCGGCTGCAGCTGGCCGAATTCCCGGACGCGGTGCGCACCGGTCAGGTCGATGTCGCGCCGCTGATCGAGCCCAATGTGACCAGGTTCCTCCGCACCCAGGGCGCCTCGCTGGTCCCGGATTCGGAGACCACGGGCATCTACAGCGGCCTGGCCTATGTGTACGCGCGTCGGGCGGTGGTCCAGGATCCGGCGAAGGCCGCCGCGACCCGCGCCCTGGTCGGCGCGTTCGTGCGGGCCTGGCAGTGGACCAACACCCATCGCGAGGAATGGGCGACCCGCTACTACGTCGACAGCCAGAAGGTCAGCGCCGACGATGCCAAGCGGATCGTCGAATCGCTGGGCACCTTCACGTTCCCGCACCTGGACCAGCAGCTGATCGCCCGGCAGCAGAGCACCATCGACGCGATCGACGCCGTGGGTGAACTGCCCAAGAAGATCAAGGCCGTCGACGGTTTCGACCTGCGCTTCGATGCCGCGGTCACCGAGGCCGTCACCGCCAGTGGGGCGGCGTTCGCGCCGGCGGCGGGCTGATGGCCACCCTCGACGCCGGCGTGCTGCGCCGGATCAGGGCGAGCAAGGCCCCGGCCGAGGCGCTCGCGCCGCGCGGGCGGGGCAGGCGCAGACTGGGACCCGGCAAGCCCATCTGGTTCGGCTTCGCCCTCGGACCGGCCCTGCTGATCGGCACCTGGGTGGTCGGCTCCGCGATCGGCGCCATCGACCCGGAGACACTGCCCGCACCGTGGACGGTCGCCCAGACCGCTGGCGAGCTGATCGCCGACGGCCGGTTGCAGTCCAACCTGCTGACCTCGTTGCAGCGTGCCGTGATCGGCCTCGTCCTCGGTGTGGCGATCGGTGTGGTGCTCGCGCTGGTCTCGGGCCTGAGCCAGCTCGGTGAGGCGGTGGTCGACGGTCCCGTGCAGATCAAGCGGGCGATCCCGACGCTGGCTCTGATCCCGTTGTTCATCGTCTGGTTCGGGATCGGCGAGCAGATGAAGCTGATCGTGATCACCACCAGTGTGCTCATCCCGATCTATATCAACACCCATGCCTACCTGCGCAGCGTCGACGCGCGCTATGTGGAACTGGCCGAGACGGTCGGGCTGTCGCGGTGGGGCTTCCTGCGGCGGATCGCGCTGCCGGGTTCGCTACCGGGGTTCTTCCTCGGGTTGCGGCTGGCGGTGACGATTTCCTGGCTGGCGCTGGTGGTGGTCGAACAGGTCAACGCGACCAGCGGCATCGGCTACCTGATGACGCAGGCGCGCACCTACGGCCAGATCGACGTGATCGTCGTGGGTCTGGTGATCTACGGACTGCTCGGACTGTTCGGCGACCTCGCCGTGCGGGCAACGGAACGAAAGGTGCTGGCATGGCGACAGACACTGGGCGACTGAGCTCCGACGAGCGGGTCGTCGTCCGCACCCGCGCTCTCACCCGCGGCTTCGGCACGCGAATCGTGTTGAACGGCATCGATATCGAGATCCGGCGCGGTGAGTTCGTCGCGCTGCTCGGGCGCAGTGGTTCGGGCAAGAGCACGCTGTTGCGGGCGCTGGCCGAACTCGATTCCGAGGTACCGGGTTCCGGCGAGCTCACGGTGCCGACGCAACGCGCGGTGGTGTTCCAGGATTCGCGGCTGCTGCCGTGGGCGCGGGTGCTCGACAATGTGGTGCTCGGGTTGACCGGGCGCGACGCGGACCAGCGGGGACGATCGGCATTGGCCGAGGTCGGGCTGGCCGGGCGCGAGAAGGCCTGGCCACGTGAGCTTTCCGGCGGTGAGCAACAGCGGGTGGCGTTGGCCAGATCGTTGGTGCGTGAGCCGGAACTGCTCCTGGCCGACGAACCGTTCGGCGCGCTCGACGCGCTGACCAGGATTCGGATGCACGCCCTGCTGCAGGCGCTGTGCGAGCGGCACCGGCCCGCCGTGCTGCTGGTGACCCACGATGTGGACGAGGCCGTGCTGCTCGCCGATCGGGTGCTGGTTCTCGACGAAGGCCGGATCACGATCGATCAGCGCATCGAGACCCCGCGCCCGCGCAGGCACGCGCACCCGGAGTTCGTCCGGCTGCGCGAAGCGCTGCTGACCGGGCTCGGTGTCGACACAACAGAATTCGAGAAAGTGATACAGGCGTCATGAGTGCACCGCGTCAACTGAGTCTCAACGCGTTCATCTACCCGTCCGGGCACCACGAGGCCGCCTGGCGCCATCCCGGCAGCAGGCCCGACCGCATCTACGACGTCTCCTACTACCAGGAGATCGGGCGCACCGCGGAGGCGGCGAAGCTCGACGCGGTGTTCTTCGCCGACGGTCCCGCCCTGCGCACCGACGTGCGTCACAATGCCGCGCCCGGCCTCGAGCCGATCACCTTGCTCACCGCGATCGCCGCGGCGACAACACATCTGGGCCTGATCGCGACCGCGTCGACCACCTATTACGAGCCCTACAATCTGGCGCGGCTGTTCTCCTCGCTCGACCACATCTCCGGCGGACGCGCGGGCTGGAACATCGTCACCACCGGAACCGACCTGGCCGCGGCCAACTTCGGGCTCGAACGGCACCCGGATCACGCCGAACGCTACGCCCGCGCAAGGGAATTCGTCGACGCGGTGGTCGGGCTGTGGGACAGCTGGGAAGACGATGCGATCGTGCTCGACCGGGCCGCCGGTGTGTATGCCGATCCGGACAAGATCCATCCGATCGACTTCGTCGGTGAACACCTCAGCGTGCGTGGGCCTTTCAATGCGGCGCGGACGCCGCAGGGACGACCGGTGCTGGTGCAGGCCGGGGCCTCGAACGAGGGGCGCGCCTTCGCCGGGAAGTACGCGGAGGCCATATTCACCGCGCATCAACGGCTTTCGGACGCGCAATCCTTCTACGCCGACATCAAGTCCAAGGCCGCCGAGTTCGGGCGCACCGCCGACGAGGTGAAGATCCTGCCGGGAATCAGCCCGTTCATCGCCGGCACCGAGGCCGCCGCGTTGCGCCTGGAACGCGAGTTCAACGAGCTCACGGTGCCCGAATACGGGATCAAGCAGCTCGAATCGATCACCGGCACCTCGCTGCGCACCCTCGCGCTCGACGAGCCGGTGCCGGTGGAAGTGTTCGCGGGGGCGGGGGATGTCACCGACAACGCGCGCAGCAGATTGCAGGTGGTGGCCGGGATCGTCGAGCGGGAACGGCCGACCCTGCGTGGGCTGCTGCACCGGCTGGCGGGTGCGCGCGGACACCGGGTGTTCGCGGGGACGCCCGAGCAAGTGGCCGACACCATCGAGGAGTGGTTCACCCAGGGTGCGGCAGACGGCTTCAATGTGATGCCGCCGTACTACCCCGGTGGGCTCGAGGTGTTCGCCGAAACGGTGGTGCCGATCCTGCAGGAGCGCGGGCTGTTCCGCACCGAATACACCGGGACCACGTTGCGCGACCACTTCGGGCTCGCGCGCCCGGAGAGTCAGTTCGCTCGTAGCGCCGCACTGGCCGGATGACGGTGGGCTGTAGCCGGAACAGGACTCGACGGTCGGTGGTGGCGTCGTGACTCAGCTGCGATCCATGGCGCTGGCGGTGTTCGTTCCTTCCGCCATCTACGGAATCGGTTCGGGCGCAGCGGCTCCCATGCTGCCGCTGCACGCACTCGAACTCGGCGCGTCGGTCGCAACGGCGGGTGTGGTGGTCGCCATGATGGGCTTCGGGCTCAATCTCGGCGATCTGCCCGAGGGGTGGCTGGTGGCGCGCACCGGCGAGCGCAAGGCGATCGCGCTCGGCTCGTTGACCTGTGCGCTCGGCCTGCTCGTGGCCATCCTCGCGCCGAATATCACGGTGTTCGCGGTCGGGCTACTGATCAATGGTGCTTCGGGTGCGGTGTGGGGTCTGGCCAGACAGACCTACCTGACATCGGGATGTTCGCGGGCCCGATCGCGGTCGGCGCGATCAGCGCGGTGACGGTGCTCGGTGCGGCGGCGGGCGCGCTCGCGGTGGCGGGGCTTGGCGGAGCGGCCGCGATGTATCGCTGGTTCCCCGGGCGCCCGGTCGGCACGGTGACGGTGCCGCGACAGCGGGCCGCGAGTCCGATCGAAACCAGGGAGTCGGTGCAGAGCAATTGACCGGGAAGGCCTACGGCGTGACGACGGCCGATGGCCAGGCGGGGTCGCGTCCGGTGAGGCCGAGGATGCGGTCGAGGAGCGGGGCGGTGGCCGCGACGGGGACCTCCGGGCCGTAGATACCCATCTCACGGCCTTGATCGGCGGTGGCGGCGGTGTCGTTGTACGTCTCGCGCAGCAGGTCGTCGTCCCAGTGTGGCGTGCTGCCGGTCGCGCGGGCGAGGTCCCAGCCGTGGACGACCAGTTCGCCGACCACCATCCCACCGACCAGCGGTGCGGGAAGTTCCATGGGTCCGCCCATGTAGGTGACGCCTTGCCATGCGGCGGGGTCACGCCACGCGGTGGCGAGCTCGTCGAGGTGCGCGTCCAGGGCCGCGACCCAGTCGTCCGCGGTGCGATCGACAGCGGATTCGGCCGGCGCCACTGCTTCCTTGCGCGCGGCGCCGACCAGCGACGGTCCCCAGAACAGCAGGTGATCGAGCAGGGCTCGGACATCGAACTCGGCGCAGGGTGTCGGGTCGGCGAGCCGGCTCGGCTGCACGGTGCGGATGATCTTCGACAAGGTCGTCGCGGCGCGCGCGACACGTTCGGTTTCGGACATGTACCGAGGTAACCACCGCGACGAGGGCGCTGTCTTGAACAAACGCGACATAGACTCGCCGGGTGGAACGCGACCCCCGCGAACTGGGCGGCGCCTCGCAGCTGTCGCAGCGCCATACGTTCATCGCGCCGTCGGGTGACCTGGCGCGATATGTCGAGCGGTACTGGGTCGTCACCTGGGATTACGAGCGGCCGTATCGGCAGCTGGTCGCACCGCTGCCGAACGTCCACCTGACGTTCCGTGACGGTCGTGCCGAACTGCACGGGCCCTCCTCCTCGCACGTCTACCGCGAGCTCACCGGCTCGGGTTCGGTATTCGGCGTCGCCTTCCGGCCGGGCATGTTCGGTCCTTTCCTCGATGGTCCGGTAGCGAACCTGCGGGATCGAGTAGTCGACGCGGCAACGGTTTTCGGCCCGGAAGTGCCTGATCCGGTGGATGTCGTTTCGGTCGAATGCCATCTCCGCGCGCACCTGCCCGTCGCCGACCCGGCGGCTGAGTACGCGGGACGGATGGTGGCGATGATCGCCGAGGACGCGGGCATCACCACGGTCGACGCGCTCGCGGCGCGCTGCGGGCTCAGTATTCGCCGCGTGCAGCGGTTGTTCGCCGAGTATGTCGGCATCGGGCCGAAGTGGGTGATCCGCCGCTACCGCCTGCAGGAAGTCACGGCGCGGCTCGCCGACGGCGTCGAGATCGACTGGGCCGCACTCGCGGCGGACCTGGGCTACGCCGACCAACCGCACCTCAGCCGCGACTTTCGCAAGATCTTCGGTGAACCACCCACGCGCTACGCGCAGCGGTACGAGTCGTCCGGGAAATCACCGCCCGACCGGCGAAGCCGACGTCGATAGTGCACTGCGCAGCGATGCTCGCAATGACGACCGGAAGCAGCTGGTTTCGGCGGTCCCTACAGTGGAGGGATGTCGTCATTCGATCGGCATCCGTCTACCGTCGCGGATTTCGACGATGCGCGGCGGCGGGAACGGTTGCGCGAAACCCGGCTCGGACACGGTTGGCGTCGCTGGCGCCGGACCAGACTGGCGGTGCTGCGAATCATCGCGGTGCTGGGGGTAGCGATGATCGTGTTCGGCCAGTATTGGGTCCACGATGTCGTCCCCGAGCGTGCGCGCCTGGCGCAGACCGCGCCGGAATTACTGCCCGCCCATCTGCCCACTGACGCGCGGGATTGGGATACCGCGGTCGTCGACCTGGTCGGGCTCGGGGGAGTCAATGCGCTACCGACCGCCGCGGCACTTCCCGCGTTGAGTCGCCTCGGGGTCGTGTGGGCCGTGCGCTACGACAACGCGGGTATCGATACCAAGGTCATCGCCGAGATGATCGTGCGGGCTGCCAGATACGGCAATGTGCGCAATATCGTGCTGGTCGGTCACAGTATGGGCGGGATCATCGCGCTCGAAGTGGCGCGGCATATCCACCTGGGTAGCGATCGGCGATTGGTCGCGGTCGTGCTGGACTGCACGCCGATGGATCTGGACGCGGTTCGACCCGAGAGTCGCAGTCGCGGTGCCGATCTGGTGCGGTGGGTGGGCGGGCTACCCGGCGCGAGGGAGAGCAGGCTGCTGCGCTTCGTGGTCGAGATGTGGGCTCGGCGTGAACGTTTCGCGCAGCGGGACGGGTTGTACTTCGATATCGACTACCGCGCCATGAGCCGGGCGTCGGCAGAGGTATTGCGCGACAAGATCTTCTCTCGTGATGCCGCCAGCAACGGGTTGATCGAAGCGCAGTTCCTGGCGATCGTCGCGGGCGGCGGGGCCGCGGATCTGCGGGCGCTCGGCAAGCCGAATCCGGACAAGCGAAACCCGGCGATCGTGTTCATCCGGCCCCGCGACGGGTCGCGCGATGACGTGGTGGACGTGGAGTATTCGCACCAGGTGCTGATCGAACATTCCGGCGGCGTCGACGGCACCCTGTCGGTGGTGCGGCCGAATCGGATCGAGCATGCGAATCCGATTCAGCGACCCCGCGAATACAACGAGGTCATCGAAGCGCAGGTACTGCCGTTCGTGCGCCGCTATCAGGAAGCCAATCGCAACGATCCGCCCTGATCAGCGCACGCGGGCACCGAGAATGGTGCGCACGCCCGCGATGAACAGTTGCAAGCCGAAGTCGAATCGCGCGGTGGGATCAGGGGTGTCGAGCAACGGTGTGTTGTCCTCGGGCAGCGCGCCGACGGAGTCCATCTGCATGCGCGACTGCTCGTCGACGGTCTGGCCCAGCACGTAATAGAGCAGGGTGTAGGCCGTGAGATCGGCTTCCTCCCTGGTCATTCCGGCACGAATGACGATGCCCGCCAGGCGTTCACGCGCCTTGCTCGTGGTCAGGCGGGAAGCGTAGGTGGCCGAAACCAGTTCGGCGCCATCACGATAGGCGAGCAGGCAGTCGCGCAGTCGATGCGCCAGCTCGGTGAGCTGTGCGGGCCATTCGGTGGCGGTGATCGGCTCGTCCATCGGGGCGAGAATCCGGTCGGCCACCGCACCGAGCAGGGTCTGCTTGTCCTTGACGTGCCAGTACAGCGCCCCCGGCTGCACCTGCAGCGAGCCCGCGAGCCGGCGCATCGTCAGGTCGGCGAGCCCGTACTGATCGAGAATCGCGACGGCGGCGTCGACCACATCCGTCTTCCGCAGTTGCACGCGCGTCCTTCCGTCCGAATTTCCGACCCGAGTGTCGTGACTCACTCGTAGCCGCTACCCTATCCTGAACACCGTTCAAGTTGCACGGCCACGCCGGGTGGACCACACCCACGGCTCGTGCGCACACCCCCGTCGAAGGGACATCACGTCGTGACACAGGCACCCGTCCAGACCGATATTCTGGCCATCGCCCGTGAGCAGGTGCTCGAGCGCGGCGAGGGCCTCACCGAGCAGCAGGCCGTCGAGGTGCTGCGCCTGGGTGATGATCGCCTGGAAGCGCTGCTCGAGCTCGCCCACGAAGTGCGGATGAAGTGGTGCGGCCCCGAGGTCGAGGTCGAGGGCATCATCAGCCTCAAGACCGGCGGTTGCCCCGAGGACTGCCACTTCTGCTCGCAGTCGGGCCTGTTCCAGTCGCCCGTGCGCGCGGCCTGGCTCGACATTCCCAGCCTGGTCGAGGCGGCCAAGCAGACCGCCAAGACCGGCGCCACCGAGTTCTGCATCGTCGCCGCGGTACGCGGTCCCGACGAGCGCCTGATGGCCCAGGTCGCCGCCGGTGTGGAGGCCATCCGCAACGAGGTGGACATCCAGGTCGCCTGCTCGCTCGGCATGCTCAACCAGGAGCAGGTCGACCAGCTCGCCGCGATGGGTGTGCACCGCTACAACCACAATCTCGAGACCGCCAAGTCGCACTTCCCCAAGGTGGTCACCACCCACTCCTACGAGGAGCGCTTCGAGACCCTGCGGATGGTGCGCGAAGCGGGCATGGAGGTGTGCTGCGGCGGCATCCTCGGTATGGGCGAAAGCATCGAGCAGCGCGCGGAGTTCGCCACGCAGCTGGCCGCGCTGAGCCCCGACGAGGTCCCGTTGAACTTCCTCAACCCGCGACCCGGCACCCCGTTCGGTGACCTCGAGGTACTGCCCGCCGCCGACGCGCTGCGCGCTATCGCCACGTTCCGGCTCGCGATGCCGCGCACCATCCTGCGTTTCGCCGGTGGTCGCGAGATCACGCTCGGCGACCTCGGTGCCAAGCAGGGCATGCTCGGCGGGATCAACGCCGTCATCGTCGGCAACTACCTCACCACCCTCGGACGTCCCGCCGAGTCCGATCTCGATCTGCTCGGTGAGCTGAGCATGCCGATCAAGGCGCTCAACGATACCCTCTGAAACGCTGTGTACGATCGAGTATCGACCCAGGTCGCGGCCGTCGAGTCGCACTTCACAGAGGCGGTAACAGCATTGGACGAGCGCGACAACCCGGTGCAGCGTGAGCCGATCGTGCCCGGACTCGACAGTGAGCGCTACAACCCGTTCACGGGTAAGCGGATCGTGGCCGGGCTCGACGACGCGATGCCCGCGTCGGCCGCGCTCGGTCTCGAACCGCCGCGATTCTGCGAGCAGTGCGGTCGCCGGATGATCGTGCAGATCAGCCCGGATGGCTGGTGGGCCAAGTGCTCGCGGCACGGTGTCATCGAATCGGCACAGCTGGAACGCCGCTAGTGCTCGGCTGCGGGGAACGCCCGGAGGTCTTGCGTCGCGAGGTGATCGGCGTCGGCGTCGTCATCGCGGTGGTGCTGGTGGCGAGTGCGGTGGCCGGGGTGGTGTGGGGTCTGCTCGCACCGACCGAGCGGTTGCGGGTGACCCAGCCCGGTCGCGCCGCCGTGCTCACCGGCGAGAGTCTGCACCTGTTCGACGCGGTCGGGATGTTCCTGTGCATCGGCGCGGTGGTCGCGGTCGTGAGCGCGGTCGGGGCATGGCGGGTGCGGATCACGCGCGGGCCCGCCCTCGTCGTCGGCATGCTGGTCGCCTCGGGGCTGGGCGCGGCGCTGATGATGTGGATCGGGGAATGGGTTGCGGGCGTGCGTCATCCGCGTCCCGACGATCCGGTGATCGGCCAGATCGTCGCGCTGCCAGCGGAAGTCGGGACCGATCTCGCCCTGCTGATCCAGCCGTTCCTCGCTGCGCTCGTGCTGTTGTTTCTCGCCGCACTGCACCCGGCCGCCGATCTCAATTCCGGTGCTGCCGGACTGCTCGGAGACTTGCGCCCAGCCGATTTCGGCGACGGTTTCGACGGCTACCGCCTGCCGTACGGTGCCGAACAGTATCGGCCGAGCGGCGATTTCGATCCGAGTTCGCAACCACGCGGCTGAGCGACCTCCGAGCGATACCATTTCTGTATAACAGCAGGTAGTGGTGCGAGAGGAACGGTCGTGGCATTCATCGGTGGTGGTCCGGTCGTCGAGGAACTCGACGCGAAATTCTGGCGGCTCACCGAACCGCTCACCTATCAGGGCGCGGTCGAAACCTTCACGGTGCCCGCCGGATTCCGCACCGACTTCGCTTCGGTACCGCGTGCGCTGGTGTGGTTGATCCCGCGCTACGGCGCCTACACCAGAGCCGCGATCCTGCACGACTATCTCTGCCGCACAGGCGAAGTCGGACTCGCTGATGCCGACGGGATATTCCGGCGCAGCCTGCACGAGGCCGGGGTATCGGTGCCTCGACGCTGGATGATGTGGGCGGCGGTTCGCCTCGGCAGCCGGTTACGCGGGGCGCGTGCGGTCGATGTGCTCGGCTGGTTGCTGATCGCGGTGCCCTCCCTGGTGTTTCTGGCGGTCCCCGTGCTGGTGGTGACCGCTGCGCTGCTGGTGTTCTGGGTGGTCGAGCTGGGGTTCTGGGCCTGGGGACGGGTCACGCGCCGCACCGCGGCACCGCCGCCGAAGCCACAGATGAAGACGGCCTGAGCCTGGATCTCACCCGGAACGGGGGAGGTGGGGGCACCTTCGTGTGGCTATCGTTCGGCGCATGTCCGAGCCGAGCACCGACACCGCAGCTCCGGGCCCGCCCGCCGAATGGTCGATTCCGCGCGGCCTGATCGTGCTGCTCTCGCTCGGGGCCGCGGTGGTCACCGTCGCGGGACTGCAAGCCTTCTCCGGCGTGGTCGGACCGGTCTTCCTCGCCCTCATGCTGACCATCGCGGTGCAGCCGATCCAGAGTTGGGCGCGGCGCAAGGGCTGGCCTGCCTGGCTCGGCATGGCCGCGGCGCTGACGGCGGTGGTCGCGATTCTGTTCGGAATCGGTGGCGCGCTGGCTCTGTCGGCGGTGCAGCTGGCCTCGCTGCTGCCCGACTACGCCGACAAACTCAACGAACTGCTCGACCATGTGCGCGACTGGCTGTCGGATCTCGGGGTGAGCTCCGATCAGATCCACAAGGCGCTCAGCGGGATCGATGTGGGCAAGGCCGCCGGTTGGATCGAGCAGGTGCTCGGCGGCGTGCTCGGGGTCTTCTCGAATCTGTTCTTCGTGCTGGCGCTGCTGCTGTTCATGGCAGTCGACGGGATGACGATGGACCGCCGGCTGGCGATGGTGGCCCGCGAACGGCCGGCGATCGCGCAGGCACTGGACAGTTTCGTCGCCGGGACACGCAAATACCTCCTCGTGTCCACGGTGTTCGGTGCCATCGTGGCCGTGATCGATGGTGGGGCGCTGTGGTTGATGGGGGTGCCGCTGCCGATCCTGTGGGCGCTGCTGTCGTTCATCACCAACTACATCCCGAACGTCGGGTTCGTCATCGGCGTCATCCCACCCGCGCTGCTTGCCCTGCTCGACAGCGGGCCGGTGCTGATGCTCTGGGTGATCGTGGTCTATTCGGTGATCAACTTCGTGATCCAGTCGATCATTCAGCCCAAGTTCGTCGGTGACGCCGTCGGCCTCGGGGTCACCATCACCTTCCTGTCGCTGGTGTTCTGGGCGTGGGTGCTCGGTGCGCTCGGTGCGCTGCTGGCGATTCCGCTGACCTTGCTGGTGAAGGCGCTGCTGCTCGACATCGACCCGACGACGCGGTGGGCGGATGTATTGATCGGTGCACCGATGGACAAAAAGGCTGCGCCGCAGCAGGAATCGGGCAAGTCCGCCGCCGCCGACACGGCGGGGGACAAGGAATAGCGGCGGCCGGGAATCGGTGCACCGGAAAAACCGGTGGAATGTGGTCGTACCCGCTCCCTATCCTGGCAGCATCGTCATTTTCGGGGGAGGACCTTGACCATGAAGACCGCAGCCGAACAGGCCACTGAGCAGCCCACCGAGCGACCCGATCTGGTCGCCTGGCGCCGCCGCCATGCCCTGCGCAGCTCGTCCGCGGCCACCGCGGTACCCAGCGGGCGCACCTATCGGCGCTCGTCGAAGCATCGCGATCGCCGCCACGATTCCTGAAGGGGGCCGGGCTATCCCGGTTCGGTCCTGGTCAGCACCACCAGCGGCAACGGCTTGTCGACCTCGGGCTGATATTCAGCCGGCAGGGAATTGCTCCGCCGGCGCCCATGCCGCGAACTCGCCGTACCGGTCAGCACTGGTTGGCACTCACATATCGAGCCCGAGATCGAGCACGCGCACGGAGTGGGTAAGGGCGCCGATGGCGAGGTAGTCGACACCGGTGCCCGCGTATTCGGCGGCTTGTTCGAGCGAAAGGCCACCGGAGGACTCGAGTTTCGTGTCGGGAGCCGCCGCATCGCGGCGCTGGACGGCGGCCTGCGTCTGCCAGAGCGGGAAGTTGTCCAGCAGCACCAGTTCGACGTTCTCGGCGAGAACGGCGTCGAGTTGTTCGAGGCTGTCGACCTCGACCTCGCAGGCGATATCCGGTGCCACTGCGCGGACCGCGCGCAGGGCGTTGACGACCGAACCGGCGGCCACCACGTGGTTGTCCTTGATCAACGCGGCATCGCCGAGACCCATCCGATGATTGACGCCGCCGCCGACGCGGACCGCGTACTTCTGCAGGGCGCGCAGGCCGGGCAACGTTTTCCGGCTGTCGCGGATCTTGCACTGGGTGCCGTCGACGGCGTCGACCCAGGCGGCGGTCGCGGAGGCGATACCGGACAGGTGGCAGACCAGATTGAGCATGGTCCGTTCGGCGGTGAGCAGGCCGCGGGTGGGCGCGACGATGCTCAGCACCGACGTGCCCGGCTCCACCCGGGTGCCGTCGGGGACACGCGCGGTGATCTCGTAGGCGCCCGCGCCGATGACCTCGTCGAGCACGAGCAGCCCGACGTCGATACCCGCGACAGTGCCGTGCTGGCGCGACACCACCGTGGCCTTGCTCACGGCGTCTTCGGCGACGGTGGCGACCGTGGTGACGTCGGGCCCGTAGCGCAGGTCCTCGTCGAGAGCGGTACGGATCAGCGTCAGCAGCTCATCACGGTCCAGGGTGGCGTCCAGAGCCATCACTGCACTCCTGTTCTCGGGCGACTGTGCGCCGCGTCGATCGGGCGGGCGGTTTTCGCGCCGCCGGCATTGCTTGAACAACAGGCCGAGCCACCCGGTGACGGGTGGCGATCGTTACCGCATCCCTACCGGGACGGGCTCGAAATCGATTGCCGCGGTGGTCAGCTCGAGTCCGCCGTGCACGTCGAGGCGGACCGCGGTGCTGTACCGCTGCTGGTCGACTGTCCCGGGATACTCCGAGCGTGTGTGGCAGCCGCGACTCTCCGCACGTGCCGCCGCCGTGCGCAGCAGAGCGCGCGCCGTCAAGGTGAGCGCCGCGTCCTCGATGCGCCGCAGGTGCGGTGCGGCGGTCACCGAGTCCTCGACAGTGTCGAGCATCGGCACTATCGACGTCGCCGCATCGATTCGCTCCAGCGCTGCGGCGAGTCCGGTGCCGTCACGCACGACGGAAGCGTGCTCGGTCATCGCCTGCTGCACTACCGAACGATCGGCGAATTCGAGTGTCCACGAAGAGATCTCATCCACCCGAGCGCGCACCCCGGCGCGCTCGACTGCCGCCGCACCGGCCCGCTCACCCACCACGAGCCCTTCGAGCAAACTGTTGGAGGCCAGTCGATTCGCACCGTGCAGCCCGGTCCTGGCGACTTCGCCCGCGGCGTAGAGCCCCGCGACACCGGTCCGCCCGTGCGTATCGGTGAGAACGCCGCCGCACTGGTAATGCGCCGCGGGCGCGACCGGAATCAGTTGCGCCGCAGGGTCGATTCCCGCCGCCAGGCACGAGGCCGTGATCGTCGGGAACCGCTGGGCGAACCCGTCGACGGCACGCGCATCGAGGTACACGTGGTCGGTGTCCAGCGCCCGCATGCGCTCCGCGATCGCCCGCGACACCACGTCCCTCGGGGCCAGGTCGCCGCGCGGATGCACGCCGGTGGTCACCGAGTTCCCTTGGGAATCAACGAGTATCGCGCCTTCTCCGCGAACCGCCTCGCTGATCAACGGCCGCCTGCCCACCCCGCCCGGGGTGTAGAGCACGGTCGGATGGAACTGCACGAACTCGAGATCGGCCACCGCCGCCCCGGCCCACAATGCCAGCGCCACACCGTCGCCGGTCGCCCCTGGCGGATTGGTGCTCAGCGCATAGAGCTGCCCGAGCCCGCCGGTGGCCAGCAGCACGGCGGGCGTGTGCACGACACCGAACCCGTTGTCCGACACCGCGATAACGCCCTGCACGCCGTCGGCGCCGGTCACCACCCGTAGTGCGGCGGCACCGAACAGCACCGGCAGCTTCGCCGCGTTGAGCGCGCGCTGCACCTCGGCGCCGGTCGCGTCGCCACCGGCGTGGATGATCCGGCGCGTGCTGTGCCCGCCCTCGCGGGTACGCGAGATCTGCCCGTCCCGACCGAGGTCGAAGACCGCACCGAGGTCGGTCAGCGCGGCAACCGCGGCCTGTCCGCCCTCGACGATCGATCGCACCGCGTCCACCTCGCACAGCCCGGCACCGGCCTCGACCGTGTCACGCACGTGCGAGTCCACCGAATCACCGCGCGGTGCGACGACGGCGATGCCGCCTTGCGCGTACTGGGTCGAGGTATCGGTCGGACCGCCTTTGCTGAGGATGAGCACCCGCAGCCCACGCAACGAAGCCGTGCGCGCGGCGGTGAGACCGGCGACGCCACCGCCGATGACGACCAGGTCGACCTCGGCTTCCCAGGAAACCGGAACCGTCATGGTCGTTACCGGCTCGGCCTCGCGAGGGCGGTCATTCGCCACCGCCGGAGTTGCCGATGGCGATCATCCGCTGTACCGAGGCGCGACCGGCCTCGGCCATCGCCAGGTCGACATGCACCTCGTCGGCGCCCTCGACCAGGCAGCGCAGCAACGCGGCCGGGGTGATCATCTTCATGTACTTGCAGGAGGCGCGATCGTTGACGGCCTGGAAGTCGATCCCGGGCGCCGCCTTGCGCAGCTGGTGCAGCATGCCGATCTCGGTCGCCACCAGCACCTGGCTGGAGTGCGACGCCTTCGCCGCGTCGATCATCCCGCCGGTCGACAGGATGTGCACGCGCTCGGCCGGGAACGCGCCCTCACCGGCCAGATACAGCGCCGAGGTGGCGCAGCCGCATTCCGGGTGCACGAACAGTTCGGCATCGGGGTGGGTGCGGGCCTGCTCGGTGAGCTCGTCGCCGTTGATGCCCGCGTGCACGTGGCACTCGCCCGCCCAGATGTGCATGTTCTCGCGCCCGGTCTCGCGCTTGACGTGCGCGCCGAGGAACTGGTCGGGCAGGAAGAGCACCTCACGGTCGGGGTCGATCGATTCGACCACGTCGACGGCGTTGGAGGAGGTGCAGCAGATGTCGGTGAGCGCCTTCACCTCGGCGGTGGTGTTCACATACGACACCACCATCGCGTCGGGGTGCTCGGCCTTCCAGGCGCGCAGTTCGTCGGCGGAGATCGAGTCAGCCAGCGAGCAGCCGGCCCGCTGGTCCGGGATGAGCACGGTCTTGGCCGGGCTGAGGATCTTGGCCGTCTCGGCCATGAAGTGCACGCCGCAGAACACGATGGTGCCCTCTTCGGCCTCGGCCGCGATGCGCGAGAGCGCCAGCGAGTCGCCGACGTGGTCGGCCACGTCCTGGATCTCGGGCAGCTGGTAGTTGTGCGCGAGGATGGTCGCATTGCGTTCGCGCGCCAGGCGGCGCACCTCCTGCGCCCATTCCGGCGTCGCCTCGACACCCGTGTAGCCCGTGGGTCCATCGAAGACCGAATCCATCAGCGTCCGCTGTGCAGTCGTCGTCGCCATGGTGGCTCCCTTCCTCATGCGAGCGGCTCCATCGCCGCGATTCGCACCAAACCAGGTTTTCGACTTATAATCGAAAACGTGCCTCATAGTAACACCATCCATGAATCGCTCACCGCGGTGTTCCAGGTTCGCCGCTTTCCCCCCGGCATTTCCGCAGGTAGAGGCGCCAAGCACCCGGAATTGGCGGTTCTGCTGTGGGAACGCGCACTCGATCCGCAGAAGGGCACCTGGTCGCTGCCGGGCGGGCGGCTACGCGACGACGAGGACCTCGACACCTCCGCCCGGCGCCAGCTCGCCGAAAAAGTCGACGTGCGGGAACTGGCCCATCTCGAGCAACTGTCGGTGTTCAGCAACCCCGACCGAGTCCCCGCGCCCCGCCGCATCGCCTCGGCCTACCTCGGCCTGGTCCCGCTCACCACCGAACCCGAACTTCCGTCCGACACCACCTGGCACCCGGTCTCGAATCTGCCCGACATGTCCTTCGACCATCGCACCGTCGTCGACCACGCCCGCACCCGCCTGGCCGCCAAGCTCTCCTATACCAACATCGCCTACGCTCTGGCCCCGGACATGTTCACCATGTCGACGCTGCGCGAAATCTATTGCGCCGCACTGGGCTACGACGTCGACACCACCAACCTCCAGCGAGTCCTGACCCGCCGCAAGGTGATCACCCCCACCGGCGCCACCGCCCCCTCGGGCCGAGCGGGCGGCCGCCCCGCGGCTCTCTACCGCTTCACCGACTCCGGCCTGCGCGTCACCGACGAATTCGCCGCCCTCCGGCCACCGACCTGAGCACGAGCGGCTCCCGCTCAGGCCTGGCAGCCGGCTGGTCTCGGTACCGGGATTCAGGCTCGGGTCGGCAGCAATTCGGCGACAAGGGCTTCGACGCGGGACTTGATCTCGTCGCGGATCGGGCGCACCGACTCCACGCCTTTGCCCGCGGGATCATCCAGGACCCAGTCGCGGTAGCTCACGCCGGGGAACAGGGGGCAGGTGTCGCCGCAGCCCATGGTGATGACGACGTCGGAGGTTTCCACGGCGTCGTAGGTGAGGATCTTCGGGGTCTGGTCGGCGATGTCGATGCCGAGTTCGGCCATCGCCGCCACCGCGGACGGGTTGATCGTCTCGGCGGGCGCGCTGCCCGCGGAGCGGACCTCGATGGCGTCGCCGGCGAGGTGGGTGAGGAATCCGGCGGCCATCTGAGATCGTCCGGCGTTGTGGACGCAGACGAATAGCACGCTGGGCTTGGTGCTCATGTGGGGCAATGCCTTTCAGATGGCGGACGAAGCGGGGGCGGTCTTGAACCGTTTACGCAGCGCCAGGGAGACGTAGACCAGCCCGACGAGGACGGGGACCTCGATAAGGGGGCCGACGACACCGGCGAGGGCTTGGCCGGAGGTGGCGCCGTAGGTGGCGATCGCGACGGCGATGGCGAGTTCGAAGTTGTTGCCCGCGGCGGTGAAGGCGAGGGTGGTGGTGCGTTCGTAGCCGAGGCCGATGGCCGCTCCCATGGCGTAGCCGCCGCCCCACATGATCGCGAAGTAGGCCAGCAGCGGGATCGCGATGCGGACTACGTCGAGGGGGTGGGCGGCGATCTGGTCACCTTGCAGGGCGAACAGGATCACGATGGTGAACAGCAGCCCGTAGAGCGCCCACGGACCGATGGTCGGCAGGAACTTCGATTCGTACCCTTCGCGGCCCTTGGCGCGTTCGCCCAGGCGGCGGGTCAAAAACCCTGCCAAGAGCGGAATGCCCAGGAAGATCAGTACCGACTTCGCGATCTGCCACGGTGAGACGTCGATGGTTGTTTGCTCGAGGCCGAGCCAGCCGGGCAGGACCGAGAGGTAGAACCAGCCGAGGGCGGCGAACATGAAGACCTGGAACACCGAGTTCAACGCGACCAGTACCGCGGCGGCTTCGCGGTCGCCGCAGGCCAGGTCGTTCCAGATGATCACCATGGCGATGCAGCGGGCCAAACCGACGATGATCAGGCCGGTCCGGTATTCGGGCAGGTCGGGCAGGAACAGCCAGGCCAGGGCGAACATCAGCGCGGGTCCGAGCACCCAGTTCAACACCAGGGAGCTGACCAGGAGCTTGCGGTCGCCGGTGACGGAGTCGAGGCGGTCGTAGCGGACCTTGGCCAGTACCGGGTACATCATGATCAGCAGCCCGATCGCGATCGGCAGCGAGATGCCGTCGATCTCCACGGCGGACAACGCATCGCCGAGGCCGGGAATCATCCGTCCGAGCAGCAGTCCGGCGGCCATCGCGACGCCGATCCAGACCGGCAGGAAACGGTCCAAGGTCGACAGTTTGCCCACGACAGCGGGATGGTCGGTCGTGGTGGTCATACGATCACCGCGCCTGCCTCGGTCGCGAGCACATCCGAAAGCCGTTGCAGCGCGTGCGGGACGACCCGGTAGTACACCCAGGACGCGCGGCGTTCGCTGGTCAGCAAACCGGCTTCGCGCAGCACCTTCAGGTGGTGGGAGATGGTCGGCCCGGTGACATCGATACCCGTCGACAGGTCGCACACGCAGGCCTCGCCGTCGGCGCGGGACGCGATCGCCGAGAGCAGCCGCAACCGGACCGGGTCGGCGAGCGCCTTGAACAGCACGGCCAGCTCGGTGGCGGTCTCGCCGGTCATCGGTGGGCGGGTGCGGGGTGTGGCCTCACACGAGGGTGAGGCCACACTCAGCGGCAGATCCTGATTCGACATATGTCGATATTGATCGATATCGAATCAAGAAGGCAAGCGAACATCGGGTGAACCCGCTCACGCGCGAGGGTTCGGTCAGCCGCAGCAGCTCGCGCCGGAGTCGACGGCCTTCGTCTTGGCCGCTGTACCGCAGCAGGCGCCCTCGGCCTCGGCTTCGGCGGCGGTGCCGCAGCAGACATCGACCGCTTCGGCGTCGCTGAGGCCGAGTTCGGGTGCGGTGCCGAAGGTTTCGCTGTCGGCCAGCACCGTGTACACCTCCCACCGTTCGGCGCCCGGCCCGGTCACCCACACCTTGTCCTGGGTGGCGAAGCAACACGTGGTCGCGATCTGCTCTTCGGTGAACAGGCCCGCTTCGGAGAGGCGGGCGATCTCGCCGTGTACCTGTTCGGAGGATTCGACCTCGACCCCGAGGTGGTTGATGGAGCCGCCCTGGCCCGCGTTCTCGATCAGTACGAGCTTGAGCGGGGGCTCGGCGATCGCGAAGTTGGCGTAGCCGGGCTTGCGCTTGGCCGGTTCGGTATCGAACAGGGTGGAGTAGAACCGCACGGCGGTGTCGAGGTCGTCGACGTTGAGGGCCAGCTGGATACGAGACATGATCGAACCTCCACTTGTGTGACATATATCGAAGAACTTGCGATGTCGAGTGTGCCCACCTTTTCGACATATGTCAATACCGCGGGTAAGGTCGGTTTCATGCCCAAGGCGCTACCCCTGATCGACATGTCCGCCCCCGTCTGCTGCGCCCCCGTCGCGGCGGGGCCCGTCGACGACGCGGCCGCGCTGGAGGTGGCGTTGCGACTGAAGGCGATCGCTGACCCGGCCAGGGTCAAATTGCTGTCCCTGCTGCTGACCAGTCCGCTCGGCGAGGAGAACGGTGGCGACCTCGCTGCCGCGGTCGGGCTGAGCGAGTCCACGGTCTCTCATCATCTCGGCCAGTTACGCAAGGCGGGTCTGGTCGAGTCCGAGCGGCGGGGGATGAACACGATCCACCGCGCCCGCCGCGACGCACTCTCCGCGCTGTGCACGGTGCTGGATCCCAACTGCTGCCCGTGATCATCCGCCCTGTCGGCGGGTTCCCGTCCTGGGCGGATCCGCCCCTCAGGCGGTGAGTTCGCGTTGCAAGGGGGTGCGGAAGCGGGGGATGGCCCGGACTTCGCCGAACCAGGTTGTGGTGCGGGCTATTTCGGCGTCGATGAGTTTTTCGGTGTCGGTGCCGACGTCTTCCAGCAGGCGGGTTACCACTTCGCCGTCGGGGCGTTGGGCCCAGCCGCCCACTATGCGGCCGTCGGCCCAGAGGGAAGGGCCGATATTGCCGTTGGTGTCGAAGAGGGCGGGGGCGTGGGGGCCGAGGAACCAGTCTCGGGATTGCCAGCCCATGGGGGTGGGGTCGAGGGCCGGGAGAAGGGCTGCCCACGGTTCGGGGGTAGGGACCGGGGCGAGGTCATCGGCGAGGACTATGCCCGGGGTGCCGTCGAGGTCCACTTCGACGGTGTCGAGTGCTGCCAAGGCTTTTCGGACTTCACCCAGGGTCCAGCCGGTCCACCATTTCAGATCGGTGATCGGCGCCGGGCCGAAAGCGCGCAACCACTGGCGCACCAATTCGCTGCGCGCCTGCGCGGCGGGCAAGGGTGAAAACCCTTCGGGGAGCCAGGTTTCCACGGGGGACCAGGTGTACTGGCTGCTGGTCCAGCTGCCGTTCGGGCGGCCGCGCACTATGCGACCCTCGGCGCCGAGCACCACCAGCACCCAGGTGGTGATGCTGGTCGGTTTGGAATAGGACTTGCCGGGGGCCGCGTCGATCTGGGTGCGCAGGCGCGGCACAACTTTGCTCAGCTGGACACCGGTTGCCGCGCCGCGGGTCAGCAGCGCCGCGTGGGTCTCGGCTTCGACATCGGCGAGCCATGCCGAAATGTCACCGTCGACCGCGCCTGCCTGTTCGATATAGCGGCCGTAGGTGCGGCGTTGCTTGTGAGCCAGCGCATCGCAGGTGGACGCCTGGAGAACCGGAAGCAACTCGGTCGGCGCGACGAACATCGTGCGGCGCATGGCCAGCATCCGAATCAGGGCGCGGTCGTCATAGAGCGCCTTCTCGACATCGGCCGGAGTGAGATCGATACCCCGGGCGCCGATCGAAAGGAACACCGTCGCCGGATCGGTGGCGTGCAGCACCACCATCGAACGCGCGATGTCGACGGGGTCGTTCGAGCGGGCCGACGGCGCGAGGCGATGCCTGGTCGCCAGGCGGGCACGACGCTGCGCGATATCGATCGAGAGCATGAGCGGATGGTATGCGGGGGCACCGACAACCTGCGATCGATGGCGTCGGACGGTCGGCGAGCAGTGCGGCCGAGTGGTCGCTGCCGACGGCCCATAGTGTCCATTTTGTACAGACTGTGCGGTTGCCGATTCGGTCACCGGGCGTGAATCCCGTTGCTATCGTCCGCTCATGAGCGCAGCGCCACCGGTTGTCGCTGCGGCTGAGCTGGGGGTGGACGATGAGGAGCGGCCCGCGCGGGTGCTTTCCGGATTCGCCGGTCGGCTGGTCGGTGTTGTCGCGCTCGGGCTCGCGCTGTTGTCGGTGTGGCAGGTGTTTCGGCCGTTGGCGCAGGGTAGTCAGTACTACCTGGTCATTTTTCTGGCTGTCGCGCTACCGCTGGTGTATCTGAGCTATCGGTCGTGGTGGGGTCCGCTCGATCGGGCGGAGGGGCCCTCGGTGCTCGACTGGGTGCTGGCGGGGATCACATTGGTGGTGTGTCTGTATCCGGTGCTGCCGATCGGAATTGGTGACGCGGGTGGGGGATACGACGCGTTTCTCGACCGGCAGGGGATGCTGGCGCCGCTCGATGTCGTCATGGGTGGGTTGCTGCTGGTGCTCGTGCTGGAGGCGTGCCGGCGGACCACCGGGGTGATCTTGCCGGTGGTGTGTCTGGTGTTCCTCGGGTACGGGTACTACGGCGGTCTGCTGCCGCAGGATTGGTCGATCGCGCACGCGGGGCTCGATGTCGATCAGATCGTCGACGCGCTGTACAACTCCGGCAGCGGCTTCTACGGGACACCGCTCGATGTGGCCGCCAGTTACATCGTGTTGTTCACGCTCTACGGGGCGGTACTCGAATTCTCCGGTGCGGCACGGTTCTTCGTCGATCTGTCGGTGTCGTTGTTCCGTCGCTCGCACAGTGCGGCGGGGCGGACGGCGGTGGCGTCGGGGTTTCTGCTCGGGACCGTCTCGGGGTCGGGGACCGCGACCGCGGTGAGCACCGGCGCGGTGACCTGGCCGATTCTGCGCAAGGCCGGTTACCGGCCCGAACAGGCGGGCGGGATGCTGGCCGCGGCGGGTGTCGGTGCGATTCTGTCGCCGCCGACGCTGGGTGTCGCGGCGTTCATCGTCGCCGAATATCTCGACGTGTCGTATGTGACGGTGCTCGGGTGGGCGCTGATCCCGACACTGCTGTACTACCTCGGCATCCTGCTGTCGGTCGAGATCGATGCGCGCCGGATCCACGCGGAAGGGCGCGCGCCGGTCGATCCGGCCGATGGGCCGCTGCCGACGCCGTCGTGGAAACTGCTGGGACGCTTCGGGTATCACTTCTCGTCGCTGATCGTGATCGTTGTGCTCCTGTTGGCCGGGATGAGTGCGACGCGCGCTGTCGTCTATGCCACCGTGCTGGCGCTGCTCCTGGCCATCCCGGATCGGATGCTGAGCAGGTCTGCGGAGGCCGCTGCGGCGGACGCGCCGGTCAGGCATCGGTGGACACGAAAAACCGTCACGCAGTTCGTGATCGAGGCATTGCGCTCACTCTCACTCGGTATGCGCTCGGCTCTGCCAGTGGTCGCGGTGTGTGCGGCCGCGGGCGTGATCACCGCGATGACCACCAAGACCGGGCTCGGCGCGCAACTGGCCGCGCTGCTGGTCAAGGCAGGATCCGCACTGTCCGACGATCCCGCCATTGTCTTGGCGACCACCGCGGTGCTGGCGGCGATCGCGTTGTCGCTGCTCGGCCTGGCGGTGCCGGTGACGGCGTCGTTCGTCATCGGCTGGGTGATCATCGGGCCCGCCCTGCTCGACCTGGACGTTGCCGCGCCCGCCGCCGCCATGTTCGTCTTCTACTTCTCGGTGCTCTCGGAGGTGACGCCGCCGACCGCGCTGGCCGCCGTCGGTGCGGCCGCGGTGACCGGCGCGAAGGCCATGCCGACGATGTGGCACGCCCTGCGGTACGCGCTGCCCGCCTTCCTGGTGCCACTGATGTTCGTGCTCACCGATTCCGGGCAGCACCTGCTCGGACGCGGTGCGGTGCTCGACGTGCTGTGGGTCAGCGTGGCCGCCTGCGTTGGTGTCGCGGCGCTGGCGGCGGCGACGGGCGGATGGTTGTTCGGAATCGGCGCGATCGGCCCGGTCGCGCGGGTGATCGCCGCCGCGGCGGGTCTGACACTGCTGTACCCGAATCCGGTCGCCACCGGGATCGGGCTCGGACTGCTGGTCGTCGCCGTGGTGGCGGGCCTGGCCGAACGGGCGTACAGAACATCCACGGACACACCGTGATCCGCGGGAATCGGCAGGCGGCCCGGCCGTCGACGGAAGGGGACCTCATGGTCAGAACAATTGTCGCCGTGGTCGCGGCCGCCGCGTTACTCACCGGCTGCGGTGGCCGACAGGACACCCCGACGGCCGACGCGGGTGGTGAGGTGACCTGTGAAGTGAAGCAGGACACCAGGATCGGCATCGCCACCGGCAACGCGACCGGCGTGTACTTCGCGCTGGGCAACGCCTATGCCGAGCAGATCTCCGCCGCCACCGGTGGCACCGTGAAGGCGACCGCGGCCGAGACCGGCGCCTCGGTGCAGAACATCCAGCAGGTCGTGGGCGGCACCTATCAGGTCGGCTTCTCGCTCGCCGACTCCGCGGCCGACGCGGTCGCGGGCAAGGGCAGCTTCACCAGCGCGCAGCCGATTCGCGCACTGGCCCGGCTCTACGACAACTACACCCAGGTCATCGTGCGCACCGACGCGGGCATCAACTCTCTCGCCGACCTGCGCGGCAAACGGGTCTCCACCGGCTCGCCCAAATCGGGCACCGAGGTGATCGCCCAGCGCGTGCTGCAAGCCGCGGGCCTGAACCCCGACAGTGACGTCGCCGCTCAGCGCCTGGACCTGACCAAGACCGTCGACGGACTCAAGGACGGGTCCATCGACGCCATGTTCTGGTCCGGTGGCCTGCCGACGCCGGGCATCACCGACCTGTTCACCACCGCCAAGGACAAGGTCCGCTTCCTCGACATCACCGGGGTCCTGCCGAAACTGAAGGAGATCAACCCGGTCTACGAGACAGGTTCGATCCCGGCCGCCACCTACGGCCTTTCCGCCGACATGCCGACCATCGTGGTGCCCAACCTGCTCGTCGTGCGTGAGGACCTCGACGCGAACCTGGCCTGCGTGCTCACCGAGACGCTGCTGGATCGCAAGCCCCAGCTGGAACAGGCGAATCCGGCCGCCAAGGGGATCAACGCCGACACCGCGAGCAAGACGGCGCCGGTGCAGCTGCATCGCGGGTCGGAGGTCGCACTGCGCTGACGCCTCGGACGGACCCGCGTCGGCACATGGGTTCCGGCGGTCCTTGCGAGCCCCTGCGATGGGTAGGGGTGCGAGGACCGTGTCATGTGGTCGACCGAACGCGCGACGATGTGCTGGACCCCCGCCCTGGGTGAGGGGACAATCGCGGCATGAAGCGGGCAGTGGTCGTCGTGGCGGTGTGCGCATTGCTGTTCGCGGTGGCGGCCGGGGTCGGACCAGGCTCGCGTGCGCAACCGGCGTGTACCGCCGGTGCCGACCTGCGGCAGGTCGCGATCACGGTGGACGGCGAGCGGGCGACCGGGCGCGTGTACGAGCCGTATCGCTGTGTCCCGGGCGATATCTCGGCGACGAAGTTGGTGGTCGCCGTGCACGGGCACGGTGGGTCGTCAGCCGATTTCGCGCCGTATATGACCTCGCTCGCGATGACGGGCGGATCGCCGATTCTGCTCATGGATCTGCGCGACGCCGACGGACCGTGGCGCACCGGCGACTGGAATCTGTGGGCGGGCTGGCACGACCTGGTGGCGGCGACGCAGTGGTATCGCGGCGAGCATCCCGGTATCGCGTCCACCGTGCTGTGGGGATGGAGTCAGGGCGGCATCACCAGCGGGCTCGCGGTGGCACACGGGCCGCCCGGACTGTTCGACTACTGGGTCGACAACTACGGTCCCGCCGATGATTTCACCCTGTGGGCGGCAGGCGGGTCGGTGAATCCGGCACTGCCGAGGCAGATCGAACGTGACGCGGGCGGCTGTACGCCGATGATCTGCCCGCTCGCCTACATCGAACGCTCTCCCGCGCTGCTCGCCGACCGGATGAGCATGCGCCGGGCCTTCCTGATCCACGGCACCGCCGATGCCGTGGTGCCCTTCGCTACCACCGTGGAATTGCGCGCGGCGCTGACCGCGGCGGGCACACCGTTGTCCTTCTACACCGTGGTCAGCGGGCGCGACCTCACCGGCGCGATCGTCCCCGGCGACCACTCGGTGGGGCCCGCGCTGTTCGAGGGCGGGTGTGTGGTGTTGCGGTTGCTCGCGGGGACCGAGCCGCTCGCACCGCAGGTCAGTGACTATGTCGTCGATGTCGAGCACGGCCTGGTCACGGCGCCCCCGGCGCCCGCGGGCGCGAAATGCGCGGCCTGAGGGCGTGGGAACACCGTGTGCCGAACCGTGGTTGTGCGAGGAACACCGACCGGAACGAGGATGCGATGACCGACGTAGTGCCCGACGATCACGGCTGGCAGGGTGGCGAGCTCGATCTGGACGCCTATCTGGTGCGGATCGGCTATGCCGGGCCGCGCACCGCCTCGGTCGAGACCCTGCGCGCACTGGTGCGCGCCCACACCACCTCGATCCCCTTCGAGAATCTCGAGATCATCCTCGGACGGGGCATCGCGCTGGACCTGAATTCCTTGCAGGACAAGATGATCGGTCACCACCGCGGTGGTTACTGCTACGAGAACGTCGGGGTTTTCGCCGCCGCGCTCGAACGGTTCGGGTTCGGTGTCACCGGACTCAGCGGCCGGGTCACCTACGGTGTGGCCGACACCGGCGCGCTGCGGCCCGCGACCCATGCCCTGCTGCGCGTGACCACTCCCGACGACGATCGCGTCTGGATCTGCGATGTCGGTTTCGGTTTCGGACCACTCGAGCCGTTCGAATTGGTCGACAGCAGCGGCGAATTCGCGCTCGGCGACTGGCGCTACCGGCTGGAGCGCCGCCCCGGTGACCTCTGGGTGCTGTTCCAGTTCGGCCGCGACGGCTGGATCGACCGCTACACCTTAACCGAGAACCCGCAGTTCCGCATCGACTACGCGGTGGGCAACCACTACGTGTCGACCTCGCCACGCTCGCCGTTCACCACCCGCCCCTTCCTCCAGCGGTTCCTGCCCGAGGTCCACCACGTGCTCGACGACCTGACGCTGAGCTCGGAATATCCCGACGGCACCGCCACTTCGCGTGACATCGATCCCGCCGAGCTGACCAAGGTGCTGGCCGAAATGTTCGATATCGACCTCACCGAAACCGACGCCGCCACCCTCGCGACCACGCCCTGGCGCACGGGCTAGCACCCGCCCCGCACGGCACGGCGGTTTGCTTCCTGGATGTCCCTACGGCAAATTGATGGTTACTTGCCGGGAAACAATTCCTTTGTGGGGGCCGATTCTGTGGGTGTGGGGGCCGATTCTGTGGGGTCGTTGGTGCCGGATGTCCGGACCGCATCGCCGGGTGCGGCGGTCCGTGGCACCGTCGAACGGCGCCAGGATCTGGACGGGCTGCGTGGGGTAGCGATCGCGCTGGTGGTGGCGTTCCACGTGTGGGCGGGCCGGGTATCCGGCGGTGTCGACGTTTTCCTGGTGTTGTCGGGGTTCTTCTTCACCGGCGCTGTGCTGCGCGGGGTAGAGCGCAGCGGCGCGGTGCCGGCGAGGGAGACGGCGCGACGGACCGTGCGCAGGCTGATGCCGTCGCTGGTCGTGGTGTTAGCGGCGGTTCTGCTGGCCACGGTGGTGTTGCGGCCGTATACGCAGCTGGGTGAGGCCGCCGCCCAGACAGTGGCCTCGATGTTCTACAGCCAGAACTGGTATCTGGCCACCGCCGAGCACGACTATCTCTCACCCGATCCGTCGGTGAGCCCGCTGCAGCATCTGTGGTCGATGTCGGTGCAGGGGCAGTTCTACTTGGTGATCCTCGCGCTCCTGGCCGGGTGGGCCTGGTTGCGCAGGCGTGGAACGGCCGGGCGCCGCACCTTGGTGATCGTGCTGGCCGGGCTGGCGGCGCTGTCGTTCTGGTACGCGGCATCGGGCACCGCGCAGCACCAGGCGTGGACCTATTACGACAGTGTCGCGCGCGGCTGGGAGTTGCTGGCCGGTGCGATTCTGGCCGTCGCGGCACCCTGGTTGCGGATGCCGAACCGGCTGCGTGGGCTCGCGGCCGCGATCGGGCTGGCCATGGTGGCCGCGTGCGGGCCGCTGTTCGACGGTGCGAATCAGTTCCCCGGTGTCGCGGCGCTGTGGCCGGTGGCGGCCGCCTGCCTGGTGATCGCCTCGGGGTTCGCGCCTGCAACACCGGCGTGGCCGAACCGGCTGCTGGCCGGACGGTTCTGCACCGAACTGGGCGCGCTGGCCTACCCGCTGTACCTGTGGCACTGGCCGATCCTGATCTTCTATCTGGGCGAGACCGGGCGCGCCGATGCCGGGGTTGTCGACGGGCTGGTGGTGATCGGCGCCTCGCTCGTCCTTGCCTATGCGACCACCCGCCTGATCGAGACGCCACTGCGGATGCCGCCTCGCGGTGAGCGGGCGGAAAACCGCAAGGTGACCGGCGCCCTGGTCACCGCAACGGCGGTCACGGTACTGATCGCCTCGGTGGGGTGGCAGGTGGTGCTGGTGGCGAACCCGGCCGCGCCGCCGCAGGCACTGGACACCCACCGCTATCCGGGCGCCGCGGCCCTGTTCGCGGGCGCCGAATACGCACCGGAACCCATGCGCCCCACGGTTTTCGAAGGACAGGCCGACACCCCACCGCCGACCACCGATGGCTGCATCACGCCCAACCGCGAAGTGCGTGTCTGTACCTACGGCGATCCCACCGCCACCCGCTCGATCGCGCTGGTCGGCGGCTCGCACTCCGAGCACTGGCTGCCCGCGCTGGAACCGCTCGCCGTCGAACACGGGTTCCGGGTGGTCTCCTATCTCAAGGAAGGGTGCCCGGTCGTGCTCGCCGATCAGCCGTCCTACGCGGAGTGGCCGTTCCCCGAATGCCACGAATGGTCCGTGGAGGTGCTCGACCGGCTCTCCGCCGAACCACCGAACTGGGTGCTGACCCTGTCCACCCGCTACCGCATGAACGGTCTCGGCGACGAGGTGCCCGCCGAATACCTCGAGGTGTGGACGGCGATGCAGGACCGGGGGTTCAATGTGCTCGCGCTGCGTGACACGCCACGGCTGCGCCGCGACGGTGTCCTCTACCGCGCCACCGATTGCCTCGCCCACCGCGGCGACCCCGACAGCTGCGGACTCGATCGCACCGACGTCCTCGACCCGCGCGATCCCGCCCAGGAACCGGCGGCCGGCTACCCGAATGTCCATCCGCTCGACCTGTCCGACGCCGTCTGCCGACCGCAGCGCTGCCGGGTGGTCGAGGGCAATGTGCTCATCTATCGCGACGAACACCACCTGACCGCCAGCTACGCTCGCTCGCTCGCTCCCGAACTCGGCCGCCAGATCGGGGCGATCACGGGGTGGTGGTAGTGGCCGGGCTCGTCACAGCAGAAACGATAATCCCACCGGCACCACGGATCGAGCTAGTCTCGGACCCGTGCGCACACCACGGAAGGCATCGGTCCTGCTCGTCGCGCTCGCTGCGCTACCTCTAGCCTGCTCGTCCGGACCCGACCAACCGCAGACCGTCGCCGAATCCTTTGCCGCCGCACTGACCAGCGGAGACGCGTCCGCCGCCGCCGCACTTACCGACTCACCCGAGCAAGCCCGCCCGGTCCTGACCGCGCTGTTCGACAACCTCGGCAAGAACGACACGGTCCGGGTGTCGTCCACCGACGACACGTCCTTCACGCTGGAATCCACCTGGAAATTCGGCCCCGACGGCCGTAACGCGTGGACCTACTCGAGTGCCGGAACCACCACCGGCGGCGATGAGTGGAAGATCGCCTGGCAGCCGACCACGGTCGCGCCCGGCCTCGACCTCGGCGCGCTCAGCTACAGCCCGGTCGCCGCCGAACCGGCCCGAGTGCTCGACGCCTCCGGTGGTGACCTGATGACCCAGCAGGTGGTCACGCTGGTGAACGTCGCCCCCGATGCCGACCTGCCCGCCGTCGCCGCGCTGCTCGCGCCGCAGGGTATCACCGAGGCCACCCTGCGGACGGATCTGGCTGCGGCACAGGGTAAACCGATCACCGCCCTCGCCCTGCGCGATGCCGACATCGCGCCTGTGCGGCAGGCGCTGACCGGCGTGCGCGGAGTGACGCTCGCGCCACAGACCCGGCTGCTCACCGTCGACAAGACCCTGGCCGGACCCACCCTCGGGGGCCTCTCCGAGATCTGGCAGGAGCAGGCCGACGCCGCGGCCGGCTGGGCGATCCGCGCCCAGACCGCCGAAGGCACCCAGCGCATCGCCGGACCCGACGCGAAGCCGACCGCCGACATCGCCAGCACCATCGACATCGACCTACAGCACGCCGCCGAGGACGCGCTCACCCCGATCGCTACCCCGTCCGCCATCGTCGCACTGCGGCCCTCGACCGGCGAGGTGCTGGCCGTCGCGCAGAACGCGCCCGCCGACGCTCAGGGCCCGATCGCGCTGACCGGGCTCTACCCGCCGGGCTCCACGTTCAAGACCGTCACGGTCTCGGCGGCACTGCAAGCGGGCGGCGTCACTGCGGACACCGTGCTGCCCTGCCCCGGCCGCGCCACCATCGAGGGCCGCACGATTCCCAACGACAACGGCTTCGACCTGGGTATGGTGCCCCTGCACACCGCGTTCGCACGTTCCTGCAATACCACGATGGCCGAGTTGGGAGTGACATTGCCCGCCGATGGATTGACCGCGGCCGCCCAACAGCTAGGTCTCGGGGTGGACTATGTGACACCCGGCTTGACGACTGTCACAGGGAAAGTTCCACCCGCTGAAAATCCCGCGCAACGGGTCGAATCGAGCATCGGACAGGGCACGGTGACCGCCTCGCCGTTCGGGATGGCGCTCGTCGCGGCCTCCCTCGCGCACGGTTCCGCGCCCGCTCCGAGCGTGATCCGGGGCCGTCCCGGCACCCCGGATCGGCCTTCGTCGCCGGTGCCCGCGACGGTGACGTCGCAGCTGGAGACCATGATGGGGGAGACGGTGAGTGCGGGAACAGCCACCGCGCTGCGCGATATCCCCGGCCTGCTCGGCAAGACCGGCACCGCCGAGTACCTCGACGACACCCATGCCCACGGTTGGTTCGTCGGTATCAAGGGCGACCTGGCGTTCGCGGTGTTCGTCGCGGACGCCCGGAGCTCCGGACCGGCGGTCGAGGCAGCGGGACGGATGCTACGTGTGACACCATGAGTCGTCTTTCCCCCCGCAGGCGAGCAATCCCCCCGCTGCCGCACGCGGTCATCACCCAGCCAGCTACACTCGGCGGCGGACCATATCCATGGTCAATACGCGGGATGTCACAATTTCGAGAAGGTTCGGAGTAGGCGCCATCGATACCGGTCAGAAGATCGCGGAGCATTACCGCCTGGTCGAGCGTATTGGTAGCGGCGGCACAGGCGTTGTATGGCGTGCTGTCGACGAACGCCTCCAGCGCTCCGTGGCAGTGAAGCAGATCCACATCAAACCCAGCTTGCCCGAGGGCGAGCGGAATGTGTTGCGCCAGCGCGCGATTCGGGAAGCCCGCAACGCGGCACGCTTCCAGCATCCCAACGCCATCGTGGTATTCGACATCACCGAGCACAACGGTGATCCGTGCCTGGTGATGGAGTACCTCAAGTCGGTCAGTCTCGCGGGAGAGCTGGGCCAGAAGGGCCCGCTGCCGCTGCTCGAGGTCGCCCGCATCGGTGAGAAGGTGGCATCCTCCCTGATCGCCGCCCACCAGGCCGGCCTGGTGCACCGCGACGTGAAACCGGGCAATATCCTGCTCGGCGACCACGGTGAGGTGAAGATCACCGACTTCGGCATCTCCCGCGCGGCAGGCGACGTGACGCTCACCGAGACCGGGCTGATCTGCGGTACCGCCGCCTACCTGGCACCCGAGGTCGCGCGCGGCTCCGATCCGACGCCCGCCGCCGACGTATTCGCCCTCGGCGCAACGCTTTTCCACGCGCTGGAAGGCGAACCGCCTTACGGCGCCAACGCCAACCCCCTCGCGGTGCTCTACGCCGCCGCCAACGGACAGGTGCGCGAGCCCCACAACGCGGGCCCGGCCACCGACTTCCTGCTCGACCTGCTCAGCCCGGACCCCCTGGACCGTCCGACGATGACCGAGGCCCGCGACGCGCTGGCCGCCTTCGCCGACGACGAGAACGCGGTCCCCGCCGGATTCGTGCCTGCCAGCGAGGCTTTCAATCGCCGCAACTCCGCGGCGACCACCCAGGTGATCCGGCAGTCCGGTCGACGGGCCTCGCATGCGGGCGCGTCGACGGCCACCACCCGCCAGATCCGCTCGAACCCGCGTCCGCAGGTCCGTGCGGACACCGCCGCGCACCCGCGCACCCAGGCCCAGCCCATGCCCGCCCCGCGCAAGCAGGCAGGCAAGGGACGCGCGGTGCTGATCGGGTCCGGTGTCGGCGCGGTGGTGGCGGCGATCGCCGTCGCCATCAGTGCGCTGAGCACCTCCGATTCGGACTCGCCGAACGTGCAGGCCGGTCCGCAGACTTCGGTGCAGGCCTCGTCGGCCCCCAAGCCGAGCGCGGCGGTTCCCCCGCTCGGGCAGGCCAGCAATGTGGGCACCGTCGATATCGGATCGGCCGGTCTGCTGGTCGAGAACTTCTTCAGCAACCCGGCCGACTCGTGGTCGCTGCTCACTCCCGCCGCACAGCAGGTCTACGGCAGTGAGTCCGCGTTCCGCGAATACTGGAACGCCCGCACCGTCGACACCTTCGCCAGCATCACCGCGGTGAGCGGCAACAATGCCGACGGTTCCACGAATATGCGCCTGGCCAGCATCACCATCAACGGCTCGACCAAGGCCATGGTCATGCGCGTGGTGAGCTCGGGTGGCAGTCTGCGCATCGACGGGGATACCCGCTAGCTGGTGCATGCGACGGATCCGCCGGGTCGGGTCCGTCGCGTCGGCGGGATGTGCTGGAAAACCGATGGCGGGCGACCATTAGGCTGGTAGCTGACCTGAGCCCCAGCACAGAACAGGACCGTACCCCGATATGACTTCCCGCATCGAGCTCGCCCGCGTCGATCTGCGCGGTCGTACTCCTTCCGCTGCCGAGCTGCGCACCGCGCTGCCGCGCGGAGGGGTCGACGTGGACTCGGTGCTGCATCATGTGCGGCCGGTCGTCGAGGATATTCGTGACCGGGGTGCGGAGGCGGCGCTGGATTACAGCGAGAAGTTCGACGGTGTGCGCCCCGCCGTGGTGCGGGTGCCTGTTGCCGAGCTGACAAAAGCTCTCGCCGAGCTGGACCCGGCGGTGCGCGCCGCGCTCGAGGTGGCGATCGAGCGGACCAGGAAGGTGCACGCCGATCAGCGGCGCACCGACACGGTGACCGAGGTCGTACCCGGCGGCACCGTGACCGAGAAGTGGCTGCCGGTGGAGCGCGTCGGGCTGTATGTGCCCGGTGGCAATGCCGTGTATCCGTCCTCGGTCGTGATGAATGTGGTCCCGGCGCAGGCCGCGGGCGTCGAGTCGCTGGTGGTGGCCTCACCGCCGCAGGCGCAGTTCGGTGGACTGCCGCACCCGACGATCATGGCGGCCGCCGCGATGCTCGGTGTCGACGAGGTGTGGGCGGTCGGTGGCGCGCAGGCGGTGGCGTTGCTGTCCTATGGCGGTGTCGATACCGACGGCGGCGCGCTCGAGCCTGTCGACCTGATTACCGGGCCGGGCAATATCTACGTCACCGCGGCCAAGCGGCTGTGCCGTGGGCTGGTCGGCATCGATGCCGAGGCCGGCCCGACCGAGATCGCGGTGCTGGCCGATGCCACGGCCGATCCGGTGCATGTGGCCGCCGATCTGATCAGCCAGGCCGAGCACGATGTGCTCGCGGCGAGTGTTCTGGTCACCGATTCCCCCGCGCTGGCCGACGCGGTCGACGCCGCGGTGAACGCTCAGCTCGCCGTGGTGAAGCACCACGATCGAGTGCGGGAAGCGTTGAGCGGCAAGCAGTCCGGGATCGTGCTCGTCGACGACATCGCGCAGGGTCTGCGGGTCGTCGACGCCTATGCCGCCGAGCACCTCGAGATCCAGACCGTCGACGCCGCCGCGGTCGCCGCGCGGGTGCGCAGCGCGGGCGCGATCTTCGTCGGGCCGTGGGCGCCGGTCAGCCTGGGTGACTACTGCGCTGGTTCGAACCACGTGCTGCCGACCGCGGGGTGCGCGCGGCACTCCTCGGGGCTGAGCGTGCAGACGTTCCTGCGTGGTATCCACATCGTGGAGTACACCGAAGCGGCGTTGAAGGATGTCGCCGGACACGTTGTCGCCCTTGCCAATGCGGAGGACCTGCCCGCGCACGGTCAGGCCGTGCAGGCGCGTTTCGAGGCGCTGTCATGAGTACTCCCACTGTGCCCGGCGCCTCGGCGACGCTGGACCAGCTTCCCCTGCGCGACAACCTGCGGGGCAAATCTCCCTATGGCGCACCGCAATTGACGGTGCCCGTGCAGCTCAATACCAACGAGAATCCGCACCCGCCGAGCAAGGCGCTGATCGACGACGTCGCCGAATCGGTGCGTGCCGCCGCCGCGGACCTGCACCGGTACCCGGATCGCGATGCCGTCGCACTGCGTCACGACCTGGCCGAGTATCTGACCCGCCAGACCGGTGTCGCGGTGGACACCGCGAATGTGTGGGCGGCCAACGGCTCCAACGAGATTCTGCAGCAGCTGTTGCAGGCGTTCGGCGGGCCAGGCCGCAGCGCACTGGGTTTCGTGCCGTCGTACTCGATGCACCCGATCATCTCGGAAGGCATCGATACCGAGTGGGTCGAGGCCAAGCGCAGCGGTGACTTCTCGCTCGACATCGACTACGCGGTGGCGCAGATCGTCGAACGCCGCCCCGATGTGGTGTTCGTGACGAGTCCGAACAACCCGACCGGGCACAGCATCCCGATCGACGAGCTCGAGCGGATTCTCGATGCCGCGTCCGGCATCGTCGTCGTGGACGAGGCCTACGGCGAGTTCTCGGCGGCCCCGAGTGCGATCACCTTGATCGACCGGTTCCCGACCAAGCTCGTGGTCACCCGCACCATGAGCAAGGCGTTCGCCTTCGCGGGTGGGCGCCTGGGATACCTGGCCGCCTCGCCCGCGGTGATCGACGCGATTCTGCTGGTGCGGTTGCCGTATCACCTGTCGGTCGTCACCCAGGCCGCCGCGCGCGCCGCGCTGCGGCATGCTGACGAAACCCTCGGCAGCGTCGCGGAATTGGCGGCCCAGCGTGATCGGGTCGCCGCCGTGCTGGTGTCGCTGCGCTTCGACGTGATCCCCAGCGACGCCAACTTCGTGCTGTTCGGCCGGTTCACCGACGCAGGCGCCGCGTGGCAGCACTACCTCGACGCGGGCGTGCTGATCCGCGATGTCGGTATCCCCGGGTACCTGCGCGCCACCATCGGCCTCGCCGCCGAGAACGACGAATTCCTGCGCGTGAGCCGCGATATCGCGGGCACCGACCTTACTCACTGAATCCACCTGTGGAGGAACACATCATGAGCAGAACAGCGCGGGTGGAACGCGTCACCAAGGAGTCCTCGATTCTGGTGGAGCTGAACCTCGACGGCACCGGGCAGACCGAGATCTCCACCGGGGTGCCGTTCTACGACCACATGCTGACCGCGCTCGGCGCGCACGCCGGGTTCGACCTGGTCGTGCGGGCCGAGGGTGATATCGAGATCGAAGCGCACCACACGGTCGAGGACACCGCGATCGTGCTCGGCCAGGCACTCGGGCAGGCGCTGGGCGACAAGAAGGGCATCCGCCGCTTCGGCGACGCGTTCATCCCGATGGACGAGACCCTCGCCCACGCCGCCGTCGACGTGTCCGGCCGGCCGTACTGCGTGTTCACCGGTGAGCCGGAACACCTGGTGCACACCATCATTCCGAGCGCGGGCCCCGGCGCTTCGTACTCCACCGTGCTCAACAAGCACGTCTTCGAGTCGATCGCGCAGAACGCCCGTATCGCGCTGCACGTGCGGGTGCTCTACGGCCGCGATCAGCACCACATCACCGAGGCCGAATTCAAGGCTGTCGCACGGGCTCTGCGTGCCGCTGTCGAGATCGACCCCCGGGTCAGCGGCGTGCCGTCCACGAAGGGTGTGCTGTGAAATCCGTTGTGCTGCTCGACTACGGTTCCGGCAACCTGCACTCCGCCGAGCGCGCGCTGGTGCGGGCCGGTGCGCAGGTGGAGGTCACCGCCGATCCCGGGGCCGCGCTGGCCGCTGATGGACTTGTCGTCCCCGGTGTCGGCGCGTTCGCGGCGTGCATGGCGGGCCTGCGCGAGGTGCGCGGTGAACGCATCATCGGGCAGCGCCTGGCGGGCGGTCGTCCCGTGCTCGGCATCTGCGTCGGTATGCAGATCATGTTCGACCGCGGGGTCGAGTTCGGCATCGAGACCGAAGGCTGCGGCGAATGGCCCGGCACGGTCGCGGGCCTGGACGCGCCCGTCCTGCCCCACATGGGCTGGAACACGGTCAAGGCACCCGCCGACAGCACCCTGTTCGCCGGCATGGACGCCGACACCCGCTTCTACTTCGTCCACTCCTACGCGGCTCAGCAGTGGGAGCTGCCGGAGAACGAGCACATCGCACCCCCGAAGCTCACCTGGGCCGAGCACGGTGTCCCGTTCCTGGCTGCCGTTGAGAACGGGCCGTTGTCGGCTACCCAGTTCCATCCGGAGAAGTCCGGGGATGCGGGTGCGCAGTTGCTGCGGAACTGGATCGGGTCGCTGTAGTTCAGACGGTGCGCGGGTTCTTCTGTGTCGCCCGTGATTACGTACGGTAGTTCCCCTCCTCCGTCGTAGAGCGGACCGGTTCGGCCAGGAAGTCGCGGACCAGGGCCGCGCAGCGAGGTGCGTCGTCGAACCACGGGTTGTGGCCGCCGGGTACGACGGTGAGACGCGCGCCGGGGATTTTCGTCACGAAGGGTCGCGCCTGGTCGGGTGAGCTGAATACATCGTGCTCACCCCAGACGAACAGGGCTGGTGTGCCGATCCGTGCGAGCTCGTCGTCGGTGAGGACGTTTTCCGGGCGTGGGGTGCGGCCCCGCATCAGTCGGCACAGGAGGGCTCGGTAAGACGCGGCTTGTCCTGGTAGGCGCAGTGGCAGCCGGTGCAGGTCGAGAAGGTCGTCCGACATCGCGCGCGTCGCATTCGCACCGAGTGCCTCCGTGAGGGCGAAACGGGCGACGAACCGAGGCGACGGCAGTTGCATGAGGCTCTGGTCGAGCCGTCCCCGGATCGGGGACGTCAGGGATGCCATCTCGGCGATGCCTCGCGATCCGGGGAGGGCTGTGGCGGGGGTGCCGACCAGCGCTGCTCGCGATACTCGGCCGGGTGCGTCGAGCATCGTCCAGAGCGTGAACAAGCCGCCGAGGGAGCTGCCGGCACACGCGGCCCGGTCGATGTCGAGGGCGTCGAGAGTTCCGGTCAGTACGCCGACCGCCAGCTCGCGGACGGTCCGTTCCTGCCACATATACGGCGGCGCGAGGCTGTGGCCGGGCAGGTCGATGAGGATATGGCGGAAGCCGGGCAACCCGGCGATCAGCGGTGCCATGCCCATGGCAGGCGCTGAGATGCCGTTGATGTGGACCAGCGGCTCACCCTCGCCGGCTGTCAGAACGCGCACCTGCACCGAAGGAGCGCTCAATGTGAGTCTGTGTTCGGTGATCGTCAGCCCGTAGGTGTCGGCCACGCGTTGTTCGGCCGCGCGGATCCGCAGCTCCAGTCTCTGGGGAATGCTCATGCAACCACTGTCGGGTGCGGGTGCCGTCGCGGTCTTGGACGAATGTTCGGCGTCAGGGCGCCGCGAGTGCGCCCGGAGTGATTCCGGCGAAGGCCGAGAGGTCGCGGTGGAGGTGCGATTGGTCCGAATAGCCGCATGTCACAGCAACTTCGGCGGCGGATCGGCCCGCCGTCAGCAGGTCGAACGCGGATCGGAATCGGACCACCATCGCGGCGCGTTTGGGTGTCACGCCGACCTGGGCGGTGAACCTCGACCACAGGCGCTGACGACTCCACCCGGTGAGTTCGGCCAGCTCCCGCACCCGCACGGCGCCGTTGTCCGCGACGATTCGCTCCCAGCACGCGACGACCTCGGGATCGGCCGTCCTCGGCGTTTCCCGTGCGGTGAGAAATTTCGCTGTTACCGCGAATCTGTCCGCCCACGTTGCTGTTTCGGACAACTGCTCGCGCAGCAGCGGTGCCGCGTAACCCCAGATATCGTCCAGCCCGATCATCGTGCCGTTCAGGTCGGCCGGTGCGACACCGAGCAGGCCGAACGCGGCGATCGGCGACATCCGCAATTCGACACATTCGACCCGCGCGGCCTGAACATGGCTAATTCCCGGGGTGAGACCGGCGACCAGACCATCGAAGGTGGACCTACGGCCGCCCCCCTCCACAGTCAGCCGACTATCGCCGAATTGGATCACCACAGTGACCTCCGGCCGAGCGAAGATTCGCATATCGCACCCTGTCGAGGCGCGATCGCGAAATCCTTCCATCGTGATCCCCGCCATCGCCGATCCGGTCGACCGCGCCAGGTCCCAGCCGGCATCCAGCTCCCGTTCGGACATGATCGGCCGCATCCGCCGAGCGTACGAGGGTTGTTGTCGGCCTGGCAACGGGGCGAACGGGTCAGGGGTTGTCGACGTCGGCTCGGTCGGCGGCCTCGGTGCCCGCGGTCCAGCCTTCGGCGGAGCGGATGGTGATGCCTCGGGTGCGGACGGTGGGGAAGTAGGTGTCGAAGGCTTTGTCTACTCGCTGTTGGTGGTTGGCCAGGACCGGGAGTAGGTGGGTGGCGTCGGGGGAGTCGGCGATCGTCGCTGCGGCGGCCTCGGCGAGGCGTTCGCCGATCCTCGAGGCGTAGGCGGTGAGGAAGGCCTTGCGGTAGTGGCGGGAGCGGGATTCTTCGGTGGTGGCGTTGTCGATCATGGTGCGGGTGGCCTGGACCAAGAGGGAGGTGGACAGGATTTCTACGGCGTCGAGGTCGGGATCGTCGCCGACGATCGTGACGAAACCCCACTCGGCGACGAAGATCGCGCGGGAGCGGTTGGCACGGGTGACCATGTCGATGAGCAGGGCTTTGGCGTCGGTGTAAGGGGTTTCGAGCCAGATTCGGCGGGCGGCGGGCAGATCGGGGTCGGTGCGCTCGGCATCGATCAGGGCGCGATCGATCGCGTACTTGGTCATGAGTTCCTGCGCCTTGGCGGACAGGGTCTCGGCTTCCTCGGCGAAGGACGTCGACTCGGCCTTGGCGAGGAGGCCGCGGACTCGGCCGAGGGTCCTCTCGTCGACGTGGTGGTGGGTGGCGGTCTGTCCACGGGTGCCCGGGAGGGGGACGAGCTGCTCGAGTTTCGGGAGTTGGATGAGCAGGGCGAGGGCGGTGAGAGCCGCGGTGAGGGCCTCGGCGTCGGTGAGCAGCGCGCGGTCGGCCCACTGCTCGAGGTGGGGGCGATCAGATGTCCACCACACCGTGGCGCTCAGTTCGTCCAGTTGCCGCTGCCAGATCTCGTCGACGGACCCGGGTGCGAAGCCGGCGCGGTGGTCGGCGATGAGATCGGTCAGGTACCCGATCGCGAATTCGTCCACCCGCCTGCGTGCGGCCTCGTGGATGTCGCTGGGCAACCAGCCGAAGTCGAAGGCGCGGGCGATGATTCGCGCGGCGGCGAGCTGAACCCCCGCTCCTGACTCCGCTCCCGCCACCTGTTCGACGAACCGCTCGATCGCGTTCTTGTCGCCGTGGGCGGCGAGGAAGGCGACGGTCGCGATCGCCTCGGCGACCTGCGACGGGTCACCCGACAACGCGGCATCGACCGGAAGTCCGGGAGCGGCCGCCGGCTTGCGACCGGTACGACGCCGACGATTCTGCTTGGCCAAAGTGTGCGCCGATCTGTTCGTGGAGGCGCTGCCCGCGATGAGGTGGACAGCGGCGAGAAGTTCGCGGCGTCCATTGTCGCGTATCGCCGCAGCGGGGCGGCACGGTCGTGTGGTCAACTGCGAAGCGTCGGAGCAGGTCAGCCGACCTGAGTGGATCGCGGATCAGGTAATCGATGCTCGCCCACGAGAATCCGACCGTGGAAGGATTTCCGACGGCGGTCGGTGCGACTAGAGTGGCGGTATGAGTTATCGGGGGATGTTGCTCGACGAACGGGCCGAACTGGTCGAACTGCTGCGGGGGTTGAGCGAGCAGGAGTGGGAGACGCCGTCGCTGTGTGCGGGGTGGCGGGTTCGTGATGTCGTCGGGCATCTGCTGACGGACACGCTGAGTCCGCTGAGCTACGCGGCGGTCGTGGTGAAAAGTCGCGGCTCGGTGAACCGCACCAATAACGCACTCGCGCAGTCGTTCTCGGGGCTGACGACCGATCAGCTGGTGGACGAGCTCGACAACGAGTCGGGTCGCCTGTCGAAGTACTCGCCCCGGCTCATGCTCTCCGACCTCGTGGTCCACCACCAAGACATCCGCCGCCCGCTCGCCCGCCCGCGAACCATCCCCGCCGACCGTCTCACCGCGGTCCTCGACTTCCCCGACCCGTTCGCCCTCCCCGGCAGATTCACCAAGGGCCTGCGTTTCGTCGCCACCGATATCTCCTGGTCCTCGGGCGACGGCCCGGAAGTCCGCGGCCCGGGCGAGGCCATCGCCCTGGCCGTGGTCGGCCGCACCGTCGCGCTCGACGACCTCACCGGTGGCGGACTCCCCGAACTCCGCCGCCGCCTCGGCTGACTACTTCAACAGGGGGGAATCGAGTTCGTGCGCGAGCCACCGCCCCCAGACATTGGTCAGTTTGACGTTGATGACCATGTTGAGGCGCTCGGGTTCGGGAGCGTTCGCGTTGGAACGGATCTGTGTCATCGTCACCAGAACGTCCGCGTTGAGGAAATCGCCGTTCACCACGCCGCAGGTGATGTTTTCGGCGGTGGAGCGAACCTGCGCTTGGCGCATGGCCGCTGCCAGTGCGTCCCTGCCCTGGGTGAACTCGGCGTGGAATGCGCCGGTGCTGCGGTCGAGGACACGCGCGAAGTAGCCGTCGAGGTCGTGTGCGTGGTCGTAGGTCGAGATTTCACGGCCGAAATCGCAGCCCGCGAGCCGCGCCGCATCCGGGGCGCCTGCCGCCGCATTCGGCGCCACGATCACCGCCGCCATCGCGATCGAACCCAGCAAACTACCCAGTACACCTGTACGGAACACAATTTTCCTTTGATCGGTCCAGCCGACGCGGATCCGCGCGTCGGGACGAACTGTATCCAGAACCACCGACACGTGCCGTAATCGATGCCAGCCCAACAGGATTCGGTGCGCCGCCGTTGCCACTCATGGCGTGTCCGATGAGACCGGAGCCCCAGTGCGCGAGCACTACGACGACGAGCAGGTCGCCGCTTCGGCCTCGGTGATCAACCCCGCCAACCGACTCGGCGTCCTCCTGCGCCGGCAGGGTGGCTCCTCCGAGCCCGGAACGTTCGAGGCCGCGGCCGACTGAGTGAATCGCGGTCGGCCGGGACCATCGCATCCGGCCGACACACTGCGCACGTGTGCGGAAGGTTCGCGTGACACGGGCCTCACCGCCGCGGACCGTTGCGGGAACGGGGACACAGACCTACTAGTCTGAATGCGTGAGTCTTGTGCTGTTGCCCGCTGTCGATGTCGCCAATGGTGAGGCCGTGCGCCTTGTGCAAGGGGAGGCCGGTAGCGAAACCAGCTATGGGTCGCCTCGGGACGCGGCGTTGGCGTGGCAGCAAGCGGGGGCCGAGTGGGTGCATCTGGTCGATCTGGACGCGGCCTTCGGCAAGGGGAGCAATCGGGAACTGATCGCCCGGGTCGTGGGCGAGCTCGACGTCAAGGTCGAACTGTCCGGTGGTATCCGTGACGACGATTCGCTGAAGGCGGCGCTGGCGACCGGGTGCGCGCGGGTGAACATCGGCACCGCGGCGATCGAGAACCCGCAGTGGTGTGCCCGGGTGCTCGGCGAGTACGGCGACCGGATCGCGGTCGGGCTCGACGTGAAGCAGATCGATGGGCAGTGGCGGCTGCGCGGCCGGGGCTGGGTGACCGACGGCGGCGATCTGTGGGAGGTGCTCGAACGCCTCGAGCGCGACGGTTGCGCACGCTATGTCGTCACCGACGTCTCCAAGGACGGCACACTGACCGGCCCCAACCTCGAGCTGCTGAGCGAGGTCGCCAACGCCGCCGACGCACCGGTGGTCGCGTCCGGCGGTATCTCGGTGCTCGACGACCTCGTCGCCATCGCGGGCCTGGCCGAAGACGGTGTGGAGGGCGCGATCATCGGCAAGGCGTTGTACGCGGGCCGGTTCACACTGCCCGAAGCACTGGCCGCGGTGCGCTGACACCGCCGATGACCGCCACGCCGAGCACCGCCGAACTGACCGACCTGCTGACCGTCGCCACCCAGACCCTGGACGGCGTGGTTGCGCGTTTCGTCGAAGGCCTCGGCGCGCCGAGCGCGGTGACCAAGGGCCGCAACGACTTCGCCACCGAACTCGATCTCGAGCTGGAACGCACCATCTCCGCCGAGCTCCAGCAGCGCACCGGCATCGCGGTGCACGGTGAGGAATTCGGTGGGCCCGCGCTCACCTCTGGCACGGCCTGGGTGCTCGATCCGATCGACGGCACCTTCAACTACTCCTCCGGCCACCCCATGTCGGGCACCCTGCTGGCGCTGGTGCACGAAGGCGAACCGGTGATCGGCCTGACCTGGCTGCCCATGCTCGGCCGCCGCTACGCCGCGGTGACCGGTGGGCCGCTCTACCTCGACGGTGTCGCGTTGCCGCCGCTGGAACCGGGCAAACTCGCCAACTCCATGATCGGGTTCGGTGCCTTCAACCTCGACTCGGCAGGCCGCATCCCCGGTCAGTTCCGATTCGACCTGCTCGGCGCCTTGAGCCGGTTGTCCTCGCGGGTGCGTATGCACGGCGCCACCGGCATCGACCTGGCGTTCACCGCGTCCGGGGTGCTCGGCGGCGCGGTGGTCTTCGGGCATCATCCGTGGGACAACGCGGCCGGGGTCGCGCTGGTGCGCGCCGCGGGTGGCGTGGTCACCGATCTGGCGGGCGCGCCGTGGACGATCACCTCCGGCTCGGTGCTGGCCGCCGCGCCGGGCGTGCACGAAGAGCTGCTGGAGATGATTTGCACCGTCAGCGAAGAAGAACGAGGGTGAACAGCATGACACCGCGCACCGACCAACGACCGAGCACCACGGCGCCGAGCACCCTGGCGGTCCGCGTGATCCCGTGCCTGGACGTCGACGCGGGTCGCGTCGTCAAGGGCGTCAACTTCCAGAACCTGCGCGACGCGGGCGACCCGGTGGAACTGGCCGCGACCTACGACGCCCAGGGCGCCGACGAGCTGACCTTCCTCGACGTCACCGCCTCCACCGGCGACCGCGGCACCATGCTCGACGTGGTGACTCGCACCGCCGAACAGATCTTCATCCCGCTCACTGTCGGCGGCGGCGTGCGCACGGTCGACGATGTCGACCGGCTGCTGCGCGCGGGCGCGGACAAGGTGTCGGTGAACACCGCCGCCATCGCCCGCCCCGAAGTGCTGTTCGAGATGTCGCAGCGCTTCGGTGCCCAGTGCATCGTGCTCTCGGTCGACGCGCGCACCGTGCCCGACGGTCAGCCCGCCACCCCGTCTGGCTGGGAGGTCACCACCCACGGCGGTAAGCGTGGCACCGGCATCGACGCCGTCGAATGGGCCATCCGCGGCGCCGAACTCGGTGTGGGCGAGATCCTGCTGAACTCGATGGACGCCGACGGCACGAAAGCCGGATTCGATCTGCCGATGATCACCGCGGTACGCGCCGCGGTGCGCGTACCGGTGATCGCCAGTGGCGGCGCGGGCGCGGTCGAACACTTCCCGCCCGCCGTGCACGCAGGCGCCGACGCGGTACTGGCCGCGAGCGTCTTCCACTTCGGCGACCTCACCATCGGCCAGGTCAAGAACGCGATGCGCGCGGACGGCATCACCGTCCGCTGACGAACGTTCGGGCCACCCGCGCGAGGGTGGCATCCGGCCCGACCTCGCGAGCGAGCACGTAATCCCGAGCACCCTGGGGTCGGCGCAACACCACGTCGACGATGGCGGCCACGGCGCCGCCGGCACCCTGCACATCCACCTCGATACGGCCAAGTACCGGCTGGGCCGGATCCAGGAGCTCACCGGCCGAAATGCGCGCAGCGTGGACGACCTCGTCGAGCTGCTGGTGGCCATCGAACTGGCTGCTGTTATAAACGAGGCATGAGCCTGGACCCCGCCATCGCCGCCCGCCTCAAGCGCACCGAGGACGGACTGATCGCCGCGATCGCGCAGGAAAAGGCGACCGGGGACGTGCTGATGATGGCGTGGATGGACGATGAGGCGCTGGCCCGCACGCTGGAAACCCGTAAGGCGACCTACTATTCGCGCTCGCGTCAGCAGTACTGGGTCAAGGGCGAGACCTCCGGGCACACGCAGTACGTGCACGAGGTACGCCTGGATTGCGACGGCGACACGCTGCTGCTGATCGTCGATCAGGAAGGCGCGGCCTGTCACACCGGCACCCACACCTGCTTCGATACCGACGTATTGCTCGCCGCGGACTAGTCGCCGTCTTCGACGAGGATTCGATTGAGCCGGTCGGACAGCGTTTCGCCGAGCACCGCCAGTTGCGCGGTCTGCTTGTCGGTGAGACCGTCGAGGACGAGCCTGCGTACGGCATCCACATAGCCGGGTGCGGCTTCGATCACCTTCTCGAAACCCGCGTCGGTCAGTACCGCGTACACCCCGCGTCTGCCCGCGGTGGTGTCGCGTCGTGCCCAGCCGAGGCGTTCGAGCTTGGACACCACATGTGACAGCCGCGATAGCGACGCATTTGCCTTGTGGGCGAGATCACTCAATTGCAGGCGATGGCCTGCCTCCTCCGAGAGGAGGCTGAGCACCCGGAACTCGAAATGGGTGAGCCCGGACTCGCGTTGCAGCCGGGTGTCCAACGCGCCGGGAATCCGGGTCATGAGCGCGACGATCGCCTGCCATGCGCGCTGTTCGACGGGGTCGAGCCACTGACTCATCGCCGGTACTGCCTCGCGGCCGGACGGCGGACATGGTGGAGTGAGGCGCGCACGAGAAAGAGTTTGCCACGACGTCGCTGCGGCGTCCGTGAGATGGTGGTGGTCGTGAGGTCACTCACATCACCGCGAGGTCGCCGATATCGGCTACCGGTCGCCGGTCATCGGCGGCATGGTGGGCTCGGGCGGGCGTGCCGCGGCCTTGGCGGCCTGGTGACGGTTGAATCCACGCTTGCCCATCAGCGCGAGTATCAGCGCGAACACCACCGCCGCGATGATGGCGCCGACCAGGCAGGCGCCGCGGAAGGCAGGCGCGTCGACATCGAGAATGCGCTGACCGGCGTGTGCGGCATTGTTGCCACCGAGCACGATCGTCAAGGTCATCAGATTCGGCAGCGAGCAAGCCAGTGCGACGATCACCGCCGCACCCGCGATGAACTTGCCGCCCTTGCGCTTCCACACCCGCACCGCGAATACCAGCAGCAGCAGTGGCAGCAGCGTGAACAGGAACCCGTACACCAGTCCCCACCAGATGCCCGCGCTGAAACTGCCGTGCACGATAGTGGCCAGCCGCTGTGCCCACCATCGGGGGATGAACGAGGACAGGATGAAGTAGGCGATCACCAGCACCACCACCGTGGCGAGCGCCATGATCGCCCGGTTACGCCATAGGACGGCGGTGGATTTCTGGCCGCTCGACTGCACCTGGCCGGTTGTCATCTGCCCAGCGTAAGTGCGTCGGGGTCGCCGGGCGTCGATCCGGCGCCCGGCGATTCTTCGATCGGTACTACTTCGGGGCGGTGCCGCGTTCGCGCAGGAAGGCGAGTGCTTCGTCGGCATGTACTGCCGCTCGCAGTTCACCGGTGATGATCTTCAGGATCGTGCGGTCGGAGCCGATGACGAAGGTGTGCCGTTTGACCGGGGCGAGTTTGCCGAGCAGTCCACGCTTCACACCGAATTCGGCGGCCACCGCGCCGTCGCGATCGGACAGCACGGGGTAGTCGAGGCGCTGCTTGGTGGCGAAGCCCGCCTGCACCTCGGTGCTGTCGGTGCTGATGCCGGCGCACGAGGCGCCGAGCGCGGTGAACTCGCCGCTCAGATCGCGGAAGTGGCAGGCCTCGGCGGTGCACACGGGGGTATTGGCGGCGGGGTAGAAGAACAGCACCAGCGGGCCGTCGGCGAGCAAGCCGTCGAGCGAGCGGAGCTGTGCGGACTGATCGGGGAGCTCGAACTGCGGAGCGCGCTGGCCTGGCTGCATGCCCAGACAGTAACGACCGGTGGCCGAGTTAGGAAGATCCCCGTTCGCGCCCGCGAACGGGGATCTGCGGGGCCTACTGCCCGAGCAGCGCCGCGACGTCGGGATTGCGGATCTGCATCACGTCGAGGATGCCGTGCGCGCGCAGCAGCGGTTCTAGCTCGCGGATGCGGTCGCTGTGCCCGGCGTACTCGTCGGGGAAGTTCTTCTTGTCGAGGTCCTGGATGGCCTTGGCGTAGGTGACGAACGAATTGATCGCGCTCGCCGTCACCGCTTGCTGGCCCGGACCGTAGTGCTGCTGCGACGGGACAGCCAGGCGGCTGTCCTGTGCGCCCTGGTGCGAGGGGTACAACATTGCTCCTCTCGGAAAGGGGATTACCGCATGCGACATGGAACCCGCGCGAGTGTAGTGATGCCGGTCACCGCCCGATTCGGCGCGGGGTCGGGTCCGCGCGCGTCGGCGGCGGCACGCCTGGGATGATGGGCTCATGCAGGGCGCGTCGACACCAACCACCACGACCCGCGAACAGTTCCGGCTGCTCGCCGCCGAGCACCGGGTCGTCCCGGTGACCCGAAAGGTGCTGGCGGACTCCGAAACTCCGCTCTCGGCCTATTCCAAACTGGCAGGCGACCGGCCGGGCACCTTCCTGTTCGAATCCGCGGAGAACGGGCGCTCGTGGTCGCGCTGGTCGTTCATCGGCGCGGGCAGCCCGTCGGCGCTGACCGTCGTCGACGGCGAAGCCACCTGGCTCGGCACGGTGCCCGCCGACGCACCCACCGGCGGTGACCCGCTGCGCGTGCTGCACGAGACCCTCGAACTGCTGCGCACCGAACGGTTGCCCGGTCTGCCGCCGCTCACCGGTGGCATGGTCGGCTATCTCGGCTACGACGCGGTGCGCCGGATCGAACGGCTGCCCGAGCTGGCCGCCGACGATCTGCGGCTGCCCGAGCTGGTGCTGATGCTGGCCACCGATCTGGCCGCGTTCGACCACCACGAGGGCGCGATCACGCTCATCGCCAACGCGGTGAACTGGGACGGCACCGACTCCCGGGTCGACGCCGCCTACGACGACGCGCTCGCCCGGCTCGACCGGATGACCGCCGCGCTCGCCGCACCCGCGACCTCGACGGTGTCGGTCTTCGACCGGCCTGATCCGCAGTTCCTGCGCAGGCGAACCACCGAGGAATTCGGTGCGGGCGTGCGCCGCCTGATCAAGGAGATCGAGGCGGGCGAGGCGTTCCAGGTGGTGCTCTCCCAGCGCTTCGAAATGGACTACACCGGTTCCCCGCTCGCGGTCTACCGGATGCTGCGGGCCTCGAACCCGAGTCCGTACATGTATCTGATGCACATCCCCGACGGCGAGGGTGGCACCGCGTTCTCCATCGTCGGTTCGAGTCCCGAATCGCTGGTCACCGTGAAAGACGGGGTGGCGACGACACATCCGATCGCGGGCACCCGCTGGCGCGGCGACAGCGCCGAGGACGACATCCTGCTCGAGAAGGACCTCCTCGCCGACGAGAAGGAGAACGCCGAGCACCTGATGCTCGTCGACCTGGGCCGCAACGACCTGGGCCGGGTCTGTCGTCCCGGCACGGTGAAGGTCACCCAGTACCGCCACGTCGAGCGGTACAGCCACGTGATGCACCTGGTTTCGACGGTGTCCGGGCTGCTCGCCGAGGGCAAGGTCGCGCTCGACGCGGTGCGGGCCTGCTTCCCGGCCGGCACGCTGTCCGGTGCGCCGAAGGTGCGGGCGATGGAACTGATCGAGGAGCTGGAACCGACCCGGCGCGGCGTCTACGGCGGCGTGGTCGGCTACCTCGACTTCGCCGGTGACGCCGACACCGCCATCGCCATCCGTACCGCCCTGCTCAAAGACGGCATCGCCTATGTGCAGGCGGGCGCGGGTGTGGTCGCCGACTCCGATCCGGTCTACGAGGACACCGAGGCCCGCAACAAGGCCATGGCGGTGCTCAAGGCGATCGCGGCGGCACAGACCCTGCGCACCTACGAAGGCGGGGACCTATGACGGCCACGCCCGGCGAAGACGACCCCGGCTCGACGGACGCCGACAGGCAGGCGGCGGACTCCACCACGGCTGGGCCGCCCGCTCCGGCGGCCAAGCCGATAGTTCCGGTCGTGCTGCTGGCGCTGGCCGCGGCGGGGCTGTGGGCGGCCTCGCGGATGACGTGGGTGACGGTGCACTCGGCCGACGGTCTCACCGAACCGCGCACCGATGACCTCAACGGCGGTGTGTGGTTCGGCGCGCTCACCCCACTCGCCCTGGTGCTGGTCGCCTCGATCGCGGCGGTGTTCGCGGTCAAGGGTGTGCTGCGTCAGCTGCTCGGGGTGGTGATCTCGGTGGTCGCGGCGGCCGCCGCGGTACCGGGCTTCGCGCTGGCCGTCGGGGCGGGCAATACCGCCGACCGTGCAGGCACCCTGGCCGAACTGCCGGTGCGCGCGGTCGTCAGCGGCGCCGACACGCACCTGGGTCCGGCGATCCTGTCGATCCTCGGCGCTACCCTGGCACTGGCCGCGGGCATCCTGCTCACCCGTCGCGGCGGCGAACGCGCCGAGCTCTCCGGCAAATACGACAACCCGGTGTTCCGCCGTGCCGACGCCAGCGCCGCGGTGAGCAAACAGAACGCGCAGACCGGAACCGCGGCGCCACTGTCGGACCGGGTGCTGTGGGACGCGCTCGACGCGGGTACCGACCCGACCGACACCTCCGATACCCCCGGCACCGACCACGGTCCGGTCGAGGAGAACAAGTGACCGGCAGCACCCCCGCCGCAGTGACACGCGCGGCGGGCATTTATTCTTTACCAGCATCGGTGAGACAGCGCCTGAGGGGACTCTCGGGCGAGATGTGCGTCTCCCCAGAAAGGATTCGAGCCAGATGACGGTACTCGACTCGATTCTCGACGGGGTCCGGGCGGATGTTGCCGCTCGCGAAGCCCTCCTCGATTTTCAAGCGATCAAAGCTGCTGCCGCCGCGGTCAAGGGACCGCTGGATGCATACGCCGCGCTGCACGAGGACGGAATCGGTGTCATCGCCGAGGTGAAGCGCGCCAGCCCCTCCAAGGGTGCGCTGGCCGACATCCCCGATCCCGCCGTGCTGGCCAAGGCATACGAAGACGGTGGCGCGCGCATCATCAGCGTGCTCACCGAGGGTCGCCGCTTCGGCGGATCGCTCGACGATCTCGATGCCGTGCGCGCCGCCGTGAACATCCCGGTGCTGCGCAAGGACTTCGTCGTCGGCCCGTACCAGATCCACGAGGCCCGTGCCCATGGCGCCGACGTGATCCTGCTGATCGTGGCCGCGCTCGAACAGGACGTGCTGGCCTCGCTGATCGACCGCACCGAATCCCTCGGCATGACCGCCCTGGTGGAGGTGCACACCGAGGAAGAGGCCGACCGCGCTCTCGAGGCCGGTGCGACGGTGATCGGCATCAACGCGCGCAACCTCAAGACCCTCGAAGTCGACCGCGATGTGTTCGCGCGGATCGCGCCCGGCCTGCCCTCCGAGGTCATCCGGGTGGCCGAGTCCGGCATCCGCGGCACCGCCGACCTGTTGGCCTACGCCGGTGCGGGCGCCGACGCCGTGCTCGTCGGCGAGGGCCTGGTGACCAGCGGTAACCCGCGTTCGGCTGTGTCCGAGCTGGTGACCGCCGGTACGCACCCGTCCTGCCCGAAGCCTGCTCGGCGGAGCATCCGGTGACGGTGCTTCCCCCGGCGAGCGCCGGCGTCGCGCAGCACTCCGACTACGAACCCGACGCGGGCGGCCACTTCGGCGTCTACGGCGGACGTCACGTCCCCGAGGCGTTGATGGCCGTGATCGAAGAGGTCACCGCCGAGTACGACAAGATCCGCACCGACCGCACCTTCCTCGACGAGCTCGACCGGTTGCAGCGCGACTACACCGGCCGCCCTTCGCCGGTGTTCGAATGCACCAGGCTGGCCGAACACGCCGGTGGCGCGCGGATCTTCCTCAAGCGCGAGGACCTCAACCACACCGGCTCGCACAAGATCAACAATGTGCTCGGCCAGGCCTTGCTCGCCAAGCGGATGGGCAAGACCCGCGTCATCGCCGAGACCGGCGCGGGCCAGCACGGCGTCGCCACCGCGACCGCGTGCGCGCTGCTCGCCCTCGACTGCGTGATCTACATGGGCGCGGTCGACACCGCCCGCCAGGCGCTCAACGTGGCCCGCATGCGGCTGCTCGGCGCCGAGGTGATTCCGGTGACCTCGGGTTCGCAGACCCTCAAGGACGCGATCAACGAGGCGTTGCGCGACTGGGTCACCAACGCCGACGACACGTTCTACTGCTTCGGCACCGCCGCGGGACCGCACCCGTTCCCGCTGCTCGTGCGTGATTTCCAGCGCGTGATCGGTCTGGAAGCGCGCGAGCAGATCCAGCTCCCTGAGCAGGCCGGCAAGCTGCCCGATGCCGTCGTGGCCTGCGTCGGCGGTGGCTCCAACGCCATCGGCATCTTCCACGCCTTCATTCCCGACGCGGGGGTGCGCCTGGTCGGTTTCGAGGCGGCCGGTGACGGCGTCGAAACCGGACGCCACGCGGCCACCTTCACCGGTGGCACGCCCGGCGCGTTCCAGGGCGCCTACTCGTACCTGCTGCAGGACGAGGACGGCCAGACCATCGAATCGCATTCGATCTCGGCCGGTCTGGACTACCCGGGCGTCGGCCCCGAGCACGCGTACCTCAAGGACACCGGCCGCGCCGAATACCGGCCGATCACCGACACCGAGGCGATGGACGCGCTGCTGTTGCTCTCGCGTACCCAGGGCATCATCCCGGCGATCGAGTCCGCGCACGCCGTGGCGGGCGCGCTGAAGCTGGGTGTCGAGCTCGGCGAAGGCGCGGTCATCCTGGTCAACCTGTCCGGTCGTGGTGACAAGGACATGGACACCGCGGGCCGCTGGTTCGGTCTGTTCGATGACGACGCCGCCGCCGAGGAGAACAAGTAGTGAGTCAGCAGTCCCGCCTCGCGAACACCTTCGCCGCCGCGCGCAGCGAAGGTCGGGCCGCCCTGATCGGCTACCTGCCCGCCGGCTATCCCGACCTCGCCGGATCCATCGCCGCCTGCCGCGCGCTGGTCGAATCCGGTTGCGACATCGTCGAAGTGGGCGTCGCCTACTCCGATCCCGTGATGGACGGCCCGGTCATCCAGGCCGCCGCCGAGCAGGCGCTGCGCGGTGGGGTGCGCGTGCGCGACGTGTTCTCCGTCGTCGAGGCGATCTCCGGCGCCGGTGGTCAGGCCGTGGTGATGAGCTACTGGAACCCGGTGCTCCAATACGGCGTCGACACCTTCGCCCGCGACCTGGCCGCAGCCGGTGGCGCTGGAATCATCACGCCGAACCTGATCCCCGACGAGGCCGACGACTGGTTCGTCGCCTCGGCCACCCACAACCTGGATCGCATCTTCCTGGTCGCACCGTCCTCGACCGAAGAACGTCTGGTCAAGACCCTCGAGGCCTCGAGCGGCTTCATCTACGCGGCCTCGACCATGGGTGTGACCGGTGCTCGCGAGGCGGTCTCCTCGGCCGCGCCCGCACTGTGCTCGCGAATCCGCGCGCACTCCGACATCCCGATCGGCGTCGGCCTCGGCGTGCGCTCCGGCGCGCAGGCCGCCGAGATCGCCGCCTACGCCGACGGTGTCATCGTCGGATCGGCGCTGGTCTCGGCCGTGCCGGAGGGCCTAGACGCGGTCCGCGCACTGACGGCCGAACTCGCCGAGGGTGTGCGTTCGGCGACCGTCCGTTCCTAAGGTCCCACGATGGGCCCGGCCGCCGATGTGTGGCCGGGCCCATCGTTCGTCACCGGGTCGGCCTACTCGACGTCCAACTCTGTGATGCCTGCCTCCGTTCGCGCCGATCAGACAGAAGAGTGATATTCAACTTGGTGGTCGCTGATCTCCGCACCCTGGCGACGCAGGCTGTCCAGCACCTGCCGGGTGAATTTCCGGGCAGGCTGGTAGTGGGTGCTGTGATCGCTGATCATCAGTACCCTTCCCTGGGCTACCGCAATTTCCCCTGCCCCAGCAACCGGTTCGCCAGCCAAGAAGCTCGAATGATGGAATTCGCCGAGGATGTGGAATGGTGCGGCGTACAGGTAGCCATCTTTATCCATCGCGAAGATTGCTCGACCTCCATTCGGTGTCCATAGGGTGCGGGCCGATGCGGTATCGAACAGGTTTCCATTGCTGTCATATAGCAAACCGTCGTGTACCGCAAGGCGGAACTGTTCCCGATCGGCTTCAGTCAAGTACTTGACGTGCTTGCCATCCCATACGGGATTTCCCGGGATATGCTCGCCGCGAAAACTGGGTTGAATTGGAGTTGTCGCGTACTCCTCGGTAAATCTCTCGAGGTCTCCGGCTGTCAAGCGCGTTACCTTACTGGAGTCTAATCGCGTTACCGACAACAGTTCATCGATGGCGCCGCTCGGGTCGGGTTCGCGCGTGGCATCGACGAGAACGATGTCGTCACTATCGTCCCAGAACGGAGTGAACATGCCAATGACTCGCCCGGAACTCATCTTCAGGGGAATGAAGGTGCCAAATTCTGTCCCCCAATAGAATCCGCGAGATATGCTGGTTTCGATATCGTTGACGCTTGACGAGATGCGTGCAATTGGAATAGCATTCTTGAAATCTGAAATGCTGTCTTCGGGCAATCGGTGATAAGGTAGCTCGGGCCACGGTCTCATGTTGTCCATTCGCGCCACAACCCGACTCAAGAATTCTCGCAGCTCTGTCGATTCTTGGCGCATCGGTACGGCATTTGGGAGGGGAGTGTCCGCTGCGAGGCCATCCGATAGACTCTGATATTCGTCATCCGGAGTCAACGAGGAGAGCGGCTCTGTCAACAGTGCATACGCGATCCTGTTGACAACCCCGTCGTTGAGCTCGCTCTCGAACTGAACCGAGTACAGTATCGAATTTACGATACCTTGCCAGTTGCTCACATCGCTCCCTTCATTGTGGTGGCGCCTTGAACTCTACCTGTTGTGGAGTAATCGGGATGCCCATGTTCCTGAGTTGATTAATTGCTTGCATCGTATGGCCTCGGGAGGGTTGGTAGTGCCCGCTCGAGTCGGTCACCATCTGGATTTCGCCGTTGATGACGATCAGCTCTCCCGCCGCGGCTACATTCCCACCGGACAGGAAGCTCGAGTGGTGAAAGAGTCCACGCTCATGATAATTTGAGGCATATAGATTGCCATGTTCGTCCATGACGAAGATGGCTCTCCCTGCGCCGCCCCAGGCGGTCGTACCGGAACTTGTATCGAACAAATTCCCGTCGGCGTCGTATATCCTTCCGTCTATTACATGGAGTCTGAGTCGTCGACGTGCGATTTCATCGAGATATGAAACCCGCAGCGGATTTGGCCAGACGGAATTGCCGACCTCGTGCTCGCCTCGGTAAGTGGGATTCATTTCCTGAGTCGTATAGGGCGGGCCGACGCTGTACGGAAGGTCCGAGAAATTTTCCGGTGCCGATGTTTGCTGAGGACTGTTCGTGTCAGGAGGAGTTCCCGGCGCAACGGACGACGGCCGCTGAGTCGTTGGGGTCGGTGGTGGCGCCGACGGAACGTTGTTTCGGCTCGGCTGCGCCCCGAAGAGCTTTCGGACCATTCGTCGAATGGAACCGGTTGAGCGCTGACTGGGGTTCGGGGCTCCCCACGATTGGTGCCACTGGGGAGTCTGGGGTGTGAAATCAGGATTGTTTGGGACGGAGGGGCTATTTGTGGAACCTGTCGGCGAAGTTGAGTGGGATGCGTTCACCGGAGGTGGGGTCGATTCAGGTGCGCGATGATCCGGTGCCCGAGGAGGGATTTGGCTCTGGTTGTTCGGTGCTATCGGAGTATGGGGGTGGGTCTGATTCGGCGATTCTCTCCGGGCCGAGCTCGGATGAGCTGACGCGATGTTGGGAACGTGCGCTGTTGAATCAGGACGGCTAGCGGGACTGGCGGCCTGGGCGGGAAGATCCAGAGGCGAATCGGTTGTGACAGGGCCGGGAGATACTCGTGGAGAAGTGGTCGAGGAGGGCACGGCATGGTCGATTTCGTTGCTGATCCGTTGGACGTCGCCGGGGGACAGTTCGCTCTCGGTTGACGGATCCAGCCCGAGCTGTTCTCGCAACATCGCGGTGAGGTTGTCGAGGTTGGCATCGGTCGGTGTGCTGTGCGGATTCGCCGTATCGAGATCGATAGTCATATCGGCCGCGGCTGGGTCGCTGACTGGGACCAGATCGACCATCATCCAATCGCCGGACGGGAGCCGAATTCCTCCATTGAAGCGGAGGTCTACGGCGAACTGGGCACGATCGATCAGCGCTTGGACGAGTGCTGGGTCGAGGTGACTCGTGCCGGATACATGGAGGCCGATCCGTAGCATCGACACTGGCTGATTGAATGCGGAAGTGAATCTGCCCAAGGTAAAGCGGCGGTTGCCACTCGAGTCTGTGACCGGCTGAACTCCTCCGTCGGGTTGGTGGCGACGCAAATTGTCGCGAGCGATGCGCGATTGATTGGCATCGCGCACCTGTTGTGATGTCGGCGAGGTTGGTGGTGGAACCGCGGTAGTGGCTGGACCCTGATGCGGCACCGATTCCGGAGATGGACTGGGGGCGCTCGACGGTGAATTCGGCAGTTGACCACCGGCGCTACTGTGGCCTCCCGATTGGCGAGGTGAGTGGTAGTTCAGGCTTGGAAGTTGCCCGCCTTGATCCACACCCCGTCCTGACGGTGACGAGTCATCGCTGTGCCCGCTGTTCTCACGGCCATCGCGTCCTCCTTCCCGTCCGCCACCGTCACCGAGTAGTCCGCCTTGTTGATCGTCAGGGTCCGATTGAGATTGTGGTCCGCCCCGCCGAACCGGTACGTCACTTCCTGGTCGGTCTCCGACTCCAGTCGGAAGACCAGATACATTGCCATAGACTGATCTCCATTCATCGATATTCTCGCCGGTACGAGCGTGCTGCATCGCTTCCCAGTTGAAGCTCAGGTTGGCGAACTGGTGAGCTTCCTGGTACGGCGCGCCCGGATGGCTTTCATAGTATTGGGCTTCGGCCAGCTCATGCTCTAGCAGAACGATGTCGTCGGGGGTTGCTCGGCCGAGGGACATCCGTATCCAGGCTTCGGCGATATCGGCATAGGCGTCGTATCGTCGATATTCGATCCCGATGTCCTTACCGTCATCGTCGGTTATGGATAGCGGATGCACCTCCCTGAAGAGATGGTTTTTGATGCGCTCGAGCTCGGCCCGACCGAATCCTGTGGAGCCGTCTGGTCTCGGTACGTCAGCGAGTTCTGCGACCATGCCGTCGAGGTCATTATCGGTGTTGCGGAAGTGGTCGTAAGCGTTGTTCGCCCAGGCATCCTGAGCCTCGGTGTCGTAAGCGTTACGTGGGCGCCTGGCGCCACCTGCTTCTATATGCGGCGATCTGTCGCCAGATGAATCGGCAGCTGGTGTCGGGGTGGGCGATGTCGGCGGTGATTGCGGGGTCGAGATCGCGGCGTGCTGGTCGGCCCATGAGGGTTGGTGTGCACTAGTCATTGTCGCGCGGTCGATGTCGGCGGCGAGCTGCCGGATGTCTTCGGGGGTGAGGCCGGGAGCGCTGCGTGGTGGGAGGCCGAGGTGTTGGCGGACAGTGTCGGCAAATTCGGAGGTGGTGGTGTCGCTGAGGTCGAGGTGCAAGTCGGCATCGCCCGGATCGGCGGCAGGGACGATGTCAACCATGATCCCGTCACCGTTCGCGAATTGGTGACCCTGGTTGAGGTTGTGGTCGATGCTTCGATGGGCACTGTCGGTGATCGCGTCCAGAGCAGCTGCGGGTAGGCCCGGATCGCTGGTGATGTGGGCGGTGAGGCGGAGAACCTGGACCGGTTGGCCGAACGCATGGGGATAGCGAGCGACCCGGTACGGGCTGCCGCCGTAAGGGTTCACTCGGACTGATCGGTTGTTCTCGGGTGTGCTGGGGCGCAGGGATTCTCGCGCTTGGCGGGCGCTCTCGGCGTTGGCGAGCTCTTGCTGGGTGAGTGTGGAACTTGGCGTAGCCGTCGGGTCGACCGATACTGTCGGTGACTGGGCGTCCTGAACGCTCGCTACCGTTCGATCGTTTCCTCCGTCGGCCAGGATCCCGTTGTCCGGCTGAGCATTTCGGCCCAAGCCGTCGCTGCCGAGAGCGGGCCCCCGCTCGGATGGAAGTAGAGGGTTTCCTTGTTGATCGTGATCAGTTCGGTTGTCTCCGGGTTGGTCGGTTGATCCAGGTCGGTCACCCGGACTTGGTACTGGACTGTCTGTGGGTCCTCGAAGGTTTTCAGTAGGTGGATTCGACGGAGTGGGGGATATACCTGGCCGCCCTGGATCGGCTGGCCCGTTTCGATCGCCTGGTCGAATTCCTCTCCGATCATGTCCGGCGGCAGGCTCCGGTGAGCTGTCACGACTCCCGTTTGCTTGTTCAGTACGTAGTTCCCCAGCCCCAACCCCATGCCCTGCTCCAATTCCTCGGGGGAAAGAATCGCCTGGGCTACCCAGCCGTGCCGGGTCTCGATCGTCTGAAACTCCCGGCTCGGCCCGAAAATCTTGGTCAGCAGCTGGTTGGCCTGTTCCGCCGTTCGAATTGGTTCCGGCATTCGTGATACCTCCGTATGCATCGATAGGGATGAAGTCCAGGGCGGCAGATCGGGCGACCATGTTTGGAGGTGGGACGTCGGAGGTCGCTCCCGACTGCGGATCCCACCATACGGGTCCGGGTGCGCCGGGTGGGTAGACAATGACGGTGGCGTGCGAGGCGCGAATCACTGGAGAACCGTCGGCGTTGTATTCGAGGTTTCCGTTTTTGTCTCTTGCGTGCCAGCAGTTGACGACCAGCGCGGAAGCGCCTGGACCGAGGTTGGCGATATGGTTGTGCAGTGCGCGGAACTGGTCCTGGATCGACATACCGGCGAAATGACTGAATCCGTGGCCGAGCCAAGTTTCGGCTCGCTGAGGGCCGAGTTGTTCGCCACTACTGTTGTCCCGGGAGCCATTTGGCAGTGGATCGGGCCACCGGGGAGCCGACACCTGGGGAACGCCGTAAAAAGATGACAATGCCGACAGAGAGCAATCAAGGCAGTTATTGCTTCGCCCGTCTCGCGTCGGTCCGCCGTCGTTGACGGATTGGCCGTATGGATGTGTGCGAGGGTCTGCGCCGACCGTGAATTGGTTTCCGTTGCGAAGTTGGTCCTCGACCATGTTCTGGTACGACGCCTGCTCAACGGGTTCGAGTCGGTGCGGTGCCATGACTCGGTTGTCGGACGGGTTGGTGAACCGGGCCGGTGTGTTAGCTCGGGCTATGTCGTTGCTGATCGCGCGGAGGTCATCTGGACTCAGCGGAGTGTCCGGTGCGCTCCGCGGTAACCCCAGGTGGGCGCGGAGATCGTTGGCCAGATCGAACGCGTGTTGCTGCAAGTTCAGCTGCAGGTCAGCGGCATTCGGGTCAGTGGTCAGCTCGAGATCGACCAGAAATTGGTCGCCGCTGAGGAGATCTTGAACGTGATTGAATGCGGAATCGACTGCATGCTGGGCGAATTCGATCTCCTGACTCAATTCCGCCGGAGTCATGAGGTGCATGTTGGGGATATGGGCGCGGATGGTGGCGACCGATACCCAGCGGTTGCCTACCTGAAAGCGGCGAATTCGGTAGGCGGGTCGCGGTTGGGAAGGGTTTTGGTTCGTGTCGACGGTTGTCGTCCGGCCGTCGTGTGACGGTTGGTTACGGAGGGCTTCGCGCAGTGGACGGGCGTCGGGGCTGTAGCCGGGATCGGGGGGCTGGTTCGTCGTCGTCGGTGTTGTTGTCGGCGTTGTGGTTTGCGGCGTTGCCTGGGTGGAACTGGGATGGCTGTCGGAGTCAGTCGTGGTGTGCGCTTCGATAGGTGCTGTCGGGGTGGTCGCGGTCTGATCGATAGGGGGCGCTGCCGGGGAAGCAGTGTCGGGGGCGACTGTCGGGCTCGTAGTTGCGGGCGTCGCGGTTGTCCGGGGTGGCGTAGAGGTCGGCTGGGGGGACGACGGGCCCTGGACGAATGAGGGCGGCGGGGGGGACGACGGCGGAGTGGTTGTGGGAGGTGGGGTGACAGCTGTTGTGGGCGTAGAGGTTGCGGTTTGCGGAGCCAGAGTTGTTGTGGCGGTCGAGGTGTCCGTGGCGGTCGGGCGGGTGGTGTCGGGGTTGTACGTGGGTGTTGACGGTGGAGACGTGGTAGAGGGCGTCGGGTTGGTGGTAGCGGCGGCGGGAGTCGACGTTGTTGGTTGCTGAGCCGTCGATTCTGGTGCGGCGGTCGTCGGATTCTGTGGTCCGGTTGGGGTACTCACCGGAGTGTTGTCGGTCGGAGTGCTCGGCTGGGGTAGGGGTTCTTGCGAGGGGAGGTCCAGCGACGAGCCCATGTTGCCCGAGGAACTGGGTGAGGACGCAGGGTCGCCGGTGGGCGGGTTGCTGGGGGTTTCGGTGGTCGGGCTGGTCGATGCAGGGTTGTTGGTCGGTGTCGGTGTGTCGGTGCCGTTGGCAGAAGATGCCGGGGTATCGCCCAGGGTGGGGGTTGCCGTGGCCCCGTCGGCGTTCGGAGTCGACGGGGCGGTGTCGACGGTCGACGGTGTTTCGGTGGGTGTGTTGGTGTTCGGGCTCGATGGTGAAGAGTCACCGGGCTGAGTCTGCGGGGACACAGCATCGTCTGGGTTGGACGATGGTGCAGCAGTATCTCCGCCGTTCGAGGCACCGGTGGCGCCCGAACTGTTGCTATCGGTACTAAGAGGAGTCGAGTCGCCTGCCGCCGGAGTTCCGTTCGCGCCGTTGTTGTTCGGGGTCGACGCGGAGGGATCACCCGCGGCAGGGCTCTCGGGCGTACCGCTTTGAGGTGAGGTCACTGCCTCGTCGGCTGCGCCGGGATCACCGGTGGAGGCGGGGGCCGTCGGGGAACCGGTATCGGTTCCGGCTGGGGTGGTGGGGGCGCCGTTGGTTGGGCTGCCGGTATCGGTTCCGGCTGGGGTGGTCGGCGCGCCGTTCGTCGAGCCGTCGTTATCGGTCCCCGTCGGCGACGGGGTTACACCATCTGATGGTGCGTCGGTCCCCGCGGGTGCTGTCGCACCGGGTGTTTCGGTGCCGAGTTCGGGAACTGTCGGGGCCGTGGCACTTGCACCATGAACGCTGGAATCGATCGCGCTGTGCACACCACCCGCGCCGGCACTGGTGAACGTATCCACGCCGATATCGAGTTGGAATTCTCGGCCCAAGAACGCCGCACCGACACCTGCGCTGGCGACCTGAGCAGAGACATCGGCACCCAGTTCGGTGACAGCGCCGCCAGCGACTTTGCTCGCCGCGCGACCCACTGCCGAGGATGCCGCGTCACCGAGAGCGCCGGTACCACCACCCAATACGCCACCGACCGCGCCACCAACGGCGCCACCGAGAGTCGCCAACCCCAGGTCGGTCAACCCGAACTTGTCCAGGGTGCGATCACCGTTGGAGACCTGGATCATCCGGGCGGCGAGATCGACGCCGCCTTCTTCGAGGGCCTCCCAGAAAGCGCCGCGCAATGCGAGTCGGGCTGCGGCTTTGGCCGCACCACGGGTGAGCATGCGGGCGATCAATTGACGCACCGCGATCCGGACCGCGATCTGCCCGGCGATCCGCGCGCCGGCCGAGGCGATCAATCCGACACCGGTCCACGCGGTCGCGAGGATCTCGATCGCGGTCACGATCATCGTGCCGATGATCACGAGCTTGGTGTGCGCGATATCGTTGGCACCGTCGTCGAGTAACTCCGCCTGCGTCGCACACCATTTCCGGACCGCGGCGAAGGCGGCCTGGTCGCCGGACAACAGTTTGTCGCGGAAAGCGTTGATCGCGGTGTGGGTTTCGCCCTCGGAGATCGCCGCCAACACCACGTTCAAGACTTTCGCGGCGTCGTCGTCGACGGTGTTGAGGGTGTTGGCCATCGCAGACCACCCGTCGGCCACTCGACGCATGGCGGTTTCGTCGCCGTCGGGCCAATCACCGGCGCCGAGAATGTATTTCGCGACCCATTGGAGTTCGTCGGGGATATTGATGCCCATTTACAGCGAACCCGCTGCTTGACCGAGCGCGCCTGCCTGGGTGGTGTCCTGGTTTTGGAAGGTATCGGCGACGGTGACCATGTTCGCCCCCAGTTGGGTCATCGTCGTCGCCAACCCGGTGACTGCTTTCTGGCCGGGGTCGACACCGGGGGTGTAGTTCTGGGCGAACGCGGCACCGATCTCGTCACCACCCCAACACTGGCCCTCGGCGGCGATCACCGCGGCCAGTGCTTGGGCGGCAGTGGTGATCGTGGAGGCGACCGCGACGAAGCCGGGTTGGGTATTGCGCAGGGCTTCGGGGTTGACCTCGACCGAACTCATCGCAGGTAGCTTCGGTTGCGGAAGTAGTCGCCTTCGTCGTCGTCGCTGTCATCGACAAGACGTCCGGGGGCCTCGACGACCGGTTCGGGTGGCGGTGGCGGTGGTGGGGTGAGTTCGGCGATCAGGTCTTTGATACTCGGGGCACCGGGGATCAGGTCGGACAACTCCGGCATCGACGCTGTCAGCGGGCCCAGCGCGTGCTGCTGGGTTTGCGAGGTCTGCCGCGACAGTTCGGTGATGGCCTCGGTGACCGATCTACCCAGCGATTCCGTCGTTGCCCGCTTGAACGCGTCCGCCGCGATATGAACCTCCGAGACGCCCGCGATAGTCCCGGACGCGCGAACCAACCCGTCCTCGGACCACACGCTCACCAGCGCCGCGGCCTGGGCTTGCGCGTCGATCAGGGCCGACTTCTCGGCGTTGAAGGTGTCGAGCATCGAGTCGATCTGCGCGCGCAACGCGTCGTTTTCAGTCCGGGTGGGCACCGACCAGTCGTCCATGAAGCCTCGATCCGATAGAGAGCATGTCCACAGGATTGGACGCGCGAGACCAGGCTACGGTTGCATCTTGTGACCGGGATCTCACTTGATGGACTGCCGTGCAGCATCTTTCGCACGTAGTTCCATTCGCAACGCAACCAGCATCTTGCCTATCTGCTCGGCGAGCAGTGTAGTCAGCCGTGCACCGGGCTTGACCTCGACAGGTCGTGCGTCCAGCTGAGCAGGAGGTCGCCTCTGGTAGGTGATTGGTTGGGAGGCTCGTCGCTCGACGGTTGTCGAAGGCCAGTGTCGAAAGCCCTTCTGGGGACATCCGGGTCGCGGCATGAAGCGAAACCTGCGGAGGCGGTGGTGTGGGCGTTCTCGCCCATGTGGTCGGGGGCGCGGCAGGTCGGCGGTTCGGTGTGGGGGCCGGTAGGGTGATCGCCACGTGATTCGAGATCGGTGGGAACTGGAAGCCCGCTCGGTGCGTCCACGATGATGACCGGGATGTTCCGGATGGGTCGGCGAGGGAGAGCTGTGCGAAGAGGTCAGATGGTTTCGGCCGTTCTGGGCGGGGCCATGGTGTTGCCGGTGCTGGCCGGTTGCGGTGGTTCGACGGGTGGGGCGGCGAAGCCGAGTACCCGCAATATCGACGAGATCATCGTGTACAACGTGTGCCGGGATCCGGGGATCAGTGATGAAGCGTTGCGTGCGGCGGGGCTGGACCCTGCCACGAAGAGTGTTTTCACTGATCCGCCGACCGGGGTGTCGAGCTTCCGAGTGTGCAGATGGGACCCACTCGATGAGCGGTATGGCCCGACGAACTACGTGGCGTACGTACTCTCCACCAGTCATACATTGCAGGAAGCGCGAAAGAAGGAAAGCGCGACGGTGCTGGGTGAGACCACCGTCAACGGCCGACCAGGGCTGATCAGCAAAGAACGCAGCGACCCCGACGGCTGCTACATCAGCTTCGAAGCCGAACAAGGCATGTTTGAGGTTAGAGTCACTTGGCTCAGTGAGTATGAATCCCGCGAGGGGGATGTGTGTGAGATCGCGGCTCGGCATGCTCAGGTGCTCGAACCCTCGTTGCCGAAGTAGACTGCCGGAAATCGGGGAGGGGAGTACTCGTATGAGTGGGACTGAAGATCAGCACGCCTACTGGACTCAGCTGGCGCAGCAGGCGGTCGCAGGGGTGTTTCGGATGGAACCCGAACTCGGGGAAGCACTCCGCGCCGCCGCGAAGGTCTATGCCGAAGGACTGGGGCGCGCCAAGGCGGACACCGCCACGCTGGGCCGCCTGTCAGGTTGGGGGTCGTTGCCGTCGGCGAAGGCGTTGCGCGTCAAGTTCGAGCAGAAGGGCTTTGGCGGCGGCACCGATCCCAATGACAATGCCGCGCAACGCATTCAGGACCATATAGACATCGCGTGGCTGCAGCACGACACCTTCGCTGCCGCGATCGGCAAGCTCGAACTCGTCGACGAGCAGCGCGCGGCACAGCTGCGTGCCGCAGGGACGGGTATCTGATGGGGTGGGGCTGGCAGGAAACTGTCGGACTGATTCCCATCGCGGGCACTTACCTCGCGGGCGGTATCGGCGGGTGGCGGGAGTCGCATGAGGCCGCGACCGAGCGTGGTCGGTTGGGGGAGGGAGCCTCGAATCAGTGGTCTCCTGACCGGACCATCATCAACGACGAGTACCAGCGGCTCGGTAGCGGCTTCACCGGAACTCCAGCCGGGAAGGTCGTGGAGCCCGAAGGATTCGGAGCCTGGCCACACTGGATGATCTACGCCAGGCTCAACGGTGCGGACGGCGATCCCGGAGTCTCGGCCGCCGACATCAATGCCGGCGCGGACGCCTGGCGTCGGTTGACCACGACAGTCGACGAACTCATCACGACTTACGACGCGACGATCGCGCGGGTGATCGGCGAAATGTGGTCGGGCCAGGCCGCCAACGCGGCCGTCGACGGGGTTCGGGAGTACGCCACCCAGGCCAAACAGTTGCCGACCGCATTCCAGCTCGTCGCCAACGGGATCGACCTGATGGAGGGCTACCTCGCCCAGGCCAAGATGGCCATCCCCGAACCCGAGGAGCTCAGTACCTGGGACAAGATCGCGGGCGCCATTCCGGGCAACGGGCTACTCAAGGGCGACAGGCATCAATACAACGAAGCCGAGGCCGCCGCCCAAGAGCTCATGACCAATTTCTATTCGCCCGGTTCCGTACAGGTCGACGGACAGACCCCGGTCCTACCCGTCGCCAAGAACACCCTCGGCGAACTAGGCGATGGTGACCGCAACGGCGGCGGCCCCGGAACGAACACCAACCAGCCCGGTGGTGGCGATACCGGCCGGTCGACCAACCCGGCCACCACCACCGAGGACCCGAGCACCGGCGATCCGGAAACCACCGAACCGGACACGGAAGACGTGACCACCGGCGACGACGACACGACATCGGCCTCGACCACGCCGGAAACGACACCGACCACCCCGGCTGGCACCCCGGCCACCACGCCGACCGGAGGTGTGCCGAGTGGCTCTGGTGCACCCGGTTCGGGCTCGCCGTCGGCTGGTGCTCCCGGTTCCGGGCTGCCAGGCTCTGGTAGCCCCGTCGCCGGTATTGCCCAACCAGGTAAGCCCGGTGCGGGATCAGCAGGCGGAGTGGGTAATTCGGCCGCCGCTGCCCGGGGGCCGGGCTCGGGAACACGGGGAATGCCCGGCATGATGGGTGGTGGTGGCGCCGGGCGCGGCCAAGGCGGCGACGACGAGACCGAACACAAGATACCGGACTACCTGATCCACGAACGTGAGTCCGAGCTGATCGGACAACTCCCCGCAGCGTTGCCTCCGGGCGGAGTCATCGGTTGACCGACAGTCTCGCTCCAGGACTCCGGTACCAATTCGACGGTCTCACCTTCCAGCTCGCCCTCGAAGCCAACCGGCGCGACCGGTTCCCGTACCCGCTCAGCTATCGGCGCGAGTTCGCGGCCTATCGCGCTGACGACGAGCGCCGCCGCCGCGAAGCGGGAACGCGCCTGCGCCGGATCTACGACGAACAGTTGCATGCCACGTTCCAGGTCTTACTGGAACCACGGGTGCGGATCGAGATCGAAGGCGTGCACGGTCCGCAGTCCCAGGTCCTGCGCGTCTACGTCGGTATCGCGGGTCCGATCGCGGTACTGGCTGTCCAGCAGCCCGGACCCACCCACGCCCACGGCGGCGACATTGTGGTCTCGACACATCGCAGCACCGGCATCGCCGCTGACGTCACCGCCCGGTTACCACGGTTGCAGGCAGGCAGCCGACCTCGCTTCGATGGCAGACGCGGCGATCTCGATACCCCCGTCTACGCCCGCCACCCCACGCAGCTGTCCCCGACCGAACAACTACGGCGCTTTTTCCACCGCCCGCGCATCGGCGGCGGCGAGATCACCGTCTACCCCGGCTACCAGATCGATGCCCGCCCGACCGGCGACGGGCGCGCGTTCTGCTGGCTCGACTACCCCGAGGACGGCCGCTACCTGCTCCAGAACCACGACAGCGAGAACTTCACCGTAATCCCCGGCGGCCCAGAAGAACTCATGCGCCAGATCGGCACCCGCATAGATATGCTGAGCCGCCCACAGACGACCACGTGGTAATCGACCGCGCACCCTGGTAGCTGGCCGATCGACAAGTGCCGACCTCGATTCGAGTCAGGATCGGGCCCGATCCCGCGCTGGGTGCGATGCTCTGTGCTCTCGATGGACCGCGTGAGGCGAGTGGTTGTCGGCGGCGTCGTCATGTGCGGGACCACAGCCATTCGGGTCACGGTCACTCGCCCGGTACACCACTGAACTAACGTGGTGGCCGTGAACTCAGTCCTGGCCTACATTCCGAGTCCGCCGCAGGGTGTCTGGCACCTCGGACCCTTCCCGCTGCGGGCGTACGCACTGTTCATCATTCTCGGCATCGTCGTCGCCATCTGGTGGGGTGAACGCCGGTGGCGCGAGCGCGGTGGTCAGCCGGGCGCCGTCCTCGATGTCGCGATGTTCGCGGTGCCGTTCGGGCTGGTCGGCGGCCGTATCTACCACGTCGCCACCGACTGGCAGAAGTACTTCGGCGCGGGCAAGCACCCCGTCGAGGCGCTGTATATCTGGCAGGGCGGCCTCGGTATCTGGGGTGCGGTGTTCTTCGGTGCCATCGGTGCCTGGATCGGCTGCCGGATGTACAAGATCCCGCTGCCCGCGCTCGGCGACGCGGTCGCGCCCGCGGTGCTGCTCGCCCAGGCGATCGGCCGGCTCGGCAACTACTTCAACCAGGAGCTCTACGGGCGTGCCACCGAGGTCCCGTGGGGTCTGGAGATCTACGAACGGTTCGACGCGGAGACCGGCGCGCGCGACATGATGAACGGGGTGTCGACCGGGCGGGTGCTCGAGGTCGTGCAGCCGACGTTCCTCTACGAGCTCGTCTGGAACGTGCTGGTCGTGATCGCGCTGGTGCTGCTCGACAAGCGCTACCGGATCGGCCACGGGCGTCTGTTCGCGCTCTACGTCGCGGGCTACAGCTTCGGCCGCTTCTTCGTCGAACTGCTGCGCAGCGACGAAGCCACCCACATTCTCGGCATCAGGATCAACTCGTTCACTGCCGCGCTCGTCTTCCTCGGCGCCATGGCCTATTTCGCGCTGGCGACCAAGGGCCGCGAGACGCCCGCGCAGTTGCAGCCGGACGGGGAGCCGCGCCCGTGGCCGTGGCAGTTCTCCGCGCTGCGGGCCGCTGGTGCGGCGGGCAGCACCGTGGCGGCGACGGACTCCGCGACAGCGGTGGTCGACGTCACGAAGAAGACGGATTCCGCTGCGGTGGAACATGATTCGGTCGACGCGGACGAGACCGATCCCGCCGACGATCGCGCGAAGGGCGCCGCTGACGCGAAGGACGCCGCGGATGTGTCCGGCGAGGATTCCGGGTCCGCGACCGGCGCCGCCTCGGAGCCGACGAAATCGGCTGCGAAGAAGTCCTGATCCACGACCGTTTTCGTCGAATCGGCGGGCGTCCGGCAACAGTGCGGACGCCCGCCGCGATACTTCGAATGAGTGGCGAAGGCCGATCGGGTGGTACCCGACAAGACAACAGCGGGCAGCACCGGCAACAATATCGGCGTGATCGTCGCGGGCGCACCGCCGTTCGGCCGATCGCCACTGGCCGGGGGCCACGACGGGTACCCGCACGAATGATGGAGACATGAGTGACCGACCCCTACAACCCCAATCCCCAGTACGGCCCTGACCTGAGCAAGCCCCAGGACGGCGGCTCGCAGCCGCAGTACGGTCAGCCGGCCTACGGTCAGCCCGCCTACGGTCAGCCCGCCGATCCGTACGCCCAGCAGCCGCAGCCCGGTTACGGCCAGCCGCAATACGGTGCGCCGCAGCCGCAGTACGGCCAGCCCGCCGATCCGTACGCCCAGCAGCCGCAGCCGGGCTACGGCCAGCCGCAGTACGGTGCGATGCCGCAGGGCTACAACCCGAACGACCCGGAGGCGCCCTACGGCCGGGACATGTACGGCGTGCCGTTCTCGGACAAGCAGAAGCTGATGGCCGGTCTCCTGCAGATCTTCCTCGGTAGCTTCGGCGTCGGCCGTTTCTACCTCGGCTACACCGGTCTCGGCATCGCCCAGATCGCGGTCACCTGGCTGACCTGTGGCCTCGGCGCCATCTGGCCGCTGATCGACGGCATCATGATGCTCACCGGCAAGGTGCCCGACCCGCAGGGTCGCCCGCTGCGCGACTGAATCCTCGCCCACACCGGGAGGTAGACGGGTGCTCCGCTCACGCGGAGCGCCCGTTTCGCGTTTCCCCAGCGACTCACCGCGATCGAAAAGGGTGATCTGCCTGGTTCCGGGCTTCGGTCGAAGCCGTTTGGAAACAGGACTTTCCAGGCACGTCGCCGCGAGGTGACAACTGATTTCGTGAACACAGGGATAAATCATCGGGAACGCTCGGCCCCATCCCGTCGAGAACCGCCGGTCCGGTTGTCAGGTGACTACGACCTCCCGACCGGCCAAATTCACGGAGTGGCGGATGAGCACTAGGCTGGGGCACGTGATGCGACGGACGAAGATTGTGTGCACCTTGGGGCCGGCCACTGCTACCCAGGATCGTATTCGTGAGCTCGTCGAAAGCGGCATGGATGTGGCCCGGCTGAACTTCAGCCACGGCGATCACGCCGACCACGCCGACAACTACAAGATGGTCCGGGCGGCCTCGGACGAGACCGGCCGCGCGGTCGGTATCCTCGCCGACCTCCAGGGCCCCAAGATCCGCCTCGGCCGCTTCGCCGACGGCAAGACCGTGTGGGTCAACGGCGAGCAGGTGCGGATCACTGTCGACGAGGTGGACGGCACTCACGACCGCGTCTCGACCACGTACAAAGAGCTCGCGCAGGACGCCAAGGCCGGTGACCGGCTGCTCGTCGACGACGGCAAGGTCGGCCTGACGGTGGAATCCGTCGAGGGCAACGACGTGGTCTGCCGGGTGACCGAGGGCGGCCCGGTGAGCAACAACAAGGGCCTGTCGCTGCCCGGCATGAACGTGTCGGTGCCCGCCCTGTCCGAAAAGGACATCGCCGACCTGGAATTCGCCCTTGACCTCGGCGTCGACTTCATCGCACTGTCGTTCGTGCGCTCGCCGTCCGACATCGAACTCGTGCACGACATCATGGACCGCGTCGGTCGCCGGGTCCCGGTGATCGCGAAGCTGGAGAAGCCCGAGGCGATCGAGAACCTCGAGGCGATCGTGCTTGCCTTCGACGCGGTGATGGTCGCCCGTGGTGACCTCGGTGTGGAGCTGCCGCTCGAGCAGGTGCCGCTGGTGCAGAAGCGCGCGATCCAGATGGCGCGCGAGAACGCCAAGCCGGTCATCGTCGCCACCCAGATGCTCGAATCGATGATCGAGAACTCCCGGCCCACTCGCGCGGAGGCCTCCGACGTCGCCAACGCGGTGCTCGACGGCGCCGACGCGGTGATGCTGTCGGGGGAGACCTCGGTCGGCGCGTGGCCGATCGACGCGGTGCGCACCATGGCCCGCATCGTGACCGCGGTCGAGACCGAAACGTCGCGGGTGCCACCCCTGACCCACGTGCCGCGCACCAAGCGTGGCGTGATCTCCTACGCCGCCCGCGACATCGGCGAGCGGCTCAATGCCAAGGCCCTGGTGGCGTTCACCCAGTCCGGTGACACCGTGCGCCGTCTGGCCCGCCTGCACACTCCGCTGCCGCTGCTGGCCTTCACCCCGCTGCCGGAGGTGCGCAGCCAGCTCACCCTGACCTGGGGCACCGAGACGTTCATCGTGCCCATGGTGGACACCACCGACGCGATGATCCACCAGGTGGATCAGGCGCTGTTGTCGCTGGAGCGTTATCGCAAGGGTGACCTGGTGGTCATCGTCGCCGGTTCCCCTCCGGGTACCGTCGGTTCCACCAACCTGATCCACGTGCACCGCATCGGCGAAGAGGACCACTAGTAGTGAACAGTTCGATCGAGATCGAGACCACCCAGGGCGAGCCGACACCCGATCTGCGGGTGTTGCTCGACCTGCTCGACCTCGAGGCGATCGGCGAGGACACCTTCCTCGGCAACCATCCCGAGAAGGTGTGGAGCCGCACCTTCGGCGGGCAGCTGGTGTCGCAGGCGATCATCGCGGCGGGCCGCACGGCGGGGGAGCGGCCGCTGCACGCGATCAACGCGCATTTCGTGCGCGGCGGCGATGTGAAGAAGCCGATCGAGTACCACGTGCAGCGCCACCGCGACGGTCGCGCCCTGGCCAACCGGACGGTGACGGCCAGCCAGGACGGCCAGGAGCTGTTCGTCATGCTGGCCGCGTTCCAGGACTGGGGCAAGGGCCTCGAGCACGCGCACGAGGGCCCGGATGTGCCCGATCCCGAAACCCTGCCCCGGGTGGAGGAGAGCTTCGCCGGCTTCGAGGACAAGCTGGAGATGTTCATCAAGGCGCCGCACCCGATCGACATGCGCTATACCAACGATCCGGCGTGGATCCTCAAGGGCACCGGCGAGAAGCTCAACCACAACCGGGTCTGGATGCGCACCGACGGCTCGCTGCCGGACGATCCGCTGCTGCACGTGGCCGCGCTGGGCTACTCCTCCGACACCACGGTGCTCGATTCGATCATCACCACGCACGGTTTGTCGTGGGGGCTGGACCGGATTCTCGCGGCGACGGTGAACCATTCGATCTGGTTCCATCGTCCGTTCCGCTTCGACGACTGGGTTCTCTACGCCACCGAGTCACCGGTCGCGGCGGGTTCACGTGGGCTGGCGACCGGCCGGTTCTATTCGCGCACAGGCGAATTGATCGCCACGACCGTGCAAGAAGGCGTTATCCGGCATTTCCCGGCCCGCTGAGCGCGGCGGTGTGGCCCCGCTGACGGCTCCCGCGGCCGAGCTCAACGCAGTTCGTGGTCGAGTTCCGGTTCGACGACATCGGTGCGCTGATGCGCGCGCAAGGTGAAGGGCACGCCGCGGGCAGGATGCGGTGTGGCCGCGCCGTACACGGCCAAGGCGAGACCGTGCTCGAGGTCGGCGATGTCGGCGTCGGTGAGGTCGGCCGGGTCGCCGACCAGACTCAGCGCGATCTCGTAGGTGCTCTCCGTGCTCGGCTCGCGGCCGGGACAGCTACCGCGCCACTGTGATTCGAGATCGCGATGGACCGGATCGCTCGCGTCGACGGGCATGGTGAACCGCCAGGCATAGACATCGCGGTCGTGCACATGGTCGTCGAGGACCGTCCGGACACTGGCGACGATGCGGTCGAGGATCTCCGGTGTCACATACACATGGAGCGAAACATCCGAAATGCGTTTCGGCAAGTCTGTAGTCCCGTCGTGTGTCGAACCTGCAAGGGGTAACACCCACGTCCGCGCCGAAGTGTAATCCCTGCGCGGCGTCGCGAACAGCCCTGACAGCGGTCAGAGCGCGAAGGTGGCGTATTGCGGAGGGGTGGACTCGGCCCTCGCGGGGACTCAGCGCCTGCGCTGCGCGGCGAGGAATGCCGACAGTGGCCCGCCGGGCCCGCCGGGCGCTATCACCAGGCCGGTGCTATCGCCGTCGCCGGAGCGTTTCGTCTGCTCGTGCGGTGCCAGCGCTCCCAGCACGGGGAACAGCAATTCGGCGATGCGGTCGCCGACCTCGAGGAAGGCAACCGGGGAAAGGCCGATCGGGTCGGCGATGTTCTCCCGGCCGACATAGGCCAGGTTGTTGCGCGCATGGTGCAGTGCGGCAATGGATTTAGCGCCGGTGACCTTGGCGATGCGGTACGCCTCGGCGAGGGTGAAGGTGCGCGGGGCGGTGCCGAAGGCAAGCTCACCGACCTGGTCGCGTATGGAATCGGTCATCGTCAGGACCAGGTCGGCGCGATCGACCATCTCGGGCTTGAGCTTTCGGGCCTTGAAGCCGGCGGTGTCGCCACCGAGGCCCTGGATGGTCTCCACGGCCATCGGCTCGGGCGGAAAGCCGACCAGGGCCCTGGTGCCCGCGCTCTCCGCGGTGAGGCCGGATAGACCGTGCTCTGCCGCGAACGCCCGGGTGAGCCGTTCGGCGATCACCGACCGGCAGACATTGGAGTTGCAGACGAACAGCACGTGCATACCGACACCGTAATCGGGTCGATTGTCGTGCAGTAGGCCAGAATTGTAACCATCACAAACGCGGTACTACTTATTCACCTCTCGGTTGAACGCTGTACATCAATCATGATGCGCAAATCCGTTGTGTGCCAACGTGATACCCGCGAGATATGGCGCGGAAACCTTGCGGTGATATGTGTCGATCATCACTCGTTCCGATTGTAATCGTTCGTTCTTTAATAATTCGATTCGGTAATAACCGGCCATATGGCCGGTGGGGCGCCGTGTACCCGGCCGCGAGTGGAGAACATCGGGCCGCGCCCCGGCGCGAACGCCGCCAGCCCGGTCGGTGCCGACATGTCGTCGTAGACCGCGTCGATGCCGCCACGGCGGAAGTAGGCCTCGTGCCAGAAGCCGGTGCCGCCGGAATCGCGGAGGAATTGACCCCGCCACTGCCGGTGCGGCTCCGATCGCGTCCAGCGCTCGCGCGAATCCAGATCGCGCCAGTCCTGCCGGGCGCCCCAGTGCGGCGGAAACATCGACCACACGATGTCCTCGTGGCGCGGTAATCCGTCGGGCCGGTCGGCATGTGAGCGAGACAACTTCGGGCCGACACCGAGCAGCCGCAGCATGCCGCGTGGGGTGCGTACCCGCATGCCGAGCGGGATCATCACCAGGTCGGGGTAGGCGTCCGGGTCGACCGTCGTGCTGTGCACGCGCAGGATCGCAGCCGCTTCCACGGTGCCCTTTCGAGGTGCAACGGGGCAGGCGGACGTCCGGTTCGACCGGCGGTTCGCTTCCCGGCGCGCCGAGACGCTATAGTGACCGCGGTGCGCCGGGTTGGCGGAACTGGCAGACGCGACGGTCTCAAAAACCGTTGTCCGGAAGGACGTGTGGGTTCGAGTCCCACACTCGGCACCACGGCGGAAGCGCGGCGCAGGCAGCCGCGCTCCGCGGGGGAGTATCCGGCGCAGGGTGTGCGCGCGATCTCATCGCAGGCGCATTCTCTGCGCGGAAGCAAAAGGTACTCTTACATCGCCAGTCGTGGTGTGATCGACAGGCATCTCCAATCCAGAGGGGTCGAACCTATGAGCACGAATGCAGCCGGCGCCACGCGTGAGGCCGCGGCCAAGCGGGTCGTCGTCGCCGAGGATGAGGCCTTGATCCGGATGGACCTCGTCGAGATGCTCAAGGAAGAGGGCTACGACGTCGTCGGTGAAGCGGGCGACGGGCAGCAGGCCGTCGAGCTCGCCGAGGAGTTGCGCCCCGATTTGGTCATCATGGACGTGAAGATGCCGCGCCGTGACGGCATCGACGCCGCCGCCGAGATCGCGTCGAAACGTGTTGCGCCCGTGGTGATTCTGACCGCGTTCAGCCAGCGTGATCTGGTCGAGCGCGCACGTGACGCCGGCGCGATGGCCTATCTCGTGAAGCCGTTCACCAAATCCGATCTGGTCCCCGCGATCGAACTCGCGGCCAGTCGTTTTCACGAAATCACCGCGCTGGAAACAGAAGTCGCGAATCTGTCGGACCGTTTGGAGACGCGCAAACTGGTCGAGCGGGCCAAGGGCGTGCTCATGCAGACCCAGGGGCTGTCGGAACCGCAAGCGTTCAAATGGATTCAGCGCACCGCGATGGATCGCCGCACGACCATGAAGGCGGTCGCCGAAGTCGTGCTGGACAACCTCACCCCGCAGTGACACGCTCCGGCTCGCACCGCCGCGCGGGCCGAAAGCAGAGAATATTTACGTAAGCGAAACAATAATGTGAACTATTGCTGGACAACTGACCTCCGACATGATGCGAATGTGATGCGGATCTAACACAGCGGCGATATGTTCTCTGCGGGCTGAACGTGGTCGGCCCCCTCGGTGAACCCGGGGAGCACAGGACATAGAGGTGAGACGTGCTCAGTTCGACATGGCGCAGTCGGTCGACGCGAGGAGTTCTGGTTATCGGAGCTGCCGCGTCGTTGGTGTTGTCCGGATGCAGTGACAAGTCGTCCGATGGCGGCGGTGGCGGCAACTCCGATCTCTCCATCCAGTCGGTCGTTCAGCTCGATACCGAGGGCAAGGCGGTCGCGACCACCGACGCCGGTGCGGCCGCGGACCCCGCAGGCGACGGCAAGGCCAAGTGCGCTCCCCTGACCCTCGGCATGGCGGGCCCGCTGACCGGCGGCAATGCCGCCCTCGGCATCAACATCATCATGGGCGTGAAGCTCGCGCTCGACCAGCACAACAAGGCCAACCCGGACTGCCAGGTCTCGGTGAAGCAGTTCGACACCGAGGGCAAGCCGCAGATCGCCAGCCAGGTGATCCCGACGATCGTCGCCGACCCGAATATCGTGGCCCTGGTCGGCCCGACCTTCTCGGGTGAGACCAAGGCGACCGGCCAGATCCTCAGCGAGGCAGGCATGCCCACGCTGACGGCATCGGCCACGAACCCCACCTTGACCACCAACGGCTGGAAGACCTTCTTCCGCGGCCTCGGCAACGACAACTCGCAGGGCCCGGCGGTCGCGAAATACCTGACCGGCGAGAAGGGCTTCAAGAAGATCTGCGTCGTGCAGGACAACACCGACTACGGTGCCGGTCTGGCACAGGCCTTCATCACCGCCGCGGGTCCCGCGGCCGACGCCTCCTGCGGGACCAGCGTCAAGGAAGGTGACAAGGACTTCTCGGCAGCGGTCTCGAAGCTGTCCGCGGCCAAGCCCGACGCCATCTTCTACGCCGGTTACTACGCCGAGGCGGCGCCGTTCGTGCAGCAGCTGCGTTCCGGTGGCGTGACCGCGGCCTTCGTTTCCGCCGACGGCAGCAACGATCCCGAGTTCGTCCGTCAGGCAGGCTCGTCGTCCAAGGACGCGCTGCTGTCGTGCCCGTGCAGCCCGGCGCCGGAGAAGTTCGCCGCCGATTACAAGGCGCTCAACGGCCAGGCCCCCGGCGTCTACTCCGTCGAGGGCTACGACCTGACCACGATCCTGCTCAAGGGGATCGATGCCGGTAAGGTCACTCGCGCCGAGCTCGTCGACTACGTCCGTAACTACGACGGCACCGGTGTTGCCCGCCAGTACAAGTGGGGCGAGACCGGCGAGCTGGCCAACATCCAGATCTGGATGTACCAGGTCAAGTAGTTCCGAAGACGTGTGCAGCGGTGCGCGTGGCTGTGCTGCCACGCGCACCGCGCGCCTGACGCGAGAGTAACCATGACATCAGCGGCTTCGCTCGGTGTGACCCTGTTGGCCGAGGGGTCCATCGATTTCAACGTCTCCGGGGTGATCGACCAGTTCTGGCGATTGACCGTGGACGGCCTGACCTACGGCTCGATCTACGCCCTGGTGGCTGTCGGCTACACGCTGGTCTACGGCGTGCTGCGACTGATCAACTTCGCCCACTCCGAGATCTTCATGCTCGGCATGTTCGGCACCTACGTGGGACTGGAACTGCTCGGCTTCGCGCCGAGCGGCAACGTGTATTCCCAGGGTGTCGCGCTGACGGTTCTCTACCTCGGCGTGGCGATGCTGTTCGGCATGCTCGTCTCGGGCATCGCGGCGGTGGGGCTCGAACGGATCGCCTACCGGCCGCTGCGCAGGCGTGGCGCGAAACCGCTGGCCTTCCTGATCACCGCGATCGGTATGTCGTTCGTGATCCAGGAGTTCGTCCACTACATCCTGCCCAAGATCAAGCCCGGTCTCGGCGGGTCCAACGCCCAGACCGGTATCCGGCTCGTGGAGCCGAAGGTGCAGTTCAGCTTCCTAGGCGCGCAGGTCACCAATGTGGCGCTGGTGATCTTCGCCGCGGCCGTCGTACTCGCGATCACCACCGAAATCGTCATCAACAGAACCAAATTCGGTCGTGCCATCCGCGCGGTCGCCCAAGACCCCGACACCGCCACCCTGATGGGTGTCTCGCGTGAGCGGGTCATCGTGCTGACCTTCCTCATCGGCGGCCTGCTCGCGGGCGCCGCCGCGATGTTGTACACGCTCTACATTCCCACCGGCATCATCTTCTCCGGCGGTTTCATCCTCGGTATCAAGGCGTTCAGCGCCGCGGTGCTCGGCGGTATCGGCAACCTGCGTGGCGCGCTGCTCGGCGGTCTGCTCCTCGGCATCGCCGAGCAATACGGGCAGATCCTGTTCGGCACCGAATGGCGTGACGTGGTCGCGTTCGTGCTGCTGGTGACCGTGCTGATGTTCCGGCCGACCGGCATCCTCGGCGAGAGCCTGGGGAGGGCACGCGCATGACAGACCTGACGAAAACTCCGGAAGTTCCCGTGGCACCCAAGGATCGGCGTGGCGTCGGCGACGCGATCCGCGGCTGGTGGGACGGGCTCTCGCGGCCGGCCCAGTGGGCCGTCGGTGTGCCGATCATCGCCTTGCTGGCGCTGATGCCGCTGTTCCCGCCGCCGCTGCTCGACACTCCGGGCGTGAGCTTCGGTGGTGTGATGGCGCAGTTCGCCATGTACGCGTTGATCGCCATCGGCCTGAACGTGGTGGTCGGCCAGGCGGGTTTGCTCGACTTGGGCTATGTCGGTTTCTACGCCGTCGGCGCCTACACGGTCGGCCTGCTGACCAGCCCGAACAGTCCGTGGAACCAAACCGACGGCGGATGGCTCAGCTCGGGCTGGGCGTGGGTGGCCTGTCTGCCGATCGCGGTGGCGCTGACCGCGCTGGCCGGTCTGATCCTCGGCTCCCCGACCCTGCGGCTGCGCGGTGACTACCTGGCGATCGTGACGCTCGGCTTCGGTGAGATCGTGCGCCTGATGGCCGACAACCTGGGCGATCTGACCAACGGCAGCCTCGGCCTGTCCAAGATCGCCTACCCCGAGGTCGGTGAATCCGAAGCGCACCCCGGTGGCTACTTCTCCCCGGGCAACCTCGGCGACAAGAGCAGCTGGAACCCGTTCGATCGCGCGAGTAGCGGTACCTGGTGGTTCTGGCTCGGCATGGTCCTGGTGATCGTGGTGCTGTTGATCATCGGCAATCTCGAGCGCAGCCGGGTCGGCCGCTCCTGGGTCGCCATCCGCGAGGACGAGGACGCAGCCGAGATCATGGGCGTGCCGACCTTCAAGTTCAAGCTGTGGGCGTTCGTGATCGGCGCTTCGGTCGGTGGACTGTCCGGCGCGATGTATGCCGGTCAGGTCACCTACGTGAACCCCAAACAGTTCGACATCATTTTGTCGATGCTGTTCCTGTGTGCCGTCGTGCTCGGTGGTTCGGGCAACAAGCTCGGCGTGATCGTGGGCGCGTTCCTCATCGCGTACCTGCCGATGCGGTTGCAGTCGGTGCAGCTGGTGTCCAACGAGTCGACCGGCTACCTGCTGCTCGGCCTCGATATCGCGCTGCTGATCGGGCTGTGGTTGCTGTGGCGTCTGCGCGGTGATCAGCTGGCCGTGTGGGTCAGACGCGTGGTGATCGCCCTGGCGATCTTCGCGGTGATCGCCGGATTGCTGCTGTTCGGCAGCGTGCTGCTGTTCCGTAAGGGTGGCGCGCAGAACCTCGGTGACCTGAAGTACCTCTACTTCGGCATCGCGCTCGTGGTGATGATGATTCTGCGGCCACAGGGTCTGTTCCCGGTGCGGCAGAAGCTGCTCGCCTACGGCAGACAGGTGTACCAGGCCGTTGTGCGCAAGCCGGCGGCCGAATCGATCGGAGTAGGGCAATGACGGGGCCGGGCGCGGGAGACGCGCTGTACGACAACGAAGACATGAAGGCCGGCTACCAGCCACCGCCCGAGGTCGAGCCAACCGGCGACGTCGACGTCACCGCGGTGATGCCCGAACTCGCCGATGCCGAGACAGTCGCCGAGGTGGTCGCGCCGCATCGCGCGATCGAGACCGCTGTCGGCGAGCCGCTGCTGCGCACCGACGGGCTGACCGTCAAGTTCGGCGGTCTGACCGCGCTCGACGGGGTGAGCTTCGAGATCCGTCGCGGCGAGATCCTCGGCCTGATCGGCCCTAACGGCGCGGGCAAGACCACCTGCTTCAACGCGATCACCGGCGTGTACAAGCCCGCGTCGGGCAGTGTGCACTTCGACGGTCGGCCACTGGCCAAGACCAAGCGCAACGAGATCACCCGGATGGGTATCGCGCGCACGTTCCAGAACGTGCGGCTGTTCGGCGAGATGACGGCGCTGGAGAACGTGGTCGTCGGCACCGACGCTCGCCATACCACCTCGGTGCCCGGCGCGGTGTTCCGTACGCCGAAGTTCAAACGCGAGGAACGTGACGCCATCGAACGTGGCATGGCGCTGCTCGAGTTCGTCGGCATCGCGCCGCGCGCGGTGGAGAAGGCCCGCAATCTGTCCTACGGCGATCAGCGCCGACTCGAGATCGCGCGGGCGCTGGCCACCGAACCCAAACTGCTGTGTCTTGATGAGCCGGCTGCTGGTTTCAATCCCAGCGAGAAGTCGGCGCTGATGGATCTGATCCGCAAGATCCGCGACGACGGCTACACCGTGCTGCTCATCGAGCACGACATGCGCCTGGTGATGGGCGTGACCGACCGGATCGTGGTCCTCGAGTTCGGGCGCAAGATCGCCGACGGCCTGCCCACCGCGGTGCGCGAGGACCCGGCGGTGATCGCGGCCTACCTCGGCGTGCCCGACGCGGACACCATCGCCGAGGTGCGTGAGGAATCCGTGGCCGCCGCGGAGGAGGGGGCGACCCCGTCGCCGGTTGCGGCCGCTGTGGTGCAGGCGCGCGAGGACGAGCCGCAAGCCGTTGCCGAGAAGGCGGTGCCGCTGCTCGAGGTGCAGGACATGGTCGTGAACTACGGCCGGATCGAAGCGCTGCACGGCATTTCGCTCTCGGTCGCCCAGGGCGAACTGGTGACCCTGCTCGGCGCCAACGGTGCGGGCAAGACCACCACCATGCGGGCGATGTCGGGCCTGCTCCCGCTCACCTCGGGCCGGATCCTGTTCCAGGGCAAAGACATCACCACGATGAAGGCCCACGATCGGGTGGTCGAGGGTCTCATCCAGGCGCCCGAAGGTCGCGGGGTGTTCCCCGGCATGACCGTCGCGGAGAACCTCGACATGGGTTGCTACGGCAGGCCTTTCGAGAAGAAGACCGAATACCAGCAAACCCTCGATTGGGTCTTCGAACTGTTCCCCCGCCTGGCCGAACGCCGCAAGCAGGTCGGCGGCACGATGTCGGGTGGCGAACAGCAGATGCTCGCCATCGGCCGCGCCCTCATGGCCCGGCCCAAGCTGCTGTTGCTCGACGAACCGTCGATGGGTCTTGCGCCCATGGTGATCCAGCAGATCTTCCGGATCATCAGCGAGATCAACCGCCAGGGCACCACCGTGCTGCTCGTGGAACAGAACGCGCAACAGGCCCTGACCCGCAGCGATCGCGCCTACATCCTGGAAACCGGCGAGGTCACCAAGTCCGGTCCCGGTGCGGGGTTGTTGACCGACCCCGCGGTGATGTCGGCCTACTTGGGCGTCGACTGAATCGTTGGAGTACTCGCGCCCGCGACGACTATGGCGCCTACAGTCGCGGGTGCGAGGGACGGTCTGTGTTCGGTAGTCCCAGGCAGGTTTGACGCTGTGTTTATTGGAGCGCTGGCGCGCTCGAGTCGCGGCCCTGAGGGGCCGCCGGTTAGCCACCGGGGCTTGCTCCTTCGTCGCGTACGCCCCGGCGGCTAACCGGCGACCCGGCCGCGACCGGCCACTTCGTGGCCGCCGCTCCCTCGGGGTCGCGGGTGCGGGGTTGGTAGTGCGGTCATGGCGGTCTTGGGGTTTACGGGTGTGGTTGGGAGTGCGGTAGGGCTGCGGACTTGGGGTTTACGGGTGTGGCTGGGAGTGCGGTAGGGCTGCGGACTCGGGGTTTACGGGTGTGGCTGGGAGTGCGGTAGGGCTGCGGACTCGGGGTTTACGGGTGTGGCTGGGAGTGCGGTAGGGCTGCGGACTCGGGGTTTACGGGTGTGGCTGGGAGTGCGGTAGGGCTGCGGACTCGGGGTTTACGGGTGTGGCTGGGAGTGCGGTAGGGCTGCGGACTCGGGGTTGCGCGGTGTGGCTGGGTGGGGCGTGCGCGGTCGTGGCGGTGGTCGTTCTGTCGGGGGGTATCCCTAGACTCGTGCGGGTGAGTTCACCGACGACTGCGCAGGCATCGACAACGACCACCGCCCTCGAGGGGGAGCGGCCTACGCTGCTGCTCCTGGACGGGCATTCGATCGCCTATCGCGCCTTCTTCGCGCTACCGGCGGAGAACTTCAAGACCGTCACGGGTCAGACCACCAACGCGGTGTACGGATTCACCTCGATGCTGATCAATCTGCTGCGCGACGAGAAGCCGAGCCATGTGGCCGCGGCGTTCGACGTGTCGCGCAAGACTTTCCGCACCGAGGCGTACCCGGAGTACAAGGCCAATCGCAGCGCCACCCCCGACGAGTTCCGTGGGCAGGTCGAACTCACCAAGGACGTGCTCGGCGCGATGGGCATTCCGGTGATGGCCATCGACGGCTACGAGGCCGACGATGTGATCGCCACCCTCACCACCCAGGCCGTCGCTCAGGGCTACCGGGTCTTCATCGTCACCGGCGACCGCGACGCGATCCAGCTGGTCAACGACGAGGTCACCGTGCTCTACCCGAAGAAGGGCGTCTCGGATCTGACCCGCTTCACCCCGGCCGAGGTGGAGACCAAATACGGCCTCACCCCCGCGCAGTACCCCGACTACGCGGCCTTGCGCGGCGACCCGAGCGACAATCTGCCCGGCATTCCCGGCGTGGGGGAGAAGACCGCCGCCAAGTGGATTCGCGAATACGGTGACCTCGCCACCCTGGTCGACCGGGTCGACCAGGTGAAGGGCAAGGTCGGCGAATCGCTGCGCGCGAACCTGTCGAGTGTGGTGCTCAACCGCCAGCTCACCGAGATGGTGCGCGAGGTGCCGCTGCCCTACACCCCCGACCAGCTGATCAAGGCGCCGTGGGACCGCGACAAGATCCACCAGCTCTTCGACGACCTCGAGTTCCGGGTGCTGCGTGACCGGCTGTTCGACACGCTCGGTTCCCCCGAGCCGGAAGCCGAGTCGGGTTTCGAGATCAGCGGTGCCGCTCTCGAACAGGGCGCGGTCGCCGACTGGCTGGCCGAGCACGCGAAAGCCGGTGTGCGCCACGGTCTCTCGATCGTCGGAACCGGCACTCCGGTGCACGGTGACGCGCGGGCTCTCGCCATCGCCGCCGCCGACGGAGAGGGCGGCTACATCGATCTGACCGTGCTCACCTCCGAGGACGAGACAGCCCTCGCAGCCTGGCTGGCCGACCCCGAGGTGCTCAAGGCACTGCACGAGGCCAAGTCCGCCGGTCACGCGCTGCGCGGTCGCGGCTTTACCCTGGGCGGTCTCACCACCGACACCGCCCTGTCGGCCTACCTGGTCCGCCCCGGCCAGCGCAGCTTCAACCTCGACGACCTGTCCCTGCGCTACCTCAAGCGCGAACTGCGCGTCGAGACCGGCGACACCGGCCAGCTCTCGCTTCTCGACGACGAGGACACCCTCGCCGCCGACGTGGCCCGCGAGGAAATGCTGCGCGCCCGCGCGGTCGCCGACCTGGCCGTCGCCCTTGATACCGAACTCGCGGCCATCGAATCGACCCCGCTGCTCACCGAGATGGAGCTGCCCCTGCTCGGCGTGCTCGGTCAACTCGAGGAAGCGGGCATCGCGGTCGATGTCACCCAGCTCGAAAACCTCCAGCAGCAGTTCGCCGACCGCGTCACCGAGGCCGCGAACTCCGCCTACGACGTGATCGGCAAGCAGATCAACCTGGGCTCGCCCAAGCAGCTGCAGGTGGTGCTGTTCGACGAGCTCGACATGCCCAAGACCAAGCGCACCAAGACCGGCTACACCACCGACGCCGACGCGCTGGAATCGCTGTTCGAGAAGACCGGCCACGCGTTCCTGGAACACCTGCTGGCCCACCGCGACGCGACCCGGCTCAAGGTGACCGTCGACGGCCTGCTCAAGTCGGTCTCCGACGACGGCCGCGTGCACACCACGTTCAACCAGACCATCGCCGCGACCGGTCGCCTCTCCTCGACCGAGCCGAACCTGCAGAACATCCCGATCCGCACCGACACCGGCCGCCAGATCCGCGACACGTTCGTGGTCGGACCCGGCTTCGCCGAACTCATGACCGCCGACTACAGCCAGATCGAGATGCGCATCATGGCGCACCTGTCCGGTGACGCCGGCCTGATCGAGGCCTTCAATTCCGGCGAGGACCTGCACACCTTCGTCGCGTCGAAGGCCTTCGACATCCCGATCGCGGAGGTGAGCCCCGAACTGCGCCGCCGGATCAAGGCCATGTCCTACGGCCTCGCCTACGGTCTCAGCTCCTATGGCTTGAGCGCTCAGCTGAAGATCAGCACGACCGAGGCCAAAGAGCAGATGGACGTGTACTTCGACCGTTTCGGCGGCATCCGTGACTACCTGTCCGACGTCGTCGATCAGGCCCGCAAGGTCGGCTACACCCAAACCCTGTTCGGCCGCCGCCGCTACCTGCCCGATCTGGACTCCAGCAACCGCCAGCGTCGTGAGTCCGCCGAACGCATGGCGCTGAACGCCCCCATCCAGGGCACCGCCGCCGACATCATCAAGGTCGCGATGATCAACGTGCAGAACGCGATTCGCGAAGCGGGCCTGCGCTCCCGGATGCTCCTGCAGATCCACGACGAACTCGTCTTCGAGGTCGCCGACGGCGAACGCGAGGCGCTCGAAGCCCTTGCACGCGAACAGATGTCGGCCGCGATCGAACTCTCGGTCCCGCTCACTGTCTCTGTCGGCACCGGCCGGAGCTGGGACTCGGCCGCGCACTGAGTCGGTCCACCCAGCACAATGGGCACCAACCCGCGGGGTCGGTGCCCATCGTGGCGTAGCGGAAACGCGAGTTAGGCGTTGACCGTCACAGCGTCATCGGCGATCGAGTAGCTGATCGAACCGTTCTCGAAGTGGCTGATCTTGCCACCGTCGATGTCCCGCTCGTCGGAGGTCGGGTAGCCGAACCGGCCCCCCGCGCCGCCTTCGGCTTCCCATGCCAGCCGGATGGCGCCGTACACGGTCTTGGCTCCGGTCGGGAGCTTGAAGTAGATGACACCGCCGGTGAATTCCTGGAACTTGCCACCGTTGGGGGCGTCCTGCTCTGCGGAGGTCGGCTCACCCAGCGGGCTGGACGCGCCACCGGCTTCGTTGTAGTGATCGCCGATAGCCCCAGTGACTTCGAATGCCATGTCGAACAATTCCTTTCACGCGGTAACAATTGGCCTAGCGGCGGCGACGCTACCGTGCGATCGCCCGTTCTGGGCAGCGACTCGCGGGAGATTCACAGTCTGGTCAGATCGTATTAGCCAGCGATTCGCTCGTGACCGGTGTCGGGAACGAGCGCACTGCCGGCTCCTGATCGGCCATCTCGGATTGTCTCCATTGTGAAACCCGATGTGGCGCTAGAGGAAACGCTGCGCGATAGCTTCGGCGATCTTGCGGGGCTCGTGTTCGGTGGTGAAGTGCCTGGCGTCGGGCAGCTCGACGACCTGGTGATCGGTGAATGTGTCGCGCATCCGTGGCAGGAACGACGCGGGGCGGAAAGCCAAGTCCTTCATACCCCAGACCAGAAGCGTCGGTGTGGCGCCGAGTCGAGCGGGCACGGCGGTGGCCAGCTGCTCGAGAAAGGGGCGGGCAGCCAGGATCTGTCCGGGCATCGCGGCGATGCCGCGCCTGGCTTCGGGTGAGGGCTGCACCTTGCGATAGTGATCGGCCTCGGCCTCGCTGATCGTGTTGCGCAGCTCGCGGAGCAGGAAACGCTCGACGAGGAGGTTGTCGCGCAGGATCCGCCGCTGCATCGGCGAGCTGGCCATGACCCGGCTGAATGCCTTCTGCGGCCAGGTCTGCGTCGGCCACAACAAGGTATTGCCGAGCACCAGCCCGCGAACCCGGTCGGCGCGATCGGCGCCGACGGCGGCGCCGATCGGCCCGCCCCAGTCCTGGCCCATGATCACGAATCGGTCGAGCCCGAGATGGTCGACGAGCTCGCCGACCACGGCGGCGTGTTCGGCGATGGTGTAGCCGTAGCCCGGTGGCCGCTCGGACAGGCCGAAGCCCGGGTAATCGACTGCTATGCAACGAAATCGGTCGCCCAGCTCACCGATGATCTTGCGATAGAGAAAACTCCACGTGGGGCTGCCGTGACAGAACAGGATGGGGATCCCGGAGCCTTCGTCGATGTAGTGCACCCGGCCGGCGGAGGAGGCGAACCACCGGGACTCGAAGGGGTAGAGCGCTTTGTCCGGCGTGAAATCGATCAGCATCGCATCCATCCTTTCCGAGGGCTTCGAACCGACCTTACGGCCCAAAATAATTGCGGTTCAATGTCTTCGGTGGGATACATCAGTGAGATGTTTGCCACCTCGGCTACGTGCTTTCGTGGAGTGCGATGTGGAATCGGACAGGGGCGCGGCCGCGGCGGACGAGCAGCCCGCGCCCGGGTGGTTGGGTCGACATGGCGGCACCGGGCCAGATCTGGCCTTCTTGACGATCCTCCGACAGCAGGATGCCGGTGGCGCCTTGCTCTTTGAGGGCCTGGATGACGGGCTCGAACAGTGCGCGCGCCACACCACCCGAGCGCCGGAACACCAGCAGGTGCAAGCCGATGTCGCGAGCGTGCGGCAAGAAGGGCAGTAGCGCTCCCAAGGGCCCTGGGCCGCTGGGGGAGAGCAAGTCGAAATCATCGGCGATCACGAAAATCTCGGGTCCGTTCCACCATGAGCGGTCGCGGAGCTGCGCCGGGGTGACGTCCTCGGGTGGCAGACGTTTGGCGAGTTCGCCCGCGATCCCCGCGCCTGCGTCCTGGGTGCCCGCGTAGGCACCGAGGTACTGGTCGGGGACCTCGTCGAGCAGACTGCGTCGGACGTCGAACATCGCCAAGACGATCTCGTCATCACCTCGATGCGCGATCAGTTCGGCGATGATGACGCGAGCCAGGTTCGTCTTGCCGGACTCGGCATCGCCGAAGACGAGCAGGTGCTGGTCGCTGCCGAACAGATCAAGGCTAACCGGTCCGAGCTCGGCTTCGTCGACACCGATCAGCGCGGGTCCCACACTCGAGTTCCGGGCGCGGTGCGCATCGAAGTTCAGGTGGGTCGGCAGCATCCGAACCTCTGGTGCGCAGGGTCCGGCCCATGCGTCCGCGATGGCAGCCACGGTCGCATCCAGCGGCTCGACATCTCCGGTGGCCGATCGCAGGACCAGGAGGCTGATCTGGGCCAGCAGCTTCTCGGCGCCGACGCAGCGTCCAGGGGTACTGGCACGGATGTTCTCGACTACCTTGCCGGCCCGAGCCCACTGTCGGGCGGGCTGTGCAGGAAAGCGCCGGTGATCAGCCGGTACCACTCACCGGCGTCGATTCCGACTTCGGTGTATCCGGCTGTGTTCACAGGACTCAGTGATCTCTAACTCGAATTATCTTGATGGGCAAAGGGTCGTCGGCAGGTTCTCAGCCGATCAGATCCACCAGAACTGTATCGACGGACTTCAAAATCGCCACCGCGACAAATATCGCGACGGCCACCGCTATGCGCCGGTTCCGCAAGCGTGGGTCGATGGCACGCACCGCCTCAGGTATTGCTGCCTGCGCCGCCGGATCGTCACCCGCGGCAGCGAGCAACCGTCGCGTTCCCTCCTCGGTCCGGCCCCGCCTGATCTCGCTGGCACCGAGCGCAGTCAGCGCGCCACGGTTGTCCGGATCCAGGCTCAACGCACGGTGCAGCATGTGATCAGCGACGGTATAGGCCGCTGTCCCCGGTGCTTCGGTGGCGCGGATGAGTTCGGCACGGGCCACATACATGTCGGCATTGTTCGGGTCTAGCCGCATCGCCCGATCGAGCGCCGCGCCGGCACCCTTGTTGTCGCGGCGGATCAACGCCAAGGCCAACAGCCGATGATTCTCGGCGTCATCCGGCGCGAGCTCCACACATCGACGCGCCGCTCGCAGCGCCGTTTTCGCATACTTGTCGGCACGAATCTGGTTGTCGTGTTCCACCCGCCGGCTTCCCGCGACCGCTACCCGCGTGCTCACCTGCCATCCGACCAGCGAATCCGGATCGACCCGCACCGCCTCGGACGCCAATTCTCCCGCGCGCATCACGTCCCCGGTTCGCCACGCGGCCAGCGCCGCTGACCCGAGCCGATCTGCCGACTCGTTCTCGTCGCCGCTCACCGATCACCGCCGGTACCGCCGAACGCGGTGACCTTCCAGTCCCGGGCGGGATCGATGGAGACCACATAGGTGACAGCGGAGGTCGACCCGGCAGGATCGCGCGTGGTGGTCGTCGTCACGTCGATGATGGCGTCAACGGTGTAAACACCGGCCGCACCGGAGCGCGCCTTGGCCAGAACCGGTTTCGCCGTGCTGACCAACTTCAGCGGGCCGATGACGCCGTGCAGTTTCTCGACAGTACTGTCCAGGTACTCGGCCAACTCGGGCACCGTGTTGTGTTTCATCCGAGCCGCCCACGCGGGCATATCGCGGTAGTCCACCGTGGCCGCGCCGACGACGTAGTCCAGCACGATCCGCTCCGCCTTCGCCGCATCCGGCGAGGTGAAGCCGAGTGTGGACGAGCCCGTGTCCCATTGGCTGAGCGTGATCTGCGGCTGGCCGGTGGCCGACCCGCCCGCGGACATCACCACACCAGACCCGACGATGATCGCCGCAGCTGAACCGATAATCGCCTGGGCAATCCGGGTGCGGTGCCGACGGTGCGTATCAATCTTCACAATTTCCTCTATCTAATCCCGATTGTTCTGTCAGTTGTTCATCGGCGCAGTCGGGGTCGGGGTGTGTCCTCGAGTTATGTTGCTGCGTATGACCATTTGCGTTGGAAAGCCATTACTGCTCCCTCGAGCTCTCGAATCGTGTCCAGACATCGGACGGGGTGGCATCGTGTTCGAACCAGTTTTCGACGCCGGTTTCCGTCGGTATGGCAAGGACATTGGGCTCATCAGGAGTGGTTTCGGAATCGAGCACGTCGGCGAGGCCCGTCAGTACTGCGGCCAACCGGGGCTGGTTTCGAGCGTAGACGGTTGGCTGTGCTCGCCCGTTGAGGTCGTACGGCAGCCAGGCATCTGACCGTGTGGTCAAATCGGTTGCGATATAGTCCCGGTAGACGCCGGTACCGAGGGTGAATAGCCCGGACTGAATAGCTTCGTCACGATCGGTGCCGAATATGCCGGTGCATTGGATCGACGCGTCGACCGATGCGATATCGCCTGGATCCATGTTCGTCCGTATATGGCTCGCGAGTCTTTCGATTGCTTCTTCGGTGTAGCTGTCTGTGGCGGCGAACTCGCCACTGAACAGTGATGTATCGGGGTTACCGATCTCGATGACCTTTATCTTCATCTTCGGCGCGCCGAGTGCGAGTCGTTCAGATACAAGTAGGGAATAGGCGGCCAGCAGGTTGCATAGACATAGTTTGACCGGATCGGACTGATGATCTCGACCCCATGTCCACCGTGCTACATTTCGTGAAGCGATCATCAGTTTTCCCTCCCGTATGAATGGCCCGCTGCGCGGGATGAACACACTCCCGTCCAATGTGCGCACTCACCTGACTTGCCATTTTCCCTGTGCCGCACCGATGATAGTGACCTCTTCCGACCATTCATCGACCTGAGCTTTTGGCACAACCGCGCGCCAGGCCTGAGTTCGGACATTCGGTTTAGTGTGTCGACCCGTGCCGCATCGCCGCGAGAATCTCCGCTTGAACTGCAGGAACATCGGGCGGGAAGGTTTGACTGGCGCCGTTGATCGCGATCGTGGCCGAACGCAGCGGCCGCAACTGCTTCACCACATTGCCGATCGCCAGGCCCGTCAAGGCCTGGACACGGCGGGAAACGGCGAGGGCAGTGAACACGACCGTGAGGTGCGCCTCGATCGACTCACGGGTCCGATGGAACACGGGCCTGGCCGCGAGATCGGTTTTCGACATACGGAAACTGCGCTCCACCTGCCACAACTCGTGATACTTCGCCATCACCTCCGCCGCCGGCATCACCGACGCCTCGACGTTGGTCACATACCCCTTCAAGCCGACCAATTCCCGAGCACGCTGCAACGCCTTCTCGTCCAGCGCGCGGTCTTTCCCCGCGACCGTCACGAAACGTGTTGCCTTCGTAGCCTTCTCGCCGGACACGACCGCCCGTGCCTTCGCTTCTTGGGCGTTCAAGGTGATCGTGTCCCGCCGCGCCCGGGCCGCCGAGTAGTGCCAGACCGCCCGCCATGCCTTCGTGTCGGTCCTTTTCCAGACCGGCTCCGCGCGCTGCTTGCGATCGTTGACGATCGATTTCGCGTTGCGCGGGGTGACGGTGTCGATGACCTGCCCGCCTTCGAAAAGGTCTCCGTTCCAATGGAAATGAGACGCGAGATCGCCCGGCGCTTTCACCGAGCGGGAACCCACAATGAACGACATGCCCGCCTCGTCGAGCTTGGTGAGGTTGTTCGCCGACAACATCCCGGCGTCGGCGGCGATCACCATCGGGGTCTCGCTGAGTCCGTGGCGGGTGCGGAACGCTTCGACGACCGGCAGGATCGTCTTCGTCTCGGCCTGCGTCCCTTCGAAACAAGCGATCTCCAAAGGGAACCCGGACCGGTCGACCAGCAGCCCGACAACGATCTGCGGATCGACCCGCCGCTCTTTCGAGTACCCGACTTTCCGCAGGTCATCCTCCTTCTCGGCCTCGAAATACAACGTGGTCACGTCGTAGAGCAGCAAGCCCAGGCCACCGGTCTCCCCGGCGTGAGCGAAGCACTTCCCGCCGATCAGGTCCCGGTATCGGCCGGTCTGGATCTTCGCGAGGTCACGTTGAATTGTCTTGTAGGACACCGGATCGGCTCCCAGATCGGCCAACACGCGGACGGAGTCGGCTTTCGATGTCGGTTCCACGATGCGGGCGATCACCAGGTCTCGGAACACCGGATCGTCGACGACACCGAACCCGAGGCGGTCGAACACCGCGCCGAGGGCGCCGTAGAGCAGCCGGGAGCTGGTGCCGGTCGTGCGGCCCGTCGCTGCCACCGCGGCAGCCGATTTCGGCGGGCCTGACAGGGTGCCTGCCGTCCAGTCCGCGACGTCGTCGATTCGCACGACTGGTGTCGGCACATCGAAGTCCAGCATCTGCTGACCAGCGGTGATGATCTCCTGCGCGCGGGCGAGCAGGACACCGAGCTCGGCGTCGTTGTGAGCCGAACCGAGGTGCTGATCGATGATGTCGCGGCCACCGGCTCGATGCGCGATCTGGACCGCTACCGCTCCGGATGCCGTCCGTGTTTTCCGCACGAACACCCGGGCGACGCTACCGGTTAGTGTGTCCGCAGGCACCATCCGGAAACTGAACCAGCAGGTCAGACGCCCACCGCCCGAAGATTCGAACGATGGTGTCCGAACTCAGGCCAGGCATTCCGACCGACTTCCGTGATTTCGAGGCGACGAGCCTCCTGATAGTCCCCCCGGTACTCCAACACCACATCCGCCGAGTCCGATGCCAATGCTTCGAATGGCGATCCGTTCCAAACACAACGTAGTCGCCGGTATTCGACCCGCGAACAATCCGCGATCTTTCGAACAGCAGAGGCTCGGGTTCCATCCGGCATGGAAGCGTACAGGGTTACGCTGCCAGGTTCCGGCCCGAAGTCCGCCGCATGCTCCGTCGCGTTGAGTTCCCGGCCCCCGCGCCTGACTGCTCTCCTACGAGGTTCGGTAGCTGACGGCCGGGGACTGCCCGCTCATGCACTCCCCCGAGCTCCGAGAGCGGCCGCGGGGAGTCCCGAACCCCCCGGAACTTCTCGTCGACCGATTTCTCACCTGTGGAATGGATCTGACGTGAACCTTGCACTGTCTTCCGCCAGCGATGACCTAACCCGGGCCCGACACGTTGGTGCTTCTCAACCGGTCGCTGCGTCCCAGAGCTGACCACGAAGTCCTGTCACGGTTCGGTCAGGTCCGATGGGATCTGAGCCCGGCGGTGCTGCAATGCCACAGTTCAGCCCTGGCCGTCGATTTCGCCGAGGTACCGGACAACTTCAGGCTGCCGGTCAAGCAGATCGCGTGGTTGCTGCTCAACGCCGAGCCTGGCCAAGCCGCGGACCACCGGTTCCGAGCTGGGCCGCTGTCGGTGTCCAGTGTCCAAGCCCATCACACGATTTCTGGCTGCTTCAGTCAGTGGCTCAACGCCCGCGAGATCACCCGCTTCGCGGACGTCAGCGCCGCTCACCTGGACGCCTATGCCGTCGATGTTCGCGCGGCGGAAATGTCCCATGGCCAACGTGAAGACCTGCTGGCGGCCGTCGTGCGGGCCTGGTGCGCGAGCGGCTCGGCTCAGGTTCAGGTCGTGGCGGTGAGCGTGTCGGGAACGGAGATGGCGATACTGTTGCTGCGGGCACGGGCGCTCCGGGTTCGATTCTGGCGTGTGAACCTTATCGATACCTGAAAGTGCCCGTGCCCGAACGTATCTGGGGTGGCGTGTCGCCGTGGCTTGTCAGCGCTGGTCGGCGGGTGTCAACCGAGGACGCCGTTGCCCTCGGCTACACCCCACGCCGGGTGAGGAATCAGAACGCCGGAATCGATTCCGGTGAAACCGCACCGACACCGGCACCGACACCCGCGCCGATCGCTGCTGCGGGAAGGCCGAGCGCGGCTGCTCCGGCCACGCCGCCGACAACAGCTCCGATCGCCGCACCACCCAGGATGCCGATTGCGGCGCCACCGACCAGGCCGCCCAGCCAGATCACGAATTGAGCGATGGGCCATGTGCAGACGGTGAACAGGCACCCGATAGCCGCGCCAATCCAGCTGACGATGAACCATGCCGCCTGACCTGGAATATTGATCAGGAAGCCGATAGCCGCACCGACCAGGGCGCCGACCACGGCGCCGCCGAGAGCGCCGATGACAGCGGCCGGAATGCCAGCCGCGAGCGCGCCGATACCTGCTCCGGTGGCAACCTTGTCTTGCGGCGACGCACCGGCGATCGGGGCCACACCGTTGGTCGTGGCAAAGTGGTCGGCGACCTGCCGCAGCACAGCGGCATCGACCGAAATCTCCCGGCCGTCCACCCGCAACCGGGCGCCCTCCAGGAATTCGACGCGATGACCGTCGGCGTTCACGACCCCGTTGCCGAGGTACTCCATCTGATGACCGGCGAATTCGATTGTCTGTCCGATCAGATCATTTTCTGCGGCTTGCTGCTGCTGCGCGACGATGGGCGCAACGGGAGCAGAGGGCGCGGCCGAGGACATCCCGGCGCAGGTCACGGCCGCGGTCAACGGCACAGTGAGGATGGCAGCACGAAAGATACTGCGACGCAGCTTCATTGAAATTCCTCCCCGAAGGACATCGGCACCAGAGCGGTGCCGGGCGCCAATGTTCTCATCACGCCACTCGCCGAGTCAAATTAAGTCATAAACAAAGACCCGCCTGTGCGGGGCATCACAAAAACTCCCGATGATGCACATCCAGGATATGCCTCGCCACAATGTGGTGTGCCTCATTATGAACACGCAGCACGTCTGCTTATTGTCGTTGAACGCTATGTCGCCGCATAGGTGATTGACATCGACCCTGAGGCGCAGACTGAGCCGTCCCAGGTTTGATGCGCACCTTCTTTCTTGGAGGATGAGTTCTATGCCGAAGTTCTACCCCGACGAGGTCTGTGAGAAGGCCGTGCGCCTGGTCGTCGACCATCGCGGCGACTATCCGTCGGAATGGGACGCGATCAAGACTGTCGCCGAGCGGATCGGCGCGAACCCCGAAACGGTCCGCAACTGGGTCCGCAAGACTCAGACATCAACCGGTACTCTGGTTGTGCCGCAACCAGTTTCAGCGGGGAGTGCTGCACGATCAGGTGACAGCGGTTAGGCAGCCCGAAGAACTGTTGTGGTCATGATGGCCTGACGGCATCAAACAATAGGAAACAACGACTATGTATAGCAAGTTTTGGAACCCAAAGGCGGCCATGCGATGAGTTTAGCCACCAACGAGCAGGCCGAATGCATGGCAAGAGTTATGCAAGACCTTTCCCACTCCCTAGAGCTGGAAAAAGACCGTTCGAAGGACCATCATTCACGCGTGTTCCATTTTGCACGAGCACTAGCCGACACTGTCGAGCTTCACGCCAGCCTCGCGGTAGGAGTCTCGGCAGATAATATCGAATGGGAAAAATATCGAGACGTAGTCAGCGGGCAGATCCTAGAGAATTATCGCACGTTGTCCTATTATCGAGAACTGTCACTATCGGGCCACTCTGGTTACACCCGACGGGTGGTACCAGCCCAGCCTTCGGCGTTCGGCGATCCAGTATCTGCGCGAATATTACCCTACATCACTGGATGGCCTCGACGAGGACGATCTGGAAACTATCGACGATATCGACGAGGTATTCCGCGATCGAGCCGACGGGATTGCCGCTTTGTCCATCAAGGCAATTCCCGGGGGAATTTCAGACAGTCATTGGTGGTGGCGGGCACCCAGGGCTACTTCGGAATTGGCCGATCGGCTACGTCGCGCTTACGAAGGTTACTGAACGCCTATGGTGTCTTCATTGCTCGCCCGGCACTCGCGCCCACGCCATCGACATCGGAATCCCGGTCAGCATCGAATCCGACTACCGACCATCAACGTTCCTCAACCCTGCCTGAACAAAGCGCGGGGAGCGCTCCGACATCCGAAACCGAATAGGGTGACCTATGAATTACCGACCTATATGGGATGCGACCTTTCAAGCCGTCCGGAAGTCGCAGCGGCCGAGCGTTGCTCGGAATCTGGTGAATGTTCAGCAGATGGTTGTGCGGCTGTGGATCGAGGAGTTCGGGCCGCTTACCGCAGACCACTTCGAAACTCCGATGACCCACGAGCAGGCGATTCTACTCGGCGTAGTCGAGCATGGGGCGTCGGTTACGTGGCGAGACCAAGTCCTGGGACCGGTCTTCGACGTTCACGGATATCAGGAGGATTACTGGCAGGGGCTCGGCGGTAGCGGTGGCCTGCTTGGCCCGGCGTCGGTCCCCTCGATCTCGGAGTTTCGAAACACCTCGATCCCTGAGGTGGAACACGTCCCAGCACTCCCTCCTCTCGGCGTCGCACTGTGCAACATTCACAACAGGTTCGATTTGGATATCAACCACATCAAGCAAGCGGATGCGGCCGTCAGCGAGGCGCATCCGCTTGCCTCGGGGGATCGGATCGATGCCGCGATACGGCGCGTGTGCTCGAGCGCCTGGTATCAAGAGGAAGTGCTGCTCAACAAGGAGGGATGGGACGACGCACCATGGTGGGACTATCTCGACCTCGAAGCGTTGCTGCCGTGGGCGGCTATTGCGCTCGGTCTCCCCGGTGAGAATCCCCGTTGCTATGGCGACCTGGTCGCGATGGTCGCGAGCCGCACGGTGCCCGATTCATTCGTCGCCTGGCGGTGGAAGGACCTGCCGGCAGAGTTTCTTTCCGAGCTGTGTTCTGCGGTCAAGAAGCTGGCAGCGAATCAGGGAAAGCCGTAGACCCGTCACGGCAACATTATCGACGGTGTGTGAAGGCAGGTGCTTTGTGACATGAACAGGGCGGTGCGGTGGGTCCCGGCTGACGTGGCACTGTGGCAGCATCGGCCGTATGAGCGCTGTCATCGCAACCCCGCTGCCCGGCTGCCCCGATATCGAGCAGGCATTCGCGATGTCGTGGCCGGTGCGACTCGGGGATACCGATGGAGACGACCGGTTGCGGCTCGACGCGGTGGCGCGGTATCTGCAGGACATCGGATTCGATCACCTCGACTCGGTCGAGGACGGCGACACCCATCAGTCGTGGATCGTGCGCCGCACCGTCATCGACGTCTACGAGCCGATCATGTTCGGTGACCGCGTCCAGTTACGTCGCTGGGCCGACGCGCTCTCGAATCGATGGTGCGACATGCGAATTCAGCTACGAGGGGAGCGGGGCGGGCGCATCGAGGCCGCGGCGTTCCTGATCCATATCGACCCTGTCGCCGGTCGCCCCGCGCGGATGAGCGACGCGTTCATGGCGCCGATGCTTGCCGGCACCACCGAACACCGCCTGCGCTGGAAAGCTGCCCTGACCGAACTCGACGTCTCGGACGTGGAGGAGGTGCCGTTCCCGCTGCGCGTCACCGATGTCGACCGGCTGGGCCACGTCAACAACGCGGTGTATTGGGAGGCCGTCGAGGAAGTGCTCGCCGTGCATCCGGACCGCCACCAGCTGCCGTACCGAGCGATCGTCGAACACGTCGGCCCGGTGATGATGGGCGACAAGGTGGTGTTGCGGACGAGCTCGCAGCCCGACAGCCTGCGCGTCCAGGTCGATGTCGATGGTTCGGCCCGCGCCCTCGCCTCGGTCGTTCCGCTACCTGAGGGCTGATCCGAAACTGTGGTGATCAGTCGAAAACTGGGGGAACTGCTGGGGTTTTCGCCGAGCTCGCGTACAGCGATGGTTGCGCCGGTGAATTGTGGCGTCGTGTGCAGGCGGATCGAGGTTACGGCGAAAAGTGACGTCGCTGCCGAGTGAGCGCGGGGCAGCTCGGCGGGTGAGTCTCAATCTTCCAAGACCGTTGGGAGGCCAGTGTCGTAGATCGACAGCACATCTGTGGTGTTCCTGAGGGCTTTCACGACAGACTCAGCCGGAGAGACCAGCAACTGCGGGTAGTCGACCTCGCCAAGAGCGGAATCGACCGGCCAAGCGAGCCGTTCATCAGTCAGGGAGAACTCGGCCATGACCCCTTCCTTATTGCCCCGAGGGTCTTGACGATGCCACCTGTCGCCCAAGTACACGGCCACCAAACCGTGGAGAACGTGACCGTCGCCGTGCGTGAGGCGCTGGTAGCAGAGCCCGGTCGGGATGCCTTCAACCCGTAACAAGGCCGCGAGGAGATGGGACTTCGCGTAGCAGAGGCCAACCCGCTCCCGCAGCACCTCGCCGGCGGTCAGGGTCACGCGGGAGTCCTGAACGTCGTACGAGTGCCCGACTTCGTCTCGCACCCAGTGAAATGCGGCCCGGGCGAACTCGATGTCATCAGGCGTACCTCGCCGCAGGTCGTGCGCGAGCGAGATCACTGCCCTGTCGTCGAGTTGGACGATGGGATCGCGGTGAAGGTAGGTCGCTGGATGCTGAGCTTGGGGGACGAAGGACTGCCCTGTCATACAGAACAATCTAGTTTCCGAGTCGCAGTGACGCGGACACCCACCGATCAGTGACATCGAAGATCGCCGACCGAACCCGCATCGCCGTCCTCGCGCCTGCCGTTACCGATCCTGAGCTGCGGTGATGGTACTCACGAGTAGACACTCCGGGTGGTAAACCAGTTTGCGGTTTCGCGACGATCGCCCTATTCTCGGGTGCGTGCCGAATCCCGCCCGCTGTGCCGCGCTGCTAGTCGCTGACCGCGACCTCGCGGTCGCTGCTGCGCAGACCGCGCAGGTAGCTTCACGGCGAGTTCTTCTCGTAGTAATCCGCCGTAGCGGGGTCTGATTCGGACCAGCCCCTACGCTGCGGGCTGATTTTCATCGTTCTGCTGGTCCCACCTGCCAACGAAGACATCTTCGGGAAGACCTCACCTGCAATGACGCTGACACTGGACCATGCCCTGTTCGCCGCTGCCCCCAAGGGCCTGCGCGCCGAGCTCACCGACCTCGACCCCGCCGCGTTCCTCGACCGGTACACCCGCGCCGACGGATCCATCGCCCTGCGCGAATGGTCTTGTTCTGGAACGGATTTCACCGCCACCCTGGAATTCGCCGACCACCTGCGCACCGTCATCGCCACCGGCAGCCCGGTCGCGGCGATGACGTCAGCGCTCTACGACGAGGGCTACCCCCTCGAGATCCTGCACTTCCATCAGCGCCCGACCACCGACGGCATCGCCACCTTCATGCAGTGCGAGTTCAACGGTAGGCGCGGCTGGGCGGTGGCGACCGCCGCCGACAGCGCGGAATCGACCGTGCGCGCCATGATCGCCGGCGTCAACCTGCTCGCGGGCTGACACCACACGAACACCCAAGGGCCCGTTCACCTCGAAAGGTGAACGGGCCCTTTGCGGTTGCGCACAAAGTAACGCACAAAGTAGATGGCGCCGAACTACTCGGCGGGGGAGGACTCCTGCTGCTCGGCGATCTGCTTGCGCACCTCGTCCATGTCCAGGTCCTTGATCTGGGTCACCAGATCCTCGAGCGCGGCAGGCGGCAGCGCGCCGGGCTGGGCGAACACGAGCACACCCTCGCGGAAGGCCATGATGGTCGGGATCGACTGGATGTTGGCGGCAGCGGCGAGCCCCTGCTCGGCCTCGGTGTCGACCTTGCCGTGCACGACGTCGGTGTGCTTTTCCGACGAGGTCTCGAAGGTCGGTGCGAAACTGCGGCACGGACCGCACCAGGAAGCCCAGAAATCGACGAGGACCACGTCGTTTCCGGTGATGACTTCGTCGAAGTTCTGCTGGGTCAGCGTCTGGGTGGCCATGACGTCCTCTCCTTGTCGGTGTCCCCGGCTGTAACGCCGGGGCGTCCCACTATCTTCCCCCGATCACGATTCGCTCCTGCCGCGCCTCCCCGTCCCAGCGGCGAACCCCCACGATGAGCGACCGGAAATCGGTGTCGGCCGCGACCGCCCGCACCGCGTCGCCGAGCCGTTCGGGGGGCACGCGCCGTGCCAGGGTCACGTGCGGTGTCCACGCGCCGGGCGCCATGGTCGCCGGAACGCCGGGGCAGGGCGAGATCACCTCGCTGACCCGGCGATGCAGGGCGAGCAGGTCCGCGGTGACGACGACCGCCCTGACCAGGATCGGTCGGCGCGCCCCGAAGACGAGCAGTCCGCCCAATCGGATCGGCAGCGGCTCGAACGCGAGTCGCTCGAGCGCGTGGTCTATGCGCGGCCAGATCTCGCGCGCCACCGCGACGGTGATGTGCGGCCGATAGGTCTCGGCGTGGCGACTGCCGAGGCCTGCTTCGGCCAGGACCGCCCATTGCCTGCGGATCTCCGTCTCGCCGCTTTTGTCCAGGAGCAACTCCACCGACTGCACCATGATCTGCAGAAACTAGTCGCTGCGGCGTGTCCGCACCGCCCACTCGCTCGATCCGGACCGGACACGCGCGAGGATGGGGGAGTGAACGGTGCGAAGGCGAACCTGCGACTCGGTGTGATCGACGGCGACGGAATCGGCCCCGAGGTGGTGGCCGCGACCAGAGCGGTCGTCGACGAAGCGGTCGGCGCGGCCGGGCTCGCGCCGGTGGAGTGGGTGCCGCTGCTGATCGGGCACGACGCGATCGCGGCCTACGGCAACCCGCTGCCCGAACAGACCCTGACCGCGCTCGAGGATCTCGACGCCTGGATCCTGGGTCCCCACGACAACGCCTCCTACCCGTCGGACATGCGAGTGGCACCGGGCGGCGTCATCCGCAAACGCCTCGGGCTCTACGCGAACATCCGCCCCGCCGCCGCGTTCACCGGGGTGCGCGCGATGGCGCCCGATATCGATCTGGTGATCGTCCGGGAGAACAGCGAGGGCTTCTACGCCGACCGCAATATGTTCGCCGGTTCGGGGGAGTTCCGCCCCACCGAGGACGTGGCGATGGCGGTCGCGGTGATCACCCGCAAGGCGTGCGAGCGAATCGCGCATCAGGCGATGCGACTGGCACAGGGCAGGCGCAAGCGGGTCACCGTGGTGCACAAGGCCAATGTGCTGCCGATGACGACCGGCCTGTTCCGTGACGTCTGTTACGAAGTGGCCCAGCAGTATCCGGAGGTGAGGGTCGACGACGAACACGTCGACGCGATGGCGGCGCACCTGGTCCGCTCACCCGCCGAGTTCGATGTGATCGTCACCGAGAATCTGTTCGGCGACATCCTCTCGGACCTGGCCGGTGAGCTCAGTGGTTCCCTCGGCATGGCCGCCTCGCTCAACTGCTCCGATACGCGCGCGATGGCGCAGGCCGTGCACGGCGCGGCGCCGGGTCTGGCCGGACATAATCGGGCCAATCCCGCCGCGCTGCAATTGTCGGCGGCAATGTTGTTGCGCTGGTTGGCGGTTCGTGACGACAATAGGGTGCTCCATGATACGGCCGACCGCATTACCCATGCCGTGACGGCGACACTAGCGGCCGGAATCGCGACCGCGGATCTCGGCGGCCTGGCTTCTACCAGCGAATTCACCGAGCAGGTCAGTGCCCGCGTGCACCGCAGGTGACGGGACTTTTCACATTGGCTGATTAATCTTCGGTTACTGTCGCACCACGCTGTGTCCGGTTCGCATACATTGCCAAACAGGCGCTGACACGTAGCCGGCGTCGACGTGAAATGTGGAGGCTCCTTTGTCTGTTCGAACTGTCCTCGGCCGTGGCGCCGTGCGGCTGCTGTGTACCGTCGCCGGCGGTGCCTTGTTGTTGACCGGCTGCGCCGAGAACACCGAGGGCGACGGCGCCGCGGTGAACAAGGTGTCGGCGGAGAAGGTCGACGCGCTCGCCGCGGCGGTCCCCGACAAAGTGAAGCAGGCAGGCAAGTTGGTTGTCGGCGTGAACGTGCCGTACCAGCCGAACGAGTACAAGGACGCGAGCGGCAAGATCGTCGGCTTCGACGTCGACCTCCTCGACGCCGTCGCCGGGACCCTCGGACTGCAGGTCGACTATGTCGAATCCGCGTTCGAGAAGATCATTCCCGCCATTCAGGCGGGCACCTACGACGTGGGTATGTCCTCGATCACCGATTCGCGCGAACGCGAACAGCAGGTCGATTTCACGACCTATTTCTCCGCGGGTATCCAGTGGGCCCAGCAACCCGGTAAAGCGATCGATCCGAACAATGCGTGCGGCAAGAAGGTCGCCGTACAGGCCACTACGGTCGAGCACACCGAAGAGATTCCCGCCAAGAGCGCCAAATGCGTCGCCGAGGGTAAGCCCGCCATTGATATGAAGGCTTTCGAAGAGCAGAGCGCCGCGGCAAACGCATTGGTGCTCGGCCAGGTGGACGCGATGTCGGCGGATTCCCCGGTGACCGCGTACGCGATCAAGCAGAGCGAAGGCAAGATCGAGGCAGCGGGCCCGCTGTTCGATTCCGCGCCCTACGGCTGGGCCGTGCAGAAGTCCTCCCCGCTGGCGGTGTCGCTGCAGAAGGCGCTGCAGCACCTGATCGACAACGGCAAGTACGGCGAGATCACCACCAACTGGGGTGTGCAGGACGGTCAGATCAAGACCTCGGTGATCAACGGTGCAGTGAGCTGACGTGACCGACGAGAAAGACACGGTGGAGGTGCCCGGACCGGGCACCGAACCCGAACCGATCACAGCGGTCCCGCTGCGCAGGCCGGGCCGTTGGATCGCGGCGGCAATCATCCTGATCCTGGTGGGATTGTTCGTCTACGGCGCTGCCACGAATCCCGCCTACCGGTGGGACACCTACGGCAAGTACCTGTTCGACAGCCGGATCACCGCGGGCGCGATCGTCACCCTCGAACTCACCGTGCTCGCGATGGCGATCGCGGTGGGTCTGGGCACCGTCCTCGCGGTGATGCGCCTGTCGCCGAACCCGGTGCTGCGCACCGCGGCCTGGGTGTATCTGTGGATCTTCCGCGGCACCCCGGTCTATGTACAGTTGGTGTTCTGGGGCCTGGTTCCCTCGCTCTACAAGCAGATCGACCTGGGCGTGCCGTTCGGCCCGCAGTTCTTCCATCTCGACGTGCAGAGCCTGCAGGCCGCGTTCCTGTTCGCCGTGATCGGCCTCGGCCTCAACGAGGCCGCGTACATGGCCGAGATCGTGCGCGCGGGCATCAACTCCGTGGGCGAGGGTCAGCGCGAAGCCTCGGTGGCGCTCGGCATGTCGTGGACGCAGACGATGCGCCGCACCGTGCTGCCGCAGGCCATGCGGGTGATCATCCCGCCCACCGGCAACGAGCTGATCGGCATGCTCAAGACGACCTCGCTGGTCACCGCGATTCCGCTGAGTACCGACCTGTTCGGCCGCGCCCGTGACATCTACGGCGTGAACTTCCAGCCGATCCCGCTGCTGCTCGTCTGTGCCACCTGGTACCTGGCGATCACCAGCGTGCTCATGGTCGGCCAGTACTACTTGGAACGCTATTACTCGCGCGGTGCCACCCGGCAGCTCACGGCCAAGCAGCTGCAGGAACTGGCCACGGCGCAGGCGGCGGTGAAGGCGAAATGACCGAACAAGTTGTGGCAGTCCCGCCGATGGTGCTGGCAGACCGGGTGTGCAAGAGCTTCGGCGCGCTGCAGGTGCTCAAGGGCATCTCGCTCGAGGTCCAGCGCGGCAAGGTGCTCACCCTGGTCGGTCCGTCGGGCTCGGGCAAGTCGACGTTCCTGCGGTGCATCAATCACCTCGAGCAGGTGAACGCGGGCAGGCTCTACGTCGACGGCGATCTCGTCGGCTACCGGGAGAAGAACGGCAAGCTCTACGAGATGCACGAGCGTGATGCCGCGGTCCAGCGTCGCGATATCGGCATGGTGTTCCAGCATTTCAACCTGTTCCCGCACCGCACGGCGCTGGAGAACGTGATCGAGGCGCCGATCCAGGTGCGCGGGATCCGCAAGTCCGAGGCGGTCGCCAGAGCCGAGGAACTGCTCGAGCGGGTGGGGCTCTCGGCCAAGCGCAATGCCTACCCGGCGCAGCTGTCGGGCGGGCAGCAGCAGCGTGTGGCCATCGCGCGAGCGCTGGCGATGGATCCCAAGCTGATGCTGTTCGACGAGCCGACCTCGGCGCTGGATCCCGAGCTGGTCGGTGAGGTGCTCGCCGTCATGCGGGAGCTGGCCGATTCGGGCATGACGATGCTGGTGGTGACCCACGAGATGGGCTTCGCCCGCGAGGTGGCCGACGAACTGGTGTTCATGGATGCCGGTGTGGTCGTGGAATCGGGTCCGCCGCGTGAGCTGCTGGCCAATCCACAACACGAACGAACCCAGGCTTTCCTGTCCCGCCTGCTCTGATCCGCCTCACCGCGTATTCGGCCGGGCTCAGGTGGGTCTTGCGCCTGATACGCGGCCGGCGGGGGTACTTCGGGCGCCTACATCTTGGTGTACCGCGCCATGGCGAAACTGTACAAGCCGTAGGTGATGATGCCCGAGCCCGCGGCTACCAGTAGGACCGCTCCGAACGGTTGCGCCCCGAGTGTTTTGAATGCTCCGTCGAGGCCGCGGGCTTCATCGGGTTCGGACCGGAGGACCGCGAGGATCACCAACGCTCCGATGGCAGCGATGGCCAGCCCTTTCGCGACGTATCCGACTGTCCCCAGCCGCCGCACGAGAGTGCTGGTGGCGCCCTTCAGATCTGGCAGAAAGCTCTGGGTCGCGCCTTTGTAGACGTGATAGCCACCGATCGCGATGATGATCAGCCCGGCGGCCACTAATGCGATCGTGCCCGCGGTCGTGTGCATCATGCGAGCGGTGATCCCCGTGCTCTGCTCGCTACTCGACCCGCCACCACCGCGGGCGAATCCGAACGCGGAGAACGCGAAGGCGAAATACACCACCGCCAAGGAGAATGCCTTGACGCGATTCACAACCTCGGACTTCGTGCTGTCGGCGTCGGGTCCGGACGAGCTGCCCAGTGCCGCTTCGGCCAGCCGCCACAGTGCCATCAGCGAGAACGCGACAACTCCCACCCACAGTGCGACGACACCGCCGGGCTGGCCGGCCAGCTCCGTCATCGCCCCGGATTGGTCAGCTGTGCCCCCGGCGCCACCGAGAGCGATCCGGACGGCGATGTAGCCGATGAGCAGATGCACGATGCCGCTCATGACGAACCCTGCGCGCGCGAAACGCTCGAAGATGCTGTTCTGAGCCACCCGGGCCACGGGAGTGGCCGAGTTGTCGTAGGACGCCGAGAATGTGGTGTCGTCAGCCATGGCGATCGCCCTGCTGGTGGGGGAACCCGTAGTGGTGGTCCGCGACGGTTGGTTGCACCCGTGAGCTAGCGCTTGAAGGCGTCTTTGACCTTGGCGCCGGACTGTTTCAGGTTTCCTTTGGCTTGACCGGCCCGGCCTTCGACCTCGAGGGTCCGGTTACGGGTGACTCGACCGAACACCTTCTTCATCCTGCCCTTGGTGGCCTCGGCGGAATGGGCGATCTTCTTGCTGATACTCATGACACTTCTTCCTCGAGCCTTCAGCCGCCGACGACCAGGCAACGCATCCGAAATCATGGCCATGACAGCCGCCGACGGCCACTGTGTGACTCCAAGTCAACGCCCCGAACCCGCCGGGGTCAACGGTGTATGACTACGGCATGGAGCTGTGATCCACCCCCCAGCCCTCCCGAGCCGTCGGCGGACGAACCACTACCACTGACCGATCGGGCGCCGTGTCGGCGCCTGCCGGCTTCGTATGGTTCACCTGACCCAGCAAGACGGGGGGCGACGACGATGCGCCGCGCATGCATCCGATGGCAACGCCAGGCGATTGAGGCTTTCTCAGGGGGTTTCCTGATTCTTCAGGCGTTCGAGGGAAACCTGGGCTTGGGCGATGCGGCGGATGGCGGCCAGTGCGGTGTCGCCGAGCACGGTGAGTACGACGACCGCGTCGATGATGTCGTCGCGTCCGCCCGCGGTCAGGGCAGCCGCCACATCGGTCTCCGCGACTGCGCGCGTGCTGTCGAAATAGGTGGGCAGGGTGGTGGTGGCCCAGTCCCGGTAGCCGAGTTGGGCGAGTCGAACGATCACTCCGGTGAGCGTGTCGATGGCCTGTGGGCTGGGTTTCATGTCCCAGCCACGCCGGTCCATCTCCGCGCGCACGGCCTCGTACGCGCGGTCCCAGTCGGCGTCGTGGGCGGCGGGCACGGGCGTGGACAGACTGTCCTGCGCCACCCCGAGCACGTGGAACAGGGGCATCTCGGGGGAGTCGATCGCGGCGAGTACATCGGAGACGGTGGCGACCGGTATCCCGCCCAACTCGATCAATGCGCGGATCAGGCGCAATCTGCGTAGGTGGTCTTCGCCGTAGCTGGCCTGGTTGGGGCTGCTGCGTTCGCCTGCGGGCAGTAGCCCCTCACGCAGGTAGTACTTGATGGTCGCCACCGCGATGCCGCTGCGTTCGCTCAACTCCGAGATCCGCACTGTTACCTCCGATTTCGTTGCTCCCCCTTGCCTACGTCACCTGTAGCGGATAGTCTAGCTATCCATAACAGATAGTATAACTATCTATCTATTGGGAGATTTGTATGTCTGTCCTGACCGTCCCCTCGCTGCCTCGCCCCAACGCCCCCCTGCATCGACCGCTGATGTACTTCGCCGCCGTCAACGCCGCGCTCGTCGTGGCCGGCTCGATCGGGATGCTGGTCGATGACCGGGTGATCGCCGGGTCGGCCGCCTGGTTCAAACCGACCAAGTTCGCGATCTCGTTCGTGCTCTACAGCGTGGCGTTGGCTTGGTTGATGTCGCTGCGGCCCAAGCCTTCTCGGCTCACCTCGTGGATGGCCACGGTGATCGTGGTCGCCGGGGTGATCGAACAGGCGATCATCTTCGGGCAGGTGATCCGCGGGACGCGCAGCCACTACAACATGACCACCGCCCTGGACGGCACCCTCTGGGTGATCATGGGATCCACCATCGTCATCCTGTTCCTGGCAACCCTGGTGATCGGGATCGGACTGATGCGGGCACGCCTCGGCGACGCCTCGATCACCTGGTCGATTCGTCTCGGCATCGCGATCACGCTGGTCGGGTTGGCGCTGGGAAATCTGATGCCGCAGCAGGAATCCGGCGTCGAGGCAATCGCGGGCGCACACACTGTCGGAGCTCCCGACGGCACACCCGGCATGCCGCTGACCGGGTGGAGCACCACCGACGGTGACCTGCGCATTCCGCACTTCTTCGGGATGCACGCGCTGCAGACGTTGCCACTACTCGCCGCACTGCTGGTGTTCCTGGCGCCACGGATCCCCGCACTGCGGCCGACACGGGTGCGGCTGGGCCTGGTCATCACCGCGTCGGCGGGGTACGCGGCGGTCCTTGCCCTGGTCACCTGGCAGGCGCTGCGTGGACAGCCGTTGATCCACCCCGATCAGGCCACGCTCACCGCCGCGGCCGCGATCGTCACCGGAGTTGTTGTCGGAGTAATGATCTCGGTCGCGAGCGCGGCCGGTACCCGAAAGGTGGTCACCGTATGAGCACGCTGTTCGACCTGTCGTTCTTCGTCACGGTGCCGTTCTGGGCCTTGATGATCTTCGCCCCGACCTGGCGCTGGACCCGCACGATCATCTCCTCACCGTGGATTGTGCTGGTGCCCTTGGTGGTTTGGGCAATCGTCGCGGTGCCGGTGCTCGGCGCGATGTGGTCGCTGGTGACGTCGCCCTCGCTGGACGCGATCACCGAAGCCGCCGCCGATCCTGCCGTCCTGACCGCGCTGTGGGCGCAGATCATCGCGTGGGATCTGTTCCTCGGGCGCTGGGTCTACCTCGACAGTCGCGAACGCAATATCCATCCGCTGCTGATGGGCCCGCTGCTGATCGGCACGATTCTGTTGTCGCCCATCGCCTTTCCGATCTACCTGGTCGTCCGGGAGGTCGCACGGCGCGCGCGGGAGGGGAGTTCGGCTGTGTCCCAAGCGGATCCGATCAGCGCCTAGACGTGTTGAGCCGGAGTCATCGGCGGGATCGAGAGGTTCCGTCGATGACTCCGTCGGCGTCAGTTCTCGCGCGCGGCCGATGGCGAGAATCTGCAGATCGGCGCACCCGCGCGCAGCCGTCAGCTTTCGTCGAAAGTGGTGGCGCGGGAAACCCTTTCCCGCGCGATCACGTCATCACGGATGGCAGCAGCACCTTGATGCCGAACGGCGCCACCGCGTCGGCGCGGTGACGCCGCCGCTACAACGGCATCAGGCGATGTTTGCGCGGGGCCTGCTCGACGTGTTTGTCGCCGAGTAGTCGCAGCGCTTTGCGGATTTCCAGCCGCGTGGTCGACGGCTCGATGACCGCGTCGATGTAACCGCGTTCGGCGGCGGTCCACGGTGTCGCGACCGCGGCGTTGTAGAAGTCGACCATCTGCTGACGCACAGCAGGCCGCTCGGCCGCCGGGACGGCGGCGAGCTGCTTGCGCTGCGTCAGACCCACCGCCGCTTCGGCGCCCATCACGGCGATGCGCGCGGTCGGCCAGGCGAGGTTGATATCGCCGCCCAGCTGCTTGCATCCCATCACCGCGTAACCGCCGCCGTAGGCCTTGCGAACCACCACGGTGATGATCGGGACAGTGGCCTCGACAACCGCGAAGAAGAATCGGCCGCCGCGTTTGATGACGCCGATCCTCTCCTCCTCGACTCCCGGCAGCACGCCCGGTGTGTCGACGACGAACACCAGCGGAATGTCGAACGCGTCGCAGAGGCGGATGAAATGCGCGGCTTTGTCCGATCCGCGCGCATCGATCGCGCCGCTGGCCACCAGCGGCTGATTGGCGACGATCCCGACGCTGCGCCCGTCGACCCGCGCGAATCCGGTGATCAGATTGCGGGCGGCGCCGTCGCCGATCTCGTGGAACTCCCCGTCATCGAAGATCCGGAGTAATACCTCGTACATGTCGTAGCCCCTGCGATCGGAATCCGGTATCAGCGAGTCGAGTTCGCGATCGGAGTCGGTGATCTCCGGTTCCAGACCGGGATTGACCAGCGGCGCCCGCTCGTAGCAGTTCGACGGCATGAAGCTCAGATATGTTCGCGCCCATGCGAATGCGGCCTTCTCGTCGATCGCCACGTGGTGGATATTGCCGTTGTTCGCCTGGTTGAACGCGCCGCCGAGCTCGTCGAGGGTCACTTCCTCGCCGGTGGTCTCGCGGATGATCTCGGGACCGGTCACGAACATGTACGCCGACTCGGTCGCGATCAGCACGTCGGTGTTGATCGGCGAATACACCGCGCCCGCAGCACATTTGCCCAACATCACCGACACCTGCGGCACCACCCCGGACAGCCGTGTCTGCCGCCTGCTCATCTCGGCGTACCAGGCCAGGGAGGTGACCGCGTCCTGCACCCGGGCGCCGCCGGAGTCGTTGATCGCCACGAACGGGCATACGATATCGGCCGCCAGATCCATCGCCATCGCGACCTTGCGCCCGAACATCTCACCCACCGATCCGCCGAACACGGTCTGGTCGTGGGCGATCACCACCACGGGCCGCCCGTCGATCCTGCCGTGCCCGGTGACCACACCGTCACCGTAGAGCCCGTCGGCCGCGCCTGGCTGCTTCACCAGCGCGCCGATTTCGGTGAAACTGCCCTGGTCGAGAAGTATTTCGATGCGTTCGCGCGGGCTGGGAATTCCTTTCGCCGCACGCTTGGCGATCCCCGCATCCCCCGCCGGTTCCCGCGCCGCCCTCAGATTGTCGTGCAGCTCTTGCAGTTTCGCAGCAGTAGTCGACTCCACCACGCACGCCCTTCCTCGTCCTGGTCGAGCACTCCTTCATCGGTTAACCACAGCGTAACCCGATGGCCTGGCCGGCATCAGCGGTACCGCGACCGATACCTGACGAATCATCGGAGATCGGCGTCGGCATCCGGGGTTCGGGCGCCGAACGCGATGCGCAATCGGCCGTGGCTGCCGGGCTGAGCGGGCGGTCGGTGCGCCAGGCGATGGCCGGTCTTGCGTGGATTCGTGGGGCGACGATGTCGAGGGTTCGGACGCCGCCGGCTGGCGGCGGCGAAAGCAAAGTACGACCCGCGAAACGTGTTCCGCGCCAACCGCGACATCGTTCCCAGCCCCTTGCCCGGGCTCCCGATATCTACTATCTTAGTGATATCACTCAGATATCGGGAGGATGTCATGGAGCTGCGGTCCGCATTCCGCGTCAATGGATTCGTCGTCGTGCTGGGGTGGCTGGTGTTCACCCTTTTGTTCGGTGCCGCCGCCGTTCTCGCGTTCATCGCCGCCACCCGGCACGACGGTGGCGCACCGGCCTGGATCGGCGCGGTCGCCGCGGTCGTCGCGATCCTGGTCGTCTGGTTGCTCGCCACCGGGCTGATCATCGTCAACCCCAACGAGGCGAAGGTCGTCACCTTCTTCGGGCGCTACATCGGCTCGGTCAGTGACCCCGGGTTCTTCTCGGTGGTCCCGCTCACCGACCGCAAGTCCATCTCACTGCGGGTGCGCAACTTCGAAACCCAGAAGCTGAAGGTCAACGACGCCGACGGCAACCCCGTCGAGATCGCGGCCGTCGTCGTCTACAAGGTGGTCGACAGCTTCAAGGCCGCCTTCGCCGTCGACGACTACGAGGAATACGTCGAAACCCAGTCCGAGGCCGCCGTGCGCCACCTCGCCACCACCCACCCCTACGACGCCCACGACGACTCGCGCACCAGCCTGCGCGACGGCGCCGAGGTGGCCGAGGAACTGACGGTCGAGCTGCGCGAACGCACCCTCACCGCCGGCATCGAAGTCATCGAGGCCCGCATCACCCACCTCGCCTACGCCCCCGAGATCGCCCAGGCGATGCTCGTGCGCCAGCAGGCCGCCCAGGTCGTCGCGGCTCGTACCCAGATCGTCGAAGGCGCCGTCGGCATGGTCGCTCTCGCGCTCGACCGCCTCGCCGAGCAAGGCACCGTCGAACTCGACGAGGAGCGCAAGGCCAACATGGTCTCCAACCTGCTCGTCGTCCTCTGCGGCGACCGCGCCACCCAACCGGTCGTCAACACCGGATCCCTCTACTCCTGAGCCGCGGCGATGACCCAGCCGAAGAAGGAACCCAAAAAGATCCTGCTGCGGCTCGACCCGGCCGTCCACGAGGCAATAGCCAAGTGGGCGGCCGACGATCTGCGCAGCGTCAACTCCCAGATCGAATACGCCCTGCGCCTGGCCCTCGACCAGGCAGGCCGAAAGCCGCGTTGAGCGGTGTTCGTGTGAAGCTTTGTGGCACAATCGAATCCAGCATTCAGAGGGAAATTCGAACATCACTTGCAGCGGTGCTCGACTGAACTATGGGGGTTGGATGTCGGAAGAGCTCGTCTCTGTAGAGGTATTGACCGGCTCGGGGAGTTTGCTGACAGAGCGGCTCACCCGGGATCTCGTCCGACATCTGGCAGCATGCGAGGTCGAGGTTCGTTTCGCCGAAGCGATGGAGCCGCTTGCGCACCACAAAGGTGCGGTCGGGGATGCGCTGGTGCTGGTGGTGGGCGTCGCCTCCTCGGCAGGAACAGCCACGGTGGTCACCACGATCGTCAAGGAATGGTGTCGACGCGACCGGCACCGGCGGGTCGAAATGCGGTTGCCGGACCGGGTGCTCGTGATCGACGGCAACCCGAACGATCAGCTCGCGATCATCGAGAGGTTCGTCGAAACGGCGGTACCGGTCCGCCCTACCTCAGCTGATTCCGGCTCGGGCGAGGACCAGGCGGTGTCGTCATGAGTCGGCTGGCCCGTCGTCGCGCGTTGTTGATCGGTAACGAGAGCTACACACACCCGGGCTTCGCACCGTTGCCGTCGGTGCGCACCGACTTGACCCTGGTGGAAGAGGTACTGCGCGACCGCCGCGTCGGGGCATTCTCCGACGTCGAATCGTTGATCGACTTGACCACCGACCAGATGCGTACGGCAGTGGACGAATTCGTCGCCGAAAGCAGAGAAGACGAGTTGATGGTCTTCTACTTCTCCGGGCACGGGGCGCGAAGCGTCCGGTCCGACGGTGAATTCCATTTCATCGGCACCGACTCCGACCCGGATCGACTGGGCGAGACCAGTATGCGGGCCGGATTCGTCAACCAGTTGCTCGAACAGTGCGTGGCACCGCAGAAGGTGGTGATCATCGACAGCTGCCGTAGTGGCGGGTTCTCGGTTGGCCTGCGTACCTCCGATGCCGTCCCGAAGGGCACGGTGGACGGTCACCCTGCCGCCCTGGCGAGCCGAGGTGTCTACGTGGTGTCGTCCTCGCGGGCCGGTGAGGCATCGTTCGTCGGTCGCGACGCGACACAGCCGTCGGTGTTCACCGGGGTGTTCGTCGAGGCGATGCGAACCGGTTCGGCGGCGGGTGGCAAGTCGGAGTTGTCGGTGGCGGCGCTGTTCGATTTCGTCAACGACCGACTTCGTCGTCAGGATGCCGGGCAGACTCCGGTGATCTCGGCATCAGGAGTGGACGGCCGCATCATCTTGGCGGCATCACCGTTGTCGCCCATCCAGCTCGATGTCTCGGCCCGCCCCAGATCGGGCGCCGAGATCGGCGCATTGCCGTCGAAGTCGCTCACCCCGGACTGGAAGCGACTGCTTACCTACTACGAGACGTGTTTGCGTGCCGAGCAACTCGCGTGGTTGTCGCTGGACGACCATGACACCTACGCCTGCATCCCGGGGCGTGAGCGGCTGCTGGTGGGCGATCTCGACGACGATCACGCGATCGAGGTGCCGACGGAACTCGAAAAGTTCGTCGCTGAGGTGGCCGAGGCGAACGAACAGCTCTGGACCGGCTATCCGGCGGTAGTCGTGCGGCCGGGTGGTCGATCGGCGCGTGCAGCCGCGACTCGCAAATTCGCTCCGCTGCTGATCCGGCGCCTCGAGCTCGGCGGGGCCGCCGACCGGCTCGTGCCGGTCGGGCCGCCCATCGTGAATCCGATTCTGCTGAAAGAATTTCTGGAATCCGATGCCGCGTCGGCGTTCAATGAAGGCTACGAACCCACCTGGCACGCGGGCGAGTACGCCGCGTTAGCCGCCGAGGTACGCCACATTCTGCGCAACGAGCTCGGCGTCGTCACCGTCGATGAACCCGAGCCGGAATTTCTTGACGAATCACTGACCGCCGCCACCGGGGCGGTCGGTGCGCGCAATGTCGCAGTGTTGTTCCGCATGTCGGCCGCCGATGGCGGCCCGAACAAGAAACTCCTCGCAGATCTCGCCGCGCTCGCCGAGCGGGTCTCTCAGATCCCGCGTACCGCGCTGGCCTGCCTCGGCCCGGCGGATGCCGCGCCCGCTCCCGTGCCGGTGTCGACTCGGCGATTGGTGACGCCGCTGGCGTGCAACGAGGCCCAGGCCGAGATCATCCGGTCGGCGATGGCTCGTCCGCTGACGGTTGCGACCGGGCCACCGGGCACCGGCAAGAGCCAGCTGGTGGTCGACCTGGTTGCCACCGCCGTGTGCGCGGGCGAAACGGTACTTGTGGCATCCACCAACAACAAAGCGGTCGACGAAGTCTGGGGTCGTTGCGAGAAGCTGATTCCCGGCACGGTGATCCGAACGGGCAGTCAGGCCTACCAGGAGAACCAACAGGCCGGTCTCGACCACCTCGCCGGTCTCCGACCCGCCGTCCAGTCGATGTCGACACTGACGGTCATGGTCGATGCCGCCACCGCAGAACTCGACCGCCAGCGCCGCGAGCTCGCCGACATCGCGGGAATCGAGGTGGCATTGCTCGACGTCGCGGCTGTCAGGGAAGCGCTTGCCGCGAAACTCGGCCTGCGAGTCGAACAGATCGCCCCGCTGTTCGAGCGCATCGAGCCTGCCGCGCTCGCCCGCACAGCTGTTGCGGTACAGCGTTTCTCCCTGATCGCAGGCTGGCGGTGCCGCCGACTGGTCCGTCGGCTCGGGCTGGCCGAGACCCCGGAAACAGTTGAGCGCCAGTGCGAGCTGCTGGGCGAACTGGCCGCAGCCGAGCTCACCTGGCGCCGGCTTTGTGCTTCGGAATCTGCCCGGCCCAGCGACACCGAGCTCCTCGCACGGTTCACCCACTCCACCGACACGCTGCAGACAGCCTCGACGGAGCTGCTCGATGCAGTGGTGCGGTCCAACGCCGTACGCGGGCGCCGGCAGATCTACGCGCTGTCGCGTCACCAGTCCGGTACCGATTGGCCGGCAAAACGTGCGGCGCTGACCGGAGCCCCGGCATGGGCGGTGACCGCACAATCGGCGCGTGCCTTTCCGCTCGACGCCGCGTTGTTCGATCTGGTCGTCATCGACGAGGCGTCGCAGTCCTCCATCGCCGCGGTGCTGCCGTTGCTGTTCCGGGCCAAGCGAGCGTTGATCATCGGTGACCCGATGCAACTCACACATATCACCACCCTGGACGGCAGAGGCGAGATCGCCGCGGCGGCGACCGCACAGATTTCGGCCGCGTGGCTCGAACGGCGGCAGATGTCGTATCTGCGACATTCCGCGTTCGAGGCGGCGGAGCAGTCGTTCGGCGAGAGCCTGCTGTTGGACGAACACTTCCGGTGCCATCCCGACATCGCTGGGGTCGCCAACGACCTGTTCTACCGCGGTCAACTGACGGTGCTGACCGATGTGCGCAAGCAGAATGGCACCGACCAGGCGCCGATCGTATGGCGCGATGTCGCCGGAAACGCGCAGCGCGGAGCTCAGAGTTCCTGGTACAACCGTGAAGAGATCGATGTTGTGCTCAGGCTGATCGCGCAACTCCAGCAGCCGGGCCGATTGCCGGAGGGAACGACGATCGGTGTGGTCACGCCGTTCAAGGCGCAGTCCGACGAGATCAAACGCCGACTCGACGATTCCGGCGAGGTTGTTGTCGGCACCGTGCACACCTTCCAAGGCGGTGAGTGCGACATCATCATCTTCTCCCTCGTGGCCTCGCCGGGAATGCCCCGCCGATCGATCGATTGGCTCGACCGGCAACCGAATCTGTGGAACGTGGCGATAACCCGCGCGCGGGCGCACCTGTTCGTCGTGGGTGACCGCCGCGTCTGGCAGTCGCGGCGCATCGGTAGCGCGCTCGCCGCTGCTGCCGAACCGGTGACGGTGGCAGTCGGCGAGACAGACCCCGTGCTGAATCAGCTGCATCGCTACATGATTCGTCGGGGGGCTACGGACCTAGCCTTTGCAGCTCCGATGGTCGGCCACCACACCGACGCGATCGATCGGCGTCCGGACGGCTCGGTGTGGGGGGTCGTGGTCGATCGTGGTTCAGGCGCCAACACGCCGGATCGGCATTTGCGACTGATGTTGCAACACACAGACCTGCGCAGGGTTCCGTCGAAACGGTGGGACGCCGTCCGCGTGCCGATGTGGCGAATGCGGGAGTCGGCCGAGCACGATTCGCATGCGCACCAACCTCGAAGCGGGCCTGCCTGACTTGCTCAGCCGACCCCGAGGACGCGAGACAGGAGGCGTTGGCGGGTTCGGGTGCTGGATTTGGCGAGGATGGCTTTGACGTGGTCGTTGATCGTGTGTTCGGACAGGAATAGTTCTGTTGCCAGTTCGTGGGAATCCAGGCCTGTCGCCAAGAGGGTGAGGACCTGGGATTCGCGGGCGGAGAGGGCGTGGGCTCGGGCGAACAGGTCGAGGCGTTCGGTGGCGGTGCTCGGTTCGAGGGACACGGCGATGTCGGCGCCGATACGGTCGGCTTTCACGGTGAGCCAGCGGTTGCCGCCCAGGTGGACGCGGGAGGTAGCGGGGCCGAGGGGCGTGGCCGCCTCGGCGGCGAGGAGGGCGGCGGCCGCGTTGTAAACCGAGGCGGGGACGGGGGGAATCGGTTCGTCCGGGGGGAGAAGGCGCAGCAGGGAGTCCGCGGCGGCTGCTGTTTGGGAGCGCACGCGCAGGGTGTCGTCGAGGAGTACGACCGCGGGGCCCAGGGGTGCGAGCCGGGCGTCGGATTCGACGAAGGTGGCGCCGACGGTCCGGCGCAGGCCGACGGTGACTGTGGTTGTCAGCGTGTTCAGCGCAGCGAGTTCCGCTGCGGTGAAAGGGGATTCGGTGTAGCGGAGCAGCTCGAGAAAGCCCCAGCAGCCGTAGCGGTCGGCGAAGGTGACGGTGGCGGAGTCGGTGATGCCGAGATCGCGCTGCGCGGTGCGCCACAGCAGGGAACGGTCCGGATCGCCCTCGGTGGCGCCGAGCAAGGAATGGGCGCCGGTGCCGCGCACGGTGTCCCAGCGATTGAGCGGGGTGAGGTAGCGGGCGCGGATCAAGTCCGGCAGGAGCCCGAGGTCGAGGCCGGGGAGATCGGCCAGCGGCGCCGTCGCGACGGCGGTGACGGGATCGGTGAGCGCGAAGACATGACCGGCGAACGGGATCGTCGCGCGGATCTCGACCAGGACGAGTTCTCGCAGTCGTTTGGCGGAGTGATCGGCGCGGCACAGACGGCCGATCCGGTCGGCCAAGGTACTCGGCACAGGTCCAGCCTACGGCGGAATACCCCCAGGATCAGGGATGTTCCGGCGCACCGGACCGGCCGATGATCGAGGTATCCCATTCGCCCACGACAACGGAGGTCATCATGACCATCACCCTGCACATCGACAACACCGTTCGCGACTACGACGACTGGAAGGCCGCGTTCGACCAGTACGAGCGGTTCCGCGCCGACAACGGCGTGCGCGCCTACCGGGTCGGCCGCGTCGACGGCGCACCACCACGGGTGCTCATCGACCTCGATTTCGACGACCGCGCGACCGCTGAGGCGTTTCGCACCGCGTTGGCGACCGTGCTCGCCACCCCGCGCAGCCGCGCGATGGTGATCAGCCACGATGCCTGGCTCGTCGACGTGGTCGAAGAGCGCGTTTCTCCCCTGATCGACGCGCCGAGCGCCGCACGGGGACAGCCGAAGTCGGCGGCGCCGGTAAATTGATCCGGTGCCCATCTCGTTCGACATTCCTGGAATGCAACAGTTGGACGACACGACCTGGGGGAATCCGGCCACTCGTGACGTCGTCGCGCTGAACTATGTCAACGGCGCGCCCGACCTGCCCGCTCGCCTGGACGACCTGAAGCGGTTACGCAGGCGGCTGGCCGAGCACCACGCGCGGACCGGCTGCCTGATCGAGGCCTTCGTGGTGTGGGTCGACCAGCTGCCCGCCCTGCTCCGCGTGGAGAAGACGCAGCTCCCCGGTCCGCGTGGTGAACTGGTTTTCGCCGCGTCGATCGTGGTGCCCAAGGACCGGTGCTCGGCGGTGTTCCAGATCATGTGCCCCGAGACCGGTGTGCCCGGTGCGCGCGAGACCGCGATCGGCAGGCAGGTCCGTCGCGACGAGATGTGTCCACCCCACCCGTACGCGCCCGGCCTGCGCGGACGGTTGCCCTATCTACTGTCCGACGACGTTCGCTTCGACGCCGAGTTCCCCGGCCACGCGCTCACCAGGGCGCGCCGCTGGGTCGCCGACACGGTGCCGAGCGTGCGGGTGGACGCGTCCTTCGCCGCGCTACCGCAGTTCTAGGGCTTCTCGGCGATGAAGATGGCGGTTCCGGGGAAGATCTGCCCGCGCAGCGGCGACCACTGACCCCATTCGCGGTCGAGCCACTCCGGCCAATCCGGTTCGACGATGTCGACCAGGTGCAAGCCGGCGCCGACGATCTCGCGGACCCGGTCACCGATCGTGCGATGGTGCTCGACATAGGTCGGCACACCGTCGGCGTCGACCTCTACATAAGGGGTGCGGTCGAAATAGGGGATCGTGGCGGTGAGTCCCGCCTGGCCGGGATCGTCGGGGAAGATCCAGCGCATCGGATGGTTCACCGAGAACACCCAGCGCCCGCCCGGCCGCAACACCCGCGCTACCTCGCGCATCACCAGCGCCGAATCGGCGACGAACGGCACCCCGCCGAACGCCGAGCACGCCAGGTCGAACGACGCGTCGGCGAAGGGCAGCGCCTCGGCCCCCGCCTGCACGAGTGGCACCCGCGGCCCGCCCTGATCCATCGCGGCCACGCCACGCTCCAGCATCCCCATCGACACATCGAGCCCGACCGGGAACGCGCCGTGCCCGGCCAGCCACCGCGAGCAGGGCGCCGAACCGCAGCCGATCTCCAGGATGCGTTTGCCGGTCACGTCACCGAGCAAGCCCATGTCACCCTCGTGCAGGCCCTCCGGGCACCACACGAACTCGCCGCCGGGGGAGTCGACGCCGAGGAAGTCGGCGTGGGTCTGGTGGTACTGCTCGGCGTCGGCGTCCCACCAGCGGCGATTCGCGCGCTCGCTGTCGCGTGAGTCGATCTTGGTTCGGGTGGTCGCTGAGGTACCCAGCAGCGCGTTGGCCTGCGCGTGGCGTTCGTCGTCGGACACGCCGAACAGGGTATCGGCGTGGTGCGGGGGGTGGTTTGCCCGGCTCGGCGCCGGTCGCGTAGGCTGACACACGCTGTAGAGGGACGCTGAAGTTGATCAGCGGCAAGTGCGACGGTCCGTGCGATACTTTACCGGTATCCCTTCGTCGCGTCGTCGCGGTGATCTCGCAGCGTACCGAAAGATCCAATGTCCGCAACCGACCACAATCCGTCCGGAGCAAACCCACATATGCCCACCACCGTCACCTCGCCGCAGGTAGCCATTAACGACATTGGCTCCGCCGAGGATTTCCTGGCCGCCATCGACGCAACGATCAAGTACTTCAACGATGGTGACATCGTCGAGGGCACCATCGTCAAGGTCGATCGTGACGAGGTCCTGCTCGACATCGGTTACAAGACCGAAGGTGTCATCCCCTCCCGCGAACTCTCCATCAAGCACGATGTCGACCCGAACGAGGTCGTTTCCGTGGGCGACGCGGTCGAGGCTCTTGTCCTCACGAAGGAGGACAAAGAAGGCCGCCTGATCCTGTCGAAGAAGCGGGCGCAGTACGAGCGCGCGTGGGGCACGATCGAGGAGCTCAAGGAGAAGGACGAGGCCGTCAAGGGCACCGTCATCGAGGTCGTCAAGGGCGGCCTGATCCTCGACATCGGTCTCCGTGGCTTCCTGCCCGCCTCGCTCGTCGAGATGCGTCGTGTCCGCGACCTCCAGCCGTACGTCGGCAAGGAGATCGAGGCCAAGATCATCGAGCTCGACAAGAACCGCAACAACGTGGTTCTGTCGCGTCGCGCCTGGCTCGAGCAGACCCAGTCCGAGGTCCGCAGCGAGTTCCTGCACCAGCTCCAGAAGGGCCAGGTCCGCAAGGGCGTCGTGTCCTCCATCGTCAACTTCGGTGCCTTCGTGGACCTGGGTGGCGTCGACGGCCTGGTGCACGTCTCCGAGCTGTCCTGGAAGCACATCGACCACCCGTCCGAGGTTGTCGAGGTCGGCAACGAGGTCACCGTCGAGGTTCTCGACGTCGACCTGGACCGCGAGCGCGTCTCCCTGTCGCTCAAGGCGACTCAGGAAGACCCGTGGCGTCAGTTCGCCCGGACCCACGCCATCGGCCAGATCGTGCCCGGCAAGGTCACCAAGCTGGTTCCCTTCGGTGCCTTCGTGCGCGTCGAAGAGGGCATCGAGGGCCTGGTCCACATCTCCGAGCTGGCCGAGCGCCACGTCGAGGTCCCGGACCAGGTTGTGGCCGTCGGCGACGACGCCATGGTCAAGGTCATCGACATCGACCTCGAGCGTCGTCGTATCTCGCTGTCGCTGAAGCAGGCGAACGAGGACTACAACGCCGAGTTCGACCCGTCGAAGTACGGCATGGCCGACAGCTACGACGATGCGGGCAACTACATCTTCCCCGAGGGCTTCGATCCCGAGACCAACGAATGGCTCGACGGGTTCGACAAGCAGCGTGAAGAGTGGGAAGGCCGTTACGCCGAGGCCGAGCGTCGCCACAAGATGCACACTGCTCAGATGGAGAAGATGGCAGCCGACGCTGCCGCCGAGGCCGCCGCTGGTGGTCCCGTCGCGGGCAACTACTCCTCCGAGACCGGTGGCAGCACGGCTGCGTCCACCTCCGGTCCGGCCGAGTCCACGGGCGGCTCGCTGGCCAGCGATGCCCAGCTCGCGGCTCTGCGGGAGAAGCTCAGCGGCAACGCCTGATTCAGCGCCAAACGCCTGAATCGAGAACTGCATCACCGAAGGCCCCGGTCCACACGGACCGGGGCCTTCGGCCTTTTCCGGTGGGTGTAGCGTGTGCGCGATTGCTCCATCCCCCTACGGGAAAGGTGCTCCAATCCGATGAGTTCTGGTCCCTTCGCCGGTCTCGACCGGCGGCAGTTCCTTGCGAAGGCGATGGCCGCCGGTGCGGTGGGAACGCTTGCCACCTGGGCGAACCCGATTATCGACCGAGCGTTCGCCGCCGATCCGGCTGGTATGGGTGGGCTCGGCGATATCGAGCATTTCGTCTTGCTCATGCAGGAAAACCGGTCCTTCGACCACTATTTCGGCACGATGTCGGGTGTGCGCGGGTTCGGTGAGGCGTCGGCGTCGTGGCGTCAGTTCGGGTGGTCGCCCGGAATCGGGCCCACCGCGGACGGTTTCGTCGAACCGTTTCGGCTCGACACCACTCGTGGCGCCACACTGGACGGGGAGTGCATCAACGACCCCGACCACACCTGGCCAGGCATGCACAAGGCATTCAACAATGGGCGCAACGACGGCTGGATGCCGATGTCGGTGGCCTCGGTCGGGCCGGGTAACGCGCCCGCGGCGATGGGTTACTACCTGCCGGAAGACATTCCGATCCACACCGAGCTCGCGCAGGCGTTCACCCTCTGCGACAACTACCACTGCTCGGTGCTCGGCCCCACCGACCCCAACCGGCTGTACTGGATGAGCGCGAGCATCGACCCCGACGGCCTGGCAGGCGGTCCGCTGGTGGAGACGCCGATCCTGCTCCCGAAGAACGTCTACCGCTGGCGCACCTACCCGGAGAACCTGTCCGAGGGTGGGGTGCCGTGGAAGATCTACAGCAATCGCGATATCGGCCAGGCCTCATCGTTGATTCTGGACGGCATGATGGGCTGCTTCACCCAGGCCGCCGACCCGAATTCCGAACTGGCGCGCCGCGGTATCGCACCGACCTACCCGAACGACTTCCAGGCCGATGTCGCCGGCAACACCCTGCCCGCGGTGTCGTGGGTGGTGCCGTCAGTGCTGCACTGCGAACATCCCGCGCTGCCTGCGGCTTTCGGCGCGCTCGGCATCGTGGCGCTACTCGATATCCTCACCTCGAATCCGGCGGTGTGGGAGAAGACCGCGCTGATCATCAGCTACGACGAGAACGGCGGCTTCTTCGACCACGTCACCCCGCCGACTCCACCACCGGGCACCGCGGGCGAATTCCTGACGGTGCCACTGGACCGGGTACCCGCGGCGGGCGGCATCACCGGCCCGATCGGACTCGGTTACCGGGTGCCGTGCATGGTGATCTCGCCGTACAGTCGCGGTGGGCTGGTCGCCTCGCAGACCTTCGACCACACCTCCCAATTGCGTTTGCTGGAAACCCGATTCGGCGTCGACGTGCCGAACCTGACCGCCTGGCGACGCAGCGTCACCGGTGACATGACCTCCACGTTCGACTTCGCGGCGGCCCCGAATGCCGCGAAACCGGTGCTGCCCGACCCACGTCCCAAAGCCGACGCGGCGATCGTGCAGTGCGGTCCGAATATCGCGGCCGGCACCCTGGGACAGGGCGTGCCGTACCCGGTGCCGCCGAATGCGATGCCGACTCAGCAGCCGGGGTCTCGGCGCGCGCCGAGCGGTCTCGTCGGCGTGTGAGCAGGAGGTGGGCTCGGCGCGCGCCGAGCCCACGGTCAGCTCGCGGCAGCGGGCGACCAGTATCCGGTGGCCATGCTGGGGCGTTTGCGCATCGCGGCGAAGCTGTGTCTGGCGGGGGAGAGCAGGGTGCTGAACCAGGAACGCCGGTATTGCGCGAGAGTCGCTGCGACGGCGGGGAATTCGATGCAGTGCACACCGCCCTGCATGCCGAGGCGGTGGCGGGCCGCCCGGTGGTTCCTGGTACCCATGATCATCCTGTCGGTAGTCGTGCGGCCTTCTCGCCTGCGCGGAAGATTAATCCACCCGACGCGCCCGGCCCGGGATCTTCCGCCGCTCCCCGCGTGGGCGTGTCGCAGGAGCTGCCCCGGTCCGGCGGTCGGGATGCGAGACTGATGCCCATGTTGCGGATCGGCCTCACCGGAGGCATGGGAGCGGGTAAATCCACAGTGGCGCGCACGCTGGTCGAGCTCGGGGCGGTGCTCATCGACTCCGACGCGATCGCTCGCGAGGTCGTCGCCCCTGGCACGCCGGGCCTAGCCGCACTGGTCGAGGAGTTCGGTGAAGGGGTCCTGAGCCCCGACGGCAGTCTGGACCGGCCCGCGCTGGCCGCGGTCGCCTTCGCCGACGACGTCTCGCGGGGCAAGCTCAACGCCATCACCCATCCGCTGGTCGGTGCCCGCACCGCGGAACTGATCGGCGACGCGCCCGCGGATGCCGTTGTGGTGCAAGATATTCCGTTGCTCGTCGAGAACGGGCTCGCGCCGCTGATGCAGCTCGTCGTTGTGGTCGGGGCCGAGGAGGAGACCAGGCTGCGCAGACTGGTCGAACACCGCGGGGTGGCCGAAGCGGATGCGCGAGTCAGGATCGCCGCGCAGGCCACCGACGAACAGCGCCGCGCGGTCGCCGATGTGTGGCTCGACAACAACGGTGCGCCGGAGGTGGTCGAGGCGCAGGTCCGGGAGCTGTGGACGCGACGGCTGGTGCCGTTCGAGCGCAATCAGCGCGAGGGCGTCCGGGCGCGCGCCGACTACCGCCTCGTCACCGACCCGGAATGGGATAGGCAGGCGCGCAGGATCATCGCCCGGCTGCATCTGGCCTGCGGTGCGTCGGCGGTGCGCATCGATCACGTCGGATCGACCGCGGTGCACGGACTGCCCGCCAAGGACATCATCGACATCCAGGTGACGGTGGCCGACATGGCCACGGCCGAATCGCTGACCGAGGTGTTGACGGCGGCCGGGTTCCCGCTCGCCCCCCGGGTGACGCACGACAATCCGAAGCCGAGCCACGGTGATCCCGATGGCACCGACCTAGCCCTGTGGGGAAAACGGCTGCACGGCAATGCCGATCCCGGCCGACCCGCCAATATCCATCTGCGCGTGCGGGATTCGCTGGGCCAGCGGTTCGCGCTCGACCTGCGCGACTGGTTGCGGGCGAGCGAGAGCGCGCGGTCGGAGTACCTGGCGGTGAAGCGTGGGGCCGAACTCGCCGCGGCGGATCTGCCCGATGACGCGGCCGGTGACGCCTACTACGGAGTGAAGGAACCGTGGTTCGACGCGGTCTATCCGGTGGTCACCGAGTGGGCTCACGCCCGCACGTGAACCACGCGCCAATCTGTTAAACGTCAATGTTTCGGAAACTGTCCGCACGCTGTCGCGCGCTGTGTAAATTGTGCGAAGTCACTACAGGGTGACTCGATTCACAGGGAAGTTGTAGCGCGTATGACAACACATCACCGTCAGTTCGGCCGTGCGGGCTTCGGCATCACCGCATTCGGCGCCGTCGCCGCCAGCCTCGTGCTGGCCGCTCCACAGGCCTCGGCCTGGGTCGGCAATCTCGGCGTGGCCGGAACCGACCACAAGGTCGGTTGCAGCTACAAGCTGACCGCGAGCGTCGAGGTCGACCGGTTGACCTCGGTGAAGTTCACCGACAACGGCGTGGATATCCCGGGCAGCCCGGTGTCGCCGTCGCTGCTGTCCGGCACCGTGAGCATCACCTGGAAGCCGACCACGGCGGGCCAGCACAAGCTCGAGGCGCGTCAGCTGCTGATCAGCGACTCGATCACGGTCACGGTCGGTGCGGCGGGCAGCACCGGCAGCGCGTCGTGCGGTGGCGGCCTCGCGGATCTGTTCCCGAGCCTGTCGGCCGGCTGACACCGACTCCTCGCACCGCCCGGACCCTACCGAGGTCCGGGCGGTTCGTCGTTTCGGCGCCAGGTCAGGGTCATGCCGAAGGTGCTCAGCCAATTCTCGAGCGAATACCCGTGCGCGGCGATCCCGTCGATCGCGGCGGTCGCGTGCGTGATCGCGGCCTGGCACTGCTCGGCGTCGAGCAGGCCGTCGGCGTACGCGGCGAGCAGTTCATCGATATCGACGAGCCGGACATCACGTCCGGTGCGGACCAGCAGATCGAGGTAGTGGTCGATCGAACGCCACAGCGTCGGCGACTCCCTGGTGAACGCACCGACATCGACATAGATGTCCTGCCACTGGTCGACACCAGGGTTGTAGTGCAGCTTCGACGCGCGCAGCGACAGCTCGGGCAGCACCCACGATTCCAGGTAGTGGAAGTGCGCGTGATCGGAGTGACGGCCCATGTACAGGCCCCACGGCTCCACCCGATAGACCTCCACCTGCCGGACGAACCCTTTGGGGTCGGTGTTCGTTTTGGCCGCGACGTCGAAGTACTCGACCTTGGGTGGATGCACGTGCACGGTGGATGCCTGCGTCATGAGCGCAGAATCTACCGGCGCGCGCCCACCCTCGCCCGGTCGCCGGCTACATCCAGGTCAGCGTGATGTCCCGGGAGCGCAACCACTGTTCGACATCGTGGTCGTTGGCCGCCAACCCGTCGAGCACGCGCGCGGCGCGTTCGAAGGCCCGGTCGGCGTGCTCGGTGTCGACATGGCCCGCGGCGTGCGCGGCGAGCAGTTGGCTCGAACCGGACAACGTCGACGACCGGCCGCGCCGGACCGCGACGTCGAGGAAGTAGTCGGTGGCCATCCACCGTTTCGGCCCGACCTGGACGAACTCGACGATGTCGAGCACATAGTCGTGACTGCGGTGATGGCCGGGCCGATCGTGGCTGATGGTGGCGCGAATGGCGTGGCCGGGCAACATCCACGACTCCTCGTAGCGACCGTGCGGTCGGTCGAGGATGCGGGCCAGGTAGATGCCCCAAGGTTGCACTTCGTACCGGTCGACCGGGTGGATGTAGCCCTTGGCGTCGGTACTGGTCAGCTCGGCGAGGTCGAAGTATTCGACCCGGGGTCTGGCCGCCGGTGAAACGGTCGCCGGATCGATGGCCGGTGTGTGCGGGCCGCGTATCTCTCTGGCGAAATATCCGGCGAATCCGGTTACCGCGGGAGCCGCGACGAGCAGGGGAAGTAGAACGCTCATGGCCTTGTCCTTCACCACGTGCCGATGATCAACTCAGGGTACGCCCGCGCCGGGATGTGTGGCAGGTTCGATTCGGCCCCGCGATGGCCGAATGTCATTGGCGCAAGGGATATTTCGGGCATCAATCGAGGTGCTCGGTATTCGCCGGGGTCGAGTGTGGTGCCTCTACCAGGTAAAACAGTGGTCGCCGCCGGGTTGCGTCGTAGTGGTCGCTGTCACCTTCGCGCAGCGCTGTGACGGTATCGATGAGCAGAAGTTCATCGAAACGACCACGACCCGACCGACGGTCATCGGCGCGGCGCCCGGTGTGGCGAACAGGCGGTGGTTCGCCGGCGCGGAAATGTGTCGGTGGGCGCGCCTAAGCTGGATCCATGGCATTCGCAACCGAGATCCCGACGGAAGGGTACGAAGAGCGGGGTCACCCGATCGCCCATTCCGAACACCGTCCCGTCGGCACGATCGAGCGCACGGGCGCCCGGTTCGAGGTGGTCAGCGAGTACTCGCCCGCGGGCGACCAGCCCGCGGCCATTGCGGAGCTCGAGCGCCGGGTGAACGCGGGGGAGAAGGACGTCGTCCTGCTCGGCGCCACCGGTACCGGTAAATCGGCGACCACCGCGTGGCTGATCGAGAAGTTGCAGCGCCCCACCCTGGTGATGGCGCCGAACAAGACCCTCGCCGCGCAGCTCGCCAACGAGCTCCGCGAGATGCTGCCCAACAACGCGGTCGAGTACTTCGTCTCGTACTACGACTACTACCAACCCGAGGCGTACATCGCCCAGACCGACACCTACATCGAGAAGGACAGCTCGATCAACGACGACGTCGAGCGGCTGCGGCACTCGGCGACCTCGAGTCTGCTCTCGCGTCGCGATGTCGTCGTGGTCGCGTCGGTGTCGTGCATCTACGGCCTCGGCACCCCGCAGTCGTATCTGGACCGGTCGGTACAGCTCGAAGTCGGCGGCGAGATCGATCGCGACGCGTTGCTGCGGCTACTCGTCGACGTGCAGTACACCCGCAACGACATGTCGTTCACCCGTGGCTCGTTCCGGGTGCGCGGCGACACCGTCGAGATCATCCCGTCCTATGAGGAGCTGGCGATCCGCATCGAGTTCTTCGGTGACGAGATCGAGGCGCTCTACTACCTGCATCCGCTCACCGGTGATGTTGTGCGCCAAGTCGATTCGGCGCGCATCTTCCCGGCCACCCACTATGTGGCCGGTCCGGAGCGGATGGAACGGGCGGTCGTCGACATCGAGGCCGAATTGGCCGCGCGGCTGGCGGAATTGGAGCGTCAGGGCAAGTTGCTCGAGGCGCAGCGGTTGCGCATGCGCACCGAATACGACCTGGAGATGATCCGTCAGGTCGGTTTCTGCTCGGGCATCGAGAACTATTCCCGCCATATCGATGGGCGTCCGGCGGGTTCGGCACCGGCCACGCTGCTCGACTACTTCCCCGACGATTTCCTGTTGGTGATCGACGAATCGCACGTCACGGTGCCGCAGATCGGCGGCATGTTCGAAGGTGACATGTCGCGCAAGCGCAACCTGGTCGATTTCGGTTTCCGGTTGCCCTCGGCGGTCGACAACCGCCCACTGACCTGGGAGGAATTCGCCGGGCGAATCGGTCAGGCGGTGTATCTGTCGGCGACTCCCGGCAACTACGAGCTGGGTCAGGTCGGCGGTGAGGTGGTCGAGCAGGTCATTCGCCCGACCGGCCTGGTCGACCCGAAGGTCGTGGTCAAGCCGACCAAGGGGCAGATCGACGACCTGGTCCACGAGATCCGTGAGCGCGCGGAGCGCAACGAGCGGGTCCTGGTCACCACCCTCACCAAGAAGATGTCCGAAGACCTCACCGATTACCTGCTCGGCCTCGGCGTGAAGGTCCGCTACCTGCACTCCGAGATCGACACGTTGCGCCGCGTCGAACTGCTGCGCCAGCTGCGCCTCGGCGAATACGACGTGCTCGTCGGCATCAACCTGCTGCGCGAGGGTCTCGACCTGCCCGAGGTGTCCCTGGTGGCGATCCTCGACGCCGACAAAGAAGGCTTCCTGCGGTCGAGCACCAGCCTCATCCAGACCATCGGCCGCGCGGCGCGCAATGTGTCCGGCGAAGTGCACATGTACGCCGACAAGATCACCGATTCGATGCAGCACGCCATCGAGGAGACCGACCGACGCCGTGCCAAACAGGTCGCCTACAACGAAGAACACGGCCTCGACCCGCAGCCGCTGCGCAAGAAGATCGCCGACATCCTGGACCAGGTGTACACCGAAGCCGAGGACGAGGTGGCCGTCGGCGGATCGGGCCGCAACGCCAGCCGCGGCAGGCGCGCGCAGGGCGAGCCGGGCAGGGCCAGTGCGGGCATCTACGCCGAACGCGATGTGAAGTCGATGCCGCGTGCCGATTTGGCCGCCCTGGTCACCGAACTCACCGCGCAGATGATGAACGCGGCCCGCGAACTGCAGTTCGAGCTGGCGGGCCGGTTGCGTGACGAGATCGCCGACCTGAAGAAGGAGCTGCGCGGGATGGACGCCGCGGGGATTTCCTGACCATGCCGACGCTAGGGCCTGCGGGCGACCCCGCCCCCGAGCTGCGCGACCGATCGCGCACGTGCTGCTCGGAGGCGAGGCCCCTGAGGACCCGGCCCGGTGGGTCGCTACGCCTGCTCGGCCATCCATGCCGCGACACGGCGGTCGGCCTCTTCCTTCGAGACGTCCTCAACGCGGGTGATCACCGCCCAGCGGTGCCCGAAGGGGTCGATCACCACACCGAAGCGGTCGCCGGTGACGAAGGTCTGCGGCTCCTCGGCGCTGCGGGCTCCGTGGGCGAGCGCACGGGCGATCACCGCGTCCACGTCGGGGCAGTAGTGCACCACCGAGGTGTGCACCCAGTCCTCGGGGGCGCGAACATTGTTGTCGGGGATGGGCATTCCGAGCTGCAGCGTGGAATCACCGATGAGCAGTTCGGCGTGCGCGGGCTGGCCGTCGGGCCGATCGGCCCGGCTGAGCACTTTCGCCTCGAACACCGCGGTGTAGAAGTCGATGGCCGCGTTACCGTCCGGCACGGCCAGGAAACAGGTGATGGAGTGGTAGCCCTCCGGAATGGGCGCAACGGGATTGGTCATGACTACGATCCTGCGCCGCGACCGACGACCCGTCTTGTAAGAACGCGACAGATCGGCCGGTGATGACAGCGGCGCCGGATCCCGGTGATGTGAAGGGCATCCTGCACCCCGACGAGCAGGCCAGACACCGGTCGCTGAACCGGCTCGGGGTCGGGCCCGCGCTGGCCGAGTTCGCGGACCGGTACTGGGTGGTGCGTTGGGATCTGCGTGGTCAGCCCAGCTATTCGGCCGAGGTGCTCTCGTTCCCGTGTGTGAATGTCACCTTCGAACGCAGCACCACCCGCACCGGCGGCTTCGTCAACGGTGTGTGCACGACGAAGTACGTGCGCGAACTCGCCGGGGAAGGCGAGACCTTCGGCGTCCGGTTCGCCCCCGGCGGTTTCGGTGCCTTCACCGGAATGGATGTCGGAGCGCTGCGTGATGATTCGGCCCCGCTGAGCGTGGTGTTGCCCGACGCCGCAGGGCTGGCCGAACGGGTGCTGGCCGAACAGTCCGACGAACGAAGGCGGGTGATCGTCGAGGAGTTCTTCGCGGGCCGCGGTCGCACCGACGATCCGCACTACGCGCTGGTGACGCGCATTGTCACGGCCATGGCGAACGATCCGGAGCTCACCAGGGTCGACCAGGTCACCGATCGTTTCGCGATCCCGATCCGCACCCTGCAACGGCTGTTCCGCCGCTACGTCGGGGCAGGCCCGAAATGGGTGCTGTGCCGGTTCAGGTTGCAAGACGCCGCAGACCGGCTCGCGCACGGCCGCCCTGATCTCGCGGAACTGGCCGCCGAGCTCGGCTATTTCGACCAGGCGCATTTCAGCCGCGAATTCACCGCCGAGATCGGGATGTCACCGATGGAATACGCCCGTAGCGCACAGGCGGTGAACGCGGTCCCCACCGCACGGTGACCGCCACCGCCGCAGGCGCACACCAGCTGACGGCCGAGGTCGACAGTTATCTCAGCTTCTGGTGGATCACCCCCGCCGCGGTGACCGTCGCCCCGGATACCGGTACCGGAAGCGCCGCCCGCGGGCTCGGCGAGTTTATCCGGCAGATGTGATCAAAGTCCCAGGCGCACCGCGCCGTTGATTGCGTTGTAATAGGCCACAATTTCTTCGGCCTGCGGTCCTATAGCCGCAGGTGGCCTTCTCGATTGTCGCGAAGGCCATCGTGACATCGGGTACGGGCGCCAACACTCCCGGTGTGATCTGTTGCGATTACTGATAAATCGGCCTGATTTGGCGTTAGGGTCGAGCCAATTGCCGCGCTGACGCTCGATTCCCGAGTGGTTCGGTGCTGGCACCGAACAAGTTGGAGGAGAGATGACCGCCTACCGGACCATTGTCGTCGGTACTGATGGCTCGGATTCGTCGTACGTGGCGGTGGAGAAGGCCGCGGCGCTCGCCGGGGACGCGGAGGCAACTCTCGTGCTGGCCTGCGCCTACTTCCCGACCGATGACCGCGACGTCGCCGCCGCCGCCGATGTACTCAAGCACGAGGCCTACCAGGTCCGTGGCTCGGCCCCGACCAACGAGATCCTGCACGTCGCCCGGGAGAAGGCCTTGGCCGCCGGTGCGAAGAACATCGTCGATCGCGCGATCGTCGGCGAGCCGGTCGATTCGCTGCTCGATCTCGTCAACGAGGTCGACGCCGACCTGCTCGTCGTCGGTAACCGAGGCCTCAACACCCTCACCGGCCGCCTGCTCGGCTCCGTCCCCTCGGACGTAGCCCGCAAGTCCCGTTCGGACGTCCTGATCGTGCACACCGTCCGCTAGCTGTTCCGCCTCCCCGCGTATTCGGGCCAGACCTAGGTGGGGGGTGTGAGCGTCGGCGGCCGGCGGTCTAGCACAGGGGGCGTTAGCCCGTCCCCGGTGAGTTACCCATGTGCTCGCGAGATCATGGGTGGGATTGTGTGAAGGAAGGAAGGAAGGGGCGTGGCGTCGCAGATCTTGCGACGCCACGTTTTTATTCGGCGAAGTGGGCGGCGAGGCTCGCTGGCAGTGGTTCGGTGTGTACTACCGCGAGCCGCTGTGTCGCGCGGGTCAGTGCGACGTACAGGTCGTTGAGGCCGCGCGGGGATTCGTCCAGGATCGCCTGCGGCTCCACGAGATACACGCGGTCGAACTCGAGACCCTTCGCCTCGTGCACGGTGAGCACCTGCACGGATTCGCCTGCCAGGGAAGATAATTCCGGCACCAGGGCGGCGGGAGCGAGGACGGCGCCGGTGCCGGGGCCGTGTTCGGTTTCGAGCAAGCGCGCCACCTCGCCCGCCACCTCAGCGGGCCGAACCCGGTGGGCGCGTGGGGGATTGCCGGTCTCGCGGACCGAACGTGGCACCTTGGCGCCGGGATCGATCGCGGCGAGCACGTCGGCCGCGACCGCCATGATCTCGGCGGGGGTGCGGTAGTTCACCGTGAGCTCGGTGAGCTTCCAGCGTTTGGCCACATACGGTTCGAGCACCCGCTGCCAGGACGACGCGCCCGCCGGGTCACCGGTCTGCGCCACATCGCCGACGACGGTGATCCAGCGATTCGGGATGCGCCGCATCACCATTCGCCACGCCATCTCCGAGAGTTCCTGTGCCTCGTCGACGATCACGTGACCGTAGGTCCAGGTCCGGTCGCCCGCGGCACGTTCGGCGGTGGTCTGCCGGTTGCCGAATTCCTGGCGCTGGGCCAGCTGGGAAGCGTCGATCAGGTCGTAGGCCATCAGGATCTCGGGATCGAGTTCGTCCTCGATGTCCTGCGGTGCCGAACCGGTGAGGATGTCGAGGGCGTCCTGAGCCTCCTCGATCTGGGCCCGCCACCGGCGACGCGAGCGTTCGCGTTCCTCGGAGTCGTCGACGCCGAGCAGTTCGGCCAGCTCGTCGAGCAACGGGGCGTCGGCCGCGCCGAACATGCCGTCGTCGCAACGCTCCAGCTCGGCACGATCCGCAGCGCTGAGCGTCTTGGCCGCGCGGTCGAGGCGGGCGGGGTCGGCGAGCAGGTCGGCGAGCACTTCCTGGGGCGACAGCACCGGCCACAGCGCGCTGATCGCGGCCTGCACGTGCGGGTCGCCGCGCATCTCGTCGCCGATCTCGCTGAGGTCGGCGGAGCTGAGCAGGCTCTTGCCGCCGGACAGGTCGGCACCCATCGTCGCGGCGAGCTGATCGGTGAGCGCGTCGATCACCGACGACGCGAAGATCGGCCGTGCCAGGTTGTGCGGTCGCCGCGAGGAGCGGGCCCGGCCGCGCGCCCTGGTCGCGATCTTGCGATCCAGGGTTACCGGATAGCCGTCGAAAGCCAGGCGAACCGGCTCCGACGGCACTTCCTGGCGGTCGCGCACCGCTTGCTTGAGCACCTCGAGCATGTCAAGGGAGCCCTTGATCTGCCCGGCGCGCAGCGAATCCTCGCGCACCGCCTTCACACCGGGATACAGGTCGCCGATGGTCGACAGCAGCACACCGGTCTCACCCAGGGAGGGCAGCACCTGACCGATGTAGTCGAGGAAGGTGGCGTTCGGGCCGATGATCAGCACGCCGCTCTTGGCCAGCTGCTGACGGTAGGTGTAGAGCAGGAACGCCGCGCGATGCAGCGCGACGGCGGTCTTGCCGGTGCCCGGCCCACCCTGCACCACGAGCACACTCTTGTGCTCGGAGCGGATGATCGCGTCCTGCTCGCTCTGGATCGTCTCGACGATGTCGTTCATGTGCCCGGTACGGGCGGCATTGAGCGCCGCCAGCAGCGCGCTCTCGCCACCGACACCGTCGTCGGTGCCGACCACACCGTCGCGCTGGGCGGCACCGAGATCGAGGTACTCGTCGTTGATCGCGGTCACCGCGCGGTTGCGCGAGCGGATGTGCCTGCGGCGGGTGACGTCCTCGGGGTTGGCGGTAGTGGCCAGGTAGAACGGGCGGGCCAGCGGGGCGCGCCAGTCGAGCAGCAGCGGCTCGTAGTCGTTGTCCTCGTCGAGAATGCCGAGCCTGCCGATATAGCGCGCCTCCTCCTCGGTGCCGTCGAGGTCGATCCGGCCGAAGCACAGACCGTGCTCGGCGGCGTCGTATTTGGAGAGGTCCTCGCTGTAGAGCTGGGTGAACGACTCGCGCTCACTGCGCGCCTGCGGTGTGCCACCGGCTTCGAGGAGCACGGTCTTGAGCCGGTTCTGCGCGTAGCCGCGCATGCCGTCGAGCCGGTCGTAGAGCACCGAAAGATACTTCTGCTCCTGTTCGATCTCGCGGTCGGGCGCGGCCGGGGAGGCGTCGGCGAGGCGGTCGGGCAAAACAGGACTCCTTTGTCACCGCGTTGAGAACAGAGTTGTCGAGTCTACGTGTCCGCGGGCAGGGCCGCCGCGACCGGGAAGACTTCGTCGCCCAGGACCGGTGTGAAGTGTTCGACCACCGGGAAAGGCTCATAGAAGTGGTGCAACAGTGCACGCCAGCGCTGATATTCCGGCGATTCACGGAATCCCACTGTGTGGTCGGTCAGCTGCTCCCAACGCACCAGCAACAGAAAGCACTCGGGCCGCTCGACACAGCGCGACAACGACAACCCACCGAAGCCTGGCATTCCCGCGATGATCGGATACGCCTGCGCGAAGGCGGCTTCGAAAGCGGCGACGGCACCGGGGCGCACGGGCAACAGCGCGTGTTCGACGATCACGCCGACCAGTCTGTCAGGAGGCGTGGGTGTTGTTCGAGCGTCGATTCTGACCGAGACCGAGCTCACGATGCCCCGACGGCTTGTCGCGGTACATCGCCACGTCGGCGTCGTGCAGCACGGCCTCAGGGGTGCGACTCTCGTGCGGTCCGAGTTCGGTGATACCGACCGAGGCGCTCACCTCGAGGCGATGACCGCTGGCGATGATCGGTTCCGACATCGTGACCCGCAGGCGCTCCACCAGCGCGGGCAGGTCGGCGCGCTGCGGATGACCGGACAGCAGCACCAGGAATTCGTCGCCGCCGAGCCGCCCGACCAGGTCCTCGCTGCGCAACGACTGCTGCAGCCGCTGGGCGACGATCTGCAACACCGTGTCGCCGATGGCGTGCCCGAGGGTGTCGTTGATCGCCTTGAAGCCGTCGAGGTCGATGAACAGCACCGTGGTGACCAGGCTGCCGCCCTCGTCGGCCAGCGCCGAGGACAGCTGCGACAGGATCAGGGAACGATTCGCGAGCCCGGTCAGCGCGTCGTGGGTGGCCTGGTACTCGAGCTGGCGCCGGCTCGCCCGGAACTCGGTGATATCGGCGAACGAGGAGACCCCCGACGAATCCGGGCTGTCCGGGTTGAGCAGCCTGCAGTTGCACGACAACCACACCTGGTGGCCATCGGCGTGCTCGATACCGAAGGTGAACTGGGTGATCGCCTCGCCGGTCGCGAGGGTGTGCGCCATCGGATGCTTGCCGGGCGGCAGCGGCCGCCCGTCGGTGTCGATCATCGTCATCGGCAGGTCGTCGATGAGGCGGCCGAGGACCGGCCCGACGTCGTCGATGCCGAGTATGCGTTTGCCTGCCGGGTTGATCGACTCGATCCGCCCCCGCCGATCGACGACGAGCACGCCCTCCTCCAGCTGTGAGACCACGGTGGTGAAATGTGCTTCCGCCCGCCGCGCCGACGCCTCGGCGGCGCGCTGCGCGGTGAGATCGTGCACGACCACCTGATAGGCCAGCTCGCCCTGCCACACCGTGAGCACCGACACCGTCTGCACCGGCACGATGCGCCCGTCCACCCGGACGAGGTCCATATCGGAGGGCGGTGACGCCGAACCCGCGGCGGTGAGCTGGTTGATCCGGTCGAGCATGGCCGCCACGGAATCGGGGTGGACGAAGAGGGTGATCGACAAGCCGAGCAGTTCGTCGGCCGCGCGGGCACCGAGCAGGCGCACCATGGCCGGATTGACGTAGACGATGGTCCCGGACTCGTGCACACAGATGGCGTCGGGAGTGTGTTCGACCAGCGATCGGTAGCGCTGCGCGAGCTGCTCGGCGCTCGCCGCGTCGGTCTTTCTCTCTCCCACTGCGCAACCCCCGATCTCGGCCTGGTCTGCGAACGCCCATCCCCGGACTAGTCTGGTGGTCCTCCATGAGATCCGCGAGGAGCGATGTGACACTGAACGTGCTCGCGGGCGACATGGCCCACCTTCCCGATTCTATGTCGATTGCCGGCATCGGTGTCGTCTCCGGTTACGGGTGGGGCCGCGAATTCCTGTGGCAGGGATTGATGGGGGGCAAACCGGCAGCCCGTTTGTACCCCGGTTACGGGCGGGGACGCGATCAGCACGCCTGGGTCGGGCGGATTCCCGACGGCGGTGACCCGGCGTTCGGAACCGGTCTGTTCGGGCGTGCCGTGCATGCCGCGGCCACCGAGGCGATCGCCGACGGGCAGGCCCGTGGATGGCGCAGCGAAGGCCGCACCGTCGGCCTCGTCCACGCGTTCACCCTGGGCGACGTCGCCGACTGGCGTGATTTCTACCGTCGTGACGACGGCCACCGGCGCTCGCGCGACTATCTGCGGATGCTGCCGTCGACACCCATCTCGGTGGTGATGCAGGAGTTCGGTTTCCACGGGCCCGCGATGAACGTGTCGGCGGCCTGCAGTTCGGGCAACGTGGGCCTGCTGACGGCGAAGATGTGGCGTGATGCGGGTCTGGTCGACGATGTGTTGTGCGTGACGACCGACCTCTCGGCCACCCCCGACATGCTCGAACATTTCGTCGCGGTGGGTGCCGCGATCGCCGACTCCGATCCGTTCACCGCCTGCAGGCCCTTCCAGGAGGGCACGCTCGGTTTCACCATGGCCGAGGCGTCGGTGGCGCTGCTGCTCACCGACGCGGTCGAGCTGGCCTATGCCCGGGTACTCGGCGGCGCGATGACCAACGACGCCTTCCATGTCGTCTCGGTCGATCCCACCCACGCCCAGATCATCGCCTGCGTCGAGCGGGCGCTGGCGAACGCCGGGATCGATGCCGCCGACGTGGCGTACTACAACGCGCACGGCACCGGGACCAGGCAATGCGATGGCGCCGAACGCGACGTCATGGCCACTGTCTTCGACGACCGTCCCGCCATCGCCGCGCTCAAACCGCTCACCGGGCACTGTCAGGGCGCATGCGCGGCGATCGAAGTCGCCGCGATCGCGCTGTCCTATGAGCGTGGCATCGCCGCATCGGCGCCGATTGTGGCGCCCGCGCACCCCCGACTGCTCGACGGCCCGACCCCGATGCTCGACGGCCCGACCCTGAAACTGTCAATGGGTATGGGCGGCAACAACGCCGCCGTAGTGCTGGCCCGGGTCTGACCCTGTCTGTATGGGCGGCAACAACGCCGCCGTGATCCTGGCTCGGGTCTGACCCTGTCTTCTGTATGGGCGGCAACAACGCGGCCGTAGTGCTGGCCGGGGATGACTCAGTCGTCGCCGGTCTCGGGTCCGGCCGCGAGGGCGAACCCGCCGGTCGTCGGCGCGTCCTGGGGCAGTGGCACCGCCCATCGCAGCTGCGTGCCCGACATCTCCGGGTGGTTGCCGTCGGCGTCGGGGCGCTTGGCCGGGCCGACCTCGAAGTGCCCGCTCGCCTCCTGCGCGCGTTGCTCGAGATTGCGCAGCCCGCTGCGGATGACGTGGTTGGGGATGCCCCAGCCGTTGTCGGACACCGTGATCACCAGATCGTCGGCCACCTCGATCACGATGGCGACGGTGTCGGCGCCGGAATGGCGCACCGCGTTGCTCACCGCCTCGCGCACCACCGCCTCGGCGTGGTCGGCCAGCTGCGAATCGAGCACCGACAGCGGGCCCGACACCTGGATCGTGGCGCGCAGGGCGATGTCGGCGGTCTGGCGCCGGATCGCGACCTCGAGCCGCTGCTGCAGCCCCTCACTGTGGCCGGAGCCGCTGGCGTGCAGATCGAAGATGGAGGTGCGGATTTCCTGCACCACTTCTTGCAGATCCATGATCACCGTCGAAAGTCGTTGCCGCACTTCGGGAACCACTGCTTTTGGCATGGTCGCCTGTACGGTGAGGCCGATCGCGAACAGGCGCTGGATCACATGATCGTGCAGGTCGCGCGCGATCCGATCGCGGTCGGCGACGAGGTCGAGTTCGCGCATCCGCCGCTGCGCGTCGGCCAGCCGCACCGCCAGCGCGGCCTGATCGCAGAACGCCGCGGTCAGCTCGAGCATCTCGTCGGAATACGGTGCGAAACCCGGCGGCCGGAACGTCACCAGGACGCCGAGGGTGGCATCGGGTGTGCACAGCGGTAGCACGAGAGCCGGTCCGGCACCGGGCAGTTCGGCCACGGGGAACTCGACGCCGAGCGTCACCTCCGACACGTCGTCGAAGCGCAGCGGTGTCCGTCTGCTGAACGCGTCGCCCACCACCGTGCCCGCGATCGGAATGGTCTGCCAGTCCTGCCCCGCGTCCGGGCCCGTCCACTGCGTGACCACCAATTCGCTGATCTCGCCCGGCAATTCGTCGGGCACGGGCACCGAGGCGAGAAACGCCTGATGCGATCCGGTCAGCCCGCGCGCGTGATCGACCACATGGCCCAGCACCCGGTCGGATTCGGTACCGGCCAGGAATTCCGTCGCGATATCGCGGGTGGCCTCGATCCACGCCTGTCTGGTGCGTGCCTGCTCGTAGAGCCGCGCGTTGTCGACCGCGATGCCCGCCGCGGCCGCCAGCGCCAGCACCAGGACTTCGTCTTCCTCGGTGAACGGCTGCCCATCGGACTTCTCGGTCAGATAGAGGCTGCCGAACACCTCGTCCCGAATACGGACGGGCACACCGAGAAACGTGTGCATCGGCGGATGTCCCGCCGGGAAACCGATCGAGGATTCGTGCTGGGTGAGATCGGCCAGCCGCAGCGGCGCCTTGTGTGCGAACACCGCGCCGAGTACGCCGTGGCCCGCGGGTAATCGCGCGATCCGGTCGCGGATCTGATCCGGCATGCCCTCGTCGATGAACTGCGCGACCTGCTGATCGTGGCCGCGCACCGCCAGCGCGCCGTAGCGGGCATCGACCAGGTTCATCGCGGTCCGCACGATGGTGCGCAGGGTTTCGTCCAGGTCGAGACCCGCGGTGACGGTGAGCATGGCCTCGACGAGGCCGTCCATCCGATCGCGCGAGCCGATCATCACCTCGACCCGATCGGCGACCTCGCCGAGCAGGCTGCGCAACATCTGCCGCGACACCGTCTGGTCAGCCGAATAGCGGCCGCCCCGACCGTCATTCGCCATCGCAGTATCCCGTCTTCGCAGCTCCTCGAGTGAGTCGCAACAAAGTCTAGTCCGCAATGAGGGGACTTTCGGCCCTTCACTCGCACCGGCGGTAGTGGTGGCATTGGGCACCGGGAATTGGGATCGAGAAGTGGGGCACATGATGAATTCGTTGTCGAGCACCCAGCACTGGACGACCGCCGCGGACCCGGAGCTTGCCGTGACCACGCGTGGCGAAGTGCCGGCCCAGGACGTCACCCGTGCTGTCCGGGCCATCACCCGCGTCATGCGCAGGCATCACCTCGACAGCCCGGCCAGGGTGCGCGTCACCGCGCCGCAGGGCTACGACGAGCCGACCCTGGTGCAGGCCAATATCCGTACCAACGACACTTTCACCCGTGTTCAGGTCACCGGCCCCGGCGGTTTCGCGGTCACCTTCGCCGCCGAACGGCTCGATCGCCAGCTCGCCCGCCGCGCCGGCAAGGAATCGCGCGGTGCGTGGCCCGATCCGGCCCGTCGCCCGCTGGCCCAGATCACCGAGACGCGGCCGATCATCCGCCGCAAGGACTGCGCCCTGATGACCGGCACCCCGCTGGAAGCCAGCACCGTCCTGGACGCGATGGACTACGACGCCTACCTGTTCACCGACGCCGACACCGGCGAGGACGCGATCGTCACCTGGGCCGACCCGCACGGCGTCGCACTGGCCAGGCAGCGGCTCACCGCCGCGGCGGACGAGTCGGCCGAGCTGCCGCTCACCGCGAGCGCGATGCCGGTGCGGGTGGTCCAGGACGCGGCGCCGGTCTTCGCCGAGGACGAGGCCTCCGACGCGCTGTGCGCCGCCGGGCTGCCCTACCTGTTCTTCACCGACAGCCACACCGGCCGCGGCAACCTGCTCTACCGCCGCTACGACGGGGACCTGACCATCGTCGTCCCGTCCTGACCTGTCACGGCTCGCGGAGTTTGGTCGCCAGGACGGCGGCCTGGGTGCGGCGTTCGACACCCAGTTTCGCCAGCAGTCGCGACACGTAGTTCTTGACCGTTTTCTCCGCGAGGAACATTCGCGCCGCGATCTGCCGGTTGGTCAGGCCCTCACCGAGCAGTTCGAGAAGCCGGCGTTCCTGGTCGGTGAGCCCGGCCAGCGGCCCTGACGGTTCGGCGCTGCGGCGCAGCCGGGCGCGCAGCGCGTCGGCCGCGCGGGTATCGAGCAGCGAGTGGCCCGCGCCGACCTGTTTGATCGCGTCGGCCAGTTTCATCCCGTCGATGTTCTTCACCACATAGCCGCTGGCACCGGCCAGGATGGCGTCGAGCATGGCGTGCTCGTCGGAGAACGAGGTCAGGATGAGGCAGTGCAGGTCGTCGAACTCGGCCAGCAGGTTGCGGCACAGTTCGATGCCGTTGCCGTCGGGTAACCGCACATCGAGGACCGCGACGTCGGGGCGAGCCTCGCGGATGCGCACCATCGCCTCGGCGACACCGCCCGCCTGACCGATCACAGTGAGTTCTGGATCACCCTCGAGCAGGTCGATCAACCCGCGCCGCACGATCTCGTGGTCGTCGACCAGGAACACCTCGAGCACGCCGGCTCCTTCATCATGTCGAACGATCCACCCTTGTGGTCCAACATAATCCGCGCATCTCGGTTGTGGGGCGGGTCGGCGAACGAGGTTCGTCACGTCCCCTGCACAGCGCGCCCCGTCCAGGGGTCCGCTCGCCCGCGCACCGAAACTTGTCGGACCCCCGGCCTAGCATTGTTCGCGGGGGAGTATGTCCGGTCGGCGGATGACGATGGAGAAGGGATTCACCAGGTGGCGGAACGCCTCACTGTGCGCGGAGCTCGGGAACACAACCTGAAAGGTGTCGACCTGGATTTGCCACGCGACAGCCTGATCGTGTTCACCGGTCTGTCCGGTTCCGGGAAGTCGAGCCTGGCGTTCGACACGATCTTCGCCGAGGGGCAGCGCCGCTACGTCGAATCGCTGTCGGCCTACGCGCGACAGTTCCTCGGGCAGATGGACAAGCCGGATGTCGACTTCATCGAGGGCCTCTCGCCCGCGGTGTCGATCGATCAGAAATCGACCAACCGCAACCCGCGGTCCACGGTCGGCACCATCACCGAGGTCTACGACTACCTGCGCCTGCTCTACGCCCGCGCGGGCACGCCGCACTGCCCGGTCTGCCACGAGCTGATCGAAAAGCAGAGCCCGCAGCAGATCGTCGACCAGGTGCTCGCCATGGACGACGGCCTCAAGTTCCAGGTCCTCGCACCGGTGGTGCGTACCCGCAAGGGTGAGTTCGTCGATCTGTTCGACCAGCTCAAGACCCAGGGTTATTCGCGCGTGCGGGTCGACGGCGTGGTGTATCCGCTCACCGATCCGCCGAAGCTGAAGAAGCAGGAGAAGCACGACGTCGAGGTGGTCGTCGATCGCCTCTCGGTCAAGGCCGCCTCCAAGCAGCGCCTCACCGACTCGATCGAGACCGCGCTGCGGCTGGCCGACGGCATCGTCGTGCTCGATTTCGTCGACCGCGACGAGCACGCCCACGACCGGGAGCGCCGCTTCTCCGAGCGCCTGGCCTGCCCCAACGGCCACCCACTCGACATCGAAGACCTCGAGCCCCGCTCGTTCTCGTTCAACTCGCCCTACGGCGCCTGCCCCGACTGCACCGGCCTCGGCATCCGCAAGGAAGTCGACCCGGAACTCGTGGTGCCCGATCCGGACCTGAGCCTGGCAGAGGGCGCGATCGCCCCGTGGTCGCGCGGGCAGACCGCCGAATACTTCAACCGGTTGCTCGCCGGTCTGGCCGAGGCGGTCGGCTTCGCCATGGATACCCCGTGGCGCGACCTGCCGGCGAAGGCGCGCAAGGCGGTGCTGGAAGGCAGCTCCGACCAGGTACACGTGGCCTACACCAACCGCTACGGCCGCAAGCGCTCCTATTACGCCGATTTCGAAGGCGTGATGCCGTTCCTGCAGCGGCGCATGGACAACACCGAGTCCGAGCAGATGAAAGAGCACTACGACGGCTACATGCGCGATGTGGCGTGCCCGGTCTGCAACGGCTCCCGGCTGCGCCCGGAGATCCTGGCCGTCACCTTGGCCGCGGACGGCACCGACAAGTCGATCGCCGAGGTCAGTGAGCTGTCCATCGGCGACTGCGCGCACTTCCTGAACTCGCTCACCCTGGGGGAGCGCGAGACCGCGATCGCCGGGCAGGTGCTCAAGGAGATCCAGGCCAGGCTCGGCTTCCTGCTCGACGTCGGCCTGGAATATCTGACGCTCTCGCGCGCCGCCGCGACCCTGTCCGGCGGTGAGGCACAGCGCATCCGGCTGGCCACCCAGATCGGTTCGGGTCTGGTGGGTGTCCTCTATGTCCTCGACGAGCCGTCGATCGGCCTGCACCAGCGCGACAACCGCAGGCTCATCGAGACACTGCTGCGCTTGAAGAAGCTGGGCAACACCCTGATCGTCGTCGAACACGACGAGGACACCATCCGCGCTTCGGACTGGGTGGTCGACATCGGTCCGCTGGCAGGCGAACACGGTGGCCGGGTGGTGCACAGCGGCCCGTATGCCGAATTGCTCGAGGTGTCCGAATCCCTCACCGGCGCTTACCTTTCGGGCCGCGAGCAGATCGAGCTGCCACTGGTGCGCCGCGCGATCGACAACAAGCGCAGACTCACCGTCGTCGGCGCCACCGAACACAATCTGCAAAACGTCGACGTGGCGTTCCCGCTGGGTGTGCTCACCGCGATCACCGGTGTCTCGGGTTCGGGCAAGTCGACCCTGGTCAACGACATCCTGGCCACCGTCCTGGCCAACAAGCTCAACGGCGCCCGCCAGGTGCCGGGCAGGCACACCAGGATCAACGGTCTCGACAACCTCGACAAGCTGGTGCAGGTCGACCAGTCGCCGATCGGTCGCACGCCCCGCTCGAATCCGGCCACCTACACCGGCGTCTTCGACAAGATCCGCACCCTGTTCGCCTCAACCACCGAGGCGAAGGTGCGCGGCTACCAACCCGGCCGGTTCTCGTTCAATGTCAAGGGCGGCCGCTGCGAAGCCTGCTCGGGCGACGGCACGCTCAAGATCGAGATGAACTTCCTGCCTGACGTCTACGTCCCCTGCGAGGTCTGCCACGGCGCCCGCTACAACCGGGAAACCCTCGAGGTGCACTACAAGGGCAAGACCATCGCCGAGGTTCTCGACATGCCGATCGACGAGGCGGCCGACTTCTTCGAGGCGATCACCTCGATCCACCGCTATCTCAAGACACTCGTCGAGGTCGGCCTGGGTTACGTGCGTCTGGGCCAGAGCGCGCCGACCCTGTCCGGCGGTGAGGCGCAGCGGGTGAAGCTGGCCGCCGAGCTGCAGAAACGGTCCATGGGGCGGACGGTCTACATCCTCGACGAGCCGACCACCGGGCTGCACTTCGAGGACATCCGCAAACTGCTCGCGGTGATCAACGGACTGGTCGACAAGGGCAACACGGTGATCGTCATCGAGCACAACCTCGACGTCATCAAGACCGCCGACTGGGTCATCGACATGGGCCCCGAGGGCGGTTCGGGCGGCGGTACGGTGGTCGCCACCGGCACGCCGGAGGACATCGCCGGGGCGTCGGACAGCTACACCGGGCAGTTCCTCAAGGAGGTGCTGGCAGCGCCCGCGCCGAAGAAGTCCGCCGCGAAGAAGGCCGCCAAGAAAGCCGCCCCCGCGGCGAAGAAGGCGCCGGTGGAGACGACCGCGGCCAAGCGGTTGGCGCGAAAGGCGGCCGCGCTGCGCTGAGCCCGGCTACCGTCCTTTCGAGACATCCCGGCAGGGACTTTCCGAAACCACCACAAAGTGAAACAGCCGTAGGTAACATTCGCCTCACCGTCCCCGGAGTACCGGGTAGTAGCGGTTTGTCGACGGCTCGATCGTCGTGTAGTTCGAAAGGAACGTCCTCATGGATGAAGCCACCACGGCGCTCATCGCCCAGATTCTCGGTTTCCTCGCCGGCGGGTCATCGTTGGCTTACGAGCCCACCAAGCCGACCGTCTGACCTGAATTCGAAAGGAACGCCTGTAATGGATACCGGAAGCGCGGCGCTGCTCACCGCACTCGCCAACATGATCTCCTCCGGCTCGGCCGTGTCGGTCACCCCCGGCGGTCCCACTCCGGCCCCCGTGGTCTGAGTCGCGACGTTCGTTCGCAGCACAGAAAAGATCCGCCGACGCACCGCGTCGGCGGATCTTTTCGTTGACAGGGCTCAGTGCACCGGACCGGTGTACTTCTCGCCCGGACCCATTCCCGGCGCGTCCGGCACCGAGGACGCCTCGCGGAACGTGCGCTGCAGCGCCTGCAAGCCCTCGCGGATCGGACCCGCGTGCGGGCCGAGGTACTCCACCGACGCCGTGACCAGCCCGGCCAGTGCGGTGATCACCCGGCGCGCCTCGTCGAGATCGACGCCCGCGCCCGCATGCGGGTTCTCCTCGGCCAGTCCCAGCTTCTCCGCGGCCGAGCTCATCAGCATCACGGCGGCGCGGCTGATCACCTCGACAGCGGGGATATCGGCCAGGTCGCGCACGGGAGGATCGAGCTCGTCAGTCATGCTGATCAGGCTATAGCGAGCCGGATTCCGGATGCTCGCGCCCGGCTGATTCGGTGATAGCCCAACGCCATGCTAAGCTTTCCGCTGACGACCGCCCCTGGATGTGTCATGCATCCGTGGGGCAGATAAGTGGAGCCCGACTCCCACCGTTACCGGCGAGCAATCGTACGGATATGCGGTCCCGGTCACCCGCTCATTGTGGCGGGTTTCCCGTGTGCCTGGCACGCGGGGGTCGACAACCGAGCTCGTGAGGGCATCGGCTGTGGGCGATCGGTCGACATCGGGCCCCGTCGCGGAGAAATACCGCAACGGGGCTTTCGTGTTGAAACAGGGGTTGCAGTTATTGCGTGCGGTCGTTAAGACGACACCGCTTGACCTAGGAGGCCCCATCAGCACTGAGACCCGCATCAACGATCGCATCCGTGTTCCCGAGGTTCGTCTCATCGGACCCGGCGGCGAACAGGTTGGGATCGTGCGTGTTGAAGATGCACTACGCGTCGCGCTCGAAGCCGACCTCGACCTCGTCGAGGTAGCACCCGATGCCCGTCCGCCGGTCTGCAAGATCATGGACTACGGCAAGTTCAAGTACGAGACCGCGCAGAAGGCGCGCGAGTCCCGTAAGAACCAGGTCCAGACCGTGATCAAGGAGCAGAAGCTCCGTCCGAAGATCGACGACCACGACTACGAGACCAAGAAGCGCAACGTCGTTCGCTTCCTCGAAGCCGGGTCCAAGGTCAAGGTCACGATCATGTTCCGCGGTCGTGAGCAGTCGCGTCCCGAACTCGGCTTCCGGTTGCTCCAGCGTCTGGGCTCCGACGTGGCCGATCTCGGGTTCGTCGAGACCTCGGCCAAGCAGGACGGCCGCAACATGACCATGGTCCTCGCTCCCCACAAGGGCGCGAAGACGCGGGTGAAGGCCCAGCAGGACTCCTCGGCACCGGCGGCGACACGTGCGCCGCTGCCGACCGGTCCCGCCAGTGCCGAACCGGCCGCACCGGTCGAGCAGGCAGCACCGGTCGAGCAGGCAGCACCGGTTGAGGCCGCGCCTGCCGAGCAGGCTGCGCCGGCCGACCCGCAGTAAACGATTTCAACGACTAGATAGAGGAATCCATGCCGAAGAACAAGACCCACAGCGGCGCCAAGAAGCGATTCAAGGTGACCGGCCGGGGCAAGCTGCTTCGCGAGCAGGCGAACCGTCGCCACCTCCTGGAGCACAAGTCCTCTCGCCGGACTCGTCGTCTGGAAGGCACGGAGTCCGTCGCTTCCGTCGACGTCCCCCGCGTGAAGCGGCTGCTCGGTCTCGCCTGACCTTTCCGGTCAGCTCGACCGTCGCAACCCGACGATTCCGCGGCCGGGATAACCGGACGCCGACAACTACCGAATTCGGGCGCCGCCGCGCCCCCAGATGATCAAGGACTACCAAAGTGGCACGCGTCAAAAGGGCCGTCAACGCTCAGAAGAAGCGCCGTTCCATCCTCGAGGCCTCCAAGGGCTACCGGGGCCAGCGTTCGCGCCTGTACCGCAAGGCCAAGGAACAGCAGCTCCACTCGCTGACCTACGCCTACCGTGACCGCAAGGCGCGCAAGGGTGACTTCCGCAAGCTGTGGATTGCTCGTATCAACGCCGCCGCGCGTCTGAACGACATCACCTACAACCGCTTCATCCAGGGCCTCAAGGCCGCTGGTGTCGAGGTGGACCGCAAGATCCTCGCCGAGCTCGCTGTTTCCGACGCCGAGGCCTTCGCCGGCCTGGTGGCTGTCGCCAAGGCCGCACTGCCGGCCGACGTCAACGCCCCGGCCACCGCTGCCTGAGCTTGACAACACACAGCGATCTGTCGGAACGACCCGTGGACGCGCTCTCCGAGCGCAATCCGCGGGTCGTTTCCGCTGTCAAGCTCCAGCGCGCGGCCCAGCGACGCAAGTCCGGCCTGTTCCTCGCCGAGGGCGCCAACGCCGTGTCCGCCGCCCTGGAGACCGGCCGCGTCCGGGAGATCTTCTACTCGCTCGCGGCCGCCGGTCGGGATAACGCGCTGATCGCCGGTGCCACCGCCGACGGCATCCGCACCACGCTGGTCAGCGATCGTGCCGCCGAACATCTCGGCGAAACCGTCACCGCGCCCGGCCTTGTCGCTGTCTGCGAACTCCTCGACGTGCCGCTCGGCGAGATCCTCGACCGCGGTCCGCGCATGCTCGCCGTTCCCGTCGAGATCGCCGAACCCGGCAACGCGGGCACCCTGATCCGGGTCGCCGATGCCGTCGGCGCCGACGGTGTGGTGCTGGCAGGGGAAACCGTCGACCCGCACAACGGCAAATGTGTCCGTGCCAGCGCGGGCAGCCTGTTCCATGTCCCGGTAGCCCGCAGCCGCGATATCACCGCCACTCTCGACGCGATCTCCGCCGCGGGCGTGACGATCCTCGCGACCGCCGCCAACGGCGAAGTCGACCTCGACGCCGCCGATGACATCCTCAGTGGACCGGTCGCCTGGCTCTTCGGCAACGAGGCCCACGGCCTCGACCCCGCCGTCGCCGCCCGCGCCGACCACCGCATCCGCATCCCCATCCACGGCCGTGCCGAAAGCCTGAATCTGGCTGCGGCAGCGGCGATCTGCCTCTACGCGAGCGCGCGCGTCCAGCACGCGAAGTAGGACGAAGGGCAACGCTCGGTATCCATCGCTGATGCCGGACGCGGCGTTAGACTTGGTAGTCGATGCCATGTACTAGCGAGGAAGTGCCGCTGTGACCGCGACTCCTGATCCCGACGGTCTGCTACTCAGCGACGGTGAACGCACGCACGCGCTCGACGTACTCGGCAAGCACTTCGCGGACGGACGGTTGGACATCGCCGAGTTCTACGACCGCTCGGGCGCCGTCGCCACCGCCCGCACCTTCGCTGCGCTCACCGAACCGTTCCGCGGATTGCCCGGCGGACTGCCGCTCACCCGGGTCGACGGGCAGTTGGCGAAGGTGCCCTTCGTCGACGATGCCGCGGCGAAGAGCGTCAAGAATCCGGTCGTGACCTCGACCGCGGCAGCCGAACTCTCCGCGATCCGTGCTCGGGGTGACACGATCGCCTCGATCGACTGGATCATCGTCGGTATCACCCTGATCAGTTTCCTCGTGCTGCAGGTGATCGTCGGGTGGGACTACGCCTGGATCGTGTGGCCGTCGCTGATCATCACGCTGAGCATCCCGCGAATGATCCTGCGGTTCAGCGATTCCGACGAAGAGGTCTATGAGGACCTGAAGAAGTCCGAGAACGAGGCCAGGAAGAAGCGGCTCGCGGAGGCCGCGAAACGGATCCGGGAACTAGAGGGCGGCCAGAAGTAGCGGCCCTGATGAACCGGGGGTATCGGGCATCGGCGGATCGAGGGGTGCCCGATGGTCGTCGCACCACAGGCCGGCCTGAGCGTCGACCGCGTCGGCGCCCCACACCCTCATCGCGATCGGCCAGCTCTTCCTGGCCGTCTCCCTCGCCTGGATGGCGATGATCACCACCGCCGACGTCCCCTATATCGCCTTCGTCGCCGCCTTCGTCCTTGGCGGCATCGGCATGGGCCTCACCTTCGCCCTCTCCTCCACCATCGTCATGGCCAGCGCTTCCCCTGCCGCCGAGGGCATGGCGTCGAGAATCAGCAAGCACCGTCCGCGAAGTCGGCGTAGCCATGGGCATCGCCGTCCTGGCCTCAGTCTTCGCCTCCCACGGCTCCTACACCGACCCCCGGTCCTACGTGGACGGCCTGGTCCCCGCGGTCTGGGTCGGCGCGGCCCTGGTCGCCTGCGCCGCGGTGGCAGCAGCCTTCCTTCCCCGGCATACTCACCCCGCGGAATAGCCGCTGACCGCAGGCGGTTCCCGGAGCAGGTGGTTGTCGCCGAACGGCACAACAACCACCTGCTCGGCATCGTCGTAGATGATGTCCCCCGGCACAGCGGAGTCCAACCGCTCCCACTCGACCCCGTGCGCATCGAGAATCGCGAGATATCCCTCGACCCGCTCGATCATCGACACCGCACTCGCCTTGAACCACGAGGCCGCACCCGGATACAGCTCACGGTCGTACACGCGCGGATCCACATCGCTCGGATTCGTCAGATTCTCGCTGAACCAATCGTTACCGCCACGGCGAAACCGCACCTCCCGAGCGCTCAAATGCCCTGCGGCCCACAACCCGTTCACCAAGCCGAACACACCCGGATATCGACCGTGTCGATTGGGTCGTGCAGCCTGGAATCGAACGTAGAGCCGTTCGCCGGCCGATACGACCCGACGGTCGCTGAGCTCCGTCATCCGACACTGTCCGGGTGCTGCCCCTGCTCCGGAGTCGCCTGCTGCTCGGGCCGGTGCGCGCACAACCCCGCCGCACGGGAGAACGGCCGCCGCCCCACCGGCCGAATCCCGAAGCCACACAACGCAAGACCGCTCCCTGGAGCAGTAAGTCGGGCACGCCGCCCCTGCGGAGACGTCGGATCGCCTGTCTGTTCAGCCATCGAGTCGTCCTGTTCTCGAGTCGAACACGCTGGTGTGTTTGATCATTTGGACGCACCCCGAACTCATTCGGTTCCTTCGATTTCCGATCGATTTCCGATTGGCCTGAGAACCGGGCGATTTCGGGCACGACAGTCAGCACGGGACTTGCGCTCGCACTGTGTTGCTGTGGCCGGTCGGCCACCCGATGTGGTTGACAGCGCCGGTCGCGCAACGTGAGCTGCGGATTCGTTCGGTCACCGGGCTGAGCCAGTCGGTTACTGGTTTGAGCACGTCGCGGTATCGTTGAGCACAGCAGTCCGCACGAATGGAGCGAGGCGCATGACCCTTCCCGCGATGCATCCCCGACCTGGCAATCTCCGTGAGGTCGCCGAGGAGATCGAGCGCGCGACCGGTCTGCGTGTCGAGATTCTTGGAGGGTCGCTCGTGATGTCACCGACCCCGCGTGGGAAACACGCGGGTTCCATCCGCCGATTGCGTCAGCAGTTGGAGGCGTCGATGCCCGACGGGCTGGCCGCGTATGAGGTCACCTCGATCGCGATGCCCGATGATATCGACGATTACTGCACTCCCGACCTGGTCATCCTCCCTGACACCTGGGACACCGACGATGACTGGCTCGCCGACCCACTCGAAGTCGAACTCGCCGTCGAGGTCATCTCTAAGTCGGAGCGGGCGGCCCAGATCAACGGCAAGAATGGCTGGTATGCCGCGGCGGGCGTGCGCGCCCTGCTCGTCATCGACCCTCGCGTCGGTCGCTGGGCGTTGTTCGCCGGGCCCGCCGCCGGCGGCTACGCCGAACTGACCGAAGGTGTCTACGGCGACCCGATCGACCTCCTCGACCCGATGGCAGTTTTCCTCGACACCGCATGCTTACCCCGATACGACCAGTAGCCGGCGCCACGACAGCACACCCCGACCTGGATTGGTCAGTCCTTATCGTGACCCGCTCGACCAGCGGCGATTGTCCCGCGAGTAATCCGGATGAATCGCGCGAACCCCATCCCATAGGATTTACGCAGCACCGATGCGGGATGGCAATGACGCGCCCGCGAACCGATCCCCAGGGGAGAGTCGAGAAGATCGTGGCCGACGACAACAGTGGAGTCGAGCAAAACGCCTCTTTGACCGAGGAGGCACTCGCGGCAGCGGCGGCAGAGGCCGAGAAGGCCTTCTCCGCGGCGGCTGATCTGGATGCGCTGGCGGTCGCCAAGACCGACTACATCGGCGGCAAGTCGCCGATCGCACTCGCGCAGCGTGGGCTGGGCAGCGTGCCCAAGGAGGAGAAGGCCGACGCCGGTAAGCGGGTCAACGTCGCGCGTAAGCGGGTCTCCGATGCGTTCGAGGCACGCCGTGCCGCGCTCCTCGAGGAGCGCGACCAGGCTGTGCTCATCTCCGAGAAGATCGACGTCACGCTGCCCGCCCGTCGCCGGCCCGTCGGCGCCCGGCACCCGATCACCGTGATCTCCGAGCAGATCGCCGACTTCTTCGTCGGCATGGGCTGGGAGGTCGCCGAGGGTCCCGAGGTGGAGACCGAGCACTTCAACTTCGACGCGCTGAACTTCCTGCCCGATCACCCGGCGCGCACCATGCAGGACACCTTCCACATCGCCCCGGAGGGTTCGCGCCAGGTGCTGCGCACGCACACCTCGCCGGTGCAGGTGCGGTCCATGCTGGAGCGCGAGGTGCCGATCTATGTCGCGTGCCCCGGCCGCACCTTCCGCACCGACGAGCTCGACGCCACCCACACCCCGGTGTTCTCCCAGGTGGAGGGTCTGGCGATCGACAAGGGCCTGACCATGGCACACCTGCGCGGTGTCCTCGACGCGTTCGCGCAGGCCATGTTCGGCCCCGAGACCCGAACTCGCATGCGCCCCAACTACTTCCCGTTCACCGAGCCGTCGGCCGAGGTCGACGTGTGGTTCCCGAACAAGAAGGGCGGCGCGGGCTGGATCGAGTGGGGCGGCTGCGGCATGGTCAACCCGAAGGTCCTCATCGCCAGCGGCATCGATCCCGAGGTGTATTCCGGGTTCGCGTTCGGCATGGGTATGGAGCGCACTCTGCAGTTCCAGACCACCATCCCCGACATGCGCGACATCGTCGAGGGTGACGTGCGGTTCACCCTGCCCTTCGGTATCCGGTCTTAGAGAGAGAGCGAAACGTCAAGTGCGAGTAGCACAGTCCTGGCTGACCGAGATCCTGCAGCGCACCACCCCCGAGTGGTCGGTGTCGGCGGAAGAGCTCGACGCGGGCTTCGTCCGGGTGGGTTTGGAAGTCGAAGAGGTCGACAAGCTCGAGCCGATCGGCGGCGAGATCGACAAGCCGCTGGTCGTCGGCCGCGTCGCCGAGATCACCGAGCTGACCGAGTTCAAGAAGCCGATCCGCTTCTGCAAGGTCGACGTCGGCAACCCTGAACTGCAGGAAATCGTCTGCGGCGCACGTAATTTCGCCGTCGGCGACCTCGTCGTTGTCGTGCTGCCCGGTGGTGAGCTGCCCGGCGGGTTCAAGATCTCCTCGCGCAAGACCTACGGGCACACCTCCAACGGCATGATCTGCTCGGTCGCCGAACTGGGCATCGGCAAAGATCACGACGGCATCCTGGTGCTCGAGCCCGGATCCGCGCAGCCCGGCGACGACGCGAATGTGCTGCTCGCCACCGATGACACCATCATCGAACTCAACATCACCCCCGACCGCGGCTACTGCTTCTCGGTGCGCGGCCTGGCCCGCGAACTGGCCTGCGGCTTCGACCTCGAATACGCCGACCCCGCCCAGCGCACGCTGTCCGAGGCCGACGCGCTCGCCTGGCCGGTACGCCTGGAAGACGACTCGGACTGCACGCGCTTCGGCGCGCGCCGCGTCACCGGGATGAACCCGAACGCGGTGAGCCCGCTGTGGTTGCAGCGCAGGCTGATGCTGTCGGGCATGCGCCCGATCTCCCCGGCTGTCGACGTCACCAACTACGTGATGCTCGAACTCGGTCAGCCGCTGCACGCCTTCGACGCGGCAAAGCTGCACGGCGGCTTGGTTGTTCGCTCGGCGCACAAGGGCGAGACCCTGCGCACCCTCGACGACACCGAGCGCACCCTCGACGCCGAGGACGTGGTGATCGCCGATGAGTCCGGCGTGATCTCCCTCGCCGGTGTCATGGGTGGCGCGAGCACCGAGGTCGGTGCCGGGACCACCGATGTGGTCCTCGAAGCCGCCGTCTGGAACCCGCTGCGGGTGTACCGGACATCGCGCCGCCACAAGCTCTCCTCGGAGGCGGGCAAGCGCTACGAACGTGTCGTGGATCCCGAGATCAATATCGCCGCGCTCGACCGCGCCGCGACCCTGCTCGCCGACATCACCGGCGGCACCATCGAATCCGCGCTCACCGACATCAGGGTGCCCCTGGCGCCGGTGGCGCCGATCGCGATGGACATCGACCTGCCCGACCGCATCGCCGGGGTCACCTACCCGGCGGGCACCTCCGTGCGCAGGCTCGCCCAGATCGGCGCGGGCGTCGATATCGAGGTCAACGACGCGGGCAAGACCCAGCTGCTGGTGACTCCGCCGAGCTGGCGCCCCGACCTTTCGCAGCCCGCCGACCTGGTCGAAGAGGTCCTGCGGCTGGAAGGCCTCGAGCTGATCCCGTCCATTCTGCCGACCGCGCCGGGTGGCCGCGGGTTGACCGCGCAGCAGCAGCGTCGCCGCGCGGTGAGCAGGGCACTGGCCTTCTCCGGTGCCGTCGAGGTGCCGCCGCCTGCCTTCCTGCCCGGTGGTGTGTTCGAGGTGTGGGGTCTGGACGCCGACGACCCGCGCCGCACCACAACCCGCGTGCTGAACCCCCTCGACAGCGACCGCCCCGAACTGGCGACGACGTTGCTGCCGGGTCTGCTGGAAGTGGCCGCCCGCAACATCTCTCGCGGTGCGCGCGACCTGACCATCTACGGCATCGCCCAGGTGGTGCGGCCCGGTGCGCAGACCCACTCGGTCGAGGCGCTGCCGGTGGACCGTCGTCCCACCGACGAGCAGATCGCCGAGCTCAAAGCGTCGCTGCCCGCCCAGCCGGTGCACGTCGTCGCGGTGCTCAGCGGTAAGCACGACCCGCGCGGGCCGTGGGGTCCGGGCCGTCCGGCCGATGCCGCCGACGCCTTCGCGCTGGTCGACGACATCGCCGACGCGGCGGGTGTCGTCATCGAACGGCGGTCCGCCGCCTACCTCCCGTGGCACCCCGGTCGCTGCGCGGAGCTGCTCGTCGACGGCGTGGTCGTCGGACACGCGGGCGAACTGCACCCCGCCGTCCTCGAGCGCGCCGGTCTGCCGCCGCGCACCTGCGCGCTGGAAGTCGACCTCGACGCCCTGCCGCTCGACGAATCCCTGCCTGCCCCAACGATCTCGGCGTTCCCCGCCGTCCTGCAGGACGTGTCGATCAGCGTCGAGAAGGCCGTCCCCGCCGCGCAGGTGGAAACCGCGCTCCGCACCGGTGGTGGCGACCTGCTCGAAAGCATCGCCCTGTTCGATGTCTACGAAGGCGCCCAAGCAGGCGAGGGCCGCAAATCCCTCACCTACGCCCTGCGCTTCCGCGCCCCCGACCGCACCCTCACCGAAGACGAAGCCAGCGCCGCCCGCGACGCCGCCGTCGCCTCGGCTACCACCGCGGTCGGCGCCGAACTGCGCGGCTGATCCCCGCTCGACAACAGAAGGCCGTCCGGTTCCTCCGGGCGGCCTTCGTCGTGAGTGGTTGTCGCTCAGGCGATTTCGCGTCGGCCGAACCCGAATCGCCGACCGTGCGACGCGGGTGCGGCCGCTGTGCTCACCAGGAGCGCGCCGCCGATCATGACCGGCACCGCGTAGTCGGCCGTCGCGGCGAACCCGACCGAGGTCGCCATCGCCACCGCGAACATCGTGAACAGGGCCGCCGTGGCCGCCGCGGTGATCCGGGGTCGCACCGCGAAGATCAGCGCGAGGCCGAGCACACCTTCCGCGACCGTCGCCACCGCCGCCGCGATCGGCGCCGCGTCACCGGCGAACGCCGGGAGCAATGTTCGGGTGTAGTCGAGGAACTCCGCGTAGGACCCCCACGACACCCCGGGGCTGCCCGGGCCGCCGAATATCCCGAACCGGTCCGCGACCGAACCCGCCAACAGCAGACCCAGCGCCACCCTGGTTGCGATGACCAGCGCCCGCACCCGCCCCAGCGTCGCGGCCGTCACCGCGACCAGCGCCGCTGCTCCTATCGTGATCGCCCCGATCGTCGCGTCCCCGAACGCGAGCCAGGCGACTTCGATCAGAACTGCCACGCTCGTGAAAACCACCGCCGCTGTGCGCATCGCACCAGCCTCTCAACTAGTAAGGTTCTTGACTAACCATAGAAAGGCGGAAGAATTTGGTCAAGCACCTGACTAATCCCTTGCTCGATCGGCCGCCGCCGCTGGGAAATCTGCTGTCCGCGGCGGCCCGCACCCTGTCCGCCGAACTCGACGCGGGTCTGCTCGCCGCCGGGTTCGACGACATCCGCGCCGCCCACGCGCCGGTGTTCCAGGTGATCGACCTCGAGGGCACCCGCCTCACCGTGCTCGCCGAGCGGGCGGGAATGACCAAGCAGGCGATGGGGGAGCTGATCCGGCACCTGGCCGATCGCGGCTACGTCGAGGTCGGGCCGGACCCCGCAGACGGCCGGGCGCGGCTGGTGCGGCTCACCGAACGCGGGTGGTCGGCGGTCGAGGCGGGCCTCCGGGTGGTCGAACAGTTCGATCGGCATCTCGATCAGGTGATCGGTGATTCCGAGGTCGACCGATTGCGCGAAATCCTCACGCGCATCATCGCGGGCGAAGGTTCCACCTATCCGGCGCGACGCGAGAATTCGGCCGTCATGCGGCTGGAATAGGGGCGACCGGTTGGGTGCGGTCGGGGGTCGGGATAGGTTGGACGATGTGTCGATGATCAAAGGCGCCAATGTTGCGGTGCCTGCCTCCGCGGTCCGCGTCGAATTGGGTTGGCAGTCGGGGCAGGGTGTGCCCGATGCCGACGCGTCCGCGCTGTTGCTCGCCGGGGCGAAGGTGCGCTCCGATGACGACTTCGTGTTCTACAACCAAGCCGTGCATCCTTCGGGGGCGGTTCGGTACGAAGGAAAGCAGCAGGGGCACACCGTTGTCGACGCACTGTCGGTGAATCTCGGACAGGTCGAGCCGCAGATCGAGACGATCGTGCTCGCCGCGTCCGCCGACGGGGGGACCTTCGGTCAGTTCCATGGTCTCTACATCCGGGTGATCGACACCGCGAACGGCGCCGAGGTCGCGCGTTTCGACAGCAGTGGCGCGACCACCGAAACCGCGTTCGTGCTCGGCGAGCTGTACCGCCGCCAGGGCGCGTGGAAGTTCCGCGCCGTCGGCCAGGGCTACGACAGCGGATTGGCCGGGCTCGCCACCGATTTCGGTATCTCCGTCGATGAGGCCCCCGCGCCGCCCGCACCCCCGCCGCCGTTCGCCTCGGTCCAGCCGGGTCAGCAACAGTCGTACGCGCCGCCGACGCAGCCGTTCATCCCCGCACCTGTGCCGAACCTGCCCCACACCCCACCACCCATGCCGCCGACCCCGGCGTTCCCGTCGAACCAGCAGCAGCCCTACGCGCCGCCGCCGTTCACCCCCGCGCCGCAGCCGTACGCGCCGCCGCAGCCGTCCAACTCTCCAGCCCAGCCGTACGCGCCGCCGCCCGGCCAGGCGTTCAACCCGAATCAGCCTCACGCGGCAGGCTTCCCACCCCAGCAACAACCCCCCATGGCCCCGCCTCCGGTCGATCTCGCGAAGGTCTCCCTCACCAAGGAAGCTCCGTCGGTCTCCCTGACGAAACACGGCGCCACCGGCGGCGTCATGCGCGTGAACCTCAACTGGACCTCGATGGCCGCCACCGGCCGCCTGTTCGGCAAACTCCGCGGCAAGAACATCGACCTCGACCTGTGCTGCTTCTTCGAATTGGTCAACGGCGCCATCGGTTCCGTGCGAGCCCTCGACCGGCGCTTCGGCGCACTCTACGAACCGCCGTTCATCCACCTCGACCAGGACGACCGCACCGGCGCCAGCATCACCGGCGAGAACCTGTCGGTCAATCTCGATGACACCCAGTTCATCCGCCGCATCCTCGTGTTCGCCTCGATCTACGACGGTGCCAGCGATTTCCGCAATGTGCACGCCACTGTCACCCTGAACACGGTGAATTCCGCGCCCATCGAGATGACGCTCGACGGCTGCACCGACAACTCTCGCGACGCGGTGTTGTTCGCGCTGGAGAACGTCAACGGCGAGTTCGTGGTGCGTCGCGAGGGCGCGTTCGTTCGCCCGCCCGCCGGTCAGCCGGGCGGTGGCGTGGTGGAGATCGCCCGCCTCTACAACTGGGACTTCGGCTTCCAGGCGGGGCGGGGCAAGTGATGCGACACCCCGCGACGCGCGTGCTCAACGCGCTGGTCTACCACCCCGAAAAACATCTCGCCCAAACCCCGGCGGCGCTCGGCCTGGATTATCGCGATCTGACCATGCGCACCGCCGACGGCCTCGACGTGCACGGCTGGTTCGTGCGCGCCGAGCGGCCACGCGGCCACATCCTCTACGCGCACGGCAACGCGGGCACCATCGGCGACCGCGTCTCGATCATCGCGTTGCTGGTCGAAGCCGGTTTCGACGTGCTCGCCTTCGACTACCGCGGCTTCGGCCACAGCGCGGGCACCCCGAGCGAACAGGGCACTTACCTCGACGCCAGAGCCGCCCGCCAGGCTCTGCTCGATCAACCCGAAGTCGACCCCGATCGGGTCTACTACCTGGGCAAATCCCTCGGCGGCGGGGTGTTGCTCGAACTGGCGAGTGAACACCCGCCCGCGGGCATGATCCTCATGTCGACGTTCAGCGGCATGCGCGCCGCCGCCCGCTCGGTCTACCCGTTCCTGCCCGCCCCGCTGATCCCGAACGCGTACCCGAGCCTGCGGCACATCGCGACGCTGCGCGTCCCGGTGCTGATGATGCACGGCGACCGCGACGAACTCCTCCCGCTGCGCCACGCCGAACGCCTGTACGCGGCGGCGCGGGATCCGAAACAGCTGATCGTGGTCCCCGGTGCGGGCCACAACGATGTGATCGACACCCTCGGCGCGGAATGGGCGAAGATCATCGCCGACTGGGCGGACCGATAGCCGGGACCTGGTGGTAGCCGATTTTGCGTAGCCTGGCGGTATGAGCGAAACGAGCGAACTCCTCGGCCGCCTGGCCGCGTTGCCCGACGACAAGCTGGTTTCGGTGCTGCGCGCCGCGGTCGCCGGACGCCCCGGGCTCGGTGCCGTCGCCGCCGCACTGGCCACAGCCGACACCGGTCATGCCGACACCGGCGGCCCTGTGACTCTGGACACGAATGTCATCGACGCGGATGTGGTGCCCGTCGCATCCGGGCAGGTCGGAGGCGCGATGCCGGTACCGCCGGTACCGTCCGGGCTACCGATGACCGGCGCACCCACCGCCACCGGCGGATATTCCACTTCGGGAGTGCCGACATTCGACTCGGTTCGGGATAAGGTCGAGCAGCGTTTCGGCACCGCGCAGGGAATGGACGAGCTCGACCGGCAGACTCCCGCGGGTCGCAGCGTCGACGAACAATGGGAGGCGCGGGAGAAAGCCGCGCGTGCGCGTCTGGATCAGATCCGGAAATCGGTGCACGGCAACGATTCCGGCGACAAGTAGCCACGCGTCCTCCCGTTCCAGCAACGACCGTGATGGGTGGACACAGAAGATGACGCAGGCGCGCCAGATCGCCGACCGACTGCTCGACGCACAGGTGGAATTCCTGCTCGCGGAGGTGACCGGTGACCGGTTCGCTGAGGTGATCGCCCGCGACGTGGCAGCCGTGCTGACCGTCGGTGAGACGATTCGGTTCGGTGACGTGGTCTCCCTGGAGCAGGGCGAGCAGACGGTGGCCACGGTGTTCGACCGCATCGGCGGTAGCCCCGTGATCGCCGATACCGTCGGCATCTTCTCCGATGCCATCTACGACCACATCGCGTCGAACACCGAATACACCCTCGGCGACGTCGTCGACCGCGAACCGGTGGAAGCGTTGCTGGAGAAGATCTTCGGCATGCATCAGGCCCAGGAGCGGATCCTGGACCGGCTCACCGAGAGCCCGCTCGTCGCTACCGTGGCCTCGCGTTTCGTCGACAAGCTGATCGGCGACTTCATGGCTGCCAATCGTGAACGCGCCGAGAAGATTCCGGGCGTCTCCTCGCTGATGTCGCTGGGTCAGTCCGCGGCCAACCGGGCCAAGAAGGTCGCGGCCGACAGCACCTTCGTCGGTGATCTCGCGGGCAAGGGCGCGCTGTTCGCGCTCAAGCGCACCAACAACGCGATCCGCGACATGCTGCGCGACGCCCCGGTGCACTCGGCGGCGATGGAATTCTGGGACCTGCACGCCGACGAACCCGTCGCGGGCCTGCGCGAATACCTCACCCAGAAGGACCTCAACGAGCTGGTTCAGATCTGCTACGAGATCGCGGTGACCACCAGGGAGAAGGAGTACTTCGGCCTGCTCGTGCACGAGTGCGTCGCGGTGTTCTACGCCAGGTACGGCAACCACACGCTCTCGGCGATGCTGCCCGAGCTCGGCCTCGACGCCGACGACATCAGTGCCGAGATCCTGCGCTACGGCCCGGCCGTCATCGAGTCGGCCAAGCGCAACGGTGTGCTTGCCGGGCTGATCAGGGAACGGCTCGAGCCGTTCTTCTACTCGGATCAGGTGCTAGGAATTCTCGGCGGCGAGTAATTCCGCGAATAGCGTTCTGTAGCGCGAATTGATTGATACACCTTTGTTTCTCGGTGTGCGCACCATCATCGCGGCTGATAGTGATGCAGACCATTCGAGGTGCGGCTGCTGATTGTTTGCACCACCTGTGTTGCGTGTCACGTTCTATACTGACCAGTATGTATCCGGCAGTGAACCGGTCGGCCAACTCGCCGCCGGTCCGGCTGTGAGCATTCGGCTACACACACCCGGCTGCATTTCCGGCATGTTTAGATCAGCGCACGAAATGCTGCTTTACACCGTTCCGCATTGACCGCGCAGTGCGCGGAGTGCAAGTTTGCACCTGACTTTCCGTGAGCCATCGCGAATTACGTTGCGGTGGCATTGCAAAGGAGCAGGTGTGCGTGCACGTTCCCGGCCGAACCCGACCGGAACCCGATCGGACGACGGCGCTAGAGGACAGGTGGCCGGCGCCGGGCTGATCCGGCCGCGCACCATTTCCGGCCAGCTCGCCCGGATCTTGGCGGTGTCGCTGATTTTGGTGCTCGCGTTGCTGGGGCTGACCATGTCGACACAGGTCAGCGCCTACCGCCGCAGCGGTGAGACCGTGGACGCTGTGGCGGTCGCGCTGGCCGCGCAGGACCTCGTGCAGCAGGTGCAGCGCGAGCGCGGTCTGAGCAACGGCTTGCTCGGCGGTGATCAACGCCTGCGCCAGCCCGTCACCGACCAGCGCGCGGGCACCGACGCGGCCCTGCGCGTCCTGGTGACTACCATCGCGGGCGACCCACCCGGTGCGGGGGAGGTGCGTTCGGCGCTGGGTCATCTGGCGGGGATGCCCGCGATCCGCTCGCAGGTCGACAATCGCAATGTCACCCGGCAGGCGGCGTTCCAGTTCTATACCGACGGCATCGACGCGCTCAACCGCCTCTCGCTCGGTCTCGACCAGGCGCGCGATCCGGCGGTCCGGCACGGTCTGCAAGCGCTCTACGCCCTCGGTGACGCGAAGGAGTTCGCGGCCCGCGAGCGCGGCTTCCTCAACGGCGTCTTCGCCGCCGGGGAATTCGCGTCGGGGGAGTACGTGCAGTTCCTCGACATCCGCGCCGCCCGCAATGCCGCGCTCACCGCGTTCGGCCACGACGCGACCCCCGCCCAGCAGGCGCGCCTGGACGCGGTGCTGGCCAGTGAGAACGCCACGCGGGCAACCGAATCGGAGAACATCGCGATCGCCTCGACGCTGGGACCGCTGATCCAGCCGGTCGACCCGGCCGTCTGGTGGGCGCAGATGACCGCGGTCATCGACGAACAGCGCACCGTGCAGCAGGTCATCGGTGATGACATCGGCGCGCGGGCCGAGAAACTTCGCCGCGACGCCGCGCTGATTCTGGCCGGATTCGCCCTGGCCGCGCTGCTGGCGATCGCCGCCGAAGTCGCGCTGGTCTTCGCCAGCATCAGGGCCATCGTCCGCCCGCTGGCCCGACTGGCCACCGAGGCCGACGACGTCGCCTCCACGCGACTGCCCGAGGTGATCGCCGCCTGGCGCAGTGCCGCCGACGCCCAACCCGATCCGCCCGCACCGGTCCGTACACCGCGCGGTGCGAGCATCGAGATCGCCGCTGTCGCAGGAGCTTTGGATCGTGTGCAGACCACCGCATTCGACCTCGCCTCCGAACAGGCGCTGGTGCGGCGCAACACCACGGAATCGATGGCGAATCTGGCCCGCCGCAATCAGAACCTGGTGCGGCGTCAGCTGGGATTGATCAGCGAATTCGAACGCGAGGAACTCGACCCGAAGGCACTGTCGAACCTGTTCGAACTCGACCACCTGGCCACCCGTATGCGGCGCAATGCCGAAAGCCTGCTGGTGCTGGTCGGCGAGGCCAGCCCGCGTCGGTGGGCCGAACCGATCGCGCTCACCGACGTGATCCGGGCCGGGTTGTCCGAGGTCGACGACTACCGCCGGGTGGTGCTGCGCCGGATCGACGACATCGCCGTGACCGGCGCCGTGGTCAGTGAACTGGCCCATATTCTGGCCGAACTCATCGAGAACGGGCTGGCCTTCTCGCCGCCCGATCTCGAGGTCGAGGTGTACGGCCGCAAGGTCGCCGGCGGCTACCTGCTCGCCGTTGTCGACCACGGCGTCGGTATGCCCGCCGAGCAACTCGCCGAAGCCAACGCCAGGCTGCGCGGCGAGCAGGACTTCATCGTCGCCTCCACCCGCTACCTCGGCCACTACGTGGTCGGACGGCTGGCAGGTCGCCTCGGCATCGACGTGGAACTCAACACCTCACCGGTCAGCGGCATCGTCGCCCGCCTGCTCCTCCCGCCGTCCCTGCTCGCCGACGAAAAGGCCGGCCAGACTGCGGATTCGAGAAACGGAGCCGCCCGAGGCTCCGTGGAGGGCGCAAGCCGGGCATCGGCTGACCTCGCGGCGCTGGGGCGCAACGCCACCTCCGTCGTCGCGGACACGCATTCATCCAGTGCTGCCGGGGTTTCCGAGGCGACGCCGCCACGCAACGGTGCGGTCGCCGCCGCGGACAACAGCACCGTCCTCGGCGCGGCGATCGCCGGGCGCGGCGATGCTGCGTGCTACTCGATGGGGTCTGCGCGCAATGGCGCCACGGTCGGCTCGGTGACGCCGCGACAGCACGGGATCCCGACCGGGGCAGCAGGTTCAGAGTGGGCCGACGGTCGCCCGGTCGAGACTTCCGACGACTCTTCCCACGCCATCCACGGCATCGGCACCGCGCAGCCGACCGACACCAGCGGTCGGTCCCGGCACAGCCGCAACATGGAATCCGGACCGAGCAGGAGCGCCAACGGCAGCGGCAACACCGACGCCAACGGCAGCGGTCAGGTATCGGCGAACCACTCATCCAGCGGCTCCGTCTACGCGCAGTTCCTCAGCAGCACACCCGATTCCGTGCACCCACCGCGCAACGGCGCAGACCACTTCGGCGCGGTAGCCCCGGAACGCTCCGAGGCAGTGGCCCGAGGCCACAACGGCTCGCCGGTATCGCAACCGCGTGAGCTACCCGCCGTGGAGTCCATCGGTGCCCCGGCCGTCGAACGCACCCGCAACGGTCTGGTCAAACGCAGCAAGCGCGCCAAGATCACCGGCGCACCGGAGCGAACCCGCCGTGATCCGGCCGACCGGCAGGACCGGCCGCCTGTCGTCGAACGAACCCCCGACCGGACCCGCACCATGCTCGCCTCGTTCCGCACCGGTCACGAACGTGGCGGCGCGGCCGAATCATCCTCCACCCCAATCGATCCCACTCGCTGACCGATCGGACCAGACCCCAGGAGACCCGGTGACCACCCACCTACCGACCGCCGATCCACACACCTTCAACTGGCTGCTCGGCAACTTCGTCCGAAACACCGACGGCGTGCGCGACACCGTCGCCGTCTCCTCCGACGGGCTGCTGATCGCGATGTCGGACGGCCTCGACCGCACCGGCGCCGACCGGCTCGCCGCGATGGTGTCGGGTCTGTCCAGCCTCGCCCGCAGCGCCTCGCGCAGCTACGATTTCGACGGTCTCGAGCTGATCATGATCGAGATGAAACGCGGCTTCCTGCTGGTGTCGGCACTGGGCGACGGCAGCTGCCTCGGCGTGATCGCCGACGGTGGCTGCGATGTCGGCCTGGTCGGCTACGAGATGGCCGTCCTCGCCGAGCGCGCCGGATCACTGCTCGACCCGCTGCTGATCAGCGAACTGCGAGAGTCGTTGCGCAGATGAGAGATCCCGATCTCCCGCGGTTGCCCGACCCGCGCATGATCCCGATGAACCAGCCGACGGGCTGGCGTGAGCTCGTCGGGTCGGTGCCGGTGACCCCCACCGATCACGACGATGTCGACGACCGCTTCGTTCGCCCGTTCGTGCTCACCGCGGGCCGCACCGTCCCGGTGCTGGACGGCCTGCGCATCGAAACCCTCGTCCAGGCACCGCCGTCCGCGCTGTCGGCTCCGCTGCGCTTCGAGGAGCGCACCGTTGTCCAGCTGTGCCGGACACCGCACTCCATCGCCGAAATCGGTGCCGCCCTGCGGGTTCCGATCGGCATCGCCAAGGTGATCGTCAGCGATCTGGCGGCGGCGGGGCATGTGACCGTCCGTGACGCGCCGGAATTGTCGACCGCCGCCATCGAGAGGATCCGCGACCTTGTCCGCGCACTCTGAACTCCGCAGCTCCGAATTCCGCACCACCGCACCGGCTATGCCGTCCTCGGTGAAGATCGTGGTCAGCGGCGGCTTCGGCGTCGGCAAGACCACCTTCATCGGCGCCATCTCCGAAATCGAGCCCCTGGTCACCGAAGCCTCGATGACCGAGGTCTCCATCGGCATCGACGACCCCGGTCGCCGCGCCGAGAAGACCGCGACCACAGTGGCTTTGGACTTCGGCCGCATCACCCTCGACCAATCCCTGATCCTCTACCTCTTCGGCACCCCCGGCCAGGACCGCTTCGTGTTCCTGTGGGACGACCTGGTCGACGGCGCCCTCGGCGCGGTCATCGTCGTCGACACCGGCCGGGTAGAGGACTGCTACCCGGTCCTTGACTACTTCGAAGAGCACCACACGCCCTTCGTTGTGGTGGTCAACCGCTTCGCCGACGCCACCCGCTTCGACCTGGGCGAAGTCCGCGAAGCTCTCGGTCTTGACGACTGGATTCCGGTGCTGGACTGCGATGCCCGCGACCGCGATTCGGTGCGCGATGTCCTCGTCGCCCTCTTGGAACAGGTCCTTCTCCACCGAGTTCAACCGCGTCACCGGGAGGTGAGCTGAGGGGTCCGAATCGGTCATGCCGCGGCCGCGAACTCTCAGCGAGCGCCGAGTGGGGTGCCGAAGAGCGTGGCGAACTTCGCGGCGAGCGATTCGCCAAGGAAGTCGAGCGCGCCTGGGGTGGCGCCCATCGTGCCCGCGTCGCTGATGGTGCAGCCGGGGGTGGCGGGAACGCCGTCGAGCCGGTCACGCAGCCACAGCAGAGCCGCGGGGCCGCCGACGACTTCGGCGATGATGTGTTCGCTGGCGTGATCGCGGGTGTAGGTGAGCGAGGTGGCGGGGTCGCGGCAGTAGGTGTCGACGAGGGTGTCGGTGGCGGCGAGGGGAAGGATCTCGTCCCACGCGGAATGCCAGACGAACAACGGCATATCGGGGACGGACTTGCCCATGCGGGTGTTGTCGAGCATGGCCGCGACCGGCGGATCATCGAGTGGGTTCCCGTCGGAGCCGATCATGCCGGTCAGATTCAGGAACGGCAGCATGGCCGACTGATACTGCACGCACAGCGGCGATTTGATGGCGAACAGCGCCTTGCCGAGCGGGTCGAGCCGCTGATCGAGATAGGCCGCGAAATCGGGGTACTCGCGGGTGAGGCCGAGAACCGCGGCGAACACGAGACCCGAGGTGAGCTGGTTGTTCGCCATGCTCAGCGCGGCGCCGAGATCGGCGCCGACACCACCTTCGGCCGCGCCCACGATGTTCAGTTCAGGTGCGTAGGTCTTGTGCAGTTCTGCGGCATGCCCGGTCGCGATAGAACCGCCGGAGTAGCCGTAGAGCCCCACCGGCGCGGCCGGTCCCGCCTCGAGCGGGGCGAAGCTGGTCGCCGCGCGAATGCCGTCGAGGGTGATCCGGCCCGCCAACGGTCCGGCCGCGTAGGCCGAATTCGGACCCTGATGGTCCGGGATGACCACGGCCCAGCCCTGCGACAGCGCCGCTTGCGCGAACAGGAATTCGGCGGGCACGACGATCTGACCGGCTACCGCGGCCACCGAAAGGTGTTGCAGCGCATAGGACGGCGCGCAGTAGCCCGCGGTCGAGTCCTCGGCCAGCTGCACCGAAAGCAGCTTGCGCGGCGACGGTGCCTGTCCGCGCGGCTTGATCAGGGTGGCGACTGCGGGGATCGCCTCGTCACGGCTGTTGTTGGAGCGATAGGACACCTGCCAGGCGTCGACATCGATCGGCAGGAGTCCGAAATCGGCGACCCGTACCTGCCGGACCGCGATGATCGCACCCGGCTGCGTCGCCGCCACCACGTCGGCGGGCGGCAGATAGAAGCCCGGATCCCATTCGGGCGGCAGCGGAATCACCGGCGGGGGTGTGGCCGACGGCTCGGCCGCGACCGTTCCGGCCGTCAACACCGTTGCCGCCGTGAGCAAGCCGGTGGCGATGGCAAGCCATCGCCGAACGAAGGAAGATCTCATCGCGCACAGTCCTCACATGAATTGAGACGCCTTCGTCTCAATAGCGGCTACTATGACACGGGTGTGGCGTAGATCGCAATCAGCTGCCCGGAGATACCGCTGAGATCAGGCTGTTCAGGATCGTGGAGAAGACATCGACCAGCTCGTCGACGGGTGGGCGCGGGTCGTCCAGGCTCCACTGGTGCACGGCACCGTTCACTGCGCCGATGAACGCCGCCATCGGCACCCGCCAGCCGCCCGGCGGCATCCGCACCCCGTCGCGCCCAGCCGCGATCGCGGTGACCACCTCACCCCACCGATCCCTGACCTGCGCCCGATACTGCTCGATATCGGGGCTCACCCCGACGATGTCGACGAAAGCGACTTTGGCACACCGGATGTCGTCGGTGATCGCCGTCGTGTAAGCCCGCACCGCCGCATCGATGAGCGCGCGGACATCGTCGGATTCCGCCGCCGCCAGCGCCGCGGCCACCGCCGCCCCGGCCTTGTCCTGCACTGAGTCGTACACCGCGACGAGCAATTCCTCGCGCCCGGCGAACTGTTCGTAGAACTGCCGACGCGACAAGCCCGCGACCGCGCACACATCGGTCAGCGAACTGTTGGCGTAGGACCTCTCCGCGAAAACGGTCAGTCCCGCGTCGATGAACAAGGCCCGGCGCTCGACCTGTCGTTCGGCGACCGAGGTGCCGGTGTAGTTGTGTCGGGTCCGCCCAGATGTCACCCCACGACCCTACTGGTCAGGGTTTCGGCGTCTCGGTGTCGACCGGTCCGATCGGGACCACCAGCGGGGTTCCGGTGACCGGATCGTCGATCACCTTCGCGCGCAGGCCGAAGACCTCCGCCACCACTTCCTCGGTGAGGACTTCGGCCGGCGTTCCCGCGGCAACCACGCGGCCCGCGCGCATGGCGACCAGTCGATGCGCGTAGCGCGCAGCGAGATTCAAGTCGTGCAGCACCATCACCACCGTCCGGCCCGCGTCGGCGTGCAGGCGCCGGACCAGGTCGAGAACCTCGATCTGGTGGGCGAGGTCGAGGAAGGTGGTTGGCTCGTCGAGCAGCAGCAGGTCGGTGTCCTGGGCCAGCGCCATCGAGATCCACGCGCGCTGACGTTGCCCACCGGATAGTTCGTCGATCGGGCGATCGGCGAACTCGACCATGTCGGTCCAGGTCAGGGCCTCGTTGATGGCGGATTCGTCGTCGGCGGACCACTGGCGGTACCAGCGCTGGTGCGGGTGTCTGCCGCGGGCGACCAGGTCGGCGACGGTGAGACCTTCCGGGGCGAGCGGTGATTGGGGCAGGATGCCGAGCACGCGCGCCACTTCCTTGGTCGACATACGGTCGATCCGTTTGCCGTCCAGGTGGACATGACCACCGGCCGGGCGCATCAGCCGGGCCATCGCGCGCAGGAGCGTGGATTTGCCGCAACCGTTGGGTCCGATCACCGCGGTGACGGTGCCGCCGGTGATGTCGAGGTTCAGACCGTCGACGACAGTCGTCGGCCCGTAGCCGAGGGTCACGTCGCTGGCTTGCAGCCGAACGGTCATCACACGCCCGCTTTCCCGGCACGATTGCGCCGCATCAACAGATAGATCAGATAGGGCGCGCCGAGTACGGCGGTGATCACTCCGACGGGGAGCTCGCCCGCGGGCAGCAGCGTGCGGGCGACGAGATCGGCGGTGACGGTGAAGGCCGCGCCGAGCAGCGCCGAGGTCAGCAGCGGTGGCTGCGCCGACCCGGTGAGCCGCAGCGCCACCTGGGGTACGGCGAGCGCGATGAAGATGATGGCCCCCGCCGAGGCGGTGGCGACCCCGGCCAGCAGCACGGCCAGCACCAGCAGGGTCAGGCGGGCGGCGTTGAGCCGCACACCGAGCGAGCGGGCGGTGTCGTCGCCGAAATGCAGTGCGCCGAGCAGGTGGGTTCCCGCCAGTACCACCGGCACCAGGAGCGCGAGGGCGATGGCCACCGGTGTCACCTGGATCCAGCTACTGCCGTTGAGGCTGCCGGTCAGCCAGGTCACCGCCCGTGTCGCGATATCGACTTCGCCGACGCTGAGCAGCCAGAAGGTCACGCTGGAGAGCAGTGAACCTGCGCCGAGACCGACGAGGACGAGCCGATAACCTTCGATGCCACCGCGCCAGGCCAGGAAGAAAACGCCGAGTGCGGCGAGCAATCCGCCGAGCATGGACGCGACGGGCACCCCGATCTCGGCGGCGACGCCGCTGATCTGGCCACGGCTGCCGGACAGGGCGATCACCGCGACCGCCGCGACGCTCGAACCCGCGGTGACGCCGAGAATATCGGGACTGGACAAGGGGTTACGGGCGATCCCCTGAGTGATCGCGCCGGACAACGCCAGCGCCGCGCCGACCAGCGCGCCGGTGAGAATCCGGGGCAGCCGCAGATCCCACACCACGTAGGCGAGGCCCTCGTCGCCGCCACCGGTGAGCACCGCGAGCACATCCCACGGCGTGACCGGACCGCCGTCGGGCATCGTGTAGGTGCCCAGCGCCAGGGCGACGCAACTCGCGGCGCCGAGTATCCCGACGCCGATCAGCAGGACGGCGGTCGTGCGAAGTCGCAGTTGCCACGACACCGGTCCCAGCCGGACCGCCCGGACGGTACTCATATGGTCACCAGCTTGCGGCGGCGGACCAGCACGATGAAGAACGGGACGCCGACGAAGGCGAGCATGATGCCCGCGGGCAGCTCACCCTTGTCCAGGACCAGCCGACCCGCGATGTCGGCGACCAGCACCATGACCACGCCGAGCAGCCCGGCGACGGGCACGAGCCAGCGGTAGTCGGGCCCGGTGATACCGCGCGCCAGGTGCGGAACGACGAGCCCGACGAAGCCGAGCGGCCCGGCGATCGCCACGACCGCGCCGGTCAGCAGCACGATCGAGGCGATGCCGACGGTGCGGGCCAGGAAGACGCGATGGCCGAGTGCGCGGGCGGTGTCCTCGCCGAGGCCCAGCGCGTTGAGCGCGGAGGTGTTGGCCAGGGCGAGGACGATCCCGGCGACGACGAACGGTGTGGCCTTGCCGAGCAGATCGAGGTTGGACCCGACCAGCGACCCGGCCTTCCAGAAGCGGTAGATGTCGGTGACGTCGGTGCCGAACAGCACCACCGCCGAGATCAGGCCCTGCAACAGGTAGCTGACAGCGGCACCCGCCAAGGCGAGGGTCACCGGGGTCGGTCCGCCGCGGCCCGTCGCGCCGATGACGAACACGGTGACGGTGGCGATCAGCGCCCCGGCGAAGCCGAACCACACGTAACCGAACAGGCTCGAGATGCCGCCGATCATCACCGCCAAGACGATGCCGAGCGCCGCGCCCTGGGTGATGCCCAGCAGCGCCGGGTCGGCCAGTGGGTTTCTGGTGTGACCCTGGATCACCGCGCCCGCGATGCCGAGCGCGAGGCCGGCGAGGATCCCCAGCAGGGTGCGTGGCAGGCGAAGGCCGTTGACGATGGCGCCGTTCTCGGTGTCGGTCGTGCCGCCGAGCGCATCCAGAACATCAAGGGGAGCAATGAATTTGGATCCGACGGCCAAGCTGAGCAGAACGGCCGCGAGCACCGCGGCCAACAGTCCTGCGATCAGTAGCAACCGGCGAGACCGCGTGTTGGCGAACACGGCTCCGGGCGGCGATGCGGTCACTATCCCTCTTCATAGTTGGTAATTAGGTAAGGCTTCGCTAGGTTAGCAACCCTGAGAAACTCTGAACCAACCGGGAGACGTCGATGAACACCCCACTGAGCCGCAGGCTCGCCGCCGCCGCGGTAGTCGCCGCGGCCGTCCTGAGTCTGTCCGCGTGCGGCCAGGACCGGGCAACCACCGGCGCCGCAGGCAGCGATTGCGATACCGCGAGCAACCTCGACGGCGGCGCCTACCCGCGCACCATCGAGGCCGGCGCGGTCAAGGACAAAGCGGGCACGAATGTCGGCACGGTGGTCGACCCCGCCACCATCACCACCCGACCGGTCCGGGTCGCGGCGCTGGATCAGACCTTCGTCGACGCCGCCCTGGTGCTGAACACCGAAGTGGTCGCGTACACGACGTACCAGACCATGGGCGAGAAGTTGCCCGCGTTCCTCGGCGCGGCTGCCGAGACCTGCGCCGGTCGAGCGGTGAATATCGGTAACCTGCAGACCCCCGATATCGAGAAGCTGGCCGGTGCCCGACCGGATCTGATCGTGTCGGCGAAGATTCGCCACGAGAAGCAGTACGAGCAGTTCAAGGGCATCAAGCTCGGTTCGGGCACCGTGCCGGTCGTGTTCAGCCAGACCACCGGCGCCACCTGGAAGGAAAATCTCCTGCTCCTCGCCAAGGCGATCGACAAGGAGAACCTCGCCACGGCCAAGCTCGCGGCGTACCAGGACCGTGCCGCCAAGATCGGCGCGGCGATCAAGGCGAAGAACGGTGGCAACGCGCCCACTGTGTCGCTGCTGCGCTTCCTGCCCAAGGAAGACCGGCTGATGCAGCGGGTCAGCTTCATCGGTGACATCTTCGCCGACACCGGCCTGAACCAGCCCGACAAGTCCGCCGACCCGAAGAACGACTTCTCGATCACGCTGAGCCCCGAGCGTCTGCTCGACGCCGACGCCGACTATGTCTTCCTCACCAGCAACGGCGAGGACGCCGCCACCCAGCGCAAGGCGGCCGCCGAGGCCAACCCGCTGTGGAATCAGCTGCGGGGCAAGATCACTCCGGTCGACGACCTGGTCTGGCTGACCTCGGTCGGTCTCACCGGCGCGCACCAGGTGCTCGACGACATCGCCGAGACCTTCGAGGTCGACCCGGCGAAGTAGCCGACCCGAAAACATCACGCGGTGCACTGTTCGCCCGCCCCTACACTCGGCGGGGTGGGCGAACAGAAGCAGCGGATGCTGGCCGGGGAGCTGTATCGAGACAACGATCCAGAACTCGTGGCCGAACGGCAGCGGGCGCAACGGTTGTGCGACGAGTTCAATCGGACCGGGCCGGAGGCGACCGGGCGGCGCACCGAGTTGCTGGGCGATCTCCTCGGCACGCTGGGGGAGGGCTCGTGGATCATGCCGCGGTTCCAGTGTGACTACGGGTACCTGATCGAGATCGGGGCCAACAGCTTCCTCAACTACGACGCGATTCTGCTCGACTGTGCGCCGATCACCATCGGGGACGACTGTTCGATCGGGCCGCGCTGTCAGCTGCTCACCGCGCTGCATCCGATGGAGGAGCACGAAAAGCGCAGGCAGCGCTGGGAATCCGCGGCCCCGATCCGGATCGGGAACAATGCCTGGTTCGGCGGCGGGGTGATCGTGTGCCCCGGCGTGACCATCGGCGACGATGTGGTGGTCGGCGCGGGCAGCGTGGTCACCCGCGACCTGCCGGATCGGGTCTTCGCGGCGGGTAATCCGGCGCGGGTGATCAGGCAGCTCTAGGTGCGCCGACACCACCACGGCTGCGCGCGACATGCGGGGCGGGTGCGGTGTCGGGTCGCGTCGGGGAGTCCGTGGCAATACTGTCTGACCATGGGCGAATCGCGAATCGAGAGGGAACCCGAAGCCACCCGGCCGCTGCGCTCCGACATCCGGTTCCTCGGCGGCATCCTGGGCGACACCATCCGTGACCATGAAGGTCCCGAGGTGTTCGACCTGATCGAGCGCGTTCGCATCGAGGCGTTCCGGGTGCGCCGCGAGGAGGTCGAGCGCAGCGCCGTCGCCGATATGCTCGACGGCACTCCCACCGAGGTCGCGATCCCGCTGATCCGGGCATTCAGCTATTTCGTGCTGCTGGCCAATCTGGCCGAGGACATCCAGCGTGACCGGCGGCGCGCCGCGCACGTGGCGGCGGGTGAGCCGCCGCAGGATTCCTCGCTGGCCGCCACCTACGGCAAACTCGACGCGGCAGGGCTCGACGGTGCGATGGTGGCCGACCTGCTCACCGACGCGCTCGTCTCGCCGGTGATCACGGCGCACCCGACCGAAACCCGCAGGCGCACCGTCTTCGACGTGCAGTCCAAGATCACCGAACTCATGCGCCTGCGCCGCCGGCTCGAACCCGGCGAGCCCGGCCTCGACGAATCCGAACTGCGGATCCGGCGCGAAGTGCTCACCCTGTGGCGCACGGCGCTGATCCGGTTGGCGCGCTTGCGGATCCAGGACGAGATCTCCGTCGGCCTGCGCTACTACGACCTGACTCTCTACGACGTGATCCCCGCGATCAACGCGCAGGTGCGCGCGGCGCTGCGGACGCGCTGGCCCTCCGAAGATCTTCTGCCACGCCCGATCCTGCGCCCCGGCTCGTGGATCGGCGGTGACCGCGACGGAAACCCTTTCGTCACAGCGGAAGTCGTGCACACGGCAGCCGGACAAGCCGCCGCCTATGCCTTCGGCCGGTACCTGGACGAGTTGGTCGAACTCGAGAAGACCCTGTCGCTATCGGCGCGCCTGGTGCAGGTGACTTCGCCGGTCGCAGAGCTCGCGGCCGCGGGTTATCCCGACCCCGGCCTGTTCGCCGACGAACCGTATCGTCGTGCGCTGCACGCGATTCGGGGCCGTCTCAGTGCCACCGCCGAGCTGGCACTCGGTGCACTGCCCGAGCAGGGCCTCGATGCCGGTGCCGCCCCGTATCCGACGCCCCAATCCGTCCTCGACGACCTCGACGCGATCGACGAATCCCTGCGCGCCAGTGGCGACGGGCTGCTCGCCGACGACCGCCTCGCCGCCCTGCGCCACGCCATCGAAACCTTCGGCTTCCACCTCCAGGGTCTCGATCTGCGCCAGAACTCCGAGGTGCACGAACAGGTCGTCACCGAACTGCTGGCTTGGTCCGGTGTGTACGTCGACTATCCGAGCCTGTCCGAAGCCGGGCGGGTGGAACTGCTCGCCGCCGAATTGCTCACGCGCCGACCACTTCTCGGGCCGAACGCGCAGCTGAGCGAGCTCGCCACCAAGGAGCTCGGGGTATTGCGCGCCGCCAAAGCGGTCATCGACACCTTCGGTGCCGCCGCCATCCCGAACTACATCATCAGCATGTGCACCTCGGTCAGTGACATGCTCGAAGCGGCATTGCTGTTGAAGGAAACAGGCATTCTCGATCCGGGCACCGCCGACACCGCGCCGAGCTGCCCCGTCGGCATCGTCCCGCTGTTCGAAACCATCGAGGACCTGAGCGCCGGTGCGTCGACTCTGGCCGCGGTGCTGGAGGTTGCGGTCTATCGCGAGTTGGTCGCGGCGGCGGGTATGCGCCAAGAAGTGATGCTCGGCTACTCCGATTCCAACAAGGACGGTGGCTACCTCGCCGCGAACTGGGCGCTCTACCGCGCGGAACTGGACCTGGTGGAGGTGGCCGGGAAATCGGGAATCCGGTTGCGGCTGTTCCACGGTCGCGGCGGTACCGTCGGTCGCGGCGGCGGCCGCAGCTACGACGCCATCCTGGCCCAACCCGCGGGCGTGGTGCGGGGATCGCTGCGGCTGACCGAGCAGGGCGAGGTGATCGCCGCGAAGTACTCCGAATCCGGTGCGGCACATCGCAATCTGGAATCGCTGATCGCGGGCACGCTCGAATCGACGCTACTGGATGTGGAGGGCCTCGGCGACGACGCCGAACCGGCCTACGAACTGCTCGACGACCTCGCCGCCCGCGCTCGTGCCGCCTACGCGACTCTGGTGCACGACACCCCGGGCTTCGTCGAGTACTTCCGTGAATCCACGCCGGTCGCCGAGGTCGGCGACCTCAATATCGGCAGCCGTCCCGCCTCTCGCAAACCCACCAATTCGGTCTCGGACCTGCGCGCCATCCCCTGGGTGATGGCCTGGAGCCAGGCCAGGGTCATGCTGCCCGGTTGGTACGGCACCGGCACCGCGCTCGAAGACTGGGTCGGTAACGATCCTGCCCGCCTCGCGCGTCTCACCGACCTTTACCAGCGCTGGCCGTTCTTCAACACCGTGCTGTCGAATCTGGCCCAGGTGATGGCCAAGAGCGACCTCGACATCGCGGCCCGCTACGCCGAGCTCGTCACCGACGCAACCCTGCGCGCCGACATCTTCGCCATGATCGCCGACGAACACGCCCGCACCATCCGCATGTACCTGGCGGTCACCGGCCACGCCGAACTCCTCAGCGACAACCCCTCGCTGGCCGAGTCCATCCACAACCGCTTCCCCTACCTGGAGCCGCTGAACCAGCTCCAGGTCGACCTGCTGGCCCGGCTACGCGGCGGTGACGATTCCGAACTGGTGAAGCGGGGCATCCTGCTCACCATGAACGGCCTCGCCACCGCGCTGCGCAATTCGGGCTAACGCTCAGAGGCAGACGCTGATGGTGAACGGGCCGACCGGGATGCCGGTGCAGATCGACACCGAGCCGACGACCGGCTGCGCGGGGGCGGCCGTAGCGGTTCCGGCACCGATCGCGGTCACGGACAGGGCGAGGGCGGCAACGGCGAGCGGGCGGGCGATCTTGGCGAACATAGGCTGATCCTCGGGTAGGACTGGGTGAACACCCCCGTGCGGGGGCCGCCCCATCTCAACACGCACGCATCGGTGGCGTCCACGACATGATGGGAATCGCGGTGGCACAGTCGGTTACGACGGCGATCGCGTCGATCTCGACCAGCATCTCCGCGCGCGGCGGGCCGTGAAGACGGTGGTGCGCGAGGGCAGCACGCCGTTGCTGGTGTGCTTGGTGACGAGTTCGCCGCACGCCTGGTTCATGATCGCGAAATCCTCGCGCTCGGTGAGGTAGACGCGCAGCATCAGCACATCGTCGAAGGTGGCGCCGGAGGCGTCGATGATCGCCTTGACGTTCAACAGGGTGCGGGTGGTCTACGCGGCGACATCGCCCTGATGCAGGTACTCGGTGGTCTCGGGATCCACCCGGCCCTGACCCGACACCTGGACGAACGGGCCCTTGCGCACGCCCTGGGAGAAGGAGTGGGCGGGAGCCGGGGCGTCGGCGGTCATGCCGGACATGTGGTTCAGCCTTTTCTCGCGGTGCCGTCTCGGCCCGGGTCCCAGCCGAGTTCGGTGGAGATGGCGTCGGCCGTCGCCCTGACCTGCGGCAACAACGCCAGCACTTGATCATGGTCGAGCAGCACGTCGGGGACCGAGACCGACACGGCGGCGACGACGGCACCGATCCCGTCGCGCACGCCGACACCGATGCAGTTGACGAAGCTCTCGTGTTCCTCGTGGTCTTCGGCGAACCCCTGCGCGGCAACGAGAGTCAATTCGGCCAGATACTGCTCGGGGGTACGCAGGGTGCGGGTGGTGAAGGGGTGGTAGTCCAATCGTGCTGCCACCGTGGGCCATTCGTCGTGTGGCAGCGCAGCCACGAGCACCTTGCCGACCGCGGTGCAGTGCAGCGGTGCGGGCCTGCCGATCCGCGAGTACATCCGCACCGCCTGTTCGGCGTCGACCTTGTCGATGTAGACGGCGTCGCCGGATTCGTAGACGGCCAGGTGCACGGTCTGCCCGGTGGCCGCGCCCAGCGCGCTCAGGTGCGGGCGGGCGACGGTGCGCACATCACGGTTCTCCAGTGCGCGACTGGCCAATTCGAACATCCGGGTACCGAGCGAATAGCGGTGCGCGTTGTCGCGCACGACGAACCGATCGGCCTGCATGGTCTGCAGCAGCCGCAGCACCGTCGACTTGTGGACGCCGAGCCGGACAGCCAGCTCGTCGAGGGACCGCGAGCTCTCGCCGAGGGCGATGAGAATGGACAGGGCCCGCGACACGCTTTGACTCATCGGCTGATCGTTTCATCCAGTGCCGCGGGGTAACCCAGCATGGCCCAGATATCGTCAGGGAGTAGCGCGAGGCGCTGAATATCTTCCGGCGGTGGCAGTTTCGCCGAATCGCCGGTGGCGGTCAGCACTGCCGCGGCGCACCGCAGGCGCGTGCGCAGATCTGCGCCGTGCAGCAGGGCGGCGAGGTAGCCGCCGGCGAAACCGTCACCGGCACCGATCCGTTCGGTGATCTCCAGCGTCAGCGCGGGCACCTCGATCGAGAACTCACCCTCGAAGCCGGTGACGGTGTGCTTGTCGTTCTTGACGATCAGCTGGGCGGGTTCGGGGAACAACGCGCGCAAGGCGGCCGGGTCGCCGGTGCCGAAGATCTCCTCGGCCTCGTCGGCGCCGAGAAACACGACGTCGGCGCCACGAAGGTGCGCGTCGAGTTCGCCGGCGGCCTCGTCGACGCGCGAACCCCACACTGCCGGACGGTAATTCAGGTCGAAGCTGACCAGCCCGCGCCGAGGCCGGGCCAGCAGTGTGCGGGTGCGCGCGGTCGCCGACTCCGACAGTGCCGGGGTGATGCCGGTGAAGTGCACGAGATCGGCACCGTCGAGCGGGGGTGCCCCGGCCACGAGGTCAGCAGGTGACAGCGCGCTGGCGGCCGAACCCGTGCGGTAGCAGTGCATGCGGCTGGCGTCGGCATCCAGGTCGTTGGCCGCGCCGGAGCCCGCCCCACGTTCCTTGACGTACAGGCCGGTGGGCCGCGTGGGATCGATGGCGACTGCCGCGACATCCACCCCTCGAGCGCTGAGTTCGGCGACCGGGTATCGCTCGAATCCGTCGTCGCCGACCCGTGACAGCCAGGCCGCCGACACGTCGAGCTGGGTCGGCACCACGGCCACGTTGGCCTCCGTGCCGCCCGCGCCGCGATCGAACCGCACGGATTGTTCCAGGGGTCCCGGGCCCGCGATCAGCACGGCCAGCCCCTCGCCGACGGTGACCGCCCTGGGCTGAACGGTTGTTGCCTGGGTCACCTTGTTCGCCCTTTCGTGCTTGCGGTCACTGTCCTGGAGATGCACAATAACGAGCGGCCACATTCAGCGCAACCATCGTTGCAACATATGCAATGCTTGTTCGATATGACTGATCGAGCCGCCACGCAGGTTTCGGTCGAAGAGAAAGGGGACGCTGTGATCATCGACAACGACGTCGTGGACGCCCTCGCCGGCGAGTTGCTCGGACCCTGTGACAAGAGCGCGCCGCCCGCGGCGTGGGGGAGCACCGTGCGCGAATACCTCGCCGGCGCACCGCGTCTGGATCAGTGGCAGACGCCGTTGCTCACTCTCGACCGTGGCAGGCTCGACACGAACCGCGACCTCATGGCCGAGTGGACCGCCGCGGCAGGTGTCGCCCTCGCCCCGCACGGTAAGACGACGATGGCGCCGCAACTGTGGCGCGAGCAGCTCGTGGCCGGGTCGTGGGGGATCACCCTGGCCACCGCGTGGCAGGCGCAGCTCGCGCGCTCGTTCGGTCTCGGCCGGATCATGCTCGCCAATACCCTGGCTGACCCGGTCGGATTGGCTTGGGCCGCAGCGGAATCTGCGCGGGACGCCGGCTTCGAGCTCTACTGCTGGGCAGACGGCGTCGCCACCGTCGAACTGATGGACAAGATCCTGCGCGATACCGCCGCGGGTCCGCGCGTGCGGGTGCTCGTCGAACTGGGTGGACCGCACGGCCGGACCGGTGCCCGCACCCGTCGCGAAGCGCACGCGGTCGCCGCCGCCATCGGTGCGAGTGAGCGGCTGAGCCTGGCCGGTGTCGCGGGCTACGAGGGCGCGCTGGCTCACGATCGCAGCGCCGAGGGTGTCGCCGCGGTGCGCGGCTATCTGGGCGAACTGGCCTCGTTGCACTCCGAACTCGTTGCGGCGGGCGCCTATTCGGGTCCGGCGGTCGTCACCGCGGGCGGCAGCGCCTACCCCGAACTCGTGGTCGGCGAACTCGCCGGACTTGCCGATCCCCGGGGTGTGCGCGGCGTGCCGACCACCGTGGTCCTGCGCAGCGGCGCCTACCTCGTCCACGACGACGGCTTCTACGCGGGAATCTCCCCGCTCACCGCGCCCGCCGAGGAACCAGGCCTTCGTTCGGCCATGCACGGCTGGGCCCGGGTGGTCTCGCGACCCGAACCGGAACTGGCCCTGCTCGACGGCGGCAAACGGGATTTCCCCTTCGACGAAGGACTGCCGGTGGCCCAGCAGGTGATCGGCGGCACCCTCCCGCCGAACGCGATGGTCACCGCGCTCAACGATCAGCACACCTTCCTGCGGTTGCCCGGTGCCGATTCCGACGATCTGCCGGTCGGTTCCATCGTGCGCCTCGGCCTCTCCCACCCCTGCACCGCGTTCGACAAGTGGCGCCGCATCCCGGTGATCGACAGCGCCGACGCGCCCCACCCGCGCGTGGTCGACCTGATCCGCACCTACTTCTGACGGATGAGCATGACGCACTTGCTCTTGCGTGACATCGACATCGTCGACGGCGCCGGTGCCCCACACACCCGCGGCGACGTGGGGATCCGCGACGGCCGCATCGCCGAGATCGCGCCACCCGGCACCATCGAATCCGACGCGAGCGTTATTGCGGTACAACCGGGTTCGGTCCTCGCGCCCGGATTCATCGACACGCACGCGCATTCCGATCTGTATCTGCTCGCCCATCCCGACCACTTCCCGAAGATCACCCAGGGTGTCACCACCGAGGTGATCGGCCAGCTGTCCTACGCGCCCATCGACGACGCCGCGCTCGCGGTGGTGCGCAAGCAGATCGCGGGCGGGAACGGCAACCCGGGCGACTTCGCCTTCGACCGGCGCACCGTCGCGCACTACCTGGCCCGCCTCGACCAGGGCATCACGCCCAATGCCGCCTACCTCGTTCCGCAGGGCATGCTGCGCATGCTCGTGGTCGGCGGCGAACAGCGAGTGGCCACCACCGCCGAGATCGACCGGATGTGCGCGCTGCTGGCCGAGGGCTTCGAACAGGGGCGCGGTCGGGATGTCCAGCGAGCTCACCTACACGCCCGGAATGTACGCCGACACCGGCGAACTCGCCGCGTTGTGCGCGATGGTCGCGGCACCGCGACCGGAGTACGCGCCGGTCGCGCCCTGCGCCTGGACACCACGAAGGAGGAGACCCGATGAACCCGTTGCTCAGCTCGTCGTCGCAGGCCATGGAAGTGATCCGCGCCGACCGGGCCCTCACGGTGGTCCGTGCCCCCGACATCCCCGACCCGGCCGCGCTCGCCGGAGCACTCGCGGGCGCCGGGCTGCGGGCACTCGAACTGACCTTCACCACGCTCGGTGTGCTCGACGCGATCAGCAAGGCCACCGCGGTCACCGACGCCGTGATCGGGGTCGGCACCGTGACCACCCGCGAGCAGGCCGAGGCCGCCATCGAGGTCGGTGCCCGGTTCTTGGTGACGCCCGCGTTGCGTCCCGAGGTTGCGGAAGTGGCTGCGGCACACACGATTCCGGTCATCATGGGCGCGTTCACGCCGTCGGAGGTCCTCGCCGCGGCGGAGATGGGGGCGGCGGCGGTGACGATCTTCCCGGCCCGCGCGCTCGGCCCGCAGTACGTCAAGGATCTGCTCGGGTCGTTCCCGCACATGTTCCTGATCCCCTCCGGCGGCGTCAATTCCCACAACGCCCGCGACTTCCTCCGCGCGGGCGCGATCGCCGTCACCGCGGGCACCGAAGTGGTCGCCCCGTCCGACGTCGAGGCCGCGCGATGGTCCCACATCGGCTCCAAAGCCGCGCATTTCGTTCGTTCGCTTGATTGAGAGGTTTTCCATGGGCGCCACCATCGACTGGTTGCGCACCACCACCTGGTGTGGTGTGGTCTCGCGATCGCTGTCCTGCTCATCGCCATCATCAAGGTCGGACTGGAGCCGTTCGTCGCGCTGCTGTTGACCGGACTGCTGCCGGCGCCGGCCGCCGGGCTGCCGATCTCCCAGATCGTCGGCACACCACTGAAAGCCGGTGAGTCACTACTGGAAGCAGGCTTTGGTGGCATCCTCGGCCACATCGCGGTGATCATGCCCGGACTGAGTGGAGTTCAGCGGGGCTGCGGAACCGTCGCCGCACAGGTACGCGGATGATCCGATCGGCACGTGGTCTTGGTCAGGCGAGTAATGCGCACGTCAGGCGGGTGAGGGCCTCGTGGGGGTCTTTTCCGCGGTCCGCGCCGGTCAGGCGGTGTACGACGGCGCCGTCGAGGTAGTCGACGAGAATGCCGGTGTCGGTTGCGGTCAGGCCCACCGAGGCGGCCATCTCGATCGCCCAGGTACGGAGTCGTCGGTGTCCACGCTGGACGGAGTCGTGGAGGGCGGGCATCGTTTGCGACTCGCCGAACAGCGCCAGGCGTGCTCGAGTGCGGATGGCGTCGGTGGTTGTCGCGTGGGTGACGAACAGCGCGAGACCGTCTATGAGGTGGTCGACGGTGGCGGGGCCGAGTGTGCGGTTCAGTGTTTCCCAGTCGGCGTGATCGCGTTGTTCCAGGCGTTCGGCGACGCCGCACAGCAGCGCTTCGCGGGTGCGGAAGTAGTTGGACGCCGAGCCGGCCGGTAGCTCGGCGGCCTGGTCGACGGCGCGGTGGGTCAGCGCGCGTGAGCCGCCGCTACCGAGTACCTCGATTGCTGCATCGAGAACCTGCTCGCGTTTGGTAGCCACGGGCTGATACTACGCCCGTAGTGAGCCACGCTACAGTTGCGGAGGCGGGCACTACGGGCGTAGTACGGTCATGGGCGTACCTGAAACGAGGGAGAGTGCGATGCCTACAGCAATCGTCGTCGGCGGCGGAATCGGGGGAGTGGCCGCAGCGCTCGCGCTCGCGGGGAGGGGTTGGTCTGTCGAGGTGCTGGAGCGGCACCGGAGGTCGCGGAGGTCGGATCGGGGATTTCGCTGTGGTCCAACGCCTTACGTGCACTGGATCTCCTCGGTGTCGGTCCTGCGGTGCGTGCGCAGGCAATGGCGGAGGTGTCGGCCGGGATTCGGGATGACCGTGGGCGATGGCTCTCGCGCACCGACGTAGCGACGATGCGCGAGCGATTCGGCACCCCGGTCGTGATCCATCGCGCCGCACTCCTGGAGATCCTGCGCGCGGCACTTCCCGAAGGTGCTGTGCGAACCGGTATCTCGGTGCTCGAGGCGGGAGTCGACGGATCGGTGATCCACTCCGAAGGCGTGTCGACAGCCGATCTGGTTGTCGGCGCCGACGGGATTCGCAGTGTCGTCCGACGTGCTGTCTGCGGCGAAGTCGCCCCGCGCTACGCCGGCTACACCGCCTGGCGCGCGGTGGTCGACATCGACGAGCCGCTCACCGAGTTCGGTGAAACCTGGGGTCGCGGCGCACGTTTCGGCATGGCCCCGCTCGCGGACGGTCGCGTCTATTGCTTCGCGGTCTACAACGCCCCCGAGAACGCCACCGGCAGCCTCGCCGAAGTCCGGGATCGCTTCGAGAACTGGCACCACCCGATCTCGGCCCTCCTCGCCGCCGCGGACCCGAACACGGTGCTGCACAACGATATCTATGACCTACCAGCGCTACCGACCTTCACCGCCGGCCGTATCGCCCTGCTCGGCGACGCCGCCCACGCGATGACGCCGAACCTCGGCCAGGGCGGCTGCCAAGCTCTCGAAGACGCGGTGGTCCTGGCCCGCCTGGCGGCCGAACCCGACGGGCTCGCTCGCTACGACCGAGAACGTCGCCCCCGTACTCAGATGATCGTCGAACGCTCCGCGCGGATCGGTACCATCGCCCAACTGTCCGCGCGACCCCTGGTCACCCTCCGCAACACATCATTGCGCCTCACTCCCACGTCGATCCAGTTGCGTTCCATGGCAGAGGTTCTCGACTGGACCTGTTGAGACCGGGTCCGGGGGCTGAGTTGCCGTTTCTGGACAGCCGCCGAAGGGTCCGGCGCATGTGATACCCCCTCTGGGTATACCCCCTACCCCTGCCCTGCTCCGGTTCGGCGGTCGCCTGTTTCGGTGAATGCCTGGACGGCGTCGAGTTCAGTCGGCCGGTGCATCGATGAGGCGTCGAGGTCGGCGGTTCGTCAGCGAGGTTTCGATGCGATACCGGTGTTGAGCGAGTGCCCGCAGATCAGTGGTAGCGCGCGAACATCGCCGCGGCAGTGGCGGTCATGGTCGCGCGAAGTTCGGGTGGGGTGAGGACTTCGACGTGTTCGCCGAGGGGGAGCAGGGCGTGAGCCAGGACTTCGTAGGACTCGGCGGGAATCGTGATGTCGGTCCAGCCGTCAGCATCGGGTGGTCCCGCGGATGCGAGGGCATCGTTGACCGCGGCGGGGTCGTTCACGAGGCGCAGCAGGCTCAGGTGGTCGGTGGAGATCCGGCAGTGTGCGCTGACTCGCAGCATGGATCGCGCGAACTCCTCGGCCGCGGATTGCCAGTGCGCGGCGAGATCGAAAGTGGCGGGGCGGGTGAAGGATTCACCGGTCTGTTCGGCTGTGATGATCCGGCTCGCGCGGTACGAGCGGATGTCGGCGTGGTCGCGGGCGATCAGGTACCAGGTGCCCGCCTTCATGACCAGACCGAGTGGGTCGAGGGTCCGCTCCACCGTGCGGTCGCGACGGCGGTAGGTGATCGTGAGGACGCGGTCGTGCCAGAGGGCGTCGGCAACCGTTGCGAGGGTGGGGGTTTCGTCGGGGCGCTGGAACCAGCCGGGCATGTCGATGTGGACGCGTTCGGCGATTCGGGTGGCGCGGCCGCGCAGTTCCGGCGGGAGGGCGGCGAGCATTTTCAGCTGGGCGGTGGCCAGCACGGTACCGAGGCCCAGGTCGGCGGCGGCGCCCGGGAGACCGGCGAGCAGGACGGCGTCGGCTTCGTCGGAGGTGAGGCCGGTGAGCCGGGTTCGGTAGCCGTCGATCAGCCGCACACCACCACCGCGACCCGGTTCGCTGTACACCGGAACGCCCGCCTCCGAGAGCGCTTCCACGTCCCGATATACCGTGCGCACCGACACCTCGAGCTCCCGTGCCAACTCGCTCGCGGTTGCGCCACCGCCTGCTTGCAACAGCAGCAGCAACTGAACCAACCTGCTCGCCCGCATATCTCGAGACTAGCCGCAAACCTTGACACAAGATGTCAAGGTTGAGTCGTACCGTACGAGATATGACCACGTGGAGCCAGTTCACCGAAGAAGCACCGAGCATCGCGGCCTTGTTCCAGCGCAGGCACCAGGCCACCGGCAACCTGTGCATGCTCGCCACCCTGCGCGCCGACGGATCGCCACGAATCAGCCCGATCGAGCCGATGGTCTTCGAGGACATGCTCGTCCTGGCCGGCATGCCGAACACCCGAAAATTCGACGACCTCGCCCGCGATCCGCGCTTCTGCCTGCACACCGCCACCGTCGACACCATGGTCTCCGACGGCGACGCGAAACTCTTCGGCACCGTCACCGATCTGCGCGACGAAGCCGTGCACGCCCGCTTCGCTCAAAAACTGTTCGACGACAGCGGTTTCGACATCCGCGGCGAGAAATTCGACCACTTCTACATCGCCGACCTCACCGGCGCCTCCACCGTCGAAACCAACGACGACCACCTCGACATCACCGTCTGGAAACCCGGCGCAGGCGAAACCATCGTCCGCAAGCACTGAGTCACCCACCTGGACGGTTGATCACCAGGCCCTCATGTTCGGATTTTCCCCTCGAAACCAGCCGTAGAGGCCTGGTGATCAATCGTCCAAGTTTCCACCGAACCTGGCCGGGGGAGGGTGGGCTACCCAGACCGGCCTGTTGACTGACGATGTCGCCTCGATCCTGGTTGCGGCGGGCGCGACGACCGTTGTGGTGTTTCCACTGGTAGCGCGCCTGATCGGGGCGTCGGAGGCGAAGTCGGTCACACCCGCTCATGAATGAGCTTGCATAGTCGTGCATAATCATCACATGGTTGATTCGTCGGGAGGACCCGTGCTGCGGGTGGCGGTTGCCGGTGCGAGTGGATACGCCGGTGGCGAAGTGTTGCGTCTTCTGCTCGGGCATCCCGCATACCGAGCGGGGCGCCTCGAGATCGGGGCGCTGACCGCCGGTTCCAACGCGGGTACCGCGCTGGGCGCGCTGCAGCCGCACCTGCTGCCGCTAGCCGACCGGATCCTCGACGAGACCACCCCCGAAATCCTGGCCGGTCACGACATCGTGTTCCTCGGTCTCCCGCACGGCCAGTCCGGCGCGATCGCGCAGGCACTGTCCGACGAGACGGTCATCATCGACTGCGGCGCCGACTACCGGCTCACCGACGCCGCCGCCTGGGAGAAGTACTACGGCAGCCCGCACGCGGGCAGCTGGCCCTACGGTCTGCCCGAGCTGCCCGGTGGGCGGGCGAAGCTCACCGGCGCCCGGCGGATCGCCGTGCCAGGCTGCTATCCGACCGTGTCGAGTGTGGCGCTGGCCCCGGCGATCGCCGCCGGGATCATCGAGCCCGCGGTGAATGTGGTTGCGGTGAGCGGTACTTCGGGTGCGGGACGCAAGCTCGATGTCGGCCTGCTCGGTTCCGAGGTGATGGGCAGCGTTCGGGCCTACAGCGTCGCGGGCGCGCACCGGCACACCCCCGAGATCGCGCAGAACCTGAAAGCCGCAGGCGGCGTCGATGTCTCGGTGTCGTTCACGCCGGTGCTCGCGCCGATGCCGCGCGGCATCCTCGCCACCTGCACCGCTCCGACGAAGGTCGATGCCGCGCAGGCGCGTGCCGTCTACGAAAAGGCTTACGCCGACGAACCTTTCGTGCACCTGCTGCCCGAAGGCATACTGCCACAGACCGGTTCGGTGCTCGGCTCCAACGCCATCACCCTGCAGGTCACCGTCGATGCCGACGCGGGTCTGCTCGTGGTGATCGGCGCGATCGACAACTTGACCAAGGGCACCGCGGGCGCCGCGGTGCAATCGATGAATCTGGCCGTCGGATTCGACGAGACCGCAGGACTTTCCACCGTAGGAGTGGCACCGTGACGACCCCTGATCCGCAGACCCCGGACCACGGCAAACTGATCCACACCCAGGGCGTCACCGCGCCACTGGGATTCCGCGCGGCGGGCATCGCGGCCGGTATCAAGGCCAGCGGCAAGCCGGACCTCGCCCTGGTGCTCAACGAGGGCCCCGAGTACTCGGCTGCCGGTGTGTTCACCAGCAATCAGGTCAAGGCCGCGCCGGTGCTGTGGTCGCAGCAGGTGCTGAAGACCGGTCACCTGCGTGCGGTGATCCTGAACTCCGGTGGCGCGAATGCCTGCACCGGCCACGGTGGCTTCCAGGACGCCCACAAGACCGCCGAGGAACTCGCCGCGGCACTGAGCAATTGGGGCACCGAGACCGGCGCGGGCGAGATCGCGGTCTGCTCGACGGGGCTCATCGGTGACCGCCTGCCGATGGACAAACTGATCCCGGGGATCACCGAGATCGTGCACGAGATGGGCGGCGGTATGTCGGGTGGCTCCGACGCCGCTCACGCCATCATGACCACCGACACCGTCCCGAAGGAGTCGGCGTTCCACAGCGAGAACAAGTGGAACGTCGGCGGCATGGCCAAGGGTGCGGGCATGCTCGCGCCGTCGCTGGCCACCATGCTCGTCGTGCTCACCACCGACGCCGTCGCCACACCCGACCAGCTCGACTCCGCGCTGCGCAAGGCCACGAAATACACCTTCGACCGGCTCGATGTCGACGGCTCCTGCTCCACCAACGACACCGTGCTGCTCATGGCCAACGGTGCCAGCGGCGTCGCGCCCTCGCAAGACGAACTCGATGCCGCGGTGTTCACCGTCTGTGACGACCTGGCCGCGCAGCTGATGGCCGACGCGGAGGGTGTCACCAAGCGGGTCCAGGTCACCGTCACCGGCGCGGCCTCCGAGGACGAGGCGCTGACCGTCGCCCGCGCCGTCGCCCGCGACAGTCTGGTCAAGACCGCGCTGTTCGGCTCCGACCCGAACTGGGGTCGCGTGCTCGCCGCCGTCGGCATCGCGCCGGTGACCCTCGATCCGAACCGGATCGCGGTGTCGTTCAACGGCAATCCGGTCTGTGTCGACAGTGTCGGGGCGCCCGGCGCCCGCGAGGTCGACCTGTCCGGCGAAGACGTCCACGTGCTGATCGAACTCCACGTGGGCGAGGGCACCGCGATGGTGCGCACCACCGACCTCTCGCACGCCTACGTCGAAGAGAACTCGGCGTACAGCTCATGAGCAGCAGTGCGGTGCACACCCTTTCGGCGCTGGACAAGGCACACGTGCTCGCCGACGCGCTGCCGTGGCTGCAGAAATTCCGCGACAAGATCGTGGTCGTGAAATACGGCGGCAACGCCATGGTCGACGACGGACTCAAGGCCGCCTTCGCCGCCGACATGGCGTTCCTGCGCACCGTCGGCGTGCACCCCGTGGTCGTGCACGGCGGTGGCCCGCAGATCAACGCCATGCTGAAAAGGCTTGGTATGGCAGGCGAATTCCGCGGCGGCTTCCGCGTCACCACCCCCGAGGTGATGGACGTGGTGCGGATGGTGCTGTTCGGTCAGGTGGGCCGTGAGCTCGTCGGGCTGATCAACGCGCACGGCCCGTACGCGGTCGGCATCTCCGGCGAGGACGCGCACCTGTTCACCGCCACCCGGCGCACCGTGGCGGTCGAGGGTGTCGCCACCGACATCGGCCTGGTCGGTGATGTCACCGAGGTCAACCCCGGCGCCGTGCTCGACCTGATCGACGCGGGCCGCATCCCGGTGGTCTCCACCATCGCCCCCGACGCCGACGGCGTGGTGCACAACATCAACGCCGACACCGCCGCCGCCGCGCTGGCCGAGGGCATCGGCGCGGAGAAACTCGTCGTGCTCACCGACGTCGAGGGCCTCTACACCGACTGGCCCGACCGCTCCTCGCTGACCAGCCGGATCGACGCCGACGCGTTGGCGAAGTTGCTCCCGCGCCTGGATGCGGGCATGGTGCCGAAGATGGAAGCGTGTCTGCGCGCCGTACTCGGCGGGGTCCCCAGTGCCCACGTGATCGACGGGCGCGTGCCGCATTCGGTACTACTGGAACTGTTCACCGGAGAAGGAATCGGAACCATGGTGACCCCCGCCGGGTCACCGGATGGAACGCAATCATGAGCGAAACAGAGATGCTGCAGCAGCGGTGGTCGGCCGCGATGATGGACAACTACGGCACCCCGAAGGTCGCGCTGGTGCGCGGCGCCGGTGCGGTGCTCTACGACGCCGACGGCAAGCGCTACATCGACTTCCTGGGTGGCATCGCGGTCAACAGCCTCGGCCACGCCCACCCCGCCATCCTGGAAGCGGTCACCCAGCAACTCGGCACGCTCGGCCACGTGTCGAACCTGTACGCCAGCGAGCCGGTGATCGAGCTGGCCGAGAAGCTGCTGGCCCACTTCGGCGACGGTGAGGGCAAGGCGTTCTTCTGCAACTCCGGCACCGAGGCCAACGAGGCCGCGTTCAAGATCGCGCGGCTCACCGGACGGTCCAAGATCGTCGCCGCCGAGGAGGCGTTCCACGGTCGCACCATGGGCGCGCTGGCACTCACCGGTCAGACTGCCAAGCGGGCGCCGTTCGAGCCGATGCCGCCCGGTGTCGTGCACGTGCCCTACGGTGACGCCGCCGCACTCGACGCGGTGGTCGACTCCGACACCGCCGCGGTATTCCTCGAACCGATGATGGGGGAGAGCGGTGTGGTTGTCCCGCCGCACGACTACCTGGCTCGGGCGCGCGAGATCACTTCGCGGGCAGGGGCATTGCTGATCCTCGACGAGGTGCAGACCGGAATCGGCCGCACCGGAACGTTTTTCGCGCACCAGGCGGCGGGCATCGTGCCCGACGCGATCACCCTGGCCAAGGGCCTCGGCGGTGGCCTGCCGATCGGCGCCGTGCTGGCGCAGGGCCGGGCCGCCGAACTGCTCACGCCCGGCTTGCACGGCACCACCTTCGGCGGCAATCCCGTGTGTGCCGCAGCGGCATTGGCGGTCCTGCGGACCATCGACTCCGAGGACCTGCTGACCCATGTGGAGTGGATCGGGAAGCGGCTCAGCGATGGGATCGCCCTGCTCGAGCACCCCGAAATCGACCACGTGCGCGGCGCGGGCCTGCTCATCGGCATCGTCTTGCGCAACGACATCTCCGCGTATGTCGACGAACGGGCGCGCGAGGCAGGCTACCTGCTGAACCCCGCCAAGCCCAACGTGATCCGGTTGGCACCACCCCTGGTGCTCACCGAAACCCAGGCCGACAATTTCGTCGCCGACCTGCCCGAGATCCTCGACAAGGCCGCCGCCGATGCTAAGGGAGCGACCGAATGACCCTGCGTCATTTCTTGCGCGACGACGATGTGACCCAGGCCGAGCAGGCCGAGATCCTCGCCATCGCCGCCGAATTGAAGAAAGACCCCTTCGCGTACCGGCCCCTGGACGGCCCGCGCGGGGTCGGGGTGATCTTCGAGAAGAACTCCACCCGCACCCGCTTCTCGTTCGAGCTCGGCATCGCTCAGCTCGGCGGCCACGCCGTGGTCGTCGACGGCCGCGACACCCAGCTGGGTCGTGAGGAAACCCTCGGCGACACCGGCAGCGTGCTCTCGCGCTACGTCGACGCCATCGTGTGGCGGACCTTCGAACAGTCACGCCTCGACGAGATGGCCGTCACCGCAACGGTTCCCGTGGTGAACGCGCTGTCCAACGAATTCCACCCCTGCCAGGTGCTTGCCGATCTGCAGACCATCAGCGAGCGCAAGGGGGCCCTCGCGGGACTGAATCTCACCTACTTCGGTGACGGCGCCAACAATATGGCCCACTCGCTGCTGCTCGGTGGGGTGACCGCCGGCATGAATGTCACCGTGGCCGCGCCCGCGGGCTTCGAGCCGCTGCCGTGGATTCTTGACGCCGCCGCCAAGCGGGCCGCGGAAACCGGTGCGACAGTGTCGGTCACGGGTGACCCGGTGGTCGGCGCGACCGGTGCCGACGTGCTCGTCACCGACACCTGGACCTCCATGGGTCAGGAGAACGACGGTCTCGACCGCGTCGGCCCGTTCCGCCCGTTCCAGCTCAACACCGAGCTCCTCGCCCACGCCGACCCGGAAGCGATTGTGCTGCATTGTCTTCCAGCCCACCGTGGCGAGGAGATCACCGACGAGGTGCTCGACGGCGGACACAGCGTGGTCTGGGACGAAGCCGAGAACCGCCTGCATGCGCAGAAGGCGCTGCTGGTGTGGCTGCTCGCGAAAGCCGCCGCGTGAGACCGCGAACCGGGGCCGGCGTGCAGGCCTGGCGATGAGCGAGCGCAGCGAGCGGCTGAAAAACACAGCTGCCCGTGCACTCATGCCGGAGCCGAGCGACAGCGAGGCGCAGGCATGAGTGCACCCGAGAAGGGCTCACCCGCGATCGCCCGCACCCGCGCCGGCCGCCAGTCGCGCATCATCGAGCTGCTGACCTCCCACTCGGTCCGCAGCCAGACCGAACTCGCCGCCCTGCTGTCGGCCGAGGGGATCGAAACCACCCAGGCCACCCTGTCGCGTGACCTCGACGAACTCGGCGCGGTGAAACTGCGGGCGGCCGACGGCGGCGCGGGCGTCTACATCGTCCCCGAGGACGGCAGCCCCGTCCGCGGTGTCACCGGTGGCACCGGCCGCCTGTCCAAACTCCTCGGTGACCTGCTCGTCTCCACCGACGCCAGCGGCAACCTCGCCGTCCTGCGCACCCCACCCGGCGCCGCCCACTTCCTGGCCAGCGCCCTCGACCGCGCCGCCCTGCCCTACATCGTCGGCACGATCGCCGGCGACGACACCATCGCCGTCATCGCCCGCGAACCACTCACCGGCGCCGAACTGGCCGCGAAAATCGAAGACCTGGCCTGACTCGAGCACGGTTGGTTTCCCTGACGTTTACGCAACCACGCAGGATTGACACTCGCCGACGAACCTCGCGCTGTGCGTGACCGCTACCCGTCCTCGTGCTCCACAGTGTCCGCTCGTCGCGATGACTTTCGACTGGCACCGATATGCCACAGCACGGCGTAGATCACCCAGGCGCATGCGGCCGCTTGGGCCGCGCCGATGATCGTGTGCCGGACCAGGTCGTAGGTGCTGACCCGCGTGACCGGATCGCCGACAGCGAGCCCCGCGCCGGTCGTGGCCGCCGCGAGCAGAACGGCGACGAAGACCCACCGCCACCGCAGCGACGCGGAGGCCGTGCGGCAGGCGCGGCGGGTGCGGCGCACCAAGAGATAGGCGAGAGCCGCCGTTGCGGCGAGAGAGCAGACATAACCGAGGACGTTGTAGGTCCTGTGTGGCTCGACGACCGTCGTCCGCAACACATCCCAGTGACGGACAGCGAAACCTGTTGTCTGAGTGAAGCAATCCCAGAGTACGTGTGTTGCGGCGCCCACGAGAACCGCGGCAACGGTCCGCACCGCGCTGCGCCACGCCGGTCCGGAATCGGCCGGGACGGAGAGCGAGAAGGGCAGCAGCGCACCAGCGGGGCCTTCGGAGACGCGGAATGCCGACAGCACCACGAGACCGATCACCAGGTCCCACCACAGGATCCCGATGACCGAGTGGGTCACGGAGCCGGACAGGGACACCGGCAGGTAGTAGACGACATCCGGGGCGACAGATCCGGCGACGAGCGCGGGAAGGGGAAGGTGCCGGGCAAAGGGCAGCACCGCGACCGGGTGGGCGAATGTGATCGGCACACGGCCACCGTAATCGGTTGTGGTACTGCGTTACTCAGCCTCGAGCACAGTCCTGGGCGGGGATCGCGGTCGGTAGCCATGCGCATCGCCAGGGCGGTGAACGTCTGGGGTGGGGCTCTCAGTTGAACGGGTACTGTCCGCCGCCCGCGCCGCCACCCTGGTTGTTCGGTGTGGCGATGTCGATGATGTTCTGGACCAGTTCGACGACGGCCCTGCCGACATCGAGAACACCGTTGCCGAGGGTCGAGAATTCCTGGGCGATGTAGTGGAGCATCTTGTTCGTCCTCCCGTGTGGCGAGCCGAATAGTGCGCTCCCAGCGTGCCACACGTGCGGTATCAGGAGTTGAGGAAGTTCAGGATCAGCAAGGTCAGCGGTGCGGTGATCTCGAAGGCGGTGCGGCCGATATAGAGGCCGAGGGCGGCGCCGGCTTCGTAATTGTCCGACAGGAACTGCAGGAGTTCGTCCATGGTGTGCTCCCTGGATTCGACGTCAGTGGGTCAGGCGAAGAATCCCTGGAGCAGTGGGGTGCCGAGCTCTATGACGGTCTTGGCGACCGTCAGGCCGAAGTTTCCGAGTCCGATGACGACCGTCCCGATCAGGTCGTAGTTGGCCTCGGCGAAATCACGTAGCGACTGCATGATGGCTCCTTCGGTCCCGACCCGTGGCTATCTGCTGTGACCAGCGTCTCACAGCCGGGGGTACTCGCCAAGGGGTGTGGCAGTGTCATCGCAGGTAATCGGCTATTTCGGCGTGGCGGGACCGATTCGGCACCCCCCAGTTATGAATGAGATTGCATCATCATGCATAATCATTTGTAGCAACGGCGTGAGCCGAACCGGCGGCCGGAGCATCCATACTGCTCAGGGCAGCCCGTACGTCCCAGACTTCGAGGAGCACAACAGACATGTCCGATCGCGTCGTACTCGCCTACTCCGGTGGGCTTGACACCTCCGTCGCCATCAGCTGGATCGCGAAGGAGACCGGTTCCGAGGTGGTGGCCGTGGCCATCGACCTGGGCCAGGGCGGCGAGGACATGAGCGCGATCCGGCAGCGCGCACTGGACTGCGGCGCCGTCGAGGCCATCGTGGTCGACGCGCGCGACGAGTTCGCCGACGAGTACTGCCTGCCCACCATTCAGGCCAACGCCATGTACCAGGGCCAGTACCCGCTCGTCTCGGCCATCAGCCGCCCGCTGATCGTCAAGCACCTCGTCGAGGCCGCGAAGTTCCACAACGCCACCACTGTCTCGCACGGCTGCACCGGCAAGGGCAACGACCAGGTCCGCTTCGAGGTCGGCATCGGCGCGCTCGCGCCCGACCTCGAGGTCATCGCCCCGGTCCGCGACTACGCCTGGACCCGGGAGAAGGCCATCGCCTTCGCCGAGGAGAACAAGCTCCCGATCAACGTCACCAAGAAGTCGCCGTTCTCCATCGACCAGAACGTGTGGGGCCGCGCGGTCGAGACCGGGTTCCTCGAGGACCTGTGGAACGCGCCGACCAAGGACGTCTACGACTACACCGCCGACGCGACGGTGAACTTCGAGGCGCCCGACGAGGTCATCATCACCTTCGACAAGGGTGTGCCGGTCGCCATCGACGGCCGCCCGGTCTCGGTGCTGCAGGCCATCGAGGAGATGAACCAGCGTGCGGGTCGTCAGGGTGTGGGCCGTCTCGACATGGTCGAGGACCGGCTCGTGGGCATCAAGAGCCGCGAGATCTACGAGGCACCGGGTGCCATCGCGCTGATCACCGCGCACCAGGCCCTCGAAGCCGTCACCGTGGAGCGTGAACTGGCCCGCTACAAGCGCCAGGTCGAGCAGCGCTGGGGCGAGCTGGCCTACGACGGCCTGTGGTACTCCCCGCTCAAGCGCGCGCTCGACGCCTTCATTTCCGACACCCAGCAGACCGTGACCGGCGAGATCCGGATGGTGCTGCACGGTGGGTCCGCGGTCGTCAACGGCCGTCGTTCCGAGCAGTCGCTCTACGACTTCAACCTGGCCACCTACGACGAGGGCGACACCTTCGACCAGTCGCTGGCCAAGGGCTTCGTCCAGATCCACGGCCTGTCCTCCAAGGTCGCCGCCCGCCGCGACCTGCGCTAGTCCGCCTCCCCGCGACTGTTGCCGGTCGTGGGGTGGTGGTCGTGTGACTTGCCGGGCTCACCCTGGGATGCGCCAGCGTTCTGGGCGTGCCCGGTGAGTTGCCCATGTACTTGCGAGATCAGTCAGCAATTAGGCTCGAAAGGGCGGTCCTTGTGCGCGCTTGTGCCGTGACCGCTGTCGCCGATCGACACCCGGGAAAGGGCACACGATGACCCACGTCGGAACCAACGAAGGTGCGCTCTGGGGTGGGCGATTCGCGTCCGGTCCCGCCGAGGCGATGGCGGCGCTGAGCAAGTCGACGCATTTCGACTGGGTGCTCGCGCCCTATGACATTCGCGCCTCCAAGGCGCATGCTCGCGTGCTGCACAAGGCCGGGCTGCTCGCCGACGATGATCTGCCCGCCATGCTGGCCGGTCTGGACGCGCTGGCCGCCGACGTCGACTCGGGCGCCTACGGCCCGGCCGACTCCGATGAGGATGTGCACGGTGCGCTCGAGCGTGGGCTGATCGAGCGGGTCGGCACCGAGCTCGGTGGTCGGCTGCGGGCCGGTCGCTCGCGCAACGACCAGGTGGCGACCCTGTTCCGGATGTGGCTGCGCGACGGTGTGCGTCGCGTCGCCGCCGGTGTGCTCGACGTGGTCGACGCCCTGGTCGCGCAGGCCGCCGCGCACCCCGACGCCGTGATGCCGGGCAAAACCCACCTGCAGGCCGCGCAGCCGGTACTCCTCTCGCATCACCTGCTCGCCCACGCGCATCCGCTGCTGCGCGACCTGGAACGCCTGCGCGACTTCGACAAGCGCGCTGCCGTCTCGCCCTACGGTTCGGGCGCGCTGGCCGGTTCCTCGCTCGGCCTCGATCCCGAGCAGATCGCCGCGGAGCTGAATTTCACTGCCTCCGCGGCCAATTCGATCGACGCGACCTCCTCGCGTGACTTCGCCGCCGAGGCCGCGTTCGTGCTGGCCATGATCGGTGTCGACCTGAGCCGGATGGCCGAAGAAGTCATCATCTGGAGCACACCGGAATTCGGCTACGTCACGCTGGCCGACGCCTGGTCGACCGGCTCGTCGATCATGCCGCAGAAGAAGAACCCCGATGTCTCGGAGCTGACTCGCGGCAAGGCGGGGCGCCTGATCGGCAACCTGACCGGTCTGCTGGCAACGCTGAAAGCCCAGCCGTTGGCCTACAACCGCGACCTCCAGGAGGACAAAGAACCACTGTTCGACTCGGTCGCCCAGCTGGAACTGCTCCTGCCCGCCATCGCTGGACTGGTCGGCACCCTCACCTTCCACACCGACCGGATGGCCGAATTGGCCCCTGCCGGTTTCACTCTCGCCACTGACATCGCCGAATGGATGGTGCGCCAAGGCGTTCCGTTCCGCGTCGCCCACGAAGCGGCCGGTGCGTGTGTGCGGGTGGCCGAGGCGCGTGGAGTCGGTCTCGACGAGCTGACCGACGCCGAATTCGCCGCCGTCGACCCGGCGCTGACCGCCGGTGTGCGCGAAGTGCTCACGGTGCAGGGCTCCATCGCCTCGCGCAACGCACGCGGTGGTACCGCCGGTGTGCGGGTGGCCGAGCAGCTCGACGAGGTTCGCAAAAACGCCGCCGACGCGCGCGCCTGGCTGCGCTGACCGCTGATCGGCAGGTGGTGATCACCCACCACCTGCTTGCCGAGCGGTTGCCGGTGTGACAGCTTGGCGTGAGCCCGGACGAGGGTAGCCGTACACGGAGTGCGACAAGAGGCTCGTCATGTCGTGGATTCTGCTCGTCATCTCCGGTGCTGGAACTCGGTGGGGCACACTGGGTTTTCTAGAGCTCGGCGTGCACCCGGAAGCCTGCCGCACGCAGAGCGTCGAGAACGGAGTCGCGGTGGGTGGGACCACGTGTCTCGACGGTGAGCGAGACCTCTACCTCGTCGACCGCGAGCCAGATTCCGGTGCGTGAGTGCACGATGTCGACCACGCTGGCACCCGCGCGGCCGACGACGCCGAGTAGTTCGGACAGTGCCCCGGGGCGGTCGTCGATGGTGACGTGCATGGCGAGGTAGCGGCCCGCGGCGCTGAGGCCGTGGCCGATGACGCGAGTGAGTAGCAGCGGGTCGATATTGCCGCCGGACAGAATCGTCACCACCGGGCCGGGGAGGTCGTGCAGGGCAGAGGTGAGCAGGGCGGCGACACCTGCCGCGCCCGCGGGTTCGACGATGAGTTTGGCTCGCTCGAGGCAGAGCAGCAGCGCCTCCGACAGCGCGTCCTCCTCGACAGTGACGATCTCGGACACCAACTCGGCGACATGGGCGAAGGGCACCGCACCCGGCAGCCCGACCGCGATACCGTCGGCCATCGTCGACATCCGTGGCACCCGAACCGGTCTGCCCGCCGCCAGCGAATCCGGCCACGCCGCCGCCTCGGCCGCCTGCACGCCGATGACCCGCACATGCGGCGCCAGCGCGTGCAACGCCACCGCCACGCCCGCGAGCAACCCACCGCCACCGGTCGGCACGACGACCGTGCCCACGTCGGGAACCTGCTCCAGAATCTCCAGCGCGACCGTCGCCTGACCAGCGACGATGTCGGGATGATCGAAGGGATGGATCAGGGTCGCGCCGGTGCGTTCGGCGAATTCCTGTGCGGCGACCAAGGACTCGTCGATCGTGGCGCCCACCAGATGCACCTCGGCACCATAGGCGCGCGTGGCGACCAGTTTCGGCAGCGACGCCCCGACCGGCATGAACACCGTCGAGGAGATCCCGAGCTCGCTCGCCGCCCACGCCACCCCTTGCGCGTGATTACCGGCGCTGGCCGCCACCACACCCCGCGCCCGCTCCGCCGCAGGCAGATTCGCGATCCGGTTGTAGGCCCCGCGCGGCTTGAACGACCCGGTCCGCTGCAAGTTCTCACATTTGAGCAGCACCTGCGTGCCGGCCCGCTCCGACAGCACCCGCGACCCCACAGTCGGCGTCCGCCGAATCACGGGCGCCAACAGTCGCGCTGCCGCCTCGATCCGCTCCAGTCCCACGGTCTCCATTCGCCACATGGTGCCAGGCCCGGCGTCCCACGGCGTGGAACGAGGTGCCGTGGTCCGAATCAGGCGGAGTTCATCGACCGTCGCCTCCTGGACGTGTGATCATCAGGCAACCATGGTGATTGCTACTTGGGCGATGCCTACCTGATCGCCTAGTGATCAACCGTCCAGTCAGCGGTCGGTGTCATGGGCGAGCCGCCGCCAGGTGTCTGGGCGTACGGCGTCAGGGGCGGAGTTCGGCCTTGGCGATGTTGTGGGCGATGGTGCCGAGGCGGGTGAGGCGGGCATCGCCGAGCGGAGTGAGTTTGCCGCCGAGGCGGTTGGTGACGAAGGCGAGGGACAAGCCGGTCTCGGGGTCGGCGAAGGCGCCGGAGCCGCCGAGGCCGAAGTGGCCGAAGGCCGAGATGGGGTCGGACTTGGAGGGTTTCATCGGGACACCGTGAAAGCCCATGGCCCAGGGAATACGGAAGGCCAAAACGTAGTCGGGGGTGAAGACCTGGCGGGTGGCGAAGCGGCGGATCGAGTCGGGGGACAGGACGCGGGTGCCGTCGAGTTCGCCGCCGTTGGCGAGGGCGGCGTAGACGCGGGCCAGGGCGCGGGCGGAGAAGACGCCGTTCACGCCGGGCATCACCGAATCGTGGACGCGCGCATCGACGATCAGGTCGGCAAATCCGCGGGGCGTGGTTTCCGCGGCGGCGGCGAAGCGGGTGCGGGTGAGCAGATCGGAGCCGGTGTCCCAGTCCATACCCGCGGCGCGCAGGCGCGGGAAGGTGGTGGCGATGCGGTGGCGCTGGTCGTGCGGCACCCGAAACCAGAGTTCCTCGGCGCCAAGGGGTTCGGCGAGTTCGGTGCGCACGACATCGACGAACTCACGACCCGTGACACGGTGGACGATCTCGGCGGCCAAGTGCCCGTAGCTGATTCCGTGATAGCCGCTGGTGAGTCGGCGCCGTGGGTCGGGGGTAGCCGCGGCCAGCGCGGCGGTGACGGCGTTGTCGTCGAGGAAACTCTCGATCGGGCCGGGCAGCAGACCACGCAGACGGTGCAGGCCGGCACGGTGGGTGAGCACATCGCGCACAGTGATGTCAGCCTTGCCCGCCGCCGCGAACTCCGGCCAGTACTCGGCGACGGGGCTGTCGTAGTCGAGCTGCCCACGATCGGCCAACTGGTGAATCACTGTGGAGGCCACACCTTTTCCGGTGGAGAAGCCCAATGCCACCGTTTCGGCGGTCCACGGCACACCCGGACTCGCGTAGCCTGCCCACACATCCACCACCGGCTCGCCGTGCAGATACACACACAACGCGCCACCGCCGTGCGAGGGCTTGCGGAACAGATGGTCGAAGACGGTGACCAAACGCACGAAACGGCGATCCACCGACTGCGCTGTCGAAACTTCCATCCTCCGAGGATGCCATCACGCACTAGGGACCGGTCGGTACGGTGATCGTTTCCCAGCTGTCACATCGAACAGTCCGCGCGCAATACACGGTCCATAGCATGTGTGCATGCCCCCGGGACGACGATCAGCGCTGCTCGCAAGGCTTGTGGTCGATGAGCCAGGCCGACCGCAGGTGATTCTCGGCGAACTGCGCCGGGTGATCCTCGACGGTGCCGTACCGCCGTGCACCGTGATCCCCTTGCGTGCAGTCGCCGAGCTGTTCGGGGTGAGTCACATCCCGGTCCGCGAGGCGCTCGAGACGCTGATCGGCGAGGGGCTGGTCACCCACCGCCAGCAACGCGGCTACCAGGTTGCCCAGCTCACCGCCCGTGAACTGCGCGAAATGTACATCGTGCGTGACACTTTGGAGACGGCCTCACTCGCCGCGGCCGCGATGCACGCCGATGAGCCCGAACGCGCGCACCTGCTCGCGGTGAACGAGCTACTCGAACGTGCCATCCTCGACGACGATCCCGAGGCATACCAGCGACAGTCGCGCAGCTTCCATGTGGCGCTGACGCGGCCGTCGCGGATGTTCCGGCTGCTGCACATGCTCGAAGCCGCGTGGAATGTCACCGAACCGGTGCAGTCGATGGTCCACATCGACCGGCTCGACCGCGAGCGACTGCACATCGACCATATCGCCATGCTCGACGCGTTCCTCGCGCGCGACATCGACCGCCTGCTCGTGGCCGCCGAGCAGCACCACCGCAGGCTGGAAACGGTGGTAGCGACCCTGCCGGCCGACACCGGACTGCTCGCGCCGGAAGATATACCTTCGGTGCAACAGGCGTGAAATTCCCGGGAAACCGCTGATACTTATCTCGGTCGCGGATTCGGTGTCGTCACGACGCTCGGTCGCACCGTAGGGCGAGCTGCGGATCTGGCGGAACACTAGGGGATGCAATGGTTCTGCCGCGGGATCCACGCGGGTGAGGTACCGGTACTCGCGCTCGAGACCGACCCGGACGCGCGCGAGATCGTCACCGAGGGGGTCGGGGAGCGTTCGCGACACCGCCGCCGAAGACCTATCTGGGTCTGCTGGAACTCTTCGGCTCGTGAATGCTGTTCAGACGCGGGCGGTCTCGGTGCTCAGGGCGTTCAGCACCGCCTCGAGATCGTCGACGTCGACGACCAGGCGGGTGAAGTCGGGCCCGTCCAGGTCGATCCGGACCGCGCTGCCGCCGAAAGTGGTGTCCCAGAATTCTTTGCGGCCCTTGCCGCGGTAGACGCCCGCCGCGATCACGCCGGGGATGAAGGTGCCGGGAGCGCGCACCCACGGGGGCCGCAGGTCCACTTCGGCGGTGGCGATCTCGGTGATCGCGGCGCGGTCGATCACGACCTGCTGGCGCAGGGCGAGTAGGCGATGCCCACCGAGCACATTGACCGTCACCGTGTCGTCGTTGATCTCGACCTCGACCATCACATACCTCACTCGCCGTCGTGCGGACCGTTCGGAGTCCAGCTTCGCCGGGTGGCCTGTTCGCGGACTGTGGTGAGCCTGTGATTTCGCCAAGGAATCAGAAACATCTACAGATATAGATATGCGCATCTATCCGGTAGCCTGCGCAGGAACCGCCCTGGTCAGAGCTAGCAGGAACCGCCCTGGTCAGAGCTAGCAGGGACAGCCCTGGTCAGTGCTGATGGGCCTGTTCGGCGATCTCGAGCACCTGGGCCAGCCATGGCGTGAACTTGCCAGGGTTCTCCGCCAAGTCGGCACGCACGGCCTGCGCCGGGATCCACGCCCAGCCGGCGATCTCGGCCGGGTCCGGTTGCGGGGGCAGGTCGCCGACGGCGCCGATCAGGACGTGGTCGTATTCGTGTTCGATGCGACCGGTCCGCTCGTCGCCGGCGCGGTAGGTGAACACACCGACCTCGGTGAGCTCGGCGACCATCCCGAACTCCTCGCGCAACCGGATCGCGGCGGCCTCGACAACCGCCTGACCGGGCGCCGGATGCCCACAGCAGGTGTTGGCCCACTGCAGCGGGAACCTGGTTTTCACCGCGGCGCGCTGCTGGAGCAGGACGTGCCCGTGCCGGTCGAACAGCAGCACGGAGAAGGCGCGGTGGAGCGTGCCCGGTGGCCGATGAGCATCGGCCACCGAGCACGCTCCGATCGCTACACCTGATTCGTCGACCAACTCGACAAGCATGGCTTCACGGTCGGTCGACGGGTCGGCGAGCTGTTCGGTCACCTGGACACCTTATCGGCGACGATCATCAGGTACTGGAAGCTCCCCTCGCGGTAGGCGGTGAGAAAGGGCTGCTCGACGCCGGTGGCGAGCTCGGAATGGGTGCGCAACTCCCAGTACGGGATGGTGTCGGGGGTGAGGTCGACGACCGTGGTGGGGACAAGGCCGCTGTCGGACATGGCGCGGAAGTACTCGCTGCGCGGGTGGATCATGCAGCCGTAGTGCGCGTCTATCCAGCTGACCGAGGCGGACCGGCCGCCGGTGACATCGTTGGAGCAGCCGGTGATGCACACGTACCGGCCGCCCGGTTCGAGCACGCGGGCGAATTCGTCGAAGAGATCGAAAAGGTCGACGTACATGGTGGTTTCGTTGGTCCAGATGGCGCGGGCCGACTCGTCGGCGAAGCCGGTGTCGAGCATATTGCGGAAGTGGAACCCGACCCGCTCGGTCACCCCGCGAGTCTTGGCCTGATCGTTGGCGAAGCCGACCTGGTACTCGGAGATGCTGACGCCGTCGACGTGGCAGCCGAATCGGTCGGCGGCCATGAAGCTGGTGCCACCGCGCCCGGATCCACCGTCGATCAGGCGGTCGTCGGGGGTGATGCCGCCGAGGTTGTCGAGCAGGTAGTCGGCCTGGGCGGTCTCGAGGCGGTGCAGTTCGCGCACGATCCGTTCCTGGCGGGTCTGTTCGGGGCCCTCGATCACCGACCAGTCGGGTTCGCCGATGCCGTAGTGGTGGTGGTAGAGGCCGTCGACCTTGCCCAGTTCGGTATTGACCCGGTCGTCGTTGGGATTGTTGTTCCAGTACGCCGCGACCGAACGCTGGTAGGTGGTGCGCAGGACCGTGCGGTCGGGGGTGTTGACGATGGTCATCTGTCGTCCTCTCCTGGTGTGGTGTCGTGGTAGCGGCGGCTGCCCGCATGCCAGGCGCGGTTGCCACCCATCCAGGCCCATAGGCCGGCCAGGAAGCGGCGCAGCTGGGGTGAGCCCGAGGCGGCGAGTGGGGCCGCCTCCCGTTCGAAGCGGTGCATCAATTCGTCATGGATCTGGGCTGTTCGCTGCACGGCCTCGGCCCGGCTGCAGCCCTCCTCGGCGGCCAAGACCGTCGGCAGGTTGAACTCCCTGCCACCCGAAAGATCCTCGCGCGCCATCGAATACAGGTCGTTCACCATCTGGGCGGCCAGCGCGGCGGTGGTGACCACCCGTCGGACCGCGGGGTCGGCGTAGTCGGCGGCGCTGAGTTCGTAACCGCCGACCGCGTCGATGGGTGCCATGCACGGCAGGAAACTGTGTGGCTGCCGATTGGTCAGGTACTCCCAGACCGGTGGCATCCGGTGTGCCGCGCGCCAGCCCGCCTCGGCACCGAGTGCGATGAACCATCCCGCGATCTCGGTGCGTAACCGGGCGAGCTGTGCCGGGCTCGCGAACCCCGCCAGGTGCGCGAACGAGGTGCGGAACGCGCGCAGGATCGGGTCGGCCTGCATGGCCTGTTCGAGCCTGGGTGCGTAGCGGGCGGGCAGATGGGCTGGATCCATCGCGGCGGCCGCCAATTCGAGCCTTGGCCCGAGTTCGGCGGCGGCGCTGGACGGGGTGCCGTCGGGTGCGGTGTCGCCAGGGGCGTCCTCCTCGCAGTAGTAGTCGTCGACCGACCATTCCGCCACCGCGCAGCGCGCGGCGCCGAGCAGCAGGTGCGGATCGTCGCAATCGGGATGGGCGAGCATGATCAGCCGTCCGAAATCGGCCTTGCCGAGCTCGTCGAGGCGCCCTTCGTAGAGACCGATCTCGGCAGCCCAGGCGAGCAGACCCGCGTTGACGGCCTCGGCCAATGCCGGGTCGTCGCGCTCGGGAGGTGGGCAGTAGAGAGCCGGAATAGCCTGTTGACCAATGGAATTCGACGATCCGGCAGGGGAGTGCTGGGTCGGGAACAATCGCAGGCCGGAAGTGCCGAGCCCAGTCGGGCCGAGTAAACGACGTGGCGTGACGGTGCCGACTCGGTGCGGGGTGTGGGTGGCCTCTTCGGGTGGCGAGAGTGAAGCCCGTTGTGTGAGCGGTGATTTCGGGACGCTGGGTCGGGGTATCGACAGTAGTGACGAAGCTCGCCGGGGCGGTGGCGTGGCGCCGGCGAACAGGTCGGCCGGGGCGGCGGCGCCGTGTAACAGGGCCGCCACCGCGACGGCCAGATCGCCGGCCGCGATCGGGGCACCGGCCCTGGTGAGGATGGACACCGTCCGCGCCGATCAGTCGGCTCGGCGTGCGACGAGCACGTCGTCGAGTACGCCGAGCGCATCGGGAACGAGGACCGCGGCGGAGTAGTAGCAGCTCACCAGGTACGACATGATCGACTGGTCGTCGATCTGCTTGAACCGGACGTTGAGGCTCGGCTCGTATTCGTCGGGAATACCCGTCTGATGCAGACCCACGACACCCTGATCCTTCTCACCGATACGCATCGCCATGATCGATGTGGTCTGGGTGTTGCTGACCGGGATCTTGCCGCACGGCAGCAAGGGCACCCCGCGCCAGGCAGGCACCCGGTGACCCTGGTACTCCACGGGATCGGGATACAGCCCGCGGCGCGTACATTCGCGACCGAACGCGGCGATCGCTTTCGGGTGTGCGAGAAAGAATTTGGTGCCGCGCCGCATGCTGAGCAACTCGTCCATGTCGTCGGGGGTCGGCGCTCCCGATTCGGTGGTGATGCGCTGTTTGAGATCGCAGTTGTGCAGCAGACCGAACTCGGGGTTGTTCACCAGGTCGTATTCGCGTCGTTCGTAGAGTGCTTCGACGGTGAGTCGCAGCTGTTGGTCGACCTGGTTCATCGGATCGTTGAACAGGTCGGCGACGCGAGTGTGGATCCGCAGCACGCTCTGAGCCAGGCTCAGTTCGTATTCGCGGGGGCTGGCGTCGTAGTCGACGAAGGTGCCCTCGAGCAGGGGTTCGCCGGAGTGGCCGGAGGAGATCTCGATATCGGCTTCGCCCTTGGAGTTCTTGATCCGGCTCGACAGCTGGGCCGCTTCGGTGCGGATCTGATCCAGCTCCGGATTGAGCTCGAGGAACTGCTCGAATTGTTGCCTCGGCAGGCAGAGAATGGTGGTTTTGGTCACCGTCTTCACCGTGTCCGGCCAGATCGCGGAGGGATCGGTGAGCATTTCCTCGCCGTAGTAGTCGCCGCCGGAAAGCATGCCGAGTTTGGTCGACTCGCCGTATTCACCGGAGCCGAGTCGGGCGAGTTTCCCGTGAACGACAAGGATTACCTGATCCATCGGGTTGCCGAATTCGGCGACTACTGTTCCCGCATCGAGGTCGTACTGCACGAAATTCTCCGCGAGCGGCCGCAGGAGCTGGTCGTCGTCGATATCGCGCAGCGGCGGAAGCTCGCGCAGTTCCTGGGGTATCACCCTGGCCCTGGATCCGTCGACGACGAATTCGACTTCCCCGTTGCCGACGGTATGGGTGAGCCTGCGGTTGACCCGGTAGATACCGCCCGCGACCTGCACCCATGGCAGTGCGCGTGACAACCAGCGCGAGCTGATGCCCTGCATCTGCGGTTCGGACTTGGTGGTATGTGTCAGCTTTTGCGCGGCCGTGGTGCTCAGGCTCTTGCGCGCGGAATTGTCTGTGGGCAACGGCATTTCGATGGTCATGGCATTTGTCCTCACCTCGGGACGGAAATCGGCACGGCCGATCGGCCTGCGTGACGCGACAGTGCGCGACAGGCTTGGGGGGTGGGTAACAGTGCGAAGCGAAATGGTCCTGCGCGAAATAGATGGTCCAGCGCGGAGAAGGTCTGGCATGTGAAACGGTGTTGCACGAAACCTGATGTGTGTCAGTACGTTCCGGACGTCAACGATGTTAGGTGGTCGATGTGGCCGCGCGTAGGGAATTCGGGAAAACATAGTGATGACCGGGAGATCCGTTGTGCGGGAGGCGATTGCGGACACGGGGATGTCCGGGAACAGCCGACGGATCGACATCGCGACCAGGCCGTCGTCGTTATCGTCGAATGATGCTCACCTGAGGGGATGGGGTGCCGACTGGCTGGTCACCGGCACCGCCGCCCACGCCCACCTGTTCCTCGGTGGGCAGTTCGCTTCTTTCCGGACGCGATGTGACCCGAATCGCCGCAACATGCGGCCTGTCACAGGCGACACATAATGGAGGTCCGGTGTGGTTAGCTCGTATGAGCACATCGGGGTGTGTGAGGTGTGTCACTTTAAGCAGGTAGGGCCAGGTGGGAACGGTGGATATCAGTCCAAAAGGTGTGGTCGGTTCGGTGCAGCGGTTGCTGGCTACCGCGCAGAACGGGCTGGAGGTGATCCGCTTCGGCGGGTTGTCACACGATGTCGAGTCCTCGCCCTTCGAGGTCGTCGAGCGTAGGCGCATGTATCGGCTGCGGCACTACTTCCCCGACGATACGACGCCCGGCCGTCCGGTGGTCCTGCTCGTGCCGCCGTTGATGGTGAACGCCGACATCTGGGACGTGAATGCGGCAGGCGGCGCGGTCGGCATCCTGCACGCCAGCGGAATCGACTGCTGGGTCATCGATTTCGGCTCGCCCGCGACGGAGGAAGGCGGCTGGGAACGCGACCTGGCCGACCACGTGCTCGCGGTGAACTCCGCCATCGACACCGTCTGTGAGGCCACCGGCGCGCAGCTGCACTTGATGGGGTACTCCCAGGGCGGCATGTTCGCCTACCAGACCACCGCCTACCGCTACGGCAAAGGTGTGGCCTCCATCGTCACCTTCGGCAGCCCCGTCGACATCGTCGCCGGTATGCCGTTCGGGCTGCCCTACGGCGTGGTCTCCGAGGTCGCCGACTTCCTGGCCGACCATGTGATGCACCGCCTGCCGATCACCGAGTCGATGGTGCGCATCGGCTTCCAGATGCTCGACCCGGTGAAGACCGCCAAGTCGCGGATCGACTTCCTGCTGCAGCTGCACGACCGGGAAGCGTTGCTGCCCAAGGAACGTCAGCGCCGCTTCCTCAACAGCGATGGCTGGGTGGGGTATGCGGGCCCGGCGGCGGCCGATCTGCTCAAGCAGTTCGTCGCCCACAACCGGATGATGCTCGGCGGCTTCGTGATTCGCGACCATCCGGTGTCGCTCGCCGAGCTGAAGTGCCCGATCCTGGCCTTTGTCGGCGAGGTCGACGATATCGGTCAGCCCGCCGCGGTGCGTGGCATCGTGCGGGCCGCGCCCAATGCCGAGGTGTACGAAGCCAGTTTGGTGGCAGGACATTTCGGGCTCGTCGCCGGTTCGACGGCCACCAACCACACCTGGCCGATGGTGTGCGACTGGATCGCGTGGATGGACGGCAACGGCACCCTGCCCGAGCAGATCGTGCCCATGCAGGAACACGTCCCGAGTACCGCGCCGCGCACTGCCGCCACCCGGATGGTCCACACGGCCGCTGGACTGGCTGAGGCGGGCGCGGGCGTCGGCAAGGCGCTGGAAGGCATCGCGGGCAACACGATTCGCGGCTCGATCGACATGGCAGGGGAGGCCGCGCGCGCACTGCCCCGGCTGACCCGGCTCGGGATGATTCAGCCGCACACCCGCATCTCGCTGGGCAAGCTGCTCAACGAGCACGCGCGCCGCGCGCCGCAGAAGGACCTTGTTCTGTTCGATGACCGGGTGCACACCAACGCCGCCGTCGAGGAGCGGGTCGACAATGTGGTTCGCGGCCTGATCTCGGTGGGCATCCGGCCCGCGATGCGGGTCGGGGTCATGATGGAGACGCGGCCGAGCGCGCTGGCCTCGGTCGCCGCGCTCTCGCGCATCGGTGCCGTCGCGGTGCTACTCGCACCGGGCGCTGCACTCGACCGGGCGATCGAGCTGACCGGCGTGCAGACGTTGATCACCGACCCGGAGAACCTGCGCACCGCCGCCGCGACCGCCGCGAGGGTGCTCGTGCTCGGTGGCGGCGACAGCCGTGCACTCGCGGTTGCGACCAGCGACCGGGTGATCGATCTCGAGCAGATCGACCCTGCGAAGGTGCGGGTGCCCGCCTGGTATCGGCCGAACCCGGGTCTGGCACGCGAACTCGCGTTCGTGCTGGTGGTCGGCTCGGGCGACCGACTCGAAGCGAAGTACATCACCAACCACCGCTGGGCGCTGTCGGCGTTCGGCACCGCGAGCGCGGGCGACCTCGACCGGCGCGACACCGTGTACTGCCTTGCGCCACTGCATCATTCGTCGGGGCTGCTGGTGAGCCTCGGTGGGGCGATCGCCGGTGGCAGCCGGATCGCGCTGGCCAGGCCGATGGACATGGACCCGGGCCGCTTCGCCGAAGAGGTGCACCGCTACGGCGTCACCGTCGTCACCTACACCTGGACCATGCTGCGCGATCTGCTCGACGCCCAGGTCTTCCCGGCCGGCCACAACCATCCGATCCGGCTGTTCATCGGATCCGGTATGCCCGCGGGACTCTGGCGGCGCACGGTCGAACAGTTCGACCCGGCCAGGGTGCTCGAGTTCTACGCCTCGATCGACGGTGATGTGGTGCTGGCGAATGTCACCGGCGCCAAGATCGGGTCCAAGGGCAGGCCCGTGCCCGGCACCGCGCGCGTGGAACTGGTCGCCTACGACCCGGTCAGCGAGCAGATCCTCGTCGGCGACGACGGATTCGCGCGCCGCTGCGCCGACAACGAACCCGGCCTGCTGCTCGGCAAGGCCGTCGACGGTGGCGACATCTCCGACGGCGGGCTGCGCGGGGTATTCCAGGCCGGTGACGCCTGGTGGCCGACGGAGAACCTGTTCCGGCGCGACAGCGACGGTGACTACTGGCTGGTCGACCGCCGCGACACGGTGATCCACACCGCGCGCGGGTCGGTGTTCACCCAGCCGATCGTGGACGTGCTCAACGACATCACGCCGGTCGACATGGAGGTCGCGTTCGGGCTGAAGACCCGGGCGGGCACGATCGCGGCGGCAGCGCTGAGCGTGCGCCGCGGTTTCCGGATCGAACCGGGCGATGTCACCGAGGCGATGCGCGGGCTGGAGCGCAGTCAGCGTCCGGACCTGGTTTACGTCGTCGACGAGATTTCACGCAGTTCCAGCTTCCGTCCCTCGGCGTCGGCGGTCATGGCCGCCGGTCTGCCGGCGCCGGGACCGACCACCTGGTTCTACAACTGGGACACCGACGCCTACGAGGTGCTCACCGCGTCAGAGGTGGAGCGGTTGCTGGGCTGAAAAAGGTCCCCGCCGACCATCTCTCGGTCGGCGGGGAAGCCGAATACTCCGTAGCATCGCGTGGGCTAGTCGTTTCACCGATGTTCCAGAGGATCTTTTCGTGAGCACCAGCCTGATCTATCGCAGCGGAACCGTGTACGAAGTACTGATGCGGGGGTTGTACGGCCGTCACTACGACGGGCGTTTTCAGCCGATTGCCGCCCTGATCCCACCGGGGGCCAGCGTCGTCGACGTCTGTTGCGGCCCGGCGACCCTGTTCACCAAACATTTGCAGGAAAAATCCGTCGACTATCGCGGGCTCGATCTCAACGAGGGATTCGTGGCCGAACTGACCCGAGTGGGTGGACACGGCGAAGTGTGGAACGTACACGCCGACGATCCGCTGCCGCCCGCCGACTACCTGATCATGCAGGCCAGCCTCTACCACTTCCTGCCGGACCCGGAACCCGTCATCGCTCGCATGCTCGCGGCGGCCCGCGTGCAGGTGATCATCGCCGAGCCCGTCCGCAACCTCGCGACCAGTGACAATCGGGTGCTCGCCACCATCGGTCGACGGTTCACCAACGCGGGAGACGGCGCCAAGGAAGCCCGATTCACCGAGCCGAGCCTGGATGCGTTCTTCCGGCGGTACGGGGCACGCGTGTCCTACCGGGCGTTGATCGCGGGCGGGCGGGAGAAGCTCTACGTCCTCGACGTCTGAGTCAGACGGTGAACGCGGTGACCGCGTCGACGACCCGAGCGACCTGATCGTCGCTCAGGTCCGGCCACAGCGGGAGCCGAACGACCGTGCCGGAGAACTCGGCACTGCGCACGCACGGATTCGGGGTCCGGCCGAGTTTGAATCCGGCCGGGCTCGAATCGAGCGGTACATAGTGGAACGGCGCGGAGATCCCGAGCGAGCAGAGGTGGCTGATCAGGTCGTCCCGGCGGGCCTCGGTCGGGGTGCGCAGGTAGTACAGGTGCGCGGTGTGCTCACGGTCGTCGGGGACGGTCATCAGGCGGATATCGTTGCGCGCGGCCCAGTCCGGCAGCGCGCTCGCGTAGCCGTCCCACACCCGATGGCGACCGGCCTGGATGACATCGAACTCCGCGAGTTGCGCGTCGAGCACCGCCGCGTTGAGTTCACTCGGCAGGTAGCTGGAACCGATGTCCTGCCAGGAATACTTGTCGACCGCGCCGCGCAGGAAACGGGCCCGGTCGGTGCCCTTCTCGCGGATGATCTCGGCGCGCGCCATCAAGATCTCGTCGGTGAGCAGCAGGGCGCCGCCCTCACCGCAGTGCACGTTCTTGGTGTCGTGGAAGCTCAGCGTGCCCAGCGTGCCGATGGTGCCGAGGGACTGGCCACGCCAGCGACCGCCGAGGCCGTGCGCGTTGTCCTCGATGATCGCGAAGCCGTGCGCGTCGGCGAGCGCGAGCAGCTCGGCCATGTCCGCGGCGACACCGCCGTAGTGGATGACGACGACGGCTTTGGTACGCGGCGTGAGCGCGGCGGCGACCGAGGCCGGATCGAGATTGCCGGTGGCGAGATCGATATCGGCGAAAACGCACGTCACGCCGCGCAACGCCATCGACGTCGCGGTCGAGGTGAAAGCGAAGCTGGGCACGATCACTTCGTCGTCGGGGCCCAATTCGAGCAGGAGGCCCGCCATTTCGAGCGCGGAGGTGCACGAGGTGGTCAGCAGTGCGTGCGGGGCCTCGGTGATGGCCTTGATCTTCGCTGTGGCCGACGCGGTGAACGCGCCGTCGCCGTGACTGTGATCAGAATTCAGCACCGCCTCGAGGTTGGCCAGTTCCTGGCGCGCCCGAAACGGTCGGCTGAAGATGATGCGGTCACTGCTCAACCCGGTCGGTCTCTCTCTTGGTTGTGGTCGCTTCCCGATGACCGGGACGCGGAGTCGGTGAGTCTACGGTGAGGTACAGCGGCTTACCCACCAGGACGTGCAGCGCGACGCCGAGGTATTCGGCGATCAGTCCCAGCGAGAACAAGGTCGCACCCGAACACAGCAGCAGCACGACGATGATCGATGCCCACCCTTCGGGCGCGCCGTCCCCGGTGAGATGCTGGCCGATGATCACCGCGGCGAACACCAGCCCGCCGAGCGCGAGGGTCACGCCGAGCATGCTGACCAGCCGCAGCCCGCGAGTGCCGCTGCACAACACCATCTTCCAGAACAGCGAGAACAGCCGACGGTAGTTGTACCCGGACTCGTCGCGGCCCTCGGCCCGCAGCTCGACCGGCACCTGCGCGACCGAGCCGACTACCCAGGTGAGGGCGACGTCGAGGTAGACGCCGTTGGACGCGACCCCGGCGAGCTGGCGGCCGATATCGCCGCGGATGAGCCGGTAGCTCTCGAAACGGCTCGAGTCGGGGAAGGCGAACAGCGTCGCCAACACGATCTTCGCGCCGCGCGAGGTGATGTTGCGCAGGAAACCGTGCGGGCGGGTGTTCACCGGCTTCGAGTACACGAGGTCGGCCCGCTCGGTGAGCGCCGCATCCAGGAACTTGCCGATGAACGACGGATCGTGCTGACCGTCTTCGTCCATGGTGATGATCCAGTCGCCGCCCGCGGCCGACATACCGGCGATGGTCGCCGCGTCCTGGCCGAAGTTGCGGCTCAACCAGACGGTGCGCACCTCCTCGAAGATGTGTTCCAGTTCCTGGAGCACAACATCGGAGTGATCGGGGCCGTGATCATGGACCAGGACGATCTCGTCGACGACGAATGTGACGCCACCCGGTGTTTCGGTGGGTCGGCTCAGCTTGTGCAGTTCGCCGACCAGGCCGCTGATGGTCTCCTCGCCGCGGTAGATCGGCACCACGACCGAAACCCGATGTGGGCGAGGGCCGTCGGACGCGTCGGCATGACCGTTCGGCGTCGGAGGAACGGGGCGGTAGGTCGGCGAGGTGGGAATCGGCATCAGCTGGATCGACTTTCGAAGACGGTGCGTGCCGGTACTCCCTGCGTGACAGCAGAGTCCGAGCCGGTGAACTCTAACACGGTACAGCCTGGCCTACTCGGAGCTGCGCCGAGGGAATCTGGCTGACCCACTGCACCGTGAACGGTCGTTCGATGTAGGGTCTGGGACTCGTGACCGACAGTGCTGACCTCGATGCGCGTAGAGACCCTGATTCGCGACGCGATGTCGTGCGATGGGGGCTCGTCACCACTATCGGGGTGATCCTCGGGTACGTCGCTGTGCTGCTGGCCAACGCACGTCATTTCTTCACCGACGACACCGAGTCGCAGTACACCTCGCTGTGGGTGACGCTGGGCCGCGAGATGCGCGAGGGCCGGTTCCCGGCGATGGTTCCCGAGCAGTGGATGTCGGGAAACAACACGATGGACGATGCCGGGCTGTTCAACCCGCCGCAGTTGCTGATCGACCTGATCGCGCCGTCGGTGGACAACATCGCGCTCTACGCGACCGTGGTGAAGTTGATCTTCTCGATCATCGCGGGTCTGGGTGTGTACCGGATCTGCCTGGCCTACGGTGGTCGGCTGTCGTGGTCGGCGGTCGCGGGCGTCGCGTTCCCGCTGTCGGGCTTCTTCCTGTTCTTCGACACCGCGAGCTGGATGACCGCGCTCACCGGCACCGCGTGGATGGTGCACGCGTGGGCGTCGTCGGTGCGCTACGCGCGGGGAACCGGCGGCCCGATCCCGGTTTTCGTCTTCCTCTATCTGACGATTTCGGTGCAATACATCTTCCCTGCGGTCGAAGCGGTGTTGATGCTGTTCGCCGTCGCCGTCGGCGAGATCATCTACCAGCGCGCGTGGCGGCCGGTGCTGCGGTTGGCGCTGGTTTCGCTGTGTGCCGGACTCGCCGGTCTGCTGACCTACCTGCCGAGCATGCTCTCGGCCAAGGTGACCTGGCGCGGGACCGCGCAGATCATCAACGACCAATTCCTCACCGTGCCGTGGTCGGAGTCGCTGAACGCGAGCCTGCCGAGCACCTTGCCCGCGTTCACCTCGTGGTGGGGCTACATCCAGCCCATGCCGGTCACCTATATCGCCTGGTTCCTGGTGCCCGCGCTCGCCTTCATCGATTGGCGCAGGGCCAAGGACTGCTGGCGTGAACTCAGCGCGGTCGGGATCTTCGCGATCATGATGCTGATGTGGACGGCCGGTCCCGGCACGGTCGGGCCGCTGCGGTGGCCGGTGCGGGTGCTGCCGATGCTCGCGATCGGTCTGCTCGTGCTGGTCTGCGTGTTGCTCGGTCGTTACGCCACCACCAAGGACCTGAAGAATCGCGGTATCGCCGCCGGTGTGCTGATCCTGCTGCTGTGGGTTCGGTCGTTCTCGGCCGCGCCCGATGACTGGTACTGGCACCTGCTGTCGGCGGTCGCGATCGGTGCGCTCGGCGCCGGGCTGATCTGGCTGGACAAGACCCGTGGCGTCGCCGCCGCGTGCCTGCTCGCCATCACCGCGATGTTCCCGATCGTGTATCTGCAGGTACGTGACGCGCAGCCGACGCCGATGTCGTGGAACCTGCCCGCCTCGCGGTCCGAGGCCGCGGCGAAGTTCCCCGATTTCACCGGCAACACCATCCAGCTCGGTGACCGTGGGCTGCTCCAGCCCAAGGACAAGAGCGTGGACGGGGCCTACGCCTCGCTCGTCTTCGGCAACTCCGCCAAGGGCCTCGGCCTGAACTATGTGAACGGCTACACGCCGACCGGGCACTTCTACTTCGGCGAACTGCTCTGCATGCGCTGGGACAGCAGCGTGTGCCCCGACGCCTACCGGCGGATGTTCGCGCCGGAGGCCACCACCGGGCGGCCGTTGGCCGATCTGATGAACCTGGACCGGGTCGTCGTGCAGAAGGCGCTGTTCCCCGACGTGGTCAACCAGGAACCGCCCGCCGGGTGGAAGTGGGTCGACTACCCGGGCCACGAGGCCTACATCGGCGTGCTCGAGCGGGTCGACGGGCCGATCTCGAGCAAGAACGGTCGGATCACCGATGCCGCGGGCGTTACCGCGACGTCGCTGTCGGAGAGCTACACGAGCACCCGCGCACAGGTCAGTTCGGCCAACGGTGGCCGGATCGTGCTCTCGCGCCTGGCGTGGCCCGGCTATCGGGCGTCGCTGAACGGCACCCCCATCCCGGTGACGCAGATCGCCAAGTCGATCCTGGCGGTGGACATCCCGGCGGGAACCGACAAGGCCGAACTCGATGTCACCTGGCGTCCGCCGGGCTGGAAGATCGGCATCGCGGCCGTGCTCACCGGGCTGGCCGGACTCGGTGTCGCACAGTGGTTCTACGTGCGTGGACGTCGTCGCGGTGCCGAGAGCGAGGCCACCGAACCGACCGCCGACACCGCCGAACGTGAATTGGTGAATGTGCCGTCATGACAGCCGACTCACCGCATGTCGCCGACGCGCCGACCGGCCTGCTGCTGCGGGTCGTGCGGCGCCAGGAGCTCGCGTTCGCGCTGATCGGCGGCTTCAACACCGTCCTGGGCATCGTGCTCACCGTGGCCTGGATGGCCGTTCTCGGTGATTCCGTGCCGCCCGCGATCGCGGTGGCGCTGGCCTACAGCGTCGGCCTGGTCAGCGCGTTCGTGCTGCACCGGACGCTGGTGTTCCGGGTGCGTGGGCATGTGCTGCGCGACTTCCTCGGGTTCGTGGTGGTGAACTCGGGGGGACTCGTGCTGAACATGGCACTGCTCTCGCTCGCGGTGTCGGTGTTCGGGCTGCCGCGGATGCCGTCGGCGGTGGTCGTGCTCGGCCTGGTCGCGGTCGGCAGCTACTTCGGTCACCGCCACATCTCGTTCCGCCGTGGCTCGGATTCTCCGGCGTCGGTGACGGCGGGGTAGGTTGTCGGTTATGGCGCAAGAATCCACGATCGACGCGACTCTGCTCGGCCTGCTCGCCTGCCCCCAGGACAAGGGCCCGCTGCAGTTGGTGCGCACCGAAGCCGATGCGAGCGTGCTCTACAACCCCCGCCTTCGCCGCGCCTACCCGATCGACAACGGCATCCCGGTGCTGCTGATCGACGAGGCCCGCGACGTCACCGACGCCGAGCACGAATTCTTCGTCGCCGAGTCCTGACCGGCGCCGCGCGACACCGCATCCGCCCTCGTGCGGGTGCGGTCGCGCTGAGTCACCAACTGCTGGTGCCGATATCGCCCGTCAGGTAGCGCTGGACGACCGGCCCGACAGCATCGACTACGGCATCGATCGGCATCGAGGCCAGCGGTTCCAGCGCGATGATCTTGCGGGCGGTCAGCACCCCCACCATCTGGGACGCGGCCAGCGAGACCCTTGCCCGTCCGTCGTCATCCGGGGTCGCGATGCGCACGCGGACCCGTTCCAGCACCACCTGGAGCAGGAACGAGCGCGCGAGATTCTGATCGCCGCCCGCGAAAATACTGCGCACTATGGCCACGATGCCGGGTCCGGCGGGGGAGTCCCACACCGTGACCACCGCGCGCACGATGGTCGGCCCGAGCTCGTCGACCGGAGCGGCGTCGACCGCGCGCAGGGTCGTGTCCGGGTCGACCGGGAAGTCCACCACGGCGGCGAACAGCTGCTGCTTGTTGCCGAAATAGTGGTGTACCAGCGCCGGGTCGACATCGGCATCGGCCGCGATCGCACGGATCGATGTCTTGTCGAACCCGGCGCTTGCGAACCGCACTCGCGCCGCGTCGAGAATCGCCAGCTTGGTGTCGGCATTGCCCGGCCTGCGCCCGGTGCGCCCGGATTTCGCTGTGCCGGAACCGGATTCGCCGTCACTCATGGTGGTCCTCTCGTCGTGGCCGGGCCTTGTTCGCTACGGGGTGCGTCGACGCAGCGTAGCGGCGGCGAGGCCGAGCGCCACCACCGAGAACCCGGCGACCACGGCGATATCGCGCCACATCGCGCCCGTCGGCTCCGCGTGTACCGACACCTGCTGTAGCGCGTCCACCGCGTAACTCAACGGCATCACATTGCTGATCGCCTCCAGCCAGCCGGGTAGCCGGTCGCGCGGAACCAGCAGCCCGCACAGGAAGATCTGCGGCGCGACGATCACCGGCATGAACTGCACGGCCTGGAACTCGGTGCGCGCGAAGGCGCTCGCCAGCAGTCCGAGTCCGACGCCACACACCGCGTCGACCATCGCGATCAGCAGGACCCAGCCAGGGCTGCCCGCGGCGGTCAACCCGAGCAGCCAGAACGCGACCACGCTGGCGACGGCGGCCTGCGCGGCGGCGGCGAGGGAGAACGCGCTGCCGTACCCGGCGAGCAGGTCGAGCTTGCTCAGCGGCGTGGTGAGCAGCCGTTCGAGGGTTCCCGATGTGCGTTCGCGCTGCATCGCGATCGCGGTGATCAGGAACATCACGATGAACGGCAGGATCCCGAGCATCGTGATGCCGACCCGGTCGAACATCGTCAGCGGGGTGTGCGGGGCGCGGGGTGCGTCCTGATAGATGAAGTACAGCAGGGTCATCAGCAGGGCGGGAACCACCAAGATCATCGCCACGGTGCGGTGATCGTTGCGCAGTTGCCGCAGGATCCGGCCGGTGGTGGCGGTGTAGGGACGCAGGGTGGTCATGGGTGCACTCCCATCGTGATCAAGGTCAGGAAGGCGGCCTCGAGGTTCTGTTCGTCGGTACGCTCGCGCAGTTCGTCGGGGCTGAGCTGGGCGAGCAGTACGCCCTCGCGCATCAGTAGCAGCTTGTCGCAGTGTTCGGCTTCGTCCATCACATGACTAGAGACGAGCAAAGTCGTTCCCGCCGCGGCCAATTCGCGGAATTGCTTCCACAACTCCACGCGCAACACCGGATCGAGACCGACCGTCGGTTCGTCGAGCACCAACAGCTCGGGCTTGCCGACGAGAGCGCACGCCAGCGACGCCCTTGTCTTCTGCCCACCCGAGAGCTGATCGCCGAGCTGATCGGCGTGATCGGCCAAACCGACTGCGACGAGCGCGGATTCGGTGTCTTCCCGGTCGCGCCCATAGAGCGCGGCGTAGTAGGCCACATTGTCGCGGACGCTGATGTCGGCGTAGATGCTCGGCGCCTGGGTGACGTAGCCGACCCGCCGGCGCAACCCGGCGCTACCCGCAGGCTTCCCGAGCACCGTGACGGTGCCCGACTCCACCAGCTGCGTTCCCACGATGCTGCGCAGCAGGGTGGTCTTCCCGCAACCCGACGGGCCGAGCAGGCCGGTGATCGAGCCGCGCGGGATGTCCATGGTCAGGCCCTGCAGGACGGAACGTTTTCCGCGCTTGACGGTCAGGTCCGCGACCTGGACGGCGGTCGGTGGCGGTGCGGTGTGCGACATGGTCACCTCAATTCATCGAGTGTTGAATTCACTATGTGATGAATTTAGCGCGATGGTGTCGATGTCGCAAGGGTCAGTGGGCGTGTCCAGAGGTTTCGCAGCCTGCTGGCCTGGTTCGACGACGGTGAACTGGCCCATCATCCCGACATCCTCGTGCCACAGCAGGTGGCAGTGGTACACGTACGGTGTCGTCGGATCAGCAGGCCCGTCGAAGCGCAGGCCAGGGTGGCCGCCGTATTCGGCCGCAGGAAAATGGTGTCCTCGGCGCCGGCCAGCTCGGAGGGGGGCGGGGCCCCGTCGTAGTCGAGCACCCGGAACTGCACATCGTGGACGTGAAAGTTGTGCGGCATGCCGTCGATGATGTGCACGACCCAGGTCTCGGTGGTGCCCCGGGTGACGGTCGTGTCGATGCGGCTCATGTCCATGAGCAGGCGCAGCCGCACCAGTTCGTCGCCGATCTCCTGGTAGGGCGCGAGCGTGCCGTTGACCTGGTCTCGCCGCTAGCCGCCGAGACAGGTATCGAGACCGACGCGCGCGGCCTCATCGTCGTCGATCCGACACTGAAGTCGTTGTCGCACCCTACGATTCACGCGATCACTCACGCGATGACGCGAGTTACCTTGCCGCCCTTGGACAATTGCACATTCATGCTCATCCTCTTGCTGGCCTTGTCGTCGGCCTTGGTGAACTGGATGACCGCGTCGGGGCGGGGCACCGTCCGGATGTTCGTCGCCGCCGAGCAGGTCGACTGCCAGGGTGTCGCACCCATGCGGTGCATGCAGGTCCGGGTCGATCCGGTCGAGAATCCACCCGCCGACCACTCATCGCTGCGCTACGACCTGATCCAGGTCGAGGCCAAAACCCCTGCCTGAAACACGAGGCAGGCACAGCGCCTACACCTGACCCGGCAGCCTCGGGCCATCCTGCCCGGACGACAATGATGGTTGTGTCCGCCCAGGAACTGGCCGTCGATCCGCCCACCGCCGCGCACCGGCTGCTCGGCGCCGTCCTGAGGTCGGGTCCGGTGGCCCTGCGGATCGTGGAGGTCGAGGCCTACGGCAGCGATCCCGCCGGACCGTGGCCCGACCCCGCCGCGCACTCCTGGCCGGGTCCGACCGCCCGCAACGCGGTGATGTTCGGCCCCGCCGGGCGGCTCTATGTCTATCGCTCGTACGGAATCCACCTGTGTGTGAATGTGACCGGCGGCTACGACGGTGAGGCCGGTGCGGTGCTCGTGCGGGCGGCCGAAGTGGTCGAGGGCATCGATATCGCACGCGAACGCAGACCCGCCGTCCGGAAGGACGCCGACCTGGCGCGGGGACCTGGCAATGTCGGCAGCGCGCTCGGCATCAGGATGTCCGACTATGGAACCGAGCTGTTCGACCCGTTCTCCGCGCTGCACCTGGAACTGAAACCTCCTGTGCCGCAATCTGATATCGCCTCCGGTCCGCGGGTGGGTGTCAGCGTTGCCGCCGAGATTCCCTGGCGGTTCTGGCTACCGGCGTCGAACGCCGTCTCGGTCTACCGGCGTAGCCCACGGGCGTTCGAGCCGAGCAGCGATTCCGAAAGACTTCGCCGACAGCGATGAGTTTGTGGGCGACGGTCCGTCCTATCTGGTGAACGCGCTACCAACCCGGCGCGACCGACTCGAAGGACGAGACAATGACCACCGCCACCCCCTCCGCGAACTTCTCCGACGCCGCCACCTACCGCCCCGGCAAGATTCGCAACCGCGTTCTGTGGACCCTGCAGATCGTGCTCGGCCTCTTCTTCGTGATCGCTTCGGGCGGACCGAAACTCGTCATCCCGAACACCCTGATGGACAACGCCCCCGAGAACCTGACCATCCCCATCGGGCTGCTCATCTTCATCGGCGTTGCCGAGGTGGCGGGCGGTATCGGCCTGATGGTGCCGCGGCTGAGCGGTCTTGCGGCCGTGGGTCTTTCCGTGCTCACCGTGCTCGCCGCCGCGACGCAGGCCTTCATCGCCGACAAGCCCGCGATGGCGATCTTCCCGCTGGTGCTGGCCGCGATCTTCGGCTGGATCGCCTACGAGCGCCGCGCCACCATCACCGCGCTGGTGCGATGAGCCGCGACTCGACACGCTGATGATCGCCGGAGCCCGGGGGGTTCCGGCGATCTTCGGCGTGCCGAGGCATCGGTGCGGGGTTCGGCCGCGGAGCCAAGATCGCCGCCCTGATCTCGTCTGTGAATCCAATATGGCGAATTCCCCCGGGGTGCGACGATCGAGGACCACGTCGAAAGACCGTACGAGCAGGAGCGCCCGTGTTCACTTTTCCCAGCAGCGACGGCACCGTGATCCACGTGCGGAGCTGGCTCCCCACGGAGACCGAGCCGCGCGGCGTCGTGCAGATCGCGCACGGCATGGGCGAACATTCCGACCGCTACGGCCATCTCGCCGAACGGCTTTCGGGCCTCGGGTTCGCCGTCTACGCCGACGACCACCGCGGTCATGGCCTCAGCATGGGTCAGGTGCCGGGTGACCTCGGCCCCGAGGGCTGGAACCGGCTCGTCGCCGACGAGGTCGCGCTCACCGAGATCCTGCGCGAACGCCATCCCGGCCTGCCCGTCACCCTGATCGGCCACAGCCTCGGCTCGTTCGCCGTGCAGCAGTACCTGCTCGACCACTCCCACCTGGTCGACGAGGTTGTTCTGAGCGGTACGACCGCGGTCGACGGCCTGTTCGGCGAGATCGCGGCCGCCGGCGGTGACCTGATCGCCTTCTGCAACGCCGAATTCCAGCCCACCCGCACCGACGCCGACTGGATCAGCCGCGACGAAGCCCAGGTCGACGCTTACAACGCCGACCCGTGGTGCGGTTTCGCCATCGACGAGGCCAATATGGGCCTGCTCGCGGCCAACGCCCAGACCAGGCTGTCCGATTCGAGCACCGTGCGCGCCGACCTGCCGGTCTATGTGCTGGTCGGTGACAAGGACCCGCTCAACGACAAGTTGCGCCTGTCCGACCTGCTGGTGCAGCGCTACCGCGACGCGGGCCTGAACGACATCACCTACCAGGTCTACGCGGACGCCCGCCACGAGGTCCTCAACGAAACCAACCGCGACGAGGTCGAAGCCGATCTGCTCGCCTGGATCACCCGCGCCCGGCCCGCACGCGACTGACGAACCGCATGCGGAAAGATAGGTCAGCGTGACCGGCGACATCTTCGACGAACTGACCTGGCGCGGCCTGATCGCGCAGTCCACCGACCTGGACGAGCTGCGCGCTTCCGCGGCCGCCGCGCCCCTGACGCTCTATGCCGGCTTCGACCCGACCGCCGCCAGCCTGCACGCCGGCCACCTCGTCCCGCTGCTCGCGCTCAAGCGCTTCCAGCTGGCCGGGCATCGGCCGATCGTGCTCGCGGGTGGCGCGACCGGAATGATCGGCGACCCGCGTGACGTGGGCGAACGCACCATGAACTCGACCGACACCGTCGCCGAGTGGGCACAGCGCATTCGAGGCCAGCTCGAGCGTTTCGTCGACCTCGACGATTCGCCGACCGGTGCGGTCATCGTCAACAACATGGACTGGACCGGTCCGCTGTCGACCGTCGACTTCCTGCGCGACGTCGGTAAGCACTTCTCGGTGAACGTCATGCTCGCCCGCGACACCATCAAACGGCGGCTCGAAGGCGACGGCATCTCCTACACCGAGTTCAGCTACATGCTGCTGCAGGCCAACGACTACCTGCAGTTGCGCCGCGAGCACGGCTGCACGCTGCAGGTCGGTGGCTCCGATCAGTGGGGCAACATCATCGCCGGCGTCGAACTGAACCGGCGTGTCGACGGCGCGCATGTCCACGCGCTCACCGTGCCGCTGGTGACCTCGGCCGACGGCAAGAAGTTCGGCAAGTCCACCGGTGGCGGCAGCCTGTGGCTCGACCCCGAACTGACCAGCCCCTACGCCTGGTACCAGTACTTCGTGAACACCGCCGACGCCGATGTCGTGCGCTACCTGCGCTGGTTCACCTTCCTGAGCCGCGAAGAACTCGACGAACTCGAGCAGGCGACGGTGGATCGTCCGTTCGCCCGCGAGGCGCAGAAGCGCCTGGCGGCGGAGATGACCACGCTGGTGCACGGTGAGGCCGAGACGCACGCGGTGGAACTGGCAAGCCATGCCCTCTTCGGTCGCGGTGAGCTGGGCGAACTTCCGCTGTCCACCCTCGGTGCCGCGCTGCGCGAAACCGCGGTCGACGGCAAGGTCGCCGAGGTGGTGCCGGGCGAACCGAACACGATCGTCGACCTGCTCGTCGCGTCGGGTCTGTGCGAAAGCAAGGGAGCCGCCCGTCGCGTGGTCAACGAAGGCGGCGCGTCGGTGAACAACCAGCGGGTCAGCGACATCGACTGGACTCCGTCCGATGGCGACTACCTGCACGGTGAGTGGCTGGTGCTGCGGCGCGGAAAGAAGAACATGGCGGGCGTGCATCGGATAGCCTGACGTCGTTGCGGAGGCCTGAATCACATACGTGTGATTCAGGCAGCCACATCGGCTGAGCGCACCGTCGTGACCTGGGGAGATCCGGTGTTGTCCAGGCGATTTGACGCGGCGTTATCCGGCGCGTAACTTATTGGAAGTCAGAGCGACACGGACACCAACCCGGAGCCGAGACGCTAGCCCGAGTGGCTGGCGGGCAAGGGAAACGCGGTAGTACGGGGAAGCGCCTGACGGAGCTGAGATCTTGTGACCAGGCTTACGATTGACATCGCCTGGACGTGAGGTTAGGCTGGAACAGTTGCCCTTCGGAGATCTGGAAGATCCAGTTATTCCGTTTGTGCGTGTGTTCTTTGAGAACTCAATAGTGTGTCGATGAATGTCAGTGCCAATATTTATATTGGTTCCAACTTCTCCGTACCCCCCGGTCGTGGGAGGTTGGACATTGAAAACAACAGCGAAATTTTTTGCTGGTGTTTGGCTTTGCTAGGTTTTCGGACTCTAGTTAGATAATTTTGATTGCACCCTTCGGGGTGTTTTCGAGAGTCTTCAACGGAGAGTTTGATCCTGGCTCAGGACGAACGCTGGCGGCGTGCTTAACACATGCAAGTCGAGCGGTAAGGCCCTTCGGGGTACACGAGCGGCGAACGGGTGAGTAACACGTGGGTGATCTGCCCTGTACTTCGGGATAAGCCTGGGAAACTGGGTCTAATACCGGATATGACCTTCGGATGCATGTCTGAAGGTGGAAAGATTTATCGGTACAGGATGGGCCCGCGGCCTATCAGCTTGTTGGTGGGGTAACGGCCTACCAAGGCGACGACGGGTAGCCGACCTGAGAGGGTGACCGGCCACACTGGGACTGAGACACGGCCCAGACTCCTACGGGAGGCAGCAGTGGGGAATATTGCACAATGGGCGAAAGCCTGATGCAGCGACGCCGCGTGGGGGATGACGGCCTTCGGGTTGTAAACCCCTTTCGACAGGGACGAAGCGCAAGTGACGGTACCTGTAGAAGAAGCACCGGCCAACTACGTGCCAGCAGCCGCGGTAATACGTAGGGTGCGAGCGTTGTCCGGAATTACTGGGCGTAAAGAGCTTGTAGGCGGTCTGTCGCGTCTTCTGTGAAAACTTGGGGCTCAACCTTAAGCTTGCAGGGGATACGGGCAGACTAGAGTACTTCAGGGGAGACTGGAATTCCTGGTGTAGCGGTGAAATGCGCAGATATCAGGAGGAACACCGGTGGCGAAGGCGGGTCTCTGGGAAGTAACTGACGCTGAGAAGCGAAAGCATGGGTAGCAAACAGGATTAGATACCCTGGTAGTCCATGCCGTAAACGGTGGGTACTAGGTGTGGGTTTCCTTCCACGGGATCCGTGCCGTAGCTAACGCATTAAGTACCCCGCCTGGGGAGTACGGCCGCAAGGCTAAAACTCAAAGGAATTGACGGGGGCCCGCACAAGCGGCGGAGCATGTGGATTAATTCGATGCAACGCGAAGAACCTTACCTGGGTTTGACATACACCGGAAACCTGCAGAGATGTAGGCCCCCTTGTGGTCGGTGTACAGGTGGTGCATGGCTGTCGTCAGCTCGTGTCGTGAGATGTTGGGTTAAGTCCCGCAACGAGCGCAACCCTTATCTTATGTTGCCAGCGCGTAATGGCGGGGACTCGTGAGAGACTGCCGGGGTCAACTCGGAGGAAGGTGGGGACGACGTCAAGTCATCATGCCCCTTATGTCCAGGGCTTCACACATGCTACAATGGCCGGTACAGAGGGCTGCGATACCGCGAGGTGGAGCGAATCCCTTAAAGCCGGTCTCAGTTCGGATCGGGGTCTGCAACTCGACCCCGTGAAGTTGGAGTCGCTAGTAATCGCAGATCAGCAACGCTGCGGTGAATACGTTCCCGGGCCTTGTACACACCGCCCGTCACGTCATGAAAGTCGGTAACACCCGAAGCCGGTGGCCTAACCCTTGTGGAGGGAGCCGTCGAAGGTGGGATCGGCGATTGGGACGAAGTCGTAACAAGGTAGCCGTACCGGAAGGTGCGGCTGGATCACCTCCTTTCTAAGGAGCAATTCTCCAGCGCATTCCCAACACAGGTTGGTGAGTGGTTGGCAGAGACAGTTTCGGACCCATTCGTGGTCCGGCTGGAGCTCATGGGTGGAACACTGACAGCTTTCATCACATACGGATGGTCCTCAGTGATCGTCCGCGATGGGTATACCGACACACTATTGGGTCCTGAAAGAACACGCGAATGTGTTTTTTCATGGCAAAACAAACGATCCGCTCGGATCTCCTTCGAAACCGCTGGCAGGTAACTGTCGAGTAGGTCAGGAATTCAATCCGATGCGGGTGTGTTGTTTGAGAACTGCACAGTGGACGCGAGCATCTTTGTTAGTAAGTGTTTAAGAGCGTACGGTGGATGCCTTGGCACCAGGAGCCGATGAAGGACGTAGGAGGCTGCGATAAGCCTCGGGGAGCTGTCAACCGAGCTGAGATCCGAGGATTTCCGAATGGGGAAACCCAGCACGAGTGATGTCGTGTTACCCGCATCTGAATATATAGGGTGTGTGGAGGGAACGTGGGGAAGTGAAACATCTCAGTACCCACAGGAAGAGAAAACAACAGTGATTCCGTGAGTAGTGGCGAGCGAAAGCGGATGAGGCTAAACCGTGTACATGTGATACCCGGCAGGGGTTGTGTATGCGGTGTTGTGGGGTCATTCTTCTCAGTTCTGCCGGACTGGGCGAGAGTAAGAAACCAAGTGGTTAGTTGAAATGGTCTGGAACGGCCTGCCATAGACGGTGATAGCCCGGTAAACGAAAACTTCTTGGCTCTCGTGAGTGATACCCGAGTAGCAGCGGGCCCGTGAAATCTGCTGTGAATCTGCCGGGACCACCCGGTAAGCCTGAATACTCCCTGGTGACCGATAGCGGACTAGTACCGTGAGGGAAAGGTGAAAAGTACCCCGGGAGGGGAGTGAAATAGTACCTGAAACCGTGCGCTTACAATCCGTCAAAGCCTTCGCAACTTGTTGTGTGGGGTGATGGCGTGCCTTTTGAAGAATGAGCCTGCGAGTCATCGGTGTGTGGCGAGGTTAACCCGTCGAGGGGTAGCCGTAGCGAAAGCGAGTCTGAATAGGGCGAACTCTAGTCGCACATTATGGACCCGAAGCGGAGTGATCTACCCATGGCCAGGGTGAAGCGACGGTAAGACGTCGTGGAGGCCCGAACCCACTTAGGTTGAAAACTGAGGGGATGAGCTGTGGGTAGGGGTGAAAGGCCAATCAAACTCCGTGATAGCTGGTTCTCCCCGAAATGCATTTAGGTGCAGCGTCACGTGTTTCACATCGGAGGTAGAGCTACTGGATGGCCTAGGGGGCCCACAAGCTTACCGAAGTCAGCCAAACTCCGAATGCCGGTGTGTGAGAGCGTGGCAGTGAGACTGCGGGGGATAAGCTTCGTAGTCGAGAGGGAAACAGCCCAGATCGCCGGCTAAGGCCCCTAAGCGTGTACTAAGTGGAAAAGGATGTGGGGTCGCTTAGACAACCAGGAGGTTGGCTTAGAAGCAGCCACCCTTGAAAGAGTGCGTAATAGCTCACTGGTCAAGTGATCCTGCGCCGACAATGTAGCGGGGCTCAAGTACACCGCCGAAGCCGCGGCATTCACACAATAACCCGTCCTGCATTCGTGCAGGGCCAGGTGTGTGGATGGGTAGGGGAGCGTCCTGTGGCCGTGGAAGCAGCAGTGTGAACTAGCTGTGGAGGCCACGGGAGTGAGAATGCAGGCATGAGTAGCGAAAGACGAGTGAGAAACTCGTCCGCCGAATGACCAAGGGTTCCTGGGCCAGGTTAATCCGCCCAGGGTGAGTCGGGACCTAAGGCGAGGCCGACAGGCGTAGTCGATGGACAACGGGTTGATATTCCCGTACCCGTGTATCCGCGCCCAATGCTGAATCAGTTGTGCTAACTGTCCAAATGTTGTCTTACTGAGCCTTCGGGCGAGGGGGATGACGGCTGCACAGGACCCCGGCTGTAGTAGGTAAGCGATGGGGTGACGCAGGAAGGTAGCTGGGCCAGGTGATGGAATACCTGGTGTAAGCGTGTAGGGCGTTGTGTAGGCAAATCCGCACAACATGTAGCCTGAGACGTGATGCGTACCCGTTGAGGGGAATTCAGTGATCCTATGCTGCCGAGAAAAGCCTCTAGCGAGCTGGTACACGGCCCGTACCCCAAACCGACACAGGTGGTCAGGTAGAGAATACTAAGGCGATCGAGAGAACTGTGGTTAAGGAACTCGGCAAAATGCCCCCGTAACTTCGGGAGAAGGGGGACCACATCTGGTGACGGAATTTACTTCCTGAGCTGGGTGGGGTCGCAGAGACCAGAGAGAAGCGACTGTTTACTAAAAACACAGGTCCGTGCGAAGTCGTAAGACGATGTATACGGACTGACGCCTGCCCGGTGCCGGAAGGTTAAGAGGACCGGTTAGCCTGTCATGGGCGAAGCTGAGAATTTAAGCCCCGGTAAACGGCGGTGGTAACTATAACCATCCTAAGGTAGCGAAATTCCTTGTCGGGTAAGTTCCGACCTGCACGAATGGCGTAACGACTTCTCTGCTGTCTCAACCACAGACTCGGCGAAATTGCATTACGAGTAAAGATGCTCGTTACGCGCGGCAGGACGAAAAGACCCCGGGACCTTCACTATAGCTTGGTATTGGTGTTCGGTACGGTTTGTGTAGGATAGGTGGGAGACTGTGAAGCTCGGACGCTAGTTCGGGTGGAGTCGTCGTTGAAATACCACTCTGATCGTATTGGACTTCTAACCTCGGACCATGATCTGGTTCAGGGACAGTGCCTGGTGGGTAGTTTAACTGGGGCGGTTGCCTCCCAAAATGTAACGGAGGCGCCCAAAGGTTCCCTCAGCCTGGTTGGCAATCAGGTGTTGAGTGCAAGTGCACAAGGGAGCTTGACTGTGAGACTGACAGGTCGAGCAGGGACGAAAGTCGGGACTAGTGATCCGGCACCGGCAAGTGGAAGCGGTGTCGCTCAACGGATAAAAGGTACCCCGGGGATAACAGGCTGATCTTCCCCAAGAGTCCATATCGACGGGATGGTTTGGCACCTCGATGTCGGCTCGTCGCATCCTGGGGCTGGAGTAGGTCCCAAGGGTTGGGCTGTTCGCCCATTAAAGCGGCACGCGAGCTGGGTTTAGAACGTCGTGAGACAGTTCGGTCTCTATCCGCCGCGCGCGTAAGAAACTTGAGGAAGGCTGTCCCTAGTACGAGAGGACCGGGACGGACGAACCTCTGGTGTGCCAGTTGTTCCGCCAGGAGCACTGCTGGTTGGCTACGTTCGGAAGGGATAACCGCTGAAAGCATCTAAGCGGGAAGCCTGTTCCAAGATGAGGTTTCTCTCCCACTTGATGGGTTAAGGCCCCCTACAGACCATGGGGTTGATAGGCCAGAATTGGAAGCCAGGTAACTGGTGTAGGTGACTGGTACTAATAGGCCGAGGGCTTACTACAAAGGTGTTACGCGTCCACTGTGCGGTTTCTGAAACAGCACACAGATCACTGAGACAACAATGGGTTGTCCGGGCTTTCCCGTGAGGGAGGGTTCGGGTTTCTGGTTGTGGCTCTCTGTGTGACAGTTTCATAGAGTTACGGTAGTTATAGCGGTGGGGAAACGCCCGGTCCCATTCCGAACCCGGAAGCTAAGGCCACCTGCGCCGATGGTACTGCACTCGACAGGGTGTGGGAGAGTAGGACACTGCCGGAACATCCTTCGCGATAGGGGACCCTTATTTGGGTCCCCTATCGGCGTTTGTGGACTCGATACGGGTTCGGTACGCCAGGCGGACGATGCCCCGTCCTTCGTCCGTGGTTGAATTCTTAGTGGCGGGGCCATGACAACACTCCCCGGAGGCCGGGGAACCTAGAGAGGGATCGCCGTGTCGGAACACAACGACGGACGGAAGCCTTTCCGCCGGGACGGAGACGCCCCCGGTTTCGGCCGGCGAGGCGAACCGACCGATCGCCCCCGCGGCGGACACGGTGATAATCGCGGCTCGGGCCGTGGCGAAGGCGGCGGATTCCGCCGTGACGACGCCGGCCGAGGAAGCCGAGGAAGCAGCGCCGGTGGTGGGGGTTCCGATCGTGGCAGCTCCGATCGGGGTGGATTCCGTCGTAATGACGACAGTCGTGGCTCCGGTCGGCCCGAGGGCCAGCGTGGCGGATATACCCGCGACGATCGTGGCAGCAGCGGCGGCGACCGTGGCGGATTCAAGCGCAACGACAGTGGCGACCGCGGCGGCTACCCGCGCCGCGATGACGCCGGTCGTAGTGGCTCCAACGATCGCGGTGGATACCGTGGCAACAATGACGACCGCCCGCGCGGTGGTTCGGATCGTGGCGGCTCTTCCGATCGCGGTGGCTACCAGCGCCGTGACGACAGCAACAAGGGCGGCTACCCCAAGCGCGACGATGCCGATCGCGGTGGCTACCAGCGCCGCGACGACAGCGATCGTGGCGGCTACCAGAAGCGTGATGACAACGATCGCGGTGGATTCAAGCGCAGTGACAGTGGCGACCGTGGCGGTTACCCGCGCCGCGATGACGCCGGTCGTGGCGGTTCCGGCGATCGTGGTGGATTCAAGCGTGACGATCGTGGCAGTGACCGTCCGTCCGGTGGTTTCGACCGCGGCGGCGATCGTGGTGGATACCGTGGCAACAACGACGACCGCCCCCGTGGTGGTTCGGATCGTGGCGGCTCCTCCGATCGCGGTGGCTACCAGCGCCGCGACGACAGCAACAAGGGCGGCTACCCCAAGCGCGATGACGCTGGTCGTGGCGGCTACCCCAAGCGTGACGACAACGATCGCGGTGGATTCAAGCGCAGCGACAGTGGCGACCGCGGCGGTTACCAGCGCCGCGACGATGCCGGTCGTGGCGGCTCGAGCGATCGTGGTGGATTCAAGCGTGACGATCGTGGCAGTGACCGTCCGTCCGGTGGTTTCGACCGCGGCGGTGATCGTGGTGGATACCGCGGCAGCAGCGACGACCGCCCCCGTGGCGGTTCGGGCGGAGGGTTCCGTCGCGGTGAAGGCGACGACCGTTCGCGCGGCAGCTCCGATCGCGGGAGCGACCGTGGTGGCTTCCGTCGCAGCGACAGCGACGACCGCTCGCGCGGTGGTGCGGATCGTGGCGGCTACCCCAAGCGCGACGACAAGGGTGGTTACCCGCGTCGTGACGACAGCAACAAGGGTGGTTACCCGCGTCGTGACGACAGCAACAAGGGTGGTTACCCGCGTCGTGACGACAGCAAGGGTGGCTACCCGCGTCGCGACGACAACGATCGCGGGCCCCGACGGGACGACGATCGCGGTCGTGGTGGATTCAAGCGGGATACCCGCGCCGGTGGCGGTCAGGGACGGTTCGTCGGCGAGGACGGCAAGCCGCTCAACGGCACCTACCGTGAGAAGCGTACTGAGCGCGAAAGTGACGTGCTCGGCGTCGTCTCGGCCGCGGCTGCTCCCGACATCGACGAGTCGACCATCGACGACAGCACGGCCGGTCCGTCGGACAACATCACCGCAGCAGCGACCGAGAAGCCGGAAGCGTCCACTGAGCAGTCCGAGGATGCGGGCACAGAGCGCGATGAGCCCAGCGCGGCTCCGGTAGCCGACGCGGACGACCACTCCACAGCCGACGACGAGCGTCCCCGTGGCACGGATCGTGACGATCTTCCTCGCACCGAGTCCGACAGCGACCGCGCGCCGGGCGATTCGGATCGGGACGAAAGTCCGCGTGGCGAGCGCCGTGGATTCGCGGATCGCGGTGCGCCTTCGGACCGTGACGACCGTGCGCGTGGTGGCTCGGAGTCCGGTGGGGCGCGGTCGGGTGACTTCGGCGGCGATGATCGCCGACGTGGTGGTGAAGGTGCTCGTGCGACAGGCGGTCGGCCCGATGATCGCCGGGCGGCTCGGCCCGAGGAGCCCGACCTGCCCGAGGACGTGCAGGCCTCTGATCTGGATCCGGCCGTGCGCCGCGATCTGCTGAGTCTGGACAAGAACAACGCCGATTCGGTGGCCCGGCACATGGTGATGGCCGTCGAGCTGCTCGAAGACGACCCGCGCCTGGCGCTGGCACACGCTCGGGCCGCGCGGCAACGTGCGGGCCGCATCGCGGTGGTGCGGGAGACCGCCGGTGTGGTGGCCTACCACGCCGAGGAGTGGGCCGAGGCGCTGTCGGAGCTGCGGACCGCACGACGCATGTCGGGTGGTGCCGGACTGCTCGCGGTGATGGCCGACTGCGAGCGCGGTCTCGGCAGGCCGGAACGGGCCATCGAGCTCGGTCGCAGCGAGGAAGCGCAGACGCTCACCGGTGACGAAGCCGCCGAGCTGCGGATGGTCGTCGCGGGCGCCCGGATGGATCTGGGTCAGTTCGACCAGGCCGTCGTGACGCTGCAAGCCTCCGATCTGGACCCGTCGCGCACGGGCTCCGCCGCCGCGCGCCTGTTCTACGCCTACGCCGACGCGCTCGTGGCGGCAGGCCGCACCGATGACGGCCTGCAGTGGTTCCTCAACGCTGCTGCCGCCGACCTCGACGACGAAACCGACGCCGAGGAGCGGGCAACCGAACTCACCGGCGACGCACAGTAGAACCACAAGGCCGCAGTCCGGGAACACCTACAGGGTTCCCGGCCTGCGGCCTTTTCGCATGTCATCGAAGGTCGGATGCCTGGCGGTGTCAGCCGGGCAACGCCGGCTCGGGTGTGGCGCAGATGTACTCGGTCCCCTCGAGCGGTGGACCGGCCTCCTGCGAAGCGGGCAATCGAGCATGCTGTGTGAGCAGCGGACCTCCTTCGGTCGGCAACGGCCCGGCTTGCCCTGTGCACCGATGAGCGCCCGCGACGCGCTGGGCGAGACGTCCGCAACTGGGGACATCATGCACAAACAGTTGGCACATGCTCGATCATGAAGGGTGCGAGCGCTATTCGGCAGCCGAGGGGAACCGAAGCTGTCGGTGCCTTCGCCTAGGGTCGCCAATGTGTCCGACCCGGCAGAGACGACGAAGTGAGGGTGGATGGACCGGCTACGCGATCGATACGAGGCATTGCTGCTCGACCTGGACGGAACGCTGTACCGCGGACCCGATGTCATCGAAGGTGCGCCTAAAGCACTTGTCCCGGACGGTGATTCGGCACAACGGCTCGTGTACGTCACCAACAACGCCGCGCGTGGCCCCGGTGCCGTTGCGCACCACCTGGATGAACTCGGCTACCCGGCCACCGCGAACGATGTGGTGACCAGCGCACAAGCCGCCGCCCGCATGCTGGCCGAACGGCTGAGCCCCGGCGACAGGGTGCTCGTCGTCGGCACCGACGATCTGGCCGCCGAGGTGAAAGCCGTCGGCCTCGAGCCCATCCGCCGGTTCGGCGAGACCCCACCAGCGGCGGTCGTCCAAGGGCACTCGCCGACGACCGCGTGGCCCGACCTCGCCGAAGCCGCCTACGCCTTGCGCGCCGGCGCGCTGTGGATCGCCGCCAATGCCGACCGCACCCTGCCCAACGAGCGCGGTCTCGCCCCCGGCAACGGCTCGATGGTCGCGGCACTGAAGACCGCCTCCGATCGTGAGCCCCTCGTAGCAGGCAAGCCCTACGCGCCGCTGATGGCAGACGCGATCGAGCGAGCGGACACCCGCCGCGCCCTGGTGGTCGGCGACCGGCTCGACACCGATATCGAGGGCGCCAACGGCCTCGGCCTCGACTCGCTGCTGGTGCTGACCGGAGTCAGCACACTCGACGAGGTGATCGGCGCGCCCGCCGCGCGGATCCCTACCTACATCGCCGCCACCCTCGACGCCCTCAACGACGACGTCGTGGCCGAGGCCGCCGCGCCCGCGGACATCGCGGAACTGTTGCGACAGCATCCCGGCCGGGCGGTACGCGTGCGCGCGGGCGATTCGGAAATCCGATAGCGTTGACGCCACGATGAGTACTGCGAGTTCACCGCCGAACGGCGCGTCACAGCCACCCCGGCCCGGGATTCCCGTGCCGGGCGCTCACCTGCCCGGCGCCCCGGCACAGGAACCGGCCGATCCGAGCAGGATCAAGGCCGACGTCGATGCACTGCTCGCCGAACTCGGCCCGCGTCCCGCCGTGAGCCCGGCGGAGAACACCGAGACCGGCGCCGACATCACCCGTCGTGCCCGTATTCTCGAGCAGGCGCACGACGTGCTGGTGGACGCGCTGGCGACAGTGGACAAGATCTGAGGTGGCCAGGAGAGCGCGCGTGGACGCCGAACTGGTTCGCCGCGGATTGGCGCGATCGCGAGAACACGCGGTCGAACTGATCAGTGCGGGCCGCGTCCTGATTGCTGGAACCGTCGCGGTGAAACCCGCGACAGCCGTGGAGACGGGAACCCCGCTGATCGTGCGGGAAGAAGCCGACGAGGTGTCGTGGGCCTCACGTGGTGCGCACAAACTGCTCGGCGCACTCGAGGCGTTCGAGCCCGAGGGGCTCGACATCGCCGGTAAGCGGTGCCTGGACGCGGGCGCGTCGACCGGGGGGTTCACCGACGTGCTGCTCAACAAGGGTGCGCGCGAAGTGGTCGCGGTCGACGTCGGCTACGGCCAGCTGATCTGGCGACTGCAGAACGATGACCGGGTCCGGGTGTTCGATCGCACCAACGTGCGCAACATCACCGCCGAATCCATCAGTGGCACAGTCGAAATCGTTGTCGGTGACCTGTCGTTCATTTCGCTCGGGCTCGTCCTTCCTGCCCTGGCTGCCTGCGCGGCCGACGGTGCTGATCTGCTGCCGATGGTGAAACCACAGTTCGAGGTAGGCAAGGACCGCGTCGGCTCGGGTGGGGTGGTGCGTGACCCGGCGCTGCGTACCGAGGTGGTGTGCGATGTGGCCGATGCCGCGGCCGCACTCGGATTGCGCACGCTGGGTGTGGTCGCGAGCCCGCTGCCCGGTCCGTCGGGCAATGTCGAGTACTTCCTGTGGCTGCGCAAGGTCGGCCCGTTCGATCACGACGCCGAACAGGTGCGGGCGCTGGTCGCGCACGCTGTCGAGGAGGGTCCGCAGTGAGTACGCACGCCGGCGGCAGGGAGATCCTGCTCGTCGCCCATCCCGGTCGCGCGGAGATCATCGAGACCGCGCACCGGGTGGCGAAGATCTTCGCCGAAGCGGGCATCTGCCTGCGGGTGCTGGCCGACGAGGCCGACAGCACCCGGTTCGAGGACGACGCCGGATATCCGGTGCGCGTGGTGCCGCACAGCCCGTCCGCGGCCCAGGGCTGCGAGATGGTGCTCGCCCTCGGCGGTGACGGCACCTTCCTGCGCGCGGCCGAACTCGGCAGGCCCGCGGGCGTGCCGGTGCTCGGAATCAACCTGGGCCGCATCGGCTTCCTCACCGAAGCCGAGGCCGAGAACCTCGACGAGGCACTCTCACAGGTGGTCGATCGCGACTACCAGGTGGAAAACCGGATGACCATCGACGTCACCGTGCGCGTCGACGACACGATCGTCGAACGTGGCTGGGCGCTCAACGAGGCCAGCCTCGAGAACGCGCAGCGGATGGGTGTGCTGGAAGTGGTGCTCGAGGTGGACGGGCGGCCCGTCTCGGCGTTCGGCTGCGACGGCATCCTCATCTCGACCCCCACCGGGTCGACCGCTTACGCGTTCTCGGCGGGCGGGCCGGTGGTGTGGCCCGAACTCGAGGCGATGCTGGTGATCCCGAGCAACGCCCACGCGTTGTTCGCGCGGCCACTGGTGACCAGCCCGGAATCGCTCATCGCGGTGGAAACCGTGGCAACCGGGCATGATGCGATCGTGTTCCTCGACGGCAGGCGCACCCTCGCGTTGCCGCGTGGCGGCCGTGCCGAAGTGGTACGCGGCGAACGGCCGGTGCGGTGGGTTCGGCTCGATTCGGCGCCCTTCGCCGACCGGATGGTGCGTAAGTTCCAGCTGCCGGTCACCGGCTGGCGGGGCAGACAGCGAACGGAAGAGCACTGATGCTGACAGAGATCAGGATTGACGGACTCGGTGTCATCTCGACGGCCACCGCGCAGTTCCATGCGGGTCTGACCGTGCTCACCGGTGAGACCGGTGCGGGCAAGACCATGGTCGTCACCAGCCTGCACCTGCTCAGCGGTGCGCGCGCTGACGCGGGACGAGTACGCCTGGGCGCGGCGAAAGCCGTGGTGGAGGGCCGTTTCGTCGTCGATGACGTGAACGACGCGGCGCGCGCGGCGGTCGGGGAAGTGCTGGAATCGGCGGGCGCCGAAGCCGACGAAGACGGAAGCGTGATCGCGGTCCGCACCGTCAACAGCGACGGACGCTCGCGCGCACACCTCGGTGGGCGCGGAGTGCCCGCCGCGGTACTCGGCGAGTTCACCTCCCGGCTGCTGACCGTGCACGGCCAGAACGACCAATTGCGGTTGCAGCGGCCCGAACAGCAACTGTCGGCACTCGACCAGTTCGCCGGCGACGGCGTCGCCGGCCTGCTGCGCAAGTACCAGGTGCACCGCCGGTCCTGGCTGGACGCGCGCACCGAACTACTCGAACGCACCGCGCGCAGTAGGGAATTGGCCCTAGAAGCCGATCGACTCAAGTATTCGCTCACCGAAATCGACGGCATCGCGCCCGAACCCGGTGAGGACACCCGCCTGGTCGCCGAGATCCGCAGGCTCAGCGATCTCGATTCGCTGCGCGAGGCCGGCGTCGCCGCGCACGAGTCACTGTCGGGTCCGACCGACGCACCGGCTGACGGCGGTGGCGTGCTCGATCTGCTCGGTGGTGCCCGCGCCCGCCTGGATTCCGCCGACGACCCGGCGCTGGCCGCGCTGGCACCGCGGCTCGGCGAGGCGATCGCGGTGGTGGTCGACGTGGCCACCGAACTCAGCAGCTATCTGTCGGAATTACCGTCCGATCCCAGCGCGCTGGACTCGATGCTCAACCGACAGGCCGAGCTCAAGTCCCTGACCCGCAAATACGCGCCCGATATCGACGGCGTGATCGCGTGGGCCGACGAGTCGCGCTCGCGCCTTGACTCGCTCGATGTGTCCGAGGACGCGCTGGCCAAGCTGGCCGGTGAGGTCGAGACCGCCGCGGGCAAAGTGCGCGAGGCGGCACGCAAACTCAGTGCCGCGCGCGCCAAGTCGGCGGGCAAGCTGGCGAGCGCGGTGAGCACCGAGCTCGGTGGGCTGGCGATGGGCAAGGCGCGCTTGGAAGTCCAAGTCCGACCGCTGCCGGCCAGTGCCCAGGATCCGGCGCCGCTCGAGATCGGCGGGGTGCACCTACATGCCGGGTCCAACGGCTGCGACGAAGTGGAATTCCGGCTCTCCGCGCATTCGGGCGCGCAGTCGCTGCCGTTGAGCAAGAGCGCTTCCGGCGGTGAACTCTCGCGGGTGATGCTCGCACTCGAGGTGGTGCTCGCCGGTTCCGATCACGGCGCCACCATGGTGTTCGACGAGGTCGACGCCGGGGTCGGTGGCCGGGCCGCGGTGGAGATCGGCAAGCGCCTGGCGCGCCTGGCCCGCACCCACCAGGTCATCGTCGTGACCCACCTACCCCAGGTGGCGGCCTTCGCCGACACCCACCTGGTGGTGAACAAGTCCGACGATGGAAAAGGCAAGGTGGACAGCGGCGTTCGCACGCTGACCGACGACGAACGAGTGGTGGAGCTGGCTCGCATGCTCGCGGGTCTGGACGACACCGAGACCGGCCGTGCGCACGCGGAAGAACTACTCGAAACCGCCCGGGCCGAGCGGTTGCCTGCCTGAATCAGCGATCGATCACCGCAGCTCCGAGTCCGCCATGACCGCACCTCCCAGCCCGGCACGATCCGACCTCGAGGAGGATCCCGCCGCGTAGCGGTGGTTCGCGGCCGTCCCGGAGTTGCGGGCTCGAAGCGCATGCGCCGCAGGGGCGAGTCTCGAGCCCGCAACTGCGGGACCGGTGGGGCCGCGAACTCGAGCGCGCCAGCGCTCCAGAATTACCGCAGGGCTTTGCGCACGCCGCTGATGAGCCGGTTGGTCAGCTGACGCAGGCCGAACTCGAGCACCGGCGCGGGGACGGGCAGCGACGGCTCGGACTCCATCGTGTACACCACGCGGGTACCGCCCTCGCTGGTATCGGCGAAGGTGACGATGCCGACATGGCGCTTGACCGGTGCGCCCTTGACGATCTTGTATTCCATCCGCTCGCCGGGGACCAGTGCGGTGATCTCCTCGGTGACGCCTGCCTTGCCGAAGCCGAGCAGGTGCTGGGCGCCGACGCCGGTGGCCGGATCGCCCGCCTTGATGAGCTTGACCTGGATCGGCAGGTACGGGCTGACGCTCTCACGTTCGGTGAAGAGGCGGTAGACGATGTCGCGAGGTGCGTCGAAAATCGTCTCGACGGTGCTGCGTGGCATGAATGTGTCTCCTGTCCGAAATGTCTGTGACCCGGAGCATACGGGTAGGCGTCACTCATGCCCCGACCGGCGCGCCTCCACCAAAGGTTGAGGGTTTGGCTTCATCATCGGCCTCATGAAGATGCCGGCGTTGTTGTCACGGAATACGGAAACGCTGCCCGGTGTCGCCGGGATCGCCCGGGTGGATCGCGATACCGGCCGATTGCTGCGCCGGGTAGGCCAGGGGGATGTGGTCGTCCTCGACCAGACCGACCTGGACCGTCACACCGCCGACCGGCTGGTCGAGGCGGGAGTGCTTGCGGTGATCAACACCTCCCCGTCGATTTCCGGGCGGTATCCCAATCTGGGACCGGAAGTGCTGGTGGCCAACGGGATCGTGCTGATGGACACGGTGTCCTCCGACGCGTTCGGCAGGATCAAGGACGGCGCCAAGGTCCGCATCGACGGCGGCATCGTCTACGCCGACAAGCTGACCAAGAAGGAACCCGAGGTCTTGGTCGAGGGCATCGAATTCGACGAGTCGGCGATCGCCGACCGGATGATCGAGGCGCGCAACGGTCTTGCCGACCACCTCGACGCGTTCGCGGGCAACACCACCGAATTCGTGCGCACCGAGAGCGCGCTGCTGATCGACGGTGTCGGGGTGCCCGATATCGAGCTGAACATGCGCAACCGGCATGTGGTCGTGATCGCCGACGGCTCCGGCCATCTCGCGGAACTGCAGCGCCTCAAGCCGTTCATCAAGGAGTACGCGCCGATCCTGATCGGCGTCGGCAGCGGCGCCGATACGTTGCGCAAGCTCAAGTACACACCCGATCTGATCGTCGGCGATCCCGACGAAATCAGCACGGAGACACTGAAATCCGGTGCCGAGATGATTCTGCCCGCCGACACCGACGGCCACGCGAAGGGTCTGGAGCGGATCCAGGATCTCGGGATCGGTGCCACCACGTTCCCGTCCTCGGGTTCGCCGACCGACTTGGCGCTGATGCTCGCTGATCATCACGGCGCGTCGCTCATCGTGCTGGCAGGCGCGCCCGCGTCGCTCGAGGATTTCTTCGACCGTGGCCGTCGCGACAGCAACCCGGCCACCTTCCTGACCCGGTTGAAGGTCGGCGCGAAGCTGGTCGACGCGAACGCGGTGTCGACGCTGTACCGCCACCGTTCCGCCGGTGCCGCGCTGGCGCTGGTGGTGCTGGCCGCGCTCGTGGCGATCGTCGTGGTGCTCTTGGCCTCGCGCAACGGCTCCGAGGTGCTCGACTGGGCGATCGAGTACTGGAACAGCTTCGTCGTGTGGGTGCGTGGTCTGCTGTGATCTCGCTGCGTCAACACGCCATCTCGATCGCGGCGATCTTCCTCGCGCTCGCGGTCGGGGTGGTGCTCGGTTCGCATACCCTCGCCGGCGACATGCTCGCGGGCCTGCGGTCGGACAAGACCGACCTGAACACCCAGGTAGACGCGCTGACCGCCCAGAACGCCCAGCTCACCGCCCGCCTCGACGCCGCCGACCAGTTCATCGCGGGCTCGGCAGCCCGAATCCTGAACGGCACCCTGGCCGACCGCACCGTCGTCGTCCTCACCACCCCCGACGCCGACCCCGCCGACATCGACGGCGTGAGCAACTCACTGCAAACAGCAGGAGCCACAGTGACCGGCCGCGTCGCCCTCGCCGAGTCTTTCGTCGACGAGGGGGAGGGCGACCGCATGCGCTCCGCCATGGCCAACATCGTCCCTGCGGGCGCCCAACTGACCATCGGAGCCGTAGACCAGGGCAGCCTCGCAGGCGACCTGCTCGGCCTTGCCCTGCTCCAAGACCCCACAACCAACCACCCACGCAGCACCCCCCAGGAACTGTCCCTCATCCTCGAAACCCTCCGAGGCGGCGACTTCCTCACCTACACCGACCCCCCGACCAGACCCGCCCAACTAGCCGTAGTCATCACCGGCAACGGTGTCGAACCCGACACCGGCCAGGGCGCGACTATCGCCCGCTTCACCGGCGCCCTCCGAGCGCGAGCCGCGGGAACAGTCCTCACAGGCCGCCAAGGCGCCGCCGAGAACAACGCCCCCATAGCCAACGTAAGAGCCCAGGCCCCCCTGGCGACAACAGTCACCACAGTCGACAACGTAGACCGCGAAATAGGCCGAGTAACAACAACACTCGCCCTGACAGAACAACTCGCAGGTGGCGCAGGCCGCTACGGAACAGGCACATCAGCGACCTCGCTGACTCTGGTAGCCATGCCCCGCTGACTGAGAACCTCACCACTTCCCCAAGGCAACCTCCCGCGACTCGCGTACCGACGTAACTCCTGATCTCGCGAGCACATGGGTAACTCGCCGGGGACCTCCAGAAGTCTCGAGCACCTCTCCGCGGGCCCGACAACCCAACACGCGGGCCCGCAAACGACCGGCAAAATACGCGGAGAGGCGGACTAGCGGTACAGTGGTGGTCCGTGGGTCATCAACGGAATCAGGCTAGAAATGCCACCAAGCACATCTTCGTGAGCGGTGGCGTCGCCTCCTCATTGGGTAAGGGTCTCACCGCCTCCAGCCTCGGTCAGCTCCTGACCGCGCGCGGCATGCGGGTGACGATGCAGAAGCTCGACCCGTATCTCAATGTCGATCCGGGCACCATGAACCCGTTCCAGCACGGCGAGGTGTTCGTCACCGAAGACGGCGCCGAGACCGACCTGGACGTGGGTCATTACGAACGTTTCCTCGATCGCGATCTCACGATGGACGCGAACGTGACCACGGGTCAGATCTATTCGACGGTGATCGCCAAGGAACGCCGCGGCGAGTATCTGGGCGATACGGTGCAGGTCATTCCGCATATCACCGACGAGATCAAGAATCGCATCCTGGCGATGCAGGGTCCTGATCTCGAGGGGCATGTGCCGGATGTGGTGATCACCGAGATCGGTGGCACCGTCGGTGACATCGAGTCGCAGCCGTTCCTCGAGGCCGCCCGCCAGATCCGCCACGATGTGGGTCGCGACAACGTGTTCTTCCTACATGTGTCGCTGGTGCCGTATCTGGCGCCCTCGGGTGAGCTCAAGACCAAGCCGACGCAGCATTCGGTGGCCGCGCTGCGCAATATCGGTATCCAGCCCGACGCGCTGATCCTGCGTTGCGACCGTGAGGTGCCGCAGGGTCTCAAGAACAAGATCGCGCTGATGTGTGACGTCGATGTGGAGGCGTGCATTTCCACGCCGGACGCGCCGTCGATCTACGACATCCCGAAGGTGCTGCACAGCGAGGGTCTCGATGCCTATGTGGTGCGCAAGCTCGGGCTGCCGTTCCGCGATGTGGACTGGGCGGTGTGGGGTGATCTGCTCGATCGCGTGCATTCCCCGCGCGAGACCGTCGAGGTGGCACTGGTCGGCAAGTACGTCGATCTGCCCGATGCCTACCTGTCGGTGACCGAGGCGCTGCGTGCGGGTGGTTTCGCGCATCGCGCCAAGGTGAACATCCGCTGGGTGCCGTCGGACGAGTGCGAGACCGAGGTCGGCGCGCAGGCGGCGCTGCGCGATGTCGACGCCGTGTTGATCCCCGGCGGGTTCGGCATTCGCGGCATCGAGGGCAAGCTCGGCGCGATCGGCTACGCCCGGCATCGCGGAATCCCGCTGCTCGGTCTGTGCCTTGGTTTGCAGTGTGTGGTCATCGAGGCGGCGCGTTCGGTCGGTATCGCCGACGCGAACTCCGCGGAATTCGAGCCGGATACCAAGAACCCGGTGATCTCGACGATGGCCGACCAGGAAGACGTTGTCGCCGGTGAAGCCGATCTGGGCGGCACCATGCGGTTGGGCGCCTACCCCGCCACCTTGAAGAAGGGCTCGGTCGTCGCGCAGGCGTACGGCACCGAGAAGGTGTCCGAGCGGCACCGGCACCGGTTCGAGGTGAACAACTCCTACCGCGACGCCATCGCCAAGAGCGGGCTGGTCTTCTCCGGCACCTCGCCTGACGGGCACCTGGTGGAGTTCGTCGAATACCCGGCGTCGGTGCATCCGTTCTTCGTCGCCACCCAGGCGCATCCGGAGCTCAAGAGCCGTCCCACCCGGCCGCATCCGCTGTTCGCGGCGCTGATCAACGCCGCGTTGAAATATAAACTGGCCGAACGCCTTCCCGTAGACTTCCCGGAGGAAGAGCTCGCGGAGCAGGCCGCGGACGCATAGGAACATCGGCGATAGGAACGCATGAGCGAGCCCGGTAGTCACGACTTCGAGACGGTGTCGAGCCGGGTGCTCTACAGCGGCGCGATCCTGGCCTTGCGCCAGGATCAGGTCAGGATGCCGGACGGGCGGGTCGCCGAGCGTGAGGTCATCGAGCATCACGGTGCTGTCGCGGTGCTCGCGCTCGACGACGACGGCACTGTGGTGCTGATCCGCCAGTATCGGCATCCGATCGGTACCCGGCTGCTGGAACTGCCCGCCGGGCTGCTCGATATCGAGGGTGAGGACCCGCTTACCGCGGCCAAGCGTGAGCTGGCCGAGGAGACGGGCCTCGCCGCCGCGCAGTGGTCGGTGCTGGTGGATGTGGCGTTGTCGCCGGGCTTCACCGACGAGGCGCTTCGGGTGTTCTTCGCGACCGGTCTCAGCGCCACCGACCGGCCCGATCCCGAGCACGAGGAAGCGGATCTGGAGCTGGTGCGGATGCCGCTCGACGAGGCGGTGCGAGCCGCGCTGGCGGGGGAGATCGTGAACGCGACCGCGGTGGCGGGGGTGCTCGCCTACGCGGCGGCTCAGGCGAGTGGGGTGCCGCTGCGCGCTGCCGACGCGCCGTGGCCCGGTCAACCGACGACGTTCCTGCGGCGTAAAGCCGCCGAGGCGCAGTCAGCGCCGACTCGCGGTAACCACGCGTGACCACGGCAGCCGAACCCGTCGCAGTGGTCGGCGGGGACTAGACAGGCAAGGGCGTGCTGGAGCGCGAGATCGACGCCTACCTCGACCACCTCACGGTCGAGCGCGGAGCCGCGCGCAACACCCTCGGTGCCTACCGTCGTGATCTGGCCCGCTACCGGAATTTCCTCACCGGTCGTGGAATCGAGAGCTTGAGCGCGGTGGCCCAAGGCGACGTCGCTGAATTCACCATGGCGTTGCGTTCCGGCGGCGCTGATCACCCCGCGCTGGCAGCGGGTTCGGTGGCGAGGGCGTTGATCGCGGTGCGCGGGTTGCACCGGTTCGCCGCCGCCGAGGGCATGACCGACACCGATGTGGCGCACGCGGTGAAACCGCCCGCGCCGGGTCGGCGGTTGCCCAAAGCGCTGCCCTACGACCAGGTTCTGCGACTTCTCGAGTCGGCGGGCGGCGAACCGGATGGCGCCGAAGGGGGACCGCGCGGATTGCGCGACCGGGCACTGCTGGAACTGCTCTACTCCACGGGCGCGCGGATCTCGGAAATGGTCGGGCTCGACGTCGACGACATCGACGCCGAACAACGCTGTGTGGTGCTGCGCGGCAAGGGTGGAAAACAGCGCCTCGTCCCGATCGGCCGCCCTGCTCTCGCATCCGTCGAGGCGTATCTGGTGCGTGGTCGTCCCACCCTCGCCGCGAGCGGAAAAGGTTGCGGCGGAGCGCTTTTCCTCAACGCTCGCGGCGGCCGACTGTCACGGCAGAGCGCATGGCAGGTACTACAGACCGCTGCCGAGCGCGCCGGAATCGGCGCGACGGTCTCACCGCACACCCTGCGCCACTCCTTCGCCACCCACCTGCTCGACGGTGGCGCCGATGTGCGGGTGGTGCAGGAACTGCTCGGCCACGCTTCGGTGACCACGACCCAGATCTACACCCTCGTCACGGTGAGCACCATGCGCGAAGTGTGGGCCACCGCCCATCCGCGTGCCACGTGAACCGTACCCACCGGTCCGCGCTGAGCAGGTATCGTGCGAACACGCCCGGCGTTGCCATGCCGTACCTCACCGGTCCGAGCGGTAGCGTCTACCCAGAGTTGGACCGTACGAAAGCGAGCCGGTCGCAGGATCGGCCTCGCTACCCTCGACAGGGGTTACCGGCAAGGAAAACGTATAAGGAGCAGCGGATCGTGACGACAGCGGAAACACCGTGGGACGGTGGACCGGAACAGGTCGCCGAGGCCGTCGAGATGGGCCCGACAGGCCGCCCGCTGCGACTGGTACCCGATCCACCGCAGGTCCAGCGACATGGCGACGCACTCGTCGTGGCCATGTGCAATCAGAAGGGCGGGGTCGGAAAAACCACTTCGACCATCAATCTCGGCGCGGCACTGGCCGAATACGGTCGCCGGGTGCTGCTCGTCGACCTCGATCCGCAGGGTGCGCTCTCGGCCGGGCTCGGTGTGGCACACCACGATCTCGACCTCACCGTGCACGACCTGCTGATCGGCGGTAAAGCCAAGGTCGACGACGTGCTGCAGACCACCAAGGTCGACGGCATGGACCTGTTACCCAGCAATATCGACCTCTCCGCCGCCGAGATCCAGCTGGTCAACGAGGTCGGCCGCGAACAGTCGCTCGGCCGCGCCCTGCACGGTGTGCGCGATCGCTACGACTACATCCTCATCGACTGCCAGCCCTCGCTCGGCCTGCTCACGGTCAACGCGCTGGCCTGCTCCGACGGTGTGATCATTCCGATGGAATGCGAGTACTTCTCGCTGCGCGGCCTCGCCCTGCTCAACGACACCGTCGAGAAAGTGCGCGACCGGCTCAACCCGCGACTGAGCCTCTACGGCATCGTGGTCACCATGTTCGATGCGCGCCTGCTGCATTCGCGTCAGGTGATGTCGCGCGTGGTCGAGGTGTTCGGTGATCTGGTCTACGACACCGCCATCTCGCGCACCGTGCGCTTCCCCGATGCCAGCGTCGCCGGAGAGCCGATCACCACCTGGTCGCCGAAATCGGGCGGCGCCGAGTCGTATCGAGCGATGGCACGTGAAGTCATCCACCGGTCTGGCCGGTGATCGGAGCTACACCTGCGGTGCAAGCAGTACCCGAAGACGCGGTGCCGGCCGCGGAGAAACCCGGTTTTCACTTGCGGCTCACTAATTTCGAGGGGCCGTTCGATCTGCTGCTGACGTTGATCAGCTCGCGCAAACTCGATGTCACCGAAGTCGCGCTGCATCAGGTCACCGACGAATTCATCGCCTACACCAAGGCATTGACCGCTGAGCTGGCCGAGAACACCAAGCTGCGCGCGGACAAGATTCTCGATCAGACCACCGAATTTCTCGTCGTCGCCGCCACTTTGCTCGACCTCAAGGCGGCGCGGCTGCTGCCGTCGGGCGAGATGACCGACGCCGATGACCTCGAACTCCTCGACGCTCGCGACCTGCTGTTCGCGCGACTGCTGCAATACCGCGCGTTCAAGCAGGTGGCCGAGCTGCTCGCCGAGCTGGAAGCCGCGGCTCTGCGCCGGTATCCGCGCTCGGTGGCGCTCGAGGAACAGTTCGAAGGGCTGCTGCCAGAGGTCACCCTCGGGGTGGATATCGCGGCGTTCGCCGAGATCGCGGCGGCGGCCTTCCGGCCACGCCCGATCGCCGAGGTCGGGCTCGGGCATCTGCACATGCACACCATCTCGGTCGCCGAGCAGGCCGAGCTGGTGCTGGCCATGTTGAAGGAACGCGGCCCGGGCGGATGGACGACGTTCGCCGAATTGGTGGTCGACTGCACAGTCCCGGTGGAAATCGTGGCGAGGTTTCTGGCGTTGCTGGAGTTGTACCGGGGTAAAACCATCGCCTTCGACCAACCCGATCCGCTCGGGCCCCTTGCCGTCAGCTGGCTCGGCGAGCTCGACCCGGACGCCGAGGCAGCGGCGTTGACTTTCGAGGAAGACTACGGATGATCGGGTCAGGCCCGGAGGCGGTAGCCGAGCGTGACCACGTAGGGCCCTCGATCATCCAGGAAGGCGCAGCATGACTGAGGCAGTGGTGGAATTCACCTCTGAGCCACTCGACGACCTCGAATTGCGCTCGGCGCTCGAGGCGATGTTGCTGGTTGTCGACGCCCCGGCGCCGACAGAACAGCTGGCAGCGGCCTTGGACGACACCAGCGAGCGCGTCGAAACCGTCCTGCGCGCGATGTCGGCGGAACTGACCGCGCGGGGCAGCGGCATCGACCTGCGTTTCGTCGGTGACGGATGGCGCTTCTATACTCGACAGGAGTACGCGCCCTATGTCGAGCGGGTACTGCTCGACGGGGCCCGGACGAAGCTGACCCGGGCCGCCTTGGAAACCTTGGCGGTAGTCGCCTACCGCCAGCCGGTGACCCGCATGCGGGTCAGTGCGGTCCGAGGGGTGAACGTCGATGGAGTGATGCGCACGCTGCTGGCCAGGGGCTTGATCGCGGAAGCGGGTCAGGACCCCGACACCAACGGGACGTTGTACCGCACCACCGAGTTGTTCCTCGAACGGATCGGGCTCGCCTCGCTCGGCGACCTGCCACTGCTGGCGCCGCTGCTTCCCGGCGTCGATCTGATCGACGAGATCAGCGAGAGCCTGGAAACCGATCCGCGGTTCACCAGGCTGAAGAAACCCGCCGAGTCCGACATGGATCTCGGCACCGACGATTGACAGGACAGATGAATAATTCCGCTCGCCGAGATGGCACACCGGATCGAAGAAATCGCAGCGACCAGCCCCGAAGTGGCGCGAATCGAACCGCGGGTAACCGTGGCGAGGGTGCGCGCACCGGGCAGACCGGCTCTCGCGGCTCGGCTCCCAGCCGCCGTGGCACCGGCGCGGGTGGCTTCCAGCGCGGCAATCAGACAGCTGCCCGGTCCGCCGGCAGCTCCCAGCGTGACGCCGAGTCCGGCGGTCGCCGTGGTGGCTCCACCGGCGGTTACCAGCGTGACGATCGTCGCGGCGGCCCCGCCGGTGGTGACCGTCGCGGCAGTTCGCCCGGTGGATACCAGCGTGATGATCGACGCGGCGCCCCAGTCGGTGGCGACCGTCGTGGCCCGTCTGCCGGTGGTTACCAGCGTGACGACCGCCGTGGTGGCCCCGCCGGCGGTGGTCAGCGTGATGACCGTCGCAGCACCGGTGGCGGCTACCCGCGTGGTGACGCCGACCGCGAACAGCGTGGTGGCACAGCTGGTCAGCGCAGCGGCGCTTCGGCCGGATCACAGGCCTTCGCGGCTCGCAAGAAGACCACGAAGCCGCAGCGCAAGGTCGTCGCTCCGACGATCCTGAACAACGCCAAGCCCGCGCGTCACCAGCACGCTGATGTCACCGAGGGTCCCAAGAAGCTCCCGTGGGGCGAAGGCGAACGTCTGCAGAAGGTCCTCGCCAAGGCCGGTGTGGCTTCGCGCCGCGCCGCCGAGGAGATGATCGCCGCGGGTCGCGTCGAGGTCGACGGCAAGATCGTGCGCGAGCAGGGTCTGCGCATCGACGCCGAGAACGCGGTCGTGCGCGTCGACGGGACCCGTGTCGTGGTCCGCGACGAACTGGTGCACCTGGTGCTGAACAAGCCGAGGGGCTGGCAGTCCACCATGTCCGACGACCTGGGGCGCCCGTGCGTCGGCGATATCATCGCCGAGCGGATCGCCGCTGGTCAGCGCCTGTTCCACGTCGGCCGCCTCGATGCCGACACCGAGGGCCTGCTGCTGGTCACCAATGACGGCGAGATGGCGCATCGACTGATGCACCCCTCGTTCGAAGTTCCCAAGACCTATTTGGCCACCGTCGACGGCGAGGTGAACTACCGCTTGGTCGGTAAGCGCTTGCGCGAAGGCGTCGAGCTAGAGGACGGGCCCGCCAAGGTCGACAAGTTCATGGTGCTCGAGGCCTACCAGGGCCGGTCGCTGGTGAAGCTCGTGCTGCACGAGGGCCGCAAGCACATCGTGCGTAGGCTGCTCGACGAGGTCGGCCACCCGGTGATCCGGCTGGTGCGCACCCACCTCGGCCCGGTGGCACTGGGTGACCAGCGTCCCGGCACGCTGCGGGTGCTCGGCCGCGACGAGATCGGCAAACTCTACGAGGCGGTGCAGCTGTGAACGGTGTCGACTTTCCCCTGGAATTCGATGGCAACCGGATGACCGGGGACGCGACGCTCATCGTCGCGATGGACGGCCCGTCCGGCACCGGCAAGTCCAGCGTGTCTCGCCGTCTCGCCACCCGTCTCGGTGCGCGCTACCTCGACACCGGTGCCATGTACCGGGTCGCGACCCTGCGCGTGCTGCGTGCGGGCGTCGAGCTGACCGATGCGGCCGCGATCGCGCAAACCGTTGCGGGGATGCCGCTTTCGATCGGCACCGATCCCAGCCACGAGGTCATCGAACTCGACGGTGAAGACGTCTCGGACGAGATCCGCGGCGACGCCGTCACCAAGGCGGTCTCGGCGGTTTCCGCGGTGGCGCAGGTGCGCGAGCAGCTCGTTGCCCTGCAGCGTGAGATCGCGGCGATGTCGGGACGCATCGTGGTCGAAGGCCGCGATATCGGCACCGTCGTGCTCACCGGCGCCGACGCCAAGATCTATCTCACCGCCTCCGCGCAGGCACGCGCCGAGCGGCGCAACGCTCAGAACATCCGCGAGGGCCGCGGCGACGATTACGCGGCCGTGCTGGCCGACGTGCAGCGCCGCGACACCCTCGACTCCACCCGCACAGTGTCGCCGTTGCGCCCCGCCGCCGACGCGGTGCTCGTCGACACCAGCGACCTGACGATGGCACAGACCATCGAGGAGCTGTATCGCGTGGTGGCTCAGCAGCTTTCGGCCACGACAGGAGGTCCGCGATGATCGAAGAGATTCTCGTAGGCGACGGAACCTGGACCGACGAGTCCGAATGGGAAGTCCTCGATATCGATGGGGACGGTGACGGCCAACAGCACGTCGCGATGCCGACGCTTGCCGTGGTCGGGCGCCCCAACGTGGGCAAGTCGACCCTGGTCAACCGCATCCTCGGCCGACGCGAAGCGGTGGTCGAAGACGTTCCCGGGGTGACCCGTGACCGCATTTCGTACGAGGCCAACTGGGCCGGGCGCCGTTTCATGGTGCAGGACACCGGCGGGTGGGAACCCGACGCCAAGGGTCTGCAGGCTCATGTCGCGCGCCAGGCCGAGGTGGCGATGGAGACCGCCGACGCGATCCTGCTCGTGGTCGACGCCACGGTCGGCGCGACCACGACCGACGAGGCCGCGGTGCGCAAGCTGCGCCGCTCCAAGATCCCGGTGATCCTGGTGGCCAACAAGGTCGACGACCAGAAGGTCGAACTCGAGGCCGCCACGCTGTGGTCGCTGGGTCTCGGCGAGCCGCGCATGGTCTCGGCCGCGCACGGCCGTGGCACCGGTGACCTGCTCGACGACGTGCTCAGCGCGTTGCCCGAGACCCCGCGTGAAGGCACCGCTGTCGCGGGTCCGCGTCGTGTGGCACTGGTCGGCAAGCCGAACGTCGGCAAGTCCAGCCTGCTCAACAAGCTGGCCGGCGACGAGCGTTCGGTGGTCCACGATGTCGCGGGCACCACCGTCGATCCGGTCGACTCGCTGGTCGAGCTGGGCGGCAAGACGTGGAAGTTCGTCGACACCGCCGGTCTGCGCCGCAAGGTCTCCAATGCCACCGGCACCGAGTTCTACGCGTCGCTGCGCACGAAGTCGGCGCTGGAGGCGTCCGAGGTCGCGATCATGCTGATCGACGCCTCGGTGCCGATCACCGAGCAGGATCTGCGCGTGATCAGCCTGGTCGCCGAGTCCGGTCGTGCGCTGGTGCTGGCGTTCAACAAGTGGGACCTGGTCGACGAGGACCGCCGCTACATGCTCGAGCGCGAGATCGATCGCGACCTGGTGCGGGTGCCGTGGGCGCAGCGGGTCAACATCTCCGCCCACACCGGCCGCGCCGTGGCCAAGCTGGTGCCGCAGATGGAAACCGCGCTCGAGTCCTGGGACAAGCGCATCTCCACCGGCCGCCTCAACACCTGGCTGAAGGAAGTCATCGCGGCCACCCCGCCGCCGATGCGTGGCGGCCGTCAGCCCCGCGTCATGTTCGCCACTCAGGCGAGCACTCGCCCGCCGACGTTCGTGCTGTTCACCACCGGGTTCCTCGAGGCAGGCTACCGCCGCTTCCTGGAGCGCCGTCTGCGTGAGGAATTCGGCTTCGACGGTTCGCCGGTGCGCATCTCGGTGCGTGTGCGCGAGAAGAAGGAACGCAAGAAGTAATTCGAGTGTCAGACGAGTGAGCCTCGGCGAATATCGCCGGGGCTCTTCGTTTTTCAGGCTACCAATACGCGGTCGAGCAGGTGGTCGACCAATTGTGTTGCGCGCGAGGCATAGTCGTCGTTGGTGAGCATTCCTTGCGCCAGCCCGCCGACCGCGAGCAGGATCACCTCGGCGTCGGCGACAAGGGTCTGCTCGTCGGCGCCGGGCCCGCGCAACTGTCGCAGTTGCCCAGCGACAGCGTCGACGATGAAGTTCGGCGCTTGCACGGTATCGGCTGATTCGACGTCGGGACCGGTGAGCGTCGCGGCGTGGAAGATGCCGAGAATGACGGCGTCGCGCCGACTGGGTTCGTCGAGGGGGAGTATCGCGAGCAGGATCGTGCGGACGATATCGCGCGGACCGGCGTCGGGCCCGAGCGCCGCGAACCCCTGGGTCATCCGGGTGCCGGAGTCCTCGACGACAGCACGGTGGGTGGCGAGCAGGAACTCCCGTTTGGTGCCGAAGTAGTACTGCACCGACCGCACCGAGACCCCGGCCTCCACGGCGACGGACTGGAAAGTCGCGGCGTCGAGCCCACCGCGGGCGATCACCCGGCGGGCGGCACCGGTGATGGACCTGCGACGTTCTTCGTGATCGGCCAAGCGTGGCACCGTGGCTCCCCTCTGATCTGGCTGCACGAGAAGTTTTCATGGTACGCCCATATCACCTTTGTGGTACGGTGATATCACCAACGAGAAGCAGGGGTGGTCATGGCCAAGATCGGGCGGTTCAAGAACGACAAGGCGCGCGAGGAGTATCTGCGGACCTATCGCGAACTGGAAAAGCAGTGGCGGATCCCGTCGACCACGGTCGACATCAGTACCTCCTTCGGATCCACTCGCGTCCGCAAAGCCGGTGCGGGAGAAGGGGTGCCGATCGTGCTGATGCACTCACTCGGCGGCAACAGCCTGTCCTGGGACCACGTCATCGAGGACTTCGCTCGCGATCGCGTCGTCTATATGCCCGAAATGATCGGCGCTCCCGGTCTCAGTGTGCAGACCGCGCCGATCGACGAATCGCGCTTCGGTACCTGGTTCGGCGAGGTCCTCGACGGTCTCGGCGTCGACCGGGTTCATCTGGTCGGTTACTCACAGGGCGCGTGGCAGGTGTTGGTCATCGCGACCACTCAGCAGACGCGGCTGGCGAGCGTGAACGTGGTAGAGCCGAGCGGCACCTTGACGAAGATCACATGGAGCCTGCTGTGGATGATGCTCCGCGTCGGAGCCCGGCCCACGGATAAGAACCTCCGCACGATGAACGCACGGCTCAACCCCGGCGTCGCGTTGACCGACGCGGAATTCGCGGGCGTGAAGGCGGCTCTCGGGTATATCCCCACGATCGGCTATCCGAAGATGTTCACCGACGAGCGGCTGGCCACGATCACATCGCCGACCCTGGTGCTGATCGGGTCGGAGTCGTTGGTGGTCGATCCGCAACTCGCCGAACAACGCCTGCGCGACAACCTGTCCACCTGCGAAGTCGAGATCGTTCCCCAGGCGGGACACGGCCTCTTCCACCAGTTCCCGAAACTGGTGACTGCACGCATTCTCGACTTCACCCGCCGCTACGAGCCGACGGACGCCCACCAAGGCAAGTAGACAACGCGCGCCGCGACTCGCCATTGCCGACCAGGTGCCACCACGCCGCACCCGCGATCACGTCGAGGAAACACGACCGCAGGCCTGACAATTGACTGAGAACTACCGGGTGGTGGAAACCTTGGCAATGTCGGGCACGTTGGTAGCGGTAAGAGGTCCTCTGTGGCCTCCGCGAGGGAGTGCGTGATGAGTCTTATCGGAACCCTGGTCGGCTACGCGTTGACCGTGTTCTTGCTGTTGCTGATCGCTCGGCTGGTGGTGGACTGGATAGATGCCCTTGGCAACGGTCCGCAGTGGGCGCGCAAGGCACGGGAGGTAACTCACGCCGCGACCGAACCGGTGATCGCCCCGGTCCGCAAGGTACTGAAGCCGATCCGCATCGGCGACTTCTCCCTCGACCTGGCCTTCACCGCCGTGTTCATCGCAGTCCTGATCCTGCGCGCGGTCGCGTTCAGCCTGTAGTCGAGGTGCTCATTGCCGAAGCGGGTCGTCGAGATCAGTGCCTGCGCTGACCCGCAAACCGGCCACGGTCTCCGCGGCGATTGCCGGCCAATCCGGAAAAATGTTGCGCGCCTCGGGATCCAGGAACACCATCCTGACCTGATTGACTCCCGGCGCCGAACAGGAATTCAGCGCGATAGCCACCGGTGTCGCGGCCGGACATCCATATACCATCGCCGGAGTGTCCGACCAGGTCCGCGTCAGGCGTAGCAGGCTCGGCGTTACCGTTCCGGTCGTCGCGGTGCCCGTGTGCGCCGCAGCGCCGGGCTCGCCAACTCCCGCAGCTGCGCGGTGCCGTCGTCGTCGAGCGAGAACACCCGGGCGAACGCCGCCACGATCTGATCGGACGGATGCCTATCGCGGCCTTGTTCGAGCCGGATGTAGTGATCGGCGCTCATCCCGGCGAGTGGGGCCGTCCTCTGCACTGTCAAGGCTCGGGGTAGCCCGCGCGATCAGCGGCAGATGCGGATGTTCATTGTCGGCGACGCCACCGAGCGACGGTCTGCCCACGATGCGTTGCGTCCAAGCGGTTTCGGCTAGCCGTCGGTGCCCTCCACTCGCCAACGCGTGCGCACCGCGCGCACGCAGGATGCGTCGGTGAGGGCGTCGACCGTGTCGGTGAGGGCGGATTCCCTGGCGCGGTGGGTGAGCACGATCAGGTGGGCGGCGTCGTTGTGGTGCTCTTGACGGACCCGCTCGATGCTCACCCCGTGGTCGGCGAAGGTCGATGCGACCCGAGCCAGGGCGCCGGCGTGGTCGGTGACGTGCAGGTTCAGGTAGAAGCGGGTCGGGGTGTCGCCGAGCGGCGCGACGGGGAGTTCGGCGTAGTAGGAGGCGCGGGGTGCGCGGCCGCCGTTGACGCGGTTTCGTGCGGCGGTGACCAAGTCGCCGAGCAGCGCCGATGCGGTGGCTTTCGGGGCATGGCGGCCAGCGAACATCAGCTGCCCAGCGCAGTCCGCCTCGACGGTCACCGCGGGTGCGTCCACCTGGGCGAGCCGGTGGGTGGCAGGAATCAGCGCAGGGTGTACGCGCACCGAAATCTGTTCCTTGCCACCGTCTTCGGGGCCTGACTGCTCGCTGACCCTGGTGCAGACGGTGAGTTGTCGCAGCCGCAGTGACAACGCTTGCGCGGCGGCGAGGGCGTGTGGGTCGGCCGCCCCGAACTCCTCGAAGTGCACATCGGCGACTTCCACTCTGGTGTGAAACGCCAACGTCGCCAGGATCGCGGCTTGCGCAACCGGATTCGCGCCGTCGAGGGGGAAGACCCCGAGCACTTGCCGCACCCGATCGCCCGACAGTGATTGGGTCAGTGGCCGCACTACCGGCACCCCGCCCGCGACCGCCGCCTCGAAGCACAGGTCTGCCCCGTATTCCTCCGCGGCCGCGGCCAGTCGGTGTCCGTGCTCGGCGATCAGTGCCGTATTCGCGGTGACCACCGACCTGCCTGCACGCAGCGCGGCGAGCACTGTGGTCGACGATGCGGTGGTCGCGGTCGCGTCGACGAGTAGATCGGCGCCCGACACCGCCCCGAGTACCAACCGCGTCCCGGCGCGTTCGCTCAGATCATCGACGGTGTGGCGAAAGATCCGCGCCACCTCCTCGGCCAGCGCGCCGGTGCCGAGAACGGCGACCGCCAGAGCGGAGCGAGCGGAACGGAAGTGCTGATCGATCACCGGAATACGCCTAACGCCGAGAGCTGCCGAACCGGGAGCCGACGCTTCGCGCCACCCCCTGACTGCCAGTATCGCGTCCGGAACTCTTCGGCGGCAGTCGTTTTCGTTTCCGAATTGGTACGGCCGTGCCCGGATTGCCTGGATACTCGGAGGGGTCACCCGCGGATCGCACGCGGGCGAGCAGGGGAGAGGACTTCGCAGATGGCCCTGGTTGTGCAGAAATTCGGCGGTTCGTCGGTAGCCACCGCGGAGCGGATCCGGCGGGTCGCCGAGCGGATCGTGGAGACGAAGAAGCAGGGGCACGACGTGGTGGTGGTCTGCTCGGCAATGGGCGATACCACCGATGAGCTCCTCGAATTGGCGGCCCAGATCGCCTCGGCACCGGAACCGCGCGAGCTGGACATGCTGCTCACCGCAGGGGAGCGGATCTCGAATGCCTTGGTGGCCATGGCGATTCATTCACTCGGAGCCGAAGCCAGATCGCTGACCGGCTCCCAAGCCGGCGTGATCACCACCGGCGCCCACGGCCGCGCCAAGATCATCGAAGTCGACCCGGGCCGGGTGCGCCGCGCCCTCGACGACGGTGAAGTGGTGTTGGTCGCCGGGTTCCAGGGTGTGAGCCAGGACAACCACGATGTCACCACCCTCGGCCGTGGCGGCTCCGACACGACCGCCGTCGCGCTGGCCGCGGCATTGTGCGCCGACGTCTGCGAGATCTACACCGACGTCGACGGTGTCTTCACCGCCGACCCGCGCATCGTGGCCGACGCCCAGAAACTCGACCAGATCTCCTACGAGGAAATGCTGGAAATGGCGGCCTGCGGTTCGAAGGTTCTCATGCTGCGTTGCGTCGAATACGCGCGCCGCTACCAGGTGCCCGTGCACGTGCGCTCGTCCTACACCGACAACATCGGCACCACCGTCTTCGGCTCGATGGCCGATATCCCCGCCGACCAGGCCGTGCTCACCGGTGTCGCGCACGACCGCAACGAGGCCAAGGTGACCGTCGTCGGTCTGCCCGACGAACCCGGTTACGCGGCCAAGGTGTTCCGCGCGGTCGCCGACGCCGAGATCGGCATCGACATGGTCGTGCAGAACACCGGTACCGGGCGCACCGATATCACCTTCACCCTGCCCGCCGCCGACGGCGCGCGTGCCGTAGCCCTGCTACGCGACCGCCGCGCCGAGATCGGCTTCGCCGACGTCCGCTACGACGACCGCGTCGGCAAGGTCTCGCTGATCGGCGCGGGCATGCGCAACAATCCGGGCGTCACCGCCACCTTCTGTGAGGCGCTGGCCGCGGCGGACATCAACCTCGACCTGATCGCCACCTCGGAGATCCGCATCTCCGTGCTGGTCCGCGACACCGACCTCGACGCAGCGGTGCGCATCCTGCATCGGGCCTTCGACCTCGGTGGAGCCGAGGTCGCCGTGGTGCACGGCGGGACCGGTCGCTAATCCCCTCTTTGCCCCACACCGGAATCCGGCGTAATTTATCGTTCAGTCGACTCCATCGGAGGCTTTGGTTGAGTATCCGGATAACCTCCTTCACCCGGAGCGGTCTCGAGTTCGACGTGGTCGACTCCGGCCCGATCGACGGCCCGGTGATCGTCGCCTTGCACGGCTTCCCCCAGACCGCGACCTCGCTGACCCCCCTCACCGTCTTGCTCAACGCGCGTGGCTACCGCACTATCGCGCCCGATCAGCGTGGGTATTCTCCGGGGGCGCGACCGCGCGGCGTGCGTGCCTACCGAGTGTCGGAGCTGGTCGGCGACGTGGTCGCACTGGTGGATGCCATCGGCCGCGGGCCGGTCAACCTCGTCGGACACGACTGGGGCGCCATGGTCGCGTGGTCGATGGCGGCGGCCCGGCCCGACCTGGTCCGCACACTGGTGACCATCTCGGTCCCGCACCCGAGTGCCTACGTCCGGTCGCTGGTGTCCAGCGATCAGCTCGTCCGCTCCTACTACATGGCGCTGTTCCAGATCCCGGGACTGCCCGAACGGCTTCTGCGTGCTCGTCCCGCGGTGTTGGACGGGCTGCTGGCCAAGACGGGGATGTCCGAGGACTCCATCGCCAGGGTGCGCAGTGAGATCGTCGACGGTGGTGCGCTCACCGGCGCTCTCAACTGGTACCGGGCAATGCTGTCGTTGGCGCCGAACATGGTTTCGGCACCGATCGAGGTTCCGGTGACCCATGTGTGGAGCACCGGTGACACGGCACTGTCGCGCCGTGGCGCCGAATTGACCGAACGTCACGTGGCCGGGGACTACCGCCTGGCCGTGATCGAGGGCGCATCGCACTGGATACCCGACGAACGCCCCGCCGAGCTGGCCGAGTTGATCATCGACCGGGTCGAATCCGTGCCGGGCCGCTGAGGCATCGATCGCCCGGATCCGACGTGCCGGTCAGCCGATCGGCGCGGTCAGGGTCCGCCACCCTTCCACGGTCGCCGGGATCAACGGCGCCCGCCGCAACGCGCGCGCGGCCAGCTGCTCGATGATCCGACCGCGCACTCCCGGCCATTCGTCGTGCAGGATCGAATAGAACGCGGTATCGCGCACCGCGCCGTCGAGCCCACGCGAATGTGCCCGCCGCACACCGTCACTCACCGCGCCGAGGCGTTCGATCGCCGCCCGGGAGCGCAGGTTGCGGGCATCGGCGCGCAAGGTCACCCGCCGCACACCCCAGCTCTCGAAGGCGTGCGACAGCAGCAACAGCTTGGAGTCGAGATTCACCTGACCGCCCCGCACTGCCGGGGTGAGCCAGGTGTTGCCGATCTCCACCGCGTCGGGGATGGCCCCGCCGGGCAACGCGGTGACAGGTTCGGCGGACAACGGCCAGGTCAGCGGCCCCTGCCAGTAGTCGAGCCGGGTGAATCGGGTCGCCCCGACCACGCTCTCGTCGGCGACGGTGACGATCGCGAAGGCCAGCGCCGTGCCTGCCAGTTGCGCCGCCTCGGCCTGGAAGACATAGGTGCGAGCCTCCTGTTCGCCGTGCGGGACGATGGTGAACCCGGCCGGTCCGTCCAGCGCGGCAGCCGCGGCGACCAGGCCGGGAACATGATGGGGTGCAAGAGGTTCCAGCCGTGCGATGCGGCCGTGGAGGATAACGGGTGCGGGCATGGTGACCGGCGTCCTTCGTCTGAGAGGGTCGCCGAAAGCGCGAGGCGTGGATCTCACGCGGCACGCGACTTCGGCGAAGCGACACGAACGATCCAGCAGCATCGAAAACTAGAAGGACAGTAGCCGAACGTGACGCGATCCCCACATCGAACGCAGGATGTCGCGGCCGGAATGTTTCCTGCGCGACGATCGGTTCCTCTCAGACCTGTCACGGCGCGGTTTCCGCGCGTCGTCGGCAACGAAGCGGTTCGGGGCCTACGGGTTTCGGGCGTGAGAGGAGTTCGCTGAGCGGATTCCGTCACGGTGCCGTGTCGACGGCTCGCGGAGGTACCAACTGGATCGCGGTGCGTTTGGGTACGTTTTCCCGCGTCGGGGCCGTAACGGTTCGATAAATGACACGCTTGTCGGCTTCTTGAGCAAATGTCCAGTTGGCTTGGGGTTTCGCCAGTTCCAACCCGTGTTCTTCGGGAATGTAACGCGCGTTATCTATCCGTGTCGCACAGGTGTTCTATGTGATGCAGATCACATCACCTGTTCTCTGGCTGGCCCAGCTGGCAAGCTCGCAATTGCTGAACGTTAACCATTCGTGATCATCCACCGGGTCGACGCGGAGTCGCGGTGCAGAACGCCCCGCACGTCCGTCACGGCGCGACGGTCATCGAAAGATCCGGTACGGATCGCTTATCGGCCGTGTCGGGGCGGCTGCCAGGAAGGGACCGCGTTGTTATGAGCAGCATCTACTTCGAATCGAACAGCAACCTGACAGTTACCGGTCGGGGTCGCCGCGTGACCGCCGCCTCGTCCGCCGAATCGCCCATCGCGCCGCTGGCGACACCGGGGCTGGTCCTCGGCCTGATCCTGCTCGGCCTCGGCGTGGCCGGTCTGCCGCGGCTCGGCGACTGGGTGGGCAATTACGGGTCCGTCCTGGTCGTGCTGGCCTATCTCCTCTATACGGCCGCGGCTGTGAGCCTGGCACTCTGGGGCGCGTTCACCGTCTGGTCGCTGCATCGGCGATAGCTGATCGGGGAATGTATCCGGCGCAGGGGGTGGGATACATTCCCGGGCGGAACTCGGCGAAACGGAGCGCTGAAGGGCCTACGGGTAGGCTGACCAGGTGAAGCAACTGTGAAACACCTGACCGTCGGCGTCGTCGCGACCTCTCGCAAGGAAAACGAACACCGGCTGGCCATCCACCCGGCTCACCTCGACCGCATCGATCCCCAACTGCGCGGTCAGATCTACCTCGAACACGGTTACGGCAACCGATTCGGTTACCCCGACGACGTCCTCGCCCCGCTGGTAGCGGGTCATCGCACGCGCGACGAGCTCTTCGCCGAGTGCGATGTGCTCCTGCTGGCCAAGCCGCTGGCCGAAGACCTCGCGCAGATGCGCCCCGGCACGACCGTGTGGGGCTGGCCGCACTGCGTGCAGGACGCGCGGATGACCCAGCTGGCTGTCGACCGCGACCTGACCCTGATCGCCTGGGAGGCGATGAACCACTGGACGAAATCGGGTGCTTTCAGCGTCCACGTGTTCCACAAGAACAACGAACTGGCCGGTTACTGCTCGGTCATGCACGCCCTCCAATTGCGCGGCGTGAGTGGAGATTACGGTCGCCGGATGCGCGCGGCGGTGATCAGCTTCGGCGCCACCGCGCGGGGTGCGGTGCGGGCACTGTCGGCGATGGGGATCAGTGATGTGACGGTGCTGACCCAGCGCAGCGTGTCGGCGGTGGCCTCGCCGTTCGCATCGGTGCGGATGCAGCATTTCCAGCGTGATCCGGGACTGCCCGGCCGGACACTCGCGCTCGAGGCACCCGAGCCGGGGCCGTTGGCGCAGATGCTGGCCAACTACGACGTGGTCGTGAACTGCATGTTCCAGGACACCGAGGACCCGTTGACGTTCGTCATGAACGACGACCTCGAACTGTTCACGCGCGGAACACTTTTCGTAGACGTCTCCTGCGACGAGGGGATGGGCTTCGAGTTCTCGCGCCCGACCTCGTTCGCCGATCCGATGTTCACCGTCGGTGACGATCTGCACTACTACGGTGTCGACCACAGCCCCTCGTTCCTCTGGGACTCGGCGACATGGGAGAACTCCGAAGCCCTGCTCGAGTACCTGCCCGTCGTGCTCGGCGGACCCGAAGCGTGGGATGGCAGCGAAACGATTCGCCGTGCAATCGAGATTCGCGACGGTCGGGTGAAGAACCCGCGGATCCTGTCGTTCCAGGGTCGCTCCGACGTCTATCCGTACGCGGTGAAATGACGCCTGAGCGTCCCTTGCGCGTTGTCTACCTCGTGGTGGTTTCCGCCGCCATCGCCGCGACCGCCCTGCTGGTCGCCCCCGTGGCCATTCACCGGCTGCTGTTCCGCCGACATCGTCTCGGCGTGCTCGTGCTCGGTGCCCACCGCCTGGCACTCTCGGAATCGCGCTACTCGGGGTCGCGCTGACGGGCATGGCGGTGCTGATCTTCGATATGGTCGTCGGCACCGCCGCGGGCGTCATCGCGGGAATTGTCGCGGCCGTGCTGTGCTGGGCTTGTGGGTGGTCCAGCCGTTGTTTTATCGGCGCTAGCGCGCCGGGCGCCAAGCCGAGCAGGCCGAGGGCGAAATCCGCGTAGGCGGTGGCGATCTGTTCGGGGGAGGACGGGCCGTCGAGCCGAAACCATTGGGGGAGTGCGGTACACATTGTCGCGATGGCACGCCCCGCGTCGCGCGCGTGGGCGGTCGATCTGCCTGCTTCGGCGAGCGCGGCATCGATGTCGGCATCGAGAAGGCCAGTGCCTCGACGACACAGCTCACGCGTTCGCGGCCGTTCGCGCCGTCGAGGCGTGCCGCGCGCACCCGCCGGTAGTTCCTGCGTGCCCACGGCGTCGAGGTGCACGGGGAGCTGCGCGTCGAACTGATCAGTGGTGGCCGGTCCAATCTGACGTTCGCCGCCGCCGATGACGTCTCGCGCTGGGTCGCCCACCGGTCGCCGGCCTCACCCAGTCCGCCCACGACATGGGGCGCGAATACACCGTCACCAGCGCGCTGCGGAAATCCGCTGTGCCCGTGGCGAAGACGATCGCCTTCGACGCGACCGGATCCGCGCTCGGCGCACCGATGGCGGTCGTCGAGTTCGTCGACGGGACGGTATTTCGAGATCAGGACGAGCTGGCGGCGCTCACCGATGAGCAGGTGAATTCCAGTGCGCGCGAGCTGGTTCGCGTCCTCGCCGAGCTGCACGCGGTCGACCCGGCCGCTGTCGGCCTCGAAACATTCGGTCGGCCGAACGGTTTCGTCGCCCGGCAGGTCGAGCTCTGGGCATCCCAGTGGGAGCGGGTCAAAACCCGCGAACTTCCCGACGTGGCAACCCTGCACGCCGCGCTGAACGCTACGATCCCGCGGGAATCGTCGGCCTCGATCGTGCACGGGGATTTCCGTATCGACAATACGATCCTCGACAGCGCGGACCCGAAAACTGTTCGTGCAGTGGTCGATTGGGAGCTCTCAACCCTGGGCGATCCACTCACCGACGTGGCTCTCATGTGTGTTTACCGTGCCCCGATCTTCGCCGTGATCCTCGGCACCCGGGCCGCGTGGACCAGCTCCCGCCTGCCGAGCCCCGATACCCTCGCTCAGACCTACGCGACCTCGTCGGGGCGCGACCTGGACAACTGGGGCTTCTACCTCGCCCTGGCCAACTTCAAACTGGGCATCATCGGCGAAGGCATCACCCACCGGGCCAACCAGGGTTCCGATACGGGTTCCGCCGCCGACCGGGCAGCCGAGGCCACTACGGAATTCATGGCCGCAGGCCTGCGTGCGCTGAGCCGCAGGCCTGCGTGCGCTGAAGGGATCAGCGCAGTAGCCAACAGTCCGCGTGCGGGTCGAGCCGATCGCAGTCGGCACCCGGCGTGAGTACTCGACAAGGCCTCGCGTGTTCGGTCAGTCGCCGATGATCTCCGCGGGCAGAAACAACGTGCCGAGCTGCATCGCGATCGCAGTGCTGTGTTCGACGATCCGCTCGGAGTCCACGTCGAGCACGCCCGTGCGCCAGGCGGACAGCAGTTCTATGAACCCGCCGATGCCTGCCAGTGTGCTCATACGCATGGCGGTTTCGTCGATATCGGGGCGTAGATAGGGCCAGGCGATCGCGATGAGCCCATCGGTCGCGTCGGTGAGCATGGTTTTGCGCCGCTGTTCGAGCACAGCACTGCCCGCGTGATCGGCCAGCAGGATCCTGGCCCGCCCGCGGAGATCGGTCTGCAGTCCGACGGCGCGGGCGATGGTCGCACGCGTGATCTCGAGTGGTGTCCGGTCGGCATGTTCGGCGACAACACTCGCCAGCTCGGCGAACACCTCGGTGCACACCTCGTCCCAGACCGCGGCGAGCAGTTCGTCGCGGTCGGCGAAGTGCTCGTAGAAGTAGCGGTCGTTGAGCGAGGCCCGCTGGCACACACCGCGCATGGTCACCGCGGCCCAGCCGTTGTCGAGCCAGATATCGAGGGCGGCCTCGACCAGGCCGACCCGCCGCTGCGCCCTGCGCTCGTCGGCGGTCCGCCCGCCCCAGGTTCGAGCCGGTGCGCGCACATCCATGGTTGACAAAGTACTCCTCCGCGCGCCTAATTGGTGTCAGGTGCGGCCAATGGTGGCAGATGCCACCAGTTAGGGCCTCGCCGGGTAGAACCGGGAGTTGCCATGCGATTGTTCCCCTTCGGCGGTCATCGCCGGACCACGAACGCCGATGCGGTGGTGACCGGCGCGGGTAGTGGCATCGGACGCGCGTTCGCCGTCGAATTGGGTCGCCGCGGCGGCCGCGTCGTGTGCTCCGACATCGATTCCGGCCGTGCGGCCGACACCGCCGAACTCGTCGAGGCGGCGGGCGGCACAGCGATCGGTACCCGCTGCGATGTCACCGTGATCGATGAGGTCACCCGGTTGGCCGCGACCGCGCAGGACTGGTTCGGCGGTCCGCCCACCGTGGTCGTCAACAATGCCGGTATCGGGGCGGGCGGACCGGTGGTCGGCGAGTTCGCCCTCGATGATTGGCAGCGCACGCTCGGCGTGAATCTCTGGGGCGTCATCCACGGCTGCCACGTTTTCGCGCCGATCCTGCGCGCGGCCGGGCGTGGAGCACTGGTGAACGTCGCCTCGGCGGCCGCGTTCGGCGCGGCACCCCGGATGGCGGCCTACAACGTCAGCAAGGCGGGTGTGCTCGCCCTGTCGGAGACGATGTCGGCCGAGCTGGCCGGCACCGGCGTCGGCGTCACGGTGCTGTGCCCGACCGGCGTGAAAACCAATATCATGCAGGCGGATTCGCCCATGGACGACACCGCCGAGCGTCTCGGCGGGCTGCTGCTGCGCTGGACCGGACGCGCACCGGCCGCCATCGTCCGCACCACCCTCGACGCGGTCGACCGCGGCGACCTCTACGTGGTGCCGCAGCTCGAGGCCAAGATGCTCTGGCAGGCCAAACGATGGCTGCCCACCACCTACACCCGTTCGGCAGGACTGCTGGAGCGGGTCGTGCGCTGATCCACCACACCGAAGGAGATCGAACAATGACGTTCGCCTATCCCGATATGCTCGCCACCATTCGCGCCAAGCAGTGGGCGCTGGCCGATATCGATTGGGACGCACCGGGTGCCGACACCATCACCGACGAACAGCGCCCACGGCTGGCCACCTTCATGGCCGATCTGGTGTGGATCGAACATGTCGGCGCTCGCGGCTTCGCCGCGCTGACCCACCAGGCCCCACCCGGCCCGCTACGCGAAATCTACCGGTACTTCCATGCCGAGGAACAGAAGCATGCCAACGCCGAACTCGCGCTGATGCGCCGCTGGGGCATGGTGGCCGACGGCGCTTCGATGCCGGTGCCCAACAAGAACATTCGCCTGGTCATCAGCTGGCTCGACCGTTACGCCGACCAGCTGACCCTGCCCGTACTCGGCACCGTCATCCCCTCACTGGAGACCGCACTCGACGGCGCACTGGTGAAATTCCTGCTCGACGAGGTCGAGGATCCGGTGTGTCACGAGGTGTTCCGGCACATCAACAGCGACGAATCCCGGCACCTGGCAGTCGGTTTCCAGGTTCTCGAACAGCTCGGCGCGGGCCCGCTGCGCCGGATCGCCATCGAGACAGCCGGTTTCGCGGTGCGCCCGTCGTTCGTGCTCGGCGCGCTGCTGTACGCGCCACTGCTGTCGCGGATGTCGGCCAACATCATCGCGTTGGGCCTCGACGAGGAGAAGCTGTGGCAGGCGGTGCGCCGCTACGAGAACGTGGGGGAGCGCAGCCCGGCCATCCGCCGGGTCCCGCTCTACCACGTGGTGAAGATGCACGGGAAGGCCACCATTCACCGCCGTCAGCCGTTCCAGCTGCTGGCGGATGTGTCCAATGCCTGTATCGACCGCTTCCCGATCCGCGTTCTCGGCCGCAGGCCGTCCTGGTCGGACGAGCTCACCTATGAACCGGTGGCGAAATGACGACGCTGCGTTTCGCCGATACCTTCACCGGCCCCCAGTTGCACCGCACGGCCTTCACACCCCGGCACGAATTCACCGGTCAGCGGGTCGCGATCATCGGTAGCGGGGCGGCGGCCGCGCGGCTGCTGCCCGGCATCGCCGCCGAGGCCGCGCGGGTGACGGTGTTCCAGACCGAGGCGGCGTGGGTCCTCCCGCGCGTACCGTGCTCCGGCGCGACGGCGCTGCGTCGAGCTCCGCAAAGACTGGTTCGGCTCGTCGCCCGCGTCAATCTCCGCGTCCAGGTGCATGATTCGTGGCTGCGCCACCGCCTGACGCCCGATGACACCGCAGGCGTCGCGGTGCACAACAGCTACTACCGCACCCTGCGGCAACCGCACTGCACCCTGGTCACCTGGCCGATCGCGCGACTGGTACCGCTGGGCGTGCGCACCGTCGACGGCATCGAGCATCGGGTGGACAGCATCGTCTACGCCGACGACGCGGGCCATGTCGTGCGCACCCTCGCTCGGCCCGGCCGCCTGCATCCGTCGGCGGAACTGATGAAGGAGATCGCATGACACCCACCGGAATCGACCACGAGATCGTCATCGTCGGCGCCGGATTCTCCGGGATCGGCGTGGCGATCGAGTTGCGCAAGGCCGGGTTCGACGACTACCTGATCGTCGACGAGGCCGACGGCGTCGGTGGCACGTGGCATTGGAACACCTATCCCGGTGTCGCCGTGGATATCCCGTCGTTCAGCTACCAGTACTCCTTCGAGCAGCGCACCGACTGGTCGCGGGTCTACGCACCCGGTCGCGAACTCAAGGCCTATGCCGAATCGTGCGTGGACAAATACGGGCTGCGACCACGAATTCGCTTCGGTACCAACGTGATCGGCGCGACCTTCGACGAGCGGGGAGACCGCTGGGTGTTGCACACTGCCGACGGCACCGAACTGACCGCGCGGTTCGTGATCAGCGCGACCGGCGTCCTCACCAGACCCAAACTCCCTGACATCGGCGGCATCGAGACCTTCTCGGGGACAGTCATGCACACCTCGCGCTGGGATCACCGCCAGGACCTGCGGGGAAAGCGCGTGGCGATCATCGGCACCGGCGCCTCCGCGGTCCAGGTGATCCCGGAGATCGCCTCGCGGGTCGAGCACCTGACGGTGTTCCAGCGCACCCCGATCTGGTGTCTGCCCCGCCCCGACCTGCCGCTGCCCCTCGCCGCCCGCCTGGCACTGAAGGTCCCCGGCGGGCGAACGCTGACCCGCCTGGTGAGCCAGACCTACGTCGAGTTCACCTTCCCGCTCGCGGCCCACTACCACCGCTCCCTGCCCACGGCCGCGATCGGCGAACGCGCGGGCCTGGCCCATCTGCGGCGCCAGGTGAAGGACCCCGCCATCCGGGCCGCGCTCACCCCGCAATACGCCCTCGGGTGCAAACGACCCAGCTTCTCCAACGACTACCTGTCGACGTTCAATCGTTCGAACGTGACCCTGGAAACCGACCCGATCAGCGAGATCACCGCCACCGGCGTCCGCACGGCCGAAGGCACCGAACACCGCGCCGATGTACTGATCCTCGCCACCGGTTTCAAAGTCATGGAATCGGGCAATATGCCGACCTACGACCTGCGCGGCATCGACGGCCGCGATCTGGAGACCTGGTGGGACGAGAACCGGCTGCAAGCCTACGAGGGCGTCAGCGTCCCCGGCTTCCCGAACTTCTTCTCCATCATCGGCCCCTACGGCTACAACGGCGCGTCCTACTTCACCCTGATCGAGAACCAGACCCGCCACATCCTGCGCTGCCTGCACCACGCCCGTACTCACGACGCGGACCGCATCGAGGTCACCGCGGAAGCCAACGACCGCTACTTCCGCGAGATGCTCGCCCGCCGCGGCGGCCAGGTGTTCTGGGACGAAAGCTGCGCCACCGCCAACAGCTACTACTTCGACAAACACGGCGATGTGCCCCTACGCCCCAGCTCCACCCTCGAATCCGCCTGGCGCAGTGGTCATTTTCCCCTGACTGACTACGTGTTCTCCTAGTCGCTGCCGACACCGGCCTGCTCCCTCAGCGCCCGCTCGAATCGCGACATCGCCGTGTCGATGTCGTCGAGATAGGTGCGAACCGGGCCGACGCTGAGAAGTGCACTCTGCGCGGTGGTTTCGGCCGCCGCGGGAGAAGGCTGGATTCTGGCTCGTCGCATGGGTCTCGCCATCGTCCGACGGCGACGATAGCTGAAAGCCGTTGTGCGCGTGTCGCTGCCAACCCGCCGCCGCCCGTTACCGCGAGGTCGCGCATCAGTCAGCATCGGGTTCGGCCCGCAACTGGTCACCGAGCCCTCGGTGACCAGTTGCCCGTGGTATCGGCAACAGCGATCTTCATCGGCTTGCCCTGCTACAGGCGATCGATGAAATCGCTGATGACCGGGGCGATTTCGGGGAGCTTCTCTTCGAGCGCGAAATGGCCGGTGTCGAAAATGTGGACCGCGGCATCGGGGAGGTCGCGGCGGTAGGCATGGGCACCTGCCTCGGGGAAGAAGGCGTCGTTGCGACCCCACAGCACCAGCGTCGGCGGCCGGTGCTCGCGCAACCACTGCTGCCAGACCGGGTAGAGCGCCACATTGGTGTGGTAGTCGAGGGCCAGGAGCACCTGCGCGTCCTTGCGGCCAGGGAGGTCGAGGAAATGCTGGTCCAGAGTCCAGCCGTCGGGAGCGATGAGCTCGAGATCGGTGGTGCCGCCCTCGTACTGGCCGCGGGTGACGGGCAGTTCGAGAATTTGCCGAACGTTGTCCTCGGCGCCCGGCTGTCCCGGCTTGTTCGCGGTCATCGCGCGCGCCATGTCGGACAGGCCTTCGTCGTAGGCGTTCGCGTTCTGCACGATCAGACCGGCGATCTGTGCGGGCCTGCGGGTGGCCAGGCGCAAGCCGACCGGTCCGCCGAAGTCGAAGGCGTACAGCACGAATCGTCGCAGACCCACGGCGTCGGCAAAGCCTTCGACGATGTCGGCGAGACGGTCGAAGGAGTACACGAAACCGTCGGGGACTTCGGTGTGCCCGAAACCGGGATAGTCGGGGGCGATCATCCGGAATCGCCCACCGAGTGCGTCCATGAGCCGCCGGAACTGATGCGATGCCGAGGGAAAGCCGTGCAGGAGAAGCAGTGCCGGCGCGCCCGCCGGTCCGGTCTCCCGGTAGAACACCCGTACTCCGTCGACCTCGACGACCCTGTGCCTGATATGCGGGACGGTCACTACCGCCATGTCTAAACCGACCTCTCTGAACGTTTTTCGCAGACGGATCTATGATCAAGTGTTCGCCGGGCATGATCAACGACAAATCACCCAAAGGTCGTTAACCGGTGAGCAATGATCGAAGGCGACCGTGGAGCGAAACGAGATCGAGGCGTTCCTGACGCTGTCGGAGGAACTGCATTTCGGCCGGACCGCCGAGCGGCTGCGGGTCTCCACGGCGCATGTGAGCAAGACGATCAAGGGGCTCGAGCGACAGGTCGGGGTGGCGCTGTTCGAGCGGACCAGCCGCAAGGTCGTCCTGACGCCGGTCGGCCGTCGGTTGTGCGAGGAACTTCGTCCCGCCTACGAGCAGGTTCGGCGCAGCGTCCGCAATGCCGAACTGGCCGGGCGCGGACTTCACGGCACCTTGCGGGTCGGCTATTTCGGGTCCGCCGGTGGGCGGTATCTGCTGCAGATAGGCGAGATCTTCGAGGCCCGGCATCCCGAATGCGCTGTACGGATCACGGAATTGCAGCTCAGCGACGGTGCGAGTCGGTTGCGCAGGGGTGCTGTCGACATGATGCTGTGCTGCTTTCCGATGCGCGAGCCCGATATGACCATCGGCCCGCCGCTGATCTCCGAGGCCAAAATGCTCGCGGTTGCGTCCGGTCACGATTTCGCCCGCAGGCCCTCGCTGTCGCTGGAAGACCTCGCCGAGGTCGCGATGATCCAGAATCCGCCGGAGCTACCCGCGTACTTCGACCAGTTCCACCATCCCGAACAGACCCCGTCCGGCCGCCCCATCGAACCGGGCCCGACCGCCGCGACCTTCCCGGAGATCCTCGCCCTCGTCGGCGCGGGCAAGGGCGTGTATCTGACAACCGAACAAGCCCCGCTGTTCTACGTCCGCCCCGACGTCACCTTCGTCGCCGTAACCGACGCCCCACCACTGCAATTCGGCCTCGGCTGGCTCAACTCGGGACTCACCGCACGGGTACAGGCATTCGTTCAGACCGCGAGCGACGCTGCCGCCCAGCAGCGCTCCTGAAGGACCTCAGCTGCCGTGTTCGGTGGCTCGCTGTTCGGCGCGGTGGGTGAGGGCGTTGACGATGCGCTGCCGGGCGAGGACTCCGAGATTCGCGAGGCTACGAGTTCGGTCGACTGGGTGGTGCCTCGCCTGTGCTGGATCGCCCAGACGTCCAGGTCGTCGATAGGACTCGGCCGATTCGACAGGAGGCCGGTCCGGTGCCGCGCAAGCCAGCGAGATCACGTCGGAGCGTGGTTCGAGCAGGTCCCCTGGCACCACCACGACGAAGACGAACGGTTCCTCTGCTGGGACGGCACCTTCGGCATCGAACTGGAAGACCGCCCCCCAGTACCCCTGCGCCCGGGCGAATTGTTCTTGGTGCCCAAGGGAATTCGGCACCGACCGGTCGCCGACGCGGTCGCGCATGGGCTCTTGATCGAGCGCCCGGAGACCGCACAATGCGGCAGCTGACCTCCCTCCCTGACCGCGGCGCTTCCAGAGGTACTGCTGGTCAGGCCCTGATTCGGAACTCGCGCGGCCACGCCCGACAGTTCACTGTCCGGAGTCGACAGGCACGGTACGAAGGAGTTCAGCGACTTCCGCGGGCGTGGCCGTCGGAAAGAGTTGTCGCACACCGATCATGGCCAGTAGCCGATCCTGGTCGGCGCCGACACCCATTCGCGAGACCACGTCGTGGGCGGCGCGGTTGGCTTCCGCGATCTCGTCGGCTTTGCCCAGGCGTGTGAGATTCTCGCCCACGATCTTGTCGAGGTCGGTGGAACGCTTGTAGAACAACGCGGTGATCCCCACCGGCACCGCTCCCATGATCGAGGTCGCGGCGGCGGCATCCCGATTGCCGAACGCGACCATCGACGCGGCGGCGAGTACCACCACAACTCCGCAGCAACCGCTGATCATGTACGCCCAGAAGAACGCCGTGCTCTGCGCCATCGCGCTGCGCACCTGCCGGAGGTATTCCTCCGTGCGATGACGTGGCGTCTGAGTGTGTTCGGTATCCGGAACGGCGGGTTCGGTCGGTGTCGAGACGACGGGAACAACGTCGCCTGTCATGGTGCCTTCGATGGTCCGCTTGTTGATTCGACGGCTGAATGTCGTCGAGAACCACGCTGACACCGCGGCGATCACCGTCGGGATCAGCCCACCCACCCCGATCAAGGCCAAGACTTCGTTCACGATATTCCCCCGAATCAAGCGCTACACCCCTGCGAACGTCCCCGCGCACTCTATCGCGCGCTGCTCTCCGCTTGCCGGTTGCCCACTCGCGCAGGGTGATTCGTGGGCGGTCAGGGGCCCTGGGTGGGTGCGGTCGGCCGAATCGGGGACGAATGCTCGGAACAAGGTGGGCGGCAGTGCCTTTGGTGGCGTTGTATCTGGCGATATCGAGTTCAATACCTTCAACACCTATAAGGCCAGGCGATCAGTGCGGTGCTGCGCGGTCTACCGCCGGGCGAGCGATTCACAGCTGATATTCCGCTGCCCAACTAGACGTCAACAGCACGGCGCGCGGAGGGAATGCGCGCCGTGCTGTTGCCGAACCGCAGCTTTACGCCGATGCCTGCTCATAGGCCGAGATGACTTCCGCCGAGATCCTGCCGCGGCTGGACACTGTGTGCCCGTTCTGCGAAGCCCACGCCCGGATCTCGGTCAGATCGTTGCGGCGAGTGGATTCGGCCGCCGGTGCCGAGCCGAGGCGACGTGCTGCGCCCGCCTTCGCCCGACCGGTGCGGCGCGCGTACGGAACCCACTGTTCGAACACCTCACGCAACTCTGCCGCGTTGGCGTCGGACAGGTCGATTTCGTAGGCAGCCCCATCGATTCCGAATGTGACAGTCGCATCGGCAGCGGACGTGCCATCGAAATCATCGACAAGTGTGACAACGACTTTGCGCGCCATGGGAGTCCTGTTCGTTCGGGTGCCGAGAATTACCGTCGCTGATCTTAGTTGACCGCGGCGCGGGTTATTCGCTCGGCATCAGTCGCGATCAGCTCGCGCGGCGTTGTGGCTCATCGCGGCAGTGGGGGTATTCAGTCGGCGCGGGGGATGCGTCCGTCGACGTCGGTGAACCCGTAATCCTCGGCGAGGTCGGCGACTTTCCAGGACTTCCCGGCGCGTGTCGACCGGCCGGGGTCGGCGGCCAAGGCCACCACGGCGCGTCCGGGGAAGCGGGGTGTCTGGGCGGTGTCGAGGTCGAAGGTGCCCTCGCCGGGCAGGGTGACCCGGCGGTGGCCGTGCTCGTCGGCTGGGACCAGTTGCAGCAGCTCGGTATCCACGATTCCTGGCCAGATCGAGACCGCGGTCGCACCGGTGCCGTCCAGGTCGTGGGCGAGGTCGGCGGTGAGCCGATCCAGTGCGGTCTTGCCGACGCCGTAGACGGCGTTGTGCATGTACCGCCGGGCGCCGGGGGAGGAGACGTTGACGATGAGCCCCGCCGACTCGATCAGCAGCGCAGCGGCGAACACGCTTGCCACATAATGCGATCGCACGCCGATGTCGAAGGTCTCGTCCCACGCCTTGGGTGGCACGTCCCAGAACTTGCGGCCCAGCCAGCGGGCGGCGGCGGGAGAGTTGTAGACGTTGTTGACCAGCACGTCGAGGCGACCCTGCTCCTCGCGGATCCGGGTGAAGAGTTTCTCGACCGCGTCGTCGTCGCGGTGATCGCAGACCGCCGCCACGCCGCGCCCGCCGAGTTCGGTCACCATCGCGGCGGTGTCGTGCACGGTGCCGGGTAGCTTCCCTGGCTCGGTGGTGCGTCCGGTGACGTACACGGTCGCTCCGGCCGCGCCCAGTTCCAGGGCGATGCCTTTGCCGATGCCGCGACTTGCCCCGGTGACGACCGCGACGCGCCCGGCCAGAATCTTGGGTGTTCCGCTCATGACCTCCGGACACTACCGTCAAATCAGAACACGTTCTAGAAATTGGAGGCGGTAGTGGAGCAGAGATTCCTCGACACGGGCGGAATCAGGATGCATGTCACCGAGCAGGGGCAGGGCTACCCGGTCGTGTTCTGTCACGGCTTTCCGCACACCGGGTTCATCTGGCATCGGCAGATCGACGCTGTGGCCGAGGCCGGATTCCGGGCCATCGCGCCCGACCTTCGCGGGTACGGCCGCACCGAGGCGCCCGCTGATGTCGCCGCCTACACCAATATGGCCGTGATCGGCGACCTCCTCGGTCTGCTCGACGACATCGGCGCCGAGAAGGCCGTGTTCGTCGGCCTCGATTTCGGCGCCCAGCTGGTGTGGGAACTGTCGCTGCGTGCTCCCGAGCGCGTCGAAGCCCTCGTGGTGCTGAACAATCCGTACTCGCCGCGTCCGCCCCGCGCGCCCTCGGCCTTCTGGACCAAGGCCGCCCAACGCCACTTCCTGCACCTGTCCTACTTCCAGGAGCCCGGTGTCGCCGACGTCGAACTCGCGGCGCGACCGAGGGAATTCCTGTCCCGCGTCTACTTCTCCCTCTCCGGCGACTACCACTATCTCGACACCTGGCGGAATCCGCCCGGGCTCGGTTACCTGGATGTGCTGCCCCAGGCGCCCGCGCTGCCGTGGACGTGGCTGCGCGAGGATGAATTCGACACCATCGCCACAGAATTCGAACGGACCGGCTTCACCGGTGGTTTGAACTGGTACCGCAACCTCGACCGCAACTGGGAACTCGCCGAGCCCTTCGCCGACGCCCGGATCGAGGTCCCGACCTACTTCCTCTACGGCGAGAACGACCCCGACATGGAGGGCTTCAGTGGCCGCGACCCGCTCGCCACGCTCCGTGCGAACGTCACCGATCTCCGGGCGGTGGTGGAACTTCCGGGCGCGGGCCATCTGGTCCACCTCGAACGAACCGAGGCGGTCAACAATTTCCTGATCACCGCGTTGCGGGAGGTCGGCGTCGATCAGCGCGCGCGGTCCTAGATCAGGGACCAGCTCGCGAAGTGGCGGTACTTTGGGTGGGAGGCACATCAGGCGGACCACGTGAAAGGATGCGGCCTCTTGGAGATTGCACTCGGAGTCGACGAACGGGCGGCGAGCTGATGTTCACGCGCTGGGGCGATCTGGTCTATCGATTCCGGTTCGCCGTGCTCGGCGTCGTCGTGGCCGCACTGCTCGCGCTCGGCGGGTACGGGCTGGGGCTGCACGATCAGCTGAGCTCCGGCGGCATGGACGATCCCGGATCCGAATCCGCGCTGGCGGCGCGGTTGGCGGACAGTGCGTTCGGACGCAACCACGACCTGGATGTGGTTGTGCTGTACACCGCGCCGCCCGGCAAGACCGTCGACGATCCCGAGTTCGGTCGCAAGATCGTCGACAACCTCAACAGCCTGCCGCGTGAGTATTCCGGCGCGATAGCCGGTGTCAACGGGGCCTACTGGCAGACCGAAACGGGCCGGGCGAGTGGTTCCCTGTTCGCCACCCCGGACCGCACCCGCGCGGTCGCCGCCGTTGCCATCGTCGGCGACAACGACACCGAGATGCTGCGCAATACCAGAAAGGTGAAGGACGCCTTCGCGATTCCCGGTATCGATGTGCAGGTGGGCGGCCTGCAACCGGTGGCCCGAACACTCAATGACACCCTGTCCGACGACATCCGGCGGATGGAATTCCTCGCATTCCCGGTGGTCGCGCTGCTGCTGTTCTTCATCTTCGGCGGTGTGGTCGCCGCTGCGCTGCCGTTGATCGTCGGCGGGCTGACGATGATGGGCGCGAGCGGGATCGTGCGTACCTTCACCTCCGTCACCGAGGTGAACTCCTTTGTCGCGCCGGTTGTTTCGATGATCGGTGCCGGATTGGCCATCGACTACGGGCTGTTCGTCGTGAGTCGCTTCCGCGAAGAACTCGCCGAGGGCCACGACACCGCGGCGGCGGTGCGGCGCACGATGACGACGGCGGGGCGCACCGTGGTGTTCTCCGCGACGATGATCATCGCCAGCGCGGGCGGCATGCTCCTGTTCCCGCAGGGGTTCCTGAAATCCATCGCCTACGGCGCCATCGCGACCGTGTCGCTGGCCGCGCTCACCGCCATCACGTTGCTGCCCGCGATGCTCGCGATTCTCGGTGCGCGCGTGGATATGTGGGGAAGCAGGCGACTCAGGAGAACGAAGTCCGCCGACGAGGTGGAGAACGGTTTCTGGGGCCGCAGCACCCAGTGGGTGATGAAGCATCCGGTGAAGGTCGCGGGCGTGCTGTGCGTGATCCTGGTGCTGTTGATTCTGCCGGCTCGCAATCTCGCCTTCGGCGGCTTCAGTGAACGATATCTGCCGCCGGACAACAGCACTCGCGTCGCCCAGGAGCAGATCGACGCGACCTTCCCCGGCCGTCGATCCGATCCGATCGACCTGATCTTCGTCTCCGGCGACAGCGTCGCGATCGGCACTGCCCTGAAAATGGCCAACCAAGCCCCCGGTCTGGCGGCGACGTTCGAACTGCCGTCGCGGTCGCCGGTGCAGTCGGACGTGTACCGCACCACAACGACGCTCGCCGACTCCGATTCCGCCGGCGCCACCATCGACTACCTGCGTGGCATCGAACTTCCCGACGGCGTGCGGATGCTCGTCGGCGGCGTCCCCGCCATCCAGAAGGACTCCCTCGACGCGCTGCTCGAGCGCATGCCGTGGATGGTCGCCCTCGTCCTGCTCGTCACCACGCTGCTGATGTTCCTGACCTTCGGTTCGCTGATCCTGCCGATCAAGGCAGCTCTCATGAGCGCTCTCGGTCTCGGCTCGACGCTGGGCATCCTCACCTGGATTTTCATCGACGGTCACGGCGCGGGCCTGCTGAACTTCACCCCGCAACCCATCCAGGCCAACATGCTGGTGATGATCATCGCGATCATCTACGGCCTGTCCACCGACTACGAGGTCTTCCTGCTGTCGCGCATGGTCGAAGCGCGGGCCCAGGGTGCGACCACCACCGAGGCGGTCCGGATCGGCACCGCGCACACCGGCCGCATCATCACCGCGGCGGCGCTGATCTTGCTCGTGGTCACCGGCGCCTTCGCCTTCTCGGACCTGGTCCTGATGCAATACGTCGCCTACGGCATGATCGCCGCCCTCATCATCGACGCCACCGTCCTGCGCATGCTCCTCGTCCCCGCGACGATGAAACTCCTCGGCGACGACTGCTGGTGGGCCCCGGCCTGGATGAAGACCGTGCACGCCAGATTCGGACTGGGCGAATCACTGTCCCCGGCAATCACCGCGGCAGATTGTCGGACCCCTGGCATACGGTGACGCGAAGGTCTGCCACGCCGTGTGTCCAACTGCCATGAACGGAGTACTGATGAGCCGCCACATTCAGATCACCTTCGACGCACACGACCCGGCCGCGCTGTCGACCTTCTGGCGTGATGCGCTGGGTTATGTGCATCCGGGGCCGCCAGGAGTCGAGGTGCCTGCCGGGGTCGACCCGCTTGCCGTGTGGGATCAGTTTCTCGCGCGGATCGGTGTGCCTGCGCAGGAGCGGAATGCGAAGTCGGCGATCGAGGATCCGGCGGGCCATGGCCCGCGGGTGTTCTTTCAGCGGGTGCCGGAGGGCAAGGTCGCGAAGAATCGGGTTCATCTCGATGTTCGGGCGGCGCCCGGGTTGCAGGGGGACGAGCGGATGGCGGCATTGGAAGCGGAGTGCGAGCGGCTGGTCGCGCTGGGTGGCAAGCGGGTCGAGCGCTTCGAGCCCGAACCGCCGATGAGTGCCGGGTGGATCGTGATGACCGATCCCGAGGGCAACGAGTTCTGCCTGGACTAACTGCAGATGCGCCTGGAGCGAAGCGGGAGGTCCGCCGTGCGAGCGAGGGTGTCGGCGTTACCGTGGAGTGACCACGTCGACGTGGTCACGTGGCTGCCACTGGAAGGACGCCAGGGGATGCGGCATTTCGACTCCCCGTCGGCTGATGGTCACTGCCGCCATCTTCCGTGAGATTCCGCTGCTCGGCGAACTGGAAAACTTCGTGCCGCCCACCGGCTTTCCCCCGATCACCACGGTCTGGGGCAGACGCAATCGAGTGCTGAGCGCCCGAGCCGGTGCCACGCTGAATCGCGCGTTGAAACCATCGCGAGCGATCGTCGTCGACGGTGCGGGTCACCTGGTGATGGTCGAGGCGCCCGAGCAAGTCACCGCCGCGGTGCTCGCCGCGGCGACGGGCATGCGCGTCGTCGATTCCTGGCCCGGACGAACCGCCGTCGCGGTCGAGCGTGGTCCGCCCACCGCGACATGCGGATATAGCGGGCGCTGTTCGCCGGTGAACCGAACTTGTCGGTGCGCCCCTTTAGTGTGGCTCATATGGACGGACCGGACCCTGCGCTACGCCGCCTGACACGCGAGGCGGGAAAGTTGTTGCGGCCATATGGCTTTCACGGAACGGAAGCTTCTTGGACGCAGGTCACCGCCGGCGGTAGGGCATCGATCCGCCGCACCCGCACCCAGCGGACCTGGACAGACGGTCAGCAGGCGATCGGATTCGGCCTGGAACTCAGTGCGACGCCGATCGCCTGGTGGGAATTCTGCAACTGGCGAAATACCGTGCGGGGACTCCCGCCGACCGCGCTCGAACAAGCAACCGGGCCCGCGTTGATCGACGAGCGCGGGATGAGCCAGGAGTTGACCGAGTTGTGGTCGCTGCGGGTCGATCCGGCCCACCGGGGGCGGCCCGCGCTACAGGCCGATGTCGACGCCGTTCGTGCCGACTTGCCGGTGCGCGTCCATGCCTACGCGCGCCGGGCGCTACGCCTGCTCGAACCGGACGCCTACCTGAACGAACTACTGGCGGAACCGAAAGCGCAACCGGCCGCCCTGGAAGCGATCGTCGTTCTGCTCGCCGAGCACGGCCCGGGACCACGACTCGATGATGCGGTGTCCCAGTTCCGATTATCGGCTGCGGATCCGGACGAGTCAGGCGCCGAGAACGTCATCGCCTACTTGCGCGGCCGAGCGGTCCCGGTCTGACTGTCCTGCTCGAGGAGCCCGAGGGTCAACTCGCCATTATCATTCCGACCGTGGGAGATGCGGTACAGGAAAATGCTCGGCGGATTCGCCCCGGCAACAGGAAGGACTTCGGCGTCGCCGCCGAACTGTTGGCGGCGTCCTTGGCGGAGGACCCGGCGACCCTGTGGCTGCACCCCAAAGAATCCACCCGCAGGACCCGGCTCGCCCGGTCGTTTCGATCCTCGCTCGACGATTCACGCGATTGCAGCGATGGAGTAGACCTCGCCCTCGACAGCACCGGCGCGATCGTCGGCGTGGCGGTATGGCTGGCCACCTTTCACATCCTGCCCCGAGCGGCGGTAGGTCGACAGTTGAAGGCATGGCACACCTACGGTTCGCACGCCGCACGTGCGCGGACGGGAGCACGCGTGACCTACGCGGCTGGTGTGCAGGAGCAGCATTGGCACTTGTTGGCGGTCGGCGTCTCCGCGGCGGCACGTGGACGGGGGCATGGACGGGACCTGATCGCGGCGGGAATGTATCGAGCGGCCGCCGACGGCGTTCCCGTGCACCTGGAAACAACGAACCCGAACAACCTCTCCTTCTATGAACGCCTCGGATTCGGCACGACCGCGGTGATCGACCTGCCCGGCGGCGGCCCGCGCAGATGGCTCATGCGCCAAGTGCCGCAATCGATCCCGAATCCTGTCCGCGGCAGAAGGTCACGCGATACCTGACGGCGCTACGAAACGCGAGTGTGCGCGGCTCCGGCTCGGAAACGCCACCGCCGCATCGTAGTTGACCCGCGGGCTGCGGGCGTCCTTGTCGGAAAGCATCATTGATCCAGCCTTCTCTTACTCTTTGTCACAAGCGAAGGTTGGACGGGGGATTGTTGTTCACGGTAGTTTGGGGGCTTGCCCAGTGATCTGGGTGGGAAGGATTCATCATGGCTGGCGCAACTTCCATCGAACCGTTCTTGACCGTTTCGGGGCGGCCGGTTTCGAACCCCTTGAAGGATGTGCGGACGATATCCCGCCAGATGGTGGTGCATTTCATCGAGAATGTCGTGCCGTGTGGCACACTGCCCGGTGAAGCGCTCGACGGAGACGTCACCACGGTGACTCGCGTCTGTCTGGAACTGACCAGAAGCATGCTCGACGGCCGCGATATCCCGGGGCGCGTGGAGCGGGTACAGGCCGCGGCCGCGGACTGGGCGCGCGAGGGAATCCCGATCGACACCATTCACGACGCCGTGCACGAGGGCTTCAAACTCGGCTTCGATCTCGTCATCACCAATGTCACCAACCACGACTACGACACCGTCGTCGGGGTGTCCCGGCGGCTGATGGACGCGCAGAACATGATCACCTCGGCGGTCTCGGTGGCCTACGTTCGTGAACTGCGGTCGGTGGACAGTGAGCACCACACGGCGGTGCACACGCTGACCTCGGCGTTGCTCGGCGGCCAGAACACCTCGACGATGGCACGGGAGTGCGGCATCGAAGTCGCCGACCGCTATCACGTGCTGGCCCTCGAACTTCCGCCGCACGCAGAGGAATTCGACCCGTCCCTCGACGCGAAAGTCGTCGCTCGCCGCAAATTGCGCCGTGTTCAGGCCGAACTGGCCGACCGGTGCGACGGCAAGGTGCTGTCGCTGCTGAGTGTGGACGGCGGCACCTTGCTGCTACCGGCCCCGGAATTCGCCGAAGCCGAACTGGACGAGTTGATCGTCCACCTGTCCGCCGCGGCACAGGTGCCGGTGCGTGCGGTGGCGACCCTGGCGGCGCCGACAGAAATTCCGCGCGCCGCCGAGCAGGTCCACGAACTCGTCGAAATCGTGCATCGGTTCGGTGGTCCGAGCAAGGTATATCGCCCGCACGAATTGGCCTTCGAATATCAACTGACCCGGCCGGGCCCCGCGCGCGATTATCTGAGCTCCATCGTCGATTCGCTCGAAGCGCATCCGGAGCTACTACGAACGCTCGAGGTGTATATGTCCACGAATATGCAGCGTTCGCGGACCGCACGCACGATGTTCATCCACACGAACACCGTCGATTACCGATTGAAACGGATCGGCCAGATGACCGGGTTCGACCTCAACGATGTTTCCGGTCTCTGCCATCTGCGTGCCGCTCTGTTGATCCGGGCCCATCGTGGATCCGGATCAACAGAGCTCTATCGAGGTCCTGGCGAAACCAGCTCTCGCGCAGGGTGATCACATCGGGTACACCGAGTGCTTGCGCGGGTTGAATTCCGGGGTGACCGGCGGCTTGTCGCGCAGCAGGCGCAGCGCGTGCCGGATCTCGAGGCGGGTGCGTGAGGGTTCGATGACCGCGTCGATGTAGCCGCGCTCGGCGGCGATCCACGGGGTGGCGATGGTTTCGTTGTACTGGTTGATCATGAAGTCCCGCGCCGCGGCGCGGTGTTCCTCGGGGATAGCGGCCAATTGGCGTTTGCCGGCGAGGTCGACCGCGCTTTCGGCGCCGATCACCGCGATCCGCGCGGTCGGCCAGGCGAAGCTGACGTCGGCACCGACCTGACGGCACCCCATCATGCCGTAGGCGCCACCGTAGGACTTGCGCACCACGAGGTTGATGATCGGCACCGTCGCCTCGATGATGGCGCGCGGAACCCGGCCACCGCGGATGATCACGCCCGCGTCCTCCTGATCGAGACCGGGCAGCACACCGGGGGTGTCGGCGACGAAGATCAGCGGGATATTGAAGGCGTCGCAGAGACGGATGAAATAGGTCGATTTGTCGGAGCAGGCGGCGTCGATGGAACCGCCGAGCACCAGTGGCTGGTTGGCGATCACGCCGACCGGACAGCCGTCGACCCTGGCGAACCCGGTGATCAGGTTCGGGGCGAAAGTGGCTCGGATCTCATGGAATTCACCGTCGTCGAACAGCCGGAGCAGGATGTCGTGCATGTCGTAGCCCGCGCGATCGGAATCCGGGATGATCGTGTCGAGTTCCAGGTCGTAGGCGGTGATGTCGGGTTCCAGACCGGGATTGACGACCGGCGGCTGTTCCAGGCAGCTCGACGGCATGTAGCTGAGGTAATTGCGGGCCCAGTCGAAGGCGTCCTGCTCGGTCTCGGCGACATGATGCAGGGTGCCGCGTTTGGCCTGCACCTCGGCGCCACCGAGCGCTTCGGCGCTGACGTCCTCACCGTTGACGGCCTTGATCACGTCGGGCCCGGTGACGAACATGTACGAATCCTTGGTGCCGATGAGTACATCGGTATTGATCGGCCCGTACACCGAACCGGCGGCGCACTTGCCGAGAATGATCGACACCTGCGGCACATACCCCGACAGCTTCTCCAGCACCCGGGTCATATCGCCGAACGAGGCGATCGAACCGACCGCGTCCTGCACGCGCGCGCCACCGGAGTCGTTGATCGTCACCACCGGGCACGCGGTGTCGAACGCCAGTTTCAACGCCCGCATGAACTTTCGCGCCGCGGCGACACCGACCGACCCGCCGTACACGGTCTGATCGTGAGCGATCACCACCACCGGGCGGCCACCGATCAATCCGCGGCCGGTGACCAACCCGTCGCCGTAGAGGGCATCGGGCTGGTCGGGCTGACGCACCAATGCCCCGATCTCGATGAATGTTGCGGGATCGAGCAGCATGTTCATCCGCTCGCGAACGCTCGGAATGCCCTTCTTCGCCCGCTTGGCGAGGGCGGCCTCACCTGCCGGTTCCGCGGCGATCGCCAGAATCTCGGCCAGCCCATCGAGCTTCGCCTGGGTAGTTACCACGCTTACTGCCACCTTCCAACCAACGCGAATGCTGTACGCGACGGTAGCCGAATCACCATGCGGCAGCGCGATATGCGGGGGAGGCGGGAGAGGTCACAAAGTCTGGATCAGCTATCTCATCGCATTCTCCACACGCGCGTGATGGGCGCGCTGCCCGCGTGTGCGGGCGCGGTGACCGGCCGGCTCGGCAGACGCAGCGCGGCGGTCGCCGTGGTGGGTCGCCTCGTGACCGGGCGGAATCCAGGACGGATTGGGTTCGCCGAAACCCTGCTTGCTGGTGAACCGGCGACCGAACACCCCGCGCCGGGTATAGGTGGCGACCGAATTGTCGAGGCTCTGCATCACGAGCAGGACCAGCGTGCGCTCGTTCCACCGGTTGGTGCGCTGCAGCCGCACGGTCTGTACCGGGTGGCGCCCGGCGATCAGCAGGACTCGCGACCAGCGCGGCAGCCGGTGATCGCCGTCGACGAGGTAGGTGTTGAGCAACCCAAGGGCGCCGTGGCCGGCGTGCCCACTGGCAGCACTCACGATCCCGGGCGCGAAGTTGTGGCACGGATGACAGTGGAAGGGTTCACCCGCGTTTCACATTTCGGGTCCCGGGACCTCCCGCCGCCTGCGGTCCGGCGCGCGTCGGTGCCGACAGACCGAACGGTGCCGACGACACCGGTGCCGGCGATCAGTGAGACGAGAGGGATGTCACCTCGAATATGTTGTAGGTCAACATGATTGATAGGATTTCGAAGTGAGTGGATGGTCCGGGACCGCAGACCTTGGCCGTCCACTCGCTTGGGGGATGTGATTGTTCAACTGGGGGGCATCGCCACGCCCGCCGGCCGTCATCTCGGCGTCTTCGATTGCTCGCGTTCGTCGAGTTGTATGGTGCTCGGCGACCTCCTGTGTCCTGGCTACGTGCCGGTAACCCGCGCACAGTGTTTCCTTATGGGACACGGGGGTGCAGACTGCGCACGGACCGGGAGTTGCAAACCTCACCCGCAGGACGATGTCCTGGGTAAATGGAAGGAGTCGGCGAGTGTTCAGCCGTATCGCCATCGTGAATCGGGGCGAGGCCGCTATGCGCCTCATCCATGCCGTCCGTGATCTGGCGGCGGCGACCGGGCTACCGATCGAAACCGTCGCCCTCCACACCGACGTCGACCGGAATGCCACGTTCGTCCGGGAAGCCGATATCGCCTATGACCTGGGTCCGGCGTCGGCACGCCCGTACCTGGACCTCAAGGCCCTCGAGAACGCACTGGTCGCCACCAAGGCCGACGCGGCGTGGGTGGGCTGGGGCTTCGTCGCCGAGGATCCCGCGTTCGCGGAGCTGTGCGACCACATCGGTGTCACGTTCGTCGGGCCGAGCGCCGACGCGATGCGCAAGCTGGGTGACAAGATCGGCGCCAAGCTGATCGCCGAGGAAGTCGGTGTGCCGGTCGCCCCGTGGAGCCGGGGCGCGGTCGACACCGTCGAGGACGCCATCGAAGCGGCCACCGAGATCGGGTACCCGCTGATGCTGAAGGCCACCGCCGGTGGTGGCGGTCGCGGCATCCGCGTGATCACCAACGAGGCCGAACTCGTCGACGCCTACGAGCGCACCAAGCAGGAAGCCGCCCGCGCCTTCGGCAGCGGTGTCGTTTTCCTGGAGCGCCTGGTCACGGGCGCCCGGCACGTCGAGGTCCAGGTGATCGCCGACGGTCAGGGCACCGCGTGGGCGCTGGGCGTGCGTGACTGCTCGGTGCAGCGACGCAATCAGAAGGTGATCGAGGAATCCTCCTCTCCCGTGCTGAGCGCCGAGCAGACCGCCGAACTCAAGGCTTCGGCCGAGCGCCTCGCGATCGCGGTCGGGTACTGCGGCGCGGCGACCGTCGAGTTCCTGTACCACCCCGGTGACCAGCTGTTCGCGTTCCTGGAGGTCAACACCCGCCTGCAGGTCGAGCACCCGATCACCGAGCTCACCACCGGTTTCGACCTCGTGCACGCCCAGTTGCGGGTGGCATCGGGGATCCGGCTCGAGGGCGAGCCGCCGGTCGAGCGCGGCCACGCCATCGAAGCCCGCCTCAATGCCGAAGACCCCGACCGTGACTTCGCGCCTGCCCCCGGTCGCATCGTGCGACTCGACCTGCCCGCGGGCCCCGGCATTCGCGTCGACACCGGCGTCAGCCAGGGTGACACGATCCCCGCCGACTTCGACTCGATGATCGCCAAGATCATCGCCTACGGCCGCGACCGCGACGAAGCCCTCGGTCGACTGCGCCGGGCCATGGCCCAGACCAGGGTCGTCATCGAAGGCGGCGCGACGAACAAGAGTTTCGTGCTCGACCTGCTCGATCAGCCCGAGATCATCGACGCCAGCGCCGACACCGGCTGGATCGACCGGGTGCGCGGCGAAGGCCGCCTGGTGACCCACCGTCACTCCACCGTCGCGCTGGCTGTGGCCGCGATCGACGCCTACGAGGAAGACGAGCGGGTCGAGCGGCATCGACTGCTGTCGACCGCGTCCGGCGGACGTCCGCAGGTGCAGCACGAGAGCGGCCGGCCACTCGACCTGAAACTGCGTGGCGCGGGTTATCGCGTGCGCGTCGCCCGGATCGGTGCCAACCGGTTCCGCGTCGGCATCGAGGCCGGTGGTGACTTGCGCACCGCCGATGTCGATCTCGAACGTTTCGATCACCACACCGGCCAGATCGTCGTCAACGGCACCCGCTACCGCTTGATCACCGGCACCCATGGGCCCACGCACGTGGTGGACGTCGACGGCGTGACCCATCGGATCAGCCGCGACGAAGGCGGTGTCGTCCGCTCGCCCGCCCCCGCGCTGGTCGTCGGCACACCGCTCGAGGTCGGCGCCGAGGTCGAGGCCGGGGCGCCGCTGCTCGTGCTGGAGAGCATGAAGATGGAAACGGTGCTGCGCGCACCGTTCCGGGCCAGGCTGAAGGAGTGCACGGTCTCGGTCGGCTCTCAGGTCGAGGCGGGCGCGCCGCTGCTGCGGCTCGAACCGCTCGCCGACGACGACGAAGCCGCCGAGACCGTGACCACCGGCACCGTCGAACTCGACCTGCCCAGCGAGGCAACGCCGCTGCGCGCCCACGAGCGGGTGGCGCGCGGCCTGCAGGACCTGCGCAGTCTGCTGCTCGGCTTCGACGTGGACCCGCACGACGACCGCCGCGTCCTCGACGACTACCTCACCGCCCGCCGCGAAGCCGTCAGCGACAACCGGCGCCCGCTGGGTGAAGAGCTCGAGCTGGTGCAGGTCTTCGCCGACCTCGCCGAACTGAGCCACAACCGTTCGGCCGACGACGACCGCGGCAACGGTCACGTCCACAGCGCCCGCGAGTACTTCCACACCTACCTGCAGAGCCTCGACGTCGAGCGGGCCGGGTTGCCGCAGACCTACCAGGCCGAGCTCGGCGCGGCGCTGGGGCACTACGGCGTCACCGAGCTGGATCGTTCGCCCGAGCTGGAAGCGGCGGTCTTCCGGATCTTCCTCGCCCAGCAACGGCCCGCCGACACCGTCGCCGTCATCACGACGCTGCTGCGTGAATGGCTGACCGAGCCGATGCCAGACCAGGTGCTGCGCGAACCCGTCGGCCTGGCGCTCGAGCGCCTGGTGGCGGCAACGCAGGTCCGTTTCCCGGTGATCGCCGACCTCGCCCGCGGACTGGTCTACAGCTGGTACGGCCAGCCGCTGCTGCGCCGCAACCGCGCTCGGGTGTACACCAACGTCCGCAAGCACCTGAGCTACCTGGACGCGAACCCGACCGCGGACGATCGCGGCACCCGGATCGCCGAGATGGTGCGCAGCACCGAACCGCTGGTGCGCTTGCTCGGCCAGCGGCTCGAGCGCGACAAGCCCGATCACACCTCGATGCTCGAGGTCCTGACGCGGCGCTACTACGGCAACAAGGGTCTCACCGGGGTCCGTACCGAACAGGTCGGCGACACCACGTTCGTCGTCGCCGAACGCTACGGTTCGATGCTGGTCTCGACCGCCGTGAGTTTCGGCAAGCTCGCCGGGGCACTGGACGGGCTCGCCGAATTGGCCAGCGGCGCTGTCTCCATCGACGCCGACATCTACCTCAGCTGGGAATCGCAGCCGGAGGACTTCGACGCGATGGCAGCGGCCCTGCAAGAGGTGCTCGGCGCGCACCCGGTGCCCAACCCGGTGCACCGGATCACCGCCACCGTCGCGGGCAGCGGCGGCTCGGTCATGCACCACCACTTCACCTTCCGTCCGTCGGTGACCGGCATGGCCGAGGAACGGCTGATCCGCGGGCTGCACCCCTACATCGCGCAGCGGATGCAGCTGGAGCGGTTGCGCAAGTTCGACCTCACCCGGTTGCCGTCCTCGGACGAGGAGGTCTACCTGTTCCGCGGCGTGGCCAAGGAGAATCCCTCCGACGAGCGACTCATCGCCTTCGCCCAGGTCCGTGACCTCGCGGCGTTGCGCGATCACGACGGACGATTGGTGGCCCTGCCCACCGCGGAGAGCGCCATCGCCACCTGCGTCGACTCGATCCGCCGGGCCCAGTCGCGGTTCCCCTCGGCCAAGCGGCTCAACACCAACCGCATCGTGATGTACATCTGGCCGCATATGGATGTCACCCGCGCGGAGCTCGAGACCATCGGTGGCCACGTGCTGCCGACGGCCGCGGGCGCCGGGCTCGAGGAGATCCTGCTCATCGCCCGCCAGCGCGATCCCGAGACCGGCGAGCTGACCAAGGTCGGTGTGCGAATCTCGTTCCGTCCCAACGGCGAATCCGAGGTGACGGTCGGCGAGCGGACCGACGAACCCGTCGAGCCGCTGGACGAGTACCGGCAGAAGGTGCTGCGTGCCGCGGCGCGCAACACCGTGTACCCGTACGAATTGACCTCGCTGCTCGGCGATTTCGCCGAATACGATCTCGATGCCGACCACGTGCTGGTGCCGGTCGATCGGCCGAAGGGCCACAACACCGCGGCGATCGTCGCCGGTGTGGTGACCACGCCGACCGCCCAGCATCCGCAGGGCGTCACCCGAGTGCTGCTGCTCGGTGACCCCACCAAGTCCCTCGGCGCGCTCTCGGAACCGGAGTGCCGTCGCGTGATCGCCGCGCTGGATCTGGCCGAGAGCATGCAGGTGCCGCTCGAGTGGTACGCGCTGTCCTCGGGCGCGCGGATCTCGATGGCCTCGGGTACCGAGAACATGGACTGGGTCGCGGCCGCGCTCAAGCGGATCGTCGAATTCACCCAGGACGGTCGCGAGATCAACATCGTGGTCGCCGGCATCAACGTCGGCGCGCAGCCGTACTGGAATGCCGAGGCCACCATGCTCATGCACACCAAGGGTGTGCTGGTCATGACCCCCGACTCGGCCATGGTCCTGACCGGCAAGCAGTCGCTCGACTTCTCCGGCGGCGTCTCGGCCGAGGACAACTTCGGCATCGGCGGCTACGACCGCGTGATGGGCCCGAACGGGCAGGCCCAGTACTGGGCGCCGAATCTGTCCGCCGCCCGCGGTGTGCTGATGGCGCACTACGACCACACCTACGTCGCCCCCGGTGAGCAGGCACCGCGCCGTGCCGTGACCGGTGATCCCGTCGATCGCGATATCTCGAGCTTCCCGCATGTGCTGGCGGACAGCACCTTCGCCACCGTCGGCGAGATCTTCTCCGCCTCCGCCAACCCGGATCGCAAGAAGCCCTTCGACATTCGCACGGTGATGCGGGCACTGGCCGATCAGGACCACCCCGTCCTGGAACGCTGGGCCGGGATGGCCGACGCCGAGACGGCGGTGGTACACGACGCGCACCTCGGCGGAATCCCGGTGTGCCTGTTGGGCATCGAGTCACGCAATGTGGCACGGCGCGGCTTCCCGTCCACCGACGGGCCCGACACCTACACCGCGGGCACCCTGTTCCCGCGTTCGTCGAAGAAGGCCGCACGGGCCATCAACGCCGCCAGCGGTAACCGCCCGCTGGTGGTGCTGGCGAACCTGTCCGGCTTCGACGGCTCGCCCGAATCGATGCGCAAGCTGCAACTCGAGTACGGCGCCGAAATCGGCCGCGCCATCGTGAATTTCGAAGGCCCCATCGTGTTCTGCGTGATCTCGCGCTACCACGGCGGTGCGTTCGTGGTGTTCTCGAAGGCGCTCAACCCGAACATGACGGTGCTCGCGCTGGAAGGGTCGTTCGCCTCGGTGCTCGGCGGTGCGCCTGCCGCCGCGGTGGTGTTCGCCGGTGAGGTGAAGGCCAGGACCGCGGCCGATCCGCGCGTGCGGGAGCTGGAATCCCGGGTCGCGACCGCTGTCGGCACCGACCGCGCGACGCTGAGCGCCGAACTCGACGAGACGCGGTCCTCGGTGCGCGCGGAGAAGCTGGGCGATGTGGCCGCGGAGTTCGACCGCGTTCACAACATCCAGCGCGCGGTCGAGGTCGGCTCGGTCGACGCCATCGTGAGCGTCGCGGATCTGCGTCCGCGGATCATCGGCGCGATCGAGGCTCGACTGCCCGCGTAGCACTCAGCCGACCGGGCTCGGAATTCCACCGAGCCCGGTCAGTCGGTGCCGCACCGATGATCGCACGTCATGATCGGTGTCGGCGTCATGCCGCACGCCGCCGCCCCGCTGGAATCCACCCCGCGCCGCGACCTGGCCGAGGTCATCGAGACGAACGCCAGCACCGGTCCCACCGAGGCCGGCTGATTGCTTCGCCGGTTTACGGGCATGTCCACGACAGGGCGGTGTCGTCCGCGAAAGGAGCATGCGCGGTGAATCAGTCAGACAGGCAGTTCCCCGATAACGCTCGGACCACTCGGACACATGCGGGGGAGTCGATCAGGGACACGAGGAACTGGCCCGGATTGCTGCTCGCCGCCATCGGGCTGGTGCTGGTCGCTGTCACGCTCACCGCGGCCGGGTACGGCTTCGCGGGCTGGGCGGTGATCGTGGGTGTGGCCTGCGCGGTGTGTCTGGTGGCCGGGATCGGGCTCGTGGTCGCGGAGCATCGGCGAGTGAAAGCGCAGGAGGACCTCGCCCTGGGTGAATCACGAGGACACTGAGATGGTGGTCATCCGGACGCCCCGCGTCTACCGGCCGCAGGCAGACACCTGGCTGCTTGCCCGTGCGCTCAACGAGGTGCCCTCGCTGCGTGGCGGCCGGGTGCTCGATGTGTGCGCCGGTACCGGCGCGTTGACAGTGGCGGCCGCGGCGGCGGGTGCGGGCAGTCTGACCGCGATCGACCTGTCGCGGTCGGCACTGATTTCGACGTGGGTGAACTGCCGGCTGCGCGGCGTGGCGGTGGAGTTGCTGCACGGCGATTTCGCGTCCGCGCTGCGGCTGCCGCGCTTCGATGTGGTGGTCGCGAACCCGCCCTATGTGCCCGCCGAGCGGACGGGCGGTCGCGGTGCGGCGCTGGCGTGGGACGCGGGCCCCGACGGCAGGAGCGTGCTCGACCGGTTGTGCGCGATGCTGCCGGACCTGCTCACCGACCGCGGCGTCGGGTTGATCGTGCATTCGGCGATCAGTGATCCCCAGCGCAGCGTGGACCAGCTCCGCGAGCTGGGTGCCAACGCCGATGTCGTGGCGACGGGAACGGTGCCGTTCGGGCCGGTGATGCGGTCGCGCGCCGGGTGGCTGGCCGCGAAGGGCTTCATCAGGCACGGTCAGCGCGATGAGGAACTGGTGGTGATCCGTGTCGACCGAACGTCGTCGTCTGTCGTCGCCGACCCCGCCTGAGCCGCGGCGCGTCGTGCTCACCGACGACGGGCCCGCACTCATCGAAGGGCCCGTCGACCTGGTCACCGCCGACGGCACGGTGCTGCACTGCGACCGTTTCATGGTGGCGCTGTGTCTGTGCCGTCGGTCGAGCACGTACCCGCTGTGCGATACCAGCCACCGGCGCCGACGTCATCCGAGGAGCGCGGACTGATGCCCCAGCGATCACTCCCGCGCCCCCGCGGCGATCTGTCGGCCGCGGTCATCGAATTGCTCACGCGGACACCAGGTTCGGCGGTACCTGATCCTTCCGGACTCGACCCCTACGGCGAAGATCTCCTGCTGACCCTGCACACCTGCTACGAACTGCACTATCAGGGATTCGCCGGGGTCGACGAGAACTGGGAATGGGACCCCGACCTGTTGCGCATGCGCCGCGACCTGGAGCACACCCTGCTCACGGCACTGGGTGCCGATGTCCCCGGCGGCGACGACGTCGACGGGGAACTCGACGGTCTGCTCGAACCGACCAGCGACACCGATGGCATCGCCGGTTTCCTCGCCGAGCGGGGGACCGCCGACCAGTTGCGCGAGTACTTCGTCCACCGCTCGATCTACCACCACATCGAGGCCGACCCGTATGCCTGGGTGATCCCGCGCCTGCGCGGACAGGCGAAAGCGTCGCTGGTGGCGGTGGAATTCGACGAGTTCGGCGGCGGCCGCGGCGAACGCGTCCACGCGCAACTCTTCGCTGACCTGCTCGCGGGCGCGGGACTGGAGCCGGGCTACCTGCACTACCTCGACGCGGTGCCTGCACCGATGCTCGCGCTGGTTGACATGATGTCGCTGTTCGGCCTGCACCGCGGCCTGCGCGGCGCACTGGTCGGGCATTTCGCCACCGTCGAGATCACCTCGTCGCCGGCTTCCCGGCGCCTGGCCGAGCTGGCCCGCACGCTGCTGCCCCATCCCGCGTGCGCGCACTTCTACGCCGAGCACGTCGAGGCCGACGCCGTGCACGAACAGGTGCTGCGGCGTGATGTCATCGCCGGGCTGCTGGCCGCCGAACCCGGCGAGGCCGCCTCGATCGTCTTCGGCATCCAGGCGACGAACCTGCTCGAAGACCGCTTCGCCGATCACATCCTGCAGTGCTGGAACGACGATCGCGGTTCGCTGCGCGAGGCGATCAGTGCACCCGCCGCACCTGCGTGAAGGAGATGGCGACGGGGTAACCGCCCCGTGCCCGGTCGTAGGCGTCGTGGTCGGCGGTGAGGTGGTCGGTGATCGAGTGCATCACATGCCAGCCGAACCCTGTCGTGTCGATCGGGTCGGTGTCCCCGCAGACGGCGTCGACCTCGAACCGGATCCGGAAACCGTCGGCGATCACCGCGCAGGTGATCTGGGAATCGGGCACCGCGCCGAGGATCAGGCAGGTGGCGGCCTCGTCGAGCGCGACGCGCATGTCGGCCACCGCGTCGACGGTGAAACCCGCGATCAGGGCGACGGTTTCGGCGACAGCCCGGAGCATGACAACCTGGCCGAGGTCTGCGTCGATCTGGATACGGATCGATGTCGCATGTATCGAATCGGCGATGAGCCGGTCGCTCGAATCCACGATGTCCTCCTCCCGAGCGTGCGCTGGAGTGGCCTCACCGAGCGCATACCCAGGAACCGCCGACCCGAAACAGCTTCTCGGTAGCCGGATTAGGATCCCGACGCCTCATCGATGGACAGGTAGTACCGGAACAGTGGCCGCACGCCGACCAGATGCAGTGCCCGCTCCACTTCACGACCACCGGTGAGCAGGCGGATATCGACCCCGCGTGCCCACGCGTCAGCTTTGGCGAGGCCGAGCATCGTGGCGACCCGCAGGCTCAGGAACTCGGTATCGCGCGGATCGAGGACCACGACGCGCGCGCCGGATCGCACAGCGCGGTCGAGCAACGCACAGAATCGGGGCATCCGCGCCGCGTCGAGCTCGATACCGCCGTGCAAGACCCAGCAGCCTGGTTGCCCGGGTCGCGCAGCGCCAGCTCGGCCGCGGCGGCCGCGGAGCACCCGCGGTACCAGCGCAGCCGGCTCGAATGCCGGCGATCCATGACGACAGACATAGAACCTCCTGTGCGACAGGGTGTTCCGGTTCGCACTACCGACAGGCCATCGGCCGACGGTCGGGGTGCGGCGCACGAGAACCGGGTTCGGCTGGAGGTCTCAACCTGGGACAAATCTGGCATGTGGCGGCGCTGCTGTCACTGCGCGGCCATCGGCTCGGCGAGTGCTTGCTCACGCAACGACGCCAGGGTCCGCGACAGGATCCGCGAGACCTGCATCTGGGATACACCCATTTCCTCGGCGATCTGGCCCTGCGTCTTGGACTCGTAGAAGCGCATGATCAGCACCTGCCGCTCCTCGGCGGGCAGCTCGGCGATCAGCGGACGAACCGCCATCGCGTCCTCGGTGAGCTGGTAGCAGGGCTCCTCGGAGCCGAGGATATCGGTGATCGGCTGGGTGGAATTGTCGCGACCGTCGTGGGTGACGCCGTCGATGGAGTTGGTCTGGTAGCCATTGCCCGCGACCAGTGTGCGGGTGACCTCGACCAGGTCGACGCCGAGTTCGTCGGAGAGTTCAAGCGCGGTGGGGAACCGCCCGAGCCGCTGCGACAGTTCCTCGGTGGCGGGTCCGATCCTGAGCTGGATCTCCTTGAGCCGTCGCGGCACGCGCACCGCCCACGTGCGATCACGGAAGTGCCTGCGCACCTCGCCCATGATCGTCGGGATCGCGAAGGACAGGAAGGAGGAGCCGCGGGTGACGTCATAGCGATCCACGGCGAGCACCAGCCCTACCCGGGCGGTCTGCTCGAGATCGTCGAACTGCTCGCCGCGGCCGTTGAACTTGCGCGCGATGTGGTCGGCGAGCGGTAGACACAGTTCGATGACCTGCTTGCGCAGCTCGTCGTGGTGCGCATCGCCGGGGGGAAGCGCGCGCAGCTTCTCGAACCACGGTTCGATGTTGTCGTAGCTGTCGCCGCGCGAATGGGATCGCCGGGCGGTCGGACGCACTGAAACTGTCGTTGATTCCCATGTCATCGCTACTTGCCTCACTTCCAGGCGGTTGCGGATGTGTTCATGGGGTACCCACCGGGACCCGGGGCCATGCCCCTACCTCCGAGGCTAACGCGCGATCATCACGATTCGGTCGGTCTGTGCAATCGTCTGATCCAGCCGAATTCGACGGTGGTCGGATAGCCGTCGCGGGCCGGATCGAAGGCGGCGTAATCGGTGCGCAGCGCGTCGGTCAGGGTCGCGACGACATGCCAGCCGAAGGATTGCTCATCGAGCGCGGCGGGCTCTCGGGCCAGTGCGCTCACCCGGGCACCGAGCACGCCGTCGCCACTGGTGAACGAGCAGTCGAGCTGGGAGTCCGGCGTCGCGACCAGCATCAACGCGGTGGCGACCTCGTCGAGTGCCAGGAGTAGATCGGTGACCTCGTCGAGCGCGAAGCCACCGACGAGCAGAACGGTCTCGGCGAGTGCGTGCACCATGCTCAGCTGGTCCAGCTCGGCGGGCACCTGGAAACCGACGGTCCTCGAGCGGGGAGCGGTGTCGCGATCTCGAGCTCGCACGCCACCTCCCTCATCACCGACCGTTTGGTCGGAGGTTACCCCGTAACCATCAGGTCACGCCTCGCGCTCATTTCGGGCAGTTACCCGCCGAGATCGAATCGCTGTTTGCCGGGCGAATAACGCGGTAGTCCATCAGGGACGGCGGCAGGCCGATTCTCCGAATTGCTCGAGTGCGACGAAGGGACGACGAAATACCATGACCGAGCACGATATTCCGTCCGAATTCACCCATCCGCCTACGCCACCCGACGAGGACCCGGGCACACCCTGCGAGCAGGCGGGCCCCGCACCCGATCAGCAAGGGCCCGCACTGCGTGGACCCACCGGCGCACCGATTCCCGGCGACGCGAGCCTGCGCGCCCAGCAGGGCCCTCGGCTGACCACCCCGCAAGGTGCGGGTGTGGCCGACACCGATCACGCGCTCAAGGCGGGTCAGCGGGGTCCGACGCTGCTGCAGGACTTCCACCTGCGCGAGAAGATCACCCACTTCGACCACGAACGCATTCCCGAGCGGGTTGTGCACGCCCGTGGCACCGCCGCCCACGGGGTTTTCGTGGCCAACGGCGCCGCCGCGTCGCTCACGCGGGCGAAGTTCCTGGCGGCCGACGCGCGCACACCGGTCTTCGTCCGGTTCTCCACGGTGCTCGGTTCCCGCGGATCGGCCGACACAGTGCGTGACACCCGCGGATTCGCGGTGAAGTTCTACACCGATGAAGGGGTCTACGACCTGGTCGGCAATAACATTCCGGTGTTCTTCATCCAGGAAGCGATCAAATTCCCCGATGTGATCCACGCGGGAAAGCCGGAGCCGGACCGTGAGATCCCGCAAGCGCAATCAGCGCACGATACTTTCTGGGATTTCGTCACGCTGCACACCGAGGCGACCGCACACACCTTCTGGAATATGTCGGACCGGGCGCTGCCGCGGTCGTTGCGGATGATGGAGGGATTCGGTATCCACACCTTTCGTCTGGTCGCCGGGGACGGCACGACGAGTCTGGTGAAATTCCACTGGAAGCCGCGGCTGGGCGTGCACTCGATGCTGTGGGAGGAATGCCAGTTGACGGCCGGGTTCGACCCCGATTTCCATCGCCGGGACCTGGCCGACACGATCGCGGCGGGCGTGCCACCGGAATGGGATTTCGGTGTGCAGGTATTCCCCGACACGCCCGATCACCTCTTCGAGGGCATCGATCTGCTCGACCCGACCAAGATCGTCCCCGAAGAACTCGCGCCGGTGCGGACGATCGGCACCCTGCGGCTCACCGCGAACCCGGAGAATTTCTTCGCCGAAACCGAGCAGGTCGCGTTCTGCCCGACGCACCTGGTCCCTGGTATCGAAGTCACCGACGACCCGCTGCTGCAGGGCAGGTTGTTCTCCTATCTCGACACCCAGATCAGTCGGCTCGGTGGCCCGAACTTCACGCAGCTGCCGATCAATACACCGCACGCCGGTGTCAACGACCTTTCCCGCGACGGCATGCACCAGGGCGCCGTGCACCCCGGAGTCGCTGCCTACAAACCCAATTCGCTGGGCGGTGGCTGCCCCTACGCTGCCGGTTTCGCCGCCGATGCCTATGTCGAATCACCGACTCCCATTCCGCCGCCGACCGCGAAATTGCGGACATCGGCCGACAGTGCGGGCTCGGTATCGTTTGCCGACCACTACTCGCAGCCGCGGATGTTCTATCGCAGCCTGACCACCGGCGAACAGCGAAATCTGGCCGACGCGTTCTCGTTCGAACTCGGCAAGTGTCTGTCGGAGACCATCCAGAAGCGGGGCCTGCAGATGCTGGTCAATGTCGACGACGGGCTGGCCGACTACGTCGCCGGGCAACTCGGGCTCGACAAGCCGACCCCGAACAGCGAATGCGTGGAGCTCGCGCCGAGTCCCGCGTTGTCGCAGCGGCACGGCAGTTTCCCGGTGGACGGGCGGACCGTGGCGGTACTGGTCGATGACACCACATCGGCCGACGCGGTGCAGGCGGTCTCGACCGCCCTCGACGAGGCCAAGGTCAGGCCGATGGTCGTGGCGGCGCGCGGCGGTGTGATCGACGGAGTACCGGTGGCGCGGACCTTCGCCACGATGCGGTCGGTCGAATTCGACGGTGCGCTGCTGCTGGCCGCACCGGATGATCCGACGGTGAACCTGCTGGTCGAGGAGATGTGGCGGCACGGGAAGGCGATCGCGGCGGTCGGTACCGGGGTATCGGTGCTGCAGCGCAACGACATCGACCCCGACCTACCGGGAATCACCGTCGCCGATTCCGGGGCGGCCACCAGCGGACTGCTCACCGACCTGGGCGAGCATCGCGCGTGGGCGCGCATCGAGGGCGACCACTGATCCGTGCCGACGTCGTCGCCGTTTCGAGTGCGAGTGCACGGGTATTGCGCCCGTGCGGCGATCGGCCGAATGGGGAATGGGCGCCGAAGAACCGGCCGAGCCACCCTTGTCGCTGGACGGTGTCCACACCGGACAACTTCGGGCTGGTCGAGCGCCCCATCGCGATGCCAACGACGTCATCGCGGTGTCCGCGCTCGACCTGCTTCGCGGGTGCCCACCTGCACTGATGACAGGAGACGATGATGTTCGCGATCGAGCTCACCGAGCCGAGCCCGGTGCCGGCACCTCCGGAGCCCGCGCCACCAGGTCCAGCTCCGGACCCGTTCCTGCGAGGTCCCGGCGACCCGGTGCCCGCTCCGCCAGGCCCGGATCCGGTGCCCCCTTCGCCGATCCCGCCCGGTCCTGCTCCGGTGCCCGCCCCGCCGACCCCGCCCGGTCCCGGTGACCCGGTGCCCCCTGTCCCACCCGGCCCCGACACTGTTCCCCCGCCGCCGACTTTTCGAGATCTCGGACACGACCCCGTCCGCCAGCGGACGGGGTCGACCTGGGCGCCTTCGTGCACGGTCAGGGTTCGCAGCCGCACCTCGTCACCGGCTACGGTCGGCAACTGGGCCACCTGGACGCCGCGCCTGTTTGCACCTGGCAGACCCGGGTAGGCCGTTCATGGGTCCACAGGACGGCCCACGGCCACCAGTTGGCCGGGAAACAGCCTGAAAGGAATACCATGGGTATCGCTGACAAGGCGAAGAACAAGGCCGACGAGCTGGCGGGCAAGGCCAAGGAAGCGGCAGGCCGCGCCACGGACGATCGTGATCTCGAGAACGAGGGTCGCGGCGAGCAGGCCAAGTCGAACCTCAAGGACGCAGGCGAGAAGGTCAAGGACGCTTTCCGCGACTGACCGGTAACACGCCGCCCGGGTCATCGGTCCTCGACGGGCCGATGACCCGTGGTCTTTTCGACACGCATCAGATCCATCACAACCGGTGACACCACCGACTCGGCGTGCTCAAATGGAATCACCAGCCGATCTCGAGCAACCTGGATCGGCCGGGCAGTCTGCACACCTGCCGGTGTCGAGGGATCGAGCACTCGTGAACACCCATTCCAGCGATGGTGACAAGACGATCCGGATCGAAGAATTCGACCCGGCATTGGGCGCGGAGCTCACCCTCCATCACACGGCTACTGTTCTGCACGTGCACGGCGAGATCGACGCCTGCAATCTGCTCGCGTGGCGCGAGATTCTCGACGAGGCCATCGCAGCGGAGGGACAGTCGGGCCACCTGGTGATCGACATCAGGGACGTGACCTTCATGTCCTGCCGGGCGATTCTCGACATGGCGACCCGCGCCCAACAGCGCGAGCTGCGCATGAGTGTGGTCAATCCCGTGCCATCGGTCACCAACCGGATCATCATCGCCGCCGGCCTCACCGAGTGGTTACCCGTCTACGCCAGCCGCACCGAAGCCATGGCCGCCGCGCACAACCTACCGCTCCAGCAGTCCGTCCGAACGTTCCCCCCAGCGTCGTGGACGACGATGTAGGCAGACCCGAGAACCCGACGACCGGCGCCGGTTCAATCCTTCGCGGCGGAATCGGTCAGTATCGGCAGCAACACCTTGGCACTGACCATGTGGTCCTGCCCGGCGAGCACCCGATGCGTCGCGTGCGGAATTGCCGCGGCCAGCTCCCGCGCCACCTGATGCATGCCCGGCGGGTTCTTCGCCCCGACAACGACATTCACCGGCACCTGGATGTTCTCGAAACGCTCCACCGGAGGTAGTACCTCGGTGATCCCGATGTCGTACATCAGTGTGGGGGCGAGTGCCTTCATGATTTTCCAGCCGGGAAACAGCGGTAGCAGCGCGACGAACGCACGCGGCATCCCGATCCCGTGCAGGAATGTCTTCAGCGCTCGGGCATTCTTTCCTTCGCCGAGCAGCGCGCGTACCGTCTCGGCCAGCTCGGCGTAAGACGCTCGCTCGGCCTCGTCGTGCACATAAGGGGCGTCGTAGATCACGACTCTGTCGAGCTTGTCCGGCATCCGTACCGCCGCTTCGAGTGCCAGCGCGGCACCCGACGAATGTCCGTAGAGAATCGCGCGCCCACCCGCGGCATCGACAACCGCCTCGATATCGTCGACTTCGCGCTCGATCGCGTACGGCATCACGTCCCCGCTGTCCCCACGCCCACGCCGGTCATAGTTGTAGACAGTGAATTCGGTGGCGAACACCCCCACGTCGGCGACGATCGGCCGAAACCGCCGGAAACACGTCGCGCCGGTGATGTACACCAGTGCAGGCCCGTCCCCGGAAACGTCATACGCGAGTTCCGTGCCATCCTTCGACGTAGCGATCCTCATAACTCGTTCCTTTCGGTGCCGGGCGCGCGGATCCCTGATCGATCCAATGTCTTCTACCAGTAGGACGCTTTCGACTCCCGAAACTCATCGGTGCGGCAAGAAGCCCTGTCCGTGTGAGCCGTATATTGCGCCGCAGCCGGACTGAGACGGGCGTTCTACGCGGTGATTCCGGAGGATCAGTGGTGATGGGTTCAGGCATGAAATCGGCGTCAGGCAAGGACAGCCGGTCGCGGTGTCGGGCACGGTCGCTGTTCTCGAAGGGACTCCGCCGCCCGGTGGTTGGCCGCATCGCGGAGAAGCTCGATGCGCCGTTCCTGCCGACGGGCACCGACGCCATGGTCGCCCAGCAGCAACTGACCGGACAACCCGTGGCATACCGCACCTACCCTGGCGTCGATCACCGTGCCATCCTCGGCGCGGGCGACGTCGACGCCCTCGCCTGGGTGAACGCCCGCTTCGCCCGCTGAAGCACAAGCGCGGAACTCGGCGGCGCGACCACATCGGTCATGATGCCCGGCGAAAACTACGGCGTCCGCCACGTCCCCATCCCGTGGAAGACCTGCGTCCTCGACCTCCTCCCATATTCGGGGAAAGGGAATGCCGTTGCGCGAGCAGGATTCGACGGCGGCCATCAACTGATCTGTCAGGAAATCCCTGTGTGCATTCGATGCCACACTGAAACCCGGGTCGAGTAAGAGCTCGCTGCCGGCTTGTGATCGGCACCGACTGACCGGTGTAGGTTCGACCGATGACCTCCACGGCCCTGTACTGCGGCACTCGCTGGGACGAGCAGGGTCGATGGTTCTACGAACTGCTCGGCGACGACGGGACCACCGAGCTGATGCCAGGTGTCGGGACACGGCTGGCGTTCCGGATCACCGATTCGGGGCGATTCTGCCTGGGGTACAACGGGTTCGGTGGCAACCGTCGCGGGCGGCTGCCGTGCCCGCGCCGGGTGCGGGTCGACGCGGGTCGTCAGTGCGAGCAGTGCCGAATCACCGAGGGCTGGTCGGTGGTGCACAGCCACCGCGGTCCGCTCACGGCACTGCCCGAACAGGTCCGCGACTACATGTCGCAGCCACACCACCTCTACATCGCGTATTTCGGCGACGGGATGACCAAGGTCGGTACGGCGTCGGCGTCGCGGCGCAATCGCCGTCTGTTCGAACAGGGCGCGCTGGTCGCCCGATTCATCACCGATTCCCCTGACGGACTCCATGTTCGAGATCTCGAACGGACGGTGACCGAGCGAGCGGGCATCGGGCAGGCGGTCGCCGGTGTCACGAAGACCCGCATCCTGACCAAACCGCTGCGCCCGTGGGCGGCCCTGGAATCAGCCGTCGCCGATGCGGCCGAGCATGCCGCGAGCGCACTGCCCACCGACATCACGCGCACCGATATCGCCTGGTCAGGCGGCCGGGACTTCTACGCCACGATCCTGCGATACGGCCGATTCCCGGTCGCCACCGAAATCGCCGGGGAGCCAGGCGAATATCTCATCGACGCGGTGACCGCGCACGGTCACACCATCGCGTGCCGGGACACCGCGGGCGCGAGCGAACTCGTGTTGGTCAACGACACCCGCCTGGTCGGTCGCCGCATCGAACTCGACCCCACGATCACGGCGACTCCGGAGCCCGCGCAAACCAGCCTGTTCTGAGGACCTTCACTCCATCGCGGCGAGTTGCGCCCGCATCGTATCCAGACCCATTCCACCCAATCGCAAAGCGCGGGTGTGGAATTGCTTCGAATCGAACGATGCGCGCGGGCCGTGATCGAATCAGTGACCGTTCGGGTCAGCAGGAACTCCAGGCCGAGGTCGGGAGTCCAGCGCTCGCCCTCGTGGAAGCCGGTGCCGGCGGGATCTCCCATTCGAGGTGCATCCCGATATCCACGATCACCCGGGTGCGGTTTCATCCGCGCCTCGATGAGGTCGAGCGATTTCGCCGCGGTGTCGTCGGTGTCCCAGATCTACCGCTCGTCGGTGCCCATCATGCGTCGCGCTCGGTGCGCGCGTTCGAGTCGGGTGCCAGGGAGAACACCGCGACCAGGAAGTCGGAGTCGTCGGTGAAGGGCCGCAGATCCCAGGTCGCCAGCAGCAGATCGACGGTGAGACCGGCGGATTCGGCATCGGTCAGGAACTCGGCGAACTCATAGCCACGGTCCGCGCCGAACCCGATGATCGCCCGGCCGCCCGGCGCGAGATGCCCGGCGAACCCTGCCAGCACCGCCGACCGGGTGGACGGGGCGAGGAAGGTCATCACATTGCCCGCGCACACGATGGCGTCGAAGCCGGGGGCAGGCAGATCCAGTTCGGCGAGGTCGCCGACCAGCCAGGTCGGGCCGGGATGGTCCGCACGCGCCGCGTCGATGAGCACCGGGTCGACATCGACCCCCACCACCGTGTGCCCGGCACCGTGCAGGTAGCCACCGGTCCGCCCCGGCCCGCAGCCCGCGTCGAGGACTCGGCTACCGCGCCCGAGCATCGCGTCGATCAGCCGTGCCTCGCCCACGATGTCCTCGCCCTGTGCGGCGAGGGTTCGAAATCGCTGCACGTACCAGCTCGAATGTGCCGGGTCCGCGGCGGCGAGCTCCTCCCACCCGCTGGGTGTGCGCTCGTTCGACGTGTTCATGATCGCCTGCTCCTCGGGTTGGTCCGCGCTACCGACCCTAGAGCCTCGGCTCGGACAGGGCGCGAAGGCCGGGAGCGGTGGCGTGGCGGACGAAAACGCAGTCGGCCAGGGTCGGTCTCGCCGAGTTCGATTGTCAGCCGGATGGATTCGGCCGATCGATAAGGTCGGCTCTCCACGACAGCACCGAGTACGCGGCGCAATCGCGACACGGCCGATCTCACGTTCGCGTCGCTGCCGTACCGGATCATGCACGAATTTGGCTGCGCCGATGAGTGCGCCGATCCCCGCGTTGTGCTGCGTGCGGTCTGGGTGTCACCGGCCGCGTCGACGAACTCGGCCATGTTGGCGGTGACGGCAGCCGGTGCGGCGGTGGGGGTCAGCGTTGCTGACCTGCCGTCGGCGGAGATGCCCGCGGGCGTCGGCTCGGAAGGGAACTCCGACTCGATCCACACCCCCGGCGATCCCGCCCGCACGCGCCATGTGCGCCGGTCGGATTTCGTTGGCAGGATCGAATGGTTCAACGATCCGAGACGGAGGAAACCGATGACAATTCTGGTTACCGGGGCGACGGCCAATATCGGGCGCCTGGTCGTGGACCAGCTGATCGCGCGAGGTGCCACCGACATTCGCGCGCTGACCATCAACCCGAGCAAGGCCGCGCTGCCCGCAGGGGTTCAGGTGGCCGAAGGGCATCTCGGCAGACCGGGCAGCTTGCCCGCCGCGTTCGCGGGCGTCGACCGGATGTACCTGGCGCCGTCGCCGGGCAATGTCACCGAGGTGCTCGAGCTGGCGCGGGCAGCCGGTGTGCGGCACGTCGTCGATCTGTCCGGTGAGCCCGAAAGCTGGTGGGGCAGTGTGTGTAAGGCCGTGGAAGGCAGCGGCCTGGCCTGGACCCATCTGTGGCCTGCCGACTTCATGGAGAACACCCTGACATGGTCGCAGCAGATCCGTGAGACCGGTGCCGTCCGGGAGCCGCACCCCGACAGCGCGAGCGCGCCCATCGCCATGAACGACATCGCCGCTGTCGCCGCCACCGCCCTACTCGCCGACGGACATCTCGGCCGCGCGCACTCGCTCGCGGGCCCGGAGATCCTGTCCCGCGCCGACCTGGTCGCCCACCTTGCCGACGCGCTCGACCGTGACATCGCCTTCCACACCGCTACCCGCGAGGAAACCATCACCGCCCTGCAACCCACCATGGGCGACAACACCACCTGGTACGTCGACAACGTTCTGCTCGACTACGCCCCGCCCCCGGAATCCCTGCCCATCACCAGCGTCGAGGACATCACCGGCCACCCCGCTACCACTTTCAACCAGTGGGCGCACGCGAACGCCGCCCGTTTTCTCGCCGACTGACACCTCCGGATCGGTGCCGGAAGTTGGCCGGGCCACTGTCGGTCCCGCTGGAGGATTCCTTACCGCCCGGTAGAAAATGTTGTCGGAGACAAGGAATCGGGAGGCGCTGAGGGAGTTCGACCAAATCTTGTGGGGCCGGTTCCTGGCGGGCGGGAGAAATGCAACTATGTGGGCATTTCGGGTGGCTTCCAGGGGTTCGGCGGTAGTGCTGTGGGAAAGATATTGGTGCCAATAGGTCGTCTTATCGCGGCGATTGTATTGATCGTCGCGGCGATTATCGCGCTGCACGGGCGTTTACCTGGGACCGTTGTTCCCAGTGAATCCGGTGGTACTTCGCCGGTGGCTGTCGCATTGATGCCGGTATTGCTGCTGGTTTCGGTGGTGATCTTGCTTGCGGGAGTCATTGTCAGTCAGCATCGGCTGCCATTGGCGATGCCCGTGGTCGAGCGTGATCTCGGGGTTCGCTTGTCGTTCAGGCGTTTCGCGGTGCTTGCTCCGGTTGCGCTCAGTGCTGTCGCGCTGACGGTCGCGGTCGGTATCACCATGCTGTTCGTATTGCCCGGTGCCAGGCGTCAGCCGACTTCGGCGCCGCCGGTGACCGCGGCGAAAGTGGGGGCGCCGCCGGTGCCGGGCGAGGTCGACGTGCAGGTGATCGATTCGGCGGTCGACCCGGCGCGGCTGAGCGGGATGGCGTTGCTGGGGGCGGTGGGGCTGGCGGTCGTGCTGATCGGCATCGCGTTGGCCGGTCTGGTCGGCGTCACTGTCGCCGGACGGCGGGTCCCCCTGGTCGACGGGGTGCAGCTGACCGAGGAAGAGGTGGTGAATACGGTCGACTCGCTGACCAGGGCCGCCGAAATGGGTCTGGCTGCGATGAACGCGCCGGGTCAGGATGCGCGCACCGCGGTGATCGCCTGCTATGTGGCGATGGAGGCCGGGCTGGCCGCGGATCGTGCTGCGGCGCCGTTGATTTCGGATACACCAAGGGAAGTGCTGGAGCGGGCTTTCGACAGCGGCGTGCTGCACGACGACGGCGCACACGAACTGGTCGCGCTGTTCGAGGAGGCCAGGTTCAGCCCGCACGCGATGCTGGGCTGGCAGCGTATCCGTGCCGAACAACTGCTGCGCGTGGTACTCGCCGACCTCCAGGCCCGCGACGAGGTATCCGTGTAACTCACGCCGCGACTGGGCTGCTCGTCCCGTGGAAACGCCCCTGTCCGGGCTGGACGCGGGCCGGATGGCTGAGGCCTCCGGCCGCGGTGTTCGCGCGGTTCGTGCTGGTCGTCGGCGTGCGCGTGCCGGTGCTTGTCGTACCCCGGTGCCAGACTCTGGCGGGTGAGATGGGCGATAGCGGAGACGGGCGAGGGCGGCGCTCTGTTGTGTCCGCTCGATCAGGACGGTCACCCGGCGGGTCCGGTGCTCGACGAGCCCTCGCTCGTCGAGGCGGTGCGCACCCGCCCCGACGTCGAGCGGTGGGTATGGCGATCCACGGCCGAGATCTACCGTGCGCTGCTGGCGGCGGGCGTGTGGGTCGAGCGGTGCTACGACGTGCAGGCGGCGGAGTCGCTGCTGATCGGGCACGAGGAAGGACAGTCCGGGCAGGCGCGCTCGCTGGCGGCGGGCTGGGCACGATTGCACAACCTGACCGTTCCGCCGGATGCTCCGGTGCGAGCCGCCGAGACACAGCCGTCGCTGTTCGAGTCGGGCCCGGTGCCGCTGCCGCCCGGTGTCGACGAGTTCACCGCCTTGCTGGCGGTGTACGCCGGACAGGTCGCCCGGACTGCTCGAACCGAGCATCCCGAGCGGATGCGACTGCTGCTCGCCGCCGAATCGGCGGGCATGCTCGTCGCGGTCGAGATGGGTCAGTTCGGCATCCCGTGGCGCGCCGATGTACACCGCGAACTGTTGGATTCGATGCTGGGAGAGCGCTTTCCGGGCGGATCGGAACCGCGTCGGATGGCGGAGTTGGCCGAGCAGGTGTCGCGGGCGTTCGGGACCGGGGTGCGGGTCCGGCCCGACCTGCCCGCCGACATCGTCAGAGCCTTCGGCCGCGCCGGAATCCTGCTGTCCTCCACCCGGAAATGGGAGCTCCAGCAGATCGACCACCCAGCCGTCGCCCCGCTGCTGGCCTACAAATCGCTCTACCGCCTCTACACGGCGCATGGTTGGTCCTGGCTCGAACAGTGGGTGCACGGCGGCCGCTTCCGTCCCGAATACCTACCGGGCGGCACCGTGTCGGGGCGCTGGACCACCAACGGTGGTGGCGCGCTACAGATTCCGAAGGTCATCCGGCAGGCGATCCGCGCTGACCCCGGATGGTCGCTGGTGGTTTCCGACGCCGACCAGATGGAGCCGAGGGTTCTCGCGGCGATCTCGCGTGACCCAGGGCTGATGGAAGTGGCAGGCCGTGGCGAAGACCTCTACGCCGATCTGGCGGCTCGTGGATTCGGCGGCGATCGGGATCAAGCCAAGATCGGGCTCCTCGGCGCCATCTACGGACAGACCTCCGGCGACGCCCTGACCCACCTCGCGGGCCTGCGCCGGCGCTATCCGGCCGCCGTGGCCTACGTCGACGACGCGGCGCGCGCCGGCGAGGAAGGCCGCCTCGTGCGTACCTGGTTGGGGCGCACCTGCACGCCGTTGTCGGTCGCGCTCGACGACACCGAGGCGCCACAGGACACGCGCGCCGATTCCGCCGCCCGTGCCCGCGGCCGCTTCACCCGGAACTTCGTGGTGCAGGGCAGCGCCGCCGACTGGGCCTTGCTGGTGCTGGCCGGAATCCGGCACGCTATCCGCGACCTCCGCGCGGAACTGGTCTTCTTCCAGCACGACGAGGTGATCGTGCACTGCCCGACCGAGGAAGCCGCGGTGGTGGCCGCAGCGATCGCCACCGCCGCCGATACCGCGGGCCGGATCGCCTTCGGGCAGACCCCGGTCCGATTCCCGTTCACCACTGCGGTGGTCCAGTGTTATGGCGACGCCAAGTAGTGCAGTCGCCGGCGGCAGGCCGCGCGTGTGATCACGTACGCGCGAACGGTTCGAAACGTGGGATGGCCTGGTCTCAAGGTGCCGGGGGCCGGCAAGGGACGCACGCGAGTCTCGGTCGGTCGCGGAGCGTGCCACCTGCGCTAGTTGTCGGTGGGTATCGGTAGCGTCTTGTCTGTGGAAACAGGGGAACGAATCCGAGAACTCGCCGACCGGATGGTGGCGCTGCGCGACGCCTATTACCAGGGGGCGCCGCTGGTCGCGGACGCCGAATTCGACGCGATCGAAGACGAGCTGCGCGCGCTGATCGAGGCGCATCCCGACCTGACGCCGGACCCGAATCCGCTCGAGCAGGTCGGTGCGCCCGCGGTGCTGCACGCCCCGGTACGGCACTCGCGGCCGATGCTGTCGCTGGAGAAGGCCACCAAGCCCGAGCAGGTCGAGGCGTTCTTCGGTCGTTTCCCCGGTCAGTCGGTGGTCGTGATGCCCAAGCTCGACGGTTTGTCGCTGGCGATCGTCTTCGAGAACGGGAGGCTGGCGCGGGCGGTCACCCGCGGTGACGGCACCACCGGTGACGACGTGACCCCGCTGGTCCGCGCCCTCGTCGACGGGGTCCCCGAGCGGATCGACCTGCCGGGCCGCGTCGAGGTGCGTGGCGAGGCGGTGATGCTGCGGTCGACCTTCCTCGCCTACAACGCCGCGCACCCGGACAAGCCGCTGATCAATCCGCGCAATGCCGCCGCGGGCACGCTGCGGGCGAAGGACCCGGCCACCGTGTCCGAGCGGCGCCTGCAATTCTTCGGCTTCGACTTGGACACCGAGGCCGACGACGCCGCACACGATCTCGGCGAGGGGCTGCGCGCGATCGGGGTCGCGGGTGCGCAGATGCGGCTGTGTCCCGACGCCGCGCAGGCGCAGGCGGCGATCACCGAGATCGAGCAGGGTCGCAACGATCTGGACTACGACATCGACGGCGCCGTATTGCGGCTGGCCGACCGTGATGCCTACGCGGCGGCCGGAACCCGGTCGAACTCCCCGCGTGGCGCGCTGGCGTTCAAGTTCGCCGCCGAGGAGAAGACCACTCTGCTGCGTGAGGTGATCTGGGACGTCGGCAAGACCGGCAAGATCGTCCCGGTTGCGTGGCTGGAGCCGGTGTTCGTTGGCGGCACGACGGTCACGAAGGCGACTCTGGCGAACCAAGAGGTGATCCGGGCCCGCGATATCAAGATCGGTGACACGGTGCTGGTGCGTCGCGCCGGTGATGTGATCCCGTTCGTGGCGGGCGTCCTCGATGCCGCCAAGCGCACGGGCGAGGAGCTCGAGATCGTTTCGCCCACGGCCTGTCCCTCGTGCGGACAGCCGGTCACCGAGCAGGGAAACAGCCGAGAACTGTTCTGCACCAACGTTTCCTGCCCCGCCCAAACAGTGCGCAGGCTGATCCACTGGGCATCGCGCGCGGCGGCCGACATCGACGCGATCGGGGGAGTGTGGATCGAACGCCTCGCCGAGGCAGGCATTCTCGAACGCCCGTCGGACTTCTACACACTGACCAAGGAGCGGCTGCTCGAATTCGACCGCATCGGCGAGGTCTCCGCCGCGCGGATGATCGATTCGATCGACGCCAGCCGCCAGGTCGGCCTGCGCCGCGCCCTGATCGGCCTGGCCATCCCGATGGCCTCCGACGGCACCGCCGCGCGCCTGGCCCGGTCGGGCTTCGGCTCCCTGGAAGAGGTTGCCGACGCGGGCGAGGAACGACTCGTGGCGGTGGAAGACATCGGCCCGAAGGTCGCCGCTTCCCTGGTCGCGCACCTGACCCGACTGCGTCCGGAACTGGACCGCCTACGAGCACTCGGCGTCAGTCTGGACGTGCGCGAAGAGGACCTGCCGCCGGTCATCGCGGCAGGCGCGCCCCTCGAAGGCAAAACGGTGGTGATCACCGGCGCGATCAGCGACCCGCGCTCCGGCGAAAAGGTCGCCCGCCCAACGTTCCAGCGCCTGTGTGAGCAGGCGGGGGCGGCGGCGGCTTCCTCCGTCTCGGCCAACACCGACATGCTCATCACCGGCGCGGGAGTCGGTGACAGCAAGCTGGCGAAGGCGGAGAAGCTCGGTGTCGAGGTCGTCGACCAGGGCGAGATCTGGAAGCTGCTGATCGACGCCAAGATCATCTGACGACCGTGAGCGCAGGCGGAGTCGCCTTCACTCTGCCTGCGTGACCGTGGCTCCGCTTGTGCGACAGGCGATTCCAGGATCACCGACGCCGTCGGCAGCGTTGTCTCACTCGGAGCGATGGTCGGGGGTGTGGTTGGTGATGTAGTCCTTGGCCCAGCGGTAGTCAGGTTTGCCACTGGGGGACCGGGAGATGGTCTCGGCGATCCAGATCTGTTTGGGCACTTTGTAACCGGCGAGATGGGGGCGCAGGTGGGCGCGGACAGCGTCGAAGTCCACGGTGTGATCGGGGGCGATCGAGATGATCGCGGCGACCTGCTGGCCCCACCGTTCGTGCGCGACGCCGATGACGACCGGGTCGTAGATCGCTTCGTGGGATTTCACGACGGCCTCGACCTCCTCGGGGAACACCTTCTCCCCGCCGGTGTTGATCACCATGTTGCCGCGCCCGATCAGGGTGAGGGAGCCGTCGGACTCGGCGCGGGCGCGGTCGTCGGTGACCACGATGCGGGCGCCGTCGACCGTCTTGAACAGCCGGGCGGTGCGGTCGGGATCGTTGTAGTAGCCGATCGGGACCGCGCCGGTTTTGGCCAGCCAGCCCTCCTCGCCGGGGGCGACCGGCCGTCCGTCCTCGTCGACGACCACCGCGCCGCGCCCGGTCTGCACCCGTGGCCCGCGCGCCGGATCGTCGTCCTTCTGCGCGAAACCGATACCGCCGAAACCGGTTTCGGACGACCCGATCGAGTCCGACACCATCGACGTCGGAAACTTCTCCAGCAGTGCGTTCTTCACCGGCTGGGACAGCAGCGCGGCCCCCGAGGCGATGACCAGCAGCGACGAGGCGTCCACCGGTTCGTCGTCGAAGGCATCGATGAGCGGGCGAGCCATCGCGTCACCGGTGATGACCATGACGTGCGGACGGTGCGTGGCAACGGATCGCCACACCTGCGCCGGGTCGAAGCGCGGCTCGAACAGCACGGAATTGCCCGACCAGAGTGCGTTGAACGTCGGCATCATCGCCGCGGCGTGGATCAGCGGCGGAAGCACGAACCAGATGCTCGGCACCGCCTGTACGCCGTTCGCGGACTGCTCGCGTTCACCCGCGAGCGATGATCCCGACTCGACGGTGCGGGTGCTCGCCGAACTGCGCAATATCGCGCTGCTGGTGGCCGAAGAGCAGGAGCTGTCCGGCGCGGTCACCGGCGCGCTGCTGGGGTCGGATCCCGATGTCGAGCACCTGCGCACCCGCATCGGGATCGAGATCCGCGGCAGGATCGCGCGGGCGCTGGGCCCGGACGCCGACAACGAGGTCATCGAATGGCTCGAGATCATCTACGCCGGTGCGCTGGTGCGGGCAGGCATGGGCTACGAGTCGTACGCCCAGATCGCCGACTGCATCGAGCGGGCCGCGCTGAGGATTCTGCGGCCGGCCTGACGCTCACGGTCAGGGTTCGAAGCTCGCCAGCATCTGCTCCAGCGCAGCCTGATCGGGACCGACGTATGGCGCGACGCGCGGCGCCTCGGCAAGCATGTCCAGGTATTCCGACGTGCGTCCTGGGGCGGGCGGAAGGTGTGTACTGAGGATCTGTCGCGGGTCGAACGCGCGCAATTCCGACACGGTGGCAAGGTATTTGCTCTCGTCCACGAGATGGACCCACGGGCTGTCCACCGCAGCCCAGAGATGCTGCGCCGCACGAATCGCGTCAGACGGTGCGTAACCCACGTCGTCGGCGGTCGCGAGTTCGGCACTCGGCATCGGAGCACCGAAACAGTCCGAGGTGAAACATGATTCGCTGTGTTCGTCGTAGAACCCGACAGTGCTCGGATTGTCGAACAGCGGTGGGCGAAACGCGGTGAGACGTCGGTCGCCGACATCGAGGGACTGCCCCGGATTCAGCAGATACACGCGATTCATCGGGATCGGTCGAGCGCACGACATGATGCCGAGGCCGCGGAATGTCGTGATCAGCCGGGCGTCAGGGGCGGCATCGAGCAGATCGAACAGCGATCCGGTGTGGTCGCGATCGGGATGGGTGAGCCATATCCATTCCACGTCGGCGGGGTCAACCACCGAACTCAGCGCCGTCATGAATCCACGGTCGGGCAGGCTGAGTCCGGTGTCGACGACGACGGGTTCCGCCGCGTGCAGAACGTAGGCGTTGACCGATAGATGGCCGATACCCGGAACCTCCAGTTCGTCGGCGAGGACAGTGATGTCGTGCTGGATTCGATTGATACGCATGTCGTTTCCTCAGTCCTCGAAATCGACCCGAATGATCGAGCGCGCGATGACAGCGAGATCGTCGGCGGTCGGGTCGCACCCGCGCGTGATCTTCAGTCCGAGCTCGAACGGGCGGGCACCGTCATCCATCGCGGCTCGCATCGCGGCACCGACTTGCGAAGGCGTGGCATCGACGAGCACGGCGCGCCCGTGGCGGAGCTGCCCGCGATGGGTGACGGTGACCGGTGCCCCACCGGCCAGATTGTGGCGCCACCCTCGCTCGGTGAAGATCAGCGTCTCGTCACCGACTCGGTGCAGACAGACCGGGATCCGCAGGTTGCGGCCGGTACGGCGACCGGTGAATTCGACCATTCCCTGCCGCCGAATGCGGCTGCCGAGAAATGGAGTCGCCAAGACGCGCCGCACGACAGGGTTGATCAGTCGCATCAATTCCGGCGGCGGCGGACTGAGGCGCACATTCGTGGTTCCGATACTCGTCATATATCGAGACTAGGAATCTCCCTGGCGCCGCGACATCCCACAAACCTGGTATTTCCCCTGGTCCGGCTGCGGCCTACCGTTGATCTGGTGAGCACGGATTCGCTGCAACGCGCCGCCGACAAGATCGGACGGCTGTGCCGCCAGCCGCATGATCTGGTGTCGCTGTGGCAGGAGACGACCGAGGTGCTGGCCACCGCCGTCCCGCACTACTGGACGCCGTGCTGGTACACCCTCGATCCCGCGTCGCTGCTGATGACAAGTCACTTCCACCTCGGTCTCGCCGAGTTTCCGCCACAGTGGCTGGCCGCGGAGTACGGCGAGGAGCGTAACGGCATCGTCGATGTCGTCCGGTCGGTGACCGGATTGTCGACGTTGCACGAAGCCGTCGGCGGTGACCCGTCGAAAAGTGAACGCTGGCAACGTAATATGACGATGGGTGGGGACCAGGAACTGATCGCGCGACTGCGCACCCGCTCCGGGGAGGTGTGGGGGGCGCTCGCGCTCTATCGCGAACCCGGTGCCGCGACGTTCGACCCCACCGAGAAGGAATTCGTGGCGACGGTGGCGCCGACCCTGGCCGACGGCGTACGCCGGGCCCTGCTGATCGGGCAGGCCGGCGAACCCGAATACGCGGACTCGCCCGGTCTGCTGGTGCTCAATTCGGCATGCGAGATCGAATCGGCCAGCGCCGGTGTAGAGCGCTGGATAGCAGACCTGCCCGACGGCGACTGGGACCGGAAGAAGCTGCCCAGTGCGGTGGTCACCCTCGCCGCCCGCGCGTTTCGCAACGCGGATGACGACCGGCCCGACGAGGTGCTCGTGTCGCGAGCGCTGTCCAGGTCGGGAACCTGGGTGGTGCTGCACGGCGCCCGCCTGACCTCGACGGCGCAGCCCAGGGTGGCGGTGATCATCGAACCCGCCCACCCCAGCCGCATCTACCCGCTGCTGATGTCGGCCTATGGGCTCACCGAGCGCGAGCGCGACGTCACCCGGCTGGTCCTACAGGGCGCCTCGACCTCACAGATCGCCAACGACATGACCGTCTCGGCGCACACAGTGCAGCAGCATCTGAAGAGCATCTTCGACAAGACCGGCGTCCACAGCCGCCGTGACCTGGTCGCCAAGGTGTTCTTCACCCACTACGAACCCCGCTTCCGGGACAACGAGCACCGCGTCACCGCCACCAAGCCGGTCCGGGGTGGACCCTGGCCGACGTACTGACCTACCTGTCGATGGTGCGGCTATCGATCCGCGCACTGGATCACCGCTACGGCTCGTCCGAAGATCTTCCTGCCGTTCTGTTTGGCGGTGATGGCGATCGTCGCGGTCTTGCGGTCCGGATCGACAGCCTTCACTTTGCCGGTGTACTCGACCGTGGCTCCGCCGCTGCGGACGTAGACCGGGCTGGTCAGGCGAACCGCGTAGTCGGTCACCATTCCGGGATCGCCGGCCCATGCAGTGATATACCCGGCGCCGATGCCGATCATCAGCATGCCCTGTGCGACAGGCGACTCCAGGTCCACCGACGCCGCCGCGTCGTCGCTCCAGTGAATGGGGTTCGGGTCGCCTGCCACGCCTGCGTAATTGACCAGATCGCCCAGCCGCACGCTCACGATTCTCGGCGGAAGTTCGTGGCCGACGGCTATCGCGCTGAACGGCAACATATTCCGGCCCCGGTCTGCCGCCGTCGTCGGACGTGGCCGATCGGGGTGCTCAGGTGTGTGGAGTTGCCGTGGAATCGCGGTGCCATGGCGGAAGTTCTGCATCAGCAGTCCGTCGCAGATGCGCGTGGCGGCGATGTTCACTTCCGGCCTGCCGACGAAGGACGTGCGTGTGGTGATGACTTTGTCGCCGTGCTGGTCGGTGACCGAACATTTGAATCCGAAGATTTCGCCGCCGAACGCTTTTCGGAGCGATTCGAACTCGACCTCGAAGCACAACGCGTCGCCCGCCAGGATCGGCCGGTGGATAGCGAGGGAATGGTCGGTCTGCATGATCTGGCTGAGGTCGTAGCCCTGAACGACTCGATCGAACATCCCTACTTGGGCCAGAAACGCTGGTATCGAGATGAACGTCAAGGGCGCGACGAGGCCGGCGTAACCGTGGTCGGCGGCCGCCTGTTCGGACCGGTGCACAGGATGATGATCCTGAACCGCACGGGCGAACTCGCGGATCTTCTCGCGCCCGACGACATAGCAGTCGCTGGTTCGATAGGACTGCCCGAGCGTCGATGAGGCCGTGGCTGAATCGGCGGGTGAATCGAGCAACCTGGAGTCGTCTGGAGTCGGGCGCACATCCCGCAAGGTAGCTAATGACCAGCTGTTCGGCCGATATTTGCCGTTCCCAGAGTGTCGCAAGGGTACGGGCGGCCGGGCGGGCTCTGAAACGATCGTTTCACGGGTGCGATTGTCGAGGCGAGAGCTGGTCGATCTGTTCGCGGAGGATGTCGCCGTGGCCTGCGCGGCGCGCGAACTCCGCGATCATGGCGAGCAGCGTCCATCGCATGCTGACCGTCCCTTCGCGGGGATTGTCCTTGGTCTCGTCGAGTCCGGCCCAGAACCGCTGAAACCAGATTCGTTCCGCCGCGGGCGGCATGTTTGATCAAGGAGATCGGTGTCGTCACCGACGCGACAAGCCGTCGGCGGGCATCGGTATCGGACAGCCCGCGTGCGGTCGCGATCAGCGCTTCGCGGTTGCGATCGAGCGTGTTCTCGATGATCGCTCGCTCGACGCCGGTGGTAATCGGGTTGGTAACCACAGACTCTCACTCCATTCTCTTGCTGATCGAAGGCATCTCTCTTGCTGATCGAAGGCATCGGTGACGCCGGGAACCCGCTGGGCCCGCTTCAGCAACCGATCTCGGATCGGGCACCACGCGTCCAGTGACGGAGGCGAACCAGGGGAGGGGCGAAGCTGATGTGCTCGTCGCGGAATGCGCGCAGAGGAAGAAATGCGGGTCGATCTACACCGCAGGCAAGGACTGGCCGGGCACCGAAGAACGCGATGCCGCCGGGCACCAGTATGTCACATCGCTGATCCCCGGACCCCGCGCTTCGAAGCCGCACAACTTCACGGAACCGGGTGGGACCCCGACGAACTCGGCACCCTCACCGGCTCCCGGCATAGCCGGGCGAGGTTCCTTCTGATCGGCAAAAAGGTGCATCTACCAGCCGATTAGTACCTTCGCCGACAGGTGAGGTAATCTTTTCGAGCACCCGGAGACGGGGGCAAGAACGGGCTGTGGCGCAGCTTGGTAGCGCACTTGACTGGGGGTCAAGTGGTCGCAGGTTCAAATCCTGTCAGCCCGACCAAGAAAAACACCCTCCGACCTGGGTCGGAGGGTGTTTTTCGTTATTGGACGAGTCGGAGCTTGGGACCATTTTGGGACCGTTTTGGCGTTTGCAGGTGCGCCGAGAGCATGTCGCCGTCGGCCTGCAAGGCCACGATGTCTGGATGCAGGTACCGCTGCGTGATGCGCGGGTCGGTGTGCCCGGCGATCTGCTGTAACCGATGGATCGGTACCCCTGCGTCGGCGAACCAGGTGAGTTCGGTGTGCCGGAGGTCGTGCCGACGCAGGTGTTCGTAGCCGAGTGTGGCAACCACGGTGTCCCAGTGCGTCGCGTTGCGCAGTACGCCGGTTTGGATCTTGCCGCCACGCGGCCCAATGAACAGGCTGCATCAGGCTTGTCCTGCCGCGCACGGATTCGATCGTCTATCGGGATGCGTTCACCCATCGATTATGAGTTGTCACTCAAGACTGCCGCGCAAGCAAGCTAACCCCGTCCACCTTTTCAGGGGAGCCCCAGACTGATGTCCTCCGACTTTCACGGCGCCGGGCATAGCTCACGTTCACAGGCACAGGGCACCGCTTCCGTGCCCATGCGCAGCTCGATTCGCCTGTCATCGAAGAATTTCCGCGGCTTGAGCGTGGTCTCGTGCCGTTTGCCGCGGATGACTTCTTTCGAGAGGGGCGGGCGATCGTAGGGCAAGTGTTGTTCGTTTCCGGCAAGCACGACTTCGCCTTCGAAGCCTGCGCGGCGCAATTCTTCCGCGGTCCGCAAGCCGGCCAATCCCGCTCCGGCGATGACCACTCGCCGCTGGTTCATCGGTGTGATCGCTGACGTCCGGTGTCGTTGTACGGGCATGTCGGTGTCATGTTCGATCGGTCCTGCCGTGTCGGTGAGTTCGGATTCACGGGCTACGCCAGTGCCGTTTTCTCCAAGTGATCCACGGTGCGCGCGCTCCCACATCCAGCGATGTACGGAGCGAGCAGTGCCGCGAGATCGGCGGCGATATCGTGGTCGGCGTCCGGTGGCATCGAGACGTAGCTGAGCGCAATGCGCACCACTGTGCGGGCGATGATGCCCGATTCGCCGGGGGATGCACTGACCCAGCTGTTCTGTAGTAGGCCGCCCAGCCGGTCGGCCGCCCGACCGATGATCGGACCGGCGTCCAAGGTGATCAGTCGTAGCAGGTCGGGTTTTGCCTCGCCGGTCAGCAACGACCGGATCAACGGGTCCGACGCGCTGTCGAGCAGAAATGCCTCGACGGTATCGTGCACGAGGCCTTCTGCGTCACCCACATTCGCCGCTGCCGCGCGACTCGCATGGCCCACGAGCCGGTCCACGAAGTCCAGCGCGTAGGCCTGGGCAAGCCCGAGGCGGGACCCGAACTCTTTGTACAGGGTCTGACGACTGATGCCTGCCCGAGTCGACACGTCGGACAGGGTGACCTTCGACCAGTCCCGGTGCATCAGCAACTCGCGCATCGCGTCGAGGACCGAGGACCGCAGCAGTGCCCGAGTGGCTTCCGCGTAGGAGATGACCGGCTCGTTGCGCTCGATGTCCGCGGGGCGATCGCGGGTGTGGAATGCGGTCATTCGCGGCGGCAGAGTGTCCGCGTGCCGATCATGATCGCTCGATTTCGACCATGAAGAAGTCGGCCTTGGCCGCGCCGCAGTCTGGGCAGCTCCAGTCGTCGGGGATGTCGTCCCAGCGGGTGCCGGGTTCGATGCCGTCCTCAGGCCAGCCCAAGGCTTCGTCGTATTCGAAACTGCACTGAATGCACTGAAAGAGCTTGTAGTCGTTCACTTCTCGATCCTTTCGCCACTCGCGACCGGCTCGAAGTCCGCTTTTTCGCGGACCCCACACACTGGGCAGCGATAGCGGCTCACTGCTCGGCCCCGATCGTCGTGTTCTCACTGACACCGTAGCGGGCCAGCACCTTCGCTCGTTTGGACGGCTTGATGTTCGCGCGGGTGATGTCACCCTCGTAGTGGGCGAGCACCCGCTTGTCCATCACCCGGCGCCAGATCGGCGGGAAGTAGGCAATCAGGATCATGCTGGCATAACCGCTGGGCAGGTTCGGGGCACCATCCCAGCTGCGCAAGGTCTGGTAGCGCCGGGTCGGGTACGCGTGATGGTCGCTGTGGCGCTGCAGGTGGTACAGCAGAATATTGGTGACGATGTGATCGCTGTTCCAGCTGTGCTGCGGCGCAGCGCGTTCGTAGCGGCCGCTGTCGGTCTTGTGCCTGCGCAACCCGTAGTGCTCGAGATAGTTGATTGCCTCGAGCAAGCTGAACCCGATGACCGCCTGCAGCACGAGGTACGGCGCGACCGCTGGGCCGAAGATGCCGATCAGGGCGGCGAAGAGCGCGGCCGACATCAGCCACGCGCTGAGGACCTCGTTACGAATTGTCCACGGGCTCTTGCCGAGCCGCTGCAAACGGGTCTTCTCGAGACTCCACGACGAGGTCAGCGAACCCCATACCGTGCGGGGCCAGAACGCCCAGAAGGTCTCCCCGATCCGCGAGCTCGCCGGGTCCTCCGGGGTCGCGACGCGCACGTGATGGCCACGGTTGTGCTCGATGTAGAAGTGTCCGTAGAAGGTCTGGGCCAGGGCGATGCGCGAGAGCCAGCGCTCCAGTTCGACCTTCTTGTGCCCCAGCTCGTGCGCGGTGTTGATACCGGTGCCCGCGACCATGCCGACAGTGATCGTCAGGCCGATCTTGTCCACCAGGCCGAGTCCGCTGTGGATGCCGAGCCAGCTCAGATTGTCCGTGGCAATCAGGTAGCACGCGAGGGTCAGCGACACGTACTGGAACGGGATGAACAGGTAGGTGAGGTACCGGTAGTACTTGTCGTTCTCCAGGTAGTCCATCACCTCGTCGGGCGGATTGTCGCCGTCGGGTCCGAAGAAGAGATCCGCGATCGGGATCATCACGTAGACCAGTAGCGGGCCGATCCACCACAGCACGTGCGCCACCGGGTTCCACCCGATCGCGTTAAACGCCCAGATCAGCGGCAATGCGATGAAGATCGCGGTGGGAGCGAACAGCCCCCATATCCACATGTACCGCTTCTTGTCCTGCCACTCGACCTGTTGGTTGTGCGTCGACATCGTTGTCTCCCATCAGAGGTCCGTGAGGACCGTCACTCGACTAGACAATACCTGCTAACGTGTCGTCTGGATAGACAAAAAGGGTTAGTTTGTCCACATACGGCAGCTGAGTCTCGACAGCGATGTGCCGCCTTTTTCGCCGCCCAGGTGTGGCAGGCATGGTGAGGAGAACGCAGGCAGATGACCCAACCATCGGAAAAGTTGTTGCTACACCCGGCGCGTAACTTGCCCGACCGATTCGACCCGCAGACGCGGCGGCTGTTGCAAGCGACGATCGACTGGTTCGAACAGCGTGGCAAGAAGCGGCTGCTGGCCGACTACCACGAGAAGGTCTTCTATCAAGACTTTCTCGACTTCGCGGCGCGGGAGAAGTTGTTCGCGACACTGCTCACCCCGGCGACCCAAGCGCAAGGAGATCCGGACCGGCGGTGGGACACCTCGCGGGTCGCGGCCCTGTCGGAAATCCTCGGCTTCTACGGCCTGAACTACTGGTACACCTGGCAGGTCACGGTGCTGGGCCTTGCCCCGGTATGGCAGAGCGGCAACGCGGACGCCCGCGCCCGGACCGCGGAGCTGCTCGACGCCGGCGCGGTGGCCGCGTTCGGCCTGTCCGAGCGCGACCATGGCGCCGATATCTACTCCACCGACCTGGTGCTGACGCCGACCGGTGACGGCAACTACACCGCCAACGGCGGCAAGTACTACATCGGCAACGGCAACTGCGCCCGGATCGTGTCGGTGTTCGGCCGCATCGCCGGGGTCGAAGGCCCCGACGGTTACGTGTTCTTCCTGGCCGACGGCGCGCATCCGAACTATCAGCTGGTCAAGAACATTGTCCCGTCCGCGATGTACGTCGCCGAATTCTCCCTCGAGGACTATCCGGTGCGTAGCCAGGACATCCTACACACGGGGGCGGAGGCGTTCAGCGCGGCACTGAACACGGTCAATATCGGCAAGTTCAATCTGTGCTTCGGTGGGATCGGGCTCTGCACGCACACCCTGTACGAGGCGATCACCCACGCGCACAACCGCATTCTCTTCGGAAACCGGGTGACCGACTTCCCCCACGTGCGCCGCGGATTCGTCGACGCGTACGCCCGACTGATCGCCATGCGACTGTTCTCCGACCGGGCGGTCGACTACTTCCGCTCCGCGAACAGCGACGATCGGCGATACCTGCTGTTCAACCCCGTGACGAAGATGAAAGTCACCACCGAGGCGCAGACCGTTGTCGGTCTGCTCTCCGACATCGTGGCGGCCAAGGGGTTCGAGAGCGACACGTTCATGCCGATCGCGAAGGTCGATGTGGATGGGCTGCCGAAGCTCGAGGGCACCGTCGCCGTCAATCTGGCGTTGATCCTCAAGTTCATGCCCGCCTACCTGCTCGACCCCCAAGAATTCGCCTCGGTCCCCACCCGCCACGACGCCGCCGACGACGAGTTCTTGTTCCGTCAGGGGCCGGCTAGTGGGTTGTCGAAGGTGCGGTTCCACGACTGGCGGACTGTTTACCGCGCCCACGCGACGGTGCCCAATGTGGCGGTCTTCACCGAACAGGCGCAGGCGCTCGCCGAGCTGGTCGGTGCCGGCGACGCACAGGGCACCGACATGGACCTGCAACTCGCGCTCGGCGAGCTGTTCACCCTGGTGGTCTACGGCGAGCTGATCCTCGAACAAGCCGACCTCGTCGAGGTCGACTCCGACGTGCTCGACCAGATCTTCGAGGTCCTCATCCGCGACTTCTCCGCCGGGGCGACCGAGCTGCTCGGCAAGACCGCGGCCACCGAGGCGCAGGTGCGGTGGGCTACGACGGCGATCCGCCGCCCCGTCGTCGACCAGGGCAGATCCGGCCGAGTCTGGGAGCGGGTCGCCGCGCTGTCGGGCACCTACGAGATGACGCCGTGAACGCGTCCATGACAGCGCACACCAGGTAGAGCGAGTAAGCAAGCCCACGAAAGGGTGTCACGATGGGGCATTACAAGAGCAACGTGCGCGATCTCGAGTTCAATCTCTTCGAGATGCTGCACTTGGGAGAAGTTCTCGACGACAGCGCATTCGGCGACCTCGACGAAGTCACCGTGCGATCAATGCTGGCCGAAGCCGCGCGTCTGGCGGAGGGCCCGGTATGTGAGTCGTTCGCCGATGCGGACCGGCACCCGCCGACCTTTGATCCCGCGTCGCACACGGTGACCCTGCCCGAGTCCTTCAAACGATCGTTCTCGGCCTGGCGTAAGGCTGAGTGGTTCCGTATCGGCTTGTCCGAGGACGTCGGTGGCGTGCCTGCCCCCTCGATGCTGGCGTGGGCGATCAACGAATTCGCCCTTGGCGCGCAGCCGGCTGCCTTCATGTATCTCAACGGGCCCGCGGGCGCCGATATCCTGCATCGTATCGGCAACGACCAGCAAAAACGCTGGGCCACGTTCGCGGTCGAACGTGGCTGGGGCGCAACGATGGTCCTCACCGAGGCAGACGCCGGATCCGACGTCGGCGCGAGCCGCACCAAGGCGATCGAGCAGAGTGACGGATCCTGGCAGATCGAGGGTGTCAAACGGTTCATCACCGCGGCAGACTCCGACGATCTGTTCGACAACATCTTCCACATCGTGCTGGCCCGCCCCGAAGGCGCCGGACCGGGCACCAAAGGTCTGAGCCTGTTCTTCGTGCCGAAGTTCCACTTCGACTCCGAGACCGGCGAGCTGGGCGAGCGCAACGGAGTGTTCGTCACCGGTCTGGAACACAAGATGGGTCTCAAGGTCTCGGCCACCTGTGAGCTCACCTTCGGCAGCCATGGTCGTCCTGCGACAGGCTGGCTGATCGGCGATGTGCACGACGGCATCGCGCAGATGTTCGAGGTGATCGAAGACGCCCGGATGATGGTCGGCACCAAGGCCATCGCCACACTCTCGACCGGCTACCTCAATGCCCTCGACTATGCCAAGCACCGCGTGCAGGGCGCCGACCTGACCCGGATGACCGACAAGAGCGCACCCCGGGTGACCATCATCGGCCATCCGGACGTGCGCCGGTCGTTGATGCTGCAGAAGGCCTACGCCGAGGGTCTGCGCGCGCTGTACCTCTACACGGCCGCACACCAAGACGAGGCGGTCGCCCACCGCGTCTCCGGCGCGGACAAGGCCATGGCGTTCCGTGTCAACGACCTGCTCTTGCCGATCGTCAAAGGTGTCGGCTCCGAACGCGCCTACCAGTACCTGACCGAGTCGTTGCAAACCCTGGGCGGCTCGGGCTACCTGCAGGACTACCCGATCGAGCAATACATTCGAGACGCCAAGATCGACTCACTGTACGAGGGCACCACCGCGATCCAGGCGCAAGACTTCTTCTTCCGCAAGATCGCCCGTGACCGCGGTGTCGCGCTTGCCCATATCGCAGGTCAGATCCAAGAATTCCTCGAACACGAGTCCGGTAGTGGACGCTTCGTGAACGAGCGGGCCCTGCTGGCCACCGCCCTCGGCGATGTGCAGGCCATGACCGCGGCACTGACCGGCTATCTGATTGCGGCGCAGAACCATCCGCCGGAGCTGTACAAGGTCGGCCTCGGCTCGGTCCGCTTCTTGATGGCGGTCGGTGACCTGCTCATCGGATGGAAACTCCTGCAGCAGGGCGAGATCGCGCTCAAGGCCCTCGCTGGCGACTCCACCAGCCGGGACCGAGCCTTCTACGAGGGAAAGGTGGCGACCGCCTCGTTCTTCGCGAAAACCGTGTTGCCGGAACTGACTACGCAGCGCGGTATCCTCACCACTCTCGACAACGACATCATGAATCTCGACGAAGCAGCGTTCTGATCTGCCTCGCCGGCCGGGTGCGCTTGGCTGTATTCGACGTCTCGCGCACTGACCGCGGCCTACCGTCCGCACCTCGATGCCCTAGGCATCACCTATCCGCAGTACCTGGTGCTGCTGGCGCTGTGGGAGCACCCCGGGCTGTCTATGAAGGAGCTCGGGGCGCGCCTGCAGCTGGACTACGGCACGGCTTCTCCGGTCGTTGCCCGGATGCAGGGCGCCGGACTCCTCGAGAGCGCCCGCAGCGTCACCGACGGCAGGGTGGTCCATCTACGCCCCACCGAGGCCGGCCTCCGGCTGCCCCGTCCAGGACATGATCCGCACGGTCATGGAGGGGGTTGGTGTGTCGGTCGAGGAAATGCAGGCGCTGCGCGAGCACATCAGCGATCGGCGCACGGCTCGCGGCCTATAACGCTGCCGGGGGCTCCTGAGCAGGCAGAGTTGGATGCCAGCACCTAGGGTCGAGCTCGCCCCGCGACGTGGCGACGGCGTGTGTGTGGAGGCGAACCGCACATCCTGGGAACGCGGCTCGCCGCGACCTGGTCCTTCATGGATCTCGGCGTGTGCCGCTATGGGGCGAGTCGTCCGTCTCGGTCGACAGCACCACGTCCGCGACCGTCGTCAAATGTGGACGGCCCCAGTCGGTGCTCACCTGCTCCAGCACGAGGCGGCTGGTCCGACCGCGCAGGTGCAGCGTCGCTATCTGGTTACCGAAGAAGGGGCCGGTGACCCGGCTCCACTCGACCGACACTGGGGGAACGGCGGACACCCGGTTCAGGAGGAAACGCGTCACCCGTTCGGCGGCCCGACTCCACGAGACCCGGAAAATCACCTTCATGGCGGTCGGGATGCTGTTATGCATCGGCGAACAGGTCAGCTGGTAGACCCGGGACCTCACGGTGTCGGGGAACTGCGCTTGCGCGGCATAGGCGTGGTGAACGTCGCCGGACAGGACGCAGATCGTGGCGGGCGCCCGTCCTCCCGGGCCGCTGCACTGTCCGCGCCCGACGCGGGCGACGAGCCGGGCGAGCCGGTCGAATGAATCTCGGAAGGCGGCCCAATGTTCCAGATCCGCTGAGCGCCGCAATCTTTCGGCCCATCCGGTCACACGTCGGCCCCGCACCCCTGAGGCCATGCGCTCATCCCACGACTCCAGGTCGTGGAGGGCGCGCGGCAGCAGCCACGGGAGCGAGCTCCCCACCAGCAGGTGGTCGTAGTCGCCCTCGGTCTGTCGTTCGATCCACGAGAACTCGGGCTCGGAGACCATCGACCGCGTGCCGCCGCCGAGTATGCGTCCGCACCGTGAATCGATGACGAGCAGCCGGGTGGTGCCGAGATCGCGGCGATACGACCATTGCGCTCCCTTGGCGCCGTCGGCTTCTTCGTCCGCTGCGGATGCGAAATCGCGGAGCAACTCCGCGCAGTCGCCGCCCTCGGATCGGATCCGCTGGTAGAGCTCGTCGTCGGCCAGGGCTGCGGGCGAGAGGTTGCCCAGGTGCTGGTAGATCCAGTACGACGACAACGCGCCCACGATGCGTTCCTCCCACCAGTCGGTGGCCTCGATCTCGTCACGCCACGATCTCGAGGTGTTCCAGTCGTCGATGACGTCGTGGTCGTCGAAGATCATCGACGACGGAACCGTGGACAGCAGCCAGCGCACCTGCGGGTCGGACCATGACTCGGAATAGAGCCACGTGTACTCCTCGAAGTTGCGGATCTGGGCGCCCGGCGGTTGGTCGAGGTCGTGCAACTCGTCGATGCGACGCAGGATCTCCGGGGACAGCAGCTCGTCGGCGTAAACCTGGTCGCCGAGCAGTAGCAATGCGTCGGGCAGATCTTCGGGTGGGCGTTCCATGACTCGCCGCGCATAGGCGTCGAGAGCGTCGGCGTCGAAGTGGTCGTTGTCCTGCGTCGCTGTCGGTGTGGCGAATCGGCACGAGCCGAAGGCGAGGGTCAGATCGGCGTCGCCTCTGAGCGTGCGAATGACGGACGGGTACGGGGCGTCGGGCAGCGGCCAGACGCGCTTCCCGTTGAGATTGACCTCGTACGGCGTGACGGAACCGGCCGCCAGTCCCGCAATCAGGACGAGAGCGTAGTGGTGTCCGGCGATGGTCCAGGTGTGTTCGTGGTGGCCGAGGACCTCGACAGTGCACGGTGCGGACGTCTCGACCCAGACGGTGGCGTCGCATTCGCCGACGTGACGCAGCAACGGACCCAGAACCAGCTCGGTCCTACTTTCCGGCAGTCGTGCCATCAGTCCAGACTATGTCGTGGACCGGCTGTCGAGCGGGGCATTCTGACCCCGACAGAACTCATTCACCAATCCGCTGCAGCGGGCGCGAGGTAGAGACCGGTGAAGCCGGCGCCGTACCTGGCGCAACCCGGACGAACGCCACCGCGACTGGGGCATCGACGCCTACGCCGAGGCGCTGATCGACGCGTTCTCCGTGGTCGACCGGATCACCGGAGCGGGTTCGGTCCACACCATGGCCGCCTGCTCCGGCGGGCTGATCGCGGCTATGGCGGCCGGGCACCGCGCGGCCCTCGGACAGACAGGCAAGCTGGCGAGCCTCGGTCTGCTCGTCACGATGATCGACCAGAACCGGGCCGGTGTCGCCGGATCGCTCATCGACGAAGGCATCGCCAGCGCCGCGATCGCCAAGTCGGCGCGCAAGGGCTATCTCGACGGCGGATGAGAGTTTCGGCGAGATCGCCGACGTCTTCGGGGGCGGCGGGAAAGGTCGGGAAACCTCGACGACGTACTCGAACATCGTCAGCAGGCGAGGATCGATGTCCTCCGCGCGCGAGCCAGGATGTAGACCAGCGGGGCAGCAGGTGCTCCCCGCGTGTGCGGGGGTGAGTCCGCTAGCCACTGATACATGTTCCCGCTCGAGCGGGAAAGTGCCCACGGCATCGAGGGCTTGCGGCACCACGGAGGACCTCGGGGCGAGCTGGAGTCCCCACAGAAACCCCACACTTTTGACCGGAATCAATGGGAATCGTTGAGAAAGACGTTTGGCGAAAACGTCTGGTGCTGAGCACTATTGGGTATTGATGGGTAGGGTCCGGACGACGCTGGATCGGATCACCCGATCAACTCGCGGGTTCGGATGCGGTAAGTGCCCTCGCGGTAACGATGTTCGGACGGCTGCGCCTGGCCGATGCCCCCGGGTTCTCGTGTCAACGCCGACAGTTACCGCGACGACTCAGAACGCTTGCGGGCCGATCCGTTCCACCGCGACGAACACCGCCAATACCAGCAGCACCATGGTCATCACGACGTTCGACCATTCACCGCGGCGCCCGTGCGTGACGATCGCGCCGGCCATGATCGCCGCGAGGCCGATGGCGGCCGCGGGCACCAGCCAAGTGGCGATGTCGAACACGCCGGGCAGGATCAGACCGAGTGCACCGGCGACTTCGGCCACGCCGATGAACTTGATCAGGCCTTCCGGCAAGGACTCGGCCCAGCCCATTTTAGGGTCGGCGACGAGCTGTACTTTGGATTTGGCGAGTTTCATCGAACCGGCCATGAGAAACAGCGCGGCCAGCAGGCCGGAAACGATCCAGACGAGGATATTCATGCCGCGACTCCGGTCTCGCACAGGGCAGCAGGCGCCGACCCAGGTGTCTACCTGATCGAGTATCAGGTTCGCCCTCTCATCGTACTGCGGCGCGGGACGGCAATCGATGGAGTTCTCGAAGGTGGTGAATTCACGGACTGTGGGCCGAGGGCATGCCGGAGCGAGTGCCTGCGATTGTGCTGCCGGGACTGCTGCACGAGGAGGAGACATCCTTCCAGCAGTGCCGGTTGGCACCACAGATCAGATGTCTCCGCGTGCAGCAGTCCCTTGTCACCGGATGTCCGATTGAGAATTTTGGATTGAACTGGGAATAACCAGATCGAGGTTGTTCGGACCATATGCCCGCTTCCGTCGCATATTAGATCCCTTCGCCGGTTTACTGACGCTTAGATGCCGGTTGGAAACACGGATATTTCGCTAGGAGAAGCGCAGACGACTTGACCCACATGGAGTGTGGGGAGCGGATTGCTAGCTTCGAGTAAAAGGGTTCCGGGTTTGATGTCGAGTGCAACGATTCCGTCGTCGAAAACGGTTGTGACTGTGCCGCAAACCATGAGTTGACCATCCTTCAGATAGATTCCCTCTTGAGGTGCGTCGGAATCATCGACATGAATTTCTGAGACCTCGTCGCCCAGTTCGATCTCCACATCGTGCTGGACGCCCGCTACTCCGGGGTTCCCTCCGGCCCACACTGCGGGCCAATCGCCGCTGTGTGATCTGACCATGCCCGATGTACCGGGCGGAATGTCGGTCAGCAGGGTTACCAGCATCACCATGTTCCCTTCGGGAAGGGCAAAACGACTCGGTTGTCGAGGTGCCACGCGTTTGCGGACGGATTGTAGGTCCATGTCTCTTCGTGGTAGTGAAATTTGGTTGGCCCGCTGCCCATTTCGTGATCCATCGACGGGCTTCACCGTTCTTGGATCGATGTTCTCTTGCTGCAGAACTGGTGCGTTCGCTTTGGCCTGGTCGGCTGCCTCGCAGCCGTCCGGCATGAGGCCGAGCGGATCGGTCCACCTTGTCGGGTTATGTGGGTAGCCGTATGGATTCGGAGACGGAGCGAGTGCGAGTGGGTCTGCTGTCAGGAAGCGTCCAAACCCGGGACGGCTCAACAAGCCCTTCGACGCTCAACTCGCCGCGGCAAGCCCTGATCTGCTGCGGGAAAGGCTGTCCAGCTTCGTCCACACGATCATGAACGCCGAGGCCGACCCGATGTGTGTGGCCGACTACGGCCAACGCAGCGACGACCGTGTCAACGCCCGCAACGGATTCTGACGTGGTGAGCGAGATGCGGGGAGGCATCAGCTGCGTGTTCGTCGCAAACAATGAAGGCTGCGAGGGCCGTGCGTGATCGAAGCACGCCGACCTGATTGTGATGAATTACACAGCACCGCAACCTAATTCAAACCCGGAAACTGAAGCTGGTTGATGAACGTGCCTGCACGAGGAGGCTGTGATCGTCGAGCTTCGTGGGTGTTGACCGATCGCGAATCCTCTCCGATCGAAGGCGGCTCGGACATCGAAGATCGGCCGGTCGGGATGGGCTGTGGTTGGATAGTGGGCGTGTTCAACGGGTCGGCGGTCAATTCGGCGGTCGATCGTATCTTCGCCATGGCGACGGTGGGGGAGTCTCAGTCACTGGATGGGTTGGTGGAGGCGGTTTCCCGGTTTCGGGGGCGGCCGTTACGGGTGGTTGAGAATTCGGCACTGCCCGCGGGGGTGTTCGGGCAGTGGGTCCACTATCGAGATCACGATGAGGTCAGCGTCGCGTCCTGGGTACAGACTCGGGATCGGACCCTCGCCCACGAGCTGGGCCATATCGTGCTCGGACATCAGGGACGGCCGGTGCTCGAGCTGGCGCAGACGGTACTGCCGACAGGGGTACACGAGTTGGCCGCGCTGATGCTGCGCCGAGAGTGCGGGAATGCAGGTGCGGCCGGAGAGGAACTGGCTGCCGAGCAGTTCGCCGGCATGCTGTTGAACCGCTTGCAGCGCATCGGTCGCAAAGAACCGCGGTTGCGGTCTCGCTGGGGTGAGGCGCTGGGGTGAACGCGATGATTCTGGCGCCGCTGATGTGGATCGCGGTGGTGAGTAGGGCGTGGCGGTGGTGGTGGTCGCGCAGCTGGGTGCTGGGGAGCATGGTGGTGGCGTTGGGCGTTGTCGCAGTGCATTTGAGTGTGAATATCCCGGCAGTGGAGACATTGGTGCAGGCGGTCGTGCCGATTCCCAACTTCTCGACCGGATTGCGGATGGTTCTGTTCAATCTGATGGCTGCCTCCTCGGGTGTGCTGGCATTGGCCGTCGTCACGACCGATCCGGAGAGGGTGGCGTGTGGGGCGCGGGTACTCGGCCTGATCGCGGTGGTCGGTTCGGTGGTGGCGATGGCGATTTTCGCGTGCGCGCCGACGGTTCCGCAGGCGGCAGGTGGATTCGAGTTCGACATCTCCTACAGTCATCTGCCTGGATACGCCGAGGCAGGCATCGCCGGTGCGCTGTTCCCGGCGCTGCTGTGCCCTGCGCTGCTGGTGATGACCGCTCGCGCCGCGGATGTGCGCAGCCTGACCGGCTGGAGTTTGACTCTGCTGTCGGTGGGGCTGGCCGCGGCGACGGTGTGGGCGTGGATTCGGCTGAGTTACTTCGTGGCGGCGCGCTATCTCGGTGCGCCCCAGCTGCCTGTGGTCTTCGAGGTGACTCGGGCGGTGTCCGCGGTGGGCGTGCTGGTGATCTTCGTGGGCATGATGTTGTCGCCGGTCGTGTCGTGGGTGCGTGCGAAGCGGATCCTGTGGGCGATCGGCCCGCTGCATCGGGAGGTGATGACGCGCTGGCCAGGGGTTCGCCGAGCGTCGCGGCGGGGCAGTAGCACCGATGAGCGGGCCGATGACCGGGTCACCGAATTGCTCGACGCATTGAGTATGGAAGCCGAGAGCACCCCACAACCCGGCGCTTCCGTGGCAGACATGACGGAAGTAGCTGCAGCAGTAGCACAGTGGCTGGTGCACGGGCGAGCGTCGTCCGCGTTCAATAGTGCCGGTATTCGATCGGCGGTCCTCGAGGCAGAACTCGACCGCACGTGGGCATTGACTTTGGCACGGAAATATCGGGATGAACAGCGAGAGGTTTCGGCGTGACGGAAACGATGGTGCCGCAAGCGCGTGCGGCTCGGGTGATCACTGAGCTCGGTGCGCCCTGGGTGATCAATATCGTGACCGGGACGATCGCCGGGTTGGCTGTGAATGCTCCCGGATGGGGGCTTTTCGTCGCCGCGATCACGGGCGGGATCCCGATGATCATCATCCTGGCCGGTGTGCGGCGGGGTATCGCCAGCGATCACCATGTGACCGATATCGACGGTCGGCGCTGGGTGATTCCGGCGATTCTGGGCATCGTGGGCGTGGGCCTGATTGTCGAGATCGTGCAGGGCGCTCCGCGCGCTCTGATCGCGTGGACGGTGGCGGGGCTGGTTGTCCTGTTCGGCATCGGAATCGTGACCGTGATCGGCAAATGGAAGGTGAGTGTCCATACCGCCGTGAGTGCGGGAACGACGGTCCTGCTGGCGTTGATCGCCTCACCGTGGTTTCTTGCCGCGCTGCCACTGACTGTCGTCAACGGATGGTCGCGCGTGTGGCTGGGTGATCACACACGCGGACAGGTCGTTGTCGGCTCCTTCGTGGGAGCGGTGCTCGCCGCCGCCGCCTATCTGCTGGCGTCCTGAAAATCAGCTGCCCGCGTCGCCTTCGTCGATGCTGCGGCGGAGCTCCCGGAACCCGACCTCGAACACCTTGGCGGGGTCGTAGCTGCGGGCAGCGACCTGCTCGGCACCCGAATCACGGATCGCACTGATCCAATCGATATGACGCCGGATCTCCGCATAGGACTCCGGTGACCCGAAAAAGTCGATCGGGACGCGGAATACGGCGGCGATATCGGTCACGGTCGGCAACGCGGGTGAACGGCGCTTACCTGACAAAAGCTGTGACATGTACCCGGTGGTCATCCCGCCCCCGTTAGCCCTGATCATGTCGACCACCTCGGTCTGACTGTACGGACCGCGGCCGCGTGGATACACCGTCTCGAAGAGAAACCGCAGCCGATCGGCAAACATCGGTCCGCCTTCGGATTCTGCTGGCGTGTCATCGTTTTCGAGGTTCGACATACCCCGGACCTCCTTCTATATGTCGGTGGGCACCCGCCCGGCGCAACTGCTGGCTACTTTATCCACAATCACAAAACTTGCTTCTGCAACTTGCACTAGCAAGCTGACCGGCTTAGGCTCACGATAGCCGTCCTGAGCGGTCGGTAGGGGACGGGCCCGGCCAGTTTGGCGAGTCCCGGTTCGCTCGCGAAGGGGGCAAGCGAACCGCCCGAGGTTCGCAGTACCGCAGGATGCACACTGGCGTGCATCCTGCGTATCCTCGCCTGCAACGAATCCAGCTCCGCTGCAACAACATGTTGGCCGGCTCGGTGCGGGTCTTCACTTCTACGGTCGAGCAGCTCGGCTTGTCGTAACCATCGCCTATAGTGCCCATGAATACTTGCGAGGCGGCATCGCCATGTAGTTCATGCCGGTCGGTAGGCCGAGCGCATCCGTGGAGCGCGGACCCTGGACGGCGAACACGGTCACCCGGGCGAGCGTATCGCTTTGCGCAGACTCGTCAGCGCCTGTGTCTGCGCGTGCATGCGGCTGGCCGACCCGCGGTTGACGTGGTCGACGGCGGCATACAGCAGCGCCCACATCATGTTCAGGATCCACGAGGCGTCGAGCGTTGCGTCGATCGAGCTGTCGTTGCGCCCCCGTTCTATCGCCGCGATCGCGTCGTCGTCGGACAGGCACGATGTGGTCTCGTCGTACACGCCTGACGTGAAGAAGATGACAGTCAGGACATCGCTGAGTTCGAAGTACTCCTGACACAGCCGTAGGACCGCGTCGAGGCCGGTCCCGTCAGCCAGGCGCGCGCGCTTCGAGGCGTCGGCCACGGCTTGTTCGGTGAGCCGCCCGACGGCGGTGATCAGGTCGGATCGTTCGGGAAAGTAGCGGTGCAGCGTCGTACGTCCGACGCGCGCCGTCGCGGCGACTTCCGTCAGCGACGCGTTGGGCGATTTCGCGAACGTCGCCACTGCCGCATCGAGAATCGCGCGCCGGGTGCGTTCGCGGGCACTGGTCTGTTCGACATCCTCCACAGGGTGCAGCATAAACGAGACCCATCCTGGATATTCGCTTTACTACAATGGAACATTGCTGTTCCATTGATGGGGTGACGACGATTGCGCCTCCCATCGAAACCGCTCCACCGATGACCATGTCGAACCTGGGTGTCCTCATCGGCTATGCCCGACCGCACACACGCACCCTGCTGATCGGACTCGTACTCGCCCTCGGCAGTTCCGCGACGGTGATGGCGACGCCGATGGTGACCAAATCGATCCTCGACGCTCTCGGCACGGGCGCGTCGATCACGGGCCCGACCGTTGCCCTGTTGGTGCTGCTCGTCATCGGCGCCGCACTCGGGTGGGGCTACTGGATCCTGCTCGGGACCGTCGCCGAGAACATCGTCTTCGACGCACGCACGACGCTCGTTCGACGACTGCTCGGCGCGACGGTTCCGTCGGTGCAGGCGCGTCCCACAGGCGAGTTGGTCACACGCGTCACGGCCGACACCTTACTGCTGAAGGAGGCCGCGTCGTCGGCGGTGATCGGCATCATCAACGCCACCTTCCTGACGGTGGGCACCGTGCTCCTGATGGGTGTGCTCGACATGATGCTCCTCGGCGTCACCGTGCTGGCCATCGTTGTCGTCGGCATGCTGTTCGGAACACTCATGCCACGAATTGCCAAGGCGGACGCGCAAACTCAGGAATCGCTCGGCCGCCTCGGCGGAGTGCTGGAAGGCAGCCTGCGTTCGGTGCGCACCGTCAAGGCGGCACGCGCCGAGCACCGCATCGCCACGTTGATCGGCGCCGACGCACGCAACGCCCGGACACACGCGATCGAGTCGGTGCGCGTCTCGGCAACGGCATGGACCGTCGCGTGGACCGGCGTGCAGGGCGCCATCATCGCGATTCTGGCCATCGGCGCCTGGCGCGTCGACAACGGTTCGCTGACCGTCTCGACGCTGATCGCGTTCCTGCTGTACGCGTTCACGTTGATGGGACCGATCCAGGAACTGACCATGCACATCACGGCCATGCAGTCGGGTATTGCGGCCGCCATGCGTATCCGGGAGATGGAGACGCTGCACTCCGAAACAGACGTGGCGCACGAGACTGCGCCGGCGACGACCGCCGAGTCCGACGCCGCCTTGCGTTTCGACGACGTCACGGTCCGCTACGCACCTGATGCACCGTACGCATTGCAGGGATTGACGCTGAGGATTCCCGCAACCGGCCATACAGCCATCGTGGGGCCGTCCGGCGCGGGCAAGACCACGGTGTTCTCGACGATCCTGCGATTCGTCGAACCCGACACCGGGACCATCTCGGTGGGCGGCGTGGCGTACCGGAACCTGACGATGTCGGAAGTTCGCGCGCGTATCGCGTACGTCGAGCAGGAATCCCCTTTGGTACCGGGCACATTGAGCGACAATCTGCGGTTCCTGCGGCACGGTGCCACCGACGACGAGGTGGCCGAGGTTCTTCGCCTGCTCCGACTCGACTCGGTTGTCGCGGCCCAGCCGAAAGGCCTGGACACCCACGTGCGCGACACCGATCTTTCGGGCGGGCAGCGGCAACGGATCGCGATGGCACGCGCGATGCTGGGTGAGGCCGACGTGCTGCTTCTCGACGAGGCGACGTCGCAGATCGACACCCTGACCGAGGCATCGATCGTCGAAGCGATCGCCGTGCGGGCACGCACCCACGCCGTCGTGACGATTGCCCACCGCTTGTCGACCGTGCGGCACGCCGATCGGATCGTCGTGATGGACGACGGCAGCCTACGGGCGGTCGGGACCCACGACGAGTTGATGCGCGCCGACGACCTCTACGCGCGGATGGTCCGCGCCGGTGGATTCGCGTAGGCGCACTGTGATCCGGGCTGTTGCTGCGGGTGCGCCCTGGGCCGGCATCGGCTGCGATGAACAGAGCGGCGCTGGCCGGTGGACAGGTCCTCGACCCGCGTCGTGAACTGGGAGACGTCGAACAGGCCAAGCGGTAGCAGTTGGTCGCCGTGGAATTCTGGATCGCCCGCGCGAAGGCGACGAACATCATCCGTCCGCGGCCGGCGGGCGGAAGTAACGGTTGGTGAGTTCAGGCGAGGCGACGTCACGGTAGCGGGCGCTCGAGATTCGGAGGAACCGTCGATGCCGATCGTTTCCGCAGACGCGGTGGGATTCGTCGGCTCTCGCAGGTCAGGCCGTCGAGCGCAGCCGGAGGATGGATCAACTGCCGGCGAATCGGTGTCACGGCCGGATTGCGCTGATCTGCGGGCACAGCCGCGCTGCGGTCGAAGCGAAGTGTCCGTGCGATGCAGCCGCGACCATGCCTATGTCGTCGAAATGGTCGACGTCGGTCAAAGGTTCAAGCAGCACGACGTGATAGCCCTTGCGACGCAACGCCGTGTGCGTGAGCATTCCGGTGCGAGTTGTCGACATGGGCACGTCGACGAGGACCTGGGCAGCGTGTGGGTCAGTGAGCCCGAGTGCCCACCAGCCACCATCGGTGGCAGGCCCCAATACCGTTGCGCCGCCCAACAGTGCGGTGGCCGCGGCAGCGAGTAGATCCGGACCGGCTTGTGGGGTGTCCGTACCGATCTGCAGCACCGGCAGTCCTGCATTGGCAGCGTCGGCGTGCGCGGCAGCCAGACGTTGGCCGAACGTGTCGCCGCGTTGGGCAATCACCTCGAAATCCGCTAGGGCGGTGGCGATATCGTCGGCGCACTCGGCCCGTGACAGGTCGCCGGTCCAAGCGACCACGGCGTGGCGGGACCCGCTCGCGCGCACCGCGGCCAGTGTGTCGAGCAGGGCAGCGGCGGCCAACGTCGCCGCGTCGACAGGGCGCAACGGCGGCGTCAGCCGAGTCTTGGCGAAACCCGCGATCGGCGCCTTGGCGACCACGAGCAGCGTTGCGTCCAGCGTATTTCCGACGTTCATCTGCCCAGCCTTGCGTGCCATGGCCACGCCCCACGGACCGGTCTGCGGCGCCCGGCGACCATGGTGACCCCAGGTGCGAGATCGGCGACGAGGTCGGGTAGATCGGCCGGATCCATGGACCCGTCACCGTCGAGGACCGCGATCAGCTCCGTGGTCGCTGCGTCGATTCCGGCCTGCACCGCGGCGCCGTAGCCCGGAGTCGATTCGGTGACCACCGTCGCACCATGTGTTCGGGCAACTTCTGCGCTTGCGTCGGTTGAGCCATTGTCGACGACGACGACTCGGTAGGAGGTGGGGACGGCGGCCAGTACGCCGGGCAGAGCGCCCGCTTCGTTTCTGCAGGGAATCACCACGGTCACGCACCGGGCGCGGTCGTCACTGTCCACACTGCGACCGTAGGACCGATTCGGTCGAAAATGCCTGATGAAACCGGTGACAAAAAGGTAACGGCGCCTCCGTGCCGGTGTCACAGGGTGACGTAGGGCTCCTACGGTGAGGCAGTGCGGAATTCTTCTGTCTCCACCGGGCGTCGGGTACGCGCTGAACGTGCCGACCTGTACTGCGCGGCCGCCGCCGTCGTGCTGGTCGGGCTCGCGTTTCTGCTGCCGCAACTAGGCAGCCAACGATGGCGGGACAGCATTTACGCGGCGTCGGCCCCCATTTTCGGCAGCTGGTTGCCGCACGTGGGCTGGGGGACCGGTCCGGCGATTGCGATAGGGGCGCTCGCAGTGGTGTACGGGCCGTCGGTCGCGACGCGGCTGTCCTGGCGTCAACTGCTGGCGGCTACCTGGATAACCGGGCTTGCTTGGGCATTCTCGCTGGCGATGGTCGATGGCTGGCAGCGTGGTTTTGCCGGTCGATTGACCACCGGGCATGAATATCTGTACGAGGTCGGCGGTGTGGGTGACCTCGGCGCCATGCTGGATGGTTTCGCCGACCGGATCCTGGACTTCCAGCCCGATTCCTGGACGACGCACGTCTCTGGGCATCCGCCGGGAGCGCTGCTGACGTTCGTGCTGCTGGACCGTATCGGATTGGGCGGTGGCGTCTGGGCGAGCGTGCTGTGCACGATGGTCGGCTGTAGCGGGGCGGTCGCGGTTCTGGTGACGCTGCGGGCGCTCGGCGCGCCCGAGCGCGCCCGAGCAGCTGCTCCATTTCTTGCGCTGGCACCTGCCGCGATCTGGTTGGCGGTCTCGGCCGACGCGCTGTTCGCCGGAGTCGCCGCATGGGCGGTGGCGCTGCTCGCATCAGCGCTCGAACCGGGCGGGCGCAGGCCGATATTCGCCCTCGGATCCGGCCTGCTGTTCGGCTACGCCCTGTTCCTGAACTACGGCTTGGTCCTGATGGCTGTTCCGGTCGCGGCGGTACTGGCGCTGCGTGGACTGCGTGGTGTGTGGCCGGCGGTGGTAGGGGTTTTGCTGGTGGTCGGGGCTTTCGCTGCGTCGGGGTTCTGGTGGTTGGACGGATACCACCTCGTGGTGCAGCGCTACTACCAGGGCATCGCGACCACGCGGCCGGTGTCCTATTGGATCTGGGCGAACTTGGCGGCCACAGTCTGTGCGGTCGGCCTTGCCTCCGCTGCGGTGCTGCACCGCTTGCCAGGTGCGCTCGGTCTCCCGTCGTTCGCGGCTGTTCGCACCAATCCCATCGCGGCGCTGAACAGCTGGCGCGAACAGGCGGATCCGGCTGCGCTGGTTGCTGTTGCGGGCCTGACAGCGCTTGTGCTCGCCGACCTCAGTTTGCTGAGCAAGGCCGAGACCGAGCGGATCTGGCTACCGTTCGAAATCTGGGTCTTGGCAGGCACCGCACTGTTGCCGGCGCGGACGGTGCGCGCGTGGCTGGGGGTTCAGGTGCTCGGTGCGCTGTTGATTGCCCATCTCATCTTGACCAGTTGGTGAACTGACCTGCGTCGTGATGCCGGCCAGCGCAGGCCATGAGCACGCGCGCTCTCACCAGGTCGGAGCGCCTGCGCTGGCCGCGGCACGAAGAGGAGCCCCCGCGAACTCCGCGAGTCCACTTTCGGGTGCGATCTGCGCGGTGAAGTCGAGCAGTTCAGCGGCACGTGCAGGGCTCGCAACGATATGGCGGACATCGCCGCAGCGATACTGCCCCGTCGTGATCGGCGCGTCGCCGCCGCGCGCAGTGGCAAGAACCTCCGCGACGTCGCCGATACTGATGGGCCGACCGGATGCGATATTCAGCGCCACGAAACCGGTCAGTGGTCGTTCGACGGCGGCGCGATTGGCGGCGGCGATATCGCTGACGTGGACAAAGTCGCGCATCTGCATGCCGTCTTCGAACACCCGCGGCGCTCGGCCCGCTTCCAACGACGAACGGAATATCGCGGCGACGCCGGCATACGGTGTGTCTTTGGGCATGTCGGGCCCGTACACGTTGTGGTATCGCAGCGCGGTGACTGTTGCATCGGTTGCCGTGGCCCACGCGGCGCTGTAATGCTCCTGGGCGAGTTTGCTCGCTGCGTACAGACTGCGTGGGCGCAGCGGCGCGTTCTCGTCGACGGGCGCCCACTCGAGTGGAGCGCCCGTATGGGCGTCGCGGTGGTCGAATACGCCCTGCTCGAGGTCAGCGGTGGTACGCGGCGCCGGGTCGACGGGGGCACCATCGCCACCGGCGGTGCGGTAGCGCCCTTCGCCGTAGACCACCATCGACGACGCCAGAACCAGCCGACGGCAGCGTGCCCGATCCATCGCGGCCAGGAGCACCGCCGTACCGAAGTCGTTATGACTGGCGTAGGCGGGCGCGTCCTGGGCACTCACGCCCGCCCCGACGACCGCGGCCTGATGGCACACCACGTCGATACCGGCAAGGCGGGCATCGAGCGCGGCGCGGTCACGCACATCGACACGCTCGACCCCCGACGGCGGCAACGCGTCCGGTCCGTGCGCTGCGGCGAGCATCAGATCTATCGCGACCACATCGTGTCCCTCGTCCTCGAGCGCTCGCCGAACGTGGGACCCGATGAAACCGGCGGCGCCGGTCAACAGAACACGCATGCGTCCGATTCTGGCATCCGTTTCGTCGAATTCCCTTTTTTCGGCGGGGTTGTCGGCGAGTCCGTTGGCATCGGCCACTCTTCCGGGACCCGGGCCGCAATATCGGCTTTCGGTGGAACTCTGCGGCATACTTGGACGGGTTCATTCGGAATGCTTGGTAGGTGCTACTGGAATCGTCGAGCCTCAGGAGGCCGGTGTGTCGGTAACCGTCGCCGATCGTGTTCGGTACCGCGTCGAGGGTTTCCGGCGGGAGCGTGCCGAAGAGTGGGGCGGCGGCCACCCGCTGTGCGGCAGTCCACCTTTGGCCGGTGACATCGTGCTGACCAGCAACGACTATCTGGCACTCGGCCGTGATCCGCAGATCATCAGCGCCATGTGCGCGGCATTGCGCGCGGCCGGACGATACCGTGACGACCAGCCACGGACAGCGCTCGAGGTGGCTCTGGCCACCCATCTGGGCGCGTCCTCGGCGATATTGTGCCAATCGGGTTGGGAAGCCAATATCGGGCTGCTGCAGTCTATCGGCGACCCCGACACACCCGTCTATGTCGACAGCCGAGCGCATATGTCGCTGCGTTATGGTGCCCGTATCGCGGGAGCACCGGTATTTTCGTTCCGGCACAAGAATATCGACACTCTGCGCGCCCTGCTCGCCATGTACGGGCCCGGAATCATCGCCGTCGACGCCATAGACAGCACTGCGGGTAGTCAGGCTCCAGTCGAGCGATTGTGTGCCGTCGCTGAGGAGTCCGGCAGCCTGCTCGTCGTCGACGAATCCCACACACTGGGTGTGGAGGGACCGCTCGGCGCCGGAACGGTGGTCGGGCTCGGTCTCACCGACCGGGTGGCCTATCGCACGGCCAGCCTGGCCAAGGCATTTGCCGGCCGGGCAGGCGTGGTCACCGCCGGTGATCCGGATTTCGCGGATTACTTCCGGATGCACGCCTATCCGGCGGTGTTCTCCTCAGCAGTCCTCGGCCGCGACATCGCGGCACTGACCGCGACGCTCGCGCTGATCAAGGCCGCGGAACCCCGGCGCGTCCGGCTACGCGAGGTGGGGCTGCGGATCCGAAGCGCGCTGGGCGCCTTGGGATTCGACCTGGCGGGCGCTGCCGGTCACATCGTATCTCTGCAGACCGGGCCCGCGTCGCACGCGATCGCGGTCCGCGATTATCTGGCAGATCTCGGCGTTTTCGGCTCGATCTTCTGTCCGCCCGCCACGCCCGGCGACAGCACGCTGATCCGTTTCTCCTTACACGCCGCGCTCACCGAGGGGCAGATCGATCGCCTCCTCACCGCCTGCGCCGCGGTGGCTCACGCGTTCGGGCCGATCCCACCCGCGCCGACAGTTTCTCACCTCACACCCGCTCGTGACCGACATTGCCCACAGGCAGCCAAGGGCACAGAGTCGTCGGGTGCGCGCAACGACGGGGTCACAATAGTGAATACCGTTGAGGGAGTCGACGCAGCAGGGCGGTGAGCTTGCACAGTCATCGCGCAAAACGACGCGCATCGAGTGTTTGCCGACACGAGCAGGCAAGGAGGTTCCCAGGCTCATTGCGACCAATAACCCCATCCGAGTTGCTTGCCGTAGCGAATTACTGACCTGAAAACTCCGAGGAAGGTTGAAACTCATGGTCGACTACCGCAAGTCCGCCCTGATAGCGGCGATCGCTGCTTTCGCTATTACACCTCTGGCAGGGTGCTCGAACGACAATGCCGACGACAAATCCAGTGCCAATACGACTACCAATATGATGACAACAACAACAGCAGTACCCACCCCCGTCGCTCAAATCGATGCGTTGACCGGGAAGACCACGGCAGTTGCTCTGGACAAGAGCTTCACCGACGCGCTGACCAGTCTCGCGCTGACTCCAGGAGTTGTCGGTACCGCCACACTCGACAATGGATCGGTCGTGTTCCCGATCACCGGCGGTCAAGTGAAGTACTACACACCTGGCACCGTCGAGCCCTATGTGCAAGGCGATATCAAGCACAACGACAGTGGCCTGTCCCTGACCGCGGGACATACCACAGTGGAGCTGACCAACTTCGACATCGATCCCGGCACCTCGCTGCTGTACGGCGACGTGAGTGTCAACGGGGACCCGGCCGCGACGCACGCCACCCTGTTCAACCTCGACGGCAGCACTCTGCAGCCGTTGCAGACCGGACCCGACAACACGGCCATCCTGCAGGGCACCCGAGTCCTGGTGTCCGAGGACGCTGCAGCACTGCTGAACAAGACATTCAACACTGACGCGGTCAAGGCGGGCATGCTCGTCGGAATTGCGACGATCACCCTCAACACCACATAGCGGATTCACCCACAACCGAATCCCCCGACGGGAGCCTGGCCCATCGCGGGGCGCGTTCGGTGTCGCGAACATATGACGGGGTGCTCATGACCGTAAACAGCCCGAACTCGGAGCAACCCGAACAGCACCGTGCGCCAACTGAACGCGACAAGGATGCTATCGAGGACGCGGGGGCATACGGCTTCCCCGCCGGCCTATGGGAAGCCATAGGGCGACGTCGTCCGCCGTTGCTACCCACGTCGAAGACATGGCGAAGCCCCCTGCGGGGCCCGTGGCTGACCTCCGTCTTCGGCGCTGTGCTCTTGGTAGCCCTGCCGATAGTCACTCTCACCGGACTGCTCGACTACATCGCCTACGGACCTCAGTTCGGCCAAGCCATCCCCGCTGACGTGGGGTGGTTACGCCTGCCGTTCTTCGACTGGCCGACCCGGCCGTCCTGGCTGTTCCAGCTCACCCAGGGCCTCCATGTCGGCCTTGGGCTGATCATCATCCCGGTAGTCCTGGCGAAGCTGTGGTCGGTGATGCCACGACTGTTCATCTGGCCACCCGCCCGCTCGATTGCGCAAATCCTCGAACGACTCTCCCTGATACTGCTGATCGGCGGCATCGTCTTCGAGATCGCCACCGGAGTGCTGAACATCCAGTACGACTACATCTTCGGGTTCAGCTTCTACACCGCCCACTACTACGGAGCATGGGTGTTCATCGCCGGATTCCTGGTGCATGTCGCCCTCAAACTGCCTCGGATGGTCCGTCACCTGCGCTCCCGTTCCCTGCTCGGGGTACTGCGGACTTCCCGCGCCGATACGCGCCCCGAATCGCTCGGTCCCGACGGACTGGTTGCCGAGGATCCCGCGCCCGCGACGATCAGCCGCCGTGGTGCGCTCGCGCTGGTCGGCTGTGGGTCACTGCTGGTGGCGATCCTGACGGCAGGTCAGACGATCGGCGGGATCACCCGCCACGCCGCGCTTCTGGTACCCCGAGGACGAGGAGCAGAACGAGGTCCCAACGGGTTCCCGATCAACCGCACCGCGACCGCCGCCGGGATCGACGCCGCCGCCACCGGGTCGGCATGGCGGCTGACTCTGACCGGCGGATCATCGACACGCACGCTCGATCGCCTCGCGCTGGCAGACATGTCCCAACACACCGCACGGTTGCCGATCGCGTGCGTCGAAGGCTGGTCCACCACCCAGACCTGGACTGGCGTGCGGTTACGTGATTTGGCCGCGCTCGCCGGCATTTCCGCTCCGTCGTCTGCGTTGGTGAGCTCGCTCGAAAGAGGCGGGCCGTTCGGCGCAGCGACTCTGCAGGGTAATCAGGTTCTGCACCCGGACTCGCTGCTCGCATTGAAGGTGAACGGGCAGGATATCTCGCTCGACCACGGCTACCCTGCCCGAATCATCGTCCCCGCCCTTCCCGGGGTACACAACACGAAATGGGTCCGCTCGATCGAGTTCCGGAGCTGACATGCCCACAATTATTGCCGGTGCGAAAAGGTTCTACGGCGCACACCCCCTGTATTTGCTCGTCCTGCTGGCGGGTTTCTCTCTCTTCGGATACATCATCGCCGTGATGGGGCCGGCGACGCTCTGGAACCCCGACGTGTGGTGGCAATCGATCCTGGTCTGGTTTCTCGGCGCGGTCATTGCTCACGACTTTGTGCTGTTTCCGCTGTACGCCCTCGCCGATCGACTGCTGACCGCAAGCTGGCACGCAGCCCGGGGCCGACGACCAACGCTGGGGCGCCCGATCGTGTCGCCTGTGAACTACCTTCGGATTCCAGCCCTGGGCAGCGGTCTGTTGTTGCTGCTGTTCTTCCCCGGCATCTTCGAGCAGGGGAAGGCAACGTATCTCGCCGCCACCGGGCAAACCCAGCAGCCTTTCCTCGTACGGTGGCTGCTGGTGAGCGCTGTCATGTTCGGCGTCAGCGCCCTCTCCTACGTCGTCGCACGCCGGTATGCGCTTCGACAACGCAGGCTGACAGAGGTGATAACCACGTGAACATGCATCAGCTTCGCGATCAGCCCGATTGGCTGATGCTGTGCTGAGGCCATCACCACCACCGCCCGGCGCGTAGGCGACCGACGGTGGCATCGTCGAGGAAGCCGGTACGACGCGGTGGTCGCCTCGGCCGATCCGATGAACGCCGATCAGGGCTGCACATCAGCTGTACTGCCGCCGAGCGGCATGGCGGGCAGACCGAGTTTGCGATGGTCCCAAGAGCGGATCCGCGTCGGCTCGACCCGAACGACGATGCGTTTGTGCATCATGGACTCGACCAGCGGACGAGCCTGCGCGGTGTACGGACCGACGTAGCGGCGGAAGACGTCGATTCCGGCGTTCCAGTACTCCTCATCGGCGGGGTCCTCGATCAGATGCGCTGTTCCTTCGATCGAAACGCCGCGCAACTGGTCGTAGGTGTCGCCCGCCTCGGCCATGCAGGTGAGGGTCGGGTTGCGGCGCAGGTTGGCCGCCTTCTGCGACTTCGCCTTGGTCTCGAAGTAGATCTTGCCGTCGATGTGCCCGAACCACATGGCTGTCAGATGCGGTTTCCCCTCGGCATCGAGGGTTGCCAAGGTGAGCACCCTGCTGCGGTCGAGGAACTGCGCGATCTCGTCCGCGCTCATCTGCACCGTGGCCCGCTGTTTGACTCCCACGTTCACCTCCAGCTCGGTCTTTCCGCCGACCCTATCCAGCAACCGCACCCGGCGATCCCGAACTCGATTATTCCGCTGGTCAGTGCTGTTATGTGGGGCGATTACCAGGCCGCGGACGATTCGGCGGGCGTCGCGATCACGGGGGCTGCCAATGTATCCCGGGCTCCGTATGCCCAGGTCGAGGCCGATCGAAGGTGTCCAGCACCCTCCGGATCGCGGCAACGACGGCATCCGGACCGTATTCAGGCCTGCTGTCGAACTCCACGCCAGGTCGTGCCGTGCTCGGTTCTCGGTGTCAGGCGGTCGCCGCCACCGGGGCCGCGGCGATCATCCAGTTGCTGAACTCGTCGGCCAGGTGCCATTGGTGCTGGTGGATGAGCCGGTCGGGCAGACTGCCCGGGAACTGCACCGTCAGTAGGGCTTCGAGAGTGCCGTCGCGGTCGCGGAACTGGTGGCGGACGCCGCCGATGACCAGGCCGTCGTCGAGCAGGGCTTGGCCCGCGATCTGGATGGGGTAGTCGGGGTCGACGGGGATGGTCAGCGCTTCGGTTCTGGTGTAGTCGACGAGGAACCGCGACGCTGTGGGTGAGCCGCCGGTCGTTTCGACGACTTCCTGACGGCCGTCGGGCAGGCCGCGCAGCAGGTAGTGGTCCGGAGTGGCGGCCACCATGTCGACCTCGGCGTCGGTGATGGTCAGGTTGTTGAACCAGTCGGCGAATCGCTGCGCGGAGTAGTGGGGGACTTCGAGTCGGGTGACCGAGTACTTGGCTCGGCCCCGGCTGGTGGCGACACCGATTCGCGCCATCCGGTCCGAGATCGCCAGATCGCGCTGGAGCATGGCGTAGATCCCCGCGTGACCCAGCTGGGTTTTCATATCGGTGAGGGCCTTGCGCTGGACGTCGAGGGGCGCGTCGAGCGCCCTGCCGATCGTGAAATCGCGCAGCAGTTCGGCTACTCCGCGGCGCCCGAGGCGTGCGGCGAACCTCTTCAGCACCGCTTCGGCGCGCCGCGCTTCCCAGGCGCGTACCTGCTGGCGGGTGAGGTTCTCCTCGCCGAGGAATGTTCGGATTTCGATGGGATCGTCCATGGCTGCTACCTCTCGTTAAAGCTATTCGAACTGGCGTTAACCGTGCCTCCTTGCGCTTGGAAACGCAAGTTCGTGTGGCGTTAACTATGTGCAGACCGTTGACAACGCGACGGCGGCAACGGAAGCTGCGGTGCCCGGCCTGTACATCAGCGAGCACCAGTGGCATCTCGCGACCGAATTCGGCAACTGGATCGAGGCATATCTGCGCTGACCAGGAGGTGGCCGGGCGCGCCGGTCCCGTCGGTCGGCATTCGGCAGACGGCGTGGCCGTCGAGTAGAACTTGACCATGGATCAGAGTGGACTCGAAGCCGACGACGAGCAGTCGGTGACACCCCCGGCTCCGCGTAAGCGGACCGGGGGACGCTCGGCGCGAGTACGTGACGCCGTTCTGACCGCGACCCTGCAGCAGGTCACCGAGCACGGCATCGAGGGTTTGACCATCGGTGATGTCGCGGCCCGCGCCGGTGTCGCCGAGACGACGATCTATCGCCGCTGGGGCACCCGGACCGCCTTGATCGCCGCGGCGGTCACCGAGCTCGCCGCCGTCGGGAATCCCGCGCCGGACACCGGCAGCCTGCGATCGGATCTGGCGGTGCTGGCCGAACAGGTTTCTGACCTGATCTCGCGCCCGGGGATGGCGCGGCTGGTGGGCACCACCGTGGCTCTGTCGTCGGATCCGGAGGTCGACGCCGCGCGCCGCAAATTCTGGAACGATCGTTTCGAGCGGAGCTCGCAGGTGATCACCAAAGCCGTGGAGCGTGGCGAACTCCCGGCAACGGTCAATCCGCGCGCGGTACTCGAAACCCTTTCCGCGCCACTGTATTTCCGGCTGCTGGTCGGAGAACAGGCGATCGATGACGTGTTCATCGCACGCTGCATCGACGACACACTCGCCCTGCACGGCGAACGGGCCTGACGAGAGTCACGCTTCGCGAACGGATCAGATCGCGCCCAGCACCGCCCTGATTGTGGCGCTGGACACTCTGCGCATGCGTCCTGGTAAGGATCACAAATCCTCTACTTGTAACTGTATGTTAGCCAAGTGACTGCTCGGTAGTACACCGGTTCCTGTGAATATTCGGTACGTTGACCATCGGCACGGAACGAATACAACAGGGGGGGCCATGGACGAGTACATCAGGAATAACCCGCGATCGCTCTACGGTGAAGGCAGCGATCAGGTGCGCCGGAATCTCGGAAGCACCGGGGGTCTCGATGCGGGGATACGCGAGAGCGAGACCGCTCATCTCCACGACATTGTGGACAAGTTGGAATATGTGGTACAGGCTTGTTCGCGGGAGAGCATTCCGCTTCCCTTCGTATTGAACGAAGTCGAGACGGCCCTCGGTGGGGCAATCGGCGATATTCCCGCCGACTGGCATTCGACCCTTCGTCTTCACCTTGTCGACTATGTGACCGCGGCATTCGCGAAGGAACGCCTCCAGCCGCCTTGCACGTGACGACGAGCCCGCGCTACGGCGAGACGTCTCCGGTCAGGTATCGGTGAGCTCGGTGATGATTTTGGCGATCCGGCTCTTGCGGGTGTCGGGACGCTTGGCCGCGGTGACGGACTGCACGCGTTCGCGTTGCTTGCTGTAGGAGAGCGCGGCGAACGCTGCTGTCGAGCCGCGGTGTTGTTCCAGTGCCTGTGCGAGATCGTCGGGAACCTCGATGGTGCGTTCTTCCCGATCGAGTTCGACGGTGACCTCTGTGGTGTCTCCGGCGCTGACACCAGCGGCGTCACGGTTCGACGCGTTCAGCGGCAGCATGAACTCACCGCCATACACGGCCACCGTGCTTCGATACGTGTGGGGCCCGATGGTCACGAAGACCCGTGGTCGCTTCCCCTGACCGAGCGCGTCGACGATGTCGGCGGGTACCCGGAAACCGGTGGCGGTCTGTCCTCCGAGCTCGATCTGCGTGGTGAAGTGATATGACGTCACTGCTGCCTCCGGCTCCATTGATCTGTCCGTTGCACCTGAGTATCACCACCGTCCGCGCGCCCGGCGGGGCGGCGCGCGGTCGGCAAGACCGCAGGGCAGAATTGCGCGGTCCAGAGCTCATCGGCCCCAACACCGAGGCAATGATGACACCGATTCCGGCCGGTATATCGCTCGACGTACTGTCCGAACTCCCTCGATACCCCACCGCAACGTCGTTCGGCTCCGACACCGACACTGCCCATGAGACTCCGCTGTCCGACGCCGGTGCGGGCACTGAGCATGCGCATACGGCCGTCGACACCGCTGCTGAACCGCCGTCTCCGACCTGTCCGAGCACACCATCGCTCTAGCGATCGGCGTGACAGGGCGGCTCCAGGTGAGGTAAGACTGTCGTGCTCGCCCCCTGATCGCGGCACCGCGGACCTCACACTTCCCGGCGGAATCCGGTTTCCCGGCACTGGTTTCGGCACCGGAACCGTACAGTGCTACGTGCTAGTGTGGCGCGCATGCCGGATGGTGAAGTTGACGACGAAGGTCCGTCTAGATTGCTCCGCGGTGCGGCGCGCGCGTTGGTGGGGCGTGACGGGGTGGGCATGTGCTGACCGCGTTGAGCGTGGTTCTCGGAGTGGTTGTTGTTTTGCTGATTACCGCGGTGACCGGGTATTTCGTTGCCCAGGAATTCGCGTATATGGCGGTGGATCGGTCCCGGCTCGCCGCGCACGCCGAGGCCGGTGATGCGGCCGCAGGTCGTGCGCTCGCGGTGACGCGGCGGACGTCGTTCATGCTCTCCGGCGCCCAGTTGGGAATCACGGTGACCGGGCTGCTCGTCGGTTATGTGGCTGAACCGCTGATCGGTCGCGGTCTCGGGGAAATGGCGGGAGGGATCGGCATTCCGACCGCGGTCGGAATCGGTGTCGGCACAGTGCTGGCGATCGTGTTCTCAACGCTGGTACAGATGTTGTTCGGTGAGTTGTTCCCGAAGAACCTCGCCATTGCCCGCCCCGAGCCGGTCGCGCGCTGGTTGGCGCGCTCGACCACGCTGTATCTGCGGGTATTCGGCTGGCTGATCTGGCTTTTCGACCAATCATCGAATGTGCTGTTGCGCGCATTGCGGATCGAACCGGTCCACGATGTGGAACACTCTGCCACCCCGCGCGACCTCGAACACATCGTGGCCGCTTCCCGCGACGCGGGGGAGTTGCCGCGTGAGTTGTCGATGCTGCTGGATCGGATGCTCGATTTCCCTTCCGCCACAGCCGAACACGCGATGATTCCGCGTTCCCAAGTCGACCTGGTCAATGTCGGGGAGCCGGTCGAGGCCGTGCTCGCTCGGATGAGTACCGGACACACCCGCTACCCGGTTGTCGGACGTTCCAGCGACGACATTCTCGGCATTATCGAACTGCACGATCTGCTCGTCGGCGAACCGACCGGGACCGCGGGCGACCATATGCGGCCCGCGGAATTGGTCCCGGAGTCGTTGGCGCTGCCAGAGGTGGTCGCCCGGCTCAGTACGGCGCGGCAGGAGATGGCGTTGGTCGTCGACGAGTACGGCGGCTTCGCCGGGATCGTGACGATCGAGGACATCGCCGAAGAACTCGTCGGTGAGATCGCCGACGAACACGACTCCGGCACCACCCCGGAAATCGTTGCCGTAGAAGGTGGTTGGCTCATGCCGGGCGACATACACCTCGACGAGGTCGAGCGGGTGATCGGGGTGGACCTGCCCGCGGGCGACTTCGAAACCATTGCCGGACTGATCATCAACGCTTACGGGGGACTGCCGGAGGAAGGCGACCGCGTCGAGATCGCGATTCCTCGCCGCGGCGCGGACTACATCGCCGAGCGACCGGGTCCGGCCCGGACGGTGGCGGCCGAGGTCAGAGCGATCGGCAAGCATGTGCCGTCGTCGGTGTGGTTGACCGTGCGCACCGAGCAGGCAGGCGACGCTGATGAGTAACCCGTGGGTGGTCGTCGCTGTCACGATCGTCCTGATCGCTTCGAGTGCGTTCTTCGTGGCTGTCGAGTTCGCGCTGATCGCGGCCCGCCGGCACCGGCTCGAGGATGCCGCACCGAACAGTCGTGCCGCCCGTGCGGCGTTGCGCAGTTCGGCGGAGTTGCCGGTGCTGCTGGCCGGTTCTCAGCTCGGTATCACGGTCTGCACCCTTGCCTTGGGCGCGGTCACCAAACCTGCTGTGCACCACTGGATCACCCCTCTCGTCGAGCACCTGGGTGCCCCGTTGTGGGTGGCCGACGCCGCGGGGTTCGTGCTCGCGCTGATCGTGGTGACGTTCCTGCACCTGGTGGTCGGTGAGATGGCACCCAAATCGTGGGCCATCGCGCATCCGGAGAAGTCGGCGACGATGCTGGCGATTCCGATGCGCGCGTTCATGGCGGTGACGCGTCCCTTGCTGACCGCGTTGAACCATGCGGCCAACTGGTGCCTGCGCAGAGTCGGTGTCACGCCGGTCGACGAGGTCGACGCCGGTCAGGATTCGGCCGCGTTGCGCCACCTTGTCGAGCATTCCGCGACCGCGGGCACCCTCGACGAGCGCTACCACGGGAACCTCACCAGCGCACTGGAACTCGAACAGCTCACCGTCGGTGACCTCACCGCGCCGAACCCCAGGCCGAGCGCGGTGGCGCCCACCGCCGGGATCCTCGACATCCAGGACATGTCGCGCGAGACCGGTCACCTGCGGTTGCTGGTGCGGGAGGGCACCGACGTCCTCGGCGTGGTTCACGTGCGTGACAGTCTCACCGCCGCGCCGCGGACCACCGCGGACGAACTGATGCGGCCGGTGCTGAGGTTCGCTGCCAGCGTCCCGGTGTACGAGGCGCTGCGCGTCATGCGCGAATCCCGCAGCCACCTCGCGCTGGTCACCGCCGCGGATGCCGCAACGGCGATCGTCGGTCTGGTCACCATCACCGACGTCCTGCAGCGGCTACTCCCGGCAGCTACGGGCAAAGACACGAAAAACTAGGCAGAACAAGCAGTTTCACCACGGCGAAAGGACAGATCATGGGTGTCGACTTGCGACGGGCAACGAAGGTGTCACCGTGACAACCCGATTGGTTTGTGCGCAGCGCAGCCATCGTGGGCTGGTCCGTGCGGCGAACGAGGACAGTGTCCATGCCGGGGCGAGGGTCCTCGCACTCGCCGATGGGATGGGTGGCCACTCGGCAGGCGAAGTCGCTTCCGCGTTGATGATCGCCGCACTGGCACCGCTCGAACAAACAGGTGACGGTGATCTCCTGCGACAGCTGGAACAGGCGGTGCTGGCGGGCAACACAGCGATCGCCGAGCACGCCACCCGTAATCCCGAGACGGCGGGTATGGGCACCACGCTCACCGCGATCTTGTTCGACGGCACCAGCTTCGGGCTCGCGCACGTCGGCGACTCCCGCGCCTACCGGCTGCGTGGCGGTCAACTGTCGCAGCTCACCCACGACGACACTTTCGTCCAGTCACTGGTCGACGCCGGCCACATCACCGTCGAGCAGGCGCGAACGCATCCGCGACGTTCGTTGATCATGCGAGCATTGACAGGTGCGGCTCTCACCCCTGCGCTCGTCCCCGGGACGGCGGTGATCGGTGATCGGTTTCTGTTGTGTTCGGACGGATTGTCGGATGTGGTCGGCTCCGAGCAGATCGAAATGACGATGGCCGACGTACGCACCGTCGACGCGTGTGCCGACCGACTGATCGATCTGGCGCTGGAAGGTGGGGGACCGGACAACGTCACTGTCGTCGTCGCCGACCTCGTCGCCGCCACCTGAATCGCGTGGAGGTGTCGATGAATTACCAACAACAGTTACGCTGACCGACGCCATGACCAGGTGAACGGCAGTGTGGAAAGAGGGCGCCGATATGACCGAAGCGCCGATCCGGATCGGTGAACTGGCCAACCGCGCCGAGGTTTCGACGCGAACGGTCGACTACTACACCAGCCTCGGCCTGCTGAATCCGGCCGAACGCACCACCGGTAATTTCCGGCTCTACGATCCGGCAGACACCGAGCGGATCCAGCTCATCAAAAGCCTGGAAGCCCAGGGCATCCCACTGGAGGAGATCGCGACCGCTTTCGCCTCGCCCACGACAGACGTGGGGCCGATCCTCGAGCGGATCGATGACGACCTGAAGTCCTTCCAGGCCGTCGCCGAGTCCGCGCCGGAAGCAATGCAGGGCCTGCTCGGAGTCATCGCGACTCGCGTTCACACCCTGATCTACATCGCACTCCAGATCCCTCCGGACATCCCCATTCTCTGACCGCTCGGGTCCCCCAAAAGCGAGATCTTCGCGGCCGCATGGCCGGGACTGCTCCGGATGGTCGAGAACCAACGGTCCGATCGACTCCACCCGTCCACTGCACCATGACTGCAGGACAGCGGTTACGCGGGTTCAGCGATCGCAGTGACGCCATCGCGACTGTCGGGCTGGCGAGTGCCGCGGACAGCAAGGTCACGGCGTACTCGCTAGGCATGGTGCAACGGCTCGGTGTCGTGACCGCACTGTTCGGCGATCCGGAGATCTTGATGCTCGACGAGCCCGTCCATGGGTTGGACACCGAGGGAATCCGTTGGCTGCGGACGTGGCGATCACTTCTTGACAGTGTTCAGCGGAAGCGTACGATGATGAATCGTAGTTCACTGAATATAGATTCATCGAAAATTCTGGAGCTGAGGGATCTTGTGAAGGCTGCGGCACAAGTTGGTGCTGGTTCCATGAGCCTGTCGGCGGCATTGACTACTTGCTACTCGGCGAATCGATAGCTGTGGAACCGGGGGAAGGATCGAAGACGACTGAGCGCGGTGGTGGCGTGCTCATCGACCGCAGACCACTGGCTTATCCGGCGTTTCGGCGACTGTGGTTCAGCGGGGTCGTGTCGATCTCCGGTGCGCAACTGACCGTGATCGCGGTGCCGCTGCAGGTTTACGCGATCACGGGATCATCGGCCTATGTGGGCTTGGTCGGGGTGTTCACTGTGGCGCCGCTGGTCGTATTCGGTCTGTGGGGCGGTGCGCTGGCGGACGTGATCGACCGGCGCACACTGCTGCTTGGCAGTTCGTACGGAATGGTTCTTGCCACCAGCCTGCTTTTCATCCAAGCGTTTCTGAGTCTGAACAACATCTGGCTGCTGTACGGAATCCTTGTTTTGCAGCAGGCATGTATAGCGATCAACCAGCCGACTCGCAATGCGATCTTCCCGCGCATTCTTCCCGCGCAGCACATCGCAGCAGCCAATACTCTCGAGATGACCGTCATCCAGATCGGCGGCATTGTCGGAAGCGTGCTGGCCGGTGTCATCATCGCCTTCGGCGGGTCTGCGCTCGCCTATCTGCTGGATTCGGCCGCGATGCTGGTTGCGGTATGGGCCGCTTACCGGTTGCCCGCCTTGCCGCCGAGTGGTCGCGTGACCCGGTCGGGGGTGCGCGAGATCTGGTTCGGTCTGGTGTACGTCTCGTCGCACCGCCTGATCATGGCGATGTTCGTGGTCGACCTGGTCGCGATGGTCGCCGGTCTGCCCCGTGCGTTGTTCCCGGAGATGACGGAGAAGAGTTTCGCCGCGGGTGCGGGAGACGGTGAACTGGTCGTGGGCTTGTTGTTCGCGGCGATGGCGATCGGCTCGGTTCTCGGTGGCGCCTTCTCCGGGTGGGTGCCGAGGGTGCGCCGGCATGGAGTCGCGGTAATCGTCGGCGTCGTCATCTGGGGTGTGGGCATCACCGGGTTCGGTCTGAGCGCTCTGCTGGGTAGTGGCGGGCTCATCCTCGCGATCTTCTTCCTGGCGATCGCCGGTGTCGGGGATCTGATCTCGGTGATCTTCCGTTCCACCATGATTCAGCAGATCGCTACCGACGATGTCCGTGGCCGACTTCAGGGTTTGTTCAACGTCGCGGTTGCCGGCGGTCAACGCCTCGGCGATTTCTCGCACGGCATCACCGCAGCTTTGGTCGGCACCACGATCGCCGTATCCGGCGGCGGCACAGTAGTCGTCTTCGCCGCCATCCTGATCTTGATCGTCATCCCGATCACATACCGCTATCGCTTCGACCCCACTCGCCCCTCCGCTGTCGCCGACGCGCCGGTCGCTGAACCAGAACGGGTTCCGGCCAAGGAGCCGTGAGGGGTGTCACTGCGACTGTGCGAGCGAGTGTGTCGATATCGCTCACCGCGACCTGGTGGATCGCCTCCGCTCTGGAGTCGAGGGTGTAGAGCGAACTGGGCGGCAAGGTGCTCTTGCCGGTGGCGAGCCGATCGATGTTGCCCGGCCGTGGCGATCACCGTCAGAGAAAGCGATGAATGTCATGGTTTTCACTGGACTGGGCGGCTGAACCAGTGCGCGGCGGCCCGCGCGAACTCGTCGCGATCGGGGGCGGCGTCACCGGCCCATGCCGCGAAGCCGTCAGGACGGATGAGCAGGGCGCGGAATCCGAGGTCATTGCGCACCTGGCCTGCGGCGTACCGGATCCGGCCCGCCCCTCAGAATCGGTCAGATCGACTTACATGACCAGCATCTACTGGATTTGCCTGCACGACTAGGCTCCCCACGGTCGAGATCACCCACACCTCAAGTCTCCGAGCCGTTCCGTTTCCGCACCGTCACCTGTTTTCATGTGCGACAACCCGATCGGTGTGGGCGAGCACGCAAGAATCGGTCACCCGCGCGGCACATTCGAGGTTGCTATGGGCGATGACGACGGCGAAATGCTGGTCAGGTGTTCGAGTTCGGCAGTTGCTGGGGGTGCCCGACACCGCGCGCGAGCGTCGTGGTTCGCCGGTGACCGTCATCGGGCAAATGCGGCGTTGTGTCGACAGGGTGGAACCAACCAGCAGTGCAAAGGGGCTCAGCGCAGCCGAGCGGCTCAGCCCGATGGCGGGCTCGACTGCCGCGATCAAGCGGGATCGGCGTCATTTCATCTCGCCCAGGAACGCGGCTGACGCGGCAGAGGACGACGCTGTGTCGCAGCCGTCAGCCGAGCTGGATGGAGCGTTTGGACAAGCCCAGCCAGAAGTCGTCGATGATGGTGCGCTGGGTGGCGATGTCGTCGGCGCCCGCGCCCAGTGTGACGAATAGCGGGGCGAAGTGTTCGGTGCGCGGATGCGCCAATCGTGATGCGGGGGCTTTGTCCTCGAAGTCGAGCAGCGTGTCGATGTCGCCCGCGGTCAGGGCGCGGTGGCCCCAGTCGTCGAACTCGGTCATCACCGGATGCACCGAGCCGTCATGGGTCAGCGCGCGCAGGTTGTGGGTGAAGAACCCGCTGCCGACGATCAGTACGCCCTCGTCTCGCAGCGGTGCCAGTTTCCGGCGAATTTGAACTACATGACCGAAGGTACATCATTATTCGAATTTGAACAATGTGCGTTACGCTGGGGTAATGGATCAACCGAGGTGGCTGAACGAGGACGAGAGCCGCGCCTGGCATGCCCTCATCGCCGGGTGGTCGTTGCTGAACCGGCAGATCGAGGCTCAGCTCAAGAGCGACGCCGGGCTCTCCCACGTCCAATACGAGGTGCTCGTCCGTCTCGACGCGGCACCGGGTGGGCGACTGCGCATGAGCGAACTCGCCGATGCCCTGGTCAACTCCAAGAGCGGGCTGACCTATCAGATCGGCCGGCTGGAGAAGGCAGGGCTGGTCCAGCGCGAGTTGTGTCCCACCGATATCCGGGGCGTCAACGCCACGCTCACCGATGCCGGTCGCGATGCCCTGCGTCACGCGGCCCCTGGTCATGTCGGCCTCGTCCGCGAGGCCTTCATCGATGTGCTGACCCCCGAGCAGCTCCGCGCCATCGCGGAGGGTTTGGGGAAGGTAGCTCACCGAATGCAATCACCCACTGCCGAGCGCCCGGGACGTCATGGCCGGTCGGGGTGATGATCCTGGGCTGACCAAGCACGCAGGGCTGAGCGCCGGCGCCGACCTCGTGTACCTCCACAGTGTCAGCCTCGCCGAGGCTGCTGCTCCCGCCGTCATCGCTACGTCGCCAGTTGACGCGAATGTGGTGTCTCCGCAACATGTTCCGGCATCGGGGGAGTTCGAGGACGTTGCGCTGACGAACATTCAGCGTGTCGGCGCGATTCGGCTCACCGAGAGTAAGCAGCAGGCACCGCACTTCTACGTGGCCAGCGCGATCGACGTCACCGAGCTGTTCGCCTTCCGGGTGCGGATCAACGCGACGCTGGACGCGGCGGGCGACAGCAAGGTCAGTGTGAACGATCTACTCGTCAAGGCCGTCGCGCTGCAACAGCTCGATCAACGTCAGCTTCGCGGGTGACAAGCTGTTGCGTCACAAGGGAATCCACCTCGGCGTCGCGGTCGCGACCCCGGCCGGGGAACTACGCCTCGATGGCGGCGAAGTGGTTGCCCGCAAGATCCTTCGCGTGACCCTGTCCGCGGACCACCGCGCGATCGACGGCGCGGTCGCGGCCCAATTCCTGGCAAATCTGAAAGAACTTGTCGAACACCCGCTGCGGATTGTGGCGTAACGCCGGGGTTATCGGGGCGATTCAGCCGCCGTGCAACCAACGTTGCTTCAGGTTCCAGTGGTTGTCCCACCATGCGCGTTCCGCCGCGGGGTCAGCGCCGGCCGGTGGGGGTGGGGCTTCTCCTGGGAACAGCCCGTTCTGGTCGGGGGCGCCGACCTTGGTCGGTGTCGGCGTGCCACTCGGGGTGGCCTCTTGCGGTGAGCTCGCCGGTGTGGAGGGAGCTCTCGGGTTCGCCGCAGTGGTGGGCACCCACTCGGGTTCGGCCGGCACCCACTCGGGTTCCACCGGATCCGACTGCGGGGTCGGGGCGGGCGCCGATGGTGCCCCTGTAGCGGGGCCGGCGCCCGCCGCGTGGCCAGGGTCTGGTGCCGGGGTCGGGACGGCCGTCGATGGTGAGGCAGAGCCCGCAGGCGAGATCGGACCTTGTGCATCGGTCGTCGGCTCGATGACGGGCGCGGAATTCGGCGACGGCGAAGCGCTGGTCGTGTCGGGCGAACCCACATTCACCGCTGATGAGCTGTCGTCCAGCACTTGTGTCACCGCGAATCCGGACGCGACGAGTAGCACCGCGGCGACCGCCGCGGTCAGCGGTAGCCGCCTGGGGCTCCGGTGATCTTTCGGTGGTGCGGCGGACCGGTTTCGCACCTGGTCGGCGGCGATCAGCGCCGCCCCCCGCGCGGCCGCGTCGGCGAAGTCCGGCAGCAGGACAACGCGCGCGGTGAGCTCGTCCTGCAAGACCGTCGCGATCTCGGGTTCGGCCGCCCCCGCGCCGCCGAGGGCGATCACGCTGGGATGTGTCGGAATCGATGCCAGCATCGACCGCACTCGACCGATCGTCTCGCTCATCGGGTCGGTGTCGACCACCTCGGTGGGGCCATCGGCGGCGGTGTCGACGCCGAACTGGGTGGTCCAGGAGTCCGACGCCAGGATGTGCCGACGATCTGCCCCGACCACCACCGCGGTCGCGATGCGATCGGTGAGGTTCAGCACCACGACGGTCCTGAACTCGTCCAGCTCCGGCGTGCCGCCGACCAGCGCGAACAGTGCCGATCGGATCGAGACCAACGACGATGTCTGCCAGCGGCCGGACGCCAGCTGCGAGACGATTTTCTTCCGTTCCTGCGGCGTGTGGTACGCGACGGCGACGTCCGCTATGGGCGGCTCCGTCTCGGTGATGGCGTCCAGTGCACTGACGATCGACCCACCCTGATCGACGCGCTGCTCGACGGACAGCAGGACCTCCGGCCGTGCACTCGGCGTGCTCGACAGTAGTACCCCACGGATGACACCGAACTCCGCTGATACTCCAACTGTGGTTGTCATAGATCACCTAATCCGATCGATCTGAGAGCTCCTCGTTATTCGTAGCGAGCACGCTCGGCGATCGGTCGACACGCAAGCTGTGACCGGGCTCATGGTGCCCAGCGTCTCGGCGAGGCCATCTACCAGGTCTTATTCGGCGGCGTGCGCCGAGGCTGGTAGCTCGGTATAGAACTCGCGGAGCGCGGCCGTGACAGCGACGAGTACGCGGTGGGCGGCCGTCAGGTCGGCATCGGGCAGCGCGGCCATCGCGGCGCGGGTATGAGCGCTGAGAGGTCCGAAGAATCCGGCGGCGACCGACATGCCCTGGTCGGTGTAGCTCAGGTGGACCCGGCGCCGGTCCGCCGGGTCGGGCACGCGTTCGAGGTGCCCGGATTCGATCATCCGCTCGACCAGATAGGTGACCGCGGGTGCGGAGACGCCCATCAACTTGCTCAGCTGGCCCGCGCTCACCGGCGAGCCCTCGGCGTCGGCTGTCGCGACATGCATCAGGGCCCGGAAATCGTTCGGGCGCAGGTCGTTCGACTGCGCGAAGACATGACCGATCTGTTCGGAGATCGCGGTCAACGCACGCAGATCCCGAGCTATGGCGGTCTCCAACGCCGACCGGCCGACGGCTGGTTCCGTGTCGGCGGTGTCGTCACGCACGCGCGATCTCCTCTCTCTGTCAGACAGCGAGCTTAGCTGCCGTAACCAACGGCATTGCCGAATGTTTAATTTTCTGAAATATTTTTCCGCGTGATGCGTGTGAACACCGGAAACGGATGGGACAGCTTCGCCGGGCTGGTCACCGGCCGGCGATCGTGGGCGGTGCTGCTGGTTGTCGTCGCGGCCGCCATGGCGGTGATGGCGCTGGCGGGCAGCAACGACAGCGCGGGGCAGGCGCCGGTGTCATTGCCGCCGTCCGCGGAATCCGCCTCGGCGGCCGAGGCCGCCGCACGGTTTCCCGATGCCGGAACGGCCGCCGCGATCATGGTGGTGACGCGCACCGACGACGGCACCCTGACACCGGGCGATCTCGCGGCGGCGGACGCGGCCCTCGCCCGTGTCGGCGTGGCGTCCACCGAGAACACCCGGGTGATCCTCGCTCCCGACGGGCGCGCCGCCCTCGCCCAGATTCCGGTGTCCGCGCAGCTCAACGGGTTCGCGCTCACCGACCGGATCGGCGAACTGCGCGCCGCCGTCGCCACCGGCCTACCCGATCCGCTGCGCGTGCAGATCACCGGCGGACCGGCTTTCGGCGCCGACATCGCCGACTCCTTCTCCGGCGCGAACGCGCTGTTGCTGATCGTCACCGCGATCGTGGTGATGGCCTTGCTCATCGTCACCTATCGCTCGCCGGTGCTGTGGCTGGTGCCGTTGACGGTGGTCGGCCTCGCCGACCGCGTCGCCATCAGCGTCGGCGCACTGTTGGCCGAGCTCACCGGACTCGCTTTCGACGGTTCGACTTCCGGCATCACCAGCGTGCTGGTCTTCGGGGCGGGAACGAATTACGCACTGCTGCTGGTCTCGCGCTACCGCGACGAACTGCATCGCCACACCGACCATCGAGTGGCGTTGCGAGCCGCGGTGCGTCATGCCGCGCCCGCCATCGTCGCCAGCAATGTCACCGTGGTTCTCGCCCTGCTCACACTGTTGCTCGCACTGCTGCCCAACACCCGCAGCCTCGGCGCGTTCGCCGCGGCCGGGCTCCTGGTGGCGCTGATCTTCGTGCTCGCCGCGTTGCCGCCCATGCTGGCACTGTGCGGGCGGCGGGTCTTCTGGCCGTTCGTGCCGCGCGCGGACGGTCGCGATGCGGCCGAGCAGGGCCCCTGGGCGGTCGTCGCGCAGCGGGTGGTGCGACGCCCGGCCGTCGTGGCCGGGGCCGCTTCGGCGGTTCTGATCGTGTTCGCGACCGGGCTCGCGGCCACCGACATCGGGCTCTCGCAAACCGGGCAATTCCGGGTCGAGGCCGAGTCGGTCGACGGACTGGAGACGATGGCCCAACACTTCCCGTCCGGCTCGTCGGATCCGGCCGTGGTGATCGCGCGGAGCACGAGCACCGCACAGATACAGTCGGCACTCGATGGCGTGCAGGGCATTTCGCGCGCCACAGCGGACGGAGTGTCCGATGACGGTTCTACCCGGTGGTCGGTTGTTCTTGACGCGGCGCCGGGCACGGCGGAAGCGTTCACCACCGTCGCCGCGATCAGGACCGCGGTCGGCGCGGTCCCAGACGCCGAGGCCCTCGTCGGCGGTTCCGACGCCGAAGCGCTCGACATCCGAGACGCTGCCCGCCGAGACCAGGCGCTGGTCATTCCGCTGATCCTGGCCGTGGTGCTGCTGGTGTTGCTGGCACTGCTGCGCGCGGTGCCTGCCGCCGTGCTGCTCGTCGGCGTCACGGTGCTCAGCGCGCTCGCCGCGCTCGGTGCGGGCAGCTGGATCAGTGGCACGGTCTTCGGCTTCCCCGCACTCGACACGAACGTGCCGCTGTTCGGCTTCCTGTTCCTGGTCGCACTTGGTGTGGATTACACGATCTTCCTGGTGACCAGGGCGCGCGAGGAGGCGGGTGCGCACGGCACCACCCAGGGGATGGTGCGCGCCGTCGCCTCGACCGGCGCCGTCATCACCAGCGCCGGTGTCGTCCTCGCCGCGGTGTTCTGCGTTCTCGGTGTGCTGCCGTTGATCACCCTGACCCAGCTGGGCATCGTGGTCGGGATCGGCATCCTGCTCGATACGTTCGTGGTGCGGACGTTGGTCGTCCCCGCACTGTTCGCACTGCTCGGCGACAAGGTGTGGTGGCCGGTAACGCCCATGAAAGCTGTAGTGGCGCAGCCTGCTGAGACCGAAACTGCGGCCATGGATTGAATTCTGGTGCGCACAGCGTTTCCCGGGCCGCAACACCGAACCGGCGTTTCCGGAGCAGGTTTTCCGTGCCCCGCACCGTACGACGTCCGGCACGAGGGCGCCGGACTTCGCTGCCGGGTTTCCGGCGACGAGGTCGGACGCTCCGTACCGGTGGTGACCAGTTGTCCGTTGTCGTATCTCGCGGCACAGCGCGGCCCGCTGCGTATCCTGGTCGAATGATCTCCGCAGTCCGGTGATCGAATCCCTGTGGAGCGGAGGGTAGTTCGTGATCAGCGCGCAGTTCGGTTCGTCGCGAGAGTTGAGTGAGCCCGAGATCCTGGATCGGGTGGCCGAACTGGCGGTGGGTTTTGCCGCCGACGCCGCCGACTACGACGAGCGGGCCGAGATTGCGGTCGAGGAGTTGACCGCCCTGCATGATGCGCAGGTCGATCGGGCGGTACTGCCTCAACGGCTGGGTGGGCTGGGATTGAGCTACCAGTCGTTCGGGACAGTGGTCCGGATTCTGGCGAAGGCCGATCCGTCCACGGCGACGATCTGGGTGATGCACGCTGGTGCGGGCGTCGCATTGGCGGAGTTGACCGGCGATTCGGCGGGGACGTTCTTCGCCGAGGAGTTCCTCGCGGGTAAGCGGTTCGCCAACGCGTTGTCCGAACCGGGCAGCGGGAACCGCTTTCTGCAGCCGCAGCAGGTGGCCGACCCGGTGGCGGGCGGCTGGTCGCTCACCGGTGCGAAACGGTTCGTCTCCGGGAGCGAGATCGCGGACTACCTACTGGTGAACGCACTCGTCTCGGGGGCGCCGACGTTCTTCGGCGTGATCCCGGACGAGTCCGTGTCGATCATCCCGATCTGGGACACCCTCGGTTTGCGAGCGACCCGCAGTCAGCTGCTGGCCTTCGACAACACCGTGTTGCGCGCCGAATACCGCGGTCGCGCACCGGGACCGGGTGATTTCGCGGTGATCCCGGCCGGGTTGCCCGCCATTTCCCTCGGCATCGCCGACGCGGCGCTTGCCGCGTTGGTCGCACACGCGCGGTCGCGGATGATCCTGGGCAATCCACTGGCCGGCCAACAGTGGGTGCAACACGAGGTCGCCGACGTGCAGATCCGGCTCGCCGCCGCGCATGCCCTCTATGACCAGGGTCTGCGCGAAGCCGACAACGCGAACCCGGCCTTCTTCTCCACCCTTTCACGGGCGAAGTATCTGGCGAACAAGGTCGCCGTTGACGTCGCGCAGCTGGGTGTGCGCGTGGGTGGAGCATCGGGTTATCTGCGTGGGTCGCCGATTCAGCGACACCTGCGCGACGCCGAGGCAGGGCAACTCATGGCGTACTCGACCGAGGTACTGGCCGGCGAGATCGGCCGCGAGGTGCTCGGCGCCGGCTGATCGCCTGAGTGGATCGCGCCACGCCCCCGCGATCGCGCCGAATATCCGTTCATCGCGTCCCAGTCCTCATGTCGCGCCCGAAATATGACGACACCCCGACTCGACCGACGGACACCGATCGAACGAAACGATTGCTGAATGATTGCCGTTGCTGGTGGGCCGTGGACCACCTGCCGTGCCGAAGACAAAGCAGTCGTTGTGGACCGCTCTGCATTGGCGCACATTCACTTCGGATACCGGATCGGGTGTCTCCCCGCGAGCACGGGGAGACACCCGAAAACACCCGAAAACACTCACCCACGAACTCGTAGTCGTGGGGGCCGGGTTCGGCGGGCTCATTATGGCCGCGCAACTCGAACAGGCCGGTGTGCGCGACTTCCTGATCCTCGAAGAAGGACCCGAGGTCGGCGGGGTGTGGCGGGAGAACACCTATCCGGGCTGTTCCTGCGATGTGCCCGCACACCTGTACAGCTTCGCCTTCGACCCCTATCGAGATGTCCGGGTGCGCTATCCGGACCAGCAGGCGATCCTGGCCTACCTGCGGGAGGTCACCGACCGCAACGGTTTACGCGAGCGTCTACGCTGCAACACCTCCGTGGTGAGCGCCCATTACTCCGACACAGACCGCACCTGGACACTGTGCACCGATACGGGGGACCTGATCCGCACCGGCGCGGTCGTGTGGGCCCTCGGGCAGTTGCATCGACCCGCGATTCCGCAGTTGCGCGGAGCGGAGATCTTCGGCGGCCGTGCGTTCCACTCCGCGCGATGGGACCACACCGCTGACCTGAGTGGGCATGTCGCGGTCGTCGGCACCGGTTCCTCGGCGGCACAGATGATTCCCGAGCTGGCCCGCACCGCGGCCGGTGTCACCGTGTATCAGCGGTCCCCGTCCTGGGTCCTGCCGAAACCGGCCGCGTCGTTCGGCCCCGTATCGCGGTGGGCACTGACGCACGTACCCGGCCTGCACGAGCTGTATCGGGCTGGGATTTCCCATGCCGCTGACCTGGTGCTGGCACCGATCATGCGCGCAGGGTGGTCGGCGGGACCGGCCGAACTCGCTGCGCGGGGCCATCTTCGGCGGCACGTGCGCGATCGCGAGCTGCGCGCCAAGCTCACACCGGACTACCGGATCGGGGACAAGCGCATCCTCCTCGACAGCGGATTTTATCCGGCGCTGACCCAGCCACACGTCGAATTGGTCACCGATCACATCGATCGACTCAGCTCGGACGGGATCCGCACTGTCGACGGCACCGAGCGCCGCGCCGACGTCATCGTGTGGGCCACAGGGTTCCGTGCGCCTGCGTTTCTCGGTGGGGTGCAGATCCGTGGCAGCGGCGGTGTGGACCTGCACGACCAGTGGCGGCGCCAAGGACGACCGACCGCCTTCTACGGGCTCGCAGTACCAGGGTTTCCGAATCTTTACATGATCGCCGGCCCGCATTCGTTCACCCCCTCGAACAGCAACCCCTCGCTGAAGCAGCATCAGGCCCGGTACATCCTGCGGTGCCTGGTCCTCAGCACCGGCTCGGGTGCGCCACTGGAGGTGACCGAGCGGGCAATGGCGAGCTACCTCGATCGCCTGGATCACGCTCTCGCCCGGACCATCTGGTGCGGCGGTGCAGCGACGGCGTGGTGGAAGGGCGCAGATGGCACGATCACCAATGCGTGGCCTGGAACCGTCGGCGAGTTCGAAAATGCGATCGCCGACAGCGATCCGTCCACTTCGTTCGCGCAGGTAGCCGCGCAGGTCGAAGCATGCGGTCTCGATCGAAAAGCCTCGCGTTCGATCACCTGACCGGGATTCCCCGTTGGGCGCAGGTCAGCCACTTCGATGTCGAGCCTGCGTTCACCGATCGGATGTCCGAGTAGCTCCTCGGCTTTGCGCACGCGGCAGTGGACGGTGTTCTTGATCTCGGATATCGCCGCAGTTACGTTGCCGCATCATTGCGACGACAGTGTTCGCACTGGATGGTTTCGGTGGTGGTTGGCCCGTAGGGTCGGTCTCGCCGAGATCGCCCTGAGCAGAGGAGGCTGGTAGGTATGCCCAAATACATGTGGCGGGTCAGCTATCTCCAAGAAGGGGCGCAAGGCCTGCTGGCACAGGGGGGCAGTGCCCGCCGCGCGGCCATCACCGAAATGGTGGAGAGCGTGGGTGGTCGGGTAGAAGCGTGCTATTTCGCCTTCGGCGACGACGACCTGTTCGTCATCGGTGATGTCCCGGATGATGTCTCAGCCGCAGCGCTCGCGATTCGCACCGCGGCCGCTGGTGCGGCTGTGTCGCACACCGTGGGTCTGCTCACGCCTGAGCAGATCGACGAAGCGATAGCGAGAGACGTTACCTATCGGCCGCCTGTGTAGCTTCCACCGCCATTGTTCCCTTGGCTCGGCACTCGCATTGTGCTGTCGACGGCTGAGCGGCCCACGAAATTTCCTGTGGTACTTGCTATCAGAGGGCGCGGCTCCCCGGGAAGGGAGGCCGCAGCGTCTACGCTGGATCACGCCCGCGCGACGTGGCGGCGGCGTGTGGGTGCACGGGGAAGGACTCGCCTCGACCGGCCGGTCGAGGCGAGTCGTGTCAGGCATCCGAACTCCGACCTGAAGGATTACCTGCCGGTCGATGGGCTCGGCATGGGCCAGTCCAGTGGAATACCCAGAATCGCGCCCACACCGCGGATCGCCGACATCACAGCGTGCACCTCGTTCATTCCCTGTCCGAAGGCTTCGGTGCGATCATCGATCCGGAAAGGGCACAGATATGTGTACGGACGATCGGGGTCTTGGCGGGGCCGTCCGAGTGCGATCACCACCGGGCCCTCGGCGGTATGAACGGCCCGAGCCGCCAGATGCGGGCCGAACTCGCGGGCCTTCGCCGCGGATCCGGCGGAGTTGCCGACACGGGGTCTAGGACCTTCGGGTACTCGTGATCGGTCCGATTCGGTGGGGCGGCCTACCGAACCGGCTCGTGCCGCTGCGTTCGGAATGTCGATCATCGCGGCGTAGATGGCGGCCAACCTGTCCGGGCCGTGGGCTACCCGTGCCCGGGCGCCTTCGACGCGGTAGGTGCACTGCCAGCCTCGCGTCGTGTGGTCCTGCTGGGGTTCGGTGATTTCGATGCGCAACTCACGTTCGCCGCTTCTGACGGTGCTGGCGATAGCTAACTCAACGGGTTCGCTGTTCATAGATCCTCCAAGATTTGGTCGCGCTAGCCGGTCGTGTACGACGAGCAGCAGTCGCGTCTTCTAGCAGTTGTCGAGCGCAGCGCGTCAGGTTGTCAGGTAGTCGAGATCCGCAAGGTGGACGGAGTTCGCTGTGCACAGCGCCATGGATGGGTGCGGTGGGCTTCGATGTGGCCCCACAGCTCCGCCGCGCACGCCGCAGGCCGATGTTGACCGCGGGACCGGTCGGTCGGGGTTCCCTATGCTGGGTCTATGACGCGATCGACAGTTTCCCCGGTGCCGCGCCGCACGCAGGAACAGCGCAGCCAGGAAATGCGGACCCGGCTGCAGGACGCCACGATCGATTGCCTGGTCGAATACGGCTACGCCGGCGCCACCACGCCGCGGATCGCCGAGCGCGCCGGGGTGACGCGTGGTGCGCAGGTTCACCACTTCGGGTCCAAGGCCGAGCTGATGACCGCGGCCATCAGTCGTCTCGCGCAGCGACGCATCGAAGCTGCCATGCAGGAGCTGGGGCGGATTCAGGTCTCGTCCGACTCGGTCGCGGCCGTGCTGGATTTTCTCTGGGAGCTGCATCAGGGTCCGCTGTTCATCGCTTCGGTGGAGCTGTGGGTTGCCAGCCGTACCGATCCGGCGCTGGCGACGGAACTGAAGAAGGTCGAGCCGTTCGTCAACAACGCGGTTCTGATGGGCTTGAGCCGCTACACCCCGGATGAAGTGGATCGCAAGGACGCCGAGACATTCCTGTACACGGCGATGGACGCGCTGCGTGGCATCCTTCTCTCCGCGTTCGTCGACGACGATCCCGAGCGCGCGCACCGACGGTGGCTGCGCGCCTGCCGTCACCTGCACGATGCTGCCGAGGCGGCGCTGTCAGGACGGCCCGCGGGCGACTGACGCCGACAGACATCGACGTCGGTGGCGTCTGCTGTGGTATTTACATACACGCTGGAATGTATCTTTAATACTGGCCTTGACTAGGATATTTGTCGCCAAACGCCTTGTAACTGCCACAAGGGTTGTTTACATGCGTTCAGAGCTGTATGTTTCGTGAAGGTTCGATCGATACGGATCGGAACATGCCGCAGCAAGGCAAGCGTGCGGCCCGAGATGAGGAGTTCGATGACGAAGAAGGTCTACGTCGTCGGTGTCGGCATGACGAAGTTCGAGAAGCCGGGCCGCCGCAAGAACGAGGACGGCAGCGACTGGGACTACCCGGACATGGCCCGCGAGTCGGGGACCGAGGCTCTCGCCGACGCCGGGATCGACTACCGCGAGGTGCAGCAGGCCTACGTGGGCTACGTGTACGGCGAGTCCACCGCGGGGCAACGCGCGGTCTACGAGCTGGGTATGACCGGCATCCCGGTGGTGAACGTCAACAACAACTGTTCCACCGGATCGACCGCGCTCTATCTTGCGGCGCAAGCGATTCGGGGCGGGCTCGCGGAATGCGCCCTGGCCTTGGGTTTCGAGCGCATGAAGCCGGGCTCACTGGAATCGACCTGGGACGATCGCGAACAGCCGATGGGCAAGCACATCCTCGCGCTGGCGGAAATCTCCGAGGTGCTGTTCCCGGTGGCTCCATGGATGTTCGGCGCCGCTGGTCGTGAGCACATGGTGAAGTACGGCACAACAGCCGAGCACTTCGCCACGATCGGCTACAAGAACCACAAGCACTCGGTGAACAACCCGTACTCGCAGTTCCAGGACGCGTACTCGCTCGATGACATCCTTGGCTCACGGATGATCTACGACCCGCTGACCAAGCTGCAGTGCTCGCCGACCTCGGACGGTTCCGGCGCGGTGATTCTGGCGAACGAGGCGTTCGTGGACAAGCACGGGTTGGCGGGTCAGGCGGTCGAGATCGTGGGTCAGGCGATGACCACCGATTTCGCCTCCACCTTCAACGGGACCGCCAAGAACCTCATCGGCTACGACATGAATGTCGCCGCCGCGCGTCAGGTGTACGACCAGGCCGGGCTGGCGCCGGAGGACTTCCAGGTCATCGAGCTGCACGACTGCTTCTCCGCCAACGAGCTGCTCACCTACGAGGCGCTCGGCCTGTGCGCCGAGGGCGAGGCCGGGAACCTGCTCGACAACAACCAGACCACCTACGGCGGCAAATGGGTCGTTAACCCCTCCGGCGGCCTGATCTCCAAGGGGCATCCGCTCGGCGCTACCGGATTGGCGCAGTGCAGCGAGCTCACCTGGCAGCTGCGAGGCACCGCCGACAAGCGTCAGGTCGACAACGTCACCGCCGCCCTGCAGCACAACATCGGCCTCGGCGGCGCCGCTGTCATCACGGCCTACCAGCGCGCCGAGCGCTGAACGACCTTCTCGGCCGGAACTACGTGAAATACCAACCCACGCAATAACACTCGACGAGGAGTACCCACCATGGGACACATCGAAGCCAGCGCTACCCTGTCCGCAGACCCTGAGGCTCTCTGGGCCGTGGTCTCCGATCCGCAGACCTGGGACCAGTGGTTCTCCATCCACGAGCGCTGGATCGACGAGCCGCCCGCCGTCCTCGCGCCCGGCGCCAAACTGGTCGCCAAGATCATCATGCTCGGCATGGCCAACAAGATCGAATGGGTCGTCCAGCGCGTTGATGCCCCCAGCGAGCTGGTGCTGGGCGGTACCGGTATGGCCGGGGTCAAGGTGCAGTTCGCCTTCGAGATCACTCCCGAGGGCACTGGCAGCAAGCTGTCGGTGTCGGGCGATTTCGAGGGTGCGCTGATCAAGGGCGCGCTCGGCAAGGCGGTCGAGAAGGACGGTCGCGGGCAGATCGGCAAGAGCCTCACCCAGCTCGATGCACTGGCCGCGGCGGCCTGAGATGTTGGGTTCCGCAATCGAATTCGATCCGGCAGGCCTTCACGTCTGGTGCGATGAGGAGCGGTTCGAGGTCACGCGCGAACGGCTCGCGGAGTACGCGGAGGCCACGAACGATCCCATCGAGGCGCATCGCAGCGGCGAGGTCGCCAATCCGGTGTTCGCGATCGTGCCGGTGTTCGAGGCCATGATGATGCCGATCATCGACGTGGTGCCGATGAGCATCTTCGGGCGGGTCGTGCACGGTGAACAGGACTTCCACTTTCACCGGCCGATCAGACCGGGGGACAGGCTGGTCTCGCGTGCCAAGGTGATCGGTTACGAGGGCAAGGACAACGGGTCGTCCATCACTGTGCTCATCGAATGCCGGGCCGAGGACCGGGAACTGGTCAACGAGCAGTATCTGACCGCCTTCTTCCGCGATGTGAACGCCGGGCCCCGAGTCGGTGACGCTGCTCCGCCGCACCGCTTCGACAAAGCGCTGGCCGAGGTTCCGCCGTTGGCGAAGGTGTCCGCGCATGTCGACGCCGATCAGACCTACCGGTACTCGCCGGCCTCCGGAGATCCGGTGCCGCTGCACCTGGACGAGCAGGTGGCCAGGGATGCCGGGCTTCCGGGCATCATCGCCCACGGGCTGTGCACGATGGCCATGGCGTCATGGGGTGTCCTCAGCGAGGTCGCGGGCTCCGATGTGCACCGGCTGAAGCGATTCGCGGTGCGCTTCTCCAAGATGGTGTTCCCCAACGACGACCTGGAGACCCGTATCTGGCGCTCCGGCGACGCGAACGGTTCCACCACGTACGTCTTCGAGACGGGACGTGGCAGCGAGCTGGTTCTCACCGACGGCCTGGCGGTGGTGAGTGACTGAATCCGAAGAATTTTCAGATCTAGCTAGGAGAAGACTATGGGTGCACTGGAGGGACGGGTCGCCGTCATCACCGGCGCCGGACGCGGCATCGGCCGCGAGCACGCACTGCTGTTCGCCCGGGAGGGCGCGGCCGTCGTCGTGAACGACCTCGGCGGCAGCAACTCCGGGGACGGCACCGATGCAGGCCCGGCACAAGAAGTTGTCGACGAGATCGTCGCCGCGGGTGGGCGAGCGGTAGCGAACACCGACAATGTCGCCGGTTGGCAGGGCGCGAAGGGCCTGGTGGATCAGGCGATTTCGGAGTTCGGCCGACTCGACATCGTGGTCAACAATGCCGGCATCCTGCGCGATGCCTTCATCGCCGGAATGGCTGAGGGGCAGTGGGATTCGGTTGTTGCTGTGCACCTCAAAGGTCATGCCGCGGTGCTGCATCACGCTGCCGCCTACTGGAAAGACCAGTCCAAGGCGGGCGAACAGCCCAACGCGGCGGTGATCAACACCGCCTCCGCGTCCGGGATCACCGTGCCGAACGCGGGCCAGGCCAATTACGGCGCGGCCAAAGCGGCTATCGCGGCGCTGACCTTGGTCGCGGCCGAAGAGCTCGGTCGTTACGGCGTGCGCGTGAACGCCATCGCGCCGATCGCCCGCACCCGCTTGACGCTGGCGACTCCCGGGATGGGCGCGATGATGGCCGCCGAAGCTGAGGACGCGGCCGCCGACGGTGGTTTCGATGCGTTCAGCCCCGCCAATATCTCGCCGCTGGTCGCCTACCTGGCCAGCGAGAAATGCCCGATCACCGGCAACGTCTTCGCGGTGCAGGGCGGGGCGATCTCGGAGCTGGCCGGCTGGCACGACGTGAAGACCATCGAAACGGAAGGGCCATGGCTGATCGACGACATCGCGGCCCGGCTGCCATGAAACTCTGAGGAGAACAACGATGTTCGAATGGTCCGAGACCGATGAGATGATCCGCGAGGCACCCGCGGCGCCGGCGGCCAACCCCGACGTCGTCGCGGCCATAGAATCGGGCATCGCGGCGGCGAATGAGCACCTGTCCCGCGTGGAGCAGATCAAGAAACACACTGTGCTGCCCGTGATCTGGGAACCCGGTGGTGACGAACTCACACCGAAGATGTCACTCAAGCGCAAGGTCATCACCCAGAAGTACGCCGCCGAGATCGAGGCCATGTACCACTGACCGCGTCGACGGATGCTCGGGCTCGAGGTCTACGGCCGACTCAACGTCACCGCCCCGGCGTCGTTCGCGGCCTTCCTCGATACCGTCGAACGACAGCTCGGACCGATCGACTGGCAGAAGAGTTCTCGGACATGCGCGACTACGCAGCGCCCGACGTCCTGTGGCACGTCATGCGGTTCGGCGCTACGCCCGAGCACGCCAGGTCCGGCCCCATGCTCAAGATTCTCGGCGGCGGATTCATTCAATCGTTGCGGCTGATTCTCGACGGGATGGGATTCGATACCGACGCGGAGATCGTCACCACGCACGGGGAAACCACCTCGGGCCATGGCTGATGTGCGCTGCGAGTCCGGCGACCCGCGTCATGTCGCGGTGGGGTGGCGCGTCTCGATAGGCGGGCCGCGGCGGTCAGGTTCGCAGTAGCGCGGCCTGGACCAGGCGCAACCGCTCCACGTCACCGCGGAAACCGGCCACGGCGTCGTTGTAGAGGAAGGCTTCCCAGAGCCGGACCAGGGCGTAGGCGAGGGTGGCGCGCTCGATGGGCGGACGGTAGCCCTGCTCCTCGGCGCGGGCGATGAGTTGATCGACGATCGCGACGGCGGCCTGGTGGACGGGGCCGTCGCTGCGGGTGATCAGGCGCAGGGCCGCGGTGGACTCGTTGTCGAAATAGGTGCGCAGCGAATCGTCTTCGACCAGCCAGTAGATGGTGCGGTCGAGGATGTCGTTGAGCCGTTCGCCGCCGGTGACGGTGCTGTTGCGTTCGGCGTGGGCGATCATGCGCTCGAGCTGGTTGGCGATGGCCGCGCCGAGCAGGCCCTCGCGCGAGCCGAACCAGCGATAGATGCTGGTCCGGCCAAGGCCGAGGTGGGCGGCGATGGCGTTCACGTCGACCCGCTTACCGGCCAGGAACACCTCGATCGCGGCTGCCAGCACATCTTCGCGGCTGGCCGCGGCCGGTCGTCCCGGCGCTCTGGTTCCCTCGGCTCGCGTCACACCGCTCAGCATAGGGGCTGCTCGCCGGCTGCTATTTGAAACATATGATCGTCTGTGTAACATACTCGCCATGCAATTGGCACTGACCGAGGACGAGCTCGCCTTCCGCGACGAGCTGCGTGCCTTCTTCCGGCGCGAAATCCCCGCCGACATCCGCAATCGAGCCCGGCACATGGCCGACCTCAGCAAAGACGACATCGTCACCACCCAGCGCATCCTCAACGCGCACGGGCTGGCGGTGCCGCACTGGCCCGCCGCCTGGGGCGGCCGCGACTGGACTCCGGTGCAGCGCCACATCTGGCACGACGAAATGCAGCTCGCCTCGGTACCGGAGCCACTCACGTTCAACACCAACATGATCGGGCCGGTGATCGCCCAGTTCGGTTCCGAAGAGCTCGAGCAACGCTTCCTGCCCGCCACCGCGAACCTCGACATCTGGTGGTGCCAGGGCTTCTCCGAACCCGATGCCGGGTCCGACCTGGCCTCGCTGCGCACTGTCGCCGTGCGCGACGGCGACGATTACGTGATCAACGGCCAGAAAACCTGGACCACCGCCGCCCAGAGCGCGGACTGGATGTTCTGCCTGGCCCGCACCGACCCGTCCGCACCCAAGAAGCAGGCAGGCATCTCGATGCTGCTGTTCCCCATGGATTCACCCGGGGTGACGGTGCGCCCGATCGAACTGATCGACGGCGGTTTCGAGGTCAACGAGGTGTTCCTGGAGAACGTGCGCGTACCGGCGAACCAGCTGGTCGGTCAGGAGAACCAGGGCTGGACCTACGCCAAGTTCCTGCTCGGCAACGAGCGCACCGGCATCGCCGCGGTCGGCCAGACCAAGGTGCGGCTGTGGCTGGCCAAGGAATACGCCAAGCAGACCCCGCTCGACAGCGGCACCTTGCTCGACGACGCGGTCTTCGCCACCCGGATCGCCGAACTCGAAAACGAGCTGCTCGCACTGGAACTCGTGCAGCTGCGGGTGGTCGCGGGCACCACCGACGGGACGCCGGACCCGGTCTCCTCGATCCTGAAACTGCGTGGCACCGAGCTGCAGCAGGCGGTCACCGAGCTACTCGTCGATATCGCGGGCTCCGATTCTCTCGCCCGCGAAGGCGACACCGCCGACTGGGCGCGGCGCAGCACCGCCACCTATCTCAATTACCGCAAGACATCGATCTACGGAGGATCCAGCGAAGTGCAGCGCAGCATCATCGCCTCGACGATCCTCGGATTGTGAGGCACGGCCATGGATTTCGAACTCACCACCGAACAGGACATGCTGCGCGACACCGTGCGCAGTGTGCTCATGCGCCACTACACCCATGAACACCGCGCCGAGGTCATCGCCGGCGAACCCGGCTGGGACCCCCAGGTGTGGTCCACCTTCGCCGAGATCGGGCTGCTCGGGCTGACCATTTCCGCCGACGACGGCGGCATGGACGCCGGACCCATCGAGACGATGCTGGTCATGGAGGAACTCGGCCGCGCACTCGCGCCGGAACCGGTGCTGGACTGCGCGCTGCTGCCGGGTGCGATCATCAGCAAGGCCGGGTCGGCCGTTCAGCGTAAGGAATTGCTGCCCCGGATCGCCGAGGGCGCATTGCGACTGGCCTTCGCCCACGCCGAGCCGGGTGTGCGCCGACCGTCGACGACGGTCGATACCCGCGCTGTGCGCGAGGGCGATACCTGGCAGCTCACCGGGCGCAAACACCCTGTGCCCTACGGTGATTGCGCCGAACAGCTCATCGTCAGCGCCGCGCTGCCCGAGGGCGGAACCGGTCTGTTCCTCGTCGACCCCAGCGCAGCGGGTGTGACCAGGACAGGTTTGCGCACCCACGACGGACGGCGCGGTGCCGACATCACCTTCGCCGACGCGCTCGCCGAACCGCTCGGCACACCGGTCGACACCTCCGCCGTTATCGCCGAGATCACCGTTACCGCCCAGGCAGCGCTCGGCGCCGAGGCGGTCGGCGCGATGGCCGAAGCATTGCGGCTCACCACCGAGTACCTCTCGACCCGTAAGCAGTTCGGTGTCGCGCTGCGCAGTTTCCAGACGCTCACCCATCGGGCCGCCGACATGTACGTGTCGCTGGAACTGGCTCGCAGCATGAACCTGTACGCGTCGATGTCGCTGGCCGACGGCACCGCCGATCCGGTTGTCGCCGCTCGCGCGAAACTGCGAATCGGCCGCTCCGGCAGGCACATCGGCCAAGAAGCCATCCAGATGCACGGCGGTATCGGCATGACCGCCGAGTACCCGGTCGGGCACTACACCGCCCGTCTCACCGCGATCGAGCACACCCTCGGCGACTCCGGTGATCACCTGCGCTACCTCACGGGGCGGCTCGGCGAGCACCAGATGGTCGATATCTGAGGCATGGGCGCGGCGGTGGCGCAGGCTACCGCCGCACCCACCGGGCCGACGGCACCGCAGCCCGGTTCTCGATCCCGCCATGACGGACGTCATGGCATACCTATGACCGCGTCATCGTCAAATCATGATGCGGCAGGAACCAGCCAGTGCGTCGACGACATCGTCGCGGCGTCCTCATCGACCTCGAAACCCCACCGGCACAAGCGCGCTGCGCATTGCCCGCCCGTCCTCGATTCTGATGCGTTCGCTCCGTTCCACCTCGTGGTGGCTCGTGCGCACCCCGCGATCTCGTGGTGTACCTGAACACCGAAGGCGGGGTCAGTTGACCTGTCAGCGCTTCGCCGTCGAGTCCTCCGGGGGATCCAGGCGCGAGATCCCGCCGACTATGCTCTATGGCAGGGTGGCTAACTATGCGCCCTCGATGTGGAGGGAAACGTGGCGGCACGAAGCGGGACCAAGCAGAAGATGCTCTACGGCGCGGTCGAACTCCTGCGGGAACGCGGTGCCGCGGGAGTCACCGTCGATGCTGTCCTGACGCGCAGTCAGACACCCCGCGGCTCGGTGTATCACCACTTTCCCGGTGGCCGGAACCAGATCATCGCCGAGGCAGTCGAACTCGCGGGCACTGTTATTGCGGCGATCATCGACGAATCCGTGCGGGAGGGTTCGGTCGGTGCCCTCCGGCGATTCGGCGCGTTCTGGACTCTGATCCTCCATGACAGCGACTACGCGGCGGGATGTCCGGTGGTATCGGTGACGGTCGGCGGATCCGACGACGATCAGCAACTGATCCCAGCCGTCGCCGACATCTTCCGGCGGTGGCAGGATGCGGTGACCCGCTCGTTGACAGCGGAGGGCGTGGAGCAGGCTCGCGCCTCCCGGCTGGCCACGATGGCGATCGCCGCCATCGAAGGCGCGGTCATCCTGTGCCGGGCCTCGCGCTCGACCGTTCCGCTCGACGACGTCGTCAGCGAACTGGAAGTGATCCTCGCGAATTCCATCCGCCCACAGGAAGCGTGAACGTGCAGATCGGTGTCATGATCGAACCGCGGCTTCCGGTGCGGCCGAATTCGCTCTCGCGGCCGAGCGCCTCGCCGTTGTGGGTTCCCGATGTCTGGGGCTACGACGCGCTGAACCGGGCTCGCCTTCCTCGCCGCCACGACATCCACGATTCGATGGGGTACCTTCATCGTCCAACTCGGCTCGCGCACACCGGCTCTGCTGCTGGTCAGCAGCATGTTGGCGACTTGGCGCACCAGCACGAGGTATGGCTTGCCGGGTAGGAGTGCCGTCGGCGCGTAGATTCGACATCGCTGCTGATCGTGAGTTCTCCTCTACGAAGGGATCGCCGTCATGAGCGTGTCGCCCCTGCATCGCGGATACCGCAGAGCGTGGGCGGTGTTCGCGGTCGTGCTCGCCATCGCGACGGGCGGCTGCACTGCGCAGGAGAAGTCCGCCGACTCCCCGTCCACGGGCTCGTCGTCGCAGGTCGAGAGTCCACAAGCGTCGAAGATCGCTGACATCGTCCGCGCAAAGATGACCGAACTCGACCTCAGTTCCGCGGTCTACGGCGCATGGCGAGGTGCGGAGCAGATCGCCCTCGGCGCGCTGGGCGGATCACCGCTCGGTGTGCCCGCGACAGCGGATATGCGGTTGCGGGTCGGCCAGCCCATGGAACCCATGCTGTCCACCGTGCTGTGGCGACTCGACAGACAGGGCGTGCTGAAACTCGACGAACCCATCGCCCGCTGGCTGCCCGACTTTCCGCGCGCCGGCAAGATCACCCCGCGAATGCTCGCCGACAGCACCTCCGGCATCTCCGACTATGTGACCGAACCGGAGTTCCTGAAGATTTTCGGCGAGAACCCGATCCGCGAATGGACCGCACCGCAACTGCTCGAGCGCGCCAACGCCCGCCCACCCCTGTTCGAGCCGGGCACCGACTTCGGCTACGCCCACAGCGATCTGGTCGTCCTCGGGGAAGTCCTGCAGAAGGCGGCGGGTAAGCCACTGGGCGAGCTGATCGCCGAACACATCACCGACCCACTGGGCATGCGCGACAGCTCAGTAGTCCTCGATCCACAGATCGACGAACCGATCCTGCACGGCTACACCAACGAACGAAAATTCTTCGAAGACTCCACCTTCTGGAACCCCACCGCCTTCCTGCACAGCGGCAATATGAACTCCACCGTTGCTGATGTCGGCCGCTGGGTCCGCGCCCTCGGCACGGGCGAACGTCTCACCCCCGATCAGTTCCAGCAGATGATGGGCCCGTCCACCGCGGGTCTCGGGCCCTTCACCAAGGAAAAGTACTTCGCCTTCGGCGTGGTCCACCTCGCCGACTGGCTGTTCATGAACCCGTCCTACGGCGGCTACGACGGTGTCGCCTTCTATGACACGAAATCCGGGACAACCGTCGTCGTCTACGCCACCCTCGGCCCGACCTCGAATTCCGGCCAGAACAACGCCGTCGGCATCGGCACGGAAATCGCCACCTTCCTGGTCCCCGACCGCCCACCAGCGGTTCCCTGAGTAGCCGCATCCCCGCTATTCGCACCGACCAGTGGTTGTACCGAACGGGGTCATCGGTTCGACCTGCGGTTGGATCTCATTGTCGGTGTCGAATGCCCTGATCCGGTGTTGCGGTGAGATCGGGTCGTATAGTTCCACATTGAACGAACCGCATCGACGCTCGACAGCGAAATGCGTGCACCGGTGGATCGATGGGCGAAACACAGGGGAACAAATGAATTCCACGCGCGGAGACGGTCGACGGTGGACGTTCGGCGCACACCGAACCGACGCGAGTTCCCAGGATCCCCCACAGGAGGACATCGCCGCGGGCTCCGGCCAGGAAAGTTCGTTCGCACGGCCGGCCGCGGAACCCGCTTTTCGGCGTCGGGGATTCCCTTTCGGTGGCGCGGTGGGGGCGTTGGTGTTGGTGTGGTTGTCATTGACGCCGTCGCTGCTGCCGAGAGGTCCGTTGTTCCAAGGGGTCGTCACCGGTGCCGCGGCGGCCTTCGGCTACGGACTCGGCGTCGCAGTCGCCGCGCTGCTGTGGTGGATGTTGCAACGGCAGCCTCGGCCGGCGCCGTCGGTGTTGACGTGGGGGCTTGGCGTCGTGGCCTGCCTCGGATCGGCCGCGGTGCTGGCCTGGTATGCCGAGTGGCAAAGAGATCTGCGTTCGCTCATGGGAGTGAGCGGCCTGCCCTGGCACGCCTATCCGATCATCGTGGCCATCGCCGCTGTGGTGTTCGCGGTCTTGATCGCGGTGGCGCGGCTGTGCTTGGCATTGTCGCGATGGGTCGGTGGGCTGTTGGGGCGGGTGATGCCCACGCGCGTCGCGGCGGTGCTGGGCGCTGTGGTGGTAGCCGCCGTAGCTGTCGCGGCGGTCAACGGGGTGGTCGCCGACGTGGCGATGTCGATGCTCAACGAGACCTTCAAGGCCGTCAACCAGGAGAGCTCGCCCGATACCGAGGAACCCGCCATCGCGGAGCGGTCCGGTGGTCCCGGCTCGCTGGTGAGCTGGGACTCGCTGGGCAGGCAGGGGCGAATCTTCGTGTCCAACGGTCCGACCGCCCTGGAATTGACGGCATTCAGCGGACGGCCCGCGCGCGAGCCGATTCGCGTCTACACCGGTCTCGATTCGGCGGAGACGATCAGGGCCGAAGCAGATCTCGCGGTAGCCGAGTTACGGCGGGCCGGTGGCTTCGAACGAGCGGTCCTCGGGATCGCGACCACCACCGGTACCGGGTGGATCAACGAGTCGACGGCCTCGGCGCTGGAGTACCTGGCAGGCGGGGACAGTGCGCTGGTGAGCATGCAGTACTCCTACCTGCCGAGTTGGCTGTCCTTTGTCGTCGACCAGGAACGCGCTCGACAGGCCGGTCAAGCATTGTTCGAGGCGGTACACGCCGAGTGGGACCTGCTGCCGGTCGATCGTCGGCCGAAGCTGGTGGTTTTCGGGGAGAGCCTCGGATCCTTCGGTGGTGAGGCGGCGTTCTCCGGAATCCAGGACATGGCGGCCCGCACCGACGGCGTCCTGTTCGTCGGTCCCACCGCCACCAATCCAGTGTGGCGCGATGCCACCGCACGACGCGACCCGGGTTCCCCGCAGTGGCTGCCGATCTACCGTGACGGGTACACCGTCCGATTCGTCGCCGGCGCACCGGATCTCGCCCGCCCCGGCACCGCGTGGACCGCACCCAAAGTGGTCTATCTCCAGCACGCCTCCGACCCGATCACCTGGTGGACACCGCGGCTGCTGTTCCAGAAACCCGACTGGCTGAACGAAGAACGCGGTCGCGATGTCTTGCCGAGCACCCGCTGGATCCCGGTGGTGACGTTTCTGCAGGTGTCGGCGGACATGGCCGTCTCGGTGGATGTGCCGGACGGGCACGGCCACACCTTCCAGGCTGATATCGCCGATGCCTGGGCGGCGATCCTGTCGCCCGCCGACTGGACCATCGGCGACACCGAGCGTTTGCGAGAGATCCTGCGTGGCGCCGAGTGACCGCCACCCGTCGTTCCTGCAAAGGACAGGCTCGGCGCCGTTCAGTCCGTCGACTCGAGTTGCCGTTTGAGGTTGCGCAGGGTGCGGTGGATGTTCTTGCGCTGGAATTCCACGAAGGTGTCGCCGCCGGTGGCGATCCGGTCGAAGACCTGAACCGCCGCGTTCGGCCAGGTCTTGCGATCGTCGTGCCAGGTCTCGGTGACCAGGGTGCCGCCGTTGTCCGGCTCGAATCGGTACTCCCAGGTCGCGATACCTGCGCGGATCCACGGCCTGCGGACACCGATCGCCTCGACGCGGAACGCGAATCGCTTCCCCGGCTCGGCCGTGATCACCACGCAGCGGGTCACCCAGCGAGCGAAGCCCCGCTTGTTGAACCCCTCGAATTCCATTCCCACATAAGTGGACTCGCGCGGCTGGGTGACCTTCGCTCCGCGGTTCTCCGGACTCCACCGACCCATCAGGGTCGGATCGCTGACCTGCTGATAAACAGACACCGGGTGCGCAGCGATGTGGATGCTGTCGAAGACGGCCGTGGTACGACTCATGGACAGAACCTATCGACGATCACCCCGCCACGGCGAGTCGGGCCTGTGTGGTCAGGAATCCTGATGTGCGGCATCGAGCAGCGGCTGCCCGATGACACCCATCGCTTGCGATGCGCCACCGAGCACCCACCCGCCGTCCGCGGGCAGCACAACTCCGGAGACGAAGTCGGCGAGCCCAGACGCGAGGAATCGGCAGACATTGGCGACGTCACGGGGAGTGCCGTAGCGGCGCAGCGGCACGCTACCGGTGACCAGGGCACGGTCCTGTTCGGTCGGAGCCAGCCGGGCCATTCCCTCGGTGCCATCGATCGGGCCCGGAATCACACCGTTGACGCGAACCCCGTACGGGCCCCATTCCAGCGCCAGGACCTTGGTGAGCATGTCGACGCCTGCCTTGGCGGCGCACACGTGCGCCTGGGTGATCGTGGGCAACTCCGACTGCGGTGCCGAGATGTTGATGACCGAGGCGCCCGGCTTGCGGAGGAATCGGTAGCTCGCGCGCAGGACGTTGTATGTGCCGAGCAGATCGATGTCGACCACCGACTTGAACCCGTTGGCGGACATGCCGAGGGCGGCGGCGGGGAAGTTGCCCGCCGCACCGGAGATCATCACGTCGAAGTCGCCGAACTCCTGATGCACCGATGCCAGGACGGCCTCGGTCGCGCTGTAGTCGCGGACGTCGGCGCTACCGCCGAACGCTTCGGCGCCGAGCGCGCGAAGCCGTTCGACGGCCGCGTCGACCTTGTCGGCGGAGCGACTGAGGACCGCGACCCGAGCACCTGCCCGCGCGAAGTCCTCGGCCACGCCGAGATTGATGCCGCTGGTGCCGCCCGCGACGACGACGACCTTGTCGGTCAGGTCGATCTTCTGGATGAATTCTGACTCCATGCCGGACAGACTATCAGTAGTACGAACTATTACTGGTCACGATTATCGGGGACTGTGGTTGTCGATGGAGGGTGTAGTCCCGACTACTATCGGTCTGCTGTCCAGTCCCAGAAATCGAGGTTTCCACCAGTGACCGAACCGTTGATCCCGGATATGGTCGCCGACCACACCACCTGCCTGCTGATCAAGCTCGGGCAGGTGATGTTCCGCGTGAGCGAGGATCGGCTCGCCACGCTGGGTCTGCGGACGAGGCACTTCATGATCTTGAAGGTGCTGGCAGGCGACAAGGCCAGTTCCCAGCTCGAACTCGGAACGCGGTTGCGGATCGACTCGACCACGATGGTCGCCGCGATCGACCACCTGGAAGCCGCGGGGCTGGCCACCAGGATTCGCGATCACCGCGACCGCCGGCGGTTTCTCGTCGAGATCACCGAGCAGGGGATGCGCACCGTCGAACAGGCCGACGACCTGGTCCGCACCCTGAACGACGACCTGCTCGACGGTCTCGACCCGGATGCGCGGACACACTTGCATCAAGCGCTGCTGGCGCTGAATTCCGGCGCGGCGTTGCCGCTGGCCTACGATGCTGTCCGGCAACGCTGATGGTGAACTGGCCACTGTCCATCCCCGCCGACCGCCTCGTCGATGGCGAGATGTCTTTGCGCAGATACGAATCCGCCGACGCAACGGGACTGTTCGCCGCGATCGGCGACGAGCGGGTGTGGGAGCACATCCCGCGGCTGATCCCGCGCGATGCCGGCGAGCTCGATGCCACCATGGGGCCAGGACTCGGTGCCGCGCAACGGCTGGCCTTCACGGTGTTTCGAGACTCCGCGATTGTCGGGACGACCTCGATCTTCTTCGAGCCGGCCACGCCGGACGGGGTCGAGATCGGTGCGACCCTGTTCGCTCCGTCGGTCTGGGGCACCGGCATCAACGCGCGGGTGAAGTCCATGCTGGTCCGGGAGCTGTTCGAGATGGGGGCACAGTGGATTTCGCTGCGGACCGATGAGCGAAACTCCCGGTCGGCCGCCGCGATCCGCAAGCTGGGTGCCCTCGATCTCGGCGTGCGCCAGGACACTGTCGTCCGCCGTGACGGCAGCCTTCGCCGGAGTCGGTTCTTCCGCCTCGAGCCGTCCTCGGCATAGCCGCGGCGAACTCCTCGCGGTGCGGCCCGACGGTGTTGACGAAGAAGTTGCGGGCCAGCTCGGCCAGGCCCAGGTGGGCACCCTGTTGACAGTTGGTCAATAGTGCGGGTGGGGCATTGACAAACACCTAACCGTACTGCGAAGGTTCCAATTGCTTGGACATCCAACTATTGGATAACCTCTAACTGCGCGCACCGCGCAACCGACATCAACGGAGTAGGACTGGCATGGTTCGCGAACTCACGCACTTCATCGGCGGCAAGCACGTCACCGGCACTTCCGGCGCCTACGGCGACGTCTTCGATCCCAACCTGGGACAGGTTCAGGCCAGAGTTCCGCTGGCGAACACCGCCGAGGTGGCGGCGGTGATCGCGAACGCGGCCGAGGCGCAGCGGGTGTGGGCGGCGTTCAACCCGCAGAAGCGGGCCAGGGTGCTGATGAAGTTCGTGACCTTGGTGAACGACGAGATGGACAGCCTGGCCGCGCTGCTCTCGGCCGAGCACGGCAAGACCATCGCCGACGCGAAGGGCGACATCCAGCGCGGACTCGAGGTGATCGAGTTCGCCATCGGCATTCCGCACCTGCTCAAGGGTGAATACAGCGACAGCGCGGGCACCGGCATCGACGTGTACTCGATGCGTCAGCCGCTGGGTGTCGTCGCGGGTATCACCCCGTTCAACTTCCCGGCGATGATCCCGCTATGGAAGGCAGGACCGGCACTGGCCTGCGGCAACGCCTTCGTGCTCAAGCCGTCCGAGCGTGATCCGTCGGTGCCGCTTCGCTTGGCCGAGCTGTTCCTCGAAGCGGGTCTGCCTGCGGGTGTGTTCAACGTGGTCAACGGTGGCAAAGAAGCGGTCGACGCGATCCTGCACGATCCCCGGGTCAAGGCGGTCGGCTTCGTCGGTTCGACCCCGATCGCGCAATACATCTACGAGACCGCGACCGCCAACGGCAAGCGCGCGCAGTGCTTCGGTGGGGCCAAGAACCACGCGGTCGTGATGCCCGACGCCGACCTCGACGACGTCGCCGATCAGCTCATCGGCGCGGCGTACGGCTCGGCGGGTGAGCGCTGCATGGCGCTGTCGGTGGCCGTGCCGGTCGGACAGGAAACCGCGGATCGGCTGGTCGCGAAGCTCACCGAGCGCGTGCACAAGCTCAATGTCGGCCGCTCCGACGACCCGGGCGCTGATTTCGGTCCGCTGGTCGGGCTCGACGGTGTGAACCGGGTCAACGACTACGTGCAGATCGGTGTCGAGGAGGGCGCGCAGCTGCTGGTGGACGGTCGCGGACTGACCGTCGACGGCGCCGAGGACGGCTTCTTCGTCGGTGCGAGCCTGTTCGACAATGTCACCGCGGACATGCGGATCTACCAGGAAGAGATCTTCGGGCCGGTGCTCACCGTGGTGCGCGCGGGCGACTACGAGGAGGCGCTGCGGCTGGTCGACGAGCACGAATACGGCAACGGTGTCGCGATCTTCACCCGCGACGGTGACACTGCCCGTGATTTCTCGGCCCGGGTGCAGGTCGGCATGGTCGGGGTGAACGTGCCGATCCCGGTGCCGATCGCCTACTTCACCTTCGGTGGCTGGAAGGGTTCGGGCTTCGGTGATCTCAACCAGCACGGCCCGGACTCGATCCGGTTCTACACCAAGACCAAGACGGTGACCCAGCGTTGGCCTGCCGGGCTCAAGGAGTCCAACGCGTTCGTCATCCCGACGATGGACTGAGGCGGCCATGTTCACCCTCGACTCCGACGAGCGCGCGATCGGCGAGACCGCGCGCCAGTTCGCTGACGAGTTCCTGTCGCCGAACGCGCTGGATTGGGATGAGCGCAAACACTTTCCGGTCGACGTGCTGCGCAAGGCGGGCCCGCTCGGGCTCGGCGGCATCTCGGTGCGCGCCGACGTCGGCGGCTCCGAACTGCGCAGGCTCGACGCGGTGCGGATCTTCGAACAGCTCTCGACCGGGTGCCCCTCGGTGGCGGCGTACATCTCGATCCACAACATGGCGACCTGGATGCTCGATGCCTACGGCACCGAGCAGCAGCGGCACCGGTGGGTGCCGGGGATGGCGTCGATGGAGCTGCTCGGCAGCTACGCGCTCACCGAGCCCGGCATCGGTTCCGACGCGGCGGCCTTGAGTACCAAGGCCGTTCGCGACGGGGAGGACTACATCCTCACCGGCGCCAAGCAGTTCATCTCCGGCGCGGGCGCCAACGACGTGTACGTGATGATGGTGCGCACCGGCGGGGACGGCCCGCGCGGTATCTCGGCGCTGATCGTCCCGGCCGACACACCGGGTCTGACGGTCGGTCCCAATGAGAAGAAGATGGGCTGGAATGCCCAGCCGACCCGTCAGGTCCTGCTCGACGGTGCCCGGGTGCCGGTCGCCAACCGCCTCGGCGCGGAGGGCGAGGGCTTCTCGATCGCGATGAACGGCCTCAACGGTGGTCGGCTCAATATCGCCGCGTGCTCGATCGGTGGTGCGCAGGCCGCGCTCGACAAAGCGGTCCGCTACCTCACCGAACGCCACGCCTTCGGAAAACCGTTGGTGCGCAACGAGGCTCTGCAGTTCGAGCTGGCCGATATGGGCACCGAACTGGAGGCGGCGCGGACCCTGCTGTGGCGGGCCGCGGCCGCGCTCGACGCCGACGCACCGGACAAGGTCGCCCTGTGCGCGATGGCCAAGCGATTCGCCACCGACACCGGTTTCGAGGTCGCCAACAAGGCACTGCAATTGCACGGCGGCTACGGTTACCTGCACGAATACGGCCTGGAGAAGATCGTGCGCGACCTGCGCGTGCACCAGATCCTCGAGGGCACCAACGAAATCATGCGGGTGGTCGTCGCCCGCTCACTGATCGGAGCAGCATGACCGACGAACCCGAAGTCCTGATCGCCGTCGAGGACGGTCTGGGTCTGATCACCCTGAACCGGCCGAAGGCCATCAACGCGCTCAATCACGCGATGACCCTTGCCATCACCGACGCGCTGCGGTCCTGGGCCGACGACGACGCGGTGCGCACCGTCGTGGTCACCGGCGCGGGTGAGCGCGGGCTCTGCGCGGGCGGCGACATCGTCGCCATCCATGCCGACGCGAAAGGCGGTACGGCGGGCGCTGATTCGCCGACCGGGCAGTTCTGGCGCGACGAGTACCACCTCAACGCGCTGATCGGCCGCTATTCCAAGCCGTATGTGGTGATCATGGACGGCATTGTGATGGGCGGCGGCGTCGGCCTGTCCGGGCACGGCAGCCACCGCGTCGTCACTGAACGGTCCAAGATCGCGATGCCCGAGGTCGGTATCGGTTTCATCCCCGATGTCGGCGGCACCTACCTGCTCTCGCGGGCGCCCGGTGAGCTGGGCACGCACGTCGCGTTGACTACCGCGCGGATGGGCGCAGGTGATGCGATCGCGGCCGGATTCGCCGACTACTACGTGCCTTCCGGCGATCTCGACGGTTTGCTCGATGCGTTGCGCACGGCGAGTGCCGACGAGGCGATCGCGCAGTTCGCCACGGCCGCACCGGCTTCGGAGTTGCTCGCCCAGCAGGACTGGATCGATGCCTGCTACGGCGCGGACACCGTCGAGGAGATCGCGGCCACGTTGCGGGCCCACGAGTCACCCGATGCCGCAAAGGCCGCCGACGATCTGCTGGCCAAATCGCTGGTGGCGCTGAAGGTCACGCTGCGTTCGTTGCGCGCGGCCCGCGAACTGACCAGCCTCGAGGCGGTGCTCGACCAGGAATACCGGGTCTCGGTCGCCGCGCTCGGCTCACTCGACCTGGTCGAGGGCATTCGCGCCCAGGTGATCGACAAGGACCGCAATCCCCAGTGGCGGCCGGCAACGCTCGCCGAGGTCACCGACGACCAGGTGGCGGCCTACTTCGCCGATCTGGGTGCGGCGGAACTGGGTTCGACGACAGCGCAGGCGCAGCGATGAGCAACAAGATCGGTTTCCTCGGGCTCGGCCACATGGGCGGCCCGATGGCGGCGAACCTGGTGCGGGCGGGCTACGACGTGCTCGCCTACGACCCGGTGCCCGCCGCGCAGGAGCAGGCCCGCACCGACGGCGCGACCGTGGTGGCCACCGCCGCCGCGGCCGCCGCCGACCGCGACGTGGTGATCACCATGCTGCCCAATGGCAAACTCGTCCTCGACGTGTATGCCGAACTGCTGCCCGCCGCCACGCCGGGCACCCTGTTCATCGACTGCTCGACCATCGATGTTGCCGACGCGAAAGCAGCTGCGGCACTGGCTGTCACGGCGGGTCACCGTCCGCTGGACGCGCCGGTCTCCGGTGGTGTCGCCGGTGCGACCGCGGGCACCCTCACCTTCATGGTGGGCGGCGCGGCCGCCGACTTCGCCGACGCGAGCGAGGTGCTCGCGGTGATGGGCGGCAAGGTGGTGCACTGCGGTGACGCCGGTGTCGGGCAGGCCGCCAAGATCTGCAACAACATGCTGCTCGGGATCTCCATGATCGGGCTCTCGGAGGCGCTGGTGCTCGGTGAGAGACTCGGCCTGAGTCACCAGTCGTTCTTCGACGTGGTGTCCACCGCGTCGGGCCAGAGCTGGGCGCTGACGAGCTACTGCCCGGTGCCCGGCCCGGTCCCCACCAGCCCGGCCAACAACGACTACCTGCCCGGCTTCGCCACCGCGCTGATGTCGAAGGACCTCACCCTGGCCGCGAACGCGTTGCAGGCCAACGGGATCGACGGACAGCTCGGCGAACTCGCCGCCGCGATCTACGCGCGGTTCAACCAGACCGACGCCCATCGCGACTTCTCCGCCATCGTCACCGACATTCGCGACCGATCCGGCGAGGCCACCGAGTGAGCGACTACGAAACGATCCTGGTCGAGACCAAGAACCGGGTCGGCTGGATCACGCTGAACCGGCCAAAGGCGCTCAACGCGCTCAATACCCAGGTGCTCGACGACATCGTCGCCGCGCTCGACGAACTCGGCCGCGACGACGAGGTCGGCGCCGTCGTGATCACCGGCTCCGCCAAGGCATTCGCGGCGGGCGCCGACATCTTGGAGATGGCGCCCAAGTCGTACATGGACATGTTCATGGACGACTTCTTCGCCCGCTGGGACCGGCTCGCGCAGTTCCGCAAGCCCACCATCGCCGCGGTCGCGGGATACGCGCTGGGCGGGGGCTGCGAGCTCGCCATGCTCTGCGACATCCTGATCGCCGCCGACACCGCGCAATTCGGCCAGCCCGAGATCAAGCTCGGCGTGATCCCCGGCATCGGTGGCTCCCAGCGACTCACCCGCGCGGTGGGCAAGGCCAAGGCGATGGACATGGTGCTGACCGGACGCACCATCGGCGCCGAGGAAGCCGAACGCGCCGGACTGGTCTCGCGCATCGTGGCCGCCGACGACCTGCTCGACGTCACGGCAGAGGTGGCCGAGACCATCGCGGCGAAGTCGCTGCCGGTCACCATGATCGCCAAGGAAGCCGTGAACCGGTCCTTCGAGACCACCCTCGCGGAGGGAATCCGCTTCGAGCGCCGTGTCTTCCACTCGCTGTTCGCGATCGAGGACCAGACCGAGGGCATGACCGCCTTCGTCGACAAGCGGCCCCCGCGCTTCACCCATCGCTGACCCGGCACCACCCGCACACTTTTCGAGGAACCATGTGACCGAGGCGTCGGCGACGTCGACCACAAGAGTCGGCTCGGCTGGTGTGTCGGTCATGACTCCATGGTTGTCGTCGCGGCGCGGAAATTCGATCGAGCTGTCCACCGAGTCGATGGTGTGGCGAGCTACACCTGTCACTGGCTCGAGGGTGATCGAACGGCTGGCCGGATCTTCCGCGCCCGTGTAGGAATGCGGCGCAACCACATTCGCAGCCGGAGGAGGACACTATGGGCCAGGATGTCGACTTTCCGGGGCTGCCGGATGGAGTCAGGTCCCGCTTCGTCGACGACGTCAACGGGTTGCGGATGCATATTCTCGAATCCGGCCACGTCGGTTCCGGTCGTCCACTGGTGTTGCTGCTGCACGGATTTCCCGAGCTGGCGTACTCGTGGCGCAAGATCCTGGCGCCACTGGCCCGTGCCGGATTTCACGTCGTGGCGCCTGATCAACGCGGGTACGGCCGAACCACCGGCGGCGATATCACCGACCTCGAATCCTTCCGAACCGACAATCTGGCCCGGGACGCTGTGGGTCTTGTTCGCGCGCTCGGCTACGACCGGGCTCATCTGGTCGGGCACGACTTCGGATCGGTCGTCGCGGGCTGGGCCACCCTCGGCGACCAACGCGCGGTCCGATCGCTGACAATGATGAGCGCGCCGTTCGCCGGAGCGGGAATCGCCAAGTCCTCGACCGAACTCGACAACGCGCTTCGGGCACTGTCACCGCCGCGCAGGCATTATCAGCACTACTTCGCGGGAACGACGAGCGCCGCGGACATCGCGCAGGCCCCACAGGGGATCGCTGACTTTCTGCGCGCGTATTTCCATATGAAGAGCGCGGACTGGCCGGGAAACGCGGACGCCAGGGAACTCCCGGGATCCACCGCGCACGATGTGGCTCTCCTGCCGCGGTATTACGTCATGGACGCCGACGTCGGCATGCCGGAAACAGTAGCGCCGCACCTGCCCTCATTACCGCAGAGGGCCACTTGTGAATGGCTGACCGACGAAGAATTGAATTTCTACGCACGCGAATTCGGTCGAACCGAATTCCAGGGCGCACTCAACTGGTACCGGGCACTCACGTTGCCGAACTCCGCGTCGCAGCGCGACTCGCGTATCGAGGTGCCCACTCAGTTCATCGCCGGACAGTGTGACTGGGGTGTGTGGCAATCGCCCGGCGCGCTGCGCACAATGGCGGAAGTCGTCTGCGCTCAGTTCGCCGGCTCCGTTTTGATCCCCGGCGCGGGCCATTGGGTCCAGCAAGAACAGCCACTGCCGGTCATCGAACAGCTCTCGGCATTCCTCGGCGAGACCGAGATCGGCGGAAGCTGAGCTACGCGGCCATCGGATGATTTCGAATCCGGTGCGTATTCGGCCCGGGTGGCCGGCCCGACTATGCCGTTTTGACGGTGACCATCGTGTCGGCGCTGGGGAAGTCGAGCACGCGCAGTCGCCCGGTGACCAGGTCGACTGTGTCGGCGACCACACGACCGGCGCGGCGCGCGTCGTCGGCGAAGCTCGTGCTGACCACCCGGTAGCTGCGCTTGGCGGTGAGCACGATGTCACCTGCCCGCAGCGACCCGGCCGCGGTGGGGGGCTCGGTCGGGATCGTCGACTGCGCCGGTCTGCGGATGAGCTCGATCAGTTTCAGCAACCTGTTCTCCACACTGTGAAACGCCTGCCAGGACGTCGTCGTCCGCCGGATTCTCGAACGACATCGAGATCTTTGTACCCACGATCCTCACGGTCGAACCCTCGGCTTACACGCACGTGAACCCGAGAGCCGGTGATGTGCGGGTCCTCGCCGGCGATCGGATATCACCCCGCAGTCCGATTCCATCTCATACCAAGGGATTACGGCCGACGAGAATCCGGCCGATAGCTTCGGGTCATGACGACATCTGCTCTGGTCCCCGGGCCATCTCCACGGTCACCGCGGCGCGGCGCCGACGGCGATTACGCCCGTCTGTTGCGTCGAATCTCCGACGCGGGGCTGATGGGCCGACGGCCCATCTACTACGCCGTGCGGCTCAGCCTCGCCGGGATCGCGCTGGTCGGCGGCTGGGCGGCGTTCGTCCTCCTCGGCGATTCGTGGTGGACGCTGCTGGTCGCGGCGTTCATGGCCGTGACGTTCGCTCAGGTCGCACTCGTGCTGCACGATGTCGCGCACCGCCAGGTCTTCCGGCTGCGACAGCCGACGGAGCTCGTGGGACGACTCGTCGGCAACGCGGGGATCGGCCTCGGCTACGGCTGGTGGCAGGACAAGCACACGCGTCATCACGCCAACCCGAACCACGAGGAACTCGACCCCGACGTCGCCCCCGACATTCTGGTCTGGTCACAGCAGCAGGCACGGTCCAGCCACGGTCTGCCCCGGCTCATCGGGCGGGCGCAGGCGTACTTGTTCTTCCCGCTGCTGCTGCTGGAAGGCCTGAACCTCCATGTGGCCGGTGTCCGTGCGCTCAGGAATCGCTCGGTCAAACACCGTGGATGGGAGGGTGCGCTGCTGCTGGGCCACTTCGCCCTCTACCTGACCGCGCTGTTTGCGGTTCTGCCCGCCGGCAAAGCGCTCGTGTTCCTCGCTGTCCACCAGGGCCTTTTCGGCCTGTACATGGGCTGCATCTTCGCCCCGAACCACAAGGGGATGCCGACCTTGACCGGCGACGACCGCCCCGACTACCTCCGTCGCCAGGTCCTCACCTCCCGCAATGTGCGCGGCGGCCCGGTGACCGACCTCGCCCTCGGCGGACTCAACTATCAGATCGAGCACCATCTGTTCCCGAGCATGCCGACACCGAACCTGCGTCACGCCCAGGTGATCGTCCGCGACTACTGCACCGAAATCGGCGTGCCGTACCACGAAACCGGGCTGATCGCCTCGTACCGCGAGGCGCTCACCCACCTGCACCACGTCGGCGCCCCCCTGCGCCGCCCCGATCAGCACCCGGATGCCGAAGCGCCACAACGCAATCGCTGATCACGGCCCCTGGTCAGGTTTGGTTCGTCTGTCCGGATCACCTTCACCGGTCACTGATCGGCGCTGAGACAGATTCTTACGGCAGGCTGTCGAACCGCACGTCGTGGGCCACGGCGGTGGCGTGGAGGCCATCCGCGCCCGGTTCGATGGCGGTCAGGCGCGCACCGAGCGGCAGTTGCCGCAGCGGCACGATGAAGGTCAGGGACTGACGGAGCAGCGTCAGGGAGATCGTCGGTCCACCGGCCGCGGGCCGGACGGAGACCGGAGTGACCTCGATGCCCGCGTCGGTGGGTGCGACAGTGACGAAGACTATGGCCGGCACCGAGATCCCCGCCACCGAGAACGTCCCGGTAGCGCGAAGTCCTTCCGGGCTATAGGAGATCGATTCGACTCCTGCGGGGGCGAAGCTCTGCACGATGTCGTAGGGCACCAGGGCTGTCGCGGTCGCCGTGCCCGCGACCAGGTTCGATGTGCGGTTGCCGATCACGTCGGACAGCGGTGCGGAGACGTCGGTCAGCGCGACATCGAGATGGTGGACGGAGATGTTGTGCCCACTCCAGTCGCCGATCCGGATATCGATGGTGCGGTAGTTGCCGTCGACGGCCTGGGTCAGGAACGGGAAGCCGCCGATATCGACGCCTGGTTGGTGCGGGAGGTCGTACTCGGCGGCGAGCTTGCGACCGATCTCGTTCTGCGCCATGACGACCCCGACTCGATCGCCGACGACCAGCGCGATCATCAGCACGACGATCAGTATCAGCAGTGCGCGCATGCGTTCATCATCTCGGCCATCCCACCATCATGCTGTGGATCGAAGCCGGTTGCCGATTTCGACCCGCTCATGACCGCGATCGCCGGTCAGGGCTCCCGTTCGTCGTGCGAGGCCGGGGTGCGGGCCTGCCACATCTCGGTTGCGAGCCACAGGGCCGCGACTGCCACCAGTGCACCCCAGACGATGCGGCCGGTGTGCGGCAGGACGTACTGCGGCAGCATCGCGACCAGCAGTGCCGCGAGCGGGACGCCGCTCCAGCGGTGGAGAGTGCCCGAACGCCACACCGCCACCGCGGCCAGTACGGCGGCGACCGCGATCAGCGTGAGGCCGATCGCGAAGACGCTCATCGCGGTCGGGTCGTACCGGAAGTTGTTGCCGACCTCGGTCAGCGTGGCGTCCCGGTCGGCTACGGCCCGCTGCCCGATCGCTTTGAGGCCGTAGGCCTCTGCGCCGTAGTACGAGATCGTCAGTGCCGATCCGATGTAGCCGATCGTCGCGGCCACCGCGGCCGTGTTCTCGTTGCGGGTACCTCGGAGATGGCCGCGCAGTGCGCCGTATCCGAGCGGGATGAGGATGAGTCCCGCGATCGCGGCGATATGTGCCAGGGACCAGCCGAAGCCTGTCCATGACTCGGCGCTTGCGAGCGTGGTCTGGTCGGTTACGCGCGGGGCGGCAGCTTCGTAGATCACGAACAGGATCCCCGCGAGTGCGAAGGCGACGGCGCCCAGGCGGACGCGGCGGTCGGGGCGTGCGGCGAGCAGGGGAAGGGACATGACACTCCTTTGGGGTGCACCGTTCACTTCGAGAGCGGTGCTCTTTCTCTGGATTGATCGTCACACACTCGTACCGGCAAAGCAAGAGCGGTGCTCTTGTTTGATGTGAGGTTCATGCGCCGCGCCGACGGTTCGCCCTCCTTGCGCCGGCGCAAGGGTTCGTCCGGGCCGAAGGGGAACTGAGATGATCTGATGTTGTGCGGCCCGACTGGGGGCGGCCTTGTTCAGGACGGGATCTCGTGAGCTCCGTTGTACTGGTGATAGTGGTCGTGCTGGTTCCGGCGGTGATGTTCGCGGTCCCGTGGTGGATGCTCGTTGCCGCGCCGACCGGCCGTAGTGGGACTCGGTTCCGGGTCGGCACCGTGGCCTGTGTGCTCGGGTATCTGTGTTTGCCTGTCGCTCTGTTCCTCGGGCACGGGCCGCCGCAGTTCGATCCCGCGGCGATCGTCGGTGACGTCCTGCTCGGGGTGTTGTGGGTGGTGTTCGTCTGGTCGGTGATCGGTTCTGTCGTCCGCGGCGCGCTGCGCGTCGTCCGTGTCGAGCGGATTCGCGCCAGTCGGGGCGTGGCTCTTGCTGTGGTGGCAGTGTCGGTGGTCCTTACCGGGTACGGGGTGTACGAGGCGCGGCGGGTGCCGCAGGTTCGTACGGTCGACGTCGCGATCCCGGGCTTGGCCGACGGGCTCGACGGGCTGCGGGTAGTGGTGCTCACCGATACCCACTTCGCCGCGATCGACCGGGCGGAATGGTCGCGAAGAGTTGTCGACGTGGTCAACGCGCAGCAGCCCGACATCGTGGGTCTGGCCGGGGATCTCGTCGACGGTTCGGTGGCGAACCGAGCCGATCAGGTCGCTCCGCTCGCTCGCGTCGAGGCGCCGCTCGGCCGGTTCTACATCACCGGCAATCACGAGTACCTCGACGACGCCCAGGGCTGGATCGACTACATGGCCTCGATCGGCTGGCAGCCGCTGCACAACGCGCATCGAACCGTCGAGCGCGACGGTGACCGGCTAGTTGTCGCCGGCATCGACGACCCCACCGCCGACGTGCCCGGTCACGGTCCCGACCTGCGCGCCGCGCTCGCGGGCACCGACCCCGAGCTACCGACCGTCCTGCTGGCCCACCAGCCGAAACAGGTCGCCGACAGTTCCGCGGTCGGGGTGGAACTCCAGATCTCCGGGCATACGCACGGCGGGCAGATCTGGCCGTTCCACTATCTGGTCCGGCTCGACCAGCCGGTCGTCGCGGGACTGAGTAGGCACGCGAACAACACCCAGCTCTACACCAGCCGCGGCACGGGCTATTGGGGTCCGCCGATGCGGGTGTTCGCGCCGAGTGAGATCACCGTGCTGGTGTTGCATCCGCAGCGGTGACCGCGGCCGGCTCGCGTTCAGTTGTCGAGCTCGAGGCGGACTATGCGGTCGTCACCGGCGGCGGGTTCGCCGCGGCCGTCGGTGTTGTTCGTCAGCAGCCAGAGTGCGCCATCAGGGGCGACGGTGATGTCGCGGAGGCGCCCGTACTCGCCGACGAGATATTCGGTCGACTGGGTGAGGTTGTCGAGCGGGATTCGATGTAGTCGCTCGCCGCGCAGATTGGCGATGTAGAGGGACCCGTCGGTGTTCGTCATTCCGCTCGGGCTGGCTTCGGACGGTTTCCACTGTTGAACGGGATCGATGAAGCCCGGTCGGCCGGCGATGCCTTCGACCTCGGGCCAGCCGTAGTTGCCGCCGGGTTCGATGAGATTGAGTTCGTCCCAGGTGTTCTGGCCGAATTCGCTGGCGAACATCCTGCCGTCGGGCGCCCAGGTGATGCCCTGCGGATTCCGGTGACCGTAGCTGTAGACGAGTGAGCCGGGAATGGGGTTGTCGGCTGGTGCTTGCCCGTCCGGTGTCATGCGCAGGATCTTTCCGGCGAGGGTGGCGCGATCCTGGGCGGTCCGGCGCTCGCCCGCGTCGCCGACGGTGGCATACAGCATTCCGTCGGGACCGAAAGCGATCCGGCCGCCGTTGTGGTTGGCCGCGGCGGGCAGTCCGGTGAGGATCGTCGTGCCGCCACCGAGTGCGAGATTGCCCGGCTGTCCGGTGAGGTCGAATCGTTCGATCCGGTTGTCGTCGGCGGCGGTGTAATAGGCGAACAACTGCCCTCCGCGCACCGCGATGCCGAGGAGGCCGCCTTCGCCGGCGGCTTCGACATCGTCGACGGTGCCCACCTCGTGTTGTGTTCCGTCGGTACCGATTTCGAGGATGCGGGCGCTGTCCCGCTCGCTCACCAGTGCGGTGGTGCCGTGGAAGGCGATCGACCACGGCGCGTCGAGCTCATCGGTGACGGTGGAGTTGTGTTCGGACGAACCGGTCCGGGTGCTCGGCTGCTCGGAGCCGTCGCTCGGGGCGCATGCGCACAGCAGACCGAGAGCGACGGCGGACACGACGAGAAACGCGGCATTGCGGGACTCCATGACGTCGAGGTTAAGCCCGATGTCCGGCGGTGTGCCAGGTGCTGTGAGGGGATATTCGCAGCATGCCCGACTACGTGGTTCATCCCACTTTGTAAGTGCCCGCGCCCGCGGCGATGAGGCGACCGCCGTCGGTGGCGACGATGTCGACCCGGCAGGTGCTGAGGTGGCGGCCGGCGCGCAGGCGAGTGCCGATGATGTCGATGCTTTCGGCGTGGGCGGGCTGGATGAAATCGATGGACATCGAGACTGTCACCCCCCGCAATTGCTCAGGGAGTCGGGCTCCGGCCCAGGCCGCGGCCATGATCCCGATGTCGATGCATCCTGCGAGGGCGCCGCCGTGGACCATGTCGCCGACTGTGACGAGTTCTTCGCGGAAGGGCATGCGTAGGCGGGCCAGGCCTTCCTCGATGTCGACGAGTTCGATGCCCATGTGCCGGACGAAGGGGGATTGGGGGAGGAACAGGGCCATGGCTTCGCTGCCGGTGCGGGGGAGTTGCGGAGAGAGGGTCATCGGTACTCCTATCGGAAGTTGACTACGATATCGGAACAAGACTACGGTATTGGCATGACGTTGGAACCCCCTACCGACCGACGCAAACGACGGACCCACACCGCCGTGCTCGACGCCGCGCAGGTCTTGTTCCTTCGAGAGGGCTACCGCGGCACCACCATTGACATGCTCGCCGCCGAGGCCGACGTGGCGGTGAGCTCGATCTACGCCAATTTTCGCGAGGGCAAGGCCGACGTATACGCCGCGCTGGCCTGGCGCATAGCGACCCTGCACGCGGAAGCGATGTCCGCACCGATCGGCAGTGAGTCGACCCCGCATGGCGAGGTCGCCGCCGTATACGACCGCTACGTCGCCTTCCATCGGGAGAACCCACTCGCGTTGCGGATCCTCGCGCTGACCGACGTCGACGTCAGTGAATCCGAACTGGCGACGACAGCGAAGGTGCGAATCGACGATGTGCTCGGCGGCTTGATCGAATCCTTCGCCGCCGCAGTGCGACTGGTGGGCTGTGATGTCGAAGCCCAGGCGCTGGTGATGGTTTCGTGGGCCGCGGTGAACGGGGCCTACTCGCTGTTCCAGCGCCGGATCGTCGACGAGACAACCCTGGAAGCCATGCTCGGCATCGCTCGAGCCGATCTGCTTTCCCATGTAGGAGATGACCATGAGGCGTGACGGCGAATTGAGCCGAGTGCGGCAGATCCGCACTGTAGCTTCGGCATTGGGCCTACAGACCACGGCCTTGCCGCATCTGATCCGCGGGCTGCGTCGCGAGGGAGACGGTTCGGGTTGGGCAGCGCCGGTGCCACCGGATTCACGACTGTGTCGATCGGCACTGGAAGAAGCCACGCAGGCACTCACTCCCGCGCTGCTCGCCCACAGCTTGCGCTGCTGGGAATTCGGCATGGCCTTGGCGGGGGTGGACGACCTGAGCCCCGACCCCGAGGCGCTCTACCTCGCCTGTGTGCTGCACGACGTCGCCGTGGGCGAGCCTGTCGATCCGGCGGTGGGGTGTTTCGCTCTGCTCGGCGCACACCGGGCTCGCGCGTTCGTTCTCGACGGTGGCGCCACGCCTGCGCTGGGGGAGTGCGTCCATACCGCCATCGCACGCCACCTGGACCTGGCGACTCCGCGTGACCGCGGCGCGGAAGCGGCATTGCTGCACGACGCCGCCCATCTGGATGTCACGGGTTTGCGTGCCTACCAATTGGATTCGCGTCAGCTCGCAGCCATCGACGCCCGCCACAGCAGGAACGGATTCGCCGCTGAGTTCACCGCGGCCATGCGGCATGAGGCGCGCCTCCGGCCACGTTCTACAGCGGCGACACTCTGGTACTCGGGAATGCGGGTAGCCATCGCGCTGAACCCGTTGGATCGCTGATCCGCGTCAGCTCAGTGGGCCCCGACGATGCGTAGAGCCATGTCGGCGTAGGCGTCGGCGATGTCCTCGGGGCTCCAGTCGCCCTCGTCGCGGTACCAGCGGGCGATATCGATGCCGAGCGAGAGCAGGGCGACCCCGGCCATGCGCGGGCTGGGGGTGTCGAAGACGCCCGCCGCGACGCCGCGCTCGACGAGAGCCCGGATCTGCGCGTCGATCTGGTGGCGGATATCGAGGATCTCGGCGTAGTGCTCGGGAGTGAGCGCGGACAGTTCGTAGTTCACGATCCTGGCGCCGGTGTGCCCTCTGGCATGGTGAACAGCGAAGGCGTGCACCACATTTCGCAGCGCGATGGCCGGTTCGCCGGACGACTCGACTCCCTCGAGCACGAGGTCGAGTGTTTCTTCGTGCCCGGAGCGCGAGATCAGATAGAGCAGCTCTTCCTTGGATTTGTGATGGACGTACACCGCGGCGGGGCTCAAGCCCGCGGCCGCGGCGATATCGCGTGTGGTGGTGCCGTTGAAGCCCTTCTCGGCGAACGCGGCGATGGCTGCGTCGAGTAGACGCGCGCGGGTCGCGTCGGAGCGGGCTTCTGTCATGTCGGTCATCGCGGGGTCATTATCTCGCCCCGGAATCGCATCCCTCGGATCAGGTGGTGTGACGTGGATTACAGGTGCCCGCATATTGACGGCCGTCGCCGGACTGTTGCACCATGCTTGACTAAGCAAGCGCTTACTTAATTGAGGAGATTCGATGCCGGAAGCCGTGATCGTCGCCGCTGCCCGTTCCCCGATAGGCCGGGCGGGCAAGGGGTCGTTCAAAGACACGCGCGCTGATGATCTGACCGTTCCCAGCACCTTGATCAACTCACTGCGCCACCACGACAAGCAGTTCGGCCTCGAGACCATGTGCGTCGGCGGCGGCCAGGGTATGGCGATGGTGCTGGAGCGTCTGTCGTGAGCGGCCGATTCGCGGGCAAAACCGCGATTGTGACCGGGGCGAGCCGGGGCATCGGGTTCGGCATCGCGGAGCGGCTGGTGGCCGACGGCGCGAAGGTCGTGATCACCGCGCGCAAGCAGGACGCGCTCGATGACGCGGTCGAGCAATTGGGCGGTGCGCAACGTGCGCTCGGTGTGGCCGGACGCGCCGACGACATCGAGCATCAGGCTGATGCGGTCAGCCGGGCGATCGAAGCGTTCGGCGGTGTCGATCTGCTGGTGAACAACACCGGAATCAATCCGGTGTACGGGCCGATGATCGAGATGGATCTCCAGGCGGCCCGCAAGATCATCGAGGTCAACTGCCTCGCGGCGTTGTCGTGGGCTCAGCAGGTGCACAGGGCGTGGATGGACGAGCACGGCGGCGCGATCGTCAACGTCTCCTCGGTCGCCGGGTTGCGCCCCGCGCCGGGCATCGGCTTCTACGGTGCCAGCAAGGCGATGCTCACCTACATCACCCAGGAGCTGGCCGTGGAGCTCGGCCCGAATATCCGGGTCAACGCCGTGGCACCCGCGGTGGTGAAGACGAAGTTCGCCACCGCGCTCTACGAGGGCCGCGAGCAGGAACTCGCCGAGACCTACCCGCTCAAACGGCTCGGCGTGCCCGAGGACATCGCCGGTGCGGTGGCGTTCCTGCTCTCCGCCGACGCCGCCTGGATCACCGGCCAGCTGCTGGTCGTCGACGGTGGCGTGACCCTGACCGGCGGCGTCTGACATATCGGCTCGGACCGCCGAAGACATATCGAACCAAGGAGGAATGACTCGATGAGTACCACCAACACCGCCATCGTCACCGGGGCTGCCCGCGGAATCGGCGCTGCCGTGGCCCGCCGTCTGGCCGCGGACGGATTCGCCGTGGCCGTCATCGATCTCGACGAAGCCGCGGGCAAGCCGGTGGTCGCCGAGATCGAGGCCGCCGGTGGACGTGCGATCGCGATCGGCGCCGACGTCGCCGACGAGGCTGCCGTGGAAGCCGCTGTCGAGCGGGTCACCGCCGAGCTCGGCGCGCCGACCGTGCTGGTCAACAACGCCGGTGTCCTGCGCGACAACCTGCTGTTCCGGATGACCGCCGACGACTGGGACACGGTGATGAACGTGCACCTGCGCGGGTCGTTCCTGATGACCCGCGCGGTCCAGAAGCACATGACCGCAGCCCGTTTCGGACGCATCGTCAACCTGTCGAGCACCTCGGCGCTCGGCAACCGCGGACAGGCCAACTACGCGGCCGCCAAGGCCGGGTTGCAGGGGTTCACCAAGACCCTCGCCTTCGAGCTCGGCAAGTTCGGCATTACCGCCAACGCGGTCGCGCCCGGTTTCATCGAAACCGAGATGACCGCCGCGACGGCGGCGCGCGTGGGCATCTCGTTCGAGGACCTCAAGGCCGGGGCCGCTGCGGAAATCCCCGTCGCGCGCACCGGCGTGCCCGACGATATCGCGCACGCGGTGTCGTTCTTCGTCAGCGAGGGCGCCGGTTTCGTCTCCGGGCAGGTGCTCTACGTGGCGGGCGGGCCGAAGGCATGAGGACCTTCCATGGCGTCGCCGAGCTCGAAGCCGCTGTCGGCGCGCATCTCGGCTACTCCGGATGGCACACCGTCGCCCAGGCCCAGATCGATACCTTCGCCGATGCCACCGGCGATCACCAGTGGATCCATGTCGATCCGGTGAAGGCGGCACAGGGCCCCTTCGGAACCACCATCGCGCACGGCTATCTGACGCTGTCGCTCGTGCCGGACCTGGTCGGGCAGATCTATCGGGTGGAGGGCGTCGAGATGGGTGTCAACTACGGTGCCAACAAGCTTCGGTTCCCGGCCCCGGTGCCGGTCGACTCGAAGGTTCGCGCCGGTGTCGAGTTGCTCTCGGTCGAGCCCGGCGGAGGCGGACATCTGGTCACCGCGAAGGTCACCGTCGAACGCGAAGGTGGCGACAAGCCGGTGTGCGTGGTCGAGACCGTGTCGCTCGTGGTGGCCTGATGGGGATTGCGCCGGAACTTCCCGGGCTCGATCTCGGTCGCTTCTCGTCGTGGTTGCGTACCGAGATCCCCGGTGTCGACTCGCCGATCAGCGGCAGGCTGATCGCAGGCGGGAAATCGAACCTGACCTATGAGGTCACCGACGGCACCCGGCGGTGGATCGTGCGTCGTCCGCCGCTGGGACATGTTCTCGCGACCGCACACGACATGGCCCGCGAGTACCGGGTGATGGCGGCGCTGGCACCGACCGCCGTCCCGGTGCCCGAGATGTACGCGCTGTGCCGTGATGAGGACGTTCTCGGCGCGCCGTTCTCTGTGATGGAGCGGGTCGACGGCACGCCGTACCGGAATGCCGCCGAGCTGGTCGCGCTGGGACCCGAACGGACCAGGGCGATCTCGACCGGTCTGATCGACACCCTCGCCGCGCTGCACGCTGTCGACCCGGCGGCGGTCGGGCTGGCGGACTTCGGCAGGCCGGCGGGTTTTCTCGCGCGCCAAGTGACCCGGTGGCGCAAGCAGCTCGACGCATCGCACACGCGCGAGCTGCCCGCGGCCGTCGAGCTCCACGCGCGCCTGGCCGCCGATGTCCCCGCCGAGTCGGCCGTCGGGATCGTGCACGGCGACTTCCGCCTCGACAACGTGCTGACCGATGCCGACGACCGTCCCGCGGCCGTCATCGACTGGGAGATGGCCACGCTCGGCGACCCGCTCACCGACCTGGCGTTGATGATCGTCTACGGCCGCCTCGCGTCCGGAACCTCGAGCAACGCGAACGTGGCGGATGCGTCCGTCGCGCCCGGCTTCCTGTCCGAAGCCGAGATCATCGCGCGCTATGCCGCACGCAGTGACCGCGACATGTCCCGCTTCGGCTTCTACCTGGGACTGGCGGCCTTCAAGCTCGCCGCGATCCTCGAGGGCGTGCACTACCGCTACCTGCACGGCCAGACCGTGGGCGCGGGCTTCGAGACCATCGGTGCCGCGGTCGAACCGCTGCTCGAAACCGGTCTCGCCGCACTACGTTTCGAGGTCGACGCCGGCGGTGAGCCGCGCGGCCAACGGGAGCCACGATGACAGTCAACGAACTCGGGGCGCAAGATCGAGCAGTTCCTCGCCGCCCATGATCCGGCCACCACCGAGCGCCTCGACTTCCTGCGCGCCCGCTACGACGCGGGGCTGGCCTGGGTGTACTTCCCACCCGGCCACGGCGGGCTCGGTCTCCCGCATGCCCGGCAGGTCGAAGTGGACCGTGCGTTCGAGGAGGCGGGCGCACCCGACAACAATCCCTATGGCAACGGTATCGGCCTCGGCATGGCAGCGCCGACGATCCTGGCCTACGGGACCGACGAGCAGAAGCGGCGCTTTCTGCGGCCGCTGTGGACCGGCGAGGAAATCCGGTGCCAGCTCTGCGGCGATCTCGCCGTGCTCGCGGGTGAAGAGGCAGTGCAGCTACACGGCGGCATGGGCATGACCTGGGAGCACCCGGCGCACCTGTACCTCGAGCGTGCCACAGCCGACCACATCGCCTTCGGCACGGGTGGCGTTCATCGGTCCCGCCTGGCGGATCTGCTCGACATACCCGGCCCGCGATAAGGCTGTCGCCGCCGCGCGTGCCCTACCCGACCTGTGCCATGAGGTCGTGGGCGGCGGCGACCTGGGCGTTGGTGACGTTGCCTGCGTGGGTGTTCAGGCCGAGTGCGAGGCTGGGATCTTCCGCGCAGGCGCGTTCGGAGCCCTTACCTGCCAAGGCCACCACGTAGGGCAGGGTGGCGTTGGTCAGTGCGTAGGTCGAGGTGTGCGGCACGGAGCCTGGCATGTTCGCCACGCAATAGAACGTCGACGCGTGAACCTGATAGGTCGGATCCGCATGGGTCGTCGGGTGGGTGTCGGCGAAGCAGCCGCCCTGGTCGACCGCGATATCGACCAGCACCGAACCCGGTTTCATCTGCGCGACCAGCTCGTTGCTCACCAGCTTGGGTGCGGCGGCTCCGGGGATCAGGACAGCGCCGATCACCATATCCGCCGCGCGGACCTGCTCGGCGATCGCCAGCTTCGACGAGGCCAACCCGCGCACACGGTTGTTGTAGCGCCAGAACGACATTCGCAGTTTGTCGAGGTCGGTGTCGAGAAGCGTGACGTGCGCGCCCATTCCCAAGGCGATGTTGGCCGCGTTCTGGCCCGCGACTCCGGCCCCGATGATGACCACGTCGGCCTGGTCGACCCCGCCGACGCCACCGAGCAGTACCCCGCGACCGCCGTAGGGCCTCATCAGCGCGTGCGCGCCCACTTGCGGCGCCAGGCAACCCGCGACTTCCGACATGGGGTACAGCAGCGGCAGCGTACCGGAGGGCAGTTGCACTGTCTCGTAGGCGATAGCCGTAACCCGTTGCGCCAGTAGCTGTTCGGTCAACGGCCGGTCTGCCGCCAGATGCAGGTAGGTGAACAGGACCAGCCCTTCGCGCAAGCGGTGATATTCCTGCGCGACGGGTTCCTTGACCTTCAATACCAGCTCTGCCTCGGCCCAGACGGCGTCGGCGTCGGCGAGGATCTGTGCTCCTGCCGCGAGGTATTCGGAGTCGGGAATCGACGATCCCACCCCCGCCCCCGCTTCGATGATCACGTGATGACCGTTCGACACCAGTTCGTGCACACCGATCGGCGTGATCGCTACGCGAAATTCGTTGTTCTTGACTTCCTTGGGGACACCGATGCGCATGGTAGATGCTCCTTACGGATGATCGATTTCTCCTCCGAGGATCGAGGATCAGTACCGCAACCGGCTATCACACCTGCACAATCGGCGGATATCGGTATCGGAGCCGAGTATCCTGCGATCATGGCGTCGCGAGAGCAACACCGCCCGCAACCCGTGCAGCCGTTCCGGGGGTTGCCGTCGAACCTCGACGACATCGACCGCAGGCTGCTCGCCGAACTCGCCGAGAACGCGCGCGTTCCCAACAATGTCCTGGCGGCGCGGGTCGGCATCGCCGCGTCGACGTGTTCGCTGCGCCTACGCAGGCTCCGGGAACTCGGTGCGATCCGCGGTTTCTACACCGACATCGCCCCGGAGGCACTGGGGCTGCCGCTCCAGGCGATGATCTCGGTCCAGGTGCAACCGGCGGCTCGGGCCCGCATCGGTGAGCTGAGTGCCAAGCTCGCCGCACTGCCCGGTGTGGTGAACGTGTACTTCCTCGCGGGCACCGTGGACTTCCTGATCCAGGTGTCGGCGGCCTCACCGGACGCGTTGCGCGAGTTCGTGACTCAGGAACTCAGCGCGACCCGCGAATTCGCTTCGACCGAGACGAGTTTGGTCTTCGAGCACATTCGCAGCCCGCAGCCCACGCGCTGACGGCCGGTCGCGCCGAGCCCGTGCACGGCGTCGGGACGGAGTCTCTGCGACGATGTGCCCATGAGCACCACCACCCGACCGGGTGTGATCACCGCGGGCACGCTGGTTCTGTTGTCGTCGCTGTATTTCGCGCAGGGCCTGCCGTTCGGCTTCTTCACCCAGGCGCTGCCGGTGGTGCTGCGCGAATCGGGCTATTCGCTGGTGGCGATCAGTGCCTCGGGTGTGCTGTTCCTGCCGTGGGCGCTGAAGTTTCTCTGGGCGCCCTATGTCGATCGGTACGGCACCCGGCGTACCTGGCTGCTGGTGCTGCAACTGCTGTCGGCCGCGGTCGCGATGGTGCTGGCCTGCATGGATCTGTCGTCCTCGCTGCGCGCGATGTTCGTCGGCATCGTCGTGGTGAACCTGCTCTCGGCGACCCAGGACGTGGCCACCGACGGTTTGGCGGTGCGCCTGCTGGGTCCGCGTCAGCGCGGGCTCGGCAACGGCATCCAGGTCGGGGCCTATCGGGTCGGGATGATCGTCGGCGGTGGCGCCCTGCTGTGGTTGTACGCGCTGGCGGGCTGGCGGGCACTATTTCTGACCATGGCGGTACTGATCATGCTCACCACGGTGCCGGTGTGGCTGCTGCGGGAGCGGGTCGTCGACCGTGCGCCGCGCGGGAAGCCCGCGCAGCTGCTCGGCGCCTGGTGGACCAGATTGCGCCGCCCCGGCATCCTTGCCTTCATCGCGTTGATCGGCGCCTTCAAGTTCGGTGACTCGATGGCCGCGGCGCTCACCGGTCCCTTCCTGTCCGACGCGGGCCTCGACCTCGGCGAGATCGCCCTGATCAAAGGTGTTCTCTCCTCGGCGGGCGCGCTGGCCGGTGCGGCGCTGGGTGGCTGGCTGGCCTACCGTTTCGGCCGCCGCAAGGCGCTGCTGATCGGCGGTGTCACCCAGACCGCGAGCATCGCGCTGTATCTGTTCGCCGCCCTCGGCCTCGGCGGGTTCGAACTGCTCGTCACCGCCAGTCTCGCCGAGCACGTGTTCGGCGGTGCCGCCACCGTCGCCGTCTTCGCCCTCATGATGGACGCCTCCGAACCCGACCACGCGGGCAGCGACTACACCCTGCTCGCCTGCGCGATCGTCATCGTCCAAGGCGTGGCCGGGATGGCCGCGGGCCTCGTCGGCGAGCTGGCCGGATACCCCACGCTCTTCGCCACCGGTCTGGTGCTGTCCGGGCTCGGGTGCGCCGCGATGATTCTCGGCCTGTCTCGCGGTCTGGGGCCCGCCAACCTGTATCAAGCCCTGGCACCGAGCGAAAGTCCGCTACCCGCCGCAGGCCGCGACCAGCGCGCCGACAGATAGTCCGGCGACGGTCGCGCCGTCCACCCGGTCGGCCGGAAATCCCGCCTTCCGCATCGGCCCTGATCATGCGCCGAACCTGGTTCGCTCGGCTATCTTGAGTCCGATGTGCTCGCCCGAGATCGTTCGTCTCGCCCATGAGAGTGCGCCACAGCCGAGTCGGCGGGCCGTGCTCGGCCTCGCCGGGCTCACCGCGCTGGCCGTGGCGGCACCCGCGCCAGCCGTCGCCGCGCCGCGTTCCGGCGTCATCGACCTCACCCACACGCTGACACCGCACTTGCCGGTGTGGCCGGGCAATCCGCCGATGGTCATGGTCCCGGTGGCCTGGCACGCGTCGGGTGGGTTCGGGCAGTACGCGCTCGGGTACTGGGAGCACACCGGAACCCATCTCGACGCGCCCGCCCATCGGATTCCCGGCGCCACCACGACCGAGGCTCTCGCCGTCGAGGACCTCGTCGCGCCGCTCGTCGTCATCGATATCAGTGCCAAGGCCGCCGTCGACGCCGATGCGGTGGTGACCGTTGCCGATATCGACAGCTGGCGGTCGCAGCACGGTGACATCCCCGAGCGGGCCTTTGTCGCGATGTATTCCGGGTGGGAACGACGCATCGCCGAGCCGTCGACCTTCCTCAATCTCGACGAGCGAACAACGCCGCACGCGCCGGGTTTCTCCGCCGAGGCCGCGGAATACCTGGTGGCGCAATGCGGGATCGTCGGTGCCGGTGTCGACACGCTGAGTCTGGATTGCGGTGCCGATCCCGAATACGGTGCGCACACAGCCGTTCTCGGTGCGGGTCGCTACGGCGTGGAGATGCTCGCCAACCTCGCCGCGGTACCGCCGAGCGGCGCGACGGTGATCATCGGCGCGCCGAAACACGCAGGCGGCACGGGTGGACCGTGCCGGGTGCTGGCGCTCACCTGACCGGCCTCACCAGTCGGGTCGGCCGATCGAAAGCCGGTGCTGGAAAACATTTCCCGGATCCGCGGCGGCCTTGACTCGGAGCAGTCGCCGATAGTTGTCGCCGTAATAGAAGGCATGCCACGGTAGGCCGGAGGTGTTCCACTCGGGATCGGCCAGATCCGGGTCCGGATAGTTGATGTAACTGCCGCCGTAGGCCTCGTTCGGCACCGGGACACCGCCGGTGTCGGCATGGACGTCGCGATACATCGCGCGAGCCCAGCGCAGATATCTGTCGTCGTCGAAGGGCAGCCGCCACGATGCGTGGATCAGCATCTTCATGAACGAATCCCGCGCCGGCATCGCCGTCGCGTCGGCGGTGACGGCATTGATCGCGCCGCCGAACGGCAGGAATTCGAGCTGGGATTCGCCGAGGAAGCCGAGATCGGTGAGGTAGCGGTGGAAGATTCGGAGTTGTTCGGGGGAGTAGGCCTTGCGGAGATAGGCGGCTTTGACTTTGACCCGCGTCGTGTTCTTGCCCTTGGCGTAATACACCTGGGCCAGTGTGTCCGGGTAGGACAGCTGGGTGACCGGGGTGAGTATTCCCGGCGGGAACACGCCCTCGCTCACCGTGTCGACGAATTCGTCGAAACGGGTTCGCGCGTCGGGTGTTTCGGCATCCAACAGGATCAGCATCTCGGCCGCGCCGGTGCCGGTCGTCCGGATCATCAGTGGTGCGTAAAGACCGGCGAATTCATTACCGGGCGCACTGTGGCGTTCGAAGAACCCGAGGTAATTACCGAGCAACCGGACGAACGAATCCTCGGTCGTGATGGGCAGGATCAGTCGCGCGTTCAGCATGCTGCCCGGCGGTTTCGGCAGGGCCTGCGCCGGGTCCGAGCCGTCGGATTCGGGCGAGCGGAGCAGGAACCGGGTCACCACACCGAAATTGCCGCCCCCACCACCGGTGTGCGCCCACCACAGCTCGCGGTCGGGGCCGTCCTTGGTCGCGACCACCACTTTCGCGGTGCCGTCGGCATCGACGGTGACCAGTTCCACCCCGGCCAGATGATCGGCGACGAGCCCGAATCGCCGTGACAACGGACCATAGCCACCACCGCTGACATGACCGCCCATCCCGACGCCGAGGCAGATCCCGCCCGGCACCGTGACGCCCCAGCGGTGCAGTGCGTGGTAGACGGTGCCGATGTCGGCGCCTGCGTCGACCGAGAACGCACCGTGGCGCTCGTCCCAGTACACCGCGTTCAGCAGGCCGAGGTCGATGATCGAACGCGTCTGCGCGTTGTCGACGAAATCGTCGAAGCAGTGCCCGCCCGAGCGCGCCGCGATCCCCGAGTCCTCGCCCACCGCCGCGGCGACCGCGCGACGAACCTCCTCGGCGCTGGTCGGCACATAGATCTTCGCCGGTCGAGCCGAGAATCGCCGGTTGTACCCGCGCGCGGCCAGCGACCGGAACTCGCCCGCGCCGAGCGCACGTTCCTCAGCGCGCCCTACGGGCATTCCGAGCGCGGCCATGGCGGGGCCGACCGCGGCCGCGGTGATCAACGTTCGACGTGAGAGCGACACCGGGATCCTTTCGCGCCACGCTGTTCGAGATGACTCTGCTCGGACAGTAGCGCCGATCACCGATGATCGGACGGCGGAAATGCGGGTGGGGTCGCAGCGGTTGCGAGTTCGATATCGACCGCTCAGGTCGGCGGCTCGGTGGGACGGAGGTAGCCGGGGTGCCCGGCGGTGAGGTTGTTGTACAGGATGCTGAGGTCAAGTGCGTCCGTGGCCGGTTTCTTCGGGCGTGCGCTGCGGTCGACCTGACGGTGTAGGGCTTCCATCTTCTCGTCGAGCTGGGTGGCGACCTCGGCTGCCTGGGCGAGGTCGGTGCGCAGGTTCGGGGGCACCTCGCCGCGATATTTGTAGTAGATCTTGTGTTCGAGGCTGGCCCAGAAGTCCATCGCGATGGTGCGGATCTGGATCTCGACCGGAATCCGTTCGGTGCGGTCGGAGCGGAACACCGGGATCGACACGATCAGGTGCATGCTCTGGTAGCCGTTCGGCTTGCGGTGGGTGATGTAGTCGCGCTCCTCGATGACCGTGATGTCTTCCTGACCGGCCAGCATGTCCCTGATCGTGCCGATATCGGAGATGAAGCTGCACACCACCCGCACCCCGGCGATATCGAGCACGTTGTCCCTGATGGCGGCCAGATTCATCGCGTAATTCTTGCGCCGGACCTTCTCGAGGACGCTTTCGGGTGACTTGAGCCGCGACCCCACGTGCTCGATCGGGTTGTACTCGTGGGTGTTGTTGAAGTCCTCACGCAAGATGTTGATCTTGGTCGTCACCTCGTCGATCGCGAACTTGTAACCGAGCATGAAGTCGACGAACTGCTCGCGCAGCGCGCGCAGGTCGTCGAAGCCGACGCCGTCGCCGTTGCCGAGCGGGCTGTCACCGGTGCTGGGATCGCGCTGCCAAGGTTTCATCGATTCCATTGTGCCGTTCTTCGGGCGAACACCTCGACCCAGTGCGTGCGGCATCACGTTGGCACCGCTCACAGCTTCCTGCTCAGAGGTCGAGGACGAGGCGTTTTCCCACGCAGCGCGAGACGCACGTCAGCGTGACCCCTGCGTCGTGTTCGTCGGGGGTCAGCGCGCTGTCGCGATGGTCGGGTGTGCCGTCCACGACGCGGACCACACAGGTGCGGCAGAAGCCCTGGCGACACGAGTAGGGCTGGTCGGGGCGCACCGCGAGCAGTGCGTCGAGCATGGTCTGGTCGGCGGCGACGGGGACGACCTCGCCGGTGCCTGCCAACTCCACCTCGAACGCGGTGCCGTCGACAACCGGTGCGGGGGAGAACCTCTCGGAGTGGAACTCGATGCCCGGCATCGTGCGCACAGCGGCGACGAGAGCGGCTGTCATCGGGGTCGGTCCACAGCAGTAGATCGCCGTGTCGTGGTCGACACCGTCGAGAAGGTCTGCGGCACTCGGTGTTGCGTGCTCGTCGTCGGTCCGCACCACCACGTGTCCGGCGAGGTCGGCGAGCTCGTCGAGGAAGGGCAAGGTGTCGCGGCTGCGCCCGCAGTAGACCAGGGTCCAGGCGATGCCGAGCCTGTCGGCGGCACGGGCCATCGCCAGAATCGGGGTGATACCGATGCCACCCGCGACGAAGTGCAGGCGTTTCGCCGACGAGCCACGTCCGGGCGGCGCGAACGGGAACGCGTTGCGTGGGCCGCGGATCACCACTGCGGTCCCGACCGGCAGCGCGTCATGGACCTCGATCGACCCGCCGCCGCCGTGCGGAATGCGACGTACCGCGATGCGGTACTCCCCGGTCTCGGCCGGATCGCCGCACAACGAATAGTGCCGGAGGCGCCCGGACGGGAGTTCGATGTCGATGTGCGCGCCCGGCGCCCACGGGGGTAGCTGAGCACCATCGGGGGCGCGCAGCCCCAGCGTGATGACCGCCTGATCCTCGGCTACCAGCACCCGGTCGGTGACGACCACCGGGAAGCGGGCATCGTCGGTCCTGGTGAGGATGGGACGGCGGTTGATCAATGTCGACCAGCGCACGCGCAGGTTGGCGACCGTGTCCAGCACTCGGGTCGTCGGGTCGTGATCGTGTTTGCCATACAGGTCCGGCGGGATCACTACGGGTGCGGGGTACACGGTCACGACGCCGCCGCCCTAGCCGCCGGTGACTTGGCCAGATAGGCGATCGCCTGTTCGGTCGAGCCGACATTCGCCGGGTCGTAGCGCGGGTTGAACGTGGATCCGGCACTGATCAGCAGTGCCGGAATGCCGGGCAGCGCGCCCCGCCACATCGCCCCCAGGATCTTCCAGATCAGTCGGGGATAGCCGATATTCGGCAGCTCCGGATCCTGATTGACCAGGTACTTCGTGCCGCGCGCGATCAAGCTGAGCAAGATCGGGATCACGAGCAGCATGATTCCCGCACGCCGCACATACCCGGCCCGGAAGTAGATCGCGACATCGTGGGCGACACGCCGATGTTCGACTTCCTCGGCGCCGTGCCAGCGGAACAGGTCGAGCACGCGTGGTTCGGCGCCGTGGGATTCCAGGTCGGCGTTGAGAATCCAGTCACCGAGCCACGCGAAGAAGTGCTCGAGGCTGGCGATGAACGTCAACCGTTCGACCAGGCGGGTCTGTGCCGCGTGCGGGCTGCCCTCGCGTGCGCCGAGCGAGTTGCGGAAGACGTACTCCATCTGGCGGGTATACGGCGCGGTGTCGATGTGGTGGGCGGCGAAAACCTGGTCGAGCACCTTGGCATGGGTTTCGGCGTGCATCGATTCCTGGCCGATGAACCCGAGCATGGCCTCGCGCACCTTGGCGTCGCGCACGTAGGGCAACGCGTCGCGGTAGGTGGCGCAGAACATCCGCTCGCCTTCGGGCAGCAGCAGGTTCAGCGAGTTCACCACGTGCGAGGCGATCGGCTCGGACGGCATCCAGTGCAGTGGCGCGCAGGTCCAGTCGAACTTCACGTTGCGTGCCTGCAGGGCGACATCAGGTGCACGCACGGTCCTGGGTGCGCGACGGAACGGGAGTTTCATCGGGTCTCCTGTGCGAGGGGAGCGGAGTTGTCGTGGCCGGCGCGCAGGAACTGCCCGGTTCCCCAGTCCGCGCCGATGCCGGGCGTGACCTCGCCCGCGCCGAAGACACGGCGGCCGTTGACAACGGTCGCGACGACAGCGCGGTCGTTGCGGTTGACCATGCGGTCGAGCCCGAACTCGGGCAGTGGAGCTTCGTGGAGCTGGTGCACCTCGTCGTCGAGCCCGGCGGGGTCGATCACGACCAGGTCGGCCCGGTCGCCCTGACGCAGGTGACCGGCGTCGATCTGATACCAGTCGGCGAGTTCACCGGTGAGCCGGTGGACGGCACGTTCGGTGCTCAGGAACGGTGTGCCGGATTCCTGAGCGCGCAGCACTCTTTCGAGTAGACGCAGCGGGAAGTTGTAGAACGACATGTTGCGCAGGTGCGCGCCCGCGTCGCCGAATCCCATCTGCACGCCGGGGCTCGCGGCAAGCTTGTTCAGGTACTCGGGGCGATCGTTGGCGATCGTGGTGCGCCAGCGCAGTGTGCAACCGTATTCGACCACCATGTCGAGGTAAGCGTCGACCGGATGCAGGCCACGGTCCTTGCCGACTTGACCGATCGACTTGCCGACCACTGATTCATCGGGGCAGGCGATGATCTCGGCATCGAAGAAGTTGCGGTGCCAGATGCGCGGGGTGAACTTGTTGTCGTACTGCTTGCGGAACCAGCGACGGTACGGCTCGCTCTCGAGCAACTCGTTGCGTTCGACCTGATCCTTCAGATGCAGGGCCGCGGCGCCCGCACCGAACTCCTCGAACACCACCAGGTCGATGCCGTCGGCGTAGACGGTGAACGGCACGGGCAGGTGCTGCCACCGGAAGTTGGTGCGGGCGAACCGATTCAGCAGCGGCGCGGCGTAGAGCATGAACCACACCAGCGGCGGGTAGGCCTTGGAGTCGGCCGCCGACAGCAGCGAGGTGCGCAGCCTCGGCCGGCCGATACCGGCGCTGGCGAGGAAGAACTTGGCGATATTGGGGTTCAGGCTGACCGTCGGGGCGCTCTGCAGAACCCGGCCGCGCTTGCGCAGCACCTTGTTGAGCGCGCGCACCTCTTTGCCACGGGTGTAGGTCGACGGCAGCGACCGCGACCGGTATTCGTCGCCGTCGATCTTGTCGAGTTTGTTCGTCATCGACGACAATCCGAGGAAGCCGGCGTCGACCGCGGCGTCGAGCAGGGTGGTCATCTGCTCGATCTCGGCAGCGGTGGGTTTGGTGTCGCGGGTGACCGCGCGGCCGAGCCCGAGCACATGCGTGCGCAGATCGGAGTGCCCGAGGAACGCGGCGACATTGGGGCCGAGTGGCAGCGAGTCCAGCGCTTTGGCGTACTCGACCGGATCCGACCAGGTGCGGTGCTTGTCCAGGGCATCGTGCACCGCGTCGCGCGGCACGGCTTCGACACGGCTGAACAGATCCGCGCAGTCGGCGTTGGACGCCAGCACGGTCGACAGCGAGCAGTTGCCGACGACGACCGTGGTGACGCCGTGTCGCAGCGACTCCGACAGCTCGGGCTTGATCAGCAGTTCGGCGTCGTAGTGGGTGTGCACGTCGACGAAACCGGGCAGCACCCATTTGCCCGCGGCGTCGATCACCTCGGTGCCTGCGCCGATCGGCAGCGGGTCCACGGAGACGGCCTCGACGATGCCGTCGCGGATGCCGATCGTGCGCTGTGCGGACGCGGCTCCGGTGCCGTCGAACCAGAGACCGTCGGTAATGACGATGTCGAAGTCGAGCATTGGCTTATCTCTCATTCGTCGCTACTTGGGCTGAGCCTGGATGAACGCGTCGGCGTATTCGGCGATCGTGGCGGGGTCGGAGTAGGGCAGCCAGTGCCCGCGCGGCAGGTCGTGGCGGATGACCTGATCGGCCCACTTCGCGGTGTCGTCGTAGCCGGCGGGGCGCACGGCGATGTCGCGGGTGTTGACCAGCAACTGCACCGGCACGGTGGTGCGGCGTTCCCTGGGCCCGAACATGCGGGCGATGATGTTGGCCTGGTAGAAGCGCAGCCCCGAGATCATGTCCTGTTTCAGCGTCGGCGCCAGCGAGATCTGATCAGCGGGCGTGCCCTCGATCACGCGAAGGAACAGCTTCCAGATCTTCTCGGTGCCGACGAGCCGGAAGAACAGGCCGGGCAGGATCGGCAGCATGAAGAAGACGGTGTACGCCGAGGACAGGCACTGGCTGAGCGTGCCCCAGATCCCGCGCGGGGTGCCCGACAGCACGCCACGACGCATCCAGGTGGCCAGGTGGTCCAGGTTCGGGCCCGAGATCGAGGTGAACGACGCGACGTACTGGTTGGCGCCCGGCTCGCACACCGCTTCCCAGATCTGCACCGAGCCCCAGTCGTGGGCCACGACGTGCACGGGTTCGGTGGGGCTCACGGCCTCCACCACGGCGAAGAAGTCGGTCGCGAGCTTGCTCAGCTGGTAGGCCGAGACCTGGGTCGGCGCGCTGGACTCGCCATAACCGCGGGTGTCGTAGGAGATCACCCGATATTTGTCCGACAGCAGTGGAACGACGCCGTCCCATAAGTGATGGGTATCGGGCCAACCGTGGACTAGAACCACCGGAATGCCGTCTTGTGGGCCGAATTCGTAGACAGCGAGCGAAATGTCGCCGTTGCGCACCAGATGTGTTCTGGATGACGCTGCCCCGGGGGTGTGGTTGCCGGTTTCGCGCGTCATACGAGACTCCTTCCGGCACGGGGCTTCGTTGCTCCGTGCGCCATCAATAGTACCGCCGGTACCATTTTCTGGTACGCGCAGTACCGGGAATATCTTGAGGATTGGAAAGGCCGCTGTCAACACCCCCTCTGAGTCCGCCCGCGATACGGCGGCAGATCTCTGGCCGAACGCCGCTATCCTGGCCGTACGCGAAGGGCGGATCAGGGAGAACAGTGACTACATCGTCTAGACCGGCTCGCCGGTCGCCCGTACGGTTGCTCACCCGCGAACAGGTCATCGCGGGCGCGGTGCGGTGCATCGACCGCGACGGACCCCAGCTGAGCATGGAGGCGCTCGCTCGCGAGATGGGCGTCGCCAAACCGCGTCTGTACCGCATGTTCGCCGACAAATCCGAGCTCGACGGCGCGGTCTCGGATTGGCTCGTCGCGCAGATCTACGCGGCCGTCGCGCCGGATCTCTCGCTCATCATGCAGCCGCCCAGGGTCACGATCCATCGGTTCCTCACCGCCTACGCCGGGGTCATCGCCGAACATCCCGACGTGTTCCGGTTCCTCGTCCTCACCCAGAGCGTCTCGGGCGCCGATCCGGCCGCTCGGCCGTTGGACATCGGTCGGCGCCTGTCGCACGATCTGGCCGACCGCAGCCGCAGTGTGCTGTCCTCGGTCGCGCTTGATACCGACGGTATCGATCATCTGCTGCGCGGCATCGTCGGTTTCGTCATGGCCGTCACCGACCTGTGGCTCGACACCGATCCCGTTCCGCTGCCGGAACCGACGGCACTGTTCGTCGATCGGACGACCAATGCCGTCGTCCAGTTGTTCGACGGCTTTCTTCGAGAGAAGGGCGTGGTCATCGAGCCCGATATGTCGGTGGCAGCGACCTTGGCCACCATCACCGAAACAGCGCCGCCACTCGACTGACCTCGGTGGCCTCCGCTCGATACACGGAGGCAACCGTCGCTGCTGCGTCAGGCCTTCATCTCGTACGTCCCGGCCAGCGCGCGCGCCTTGCCGAGGACACGCTCGAAACGAGATTCGTCGAAGACCGGCCGACGAACCAGGTCGAGGGCCCGGCGCTGCTGGGTGGGGGTGGCGGTCGGCTTGTTGTGCAGGTTGAGCGCGTTCGCGGAGAAGGTGCGCACGAAGCCGTCGAAGATCTGGTCGATCACCGCTGGATCGGTGCCGTCGATGCGTGCCTGCTCCAGCACCAGCTGCGCGTAGGGCACCGCGGTGAACAGCTCACCGAACGCGAACAGGAAGTCCACGTCCTGCTGCTGCGACGACGTCGGTGCGGCAACCGCGAGCAGGGCCTGCAGCGCGAGCACCTGCTCGAGGAACACCGCCACATTGGGTACCTCGCGGAAGCTCTCGAAAACCGGTCGCCAGTCCGCGAAGCGAATCCGGCCGAGACCACTGCTCGGGCCCTGCCGGAACAGGAACTCGTCGTCGGCGGTGTCGTGGCGCGATGGCACCGAAGCATAAGCGGCACTGGCGAATTCGGCACGCAGAGGCTTCACGACCGCGCCGAGGCGCGGGGTGATCTTGCGACTCGACCAGCTCAGCGCACCGGCGACCGCACGGGTGGTTCCCGTGGATGCCACCGAGGCGCCCGGCAGTGACTGCATCGCAGCCAGGCCGGCATCGGCGGGGTGGAACATGTAGTTGGCCATGAACTTCAGCGACAGCGCCATGTTGACGTGGACGGTGCCCTCGAGCCGGGGGAGGCCGAACATGGCGGTCATCGCGACCGGGAAGTACATGTCGTTCTCGAACCCACGCGCGGCGATCACGTCGGCGAGGTCCTCGATCACGTGCTGTCCCTGGCGAGTCACCGACATCTTCTCGATGGCGTTGAACAGCAGGTAGCGACGGTCGTCGGGCGACGCCGAACGCATGTAGTCCACCGCGCGGGCGCTGTAGAGCTTCATTGCGGCGATGCGCGCGTAGGAATCGGTGATCAGCGCCCGGACCTGTGGGAACTCGGTGACCTTGTGCCCGAACAGAATTCGGTTCTCGGCGTGGTTGATCGCCTCGTAGAAGGAGTGCTCACAGGCGCCGACCGCGCCGAAGCCGAGGTTGAACTTGCCCACGTTTACCGTGTTCATCGCCGCGTGGAACGCGTCCTCGCCGCGGTGGAGGATGTCCTCCTCGGCGACGGGGTAGTTCTCCAGATCGAAAGCAGCGACATAGATCTGGCTGTTGACGACATTCTTGCGCAGCTTGTACGCCGCGTGCTGGGAGTCGGCGACGAAGAAGAGATACCCCTCGTAATCCTGCTGAGTCGGCTTGCCTCGCAATGCCGCTGCGCTGTCGATGATCGGCTTGTCCGAACGACGGCCGAACACCGAGACCATCGAGGCCAGGTTGCCGTTGCCGATGTAGTACTTGCCGCCGGTCGCGGTGTAGCCACCGTCGGGCTGCGGGTCGACGATCATGTCGGTGGAGTACACGTCGGCGCCGTGCTCCTTCTCCGACAGGCCGAAGGCGAAGATCTCACCGGAGTCGAGTTGCGCGGCGGCTTTCTTCTTGGCCGCGGTGTTGTCGCTCTGCCAGATCGGGCCCAGACCCAGGATGGTGACCTGCCAGATGTACCAGTAGGTCATGCCGTAGAAGCCGAAAATCTGGCTCAGCATGGCGTTGCGTGCGGTGTCCCAGCGCTTGTTCGGGTCGCCGCCGGCCTGGGCCGCCGGGGTGAGGAAGGTGGCGAACAGGCGCTCGCGCTTGACGAAGTCGAGGAAGTCCGACGGCCAGACGCGGGATCGATCGTCATCGAGCAACTGGGTCTTGCCGCGCGTCTCGAACCAGTCGACCGTCGCGCGCAACAGCCTGCGCGTTTCCGGATCGAACTGGGCGAAGCCGGCGGTGTTCGGGTTGAACAAATCCTGGGGCATCGTCGCTCCTCCTGCGGGCGTCCGGCAGGGTCGGGACGCTTCATTCGTCACTGTAGCATTTTCGTACAAAGATGTAGGAACGTCGGATGGGTTGCTATTGTGGGCTCATGGTTAGCGAGTCGGCAGTGCAGCGGCGAGGGCGGGCCGCGCACCTCGGCCCCGAGCGGCGCAGGCCGCAGGTGCTCGACGCGGCACTGGCCATCGCCGCCGACGACGGCGTCGCCGCGGTCACGATGGGTGCGGTCGCGGACTACATGAAGGTGACCCGCCCGGTGGTGTATGCGTGCTTCCCGGATCGGGTCGAATTGATCGACGCGCTGATCCAGCGCGAGGAGAGTTTCCTGATCTCCGGTGTGCTCGACGTGCTGCCGCCGCGCGCGACCAACGCCGACGAGACGGTCTTCGTCGAGGGGTTCCGCACGCTGCTCCACAAGGCCGCCGATCGTCCCGACGCGTGGCGACTGATCTACGGCAACCCCGACCCCGCGGTCGTCGGCTCATTCGGTCGTGGTCGCCGGCTCGCGGTCGAGCGGTGCACGGCGCTGCTGCGTCCGACCTTGCAGGCATGGGGCATCGACGACGCCGAGCGCAAATTGCCCGCGCTGGTGGAGCTGTGGGTGTCGGCCGCCGAAAGCGCGGTCCGTACCCTGTTCGCCAACCAGGACCAGTGGAATCCCGATGATCTCGGCGCCTTCGTCGGCTCGGCCGTCTATCGCGCCATGCGCGGCGCGTGATACCCGCGCTGTCAGTGGCGCGTCCCGGTGAACGGGGGTGCGAACTATTCGCTGGCCCCAGTTCATCGACGGTCCGGTCAGTGGGTGGGTGAGGGGGTCCTGCTGGGCGAGCGCACACTGTCGAGGAAGTCCGCGATCGTCGCCCACGTGGTGTCGCGGGCGGCCGGGCCCGCGATGATGCCGAGGTGGCTTCCCGCGACCTCGGTGAAGCGAACCTCCGACGCGCCGGTGAGGACTCCGATGCCCGCCGCGACGGACGCCGACGAGGCCAGGGCGTCCTTGGTGCCGCCGATCAGCTGCGTCGGCGCGGTGAGTCCGGTCAGATCGATCGCGCGATTGGGACCCAAATGCACTGTGCCCTTGAACATTTCGTTGCGGATGATCAGTTGCCGGTAGGCCTGGCGATAGAACCGGCCCGGGTAGCCGGGCATGGTGTCCATGAACCGATCCACCGATTGCATGCGGGCAAGCGCTTCGGTGTCGGCGATATTGCGGGCGATGTACCAGGGCTTGGTGAGTTCGCGGTCGATCGACTGGATGCGAAAACCGGCCCGCACCCCGTACTTCGGCACGCCACCGGCGACGCGCACCGGCAGGGTGACCTCGCGGCCGCCGGTGAGTTGTCCGAACCGGCGGGCCACCGAGATCTGGCCGTTGCGGCGCTGATCGAACGGGGTTCCCACCGCGGTGACCGAGCCGATCGGCAGGTCGGGGTGCCCCGCGGCGGTGAGCACGCTGATGGTGCCACCGAACGACCAGCCGATCAGGTCGACGGTGCGGTGTTCGTGGTCCGCGCTGATCGCGTCGATCGCCGTCGGCACGATGTCGTCGACCCACTCCTCGAAGCCGAGATCGCGGTCCGCGTAGGTGATCTCGCCGTAGTCGAGCACATAGACCTCGCGCCCCAGGTCGAGCAGGAAGCGCACCAGGCTCTGGCTCGGCCGCATGTCGTAGCAGGAGATCGTGACGGCAAGCGGTGGTACGAGCAGCACGGGATCGCCCGTGGCGGGAGTGGAGCGCCGGTAGCGCAGCAGTCTGCGGTGCGGTTCGTCGTGGACGATGTCCGACGGCGTCGGCGCGTACGGCTCGACACCGTCGCGCAAGAGTGCGACCGCGTTGCGCAGTGCAACAGCCAGGGGGCCCATGTGATTCTCCGGATACGTCGCGACGGCAGGAGAAAACTATGTGTAACTCCTAGTATCACCTTATCTGTTCTCGCGGAGTCATTCGAATCGGCAGGCAAACCGCTGCTCAGCGGTCACCGGAACAACGTCGACGCCCCGTTCGAGCACGTATCGAACGGGGCGGATCGGGAACCTTCGGCGGCAGTGGCGACCGCTGCCGTGCGCGGCGTGGGTCAGGGTTTGCGGGCGACCGCGCCATAGGCCGAGATCGGGCGGACCTCGCCGACCTGGGCTGTTTCCGGGCGCCACTCGGTGATCGAGACGACGCCGGGTTCGACGACCTCCAGGCCGTCGAAGACGCCGCGGATCTGGGCCTGTGGGCGCGGGACGTACGGTGTGCCGCCCGTGCCGGTGTAGTTCTCGCACAGGGTGACGTAGGCCTGGCTGTCGTCGGTGCCGTCCCACATGATCAGGTAGCTGCCCGACGGTACCTCGCCCACGACCGTGCCCACGATGCGCAGCAGGTCGTCGTAGGTCTTGGCGTGACCGAGAACGCCCATGAACATCACGGCGATCGGCTCGTTGAAGTTCAGCACGTTGCGCGCATCGGCGACGATCTGCTCGGGGTTGTGGAAGTCGGCGTCGATGTAGGTGGTGACGCCTTCGTCGGTGGTGCTGGTCAGCAGTGCGCGCGCGTGGGTGAGGACCAGCGGGTCGTTGTCCACGTACACCACGCGGGCCTCGGGGGTGACACCCTGGGCGACCTCGTGGGTGTTCTGCATCGTCGGCAGCCCGGTGCCGATATCGAGGAACTGCCGGATGCCGCGCTCCTTCGCCAGGAAGCGCACGGCCCTGATCAGGAACTGCCGCGACTGCACGGCCATGGTGGAGATGTCCGGGTCGACCGCCAGCCCGGCGTCGCCGGCGATTTTGTCGATCTCGTAGTGGTCCTTACCGCCCATCCAGTAGTTCCAGATCCGTGCCGAATGGGGGATATCGGTCCTGATCATCGGGGTCTGCACGTCGGCCATGAGCCTTGCTCCTCTGTAACTTGACAGTGGCGCGCCCGCCCAGGGAGAACCACCAGCGACATAGCATCTGATCTGTGTGCGACAGTACAAGATTCCCGCCGCCTGGACAGCTGGACGCCATTGATATCCCGGCTGCGGGCGGCGGACGGCCGGCTTCGTGTTGCGATCGACATTCCCAGTGTCCACTGCGACGAACACGTTCCGCCGGTAGCATCGCGAACGGACCGTAAGGTCTAGTCCAGCAAGATGTTTCGTTGCGATCGCGGAGAACCGGGGTCCACGGGGCACCGGGTGATCGAGAGGTTTCACAGTGGAGACGGTGACGAATCGGGTCGTAATGGATCCGACTGGGCAAGACATTCAGGGCGAGATCGTCGAGATCAGGGCGCACGGTCCCGCCACCAGGGTCGAATTGCCGGGCGGGGTGCAGGCATGGTCGATCACCGATGCCGCGCTGCTGGAGAAACTGCTCATCGATCCCCGCGTCTCCAAGGACGCCAGCCAGCACTGGCCCGCGTTCGCCGCCGGTGAGATCCCCCCGGATTGGCCGCTGTACCTGTGGGTTTCGGCGCCGAACATGTTCACCGCCTACGGCACCGATCACCGCAGGCTGCGCAAGTTGGTGGCGCCCGCCTTCACCGCGCGCCGCACCGAGGCCATGCGCGCACAGGTCGAGCGCATCACCACCGAACTGCTCGACGAGCTGGCACAAACCCCGCCCGGTCAGCCGGTTGACCTGCGCGAGCAGTTCGCGTACCCACTGCCGATCCAGGTGATCTCGGAGCTGATGGGGGTGCCGGAATCGCTGAACCCCGGGCTGCGCACCTGCGTCGACGGCATCTTCGACACCACGCTCACCCCGGCGCAGTCGCAGGCCAATTACATGGAGATGTACCGGATCCTCGGTGAATTGGTGGCACTGCGCCGCGAACAGCCCGGCGACGACATCACGAGCCTGCTGATCGCTCAGCGCGACGAGGACGAGGGCCAGCTCACCGAGGAAGAGCTTGTCGGCACCCTGCTGCTGGTGATCTCGGCCGGTCACGAGACCACCGTGAATCTGCTCGACCAGGCCATCACCGCGCTGCTCACCCGGCCCGATGTGCTCGAGCGTGTGCGCGCCGGCGCGATCACCTGGCCCGATCTGGTCGAGGAGACGCTGCGATTCGAGTCGCCGGTCGCGCATCTGCCGTTGCGTTTCGCGGTGGACGACATCGATATCGATGGTGTGCAGATCGCCAAGGGTGACCCGATTCTGGCGAGCTACGCCGGTGCCGGTCGTGATCCGAAGCTGCACGGCGAGACCGCCGACGAGTTCGATCCCACGCGGGAGAAGCAGTCGCACATGGCGTTCGGCTACGGGGCCCACCACTGCCTCGGTGCGCCGCTGGCCCGCCTCGAGGCGCTGGTGTCGCTGCCCGCCCTGTTCGAACGGTTCACCGACCTGAAGCTGGCCGCCCCCGTGACCGAACTCGGCACGGTGCCCAGCTTCATCTCCAACGGTCACCGCCACTTGCCGGCTTACGTACACGGCGCGTAGCAGGCGAACTTGCTCGGCCGACCGAGTCGGCCGAGCAAGTAGTCAGTTAACCGGGTATCACCAGCGGGGCCATGCTCGGGAACACCACCGGCAGCCCGGCCAGCGCCCGGTGGAACGGCCCCGGCCGCCAGACCAATTCGTCCGCGGGGACCGCCAGTTCGAGTTCCGGCAGCGCGTCGAGGAGCTGGTCGATGGCCTCCTGGGCGATCAGGTAGGCCGGGGACTTCGCCGGGCAGCCGTGCGGGCCGGTGCTCCACGCCAGGTGCGCGCGATTGTCGAGGAAATCGCCGGTCCCGATCGCGGGATCGTTGTTGCACGCGGCCATGCTGATGACGACCGGCTGATGCGCGGGCAGCCACACGTCGTCGACCAGGATCGGCTGACGCGGATACGTGGTGCAGAAGTTGGCCATCGGCGGGTCGGTGTAGAGCACCTCGTCGAGAGCGTCGCGGGTGGACAGGCTGCCGCCGAGCAGGCTGCCCGCGAACCGATGATCGGTGAGCATCAGCCGCACCGTATTGAGAATCAGATTCAGCATCGGCTCGATTCCCGCGCCGTACAGCGTGAGCACCTGGTTCATCAGCTCTTCGTCGGTGAGCCGCTGCTGATGCTGCACCAGCCGGGTCGTCACATCGTCGCCGGGTTCGCTCTGCTTGAGCCGCACCAGGTCGTAGAGCGCGTCCTCCATCATCTGCGTGCCGGCGACCGCGGTGTCGCCGCCCTCGAACATCTGCGCCATCCCGGTCGCGACCCGACCGCCGATATCGGCGGGGACACCGAGCATCGCGTTGATGGTGGCGAAGATGACGGGAAAGGCGTACTGGCTCAGCAGATCCGCGCTGCCGTCCGCGCAGAAGGAGTTGATCACCGGCATCGCGATCTGCTCGACGGTGCGATGCAGCTGGTACAGGTCGACACCGGCCAGGCCGGCGACGGTGACCTGCCGGTGGCGGGTGTGTTCCACGCCTGCGGTCCGAATCGCGTTGGGGCGGTAACGCATCATCGGGAGTATCGGGCAGTCGGCGGGGATGTCGCGCTGCCACATCCGCGGGTCGGCGGGGAAATGGTCGGGATCGTTGAGAATCTGTACCGCGGTGCGGTAGCCGATCACAAGGGTGGCGGGGACGCCGGGCACCAGGTCGACCGGCACCAGCGAACCGAAGCGGTTGCGCATGGCGCGGTAGGTGCCCTGCGGGTCGGCCGCGAACTCCGGCGAGTACAGCGGCACCCGGTCCTGGCCGCTGCGCGAGTCCGGCGAAATATCCAGTGTCACAGCGTGTACTCCTGAGTCGACGATCGGTGCCTCGGCGACGCGCCGAGTTCGTGGCCGACCCTGGCGGCCAGCTCGTTCATGCGATGGGCGACGAGGGCGAGGTCCACATCACCGGTCGTGGCGACGCCGAGCAGGGTGCCCGCGCCCGCGGCCGTGATCAGGACCATGCCCTCGTCGTATTCGGTCATGTTCTGGCGCACTGTATTCGAGAGCCCGCCGCAGAACTCGCCGAGTACCTTACCCAACGAGCGCAGCCCGCACGCGGCGGCCGCGAAACGCTCCGCGTCTTCGGTGGTGATGGCGCCGGAGTGCGCCACGCGTAGACCGTCCTCGGATAACAAGACCGCGAAGCGGACACCGTCGAGAGCCAGGTCGTCCAGCAGCCACGCGAGGCGGTTGGTGCTGTTCGCGATCGGAGTACTCATCAGCTGTCGTGCCCTTTCGTCGAGCGTGCGGCCGCGGCGCGACCGTGTCTGGAGCCGCTGTGCCAGGCCGCCGCGAGCTCGGGGCGCGCGAGCCCCTCGCCGGTGCCGGCGCGCTCGTCGGCCGGGGCGACGGTGCGGCGCGTGCGTTTGGGCAGCCCGCCGAAGGTGCGGTCGAGCTCGGCCACGTCCAGTTCGGGCGCCGACGCGCTGATCTCGGAAACGGGTGGTGGTGGTGCTACCGGGTCCGGCGCCTCGGCATGCTTGGGTCGGTGCACTTCGGTGGCCGTGACGAGCAGGGCCGCGGGAACGAACACCATCGCCCTGGTGCCGCCGTAGATATTGGGTCCGTCGACATAGGCGGCGAAGCCGTAGCGGCGCGCGAGCGCGGCGACACCGGGGAACCCGACCCGCGGTGACGGGCCGAGCGCGTTGATGTCGACCACGCGCTCACCGGAGAGCACCTGGCGCGCCTCCTCCATCTGTTCGCGGCTCATCCGCACGCCCGCGTCGTCGATGATCACGGTGACGCCGTGGTGGCCCTGCTGGTAGGAGATGTCGACGAACGACGACGGCGGCGAGTAGCGCAGCGCGTTGTCGAGCAGGGTCGCGACCGTGTGCACGAGCGGTTCGACCGCCCGGCTCATCACCACCGATTCGCAGTTGCCCGTGCGTACGCGCAGATAGTCACGCACGCGCCCGGTGGCGCCGCCCACCACGTCGCCGACGGTCTGCTGCGGCCAGCGCCTGCCGGGCAGCCCGCCCGAGACGATGACGTAGGCCTGGGCCTGGCGGATCATCTGCTGGACCGTGTGGTCGATCCGGGTGAGCGTCGCGTAGACCTCGTCGTTGCGGTTCTCCCGCAGCGCATTGCTCACGACCTGGCCGACGTCGGCACCGAGACTGACCACGGTGGTACCGAACGCGCGCACCGCGTTGCTGGTGGCGGACCGGGCGTCGGCGGCTACCTGGGCGCGCGTCGTCTCCTGTGCTGCCTCGACCTGCGCCGTGGTGTGTTTTTCGGCGGCCCGTTCGGCCAGTGCCGCCTCGTGTTCTCGCGCACGCAGCTCGTCGGCGTGGGCGAATGACATCTGCGCCATCGCCGCGTCTTTGGCTTGGAGGTCGCGCTCGGCCACCGCCAGGCGACCGCGGATCTGACGTTCGTTGCGCAGCGCCTGGAGCGCGACCGCGACCGCGCCGAGCAGCACGAGGGTTGCGATGGAGAACAAGAAGACCGCGAGCGTCGGAGTCATCGGTTCCTTTGTCGTTCGTACCGACCGAAGAGCCGCGGTGGCCGGGTCCTCGCCGGTCTCTCCGACGAGAGTTCTCGCCGATACCTGCCCGCACACCCTCTGCGCCGCACCATGATTCGGCACCGCGCGCGCGAGTTCGGTCGAGTCCGGGCTCGCTGCCCGGCGATTCGGCGATGCGGACACGTTAGCAGTGCAAACCGGCGAGTGCACGAAACGGGTTGGTGCAGAACGTGACTCGCATTGCGCTGAAGCGGATGAATCGAGACCGCCGGTTTACCCTCGCCGTGTACGGTGGAACAGATCCAGGTCAGCCGTGGACCAGCGGCGACCAACGCGTCGTCGCCGCGCTCGGCCTCGAGTCACCGGCTCTCATTCCTTCTCTCGTTTCCCCGCTGCGGCGCCGTCGATCGATCCGAGGAAGAATCCGCATGACCAGCGATCTCGACGACGACCCGTCCGACATGACACCCGTCGACCCCGAGGAAGACGACCCGACCGTCCATTGGCCCGAACCGAGCCCGCTGCAATCGTGGTGGACCGACATCATGGGCGCGAAGAAGCCGCGCCGGTTCGGCCAGCAGGGCTGACTCAGCGGCACGACCCACCAGGGCCGCACCGTTCTCGGTGCGGCCCTGGTCGTCCGGATAGGTTGTGGAGTGTGTCGACCACGTCGGAGTAGGCCACCAAGGATCGACGGTGGCCGGGGCATCAGTGGCCGGAGGCTCTGGACCAGGCCGACGGAGAACTAGATGTAACACGAGGTAGCGTCAAAACTTGTGTGGTACCCCCGGTACCACTAAACTGGGTGGGAACCGCACCGAGGAGACACCGATGACGCTGTCCAGCGATCACGACACCCTGCAGAGCCTGTCCGAGGGCTCGGTGGTCAAACACTTCGATCCCTGCACCGATATCGACTGGGACTCGCCCGCCAAGAGTGTGTGGCGTCTCGACGGACCGGTCTCGCGCTACCGCAGCGAGCCCGCGCGCAGGGCCGCATGAGAGCCGAAAGCTGGCCGGCGCCCACGCACGCCGTGCTCCCGGACAAAGATCCGTTCTTCTCGCCGTGGCCCGGGTTCGAGAGCCTCGCCGAGGGCACGATCCTGCGCTGGCGACCGGTCGAACTCGCCGCGTTCGGTCTGATCGGGCTGAAGGTGCAGGCCTGGCAGCTGCTGTATCGCACGACCGATCTCAACGGTATGCCCGAGGCATCCGTCACCACCGTGGTGGCGCCGATGGGCGGTGTCGCGCCCGGTGCGCCACTGCTGTCGTTCCAGTGCGCGATCGACGCGATCTCGCCGCGGGCGTTTCCGTCCTATGCGTTGCAGCGTGGCTCCCGTGCCATCGGCACCTTCGCGCACGTCGAGCTGCTGTGTTTCGTCGACGCGCTGACCAGGGGTTGGGCGATCTCGATCCCGGATCACGAAGGCATGCTCGGCGCGTGGGGAGCGCCACGCGAACCGGGCTACCGCGCACTCGACGGCATTCGCGCGGCACTGGCCTTCGAACCCGGCGGGCTCGACCCGTCGGCGCAGGTCGGCCTGTGGGGCTACTCGGGCGGCGGTCTGGCGACGGCATGGGCCGCGGAAATGGCGCCGACCTACGCGCCCGAACTCGACATCGTCGGCGCCGTGCTCGGCTCCCCGGTGGGCGATCTGGTCTCGACCTTCCATCGGCTCAACGGCAGCCTGCACGCCGGGCTGCCGACGCTCGTCGTCGCCGCGCTGCGCCGGGTGTATCCGGCGTTCGAAGAGCTCGTCGCCACCCATTTCAGCGACGAAGGCCGCGCGGTGCTCGACAAGGCCGCCCAGTCGACGACCGCTGCCGCGGTCCTGCGGCTGGCCCGCTACAACGTCGACCGGCACAGCGGCACCCCGGTCGCCGAGCTCCTCGCGATGGAGGCGATGCTGGCCGTCTTCGCCGATCTCACGCTCGGCGACCGGGCGCCCGCGGTACCGCTGCTGGTCGTGCAAGCCGTACACGACCAGATCATCGCGGCGGCCGACATCGACGCACTCGTGCAGCGCTATCGCGAGCACGGCGCGCATGTGACCTATCTGCGCGACCGGGCGAGCGAACACATCACCTTGCTGCCGCTGTCGACCCCGTTGAGCCTGAACTGGCTCGGCGACCGATTCGCCGGTGTAGGGGTGACACCGTCGGAAACCCGCACCGTGCGCAGCGTGCTCGCGCTGCCCGCGGGTCGTCGCGGGCTCGGCGCCCTCGCGCACGCCGCGCTACAGGCGTTGTTCGGGCGTCCGATCACCGCCTCGGCGACCGGTCATGGCAGGGATCGCTCGGCGAGGAGAGCTCGTCGCGCGGCATGAGGCATAACTTACTCACTGGTAAGATGCGAAGTATTGGGTCTGCCGGCAGGCAGTAACTGGTGAGGTAAGGGGTTACCGATGGGGATCGTTGCTGAGTTGCCGCGTGCGGTGCGCAATGTGTGGTCGGTGTCGTTCGGCGGTGGACTCGAGTCCTACCGCCCCGCGCCGTCGACGACGGTGTACGACGGCGCACACCGGCACTTGAAGCGCTACGACCGCACTACGTCGGCGAAGGGCAATCCGGTGCTGCTCGTGCCGCCGCTCGCGGTGACCACGGCGTGCTTCGACCTGCGTCCAGGGCAGAGCCTGGTGCGCTTCCTGCTCGACCAGGGCAGGCAGCCCTACGTCATCGACTACGGCGAATTCGGTTATGCCGATCGCGATCTCGGCCTCGAGGACTGGATCGACGACATCCTGCCCGAGGCGATCTCGCGGGTCTCCGAAGAACACGACGGCCGCGGCGTCGACATCGTCGGCTGGTCGCTGGGTGGGGTGCTGGCGCTGCTGACCGCGGCCTCTCACACCGACCTGCCGATCGCCTCCATCACCTGCCTGGCCGCACCGATCGACCAGGCCCGCACCGCGTTCCTGATCCCGCTGCGCCTGGTCGCCAAGGTCACCGGTGGCCGGGAGATGGCCTTGGCAACCAAGGTTCTCGGCGGTATCCCGCAGGAATTCGTGCGGCTCGGCTTCCGGATTCAGGCCATCGACCGCGAGCTCGCCAAGCCGATGTTCTTGGCCCGCAAGGCCTTCGACACCGAGGCACTGGCGAAGATGGAGGCGACCGACCGGTTCATGGCCACCATGACCGGTTACCCCGGCCGCTCGTACTGGCAGATCTACCGCAGCTTGGTCCTGCGCAACGAACTCGCGAGCGGGTCGATCCGATTGCGGTCGGACCTGGTGATCGAACTGTCGAAGGTCACCTGCCGGGTGTTGCTGGCGGGCAGCCGCGGCGACGTGGTGGTGCCCGCCGACTCGGTGCGCCGCGGCCTCGATGTGCTGCCGAATGCCGCCCAGGTCGAGTTCGTCGAGGTCAGCGGCGGCCACCTGGGCATGGTGTCCGCCGCCGACACGACCTGGTCCGCGATCGAGGCGTTCCTCAGCCGCGGACCACGGCCGTCGACCCGTGCCGTGCACGCAACTCGTGCTTGATCACCTTGCCGCCCGCGTTGCGCGGCAGGGCTTCGACGACGACGAGCGCCTTGGGGTGCTTGTAGCGGGCGAGGTGGGCGTCGAGGTGTGACGCCAACTCGGCCAGGCCGATCTCCCCACCGTCCGCGACGGCGACAACCGCGACGGGCACTTCGCCCCACCGGTCGTCGGGTCGGCCGATCACCGCCGCTTCGCGGATCCGGGGGTGGGCGAACAGCACATTCTCGACCTCGGCGCAGTAGATGTTCTCGCCGCCGGAGATGATCATGTCCTTCTTGCGGTCCACCACATAGACGAAGCCCTCCTCGTCGCGGCGCACCAGATCACCGGAGTGGAACCAGCCGCCGGCGAACGCGTCGGCGGTCGCGCTCGGGTTGTTCCAGTACTCGCGCATCAACGTGGGTCCGCGATAGACGATTTCGCCGATCTCGCCCGCGGCGACGTCGTTCATCTCGTCGTCGACGATGCGGGTGGCGATGGTGGGGATCGGCTTGCCGACCGAGCCGAGCTTGCGGATCGCGTCCTCGCCGTCGAGCACGCAGGTGATCGGTGACATCTCCGTCTGCCCGAAGACGGCCACATTGTGGGCGTTCGGGAAGGTCTCGGCCATCGCGCGCAGCACCGTGTCCGAGGCGGGCGCGGCACCCCAGCTGATCACCCGCAGTCGCAGGTCACGCTGTGCCACTGTGGGATCGGCGCAGACGAGCTGCCACTGGGCGGGAACGAGGAACACCGAGGTGGCGCGTTCGCGTTCCCAGGCATCGAGCACCTCGGTGACGTCGAAAGCTTTGAGCGGGTGGAGGACGGTCAGCGCGCCGAGCACGAAACAGGCTGCGACACTGCCCAATCCGGCGATATGGAACAGCGGCGACGCGCAGAAGGCGATGTCGTCGGTGCGGTAGTGCATGGCCCGGATACAGGTGAGGGCCTGGGAGTTCATGTTGAGGTGGGTCAGCACCGCGCCTTTGGGGTTTCCGGTGGTGCCGGAGGTGTACATGATCAGGGCGGCACTGTCCTCGGCGATATCGCGAGGCTCGTGCGGGGTGCCCTCCTCGACAACCAGGTCCTCGTAGCCGAGCAACCCGTCGCCGGTCGGCAGGCCCACCACGATGCGCGTGGCCAGCGCGTCGGTCAGCGATGACACGGCACCGACCAGCGGCGCGAGCACGACATCGGTGATGACCACCGTCGCGCCGCTGTCGCGGATCTGGTACGCGATCTCGGGTGGGGTCAGCCGGAAGTTGACCGGGACAGCGATCGCGCCGAGGGTGTTGATCGCGAAAACGGACTCGATGTACTCGGTGTTGTTGAGCATCAAGATCATCACGCGGTCGCCCTCGCCGACCCCGCGCCGGGCGAGCGCGTCGGCGAGGCGGTCGACTCGCCAGTGCAACTCGCCCCAGCTGGTGGTCTTGCCGAGATAGCGAAGGGCGGGCCCGTCGGGGCTGGCGGTGGCGTGGATCGCGATCTGGTTCATCCAGTGATTGCGTCGCGAGCGCATCGGTTCTGTGGACATCATGTCTCCTGGGCGGGGCTGGGCGTACCGCCGCATGCGTTCCGGCCATGCGCGGCGGAGGAACGCTGTGCGGGGTGTGCTTGTCAGGCCGGGTTGGCGATCGGGCGGACGGCGCCGTCGAATTTCGGTGCGCGGCGGGTCAGCATCGCGGTCATTCCTTCGAGGAAATCGGCGGAGGTGAGCAGTTCGACCTGGCCGGTCTTCTCCCTGGCCAGCGCGTCGTCGAGGTGGGCCAGGGTCGCCGCGTTGATCGCCGCCTTGGTCAGTTGCAGCGCGCGCCGTGGGCCCGCTGCGAGCTGCGCGGCCACGGCGTCGACCTGGGCGGACAGTTTCTCGGCGGGCAGGCTGCGGGTGATCAGCCCTGCCGCCGCGGCCTCGGTGGCGGGCAACCGCGCACCGAGCAGCGCCAGTTCGGCAGCCCGAACCCGACCCATCGCGGCGGCGACAACCGCCGAAGCGCCGCCGTCGGGCATCAGGCCGATGGAGGTGAACGGCAACAGCAGATACGCGGTGTCGACGGCGTAGATGAGGTCGGCGGCCAGTGCGATCGAGGCGCCGACTCCGGCGGCCGGGCCGTTGACCTGCGCGATCACCGGCAGTGCGGAATCGGCGATCGCGCGCACCACGTCATTGGCACGATCCATCACCGTCTCCGGCGCCGCCTCGTTGCCGCCCGCCGCGGCCGCCGCGGCGAGGTCGGCGCCGGTGCAGAACGACTTGCCCGCGCCGGTCAGCACGATCACCCTGACCTCGGGCCGGGTCTGGGCCGCGATGATCGTCGCGCCCAGTTCGCTCATCGTCTCGAGATCGATCGCGTTCATCCGCGCCGGGCGGTCGATCGTGAGGCGCAGAATCCCGTGCTCTTCGTGGCTCAGCAGGCTCTCGCTCATCGGGCCACCGCCTCGACGATCGAGCCGGCCAGCCGGCCCGCGATCAATGCCTCGGCGTCGCGCACGATCGCCGCGACCAGCTCGGCGCAGGTGGGGATGTCGTGGATCAAACCCTGGCACTGACCGACGCTCCAGATGCCCGCATCCAGATCGCCCTCCTCGTAGACCTTGCGGCCACGAGCGCCCGCCACGAGTTCACGCACATCCTCGAAAGTGCCACCGCCACGCTCGATCTCGACTACTCGGCGGCTGACGGCATTGTCGGCGACACGAGCCGTGTTGTTCAGCGTCCGGAAGATCAGCTTGGTGTCGAGCTCGGTATTGGCGACGATCTGCTCCTTCACCGTGTGCGCGATCGGCGACTCGACCGTGCACAGGAACCGGGTGCCCATGTTCACCCCATCGGCACCGAGTGCCATCGCCGCGACCAGACCGCGCGCGTCCGCGATGCCACCGGAGGCGAGCATCGGGATCTCGAGCTCGCGTGCCGCGGCGGGGATGAGCACCAGCCCTGGCGTGTCGTTTTCGCCGGGGTGACCGGCGCATTCGAAGCCATCGATACTCACCGCGTCGACGCCGACCTGCTGGGCCTTGAGCGCGTGTTCGACGCTGGTGCACTTGTGCAGCACCTTGATCCCGGCGTCCTCGAGATAGGGCAGGTGGGTGGCCGGGTTGCCGCCCGCGATCTCCACGATCGGCACGCCGGAGTCGATGATCGCCTGGCGGTACTCCGCGTACGGCGGCGGGGTGATCGACGGCAGGATCGTCAGGTTCACGCCGAACGGCTTGTCGGTGAGATCCCTGGTGCGGGCGATCTCCTCCCGCAAGGCCTGCGGTGTGGGCTGGGTGAGACCGGTGATGATGCCGAGGCCGCCCGCCTCCGAGACCGCGGCCGCGAGTTCGGCCCGGCCTACCCACATCATCCCGCCCTGCACGATCGGGTGCTCGACACCGAAGGCCTCGGTGAATCGGGTGCGCAACATCGCGCCCTCCGTCCGGTTTCGACGTTCTCGCCTGCTGCCGCGGAGCCGCAGTGGCTCTTTGCAACCGGCGAGAATCATGATTAACTTAGCGAGAATTGGGATTAACTTAACGGCCGCTGAGGTGGACTGTCAACAGTGTGCGCAAGTCCGCGTCGTGCTACTCGAAGGATGGTCGAAGATGACCGAAACGCCCACTACCACACCCGTTTCTGCGACAATGCTGACGACTGTCGACGCCGTTTCCGGCGAGCCGGTCGGCAGTTGGCAGATCGACGATGCCGCGGCTGTCGCCGCCGCCGTCGAGCGGGCCCGTGCGGCCGCGCAGCCATGGCGTGAGCTCGGGTTCGCCGAGCGGAAACGGGCATTACGACGGTGGGCCGCGCAGATCGTCAACAATGTCGACGAGTTCTGCGCGCTGATCAGCGCCGAGAACGGCAAGCCCGCCGACGACGCCTATCTCGAGGTGATCACCGCCGTCGAACACCTGAACTGGGCAGCCGCGAACGCGCACAAGGTCTTGCAGCCGAAGACGGTGTGGCCGGGGCTGATGATGGCCAATGTCGAGGCGGTGATCGAACAGCGTCCACACGGGGTGGTCGGCGTGATCGGCCCATGGAACTACCCCGTGTACACGCCCAACGGGTCCATCGCCTACGCGCTGGCCGCGGGCAACACCGTGGTGTTCAAGCCCAGTGAGCTCACCACCGGGATCGGGCACTGGTTCGTCGATGCTTTCGCCACGGCCAACCCCACGCTGCCCCTCGGGATTCTGAGTGTCGTCACCGGGCCCGGCGACACCGGTCGCGCGCTGGTGGAGTCCGGTGTCGACATGATCGCGTTCACCGGATCGACCGCCACCGGCAAGCGGATCATGGCGGCCGCCGCCGAACGGCTCACGCCCGTGGTTCTGGAATGTGGTGGCAAGGACGCGGCGATCGTGGCCGAGGATGCCGATCTCGCGGCCGCCGCCGACGCGATCGTGTGGTCGGCGATGGCGAACTCCGGCCAGACCTGTGTCGGCACGGAACGCTGCTATGTGGTCGACTCCGTGCTCGACGAGTTCCTGGCCGAGGTCACCGCGCGGGTTCGCGCACTCACGCCGGGGCAGTCCTACGGTCCGATGACGTTGCCCAGCCAGGTCGACGTGGTCGCCGAGCATGTCGACGACGCGCTCGCGCAGGGCGCGACCGCCGTCTTCGGTGGGTCCGGCTCGATCAAGGCGCCGTTCGTGAGCCCGATCGTGCTGCTCGACGTCCCCGAGGATTCGACCGCGGTGCGCGAGGAGACCTTCGGACCGACACTGACCGTGCGCGGTGTCGTTGATGTCGAGGAAGCGATCCGGCTGACCAACGCCTCGCGCTACGGCCTGGCCTCCTCGGTGTTCTCCCGCGCACGTGGCATGGAGATCGCCCGCGCGCTGCGGGCAGGCGCCACCTCGGTGAACAGCCCCGCCTCCTACGCGGCGATTCCCGCACTGCCGTTCGGCGGGGTGGGGGAGTCCGGCGTCGGCCGCATCCACGGCGCCGCGGGCCTGCTCGGGTTCACCCGCTCGCATTCCATCGCACGCCAGCGCTTCGCGATTCCCGGCATGGCATTGCAGTCCTTCGCTCGCACCGAATCGACCATGTCGTTGATTCGCAAGATCACCGCCCGCCGATTCGGGCGCGCCAAGTAACTCCATTCACTGACGAAAAGGACGAGGAAAGAACAGTATGGGCGTCGAATTCAGCTCCGAACACAAGGATTTCGCCGCGGCTGTCGCCGCGTTCGCCAAGCGCGAAGCGGGCACCCGCGAACAGCGCGACGCGCTCACCGCCAACGACACCGAACAGCACAATCCGGATGTCTACGCGAAAATGGCCGAGCTCGGCTGGCTCGGCCTGACGGTGCCGGAGGAATACGGCGGTTCGGCGGCCACGATGGTCGACATGTGCATTCTCCTGGAGGAGTCACTGCGCGGCATGCTCCCGATCGGGGCGATCGGGCCGACCCTCATCACCGGTGGCGCCTACGCCGAATTCGGCACCGAAGCGCAGAAGGACACGGTGCTGCGCGGCATTGTTCGCGGTGCGTCCCAGTCGATTTCGATGTCGGAACCCGAGGCGGGCTCGGATGTGGGCAACCTGTCGACCAAAGCGGTGAAGACCGCCGACGGCTGGCTGATCAACGGCCAGAAGACCTGGTGTTCCAACGCCCACATCTCCGAGAACATCCTGCTCGTTGCCCGCACCTCGAAAGACGGCGGAAAACACGAGGGGCTCACCATGTTCCACGTACCCGCGGGCACCCCTGGTCTGCAGATCACCCCGATCGAGCTGATGGGTAACCAGAAGGAGACCAACGACCTCTACTTCACCGACTGTCTGCTCCCCGAAGACGCGGTGGTCGGCGAGGAGGGAAACGGCTGGCGTCAATTGATGACCGGCCTCAACGTCGAACGACTCATCCTCGCCGCGATGAGCTTGGGCGCCGCCGAACGCGCTTTCGAGGACACCCTTCAATTCGTCACTCAGCGTCAGCAATTCGGTCGCCCGGTCGGCACCTTCCAGTCCCTGCGTCACCGGCTGGCCGACCTCGCCACCGAGATCGAATGCACCAAGCTGCTGATCTACAGCGTGGCGCGCGAGGCCGATGCCAACCCGAACAAGATGCTGGCCAGGGAGGCGTCGATGGCCAAGCTCAAGGCCACCGAAACCAGCAAGCGGGTGGCACTGGAAGGCATGCAGATGATGGGCGGCTACGGCTACGCTCGCGAATTCGACATGGAAAAGCACGTCCGTGGGGCCCTGGTCTCCACCATCTTCGGCGGCACCAGCGAAATCCAGCGCGACATCATCGGCCGGACCCTCGGACTCTGACAGCGGTTGACCAAACCGCGGGAAGGGGCAGGCCGAACTTCTCTTCATGCCTCACGCACGGCCGTGGGGTGACCCGCACTGCCTCCACACAGTGCTACCGGTAGATGAGAGGTTCCCATTGTGAGAAGAACACGGCGATCGATCCGTACGGCGACGGCGCACAGCGCGCTGGTGGGCGCGTTGGCCTTCACCGGGCTGGCGCTGCCCGCCGGTGTCGCGGCCGCCGAGCCCGAGACCGCGCGTGTGGTCTCGGCAGACGACATCGACGGCAGGCGCCAGCTGGTGACCGTCTTCTCCCCGGCGATGAACAAACCAATCCCGCTGCAGGTCATCCGGGCCGCCGACACCGCGAACCCGCGGCCGACGATGTATCTGCTCAACGGTTCCCAAGGCGGCCCGAACGAGAGCGGATGGGACGCGCAGACCGATGCCGTGGAGTTCCTCAGCGGCAAGGACGTCAATGTCGTGACCCCGGTCGGGGGTGCCAGCTCCTACTACACCGACTGGGTGCGCGACGACGCCGCGCTCGGCCGCAACAAATGGCAGACGTTCCTCAACGAGGAGTTGCCGTCGGTGATCGAGGGATTCCTCCGGGCCGATGGCAATCGCACCATAGTCGGTGTGTCGATGAGTGGCACCTCGGTGCTGAACCTGGCGATCGCCAAGCCGGGCTTCTGGAACAGCGTGGCCTCCTACAGCGGTTGCGCGCAGACTTCGGACCCCATCGGCCAGGAATTCGTTCGGATCACGGTCGAGAACTGGGGTGGTGGGCAGAGCATCGAGAACATGTGGGGGCCGCGCAACGGCCCGCTGTGGCGAGCCAACGATCCGCTCATCAACGCGGAAAAGTTGCGCGGCACCGAGGTCTACCTGAGCACCGGCTCCGGCCTGCCCGCCGCACCCCACGACACGCCCGCCGACAAACGCGTCCAGGAGGGCAGGATCCCGCTCCCGGTCCAGATCGCCCTCGGCGGCCCCATCGAAGCGGCGGTGCACTTCTGCACGATGAACCTCGCCAACCGCCTGCGCGAGCTGAACATCCCGGTCACGCTGGACGAACGACCCGTAGGCACCCACTCGTGGGGTTACTGGGAGGACGACCTGAAAACCTCGTGGCCGTTCCTGGCGCAGTCGGTCGGCAGCCGCACGAACTGAGTCCACTGCGCCGCTAGGCAAGCAACAACGAGTCCCGATGACCAGATCCGCGGTCATCGGGACTTCGTGTCTGTGCTGTGCCTCGGGTCAGCGCACCGTCACCACGCGGGAATGCCATCCGGTGGCACCATCGGGGAACGGTGTGGTCCGCAAGTCGGTCTGCACTGTGCCGGTGGCGTCGACGGCGCGCACTCGCAGCGCGTGCGTGCCGGGGGAGGCGTCCCACACCCAGGTCCATTGGCGCCAGGTGTCGATGGAGTACGCGGCGGCGAGCGTGGCCTGCTGCCAGGGGCCGTCATCGACCTGGACTTCCACGGCGGTGATACCACGGCCCTGTGCCCAGGCGACACCGGCGACGGTGACCGGTCCGGCGGGCAGTTTCGCGAACGCGGCGGGGACATCGATCCGCGACGCGGTCTTGATGGGCGCACGGTCGGCCCAGCCGCGTTCGGTCCAATACGCGGCGGCGCGGTCGAACCGGGTGAGTTCGAGGTCGACCACCCATTTGGTGGCCGAGACGTAGCCGTAGAGGCCGGGCACGATCATCCGTGCCGGGTAGCCATTGGCCACAGGGAGGGCGGCACCGTTCATCGCGACAGCGAGCAGCGCGTCAGGATTGTCGAGGATGGCGGCCAACGGGGTGCTCGCGGTGAATCCGTCGATACTGCGCGACAGGAGCATGTCGGCATCGTGAGCCGGGCCGGCTTCCCTCAGTAGATCACCGAGGCGGTAGCCCGTCCAGGTCGCGGTTCCGGCGAGGCCGCCGCCGACTTCGTTCGAGACGCAGGTGAGCGTGATGAGTGATTCGACGGCCTGCCGGGCGCTCAATTCGTCGAAGTCGAGCCGGATTTCGCGGTCCACCATCCCGTGGATACGCAGACGCCACCGGTCGCGGGTCAGCGACGGAAGCTGCAACGCGGTGTCGATGCGATAGAAATCCGCTGCCGGAGTGATGAATCGGGTCAAACCGGGAACCGCGAGATCCATCTCGGGCGCGACCGGCGCGATGGGATCGGCCACGCGTGGAAGCACGAAAGCCGCTCGGTCGGCACCGATATCGCGCAGTCGCGCACCGATGATCCGCCCCGCGGTGCCCGCCGCGGCGGCACCGGCAACCACCACTCCCAGCGCCAGCAGGAACCCGCGGCGGGTGGGCCCAGCCTGCCGACCGGCACCGGCCGGAACGAGGAAGAGTGCGCACAACGCCGCGATTCCCGCACACGTACCGATGACGGCGGGGATGGCGAATAGCTGCGTAGCGGTCGGCCTCGACAGCGCGAGAACCGCCACTGCCAGGCCGAGACCGCCCAGGCAGCAAGCTCCCAGCGCGAGCTTACGGCGGGCCACCTGGCCGATCAGCGCGGCCGCTGCCACCATGACCACACTCATCGTGATAGCCAGTGCCAGTTTGTCGTTCGTGCCGAACCAGCGAATGGCATTGTCCTTCAGCCACTTCGGCGTCAGGTCGACCACCGTCGCGCCGAGCACGAAGAACGGCGAGGAAGTCGGATCGAGGAAGACGGCCACGAGGTGGCCCACCCCGAGGACGACGGCGGCGGCGGCCGTAGTTGCGGCGGCCGCCGCCGTGCGGCTCATCGGCCGATGCGAGAACCCGATGCGGCGAATCATGCTGTCACTCCTGAAGTATCGAGTGCCGGCACGACCCGCCGGGGCGGGTCAGCCGACAGTCATGCTGACGATTACCGGTGGGGTAGGCGCTGGCGAGCCACCGGCGGGTTCGACGGTCATCGCGAGGGTGTCGGCGGAATCGACTGCGGTGACGATCGAGGCTGGACTATCCATCACCGCCAAGGACTTCGGTGAGCCCGCCGGTGGCACCAGCCATAGCTGGTAGGTGCGGTCGGTAGGCAGCGCGGGCAGATCACGGAACAACACCGCGGCGGCGCCGAGCTCTTTCGACTGAGAGACCGTCATGGTCCCGCCGCCGGGGACGGCGACCGAGGACTCGCGGCTGTCAGGCCGGTCGAGCACCTGTTGTGCGGTGACCGCTTTCGACCCCTCATCCGCGCGTTCGATCACCGCCGCGATGCCGACCCCGGCGCCGACAGCCACGATGGCCGCCGCCGCGACGGTCAACCACCGCACCTGCCAGCTCCGGCCGAGAGCGCCACGACGCGTGAGTGGATGCCTGCGCGAATCGTGTTGGTCCAAGGCCAGCATCAGCGCGGATTCCAGTCGCGCTGGCGGTGGCACCGAGTCGAACACGGTCAGCGCCGCGATCGTCTCCTGAATCCGGCGCACGGCGGCGTGAAACTCCTCCGCGCGGTCAGGTCCGGCAGCCAGGAGCCATTCGTCGAGAGCATGCCGCTGCTGTGGGGCCATCGCGTCCAGTGCGTACGGGTAAGCCTCATCCATCCATGACCAAGGGGTCCGCCGATCTGTCTCCCTCATCGGAAATTCCCTCCGGTCAAACAATTTTCGAGTCTCTTCAAGCCGTCTCTGATCCGGCTCTTCACCGTCGGCAACGGCACCGCCAAGGCCTCGGAGACCTCGACATAGGTGCGACCGCTGTAGTAAGCGAGGGCCACCGCCTCGCGTTGCAGTTCGGTCATGGTCTCCAGGCAATCCAGGACCGACTGTTCGTCGAGCCGCTGGATGACCTCCTCGGACACGATGTCGTGGTCGCAGCCGAGGTTGGCATGGCCGAAGACGAGGTCGCGGCTGGTGGCCGATTGCTCGGCTCGCACCCGGTCGACCGCGCGCCGATGCGTCAGCATCAGCAGCCAGCCGATCGGACTGGCCTTGGTTGCGTCGTAGTCCGGGGCCAGCGACCAGACCTGCAGGTACACCTCCTGGGCGATGTCCTCGGCGGCGCCGTGGTTGCGCACCACCCGTAGCGCGAGACCGAACACCCGGGAGCTGGTGGCACGGTAGAACTCGGCGAACGCCGCACGATCACCGGCCGCGACGTCGCCGAGCAGTGTTACCAGCCGGGCTTGGGCGGCGTGGTCGGGCTTGGCACCCGCCGGGCAAGCGGTCGCCGGATCGGCGACCGCTCGCAGTCGGATGGGTGAGGAGCCCGGCCGGTTCGTCATCGTGTGGTTCCTGCTCGCATCGGCATAAGAGGGACTTCGGCCAGCCCACACGTTCGGATGGGCGCCGCCGAGATATTTCTCGTCCGATGGTACGAGCGTCAGCGGCGCCATCATCGCCGGCATCAGGCTGCAGGCGGCATGAGCACGCTGTCGATCATGTACACGGTGGCGTTGGCCGTGCCAACGCCGCCACAGATCACGTTCGCGTCGCCGACCTTGATGGCGTTGCCCGAACCGCTCACCGTGACATCAGCGCCCTCGACTGTCTTGTGCGTGCCCGCGATGGACTGCGGGGCGATCTGGCCGGGAACCACGTGGTAGGTGAGGATCTTGGTGAGCGTGGCCGAGTCGGTCTTCAGCGACTCGATGGTGGCCGGATCGATCTTCGCGAAGGCGGAGTCGACGGGCGCGAAGACGGTGAACTGGCCGCCGTTGAGGGTGTCGACCAGGTTGACCTGGGGGTTGAGCTTGCCCGAGACCGCCGCCACGAGGGTGGTGAGCATCGGGTTGTTGGACGCGGCGGTGGCCACCGGGTCCTTGGCCATTCCGCTGACCGAGCCGGGACCGCTGGGAACCTGGGCGGCGTATTCCGCGCACCCAGGACCGACCAGGCCCGAAGCGGCGGCAGCGCCGGAGGTGGTTGGCGCCGAGGTCATCGGCGCGGAGGAGGTGGGTGCGGTGGTACTCGAGTCGTCGTCGGAACAGGCAGAGGCGCCGAGCACCGAGCTGAGGAGTACTGCCGTCATGAGGGCGCTGCGCATCGATCGCATGGTCTTTTTCGTCACTTCCGTCGAGGCGGCGGGAGCCGCACTGGTTTGGACGCAACGGAGTTCGGCTGGCACACCGCCTTGGATGGCCGTCGAACCGACTAATTTTTTCGCGCGGCCTCCCCGGCCCGGCGGTCAGGGCTTCGTGGCGACGACGAGGATGTTCTTACCGAAGAGTTTGCCCGTGCTGACCTGCACTATCTTGCTGAGCGGGAACAGCACTCGATCGTAGAACTTCAGTGCTCGCGTGTTGATCGTGCCGTCGTCGCTGCCGATGATCTTGTAGGCCAAGGTGGCGAAGAAGCCGATCGGGTCGCAGTAGCGCGACTCCACGATCTCCAGGCCGGCATTGCGCAGAATGCGCTCGAGCTGGGTCCGGCGGTAGCGCCGGTAGTGCCCGACCTTCGTGTCCATCGACGTGAACAGCATCTCGAGCGCGGGCACGTAGATCACCAGCGTCCCGCCCGGCCGCAACAGTGAGGTGAGGTGTTCCGACGCTTCCTGGTCGTTCTTGATGTGCTCGAAAACGTTGAAAGAATATATGAGACTGTACATTTCGGATTCGGTGGGTTCGGCCTCGCAATCGACGACTTTGTAGCCCTTCGACAGCAGCAATTTCTGCAGCTCGGCGTCGGGTTCGAGACAATCCGGGATGATCCGCCGCTCGGCCAGCATGTCGGCATAGGTGCCCCGACCAGCACCGAAGTCGAGTATGCGCAGATCCGGCGACGCGACATATTTATCCACACAGTCGATCAGAAACCTGTTGTAATTGACCGCTTCGGTCATCGCCTCCAGGTTGTCGCACCCGGTGTACGCGAATTCGCTGCTGGTCATGCTTGATCCCCTCAATTCATCGATGGGCGGCAATGGCGGCCAGCGTAGTCCGGCTACATTGCGGTGCCACGACATCGGGGATAATGACCGCGCCGCGCGCGCCGATCCGGCATGGAGGGTGTGTGCGTCAGCAGGGCAGCGGCTGACCGAGGGTGATGGTCTGCAGCAGGCGGATCACGGTGTCCTGCGGGCAGATTCCGTCATCGCCGAAGGTTCGGCCGAGGTCGACCACCAGGCTGAACGCGGCGTGCACGAGGATTCTGGCCTCGCTGATCGACAGCTCCGGCCTGGCCTGCGCCACGAGTTTGGCCCATTCGGTGATGATCAGCTGCTGCAGGTGGCGCAGGGTCACCTGATCGGCCGGGTCCACGTGGGTGAATTCGGCGTAGTAGACGAAGGTCAGCGCCCGTTCGTCGAAGGACCCGGTGACATAGAGGTCGATCAGTGTCCCCAGCGCCTCGGCGGGGGTGTCGGCGGCGGTCACCGCGGGGGTGATCGCCCCGGACACCCGGTCGGCCGCGCGCCGGAACGCCGCGGCGAGCAGGTCGCTCTTGCTGCGGTAGTAGCGATACACGGCCGAGGCGGCCGACAGGTCCGCCGCGACGGCGATGTCTTCCATGCTGACGTTCGGATAGCCACGCTCGTGGAACAGCTCCACCGCCTTGCGCAGCAAGAGCTCATGTTTGAACGGCTCCGGCCGCTCGGCGGCCCGCCGAACCAGCGCGGCACTACGCTCACCCGGCAGATCGGCGTCGATCAATGCCCACGCGGTCGCTTTGAGCAGCGGGGCAAGCGCTTTCGCCGAGACGGTCGCGTGGTGGTCGCCGATGCTGCTGATCACCGCGTACAGCGATACGGCGCGGACCACGCGGTCGTAGCCGTCGAGTTCGGGACGCACGTCATGAATGAGGCCACGCACCGCGGCGATCGCGGTGGTGAACTGCTCGGTGAATTCGGTGAAGTCGGCGGGCTCGAGGTAGCGGCGCTCCCACCGGGCCAGCGCGACGGTCGGGCGGTTGGTGATGGTCAGCGCGATGATCGCGTCCAGAACATGATCGAGGCGCTGGCGCGGCGACCAGCCGGCAGCTTCGTCGGGCAGTTCTACGGCGCTGCGCGCCAGCCCGGACAATCGCAGCAGTTCCTCCCGGAACAGCGCGTACTTGCTCGGAAAATGGCGGTAGAGGGCGGTGGAACTGATCTCGAGCCTGCGGGCGATGTCGTCCATGCTGACGCCGTGATATCCGTGCGCGCCGAACGCGGCAGCCGATTCCGCCGCGATCTGCGCACGCCGGTTCTTCGGCCTGCGCTTGACCACCCGTGGTGGCGCGTCCGCTGTCGATTGTGCCGCGTGTTCGTTCGTCGTCCTGCCCATCTCGTCTGTCATGTTATCGCTCGATAACCGCGGGCCAGCTCACCGGATTCGCTCACTGGGCAGGCGCCGTCGGCGTCGGCGAATTCACCTTCTCGACGAGCCACCGGCCGTCGTCGGCGCGCAGGCTCAGCACCATCGAGAGCTGGCCGGGCTTGGGTTTGTGCTGGGTTCCCAGGCTGGTGATGGTCTGGCGGATCACCACGATCGCCTCGGCGGAGTTCGCGTCGGCGGTGCGGATCGCGCACTGGGTGTCGGTGACCGCGGAGGTGACTTCGCCCTGGGTGAGTACCTCACGCAACTCGGTGCTGGTCGACTCGAACTGCTTCTTCCACTCACCGGTCGAGCCGTCGAGCACCGCCGCGAAGTACGTGTCGAGGTTCTTGCTGTCGTAGTCGGCCAGCACCGGTCCGTACTGGCAGGCGGCCGCGCGTGCCTGTTCCTGGGCTCGCAAGAGGTCCTTGTTGTGCTGGTTCTGCACGAAGAACACGACCGAGGTCGCCAGCGAGGCGCACAGGATCACCGCAACGCCGACGCGCGCGACGACAGCGGCCCTGCGTCCCCGCGACCACGACTCCTGGCGGTCGGTGGTCGCAGCTGATTCCGTAGCCGGTGGTTCGGCGGTCGGCGTCGCCTCGGTAGTCGGGTCCACCGTGGTCGCGCCGGAATCGGTGATCGGTTCGTTCTCGTCACTGGTCATGATGGAACTCCTCAACGTGGTGCGGGGACGGCGGGCTGGGACAGTTCGTTGCCGGTGACGCCGGGCGGTGGCCCCGCGCCGTTGTCGGGCCCGGCAGGGCGCGGCGCATTGGCCGAACCACGCACCTGCAAAGCCGGATTGGAGGTCACGCAGTAGTTGTAGAGGCGCACCCTGGTGTCGGTGGTCTCGGTGGTCGGCAGCACGGGAACGGTGTCGTAGTCACACGTCGGCCGTGGCCACGGGTCGATGAGGGTGAAGAACCCACCGTCGTGTGCCGGGACGCCGAGCGCTTCGGCGAAGCGGCTCAGCGACGGGAACAGTGCCTCGAGCGCTGGTTGCCGGAGCTTGGCGGCTGTGGTGATGGCGACGAAGTTCGTCACCAGATCGGTGATCGGATCGTGGGTGCGCGAGACGAATCCGCCCAGCGTCGCCAACTGACCCGGGCCCTGTTCCAATAGGTGCCGTACCTCGGTGTCGGCGGCGGTGAACTGCCGGAACAGGGCGGTGCCCGACGCGGTGAGCGTGCTCAGGTCCGGTTGCGCGTGCGAGGTCGTCTGGGCGATGACCTCGAGATTGCGAAGCAACTGCTGCGTCTGTGGCAGTAGCTCGGTGAGCCCGGCCATTGCCCTGCTGATCCCGGAGATCATGTTGCGCAACCGATCCGGGCCCCCGGCGAGGGCCTTGTCGAGTTCGTCGACGATCACCGTGAGCCGGTCGGGATTCATTCCGCCGACCAGACCGCTCATGTTCGCCAGTACCGATTGCATCGGCACCGGCACCGAGGTCTGCGCGCGCTCGACGACCGAACCGTCGCGCAGATAGGGCCCGCTCCCGGAGACGGGACGGAAGTCCAGGTACTGCTCGCCCGCCGCGGACAACCGGTTGACGGCGACCGTGCCACCCACCGGAATCCTTGTGCCCCCGTCGATCTCGGCCACCGCCGCGACGCCGTCACCGGACACGCGGACCGCGCCGACCCGGCCGACCCGCCAGCCACGGAAAGTGACGTCGCTGCCGGTGGTCAATCCGCCGGAGGTCGCCAACTCCACGGTGACCACATACTGCGAACGGCTCGGATCGATCCGCAGCACCGCGCCGCCCAGATACAGGCTGCCGAGGACGAGAACGACCACGAGCCCGGCGTTGGCGACGGCGACCCGCCTGCGCACCAGCCACTGCCACAGCGGTGAATTCATCGCGGACCCTCCTGCGGTGCGGGTTGCGGGATGCTGGTCACGCGACCGAACACCTTCGCGAGAACCTCGGCGAGACTGCCGAGGAACGCGGGCACATCGCCCACTTCGGGCCAGCGGCTGCCCGACGGGTCGGTGAGTGCGCCGATGTCGAGATGGGACACCGTCGCCGCGACCGCCAGCGTGGGGCCCTGCAGGCTGGCCATCAGCGAGGGATAGAGCGTGTGCAGACCCTCGAGGGTGCCGGTGAGGTCATCGCCCATCAGGGTGAATCCCGACATCAGGTTCTGCACGCTCTGGAACAGGCTCACGAACTGCGGCCCATTGCTCGTGCTGAAGTCGCCGAGCGCGTCCATGGTGACCGCTACCTTGCCGATCAGGTCGACGATCGACTGGTTGTTTTCCGCGACCAGGCCGATCAGCTGCGGAAAGCTGTCGGCGACGGCGCCGAGTTCGGCCTTGCGGCCCGCGAGCTCGGAGGTGAGCACCTGCAAGCCGTGCAGGGTGGCGTCGAGGTCGCCGGTGCGCTGGTTGAGCGCGCCGATGACGTCGGTCATCTCGGTGATCAGGTGGCGCAGGTGCGGTGCGTGCCCGGCGAAGATCGAATCGAGTTCGGAGGTGATCCGCGCGGCCTGGTTGATGCCGCCACCGTTGATCAGCATCGAAATCGACATCATCAGCTGTTCCACCGAGGCAGCGGAGCCGGTGTGCTCGATGCCGATCGTCTCGCCTGCCCGCAGCGGGGCGCCCGCGTCCGCGTCGGTAGGCAGGGTCATCGCGACGAAGATGTCGCCGAGCGGGGTGGCCTGACGCAGTTCGGCGGTGGTGCCGCGCGGCAGCTGGATGTCCTCGCGGATCAGCATTTCGATGTCGGCCAGGAACGAGGTGGTCGAAATGTCGGTCACCACACCGATATCGGTGCCGCCGATCTTTACCTGGGCGCGGTCCGGCAGGTTCAGTGCGTCGCGGAAAGTGGCGTGCAGGGTGTAACCGGGGCCGCCGATACCGGGTTCGGGCATCGGCAGCTCCCGGACCGTGAGCGAGCAGGCGGTGCTCGCCGACACGACAACCGCGGCGCAGGCAGTGGCGGAAACGGCTGTGCGCAGGTTCATTCCGTGATTCCCAACAGTGCGGCGGTGAGCCCGAAGTCCGGGCCGAAGTCGGCGATCTTGCCGGTGCGGCAGCCGTCGAGGCGCATCTGGACGCGTTCGCAGAACAGCGACAGTGCCTCGCCGTCGAGCACCGCCTTGTCGAGCAGTCCGTGCAGGCGCAGCGCTTGGCGTTCCCGGCTCATCGCGTTGTCGATGTTGTCGAAGAACAGCGGTCCGACGTCGATGATCTCGGTGAGTCCGCGCGCGTTGGCCCGCATCTGGGCGGCGATGGCGACGAACTTGGTGAGCGCGCCCGCCAGCTGATCCTGGTTCTGGCCGACTACCGAGGAGGTGTTGGTGACGAAGTCGTCGAGCTGGGCCAGCACGGCCTGCACACCGGGCGCCTGCGCGCCGAGCAGGGCCACCAGTTCGGTGATCCGGCCGCTGAAATCGCGGACGGTCTGGTCGTTTTCGGCGATGATCTGGGTGATTTCGTTGAGCCGCACCACCGTGTTCGCGATCTGGTCGGAGTTGGCGAAGGTCACCTCGAAGGCCGACGACAGTGCGTCGAGGGTTTCGCGGAGCCGGTCGCCGTTGCCGTCGAGCAGCGGGAACAGCACCCGACTCGCCATCGGGCCCGCCTCGCTGTCACCTTTGAGCGCGGCGCCGAGCTGGTCGAAGTTCTCCAGGATGCGGTCGAGTTCGACGGGAGTTCTGGTGCGCGCCAACGGAAGATGCGCACCGTCGGCCAGTTCGGGGCCGGACCCGGTGTAGGCGGGCGCCAGCTCCACATGCCGGTTGGTGATCAGCTGCGGTGAGATCAGCGCGGCCATCGCGTCAGCCGGGATCCGCACGTAGCCCTTGACCGACATCACCACCTCGACGTAGCTGCCACGCGGCGTCACCGATTCGACGACCCCCACCGGAACGCCGAGCACCGCCACCTCGTTGCCCACATAGAGCCCGGCCACACTCTCGAAATCCGCGCTGATGCGCTTGTTCTCGCCGAAATACCGGTCGCCGAGACTCGACATACTGCTCGGCAGCAGCGAACAGCCCGAGGCGACAACGGCGGCCACGCACAGCGCCGCCAGTTTCATTCTGCTTCTCATCAGTTGCACCCCTGTACGGCCTGCGCGAAGCACAGCCAGTTGTCCGGAAAGACCCACGGAGCCCAGACCTCGCCATAAGGTCCGTTGCCGACCACGTTGTTGAACTGGCGCAGGGTGACCGGGGCGATCTCGTAGATCCGGTCCAGGTTCTCCTTGTTCTCGGTCAGGCCGTCGGCCATGGTGTCGAGATTGGCGATCAGCGGCCCGAGCTCGCCGTTGTTCTCGATACCCATGTCCTGCAACAGCTTCGACAGCGCTGCGACATTGTCGAGGAGCTGGGTGAGCAGCGTCTGCCTGGTCTGGACCGCGGCCCCGATCGCCTCACCGCGGGTGAGCAACACGAGCACGCTGTTGCGGTTGTCGGACACGAGTTGGGAAACCTGGTCCATGCTCTCGAGCAGCAGGTCGACTTCGTCGCGGCGGGCGTTGATCACCTGGGCGAGTGCGCCGATGCTGTCCAGTGCCTGCACGGCCATCGCGGGGGACTCGCCCATCTGCTGGTCGAGCAGGTCGAGCGCGGTCCGTAACTTGCTCGGGTCGAGGCGCTCGATCCGTTCGAACGACGACGTGTACTGCGGGTCCTGGATCACCTTGCTCAGGTTGTAGGGCACCGAGGTGTTCTCGACGGTGATCCGGTCGCCGCTGAGCGGGGTGCCCTTGCCCGGCTTCAGGTCGATGTGCAGCCTGCCGAGGATGGTCGACATCTTGATCGCCGCCTTGGCGTCGGCACCCAGTCGCAGGTCACGGCGCACGGCCAAGGTCACGTCGACCCGATCGTCGACGAGCTCGACCGCGCGCACCGCCCCGACCTCGATCCCGGAGATATCGACGGTGGCACCCGGCCGTAACCCGGCGGCCTGGGCGAACTCGGCGTGAATCGTCTTGTCGCCCAGGCGGAGCTGGGCCAGCAGGCTGGAGCCGCCGAGCAGCACCGCCACCGCGAGCACCGCGGCCAGCCCGAGGCGCAGGGTGCGGTTGTCGCGCGGGAACCCGAGCTTGCCCATCATCGGCACACCCCCGACTGCGATTCGCCGCCGACCTGGGAGAACAAGCCCGGCGGCAACACCACGTTCCACAGCGAGACGTCGAGTCGGCAGATATAGGCGTTGCCGTAGGTGCCGTAGCTGGTGAATCGGGCGAGACCGTTGAGGAAGTCGGGAAATTCCACGGCGGCGCGGTCGAGCGCGGCGCCGTTGTAGAGCAGCATCATCACGCCCTCGGTGGCGGTGCGCTGCGCCTCGCTCATGCCCGGTTTCACCTGGCCGATGAGGGTGACAAGGGAGTCGGTGGCCCCTGCCACCCGGTCGACGGAGCTCTTCAATGTCTGTCCTTGCGCGTAGAGCCCGTCCATCAGGCTGCGGGTCTGGGTGATCAGGGTTTCCAGTTCGCCGCTGCGGTTGGCCAGACCCGACATCACGGCGCTGAGGTTGCCGAGTACGTCGCCGAGGATCTCGTCGCGCCGGCCGAAGGTGTTCGCCAGCTCTGCCGCCTGGGTGATCAACGCGGACAGCGAGACCTCGTTGCCCTGTAGTGCCTGGATGAGCGTTTCCGACAGCGAATTGATCTGGTCGGGTTGCAGCACACTGAACAGCGGCTCGAAGCCCGACAGCAGCGAGGACACGTCGAAGGACGGCTCGGTGCGGGTGAGTGGAATCTGTGCCCCCGGCGGCACGGTCACGCCGGCGTCCTCGCCCGCGGCGAGGGCGATATAGCGCTGACCGATCAGATTCTGGTAGCGGACAAGCGCTTTCGTCGTATCGGTGAGATGCTGGCGCGCCTCGATCCGGAAGTCGACGCGGGCGGTGTAGTCGTCGGTGAAATCGATCTTGTCGATGCGGCCGACCCGGACCCCGGCCATCCGGACGTCATCACCCACGCGCAGCCCGAGCACATCGGTGAACAGTGCCGAGTAGCTGTGGGTACTGCCCGGCACACTGCGCTGCAGCGTCGACCAGACGGTATAGGTGAGCGTGACAGTGAGGGCGACGAACAAGCTGAACCCGATGAGCGCTTTCGTCGATGTCATGGCGCGCCACTTTCGGTGTCGGGGACGAGGGGGACATTGCCCAGGATCGAACCGAGCAGCAGCAGCTGGGTCACCGTGGGCCGCCCGCCGACCAGCGCCGCCACCGCGGCATGTCCTCGCAGTGAGATCGGTGTCGCCGCACCGGTATTCGGCAGCGGCGCGGCGGCCGGTGCGGTTATTCCGGGGATGGCGGGTAGCCCGGGAATCGACGGCAGTCCCGGAAGCGCGGGCAGGCCGGGGATCGTAGGTGCGGTGGGTAGGCCGCCGACGATGCCGGGAATCTCCACGATCGGCGCCGGACCGGCCGCCTCGACGCGCCGCGGGATCTGCTGGGCCGGATACTCCTGCGGCGGTGCGACTTCCGGCACCGTCGGCCCACCGCAGCGCGGCCCGGACATGTCGCCGTAGCGCGGACAATCCGCCGCGGTGTACTGCTGGAACGGAGTGAACGAAACGTCCATTTTCCACACCATCTGCTTGCGCGGCCCGAAGTGGAACACCTGCTGCAGTTTGTGCAGCGAGACATTGAGATTGGCCGCGGCGGACTGCAGGGCGCCGGGATCCTTGGCCATCGCGCCGAACACGGTGTCCAGCCCTGACACCAGCTCCTTGCCCGAATTCGGGTTGGCGGCGAACAGGCTGTTCACCGCTTCGACGGTGGAGTTGCCTTCGGCGAGCAGCGCGACCAGCTGGGTGCGGTGCTCGTTGAGGGTGTTCGCGGCGGTCAATGAATCGCCGAGCATCCCGACCAGTTCGGGCGCGGACTGGCTCAGCGCCATCGACGCACGGCCGAGATTGCCCAGTAGACCACCGATCTCGGGAATCCGGTGCACCTCGGTGAGCCAGGTATCGAGGCGCTCGATGGTACTGCCGGGGACCCGCGCGTTGCCGTCGAGCGCGGCGGCCAGCGTCGCCAGCACCCGGCCGAGTTTCTCCGGCTGGATGGTGGTGAGCACATCGCGCAGGGTGTTCAGCGTGGTCTGCAACTGAATGGTCGCCGAGCTGGTGTCCTCGCCGATGGTGGCGCCCGCCCGCAGCGTGGTGGCGGCCGCGCCGTTGTCGACCAGCTGGATCGAGGTGACACCGAAGATATTGTCGGGGATCACCCGCGCGGTGACGGTGTCCGGAATCGTCTCGGCGATACCGGGTTTCAGCTCGAGGGTGGCGTGCTGGAGCCTGCCCTTGGCGACCATGTCGACGGCCGAGACCGCCCCAACGATCATTCCCCGGTACTTGACGTCGGCGCGCTGGGGCAGGCCGTCGCCGGTGCTGGTCAGTTCGGCGCCGACCACCACCGTGTCTTCGAACTCGCCGTTGTAGCGCATCGCGAGCAGATACAGCGCGACGGCGACAGTGAGGGCCACGGCCAGGCCCGCGAGGGTGAGCTGGAGCGGTTTGGGTCCGCGGCCACTGGGATCGAGCATCATCGAGGCGACCTATCCCGAGATCCGGAATCCGGGGTCGATGCCCCAGATAGCAAGGGTGAGAAAGAGATTGGTGAACACCATCACGACGATGACCATCTTGATCGCACGTCCGGCCGCCACTCCGACACCTTCGGGACCGCCGGAGGCGGTGTACCCGTAGTAGCACTGGATGAAAGTGGCGATCAGCACGAAGATCACGACCTTGAGCACCGAGAAGAACACGTCGCCACCCAGCAGGAACTGGAAGAAGTAGTGGTCGTAGGTGCCCGCGGTGGTACCGCCGAGGAACAGCACCGACAGCTTGGTCGCCACGTAGGCGACCGCGAGGCCGAGGGTGTAGAGGGGGACGATGGTCAGCGTGGCCGCGATCATCCGGGTGGTGACCAGGTAGGGCAGCGGGCGGATCGCGAGGGATTCGAGCGCGTCGATCTCCTCCGAGATCCGCATCGAGCCGAGCTGGGCGGTGAACCGGCAGCCGGACTGGATGGCGAAGGCGAGCGTGCCCAGGATCGGCGCGATTTCGCGGGTCGTGGCGAAACCGGAGATGGCCCCGGTGAGTGGGCCCATCGTCAGCAGGTTGAGCGCGGTATAGGACTCCACGCCGACGGTGATGCCGCCGAACGCGCACAGCACCACCACGACACCGACGGTGCCGCCGCCCACGATCAGCGAACCGTTGCCCCACCCGACATCGGCGACCAGGCGCGCGACGTCCTTGCGGTAGTGCCGCAGCGCGAACGGAATCGCGAACAACGCCTGGAAGAACACGATGGCCTGATGCCCGACACGCTGGTTGACCCGCACAGGCACCTTGGCCGCCGCACCGGCCACGCGGACCGGCCGCAGCACGGGCGGGAGGTATTCGGCTGCCATCTCAGACCACCTTCGACGGGAAGAAGGTGTTGTACAGCTGGGTGACGATGATGTTGGTGGCGAACAGCATCAGCGCCGAGGACACCACGGCTGAGTTGACCGAGTTCGCGACCCCGCCCGGCCCGCCTTCGGTGTGTAATCCGATGTCGCAGGCGATGATCGCGGTGAGCACGCCGAAGGTGGCCGCCTTGACCAGGGCGACGATCAGGTCGTTGGCCACCGCGAACGAGGCGAACGAGCCGATGAACGACCCCGGCGTGCCGTGCTGGGCGTAGACGTTGAACAGGTACGCGGTCGCGAAGCCGACGAACACGATGAACCCACACAGCAGCATGCTGACCAGCACGGCGGCGGCCAGTCGCGGTGCGACGAGCCGGCGCACCGGATCCACCCCCATCACCCGCATCGCGTCGATCTCCTCCCGGATGGTGCGCGAACCCAGGTCGGCGCAGATGGCCGAACCCACCGCGCCCGCGATCATCAGCGAGGTGACCAGCGGTGCGCCCTGGCGGATGATGCCGAGCCCGGCCACCGCGCCGATGAAGGTGGTCGCACCGACCTGATTCACCAGGGCGCCGACCTGGATCGACACCACCACCGCGACCGGGATCGCGACGAAGACGGTCGGCAGCGCGGAGACATTGGCCATGAAGGCGCACTGCTTGATGAACTCGTGGAACGGGAATCGCCGTTGCGCGATGGAGACGAACAACTGCGCGATCGTGGCCTTGGCGAGCAGAACCTGCCTGCCCAGCGTCTCGATCGACTGTTGCGGGTGTCGTCGCCAGAGCCCGGTGGCACTGTCGAGGATCTTGTCGAGCTCCGACGGTTCGGTAGCGGGTCGCGTCATACGCTCAGCCGATGTTCGAGAAGGACGAGTAGCGCGCCGGCCGCGGCCACAGCGAGAATGAGCACGCAGAGCAGCGCGATCCACATGCCCACGCGGAGAACGGGATTGACCTGTGTCCGCCCGCCCAGGATCTTGACGACGATCACCACGATGTCGATGAACCAGACCAGCGCCATCATCAGGTCATCGTCACGTTCGCGAAGGTGAGCACCGGCCAGCAGACGATGGACCCGAGCAACGATATGACCAGGTCGACGCCGTGCAGGTCGCGGAGGTGACCGGTATGGGTCAGAGTCCAGACGACCCCGACGAGACCGTAGGGGATGCCGATGATGATGAGCGTGCCGAGGTATTCCGACACTTTCATCTCGTAACTGAGAAACCTGTCCAGCCGTCGCAACATGGCGATACCGGTGTTCCTTCCTTCACGGACCGGTCGGTGACGACGGCTGGTGGCCGATGTCGTTGACGGTCCGACGATGTTGCCGACAATTCTTGTCTGATCCGATGATGTTGCCGATAATTCTTCATAGATGAGCGATGAGGCGACTGTGATCAGTGGTCAGCTGCCCCGCATGCCAGTGATAAGTTACTAGCAATTCTCCTCGATGAGGCGAGAATGGTGATTAACATAGTCCCCGAAGGGCGCCGACGGTCGGCGACTGTGCAGGAGGTTCGTGATGTCCGCGGTCATCGTTGATGTGGTTCGTACGCCGTCGGGCCGGGGCAAGCCCGGCGGTGGGCTGTCATCCGTGCACCCGGCCACGCTGCTGGCAGGCGTGCTGGCGGAGCTGGTCGAGCGCACCGGGATCGATCCGGCGCTGGTCGACGATGTGATCGGCGGATGCGTCACCCAGAGTGGGGAGCAGGCCAACAACATCAGCAGGACCGCTGTGCTGGCTGCCGGATTCCCCGAATCGGTCCCGGCCACCACAGTCGACCGGCAGTGCGGGTCGAGTCAGCAGGCCGTGCATTTCGCCGCCCAGGGCGTGCTGGCAGGCGCCTATGACGTGGCGATCGCCTGTGGGGTCGAGTCGATGAGCCGTGCGCCGATGTTCTCCAACACCCAGGGCAAGGACTCGCTGCGCGGTCCGCTTGCCGCCCGCTATCCGGCCGGGCTGATCGGGCAGGGGATCGCCGCGGAAATCCTCGCTGCCCGCTGGAAATTGGATCGCGCGGCATTGGACGAGTTCGCCGCGCGATCGCACCGGCTCGCGGCAGCCACCGCGGCCGCGGGCGGTTTCGACGCCGAGTTGATGGTGTCCGGTGAGCTCACCGCCGACGAGACGATCCGCGCCGCTACCACCGTCGACGGCTTGGCCGGCCTGCGTCCCGCCTTCACCGATCCCGTTGTGCTGGAGAGGTTTCCGGAGATCGACTGGTCGGTGACCGCGGGCAATTCCTCACCGCTGACCGACGGTGCGTCGGCGGCACTCATCATGAGCGAGGCGATCGCGGCGAAGCTGGGGCTCACCCCACGCGCCCGCTTCCACTCCTTCGCCGTCGTCGGCGGCGATCCCACACTCATGCTCACCGCTGTCATCCCGGCGACCCGCAAGGCGCTCGAGCGGGTCTCGCTCACGGTCGACGACATCGACACCTTCGAGGTGAACGAGGCTTTCGCCCCGGTCCCGCTCGTCTGGCAACACGAACTCCACGCCGACCCTGCCCGGGTCAATCCGCGCGGCGGCGCGATCGCGCTGGGTCACCCGCTCGGTGCTTCCGGCACGCGACTGCTCGCCACGATGGTCAACCACCTCGAACAAACCGGTGGTCGCTACGGGCTGCAAACGATGTGCGAGGCAGGCGGATTGGCGAACGCGACGATGATCGAACGGATGTGAGCACGATGACCATGGACTCTGTGGCGCCCGATCACGCGCTGACTCTCGACCGCGTGCGCCTCCACATTCCCGACACCTATCGATCCCCTCGCAAACGCCCCGCCCAACTCGCCGACGCCTTGGACTTCTGGATGTTCGCCGGTGCGGCCGCGAACGTGGCGATGCAATTCGCGCACCAGGGTGTGGCGGCCGGGGTGATGGAGAGCAAGGTGGAATCCGGTGCGCTGATGGTGCATCCGTGGAAGCGGCTGCGGACCACCTCCGCTTACCTCGCGGTCGCCGTGCTCGGCACCGACGAGGACAAATCGGCGATGCGGGAGGCGGTCGATGTCGCGCACCGCCAGGTCAGGTCAGGGCCGGACTCGACAGTGAAGTACAACGCCTTCGACCGGAACCTGCAGATGTATGTGGCGGCCGCGATCTACATCGGTTTCGAGGACACCCATCAGCTGCTGCACGGCAAGATGACCCCCGACGAACTCGAGGCGTTCTTCCAGGGCGCGGACACTTTCGGCACCACCCTCCAGGTCCACCCCGACATGTGGCCGAAGACGCGCGCGGAATTCGACGAGTACTGGCTCGGGGCCTGCGAACAAGTCGTGTGCGACGACGAATTCCGCGCCTACATCGACGATCTGCTCCACTTGCGGATGATCCACTGGTCCGTGCGCGTGACGTTCGGCGGCCTCCTGCAGTTCCTGACCGCAGGCTTCCTCCCGCCCCATTTCCGCGACCAGCTGGCGATCGAATGGACCGATTCGGACCAGCGCCGCTTCGAGCACCTGTTCCTGGTCGTCGGCTTCGTCAACCGCTTCATCCCGAAGTTCATCAGGTTCGCGGGCACCAACGCGATGATCCGCGATGTGCGTCGCCGAATCCGGAAACAGAAGGCGCTCATCTGATTCGGGAGCCGGTGGTTCCGAGGGCGGCGGCGGTGAGGCAGGCGAGGGCTACAGTGATCCCGAGGGGGGTGTAGGAGCCGTTGATGTCGCGGATCAGCCCGCCGGTGAGGGCCATCGCGCCCGCGCCGAGTGGGTGGAAGACGCTGATCCAGCCGAAGGCGAGAGCGCGCCTGCGCTACGGCGAATTGCGCCGCAAGGCCGGCGAGGTGACCCCACGCGTACTCACCCGCCAACTGCGCGAGCTGGAACAAGACGGCATCGTCAGCAGACACGCCGTCCCCGAAGTCCCACCACGCGTGGAGTATTCGCGCACCCCGACCGGGAAAGCTTTGCGCGGCTTCGTCACCGAGTTGAACCAGTGGGGTGCGGAATACGTCGAGCGTCTGGCGGGACCGTAGCAAAGGCCGCCTACTCCGAGCCGCGGATCAGCTTCAACCGTTTGATCGATCCGGCATCATGGCGCAATGCGAATCAGCGTCACCGGCCACATGAACCTCCCCGCCGACACGGTCCCGATCGTTCGCGAGGCGATCGCCGACCTGATCGCCGACACGCCGAATCTGGTCGGCATTTCCTGTATCGCCCGCGGCGCCGACAGCATCTTCGCCGAAGCGGTCCTCGACGCGGGTGGACACCTCGAGGTGGTGTTGCCCTTGCGCGACTACCGGGAGGCGAAGGTGCAGCCGGACCACCTGGCGCAGTTCGACGCGCTGATCGACCGCGCAACGACGGTTCGGGTGATGGACTTCGACACCGCAGGCCGCGACGCGTACGAGGCCGCCAACGCGGTCCTTGTCGGCGAGGCCGATCGGATGATCGCAGTGTGGGACGGGAAGGTCGGCCTGCGGGCAGGTACCGGGACGGTTGTCGTTTCGGCGCGTGAGCGGGGACTTCGGGTTGATGTGGTGTGGCCGAACGGCGCTGAGCGCACATGAGGATCAGCGTGCTCGGTGTGGGCGGGTCGAGCGTGGAGTCGGTCGTCGAATGGGCTCGGGCTGAGCTGTCCATCCCCGTCTACACCGCTGCGAAACTGCTTCGCCCGTCCATCGTCAACGAGACCGAGCTCGGCAGGCGGGCGCGATCTTTCCTGGATGCGGGGGAACGGATTCCCGATCACCTTGTCACCTCGATCGCATCGGCTGAGCTCGTCGACCTCCGATCCGGCGGATACCTGTTGCTGGGACTTCCGGCGACCGTGGGACTACGGGTCGCGCTGGACGCGGTCGGCGTCGCGATCGACCATGCGCTGATTGTCGACATGTCCGAGGATGCCCTTATCGCGAAGGTTGCCGCCGAACTCGAACCGGATCGGTGCCACGAGTTCTGGTGGCGGGCGCTCAGTCGGCGGTTCAACGATGAGGTTCAACCCCTTCGCGACTGGTATCAGCAGCGGGCGGCCGAGGGTGCCTTGGAGTTTGCGGTGGTGAACGGTGAGGGCGCGGCGGCGGAAGTGGTTGATCGTGCGAAGCGAGCGCTCGGAATCGCGCTGTAGTGCTGAGCGTGGTCAGCGTCCGCGCTGGTGGCTCAGGCGAAATCAGTTGGTGGGCTTGCCGAACCAGTGGGTTTCGCGCGCGCGTCACGCTTGGGCTGGCTCTGCTCTCCCTGGGGCTTCGGGATTGCTGGGTGGGGCTCCGGCCCCAAGGTGCCAAAACAATCTTGTACCAACATCGTCGAACGGCGAGTGCCACCGCTGGCGGGCGGGCATAACCAAGTGGTGAAAGCCTGGCCGTCCAGTGGTCGGGGAAGCGGTTTCGGTGACAGGAGCGAATTGATGCTGACTGCGAGGACCCTGGCCGAAGCGACCATTTACCTGAGCCTCGTGGCCGCATCCGATGAGGCCAGGCATGGCCCGCCCGAGACCTCGCTGACCGAAGGAACGCAAGCGTGGACTCTCCATTCGGAGCTCGGCGACGTTGCGGTGCGGTACCAGTCCGAGGACGTCAGCCGCCGGCTGGGACGTGTCTATGGCCTCGGCGTTTCACAGCTCATCGATGCCGGCCAGTGGATCATGATTTCCCAGACGTTCGCGCGCCGCGCACTCGAGGCGGACATGGCCTACACCGCCCAGCCTGGTCAGGACCGCACCACTGTTGAGCTGAATTGGGAGTTCGCGGCTGAGACGGTCGTCGAAGCGATGAAGTTCTTGCCCGAAGGCGCGGGCAGGCTGCCTGCCGAGGCATTCTGGTCCGAACTCGGCGAACAGTTCGCGCGCGAGCAGCCCGACAGGATCACCCGGGCACACCTCGTCGACGACTACGAGTACTACACCGGCACCCTCGAAGACTTCCGTCAGCTCTACGGCGAGGCCTGAGGGTCCGCCGCGGTAGCCATCTGAAATCTAGCGGCGCTAGACAGGCCGACGGACGAGTGTTACCGTTGCTCCAATTTCTAGCGATGCTAGATAGTAGGAAGGGAAGCCGAAAATGCTCATTGTCACCGGCCAGATCATCGCCGCCGTCGCCGTTCTCGCCAACGCCATCGTCTATGGCACCGATGTCTGCGGGGCCCTGATCATGCGGTCCGTGTACCGCAAGCTCGATGACGCGACCGTGACCGTGAGTGCGGGATGGGGTCACTACTACGGCGACAAACGCATGCCGGTCTTCGGGGTGGGCGGTGTGGTCACCGCGGTGCTCACCCTGGTGATCGCGCTGGCGGCCGGCCGGATCGGCGCGGCTGTCGCGGCAGGGATCACGGTGGCGGCACTGCTCACCTGGCTCGCCTTCTACGTTCGCATCGCCAAGCCGATCAATACCCAGCAGACCGCCGCTGCCCAGAGCGGCATCATTCCGGCCGATGCCCGTGCGCTGCAGGACAAGTGGGACAGCATTCTGAAGTACCGGGTCACCCTGCAGTTCATCGCCATCGCCGGCCTGTGCGCCGCGCTGATCCTGTTCTGATCTCCGAGCACGCGGTGCGGGGCGCACCTGAAATCGAATTCACCGAGGAGTAAGCGACATGACCTTCACCATCAATGAACAGCAGTTCCTCGCGGAGGCCGGGATCGGTCGGCTGGCCACGGTGTCGCCGGAGGGTGTTGTGCAGAACAACCCGACCAACTATCGGGTGAACGCCGACGGCACGATCGACATCGGGGGCATGCGGATGCGTGCCAGTCGAAAGTGCCGCAATGTCGAGGCGGGCAGCCGGGTGTCGTTCGTCATCGACCAGCAGGTTTCCTTGGAGCCCTACGTGATTCGCGGCATCGAGGTACGCGGGAAGGCCGAGGTGCTCGATGACGAGGAACCACCGTTCCCGCCCCCGGAACGCACCATCATCCGAATTCACCCCGAACGGATCATCTCCTGGGGCATCGACGGCGGGCCGTTCGACTTCACCGGTCGCGGCGCCCAATAGTCGGGCACCGTGGGCGCTCGCGGGACAGCGGCGCGATCACCCGCCAGCTCGGACCGACCCCGCACACAATCCGGTATGCGTTGGGCGACAACCGAATTGACCTCGTCCACGACGATGGCGCGGTGAGCTCGGATATTGCCGGCCGTGCGCCTGCCGGAGCGGCCCCCTCAGGCGGCGAAGACGGTGCGGACGACGGACTCGTCGCCGTCGATCTCGACCAGTCCGAGGGTGAGGGCGACGCTGAGGGTGAAGGCGCCGGCCGCGAGGCCGAGGATGTAAGCGGGGTCGGCACGGACGGTCGCATCGAGGTCGCGGCCGTCGTGGGGGCCGACTTCGAAGCCGGAGTTCGTGGCGCGGAGCTGGAGGAGCGGGTCGCCGATCTCGAGACCGACCGTCGCCGAGGGGCGGACCTCGACCCGGGTGTCGAGCAGGGCGGGGACGGCGAGGGAGAGCCACCCGGGGCGGAAGGAGTCACCGTCGGCGGGGCCGCGGGACATCAACGGGGTGGACCAGCGGATCAGGCTGTCGATCGGCTGGCGCAGCTCGGCGCCCCACGGCGTGAGGGCGTACTCGACGACGCTTCCCTCGCCCGCCAGTCGCCGCTCGACCACGCCGGCAGCCTCGAAGTCGCGGAGTCGGTCAGCGAGCAGGTTGGTCGCGATGCCGGGAAGTCCGTCGATCAGGTCGCGGTAGCGGGCGGGGGCTATCAGGAGCTGACGGACGATGAGCAGGTTCCACCGGTCGCCGACGACCTCGAGGGACCGGGCGAGCCCGCAGTACTGGCCGTAACTACGCATCATTTCCTACTATCGCTTGAAATTCTCAAGTGCGCGTGACAAGCTCAAGCATACCGTCGATGCCGAGCCAAGAGGGGGCCGCCATGGCCGATATCACCAAGAGCGTGCGGCCCAGCTGGGTCGACGACGATCTGTTCCCGTTCGAGAGCCGATTCATCGATATCGACGGGCACACCGTGCATTACATCGACGAAGGGTCAGGTCCCACACTCCTGTTCCTGCACGGCAACCCGACCTGGTCGTTCCTCTGGCGCGACGTGATCCGCGCGCTGCGCGAGGACTTCCGGTGCGTCGCCCTCGACTACCCGGGCTTCGGGCTGTCGACACCGCAGCCGGGCTACCGCTACCTGCCTGAGGAACACGCAGACGTGGTCACCGGGTTCGTCGACGCGCTCGGCCTCGATGAGGTCACTCTGGTCGGGCAGGACTGGGGCGGCCTGATCGGCCTGGCGGTCGCGCAGCGGCGGCCGGGCGTCTTCGATCGGCTGGTGCTCGCCAACACCTGGGCGTGGCCGCTCAACGGCATCCTCCACTTCGAGGCCTTCTCCCGCGTCATCGGCGGACTCCCGAGCCGATTCCTGATCCGGCGATTCAACGTCCTCGTCAACACGTTCATCCCCACCGGCCACCGCAGGCGGAAGCCGACAGCGGCCGAGATGTCGCACTACCGCCGGGCACTGGACACCCCCGGGAGGCGCCAGGCCTCCGCGGTACTCCCTGGCCGGGTCCTCGCCAGCCGGGACTTCTTCGCCGAAGTCGAGGCCGGCCTTACCGACCTCGCCGACCTGCCGACACTGATCGTGTGGGGTGACGCCGACATCGCCTTCCGTCCCCAGGAACGCGAGCGCCTGGAAGCGACCTTCACCGACCACAAGACCGTGATCGTCGAAGGCGCAGGCACCTACGTGGAATCCGACGCACCCGAGGAGTTCGTCGCCGCGATCCGCGACTGGACAGCGACGCAGCGCGGAGACGCGAGTCGTGCGGGTGAGCCAGACCTATAGGCCGCTCTGGACGGTGCGGGCGAGAATGCCGAGGGTGGCTCGTAGTGCCGACTCGGGAATGATCGGGAAGATGGCCGCCTCGCGATAGCGGGGCGCGATATTGCTCCAGTCGTAGTACGAGATGACCAGTGTGCCGGTCTCGTCGGCCTCCAGGCGATAGCCGTACCGGTGCTCGATCGGCGGCTTGATCGTGCCCGAGATCGTCCATTCGAGCCGCTTGTCCTGCTCGAATTCGGTGATGATCACCGTCACGTCGTATTTGCCCATCGGAAGGTCGTTGAGCGACTCGCGGTCCATGTGCACGACGAACTCGTCGCCGACACCCGTGACGGGTTTCCCCTCCGCCGATTGCAGCATGCCCGAACTGTCGATGGCTACATGCCCTTCGGGGGAACACAGCAGCGTGAAGATCTCCGTAGGTGACGCGGTGACATGCCGCTGGACCTCGAACCGTTCTACCGTCATGTCCTCCACCCTCGCACACTCGGCGTCGAAGCAGACTGCGTGTGAGCCGCCGGAGCCGCGGGTGCGAGGCAACCGCGATCGGTTGCGAGTGGCCGATACCCGGGCAGGTCCTCGTGGCGGATAGCCGCGCGCGCAGTGGCACAAGGGTGCGTTCCGGCGGACTTGATCGACGTTGAGCGATGATCTATTGCGTGGATGGACTTCTGGTCTTGGTGAACGGACTACCCGGGGCGGGCAAGACGACGTTGGGCGCCGAGCTCGCGCGGTCGCTGGACGCGTGGTTCCTATCCAAAGACGCCGTCAAGGAAGCGCTAGCCGCCAGTATCGAAAATGCTGTCGACGTACCGGAATTGGGCGGCGTCGCCATGGACACGATCTGGGCACTGGCCGCCCGAACGCCGACCGATGTTGTCATCGACTCGTGGTGGTTCAAGCCACGGGATCTTGCGTTCGCACGAATAGCCTGAACCGCGCAGGTCGCGGCATGAGCGGATTTTCGCTCGTGCTCCTGATCGTGTGCCTTTAGGGTGGTGCTGGTATGGCGACGACCCGAGATCTCCGAAGGTGTTGTGGTCGCCCGCCGCCGAACGGAGGTCGCTGTGCACAAACTGATGGTCCTGTATCCCGAGCCCGCCGATCCCGACCACTTCCGCGACTACTACGTGAACAACCACCTCCCGCTGGTCATGCGCATGCCCGGCCTGCTCGCGTGGCGCTACAGCTTCGAGGTGGCAGCGACGCAGGGACAGACGCCGTACTTCGCGGTCTTCGAGGCCGAGTTCGCTGACGCTGCGGCAATGACCGCGGCGAGGGAGTCTCCGCAGGGCCAGCAGGCAGCAGCCGATGTCGCCAACTACGCCACCGGTGGTGCAGTCGTCATCCACTATCCGGTGCAGAACGGCACCTGCTGAGCCTGGCCCTGAGGCACCGCCGTATCCGCGGTGAGCCATGTTCGCCACTTCCTCGCGGAATCGGTCCCCGCACTCGCATCGGCATTACCGTGCACACCAACGGCCCCAGATATGTCGGGCCGTCGATTTTCAGGTCTGCCGGATAACCGGAAGCGTCCAGGTGGTTTCGCCGCTTTCGGCTACATGGCGAGCAAGCAGCACCCGATCCTGTTCGAGGCAGACGCCTTATGCCGCGATTCTGAAAGTCGCCTCTATCCCTGACACTCGGATCGCTGGACGAGGCAGATCACCGAAGCGATCGCCCTCATCGGCATTTTGGTGCGTTGGCGACGGCCTGAACGCGAGCCAGGTGGATTGGCAACAAAGCCAGAGCCGGTCTCCAAGGTGCGGACTGTGACGGAAACAGTGTGCCCGGCCTCCGACTGTTGACCATCGCGACGCGTACTGTCACCCCTCGTGCCGACTGGTGGTAGCAAACAGGTTCGGGCCGCGCGCAAGCGCAAGAAGCGGATGGCTCAGGTCACCCATGATCTCACCGACGCGCAGTGGGACGCGCTCAAGGCGTCCTGGGGTGGGTGTGCTTACTGCGGCGCCCTCGTCACCTCGCTGCAGAGGGATTGCGTGCAGGCCATCTCTCGCGGTGGCCGCTACACGCTCGGCAATGTCGTGCCCGCGTGTGGGTCGTGCAATGCCAGCAAGTGCAACGCCGAGGTGACTGGCTGGCTGCGGCGCAAGAAGCTCGACGAACGCTCATTCCTCGTGCGCCACTACAAGATCGCCTCCGAGCTGACCACCCGGTTCGCCTAGTGGCGTAAATCGTTGGCGGACAGCCTGCTTGTTTCACGTCGACAAGGTCATCGCTAACATGAACGACAAGGTCGGCACTCAGTCGCAACCAGACCGGCGTGGTCAGGTCGACTCGCGGATCGGAAAGTGCGGCGTCGGATCATGGCAGAGGACCTGACCGTGACTCGGGGGCTGGTGATTCCCGCGTCCGAGTTGCGCGAGCGGTTCTCACGGTCGTCCGGTCCGGGAGGGCAGCACGTCAACACCACCGACAGCCGGGTAGAGCTGTCGTTCGACCTCGCCAACTCGCCCTCGGTGCCGGAGTGGCTGCGCACCCGGATGCTCGACCGCCTGGCCACCCGCCTGGTCAACGGGGTGCTCACGATCGCCGCATCAGAGCAACGCGCACAGCTACAGAACCGCGCGGCCGCCCGCGAACGCCTGGCCTCGTTACTGCGTGACGCCGCTGCCGCCCCGCCACCTGTTCGCCGCGCCACCAAGCCCTCGCGCGGAGCGAAGGAACGTCGCATCTCCGCGAAGAAGCGGCGCGGCGTCACCAAACGCAACCGCCGCGCGTCCCCTGACGACTAGCCGGCCGCGCAGGTCGGGGTATCGGCGGCATCTGCTCCGCCATCGCACGGCGGCTGACCAGCTGTAGTAGGCAATGATGTCGGCGCCTGCCTGTGCGGGCGCCGACATCATCCGCTTCTAGTGCCAGCCCATCCATGTCGTGGGGGAGCGCGGCGGCAACACTGGTGCGCAACCATGGGACTGGATCAGCTGGACACCTCCGAAGTCGCCGAAGCGGGGGAGTCCGGGGTCGGCTGGGGGCGTGGCACGGTGAAGGTGGCCAGGACCGAGGCGATTGCGATGGCGAAGCACGCCGCTGTGTACCAGAGGTTTCCGATGGGGTCGCCGTTGCTCGTCTGCCCGTCGACGGCGTCGAAGAAGGCGGGTAGTGACGCGATCCAGAGGAAGGCGAAGACGGCGAGGTAGAGGGCGCTGAATCGTTGCACGAACGGGTCGGTGTATTGCGGAGCTGCCTCGGTGTCTCGGCGGAGCTGGGACCACTGGCGAACCAGCACGACTCCGGCGACCACCGCGAGGACGGCCAGTTCCAGTGCGTAGACGACGCCGCGGACGGTGGTGTTGCTCATGCCGATGACGGTCGCGGGGAGCGGGAGCACGAAGGTGCCGACCGAGGCGAGCAGGCCGATCACGACTGTGCGCCAGGTCAATTCGATACCGGAGAAGTGTCTGCCGTCGTCGACGTGGCGGCCGACGAAATACTGGACGCAGAAGGCCAGCGACATCGGCCACAGTGCCGCGAAGACGACGACGCTGCCCATCGGGACCGAATCGAACATCGGCTGGTTGATCGGGTTGTCCACCGACCATTCCCACCAGCGCAGCTGCGGTCCGAGGTGGTCGAAGATCTCGTAGAAGGCGTGGTGGACGAAGCCCACGCAGGTGGCGCCGATCAGGACTCCGTATCGACGGAAGATACCGAGCATCCGGACGATGCCGAACGCCATCGTCGCCATCAGCGGATAGATCGCGATGATGTAGAGGGGCAGTCGGCCCCAGAGGAAGTCGACGGTGAACACGTTGTGCGCGAACATCGTGTCGACGTGTTCTTCGATGCCGAACGCGGCCGGGAAGTACAGCGGCGGTTCGATGACGAACAGGTAGGCGGTGGCGCCGAACCACAGGACCAGGTTGGTGGGGTCGCCGTGGCGGCGCAGGCGCACGATCGCGTACCAGAGCGCGAGAATCGCGCCGGCGACGATGGTGAGTTCGAGGACCGGCAGGGTCCAGTTCTCCAGGGCGAACGGGCTGCGGAACTCGACGAGTCCGCCTGCTTCCTCGCAAGAGAAGCCCAGTTCGGTGGCGAGTTCGGCGAAGGTGTTCGAGCAATGGTCGGCCATCGGGGTTACCTTCTACGAGCTGACGGAATCGGCGGTGTACCAACGGGTTACGTCGTAGCCCTCGTCGTAGCGGCGGAACCATTCGTCGGCGAGTGCGGGTAGCTGCTCGTGCGCCGGATTGTGCCGTGGCATCTGACTGCGGATGATGCCGCCCAGTGCGACGAGCTGCTCGCGCAGCCCGAGATCGTCGAACGCGCGCGGCATCGTCCCGTTGCCGGCAGGCTGCAGGAACGGCAGCCACCGGCGCAGAGTCTGGCCCCTGCGGTAGTTGGCGAACATCGACAGCGCGTCGACCTGCCGATCCGCCAGCGGCACATGCTCGTTGAAGCCCTCGCACGCCACCCGGATCACCTGCAGGACGTGCCGGAAGATCGACGCCGCCACCCGCATCCGGTACAGCTCATTGTCGACCACCGAATTGAAGATGATCAGCGCGGAGCTGCGATGCTCGACTTCCTCGACGAAATGCCAGATGAACAGGGAGGCGACGCGGTCGTCGCCGGGGGCGAACAGATTCTTGTCGTTGTCGAGCATCAGCTTGAACACCGGCGTGAACGTCGCCTCGAGGTCGGCGGTGTAGGCGAGGCGGTATTTCACCGGGGTCTCGGCGGTGAGCTTGTCGAACTCGCCGATCACCGCGTCCAGGGTCTGTTGCAGCCCCGGGTAGCGGCGGATCAGCGCCTTCACATGCTGGCGGTGGGCGGTGGAGTGCTGGCCCTCCTGGCGCATGAACGCGTCGGCCTCCGAGGCCACCTCGGGGTCGGTGATCTGCGGTTTCGCCTGCGTGATCAGCTGCACGATCATCTTCTCGAAGCCGATGGCCAGGAACGAGACGGCATTGGCCATCGACGAGAACGCCGGATTCTGTGGGTTCCACAGAAACGGCACGTCGTAGTCGGAGAACGCGAAATCCATTTTGCGGACGTGAAGTTCGGTCACGGTGGGGCTACCTCGTTGTCGGCCACGGTTGATCAAGCAATCATACGATTCGGCCGTCGAGTGTATGATCACTTTCTGGTAATTCGCCCTGACCTGGGGTTGTGCTAGCGTCCACCTGGTGGCGCGTAGACGTGGGTGGGGCGGCAGTCCGCCGGGTGACGATGCGGAGGCGACGCGCCGGATCATCGCTGCCGCAGTCGAACTCATCGGCCGGACCGGTGCGGAGATCAGCATCGCCGACGTGGCGGAATCGCTCGGCGTCATCCGTCAGACGGTCTACCGGTATTTCCCCAGCGCCGACGCGCTCATGACCGCATCGGCTATCGCCTCGGTCGACGATTTCCTCGATCGACTCACCCGCCAGGTCAGCGGCCTCGGCGACCCCGTCGAAGCGATGACAGAGGCCGTCGTCTTCACCCTCACCGACGTCCGCCGCACCCCCCACCTGGGCATTCTGCTGTCGAGCTCGTACTCCAACGCCCACCCGGAGGGCATGACCTCCGACGAGGCTCAAGCCTTCGGCATGACGATGATCCGCCGCTTCGATGTCGACTGGTCCGCCCACGGCTACGACGAGCCAGCCCTGCGCGAACTCGTCGAATATGTCCTGCGCACGATGCAGTCGTTCTTCCTGTCGCCGGGCAACCCGGCACGCTCCGATGACGAATTACGTCGCTACCTGCGCCGATGGATGGGATCCGCGATCAGCGCGCAGCAGAAGGGCTGAACGCCGAGCGTGCCCGACCGGAATTCCGGACGGGCACTCGGCGGAGGTTTCAGCTCGCCGCGGCGATCCTGCGCGGCTCGATCGCGGCGGCGAGTAGATAGCTGCCGCCACCGGCCAGTGCCAGCGCCCAGTACAGATACGCGCCGTCGAGAAACAGTGCGGCCGTGGAACTTACGGCAAGCAATGCGCCGAGCGTGTACTGCAGAACGTCGCGGTAGGCGACCCCGCCTGCCAGGTAGAGCAGTCCGACGATCAGCCCGGACCCGGCCGGGCTGGGAAACGTCCATGATCGATCTCCAGTGTGTGCGCGGGTCAGGCGCTGACGAGGACGACTTTGCCGGTGACGGTGCCGGATTCGGCGAGCTCCATCGCCCGGGCCGCGTCGGTGAGGGGGATGCGGGCCGCGACCTGGGCGGTCACGGTGCCCGCGGCGGCGAGCGCGAAAACCTGGGCGAGATCTTCGGCGATACGAGCACGGAAGCGGGTGAGGTTGCGCCTGCCCGCCCACAGGTTGTAGAAGAGCGCACTTCGCTTGTTGGGCAGCGTGTTCCACCACAACAGGCGGGCGAACAGTTTCAGGACGGGCAGCCGGGAGCCGCCCTCGTCGTTCTTGGTGGCCGCCGTTCCGTAGGAAACGAGGGTGCCGCCGTCGGCGAGCAGGTCGAATGAGTCGGTGATTCCGGGCCCGCCGATGTGATCGAACACGGCGTCGACTCCGTGCGGCGCGATAGCCCGAACCTGTTGGGGCACATTGCCGCGGTAGTCGATCCAGGTGGAGCCCAGCGCGGCGACCGCGTCGGCATGGCGAGTCGACGCGGTGCCGATCACGTGAATGCCTGCGGCACGGGCCAATTGGACCAACGTCGAGCCGACACCGCCGTTGGCGCCGTGGACGAGGATTGTCGCGCCCGGCTGGACGTCGGCGACCCGATGCAGCATCTGCCACGCGGTGATGCCGTTCACGACAAAGGTTTCCGCATCGGCGGCCTCGACCGTATCCGGCACCGGGATCAGGTCGGCGGCGTCGAGGTCGACGTGGCTGCTCCAACCGCCGGTCTTGGTCAACGCGGCGACCCGCTGCCCGATCAGCGTCGCGTCGTCGGCCGCGGTCACCGTGCCGACCAGGTCATAGCCTGGCACGAAGGGGAACGGCGGCTGGTCGAAGTACTTGCCGCGGCGCATCTGCTGCTCGGCGAAGGACACCCCGGAGGCATCGACGCGGACCAGCGCGCGCCCGGGGCCGGGTGGGGCGAGTTCGCGTTGCGTGACGAGCAGGCCGCTGGGCTCCACTCGCCCGGGCAGGACAATTTCGGTGGCGGTCGTGGTGTTCATCGGGGCGCCTTCCATGGTGTGTGACTGGTCAATTACTCTGGGTGGAAAGAAGACTCCAACCTGGCAAGGCTGGAGCGATGGGGTCAGTGGGCCTTCGGGTGGCGCATGCCGGTGGTCAGGGCGGTGGCCCAGGCGCTGTCGTTGCCGTCGAGCCCGAGGGTGGTGACGAGGTGGCAGAGCTGGCCGTAGGCGATGAAGTACTGGATCTGCTCGGGGGTGCCACCGGAGCGGCGCTGCACGAACGTGGTCACCTTGGCCAGTCCCCGGCGCAGTGCGTCGGCGATTTCCGGGATGTCGGTGGCGGACTGGGCGTGCACCTGCAGCATCAGCAGACTCTTGTCGGCGATGAGTTCGGCGTAGGCGCCGCCCATGTCGTGCAGGATTCCGGCGGGGTCCTCGGCGGTGGAATTGGCCGCGCCCGTTGACATCGCGCGTTCGACGAGTTCGAAGCAGTGATCGAGCGCGGCCACGAACAGGGCGACCTTGCCGGGGAAGAGTTTGAAGACGTAGGCGGGGGAGATGTCGGCGCGCGCGGCGACGGTGTTGATCGGGGTGCCGTGGTAGCCGGTTTTGGCGAACTCGATGATCGCGGCGTCGACAACTGCGTCCCGCCGGACGTCCGAGGTGGAGAGGGTGGCACCGCGCTTGCTCATGTGAGTGACTGTACACTCACTCTTCGCGGAGCGTCGACACCTGACAGGGGATCAGCGGAGATCGGCGAGGGCGGTGTCCACGTCCGGGCCGCGCAGGCTGTGCCGATTACTGCGCATGACCAGGCGCAATGGTCGCGGGCAGTCCTGGACGGCGGAGAAGCGATCGGTCGCCACGATGCGCGCCGGCGCGCCGAGGTGATCGCGGACACGGGTCATGAGTTGGTAGCGGCTCAGTGTTTCCGCGCCCGCGAAGTGCACGACGCCCGATTCGTCGGCGAGCTGCTCGAGCGCGGGTGCCAGGCTCGGCAGATACAGCGGATTGCAGACGATATCGGTGCGTGCCGGGATCTCGGGTGCGGCGAAGCGGGCCAGGAATTTGGTCGACAGTGGGCTGCGTCCATAGACGAGCGGGAGCCGGACTACCAGGTGGCGGTCGTGGTCGAGGACCAGGTCCTCGGCAGCGACCTTGGTCTCGCCGTAGACGTTGATCGGTGTGCGCGTTGCGCTTTCGTCGTAGTTCTCGGCCGTGCCGTCGAAGACATTGTCGGTCGACAGGTAGACGAGTTTCGCGCCCGTCGTGCCGATGGCTTCGAGCAGCGGCACCATCGGCGCGACGTTCGCCGCGTAGGCCGCGGCGGGATCATGTTGCGCGGCACCGAGATCCACGACACCGGCGGTATGGACCACCATGTCGAACCCCTGCCCGACGAGTGCGCGCACCGCGCCGGTGTCGGCGAGATCCACCGGGACGAGCCCGTGCCTGCCCCGGCTGGTCCCGACGACCTCATGGTTCTCGGCGAACTGCGCGTGCAGTGCGCTGCCGACGAAACCGCCAGGCGCCGAGGATCAGGATCCGCATCGTGTCAGCGCGCCTGCCACTTCGGCTTGCGCTTCTGCGCGAAAGCGATGGCGCCTTCCCGCATGTCCTCGGTCATGGCGACGGCCATGATCTCGCGGTTGGTCTGGTCCCAGGCGGCGTCGTCGGCGAGCTTGCCGTCGATCATGCCCAGTGCCACCCGCTTGCTCGCCTGCACCGCCAGCGGCGCGTTCCCGGCGATCCGGCCTGCCAGTGCCAGCGCCGCATCGAGGACCTCGGCGGCGGGAACGACACGGTTGATCAGGCCCAGTTCCAGCGCGCGGGCCGCGGTGATCGGCTCGCCGGTGAGGATCATCTCCATCGCGACCTTGCGTGGCAGCTGCTCGGGCAGGCGGAACGCGCCACCGGCCGCGGCGAACAGGCCGCGGGCGACCTCGGGCAGCCCGAAGGTGGCGGTCTCGGCGGCGACGGCGAGATCGCTGGCAAGGACGAGTTCGGTGCCACCGCCGAGCGCGAAACCGTTCACCGCGGCGATGGTCGGCTTGCTGATCGGGTGGCGGACATACCCGGCCAGACCCCAATCCTCGTGTCCCGCAGCCAGAATCGACTCACCCCGGCTGAGTGCCTTCAGGTCCGCGCCCGCGCAGAATGCCCGCTCGCCCGCGCCGGTGAGGACCACCACGCGGATCTCCGGATCGGCGTCGGCTCGCTCGAGCGCCTCGCCGACGCCGGTGCTCAGTTCGGTGTCGACCGAATTCATGGCCTGTGGCCGATTCAGCACGATGACGAGCACATGCTCGCGTTGCTCGACGAGAACTGCGCTCACGAGTGACTCCTTCGCTAGGTGGCTGTCAGCATGACAAACCTCTTCGATCTGTATCACGCCGGTCGATCTTGAATACCCGAATCGGGGATTCGTGTCCGTCGTCGGCACGCGCACAACCCACTCGTCGTAGGCTGCCGAACACTCGCGAAAGAAATTTCGGCCGGGTGTCGATACGCAGCGGTGCCCGTTCGACCTAGGGATGAACGCAGGGCCCGCCAGGCGGGTCCACACCGATCCGAGGAGACGAAACCATGAAGTACATGCTGATCATGCGTGCCACCGATGAAGCTTGGGCGGCGGCGGCCGACATCGACTTCAACGAGATGCTCGAGACGATGGGCAAGTTCAACGACGAGCTGATCAGCGCCGGGGTACTCGTCGCCGCCGAGGGGCTCGACGACGCGGCTCAGAGCGTGGTCGTCGACTACTCGTCGGAGACCCCGGTGGTCACCGACGGACCTTACGGCGAGACGAAAGAACTGTTCGGCGGGTTCTACATTCTCAACGTGGCCTCCAAGGAGGAGGCGATCGAGTGGGCCAAGCGCATGCCGGTTGTCGTACCGGGCACCAAGACCGAGATCCGCCGGGTCCCGAGCATCGACGAATTCCCACAGGACAATGTCTGGGTCATGAGGGAGCGCGCCTGGCGTGAAGCCACCGGCCAGCTCTGAATCACGATGAGCGACCACACCGGCCGCGAGGCTGTCGCCGCCGTCTGGCGGATCGAATCGGCCCGCATCGTCGGCGCGCTCGCGCGCTATACCCGCGACTTCGCGATGGCCGAGGACCTCGCCCAGGAGGCCTTCGCGGAGGCGCTGGTGACATGGCCGCGCGAAGGCGTGCCACGTCAGCCGGCCGGGTGGTTGCTCACCGTCGGCCGACGCCGGGCCATCGACGCGTTCCGGCGCCGCGCCGCCCTCGATGACCGCTACACCGCCCTCGCCGCCGACCTCGGCGAGGGCGACGCGCTCACCGGCGGCGACCCCGTGCGTGCGACGCGGGACGTGCGGTGGGATCCCGATCAGATCGATGACGACGTGCTCGCGCTGATGTTCATCTCGTGTCACCCGGTGCTGTCGCGGGAGGCGCGGTTGGCCTTGACGCTGCGCGTCGTCGGCGGTCTGACCAGCGACGAGATCGCCAAGGCGTGCCTGGTGCCCACCGCGACCGTGCAGGCCAGGATCACCAGGGCGAAGAAGACCCTCGGCGCGGCCGAGATCGCCTTCGAGGTCCCGCCTGCCGTCGATCGCCGGGCTCGGCTGGGTTCGGTGCTCGGCGTCATCTACCTGATCTTCACCGAGGGATCATCGGCCAGCACCGGCGATGACCTCATCCGCTTCGATCTCGCGGGGGAAGCGCAGCGGCTGGCCCGCGTGCTGTCGCGGCTGATGCCCGCCGAACCCGAGGTCTACGGCCTGCTCGCGCTGCTGGAACTGACCGCGGCGCGGTTTCCTGCCCGCACCGGTCCCGACGGTGCGCCGGTGTTGCTCGAACAGCAGGATCGCCGCCGCTGGGACCATTCGGCGATCAGGCGCGGCCGTGCCGCACTGGTGAAAGCCGGTGAAGTCGGACGTGGACTCGGCGCCTACGGTCTGCAGGCCGCGATCGCCGAATGCCATGCGGTCGCACCCTCGGTGGAGCGGACCGATTGGGAACGGGTGGTGGTGCTGTACGAGGCGCTGGGCAGGCTCGCGCCCTCGCCGGTGGTCGACCTCAACCGCGCGGTGGCCGTGTCGATGGCCGACGGGCCCGCGGCGGCCCTGCCGATCGTCGACGAGATCGCCGCGTCCGGCGCCCTGTCCGCCTCGCACCTGCTGCCCAGCGTGCGCGGCGAATTGCTCACCCGGCTCGGCCGCACCACCGAAGCCCGCGCGGAGCTCGCCGACGCCATCCGGCGGTGCGGCAACGAACGCGAAAAGGCCGTCCTCGCAAACAAACTCGCCGCCCTCGCCTGACCGGGTCGCCGTTGGGTCAACAGCGGGGCGGACGAATGAGCGTATTCGCAGGGTAGCGGCCATAAATGTGGGTCTTCGCACGCTCGTAACGTTTGCTCGTAAAGAGGCCGGGTATTCGTCGAAGGCGACGACGAGAGGGTGTTGTGGATGGCAAGGGAATCGAAATCGGTGCTGCACCGCGCTATTGGTGCGTCGGCGATCGGTAATGCGGTCGAATGGTTCGACTACGGTGTCTATGCCTACCTGGCGACATATATCGCGAAATCGTTGTTCCCCGGCGACGGCGAGTCCGGGATGGTCTACACGCTGCTCGGTTTCGCCGTATCGTTTCTGATCCGGCCGGTCGGCGGCATGATCTGGGGTCCGCTCGGCGACCGCATCGGGCGCAAGCGGGTACTGGCCACCACGATTATTCTGATGGCCGGATCGACACTCGCCGTCGGCCTTATCCCGAGCTTCGACATGATCGGCATCGGCGCCCCGATTCTGCTGTACCTGCTGCGCATGATCCAGGGGCTTTCCGCCGGTGGCGAATACGGTGGTGCCGCGACATTCATGGCCGAATACGCGCCCGATCGCAAGCGCGGGTTCTATGGCAGTTTCCTCGAGGTCGGTACGCTCGCCGGCTTCACCCTCGGTAATCTGGTCGCCCTGCTGCTGGTGAATGTGCTCGACGACGCGTCGATGAATTCGTGGGGCTGGCGTATCCCGTTCATGATCGCCGGTCCGCTCGGCCTGATCGGCATGTATCTGCGTAGCCGGGTGGAGGACACCCCGGTCTTCCGCGAGGTCGAGCGCAACGACGAGACCGAGGAAATCTCCGGCGTCTACCGCGATCTGGTGACCAAGTACCTGCGTCCGGTGCTGACCCTGTTCGGCTTGGTGATCGCGCTGAACGTCGTCAACTACTCGTTGCTCAGCTACACCCCGACCTACCTCGGTTCCACCCTCGGCATGGAGGAATCCGATGCGTTGCTGGTGCCGCTGATCGGCCAGGTCGCGATGTTGTGCACCTTGCCGTTCCTGGGTGCTCTCTCCGATCGGATCGGGCGCAAACCCCTGTGGATGTTCTCGTGCGCGGCGATGATGATCGCGGTGATCCCGGTCTACCACCTGATCGGTTCCTCGCTTGTCGGCGCGATCGCAGGCTTCGCGATCCTCGGCCTGCTCTACGCACCACAATTGGCGACGATCTCGGCCACGTTCCCCGCGATGTTCCCCACGATCGTGCGTTTCGCCGGTGTGGCGATCGGCTACAACGTCGCCACCTCGATGTTCGGTGGTACCGCGCCGGTGATCAACGAGGCGCTCATCAGCGCGACCGGCAACACCATGATTCCGGCGTACTACATGTTCGGTGCGTGCGCGGTCGGTCTGATCGCGTCGTTGTTCCTCATCGAGACCAAGGGTGTATCGCTGCGTGGCACACAGGTGCCCGGCACTCCCGAGGCGATCGAGGAACAGCGTGCACTGGGCGAGCCCGAAGAGGTCGTCGCGGTGAAGTGAGCCGAACACCGAGGGCGCGGCGTCGAGACGGCGCCGCGCCCTCGGTGTGTCCGGTACTAGTTCTCGACCGCCGCGCGGAACACGGCGAGACCTTCCTCGCCGAGGTGCGGTCCGCTGATCTCGACCGGTACGTTCGAGCTCGCGACGACCTCGGCGCAGGTGAGCTCGAACCTGGTCCCAGGGGGCAGGATCGGCCCGAATTCGGCTGCGGCCGCCGCGAAGACGATGCGACCGACCCCGGCCCACACCATCGCGGCGGCGCACATCGGGCACGGTTCGCCGCTGGCGTACACCGTGGCGCCACGCAGGTGCGCGGCGCGGCCCGCCGCGGTCGCGAGGGTGATCGCGACCAGTTCGGCATGGGTGGTGACGTCGCCGGTGGTGTTCACCGCGTTCACGCCCTCGGCCAGGACAGCACCGTCGTCTGCGACAGCGACCGCGCCGAACGGCCGGTCGCCGAGGGCTGCGGCGTGCCCGGCGAGGTCGATGGCACGGCGCAGGTGGGTGATGTCGATATCGGTCAGCTCGCTCATGAGGTGAGATCCACTTCCGTTCCGATGCCGTTGGCGCGGGCCTTGTCGATGAGCAGGCGGGCCGCGACCAGGTCTTGCAGGCCGATGCCCACCGAGCTGAACAGGGTGATGTCACGGTCGCCACGGCGGCCGGGTGCCCGGCCCGCGATCACCTCGCCCAGCTCGGTGCCCACCGTCCTGGGTGGCCATCAGGGTGTCGCCGGACTTGGTGAGCGTGGTGCCGATCGAGTCTACGACGACCCTGGACCGGCGCATGGGCTTCGCCGGCTATCGCACTGCGGAATCGGTCGACCCCGGCACCCAGTGCGACGAACACGTTGCCCTCTACGCCGCCATCGCCGCCAACGACCCCGACTCGGCAGCCGAAATCGCCTGACGCCATGTGGCTTCCGGTCGTGAACCCAGTCTCGCCCTGTCGGCGCAGTGGTCCATGGTCACCATCGACCCCGTGTCGGCTACCCGCACCCGTCAGCGCGGCAAGACTGCCTGAAATAATCTGCGCGCCAATGGTATTCGGTAACCGATACCGTCAGGTCGGTGTCACAACCGGCGGACTCCGCGCGCGACCGCGGCAAACGATGACCCGGTGCGGAGTCCTGTGCGCAGTTTCGGATGGCAGGCGCCGAGGTCGACCATCACGGCGTAGGTGAGCCCGTGGTCGCGGCGTTCGGCGATCTGGTCGAGTACCTCCGCGGGTGTGCCGACCTGGAAGACATCTCTGATCAACGACAGGGGTGCGCGTCGGCCGTACTCCAGCGCGGTGGCTTCGTCGATGGTCTGCGGAAGGATGTCTTGCGCACCGGAGAACGTGGGGCCCAACGGATGCTCGACACCGTGGCGCGCCCACGCCTGCGCGGACGCGGCGAGCATGTAGGCGCGGATCACCGCCGAGTCGAGGATCTCGTCGACCACCGACTGCGACTTCGCTGTAATGATCCATTGCCATCCGGCTGCTTGCACCGCAGCCGGGTCGCGTCCCGCATCCGAGGCCGCGGTCCGGATCGTGTCGAGCTTTTCGCGGTATTCGGCTGGGCTGCTCGGAAAGGCAGGCAGCCACGCATCGGCGAATCGACCAGCCGATCTCAGCATGCGCGGCCCGTGCGCGCCCATCCAGAGCTCCGGTCTGGTACCGCGGTGCGGCGGCAGCGCGAAGACCGCGTTCCGCAAAGGGAAGAATTCCGAATCTCGGGAAATCGGCTCACCGTTGGACTCCCACAACGCCCGAATTGTCGCGACAGCTTCCTCGAAGCGCGCCACCGGGCGCTGCCAATCGACACCGTAGGGCTCGTTGTTCTCGCGTTCGCCCGGACCGATACCGAGAATCGCCCGCCCGCCGCTGAGTAGATGCAAGGTCGCGGCGGCCTGCGCGGTCACCGCGGGGTGCCTGCGACCGGTATCGGTGACTCCTACCCCCAGCCGCAGCCGACTCCACCGATTCCGCGCCGCCGCACGCCCGAGCAGGGTCCACGGTTCGTAGTACGCGTCCGCGGCGGAAATGATCCGCGCGGCGCCGACATGGCTCGGCTTCCACACCGACGAGGGAAACAATCCGATCAAATGGTCGATGACCCACAGCGAATCGGCACCGGTTGTCACCGCGACGAACTTTGCGCTGCGCTGGGTGAGGTCCGGCGCATAGCGGGCATGAAGACCTGGATCGACTATTCCGGTTCTGACTCGTGCCATGGGCTTCTCCCACTACTCGATGCCATTGCTCCGATGTCACGCAGACCACCCCGATTATCCCCCAGCCTGCAAGGGCCGGTGTGGCTGACCCGCGGCGTGAAGGGCGATGCGGGCGGCGTGGATCGCGGGGTGTAGGCCGGTGCCGTTTCGATAGACGAGTTGGGTGTGGCGGCGGATCGGCAGCGCGGTGAGGGTGATGTGTTCGGGGGGCGCGTAGAGGGCTAGAGCGGGCACTATCGCGGTGCCCGCGCCCGCGGCGACGAGGGTGAGAACGGTGTCGAAGTCGTCGGCGTGGTGGCGGATGTGGGGGGTGAATCCTGTTGCCTGGCAGGCTCGGATCGTCAAGGTGTGGCACAGGGTGCCGGGAGTTCCCGCGATCCAGGCGGATCGGCGGTGCGCGGCCAGTGAGTCCTTGGTGGGCACGGGGGTTCGCGTGGCGAGGTAGACGGTTTCGGTGTGCAGGGGTTCGGTCTGCAAGGACGCGTCCGCGTCGGCGGGAACCAGGTCGTAGTCGTGGGTGAGCGCGATGTCCAATGTGCCCGCGCGTAGGGCGTTCGGGATGTCGGCGGGGTCGATTTCGGTGACGGTGAGTTCCAGGCGCGGATGGTCGGTGCTCAGGGTGACCAGAGCGGGGGACAGCAGGGTGCGCGCGGCGGTCGGGAAGGTACCGATGCGCAGGGTTCCCGCGAGTTCGTCACGGGTGCAGGACAATTCGGCGTCGGCGTGTTCGAGGGCCGCGAGGATGGTCTCGGTGTGGCCGACCAGGAGATGGGCGGCGGGTGTGAGAGTGACGCGGCGGCCGGAGCGCTCGAGCAGCGGGACGCCCGCTTCGCGTTCGAGGGCGGTGAGCTGCTGGGACACCGCCGAGGGCGTATAGCTGAGCGCCTCGGCGACCGCGGCGATGGTGCCGCGGTGGGCGAGTTCACGGAGCAGGCGAAGTTTGCGGACATCGAGCATCAGTTCAGCTTACTGTCGACGTTATGAATGTGAACTAGACCTGATGATAGGTCTGGCTCGATGATGGAGCCATGACATCGCTACACGGCCTCTTCGTCCCGCTGATCACGCCGTTCACCGCTGACGGGGAACTCGATCCCGCCGCACTCGAACGCCACGCCCACGCCGTCCTCGACGGGGGCGCGACCGGCCTCGTCGCGCTCGGCACCACCGCGGAACCCTCCGCGCTCACCGGCGCCGAGCGCGCCCGAGTCCTCGACATCTGTGCGAGCGTCTGCGCCGACCGCAGCGCACCCCTGATCGCCGGTGCGGGGGGCAACGCCACCGCCGAATCGGTCAGCGCGATCACCGAACTCGCGCGGCCCGTCGCGGCCGTGCTGGCGGTGGTGCCGTACTACGTGCGACCCAGCGAAGAAGGTGTGATCGCGCACTTCACCCAGCTGGCGGCGATCAGCCCGGCTCCGCTGCTGGTCTACGACGTGCCGCACCGCACAGGGCGTCCGCTGAGCGGTAGCACGCTGATTCGTCTCGCGAACATTCCGAATATCGCCGGCTTCAAACACGCCGTCGGCGGAATCGACGCGGCCAGTGTCGAATTGATGGCCGCACAGACCCCGGCGACGGTGCTCAGCGGCGACGACCGATTCGCCTCTGCCCTGCTCGCCCTCGGCGCACACGGCGCGATCCCCGCCGCGGCGAACATCGCGCCCCGCGCATACGCCGATCTCATCGAGGCCTGGCACGCCGGTGACATCATCAGGGCCCGCGCCATCGGCAGCAGCCTCGACGCACTCGCCGCGGCCTTGTTCGCCGAGCCCAACCCCACGGTCATCAAGGCGGTACTCGCCGAGCGTGGCCAGATCGCCAGCGCGGCCGTTCGGCTGCCGATGCTGCCCGCCTCGCGCGCCGCGACCGAGGCGGCGCTCGTGGCGAGCGAGGCGGTGATCACGCGGGTATGACGCCGAGCGCTGGTGGCGTTCCGCGTCATCCAGGGCATCGGCGGTGGCATGTTGATGCCGCTGGGCATGACGATCATGACCCACGCCGCGGGCCCGCAGCGGATCGGTCGCGTGATGGCGGTGCTCGGTGTGCCCATGCTGCTCGGCCCGATCTGCGGCCCGATTCTCGCGGCTGGCTCATCGACGCCTTCAGCTGGCACTGGATCTTCCTGATCAATCTGCCGCTCGGCATCATCGCGCTGATCCTGGCCTATGTCGTGTTCGCTCCGGACAAGCCCAAGCCGTTGGAATCGTTCGACTTCCTCGCCCATGCTGCTGGCCTCGCCGGGCCTGGCGCTGTTCCTGTTCGGTGTCTCCTCCATTCCGGAGAAGGGCACCGTGATGGCCGCGCGTGTGCTGATTCCGGTGATCATCGGCGCGGCCCTGTTGGTGGCGTTCGTGTTCCACGCGCTGCGCACCGAGCATCCGCTGATCGACCTGCGGCTGTTCGCCAACTCGTCGCTGCGCTACGCCGTGCTGACTATGTCGCTGTTCGCGACGGCGTTCTTCGGCGCTGGTTTCCTGCTGCCGAACTACCTGCAGCAGGTCCGCGGGGAAACGGCGTTCGATTCCGGCTTGCTCATGGCGCCACAGGGTATCGGCGCCATGCTGACGATGCCGATCGCGGGATTGCTGGTCGACAGGATCGGCCCCGGCAAGATCGTCATGTTCGGCATCAGCTTCATCACCATCGGCCTCGCCGGGTTCACACAACTGGGCGCCGACACCTCGTACCTGCTGACCGGTGGCGCGCTGTTCGTGATGGGTCTCGGCATGGGCTGCACCATGATGCCGGTGATGACCGCCGCCATCCAGACGCTCTCGCACGCACAGGTCGCGCGCGGTTCGACGCTGATGAACATCATCAACCAGACCGCGGCGTCGATCGGCACGGCGACGATGTCGGTCGTGCTGGCCGCCCAGCTCAATGATCATCTGGAGGCCAAGGCGGCCATCGGTGCCAACGCCAGGCCCGACCTCGCCGCGCAGATTCCGCCGTCGGTCATCGAGCAGGGACTGGAGCTGGCAGCGAAAGCGTTCAGCAACACCTACTGGGTCACCGTGGTGCTCGCGCTGCTGACACTGGTCCCGGCGTTCTTCCTGCCGCGGACCAAGCCGAAGGTCCCGGTCGACGCCGAAGCGGTGGCGCTGGCCTGATCCCTCGTCATGCAGAAGCCCGGGCGAAACATCGTGTTCCGTCCGGGCTTTCGTCGTCGCATGCTCAGCTGTAGAGCTTGACGAACGTCTCGAGCGAGCGTTCGATATCGCCGCGCAAGGCCTTGGCGATGGTCGAGCCGATCGGGCCGAACAGCGGTGCGCCGCCCAGTTCGATGTCGAGGCTCACCGTGGAACCGGTGCCGCTCGGTTCGACGCGCAGGCTGAGGCCGAACTTGGTGCCACCGAGGCCCTTGCCGGTGAGGGCGAGCTCGCGCGGCGGCTCGGCGGTGCGCACGGTCCAGGTGACCTTGTTGCGGAAGCCCTTCACGCTGGCGATGCCGACGAGAACGGTGCCCGGCGTCAATTCCTCGGGCAGCGTGCCGCGCCACGCCTCGTGAATAGTCAGCCAATCGCCGAGGTGCGGAAGATCGGACGTGTGCGCCCAGGCCTGGTCCGGCGGGACGGGGACATCGACGGAGAGCTTCAGTTTCGCCACGCCGGGCATGTTATCCGGTACCCGGGGTTCTGTAAGCGGCGGCTCGAGACATAGCGAACCAGAATAGATCAACCGTCCAGTGGTGTGGCCTGTTTCGAGCGGGAATTATGATGTCTGACAGCATGATCCGTGTCGCGATCGTTATGCGTGCTGCTAATGTGTGCGAGTCGCTGGAAGCGGGGCGTGTGAATCGGGTATCTCCATTCACCCCGCGAGAAGGCGAATGCCTCGGCGGGCCGGCCGGCGAGGGCCACCGGCAAGAGCGCGTGTGGTCGAGGACGACGAAAGATCTGATGAACTCAGGAATCGCGGTGCTGTTGCTTGTCATCGGTGCGCCGTTGTTACTGCTCGCGATCGCGGTCAGTGTGTTCGCCATGCGGAACGAGCGCCGACAGCGGCAGCGGGCCGATGCCGCCATCCGTGCGCGCCTCGCCTGCGAGAACGCCCTGATACAGCTGGTGCAGACCACGCTGCCCGCGATCACCGCCGCCGTGCGCCGACACGAGATTCCGTCGGTCGCCGTGGATCTGCCGGTGGAACTGGGTGATTCGCAGTGCGGCCAGGCACTGCAGTGGATCGCCATTGGCCATGCCGAAGATCTGCGCGTGGTCACCGAGGAGACCAGGGCGATGGTCGAACGCTATGTCGAGCAACGCCGCGTGAGCGAGATACACGCCGCGCAGGAGCAGACCCGCGCTGAGCTCTCGGCGTCGTCGCGGGCGGCTACCAGCGCCGCGGTGCGCTCCTTCGGTACCTCGGTGGTGAGCCTGGGCACCGACCTCGGTCAGGTCGTCAGTGCGGCGCTGCGCGAACATCGCGACGACGCGATCTACGAAACGCTCACCCGCATCGACCACACCGTGCAGCAGATGATCCGGCAGGCGCAGTCCTACGTGATCGTCTCCGGCGGTCTGCCCGGTCGTCGGTGGCCACAACAGTCACTCACCGATGTGGCGGGCGGTGCCACCGGGCGGGTCAGGGAATTCCTGCGCGTACGGGCGTCGCAGTCCGACCGGATCGTGATCAGCCGCGCGGTCGAACCACTCGTGCACACCATGGCGACCCTGCTCGACAACGCGCTGCGCTACTCGCCGCCGTCGTCGTTCGTCGAGATCGGTTTCCAGGAGGGCCATCACGGCGTCACCGTGATCATCGACGACGCGGGCATGCGCATGAGTCCCGAGCAGCTCGAGGACGCGCGCCTGGTGCTCAGCGGCGAACGCCCGGTCGATATCCACGATCTCGGTCCCGCACCGAAGGTCGGCTTCCCCGGCATCGCCGCGCTGGCCCGGCGCTACGGATTCTCCGTACACGTCGACGGGCCCAACATCTTCGGTGGCATGCGGGCCATGGTGTATGTACCGTCGGCACTGCTGGTGAGCGGGGACGCGCCGCGGCTGCTCGAGCCCGAACTCGCCGCGCCCGCCCATATTCCCGTACCGGTCGCCGAGATCGAATCGCCCGGCGCCGATGTCCACGAGATCACCAGCGGCGGGCTGCCCAAGCGCCGCCGCAGACCGGTTGCCCCGGATTCGGCGGGGGTAACGACCGAGTCGGGGCAGGCGCGCCCCGACCTCGCCGCTGCCTGGCGCAGCGGATCCCGCAGCGGTCGTGCTGCGGCCGAGCGAACCACGGAAGGAAACAGCCGATGAGCACACCGGTAGCCGATAGCACCAATCGATTGGCGTGGCTGCTCGAGGATCTCGAGATCCCCGGCGTCCGCTTCGCGGTCCTGCTGTCCGAAGACGGACTGCGCATCGCCCACTCCCGTGGCGTGGTCAAAGACGACGCCGAACGGTTCGCCGCGGCCGCCTCCGGCCTGCGCTCGCTCGGCAAGGCGCTCGGTGAATTCTGTGGCGGCGTGTCGAATGCGGTGCGCCAGAACATGACCGAGTACGACGAGGGCATGATCATGATCACCGCCGCCGGAGCGGGCGCGCTGCTCGGCGTCGCCACCACCGCCGATGTCGACGTCGCGCTGGTGGCGCATCGGATGAACGAACTGGCTTCGCGCGTCGGTCACGAGATCGGTAGCGCGCCCCGACTAGGCGGGAGGAATTGAGCCGCGGCAGGCGCGATCCCGACCTGGTGCGGTCCTATGTGCGCACCGGCGGGCGGGTGCGTGCCGCGCATGACCTGGATCTGGTGACGCTGGTCCGGGCCGCCGACGACGCGCGTCCCGATCACCGCCCCGACGAGCGCCGCCTGCTGGCACTCACCAGCCGCCGCGGCGCGCTGTCGATCGCCGAACTGTCGGCCTATCTCGACCTGCCCGCCTCCGTCGTGAAGATCATTGTGTCCGACCTGCTCGACAGCGGCCACCTGCACTGCCCCACCCCGGCACAGGTGAAGCCGGAACTCGCACTGATCAAGGAGGTGCTGCATGGCCTCCGCGCCATTGCGGGATGAGGTCGACTACGTCGCGGAAACCGTGACACGGTCGGTGAAGATCCTGGTCGCAGGCAATTTCGGTGTCGGCAAAACCACCTTCGTGTGCGGGGTGTCCGAGATCAGGCCGTTGCGCACGGAAGAGACGATCACCGAGGCCAGTATCGGTGTCGACGACATGGCCGGGCTGGGTAGCAAGGTATCCACCACTGTCGCCATGGATTTCGGCCGCATCACCCTGAATCCCCAACTGGCGCTGTATCTGTTCGGCACGCCGGGCCAGGAACGGTTCGCCCCGCTGTGGGAGGAACTGGCGCGCGGTGCCCTCGGTGCACTGGTGCTCGTCGACACCCGGCGCATCGAGAAGGCCGACGACGTGCTCTCGGCCCTGGAACAGCGTGGTGTGCCGTACGCGGTGGCGGTGAACGAATTCGAGGGATTCCGGCGCTACCCGCTCGCGGAGGTGCGCGAGGCACTCGACCTCGCTCCCGAGACCCCGGTGATCGCGCTCGACGCACGCCGCCGTGACCAGGGGCTGCGCGCACTGATCACGTTGGCGGAATACCTTTTCCGCAGGCAGGAAGCAACAGGCTCGTGACAGTCGATATCGCCGCCGACGAGCGGGTGGCGATGTGGGCTGATCAACAGCTTCTGCGTGACCGGATCCGCGGACCTGTTGAGCCAGTACGCGTTTGCGCTGGTGTTCCAGGTGCTGAACTCGATGCTCGGGTGCACCCCCGCGATCGGGCAGCAGGTCGCCACCGGGATGGCGCAGATCTTCGAAGGTGACGACGCCGAGGCGGTCAACAAATAGGTTAGCCTTGCCTAATGACAACTGGGACTGTGAATCGACCGGCCATGGTCTACGCGCCGGCGACGGTTCGTCGCGCGGTACGGCTGACGCCGCGCATGGTGCGGGTGACCCTCGGCTGTCAGGACCCGCTCGCCCTCGCCGACGCCGGGCCCGACCAGTACACGAAGCTCTTCTTCCCGCTCCCGGGCAGGCCGCGTCCCGTCGTGCCGCCGCCACTGGACGACTCGGGCAGCGTAATGAGTTGGTACCAGCGGTATCTCGCGATGCCTGACGAGATCCGCCCGCCGATGCGCACCTACACGATCCGTGCGCAGCGGCCCGAACTCGGCGAGCTCGACATCGACTTCGCCATGCATGCCGAGCACGCGGGCCCCGCCTCGGACTGGGCTTCGAGCGCGGCGCCGGGCGACGAGATCGGCCTGCTGTGCCCGCCGCACGCGCTCTACATCCCGTCCGGTGATCCCGGCTGGCAGCTGCTCGTCGGTGACGAGACCGCCGTGCCGGCGATCGGCGCGATCATCGAACGCCTCGAGGTGGGTACGCCGGTGCGAGCGTTCATCGAGGTCGACGGCCCGGCCGACGAGCAGTGGTTCCAGACCCGCGGCGACGTGCGGATCGAGTGGGTGCATCGTGGCGATCGCCCGCACGGCGACGCCGTGGTCGGCGCGGTCCGCGCCGCCGAGCTCCCCACGGGTGCGCCCTACGCGTGGATCTCCGGTGAGGCCGAGTTGGTGAAGCTCACCCGGCGCAATCTGGTCCGCGACCGTGGCGTCGACACGCGCGCGATCACCTTCACGGGCTACTGGCGTCAGGGCCGTACCGAGGAGGACAACGGCCGCGAGAAGGTGCGCCGCGCCGCCGCCGGTGAGCCGCTGGTCATCGACGAGGACTGATGCGCATCGTCGCTCCGTCAGTCTGTGACGCCACTAATAGTTATTGCACTAACTATTAGTGGCGTAATAGTGTGTGGGCTAAGGAAGGTGGTGGACCATGCAGGAGCTCGACGACCCGTTGCGGCTCGATCGGCAGGTGTGTTTCGCCCTGGCGGTGGCCAATCGATCGGTGCTGGCGGTCTACCGGCCGCTGCTCGAACCGCTCGGCCTGACCCATCCGCAGTATCTGGTGATGCTCGCCCTGTGGGGTGAGGCGCCGATGTCGGTGAAGGCCGTCGCCGAGGCGATCCAGCTCGACTCCGCGACGTTGTCACCGCTGCTCAAGCGGCTCGAATCCGCCGGTCTCATCACCCGACGCCGCGATCCACACGACGAACGCACGCTGCACATCGACCTCACCCAAATGGGCCGTGAGCTGCGTGAACAGGCCGAGCGGATCCCGCCCGCCGTCGTGGCACGCCTCGGCGTGAGCCTGGCGGATCTGGAAGAACTGCGCGATGTCCTCGGCCGGGTGAACGCGGCCGCGCGACGCGCAACCGAGGTGAGGGGGCAGTAATGAGCAATTCGACCCCGAATCTGTGGCAGCGCTTTCGCTACATCACCGGCGCCACCCTGCCGCCCTCGATGGCGGACTGGGTGCTGGCCGACCTCACCGGCCCCGGCGCGACCCGCCGATACCTGATGCGCTTGCTGCTGCCCGTGCTTGCGGTGCTGTGCCTGTTCTTGCTGGTGCCAGGCCCGCTGTGGATTGGGCTGTCGATGATCGCGCTGCTGTACCTGCCGCTGGTCTACTTCACCGTGGCGCTGGTCTACGTGTACCGGCGCCACCGCCTGGTCAGCCATGGCTTCGATCCCGAGTTGGCGAACGTGGCCGAACGCCGCCGGGCCGAAGTCGAGCGCGTCGCCTACGAGAGTCGCCATCATCGCGGCTGAGCCGCGTACCCGCCGGGAGTCAGCCCGCACGTAAGGTGGGCCCGACGAATCGTTCCACCAGGTGACGTTCCGCCGTGGCGTCGGGCAGCGGCCAGGTGAGCAGCGACAAGACGACGCGCACGACCCAGCCCGCGGCCTCGTCGTCGGGGGTGATCCTGGTCAGCGCGGTCGCGATGTGACCGAGTTCCGGTGCGCCGGCGAGGAATTCGTCGGTATCGGGGGAGCGGTGCCGGATCAGCCACTGGCGCAGCACGGGGTCGGCGCGCATCGCGGCGACGGCGGCCAGGATGGCTTCGACGGGTCGTCGGCCGGGCGGGACCGAGTCGACGACCGCCTCGACGCGCGCGACGACGGACCCGGCGGCCCTGACCATCACCGCGCGCACCAGTTGTGGTTTTCCGCCGGCGTAGCGATACAGCGTCGCGCGCGAGCAGCCGGCGGCCGCGGCGATGTCCTCGGCGGTGACGTTGTCGATGCCGTGTTCGAGAAACAGTGCGAGGGCGGCGCGTTCGATGCGGTCGACTGGCCCACTACGCGTACCTGGCGATCGGCGGTGCGAAAGAGCGAGTGGCCGATCAGGATTCGCCGCGCACACTGCTGGAGGTCCTCGTCGCGGCCATGGCGGCGGGCACGATCGACGAACAGCAGGCGGTGCTGATCGTGGTGCAGCTGATCGGCGCGGGCGGGGAGTCGACCGCGGGCCTGATCGCCTCGGCAGCGCGACTGCTCGCCACCGACCTCGAACTACAGACCCGGCTGCGCGAACGCCCCGAGCTCATCTCCTCGTTCCTCGACGAGGCGCTGCGCCTGGAGTCACCCTTCCGCGGCCACCACCGCCACGTCGTGGCCGATACCCACCTCGACGGCGTCGACCTACCCGCGGGAAGCCACCTGCTGCTGCTGTGGGGAGCCGCCAACCGCGATCCGGCCGCCTACCCGGATCCGGACATCGTCGACCTGAACCGGCCGCGTGGACGTGCCACCGTGGCGTTCGGTGCGGGCGCCCACTTCTGCATCGGGTCCGCTCTTGCCCGGCTGGAAGCAACCGCAGCGATCACCTTGCTGCTCGATCGCACCGAGCGGTTCAGCCTCATCGATGCCGAGCCACCACGATGGGTGCCCAGCTTGTTCGCCAGACGCCACGCGACTCTTCCCCTGCGCGTTACCCGCTCCTGAGTACGGTTCGACGCCGGTCCTCGCGGTGCGGCCGCGGCTCGAAGTCTCCTGGGCGGTACCGCGTCCGCCCCACCGCGATCGGTGCGGGTGTGACACGGCGCGGGCGGAGTCGCCCCGTGGACGAGGTGTGGCACGGTGTCGGAGTGCGCCCCCGTCTGTTCCTGCCCGCCTGCCTGCTCGCGACGACAGCGCTGTTCGCCGGATGCGCGTCCACGGATGCGAACCCGACGACGCCGACCGCGACGGCCGTGTCCTCGGAGAGTGTCGTGCCGCCGACTTCCACCGCCGCGAACCGCACCGTTGTCCTCGATCCCGGTCACAACGGGGGAAACGCCACCCATCTCGCGCAGATCAACGCGCCGGTGCCCGACGGGCGCGGCGGGACGAAGGCCTGCAACACCACCGGCACCTCGGCCGACAGCGGCTACACCGAACACGAGTTCACCTGGGACGTCACCCTGCGGGTGCGCGACGCGCTCGCCGCGCAAGGTATTCGGGTGATCCTCACGCGCTCCGACGACACCGGCGTCGGACCGTGCGTCGACCAGCGCGCCGCCATCGCGAATCAGTCGGGGGCCGACGCGGTGGTCTCGATCCACGCCGACGGCAATACCGGCGCGGGCGCGCACGGATTCCACATCGCTTACGCCGAACCCGCGCTGAACCCGGTGCAGGCCGAGGCGGGGACGCGACTGGCCACCGCGCTGCGCGATGCCATGGTCTCCGGTGGCGTGGTGCCGTCGACCTATGTGGGGTCGGCGGGACTGGATCCGCGGGCGGATCTGGCCGGGCTCAATCTGGCCGAGCGGCCGAGCGCCCTGGTCGAATGCGGGAACATGCGCTCAGCGACCGATGCCGCGCTCATCGAGACCCCGGCGGGGCGGGCCCGCTACGCCGAGCTCATCACCGCCGGAATCCTCGCGTTCCTCGGCTGATTCGCCGACCGCCGCCAGCGGATTTTGGAGGAGTCGCGCAAAGTTCGCCGGGCCCGCTCCGGCGGAGTCCGCGCTCGAACAGTAAGGCAGCTTGTTGTCAACATGGCTACCTACCATCAGCTGCTGGCAAATCGATAAACCCGCGATAGCTGGTCAATTAACTCGCCATTTGCTCCGAGTGGGAACCGGTTGGTCTGAAATATGTTCGTTCGCTGAATTCGCACACCTGCGGAACGTTTCGCGAATACCGGCCGGTAGCGGCATTTTTCGCTACCAGAATGGTTGACGGCTGATCTTCGCCACCCTAATCTCCCTGTCACAGTTCGATATCGAAGTGTTCAGTGTCATCGCTCGAAATGTTTCCCGGACGGCAAGCCTGCCCCTGTCGTCCTCCGCGTGCGTTTCCAAGGAGTATTGATAGTGAGAAGTCGAATTCTGTTCTTCGCCGGAGCAATGGCATTGGCGCCGATCGTCACCGCGCTGGCCCCCGCGGGGAGCGCCACTGCGCACGGCTGGATCGCCGGACCCGCGAGCAGGCAGGAACAATGCGCCCGTGGCCTCGTGCCCTGCGGCGCGGTGAAATACGAACCGCAGAGTGTGGAAGGTCCGAAGGGGCTCACCACCTGTAGTGCGAACAAATACCCCGAGCTCGATGACGACAGCCTGGGCTGGGTACCGCAGAAAGTCTCCGGCCGTGCGAGTTTCACGTGGAAGAACACCGCGAACCATCGAACGCTCAATTGGGAATACTTCATCGGAAACACCAGGGTTGCCGTGTTCGACGGCCGAAACGAGCAGCCGTCCATGGAAGTGACCCATACCGTCGATTTGACGAACTATTCCGGGCGACAGAAATTGCGGGCGGTATGGAATATCGGTGATACCGCGGCCGCATTCTACAGTTGCGTCGATCTCGAGGTAGGTGGCACCCCCGGGGCTACGACCACCCCGAAGCCGACCACGTCCCGGCCGGCCCCCACCACGCCGCCAACGACAACCACGAAACCCCCTGCCACGACCACGAAACCGCCCGTGACAACCACCCCCGGGCACGAACACCCGACGACCACGGCTGCCCCCACCGGATCGTCCTGGCGTCAGGGTGCCACCTATGCCATCGGCGACAAGGTCACCTACCAGGGCGCCACCTATCGCTGCAGGCAGGCGCACACGGTGCACGACCCGAACTGGACACCGCCGAACACTCCCGCACTCTGGTCTCGGGTGTAGTCGACGTACCGAGGTCGGCGAAACGGTTCGTGTGTTCTCCCACCATCGGTCCTGCGATGGGGCGAGGATGAGACCGACTCGCCGGCCTCGCGTTCGGTCGGCCCGCAGCACAAGGACGTGAGATATGAGTGACAGGAAAATCGCCATCGCCGTCGCGGCCGTCGGGACGGCAATGCTGGCCACGACCCTCGGCGCTCCCGCCGCCTCGGCCGGTGTTTCGCAGTTGACCGTGAAACCCAACCTGAGCGTCGGCTCGGCAACCGACTACGGCACCGGATGCACCCATCAGTTGCTGGCCAGGCTCAGCATCGGCATCGTTCCTGTCGCCTTCTACGACAACGGCGTGCTCCTGGCCGTGGTCGCCCCGACCGACGGCGTCGCCATGTTCAACTGGGTGCCGTCCTACACCGGAGCCCACACGATGACCGCCGTTCAGGACGGTATCGCCAGTAGCTCGAATGTGACGGTCGGCCGGGGCTTCCGCTTCGGGGAATCCTGTGTGGTCACCGGCGGCTGACCCAGGCGACAACACGGTGGCCCGGTTCGGCGAACCGGGCCACCGTTGTTCTATCCGCTACTTCGACGCCAGCTTCTTGCCCTCACCCTTCTTGCCCGTGGCCTTCTTGGCGGGCTTCTTCGGCGCCTTCTTCGGCGTCGGCGCCGAACCGTTGGTTTCGGGCTTGCCCGCCGGGTGCACCGCTGTGACGACCAGATCGTCGTCGGCGGTATCGACCTTCACCGTGCCACCCGGCGCCAACCCGCCGTCGAGCAGCAACCGCGAGACCCGGTTGTCGAGCTCCTTCTGCACGGTGCGCCGCAACGGCCGTGCACCGAACTCGGGCTGAAAACCCCGCTCGCCCAACCAGTCCACCGCGGACCGGCTGATCTCGAGGTCGATGTCCTGAGCGGCGAGCATGCGCCGGGTGCGATCCAGGATCAGTTCGACTATCTGCTCCAGCTGCTCCTTGTCCAGGCGGTGGAACACGATCTGCTCGTCGATCCGGTTGAAGCGATTCGCCGGAGTAGCGCACCTGGTGGTGTTCTTCGTACACATCGGCCAGACCGCGCAGGATCTCGATGGTGTCCGCCACCGAAGGCTCCGAGACCAATTCGCTGGTCGCGGCCGCGCAGCTGTCGGATCGCTACATCACCGACCGGTTCCTGCCCGACAAGGCGATCGACCTGATCGACCAGGCGGGTGCGCGGATCCGGCTGCGTTCGGGCACTCCCGATCCCGAGGTGAGGGCGCGGGACGAGGCTATCTCGGCGACCAGCGCCTGCGCCGCCACGCTGTCCGGGAGCGAGGCGATGCCGAGCAGCCGATGTAGCTGCTGCCCGACTGGGCCGCCTGCCGCTGAGCCGCGCGCAGCGCGACCTTGGCAGCGGGGCTGAGTGTGCTGTCGGCGAGGTCGTCGGCACTGGGTTCGCCGATGTCGAGGTAGTCCTGCATCTGCTCGGCGACCTGGTCGGGATCCAGGCTGAGCTCGGCCACGATGCTGCGTCCGGGTTCTGCCTCGGTGGCCGCGTAGAGCAGGTGTTCGGGAGTGATTTCGGGTTGCCCCATTCCCGGGCCGCTTCGCGGGCCGTGCCGATCAGCAACTTCGCGTTGTCGGTCATCAGCCTGCCAAGGTCGATGCGTTGTACCGGTGGTTTGGATGACATTCCGGAACCGAAAAACCGCTGGAAGATGTCGTCGAATGGGTCCCGAGAGCTCGGAAAGCTCGCTGTCATGTCCACACCTCTTCGCTCGTCGCGCCGTGTGTCACGGCGACTCCTGCAGATCGGGTCGGTACTGCCAGCAATACTTCGGCATCCTCGGGACGCGTGCAAGCGATTGGATAGTTTCACATCGGCGATGTCGGCAGGTGTGGCCGACAAACCAAAATTCGGCCGAAACCGTCCCGAACTCCCGGTTTTGTCTGATTCTTGGTGATGGGACGCCGCGGCCGGGTAGCGTGTCGACCCGCGAGGTGGTAATGACCGCAGCGCCCATTTTCGCCCGCCGACCAGCTGGGTCGAACAGGCCGACGGGAAGTAGAGCACGGAGATTGGTCAACGACGTCATCGATGTGAGCGCGGATTTCACCATCGCGCGACAAGCGTTGTGGGATGTGCTGCTCGATCCCCAGAGCTACCCACGGATGTTCACCGGCATCGGCAGTTGTGAACCGGTGGAACGCCCCGACGGTGCGGTCCACTGGCAGGTGCGGATCGGCTCGGCGAGCGGCGGGATCAGGATCCACGAGTTCATTCTCGTCATCGGCCGTTGGTACGAGAGTTTCGAATTGCGCAGCCCGGTGCTCGGCAGCTTCGCCGCGATCCGCTTGCGTGGCGATCAGGAGCGGACCCGACTCGATATCACCCTGTTCGCTGCCGCGCGTGTCCATCCGCTGATCGAGCAGGGCACCGACTCGCTGGTCACCGACTGGGTGAAGGCGGGCCTGCGCCGGACCGCCGACGCGATCGCAGGCACCCGTTCCTCGGTGGTGGTCAACGCTGAGCGTTCGATGGTGCGCCGCAATGCCGGGGTGGCGCGCAGTATCGCGGCCACCGGGCTGATGCGGCCCGAGCCGGTGTCGATCGTGAGACAGCTTCGCTCCCTGTCGAAGTGGGGTTTCAACCTGGCCGGTGGTTACGCGGCGGGCGCGGCGTACGCACCTGATCGGCTCGCGCTGATCGATGCGCGCGGGCACCGCACCTTCGCCGAGGTCGACTCCCGATCCACCGCGCTGGCCGCGGCGATGTACTCGACCGGTCTGCGCAAGGGTGACGCCATCGGGCTGCTGGCACGCAATCACGCGGGCATGGTCGAAACCATGGTCGCCGCGGGCAAACTCGGTGTCGATGTGGCGTTGCTCAACGCGGGATTGTCGGGGCGGCGGATCGAGGAGATCGTGCAGCGGCACCGGCTGAGCGCGGTCTTCGTCGACGGTGCGCTGGAAACGCTGATCCGCTACCTGCACAGCGAGGTCCCGCGCTACACCACCGACGACTGTCCGCCGGACCCGGATCGCACCACGGTCGACGACCTGATCGCCCAGGCGCACAACGACTTCCCGGTCCCCGCGCATTCGGGCCGGCTGATCGTGCTCACCTCCGGCACCAGCGGCTCGCCGAAGGGCGCGCGCCGCCCGCATGCCAAGGGTTTCGGCACGATCGCCGCACTGCTCTCGCGGATCCCGCTGCGCGTGGAGGAGGTCCTGCTCATTCCCGCGCCGCTGTTCCACACCTGGGGTCTGGCCGGGTTGCAGCTCAGCACGGCCTTGCGTGCGACCGTGGTGTTGTCGGACGGTTTCGATGCGATGGACTGCCTGCGCGCGGTGGCCGAGCACCGGATCACCACGTTGATCGTCGTTCCGACGATGGTGGAACGCCTGCTCGAGGTACCGGACGAGGCCCGGGCGGGCCTGGATCTGTCGAGCCTGCGGTTCGTGGTCAGCTGTGGTGCGCCGCTGGCCGGGGCCACCGTGCTGCGATTCCTGGACAGCTACGGCGACCTGCTCTATAACGTGTACGGCTCGACCGAGGTGTCGTGGGCCAGCGTCGCCACCCCCGACGACCTGCGGGTATCGCCCACGACCGCGGGCCGCCCACCGCTGGGCACCCGGGTCGCGGTGCTCGGTCCCGACCTGCGTCCGGTGCCGGTCGGCGCCACCGGGCACATCTTCGTCGCCAACCACATGCTCTTCGACGGCTACGTCAACGCCGCGCCGCCGGAGGAAGCCGACGGCATGCTCGACACCGGCGACCTCGGTTACCTCGACGCCGCGGGACGGCTGTTCGTGGCGGGCCGCGACGACGAGATGATCATCTCCGGTGGTGAGAACGTCTTTCCGCGACCGGTGGAGGAGGCGCTCGCCCACCTGCCGCAGATCAGCGAAGTCGCGGTCGTCGGCGTTCCCGACCGGGAGTTCGGTCAGCGGCTGGCCGCGTTCGTGGTGAAACGCGAAGGGGCGGGACTGGATTCGGACATGGTGCGGACCTACATCCGCAACCGCCTGAGCCGATTCTCGGTCCCGCGCGACGTCACGTTCCTGACCGCGCTGCCGCGCGGGGAGACCGGCAAGATCCTCAAGCGGGTGCTCGTGCCGGGGTCAGCGCTGAGCGATTGACGTCCTCCCCTCACGGCGCTCGCGCACCACTCCGGCAGGTTCCTGTTTCACCGGGGCTCGCCTGCCGCTAAGCGGCCGGACTTACAGCCCCTCCGCAGGCGTTCAACCTCTCAGCGCGTCCCGCCGCGAGGATATTTTTGGCCGCGTTCAGATCGCGGTCGTGGACCACACCACAGACACAGGTCCACTCCCGCACCTGCAACGGCTTCTTGTCCCCGACCACACCGCAGACGGAGCACAACCGGGTGGACGGGAACCAGCGGTCCACCTTCGAGAAATGCCGCCCGTATCGGGCGGCTTTCTCCTCCAGCATGCGGGTGAACATGCCCCAGCCGGCATCGTGAACCGACTTCGCCAGCCGGGTACGCGCCAAACCCTTCACTCACAAGTCTTCGACGTACACCGCTTGGTTGTCGCGGATGATCCGTGTCGAATGCTTATGCGCCCAGTCCCGGCGCGTGTCAGCCACGGCGGCGTGCGCCTTAGCGACCTTGATCCGAGCCTTGGCCCGGTTCGCGGAACCTTTCTGCTTGCGCGACAACCCTTGTTGGGCTTTGCGGAGTCGGCGCTCGGCACGGCGCAGGAACTTCGGCGAGGCTATCGTCTTGCCGTCCGACAGGACGGCGAACGTCGACAGCCCCAAGTCGATACCGATCTCCGCGTCGACCGCAGGAAGCCGGGAGTCGCCGACCTCGACAACGAACGACGCGAAGTACCGTCCCGCCGCGTCCTTGACGACCGTGACCGAAGACGGCTCCGATGGCAGTTCCCGCGACCAACGCACGTCCAGGTCACCGATCTTCGGTAGTCGCAGCTTCCCACCAGCGGTGACCGCGAACCTGGCGTTCTTCATGAACCGGATCGCCTGCCGGTTGTCCTTGCGGGACCGGAACCTCGGCGGCGCTACCCGCGCACCCTTGCGTTTCCCGGTCACCGACTGAAAGAAGTTGCGGTAGGCGGTGTTCAAGTCGGACAGCGCTTGTTGCAGTGCCACAGACGACACCTCGCCGAGCCATGCGCGTTCCGGGGTTCTCTTGGCTTCGGTCAACGCTTTCGACAGCGCGGCGTCGGTCACGTACGGCAACCCGGCCTCACGGGCCTGTTGCCGTAACCGCAACCCGTCGTTGTACACCACTCGCGCACACCCGAACGCCTTCGCCAGCCAGACTTGCTGGCCAGGCGTCGGATAGACACGGAAGTTATACCGCAACAACATAACCCGAGGATATCAGGGGTTCATGGCCACAGAACCTCAGGTACGGACTATCCGACGCCGCGTTTCCGCTCTCCACACTCACTTGGTCTTCGTCACCGAGCATCGACATCGAGTGTTCTCGGCACGCCACCTCGAACGAACGGAGCAGATCAACGAACGGAGCAGATCATTGCCAGGGTGTGCGCCGACTTCGAATGCGAGCTGGTCGAGTTCAACGCTGAACCCGGCCACGTGCACCTGCTGGTGAACTTCCCGCCGAAAGTCGCGCTGTCGCAGCTGGTGAACTCACTCTAGGGAGTGTCGTCGCCGCGGCGCTCGCGCCCGCCGCCGCCACCGCGATGTGTTCGAGCGGTGGGCTCATCCGAGTACACCGCCACTCGCGAGTCGCGGGCGTCGAGAGTGAATAATGTTGAGTGGCAATGATTGTTCGGCAACGCCGGTTATCTTCCGCGCGCGCCGACCAGTGCGCGCAGGAAGAACCCGAGGTTGGCGGGCCTTTCGGCCAGCCTGCGCATGAAGTAGCCGTACCACTGGTCACCGTAGGGGACATACACGCGGACATGGTTGCCCGCGGCGGCGAGTCGCTGCTGTTCGTCGGCGCGAATGCCGAACAGCATCTGGTATTCGTACTCCTCGGTCTTGCGCTGTGCCGACTGCATGCCGACCCCGGCCGCGGTGATCACCGCCGGGTCGTGCGAGGCGATCATCGGATAGCCCGCGCCCGCGGTGAGCACGCCCAGGCACCGCATGTACGACGCGTCGACCTCGGCCTTGTCGCGGAAGGCGACCGACTCCGGTTCGTCATAGGCGCCTTTGCACAGCCTGATTCGCGACCCAGGACCTGCCATGGCGCGGCAGTCGTCCTCGGTGCGGCGCAGATACGCCTGCAGCACCGCGCCCAGCCACGGGTAGTCCGCGCGGAGTTCGCCCACGATCGACAGCATCGAATCGGTGGTGGTGTGGTCCTCGGCATCGACGGTGACCCAGATCCCCGCGGCCTCGGCGGCGGCACAGATCTGGCGGGCGTGCTCGCGGGCGATGGCGTGACCGTCGCGCGGCAGGGCCTGCCCGAGCGCGGAGAGTTTCACCGAAACCTCCAGTGGCCGAACAGCTCCCGTCGCCACCTCGGGCTGGGGGAGTTCGCCGAGCGCGGCGATCATGGTCCGGTATTGCGCGAGGGTCGCCTCGGCGCTCGCCAGGTCGGTGGTGTCCTCACCCAGATAGTCGATGCTGACGAAACGCCCTGAGCGCAAAAGGGTTTCGGTGGCAAGCACCGCCTGCTCCGTGGTGGTGCCCGCGACGAAGCGGGCCACCACCGCCCGGCTGACCGGCAGGCCGGTGATGGTGCGTTCCAGCCGGGGTGAGCGCGCGGCGGCGAGCATGGTCGAACGCAGCAGAGCAGACATCAGCCGACCTCCGGTGCCTGGTGGGGGTAGCCGTGCTCGGTCGGCGGGACGAAGGTTTCCTTGATCGTGCGCGCGGAAGTCCAGCGCAGCAGGTTCTGTGGGGAACCCGCCTTGTCGTTGGTGCCGGACGCGCGCCCGCCACCGAACGGCTGCTGGCCGACGACGGCTCCGGACGGTTTGTCGTTGATGTAGAAGTTGCCCGCGGCGAAGGTGAGCCGTTCGGTCGCCGCGCAGATCGCGGTGCGATCCTGCGCGATGATCGAGCCGGTGAGGCCGTAGGGGCTGCCGCTGTCCACGAGGTCCATGGCATCGGCGAAGGCGGTCGGGGTGCTGTCGTCGTAGACGTGCACCGCCAGGATCGGGCCGAAGTACTCGGTGCGGAAGATCTCGTCGGCCGGATCGTCACCGACCACGATGGTCGGGTCGACGAACCACCCGACGCTGTCATCGCTGTGTCCGCCTGCCACCACCGTCAGACCCGGTGTCGCCTTGGCGCGTTCGAGTGCGGCGGCATTGCGGTCGAAAGCGGGTCGATCGATCAGCGCCCCACCGAAATTCGTGAAGTCGGTGATATCGCCGTAGCGCAGGTTCGACGTCCGTTCGATCAGGTCCTCCGACATCGCCGCCCACACCGAACGCGGGACGAACGCCCGGGAGGCGGCCGAACACTTCTGGCCCTGATAGTCGAACGCGCCACGCACCAGCGCGGTGGTGAGCACCGCCGGATCGGCCGACGGATGCGCGAGCACGAAGTCCTTGCCGCCGGTCTCGCCGACCAGGCGCGGATACGTGCGGTACCCGTCCAGGCGCTGCGCCACCTCGCGCCACAGGTGCTGGAACGTGGCCGTCGACCCGGTGAAATGCACGCCGGCCAGTCGTGGGTCGGCCAGTACGACATCGGAGATCACCGGGCCCGCCCCGTTGACCAGGTTGATCACCCCGGGCGGCAGTCCGGCGGCTTCGAGCAGCCGCATCGTCAGATAGGCCGCGACGGACTGGCTCCTGGCGGGCTTCCACACCACGGTGTTGCCCATCAGCGCGGGCGCGGTGGGCAGGTTGCCCGCGATCGCGCTGAAGTTGAACGGTGTCACCGCGTAGACGAACCCCTCGAGCGAGCGGTACTGCATCCGATTCCACACACCCGGCGAGGAGAGCGGCTGCCCGGCGAGGATCTCGCGGGCGAACGAGACATTGAACCGCCAGAAGTCGATCAGTTCGCACGGCGCGTCGATCTCGGCCTGATAGGCGGACTTGGATTGCCCGAGCATCGTCGCGGCCGCGATCTTCGCGCGCCACGGCCCGGACAGCAGGTCGGCGGCGCGCAGGAAGATCGCGGCTCGATCGTCGAACGCCATGGCCTGCCAGGCGGGCGCCGCGGCGCAGGCGGCCTCGACCGCGGCGGCGGTTTCGGTGGTGCTCGCGTCACGCAGGGTGCCGAGGACAGCGGCGTGACGATGCGGTTGGACCACGTCGTGCGAAGCGCCGTCGCCGGGCAGGTGGCGGCCGCCGATCACGTGGGCGATCTCGGTGGGGGAGGCGGACAACTCGGCGAGCGCGGTCTGTAGGCGACTACGTTCCGGGCTTCCCGGAGCGAAGGTGCCGACGGGTTCGTTGACCGGTGGTGGGGTGGTCGCGATGGCGTCCATGAGTGCGGCTCCTGCGTCGTCAGGGATGGCGGGATGTGACGTAGTCAACACCGATCGGTACCAGTCATAATCGTCTGATCGGATGAAGATCCACGCAATCATTTGTCCGATCGACCAACACGGAGGTGCTCGATGTCTGACGGGGCCACAACGCTGCGCGAGTTGCTGACCGCCCTAGACCACACGGTCGCCACCCTCGTCGACGCGCCCGCGGGCCCCGAGGTCGCGGTGCGGACAGTCGCGTTGGCCGAGCCTGCCGACCTGCCCGAACACCTCGACGACGAGGGCGCGTTGCCCGAGGTGTATCTCCTCGTCGGCGTCGATGCCGCCGCGACCGCGCGCTGGTTGCGCGAGGTCGTCGACCGCGACCCCGCCCAGCGGCCGCGCGTGCTGATGACCAAGAGCGCCAACGACTCGCCCGCCGTGCGCGCCGCCGCCCATGCCGCGGGTGTCGCGCTGGTGCACGTCCACCGGCAGGCGCGCTGGGACCAGGTCTTCTCGCTGATCCGCCGGATGCTGGCCCGCTCACCCGGTCAGCGTGCCGCCGCCGACGAGCACGACCTGCTCGCCCCCGACACCGACCTGTTCGGCCTGGCGCAGGTGCTGGCCAGGGAAACCGGCGGCATGGTCTCGATCGAAGACCCCCAGTCGCATGTCCTGGCCTACTCGGCCTCGGACGCGTCGGCCGACCAGCTGCGCATCCAGTCCATCCTCGGCCGGGAAGGCCCGAGCGACTACCTGCGGATCCTGCGTGCGTGGGGTGTGTTCGACCGGGTGCGGCGTGGTGACGAGGTCGTCGACGTACCAGAACATCCCGAGCTCGATATTCGCCGCAGGCTCGTCGTCGGCATCCGGCGTGGGGAAGGCGCGCAATCGAGAATGCTCGGGACCATCTGGTTGCAGCAGGGCGCGGGCGCGTTGCGTCCCGACGCGGCGCAGGTGTTGCGTGGTGCGTCGGCGGTGGCGGCCAGGATCATCGCGCGGCGGCTGGACGCGCCCTCGACCGAGGCATTGCTGGTACGCAGGCTGTTCGGCGCGCACGGTGACGGCGTCGACGTGCCCTCGGTAGCCGCCGCGCTGAACCTGCCGACGACCGGTCCTGCCGCGGTGATCGGCTTCGCGCCGGTGGGTCCCGCCGCGGGCCTGGCCGCGTCGAGTGGCTTGATCCGGTTGCACGCCAGTGCTTTCCGTGATGATTCGGTCACCGAGTCGATCGGTGAGCGGGTCTATGTCCTGCTGCCCGCCTACCACTCCGAACGCGGCGTCGGCTCGTGGGTGCGCAAGCTGGTCGCCCAGCTCGAGCAGACGCGCGAACTGGTCGTGCGGGCCGCGATCGCGGCGCCGGTCGCCGGTCTCACCGCGGTCGCGGGCGCGCGCGCCGAGGTCGACCGGGTGCTGGACAGCCCGGTCGCCGATCTCGCGGGCAGCCGGGTCGCCACGCTGGCCGACGCCAGGACCGCGGTGCTGCTGGCCGAGATCATGGCGCTGATCCGCGAGCGCCCGCGCCTGCACGATCCGCGCCTGGCCGCCCTCGACGCCTACGACCGAACTCACGCCGCCGACCTACGGGTATCGGTGCATGCGTATCTTCGCGCGCACGGGGAGGTGCGAGCCGCCGCGGCGGCCTTGCGCGTGCATCCGAACACGCTGCGCTATCGACTGCGACGCGTGGAGGCCGTCCTTGGCATCGACCTGACCGATCCCGAAGACCGGCTGTTGCTCGACATTCAGCTGGCCGCGCGGGCGAGTATCGCGGTTGCTCAGAGATAACGGTCCTAGACTGTGGTGGTGCAACTCCGATACCAGTTCCGCCTCAACCCGACACCGGGGCAACAGGCGGCATTGGCGAAGGCATTCGGGTGCGCGAGAGTGGTGTTCAACGACGCCTTGGCGGCACGACGGATGGCGTTCGACAGCAAGTCGCCGTACATCCACTGCGCAACGGCGTGCTCGTGCACCACGACCGATTCCCCGGTGACGCGCTGCCTGCGCCCGACGCGACGATCACCCTCACCCGCCGGACCCTGATCTCCACCCTGGTCGGCGGCGCCGACCTGCGTCAGGGCGTCGCGAGCGGTGACATCGCCATCGATGGCGACGTCACCGCCCTGGCGAAGCTGCCCGGCCTGATCGACAAGCCGGACCCGAACTTCGCCATCGTCACCCCGTGACGATGTCAGGACCCGGTGGGTACCTCGCCGACCGCCTTGGCCGGATCGATCACGCCGAACACCTCGCCCTGTGGCGCGGCCAGGATGCCCATCCGGCCGAACGGGCTGTCGTCGGGGCCCATGATCACCGAGGCGCCCAGCTCGGTGGCCCTGGCCAGGGATCCGTCGGCGTCGTCGACCTGGATCCAGGTGAGCCAGTAGGGCGGGGTGCTCTGCGCTGAGGCGTCCATCATGCCGCCGACTCCGCGGCTGTCACCGGGCAGCGCGAAGGTGGAGTAGGTGAAGGTCTCCCCGTCCCCGATTTCGGTGTACTCCCAGCCGAACACCTTGTTGTAGAACTCGTGTGCCTGATCGTAGGCAGGAGTGTGCAGTTCGTTCCAGCAATAGGCGCCGGTCTGATTGAATACCCCGGAACCGTTGTGCGCCTTGGCTTCCCACACGCCGAATACGCCGCCTGCCGGGTCGGCGGCGACGACCATGCGGCCCACGTCGAGCACATCGAACGGTGGCATGAACACCTGCCCGCCCGACTTGCTCACGCGTTCGGCGATCTCGTCGGCGCGCTGCGCGGCGAAGTAGGTGGTCCACACCGACGGCGTCGCTTCCATGCCCTGCGGTTTCGGGCCGATGCCCGCCGCCGGTCGGCCGTCGAGCATGGCCATGAGATAGCCACCGGCTTCGGCGGGGCTGTCCTGGACCTCCCAGCCGAACAGGGTGCTGTAGAAATCGCGGGCGGCAGTGGTGTCGTCCACCTGACAGTCGATCCAGCAGGGAGTTCCCTGCGGCCAAGCTTCGTCGCGTGTCGGCATGTCGAACGTCCTCCTCGGCGTGGGATGAAGGCCGGTCCGCATTCGCACCGGCACGAGGCAAGTCAACCACCGGACACCGACAAGTTGGGGAGCCCGCAACCGCGCTGAACTGGAACAACGCGTGTTCACAGCGACAGCCCGAGCGGGCCGAGGATCGCCTGGCCAACTCGTTGCCGTTGTTACAGTTTCCGCGCCGATCGTGCGGTGGCTTGGTCAACGTTGGAGACGAACCGGTCGGGAGCGATTCATGGTGAGTAGTAAGGGTTCGGAACGCGGGTTGGTCCGGATGCTGGCGACGATCCTCGCGGTGGTCGTCGTGCTCGGCTGCGGCGGTGGTCCCGCCGGTGGGCAGCCCCCGGACGCGCCTGCCGCGAAGTGGACCGCCCTGCACGACGGGCCGGGCGCCTATCCCGAGGTGCGGGTGGAGCGTGGCGTCCAGATCACGATGAGCGACGGCGTGGTGCTCAAGGCCGACGTCTACCGCCCCGCCGATGCCGCCGGTGTGATCGAGCAGAAGCCGCTGCCGGCGATCGTCAGCCTGACCCCCTATTCGAAACTCATGACCGGGCTGATCGAATCGGCCGCCGCGATTCCGGGCCTGCAGTCCACCGCCGTCGACATCGTGCGCAGGCTGAACCTGTCGGCGACCCCGATCAGTGGTTTCGGTGACCTCATGCAGGCACTGGACGGCGGCATGATCCAGACCATGCTCGGCGTCGACCGCAAACTCGTCAGCGCCGGCTACACCGTCGTCGTGGCCGACGTCCGCGGAACCGGGCTGTCCCAGGGTAAATGGGACACCCTCGGTGCGCGCGAACAGCTCGACACCCGCGAGGTGATCGACTGGGCGGCCACGCAGCCGTGGTCGAACGGCCGCATCGGGATGAGTGGCGGCTCCTACTCGGGCATCAACCAGTTGCGTGCCGCCGAGAACGCGCCGCCCGCACTGCAGGCGATCTTCCCGGTCGAGCCGGGCAGCGACCTCATGCGTGACGTGGTCGCCCCCGGTGGCGGCGTCGGCACCACCTTCCTGCCGCTGTGGCTGAACTCGGTCAACCAGCTCAAACTCGTCCCCGACGTGGCCTCCATGGTCGACGGCAGTTTCGACTGGACCTGGTTCAACGACCGCCTCGCCGATCCGACGACCAATTTCGACCTGCTCGCCCAGTCGCTGCTCACGCCGTCGCTGTCGAATATGCCGCCCGCGCTCGACGGCGCGCTCGACGACACCTCGGACTTCCGCGAGGCGATCATGGGCCACCCCGAAAACGTCACGGTGCCGACCTTTGTCTACGGCGGCTGGCACGACATCTTCGCCAACAGCGCGACCAAACTCTACGAGCAGATCCCGCTGCCCGCCGGACGCAAGCAGCTCGTCGTCGGCGACACCTATCACGCCAATCCCGGTGCGGGCACCGGTGTTCCCGGCGCACCCCCGCGCCTGGACGTGCTGCAGCGGGCCTGGTTCGACACTTGGCTCAAAGACATCGACAGCGGCGTCGAAGGATTCGGGCCTGTCACGGTGAAACAGCAAGGCGGTAGCTGGGTTACGCTGCGGGAGTTCCCACAGCCCGGCGTCACACATCGCCGCGTCTACCTGTCCGCCACCCCCAGCGGCAGCACCGAGGACAGCCTGCACGATGGATCGCTCAGCGCCACCGGACCGGGGAGTGCCGAAACACTCACCGTGGCACCAGGTTTGAACCAAGTCTGCTCGCGCGACGCGGCGCAGGGCTCGGCGGGCATGACGGCCGCCTTCGATACCTGCGCGAAGGACTCCCGCATCGCCGAACGCAACGGTCTCACTTTCACCAGCGCCCCGCTGACCGAACAGACGGTGATCTCGGGCCCGATCAACGTGCGGCTCAACACGATCCACGACGCCACCGACGGATTCTGGAACGTCACCGTCAACGACGTGGCACCCGACGGGACCTCGACCGTGCTCACCACCGGCCAGCTCACCTCGTCGATGCGGGCCGTCGACGAACGCCGCAGCGCACGCTCGATCAACGGCGACTTCACCGCGCCCTTCAACCCGCTCACCGTCGACCGGCTGCTCCCGGTGGTACCCGGTGCACCCACCGCGATCGACGTCGCCGTCATTCCGACCCAGGCGGTGCTGGCACCGGGACACCGGCTCCGCATCGACGTCTTCGCGGGCAACGCGCCCAAGGCATTGCCGTTCCGGCCGATGCTGAACGCCAGCGGCCTCGAGCCCCAGCACGTTCGCCTCGACCCCGCGGCGCCGAGTTTCGTCAACCTGCCCACCGACCGTCCGATTCCCTGATCGACGCTGGGGGAGTCGCCGCCCACTACCCTCGATCGAGCAGTATGCGTAGGCATGCTGTGCAGAGTTCTTCCGACGAGGAGGTCGCGGTGGCCGAACCTGTCATCGTGGTGATGGGGGTGTCGGGACAGCTCGACACCCTCGAACCGCTGCGATCGGACGAAGTGGGCGTCACCCTCAACGCGTCACAGCCGCCGAGCGCGCTCGTCGCCGAGGCCGTCGACGCCTGGATCGCCGATCACCGCTGAAGCAGCGGATGCAGCTCCTCGACCGGCGCCAGCATCAGCATCGCGCCGAAGACCAGCGCCGCCAGGCAGACCGTGGTGAAGAACAACACCCACAGCACCGCGGGCAGGTGCGTCAACCGTGCCAGCTGGTCTGCATCGGAATCCGTACGACCGGGTTGGCGCCGTCGACTCCGTTGCAGTTCGAAGACCGGCCGTACCGCGGCTGCCAGCAGGAACCACGCCGCCAGATACGCGAACGCGGCCTGCAGCAGATCGCTGCCGAACCAGGACACCCCGAACACCAGTGCGCCGAGCACCACCACCGTGAGCAGCCCGTACATATTGCGGACCTTGATCAGCACCGCGGCCAGCATCACCAGCGTCGCCCACAACATCACCGTCACCCGGCCGGTCCCGAGCAGTGCCGCATAGCCGAGTCCGAGCAGCGCGGGCGCCGGATACCCGGCTGCCGCGGTGAGAATCATTCCGGGGCCACTCGGTTTGCCGCTCGATACCGTCAGCCCCGAGGTATCGGTGTGCAGGGTGATCGCGTGCAGCCTGCGCCCGGTGAGCAGCGCGATCACCGCGTGCCCGCCCTCGTGCGCCACTGTCACCGCGGCCCTGGTCAGCCGCCATAACGGTCGGTACCCGACCAAGATCAAAGCCACCGCCGCGGTGGCGAGCACCAACCACCATGCGGGCGCGGGTTGCGGTGCGAGGAGACGATCGAGCAGCGTGCTGGCGGATCCGGTGTTCACCGTCGCACTTTAGCGGTGCGCGGGCACACGCGGAGCTCCGCGTGGAAACCTGTGACGGCACCGGATGGGCGCCCGACCTGTGCGCGGCGGGACACAGGTCGAAACCGAGGCGCGTGCGGTGGCGGCCTACTCGATCGTCTACGCACATATCCATTGTGTGAGTGGCTGTTCGAGGCATCCCGGTGCCGGACGTGGCATTCGCGCACCGGCCCCATGACGGTCCCCGTCGTGATAGCAATGGGCATGCAGATGCGCCCTCACCGCTGGACTCCGCCGCGCCCCACCGCTCGCGCGCGCCAGACCCACAGCGATCCGCCGATGCCGCCGATCCGACTGCTGCCGGTGCCGGGAAGTGGTCCGGAGGACGTCGTGGTGCTGCCCGACGGCCGCCTCGTCACCGGGACCGACGATGGCGCGATCTGGCGGGTCGATCCGGCGGGCGGCGCGGTCGAGCGGATCGCGGACGCCGGCGGTCGGCCACTCGGCATGCACGCCGATGCGGACGGCGCACTGCTGATCTGCGTCGCGGGTCGAGGCATCCTTCGTCTGGCCGAGGCAGGCGCCGATCTGGAAGTCGTCGTCGGTGAGCTCGACGGTGTCCCGATCGCGTTCCCCAGCAATGTGATTCGCGACGACGACGGCACGATGTACTTCACGATCTCGTCGCGGCGCTGGCCGTTCGAAGAGTGGATGACCGACATTCTGGAACATTCCGGCAGTGGACAGCTGGTACGCCGCGATCCGGACGGACACCTGGAGGTGCTCGTCGACGGTCTCCAGTTCGCCAATGGCCTGGTGCTCGCGCCGGACCGATCCAGTGTGCTGGTCGCCGAGACCGGGGCCTACCGGATCACGCGTTACTGGCTCACGGGTCCGCGCGCCGGTACCACGGACTACATCGCCGAGAACCTGCCCGGCTCACCGGACAACATGCTGATCGGCAGCGACGGACTGGTCTGGGTCGGCATCGTCTCGCCACGTAACCCGTTGCTGGACAAGCTCTTACCGCTCCCCGGCATCCTGCGACGAATCGTCGACGCGCTCCCGGATCGGCTGACGCCCGCGCCCGTCCGATCGGTCTGGGTGCTCGCGCTCGACTTCGACGGCACCATCGTGCACGACCTGCAGCGCGACGGCGCCGACTACGCATTGGTCACCTCGGTGGCAGAACACAACGGCACCCTCTACCTGGGCAGTCTGTCCGAACCGGCGATCGCGGTGACCTCGGTACCGGCGACCTGACCTCAGCGGCGAATGCTGGACGGCACCGGATGGTCCGGCTCGAGCGCGGGCAGCCCGTCGATGCTGGTGGCGTTGTCGCCGGCGATGCGACGGGCGAAATCGGCGTCGGTGCGACGGGTGTGGGCCTCGTCGAGGATGAAGCGCTCCTCGACGAGGTCCAGTTTTGGCACCGACCAGCCACATGAGTCGGCGATGCGTTCCACCGAGATCGTCACCGCCGCACGGATACCGGGGTGTCCGGTGCCGAAATGCGCACGCAGCGTGTCGAATTCGCTGGAGTCGGGGCGAACGACCCGGCCGGTGCCGAAGAGCCGGAGAATGCGGGCGGTGCGGGTGAACGAGCAGAACATCACGGTGATCCGGCCGTTGTCGCGCAGGTGGGCGATCGTTTCCGAACCGCTGCCGAACAGATCGAGGTAGGCGACGGTGTGGTCGTCGATCACGGCGAAGGTGTCGCGATAGCCCTTGGGGGAGACGTTGACGTGGCCGTCGACGGAGGGCGCGGTCCCGATGAAGAACATCGGCTGTTCGGTGATGAATGCCCGCAGCTTGTCGTCGATCCGATCGAACACCTTGCCCATGACACACTCTCTTGTCCCACCAGTCGGTGAGCTCCCCGCCTCCACTGTATCGACCGGGCGCTCCCGGACCGCCGTTCGGTTCACGGTGAGGGTTACCGCAGACGCCGACCGCGCGGTATCCGACGATGTCTCCTATGACCCAGACCGCACCGAGTCCCGCCCACCCCGTCCAGCAGCGTTACGCGGACCAGGCCACCGAGATTCCCGCCCAGTGGAATCCGGTGCTCGAGGTACTGCACGCGCACAAGTCGGTGCGCCGCTATCTTCCGGATGCCGTGTCGCCGGAGACGATTCGGCTGTTGGTGTCGGCCGCGCAATCCGCGGCGACCTCGTCGAATCTGCAGGTGTGGAGCGTGATCGAGGTGCGTGATCCGGCGCGCCGGGCCAGGCTGGCCGCGATAGCGGGTGGTCAGGCACAGATCGGGCAGGCGCCGGTACTGCTGGTGTGGACCGCCGACTTCGCCCGGCTGCGCCAGCTCGCCGACGATCACGGCGCCCCACTGGAGGGCGCCGACTATCTCGAATCCAGCTACGTCGGCTTCGTCGACGCCGCGCTCGCCGCGCAGAACGCGGTGGTCGCCGCCGAATCCCTCGGCTTGGGCACGGTCTACATCGGCGCGCTGCGCAACGACCCGGAAGCGGTCGCGGCCGAGCTGAATCTGCCCGATCACGTCTTCGCGGTCTTCGGCCTGGTGGTCGGCCACCCGGACCCGGCGGAGGGCACCAGGGTCAAGCCGCGCCTACCGCGGGCGGCGGTGCTGCACCACGAGACCTACGACCTGGCCGCCCAGCGCGAGCCGGTCGCCGAGTACGAACAGCGGGTCGGCGAGATCTACACCGATCAGGGCCTGCCGTTCTCCTGGACCGAGCGCACCCTGGCCCGCTTGGCCTCGGCGGCCTCCCTCAACGGCCGTCATCGCCTGCGGGAGTCCTTGGCCGCCAGGGGATTCCGGCTACGCTGAGCGGCCGGACCACTCAGCCGTCGATCGCCTTCTTCGTCAGGTCGAGCGAACGAATGCGGGCGTCGAGGTCGTAGACGAGGGTGTTGAGCATGAGCTCATCGGGGGAGGTCGCGTCGAGCAGCTGCGCCGCCTGGGCACGCACCGTCTCCGGCGAACCCTGCAACTGCCCGGCCCTGCGCTGGGCGGCGAAGTGGCGTTCGGCGTCGTTGCCGGGGAAGCCGGCGGCTTGCTCCGGCGTGGCCAGTGCCTGCGGGCGACCCGAGCGCAAGTTGGCGAAGGCGAGATCGCGGGGCGCGGCGAGGCGGTCGGCCTCGGCGTCGGTGTCGGCGCAGATCGCGGAGGCGGCCACGATCGTGTACGGCTCGCTCAGGGTCTGCGAGGGCCGGAAATTGTCGCGGTAGAGCGTGAGCGCGGCGACGGTGTTGTCCGGCGCGATGTGATGGGCGAACGCGAACGGCAGACCCAGCACCGCGGCGACCTGTGCGCTGTAACCACTCGAACCGAGCAGCCACACCTGCGGCTCCGCGCCGAGTCCAGGGCTTGCCACGATCCCGTTCGGATCGGCGCCGCGGAAGAAGCCGATCAGCGCGGTGAGCTCCTGGGGAAACGCGTCACCGCCGAGTCCTTCGGCACTGCGGCGCAGGGCCCGCGCGGTCACCGGATCGGTGCCGGGCGCACGTCCGATCCCGAGATCGATCCGTCCCGGATGCAGCGACTCGAGCGTGCCGAACTGTTCGGCGACCACCAGCGGCGGATGATTCGGCAGCATCACTCCGCCCGAACCGACCCTGATCCGCGAGGTGGAAGCGGCCAGATGCGCCAGCACCACCGCGGGCGCCGCGCTCGCGATACCAGGCATATTGTGATGCTCGGCCACCCAGAATCGGCGAAAGCCCTGTTCCTCGGCGTGCTGGGCGAACCGCGTCGTCGCGCGCAACGCCGCACCCGCCGTCGCATCGGACTGCACCGGTGCCAGATCCAGAACCGACAGCGTGACGGCGCTCATGAGCCTCCTCGAAGGTGTATCAAACCCCTATCGAAGCCAACCCGCGCCCAGCCGCCGGCATTTCCGCGCACCGGGCGGTGGTGACACCGGCCACGGTAGCCGGGCGGTAGCGTCCGTCGCTGATCCTGGCTTACCTCGCCGCCGGCCTGGCGATCCTCTAGCCCCCGTTTGCTGGAAAGCCGCTGGCAGAGAGCCGTTTTCTGTCATACCCCCTAGGTATCGTCGAAGTGTCACACAACCAGCCCGGACGCGAGTGTGGCCGGGCGGTGCGAGAACGGGGGCACACGAGATGAGTGACGAGAACAGCGGCGATCTGCGGCCGCCACGCCAGCACGGAACCACCTGGCGGGAATCGGAATACCGAATACTGGCCGACGATCTGCGCGCGGGTGCCGATCTCGCCCGCACGGCGATCACGGTGGGGCGCACCGAATCGGCGGTGCGCACCGCACTGCGCAATTTCGTGCCACCAGAGGAACGGGTGCCGACCGCCGAACGGGAGCGCTGGATTCGCAAACGCCTTGTCGCCGAGCCGGAATGGGACTGGTGGGCGGTGGTGATCGACCACCACCGCCGCTCCCACAGCGGCCTGTGGTTCACCCGCCACGAGCACTGCGCCCGCATCGGCTGGCGCAGACGCACACCCATGCCCGCACTCGCACAGGAACTGGCCACTTCGGAACTGTCGGTCGCCGAGCTGCTGCGCGCGCTGGGCTTGGTCGAGAGCATCGAGGAAGCGGCCGACCGCCTCGGCGCTACCCCGGGCCTGGCACTGGCCAAACGAGTCACCGCCCGCCGCGACGAAGCCATCGGCGCGCGCTGGATCCTGGTCGTCGACGGCGCCGCAGGCACCAGCCGTCCCCGCAACGCCCCGGTCCGCCGTCAGCTGTCCCTGCACGAAACCCGCGCCGACGCCGAAGCTGAGCGTGACCGAATCCTGTCCTGGCACAGGCGCATCGGACCGGAAGAACCCGACGCACCGGTCTGGTGGACCATCGCCGAACGCGGCCTCGGCGCCACCGTCGGCCACACCCGCTGTGGCACCCTCGACCCGACTGCCGTCGGCGGCCGACTCCGCGCCGAAGCCCTTGCGGTCGGTGACATCATCCGGGTCCTCGTCCCCGACGGGGGCCACCTCCAAGACCGCATCACCGCGATAGCCCACCATGCCCCAACCGGCCCGATCCTCGTCGACCTCGCCCCGGTAGCCAACTCGCGCGTCCGCCGTGTCGTCGAGTTCGCTCCCGACGAACTGGTCGACGTGGTTCACAAACAACAGGACTGACCGCGCCCCGCCGCCCGCACCCACCCGGTACGGTGCGGCGGCTCGCAACCTCGGTAGATGATTGATTCCGGGAGGGACACAGGATCGGGCTGAGCGAGTACTTCGAACGGTCCGGCGTCGCCGCGTTGTCGACCTGCGGCGCGCAGGTCGGCGATCAGGTGTACACCGCCGTCCTCGAACGGCGGACCGCCGAATTGTTCGGCACCGACGGCTCCCTGGCCGACCATCTCCACCGACGTAGCCGCCTGCGAGTAGCGAATGGTGGTGGTAGGCAGGAAGAATCGCCGGTATGGATTGGACCAATGTGTCAGTCGCCGCGATCACTGTTGTCGGCACGCTCGGTGGCGGAATCGTCACGCAGGTGTTCGCGATTCGCAGCAAGCGGATCGACGCGCAGATTCAGCGTGTCTATCGAACAGAAGAACTGCGCGAGCTCGGTCGCAAAGAGGCGACGGATGAGAAGCGAGCGATCTACGCGGCTCTCAACACCGCCGCTCATTCTCTGCGTGCCGCGGCACGCAGCTATCTCGATGAGAAGCGCGGTGGGCGTAGTCCTGATCTCGCCGGCCTGCAGGGGGCATGGGATAGCCTGCGCGAGAGCTATTCACGTGCGCAGATGGTGTTGTCGGATCGGGCTATCGACTTCGCGTCCGAGGCGAATCGTTGCCTCGACATCGGCTATCGAGCGGTGCTCGAAGTGGACGCGAGCGATCCCGCGGCGGTCGCGGCGCTGGATTTCTACGTGAACGACACTTTGGGATTCGCCGTGCGCCTGTTACGTAGCGGGATTCGAGAGGATCTCGGGCTCGAATCAGCCGCCGATATCGATCTGAACGGACGGCTCGCAACGCTCAAAGAGACGCGCAAGGAGTTCGATCGTCGCGTCCTGACCGATACCCCGCAACCAGATCCGCACGGCTGAGAGCCGACGCTAGGCGACCGGGGCGCGGCCACCGGATGCGCGGCCCGGCATGGTGGCGGCGGCGATGAGCATGACGGCAGCCATGGCCAGCATGGCGACGAATACCAGGTGGATGCCGTGGGCGAGTTCGCTGGGTGCCGGGTGATCGGGGTTGTGGATGCCCGCGTTGACGATGGCGCCGAACATCGCGACGCCGAGTGCACTGCCGAGGGAGCGGGCGAACATATTGGCGGAGGTGACGACGCCGCGTTCGTGCCATTGCGCGCTGGCCTGTGCCGCGATGAGGGTGGGGGAGGCGACCAGGCCCATGCCGGCGCCGATCAGGAAGCAGGAGGCCGCGATCTGCCAGGGGCTCGCCTGGGGGCCCACGAATAGCGTGGTCGCGCAGCCGAGCACGGCGATCGTGCTGCCGACCACGCCGCTGATCCGAAAGCCCCAGCGCAGGTACAGCTTTCCGGACAAAGTGGCGGCGAGTGGCCAGCCGAGGGTGAGCCCGCCGACGGTGAGCCCGGCCACCAGTGCGCTGGTCCCGAGCACGCCCTGGGCGAACGTCGGCACATACGAGGTAATTCCGAGCACCACGGCGCCGACCAGCAGCGAGACGGTGCTGCTCGCGATCACCACCCGCCGGGTGAAGATCCACAGCGGCAGAATCGGATTCGCCGTCCGCAATTCGACGACCGCGAACAGCACGAGCACCGCCACGCTGCCGACGAACAAGGTCAGGGAGATCGGCGAGGTCCACTCCCACGCCTGCCCGCCTTCGAGCAAGGCCAGGATCAAGGCACCCGCACCGACCGTGAGCAGGATCGCGCCGAGATAGTCGATTCGCTGGGTGCTGCGCACCGCCGATTCGGTGAAGTGGCGCACCAACATCCAGCCTGCGACCGCACACAGCGGCAGATTGATCAGAAAGATCCACCGCCAGCTCAGATGGTCGGCGAACAGGCCGCCGAGCAGCGGCCCGAGCACGGCCGAGCTCGCCCACACCCCGGCCAGATAACCCTGGACCTTGGCGCGTTCGGCCAGCGTGTACAGATCACCGGCGATCACCATCGTCATCGGCTGGATCGCGCCCGCCCCGATGCCCTGGATCGCCCGAAAAGCGATGAGCGCCACCATGCTCGTGGCCAGTCCGCACAGCAGTGATCCCACCGCGAACGCCACGATCCCGAACAGGATCACCGGCTTGCGCCCCACCATATCGGCGAGCTTGCCGTAGATCGGCACCGTAACAGCCTGCGCGAGAAGGTAGATGGAGAACAACCACGGGAACATCGCGAACCCGCCGAGGGTGTCGGTAATGGTGAGGACCGCGGTCGCGATGATGGTCGAGTCGAGCGCGACCAACCCGGTGGAGAGCATGAGCGAGGCGAGAATCGCACCTCGTTCGGATCGCAGGCCGACCGCCGGAATCACGGTATCGGTTGCCACCGAGTTTCTTTCGTTGCTCCGACTGATCACTCGGTTCAACGTATCGGTCGCAGGGCTGTTCCAGCGCGTCATTTTCCCACGGTGTGACGCGATCGGTGCTCGCGTGGTCAGCCGCGGCTAGACCCCGTGACCCATACCGGCCCGGTGACCAGCCAGATCACGGTGATCACACCGAGGCTGCCGAATACCCCCATCAGCTGCTCGCGCTGCTCGGCATCGGCGACCGTATAGCTCAGCACCACGGTGAGCGCGCCGGCGATGGCAGCCGCACCGAGCCACCGGGAGAAATCGGCCCACTCCTTGCGGGTGCGCTCCGGCCCGTACTTCGGGACCTTCTCCGGAACCGGCCCACCGGCGAATCGGTGGGCGAACCGCTCATCGGCCCACCGGATCATCCGGCCACCGAACATCACCGTGCAGCCGAGATAGATCCCGGCGACCCGATGGGCGAACCTCACCTCACCGCCGCGATGCAGGTCGATCGCCACCGCGACCACCAGCACCACATCCAGCACCGGCACCAGCGCCAGCGTCACCGTGCTCGCGCGCGGCAGCCGGATCGCGTAGCGCAGCAGCAAACCGCCCACCACCAATACCCAGAAACCGACTTCGCACGCGGCGATCGTCAGCAATACGGGGTTGCTCAGTTCGTCCATTCCCTCACTGTGCCGGGGACACCGCAGGACCGTCGTCCCGCTTCGGGTCCTTGTCCGGTCCGTCTTTCGGGGGACCCGCGGCGTCACGGCGGTGTGCTGAAATGGGGCATGCCCCCACCCCGCACGCCTCTGAGCCGGCTCGCGGAAGCCTTCGACAGCGCGACCGCCGCCGCCGTCGGGGTGTTTCTGGTGGGGCTGCTGCTGTGGGCCGCGGGTGGCTGGGCGGTCGTGGTCGACCGCGACCTGTATCCACCGCCGGCGAAATTGGCGCTGCTGGGCGCGGCGTTCGTGATCCAGATGACCGCGCAACGCAAGCCCGCCCTCGGCTTCGGTTTTATGATCGCCCTGTTGGCCGGCGATTTCGTGTTCGGTCCGTCGCTGCCGCTGTGGATCGCGCTGACCGACGTGATCTTCCTGGCCGTCAGCACCGGATCGGACCGGCTCGGCGCGGTGGTCGGCTGGTTCTCGCTGACGGTCACCGTGGGCGGGGCGCTGCTGGCGCTGACCGTGTTCGGCGTCAGAGCGGCGTTGTACACCGGCCTGATCGGCGTCGCGCTCACCTGGTCGCCGCTCGGATACGCCCGCGCGGTACGGGCCTCCCGCCGCACGGTCGACGCCGAACGCGACGCCGCTCGTGCCGAGCTCACCGCGCGCGATGCCGAACGGTCCGCCGCGATCGGCGAGGAGCGCAGGCGATTGGCCCGAGACCTGCACGACGCGGTGGCAGGCCACGTCTCCGCGGTCGCGATCCTGGCCGAAGTGGCGCAGAAGGATCCCGGCAATATGGCTGTGCTGCGAACGATCCGCTCGGGCAGCCTGGCCGCACTGGAAGAGATGCGAACGACCATCGAGTTGCTGACCGCACCCGACGACACCGCGGTGACCACGCGATTGTCCTCCCTGGACGGCCTGATCGACGCGGCAGAGGCCGCGGGCGGCGCGGTGACCTTGCGTCGGCCGGGCGACCTCGAACTGCCCACCGCCATCGAGGCCGTCGTCACCCGGATCCTGAGCGAGACTCTCACGAACGCGACCAAACACGCACCCGGCGCACCACTCGATATCGCCTTGAGCCGCGATGCGACGCGCTTGGTGCTGACCGCGACGAATGCGATCCCACCGGGAGCAGCGCAGGGCCAGGGAAATGGATTGCGCAACATGATGTTTCGCGCGGAATCGGTCGACGGCACGATCACCGCGGGCCCACACGACGGCAACTGGCGCGTGTGCGCGCGAATTCCACTGGGGGACAAGTGACAGTGACCGTGCTGGTGGCCGACGATCACGCCACCATCCGAGCGGGCCTGAAGATGCTGCTCGAGGCTTCCGGCGAGGTGCGGGTGATCGGCGAAGCGGCCGACGGCGCCGCCGCGGTGCGGCAAGCCCGTGCCCTGAGCCCGGATGTGGTGCTGATGGATGTGCGCATGCCGCGCGTCGACGGGCTAGCGGCGACCGCCGCCGTCGTCGCCGAGACCAGCGCGAAAGTACTGGTACTCACCACCTTCGCCATCGACGAATACGTCCTCGGCGCGCTCTCGGCCGGTGCGAGCGGATTCCTGCTCAAGTCCGTCGGCGGCGACGACCTGGTCAGCGCCGTGCTGGCCGTGGCCGAAGGAGACGCTGTCCTGGACCCGAAGGTGACCAGGGCGGTGATCGCCGCGCTGCCCCGAGTGCGGGAGGTTGCGCCCCCGCCGGATCTGTCCGCGCTCACCGACCGCGAACGGCAGGTACTCGCCGGGCTCGGCGCCGGTCTGTCCAACATTCAGATCGGCACGCGCCTGCGCATCGGCGAGGCCACCGTCAAAACGCACGTCTCCCGGGTGCTGAGCAAGCTCGGCGTGCAGTCGCGCGTGCAGGCCGCGGTGATCGCATCGCAGTCCGGTCTCGATCTGCCCTGACCGCGGTCGTGGGCGAAACCGACGATGTCCCGGTACCTCGTGGGATACCGGGACATCTGGTCGGAACGGGGCTCAGCGTGCAGGTTGCGGGTCGGATTGCTCCGGACGGATCCGGCGTGATTCAAACCAATAGGTCAGGGAAACGGTGGCGTAGGAAGCCACTACCACCGCTGCGGTGACCAGAAGAAACGCGACGAACAAGGGAATCAGAAAAGCCATGTTGCCCTCCTCGCGGTACGGTAGTCGTGCGATGAAGGTGGTGGTCAGCGCCTCGTCGCGCCGAATCTGAACAAGCCCCGCACGTTCGATAGTAGGGGCACGGCGCGACGCGGGCACGGATCCGCGCGCGTGACGGCGGTCATGGTTTGCGCGGAGTGTCGTCCACGTCACCGAAACAACCATGAGGTTGAATGTTCAACATATCTGGGTTCTACCGCGTCACGAGTTCTCGACATCGGCTTCACCACGAACAACCGACGAAGGAGCACCGATCGTGAGCATGATCCTGGCCGCAGTGCACGACACCTACGGCATCGTTGTCGCCCAGGTGGGCAACCCCACGCCGGAGGCGCCGCCGATGGCCGACAAAGTGATGCAGCTGGGCCGGTATTTCACCTGGATGATCCTGTTATCCGGCGTCACCGCCATCACCTACGGCGGTGGCCGATTCGCCTGGGAGAAGTGGAACGGCGGCGGCCTGCAATCGCCGAAGATGATCGCCAGCGCCATGGCGGGCGGCGCGGTCGCCACCAGCGCGGGCACGATCATGAACGCGGTCATCGGGGCCTGAATACCGCTCCCGCTACCGTCGGGAGCGTGCGTATCTTTCTCGCGGGCGCCACGGGCGTCATCGGATCACGGTTGCTGCCGCTGCTGGTCGGCGCCGGTCATGAGATGGCCGGCCTGACCCGCTCCACGGGTAAAGCGGCGGCCGTCCGTGCGACCGGAGCCGGCGCGGTGGTCCACGACGTCTACGACGCCGACGGCCTCACCACCGCGGTAATGGACTTCGCCCCGGAACTGGTCATGCACCAGCTCGCCGACCTCCCCGACGACGTGGCGCGACTGGCCGCCTCCGGCGAGGCGAACTCCCGTATCCGCACCGAGGGCATCGCCGATCTGCTCACCGCCGCCGCGCGCACTCTCGATCTGCTCGAAGCGCCGACCGGCATCGTGGTCGTCGTCGAAGCCGAATAGGAACCTTCCGCTGACCGAAACGGCTGATCCGATCAGGGACGAAAGAGCCGATCCGCAGGGGGTAGTGGGCGCAGGGTGTCGGAAATCTGAGCGACCAGCCGCCATGGCCGATCGAGGTCGGTGGCCGCTTTGCCGTTGGTCAGAATGGCACCCGACAGGCCCCGGTCGGGGTCGGCCCAGCCGTACTGGGTGGTGAGGCCGCTGCGGCCGAAGTGCGATCCGGTGTCGCGGCCGAATTTCGAGCGGCGGGCACCGAGCTCGAATCCGGCGCGGCTGACGCGACCGGCCAGGCCTGGCATGCGATCTGCGGGGGCGATCGCGTCGCGCAGCGTGCCGGGCCCGATGATTCTTCTTCCGTCCAATTCTCCACCGTGCGCGAGTATTTCGTAGAAGCGCGACAGTTCATAGGCGGTGGTGACCAGGTTGCCGGAGGGGAGTTCGGCGGCGAGGAAGGCGTCGTTGGTCGCCTTCGACGCCTTGTCCATATGGCCGCCGAGGGCCTTGTTCGCCAGGAATCGGGCCAGGCGGGGCTGTGGTGGACCGGTCTTCACGCTGGGCACGACCTTGTCGACGTCGACGGGATCGACGCCGAAGTTGTTCCAGCGGAAGCCGAACGGTGTCAGCACCTGCTCGGCGAGGTGCTCGCGCATCCGCTTGCCGGTCGCGCGTTGGACGAGCAGTCGCTGGATCAGTCCGCTGGTCAAGGCGTGGTAGACGCGAAAACGGCCGGGCGGCCAGCTCGGCACCAGATCGGTGAGGGCGGCGACGGCCAGTTCCTCGTCGAGGACCGCGGCGGTTCCGCTGTGCGGCGCGGTGATGAAGGGAATGCCCGCCGAATGCGACAGCACATCGCCGATGGTGATCACGCCTTTGCGGTGGGCCGCGAACTCGGGAATATAGTCGGCCACAGGGTCTTTCAGAGCGAACGCGCCCTGCTCGACGAGCATGAACATCAGGGTGGCGGCGACGCCCTTCGCGGTGGAGAACCCGCAGAACGGTGTCTGCGGTGTCGCCAGAATCCGCTCGGCGTCCGGTCCGTCGCTCGGTGCGTTGCCCCAGCCGTGACCGATGGTCCGGTTCAGGACGATCCCGCCGTTGCGCCGCAGACAGACCTGAACGGCCGGTGTCGTGCCCATCGCGTACCACGCGCGCACCGACGCCCAGATCGCCTCGACGTCGGCACGCGATGACCCGGCAGCGGCCGGATCGTCCTCGTGGCCGATCGTGGTCACCGCGTCCAGATCCTCGGTAACCCTGACCAACGTGGCTGGAAGTGCACTCATCGGGCCAGCCTACCGACGGTGGGCTGTGATAACCCTGAGCGTGGCGGTCATGCCCTGGCCTCGGTCAGCGCCGCGTCGGTGCGGACCGAGTCGACCGGTATGCGACCCGCGGCGGTCACCGCGCGGCGGGCATAGGCACGGACGTCGGCGTCGGGATCGGCGATCGCCGACTCCAGCGCGTCGAGGGCCGCGGCGCTGCTCGGCCAGGTGGACAGGGCGAGCACCGCTGCCTTGCGCACGTCGAGGTGACGGTCGGTGAGCGCCTCGCCCAACGGCACCACGCCCGCCTCCGGGGTCGAGCCCGCCAGCCCACGCGCCGCACCGACACGTACCTGCCAGGCGGAATGGCGCAGTGCCGCACCGAGTTCGGCGACATCCTCGTCGCCGGTGCCCAGCGCGGCATATGCGGTGAGCGCGGCGGCGCGGACCAGCGGATCGGGGTCGCCCGCGAGCACGCGGATCACCTCGACACCGCCGGAACCGATCGAGGCGAGCCCGTACGCGACCGCGATGCGCACCTCACGGTTGGCATCGCCCGCGATCGAGGACACCGCATCGGCGTCGTCGAGCGAGACCAGCGCGCGCACCGCTTCGATCCTGACTCGATGGTCGGTATCACCCAGTGCCACACGGTAATCCGGTGCCGATCCGGCCCGCAGCGCGCGCAGCAGATCGACGACGGTCGCGCGGACAAGGGAGTCGGGGGAGCCGAGATGCTCGCTCAGCGCACCGGCCCCCGCGAGTACCTCGACCAGTTCCCGCAGACTCTCGGTGGCCGCTCGGCGCACCGAGGCCACCTCGTCGCCCAGCGCCCGCACCAGCTCATCGGCGAATCCGTCGGGAGTGTTCTCGGTGAGTACCGACAGCGCCGCGACCCGCACCACCGGATCTGCATCGGTGAGGTAGCTCGAAAGGTCCTCGACCGCAGGCGAATCCAGTGCGAGCAGGGTGACCAGCCGAGGCGAGGACGGCGAGACCGGTGCGGCCTCGGTGCGGACGGGTGCCTCGCGCTGTGGCGCGCGCGTGCCCACCAGTTCGGGCTGCGCGATCACTTCGACGATCGGCTCGGGCGAGGGCACATCGTCGAGACCGGGCACCGGAACCAGGTAGGGCGCCACCGAACGCTTCACGAATTCCATCGCCCCGTCGACCGTCTTGCGCAGGTTCAGATGGAAATTCCACGACTTGTCGTCACGCTCGGGCAGATCGGCGCGGTCGTGATAGAGACCCCATCGCGACTCGGTGCGGGTCAGCGAACTGCGCGAAGCCATTTCGGCGCAATCCCGGATGAACTGCACTTCGACCGCGCGCATGAGTTCGTGCGGTGTCCGCGCGCCGATGGCGTCGACCTCGGCGCGCATCCGTTCGAAGGTCTCGACGGCGATCGAGAGCTTGGCCGCCGTTTTCGGCGGCGCCACATAGTCGTTCACGAACCGGCGCAGCTTGTATTCGACCTGTGGCTGCGGTGGGCCCTCTGGCCGGCGCAACGGCCGGTAGATCAGGTTGTGGGCGTCGGCGAGCTGGTCTTCGGGCAGGTCGGCCGGTGCGCCGATTTCGGCCAGCGTCGACGCCGCGTGCGCGCCTGCCAGGTCGCCGTAGACGAACGCGCCGATCATGTAGTTGTGTGGCACGCACGCCAGGTCACCCGCCGCGTACAGGCCGGGCACCGTGGTTCGCGCGTTCTCGTCCACCCACACCCCGGACGCGGAATGTCCACCGCACAAACCGATCTCGGAGATGTGCATCTCGATGTCGTGTGTGCGGTAGTCCTGTCCGCGATTGGCGTGGAAGGTTCCCCTGGTGGGGCGCTCGGTGGTGTGCAGGATCGATTCGAGCGTCGACAGCGTCTCGTCCGGCAGGTGCGAGACCTTGAGATAGATGGGTCCGCGCGCGGATTCGATCTCCTGCTTCACCTCGGCCATCATCTGGCCCGACCAGTAGTCGGAGTCGACGAACCGTTCACCCTCGGCGTTGACCTGATAGCCACCGAACGGGTTGGCCACATACGCGCAGGCGGGGCCGTTGTAGTCCTTGATCAGTGGGTTGATCTGGAAGCACTCGATACCGGAGAGTTCCGCACCGGCGTGGTAGGCCATCGAGTAGCCGTCACCGGCGTTGGTGGGATTCTCGTAGGTGCCGTACAGATAGCCCGACGCGGGCAGGCCGAGCCGCCCACAGGGGCCCGTCGCCAGAATCACCGCTTTCGCGGCCACCTCGACGAATTCGCCGGTGCGCGTGTTCAACGCGGCCGCCCCCACCGCGCGGCCGCCTGCGGTGAGCACCCGCACCGGCATCAGCCGGTTCTCGATGCGGATCTTCTCCCGCATCTTCCGTTGCCGCAGCACGCGATAGAGTGCCTTCTTCACATCTTTGCCCTCGGGCATCGGCAGTACATACGACCCCGACCGGTGCACCCGGCGCACCGCGTACTCGCCGTATTCGTCCTTCTCGAACTTCACCCCGTAGCGTTCGAGCCGCTGCACCATCGCGAAACCCCTTGTCGCCGTTTGATACACGGTGCGCTGGTCGACGATGCCGTCGTTGGCGCGAGTGATCTCGGCAACGTAGTCCGCCGGTTCCGCCTTACCCGGGATGACGGCGTTGTTCACGCCGTCCATGCCCATGGCCAGCGCACCGGAATGGCGCACATGTGCTTTCTCGAGGAGCAGCACGTTCGCGCCGGACTCGGCGGCGGTGAGCGCGGCCATGGTGCCCGCGGTACCGCCACCGATGACGAGCACATCGCAGTCGAGACGGATGCGGTCGGATAGTTCGGGAATGTTCACAAGGACTCCAGGATCCGGGCCCGCAGGGCACGCCGGTCCACCGGTTCGCGCGCGTCGGGCACCTCGACGACCGCGCGGAGCGAACCGGCGCCGAGCACGGCGATCCGGTCGCCGAGCAGCAGGGCCTCGTCGAGGTCGTGGGTGACGAAAACGATCGTGGTCGGGTGCGCGCGCCAGGTATCGATGAGCAGGCGCTGCATCTCCGCACGCGTCTGGCTGTCGAGTGCGCCGAACGGTTCGTCCATGAGCACCGCGCGTGGCGAGCCCGCCAGGCTGCGGGCGAGCTGAACGCGTTGGCGCATCCCGCCGGACAGATCGCGTGGCAGGTAGTCGGCGTAGCCGCTGAGCCCGACCTCGTCGAGCCAGCGTTGCGAACGTTCGGCCCGCTCGCTGCGCGACACTCCCCGAAGGCGCAGCGCCAGATCGATATTGGCGCGAGCGGTGCGCCACGGAAGCAGCGCGTCGTCCTGGAACACCAGTGCGCGATCGGCCGAGGGCCCGGTGACGGTGTCCGCGTCGGCGCGGATCACCCCGGCGGCGGGTTTGCGCAGCCCGGCGATGGCGCGCAGCAACGTCGACTTGCCGCAGCCGGATTTGCCGACCAGGACCAGGATCTCCCCGGCCGCGACCGTCAGATCCAGGTCGTGCACCACGGTTGTGCGGCCGTAGCTGATCCGCACGGACGCGAGGTCCAATCGCATGCCGACCGAGACGGCGGGCGCGGCGGTGGTCGTGGTCATGAGCCAACCTCTCGCGGCAGCCAGCGGGTCACCCGACGGCCTGCCAGTTCGACGATTCCGGAGGTGAGGAAACCGAGTACACCGATGGTGATCATCCCGACGAACACGGCCGGGTAGTCGACGATGGTGTAGGACTGCCAGGTGCGGTAGCCGATGCCGAGGCGTCCGGAGATCATCTCGGCGGAGATCAGGCAGATCCAGGCCACGCCCATGCCCACCGACAGCCCGCTGAACACACCGGGCAGGATGCCGGGCACGACGACACGGGTCAGCACCTCCCGCCGCGAGGCGCCCAGCGTGCGGATGGCGTCCTCCCAGATGGTCGGCAGGGCGCGCGTCGCATGCCTGGTACTCACCAGAACCGGGAACAGCGACGCGGTGAAAGTGATGAACACGATGCCGGATTCGTCGCTGGGGAACAGCAGGATCGCCACCGGCACCAGGGCGATCGCCGGAATCGGCCGGATCAGCTCGGCCAGCGATCCGAACACATCGGCCAGCAGTCGCGACCGGCCGAGCCCGATGCCCGCCAGCACGCCGACGACCGCGGCCAGCCCGAACCCGGTGACGATCCGGATCAGCGACTGCGCCACATCGAGGTAGTACTGGCCGGTCCCGAGATGGTCACCGAACTCGGCGACGATCTCGGTGACCGTGGGCAGGGTGTCGAACCGCAGCCCGGCGCGCACATCGCCCGCCGTCAGCAGCTGCCACAGGCCGATCGCCGCCACCACCGAGGCGATCCGGATTGCCCGAGATACCCACACCGACCTGACGGGTGCGCTGTCGGCGCGGACAGCGGCGTTCTCGGAATGCGGCGCGCTCACAACGCCAGGTGCGTCGACGGTGCCCGTATCAACCAGAGTGGTTGCGGCAGTGGGTAATTCGGTTGAATGCTCGGCCGTCGCTGCCGTGCCGTCGCTGTCGGCATCGGTCCCGATCGGGGTGGGCAGCCCGGAAACCGTGCTCATCCGCGGACTTCCGTCACGGCCTGCTCATAGGAGACCGGTGCGGCGGCGGGATGGGTGCCGCGGTAGCGGTCGGCCGCTGCCTGCGTGGTGAACGGCAGGTAACGCACGCCCTCGCGCAACCAGATGGCCTTGTCGGCGAACCAGCGAGTGCCCAGCTCGGCATCGGGAACATAGACCGCGCGAATCCTCTTGCCCTGCGCCTTCGCTGCCTGCACCGCCCGCAACAAGCAGTCGGGGTTCGCGGCGGGCTGCGGCTTGTCGGCGCCGTCGACCCAGACCTCGCCGGCCAGCGCCGGATCACTCACCGCCACAGCGCAGATCGGATCGGTTCCGGTCACCTTGCTCGGGTTGACCCCCGATGCCAGCGTGGTGTCGTAGTCCCCGCGGCCGTTCTCCGCGAAGGCCTTGCGCAGCGGGCTGTCCTGGACGAACGCGTCGATGTCGAGATCGGCGAAATCGCCGATCGACTTCAGGTAGTTCACGTCATCCCTGAACGCCGCGATCAGATTCGCCTTGAGCGTGGGGTCGAAACTGGTACCGCCGGGGCCGTTGTAGAGATACACGACCTCTTGCGGCAGGCCCGACCCCTTGGCGACGAGATCGGCTGCCTCGAAAGGCTTCTCGTTGAGGAACGCGGTCGCGTCCAGCTGTGCGGCGAGGAACGCCTGCAACACCTCTGGATGATCGGCCGCGTACGTCCGGCGCGCCACCACGCCGTGAAAAGTGGGCACATTCAGTTCAGCGCCGTCGTAGAGCAGCTTGGCCTTGTTCTGCTGCACCAGCAGACCGGGCCACGCCACGAACTGCGACAGGGCGCTCACCTGATGCGATTCCAGCGCGGTCGCTCCTACCTGCGGCTGCTGGTTGAGCACCTCCACACCCTTGGCCGGGTCGATCCCGGCCCGGCTCAGCGCCTGCACCAGGGTGCCGTGGCCCGCCGAACCCACGCTGGCCGAGATCTTCTGCCCGGCCAGATCGGTCAGCGAGCGAGCAGGTGAATCATTGGGCACCACCACCATATTCAGCGCGCCCTTGGGGTTGTAGCCGGTGATCGACACCAGCTCGGTCCGTGCGCGTTCATTGGCCTGCGTGCGAGATCCGTTGATCAGCAACGGATAATCGCCCATCGAGCCGATATCGATCTTCTCGGCCACCATCTGAGCGGTGATCGGCGCGCCGGTGTCGTAGTCCTGCCACTCCACCTGATACTTCGCGCCGCCGCCGTCGGTGATCTGCTGCAGCCGCTGCTCCAGGTAGCCCTGCGCTTTCAGCAGCGTGCCCGCGGTGACGGTATTGATGGTCTTGGACTGGTAGCCGATGACGACCTTGACGGTGCCCGCCGGTGCGGCGTCGGTACTTTCGAGCGAGCAGCCCGCCGCGGTGAGCGCGAGAGCCAGTGCGACAGGGGCGAATCGAGTGATCTTCATGCGTGGGGTTCCCGGGTTCAGCGGAGCAGATAGGGCATGTTGACGGTGACGGCGCCGGTGGGGCAGCGCGCCGCGCACGGCCCGCAGTACCAGCACTCGTCGACGTGCATGTAGGCCTTGCCCGAATCATCGTGGATGGCAAGGGAATCGAGCGGACACATGTCCACGCACAGAGTGCAGCCGGTGATGCACAGTGACTCGTCGATCGTCACCGGGACGTCGGCGCGCTGGGGGACCAGTGCCATTACAGGACCTTCCATTCGGGGGTGCTGCGGGTGAGGTTGCCGCGCATCGTGATGCGGTCACCGCGCATGCGGATGAATTCGAGGTCGACGGGGCGGCCGTCGTCGAGGTGGGTGAGGCGATCGAGCATCAGCAGCGGCGCACCGGCCGGGGTGTCCAGGGTGGTCGCGGTGTGCGGGTCGGCCGCGATGGCTTCCAGCGCGAGGTCGGCGGCGCCCAGCGACCGGCCGGTGACCTGTTCGAGGAGCACGAACACGTCGGTGGTCTCGAGATCGTGGGCGAGCACTTCGGCGCCGAGGTCGGGCGCGAGATAGGTGAGATCCAGGCTCAGCGGCAGATCGGCGAGAAATCGCAGTCGTTCGATGTAGACGACCTTGTCGCCCGGGTCCAGCTCGAGCCGGCGCGCGACGGCCGCGGGAGCGGTGATCGTGGTGGCGGCACGGACCTCATTGCGGACCGTGCCGTGTCCTTTGAGGGTCTCCTGCAGGCCGAGCAGGGCATCGAGCCCGTGGTCGAACTTGCGGGCGGCGACCCGGGTGCCGAGCTTCGGGGCGCGATCGATGAGTCCCTCGTCGCGCAGCAGCGCCAGCGCTTCGCGCACGGTATTGCGGGAGGTGCCGTGCTCGGCGGCGAGTTCCTGCTCGCCGGGCACCGTGCCCTGCACGGCGCCCGCCAGGATCTGGTGGCGCAGGATGTCGGCGACCCTGCGCGCCCGATCGGCGCGCTGACCGCGGATCGGGGTGGGCTCCGGCGCCCCTGTTTTCTCGCTGACCTGCATGAACAGCGACGATAGCGGCGATTACGCGGCACTCGGCCCGCCGCGATCCTGGCGTGAATTCAGGGGATGTTTCTACGCCGGGTGGTGGTTGGCGCGACCTGCGGGTATCGGTGGAGAAACCGCTATTGCGCCACCTCGGGACACGCGGCCGACATTGCGATCAGGTCGATCGCAATGTCGGGACGGATTCAGGGCTGGCCGGGGTTGAGCACGATGAACAGTCCCTTCGCCTCGGCGCATAAACGTTCATCGTCGTGCAGCGTCGCCCGTAGGTACACCTTGCGGCCCTCGACGCGTTCGGTCCACGCGCGGACCGTCAGTTCGCGATTGAGCGGTGTGATCGACCGGTAGTCGAGGGTGAGCGAGGCCGTGCGGGTCACCGACTTGGTGGACAGCGCGGCGGTCATACCGATGATGTCGTCGAATGCGAGCGCGATGTGCCCACCGTGGGCGGCGTTGTTGCCGCCCAGGTGGAAGCTGCGGAAGGTGACCTTCGCGGTGACACCGTCGCGGTCACCGCTGATCACCGTGTACGGCGGCAGGGTGATGTTGCCGCGCGCGGGCAGGTCGGTGCGCGACCAGCTGGGCGAGGACCACTCGTCCACCACCGCCTCCTCGAGGCGGGCATTGAGCTGCTCGAGAGTGGCGATGGCCTCCTTGGCGAGCTCGTCGGACGGGCTCACCAGCCGCGCCCGGTCCATCAGCACGCGGACCTGTTCGATCAGCTCGCCGTAGTGCGGCCCGCCCGCGGTCGACTCGGCGCTGCGATCCTTGCGTGCCTGGATCAGCTCGGCAACCGGCCGGAATCCGCCTTCGTGATGCTTCTCGTCCGGGAGCGAGCTGCCGACCTGTGTATCGTCCATATGCAACACGTTATCGCTGCCGAGCTGGATGTTCGCGTCGGGGATCGGTGTCAGGTCAACTAGGCTGGGTGCCGATCACCGAGTAGGTCTCCTTGGTACCGGAGAGTCGGCGCACCGTCGGTGGTGCCCTCCGGGTGAACGGCGAAAGGCTGAGCGCATGGGTATCGCGGCGGTTGTGTTCGACATGGATGGCGTGCTGATCGATTCCGAACCCATCTGGGAAAAGGTCAGGCACGATTACGTTGTCCTCAAAAATGGCCGGTGGAAACCGGATTCGCAGAAGAAGATGATGGGGATGAGCACCGTCGAGTGGTCGTCGTACCTGGCCGACGATCTCGGTGTGGCCGAACCGGCCGACAAGGTGGCTGCCGACATCATCGATCTGATGGCCGACGAATACGCTCACCACGTTCCGCTGCTGCCCGGTGCGATCGACGCGGTGCGGCGGTGCGCGGGCTCCTGGAAACTCGGCCTGGCCAGTTCATCGCCGGCCGCGTTGATCGATCTGGTGCTCGCGAAGTCCGGTCTGCTCGGCTCTTTCGCCGTGGTGCTGTCCACCGAGGAGGTCGGTCGCGGCAAGCCCGCACCCGATGTCTACCTCACCGTCGCGCAGCGTCTCGGTCTGGAGCCGAACGACTGTACAGCCGTGGAGGATTCGACCAACGGCCTGCTCTCCGCCCACGGCGCGGGGATGCGCCTGATCGCGGCACCGCGCCCGGAATTCCCACCGTCGCCCGACGCGCTCGCCCTGGCCGACGCGGTCATCGACGATCTGGGCCTGCTCACTTCCGACATCGTGACCGGTACCGCCTGATTCAGACCTCCTCGCCCGCCGCGGACAGCCGGAACCAGCCCCGCTCCACTTCGGTCAGATGCCGGACGAGCCCGAGCAGAGACAGCGACGACGGCTTCACCGAACGCGCCGCCAGCTGTTCGCCATCGAGTCCGCCGCATGTTCCGAGCAACGTCTGGCGATGAAAGTCCAACCAGGACTGCAACATCGGCCGTTCGTCAGCGCCTACCAGGGTCCTGGTCGGCTGGAGTTCGGGTGCTTTCCACGTCATCGGGGCGAGGCTACCCGCCGAGATGTCGTGGGTGCAGCTCGATTTCGGGCGCTGGTGACCGCGAGATGCCCGCGAATCCGCCGCCCGGTGACTATTGCGCGTGCTCGGTGTCGCGTCACCGATTCATCGGTCCGCCCGTTCGGAGCCCCCGCCGTTCCGGCACACTGGCCCGATGGGTGCCCAGCGCGACGACCAGCCCGAAGTCGTAGTCCACGTCGGTGACGGCTCCGAGGAGCCACACCTCGTAGACCCCGCCCGACCCGGTGCCTGCGCCACCGATCCCGCACCCGAACATCCCTTCCTCCTGCTGACGCGCACCCCGACCGACCGGATCCAGGCGCGCTACCTCGACGACGGCACCTACGAACTCGAGCACACCACCGGCGCCGAGCACCGCCAGCTGTTCACCACCGACGCCCTCCTGGTCCGCGACATCGTCTGGTCCTGGATTCAAGGCGACACCTGGTGGTCCGACACCGTCGCCTGGACCACCATCGACCCCGCCATCGCCGAACTCCACGCCCTGCACACCGAACTCTCCGACCTGCTCGACGGCATCTCCCTGATGGACTCCGTCACCGACGAACTGGACCGAGCGCTGGCCCGCGCCGACGAACTCCTCGATGCCGACTTCGATCTCGACCTCGGCGAATAGGAGGGCGAGTTGACCCTGCATCCTGACGTGGTCGAGGCGCGAATCCTCATCAGCGATCTCGGACTGGAGATTTCACCTGCCGTTCCAGAGGCGGACAACGCTGAGTACGGCGCGTTCGTATCGAGTGTGGGCCGTGGATCGGTCAGATTCCGGGTGGGCAAGCAGACTCCGACGAAGGTTGGCCTGTTCGTTTCCGTGTGGCGGCGTGCCGAGGACGGTTCGACGGAGCCTTTCGCGGCCGAAGGCGGCGCCGATCTGCTGGTGATCACCGCCCGCGCGGAACCGCGTTTCGGACAGTTCGTGTTCCCGAAGAGCGCACTTGTCGAGCACGGGATCGTGTCGGTCGCCGGTCATGGCGGCAAGCGCGGGTTCCGGGTGTACCCACCGTGGTCGACGGCGGAGAACAAGCAGGCGCGACGCTCGCAAGAGTGGCAGTGCGGCTACTTTCTCGATCTCGAGAAGATCGATCCGCAGGCTGTGCGGGATCTCTACGAACCGGTGCGTCCCTCTGGGTCAACGCCCATCGGCGAGACACGCTGATGTGAATTGTAGTGGCGCCGTGGGGATTATCGAATATGGTCCGGGCGATGTCGTGTATTTCCCGGCGGGGCCGTTCAGCGGCATCTGCGGGGTGGTGCGGGAGGTCGATACTCGGCGGGCGGAGTTGCGCATCGAATTCGGGGAGGGAACCGTTCACCGGGAAGGGAATGTCCTGCGGGAGCGGCGGCACAAGCTGACGGTCGGATTCGACGAGGTCGAGTTGGTGTAGCCGTTCGGATCGGGTTGCGGCGCCTGCTCCGGCTGGGCAATGATTGTGCCCAGCATGCTGAATTCCGATCCCTCGTTCGACAGCCTCGAAGGCTTATCCGTAGGGGATGCGCTGGGCGCTCAATTCTTCGTCCCCGGGCGCTCCGTCCCTGATCTTCTCGCCGGACGACCACCGGCCGCACCCTGGCAATGGACCGACGACACCGAGATGGCGTGTTCGGTGTACGCCGAAATCCGAGACCGCGGCGGTGTGGATCGCGATGCGCTCGCGGCCGCGTTCGCGCAACGCTGCGAGCCGTATCGCGGCTACGGTCCCGGCACCGTGGTTGTGCTGCACGAGATTCGCGACGGGCGTCCGTGGGCGGAAGCCGCGGGTGCCGTGTTCGACGGGCGCGGATCGTGGGGAAACGGTGCGGCGATGCGGGTGGCGCCGCTCGGTGCCCATTTCGCCGGAGATCCGGATCGGGCCGCGGCGCAGGCAGCGATGTCCGCGGAGCTGACCCATCGGCACCCGGAAGCGATCGTGGGTGCGATGGCAGTCGCGGTTGCGGCCGCACACGCCACGGGCACGCGTGAAAAGGGCTGTGCGCCTGATGAATTGCTGCTGGCCGTCGAGCCGTATCTGGTTGACGGGCTCACCGCGCATGGTGTCCGTCGCGCCCGGCAACTGCTCGGCCGAACGGTAGCCGAAGCGGCCTACGAACTCGGCAACGGCGCACGGGTCAGCGCTCAGGACACCGTGCCCTTCACGTTGTGGGTGGCCGCAACCTACCTGCACGACTATCCGGCGGCGGTCTGCGCCTGTGTCGAGGCGGGCGGGGACGCCGACACCACGGCCGCGATCGTCGGCGGAATCGTGGCAGCCCACACCGGCACCGGAAACCGGGAGCGCACCCGTGGGATTCCGGCGGAGTGGCTTGCTGCGCGCGAACCGCTGCCCGGATGGGCGCTGGGTCCTCAGCGGGCGCGAGCGCTCCAGCGGCCGTCGTAGCGGATGTCCAGCAATTCTAGCTTCGCGCATCTGTGTGCCGAGGGACCGAGCCGGTCAAGGGAGCGGTTCTCTGCGCTCGATGTGCGCGTCGGTAGGATCTCGCCGTCGCACGGAAACCGTTGGGCTGCGCGGCTATTGAACGGCACGTAGAGTTGCGAGGTCGTAGTTCCGCTGTGTCCGGCGGGGATGGCGGGGGTGCAACGTGGGGACTGCCGAAGTCGATCGTGTCGAGGTCGATACCGAGGTGTGGGGAACCTTGGTGATCGAACGCTCCGAGGGGAGGGTTCGAACATTCCTGGCATCCGACGCGGAGGTCTCGGTAGTTGTCGAGCGGCGAGGACCCCGGACGCGCAAACGGTGTCACCTCGGTAGCCGGGACACGGCGGCCATTTCCGCGGTCGTGAACGGTCGTGCTTTTGCCCTGGACATCGGACGGGGAAAGCTCCTGAAGCGCAGCTACCGCATCACCGCGTCGGTGGACGGCCGCTATCTCAGCATGCGTCCCAAAGACCTCGAGACGGCGACGTTCGTGAACGGAAAACCGCACGAGATCGAAAAGGACTTCGGTGAGCTGACAGCGAAGGCCGATGGGACCGTCGACGTATTCTGGGCGCTGCCGACGAAGGTGCTCCACCGGACGATCGAGCCACCCGTGCCTACCGCGCAGGACGTACTCATCGGCTACGCCCTCGCTGCGGCGTTCGGAACAGGTGCACTGTCTTTCACCGCGATTCTGATGGGGTTCGTCGCCGAGGCGATCCCCGGCTGAGCCGGCGGGTGGCGGCACCCGCCGTCAGTACCACCCCGTCAGGTACATCAGGCCGAGGCTGGTGGTGCCGAGGATCAGGCCGAGAGTGCCGCCGAGGATCAAGGGGCGGATCCCCGCGCTGCGGAGTCGGGCCACGCTCAGGGAAGTGCCGATGGCCGCGAGAACGGCGGCGATGAGCCAGCCGCTGATGGTGGACAGTGGTTTCGTGAGTTCGGCGGGGAGGATGCCGAGGCCCGCGATGACGGAGGCGGCCAGGAACAGGATCACGAAGAGGGGGACCGCCTGACGCAGGGAAGCCTGGGGCAGGTCGGTGTCCTCGGCGAAGTGGCGGCGGCCGACGTGCAGGCCGATACAGAGCGGGATGATGGCCAGGCTGCGGACCATCTTCACGATCACCGCGAAATGCGCCGCGCCGGCACCGAAGATGACGCCCGCGGCCAGCACCGACGAGGTGTCGTTGATCGCGGTGCCCGCCCACAGTCCGAACGCCTCCTGCGACAGACCGAGAGCGCGGCCGAGCGGCGGATACACCAGCACTGCAGTCACATTGAAGATGAAGATGGTGCCCAGGGCATAGGCGACGCGTTGCTTGTCGGGTCGCAGGACCGCGGTGGCGGCGGCGATCGCGGACGCGCCGCAGATCGTCGTGCCCACGGCAATCAGGGTCGCCGACTCCTTGTCCACCGCCAGCATCCGTCCGACGAAGAACGCCGCCACACCGCCGACGAGCAATGTCCCGAGTAGCACCACCGCCGTCTCGCGCCCCACACTCAGGACCGACCCGAGCGGTAGGCCGAGCCCGAGCAGCACGATCGCCAGCCCGAGCAACCGCTGCCGGGCGACGTCGAGCCCCGGCCCGAACGTCTCACCCGTCACGTCCTTGCGTCGCAGCACCACCCCGGCGACTGCGCCGGCACCGAGCGCGAGCACCGGCGCGCCGATCATCGGCAGCGCCTTGCCTACCGGCGTGGCCACGGTGGCCAGGAGCGCGGCGAGGGCCAGGCCGGGAGCGAGGGCGTGTACGCGGTTCACCCCTTCACCATCGCGGCACCGAGGACTTCGAGGTAGAGAGCGAATTCGCAGGTACCCATCAATGTGGCTTATGGGCCTGCCGTCGGCGTGTGTGGTTTGCTGGAGACGTGCGGAAACGAACCGGGCTGACGATCGCCACCGGTGTCGGGCTGATGCTGTGGGGTGAATGGGCGAATCGGCGCGCCTCCCGTCGGGGCGTCGGATCCCCGCGCGCGGGGTCGGAAGCGGTCGTGGTGCTGGGGTATCGCAACACGGGTTCGCGTGCCAACGGCATGAACCGGTGGCGAGTGCGCGCCGGTCTGCGATCCATCGATCCGCGCGCGACCGAGACCCGCCTCGTACTGTGCGGGGGCGCCTGCGCGGGCCCGGAGACCGAAGCGGCGCTGATGGCGCGCTACGCCGTGGAGACCTGTGGCTACGACGGCGAACTCGTGCTGGAGGAGTCGAGCCGATCCACTTGGGAGAACGTCGCTTTCGCGATCCCGTACCTGAAGGATGTCGACCGGATCAAGATCGTCTCACTGCCGACGCACGCCGAGACCGCCCGCGCCTATCTCGCGGAACAGAGCCCGGAACTGGCCGTCCGGCTCGTCCCTGGACGGGAGTATCGGTTCGGCGAATGGATGCCGCTGAAACCGGTGTTCGCCCTCTACGGTGTGGCGAAGACGTTGCGCAGCCGATTCGGCCAGGTCCACGGCGGCGACAGTGCCTGATGTGGTGTCTCGCCACCTTTCGCCCATAATCGGGCCATGACCCTGCCACCCGGAACACCCGACCTGGAGGTCCTCGATCTTCTCGTCTCGGTGGCCGAGCTGGGCAGCCTGGGCGCCGCCGCCCGCAGGCACGGGGTCAGCCAGCCCGCCGCGAGCATGCGGATCAGCGCACTCGAACGCCGCATGCACGTGAAGCTGCTCGACCGTGCACCGACCGGCTCCGAACTCACCGACGCGGGTCGCGCCGTCGTCGCCCACGCTCGTACTGTGCTGGCCGCGGTGCACGACCTCGTGGACGACCTCGCCCGGCTCCGCGCCGCACAAGCCCCGCGGTTACGCATCGCCGCCTCCAAAACCATTGCCGACCACCGCATTCCGCACTGGCTCGCCGCCCTGCGCACCGATCACCCCGAAGTCGTGATCTCCCTCGAAGTCGAGAACTCGACACAGGTCGCGGGCCTCGTGCGGGACGGCACCGCCGATCTCGGCTTCGTAGAAGGCCCACATCCACCGGCCGGACTCGGCAGTCGCGTACTGGGGGCCGACGAACTCGTCGTAGTCGTGGCACCGAATCATCCATGGGCGCAACGCAAGACCCCCGTCACGCTGACCGAGCTGGCAGGCACCGCCCTGCTGTGGCGCGAACCGGGTTCGGGCACCCGCGACACCGTGTGGGACCTGCTTGCCACCGCGGCCGCACCCGCGGGCCCGGCCGCCGAACTCGGGTCGACCGCGGCGATCGTGGCAGCGGCCCGAACCGGCATGGCCCCCGCGGTCCTGAGCCGATTGATCGCCGCACCCGACCTCGTCACCGGCACCCTGGTGGAAGTCCCCTCGGCCGATGCCGCCCGCCTGACCCGCAAATTCCGGGCCATCTGGCGCCGCAACACCCCGCCGACCGGGCCGGGTGAACTGCTCGTGGAGCGCGCCGCGCTGCTCGAGAACGCGCGTGGTTGAGCGCCGCCCGCCCTAGCCGAGCGTTTCGAGCACGGCAACGGCCTTCGCCGCGCCGCCGTAGCCGCTGATGGTGACGGCCAGCTGTTTCGCGGCCGAGGCGAAGCTGCTGTCGCCGAGGATCTGTGCAGCGGTCCCAGCGATCACCTCGCTGCTCGCGTCGGGCATCAGCATCAGGCCCCCTTCGGCGCGGGCGGCGCCACCGCGGTGAGCCGGGCGCTGAGCGGTCTGCTCGACACCTACTGTCCCGTCATCGGCCGGATCCCCTTCGACCCGGCGGTCTGCGCCGGGTGATCAGGGCGTTCCGTTCGTCGACACGGACCCCAGATCCGCACCGGCAAGGGCCATCGGCGAGATCGCGGCAACCCTCGCCCCGATCGTGCGCCGCCCGCTGCCCGTGACGCCGGTCAGCCCGATGCCGGCCTGAGATCGAGGCGAAATAGTGCGTAAGCGGAGCTGACGGCTCTAGTCTGGTACCGCTACGCACTGTGGAGGTTGGATCACATGACGGTCGAGATCGTGACCGGGCCGGCGCCGGAAAGCCTGTGGACCGGATCGGGTCGGGCGACCGGAACACCGCCGACGTCGATGATCGAGCGGATGACGCTCATTCTGGACGCGTTCGACACCGCCACACCCACTCTCACGCTGCTCGGGCTCGCCGAACGCACCGGGCTGCCGCGCTCGACCGTGCATCGCATCCTCGACCAGATGATCCGGCTGCGCTGGCTCGCGCACACCCCGGGCGGCTACCGGCTGGGGCTGCGGGTGCTCGAACTCGGTGGACTCGCGGCCGAGCAGAACGAGCTGCGCGAGGTGGTGGGGCCGCTGCTCTACGACCTCAGTCAGCGCACCGGGCTGGTGGGGCACCTCGCCGTGCTGGACGGGCGCGAAGTGCTGTTCCTCGATCGGTCGGGTGGCCGCGGGCGGATGGTCATCCCGACCCGCATCGGCGGCAGGCTGCCCGCACACTCCACCGCGGTCGGCAAGGCGCTACTGGCCACGCTGGAGCCCGGCATCGCGGAGGCCTCGCTGCGCGGCAATGCCGTGGCGCGGACCGCGCGCACGATCGTCGACCGGGCCGAACTGCACCGCGAACTCGCCCGCATCCGCAATCGTCAGGGCGTGGCTGTTGACACCGAGGAGTCGCTGCCGGGCGTCGGCTGCGTCGCGGTGCCGATCCGCGGCCGCGGTGTCGCGGTGGCCGCGATCTCGCTGTCGGGCACGGTCAAGGGTGAGCGCGCCGCACTCGACACCGCGCGGCTGGCCCGTGCGCTCGCCGAGGTAGCCAAGGAGGCATCGCGCACCCTGGCACCCCGGCACCCGCACTAGGTCCAACTATTGGCGCGCGGGCGGCTGTAGCCCGTCGAGGATGATTCGGGCCCTAGCTGCTTTAGTCATGCAGTCGGCACTACCGGGGCTGGTCGGTGTGCTGTGGGCGGTTATGAGGTCATGTCGGTCGGGTTGGTGGCGAGCACACAGGCGACAGGCGGATCGAGGTCGAGGGTTTCGACCCGGGTGTGGAGGAAGCCGGCCTGGGTGAGCAGGTCCTGGAGTTCTTGGCCGGCTCGGGCCGTGGTGTCCCGGGTGGCACCGGGGCAGCGGGGCTGGCTGACGAGCGCGATGCGTCCTGCGGGCCGGAGCATGCGGCGCAGCTCGCGAAGCCGCTCCACCGGGTCGGGCCAGAAACCCACGGAGTTGACGGCGAGGATGGCATCGAGCGGATCGTCGAAACTCGGCAACTGCTCCACCGAGGCGTGCGTGAGATGCACGCGGCCGATACGGACGGCGGCGGCGTTGCGGCGGGTGGCATGCCGGACCATGGCTTGGGAGTGGTCGATGCCGAAGACATGCCCCTGGGTGGCGCGCCCAGCAAACTCGGCGATGGCGACGCCGGGACCGAAACCGATCTCGAGTACCCGGTCGGTGGGCTGCACGTCCAGCAACGACACTGCCCAGACGTTGCGCTGCCGGTTGGAGGGGCGAAGAGCGAACATCCAGCCGGTCGCCCACCCGACGACGCCCCGAGGGTGAAGGGCCTGGCGCACCAAATATCTGATCGCCCGTTGTTTGAGAGCTGTAGCTACCTTCTGCATGATCGCCAGTTAACGGCTTCAAGTATGCTTGAAGTCAAATGAGTGAGCAGTTGACGATCGGTGAGCTGGCGAGCCGCACCGGTGTTGCCACCTCCGCGCTGCGCTACTGGGAGGAACTCGGCCTGCTACCGCCACCGGCCCGGGTCTCGGGCCAACGGCGTTATCCGCCATCGGCGGTCGGGCTGGTCGGTGTGATCTTGGCGCTGCAAAACGTCGGTTTCACGTTGCGGGAGGTCAAAGCGTTCATCGCGTCTCGTTCGCTGACTGACGACAGTTGGCGGGAGCTGTACCAACGCAAGCTCACCGAGCTGGACCAACGGATTGCCCAGGCACTGGCGGCACGCACCGCCATCGCCCATGGTATGGCCTGCCCGCACAATGACATCTTCGAGTGCCCCAACTTCACCAGCGGAGTCGAGGCGCTGCTGGCGGGATTTTCTCTCGAAGAGGCTCACTCGCAGGTTCATTCGCACTGACCTCGCCGTCGAACAGGCGGCCTCGGTGCTGGCACCTGAGCTCATTACCGACGAGGGACCTGGATAGATCGCCAACCCTAGGCGGACACCCACCAGCGAGCCGCGTCACCAACCTCTCCGGTCAGTACAACTAGGGCGTGCGCCGCGCGATCGCCCGACCGGCCGCGCGTCCCGAGAAGATGCACCCGCCGAGGAATGTGCCTTCCAGCGCGTTGTAACCGTGCACGCCGCCACCGCCGAACCCGGCGACCTCACCGGCGGCATACAGCCCCGCGAACACCGAGCCGTCCGGGCGCAGCACCTGCGAATCGAGGTCGGTTTGCAGCCCGCCGAGGGTCTTGCGGGTCAGCACATTGAGGCGTACCGCGATGAGCGGGCCGTGCGACGGGTCGAGGATGCGGTGCGGTTTGACGACACGGACCTTGTCCCCGACGAACTTTCGGGCGTTGTTGATCGCGGTCACCTGCGCGTCCTTGGAGAACGAGTTCGCGACTTCGCGGTCCCTGCCCACGATCTGGTGTTCGAGGGCGGCCACGTCCAGCTTCGGCCCGCGGGCGAGCTCGTTCATACCGTCGACCAGCTCGGCCAGCGACTCGGCGACCACGAAGTCCACGCCGTGCTGCTTGAACGCCTCCACCGGGCCGGGCGCGCCCTTGGCGAGCCTGCTGCGCACCGTGAATTTCAAGTCCTTGCCGGTGATGTCGGGATTCTGTTCCGAACCCGACAGCGCGAACTCCTTCTCGATGATCGACTGGTTCAGGACGAACCACGAGTAGTCGTAGCCGGTCGACAGGATCTGGCGCATGGTCTCGTTGGTGTCGAAACCGGGGAAACACGGTGCGGGCATGCGGTTTCCGTTCGCGTCGAACCACAGCGACGACGGGCCGGGAATGATGCGGATCGCGTGGTCGGGCCAGATCGGATCCCAGTTGTTGATGCCTTCGGTGTAGTGCCACATCCGGTCGCGGTTGACCAGCGCCGCCCCCGCCTCCTCGGAGATGCCGAGCATCCGGCCGTCCACATAGGCGGGGACGCCGGAGATCATGGTCTGCGGGCAGGGGCCGAGACGTTCGGTGGGCCAATTGCGGCGGATGAGGTCGTGGGCGTGACCGATGCCGCCCGAACTCACGATCACCGCGGGGGACCGGAAGGTGAACTCGCCCAACACATCCCGATTCGACGCCTGGCCGCGGTCGGTGTCGGAGGGGGCGAGGACGCTGCCGCGCGCACCGGTGACGGCGCCGTCTTCGACGATCAGCTCGTCGACGCGATGCCGGAATGCGAAGCGCACCAATCCTTTCGCCTCACCGGCCAGGACCGGCTCCAGGAAGACGCGGAGCACTTCGGGCCCGGTGCCCCAGGTGAGATGGAACCGAGGGACCGAGTTGCCGTGCCCGCCGGCCAGACCGCCGCCCCGCTCGGCCCAGCCGACCAGCGGGGTGAAGCGCAAACCCAAGGCGTGCAGGTAATCCCGCTTCTCGTCGGTGGCGAACCGCACGTAGGCCTTCGCCCATTCGCGGCCCATCCGGTCCTCGTCCTCGCGGTCGAAACCGGCCGAACCCAGCCAATCCTGCAGTGCCAGTTCGTAGGAGTCCTTGATGCCCATCCGGCGCTGCTCCGGGCTGTCGACGACGAACAACCCACCCAGCGACCAGAACGCCTGCCCGCCGAGGTTGGCGCGGTTCTCCTGATCGAGCACCAGCACCTTGCGTCCGGCGAGCACCAACTCGTGCGTGGCGACCAGGCCGGCCAGCCCGGCGCCGACGACAATCGCGTCAGGGGAGAAATCTTCGGTGGGCTCAGGCGCTGTGCTCGACATGCCACGGAACGTAGCATTGGTTCGTCGACGGGTGGGGACAAGTCCTGGAAAACGCCCTGACCAGCGATATTTCATTCTAGGAAAGGCTCGACAACTTATGAACGTCCGTACCCGTACCGGCGCTGCCGTCCTCACGCTCGCCGTTGTGGCCGGCCTCGGCGCCACCTCCTGCTCGAAATCGCGTTGGTGTGAGCGCGACCAGGGCGATGTCCACGTCGCGGACTCCTACTGCGAACGCGGTGTCGCGGGCTACGAGTGGGAGCCCGATCACGACAAGCCCAAGTACAAGAAGAAGTCCAAGAAGCACTGAGATCGGGCAGCGGCGTTGTGCCGCAGGCGATCCGAGATGTAACCGTGGCGCAGCCGATGCCGAGTTCGCGCCATGGAGATGCAGGTCAGCGGGTATTCCACCACTGAGCGCGCCGAATGCCGTTGGGGCAGCAGGTGAATCGCTCTTTCTCTATTTCTCACAACGGCGTGAGTAGGTGGGCACGATGACCTATCGGAAGGCAATTCGTATCGTCGCAAGGCATACAGCGCGAGCGCTGTCGGTGTTGCTGCTGGCCGCGGGAATCGGGACAGCGATGTCCCCTGGACTGACAGCATGGGCGCAGAGCTGCGCCACGCTCGATGTCGTGATCGCCCGCGGCACAGCAGAACCCGGCTATCTGGGAGCCGCCATCGGCGACCCGCTCTACGCGGTACTGAGCGCGCAGCTACCGGTGGACACCACCGCCCACCGGGTCGAGTACCCAGCCGACCTACTGGTGCCGAGCTCGATCAGCGACGGCACCCGGGCCATGACCAGCCATCTGATCAACCAGGCCGCTGCCTGCCCCGACCAGCGCTTCGTTCTCGTCGGCTACTCCCAGGGCGCGGTGGTCGCCCACGGTGTGCTCGGCTCGGCGCCGTTGCCCGGCATGTGGGTACTGCCGCCGGAGCTGTCCCCGCGCGTCGTCGCGGTGCTGCTGTTCGGTGATCCACTGCGGCTCATCGGCGGCACGGTCACACCGTTGTACGCCGACCGCACCGCGAACTATTGCGCCGCAGGTGATCCGGTGTGCGCGGGCGGGATCTTCCCGGCCGCGCACGGCAGCTACGGGTGGGCGTTCGCGGCCGCGGCCGGCCAGGTGGGCGCGCGGTTGTGAGCCCGCTCAGACGTCGGGCATGACCCCGGACAGGACAGCGCCGATCTGCGCCACCGCGCGGTCGACGCTGCCGGTCGGCTGGAACAAGTGACTCAATGTGAGCCGGACCATGATCTCGACGATCGAGGTCAGCTCGTCATCGGTCATATCCGCGAATTCGTACTGCGCACGGCCGGTGGTAGTGAGCGCGGCGACCGCGCGTCCGAGTATCGGCTCCGGGTTGCTCACCAGGGCGGGCAGCAGGGCGGTATCGCCGCCCTGGCGAGCTGAGAGCACCGCCTTGATCAGCGTGTTGTCGCCCGCGGTGCGCAGCGTGTACTCGGCGGCGGCGGTCATGCCCGCCAGCGGGTCGGCCGGATGTTGCGCCAGCGTCTCGGCGATTCCGGTCAGATAGATCCCGGTCTCGCGCTCGATGAGGGCATCCGCGAGCGCCTGCTTGGTGCCGATCTCCTTGTAGAGGACCGGCCTGCTGATGCCGACCACCTTGGCTACCCGCGACATGTTGACCGCGCCCCAGCCCTCAGTGACGACCATCGTGCGCGCGGCGTCGATCATCCGGTCGCGCAGCAACTGGCGCATTTCTGCGTGAAAGTTCGGTGGTTCGGCCACGTGATCATCCTACATGTGCAAGTCGATGTGCTCGTTTGCTGACAATATGCTCACTTCTGTATCAATTCGGAACAATACGCGCTAATGTGTAAACGAAGGCGACTTCGGGCGGGTATGTGTTCGGAGTCTCGGTGATCAGGAGAATGGCAATGACGACATCTCGAAGCATCGACAACGAAGCATCGACCACCCCGCCGCACTGGCGAGATCCTCAGCGGTACCTGTGGCTGTTCGGCCTCGTCGCCCCCAGCGCGACGATGCTGGCCGCCGGATTGGTGTGGGCCTTCAATCAGCTCGGTTGGCAGGTCGTCGCGCCCGTGTGGTGGTGGATCGGGCCGATCCTGTTGTACGTCTTGTTGCCTACCCTCGACCGGTTCTTCGGGCCCGACGGCAAGAACCCGCCCGAGGAGGTGATGGAGCAGCTGGAGAACGACAAGTACTACCGCTACTGCACCTACGCCTACATTCCACTGCAGCTGTTCAGCCTGGTGTTCGCCTGCTACCTGTGGACCGCGGACAATCTGTCCTGGCTCGGCATCGACGGTGGCCTCGGCCTGATCTCCAAGATCGGTTTGGCCTTCAGCATCGGCGCGATGGGCGGGGTCGGCATCAACACCGCGCACGAACTCGGCCACAAGAAGGACGAACTCGAGCGCTGGCTGTCGAAGATCACGCTGGCCCAGACGTTCTACGGGCACTTCTACATCGAGCACAACCGTGGCCATCACGTGCGCGTCGCGACGCCGGAGGATCCGGCCAGCGCACGGTTCGCCGAGTCGTTCTGGGCCTTCCTGCCGCGCAGCGTGTGGGGCAGCCTGACCTCCTCGTGGGAGCTGGAGCGCACCCGCATGCAGCGGCTGGGCAAGAGCACCTTCTCCCTGCACAACGACGTGCTCAACGCCTGGCTGATGTCGGTCGCGCTGTGGGTGGCGCTGGTCGCGGTGTTCGGTCCGTCGATCCTGCCGTTCCTGGTGATCCAGGCGATCTACGGCTTCTCGCTGCTGGAGACGGTGAACTACCTCGAGCACTACGGTCTGCTGCGGCAGAAGACCGCGTCGGGTCGCTACGAGCGCTGCACCCCCGAGTACAGCTGGAACTCCGACCACATCGTCACCAATATCTTCCTCTACCACCTGCAACGGCACAGTGACCATCACGCCAACCCCACCCGCCGCTACCAGATCCTGCGGCATATGGACGGCGCGCCCGAGCTGCCCAGCGGCTACGCGAGCCTGATCGGCCTGGCGTACGTGACTCCGTTGTGGCGCAAGGTGATGGACCATCGCGTCCTCGCGCACTACAACGGCGACATCACCCGGGTGAACATCCAGCCCAGCAAGCGGGCGAAGGTACTGGCGAAGTACGGAGTGAACTGATGGCTTACCTCTGCCCCGTGTGCGGCTACGTCTACGACGAGCGATCCGGCGCTCCCCGTGAGGGTTTCGCGCCCGGCACCGCCTGGTCGGAGATCCCCGACGACTGGTGCTGTCCCGACTGTGGCGTGCGCGAGAAGCTCGACTTCGAACCGAAGGAAGGCGTGTCCCGATGAACGACTACCGATTGTTCCAGTGCGTCCAGTGCGGCTTCGAGTACGACGAGGCGCTGGGCTGGCCCGAGGACGGCATCGAACCCGGCACCCGCTGGGACGAGATCCCCGACGACTGGTCCTGCCCCGATTGCGGCGCCGCCAAGGCCGATTTCGACATGCGGGAGGTGAGCCGAGGATGAGTGGGCGGATCGTCATCGTCGGCGCGGGCGTCGCCGGTGCCACCGCCGCCCAGACCCTGCGGCGGGAGGGCTACGGCGGCGAGATCGTGCTGGTCGGGGCGGAACCCGACCTGCCGTATCGTCGGCCCGCGGTGTCCAAGGAACTGCTCGCGGGTACCACGCCGTTCCAGCGCGTGGTACTGAAGCCGCCGACGTTCTGGGCCGACAACGCCATCGATCTGCGCCCGGCCACCATGGTGCGTGCGGTCGATACCGGCAGCGCGACAGTACGATTGAGTACCGGCGAGGTACTCGGCTACGACAGTTTGCTGCTGGCCACCGGAGCCGGCGCGCGCACCATCGATACCGCGTCCACCCGCGTGCACACGCTGCGGAGGCGGTCCGATGTCGCCGCACTGCAAGGCGCGATCGACACGGGCGGCTCGCTGCTCATCATCGGCGGCGGACTGATCGGCTGCGAGGTCGCCGCCACTGCCCGCGGTCTCGGTGCCGATGTGACCCTGTTGAACGCGGGCCCGGCACTGCTCGATCGGATAGTGCCGCAGACCGTGTCGGATCTGGTCCACGACATCCATGTCGAGAACGGCGTGGTGGTCGAAAACAGTGTCACCACCACGCAGCTCGTCGACACCAGCGACGGTGTCACCGCCACGACCGCCGACGGCCGCACCTTCACCGCGGCCGCCGCCCTGGTCGCCATAGGTTCGGTCCCCGACACCACCGTGGCCGAAGCCGCGGGCATCGCGGTGAACGACGGCATCGTCATCGACCAGCACTACCGCACCTCGGCCCCCGCCGTCTTCGCCGCGGGCGACGCCACCACCGGATTCAACCCCCGCCGTGGCGAATTCGAACGCGGCCAGCACTGGAACACGGCGATGTCCGACGGCGCCGCGGCCGCGAAAGCCATCCTCGGCCACCCCGCCGCCCCCGCCGAAATTCCCTGGGGCTGGACCGACCAGCACGGCCTGTCGATGCAGTTCGCGGGCTGGATCCACCCGCACGACGAACTGATCGTCGACGGCGACCTGGATTCCAGGGACTTCCTCGCGATCGCCCTGCACAACGGCCGCCCTGTCGGCGCCGTCGCCATGGCAAGACCGAGAGAACTCCGCGCGACCCGCACCCTCATCGCCGCGGGGGAGCCATGGTCTCCGGATCGTTCCCTCGACCTCGTTCGATCACGCTGAAGTAGGTCGGGGTCCGGGAGTAGTCACCGAAACTCGTCGCCCATCGCGGTCAGGAATTGGCCGCGATGGGTTCCCGCCGGGCAGGCACGCTCACCACTACGCCGACAACCCTCGCGGCGTGGGCGAGCACCCCTCTGCGGTGCACAGAACCGGCCGGCCGCGACAATGAGCATCGCGACCGGCCGGGTGTCAGTGCGAGGTCACCAGTGCACGCCGGGAAGTACCCGGCTCATGCGGGCCGCCGAGCTGGGCATCACCATCAGCGGTGCGAGGACCGGGCCGAGCACGGTGAGGGCGTTGCGTGTCGGTTCGGCAGGTGCGGCGGCCGCCTGCGGAGCCGACTTTCCTTGTGCCGCAGTGGATTCACCGAAGAAGCGGAAGCCGGTGTGCAGGATGGTGCGCTTGAGCGACGGCAGGAACATCTCGACCGCCTGGGCGAAGGTGCCCACGGGGGTGTCGATGCGGTCGGGGCGTTCCAGCAGCGCACGGACCACGATGTCGGCTGCGCGTTCGGGGTCGGGCAGCGGCAGCGATCGGTAGAGTTCGGTCGGAGCGATCATCGGAGTGCGGACCAGTGGCATCCGGATGGACGTGAAAGTTACTCCGTCACCCCGGTTTTCGACCGCGGCGATATCGCTGAAGTTGTCCAGTGCGGACTTGCTCGCCGCGTAGGCGGCGAAGCGGGGGACCTTGGTCTGGACGGCGATGGAGGAGATGTTGACGATATGGCCGAAGTGGCGTTCGCGCATCGACGGGAGCAACCCCAGGATGAGGCGCACGGCACCGAAGTAGTTGACCGCCATGGTGCGTTCGAAGTCGTGCATACGGTCCACGGAGTTGGCGACCGAGCGGCGGATGGAGCGGCCCGCGTTGTTGATCAGATAGTCGACGTGGTGGTGTTCGGTCAGCACGGTCTTCACCAGGAGGTCGACGGACTCCGCGTCGGTGATGTCGCAGGGGTAGGCGAAGGCGGTGCCGCCGTCGGCACGCACCGATTCCACTGCGGCCGTGAGGTCTTCGATGCCACGGGCGATCATCAGCACGATCGCGCCCCGGCGGGCGACGGTGTGCGCGGTGGCGAGGCCGATGCCGGAGGAGGCCCCGGTGATCAGCACCGTGCGTCCCGAGAGCGGGTGCGCGTCGGCGGCGATACGGCCGCGGTGCGGGTCCAGATCGGTGCGCCAGAACTCCCAGAGGCGGTCGGCGTAGGTGTCGAACGCGGGCACGGTGAGTCCGGGCAGTTGCGCCTGGGTGGAATCGGAGACGAACTCGGCGGTGAAACCGACATGCGGCGCGACCTCGGCCGGGATGCCCGCCTGCTCGAACAGGAAGTCGCGCACCGCGCCGGCGCCGGGGACGTGGCCGAGCCCGTGCAGCGCACGTGCGCTGCCGGGCACGGTGCCGATGCCGACAGGACCGCCCGCGGCGGCGGCCAGCGCACGGTAGATCTCCCCGAACGGCTGCGGTCGCGGGTTGACCAGGTGGAACGTGCGCCCGTCGAGACCCCCGCGCCGAACCAGCCGGACCATCGCCTCGGCGACGTAATCGACCGGCACCACATTGGTGGCGCCCAGGTCGGGCAGCGGCAACGGCAGTTCGGACGGCAGGGTGGCCAGCGCCGAGATGGCGGAGAAGAAGTAGTAAGGGCCGTCGATCTTGTCCATCGCGCCGGTGCGGGAATCACCGACCACGATCGCCGGGCGGTAGACCCGCCAGCGCACGTCGGTCGCCTCGCGAACGAGCTTCTCCGCCGCGAACTTGGTGCGGTGATACGGCGAGGTCAGGTTCTGGCCGAGGTCGAAGTCCTCCTCGAAGAACTTGCCCCGGTGATCGCCCGCCACCGCCACCGACGACACATGGTGCAGGGTGGCATCGAGGCTGCGGGCCAACTCGATCACCGAGCGGGTGCCCGCGACATTGGCCGCGTGGGCGGTCTCCTCGTCGGCGGTCATGTCGTAGACCGCGCCCAGGTGCAGCACGTGATCGGCGCGCGGCGCACCGTCGCCGAGACCGAGGCCCTCCGCGGTCAGGTCGCCGACCAGCGCGAACACGCGGTCGCTGTCGGGATGTTGCGCATTATGCGCGGTGAACTTGGTCAGCGACTCGGCGCGCACCAGCACGTGCACGATCGCGGTGGGGTCGGCTGCGAGCAGCCCCCGCACCACGCGCCGACCCAGAAATCCGGTACCGCCTGTCACGATGTAGGAAACCATCGCCCCTCCTGAAAATCTCGAAACACAATGTCATGCAACAGTGATCGGCATGCGGCGGTGGATGCGAAATCAACGGTTGAGGTCCAGCGACTGCATGGCTGGAGAGAAACCGGGCACATCGTCGTCTCGGCTACGCCTACCGTACTCGTCGGTAACCTGGACGGGCAAGCGAATGGCGTGGCATCACCGTGTGGGAATTGTCACCTGTCGTCGCAGGTCAAAGGGTATGTGTGACAGATACTTTCAGTAACCGAGAGTTTCAGGCAACTTGTCGCTACCGTCGCGGCTGGTCCGCCAAGACGTCGCGGACGGTGCTCGCGATCCTGCTGCGGAACACCTCGGGGGCGAAGGTGTTGGCGTGTTCGCGGATCTTCGCGGGATCGTAGGCCGCCGACCGGAATTCGCGCATGCGGTCGGCCAGCGCCGCGACGACGTCGTCATCGGATCCGGCCGGGACGTATTCGCCGGTGACACCGGGGCGCACCGTGTCGAGGGCACCGCCGGTACCGACCGCGAGCACCGGGGTGCCGCAGGCCATCGCCTCCACCGGGACGATGCCGAAGTCCTCGATGCCCGGCATCAGCAGGGCCTGGCAGCGCCGGTACATGTCCTGCAGCAGCTCGCCCGAGGTGGCGCCGAGGAAGGTCGTCTCCGATCCGGCGATCTCGTCGAGCTGGGCGCGGAACCGGCCATCGCCGAGGACGACCAGTCGAACTCCCGCCCGTTGCGCGGCGCGAATGGCGAGGTCGGCGCGCTTGTACGGCACCAGCCTGCCCGCGCACAGGAAGAAGTCCTCGCGCGCCACCGTCGGGTCGGGGGTGAAACGGCTGACCTGCACGGGCGGGTTGACGACCGAGGCGGGCAGACCCCACCAGTCGGTGACCCGCTCGGCGACCGCGTGCGAGTTGGCGATGACGTGTGTCAGCCGTGGCGCGGCGCGCAGTTCGCCGCGTCGAGCCAGGGTACCCAGCGCGCCGAGCGCGAGTTGGCCGACGCGGCCACCGGCCTCCTGCGCGCGGAACTCGCGATCCCAGGCCCAGCGGGCGGGGGAGTGCACGTAGGCGACGACGGGCGCGTCGGTGGCCAGCGCGGCCTGGGTGGCGAACGCGTGATGGCTGACCACGACGACATCGAAGTCGCGCAACGGCAGTCGACGCAGCGCGCGAGGGACCAGCGGGAGCAAGGGAGCGTGCCTGCCGCCGGTGTAGGTGTGCGCTGTGCTGAGCCAGGTGTCGTGCACGGTGCGCACGGGTTCGCGCAGGCCGCCGGGCGCGACGATCGGCGCGAAAACCTCGGCATCGGGCCAGGTTTCGACGAATTCGCCGACGACGGCCTCGGAGCCGCCGAACTCGGTGAAGCGTTCGTGGACGATGGCGACACGGGTCATCGCAGGGTGCTCGCTTCGATCTGTCGGGGCGCCGCGGTACGACGCAGTGCGGGGGCGACGGGACGGCCGCGCAGCAGCCCGTCCACGGTGCCGCGCGCGATCGCGCGGCGATAGACCTCGGCTGCCTCGGCACACGCGGCGATCGTAGTAGTGATCGCGTCCGGGTCGTGGGCGGCGGAGGTGACGAACGACTGGCCGAGTACGCCGCGGACCAGCAGTTCCTGGAGGAACAGGGTTCGACATGCCTGCGAGGGTGCGCCTTCGGCGTCCATGGTGCGGTAGATGAGGCAGGACGGCCGGCCGCGCACCTGGAGAAAATCGGCGATGCCGAGGCCGGCGGCGATCGTGTTCACGCCGTCGGCGAGTGCGCTGCCCGCCTGTTCCATTCGCCCGACCGGGTCCTCGGTGCGGTAGGCGTGCACCACCGCCCGGAACGCGGCCAGTGCCGACGTTTCCGGGCCGTGCGTGGTCGAGAGCAGGAATACCCGCTCCTGATCGGTGCGCAGCCCGCCGCGCTCCATGTACTCGCGCTTGCCCGCGAGCGCGGAGATCGGGAAGCCGTTGCCCATCGCCTTGCCCCAGCACGACAGGTCGGGTGTCACGCCGTAGACGGCTTGGGCACCGCCCGCCGACCAGCGGAAGCCGGTGATCATCTCGTCGAACACCAGTAGCGTGCCGTGCCGATCACACAGTGCGCGAACGCCTTCCAGATAGCCTGGCAGTGGCTCGGCCATGGCGGTCGCCGCCTCCATGAAGACCGCGGCCACGGAGCCGTCGGCCAGTGTCGCCGCGAGGGCGTCGAGATCGTTGTACGCGAACTTCACGGTGTCGACGGCGGGAATGCCGCCCGCCATCTCGGTGGTGCCGATGAACCAGTCGTCGACGGAGAAGAACGGCTGATCGCAGACAGCGATGGTGGTGCGGGCGGTGACCGCCCTGGCCAGGCGGACCGCGGCGGTGGTGGCATCGGAGCCGTTCTTGGCGAATTTCACCATGTCGGCACCGGGCACGAGCGAGAGGAAGTCCTGTGCGGCAAGCAGTTCCAGCTCGGTGGGCCTGCTGAAGCTGACACCGTCGGCGATGGCCGCCGACACCGCGGCGAGTACGGGGGCGTAGCCGTGGCCGAGAGTTACCGCGCGCAGGCCCATCCCGTACTCGACGTAGCGATTGCCATCGGCATCCCAGACGTGAGCGCCGTTGCCGCGCACCAGGATCGGCGCCATGGACTCAGGATACTGGTCGGCGCCGCGGGCATAGGTGTGCGCGCCGCCGGGAACGAGGTCGTGCAAGCGCGCCTGCAGCGCGTTGCTGCGATCGAAGCCGTGGTGGGCTGTCATGGGTGTTCCTCTCCGGTGCCGGGTAGGCACGCCGCGGTGGTGCGTGCGGTGCTGAACGCCCACAGCTCGTGATCGGTGAGTTCGCCGTCGGCACCGCGGTAGTGATGCAGGGTGCCCTCGTGGCGCAGACCGGCATCGAGGGCGATCGCCGCACCCGCGTGGTCGGTGGACGGTACGGTCAGTGCCACTCGCCAGATGCCGAGCCGCTCGGTGGCATGCGTGATCAGCAGACGCACCGCGCTGACCGCGATCTCCGGGGGAGCCTCCGGTGAAACCCACACGGCCGCACGGACATTGCGATCGAACATGTCCCGGTCGAAGAGGCGGCACTCGCCGATGTACCGGCCGGCTTCCTCGATGACGAGGACGGCGCCGTGCTTGCCGCCAAGCCCCATCCGAGACGATGCCCTGGCCCGCCACCACTCCCGCCGAGTGTGCAGCCGAGTCCAATCCTCGGGCTGTGCCGTCGGCGCGAGCAGCGGCCGGGCGCGGATCCGCGCCGCGCGGCGGGATCTGAAATCGCCGGTGCGCCAGCGTCGTAACGTCATCGAGCCCTGCTCGGCACGGGCCGTACCCGCGGTACCGGCGCGCAAGGGGTCGGCGATGTGCCGCATCCTGCCGAGGCAGTAACGTGTCCGGGCCCGCAGCACCGTGCGCCTCGATATCGGGGCGCCGGTCGTCGAGCCGGGGCTCTCGGGCGGGCTCTCGGGCGTGGGGTGCGTCGTGAGATAGCCGTCCAGCCAGTCCGCGGCGAACCCGCCCGGAGGTATCCGATCGCTGGTCACCGACCACAGTTCATGGTCGACGCGGCCGCTCCCGACGTCGAAGTACCCGGTCATGACCGCTTCCATCGTCCAGCGCTGCCGGACCGCGCGCCGCGCACCGGCATTGGTGACGGCGATCGGCGCGGTAATCCGCTCCAGGCCGAGGGTGCCGAACCCGAAGTCCAGCAGCAGCGACCCGGCGAGCCCGCCCGCACCGCGTCGGGCGAGCTCGGCGTCGACCCACACGCTGAGCTCGGCGGCACCGGAGTCGATACCGACCAGCTCGAGCTGCCCGGCGAACCTGCCGTCGATCTCGAGCACAGTGCTCACCCGTCGTCCCGCCCTGGCTTCGGCTCGGGCAGTGAGACATTCACGCACCCAGCGGGTCGCGGTGTGCCGCTGCTCCCAGGTCAGCGGGGAACGAAACCAGAACGGTTCGAGACAGTCACGATCCCGCACGCGAATCCGCTGCCACTCGGCGAAGTCACCGAAAGCCGGTGGTCGCAGCCGTACCGTGACCCCGTGCAGGCGCACCGGTCCCAGCACGACCGAGGTATACGAATTCATTGTCGCGGCCGTTGTTTGCCCATGGCCACGGTGCGCAACGCGCCGTCGGTGCCGACGGCCAGTCGCCAGTAGCTACCCGCGGGATCCTTGAGGACGAGTCCGGCCTCGGCGTGATCGGAGAGCCAAGCGCCGCTGGACAATACGGCCGAGCGGACCGCGCCGTCGTTGCCCTGCGCCTGGAACAGGTCGGCGTCGCCGTGCCCGGCGCGGGTGATGACGGTGCCGGTGAACCGCGAGGTGCGCATCCCGCTGCGCCCGATCACCTGCCACCCGTCGGGGAACACTCCGGCCCGCAGGTCGTCGGCGGTGCCGGAGATGAGATTGATCGCGGTGCCCTCCGCGCAGTCGGTGGGGTCGATGCGCAATTCGACGGCGGGGCGGTCGGATTCCTGATCGAAGACCACATTCGCCAGATATGGCTGCCTGCAATACGCGAGATCGATCCCGACCGAGCGGGCCGCCACCTTGCAATTGACCATGCCGAACTGGGCGGGTCCGCCCTTACCGCGTGTTCCGGCCGAGACCGCGATATCGGCGCCCTCGAACCAGATATTGGTGAGCCACCAATCGTTGGCCGCACCGTCGACCATGAGATGGCGATCGGTGGTGCGCGGATCGCGATCGGAGACGAATTCCACGTTGGTCAGCGCCAAGCCGGCATTGTGGTCGTTGCCGGTGCCGAGCACGCCGACGTAATTACTCGTGAATTTCGATGAGGTGACGTAGTTCTGGATGCACTGCGTTTCCAGCCCGACCCCGAAATTGTTGATATCGCAGTTGATGAACGCGGTGCCACCGGTATTGCGATCCAGCACAACGCCACGCTGGGCGAGGAAGCGAGGATGGTTGTCGCTGAGGTGATTTCCCCGGATCACGACACCGTCGAAGGAACAGCGGAAGCATTCCGACAGCACGAATCCGGTGGCGCGCGGTCCGGTGAGATAGAAACCGATGCGGGAGAACCGCACCCGGCTGCGCTGCTCCAAACGGATCAGCGTGACATCTTCCTCGCAGAACACGACGCTGGAGTCCCCGCCGTCGCCGAGAACCGTTGCGTAATCCGGCATGTCAGGCCACGATCGGACGCGATAGGTGCCCGCCGGGAAATACAGCACCACCGGCCGGTCCCTGGCGGCCGCGGCCGCCGCGATGGCCGCCGTATCGTCGGCCTTACCGTCGCCGACCGCCCCGAAATCGCGAACGTTGCGCGCCGCGGGCGTATCGCTGACGTGCGGTGACCGGAACTCGGCACTCGGTTCCGGGTCGGCGGCACACGCCGCGGCCAATGGCAGCACCGCCGCCGCGCCGAAAGTGGCCGCGAGCAGCCGCCGCCGCCCCACTGATTCCTCGTTCACAGGGGCAGCCGTTCCAGGAAACGGGCCAGAGGAGCCGACGGTCTGCTGTACACCACCGCTCCGGTGAGTTTCGCGGCGCCGAGAGTCGCGAGCGCGCCGCGCAAGCCGGGACCGGACAGCGCACCGAGTTCGACGATGCCGACGGTCGCATCGCACAGCGGTGCCACACCGATCGCGTCCGCGGCGACGGTGACCGGTGCGGTCTCCACGATGACATGGTCGAAACGCGACGTCAGGTCGGTGAGCAGGTCGGCGAACCGCGCCGACACCAGCAGGTCCGGCGTCTGCTGATCGGCCGCACCGAGTGGCAGGAACGCGATCCCGGTCTCCGACCACGGCGTCAGTGCCTTGGCGACGGGCAGGGTGGCGCGCAGCACGGCGGCCAGCCCAGGGCTGTCGCTGGTGATGAACTCGGTGCTGCCGCCACCACTGGTGTCGGCGTCGACGAGCACCACGTGCTGTCCGCTGTCGGACAGCGAACGGGCAAGTGCCATCGCCACATCCGGCTCCGACCGCGGCGACAGACTCGTCAGCTGCACGGACTTGGCGGGGTCGTGCTGCAGCAACCGGCTGCGCAACCGCCGCGTCTCACCCGCGGCACCGGGCCTGCCCGCATCGATCACACCGAGCACCGGAACGGGCAGGGCGCCCGCCACGGCATCCGGGGTACGCAGCGAACGGTCGGTGCGCTCGCGCAGCAACGCCGCGCCGCCTCCGAGGGCGAGACCGGCGATCAGACCCAGCAGCACGAGCCGGCTCGGCGGCGGTTCCAGCGGCGTGCTCGGCACCTGCGCGCGGTCGACCACGGCAACCCGCGCGGCCGGTGCCGCGTCGCGCTGGATGGACTCGAGCTCGTCGACGAGCTTGCGGAACTGTGCCACCGCGGCATCGGTGAGATCGCGGGCGCCGGTCGGCGTCGAATCCTGCACCGAGATCACGATCACCGAGGTGGCGGGCGGGGAACTGGCGGTGATCCGCGCGCGCATCTGCTCCGGCGTGACCTTCAATCCCTTCTCGTCGACCACCCGCGCCGCGACCGTCGTGGAGGCCGCCAGATCGAGATAGGACCGCACGCGCTGCTGCGCGGCCAGACCACCTTGATACGAGTCGTTGACCGAGGTGCCCGTCGCCATCGACACATACATCGAACTCGACGCCGAATAGGTGCTCGGCAGTGTTTGCGCGTAAGCCCACGCGGCCGCCGTGCACACCAGCACGACACCCACGATCAACAGCCATCGCTGTCGTACGATGCGCCAGATATCGATCAAACCCATCGCTGGGACTCCATTTCCCCTGATACCACACATGATTCGGTGCGCCGGAACTCCTCGACGACCAGATACACCAGCCACGCCAGCACGGCGGTCTGCACGAATTTGCCGAGATTCTCCATGCTGCCGAGAATCCCGCGCTCGAACAGGGTCGAGGCGCCGGTGATCGCCAAGCCGAGCACGACCACCGGAAACCACCGCGAATACAGCGAATGCGACCAGGCCAGCAGCAGCGCGAAGGTGAACACCGCGCACACGAGGACCCCGGTGTAACCGCCGAGCACGTAGCCCTCGTTGAAATTTCCCTCGGCGAGCGAGACCGTCACGGTGCTCATGTCCACCGAGGCGCCGCGCACCTGGTTCGCCCACGCCGTCCCGGACTGGAACTTCTCCAGCCCGAGCAGCGGCGCCGGGATGAGGCTCAGGCTCGCGTGCTGGGCCACCTCGGTCGGCGTCAGCCAGCCGCCGGGACCGTAGAACAGTGCGTCGGTCGCGGCCTCGAGCAGATCGAACCGGCGCAGGATGCTCAAGAACGGTTGGACGTTCTCGGGGTAGATCGAATCGACCGACGCCGCATCCCGAGCCGCGGTGCCGGTGGACTTGAACGACTGCAGCCAGCCGAAGCCCACCACGCCGAGCACGCCGATGCCCGCGACACCGAGGGCGGTGCGCCGGTTCCAGCCGATCATCGAGAACCGGATGGCCAGTGCCAGCGCGGCGCCCAGGATCGGGGTCTTCGATTGCACCACCGATGACCACCACAGCTCACCGGCCAGCAGCCCGCAGAGGATGACGGCGGTCCGGCGTGGGTCGGGTGGTCGCAGGAAGATGATCAGGCCGATCGCGGCGATCGAGGCCGGGACAGCGAGGAACGCCAGCAACGGGTTGGCGCTGTCGACCTCACCCGCGGTGCCCGCCGACCCCGACGCCTTCCCGGCCGCGCGGCCGAGCATGCCGAGCACGTACAGCGCGACCAGCGCGGGCACGAAATCCGGATCGTCGAGGGCGGCGGCGCGGCGCTGCGGCCTGCGGTGCGCCCAGATCGCGTAGGCGACGACCAGCGCCGCGTACGCCCACAGCCCGAACACGACATGCTGCAACGCCAGCGCGATCCCGCGGTCGTAGCCGAGATCGGCCAGACGCGGATCGGGCACGTTGTCACCGAAGTGGGGTTCGGGCCGCACCGCGAGCAGCACCAGCGGTCGCGCCACATACGACAGCGACCAGAACACGGCCTGCGCGATGAGGAACACCCGGGCGACGCCGGGCACCCACAGGGCAGCGACCGCGATGACGAGCAGCGCGGCGGCGACGGCGGCGACGGTGGCAGAACCGGTCAGGACCTGACCTCCTGCGCCAGCGCAACGATCTCGCGCGCCCGATCCACATAGCGGTGCCCGTCGGCCACGACGCGGCGGTGCCCGGCGGCGGCCACCGCCGCGACCGTGTCCGGTTCGGCCGCGCATCGGTCGAGGATGTCGTGGAGTTCGCCGGTGTCGGAGAACAGGAAGCATTCGGTGGTGTCGTCGAGCAGCTCGGCGTGCTCATCGGTGCGTTCGCCGACGAAAAGTCCACCGGCAGCGGGCACTTCGAAGGTGCGGCAGGTGTGGGTGTCGCGGTTGCCGGAGTTCAGCAGCACCAGGTTCGCGCCGACCTGGGCCACCGCGGCCGAATACCGGGCGCCGTAGACAGCCCCGCCCACGTGGGCGCCGGTGGCGCGCAGTTCGGGTACCCGGCGCCAGCCGGGCCCACGCACCAGCATGCGCTCGCCGTAGCGCCCGGCCAGTTCGACCATCGCGGCGCGGCGGTCGGGACGGCACACACCGATGAACCCGACCAGGTAGTCACGGCCGTCGCGGCGGGCGGTGGGGTGATGCCAGGCCGGATCGTAGGCGCTGCGAACGAAACCGACGGCCCGGGCGCCGCGTGCCCGCAGCTCGGGCACATTGTGGCGCTTGGTGGTGACCACGAGATCCCACTCGGGCTCGTGCGCGAGGTAGGCGGAGGTGAGATTTTCCGGGTTCGCCACATCGTCGGCGCTGTAATGCACATGCAGCGCGGCAGGCAGATCGAGCAGTCTGCGCTGGTCGAGATGGATTCCCTTGAACACGAACACCATATCGGGATCGAAGGCCTCAGCGCTACGTTCGATTCGCTCGTGTAATGCGCGCACCTGCCACGGTGCCCGCTCCGCGCGTGCTTTGGCGTAGATCCAGGGTGGAGACAAACGGGTCGGCAGGGTGATCGCGGTCGAGTCGACGACGAGCACATCGTGGCCCGCCTGGCGGAAACCGTCGGCCAGCGAGCGGGCATTGCTGCCGATCCAGTCGTCGCCGACGAAGAGGATTTTCATGCGGAGTGGTCCTTGTTACGCCGGTCGCGCAGGACAAGCATCCTGACCCGCGCGAGATACCAGGCAGCGACGGTGTATTCGACCAGCACGCTGCCGTAGACGAGGGTGTGTACCGAGTGGGTGCGGAAGGTCAGCCCGAGCGCGCAGGCCGCGATCACCGTGCCGATCACGGCGCCGGCGAGCACACCGAAGGTGTCCTGGCGAACGGGCAGGATCGCGGTGGTGACGAACGAGGTGACGGTGGTGGCGGGCAGGATCAGGATCTCGATCCGCAGCAGTGATGTCGCGCCGAGGAATTCGGTGCCGAAGATCACTTCGATCAGGTAGGGCGCCGTGACCCAGACCAGGGCACTCACCAGCGCGGCCAGGGCGACGCAGGCGGCGAGCACCCGCATGCTGTCGCGCCAGAAGTTGCTGTCGGTGCTGCGTCGCGCCATGCGCGGCAGCAGGGCGAAACCGATGGGGTCGAGCAACGATTGCAGGGCCCGTACGAGACGATCGCCCGCGGAGTACAGGCCGAGGGCGGCCGCGTTCAGCACCACCGAATAGATCGCGGCGGCACCCTGGCCGTAGGTGGTGATCAGCAAGCGGGAGGCGAAAACCGGCGCGCCCGTGCGCAGCAGCTCACCGACATCGCGCGGCCGCGACGGCCTGCCGTAGCGCCGGGACGTGTCGATCCAGGTGGCCACCACCGTCGGTACCGACGACACCAGCAGGCACAGCACCGCGACCTGCGCACTCGGCATGCGCGGCAGGACGCCGACCAGCAGGGCGAGGTAGCCGAGCCGCCCGATGCCCTGATAGACCGTCGACGCGCCGAAACGGCCCTGGCCGATCAGCAGCCAGTCCTCCGACATCGACCAGAACCCGCCCGCGAACAGGCCGAGCAGGATCATCTGCACCGGTTCTGGCACGCCGAACACCAGGCCGGCACCGAGTGCCAGCCCGAGTATCAGCAGCAGGCTCAGCCGCACGGCGAGGTAGTCGCCGCGCAACTGGTTGATGGCCGAGAACCGGGTCCTGGCACCGTTGTTGACCTCGGCATCGGGCACTCGCGCCGCCATGAACGAGGTGATGCCGAGGTCGACGATCAGCGAGCCGATGAAGTAGGCCGACATCGCCATCGCGAGCAGCCCGAGTCCGTGCGCGCCGAGCACCCGGGCGATCAGCGGCACGGTGATGAAGGTGACGAGATACTGCCCGTACTTGCCGAAGCTGACGAACCCGATGTCGCGCAGGACGGCCAGCGGGCCGGACTTGATGTGCCCGCCGCCGGATCCGTGTTCGTCGTCGGGTCGGCGAGGCGGGCCGGAGTCGCGGGGGACCGCCTGCACGTGCGGGAAGACGTCGGTGGTGACGGTGGCCAGGTAGCGATCGTGCTCAGTCACCGCGGGTCACCATGGTGTCGAGGAAGTCGGCGACCGTACGGGCACTGGTGTGGATGTCGAAGTCGCGCGCGCGGTCGCGGCCCGCGATGGCGAGGCGGGCACGGTCGTCGGGGTCGTGGAGGAGGGTTTCCAGCGCGGCGGTGAGGGCGGCGACGTCGCCGCCGGGTACGAGCAGGCCGTCGACTCCGGTGTGGATGATCTCGGCGGGACCGCCCGGTGTCGCGGCGACCACCGCGCAGCCCGCGGCCATGCCCTCGACGACGACCTGTCCGAACGGCTCGGGCAGGACCGAGCAGTGCACGAGAATGTCCGCGGCGGTGAGATATTCGGCGGGATCGTCGACATGGCCGGTGAATTCGGCGTCCACACCCAATTCGGCCGCGAGCTTTTCCAGCTGTGCGCGATACGGTTGCTCGCCGAAGAACGTGCCGCCCACCAGGATCACCCGGCCGGGCCGCACCCGCAGCGCGGCGATCGCGCGCAGGAAGACGTCCTGGCCCTTCCATGGACTGAGTCTGCCGACTACGACGACAACTGCCTCCGCGGCCGGGCGGGTGCGCGGATCCGCTTGTGCCGCAGGCAGTTCGACACCCGGATAGGCGATCGCGGTAGCTAGTCCGGTGGGCAGGGTGGCAGCGGTCGCGCGGCTGTTGGCCAGCTGTCCGCGGCACACGAGCCGGGCCAGCACGCGGATCGCCAGGGCGGGAAGGTTGCCGAAGTAATCGGGGGAGACGCGGTCGTGGACCTGCCATACCAGGGGAACACGCGCGCGGCGGGCCGCGACGGCGCCGAGGACCAGTGCCTTGGTGCTTTCGGCGACGACCACATCGGCGCGGGTTTCGTCGACGACCGCGCCGACGGCCCAGCCCAACCGCAGCAACGCGATGAAGCCGGTGATCAGTCCGAGCACTCCGGTGCCGATGCGCATCGCGCGCGAGTCGAATTGTCCCGCTACGACCCGGGTTTCGATCTCACGTGCCCGCATCCGGGCCACCATCGGCCCGTCCTCGGTGTAGATCATGGTGACCTGATAGCGGCCGGTGGCGCGCAAGGCGTCGAGCAGCCGCAAGGTGGCGAGCTCGGCGCCCGACGGTGCCGCGGTATGCGCGAGGAAGACAGCCCGGGTCATCGCAGGTCCCGATACAGGGCAGCGTGCCGGTCGGCGGCGATATCCCAGGTGAAGGTCTGCGCGTGCGCGCGGCAGGCGGCCGGGTCGGGGACCGTGCCGTCGAGGGCGGCGACGAGCCGGGTGGCGAGCGCGTCGGGCTCGCCTGCGGGGACGACGAGGGTGGGGTCCAGGCCGCGCACGGCGTCGGGCAATCCGCCACAGTCGGTGACGATCGGCGCTCGGCCCGCGGCCAGCGACTCCAGGGCGATCAGGCCGAAGCCCTCCAGCGCGACCGTCGGAACAACGGAGACAGTGGCTTCGGCGTACAGCTCGGTGAGCCGGTCGTCGCTGACCCGGCCGGTGAACTCGACGGTGCCGGCGAGCTCGGCCGCCTCGGCGCGCAGATCCGCTTCGGCGGTGCCGGTGCCGACGACGACGAGTCGAGCGTCGGGGTGCGCGGCCGATACCTGCGGCCAGGCCCTCAACAGCACATCGATGCCCATGCGTCGCTCGAGCCTGCGCACGCACAACACCGTGCGCGTCGGCGCCCTCGTATCGAGTGGTGCGGCATGGAAGCGGTCCAGGTCGACGCCGGGCGCGATGATCGAGATCCGGTCGGCGGGTATGTGGTAGTCGCGTTCGAGCACATCACGGAAGTGGCCCGACAGCACGATGAATCGGTCGGCGCCGCGATAACGCAGTCGTTCGAACAGGTACTTCGCGCGCACGGCACGGGCCGATTCACCCGCCATCGCGCTCTCCTGCGCCCACGGCCCGTGGAAATGGACGACCAGCGGCCGCTTGGTCGTCACGGTCCGGGCGAGGGGGCCGTACAGACAGAAATGCCGGTCGAGGATCGTGTCGGGGGCGAGCTCGGAGCGCGCGAGCAGCGCGGTCCGGGTGCGGTGCCATGTCGAACCGCCCGTCGGCCCCCACGATCCGGCGCTCGCGTCGTCGGCGGCACCGAACGCGGACGCGGTCACCGCCATCCGCGGCTGTCGCGCCAGTGCTCGATACAGATCGGTGAAATACCGGTTGAGTCCGCCCGGTGTGGTACCGAACCATTCCGATCCGGTCATGTGCACACCAACCACAGCGGTCGCAGTCGTCAACCCTCGCACCCTTCATCATGTGTCCCGCGAAGTGCATCCCGACCGGCGAATTCGCAATCAGCCCACAGTCTAGGGGAGTACCGGCCTTCGGGCCTACCGGGCGGCACGCAGTAGGGGAGTGCGGTAGATTCGTCACCGGGGGAGGCGGGGGTGCAACAGGGCACACCCCGGTGACAGGGAGTGCGACAATGGTTTCCGCGTTGACGGTGTGTGTGCCCGCCTATGACGCCGAGCGCACGCTCGCGGTGACCCTGGAATCGGTGCTCGCCGAAGATGCCGACTTCGAACTGCTCGTCCTCGACAACGCCAGCGCCGACCGCACCGGCGAGATCGCCCGCTCCACCGGTGATCCCCGGGTGCGGGTGCTGCGCAACGAGTCGGTGCTCCCGATCGGCGCCAATTGGGACCGGGTGATCCGGGCCGCGTCCGGTGACCTGGTGAAAGTGGTGTGCGCCGACGACATTCTGCGCCCGGGCGCGCTGACCGAACAGTGGGCGCTGATGGCCGACTCGTCGGTCGCGATCTGCGCGGGACGATTCGACGTAATCGATGAGCAGGGCGGGTTGCTCGAGACCGACCTCGGTCTGCCCGGTCTGATCGGCCGTCGCACACCACGGGAACTGGCCAAGGTCATCGTGCGGCGCGGTCCCGCCGAGTTCGGGCCGACGGCCGCCGCGATGTTCCGGCTGGCCGACTACCGGCGGGTGGGTGGCCTTCGCCCCGACCTGGTGTTCCCGATGGACGTCGACCTCTTCGCACGCGTCGCCACCGGCGGGCACTTCGTCGGTATGGAACGGATCGTCGCCGCGTGGCGCAACTCCTCGTTCAACCTGTGCAGTCGCACGACCACCAGATCGAAGCTCACCGACATGTACCGCTTCCACCATCGCCTTGTCGTCGACTATCCCGAATTGGTGACGCGCGCCGACGTTCTCACCGGTGACCTGCGCCTGGTCGGCCAGATCATGGAGCGGGTCAGGGTGCGCACGCTGGGCGCGGTCGGTGCGGTACGCCCCGGCGCCTGACACCGGCGGGTGTTCGGAGTGCCCCGGCGAGTGAACACCGCCGGGGCCATGCGGATCAGATCGAGAAGGTCTTGCCGTAGGTGACAACGGTGTCGCCGGAGGAGCCGACGATCTTCACGAACGGGCGGACGTTGGTCTGGCCGAGCACGCCGGTGACGGTGCCGTGGAAGCCCGAAAGTCGCAGCACGCCTTCGGCTCCGGAGATATCGCCCCCGGCGACCTCGACCTCCTGGATGCCGGGGCCGAAGCCGACTGCCAGTTCGATACCCGCCGTCGGGATCAGGCCGCCGATCGTCGCGCTGGGATCACTGCCGATCTCGATACCCAGGCTCGGCGTCGACCACTCGAACTTGATCCTGCCGTCAAGGGTCGCGGGGTAGCCGACCTGGTAGCCGATAATGATGTGGCCCGACCAGCCCTCGGCGTCAGGACCGGTGATCCGGTAGGAGGCCGCGCCGCTGTGGAACCACTCGCGGGTGAGCGGATTGCCGTCCAGCGGGGCGACGAAGTCGATCCGGGTGTCGGACTGGATGGCTTCGACGGTACGGTCCTTGCCGTCGAGAACGGTACTGCTGGCGTCGATTCCGGCACCGGCGGAGCCGGCCCCCATGGCGAGACCGACGGCGACGGCCGAGGCCATCGCTGCGATGCGCAGCGCGCGCGGTGCAAGCACGGTGATTCCCCTCATCAGATTCTTCCCCTGAGAAACTCGCCCGTCGAACGATGCGTTCGGCGCCGCCGTCCCCCTACGATCCGGGCACCGGCCATCGCGACACTGCGGTGGGCCGACGGTGATGCCGGTGATCGCTCGAGAGGGCGATCAGCGGCTCGATCATGGTGCGGCGCTGGGCGTTACGAGTATCCCACGCCATCCGATCATGCGCCGATCAACATAAAGTCTGCTATGCCACAGTCGTTGCGCGCGACTATTGCCTGCGTGGGCCCGCTGGGTCGTCGATCATCCAGCGGCCGTCGAGTGTGGGCAGTCCGGCGCTCACCTCGGCGAGCAGATCGGGCAACGTCAGCAGCACGACATCGGGGTCGGCGGCGACCAGGTCGGCGGGGGAGATGATGGGCACATCGGTACCGGGCATTCGGCAGCCTTGCTTGCCTGGTGAGGCATCGGCGACACCGGCGAGCAGACCTCGGTGCGCGCCCGCCATGCTGAGCAGGGCGACCGCCCGGGAGGCGGCACCATAGGCGTAGACCCGATGCCCTTGTGCCGCACTGGCTTCCAACCAGGTACGCAGTGCTTTGACATGGTGGTCGACCGTGTCCTGGAGCCTGTTGACCGACCTCAGCGAATCGGCCTCGTCCGCGAGCAGCCGTGCCACCGTGGCGTCGGGAGCGTGGTCGCCGTGCCGAACAGCGAGGAGCACGGTGCCGCCGTAGAGCTCGAACTCCCACGCGGTGACCACGCTCATCCCCGCGGCCCGCAACAGTGTGCGCAGCGTTGCCAGCGAGTAATACGCGAAGTGCCCGTGCCGCAACGCATTCCACTGCCCTTGCGCGACGATGGTGGCCAGCGAGTGGTACTGCACGAGCAGCACCCCGTCGGGAGCCGTCGCCGCGGCACGCACCGCGAACGCCACCCGCTGATCGGGTTCGTGCATGATGCCGAAGCAGTCGAGCACGACATCGGCCGCTCCGCCGGTGCTTTCGGTGAAGCCGTGCGCGGCGAGCAGGGGCAGCCACGTACCACCGTGGGGGCTGCCGAATTCGGTCACCGTCGACCCGCGCAGCAGTCCGGCAGCGTGTACCAGGCGCACCGCCTCGGCGGCCTGGTCGCGCAGAGCCTGCGGTTCGATGCCGTGGGGTTCGGCCGTCACCGTGTCGTCGTCGGCGAGCTGGGCCAGCCCGCAGACCGTGCACTGGTTCATGCGCAACGGATGGCCGATTTCGGTGGTGGTGACCGGTGTGTCACGTGGCGGAAAGTGGTCTGCGGCAGGGGTCGTGCCCAGATCGAGCACCGTAGTGAGGGTGGCATTTCCGCAGCCGCGGCATCGGCGGGTCATCGAGCAGGCTCCGGGGAACGCCCTGGCTTCAGCCACGGGGAGGAATCGGAGTGTCTGTCACGGATTCTTCTGTTACGCCGCATGGCGTTTGACAACCTCCAAGGATGTGCCGCCGACCGCGGCGACGAAGGCGGTGTTGGTTGATGGCAGAAATCCCCGGCATCAGCTGTGGGGAAGGGGTAAGGCAGGATGTCCTCGTGCGTATCGAGCGGACCGAACTGGCCGACGTGGTGGTACTCGTTCCCGAACCGTTTCGGGACGAGCGTGGGTTGTTCACTCGCACCTTCGATGCGGGCGAGTTCGATGCCCACCTCGGGGTGCCGGGTGCGGCGGCGGCTTTCGTGCAGGATTCGCAGTCGCGGTCGGTGCGCGGGGTGATTCGTGGCATGCACGGTCGCGGCGGGCGCGGTGAGGCCAAGCTGGTGCGCTGCGCACATGGCGCGGTGCACGACGTGCTGGTCGACATCCGCACGGATTCGCCGACTTTCGGTGCGCGGCAGGCTTTTCGGCTCGACGACGAGCAGTTCCACCACCTGTACGTGCCGCCCGGTTTCCTGCACGGATTCCAGGCGCTCACCGAGATCGCCGACGTCTGCTACCGCATCGACCGTCCGCACGATCCCGCCGAGGACCTCGGGGTCGCCTACGACGACCCCGAGCTGGCCATCGACTGGCCGCTGCCCGTCGGCCCGGTCTCCGCGCGGGACGCGGGAGCCGGGAGCTGGCCCGCGCTGCTGGCTACGCTGACGCCGACGCACTGATCCGGCGCAGCTGTGCGTCGAGCACTCCCGAATCGCACAGGCCCTGCAGATGCGGCAACCGGGTGAACCGGCGGAAGAACGCGTCCGAGGTGAGCCCGCGCGCGGTGTACTCGGTGAACAGCTCGGCCGCACCCGCGGGCACCGTCCACTGTGCCTCGAAGCCGAGAACCGCACGCGCGTAAGAGAAGTCGACGCGATAGGACCGTGGGTCCGCGCCGCTCTCGCCGGTGATCAGCAATCGTGAGCCGGGCACCGCGTCGACCACCGAGGCGGCGATCTCGGCGACGGTCAGGTTGTTGACCTCGGTCCCGATATTGAACGCCCGGCACGAGACGTCGGCGGCGGGCGCAGTGAGGCAGATGGCGAACGCGGCGGCGATGTCGGCGGCGTGGACCAGGGGGCGCCACGGGGTGCCGTCGGAGAGCACCTTCACCTCACCGGTGAGCACCGCGTAGCCGACCAGATTGTTGAGCACGATATCGGCCCGCAGTCGCGGCGAGAAGCCGAAAGCCGTTGCGTTGCGCAGGAACACCGGGACGAAATCGTCATCGGCGAGGGCGGCCACATCGTCTTCGACGCGCACCTTGCTCTCGGCATACGGGGTGATCGGGCGCAGCGGGGCGTCCTCGGTGACGAGGTCGGCACCGGCGGCACCGTAGACCGAGCAGGTCGACGCGTACAAGAACCGGGAGACCCCGGCCTGTTTGGCGAGGCGGGCCAGGCGGACCGACGCGTGATGGTTGATGTCGTAGGTGATCTCCGGCGCCAAGGCGCCGAGGGGATCGTTGGACAACGCGGCAAGGTGGATCACCGCGTCGAAACCACGCAGCTGCTCGACGGTCACCTCGCGCAGGTCCACCGCCAAACCCTCGGGGTCACCGGCGAATTCGCCCAGCAGACAGTCGGCGAAGTAGCCGATGTCCAGGCCGGTGACCTGGTGGCCCGCCGCCCGCAGCACCGGCACCATCACGGTGCCGAGATAGCCCTGGTGCCCGGTGACCAGTACCCGCATGTTCACGTCTGTTCCCATCTGATGATCGCTTTGTCGAGCACGAAAGCCTCGGCATACGGTGCGTGGCACTGCACGCCACGCAGCCGGGCCAGCCCGAGGAAGGCCTGTTCGTCGAACCAGTCGCGGCCCGTCTGCGACGGATAGTGTTTGTGCAGCAGTCGCGACTTCTCTTGTGCGAGTTCATGGCTCAACGGGTGGTAGAGCGTGGGCGCCGGGGTGTCGGTCTCCCATTTGAGGATCTCGTAACCCAGGGTCAGGTGATCGCGGAACTCGGTCGGCACCAGTTCGGCGAGCAGGCGGTGGTCCTGGTGGGCGTCGCCGCGATGCGGTGCGAACACCACCTCGGGTTCGCCGCCACGACGAAAGGCCGCCAGTGCGTCCTTGATCCGGTCCCAGTGCGCCGGTGCGCGGCCGTCGGGCACATCGAGGACCCGCAGGTCGGGTTCGGTGCCCGAGCAGAACGCGGTCAGCGCCGCACGCTCCTCGTCCTCGCGCGCGGTGCCGCCGCCGGAGAGCACAAGGGCACGGACCTCGACGTCGGGATCGGCACCGGTGAGCGCGAGAAGTGTTGCCCCCAAGCCGATCGCGATGTCGTCGCAGTGCGCGCCGAGCACCGCGATCCGGCGCGGTGGGCGGGTGAACAACCCGATCACGGCTGGTCCCACACCATCCACGGCCTGGTGCCGTTGCGGTAGGCGTCGTCGAGTTCGGCGCGCTCCTTGAAGGTGTCGGCCGGCTTCCAGAAGCCCATGTGCTGATACCCGAAAAGTCTGCCCTGCCCGGCGAGCGCGCCGCACGCGTCGGCCACCAGATCCCCGCCCGGCGGCAGGAGATCGAAGATCTCCTGGCTGAGTACGAAGTATCCGCCGTTCTCCCACAGGGGCATCTGCGCCACCGGCACGATGTCCTTCACCTCGCCCGTCGGTGAGATGTCCACGCAGTGGAACGAGGACTGCGGTGGCACCACCATCATCGACGCGGCCGCACCCGAGGCGTGGAAGCGCTCGATCATGGTGTCCAGTGGTGCGTCGGTGAGGACATCGGCGTAGTTGGCCAGGAAGTGCTCGTCGCCGTCGAGGTGCTCGCGCACGCGGCGCAGTCGCTCCCCGATCGCGGATTCGACGCCGGTGTCGACGAAGGTGATCGACCAGTCGCTGATGTCGCTGCCAAGCAGTTCCACCGCACCGTTGCGGATCACGAAGTCGTTGGACGCCGACTCCTGGTAGGTGAGGAAGAAGTTCTTGATGTGTTCGGCGCCGTAGCCGAGACACAGGACGAACTCCTTGTGGCCGTAGTGCGCGTAATAGCGCATCACGTGCCACAGCAGGGGGCGCGGACCGACCAGCTGCATCGGCTTGGGGACGACGTCGCCGGATCCGCCGCGCATGCGCATGCCGTATCCGCCGCAGAACAGTACGACCTTCATCGGTTCGTTCACCTTCATTCGGAGTGTGCGCCGGCCGCGACTGGTTCGCCTGCCACCGGTGTGTCGATCGCGGTGCCGCGATGCAGCACCGGAAGCGGATAGATCAATTCGCCACCCCAGGCACCGACATGGCTGAGCTGGGCGGTGATCTCGGGTTCGAGATTCCACGGCAGGACCAGCACCACATCGGGTTTGTCGGCGTCGATGCGCGCCGGCGGATGGATCGGGATCCGGGTGCCCGGGGTGAATCGGCCGTGCTTGTAGGGGTTGCGGTCCACGGTGTACTCGAGCAGGTCGGGCCGGATACCGCAGTAGTTGAGCAGGGTGTTGCCCTTGCCCGGCGCACCGTAGCCGACTACCCGCTTGCCCGCCGCGCGGCAGTCGAGCAGGAAACGCAGCAGCTCCTGGCGGACCGATTCCGCGCGGGCACCGAGCGCGGCGTAACCGGCGGGCTCGTGCAGGCCCGCTGCCCGCTCGAGGTCGAGGACCTCGGCGACCCGGGCGCTGGGTTCGGCGACGGCGTCGGGGCGTGCCCACAGCCGGATCGAGCCGCCGTGGGTTTCCAGCAGTTCCACATCGACGACGGTCAGCCCGGCGATCGCCAGCGCGCGCTGCGCCGAATGGACGGTGTAGTACTGGAAATGCTCGTGATAGATGGTGTCGAACTGGCCGAGCTGGACCAGGTTCAGCGCGTGGTGCACTTCGATGCTGCACCAGCCGTCGTCGCTGAGCAGCGTGCGCAGCGCATGGGTGAACCCGCGCAGGTCGGGCACGTGGGCGTAGACGTTGTTGGCGACCACCAGGTCGGCCGGACCGTGCTCGGCGCGGATCCGTGCGGCCGAATCCTGTTCCAGGAACGCCGTTTCCGTCGGCACGCCGACCTCGCGGGCCGCCAGGCCGACGTTGACGGATGGCTCGATGCCGAGGCAGCGGATGCCGCGGGCGACCGCGTGCCGCAGCAGGTAGCCGTCGTTGCTGGCCACCTCGACGACGAACGAATCGGGGCCGAGGCCGAGTCGCTCGGCGGTGGTGGTGACGAACTGCTCGGCGTGCCGGATCCAGCTGTCGGAGAACGAGGAGAAGTACGCGTACTCGGTGAAGGTGTCCTCGGGGGTGATCAGCGCCGGGATCTGCAACAGCAGGCAGTCCTCGCACAATCGCAGGTGCAGCGGATACGTCGCCTCCGGCAGGTCGAGCTCCTCGACGGCAAGGAAGCTCTCGCACGGAGGGGTGGCACCCAGATCGAGCACGCTCGTGAGCCGTTCGGAATCACAGAGTCGACATTGCACGTGGAGCCCCCACCTTCTTACACGTTCACCCAAGCAATCACGGCTCATGCCGGTCATGCCGGAAGTCGGATCGACGGGCTCAGACGTTACAGCGGCGGGCACTAGGGGATGCCCCGAAACGTGCGGGGCAGAAAGAGATTCGTGGTATGTTTCGGAGTTCGAGCAGGTCGATCCGGCACCGGCAAACTGCTGGCGAGCGCGACCGTTCCTCAGTCATTTGTGACGCACATCACTTGTGAAAGTGATTGTCCTGCATTCATATCGAAAGGCAATAGCGACTCGGTGATAGCTGTCCGATTGCGCTGTGATGTGGTTAACCGCTGGAATCTGTTGTGGCAGTGAGCCTTCGGCAAGAATGCCTGCTCGGGGTCTGTAACAATCAGCGGGCGGGGTTCGAATCGACGGGAAGTAGGACGGCCGCAACGGCCGCGTTCCGGTCGACGGGGATCGGGAAACGATTCGTCTCCCGAAGGGGAGGTGTGGGTTCATGAGCTACGAGCTCACCGGTACTGGCGACGTCGATGTTGTCAACGGTGTCCAAGCGCTGCGCCGTACGCAGCGCGAGAGTTGGCAGACCGCGTTGGTCCAGCGGTTGGTCGTGACCGATGTGATCGCGGTATTCGGGGCGGTCGCCGCCGCGCAGGTGATCCGCTTCGGTGGGCCTGCCGCGCCCCCGCTCGCCTGGCCGCTGCCCTACGAGGTCGGTTACTCCGTGGTGTCGCTGGCCTTGGCCGCCGGGTGGCTGGCGCTGCTGCACGGATACGGCAGCCGCACACCGCAGATGGTGGGCACCGGCAGCGAGGAGTTCCGCAGGCTGGTATCGGCGACGCTGCGGCTGTTCGGTGTGCTCGCGATCCTGGCGCTGCTGTTCCGGGTGGAGGTCGCGCGTGGCTATCTCGCCATCGCGCTGCCCGCCGGGCTGCTCGCGCTGGTCGCTGGGCGGCTGGCGTGGCGGTGGCGGTTGCGACGGTGGCGCGCACAGGGCCGGTGCCACACCGCGGTGCTGGTCGTCGGTTCGCCCGAGGCCGCGCACGCGATGGCGACGGCGTTCACCGGCGATCCCGGCTCCGGGTACCGCGTGGTCGGCGTGTGCGTGCCATCGGGATCGATCGGCGCGCAGTTCGATACGACCGATGGGCCGTCGGTGCTCGGGGACGATCGCTCGGTGCTCGAGGCGGTACGCCGCAGTGGGGCCGATTCGGTGGCCGTGGCCGCGACCGATCATCTGGGCCCCGCCGAATTGCGGCGAATGGCATGGGCATTGGATCCACTCGGCGTCGATCTGATCGTGGCGCCCGGTGTCGTCGACATCGCGGGGGGACGGTTGACCAATCGGCTCGTCGCGGGGATGCCGATGCTGCACATCGATCCGCCGCGCTACGGACGAGCGAAGTCGAGTCGTAAAGCGTTGTTCGACTTGTGTTTTGCCGCGACGGTCTTGGTGCTCGTCGCGCCGATGCTGGCCGCCGTCGCGATCGCCGTGAAGGTGACGAGCGCGGGACCGGTGTTCTACCTCTCGGAGCGGATCGGGCGTGACGGTATTCCGTTCCGGATGATCAAGTTCCGCAGCATGCTCGTCGATGCCGACAGCGCAGTGGAGGCGCTCATCGACCGGCACGGTGGGAATCCGTTGTTCTTCAAGGTCAAAGACGACCCGCGGGTAACCGCTGTCGGCCGGTTCCTGCGCAAGTACAGCCTCGACGAGTTGCCCCAGTTCTTCAATGTGCTGCGCGGCGACATGAGTGTCGTCGGCCCGCGCCCGCAGGTGCAGCGTGAGGTCGACAGCTATGACGGGGAGATGCGACGGCGGCTGCTGGTGAAGCCGGGCGTCACCGGGCTGTGGCAGGTCAGCGGGCGGTCGGATCTGTCGCCCGAGGACTCGGTGCGGCTGGACCTGTCCTATGTCGAGAATTGGTCGATGGTGCTGGATCTGGCGTTGATCGCGCGCACCATCGGGGTGGTCACCCGCGGCGACGGCGCGTACTGAAGCCGGGGTGGTGAGTCGACTCACCACCCCGCCACCCGGGCCTCGCCTCGCCGTCAGCGCAGGTCGCGGCGACGGAAGGCCGTGAGTCCCAGCAGGATTCCCGCTCCGGCGAACGCGGCCAGGTAGGCGATCGGCACGATGTCGAACGCCGCGCCCGGCAGCTTCGGCGGGTGGACGAACGGGACCAGATCGAGGATCCACTGGGCGATGCTGCCCAGCGAGCCCAGCAGGAAGATCACGATCATCGCGCTCAGCACGCCCCAGGCAACGGTCGCGTACTTGGGCAGGGCGCCGAACAACAGCATCGCGATGGCGGTGATCACCCAGACCGCGGGCAGCTGCACCGCGACCGCGCCAAGGGATTCGCCGACTGTGCCGGGAAGATCACCGTCGGTCGCGCCCCAGACGATGCCGATGGCGAGACCGGCGGTCAGCAGCGCCACGGCGGGTCCGCCGATCGCGAACAGCAGGTGGCTCGACGCATACCGCACGCGCCCCACCGCGGCGGCCAGAACCGTCTCGGCGCGGCCCGAGTTCTCCTCCTCGTGCAGCCGCAGCACGGCCGACACCGAGTAGGCGGCGGCCGCGGCGGCCAGCATGGTGACGGCGTAGGTGATGAACGACTTCTCCAGATCCGCCGACCCTCCCAGCGAGGTGACCACGTCCCGCAGGGTGCCGCTGTCGTCGAGCATGCCGCCGATGCTGTTCACCGCACCGCCGATGAGCAAGCCGTACAGGGCGAAGCCGGTCGTCCAGGCGAGCAGTGAACCCCGCTGTAGCCGCCAGGCCAGACCGATCGGACCCGGCAATGCCGTGCCGGCGACCGCCGGTCCGGGGCGCTCGGCCAGCAGGCCCGCACCGATATCGCGGGTGCGCAGCAAGCGATAGGCGAGCAGGGTCGCGCCGGCGCCGAGGGCGGCCGCCGGCACGAGTGCCCACCAGCGTTCGTCGGCGAACGGGCGGACCTGCAGGCACCACCCCAGCGGCGAGAACCAGGACAGCACACCATTTCCCGCGTCGCCGACCGCGCGCACCGCGAACGCGGCACCCAAGGTGCCGAGCGCGATGCCACGGGCGAGCCGGGCTCCGGTGCTGACCTGCGCGGCGACGGCGGCCACCCCACCCCAGACGACACCGGAGGCGGCGAGCGCGGCACCGAAGGCGACCGAGCCCGCGACGGGCAGGTCGGTGGCCAGCAGCGAAGCGGTGCAAGCGATTCCGGCGAGCACGGACGCGCCGAAGGTGAGCAGGAGTGCTCCGGTGAGGCCGGCGAATCGGCCGATGCTGGTGGCGCCGACCAGTTCCGCGCGCCCGGTCTCCTCCTCGACTCTGGTGTGCCGGATGACGGTGAGTACCGCGGCGATCGCGATCATCGCGTACATCGCCCCGGCTTTCCAGGTGCCGATGGAGCCGAGTGCCGAGCTGAAAACCGGTCCGTACATGGCGATCAGCGCCGGGCTCGCGGCCGTGGTGGCCGTGAAGTGGTCGAGTCGTTCCTGCGTGGTGTAGATGTCGTTGATCGAGACGATCTGCAGCGCGGGCATCAACCCGATCAGCAGCGACCACAGCGGGGCCACCACCCGGTCGCGGCGCAGGTACAGGCGCAGCATCTGTGCGGTGCCCGCGAATTCGCCTGCGGTGCGCGAGGTTGCGGTGAAAGGAGGGAGCGCGACAGTAGTGGTCATGACCGCACCTTCTCCCCGGTCTCGGTGTTGTCGACGTGGTAGTGGCGCAGGAACAGATCCTCTAGCGTCGGCGGCGCACTGGTCAGGCTGCGGACGCCCGCGTCACCGAGTACCCGGATCAGGGCGCCGAGATGGTCGGCGTCGACCTGGCAGCGCAGCGTCGATCCGTCTTGTTCGACATCGCCGACACCGGGCAGCGCGCTGAGATCGCCGGGATCACCGATCAGGTCGGCGGTGATGGCGGTGCGGCTCAGGTGGCGGAGTTCGTTGAGCGAACCGGATTCGACGGTACGGCCCGCCCGGATGATCGTCACCCGATCGCACAGGTGCTCGACCTCGGACAGGATGTGGCTCGACAGCAGGACCGTCGCACCGCGGGCCGCCCCATCACGCACACAGTCCTGGAAGACCTGTTCCATCAGCGGGTCGAGACCCGACGTCGGTTCGTCGAGGATCAACAGGTCCGCGTTCGCCGAAAAGGCTGATACCAGTGCGACTTTCTGCCGGTTGCCCTTGGAGTAGGTACGTGCCTTCTTGGTCGGGTCCAGCTCGAAGCGTTCGATCAGCTCGTCGCGCCGCGCCTGGTCCAGGCCGCCGCGCATGCGGGCGAGCAGATCGATCGTCTCGCCACCCGACAGCGACGGCCACAGCGTGACATCGCCTGGGACGTAAGCGATCCGGCGATGCAGGTCGACGGCATCGGTCCACGGGTCACGGCCGAACACCGCGGCCTCGCCACCGGTCGCGCGCAGGACGCCGAGCAGGATTCGGAGGGTGGTGGACTTGCCTGCGCCGTTGGGACCGAGAAAACCGTGGATTTCGCCGGTACCGACATGGAGGTCGAGTCCGTCGAGCGCGGTGCAGCGGCCGAACGTCTTTCGCAGGTCCGCGACATCGATGACCAGGGCGGTGGTGGGGTTGGGCATCGTCTACTCCTCGAAAAGGGTGTCGAGCACGGTGGAATCGGTGAGTAATCCCTGGGTGTAGAGCTCGAGGGCCGGAAAGGTGATCTCGTCGGACAGCTCACGAATCGCCTTGCGGTAGTCGAGTTTTCCTTCGCGTTGTATGCGCATCTGCAGGTAGAGGTTCATGGCGCCGACGTGGCAGAGCACGAGGTAGCGGGCGCGCGCCGTGTGATCGCGACTCGGCTTGATCTTTCCCGCGTCGACGGCGGTCTGCATGTACTGCTCCGCGTCGGTGATCATGTGCTCGAGCAACGACTCCGAGAGCGCCCCGCCGGCTTGGAAGCTGCGCAGCATGTAGGCCACCAGAGGGGCGTACATCTCGATCTCGGCCATCGCGGTGAGCATCCCCGCGGGGCCCGGCGCCGCAATCGCGCGCAACTTCTCGTCGCGGATGATCTCGAGCACGCGATCGTCGCAGACCGCGCGCAGGCCGTCCTTGGAACCGAAGTGATGGTTCACCAGACCGGGCGACACTCCGGCCGCGGCGGCGATCGCCCGAACCCCGACACCGAAGCCCTGCTCACCGAACAATTCGATCGCGCAATCGCGGATCCTGGCTGCGGTGGTGAGATCGGCTGAACGCATGTTCAATATATTAAACGCCTGTTCAATCCGTTGGCAAGACTGTGGCCCGAACCGAGTTTCGGGCCTGGGTGACTGTTCGTCGGCGGGCTAGTGTCGGAGCCATGGCTACCGGCACATCGACGACGGCAGAACATCTCCGCGCAGCGCTGGACGGACCGTGGCGCACGGTCAGGGAGCAGGCGCGCACGCAACTCGCCGGCGAGGAATTCACCGACGACCCCGAACTCGACATCCACGCGGCAAGGGCTCGCGTGCTCGACCAGATGCGCGTCATCGCGACCATGGGCTATCCCGAGCGTGGCTTCCGGCCCGAGAACGGCGGCACCGGCGATCCGGGCGGCGCGGTCACCGGGCTGGAGATGCTGGCCTACACCGACCTGTCGCTGTGGGTGAAATCCGGTGTGCAGTGGGGGCTGTTCGGCGGCGCGGTGGAGAACTTGGGCACCGAGCGGCACCGCGACTTCATCAAGCGCCTGATCTCGCTCGATTTGCTCGGCTGCTTCGCGATGACCGAGTCGGGGCACGGCAGCGATGTCGCCGATCTGGAGACCACGGCCACCTACGATCCGGCCACGCAGGAATTCGTGATCAATACCCCGACGCCGTCGGCGCGCAAGGACTACATCGGCGGCGCCGCGGTCCACGCGCGGATGGCGGCGGTGTTCGCCCAGCTGATCGTCGGCGGCGAGAGCCAAGGGGTGCACTGTCTGCTGGTACCGATCCGCGACGACCGCGGCGCGGACCTGCCCGGCGTGACCACCTACGACGACGGCCTCAAGGGCGGTCTGCCCGGCGTCGACAACGGCCGGATCGTCTTCGACCAGGTGCGGATCCCGCGCGAGAACCTGCTCAACCGCTATGCCGACGTTTCCCCGGACGGTACCTACAGTTCCGAGATCGAGAACCCGAGCCGCCGCTTCTTCACGACCCTCGGCACGCTGGTGCGTGGCCGGGTCAGCGTCGGTGGCGCGGCCGCCGCGGGCGCGCGGGTGGCACTGAGTATCGCCGTGCGCTACGCGCTGGTGCGCCGCCAGTTCGCCGACCCCGACACCGGCGAGGAGACCCTGCTGCTGGACTACCGCAGCCATCAGCGCAGGCTGCTGCCGTTGGTCGCGAAGTCGTTCGCGCTGGCCTTCGCCCAGAACGACCTCGTGCGCCGGATGGATCTGATCCAGCGCGGGCAGGACACGGAACCGAGCTCACAGCGGGCGCTGGAGAAGCGTGCCGCCGGTCTGAAGGTCGCCCAGACCCGCCACGCCACCCGGGCTATTCAGGAATGCCGCGAAGCCTGTGGCGGCGCGGGCTATCTCGCCGAGAACCGCCTGGTCACGCTGAAGGACGACACCGACGTGTTCACCACCTTCGAAGGCGACAACATCGTCTTGACCCAGCTCGTGGCGAAGGAACTGCTCACGGCCTACTCCGACGAGGTCCGCGACCTCGACGCGCTCGGCTGGGTGCGTTTCGCCGCCACCATGGCCGGCGACGTGGTGCGTAAACGCTCGGGCGTGCGTCAGCTGATCCAGACCCTGCGCGACCGCAACGACGAGAGCGTCGACGAGGGTGACCTGTCCAAACGCGATGTCCAGCTGCAGCTGTTCGCCGACCGCGAGGACTACCTGCTGCGCACCGCCGCGCACCGCTTGCGCGCCCGGGCCGCTGATACCGGCCCGTTCGAGGCGTTCAACAATGCCCAGGACCACATCCTGGCCGCCGGGGCCGCGCACATCGACCGCCTCGTGCTGGAGGAGTTCGTCGACGGTATCGCCGACATCGAGGACCCGGACGCGAAAGCTCTCGCTGAAACAGTCTGCGACCTCTATGTTTACGCCTCGCTGGAGGAGAACCTGGCCTGGTACATCATGCACCGGTTCATGTCGGTGGAGCGGGCCAAGGGGGTGCGGCGCGGGGTGAACGAACTCGTCGACCGCCTGCGACCCGACGCGCTGACCCTGGTGGAGGCGATGGGCGTGCCGGAGACGATGCTGCGCGCCGAGATGCTGCACGACGCCAGCGTTTTCGACCGCCGATAGAGCACCCGCCGCGCCTTGCCCGTCCGGAGGCGGGCTAGGTGCGGTTTCGGGCACGGAGCGCATCGGAGAGCCAGCACAGCCCGATCGCCATCGCGGCTGCCGCCGCTGCCCCACCGAGAATGTCGGTGGGGTGGTGGTATCCCAATTCGGCCATGCCGGGGGTGATCGCGACCAGTGCCAGCGCGGTCAGCGCCGCGACCACGATCCGGGCCCGGCGGTCGGTCACCAGGCACGCGAAAGTCGTTGCGACAGCGACCATATGGACGGTGTGTCCGCTCGGGTAGGCGAGATGGTCGTCCAGCCGGCGATCCCACAGCGGTTTGAGCAACCAGGTGTTGACCGCCAACGCGATCTCGGGAACCACCAGCATGGTCACGGCCTGCCACCACTGCCGCCGTAGCGCGAACCAGGCACACGCGGCCACGAGCAGCGCTACTACCACCGGCGCGTTGCTCGCAGCGACGAGCACCTGCGCGAGGCCGGGGGAGACGGTGTCCTCGGACAGCATGGAGTCGAGCTCGCTCGCACCGCCGTGCGTGGGGAACGTCAACGGAATCGCCGCGGTCAGTGCCGCACCGGCGCCGATCGCCGTCACCCGGGCAACGGTGGCACTGCGAACACGGTCGATCACGGACGCGACAATAGCCGCCGCCCGGTCCCGCTCAAGCCGGACCGTAGGTGAGCACCGCCGTGACCAGGAACCACAGGACCCACACGACGGCCACGATCATGCCGAGGGCGAGGGTGATCCGCAGGAACGCCCGGCCGAAATCGAGATCGCCGCCGACCCGCGGATACAGCTTCCACGGGCTGTACCACGGCGCGACCATGCCCCGGGACTGCGCTTGGCGCTCGAGCTCGGCCTGCTCCTCGGCATAGGTCTCCGCGGCCGCCTGGGTGGGCCCGCCGTGCCACAGCGTCACGTCGATCGGACCGAGGAAGCCCTCGTTGAGCAGGTCCTGTGGTGCGGGCAGGGACGGCAGAATGCCGAGGCCGCGGAACGCGATGGCGACGTCGTTGGCCGTCCAGAGATTGTGTTCCTTCTCGGCCAGCATGTCGAAGTACATCTCGAGCCGGTGCGGGTCGTCGGTGACGATCACATCGAAGCTCGGGTCGCTCCACCCCTGGTGCACGTCGATCTGGGCGCCGCGCATCGGCACGATCAGGCCGAGGCCGTGCACCGCGCGCTGGCCGAGCCCGCGGGCGGCGAGATAGTCCTGCAGGGCGAAGGTGTGATCACGCGACCGCTCCAGCGGCGTCGACTTCTCCGAACCCGCGAACTGGGCGAGCTCCCCGGAGACCATCCACGGGCCGTTGAGCGGGATCTCCAGCACGCCGTCCTGCGGCGCGGTGAACGTCTCCGCCTCGACGACCACGCAACTGGTGGGGGTCCAGACCACCGCGTCGAACTGGTGCAGCCGATCCCGGTGGAACAGGCTGCAGTTGATCGTGACGACGCCGTGCGGGCTCGCCGGGTCCTTCCATGTTCGCAACCAGTCGATCAGTGCCGCCTCGGCATCGCTGCCTGCCGCATTCTGCACGCGCACGAGCATGGAGACCGCCCTTCGTTGGTCGTTGGCGCGGTGCCCGGCACACGCGAACTGTGCCGAGAACCGTTGGCGTACATCGTAGCTGGGTCAATCCTGTTCGGCGTCGAACGTGCCGGCGGCCACGGCGGCGACGAGTTCGGCGTGATCGGCCTCGGTGCGGTCGGCGTAGCGCACCGCGAAGCCGGCCACCGATTCCTCGAACCGGTCGTCACCGTCGTTATCGGTTTCCAGATAGCCGGCCAGTGCGCGCGGGTCCAGCGAGCGGGCATGCGCGCGGGCCAGCAGCGCACCGGCGAGTCGACCGTAGTCGTCGAGATTGTCGGCGGACAGCGTCGCCGGGTCGATACTGCCCTTGAGATTGCGGAACTGGCGCACGATGAACGGCAGCGATTCGTCGAGTTCGATGGTCGTCCAGCCGAGCAGGATATCGGTCTCGGACTGCACGGTCCGCGCGCCGACCACGATCCGCTCGCCCTCGTGCCGGGGCGCGGCCGGGGGCAGGAACGGGGTGAGCGCGGACGGCCGCGCCTGCTTGACCTGCAGCACCACCGCCTCGCCGTCGTTGCCGTGCAACAGCGCCACATAGCTGTGCAGTCCGACGCTGCCGGTGCCGACGATGCGGAACGCGACATCGGAGACCGCGAAACGGGCCAGCAGATTGCGCCGGGACTCCCGGATGGTGCTCGCGTAGCGTTCCAGACCGTCGATCACCGCGTCCGACACCGGCGCGTCGACGGGCGTCAGCACGGGCGGGTCGCTGACGAAACGGTGCTTGCGGATATCGGTCTCGTGATCGTCGAGGTGCTCGGTCCACTTCGCCACCACTTTGGCGCTGGTGTTCTTGCGGGCCTTCTTCGCGGCCTTCTTGAAGTCGTCGAGCAGGTCATCGGCCTTGGCGCTGGCGAGAATCGACTCGTCGGGCAACGCGGTCCACGACTGCATGAACGGCATGTCGGCCAATTCGTCGACAGTGCGCCGGTAGGAGCGGGCGGCATCGCGTGCCGCGCGCAGGCAATTGCCGGCGTCGACGCCGCCTTCTCGCCCGGCCAGCACCAGGCTTGCCGCCAGACGTTCCAGATCCCACTCCCACGGGCCCATGACCGTCTCGTCGAAATCGTTGATATCCATCACGATTTCGCCACGCTGGGTGCCGTAGAGGCCGAAGTTGGCGGCATGGGCGTCGCCACAGATCTGCGCGGCCAGGCCGCTGTCCGGCCCGGCGGCGAGGTCGGCCGCCATCAGGCCCGCGGCGCCACGGAAGAAGGTGAACGGTGAGGCGATCATCCGGCCGATCCGCAGCGGAATCAGGCGCTCGATGCGGCCACGGTTGCTGATATCGATGAACTCGCGCACCGTCGGCCGCCCGGGACTCTCCGCGGCACGGTCACGTTCGCTGACAGGCACCCGCTGCCTGGCAGCCCGGCCACGTTCGCGGGCGTCCTCGGCGGAGACGTAGGAGCGCAGATCAATACCACTGTCGGACACGACTGCCCAGGTTAGCCGGTCGCCGCGTGGCGGGCAGCGCCACGCTCGACACACAGCGCCAGTTGTCGGCGTTTCGGCGTGGCCGGATGGCGCCGGACGGGGTCGGTGCGGTAAGCAGGGGCGTGGCAACCGAATCAGGAACGCCGGGCACGCACGACACCGAATCCGGTGGCGTGTTCAGCGACCGTATCCTGACCGTGCCGAACGCGCTGAGCGTTTTGCGGCTGATCGGCATTCCCGTCTTCCTGTGGCTGCTGCTGGTCCGCCAGGCCGACGGCTGGGCGTTCGCGCTGCTGATCGCCAGTGGTTTCACCGATTTCCTCGACGGCAAACTCGCCAGGCTCCTCGATCAGTCCTCGCGTCTGGGCGCATTGCTCGACCCGCTCGTCGACCGGCTCTACCTGGTGACGACCCTGGTTGCCTTCGTCGTGCGCGGCCTGCTGCCCTGGTGGCTCGCGGTGATCTTGATCGCACGCGATCTGGTACTCACCGCGACCCTTTCGGTGTACAAGCGGCGCGACCTGCCCGCGCCGGAGGTGATCTACCTGGGGAAAGCGGCCACCTTCGCGCTGATGTCGGCGCTACCGTGGATCCTCACCGGGGAGATGGACTGGGCGGGGGCGAGTTTCGGGGGGGCCTTCGGCTGGGCACTGCTGATCTGGGGTACGGCACTCTACGTCTGGACCGGGGTGCTCTACGCGGGGCTGGCGGTCGCGGTCGCGCGATCGATACCGCCTGTGCCGCACCGCGGGAGCTAGTCGATACTGTTGCGTGCAACGTCGACGAGGAAAGGACGTCCTGTGACCCGGACCCCTGAGGAACTGCGCTACACCGAAGAGCACGAATGGGTGCGGCGGACCAGCCCCACGGCGGTCCGTGTCGGCATCACCGATTACGCCCAGTCACAGCTGGGTGACGTCGTGTTCGTTCAGCTGCCCGACGTCGACAAAGACGTGACCGTCGGCGACAGCATCGCCGAGGTCGAGTCGACGAAGAGCGTGTCCGACATCTACGCTCCGCTCACCGGCAAAGTCGTTGCGGTGAACGAGGATCTGGTCCAGACGCCGGAGACGCTCAACGAAGATCCCTACAACGAGGGATGGCTGTTCGAGCTCGCGTTCGACGACGAGGCAACCCTCGATTCCGCCCTCGGTGAACTGCTGGATGCAGCGGGTTACCAAGGAGTTATCGGGGGCTGACTCAGCCTTCACAGTTCTCCCTGCACGGGCACGCCCCGGCAGGGTACGGTCAAAGCCAAGCGGATACGTCGGGGAATCGACGCCGGGATCTTTTCCTGGCGATGTGATCGCGCCGGTCGTGTCGCCGAATACAGCACCTGCTTGCATGGATAATCAGGTTCGAGGAGGAGAGAAACGGTGAGCGAGAACAGGGACCCGGGTTACGGGGAAACCGCGGCCGAGACGACGTCGGTCTTCCGCGCGGACTTCCTCAACGAGGTCGACGCGTCGCGCTCCGCAGAGCCGACCGGCGAACAGCCGGTTCAGGGCGTCGAGGGCCTGCCGGCCGGCGCGGCCCTCCTGGTGGTCAAGCGTGGCCCGAACGCGGGCTCGCGTTTCCTGCTGGATCAGCCGACCACCTCGGCCGGCCGCCATCCCGACAGTGACATCTTTCTCGATGACGTCACAGTCAGCCGTCGGCATGCCGAGTTCCGTCAGGACGACGACTCGTTCCAGGTCGTCGATGTGGGCAGCCTCAACGGCACCTACGTCAACCGGGAGCCGGTGGACTCCTCGGAGCTGCAGAACGGCGACGAGGTCCAGATCGGCAAGTTCCGGCTGGTCTTCCTGACCGGTCCGCGCGCGCAGGCGAACGAGTCGGCGTCGGGCGCGGGGTCGCGGTGACCCCAACGGTACTGGTGCCCGCGAAGGGCACAGTGCTGTGACAGGGGCGGCGCAGTGGGCGCGCGGAGGGATGTCGATCGGCTCCGTGCTCGACCTGCTGCGACCAGATTTTCCTGATATCACCATCTCCAAGATCCGGTTCCTCGAATCCGAGGGCCTGATCCGGCCGGAACGGACACCGTCGGGATACCGGCGGTTCTCGGTTTCCGACTACGAACGGCTGCGCTTCGTACTGACCGCCCAACGCGATCAGTACCTGCCGTTGAAGGTGATCAAGGAGCAGTTGGAAGCGATCGACAGTGGTGCGGCGACGATGGGCGTGCGTGAAGCGCGCGCCCGTGCGCACTCCCACCACGGGTCAGCGGAGGCCGGGCACGGTGTGTCCGGCTCCGCGGACGCCGACGGCGAGGCGGCGAGCCCGGCCGCGCCGCGCCGCCTCGGTATCGTTCCCGGCGGGATCAGGCCAGAGGAACTGCGCGTCGACGTCGGCGTGCGGCTCACCAGGACCGACCTGCTCGCCAAGGCTGATATCGACGACGGTTTCCTCGACGATCTGCTGCGCGCGGGACTCATCGTCCCCGGCGCCGGCGGATTCTTCGAGTCCGATGCGGTGACGCTCGCACATGCGGCGAAGGCGATGGCCGAATTCGGCCTGGAGGCACGTCATCTGCGCGCCTTCAAACTGGCCGCGGACCGCGAGGCAGCGCTGATCGCGCAGATCGCCGCTCCCATCGCGAAGAGCCGCGATGCCGACGCGCGCGCACGCGCGGAAGAGACCGTCCGCGAACTCGCGGCACTATCGCTGAACCTGCACGCCGCACTGGTGAAAGCCGCGGTGCGCACGGCCCTCGGCGGCTGACACACCCGGCCGGGTGACCAGGTATCGCCCCGGCTACACACCGATTTCGGCTCGAACGTCTCCGTTACACGCCCCAGAATTCGCCTAGACTCAGTGATACGGCGAGCTGTGCAGCTGTCGTGCCGGCCGGCGGCCGAGTATGGGAGGCAGGACTTACTCATGAGCGAGCGTAGCGAGCGATCGGTGGACACAGCCGAGCACTCGGTCATGGCGGAGCCGAGCGTCAGCGAGGTGGAGGCATGAGCGAGCGTAGCGAGCGATCGGTGGACACAGCCGAGCACTCGGTCATGGCGGAGCCGAGCGTCAGCGAGGTGGAGGCATGAGCGAGATGCGTGTTATCGGCATCCGTGTCGAGCAGCCACAGAATCAGCCCGTGCTGCTGCTGCGGGAAGCGTCGGGGGAGCGGTATCTGCCGATCTGGATCGGGCAGGCCGAGGCAACCGCGATCGTGCTCGAGCAGGAGGGGGTCACGCCGATCCGTCCGCTCACGCACGATCTGATCAAGATTCTGATCACGGAGCTGGGACACACACTCAAGGAAGTGCGGATCGTGGATCTGCAGGAGGGCACCTTCTACGCCGACCTGGTCTTCGACGGCGACCTGCGGGTCTCGGCTCGACCCTCGGACTCGGTGGCGATCGCTTTGCGTGTGGGGTGCCCGATCTACGCCGAGGAGCCGGTCCTCGCGGAGGCGGGACTGGTGATGCCCGACGAACGGGAGGACGAGGTGGAGAAGTTCAAGGAGTTCCTGGAGTCGGTTTCGCCCGACGACTTCAAGGCGACCGACAGTTGAGATCGACGGTTCTCGGCCGCCTTGATCTGGACTGACCGAAGGGTGCGACGAAGGAGTGCCCGTAGGGAGGGAAGATCGAGGCTTCCAGGCCGAGAACCCGCGGCGCCAGCCGCAAAAGACTCAGCCTGAAGTAGAGGTCCAGGGAATCGCGGCGTTTGGTGCTTGGTGTGACTGCACCGCAGGTCCGACAATGGCAGGAGTAACCTCGAAAGTCGGGCAACATCCGTCGTGACTCCGACCCGAGAACGTCGGCAGAAGGAGCGATCAGTGGAAGAACAAACGCAGGATGTCGTACAGCCTGGCTTGTTCCCGGACGACTCGGTTCCGGATGATCTGGTCGGTTACCGGGTGCCGAGCGCCTGTCAGGTCGCCGGTATCACCTACCGTCAGCTCGATTATTGGGCCCGTACCGGGCTGGTCGTGCCATCGATCCGTGGTGCGGCGGGGTCGGGCAGTCAGCGGCTGTACTCGTTCAAGGACATCCTGGTCCTCAAGATCGTGAAGCGGCTACTGGACGCGGGCATCTCTTTACAGAACATCCGGATCGCCGTCGATCACCTGCGTAGCCGTGGCGTCGGCGATCTCGCGGGGATCACCCTGTTCTCCGACGGAACCTCGGTGTACGAGTGCACCTCGCCCGAGGAAGTCGTCGATTTACTGCAGGGCGGCCAGGGTGTCTTCGGTATCGCCGTGGGTGGCGCGATGCGGGAACTGACCGGCGCGATCGCGGATTTCCCCGCCGAGCGGGCCACCGCGATCACCGACCGGCCCGAGGACGAACTGTCCTTCCGCCGCAAGGTTCGGGAGAACCGCAAGACAGGGTAAATGACGTGGCGGATGAACGGGGGAATAAGAAGCCGCATCGGTCGGGACACGCGCCCGCGCGACGCAGGGGAAGCGGCTGTCGGATTCGCTAGTGTCCGGGTCATGTTGCGAATCATCTGGAGAGTGAGTTACATCGCCTCAGCGCTGGCCATTCTGTCGCAGCCGACCGCATATGCCGATAGCGTCAATCTGCCACCGCACGAGAAGACTTTCGAGTCGGATATGGGCAGTTTCACCGTCGGCACACACGACGAAGTCATCAATCGAATCGCGCCGTTGAACAGCGTCCCCACCAGCCGTGAAGCGTTGGTCTCCACTGTCGCGTACGGACGGCTCGACGGGCAGGCCGAGGGCGTGCTCAGGACCGGATACTCCGTCGGCTGTGCGGCCAGGATCGGTGTCTTGATCCCCGGCATCGATCCCACCACGGAATTCGGGCTCGAGGGGCCGCAGCAGAACTACGCGACGGAGCAGGCGCAGCGGCAGGCGACGGAGCAGGCGCAGTCGGAGACCGTCCAGCGGTCGAGTTCCGGCGAGACGGGGCGGTCCCAGACGCAGGAGTCCGGGCAATCACAGGAGTTCGAATCGGCACAGGTGCAGGAGTTCAACGGCATCCTGCCTGCCATCCTGTTGGACCCGGGTCCGTACCTGGAATTGGAACTGGAACCCGGCGACATCACCAACATCGATATCGGGGAGGGCAAGCCGCTCATCCCGGGCGAGACCGTGCGGATCGTGACCCGCGACTTCCACATCAAAGTCGACAACTGCGCGGGCCCGGTCACCATCCGCCAATACACCTATGTGCAAACCAGAACACCCGCAGTCGACGACAGCGGAGCCGTGTTCGGCGACCCAACCAGCCTGTAGTGAGCGTGGGTGACGAGCGCTACACCCTGAGCGGGGTCGCGGTGGTGCTGCGGGGGTTTGTCTGCCATTAGACTGGATGGGCGTCGCCGCCGTGCGGGAGAGTCCTCGGTTCGCAAGAATCGGGGCGCCGAAGGAGCAGCACCTCCCCGTCAATCTCTCAGGCAACAGGGACCGCACGGTGATTCGACGCCTCTGGAAAGCGGTGGCATCCGGCTGCCCGCCCACGGGGAAAGGGGCACGGTCACCGATTTTCGGGGCCGGGTTTCCGAATCTCTCAGGCGCACAGACAGAGGGGGAGGGCTGGTACCCGTCGACCACGAGGTCGACCCGCCCGACCTGGAGCTGCCCGTGACCCGTTCGTTCGCCGACCGCCACATCGGACCCGATTCCGGTGAACTCGCCCGGATCCTCGCGACCATCGGCGTCGAGTCCATCGACGCACTCGCGACCACGGCGTTGCCCGCCACGATCCTCGACGAGTCCGGCCTCGGCGCACTGCCCGCGCCCGCCTCCGAGCACGAGGTGCTCGAAGAACTGGCCGCGCTGGCGCAGGCGAACACCGTCGCCACCTCGATGATCGGCCTCGGCTACTACGACACCCTCACCCCGCCGGTGCTGGTGCGCAATCTGCTCGAGAACCCCGCCTGGTACACCGCCTACACCCCGTACCAGCCCGAGATCAGCCAGGGCAGGCTCGAGGCGCTGCTCAACTTCCAGACCATGGTGTCGGATCTGACCGGCATGGACGTCGCGAACGCCTCCATGCTCGACGAGGCCACCGCCGCGGCCGAGGCGATGACGCTGCTGCGCCGCGCGGGCAAGTCCAAGTCGAACCGGCTGCTCATCGACGCCGATCTGTTCCCGCAGACCAAGACCATCATCGGCACCAGGGCCGAGCCGCTCGGCATCGAGCTCGTCGAGGCCGACCTGTCGACCGGGGAGCTGCCTGCGGGCGAGTTCTTCGGTGTGATCGTGCAGACCCCGGGTGCGTCGGGCCGCATCGTCGACTGGACCTCGCTGTTCGCCGCCGCCCACGAGCGGGGCGCGCTGGTCGCCGCCGGCGCCGATCTGCTCGCGATGACGCTGAGCACGCCGCCCGGTGAACAGGGCGCCGACGTGTGCTTCGGCACCACGCAGCGCTTCGGCGTGCCGATGGGCTTCGGCGGACCGCACGCCGGCTACCTGGCCGTGCGCACCGCCTTCGCCCGCCAGTTGCCCGGCCGCCTGGTCGGCGTGTCCGTCGACGCCGACGGCGCGCCCGCGTACCGCCTGGCACTGCAGACCCGTGAGCAGCACATCCGCCGGGAGAAGGCCACCTCCAACATCTGTACCGCCCAGGTGCTGCTGGCCATTGTCGCCGCGATGTACGCGAGCTACCACGGTGCCAATGGACTGCGTGCCATCGCGCGCCGGGTGCACGAGCATGCCGCCGCCGTCGCGGCCGGTCTCGGCGGGGCCCTCGTGCACGGCGCCTTCTTCGACACCGTGCTCGCCCACGTGCCCGGCGGTGCGGAAGCCGTTGTCGCCAAGGCGAAGTCGAAGGGCATCAACCTGCGCCTGGTCGACGCGGACCATGTCGCGATCGCCTGCGACGAGGCCACCACCGACGCGCACGTCGTCGCCGTCGTCGAATCCTTCGGCACCGCACTGACTCCCGACGCGGGCACGGGCACCGAGCTCGCCGCGGTCGAGACGCGGACCTCGGACTACCTGACCCACCCGGCGTTCACCCGCCACCACACCGAGACGGCCATGCTGCGCTACCTGCGCGCGCTCTCGGACAAGGACATCGCCTTGGACCGCAGCATGATTCCGCTCGGTTCGTGCACGATGAAGCTCAACGCGACCGCGGAGATGGAGCCGATCACCTGGCCCGGTTTCGCGCGCTTGCACCCCTTCGCACCCACCGAGGACACCCCGGGTATCCGTCAGCTGATCGCCGACCTCGAGCAGTGGCTGGCCGAGATCACCGGCTACGACGCGGTGAGCCTGCAGCCCAATGCCGGTAGCCAGGGCGAGTACGCGGGCCTGCTCGCGATCCGCCGCTACCACCTCGATCGCGGCGACGACCACCGCGATACCTGCCTGATCCCCTCCAGCGCGCACGGCACCAACGCGGCTTCGGCGGCCATGGTCGGCATGCGCGTCGAGATGGTGAAGTGCCGCGCGAACGGTGACGTCGACCTCGACGACCTGCGCGCCAAGATCGCCGACCACGCCGACCGGCTGGCCTGCATCATGATCACCTACCCGTCCACCCACGGCGTCTACGAGCACGAGGTCGCCGAGCTGTGCGCCCTCGTGCACGACGCGGGCGGCCAGGTGTACGTCGACGGCGCGAACCTCAATGCCCTTGTCGGCCTTGCCCGTCCGGGCCGGTTCGGCGGCGATGTGAGCCACCTGAACCTGCACAAGACCTTCTGTATCCCGCACGGTGGCGGCGGTCCCGGCGTCGGCCCGGTCGCCGTCGGCGCGCACCTGGCGCAGTACCTGCCCGGTGACCCGCTCGAAGCCGGTTCGCACGCGGTATCGGCGGCGAACTACGGCTCCGCCTCGATCCTGCCGATCACCTGGGCCTACATCCGGATGATGGGCGCCGAGGGCCTGCGCGCGGCGACCCTGACCGCGATCGCGTCGGCCAACTACATCGCCCGCCGCCTCGACGCCTACTTCCCGGTGCTCTACACCGGCGAGAACGGCATGGTCGCCCACGAGTGCATCCTGGATCTGCGCGAGATCACCAAGCAGACCGGCGTCACCGTCGACGACGTGGCAAAGCGGCTGGCCGACTACGGTTTCCACGCGCCGACCATGAGTTTCCCCGTCGCGGGAACCTTGATGGTGGAACCCACCGAGAGCGAGAACCTCGAGGAGATCGACGAGTTCATCGCCGCCATGATCGCCATCCGTGGCGAGATCGACCAGGTCGCCGCCGGGGTATGGCCGGTGACCGACAACCCGCTGCGCGGCGCACCGCACACCGCGGCCAGCCTGGTCGCTGAGTGGAATCACCCGTACAGCCGTGAGACGGCGGTGTATCCGCGCGGAATCGGTCATGCCCGCCCGAAGGTGTGGCCGTCGGTGCGGCGCATCGACGGTGCGTTCGGTGACCGCAATCTGGTGTGTTCGTGCCCGCCGCTGGATGCCTACGAAGACTGAACCAGCGCACTGGGGTCGAACGGTCGTCGCAACACACTCGATGGAGAAGTTGCGGCGACCGCGTCGATTTCTGGGGTGATCACCGATCAGCGCCGGGACGCGCGTCGATAGCCACGGACGGCGGGGATGGCGAACACAGCGATCGCACCCACCGTCCACAGGACGATTCCGGTCAGCGGCCCCCGCACCGCACCACCGAGGGCCAAACCGCGCATCGTCTCGATCGCATAGGTCATCGGCTGGTGCTCGACCAGCGGTTGAGCCCACGGCGGATACGCGGCCAGCGGTACGAATCCCGTGCAGAAGAACATCAGCAGCGAACTGATCAGGGTCACGCCCTCGACCAGGGTGGTTTCGGCGGTGTGTACCGCGACAGCGGTCACGAATGTGGCGTAGGCGGTGCCGAACAGCACCGGTACCAGCAGCCACGCCGCCGCGGCGGGAATACCTTGCTGGAAGCGGAATCCGAGCGCGAAACCCGTGCACACGATCACGAGTGTGGTGACCGCGATCCGCACGATTTCCGCCGCGATCCGCGCTGTCAACCCCGATGCGCGATGGACCGGCAGGACCCAGAGCCGAGCCAGCCAGCCATGGTCACGATCACGTCCGAGCGCGACAGCACCGGCGGTGGCCCCTGACATCGCCGCGACAAGTGTCACCATCGGCACCGAACCGTAGAGGGCATCGTGTCCCGCGAAGGCCGAGATCTGCCGGCCGAGGACGGTATTCAGAATCACGAGGAGCAACGCCGGGAAGACCAGCGCCTGCAGGACCATGATCGGATCGCGGGACCAGCGCAACAACAACTGCCGAGTTTGGACGAGGGTCTGCACGAGCAGCGCGTGGATCGAGTTCTCCCGCCGCCACCGCGAGGGGGACGGTGACGGAAATCGCCGCTTCGATGTCAGTGCGGGCTCGGACTCGATACTCAGTGACGCCATCACTGCCTTCTCGCTGTCAGAAACGTCGCCAGCGGCACGAAGACCACGATCAATCCGACAGCCCAGGCCAGCGGTGGACCCATCACCGACCACGTGACCGCGGCGACACCGGCGGTGGTATCGCCGGCAAGAACGCGCAGCGCGGACGCGAACTGCGAGACCGGCTGATTTCGCACGAAAGGCTGAATCCACTGCGGGAATTGTTGTGCCGGTGCGAACCCGACCGAAAGCATGCCGAGAATCAATTGCGGGAGCGTGAGCGCCTGCGTGGTGGCTTCCGGACTCTTCGAGATCGTCCCGAGCACATCGGCGCCGAGCGATAGCGCCGCACCGACGAGCATCGCGAACAGACAGAAACCGATCGCCGAAACAGGACCGCGGTCGAAGCGGAACCCGATCACATATCCGCACACGATCGCGGAGATCAACGCGACGCCACAGCGGAGCATATTGGCAGACATTCGTGCCGCCAGCGGCGTCGCGACGCCGATCGGCATGGTGGCGAATCTGCGGTTTATCCCCCCTGTCGCGTCGGAGGCCGCCCGGAACGCGGCGGCGATCGACGTGAACGCGATCGCCTGCAGCACGATCATCGGCATGAGAAATTGCGCGTAGCTACTGAGTCCGTGCCCGAAGACCGTCATCACCAAGTTCAGCGGGACATAGAACCCGACGGTGAACACCACCGGCGTGAGGATCGACAACACGATCTCGCCGTTGCGCCACGAGGGTGCGATCAATCGACGCGTCAGTACCCACCATTGCCCGAGCGTGGACAGTTCGGGATTCGTCGTAGTCACGATTTCTCAGGCACGGTCGAGAGATAACTGTCGACCACCGCGGCGATCTCGGGAAGCACGCGCGGGGTGGTCATCGTGTCGTGGTCGGTATCGACCACGACATTGCGCAGGAAGCCGGTGACGAAGGGCCGCCAATTGTCTACCCCCCGGTCGGGGTCGTCGGCATCCCGAAGGGCGGTGAAATACAGCAGGTTTCCGTCGAAGACGGGCGGCAGATAACCGGCGACCACTCGAGCCGATCGGTTGTAGGAGTTGGCCAGCCGCTCGATGTGGATCGATTCGACGAGCTGCCCACCGATCGAATTGTTGATCAGCGCAGCGGCCTCGGTGGCCGACATCTGTGCCGGGATCGACTCGAAGCCGAGGGTCGCGCCGAACTCGTGGACGAATTCGCCAGGTGTGAGTGGCGCGCCCGGCTCGGCATCACGCACCGCGAGATCGGCGTCGAGCACCGCGAGCAGGGCAACAGATTCACCGAGCTGTTGCAGCCGTGCTGCCACGGCATGGGCGATGAAGCCGCCGAACGACCATCCGAGCACGTTGTACGGTCCGTGTGGTTGGCGTGAAAGGATCTCGCGCACATATCGGTCGGCGTACGCGTCGATCGACTCGGGTGGGTCCCCTTCGCCGGTCAGCTCGGGGGACTGCAGGCCGTAGATCGGTCTGCCGGGCGCCAAGAGCTGGGACAGACCGGCGTAGGGCCAGGCCAGCCCCGAGGCCGGGTGAATGCAGAACAGCGGTGGCAGGTCACCATCGGTGCGGATCGGCAGCTGCACGGCCAGTGGCGTGTCGGCGGAATCGACCGAACCGAAGCCGGGAATGGCCGCCGCGGTCTCGATCCGCTTCGCCAGCTGTTCGACCGTGCGTTCGGTGAACATCCACAGCACCGCCACGTCGGTGTCGAGTTCACGCCGAAGCTGATCCACGACACGGGTGGCGAGCAGGGAATTGCCGCCCAGCTGGTAGAAATCATCGTCCAACCCGACCTTGGGGCTATCCAGGACCTGGGCGAACGCGTCGGCGACACTTCTCTCGATCGACGTCATCGGCGCCCGGAACGGTGTCGGCACGAGTATCGGTTCGGGCAGTGCCCTGCGGTCCAGTTTTCCGGTGAGTGTCCGTGGCATCGCGTCGAGCACTGTGATCGACGCGGGCAGCATATGGACGGGCAGCCGGGTGGACAGGAACGTGCGCAGCTCTCCCATATCAGGGGCGTGACCATCGGCGAGGACGACATAGGCTGCCAGCACGGTGGTGCCGGGCTGGGCCTCGTGGCCGATGGTCACCGCGAAATCGACCCCGGCATGAGCGGTGAGGGCGGCGTCGACCTCGCCGAGTTCGATCCGGACTCCACGGACCTTCACCTGCAGGTCCGAGCGTCCGACGTATTCGAGTTCGCCGACCGTCGTCCATCGGACGAGGTCGCCGGTCCGGTACATTCGTGCACCGTTGCCGAATGGATCGGCGACGAATCGGGTGCCGGTCAGGGCTGGTCGTTGGATGTATCCGCGGGCGAGGCTGGGGCCGGCCAGGTACAGCTCGCCGGTGACGCCGAGGGGGACGGGTCGCAGCCAGCTGTCGAGAACTTGAATTGTGGTGCCGCGCACTGCTGTTCCGATTGATACGGGGTCGCCTGCGGTGATCGGGTCGGTGCCGGTGGCCCAGATCGTGGACTCGGTCGGTCCGTAGAGGTTCATCATCTTCCGGCCGGCTGACCATCGGGTGATGAGTTCTGCTCCGACTGCTTCGCCGGCTACGGCGAGGACTTGCACGCATTCCAGGACGGTCGGGTCCATGGTCGCCAGGGCGGTGGGGGTGATCACCATGTGTGAGATCTGATGGTGGGTGATCAGGTCGGCGAGTTCGTCGCCGCCGAATACGGTGGGTGGCGATATCACCAGCTGGGCGGCGGATCCGAATGCCATCAACAGCTCGAATACCGCGGCGTCGAAGCTGGGTGAGGCGCAATGCAACACCCGCGCCGAGGATGTGAGGTCGAGCCGTTCTTGTTGGGCCTGGACCAGATTCGTCAGACCACGATGGGTGACGGCGACGCCCTTCGGGACGCCGGTGGAGCCGGAGGTGTAGATCAGATACGCGGGGTGGTCGACGCGGAGCGGGCGCACTCGCTCTTCGTCGGTGATCGGTGCCGCCGACATCGACTCCGATCGATCGGCCGATGCCCGGTCGTCGAGGATCAACCACTTCACCGAATCCGGCAGCGTCGCGTGCGTCGACCCGACGGTCAGCCCGACGATGGCCCCCGAGTCGGCCACCATGTGGGCGATCCGATCCGCGGGATAGGTCGGATCGGTCGGCAGGAAGGCCGCGCCGGCCTTGGCGATAGCCCAGACGGCAATCACCGATTGCACCGAACGCCGGATACCCACCGCGACAACGTCTTCCGGACCGATCTGCTGGTGAATCAGCAGCCGGGCCAGCTGATTGGACCGCTCGTCGAGATCGCGATAGGAAAGTTCGATCCCGCTCGCGGACAGTGCGATCGCGTCGGGATCGGCCTGCGCGGCCGATGCCAGCAGCGACGCCAATGTTCTCGGTTCGACTCGGTTCGGCTTCGTGGCGGTCATCTCGGCCAGCTCCGGCCCGGACAGCACATCGAGGCGCGCACTCGGCAGGTCGGGAGTTGTGGCGAAGGCTTCCAGAACCCGGACCAGCCGTTGGGAGATCCGTTCGAGCGCAGGGCGATCGAAGGTCGCGGTCAGGCCCTTCACCTCGAGCCGGAGCCGTTCTCCGGGGATCGCCAGCAGGATCAACGGGTAGTGCGTGTCGTCGGTGGCGTGCAGGTCGCTCACCCGCATCCCGGCGATGTCGGTGGTGTGCAGCAACTCCCGCTGCTCGATCGGGTAGGACTCGAAGACCGTCATGGTGTCGAAGAGTGTGCCGAGGTCGGTCGCCTGCTGAATATCGGCCAGGCCGAGATGCTGGTGATCCAGCAGCGCGGCATGCTGGGCCTGCACGCGTGTGAGCAGCCCGGACAAAGATTCAGCGGGATCGAGATGCACCCGGACCGGCACGGTGTTGATGAACAGTCCGATCATCGATTCGACCCCGGTTACCTCGCCCGGTCTCCCCGACACGGTGGTCCCGAAGACGACATCGCGGCGGCCGGTCGATATCGACAGCAGCATCGCCCAGGCCGATTGCACGATCGTGTTCACCGTGATTCCGCGTTCCCGCGACAGGTCGTTGATCGCCGCGGTGGCAGAGGCGGGCAATTCGACTGACACGGTGACGGTCGGGGGCGTGGTGAGCGACTGCGCGTGTGCGTCGGCCGCCGGTGCGATCAGGGTCGATTCTTCCAGTCCGGCAAGAGCTTTCGACCAGGCAAGCTGTGCCGCCGCGTGGTCGCGGCGGGCGAGCCAGGACAGGAATTCACGATAGGGCGGCGCCGGGGGCAAGGCCGAGCCGTCCCCATCGATGGCGTAGAGCGTCAGTAACTCGCGAATCAGCAGCGGCATCGACCATCCGTCGAGGACGAAATGGTGGGCGGTGATCACCAAGCGGCAGTGGTCGTCGGTGACCGTGATCAATCGAAAGCGAACCAAGGGTGGCGTGCCCATGTCGAACGGTGTGGTGCGATCGGCTCTGGCCAGCTCCGTCATGCGCTGTGCGGCCGCCCCATCCGATCGGTCGAGGAAGTCCTCGGCAAAGGGCAGGGGCGCGTGTTCGAGCACGATCTGGACGGGATCGTCATCACGTTCGACGACTGCGGTGCGCAGGTTCGGATGCCGATCGATCAGTGCCTGTCCCGCGCGCTGGATTCGCTCCGAATCCACCTGCCCGCGCAAGTCGAGAGACATCTGCACGGTGTAGAAATCGACGCCCTGCGCGGCTAGGCGGGAGTGGAACAGCAGCCCCGTTTGCAGTGGTGTCAGCGACCACACATCGGTGAGGGTCGGGAACTGGCGCTCCCAGGCATCGATGTCTGGCTGGCTGGCCCGAACCAGGTCCAGATCCGACGGTGTCAGTCCACCGGCGGCGGGCCCCTGCGCGTGCGTGGTGAGGGCGATCATCGCCCGCGTCCAGTACTCGCCCAATTCCCGCACCGCCGCCCTGGTGAGCAGCCCGGTCGGGTACGACAGCGTCGCGGTCAGCCGCGGCCCCGCCGGGCTGTCCTCGGTGCGTGCGTCGACGGCGAGAACAGCACTGGCCGGCATGTCGTCGTTGTGCGTGGCGCCCAGCGCGTCAGGCCCAGCGATCGGAAGCCACGATCCCTGGGGGACCGCCGCGTCGACACGGCCCAGATAGTTGAAGCTGACCTGCGGGGCTGGGAACTCCCGCAGGACTGGCGCGGTCGCGGGATCGAGGTACCGCAGGAGCCCGAATCCCATCCCGTGGTCCGGGATCGCGCGCAGCTGTTCCTTGACTCGTTTGATCGTCATACCAGCGGCTGGACCGGCCGCGAACGCGTCGTCGATGTCGATACCGGACAGATCGAACCGTACCGGGAACACACTGGTGAACCAGCCGACGGTCCGCGCGAGGTCCGCGCCGACCACGTCTTCCGCACGGCCGTGCCCCTCCAGCCCGATCAGTACCGAATCGGCGCGATTGCCGCGCCAACGCTGCACCGCGAGCGCCAGCGCGGCCAGCATCGGATCGTGGACCCCGGCGCGATAGGTCGCCGGGATGGTGGACAGCAGCGATTCGGTGATCTGCGCCGATACCTGCACCTGCACCTGCTCGACCGTGGCTGCCACGTCGACGGCGGGATCGAGCGCGCGGGTTCCCAGCAGCGGATCCGGGCCCTCGAGGATACGGCGCCACAGATCGAGCTCACCCGCCCGCGTCGCGGCGACCTCGACCAAACCGTGTGTCCACCGACGCCAAGAGGTGCCGACCGGTGGCAGCGACGGCCGTTCGCCGGCACTGATCTGTCCCCATGCCGCAACGAGATCCGGTACCAGCGTGCGCCAGGAGACACCGTCCACGACGAGATGGTGCACGACCAGCAACAGGCGCGGCTCGCAACCCGCGTCGGCGGTCGGGTCGAACCAGACAGCCTGCACCATCAGCCCGGCTTCCGGGAAGAGCCGATCCGCCGCTGCCGACATTTCTTGTGCGGCAACGACATCGAAGTCCGTATCGGCGTCCACGACGACGCGATGGACCAGCGCCGATGCGGCGACCGACCCGGGCGGGGCCACGTGGAAGGACCATCCGGCCGAATCGTGGACCAGCCGGGCCCGGAGGGCGTCGTGATGGTCGAAGACGGCCTGCAGCGTCGCCGCGATCGTCTGGTGGTCGATCCCCTCCGGCAGTGTGAGCATCATCGTCTGGCTGAACCGGTCGAAATCTCCGTTCGAGGACTCGATCAACCACCGGGCGATCGGGGGCAGCGCGACGGTGCCGATCCCGCCACCGGGCAGCTCGTCGACGAGGTCGCGGCCCTGGGCGCCGCCGCGAGCGGAGACGATCTCGGCCAGCGCGGCAGCAGTGGGATTCTCGAAAACATCACGGGGGGACAGATACAGACCCTCGGCTTTCGCGCGCGACACCAGCTGGATCGACATGATGCTGTCGCCGCCGAGTCCGAAGAACGAGTCGTCCGCGCCCACCGTCTCGATACCGAGTGTTTGAGCGAAGAACCCACACAGCTGCCGCTCTATCTCGGTGGCAGGCTCGCGGGTGTGGGTCCGCGCCCGGTCGAACGACGGCGCGGGCAGCGCCCGACGATCGAGTTTGCCCACCGGTGTCCGCGGAACAGATGTCAGGAATTCGATGGCGGCAGGCACCATATAGCTGGGCAGCGACCTGCGCAGGGTCGCTGTCAGGTCATCGGCGTTGTGCTCGGCACCCGATGCGGCCTGCACATAGGAGACCAACACCGTTGCCCCGGTGGGTCCTTCGCAGCCGATCGTCACCGCGAAGTCGATCCACGGGATCGCGATCAGGGCGGCGTCGATCTCCCCCAACTCGACGCGGAAGCCCCGGATCTTGACCTGAAAATCGGCGCGTCCGACGTATTCGAGTTCGCCGATCGTCGTCCATCGGACGAGGTCGCCGGTCCGGTACATTCGTGCACCGTTGCCGAATGGATCGGCGACGAATCGGGTGCCGGTCAGGGCTGGTCGTTGGATGTATCCGCGGGCGAGGCTGGGGCCGGCCAGGTACAGCTCGCCGGTGACGCCGAGGGGGACGGGTCGCAGCCAGCTGTCGAGAACTTGAATTGTGGTGCCGCGCACTGCTGTTCCGATTGATACGGGGTCGCCTGCGGTGATCGGGTCGGTGCCGGTGGCCCAGATCGTGGACTCGGTCGGTCCGTAGAGGTTCATCATCTTCCGGCCGGGAGACCATCGGGTGATGAGTTCCGCTCCGGCCTCTTCGCCGGCCACTGCGAGGACTCGGACACTGTCGAGCCTGACCGGGTCCATGGTCGCCAAGGCGGTGGGGGTGATCACCATGTGCGAGACCTCATCGTTGGTGATCAGGTCCGCGAGTTCGTCGCCGCCGAATACGGTGGGTGGCGATATCACCAGCTGGGCGGCGGATCCGAATGCCATCAACAGCTCGAATACCGCGGCGTCGAAGCTGGGTGAGGCGCAATGCAGCACCCGTGCCGAGGATGTGAGGTCGAGCCGTTCTTGTTGGGCCTGGACCAGATTGGCCAGGCCGCGGTGGGTGACGGCGACGCCCTTCGGCACGCCGGTGGAGCCGGAGGTGTAGATCAGATACGCGGGGTGGTCGACGCAGAGCTCGGACAGCCGGTCCGCATCGGTGAGCGGCCGGTCGGAAGCGGCGGCGATTCTCTCCGTCGTCGATGTCGCGTCGATTTCGAGCCACTGCGGCCCAGCGGGCAGATGGTCACGAATGCCGGTTGTGGTCACGCCGATCACGGCGCCGGAGTCGGTGAGCATGAGTTCGATCCGCTCGGCCGGCTGCTTCGGGTCGATCGGCAAGAAGGCGGCGCCGGTCTTCGCCACCGCCCACACCGCGGTAATCGAGTCGACCGAGCGGTGCAAAGCCAGGGCGACGCAGGACTCCGGCCGGGCACCCGAATCGATCAGTACCCGCGCCAGGCGGTTCGACCGCTCATCCAGCTCTCGGTAGGTCACCGAGATTCCCGCGTATCGCAACGCTGTCGCGTCCGGGTCGCGCGCCGCGGCGTCGGCCAGGATCTCGGCCAGCGTTCGAGCCGAGATCGCCTCCCGGCCTGCCACAGTCGTCAACTCCTGGAGAACAGCGGAGTCACAGGGCTGCACGGTGGCCACCCGCGAATGTGGGGCGGCGGCGATCTGTTCGAGGTAACGCACGACCTGCGCCAGTAGCTCGCCGGCCTGGTCGTGGTCGATCGCCGCGTCACGGAACAGCAGCTCGAGCGTGAGGGATTCGCCGGGAACGACCATCAGGTTGACCGGGTACGGCGCCGCGTCGGAGCTGTCCACCGCGAGGACCTTCAGCCCCGCGGCATCGAGCGCCTTGGTCAGCACCGAGTGATCGACCGGATAGGACTCGACCACGATCAAGGTATCGAACAACTCGGGCATATCGACCGCGCGGTGAATGTCGGGGAGCCCGATATGGTGATAGTCGAGCAATCGACTCTGCTCGAGCTGGATGCGCGTGAGCAACTGCGACAATTCTTCGGCCGGGTCGAGTCGGATGCGTACCGGCAGTGTGTTGATGAACAGCCCGAGCATGTGCTCCACACCGGCTACCTGCGGCGGCCGCCCGGACACAACGCAGCCGAATACCACGTCTGTGCGCCCGGTGAGCGTGGCTACCACCATGGCCCAGCACGCCTGCACGGCAGTATTCAGTGTGATCCCGTGTTTGCGGATCGTTGTGGTCAGCGCCGCCGTGGCTCGGGCACCGAGCTCCGAGCTGACCATGCTCGCCGCAGTGTCCGATTTCCAGTGCTCGGTGGTCGTCACCCTCGTGGCGGAATCGATGCCGGCCAGCGCGTGCTGCCACGCCGAGATCGCCGCCGCCGCATCACCTTCGGCCAGCCACGCCAGGTAGTCACGGTAAGTATGGGCGGGCGCGGGCTGTGCGGTGTGCGCACCTGCCATGTACAGGTCGATGAGTTCTCGCACCAACAAGGGGGTCGACCAGCCATCGAGCAGAATGTGGTGGCCGGTCACCACGAGTCGGTGACGGTCGGCAGCGGTCCGGATCAGCTGAAACCGCAGCAACGACGGGTCCGCTGTGTCGAACCGCCGTGTGCGGTCATCGAGGAGCAGTCGTTCGACTACGTCGTCGCTGGCGTTCCGTTCGCTGAGATCCAGCTCATGCCAGCGGATCTCGACGTCGCCGACGACGAGCTGCCGCGGCCCGGACTCGGTGTGCTGGAAGGCGACCCGCAGGCTGTCGTGGCGGTCGAGCAGGGTTTGCGCGGCGGCGCGCAGCCGGTCTCGATCCAGCGGTCCGGCGATCGTCAGCACGGATTGGTCGATGTATTCGTCGGCGGAGTCGGCGGCGTAGGCCTCGTGGAAGAGGATCCCCGTTTGCATCGGCGACAGTGGCCAGACATCCGACAGGGTGGGGTACTGCTGTTCCCATCGGTCGATCTCGGTTTGTGTGGTCGCCACCAGCGCGAAATCCGACGGCGTATGCCCGCCGATATCCGGTGAGCCGGTGACCGCGACCAAGCCCCGCAGCGCCGACAGCCACAGCTGCGCCAGTGCGCGGATCTCCTGATCGCTGAACAGGGCGGCGGGATAGGACCAGGTCACGGCCAGCTGGTTCCCCGCCGCAGTGTGCCGCACGCTGGCGTCGACAGCGATTTCCTGGCGCGAGCGTGCCTGTGGGTCGCGGGCCCGTGTGACGGTCACCGGCTGCCAGCCGTCGTGCTGCCAGTCCTCGGTACTGCCCAGATAGGTGAAACTCAGCTGCGGTGCAGCGACCCCGGCGAGCTCTCCGGCGAGGTAGCGCAGCATCGAATAGCCGACGCCGTCGCCGAGTCGCCGCAGCTGTTCCTTGACCGTCTTGAGCACACCGCCGGCGCTGGGTCCCCCGGCGAAGGCGTCGTCGAGATCGATCCCGGTGAGGTCGAGACCGGCTGGATACGCGGCATCGAAACCGCCTATCGTGCGGTCGAGTTCGGCACCAGCCACGGCGTTGCGGCCGCTGCCGTTCACCATGACTCGAAGGGAGTCGCCTGAGCCGCCGCGCTCATGACGCCAGCGGGTGACCGCCATGGCCAGCGCGGCCAGCAGCGCGTGCTCGACATCGGCGTGGAATCGTTCGAGCACTGTCCCCAGCAGCGCTGCCGTCACCGGTACCGGGACCATGACCTGCAGGTCACCGGTTTCGGCCGAGTCGCTCCGCGGTCCGTCGGCCCGAGCGGCGAGGCAGGGATCGGGGGTGGCTATCGCCTGCTGCCACAGCGCTGCTTCGCCGCGTCGGCGAGGGGTCTGCGCCTCGGCCGACAGTGCCCGCACCCAGGCGGGCAACGACATCATGGGAGCCTCGAGTTCCGGAGCTTCGCCGACCATGATCGACGAGCACACGGCAGCCATGTCGGCCACGACGAGGGGCCAGGACGCTGCGTCGATCGCGAGCTGGTGCACGACCAGCCACAGCAGGCCGGTCTGCTGGTCGTCGGTGGGGGCGATCCACACTGCCTGGACCAGATGCCCGGCGGCTGGGTCCAGCCGATCGAGGGCGTGGTCGAGTTCGCGGTCGGCCACGGCCATGGGGTCATCGGACGCGGTGACGTGCCGGACCAGGTCGTCGGCCGGGACCGCGCCTGCCGGCCGGATGTCGATGAACCAATCGTCGGCGAGGCCGGAATCCGACCCTGACGTGCGTGGGATCGCGCGGAGCATGTCGTGGCGATCGAGGACAGCCTGCAGGGCTGCCGTGAGGACCGATCGGTCGACTCCGTGCGGGATCGTCAGGAGCAGCGCCTGGGCGTCGCGAGTGATCCCACCTGCGCGATCGAGCATCTCGTAGGCGATCGGCGTGCGGGTGAGTTCCCTGTCGCCGGGCAGCGTCGACATCGCGGAACCGAGGTCGGTGGCGGCACCAGCAAGCCCGGCCACGGTCTTGTGTTCGAAGACATCCTGAGCGCTGAACTCGAGCCCGAAGGCCCGTGCGCGCGCCACCAGTTGCACCGAGCTGATGCTGTCGCCGCCGAGCGCGAAGAAGCTCTCATCCGTGCCGACCGTAGCGACGCCGAGCAGCTCGGCGAACAACCGGGCGATGGTGTGCTCGCGTGGCGTGGAGGCTGCCCGGCTCGAACCGGCAGGAGCGGTGAGGTCTGGCTGCGGTAGAGCCTTACGGTCGACTTTTCCGGTCGGGCTCATCGGTATCGCGTCGAGGACCGTGATCGCCGAAGGCACCATGGTGGGCGGGAGAAGTTCCGCGGCGAATGCCTGTAGCGCCGTGGGATCGATGTCGGCGCCCGCGCTCGGCACCACATAGCCCACGAGAATCGTCGCGCCCGACGGTGTCGGCGTGCCGACAGTGACGGCGAAGTCGACGGCATCGTGGCTGGTCAACACGGAATCGATCTCACTGAGCTCGATCCGGACGCCGCGGATCTTGACCTGGAAGTCACTGCGGCCCAGATACTCCAGCGACAGTTCCCGCGCCGATTCCCCGGTTGCCCGGTCGTCGAGCCCGGACCAGCGCACCAGATCTCCGGTGCGGTACATCCGGGCACCCGAACCGCATGGATCGGCGACGAAATGGTCCGCGGTCAGGCCAGGCTGTCCCTGGTAGCCCCTGGCCACACCCGGGCCGGCCAAGTAGAGCTCGCCGACCGCCCCGACCGGGACGGGCGCAAGCCTGCGATCGAGCACCATCGCGGCCACCCCGTGGGCCGGGCCGCCGATCGTGATCGGCTGGTCGGCACGCATCGCCGCGCTGAAGGTGGCCGAGATCGTGGTCTCGGTGGGTCCGTAACTGTTGACGATCTGAACATGGGGCGCCCACCTGGAAACCAGCTCCGGCGGGCAGACATCGCCGCCGACGACAACACGGGCGAGTTCGTCCAGCCCGGTCGGATCGATCGTTGCCAGCACCGCCGGCGTCACGTGCAGCCGATTGACCCGCTGCTCCCGCAGGAGGGCGGTGAGCTGTTCCCCGGCATAGGCCTCCGGCGCTGCCACCACGACAGTCGCTGCCGACACGAAAGCTATCAGCAGCTCCTCGATCGAGGCGTCGAAGCTGGGTGAGGCGACCTGGGCGACCCGCGATCGGGTGGACAACGGTTCATCGCCGATCGCGCTGTGCACCAGATTGATCAGGCCACGATGACCGACGATCACGCCCTTGGGCTTGCCGGTCGACCCCGACGTGTAGATCAGGTAGGCGCTGTTGTCGACATGTATCGGAGCGAGCCGGTCGGCATCGGTGATCGACGACGCCGGTGTGGTCGTATACAGCTGGTCGAGGGCCGGATCGTCGATCACCAGCCAATCCAGCTCGTCGGGCACTGTTTCGCGCGCCGCGGTGACCGTGAGCCCGATTCGGGCGCCGCTGTCGGCGATCATGTGGCCGATTCGCTGGGTCGGGTAGCGCGGGTCGATGGGAACGAACGCCGCACCGGTCTTGGCTACCGCCCAGATCGCCGTCACCGAATCGGCCGATCGCGGTATCGCCACGGCGACTGAGGTTTCCGGGCCCGCACCGGCACCGATCAGCATTCGAGCCAGCCGGTTCGACTGTTCGTCGAGTTCGCGGTAGGTCATCCGCCGGTCACCGGCGATCACGGCCAGCCCGTCCGGGTTCGACCGGGGTCCTGCGGCCAGCAGGTCGGGCAGGATTACCGGCTCCGATCCCGAAGGCCCGCGGGCGGGCACGATCGCGGCGTGTTCACCGGGTGACAACAGCGGCACTGACGACACCGGGGTATCGAGACCCACGGTGACGAACTCGTGCAGGAACTCGAGGAAACGGTGGTAGTACCGACCGAGTTCGGCCTCGGTGTACAGGTTCGGGTTCGCCTGAAAGTCCAGGTGGGTGCGTTCTGAACCCCGACCCGGGTACAGATTCACGAACAGGTCCTCGATCAGCCCGGAGGTGAGCACGTGCAGTTCGCCGACGACGCCGCCGAAATCGATGACCCGGTCAGAGGGCATGATGTTGACCGATGGTCCGAACGACGCGGCGCGGTCGCTGGTGAAACCGAGATCCCGAAAGATGTCTTCCTGGCGATACCGTTGCCGACGCAGCGCTCCGGTCAGTTCATGCTGAGCTGACAGAATCAACATTGCGACGGTGGGATCGGTACCGACGCCGAGCCGCAACGGCACGACATTGGCGACCATACCGCCTGACCGGCGCAACGAGGCGTTGGTTCGCGCCGATACCGGCAGACTCAGGCTGACCGTATCCTCGCCGGTCATCCGCGCGAGATAGGCACCGAATGCCGCGACAACCACGGGCGCGACCTGCGAATTCGCCGATGCGGCGATGGCCTCCATGCCGGCCGCGGTCTCCGCGTCCAGGGCACCTCCCACCCGCACGGGATGCGAGTCGGCGTCGGCGGTTCGGCCGGACAGGCTCACCGGTGCCGGAGTGTCGGCAAGATGTTCGCGCCAATACTCACGATCGGCGGCGAATCGTTCGGAGTCGCGGTATTCGGCATCTGCTCGCACGATCTCGCGCAGGTCATCGGCGTTGCACGGCGGGGGCGGGTCACCTGCCTTGGCAGCCGAGTACAGCTGAGCGACCCGCTGCATCATCGTCATCGCCGCATATCCGTCCAGGGCGATGTGGTGGATCCGCGAATACAAGAGGTAATGAGCCGTCCCGACCCGCAGGAGCGCCGAATGCACCAGCCGGTCACTCACTATGTCCAGCGGTGCTGTGTACTCGCGAGTCATCCAGTCTCGCGCCGCCCGGATCGGGTTCGGGTAGTCTCTGAAGTCGATCTGGGGCATCGTCTCGTCATGGGGGCCGTCGATCATCTGGTACGGCACGCCGTCGATCTCGGCCAACCGGAGAAACCCCGACCCGAACTCCCGCAACGCGCGGCGGCCGCACACCGTCAACAGCTCGCCATCCACATCGCCGACGAACTCCACGTAGTGGGCGATCGAGATGGGGGTTTCCTTACCGGCGATGTGCTGGGCAAACCAGATACCCCGCTGGGCCGCCGACAATCCGAACGCCGAGGTCGGCGCGGTGGAAGTTTTGCGCCATTCTCCGGATTTGTACGGTTGTTCGCTCACGCATATCTCCTGACTCGCGTTCGTGCCGGTCAAAGCGCATAACTCCTGTCAGCCTCAATCTGGTATCGATATGCACCCAGGCCGCAAGCCGGACTGATCTGTGTCGATTGATTGCGCTATGACACCCGGTGATTTCAAACTAAAATTTGCTGAGCAAAATGGAGAAGGGAAGAGTCAGACCGTTCCCTGCTCAGGATTAAACATCCTATTCCGGCCGATACTAGCCAAGACGGGAAGGCGCGTCGACCCCGAAAAATCGACTGCCACGCAAGCGCAACGCGCCCATCTCAGAGTCTATCGCCCAGAAGGGCCGGGAGGTTTCACTCATGAGGCGGGGAAGTCCGTTAGTTTGACGAAACATCACTCGAACTGCACGAGCGTTTGATGCGGATGTCCGCCGACGATGGCCGAACCGCCATTTTTATTTGTCACAAAGTATCGGCAATCGAGCATCGATTCGAATTCGTCGCGCTCGCCGGGCTCAGCGTCGAAAATCCTGGAATCGGCGGGGCAAAATGCAGTCGGCACACGAAGTTCGGCCGCCCCTGGGTTTGATATCGGTCCCTTTTCGCCTGCGTGGGCGCCCATTCCTCGGTCAGTGCGGCCGGCCCCTTCCCTCATAGCGGCCAATTTGTTCTTGCCCCCGATGTTGCCGGGCTCGGCGAGTGATGCCGGTTCGCAGGTAACGATTTCGCGCAGTGTTATCGACTTCAGGTATCGAGCGCGGTTCTTGCGAGTGCGGCTGCGATGTCCGCGGATCGGCGTGCCTGCTCTGTGGTGACTGGTTCGTGGGTGATGAACAGCCGGTGGAACAGCGGTGCGATGGCGAGCCGGATGATCTCGGCCGCGTCGATGTTCGGCTCGACCTCGCCGCGGACGACCGCCCGCCGCACGATCGCCGCCGCCTCGTCGTGGCGTGCGGCGTAGAAGCCGCGCAGTGCGGCGGTGGCATCGGGATGTTGCATGCCCGCTGCGACAAAGGCTGTTGCCACGGTGCCGGCGTCGGGATCGGCGAAGCCCGAGCGAACCAGCTCGGTGAGCGCACAGAGATCGCCGGTGAGAGTGCCCGTATCCGATAGCCCTGCTCGGCGAGCTCGGCCGTCGTCGCGTCGAGAACGGCTTCCCTGACCCGGGCGCTACGTCCGCCGGGGCGTCGTTGCGGTTCCAGAAACTACTCGTGGTCGACGAGGTGGAACGGGCGCTGAGTGGCAACCATCGCCGAGTTCGCCCTCCCGGACGCCGGCGCCCGCACGCGATCGTGGCAGGTCCAGATGGTGCCCGGTGGTTCACCGAGTGGGCGAGCTGCCGTCTCGGCCGGATCGCCACCGACGGCACGATCACCCACCTCGACCTACCGGGCGCCGAACCGCACGGACTCACCGTCGACCCTGCCGGATACCTCTGGGTAGCGATGGAATCCGGTGCGCTGGTGCAGGTTTCGCCGTCATGATGCCGGTGTAGCGCGTATGGCCGGCCGAACCTAGGGCGTGGTGAGCGCCTTGACCACCGCGGTGCCGAAGCCGAGGTCGTTGCTCGCCGGCATGCGGAGGTAGGTGCCGCCCGTCCGGTCGGCGAGGGTCTGCAGGGTTTGGGTGCCCGCGCCGCCGACCACGACGACGTCGATGCGGATGGGCTTGCCCGCATCGGTCGCCGCGGTGATCTCGCTGACCAGCGTGGTGCCGGTCAGCGTCGAATCGTCGTCGGGGCCGTCGGTGATCAGCAGGATCGAGTTCGTGCGCCCGGGGGAGTATCCGGCCACCGCGGCGCGATAGGCGGCGAGCAGGGTCGGATACGCCTGGTCCGCGGTGAGCTGGCTCGGTTTCACCGAGGTGACCGCCGTGCCGACCGCGTTGCGCTGGGAGTTGGTGAGCAGGTCGGTGGCCACCTGCACCTTGTACGGGGTGGTGCCGTCGATGTTCTTACCGAACGTCCACAGGCCGAGCCCGAAATCGGGCGGCATCACCTGCAGTGTCGAGGCGACGGCGGCGATCGCGTTAGACAGCCGGGTGGTCGATCCCTCGGCGGTGCCCATCGACGACGACACATCGAGCAAGACCGTGGCGTTCACGCCGAGGACCGGATTGGCCAGCGTCGACTGCACCTTCTCCAGTGCCGCCCGCGGCGGATTCGCCGGCGCCGAGCCGATGGCGGGCCCGAAGCCCTCGGTGGCGAGCGCGCCCGCCTGCTCCGGCGCGCGCAGGAAGTCGATGAACCGCGACGCGATCAGGTTCTGGGTCTTGTCGACCCACGGACCCGACAGCAGCGCTGCCGGATAGTCGGCCAGCGGCGCGGAGCCGACCGGCCGGAACGCGGTGAGACCACCGGTGCCGAGTTGCTGCTGAGTCGCGGCGACCGCGTGCACCGCATCGTCGGTGGGGTTCGCGGTCATCGCCGACATGGCGGTCATCAGGTCGGCCGGTGTCTGCGCACCCGCGGCGAGCCCGGAGATCGCGGCGACGACCTGACCGGATCCGGCGGCCTGCTCGGTCAACGGTTCGGTGCCAGAGACCGCGGCGCCGATCGACGCCGCGGCGGCGGTCGTCGCGTCACCCACGGGCAAGGCCATCTGGAGCCCACCCCACCCGCTCAGACCGACTTCGTCGAGCGAGCCCTGCTGCAGTCGCGGCAGGTCGGCCCACGCGATCTGGTTCTGCTCCAGCGCCTGGCGCAGGGCATCTGGCACGGCCAGCACGATCGGGCTGGTGGCGATGGAGGCGGGCGTGCCCTCGATCAGACCGGGCACCCGAACCAGTTCGACAGTGCGGCTCGAATCGGCGATCCACAGGCCCGGCTTCGGACCGAGCGCCGGATCCCACGTGGCCGTGTCGGCCAGGCCGCCTGCCAGGGCACTCGACGGGCGTGCCGACACCTTCACCTGGGCGCAGTGGTCACGCACCCGAGGCTTGGTCGCGTTGAAGCGCTCGGCCGCAGTCCGCACCGGACCGGCGATCGCCGGATCCACCGTGACATCGAGGGCCGCGGCCCCTTCGACGCACTCGGCGGCCGCCGCGACATCAGAGGTCTCGGCACGATCGCTGAGCTGGAACCATGCGAACACGGCGACGATCACCAGGATCAGTGCCGATGCCGCGATAACCGGACCTTTGCTGATACTTCGAGATCTGGTCCCGTTGCGATGCGTACCCACGCGGCAAGTTTAAGGACACCGCGCCGCACCGCCGCACAGTGCGTACCCCGACGCATCGCCGCAGGTCACAGCGATGTCGCACGGAGGACGCCGCGGCCGGGTGCCGGTGTCGGCACCCGGCCGCGGCGCGATCACGCCCTGATCACGCGACCACGGTCGTACTCCCGACCGCCCCACACCCCCGACTGACCCGTCTGCGCCGCGTACTCGGTGCACCCCGCGAGCAACGGGCAACCGGCGCAGATCCGGCGGGCGTAGTCGAAGTCCTGCGACGGGTACGGAAACCACGCCTCGTGGTTGGGGTCACCGCGGCAGGCGGCGCGATGCCATTGCCCCGAATCGGACAGGGTCAGCAGTTCGGTCAGTGCGAGGTCGGTGGTGGTCACGGCGCGTACTCCTTCCAGATCCGGCGCTGCTTGCGGGCGAGCGGGTCGGGAGCCTTGGGCTCCCACAACAGCCGCATCCCCGCCTCTTCCGGGGTGCGGTCGGCCTTGCCTGTATTGCACGGTGCGCAGCAGGCGACGAGATTGCTCCAGGTATTGGGTCCGCCCCGGCTGCGCGGGCGGATGTGGTCGACGGTGTGGGCCCAGTCGGCGCAGTAGCCGCACCGGTGCTTGTCGCGGCGCAACACCCCGGCGAGGGTGGCGCGGCTGTCGTCACCGATCGGCGCGAGGTGTGCCAGGTAGACATAGCGCACCAGCCGGATCGTCTCCGGCAGCCCGATCACCAGGTGCTGGGACCGGATCGGGAAGTGCGGCACCCGCTCGATCACGGTCTCCGCGGCGCCGCTGATCAGCAATGTCACGGCCCGATCGGCGGTGATCTCGTCGAGGGCCTCGTAGCTGGCATTCAGCACGAGCACCCGCGTGTGTATCCAGGTGTCGGAAGCGGGCGCCGTCGGGTCGACGGCATGACGAATCATCATGGGAATCACCATGTTTCGAAGAGAGCGAACGTCGGAAGCGGAAGAGGCGGGCCGGTCAGGCCACGAACCGGAGACGGCCGGAGCCATCGATTCCCAGGCGCATCGCGCGATGGGCCGAATCCGCGCGGCGATAGGTCTTGTCCGATTCTCGCTGTGGCCCTTGCTGTTTCACGGCCGTCTCCTCCTCTCGATGCTGCTCGTCGGTTCCTCGCCCGATGCGAATCACCTGCGTGAAATCATGGTGACATACCGTGTCCGAAATGTCGGCTGATTTATTTTCGGTCGGCGGCGACGAGTTCGGCGCAGCGTTCACCGACGAGCATGCCGGTGATGTTCGGGTTCACCGTCGTGTGCTCGGGGAACACCGAGGCGTCGGCGACACGCAGACCGTCGACGCCCTGACTCGCAGCGCGGGGTCGAAGAGGCTGACACCGCCCGTGCGAGGCAGGTTAGTTCCTGCTCACCCGAAGATCGGGACCTTCAGTGGTTGCCGACCTCGTGTTCGAGCCTGCGCGCCACCAGATCACGGGCTTGTTCGCGCAGCGCGGGCCGGTAGCCACTCGGATACACCGGGTCTCCCGGCGCGTAGTTCTTGAGCACTTCCTTGGCGAGGGTGATCTTGTGGACCTCGGTCGGGCCGTCGGCGATGGCCATGACCTCGGCGTAGGTGGTCATGTCGAGGAAGGGGAGGTCGGTACTCACGCCTATCGCGCCGTGCAGATGCAGTGCGCGGCGGGCGATGTCGTTCATGACGGTCGGCATGGCGATCTTGATGGCGGCGATGTCCTTGCGGACGGCGCGGTAGTCCTTGGCCTGGTCGATGCGCCAGGCGGTGCGCAGGACCAGCAACCGGAACTGCTCCATCTGGATCCAGCTGTCGGCGATGCGTTCCTGGGTCATCTGGAAGCCGCCGACTACACCCTTGCGGGCCGGGCGCGAGACCGCGCGCTCGCACATCATGTCGAAGGCTTTGCGTACCAACGCGACCGTGCGCATCGCGTGGTGCACGCGGCCGCCGCCCAGCCGGGTCTGCGCGACGATGAACCCCGCGCCCTCCGCGCCGAGCAGATGATCGGCCGGCACCCGGACATCGGTGAATCGCAGGTGCCCTTCGTGTTCGCTGAACCCGGGGACGGTGAAGTTGCGCACCAGTTCGAGGCCAGGCGCGTCGGCGGGAACGATGAACATCGACAACCGCTGGTGCGGTTCGGCCGCGGCGTCGGTCACCACCATCACGATGTGGAAGGTGGCGAACTCGGCGGCGGAGTTGAACCACTTCTCGCCGTTGATCACCCACTCGTCACCGTCGCGCACCGCGGTGGTGCGGAACGCGGTCGGGTCCGAGCCGCCGGTGGGTTCGGTCATCGCGTAGCAGGAGCCGATCTCGCCATCGAGCAACGGCTGCAGGTATTTCGCCTTCTGCTCCTCGGTGCCGAAGTGCGCCAAGATCTCGGCGTTACCGGAATCCGGTGCCTGACAACCGAAGACGAGCGGCGCCCACATCGAGGTGCCGAGCACTTCGTTGAGCAGCGCCAGCTTCAGCTGACCGAAACCGGGACCGCCGAGTTCGGGACCGAGATGGCAGGCCCACAGACCCTGATCCTTGACCTGCTGTTGCAGCGGCCGCATCAGCGCCCGGATCTCGGGGTCGGTCCGGTCATAGGGATTGGGGTAGAGCAGATCCAGGGGCTCGACCTCGGTGCGGACGAACTCCGCCACCCAATCGAGCTTGCGCTGGTAGTCCGGATCGGTCTCGAAATCCCAAGCCATGGTCAGCCTTTCGTGTTGTCGCCCGTGGCGCGGAGCCCGGACAGGACGGTGTCGGTGAGGATGTCGGCGATCTCGGCGGGGGAGTGCGTGCCGCGCTCGCGGTACCAGTAGCCGAGGGAATTGAGCATGCCGAGCATGCCGTTGGTGACGATGTGGTCGGCGGTGCGCAGTTGCCCGGCCGCGTGGCCCGCGTCCATGACGTCTTGCCAGTGGTGCTGTAGCCGATCGCGTAGTTGCTGCAGGACGACGGCGTGTTCGTGGGTCAGTGCGTCGGCGTCACGCAGGTGCACGGCCACCGCGCGCCGATGCGTGACGATCAGTTCGACATGGCTGCGAATCAGCCGGCGCAGCGTCTCGACGGGGTCGGCGCCTGCCTCGACGATGCGTTCGGCATCGGCGAGCAGCAGCTGGGTGTAGTCGCGCAGGATCGCCCACAGCAGGTCTTGCTTGGACCCTATGTGGTAGTACAGGGCACCCCGCTGGACGTCGGCTCTCGCGCCGATCTCGGCGACACCGGTGGCATGGAATCCCCGTTCGGCGAACAGTTCGAGTGCCGCGTGGTGGATCCGCTCACGCGTGTCCGCGCGCTCGGTGGCGCGGGGACGGCCGCGGCGACGCACAGGCGACGACGGTCCGGTGGTCACGGCGCCTCCGTTCGGTCCGGCTCGCGACTTAATGTTCCGATCAGTACATTAATTGTCCGCGCACCTACAATCAAGGGGTGACCCGCCGCGCCCATGCCGCCGACCTCGGTGGCTCGGCGTGGCGGAATGGACGGGGCCCATGGGGCGTTCGAACCCACACGAGGTGTCACCTCTACCCACGGGTAACATGACATCGACTTTTCCCACCCGGTTTTCACCAAAGTGAGGCAGTAGATGACAGAGCGGATTCAGGTCGGCGGGCTCCAGGTGGCGAGCGTTCTTCACGATTTCATCGAGAACGAGGCGCTCCCCGGTACCGGCGTAGATTCCGCCGCGTTCTGGGCCGGTGCCGAGCAGATCATCAACGACCTCGCCCCGCGTAACCGCGCTCTGCTCGCTGAGCGCGACGAGTTCCAGGGCAAGCTCGATGCTTGGCACGGCGAGAACCCGGGAACCGGCTACGACAAGGCCGCCTACAAGCAGTTCCTGACCGAGATCGGTTACCTGCGGCCCGAGCCCGCGCCGTTCCAGATCGGCACCGGCAACGTCGACGCCGAGATCGCCACCACCGCGGGCCCGCAGCTCGTGGTGCCGGTGATGAACGCGCGCTTCGCGATCAACGCCGCCAACGCGCGCTGGGGCTCGCTCTACGACGCGCTCTACGGCACCGATGCCATCCCCGAGGCCAACGGCGCGGAGAAGGGCAGCGGCTACAACCGCGTGCGCGGCGACAAGGTCATCGAGTGGGGCCGTAACTTCCTCGACGACGCGGTGACCCTGATCACCGGTTCGCACCTCGGTTCGGCCTACTACAAGATCGTCGACGGCGAGCTCGAGATCGGGCTGGAAGACGGCACCGACATCGGCCTGGCCGACCCGTCGCAGCTCGTCGGCTACCTCGGCGACCCCGAGGCCCCGACCTCGGTGCTGCTCAAGCACAACGGGCTGCACATCGAGATCCAGGTCGACGCCACCTCGCCGATCGGCTCCACCGACACCGCGGGTGTGAAGGACATCGTCCTGGAGTCCGCGCTCACCACGATCATGGACTTCGAGGACTCGGTCGCCGCGGTCGACGCCGACGACAAGGTCGTCTGCTACCGCAACTGGCTCGGCCTGATGAAGGGCGACCTGGCCGAGGAAGTCTCCAAGGGCGGCAAGACCTTCACCCGCACCATGAACCCCGACCGCGTGTTCACCGCGCTCGACGGCTCCGAGCTGGTCCTGCACGGTCGTTCGCTGCTGTTCGTGCGCAACGTGGGCCACCTGATGACCTCCGACGCGATCATCGACGCGCAGGGCAACGAGGTTCCCGAGGGCATCATGGACGGCCTGATCACCTCGCTGATCGCCGTGCACTCGCTCAACGGCACCGCCTCGCGCGCCAACACCCGCACCGGTTCGGTCTACATCGTGAAGCCGAAGATGCACGGCCCCGACGAGGCCGCGTTCACCAACGAGCTGTTCGGCCGGATCGAGGACGTCCTCGGCCTGACCCGCAACACCCTCAAGGTCGGCATCATGGACGAGGAGCGCCGCACCACGGTCAACCTCGCCGCCTCCATCGAGGCCGCCAAGGACCGCGTGGTGTTCATCAACACCGGCTTCCTCGACCGCACCGGCGACGAGATCCACACCTCCATGGAGGCCGGGCCGATGGTCCGCAAGGCCGAGATGAAGGCCCAGACCTGGATCACCTCCTACGAGGACTGGAACGTCGACACCGGCCTGGCCAAGGGCCTGCCCGGCAAGGCGCAGATCGGCAAGGGCATGTGGGCCATGCCCGACCTGATGGCAGGCATGCTCGAGCAGAAGATCGGCCACCCCAAGGCAGGCGCCAACACCGCATGGGTGCCCTCGCCGACCGCCGCCACCCTGCACGCCACCCACTACCACCTGGTGGACGTGTTCAAGCAGCAGTCCCAGATCGCCAAGGGTGGCCCGCGCGCCACCGTCGACCAGATCCTCGAGATCCCCCTCGCGCAGTCCACCGACTGGACCGACGAGGAGAAGCGTCAGGAGCTGGACAACAACTCCCAGGGCATCCTGGGCTACGTGGTCCGCTGGATCGATCACGGTGTCGGCTGCTCCAAGGTGCCCGACATCAACGACATCGGCCTGATGGAAGACCGTGCCACCCTGCGTATCTCGAGCCAGCTGGTCGCCAACTGGCTGCGCCACGGCATCGTCACCGAGGCCGACGTGATCGCCAGCCTCGAGCGGATGGCCCCGGTCGTCGACCGCCAGAACGCGAACGACAAGACCTACCGCCCGCTGGCCCCGAACTTCGATGACTCCATCGCGTTCCAGGCCGCCAAGGAACTGGTCCTGGAAGGCACCACGCAGCCCAACGGCTACACCGAGCCGATCCTGCACCGCCGCCGCCGCGAGTTCAAGGCCGCGCAGAAGTAGTGATGGCGAGTTCTCGAGGCCCCGCATCGGAGACATCCGAGGCGGGGCCTCTGCCGTCATCGGAGATCACTGCAGATACCGTTCCAGATACTCGTCGAGCACGCGCGCGATGATCGGCAGCACGTGGGGTGCGGTCATTTCGTAGTGGGTGACCTCGATGTCGTGGTTGCTGATTTCGCCGGTCACATAGGGCCGCCAGCCCTCCGGGCCGAAGATGTCGGAGGTGCCGACGGTCGCGCTGAAATACACGATGTCGCCGTCGAACACCGGGCGCCGATATCCGGTTCTGGTTCGCGCCGATGCGTTGTACGACCTGGCCAGCCGTTCGAGGGTGCCCGAATCGATCAGCGATACGCCACCGAGTTGCTCGTGGATCGCATCGGCGGCTTCTTGTGCGGTCGCTTCGGCGGGCACATCGTGGATTCCGATGACCGAGCCGAAGGCGTTGACGAAGCCGCCCGCGGTGAGTTGCTCGATGCTGTCGCCGTCGATGTCGGCGGTATCGGCGTCCAGGAGCGCGACGACACCCACCGTGTCGCCCGACTCCCGGAGCTTGGTCGCGATGGCGTGCGCGATGAGGCCGCCGGACGACCAGCCGAGCACGTGATACGGACCGTCGGGCTGCACGGCGCGGATCTCGCGCAGGTACCGGTCGGCGAACTCCTCGATCGAGCGTGCGGGTGGTTCATGGCCGCCGAGATCCGGAGCCTGCAGACCGTAGATCGGCCGGCCGGGTCGCAGCGCCTCCGCGAATCCGAGATAGGTCCAGGAGATTCCGGATGACGGGTGGATGCAGAACAGAGCGGGCTCGGTGCCGCCGAGCCGGATGGGCAGCAGCACATCGAGACCGAGTCCGCCCGGGATGGATACGGCGGCGGCGGCCGCCGCGGATTCCTCGGCAGCGGCCGTCTGTGCGGCCGGGGTCTCGGCGAAATGCGCGGCCGCGCCGAGCGCGTCGATCCACAGGTCGGCCAGTTCGGCCACCGCGTTCTCGTCGAGCAGTGTTGCCGGGAAGCCGAAGCTCGCTCGTAGCCGGTCACCGACGACCACCGCGCTCACATCGATCGCGGATTGCAGTGGCACGTCCGGATGTTCGGCACCGTGCAGGTCGCCGAGTTCGTTGGTGGGCAGCCAGCCGATGCCTTCCAGTCCGGCGGGGATGTCGCCGGTCGAGTAGCGGCCCAGGTAGTTGAAGCTGATGTGGCCGGGCAGGCGGACCGGAAGGTGTGCCGCCGTCGCCGGATTCAGGTAGCGCAGCAGGCCGAACCCGATGCCCTTGTCCGGCACCGCGAGCAGCTGATGCTTCACCGTGCGGATCGCCGCGCCGATGGCAGGGCCGCCGGCCAACGCGTCGTCGACATCGATCCCGGTGAGGTCGAGCCGCACCGGGTAGATGCTGGTGAACCAGCCGATCGTGCGGGACAGGTCGGCGCCGGGGATTGCTTCCTCTTGTCTGCCATGGCCTTCGAGCCGAATCAGCGCGGTGTTCTCGGCCTCGCCGCGCCAGCGCACCAGCGCGAGCGCCAGGGTGGCGAGCAGGGCGTCGTCGACGCCACCGTGGAAGACGCCGGGCAACGTGGTGAGCAGCGCGTTGGTGACGTCGGCGGCTACTTCGCGTTCGACCCTACGCAGCGTGTGCGTCTGATCGACCGTGGCGTCGAGCTCGCGGGAACCGATCAGCGGGTCAGGGCCCCCGACAACCCGCCGCCAGTATTCGAGTTCGGAAACCCTTCTGTCCGTGCGTGATTCGTCGGCCAGTGCGTACGACCAGCGCCGCATCGAGGTGCCCGTCTCGGCGAGGACCGGGGTGTTGCCGACTGAAAGCTGCGCCCAGGCGGCGATCAGATCCGGCACCAGGATGCGCCAGGAGACACCATCGATCACCAAGTGATGTGCCACCACGACGAGTCGGCCCGCCCTGGTCGGTGTTCCTGCGTCGCTCACCGGGTCGAGCCAGACGAACTGCAGCACAGTCCCGCTCGCCGGATCGAGCCGGTTCATCGCGGAATCGAGCTCGGTCACCGCGTATTCGCGCAGCTCGACGGATGCTGCCGCGTCGAACTCGATGCGATGCAGGAGTGCGTCCACGTCGACCGAGCCCGGTTCGCCGACCAGTAGTCGTGGCGCGCCGTCGTCGGCTGTCGTCAGCCGTGCGCGCAGCATGTCGTGCCGGTCGACGGCGGCCGCGAGTGTGCCGACGATCTGGGCGCGGTCGATGCCGGCCGGTAGCTCCAGCACCGCGGTCTGCGCGAAGCGGTCGTAGTTGCCGCCGCGCTCCAGCATGTACTGCACGATCGGTGGAACGGGCATATCGCCCACACCGCCACCGGGCAGCTCGTCAAGCGTCACTACGGGGCCCGCGGCGTCGGCGGCGGTGGCGAGCGCCGCCACCGTGCGGTGCTCGAAGACCTGCAGCGGCGTGCAACGGATGCCCTCCAGCTTGGCCCGCGACACCAGCTGGATGGCGAGGATGCTGTCGCCACCCAAGGCGAAGAACGAGTCGTCGGCGCCCACCGTGTCGAGACCGAGCAGCTGACCGAAGATCCTGGCGAAGGCCTCCTCGGTGGGTGTCGTCGGCGCCCGATACACGGTCCGTTCGACCGTGAATTCCGGAGCGGGCAGCGCCTTCCGGTCGAGTTTGCCGACGGCATCGAGTGGAATCGCTTCCAGCACAACGAAAGCGGACGGCACCATGTGCGCGGGCAGGGTGCCGTCCGCGAGGGCACGAACCCGGCCGAGGTCGAGATCGGCTCCCGGCGTGCGCACCAGGTAGGCCGCCAGAGCCATTGCCCCCGTGGGCCCGGGGACACCGAGCGTCACCGCGAAGTCGACGCCGTCGGCGCGCCCGAGCACGGCGTCGATCTCGCCGAGCTCGATACGTTGTCCGCGCACCTTGACCTGGAAGTCGGTGCGGCCGATGTACTCCAGCTCCGCCGCCGCCGCGCAACGCGTCCAGCGCACGAGATCACCGGTGCGCAACATCCGTTCTCCCGCTGCGCCGAAGGGATCGGCAATGAAGCGGGCGGCAGTCAGGCTCGGCCGGGCGTGGTAACCGCGGGCCAGGGCAGGTCCGGCGACGTACAGCTCACCCGCGACGCCGACCGGAACCGGGCGCAGCCGGTTGTCGAGGACAAGCACGGCCGCGCCCCGTATCGGCGTACCGAGGCAGACCGGTGCGCCGACGACAAGGGGAGCGGAAGCCGTTGTCCAGATGGTGGATTCGGTCAGTCCGTACAGGTCGACCATCGTGCGGTCCGTCGCCCAGCGCTCGACGAGTTCGGCGCCGACAGCCTCACCGGCGACCGCGAGCACCCGCACGCTCGACACCTCGGCGGGATCGAGGGAGGCCAGCGCCGACGGCGTGATCACCATATGGGTCACCCGTTCGGCCTCGATCAGCTCGGCGAGTGCGCTGCCGCCGAACACATCCGGCGGCGACACCACCGCGGCGCCGCCGGTACCGAACGCCATGACGGCCTCGAATACCGACGCGTCGAAACTCGGTGAGGCGACCTGCAGGACCCGGGAGTGTTCGTCGAGGCCGAGCACTGCGCGCTGCGCCGCGACCATGTCGGCGATGCCTCGATGGGGGACCGAGGCGCCCTTGGGTGTTCCGGTCGAGCCGGAGGTGTAGATCAGCCACGCCGGATTGTCCGGCCGGATCGGTGTGGGCAGTTCGCCCTCGCGCACGGCGGTGCTGCGCGCACTGGACCAGCGCTCGACCACCTCGAGGTCGTCGAGAACGAGCCAGTTCGTGCTGTCCGGCAGCATCGACCGGCAGGCGGCGACGGTGAGACCGACTTGGGCGCCGGAATCTGTCAGCATGTGATCAATCCGCTCCACCGGGTACTTCGGGTCGACCGGCAGGAAGGCCGCCCCGACCTTCGCGGCCGCCCACACACCGGTGAGCAGTTCGGCCGAACGGGGGAGACCGAGCGCCACCACGGTTTCCGGGCCTGCGCCCGCTTCCAGCAACAGCCTCGCCAGCCGGTTGGTGAGCGCATCGATCTCCCGGTACGTGGTTGTGTGTCCGGCAACGACCAGGGCGGGACGCTGCGGGTACTCCGCGACGGAAGCGGCGAGCAGTTGCGGAAGCGTTGTGGTCGCGGCACTTTCGGGTCCGCGCACCGGCACCAGGGTGCTGCGCTCGGTGTCGTCGAGGATGTCGACATCGGCGATGCGCACCCCGGGCTGCGCGAGGACGGTGGCTAGCACGCGGCGCCACCGGGTGACGAGCGCCGCCGCCGTCGCCGGATCGAACAGGTCTGTCGCGTAGGTCAGTACGCCGTCCAGGCCGACCGGTCCCGTCTCCCCGAAGGGCACGCGCAGGACGAGCGTCAGGTCGAACTGCGAGGAAGCTCGGTCGAAATCCTCCAGCTCGAACCGCAGGCCGGGTAGTTCGAGTGCCGGCTCGACGAAGTTGTGCAGGGTCAGCAACACCTGGAACAGCGGATGGTGCGCGGTCGACCGGCTCGGGTTCAGCACCTGGACCAGCCGCTCGAACGGCACGTCGGCATGGGCGAACGCGTCCAGATCGGCCGCCCGGACTGCGGTGAGGAACTCGGTGAACCCGGCGCTCGGGTCGACCGGAGTGCGCAGTGCCAGCGTGTTGACGAACATGCCGACGAGCTCGTCCAGCGCACGCTCGCCGCGGCCGGCGATCGCGGTGCCGATCACCACGTCATCGGTGCCGCCGAGCCGGGCCAGCAGGATCGCCAGCGTGGCGTGCGCGACCATGAACAGGGTGACGTTGTGCGCGGCCGCGAATTCCACCAGGGCGGCGTGCAGGTCGGGGTCGATGGTGAAGGCGTAGTCGGCGCTGCGCATCGACTGCACTGCGGGTCGCGGGCGGTCGGCGGGGAGCTCGAGCTGGTCGGGCGCGCCGGTGAGCGTGTCAGTCCAGTATCGGATCTGCTGCGCGGCAGTTGATTCCGGATCGGACTCGCTGCCGAGTAGCTCGCGATGCCAGAGTGTGAAGTCGGCGTACTGGACGGCAAGCGGCACCCGAGCGTTGTCGGCTCCGGCCGCCCGCTCCGCGTAGGCGGCGACCACGTCGGTGGCGAGGGGCGCCATCGACGCGCCGTCGGCGCTGATGTGATGCACCACCAGGACGACCACGTGTACCGGCGCGGGACTCGCCGGCACCGCGCAGTCCTCGGCGCCGCTCATGGAGTGACCGGAACAAACCTGCGCGGCGCCCGCAGCGTGTTCGGCGGCAATCGCAGCGGTGCCCGCCGGGTGAGCTGTAGGTGCGGTGACGCGGTAGATGCTCACGCGCAGCGGTGGTTCCTCGGCGAGATCGAATCCCTTGTCCGCCACTGTGTTGATCCGATCACGCAGCGGTGCACCATCTTCGGTGTCGAGCACCGTGATGTCCGGCGTGGCCGCCTCGGCATCGAGCACCACCTGCCGTGGTCCGTCCTCGTCGGCGGGGTAGATGGTGCGCAGGGTCTCGTGCCTGCCGATGACATCGGCGAGCGAGAGCCGCATGGTATCCACGTCCAGTTCGCCGGTGAGTCGGAGGGCGACCGCGATGTTGTACGCGGGCGACGCCGGATCCATGCGGTTGAGCACCCACATGCGCTGTTGCGCCGGTGACAGCGGGATCCGGGCAGGACGGATCCGCGGGGCGAGGGCGATGGGTTCGGGCTTGCCGTCGGTGGCCGGGACGACCAGTGCCGACAGTTGCCCTACGGTGGGCGCGTCGAACAGATCACGGAGCGCGATGGCAGACCCGAACGCCGAATTCAGCCGGGCGACGACCTTGGTCGCGCTCAGCGAGTCGCCGCCGAGCTCGAAGAACGACCGGTCGACGCTCACCTGTTCAGTGCCGAGCACATCGGCGAACACTGCGGCGACGGCATCTTCGAGCGGGGTGCGCGGCGCCAGATACGGATGCTGTGTGTCCGAGAAGTCGGGTACCGGAAGGGCTTCGCGGTCCAGCTTGCCGACCGGGGTGAGCGGAATCGAATCCAGCACAACGACGTAGCCGGGCACCATATGCCCGGGCAGTTCCGCGGCCAGCTGCGCACGCAGCCGCGCGGTGTCCAATTCCACCCCCTGCGCGGGCAGCACATACGACACCAGTGCGGTCGCCCCCGCCGGGCCCGCGCGCCCGATCGTCACCGCGTACTCGACCTGCTCGTCGCGCGAGAGCGCCGCGTCGATCTCGCCCAGCTCGATCCGAATGCCGCGGATCTTGACCTGGAAGTCGCTGCGGCCCAGATACTCCAGAGCGAGGGCGCCGTTGCTGGTGAGCCAGCGCACCATGTCGCCGGTCCGATACATCCGCTCGCCCGGCGCACCGCACGGGTTGGCGACGAAGCGTTCCGCGGTCATCGCGAACCGGTTGAAGTACCCGCGGGCGAGCGCCGGACCGGCCAGGTACAGCTCACCCGCGACGCCCACCGGAACCGGGCGCAGCCAGGTGTCGAGCACCATGGCGGCGGCACCGCGGATCGGCCCGCCGATCGTGATCGGCTCGCCCGCGACGAGTTCCGCCGACCAGGTCGCCGAGATACTGAATTCGGTGGGGCCGTACAGGTTCGCCATTCGCCGGCCCACCGACCATCGCTCGATCAGTTCCGGTGTCGCGGCCTCACCGGCGACCGAGAGCACTCGGAGGTGGTCCAGATCGCGGGGGTCCATCGTGGCCAGCACCGATGGCGTGACGACCGCGTGGGTCACCCGTTCGACGCGCAGCAGCCGGTCCAGATCGGCGCCACCGTAGACATCCGGCGGCGAGACCACGAGCCTGCCGCCCGCCGCGTGCGCGGTCAGCAGCTCGGAGATCGATCCGTCGAAGCTCGGTGAGGACAGAAGTAGCGGGCTGGCCGTCGAACCCAGCTCGAACGATTCCTGTTGGGCCGCGACCAGATTCGCCACGCCGCGATGGCTGAGCAGGACAGCTTTCGGCTTGCCGGTGGATCCCGAGGTGTAGATCAGGTAGGCCGTCTGGTCGATATCGATGGGGCCGCCGCGCTCCTCGTCGGTGATGGGAGCGTCGCAGACCCTCATCGCCGAGCGCATCGTGCCGGGGTCGTCGAGCAGCAGCCAGTCGACGGTGCCCGGCAGCGTTTCGTGGATCGCGGTGACCGTCACACCGATCGGCGCCTTCGAGTCGGTGATCATGTGCTCGATCCGGTCCACCGGATAGCCGGGATCCACCGGCGCGAAGGCCGCGCCGGTCTTGGCCAGCGCCCACATCGCGATCACCGAGTCCAGCGATCGGGTGAGGGCGAGCACAACGAATACCTCACGGCCGATGCCCCGGCGCAGCAGTATCCGGGCGAGGCGATTGGAGCGGGCGTCGAGTTCGCCGTAGGACATGGTGCGCTCGCCCATGCTGACCGCGATGGCGTTGCTGTCGATGCGCGCGCCGTCGGCGAGGATATCGGGCAGGGTCCGCGACGGTACCGACTCCGGGCCGCGTACCGGCAACAGCGCGGCGCGTTCCGCGTCGTCGCAGTACTGCAGCTGTGCGACCACTGCACGCGGGTGCTCGGCGAGCTGGGTCAGCAGCCGGACGAAGCGATCCAGCAGTGGCCGCGCCGCCAGGGGACCGGGTTGTTCGGCCATGCACTGCACAGTGATTCGTAGGGTGTCGTGCCCCTCGGTGCCGCGCAGTGGAATGACCATGAGGCTCAACGGGTAGGGCGCCACGTCGGTGCCTTCGACGTCGAGCACCCGCATCCCCGCGATGTCGAGCGCCTGTGACAGCAGCGTTTCCCGGTCGATCGGAAAGGATTCGACAACGACCAGCGTGTCGAACAATTCGGCAAGGCCGGTCGCCTGGTGGATGGCCGCGAGCCCGACCTGCTGGTAGTCCATCAACCGGGCCTGCTCGGCCTGCAGCCGGGCCAGCAGCTCGGCCACCCTCTCCGCGGGATCGAGTCGCACGCGTACCGGCAGCGTATTGATGAAGAGGCCGACCATCTCTTCGACGCCCGCCAGCTCCGGTGGCCTGCCGGAAACCGTCGCGCCGAACACGACATCGGTCCGGCCGGTCAGCATGGCCAGCACCATCGCCCAGCCGACCTGCACCAGGGTGTTCACCGTTGCGCCGGATTCGCGTGCGGCCGTAGCCAACCGAGTGACCGTGCCGTGGGACAGCTCGGTGGAGGCCATCCCGGTGTCGGTGGACTCGTCCCCTACCCGGGTCGGGACCGCGCGGGTCGGCGTATCCACCCCCGCAAGCGATTGCGCCCAAGCGGCGACGGATGCCGTGCTGTCCTGTGTGCGCAGCCAGGTCAGGAACTCCCGGTAGGAGTGGGCGGGCGGCAGTGTGGCGGCCTCGCCCGAGGTGCGGTAGAGCGTCAGCAACTCGCGGGCCAGCAGCGGCCCCGACCAACCATCCAGCACGAGGTGATGATTGGTCACCACGAGACGGTAGACGTCGGCGGCGGTCCGGATGAGCATGAAGCGCAACAGTGGTGGCCGGGTGAGATCGAATCGGGTGCGCGCGTCCACGGCGATCACTCGATCCAGCTCCCGCTGCCGCAGATCGCCGTCCGCGATGTCGGTGAGATCCACCTCCTGCCAGCGGAGTTCGGCATCGGCGAGAACGAGCTGGCGCGGGCCCTCGTCGCTTTCCACGTAAGCGACCCGCAGGATGTCGTGGCGCGCCACCACTGCCTGCGCGGCGGTCCGCAAGCGGGACGCATCCACCGCGCCCGCCAGGGTGAGGATCGACTGCACCGTGTAGCTGTCGGCGGTGTTCGGGTCGTACCGCGAGTGGAACAGCATGCCCTCCTGCAGCGGCGAGAGCGGCCACACATCGGCGATATTCGGATAGGTGTGCTCCCACCCGTCGATCTGCCGCTGGGTCACCGGCACGAGGTCGAAATCAGACGGTGTGTGACCACCAGCACTCGCGGACCCGGCATGGTCGGCGAGTGCCCGCACTGCGTCGGTCCATAGTCCGGCGAGCTCGTCCACGTCGGCGGCGTCGAGCAATCGAGAGGCGTAGGTCCAGGTCACTTCCAGGCCGGTGTCGGTCAGGTCGGCGCTGACATCGACGACGACGGCCAACGGCGCTCGGTCGTCTCGAGTTTCCGTGAAGCGTTGCGGGAGATAGGCTCCCGGCCCGCCGCCGGTCCTTGCCCAGCCCGAGTAGCCGAAGCTGATCTGCGGGGTGGGTGCGCCCGCGAGCGTGCCGGCGGTGTCGGCGTTCAGGTAGCGCAACATGCCGAAGCCGATGCCCTTGCCGGGCAACGCGCGCAGCTGCTCCTTGGTGGCCTTGATCGCGGCGCCTGCCGCAGTACCGCCCGCGAACGCGTCGGTCAGGTCGATACCGGTCAGGTCGACGGCCACCGGGTACTCGCTGGTGAAACAGCCCACCGTGCGCGCGACTCGGGCGCCGGGCTCGATGTCCTCGACGCGGCCGTCGCCCGTCAGCATGAACAGTGCGCAGGTCCGGTCGCGCCATCGACCCAGTGCCATCGTGAGTGCGGTGAGCAGCACATCGTCGGCGCTGCAATGGAATCGGTCGGCCGCGGTGGTGAGCAGGGTGTGCGCGACATCCGGTGCGATGGTGCTCTGGCGATGCGCCATGGTGGCGACCACATCGACCGCGGGATCCAGGGTGCCGGAGCCGAGAGCCGGATCGGGTGTCGCCAGAACGCGCTGCCAGATCGGCAGTTCGTCGACGAGCCCGCCCGCGTGCTCGACCTGACCGTGCGCCCAGCGCCGGAACGAGGTGCCGACGGGGGTCAGGTCGCTACCCAGCGCCGCTGCGGCCAGATCCGGCAGCAGAATTCGCCAGGAGACCTCGTCGATGACGAGACGGTGCACGACCAGCCAGCACAGGGGATCGGCCTGCGCCTGCTCGATCAGGACACACCGCGCGACGACGCCGGACTCGGGGTCGAGCAGGTAGGCAGCGCGCTGCAATGCGCGTTCGCAGGTCTCCTCGATGTCCGGACCTGCAGCCACGACCTCCAGTAGCGCCTCGGCATCGACCGAACCGCGGTCGGCGACAACCCATTCCCAGCCTTCACCGGTGCGACGCAACGCGGAACGCAGTACGTCGTGGTGGTCGACGAGCGCCTGCAGGGCCACGCCGAGTCGCGCCCGCTCGATACCCGCTGGCAAGCCGATCAATACCGCCTGGCCGGCCCGGCGCCACGTATCCCCGTGGTCCAGCATCGCATGCACGATCGGGGTGAGCTCGACAGCGCCGACGCCGCCACCCGGCAATTCGTACACCTGCGCCTGTACCTCGGTGGCGACAGCGGCCAGTGCGGCGACAGTCCTGCGCTCGAAGACATCCCGGGCACCGAACCCGAGCCCGGCGGCCTTCGCCCGCGACACCAGCTGGATCGATCCGATGCTGTCCCCGCCGAGCGCGAAGAAGCTGTCGTCGACACCCACCGCCTCCCGCCCCAGCACGTCGGCGAACAGCGCAGCAAGTGTTTCCTCGCGCGGAGTCGACGGCGCGCGGCCGACGGCACCGTCCACTCTGGTATCCGGTGCGGGCAAAGCCTTGCGATCTATCGTGCCGAGCGGAGTGAGCGGAATGCTGTCCAGCACCACGACGACCGCGGGCACCATATAGCGCGGAAGCGATTCACCGGCAGCCGCTTTCAGGGCCTCCGGATCCACCTCTGCCCCCAGCCTGGGGAGCACATAGGACACCAGCGCGGTAGCACCGGAACCGGTTTCGGCGCCGAGGGTGATCGTGAAATCTATGTCCGGATGCCGTTGCAGCACCTCGTCGATCTCGCCCAGCTCGATACGGAAGCCGCGCACCTTCACCTGGGAGTCGCTGCGGCCATGGTATTCCAGCTCCAGTCTGCCCTCCCGCGTACTCCAGCGCACCAGGTCGCCGGTCCGGTACATCCGCGCGCCCGGCGCGTACGGGTTGGCGACGAATCGTCCAGCCGTCAGTCCGTTGCGCTGGTGGTAGCCGCGCGCCACTGCGGGGCCTGCGATGTACAGCTCACCCGTCGTCTTCGGGGGAACCGGTCGCAGCCATGGGTCGAGCACAACGGCGCAGACCCCGCACTGGAGGCTGCCGATGGTGATCGGTGCGGCGGGTGTGAGGGCTTCGCTCAAGGTCACGGTCACGGTGGTTTCCGTCGGGCCGTACCCGTTCAGCAGGGTCCGCCCTGACCACTTTGCCGGCAACTCGGGCGGGCAGGCCTCACCACCGACAACCACCGTGTGCAGGTCGGGCAGCGTCGCCGGATCCAGCGACGCCGCAACCGCAGGCGTGACATCGAGATGGGTGACGCGGTGTGCGCGCAGCACGTCAGCCAACTCCTCGCCTGCAGCGGCCGACGGCGGCACGACGACCAACGTGGCGCCCGCGGCGAGGGTCACCAGGATCTCCTCGATCGAGATATCGAAACTCGGCGAGATAGCATGGGCCACCACGGAATCAGAATCCACACCGAATCGACTGCCGGAACTCGCGACCAGATCGGCCAACCCTCGGTGCGCGACCAGCACACCCTTGGGCAACCCGGTCGATCCGGAGGTGTAGATGATGTACGCGGCCTGGTCCAGGTGCATGGGGGCGCGGCGCTCGGCGTCGGTGATCGCCGCCGTGTCCTGCTCGGCCACGTCGAGCCGAGTTGTCTCGTCGTCGAGTATCAGCCAGTTCACCCGGTCCGGCAGCGACTGCCGGGCAGCCGCGACGGTCACGCCCGACACGACACCGCTGTCGCCGGCCATGTGCTCGATCCGGTCGGTGGGATAGGTCGGATCGATCGGCACGAAAGCCGCGCCGGTCTTGGCCACCGCGATCATCGCCGACACCGACTCCGCCGAACGCGGAATCGAGATCGCCACGGCGCGTTCCGGTCCGGCGCCGACCGCGATCAGCAGCCGGGCCAGCCGATTCGTATACTCGTCGACCTGGCGGTAGGACAACGTGGTGTCGCCGCTGCGGATCGCCACCGCATCCGGATCCAGTGCCGCACCGGCAGCGAGGATTTCGGGCAGCGAACGGGGTCCGGCACCTTCCGGCCCGCAGGCGGGGACGAGCTCGGCATGCTCGTCGTCGGACACCATCTGCACCGTCGAGAGCGCCGCGTCCGGCCCTGCGGCGAGGAACCGGTGCAGGAACAGCAGGAACCGGTGGTGCTGCGCCGCCAATTCGGCGTCGCTGTAGAGGTTTCTGTTCGCCTGGAAGTCGATGTGGGTGCTCTCACCGCCCACCCCGGGGTACAGGTTGACGAACAGGTCTTCGATCAGCCCGGAGGTCAGCACGTGCAACCGTCCAGTGACCTCGCCGAGCTGAATCCGGGAGTCCACCATCATCAGGTTCACCGACGGCCCGAACGACGCGGGTTCGTCCATCGGCCAGCCGAGATCGCGAAAGATGTCCTCCTGGCGGTAACGCTGCCGCCGCAACGCGCCGGTGAGCTCGGCCTGCGCGGCGCGGATCACGTCGCCGACAGTGGTGGTCGGCGACAGGGAGAGCCGCAGCGGGACGACATTGGCGACCATGCCACCGGAATGTCGCAGGCTCGCCGTGGTGCGCGCCGAAACGGGAAGGCTCAACACAACCTCTCCGGCTCCGGTCATGGCGGCGAGGTACGCGCCGAACGCGGCGACGACGGTCGGCGCGACGCCCGAGGCGGCAGCCTTCGCGACAGAGTCCAGCAGCGCCGCCATGTCGCTGGACAGCGCACCCGCGACGCGGCTCGGCTGCGCGTCGACATCGGCGATGCGCCCGGCAAGGCTCACGGGGTCGGCCATCCCGCCGAGATGCTCGAGCCAATACTCCCGGTCGGCCACGAACCGATCCGAGCGGCGGTAGGCCAGATCGGCGTCGACGATCTGGCGGAGATCCTCGGCCTTGGCCGCAGGTGGTTGCTTGCCATCTACCGCCGCGTTGTAGAGCTCGCCGGCGCGTTGCACTATGGCGACCGCGCCCATGCCGTCCAGCACGATGTGGTGGATCCGCGTGTAGCAGAACCAGCGGTCGTCGGCGATTCGCAGCATGGCGCCACAGACCAGGCGATCGACGGTCAGATTCAGCGGCGCCGCGTACTCCGCGCGCATCCACGTCTGCGCGGCGGCCACCGGATCGGGTTCGCCACGGAAATCCAGGACGACCGGGTCATCGTCGAGCGTGGTGTCGACCAACTGGAATGGATACCCGTCGACCTCGATCAGCCGCAGATACCCGGTGCCGAACTCGCGACCGGCCTGCCGCGACGCCCGCGCCAGCAGGTCAGGGTCTATCGGCCCGCTCAGGTCGATGTATTGCGCCATGGAGATGGGGATGTCGCCCGCGATGTGCTGGGCAAACCAGATACCGCGTTGAGCTGCCGACAGCGGGAATGCGCCCTCGGGCAAATCGGGGCCGGTCTCGGTGGGCGATAGGAAAATCTGTTGCATGGAGGCTCCTACGTAGGAACCACCGGGTAGTGACCGCCCGTAACTACCGCGGTAGTAGCGGTACTTGCGCCGTACAGCAAGCGACTAGTTAATTCTGGACCTTCCCGGTGCACACCGAAAGGGTATTGCCGACGCTGCGCGCCCCGAATCGTCGAATTAGGGTCACGAAGCCGGTCCGGGCCTGGTCAGGCCGACTGAGCACCAGTTCAGCGTCGCAGGTGATGAGCTCGCTGCGTCACGGGCCAGCACCCTGCATGGCTCAGGCGTCGGCTCTGCTGTCGGCGGTCTCGGTACCTCGGGAACCGCGCTTGTTGTGGCCGCGATCGTCGGAAGGTAGCCCGCGTCTCCAGCGTCGGTCTCCGCGGGGGAATCGCGTGTGGCTACGGTGGGGGAGAGCTCGAAAGTACCCCACAGAACTCCCCGCTTTGACCGGAATCGATGCGAATTCATGCGAATCATCGAGAAGTTTCGTTTCGCGAAAAAGCTTGGTGCTGAGCACTATTGGATCTTGATAGGTAGGGTCTGGACAACTGGAGCCCTTGCCACGTGGTCGCAGGTTCAAATCCTGTCAGCCCGACAGCGAAAACCCAGTCTGACCTGGGTCGGAGGTGTCCTTCGTATCCGGATATTTGACGTTTTTCGCCCCGCCACCACAGAATCCCCTCATTTTTGAACCGCACCGACCCCCGGTGGCGGGCAGGGGCCGTACTGCGATCCGTCTCGGACACGTGCTTGCGGTGTGCGATGACGGTCACGGCCTTCCTGTACGGCGGTGCCCGTTATCGGGCCTGGTGCCCGCATCGACTGTCGGCGTCGCGATCGGTGGCGACTGCGCCGCCGACCTGGCACTGCTGGGCGCCGAACCAGCAGTGTTCGGTTCGGTTGCTTCGGATACACAGCTGCGGCACGTTTGCGGCCCGGTTGAGCAGGCAGATAACTGTCTCTACTTTTCGAGGAATCGATCATTCCGGGTTCGTGGAACCCTGGCAGCCAGCCCCGCTGTGCGGCCGGCTGCCGCGCCCTCAACCGGAAAATTCCGATCGAGATACCAATTCGAAGCCGCTCAGGCCAGCATGTCAGCCCCGCGAAAGATTGAGGTTAGAAGCCGGTTGGAAGTACAGATATTTCGCTAGGAGTAGCGCAGACTACCTGACCCGCGCGGAGTGTGGGGAGCGGATTGCTAGCTTCGAGTAAAAGGTTTCCGGGATTGAGGTCGAGTGCAACGATTCCGTCGTCGAAAACGGTTGTGACTGTGCCGCAAACCATGAGTTGACCGTCCTTCAGATAGATTCCCTCTTTAGGTGCGTCGGAATCATAGACATGAATTTCTGAGACGTCGTCGCCCAGTTCGATCTCTACGTCGTGCTGGGTGCCCGCTACTCCCGGGTTCCGTCCGGCCCACACTGCGGGCCAATCACCGCTGTGTGATCTGACCATGCCCGACGCGCCGGGCGGAATGTCTGTCAGCAGGGTTACCAGCATCACCATGTTCCCTTCGGGAAGGGCACTCGAACGACTCGGTTGTCGAGGTGCCACGCGTTTGCTTGAAGGTTGGTCGCGAAACGAGTGGCTATCCCTGCACTGGTCGCGAATTCCGGTTGCCGAGCATTCGCATCCAGTGAAGTATTTCAGAGGTTTCACAATTGGCTAGAAGGAAAGCGTTGGAACCATCATGACCGTGTATCTCTATCATTAGCAACTCGTCGTGCGGAAAGGCGGCGAGGAATTCTACCAGCTGCTCGGTCATTATCAGGAGGGTGGAATCTCCGCCCGTGTGCTTCAGCCTCCTCTTGTAGACGCGAAGTAGAACAGTCCTCGATGCAGTGCAAACACTGATGGTGTCGGCGTTGCGTGCGGTGATGAGCAGGTCCTGTCCTACGACACCTTCGGCAACTGCTTCCGCTGCTCGACTCTCTAACGTTTTCTTATTGATCGATCCACCTCTCCGTATATATCCCAATCGTTAAACTCTGAATCAATACTAGCTCGTAGGGCCCCGGCTTCTAAAAGGTGGATACCAATCCTTCGGGTGAGTTTCTATTGTTTCAATTTCACCGAATTCATCATTGATAATCCTGAAGCACGTATACGTATGCGGGTAGTTCTCTGGGGCCATTGCGTCCCCGTTGGTAGTCACCCGTAGCTCCCCGTTTGTACCGCCAATCATACGAAGCTCGGCCAAAAACTTGCCGTCGTCACTGCGGAGAACCTCCACGTTTCTCAGCGGGTGTGCCGACCTAAATGTGAGCCGCCACACAGTCTCCCAGTAACTATCGCCCAACTCCCAAACCTTCCCCCAGGTTGTCTTCTTTATGTTTGCGGCGGAGTATTCGTAGCGCTTCGAAGACATTATGGCGTCACCTTCGCAATCCACTCCATCGTCGCGTTCAGTGTTTCAAATGATCGCGGATGGAATATTGTCTCATCAGGAACCCCTTCGCCTACTGCTCGAACCTCGACGTGGCCCCTTTCGAGCAGTTGCTGGTAGATGTTTTCAGGAATCCTTCCCACGATTACGGTGGAGGGGGAATTGGGGTCCACGCGAAGGCCCCATTCGTAGGCCGACTGAAATCCGGGGGCGTCGCCACCTGCAACTTCATGTGTGAAGAATGATCCTGGTCGGCTCATCAATCCTCCATTCGTAGCTGCTTGCCCGGCATTGGCATCGAGTCCGTTATTTAGGATGTTGTTTGCGTTTTCCAGGGACGTTCCGTGTGCAAAATCGCGATATTCTGGGGTAAGTCCTAGTGGGTCTGACCACTTTGTCGGATTGTGGGGGTAAGAGTGAGGATTCGACGCTGGAGCGAGCCCAAGTGGGTCAGTGGTGAGAAATCTGCCCGTTTCCGGGTCGTACGCTCGGAAATTGTTATGATGCAAACCTGATTCGGTATCCGCGTATTGGCCATGATACCGGAGTGGTGTGCTTGTTCCGCCAGTCCAGAGGCTCCTTCCCCATAGGGTCCGCCGGGATATTCCTTGCCGTTCTGCGGTGTGCGGGTTTATGAGTTCATCGGGGCACCCGGTGAGGTCGGTGACAACGATGGAGGGCACAGTCGCCGACATGTGCTTCACAGACTGGGCTGCAGGGGTTAGTGTCCCAGGCAGATAGTGCCAGCAGGTCACCACGTCCTTTTGAACTTCCTCAATTAGACATGCCGCCTCATACACGTAGGAGGTCTGCTGAACCAATCGTTGCGTGGCGGTGTCTAGACGTGTCTTACCGACCCTGCGCGCATGAGCATCGTAGGAGTAGCGCCACCATTCACCTTCCGGCGTGTACACATCGGTCAGCTGATCGAACGCATTGTATCGGTAGTGCCAGACAGCTGGTTTACGGGAAATTCGTGTGGTGACTTTTCGGATAAGTCGGCCAGCGGGGTCGTAGTAGTAGTGGTTGCGGCCATCTCGGACGAGGAGGTTGTTGTGGTACTCGCGGCCTTCCATGGGCCCGCTCTGGGCTCGTGCGGGCTGTGGAGCCTCGGTCGAGGTGGGAAGGCTGGCGGTGATGTTGGAGAGGGGGTCGTATTCGTAGGCTTCGGCGATCTCGGTGTCGCGGGTGATGGTGTTGACGCGGCCGATGGGGTCGAGGGCGTAGGCGGCGCGGGAGGTGCCAGTGTCGGGGCGGGTAGTGGTGTGGTCGGTGAGGTAGCCGTCGGGGCGATAGGTGTAGTCGTCGCGGCGGATGGTGAACGGATCGGGCCGCGCGGTCGGAGTGTCGCCGAAGTCAAGCGAGAAGGTCGCGGCAGGGAATCCAGTGACTTCCTGTGTGGCGATATTGCCGTTGGTGGTGAAGGTTCGGTCGATTTGGACTTCGCCGGTGCGCCAACCAGTGAGGCGACCCGCGCGGTCGTGGTTGAACGAGATGTCGGTGCCGTCGGCGTCCAGCGCCGCGACCTGGCCGAGCGCGTTGTGACGCCAGGTAGTGACCGCACCCGACGGGGTGGTGCGTCGGACTCGTCGTCCGCGGTGGTCGTAATCGTTGACCATGGTGGGTTGGTCGTCGAGCTTTTGGGTCGCGACTTGGCCGGTGGGTGTGTAGGTGAATTCGAGGGTGTGGGTGAGGGTTTCATCGGTGCCGTTGATCGCGGTGAGGATGCGGCCCGCAGGATCATGGGTGTATGCGAGGTACTCACCGGAATCAGCAGTAACCGAGGTGAGGTTGCCGAGAACGTCGTGGCGGTGATGGCGTGTGATGCCGGTCGCGGGAGTGACGGTGGCGATGCGGCCAGTGACCGTGTAGGTGTAAGCCGTGGTGGCGCCGGTGTAATCGGTCTCCGAGGCCAGGCGGCCCGCTAGGTCATAGTTGTAGGTCCAGCGTTGACCGAGCGGGTTGATGACCGCTATCAGTTGGCGTTCGGTGTTGTACAGGTAGCGGGTAGTCGAGCCGTCGGGTTCGGTCCGAGCGGCGACTTTGTCGAAACTGCCGTAGGCGTAGGTGGTGACGCCGCCGCTGCGGTTGGTATGGGTGAGGGGGTTGTTTTCGCCGTCGTAGGTCCAGGACTCGGCGAATCCGTCGGGATCGACTCGACGGGCTAGTCGCCCTTCGGGGGTCCACTCGTAGCGGGTGGTGTGCCCGAGCGGGTCGGTGACCTCAGCAGGGCGTCCGAACTGGTCTCGGCGGATGGTCGTCGCTGCACCGTAAGGGTCGGTCACCGTGACGGGCAGTCCTGCGGGGTCGACTTCGACGTGGGTGAGGGCACCGTCAGGATCACGGACTTCGGTGACCGCGCCGCACGGACTGTGGGTATATTCGGTTCGCGCGCCTCCTGGGTCGATGACCGCGACGAGGTTTCCCGCCTTGTCCCATTTCCGAATCGCTGTCGTACCATCAGGATTCGTGATCGTGGTGGGCCGGTTGCTGTAGGCATATTCGATACGGATGTCGCTACCGTCGGGACGGGTGATCGTCGCGACATCACCGTCGTCGGTATACGCGTACCGGGTCACCGCGCCATCGGGTTCGGTCACGGCCAGTGGTTTGCGCGCGGCGTTGTAGTCGATGTGGCGGTGTCCGCCGTCGGCGTTACGGAAATCGCGCAGGCGTAGGTCGTTGTCGAACCCGTAGCCGGTGACGCCGCCACGAGAATCGGTGAGCCGAGTGAGGCGGCCGGTACCGTTACCGAGTTCGAGGTATTCGAAGTCCGCGTTCATCACGCCATCGAGGCCGCGTTGGGCGATGACTCGCCCAGATTCGTCGTAGGTGTTGGCGACCCAGCTGCCATTGGAATCGGTCCACGACAGCATGCGGTGGTGCTCGTCGTACACAAAGCGTGTGGCGCCCCCGACGCCGTTTACCGCGGTGGTCAGCTCGCCCTGCTCGTAGTCGAATTGCCGAACACGGGTGAGGGTTTCGAATCCGTTCGCTTCGCCCGCGATCGAGATCGCGGTCACGCGGCCGTTGGCCGAGTCGAGCACGACGCGGTACCCACCGGAGTGGGTGACCTCGGTCGGGTCACCGTTGGTGTTGTAATGGAACCTGATCCGGTTGTGGTGGCGGTCGGTGATCGCAGAGATCGCGAAATTGCCCAGCAGCGTGTCCAAGCCATCGAGGACTGGTTCGGGGGCGAAGTGCCACACCAGTTCTCGGTCGGGGTCCCAGAGTCGGTAACCACCGACTTCAGTACGCGTCAGCTTCCACCGCTGACCGCCAGCGATCGGCTCGACGCCTACACCGACTTCGGCATGCGGGTAAGCCAATAGCATGCCGTCTTCGAAAACCACAGTGACGCAGTCGGCTTCGACGACTACGCGCATGTCGAGGGTGGCTGACCAAGAGGGCCCGAACCAGCGACCGAACCGGTAGTTGGAGTGGTGGGCTCGTTTCAGGGCTAGACGGAGGATGCCTGGTAGTTCGAGATCGGTGAGCGGGAGCAGGAATTCGCCAGTGGCGAGATTGACCGGATCGCCGCCCTCTTCGGTCTGGTTTCGGGTGGAGTCGGTTTCCGGCGGATTCTTGTTTGCCGTATCACCGACGCTGTCCTGCCCGTTTCCGCCCTGATCGGTCAGGGCACGGGGTTCGGGTCCATTGCCGTTCTGATCGGGGGTGTTGGAATCGCCGTTGTGGTCGCCCGGGTTGGATCCGTTGTCACCGTCTTGGTGGGTCGGCGAGTTGTCGTGCTGATCGGGGGTGGAATCGTTGCCGTTCGGGGAGGGTGATTCCGGGGTCGGGCTGCCACCGTCGTTGTCAGGAGTCGGCTTGCCCGTGGATGATTCATCGGGACTGTTCGGTGACGCCGGTGCATTGTCGGGGTTCTCGGGTGATCCGTCGTTCGGTGTGGGCGAGCCAGGCTCTGTGTCACGAGGGTTGACGGGTGCGACGGTTTCGGGGCTTGTTCCGTCGTTTCCGTTGGCGGCTGGTGTCGAATCGTTGGGGTTCGCGTTCGGGGTGTCTGCTGGGTTCGTCGGCCGGGTATCGCCCGCCTGACCGGGCGGGTTCGGTCCGGTTCCGTCCGGCGCGGCGCCTGCTGGGTTCGTAGGGGGTGAAGTGTCTGGACTGCCAGCAGGGTTCGGGCTCGGCGTGGCGGGATTGTCCGGGGCGTGGGCGGCAGGCTGGGTGGGGGCGCTGGGTGTCTCGGGCACGGCGCGCCTTGATGTATCTGCCACGTTATCGACAACCCGGCCGGCGTCAGCGACGTCGGAGACCCGGTTGACGGTGGTGGCAGCGGCTTTCGCGGCGCCACCGGCGCCACCGGTCGCGAGGGTCGTCAACGCGTCGCCGGTGAGAGCACCCAAGGCCTCGGACGGGTTGGTCTTGAACCCTGAGAGCATCGCTGCCGCAGTCGCTTTCGGGTCCGCGGCGGCGACGATCATTCCGGTGCTCAGGTCCGACATCTTCGACAGGTAGTCGGCCGGGTGGGTCATGTTGTAGATGTCGAGCGGATTGATCGACCGCACGAATTGCACCATGCCGGTCAGCGAGGTCAACAGCCCGGACGAGAAATTGGCTCTTGCCTGCTCGATCGCAGCACCCAGGTCTTCGAAGTTGCTGCCCCACCGCGACAGGAACGGTGGCTCGGTGGGCGCGGTCTCGGTCGCTGCCGCGATCGCCGCGATGGCCGTGGCAGCGGCGTTGTCTCGTTGAGTGCGGGCACCGTTGAGGATCGCCCGGGCTTCGTTGCGGATGTCGGTCCAGGTATCGGTGAGGTTCTTAGCCTTGCGCTGTTCGTCGGTTTGGGCGTTCCAGGCGTTCTTGCGGTCGCGTTCCTCGCGGTCGGCGGCGTCCCATTTCGCGATCGCGTCCGCGGCTTTGGCTTGGGCGGCGGTGACCTCGTGGTACCAGGAATCGAGCGCGGTCTTGGCCTTGCTCATCGCGTCGGCGCCGTCCCACCACAGCTTGGGCTGTTTGGAGTACTCGTCGTGAAACGCCGTCGAGGCGTCCCCGGACCAGTCCGCGACGTCGATCTTGCGGAGCGCGTCACCGGTTTGGTCGATCGCGGTGCCGATCTTGCCGAGATCGTCAGCGACCTCATGAATCCGGGTGGGTTCGCCGCGGATCAGTTCCTTCGGGTCGGTGGTCTCGCCGAGTTGTTTCTCCGGGACGGCGCCGCCGGTCGCGTCGACGATCTTGTCTCCGAGATCGTCGAGCCAGTTCGACAACCCGTCGGCGCCGACAGCTTTCGCGACCTTGGACTCCACGTCGAGGACGTGTTGTATGCCTGTCCGACCTTCTCGGTGGCTGTCTCGAGCCCGTCTTCGATTTTGTCGCCGAGGCTGTTGACGAAGTCGCCGATACCCACTACTTGTTTCCCCCACCTGCGTCTTGTCGTGCTTGCTGGATCTCGGCGACCTTCGCCGCCGCCCCCGTGTCGGCCAGGAAGAAGTCGCCGATCCCGCTTTGCTGGGGCACTTCATCAGAGGCCAGGTACTGCCCGACCTGCCCCAACATCGAGACGTTGTCGCCCATGTGGGAGAAGGCTTCGGAGAACGAAGCCGCGCTGTATTGGGGATTTCTGGCCGTGTTGAAGTTGCTGTTGTCCCAGACCTGGCCCCAGTCCATTCCCTCGAGGTCAGTCTTGGACAGGTGCGGGTTGCCCGCCAGATGGGTGAACATCTGCTTGAACGTGTTCGAGACCTGCTCGTCGATCAGGTGATAGCGGCCCGCGGACAAGTCCAGGATCTTCGCGATCTCGTTGCCCGACTGCACCAACGCCCGCACACCCCACGACCACCGTTCGGTGAACGTCTCGAACGTGACCTGGACATTGCCGGTGCCTGCTTCGGCCGCTGACATCGTCAACCGGGCGAACCCGCGCCCGAGGGCGCCGGTCTCGCCCACACCCAGGTCGGAGAGCTCGCTGATGATGGTGCTGATCCCGTTCGAGGCCTGAGTCAGCAGGGCCGGGTCGACGTTGAGATCGGCCATCAGCGGTGTCGGTTCTCAGCCGAGGGTTCCTCTGTCATCTCGGGAGGGAAGGCCATCGGTGCCCGCGAACCCATGTCGACGGTGACGCCGGTCGGTTCGGGTTGTGCCGCGGCGAACTCACGCAGGCGTCGGCCCATGAAGGTGTGGAATCGATACTCCTGGCCGGGGGTGACACCGCGTGCGGTCATGAACCGGGCGTATTCCTCGACTCCGGTGAACGCGCACAACCAGTCGATACCACTCGAGGCCAGCGTGAACACACGATCTTCCGGGCCGGTCAACGGCACCAGCAGCGCTGCGGACTCGAACGCGTCCGCGAGCTCGGTCGCGACGCCGAAGCCGGCGTAGAAGGCCGCGATTTCTGACCGTAGGCGTGCGGAATCGACCTCGATCTCTGTCATGTCCGCTCCCCACTTTCCCTTCGGACACATCGGACACCTACGTTAGCTAACGATCGCGGTCAGATCCATTCATGCCCCCGTGAGCGCAGGTTGAGCGGCGAACTGGGTGTGGCCGCGACGCCAGATTCCATCGCTCCGGGGCGCCGCCGCTACACGGAGTGCCTGAAGACACGACGGCCTCGTCGAGGATTCAGCCGCAGGTCGAGACCCCGCACTCGGTTGGTGCTCGACGGTTGCATCGTGATGGTGGTCAGGCGTTGCTTTGCGCAGTTGGTTGGCGGTGGTGGCCGTGTCTTGTCGGCGTGCCTGTGCGTCGTGCCCATGGCGGGATCAGTACTTTCGTCAACCACCGGGCATCGTTTGCTCAGTGTCCTTTGGCTCCGGCAGTCCCTCGGATTGCCGGGCATAGGGAACGTGAGGTGAGATGTTCGTGGTCCAATCGGCATAGCTCATGTTGGTGGTGAGTTTGGCGCACAGGACGACGGTGTCGGATCGGAACGCGTTGTGCGCATTGATGATCCCGTCGCTGTGGGAGATCAGAAAGCGGGTGCCATCCTCTGAGTAGGTCACTCCGGTTTGATGAGTTGGATCCCAGGATGCCGCAGCAGGCAGCGCCGCTGGTGACGGACACCCTTTGCCAGGGCGATCGGCTGCAGTCCCGCGACGGACCAAGCCTGATATTGTTGATCTAACTTTCCGGTCGTCGCTTGAGTGCCCAGCAGGAGTCGTTCGTCGTTGTCGAGGATGCCGTGCCCGATGAAGTGGAAAACGAGGGTGTCGGAGACCTTAAGACTCTGTCCACACGCGCGACCCGTGTAGCGGAAAAGTACGACCTGCCGACTGCACGGCTGATCCTCGGGCACGAGGTGGATTCTCCTGTAACAGCACGGCCACAGGCCGACATTCGTTAGCAGCAACAGCAGGTCAGGCCGATCCTGCACCGCCGCCGCCGCGAGTTCAAGGCCGCCAACAACGGCTGATCTGTTCTCGTCTGAACGAAATCCCCTGGGAGCCTTCGGGTTCCCGGGGGATTTCGTTGTCGGGGTGTGGTTCATCGGCGCAGTAGGCTTCGTGCATGCTCGACGAAATCGACTCCCCGAGAACCGAGTTGGAGCAGCGCTTGCGGCTTGCGCTGACCGGCTACCCGACCTTCGAGGTCCGGTCGGTCGGTCGCCGTGAAGTGCACGTCGCACGGCCGTACGACCACAACCAGGAACGAACTCCATACTGCTTCGCCTTGATACTCGAGGAGAAGCGCCGATTCGCCCAAACCGTCGAACACTGGTGGCCGACCGAAGGCGGTACTCCCCTTCGGCGCGATCGAGATCGAGAACAACCGGTGCGGAACCTGATCGCGGCTGAACTGGCAGAGCTGGGCTGGACGCCGGGGCGCAGTGCCGTGGGGTGGACGGTCGCGGTGTTGTCGCAGACCGCGTGGGCCGTTCTGTTTCTGGTCGTCTCCACGCTGTTGGTCATCTACTTCACGCAGTGACTGGGGCCGCGAACTCCAGGAGCAGGTTTTCGGGGGTCTCGAGTTTCCGGGGCGGGTGAGGGCTAGTACTGCAACGGCATCTGTGTGAGTCGTTGCTGGTAGATCTGGTGCGTGGTGTTGGATCGTGTTGTGGCCGAGTTGGATTCGTTGATGTCGCGGATCGGTGGCCGGTTCGCGCGGTCGGAGCCGCGGGAGCGGGCGCGGGAATACGTGTCGGGGCTGCTGGCCGGGCTGGAGCGCAAGAATGGCTGGACGTTGGCCGAACGTGCTGGTGAGGGCTGTCCGGACGGGATGCAGCGGCTGTTACGCAAGGCCGACTGGGACGTCGAGGCCGTGCGTGATGACGTGCGCGACTATGTGGTCGAACACCTCGGCGACCCCGATGCTGTGCTCGCCGGTGACGAGACCGGTTTCCTGAAGAAGGGCACCAAATCCGCCGGGGTGCAACGCCAGTACTCCGGCACGGCCGGTCGGACGGAGAACTGCCAGATCGGGGTGTTCTTGGCGTACGCGTCGCGGCACGGGCATGCCCTGATCGATCGGGAGCTGTATCTGCCCGAGTCCTGGACCACCGATCGGGAGCGCTGTCGCGGCGCTGCGATTCCCGACGAGGTCGAGTTCGCGACCAAGCCCCGGCAGATGATCCTCATGCTCGAACGCGCGCTGGCCGCGAAGGTGCCGTTCTCCTGGTTCACCGCCGACGAAGCCTACGGCCAAGCCGGCTACTTGCGGGACTGGTGCGAGGACCACGACGTGTTCTATGTGCTGGCCACCCGCCGTGACCAGCAGGTGAGCACCCGCGCCGACCGGCTCGCGCGCGCCGAGGACCTCGTAGCGGAGTTCGGTGACCGCACCTGGCAGCGGTTCTCGGTCGGCGCCGGCGCGCACGGGCCGCGTGAATACCACTGGGCGCGACGCCAGATCGAGGGCACCTGGAAGACCGGGCGCGGGCACTGGCTGCTGGCACGGCGGGCGTTGACGCCCAACAGCAAAGGCGAGCACGAGATCGCCTACTACCTCTGCTACGGCCCCGCTACCGCCAGGTTGGTCGATCTGGCCTGGACCGCGGGATCACGCTGGCACGTGGAAGAGGCATTCCAGCAGGCCAAGGGTGAGGCAGGACTCGATCACTACCAGGTCCGCAGCTGGCGGGCCTGGTATGCGCACATCACTTTGTCGATGCTCGCCCTTGCGTGGTTGGCCGCGTCGAAAACCCTTGCTGCAAAGGGGGAACCAGCGATCTCGACGCGGACATGATCGCTCTCACGGTACCCGAGATCCGCCGTCTGTTGGTCGCGTTCGTACTGACCCCGCAACATAGGGCCGATCACATCTGGTTGTGGTCGAGATGGCGGCGCCGCCGCCAGTATCAAGCCCGGCTGTCTCACTATCGCCGCCGAGGCCACCCTCTCGATTGACCCACGAGTGCCGTTGCAGTACTAGGGGCTGTCTTTCGTGCTGCACGAAGGATCGTGTGCGGTGAACAGTCGCGACAGCGCCGATGTCATGGCTTGCTTGCCGGTCGGGCTCAATGTGGCGAGGAACTCTTCCTGAACGTGCTCCAGTTCGGTGAAAGCGACTGTCAGGGTATGTAATCCGTGTGCGGTCGGGACCACTACCTGTCGTCGCCTGTCGTCCCCGCGCTCGCGCACAGCCATGCCGAGTCGCTCCAATCGGTCGATCACGGCGACCATGGTTGTGCGGTCGAGGCCGGTGGCTGCGGAGAGTTCCTGTTGGGAGTGGGCTCCGGTGGCCGCGTAGGTGAGTGTCCGGAAGTCTTTGCCGCGGAGGCCATGACGGTTCAGCGACCGTTCGACGGCATCGCGGGCGGCGTCGCCGACTCGGAACAACAGGAAGATCGGCGCCTGGGTGATCCGCTCTACGGGATTCGACTCTCGCATGACATCCATTCTAGTGTCACATACACTGATCGTCAGTATCGCTGATGATTGGAGCTTTCAATGTCAACCGATAGAGCCGTCAAGGTAGCCCTCGTCGTGCTGGGTGTGATCACGATGACGCCGGTGCTCGCGCTGGTGACGCCGGTTGCCCTGGAGTACTACGGGCTGACTCAGTTGAGCCCGATGGAAACCGCCTTGTTGCGACATCGGGGCGTGATGCAAGGTGTGCTGGGCGCCGCACTGGTGTGGGCGGCCTTCGTGCCGGGAGTCCGGGTGCCGGTCGCAGTGGCCGCGATCACGACCAAGACCACCAATCTCGTCTTGACGCTGTCGGATACCGCCACCCGGCCCGCTGCGCCGTTGTTCAGCACGGTTTTCGACACTCTGGCAGTGCTGATGCCGATCGGACTGGTTGTCTTCGGCCTCCGCCCTACTCGGAGTAGCGCGGCGGTCTGACCGACCACGACAACCGCGCGCACGCGTGGGGAGCCGCCCGAACGTGGTCAGGGGAGGATCGAATCAGCGGGTACCGTTGGGCGGTGAACTCAGCCGATGCGCGACTCCTCAAGGACGGCGATCTCGAGACCCGCGAGGACAATCTGCGGCTCTTGTTCGATCGGGCGATCGACGGCGACATATATGCCAAGGAAACGCTGCTCGCGCTCGTTCGCGACTATCCCGAGTACCACCGGTCGCTCTATAGCCGGGCGTTGAATCGGGCGGAGGTCTTCGGCGACGACAGTCTGCGCGAGCCGCTGCTCGCGTCGCTCGCCGACACCCGCTACAACTGCCAGGCATGGGCCGCGATGGGGTGCGCGGCCCTCGGTTTCCGTGACGCGATCCCCGGCCTTGTCGCGATGCTGGATCACCCGCAGGACATCGCCCGGGATCAGGCGGTCATCGCCCTTGGCGTACTCGGTGACGAATCGGTTGTTCCTGCCCTAGCTCCGTTGCTCCAGGACTCGATCAGTGGGATGCGCGAACGCGCCGCCGAAGCCCTCGGCATGATCGGCGGCGACGCGGCGTTGGCCGCGCTGTGGGACGAATTCGAGAATCGCCGCTACTACCGCATCGGCTACATCGCCAGTGCTTTGTCGGAATTCGCCCCGGACATCATCCCGAGGCTGGTCGAGGCGGCCTCCAGCGACGACGCCGACAAGCGGTACTGGGCAGCCGTCGCACTCGGTTCGACCGGCGACGACCGCGCTGTCCCGACACTGGAACGACTGATGGCCAACGATCGCGGCTCCACGGTTTTCGACGGCATGGTGAGCGTCGCCGCGAAGAAGGGCCTACGCACACTGCGTCGTATCCAAGCCGCGATCGCCGCCCGCGAATCCTGAGCGCGCGGCCATCGTCCTGAACTGAGTTCACGGAATCGGCAGAACTCGGGACTCGCGGTACTGGGGGCCGAAACCGCGACATCCTCTCGTACGGTGGTGGGATGGGACGGATGGTGGTTGTCGGGGCGGATGCGACCGGGATGGCGGCGGCGTCGCAGGCGCGGCGGTTGCGGGATGCTGGTGAGCTCGAGATCGTGGTGTTCGAGAAGGGCAACCATTCCTCGTATTCGGCGTGCGGGATTCCGTACTGGGTCGCTGGGGATGTCGCTGATGCCGATGATCTGATCGCGCGGTCGGTGGCCGAACACCGTGCTCGTGATATCGATCTGCGGATGCGGACCGAGGTGACCGAGATCGATCCGGTGGGGCGGCGGGTGCGTGCTCGCGATCTCGATACCGGTGCACAGGAGTGGACGAGTTACGACCAGCTCGTGGTGGCCACCGGCGCGACGCCGATCCGGCCGCCGCTGCCGGGTATCGACGCCGAGGGTGTCTATGGCGTGCAGACCCTCGATGACGGGCAGGCGCTCATCGACGGGCTGGAGTCGGCGACCGGGCGGGAAGCTGTCGTGGTGGGCGCGGGGTATATCGGTGTCGAGATGGCTGAGGCGTTGGTGCGTCGGGGGTTCGAGGTCACCATGATCACCCGGGGTGCTGAACCCATGGCCACGCTGGACCCGGACATGGGTGCGCTCGTGCGAAAAGCCATGGAGGGGATGGGAATACGGCTCATCCGTGATACCGAGGTGACCGGAATGCGGACGTCCGCGGACGGCAAGGTCTGTGCGGTGGTGACCGCCGGCGGCGAGTATCGGGCCGATGTGGTCGTGCTGGGGATCGGTGTGAGCCCGGCGACCGATCTCGCCCGTGACGCCGGGCTACCACTGGGGGAGAGCGGTGGTCTGCTCACCGATTTCGCTCAGCGCGTGCGCGGATATGACGACATCTGGGCCGGCGGTGATTGTGTGGAGGTACTGGATCTGGTGTCGGGCACGCTCCGTCACATCCCGCTCGGCACTCACGCCAACAAGCACGGACAGGTGATCGGGTCGGGTGTCGGCGGCGGATATGCCACCTTCCCCGGTGTGGTCGGCACCGCGATGAGCAAGGTGTGTGACCTGGAGGTGGCGCGTACCGGCTTGGGGGAGAAGGACGCTCGGCGTGCTGGGCTGCAGTTCCACTGCGTCACCATCGAATCCACCGGACGCGCGGGGTATTTTCCCTGCGCACAACCGATGACGGTGAAAATGCTCGCCGAACGTCGCACCGGTCGGCTACTCGGTGTGCAGATCGTCGGACGTGATGGTGCCGCCAAGCGAATCGACATCGCGGCGGTGGCGCTCACCGCGAGAATGACGGTGGAGCAGGTGACCGCGCTCGACCTCGGTTACGCACCACCGTTTTCCCCGGTCTGGGATCCAGTCCTGGTCGCAGCCAGGGCGGCCGTCCGCGCGGTGGCGAGCGATCACTGATTGCCGGGGAGTCACCAGAATCTGGGTGTGAGGCCCCAGGACTCGAACTCCGCCGACAACAACTCGCGCAGGGCAGCGCGGGTGGGGAAGCGGTCGGGGTCGGCGCCGGTGACGGCCAGGGTGACCGTGTGGCCGTCGGTGGAGAAGGAGAGATTCACGCCCACCTCCACTTGGCGGAACATGGCGGTGTCGTTGGTGCAGACGACCGGGCGCATGAGCACGGCGCAGGCCTGGTGGCCTGCGAAATCGGCTACACCACTGGCGGTTTCGCCGAGGTTGGTGCACAGGCATTCCGGGGCTTTGGCGGTGCGGGCGAAATGACGCAGCACGAAGCGGGGCAGGATCATCTGCAACGGCTGGAGGTGTTGCAGGGCAGGCGTGGTGGCCGGGTCGCGGTAGGCGGTGGCGGCGCGTTTCACGGCGGAGCGGATGGCGGCGAGGTCGACGCGTTCGCCGGTGCGGTAGGTGACCGAGATCGGCAAACCGGTGGTGGCGTTGGCGCGGGGGTCATCGGGTGTGCGCATCGAATGGGGGATGTCTACGCGAATGTCGGCGGTGTCGCCGACGCGCCCGCTGCGACCGAGAATACCGGCGCCCAGGGCGATCAGGAGCCCGTTCGTGGTGCCGGAATGCTGTGTGGCGGCGGCGTTCCACTCGGCGAGATCGAGCTGAACCACCGTGTCGGCCGGTGACCACTGTGCCGGAAGGCGCAGCTCGGGGAGCGAGGGACGAAGGTTGCGGTCCGGCTCGGTGACACCACGGGTGGCGATCGCCGCGCGGACCCCTTTCGCGACTGCGCGAAGCTGTCGGCCCGCATCGATAATGTTCGCGCTCAACGAGTTCCGCGGTAATGTCCCGACCAGCTGGCCCGAACCTGTGGCACAGTCCGGGCTCTCATCGAGCCGTGCCAGTGCGTCGCCGACGGCGAACAGCACCGCGCCGCCGTCGGATGCCACGTGCGAGGTCACCAGCGATACCAGCGTCCCACCCGCCGTGGTCGCCACCGCGGACAGCCGCCACACCTGACCGGTCGCGGGATCGAAGTCGACCCGGCTCTGCGCGAAATACCAGTCGAGGATCTCGTCGTCGGCGACGGGCACCGAATCCCAGCCCAGCGGAAGCGATTCCGTCGCGGGCAGCCAGTAGGGACGGGCGAACGGAACCCTGGTCGGTCGCACGCGGCGGGCCAGGAAACCCTGGGCCAACTGGGCGTGGAAGCGGGCGAGCAGTTCGGGGTCGACCGGCTCGTCGAACCGCCAGGCGAGCTGATTGACCAGCGCGTTGCCGTAGAGGCTGTGCAGCTTGAGGAACAGGTCGTCGTCGGCGGTGAGCCGGTTGACGGCGACGGGCGCGGCGAAGATGGCCGGGGCAGTGAGCGTCATCAGAACTCCTCAGCGAGCACGCAGGGTGCGGACGGTCAGGGGCGCGAAGACGGCGGCGATCACGAGCGAGGCGACCACCGACCACAACGCGTCGGCGCCGACAACGCCGTTCTCGGCGAGCCCACGCACCGCGGACACGAGATAGGACACCGGGTTGTAGTCGGAGACGTACCGGAGCCAGGTCGGCATCGCCGACTCGGGCACCAGCGCGTTGGACGCGAAACTCAGGAAGGTGAGCACCAGCATGGACATGCCCTGCACCGCGGCGGGTCTCGACACGGTGACGCCGATGAAAGCGAACAGCCAGCTGATCGCGGTGGTGGCCAGGACGACGAGCACCGCACCGGCGACGAACCCGACCGGATGATCCGGGCGGTAACCCATCGCGAACCCGACGATCACCACCGTGGTCGCGGCGATGACATACCGGGTCGCCCCGGCCAGCAGCGCTCCGGCGACCGGTGCCGACCGGGCGATCGGCATGGCGACGAACCGATCGAAGACCCCGGACCGAATGTCTTCGGACAGTTGCACTCCGGTGGCGACCGACGACGTCAGCACGATCTGCACCAGGACACCGGGAATCAGAATCGGCAGGTACGCCTGCATGCTGCCCGCGATGGCGGTGCCGAAGATGCTGCCGAACAGCAGCGGCCCGACAATGGGCAGCAGCAGCGCGTCGTAGAGCAACTGCGGGCTGTGCCGGAAGGTGAGCAGACCTCGCCACGCCATCATCAGCGACTGGAACAGCGAGGCGCGCAGGCTGACGTGGGTGATCCGGGGGCGCCGGTCGATCGTCGGCGGTGTGGTGGGCTCGACGGCGATCTCGGTGAGGGTGGCAGTCATGGTGGCCTCGGTCTTTCGGATCAGGCGGCGACGCGGTCGGTGCCGGTCAGCGCGAGGAAGACCTCGTTGAGATCGGGACGGTCGACAGCGAAACCGCGCAGGGCGATGCCCGCGGCGCGGCAGGCGGCGACAATATCGGCGGCGGTGCCCGCATCGTTGAGCGCGACGGTGAGCATGCCCGCCGACGACCCTTCGGGAACCTCGCCGGTGAGTTCGACGACGATGGCCTCCGCGTGGGCGGATTGCGCGGCGTCGGCGAGTTCCAGGCGCAGCACCTGGTCGCCGATGGAGGACTTCAGCTCCGCCGCGGTGCCCTCGGCGACGATCGTCCCGCGGTCGATGACGGCGATCCGGTCGGCGAGTGCGTCGGCTTCTTCGAGATATTGGGTGGTGAGCAGAACGGTCGCGCCGCGGGCGACGAGCCGTCGGATCACGCCCCACATCTTGTCGCGGGTGTGCGGGTCGAGGCCGGTGGTCGGCTCGTCGAGGAAGATCAGCGGCGGATCGGTGATCAGAGTCGCCGCCAGATCGAGCCGCCGCCGCATGCCACCGGAGAACTGGTTCACCGGCCGGTCGGTGACCTTCGACAGTTCGAACTCTTCGAGGAGTTCGACACTGCGGCGCGCGGCATCACGGCGGGAGAGTCCGAGCAACCGGCCGAACAATCGCAGATTCTCACCGGCGGTGAGGGTTTCGTCGACCGAGGCGTATTGGCCGGTGAGCCCGATCATCGAGCGCACGGCGGTCGCGTCGCGCGCGATGTCGTAACCGAAGATCTCGGCGGTGCCGCGATCGGGACGGACCAGGGTCGCGAGCATGCGGACGGTGGTGGTTTTGCCCGCGCCATTGGGGCCGAGCAGGGCGAAGACGGTACCCGCCGCGATGGTGAGGTCGACGTTGCCGACGGCGGTGAAATCGCCGTAGGACTTGCCGAGACCGGTGGTGCGGATGGCGATATCGGTATTCACAGTTGCCTCCCGGCGGAATAGGCCAACTCAGGGGCGACCGGCGAACCGCCCAGCGCCTCGACGACATCGGCGGCCCGCTCGACACCGTCGGCGGCGAAACCGGCGGCAGAGGTTGCCGCGCGCGCGACCACATCGGGATGCGCGACGCGGTCGAGCAGAGCGTCCAGACGCTCGCCCGTCAACCGTTTCGCCGGAGTCGTGGCGGCCAGACCGAGCCGCTGTAACGCCTGACCCCAATACGGCTGATCGGCCTGGACCGAGCAGATGACCTGTGGCACACCAGCTCTCAGTGCCGCCGCCGTCGTGCCCGCACCGCCGTGATGCACAGCGGCGACACAACGGGGTAGCACCCGGGCGTGATCGACCTGCTCGACGACCGCGACGTCTTGCTCGAATCCGGTGGCGATCGAGGCCCAACCCGACGCGAGGAGTAGCCGACGACCACGCCCGGCACACACCGCCCGCAGCATCGCGACGAAGGCGGCCGGGTCGCCGACATCCATGGAACCGAAACCGACGTAGATCGGCGCCGATCCCGCCTCCAGCCACGAATCCAGAGTGGGCGAGGGCCCCCTGGTGAGAAATCCGTTCGAATCGACCGGAAACCCGACGAACGGCCCGGACAACTGCTCGCCAACACCGGGGAACAGCCGCGGGTCGTAGGCCTGAATGCGCACGGCGGCGACATTCGGCCCGGTGGTGCGGGGCACGACCGTTGCCAGGGCAGCGGCCCGTGCGCGGGCCAGTATCGACCAACCCCCTCGGTGCACGACACCGGGAAGACGCGCCGCCCAGCGCACCGGTGCGACCGGGACCGCGCTGTTGGGCTGGATCGGGAAGAAGTGCACCGCCGCGAACGGCAGTCCGACCGCCCGCGCTACCGACTCGGCGGCTTCCTCGCCCGCCATCCCCGCGACCACCACATCGTGTCCGGGTGCCAGCGCACGCAGGTCCGCGAGTTGCTCGGGCACTCCACGCCGTTGCAGCTCGAACAGCGCCCGCAGCCGGGCGCGCGGATCGCGGCTGGTGAACCGGTGGTCGGTGCGCTGCGCGTCGAGGAGGTCGGCGGTATCGCAGCCGAACGGCACCGCGGCAACCCCGTGCTCATCGGCGAAGGCCACGAGGTTCGGCGCGAGCGCCAACGTCACGTAGTGACCGCGCTCGCGCAGCGCACGAGCCAGCAGGATGCCGGGTTGGGCGTCGCCCCGGCTGCCGGTGAAAGCCAACAGTGACCGCATCAGCTCATCCCGCCTGCGCGGTGAGACGGAGCGCGTCGGCGCCCACAGTTGGACCCGCGTGCACCGTGGCGGTGATCGACGACAGTGCCTGCCCGAACGCGGTCAGGAATTCGTCCATCACCTCGGCGGGGAACCCCGCCGGGTACCGGGTCGATACGTACAGACCGTCGGCGGCCCGCACAACCCACAACAACACCTCGTCGGGCGAGTACGACTCCGCGCGCAAGGTCCGTCCGCGCAGGTCGGCGACCAATTCGTAGCCGGGCAGGACTCGGATATCGAGGAAGGAGATGCCGAATCGCGGTGTTTCCGCGACGTCGAGCAGGTCGAGAACGCGCGACCAGGAGGCGTCGTTGGCGGTGCGCGAACGACGGAGCGCGGCGCGCGCCTGATCCATGGCTTCGGCGATGCCGGAGCCGGCTGTCAGGGCGATATCGACCGGGACCACATTGACGAACCAGCCCATCGATTCCACCCAGCGCAGGTCAGGGCGGGTCGCGATCGGCATCGCGGTGCGCATCCGGTCCGCGCCGAACTGCTGCTGATTGGCCACGGCCAACGCGGCGAACACCGCGACCGACATCCGGTGCCGCACCAGGTCGAGGACCGATTCGACCTGCTCGAGTTCGGTGAGATCGAGCAGTCGCCGCGACACGCTCGGCTGGGGCAGGTCCGCGGGAGCGGGCCGCTGGGCATGCGGGGCGAAGCGCGGCATCGCACCGTCGGCGAGGAATTCGCGCCAGGTGGCGACCGCGGGGGAGTCCGGATCCAGTTCGGCCGCGCTCGCCCGTTCCAGTACGGCGAAGTCGGCCACGCTGCCGAAGGTGACGGACTCGCGTGACTGCTCACCCGCCGCGACCTCGCGGTAGAGCGTGCGCAGTTCGAGAATCAGGATGGCCTGGGAATAGGCGTCCATCACCGAGTGGTCGGCGGCAACGAGCACCGTGAAATCGCCGGTGTCGGCGTGCTCGACCGTGGCCGCGAGGCAATGCGGCCACACCAGCGGCGACAGGCGCTCTTCGAGTGTGCCGCTGAGGAATTCGTTGATCCGGGCGCCGTCGGTGAGTCCGGCTACGGGCTGTTCGGCGATGTCGACGGCGGCGGGTGCGGCGACGAGCCTGCGCGGTTCGCTCCGGGACGCGGTGGTCACCGTGGTGCGCAGGCCCTCGTGCCTGGCGTGCCAGCGCCGCAGCGTCTCGCGCCAGGTGGGGCCGTCGAGCGGGGCATCCATCTCGAAGACGGTGCCGATCCAGCGGCCGCGACCGGGCAGCGGGTCGGCGAGATCGACGCTCGCGCAGTAGCGGGCGTGCACGCTGCTCAGCGGACGATCGTCGGCTCGCCATGCGTCGGCGGCGAGTTCGGGTGTCCACATCGACAAAGCGCCTGAACGGATTTCGAATTCGGACAGGTGGGTGTATTCCATGACCGGTTCACCTCGTGACGAATGCATGCCGAAGCGGCGGAAGGGTGGGAGGAGAACACCGCACTGTGTCACCTGATGCGTTGGACTTCGGCGGCATTGCATTTCCGTGAAGCCTCGGCGCGATTGATCGTATATGTGATTCTGCTGAGAGCGTCATGGTGACGGGCATCACGGTTTAGTTGAACAAAACTCTGCCGCCTGCGAGGTTATCACGATAGTGGCATGGATTCGCTTGTCCTACTTCAGTGTTCGAAAACGTGCAATCAAGGACGGGATTGTCTGTCGATATTTTGTTCATTCCGGACGGGAAGATTCTTGTATGCACCATCACACTGCCGGTGGGCGGTTGTCCAAGTGCGTTTCCCTCGTGTTCACCTGACGCAATTCATCGATGCCGTTCGCAATATGACGACCGGTGCATCCGGGATTGTCGGCCACGACATGTCCGGAGAGCGCGGTTCGGCGTCGTTGCTGGAGACCAGCACGGGCGCCGTCATCTGACCGTTATCACAACGTTGCGCACTCGATGCCGGTTGCTAGGGTGAAGGCGCGAAGTGTTCGTTCGGATGTGAAGGAAGACAATGGGAAGCACTGCCCTCGACATCATGGCGCTGGTCCTCAACCGCGTCACCGAGTTCTGGAACTGGATGGCGACCGGATCGTCGGGATTCCCCCCGCTGTGATCGGCTGACATCCCGTTCTGTCTGTGAAACCCCTGGCGGCCGTTGGCCTTCGGGGGTTTCGCCGTTCATCAGGGTACGAGTCGACCGGAGGTGGGCTGATGACGACGGTGGGGACGCACACGACGGATCTGGTGCCACGGCGGTGGTCGGTGACGATGCACGACCATCCCTGATCCCGGGTCGCGCGCCGATTCGTGTCATACCCCGGCGTTACCGTTGTCGCACAACCCGAGTCGAGGGAGGGTGTCGATGGCCGAGAATGTGCGTGAACGTGCGCAGCGCCCGGAAGATCTGAGCCGGCTGGTGGTCGAGCGATTGAATGCCGGTGACGTGGACGGTCTCGTCGAGTTGTACGAGTCCGATGCGGTGCTCGCGTTGCCGGACGGCGTCGTCGCGACGGGGGTCGACGAGATTCGGGCGGCGTACGCACGACTGGTCGCCGATCGACCGATATTCCAACCCGGTCACCAGGCGCCCGCATTATTCGCGGGCGATCTGGCGCTGACGTCGTCGCGTCTGCCCGGTGGCACCGGTGCGACCGTCGAGGTGGCGCGCAGGCAGCCGGACGGAAGCTGGCGCTGGATACTCGACCAACCGAACGCGCCCTGGGTGGTCTCCGAACCGGCAGGTCGGTCAAACGTGGCCGGATGATCAGTTCGGGTTCAGGCCGGTCGCGAAGACGACGACGACCTTGTCGTCGGTCACCTCGCTGACCCGCACATCCGTGCCGTTGCTGGCCTGGGACTGACCGACCGGGACCGTGATCTGCTGGCCACCGATGCTCAGGGTGACCATCTCACCGTTCACGGCGACGAGTTCGGTGTCGATGCCGAGGACCGAGGCCTTCGCGCTCACCCCCCGGTCGAAGGTGACGGTGCAGCCGCTCACGGTGCATTCGGAGGTGGTGCCGGGTCCGTTCATGGTGCACGCGGAAACGGCAAGGGGAAGCAGGAGGGCGAACGCGGAACGCGTGATCAGCCGTCGAACAGGCATGGCAGTCAGTGTAGTGCGTCGAAGGCACAACGGATCGGTCTCACCAGGTTGCTCGCCGAACACACCGGGAATACCGTCGCTGTGAGGTAACTGGCATCGCAGGCATCGGTGCCGATCGTGTCGGGCGGAACGGCCGGCCAGCCGGGTGTTCACCCCGCGGTCGGCCGAGATCGGGAGGTGGCACACCATGATCGCGAGCGAAATGACCGTTGCCAGCCGCTGGTGGTGGCGTCCGGGGTGGACACCGGGTCGCTCGTTCTACAACTGGCAGATCGTGCCGAGCCAGCCGGTCGCCGACAAACTGATCGAGATCTTCGCGCCCACCCTGTCGCGCCTGCCCGGACTCGAACAGGTCGACGCCAAGCGGCTGCGGATCGGGGTGCAGGGTATCGGCTTCGCCGACGGGGTCAAAGGGGTGCACCTGGCGGCGCTGGTGGCGGGGGCGCGAGATCTGCTCGCCGAGCTCGCGCCGTTCCAGCTCGTCTTCGGGCCGCCGGAGGTCACCGTCGAGTCCATTCGATTGCCGATCACCGTCTCGGAGGAACTGCTGCGGGTGCGCGCGGATCTGACCGACGCGCTGACCGACGTGTGGATCCGGGAACGGATCCCCGACTTCGGTGAGCCGCTGCGCCCCTACCTGGTGCTGGCCCACGCGACCCACCCGACACCCGTGCACGATATTCGCACCGCGCTCGACGAGGACGGCTTCGCCGACTTCGCCCTCGACGACACGGTCTCCGCGGTCTCGATGGTCGAATTGCAGTGCGAGGACGGACGATACGACTGGTCCGACGTCAGCACCGCAGGCCTGCTGCGTGTCCCGGACCCGGTCGTCGAACGGAGTGTGTTCGACGACCCGCTGTTCGGTCCGTTGCCGAACCCGACGCCGTCGGCGCTCAGGAGCTGAGCCGCGGCGGCGGTGCGCCGTGCGGGAGCACCGGCCCCACCGCGACCTGTGCGCCCGCGGTGCGCCTGTGCCCCCCAGCCGAGCTTCTCGCGATATCGGCCGATGTGCTCGGTGGGAACCGCCGCGTCCGGGGGCAGCGGCGTGACCTCGGGCGCGACGTAAGAGGGCATCGGTCGGGCAGTACGCCTCGCACAGGAAACAGGTCTGGCAATCGGATTGCCGGGCGATAACCGGGATTCCGCCGTCGACCCGGTCGAAAACGTTGGTGGGGCAGGCCGACACGCACTTGTCGCAGCCGATGCAGTCGCGCGCACGCAGTAATTCGATCACGACGCCACCACCAGACCCGAGTTGCGGGTGCCTTGCCGCATCGACCCACGGCTTGTCGAGCCCACCCGAGTGCAGGTGGTGATGCTGGGCCGGATCGAGGTCGGGATGATCGGCGCGTTTGCTGATCCCGCGAGTCTCGGTGCGCGCCAAGGCGGTTCGGTACATCAGGCGCCCGACCGCGGTGATGGCCGCGGCCTGCCGGGCCCCGACCCGCTCGTCGCCGGTCCCGCCGCCGAGACCGGCTGATGCGGCATCCCACAGTTCGTCGAGCCGAGCCGAGCCGAGCCAGGGCAGGGCGCAGCCGTCACCATGGCGCAGATAATTCTTCTCGAAGGGGATCAACTCGTCCTGCGCGGCGGTGACGACTTCGGCCGCGGCAACCGACCGTGACCCGTTGGGGCGCAACCCGACTCCACCGATTCCGTGCACCGCGTCACCGGATCGGCCCGCTGTCATGGCATGCTCTGCGGCACCCGTGCCCGCCCAGCTTCCCGACGACATCGCCCTCGCGGCGTTATGGCTACCGCCGCCGGTGAGTCGACATAGCGCCTCACCTTAATCGGGGCTCGGCGACATCCCGGTCGGCGCGCGAGCCGGACGCCGGTTCCGACGTCGGCGCCGGGAACCTGGTCGAGGACGCGATCCATCCAGTAGGGGTCGGCGAGATGATCGCCGAGCGCCTCCCAGCTCGCTTTCGCGTCGGCGCGGGCGGCGGCCTCGGGCGCGACGTACCAGACGCCGGTGCCGGAAGGCGCTGTGGCGCCGCTGGTTCCGCAGTAGCCCTTGTCGACCAGATCACCTCGGCGCCGCCGGAACGTGGTGGTTCGGTGGCGGTCACGGTGGCTTCTTGCTCGACGACGTGCCGAGAACTATCGCGACCCCAGCCCACGGAGGATTGCGCGCAGGGGTGAGCGAAAGGGGGCCGATTCGGGTCAGTCGAGGTCGGTCGGCCCGACGGGACCGCAGACCCGGATCACACCGGCGTCGAGGTCGACGTCGAGGCGGGGTTCGTGTGACTGGCCGTCGCTGTCGCCGCTGCCCTCGTTCTGCAGCTTCTTGCCCGGAAACAGCTCGCCCATGATGCCCACGGCTCCACGATAGTCGCGGTAGCCGTCAATGCGCTGGTCCCGGGGTTACTCGGCTGGCTCGAGCATGGCGACGACGCGGTCGAGGAGGGCTTCGAGGCGGGCTTCGATACCGGCGCCGTTGCGTGCCGACACGGTCAGGTCGGTGTGGCCGTCGAATTCGGTCAGCCCGAACAGCAGGGGCATGGCGACGCTGTGTTGCGCGAGGACGAACAGCCCGGTCGGGTGACCTGCACGGTGTGCCATATCAGGAGTTCAACGTCAGGGACGTGATGCGATTCCGCGGCGGTGACACGCGCGGGTGATCTTCGCAGGTTTAGACCGGAACCAACCCTGGACCAACCTTTCGCAACCATAGTGTGCCCCGAGCACGATCACCGCCGAGAAACTGCGAGGAGCGCACTATGGTTCGACATTCCCACGGCCGCAAGGTAGATCATCGCCACCGTGCGGTCGAGGCCAGCGATAATGCCCTGCGCGTCCTGCGGTTGCTGCTCGAGATGCACGGCCCGGTTGTGCTGTACCTGGCGCCCGACACCGAGGGGTACACGCCGATCTGCGTGCGGCGCGGCGAGTTCCGTCCCGGCGCGGGTGACGTACTCGCCGGGCAGACGGCCTGGCACACCGAGTTGTGGATGGCGGATCGGTTCCACGTCGGCTACGACGACATCGATGTCAGGATCGAGGTGTGCAACCGCCCGCAGCGTGGTTCGGCTTCCCTGGAGGCATCGTGCGGATTCCGGTTCGCCCTGCGCATCGAAAAGGTCGAAGACGCTGCCGAATTCGTCGAGGAAGCCTCCTAGTCGCTCACCAGAACCGCGCAGTCAGTCCCCAGTCGGCGAACTCTGCCGCCAGTAGCTCGCGCAGCGCCGCCCGGGTCGGGAAACGATCGGGGTCGCCGCCGGTGACCACGAGTGTCACGGTGTCGTCGTCGCAGGAGAAGGCGAGATTGACGCCGACCTCTACCTGACGGAACAACTCGACCGGGCCTGGATTGACCACCGGGCGCATGATGACGTCGCGCGCACGGTGCGAGCCGAGGACCGCGATGTTCTGTGCTGTGCGACCCATGTTGGTGCACAAGCATTCCGGTGCCTTCGCGGTGCGGGCGAACTTGTGCAGCACCACCTTCGGCAACAGCATCTGCACCGGTTGCAGGTGCTGGATCGGTGGGATGGTCTCGGGATTGCCGTAGGCCAGGCCCGCCGCTTTGAGCGCGGCGCGGACCGCGGGCAGATCGGCGCGTTCGCCCGCGCGGTAGCCGACGCTGATCGGCAGCCCGGTGGTCGCGTTGGCGCGCGGGTCGTCGGCCTCGCGCATCGAATGCGGTATGTCGACGCGCACCTCGGCACCGTCGGCGACGCGGCCACTGCGACCGAGCAGCCCGACAGCGACGCCGATCAGCAGGCCGTTGGTGGTTCCGCCGTGCGCGGCGGCGACGGCGTCCCATTCGGCGAGATCGAGCTGGACGATGGACTCGGCGGCCTGCCAGGTGTCGGCATGCGGTAAGCGCGGCGCGGCCGGGCGTGGATTGCGGGCCGGTTCGCGCACACCGCGGGATCGGCGTGCCGCACGTACGCCACGGGCGACGGCGCGGAGCTGGCCGCGGGCATCGGCGAGGTCGGCGGCGAAGCGGCCCGTGCCCGCCACAGGGCCGACGAGCCTGCCCGCGCTGGCGAAGCGGTCGGGTGCCGCACCGCGGTTCAGCCGGTCGAGGGAATCGACGATCGCGTGCATCATGGCGCCGCCGTCGCACGCCACGTGCGAGGCGACCAGGGTGACCACAGTGCCACCGGACTCGGCAGGCGCGCCGGCGAGTTGCCACACCAGTCCGCGCTCTGGGTCGAATTCGACGGCGGCCTGCTCGAGGAACCAGTCGAGAATCCGGTCCTCGGGAATCGGGGTGTCCGACCACCGCAGCGGCAGGGATTCGGTGGCGGGCTCCCAGTGCGCGCGGGCGATCGGGAAACGGGTGGTGCGAACCCGCCGCGCGATGAACCCGGTCGCCAGATGCGCGTGCCAGTCCGCGAGCAGGTCTCGGCTCAGCACCGTGTCGAAGCGGTAGGCCAGCTGGTTGACCAGGGCGTTCGGGTAGAGACTGTGCAGTTTGAAGAACAGGTCGTCGTCGGCGGTGATCCGGTTGAGCTCGGTGGCTACCGCGACAGCGGGGGAGATGACAGTCATCGAAAAGCTCCTAATGGGCGCCGACGCGACAGCGTTCCTCAGCTGCGCACGGCTGTAGCGAAGGCGGAAGTACGCCTAGCGGGAACGGAGGGTGCGCACCGTCAGCGGCGCGAAGACGGCGACAACCACCACCGAGGCGACCAGCGACCACCAGGCATCGGCACCGACGGTGCCGTCCGCGGCGAGGGTGCGCACCGCGGAGACGAGGTAGGACACCGGATTCAGGTCGGAGACGTGGCGCATCCAGGTGGGCATGGATTCCTCGGGCACCAGGGCATTGGAGGCGAAGCCGAGGAAGGTGAGCACCAGCATGGACATGCCCTGCACCGCGGCGGGGCGGGCGATGGTGGCGCCGATGAACGCGAACAGCCAGCTGATGGCGGTGGTGGCGAACACGACCAGCACCGCGCCTGCCAGGAATCCGGCGGTGTGCTCGGGCCGGTAGCCCATGCAGAACCCGACGATCACGACGGTGGTCGCGGCGATCAGGTAACGCACCGCCCCGGCCAGCAATGCTCCGGCTACCGGGGCGGATCGGGCGATCGGCATGGCGACGAAGCGGTCGAAGACCCCCGAGTGGATGTCCTCGGACAATTGCACGCCGGTGGCGACCGAGGACGTGAGCACGATCTGGACCAGCACGCCGGGGATCATGATGGGCAGGTACGCCGCCATGCTGCCCGCGATGGCGGTGCCGAAGATGCTGCCGAACAGCACCGGGCCGACGATCGGCAGCAGGATGGCGTCGTAGAGCAGTTGCGGGCTGTGCCGGAAGGTGAGCAGTCCGCGCCACGCCATCATCAGCGAATGATGCAGCGCCGCAAGCGGACTGACACGGGTCACGCGTGGCTTGCGCACCACGTGTTTCGGCATCTCGGCGGTGCGAGTCATGGTGGTTCTCGAACTTTCGCGAAGGGTCGTCATGCCGCGTCCACGGAGCGTGCGTGTCCGGTCAGCGACAGGAACACCTCGTTGAGATCGGGCCGGTCCACCGCGAAACCGCGCAGGGTGATGCCCCCGTCGCGGCAGGCGGCGACGATGTCGGCGCCGCGCGCGACGTCGTGCAACGTGACCGTCAACGTCCCCGTCGACGAACCTTCCGGCACATCGCCGGTGATCTCCTGGATCAGCGCCTCGGCCCGGCGCAGGTCGGCGGTGTCGGGGATGTCCAGGCGCAGCACCTGCTCGCCGATGGAGGACTTGAGTTCGGCGGGCGTGCCGTCGGCAACGAGCGTGCCACGGTCGATGACCGCGATCCGGTCGGCGAGTGCGTCGGCTTCCTCCAGGTACTGGGTGGTGAGCAGCACGGTGGCGCCGCGGGCGACCAGTCCGCGCACGATGCCCCACATGCGGTCGCGGGTGTGCGGATCGAGGCCGGTGGTCGGCTCGTCGAGGAAGATCAGCGCAGGCACCGTGATCAGCGTCGCGGCCAGATCGAGGCGACGTCGCATGCCTCCGGAGAACGCGCTGACGCTGCGGCGCGCGACGGCCGAGAGTTCGAATTCCTCGAGGAGTTCATCGGCGCGGCCGGCGGCAGCGCGCCGCGACAGGCCGAGCAGCCGACCGAACAGGCGCAAATTCTCACCGGCGGTGAGGGTTTCGTCGACGGAGGCGTACTGACCGGTGAGGCCGATCATCGAACGCACCGCGGTCGCCTCGCGCACGACGTCGTAGCCGAACACCTCGGCGCTGCCTCGATCCGGTCGCAACAGTGTCGCGAGCATGCGGACGGTGGTGGTCTTGCCCGCGCCGTTGGGGCCGAGCATCGCGAACACCGATCCGGCCGCGATACTGAGGTCGACGCTGCCGACGGCGGTGAAATCGCCATAGGACTTACCGAGTCCGCTGGTGCGGACGGCGATGTCGGTGTTCACCGTGGCCTCCCGGCATGGATGGAAACCGGCGTCGGGAATGACAGGGGGACAAGGGATTCCACCTCGTCGACGGCACGTGCCACCCCGGTTCCCGCGAACCGGCTCGCATAGGCGGCCGCCCGCGACGCGACGTTCGGGTCGGCGACTCGGTCGAGCAGGGTGGTGAGCTCGGTCTCGGTGAGATCGGCGGCGCGCACGGTGCCTGCCAGGCCGAGCCGGGCCAGCGCCCGGCCCCAGTACGGCTGGTCGCACTGGATCGCGCAGATCACCTGCGGGACACCGGCTCTCAGCGCGGCTGCGGTGGTTCCCGCGCCGCCGTGGTGCACCGCGGCCAGACAGCGCGGGAACACCGACGCATGGTCGAGCTGCTCGACGACAGCCATCTCGGGGGACAGGACGGGTTCGATGCCCGCCCACCCCGCGGCCAGCAGAAGTCTGCGACCGCGGCGTGCGCAGACCGCGCGCAACATCGCCACCAGTGCGGGCGGATCGTCGACCGCCATCGAGCCGAAGCCGACGTAGATCGGTGCCGAACCGGCGCCGAGCCACGCGGCCAGCGCGGGATCGGTGGGTGCGCTGAGGAATCCGTCGGTATCGACGGCGAATCCGGTCACCGGGTGACGATCCGGTAGCTCGTCGGCCAATCCGGGAAACAGGCCGACGTCATAGGCCTGGATCGACACCCGGTCGGGCAGCCGATGTTCGACGATCCCGAACTCCGACAGCGGCTGTTCCAGCGCGGCATCACGTGCCCAGCGCAGTCCCGACCAGATCCGCCGGTTGAGCGCCCCGGGGATCCGGGCGCCCCACGCGGTGGGAATCACCGGCACCGACCGATTCGGATGGATCGGAAAGAAGTGCACTGCCGCCAACGGTAGTCCGACGCGACGCGCGGCCTTCTCGGCCGCTTCCTCGCCCGCCATCCCGGTTACGAGCACGTCGTGACCCGGTGCGAGAACCAGCAGGTCACGCACCGCCTCGACGACCCCGCGCCGCTGCAGATCCAGCACCGCGCGCACCCGCCGGCGCGGATTCGGACTGCGGAAACGGTGATCGTCGTGCTGGGTGCGCAGCAGCTCGGCGCTGTCGCGGCCGAAACCGACGGCGGCGATGCCGTGCGCGGTGGCGAAGTCGACGAGATTGGGCGACAGCGCGAGCGTCACCGAGTGCCCGCGAGCCAGCAGCTCGCGGGCCAGGAGAATGCCGGGCTGGGCGTCGCCCCGGCTCCCGGTGAAGGCCAGCAGTGCACGCATTCTCAGCCCGCGCTCAGTGCCGGCGCGGTGTCGGTGACCGGTGTGGTCTCGACCGGCACCATGGTCACCGCGTACATGGCCCTGGCGAACTCGGTGAGGAAGCGTTCCATCACCTCGCCGGGCAGGCCCGCGGGGTGCCGGGTGGAGACATAGAGGCCGTCGGGGCCGCGCACGACCCAGAAGTACACCTCTTCGGTGGAGTACGACACCGCACGCAACGTCCGTCCGCGCAGGTCGGCGACCAATTCGTAGTCGGGCAGCATGCGGATGTCGAGGAAGGAGGCACCGTAGGTCGGGCCCTCCACCGCGCCGACCATTGCCAGGGAACGGCCCCAGGATGCGTCGTTGCAGAGGTGGGCACGCTTGAGCGAGGCGCGGGTCTCGTGCAGCGCGACGGTCATGTCCGCGCCAGGGGGCAATGTGACGTCGACCGGGACGACATTGACGAACCAGCCCATCGACTCGAGCCAGGTGAGGTCGGGCCGGGTCGCGATCGGCATGACCGTGCGGAACCGGTCCTCGCCGAAGGTCTCCCGGGAGGCCATCGCCAACGCCGCGAACACGGTCACCGAAAGCCGGTGCTTGATTCGATCGAGCGCCGCCTCGATCTCCTCGAGCTGTTCGATGCCGATCAGCGTGCGCGAGACGCTGGGCTGGGCGTGCTCACCGTCGAGGACGGCGACCTGGTCGGCACCGAAGCGGGGCATGGGAGAGCCCGGCGCACCGAGGAATTCGCGCCACACCGCGACGGCGGGGGAGTCGGGGTCGAGTTCCTCGGCGGCCGCGCGCTCGATGACGGCGTAGTCGGCCGGGCTGCCGAAGGTGGCCGAGTCGCGGATCTCGCCGCCGGTGGTCACCGCGGCGTAGAGGGTGCGCAGCTCGAGGATGAGCACGGCTTGGGAGTAGGCATCGAGCACCGAGTGGTCGGCGCCGACCAGGACGGTGAAGTCGTCGGTGTCGTGGGCGACCGTGGCCACCAGCAGGTGCGGCCACGTCAACGCCGACAGACGCAATTCCAGTGCGTCGCAGAGGTACTCGTTGATCTCGTCGCCGTCGGAGAGATCGGTGACCGCGGCGCCGGTGATACCGACGGTGCCGGGGGCGGTGGTCACGCGGTGGTAGCCGCCGTCACCGGTGGGAGCGACGGTGGTGCGGAATCCCTCGTGGCGGTCGTGCCACAGCCGCAGGGTCGTGGCCCAGGCTGCGGCGTCGAGGGGGGCGTCCATCTCGAAGATGGTGCCGATCCAGCGGCCGCGTCCCGGCCGGGCGTCCTCGGGATCGAGGAAGCCGAGGTACTGCTCGTGGACACTCGCGAGGGGGCGTTCGTCGTCGCGCCAGGTGTCGGGGGAGGTGAGTTCGGGGGTCCAGATCACGAGGTCGCCGCAGCGAATCCGGAATTCGGAGAGATGGGTGTATTCCATGGCGGGTCACCTCATGGGAGTGCAAGCCGAGAACGGCGCGACGGGGATTCGGTGATCGCGGGCGCGTCACCGGATGTTGCTCTGGATCCCGCACCGGATGTAGCTGGCGAACCCTGGGCTATCCCGAGTCTATAACTCTGAGAGTTTTCTGAAATATTAGTTCTTCACAACTGGGAGGTGTGAAGAAGCTCACTTTCAGATTTGTTCCGAATCACAACCTAAACCACGTGCCCCTGGAGTATTGGGGTTTTAGTTCAGATCAGCGCACTGAACTCGGTGAGGACCGTGCCGTGCCGGACGACCCCCGACAGGCCGGGCAGTTCGGCCGGCGGTGACCACGTACGGAACCCGTCGTGACTGTCGCTGTAGTAGTAGCGCGCCTCGGTGTAGGCGTCCAGGTAGATGCGGTGCCCGCCGTCGGGCAGGCGGACGACCGACTGACCCTCGCGCGGGCCACCCCAGCCCGCCCAGTCGCCGGTCGCGATGAATCGGTACGGCCCGACCGGCCGGTCGGCGACGGCGAGTTCGATCAGCTTGGAGTCCTCGTTCTTCACGAACGCGAACAAGCGACCGTCCAGGCGGACAAGCGTGGTGTCGATATGTCCCAGCGAGCCGGGCCCGGCGGGACCGAGTCCGAGCAGGGGCACCGGCGGCGCCCAGCTGGTGAGCCCGGCGTCGAGCGGGATGAGCAGATGCGGGGTGAAACCGTGTCCCCAGGTCAGCGACACGATGATGCCGACCCGACCCGCCGCGTCGGCGTACCACTCCGGTGCCCACGCGCCTTCGAGTCGGCCCACCACCAGCATCGGCACGTTGCCGAGGAACGTCCAGGGATCCGGTCACGGCTGCGGGCCAAGCCGATCGCGCCTGCGTCACCGGCGATCGTGTAGGTGAGGTAGTAGTGACCGTCGGTGTGCAGCAGCACGCTCGGATCGCGGACCAGGCCGACCGGCGGCGAGTACGCGTGTTCGCGGACCGGGGTGAAGTCGGTGCCGTCGGTGGATTCGTAGACCGCGAGGGTGGTATCGCTGTCGGTGCGGAAGGCGGTCATCGTGTAGCGGACCGGGGTGCGGTTCGGGTCGACGCCGACTCCAGGACCGAGTGAGGGCTGCGCGCGGGCTGTGCCCGCCGCCAGCAGCGGGAGTCCGGCCAGGAGTGTGAGTGCTGATCTGCGGCCCACCGTGATCGCCATGACCTGGGATTATCCGGGCGGATCGGGACTGCTCGGAGCAGGCGCGCCGTCGGTCAGGGGGTGGCGGGCTCCGGCTCGGGAACCGCCGCGTCGACCGGGAGCCGAAGGTCGACGATCAGCCCGATCAGCCCGATCGACAAGCAGACGGCCGACACGGTGATCGCGATCGGGTGGCCCTCGCCTGCCAGTGAACCGGCCAGCACCACTGTCGAGATCGTGCCGGGCGCCGAACCGGCCAGTGTCGCACCGAGATACGGGGCGACCCGGACCGACGACAGCCCGCAGCAGTAGTTGACGATCGAGAAGGGGGCAAGGGCAATCAACCGCAGCGCGGCCACCGCGAGCCAACCACGCCGGGCCAGCCGATCATCGATCGCCCGCACCGCCGGGTGGGTCAGGTGTTCGGCGACCCGGTCGCGGCCCAGCGCGCGTACCCCGAGCAGAGCCACGGTCGCGCTCACACCCGTGGCGGCCATGGCGATGACCGAACCGAGGATCGGACCGAACAGCACGCCGCTGGTCACGGTGAGCACGGTGCGCGGAACGGGAGCGACGGCGACCACCGCGTAGAAGAGGAAGAACAGCAACGGCAACAGCGGCCCGGCGCCACCGGCCCACTCGCGGATCTGCTGCGGGCCCGGCAACGGAACCATCATCGCCACCACGAACAGTCCGGCGAGCCCGGCCAGGGCGATGAGCAGGCGCGGGGAGCGGATCAGTCGGGACACCCGGGTAAGCGTACCGGCCGGTAGGGGATGGCCCGAGTGAGCGGACGTGGTGTCACAGATAGCATCAGGAGGGAACCGGAAACATCCTGGTTCGCTGTGGGCCCGTTGGTGGGATTTCACGGACCGGCAGCACACCGGGGTGCGGTCGTCGAATGGAAGAGAGAACAGCAGCTATGCCGATTGCTTCAGAGTCCGGGGCGGGGCTCGCACCGGATCCGGTGCCCGAGTACGCCGCGTGGCGCAAGGGCGTGGCGGGTGTGCTGGCGAAAGCGCGACGGGTCGAGGCTTCCGAGCTCCCCGCCGAACCGGAACATCTGCTCGACGAGACCACCTATGACGGGCTGACGATCGCCCCGCTCTACACCCGCCGCGACGAGCTGCCCGAGCAGCCGCTGCCCGGCGCCTTCCCGTATGTGCGCGGTGGCGACGCCACTCGCGACCCGCAGCGCGGCTGGTTCGTCGGTGCGTTCGCCGGTGAAGACGACGCCGAGGCCACCAACCGGGTGATCCTGACCGGTCTGGAGAACGGTGTGAGCGCGATCGCGCTCGGAGTGGGCACCTACGGTGTCGCCGTCGACGATATCCCGGTCGCCCTGCGCGGCGTGCTGTTCGAGCTGGCCCCGCTGACGCTGGTGGCCGGTGCGGCCACCAATGCTGCCGCTGAGCGCGTGTTCGAGGTGCTCGACGGGTACTCGATCGCCGATCGCCCGCAGATCCGGATCGGCCTCGGCGCCGCCCCGCTGACGAGTGCCTTCACCGGCGCCGAGGACCTGGACCAGGCCGAGACCGTGGCACTGGCCGTGCGCGCGATCGCCCGGCCCGAGACGGTCCGCGCGATCACCGTGGACGGCATCGCCTTCCATAACGCCGGTGCCGCCGACGCACAGGAGGTGGGCGCCGCCGTCGCGGCCGGTCTGGCCTACCTGCGCCTGCTGACCGGCGCCGGGGTCGACATCGCCGACGCGTTCGGCCAGCTCGAGTTCCGCTTCGCGGCCACCGACGATCAGTTCGCCACCATCGTGAAGTTCCGCGCTGCCCGGCGCCTGTGGGCTCGAGTCGCTCAGGTCTCCGGTGCTCCCGCCTTCGGCGCCGCGCCGCAGCACGCTGTCACCTCGGCCGCGATGATGACCCAGCGTGACCCCTGGGTGAACCTGTTGCGCGCCACGCTCGCCGCGTTCGGCGCCGGTGTCGGCGGTGCCGATTCGGTGACCGTGCTGCCTTTCGACGCGGCTCTGCCCGCGGGCGAACTCGGCGTCTCGACGACGTTCTCCCAGCGCCTGGCTCGCAACACCCAGCTGCTGCTGCTCGAGGAATCCCGCCTCGGGCACGTGCAGGACCCGGCCGCCGGTTCCTGGTACGTCGATGCGCTCACCGACGAACTCGCCGCCAAGGCGTGGGAGTTCATGCAGGAGCTCGAGTCGGCGGGCGGTTACCTCGCCGCGCTCGACGCCGGTGTGCTCGCGGCCCGGATCGCCGAGACCGCCGCCACGCGCGCCGCCGACGTCGCCCATCGCCGGACCGCGGTCACCGGCGTCAACGAGTTCCCCAACCTCGCCGAGACCCCGCTGTCGGAGCAGGCTCGTGAACCCGGCCCGAACGCGCGCTACGGCGCTGCCTTCGAGGCGCTGCGCAACCGTTCCGATGCGTACCTGGCTGCCAACGGCGCCCGCCCCAAGGCGCTGATCGTGCCGCTGGGCCCGGTCGCCGAACACAACGCGCGCACCATCTTCACCGCGAACGTGCTGGCATCGGGTGGTATCGAGTCGGTCAACCCCGGCCCCCTCACGATCGACGCCATCGCTGCCACCGCCGCGGAATCCGGTGCGCGGATCGCGGTGCTGTGCGGTGCCGACAAGCGCTACGGCGAACAGGCGGGAGCCGCGACCGACGCCCTGCGCGCCGCCGGAATCGAGACCGTGCTGCTGGCCGGACCGGAGAAGTCGGTCGCGCAATTCAGCGGGACGCAGCGTCCTGACGGGTACCTGGCCTTGCGCATCGACGCGGTCGCGGTCCTGTCGCAGCTGCTGGAGAAGGTGGGAGCCTGATGACCACATCCGATATCGAGCACGTCATCGGCAGCTTCGCCGAGGTGCCGCTGACCGACCGTGCGCCCGCGCCCGCCGCCGTCGACGCCGAGCAGGTGCGCACCTTCGTGGCCGATGCCGCGACGGCCAACCACACCACTGCCGAGCAGCTGGTCTGGTCGACCCCCGAGGGCATCGACGTTGCGCCGGTGTTCACCAAGGCCGACCGGGATGCGGTTGTCGCACAGGGCTATCCCCTCGACACCGTCCCCGGCGTCGCGCCGTTCCTTCGTGGTCCGTACCCGACCATGTATGTGAACCAGCCATGGACCATCCGCCAGTACGCCGGCTTCTCCACCGCAGCCGACTCCAACGCCTTCTACCGCCGCAACTTGCAGGCGGGCCAGAAGGGGCTTTCGGTCGCCTTCGACCTCGCCACCCACCGCGGCTACGACTCCGACCACCCGCGCGTGCAAGGTGACGTCGGTATGGCCGGTGTCGCGATCGACTCGATCCTGGACATGCGCCAGCTCTTCGACCAGATCCCCCTTGACCAGGTGTCGGTGTCGATGACCATGAACGGTGCGGTGCTGCCGATCCTGGCGCTCTACGTTGTCGCCGCCGAAGAGCAGGGCGTGACGCCCGAGCAGCTGGCCGGAACCATTCAGAACGACATTCTGAAAGAGTTCATGGTCCGCAACACCTACATCTACCCGCCCAAGCCCTCGATGCGGATCATCTCCGACATCTTCGCCTTCACCAGTGCGAAGATGCCGAAGTTCAACTCGATCTCCATCTCGGGTTACCACATCCAAGAGGCCGGTGCGACAGCCGATCTGGAGCTGGCCTACACCCTGGCCGACGGTGTGGAGTACCTCCGCGCCGGTATCGCCGCGGGCATGGACGTGGACAAGTTCGCGCCGCGCCTGTCGTTCTTCTGGGCCATCGGCATGAACTTCTTCATGGAGGTCGCCAAGCTGCGCGCGGGGCGTCTGCTGTGGAGCGAGCTGGTGTCGAAGTTCGAACCCAAGAGCGCGAAATCGCTGTCGCTGCGCACACATTCGCAGACCTCGGGGTGGTCGCTGACCGCGCAGGACGCCTACAACAATGTGGCGCGCACCTGCATCGAGGCGATGGCCGCGACCCAGGGGCACACCCAGTCGCTGCACACCAACGCCCTCGACGAAGCCCTGGCCCTGCCGACGGACTTCTCCGCCCGCATCGCCCGCAACACCCAGCTGCTCATCCAGCAGGAATCCAACACCACCCGCCCGATCGACCCGTGGGGCGGCTCGTACTACGTCGAGTGGCTCACCCACCAGCTCGCCGAGCGGGCGCGCGCCCACATCGCCGAGGTCGAGGCGCACGGCGGTATGGCCCAGGCGATTTCGGAGGGCATTCCGAAGCTGCGCATCGAAGAGGCCGCCGCGCGGACCCAGGCGCGCATCGACACCGGGCAGCAGCCGGTGATCGGGGTCAACAAGTACCAGGTGGAAGAGGACCACGCGGTCGAGGTCCTCAAGGTCGAGAACTCGCGGGTGCGCGCCGAGCAGATCGAGAAGCTCGAACGCCTGCGCGCCGAACGGGATTCGGCGGCAGTGGAGCAGGCGCTTGCCGAATTGACCCGTGCGGCAACGGCTTCCGAAGGCGGTATGGAGAACAATCTCCTCGCGCTCGCGATCAACGCGGCCCGCGCCAACGCCACCGTCGGCGAGATCTCCGACGCGCTGGAGAAGGTATACGGTCGCCATCAGGCCGAGATCCGTACCCTGTCCGGTGTGTACCGTGACGAAGCAGGCAAGGCCTCCAACATCGGCGCCGCCATCGCGCTGGTGGAGGAATTCGGCGAGGCCGAGGGTCGTCGCCCCCGCATCCTGGTCGCCAAGATGGGCCAGGACGGACACGACCGCGGCCAGAAGGTGATCGCGACCGCGTTCGCCGACCTCGGCATGGACGTCGACGTGGGCCCGCTGTTCCAGACCCCCGAAGAGGTGGCGCGCCAGGCGGCCGACAACGACGTGCACATCGTCGGTGTGTCCTCGCTGGCCGCTGGTCACCTCACGCTGGTGCCCGCGCTGCGGCAGGCACTGGCCGATGTGGGTCGTCCCGACATCATGGTCATCGTCGGCGGCGTGATCCCGCCCGGTGACTTCGACGAGCTCTACGAGGCCGGTGCGGCGGCGATCTTCCCGCCGGGCACCGTCATCGCCGACGCGGCGATCGACCTGCTGAAGAAGCTGGGTGCCGCGCTCGGGCACGAGATCGGCGGCGGCACACAGGCATGAGCGGTCAGCGCCCGCAGGCGGCAGCCGGCGTCATCACGAAGGGCGCCCGAGCATGCCGTATCGGAACAGTATGAGCGACGCAGCACAGATAGCCGGGGGTGCCGAGGTGCACCCTCGGCTGGGGACCACCGCGGGCGTCGGCTCGCCACGCAACGAAGGGCGCACCGCCTCAGGTGTTCGCCGGACGATCGACGTCGACGCGCTCGCCGACGAGGTCAAAGCAGGGCAGCGGTCGGCGCTGGCCCGCGCGATCACGCTGGTCGAATCCACCCGCTCCGATCACCGGGAGCTGGCTCAGCAGTTGTTGCTGCGGGTGGCGGCCGAGCCGGGCAGTGTCGTCTCGAACCGGGTCGGCATCACCGGCGTGCCCGGCGTCGGCAAGTCGACCTTCATCGATGCCCTCGGCATGTACCTGCTCGCCAAGGGGCATCGGGTCGCGGTACTCGCGGTAGATCCGTCGTCGACCCGCACCGGCGGTTCGATCCTCGGTGACAAGACGCGCATGGCGCGATTGTCGCTGGAAGCCGGCGCGTTCATCCGGCCGTCCCCGACCGCGGGCACTCTCGGCGGCGTGGCCAAGGCGACCCGCGAGACGATTGTGCTCCTGGAGGCCGCCGGATACGACGTGATCCTCGTGGAGACCGTCGGCGTCGGCCAGTCCGAGGTGACCGTCGCCAATATGGTCGACGTGTTCTGCTTCCTCACCCTGGCCCGCACCGGAGATCAGTTGCAGGGCATCAAGAAGGGCGTGCTGGAACTCGCCGAACTCGTCGCGGTCAACAAGGCCGACGGCAAACACGAGCTCGAGGCCAAGGGCGCCGCCCGCGAACTGGCGGGGGCGCTGCGCCTGATCCACCCGCACGACGCGCTGTGGAAACCGCCGGTGCTCACCATGAGCGGCCTGGAAGGCGTTGGCCTCGACAAGTTCTGGAGCACCGTCCTCGACCACCGTCGGGTGCTCACCGAGGCGGGCGAATTCGCCGAGAAGCGCCGCCGCCAGCAGGTCGACTGGACCTGGACCATGGTCCACGACCAGATCCTGCGCCGTCTGGCCGACAATCCGAACGTGAAAGATGTTCGCGCGCAGGTGGAATCGGCTGTCCGCGCTGGAACGCTCACCCCCGCCCTCGCCGCCGAACAGATCCTCACGGCCTTCGACCGGAGTTGAGACACCTGCAACGGTGCCCACCGGTAGCTGTTGGCGGCGTCATTGAGTCGTACCTATGTGATCCTCTGGAATTTTTGGCTTTCACGTCGGGGTTTGTGGATGATATTCCGATTCCGACCACTTTGCCAGCTGTTGTCCGCGCCGATTTCCGAGGATCCTCGGAAATGGACGTCGAGAGCTGACGGCCGAGGAGGTAGTGATGACGATCTTCCGCACGAATCGGACCATGAGCAGCGACAGGACGCCCGAGCGGGCGATTCTCGGGGGCGACGGTCGTTGGCGGCTCACCTGGCTGCCGGAATTCGGCCTGACGTCTGATCAGGCGATATCAGGACTGAGGCTGGACGAGATCCTCAGTGACCCAGCCCTGGTCTATGACCGGATGGCGCTGGCGGAGGCCACCACCTGTGCCGACCGCATAGGCATCATCCTCGAGCTCGCGATGGTGCGGCTCTGGAAGCGGATGACCACCGCCATCGCGCTCTGCGGGTTCGTGGCGACCCGATGGGGTCGACTCGTCTGACCGGGTCGAACTTTCACAACCAGCGGATACGTCGGAAGACGACGATCAGGGCGGTGCAGACGGCGACCATGACGAACACCGTGGCGGGGTAGCCCGAGGTCTGGTGGAGTTCGGGCATGTGATCGAAGTTCATGCCGTAGATGCCGGCGATCATGGTGGGGACGGCCAGGGTCGCGATGTAGGCGGAGATCTTGCGCAGGTCGTGCTCGACGTAGGCGACGGCGGCCGACATCGGAGCAAACGAACTAAGGGTTGCGCAGACCGCGGTAGATGTGAATACTTAGGTATGTGCCTAAGTATTCGAGCGACGAACCGGACGTAGGACTCGACAGTGTTTTTCGGGCATTGGCCGATCCGACTCGTCGCGCGATCGTCGAACGGCTGGCGCGTGGGCCCGCATCGGTGTCGGATCTCGCCGCACCGTTCGAGGTCGCGCTCCCGACGATCGTGCAGCACCTGAAAGCGCTGGAGGCCGGTCGGCTCGTCAGTTCGGCGAAGATCGGGCGCGTGCGCACCTACCAGCTGGTGCCGGATGCCTTCGGGACCGCGATGGACTGGCTGCACCGCCAACGTCCACCGGCGCAGCGGCAGGTGGACCGGCTCACGGCATTTCTCGTGGAATCAACCAAAACCCCAGAGGGAGAAGAACAATGACCGACACGGTGATCCGCTCCATCAATCACGCCCAGTTCACCATCGAACGCGAGGTGCCCGTCGCGCCCGCCGTCGTCTTCCAGGCCTTCGCCGACCCCGCCGTCAAGGCGAAATGGTTCGGCGGTGAGGAAGGCTGGGAGCAGGGCGAGGTCTCGGTCGACTTCGAGGTCGGCGGACGCGAGATCAACGAAGGCACCTTCGAGAAGAAGATGACCTCCCGCTTCGTCGCGACCTACACCGACATCGTCGACAACGAACGTCTCGTCTACACCTACGACATGTGGCTGAACGGCTCCCATATCTCCACCTCGGTAGCCACCTGGGAATTCGAACCGACCACCACCGGCACCAAGCTCACTCTCGTCGAATTCGGTGCCCACCTCGATGGATTCGACACCGGTGCCCAGCGCGAGGAAGGCACCCGCGCCCTCGTCGACGCCCTCGTGAACTATCTCCTCGCCCAGGCCTGAGCGCTCCGCTGCTCGGGAACCGCGCAGTGGCAGCACCTAGCTGCCGACGCAGTCGATGATCGGCGGGGGATAGTCCGCCGGATCGACGTGCTCGCGCCACGGACGATGAATGCTCGCGCCGGGCAGGTGCGCCAGCTCGGGTAGCCACCGCCGCGCGTACGCGCCGTCGGGGTCGTAGCGGTCGGCCTGGCGCAGGGGATTGAGGATTCGATGGGGCCGGGTGTCGGTGCCGGTGCCTGCGACCCACTGCCAGTTGAGCTGGTTGTTCGCGAGATCGGCGTCGACGAGCCAGTGCAGGAAATGCGCCGCGCCGACACGCCAGTCCTGGCGTAGCGATTTGGCGAGGAAGCTGGCCGAGATCAAGCGCGCTCGCCCCGGCATCCAGCCTTCGGCGCGGAGTTGCCGCATGCCGGCGTCGACGATCGGGTAGCCGGTGCGCCCGTCTCGCCAAGCGGCGACGGCCTTTTCGTCGTCGGGGCCCGCGGTCACCCGGGTGCGGTAGTCCGACCAGGCGGCATCGGGGCGGGCGGCGAGCACCTGGTGGTGGAAGTCGCGCCAGGCCAGCTGCCGGACGAAGGCGAGTCCGCCTTCGGTCGCCGTGTCGACCCGGCTCACCACTTCGCTGGGGGACACGCACCCGAAGTGGAGGTAAGGCGACAGCCGGGAGGTCGCGTCGGCAGCGAGATCGTCGTTGTCACGGGCGTAGTCGGCGATCGGGCCGTCGAGCCAGTCGTGCAGCAGCGCACGACCGGTGGACTCCCCGCCGACCCGCAACCGTGGCGACGGCTGCCCGGAACCGAGATCGGCAGGCCGGGGTAGTTCCTCGCCCCGGATCGGTGGCACCGACAGCGACCGGGGCGCCGGGAGCGGGGTGCGGTGATGGGCCGCGCTCCACCGCCGGAAGTAGGGGGTGAAAACGGCGAAGTGATCGCGTCCCGTCGACGGGACGAGTTCGGTGGAAGTGGCTGTGACGGAACCGGAATGGCACTGCACCGCGGTGTTCGAGATGCGGCGCAGCGCTTGTTCGCGCATGCTGCTGTAGCGGCTGACGTCCGCTGCCAGGTGCACGCTCGCGGCGCCGGTCTCCCGCACCACTCGGTCGACCTCGTCGATCACCGCGCCGCGGCGCACGACGAGCGCACCGCCGAGCGCACGCAGCTCCTTGTCGAGTTCGGCCAGGGCGGCGGCGAGGAAGTGCGCGCGATTGGGTGGGCAGCGGTCGGGCACCAGCGCCTCGTCGACGACGAACAGCGGTACCACCTGGTCGGCCCCGCGAGCCGCGGCGGTGAGGACCGGATTGTCGTGCACGCGCAGGTCGCGAGTGAACAGGGCGATGGCGACACTCATCGGGCGCAGAGGGGCAGCACACCCGAACGTCCGCCGGTCGTGGGTGAGGTCAGGTAGATGCACCGATCCTGGCCCGCGGTCACGATCGCCTCGTCGATCTGCTGCCAGGCGGTGTCGTCCAGGGCGGGGGTGCGCGACAGGACGAAACCGGAGAGCCTGTTCGGCGAGGTGACCAGGGCCCACGAATAGTCAGGGCCGAGCGCGGTCACGATGTAGTTGGTCGGTCCAACGCGCTCGTCCTGGCCGATGACGCCCGGAAAGCTCACGTGCAGTTGCGCGTTCGTGATCGGGTCGTTCACCGTCGCGGTGCCGCGGATCTCGTCGACGCCGCCGGTCCAGGTGTGGCACCGGTTGTGGACTGCGATGTCGCCGCCGGGGTCGAGGGTGTAGGTCGCGGAGGTGTCGCGCGCGCAGTTGAGGTTGAACACCTGCGGTACCGCCGCGAGCTGATGCCATACGCCGAGATAGCGGTCGAGGTCAAGGCGCGGTACCGGTGCGGGTGGGGCCGCGGTCGCGGTGCCGAGGCTTGTCGCGGTGAGGCCGGCGGCGATCAGCAGAGCGGTGGTCCACGGGCGGAGTCGGGTACGCACGGGAAACTCCTCGCTGTAGGCGGTGTTCTCCCAGGTTAGCAGTAAATGATGCATTATTGATGCATGAGGAGGGCGGTTGCGCGAGTCGTCGCGTCGGCGGCTTCTGCGCGCCGCCGACGCGCGGAGGCCGGGCCGTGACGCGCCTGCCCGGGTGTTCCGGGCAGAATGAAACGATGCCCGCCGGTTTCGCTCCCGCTTCCGCCGCGGCCGGTTATACGGTGCGCGCGGTGGCCGACCGTCTCGGCATCCCGACCGCCACCCTGCGGAGCTGGAACCGCCGCTACGGCATCGGGCCCGCCCAGGAACGTCCGGGCCGTCATCGGCTCTATACCGATACCGATATCGCGGCGCTCGAGCACATGCTCGGGCTGATCGCCGGTGGCGCCAGCCCGGCCGGGGCCGCGGCGGCCGCGCGTGGACCCGCGCCGGTCCTCGGTGATCGCGCCGGCCTGCTCGACGCGGCGTTCGCGCTGGATACCGGCACTGTCTGCGCACACCTGGACGCGCACGTGCGTGCCCACGGTGTCGTACAGACCTGGGAGACCCTGTGTCGCCCCGCCTTCGCCGATATCGTCGCGCGTCAGGGCGGTGGTGAGGGATGCATCGATGTCGAGCATTTGCTGTCGTGGTCGATCGCGGCGGTCATGCAACAGGTGAAACCGGCGCGGAGCAGCGCGCCCGTGCTGCTCGCCTGCACCAGCGGCGAAACGCATTCGCTCCCGCTGGATGTGCTGCGTGCGGCCTTGGCGCAGGCCGGGGTCGGTGCGCGCATGCTGGGCGCCGACGTGCCGACGGTCGCACTGTCCGATGCGCTCACCAGGCATTCGGGCCCGAACGCGGTGCTGTTGTGGTCGCAGCGTGAATCGACCGCGCTGACCTCGGCAGTGCTGGCCTGCGCGAGCGCGGGCGCGCGGGTGCTCGTCGGCGGGCCGGGCTGGGACGTCGTGATGCTGCCCGACACGGTCGAGCGAGTCGGTGATCTGGCTGCCGCGGTCGACGCCATCGCTGAAGATAGCTCCGGCTCAGCGTCGGCAATTTGAACCATTGAATGATTCATAATCGATTCATGGCGGGTCCGGACATTCCAGAGTTGGCGGACCCGCCGACGCCCATCGTTCGCTCGTGACGACCTGGCATCGGAAACCCGTCAGATCGCAGTTCGTCCGAGGAGATGCCGCAGCGTCTCCTCCAACTCCTCGGTACGGAACGTGTGCCCGGCCGCCGCGAGCCGGGTCGGCGCCACCCGCTGACTGGCCTCGGCGAGTTCGCGGGCACCCTGCTTGCCCAGTAGCACCGCCGGACCGAAGCTCGGGACCGGGAGCAGGGCCCGACGGTGCAACACGCGAGCCAGGACGTGGGTGTACTCGCTGTTGCGAACCGGCTGCGGCGCAACGGCATTGACCGGTCCTGCCACCGTGCTGTCCCACAGAGCGCGGTGGTAGACATCGACGAGATCGTCGATGCCGATCCACGACAGCCACTGCCGGCCGTCCCCGATCCGCCCACCGAGACCGGCGGCGAACAACGGTCGCAGCAACCGCAGGGTGCCGCCACGCGGCGACTGCACGATACCGGTGCGCACCCGCACCACGCGGACTCCGCCCACCGCCGCGAGCTCGCACGCGTCCTCCCACTGTTCGACCACGTCGGCCAGGAACCCGTCGCCGCGCTCGGACTGCTCGGTGAGTACCTGTTCGCCGCGGTCGTAGCCGTAGTAGCCGACGGCGGAAGCGCTGACGAAGGTGTCGATGCCCGACGCGGCGGCGAGTTCGGCGAGCCGCCGGGTCGGCTCGATGCGGCTGTCGGCCACCGCTCGCCGGTGCCCGGCGGTGAATCGCCCCGCGATGGATGCCCCCGCCAGATGAACCACGGCGTCGATGCCGGCGAGCAGGTCGGCGGCGGGATCGGCGGGATCCCACTGTCGTTCGTCGCGATGTTGTGGGCGATGGCGCACCAATCGCACCACGCGGTGCCCGCCGGTGCTGAGGAAGGCGCTCAGCGCCGAGCCGACCAGCCCCGACGCGCCGGTCATCGCGATCGTCGTCGGCGGCATGCCGGATTCGGCCGCGCGGCGATGGGCTGCCAGATCGTTCGTCAACTGGCGCAGGCGGTAGTCGAACACAGGCCGCAGCACGGACTCCGGAATCGGGGTGTCGACCCGGTCGATGACACGGGTGTGCGAGTCGTCGACCTCGGTGAACTCGTGCACATGCCGCCACCTCAACAGTCGGGAGACCGGGAACGAGGCGGGCCCGTCCGCCGCGACGGCGTCGGCGAACCGCTCGGGCGGGCGATACTGCTCGGGGTCGTGCTGTGCGACCCAGCGCAGCCCGCCGGGAAGGCCGAGCACCGCTCGCCCGGTGGCCAGCGAATCGGCCTCGGCGAGCAAGGTGACCGGCTGCCACGGCGGCGCCAGTCGCGTGAACGCACCGCGACGAGCGAACCAGGCGAACACGTCGGCCCGGGGTGTTGCGACAACGCCAGAACACTCGATGCCCATGATTCGACTGTAGTCACAAGCCGCTGTCAGCTCCGTGACTCATGGCGCCCATGTCCATCTGCGTGGGCGCGGGTTGCTGACCTGGGCGAGGACCAGGAGTTGGCCCATCACGGCCTGGTCTTCGTGGTGGCGCAGGCCGCGGCGTAGGTGGGACTGCCGTTGCTGCTCGGGTTGTCTCTGCGTGGGCAGCATGACCTCGCGGAGAATCTGCGAACGCGCGCCGATGAGGCGCAAGCCCGTACCCGCCTCGGCGAACGCGCCGCACTGGCCAGGGAACTCCACGACGTGGTGGCCCACCATATGGCTTCGATCATTCTGCGGATCTCGGTGGCCGGACATGTTGTGCGCGAAGCCGATCCGCGCATGGTCGCAGTCTTACGACTGGTAGAGGAATCGCTGACCACATGTCATGAAACACGCGCATCGTGCTGTGCCGGTGCGGTTCCGGATCGGCAGGCGCGACGGCGGGATCGTGATCGAGGTCGTCAACGGCGGTCGCGAGGCGTCGGCGCCAGCGGGACACGCCGATCGTCGGGATGCGGGAGCGCGCCCGAACACTATCCCCGCGACGTCCGACCTGTCGACCCAGGGCACCCACTCGTGGGGCTACTGGCAGAAGGCCTTCAAGAACTCGTGGCCGCTCCTGGCCGAAGGGAGGGAGATCCCCCGCCTGATCAGCCGAGCTCGAACAACCGTGCCGCGTTGTCGTGACAGACCTTGCGCAGCCACTCCGGACCGAGGTCGAGCCGTTCCAGTGCGGCGACGGCCTCGGCATAGGGGTAGGGGATATTGGGGAAGTCGCTGCCGAACAGAATGCGATCGGCGAAGCGGCGCAGGCGATCTCGTTCGGACGGTGGGAAGGGTGCGCCGCCTTCGCTGAAGTCGGTCCACACCATGGTGGTGTCGAGATAGAGCAGCGGGTACTGCTCGGCCAGGTCGAGGAATTCACTGTATTCGGGGGTTCCCATGTGCGCGATGATCAGCCGCAGGGTCGGGAAGCGCCGCAGGAGTTCGGCGATGGGGGCGGGCCCGGTGAATTCGCCAGGGGCGGGACCGGATCCGCAATGGATGAGAACGGGTGTGCCGGTTTCGGCGAGGATTGCCCACACCGGGTCGAGCAGCGGGTCCAAGGGCGAGAACGCGCCGACCTGGATGTGCACCTTGAACACTCGCGCGCCACGATCGATGGCTTCGCGGACGTAGCGTGGCGCGTCCGGCTCGGGGTAGAAGGTGGCCGTGTGCAGGCAGTCGGGGGTGCGGGCGGCGAACTCGGCGGTCCAGTCGTTGAGCCAGGCGGCCATCTCCGGTTTGTGCGGGTACACCAGCGAGGTGAACGCCCGGATGCCGAAGTCGCGCAAGGTCTTCAGGCGTACCTGCTCGTCGTCGCGATAGGTGATCGGCCACGGTCGGCCGGTCAGCGGCCCGGCGGCGTCGAAGTACGCCCAGACCTTGTGCATCACCTGATCGGGCATGAAGTGGGTGTGGACGTCGACGATCGCGGGCAGGTTGTAGCGTTCGCGGAAGTCGGCGAGGTAGGCGACGGTGTCTACGGTCATGACTGCTCCGGGTAGAGGTGGCGGGCCAGGGCACCGACGCGGGTGACGAGGCGTTCGAAGAAGACGGCGGGGTCGGTGCCGATCACGATGTCGGCGTTGGGTTCTCGGCCCCACATGCCCGCCCAGTCGGCGACGGTGGTGGCGCGGGTGATGGTGCCGGCCAGCTCCACGTCGACGGTGGCCGCGCGGGTGGTCGCCAGGGTGGGGTCGAGTGCGACCGCGGCGGCGAACGGGTCGTGCATGTGGGCCAGGTAGCCGAGGTCGTACTGGTGGTGGAAATCGAAATAGAAGCGCACCGCGTCGGTGAGATAGCGGATGATCGGATTGCTTGCCGCCGAGCGGAATTCGGCGGGATCGCCCGCGCCGACCTGCTCGATCGGTGTGCTGTGTGCCGACTGCGCCAGTAGCTCGAGGTGTTCGGGGACCATCTCGATCGACTCGGTGATGTCGAGTGCGCAGACCAGCGGCCTGCGGTCCGGCGGCGCCGCGGAAAAGGCGTCGAAGACCGCTTTGGCCGCTTCGGGATCGACGTGGATGTTCCACTCGTTGGTCGGAGTCGTGTTGCCGGGGTGGTTGAACGCGCCGCCCATGATGACGAGGCGGTCCAGTAGGCGCGGCAGTTCGGGTTCGATGCGCAGGGCCAGCGCGAGATTGGTCAGCGGACCGGTGCACAGGCCGGTCACCTCGCCGGGGTTGGCGCGAACCAGGTCGACCCAGAGCTGGGCCGCCGATCGGGGCGACAGCGCGCGCGCCGAGACGGGCAGTTCGGCGTAGCCGAGGCCCTGCGGACCGTGGGTGTCCTCGGTGGTGCGTAAGGGGATGGCGAGCGGTTCGGCCGCGCCGAGCGCCACCTCGATCTCGGGTGCCCGGCCCAGGTCGAGCATCGCCAGGGTATTCGCCGCGACCTGTGCCCCGTCCACATTGCCCGCGGTGGCGGCGATGCCGATGATCTCGGCCTCGTCGGAGGCCAGCAGATAGAGGATGGCCAGGGAGTCGTCGATCCCGGTATCGACGTCGAGGAGGATCTTCTGCGGCACGCCATCGAGGGTAGCCGCGGACCACTCGGGGTCCGCGGCCAGTCGGTGGGTGGCGGTCAGTAGGTCGGGAGGGCGAACTCTGCGGTGTGGCCGAAGAAGATCTTCTTGGTGAGCGGACGCATCGGGCGAGACATCATGAGCCGCACGTTCGCCTTGGCGAGCCGCGTCAGCAGCGGGGACTTGGGGATCATCATCGCCAAACCGCCGCCGGGGATCTCCTTGGCTTTGTCGAGGAACGGCGAGATCTTGTCCTGGTAGCGCTGCTGCGCGCCCGCCAGATCGTCCGGGGTGGCGGCGATCTCGGCGGCCAGCACGTAGGCGCCGACAATGGCCATCGCGGTGCCCATGCCGGTCAGCGGGGATCCGCAGTAGCCCGCGTCGCCGATCAGCGTCACGCGGCCGATGGACAACTCGGGGACGTCGACGCGGGCGATCTCATCGAAGTAGAAGTCGGGTGTGGAGTCCATCGCGTCGAGGACCGCCGGGGCGTGCCAGCCCGCGCCGCCGATCGTCTTTCTGATGAGTGCGCGCTGGGCGTCGATGTCGCGGCGCAGTGCCGGGTCTGCCTCGGTGCGCATGGTGATGATCGCCTTGGCGGTGCTCGGGTCGCCGTCGGGGCGGATGCCGAGCATGGCACCGGGCACCAGGCGCATGCTGAACCAGCCGGGCTCCACCTCGGCGGGCTTCGGCATGGTGAAGAAGGCGCCGTACCCGCCGAGGTTGGTGCTGAACTTCTCCTCGGGTCCGAAGACGAGTCGCCGCGTCGCCGAGTGGACGCCGTCGGCGCCGATCACCAGGTCGAACCGCTCGGCGACCCCGGACGCGAACGTGACATCCACACCGGTGTCGTCCTGGACGACCTGGTCGATCCACGCGCCGTAGCGATAGTCCAGCCGGCCGTTGTCGGCGGTGGCCACTGCGTCGAGCAGCACCTGATTGAGATCGCCGCGGGTGATCTCGATTTCGGCGACGGCGCCCTGGCCGTCGAAGTCCGCCATCGCCATCCTGGCGTAGATCTTGCCGTCGCCGTCGATGTAGGACATCCCGCGCTCGTCGATCTGGTACTCGGCGATGCCCGCCATCAAACCCATCCGCTCGGCGGCCTCCTTGCTCGGGCCACGCAGATCGACGGCCTGGCCGCCGGGACGGGGGACCGCCGCGCGCTCGACGACGGTGGTACGAATGCCGTTGCGCAGCAACTGGAGTGCGACCGCGTTGCCCGCGATACCGCCGCCGGAGACGAGAACGTGGAGGGGGCTGGTGATGCTCATGATGGTGTTTCCCGTCTGATGAACGAATGTCTTAGACATATGTCTAACAGGGGGTGGCACGGATGTCTAGAACAAATGTCTAAGACAGCCAGGTAGCCTGCTGAGCATGGGCAATAGAGAAGATCTCCTGGCGGGGGCGCGCAAAGTGATTCTGGAGCGCGGCGTCGCGAAGGCGACCGCGCGCGATATCGCCGCCGCGGCGGGGGTGAGCCTGGCCGCGATCGGCTACCACTTCGGGTCGAAGGATCGCCTGGTCACCGAGGCGTTGAGCGAGGCGCTGGGCAACTCCATGGGTGAGGCGATGGACGAACTGATCGCCGCGGGCACCGGGAAGTCGCCACTGGAGGGGCTCGCTGTGCTGTGGAACGGGATGTCCGCGGTATTCGCGGGCAATCACGAGGCGATGCTGGCCAGCCTGGAGAACATCGTGCGGATCGTGCGCTCCGACGAGGCGCGGGCTCAGCTGGGCGACCAGCTGTCCAGGGCGTTCGTCGACCTCGGGGCCCATGTGCAGGCTGCCCATCCCGAACTCGATCCGGTCCAGGCCGCGGCGATCGGGCGGCTGTATTTCGTGCTCGCCCAGGGGCTCGGGATGCTGTGGTTGCTCGATCCCGGCCAGGTCGGTATCGATGGTGATCAGCTCACCGTGGCGGTCCAGGCGCTCGCGGGGACGTGATCGAGTCCGGTCACGGGCGGTGGTAGTGGTCGGGCGCTTCGACCCAGAACGGCTGCGCCGACCCGTACGGTGGCGCGGGCCAGCGGTAATCGTCGTAATCGGCGAATGCCGGTGCGGCCGTGACGAGTTCGTGGTGGGCGACCGTCGATGCCGGATCGGGTGGTGTCGCGGCGGGATGGCCGGGACAGCGGCCGTCCGCGGCCAGGAGCCAGGATGCGGTGCGGGCCAGCGAGACTCGGATGTTTCGCCCGAACCCGTCGTCGGCGCGCGCCAGCAGCGCGTCCATGACGGCGGCGGCAAGGAGGTAGCCCGACCCGTGGTCGAGTGCCTGTGCGGGCAGTGCGCCGGGACGATCCGGTGTTGCCTCGATGAGCGAGATGCCGGATGTCGCTTGGACGATGCTGTCGAAACCTCGTCGGTCGCCCCATGGTCCGCTCGTACCCCATGCGGACACCGAGGCCTCGATCACGCCGCGACGCCGGGCCGCGTGGACACCGGCCGCGGCGAGCGCGCCAGGACGGTAGCCGGTGACGAGCACATCCGCCTCGGCGAGCAGATCCTCGAATGTCGCGAGGTCGGTTCGTAGGTCGAGCAGGGTCGAGCGTTTGCCCTGGCAGTTGTCGGAGAACTGCCAGTCGATCTCGGGCAGGTGCGGTGGGTCGATGCGCAGCACGTCGGCGCCGAGCAGCGCCAGCGTTCGGGTCGCGACCGGCCCGGCGAGGACACGAGTCAGGTCGAGCACGCGAATACCGGTCAGGGGTCGGTCGGTCGTGGGACCTGCCCCGGTGGCACCGAGCGCAGTGCCGGGCCGTTGATCGTTCAGACGATCGTGCCCGCCTCCCGGCAGCGTCGCGTCGGTGGTGGGTATCCGGTCGTCGCGCACGTCCGCGGCGACCAACGGGCCGGTCGCGGCGGCGCGGCCCATCGGGCTGGTCGACCATTCGTCTTCGGTGCGGACGCGGACCGCGATCGCACCCGCCGCGGCCGCTTCGTCTTCGACCTCGGCGCCCTTCATCGTGGACAATCGGTCGGTGAGCCGGTCGGCGGCACCGTCGGCGGGGAGGTCGAGTGCCCGCAGGAGTCGTTCACGGTGATGGGGGTAGTTGGCGTGGGTGCGGACCCAACCGTCGGCGGTGGGGAAGAAGCCGGACAGCTCGGCGAAGAACGAGGGGGCGCCCGCGCCTCGACGGAACAGACGCTCACTGCTGAACGCCGCGGTCACCCGGTCGGCACCGAGGCAAACGGGGCGGGTGGGCAGTCCCCGCGCGAGTCTGACCCGGTTGGCGGCCGCGCTCGCCGCCGCGACCGAACCCGCCGCGAGCGCCCACACCGGTAGGGTGGCCGCCAACCGCGCACCCGGGTCCGGCACGTCGACATCGCTCGACGGTGCGAGTCCGAGTCCCGTCTCGTAGGCGTGGACGAGCTGCTGCGCGGTGGTCACATCGACCAGCCTAGTTGTGGTGATGATGGTGAGGAGTGTGATGTGGGCGTGAATACGGCTGCGACGGAGTGGGTTCGGATACTGCGACCGGATACGGCGGCGCGCGGGCGATTGACCTGCTTTCCGCCGGGTGGGGGATCGGCGGCCTTCTATCGGGAGCTGGCGCGACACATCGGTGCGGGCGTCGAAGTGGCGGCAGTGCAGTATCCGGGGCGACAGGACCGCCTCGACGATCCGACGATCACCGACCTGCACCTGCTCGCCGACCGGATCGCCGCGGACATCGCGCGTCAGCCCGGTCCCGCCCGTTCACTGTTCGGGCACAGCATGGGCGCGACCGTTGCCTACGAGACCGCGCGGCGACTCGCCGCGGCCGGACAACCGGTCCGCGCCCTCATCGTATCCGGCCGTCCCGCACCGGAATTCGTTGAAACCGGACGGCTACACCAGGCCTCGGACGCCGCGCTCATCGACGATCTGGAGCGGCTGGCGAACGACCCGGTGCCGGTGCGTCTGCTGCGCACCGAACCGGGGCTCGCCGATCTCGTGCTGCCCGCCGTCCGCGCCGACTACCAGGCGGTCGAGACCTATCGGCAGCGATCGGGACCGTCGCTGAGCTGCCCGGTCGTCGCGCTCGTCAGTACCGAGGACCCGACGACCACGGTGGCGCAGGCCGAACAGTGGCGTGCGGTCACCGACGGGCCGTTCAACCTGCGCACGTTCGGTGGCGGGCACTTCTATCTCGACGAACAACACGCCGCGGTGGCGCAGGAGATCACACGGCACGTGAACTGAGGCGGCGCTGGTGCAGGCGCGCGTAGCCCACCCACGACACGAGCACCGCCACCGCCGCGAGCGCGCGCACCAAGCCGAGCGCGCTGTCGGGGTAGATCACCCCGGTCAGGTAGTGGTCGATGAATCCCGCGGCGGGCAACTCGCCCTCCCCGGCCCGCCTGCGCGCCCAGTTCTCGGCGTAGGTCAGCGGGCAGTGGAAGCCGATCAGGACGGTGCCGAAACCCCACGCCACGGCCGGCACGTGCAGGCCGATCGTGCGCGGCCATCGCCACGCGAGAAAGCCGCCGGCGACCACGTACGCGATGAACGCGACGTGGGTGACGGCGAGAACGTCGGCCAGCACCCGGAACGGCACCTATTCAGAATATGTACCCGCTCGCCGGTCGGAATCATGATCATCATTCCGGTTCGGCATCGCTTGGATCACCAGGGTGAAGGCCGGTAGTCCTTCAGGAAGCAGCCGTACAGGTCGACGCCGTCCTCGCCCTGCACGATCGGGTCGTAGACGCGGGCGGCGCCGTCGACGAGATCGAGGGGAGCGTGGAAGCCCTCTTCGGCGAGGCGGACCTTCGTGAAGTGCGGGCGTTCATCGGTGATCCAGCCGGTGTCGACGGCGGTCATCAGGATCGAGTCGGCCTCGAACAGCTCGAGCGCGCTGGTGCGGGTGAGCATGTTCAGCGCGGCCTTGGCCATGTTCGTGTGCGGGTGCCCCGGGCCCTTGTAGCCGCGGCCGAACTGGCCTTCCATCGCGGAGACGTTGACCACATACTTACGCCTGCCCGCCGCGGCGGCCAGCGCCGGACGCAACCGCGACACCAGGATGAACGGCGCGACCGAGTTGCACAGCTGCACCTCGAGCAGTTCGGTGGCCTCCACCTCGCCGACGGTCTGCACCCAGCTGTTGGTGTGCGCGAGATCGGGAACCAGGCCGCCCGCGTCGATGGCCACGCCCGCCGCGATCCGTTCCGGGGTGGCCGAGCCCGCGACCAGCGCGAGTTCGGCGACATCGGTGGCCGACAGCGACGGCGTGAGCGAGGCGGTGAGGGCGGTCGGGTGAGCCTGCATTGTTTTGCCGAAGGTGACCATTTCCGGCAGGACGCCCGCGGGCAGCGGGGAGGTCTCGGCGTCGACCAGGGCGCTGTAGGCACCCGCCGAGCGGCGCACGGTCTGGGCGGCGTTGTTGATCAGGATGTCGAGGGGGCCCTGTGCGGCGACGTCGTCGGCCAGTGCCACGACCTGCGCGGGATCACGCAGGTCGATGCCGACGATGCGCAGCCGGTGCAGCCAGTCGGCGCTGTCCTCCATGGCGGCGAAGCGGCGGATCGCGTCGTTGGGGAAGCGGGTGGTGATGGTGGTGTGGGCACCGTCGCGCAGCAGGCGCAACGCGATGTACATGCCGATCTTGGCGCGGCCACCGGTGAGCAGGGCGCGCTTGCCGGACAGGTCGGTGCGGGCATCGCGTTTGGTGTGGCTCGCGGCCGCGCAGCCGGGGCACAGCTGGTGGTAGAACGCGTCGACCTGGGTGTATTTCTGCTTGCAGATATAGCAGGGTCGCGCCTTGAGCAGGGTGCCCGCGCTCGCGCCGGAGGTGGCCGAGCTGATCGGGATGCCCGCGGTCTCGTCGTCGATCCGCTGGGGCGAACCGGTTGCGGTCGCGGCGATGACCGCGCGGTCGTTCGAGGAGATCTGTTCCCTGGCCTCGATGCGACGGCGGTGCTTGAGCTTCTTGAACATGTGCCCGACGGCGCGCTGCACGGCGAGGGAATCGGGGTGTTCCTTCTCCAGCTGCCCCGCGCGTTCCAGCACCCGCAGACAGGTCGCCAACTCATCCGGATCGATCATGTTCTCGGTCATCGGGGAGCGCGACATTCCTTCGTGCGGGAGCGGTTGACGACATCTATTGTCGCATTGGCCGCGCGAGCGACACGCTGGGTATCGTGATGGGCCGTCGCCGCAACCGCGCGAGGGACGATTCGAACCCGACGGAGCAGCCCGATTTCCCCGCTGGAGACCGACACCGCAGACGCGCCGCGCAGGCGCAGGCTCGAACCCGACGAGCGACGCGCGCAGATCCTGGCCTGTGCCATCGACATGTTCGGTGAGCGGCCCTATGCGGCGGTGTCGACCGCGGAACTAGCCCAGCGAGCGGGGGTGGCGCGTGGCCTGATCAACCACTACTTCGGCAACAAGCGCGACCTGTACCTGGCGGTGGTGCGTCGCATGGTGACGCTGCCGCGTCAGGACAAGGTGTCCATTCCCGACGGCTCAGCGGGTGAGCGGGTCGACGCGATCGTGGGCTGGCTGCTCGACACCATCGCCGAGCACGGCACCACCTGGGTGAAGGTCACCAGCCACGAGGGCGTCGGTGACGACCCCGAGGTGCAGCAGATCCTCGACCAGGCCGACGATGCCGCCGCCGAACGCATGCTGGTGATGATCGGACGCGCCGATCTGGCAGACAGTGCACCTTTGCGCGCACTGGTACTCGCCTACGCGGGTCTGGTGAAAGTCGCCGGGCGCGAATGGATCACCCGCGGCACGCTCACCAGGGCACAGGTGCATCAACTGCTGGTTGACACCCTGCTCACGCTGATGACCGAGACGATCCCCAGCGTCCTGCGCGCCGAGCCGACGCCGAGCGGACGTTAGGAATCGAGCGCGCGCCTCGCGCGTGGCATCGCGACCGCGGCGCTGTAGCGCTGTGGTACGGCATGGCCGGGTGCGTGGCCATTGCGGCCGAGCGCCTGTTCGATCTGCTGCTCGCGGTGATGTTCGAACATCAGCGCACCGACGCCGCCGCCGAGGAACAGCACCGTCATGATCCCGGCCAGTACGCCCCACCCGGTGTGCTCGGTGCCTGCCGCGACGAGCGTGCAGGCGAGCCCGACCACGCCGATCGCGCACATGATGATGCCCGGGACGTTGTAGTCGTCGGCGAGGAGATCGCCGGCTTGGGCATGCCAGGCTCCGTCTGCCGAGGGCGTGCTGTCGGACATGATTCCTCCTCGCGAGCTCAGGAGTGCGCGCAGTGGTGCACTTGTTGACCAGCATGAACCTGTTCCATCTGGACAGGCAAAGGTGTTTGCCGGTTCGTTACCAGGCGAATTACCGCAGATCACACGTTATGTCACTGTGACCCTATTTCGCGTTTGAGCTGCCCTATCGGGCTCTGAGTCCTTATTCTCGTCGCGTAACCCGGCGTCGCACCTGTTTAGTTGTGCGCCCGGGGAGATCGGAGAGGGACCCGGGGTTGATGGCACGGTACGAGGAATGGGACGACGACCCCGAGCAGGAGTCCGACGATCGGCGCTGGAACGGCCAGCGCTGGCCGCAGGTGTCCACGGACGGTTCGGGCGCTGGTGGCCGCGGTGACCAACCGCGCGTGAATCCGTATGCGATGGTGGCGCTCGCCGCCGCGCTGGTGGTGCTTTTCCCGATCGCGATCGTGTTCGGGCTGCTGTCGTTCGGGCATCCGCGCGGGCGGGGGATCGCGGTGCTGGCCGTACTGCTCGGCATCTCCGAAGCAGCGGTCGCGATCGCGATCGGGCTCGCGGTGTTCGGCGGGCTGGAGGTGTCCGTTCCGACGCTGGCCCAGTCGGTCGCGGCAACCCCGACGCCGGTGTCGGTGACCTCCCACGGCGCGCCGCCGGTGACCGGGGCCGCGCCGGTGACCCAGGCGGCTCCGGTGACGAGTCCCCCGGAAAAGGGCAGCGTCGTCGAGAAGGGCACCGCGTGTTCGGCGGACAAGGCTGGTCTGCTCGGCGTGGCCGCAGACGGTGCAACGTTGCTGTGCCTGCGCGGACCGGGCGGTCATACCTGGTCAGGGCCGTTCCGGGTGTCGGGGTCGTACTACACCGCGGGGGCGAAATGTGATCCCTCGGTGGACAAGTCGGGGCGCACCTCCGACAACCACGCACTCGTGTGTGAGGGCAAGGGCAGCGCCGCGGTCTGGTCGCTCTGGACCACCGAGTAGATCTCAGCACTCGGTGCAGCTGCCGCGTCTGGGTGCTTCGGACCTGGCGTTCAGTCCTTCTTGGCCCGGCTCGGTTGCACGCGCGGTGGCTCGTTCGGCATCTTCGGATACTGCGGTGGCCACGGCGCGTCCATCAGCCCCGCCGCCATGTCGCGCTCCGACATGTCCAGAAGTGGTTCGATCGACTGGGGTGCCCGGTTCGCCCATGGATCACCCGACGCGGCCAGGCGGGCGGGCACAGTCGCGAGGGTGAGTTCGTCGGGGACGACGGTGTCGAGTTCGGCCCAGGTGATCGGCGTCGACACCTGACCGCCGACCTTCGGCCGTACCGACCAGGCGCCGAACACGGTCTTGTGTGGCGCGTTCTGATTGAAATCGATGAACACCCGCGAGCCGCGCTCCTCTTTCCACCACTGCGCGGTGATCTCGTCGGGGTGCCTGCGTTCCAGTTCCCTGGCCATCGCCACCGCGGCCGCGCGCACCTCGTAGCCGTCCCACCTCGGTTCCAGGGCTGCGTAGATGTGCAGGCCACGTGAACCCGAGGTCTTGATGGCGGAGTCGATGCCGAGTTCGGCCAGTAGCTCGCGAGTGCGCACCGCGGCACGGCGCAGATCGCCGAATCCGATGCCGGGCGAGGGGTCGAGGTCGATCCGCAGTTCGTCGGCGATCCGCAGATCGGGAACGTGATTGGGCCACACGTGGAAGCCGAGGCAGCCCTGATTCACCGCCCACAGGATGTGCGCGAGATCGTGCGCGACCAGCGCGTCGCTGGTGGTGCCGTTCGGGGTGGACACCTCGACGGTCTGCAACCACTCCGGCGCCGACTTCGGCACCCGTTTCTGGAACCACGATTTGCCCGACGCGCCGTCGGGATAGCGTTCCAGCAGCAGTGGACGCCCACCGATCACGCCGAGCAGCGGGTCGGCGACGGCGCGGTAGTAGTTGACGAGGTCGAGCTTCGTCTCGCCGCGTGTGGTGAAGTAGATCTTGTCGGGATTGCTGATCGTCAGCGCACGGCCGTCGATGTCGAGTTCCACCGCGGTGCTCATCGGCCGGCTCCGAAGATCGCGTCGAGTTCGGCGGGTGCCACTTCGTCGAGCTGAGCGTAGGTGCACGAATCGGGGGTGCGGTCGGCCCGGAACCGTGCCAGCCGCCCGCCGTGGCGGAACCGCCCCGACTGCACGTGCTCGTAGCGCACCTCGGCGACCAACTCGGGCCGCAACGGCTCCCACGACAGGTCCTTGCCGCCGGTCCATCGACTCACCCCGCCCGGCATCTTGCCGTCGGCGTTCGCCTGTGCGGCCGCGTCGGCCCAGTTGCGCCACGGATGATCGTCGAGCGCGTTCTCGCGTAACGGCGCCAGCTCACCGAGCAGTTCGCGGCGCCGGGCGGCGGTGAAACTCGATGCCACCCCGACGTGATGCAGAGTGCCCTCGTCGTCGAACAACCCGAGCAGCAGCGAACCGACACCCTCGCCGTCCTTGTGCATCCGGTACCCGGCGACCACGCAGTCGGCGGTGCGTTCGTGCTTGATCTTGAGCATCACACGCTTGTCCTGCAGGTAGGCCAGCTCGTCGGACTTGGCCATCACGCCGTCGAAGCCCGCACCCTCGAACCGGGTGAACCAGTCCTGAGCCACGTCGGGATCCTGGGTGATCGGCGTGAGGTGGATCCGGCCGGGCGCGGCGTCGAGCAACGATTCGAGCTCGCGGCGCCGCAGCGCGAACGGCTCGGTGGTGAGATCGCGATCGCCGAGGGCGAGCAGATCGAAGGCGACGAAACTGGCCGGTGTCTGCACCGCGAGCTTGTTCACTCTGGATGCCGCAGGATGCAACCGCTGCTGCAAGGTATCGAAATCGAGGCCCTGGTCGGTGACCACCACGATCTCACCGTCGACGACACAGCGTTGCGGCAGCGCCGCTTTCAGCAGCTCGGCCAACTCGGGGAAATAGCGGGTGAGCGGGCGATCGTTGCGGGAACCGAGTTCGATCTCGTCACCGTCGCGGAACACGATGCAGCGGAAGCCGTCCCATTTCGGCTCAAAGCTGAGTCCTGGTTCGCGCGGTAGCGACGGCGTCGACTTGGCCAGCATGGGGCGCACTGGCGGCATCACCGGTAGATCCATCCGATCCTCCTCGCGGGTCTGTACACCCGTGTCGACGATGCGAGCACGCCCGATTCATCGGTGTGTGAGGCGATCGTAGGACGGGGCACCGACACGTGCGCGGACATCGGGGGCGCGTCTGTCGCGCTCAGCTGTCCGCGAGGGTCAGCTGTCGAGCCAGCCGTGCTCGTCGGCGAAGGTGGTGAACCGGTCACGGATGGTGATGATCTCGGCCGCGGTGAGCGCCGGGGAGGCTTCCAGCAGGAGTTCGGTGATCTGCTGACGCAGTTCGTCGGGACCGAGCCGGTCGCCGGTCTTGCGCGTTTTCGGGGCCGCGGGGGGCTGGCCGACTCCGGTGAGGTTGATCGCTTTGGGGCCCCGGTCACCTTCGGTCACATCGAACTCGAACAGCCGACCCTGACGGAGTTCGTCCTCGTCGAGGCCGATGTCGTTGACGTGGACGAACACATCGGGCCCGCCGTCATCGGGCCGGATGAACCCGAAACCCCGTGAACCGTCGAACGACACCAATTTCCCGATGGACACCAACCAACTCCTCGCTCCGCTTCCCGTCGCTACTCTAACGCGGCTTTTGGGCGATTTTGCCCGGAAAGTGGATAGTCGGCGAAATCTTCGGATCGGCGATGCGGTCGCTCGACCGAGCATGGTCACGATCCGGTAACTGTGCGTTCACATCGGGTCATTAGCGTTCCTCACCGGTCGGAACGGTGTGGAGGTTGTAGACGCGTGTTGGACCCCGGTGTGGGGATGATATCGGGGGGATTCGATGTCGGTCGCGGCGTTCTGACGGCGACGGCGCGCACCGGGAGTGCGCCGGTGTATCTGAGGCCCTCCACGCCACCGGTGCTCGCGCCACGACCGTGTCCGGCGTATGTGCCGCTCGCGCCCGCCCAGGAGCGGATGTGGCATGCCGCCCGGCTCGGCCGGTCGGCGGACTGGAATGTGGCGCGGGCCATGCGCGTGCGCGGGGCGTCGGTCGACGTGGCGGCGTTGCGTGAGGCGCTCGAACTCCTTGTCGCGCGACATGTTCCGCTGCGGACCCGCTATCCGGTCACCGAGCTCGGCCCGGCACAGCAGGTGGCCGACCCCGGCGATCTCGTCCTCGATGTGGCCGAATGCAGCGTCGCCGAAGCCGAACTCGCCCCCGCGGTCGCCGCGCTGGCCCGGCAGCCCTTCGACCTCACCCGTGATCTGCCGGTGCGGGCGCGGCTGTTGGTCCTCGGCCCCGGCGATGTGGTGCTTGCCCTTGTCGTGCACCACATCTCGGTCGACGGCCGATCAATGGGCCCGCTGATCCGCGATCTGGTCACCGCCTACCTGGCCTGTCGCGCAGGCACCTCCCCGCAGTGGCCGCCGCTGCCGATCAGCTACATCGACTACACCCTGTGGAAGCACGAGCAGCTCGGTGAGTTCACCGACGAGTGGAGCCGGGCGACCCATCAGCTGCGGTACTGGGCCAATGCGCTGGCGGGCCGTCCCGCCCTGCTCGACCTGCCCGCCCGCGAACAGCCCGCGACGCCGATCGACCCGGTCGCCGGTGCGCTGCTGCCGATTTCGTTCGACGCCGCGACCCACGCCGGGCTGCTGCGGGTGGCGCAGGACGGGCGGGCGAGTCTGTTCATGGTGTTGCAGGCCGCGTTCGCCCTCACCGTCGGCGCCTTCGCTCGCAGCTGCGATGTCACTGTCGCCACGGCGGTTTCGGGTCGCGATCACCGCCTCCTCGACGATCTCGTCGGCAACTTCTCCGATGACGTGCTGATGCGGGTCCGCCTTGATCGCGCGGGCGACGTCGACGAGCTCATCGATCAGGTACGCCGCGTCGCGCTCGCCGCGTACGCCCACCCCGACACCCCCGACACTCGCCTCAAGCGCTGTCTGCTGCAGGACGCCGCGCTCCCGCTGTTCCAGGCGACGCTCATCCTCCAGCGCGCGGGGTCGCCCCGCACCAGCCTGGAACCTCCACCCGCACAGGGTCTTTCGATCACCGAGGTGCCGACCGGCGTGGTCAGGGCCAAGCATGATCTCGAGTTCGGGCTCACCGATCACGTCGATCCGCTCGGCGCGCCGGCCGGGATCGACGGGTCGTTCATCTATCCGATCGCCCGGTTCGACGAGGCGACCGCACAGCACTTCGTGGCGCGTTTCCGCGCGGTCGCCGGGCTGCTCGCCGATGGCTATCGCGGCCCGCTCGCGGCCCTGCTGGCGACAACCGGCCGCGGTCGTTCGCCGAGCACCGCCCGCCGTGCGACCAGGGTGCTCGTCTGATCAGCCGCCGCGCTCCATGGCATATCCGGCGTCGCGCCACGCGACGATGCCGCCCGCAAGGCTGAACGCCGCATAGCCCGCGCGGTGGGCCAGCGCGGCGAAACGCAGCGAGGTCTCCCCGACGGGGCACACGAACACCACCGGCCGTGACCGCGGAAACGGCACGCCCTGGGTGAGCATTTCGTCGAGTTGGTCGTCGCGGATGTTGAGCGCGCCGGGGACATGCCCCACTCGGTAGGCCATCGCGCCACGGGTATCGACGACAGTGGGTCTGCCGGTGCGGTCGAGTTCGGCCAGTGCGGCGGGCGAGAGCGTCGGCGCGGCGTCGCCGGGGCTCGGTGGTGGCGGCCCGGTGGGCTTGCCGAACAGATCCGGCCTGCGTTTGGCGAAATAGGACAGATACGGTTCGATCCGGTCGCACACGATCAGCACGGCCACCAGCGGTCTGCCGTCGGGTCGCGGTGCCGCTGCCAGCGCGCGAAGGGCGGCGAAATAGCCTGCGCCGCTGGTCGGTCCGGCGAGGACGCCGTAGCCACGAACCAGGTCGAGGGTCGCCTCGATGGCGGCGGCGGAGTCGACGGTGACGATCTCGTCGTAGAAATCCGGCTGGAACAGGCCGACCTCCCACATCTCGCGCTCGGAGCGGATACCGGGGATGAAGTCGAAACGGTCCGATACCACCCCGATGGTGCGCAGCCCGGGATGGTGGGCGAGCAGCGCGGTCGCGGTGCCACGGGTGGAGCCGGTGGTGCCGAGGCCGCCGATCAGATAGTCGAGATGGTCGATGCCCGCGTCGGCGAGGTCGGTGGCGATCTCGGTGCCGGTGCCGTCGTGATGGGCCGCGATATTGCGCTCGTTCGTGTATTGCGAAGGGTGATAATAGCGACCGTGCGCCTGGCTGATGGTCTGCTCGATGACGGCCGAAACATCATCGGCCGCATGGGGATCGGGACATTCGGACAGGCCGGGAAGTTCCACGATCTCGGTGCCGAGCAGTTGTAGCAGCTGGCGGACCTCGCTCACCCTGATCCGGTTGGTGACCGCGCGCAGCGGAATGCCGTGCAGTGCGCCGAGTACCCGCAGTGCTTTGGCCGTGTTGCCGCTCGACGCTTCGATGAACGACTGTCCGCCCGCGGTGATCCGCTCGAGGTCGTCGCGGATCATCGCCCAGGCGACGCGGTCCTTCACTGAACCGAAAGGGTTGTGCGACTCCAGTTTCGCGTACAGGTCGACCTCGGGTAGCCCGTGGACGGCGGGGTCGAGGCGCAGCAGGGGAGTGTTGCCGATCAGTTCGGTGATGTGGGTGTAGACCATCAGCGGTCCCCGGGCCGATAGTCGGCATCAGGGCAGAGTACGAACCGTCCATCGCGATGGAGCACCGCGACTTTCGCCGGAACCGGGTGCATGGACGCCTGCGCGGCCGACAGATCCATGTGGTAGGCGGCGGTATTGGCGAAGACCACCGGATCGCCGGGGGACGGCAAACGCTCGACCCGCACCTGCCGCTGGGTGACCAGGTCGCGCTCGAGGCACAGGTGCCCGGCGAAATACACCCCGACAGGCCGGGATTCGACGTCCTCGGCCAGCACGATCGGATCGATGAGCACCTCCTGGTCGGCGGCGGTGACGGTGTCGCGGCTGAGATCAAGATGTACCAGCGTCGCGCCGTTGCCCGCCTGTTTGACGAATTCGACTTGCGCCACGGTGATTCCGGCATGGTCGACCAGCGCTTTGCCCGGTTCGAGCCAGAGGTCGAGGAGATTGTCGGTGAGCACCGCGCCCAGCGCCCGTCCACCGTGCCCTGGCAGGGCAGCGGTGAGTAGCTCGGTGAGGGTGGCGGCGGCGGGCTCGGTATTGGCGTACTTGTGGAACACCGGTCCGCCGTGCACCATTCCCTCGGCGAGGTGGTAGCCGAAAGTGTTGTTGCCCCAGTGCATCGCGGGACCACGCCCGAGCAGACCTGCCCGCAGCACGTGGTCGTAGGCGTCGTAGCCCGCGGCGTCGGTGGTGAAGACCTGGCGCAGGCCACCGCCGATATCGAGCACTGCCGGCGTGAGACCGTGCGCGTAGGCGCGTTCGATCAGTTCGAGACAGTCACCGACGGCGTTGACCCGTTCCGTGGTGGCCGCGGTATCGAGATGGAAGGCGAACCCGAGCAGCCGCAGCCGATCTCGATGCCGCACCAGCAGATCCAGCGCGGCCGCCACGTCGGCGAGATCGATGCCGAACCGGCTCGGTGAGCTACCGGCGAAGCCCGAAATGCGCAGCAACACCGGCACTGCCGGTTCCCGGGGCGCCAGCTCGGCCAGGGTCGCGAGTTCCCAGAGATTGTCCACATTGACCGTGACTCCCGCCGCCAGCGCGGCGCGCAGCATCGCGGCACCCTTGGGCCCGGTTACCTCGATCCGGTCGGCGGGGAATCCGGCGGACAACGCCGACCGCAGTTCCCGCGCGGATGCCACATCGACGGCGATCCCCGCGCGCGCGGCGGTATGGGCGAACGCCGCCGAGTGATTCACCTTGTGCGCGTAGCAGATCCGATACCGGAACGTTCCTGCGTCGAGTGCGGTGCGCAGCGCGGCCAGGTTGGCGGTGAAGACCTGTGGGAACACCAGATGCAGCGGGGAGCCATACCGGCGCAGCGCCGCACGCACGCCGTCGCGATCGGTGAGAAACGCGGCGACGAGCGGGTGCAGCGCGGCGGGAACGGCGGGCGGGATCATCCCACCGACGCGCCGGGCACCTGCGCCGGCACGTCGTCGACCGGGTTGTAGCCGCCGTCGCGCAGCGCCTCGAACACGCGGAACCTGTTGCGCGGACTGCGGATCCGTGCGAGCACCCGTTTGGACTCCAGGTCGATCTCGACGAGGGGGATATCCATCGACTCGAGCAGGGCGGTGATCGTGCGGACGCAGTGCCTGCAGCTCATATCGGGGACGTAGAAGACACCGTCGTCGCCTGCCGGATCGCTGCCGGGTCGCTCCTCGGTCAGGTCCTCGACCACCTCCACCGTGCCCGCCAGCGCGGTGAACGTCTCGACGAACCGGTCTGCCACGGTAGCGAGCACATGCACGCCTGCACCGTCGATGTCGTGCTGAGTCGCCGCGAGGCAGGTGGGCCGGGTGCCGGGCGGGAGCAGCGCGTATTGCCGTGAGATCAGGTCGAGGTCGTCGTGGTATTTCGCGACGGCCGCCTCGGTCTCGAGGCCTTCCTCGGTGGTCGCGCGCAGCATCACCGCGTGCGCGTCGGCGATGGTGGCGTCCTTCATCGCGCGCAGGACCGCGATCGAATCGGCGGTGTAGCGCACGGACCCATCGGGCTGGGTGGCCAATCGCACCGGGATCATCCCGCGCCGGAAGGTCGAGGCCTGCAGTTCCCAGAACCAGCGGGTTGCGACGGCGGTGAAGATGCCGGAATCACGCATCCCCCTGGTGAATTCGATGACCCCGCGATAGGGAGTGTCGGCGGCGATCAGCCCGTGCTGGACCAGCGCGCGTCCCGTCGCCTCGATGCCGACCCGGAAGATCTCGTGCGGATCGTGATCGGTGGTGGTCGCGGAAAGGACGCCGTGATCGTGGGCGGGTAGAGCCGCGGCCCGCGCCGCAAGGCCGGATGCCGAGAGTGCGCGCCACAGCGCCAGCACGGTTTCCCGCGCGATCACCGCGAGCTCAGGACCTGAGCCCGTGGTGTGGAAGTACCCGGTGTTGGGGATGCCGGCGCTGTCGGTCCAGGTGAGGCGGTGGGTCGCGCTGCTCACCTGGTCGGGGCGGCACGGTCGCATGAACCGGTCCAGGTACATCCGCTGGGACTGCGTCAGCGCGGCGCCGGTCTCGGGTTGTAATGCGCGGGTACGGAAGGTGATTCGAACCGGAGCCGGTGGTTCGGTCGAGGCGAAGAGCCCGGGGGCGGCCAGCCGGGCCAATACCCGGGACGCGGCGCGGCGATCGTAGTGCTGCACGGTGGGCGTGCCCATCGTTCCTCCTCGGCGTCGGGGGCTTGGCGGACAGGTCGGGTCAGCGCCCGTGCCCGGCGATGCCGGACACGCAGGCGACGAATCGGTCGATCTCGTCGAGGGTGTTGTAGAGGTGGGTACTCACCCGCACCGAGGCGTTCCCGGCATCGGCCGAGGGCACACAGTGCGCCCCGGTCCGCACCAGGAATCCGGCATCGGCCAACACGAACCCGAGGTCGGCCGCGGTGAGCGTGTCGAGGGTGAACGAGACGATCCCGTAGCCGACGGCGCACGCGGCGTGCGCGGGCCCGGGGAGGAAATCGAGCCCGGGGATCTCGCGCAGGCCATCGACCAGCCGCAGGGTGAGTACCCGGTTGTGCGCGGCGACGGCGAACCGGTCGAGTTCGTCCAGTAGATCGAAAGCCGGTGCCAGGGAAAGGATCCCGGGAATGTTGTGGGTGCCGCCCTCGAGCAGTTCCGGCATGCCGGTGCTGACGAGACCGGCGTCGGTGATCGTGACCCCGGAGTGCCCGCCGGGCAGGAAGGGCCGCAGCTTGTCGTGCACCCGGCGGTGGCAGTACAGCAGCCCGGTGCCGGGCGCGCCGAACATCTTGTGCCCCGCGAAGACCGCGAAATCGGCGCGGAGCGCGGTCACGTCGACCGGCAGGTGCCCACCGCTCTGCGAGCAGTCGAAGCACAGCAGGATCTCGGGGTCGATCCGGCCGTGCAATTCCTCGAGGGTGGTGAGCCCGCCGTACACGTGATGCAGGTGGCTGGTGGTGATCAGGCGGGTGCGCGGACCGACCTGCGCGAGGATGTCATCGATATCGGCCTCACCGGTCGCGGTGCTGCGATAGGGCCGCAACACGATTCGGCGGCCGAATCTGGCGAGGGTGTCGCGCAGGTGGTGCCACGGCAGCACATTGGCGGCGTGATCGGCGGGGTTGTAGACGATTTCGTCGCCGTCGGTCAGCTCGGCCAGGCCCCAACTGTGCGCGATCGCGCCGAGCGCGGCGGTGGCTCCGCTGGTGAACACGATCTCGTCGGAGTACTGCGCGCCGAGGAAACCGGCCGCCCGGGTACGGACGGCGGCGATCCGCGCCGACAGTGCGGTGGCCCAGCCGTAGGTGCCGCGGCCCGCGTTGGCGGTGTGCTCGCGGTGGTAGTCGGTGACGGCCGCGATGACGGTGTCGGGCTTCTGCGTCGTCGCGGCGCTGTCCAGATAGACCACCGCGGGATCGGCCAAGGCGGGGAACCGCGCGCGGATCGAGGCCGGCACCGGAGTCGGCGCGTGCCGGATCACCGAGGCGGCGGCGAGCTCGGGCCGGGCGGGGTACACCTGCTCAACGATACGCACGTTTCTGGTACGGCTCGCGAAGAATTCTCAGGCGCAAGGCTTTTCGGCACCGCGGGGTGGCGTCGGGCTCAGTAGTTGCCCTGGAGGTACTCGACGAGATGTTCACGTTCGGCGGCCAGTTCGGTGATCTCGCTCTTCACCACGTCACCGATGCTGACGATGCCGACGAGCCGGTCGGACTCCACCACCGGCATGTGCCGGATCCGGTGCTCGGTCATCACATCTCGCAGCGAGGACACGTCTTCATCGGGCCCACAGGTGCGAACCCGGGCGGTCATGATGTCGGTGACCGGCCGATCCAGCAGCGCGGCACCGTGGGCATGCAGATGACGCACCACATCGCGCTCGGAGACGATGCCCGCGATCGCCTTGCCATCGGGGGAGACGACCACCGCGCCGATATTGTCTTCGGCCAGCGCCGCCAGCAGGTCACGCACCGTGGTCTGCGGTGACACCGTCGTGACCGCCGTGCCCTTGTTGCGCAGGATCTCCGCTATCCGCATATGCGCACCACCCGTCCGATCGATACCTCGCCCACTAGCATGACCTGTCGGAACCGGCCTGACCAGCACGAAGACGTTACAACCGCGTTATTCGTCGTCCAGCCCCGCGGACAGGTACGCGGCGGCGGCCAACCACTGACGGCACTGCGGACCGTGGATGTCGTGTTGGCTCAGCATCTCGCGCGCCTGACGGTAGGTGAGCCCGTTCGGCTCGTCGCTACACGCCGTGGGCGGTGCGACTGCGGCACCGAGGTGGCGCTGAAACGGACTACTCATCGAAGTCCCCTCCCATCCGGCGACGGAAGGTCTGCCCGGCCGAGCCGACGAACCTCCCGGTGATCTTGCGCCCTGAGTGTACGGGCGGGTTGTTTTCGAATGCAAGCACATCTGCACGTTCGTTCTGGCCGTGTCGGGCCGCGATGGGGTTGTGGCGCTTGCGAATTCAGGGGGCTGGACGGCTCGGTGGGGCGTACTCCCGGTCATGGCATCGGGTAAGTACCGACCGGTGCGCGGTGGCGTTTCGCATGTTAATGTCCCCATCGCGCAAGGCAGATGCAAGAACGTTTGTGCGTGCATCTGCAATTTTCGTACCGATGGGCATCATTCGAGAAGGAGGAGTGCGGTATGTCCGGAATACAGCATGATCAGCGTGAACGCCCGGGAGACGGCGCGTGGCGCAAGAGCACCTACAGCAACCCCAGCGGCAACTGCGTCGAGGTCGCCGAAGCCGCCGACGGCTCGGTCGCCGTGCGCAACTCGCGCGACCCGCAGGGCTCGGTGATTTTCTACACCCGGCCCGAGATCGACGCGTTCATCCGCGGCGCGAAGGCCGGAGAGTTCGACTACCTCACTGGGTAATCGGTAGCATCTGGGTTCATGACGGCTGAACCCGACGAGATCGGTCGCGTGCAACCTGTTGTCGACCGCGGCCCTACGGTGTTGCGCATCGCGCTCGGTGGCCAGTTGCGCAAGCTACGCGAGGGCAAAGGCATCACCCGCGAGGACGCCGGTGACGCGATTCGCGGCTCGCACGCCAAGATCAGCCGACTCGAATTGGGCCGCACCGGTTTCAAGGAACGCGACATCCGGGATCTGCTCACGCTCTACGGCGTGCACGACCCCATGGAACGCACCGCGTTCTTCGAATTGGCCAGGCAGGCCAGCGAACCCGGCTGGTGGCATCGCTACAGCGATCTGCTGCCGTCGTGGTTCAGCACCTACCTCGGGCTCGAGCAGGCCGCCAGTCAGATCCGCACCTATGAGGCCCAGCTGGTGCCCGGCCTGCTGCAAACGCCGGAGTACACCAGGGCCATCGTCGGCCTCGGTTTCGACAACGCCGAAACCGAGCGCCGGGTCCAGGTTCGTCAGCTACGCCAGGATGTCCTGCGCCGGGTCGACCCGCCGGTGGTATGGGCGGTGATCGATGAGGCGGTACTGCACCGTCCGATCGGTGGTCGCGATGTGCACAAGGCACAGCTGCGCTACCTGGCCGAACTGGCGGAGCTGCCGAACGTGACCGTCCAGGTGCTGCCGTACGCGGCGGGCGGGCACGCGGCGGCGGGCAGTTCGTTCAGCATTCTGCGCTTCGGCGAGCCGGAACTGCCCGACATCGTCTACCTCGAGCAACTCACCAGCGCGCTCTACCTCGAGCGTCGCCAGGACCTCGCGATGTATCTGTCGGTGATGGATCAGCTCAGCGTCCAGGCCGAACGGCCGGATCGCTCACGCGAGATCCTGCTGTCCTACGCCGAACGGGATTGACGGTTCAGCGGGGTCGACACCAAGAACTCGATCGGACTGCTCGGAAGATCGCCGGGTGCCGATTCGGTGTTCAGTACCGGATACAGCCGGCGGCAATGCGCCAGAAGGTATCGGGGGTCAGCATCTGCAGATCCCAGTCGTCGGCCAGCTCGTGCGCGGTGGTCACGATCCGATCGATATCGAAATCGTTGCGGGTCGCCGCGCCGGTGGATTCCACGGCATCTATGACGAAAGCGATCGCGCTTTCCCGTGACGACCGTGTGGTGCCGGGGTGGGTGGCCGCCGCGCGATCGGCGAGGCCGAACCGGCCTGTGGTGTTGTTCATGTGAATGCCCCTGTGCTTCTCAGGTAGTGGCAAACCCAAGGCAATCTTTACCCCGGGTGTGCCGCTCGCGGCCTCCCCTTACTATCCCCTGAATTGTGTTGCGGCCCTGAGTTTAGGACGGGGACACTTTCACATGCAAGCACATCTGCACGATCGATTCCTTCTCGATGCGGCGTATTTCCCGGCTTCTGAGCGGCGAATCCAGGGTGTGGGCACCACCTTCGCCATGGGTGGTGCCCGAATAGTGGCGTGACCGGCGGTTCGCGGTGTTCATCGGGTGACGACAATGCGGGCGGGGTGCGCGGTAATCGCGTCCAGCGGGCGAAATTTCTTGTGATAGTTAATTTCTGGTTATCAAATGGCCGCGACAGCTGACTCGATCGGCAGCGTTCCGGATACCAGCTCGAGCGTGCGTCGAAAAGTATTGTCCGCGAACAATATCGATGCGAGCGTCGCGGCGACATCGGCGCGCGGCACCGAATCGCGCGGAATCGGCGGCGGTCCGAGCGTGATCAGACCGTTGCCTTCGGTGTCGGTGAGCCGACCGGGACGCAGGATCGTCCAGTCCAGATCGCGGGTTCGCAGGTCCGCTTCGGCGCGGGTCTTGGCGTCGAGATAGGCGGCCCACACCTCATCGGTTCCCGGTGCGGGTGGGCTGCCTGCGCCCATTGTCGAAATCTGCACGAACCGCGCGACGCCGGTGTGCTCGGCGGCGTCGGCCAGCTGCACCGAACCGTTGAGGTCGACGGTGTATTTGCGCGCGGCACCGCTGCCCGCCCCCGCGCCAGCGGCGAACACCACCGCATCCGAACCGGCGACCGCGGCCGCGAGGTCGGCGGCGGTGTCGCATTCCATGTCGTAGATGACCGGGACGCCACCGGTCGCGGCGATATCGGCAGTCTGGTCCGGGTCGCGGATGAGCGCGTGGACGTGGTCACCGCGCCGGGTCAGTAACTGGGCGAGCAGTAGGGCGATCTTGCCGTGTCCACCGGCGATGACGATGCGCATGGGGTGCTCCTCTCAGCGTTCGGGGCCGCCAGGATTGCAGTTCGCCGACACCGTGGCCTGATAGCCGACGTCGGGGCGCCACGGTTCGAGGTTCCAGCTCGGTTTGCCGGGCGCTACCATCCTCGCCCACACCCAGTGGCACAGGAACTGGTCGCGCATGCCCGGCGCGTCGGCATCGGGGTCGAGGGCACGTACTTCCTGCCAGGCCAGCTCGTCGGTGCCGGGCGCGGCCGTTTTGCGGCCCGCCTGGGTGGGGAAGACGAGCAAGCGGGGGCCGTCGACGTTCGCGGTCCAGGTCACGTGATCGATCAGGGGCAGGCCCGCGTAGGGGTCGACCGTGGTGGTGGGCGATGCGATGGTGGCGGGCACTCTCTTGGTGGTTGTCGTCGGGGCGGCGGTGCTGGACGTGGCGGCGACATCCGGGGTGTCGGCCGAGCCGCAGCCGGTGAGGACGGCCACCGCGGCGAGTGCGAGCCGGAACTGCCACCGTGTCACGAACGCCCCTTCTGTCACCGCGGGCCGGCGAACGCCCGCCGTGCCAGCCTAGTGCGGTCGACGAGTTGGTGCCGTGATCGTCAGTGCCACAGGGACCGGCACGGCAACCGGCGCAGGCCGGGGCCGACGTGGCCGTCGACGGTGACCAGCAGGCCGGAATGCACGGCTGCCGAGGTGAACTCCCAGGCCTCGGCCTGGGTCGCCGCGTATTCGAGGACCAGTGCGTCCTCGGGTGTCGGGCCGTCGAAGTAGACCGTGATCCGCCGGGTCGGTATCTCGTTCGGTTCGATGCGGTGGAGGGTGGCGGCGATGTTCTCGTCGGTGGGAATCATGGCGTGCTCCTTTCGCCCCGGCACTGGTGAGCGCCTTCCTACTCGACGGTAGGTGTTGCACCATCGAGCGGAACACGTTCCGATTTCGCTTGGAGATCTCACAATCCACCTGTCGCCGCGGCGGTGCGCCCGCCTATCGGCGTGCGCGCTGCCTCCGGTCACAACGCACACCAGGTGAGGTTGTGAGCTCCGCCGATGCTCGCGGCGACCCGTCGACGAGGAGCCACGGTACCGGCGAAGATCGCTCTCGACAGCAGCGACACGGGAGGGACAGCCGCATGATCTGGGTTCCCGGGACACGGCACACTCGGCCGGGCCGAACACTGCTGCTCTGCGCGGCAGCCGGGTCGCGGTGGCCGGATACTCCGGTGGCGGCATGGCGACGGCATGGGCGGCGGCACGGCAGCCCGAGTGCCCGGCTGCGGGGGGCGCCTGCGCCCAGCACCCGCTGAGTCCGGAGCCGGTCGGCCCGGATCCGCGCGCCCCGTTGCGGATCCGGGCCGATGCGTGGCGCGGCAGGGCGATTCTTGTTGCGATACAGCGGCATTGCGCACACGAGTCGGGCACAACGCCGAAGTCGCGCCGCGGCGCCACGTAGCGTGATTGCTCTGACGACGGCGCGGTGGGGGAGTTTCGGCGGGGGTCGAAGCACCGCATGGTGGCACGTCATCGACGAATCCGTTGCCACCCGAAGGCGTGTGTGCCATGAGATCTGTTCGAGTACTTGTCTGTTCGGCACTGCTGCTGTTCTCGTTCGCGGCGGGCACTGCCGCGGCCGATCCGCCATCGACCCAGGAATTCCCGGTGCCACAGGTGGGGACACCCGGTTTCCTGCCCGATCTGCAGCGCTGGATCGACCAGGTGCTTCCCTCACCGATCCAGCCCAACGCCGCTGATCCGGCCGCTGAGCTCGCGGCACTGCACGCGGCGGTGCTGCCGTCGGCGGTCGGTGATCCGATCTTCGACCAGTGGCCCGCCGGGCTCGACGAGTTGTCGCCCGGCGATCTGATCGAATCCCGTGACATCACCGCGACCGCGGCCTGGTTGACCCTGGTGCCCATCCGCTCGGCGACGCTGCTGAAATTCCGCACCGAGGACGCGCACGGCAGGCCGTCCTACGCCACCGCGACCCTGATCGTGCCCGCCACCGAGTGGACCGGGCCAGGGGACCGCCCCGTGCTGGTGAACAACCTTCCGATCGACGCGCTCGGCCGCAAGTGCACCCCGGGTTACTCGCTGGCGCACGGCCTGACAACACAGTCGAGTGCGACGGAGTTCATTCCGCCGACCACCCAGTTGGCGGTGCTGCGCGGGTACGCGGTCCTGGTGCCCGACCACGAGGGCCCGTGGATGGCCTATGCCGAACCGTATGTCGCCGGGCACGCGGTGCTCGACTCGATCAGGGCGGTGCGTGGCACCGACCCGGTGTCCTACGGCGAGAGCCGCTTCGCGATGACCGGCTACTCCGGTGGCGCCATCGCCACCCACGGTGCGGCCAAGCTGATCGATTCCTACGCACCGGAACTGGCCGACGCGATCGTCGGCGCGGCACTGGGCGGCGTACCGGCCGACTTCGAAATCCTTTCGCGCAGCATGAACGCCAATCTCGCGTCCGGAATATTTATGGCCGCGACCTTCGCGATCGGCCGGGAACGACCCGAAATCCTCGCCGCGATGAACAATCTCGGACGCTGGGTCACGACGTCGATGATGAAAGATACCTGCGCCAGTGTGTTCGCGATACCCGGAATCTTGCATCTGCCGATCGATGTCGGCGCCAATATCGCCGACCCGCTGCGTTCGGAACTGGCCACCGATATCTACGAGATCACCCGGATGCAAGGCCTGCGGTCGGCTACTCCGCTCTATATCTACAACGGTGACCAGGAATTCTGGATCCCCGCCGAGGGTGCGCGCAATCTCTACGCCGAGCAGTGTGAACTCGGTGCCAGCGCGGTCTATCGCGGTGTGCTCGGTGAGCACATCATCGGTGCGGCGACCGGCTATCCGGAGGCGATGCTGTGGCTCGACGAGCGATTGCTCGGAGTCGCCGCGCGCAGCGAATGCTGAATATTTTCCTGTGCCCTGTCATGGCAGTTTTCGACGGGCTGTGGTGAGCTGCCCAGACCGCGCGTGACAATCGTTTCGTCAGTAATTCTGCGGCTTATGTTCTTGGCGGTTTCGACAAGCCATTCGTTCTCCCGGCAGGTCAGGGCGGCGAATATTCGAATCGCACAGGAAGACAAGTCAACACATGAAATCTCCCAGTCGCAGGCGCACGCTGCACACGGCGGTATTCGCCGGAGTCGGCGCCCTCTCCATGGTGCTCACCGGGCCGGGGGCGAGCGCGGCTCCCGCTGCTTCGCCGACCGAGCAGGATCTCGCCGACATCGTCTCCGAAGGTCGGCAGGTCGCCGGGTCCGGTTCGGCGTGCACCTCCGGTAGCGGTGCCGGGTCCGGTAACGGGTCCGGTGACTGCTACGGCGGTTCGGGTTCCAGCTCGGGTTCCTCGGGCGGCTATTCCTCCGATCCCGGCGCGTACGGACCGGAGTCGACGGCGTTCCTCGCCGCGTTCGCCTACGGTCTCGGCAACCCCGACGCCGCCGCGCCGGGGACGAACGACTGGAACTGCAAGCCGACCGCCGAGCATCCTCGCCCGGTTGTGCTGCTGCACGGCACCTGGATGAACGCCTACAACGGTTTTGCCTACATGGGCCAGCCGATCAAGGACGCCGGCTACTGCACGTTCACGTTCAACTACGGCCGCTCGACCATGATGGAGGGTGGCGGCCTCGGTTCGTTCCTGCCCGGTGTGATGGGCACCGGCTACATCGAGGATTCGGCGAAGCAGACGGCAGCGTTCGTCGACCGGGTCCTCGCGGCCACCGGTTCCGGCGAGGTCGACATCGTCGCGCACTCCCAAGGTGGGTCGATGGCGAACTACTACACCAAGTTCGAGGGCGGCGCGGCCAAGGTGAACAAGCTGATCACCTTCGGTGCCACCCACCACGGCACCAGCCTCGACGGCATCGGCGCGCTGGGCCGCATGATCAACAACCTGGGTATCGACATCCTCGGCCCGATCGAGATCTTCGTCGGGCACGCGGGTATCCAGCAGACCATCGGCTCGGATTTCGTCAACAACCTCAACGCAGGAGGTGACACTGTCGCCGGTGTCGATTACACCGTGGTCGGTACCCGGTACGACGAGGTCACCAACCCCTACGAACTGACCTTCCTGAAGGCGGGCCCGGGGGCGAAGGTCGACAACATCACCCTGCAGGACGGCTGCGAGCAGGACCTCTCCGATCACCTGACGATCATGTACTCGCCGCGTGCCTTGTCGATCGCGCTTCGGGCGCTCGACCCGGTGCAGAACCCGCAGCTGACCTGTGTGTTCAATCCGTGGCTTGTCGGTGGCGGCGGCTCGCTCTGACCCGCTCGCGCTGACAACGACGAAGGCGCTGCCCAGCTGATGTGGGCAGCGCCTTCGTCGTGTTCGGGTCAGGCGGGCACGCAACGGTAGCTGCGGGCGACGAGCGCGGAACGCAAGTACCACAATCCCGAAGGCTGGGTGGGATCGAAGCCGGTGAGCTGACCGATCCGCTTGAGCCGGTAGTCGACGGTATTGGTGTGCACGTGCAGCACGCGTGCGGTGCGCTGGCGATTGAGGTTGTTGGCGATGTGGCGCTGCAGGGTTTCGAGCAGCTCGGGGTACTGATCCAGTGGATCGAGCAGCGAGCCGAGGAATTCGCGGCCGGGGCCGGGACGGGTCAGCTGGTATTCCAGGGCCAGCTCGTCGAAGCGGTACAGACCAGAGGTCACCTCGAGCCGCTGGACCATGTCGAGCAGTTCGTGCGCCTGGTCGGCGGCATCGGGGACTCCGGTGGTGCTCGTTTCGACCATCGCGGCGGTGATGCCGACCTGTGCGGCCTGGGAGAGCTGGGCGACCAGCGCGGTCAGACCCTCGCGGTCGAAGGTGTCGGCCGGGATCAGTACGGTCCCGCCGTCGACACTGAGCAGCGACAGCGCCGAGTCACCGCAGCGTTTGGCCAGCTCGGCCTGCACCCGGCGTAACTTGCGCCGGGCGACGACCTTCGAATCCAGCGCCGGGTTGGCCTCCTCGCGGTGCTGCGGGATCGCCAGGGCGAAGACCGCGTAGGTCTCGGCGATCGTGATGCCGCATTCGCGGGCCATCGTCGAGGTGCTGTGGCCGCCGAGCAGGGCCGAGGTGAGGGTGTGTACGGCGGTGTGGTGTTCGCTGACCACACCGCGGAGCTCACGCACATAGGCCAGCGAGATCTGGGCGGTGATGGTGTCGAGCAGTTCCATCACGACCTTGACGCCGTCGATGAGGTTGTCGAAATCCTTCCCCGACGCGCTCGCAACGACCAGGTCGAGGCCGATCTTGAAGCCCTCGGAGATCGAGTGGTGAATCGTGTCGATGGGCACGCCCTCCCGGGCCCACGCACCCGCCGCGTCCTGCAGGCGCTGCAGCTTGCTGGGAATGTCGCGCCCGTCGAGCATGCCGACGGCGAATTCGAGGCAGATCCGGGTGATCGTGGTGACATCGCCGGAAATGGCGTCACCGGGTAGCGTGCCGCAGGGCGCGACGGTAGCGACGAAATGGCCGACCATGTGCCGCGACAGTGCGCGAACGTCCTTGAGTGGCAACGACATCGGCTTGCCCGAGACGGTCAGCGACGGCCGGGGTGGATGGTGGACGGACATCTGTGTTCCCTTCGCCTGGTGCGGCTGTACCCCCCGCTGTCCAGCGAACCCCACCCTAACCAACTACCAAGGAAACCGGAATGGAACGTCAGGTTCTGGGTATGGGGCCGACGGCGGCGGACCCCACGTAGTGACCGGTCACAAGTCTGGTTCTTCGCTATCAGTGGTTGTAGAGTTCAGCGCCATGCGACCTGCCGTCCGTTGTCTGGTCTGGGAACTGGACGAGACCCTGTGGGAGGGTGTCGTCCACGACGAGACCGGCACCACGCCGCGCCCACCGGCACTGCGCACGCTGACGAAACTGAGCGAGCGCGGTGTGCTGCATGCTGTCGCCGCGCGCGGTGACCGGGGCAGAACCCTGCACACGCTGTACCGCCACGGCCTGTACGAGATGTTCTCGGCGGTCGAGGTCGGCTGGGGCCGCAAGTCCGCCTCGATCGTCCGGATCGCGGGCACCCTCGGCCTCGGGCTGGACGCACTCGCGTTCGTGGACGCCGAGCCGGTCGAACGGGCCGAGGTCTCGCGCGCCCTGCCGATGGTGCGTTGCTACGCCGCCCGCAACGTCGAGGTGCTCCCGCTGCTGCCCGATTTCCGGCATGACCTGCGTTCGGGCCGCGTACCGACCCCACCGTTGGGATTCGCCCGCGTCCCCGCGCTCTGACCGGGATCCGGTCGTTTCGCGGCCCTGATCACGGCAGTTCCGGCGGCAGCGACAGTGCGAGCGATTTCGTCGCCGCCGAACTCACGGTCGCCCGGTCGCGCCGGTACGCGGATCTGGGTTATCCACTGCCATATCTGCTGCTCGCGGCCGCTTCGCTCGGTCTCGCGGCAGTATGCGGTAAGTGGTGGCGCGCCGTGGCGGGCGCGCCACCACTTACTTCTGTCAGGCCTCGGCGAGGATGAAGTCCGCGGCCTGTTCGCCGATGAAGATGGCGGGGGCGTTGGTGTGGCCGCGGATGATCAGCGGCATCACCGAAGCGTCGGCGACGCGCAGACCCTCGACGCCGCGGACTTTCAGGTCAGGGGTGACGACGCTGGCGGCGTCGGTGCCCATCCGGCAGGTGCCGATCGGGTGATAGAGGGTGTGCGAGAACTGCTCGATGGTCAGCGCGATGGTGGCCTCGAGATCCTCGGGTGCTTCGGGTGGGTAGATCAGCGCGCCGAGTGCGCTCTGGAGCGCGGGTTGTCCGGCGAGCCCGGCGCACACCCGAAGCCCAGCGGTGAGCGCGGCCCGGTCGGCGCCCTCGGGATCGGACAGGTACCGCGGATCGATCACCGGCTTGGCCGTCGGATCGGCCGAGGCCAGGCTGATCTTGCCGCGACTGCGCGGGCGAAGCAGGATCGCGCCGAGCACCACACCGTGTTCGGTGGCCTCGACCAGACCCTCGTGGTAGAACGGCGCCGGTGCGTAGATCAGCTCCAGATCGGGGTGCTCGAGATCGGGCTCGCTGCGCACGAAACCGTATGCCTCACCGACATTGGAGCTGAGCATGCCGCGGTGGCGGACCAGGTAGTTGATCAGTTCCAGTGGCTTCTCGGCGGTGAACAGCGAGTCCGATTCCACGCTGTAGCCGAGCGCCGAGATGAGGTGGTCCTGCAGGTTCGCGCCGACCTCGGGGGAGTGGGCGACCAGCTCGATGCCGTGTTCGGTCAGCTCGTCCTGATCGCCGATGCCCGAAAGCTGCAGCAGCTGAGGACTGTTCACCGCGCCACCACACAGGATGACCTCGCGATTCGCGGTCACGGTGAGTGTCTGCGCGCCGTTGCGGTACTCCACGCCGGTGGCCTTGGTGCCCTCGAACAGCACGCGGGTGGCCAGCGACTCGGCCAGCACGGTCAGGTTCGGCCGCTTCATCGCGGGCCGCAGGTATCCGTCGGCGGTGCTCCAGCGCCTGCCGTCACGCTGGGTCACCATGGTCTGCGTAAAGCCCTCGGGCGCAGGCCGGTTCGCCGACTCGAGCTCGTGGCCCGCCTGGCGCGCGGCCTCGAGGAACGCGTGCGTCGACGCGCGCGGGCTGCGCTGGCGCTGCACGTGCTGCGGTCCCTTGGAACCCTCGTCGGGGAACTGGGCGTCCTGGACGTTCTCGATCTTGCGGAACTGCTCCACCGCGGCGGCGAAGTTCCACTTCTCGCCCGCCAGCAGTCCCCATTCCTCGTAGTCGGCGCGGAAACCGCGTACCCACATCATCGCGTTCATCGACGACGAGCCGCCGAAGGTCTTGCCGCGCGGCCAGTAGATCCGGCGGTCGCCGAGCTCGGTCTGCGGCTCGGTCAGATAGTCCCAATCACGCTCGCTGCGAAACAGTTTCGAGAACGCGGCCGGAATATGGGCGAACTTGTCGTCGTCGGCCGGGCCTGCCTCCAGCAGTACGACCGTCGTGCCGGGGTCGGCACTGAGCCGGTTCGCGAGCACCGCCCCCGCGGATCCGGAGCCGACGATCACGTAATCCGCGGACGTCCCACCTGCTTGCACTGTCCAACTCCGATCTGCACTGCGTCTGTCGTTCGGCGCGCCTGCTCCCGGGTGTGAAAAGACCGTGAGCCCAGCCGGACTCGTCGTCAGGCGTGACGCTGCAAGCAGAGTACTGACAGAAGGCCCGCGGTGGGTCGTGCGCGGTTCAGCCCGCTGCCGCCGCTGCGCCCGCGCGACGGCCGTAGAAGCTGCCGTCGCCGAGCGAGGCCCCGCTGACGTAGCCGTACGCGCACAGTCCCGAGGTGCAGCGACCCGCCGCGAACAGGCCTTCGATCGGTTCACCACTGACGTGGAGCACCCGCGAATCCAGGTCGGTGCGCAGCCCGCCGAGGGTGAACCCGGCGGTGAACCCGCGCAGGTCGAAGCAGGCCAGCGATCCCGTGATCGGTCGCACCCATTCGGGCTTCTTGCCCAGCAGCGGGTCGCTGCCGTGTTCGGCGTGCTGGTTGTACGTGGCGACGGTGGTCTGCAATGTCTGTGCGGGCAGCCCCATCTCGGCCTCGAGTTCGGCGACCGTCTCGGCGACCCACTTGGGCGCGAAGCGGAAGAACGGCGTGGCGCTCTCGGTCGCGAGCGCCTCCGCCAGCGAGGTCTCGTCGATGATCAGGAACGCCTGGTTGTCGTTCTGCAACAGCGTCGCCTGACCGATCCGGCCGGGGTAGGTGTCCTCGGTGACGTAGCGCTGACCGCGTCCGTTGACGAGGATGCCACGCGCCATCATCTGCGGATCGCCGAAGATGGCCACCTCGCTGGCATCCATGTGCGCGAGCTCGGCGCCGAGCGCTTGGGCCACCCGGATACCGATGCCGTCGTGTTCCTCGATGGCCGCGCCCGGCCTGCCGCTCAGGCGCGGGGTGTAGCGGTCGATCATCTCGGTGTCGTAGGCGAAGCTGCCGGTCGCCAGCACGACACCGCGCGCGGCCCGCACGGCGACGGGCTTGCCGTAGGTGGTGGCCAGCACGCCCACCACACGGTCCGCGTCGTCGACGACGAGCCGACGGATCCGGGTGTCGTACTCGACGTCGATGCCGAGCTCGGCGACGGTGTCGGCGAGTGGCTTCATCAGCATGTAGCCGCCGCTGCGCTCACCGATCTTCTTGCCTGCCAGCTCCGGAACATGCCCGCGCGGAGCGGGTTCGGCGATCTCGAGGAACGGTGCGGAGTTCTCGCCACCGGAGTACATCAGGCCCTCGTCGTGCGGGGGCTCCCAGCCGGGCTCGCCCCAGAACGACTCCTTGAACGGCACACCGCAGTCCACGAGCCAGTTGTAGTGCTCGACGCTGCCCGCGCAGTAGTCGTTGATCTTCGCCTCGTCGACCCCTGGCCCGAGCGCCGCGGTGAGGAAGGCCGCCATGTTCTCCGGGGTGTCGTCGAATCCGAGCGCCTTCTGCAGCGGTGTGCCACCACCGAGGTAGACGAATCCGCCCGCCAGGGCCGCCGCACCGCCCCAGCCGCCGGTCCGTTCCAGGATGAGCACCTTCGCACCGGCCCGCGCGGCTTCGATCGACGCGCACACCCCGGCGATCCCGAAACCGGCCACCACCACATCGGCCTCGAAATCCCACTGTGTCACCTCGCTCGCGCGCAGCGGGCGGACGGTATCGATCCGATGTGACTGTTCGCTCACGGGTTTCCTCCGGTGCTCGGGGTGCGGGCGTCACCGCCCTTCACTGGAATGGTGCCGCCAACCGCGCGACAAAACAAGAACGTGTTACAGATTCTCCCGCCGAGCGGGACACTTGCGCGCCGATCCGGCTCCGGTACGGTGGCGATCGAACCGACATCGACGAGATCTGGTGGTGATGTGATGAGCGCGAACATTCGAGACATTGCGGTGCAGACCCTGGCGGGCGAGGACACCACGCTGGGCGACCTGGCGGGCGAGCGGGCGGTGCTGCTGGTCAACGTGGCCTCCAAGTGCGGCCTGACCCCGCAGTACGGCGCCCTGGTGGAGCTACAGAAGACCTACGGCGAGCGCGGTTTCACCGTGATCGGCTTCCCGAGCAACCAATTCATGGGCCAGGAGCCGGGCAGCGCCGAGGAGATCCAGGAATTCTGCTCGGTCACCTACGGTGTCGATTTCCCGCTGCTCGCCAAGGCCGACGTCAACGGTGACGACCGGCACCCGCTCTACGCCGCGCTGGTCGAGACGGCCGATGCCGAGGGCGCGGCCGGTGACGTGCAGTGGAACTTCGAGAAGTTCCTCGTCGGTCGCGACGGCACCGTCGCGGGCCGGTTCCGGCCGCGCACGACCCCCGACGCCGCCGAGGTCGTGCAGGCGATCGAAGCCCAGCTCTGACCTACTGAGCGTTCGCCAGCAGCGCGAACTGTGCTGCGGCCTGGCGGCGAACTCCGGCGGGTTCGGCGCCGCTGACGAACGCGCCGTAACGGCGAAAACTCACATAGCAGCGGGTCAGCGCGGGCGCACTGCCCGCCCGGCGCTCCGCGCACCGCGCCTGCGGCAGGCCCTCGGGCGCCGCGACGGGATGCGCGGCCGCGCTGAGCGTGTCGTGCCAGGTGGTGCCGAATGCGAGGGCAGCGGCCTCGTCGCGGAATCGGAACAGCGTGGTGCTGTAGGCGTGCGCCACGCTGTCCACGCCGCCGCGATCCCAGGCCGCACCGAGCTCGGCGGGTTCGGTGGGGCGGTAGTGCCTGCCTGCGCGGCCCGTCCACGGCGCGAACTCCCGTGCGGCGATGGCGATCCGCTGATCGGCCGGACCGGGAATCAGGGTGCGGCGCAACAGATCATCGGGATCGCGCGGCAAGTGCGCGATCTGGTCGGGCGCGGTCGGCGTGAACTTGTCGAGCAGGGGTATCTGGGCGTCGAGGACTGCCGCGACACGCTTGGCGAGCGCATCGATGTCGGGGGACTGATGCTGCAGGAACAGGCTCACCACGATCTCGCCGTGGGCGAAGGTCGCCCCGATCGTCTTGATGCCCGGTCGCCAATGTGCTTGTGCGGCAGCGTAACCGGGGATCGGCACGGGCCGGTTGTCCGGGCTGACCCCGAAATCGGTTGCCGCGAGTTCCCGTGCCGCCTCCTTCGCGTTCTCGGCGCCGGGAAACCGCAACAGCACGACCCTGGTGATCCGCGCGTCGGTCTCGATCGCCGGTTTCGCCTTGTCGAAGGCCTGGGTCCCCTCGGCGATGTCGAAGCCGACGAGCATCCGATGCCGTTGCAGCACTGCGAGATTGACGTTCGAGATCGCCGAGGTATCCGAGGCCCGCTGTGGGGTGTCCAGGACATCGGTGCCCCAGCTGTGGGTCAGCGCCGGATCGACCTCGTGCGGAAACACCACCGCGCCCGCCATCCGCAGACCTTCCAGGATCGGCCCGTCCGTGGGCTTTCGGCCGGTCTCGATATCGGCGGGCACCGTCGTATAGCTGCCCACGTCGAGGGACCGGACATCGATCTCGCCGGGCGTCGCGGTGCCGTCGACGGTGCCGCAGCCGGCAAGCAGCACGGCGAGCGCGCCCAGCGCCAGTCGGGCGGTCACAGGGGTGCGGTGCTCAACCATTGGTCGATCATCTCCTGATGGGTGGTGCCCTTCCAGTACACCTGGAGCAGCACAGTCGAATACGGCGCGGCATCGAAGCGCACCAGCAGCCATGGTCCGGTGGAGCCGTTGAAACTGTGCACGGTCAGCGGCCTGCCGTACCTCGACCGCGGCTGCTCGGTCGCCCCGGCGGGCAGGGTCGCGACGAACCGCCCGACGGTCTCGGCGTCGGAGTGCGCCAGCACCTGCAATTGCAGTCCCTCGCGATCGGTGCAGTCGAACCCCGTGTCCCACACGGCCTCCGGGCTCTTCGTCGCGAAACTGCACCGCAACCCCCGGTAACCCTCGCTGTCCGGACTGGCGGGCAGCAGATCGGGGAACATCGCGATCGTCGGCCGCGCCGCCGCCCACGCGTCGACGGTGGTGGTGGTCGGCGCGCTGGTCGTGGTGGTCGGATCCGGGCCGGTGCCCCCGGAGCCTCGGTTCATGAGGACTGCCGTCACGATCACGAGCACCGTGACCACCCCGATGGCGCCCACCGCCCACCACGCTACGTGCCCTCGACGAGTGCCCGCCTCGGCGGTGCCGCCGAAACCCGCCTGATCGCCGGCATCGAAGGCTCGGCCGCCCGCGTCTCCCGCCAGGGGCGGTCCGCCCACCTGCGGACCTCGATCGTCGGGTCCGAGGACGCCGACCGGGCGCGTCGGAGCGATTCCGGTTGTCACCGCGGTGGTCGCCGCCGCGACCATCTCCGCGCAACTGGCGAATCGGTGACCCGGATCCTTGGCCAGTGCTCGCGCGAACACCTCGTCCACCGCGAGGGGTAGACCCGGCACTATCCGGCTGATCCGCGGCACCGGTTGCATCACGTGCGCACCGATCAACGCACCCGCGTTGGTCGCGGTATACGGTGGCCGCCCCGCGAGCAGGTGAAACAGCGTGCACGCCAACGAATACTGGTCCGACCTCGGGCCCGCCGCGCGTCCGTCGAGCTGCTCGGGCGCCGCGTACCGCAGCGTCGCCACCACGGTCCCGGTCCGGGTCAGCGCGGTGCCCTCATCGATGGCCTTCGCGATCCCGAAATCGGTGAGCAGCACCCGCTCACCGCTACCGCCCGCACCCGCACGCAGCAGGATGTTGGCCGGTTTGACGTCGCGATGCAGCAACCCGGCCGCGTGCGCGCAATCGAGCGCGTCCGCCGTGGACCGCGCGATGTGCAATGCCCGATCCGGTGCCAAAGCTCCTGGCCGCAGCGCTGATTCCGCGTCGATGCCCGCGACATACTGCATCGCGATCCACAACCGCCCGGCCGCGCTGCCGCGATCGTGAATCGCCACGATGTTGGGATGATCGAGGCGCCCCGCGAGATCGGCCTCGCGCTCGAACCGCCCACGGAACACCGGATCCGCCGAGAACGAGGAGTGCAGCAGTTTCACCGCGACCAGTCGCGGCAACCGTGGATGCCGGGCTGCGTAGACGCTGCCCATCCCACCCGACCCGAGCACCCGCTCGATGCGATAACCGGCGACGACGTCACCGGCACTGAGCTCGTGCATGGTGCCACGCTAGCTCAGGACCGGTGACCTCGCGATCGGCATGCTCAGCGGCGGATCCCGCGCACGGCGACCGCGGCAGCGACGAGCGTGGTCGCGACGCAGATCAGATGCACGACCGCTACCGCATCAGCCGCCGATGACGCGGTCGTTCCCACCGATTCGAAGAACACCGACCCGATGCTCGCGATCCCGACCACGGTTCCCAGCTGCACGCTGGTGACGAGAATGCCGCTGGCATCGGCGGCCACCGGCACCGGCACTGCGGCCAGCGCCCGCGTCATCAACGGACTGAACGCCAGCCCGTTTCCGAGGCCGTAGAGCCCGAACGCGATCGACGCCGCAGGTCCGATCCCCGCGCCGTCGCCGAGCAACCACGCGAGCCAGCCCAGCGAGGCCGCGCTCACCACCAGCCCGAACGGAATCATCCTCGCGTGCAGGCGGGCCGGGACACGGTGCCACGACAGGCCCGCCACCGCGAACGTGGCACCCATCGGCAAGAACTGCGCACCCGCCCGCAGCGCGCTGTAGCCGAGATCGCTCTGCAGGTGGATGGCGCTCACGAACCACGCCAACCGGTGCCGCCCAGATCCGCGTCGACGATCAACCCGCCGAGAATCTGGCCCGCCAGCAAGCCACCGGAGACGATCGCCGCGTAGATACTCAGCGCCCTGGCCCGCGCCGCTGCGGCGAACGTGCGCTGGATCAGCGTCATCACCTGCGGCGCCATCGCGGCCGCGCCGACACCCTGACCGAACCGGAATACGATGAGCGACTCCGCGTTCCACGCCAGCCCGAAGGAGAGTGAGGCCAGCGTGAACACCGCCAGACCCGCGATGAATGTTCGCCGCTGAGTGAACCGGTCACCCAGACGCGCACCACCGACCAGCAGCACCGCGTAGGCGATCACATAGCCGGCGACGATCAATTGCAGTGCGGCCCCGCCGGTATCGAGGTCCGACCGAATGGACGCGATGGCGACATTGAGGATGGAGCCGTCGAGCACCGTCATGAACTGGCCGGTGAGGATCACGACGAGCACGGCGAACGAACACCTGCCGGTCACCGAATCGGGCACCGGGGCTGGTTCGAGCATCTGGATCATGCACTGATCGTGGGACCGGCAGGCGCACGCGAATAGGACCCCACCGATACGGGTACTCCGGGTACCCGGCTTCATCTCCTGCCCGAGTCGGCGTCGGAATAGCTTGTCCAGCAAGGGAACCGATGCTCTAGGCTGAAATCGTCCAGTCTGCTCCGATGCTCGAAAGGCGCTCTCGATGTCACATTCTTCTGCCGCCTACCCCAGCGCTGTCCCGGTCGGGGTGGATACCACCCGTGCGAGTATCGCGCGGGTCTACGACGCCGCACTCAACGGCAAAGACAACTTCGACGTGGATCGTGCGGTGCTCGACCAGGTCCGCGCGGTCGCCCCGCAGGTCAACGATCTGGCCTGGGCCAACCGTGATTTCCTCATCCGTGCCTGCCGGTTCCTGGCCAGGGCGGGCATCGACCAGTTCCTCGACCTCGGGTCGGGTCTGCCCACCGCGGAGAACACCCACCAGGTGGTTCAGCGGGTGAACACCGAGTCCAAGGTCGTCTACGTCGACAACGACCCGTCGGTTCTCGTGCACGCGCAGGCGCTGCTGGCCAGCAACCGCCGCACCCACATCGCCGAAGCCGACATCTTCCGCCCCCTGGAAGTTCTCGGCAATGCCACGGTGCGCCGCGAACTCGACTTCACCCGCCCGCTGGCCCTGTTCCAGATCGGCACGCTGCACCACTACCTGGGCGAGGACGGCTCCGCCCTGATGCAAACCTACATCGACGCACTGCCCTCGGGCTCGTTCGTGGCGATCGGCCACTTCCACGACCCGGAGACCGCCGAATACAGCGAACTCGCCCGGAAGATGGAAGAGAAGTTCATCCACAGCCCGATGGGCAGTGGCCGTTTCCGCACTCGCGACGAAATCCAGGCGATGTTCGGCAATCTCGAGATGGTCGAACCCGGCTTGGTCCGCTGCGACGACTGGTGGTCCGACGGCCCCCACCTCACCCCACTCTCCGACGTCCGCAACTGCATCGTCGCCGGCGTCGGCCGCAAACGCTAGCAGGCCCGCGCCGATTCGCTACCGGCACAACGAGTTCGGGGCTTGGCCGCCTACCTGCGCTCCTCCGGGGGCGGGTGGTGATGGTTGTGCGGCGGCGTGAGATCGTCGACCACCACCGCGCAACCGCTCGGCCTCGCTCGGCGCGGTCGCCGCGCGCCACGGCCCTCCGCCTCGGCCCCGTGGTAGGCGGCGATATTGCGCATCCTGGCGTGAAGTAGAACACGATACAATTCGGGTGTTGTTCGGGTCGCCTCCCGAACGGAGAACAACGTGACCGAGGCCGACTACGTCGTTGTCGGAGCGGGCAGCGCGGGCTGTGCGGTCGCACGCAGGCTCGCCGAAAGCGGCGCGTCCGTGGTGCTGCTCGAAGCGGGTGGAGTGGACAACAAGGGCTGGGCCAAGATGCTCGTCCAGGTCCCGGGCGCGATCAATGTCATCCACTCGACGCCGCAGCTGAAGAAGCTGTTCGATTGGGGCGACAAGTCGACGCCGCAGCGCAACGCGCTCGACCGCGAGATCCCGATGACGCGCGGCCGGATACTCGGCGGATCTCTCGTTCGCGATGAAATCGGCGTTGCGCAAGCCGACTGCGCCGTACTTCCTGCGTGGACTGGCGGCTGAACGGTTTCGTCCGGGATCGTCGTGGGCGGCTGGTTCCTCCTTCGAAGCAGTCGCATTCGTGTGTACCTCGCAGGCGCGCGAGATCCCGGACCTGCAACTGCTCAGCCTTTACTGGGTATATCCGTCACCGAATCAAGACTCCGACCAACGAGTCGTTCCGGCTACTAAGAAGCCAGGTCAAAGTGTTTTTCCAGCACTCATCTACCCGGAGAGCCGGGGGACTGTTCGGTTGGCCTCCGCAGATCCGACGGCCGCACCACTCATCGATCCGGCGTATCTGACGGCGCCCAAGGACGCCGAGGTGCTGCTGGAGGGCATCACAATGGTCCGCGAGATCATGGCGGGAACCGGCGACAACGAGGGCGAACTCGTTCCGGGGGTGAAATTCGCCGACGAAGCAGCGATGCGCGAAGAGCTCCCGAATCGTGTCCACACCGTCTATCACCCCGTTGGGTCGGTCCGGATGGGTGTCGACGAGAGGGCGGTCGTGGATCCGCGGCTTCGAGTGCGCGGAATCGACGGACTGCGAGTCGCCGACGCGTCGATCATGCCGAGCGTGACGGGTGGCAACACCAACGCGCCCGCGATCATGATCGGCGAGCGATGCGCAGACCTGATCCTGAACAGCTGAGTTCAGCGCTCGCATTCGTCTTGACGTCATCGCTCACGATTGCACGCCTGATTCACCAGGTAAGTGTGGCCGATTATGTCAGTGTGACCGAATTGTTTCCCGGGTCGTCGGCGATCACCGATTTCGGGGGTTGCTGTGAGCCGCGGGGTGGTAGAGGCTGGAACGATCATGTGCCGCGGATACCCGCGGGCTCTCACCTCGATGGCGTGGAGGTTGTTGTCGTGATTCGTCACCGCCCGTTCTATGCCGATGTCCAGTCCCACTACGATTTGAATGATGACTTCTTCGGATTGTTCCTTGATCCGACCCGCACCTATAGCTGCGCGTATTGGAAAGAACCCGGTTACACGCTGGAACAGGCCCAGATCGCGAAAATCGATCTCGCGTTGGGCAAATGCGGGCTCGAGCCGGGTATGACTCTGCTCGATATCGGGTGCGGGTGGGGCTCGACGATGTTGCGGGCCCTGGACGCTTATCAGGTGAATGTGGTCGGGCTGACGTTGAGCCGTAATCAGTACGATTACGTGTCGGATCTGTTGCGCAAGCGGCAGGGCGGCGGTGGGCATGGTGAGGTGTTGCTGGCGGGGTGGGAGGAGTTCGAGGGGCGGGCTGATCGAATCGTGAGTATCGGGGCGTTCGAGCATTTCCGGTCCGAGCGCTACGACGACTTCTTCGATTTCGCTTACCGGGCGATGCCCGCCGACGGGATCATGCTGTTACACACCATTGTCGCCTACGGGCGGGACTATTTGCGGGAGAACGGGATCCGGCTGACCCATGAGGACCTCGAGTTCGTGCGGTTCATCCGTGAGAAAATCTTTCCCGGTGGGCAGCTGCCCCGGCCGTGGGGGAGCTTCCCGCTCGGTGTGCGCGAATACGCCGAAGCCGGCGGATTCTCCGTCACGCAGATCCAGGCGCTGCAGCCGCATTACGCGAGAACCCTCGACCATTGGGCTGCCGCGCTGACCGCGCACAACGACGAGGCGGTCGCGATGGCCGGGCAGGACACGGTCGACAACTACCAGCACTACCTCACCGGCAGCGCCGAACAGTTCCGGACCGGGCTCATCGATGTCATGCAGTTCACCTGCGCCAAAACACCACCGGCATAACTCGCATCTGACCCGGAGACGACTCGGCCCCCGCATCGAACTTCGGTGCGTGGGCCGAGATCGCTTGCGTATCAGGGCATTACGCAGGGGGAGTCGTACTTGATCTTCTCCAGCGTCGGCGCCTTGTAGTTGGCCTCCACGGTCTTGGTACCCATCGGGGCGCTGTCGTCGGGCACGGCGATGCTGCCGGTGAACGACTTGGCGACCGGCGCCTTGCCATAGACCTGGTTGGGGGCCAGCCCGTCGAAGTTCGCCTCGAGCGAGTTGGCGAGCTTGCGGATGTCGACGCGGTTGAGCTTGTCCTGCTCGGCCGCGATGTCGAGGATCTGCTTGATCGGCTTGGAGATCGCCCAGCCCGCGATGTAGGCCCAGTTCGAGGGGACCTTGCCCGCGGTGGCGGCCTTGGCCTCGGCGATGCCCGCGCTGGTGCCGTCCCAGCCGTCGAACGGGCTGGTGCTGTTGTAGAGAGCCTTCAGCGCGGGCGCCGCCGGAGTCTTGAGCAGCGCGCCGTTCCAGGTGGGGCCTGCGCCGATGAAGCGGCCCTTGTAGCCGGCGGCGACGGCCTTGCCGATGATCTCGGCGGTCTCGGCCGGACCGGTGGCCAGCGTCACGACATCGGGTGCGGCGGAGACGATCTGCTGCACCGGGCCGTCCTGGTTACCGGCGACCTGGTTGGGGGCGGTCTTGATGGTGGCGACCACCTGGGCGCCGTTGGCGTCGGCCCAGCGCTTGACGCCCTCGGCGTAGTCCCCGCCGTAGTCGCCGGGGAAGCCGACGGAGGCGAGCTTGGTGGGCTTGGACTTGTTGGCCGCGAGCCAGTCCAGGCCGATCACGGCTTCGGTGCAGTAGGAGTAGCCGGACTCGAGCACCAGGCCCTTGTCGGTCTCGGGGAACTGCCAGCCCGACCAGAAGGTGCCCGCGGCCGCGACGACGTTGTCGGAGTCCATGTCGTCGAGAATGGCCTGGGTCTGCACGGTGCCAAGGCTCAGCGCGAGCGCGAGGATCTTCGGCTCGATCTCCTTATACCCGGCGGCATGCTTCTGCGCGTCGTAGGAGGTGTTCTTGGTGTTGGTGGCCAGGTCGACCTCGTACTTGCCGCCGATACCGCCGGACTCGTTGACCTTCCTCCAGAAATCGGTCTGGCCCGCGTTGACGGCCTGACCGATCACCGCGAAGGGCCCACCCTCGAGGTCGCTGAGCGCGCCGAGGTAGATGCAGCCCTTGGCCTTGTCGATGGCGTTGGGGCAGGGCTCCTTGGTCACACCGGGGCCGGTGGAACCGGCGCCGGTCTCCTCGTCGACGCTCGAACAGCCCACCGAGAGCAGCAGCGCTGCCAAGACGGGCAGGGCGGCCACGCGGACCGACCGACGGTAGGCGCCCCGAGGGCGGCGCAGTGCGGCACTCATGATGTGAATCTCCTTTGAGCGGGTGAATCCAGGGTCGAGTGGTCGGCAGTGGAAGGCTCAGTAACTGAATGGCCAAGCCTTGAAGTAGTTGCGCGCGCGCAGCCACAGCCCGAACATGCCGCGCGGCTCGAGCACGATGACGGCGGCGATGAGCACGCCGAACAGGATCAGCTGCACCTGCTCGAGGGTGACGCCGAGGATCTCGCCCTCGGCATCGACCAGGAACGGGAAGGCCCGGGTGAGCTCTTCGAGGATGCGCGGCAGCAGCACCACGAACGCGGCGCCCATGATCGTGCCGGACAACGTGGCGATGCCACCGATGAGCACGATGGCCAGGAAGTCGATGGACAGCAGCAGGTTCCAGCGTTCGGCGCTGATCTGGCCGACCACCACCGACAGCAGCGCGCCGCACACGCCCGCGTAGGCCGAGGAGATGACGAAGGCCAGGGTCTTGGTGCGCTGCAACGGCACCCCCATCACCTCGGCGGCGATGTCGCGGTCGCGCACCGCGGCGAAGGACCGGCCCACCTTGGAGCGGGCCAGGTTGCGCGCGGCCAGGGCCGCCAGGATCAGCACCGCCAGGCACACCAGGTAGAGGGTGATGGTCTCGTCGACGACCACCCCGGCCACCTTGTACTTTTTGGTCAGGTCCACGCCGAACAGGATCGGTTCGGCCGGGCGCCGCCCGATGCCCGCGCCGCCGGTGACGCTGGTCCACTCCTGGTAGACGTGTTCACCGAGCATCACCAGGCCCAGCGTGAGGGTGGCCAGGTAGAGGCCGCGCACCCGAGATGCCAAGGGCGCCACGACAAGTCCCAGCAGCGCAGGCACCAGCGCGGCCATCGGCAGCCACAGCGCCATGTCCCAGCCGAAGCCGATGACGGTGCGGGTCTGCGTGCCGCCGAACACCGCCGCGGTATAGGCGCCTGCGCCGACGAAGAACGCGTGCCCCAGCGACACCTGCCCAGCGAACCCGGTGAGCAGGTTGAGCCCGATCCCGCCGATGGCGTACACCGCCACCAGCGCGAGGAGATTGGTGACGTCGCTGGTGACCAGGAACGGCGCCAGCACCGCCGGCACCAGCAGACCGCCTGTCCACCACGCCTTGGCTGGGGTGTTCCAGATGGCCTGGTCGGCGGCGTAGGTGGTGTAGAGCCGTGGTCGACCGCGCAGCACCGCACGCGGCACGAGAACCTTGCGGGGCGAATCTTGGCGGGTAGTGGTCATACTCGCTGCACCTCCTTGGTGCCGTAGAGCCCGTACGGGGACACGAGCAGGACGGCGAACATCAGTACGTAGGGCATGACGACGTCGAAGTTGGCGCCCAGCCACGGCGCCAGATCCGGCTGGTAGGTCTTGGTGAGCGCTTCGGCCCAGCCGACGATCAGCCCACCGACCACCGCGCCCTTCACCGAGTCGAGGCCGCCGATGATGGTGGCGGGCAGGGCTTTCAGCGCCACCAGCGCCGCCGCGGCCGCGACGCCACCGGGCGCGGTGCCGAGCAGGATCCCGCCGCAGGCGGCCAGCGCGCCCGCCAGTGCCCACGACAGGGAGAAGATCGTGCCCGCGCTGATGCCCTGGGCCATCGCGGTCTCCTGGTCGGCGGCGGTGGCGCGCATCGCCAGCCCGTAGCGTGAGCGGTCCAGCCACAGCAGCAGCGCACCGACGATCACCACCGCCGACACCACTTTGAAGATGTCGACGTAGCCGACGGTGACGCCACCGACGCAGGGTGCGGCCAGCCCGGCGACGGTGCCGGTCTCGGCGCGGGTGCCGCCGAGGCAGAAGCTGCCGAGGCCCCACGGGTCACCGGAGGTGATCACATCGGGCCCGAACAGCTTGTTGGCCACCACGAGTCCGGCGGCGAACAGCCCGACGGTGACCAGCGTCGCCGAGAACGGCGGCCGGCCGACCATGGGCCGCATCGCGATCCGCTCGGTCGCCGCCGCGATCGCGGCCACCGAGGCGACCGCGCCGAGAGCGGCCACCGCGAACGGCAGCCCGGCCGCGCCGGTGAGGGTGTAGCTGAGGAAGGTGCCCAGGATCATGAACACGGGCTGGGCGAAGTTCATCACGCCGGTGGCCCGGAAGATGATGACGAAGCCGACCGCGATCAGCGAGTACATTGCGCCCAGGCCCGTACCGCGGACCAGGGATTCGGCGAACTCGATCATCGGTGCACCGCCCCGGCTCCGTGCGCGCGCCGGGTGCGCGAGAATGGCTGGCTCATGCGTCCGCTCTCTCTGTGTGCACCGACAGCAGGTCGCCGCCCGCGTGGTCGGTGGTGTTGGCATACATGTCGCCGATGAGGGAGTCGTAGGCGGTGATCATCGCCGCCCGCTTGACCTTCCGGGTCGCGGTCAGCTCGCCGTCCTCGTGGTCGAGTTCCTTGCGCAGCATCCGGAACTTGCGGATGTGCTCGACGCGGGCGAACGTGTCGTTGCAGACCAGGATGGCCGCGCGGATCAGTTCGACCACCTCGGGCTTGCCGGAGAGATCGTGGTAGGTGGTGTATGGCAGGTGGTGGCGCGAGGCCCAGTCGGCGACCACGTCGTGGTCGATCGCGATGAGCGCGGTGAGATACGGGCGGGCGTCACCGATCACCACGGCTTCGTTGACGAACGGCGATGTCTTGAGCTCGTTCTCGATCTCGGCGGGCGAGATGTTCTTGCCGCCCGCGGTGATCATGATGTCCTTGCTGCGCCCGATCAGCCGCAGGTGCGAGTCGCCGACCCACTCGCCGAGATCGCCGGTGCGCAACCAGCCGTCCTCGGTGAAGGCCTCGGCGGTGGCGGCCGGGTTGCCCCAGTAGCCGGCGAAGTTGCCGGCGTGGCTGGTCTGGATTTCCTGGGTCTGCGGGTCCAGGCGCAGGCCGATGCCGTCGAGGACCTCACCGACGGTGCCGAGCCGTTGCCTGCCAGGGCGGGTGGAGGAGGCCAGCGCGGTGTTCTCGGTCATGCCGTAGGCCTCGGTGACCTGCACGCCCATCGCCAGGAAGAACCGCAGCACCTCCGGCGAGATCGGCGCCGCCGCCGACAGCGCGGTCCGCACCCGGCGCAGGCCGAGCCGTTCGCGCAGCGCCCGGAACACCAGAACCCAGGCGATCGAATACCACAACCGGGAGCGGAGCGTGTGCGAGCCGCCGTTGGCCAGCCGCTGCGTGGCGACACGGTCACCGATGCGCCGCGACACCCGCCACGCCAGCCGCTTCATCGGCGAGGCCGAGGCCATCTTCGATTCGACGGTGGCCCGCATCTTCTCCCACACCCGCGGCACGCCGAAGAACACCGTCGGCTGCACCTCGGCCAGGTCGGCGGAGATGGTGTCGAAGGATTCGGCGAAGTGCACGACCACACCGTGCCCGGCGTTGTACCAGACCGTGAACGCCCGTTCGGCGACGTGGCACAGCGGCAGGTACGACAGGGTCACATCGCGCTCGCTGGGAATCGTGGTGAACAACCCGATGCCCTCGCCCGCCTTCGCGAGGAAGAAGTCGATGTTGGCGACGGTCAGCATCGCGCCCTTGGGCGGGCCGGTGGTGCCGGAGGTGTAGACCAGCGTGGCGAGGTCGTCATCGCTTGTGCCCGAGGCGATCTCGTCGAGCAGATCCGGATTGCCGGCCAGATGCGCGGTGCCGCGCTCGGAGAGCTGCGCCCACGAGAGCAGCCGCTCGTCGGTGTAGTCGGCAAGGCCACGACCGTCGAGGTAGACGATCGTCTCGAGGGCCGGGCAGCGATCCCAGACCGCGACGGCCTTGTCCAGCTGCTCCTGATCCTCGACGACGAGCACCTTCACCCCGGAATCGGTGAGCAGATGTTCGACCTCGGCCGCCGGGCTGGTGGGATAGAAACCCACGCTCGCCGCGCGCAGCGACAGCGCCCCGAGATCGGTGTAGAGCCATTCGCACCGGTTTTCCGACAGCACGCCGACGCGGTCGCCCACGCCGACGCCGAGCGCGGCCAGCGCGTGCGCCACGACCTGGCGCCGGGTGTCGTACTCGGCCCAGGTGATCTGACGCCAGACACCGAGGTGTTTCTCGCGAAGGGCCACCGTGGTGGGGGTGGCGGCGGCGCGGGCCGCGATCAGCTGCGGCAGGCGGCGCGGGGTGCTCATCGGCTCTCCAGCAGAGCTTCGGCCTCGGCGGCGCTGTCGGTGTCGGCGCCGCCGAGGTAGGCGGCGATCACCGCCGGATCGCGGCGCACCTGCTCGGGTGTGCCGAGGGCGATGCGTTTGCCGAAGTCCAGCACCATGATTCGGTCGGCGAGGTCCATCACCAGCCGCATGTCGTGTTCGACCATGATCATCGAGATCCCCATTTCGGAGCGGATATCGCAGAGGAACCGGGCCATGTCCTCGGTCTCCTCGACGTTCATGCCGGCCACCGGCTCGTCGAGCAGCAGCAGCGACGGTTCCATCGCCAGCGCGCGCGCCAGCTCCACCCGCTTCTTGATGCCGTAGGGCAGCATGCCGACCGGGTGGTGGCGCACCGACTCGAGTTCAAGGAACTCGATCAGTCCCTCGGCGAAGCGCCGGGCCGCCAGCTCGGCGCGGCGGGCCCGGCCAAGGAACAGGGCGGCCTCGACAGTGCTGTAGCGCAAGTGGATATGGCGCCCGAGCTTGATGTTGTCGAGCACCGTGAGGTTGTCGAACAGCTCGATGTTCTGGAACATCCGGGCCACTCCGCGGCGGGCGATCGCGTCGGGCCGCAGACCCCGCAGCGGTGTGCCCGCCAGCGTGATCGAGCCTTCCTGCGGGCGGTACACCCCGGACAGGCAGTTGAAGATGGAGGTCTTGCCCGCGCCGTTGGGGCCGATCACCGCGAAGAGTTCGCCCTCGGTGACCTCGAAACCGACGCCGGTCAGGGCGTGGGTGCCACCGAATCGCAGGCTCAGGTTCTCGACAGTCACGATGCTCATGCGATCCAGCGCTTCCTGCGCTTGTAGCGCTTGAGGTCTCGGTAGCTGCCCGACTCCGCACCCAGTCCCAGGTAGAACTCCTGGATGTCGGAGTTCTCGCGCAATTGCGCGGCGGGACCGTCCATCACGATCTTGCCGTTCTCCATCACGTACCCGTGGTCGGCGATCGAGAGCGCCATCGCGGCGTTCTGCTCGACCAGCAGCACCCCCGTACCCGCCGCCGCGATCTCGACGATGAGGTCGCGGATCCGCGCCACCACCAGCGGCGCCAGCCCCAAGCTCGGTTCGTCGAGCAGCAGATAGCGCGGGTGCGCCATCAGCGCCCGCCCGATCGCCAGCATCTGCTGCTCGCCACCGGAGAGGAACCCCGCACGCCCGGTGCGGCGATCCTTCAAGATCGGGAACATGGCGTAGACGCGTTCGAGATCGGGTGCGATAGCAGACCGTTTACGGGTGTGCGCGCCGACGAGCAGATTCTCCTCGACGGTGAAGTCGACGAAGATTCTTCGGCCCTCCATGACTTGTCCGATGCCCGAGCGAACCACTGTGGCGGGTTCGACGTCGGTGATCGAGGTGCCGTCGACACTGATCGTGCCCGCGGCTATGCGGCCGCGATGGGTATCGAGCAGGCCGGTGATAGCCCGCAGTGTCGAGGTCTTTCCAGCTCCGTTGGCGCCGAGGAGGGTCACGATCTGTGCGGGAGCCACGTCGAGACTCACTCCCTTACAGACCAGGATGACGTCCTCGTACACCACTTCCAGGTTGCGAACTTCCAGCATGCCGCTCCCACATCGATACGACGGCCAACCCCGGCCGCCGAATGGTGTGGACGGTATTTGCGGTTTGTCGCGTATGTCGTGTTTTCGCAGAATTACTGAAAAGTAGTATTTTCTTCTCTCGATCCGGCCGGGCCGGTGATGGGTGGGCTCGAATAAGTTGCTGGTCGGCAAGGGTTGAGTTTCGCTAGTGAAACGAAATGGTCTGGAAGGCTGCGGGATTCAGGTGCCTGGCGGCGATGGCCGAGGACGAATTGGCCGAGTTCGCGGCGTGTATCAGCTTTCTTGATGACGATCCGGTGCATCGGCGCACAGCTGGCCGCCTCGAGGCTGCCACTGTGTCACCGAGTGCATCGAAAATGAATCATTAAGTAGGGGCGGTGGCGACCTCGCCAGGGCCGGTCGGGCGTGGGTCTACCCGATCGCGAGTCCGGTCGCGGCGGCACAGAACTGCCACAGGCGATCGCGGTCGGCAGATCTATCGCGGGTGCGTCGCAGGTAATGCTCGGGCCGGATTCTTCGGTCGTGCCAGAACCTTCCGGACGGCAAGCCATCGGTGGCGGCGAGCCAGATCGCGGTGTCCGCGCCATCGGCGGGGGAGCGCAGCAGTGGGCGTGCGAGTGCGTGAAACTTCGGCAGCGAGGTGGCCACGCCCGAGGTGTCCACCCAGCCGGGGTGCATGCTGTGGACCGAAATGCCTTCTCCAGCATAGTGATCGGCCAGGGCCGGGGTCAGTGCGACCTGCATCCGCTTCGACCGTGCGTAGGCGGTCGCCCCGTGGTAGTCGCCGGTGCGGTATTCGAGATTGTTGGGATGCAGAGCCTGGGCGTACATGCCGCCCGAGGACATCAGGATCACCTGGGCGGCCGCTGCGCGGGCCAGCGCGGGAGAGAGCAACTCGGTGAGCAGTAGCGGTCCGAGCACGTGGGTGGCCAGGCAGAGCTCGTGGCCCTGTGTGCTCTCGGTGCGGGAGGTGGGCATGACGCCCGCGTTGTGGACGAGCATATCCAAACGATCGGTCTTGCCGAGGAAGCGGGCTGCGAACTCCCGCACGTCCACGAGATCGGCCACGTCGCATCGTTCGACCTGCAGCGCGGCATCGGGAACTGCCACGGTGATCTCGGCCGCCGCCACGTCACCGCGTGAGGTGTTGCGCACCGCCAGGGTGACCGATGCTCCGAGTCCGGCCAATCCCGCGGCGATGGCCTTGCCGATGCCGGAATTCGCGCCGGTGACCAGGGCGGTTCGGCCCTTCAGCGCCTGCGGTGGGAACGGGGGCCAGGCTCTGCTCCGCACCCGGAAGCCGATCCGGCTGTAGCCGAGGACCACGGTGCGGTCCAGCGTCGCGTCGAGGTGGGTCGGACGGTGGACAGTCATGGATCGCCCCTGCCGGGTCCGCCCCGCCTCGCAGCGTCGCATCGTTTATGCATCGTTTTATGATAGCGTCGAAAGTGTGAGTCGGACAATCCATCGGCTCGGCCGACCGCTGGAGGACGCTATGACCGCAACCTCATCCCGCGGTCGACGAACAGTCGCCGGTATCCCAGCATCGGCCGACCGGCTGCGCGCCGGCGGCGGACCCGAATCGCGGGCAGGGCGATGACCGGCGACCGACAGCGCGTCGCGGTGATCGGCAGCGGGGTCGCCGGTCTCACCGCCGCCTGGGTGCTGGCCCGCACCTGTGAAGTCGTTCTCTACGAAGCGGATGCGCGCCTCGGCGGCCACGCCCATACCCACCGGATGAACGCGCGCGCCGACGGCTCGGGGAAGTGGCTCGGCGTGGATTCCGGCTTCATCGTGCACAACGACCGCACCTACCCCACCCTGCTGCGATTGTTCGGCGAACTGGGAGTGCGCACGCAGGACTCCGACATGTCGATGTCGATCCGCTGCGACGGCTGCGGGCTCGAATACGCAGGCGCCAAAGGGCTGCGTGGGCTCTTCCCGACGCCACGGACGCTGGCCGATGGCCCCTATCTGCGGATGCTCGGCGAGATCACCCGCTTCCACCGACTCGCCCGCGCCGAACTGGACACCGATGGCGACGACCTGCGCACCCTGGGGGAGTTCGTGCGCGTCGGTGGTTTCTCCGCCTACTTCACCGCGCATTTCCTGGTGCCGCTGGTGGCCGCGGTGTGGTCCTGCCCGCCGGACCTCGCGCTGCGCTACCCCGCCCGCTACCTGTTCACGTTCCTCGACCACCACGGCATGCTCACCGTGTTCGGCTCGCCCACCTGGCGGACCGTATCGGGCGGCTCGGCCACCTACGTGCGAGCGATCGCCGAGGGCGTGCAGGAGGTACGGGCAGGAGTGCCGGTGCGGACCGTCCACCGCTGCGCAAGGTCGGTCACCGTCCGCGACGACGCCGATCGGGTCGACCATTTCGACGCCGCCGTGATCGCCACTCATCCCGGCCAGGCGTTGCGGCTGCTGGAGACGCCGACCGTTGCCGAATCCGAGGTCCTCACCGCGCTGACCTACTCGACCAACCACACCGTCCTGCACACCGACGACTCGGTGCTCCCGCGCCGCAGCGGCGCCCGGGCGTCCTGGAACTACCTTCTCCCGCAGTGTGATTCGACGGCCGACGGCGTGCTCGTGAGCTACGACGTGACTCGCCTGCAACGTCTGCACGCCGGTGCGGACCGTAGGTTCCTGGTGACCCTCGGCGACGCCGACCGAGTGGCACCCGACGCGGTCCTGGCCACGATGACCTACGAACACCCGCAATACACGCCATGTTCCCTGGCCGCCCGGCGGCGGCTGCCCGGCCTCGGCGACCACACCGTGGCCTTCGCCGGCGCCTACCACGGGTGGGGATTCCACGAGGACGGCGCACTGTCGGGACTGCGCGCCGCCGAACGCGTCGGTGGACAGTGGCACACGCGCCCCTCGGTGCGCCCGGCCGTCACCCAGCGGGCGACATGACCCGAGCCCGACTGGTACGCACCGTGATTCGCCACTCCCGCCGCGAACCCGTGCGTCATCTGTTCGCCTATCGCAGCTACAGCTGGCTTGTCGACCTCGACGAGATGCCGACCCCGGCATGGTTGTTGCGCCCGTTCGCGGGTTTCGCCGCGCGCGACCATCTCGGTGATCCGTCGGCCACCCTGCGCGACAACGTAGTCGACCACCTGGCACACCGGGGCATCGACCTGCGCGGTGGGCAGATACTGATGCTCGCCAACGCGCGGGTGTTGGGCTATGTCTTCAACCCGCTCACCGTGTTCTGGTGCCACGACGACACCGGCGCCCTGCGATGTGTGATCGCCGAAGTACACAACACCTACGGCGAACGGCACCGCTATGTCGTCGCACCCGAGGCGAATCCCGTTGTCGCCAAGGAGTTCTACGTCTCGCCGTTCAACCCGGTGGCCGGGCGATACCGGCTGTGTCTCCCGGTTCCCGGCACTCGCCTGCAGCTGACGATATCGCTCGAGGGACCGGACGGCCGGACCACCTTCGAGGCCACCGTCCGTGGACTCGTCCTGCCGGCGACGCACCGGACCCTCGCCCGCGTGATTCTCGTGCATCCCTGCGAAACCTGGCGCATCGCCGTGCTGATCCGGTGGCAAGGACTGCGGCTGTGGCGTCGGGGTCTACCGATCGTGTCGCGCACACAGCATCTTTCCCAGGAGGCTCTGTCATGACCATCTCCTCGTGCGGTACACAGCCCACGACATCCGCGCCGATCGCTGGCCGGTGGGCGCACCTGGCCGAGGTGCCCCGCGGCGTCCGTGCCGGTGCGGGTCGCCTGGTCGTGGACGCACTGTTCCGGCGTGCGGTGCAACGACTTCCACTGCGCGTCGAACTGCCCGACGGAACGACCTTCGGCGGTGGCGTCCACGACCCGACCAGCCCGCTGATGGTGCTCCACGACCCGGACGACTTCGCCACCCGCGTCGGCGCCACCGGACTCATCGGTTTCGGTGAGTCCTACATGACGGGTGAGTGGTCGGCGCCGGATCCGGCTGCGGTGCTTACCGTGCTGGCCTCGGACCTGGGACAGCTCGTCCCAGCGCCGCTCCAGATGCTGCGATCCCTCGTCCTGCCGGGACAACCGGCACGGACCCGGGCTACCAGGGCCGGGGCTCGCAGCAACGCCGCGCACCACTACGACCTGTCCAACGACTTCTTCGCGTTGTTCCTCGACGAGACCATGACCTACTCGGCGGCGCTGTTCGATCGGCTCAGCCCCGCCCCGCTCTGGGGCGACCTTGCCGTGGCCCAGCGCGCCAAGATCGATCGGCTGCTCGACGCTGCCGGAGTCGGGGCCGGTACCTCGGTACTCGAAATCGGCACCGGCTGGGGCGAACTCGCCATCCGGGCCGCGCAGCGTGGTGCGACCGTTCGCTCGGTCACACTCTCGGCGCAACAGCAGCGGCTGGCGTGCGCACGCGTGGCCGAGGCCGGGCTCACCGACCGGGTGTCGATCGAACTGTGTGACTACCGTGAGGTCGACGGCCGGTACGACGCGGTGATCTCGGTGGAGATGATCGAAGCGGTGGGCTACGACTATCTGCCCGGCTATCTGACCGTCCTCGAACGGGACCTCGCGCCGGGCGGCCGCATAGCCTTGCAGGTCATCACCATGCCGCACGACCGGATGCAGGCCGGTCGCGCGACACACACCTGGGTGCAGAAATACATTTTCCCCGGCGGGTTCCTCCCGTCGGAAGAGGTACTGGCGCAACTCATCTCACGCCACACCGAGCTCGAGCTCGTGGATCGGGCGGCGATGGGACAGCACTACGCCCACACGCTTCGGCTGTGGCAGGACCGCTTCACCGCCGCCGCCGATCAGGTCGGCGCACTGGGCTTCGACGAGGTGTTCCAGCGGATGTGGCGGCTCTACCTCGCCTACTCCGAAGCTGGATTCCGCTCGGGATACCTCGACACGCTGCAACTGATCCTGCGCCACCGGGACCCGGCAGCCGAGCTCGACGCGGCGGTGACCCGATGAACCCCACCACACCGACTCGAATCCTCGGTGTCGCGACCGCGGCCTACGGTGCCGCCGTCACGGTGTGGCCCGGCATCCTGCTGCGGCCCAGCGGGCTCGGCACCGGCGCGGAACCCGAACTGCGCACCTTGGCCCGGTCGGTCGCACTTCGTGACGTGATCTCCGGAATCGCCCTGGCGACGGCGTCGGGTCCTGGTGCTCGCGCGGTGGCAGCGGTCGTGCGGGTCGGCTCCGATGCTGCCGACACCGCCGTATTCGCCCACGCCATGACAGGGCGACCCGAGCGGGGCAAGACGCTCACGGTCACCTCGGTGTGGGGATTGCTGTGCCTGGCCGCTGTGGTCTACGAGCGCCGCGCGAGCACGCGGTCCTGGCACCGGACGCTGACCGATGATGACGGCCAGGCCGGAGGACTCACCGTCGGGACCGTCGCTCGACGTCGGCACGGCCCTCGCCACCGAGCTGCCGCCACCATCATCGATCAGGAGTGATCTCGCATGCGCTGCGTCGTGTTCGGTGCCACTGGATATCTCGGTGGCCGACTCGTGCCGGAACTGCTCGACGCCGGACACACCGTCCGCGTCCTGGCCCGCGACCCAGGCAAAATCGACGACGCGCCATGGCGCGACCGGGTCGAGGTGGTGCGCGGTGACGTCACCCGCGCCGCCGACGTGCGCACTGCGCTGGACGGGCACGAAGTGCTCTACTACCTCGTCCATTCCCTGGGTCGCGCCGATTTCGAGAACGTGGATCGGGAGGCGGCGACGCTGGTCGCCGCCGAATCAGAACGCGCAGGCCTGACCAGGTCGGTGTACCTGGGCGGCATCACGCCCACCGGCCAGGAGCTGTCCCGCCACCTCGCCTCGCGGGCCGAGGTGGGCGAGATCCTGCTCGGTGCGCCGACCCCCGCCGCGGTGCTGCGCGCGGCGGTGATCATCGGCTCCGGATCGGTCAGCTTCGAGATGCTCCGGTATCTGACCGAACGGCTGCCCGTCATGGTGACACCGCGCTGGGTGCGCAGCCGGATCCAGCCCATCGCGGTCCGAGATGTCCTGCACTATCTGGTGCACGCGGCAGACCTGCCCGGCACGGTGAACGACGCCTTCGACATCGGCGGCCCCGACGTGCTCACCTACGAGGGCATGATGCGGGGCTACGCCGAGGCGGCGGACCTGCCCCGCCGGATGATCATGCCCGTACCCGTGCTGACCCCGTGGTTGTCGGCCCAGTGGGTCAACCTGGTCACCCCGGTACCGCGCGCGCTCGCCGTGCCGTTGATGGAATCGCTCATCAACGACGTCGTGTGCGAGGACCACCGCATCGCCGGCTTCATCCCGGACCCACCGGCCGGGCTCACCTCCTACTCCGGCGCGGTGAGCCTGGCACTACGCCGTATCCGGGATCGTGACGTCCCCACCCGATGGTCCGACGCGGGCCTGTCCGACGCCCCGTCGGATCCGCTGCCCACCGATCCCGACTGGTCCGGCGGATCGCTGTACAGCGATGTGCGAGAACGCGATACGACCGCCGACCCCGCCACCCTGTGGGCCGTCCTCGAGGCCGTCGGCGGCGAAAACGGCTGGTACTCCTTCCCGTTGGCCTGGGCGTTGCGCGGCTGGATCGACCGCCTGCTCGGTGGCGTCGGCCTGCGACGCGGCCGGCGCGACCCCCACCGCCTGCACGTGGGCGAAGCGCTGGACTGGTGGCGGGTCGAGCACCTCGAACGCGGACGGCTGTTGCGATTGCGCGCGGAGATGCGCGTCCCTGGGAGTGGCTGGCTCGAGCTGTCGGTCACCCCGACCGCCGCCGGCGGTGCGCGCTACCGGCAGCGCGCCCTGTTCGAACCACACGGTTTGGCCGGACATCTCTATTGGAAAGCGCTCAGCCCCTTCCACGCGGTGATATTCGGTGGGATGGCCCGCAATATCACCGGTGCGGCCGAATAACCACGCTGACGAGATAGCTGGGCAGACCGGGAAAATGTTCCACGATGGTCCAGATGTCGCGCTGGTAGGTGATGCACGACGACCCCGGCCCGAAAACCGGGTTGGCGGCGCCTCTGTGCGACACCGAGGGCCCGGACAGAAGAAACCTGCCGTGCCACAGTCGTCGGCGCCGGGCCGAGCCTGGTCGAGTCATCGGGACACGGAATCCGCCTCGCCGATTTGGCTCATGATCGCGAGGGCCTGCCGCAGCAGGACGGTCTGCTCGCTGGAAAGCTTGGTCAACCGTTCGGCGAGCCAGGAATCGCGGGTCGAGAACTTGTCGGTCAGGTGTGACCGACCAGCCCGCGAGGCCGAGACGACGATCTGCCTGCCGTCGGACGGGTGTGGCCGGCGCTCGATCAGTTCCAGCTCGGCCAGCGCGTTGATGACCCGCGTCATCGATGGTGGCCGCACCCCTTCCTTGTTGGCGAGCGCACCCGGCGACATCGCGCCGTCCCGGATGAGGGTGGTCAGCGCCGAGCGCTGAACGAGGGAGATCTGCGAGTCGGTGTGGTGGTTGCGCAGAAGGCGGTCGAGTCTCACGGTGAGCAAGGAGAGAGCGCTGGCGATGGCAGCGGTATTCGAGTTCGGTGACACAATCATGAACTTTACGAACAAAACTGCCTGTTGTCCGGGTCGGGGCGGTGTGACCTTCCCCGAGCTGCTCGTGCGCGGAGCGGGATGGCTGAACTATGGACTGCTGCGTATGGCGCAGTCCGCGGACCGAATTCGCGCTCGTCGAGTCGGATGAGCCGGCGCGGGCGCGGCGGGCTGTGCGTTCGCGGAGTTCACCGTTGATCGCCATCGTGTGCGGATGCCCGGCGTGATTCCTCGTGCAGGATGGCGAGGAGTTCTTCTTCCAGCGCGACGAATTCGGGGGAGGTGATCGTGGACAGGTCACGGGGACGGGGCAGGTCGACGCGGAGTTCGCGGCGGACGGTGGCGGGGCGGGCCGACAGGACGATGACGCGGTCGGACAGGTAGACGGCTTCGCGGATGTCGTGGGTGATCATCAGAACCATCCAGCGATATCGCTGCCACACTTCTTGGAGCCAGGACTGCATGGTGGTGCGGGTCAGCGAGTCGAGGGCGCCGAAGGGTTCGTCGAGGAGCAGCAGTTCGCGGTCTTGGACGACGGTGCGCAGCAGTGCGGCTCGCTGGCGCATCCCCCCCGACAGTTGGGACGGTCGGGAGTTCTCGAAGCCGGACAGGCCGAAGGCCGGGAACAGCTCGCGAGCGCGGCGCCTGGCCTCCGTTTTCGGGACGCCCTGGACGCGCAGACCGAGGATGGTGTTGTCGAGGATGGTTCGCCAGGGGAACAGCAGATCCTTCTGTGGCATGTAGGCGCAGTGCGATGCGCTGCTCTCGCCGTCGGTCGCGAGAAACTCGACGCTGCCCGAATCGGGGGATTCGAGCCCGGCCAGCATGTTGAACACGGTGCTCTTGCCGCAGCCGCTGGGGCCGATGACCGTGACGAACTCTCCCGATCGGACCGTGAACGACACCCCGCTCAATACCGCGAGGTCGGGGCTGCGCCGACCGGGCTGAGGGAACGACTTGGTGAGATGGTCGACGACGATCCGGTCGCCTTCGGCGTCAGTCACGTCGGCTCCTGTGCTCCGCGCGCGCCCACGGCGCGACGAGGCGTTCGACGGCGAACGTCGTCAGGTAGAGCGCGATACTCAGCAGCGCTGTCACCACGACCGCGGCCAGCACCAGATCAGTACGGAACGAATTCTTCTGCAGACTCATGTAGATGCCGAGACCGACACTGGCGCCGACGTATTCGGCGAACACCGCACCGACGACCGCGTAGGTGATCCCGATCCGCAACGCGGTGAAGAACCGCGGCACCGCCGACGGCAGCCGCACATACCGGAACACCTGCACACGGGAAGCGCCCATGCTGCGCAGCAGCGCGCCCGCGTCGCGGTCGGCCGCGCCGAACCCTTCGATCAGGCCGATGGCCATCGGGAAGAAGGTGACCAGTGCGACCACCAGGATCTTCGGAAGCAGACCGAACCCGAACCAGATGATCATCAGCGGCGCGATCGCGACGATCGGCACGGTCTGTGACGCTACGAACAGCGGCACCAACGCGCGCCGCAGCCACGGCGAGAAGTCGACGATCACCGCCAGCACCCAGGCCGAGCTCAGCGAGACCGCGAAGCCGATCAGCGTGACCTGCAAGGTGGCGGCCAGGTGGGTGCCGATCTCGTCGCGATGCGCCCAGCCCTGCTCGACCACGCGCAGCGGTGACGGCAGCACCTGCGGACGCACACCACTGGTGGTGACATAGATCTGCCACCCGGCCACGAGTATCGCCACCATGACGATCGACGGCACCGCCCACCGGATTCCCGCCCAGCGGCCGATCCGGTCGTCGGGCAGGACCGACGCGTCTACGGACCCGTCACGGGTTGGCAAGGTAGTCATCGGTGAAATACGTCGACCAGTCGGGTTCGGTGGTCAGTGGTTTACCGTCGGGCCCGTTGAGCAGGCCACTGCGGTACAGGAACCGGGAATTGGCCGACCACTGCTCCACCGTCTGGGTCCCGACTCGGCCGTCCGGGTCTTTCATGAACTGTTCGGCCAGCATTCGCTGACTGTCGAAGACCAGCTTCTCGTCGTTGAACGCGCCCGGGTTGGCGTCGATGAGGTCCTGGGCTGCCGCGTCCGGGTTGTCCGCGGCGAATTGGTAGCCGCGCTGCAAGGCTTGGACGAACTTCTTCGCGCGATCCGGGTTCTCGGCGAGCCAGCCTTCGTTGGCGTCGATCACGATGGCGTAGGAGTCCGGGAATCCGAAATCGGTGTAGCGGAAGTATTTCATCGGGGTGCCGTGGTGTTCGGCCTCGATGCCCTCCCATGCCAGATACGAGACGGTGAAGTCCGCCTTTCCGGAGTAGACGGCTTCGTAAGCCGACGATCCCAGCATGACGGAGGTGAAATCGCCGGTGCCGCCGTCGTTGCGGATAACCTGCGCGAGCGACTCCCGCTCACCCGGGTCACCGAACCCGGCGTAGGTCTTGCCGTCCAGATTCTTCGGGCTCACGAGGTCGGTACGGTCAGCGCGGACGCCGATCCCGGTCGCCCAATGTTGCAGGGGCGCGAGAACCGACTGGATCCGCGCACCCGATGCGCGGGCGAACGTCGACGAATTGTGGGTACTGATCCCGAATTCCGCGTTCCCGGCATCGACCACCGTGTCGACCGAGGTGTTGTTGTACGGCAGTACCTGCACATCCAGACCGGCGTCGGCGAAGTAGCCGCGCTGCAACGCGACATACAATCCGGAGTGGTTGGTATTCGGTGTCCAGTCCAGCGCGAAGCGGATGGTCTGATCGGAGCCGCCGCCCGAACCACACGCGGTGAGCACCGACAGCATCGTGACGGTGGTCGCGACAACCGCGAGCGCGCGGCGTATGTGCCCGTTCACGCGGCAGGCCAGGGCTGCGGGTGCAGGGCGGTGTCCCAGAACAGCAACTCGTAGCGCACCGCGAGGGTGAACGCCTTCTCCATCGCTTCGCGTTCCCGGTCGCCTGCCGATTCGGCGGCCGCGTCGACCAGTGATCGAGCCGTCGACGCGGCGTTCTGGAAGTCCTCGGCACCGTAGGTGGTCACCCACTGGGCGTACGGGTGGGCGGGGTCGGCGGCGATCACCTTCGCGGCACTCGCGGCCAGGTCGCGGCCCACTTCGGCGTAGATCCAGAAACAGGGCAGCGCGGCGGCGGCGGCGACGGCGTAGGACTCGGTCGCGGCGGCGGCGATCAAATAGGAAACATAGGCCAGACAGGTCGGCGAATGCTCCGGTTCACCCTGTCGTGGCGGCAGCGCCCCTCCGGTGAGCAGCTGTTCGTGCATGGCCGATTCGACGGCGGCCGCATTCGCCGACGAGGTCGCCCAGAAGGCCGCGGTCTGCGGGTCCGGGGACTTGGCGGCGAGTATCGCCAGCGCCTTCGAGTATCCGGTGAGGTACAGCGAATCCTGTTCGATGTAGGTGCCGAACACGTCGAGCGGTAAGGTGCCCTCGCCGAGCAGGCGCAGGAATTCCAGATCGTCGATCGCGGCCCGCAGGGCTTTCGTCCGGTCCCAGAGGTGGTCGGTGAATCGATGGGTATTCATGGGGTGGGCGCGCAACACCGTGACATCCCTTCGTCAGCATTACCTGAACAGGTTCAGCGGGTCTGTTCTCAGCCTCGCGGTTGCGAGACACCCCGTGTCAGAACTCGACCGACCCTAGCAGCGGCCACCGACACGCGGGGAAAGGCCCGAGAGCGCCGGGTCGTAGTCGTCGGGCCACCGTTCGCGGGCCCGTGTCAGCCGGGTGTAGCGGCCGCCGTGTCCAGGTCCGGCGGACCGCGGTGCCGCGACGAGTTGATCGACTCCCATAGAGTACGGGTATCAGCAGCCGGGCCTGCCGATGATCTTGGACCAGCTCTCGCCGCTGCCCGCCGTGCTGCTCGATTCCAAGTACAGCGTCCTGGCGCACAACGACGCCTATCGCGCACTGTTTTCCCAGCCTCACCGACGATGGCAGCAATGTCCTGCGAACGGTGTTCCTGACGCCCGAGTGCTGTAACCCCTATCAGCACAACATCGTTGACAAGCGCCGGATGGTCGCCTACCTGCGTGGCGCCTACGTCCGGCACCTCGATGACCCGACGTGGCAGGCGCTCGTCAACGAATTGTGTGGGGCCAGTGCCGAATTCGCCGGAATGTGGGCGCGCAACGATGTCGCGGTGCCGGTGAACCTGATCAAGGTGATCCAGCACCCCGCGGTCGGCGAGCTCGCGATGCATCTCACGATGATGGCGTTGCCCGCCACCGACGGCGAGTGGATCCAGATCTTCACTCCGGTCGACGCGGCGGAGGCAGCGAAACTGTCCGTGCTATGGGCGATGTCGGACCAAGCGCGGTTGCGCCCGGTCGATGAGCACCGGCGGCGGTTCCACGCAGTCGTCTGACCTGGGGTAATTGTGTATGTCGGCGGGTGTCAGATATCCGAAATCGTCAGTGCGTGCAGAGAACTCGCGAATCGAACTCCTCGGGTACTATCGCCGACGGGGGAGCGCGCGAGATGAACGATGGTCTTCGGCTGCCTCATACCGATATACGACCATCTCCAGGGGATGACACTTGATCGACATGACACCGAACCCCACCTCGCGTCGGCGCTTCGCGCGACGTTCCGGCATCACTTCGGTCGTCGCGGCGGCGGCGGTCTGCGCTGCTCTCGTATCCGGCTGCACGAAAGACGATTCGGCCACCACGGCGGGCCCGGCGCCCACCGGCCAGCTGCCCGAGGGCGCACAGATCGTGAAGGAGTCGGCGAAGACCACGCAGACCCTGCGCAACGTGCACCTGAAGATCAACGTCAAGAACCTGCCCGACCTGCCGGTGGAAACCGTCTCCGCCGATGTCACCAACGAGACCCAGGGCTCCGGCGCCGCGATGGGTGAGGCGAAGGTCAAGCTCACCCCGGAGGCCTCCTTCACCGAGGCGAAATTCCTGGTGGTGGACAAGGTCCTGTACACCCAGGCCGGCGGCCGCTACGTGCCCGCGGGTCCGGCCGAGAAGGTTTACGATCCGGGTGTCATCCTGGACAAGGACAAGGGCATCGCGAATGTGATCGCCAATATCCAGAACGCGAAGACCGAGGGCCGTGAGGTGATCGACGGCATCAACACCGTCAAGGTCTCCGGCGCCATCGACGCCGCCGTGATCGACCCGATCGTGCCGCGCATCGGCCAGAACGCGGGCACCATGCCGATCACCGTGTGGATCCAGGACACCGCCCCGCCCGCCTCCGATTCCACCAAGCCTTCGGACGCGCCCTCCACCGGCGACGGCCCGAATCTTGTTCGCGCCGTGGTGAAGAAGGATCAGGGCGAGGTCACTGTCGGCCTGTCGAACTGGGCCGAGCCGGTCAACATCATCAAGCCCGCCGGCTGAAATTCGCCGGAACTACCGGATCAAACCACACCGGTCCGGGGTCAGCGGAACCTGGCACACAGTGCCTTCCGCCGCCCCGGGCCGGTGTGTCGTCTGGGTGTCGCCCGCGGTAAACGAATCATGAACGCACGAGTGCACATCCAATAAGAGAATGTTCAGCGAGATGCAAGGCGCCACAAGGACTATACGTGTCGGGACGCTGGTCGGCAGGCAACACGCATCGGATGCCGATCGGACACGGAGGAAGAACTAATGACGATCGATGATCGACCTGATGAAGCGGAGCGCGAGCTCCCGCCACCGCCCGGTCCGAGGGGCCGGCCTCCCGTCAACAACGTATGGGTTTATAACGGCAGAGCCTACGACCTGAGTGACTGGATCTCCAAGCATCCAGGCGGTGAATTCTTCATCGGCCGCACGAAGAATCGCGATATCACCTCGATCATCGGTTCCTACCACCGTAATCCGGAAAAAATCGCGCGAATGATCGAGCGTTACAGTCTCGGTCGCGATGCCACGCCCGAGGACATCCATCCGAAGAACAACGCCCCCGACTTCCTCTTCAAAGACGGCTTCAACAGCTGGGACGACACCCCGAAGTACAAGTTCGACAACAAGTCCGATCTGCTGCACCAGGTGAAGGCCCGGCTCGAGGAACCCGAGCTGGCAGCGCGACTGAAGCGGATGGATCGCGCGTTCAACATCGTCGTCGGTGTGCTGATCTTCGCCTACATCGTCGTGCAGGCGCTGCGTCTCTACGACACGAGCTGGATGCCGTTGCCCGCCTTCGTGATCGCGATGGTGCTGCTGCGCAGCTCGCTGGCCGGCTTCGGCCACTACGCGATCCACCGCGCGCAGAAGGGCTTGAACAAATACGCGGTCAACGCCTTCGACATGAACTATGTCGCACTGTCTTTCGTCACCGCCGACGGCCACGCGCTGCTGCACCACCCGCACACCCAGAGTGAAGTCGACATCAAGAAGAACGTCTTCACGATGATGATGCAGATCCCGCGCCTGTACCGAGTGCCGGTGCACACCGTGCACAAGTTCGGACATCTGTTGACGGGCATGATCATTCGGCTCCTCGATGTCTGCAGGCTCACCCGCAAGGTGGGCATCAAGGACATGTACGGCAGCTGGCGTGGCGCGCTGCCGCACTTCATCGGCTCGTTCGGGATGCGATTCCTGCTGGTGGCCGAGTTCGTGGCCTTCGCCTTCGCGGGCGACCTGCTCGCCTGGGGCCTGCAATTCGTGATCACGCTGTGGATCAGCACCTTCATGGTGGTGGCCAGCCACGACTTCGAGATCCCGACCGAGGAACTGCACACCGAGACCGAGGACTGGGCGGTGAACCAGCTCGAGCAGGCCTACGACCTGACCGTGGTCGGCAACAAGTACGTCGACTGCTTCCTCTCGGCCGGCTTGAGTTCGCACCGGGCCCATCACGTACTTCCGTTCCAGCGCAGCGGGTTCGCCAATATCGCCTCGGAGAACGTGGTGCGTGCGGAAGCCGCGAAGTTCGGTGTGGAGTGGCTGCCCGCCAAGAGCTTCTTCGGAGATCGTTTCCCCAAGCTGTGCCGGACCTATCTGCTCGCACCTTCGCGTGCGGCGCAGGAGAACCGGTGGGGTTTCGTGCGCGAACACTGCGCACCGTCAGCGCTGAAGACCTGCGTCACCTACACCGCGCAGGGCTTCTCCGGCATCGGAACCGTCTGACCCGGCCCGCTGCCGCCTCTGTTCTGTCTCGAAAGGATTTGTGCCCGTGTCTGTTTCCTTTGACCTGCGCCGCACGCCCGATGTCGAGCGCGGGCACGACCTGCTACCACCCACGCCGCCGACGACCGTCGGCGTGATCGAGGCGGTCGCCACCGGTTCGCCCTCGCTGGTCGTCGATCAAGCGGTGAACGCGGGCCGGGTCGCCGAACTGTTCTCCGATCCCGTTCAGCGCCAGCGTATTCCGCGGATCTACGCCAAGACCAGGATCGACACCCGCCACCTCGCCATCGACCCGCTCGATCCCGAATTCCTCGAGTTCAGCCGCAAGCCCGGCACCATCCGGGAGCGGATGAACCTGTTCGTCGAGCACGCGGTGCCGCTGGCGGTCGACGTGGCACGGCGCGCGGTCGCCGGGCTGGCGAACCCGGCCGACGACATCGGCCAGCTGATCTTCGTGACCAGCACCGGCTTCATCGCCCCCGGCGTCGACGTCGCGGTGGTCAAGCAGCTGGGTCTGTCGCCCACGGTGGGCCGGATGGTCATCAACTTCATGGGCTGCGCCGCGGCCATGAACGGCATTCGCGCCGCCGTCGACTACGTCCGGGCCCATCCGGACAAGAAGGCGATGGTGCTGTGCATCGAATTGAGTTCGGTCAACGCCGTTTTCGACGACGATGTCAACGACGTGATCACCCACAGCCTGTTCGGTGACGGCTGCGGCGCGGTGGTGATCGGCGCCAACCAGGTGCACAAGCCACTCGCACCCGGCAGCGTCGTGATCCGCGACAGCTTCAGCCACCTGTTCGACGACGCCGAGGACGGCATCGTGCTCGGCGTGAAGGACGCGGGCATCACCTGCGAACTGGCGACCAGCCTGCCCGACTACATCTACCGCGGTGTCGACCCGGTGGTCTCGGAAGTGCTGGCGCGCAACGGACTCGGCAAAACCGATATCGAGTTGTGGGCGATCCACCCCGGTGGTCCCCGCATCATCGAGGAGTCGGCGCATTCGCTCGGTATTCCCGCCGAGCTCGCCGCGCCGAGCTGGGAGGTACTCGCCGAGCACGGCAACATGCTCAGTGTCTCGCTGATCTTCGTGCTGGAGCGGATGATCCGCGACGCGCAGACATCGGCACCGATCTCGACCGGTGTGGCGTTCTCGTTCGCACCCGGTGTCACCCTCGAGGGCATCGTGTTCGATGTCATCCGCAGCTGAGAGCGCAAAGCCATGCATCTGCTCCGTTTTCTCGCCGCGCTGTCGCCGGCCAGGATCGCGGCCGTCGTCGCCGCCGGCCTGATCTGCGGCGCCGCCAACACCTACCTGGTCACGCTGATCAACGCGGTTGTCTCGCCGCGCCCGCAGCCGGATGACCTGCTGCTCCGCTTCGGGGCGACGGGTCTGGTGATCCTCGTCAGCGGTGTGCTGTCGCAGGTTCTGCTGATCCGGCTCTCCCAGGACGCGATCTACCGGCTGCGCAGCGATCTGAGCTCCGGAATCGTCTCCGCCCCACTGGAACACCTCGAACGGCTCGGCATGCATCGCCTGATGGCGACGCTCACCGAGGACGTGCGGTCACTGTCGCAGGCCGTCACCGCCATCCCCTCGATCTGTGTGGATGTGGCGACGATCGTCGGCTGCTTCGTGTTCCTCGCCGTGGTGTCGGGCCCGATCTTCGCGGTCACGGTGGGCGGCACGCTGGTCGGGATCGCGTGTGTGGAACTGGTTCTCGAGCGCGTCCGCGGTATCTACCGGGAAGCCCGTGAGAACGAGGACGCGCTGCTGCGATCGTTCCAGGCCGTCACCCTCGGCATCAAGGAACTGAAGCTGCACCGTGGCCGTCGCCGCGACTTCATGGACCGGCACCTGCTCGGTTCGGCGGGCACGCTGCGCGACCAGAACACCGACGCGGGCTCGAAGTTCTCCTATGCCCAAGGCTTCGGCCAGGCGTTGCAGCTGGGCACGATGGCGCTGATCCTTTTCGTCATCGCGGCCGCACTGGATCTGCCGCGCGAGACGATGGTCGGCTACGTGCTGGTCACCACCTTCTTGGCGATGCCGATGCAGAACTTCATGCACCGCATCCCCGACCTGCTGCGTGGTGATGTGGCGCTGGCCAAGATCCGGGCGATGAACCTGTCGATGACCACGTTGCACGACGAGGAGTCGCTGCCGTATTCGGAGCGTCCAGCGGCAGGGGAGGCCAAGCTGGAACTGACGAACGTCAGCTACATCTATCGTTCGGAGGCGCCATCTCAGGTGCCACCGCCGCCGGGATCGCATGGGCCGGGTGGGCATCCGCCGCGTCCGGGGATGCCGCCGCGTGAGGGCAACGGCAGGCATCCGCATCCGGCGCATCCCGGTGCGCATCCGGGTGGTGCGCAGGTGGATGTCAACGGTAAGAACTGGGTCGACCACGGTGGCACCGATGTGCGCCCGCTGGCTCCGCCGCCCGGACTCGACGAGTCCGCCGACGCCGGTTTCCGGCTCGGTCCGATCGACCTGGTTTTCGAGCCGGGCCAGATCACGTTCATCGTCGGTGGCAACGGCAGCGGGAAGTCGACGCTGGCCAAGCTGATCACCGGTCTGTATGTGCCACGCTCGGGGTCGTTGTCGCTCAACGGGGAGAGGATCGACCACGACAACATCGAGTGGTACCGGCAGAATTCGTCGGCGGTGTTCACCGATTTCCATCTGTTCGAGGATTACCTGGGTTTCGACCGCCCGGGTATCGACGCCGAAGTCCAGCGTTATCTCGACGAGTTGCAGATCGCGCACAAGGTGACCGTGCAGGACGGGCGGTTGTCGACCGTCGACCTGTCGCAGGGGCAGCGCAAGCGCCTGGCCTTGCTCACCGCCCTGCTCGAAGACCGCCAGATCTACGTCTTCGACGAATGGGCCGCCGATCAGGAGCCGCGCTTCCGCGACGTGTTCTATCACGAGATCCTCACGGATCTGAAGCGCCGTGGAAAGACGGTCATCGTGATCACCCACGATGACCGGTACTTCGATTGCGCCGATCAATTGGTGAAGCTCGACCTCGGTCTCGTCGCCGTGTAGTGCGTGAACGCCGGTCCTACGGGGCCGGCGTTGTCGCGTGTCAGGCGCGGTCCGGGACCGATCGCAGAGCTCAGGACCATCGGCAGCGCTGCGGGTACCGTGGGGCTCAGTCGACTGGCGGAGGGGCAGAATCATGAGTGGGAGTGCGGCAACGATGGTCGAGGTGTCCAAAGGGTCCAAGACCGATCTCGTCGACGGGCAGTACACGGTGCGCCTGGATCTCGACAGCCCGGCCGGGGCGGTGGACATTGCCGCGGTGCTGTTGACCGCCGACGGCAAGGTGCGCTCCGATGCCGACTTCGTGTTCTTCAACAATCCGGCGGCTTCCGGTGTGCGGTTGGAGTCCGATGCTGTTGTCGCGGTCGATCTTTCGGCTTTGCCTGCCGAGATTCATCGGGTGGTGATCACCGGAAGTACCGAGGCGCAGGGGATTCGGTTCGGTGCGGTGGCCGGGCTGCGGGTTTCCGTCGTCGGAGCGAGTCAAACGGTGAGTTTCGTGCCACCTGGTCTGGATTCGGAGACGGTGCTGCAAGCTGTCGCGCTGTACCGACGGGGGAGTGGGTGGCGGCTCGATGCGATCGGCCAGGGGTATAGCGCCGGACTGGCGGCCTTCGCGACCGATCACGGCATCGTTGTCGATGCGGAAGAAGAACCGGCCGAAGTGCACGCGCCGCCGAGTGTGACCGAAGTGCCTGCGCCGCAGAGTGTTACGCCCCCTGCGCCGTCGGTCGATCTCCGCAAAGTCGATGTCGTTCTGACCAAGGATTCGCCAGACCGCCGCGCGACCATCGACCTTCGCAAGGGCGATCCCGGCTACGTGCTGACAGTCGGCCTCGAGTGGGACGGTCGCGGCGCGAAATACGACGCGAACGGCCGCGTCACCGAGTTCGGCACGGGCGACCTGGACGTGTACTTCTTCTGCCGCAACGAGATCACCGGCGACTACGTGGTCCTCAGCGGCGAGAAGGGCCATCAGGGCGACATCACGCAGTGGCCGTTCATCCACCACCAGGGCGACACCCGCGGCCCCGGCGCCAACAACCTCCCCGCCACCGAACAGGTCACCGTCCGCCCCACCGAAAACGGCGACCTCCTCCTCAACGTCTACCAATCCGTCGACAACGGCGCGGGCGCCATCGACAAATTCGGCAACCCCCGAGTCCGCGTCCGCTACGGCCGCCCCGGCCCCGACGGCCTCCCCGACAAGGACGCCGACCAGATCACCGTCATCATCGGCAACGGCAAGAGCTCGTTCTGGGCCACCGTCGCCCATATCGATGTGCGCGACGGCATCCTCACCGTCGACGGCACCATCCACTACAGCCGAGCCTTCAGCGAACGCATGCCCGTCCTCGACACCGACGGCACCTGGGTCCGCTCCGCCAAGAACGGTCCGGTAGGCCGCAGCAAGAAGGCCAGCGGTCTGGGTCTGAGTCGCTATGAAGGCCAGTGCCCCACCCCTCGCTGAGAGAACACTTTGATATCGGCGCACCGCCGATGGGGGTCGAACCTTCGCCGGAGCCGTGGAAGGCGCTGGATCGGGGCCGGCGACCAGTGGGGCGCGGGATTGCTCTCTCGCGCCCCACGGCAACATCCCTGGCCGAGGTCAGGGCAGAGCAGCGCAGTTGCTCGGCGCTGGTGTGCCGGCGAGACGTTGGGTGAGCCAGTCGTGGGCCGCGACAGTTGCGGGCAGGAACTCCACCAGGTGGCCGATCGCGGTGCTCGGGAACAGGGGCGGGAGCCACACTGTCGGTTCGAACTGCACCTTCGCGCCCTGCGCGCACCAGTCGACGGCCAGTTGGCGGACCTGCGGATAGGTCAGGACATCATCGTTGGTGCCGCCGGCGATCAAGACGGGTGCGGCGGGTTTACGCCTGCCGATGCGCTGCTGGTCGACGATCGCGGTCAATTCCGGTGAGCTGTCGATGATCTCGGCGGGTGTGCGACCACCGGCGGTGTACCAGGTCACCGGTCTCAGCATGGTCCGGATTACCGCCTCGGCGATACAGGTGGTGGCCAACTCGGCCATCATCTGCTTGCCCGCGGGGTTGGTCGCGGCGTCGACGATCGGCGCCATCTCGGGATCGTTGGCGACGATCCCGTTGAGCACATAGCCCAGCAAACCTGATGCGAAGCCGCCGATCACGCCGGGCACGATCCCGTTGATCGCGGGGGCGCTGAGCATCACCGCTCGCAGGTCCGCGGGCGGCGCGCCGGTGTAGGTGCCCCGCACGTCGAGTTCGGGGGCGTAGTCGCCTTGCAGTTCGGCGGCAGCGGCAGCGGCACCCCCACCTTGGGAGTAGCCGAAAATCGCGCTGGGGCGGGTGATCCCGGTCAGCGATTCCGCAGCGCGGATCGAGTCGAGGACCGCGTGGGCTTCGGCAGCCCGGTTGACGTAGTCGTGGACCGCGGGGGTGCCGAGGCCGTGATAGTCGGTCATCACGACCGCCATGCCGCGGGCGAGCAGCGAATAGGCGGTGGTCATCTCGTAGCTGACCCACACATCGAGTGGGAAACGGTAGTGGATGAGCTCGGCGAAACCCTTCGACGGTGCGCACTGGTCGCCTTGGCCCTGAGTTCCGGGTGCGACCGCGACGAGTGGTCTGGGACCGGGTCCGTTCCACGGGAGGGTGGGTTCGAGGTAGGTCCCGGTCACCGCCGCGGGGGTGCCGTGGGTGTCGGCGCTCAGATACATGATCCGGGTGGCGTTGGCGGGGACCTGCCCGTCCTGGCCGGGAACCGCGAGGGCGAGGGTGAACGGTTCGCTACGCAGGATCTGGCCGGGTGCCCCCGCTGGTAGCGGTGCGGGCGGCAGGTAGAAGTCGCTGCCCTGGGCGGAGCCCGACGCCGAGCCCGAATCCGGTGCGGTGGCGGCGGGTCCAGCGCCCACGGTCAGCACTGCGGCGACGGCGAGCATTGCCGCGCTGAGCATCGCCTGACCTCGGATTCTGTGTCCGCCACGCGTCGGTCGCATGTTCGTGCCGGTTGACATCGGGTCCCCCATTGTGAATCTAGTTCACATTGAATCCGATTCAGATTTCCATTGTGAGAGTTGAGTGTCAACCGTCACATCGCACTGATAGGGAACACAGGCGACCGTGCCCTCGGGAACCGGTTGCCGCCACTCATTGTCGAGCCTTGTGCCCGGCTCGGTCGGCCGAATCGTTCGGTGTGCAGGGCTCGGCGCGGCCAACCGAGCGGGTCGATCCCACAACTGTCGTGGACCCCAGCGCAGTCGACGATCCCTCTCTACTCGCCTGGTACGCCCAATTCGCCCCAACGAAGCCTCAGGACGACGAGCGCTGAGCGGGTCACCGGCCGTCCGTCCACAGTCGAACAGCCTGGTCGGCGTGTTCGCGATACAGCACACCGCCGGAATCGCTGGCGATGCGTAGCGTGCGTAGCTATGGACACGCTGATCTTCGGTGGTCTGCTGGTCGGCGGTGATCTGTGGCGGTTTCGCCGTGCAGTTCATCGACTGGGAGTACCCGTGCCCGCTGTGCATGCTCCAGCGGATGTTCATGGTGCTGGCCGCCCTCGGCGGTGCGTTCATCGTGCGCAAGGGGATGAACGGCGTCATCGTGGCGCGCGACTACGCGGTTGGCTGGGGTCTGGCGCTAATCGGGTGCGTCGGTGGCGGTTTCACCGCATGGCGGCAGACGATGTTGCATATTCTGCCGGGCGATCCGGGTTACGGCGGCGCCGTCCTCGGTGTGCATCTGTATGTGTGGGCGCTGGTTCTCTACGTCGCCGCGATCGCCACCATCGGTGTCGTGACGACCTTCTCGTACCCGACCGCGGCCACGATCATCCCGCCGTCACTCGCCCTGATCGGCAAGCTGGCGCTGTGGTTGTGCGGTCTGGTGATCGCGGCGAACCTGGTGGTCGTCTTCGGTCTCGAGGGTGTGCATTGGAAACTGCCCGATGACCCCGCGTGCTACCGAGTGTTCTACGACCTCGGCATCCTCGACGGCGGGTGCGTACTACCCCCGGCCGAGTAGCACGCTCCCACCGAAGGAGACACGGTGGGAGCGTGGCGATCTCGATCGATGTCTCAGTGGAAGAGGGCGGTGAGGTCGACGGTGGCTGCCATGGCGGCGGCGCCGGCGTCGTTGAGGTGCATGCCGTCGCCGCTGTCGAACTCGGGCCTGATGTAGTCGGGGCGCTGGGGGTCGGCTACGGCCCGATCGACGTCGAAGATCGAGTCGAAAACATCAGTGGTGCGCAGCCATTCGTTGACGGCGCGGCGGGTCGGCTGGGTTTCCAGTAGCGGCATGCCCGGGTAGACGCACCCGGCATAAGGGCCGATGGTGGCCGCGTGGATGCGCAGCCCGGCGGCGTGGGCGCGGTCGGCCAGGTCGATGAAACCGGCGATCAATTCTTCGGTGGTCGCGGAGGGCTGTCCGCCCATCGCCCCGAGGATGAGGTCGTTGATGCCGAAATTGATCAGGATGTCGGTGACACCGGGGACCTGCAATGCGTCGGAATCGAAACGGCGCAGACCGGATTCGCCGATTTCCTCTGCGGTGAGGCGATTGCCTGCGATGCCGTTGTTCACCACCCAACCATGGGTGAGGCGGGCGTTGAGCACGTCGACCGAGCGGCGATTGGCGCTCAGTGTGGTACCGACGCCCTCGAACCAGGAGTCGCCGAACGCGACGGCGACCGGCGTCTGATCGGTGACCAGCACGTCGATTCCGGTGACGAAGAATCGGAACGGAACCTCTTGCGCACCACTGAGTTCCACGTCGGAGGTGTGGTCACCGGAGACGATGTAGGCGATCTCGCCAGGTTGGTGGGAGTAGGTAGCCAGGCCGGTCGAAGTCGCGACGTTCAGGCTGAGCAGCAGGTCTTCGCCCGCGGCGACCGGCAGGTCGATCGGATCGCTCACGAGTTCGGCCCCCGCGTCGATGGTGACCTCCGCCGCGCCGCCGAACGTGATCTCTCGATCCGCGATGATCGCCGATCCGGTCTTGCGTTGTGCGATGCGTGCGGCCCCGATCCGCAGTGGTGCGAGACCGTATCGGTTGGTCAACCGCACGCGTACCGCGTCGCCGCCCCCTGTCATGTGCACGACGTGGCGCACGGTTTCGTCACCGAACTCCCGTGACTCGGCGAGCTTGATCTGCTCGTTCGGGTCGATGACGCCGGTCCGGAAGCCCGCGATCCACCTGTTGCGCTGCATGATCTCTCCAATAATTGCTGTGCGGAATAATGCCTACGCATAGGTTTACCCGTAGGTATTCCTCATGTCAACTATCCGCATGACAAATATCGGCTAAGCTGGCCTCATGTCCGTGCACGAGCTATTCGACGACCCCCGCTTCACCATCTCCGGCCTGCTCTTCGAGGCACACAACGGCCTGATCGCCAAGCTCGAGCCGACCTGGAAAGCGCACGGTCTCTCCGGCCTCGACCTCAATGCCCTGCTGAGACTGAGTCGCTCCCCGAGTTGCCGCCTACGGATGTCTGATCTCGCCACCCAAACCGAGCTCTCGACCAGCGGCGTCACCCGGCTGGTCGACCGATTGGCCACCGCGGGACTGGTCGAACGTCAACTCGACCCGACCGACCGCCGCAGCGCCTACGCGGCCTTGACCGATGCGGGCATCCGCCGCCTCGAACAGGTTCTTCCCGACTACCTCGCCGGCCTCGAACAGTGGCTCACCGGTCAGCTGACGCCCACCCAACTCGACGGCTTGATCACCGGCCTGCGGGTGATCCGTGATGCCACCAACCCGGCGGCGACCGCCGTGTCCGACCGGTCCTGAGGCTGGTCACGCGGTGAGCGGGATCGCAGGTGAAAAGCAGGCGGGTCGGCTTCAGGGGAGTGAATGGTACCGGTGATACGGTGCCGACCCGCCTGCCTTCCATTCGTCGCGGGCGTCGGCATGGATGGGAGTTCGCGAACTGGATGGCGAAGTCCCGCACCGCAACTCGCAGTTCAGGCACCGCAGACCCGGTAAGCGCCGGGTCTGCGGTGGGGGTCAGCGGAACGGGACCCAGGTGCCGAAGAACCAGAAGCCGTGCTGCGGCGCGTCGTTCCGGTGCTGCTGCGGCTGTTGCTGCGGCCGGTGCTCCTGGCTCTGCCCGGGCCCCTGCTGGTCGTGCCTACCCGGATCCGCGCTCGCCACGCTCGCCGTCGCGCCGAGCACCCCGAGTGCCAGAGTGCCCGCCACCGCGGTCTTGGCCAGTGTCGATTTCATCCTCATGCGCGTTCCTCCTGATCTTCGATCTCACTGCCGAGATCGTCGGCCGGCCGAAGTGCTCGGCCGATAGCTGAATCTTCGCGGCCCAACCGTCGAGCCTGGTGGGACCCGGCTGGGAGTCGGCTGTGTATCGAATCCGGAGTCCGCGCTCGAGCACAGGCCCCGGCGCCGACCCTCGATGGAGGCGACGTTGCTACAGTGCACCAGCCGTGGTGTTCGGGAAACCGGTGTAGAACCGGTGCGGCCCTCGCCACTGTGATCGGGAGTTGTGAATCGATCCGGACGACGTATGTCGTCCGGAGCCACTGGGGCACCTGCCCTGGGAAGGTGGATTCACCGCGCACTATCCCGTCAGCCAGGAGACCGGCCACGGCTACGCAGTACCCCATTCCACGAGGACCTGGAAGGCCGTCTCTTGACCCGCTCTGTTTTCGCGCGCTTACGTTCCGGCGCGTTGCTCGCCTGCACGATTGTTGTCACCGGTTGTGGTGTGCAACCCCTCTCCGACGCGGGGGGCGCAGCTGTTGTCACCCGCGTGAACTGTGGGATCGACGTCGCCGTCGATGGCCCACCGCAGCGGATCTACGCCGCGTATCAGCCGTCCATCGAGATCGCGCACGCGCTCGGTGTCACCGATCGGCTGGTGGGGACGGCATTCCTGGACTCCGCCGTGCTCGACGAATATGTCGGCGCGCAGGCGCGCGCACCGTACGTCGAGAAGCTGCCGAGTCGCGACGAACTGCTCGCCCAGCGACCCGACTTCGTCATGTCGGGTTTCAACGGCATGTTCGCGTCCTCGGCGCAGAAGAGCGTCGGTAACCGGGCAAGCCTGCACGAGTTGGGCGTGCGCACCTGGGTGCTGAGTCCGCTGTGCCCGAGTGCCGACGGGCTCGCCGACGAAGCGATCGACCCCGATACCGTGCGCTTCGACAACGTGTACGCCGACCTGCGCGACCTCGGTGCGCTGTGGGGCACCGCCGAGCGCGCCGAAGAGGTTGTCACGCAGCTGAGTTCGCGCATCGACGCGGTCCGCGCGAAGGTCGGTAACGCTGGGAAGCCGCGGGTCGCGGTCGTCACCCCCAAAGACGACGGCTCCTATACCGTGGCAAGCGGCATCGACTTCGTCACCCAGATCATCGAGGCCGCCGGTGGAGTGAATGTCTTCGCCGATCTCACCTCCAAGCGCAACGTGCCTGTCGGCGCGGAAGAGCTCATCGCCCGCGACCCCGACATCATCCTGACCAGCCTGTGCTGCAAGGCGACCTACACGCGCGCCGACGCTCAGCCCCAGGTCGACAAGATCGTCGCAAACCCCGCGTTCGCGAATCTGGCGGCCGTGCGGAACGCGACCGTGCACCCGTTCCTGTTCGCCGACCGGGCGGCAGGGGTGCGGATCGCGCACGCGACCGAGCTGGTCGCCGAATTGATCCATCCCGAGCTGTTCCGGCGGTGACGCGCACCGCACGCGGCACCGGTCTGATCCTGGCCGGCGCCGCGCTGGTGGCTGCCTGCGTCGCGTCCATCCTGATCGGTTCCCACCCGCTCACCCTCGACCAGGCCGTGGTCGCGTTCACCGATTTCCAGGGGACCGACACCGACCGGGTCGTGCGCTACATCAGGCTGCCGAGAACTGTCGCGGGACTCCTCGCGGGCGTCGCGTTGGCGCTGGCGGGCGCGGTGATGCAGGGGCTCACCCGCAATCCGCTGGCCGGACCTGGCCTGCTCGGCATCAACGCGGGTGCGTCGCTGTCGATCGTGATCGCGATGGGTGCGTTCGGCCTCACGGCGACGGGCGGATTCATCTGGTTCGGCTTCCTCGGTGCCGCGGTCGCCGCCGCGTTCGTCTACACGCTGGGATCGTTGGGGTTCGGTGGCACGACCCCGGTGAAACTGGCGCTCGCGGGCGCTGCCTGCACCGCACTGTGTGGATCGATCACCACGGCGATCACCCTGCTCGACCGGGCCCTGTTCGACAACTTCCGGTTCTGGGTGGTCGGCTCGTTGGCTCGCGCGAACATCGAATCCGTGTGGGAGACAGCACCGTTCATCGCTGTCGGGTTGTTGCTGGCGGTAGTGGTGGCACGGCCGTTGAACGCCGTCGCCATCGGTGACGACATGGCGCGCACACTCGGCACCCGACTGGCCGCGACGCGCGCGACCGGTGCGTTGAGCGTGGTGCTGCTCGCAGGCTCGGCGGTGGCCATCGCCGGGCCGATCGCCTTCATCGGCTTGGTGATCCCGCACATCGCCCGATTCTTCGCCGGACACGACTACCGGTGGATTCTGCTCTGGTGTGCGCTGCTGGGTCCGACGCTGCTGTTGGTGGCCGACATTCTCGGACGGATGCTGGCGCGGCCACAGGAAATCCAGGTCGGCATCATCACCGCCTTCGCGGGCTCGCCGTTCTTTCTCTATCTCGTGCGCAATCGAAAGGTGGCCACCCTGTGACGCGCACCGAGTGCGGCGTGCTGCCCAGCGGCACGGTGTTGCTGCGAACACCCGACCGGCGCATCGTCTTTCGCGTCGGGAAACGATCCGCGGTCCTGACCGTGCTGATCACGGCGGCCGCGGTGGCGGTGGCGACGTGGTCACTCACGATCGGCTACTACCCGCTCACGGTCGCTGACGTGATCCGGGTTCTCGGTGGCGGTGGCACGCTCATCGAGTACGACGTGGTGGTGGGCGATCGGTTGCCGCGCGTGCTCACCGGGCTGTGTGTCGGCGCGGCCTTCGCGATGTCGGGGGCGATCCTGCAACGGATCGCGACCAATCCATTGGTGAGTCCCGAGATCATCGGGATCAACGCGGGCGCTTCGCTGGGTGCGTTGGTGGTGAGCGTGTTGCTCGGCGGCGCCGGGCTGGGGCTGGTCGGCGGCGCGGTGCTCGGCGCCGGGGTGGCCATGGCGCTGATCGTGGCCGTGGCCACCAAGGACGGACTCGACGGCTATCGACTGGTGCTCGTCGGTATCGGTGTCACGGCGATGCTGTCCTCGGCCATCGCGTTCATCCTGACCATTGCCGACAACTACCAGGCGCATACGGCCGCCATGTGGCTCACCGGCAGCTTGGCCAACCGCGATGGGAGCCACGTCGGGTTCGCCGCGGTGGCGCTGGTGGTGGTCGCGGCGCCGCTGATCGTTCTCGCTCGCTCGTTGCCGCTGCTGGAAATGGGCGACGAACTGGCGAATTCGCTGGCCGGGCGGCGCGGCCCGCACCGCATCACGCTCATCGTCGTCGCGGCCGCCGCCGCGACCCTGGCGACGGCCGCGGCCGGACCGATCAGTTTCGTCGCCTTGGTGGCGCCGCAGATCGCGCGACGGCTACTTGCCGAACGCGGTGCCGGGCTCGCGCCCGCGGCCGCCACCGGGGCATTGCTGGTGGTCGCCGCCGACCTGGCCGCCCGGCGGCTGTTCCCGGCAGAACTGCCTGTCGGGGTGGTGACCGCCATCCTCGGCGCTCCCGTTCTCGTCTACCTTCTCGCCCGTGCAACCCGGATCGGACACGCTGGATGACCGCACACCTGACCACTGAGGGACTCACGCTCGGCTACGGCGACACCGCGATCGTCACCGAGGCCACCGTCGACTTCCCGACCGGTGCGATCACTGTCATCGTCGGCCGCAACGGCTGCGGCAAATCGACCCTGCTGCGTGGCCTGGCCCGACTGATCGCGCCCACGGCGGGCGCGGTCCTGCTCGACGGCGCCGATATCGCCCCGCAGCCCGCGCGCACGGTCGCGCGCCGGCTCGGCATGTTGCCGCAACAACCTGTCGCCCCCGACAGCATCACCGTGGGTGAACTCGTCGGCCGTGGTCGCCATCCGCACCAGCGCTGGTTTCGTCAATGGTCGGCGCGCGACGGCGAGGCCGTGCGAAAAGCGCTGGCGGCCACCGACACTCTCGAGTTGATCGACCGATCGGTGGATCAGCTCTCCGGCGGCCAGAAACAGCGGGTGTGGATCGCGCTCGCGTTGGCGCAGGACCCCGAGGTGATGCTGCTCGACGAACCGACGACCTTTCTCGACCTGGCGCACCAACTCGACGTTCTCGACGTCCTGCGAAACCTGTTGCCGCGCACCATCATCGTGGTCCTGCACGACCTGAACCTCGCTGCCCGCTACGCCGACCATCTCGTCGCCGTACAGGACGGCCGCGTGGTCGCTCAGGGTTCACCCGCCGAGATCGTGCGCCCCGAGCTGGTGTCGGAAGTCTTCGGCATCGACTGCACGGTGATCGAGGACCCGATGACGGGCACACCGCTGGTGATTCCGGCCCCGCGAACGGTGCGCACCGCATGACGCGCCGGTACGTCCTCGTCGCCCGGCCGACTCCGTCGGGCGTCGACCTGCCGTCCGTCGAAGCTCTGGCGCAGGCCTGCGGGGTCGACTACGCGCTGCTCGACCAGGAGGAGCCGACCATCCACACCGCACTGGATACCGCCGCCCGCGACGAATCGCCGGTCACCCTGATCCCGCTCGCCGTGCCGCGCGACCGCTACCTCGAGACCTGGATCGCGCGGGCGGTAGCGAACTGGAAGGAGACCCGCGCGTGCGAACTCGACGTGCGCATCACCGACGGCATCGACACCGCCGATGGATTCGCCGATGTGGTGCGTTCCAGGATGTCCGAGGACGGCGCACCGGTCACCGCGAGCCCGCGAGCGTTCCGCAGCCCGGCCTGGTCCGAAATCCCGGACCACACCTCGCACATCCTGGTGTGCCGAGGCCCCCGCTGCACCGTGTACGGCGCGGGCGAGCTGCACCGGAGGCTGCGCCGCGACCACCCCGGCGCCTTGATCACCGCGACCGGTTGCCTCAACCCGTGCAATCTGGGCCCGCTCTACATCACCTACCCGGACGGCGAATGGCATACCAACGGCATTCGCGGGGGTGACCCCGTCGGCGCTGCGCGCGATAGCCCGACGGAATGATCGCGGAACCGACCACGATCCACCCCGACCGGGCCGCGCGGCGGCCGGCCCTCGCATGCTGATCGAGAAGCAGCGCTGGGCCGGGATCCGCAGTGCGGCGGTGACGGTGCTCTTTCGCCGGTGGCGTTCTTCATGCCAGAGGTGAGGACCCAGGGGAGATGTCATCGTTGGAAACGTTCGGCGACCATCTCCTCGGACAATCCGTAGTCGGCGAGGGAGTAGTGGTGGGTGGGTTTGCGTGCGCCCGTACGGCTTTCGTGGTCAAGGGCGGTGATGGCTGTTCTGGCCTCGGGGGTGAGGGTGGTGCCGGTTCGGGAGTAGATGCGGTCGACGACGCCAAGGGGGTCGGTGCGCAGGTCGTCGAAGTCGACGTCGATGAAGGTGGCTGCGGGGTGGCGGGTGCGGGCGGCGGTGAATTCCGTGAGGCCGCGGGCCCAGAGGTCGAGTTGGGTGCGGCCGATGGTGTCGCCGGTGAAGACCGTGGACCAGCCTCGGGTGGCGTGTTCGTTGAGGCTGCAGACCGACGGGATGATGGTGGCGGGGTCGCGGTGGGTTTGGATGACGATGGCGTCGGGGTAGGTCGCCAGCAAGGCGTCGAGGCAGAACAGGTGGCTGGGGTTCTTGAGGACCCAGCGGCGGGTGTCGTTCATGCCGATCAGCTGCAGGTTGCGGCGGTGGCGTGCGTAGGCGGGTGTCCAGTCCTGACCGGCCAGCCATTGCGCGTAGCCCGGTACGTAGGCCAGACATTGATAGGAGTGCGACATGCCCGATTGGCGCAGCAACTGCCAGCATTCCTCCACGTCGGAGGCGCTCATGTAGTGCAGTCCCATGAACTCGGGGTTCTGCACCTGATGCTGTCGCAGACCCGCGTCGATCTGCTGGTAGGCGGGATTGTCGCCCCAGGTCTCGCGCGGAGGTCGCGGCTGCGGGAAATCGGTCAGCCACATCTCCAGCCCCTGATTGGCCGGATCAGCGGCCAGCAGCCGGTGTAGTGCGGTGGTACCGGTCCGGGGCAGCCCGGTGACGAAAATCGGCTGGGTGACCGGTGTTTCGACGTAGCCGGGATTTGCCGCCCACGCGGCTTCACTCAGCGCACGAGCGACCAGCGCACCGCGCAGGAAGAATCGCGACATCTTGGAGCCGAGCTCGGTGAGCCCGGCCTCGTCGCGATACGAGTCGAGCAGAACCTGCATCGCCTCGGTGTAGTCGTCGGTCCCGAATTCGGTGAGACCGGTGAGTTTGGTGGCTGAGGCGTGCAGGTCGGCCACGGTGCCGACGTCGGTGCGCACAGTCATCAGAGAAGCTCCTAGTTGTGGTATTCGCCGCAGTTGACGTCGAGGGTCTGACCGGTGATCGCCGACGACCAGTCGGAGGCGAGAAACACCACGGCACGGGCGACCTCGTCGGGCTCGGGTAGCCGTTTCAGATCGGATTTCGACGCGGTCTGCTCGTAGACCTGCTCGACGGTGATGCCGTATTTCCCGGCGACCTGACCGAAATACCACTTCAGCTGATCGGTCCAGATGTAGCCGGGCAGCACGCTGTTGACCCGCACGCCCTTGCCGCCGAGTTCGGTGGCCAAGGTCTGCGACATGGCCAGCAGCGCGGCTTTGGTGAGTTTGTAACTGCCGTACCGAGGTTCGGAATGACGCACGACCATCGAATTGATCATCACCACAGCGCCTTTGGCCTCGGCGAGCGCGGGCGCGAACGCCTGCGTCATCCGCAGGCCGCCGAGCACCGTCATATCCAGGCTCGACCGGATGTGGTCGAAATCGGTGCGGTCGAGTGGTTTCATCGACGGCACCGAGAACGCGTTGTTCACGAGTGCGTCGACCCGGCCGAAGGTTTCGACTGTGCGCGTCACGAGATTCTGTACCGCGGCCTCGTCGGTGATGTCGGTGGGCACACTGAGCGTGGCACCGCCTGCGGCCTCGATTTCGGCGGCTACCTCGTGCAATCGGGATTCGGTGCGTGCCGCGAGCACGACCGTCGCGCCCGCCGTGGCCGCTTCCAGGCAGATCGACCGCCCGAGCCCGGGGCCGACCCCGGAGACGACGACGACTTTCCCGTCCAACAGTGCCCCGCTCATCCGAGCATCCTTTCGGCGAATGCCCGCTGCCGGGCGCTGATCCGGTCACGCCATCCTGCGGCGTCGATCCGGTTGTTCTCGAAGTACGGAAGGTGTTGCGTGATCTCCTCGATCGGTACCACGGAGACGGTCGGCCCGTCTGCCTCGGTCATCGGCCGATCGGTGCGCTGCCACCGGAACTGCAGAATGCCGCGCGTGCGGCCGGTGGTCTCGATCCAGTTCGCGATGCCCGGATCCTGCTTGCTCACCACCATCCGGATCAGACCATCCGAATCAACCTGGGCCTGAGCGTGATTGAGGCTGGTCTGGTGGTTGACATAGTCCAGCGAGATGTACCAGAGGCTGCCCAGCTGGAAACCCTGGTACGGCGCATCGGATTTCGGGACGGTGATCACCAGGCCCTGATCGTCGGCGAGATCGAAATGCCCGACCGAGGAGTACTGGGTGCTCAGCCCACCGGGGGTGCGCCGGGGTGCGGTGAGGGTGTTCACCGGCAGATCGAGGTAGAACCACTTCGGGAAGTTGAACCAGGTGTGTACCCGGGTGAGCAGCATTTTCGCCGCCGCGCCGTACCGTTTGCGGATCCGCGCCAGGTCCGGTTCTACCGGTGCGGTGCCGATAGTGTCGACCCGTTCGATCCGGATCGAGCCCTTGCGCTCGGTCCAGTCGCTGTAGACCTCGCGCACGGCCAGCATGGACGCGCCCTCCCCGAGTGGGAAGTAGTCCGGGCCGGCATCGTCTTTCGGCGGTCCGAAGCGAAGCGAGAAGCTGCCGTCGGCGGCGATCGGAATGCGCCGGTCGTCGAAGGCATCGGCGCCGCCGGGCACATCGGTCGCGGTGTAGTCACCTTTGAGGACCTGGAAACTCAGGTCGACGGTGCTGCCACGCACCCCGCTCACCACGTACTCGGCGGTCGGCTCGATAGTGGCGTGGTAGTAGAGGGTGTCCGGGTTGTCCAGGCCCATTTTGGCGTACGGGCCCGTCGAGGACACGAAGTAGGGATGCGACGTGCCATGCGCGCCCGAAAGCCGCAGGCACGCGGCGACACTGGCGGCGAGATAGTCGTAACCCTCGGCGAGGTCCTGATCACTGCGGACGAATTCCGCTCCGGCGATGAGTGTTTCGGCCTGAGCCACAGCGGCGAGGAACGGCGCGGTGAGCGGTTCCGGTGGCGCGCTGCTACCGGATTCGATGGCGGTACTGGAGTGGGTCAACGGTCTGCGATTCCTAGCTCTCGGAGGATATGGGCGGCGATCTCGGAGGGTGAGCCGAGATCGGGAGTGATGACAAGATCGGCGTGCTCGGGCCGTTCATAGGGGGAGCCGATCCCGGTGAAGCCGGGCAGTTCGCCCGCGCGGGCTTTCGCATAGAGGCCCTTGGAGTCTCGGCGCTCGCAGACCGAGAGCGGGGTGTCGACGAAGACTTCGTGAAACGGCAGCTCGCGGTCGGCATGGGCGGTTCGGGCATCGGTGCGTTGCGCGGCGAACGGGCTGATCACCGACACGATCGCCACCGCACCCGAATCGGCGAACAACGCGGCGACTTCGGCTACCCGGCGCACGTTCTCGTCCCGGTCGGCGGGGGAGAAGCCGAGGCCCGCGTTGAGTCCGTGCCGCAGGTTGTCGCCGTCGAGCAGATAGGCGGGACGGCCGGCCGCGACCAACTGCCGCTCCAGCTCGACGGCCAGCGTGGACTTCCCCGACCCGGACAGGCCGGTCAGCCAGACCGTCGCGCCCGGATGTCCGCGCTCGGCGCGACTCACCGCCGAGCGATGCCAGACCAGAGACTGCGCTAAGCGCACACTGTCGTCGCCCTCGGTCGCGGTATCGATCAGTGTCCGCTCAGCGCGGTCCAACCCCGATTCCCGACCGGTCACCATCCCCGCGGCAACCGTCTGATCGGTCACCGGATCGATCAGGATAAAGCTGCCTGTGCGCCGATTCTCCCGATACGGATCCGACAGCAATGGTTGGCGGCTGCGCAGACGGACGCGCGCAATGTCGTTGAGCGACAGAGACTCCACGTCCTCGACTCGGTGCAGAGTGTTCACGTCGAGGCGATAGTCGATGGCCGTGACCTGCGCGGACGAGGTCTGCGCGGCGGTGCGCACCCAATACTGCGCGCCCTCGCGCAAATGCGAACTCTCCGAGAACCAGCACACCATCGCGTCGAGCTCGGTGCCGATATGCGGACGATTGCCAGGCCGGGCGAGCAAGTCACCGCGCCCGACATCGATGTCGTCGTCGAGCGTCAGCGAGACAGCCATCCCGGTGAACGCCTCATCGACCTTGCTGCCGCCCGGCCCCCAGATCTGCCTGACATGGGTCGACCGACCCGCGGGCAGTACCACCACTTCGTCGCCGGGCTTGAAGATGCCGCCCGCGATGGTGCCCGCGTAACTGCGGTGGTCGAGCCCCTCCTGCGCCCGGATGACGTACTGGATCGGCAGCCGGGCATCGATGAGGTTGCGGTCCGAGGCGATGTGCACGTCCTCGAGGTGGCGCAGCAACGGCGGTCCCGGATACCAGTCCATGTGCTCGGAACCGTCGACGACGTTGTCGCCGAGCAGCGCCGAAATGGGCACGAAGCTCAGATCGCCCACCGTCAGTTTGGTGGCGAACGCGCCGAACTCGGTGCGGATCTCCTCGAAACGCTCCTGCGACCAGTCGACCAGGTCCATCTTGTTCACGCACACCACCAGGTGCGGCACGCCGAGCAGTGTCGCGAGGAACGCGTGCCTTCGGGTCTGCTCGGAAACACCGGTGCGCGCGTCGACCAGGATCAGCGCGAGGTCCGCCGTGGAGGCGCCGGTCACCATGTTGCGGGTGTACTGCACATGCCCGGGGGTATCGGCGATGACGAATTTGCGGCGTGGTGTCCTCACGTAGCGGTAGGCGACGTCGATGGTGATGCCCTGCTCGCGTTCGGCCCGCAGACCGTCGGTGACCAGCGCGAGATCCGCCGCGTCGCTGCCACGTTCGGTGCTGACTCGTTCGACGGCGGCGAGTTGATCGTCGAACAGGGACTTGGAGTCGTAGAGCAGCCGGCCGATGAGGGTGGATTTGCCGTCGTCGACGCTACCCGCGGTCGCCAGTCGTAATAGGTTGCGGCGCATCAGAAATAGCCCTCTCGCTTGCGGTCTTCCATGCCGGTCTCGGAGATCCGGTCGTCGGCGCGGGTAGCGCCGCGCTCGGTGAGCCGGGTGGCGGCGGTCTCGGCGATCACCGTCGCTGGGGTGTCGGCGGTGCTCTCGAGGCATCCGGTGCAGGTGGCGTCGCCGACCGTACGGAAACGGACGGTGGCTTCGAAGGTGCGTTCACCGGGAGCCGGGGTGATGAATCGTGTTGCCGGCAGCAGCATTCCGTCGCGTTCGATGACTTGCCGCCGGTGCGCGTAGTACAGCGACGGCAGTTCGACGGCCTCGCGATCGATGTACTCCCAGATGTCGAGCTCGGTCCAGTTCGACAGCGGGAACACCCGGATGTGTTCGCCGGGCTGATGGCGGCCGTTGTAGAGGTTCCACACCTCGGGTCGCTGTGCTCGCGGGTCCCATTCGCCGAAACTGTTGCGGAAGCTGAACACTCGCTCCTTGGCGCGGGCCTTCTCCTCGTCACGGCGTGCGCCGCCGAACGCCGCGTCGAACCGGTGCTCACCGATCGCGCGCAGCAAGGTGGTGGTCTGCAAAGGGTTGCGGGTGCCGCCGGGGCGTTCTACGGCGCGGCCCGCGTCGATGTCGTCCTGGACCCGGGCGATCTCGAGGCGTGCCCCGGTGTGCTCGGCCGTGCGGTCGCGGAACTCGATCACCTCGTCGAAGTTGTGGCCGGTGTCCACATGCAGCAGCGGAAACGGCAACGGCGCCGGCCAGAACGCGCGCCGTGCCAAGTGCAGCAGCACGGCGGAATCCTTGCCGCCGGAGAAGAGCAGGGCCGCTCGCGCGAGAGTGGCCGCGACCTCCCGGAAGATGTGCACCGACTCGGCCTCCAAGGCCGCCAGATGCGATAACTCGTACCCCGCCTGCACTGTTCACCCACTTCGTTCGCGCATTTTCACCGGGAAGATTTCCCCGACGGGTTGCGATGTCGAATATTCGACGCTAGTGTTCGGTATTGTGACACCGACGATAAGCCGGGCCGAGCGCGCCGGTCAAGAGGTGACCCCGGATTCGATGGGCGATACCGAGATGTCCGGCGCCGCGTCGCCGCCGACGCAGCGCGTGGTGAAGGTGCTCGAGCTGCTGTCACGGCACGCCACCGAACGTCTGTCGCTGGCCCGCATCGTGCGCGAAGCGGGGCTGTCGCGCGCCACCGCGCACGCTGTGCTCACCCAGCTGACCGCCGATGGCTGGACGGTGCGCGACGATGACGGCTGTTACGGCATCGGCTTGCGGCTACTGACGGTGGCCAGGCGCGCCGAAACGGCGTTTCCGCTGCGCCGCACCGCGGTTGCGCATCTGCACGCGCTGTCCGAGCAGGCCGGCGTGCCGGTCTTCCTCGCCGAACGCGCCGGGGACAGCATCGTGGTCACCGAGGTCGTCGGTCATCCGTCGGCGGGCTGGATCCGTCCCGGTCGTCGGCTACCGTTCGCACCCCCCGTCTGCCGCGAATTCGTCGCCTGGGCAGCCGAACCCATCAGGCAGGCGTGGATCGCCACGGCCGACCCGGCCCACCGTGACCGCCTCACGCGCGTACTCGCCGAGATCCGCACCCGCGGCTACTCCGTGGAACGCCTGGTCGACGATTCGACACCGATGCTGGAAGTACTTGCGGGCCTGCGTGATTCACCGATCACGGCCGCGTTGCGCGCCCAACTCGGTTCCGTCATCACCGAACTGATCACCATCGACTACCTCCCCGACGAACTCGGCCCCGAAAACGCCGTCGTCACGCTGTCGGCCCCGATCCGCGACCGCGCCGGTGCGGTCGTCGCCGCGGTCGTGAGCTGCCCCGATAGTCGGTTGTCTGCCCGTGCCTTGAGTGAGCTCGGCGCGGCGACGGTGAGCGCCGCCGACCGAATCACCTCCGGCGGGCCGGGGGACTGACCCCCGGTCGCGCGCTCCAGCGAGACCACAGCCGCACCGAATGCCACGCGAACAGGCGAATTCGAGTTCTCGGCGACGGTGGTTCGCCATTACTCTGAGAGGGGATCTGACCGGATACGACCCGCTCGACGGTCGTGGAGGCGGATGGCGAGGAAGGACGGGCCGTGGCAAACGACAGTGATCGGTGGTGGGAGGCGCCCGGAATGTCAGGCCCCACCGCTGACCCCGCCGCACAACCTCTCGCCGACCCCACCATCCTGCGGTCGCCCAGCAACCCGGCCGAACAGCCGGCCGCCCGACCGCAAGACGGCCCGCAACCGTCTGCCGGCCCGCAGCAGGGGACGAATCAGCTTGGTAGTGGGCAACATCCGGTAGCTCCGCCCACTGTGTTCGGGCAGTCCTTCGGGCAACCCGGCAGTGGCGAGCAGCCGTACGGACAGCAACCCGGGACCGGACAGCAGCCACAGTGGCAGCAGCCCGGAACGGGACAACCCGGCAGCGGCCAGCATCTGTATGCGCCACCGGCAGTGGTCGGACAGCCGTGGACCGGGCAGCAACCATATGGGCAACAACCCGGGATGGGCCAAGATCCGTATGCGCCGCAACCTGGTAGCGGGCAGCCGTACCCATCCCAGCCGCTGACAGGCCAACAGCCGTACGGGCAGCAGTTCGGACCGGGTCAGCAGCCATTTGTCCAGCAGCCGGGGTACGGGCAGCAGCCCTACGGCTACGCTCCTGCGCCACAACAGTATTCGGCACCGCCGCGTCGTGGTGGTGGCTCGGGGGTGATCATCGCGGTGGTGTCGGTGATCGTGGTGCTGGCGATCGGAGTAGCGGTCGCGGTCGCGATCGGCGCCCGTTCCTCCGACGATTCCACGACGTCGGCGGGTTCGACCACCACCACGAAGGCGGGACCACTGTCGGGCACGAGCACCGCGCCCCTGGCCCCTGGCTCGAAAGGCGTGCTCATCCCGACCTATCGTGTGGCCTATGACGTGCCGTCGGCCTGGACCATCCACTCCGACTCCGACCCCATGTCGTTCACCACCGCGAACGGCTCGGTGGACGGTCGCGGGCAGGCCACCGAGGGAGCCGACTACTGCCCCGGCTCGGTCTACCGCGCCATGGCCGCAGTCACCTCGAGCACCGAAACCGATCTCGCCGCCGCCGCCAAGAGCGTCGCGAAGATTTCTGCGGCAGGCGGGTATTCGGACCCGACCGGCGGAAAGATCAGCACGCCTACCTCGCTGAAGACCCAGAGCGGTGTCAGCGGCCAATTCGTGGAGACCTCGGGTGCGTGGACCCCGCAGATCCCTGGGTGCACGGCGAACGCCTACTCCGTCTACACCTTCGGGTTCCGCAACGCCGCCACCACCACCCTCGTACTGACCATCCTCGTCGACCGCGGCACCACCGGCGAACTCACCGCCGATCAGGCGAAGAAGATGATCGACAGCCTGCGCTGGACCGGCTCGAGGACGCGGTGGCCCGGCATCATCGGATCACCGAGATCCTCGTCGAGCATCGAGACCTGCGCGGGCTGTTCGCGATCGGGCTCGACGGCGTCGAATACGCCGCGGTGATGCCCATGCAGCGTGATCCCGCGGCATTCGCCGACCGTGAGTACGCGCACGCGATCAGCCTGGAACTGTTGCGCCGGTTCCTCGACAATCTGCACGCCGAATTCACCGGTGGTATCGCCGAACCCCAGTGGGCGCACTACTTCGCGCTGGCCGGCGACTGTGGGGCATCGCGCGCTCGCACCGCCATGGCCGGATACAACGCGCACCTGACCGTCGACCTGACCTATTCGGTGGCGGCAGTCGGTAGCAAGCCCGAGAACGCGCCGGACTACTTCAAGATCGTGGCGGGAATCGCCTCGGTCGGCGACGTGATCATCGACCGCACCAAAGCCGCCTACGGCGCCGACCTCGGACCGCTGTGGCGGTTCTACTTCGTCGGCGAGGGACTCGACCAGCTGTTCGGTGCCGGAGTCGCCACCGAACAGCTGCTCATCGCCGCCGACCTCGGCGCGAACACGGTGATCTTCACCAACGGCCTCGCCTTGCAAGATCCCGCCCTCGCACCCGCGATCCGCACCGAGATCACAGCGTTGTGGCAGGCTGCGGACCTGGCTTTCGAAGCACTGGCCCGGGTCAACGCACTCTGACCACGCCCCGGAGAGTGTCAGTAGCGCTCGAACCGGATGTCGGCTGCGAGCGGGTCGTGACAGATGTCGTCGAGCTCGAGAAGCTGATGGATCCAAGTCGGTGCGGAGACCGGATTCCGGATCAGCGCGCGAACCGTGATGGCGGTAACCACGGCCGTAGCCAGTGATTGTCCACGACCTCTCGCCGACCTGGTCGATCCGTCCGCGGACCGGGCCAGTGCTACCCACCGGTCGCTGCTACCGGGTATATGGGCGGGTGCCAGCCGTTGCAGGGCGGGCGCCCAGGTGAGGGCGGCCAGCCCGAGTGTGGCGAGTCGGGAGTCGAGGCGGAGGTAGGTGCGCACCGCGACGCCGAACTCGCGGGTGAGGCGGTGCTGATCGGCGAAATCGGCGCGCACGGCCGGAAACGGTCGGTAGTCCGCGTCCGCGGGCGTTGAAAAGCGTTGCCGCCCGGTAAAATTGCGGATGCTCGTGCCGTCGGCATCGGGAAAGTGCTGACCGAGCAGCCGGTAAGTCCAGGCAGTCGCGGCCGGGCCGTGGGTTTCACCGGAGCCGAGGCCGATCATGATGTCGACGGGGCCACGGTGGTGTGTGAGCCCGTCGACGGCGAGCAGGGTGGTCAGGCCGGGCGCCAACCCGACGCCGAGCACCGCGGGGCCGTCGACGTCCTCGAGCGCCTGAACATAGTTCGACGTCGCGGAGATGTCGACGAGGGCGATCCCGCGACCGGCACACGCCTGTGCCAACCGGATGTCCTCCGTGCCTGCGCAGTTCACGACGACGGTCGCCCCGGTCAAGGCGGCGTCGACGCCGGCGCTGTCGCGGAGGTCGACCACCCGGTCCGCCCTGGCAGGATCACGCCCCGCCACCTGTGCGGGGATTCCCTCGGCACGCAGCAATCGCACCAGGTGCGCGCCGACCGTTCCGTATCCGCCGAGAACCAGCACTGTCATCGAAGATCCTCCCGCTCGTCGGCACCGATGCTACGTCGCCGGGGAACAGAAACGGCCCCGGCTCGCGGTGGGTAACCGCAAGGCCGGGGCCGGGTTTCGTCGAATCAGCCCGCGGTCTTCTCCGAGCTGCGGATCTCGACGATCGGCAGGATCAGCGCGGCGGGCGCGCTCGCGGGCACGACCGGCTGGTTCGGGCGAACCGGGGCGATCTTGGTGTAGCCGGCGCTCTGTTCGGGGCGCGTGTCGACCTCGCCGTTGTTGGGCCAGTAGGCGGCCGCGCGCTCGGCCTGGGCGGTGATGGTGAGCGACGGGTTGACACCGAGGTTGGCCGACACGGCGGCACCATCGACGACGCTGAGCGTCGGGTAGCCGTACACGCGGTGGTAGGCGTCGATCACGCCGTGTTCGCGGTCGGCGCCGATCGCCGCGCCGCCGAGGAAGTGCGCGGTCATCGGCACATTGAACACATCACCCCAGGTGCCACCGGCGACGCCGCCGATCTTCTCCGCCACCCGCCGGGTGACGTCGTTGCCCGCCGGGATCCACGTCGGGTTCGGTTGTCCGTGGCCCTGTTTGGAGGTGAGCTTGCGGCCACCGAACAGCCCGCGCTTGGTGTAGGTGGTGATCGAGTTGTCCAGGTGCTGCATCACCAGCGAGATGATCGTGCGCTCGCTCCAGTTCTTCACGCTCATGAAGCGGAAGAAGGTCAGCGGATTGGACAGCACGAGGCCGAGGAACCGCAGCCACCGCGGCACGCGCCCACCACCGTCGACCATGAGCGTTTGCAGCATGCCCATCGAGTTGGAGCCCTTGCCGTAGCGGACCGGCTCGACGTGGGTGTCGGGGGTGGGGTGGATCGAGGAGGTGATCGCGACACCCTTGGTGAAGTCCTGGTCCGGGCCGAGGGTCTTGGTCGCGGCACCGACGATCGACTCGGAGTTCGTGCGGGTGAGCAAGCCGAGCTTGTCCGACAGGTTCGGCAGCGCACCTTCATCGCGCATCGCGTGCAGCAGCTTCTGCGTGCCGAGAGTGCCCGCCGCGAGCACGACGTGCTTTGCGGTCAAGGTCTTGGGCGCCTTGCGTACCCAGGCGCCCGTGCGCTCGGTGGCGACATCCCATGTGCCGTCGGGCAGCGGACGCAGCGCCGACACCGTGGTCATCGGAATGACCTGCGCCCCCGCCTGTTCGGCGAGGTAGAGGTAGTTCTTCACCAGGGTGTTCTTGGCGCCGAACTTGCAACCGACCATGCAGTCGCCACATTCCACACAGCCGGTGCGCTCGGGACCGGCACCACCGAAGTAGGGATCGGCCTCGGTCTCACCGGGCGTTCCGAAGAACACGCCGACGGGAGTCTGCACGAACGTGTCGCCCACACCCATGTCCTCGGCGACGGATTTGAAGATCTCGTCGGCGGGGGTCATGTGGGGATTCGTCACGACACCGAGCATCTTTTTCGCTTGCTCGTAATACGGGGTCAGCTCGGTGCGCCAGTCGGTGATCTCGCGCCACTGCGGGTCCTGGAAGAACGGCTCCGGCGGCACGTAGAGGGTGTTGGCGTAGTTCAGCGAGCCACCACCGACGCCGGCGCCGCCCAGGATCAGGACGTCGCGCAGTGGGTGGATGCGCTGGATGCCGTAGCAGCCGAGCTTGGGTGCCCACACGAATTTGCGCAGGTCCCAGCTGGTTTTGGGCAGTTCGTCATCGGCGAAGCGGCGGCCCGCTTCGATGACGCCGACCGTGTAGCCCTTCTCCACCAGGCGCAGCGCGGTGACACTGCCGCCGAACCCGGAGCCGACGATCAGAACGTCGAAATCAGTGGTGCGCTCGGGCATGGGGGAGCTCCTCGATCGGGTGTCGGCAGTGACGCGGGTAACGCTAATGGCGACAGCCAGAGCTGTCAACGTAGGTCCGGCCCGACTTATGCTGGTCGGGTGGCCCGATATACCCGAGCGGAACTCGCCGTCGTCAGCGGCGTGGCGTCGCGCACCATCCGCTACTACCAGTCGCTCGGCGTGCTGCCGAAACCCGGCCGCGCGGGCAAGGAAGTCGTCTACTCCGACGCGCACGTGGACCGCCTGCGCGACATCGTCGCCATGCAGGCGCGCGGGCTGCGTCTGGACGCCATCCGCGAGGTCTTCGACGCCGAACCGCAGGCCGGTGACTGGCGCGCGCTGTTCGATCCGCGCGCGGGCCAGGCCGCCGAACGCTCGTCCTTCATCGACGACGCCGAACTCGCGACGATGCTGGGCGACCGTGGCGCCGATGTCCTCGCCGAACTCATCTCGGCGGGATATCTCGAGCGTCGCGACGAGCGCTGGTTCCTCGCGGACCGGTCGATGTTCAAGGCCGCACTGGTCCTCTACGACGTGGGCATCGACATCACCCTCAGCGGGGCGCTGCGAACGATGGTCCAGTCGCGGATCGCCGCGCTCGCCGACGAGGTGGTGCACACGGTCCGCGACGCCGCGGGCACGGGCTACGGCGGCGAGGGGGTCGGGGTGGACCTGAGCCGTTTCCGCGACCGATTGCTCGCGATGGCATGGGAGGTCGGCGGTATCACGTTCGCCGCCGAGATCGAACGCGCCGCGGCCGCCGACGACGCGGCCGGACGCCGTGCTCCGGCCCGGGCCGCGAGTGCGCGATGATCGGACGATGAGTTCCGACCAGCCGGGCCCGCGCGCACTGGCGCGTGCGCAGACGATCGCCGACATCAAACGCATCGGCCGCGAGCACCTGGCCACCCACGGCGCCGCGGCATTGTCGCTGCGCGCCGTCGCACGCGATCTCGGGGTCGTGTCCTCGGCGGTGTACCGGTATGTGCGCAGCCGTGACGAACTGCTGACCATGCTGGTGGTCGACGGCTACAACGCACTGGGCGACGCCGTCGACGCGGCACTGATCGACGTACCCGTGGACCCCGCGACCCGTTTCCGGGTCACCGCGCGGACCGTGCGGGAATGGGCACTGGCCGAGCCGGCCTGGTACGGCCTGCTGTTCGGCACGCCCATCCCCGGCTACAACGCGCCCGCCGCCGACACCGAGGCGCCGGGCGTCCGGGTGATCGCGATCCTGCTCGGCATCGTCGACAGCGCCTTCCGTCAGGGTCAGCTCACCGTCCCCGCCGGTCAACCGGCGATCAGCCCGCGAACGGCAGCCGATTTCGCGACGATCCGCGAGCAGTTCGGCCTGCTCGCCCCCGACCGGGTGATCGCGTCCGCCCTCACCGCCTGGACCACGCTGTTCGGTGCCGTGAATTTCGACGTGTTCGACATGTACGGCCGAGACACCTTCGCTGATCGCGCGGAGATCTTCGACCTGAATATCGACCAGCTACTGCATCTGCTCGGCTTCGTCGTGCCGTGCCAGGATCATGTGGACCGGTCGGTACGGTAGCGATCTGAAGAGTTCCCGCGGTATGTGGGGAGAGGAATGTGTGAACGGCGACGACGATGTCGCCAACGAAGGAGAGTGCCCGAGTGAATCCTCGCGAGGAGATCTTGCGCCGAGTCCGTGACGGGCTGCTCGACCTACCCGAGGACGAGCGCCGGGTCCCCATGCGTCGATCCACCGGCAGGCACGCGATGGTGGACCCGACCGAGCGAGCCGAGGTACGCGCGCGGTTCGCCGAACGGTTGCGCGAGCACGGCTCGCTGGTGCGCACTGTCGACGTCGCGGGCCTGCCCGCCGCGGTCGCCGACGTGCTCTACGGCATGAGCGTGCAGACGGTGCTCGCCGCGGTCGAGCCGGGCCCGGCGTGGTTGGACCACTGGGCCAGTGCTCCCGGACACCAGGTCGTACACAGCGGCTCTGACTCGGTCGAGCCCGGCGACGCGGTGGTTCGCGACGCGGTGGCCGGCGATGCGTCCACGGGCTCGCTGGCACTCGATGTCGATGGTGGGCCTGCCGTCTCCGAGGCGATACCCCAGGTGTGTGTCGTCCGTGCCGACCGCGTCTACGGATCCCTGCCCGAAGCGCTGGATCATCTCGACCAGCGGCGGCCCCTGGTCTGGCTGGGCGGTCCCGGCGATGCCGACCTCGCCCGTCAGATGGTGGTTCTGCTGGTCGAATAGGACGTGGAAAACGTTATCGGTCCAGGGTTGTGTGGGACGGAACGTCTCAGTTATTCTTGGGGCACGGTGTGACGGCGCTAACAGTGTCGTCCGCGCCGGACGCGAACCGAGGAGGCACCGATGACGCTGACCGAATCGAGCCGTGGCGGACCCAAGTCCGAGGAGTACCGAGAGGCGCTGGCTACCCTGTCACAGGGGTCTGTCGACCGTCATTTCGATCCGTACCTCGATATCGACTGGGATTCACCCGAGCTCGCCCTTGACCCCAACGATGTGCGGTGGGTTCTCTCGCCGCGGATCGACCCGCTCGGCGCGACGCAGTGGTATCGCGACCAACCGCTCGACCGGCAGATCGAGATCGGCAAGTGGCGCACAGCCAACACGATCAAGGTCGGCTCGGCCTTCGAGAGCATCCTGATCCGCGGAATGATGCAATACATCATGAAGCTGCCGAACGGCTCGCCCGAATTCCGGTACTGCTTGCACGAGATGACCGAAGAGTGCAACCACATCCAGATGTTCCAGGAGCTGGTCAACCGCATCGACGTCGATGTGCCCGGCATGCGGCCCCTGTTCCGGGCACTCTCGCCGCTGATCGGCGTCGCGGGCGGCTACGCCCACCTGATCCTGTTCATCGGCATCCTCGGCGGCGAGGAACCGATCGATCACTACCAGAAGGCAGTGATCCGCGAGGGCGCGTCGATGCCGCCGTTGGTGTTGCGCACCATGGAGATTCACATCGCTGAGGAAGCACGCCACATCTCCTTCGCCGGCGACTTCCTCACCGCGCACATCGGGCAGATGGGCAAGTTCAATCGTGGCGTCTGCTCGGTCGCGTTCCCCATCGCGATGCGCTGGCTGGCAGGCGAGATCATGGCACCGCCGCGTGCGTTCGAGCGCGAGTTCGATATTCCGCGCGAGGTCATCGAGCAGGCGTTCTGGAAGTCGGAGCATTCCCAGCAGATCCTGTCGGGCTACTTCGGTGATATGCGCAAACTGGCCGATGACCTCGGCCTGATGAACCCGACCGCCAAGTGGCTGTGGCGCAAGTTCGGCATCGACGGCCCGGTGTCGCGCTACCGCAGCGAACCCGAACGCAGCGCGCGCCGCGTCGCGTGAGCTGGCCCCGGCGGCTGTTCAGTAGCCGGCGACCAGCTGGGTGATGACCTCGGTGAGTTGCTGGTCGGGATCCAGGTTCAGGCCGTGGCGGCGGGCCACGCCGTCGACCACGTGCCAGGCGTAGGAGGCGACTTCCTCGATCAGCTGATCCCTGGTGAGCGCGGGATTCGGGTCGTTGGCCCAGCGGGTGACGGTGGCCTCGGTCATCGAGACGATGGCGAAGGTCATCGTGTCGGCCGAGGCTTCATCGGTCACGCCGACCACCCCGGCCAGGCCGGTGACGAGCGCCCTGGCCGACCCTGCGATCGTGGTGATCAGCGCGCTCATCGCGTCGATATCGGGATCGGCTTCGGACGGACCTGTTCGCAGGAACTCGTGGAGCCGGGGATGGTCTTGGATCCAGGTGACGACGCCGCCGATCGTGCGAACCAGGATTTCGTGGATCGAGCCCTCGGCGATGTCGAGCGCGTCTTCGATATCGGCGACGAATCGGTCGGCGATCTCACTCCTGATCCGGCGATCCAGCTCGTCGCGACCGGCGAACTGCCGGTAGAGCACCGATTTCGCGAGCCCCGCGTGCTCGGCGATCTGGACGATCGCCACCTCGACGCCGAGGGGCGACTGTTCGATCAGCTCGACCGCGGCCAGCACGATCCGCTCCCGGCGGCTGTCGTTGTGCGGCTGCCATCGGGTTTGCCTGCCGCTGACGGCACTGGAGGGGCGTGACGCTGTGCTCGACACCCGCCTGAGTGTAGAGCAACCATCGATGCTTCAAACCTCTACCGGGGGACCGCCACCGGATCGGTGCAACTGGCGAGCCCGTCGACGAGCGAGCATGCGGCGACGGGACGCGTCGGCCGGTAATCGGGGGCGACGCCGCCCGCCGCGGTGATCGCGCGGTAGGCGGCGACCGCGTCGGTCGGTGTGCGGGTCAGTGTCGGATCGGTGAGCACGTCGACGGTGTAGAGGCCGAAACGTGCTGTGTAGGAGCCCCATTCGTAGTTGTCGGTGAGGCTCCAGTAGTTGTAACCCATCAGCGGGATGCCGTCGGCGACGGCGCGCTGCAGCCAGTAGACGGTGTCGCGCAGCGAATCCGCGCGGGTGTAGCCGTCGGCGCGGGGGAGTCCGTTCTCGGTGGGGATGCCGTTCTCGACGATGTAGAGCGGGCGGCCGGGGAACTTTCGCGCGTAGTGGTCGAGCGCGTAGTAGATGCCTTCGGGCTGCAACGGAATCGTCCAGAGGTGGTCTGGATCGGGGACCTGTAGCTGGGTGGGGGACAGGCCGTAGTAATAGTCGATGCCGATGTAGTCCAGGCGCGCCGAGATCCCGTCGAGCAGCGGTCCGCTGACCGCATCGTCGGCGCCGGGGATGTAGGCGACATTGCTGCTCACCTGGGCGCCGGGGTGCACGGCATGGATGTAGTCGTAGATGCTGTTGTGCGCCTGGGTGATTCGTTCACCCATGGTGATGACATCGGCGGCGCCGATCCCGTCGTGGCGCAGTGGTGCCAGTTGCGCCGGCGCCGGTGGTCGGGCAAGAGCGGGGGAGGTGCTGGTCGTGAGCATGGCCGCGGCGGTCAGAGCGACCGCGGCGAGGATTCGGCGACCAGTGGGGGAGGGCATGGCACTCCTGGCGGCTAGGGGAGGGGAGGGAGTTCATGTGCGACATCGAGGTAGTTGTGCGGGGGAATTAGGGCTGTGCGGCAGGCTTGGAGCCTGCCGCAAGAGAAGAAACATCTAGTTACGTAGATATGCGCATTTACTAATGAATCACCCCTTAGGGCCGACATAGCCGCTCCAGTCCACGACATGTCCGCACGTGACAACTACTCACCAGCAAGGACGGGAGAGAGCTTCCGCTAGGTCGCCAGATCGATGGCAACCGCGCGACCGGTGTCGAACCAGTACGCGTGCAGCCTCCGGATCTTCGCCCGCGAGGGCATTCCGCGCAGGTGGATCGCGCATTCGCCGTAGTCCACCGGCACCACGGTGTCGCACAGCAGGGCGCGTGCGGTGGCGACTTCGTCCGGGTCGATGATCTCCCTGGCCGTCCCGCTGTGGGTACCGTCGGACAGCTTCAGGGTGACGCGGGGGTCGGCACGAACATTGCGGAGCCAGGCGTTGACCGCGTCAGGCTGCTGAATCGTCACGTGGGGTGGCATCAGCTGCACCAGGTACGCCCGGTCACCGTCGCGGAAGACCCGAACACCCTTCGGGCGCGGTAGACCGGTCTTGCGCCCGGTGGTCGTGAGGATGCCGTACCCGCGTGGGGTGCGGATGCGAAAGAACGGTGCCATGCCCGCACTGAGCAGTTTGCCGTCGCGGGGGCTGCGCACCAGTCTGCCGTGTTTACCGATTTCGGCCGCGGCCGCGGTGCGCCGAGCTTCGTTTCGGGCCTCGTCCATGTTTCCATGGTCCGCTCGCGGGGGTCGGTCGTCCAGCATGCCGAGTGAGTTGCCTCTCAGCGCACGGTCGTAAGTGGGCGAACTCGGTTCGCTCGAGCCAGGATTCGTGGATGGTTTGGAATCCCTTGCCGGGCTTTGCGCGCGTGTTCGCGGCACAGCCCTGGGTGATGCGTGGCGCCGGTGTCGTTCTGCCGACCGAGCGGTTGTTGCGCAGGCTCAGTGGCGGTCGTTGGGGTGTACTCGATCTGGCCGGGCTCCCGTCGATCGAGATCACGGTGGTCGGGCGCAAGTCGGGACAGCCACGCACTACGTCGCTGCTGTGTGTGCCGGACGGGGACGGCTTCTATCTGGTCGGCTCGAACTGGGGTAAGCCGGAGCATCCGGCGTGGTCGGCGAACCTGCGCGCGGCCCGCACGGCCTCGGCGCGCTTCGGCGGCAGCTCCGCGTTCCCGGTGACCGTTGCTGAGATCACCGGCGTCGAGCGTAAGCGCGTCTGGGACCAGGCTGTCGAGTTCTGGCCCGGCTACGAGATGGAATTCCAGCGCTCGGGCAGTCGCGAGTTCCGCATCTTCCGGCTCGACCGGATCGTCTGATCACAGACCGAGTTTGGTGACGGCGTTGTCTTCGAGTGGGTTCGCGGTGCGGATGTAGCCGTGGACGGTGCGGGGGTTCGCCCAGCGGCCCTGGCGCATGATCTCGCGGTCGCTGGCTCCGCCGAGGGCGGCTTGGGTGGCGAAGCCGGCGCGCAGGGAGTGTCCGGAGAACAGGTCGGGGTCCAGGCCCGCCCGGGCCGCGTAGCGCTTGACGAGCTCGGCGACGGCCCGGCCGGAGAGCGCGGTGGCGCTGATCGAGCCGTGCCGGTTGATCGTGGGGAACAGCGGGCGGTCCACGTCGGTGCTGAGGCGGGTTCCCGTGAAGCCGTGGCAGCGGTGGATTGTGGTGTCGGCCGCGAGGTTGTTCGTCGTCCAGGTTCGGGCGCCCGCGTCGCCGGTGTCTGCGTGGACTTCCAGTAGCCGAACCCAGTCGGCGAACGCGCAGATCGGGCAGGTGCGTGCGTGTTTGCCGCGCGGCAGGGCGATGCGCTGCTCGGCGACACCGGTCGGGTCGGTTTTCGTTGTCGGCAGGTGCACGACGAGTAGCGGTTCGCCGGTGGTGTGGTCGGTGCGCACGTGCACGTCGCTGATGCGAAGGCCCGCGAGTTCGCTACGCCGCAGTGCGCCGGCGAATCCGACGAGCAGTGCCAGGGCGTCTCGGCGGCGCGCGGGTTCGGTGGGCCAGTCAGAGGCGGGGAGTTCGGCGAGAAGCTGGTCGAGGGTGTGCAGCAGGACCGGTCGTTTCCGGGTCGGCGGGGTGCGGCGGGTGCGGCGGATGCCGCGCAGGGTGAGCCGGACCACGTCGGAGCGTGTCGGGGAGGGGAGCCCGTTGGCGGCATGGACTGCGGCGATGGCGGCGGACTTGCGATCAAGGGTGGCAGGGCTGAACGCCCACCCGCCGCTTTCTCGTCGGGCGTCCGCGGAGGCCGCCAGGTACACGGCCACGTCGAGGGGGTCCGCGGGGAGCGCCTGTCGCTGTTCGACGGCGCACCAGCCCGCCCAGGCGATCCAGTCCGTTCGGTAGGCGCGCAGGGTGTTCGCCGATTGGGAGGCTTCGAGGTAGCGGCGCAGTGCGCCTGCCTGGTTGTCGTCGAAGCGTTCGCGGACCAGGCGTAGGGCCGCGGTATCGACGAGGACGCTACGCACCCCGCGGCGCAGTTCGGTGCGAACCTGTTCCGGAAGCACGACCGATGCGTCGCTCACCTTCGCCACTCCCTCGCGTGAATTGTCGCTGCCGCCGATAACTCCTGGCGTGCAGCCTAATCCGGCGCGGGAGCGAAGCGTTCGGGAGTCGCTATCGGCGTGCGGTCACGGCATTTCTTCGAGCTCGGCGAGCTGGGTGTGGATGTAGGCGGCGAGCCGGTGCTTGGCGGCGCCGGTGAGGAAACTGGTGTCGCCGAGACGCGGGAACTGGTCGTCGACGTCTCCGGTCGGCGCAGCGGTGGGGTCGGGCGATTCGCTGACGAGCTCGAGCCGTGCCGGATGGTTTTGGGGGAGAGGAACATTCGGTTCGTACGGCTCTGAGGTTGCTGCTCCGGTACGTACCATGGATGAACCCTAACGTTTTGATCACGGCCGCTGCCAACATGACGGGCAAAGTAGTGATTACTGCCACGTTTTGTTCGGTTTAGTTCATGACCCCGGTCTGGGGTCGTTCGGCGCCATGATGTTCGCCGGGCCCGAAGCGCGAGCGAGTCTGGGGGATCCCGAAGACCTCTACCGCTGGGCGATGTGGATCGCCGGGCGTACCGGTCCGGAATAGGACCTTTCGTCTCACGAGGCGCGCGCTGCCGGGTCCGGTCGAGCCGTCGCGGAGACATATCCGGCGACCGGGCTCAATCGCAATACCGCAGGCATCCGGCGGGTGAGTGCGGGTGGGCCGGTGAACATGACCCGCCCGGTGCGCTGCGCGTGGGGCAGTGGCATTCGCCCCAACCACACCTCGTACAGGCCGGCGACGTCGGCGCTGATGGTGACGTCGACGGGATAGCCGGGATCTGTCTCGCACACCGAGGGAACAGCGGCTTCGACGACGATCCAGAACCGGCGGATATCGTCGGTGAACCGGACCTGCAAAACCTGCCGCCGACCGGGCAGCATCGAGGTGTCGATCCGGGTGTGCATCCACCACACGAGCAACGCCGCATCGAGTTCGTCCTGCTGTGGGGCGCCGAAGGTCCAGCGCGCGCCCCATTCGCCGAGGCCGAACAGGATGGGTTCGAGCTGGCTGCCCGCTTCGGTGAGCAGGTGTTCGGTGCCGAGCTTTTCGATGAGTCCGGCGCGTTCGAACTGGCGCAGGCGTTTGGCGAGCAAACTGCGTGACAGGCCGGGTAGGCCGCGGGCGAGGTCGTTGAAGCGGGTGGTGCCGAGGAACAGGTCGCGCAGGATGAGCAGCGACCACCGTTCGCCGAGCACGTCGAGGGCCCGCGAGATCGGGCAGTACTGGCCGTAGCCTGCGGTCGTTGTTGTCATGGTCACCTCACCGACGGGGTCCATTTTCTGGACCGGGAGAGTCCACTTTCTGGACTATCTGGTTATCGCGCCGCTTCCTACCTTCGAAACATGACTTCCACAATTTCCGGCACCACGTCCAGCACCGACCGGGTTTCCCTCGCCCGCGAGATCGGTGAAACCTTGTGTCTGGAAGTCCCTGAGCGGGACCACACCGGCGAGATCTCCGTCGCCGCGTTCGACCGATTGCGGTCGAGCGGTCTGTCGGCGGCGCTCGTGCCGGTCGAGTTCGGCGGTGGGGGCGCCTCGCATCGGGAGATGGGGGAGATCCTGCGCGAACTCGGCAGGCACGATCCGTCGACGGCGGTCGCGTTCGCGATGCATTCACACCTGGTGGCCGCGCAGGTGTGGCGGCACAACCATGGGGTGGATGCTTCGGCGGTGTTCGCGAAGGTGGTGGGCGGGGCGATTCTGGTCAGCACCGGCGCGTCGGATTGGGTCGAGTCCAATGGGCAGGCCGTGCGTGTCGACGGTGGCTATCGGGTAAGCGCGCGCAAGGCACCCGCGAGTGGGTGTGAGGTGGGCGATGTGCTCGTCACCAGTGTTCGCTATGACGGTGAGGTGCTGCATTTCGCGATCCCGCTGACTGCCGCGGGGGTGAGTATCGACAAGACCTGGGATTCGTTCGGTCTGCGTGCGAGCGGTTCCCATACTGTCGTCCTCGACGACGTATTCGTGCCCGATGCCGCGATCTCGATGACCCGCCCGGCCGGTCCGTGGCCGCCGGTGCTGAATGTGGTGATCGGCGCCGCCCTTCCACTGGTACTGGCCGCCTATCTCGGTGTCGCCGACGCGGCTGTAGACCTCACCGCGCGCCTATTGGAGGGCCGTTCCGAAGCCCACACGGTCCAGTCGGCGGGAGAAATGCTCAACGCCTACACCACCGCCGAGGACCTCATCACCGCCATGTTCATCGACTCCGAGAACCTGACCTTCCCCAACACCGACACCTACGCCGCCCGCACCCTGAGCCGCAAAACCGTCGCCGCCGACGCCCTCATCACCACCGTTCGCCTGGCGATCGAAACCACCGGCGGCGCAGGCTATTCCCGCACCTGCGACCTCGAACGCCTCTACCGCGACATCCACGGCTGCCAATTCCATCCCCTGCCCCGGGCGAAACAGACCCGTTTCAGTGGCCGGGTTCTGCTGGGACACAGCCCGATCGACTGAGTTCAGAGGGGTCATCGAGTACTTGGATGACCCCTCTCGCCTACCCGTACAAGTGGGCGGTGACGGTCGGGTCGTTGGCCAGCACGAAGTCGACGATTCCCCAGAACTCCGGAAGACGAGGGTGGACCAAGCCGTCCTCGCGCGAGAGCACCACGCCGTGGACTTCATCGGCTGACCCGTCCAGGCATGCCTGGACCAGGGTTGCCGCGGGGTTCGGATTGTTCTGCACGGGTCCGACGCGGCAACCGAAAGTCACGTGGTCGTCGGCGGTTTCGGAATCCCAGGTGCCGAGGATGACGTCGATCCAGGTGTCATGATGCTTATCGGTGTGCTGGTAGCTGTTGGCGAAGTACGCCGCGTAAGCATTCCCGTCGCGGGTGATCATGTTCCAGGTGCGCTCGATCGGCTCATCACAACAGGGGCATTCGTACCGCGCGAACTGGCGTTCGTCCAGATCAGCTGCGAGTTCAGTGGGATGCATGTCAGGCAGCCGGTGCGTCCGCGCCGTCGAATTCCGCCGCGTGCGCCCTCATGAGATCTTCATTCACCGCCATATGATCCGCTATAGCGACGAAATTCGCATACTCGAGAGCGCGCCCACGTGGTTCAATCACCGGGTGATGATGTTCGCGCAACGGTGGTGGCCGCTGACCTAGCGGCTGACCGAGTTGTGCGCGGCCGCCTCGAGGGTGGCCAGATCTGTCGTGACGACATCTGTTCCGGCCCTGCGGGCGGTCCTGGAACAGGAGGACGACCATGATCGACAACGACACGTCCAGGGGAACCGGTGGGTTCGGCGAGATTCTCGTCAGCTCACGCTCACTCGGCGAGTACCAGGCGATGTTCGCGCTCACCGAAGACGATCTCGGGCGCAGAATTCTGGACTGTCCGGGTGGTGCGGCAGGTTTCACCGCCGCGGTATGCCAGCGCGGTGGTGATGTCACTGCTTGCGACATAGCCTATTTCGGCAATGGCGTCGACCGGGTGGCTGCCAACGCTGTCGCTGAAGCCGACCGTGGCAACAGATATGTCCGCGAGCACGCCGACGCCTACCGCTGGACGTTCTTCGCCGACCCCGACGAACACCACCGCGCTCGCCGCAAGTCGGCCGAACACTTCGCCACCCACACCCGGACGTCCCCGCACCGCTACATCCCAGGTCAGCTCCCCGCACTCCCCTTCGCCGACAACACCTTCGACCTCGTCCTCAGCTCGCATCTACTCTTCAGCTACGCCGACGATCTCGACTACGAGTTCCACCGCCAGGCGATTATCGAACTGGCACGCGTCGCCGCCACGGAAATCCGGCTGTTCCCTGTGGTCCCCATCGGTTCGCAGGGCCGGTACGAGCAGCTCGAGAAGTTGCGTGCCGAGTTGTCGCTCGCGGGCATTTCGAGCCGAATTGTGAAGGTGGACTACGAGTTCCAAGCGCACGCGGACGAGATGCTGGTGTGCGAGGTGACGACGTAGATCTCGGCCGCTCGCCCAGCGGCTATGTGGTCAAGTGTCGGGTTCTGCCGTAGCGAGAAGGGGCCCGGTGAGTTCCCGGACCAATTCTGTCGCTCGCATCGGCGCTGGCAGGCCTTACTGGTTCCATCGTTCACAGCGCAGGTGAGTGCGGGTATGCCGCTGGGCGTCGGTGGCCCGCGGTCAGCGGCAGTCGATGTACTCGAGGTAGGCCCGGCCTGTGATCGCGCGGCCCAGGTAGGTGCCGGTGTAGTCGTAGGTGCCTACGAACCCGGCGCCGAGCCCGTAGGAGTAGTCACCGCCGGCCGTGCCGTCGATGGTGATCAGGTCCCGGCCCTCGTCGTCGAGTACCTGCCACGACAACGACTTCGGTAGCCGCATCGCGCGGCCGTCGGGGGTACGCCGCGGCTGGGATTCGTACTCGCGGACACGGAATTCGAGTCCGCGGGTGTATACGCCGCCGTATCCGTCGAGGGAGCGCAGGTAGACCGCCTGATGGATCGGGAACCCGGCGGGGCCGAGGACCTCGACCAGCAACGCCTGCGTTCGGTCGTCCACGTTGATGACGTTGTACGCGAAGAACTTCGCGGGCAGTTTGGGTCGTGTCGAGGTCGTCACGCTGTGCATACCGGCACCGGCGGCATATTCGACGGTGCACAAACCCTGCACCTGGACGCGCTCACCGCGATAGTCGATATGACCGCGGTAGGTCGCCAGCAGACTCCAATGCCGATACAGCCCAGGGATGTTCGCGAAGTGGGCCACCTTGTCGGTGGCCTCGATCTCGAGTTCGACGGTGACCTCTGGATGGGTCCGGCGCACGGTGAAGTGCGGGTAGGTGCCGTCGATGACGAGGTCCTCGCCGAAGCGGAGGTGGCTGCCGTCCGAGGCGAACTCGCAGTCGCGAGCGATGCTGTGCACGAGGAACTGCCCCTCGGTCATGGATGCCGTCGCCGAGGAGGTGTACGCCGTGTCGGACGGGGTGGTGGTGATCGCGTGATCGTTGGCGAAGATCGTCACGCCGGGGGTGCCGACGATCGATGTGACCCCGAAGGAACGGTGCGGCTCGGGCAGATCGGGCACCATCACCCCGTAGTGCACCCAGTTCCGCTGCCATCCCGACGGTGGGCTCATCGACTGGGTGGCATCGAACGGGGACCCGTTCACCCGCCCGTTCCGGTTCACCAATCCGACCAGTCGTTGCGCTACGCCCACTGTCCACCCTCTTTTCGCTCTGCCTGCTCGCCGGGAATACCACCAGGATATTACCTGAAAGTAATATCCCCCTCGGATACACGTCTTGCCCTCGGCGGCGAAGACTGGCGGCTGAAAATGAGGGTTGCGCTATACGTATACATCTACTTATAGTGAGAGCAGCACAATGTGCGTATACATCTACGTATAACCCTCGCAGTCCAGGAGTGCAGATGCCTACTTTCCAGACACCGCAGCCGATCACCGTCACCGTCGATGTGCCCTGCGGTGATGTCACCGTGGTCGCCGCCGACCGAACCGACACCGTCGTCGAGGTCCGACCGGCCGATACGTCCAGCAAAGCGGATGTGCGTGCTGCCGAACAGATTCAGGTCGAGTTCGCCGGTGGCAAGCTGACCGTCGAGGCGCCGAAGAAGTGGAAGGCCTTCACGCCGTTCGGTGGCAATCCGGCGGTCTCGGTGACCGTCGCGGTACCGATCGGCTCCGTGCTCGACGCGACCGCCGCAATGGGTCGACTGGTGAGTATCGGCGAATTCGACCGGTCCGAGCTCGAGGTATCCGCCGGCGACATCGTGATCGAACGACCGGGTGGTTCAGTGACCGCGAAGACCGCCAAGGGCAACATCCGCGTCGACGAAGCCTCCCACGGGGTGCTCCGGCTGGAGACCTCGATGGGCGATCTCGAGGTGGGGATCCGTCCGGGCAGCGCGGCGCGACTGGAGGTCAACGCGCTGCACGGCAGCGTACAGAATCGCATGGAACCCGTAGGCCAGTCACAGGGGAGCGGGGATGCCGTGCAGGTGTTCGCGCGCAACCTGTACGGGAACGTCACCGTCGGACACGGAGCTCTCGTCTGACGCGGAAATGATCAAAGCTGTTGCGCCCGAAGCCATTCGCGCGCGACCTCGCAGTCCTCGGCGGTGATCGCATGGCCGACCGGCAACACGCGATGGGTCGCCATCGCCGCGGCGCGGCGCAACCGTTCCGACAGCCGCAGGCCATCCCAGGATGACCGTGCGGCTGTCGTTCGCACCATCGACAATCAGGACCGGCGTCCCGTCGAGCCGGGGGAGATCGTGGGCGTAGTCGGCGCAGGATTCTTCGATGTATTCCGCCAGCAGTTGAACGCGCCCGAGCTTGCGGCGAGTGCCGTGCTGGGGTTCTCGTGAAGCGGGATTGGCTCAGCGCTAATCGTTCGTCGGCCGCTGCGGTCGAGACCGGGCGATGAATCGGTCATAGACGCTGGTGGAAGCGCCAGGCGTCGCTGATGATATCGGCGAGGTCGGGGCGTTGAGGTTTCCAGTCGAGGTGGGTGTGCGCTTTGGTGCTGGACGCGATGCAGGTCGCGGGGTCGCCCGGTCTGCGGCCTGCAACCCGTAGTGGGAAGTCGACGCCGGTTACTTCGCGGACGGTGTCGATGACCTGGCGGTTGCTGTAGCCCTGGCCGTTGCCGAGGTTGTAGATCTCGTGGACGCCCGGGGTTACCGCGTTCAGGGCGAGAAGATGTGCGGCGGCGAGGTCGGCGACGTGGATGTAGTCGCGGATGCAGGTGCCGTCGGCGGTCGGGTAATCCGTGCCGAACAGGGTGAATTCGCTGCGTTGACCGGTGGCGGCCTGGAGCAGGATGGGGATGAGGTGGGATTCGGGATCGTGGCGTTCGCCCAGGTGGACGCCGTCCGCGGTGAGCACGGCACCGCTGGCATTGAAGTAGCGCAGCGACGCCGCGCCGAGGGTGGCCGACGCACCGCATTCGCCGGCGATGAGTTGGTCGACGGTGGCCTTCGTTGCGGCGTAGGGATTCTTCGGCCGGACTACGGCGGTCTCGTCGAACGCTGTGGTGCCGTCGCCGGCGTACATGCTCCCGGTCGAGGAGAAGATCAACCGCGGAACTTCGGCGGATCGGATCGCGCGCAGCAACGCCAGTGAGCCTTCGATGTTGTTGTGCCAGTACTTCTCTGGGTTGGCAACGGACTCGGCGACTTCGATTGATGCGGCGAAATGCAGGACGCCGTCGAAACCCGCTGCGCGAGTGAGTAGATCAGCGACATGGTGTACCGAACCCTCATGAAATGCCGCCGCCGAGGGTACGTTCTCGCGAAACCCGGTGGATAGGTCGTCGAGCACATGAACCTGATGACCCGCGGTACACAGTTGGTCGGCGACAATGCTGCCGATGTAACCAGCACCGCCGGTGACGAGTAGCTTCACGGTTCTCCTCTGGTCGGGATGCACCTACTTCTGCGACGTTACTGGTCCCGCCGGTTGCGGGGCGCGGATTCGAATCCCCTGGTACCGCGGTATGTAAGTGGCTCTCTCGCGGGCATCCCCTGTGCCGAGCGGCCGGTCGGCTCCCACCGGTTCCAGGGTCCCGTCCCGGCGTGTCGGTGGAGCCTGACTACCCGCGTCCTCGGCCGTGCGAATCAGGTCCAGACGTACCGCTGCGGGTCCATCCGTTGCCACGCGCGGTGCATTTTGGCGTAGGCCGCCTGGCGGTAATGGGCCCAGGTGTAGCCGCCGGCGCGGAGGGCGCGGTGGTGGCCTGCCCACACCAGGAGCATGACTGCGAGGAACAGGACGCGGTGGGTGAGCATGGTGAGGTGGTAGCGGGTGCGGGATCGGTTGTGTAGCAACACGGCCAGTCGTTCACATTGCAGCTGCACGTGGGGTACCTCGTCGGCGAGGATCTGGGCGCAGACCGCGCGGAGTACCGGTGAGCCGGTGGCTCGGCGGATCGCGTTGTAATAGATCATCGCCAGGGTCTCGACCATGACGACGGGCGTGGTCCAGACCTCGATGTCGGTGATGCTGTGCCGGAGTCGGCGAAACAGCGTGTCGCCCCAATCGGCTTGTCGGCGTGGGATTCCCGCATCGTCCAAGATTCGACCCAACAGCGCGCCGTGGCGTTGCTCTTCCCGGATGAACAGGTCGATGACGTCGCGGTAGGCGGGGTCGCCGGTCGCTGTGGCGTATCGGTCAGCGGATGCGGCCAGGTGACATCCGTCCGATGTTTCGCCGAGCTGCCAGGCCTGCAGTGAGCGGCGAATCGGTGCCAGCTCTGCCGGACCGGCTCCGATTCCGTTCGTCTGCCACGGAATGGGTCGCTGCCGAGCCGCATTCCGCTGGAAGTAGTCCAGCCATTCCTCGGTGGAGCGCACTCGACGCTCACTCACCCGCGAGCCCGTCGCCGACGGACTGATTCGTTGCCCCACGATTCCCCCTCTATTCGCCTCCACTCCTACCCGAAAGCAGACATCGCCGCCAGATCGACGGCGTCGAGGAGGCGCAGCTTCATCGGCGACGATCCCGGCGGTGGCCGCCTGCTGATCATTTTCCGGGGCGGTGGACAATACTGTGGCGTGGGCGTTCGCCGAATCTCCGAGGGTGAGAGGACGAAGTCATGACGAGCAGGCTCCGATCGAATGTGGCGGTTGCTGTTGCGGTCGGCCTTGGTGCGGGCGTGCTCAGCGCGACGGCACCCGCCCTGGCCGCCGACACCCCCACCGTGGTGCTGGTCCACGGCGCGTTCGCCGACACCACCAGCTGGGACGGCGTCGCCGCGGCCCTGCGCGCCGACGGCTACCGCGTCGTGGTCCCCGGCAATCCGCTGCGCGGTCCCGCCAACGACGCCGCCGCTGTCGAACGCACTCTCGCGACGATCGACGGACCGATCGTGCTGGTCGGACATTCCTACGGTGGCACGGTGATCACCAACATCGACGACCCCGATGTGACCGCGCTGGTCTACATCGCCGCGTTCGCCCCGCAACAGGGTGAGCCCGCCCAGTTGGCACTGGATCCGATCCGCTTCCCCGGCAGCCGCCTGCTGCCGCCGGTCCTGCAGGTCGCCGTCGTCGACGACAGTCAGGGGATCGCGGGCAAGAACCTCGACGGCTACGTCGACCCCGCGTCGTTCCACGAGGTATTCGCGCAGGATGTCAGCGATGCCACCGCAACCGACATGATCGCCCACCAGCGCTCCATCGCGGTTGTGGCGAACATCGAACCCTCCGGCCCGCCCGCCTGGTCCCGGATACCCAGCTGGTACCTGGTCTCCGGCGCCGACCGGGTGATCCCCGCGACCTCCCAGCGCTTCATGGCCGACCGAATCGGCGCCCGCACCTCCGAAATTCCCGCCTCCCATGCCTCCTTGGTCTCGCAGCCCGCTGCTGTCGCCGCCGTTATCGAAGAGGCAGCCACGCACTGAGGCACCGGCACTCGAGTGTGGTCAGTGGCGTGGCCTGACCCAACCGCCGAACGCCTTCTCGAGCGTGAGGGCCGCCGCGATCGAGAGGTGATCGCGGTTCGGGCCGGCGACCACCTGGACCCCGAGTGGCAGCCCGTGGGTGCCGCGGCCGAGGGGAACCTGGGTGACCGGTAGTCCGGCGAGGTTGAACGGTGCGACCGTGCTCGTGCGCCATGGGCGCCCGGTGGTGCGACCGTGGCGGGGTGCGACCGTGGTCAGGGTGGGGTGCAGGAGGAGTCCGTCGCCGATGGTTTCGGTGATCTCGGTGGCAGCGTTGTGTGCGGCTGCGGTGATGCGCCGGGCCGCCGGGGCGGGTAGTTGTGCTGCGATCAGTTCGCCGAGTGCGAGGAGCCGGGTGGCGAGTATGTGGTCCCCACGGGCGGCGGTGAGTTGGCGTACCGCGAGGATGTCGGCGCCTTCGTTGCGCATGATCTCGGCGAAGCTGATCCCGGTTTCCTCGGCCAGCACGATCGTGGCGAAAAGTCCGATCATCCGCAGTGAACGCATTGGCACGTGGGTGATCTCGGCGCCGGCGTCGGTGAGCGCGGCGGCGGCCCGGTCTCGTGCTGCCAGCACTTCGCGGCCGACGCCAGGGGCGAACGTTTTGTCGAGCAGCACCACGCGAACACCGCGTAGCGAGGTCGTCGCCGGATCGCCGAGGGTGACTTCCTGGATCAGTGGGTCGGTCCCGTCAGGGCCCGCCATGATCTGCAGCAGCGGCATGAGATCGGCTGCGCGGCGGGCGATGACCCCGTTGGAGCACAAGGCGGCGACCCCGAAGGGCGGTGGCCAGGCGCCGGTGGTCGGGAGCAGGCCGGTCGTGGGACGGTGGCCGAATACTCCGTTGCAGAAGGCGGGGATGCGGATCGAGCCGAGGGTGTCGGTGGCCAACCCGAGCGGGGAGCCACCGCTGCCGACGGCGGCACCTTCACCGCCTGAGGACCCGCCCGCCGTGCGTGTTCGGTCGTGCACATTGCTGGTTCGCCCGTAGACCCGGTTGGTCGACTCGATCCACATGCACCCCTCGGAGGTGTTCGTCAGCCCGAGCACGATCGCGCCCTCGTCCAGGACTCGTTGCACCACAGTGGCATTGGCGGCGGGCCGCAGGTGCTTTCGTGCCACGACACCCGCGGCGTTGGGCAAGCCGGCGACGGCGAGGGATTCCTTGACGGTGATCGGTACGCCGAACAGCGGCGGCAGGGTCGCCGGTCCGGTCGCGAGGTGGGCGTCGGCGGCGTCGGCCTGCTGTCGCGCGGTGTCGTAGCAATCGACGACCACGGCGTTCGTGGCGGGCGCGAAGCGTTCCAGAACGGCGATGTGGGCGTCGATCACGGCACGCACGGTCACCTCGCGCGCGCGGATCGACGCGGCCAGGCCGATCGCGGACTCATCGGTGATCGTCATGCCGTCGGGGCGGAGCATCATGCGTTACAGTATTACGCACTCTGTCAAATAGTAGCGTCCAACCCTTAGCGGCGGTCAGTGGGATCGGCGAGTTCGGTGGCGCAGATGCCAGCGCGTCCAGCCGAGGGTCACAGGGTGAGCATTGCCGCAGCGACCTGGTCTGCCGCGTTGTCCCGCAAGGATGTACCCATGTCCCCGAGGACGAGCAGTCGCGCTGCGGGGATCTCGGCGGCGAGGACCTCACCGTTGCCGACCGGGAAGAACGGGTCGGCGCGACCGTGCACCACCAGTGTGGGCACGTCGAGTTCACCGAGGCGCTCCCGCCATCGCGGGGAGCAGTCGATCCGGGAGAACACCATCCCGAGCTGATTCGCCTGGTGAACCGCGGGATCGCGCGACCGCGTCCGGTCCCAGATTCGAGCCGCAGTCGCGCGCGCCTGCTCCGGATCGTTGCCCATCGGCTCGGCACCCTCGGCGGCGAACGCCGTGACGGCATCCCGGTCGGTCCAGTCCGGTTGCATGCGGGAGAACAGCGCACCCATGACCTCGGGGTTGTGGTCCGGCAGGTCCTCGTCGGCCGGGCCCGGCGCCACCGGCCGGGTGCCGACGAGGGTCAGTGCGGAGAACACGTCCGGGTGGGCCAGTGCGGCGACCTGAGCGACCATCCCGCCGACGCCGATCCCACCGAGATGGGCGGTCCCCGCACCAAGCACCTCGACCAGCGCGGCCGCGTCGGCGACGAGGTCGCGCAGGTCGTACGCCGGATTCTCCGGATCGAGGGTCGTCGACGCGCCGGAGTCACGCAGGTCGTAGCGGACCACACGCCGCCCGCCCGACGCGAGCCGCTCGCACAGCGCGTCGGGCCAGGACAGCATCGTTGTGCCGCCGGCCAGCAGGACCAGCGGATCGTCCTCGCTGCCGAAGCTCTCGATGCCGAGATCCACACCGTTCGCCCGTACCGTGGTCATCCCGCATCGCAACGGTCTCGTCATGCCTGGACTCCTGTCTGTCAGTGCATTCAGAGGTTTGGACGACGGAAGCACCCGAAATTCATCGGTGCGGCCGCACGGGCACATCCGCAGCGCCGATTCCGGGCGTCAGGGCTGATCGACCGGATCGGGATCATTGCCGGCGGCATTTGGGTTGCGCTGTTGGCGATCCGTCTGATGAGCAAGCCAGTCCCACGCCTGTCTTCGGCGCCGTTGTGGACGCCCGTACCACCGAGCACGGTTTTCGATGTGTTCCGTTGTCGATTCGTAGCGTTGGTGCCAACCAAACGTAAACGTAAATAATCCTAGGTGTTCGGCGACAAGCCAGCTGGCTGACCGCCGATAATGTTCACTTATCGGCGGTCAGGACCGCGAACCCTGGATTCGAGTCCGCAAGAGGCGACACGGGTTTCGTTTCGTGTAATACATGTGGAAATGACGAAACCAACGTTACGATTCTCGGGTGTCGAGCATCTGCAACTATCCGGGCTGTGCCCGCCCCATTACCCGCGCCGGTGGCCCGGGTCGTCCCTCCGAGTACTGCGATCACCCGGACCACACGCGGTGGCGGGCGTGGCGGGAAAGGCAACGGCAGCAACAGGAGTCCGAGGGTGCGGCGGCTACTGTCACTGTGACGGCTCAGGGGCCGGTGACGGTGGCACGGTTGCGGGCCGATGAGCTGCTCGGGCAGTTTCGGGGGTTGGCCGAGCAGTTGGGGACCACCTTGAATGCGGCGGTGGCCGAGCTGCAGACGATCGGGGATCCGTCGGTGGCCGAGGCGCAGGTCCAGGCTGTGCAGGCCGACGCGGCGCGACGGATCGCCGAGGCGGAAATCGCGACGGTGGCGGCCGAACAAGCGCGGCGCGAGGCCGAACAGGCCCGCGCGCTGGCGGAGTCGGTGGCCGAGGAGGCGGTGGCTGCCGCGGAACAGGCTGAGCAGGCGGTGGGTGCGGCGCTCGCGGCCAGGGATGAAGTCGTGGCCTCGGTGGACGCGCTCACCAGGCAGGCTGCCGAGGACGTTTTCGCCGCGCGCAGCGATGCCGAGGCGCAAGTGCGTGCGGCGCAACGACAAGCGGCCGACGACATCGACACAGCAAAACAAGAAGCCGACGACGCCGTCGCGCGCGCCGAGCAGCGCGCCGACACCGAGATCGCCCACCAGCGCCGAAACGCAGATGCCCGGATCGCGGCCGCGAACGCCGAACGCGACCTGGCGATCCAGCGGGCCGCCGACGCCGACCGCGCCACCGAACGCGCCGAGCAAGCCACCGCCGAACGAGTGGAGGCGGCCGCCGAGGCACGCGAGGAGTGGCGCCGGGCCCGCACCGACCTCGACACCGCGCGCGGCGAACTCGACCGCACCCGTACCGAACTCGCGGAGTTGCGCCGCACCACCACCATCGAAACCCAGCAACGCCGCGACGAATCGGCGGCCGCGCTGGAACAAGTGCGCACCGAAGGCGCGCAACGATGGGCAGCGCTCGACGATGCCCGCAAGCAAACCCTGGCCCGTGCCGAACGCGCCGAAGCTCAGCTCGACGAGCTCCTCGCCACTACCCGGACCCCGGTGCTCGCGAACATCAGTGGGGTATCGGCGGCGGTGAGCAGCGACCTGGACTAGCGTCACGCACATGACCGAGCAGCCCGGCCCTCTCGAATCGACCCGTGAGTTCGCCGCCATCGACATCGACGACATGCTGAACGCCGAAGAAACCTACACCGGCCCGACGTCACGGACGCGGCTGATCGCGCTCCTGGTGGTAGCGGCGCTGGTACTGGGTGCCGGTGCCACCACCCTCGCGATCCTGCTGGCCTGACCCCTCACGTGGGCCGAGCCAACGGGGTATCAGGCTCGCCGGAATTGCGCAGCGCGACGATCTGTCCGGGCACCCAATAGATCCGGCCGAATTCGAACGCCTGATACATCCCGTCGTCGTGGGCGGTCTCGTCGGAGGCAGGCCAGCCGAGCTCGCCGTTCTCGGACCCGGTTGCCGCCCAACGCGCACCGATCGCACCGTGCACCCAGTACGCGAGTTGCGCGGCGCGCCGGTAGACGGTTCCGCCTTGAAAAGCCTGCGTCAGCCCGGGTCCGGAACCTCGCGGATCGGGCAGTTCGGTGTGCTCGGCGGTCGGGTAGCCCAAGGGGCCTGTCTCCCACCCCAACTCGGCGTACTTGGCCATGACCGCTGTCGGGACGGCGTGGGCATCGCCGGCCGGATGCCAGTAGACGTAGCCGTGTTCGAATTCGGCGAAACGTCCTACCCCGTCCGACGTGGGGTGTTCGCCGATTGTGCGGCGCACGCCCAACCACGGGGACGCGGCGGCACGGGCATCGATCGCGGTCTGCCCGGTTCCACCGACGAACGAGGCAACATGGGCCGCGAACACATCCCACGGGAAGTTCGGGCCGACATCGGTATGCGAGCCGATACCGAGAGCCCTCGTGACGTACTGATGATCGGAGATCCCGTCGGCAACGTGGTAATCCGGCCCGATCACCTCGGTCGAGTGCCCGTGCCGGTGCGCGCTGCGCACGGCGAGGTACGCCGCGATCCGCAGATCACCGTCGATGCTCAGCCACCGCTCACGCGACCACGCGATCCGGCTGCCGGCGAAGCACAGATTCACGGTGAAAGGGTTCGCCGAGAGCACCGACCACGACGCGCGTTCCTCCGGCACCACCCGCACCACCACCGCGTCGCGCAGCGTGTAGTGGTAGGACACTTCGTTGGCCGGGTTGTTCAGATACGCGGCAAGGGATTCGGCGGTGCCGTTGCCTTCCTGGGTGTGCAACAGGAAATTGGTGACCCGGGTGCCGTCGCGCGGGGAGTGTGAGGGTCCGAGGCGGTCGATCTCGGTGAACTGCGGTACCGATGCCGAGCGGTCGATCGCCCACTGCCCGAAGTCGGGGGCGAGGATGTCGTTCACGTCGACGCGGGTGCCGTCGATGAGAGGTCCTGGGTTGCTCGGGGTGTCGATCACCCGCTGGTAGAGTACGGCGCGCGGTTCCCGTTCGGTGCCCGACCAGGCACGCGTCTGCCACGCCCAGCTGAATTCCCCTCGCGCACCGATCACCCCGTCCTCGATCGCCCACGCGCACACCCGGGAGTGCCCGTAGATCCCGGTCCATGCCGTACCCAGCACCGCGTTGACGCCGCGGAAGAACTCGACCGCCGTGCTGTTCCACTGCGACAACGAGATGTCCTCGTCGACGGCGAAGAAGATCGGTGCGTGTCGAGGCGCGCCCACGCTCAGGTGGGTGGCCAACGCCTGTTCGGCCATCTGCCGACCGCCCTCGAAACCGGTGGTCCAGTCCGACGGGGTCGCGTCGCCGGGTTTGCCGTATTGCCAGATGGAGACGATGTCGAGCCCGGCGGCGGTGAGCGTGCGAGCGTAGTCGGCGGTGATCGGTTTGGCACCGAAGTTCGCGCCCGGCCTGCTCGGTGAGATGTAGGCGAGGACCGCTGAATGGCCCGCCGCGGCGATCGCCCGCGGATCGATGAGCCTGGCCGCGAAATCGACAGCTGTAGACATGTTTGACCCCCTGTATGACTGCGTATCGGATGGAATTCCCGAAATGGTGGAACTATCGCGATGATTGACGCTGGTACCCGAGGATCGGTACCGCGGTGAGGATCTCACCACGCACCATTCTAATCGAAACACTCACTCCCGCACCGTCGTTCGCCAACGAACAGGGTAGTACCCGAATTCGGGAGTAGTTTCACTCACGCACGGCGGCCCGTTGGCCCGCTACCCTTTCGCCATGGTGGCGCAGCTGATGTGGGGGATCCCGACGCACGGGTTCTTCGTCGCGCTCGGTGTCGCTGTGGCCGCGTTGGTGTTCGTGGCCGAATGCCGACGACGCGACGCACTGCGCGAGGAGTCCCTGGTCGCGGTCACCGGGGCATTGGTCGGTGGGGCGATCGGCATGCGGTTGTCGAGTCTGGCCGAGACTCTGGATCCCTTCGAAAGCTGGATGTTCGGCGCGCGCAGCGTGCTCGGCGGCCTGCTCGGCGCGTATGTAGGTGTACTGATCGCGAAAAGGATCATCGGATACCGGGAACGGACCGGTGACCTGTTCGCACCGGCGGTGACGCTGGGCATGGCGGTGGGGCGCATCGGGTGCCTGCTCACCGAGGCACCGGGACGGCCGACGAGCCTGCCGTGGGGGATCCACGCGCCCGCGACGATGCCGCAGTGCCCCGGGTGCGTGGCCGGTGTGGCGATGCACCCGAGTTTTCTCTACGAAATCGTGTTCCAGCTCGCCGCTTTCGGCGCGCTGTGGTGGTTGCGCGACCGGATCAGCACGCCGGGGGAGTTATTCACTCTCTATGTCGGGGCCTATGCGATCTTCCGGTTCCTGGTCGAGTTCACCCGCGCCAACGACACGGTGTGGCTGGATCTGACGCGCCCACAATGGTTCCTGCTGCCAGGCCTGGTCCTGGTAGCGGTGCGCTGGACCATCGGCTACCGGCGCGGGAACTACGACGGTGTACTTCGACGAAAGGTCGTCGCATGAACTTTCCTCCCCGACCACCGAACACGCCACCCCCACCACCGCGGCAGGGCGGGAAACCGCCTGGGCAGGGCGGTCAGGTCGCGGCGATGGCGTTGGCGGGAGCGATGGCGTTCATCGTGGCCAATGCGATGGCGGGATTCTTCGTGTTCATGGTGGTCGCCTCCATCAACGACGACACCGCGACCAAGGTGCTGTTCGGGCTCACCGCGGTGGCCAGTGCGGCGGTGGCCTTCGGCGGTGGCTGGCTGTTGATCCGGCGCAAACGGCCCGCGCCCAAGGGGTTCGGGATGGGGCTGATGATCGGGTGGTCGCTGGTCACGGTGTGCACGGCGGGTCTGTGCACGGCCATCAACCCGGAGCTGTACACGGGGATGTTCGGGATGGCGCGATGACCGGAATGCCGTTGCGGGGCGATCGAATCCTGCGTTATGTCACCGCGTTCTGCCCCCGCTGCCATGATGAACACCCCGAGACACCGCTGCCCGACGTCGCGCGACTGTCGGGGTGGTTGGCCGAACGGGACGGCAAGGTGTTCCTCGAACGAGGGTGCCGCACCCACGGCATGGTGCGGACCCTCTACGACGAGGACCCCGAAATCCTGGCCTACCTCGAAGAGTGGACGGCCCCGACCAAAGCGCATCTGCCCGACACCGCGGGCAATTTCGATCCGGTGCCCTCGGCATACCTGCGCGGGCTGCCCGAGATGCAGACCCAGCACACCTGCATCCTCCTCGAGGACATCATCGACAGCTGTAATCTGCGCTGCCCCACCTGTTTCGCCGACTCCTCGCCCGAATTGCGTGGTGTGGTGGCGGTCGAGGATGTGCTGGCCAATGTCGACCAGCGTCTGGCCCGCGAGAACGGGCGCCTGGACGTGCTGATGCTGAGCGGCGGTGAACCGACCCTGCATCCGCAGTTGCCGCAACTGCTCGCCGAGCTGACCGCACGGCCGATCACCCGGATTCTGCTCAACACCAACGGTGTGCGCATCGCCGTCGACGACGAGTTGCTGGCGCTGCTGGGTGCGCATCGCGACCGGGTCGAGGTGTATCTGCAATACGACGGGGAATCGGCGCAGGCATCACGCCATCACCGCGGCGGTGACCTGCGGGTCCGTAAACAGCAGGCGCTGCAACGGCTTTCGTCGAACGCCATCTTCACCACCTTGGTGATGACGGTCGCGCTGGGCGTGAACGACGACGAGATCGGTGCGGTTCTGCGCACGGCGATGGACACACCGTTCGTGGGCGGGGTGTCGATCCAACCGCAATTCGGTTCTGGGCGTTCGGGAGCGATCGACCCGATGGACCGGCTCACCCACACCGGTGTGCTGCGCCGGCTCGGCCCGCAGACCGACGGCCAGGTCACCTGGCGTGACCTCACCGCGCTGCCGTGTTCGCATCCGCACTGCTGCTCGGTCGGTTACCTGCTGCGTGACGATGCGGGGGAATGGCGGTCGCTGGTCTCGCTGATCGGGCACGAGCGGTTGAAGCAACAGCTGGGGCTGGTGTCGAACCGGATCGCGGACTCGGCGCGTCCCGCCGAACTGCGGGTGGCGGTGCAGGAGTCACTGCTGGGATTGCTGTCGGAGCAGTCGTCTCTCTCGCATCCGGAGATCGGGCGGGTGTGGCGCAACATCTGCGAGAACTGCGATCTGGGGATGTCGACCCTGCTCACGTTGGCGTCGTCGGCGTTGCCCGGGCGGCGCAAACGGTTGCGGACGCTGCTCGGGGAACGGGTTGTGCGGATCACGGTCAAGCCGTTCATGGATATGTCGACGATGATCGAGGAACGGCTCACCCAGTGTTGTGTGCACGTCGGGACCCGCGCTGATGCCGATCAGTGCGCGCCGTTCTGTGCGGTGCAGGCGTGGCCGGCGCTGTCGCGGCAGCGGTTGTCGGCGGCGGCACCGTCGGGGCGGGCGTTGTTGCCGGTGGAGGTGCGGTGAGCGCGCGCGGGGTCTATTTCGAGGAGGCGGTGCGCGGGCAGCAGCCGCACGACCCGTTGACGTTGTGTGTGGTCGCGACCGTGGCGTTGCTGACGTGGCTGGTGGGGCCGTGGGCGGTGGCCGGGTTCGGTGCGCTCGCGTTCGCCGGCTATTGGCGGGCGTGGCGGGCCGGGTTGCGGCGCAGTCGATGCTGGTTGCGCGATACACGGCTGGTGCTGGTCTATGTCGGGGCGATCGCCGTGGTCGGGGTCGTCGCCGCGCTGTGGTGACGGTGTGTCGCCGAAGCCGTTGCCGCAGAACAGTAGCGGGCGGGCGTAGAGCACGGTTGACTGGTATCCATGGCCTCCACTCGATCCAGCAGGCAGCGCCGATCAGGGGTGCCCGCACCCGCGGTCCCGCCGGGCGAACTGATCGTCATCACCACACCGACCGGCCCGGAGATCACGCCGATCGCCTTGCGCGAGAACCGATCCGTCCGCACCAGGGTCGATGAGTTGCTGCCCGGTTCGGCACGGCTGGTGCCGATCTTCGGTCCGGACAATCGACTCGCGGACAGACTGGCCGGCACACCGCAGGCGACGGTCGCGGGGGAGTACCTCAGCTACTACGCGGTGCACGGTGAGCTGGGTGACCTCGGTGAGCTCGCCCATCGGCTGCGTGCGGACGACACCGTCGCCGCCGCTTATGTGAAGCCCGCGGCCGAACCGCCACTGGCACCCCTCGCGCAGAACATCGTCGCACCGCGAGCACCCGCTGTGACACCCGACTTCCGGGTCCGACAGGCCTATCTGGATGCCGCGCCGAACGGCATCGACGCGGTGTGGGCGCACGGTCGGCCCGGCGGGCTCGGCACCGGCGTGCGGGTGATCGACGTCGAAGGCGCGTGGCGGTTCACCCACGAGGATCTGCGCCAGAACCAAGGCGGGATGATCGGTGGCACCGCATCGGCCGATCTGGGTTGGCGCAATCACGGCACCGCCGTGGCCGGGGAGATCAGCGGCGACCTCAACGCCGTCGGTGTCACCGGAATCGCACCCGAGGCCCACATCAGAGCCATCTCCATCTTCGGCATCGGCTCGGCCGCCGCGATCCGCTCGGCGGCCGACGCCCTCGACCCCGGCGACATCGTCCTCATCGAATTGCACCGCCCCGGACCACGATTCGACTACCGGGGCACTCCCGATCAGCGCGGCTACATCGCCGTCGAATGGTGGCCCGACGACCTCGCCGCCATCCGCTACGCCGTGAGCCGCGGCATCGTTGTCGTCGAAGCGGCGGGCAACGGCGGCGAAAACCTCGACGACGCCGTATACGACACCCGCCCCGGCGACTTCCCCGCCACCTGGCACAACCCGTTCCGAGCCGGCCCCGCCGACTCCGGCGCCATCCTGGTCGGCGCGGGCGCCCCACCACCGGGCCTGCACGGCCGAGACCACGGCCCCGCCCGCTCCCGCCTCGACTTCTCCAACCACGGCGCCCGCCTCGACGCCCAAGGGTGGGGCCGCGAAGTCACCACCACCGGCTACGGCGACCTCCAAGGCGGCCCCGACGAAGACCTCTGGTACACCGACGAATTCAGCGGCACCTCCAGCGCCTCCCCGATCGTCGTCGGCGCCATCGCCGCCTACCAGGGCATCCGCACCCACGGCCGAGGCCGCGCAACCCCCGACCAGATCAGAACCCTCCTGCGCACCACCGGCTCCCCCCAAACCCCCGCCCCGAACCGCCCCACCACCCAACGCATCGGCACCCTCCCCGACCTGCGCGCGATGAACGCGAAAGGCTGACGCACACTATGGCAGTCATCCACCAGACCACCGTCACGCCGTCCAAGCGCGATATCGTCGCGGCGTGGTTGCCCAGTCGGCAGTGGTACCAGGGCACGATGCCACGCATACGAAAAGCCGGCGGGTTCCGCCTCGATGACCCGGCCGGCGAGGTGGGCATCGAATTCATGCTGTTCGTCGACGATTCCGGTGCAGACCAGGCGTTGTATCAGGTGCCGTTGACCTACCGTGGGGCGCCGCTTCCGGACGGTGACTCGGCGCTACTCGGCACAGCCGAGCATGGCGTACTGGGCCGCCGCTGGATCTACGACGGCACCCGCGATCCGGTAGCGATCGGCGCCATCGTGGATCTGCTGACAGGTCGGACGACGGCTCAGGCTCAGAGCCTCAGCGACACGATAGACCCGACCGTCGTCGTGACACAGCCCGAACAACAGTTGATCGAGGGTGATTTCGGCGTTTGTGTGGACGGCATCGCCCACACCGATGTTCCCATCGGGTCCGCTGTTGTGCGATTGCATCGCTCGCCCGTAGCTGTGCGGCTCGGCGGGGCAGGTTCGGTCGCCGCGCCCTCCGTGCTTGGCCCGGTCGTCGAGTTGATCACTGTGCTGACCGCCTAGGCGTACAGGTGCTCCGCGACGCGCCACATCGGGTCGAAAACAAGATGTGGCGTGGTGGGGTGGCGTGGGAGGGTACGAGGATGGCATCGGTGGAGAGTGTTTGCGTTCGGGCGGGTACTCGGGCGGACTCGGTTGCGATCACAGGATTGCAGGAGGCCGGGTTCGGCATGCGGTATGGGGGTGATGAGAACGAGTTCCGGGGGGAGATTTTTCCGGTCGAGCGGTCATTGGTCGCGGTGGAGGGTGACCGGATCGTGGGGCATACGGTGGACCGGACGATGACGGTCACGGTGCCGGGGGAGGGGTCGGTGCGGGCGTGTGGGGTGTCGGGGGTCGCGGTGGCGCCGACGCATCGGCGGCGGGGGATTCTGCGCGAGCTCTATGCGGCCCAGCATGCTCGGACCGAGGCGGATGGGTTGCCGTTGACGATCTTCACTGCCAGTGAGGGCACGATCTACGGGCGGTTCGGGTATGAGGTGGCCATTCTCGAGACCGCGGTGTCCATCGATACGCGGCGGGCCGAATTCCGTTCCACCACACCGGATCCCGGTGGTGTCACCTTGGAGACACTGCCCGACGCCGGCCCGCGGATTCGCGAGATCTACGAGCGGTGGCAGAAAGTGACGTCGGGGGCGCAGGATCGTCCGGATGCCAAGTGGGACCTGTTCTTCGCCGATGTGGAGCGTCACCGCGACGGTGCGACGACACTGTTCGTGCTGCTCCACGCCGACGGCTACGCCCTGTATCGGCGCTCCAGGCGTGCGGATCGTGGCATCGCCTCGGTCTGGGAGTTCCGTGCCGTGACCCCGGACGCGCACGCCGCGCTGTGGCGGGTGCTGCTCGGCATGGACCTCGTCGACACCGTGGAAGCCGAGATCGCCGACGACGATCCGCTGGCCTACCTGCTCACCGACCCGCGCGCGGTGCAGGTGACCCACCGCGGCGACGCACTGTGGGCACGGGTCATGGACGTACCCGCCGCCCTCACCGCCCGGACCTATCGCGCCGACCTCGACACCGTCCTGGCGGTGCACGACCCGTTCCGCAACGCGGGCGGGAACTTCGCCCTGCGGATTCGCGACGGCATCGCCGAGTGCGAGCCGACTACCCGGACAGCGACGCTCGGCTTCGATATCAACATTCTCGGCGCCCTCTACTTCGGTGGGCAGCGCGCGAGCGCTTTCGCTGCCGCGCACCGGATCACGGTCGAGGATCCGGGGGTGCTGCGCGCGTTCGACGAAGCGTTCACCACCGACCGTGCCCCGCAATTGGGTTGGTTCTTCTAGGCTCCACCACAACGGGCGCGTTCGCCCGAAGGGCACGGCTTCGGGAGTACGGTAGGTAGCTGTGGATTCGCGCGAGGTCGATTCTTCGGTTCGGGTGCGTGGCGCCCGGGTCCACAATCTGCGTGATGTCGACGCGGACATGCCGCGAAATGCCCTGGTCGCATTCACCGGTGTTTCGGGTTCGGGCAAGTCGTCGCTGGCATTCGGCACTCTCTACGCGGAATCGCAACGCCGATACCTGGAGTCGGTGGCACCGTATGCCCGTCGGTTGCTGCACCAGGTCGAAGCTCCCGACGTCGACAGTGTCACCGGCCTACCGCCGACGGTGGCACTGGCGCAGCGCCGGTCCTCGCCGTCGTCACGATCGACTGTCGGCACCGTCACCGCGATCTCGAACACGTTGCGGATGCTCATGTCCCGTGAAGGCGACTATCCCGACGCCCCGGCCAGAACCGGCCCTGGGCACTACCCGGAGGGCACCAACCGCCTCTACTCCGACGCGTTCTCCCCGAACACCGTCGAAGGCGCCTGCCCGCGCTGCCACGGACAGGGTGTGGTCCACGAAGCCACCGAGGCGTCGATGGTCCCCGACCCGTCGCTGAGCATCCGCGCAGGAGCGATCGCGTCGTGGCCCGGTGCCTGGCAGGGCAAGAACCTGCGCGATGTGCTGAGCGCGCTCGGCTACGACATCGACCGCCCGTGGCGGGAACTCTCACCCGCCGCCCGCGAATGGATTCTGTTCACCGAGGAAAAACCGGTCGTCACGGTCGAACCCGTGCGGGAACCACATCGCATCCACCGCCCCTACCAGGGCACCTACACCGGTGCCAAGCAATTGCTGCTGCGTTCGCACGCCGAATCCAAGAGCGAGGCGACCAGAGCCCGCGCCGCCGAATACCTGCACACCGCCCGCTGCCCGCTGTGCGGCGGGCGCCGACTCAAACCCGAAGCGCTCGCGGTGACCTTCGCCGGGTACAACATCACCGAACTCGCCGACCTGCCGCTGACCGAGCTCGTCGAGGTGTTGCGGCCTTACACCCCTGGCACGGAGGCGCTGGCGGTACTCACCCAGGACCTGACCTCGAGGATCGATGTGCTGATCGAGCTCGGGCTCGGTTACCTGAGCGTCGACCGGGAAAGCCCGACCTTGTCCGGCGGTGAGCTGCAACGATTACGGCTGGCCGGGCAGCTGCGGTCGGGACTGTTCGGTGTCGTCTACATTCTCGACGAACCGTCGGCGGGCCTGCACCCCGCCGACACCGCCGCACTGACGACAGTGCTGGATCGGCTCAAGAATTCGGGCAACAGCGTGTTCCTGGTCGAACACGACCTCGACGTCGTCCGCCACGCCGACTGGCTCATCGACATCGGCCCCGGCGCGGGCGTGCACGGCGGCACGGTGCTCTACGCCGGAGATGTCGAGGGCTTGCGCGAGGTCGCCGACTCGGTCACCCGGCCCTACCTGTTCGACGAGATCGTCCGCCCACCGCGCACGGCTCGCACCCCCACCGGCGCGCTGCGATTACGCGCGATCACCAGCAACAACCTGCAAGACCTCGACGTCGACATCCCGCTGCGAGTGTTCACCGCGATCACCGGGGTCTCCGGATCGGGCAAATCGACTCTGCTGCATGCTGTTTCGACCACCGCCACGGCCGACCCGGGCATCGTGCGAGTCGTCGAAGTGGATCAGGCGCCGATCGGGCGCACCCCACGGTCGAACCTGGCCACCTACACCGGGCTGTTCGACACGGTGCGCAAACTGTTCGCCGCGACCGACACCGCCAAAGCCCGCGGGTACGGCGTCGGCCGGTTCTCGTTCAATGTCGCCGAAGGGCGCTGCCCGACCTGTCAGGGCGAGGGATACATCACCGTGGAACTGCTGTTCCTGCCCAGCACCTACAGCCCGTGCCCGGTCTGCGGCGGTGCGCGCTACAACCCCGAGACCCTCGACATCACCTACCGTGACACCACGATCGCCCAGGTGCTCGACATGACCGTCGACCGGGCCGCCGACTTCCTCGCCGATGTCGGAGTCGTCGCGCGCGCCCTGCACACGCTGCGCGATGTCGGCCTCGGTTACCTGCGGCTCGGGCAACCGGCCACCGAACTGTCCGGTGGTGAAGCGCAACGGGTGAAGCTGGCCACCGAGCTGCAGCGGGCGCGGCGCGCCGACACCGTCTACCTGCTCGACGAACCGACAACCGGGCTGCATCCTGCCGACACTGATATCTTGATGACACAACTGAATTCGCTCGTCGACAGCGGCGCCAGTGTGGTCGTCGTCGAACACGACATGACCGTTGTCGCCGGAGCCGACCACGTGATCGACATGGGACCGGGCGGGGGCGGGCAGGGCGGCCGGATCGTGGCGCAGGGGACACCGGAGCAGGTGGCGCAGAATCCGGTCAGCCGGACTTCGCCCTACCTGCTGGAGCGGCTGAGATGACCCACAGCGCTGATCGGACCCGCACTGCGATGCTCGTCGCCGGTGGGTGCTCGTTCGCGCTGGGTGTGGCGCTGCTGCTGTGGCCGGGGCGTGCCGAATCGACCCTGGCGATGCTGTTCGGGATCTCGCTGGTGCTGAGCACCGCGGTGCAGGCGTATCTGGCGATGATGGCGCGGATCGCGTTCTTGCTGCGGTTGCTGGTGCTGGTCAGCGCTGGGCTCACGGGGATATTGGCCGGGCAGGTCTTCAGCGGCGGCAATATCGAACTGCTTGCCTTGTGGATCGGGATCGGCTGGTCGGTGCGCGGCATCGTGGAGGCGCTGGTCGCGGGATGGGATGACAGCATCGTCGACGGCGGGGCGCACGAAGTGTGCGGGCTGGCCACCGCCGCGGTCGGCATCACCATCATCGCGGTCACCTTCCAGACGGTCACGGGCCTGGCCACGATGGCCGGTGGTGGGCTGGTCGTGATCGGTGCCATGGAACTGCTCGCCGGTGGACTCGGTCGGGCGGCTCTGCAGGGGGCGCGCGGGTCCGCGACCGAGGACCAGGTGCCGCCGGTGCGGGCCGCGACCGAGCTGTAGTAGCGAATCACACACTGCGAGTTCGGCATTCGAAGTTTACGCGAACTCGGGGACAACGCGACATTGCGGGCAGTCGAGCGAGCGCTGAACTCTGTGTGCACCCGCGCTCACGGCTGGGGTAACTGTGCTGCGCGCCGGTAGCGTGGCCCGCGGCGTGCGCACGGGTGTTCGGCGCGCCGCGTCCGCAGCCCGATTGTGAGCCCAGGAGAAGTGTGGTGTCGCGCGTAGTCCCCGGCGTAGCTGCCGATGCCGTCCAGCGTGAAGAGCTGGCGATGCGGCGGATGACCGAGAGTTTGGTCGATGACCTGTCCGAGAACGTTCCCGTCGACCAGGTGACGTCGGCGGTAGGTGCCGCACACCATCGTTTCACCGGTAAACCGATCCGGGAGTTCGTGCCGATCCTGGTCGAGCGGATCGTGCGCCGCGAACTCGCCGACCCCGATCCGACGGTGCGGGTTCCGGCCCCCGCGGCCGGCGTGCGGGCCGCCGAGCTCATCGCACGAGAGTCGAACACGACCGAGGAGCAGCCGAAGCGGTTGGTGAGCAGGCGTGGCGTGGTGCCGTTGTCGATCGGCGCGGCGGTGGTTGTCGGCGCCGTCGTGGCCGGAGTCGTGCTGTTGCCCGGCGGTGCCGATGCGCCGGCTGCCGCCCCGGTGGCGGAACCGGCTGTGGTGCGTGGTGTCGTCGGGTCGGAGAAGATGTCGTTCTTCGCCGACGAGCGCGTGGTGAAGGTACTCGCCGACAACGGTCTCCGCGTTCAGGTCGAACCGGCCGGTTCGCGGCAGATCGCGACCACCGTCGACCTCGGCGCCTTCGATTTCGCGTTCCCGTCGAGCATTCCGGCCGCGGAACGAATCCAGCGTCAACGCAACATCACCACCAAGTACACACCGTTCTCCTCTCCGATCGCCATCGCCACCTACCGGCCGATCGCGGACCTCCTGACCGCGGCCGGGGTGATCAAGCCCGGACCGGTCGCGACGTTCGATATGAAAAAGTACCTGGAGTTGGCCGGAACCGGCGTGCAGTGGGACGACCTGCCCGGCAACACCACCTACCCGGTCGCCAAGAACATCCTGGTCTCCACCACCGACCCGCGCAGCTCCAACTCCGCGGCCATGTACCTCTCGATCGCCAGTTACGTCGCCAACGACCACACCATCGTGCGCGGCGCCACGGCCGAACAGCACGTATTACCGACTCTGTCGAAACTGTTCCTCGCCCAGGGCTACACCGGCAACAGCAGCGACGGACCGTTCAACCAGTACCTCACCAACGGCATGGGCCCGACTCCGCTGGTCTGCATCTACGAGGCGCAGTTCGTCGAAGCGGCGGGCGAGGGCCGGATCAAGCCGGACATGATGCTGACCTACCCGACCCCGACGGTCCTGTCGAGTCATACCCTCGTCCCGCTGAACGCCACCGGCGACAAGATCGGCAAACTACTCACCGACAACCCCGAACTGCGTCGCCTGGCCGCCGACCACGGCTTCCGCACCGGCGACACCGCCCAGTTCACCTCCGTGGCCGCCGAACGTTCGGTACCCGTGGCCGCCGACCTGATCGACGTGGTGGACGTGCCGGCCTACGAGACTCTCGAGCATCTGCTCGACGGGGTGGCCAACTCCTACAACTGACCCGTCTCACACCGGTGCCGCGCAGTTCTGAGCTGTGCGGCACCGGTGTACTTCGGCTCGGGCCCGACGTTCTGGCATGCTGGAATCGTCGCGAGCCGCCGCCGGGGACTTGACACAGGTTCAGTGCACGACTGTACACTGATACTTGTCGGATACCCGAGCTGGCCTGCACTGCGAATGGAGTCCCACGGAGATGGACAAATTCGATCCCGGTCGAGAACTGATCAACGAACTGTCCATCGCGGCGCGCCGAGCAGGCACCGCGATCGCCGCCATCTTGGGCGACGCGGGACGTGAGAGCGCCCGTGAGCTGGTCGACCTGGCGCACGAAGGCCGTGAACTGGTCGCCGGAACACTGCGTGCTCGCGCCGACGAGCTTCGCCGCCGCTAGGCGGCCCGCCACCCGAGCAGGTAGCCAGTACCGGGATAGGCCATCTCGCGCGAACAGCGCGACAGCAGCCTGATCACACTCGTTGACGGGGTCCGCCGAGGACGGCGTTGCGGGTCTCGGCGTCAGAGTCGGTGAATGCCGGCAACGCGTGAGCTTCTTCGGTGACGGCTACCGCGCCGCCGCCCGTCTGCGAGAAGTACTCGACGAGCCGTGAGCGTGGTTAGTCGCATATGCGGAGATCGGGGGAGAGGATGCCGGGCATGAGCGAATCACAGGACTGGAACAGCAAGATCATCGCGGAGTTCCGAGAAAACGAAGGGCGCGTGGGTGGCCCCTTCGACGGTGCGCCGATCGCGCTGGTGCACCACCGGGGACGGCGCACCGACCGGCAATCGGTATCGCCGATGATGTACCTGGCCGACGAGAACGACCCCGAGGTCATGTACGTCTTCGCGTCCAAAGCCGGTGCCCCCACCAATCCCGACTGGTACTACAACCTCATCTCCGCGGGCACAGCAGAAGCCGAGGTCGGCACCGAGACCTTCGCGGTCACCGTCACCGAAGTCACCGGTGCCGAACGTGACCGCCTCTTCGCCGAGCAGGCCCGACGGTATCCCGGTTTCGCCGGCTACGAAGAGAAGACGAAGGGTATTCGCACCATTCCGGTGCTCGCGTTGCGCCGCAACTGATCGGAGAAGGGCAGTGTGTCAGCGCACTGGTGGCACAGGATGCACATCGGCATCGGGTGCATTCACGATCGCATCACGGCAGCGCTCGCCCACCGTCCGCAGCGCCGTGATGAGCTCCGGCGGGTCGGTGACGGTGAATTCGATGTCCAGGGCGGTGATCATCCAGGCCAGCGAGGCAGGGGTGTCGGCACCCAGGTGCAGCAGGCAGCTGATGTCGTCGACCGCTTCCAGGACACCCATTCCCGGCCAGACACGATCGGCCAGCTCGGTGGCCGGCCCGTGCAGGGTGACGACGGTGCGCCACGGCCACGACGCGACCGACAGCCTGCGTGACAGATAGGTCGCCGCGTCGCCGTCGGGCACCGGGCGCCGAGTGAATCGTGGGCCGGTCGGGACACGCGGCTGGAGCCGGTCGATGCGGAACGACCGCCAATCCGCCCGGTCGACATCCCAACCGACCAAATACCAGTGCCTGCTCACATTGACCAGCGAATCGGGTTCGACATCGCGGCGCGAGGTGTGACCGGCGTGGTCGGTGTAGTCGAACCGCAAACGTTCGTGGCGTCGGCAGGCTTGCGCGATCGTCAGCAGGGTCTCGGGCGCCACCCTCGGTGCGTCGGCGCCGACCCGCACCATCGACTGCTGCAATGTTGTGAGCCGGTGCCGCAGCCGAGACGGCAGCACCTGCTCCAGCTTGGCGAGCGCGCGCAACGATGCGTCCTCGATGCCGGTGACGGTGCCGCCCGAGGTGGTGCGCAAGCCGACGGCGACGGCCACGGCTTCCTCGTCGTCGAGCAGCAGCGGTGGCATCGACGCGCCTGCCCCCAACCGATAGCCCGCGCTGCCCTGCAACGCCTGCACCGGATAGCCGAGGCCGCGCAGCCGCTCCACATCACGGCGCACGGTGCGCGCGGTGACATCGAGCCTGGTCGCGAGTTCGGCACCGGACCACGCGCGGTGGGTCTGCAACAGCGACAGCAGGCGCAGCAGCCGGGCGGATGTTTCAGCCATCGCTCCATAATGCCGGGAACTTAGGAACGATACTGACCTAAGTTGTCTCTAGCGTTGTCGGTATGACCGACATCGACACCTTCCGGATCGACATCCCGCAGTCCGACCTCGACGACCTGCACGAGCGGCTCGCCCGCACCCGCTGGGCCGATGACCTGCCCGGTACCGGCTGGACCTATGGCCTGCCCACCGCCTACCTGCGCGACCTCACCGACTACTGGCGGACCGGGTTCGACTGGCGCGCCGCCGAGACCGCACGCAACGCCCACCCGCAGTTCGTCACCGAGATCGACGGACAGCGCCTGCACTTCACCCACGTCCGCTCACCCGAACCGGACGCGCTCGCGCTGGTTCTGGTCCACGGCTGGCCGTTCACCGACTTCGGCGCGACGATCGGACCGCTGACCGACCCTCGCGCACACGGCGGCGACCCACGCGACGCGTTCGACGTCATCGTCCCGACCCTGCCAGGGTTCGGCTTCTCCGGACCAACACATCAGCCCGGCCATGCCGCGACCGAGCGATCCGCGGAACTGATCGCTCGGCTGATGAGCGAACTCGGCTATGCACGCTACGGCGCGCAAGGCAGCGACGCGGGCTCATTCATCGCCCCACACCTGGGCCGCGTCGACACCGAGCGGGTCGCCGGCGTGCACCTCAACGCCGCGATCACCATCCCCGCCTGGAACGACGACGGCGCGGGATACACCGAGCAGGATCAGGAAAAGCTTGCCGCACTCCAGGATTGGAGCAGCAACGAGACCTCCGCCTACGCGGGCGTGCACAGCACCCGCCCCCACACCCTGGCCCACGCGCTCACCGATTCGCCGGCGGGCTTGCTCGCCTGGATCGTCGATGTCGTCAACACCTACAAGGACCCCGCCGCCGCGCTGCCCGAGGACTCCCTCGACCGCGACGCGATGCTCGCCGAAACAGCGATCCTATGGTTCACCGGCACCGCGGGCTCCTCGATGCGCCTGTACAAGGAATCCCAGCAGTGGGGCGCCGACCTACTCAGCTCCGGAGTGCCGACCGCTGTCGCGGTCTTCCCCGGCGACACCACGATTCGCGGCATCGCCGAGAAACAGAACAACCTCGTTCGCTGGACCGAATACGAGCGCGGCGGGCACTTCGCCGCGATGGAAGCGCCCGACCTGCTGATCGAGGATGTGCGCGAGTTCTTCCGTTCGTTGCGGTAGGGCTCGGTGGCCCCCGGTCATCGCCGGGGGTCACCGCTGACGCGATGCCACACGACACCGATTTCGTTCAGCCGCTCGACCGCGTAGGCGGGGTCGACCAATGCCTCGGGGGTGTGGATGCCCGGGGCCGGCCGATCGCCGCGCAGGCCGAGCAGCCGTTCGACGCCGAGCGCGATGCCGAGTGCAGTCAGCGGTCGCTGCCCTTCCCGATGGACGAGATGCTGCGTCCTGGCGAGCGGTTCGCCGGTCCGGTCGGTTCCGGCGAGATCGATCCGGATCTCGATGGAGGCCGGTTCGCCACGACGTCTGCTCGGGGTCTCACCGACCGCGAAGTCGACTCGGACGTTCGGTGCGCCGGTCGCCAGCGCCAGACTCGGCACATCGAGAACCGGGATGCTCTGACCGGGCAGCGCGGTGCCATCCAGGGTGGGCACGTCGGCTCGTGCGTCGGCTTCGGCGAGCCAGGTGAACACGCCGTCGCGCCGCACCAGACCCGCTGACGTGACCGCCGACCAGCGCTCCAGGTCGGCGATTCCCGCAGGTCCGCCGGTGTCGGTGTCATCGAGCGCGACACCGGCGCGGACCGTGTCGACCCGGTCGAACTCGCGCGCGGAATCCAGTGCGGCCAGCACGACTATTCCCGCCATCAAGTGGCTGGCGACCAGAACCGGTGCCGCACTCGACCGTTGCGCGCCCGCGATGATCTCCGGGCCGATGTCGAGGAGGCCGCTGGAGATGCTGAGGTAGGGCAGTCCGCGGTCCTGGGCGTAGTGCAGAGCCCAGGAAGCGGTCTCGGCGCTGACCGATCTGATCGTGGGCAGCATCGGTGCGGGAAAGCGGAACTGACAAGACAAGAAGGCCAGCCCTCCATTCGGCAGCTGCCATTCCAAAAGGCCTGGCCGCCCCTCGCCGGGTGCCTGCTGCAAGCATCGAACAGAGGACGAGCACACGCGTGACAGTAGATGCCGAACCCGGCTGGTTTCACCATGATTTCGCCGATGGCGCCCGCCGGCACAGCTCCACCAAAGATTCCCCGAGCCGATTCGAGGTACGGTCCGGGGTGTGCCCGTGTTGATCACGCCGTCTGTCGATCTGTACAGCGCCTGGGTCGAGGCGCATATCGAGTGGGGCCCCGGTCTTCACGAGGACGGTTTCGGCTTGTTGCCGAGTGACGACGTCGGCTCCTTGGCGGGGTTCGAGAGCTGGGTTGCTCGGCTCGCCGCCGCGTCGGTGGAGGGTGGCGACGGGCGATGCTCGTATCGCTGGATAGTCGAGGGTGATCGGGTAGTCGGCGGGATCGCGTTGAGGCATGGGACAAGCGACCTTGTGCAGCGGGTCGGCCATATCGGTTACGGGATCCGTCCTTCCGCACGCAGGCTCGGGCTGGCTACATGGGCATTGGGGGCGATCATCGCGGAGGCGAGAACGTCCGGCATGGGCCGCGTGCTGGTTGTCTGTGCAGCCGAGAATCTCGGGTCGGTGAAGACGATCGAGCGCCATGGTGGTGTCCTCGAAAGCATCCAGGACACCGAACTCGGCACGGCACGGCGGTATTGGATCAGGGTCGGTGAGTCGGGCGCATGAGTGGTTCAGCGCGCCGAAGGGGTGGCCGAAACACTGGCCGCGGGGCTAACCGGTGACGCGGATCCGTTGCATCATGTCGTGGTCCTCGTGGTCGAGGTTGTGACAGTGCCAGACATAGCCGCGGATCTCGGGCGGCGCATCGGCTGCGTCGTGGCCCATGGCGGCGTGCGGCGCCACCACTTCCGCACCGGCCGGGATCCGCAGCGGCTGATCCGGGTCGAAACCGAGTTCCTCGACCGAGGGCCAGTACACGTAGACGCGGGTGACGGTGTCGGCCGGGCAATGCACGGTGTCCTTCCAGCCTGCCTCCCACGGTGCGGGCGGCAGGTCGGGACCGAAGGTGAACCCGTCGACGGGCGGGTTCCAGCGCACACCCAGCTGGGCGGGCGGCAGGTGCGCCGCCCAGTAGGCCGAGCTGAGGATCGACTGGCGCGAGCCGATACGCTGCCGGGCCAGGTGCAGGTGGATGGGGTGGTCGAACGGAGTCACATTGACGATGTCCCAACGCTCGACAGTTCCCGCCTGTGCCACTTCGATGTCGTCGGTGAGGAACGGCAGATTGTTGATCGCCATCATCGTCGGGAAGTTCGCCGCCCCGCGGTCGGAGTCGTTCAAACCCATCAGCGTCATCGTGCGTGTGCGGGTTGGATCACTCAGTGGCGGAAGGGGATCGGGCAGGCCGGGTCCGCCGCGCAACACGGCGGGCACCCGGGCGGGCGAGCCTTCGCCGCCGACCGTGAATCGCATGATGGGCCGCAATTCCGGGACCATGAACACGGCGTTGCCGAAGTCGTTGAGTTCGGTGTTGATCAACTCGAACCGCTCACCGTCGCGTAGGCCGGTGAAATCAACGAGGATGTCGGCGCGTTCGCCCGGACCCAACCGAACCAGCGCGGTCGGCACGGGGGCGTCGAGCAGTCCGAGGTCATTACCGATCACCCAGAACGGCATCCCGTTGCTCAGCCCGAAGCCGTAGGTGCGCGAATTGGATCCGTTCAGCAGCCGGAAGCGGTAGAGGGTGCGGCGCACATCGAGGTTCGGCCATGCCACTCCGTTGACGCAGGCCACGTCCCCGAACTGGCCGGACTGGTTGTAGCCCTGCGGGATATAGGTACCGACCATCGGCTGCAGGCTGCCGTCGGGGTTGAAGGTGCGGTCCTGCACGATCAGCGGGATCTCGAACTCGCCGGTCGGCAATCCCAGCGGGTTATCGGCGGTCCCGGTGTCGTACTCGTCGCGCAGGTAGTACAGCCCAGCCAAGCCGGCCTGGACATTGAGCCGGGTGATGCCCATCGCGTGGTCGTGGTACCACAGTGTGGCTGCCTCCTGCCGGTTGCTGTAGACGTTGCGCTGGCTACCACCGTTGCGCCACGAGATCATCGGGTGCCCATCGGAGTCCGGGGCGTTGACACCTCCGTGCAGGTGCACCGTCGAGCGCGGGTCGGTGCGGTCGAGTTCGGTGGTGGCGTGCATCGTGACATCGACGTGTGGGCTGAGCACGTGACTACCGAGGTCGTTGCGGAAGGTGATGTGCGCCGGTCGGCCCCGGTGTCCTTCCAGGATCGGACCCAGTAGTGGCTGCGAATAGCCCCACGTGCGGGTTTCGGGCAGGTCGCGGTGGTATCGGTGCATGCCCGACATCGAGACCAGTTCTCCTGCGGCGGGCCGGATGTCGGGAATCGGTAGAGCATCGACGAACGGCTCCAGCGGCGGCGAATGATAGTTGAGCGGGGTGTAGGTGGGCGGCGGCACCGGCGGCAAGGGCAACAGGGCGGGTGGGAAGGGGGTGGTGTCGGCCTGCGCGAATCCCGTGGCGCCCAGCGCGAGCACGCCCACCGCACCGAACAGGAAGCCTCGCCGCGAAGCTGTCGGCGAGAGATGGAGATGGTTCCTCGACGCCATCTCGTACCCGACCTCTCTCGTGATCATGCCCGCGATGGTGTGCTGCGAGTCTTCATACATACCACCGTCTGCCAGTTTCCCGCGGTAGCCCGGGGTCGAGTCCACCTGCGTGGTGTAGCGAGGTGACACCGCGTGAGAACTATCGACAACCCGCGACAGTTGGATACGTGACCTCGGTCCTCGAGGTTTCAGGTGCGGCAGCGCCGTGATCATCGACGGCTGAAGTATTCGACCAGTCGGGCGTAGCTGTCGTGTCCGTGGCCTGCGGTGATGGCGTCGGCGACCAGGTTTCGTGTGTAGGTGGGCAGATCTGTGTCGATGCCTCGTGCCCGGCTTTCGGCGATCAGGTCATCGAGGGAGGGCAGGTGGTGGTTCAGGGCGCCGAACGGGGTGGCGAATTGTGCGTGATCTATTTCGTTCGCCAGCATCGGGAACAAGGTCGGTAGTGCCGACAAGGACGGCTGTGCCAGCTGGTGGAACTCGTCGATCCGAAGGCCGGCGTCGCCGAGAAGCGCTGCGGCGTGGAGGAATCCGTTCAGCAGACCCCACATGATGTCGTGGACGGCCATACCGTACAGCGCGGGCACACCCGGGTCGGATGAGACGAAAGTGGCGCGGCCGCCGAGGACTTGGAGCAAGGTTTCGTAACGGTCGAAGGCGGGGCGGGCGCCGCCGTAGAACACCAGCGTTTCCGGGGCGCCGATGGCCGGAGCGATGGTCATGATCTGACCGTGCAGGTAGTCCGCACCGTGTTCACGCACCAATCTTTCAGTCGCAGTGGCCTGTTCGGAAGTCCCGTCGGTCAGGTCGACCACGGTTCGCCCTGCGAGCTCCGCCCCCGACGTGCGCAACAGTTCCGCTGCCACCGCACCACCTGCGACATTGACGATCACGACCTCGGCCGCGCCCACAGCCTCCGCGGCGGTCGCGGCCCACCGCGCTCCCTTGGCCACCAGCGGATGTGCTTTGTCTTCCGACCGGTTCCACACGGTGACAGGGTGACCGCCGTCCACGAGGACAGCGGCCAGTGCCGACCCCATCTCGCCCAAACCCAGAACTGCGACTGCCGGTGCGTTTTCGTATCCACTCATGGAACGGACACTAGAAGCTCAACTTCTCTTCAGGTCAAGGCCCGGAGGATCTACCTGCGCACGATGGTCGCGAGCCAGGCGGGGGTGGAATCGTGGAAGCGGGTTCGGAGGTGTTCGGGGGCGATGGTCGTGATCTGCCATGCGGGACTGTCGGCGAAGGGGGCGGTGAGGGCTTCCCTGCTGACCGGATGGGGGCCCGTGTCGGCTCCGATGTCGCTGAAGCACAACACATACAGGGTGGCGCCGTCGTCGGCGACCGAGGCCAGGCTCGCGACGTATTCGACGCGTTCGACCTCGTCGAAGGTGTGGAAGAGGCCGCAGTCGAGGATCGTTTCGAAGCGGCGGTACAGGCGTTGCAGGTGGAGGGCGTCGGCCATGGCGAAGTCGACGTCGACGTCGCGGTCATCGGCTGCTTGCCTGGCGATGGCCAGCGCCGTTTCGGCCACGTCGACGCCGAACACCGGCAGGCCACGAGCGGCGATGAACAGTGCGTTGTCGCCGGTGCCGCAACCTACGTCGAGGACAGGTCCGGAGAATCCGCCTACCTCGGCCAGGCGGACAACAGCCGGTTGCGGGGCGCCGATGTCCCACGGTGCTGGGCCGTCGAGATAGGACGCGTTCCACGGATGGCCTGCGTGGCGTTCGTGACTGGTCGGTGGGCGAGGGTCGGGCCGGGGAGTCGACGGCATCAGCGGATGAACAGGGCGTAGCGGTCGGCGAGATCGAGAACCGGCTGGGGGAAGATGCCGAGCAGCACGGTGGCGCCCGCGCTGAAGGCAACTACCAAGGTGGTCGCGAAGGGGGCGGTCACGATGGGTGCGTCGGACGGGGGGTCGGTGAAGAACATCAAGACGATGACGCGGACGTAGAAGAAGGCTGCGATAGCGCTGCAGAGGACACCGATGATGACCAGCGAGGTGTAGCCGCTACCGGAGGCGGCCGCGAAGACGGCGAACTTGCTGACGAACCCGCTGGTGAGTGGCAGACCGGCGAACGACAGCAGTAGCAGGGCGAATGCCGAAGCGAGCCACGGGGATCGGCGTCCGAGGCCCGCCCACAGCGACAGCGCGGTGGCTTCGTCACCGGACGCGTCGCGGACCAGACTGACCACCGCGAACGCGCCGACGGTGCCCAAGCCGTAGGCCAGCAGGTAGAACAGCACGGCCGCGACACCGGCGGTGTCGGCGGCGACGATACCGACGAGCAGGAACCCGGCGTGGGCGATCGAGGAGTAGGCCAGCATTCTCTTCACATCGGTCTGGGTGATCGCCATGACCGCACCGACGACCATCGTCGCTACCGCGACCGCGGCGATGACCGGTCGCCAATCCGAGCTCAGCGCATTCACTCCCACCATCAGCACCCGCATGGTCGCACCGACAGCGGCGATCTTGGTAGCAGCGGCCATGAAGGCGGTGATCGGTGTCGGCGCACCCTGGTACACATCGGGCACCCAGGCCTGGAACGGGACAGCACCGATCTTGAACAGCAGACCGACAGCGAGCATCCCGATCCCGAGCAGAGCCAGTGTCGCGTTCTCGGGCTGCTTGTCCAGTGCCGCACCGATTCCCGGCAGTGACACCGTGCCGGTCTGCCCGTAGAGCAACGCGACGCCGTAGAGGAAGAACGCGGAGGAGAACGCACCGAGCAGGAAGTACTTCATCGCCGCCTCCTGCGAGAGCAGCCGTCTGCGGCGAGCCAGCCCACACAGCAGATACAGCGGCAGCGACAGCACTTCGAGCGCGACGAACATCGTCAGCAGATCATTCGACGCGGGAAACAGCAGCAGACCACCCACCGCGATCATGGTCAGCGGGAACACCTCGGTGGTCGAGACACCGGAACGCACCGCCGCGAGTTCGTGCGCGCTGCCGGGCACCGCGGAAGCCTGCGGAGTGAACGCGTCGACCCCTCGATCCAACGCCGCCGCCGCCCGGTTCCACGTGCCCGGCCCACTGCGCGCCCGCGGCACCGCACCGCGCTCGGCGATCAGGAGCAGACCCAGCAGCGCGACCAGCAGGATCGTGCCCTGCAGGAACAACGTGACCCCGTCGATGGCCACCGCACCCACCACCGCCGTGCCTTCGGATCCCGCGAGCAGCACCACCGCCACCAACGCGCCGACGACACCGGCCAGCCCGAGCACCACCTGCGTCAGATACCGGTAGGGCCGTGGCACGAACGCTTCGACGAGCACCCCCACCACACCGACCGCGAAGACGATCAGCATCGGGGCGAGCAGGTGGTATTCGATGCTCGGTGCGGGCGCGATGGCCGCGAGCTCGGTGATGGTCACGGAGTCCGTCCTCATTTGTGGCCGCCCGCGGGCGGGGTGGCCGCACCTGCTGCGGGAGCGCGGACCGTCGGAGCGGGATCGTGCTTACCGATCGTCGACAGGGTGTGTCCCACCGCGGGATCCACCAGATCCAGGATCGGTTTCGGGTAGAACCCGAGCACCAGCAGGGCTACCAGCAGCGGCACCACCACGGCCAGTTCGCGCGGCACCAGATCACGCAGGTGCTCGTTGCCCTTCTTCAGCGGGCCGGTCATCAACCGCTGATACAGCCACAGCACGTAGATCGCGGCCAGCACCAGAGCACCTGTCGCGATCACCGCCGCCACCTGATACTTCGGGAATGTGCCGACCAGGACCAGGAATTCGCTGATGAACGGCGCCAGACCCGGCAGTGACAGAGTGGCAAGGCCGGCGATGAGGAACGTGCCCGCCAGCACCGGCGCGACCTTCTGCACGCCGCCGTACTCGGCGATCATCCTGGTTCCACGCCGGGAGACGAGGAACCCGGCGATGAGAAACAGTGCGGCCGTGGACAATCCGTGGTTGACCATGTACAGCGTCGCCCCGGATTGGGACTGGCTGGTCATGGCGAAGATGCCGAGAATGATGAACCCGAAGTGCGAGATCGAGGTGTAGGCGATCAGGCGCATCACATCGGTTTGGCCGATCGCGAGCAGCGCGCCGTAGACGATGCCGATCACGGCCAGGGTGATCACCAAGGGTGCGAAGGTGTCCGATGCCAGGGGGAACAACAGCACGCAGTAGCGCAGCATGCCGAAGGTGCCGACCTTGTCGACGACCGCCATCATGAGCACCGCGCTGGACGGGGTGGCCGAGACCGCCGCGTCGGGCAGCCACGTATGCAGTGGCCACAGCGGCGCTTTCACCGCGAAGGCGAACATGAAACCCAGGAAGAGCGCGTTGAGCACCGCGGTGCTGCCCCCGAGTTCGCCATTGTTGGCCGCGGCGACCACGACGCGCAGATCGAAGGTGCCCGCGGATCCCTCGCCGAGGCCTGCCGTGGCGGTCAGCACGTACAGCCCGATCACCGCGGCGAGCATGATCAGCCCACCGAACAGGTTGTAGAGCAAGAACTTCACCGCGGCGCGCGAACGCTGGGCGCGGATCGCGGCGTCGGTGGTGCGGGTGCCGAAACCGCCGATGAGGAAGTACATCGGGATCAGCATCGCTTCGAAGAACACGTAGAACAGCAGGATGTCGAGGGCGAGGAACGAGATCAGCACCATCGCCTCGACCAGCAGCATCAACGCCATGTAGATGTGGATGGTCTTGCCGCCGTCGCCGGTGGCGGTGTCGTCGTTCCAGCCCGCCAGGATCAGCAGGGGAACCAGCACCGCGGTCAGCAGGACCAGCGCGGTGGCGATGCCGTCCAATCCGAGGGTGTAACCGACGCCGAATGCCGGGATCCATTCGTGGGATTCGACGAACTGGTACTGCGCACCGCCGGGTTGGAACCGTACCGTCAGGACGACGGCGAGCGCGAGCACACCGATCGACACCGCGAACGCGACGCCGCGCGCCACATTGCGGCGGGCGGCGGGCACGACGAGCACCACACCCGCCCCGATCGCGGGGGCGAGCCAGAGTGTCGTCAGCCAGGGAAACGAGTTCACCAGAACCTCACCGCCAGCAGGGCAGCGGCCACCAGGGCTGCGCCGGTGAACATGGACAGGGCGTAGGAGCGCACGAAACCGGTCTGCACCTTGCGGATTCGCGCCGACAGCCCACCGATCGCGGCGGCGGTCCCGTTGACGATTCCGTCGACACCCTTCGCGTCGAGGAACACCAGCGCCCTCGTGAGATGGCGACCGGGGCGCTCGAACACGGTTTCGTTGATCTTGTCGCCGTAGAGGTCGCTCCGCGCGGCTACGGTCAGCACGCCGACCGGCTCCGGCGCGACCTCGGGAATGGCATCTTCTGCGTACTTGCGGTAGGCGATGGCCACGCCGATCGCGACAGCCGTCAGTGCCAGCCCGGTCACCACCGCCGCGGGGATCACCGGTTCCGCGTGATGAGAGCCGACGACGGGTTCGAGCCAGTTCACCAGCGACGAACCCCACACGAACAGTCCGCCTGCGAAGACAGATCCGAACGCGAGCAGGATCATCGGCCCGGTCATCACTGTTGGTGACTCGTGCGGATGGGTGTCGGGCTTCCAACGGCGCTCGCCGAAGAACGTCATCAGCATGACCCTGGTCATGTAGAAGGCGGTGAGTGCGGCACCGAGGAGCGTGACCACGCCGAGCACGATTCCGGTGGACCCGCCGTGATCGAAGGCCGCCTCGATGATCTTGTCCTTGGAGAAGAACCCGGAGAACGGTGGCACTCCGATGATGGCGAGATAGCCGAGGCCGAAGGTGACGAACGTGATCGGCATCAGCGTGCGCAGGCCGCCGTAGCGGCGCATATCGGTTTCGTCGTTCATCGCGTGCATCACCGAACCGGCACCGAGGAACAGCCCCGCTTTGAAGAAGCCGTGGGTGAGCAGGTGCATGATCGCGAACGCGTAGCCGGCGGGGCCGAGGCCGACGGCCAGGATCATGTAACCGATCTGGCTCATCGTCGAGGCGGCCAGTGCCTTCTTGATGTCGTCCTTGGCGCAGCCGATGATGGCGCCGAACAGCAACGTCACCGCACCGACAGCGAGCACCGCGGTGCGCGCGTTCGGAGCGAGATCGTAGATCGGGTTGGAGCGGGCGATCAGGTACACACCCGCGGTGACCATGGTGGCGGCGTGGATGAGCGCCGAGACCGGGGTGGGGCCTTCCATCGCGTCACCGAGCCACGACTGCAGCGGCACCTGCGCGGATTTACCGCAGGCGGCCAGCAACAGCAGCAGTCCGATCGCGGTGAGCGTGCTTTCGCTCGCGCCGGGGCTCGCCGCGAACACGGTCCGGAAGTCGAAGGACCCGAACGTCGCGAACATGACCATCATGGCGATGGCCAGGCCCATGTCGCCGACCCGGTTCACCACGAACGCCTTCTTGGCTGCCGTTGCGGCCGAAGGTTTTTCGTACCAGAACCCGATCAGCAGATAGGACGCCAGGCCCACACCTTCCCAGCCCAGGTACAGCACGAGGAAGTTGTCGGCCAGGACCAGCACGAGCATGGCGGCCAGGAACAGGTTGAGATAGCCGAAGAACCGGCGCCTGCCCGGATCGTGGCTCATGTAGCCGATCGAGTAGAGGTGGATCAGCGACCCGACACCGGTGATGAGCAGCGCGAAACAGATCGACAGCTGGTCGAGCTGCAAGCTGAAGCCGACTTGGAGATCACCGACGGGCACCCAGTTGAACAGTTCCTTGTGCACGGCGCGGTCGGCGTCGGCGCGGCCGAGCATGCCGACGAACGCGAAAACGGCGACAGCGAACGAGGCCAGCGCGGCCGCGGTGGCCAGATACGGGCCCCAGCGGTCGGTGCGGCGGCCGAACAGGAGCGAGACGATCGCGCCTGCGAGCGGGAGGGCGGGCAGCAGCCACAGCATCGCGGTACCCATGTCAGAACTTCAGCAGGTTGGCGTCGTCGACCGAGGTCGACCGGCGGGCACGGAAGATCGTCATGATGATGGCCAGGCCGACGACGACCTCGGCGGCGGCGACCACCATGGTGAAGAACGCGATCACCTGACCGTCGAGGTTGTCGTGCAACCGGGCGAAGGTGACGAACGCCAGATTCACCGCGTTGAGCATCAGCTCCACACACATGAACACCACGATCGCGTTGCGGCGCAACAACACTCCCGCGGCGCCGATGGTGAACAGCAGCGCAGACAGGAACAGGTAGTTCTGGGGGTTCACCGCTTGCCTTCCTCGTCGTCGATCGGGGTGTCTACTACGACGGTTCTCGGCCGCCTTGATTCTGGACTGACCGGAGGGTGCGACGAAGGAGTGCCCGCAGGGAGGGAAGAATCGAGGCTTCCGGGCCGAGAACCCGCGGCACCAGCCGCCAGGAATAGAGCCTCGGTGTGGGCGCGAGTGCGGCGGTGACGCAGGATCGTGCTCACCGAGAGTTCGGCGAAGGAGCCGTCGGGGAGCTGGGCGGGGCTGTCGACAGCGTTGTGCCGCGCGTAAACACCCGGTGTCGGTAGCGGAGTCGCCCGTTCGCCCGCGGTGCGGAAGCGGTCGCGCGACATTTCGCGTTGCCCGCGTTTGGGGGTGAACTGCTCGCGGTGGGCCAGCACCATCGCACCGATAGTGGCCGTGATCAGGAGTGCGCCGGTGAGTTCGAAAGCCCACACGTAGCGCAGGAAGATCAACTCGGCGAGTTCGGCGATCACGTCACGGTCGCCGAACCCGCGGCCGGGGAAGCTGGTTCCGCGCTCGCGCAGGGCCGCGCCGATGCCGCCGATGAACAGCAACCCGAATCCGACCCCGACGATCGCCGCGGCGATGCGCTGACCACGCAACGTTTCCCGCAGCGATTCCGCGGAGTCGACGCCGACGAGCATCAGCACGAACAGGAACAGCATCATCACCGCGCCCGTGTACACCACGATCTGCACGACGCCGAGGAACAGCGCGCCCTGCGCGATGTAGAACACGGCGAGCGCGATCATGGTGGCGGCCAAGCATATTGCCGAATGCACGGCCTTGGCCGCGGTCACCATACCCAGTGCGCCGAGCACCGCGATCGGGGCGAGCACCCAGAACAACACGGCCTCACCGGTGGAGGTGCCGGCGATCTCGGCGGCCAGCATCTGTGCGGTGCTCATCGAAGTACCTCCTGCTCCGACGGTGCCGGACCGACTCGGCCCAGGTAGTAGTCGGCCGCGTCCGTGCCCGGTGCCATCGGGTGTGGCGCGGGAGTCATGCCCGGCTGCATCGGGGCAAGCAGCTGGTCCTTCTCGTAGATGAGGTCGGCGCGGTTGTCGTCGGTCATCTCGTATTCGTTGGTCATCGTCAGCGCGCGCGTCGGGCAGGCCTCGATGCACAGGCCGCAGCCGATGCAGCGCAGGTAATTGATCTGGTAGACGCGTCCGTAGCGTTCACCGGGGGAGAAGCGTTCGTCCTCGGTGTTGTCGGCACCTTCGACGAAGATCGCGTCGGCCGGGCACGCCCACGCACACAGTTCGCAGCCGATGCACTTCTCGAGTCCGTCCTCGTAGCGGTTGAGCTGGTGGCGGCCGTGATAGCGCGGTGCGGTCGGTACCTTCTCTTCGGGGTAGGACTCGGTATTGGGCTTCTTGAACATCGTGGCCGCGGTAACAGCGAAACCGGCGAGCGGTTCGAACAAGCCGATCCGTGGTTCGTCGTTCGCGGGCCGTGGTGGCATCGGCGGAACCGGGAATCCGAGGAACACCGACGAGGTCGAGGGCTGCTGTGGCGGCAACGGCGGTAGACCCTTGCTGCGGCCGGCGCGCAGGAACATCGCGATCATCGCCGCGGTGATCACCAGACCCACACCGACCAGGATCAGGTTCTGTCCGGGGAGGCCTTCGAGATCGATGACCCGTGCGGCGGCCACGACCATCACCCACACGAGCGAGGTGGGGATGAGCAGTTTCCAGCCGAGGTTCATGAACTGGTCGTAGCGCAGCCGGGGCAGAGTGCCGCGCAGCCAGACGAACACGAACAGGAACGTCCACACCTTGAGGGTGAACCACAGCAGCGGCCACCAGCCGGAGTTGGCGCCCTCCCACAGGCTGATCGGGAACGGTGCGCGCCAGCCGCCGAGGAACAGCGTCGTCGCCAGCGCCGACACCGTTGCCATGTTCACGTATTCGGCGAGCATGAACATCGCGAACTTCAGCGACGAGTACTCGGTGTGGAAGCCGCCGACGAGTTCACCTTCGGCTTCGGGCAGGTCGAACGGCGCCCGGTTGGTTTCGCCGACCATCGACACGCAGTAGATGAGGAACGAGGGCAGCAGCAGGAAGACGTACCAGGTGCCCTCCTGCGCGCTCACGATCCCGGAGGTCGCCATGGTGCCCGACAGCAAGAACACCGTGGCGAAGGTCAGTGCCATCGCGATCTCGTAGGAGATCACCTGCGCCGTCGAGCGCAGGCCGCCGAGCAGCGGATACGTCGAGCCCGACGACCAGCCGGCCAGCACGATGCCGTACACGCCGATGGAGGTGATGGCGAGGATGTAGAGCACGGCGACAGGCATATCGGTGAGCTGCAACGCGGTTCGCGTTCCGAAGATCGACACCTCCGGGCCCATCGGGATCACCGCGAACGCCATGAACGCCGGGATCACCGAGATGATCGGGGCGAGCACGAAGATCGGCTTGTCCACGATGGCCGGGATGATGTCTTCCTTGAGCGCCATCTTCACGCCGTCGGCGACGGACTGGAGCATGCCGCCGGGCCCGATCCGGTTGGGGCCGATCCGCATCTGCATCCACGCGACGACTTTGCGCTCGGCGTACACCGCGATCAACGGCACCAGCATCAGGTAGACGAACACGCCGAGCGCCTTGACCACCACCAGCCACAGCGGGTCGGTGCCGAAGACAGGTCCGGCGTCTGCCGCGAGGAGTAGCACTCGATCACTCATGACGGTGTTCCTTCATCCTGTCGTCGGCGCGACGCAGGCGCACTACGGCGCCGGGTGTCACACCGAGTTCGGCGGCGACCGTCGAGCCGGGCGAGTGCAGCGGCAGCCACACCACCCGGTCGGGCAGGTCCGTGATCATCAGCGGCACCGAGATCTCGCCGCGATCGGTGGAGACGATGACGTGATCGGCATCGTCGGCTTCGATCTCGGCGGCGGTCGCGGCCGACAGGCGTGCGACCGGCGGGCGGGCGACGCCGGCGAGGTTGGGTTCACCGTCCTGCATGCGACCGGCGTCGAGCAGCATTCGCCACCCGGCCAGCACCGCCGTTCCGGGGCCGGGTACGGGGCGGGTCTGGCTGGTCAGTTCGGGTGCGGGGAGGGGGGTGCCGTTCCAGGGGCCGAGCGAGTCGAGTTCGGTGCGCGCGGCGGCGGTGTCGGGCAGGTTGATCGGGACGCCCATCTGAGCGGACAGCGAGTGCAATACCCGAAGGTCCGACAGCGGGGCGGCGACGCGGCGGGTGGTGTCGAGCGCGGCCGCGGCGAAGGGGCGTGGTCGGCCTTCCCAGGTGCGGAAGGTGCCGGACTTCTCCATCGCGGTCGCCACCGGGAAGACGACGTCGGCACGTTCGGTGACGGCACTGTGCCGCATTTCGAGGCTGACGACGAACCGGGCCGCGTCGATGGCGGACAGTGCGGCCGCCGGGTCCGGCATATCGGCCGGATCGACACCGCCGATGACCAGCGCACCAAGCTGGGCCGCGCTCGACAGGATCGCGGTGGCATCGCGCCCCAGCGTGACCGGGAGTTCTCCGGACTGCCACCGATGTCGAACCTGCTGGCGCGCAGCGGGATCCACCACGGGCCTGCCGCCGGGCAACAGGCCGGGCAGCGCGCCCGCTTCCAGCGCACCACGTTCGCCGGCACGACGCGGCACCCACGCCAGCGCGGCACCGGTGACATCGGTCAGCCGGGTCACCGCCGTCAGCGCGCCGGGGCTGCCCGCGAGACGTTCGCCCGCCATGACGACTGCGCCCGGCGTGTTCAGCATCGCCATGAGTTCGGTGGCATCAGCCGAAGTTTCAGCCATGATCGAGGTGATGACATCGGCTTCGCCGCAGGGCGGTGTTTGGATGAGCGCGCCCGACATGCGTTCGAGGCCACGGGAGGCGAACGGTGCCAGCGACACCACCCGCTGCCCGCGTGTTCGTGCGGCTTTGCGCAGCCGCAGGTAGACGATGGGCGATTCTTCTTCCGGTTCGAACCCGACCAGCAGCACGACCGGTGCTCTGTCGAGTGCGGCGAAGTCGACCTGGACACCGCGTCCGGCGATGCGGGCGGCGAGGAATCGTTGCTCCTCTTCCGAGTGCACCCGGCTGCGGAAGTCGATGTCGTTGGTCGCGAGGACCATTCGCGCGAATTTGCTGTACGCGTAGGCCTCTTCCTCGGTGACTCGTCCGCCGACGAGCACTCCGGCATTGCCGATCGCGGCGCTCAGGCCCGCGGCGGCGGCGGTGAGGGCTTCGGGCCAGGAGGCCGGGGCGAGGACACCGTCCCAGCCGCGAACCATCGGTGTGGTGAGGCGGTCGCGTTCGGTGGCGTAGGCGAAGGCCCAGCGGCCTTTGTCGCAGTTCCATTCCTCGTTGACCTGGGGATCGTCACCGGCCAAGCGACGCAACACTTTTCCACGGCGATGGTCGGTGCGTTGCGCGCACCCCGAGGCGCAGTGCTCACAAACACTCGGTGTGGAGACCAGGTCGAACGGGCGCGCCCGGAAACGGTAGGACGTGCCGGTGAGCGCGCCCACGGGGCAGATCTGCACGGTGTTGCCGGAGAAATAGGAGTCGAGGGGCTCGGCCTGGGCGATGCCGACCTGTTGCAGCGCGCCACGATCCATCATTTCGATGAACGGGTCGCCGGCGACCTGCTGGGTGAACCGGGTGCAGCGTGCGCACAACACGCACCGCTCCCGGTCCAGCAGCACCGCCGTCGACAGCGGGATCGGCTTCGGATACGTCCGCTTTTCACCGTCGAAACGGGATTCGGCGCTGCCGGTGGACATCGCCTGGTTCTGTAGCGGACACTCGCCGCCCTTGTCGCAGACCGGGCAATCCAGCGGATGGTTGATGAGCAGCAACTCCATCACCCCGCGCTGAGCCTTTTCGGCGACCGGGGAGCTCATCTGGGTGCGCACGATCATGCCGTCGGTGACCGGGATAGTGCAGGAGGCGACCGGCTTTCGCTGCCCTTCCACCTCGACGAGGCACTGTCGGCACGCACCGACCGGGTCGAGCAGGGGGTGGTCACAGAAGCGGGGGATCTCCACGCCGATCAGTTCGGCGGCGCGGATCAGCAGGGTTCCGGCGGGCACCTCGATGGTGGTGTCGTCGATGGTGACGCTCACCATGTCGGCGGGCACCACGCCGCTGCTGCTACTGGTGGCAATGGCCGGCCCACCCGCCACCCGACCGCCGCCCGTCAAGGAATCGCTGCGCGATGCTGGATTCATCGGTCCTCTTTCGCTGATGCCCACACGGTCGAGGCGGCCGGATCGAACGGACAGCCGCCGAGTCGCTGATGCGCGAGGTATTCGTCGCGGAAGTACTTCAGCGAGGAGAAGATCGGGCTGGCCGCGCCGTCACCGAGCGCGCAGAACGATTTGCCGTTGATGTTGTCGGCGATGTCGGCGAGCTTGTCCAGGTCGGTTTCGGTGCCATGGCCCGCTTCGAGTCGGCGCAGCAATTGCACGAGCCAGTAGGTGCCTTCCCGGCACGGTGTGCATTTGCCGCACGATTCGTGGGCATAGAACTCGGTCCAGCGCAGGACCGCGCGCACCACACAGGTGGTGTCGTCGAAGATCTGTAAGGCCTTGGTACCCAACATGGATCCGGCGGCGGCGACACCTTCGTAGTCGAGGGCGACGTCGAGGTGTTCGTCGGTGAACATCGGTGTCGAGGAACCACCGGGGGTCCAGAACTTGAGGGTGTGCCCGGCCCGCACGCCGCCCGCGTAGTCGAGCAGCTCGCGCAAGGTGATGCCGAGCGGGGCCTCGTACTGGCCGGGGCGGGCGACGTGTCCCGACAGGGAGTACAGCGTGAAGCCGGGTGACTTCTCGCTGCCCATCGAGCGGAACCATTCGGTGCCGTGGCGCAGGATCGAGGGCACGCTGGCAATGGATTCCACATTGTTGACCACGGTCGGGCACGCGTACAGGCCGGCGACCGCGGGAAACGGTGGGCGCAGCCGGGGCTGTCCGCGCCTGCCTTCCAGGGAATCGAGCAGGGCGGTTTCCTCACCGCAGATGTAGGCGCCCGCACCGGCGTGCACGATCAGGTCCAGGTCGAAACCCGAGCCGAGGATGTCGTGGCCGAGCAATCCCGCCGAATAGGCCTCGGCGACGGCGGCTTGGAGTCTGCGCAGCACCGGGATCACTTCGCCGCGGACGTAGATGAACGCGGTCGCGGCCCGGATCGCATACGCGGCGATCACGATGCCTTCGATGAGGGTGTGCGGGGTGGCCAGCATCAACGGGATGTCTTTGCAGGTGCCGGGTTCGGATTCGTCGGCGTTGACGACGAGGTAGTGCGGTTTCGTCGTGCCGTCGGGGCCGGGGCCCTGTGGGATGAACGACCACTTCATCCCGGTGGGGAAGCCCGCGCCGCCGCGACCGCGCAGACCCGCGTCCTTGACGGTGTGGATCACCTCGTCGGGCGTCTTGCGCAGGGCGGCGCGGAGTCCGTCGTAGCCGCCGGTCGCGCGGTAGCTCTCGAGGGTCCAGGACCGCGGGGTTGCCCAGTGTTCACTGAGTACCGGGGTGAGCGTCGTCATCGCGATCCCCCTGCCGTGTCATCTTGTGCGGCGATTTCGAGCCCTGCCAAGGTGGGTGCGCCCGGTGCTCCTTCGAGCGCGCCGGGGCGCTCGTCGGGGAATCCGGCGAGGATGCGGGCCGTCTCACGGAACGTGCACAGTGGTGCGCCGCGGGTCGGACGGACCTGGTGGCCCGCGCGCAGGGCATCGGCGATAGCGACTGCCGATTCAGGAGTCTGGTTGTCGAAGAATTCCCAGTTCACCATCATGACCGGTGCGTAATCGCAGGCGGCGTTGCATTCGATGTGTTCGAGGGTGATGGCGCCGTCGGGGGTTGTCTGGCCGTGTCCGATGTCCAGATGTTGTTGCAGTGCTTCGTAGACGGCGTCACCGCCGAGGACGGCGCAGAGGGTGTTCGTGCACACGCCCACGTGGTAGTCGCCGGTGGGGGTGCGCCGGTACATCGAATAGAACGTGGCTACCGCGGTCACTTCGGCGCCGGTGAGGTTCAGGTGATCGGCGCAGAAGTCGATGCCGGTGCCGGTCACACAGCCTTCCTCGGCTTGCACCAGGTGCAGCAGCGGGAGCAGCGCGGAGCGGGGGTGTGGGTAGCGGGTGATGATCTCCTTCGCGTCCAGTTCGAGGCGTTCGCGCACGTGCGGTGGGTACGGTTCCGGGCGCGTGCTGAGCTTCAGGAGAATCGGTGTGGTGGAGGGCTGTTCGATAGTCATCGGTCTACTCCGCCCAATGAGAGGTCAGTGCCCGGACGGTGTTCCGTGTTCATCGGTCCACTCCGCCCATGACGGGGTCGATGCTGGCGACCGAGGCGATCACGTCGGCGACCATGCCGCCCTCGCACATCGCCGCCACCGCTTGCAGGTTCGTGAACGAGGGGTCGCGGTAGTGCACCCGATACGGCTGGGTGCTGCCGTCGCTGACCATGTGCACACCCAGTTCCCCGCGCGGGGACTCCACCGCCGAATACACCTGTCCCGCAGGCACCCTGATGCCCTCGGTGACGATCTTGAAGTGGTGGATCAGCGATTCCATGGAGGTGCCCATGATCTTGCCGATGTACCTGTTCGAGTTGCCCAGACCGTCGGGGCCCAGTTCCAGGTCGGCGGGCCAGGCGATCTTCTTGTCGTCGATCATCACCGGTCCAGGCCGCAGCTTGTCCAGGCACTGTTCGACGATCTTGATCGACTCGCTCATCTCGGCGACCCGGATGATGTAGCGGCCGTAGCAGTCACAGCCGGTAGTGGTCGGGATGTCGAATTCGTAGTTCTCGTAACCGCAGTACGGGTCTGATTTGCGCAGATCGTGCGGCAGGCCGGTGGCGCGCAGGACGGGGCCGGTGATGCCGAGTGCCATGCAGCCGGTGAGGTCGAGGTAGCCGATGTCCTGGGTGCGTTTCTTCCAGATCGGGTTGGCGCTGAGCAGGTGCTCCATATCGCGGAGCCGGCCGGGCAGGAGGTCGAGCAGTTCACGGACTTTGGTGACGCCGTCGTCGGGGAGATCCTGGGCCAGGCCGCCGGGGCGGATGTAGGCGTGGTTCATTCGCAGGCCGGTGATGGTTTCGAAGACGTCGAGGATGAGTTCGCGTTCACGGAAGCCGAACAGCATCGGGGTGAGCGCGCCCAGCTCCATGGCGCCGGTGGCCAGCGCCACCAGATGCGAGGAGATGCGGTTGAGCTCCATCAGCAGCACCCGCACCACGGTGGCGCGTTCGGGGATCTGCTCGGTGATGTCGAGGAGTTTCTCCACGCCGAGGCAGTAGGCGGTCTCGTTGAAGAACGGGGACAGGTAGTCCATCCGGGTCACGAAGGTGACACCCTGGGTCCAGTTGCGGAATTCCAGGTTCTTCTCGATGCCGGTGTGCAGGTAGCCGATGCCGCAGCGGGCCTCGGTGACGGTCTCGCCCTCGATCTCGAGGATCAGGCGCAACACCCCGTGCGTGGAGGGGTGCTGGGGGCCCATGTTCACCACGATGCGTTCTTCGGCGCCGCCGTCGATCACTTCGCTGACCTGGTCCCAGTCCTGGCCTGCGACAGTCACTACGGGTGGTTCGTCGCGGCGGAAGTCGGTGTCGGTCATCAGCTGTAGGTCCTCCGCTCGTCGGGCGGCGGTATGCGCGCGCCCTTGTACTCCACCGGGATCCCGCCGAGCGGGTAGTCCTTGCGCTGCGGATGGCCGCGCCAGTCGTCGGGCATGGTGATGCGGGTCAGGGAGGGGTGCCCGTCGAAGAGGATGCCGAAGAAGTCGTAGGTTTCGCGTTCGTGCCAGTCGGTTGTCGGATACACCGAGAACAGCGACGGGATGTGCGGATCGGCGTCGGGCGCGGACACTTCCAGCCGGATGCGGCGGCCGTGGGTGATCGACATCAAGGGGTAGACGGCGTGCAGTTCGCGGCCGTTGTCGTCGGGATAGTGCACGCCGTTGACGCCGAGGCACAGTTCGAATCGCAGGGAGCTGTCGTCGCGCAACGTGCTCGCGACGGCGACGAGATGTTCGCGCCGCACGTGCAGGGTGAGTTCGTCGCGGAACACCACGATCCTCTCGATCACGGTGTCGAAGGCGATGACCCGTCCAACGAGTGCGGCGCGCAACGTGCCGACGAACGAGTCGAACCAGCCGCCGTACGGGGGCGGGGTGCCCGCGGGCAGGGCGACCGGGGTGACCAGGCCGCCATAGCCGGAGGTGTCGCCGGTGCCGCTGACGCCGAACATGCCGCGACGGGTGCCGATCACCTCGTCCTCGGGCGGTTTCGGTTGCGGCTGGACGGGCGGTTCCTCCGGAATTTCTTGGCCCGCAGTGCTGTCGGTGTTGTCGGGGGAGTCGAAGGTCATCGCAGCAGCCCCTCCATCCGGATGGTCGGTGTGCTGGCCAGCGCGGCCGTTTCAGCGGCGCGGATCGCTTCCTCGCGGTTGACGCCCATCGGCATCTCGGCGATTTTCGCGTGCAGCGCCAGGATCGCGTTGAGCAGCATCTCCGGGCGCGGCGGGCAGCCGGGCAGGTAGATGTCGACCGGGACGATATGGTCGACGCCCTGCACGATGGCGTAGTTGTTGAACATGCCACCCGAGGACGCGCAGACCCCCATGGCCAGCACCCATTTCGGTTCGGTCATCTGGTCGTAGACCTGACGCAGCACCGGCGCCATCTTCTGGCTCACCCGGCCGGCCACGATCATCAGATCGGCCTGACGTGGGGAGGCGCGGAACGCTTCCATGCCGAATCGGGCGATGTCGAATCGTCCGGCGCCGGTGGCCATCATCTCGATCGCGCAGCACGCCAACCCGAACGTCGCGGGCCAGACCGAGCCCTTACGCAGGTAGCCGGCGAAATCCTCGACGGTGCTCAGCAGGAACCCGCTTGGCAGTTTCTCTTCGAGACCCATTATTTCCCACTCATTCCCAGCTGAGGCCGCCGCGACGCCACTCATAGGCGTAGGCGACAGACACATTGACGATGAACAGCGCCATCGCGGCGAGACCGAACAGCCCGAGCGTGTCGAAATGCACTGCCCACGGGTAGAGGAACACGATCTCGATGTCGAAGATGATGAACAGCATCGCCGTGAGGTAGTACTTCACCGGAAAGCGCTGTCCCGCTGCATTTCCCGGGCCACCGGCGATGGCGTGCGGGGTCGGCTCGATGCCGCATTCATAGGGTTCGAGTTTGGCCCGGTTGTAGCGTTTCGGGCCGATCAGCGACGCCATGATGACGGAGAACACCGCGAACGCCGCGGCGATGGCGCCGAGTACGAGTGCGGGCACCTCGATATTCACGACTGCACTTCCCCTCCTCGCTGGAGCAGGCCGAGCCGTGTGGCCAGGCCGCGGACGGCAGCTTTCGGCGAGACGGGGCCGAGGAACGTTGTCCGCCGAACCGGGGCTCGCGCAAGGCTGTGCAGCGATGGCGGAGCGTTATACAAGAGCCCGTGCTCGTGTGAGCTAGAGCACAGACTACCGCCGTTTCGGGGCTCCGCCGCACGTTTCCGGGGCGGGGTTTGATCGATATCGGAACCGCGATTCATGAGCGATACGGGGGTAATCGCCTACGGGCATGCGACAGCGAACCACGGGCATTACCAGTGGTGATAGACAGAATGGTGCTAGGCGGACTATCCGACGGTTCGGGACGATGTCCGGACGCTCCCGGTCAGCGGGCGAGCAGGACCCCGGCGACCGCGTTGGTGAGCTGCATGGGGTCGATCGGGTGCGAGACGGCGGCCTCGGCACGCGACCAGTTGGCCAGCCAGGCGTCATCGGGCCGACCGGTGAGCACGACCACCGGCGGGCAATGATCGATTTCGTCCTTGAGCTGTTTGGCGATACCGAGGCCACCGGTCGGGGCGGATTCACCGTCGAGGATGGCCAGATCGATCCCGCCGGCATCCATCTGCTCGATGACCACCGGTGCGGTGGCGACCTCGAAGAAGTCGAGCTCGGGTAGATCGGCACGCGGCCTACGGCCCAGCGCCAGGATCACCTGTTGACGGGTATCGGCATCGTTGCTGTAGACCAGCACACGCAGAGGGGTGGAACCATGGGATTCGGCCACGCTCGGATCGTACGTCCGGGTGTGGCGCCACCGTGGCAGGTTCGCCGGATCCGGCAGTTGGCCTGCGGCGCAAGGATCTCCACCGCAGGCCTTCGGGAGTGGCGACGACCGTACCGGCGGCACTGACATCCGTCTATCGGGGTCAGTGGCTCGCTGCGTCGTCCAGCTCGGCTAGGAGCCGGGCTTTGGAGCGGGCGCCGACGAGGGTGCGCAGCAGTTGGCCGTCGCGGAAGAGCAGCAGCGTCGGGGCCGCCATCACGTGGTAAGTGCGGGCGGTGAGCGGGTTCTCGTCGGCGTTGAGGGTGCGAACGGCGAGGGTGTCCGCGCGTTCGCGGGCGACTTCGGCCAGCACGGGGGCGATCATTTTGCACGAAGGGCACCACGTGGCCCAGACGTCAACGAGGACAAGGCCGGGGTGGGTGAGGACGTCGCGGTCGAATGATTCATCGGTCACCGCGACGGTGCCGGCGATCGCGGAACTCTGGGTCATCGTGATTCCTTCAGTTCGGTGGGGTTGTCGTGTGGTTGCTCGGCGTGCCGTTCGGTCGCCCGATCGCGGTCTGATGGGGGCTGCCGAGCGAAGACCGCCTCCGGCCACGGGAGCATTCGAGTGGTGCGGTGCGCGGCGGTGCGGAGCCGATCGGTGAGGGCGTCTCTGCGGGCGGTGAGTGCTTCGATTTCTGCGTTCAGTGCGTCGATGGTCCGCTGGTATTCGGCCAGTGAGGCGGGGCAGTCGTCGACGTGTTCGCTGCCTGTCGCCAGGCAGTCCAGGAACGGACGTGTCTCCTCCACCGGGATTCCCAGACGATTCAGGGATCGGATTTCCTGCACCAGCCGGACGGTGTGGTCGTCGTATTCGCGGAAGCCGTTGGGGTGACGTTCCGGCGCGACCAGCCCCAAAGCCTCGTACCGCCTGATGGCCTTGGGGCTGAGCTGAGCCAGCCGCGCAAGCTCTCCGATCCTCATACAGCGAATGTAAACGCTGCCCCCAGGGGCAAGGTCAAGCACGACGGCCGATCAAGGCACGGCCCATGTTGCCGGGCGGGTTCACATTGATTGTGAGCGTGTTGTGAGCCATTCTGGAACGGGCAAGGGACACACCGGATTTCATAGGGGTTGTTGCCGGATGCCGAATGGACTGAAAACGCTTACTCGCTACACGATCGAGGAAGAACATCGGCATCCCGGTTCTTCGGGGGAGTTCTCCGCGCTGGTGAATGTGGTGGCCACGGCGGCGAAGATCATTGCCAATCAGGTGACGCGTGGGGCGATCATCGGGTCGGGGGTCGACGACGAGTCGTCGGTGAGTGGGCGGCTCGATGTGCTGACCGATGAGATCATGGTGGGGCAGACGCGGTGGTCCGGGCATTTATCGGGGTTGTTGTCCGAGCAGCACGCGACGGTGTTGCCCGCTGCTCAGCGGCGGGGCAAGTATCTACTGGCCTACGACGCGCTGGACGGGTCGAGCAACATCGACGTGAACCTGCCTGTCGGTTCGATTTTCAGCATTCTGCGGGCGCCCGAAGAGGTTGTCGCCGGCGCCGCGGAACCCGCCGAAACCGACTTCCTGCAACCGGGCGTGGAGCAGGTGTGTGCGGGGTTCACGCTGTACGGGCCCGCGACCATGCTGGTGCTCACCACCGGCAGCGGGGTCGACGGGTTCACCCTCGATCGCGAGATCGGGGCGTTCGTGTTGACCCACCCGCAGATGCGTATCCCCCAGGACACTTCGGGATTCGCGATCAATGCCGCCAATGAGCGGTTCTGGGAGCGGCCGGTGCGCCGGTACGTGCTCGAGTGCCTGGAGGGAGTGGAGGGGCCGCGCGGGCGCGATTTCAATATGCGATGGGTGGCGTCACTGGTGGCCGACACGTTCCACATCCTGACCAGGGGCGGGCTGTATCTGTACCCGCGAGACACCCGCAATCCCGCACTGCCGGGCCGGGTCTCGCTGTTATACGGGGCCAATCCGATCGCGTTCATCGTCGAGCAGGCAGGTGGGGCGGCGACCACCGGGCACGAGCGCATGATGGAGGTCCCCCCGGCCCAGGTGCATCAGCGGGTGCCGTTCATCTTCGGTTCGCGCAACGAGGTGTTGCGTATCGAGCGCTACCACCGGGAACCGGACGCGGGCAAGCGGTTCGACAGTTCGCTGTTCGGGACGCGATCACTGTTCCTGCCCGCCAAGCACGACCAGCGCACGTAGACGCGTGGCCGCCCGGTGCTTTTCGGGGTGATCAGGCCGGGTCCTGGTCGCGTTCTTCCTGTTGCCTGCGGGCCTCGCGACGCTGCTGTTCGGCGCGCTCACGCAGGCCGCGGAGGAAGGCCTCGTCGTCGTCGGGATTCGACGCGACCCGGCGGCCGGGGCGATCGTATTCACCGAACCGGGTATTGGAGGCAGGTCGTGACTCGCCGACGGGCCTACCCGCGAACAACCACAGCAGCGCGCCGATCGTCGGGATCAGGACGACGACGATAATCCATCCCATTTTCGGTAGGTGCCGGATGCCCGCGTCGGGGCTGGTGATGATGTCGACCAGGCAGTACACCCACAGGGCGAGAGTCAGAAAGCCGATGACGGCGTAAGGCATTCGGCGATTATTCCACGTCGGCTCGCACGGTGGATCCGTCGCCGACCGATTCGGGGAGCGCACCCGACACGGCTAGTCGGGCAGCAGTGGGACCGAGATCCCTTCGCCGCTGCGCAGGAGGGCGGCACGGGTGACGGCGGTGGAACCGAAGCGGCGGCGCAAGTCGTCGAGGGTGGCGTCGAGAGTGTTCTCGGCGCGTGCCTCCAGGGGCAGGGTGAGTTGCATGGTGTCGGCGTCGTCGAGGTTGGTCAGCGACAGACCGATCAGGGTGATGCCGCGTTCGGCGATGAGTGGTTGGGCAGTGTGCAGCAGAAGGCGGGCGGCGTGGCGGATCACGGCGGAGGCATCGGTGGCTTCGACGAGGGTGTGCGAGCGGGTGGCGCGGGTGAAATCGTCGAAACGTAAGCGCAGCACCACTGTTCGGCACACGCGGTCGGCGGCGCGCAGGCGGCGGCCGAGCCGGTCGGTGAGGCCGTCGAGGTAGGCGGCGATCTCCGCTGGCTCGCGGGGTCGTCGCCCGAGTGCGCGTTGGGCGCCGATCGAGCGCCGCCGTGTGCCTGTTTCCACGTGGCGTGGGTCGCGAGCCCACGACAGCGCGAACAGGTGACGGGCCGCGGCGGGACCGAGGATCGCGCGCAGATGGGGTTCGCCGAGTTCGGCGAGCTGGCCGATGCGGGTGATGCCGTTGGCGTGCAAGGTCGCCGAGGTGACCTTGCCGACGCCCCATAATCGCTCCACCGGTAGTGGATGCAGGAAATCGAGTTCCTTGCCCGGCTCGACGAGGCGTAACCCGTCGGGTTTGGCGACGGCGGAGGCGACCTTGGCGAGGAATTTGTTGCGGGCGATACCCACGGAGATGGGCAGGCCGACGCGCTCTGCCACCTGCGCCCGTAGCCGGTGGCCGATGTCGATCGGTTCGCCGCTGATCCGCCGTAACCCGCTGACGTCGAGGAACGCCTCATCGATCGAGATACCCTCCACCACCGGGGTGGTGTCACCGAAGACCGCGAAAACCGCCTTGCTCGCCTCGGCATAGGCCGACATTCGCGGCGGCACCACGATCGCGTGCGGGCACAAGCGCAGCGCCTGACCCGCGTTCATCGGAGTGCGGATACCGAACGCCTTGGCCTCATAACTGGCCGCCAGCACCACCCCGCCGCCCACGATGACCGGTTTGCCACGCAGCCACGGCTGATCACGCTGTTCGACGGAGGCGTAGAACGAGTCGAGGTCGGCGTGCAGGATCGAGGCCTCGGTGCGGGACTGGATACGCGGGCGACGTGGGGCGGCGGAATCGGACACGAACATATGTTCGCATCGGGGTATGACGAGTTCGGCCGATCAGGGTGTGGCGGTGGTCCTGGCCCGCAGGTTTTCGGCGAACGCGCGGGCGGCCGTGAGGTCGGTGGCGTCGGGGTGGCCTTGACGGATGCCGCCGACGAGGCGCAGCGGTAGCCAGGTGTCGAAGCCACGGCAGTCGAAGGCGTCGACCACGTCGAAACCCTTCTTTTCGATGTTGCGGGTCAGGGTGGTGACATACCGGCGAAACGGTGGTTCCGGGAATCCGCTGGTGCGGAACACGAACGCGGTGCCCTGGTGCCCGGCCGGCAGCGACGCGATGAATCGGCGCAGTTCCGGGTGGAAATCCATGTTGTAGATGCCCGAACCGAAGCCGACGAGGTCGCAGTCGGCGAGCTCGGCCGGATCGATGTCGGCGGGGGCGACGACCCGGCCACCGAGCACCTGGCTCATAGCCTCGGCGACGCGCTGGGTGTTGCCGTGTGACACCGACTTGCACACGAGGATGACCTTCATGGGGATGGTCCTTTCGTTCCGCTGCCTTGCTGGACACTCTCGGAGACACCGCTCGAAGGCTCAGCGTGACACGGCCGCGCTGTGTCCTGCGTCACAGTCTGTGGTCAGGGCAGGTCGGCGGCGATGTCGAGGGTGCGGAACACATCGATGGACCGCAATTTGTCGGGGTTGCGGATCGCGTAGAGGCCGGTGATGAGGTCGTCGGCCAGCTCGATCACCAGCACCGTGTCCAGCTCGCCGTTCGTCGATCGGGCGAGTACCGCGGGCTGCGCGTTGAAACTGCCGAATTCGACCGTCGCACCCGCCATCGAGTTCTGTGTCAGCCCGATCAGGAACCGCGCGACGGGCTCGGCGCCGATGATCGGGCGGCGTGCGGCGGAAACGCGGCCGCCGCCATCGGAGATCTCGACGACATCGGGGGCGAGCACCGCCATGAGGGCGCGCACGTCACCGGTGTGGGCGGCGAGCAGGAAACGCCCGATCACCGCACGGCTGGTATCGGAGTCGGGTTCGAAGCGGCGGCGCCGTGACGCCACGTGCGCGCGGGCCCGGTGGGCGATCTGCCGCACGGCCGTATCGGACTTGTCGATCATCTCCGCGATCTCGCTATGGCTGTGCCCGAACACCTCCGACAGGACGAACACCGCACGTTCGGTGGGGCCGAGAGTTTCCAGCACGAGCAACATGGCCATCGACACCGACTCCGCCAGCAACACATCGTGGCCCGCGTCGGGCGTGGTGCGGATCGGTTCGGGGAGCCAGGTGCCGACGTAGTCCTCGCGGCGGCGCCGCGCCGAGCGGAGATGGTTGATCGCCTGCCGGGTGACGATCTGCACCAGATACGCCCGCGGATGCGTCACCTCCGTCGCGTCGCGCCAGCGAAGATAGCTGTCCTGCAACACATCCTCGGCGTCGGCGGCGCAGCCCAGGATTTCGTAGGCGATCGTGAACAGCAGTGGCCGGAATGTGGCGAACGTGTCGAGCTCGGTCATCGGGCCACCGCTACGAACCTCATACGCCGATGATTCCGGGCGACAGCGAGTCGGCGCAACCGCGTCGCTGACATCGACGATGTGGTCGACCCGGTCGGCCCATTCCTGGACCGACAGGCGCCCGGCCTGGTCGAGCAGGAGCGGTTGCGCGATGCCGAGTACAGACAGGTGGCCATGCTCGCGACTCTCACCGCGGCAGTGCCGGTACTGTGAAGCCGGTTCGGGCAAGGTGAAGGAGTCGATCGGCGGTGCGTGGTTTCGGGGATCTCGAGGCGGTGCTGATGGATCGGCTGTGGGACCGCGATGTGGACACGACCACGGTGCGCGAACTGTTCGACGAACTCGCGGCCGAACGCGACATCGCCTACACCACCGTGATGTCGACCATGGACAATCTGCACCGCAAAGGCTGGCTGGCCAGGCAGCGCGAGGGGCGCGCGTACCGGTACTGGCCGACGATGACCCGCGAGGAACACAGCGCCCGGCTCATGCACGAAGCGCTCGGTGTCGGCGGGCGATCCGACCTCGTTCTCAACTATTTCGTCGACCGGATCAGCGAAGACGAATTCGCAGGACTGCGCGCGGCGCTGCGCCGTGTCGCCACGCGACGGACCGAGGCGAGCTAGCTCCACCGTGTCGCAGTGATCTGATCTGATGGGGACTCCAACGGGATCGGCCACGGGATGGGGACGCATGCTGAGTGTCGGATGGGATCAGGTGTTCGCCTGGCGGCTGGGTCGTCAGTTCGTCGCGGCACCGACCGCGGGCTCGGCCGAGGATGTCGCGACCAGGCTGGCCGGGGTCCAGGCGCAGGTCGCGTCGGCGGCGGAGATGGCGGTGGCGGTACGTAGTTCCGATTCCCGCGCACGCGGTGTCGGTGAGGCATTGGGTGCGGGCACGCTCATGAAGACATGGGCGATGCGCGGCACCTTGCACGCGATGGTGCCAGAGCAGGCCGCGGCGGCACTGTCACTGATCGGCTCGGCCCGCACGTGGGAGAAGCCGTCGTGGCAGAAGAGTTTCGGCGCGACTCCTGAGCAGGTGGCCGCCCTGGTAGAGGTGGTGTCGGGCATTCTGGCCGAACAGGTCCTGTCCCGTGACGAACTGGTCGAGGCAGTGCTCGCCGAACCCGGCTTCGCCCACCTCGGCGAGCAATTGCGGTCCGGGTGGGGTGCGGTGCTCAAACCATTGGCCTGGCAGGGCGCGCTGTGCCACGGTCCCGCGCGCGGCACCAAGGTCACCTTCACCGCACCGGCCCGCCTGACGCCCGGGTGGACGGGCATACCCGAACCCGACCTCGCCGCCTCGACAATGATCAGCTCCTACCTCGGCGCGTACGGTCCCGCGACACCGGAGGCGTTCGACGCGTGGCTCAGTCGTAACAGCGTGCGAAAAGCCGTGGTGCGTGGCTGGTTCGCGGCTATGAGCGAGGCGCTCACCGAGGTCGACGTCGAGGGCAGGATCGGCTGGATTCCGAGCGAGTTCGCCGACGATCTCGCCGCGGCGACTCTCGGCGACGACGTCTATCTGCTCGGCCCTTTCGACCAGTACGTGCTGGGGCCCGGCACCGCTGACACCGTGCTATTGCCCGCTGAGCACCGGTCGAAGGTGAGTCGGGCGGCGGGCTGGATCTCGCCGCTGGCGCTGGTCGACGGGCGGATCGCGGGCACCTGGGAACAGGTCGGCGATGAGGTCGTGGTGTCGATGTTCGACGGGCGCAAGCTCTCGAAGCGGGAGCTGTCCGGGGCGCTGGATCGGCTGGCCGAGGCGATCGGTGTAGGCGGGCTCGGCATCCGCGCGGTCTGAGATTTCAGATTTCCCCTCCGGCAAACCAAGCGCTTGCTACGGTGGCTCGATGATCCCCACGATCGTCTGGGGCACCGGAAATGTCGGCCGCGCGGCCATCCGTTCCGTGGCTGCCCATCCAGCGCTGGTTCTCACCGGGGTGCTCGTGCACAACCCCGACAAAGTCGGCCGAGACGCGGGCACGCTCGCGGGACTCGACACCCAATTGGGGGTCGCGGCCAGTGACGACATAGAGGCACTACTCGCCGCCGGTCCCCGAGCGGTGGTGTACGCGGCGTCCGGAGATATCCGCCCCGATGACGCGCTCGCCGATATCGTGCGGGCGATCCGCGCCGGCGCGGTCGTCGTCACCCCCGCGCTCTACGCCCTCTACGACCCGCGCAACGCACCGGCCGAAATGCGCGAGCCGGTACTGGAAGCCATTGCGGCGGGCGGTGGTTCGCTGTTCGTCTCCGGGGTGGATCCCGGCTGGGGCAACGATGTGCTGCCGCTGTTGATCAGCGGGCTCGGCGGCACCATCGACGTGGTGCGCTGCCAGGAGATCTTCGACTACTCCACCTATGACCAACCCGACTCGGTGCGCTACCTCGTCGGGATGGGCCAACCGATGGACTACCAGCCACCGATGCTGATGCCCAGCGTGCCGACGATGGTCTGGGGCGGCCAGATTCGGCTGATGGCAAGGGCATTGGGTGTCGAACTCGACGAGATCCGCGAAACCGTCGACCGTCGAGCCCTCGACGCGACAGTGGAGACCAAGCAGATGGGGGCCTTCGACGCCGGCACGCAGGGGGCGGTGCGGTTCGAGGTGCAAGGCATCGTCGATGGGCAGGCGCGCATCGTGATCGAGCATGTCACCCGCATTCACCCGAGCTGCGCACCGGACTGGCCCACACCACCCGACGGTGACGGTGCCCACCGGGTGATCATCGAGGGTTCGCCGCACATCGAGGTCAGCGTCGAAGCGACCGACGAGGGCGGCAATCGCGCGGCCGGCGGAAACGCTACGGCGGTGGGACGTTTGGTCAATGCCATCGACTGGCTGGTCGAGGCGCCACCGGGTCTGTACGACGCACTGGATGTGCCGCTGCGTGCTGCGGTCGGCAAACTCGGAAGGACACCACAATGATCATCGACATTCCCGAGGGCAAAGATCCCATCGGTTTCGTCTGGGGCGAGATGGTGCCCGGCATCGGGGTCGCCGCCGCGGCGTTCTCACTGTCGGTCTACGAGCACTCCACCCTCGGCCTGCGTGAATTCGAAGCGGCCCGGCTGCGGATCGCCCAGATCAACGGGTGCCTGTTCTGTCAGGACTGGCGCACCGAACGCGAAGGGCAGAAGGTCGAAGCGGAATTCGCCGATGCCGTCACCCACTGGCGTGAGACCGACCGGTTCGACGAACGCACCAGGCTCGCCGCCGAATACGCCGAGCGTTATGCCACCGACCATCACGGCCTCGATGACGAATTCTGGGCCAGAATGTTCGCGCAGTACACCCAGGCCGAGGTGGTGGAGCTGAGTATGAGCATCGGTTCCTGGCTGGCGTTCGGCCGCCTCAATCGTGTCCTCGGGCTGGACACCGTGTGCGTGCTGCCCGGTCACTGACCGCCGGATGCCGCATTCGCTCCGGCCACGCGCAGTTCAGGAACGCTGCGCGGTCTGCGCCCACTATGCTGCGGGCCGTGGTGGAACCTGCGCAACAGCAGCTCGTCGATACGGTGGCCTGGGTGCTGATCGAGAACGGTCGCATCCTGTGTGCCCGCCCACGCGGTAAGGACGTGTTCTTCATCCCGGGCGGTAAACGCGAGGGTGCCGAGACCGACCTGCAGACCCTGGTCCGTGAGGTCGCCGAGGAACTGACCGTCGAACTCGCGCCCGAGAGCGCCGTCCACGTCGGCACCTACGAGGCCGCGCTCGCCGACGGGCACCACGCTGTCGTCCGGATGGCGTGCTATACCGCCGACTACCGTGGGGTGCTCACGGCCAGCAACGAGATCGAGGCGCTGGCCTGGTTCGGGTTCGGCGACCGCGATCTGGTTCCACCGGTCGACCAGTTGTTGTTCGACGACCTCGCGGCGGCCGGGTCACTGCGGTGATCGGCGCGGTGGCACGGTCGGCGATCTATGAACTGCTGGCACTGCCACTGGCATTCACCCGCGTGCGGACCCGGCTGCGGGTACCGCGACTACTGCTGCGCGAACCTGTTGACGCCCAGAATGTTTCGCTCGCGCGGTGCCTGATCCAGTCGGTGCTGTCCGGGGGTGTCGGGCTCCTCGGCTGGTTCCTCGCGATGCTCAGCGTGCTGGTTCTCGTGCGCGGTCTGGCCTATCCGCTGGTCGCCGATGGTTACGAGAACTCTTGGGGCGGGCCCACCTTGGTGGGAGCGTGGGCGGTGCACGCGGTGCTCGGCGTGCTGATCGCGCCGGTGTTCGTCGGCATGATCGCCCTGTTCGGCCGGTTGCAGCTGCGGGTGACCCGGACGGTGCTCGGCGGTGACCGATCGTGGTGGGCGATTCCGATCGCCCTGGTCCTCGCGGCGTCGGGCGCGCTGTTCTTCGTGGCGTGGGTGCATCAGATCTGAGGGTGGGTCACTCAGGTGTCGCGTCATGGATACGCTGGTGGTCGGTTCGGCTAGCTCAGTTCCTCCCGCAACGTGTCGGCGATGACGGCGAGGGCCCGGTCCTCGGTGATCCGCCAATGGGTTGCGTCCACCAGATGGTTCTCGACAGCGCCGGTCACCGCCCCGGCCCAGGACGAGGCACCGGTGGTTCCGGTCGGATCACCGTCGGCCGCGGTGAAATAGGTGATGGTGCCGTCGAAACGGCGGGGGTGATAGGCGGCGTCGAGGGCGACGGAGGTGATCGCCGCGTCGACGATGCGGTCGATACGGGCGGGGTCGAGTGAAGCCTGCGGTGCGGCAAGTCCCAACAGTGTTCGGGTGAGTTGGTGAACGTCGACCGGTTCGGCCGCGTCCACGTAGTCGGCGCCGATGAACCCGCCGAGCAGGTCAGCGGCGGTCACGGTGGTCGCGACCGCCGTCGATGCCGACGACAACGTGCTGTCCAGCATGGCCAGCATCGCGACTTCCTCGCCGTCTTCCTGCAGCTGCACCGCCATGGCGTGGGCGATGACACCGCCCAGGGACCACCCGAGCAGGTGGTACGGACCTTCGGCCTGCACCGCGCGGATTTCCTCGAGGTAGAGCAGCGCCCATTCCTCGATCGAATCCGGAAGGGGCTCAGCAGAACTCAACGCGGGTGACTGGAGACCGTACAGCGCTCGGTCGAGGTGGGCCGCGAGGCCGCTGAACGACCAGGCGATGCCACTGATGGGATGGATGCAGAACAGGGGCTCGCCAGTACCCTCGGCGCGCAAGGGCAGGAGCACGTCGAAGGCGGCATCGGTACTCGCACTGTCGGTGCGCAACGCCGCGACGATGCCCGCCGGGGTGGGGGTGGTGAAGATCCAGGTGACCGGGATGGGGACGGCCGTGGCCGCACCGAGTTGGGTGGATAGTCGGGTCGCGCTCAGGGAGGTACCGCCGAGTTCGAAGAAGTGATCGTCCATGCCGACACGGTCCACCTGTAAGACGTCGGCGAAGATGTCGCAGACCGTGTGTTCGATGACCGTTTCCGGGGCGCGATAGGTGCCGGTGGCGAGTTCGGGGGCGGGCAGCGCCGCGCGGTCGAGCTTGCCGATGTGGGTCAGGGGTACTTCGTCGAGGACCATGATCGAGGTGGGGACCATGTGGCTGGGCAGGGCCCGGGCTGCCCACTGCCCGACGCTGTCCACGTCGACCTGTTGACCTGGTGCGGCGACGACATAGGACACCAGGACTGTTGCCCCGGCCTGGTTCTCGCGGCCGACGGTGACGGCGAAACCGACATCGGGATGGGAAGCCAGGACGGCGTCGATCTCCCCGAGTTCGATACGGAAACCGCGGATCTTGAGCTGGAAGTCGGTGCGGCCACGGTATTCGAGCTCGCCGTGTTCGCTCCAGACGGCGAGGTCGCCGGTGCGGTACAGGCGGGTGCCCGCGTGGAACGGGTTGGCGACGAAGCGTTCGGCCGTGAGGTCGGGACGGGCGAGGTAACCGGTGGCCAGCTGGGCGCCTGCCAGATACAGCTCACCCGGGACGCCCGCGGGAACCGGGCGTAAGTGTGCGTCCAGGACGTAGACCTGGCTGTTCCAGACCGGCGTGCCGATCGGGACAGTGGTCGTGTCGGCGGCGCTCACCCGGTGGCTGGTGATCGAAACCGCGGCCTCGGTGGGGCCGTAGACGTTGAACAGGGCGGTATTCGGTGCCACGGTGGCGAATCGGCGAGTCAGCGCGACCGGGAGGGCTTCGCCGATGGCCAGGACGCGGCGCAGTGACGGCGGGAGCGTTTCGGTGAGCAGGGTGTCGAGCATCGACGGCACGGCGTGCAGGGTCGTCACTTCTTCACGTCGCATCAGGTCGGCGAGGTACGCCGGATCCCGGTGGCCGTCGGGTGCGGCGAGCACCAGCCGGCCGCCACAGACCGCTGCCGACCAGAATTCCCAGACCGACAAGTCGAAGGTGGCGGCTGTTTTCAGGAGCACGGTGTCCTGTGCGGTGAGACCGAATTCGTCGGTCTTCCACCGCAACTGGTTGACGATCGCCGCGTGCGAGACGGCCACACCCTTCGGGCGGCCCGTCGATCCCGAGGTGAAGATCACGTAGGCGGTATTCGCCGGGCGCAAGGGAGCGCGGCGGTCGCGGTCGGCGACCGGGGCAGGGCTGTATGTCGACAGGTCCAGCTGCTCGATAGCAAGAACCGGGGTCGCCCTCACGGTATCGGGGCCAGGGCGGTTGCCTGCGGCGGAGCGTGGTGCCATCGGAAGGCTACTGCCCAGATCACCGGATGCTGCGGTGGTGCGGTCGTCTCCGCTGCTGCAGTAGACGGGCGAATCGGTGGCGCCGAGCCAGGTGTCGGCGCTGGTGAGGATCAACAGTGGTGCCGATGTGTCCACGATGTATTGGGTGCGTACCTGTGGTTGATCGGGATCGATCGGGACGTAGGCGCCGCCTGCGGTGCTGACTGCGTACATCGCGACGACCAGGTCGATCGATCGCCGCATCGCGAGTGCCACCCGGGTTTCCGGGCACACGCCTGCCGCGATGAGGTAGCGGGCCAGGCGGTTCACTCGGGCGTCCAGGTCTGCATAGGTCAGGCGCACATCGTCGGCGACGAGAGCTTCGGCATCCGGTGCCGAGGACACGGTGGCGTCGAGCATCGAGACGAGGGTGGTGGTCGGATCTGCTTGTCGCGCGGTGTGATTCCAGGTGTCGAGGATCTGGACTCGTTCGGCGGGGGCGAGCAGATCGATGGTGTGCAGCGGTGCGCCGGGGTCGGTGACCACCGCGGTGATGAGGCGGGTGAGCCTGGTCAGGAAGCCTTCTACCGTGGCCGCGTCGAACAGATCGGTGGCGTAGGTGCAGTAGCCGGTGATGCCGGCGGGAGAACCCTCGGCGGTGTAGCGGTCGGCCAGGATCAGGTGCAGGTCGAACTGGGACAGCTCACGGTCGAGCTCCACCGACGACACGCTCATGCCGGGCAGCTCCATCCGCACCTCGGCCAGATTCTGGAACGACAGCCCGACCTGGAACAGGGGGTGGCGGGCGGTGGAGCGGGCGGGGTTGAGCACTTCCACGAGCCGCTCGAACGGGATGTCGGCGTTGGCGAAGGCGGCCAGGTCGGTTTCGCGTTGGCGGGTCAGCTGTTCGGCGAAGCTCGCACCGGCATCGACGCGGGTGCGGAACACCAGAGTGTTGACGAACATGCCGATCAGGTCGTCGAGGACGGCGTCGCCGCGGCCTGCGACGGGGGTACCGATGGCGATGTCGGTGGTGCCCGACAGCTCGGCGAGAACCACCGCGAGGGCGGTGTGCACGGCCATGAACAGGGTCGCGCTGTGAGTGCGGGACAGTTCGGCGAGCGCGGCGTGCGTGGCGGTGTCGAGGGTGAACGGGACTCGGCCGCCCGCATAGGACTGGATCGCCGGTCGTGGCCGGTCGCGGGGTAGTTCGAGCTGGTCGGGCAGGTCTGCCAGGGCTTGCTGCCAATAGGTGAGCTGGGCAGCCGACATCGAAGTGGGGTCGGTTTCGTCGCCGAGCAGGGTTTGCTGCCAGATCGCGTAGTCGGCGTACTGCACGGGCAACGGTGCCCAGGTGGGGGCATTTGCTCGCGTGCGCGCGGTGTAGGCGAGGACAAGGTCGCGGGTGAGGGGGCCACCGGAGAAGCCGTCGCCTGCGATGTGGTGCACCGCCATGGCCAGGACGTGGTCATCCGGGCCCAATTCGAACAGGGTGGCGCGCAGCGGGACCTCGGCGGTGACGTCGAAGACTGTCGAAGCCAGTGCTGCCACGGCGGTTGTCACGTCTTCGTCGCTGACGTCGGCGGTGTTGCAGGTCCGGGGGCCGTCGCCGGTGCCCTCGGACGCCGAGCTGCCGTCCCGGGCGATCGTGGTGACCTGGAGGCGTGGCACGTTCGGGTGGTCGATCGGCAAGACGATCTGCGCCGGTGCGTGGTCGACGGTCGGATAGACCGTGCGCAGGATCTCGTGGCGTGCGACGAGATCGGTGAATGCCCGCCGCATCGCGGTGGTGTCGAGCGCGCCGGTCAGGCGGAGCACGACCGGAATGTTGTAGGCGGCGGTCCCGGTGTCGAAGCGGTTGAGGAACCACATCCGCTGCTGGGCGGGTGAGAGAGGGATGTGGGCCGGTCGCGGCCGCGCCCGCAGGGCGGGGCGATGGGCCGCGCGGGTCAATCCGGCGATCTCGCGTGCGCATTCGGCGACGGTGGGTGCGGCGAACAGCACACGCACCGGCACCCGGATGTCGACCGCGGCGCTCAGGCGTGCAGTCAGGCGGGTGGCGAGCAGTGAGTTGCCGCCCAGATCGAAGAAGTTGTCGTCGGCACCGACGCGTTCGGCACCGAGCACCTCGGCGAACACCTCGGCGACCGTCCGTTCCAGCCCGGTCGCGGGCTCGCGGTAGGTGCGCGTCGCGAATTCCGGTGCGGGAAGGGCATTTCGGTCGATCTTTCCGGCGGCCGACAACGGGATGCGGTCCAGGACGACGACGGCTGCCGGGACCATGTGCGCGGGCAGCATCGATGACGACCACCGTGCGATGGCGCCGGGATCGATGTCGCGGCCCGTCACATACGACACCAGCGCGGTGTCACCGGCGGGATTCTCGGCGCCGACGGTGAGGGCGAAACTCACCTGCGGGTGCCGCAGCAGGACGGCGTCGATCTCGCCGGGTTCGATCCGGAAACCGCGGATCTTGATCTGGAAGTCGGTGCGGCCCAGGTACTCCAGCTCATAGGTGTCGCCGTGCACCCAGCGGACGAGGTCGCCGGTGCGGTACATGCGTTCGCCGGGGCCGGCCCACGGGCAGGCGACGAAACGGTCGGCGGTGGCGGCGCTGCGGCCGCGGTACCCGCGTGCGAGTGCGGGACCCGCCAGGTACAGCTCACCGGTGGCGCCCACCGGAACCGGATGCAAGCGGGCGTCGAGGACGACGGCACGCATGCCCGGCACGGGGCGACCGATGGTGACGCGGTCCCCGGCACGCAATGCCGAGTAGGTCGCGCCGATGGTTGCTTCGGTGGGACCGTAGCCGTTGAGGAAGCTGCGGCCCGGTTGCCAGGTGGCGAGGAGTTCGGGGGTGGTGGCTTCGCCGCCTGCCGACACGCACTGGAGGTCGGGCAGGGCGGCCGGATCCAGGGTGCTCAGCAGGGCGGGGGTGATGATCGTGTGCGTCACCTGTTCGGTGCGCAGCAGGTCGTCGAGGTCAGTGCCGCCCAAGGTGTCCGGTGGTGCGATGACCAGAGTGGCGCCACGGTGGAAGGCGGTGCCGAGTTCCTCGATCGACTGGTCGAAGCTGGGCGAGCAGACGTGCAGCATGCGGTGGTCGTGACGCAGGCGCATCAGGGCTGCCGAGTGGGCGACGAGGGCACCCAGTCCCGCATGGGTGACTGCAACGCCTTTGGGGGTGCCGGTGGAGCCGGAGGTGTAGATCACGTAGGCGATGTTGTCGCGGCGCAGGGGTGCTCGGCGGTCGCGATCACGCACCGGGGTCGACGAACAGGCGGCGATGCGGCCCCGCACGGTCGGCTCGTCGAGGATCAACCAGCGCAGGGATCCGGGGAGTCCGTTCGCCCTGGCCGCGACGGTGAGGCCGATGGTCGCGCCGGAGTCGTCGAGCATGTGACGGACACGGTCTTCGGGGTAGTTCGGATCGACCGGGAGATACACGCCACCGGCTTTGGCGACGGCCCAGAAGACCAGGATCGACTCGTAGGAGCGCGGGATGGCCGAGGCGACCACTGTTTCCGGGCCGATCCCCTCGGCGACGAGGACCCGGGCCAGGCGTGAGGAGTCGGCGTCGAGGGTGCCGTAGGTGTAGCTGTTCGCGTTGTCGCGCACGGCGATTCGATGCTGGCCGTAGCCGGTGCCACGCACGAGCAGCTCGGGCAGGGTGCAAGTGGTCGAGGAGGTTGTGCCGTCGCCGAGGTGGGTGAGGAAGGTGTACTCGGCGTGGTCGGACAGGGGAAGGTCGCCCGCCGGGGTGCGCGGGTGGGCCGCGATGGCGGTGAGCAGCCGGACCAGGCGCCGGACGAAGGTACCGGCCTCGTGGTCATCGAAAAGGGTTCGGGCGAACGACAACTCGATTGTCATGCTCGACCTTGCCTCGACCACCGTCACGGTGAGCTCGCCGGCGGACTCGGCGTCATCGCCCGGCAGGCGACGCCGTGCATCGGAACCGGCCTCGGTCACCGCCATGGCGAGGACGCCGTCGGGCAGGTGGGTGTCCGAACTCGCCGATGAGCCGGCGGATTCGCGCGTCGCCGAGTTGCCGGAGTGGATCTCCAGCGACACCTGTCCCAAGGAATGGGGCTCGACGCCGAGCAGGTCGGCGAAGTCCGCGAGCGGGATTCCCGCATGGGCCAGCGCCCGGGACTCGGACTCGTGTGCTTGGGTGAGCAGCTCGAGGAACGGTGCCGTGGGATCGATGGCGTTGCGTAGCAACAGATCAGGAGTGCAGGTTCTGATCACGATGTCGTCGGAAGCGGTGAGTCGTGCGAGCAGCACGGCCAAGGCTGTGCGGACCAGTGACTGCCAGCTCACGTTCGCGGTGTCGGCGAGTCGGCGAAGGTCGCGGTGCACCGTCGCGGGAATCGCGACCTGGGTGCGACTGTGCGGATTGGTCTGGTCGTTTTCGCGGCGATCGGCCGGGGCGAGCGAGCTCGCGGGCCCACGGTCGCGTTGTGTGGGCGACACTGGGTGGTCTGTGGGCAGGGTCAAGCGGGTGGGTAGGTCGGCCAGGGTTCGGCGCCAGAACCGGGAACGCGTGATCGGGTCGGTGGGGTCGGCGGCGAGTTGTTCGGCGATGGTGGCGGCGGGGGTGTTCGGCGTCGCGACGAGGTGGTCGATGGCGGTGCGGAGCCGGTCGGTGATCGCCTGCGCGACAGCGTCGGAGACGAGGTCGCGGCGGTACTTGATCTGTACCTGGGTGCGGGCACCGAGGAAGACCAGGACCGTGATCGGGTAGTGGGTGTGGTCGGCGCCCTGCAGGTCGTCGATGCTCAGATTGTCGAGTGCGCCGCCTGCCTGTTGGAGGCCTTCGACGTCGACGGGGTAGGACTCGAAAGCGAGCATGGTGTCGAAGAGTTCGCCGAGTCCTGCGACGCGCTGGATAGCACCGAGGCCGAGGTGGTGGTGGTCGAGCAGGGAGGCCTGTTCGGCCTGGACGGCGCGGACCAGGTCACCGACGTTGCCTGCGGGATCGATGCGCACACGCACCGGGACCGCGTCGACGAACAGGCCGATCATGTCGCCGACGCCGTCGAGCTGCGGCGGGCGGCCGGAAACGGTGGCGCCGAACACGACATCGTCGCGTGCGGTGCTCGCGGCGACCACCAGGCCCCAGGCCGTTTGGAACACGGTGTTCGCGGTGACCTCGGCGGCCGCGGCGAAGCTGGTCAGTTCCGATGTGCGCGCGGCGTCGAGGTCGAACTCGCACAGGCCGTAGCCGTTGCCGGTCGCGGGTGGCCAGGTCAGCTCGGGGACGATCATGGTGGTGCGAACCCCGTCGAGGACCTCCGACCATGCGCGCTCGGCGGCGGGGCGGTCCTGGCGGGTGAGCCACTCGAGGTAGTCGCGGTAGGGACGCACCGGCGGTAGCGGGGTCGCGTCGCCGTGGGTGGCGTAGAGGACGAGCAGTTCCTTCATCAGCAGCGGCATGGACCAGCCGTCGAGGAGGATGTGATGGCAGGTCAGGACGAGGTGGCTGTGCCCGGAACCGGTGGTGTACACCGTGAATCGCAGCAGCGGCGCGATCGTGGGGTCGAAGCCGGCTTGCTGATCGGCGGCGAGCAGGGCGGGCAGCTCGGCATCGGCGGCTTCGACGATCCGCAACGGCGCTTCCACGGCATCGGCGACGAGCTGGACCGGGGTGCCATCGGGTGCGGTGACGAAGGCCGAGCGCAGGTTGGCGTGCCGGTGCAGCACGGTCGCGGCCGCGTGGCGTAGCCGGTCGGTGTCGAGCTCGCCGGTCAGTTCGGCCATGAGCTGGATGACGTAGGCGTGGACCGACTCGTCCAGCATGTCGTCCAGCGCGAGCAGCGAGTGCTGCAACGGCGATAGCGGCAGCACCTCCGACAGGCCCGGATGGGTTCGGCGCCAGGTGTTGAGGTCGGTTTGCGAAACCTGTACCAGCGCAACGTCGGACGGGGTGAGCCCGCCCGCGCACGGGTGGCGGGTGTGGTCGGCGAGGGCGGTGAGCCAGCTCGTCCAGTCCTCGGCCAGTTCCTCGACCTCGGACTCGGTGAGGATGCCGGTGGCGTAGCGGAAATTCGCCCGCAGTTGCAGACCCGTGTCGGTGGTGACGGCGATCGCGTTGATGTCGAGCGCGGTGTGCGCGGGCAGGGCCGGGTCGTAGTCGACTTCGATATCGCCGAGATCGGCGGTGGGGAGCCACGCGGCGTCGCCGGTGGGTTCGGCTGCGGTGGTCGCGCGACCCAGATAGTTGAAACCGATCTGGCCGATGTTGCCGGACACCAGGTTTCGGGTTTGCGGGTCGCGGCGCAGCAGGCCGAAGCCGATGCCGTTGCCGGGCACAGCCAGGAGCTGCTCCTTGACGGTGCGCACTGTCGCGGCGAGGGCTTCGTCGTCGAAGGTCGCCGGCGTGACGGCGCTGAGATCGAGGGCGACGGGGTAGACGGTGGTGAACCAGCCGACGGTGCGGGTCAGGTCCGCACCGGGTACGGCGTCCTCCTGGCGGCCGTGGCCTTCGAGTCGCAGTCGCAGCGTGGGAGAGTCGATACCGCGACGCGCACGCCAGACGCGCACGGCCAAGGCCAGCGCGGCGAGCAGGGGGTGGTCGGCGCCCGCCCGGTATTGCGCGGGCAGGGTCGTGAGGAGGGCTTCGGTGATCTCGGTCGGTATCTGCACCGTGATCGACCGCATCGTCGCCTCGGTGTCGAAGCGGCTGTCGACCGCGCGGGCGCCGAGCAACGGGTCGGGGGTGGCCAGGACCTGCTGCCAGTGGTCGAGTTCGGCGGTGCGGTCGGCGGTGGCGAGACCGTGCGCCCAACGGCGGAACGAGGTGCCGACCGGCGGCAAGGCGACCTGTTGACCTGCCGCGTGCTGGGCCCACGCCACGACGAGGTCGGGTAGCAGGATTCGCCAGGAGACGCCGTCGATCACGTAGTGGTGGGCGGCCACCGCGAGAACATCGCGTGCGCCGTTCCTGCGGATCCAGGTGAAGGCGATCATCCGGGCTTCGGCAGGATCCAGCGCTGAGAGAGCTGAATCCAAAGCGGTGCTGCCGATTCGGGTCAGCGCATCCGGCGCGGTCGCAGGGTCGCCGGGGGAGAGTGATGTTACGGCCTCGAACGCCGAGTTCGTTGCCGCGCTTCCCGTTCGGGCACCAGCGTCCGACGCTGATTGTGGGGCTTCGATCTCGGTGATCAGCGAGTCCACATCGATCGCGTGGGGTGGCAGGACCGCCAACCGCCAACCGTCGCCGTCGCGTCGCAGGCGCGAGCGCAGCATGTCGTGGTGGCGCAGGACCGCGGCGATGGTTGTCTTCAGGCCCGCACGATCGATGTTTTCGGGTAGTGCCAGGACCATGGTCTGGGCGAAGCGGTCACTCGAACCGGTGGTCAGGAACTCGGCCAGTACCGGCGTCACCGCGACCTCGCCGATGCCGCCGCCGGGCAGTTCTGCCAGCACGGGCGCGTTCGGGCTGTCGAGGGCGGCGATATCGGACAGCTTTGCCACCGTGCGGTGTTCGAACACGTCACGGGTGCTGAAGACGATGCCTGCCGTGCGGGCCAGCGAAACCAGCTGGATCGACAAGATGCTGTCGCCGCCGATCGCGAAGAACGAATCGTGCACACCGACCCGGGGCACGCCGAGGACACGGGCGAACAGCTCGGCCAGGAGGGTTTGCATCGTGCCCGTCGGCGCGGCGGCGGGCTCCGTTGCGATGGCCGGTTCGGGCAGGGCATTGCGGTCGAGTTTGCCGTTGGAGGTCAGGGGCAGCTTGTCGAGGACCACGATCGCGGACGGCACCGCATGCGCGGCCAGGCGGTCTGTGGCGTACTCGGTGAGCGCGTGGGGGTCGGCCGAATGATCCTGTGCCGCGAGCACATAGGACACCAGCGTTGTCGATCCGGCGGGGGTCTGCCTGCCCACGGTCACCGCGAACTCGACGTCGGGGTGACTGACGAGCACGGCATCGATCTCACCCGGTTCGATCCGGAAACCGCGCACCTTCAACTGGGTGTCCGCGCGGCCGAGATAATCGATGTCGCCGGTGTCGCGCAGGCGCACCAGGTCGCCCGTGCGGTACATGCGGGTGCCGGGCGCACCCCACGGGTCGGGGACGAATCGGGTCGAGGTCGTCGTCGGCTGATTGCGGTAGCCGCGTGCCAGCGCGCGACCGGTCAGATACAGCTCACCGGTGACGCCCGGCGGCACCGGGTTCAGGCGGGCGTCCAGGATCATCGCGTGCGTGCCCCGCACGGGTTTGCCGATCGAGATGGGTTGTCCGGCAGTGAGTTCGGCGTAGGACGAGATGATCGTGGTCTCGGTGGGACCGTACCCGTTGAGGTAGCGGCGACCGGGCTGCCATTTCGCGAGCAGTTCCGGGGTGGTCACGTCACCGCCGACAGACAACGACTCCAGTGCGTCCAGTCCGGCCGGGTCGAGGGTGCCGAGGACGGCGGGGGTGATGATGGCGTGGGTGACGGACTCGGCGGCCAGCAGGTCCGCGAGTTCGACGCCGCCCGCGATATCGGACGCGACGACGACCAGCGTCGCTCCCGTGGCGAAGGCGCACAGCCATTCGAGGACGGAAGGATCGAACCAGGGGGCGCAGATGTGCAGGATGCGGTGGCCGGACTCGAGGTGGTAGCGGTGTATCGCCTCGTCGACCAGCGCTGCCAGACCGGCGTGGGTCACGGTGACGCCTTTGGGCAGACCCGTGGAGCCGGAGGTGTAGATGATGTAGGCGGGATGGTCGATGCGCAGGGGCGAGAGGCGGTCGGCGTCGGTGATCGGCGTCGTCGGGTGGGTGGCGGAAACGCGGTCGAGGTCGTCGGGTGTCAGCCAGGCCAGATCGTCGGGCTGGTCTTCGAGGTACGCGCCGGCGGTGATGCCGAGTGTCGCACCCGAGTCGCTGACCAGGTGCTGGAGGCGATGCGCGGGATTGCGTGGGTCCATCGGCACGTACACCCCACCTGCGGCGGCGATGGCGAGTGCGGCGGCAACCATGTCGTATGACCGCGGAAGGGCAACGGCGACAGCGACTTCGGGACCGACGCCACGGGAGATCAGCGCGCGGGCCCATCGGGCGGTCCGCTCGGTCAGTTCCCGATAGGTGATCGAACGGCCCGCGTGCCGCACGGCGATCCGGTCATGGCCCAGTGCGTTGCCACGCGCGACCAGGTCGGGGAACAACGCGGTGGGGGTGACGGTGTCAGCGTCGCGCACGGTGATGCTCGCTGCTTCCACGGCGCTGAGCACCGTGAGGTCACCGGCAGGGCAACGGGGGTGCTCGATCGCATTCGTCAGCAGGCGAACCAGCCGTTGTGCGAACAACTCGACCGTTGCCCGGTCGAACAGCGCACTCGCGTAGACGAACTCGGCGGTAATGGCACCGGTAGGGCTGTCGCTGTCGGCTCGTCCCACAGCGGCGACACCGGGCCGGTGGTCAGCTGCGGCGCCCGATCGTCGATGGTCGAGATGGCTGCCACCTGCACAGTCGGCGCGGGCAGAGCTCGGGGCGCGCAGCGACAGCACGAGGTCGCGCTCCAGGAGGTTCGGGCATTCGTCCGGCACCAGCGTGACCCGCACCAATGGCTGCGCCGCATCGCCGACAGCCCCGACACTCGACATCTTGTGCGACAACCTGTTTCGCGCGAATGCCCGCTGGGCAACGGTGGTCGCCTCGGCCAGCAGTTCGTCGACCGGGGTGGCGCCGCACACCGGCAGTCGCAACACCCGGTGGGCATCCGGAGACCGCGGGCACGGGGTGTCGATCGCGATGTCTTCGGTGTTGGACAGTCGGGCCAGCAGCACCGCGAAGGCTGTGTGCACGAGGCTGAAGACTGTCGTGTCGCGGGAATCGGCGAAGGCCCGCATTCGGTGATGGAGTTCGGTGGGGATCTCGAAGCAGACGCGGGCGTCGGCTGACACGGGAGTCGCGGGGCGGGCGCGATCTGTCGGGAGGTTCAGTTCCGCAGGGAGGTCCGCGAGGACAGCACGCCAATAGGTCGACTCCGCGATCGGGTCGTTGCGCTGGTCGAGGGTGTCCAGCAGCCGCGCGGCGGTGTGGTCCGGTGTGTGGACGAAGGCGTCGAGGGTGGCACGCAGGCGGTGCGCGAGGGCTTCGGCTATGCCGCGGTCGATCAGGTCGAGCCGGTACTGGACACCGACGCGGATCCCGTCGCCCACCTCGACACCGACTGCCACCGGATAGTGGGTGGCGTTGGCCGCTCGGACATCGACGATCTCGAGGCCGTCGACAGAGCCGTGCGCCCGCCGCATTCCCTCGGTGTCGACGGGGTAGGACTCGTAGGCCATCAGCGTGTCGAACAGCTCGCCCGTGCCTGCGGCCCGCTGGATCTCGGCGAGGCCGAGGTGATGACCGTCCAGCACGGCGATTTGTTCGGACTGTAGCTGCGACAACATGTTGCGCAGTGGTTCGGTTTTGTCGAAGTGGACTCGGACGGGGATGGTGTTGGCGAAGAGTCCGACCATGCCGTCGACACCGTCCAGCTGCGGTGGGCGGCCCGAGACCACCGCACCGAACACGACATCGCCGCGACCGAACACACCGGCCAGCACCACACCCCACGCCGCCTGGAACAGGGTGTTGACCGTGACGTCGTTGGCCGCGGCGCAGACCGCCAATTCCTCGGCCTCGGCCGGTGACAGCTCGACGGTGCACATCCCGTGCCCCTCGGTCGTCTCGGCCGGTGCCGTGACCGCGGCGGTGAGCAGGCTCGGCTCGTGTCCGGACAGCGCTTCGCGCCAATTCCGCACCGCGGCGGAGCGGTCCTGGTCGGCGAGCCAGGCGAGGTAGTCACGGTAGGGGCGCACGCGCGGGAGCACCGCGGGGGCGCCGTCGGTGGCGTAGCAGAGGAGCAGTTCGCGCATCAGCAGCGGCATCGACCAGCCGTCGACCAGCAGGTGGTGCGCGGTCAACACCAGGTGCATGCCGTCGGCGCGGCGGTACAGGGTGAAACGCAGCAGCGGCGCGACGGAGAGTTCGAAACCGATCCGCGCTTCGGCGGCCAGGAACTCGTCGGCGTCGGCACGGTCGGTGTCGACGATCCGCCACGGCACCGTGACACCCTCGGCCACGAAACCGACCGGAGTACCCGTGGCCGACGAGCCGAAGGCCGTGCGCAGAATCGCGTGGCGGTCGAGGACCGCTTGGGCTGCTCGGCGCAGGCGGCCGGTGTCGACCTCGCCGGTCAGCTCCACCGCGAGCTGGACCAGATACGGGTCGGCCGCAGACACCTGCGCGAGGAACATCAGCCCGAGCTGCAATGGTGCCAACGGCAGCACATCGGTCAAGCGCGGGCGTTCGCGATGCCAGGTGTCGAGTTCGGCCTGGGTGACCTGGACCAGCGGCACGTCGGCCGGGGACAGCCCACCCGCTGCCGGATCGCGCAGGTGGTCGGCGAGGATCGACAAGGCCGCTGTCCAGCAGTCGGCCAGTTCCCGCACCGACGCCTCGTCGATGATCCCGGCGGCATAGGAGAACGACGCGCGCAGTCGCAGCCCGGTGTCGGTACCGGTGGCGAGGGCGTTGATGTCGATGACGGCGGCAGCGGGCAGGGCGGGGTCTTGTTCCGCGACGGGCTCGCCCCAGTCGGCGGTGGGTAGCCAACTGTGGTCGGCGCCGGCCACCTCGCCGGCGGAAACACGTCCCAGGTAGTTGAAGCCGACCTGGCCGAGGGAGCCATCGAGCAGCGCGGCGGAATCCGGGTCCAGCTGGCGCAGCATGCCGAAACCGATGCCCTTGTGCGGCACCGCGCGGAGCTGTTCCTTGATCGCCTTCATCACGGCGGCCGTGGCATCGCCACCGTGCCAGGCGGCTTCGTTGTCGACCCCGCTCAGATCGAGCGCGACCGGATACATGCTGGTGAACCAGCCGACCGTGCGGGTCAGATCGGCACCGTCGACCGCGGATTGTTCGCGGCCGTGACCTTCCAGACGGACTCGTGTCGCGGGTGCGTCGACATCACGTCGGGCCCGCCACGTGCGCACGGCCATGGCCAAGGCGGCGAGCAAGCCGTCCTCGGCGCCGGCGCGATACCTCGTCGGCAGGTCGGTCAGGACCGCCTGGGTGATGTCGGCGGGCACTTCGACGCTGATGGATCGCACCGTGGACGCGGTATCGATGGGGCCGAGCCGACGATCGCCCAGCAGCGGGTCGGGCACCGACAATGTCTGCTGCCAGTGGTCCAGTTCCTCGCGCCTGCTCGTCGCCGCGTCGGTCAGCCCGTGCGCCCATCGACGGAACGACGTGCCGACCGGGGGCAAGACGACCCGTTGACCGGCCTGGGCCCACGCGGCGACCAAGTCCGACAACAGGATTCGCCACGAAACGCCGTCGATCGCCGCGTGGTTCGCCGCGACGATCAGCCCGTCCGGGCCGTCCTCGCGGGCGAGCCAGGCGAAGCCGATCATCCGGTACGCCTGCGGATCCAGCGACGCGAGCACCGAATCCATCGCGCTGTCGGCGATGTCATCGAGCCGGTCGGTGCCTGACGGGACATCGACGCGGATGAGCAGGTCGTTCACATCCACCGCACCTGGCGGCAGTGCGTGCAGCTCCCACTTTCCCTCGACCCGGCGCAGACCGGCACGGAGCATGTCGTGGTGATCGAGCACCACGGTGAGGGTGTCCACCAGGGCGTCTCGATCGATACCGGCAGGCAGGGCTAACACCATCTGCTGGGTGAACCGGCCGAACACACGACCACCGGCCAGCGAGGCGGCCAGCACCGGCGTCAACGGCATCTCACCGACACCACCGCCGGGGAGTTCGGTCAAGGTGGGCGCGGACTCCGCACCCAGCACCGCCACCCGCGCCAACCCGGCAACGGTCCGGTGCTCGAACACCGCCTGTGGGGTGAAGGAAATGCCGGCAGTGCGCGCTCGCGACACGAGCTGGATGGACAGGATGCTGTCGCCGCCTGCGGCGAAGAACGAATCCTCGGCACCGATCTGCTCCAGACCCAGGATCTGAGCGAACAGTTCGGCGATGGCGGTCTCGACCGGCCCCTCGGGCGCACGGGAGCCGACCGCACCGAAAACCGGTGTGGGCAGGGCATTTCGGTCGAGTTTGCCGTTGGGGGTCAACGGGATTTCGTCGAGGGTCATCAGGACCGTCGGCACCATATGGCTGGGCAACGACGTGCCGACGAAGCGGGCTACTTCCTCGGTGTCGATCGAAAGCCCGTGCCGGGCAAGCATGTACGACACCAGGACGGTCGCGCCCGAGTCTGCTTTCGTGCCAAGGGTGACCGCGTACTCGATGTCGGGGTGGGCGGTGAGGGCGACGTCGATCTCGCCGAGTTCGACACGGAAACCGCGGATCTTCACCTGGAAATCGGAACGGCCCAGGTACTCGAAATCGCCGTCCACGGTGCGCCGGACCAGGTCGCCGGTCCGGTACATGCGGGAACTGCTGAAGGGTGAGGCGACGAATCGTTCGGCGGTGAGAGCGGGCCTGCCCTGGTAACACTGGGCCAGTGCCGGACCGGACAGATACAGCTCACCGGCCACGCCCACAGGGACCGGGCGCAGGCGCGAATCCAGCACTGTCGCACCGACGCCGGCGAAGGCCGAACCGATCGTGATGAGCTGGCCCGGCAGTAGTTCTGTCGTGCCGGTAGCGAGAATGGTGGCCTCGGTGGGGCCGTAGCCGTTGAAGAAGGCGCGGTTCACGGCCCAGCGGTCGACGAGGGTCGGGCCGAACGCGTCGCCCGCGACGACTACCACCCGCAGCGCTTCGAGGTCGTGCGCGTCGACAGATTCCAGCGCCGCCGGGGTGATCAGCAGGTGGGTCACCCGTTCGCGGCGGAGCAGCTCGGCGAGTTCGGGGCCGCCGAAGACGGTCGGCGGTGAAACCACCAGCGTGGCACCGGAATTGAACGTCAGCAGCAGCTCGAGTACGGAGACGTCGAAGTTCGGCGAACACACGTGCAGGACCCGGTCGCCGCTGTCGACCCCATAGCGTTGCCTGGCGGCCGCGACCAGGGCGCCCAGACCGGTGTGGGTGACGACAACACCCTTGGGCCTGCCCGTCGAACCCGAGGTGTAGATGACATAGGCCGGGTGCTGATCGGTCAGCGGGCGGACTCGGTCGAGGTAGGAGATCGGGTGGGCGGGGTGCGCCGCGATGCGGTCGCGGTGGGCCGTGGCGTCGATATCGAGCCACTCCACGGATTCGCCGAGGGTGTCCCGATGTGCCGTGCAGGTGAGTCCGAGGATTGTGGCGGAGTCTTCGAGGAGGTAGGCGATCCGCTCCGCGGGCAGCGCCGGATCGACGGGGACGTAGGCGGCACCGGTCTTGGCCACGGCCCACACCGCCGCCACCGATTCGATCGAACGGGTGAATCCGAGCGCGACGACATCGCCGGGGCCGATCCCGCGCTCGAGCAGATCTCTGGCCAGTTGCGAGGAGTACTCGTCGAGCTGGGTGTAGGTGAGTTCGCGGCGTTCACCGTCGACGGGCGAGTAGGACACGGCGACGGCGTCGCCCGCGGTGTCGACCGCCGCGGTCAGCAGCTGGGTGAAGAGAGGAGTACTCGACTTTCGGTTGCCTCGACCGCGCGGCGCACGACGAGCTTCACGTGGAGAGGTGCGCACTTCACGCATTCGAGTACAACATCCTTCGTCTATCCGGCCCACAGCTCTGCGATGACCCACGAACCCTGTCGGATTCGGCCTACCGGGGCGGACCAGTGTCGAACAAGCAAGAAGGAGTCGATATCGGGGCGTTCGGCGACCATGACACCACATGTCACGCTGTCACGACCACATGACCGGTTTGTTTACCGACACCCAGACCTAATCCATCAGAAATTTGTGCTGATGGCACAATGCTCTCGACAGTTTTTGTTCAACAAATGGAAGCGGCCGTGGCAGCGTACGGATCTCTGGTGTGGGTGGGACAGGCCCTCGGTCCACGGGTCGACGCCATCACCGACGACCTCATCCGGGTGACCGAGCAGATGATCCCGCTCAACGACGTCGCCGCCGACCTGGCCGAGATGCGGGCCGCCAGCATCGCGGAGAACATCGCCGCCGTGCAGTACGTCCTGGCGAACAGTGTCGACCCGGCCACCGTCGACCCGCCCGCCGGTGCTGCCGCCTACGCCCAACGCCTGGCCAGGCGCGGTGTACCGCTGACGATTCTGCTGCGCGCCTACGGGCTGGGGCAGTACCGGGTCCTCGACGCGGCGATCGGGCTGATCCTCGCCGTTCCGGGCCCTGACCAACCCGCCCGGATCGCGGAGTTGCTCAAATTCGCGGGGACCTACCTGGATCGGCTCAATTCGTCGATGGGCCGGATCTACGAGGCGGAACGCGATCGCTGGCTCAGCCGTCGCCAAGCCGCTCGCCAGCAGTGGATCGCACGACTGCTCGACAACGACGATGTCGACGTCGCGGCGGCCGAGGAAGTGCTCGACTATCGACTCGACCAGCGCCACCACGCGGCCGAAGTGTGGTCGACGGTCACCGGCACGGACGCTGTGCGCGCGCTCGAGCAGGCACGACAGCTGCTGTCCACGGCGATGCGGACCGGTGGCACCGAGTTGGTCGCGGCGTCGGGGGACCGCGCCATGTGTATCTGGTTCCCGGTCGAGGAGCCGTGCGTGCTCGGCGAACTCACCGAACAGGTCGAGGCCTCCGGCTTGCCGGTGCGCGTCGCTCTCGGCCCGGTCGGCGACGGGCTGCCCGGGTTCCGGCGCTCGGCCCGCAGTGCGGCACGAACGAAGGCGCTGGTCATTTCGGCCGGGGAGGCCGCACCTACGGTCATCGACTACGACACGATCGCACCCTTCGCGCTGCTGTCCGACGACCCGGACGAACTAGCCGGCCTCGTCCACCGCGTTCTGGGCCCACTGGCCGGCGATGGTGCCAAGGTGGAGCTACTGCGGAACACCCTCGACGTGTTCCTCGCCGAAGGTGCCAGCTACTCGCGCACCGCCCGCGTCCTCGACGTCCACCGCAACACCGTCCAATACCGCATCCAGCAGGTCACCGGCCGCTACGGCATCGCGGTCGACACCGACACCTTCGAACTACGCTTCGCCTTGGGCGTCTGCCGCTGGTACCGCCACATCCTGACTCGGACAATCTGAGTCCAGGTGGTTTGTGCGTGCCGCACAGCGGGTCGATAACCGGGTCAGCCCCCCGCACGCGCGGCCCGAACCCGCGTACCAGGCACCGTTTCAGTCGCGCAGCAGGGCGAGCTGGTGCGCGACGGCGGCGGTGATCCGCTTCTCGTCATCCGTGGCGAGGAGGTCGAGGAGGGCACCTCGCAGTACGGCCAGGGCCAGGGTGCGGCGGGCGGCACCGTCCTCGCTGTCGCGTTCGGCCTGCGGCTGGCAGCCGGCCAGGACGCCGAGCCAGTCCTCCACCGTCGCGCGGGCGAACCCGGCCCAGACCCCGTCGGGCTGGACGAGAGAGCGCGCGTACGCCTCTGCCCACAGCCGAAGCAGTGGCCGGTGCTCCTTCGCGGCGAGCCACGCCCAGACCCCTTCGACGGCCGGGACCAGCCCGGCGGGGCGATCGGGCTGCCGGGCCCGGTCCAGGAACGCCAGCTCCTCGGCGCGGGCCCGCGCCAGCAGCGCCCGCACCAGGCCGTCCTTGCTCTTGAAGAGGAACAGCAGGACCCGCGGGCTGGAGCCGATGGCCTGCGCCAGTGGACGCAGCGACAGGTCCGTCAGGCCGTGGTCAAGGGCGTACTGGTAGGCCGCCTCCAGCAGCTCGGTCTGCCGGGTGGAGGGGGTTGGCGCTTGCTGGGGCATGCGGCTAGCCTAACTGAAACAGTCGTTTCAGTGATTGATCACGGGAAGACGGGAGACCGGTTCATGTCGCAGCAACATCAGAAGAAGGTCGTCGTGCGCCGCGCCGACCGTCCCGGCGACCTGGGATGGGTGGTGATGGCCCACGGCGAGAGCTATGACCAGCAGTTCGGCTGGGACAGCGACTTCGAGGTCCTGGTCGCCGAGATCGTCGCCGACTACGGCGCCAAGCGCGACCCGGCCCGCGAGGCGGCATGGATCGCTGAACTCGACGGCCGGCGTGTGGGTTGCACCTTCCTGGTCGCCGGCGACCGCCCGACGGTGGCCAAGCTGCGATTGCTGCTCGTCATGCCGGAGGGCAGGGGGTTCGGTCTCGGGACGCGCCTGGTCGAGGAGTGCCTGTCCTTCGCCCGTGAGGCGGGCTACGAGCAGGTGACGCTGTGGACCAACGACGTGCTCGTGGCGGCCCGCAAGATCTACCAGAGCATTGGCTTCACCCTCGCCGACGAGGAACATCACCGCAGCTTCGGCCACGATCTCGTCGGCCAGAACTGGACCCTCGACCTGCACACCGGCGCGGCAGGCAGCAACAGCTGACCGGCATGGTCCGGGCGTGCGGGTCGGCGGTACAGCGATCGGCGGCAGCCTTCGGCGACACAGCCGATGTAATGGGGTTCCCGCGCTCGCCGATGGTAACGGTGAGATAGCTGATTGTGCGAGCTGAGGACAGTGCGCGTGTATGACATCGAATCGTTGATCGGGGCGGTGTCACGGTTGGCCCGCCTGCCTGTCTCGAACGACACCGATGCGGTGTTGCTCGACTTGACCCAGACCGTCACCGGGCTTCTCGACCTGACGGGAGCCGGCGTCAATCTGGCTACCGACGGACAATTGCGTTACGTCACCGCGGCTTCCGAACCCGCCGCTGAGCTGGAGCGATGCCAGGAGCAGTTGCGGTCGGGGCCGTGCTGCGTCGCGCACACGACCCATGCGACGGTGCCGGTCACCGATGTGGGGGAATACACCGTGCGGTGGCCGGGCTACGTGGCCGCCGCACGCCGAGTCGGTATCGCCGCGGTGGCCGCCATCCCGATCACCCACGGCACCGAAGGGGTCGGAGTGCTCGACCTCTACGCCGCCCAACAGCGAACATGGTGCAGAGCCGACCTCGAAGCAGCACGGGCGCTGGCCGATATCGCGGGCGGGTATCTCGTCAACTTCGCCGTCCAGCACCACCAGCGCCAGCTCACCGAGCAGCTTCAGCGCGCCCTGGACACCCGGATCGTGATCGAGCAGGCCAAGGGCATCCTCGCCAACGAGAACACCATCGATATGGACCAGGCGTTCGCGCTGATCCGCAACCATGCCCGCAGCAACCATGTCACCGTGCAGGCGGTGGCGCGGGCGATCGTCGAACGTCATCTGCGATTGTGAGTGGCCGTGGCAGCGGTCAGAAGAGCCGTGCGGGTGGCCAGCCCGCGCACACCGTTCTCCCGCAGCCCGAGCACCCCGCACAGCGCGGCAGTCCGTGGAGCCAGGACGGGCAGGCGGCACAGCGGGCAGCTGCCGGGACGGTGCCCGAGCAGCGCGGCGCACGCTTGGGTGAGTCCGGACTGGTAGGAGCCCCTGGTCAGCGGAATCCCGGCGGCGCGCACCGCGTCGTCCGCGTTGCGTGGCGCTCGTGAGATCACGGCCCCGGCGAAGACCGGCAGGTCTTCGCCGGTGTCACCGACAGCCAGCGCGACATGACCGCCGAGCCGAGCCGACAGTGCGCGCAGACCGGTGCCCTTGTCCATCCCGCTCGGGACGAAATCTGTTTGCCCCGCCCCGACGACGACGCGCACCGCCCCGCCGGTCATCGGGGGTCGAGGAGCAAATCTGCTCAATCCGGCGCTAAGGAGTTACCGCAGATAGTGACATACTATGTGCGCTAACTCCCGAGTCGTCCTGGTGCGATGCGCGTTCCATACGCCAGCGACTCGGGAAACTATGTGCGATATCGAGATGGAGAGGCATGATGAGGCGGATTCGGACGTTGCCGCGGCCGGTGACGGGTGTGCGGCTGGCCGATGCGGCGCGGATCTATCTCGACACCATCTCCGTGTCCAACACCCGCGCGACGTACGCGGCGGCGTTGGATCGCCTCGTCGCCGATTTCGGTGCCGATACTGATGTGGCGGTGCTGGGTTCGGAACCGGATCGGGTCAGCGGCTGGTTCACCTACGTGTGGGGCGCCAAGTCCGCCAAGACGTTCAATATCCGATTGACCGCGCTGGGTTCGGCGTTCGGCTACTGGCGTGAGCAGGACTGGCTGAACGGTGATCCGCTGATGCGGTTGCGGGCCCGTCCCGCGCCGCCGGACACCAGCAAGGCGTTGAGCCGGGAGCGGGTCGCGCAGATCCTGAGATCGGATGTACCACTGCGGGACCGGGTGCTGTGGCATCTGCTCTACGAATCGTCCGCCCGCGCGGAGGAAGCATTGACGCTCGACATACCCGAACTCGATGCCGGCAACCGGTGCGCGGTGGTGACCCGGAAGGGTGGGGCCCGCGAAGTCATCGCGTGGCAGACCGGCACCGCGAGGTTGCTCCCGCGGATGCTGGCCGGGCGCAAGACCGGACCGCTGTTTCTCACCGACCGCAAGGCGCGACCCTCAGTGGCGGCCAACGATGTCGATCCGTCGACCGGTCGGGCGAGGCTGTCCTACCGGCGCGCGGCCGAGTTGTTCGAGGAACACACCGCCGTCTTCGACGGTGGCCCGTACACACTGCATCAGCTGCGCCATTCCCGGCTCACCCATGCCGCGGAGGACGGTGCCTCGACACCCGTATTGATGAAACTGTCCGGACATACCTCGGTGCGGAGCCTCGCCAAGTATGCGCGTGTGTCCGACGAGGGGCTGCGGAAGTTCCAAGCCGACAGTGACCCGGCTGCGCGCCGACGCCGTGGCCACTGATTCCCAGGATCGAACGCGGCGGGGCGCGGGACATGCCCGGAAGGCGCTGGAACTCATGACCGTCATGCCCAGAGACCCGTACACTCAGCTGCGATAGCAGCTCAACATGATCGGGGGATTTCATGATTACCAGGTTGTTCGTCGGATTCAGTGCGCTCGCCGTGGTCGCCGCGACGCTGACCGGATTGTCGGCCGCTCCGGCCGCCGCTGCTGCCGAGCCGGACCCACTTCGGGTGTTGTTGGTGCTGGCAGCGGGTCCCAAGGAGAACTGCGACGCCCTCTACAACGACCAAATGAACTACTGCTATGGCATTCCGGACGAACAGCTCACGCAGTTCTGCCGGGAGAACGCCTGGATCGTGTACCAACAGTGCTTGGGAAACATCTGAGCTCCGACGACCTTTCGAGGGAGACGCTGGTGAGTGAAGAGATCGGTGAAGTGATCGCGTCGCGGACTGTGGCCGACGGAGATCGGCCCGTGCTGATCGAATTCGGCGCACCCACGCCATCCGGCGACGGCTTCAGATGCGGGTTCCGCATCGAGGGTGTGCGCACCTCCTCGGCATCGGGAACGGATGCTCTCGCGGCCCTGTACTCGGCTTTGACCGAGGTCGGCGCCGAACTCGAGCGCGCCAACGCTGCTGGCGCGAACTTCACGGTTTTCGGGCAAAGCGATCTCGGATTTCCGGTCGCGTCGTCGGGTTCGGGGGTCAGCCGATGAACATCGACGACATCGATCACCCGGTGGCCTCCCGCACCGTCCTCACTGCCGACGGACCGGTACGTGTCGTCATCGGCCGCCCCGGTCCGGATCCGCAGCGACCGCGGAACTTCGTCTGCCCGTATGGCATCGAAGGCCGTCGGGGCGGTTCAGCACCTGGGCTCGATGAAGTTCAGGCCTTGATCAGCGCAATACAGATCATCGGCGCCGCACTGGATCTACCGCAGAATTGGCCCACCGCACCGCACTGACATCACCGACTACCGCCGAGCCCGGCCTCGCGCCCTGCGCGTGAGGCCGGGCTCGGCCGTTCAGGGAGCTGGCAGTGCCGACCGCATCATTCGTCGTTGCGGGCATCGGGATCGCGTAGCGGTCTGTGCATTCCGCCGAGATCGGGCAGGTGGAAGGCGTAGTGGCCGTCGATGCCGATGTGTGTGCGGATGAACGCCGAGAGCCGTTCCGCGTCGGCGTCGAGCACCGGATAGCCGTGGGTGCGTAGCTGTTCCAGGGCTCGGTTCGTGTAGAACGTATTCCACAGAACGGTGCAGTTGAGGACGAGCCCGAGCGCGGAGAGCTGGTCTTCCATGCCCTCGTAGTAGGTGCGGGTCATCTCTCCCTTCTTGCCGTGGTAGATACGGCGCCCCAGGTCGTGGCGGCCCTCGACGAGATTGGCCTGGACTTTGCCTTCGCGCCGGTACGGTTCGTCGTCGGCCAGGCGCAGGATGTGCAGGGTTTTGAAGATCCGCCCGTAATGCGCGATCGCTTGCCCCAATGGGGTCGGGTTCCCGTCGCGGGAGATCATGCGGGTGACGTCGTGGGCGGAGGAGACCTCACATTCATTGATCGACACCGCGACCCGGCACATGTCCTCCCAGTGGGCTGCGATCTTGTCGATATCGATCCGGCCCCGTGCCGCCTGGTTGAGCGGCCCGTAGTCGGCACCCGGGTCGAACCGCCACAGCCGCTGATCGGGCAGGTTCGCCAACTGCGGCCGGTACCGCTTGCCGATCAAATGCACCAAACCGAACACGATGTCGGAATAAGAACCAGTATCGGTAATGATGTCGTCAGGCCGCTTCCCGCCCTGCTGGAGTTGCACGACATCGATGAAATTCAACGAGTCGCGCGGCGTCCCGGATACGACCTTGGCCGACAGGCCGGCGGACTGGTCGTTGAGCATGTTCAACCAGGTGATGCCGCGTTTGCGGCCGAAGTATTTCGGGTTCGGCCTGGCGTGGATGGTGCGGACCGGGACCACGAACCGCATGCCGTCGACCGAGGCGAGCCGTCCACCACCCCACAGCTGCGCCAACTCGATCTCGGCTTGGGCTTTGACCAACTCGGAGTTGGCCGCGGTCAACGTCTCCAGACGAACGTAGTTCTGTTCGACGTGGTGCAGACGGTCACGGGTCAGCGCGTCCACGCCGGGGCTGGTCACCGGCTTGAAACCGACGTTCATCGCATTCGCGCACAGCACCGCGGCGACCGACAATCCCAGGTCGGCGACACGGGCACCGTTGCCGGAGGTGTGGGTGAACGACTCGGTGAACCCGGGCACCCAGGACATGACCTCGAGGACCAGCTCAGGCAGATCGACCTCGGGCACCATCGCCTCGACCCGGCGGCGCAGATCGACCAGCGACGGCGGGTCCGGCTCGGCCTTCAACGCGGCAAGGTGCAGACGGCCGTCCTCATCGACGGTGGCCGGACCGTCGCTATCCAACCTCGCCGCGACCTCACGGTAGGCGGTGTCCACCGCGGCGGCGTGCTCGGTGAGCAACACCACGGGATCGCTGGGCAGGTTCAACGCGTTCATCCCGGCCTCGCGGGCACGCTCCCACGCGGGCCCGGCCAGCAGTTGGGCTCGTGGGTCACGCCAGCGAGTGCGGCGCGAAGATGGTGCGGTGCTTGAGATGGCGATGGAACTGCTCGAGCACACACATCGTGTATGCGGCACGGTCGACCGTTTCCGGTGGCCGACCCTCGCGGTAGACCAGCCGCTTCCACCCGCCGCCGATGAGGTCGTGGTCGACCTGGCGAGCATCGAGCCAGCTCGCGGGCAATTTCGTCTTCTTCGTCATCAGCTCGGCGAGTACTTTCATCGCTGCCAGCACCGCCGAACCCTCGGCAGTCGCCCCGAACGCCACGGTCCGCATCATCGCAGGCAGAAACACCCGGACCGTGGCCAGCCGCCCGGCCAGCTCGTCGAGACGATGCTCAGCGAGTTCGGCGTCATCGACCGGGACGAGCTCGTCGATCACCGCGACCGCGGCACGTAACTCGCTCTTGGTCGCGGTGTTCTCGATCAGATCCCACACCATCTCCAAGCTGATGTCCGGCTCGACCTCGGTCATCTCCAACAGCACCTTCACCGCCGCAGCGAGCTTGCCCGCATTACGCGAGACCCGCGGATACCGGTGCAGCTTCTCCTCACGCGAGGCGCGTTCGGCCTTCGACATCAGATCGGTGACCATCAACAGATCGAACAACTCGAGCACATCGTCGGTCGCTCTGCCCGACAGCGTTTTCACCGTGGCCACCATCACCGCCAGCCGGTTGTCGCGGGGTTGCAGACGCCGTAGCGCGGGTGCCTTGCTCGACAACCCGTAGGTAGCCAGGCCGATGACCCGACGCTGCGGAACCATCGACACATCCAAGGATTGGCCACCGAGCGCGATGAGGTCGGCCAACCGGTCCAGGGCATCCAGCATCCCCTTAGAACTGTTGCGGAACACGCCCTTGCGCAGCCGTTCCAGCTCGCTGACCCGGCGTTTGCCCTCAGGTGGGTCCAGCAATGCCAGTAGCGCCGTCGCCGAACCGGCGCTCAGCTGATTGGTCAGCGCAGCCCACAACCGCTGATCACCGGTTTGGCGGCCCTCGGTGACCAACCGTTCCAACGTTCGGGGACCGGGCAGCAGCGCCTGGCGGTTGCGTAGCCAGTCGACCGCGCCAGCGAACGTCGCTTTTGGCCCGTCGCCGCTGACCCACGCCTGATCAGCAACCCAAGCCGCCAGCTCCGCCTCAACCTCGCTGTAGGAGGTCAGGCCGTATTCGTGCTGGATCTCCCAGGCATGCTCGAGCTTGGTCTTCTCCCTCTCGGTGTACTGCTTCACGCACGAGGAGTCCTCGATACCCAACTGCTCGGCGAGATAGTCGACCAATTCGGGTGGCACGTCGAGCGGATCGGCTAGGAACATGCCCAGCTGGCGGACCGTGACGACCTGGAGGGCGAAACCCAGCCGGTTGTAGTCCCGACGCCGTCCCGCGATCAGTCTCCGGTCTTCGTCGTCGAGGTAGAAAAACCGCTCCAGCTCAACACGAGACAGCGTCCCAAACCGGCCGTAGCCGCCCTCATCGGTCACGACGACATGAAATCACCTGTACGCCAACACCGCTCGATGTTCAGCGCTTAGCGCCGGATTGGGCGGATCTGCTCCCCGACCCCCTCATCGCGGTGATCGCGCGGGTCAGCGCAGCGGGGATCGGTCCACGCCGCGACCGGGCGCGCACGCTGTAGCGGTAGCGCCGGTCCACCTCGATGCCCTCGTGTGTGCCGAGGTAGCGCCGAACCTCGAGCATGGTCTGCGCGGCACTGCCCTCACGCAGGTCGGCACAGTGCCGGGTCCGGTGGTCATAGAGCGCGGTGCCGTACTCCACCACCGCGCCGGCCAGGCCGAACTGTCTACACCGGGTCGCCGCCTCGGGCAGGCTGCGTCCGGTCACCAGGACCGGCTGGTACCCGTGCACGAGCAGGGCCCGCAAGCTGAGCGCGGCGGTCGGCGTCGTGCACGGAAAACCGAGCGGATCGGTCTCCAGAACCCCATCGAGGTCGAGTGCACAGATCGGCGCCGCGCTGGTGGTCGTCGGCTGGGGAACGGCGAAGACCGTGGCCAGGTAGTCGTGCACGGCCTCCGCACAACGGTCCTCGAGGTCGGGACCGGCCAGCTCGTCGGCCCGGCCGAGACCCCACAGCTGCGTGAGCCGATACAGCAACCACTTCTCGGGATCGATCGTTTCGCCGGTTTGCGCGAGATAGGCGCTGCGCAGCTGGGATTCGAAGGTGCAGGAGGGGGGATCGGCGGCGGCACCCGCGAGGTCGAAGATCGCGTCGTAGCACGTCATCTCCAGGTTGCTGAAGGAGAACTGATGAAAGTCGACCTTGCGCAGTGGCCCGGTCGGCTCGGCGCGCACCCAGTAGCGGGCATGGGTGTGTCCGTCGGCGATGCTCGCCGTGTCGACCCGCAGCAGTTTCCGGACGATCCGATCGAGAAGCACGGTTTGCCCGGCAGGCCCGAGCTGGCCGAACTCCCCGCTCAGCAGCCCGGCCGCGACCTCCCAGGCGGGCCTGCGCCCACGCAAACGGGTGGTCGGGTCCGAGCCGACCCGCAGCGCGCGACGACGGTCGACCACATAGCGGGTGATCTGCTCGGCCACCGCGACGTCGCCGGGTGGATCGGTGCCGGGGACCCAGTCGCGGTAGAGCAAGCCCTCGACGAGCCCGTACACCGAGGGAAAATGGCCAGGCAGGGCGGCTGCCACCGCCAGTGCGTGCCGCCCGAAGTAGCCGAGACCCGCGCCTTCGACGGCGATCTCGCGGCGAGTCACGCCGCTGCCGGTGGTGATCTCCACCGCGTACCGTTCGCGCACGCGAGCCCAGCTGGGTCCGTGCGCTCCTGGCCGATGCCGGGCCACCACGTCGTGTTCCGGGCCGAGCAGCCCGGCCAGCGTCGCACCGACCGCCTCGTCGGTCAGCCGCTGGTGCACACTCCACTGCGGCCAGGGCAGCGTGATCGTGTGCCACCGCCGGATCGTCGCCGGCGTATCGGTTCCGGCCAAGGCCAGCACAAAGACGATCGCGCGTGGGGGGATACCGAGCTCTTCGACGGCTCGTCCCGTCTTGGCCAACGCGGTTCCGGTGACCGGTGGGTCGTCGATCACCACGATCGTGCCGCCCGCGGCCACGACCGCGCGCAGCTGCGCGGCCTCGGTTCGCCGCCATGGCCGACCGGGGCGGTAGGTGCGCACAGACACTGCCGTCGCTCCGGCCAGCTCGAGCGCGGCGGCGCACAGCGGAGCCAGATAACTTCCCGAGGTCCGCACGCCGACAACGCAGATCGGCGCCGAGCGATCGGCATCCTTCAGCAACCGGTGCGCAAGCTCGACAACATCGTCCGGGTGCTGGTCGAAGCTGCGGAAACACGTGGGAATCCGCAGGATTTCCCCGCGTAGCCGCCGGGTTGCCGGCAGTACCGTGGTGGGGCCGATCGACAGGTCGGCGGCGGGATCGAGGACAGTGTGTCCGCACCGGATCGACGTGTCGCCGAGCGCGTCGCGCAGCCGCCGCAGCTCGCCCGCACCCCGGCCGACGGCGATCGGGCGCAACACCAGCGCCGCGCCGCGAGCCAGGGCGGCGGCGAGGTGGGCGCCCCTGGCGGTGCTGTCGTCGAGAAAGTCCGCGGCGCGGTGCAATTGGAGTGGATCGGGATGGAGGCGATCCTCGACGAGCTGGTTCAATCCGGCGGTGAGCAGGAAGGTGTCGAGCCGGTCCCGGTCGGCGATCGCCCGGCCCAGCAGGTCGGTGACCGTCTGCGCGGTGCAGAGCAGATCCAGCGGTGCCACCCGCTCACTCATGGGCGAGGTCGATCCGCGGCGTGGTCCATCGCGAGCACGCGCCGCTCGACGTAGCCGCGCAGTGCGATGCGCCCACTGTCGAATCGACTGAGCGGAACCCGCTCGAAGGCGTACTCGGCGAGGTGCTGCCGGGTGCCGCCGAGCCGGTCCTTGACGTGGGTGAGCGTGCTGACTCCGCCCGATTCGCCCATGTCGAAGTAGCGGCACCCGATCCGGCAGGCATGTTCGACGGCCAGAAACTGCATCAGCTCATGGGTCCGCAGCGGCCCGGCCAGCTCGCGGTCGCTGAAGGCACGCCAGCCGACACCCACCCCGCCGTGAAAGACCGCGATGGCGGCGGCGATCGGAATCCCGTCCAGGCGCGCTACCCAGATCCGGCACTGATCCTCGAATGCCGCTGCGACGGTGTGGAACCGGCGCAGCGGCTCGGCGCGCATTCCCCGTCGCCGGGCCATCCGGCGTGGCACCCGCCGCTGTTGTGCCCGCCGGGCCACCCACCGCAGGTACACGTCGTACAGGTCGTCCACCAGCTGGGGGGAACTGCCGACCTCGATGACCAGCCCGGCACTGTCGGCCTTGCGGCGGGCGCTGCGAATGCCCGTGCGCGCCTTGGAACTGAGCCGCCGCGACCAGACCTCGTCCAGCCCGCCGTCGAGATCGAGCACATGGGTCTGCACCGGAATCCGCACCGGGACACGGCCACTCGCCCCCGACCATGCCTCACGCCAGGCCACGGCCGCGGCGAAACCGGGCCGCAGCAGCGTCTGGAGCTCTCGGCCCGCGGCGAGGTCGGCCAGAACCACCGCGACATCGCCGACCCTTGGCCCGCCGGGTGCCACGATCCCGCCCGACCCCCAGCCGTGCGGGAACGAGGCCTGCACGGTCAGCAGTTTCGGGTCACCCGGTGACCCGCCGACGGCGCGGCGAACCAGCGGTAGCACGGCCTGCCTGCCGCCGGGCAGTTCGTAGAGCCTGCTGGCCTCGGTCCAGCCGTCGGCTCGGCACACCGCCTCCGACCAGGCGGGCAGATGTGACGGTCCCGCAAGGGGATCGGCGGCGACGATCTCGTCCCACACCGCGCGCGGCGCCGGACTGGTCACCCGTGCTCGACCCTGCGGTGTCTGCACGTCCCACGTCAGCGTTGTCATCGTCTCAGTACCGTTCCCCGGGATAGACCCGGACGTAGTCGACGAGCATCCGGGCCGGGAACACGGTGTCGCGGTCCGGCGACCCCGGCCACTCGCCACCGACGGCGAGATTCAGCAGCAGGTAGAACCGGTGATCGAAGACCCAGCCGGGACCGGCTTCGGCTCGGGTCAGCGAGCGCGTTGCCTGTCCGTCCACCAGCCAGGTGATCCGCTCCGGCGCCCACTCGACGGCATAGGTGTGCCAGTCCGTCACCGACTGTCCGGCCGGGAGACGGAATTCGGCACCGAAGTCGAGTCCGGGCCCGTGCACGTGCTGTTCCACCGAATCGGTACGCGTGCCCAGCGTTTCGACGATATCGATCTCGCCGGCCTCCGGATGGCCGACGGCGTCGATGTTCTCGCCGAGTAGCCAGAAGGCAGGCCAGAGCCCGGCCCCGCTCGGCATGCGGATCCGCGCTTCGAACGTGCCGTAGCGCTGGGCGAAGGCGACACCGCGTCGTTGCCGGGTCGTCAGCTTTGCGCTGGTGTAGCTGCAGCGCCCGTACCAGCACGAGTGCCCGTCCGATCCTTCGCGGGCCTCGATCACGAGGTTTCCCCGGCCGTCGAGGGCGGTATTGGCGCCTCGGGTGTAGTACTGCAATTCCTCGTTGCCCCAGCCGGTTCCACCGACATCGGGGCGCCAGATCGACGGATCGGGTGCTGCACCGGGCGGGCCGTCGAACTCGTCGGCGAACGTCGGCCGGGTCTGGCCGACGGTCGTCGAGGCCTCGCCGCAGCCGGCACCGAGCAGGGCGACGGCCACCGCGATGCCCAGGCGCGAGGACGCACGGTGGTGCCGCACGGTCATGTCGCCACCACCGCGATGCCTCGTGGGGTCCGGCCGACCGCGCCCGAGCCGGTTGCCCGCAGTGTCCGGGTGTCGATCACGGTCACATCGTCGGAGTACACGTTGGCCACGTAGAGCAGCCCGTCCGGGCTCGCCGTCATCTGGGCGGGCGCGGCACCGGTGGCGATCGGTGTCCCGATCACCCGCAGCGTGGTCGTGTCGATGACGCGCACATCGTTGGAGTTCTGGCTCGCGACGAAGACGCGCCTGCCGTCGGCGCTGCTGACGATCCCGGTCGGATAGCTGCCGACCGGAATCGGCTCCCCGACGACCCGCCGGGTTTCGGTGTCGACGACCGAGACATCGTCGGAATTGGCGTTGGCGATATAGACGCGACGCCCGTCCGGGCTCACCGCCGCCCGCGCCGGTGCCTTGCCGACGACGATCGGGTTGCCCACGACGGCAAGCACTTCGGTGTCGATCACGCGCACGTCGTTCTGGTACTGGCTGGTGGCGAAGATCCACCGCCCGTCCGCGCTGATCGCCAGACCGCCCGGCGCGTCGCCGATCTTCATCGGCTTGCCCACCATGCGACGGGTGGTCGTGTCGTAGGCGCGCACGTCGTCGGTCTCGCCGCCCGCGACGTAGAGGCGACCCCCGTCCGGGCTGACGACCACCCCCGTCGGATAGGTGCCGACCCGGATCGGGTCACCGACGGTGCGCCGGGTGGCGATGTCGACCACCGTGACCACGCTGGCCGTGGGACTGACGACATAGGCCCGGTCGCCGGTCGGACTCACCACCACGTCGGACGGGATGGGACCGACCTCGATCGGTTCCCCCTGACCGGCCCAGGTCGACGCGTCGAGCACACGCACGTCGCTGGTCTGCGCGTTGGCCAGCAGAACATAGCGGCCGCGCGGCAAGGGATCGACAGGGTCGGGCGCGCTTGTGCCACAGGCGGCCACGGTCACAGCGACGACACTCACCAACACAGCCGCACACACGCGCGCCCGGAGCCCGTGCCTAGACATCGCGGAACCCGATCACGCGTTTGACGCAGCCCCGCAGCGCCTGGTCGGCCCGGTAGACGGGAATACGCTCGAGCCAGTACTCGCAGTAGTCGCAGGGTTCGGCACCGAAGTAGCCCTTGAATCGGGCCAAGCCGGGCGAGGCGCCGGACTCTCCCATGTGGTAGCTGCGACAGCCGCCGCGGCACGCGGCTTCGATCGCCACGGTGTGCAGGAGCCGGTTCGCCGTCGGGAAGGCGCGCGATTCGTCCATCGCCCCGCGGGTGTAGTGCGCGTTCGCTCCGCCGCGCAGGACAACAATCGCGGCCACCGGTAATGCCTCGAACCAGGCCACCGACACCTGACATCGCCCGCCGAGGTGCGCGGCGATCGTGGCGAACTTGGCGGCCGGATCCCGATGTCGCCCACGGAGTCTGGCGAGCCGCACGGGTTCGTGCTGCTGGCGTGCCCACCGATCGAAGGAGCGTCGCAGCAGGTCGTAGAACACCGGAACGAGGCGACCGGTGGTGTCGGTCTCGACCGTCACCCCGGCCCGCTCGGCGCGCCGGACGGCGGTGCGCGTCGCCGCCTTGAATCGGTGCTGCCACACGTGCTCGAAACCGCCGTCCAAATCCAGGATGTGCGCGCGTGCGGGAACGGCGGTGACGCCGGTGTGCGTTGCGGCGGCCTCGGCCCACGCGGCGGCGTGCAACGGATTGGGGCGAAGATGTATCCGCAGCGCGGGTGTCGCGGACAGGTCGTCGAACACTGCGGAGACGAGATCGGGTACGACGCCGTCGGGCGCGATCAGCCCGCCGTACCCCCAGCCCTTGGGCAGCGACTGCAGGACCGACGACCCGCCGGTCGGATAGGTCCGTCGAACCAGCGGAAGCAGCGCCCGGCGGCCGTCGGGCATCTCGTACAGCCTGCTCGCGTCCCGGTAGCTCCCTGTCGCGACAAGACAGTCGAGCCATTCCAGCGTCTGGGTGGGCACGGCGTGCGCGTCCGCTCGGTGCAGCTCGGCCCACACATCTCGTGGCACCCCGACGGTCACCCGGGGTGCCGATGAGCCGATCGTGCTTGTCGTTGGCGCCATATCCAGCTCCGTTCACGCGGTGACAGTCGCGCTGCCGCGCAGATCGAGGGTGTCGCGCAGCCAGGCGATGGTGTGATCGATCCCGTGGGTGATGTCGACCTGCGGATCCCAGCCCAGGTTCTGGTGGGCCGCGGTGTGATCGAGCGCGATGGCCTGGATCTCCCCGGTCCGTGCCGGTGCGTACACCGGGGGATCGTCGATGCCCAGCGCCGCCGCCATCATGCGATGCAAATCGGTGGTGGTGGTCTGCACCCCGGTGCCGATATTGAAGGTGCCGGTCAGCGATTCCGGCGCCGCGCCCGCACGCCGGAACGCGTCGACGACATCACCGACATAGACATAGTCGCGGGTGGCGGTGCCGTCACCGTAGATGGTCCCCGGATGTCCGTGCAGCAACGCACACCCGAAGATCGCAACGACGCCTGCTTCCCCGCGCGGATCCTGGCGTGGCCCATAAACATTCGACAAAGCAAGGCTGATCGGCGCCATCCCGTACATGTCGGCGTACGCGGCGAGGTAGAGCTCACCGGCGACCTTGGCGGCCGCATACGGGGAGAGGGGGTGAGGCGGCGCGTCCTCGCCGATCGGCAGTGCGGTGGGTGTGCCGTAACGGGATCCGCCGGAGGCGGCGAAGACGACGCGGCGAGTCCCGGCCTGCCTGCACGCCTCGGCCACATTGATGGTGCCCAGTACGTTCGTGTCCGCGTCGGAGCAGGGATCGCCGACCGATTTGCGGACGTCGACCTGGGCGGCGAGGTGGAACACCACCTCCGGCGCGACATCGCCCACAATCTCGGCGAGCTCGCGTCGCGCGACACCGGTCTCGACGAAGACGAAAGTGTCGTGCCCAAACGCACTGTCCAGGTTGCCTATTCGACCGGTGGCGAGATTGTCGATACCGACGACGGTATGGCCGTCGGCGAGCAGGCTGTCGACCAGAGTCGAACCGATGAATCCGGCAGCGCCGGTAACGAGGGTGCGCATGGTCAGATACCTCCTAGTGGTCTCGATGGCCGGACGGGCATCGTGATGACTCCGCGCGTCGATCGGCGACCGCGCAACCGGCGGTAGGTTCGCCACGCCGTGGTTCGCCACGCCTGCGGAAACGGCGCGACAGCAGCGTCTCGGCCCGCCAGCCAGGCCGTCAGCTCGTCGATGGTGGTCGTCGAGCGAATCGTCAGCCGGGCCAGCGCGAAGGGATCGTCGGCCGTCGAGCTCAAGGCATTGCCCACCGCGGCTGCCGAGGTGTAGCCCGCGACGTGCACCTGGCGCTTGACCCGTGCCGAGTGGAAGCCGTGGGGATAGGCGAAGCTGCGGACTTCGGTGCCCATCGCGTCCTCGAGCAGGTCCTTGCACTCGCGGATCTCGGCCGCTGCCACCCGTTCCCGCAAGATGTCGAGCTGCGGGTGAGTGTGGGTATGGGCGCCGATCTCGACGTGGTGCTCGGCCAGTTCGGGCAGTTGCGACCACGCCAGCATCCGGGCGGGTGGCAGGCACAGCCGCGAGGACTGGTGAGGTCCGCGCAATGCGCCGGTCGTCACGTAGAGCGTGCACGGAATCTGACGGGCGGCGAGAACCGTTGCGGCATCGGCGAAGTCGGCGAAGCCGTCGTCGAAGGTCACCACCAGCGGGCGTGCCGGCAACTCCCGTCCATCGCGGAGCGCGTCGGTCAGGGTGGTGACGGTCATCGGCGTTCGGCCACTCGCCGCCATCAACTCGACGTGCCGGGCGAAGGTCCGTGGCGACACGGCATAGGGCGCGATCCACCCCGCCGGATCGGCCGACACGCAATGGTAGAGCAGGATCGGGACGATCGTCATGGCCGCGCCGATCGAAAGATCTGCACCGCGGCCGCCGCGGTGGTGATGACCGCCAGCACCACCAACCGCGACGTCGTCGAATCATTGCGCGCCGCGGTGAACGCGACAGTGACCAGCAGGCCGAAGGACATACTCAGCGCGATCCCCACCACCCAGACCTCGATGTCCTCGCGCAGCGGCAGCAATCTCGCGACAGCGAGACCGGGGCACAGCAGCACGAACGCGAAGACGACGAGCGTCCGCAGCACTGCTAGCGGTGAATCGGGGGAGATGGCGTGGACGGCCAGCAGCGTGACCCAGCCCGAACCGGCCAGCACCCAGGTCGTTGCCGGGGTCGAACCCAGACCACGCCGCAGCGCCGCGCGATCGGGAAGCCGATAGCGGGTGAGCCCAGCAGGAATTCGCGTCATCTTCTCACTCCGGTGCTGGCTGGGTCAGGGTGAACACCACGGCGTGCGAATTCCGGTAGAGCTCGGTGAATCTCGGTGACTCGGACAGGGTCTGCTGGATCCGCGCGAGCGCGTCGCCCGGGAGGTCACCGGACAGCGTCATCCCGGCGCTCTGGCTGCGGGTGAGGATGAGATACGAGTGATGGTGGCGTCGCGCCGACATCATGTCGCCCAACTGCGAGACCGGTTCCGCGACAATGGCTTCCCGGTCATCGGCGTCGAAGGTCGCGAACCATATGTGGTCGTAGAACTCGAAATTCTTGAACGCCCAGGGAAAGCCACTCGTCGCACCGATGACCAGCGACCCGCGCGGAGCGATGCCGTAGACGAACTGAGCTGCCGCGTATTCCTCGGGCGCGAAGTAGGCCGTTTGCTCCTTGCCGTAGTAGCCGAAACCGAACCCCGTCACGAGCAGCAGCAGCACCACCGGCAGCGCCAGCCGACCGAGCCGGCGGGGCGCGTCGGCGGCCGGGCGCGGGAAGAAGGCGGCCGCCGCGTAGAAGGCCACGAACGGCAGCCCGAACAGGTAGACCCGGAAGACCATCTCGCCGCCGTAGTCGTTGCTGAGGATCAGCGGTAGCGGCGCGACGGCCAGCAGCGGCAGTGCGAGTTCACCGCGCCCGCGGAAACGCCGGGCGAATCCGACGACGGCCAAGAGCCAGATCGCGGCGCTCAGCGCACGGTCGACCTCGGCGACCACGACTTGACTGCGGCTGCCCGCATCCAGATCGATGAAATTCGCCCCGGCATTCGACTCGGCGTCGCCGAAGTTCGCCAGCAAGCCGGAGAGGTTCTCGCTCAGCCAGGGCCCGGCTACGAGCAGATCCCAGCCGACCGTCATAGCGACTATGAGGACCGTCAACACGAAAACTCGCCGAACGCCGAACACGGCGAGCAGACCGAGAGCCAGGATGACCATCGGCGCCGTCAACTGATGGGTGGGCACGATCGCCGCCATCATCGGCACGATCGCGACCACCGCGATCACCCGCCGGTCGCGGGCCATGGACTCCCGGCGCAGATACCGCAAGACCAGCGCCACGATCGTGAGGTACAGGAAGTTGGCACCTGCCTGCGGGGCGAAATAGTCCTGGCCCACCCACGCGCCGAGGACGTAGATCACGATCGCGGACCAGATCAGGCGCCGATCGGCGCTGAAGGTCCTGAAGATCAGATACAGCGGGCCGATCAGCAGCAAGTTGAACACCGGCGGCGCCCATGCGGCGTAGCCGAGCGCGGACTCCACCCCACCGGCTTTCACCAGCATCGCGTTGAGATTGAAGAACCCCGGCCAGAATTGGTACACCGCCAGCTCGTTCAGCGTGGTGTCGACGCCGTTGTGCCGCTGGAAGAAGTCGACGATGCCCACGTGCTTCCACGCCCACGAATAGCGCAGCGTCTCGTAGGTCACCGACGGCGTCGCGTGCAGTATCGCGATCAGGACGACAACATGCGCGGCCAGCAACCGCGTCGTCGCCGCCCTTGCCTGCACCAGCACACCGAAACTCACGAGCAGCACAGCCAGTGCCGCCCAGAAGGTGAACGGCAGCAGCGGCAGCAGGCCGTAGTCACCGATGCGATCGAGCTCGATGCGCGGCAGCGATACCACCCACAACGCGGCCGCGATCACCACGCCGGTGTAGCGCCAGGCGCCTGCCAGCCCGAAGGTGGTCCGCGGCGCCGGTGTGCGATGCCCCGCACGGGTGCCCGCGGCATAGCCGATCGCGGTAGCCATGACCCCCACCAGCATCACGACCGCGGTGACGAATCCCCAGAGGCGCCCACGCAATCCGGCACCGAGGTTGCGCAGCACACCCAGCGGCACCGTCGACCTCAGATACGACCGTTCACTGGCCAAGGCTCGATCGGAGCCCGCGAGAACGCTGACTCTCGCCTTGGACAGGCCTTCGCAATAGCAGCGCGAGCGGAAATACGACCACGTCGCACGAGTGCCGGGGACGCTGTGCCACACCCGCGCCGCGGGTTCGTACAAGTGCACGCCATCCGGGTGGCCGCGCCGCAGGCGGATGCACAGCTCGGTCTCCTCACAGCCGAGCGGCCGCGCCCCCACCCGGCCGAGGTCGGTACGGAATCCGCCCGATGCGACGAGCAGCTCGCGCCGAAACGACATATTGGCGCCGATCATGTTGCGCACCGCCGCGCGCCCGGTGGCCATGCCGCGGTAGGTGCAGCCGACCACCCAGTCGAACTCTGGGGGAAACCAGGACGGCCGTGCTGTGAGCCAGTTCGCGGTGACCAGGCCGCCGACGCCGAGCACCGCGGGGTCGGCGTAGGGCGCGGCGAGTTCGGCCAGCCAATCGGCGTCGGCGAAGGCGTCGTCGTCGAGGAACGCCACGATATCGCCTGTGCTGACCGCTGTTCCGGTGTTGCGGGCGCCGGACAGCCCTGACGTGTTGCGGTTCGGAACGACCGTCACACCGGGCAGGGTGCGTGCGCGATCCAGTAGCACTGTGTTGTGGTCGATCACCACCACGATTTCCTCGGCGGGCCGCGACTGCGCCTGGACCGAGGTGACCGCGAGAACCAAAGTGTCCCAACGGTCCTCGGCATAGGAGCAGATGACGACCGAGACGGTGAGCTGGTCGGACCGCTCTCCGCGATCCGGCGCCGGGGCCGGTGTGGTGTCGGGGTCCCACTCGGCTTCGAATTCCGCGAGATCTGCCGGTGCGGCAGCGGCTGCCGATACCGGCAGATCCGGTCGGTCGACAGCAAGTTCCGTGGTGCGCTGCTGCGCCTCGAGTGTCGGGGCGAGGTCGGCGAACGCGCGCAGCACAGGTTCGGCATTGAGGGCCCACCAGACGCGGTGCTCGCGATAGACGCCGCATTTACGGGACAACGCCGCGACATGATGCAGCCAGGTCAGCAGGATCGCAATCCGCTCGTCCAGCGGGTCCCCGCGCGCCGCGGCACCGCGAACGAGGTCGAGCTGACGACGTTCGCGCTCGGTGAAACCGCCTGCGCGCAGGCGCCGGGCCAGCACCGAGCCGAGTTCGCGCTGTTCGACGATGCAGGATGCGGTCAAGACCAGGTGGTAGGCGTCGAGCGCGCAGAGCCATTCCGGCCGGGCGCCACCCCAGTCGATGATGGCGGTGACGCGCCCGGATTCCAGCATGACGTTGCCGCAGTGGAAATCTCCGTGCGCCCAGCCGGTCATCAGGATGTGGCCGGTCAGTGCGGCGCGCACCACGGTCCTGATCCGGTCGGCGGTGTCGATCGACGCGGGGGACAGGATCCGGCACATCTCGGTCAGGGTGCGCACGGGCTCGTCGACCCACCCGGTGAGCATGGTGTCGTCCACCACGGCGAGGCGACCGGTGCGGCGGTGCAACTCCTCGATCGAGGTGAGTGCGAGCGTCGTCAGGGCCTCGAACCGCTCCGGGTGCGTGGTCAGGACCGTGGTCAGGTCTACTCGCGGATGGTATGTCTCGATGGAGGCCACCCCGTCGGAGTCGTCGCCGAACGCAAGAACGCGGGGGAGCAGGGGCCAGTCGCCGAGCAGGGAGTCGGCGGACAGGCTCGTCAGGATCTCCCGCTGCCGGCGCAGGTCGGCGGCGGCCAGCGGCGATCCGGCGACTTTCAGGACCGCGGTCGGCGGGCCGTCACCGTGACCGAGGTAGGCGACCGCGACATCGGTAACCGTTCGGACGGTCCTGGCACGGGTCCATGCCTTCGCGGGTGGATCGGTGTCGAGCTGTGCGGCCCGGCGCACCAGATCGCGACTCGCGGCGGCGGAATCCGGCCTGCGCAGCACCGCCCTCGCTCGGTCCAGGGTCTTCCGTCGGCGCGTGGCTCCGGCTGCCCGGAGAACTAGAAGTGCTGCCGCACTGCGCAACCGGACCGGCATCGGCGCGGTGACAGCCCTGCGGTGCGCGTCGACAGACCACCAGAGGTCGCGGCGCACCAGCAGTGCGCAGGCGATCGAGGTCTGGCTCAGCAGGCAGGCCACCCCCGCTCCGACCACGCCGACGAGGTCCAGCAGGACCCAGGCCAGGCCGACGGTGAGGACGAAATTCGATGCCTGGATCGTCAGGAGCAGACCCAGCCTGCGATTCGCCCGTGCCGAACTGATCGCCGTCGAAACCAGCAGACCGGGGACCGCCGCGAACGCCAGCACGCGCAGCACATCGGCGCCCGCGCGGTACTCGCTGCCGAAGATGGCGAGTACGACCGGGGCGAGCACGAGCACCGCGGCCACGATCGGGAGCACCAGCTTGGCGCCGTGCACGAGGATCTGGTGCACATTGCGGGCCAGCTGTGACGGATCGGTGGCGGATTCCGCGACAAGGGACGTGCCGAAGTTGACGTTGATCAGGTGGATGACGTTCGCGATGGCCCAGGCGATCGAGAAGTAGGCGGTCGGCACGGGGCCGAGTGCGTGGAGCACGAGGATGGGCAACAGCATCGCCGCACCGATCGAGCACACCGATCCCACATAGTCGACTGTCACGAAGCGAGCGATCTGCGGCATCGGCGGCAGCGTCTCGGTGGTATCCGCCGCCCGGACCCGGCGGGGGACAGCCCACAGGAACAGGTAGGCGCCGACGAGCACGACGACAGCCGACGACGCCACCGTCCACGACGCGAAGATGCCATAGCGAGGCAACGTCGCGGCCACGGCTACGACCAAAACCAGCTTGGTCACCGCGAACACGATGTTGGCCAGCGGGACAACGGGAGTGCGCCGCAATCCGACCAGCACACCGTCCTGCAGGACGAACAGGGTGACCGCGACCGTGCCTGCGACGAACAGCACCTGGGCCCGGTCATCGGACAGGAAGGTGGTGCCGGGCGCGATGACCCCGACCGCCAGCACCGAACCCACCGCGATAATCAGGGCAAGGGTCGCACTGACCACATGTGCCCCCGCGATCAGCGCCGCCGTGCGGCGCCCCGCGGTCGGCACGAACCGGACCATGGCACTGGACAGATTCAGCTGGGCGACCGTGGCAGCGAGCACCGCCATCGAAATCGCGGCCGCGTTGCTGCCCACCGAAGCGGCGTCGTAATGCCGGGCCACGAGCGCCCAGAAGGCGAACCCGATCAGCGCCGACAGCCCGGAGCTGGCCGTCAGCAGCAAGCCGTTGCGCAGCAGCGGCTTACGCCAATCCCGGGCGAAAGTGCCGAGCGTGGTCGGTGCGGGCGTCGCCGATGCCGACAGCGCTCGTCGCCGTGCCATCCCGACACTCACTGCCGACCGCCCCGGCTACCCGCCGTCGTGCTCGCCCTGCGGGTACGCCACCGGCTGATCGCGTAGGCCACCGGCCCGAACAACACTCCACGCTTCTCCAACCACGCGAGATCGCCCGGCAATCCGTCGTAGCGGCCACGATTGCGATCCGATGCCGCGCCGAAGGTGTACCCGAGCCCACGAGGCAATCGCCGCACCAGCCCGGCGACCATCGCGGGCTCGTGGATCAGCGCACTGGTCAGGTACGCGCCGAGCCCGACGCCATAGCCGTAGGCCTGATTGCGCAGCGCTGCCATCTCCCGGTGGTGGCGGTGCCACACCACCGCACTGGGCTGGTACACCAGCTGATGTCCGGCGACGACGACACGGAAGAACCCGGCCAGATCGTCACCGCCACGAGCGAACGTGCCGGCACCGATCGCCGGGTCGAACCCGCCGAGCCCGCGCAAGACCGCGGTATCGAACGCCATATTGGCCCCGGAACCGAACCTGCCCGCGGTGAACGGGAACAACGGATCCGCGGGCCGGTTCCAGCTGGTGTCGAAGACGTGCAGTTCGAAGCCTTTGTCGAACCCGCCGTGCTGCTCGAGCAACAGCTGCGCGGGCGTTTCGAGTTGAGCGGGCAGGATCAGGCCGGTGACGCAGGCGACGTCGGGTCCGGAGGCGAAGCCTTCGGCGATCCCGGTCAGCCAATGGCGGTCGACGACAACATCGTCGTCGACGAAAGCCACGATCTCGCCGCGCGCCGCGGACAGTCCACGATTGTGTGCCGCCGCCAGACCGCGCCGGTTCTCGCGGACATACCGCACGCGCCCACCGAAACGCCGCGAGATCGCCGTGGCGGTCTCCTCAGTGGTCGGGTCGTTGTCGACGACGACGACCTCGAAGGCCGGATACTCCATCAACAACAGCGCGTCCAGGCACTCGCACACGCTGTCCGGCCGATCCCGGGTGGCGACGACGACGGTGATCACGGGAGCGTGCACCAGCAACTCCTCATGCCAGCGCAGACACTGCGCCGACACCACCGGCTCGCGCGCCACCTCGGCGAGGAACTCCACTCGGGGCAACCCGTCCCCGGCCAGGTGCGCGTTGACGGCGTCGCCGACCGCCGTCCAGACCACCGGGGCATGCCTGTGCCAGGACCGGCCGAGCCGCCCGTCGAGCACCGCGATCCCGACCGGGTGCCCGTGTAACCGCAGCAGCGCCAAGATCTTCCCCGGCCGCACCGACGGATCCGCGAGCACGAGTTCGCTCTCCGGCACGCTCAGTTCGACATCGATCCGCCCTATCGGCAGATCGGTCTGCGCGAGCGCACGAGCCGCACCCGCCTCCGTGAATTCCCTGTGCGGCTTCAGGTACTTGGTCACGGCGATCATGACGATCCCATCGCGACGCCGGGAGGTGTGTTCGGCGCCGGTTGAGCACCACCCGCCCGCAAAGCCCCCAGCCGATGACCACGCACGACGGTCCGCAGGACCCGGGTACCGTCGTGGATCGCGCGCAGGTTGGACTGGCCTGCCCGCCTCGGTAGTTCCAGGCTGGGCACCTCCGCGATCCGCAAACCCGCCTGCATCGCGCGCACTGTCATCTCGGCCTCGATCTCGAAGCCGGTCGCACACAGATTCAGATGCTCGAGATAGCGCCGATGAAACGCGCAGTACCCGTAGCACAAGTCGGTGAGGCGCGTGTGATAGATCGCGTTGAACACCATCAGCAGGAACCTGTTGCCCCAACGCCGGATCCGGGTGATGTCGAGTGAACCGCCGCCGCCGATGAAACGCGATCCCTTGACGAAGTCGTAGCCGTTTTCCAGGAAGTGCACGTAATGCGAGATCTCCTGCGGCGACATACTGCCATCGGCATCCATCATCACGATCACATCGCCTGTCGCGGCGAGAAATCCGGCGCGCAGCGCGCAACCCTTTCCGATGCCCTGCTGCGGCACCACCTTGATATCGGGCCGGGAGCTGCGGGCGGTGATCAACGTCGCGTCCGTCGAGCCGTCGACAAGGATGATTTCGGTAATGCTGTCCGGAATCTGCTCCAGCACCCACGCGATATTGCGTGCTTCATTGCGCGCTGGAATGACCAGGCTGACAGCGGTTTTCGGGGGACTACTCGACCATTGATCCGGCGAGGGGGCTGATCTGCTGTCGGGATCGATCGCGGGGGATGGTTCAACCATGGGACACACCTCATCTGTGGACGCCGGTCATCACCACGGCGGCCGAAAGCATTAGGTATCGAAAGCACATCTGACGCCGTGCCGTGCGAGCTGTGCACGGTGCGGCAAGGCTGCAGGATGCGAACTCTGTGGTTGACTCGCCGAAATATCGGCTATCAGTTCAGTGGCGGTGAGTGCTCACCGTGGTTGCCGCTGCGATGGCAGTGCGGGCGCTCTTGGCGCATTCGGGAGAATTCTTGAGCCATCTCCACTTACCCTTCCCGCGGTGAGGTGGTCGAGAGCACCGGCGGGGTCTGGGACGGTGTGTGCTGACTGAATTGTCGCAACGACGGTGGCGAACGTTACATCGGATCGACCCGAGTGGGCCGCGTGACGATCGGTCCCGCCAAACCGGTTTGGCCGGGCGAGCCCGACCAGCGGCGCTGTGGTCAGTGGCTGGGGCAGGCACGTAGGCGACGACGGAGTCACGGTCTTGCCGATGACGGCGAAAGGCCGGGGGAGCTGCCACCGATCGACAGGCCGAGGTCCGGGGTCATCCACTCGAATTTCAGCCTCCCGGCGAAAGACGCCGGTTGGCCACAGCGGCGGCTGCAGTCGGCGGTACAGGGGGTGCGGTATGCCTCGTCTACTTGACATAATGTGCATTATCGGCGTTTGAAGGCGGCCGGTCAGGGAGGGATTTTGCGGATGTTGCGCTACGTGCCGAGTTACACCGCGTGCTGAATGCCGCTCACCGTCACCGGTCCGCATTATCGTTCTCTGCGCACCAGCATTCACTGCGCTTGTTGATGGCATGTCGTGATGCGGGACGAAAGTTGACGAAATTCGGGTGATTCTCGGATCTGGTCGATTAATGACCGTTCGGGCTGAATATGCCCATCGGCAGATCTGGGCTCGATGTCCCCGGAAAACCGATGTGGCCACCTGAAGGCTGACACTCCCCCGGCCACTTCCCCGGCCTCAATTCGTCACAGTGACGAAAGTATCGAGTGTTCCCGCACCGAAATGATGCGGTGCGCGATGGAATATCAGACCAGGACAGGGGTGAGGCGGCGGGATTCGGTGGCTTTTTCGGAGCTGGTTTCCGGGGCGTTGTCGGCGTCGGCGGTGAGGTACTTATCGGGCAACGAAAGTTTTGCGATGGTGCGCAGTGTCAGACCATATTGACGGACCAAGCTGCCCGTGGTGTACGGGAGCCGATATTCGGCCGCGAGCTTTCGCACTTCACGTTGAATTTCGGGGAGTCGGTTGCTCGGCAGGTCCGGGAACAGGTGGTGTTCGATTTGATGACTGAGCGTGCCGGAAAGTATACGCATCAGAGGACCGACCTCGATATTGGCGCTGCCCAGGTATTGGCGCAAATACCATTCGCCGCGAGTCTCGCCCTCGATGTCGCGTTTGGTGAACTTCTCCGCACCGTCGGGGAAATGCCCGCAGAATGTGATGATCTGCTCCCACACGTTTTTGGTGACGTTGGCAGTGACGTTCGCGCGCATGGTCGATTTCCAGTTTCGCCCGGTCATCGCCGGGAAGACGACGTAGTCCTTGAGCAGCTGCTTTCCTGCCTTCTGGATGATTTCGTCGCGAGCCTGCCGGAACTTCTTCTTGTCCTTCTTGCCCGCCAGCACGCGCGGGATCTCCAAGTGGTACACGCACATACCGAGCTCATACAGGAGCGACACCGGAACAAGGTAGACGAAGTTCCCCAGGTGGTAGGGGCGCCAGCGCCGGTCACGAGTGATGCGGAGAAGCCCGTATCCTTCGTCGGGGTCCAGTCCCAGCACGTTGGTGAATACGTGATGGCGGTAGTTGTGCGCTTCTTTCCAGTGCGCGGCGGGCATGGAATGGTCCCATTCCCAGGTGGTGGAGTGGATTTCCGGGTCGTTCATCCAGTCCCACTGGCCGTGCATGACGTTGTGCCCGATCTCCATGTTCTCGAGCACCTTCGACAAGGTGAGCAGACCTGTCCCCCACCACCAACTACTTTTCCGGCCAGAGTCGAGCAGCACCAGCCTGGCGGCAATCTCACACGCTCGCTGAACGCGGATGACGGTCTTGATGTATTTCGCGTCGCGCTCGCCCAAGCTGGATTCGATCCGCCCGCGCAACGCGTCCAGCCGCTGCCCGAACTCTTCGATGTCGGTAGGCGAGAGATGTGTGTACGCCTCGACGTCAGATATAGCCATTTGCTGTTTTCAACCCCTGTTCCGGTGCCGCACGCCGGGCGCGCGATCGTGGTGAGAATACGAACTCGAGTGGTCGAATCGGTGCGGTGCGCGGTAATTGGTTAGACGTTACAGACGGGGGCCGTGATTGCGGTGTCAGTGACTAGTGGGGTCCGGGTCGGGTCCCTGCCGTCAGCTGGCGGAGAAGTAATTGCCGTTGTCCAAATCAGCGAGCAGGCCGGGCTGAGTGGTTGCCAGCCGAAGGTCCGGCGGGTGATGAGGTTGGACGCCGGGTAGCTCTGCGTGACTATGTTCGCGAGGAACCCATAGTATCCCGGCACCATCAGTACTTCCGCGGGGACGCTCACGACGGGCAGGCCGAGACGGCTGCCAATGGCCTCGGCGATCACGCGGAGCGGGATGGCCCCATCCTCCACCGCGTGCCAATATTTGCCGGCAGGCCCCGACCTCCGCCGACACGGCCTCCGATGAATCGCTGCCGGTTGGTCAGTTGGATCCGGCGAGGACTACCGGGCGGCCGTTGAGCGGCTGGGTCGGTCGGTTGCTGTGCGGGAACAGAGCGCGGTAGTTGTCGACGTCGGCGACTGCGACCGGGGCGGGGTGGCGCAGGACGATCCACTCGACACCTTCGGTACACGGGGGCGTGGTCAGGGAGCCCTGGTAGCGGAATTGAGCGAGGTCGGTGGGGAGGAATTCGCGCGGGTCGACGGTGGTGACCGTGCGGGTGAGGCCTGAGCGGCTCGGTGTGGCGGTGAGTATTGGACTCAGTGGTGTGGGGTCGGTGTGCGCGTGCAGGAGGACGGCGAGAACTGCCAGGCGGCCCGATCGGGCGGCGTGGACGAGATGCAGCTCCATGGCGGTGTCGGTGCCGTCGACTGTGTGCTCACTGGGTAGGTGGAAGTGGAACTGGGTCAGGGTGAACGGTGTGCCGTCGACGACGATGTGATTGCCGGAGTCCGCCGGTACGGTCGCCTGGATGGTGTGCCCGTTGTTCAGCAACGGCACCGACGGCATCGGCCGGTAGTCGATCTCGATGTGGTCGGACGGGTGTAGTTCGGTGGGGCTGTCCAGGTCGATCGGTGATTGGGCGTGCCCGACTCGGCATGTCGCATAGCCACGGTCGAGATCGGCCCAGTGCGCGGGCCCCTCGCCGTTGTAATCCCAGTGCGGTGTGCTGGTTGTGGTCGCTACCGAACCACCGCAACCCGCGACGCCGAGCAGTGCCAGCGCGGCGAGTGCGCCACGGCGGGTGATCACGGGGCTGAGGTCATTGCGACGAACCGACACGGTGCAGCTCCTTGCCAGGATTCTGCCGTCGGCCCGAGTCGTTGACGCGTCCCGGGACGGCAGCCCGCGCATACCGACATCAGCGAGCCGTCAACCTGTCCGATTTGCACCGAATATCCTTCTAGTGCAAGAGATTTCGACTACGCGCGGGATCTCAGGCTATGCCGGTGATCACCGCCCAGACCAGGCTCGACGATGGCGAGATACATCACATCGGCAGTGGCCGGGGAGACGAGGGGCGGGAGAAGGCGAGCCGGACTCCCGATTCGGCGTGTGGCCGTTCGCGATTCAGGCGGGGTTGGCCGGCCAGTTCTTTTCCATCCACTGGTCCGGTTTGGGGTGGGGGGTGAAGCCGTAGGGGCGGTATAGGTCGTGGGCGTCGCCGGTTGCCAGGGCCATTCGGCGTAGGCCCCAGTCGTCCGCGTCGGCCATGATGCGGTCGAGGAGGCGTTTGCCGATGCCCTTTCCGCGCTGGAGGCGGTCGACATAGACGTCGGAGAGCCAGGCGAAGGTGGTGCGGTCGGTGACCAGGCGGGCGAAGGCGATCTGGGAGCCGTCCTGGAACACGCTGTAGGGCAAGGAGTTCTCGACCAGGCGCTCGACGCGGTCGCGGCTGCGGCCGAGGGCCCAATAGGCGTCGGTGGACAGGCGATGGTGGAGCCAGTCGAGGTCGACGGCGGCGGGATCGGTGGAGATCGCGAGCATCGGTCCAGAATAAGTGCGGCCGGGCTCAGGGTGAGCCCGGCCGCACTTGGTCAGGCGCCTACGTAGGTGGCCAGGTGTTCGCCGGTGAGGGTGGAGCGCGCCTCGACCAGGTCGGCGGGAGTGCCTTCGAAGACGATGTGGCCGCCGTCGTGGCCTGCGCCGGGGCCCAGGTCGATGATCCAGTCGGCGTGGGCCATCACGGCCTGGTGGTGTTCGACGACGATGACGGACTTGCCGGATTCGACGAGGCGGTCGAGCAGTCCGAGGAGTTGTTCGACGTCGGCCAGGTGCAGGCCGGTGGTCGGTTCGTCGAGGATGTAGACGCCGCCCTTGTCGGACATATGGGTGGCGAGCTTGAGGCGCTGGCGTTCGCCGCCGGACAGGGTGGTCAGTGGCTGGCCGATGGTCAGGTAGCCGAGGCCGACTTCGGTGAGGTGGGTGAGGATCTTGTGGGCGGCGGGGGTGCGGGCTTCGCCCTCGCCGAAGAACTCGCGTGCTTCGTCGACGGGCATCGAGAGCACTTCGCTGATGTTCTTGCCCGCGAAGGTGTATTCGAGGACTTCGGCCATGAAGCGTTTGCCCTCGCACACCTCACACATGGTCGAGACCCCGGCCATCATCGCCAGGTCGGTGTAAACCACGCCCGCACCGTTGCAGTTGGGGCAGGCACCTTCGGAGTTGGCGCTGAACAGGGCGGGTTTGGCGCCGGTGGCCTTGGCGAAGGCTTTGCGGATGTGGTCGAGCAGGCCGGTATAGGTGGCGGGGTTGCTGCGGCGCGAGCCCTTGATCGGGGTCTGGTCGATCGAGATGACACCTTCGTCGATCGGGATCGAGCCGTGGACCAGCGAGCTCTTACCCGAGCCCGCGACACCGGTGATCGCGACGAGGATGCCGAGGGGGATGTCGACATCGACCTTGTCGAGGTTGTTGGCGGTGGCGCCGCGAATCTGCAAGGCGCTGCCGGACTTTCGCACCGAGTCCTTGACCGAGGCGCGGTCGTCGAAGTGGCGGCCGGTGACGGTGTCGCTGGCGCGCAGCCCCTCGACGGTGCCTTCGAAGCAGATGGTGCCGCCCTGGGAGCCCGCGGCGGGGCCGAGGTCGACGATATGGTCGGCGATCACGATCGTTTCGGGCTTGTGCTCGACGACGAGCACGGTGTTGCCTTTGTCGCGCAGGCGCAGCAGCAGGTCGTTCATCCGCTGGATGTCGTGGGGGTGCAGCCCCGCGGTGGGCTCGTCGAAGACGTAGGTGACATCGGTCAGCGAGGAGCCGAGGTGGCGAATCATCTTGACGCGCTGTGCTTCACCGCCGGACAGGGTGCCAGAGGGACGCGACAGCGACAGGTACCCGAGGCCGATCTCGACGAACGAGTCCAAGGTCTGACGCAGAGATTCCAGCAGCGGCGCGACCGACGGATCATCGACTCCCTTCACCCATTCGGCCAGATCGGTGATCTGCATGGCGCAGGCATCGGCGATGCTGATGCCGTCGATCTTGGACGAGCGGGCAGCCGCGGACAGCCGGGTCCCCGCGCAGTCGGGGCAGGTGCCGAACGTGACGGCACGCTCGACGAAGGCGCGCACATGCGGTTGCAGCGAATCGATGTCCTTGGACAGCATCGACTTGCGCAGTTTCGGGATGAGACCTTCGTAGGTGAGGTTGATGCCCTCGACCTTGACCTTGGTCGGCTCCTTGTACAGCAGGTCGGCGAGCTGTTTTTTGGTGTACTTCTTGATCGGCTTCGCCGGGTCGAAGAAACCGGAGCCTTTGAAGATGCGGCCCATCCAGCCGTCCATGCTGTAGCCGGGGATCTTGAACGGGCCGTCGTCGAGGGAGAGGTTCTCGTCGTAGAGCTCGGTGAGGTCGATGTCGTTGATGAGTCCTTTGCCCTCACAGGTGGGACACATGCCGCCGGTGATGGAGAAGCTGCGGCGTTCCTTGACGGTGACGCCGTTCTTCTCGACCTCGACCGCACCCGCGCCGCTGATCGAGGCGACGTTGAAGGAGAACGCCTGTGAGGATCCGATGTGCGGGTCGCCGAGGCGGCTGAACAGGATTCGCAGCATCGCGTTGGCGTCGGTGACGGTGCCGACGGTGGAGCGCGGGTCGGCACCGAGGCGCGACTGGTCGACGAGGATGGCGGTGGTCAGTCCCTCCAGCACGTCGACGTCGGGGCGTGATTGGCTGGGCATGAAGCCCTGCACGAACGCGCTGTAGGTCTCGTTGATCAGACGCTGTGATTCGGCGGCGATGGTGCCGAAGACCAGGGAGCTCTTGCCGGATCCGGAAACGCCGGTGAAGACGGTCAGCCTGCGCTTGGGGATCTCGATGCTCACATCGCGCAGGTTGTTGACGCGTGCGCCGTGCACACGGATCAGGTCGTGGCTGTCGGCCGGCTCTATGGTGGTGCCGGTCTTCTTGGCCGTGCTCATGGGTCTCCCTCGATCAGTCGACATCGCCGGATATCGAATCTACCGGCGCGGTGGCCTACTTGGCCTGCTGGATCCGGACCATATTTCCGGCGGGGTCACGGAAGGCGCAGTCGCGGACACCGTAGGGCTGATCAGTGGGTTCCTGGACGACCTCGATCTCGCCTGCCTGCAGCTTTTCGAACAGGCCGTCGAGGTCTTCGGTGGCGAGGTTGATGGCGGCGTAGGTACCTTTGGCCATCATCTCGCTGATGACGCGGCGTTCCTCGTCGGTGATGCCGGGGTCGGCGGCCGGCGGATGCAGCACGATCGAGGTGTCGGGCTGGCCCGCCGGGCCGACGGTGATCCACCGCATCCCGTTGTAGCCGACGTCGTTGCGCACCTCGAAGCCGAGCGCGTCGCGGTAGAAGGCAAGGGCGGCGTCGGGGTCGTCCTGCGGCAGGTAGGTCTGGTGAATGGTGAGGTTCATGCCGACCACGCTAATTGGCGGTCGGAGCCGAAGCTTCTCGATTCCTGATCGGTCTGGTCACCTTCTTGACCACACACGACGGCATCCCGGCGGTCTGTTCGTCCTGCTGCTGCTTGTACACGCTGGGCGGCACGCCGACGAGTTCGGTGAAGCGGGTACTGAAGGTGCCCAGCGAGGACGAGCCGACCGCGAAGCACACGTCGGTGACACTCAGGTCGCCGCGCCGCAGCAGTGCCATGGCGCGTTCGATGCGGCGGGTCATGAGGTAGGAATACGGCGATTCGCCATACGCGAGACGGAACTGGCGGCTGAGGTGTCCGGCCGACATGTGTACGCCGCGGGCGAGCGCTTCGACGTCGAGTGGCTGGGCGTATTCGCGGTCGATGCGGTCGCGCACGCGACGCAGCAGCGCGAGGTCGCGCAGGTGCTGTGGTTTCGCGGGTGTACCGGTCACATCCGCGATCGTCCCACGTCGGACAGTTTTCAGGACAGCGGCGGGTGTCGATGTCGGTGGCGATCCGGCGGTACAGGCCGGTGAGGAGTCGTGTGGCGCGACGGTCGACGCCGAGGGTGGTCATGGGACCACCGTGCGTGTTCAGGCCGACCTGAAGTCAAGCTCTCCGGTCGGGCGGACGGCCGCGGTGCGCCCCGGCGCTTGCTGGAACTGCCAGTACAGGTTCGTATGGGCGGTGTCAGAGCGGGCGGAGGACGACGATGCCGGGGACGGTCCGCAGGTAGTCGGTCAAGGGAGTGTCGACGACCTGGTTGTTCGCGGCGAGTGAGGAGGCGTTGCGGAAGACGGGGCCGGTGGCGGTTTGGACGATGACGCCGACGTGGGTGACATCGAGGCCGGCATCCGGGGCGTAGGCACCGAGGTAGTCGCCGGTGCGGAGGGCGCCAGACACTGCCCCGTCGACAGCAGCCGAGGGGATATGGGTGACCGCGCGCTCGACCACGGGGACACCGGGCAGGTAGGTGCTGCCGTCGGCTTTCGCGTTGAGGTGCTTGGTGGTGGTGACGGCGGCGGGGCTCAGGCTCGCGGTGATGTCGGTGGCCGCCAGGCGCTCCCGGGTGGCCCAGTCGGTGAAGAAGTGCTTGCGCTGGGCGAACTCGACGCGGCGGTCGATATAGCGGGTGGCGATCAGGTGGGTGAGGAACTGGTCGCGGTCGGCGGAGCGGGAGGCGGCGTCGATGTAGTCGAGGTAGGTGAAGCAGTCCACGCGGCGCAGGTCGACGACGAGCTGTTCGGGTTCGGTGGCCGAGCCGATCAGCATATTCGCGCCATAGGGGGTGCCGAGCAGGCGTGCGGAAAGGCGTTCGATGAGTTCGCCCCGGCCGAGATTGCCCGATTCGGCGCGTACGGTGAGCAGTTCGTCGATCTTGCGGGCGGTGGCGTCATCGACTGCCGGGGCGGCCGAGGCCGGTGCGAGCGCGCACACGAGCGCGGCGAGCACGAGCAGGATCCGGACGATGATGCGCAAGACGCCTCCAGCTGGCCACGGGTCGATCGGTGCGAGCGCTGTCCACCGTAGCCGAGGCGGCCGACATGATGCCGCGTTCGTTGGCGGCGGCCTGGTCGACGGTGATGCCGTATTTCTCGGCGATCGCCGCAATGACTGGGCGCGTGGAATCGGCGGGCAGCGTCGGATCGAGTTCGAAGGACCTGTGCACCACGTCGACGTCGTCCCGGTGCGCGAAGTCGGCCAGTGCTTGTTCGAAGCGGGCTTTACCCAGGTAGCAGAACGGGCAATTGATGTCGGTCCAGATCTCTACTGTGGTGGACAAGCGGGCCTCCTGCGGCACATCAACGGTGCGGCGGCGGTCCGCCGAACAGTTCTGGACAGGCGTTCGAATTCGGGGAGTGCAACGCCGGCAACGACGCCGCTGTTCCCTGGCGCGTCCGGGCACGACGGGACGAGCACGAAGGACATCGATGGGGTTCGAGCAGCGGAGGGGGTGGGTGCAGGTGCCCGAAGGATTGGTGGTGCCGCGCGCGCTGGGCGGGTTGTGGGCGGTGCGGCACGCGCAGAGTGAGGCCAATGCGTGGTTCGCCGACCCGGCGACCGAGCAGCGGCCGATGCGTGGGACCGACTCCGGGGCGGAATTGACCGCGTACGGGCAGTGGCAGGCGCACTGTCTCGGAGACTGGCTGGCAGGGTTGGCCGGAGTGCAACGGCCCACGCTGGTGGTCTGCTCCCCCTACCTGCGCACGCGGGTCACCTGGGCGGTGATGGCCGAGGCGGCCGCCACCCGCAATCGGCACCTGCGCCCGATCCGCACCCTGGTCGACGAGCGGTTGCGCGATCGGGAGATGGGGGTGTTCGAACTGCATCCGTATCGGGCGATCCGGCGACGCGCACCGGAGGAGGGTGCGCGTCGTGAACGGGTTGGCAACTGGGTGTATCGCCCGCCGGGCGGGGAATCGCTGGCCGATGTGGCGTTGCGGGTGCGCAGTTTCCTCGACGAGCTGGATGTGGTGGCCGCGGGCGAGCAGGTGCTGGTGGTGACCCATGACGCGGTGGTGGTGTCGTTGCGCTACGTCCTCGACGGACTCGGTGCGCCGGTACCGGATTCGCTCGAGCCGGTGCCCAATGCCTCGGTGTCGCAGTGGCGGCGCGAGGGCCCGCGACTGGCCTTGCGCGTGTGGGGCTCGGTCGACCACCTCGCGATGGACGAGGAAACAGGATAGGGCTACCAGCGGACAGGCTTCGACCGCGCGACCGGATGCGTCGCATCACAAACGTTGCCGGACAGACGGTTACCCACAACGTCGAACGGCCACCGGGCGCTGGCGATTGCTGGGCCGCAACCGTTCGTGAGCGGCGTCGACGGACTGACCGGTCTGTCGATGGGAGAATGCGCGGGTGGATGTCGCGATCGGTCTGGTTGTCCTCATCGGCTCGGCGACCGCGCTGGCGGCGCTGGCGCGGCGATTCGGGGTGTCCGAGCCTCTGGTGCTGACGTTGGCCGGGGTGGCCGCGTCGTATCTGCCGATAGTGCCGCAGGTGCATCTCGAACCGGAGGTGGTGCTGCTGGGTTTGCTTCCGCCGCTGCTCTATACCGCCGCGCTGCGCACATCGCTGGTCGATTTCAAGGACAACCTGCGCACCATCGCGTCGCTGTCGGTGGGGCTGGTGCTGTTCAGCACGTTCGCGGTGGCGTTGGTGGTGTGGTGGTTGCTGCCGGTGCCGTTCGCGGCGGCGGTCGCGCTGGGTGCGGTGGTCGCTCCCCCGGATGCCGTGGCCGCGACCGCGGTGGCGCGACGCACCGGGATGCCGCGCAGGATCGTGACGGTGCTCGAGGACGAGTCGCTGTTCAACGACGCGACCGCGCTGGTGGCGTTGCGCTCGGCCATCGCGGCGATGGCGGGTGCGGTGACCGCGTGGCAGATCGGGGGCGATTTCCTGCTCGCCGCCGTCGGTGGCGGTGTCATCGGGGCCGTGGTGGCGGCGGTATTGGTGATGTTGCGCAGGCGGATCACCGATCCCGTGCTGGATACCTCGGTGTCGCTGCTCGCCCCGTTCGTGGCGTATCTGCCTGCCGAGCATTTTCACGCCTCGGGCGTGATCGCGGTGGTGACGTGCGGGATGATCCTCGGGCACGGCGCGCAGCGGTGGCAGGGGGCGGCTTCGCGGGTCGCCGAGACCACCAATTGGCGCACCATCCAGTTCATTCTGGAGAGCGCGGTGTTCTTGATCATCGGGTTGCAGGTGCGCTGGATCGTCGAGGGCGCCTGGCACAGCGGGTTGGATCACGGCACCCTCGTCGTCACGGCGGTGAGCGTGCTGGCCGCGGTGATGCTGGCGCGCCCGGTGTGGGTGTTCACGCCGGTGTTGGTGGCCAGGCTGTTCGGGCGCGCGACCGAGCCGTTGAGCCACGCGGCGGTGGTGTCGTGGGCGGGGATGCGCGGGGTGGTGACGTTGGCGGCGGTGTTGCTGCTGCCCGACTCGACCCCGCAGTTGCCGGTCCTCGAACTGCTCGCGCTGGTGGTGGTCGGCGGCACGCTGCTGGTGCAGGGCAGTTCGTTGCCGTGGCTGGTGCGATTGCTGCGGTTGCGCGGGCCGAGTCGCGAGGAGGACGCGCTCGCGAAAGCCGATCTGCTGCAACAGGCTTCGACCGCCGGTCTGGCCGAACTCGACCGCAAGATCGGACCGGACACCCCCGCACCGGTGATCGAATCGCTGCGACAGCGGCTGATCTGGCGTTCCAACGCCGCCTGGGAGCGGTTGGGCCGCCCGGAAGCGGAATGGGTGACACCGACCGCGGAGTACCGGCGGCTACGGCTGGCGATGCTGGGCGCCGAACGTGATGCGGTGCTGAAGGTTCGCGACGCGGGGTCGGTGGATTACGAAGTGCTCCAACATGTGCTGGCCCGGCTCGATCTCGAGGAGTCGATGATCGACCGCTTCGACGAGAGCGATGACGAGCGCCGCGCCGAACCGCTGTCGACCGCGGCAGGCAGGCAGGGGTGCGCGCACCTCGACGACGCGCCGCTGCCGGCCGAACCACCTACCGCTGAGCTCGTATGCCGGCAGTGTCTCGACGAGGGTTGGCGCTGGGTGCATCTGCGCATGTGCACCGGGTGCGGGAATATCGGATGCTGCGAGTCCTCGATCGGTGACCACGCCAGTGCCCACTTCCGGACCTCGGCGCATCCGGTGATGCGCAGCGTGGAGCCCGGCGAGGTCTGGCGCTGGTGCTACGTCGACCAGGTGCTCGGCTAGCGACCAGCGCCCTTCGCGCAAGGCGATGTCCTGGTGGTGATTCAGGATTGGGCTGCGGCCGAGGGTGGCCAGTTCGGCTTCTACGGACAGTTCGCCGCCGCTCACCTGAGCCCCCGAATCACCCGGTTACCCGCGGTGGGAGTAGATCAGCCGGGCGTACTCGGCGAGCAGGTGGTCGAGTTCGGTGGGTTCACCTGCGGCGGCGAGCTGTTGGTAGCCGATGATCATCGCCATGCCGAATTCGGTGACGACGGTGGCGGTGGCCGTGTCGTCGACGACGCCGTCGATGACGCGGTGCACGGTGCGCCGACGCGACTCGTCGACCCGTTTGACGGTGACGTGTACCGATTCGTCGTTGGCCGCCCAGGCGCGCAGCGCGGCTTCGGCGCCGTGTTCGAGTCCGCTGGCGAGCACCGACATGGCGCGCACGTCGGCATCGGCGTCACCGTGGCCGACGTCGAGCGCGCGTAGCTCGACCATCTGACGGTTCTCCCAGTGTTCGAGCAGGGTGTCGACGAAGCCTTGCCAGGAGCCGAAGTGGTGATAGAACGAGCCGCTGGTGACGCCGAGGCGGCGGCACAGCACCCCGATGTTGAGACCTTTGAAACCGAACTCGGCGAGCACCGCCACCGCGGTGTCGAAGTACTGCTCCTTGGTGACCACTCGGGACATCGCGATGCCGTTCTGTTCGTGCGGGCAGGGGCCGAAGAATGCGAACAGTACCCCATCGTATCGAGCCCCCGCGCGTACACGACGTTGTCTACGCTGCGCCAGAACCGGCCGATTGATCGACGAAATGCCAAGTGGTGGAACGAAATACGTGCACAACGACCCAAAACCGCATCCGCATGGAATAGCAGAGCGGACGCTCTGTAAACTTTTGTTCATGCCGAGACCGCGCACGCACGACCCGCAGACGGTGCTGGACGCCGCCGAAAAGCTCGCGGCCCGTTCCGGTCCCGCCGCTGTCACGGTGCGCGCAGTCGCCGCCGCTACCGGAGTATCCAATGGCGCGCTCTATCACACATTTCAGTCTCGACAGGTTGTGCTGGCGCGCACCTGGTTACGCGCCGCACACCGATTCCTCGCCCTCCAGTCGGCCGACATCGACCGCGCCGTCACCGCAGCCGACCCCGAGAACCGCATCGATGCGGTCCTCGACGCCGCCGAGGCCCCCGCGCGGCTGGCCGAGGAACACCCCGACTCCGCGCGCCTGCTCCTGCTCGTCGATCGCGCCGAACTGCTCGCCGGTGACATCGCGCCCGAACTCGCCCAGGAGATCGCCGACGCCGAGAAGGCACTCGTCGCCGCACTCAACCGGCTCGCGCGCGCCCTGTGGGGTCGCGCCGACCGGCGCGGCGTCGCCACCGTCACCACCTGTCTGGTAGACCTGCCCACCGCGCTGCTGCTGCGCCGCGACCGTCTCACCGATCCCCTGGCCCGCGCTCAGCTCCGCGCTGCCGTGCGTGCCGTCCTCGACCTCGGTCCCCACTGAAAAGGAAACTCCGTGCCCACACTGCGCCACCATGATTCGATCGCCGTGCTCGACCTCGGCGACGGCGAGAACCGCTTCTCCCCCGACTTCCTCACCGAAGTGCAGACCCACCTCGACACCGCCGTCGCCGAGGGCGCACACGCGTTGGTGACCACCGCCACCGGCAAGATCTACTCCAACGGTCTCGATCTGGACTGGCTCTCGGCCAACGGCGACCGGGCCGCCGAATACGTCGAAGCGGTGCACGGCCTGTTCGCCCGGGTCCTCACCTTGCCGATGCCGACGGTCGCCGCCATCGGCGGACACGCCTTCGGTGCGGGTGCGATGGTGGCCATGGCGCACGACTACCGGGTGATGCGCGCCGACCGCGGCTACTTCTGTTTCCCCGAGGCCGACATCCGGATCCCCTTCACCAACGGCATGGCTGCGCTCATCCAAGCCAAGGTGACGCCCAAGACCGCCGTCGCCAGCATGACCACGGGCCGCCGCTTCGGTGGCGCCGACGCACTGGCCCTCGACCTGGTCGACGCCACCGCCGCCGAAGGCGAAGTCCTGAATGCCGCACTGGCTGTGGTCGCGCCGCTGGGTGGCAAGGATCAGACCACCATGACGGCGATCAAATCGGTGATGTTCGCCGGTGTCCTCGACGCGCTGCGCGGCCGGGACTGAGCTGCGCGGCCGGGACTGATCAGGGCGGCCGGGACTGATCAGGGCAGCCGGGGGCCCTTGCCCAGGTAGATGTCGCCACGGTCATCGCCTGCCCAGCCGCCCCCGGTGTAGTCGCCGAGCACGAAACACGCATCGCAGAACTGCTTTCCGAACACCGTCAGGTAGATGCTGCGGTAGGAGCTGATCGCCCGCATCTTCACCGACTTGTACGCCGCCTGCGCCGGCGGTTGCGCTTCGAGGAACGCGTAGCGGCGGAAGTCGGCGACCGGTTCGGTGGAGAAGCGGACCAGCCCGAGGCGACTCAGGTTTCCCAGGTAGTGGTGGTCGCGGTCGGGCAGTGAGCATCCGGCCATCGCGGCGATCATGTTGATACCGTCGGCCAGCCGTTGCGAGCCGATCCCGAACGGCGCCTTGGTGCGGATGTCGATCGCGGGCTGCGGTCCGGCGACAGCGAGGAACCGCAGGATCCGCGCTTCGTCGGGCGTCAGGTCGTGCAGGATCGGCACGAACGAGGGGTGCAGGTCGCGCGGCTGCTGCGCGCAATCCCAGCCCTCGGTGATCATGGCGTCGCCCATCGCCTTGAGATCGTCGGCATCGACCTTGGTTTCGATCGGACCGTAGACACCGTTGGCGGTGCTGGTCAGGCCGAGTGCGCTCAACGCGGTGCGGCGCAACAGGTCCATGCGTTCGTCGAAGATCTGCGATATCGATTCGCCGGAGCGGATGTCGTCGACGAGATCGGTGGCACTGTCCACGGCACCCTTGGTCAGCGCGCCGACAATGTGACGCAACGACAGTCCCGCGATCCGCGCCAATCCGAGCAGATCGGTGGGAATCCCGGGTTCGCGATCAGGTTTCTGTTCCATGCTCATGTTCCGAAGATCAGCAGGTGCAGCGCACCGATGAGGGCACCGAGCACGCCGCCGTGCAGATACAGCAGCCAGGCGTCCTGTTCGATGGCGGTGTAGAGCATTTCGACGAACTCCTCCGGCGGCAGTTCGCGCAGTTTCTCGGTGGCGAGCCGGTCGACGCTGGCCGCGGTGGTCTGGGAGAACTCGACGTCTTCGACCAGCCATGGCTTCATCTCGGTGGCCAGGTTCGCGCCCGCGGTGGCCTGGATGGCGTCGAAGTGGCGTGGCCCGATCGCGAGGCGGGTCACCGAGCGTAACGGGCCGAGGATCCGGTCGATCTCGGCTTCGAGGAAGTGGGCGATGACCGCGCGGGTCTTGTCGCCGCTCGGCCCGTCGAGCAGTTGCTCGGCGACGACGTCGAGGGTGACGATCTGATACCCGATCGCGTGCCCGAGATCGGCTGCGGCCTGGTACTGCCGTTTCGCGAATTTCGCGACCCGCCACGGATATCGGTAGCGCGGTCGCGGCGCGGCGGGTTCGAACACCACCTTGATCGCGATGATGTTGACCAGCACACCCACCACCGCACCACCGGCGATCACCCACGCCCACGCGGGCAGGAAGTGCAGGAGGTTGTAGAGCCAGCCGGGCAGCGAGATCACCGCGGGGGTGTCGCCATGGGGAGTGCTGTAGTGCAGCAACGACAACCACAGCGCCACGATCACCCCGAACGGGAAACCCAGCACGCCGCTGCGGACCATGAACCGCAATTCCGGCGCACCGAGCCCGTAGATCACGTCCTTCAACAGTTCGGGCCTGCGCCGCAGATAACCGACGACCATCAGCTTCACGTCGAGGAGCTGGTCGATGTTCTCGCCGATGAAGTCGAACGCGCGATCGGTGATCGCGGGCAGCTCGGCCTCCACCCGCGTGTAGACGGCTTCGCGTGCGCGCGGCGGCATGTCCGCCCACAGGCGCGGGTGTTCGGCCACCATGATCGAGTCGACCATCGAGCGCACGTTCGGCAGCGCGACCTGCGCGACCTGCGCGGAGATCTTGCGTGGATCCATCTGATCGAAGAAGTCCTTGGCGGTGCCGATCTTGGCGACCGCGTTGTCGACCATCAGGCTCGCCATCTTCTCCGAGCGGGCCGGAATGAACCCCTGGAAGCCGAGAATGCCGCCGGGAGCGAAAGTCGGCAGGATCTGTACCTTGCGCGGCAGCAGCGGGAAGATCGTTTTCAGCCCCGGCACATAGAAGCCGGTGAAGCGCACCGGCGCGAACAGCATGATCACTCCGGTCCAGTTGGTGATCAGACCGGCCATGGCGCTGAAGATCGGGATGGTGATCATGTCGACCCAGAACTCGCTCAGACCGGTCGTCTTCTCCAAGTCCAGCAGGCCGAAGAACCCCGCCGCCTCGATCCCAGCATTCATCCGGCGTCCACTCCGTTGTGTGGCGAACATCGCACGTAGGGTCATCATAGGCGACCGAGCTCCCCGGTCTGGGGAAGTTCCGCCGTTACCCGCTAAACCGGAGCAAACTTCGATGCCCTCGGTGGCCGGCGAATCAGTGCGTGGTGTTGACCAGCAGGAGGTTGGTGTCGATGTCGTGGGTTACTTTGTTGGCTACCGAGCCCAATAGGCGTTCGGGGCCGCTCATTCCGCGGTTGCCGATCACGACGAGGTCGTATTTCCAGGCCGAGTTGCAGATCGCCTCCGCCGCGGGGACTCCGGTGAGGATGTCGCGGCCGAACAGTTCGGGGTCCTCGACCTCGATCTGACCTTCCACGTCGATCAGGGTCTCGGCACCGTCGTCGTCGGTTTTGGCGGAGGTCACCAGGAACGGGCGCGCGCCGAGGGCGAGGGCGAGTTCGTAGCCGCGACGGACCGCGGTCAGCGAACTCGCCGATCCGTCGGTGGTGAGGCCGATGGTGGTCCAGCGTTTGGGGACCTTGCTGGTGAACACGACATCGGTCTGGCTGTGGTGCGACACGTGATTGGCGGTCGAGCCGAGCAGGCGCGCCTTGGAACTGCCCAGGCTGCCCCCGCCGATGACGAGCAGGGTGTCGGGTTGCTGTTCGGAGATCTCGAGCAGCAACGCGCCCGCGGCGCCGTCGAGTTCGGTGCGCGATACCTCGGGTACACCGGCGGCGGTGAGGGTTTGCGCGGCGGTGGCGGTGGCCTGTTCGGCCCACTCGGCGTCGGTGCCCGATTTGCGCCCCGCGTCCTTCCACACACACATCGCGGTGACCGGGATGTCGAGGCGCACCGCGAACTCTCCCGCCACCGCTACCGCTGTCTGCGCGGACTCCGAGCCGTTTGTTCCCACGATGATGCGCTGATAGCACCCCATGTGACGCTCTCCGATCGACGGCAGGTCAGCTGCGCTGTGGCCCACAGTATAAGCGCAGCACACTGCGGGCAACCGGCACCGAGAGGTCAGGACGCTCGGCTCTGCCGGTGCGGTGCCACCGAGGGGTGCGAGGGCCCCCGCGCCTGACTTCCAGGCGATGGCGATCTGGTCAGAGTGTGACACCCAGGAGTGCGTCGACGGCGGTGCGGACCAGGGTGGGGGCTTCGGTGCCGGTGCCACCGTAGGCGATGGCCTGTTCGGCCCAGTTGTCGATCGCGTCGAGGGCCTTCGGGGTGTCGAGGTCGTCGGCCAGGTGCTGACGCAACCGGGCGACCGTGTCGGTGGCGGAGGGGCCCGCGGCCAGCGACACGGCTTCACGCCACCGGTCGAGGCGGTTCTGCGCCGTGGTGAGTACCTCATCGGTCCACATGCGGTCGGACCGGTAGTGACCGGCGAGCAGGCCCAGGCGGATCGCGGCGGGGTCGACACCGGAGCGGCGCAGCGTCGACACGAGCACGAGATTGCCCCGGGACTTCGACATCTTCTCGCCGTCCAGGCCGATCAGCCCGGCGTGCACGTAGTGGCGGGCGAAGCGGCGGGTGCCGGTGATCGCCTCGGCGTGTGCGGCGGAGTACTCGTGGTGCGGGTACATCAGGTCCGAACCACCACCTTGGATGTCGAATTCGGCGCCGATGCGGTTGAGCGCGATCGCCGCACACTCGATGTGCCAGCCTGGGCGGCCCGCACCGAAGGGCGCCTCCCACGACGGTTCACCGGGACGCTCTGCCCGCCACAGCAGGGCGTCGATGGTGTCGCGCTTGCCCGCCCGGTCGGGGTCGCCGCCGCGTTCGGCGAACAGCGTCTCCATGGTCGCGCGGTCGTATCCGGATTCGTAGCCGAACTGTTCGGTGGCATCGGTGCGGAAGTAGATATCGGGGTACTCGGCATCGTCGACGATGTACGCGGCGCCGGCGGCGAGCAGCTTCTGCACCAGCTCCACCACCTCCTCGACCGATTCGATGGCACCGATGTAGTGCCGCGGCGGCAGCACCTGCAGCGCGGTCATGTCCTCGCGGAACAGGTCGATCTCGCGGCTGCCGAGATCGCGCCAGTCGATGCCATCGCGATCGGCGCGTTCGAACAGCGGGTCGTCGACGTCGGTGACGTTCTGCACGTAGTGCACGTCGTGGCCCGCGTCGCGCCAGATCCGGTTGACCAGGTCGAACGTCAGATAGGTGGCGGCGTGGCCGAGGTGGGTGGCGTCGTAGGGAGTGATGCCGCAGACATACATTTTCGCGGTCTCGCCCGGGGTGACCGGGCGGATCTGACGATCGGCGGTGTCGTACAAACGCAAGGGCGGCCCTGTTCCGGGGACGGTCGGCAGGGCGATATCGGACCAGGACTGCATGTCTTCGAGGGTAGAGCCCCTGCCGATGTGCTCGGCTCGCGGCCCGGCTCATGGGGTTGCTCGCGGCGTCGCGGCACGGCCCGCTACCTGCACACAAACGTGTTGTGGCGCCCGCGTCAAGGTTTGCACTCGAGCAGATCGGCTGGTCACGGGGGTAACGGGTCACACCGGGTGTGTCGTGCCCTGTGTGTGTTCCGACCTGAGCGAACGGTTGCCATCGCGATCATTGTCACAGTCCACACTTCCCTGAACTTCCCTATTGCTCCCTATAGGTACATTCGTTTACGGTTGTTTCATGACGGATCGTCTCTATTCGGTGGAGCAGGTTGCCGAACTACTCGGACTGCACGTGCGCACCGTGCGCGGTTATGTGCGCGACGGCAAACTCCCCGCTGCCCGCATCGGCAAGCAGTACCGCATCACCCACGAAGACCTCGAGGCGTTCACCGGGCTGCCGATCACCACACCGCAGACAGTGCCGGGTCGGCACGCCGAGTCGTCCTGCATCGTCGAGATCGACGACATCGACCGCGCCACCGTCGACCGGATCACCACCCTGCTCACCGCCACCGCCGGAACCCGAGGCGCGGGCGGTCAGCGCATGCGCGTGGAAACCAGCTACGACCCGGCCCGCCATCGCCTCAAAGTGATCGTGCTCGGCAGCCTCGCCGACAGTGCCCGCCTGCTCGACTACCTGGACGGAATCCTCAGCACATGATCTACAAGTCCGACGAAGGCCGACAGCTCGTCCAGCGGCGCTACCGCGAGCACCTCGACGACTGGCCCGTCCCCCACGAGGAACTGCGCATAGCCACCGGCGCAGGCGAAACGTTCGTCGTGGTCTCCGGACCCGCGGACGCACCGCCACTGGTCGTGCTGCACGGCTCAGGAGCCAATGCGAGCACCTGGCGCGCCGACATCGCCGACTGGTCGACCCGTTTCCGTGTGTACGCGGTGGATCTGCCCGGCGAACCAGGATTCAGCGCCCCGACCCGGCTGGCGCTGGACAGCGACGCGACCGCGAGCTGGCTCGACGAGGTGATCGATGGACTCGGCCTCGATACCGTGGCGCTGGTCGGCATGTCACTCGGCGGGTGGACCGCACTCGACTACGTGCTGCGCAGGCAGGGCCGGGTCACGACCCTGGTCCTGCTGTGCCCGGGTGGACTGGGTAAGCATCGCTACGGCTGGCTGGTGAAGGCGATCGGCCTGCGGATGATCGGCAGGCACAGCGCGCGCGACATGGCGCGCGTCGGTCTCGGCCTCGACGGGCCGCAAGCGGACCCGATCATCGACGACATAGCGCTGACATTCGCGCATTTCACGCCGCGCCCCGTCAGTCTGCCCATTTTCCGCGACGAACAACTCCGCGAGGTGGACATCCCGGTCCTGGTAATCGTCGGCGAACGCGACGCCCTGTTCGATTCGGCGCGCACCGCCGAACGCGCTCGCGGTGCTTTCCCGCGAGGCGAGGTGCGTCTGCTCCCCGGCGTCGGACACGCTCTGGTGAATCAGACTGTGGCGGTACGGGAATTCGTGCAGACACACGCCGGATGAACTTCGGTGCCACCGCTCCCCGACGTGCGGCGACACCGAACAAGATCACATCACTGCTGGTAGCACTGCACATTCGCGGTGTCGGCATCCGGGCCGAACTGCGGCAGCGCGTAGAACGAGGCACCGACCTGGTCGGCGGCCTTCACGGTGACGTCGGGCAGCGGTGCACCGGCGCGGTCGGTGGCGGTGCAGACGAAGGTCTTCTCGGTCCACCAGCCGGCCGGAAACGCCTGCGCAGGTGCGGCGATGGCAGCGGCGGCACCGGTGAGCAGCAGCGCGGCGGCGGAGGTGGTGACGATTGAACGGGTCGACATGTGGGTTCCTCGGATCTCGCGGGGATAGCGAAAGTGCTTGGAGCACACTAGCACCGGCACTGACCAGGCAACAGAGCCCCGGGACCTGTCAGAAACCCGCAGCGGGGCACCGATCTCAGTCGACGAGGTAGCGCAGCAGCACCGCAGTCTCGAAGCGCCTCGTCTCGACCAATCGGAGCCCGATGCGCTTGTCCAGTGACGGGAACATCGGCGTGCCGCCGCCGAGCACCACGGGCGAGACGAACACCTGGTACTCGTCGATGAGCCCGTGTGGCATCAGCGAGGCCGCCAGGCTCGCGCCACCGACCTCCATGACGCCGTCACCACCGGCCTTGAGCCTGCGAACCTCCTCGACCGCGTTCGCACTGACCAGCGTGCTGTTCCACGCGACCTCGGTGAGCGTTCGGGAGAAGACGACCTTGGGCTTGCCCGTCCAGAGCCCGCCGAACTCGCGCGTGATGCGCGGCGCGTCCTCGGGCACATACGGCCAGTACTCGGCCATCAGCTCGTACAGCCGACGACCGTTCAACGCGACCTCGAGCCCGCGGAACCGGTCGTTGTGGAACTGGTGCAGCTCCTCGTCCGGGTCGGTCCAGTCGATACTGCCGTCGCGGTCGTTGATGTAACCATCCAGGGACACGCCGAACCCGTAGATCAGTTTCCTCATGAGGTGCAGACCTCCTTCGTGCTCGAAACTCACCGGACCCTAATTCCTCCTCGGATCGATGTCTGTCGATCCGCACACCCGGTGTCAACCGTGCGCTTCCGAAAACCTGCTACGAACCGGCACGTATCAGAAAGCGGGCCAGGGAATCGGGCGTGACGAGTGGGGAACCGGCATCACCGGATGTTCGAGCAACGCCTTCGCGCGTTCGGTCAGCGCGGCGATCTCGGCGTCGGTGATGTGGGTGGCCAGCGAATCAGCTACGGCACCGGGCAGATTCGCGGCGAAGGTGGCGATATCGGTGATCAGTGACTCGTGCACCGGTCGTCCCGCCCAGCCCCACAGCACGGTGCGCAGTTTCGGTTCGGTGTGCAGGCAGATGCCGTGGTCGACGCCGTAGACCTGACCGTCGACACCTTCGAGCGCGTGCCCGCCTTTGCGATCGGCGTTGTTGAGCAACAGATCCAGCACCGCCATCCGTTGCAGCCGCGGATCGTCGGCGTGGATGAGCGAGACCTCGTTGCCCTGCTCGTCGAGCGCGCGCAGTACTTCACAGAATCCCGCGGGCACCGTCCCCGGCGTGCACAGGTCGACGAGGTCGAGGCGCTGACGGGCGTCGGTTCGGTTGTCGACCGAGGTGACCCAGCGCTGCACCATGCCAGGCCCCAAAGGCCCGTCGCGCAGCACCGTTTCGGGGATGACACCCCAGCCGAGGTGTTCGGAGATCAGATACGACGCGACCTCGCGGCCCGCGAGGGTGCCGTCGGGGAAATCCCACAGCGGTCGTTCACCGCGCACCGGCTTGTACACCACCCGCAGCGGAGCACCGTCGGGTTCGGGTGCGGCGATCTCACACACCAGGGTCAGATTGCTGGCGACGCCGATCCGGCCGACGATGTCGAGTTCACCTTCGGTGAGCACTGGCACGCCGAGATCACTCCTCTTCGAGTTCGGCAGCGCCGAAGATCTCGCCGCGCTTGTACCCGTTGGTGCGCACACACATGTGCCCGCGCGAGGACAGCGGTTCCCCGCACAGCGGGCAGGGCGGGCGCCCCGCCGCGATCACCCGCGCCGACCGCAACGCGAACTCGCGCGCCTGGATCGGGGTCAGGAACACCCGCACCGCGTCAGGGCCTTCGTCGGTGTCGTCGAGCACCACCGATTCGTCGACCTCGGTCTCGGTGATCGCGAGCAACTCGACCACCACAGCTCCCGCGTCGGAATCCCAGCCCAGACCCATGGTGCCGACCCGGAATTCGGTGTCGATGGGGGTGACCAGCGGCGCGACATCGCGCACGTCCTCCCCTTCGGGTGGCACCTCGGCGCCGAAGCGACGCGCTACCTCGTCGAGCAGCAGACCCATCCGGTCGGCGAGCACCTTCACCTGCTGCTTCTCCAGCAGCACGCTCACCACCAATGGTTCCTGCACGGCCTGCAGGTAGAACGAACGATCGCCCGGTTCACCGACGGTCCCGGCGACGAAACGATCGGGGGTGCGAAATACATGGATTGCGCGTGACACATGCACCTCCTGATACGTGACCCTGATCGACACTCACGAACACACTCCGCTAAGGAGAATCGCGGTGCCCCGCATTCCCATTATCCGCGTTCGCGGCTGCAGGCACCTCTCCACCGGGTGTCGGCGTCGTCGGTGCGGCCGCGGCCAGCGCGGAAAGATCGGCGCCGGTGTCGTTGAACTTCCACACCGATGGCCCGTGCGGGCTGTAGCGGACAACGCTGATCGAGGCCGGTTCCACCGCGATCCGCTGAAAGCTGTCCAGGTGCAGGCCGAGGGCGTCGGCCAGAATCGATTTGATGACGTCGCCGTGCGCGCACGCCACCCACAGCACATCCCGGCCCGCCTTCTCGGCCAGTGTGCGTTCGATGTCGCGGATCGCGGCGACCGCCCGCTGCTGGACCTGGGCCAGCCCTTCCCCGCCGGGGAACACCGCACCCGAGGCGTGACCCTGCACGACCCGCCACAGCGGTTCGGTGACCAGTTCGGCGATCGGGCGCCCGGTCCAGTCGCCGTAGTCGACCTCGATGAGCCGTTCGTCGTGGTCGGGTTCCAGGCCCAGCTTCTCGGCCAGCGGCGCCACGGTGCGCTGACAGCGCAGCAGCGGTGAGCTGGCGATGTGTTCGATCGGCAGCATCGCGAGCCGGTCGGCGACCGCGGCGGCCTGTTCGGTGCCGCGTTCGGTGAGTTCGACGCCGGGGGTGCGGCCCGCGAGGGTGCGCGCGGTGTTGGAGGTCGACACTCCGTGCCGGAGCAGGATCACCGTCATGGGACCAGCCTAACCATCGGGGCTCGTTGGGCTCAGGTCGCCGAGACGACGCCGGCGGCCAGCAGGCCCAGCATCGTGACGCCGAGGATGATCCGGTAGCCGACGAACCAGTACAGCGAATGCTTGCCGACGAACTTCAACAGCCAAGCCACCGAGGCGTACCCGACAGCGAACGCCAGGATCGTCGCGACCAGCAACTGCGGACCGCTGGCGTTGAGCCCCTCACCTGCCGGCGCGAAGGCGTCGGGCAGGCTGAACAGGCCGGATGCGGTGACTGCGGGGATCGCGAGCAGGAACGAGAACCGGTAGGCGGCTTCGCGTTCCAATCCGAGGAACAGACCGGCCGTTGACGTGGCACCGGAACGCGAGACACCGGGGATCAGCGCCAGACACTGCGCCAGACCCATCACGATGCCGTCTTTGGTCGTGAGCTGATCGAACGAGCGGGTCTTGCTGCCGAAATGCTCACCGGCGGCGATCACCAGCGCGAACGCGACCAGCATGAACGACACCAGCCACAGATTGCGCGCCCCGGTGCGGATCTCGTCCTTGAACAGGTACCCCAACACACCGATCGGGATGGTGGCGATGATCACGTACCAGCCGATGCGGTAGTCGAGTTCGCGCTGGGTGTCGCGTTCGTGCGCGTCCCTGGCACTGCGATCCATCACCGGCAATTTCGTGGTGACCCGGTCTCCCACCGCGACCTCGCGTTGGGACCGTTCCCGCCAGCGCATCCCGAGCGTGGTGAACCAGGCGACCAGGATGCGCCAGATGTCCTTGGCGAAGTACACCAGCACCGCTGCCTCGGTGCCGAGCTGGGTGACCGCGGTGAAGGACGCGCCCGCGTCGTCGCCGAAGAATACGCCCGACACGATGCGCAGGTGCGCCGAGGACGAGATCGGCAGGAACTCGGTGAGTCCCTGCACCAACCCGAGTACCAATGCCTGGAACCAGGTCATCGACTCGCCCACCACGTCCTCCTGCTGACTCGCGCCCGAAAGACCGCGTCCTCCTGGGCTTTTGCTTCATATCCGGCCATGACGGCCACGATCTCGCAGCGACCCTACCTGTCGTCGCGCTCGGTCGCCGCCCGCCCGTCGCCGAGATCGGGTTCTGCCGCGCCGCGGCACGGGTCGCCGAGCGAGGCAGCGGTGGCCCGCGCATTAGGCGCGTACCTCCGCCTTCGCTCCGGCCGTGCGCGGCTGAGGAGCGCTGCGCGGCTGCGCCCATTGGGCGTACCTCCGCCTTCGCTCCGGCCGTGCGCGGCTGAGGACGCTGCGCGGCTGCGCCCATTAGGCTGTCGCCGTGACGAATGCGCGGGCGCGGTGATGGAACAGCGAACGGTGGGACGCAGCGGACTTCGGGTGTCGCGGATCGGGTTGGCGACCCATACCTGGGGGACACATACCGATGCCGACGAAGCGTCGGTGCAGTTGGCGGCGTTCACCGAGGCCGGTGGCACGCTCGTCGACATCTCCCCCGTGTACGGCGAGGGCGCGGCGCAGCGGATCCTGGCGGATCTGCTCGGCGACCTGGTCTCGCGTGACGAATTGGTGCTCAGTGGCAGCGCCGGTGTGGTGATGCACGCGCCCGGCGCCGGGGTCGGCGACTCGGTGCCCTCGCCCGCCGCGGTGGGCCCGGTGGTCGACGCGTCGCGGCGCACCCTGCTCAAACAACTCGATCGAACCCTGCTCGAACTGGGCACCGACCATCTCGACATCTGGAGCATCGCCGCCTGGGATCCGTACACCCCGCTCGACGAGGTCGCGGCCACCCTCGACACCGCGGTGCGGACCGGCCGCACCCGGTACGCGGGTGTGCGCGGTTTCACGGCATGGCAGTTGGCCAGCCTGGCCGCGATCGCGCCGATCACGGCCGCGCAGACGCCGTACTCGCTGCTCGCGCGTGGCACCGAGAACGACGCGATTCCCGCAGGCCGCCACCACGGGGTGGGCATCATCGCGTCGGCGCCGCTGGCCGGTGGGATCCTGACCGGCAAGTATCGCGACGGTGTCCCGGCGGATTCGCGGGGTGCCGACGAGGCGACGGCGGCCGAGATCCGGCGCAGGCTCGACGACGATCGCGCGACCAGGGTGGTCGACGCGCTGGTCACCGCCGCTGACGGGCTCGGTACGTCGCCGCTGGCGGTGGCGCTGGCCTGGATCCGTGATCGGCCCGGCATCGCGAGCATGATCGTCGGTGCCCGCGATATCGGTCAGCTCACCGGCGTGCTGGCCGCCGAAACCCTCGAGTTGCCGCGCGCGATCGCGGCGGCCCTCGACGATGTGAGCGCCCGTTCCGAATGATGGCTAGCCTCACCTATATGAAACTGCGTGGTGTGCTGACGGCGATGCTCGCGGCGACGGTGCTGACCGGTGCCGTCGCTTGCACCACGAGCAATCCTGCATCGACTGCCAATTCGGGTGGTCCGGTGACGGCACAGCTCGCTGACCTGGACCCCGTCCCGATCGGGCCCGCGCCGACGCCGCGGTTGCCGGTGACGGTGAAGTCCTATGACGGCAGCGACGTGACGATCGCCGACACCTCGCGAATCATCGCCGTCGACCGCTACGGCACCCTCGCCCAAACGGTGTGGGCGCTGGGTCTCGGCGCGAACCTCGTCGGCCGCAGCACCTCCGCCTCGTTCCCCGCCATCGCGGCCGTGCCCAATGTGGCGGGCGGCAACGGCAGCCTCAGCGTCGAAGCGGTCCTGAATCTGCGCCCGTCGGTGTTCCTCACCGACACGACCAGCGCCGCCCCCGCCGTGCGTGAGCAGTTGCGGGCAGCCGGGGTGACCGTCGTCTACTTCGACCCCGAGCGCAGCATGGCCGGTGTCGTCCCGCAGATCGAGGCAGTGGCCACCGCGCTGGGTGTTCCCGAGGCGGGCAAGCAGCTCGGCGCACGCACCCACGACGAGATCGCCACCGCGACAGCCCGCGTCCCGAAGCAGGATCCGCAACCCAAGATCGCCTTCTTGTACCTGCGCAGCGCCGCGATCACCATGATCGCGGGCCGCGGTTCGGGCGCCGATTCGCTGATCACCGCGATCGGTGGCGTAGACGCGGGCACCGCTGCCGGCGTGAACGAGCCGTTCGTCGCCATCACCAGCGAGGCGATGATCGCGGCCTCCCCCGATGTGCTGCTGGTGATGTCGGACGGGCTGAAATCGGTGGGTGGCGTCGACGGGCTGGAGAAGGTGCCCGGCATCGCCCAGACTCCGGCGGGCCGCAACCGGCGCGTGGTCGACATGTCCGACGCGGTGATCCTGAGCTTCGGCCCCAATACCGGCCGCGTCGTCTCTGCCCTTTCCGACGCCGTCTACGGCAAACCGGCATGAGCGGTCTGCGTTCGGCGCCGGCACGCAGGCCATCGAGGTGTGCGGCGGCGACACTGGGTTCGCGGCCTAGCAGGCTGACCGGACCAGTCGGTCAGCGGTCGGCTTCGGAGAGTCCTGCGCGAGCGTGCCGGACGGTCACCGCATGAACGATGCACCCGACCTGACGAAGCCCGCGAGCGCCCCCCGGATAACGGACGCGACCCCTGATCCCCTGCCCCCGGCACGCCACCGAGGCACCCGCGTGACGGCCGTGTTCGCCGTCGCGCTGCTGGCCCTCGTAGTGCTGGCCGTGGTGTCGGCGGTGCTCGGACAGGTACCCACGACCGCTGCCGAGGTGCTGGGCAGTGTGGCGCACCGGATCGGACTCGACATCGGGCCGATGCCCGCGCATCCGGCCGGTGAGGTGACGCTGTGGCAGGTGCGGTTCCCACGGGTTGCCCTCGCCATCCTGGTCGGGGCTTCGCTCGCGACAGCGGGTGCGTTGTTGCAGGGGGTGTTCGCCAATCCGCTCGCCGAACCCGGTGTTATCGGGGTGTCGGCGGGTGCCGCGGTCGGAGCGGGCACCGTGATCGTGGTCGGTGGTGCGTTCGTCGCCGCCTGGTCGGTGGCGGCCGCGGCGTTCGTGGCGGGTTTGATCACCACCGCGCTGGTCTATGTGCTGTCGAGGTCGGGTGGGCGCACCGAAGTGGTGACGCTGATCCTCACCGGTGTGGCGATCAACGCCTTCGCCGGCGGCTTGATCGCGCTGCTGTTGTTCGTCGCCAGCCCCGCCGCGCGGGATCAGATCGTGTTCTGGCAGCTCGGCAGCCTCAACGGCGCCACCTGGCCGTCGGTGGCGGTCGTGGCGGCGCTGGCCGCGGTCGGCATTCTGGCGGCGATCCTGATCGCGCCGCGCCTGGATCTGCTCGCACTCGGCGATTCCGCGGCCCGCCACCTCGGGGTCGATGTGGAACGGCTGCGCAGGCAGGTGATCGTGGTGGTCGCGGTGCTCACGGCGGCGGGTGTGGCGTTCAGCGGCATCATTCTGTTCGTCGGGCTGATCGTGCCGCATCTCGTGCGGATGATGGTCGGGCCCGGCCATCGCGTGCTCGTTCCGCTCAGTGCGATCGTGGGCGCGGTGGTGTTGCTCGGCGCCGACGTCGTGGCCCGCACGCTGGTCCACAATGCCGACCTGCCGCTGGGCATGCTCACCTCCCTGATCGGCGGCCCGTTCTTCTTCTGGCTGCTGCGCCGCACCCGAGCCCGAGCAGGAGGTTGGGGATGACCGGCACCTGCACCGCCGACGCCACCCGCCTACGCCGCGCCGGGACCGGAGGCTCGCGATGACCGACACCCTCGGACGGCGGGCTTCCTGGCGTTCGCTGTTCGCACGAACCCCTGACGTGCCCGCGCGCCCCGAACTCGGCACCGTCACCCTGCGCGCCACCGGGCTCACCGTGCGGCGCGGCACCCGTACCGTCCTCGAAGCTGTCGACTTTCAGGTCGCGGCAGGGGAAATCGTCGCGCTCGTCGGTCCGAACGGTGCAGGCAAGTCCAGCCTGCTCGCCGCCCTCGCCGGCGAACTCGAGCCGAGCACCGGCACCGTCAAGCTCGAAGGCCACGCACTCTCGCACTGGACCCCCGCCGACATGGCCCGCCGCCGCGCGGTCCTGCCCCAATCCCACGCCGTCGGCTTCCCGTTCACCGCCCGCGAGGTCGTCGCCATGGGCCGCGCCCCGTGGCTGCACACCGCGGCTGCCGACAACGACGACGCACTCGTCACCGCGGCACTGGCCGCCACCGACGTCACCCACCTCGCCACCCGCATCTTCCCGTCGTTGTCCGGCGGCGAGCGCGCCCGTGTCGCCCTGGCTCGCGTCCTGGCCCAGGACACCGCCACCCTGCTGCTCGACGAGCCGACCGCCGCCCTGGACCTCGGCCACCAGGAAGCCGTGCTGCGCTTGGCCGCCACCCGTGCCGCCGAGGGTGCCGCCGTGGTCGTCGTCGTCCATGACCTCGGGGTGGCCGCCGCCTACGCCGACCGCGTCACGGTCCTGGACGCAGGCCGCGTCGCCGCTGACGGTCTCCCCCGTGAGATCCTCACCCGCGAACTGCTCACCACCGTCTATCACCACCCCGTCGACGTCTTCGATCACCCGACCACCGGCGCCCAACTCGTCTTGCCCGAACGCGGCCGCAACTGACCCACCACCGGTTTCGTCCTGGTCGAACGCAGTCGCCGCTGAGAAGAGCTCCTCGACACGCGCGATTCGGTGGCGGCGGAGGGCCGAAGGAGCATGGGTAGGCTTGGCACCGAGGTCATTCGTCCATCGCGGTCACCATCGCCGACGACGATCGGTCTACTCGTCGCCCGCGACCGTGGCTCGCTCCCATCGCAGAGGAGATCCGATGAGCCCCACCATCGCCAGCGTCGTCATCCCGGTATCCGATCTTGCGGCGACAAAAGCCGTTTACACCACCCTGTACGGGGCTCCGCACACCGACGAGCCCTACTACGTCGGCTGGGCGGTGGGCGATGTCCAGATCGGCCTCGACCCCAGTGGCGACGTCACGGCGGGACCCGTCGCCTACGCCGGAGTCGACGATGTCGACAAGGCCCGAGACGCGGCCATATCCGCGGGCGCCACCGAACGCACCGCCCCTCGCGAAGTCAGCCCCGGCACCCGCATCTGCGTCCTGGAAGACACCGACGGCAACCCGTTCGGCATCATCGGAAAGTAGCCCACTCCGAGCCCATCACCGCGGCCGTCGCCGCGGGCGCCAAGGGCATCGTGTTCGCGGGCACCCCTTCGCCGAACCAGGCGAGCGCCGCGCTGACGACCAAGGGTGTCGCCCTGGTCGCCACCAACGCCTACGGCTTCGGCGCGATCACCGTCGACCGAAGATGGGCGTCGTCAGCGGCGGCGACCTCGCGGCGAAGAACGCACGGCTGCTGCTCATGCTGGCACTGGCCAGAACCGCCGAGCACGACCAGATCGTGGCCTGGTTCCGCGAATTACGGCAATCAGCAGTTCTGAGGCGGCTATTTCCAGATGATCTTCAGCAGCGCCGGGGTGAGCACCATCCGGATGATCGTGGCGTCGATGATCAGCGCCACGATCATCCCGTAGGCGATGTATTTCATCAGCACCAGATCCGAGAACCCGAATGCCCCCGTGACCACGATCAGAATCGCGGCCGCCGAGGTGATCACCCCGCCGGTGTGGGCCACGCCGTGGCGGATGGACTCGGCGGGATCGGCACCCGCGGCCCGTTTCTCGGCGATCCGGGACAGCAGGAACACCTCGTAGTCGGTGGACAACCCGAAGATCACCGTCACGATCAACGCCACCACCGCGAACATCAAGGGCCCCGGCGTGAACTGGAATGCCCCAGCTCCGTGCCCTTCCACGAAGATCCAGGTCAGCACGCCCAGGGTCGAGACCAAACTGAGCGCGCTCATCGCGACGGCCTTCACCGCCAGGATCACCGACCGGAATGCCACGATCATCAACGCCAGCGCCGCCGCGATCAGAATCGCCAACAGCAGCGGCAGCCCGTCGATCAATCCGTTGATGCTGTCGCGTTCGAGCGCGGGGATACCGGCGACCATCACCTGCACGCCCGGTGGCGCGGGCAGCGCACGCAGTGTGTCGATCACCCGGTCGGCGTCGCGTTTGTCACCGAGTCCGGCGGAGAGCACATTGACGTTGTCCTTGGTCGCCGCCGCCGGTTCGAACCGCCCGGTCAGCCCGGGAACTTGATTGGCCTCGAACCGGATATCGCTCAATTGCTGCGGCGAGGCACCGACCACGATCAGCTTCAACGGTTCGGTGCGAAATCCGGGAAACAGGTGATCGAAATCTTCCTGGGCCACCCGCGCCGGATTGTCGGCAGCCAGATATTTCTCGCTGATCCCACCGAACTCGATGTGGCGCAACGGAATACTCAATGCCAGCAGGCCGAGCACGATCGGGATGACCACCGCCCATGGCCTTCGCATCGCCCACTGTGCCAGCCGGGAGAAGAACCCGGCATCGATCTGGGCTTCGGTCTTGCTGCGTGAGAAACGTTTCCAGCCCAGCCAGTCGATCCGGTGTCCGGCGATACTCAACGCGGCGGGCAGTGCGGTGACCGACAGCAGCGCCGCCAGCATCACCGCGGAAATGCCGCCGTAGGGCACTGATCGGAGCACCCCGTTCGGGAAGATGAACAGCGCACCGAGACTCACAGCGATGATCCCCGCGGAGAACAGCACGGTGCGCCCGGCCGTGGCGACGGTGCGGGCGGTCGCGTCCTCGACGGAGCGTCCGGCGGCCAGTTCCTCCCGGAACCGGGTCACCGTGAACAGTCCGTAGTCGATCGCCAACCCGAGCGCGACCAACGTCATCACCGCGCTGGCGAACACGTTGACCTCGATCTGGGCGGTGAGTACCCGCAAGATCCCGGAGGTGCCGAGGATGGTGAGTCCTCCGATCAGCACCGGCAGCAGTGCGCCGATCAGCCCGCCGAACACGAAGTAGAGCAGGATCGCCACGATCGGCAAGGCGATGATCTCGGCGCGCTTGATGTCGTGCTGCATCCCGATGTTGATGCCCTCGACCACCGGCTGCAGCCCCGCCAGCTGCACCGTGGTCCCACCCGGTCCAGCGCCGGGCACACCGGCGTCCAGGTGTGGTTTCAGCGCGAGATAGTTGTTGACCGTCGCGGTCCCGCCGCCGCCTGCCAGCCCGATGCTGGCGAACGCGTGCTGTTTGGTCGGATCGGAGGCATTCGCCGAGAACGGGCTGTCCCAGTAGCTGTCGATCTTGTGGATCCGCTCCCCGTACTGCTTGCGCAGGTCGGCCAGCGCCGCCGTCACCGGTCCGCGCACGGCGGGATCGTCGACGGTGGTGCCGGGTGGGGCGGTGTAGATGACGATCAGATCGCCGTCGGTGTCGCGGCCGAAGGTGGCGTCGGCCAGTTTGGACGCCGCCACCGACTGGCTCGACTCGTCGAACCAGCCTTCCTGGGTGTAGCGGTCGGCCAGGTCGCGACCGAACCACCCCGAGACCAGCACGGTCAGCACGAAGAAGCCGAGCACGAGGAATCGGTGGCGGTGGACGAACCTGCCCCACCGCATGGATCGAGATTCGCCCATCTCAGCCGCAGGCGGCGGTGCGATAGTCGGCCGAGCGCAGGATGCCGCACAGGTCGGTGCGCGAGATCTTCCACTTCCCGTCGAGCAGCACGAAATGCACGATGGTGGTACGCACGTTGGTGCCCGAACCGTCCTTGTCCAGGCGCATGGTCGCGGTGAGCGTGCCGTCGCGGTTGTCGAACACCGGGTCGACGACGCCGTACACCGCATGGGGGTTGTCGCGCAGCGCCTTGTACATGTCGGGGATGGCGTCGGAGAACGCGGCGCCGTCTTCGATCAGTTCGGTGCGTTCGACGTCGGGCAGGTTCGGGTCGAGCGCGCGTTTGATCTGCGCGTCGAGTTGCTGGGCGGTCGGCAGCGGCACGTTGGCCTTGCTGGCCGAGATCGCGACGGAGGAAGCGAGGGAGGCGTTGGCCGAAGACCGTGCGGCGTCGACCGAGGCCTCGTCGGAGGTTCCCGCGCACGCGGCGAGGGCGACGAGGGCCGTGAGGCAGGCGGTGGCCGCAGTGGCCCTGGCGAAAAGTGTGGAAGACATCACCATCTACATACCATCAATGACGGCACTGATCCGTCCCAGGATGGCGCGAACTGTGGAGATGTCACTGGTCGCCGCCCCCGCGACAGGGTGGGCGCCGGGGAGCAGATCGCGGACGAAGGCGCTGACGCTGCGTTCGTCACCGAGGTCGATGTCGGTCACCTGAGCGTGCGCCTGGGCCACCACGTCGTCGGATCCCGGTACCGCATCGCCCAGGTCGGCGCGATAGATCTGCACGGTCAGGGTGCCGCGGTGGGTGCGGAAGGCGAACGGGCGGCCGTCGTCGGTGGTGCCGAAGCCGTGGGCGAAGGGTCCGACGGAGATGTCATCGATGCCGAAACCCGCTGGTGTCCGGTCGGTCATCGTGGGGATCTCCTGCCGCTGTGTGGCAATCAATTGTCGACGTGTCAACAGTAACGTGCGTCACCGACACTTCCGACGCGCACACCCGGTCGAAGCTACTGGTGAGTCATCATGGTCAGATGGTGATCAAGGGAGTCACCTCGTGCGGATTGAAGGAGTTCGGTGCATGCGCCCTCGTGGCTCGGTCGCCTCTGCGTTGGTCGGCGCGGCGGTTCTGGTGGTACTGACCGGGTGCAGCGGTGAAGACGGCGGTCCCGATGTCCCGACCAGGCCCCCGGCCACCGCGGCCGTCTCGCCCGAGGCCGCGAACCCGGCCGGTCAGGTTTTCCCGGCGGCCGCGACGAAAGCCCTGCTCGCCGAACGCTCGACGGGCCGCCTCGCCGCCCTGGACACCGCCGGGACCGCGCTCGCACTGATCGACCCCGCCGCACCGGCCACCCCGCGCACAGTCAGCCTGCCTGCCGCCGGCGCGTCGCTGGCCCAGGGCACGCCGGGCGAGGTACTCGTCGCCGCCCCCAACCGGGTATTGCGGGTCGACGCGACCACCGGCACACTCACCGAGATCCCCGTCGACGGTGATGTGCACAGCGTGCAAACCCGCACCGACGGCACGCTCGTCGTCGGTACGGCCGACGGCACCCTGCGCGAACTGAACGCCGACGGCACGGTCACCCGCACGATCACCGGCCTCGTCTCCGCCGACGCGATCGCCTTGACCGGCGAGAACACCACAGTCCTCGATCGCAAGCAAACCGCTGTTGTCGCCGTGGGCGAGGACGCGCTCGGCCTGATGCTGCGCGCGGGTGACGGCGCCACCAACGCCATCACCGACCCGCACGGCCGCATCATCGTCGCCGACACCGCCGGTGGCGAACTGCTCGTCTACTCGGCCGGTCCGCTCGTGCTGCGCCAGCGTTTCCCGGTATCATCGTCGCCTTACGCACTCGCTTACGACCCGCGTTCGGAGCTGGTCTGGGTGAGTTGCACGCAGAGCAACGAGGTCGTCGGCTACGACCTGTCGACCGGTATCGGTGTCGAGGTGGCCAGGCTCGCGACGCTGCGCCAGCCCGACTCCATCACCGTCGACGAACGCACCGGCGACCTCTTCGTGGCCTCGGCTGTGGGTGATGGCCTGCAGCGGATCGGCGCGGACGAGCGGAAGAGAGGGCAGTGATGGCCAGGCCTCGCAGTTCGCGCTCGGCGACACCGCCGAGCTGGGAAACCAGCAACGACGACTACGAATACGTGCCCCTGCGGCTGCCACCGGAGGTCAACCGGGTCACCGCCTCGATGCGGCTGGCCATCCAGGCCGAATTCGGTGGCTGGGAGTTGTCCCGGGTGCGCGCCTACACCGACGGCAGTCGCCGGGTGCTGTTGCGCCGCCGCAAAAACGCCGTCCTGCCTGTGCCCGAACCCGGATTGTGAGCCGACCATGTACGCCCTCCTGTTACGCCTGATGTTCTTGATCCCGCCGGAGCGGGTGCATCACCTGGTGTTCGCCGCCCTGCGTTTCGCCACCTGGTTCCCGCCGACCCGCTGGCTGACCCGCAAGCTCACCGTGGTCGAGGACCCGATCCTGGCCACCACCGCGTTCGGTGTCGACTTCCCCGCACCGCTGGGCCTTGCCGCCGGTTTCGACAAGAACGCCGACGGCGCGAACGCCTGGGGCACACTGGGTTTCGGTTTCGCCGAGATCGGTACCGTGACCGCCCACGCCCAGCCCGGCAACCCGACGCCGCGCCTGTTCCGGCTGCCCGCCGACCACGCCCTGATCAACCGGATGGGGTTCAACAATCACGGTGCCGCCGCCGCGGCCGCCCGCCTGCACGGCGCGCATCCCACCGTCCCGATCGGCGCGAACATCGGCAAGACCAAGGTCACCGAACCCGACGCCGCCGCGGCCGATTACGCGACCAGCGCCCGATTACTCGGCCCGCTCGCGGACTTCGTCGTGGTCAACGTGTCCTCCCCCAACACCCCCGGTCTGCGTGATCTGCAAGCTGTCGAGTCCCTGCGCCCGATCCTGCAGGCCGTGCTCGACAGCGTCTCGGTGCCGGTCCTGGTGAAGATCGCCCCCGACCTGTCCGACGACGACATCGACGCCGTGGCCGACCTCGCTGTCGAACTGGGTCTGGCAGGCATCGTCGCCACCAACACCACCATCGGCCGCGACGGGCTCGCCACCCCGACCCCCGAGGTCGAAGCCATGGGCGCGGGCGGCCTGTCCGGTGCCCCCGTGGCCGAACGGTCCTTGGAAGTGCTGCGCCGTCTCTACACCCGCGTCGGCGACCGGGTGGTCCTGATCTCGGTCGGCGGTATCGAAACCCCCGACCAGGCCTGGGCGCGCATCCTCGCCGGCGCCACCCTCCTGCAGGGCTACACCGGCTTCATCTACGGTGGCCCCTTCTGGACCACCCGCATCCACCGCGGCATCGCCGCCAACCTGCGTGCGAACGGCTACGCCTGCCTGTCCGACGCGGTCGGCGCCGAACACCGCGCCCACTCGGTCTGAGGTCTCAGCCGTAGTACGCCTGGGGCGCCCGGTCCTCGCGCATCGGTCGCGCCGGGCGTAGCCGCGACAGTTGTGCCGGTGGATCGTGGAACGACTCCCCCACCGCCGGGTTGTCGCCGCGTTGGCGGGCGTCGATGCGTTTGGCGAGCTTGATCAGTGCCTGCTGCCAGATGATGCCGAGCAGGTCGGCACGGGCACTGATCTCGGCGTGTGCGAGTCGGTCGTGGACGGCGGCGAGATCGCTGACGAGTTCGTCGAGCTCCATGCCCGCCCAGGCCTGCTCACGGCTCAGGGTGTACTCGGGCAACCAGCTCAATCGCCAGCCGCCGGTGTCGGTGCGTTCGGCGAACTCCGGCGTGCGGTCGCTGCGTAACGTGTCGTCGGTGCCATGAATAACCATCGCGGACCTGCCTTCCCCGGCGGGGGCGCTGCGCCCTCCCCGAGCGTCTGGCGGGGTATCTGCTCCCCGTAATCCAGTGTGGCATTTGCCATTTGTCTTGGTCAATTGCCATTGTTAGGAGGTAATTGCCGGATTTCGGGCGTGGCAAACCCGGCATTGTGGCGATCGCAGTGCGGCGTCCGCCCCGACCGGGTGCGCGCCGGCGGCGAGAAGTTGACGGGAGGCAGCATGCCGATGGTTCCCCAAGATGCCCGCGTCGCCGCGATCCGCAGCATCCTGGCCAGGTTGGGCAAATACGCGGGCCTGAGCGCAGAACGCTTGCGCCACACCGAGATCGACGCTGCGCCGCTGCTGGAGCTGCTGTCGGTGCGCCGGCACGCCCGCCGCAACGGGGTCACCGCCGAGGCGTCGATTCTGCCCGTGGTGCGCGAGGTCGTGCAGTGGCTGCCGCCGACGGACCGGTTGATCGTGGATGCGGTGCTCTCGCTTGGCCTGTTCCGGGACCGCGAGGGCGTCGGTATCGATATCGAACGCCTGTATGCGGATAACCTCGGGGAACGTCGAGAGGCCTTGACCGAACAGTGGGTCGCCCTGCACACCCTGCTCGATGTCGACCCCGTTCCTGATGTGCCCACCGTCAAACGGTTGCGCACGGTGTCCGAGCACCATGCGTTCACCGCGCTCGCCGGTCTGCTCGCCACCGATTCGGGTTATCCGATGTCCGGGCCGTCTGTCATGCAGCCCGCCACCGTCCCGGCACGGCGCGGCGTCGTCACGGTCTTCGGTGACGCTGTGATCGATCATCTCTATCGAGTCGACACCTTCCCCGACGCCGACAACGCCTCCAGCGGCAGCTTCACCGGGCATCCCGGCGGCAAAGGACTCAACCGGGCGGTCGCCGCGGCCCGCCTCGGCATCGGTGTGCATCTGGTGTGTGCCGTCGGCGGCGACGAATACGGCCGGCGCATCCTCGAATTCATCGAATCCGAAGGCGTCCACCTCGATCTGGTCAAGGTGGTCCCGTTCGCGACGTCGCTGGTCACCGCGGTGGTGATCACACCCAACGGGGAGAGCCGCATCATCGGCTGCCGCGACAACCGCGTCCAGCTCCAGGACGAAGACCTGCACCGCCCCGAATTGCGCGCCGCCCTGGCAGCCTCGGATGTGGTGATCCTGAGCTTCGAACCACCACCGACGGTGATCGAGCAGGTGCTGTCGGTGGTGTCGCAGATGCGACCCAAACCGCCCGTCATCGTGTGTCCGACACCGGGTATGCCGGTACCGCAGAGCCTCTACCGGTACCTGGGCGCGGTCGACTACCTTGTCGGCGCCGCCGCGGATCTCGACGCGCTGCTGCCCGACGTACCCGCCGAATCCGCCGCCGACATCGCCCGGCTGCTGCGTGGCCTCGGCGTCGGCACCGTGTGCACGGTCGAGAACTTCCGGTGCGTGGTCGCCTCCGACACGATCGAGACAGTCATCGACCATTTCCCGCAGGTACTCAAGGCCTCGGTCGGTGCCGCTGCCGCCTTCACCGGCGCGCTGGCCTATCGGCTCGTCAACTCCCGAAGCCCGCTCACCGCAACCGATTTCGTGTGGGCCACCGCGGCGATGATCCCGACCCAGAATTTGGGCGCGGTGGCGGTGTCGATGCCGAGTGCCGACGAGATCGACCGCATCGTGCGTCTGTACGCGCCGTCGGTCTGATCCGGGGGTAAGGTCGCGACATTGCGCTCGCGCCTGTCCGGCATCGGCGCCTCGCCGCCCTGTTCACGCACGGAGGATCGTTGACCATACTGTCGTTCGGCGGTGCCAGGACCGGGAGAGCCGGTGCCGACACCGCACACCGACTGGGTCGCCGGGGCACACAGCTGCCGATCCGGGTCATCGAGATCCCCGACCGCGACGACGGCGGGCACCTGTTCATCTTCGGCCAGCCCCGCAACGGCTGCCTGGTGCGCGTGCATTCGCGCTGCCTCTACGGCGAGGGCCTCGGCTCCGACGACTGCGACTGCGGCGCAGAACTCACCGAGTCGATGGACCGCATCCAGGCCGAGGGCGCGGGCGTGCTCGTCTACCTCGAACAGGAGGGTCGCGGAGCAGGGTTGATCTGGAAGGCCCGCGGCTACCGGGAAAGCGAACAGTCCGGCACCGACACCTTCGACAGCTACCGGCGCCTCGGTCTCGACGCCGACACCCGCCGCTACGAACCCGCCGCGCACGCACTGCGCGACCTCGCACTCACCCGGGTCCGGCTGCTCACCAACAACCCCGACAAGTGCCGGGCACTGACCGAGGCGGGGATCACCGTCGAGCCCATCGCCCTCACCATCGCCCTGCAGTCCGCGCGCGGCAGGCAATACCTGCAGGCCAAACGGCGCCACCGCCAGCACACCATCCCCGCCGATCCGCTCGCGGGCGACGAGCGATCAGGCCGGGTGCGGCCGTGGTGGCGGCCGCGGAGTCGCCGGTAACCCCCCTCACAATCCCGTATGTCCGGTTACGATCAGTGAGCCACGCCACTGCCGACGCCCCTGTCTCGAGATAGCGAGACAGTTTCACTCGCATTGGCTCGGCGTCCAGCTCGGCCTATGGGAACAGGGATATGACAGACATCGGTTTCGCGCACGCATCCGGGGTCACGGTGCACACCGTGCCCGCCGCCTTCCAGCAAACCGCCGCGTTGCGGCCCGACCAGATCGCCTTGCGCACGGTCGGTGGCACCCAGGAGATCACCTGGGCCGAGTATGCGACGAGGGTGCGTGCACTGGCTGCGGGGTTGGCGAAACTCGGGGTGCGCCACGGCGACGCGGTCGGCATCATGCTCACCAACCGGCCCGAGTTCAACCTGATCGACACCGCCGCCCTGCACCTTGGCGCCATCCCGTTCTCGGTGTACAACACCAGCTCCACCGAACAGATCGCGCACGTGTTCGCCAACGCGGGCAACAAGGTGGTCATCACCGAACAGTCGTTCCTCGACACCATCCGCGCCTCGGGGGCCGAGATCGAGCACACGGTCATCGTCGACGGCACCGCCGAGGGCACCGTCAGCCTGGCGCAGCTCGAATCCGATCCCGCACCGGACTTCGATTTCGACGCGGCCTGGCAGGCGGTCCAGCCCGGCGACCTGGCCACCTTGATCTACACCTCCGGCACCACCGGCCCGTCCAAGGGTGTGGAGCTCACCCAGAGCAATGTGATCGCCCAGGTCGTCGGCCTGGTCTCGGGTCCGCTGCCGGTCGGTTTCGACGACCGCGCCGTGTCGTATCTGCCCGCCGCGCACGTCGCCGACCGCATCTCCGCGCACGCGATGAGCCTGCTCACCGGCATCCAGATCACCACCGTCACCGACCCGCGCGAGATCGCCGCCGCCCTGCCCGATGCCCGCCCGACCGTGTTCTTCGGTGTGCCGCGGGTGTGGCAGAAGATCAAGGCCGGTATCGAGAACAAGCTCGCGGTCGAGCCGAGCCCGGTCAAGAAGGCGCTGGCCAACTGGGCGATCGGGGTCGGTGTCGCGCAGGCCAAGGCGAACCTGGCCGGTGAGAGCTCGCTGCTGCTCGGCGTGCAGCACAAGATCGCGGACACCCTCGTGCTGTCGAAGCTGCGTGAGGCGCTCGGGTTCGCCGAGCTGAAGGTCGCGGCCTCCGGTGCCGCGCCGGTGCCGCCGGAGACCCTCGAATACTTCCTCGGCCTCGGCTTCGCCGTCAGCGAGGTGTGGGGGATGTCGGAAACCGCGGGCGTTGGCACCTACACCGAGATCGGCAAGCCGCGCCCCGGCTCGGTCGGACGCGTCATGGACGGTGTGGAGTTGCGTCTCGACGCCGACGGCGAGGTCCTCATCCGTGGCCCGATCATCACCCCCGGCTACCGCAATATGCCCGACAAGACCGCCGAGGCGATCGACGACGCGGGCTGGCTGCACACCGGCGATATCGGCACCCTCGATGCCGACGGCTATCTGCGCATCGTGGATCGCAAGAAGGAACTGATCATCAGCGAAGCGGGCAAGAACATCGCCCCTTCCAATATCGAGAACGCCATGAAGGCCGCCTCGTCGATGATCGGCCAGGCCGTCGCGATCGGCGAGGCCCGCGCCTACATCACCGCCCTGATCATGCTCGATCCCGACGTGGCGGCGTTGCGCGCCAAGGACTTCGGTGCCACCGACGCCACCCACGCGGAACTGGCCCGGCGTCCCGAGATCGTCGACGAGGTCAAGCAAGCGGTGCTCGCGGGCAACCGCAAGCTCTCCCGGGTGGAGCAGATCAAGCGATTCGTGATCGTGGAGAACCTGTGGGAGCCCGGCGGTGACGAGCTGACTCCGAAGATGTCGCTCAAGCGGACCCCGATCTCGAACAAGTACGCCGAGACCATCTCCGAGCTCTACGCCGCGACCCCGCCGGAGCACGTCGTCAACGTGAAGTGATGGCGAAAACAGCGGTGGCCCTGGACGTCTCAGGGCCACCGCTGTTGTGCGTCTCAGTGCTGTTCGTAGGTGCCGATCAGGGTGGCCCTGGCCAGGGTGTGGAAGAACAGGTTGAACCCGAGGTAGGCGGGCGTCGAGTCCGGTCCGACCTCGAGTTCGGCGATATCGACCGCGTGCACGACCACGAAATACCGGTGTGGACCATGGCCTTTCGGCGGGGACGCACCGACGAAGCCGGGAAATCCACCGTCGTTGCGCAGGGTCACCGCGCCGGCGGGCAAGCTCCCGCCCTCGCTGCCCGCGCCGACGTCGAGCGAGGTCACCGAGGCGGGAATGTTGGCCACGGCCCAGTGCCAGAACCCGGAGGCGGTCGGCGCGTCCGGATCGAACACCGTCACCGCGAAACTCTGCGTCGCTTCCGGGAATCCGGACCAGCTCAGCTGCGGTGAGATGTCCTTGCCGCCCGACCCGAACACCCCCGATACCTGATCGTTGGCCAACGGCTGACCGTCGGTGATATCGGCGGAGGTGACGGTGAACGAGGGCACCTGGGGCAGCGCGCTGTAGGGGTTGTCACTCATGTGGGACCTTTCGGTGTTGTTGGCGGCTGGCGCCGCGGGTTCTCGGCCTGTTCCCTCGATCTTCCCTCCCGCCGGGCACTCCTTCGTCGCACCCTCTGGTCAGTCCAGATCGAGGCGGCCGAGAACCGGTCAGCTGTGCAGAAGGAAGTGTTCCAGCACGCGGGTTCCGAATTCCAGTGACTGCACCGGCACCCGCTCGTCCACCCCGTGGAACAGGGCGGTGAAGTCCAAATCCGGCGGCAGCTGCAACGGCGCGAAACCGAAGCAGCGAATCCCCAAGCGCGCGAACGCTTTCGCGTCGGTGCCGCCGGAGAGCATGTAGGGCACGGTGCGCCCGTTGGCATCGTGGGCCAGCACCGCGTCGTTCATGGCGTCGACGAGGTGGCCGTCGAACGTGGTCTCGTAGGAGTCGAGTTTGGTGATCCATTCCCGCTCCACATCGGGTCCGATCAGTTCGTCGACCTCGCGTTCGAACGCCGCCTGCCGCCCCGGCACCACCCGGCAGTCGACCACGGCTTCCGCGGTCTGCGGGATGACGTTGGCTTTGTATCCGGCCTGCAGCATCGTCGGATTCGCGGTATCGCGCAGGGTGGCGCCGATGATGCGCGAGATGGTGCCCAGTTTGGCCAGCTGGCCTTCGATATCGGGTCCGTGCGGGTCGAAGGCCAACCCGCTCTCCTCGCTGACCGCGGCGAGGAATTCGGCCACCGAATCCGAGAGCACCACCGGGAAGGTGTGGCGGCCCAGCCGCGCGACGGCTTCGGCGAGGATGGTGACCGCGTTGTCCTCGTGCAGGAACGACCCGTGCCCGGCGCGGGCCTTGGCGCGCAACCGCATCCAGCCCAGGCCCTTCTCGGCGGTCTCCACCAGGTAGAGCCTGCGTTCGGTGCCGTCGGGTCGCGGCACGGTCAGCGAGAACCCGCCGACCTCACCGACCGCCTCGGTGACACCGTCGAACAGGTCGGGCCGGTTGTCCACCAGCCACTGCGAGCCCCATTTTCCGCCGTTCTCCTCGTCGGCCAGGAACGCGAACACCAGATCACGCGGCGGCACCGTGCCTTCGGCCTTGAACTGGCGGGCCAGGGCCAGGGTCATCCCGACCATGTCCTTCATGTCTATCGCGCCGCGCCCCCACACGTAGCCGTCGCGCACCGCACCCGAGAACGGGTGCACGCTCCAGTCGGCGGCCTCGGCGGGCACCACGTCGAGGTGCCCGTGGATCATCAGCGCGCCCCGACTCGAATCGGCGCCCGTCAACCGCGCGAACACATTCCCGCGTCCCGGCGCACCCGACTCGACGTATTCGGTCTCGTAGCCGACCTCGTGCAATTGCTGCGCCACCCACTCGGCGCACTGCCGCTCGCCCTTGGTGGTGGCCAGCTCGCCGGTGTTGGAGGTGTCGAACTGGATCAGCTTGCTGACCAGCTCCACCACCTCGTCCTGCGCGCGGGACCGCCCGTTCGAACCAGAATTCTCGCCAGATGCCGACACGCCCCCTTTCCTACCACCATTCGCGCACCCGACGCGCCACCTCCCCGGCTCGGGACCGTTGCGCCGCCCTCTGCGCGGTCCTCGTCGACGGCGCGTTCCCCTATGACTGGCTCGACGAGGCCATGGAGCTGCGGATCCGCAAGCTGTTCAAGCGACTGAGCTGGATCTTGCCGCTGGCTCGCCCGACCGGCCTCGCACCCCGGCTGACCGCGCAGCAGCAGGCCGAGAGCAATATCGAGATCGGCAAGCTCTCCCGTGTCAGTGCGCTGGGCCCGGTGCTGGACGCGATCACCGTCCCGGTGCGGTATGTGGTCGCTTCGGGAACCTCGTTCGGCAGCCGTGGCGACGAGCAGGAGAAGATCCGCGCCGGCCTCGACGACGTCCTGGGCGCAACCCGAACATCCGCGTCAGCGCCAAGGTCGCCAGCAACCACGGTGCGATCCTGCGCAAGGATTTCCGCGCCGTCGCCGACGCCGTCCGCGAGATCGAGAACGCCACGACCCGCTGACCCACTTCCGCAACACCATCGTCGTGGCCATCGATACCGCCCAGCTCTATCTGACCCGACCCAACCCGACGATGGCCGAGATGGCCCGCAAGATCACCGGAGCGCTCGCGGCTGCGTGATGAGATATCCACTCGCGCAACCACCGCCGTGTCACCGGGCCCGTGACACGGCCGCGTGGCGTGTCAGGTGATCAACGATCGATGGCAGAGCCCTCGCGCTCGGCGAGCACGCTCTCCACTCGTGCCGCCATCGTCCGACCGGCAGCACGCAACGGTTCGGCCGAACGCAGTGTGCGGCCGAGAACGAATGCTCCTTCCAGCGCGGCCAGCATCGCCACGATCAGCTCGCGCGCCGCGGATTCCTCGACCCCTCGGTCGACGAAATATGTTGTGCCCCGGTCGATCCAGTCCCGCACCACCTCGGCGGCGACCTCGCGCAAGGCCGGTTCGCTATCGGCGATCTCCCCCGCGACCGTGCCGACCGGACACATGTTCATCCACCCGGTCTCCTCGAGTGTGCGCGCGGCGTCGTCGAACGCGGCGGGCACGGCCACCCGCAGGTCCTCGTGCGGGTCCATCAGCAGGGGCAGCAGCTGGATGTAGGCCGCGCCGGTGCTGCGCAGCGCCTCGGCCGCGATCTGCACTTTGCCCTGCGGAAAGTGGTGATAGAGCGACCCCATCGGCGCATCGGCGGCGGCGGTGATCTGTTTGACGGTGATCGCGCTGTACCCGTGTACACGCATCAGTTCGGCGACCGCGCTCACCAGGCGATCACGGGTACTCGTTGACATCTGCTCGCTCACTCCACCAGACTAGAGCAAACGCACTAGAGTGAACGCTCTAGCCGTGAGCGCAAGGGAGGATGTCATGCCGACTGTCGAACTCGATGCGGGCCGGATCCACTATCGCGAACACGGTGACGGTCCCCCGGTGGTCCTGCTGCACGGACTGCTGATGAACCACACCGTCTGGGACTCGGTCATCGACCACCTGCCCACCGGCTTCCGCTACGTCCTGCCCGACCTGCCACTGGGCGCACACCCCGAACCGCTGCGCCCAGGCACCGACCTGAGCTTGCGCGGCCTCAACCAGCTCGTCGCCGACTTCCTCACCGCACTGGACCTGCGCGGGGTCACCCTCGTGCACTCCGACTGGGGTGGGGCCCTGTTCCTCACCGCCTACGGCCTCGACGAACGCGTCGGCCGGCTGATCATCTTCCCCAGCGAAGCCTTCGACAACTTCCCACCCGGCCTCCCCGGCAAAACCGCCACCCTCGCTTCCGCTCTTCCCGGCGGCGTCACCCTGGCCTTGCGCCAGATGCGCATCGGCTGGCTCCGCCGCAGCCCCCTGATGTTCGGCTGGATGGCCAAATTCCCCCTCCCCGACGCCCTCGTCCACGCCTGGACCGAACCGGGCCTGCGCGACCCCCGCATCCGCGCCGACCTCCTCGCCTACACCCGCTCGGGCTTCGACACACGCGAACTCATCGCCAACACCGAAGCCCTCCAACATTTCCCCGGCGAAACCCTCATCCTCTGGTCGTCCGCGGGCAAAGTCATGCCCCGCTCCCACGGCCCCCGCCTGGCCGCGTTGATCCCCCACTCCCATCTCGTCGAAATAGACGACGCCTACGTTCTGTCCATGCTCGACCAACCCACGGCGGTCGCCACCGCCATCACCGAATTCCTCACCACTACAACCGCAGACCGCTGACCACTTCCCACCGACCGACGCGGGTCGTCGCGGTACGCGCCGCACTCCGCAACAGAGTCACCGCTCGATGCCATTCCGGCTCAGGGACGTCCAGCGACGCCGAGGGATAGCGCCGCCAAGGCTTTCGGGACGCTGGGCTGGTAGAAGCGGTCGAGTTCGGTGATCTCGAAGCCCGCGTCGGTGATCAGGCCCGCGATGTCGCGGTTGAGGTGGCAGCCGCCCGCGATCTTCTGCTGGATCGGGTCGAGTCGGTGCTGCCAGGTCTGCACCGACTCCTCCGGCGCGAGTCCGTGTTCGACGAAGTGCAGGGTGCCACCGGGTCGCAGTACCCGGCGGATCTCGGCGAGTGCCGCCGAGACATCGGGGATGGTGCACAGCGTGAAAGTGGACAGGGCGGTGTCGAAGGTGTCGTCGGGAAAGGGCAGCGACTGGCCGTCCAGACCGGCACGTTCGATCGGAATCGAGCTCGCCGCGACACGTTTGGCACCGATTCTCCATGCGGTGTCGGCGGGCTCGACCCCGCTGACCCGCTCGACCGCGGCCGGATAGAAGCCGATGTTGTTGCCCGACCCGAAGCCGACCTCGACGACAGAGCCGTGCAACGCGGCGCATGCCCGCTCGCGCAATGGCCCGTTCTGGGCGACCCCGCATACTTTGTCGACGATGTGCGGGAGGATCCGATCGGTATAGAAACCCATACGTCGATCATCCTCCCGCCACCACCATCGGCGGTCGAATTCAGCCGAGTCGGCGGTCGAAGACCTGGGTGCTCGCCCCCGAGGCCGGGTCGACGGTGAGCACACGCAGGTTCACCGAGTCCGCCGTGAGGTCCATGACCATGAACCCCAGTTCGTGCTGGGTTTCGAACAGTGCGCTGTGACCGCCGGTCGTGAGGCGCGGCTGCCCGCCCGAGGTCTTACCCGCCGCACCCGACACGATCTGGCGGGTGCCCTTGGTCGCCGGTGTCGGCTCGAGCACCTGCAAGGTGTGGTCGTGGCCCGAGAGCAGCAACGACACCTTGCCGAGCACATGGTCTTCGAAGAAGCGCTTGGCGTGCACGCCGTTGAGCGGCTCGATGGGCAGGCCCTCGTAATTGCCCGCGTCGCCGTGCGGGCCGTTGCTGAGGTAGGGGTGGTGGGTGCAGACGATCTTCCATTGGGCGGTCGATTCGGCCAACGCGCGGTCCAGCCAGGCGCGCTGGGCGTTCATGTAGGGACCGTCCACCGCCCAGTAGGGGTCGAGCTGTGGCGGAATGTAGGCCGCGAGGGGGTTGAGATCGAGGACGAAGAACTCCACGACCGGGTTCTGTTCGGGCACCCGCACCGAGTAGTAGCGGCTCGGCATCCACCAGCGCGACGACTTCGCGTGGTATTCGACCTCATGATTGCCGCGCGCGAGCCAGCCGCCGTCACCGGGGAAGATACCGGAGGTGTCGTGGTTGCCCAGCACCATGGCCCACGGAAAGTCCAGTCCCGCATTGGGATCCTCGAATTTCGTGGCGAACTGGGCGTCGTCGGGGCCGCTGGGACCCGAGTCGTAGATGTTGTCCCCGAGTCCGACCGCCATCGCGAACGGTTCACGCGCGTGGAACGCACGGGCCGCGTCGGCGACCGCCCACTGGGTGCGGGTGCCGGTGCCCGCGTCACCGGTGATCAGCACCCGCACGCTGCGCCCGGCGTTCGGGGCGAACTTGGGCACTGCGGCGGGCACCGCGGCGGCGGGTGTGAGCCCCACCAGCGACACGCCCGCGACAACACCGGCCGCCCCCGCCAGAACTTCACGACGGCCGATTCCGGACGAGAACTGATCGCGCATACTCACCTTCTGGGTAGTAGCCATGTTGGACAACTGACCTGATCGAAGCACAGTGCCATGATCGCGACGCCGCCGCAGCGTAGACGGCGCACATCGATGCGATGACACCACGCACGATCGGCGCGCCGTAATCGGTCGGCGCGAACACCAGTGCCTGCACGACGTCAGTTCCGCGGTGGGCGTGGACAGACCACTGTCACCGGATCTGATCCTCGATCAGCTCGGCCAAGTCGCTCACGACGATGTCGGCGCCGGCCGCGCGCAACGCCGACGGTCCACTCCCCCGGTCGACCCCGATCACCCAGAACCCACCCCGGTGCCCCGCCTCGACCCCGGACACCGCGTCCTCGATCACCACCGTCCGTGCCGGATCCACCCCAAGAACCCGTGCGGCCGTGAGGAACATGTCGGGTGCCGGTTTGCCCGCAAGGCGTTCGTCCTGGGCGAGCACACCGTCGACCACCACCGCGAACCTGTCGAGCAGGCCCGCGGTCCCGAGCACCAATACCGCATTGCGCGAGCTCGACACCACCGCCATCGGGATACCGGCGGCCGCGAGCTCCTCCACCAGACGCAACGACCCTTCGAACACTTCGACACCGTCGCCGCGGATGATCTCGGTGAAGCAGATGTTCTTCCGGTTGCCCAGCCCGTACACGGTCTGCGCGTCGGGCGGGTCCTCCGACTCCCCGTCCGGCACCCGCACGCCGCGCGAGACGAGCACCGACCGCACACCCGCCGCACGTGGCTTACCGTCCACCAGTTCGAAGTAGTCGGCATCGGTATACGGGGCTGCCTCGGGCGCGACCCTCGGCAGGAACTCGGTGAACAGCGCCGACCACGCCCGCCGGTGCACCGCCGCGGTGTCGGTGAGCACGCCGTCGAGATCGAACAGCACCGCCTGCGCATCGAACACGCGCATCATGACGCCTCGACCTCGACCACACCACCGGGTTCGAGCGTCACCGGCCGCTCCCACACGGTGATCTCCACCGCGGGCCCCGCGCCGACCAGCTCGAATCGCGCGTCCCGATGTCCGAGATCGGCGCGCACCGTGCGCCCCCGCCACTGCACCGAGAACCGCAACCGTTGCCAGGACGGCGGCAGCGCGGGCGCGAAACGCAACCCGTCGGCGGCGGCCCGGAATCCCCCGAAACCGTGCGTCGCGACCTGCCACGTGCCCGCCGCCGACGCGATGTGAATTCCCGCTTCGGTATTGCCCTGGTTGTCGTCGAGATCGACGAACGCCGACCGCCCGAAATACCGTTCCGCCGTGCGGGAATCGCCCACCTGCAAACCCACGATCGCGTGGATCGACGGGCTCAGCGACGACTTGTGCATCGTGCGCTGCTCATAGAACTCGTAATTCAGCAGCCGGGTGGACAGCGAGTATTCGTCGGGCAGCATATGCAGCAGCATCACCACATCGGGCTGTTTGAGCAGCGAGGTCCTCTCACAGTTGAACGGGTCGCAGCCGACCGGATATCGCGGCATATCGTGGTCGTCCCATTCGACGATGGGGACGACCGTGCGATCGAAATAGCCGTCGAATTGTTCGATGACACCGCAGTCGGGATCGGTCGGTGCCCGCAGCCGGTCCGCGGTGGCCAGCCACTGCGCCGGTTCACCCGGGTCGAGCCCGATCGAGGCCATGAGATCGCGCAGTTGCTCGCGACATTCCCGCGACATCCGTTCGTACACCGCCGCCGCCTGCTGCAGATGCCAGTGCACCAACTTGTTGGTGAACGCGTTGTTGTCGACGTGGGAATGAAACTCGTCCGGTCCCATCACCGTCCGGAGAACGAGCCGATCCCCCTCTTCGACGCACCGCTGCACCCAGAAGCGGGCGGTCTCGAACAGGATCTCGGCGCCTTCGCCGAACAGGTAGTCGTCATCGCCGGTGACGGTGGCGTATCGCATGATCGCGTAGGCCACATCGGCGGTGATGTGAAGTTCTTCTTCGCGGGTGTAGAAGCGGTCTGTGCCGTCCGGGGTGTACTGCGGGCATTCCTCCCGCCCGGTATCGGCCGATTCCCACGCAAAGCGCGCGCCCCCGGTCCCATTGTCGGCGGCCACTTCCCGCGCACCGGGCAAGGTGTGGTGGCGGTAGCCAAGCAGCGCACGGGCGGCGCGCGGCTGGGTGAACAGGAAAAACGGCAGCAACATCACCTCGGTGTCCCAGAAGACATGTCCCCGATAGCCTTCGCCGGACAGCGATTTCGCGCCGATGCTCACGGTCGGGTCGTCGGGGTCGGCGGCGATGATCAGGTGATAGATCGCGAACCGCAGCGCCTGGGTCACCCGATCGTTGCCGACCACTTCGCAATCGGCGTCGGCCCACGCCCGATCCCACGCCGCCCGGTTCGCCGCCGCGGCGGTATCGAAGGAGCCTGCCCGCGCGACGGTGTCGACGGCCCGCTCCCGTGGCGGGTTCACCGACCGGTAGTCGCGGCTGGTGGCGATCCCGACCAGCTTGTCGACCCGCACGGATTCGCCTGCACCGGTGTCGAATTGCCATTCCATCTCGATCGCGTCGTGTCGGGAGCGCTGCTGCCTCCGCCCGCCGGCGGCCGAGCAGGTGAAGGCGTAGGCGAGGTCGATCCCGCTGTCGATGGTGCGGGTCTCGATCACACCGACCGCACCGTCGAATCCCGCACCGACCGAAACCAGGTGCGTGGACTTGGCCCACTTGTCCCACTTGCGTTCATAGCCGAACGTGGTCTGTTCGCGGTAGGTCGGCAATCGTTCGAGATTGCGCCGGTTCGCATCGATACCGGTCCGCAGCGTCACCGCCCCCGCCCGATCCAGGCAGCTCACCTCGATCCGCACACCGCACAGGTCACGATCGTCGATGCTGGCGAACCGCTGGGTCCGCAGGCGCACCCGCGCGCCGTCGGGCAGCGCGAACACGGTGTCGCGGTGCAGAACTCCGCTGCGCAGGTCCAGTTCACGACGGTGCTCGACGACCCGCGCCGACTCGGTGTCCAGGCGCATACCGTCGACGAAGACCTCGCTGTCGAGCCAATCCGGCGCGTTCACCAGATCGATGACCGGCGAGTCGTACGCGTCGTAGACACCGGCGATGAACGTGCCCGTCAACGCCCCCGTATGCCGTTCCTCGAGCGACCCGCGGGTACCGAGACGCCCGTTGCCGACGGTGAAGATCGTCTCGAAGTAGTTGGCGCGCTGCGGGTTCCAGCCGTCCTCGACCACCGACCAGGTCGCGGTGCCGCTCGTCGGGGGTGGTGCGTTCACTGCCCCACCGCCTCGGCGCCGTCTGCCGCCCGCACGTGCCGGTTCGTCTGCGCCGGCGACCGGTACACCGCAAGGTACATCGCGCAGCCTTCCTCGTCGCGGGTGATGATCAAGCGCTGGCGGTGGGGCGTTCGAAGCCGGCGGCCTCGTCCATGTCCTCGAGCGACATCCCCTTGGTCTCGGGCACGAACTTGGCGACGAAACCCAGCGACAGCAGCGCGAACACCGCATACATCCCGTAGGCGAACCCGAGCGAGAAGGTCTTCAGGCTGGGGAACGAGACGGTGATCGCCCAGTTCGCCGCCCACTGCCCCGCCGCGGCGAGCGACAGCGCCGCACCACGGATCCGGTTCGGGAACATCTCACCGAGCAGCACCCACACGACCGGGCCCCAGCTCATGCCGAAGAAGACCACGAACAGGTTGGCCGCGACCAGCGCGATGGGTCCGAGCGCACCGGTCAGATGCGGCTCCATGACCCCCTCGGCGTCGGGTACCTGGTCGGCGGCGCCGAAGCAGATCGCCATCGTGGCCAGCGTGACGGTCATGCCGATCGAGCCGGTCAGCAGCAGCGGTGTGCGCCCGACCTTGTCGATGAGCATGATCGCGACGATGGTGGTGGCGATGTTGACCACCGAGGTGAACACGCTGATCTGGAACGACTGGGATTCCTCGAAGCCGACGGCCTCCCACAGCACGTTCGAGTAGTAGAAGATCACGTTGATGCCCACCGCCTGCTGGAACACCGACAGCATCAGCCCCACCCACACGACCGGATAGAGCCCGCCCCCGGTGCGGCGCAGGTCCTTCCACGACGGCTTGGTATCGCTGCGCAGACTCTCCTCGATGCGGCCGATGGTGATCTCGAGATTGTGCGCACCGAACAGCATCGACAGCACGCGCCGGGCCTCGGAGATCTTGTGCGTGGCCACCAGGTAGCGCGGCGACTCGGGAATCGTGGAGGCCAGCACGCCGTAGACCACCGCGGGCACCACCATGGACAGGAACATCCAGCGCCACGCGTCCAGCCCGAACCACAGCGTCTCGCTCGCGCCGCCCGCGAGGTGGGCGAGCACATAGTCCACCAGCAACGCCAGGAAGATGCCGAGCACGATGGCGAGCTGCTGCAATGATCCGAGCCTGCCACGGATCCGCGCGGGCGAGGTCTCGGCGATATAGGCCGGGGCGATGACCGAGGCCACGCCGACACCGACACCGCCGATCACCCGGCCGACGACAAGAACCCAGACATCGGGAGCGAAAGCGGTGACCACGGCACTGACGAAGAACAGGACCGCGGCGATCTTCATCACCTTGAGCCTGCCGATGCGATCGGCGATCCGGCCCGCCGTCATCGCACCCGCGGCCGCGCCGAGCAGAGCCGAGGCCACCGCGAACCCGAGAACGGCGTCGGCGACATCGAATTCGGATTGGATCGCCGAGACCGCGCCGTTGATCACGGCACTGTCGAAGCCGAACAACAATCCGCCGAGCGCCGCGACGGACGCGATCCGGATCACGCGGCTACCCGAGGATCCCTCGCCGTCGGGGAGAGCGGACTGGTCGGTGAAGGGGCCTCCATCATGCATCGGCTTCGTCCTCTCCACGGCGGGCAGCATTGCCTCGCGAGTAGCGGCGTGAATCAGCTCACAGTGTGCCCCGAATGAGGTGGCATCTGCAGGAATTCACGATACCGAGCCCAGATCGCCGTGTTGCCGTTCAGGAAATGAACACCGGGTGGTCCGCATCGGCGATCGCCCGCGCGATCGCGCCGAGCAGATGGGTCTGCGCGCCGAGCATCGCGGGGCGGATACGCAACGCGGCCGCCGCCGAGGGCACCCCACGGCGATCGACCACCTGCTGGATCGAGGGGATCAGGATCGGGGCGGCCTCGGCGAGTTCGCCACCGAGGATGAGCAGTTCGGGATTGAGGACGCTGCACACCCCGGCCACGGCGGTGCCGACCTGCCTGCCGACGTCGTCGAGGACACGCACGAACGCGCGATCACCGGCGATCGCCCGGCGCACGACCTCCTCGATCGAGAGATCCCCTTCGATCGGGGCCAGCAACGAAACCACATGACGTGCCGACACCACCGTTTCCAGACACCCTCGATTGCCGCACCGGCACATCGCACCGAATTCGTCGACCGTGGTGTGCCCGACCTCGCCTGCGGTGCCGCCGAACCCGCAGTACAGGCGCCCGCCCACGATCAGCCCGGCGCCGATGCCTTCGGACAGCTTCAGATAGACCATGTCGGTCGTACCCGACCCGGCCCCCCACTGATGTTCAGCGAGCGCACCGAGATTCGCGTCGTTGTCGACGACGACACGCACCGGCAACGCCAAAGCCGTTGCGGCCAGCGCGCTCGCGTCGACCCCCACCCAGCCGGGCAGGATCGACGGTGCACCGACGCGACCCGTCGTGCGGTCGATCGGCGCGGGCAGTCCCATCGCGGCACCGACCACGCCGGCCCGCTCGATGCCCGCTTCGTCGAGCACGGTGTCCAACAGTCGACGGGCATGGTCCATGGCGTGGTCCGCCGACAAGCCGGCAGGCAGCTCGGTGTGTGTCCGCGCCACCACGTGATGGGTCAGATCGCTGATGCCGACGGTGAGGTGGCGGTACCCGAGATCCACGCCGACAACAACCCCCGACCCCCCGGTCAACCGCACGGAATTGCGTTTGCCACTGCGCTTTTCGATGCGCAGACTGCCCGCGCCCGCGAGATCACGCACGATGTTGGAGATCGTCGCGGGGGCGAGGCCGGTCGCCCTGGCGAGGTCGGCCTGGGTGGCCTGCCCCTGCCTGCGCAGCTCCTCGACCACGCGTGCCCGGTTCTGGTCCCGCAGCGCCGTCGGTGAACCGGGGCGTCGACCGTTGCGCCCGGTCATCGAGGCGCCGCACGAATTGCTGAGTCGACCATCTTCCGATTGTGCACCTTGCCCATTAGTGGTGGGGCCGGGTTGGCGTGAGGCACCGCGCGTTCATCTGGGCGACACGCACGTGGGCCGCGGGCGCGACGTCATCGGTTCGTGAAAGCCTTAGCGGCTCAAGGCGACTCGGTGGGCTTCGAGCATCAGCACGGTGAGCTCGTCGCGCTCTTTCTCGTCGAGCACGTCGAAGCAGGGTGCGATCAGTTCGTCGGTCAGTTTCTCCGCCGCCTCCCAGCGCCCTCGCACATCGTCGGTGACCGTCTCGAACGGTTCGGCCCAGCCGAGAAATTTCGCGTGGCCGGGACCGTCGTAGATCGGTGAGCCCGCGACCAGGATCGCCTGCAGCGGGGTGAGCCCGTTGGCCGTCACCGCGACCAGGTGCAGTCCGCCGCGTAGTTCGCGCAGCACATGCGTCAGCTGCAGCACCGCGGCCCGTCCGTCCTCGGGCACCGGCATCGCGCGCCACCCGGCGAACAGCGGCAACCCGGTCGAGGGTGCGGCCTCGACCACGCGCCGCAGCAACTCGGCGAGGCGGTCGGACTGTTCGAACGCGGCGAGCTTGCGCTGCCCGAAGCCGCGACACGCGAGCATGTAGTTCACCGCGGCGTCGGCGGCGGGCATCTGCACCGATTCCCACGCGGCACGGACACATCCGGGCTCGAAGAAACCGAACGCCGCGGTCACGACATCGGCGTCGACGTCACCGAGCACCCCGCCACGTCCTCGCGCGTAGGCGCCGTGGAACCCGGCCACCCCGGTCGTTTCCCCGAATGCCCTGGCCTCGCGCGAGATCATGAACGCCCCACCGAGTTCGAGTACCTGCTGTTTGACCGCTGCCGACGTCATTCGTCTGCCACCTTCCGCTGTAGTCCACTCCAGGCAGACTTTAGCGTCCAATAGCCAGATCGAACAGTCCTGCGCCGGGATAACGACCGAAATCCCATCGACCGCGGCGTCCGACCTACGCTGGATCCCATGACCAACCAACTCGTCGCGATCCTGTCCGGCGCCGGCGTCTCCACCGACAGCGGAATCCCGGACTACCGCGGACCGGCGGGCCTGTGGCAGCGCGACCCCGACGCCCAGAAACTGGTCACCTACGACTACTACATGACCGATCCCGACATCCGCCGCCGATCCTGGCTCATGCGCGGCGAACACCCCGCCTGGCGCGCACAGCCCAACCCCGCGCACGAGGCCGTCACGACGCTGGCCGCGACCGCAACGGCGGTGCGCGTGATCACCCAGAACGTCGACGGGCTGCACCAACTCGCCGGCCTGCCCGACCGCAAAGTCCTCGAACTGCACGGCAACGCCCGCACCGTGCTGTGTACCTCCTGCGATGACCGCACCACCACCGAGCAGGCCCTCGACCGCATCGCCGCGGGTGAACCCGACCCCGCCTGCCTGCGCTGCGGCGGCATCCTCAAAACCGCGACGGTCATGTTCGGCCAGGCACTCGACCCCGAGGTGCTCGGGCACGCCATGGCGATCGCGCAGGCCTGCACCGTTTTCATCGCCGTCGGCACCAGCCTGCAGGTCCAACCCGCCGCATCGCTGGCAGGAGTCGCCGCCGAGCACGGCGCGCGCCTGATCATCATCAACGCCGAACCCACCCCCTACGACACCCTCGCCGACGAGGTCATCCGCGAACCCATCGGCACCGCCCTGCCCGCCCTGCTGGCGACGCTGGCCACGACGAGCACCGAGCACCGCTAGAAACTTCGCGCCCGCCCGCACCCAGTAGGCTCGGGGCATGACCGTCGACACCGGCCTCGACAGCCGGAAGGCCTGGCTCGCAGTCGAATTCGTCGCCCTCTTCTTCGGCCTGACCGGGTTGTCCGCGCTGTTCTTGCGCGGTGTCGGCCCGCTGCCTTTCCTGCTGGCGATCACCGTCGGCATCGTGATCTACCTGCGCCGCACCGGCTTCGACCACCGCTCCTTCTGGCGAGCCGACGCGCTGCGGCCCGCCCTGCCCGGCATCCTCGCGCTCTGGGCGGTCTCGGCCATCGCTCTCACCGCCGCGGTAGCCGTGCTGCGCCCCGACTTCCTGTTCGATCTGCCCCGCGAACGTCCCCTGATCTGGCTGCTGGTCCTCGTGTTCTACCCACTGGTCAGCGTCTATCCGCAGGAACTACTCTTCCGCGCCTTCCTCTTCCACCGCTACACCCCGATCTTCGGCGACGGTCACCGCATGATCGCCGCCAGCGCCACCGCGTTCGGTTTCGCCCATTTCATCGTCGGCAACTGGATCTCGGTGCTACTGAGCGCCGCGGCGGGTGTGCTGTTCGCCATCCGGTACCGGCGAACGCGGTCGCTGCTGACCACCTCGGTAGATCACGCCCTGTACGGCATCCTGGTGTTCACTGTCGGTCTCGGCGACTTCTTCTATCACGGCGCCGCGGCTTCGTAGCGGGCTTCACCGCCCAGCCGCCAGGGCAGTTGGCCCGCGATCCCTGATGGTGAACCATCGGTGCGGCAACCTCGTATCACTGGGCAGGCCGAGCGCACGGCCGCCGGGCGATGTTCGGTACGGGCGATCAGCTCCAGAATCTCGGGAACATCAGCGGCAGTGAGTCTTTCGAGCTCAGATCGACAGCGACCCGCAACCCGGCGCCTTCCATCTGCACAAGTGTAGAACTCGGCGAGCACCGTCCACCCCGACGGCCGTACATGCCCTGTCCCGCGTATCCCAGCACTGCCGCCCGACCCGAGCGCCGTCCCCGAATATGGCGGAAAGGGGCCGCGGATTCCGTAACTGTGCACAAACTGCTGGTGAGATGGGACATGAGGAGCAAGTCGCGCGATCCGGCGGTAACGCGAATCGACCGTGGTGTTTACGGGCCCATGGCGCCTTCGCGGGCCGTCGGCCAGGTTGCCTGCCGCGACGTCGGCCCCGGTCATCGAGGGCTCAGATGCGGCAGCTCAGGCCTGTGAGGGTGGTGGTGAGTTGAGGCAGCGTTGTTGCGGCGTGGAAGGTGCCGCCGGAGAGGTGGGCGATCTCGCGGAGGGAGTCGGGGTCGGCGGGGACCCGGACTGTGGCGTGGCCGGTGATGTCCGGGACATCGACGACTCCGTCTGCGGTGCCGAGGGAGATCGTGGAGACGGGGGTGTGGAAGGTGTTCGCCTCGCGGGCTGCGGTGTACGCGCCGCGGGGTGCGTCGAGGTCTAGCGGCACCGTTTGTTTGCCGTCGGAGAGCAGGACAATCCGGCGGGGACCTGTCATGGGCGCTACGTTGTCTACAGAGTCGATGGCTTTCAGCGCGGTGAATATGCCTTCGCCGGTTGCCGTCCGCTCGGCGAGTCGCACGTTGTCGAGTGCAGTGATGAATGCGGTGCGGTTGGTTGTCGGGGTCACCTGCACCGATGCGGTGCCCGCAAAAGTCGCCAGACCGAGGTGTGTGCCCGGTGCGAGCCCCTGTGCGTATTCGGTCATCGCTTGCTTGGCGACAGCGAGTCGACTCGGCGCGACATCGGTCGCCTCCATCGACAACGACACGTCGAGCACGAACATCACGATCGCGTCGCACACCTCGGGGACCGGCACCACAGGCACGGCATTCCCGGAAGTCACCTGCCCACAACCGGAAACGACCACGGCGACGCTGACCGACAGTCCCACCATCGCGGGCCGTATCCAGGATCGAAGCACCCGGCCACGCTACCAGCGGGCGCACCACTGATCGGCCCAGAATCGGTTCTGCACCAATCGTCTTCGACCAGTCGGGAGTAGCTGTCGTGGCCGTAACGAGCGGGTGCCGGTCACACAGCAGGTGAGTGATTCGCCGATCCGGGTTGCATACTGATATCCAGCCGCCGAGTTTGATTGTTCGGTGGTCGGAGTCAGCTTGGCCAGGAGGACACAGTGACTGATTCGAGTCAGGTCATCGATACGGACCCGATGTCAGCCGCGTTCCTCGCCGACCCCTACCCGCAATACGAAAGGCTGCGCGCCGCAGGCGCATTGGTTCGGCTCGCACGCTATGACGCGTGGGCAGCCACCCAGTACGCGAGCGTGTCGGCGGTACTGCGGGATCCACAGACATTTTGCTCGTCGGCGGGGATCGGGTTGTCGAATTTCGGTACCGAAGAGCCGTGGCGGCGCTTGTCACCGCTGTCGGAGGTCGACCCGCCAGAGCATTCTCGAAGCAGAGGCGTTGTCGCGCCAGTTCTTTCACCTGCGGCGGTCAATCGACTCGCACCACGCTATCGAGCAGGAGCCGATGCGTTCGTGGCACGGTTGACCCACGGTGAGCCCTTCGACGCGATGGCCGAGTTGGCGTCGGCTTATCCGCTTGCGATGTTCACGGAGGTGTTCGGGCTACCGGCCGAACACGGCGAAGCCATGCTGCGCACCTGCCGGATCAAATGGAATCCGGGCTCGCGCGACGGTTCCGCTGATTCCGCTACGGAGGCAGCCGATCCCGATCTCGACTGGACGATGCGGCACTGCGGCGCGCACGCGTTCGCCCCAGGGGCATGGGAGCGCAGCTGCACCGCCGCGCCACGGCCGCCGGGTACACCCCACAGGAGAGCGCCTATCTCATTCGCACATTGCTCTCCGCCGGCGTCGACACCACCGCCCTCGCCATCGGAAATGTCCTGTGGTGCTTGGCGACACACCCCGACCAGTTCCAGCTGCTGCGCGCTGACCCACGCCGTATCCGAGCCACGTTCGAAGAGGCACTGCGGTTCGAATCACCTTCACCGGTGTTCTTTCGCACCACGACCCGTGAGGTCGAGGTAGCTGGTCAGATCGTGCCGGAAAATACCAAGATCATGCTGTTGCTCGGGTCGGCGAACCGTGATCCGCGCCGCTGGACGGACCCGGACCTATTTCGACATCGATCGAACGCCACTTCCCCATCTGGCCTTTGCCGCGGGAATCCACACCTGTCTGGGCATGGTGCTCGCCCGCCTCGAAGGGGCCGCGCTCCTGGAAGCCCTGGCCCGCCACGTCGCGGCGATCGAGCCCACAGACACGCCACACCGCATGATCCACAAAACGTTACGTGGCCTGCACTCTTTGCCTCTGCGACTGATCCCGGCCTGACTCAGCGCACTCACGCGTCGACTACGGCCGGGCGTACGACATAGGACGCGACGCTGCGCATCTTCTCGCAGGTTTCCTCGAATTCCCGGTCAGGCGTGGATTGTGGCACTAATCCGACACCCGCGCGCAACCAGGTTCGGCCGTCACTCTGCTGGAACAATGCCCGGATGGTCAGCGTCGCGTCGAGATTGCCCGCGGAGTCGATTGCGAGAACCGCTCCGCCGTAGGGGCCGCGCGGGCTGGACTCGAATTTGCCGATCAGCTCGAAAGCCTCGGGACGTGGTCTGCCGATCAACGTCGGGAACAACGCCATGAAGGCATCCCAGCAAGTCTGCTCCGCCGCCAGCTCGCCGCTGACCATCGAACCAATGTGCTGCACAGTCCCGCGCCTCTGCACGGCCATGTAGTCGGTGACCGCAATCGACTCCGGGCGGCAGACAGTAGCCATGTCATGGCAAGAGTTTCGTACCGCTATCGCATGCTCGAACACCTCTTTGGGGTCGTCGAGCAGGTCGGCGCCGGTCGACGCACCTGTCGAGACCGCACGCGTCCCCGCCAACGGCTGTGTGTGGACGCGCCCCTCGGCCGATACCTCCGCGATGATCTCGGGACTGAACCCGGCAGCCCGCACGCCATCGAGGTGAAGAAGGAACGATCGCGCCGGGGTGTTGTTCGCGCGGCCGAGTCGAAAGGTGGCGGGGACATCGACGTCACCGTCGATCGGCACATCGCGTGACAACACCACCTTCTGAAGGCCGCGGGCCTTGATCTCCTGCAGGACATCGGCGACAGCGGCGCGGAAATCGGCACCGGACGCTTCGAACTCGACGTCCACCGGATCACATCGCGGCGACGAATCGGGGACCGGCTCGGCGATCAGTGCGGCCAACTGGGCGACCTCGCGATCGTCGACGCCGCGCACAATTGCCTCGCCCCCGTCCACGACGACCTCAACCCGCGGAACGATCAGCTTCATGAGAGTCGCCCGCTCATCGGCCGCTGATTCGGTGTCCCCATAGGACATCTCGAACATCGCCATCCCGTAAGCGCGCCAGTCCGTGAGGGGGACCTGCGCGAGTAGTGCCGGCAACTCTGCCAGCGTGCGCCGATCACGCGCCACGGCCCGTTCGAAACCATCGATCCGAAGCGTCGAGTGCGACTGGGTGACAACGACTTCCGCGACGGCGCCAGCGGCGAAGGTCCACACCGGCGGACGTTCGTACACGACGTACTCGTCGAGCTCGACGGCTGCCGCCAAGCGGGTCATCAATCCGCATGGATCCCCTGCGAAGTCCACTATCTTGAATGCATATGCCTTGTCGCACTTCATCTTTCAAGCCTAGATGCCCGCATTCGAAGAGGAAGCAGGAAACGTGAACACCGAAGCGCACCACCGGCTCGCACAGATGATCAGAGGTGCCGCCGTCACGGCATTGCTCGGTGCGGTCGCACGGTTGCGGGTGCCTGACCACCTCGCCGACGGCCCACTGACCGCGACCGAGCTCGCACGACGCTGCGGGGCGAACCCCGACGCACTCGAGCGCACCCTTCGCGCATTGGCCAACGTCGGGGCGTTTTCTCGCATCGACGATCGCTTCGCCCTCAACGATCTCGCGGAACTGCTCCGCACAGACTCGGAGAGTACGTTGCGCAGTACCGCGATGACCGCTGTCGACCCGGCATTTTAGCAGTCATATGGCGCGGTCGAGTACACGATCCGAACCGGGCGCCCAGCCACAGACCAGGCCCTCGGGTGTGGCCTGTTCGACTATTACCGCAACCATCCAGAGCAAGCCGACACATTCAACCAATGTATGGCCGAGGGAACCCGCCACCGACTCCCCACGATCCTGGACCACCTCGATCTCGATGCGCGGGCCCACGTCGTCGACATCGGTGGAGGGACCGGCACGCTCGTTGCCGAGATTCTGCGCCGCCATCCCGGTATCACCGCAACCCTGTTCGACCTGCCCGAAGTCGTCGGCGCGGCCGCGCACGTGCTGGCTGCCACTGCCGCTGGCATCCGGCACCGCTGCACGCTTGTCGGTGGTGACTTCTTCCACGACCCGGTGCCCGCCGGCGGCGATCTCTACCTGCTCGAACGGATAATCCACGACTGGAACGACAGCGATGCCCGCCGCATCCTCGCCAATGTGCGTTCCCGGATAGTGCCAGGAACACGACTCGTACTGATCGAACACCTCGCGTCCCCCGAGGATGTGGGACACAGCCTGTATGACATCGCCATGATGGTTGTACTCGGCGGCCGCGAACGCACCATTGGGCAGTACGAAGCCCTGCTCAACCAGTCTGGATTCGAACTGCACGCGGTGACGACGACCGTTGGCTGCGCACTGATCGAAACGCGCGCCACGTAGCCGCGTCACCCGCACCCGCTGAAGTCCGGCAAGAATCCGGGTCACAGCGGGGGCGTCGATGGGCGCCACACCCGAAAGCGAGTCGGCGGGCCCTGCACCCGCTAGGACGCATCGCGCAGTGGAAGTCGGTCCGTATCTCGCCCTGCGTGGGGCTGATTTGCTATGAGCTGCTGCTGATGTGCGCCAGCAGGCCATACAGGCCCTGGATGTGCCGGATCTGGCCTCAGCGCTCATCGGAGTCTGAGGCGCCTGCGTCGGAAACCGCGGCGGCTGAGGTCTCATCGATGCCCTCGGTCCCACGGCGTCGGTCGCGCAAGACCAGCACACCCGCCGCGACCGCCCAGATCACCGCGAAAGCGACCGCGCGCATCAGGCTCCAGTTGACCATCAGCATCACGAGGGCGACGCCACCGAACAGTGTCAACAGCCGGGCGGTGCTCGTCTGAGCTTTCATCGCCAGATCATCGCACGGTCCCAGCGTTCTGCCCCGACGAGCTGTCACCACACCTCGGTCAGCGCTCGACCCGCACGACCTCGTCGCGAACAGCAGGCCGACGAGTGGCCCAAGCAAGCGCGGGCACGATCAGCAGCGCGATCCCCGCACCGAGGAACGCCAGACCCGGATAGTCGGCAAATGCCACGATGACCCCGGATCCCAGCCCACCACCCGCGCCCGCGACAGCGATCCCCACATCGACGGTGCCCTGTGTGCGAGCACGGGTGGCGACCGGCGTCGCATCCGCGATCATCGTCGTCCCCGCGACCAGCCCCAGATTCCACCCCACCCCGAGCAGCCCGAGCGCCACCGCCAGCGCCCCGACCGAACTCGGCGGGGCGAGCGCGGCCGCCAACCCCGCCGCGACCAAGGTGCCCGCGGCCGCCACGGCGACCAGCCCCGACCCGAATCGATCCACGAGCATCCCCGACAGCAGCGACGGCAGATACATCCCCGCGACATGCACCGCGATCACGAATCCCGCCGCGCCGACCCCGTGCCCATGATGCTGCATGTGGATCGGTGTCATCGTCATGACCGCGGCCATCACCAACTGGGTCACGACCATCACCGTCGTCCCGGCCACGATCGGCGCCGACCACCGTGCCGGAGTGTCCGTCACGACAACCTCGCCGGGCGGCTGCGCGATCGCGCGGGCGAGCACGAGCGGGTCCGGCCGCAACATCACCCACAGCACCAGCGCCGCCAGCACATACGCCACCCCGGACAGCACGAACGGGCCAGATAACGCCGGAATACCCCAGCTCACAGCCATATTCGACATCGGCGTCGTCAGATTCGGCCCGACCACCGCACCGACCGTCGTCGCCACCAGCACCGTGCTGATCGCGCGCGCCCGATGCGCGGGCTGCGCCAGATCAGCGCCCGCGTATCGCGCCTGCAGACTCGTCGCGGTGCCCGCCCCGTACACGATCAGCGACACGAACAGCAGCGCCAGACTTTCGGTCACCGCCGCCGCCACCACCCCGAAACTTCCCAGCGCGCCGGTCAGATAGCCCACGGTGAGGCCCGCCCGGCGCCCCGCCCGCTGCGAAATCCGGCCCACTCCGACCGCCGCCGCGGCCGACCCGATCGTGAACATCGCCGCGGGCAACCCCGCCAACCCGGTCGACCCGAGCATGTCCTGCGCCAGCAACGCACCGACGGTGATGCCCGCGGCAAGCCCCGCGCCACTGAAAATCTGCGCCGCGACCAAGACGGCCAGAGTGCGCCGTTGTACGGGGTGCTCGCTCATGAGCGTCATCATCGTGGCAAAGATGGACGCCAGTCCAGTCGTTTGGCACAGAAAGGTCCAGCGACGACAAACCGGCCTCCTCGATCGAGTTGAGGCTTCGCCGCTAGCGCAAGAAGGGGCCCAGCTTGATATTCACCCCGGACCCGACATCCTCGATCGACGTGATCGGCCAAACCCGCGCGGGCTCCATCGTCCCCGCGGCCGTGGCATAACCGACGACGTCGAGCGCCGCGGCCCCGTCGTCGTCCTGCAGAATGCCTGCCTCGGTGCGCACCCCATCGGAGAACACCACGTCGAACTCGTCAGCCATGCGATCGGCGCGCACCACCACACCGGGGAACAGATGCGAATAGTCGACGATGATCCGTCCCGGCTCAGCGCGTTCGTTCATCGACGTCCTTTCCGCGGCCGACCTCAGTGACCACACGGATCGGTGAGGTGCAGACCCTCGCCGACCTTGATCCGGCGATGCTCGGCGAGCACGATCCCCACCCCGAACAGCAAACACACACCGCTGAGGATTCCGGCGATCACCGCCCATCCGGCGAATCCGGAACCGGCGGCCGTCAGGGTGGCCGCGAGCATCACGATTCCGATTCCGACGAGGAACAGCCCCGGCCAATTGAGCGAGTCCTGAATCGACTCACCCGCGTGTGAGCGCGTCGTGCGCTCGGTATCGGGAAACTTGTGCTGATGCGGATCAACGTAGTCAGTCATGGCACGGCCTCCTTCCGACGAGAGTTCTCCGTATTCGGCGCGTACCCCCGATTCAATCGGCCAAACGGGCACCATCGTGCGGGTTGTCGCGAACGAGAACGAAGAAATACGGCTCGGGGAAATTGCGGTAGTCCATCAGGCCCATCACAGTGTCGTCGTCGACCCGGCGGAACACATCGATGATCGGCAGATGGTCGTACACCATCGCCGTCGTGACAACCCCACGATGCTCGACCGCCCGCAGCCGCGCCCGGTAGCCGCGGGCGCGCAACGCCGGTTTCAACACTGCGAGCAGACCCCGACCCCGGTCGACGATCTTGCTCGGCACCTTGCCGACCAGGCCCAACGGCACTCGTTGCGGATCAACAGCGAAAACATCGCCCGCGGGACCGCGGAACAGCAGCGGATGCACACTGTCCACACCGTCGAACTGCTTGCCGTACCACCCGGACGCGACGAGCAGACCGTCGAGCGGGTGCCCGGTGGCCAGCTCGCGGCCGTGCCACCGGCCACCGAGCTGGGTCGCCGGCACCGGCGCGAGACTGTCGAACAGGGCAAGCGCCGCCTCCCGGGAACATGCGGGTTCGAGCGCGGTGAGTTGGTCGATCGTCATGAAGTCCTCTCGTCTCAGACAGGCAGTCGCAGCGCACCGGGCGCGGAAGCGGGCACAGCGGGCCGCTCCGGGGCGACCGGACGGATCCGCTGGTAGGCGGCACCGAGATCAGGGCGCGGATCCGGCTCACCCTTGTTGGGCCAGAACGCCATCGCCCGCTCGGCCTGCGCGGTGATGGTGAGCGACGGGTTGACGCCGAGGTTGGCGGTGATCGCGCTGCCATCGGCGATGTGCAGGCCGGGATGGCCGTACACGCGCTGGTAGGGGTCGATCACGCCGGTATCGCGGGAATCGCCGATCGTGCAGCCACCGATGTAGTGCGCGGTCGCGGGGATATTGAAGATATCGGTGGCGATGTTGCCGGTGATGCCGTCGGATTCGGCCGCGTATCGACGGGCGATATCGTGCGCCAGGGGAATCCACTCCGGATTCGGCTCCCCACTGCCCTGTCTGGTCACCAACCGCTTGCCCTTCAGGTAGGAGGTCAGCGAGTTGTCCAGCGACTGCATGACCAGCAGGATCACCGACCGCTCCGAGGCGCCGTGGGCGTTCTGCGACCGCAGGAACTGCACCGGATGCAAGATCATCGTCAGCAACAGCCGCAGGAACCGGAACGCCCCACCGTCGACCATCGGCACGGTCTGCAAGAACAGCGCGTTCTGCCCCTTCCCGTAGGTGCACACCTCCACGTGCGTCTGCGGTTCCGGGTGGATGGACGACGTGATCGCCACGCCCTGGGCGAAGTCACGGCGCGACTTACTGGTGACCCCGATGATCGCCTCGGAGTTGCTGCGGGTCAGCTCACCGACCCGCGCGGACAACTCGGGCAGGGTGCCGTCGCCACGCAACTTGTGCAGCAGCTTCTGGGTGCCCAGCGCCGCCGCCGCGAACACCACCTGCTGGGCGGTGAAGGTGCGTCGTTCCTTGCGCAGCCAGCCATTCGACGCGACCGTCTCGACGCGGTAACCACCCTGCCCGTCGGGCGCCACCGACGTCACCGTCGTCAACGGATGCACCTGCGCGCCATTGCTCTCGGCCAGGTGCAGGTAATTGAGCGTGGTGGTGTTCTTGGCATTGTGCTTACAGCCGGTGAAGCACTCCGAGCAGTGGATACAGCCCGCCCGGCGTGGACCCGCTCCACCGAAGTACGGGTCATCGACCTCGACACCTTCGCAACCCTCGTTGAAGAAGACACCGACATGGGTGCGATGGAAGGTATCGGCCACCTTCAGATCGCGCGCGACCTGCAACAGCACATCGTCTTTCGGCCCGACGCGCGGATTCTCGACCACGCCGAGCATCCGCGCGGCCTGGTCGTAGTACGGCGCGAGCTCGGATTTCCAGTCGGTGATGTGCGCCCACGCACGATCGGCATAGAACTCCGGCAACGGTTCGTAGAGCGTATTGCCATAGATCAGCGAACCGCCACCCACACCCGAACCACTGAAGACCAGGCACTTGCCGAGCGCGCTGATCCGCTGCGGCCCGGTCAGGCCGAGGCGCGGCGCCCAGATCGCCTTGGGGATGTTCCAGTTGGTCTTCGGGTAGTCCTCGACGTTCCAGCGCCTGCCGGATTCGAGAACACCTACCCGGTAACCCTTTTCGGTCAGGCGCAGCGCGGTCACGCTGCCACCGAAACCGGAACCGACGACGATCACGTCGTAGTCGTAGTCACTCATCGCGACACCACCTCGTAGTCGGCGGGGTCGAACCGCGCCTGCTTCTTGTATTGGATTCCGAGCAGTGGCCAGTTGGTCGTGATCCGGCCGTCGGCCTGGCGATACCACGACGAGCACCGGCTCCACACGCTCCCGGTGAGCTGGGCCTGGATCCGCGCGTCGTAGGCCTGCTCCACGTCCGGACGGACCGTCAGCGCGCGACCCGACGCCGCGAGATGGGCGACATAGTCGCCGAGGTACGTCGCCTGCGCCTCGAGGAAGTAGATGATCGAGCCGCCACCGGTGTTGGTGTTGGGGCCGTACATGATGAACAGGTTCGGAAACCGTGGCACGGTCATGCCGTAGTAGGCGTGCGCGCCGCTGTCCCACTCCTGCGTCAGTTCCCTGCCCTGCGCGCCGGTGATGGTCATCGGGGCAAGGAACTCGGTGCTGGTGAAACCGGTCCCCCAGATGATGACGTCGACCTCGTGGTCACGCCCGTCCGCGGTGCGCACACCCGAGGAGGTGATCTCGGCGATCCGCTCGGTGGTCACCTCCACATTCGTCTCGGTCAGCGCCGGAAGATAATTGTCGGAGAACAGGATTCGCTTGCAACCGACCGGGTAGTCCGGCCACACCTTCTCGAAAAGGCCCGGTGTGGCCTTGGTCTGTCTGCGCATGTGCCACTTCGAGACGGCCTTGATCGCCGCGGCGAGCGGTTTGGCGTACACCCACGCGACGCTGAGCCCTTCGACCACGCCGTACCAGGTGCCGCGTTCGGCGAGCTCGGTCACCGGCAGCTTCTCGAACACCCGCTGATGGCGCGCCGAGAACTCGCGGTCGGGGCGCGGGATGATGTAGGGCGCGGTCCGCTGGAACAGCGTCAGCTTCCCGACCTGCTGTTGGATCTCGGGAACGAACTGGATCGCGCTCGCCCCGGTGCCGATGACCGCGACGCGCTTGCCCGTCAGGTCGATGTCGTGATCCCACTGCGCGGAGTGGAAACTGCTGCCGCCGAAGCTGTCTCGTCCTTGGATCGCGGGCACAGAAGGTCGGGAGAGCTGGCCTACCGCCGACACCAGCACATCGACCACCACGGTGTCCCCCCCGCTGAGCCGAACCGTCCACTTCCCGGTTTCGTCGTCGAACGCGGCGCCGAGAACCTCGGTACCGAAGCGGATGTGGCGGCGGGCATCGTACTTCTCGGCGACATTCCTGATGTAGTCGAGAATCACCGGCTGCCGCGAGAATCGGTGCGGCCAGCGCGGATTCGGCTCGAACGAGTAGGAGTAGAACGGGGACGGCACATCGCAGGCGGCACCGGGATAGGTGTTCTCCCGCCAGACGCCGCCGACATCGTCGGCCTTCTCGAACACGACGATGTCGTCGAAGCCGCGCTTCTTCAGTTCGATGACGGCCGCCAGGCCGCCGAACCCGCTGCCGATGACTGCAATGGACGGTGTCATGGGGTCCCTTCGAGAACGATGCGAGCGCAGGTATCGGGGTCGTCGCTGAACGGGAGGTGCCCGCAGCCGGGGAGGTCGAGATGACGCGCGAACGGCAGCACCCGGCGGGCGCGGGCGCTCTGGGTGCGGTGCACGAGCACGATGTCGCGGGTGCCCCACGCGATCGTCACCGGAATCTCACCCAACGATCCGCGGTCGTCGCCGGGATCGAGGACGTAATTGCCGAAGTCGTCGCGCGCGGCCGTGAAGGAGGTGGCCCCGGCCAGCCCCGCCAGGTCGGTACGGGCGGCATCGGGGTCGACACGGACAGGGTGACCGAACATGGCCGAGAGCAGGACCATGCGGCCTGCGCGATACTCGACCAGCCGGTCCAATGCCGGCCCGGCGACACGGGCGGCGCCACGCATACTGGTGAGCAGGCACTGGGTCCACCGCCGTCCGACGGGCCCGTAGAAGCCGACCGGCGCGAACGCGGTGACCCCGGACGCCACCCCGGCGCGGCCCAGTTCGATGGCGATACCGCCGCCCATGGAACTGCCTGCCACGTGCGGGCGTCGAATCCCGTTGTCCGCCAACCATTGTGTGAGCCAGGTGGCGTAACCACGCGGACCGGGCCGCACCTCGTCGAGCGCGGGCGAGTCACCGAAGCCGGGGAGGTCGATCGCGATCACCTCGTGCTGTTCGGCCAGCAGATCGATGATCGGCGCGAAAACCTCCCGGCGACTGCCGAGACCGTGCACGAGCACGATCGGCGAACCACTGCCCCGGCGCAGGTGAGAGATCTGCGTCATCGCAGCCCTTCATCCAGATAAACAGTTACTACGTACGGTTTCTTGATTGCATCAGCTCGATACACCGTCGTCAAGAGGTGACGGCCGACACCTTTTCACCAATCTACCGAATCTTGTCGGCAGCACGTACGATTTCTCAGGTGACCGTGCAACAACCACGCCGCACCCAGGCCGAACGTCGGGCATCCACGCGCGCCAGAATCCTGGCCTGCACCGCCGAATGCCTGCTCGAACGCGGCTACTCGGCGACCACCGTCAGCGCGGTCCAGGAACGCGCCGGGCTCGCCCGCGGCACCGTGCAGCACCACTTCCCCACCAGAGCCGAACTGCTCATCGCCGCCACCACCCAGGTGGTCGACACCCGCCTGGAGAAGTTCCGGCGCGAAGCCGAACTCCTCCCACCCGGCCGCGACCGCCTGCAATCCGTCGTCGACCTGGCCTGGCGCGACCTGAACAGTCCCGCCTTCTTCACCGCACTCGACCTGTGGGTCGCCGCGCGCACCGACGCCGAACTCCGCGACCAGCTCGTCACCGAGGAACGTCGCGTGTTCACCGAAATGCGCCGGCTCTACCTGCAAGTACTCGGCGAACCGTATGCCTCGGATCCGCGCGCCGAGGTCCTGGTCGAGTTCACCATCGACCTGCTCACCGGACTCTCGATGACCGCCATGCTCACCGGCACACTCGGCGAACGCGAAGCGGTGCTGCGCCGATGGAAGCGGGCGCTCGCCGTGCTCAGCGGACAGCTACCCAGCGATGAACTGCTCGACGGAAGTCCACTGCCGGTGGCGCCGAACTGAGCACGCTCGGCTACGACCCGCGCCGAAGGGCTCGCCCCTGATCGCCGCGACGCACCTTGTCCTCCTGGCCGGTGGCGTCGTCCAGCGCGTCGCGGATGCCGTCGACCATCCGGTCCAGATAACCCTGCAGCACAGCGAGGTAGAGGTCGAGCTTGCTCGCGTAGTGCGTGTACAACACCGGCTTGCTCATTCCCGCCCGGATCGCGATGTCGTCCATGCTCGCACCGTGGTAGCCGTTGGCGACAAAGACCGCACGCGCGGCACTCAGCACCGCGAGTCGTCGCTGGGTACGAGCCGCCGCCTCGGCGCTCTCGACGGTCGGGATGTCGTTGGAGAGAAGTGTCATGATGCGTCCGCGGATTCGAGGGTGCTCACCATGTGAGCACCGGCTTGACGACAGCGCCCGCGCGCTGGTCGGCCAGCGCGGTGCCGACCTCGGCGTGCGGGTACCGGGCGATGAGGCGCTCGACCGGGAAACGACCGGCCGCGTACAGATCGAGCAGGTGGGGAATGAAGGTGCCGGGCACACTGTCGCCTTCGAGGCAGCCTCGAATCGCCTTGCCGTGCAGCACGAGATCGCCGATATCGATCGGCGGCGTACCACGGCCGAGACCGACGGCTACCACCGTGGCACCGACAGCGAGCGCGGCGACGGCATCGGCGAGGACGGTGGCGACGCCGGTCGTGTCGAGCGCGTGGGTCGCACCACCATCGGTGAGTTCGCGGATACGTGGCGCGGTGGGCCCGTCGGCGGGATCCAGCGCGGCGTCGGCACCCAGCGTCACAGCCAGTTCCCGCCGCGCAGCCGATGTCTCGACGACGACCACGCGGACGTCGGGAATCGTACGAGCAGCGAGCAGACCCGCCATCCCGACCGCGCCCGCACCGTACACAGCGACCCACGCCCCCGACTCCGGCCGCAACGCGTTGAGCATCGCACCCGCACCGGTCTGGAATCCACAGCCGAACGGCGCCGCCACCGCCAGGTCGATCGACGGGTCGATCACGATCGTGTTGTCCTCGGTGGTCAGCGCGTAACCGGCGAAACTCGACTGGCCGAAGAACCCGTCCAGAATCGGGGAACCGTCGACAAGGACGCGGGGCGTGTCGTGCGCGCGTCGTCCGAACTGGTTGAGCGCGGTCGCGCGGTCGCAGTAGGCAGGGCGCCCAGCCGAACAGTTACGGCAGGCACCGCAGTGCCGGAAGGTCAGCACGACATGATCGCCTGGCCGGACCGTCCGCACCTCGGACCCCACGGCCGCGACGACACCGGCGCCCTCGTGTCCGAGCAGGATCGGACGATCCGCGGCACCCGCGCGGCGGCTCACCAGATCGGTGTGGCACATCCCCGCGGCGACGATCCGCACCAGGATCTCCCCCGCGCGCGGCTCGTCGACCTCGATCGGCTCGATCGAGAACCCCGCCGCCGGATCACGCGACAACACCGCCGTTGTCAGCATCAGGAGACCCGTTCCAGCAGGAAATAGAAGTATTCGCCGTGGGAGAGAACCAGTTCGGGGCGCCCGTTCATGATGCCCATCAGCGTGGTGTCGTCGAGCCACTTGAAGTGATCGAACACCGCGCGGCCGTCGTAGACCATGGTCGCGGTGACCTCACCGCGGAACTCGATATTCCACAGGGTCGCTTCGCCCTGTCCCAGTTCGACATTCGAGAACAGAGTGCCGTCCTCGGCTCGGCAGATCAGCGGCTTCGCGTCATCGAGGGCGAGGAAATTCTTTCCGTACCACCGGCTGGCAGGCAGTGCGCGGCACAGCGGATGACCGGTCTGAAAAGCGTCGCCGCGCCATTCACCGAGGATCTCCTCGGCGCGGGCCGGGCGTAGCCGGGTCCACAGCTGGTCCAGATCGGCGGTCGTGACACCGTCGGCCTGCTCCCTGAGCTGCTGCCACCGTGGTTTGTCCGCGCTCATCAAGCCCTCGTCTCACAGAGTTCAGAACCGTCCGGTTCCACATTGGACCATAGTTCCGAACCAGATGGTTCGGCAAGAGGTACGATGCGGCGCATGCGGGCGGCAGGTCAGGCAACAAGAGAGCGAGTACTCACCGCGGCGAAAGCGGAGTTCGCCGAATTCGGCATCGCCGGTGCCCGGATCAACCGCATCGCGGCCGCCGCACACGCCAGCAAAGACCGGCTCTACGCCTACTTCCCCGGCAAGAACGAGCTCTACGCGGCCGTCACCGAACGCTGGACCAGTGAGACCAGTACCGAAGCCGCCATGTCCGCCGACGACCTTCCCGCCTATGTAGGCCGCCTGTTCGACCACTTCATCGCGCACCCCGACAACGCCCGTCTACAGGCCTGGTCCGAACTCGAACCGTCCGGCGATATTCCCCAGGTTCTGCGCCGCACCATCGACATGAAGATCACCGAACTCCGCCGCGGCCAGCACGAAGGACTCATCACCACCGATATCCCGGCCCCGATCTTGCTCCGCATGCTCACCGACCTTGCCCGCACATCGGCCACGCATGCACGGGCCGGATCCGCCGTCGCCGGCCGTGACCGCCTGGCTGAGCAGCGCGCGGCGACGGTGTCGGCCGTCGCGCGCATGGTGGCCCCCTGACCTCCTTGTGTCTTTTGGAATACTGCCTGATTACGGAGGTGGCGATGATGTAGTAGGTGAAACACATAGTTAGATGCATATATCGCAGTATCGCCATTTATTAAACCGACAGGAGGACCACAACCGAGGATCACCGCCACCTGCACACGTCAAACCCGTTGTGCCCCTTCGCTGATCCGCTCCCCCGCGACCGGTCAAACCGAGCAGCTCGGCCCCGCTCCCCCACCTCGTACAGTTGCCGGAATGAACATCGATGGCGGCGAGGCGCACCTGCATCGCACAGCGGAACTCGCCGACGAAATGTCAGATCTGTGCGGCGCACGTGATGTGCCGTTCGTCGCCACCACAAGACAATTGGCCGACGATCCGATCTGGACCCGTGAAGCCACCGCGGGCGACGGCGCACACCCCGGTAGTGGCGGCTACCAGCGCTTGGCCGACCTGATCCTTGACGGCGGGTGGCACTCCTGGATCGCACGGCCCCACCGGTGAGGGCTACTCCAGGAGGCCGAGATGGGTCAGGTCGCGAACATATTTGGCGATGAGATCTGCCGGCAGGTGCGGGATGTCGTTGTCAGGGCCGATCTGTGCGGCGCGGACGGCGGCGCGGAATCCGTCGGCGGGCAGGGCCGAGCCGGGCAGTGGACGGCCGGGCCTGCGGTAGGCGTCGAGTAACGGGAGCAGGGTGTGTTTGCGCTGGGGTTCGGGGAGGGCGCGCAGCGCGGTTTCGAAGCGGGCGAACCAATCGCCGTAGTCGTCGATGCGATCGATGTGGTGGCCCGCTTCGATCAGCCAGTCGACGAAGACGTCGAGCGAGATGCCGTCGTCGTGCGGGTTGAGAACATCGTAGGTGCGGTAGCCACTCGTCGCGGCGGCACCGAGTTCGGTGATCGCCGTGGCGACGAAGTCGGCAGGCAGTCCGTCGTAGTGGGCGCGCTGTCGTCGCCCGTGGGAATCGGTGCGGTAGAACGACTTCGGCGCGACCCCGGTGACAAGCACACTCAGCACGAGCCGGGTGAAGACGTCGGGCACATTGAGCTGGCCGCGGAAGTGACTGTGCGCCAGGATCATGTCCGAACGGAATACCGCGACGGGCAGGCCGAATCGCTCGGCCGCCTCGCGTAACAGAACTTCGCCAGCCCACTTGCTGTTGCCGTAGCCGTTGGCATAGGAACCGTCCAGTCGGCGGACCGGGCTCATGGTTCGCACGTCGCCGTCTTCGGTGAAGGACTCCCCCTGTGCCGCGACGGCCACCGTCGACAGATAGCTCACCGGCTTGCGCGTAGTGGTCAACGCCAGCCGGATGATCTCGGCCGTGCCCACCACATTCGGGCCGAACAGCTGCGCATACGGGAGCACATGGTTCACCAGGGCCGCAGAATGCACGATCAGATCGACCTCGGCGGCCAACCGGTCCCATGTCGGCTGTGGCAGACCGAGATTCGGTTCACCGATATCACCGGGCAGCACTTCTATGGCGTTCTTCGCGAGAGCCCGGAAGTGGGTGGCGAGCTCGCTGTCGCCGGTGTCGAAGGCCGCGTCGAGGCGCTCGCGGGCGGTGACCGCGTCGCCACCCCTGACCACACAGATCACCGTGCCGCCCCGCAAGGCGAGCCGTTCCAGCCAGGTCAGGAGTAGGAAACGTCCGAGATAGCCGTTCGCGCCGGTGATCAGTACCGTCCTCGCCTGCGCGGTGGCAGGCTCGCGCGCCACGGCTGTGACATCGACGAACTTCTCGAGTGTCAGATCCGCGGCGCGAATCTCGGTAGCGCCGACGCCGTGCACCGCATCGGAATCGGTTCTGCGCGTGCCGGGTTCGCGCTCACGTCGCACGTAGTCGGCGATCCGCGCCAAGTCGCTGTCCGGTCCGAGCAGTACATTCACCGGCACGTCCACCGCGAGCAGTTCCCGCAGCAAGGTCGAATACGACAGCGCCGCCAGCGAATCACCGCCGAGATCACCGAACCGTACGTCCGGACGCAGATCTGCCCGATCGCCACCGAGCACCGCGTGCGCGGCACGGGCGACGGTGTCGTACACCGGCAGACCCGGTGCATCGCGACGCAACCGCCGCAGTTCGTCTTCCTGACCCCGCGCGAGGTCGGCATAGAGCTTCTCGAGACGCTGCCCGTACCGTTGTTTCAGCTTGGGCCGCAACAGTTTCCCCACTCCGGACAACATCCCGTCGGCCGTCGAGAACGGTTCGGCCTCGATAAGGAAGTCACGCGGAATCTCGTACGGCTCGAGCTCGGCCGCGACCGCGGCGCGGTGCAGCGAAGAACTCACCCCGGCGCGCAACTCCTCGGCGGGCCCCGCGAGCGCAGCCTCGGTAGGCACCACAACCGCCAGCAGATAGGACCGTTCACTGCTGCCGTACACATAGATCTGGCGCACCAGATCCGCGCCCGCGAACACCGCTTCCAGCCGTGACACCGTCACGAACTCGCCCTGGGAGAGCTTGAGGACATTGTTGCGGCGGTCGACATAGGCCAACCGGTCGGGCGCCAGCTCGGCGACCACGTCCCCGGTGCGGCAGAAACCCTCGGCATCGAAGACCTCGGCCGTCACCTCTGGCCGACGGTAGTACCCGGCGATCATGGTGGTGGTCTTGAGCAGCAGCTCACCGCGCGGATACGGCTTATCGGTGCCGAAATAGCCGAGCTCGGGCACGTCGACGAGTTTGTAGTCCAGCACCGGCGGGCGCATCACCTTCGTATCGAAGATCACGCCGCCGCCGGTCTCGGTGGAGCCGTACCCGTCGTGTAGGCGCAGGTGCAGCACCGATTCGATGAAGGTACGCAACTCGGGTGCGATCGGCGCGCTGCCGCACAACGCCGACATCAGCCTGCCTCCGAGGAACTGTTCGCGCAGTTCGGCTTTCACCGCGTCGCCGCGCTCGCAGACCTCGTGGCGGAAGCGTTGCATGATCATGTCGCACACCCTCGGCACCAGGAAGATCTCGGTGGGCCGCACCAGTGTGATGTCGGTGAACAACGTGGACAGGTCCGGCGCTGCCGCGAAATACGCCGTGCCGCCACGGGCGAGCACGCTGTTGAGGGTGAGTCGGGCAGCGATGTGGCTCATCGGCAGGAAGTTGACATTGATCGCGGCCAGCGGCCGTGCGGGCTGCCAGCCCACCGCGACCAGGCGCTGGGTGTACATCGCGCCTTTGGGTGTACCGGTGCTGCCCGAGGTGTAGATCAGCAGAGCGAGGGGATCTTCGCCGTCGGCGGGCACGTTCAGTGGCGCCGCGTCGGCGAGGCGGCCCTGTTCGATGGTGTCGCCGAGCGTGTTGAGCACAAGGGCCGATCCCCCGGCCCGCAGACGGGCGCGGGCCGCGTCGAGGGCATTGCGGTGATCGTCGTCGTCGCGGTGATGGTCGAACACGATCAGCGAGCGTGGCGTGGCGCCGGCCAGGACCGCGTCGACGGCGATGTCCAGGTGCGCGGTATCGACCGCGAACACCGTCGGCCCGGTCTCGTCGAGAATCGACCGCAACTGCTCCAGACCCGCGCCCGCCTGTAGCGGCACCGCGACCCCGCCGAGGTGAATCGTGGCGAGATCGAGCACGGTGTAGTCGGCGCTGGTGAACCCGAGTACCGCGATGAAATCCCCCGCGACGACGCCGTCGCGATGCCAGGCCGCGGCGAGCGCGCGAGTGCGCTCCCACACCTGCCCGTAGGTCAGTACCTCGAACTCCGGCAACAGCTTTCGGATGGATCGTCCGCCGGTGCCGACCAGCTCGGTACGCCGGGTGCCGAGCGCCGGACGATCGGCGTAGGCGGTCATGACGGTCTCGACGATGCGTGCTGCCGGAAGTCCGGGGGTCGTCACGATGGCGTGGACGTCCTCGGCAGGCCGCGCCGCACGGACCTGCTCGTCTTCGGCATAGAGCGCCTTGATGCGGTCAGCCAGCCGGCCCGGGTCTAGCTCTACGGTCATGCTTCGCACTTCCGAATGCCTTGCCATGCTTCACGTTGCGCGGACTCCGGGTCCACCAGTACGCGCGGTGGATTGTCGATGATGCAGGTGGTCCGGCGTTCGGCGGTGTAAGGCGTCCACGGCGCGGGCGGTCGGCCGGTCCGGGCGAAGCTGAGCCAGTTGTCCTGGATGAAGTCCTGGACCGAGAGGAACGCCCGCCTGCCGCCGGCCGCTGTCATCGCGCGGCCGACCGGTCCGTCGACCCAGCCGAAGACAGGGACCAGGTCGAGTGCGTGGGTGGCACCGAAGCCCGCCAGGTGCAGTGCGCGCGGGGCGTAGTCGTATCGGTACGCGTAGGTGGGGGCGTATCGGCTGTGGCCTTCGAGGACGGCCAGCGTCGGGCGCAGGAACAGGTGGTCGCCACCGACACGTACGGCGGTCCGCGCGGCCGGGTAGCCGGGGTAGCGGCTGGTCACCCGTTGTTCGGTGCCTGGCTCATAGCGTTCGAAGATGGCCTCGAGCTGCTCGGGGGTGTGCGGCACCGATTTGGCGAAGCGCTGGAACAGAGTCGCCTCGTCGCGGTTGGTGCCGATGATCAACGGCACTGGATGCGCGCGGCCCGCCGCCATCGCGTCCAAGGGCGCCTCCGGCAGGAAGTCGCCGTCCGCAACAGGGGAATAGGCAAAGCTGCCGGGCTCCTCGCGCAGAGACCGGCCGAGTGCACGGTCGCCGGCCCGGCACAGCTCCTTCGCGGACACGGTGCTCAGGGCGGTCGCGGCGTCGGCAGCAGTGGCGCCGAGCCGGTCCAGGCAGCGGCGGGCGAAGCGGCGCGCCTCGTCCGGTGTCGAGGTCCAGTCAGCGGGGGCGCTCTGCGCGATCGCCCGATGGAACAGGCCGCGTGCGGTGGGGGTCGCGAGCAGGCTGACCACCGCGTGCGCACCGGCCGATTCACCGAAGATGGTGACGTTGTCCGGGTCACCGCCGAACGCGGCGATATTGCGACGCACCCATTCCAGCGCCGCGACCTGATCGCGAAGTCCGAGGTTCGAATCGAAAGGCCTGTCCGGCGTGGAGAATTCGCTGAAGTCGACGTATCCGAGCGCGCCGAGGCGGTAGTTCACCGACACCACGATCACGTCACCCCGCGCGGCCAACCGCGCGCCGGAGTACATGCTCGACGTGCCGATCAGGTATCCCCCACCGTGGAAGAACACCATCACCGGGCGCGGGGTCGCCGATGACGTCACCGGGGCAGTGACATTGAGCGTCAGGCAATCTTCCCCGGTGGGTTGCCAGGTTCGTGGCCCGACGCGGGCACCGTTCGGGTTCTGCACCGCGGCGAAACCGAACTCGGTCGCCGACCGCACCCCTGTCCACGGTCGAACGGGCTGGGGAGCACGCAACCGCAGCGCTGCGATGGGTGGGGCCGCGTAGGGCAGGGCACGCCAGCGGGCGATTCGACGACCCGCACGACCGCGCACGACTCCGTCGGCGCTCACGATCTCGGTGGACAACATCCCTCGAATGTACGTGGTACCGACGGTACCGCGCAGCTGGTTCGGTCGGCGAACTGTCTCGAAGTCGCATCCGTGTCGCGGACTAGACTGTGCCGATGACCGGCGAGGATCCGGAAACAGCCCCGCAGGCGGCGGAATCCACCCCCGATATCGCCGCAGTAGATCACTTGGTTTCCACCTGCCGTGCCTGCCCCCGGCTCGTCGCCTGGCGCGAAGAAGTCGCCGTCGTCAAACGCGCGGCGTTCCGCGACGAAGAGTATTGGGGTCGGCCGGTACCCGGTTTCGGGCCCGCCGATGCGCGAATTCTCGTGGTCGGCCTCGCCCCCGCCGCCCACGGCGGTAACCGGACCGGCCGCATGTTCACCGGCGACCCGAGCGGCAACGTGTTGTTCGGCGCATTGCACGCGGTCGGTCTGGCTACCGGCGCGCATCCGGTCAGCCGTGACGACGGCATCGAACTGGTGAATACCCGGCTCACCGCACCCGTGCACTGCGCCCCGCCCGAGAACAAGCCGACACCCGAGGAGCGTCGCCGCTGCGCGCCCTACCTCAGCCGCGAATTGGAACTGCTCAGCCCGACGCTTCGGGTGATCGTGGTCCTCGGCGCCTTCGGCTGGCAGGCGCTGTTCGCCGTCCTGCAGGCAGGCGGGTGGAATGTGCCACGCCCACGTCCTCGTTTCACCCACGGCGCGCACGTCGTTCTCACCCATCCCGACGGCCGATCGGTCACCGTGCTCGGTAGTTATCACGTGAGTCAGCGCAATACCGCCACCGGCCGGGTGAGCCCCGCGATGATCGAAGACATACTGCTGCGCGCGAAGACGATCGCCGAGTCCTGACCGGAATTCGCGCCTCCGTCACCTAAAATCCAGACGAATTCTTTCGGCACAGTTCACTGCGATGGCAGGAGATCCGAAGATGAGTTCGCTGGCAATGAGCACACTGGATGTCTCGAGATGACAATTCGGTATCACCACGGTCTACCACTTCATCTTCGTGCCGCTCACCATCGGCCTGGCACCGCTCGTCGCGATCATGCAGACGGCGTGGGTGATCACCGGAAAAGAACACTGGTACCGGCTCACCAAGTTCTTCGGAAAACTGTTCCTGATCAACTTCGCCATCGGTGTCGCCACCGGCATCGTGCAAGAGTTCCAGTTCGGGATGAACTGGAGTGAGTATTCCCGATTTGTCGGCGATATCTTCGGTGCCCCACTGGCTTTGGAAGCGTTGATCGCCTTCTTCATGGAGTCGACCTTCATCGGTCTGTGGATTTTCGGCTGGACCCGATTGCCCGAACTCGTTCACCTCGCGACGATCTGGATCGTCGCCATCGGTGTCAACCTGTCCGCCTATTTCATTATCGCGGCCAACTCGTTCATGCAGCACCCGGTCGGTGCGAGGTTCAACCCCGAGACCAATCGTGCCGAACTGGACAGCATCTGGACGCTGCTCACCAACAACACCACCGTGGCGGCGTTCCCCCACGTGGTCGCCGGCGCTTTCCTGACCGCGGGCACCTTCGTGGCCGGCATCGCGGGCTGGTTCATGGTGCGCAACGCGCGCAGCGGCGACGCGGCGAAACTCGACGAGGCCACGGTGATGTGGCGGCCGGTGGCCCGGCTCGGCCTCTGGGTCGTCGCCGCGTCGATCGTCGTGGTCGCGATCACCGGCGATATCCAGGGCAAGCTGATGTTCGAGCAGCAACCGATGAAGATGGCATCGGCGGAATCGCTGTGCCGCACCGCGACCGACCCGGAATTCTCGATTCTGACTGTCGGCACGCACAACAACTGCGACAGTGTCGAACACGTCCTCGAGGTTCCCTATGTGCTGCCGTTCCTGGCCGAAGGCCAGTTCAGCGGGGTGACGCTGCAGGGCGTGGAGGATCTGCAGCGGTCCTATGTCGAAGACTACGGGCCGGGCAACTACCGGCCCAACCTCTTCGTCACCTACTGGAGCTTTCGCGCCATGATCGGCCTGCTGGCCGGATCGGTGCTGTTGCTGCTGGCCGGTTTCTGGCTGACCCGCGGCGGTCGCGTGCCCGACAATCGCTGGTTCTCGTGGCTGAGCCTGATCGCCATCCCGACCCCGTTCCTGGCCAACAGCGCGGGCTGGGTCTTCACCGAAATGGGTCGCCAGCCCTGGGTGGTGGTTCCGAACCCCGTCGGCGACAAGACCATTCGGATGACGGTGGCCCAGGGCGTCTCGGCGCACGCGACCGCCACCGTCGTGTTCTCCCTGGTGGTCTTCACCTTGCTCTACGGTGCGCTGGCCGTGGTCTGGTTCTACCTGATGCACCGCTACACCGTGGTCGGGCCCGAGCCGGGGCCGTCGGCATCCGACGATCAGTCCGGTCCCGATGACGACGGTGGCGGCGGCAGGCACCGCGCCGAGCCTGTCGAGCCGCTGTCCTTCGCGTACTAGGAGACGACGATGAGTGTGCAGCAATTCTGGTTCGTGCTGGTCGGCGTGCTGTTCACCGGCTACTTCATCCTCGAGGGCTTCGACTTCGGTGTCGGCATGCTGATGCCGATCCTCGGCAGGGGTTCCGATGTGCGCAGGCGCGTCGTGCTCAACACCATCGGCCCGGTCTGGGACGGCAACGAGGTCTGGCTGATCACCGCCGGTGGCGCGATGTTCGCGGCGTTCCCCGAGTGGTACGCGAGCCTGTTCTCCGGCTTCTACCTGGCGCTGCTGCTGTTGCTGGTGGCGTTGATCCTGCGGATCTGCGCCATCGAATGGCGATCCAAGATCAACTCGCCGAAGTGGCGGGCCTGGTGTGACGCCGGTATCGGCATCGGCTCCTGGATTCCGGCACTGGCGTGGGGCTGGGTGTTCGCCAATCTCGTGCGTGGCGTGCCGTTGAACGAGAAGCGGCAGATCGTCGGCTCGGTATGGGATCTGCTCAGCCCCTACGCACTGCTCGGCGCGGCGACCACGGCCATCCTGTTCGCGCTACACGGCGCGATCTTCCTGGCGCTCAAGACCGGTGGTGAGGTCCGCGACGATGCCCGCGAGTGCGTCCGGATCCTGTTCGTTCCCACGGTGGTGATCGTCGGCGGTTTCGGTCTGTGGACCCAGCTCGCCTACGGCTCCGGCTGGACCTGGGTCGCCCTCGGCGCCGCGGTACTCGGCCTTGTCGTCGCCGGTGGCACCACCGCGGCGGGCCGCGACGGCTGGGCCTTCGTCGGCACCACGCTCACGATCGCCTCGGCCACCATCCTGCTGGTCGGCTCCCTGTACCCGAACGTGATGCCCTCCACCATCAGCCCCGAGTTCGACCTGAACATCGACAACGCCTCCTCCAGCCGCTACACCCTCCAGGTGATGAGCTGGGCAGCAGTACTCGCCACCCCGGTGGTCCTGATCTACCAGGGCTGGACCTACTGGGTCTTCCGCAAACGGCTCACCGTCGACCAGATCCCCGCACCGACCGGCCTGCCACTCACGAAATAGGCTGTCCGGCAACAGCATCCGCAGCGGTGGGGTAGACCATGCCGAAATGGCAAGGCTCGCCTTTGGCGGTCGCGGGGGTAGACCACGCCGGCGTCCCTGCGGCTGACGTTGCCCGCGGGGACGCCGTTGGGGTCGTTCTAGGGGATGCCGGATGTCTGGTCGTGACCTGTGCCCCGGGTGCGGTCGGGCCGAGTCGCGAGGTAGATCGTCGCGCTGGATTGCCCGCGGGTGAGCGGGTTGTCGAACACGATCGGCTGTGCCTCGACATCGACGAAGACGGATTCGAGAATCGCGCGGAATTCGTCATCCGGCGCGTCGTCGGACCACATGGCGAAGGTGCCGCCATCGATCAGGTGGTTCGCGACCGCGCGCATGCCCTCGCAGGTGTAGAACGCGGCATTCGGGCCGTGCAGGACGTGACGTGGCGAGTGGTCGATATCGAGCAGTAGCGCGTTGTACGTATGGCCGGGGCGTGCCGGATCGAATCCCACCGGCGCCGCCGCCGCGGCGAAGAAGTCCGCGCAGACGAGCTCGACCCTGCGGTCGGCAGCCAACCCGGCGGTGTCGGGCAGCAGATCCCGTCGATGCCAGTCGATGACCGCGTCGGAGTACTCGACCACGGTGAGCTCACGAATGCGCGGGTCCGTCAACGCTTCTCGCGCGGTGTAACCCAACCCGAGCCCGCCGACGAGCACATCCAGCCGGTCGCCCGGTGTCCGTGCCAGCCCCAGCCGCGACAGCTCACGTTCGGCGACGGTGAACAAGCTCGACATCAGGTACTCGTCGCCGAGCTTCACCTCGTAGACATCGGCACGCACCGTCGGATCGAACCGCCGGCGCAAACTGATCTCCCCGATCGGGGTCTGCCGCCAGCCGAGTTCTTCGAAACGTGCGCTCATCGCCGTCACGGTAGTCCTGCGACAACCAGAATCCGGCCGGCAACGGGCCCGGCGGCGCCCTCAGACTTGTGGTGGGCGTGGTCTTTACGGCATGTTTACGGGTAGGCGAGCCGGGGAGCCTGGTCGGTAGCCCGGCTCGAGCTCGGCCGAGCGGGGTGCGATCAGTGACGGAAACCCACTCGTTCGGCCAGGAGTACCGCATGACTCACACCATCACCCACCTCAGCATCGGCCTCGGCTGGGACCCCGCCCACGCCGACGGTACCCGCGCCCGCCCCAAGGACATCGATCTCAACGCCGCGGCGCTGTCGTTCGCCGGTGAGAACTTCGTCGACGCCGCCTACCACGATCAACTGACCTCGCGCGACGGCGCGCTGCGCCACCTCGGCGACAGCGTCACCGGCGATGGCGACGGCGACAACGAAGTCATCGTGGCGGACCTGACCCTTCTCGATCCCGCGGTCACCACGATCGTGTTCCTCGTGACCTGCTACACCGGCCAACGATTCGACCAGATCGCCAACGGCTTCTGCCGGGTCGTCGACAATGTCACCGGCATCGAATTGGTCCGCATCGACCTCGGCAGTATCGGCGCACACACCGGTATCGTCGTCGGCACACTGCACCGCCCCTTCCAGGATTGGGCCTTGACGGTGATCGGCCGACCGATCAACGCCCAGCACGTCGTCGACGCGGTCCCTCAACTGACGGGCTACCTCCACTGAGGTCCGACAATCTGTCTGTCGTTACTCCGACAAGCGGTCGCGTGCTCGTAGTCGCGTCTCGAGTGCGTCGAGTACGTGCGTCACGTCCGCATCGAACTCCTCGGCCAGCATTTCGAGTAGTGCCGCGCCGATCAGCAAGAGCGTGGTGAAGACAACGGGGGCGATGGGCTCGGTTGCCTCGAGCAGGGGTCGGGTCCGGGGCGCACCGCCGCGATGCCAGGCCTCGAGCAGGGCCAGTGCGCCCTGGAGGTAGACCGGTGGTTCCGGTCGGGCGCTCAGCGCGGGGATCGCGCGGTCGGCCGCGCGGCGCAGAATATCCGGCATCGCCGCGGCGCCCGGGGCCATGGCTTCCACCGCGCAACAGGCCAAACGCAGGGCACCGTCGAGGTGTCGCGGGGTGTAGTTGGCCGATTCCGGGATCTGATCCCAGGGCAGGCGCAGCACGTGCAGCAGGTCGGCGGTGATCGCGCTCGCCGTCGGTGCCTGCACCGCCGCCGGGGCCGAACCCGACGTGTGATCGACACCGAGCATGATCTCCAGCCCGATCGCCGATGCCATGAGATCGCTTCGGCTGCTGGTGGTTTCGCGTCGAAGACGGCGATCCTCGACCAGTAGCCAGCCGACCGTCTGCGCGTCGGCGGTTCGCAGCAGTGTCGCGTCGGCCTGCCAGCCGTTCGCGGTATCGCACCGCGACAGCGCGCAGACGAGATCGGCCATGACGTGATTGCCGGTGACCAGCGTCGGCTGGTGGCGTGGACGGCGCGACACCACCGGCAGCTCGCCCAGCCGGGCCGACGAGGAGACGAACGACATCGCGGCGAGCGCCGCCGCCGCCGTCCGCGCGGCGGACACGGCGTCGGCGGCGTTGGTGCGCAGCAGCGCGCGATGGATCGAGTCCGCCAGCGGCGCGACGCCGAACTCCGCGTAATGCAGCAACAGCCAGGCCAGCGGCATCTCGCCGAGGACCGGCGCGAGCCGTTCGTTCAGCTCGTACAGCAGCGCGGCCGACTGCTCCGGCCGGCGCGATCGCGGCGCTTCGCCGGTGAGGTCACGCCATTCCAGCAACGCCAGATAATTCGGCAGCAACAAGCTATCCACCAGCTCACTCACCTGAGCGATGACGAATTCGAAATCCAGCTCCGTCATGGTGCCCGGCCCGACCGAATTCAGCACGGGGTTACCGTCGAACGGGTCGAAGCCCGATTCACCCAGCGCGAGATCGAACAACAATTCCGCGTGCCCGAGCCTGCCGACGACCCGGCCGACAAAGGGCACCACCCCGCCGTCTTCCACGGCGGTCGCCGCACCGAGCAGGCAATTCACCATGGCGCCTTCAGCTTTCGCGTGCGCACAGAATCTCCGCAGCCGCTGATGCACGGTATCTTCGGCATCGAAACCCGTCCGCACGATCTCTTCGGCAATCGTCACTATTGCCGCGTCGACGACGTATTCGGGTCTACCCCCGGCCGCCTCGGAGGCCGACGCCGGGCCCGCGAAATAAAGCCGATCACTGAATGCGTCGCCCATTCGTCGCCTCACCACAACCTCCACTCGGATGCGTAGTCTGCCGTACCCCTTGACAGCCTTCCAGCAAATTGTTCGCAAGTCGCGGCTCACACCTCACAAGGCGATAACGGCATGAGCTCCGCGCGCATCGGCCGGGACAGCCGCGCGCACTACGCACCCCCGACGAGACCCAGTTCAGCCACTACTTGCCCGAATTCGGGCAGGGGTGTTGGCGAACCGGGTGCGGCGAGGCAAGATCGTGCGAGTGAATGACGGGGTACCCACCGAGCTGGTCCGCTACGTAGTGGCCTCCACCGGCCTACCCGAACGGGTGGCCGCCCGCGTCGTCGCCGATATCGTGGGCTACTTCGACGAGACGGCCGAGCAGTTCGTCCGGCGCAGGCACTCCGAGTTGCAGTCTCGGCAGATGCGCAACGCCGAGATCTGGCGACAACTCGACGCCGAACTCGCCGCGCGTCCGGTCGCTGCCCCGTCCTTCACCGAACGGCAACTACGTCGCATCGTCTACGGGTAAGGGGTTCATCACACCATGTGTGGAATCGTCGGATACATCGGTCACCGGCAAGCTGTTCCCGTGCTGCTGGAGGGCCTGCATCGACTCGAGTACCGCGGCTACGACTCGGCCGGCTTGGCGCTGCCCCATCGCGGGAAGTCGCGCGTGTGCAAGACCCGAGGCCGGGTGCAGGACCTGCGTGACAAGGCCGACACCACGCCCCTGCGCGGCACCGTCGGCATCGCGCACACCCGCTGGGCCACCCACGGCGAGCCCAGCGACACCAACGCGCACCCGCACACCGATGTCAGCGGGCGAATTGCCGTGGTACACAACGGAATCGTCGAGAACGCCGAACAGCTGCGGGCCGAGCTCACCGCACTCGGCATCGATCTGGTCTCGGATACCGATACGGAGGTGATCGCCCACCTCGTCGCCCGGGAACTCGAGGAATCCGAATCCCTCGAGGACGCCGTTCGCATCGCACTGCATCGGGTCCGAGGCACCTACGGACTGCTGGTGCTCGACGCGCGCCGACCGACCGAACTGGTGGTGGCCCGCAACGGCAGCCCCATCGTGCTCGGCGTCGGCGACGGCGAGATGTTCGTGGCCTCCGATGTGGCCGCCCTTGTCCACCACACCCAGCGCGTGGTGTTCCTCGACGACGGCGAGCTCGCGACGGTCCGCGACAGCGAATTCCGCACCAGCACACTGGGAGTCGAGTCCGAGCAAACCGACAAGACCCCGACCACCATCGACATGGTGGCCGAGGACTACGCACTCGGCGGATTCCCCGACTTCATGCGCAAGGAAATCGCCGAACAGGGCGAGGCGGTACGCAGAGCGCTGCGTGGCCGCCTCGACGACCGCTTCGCCACCGCCCACCTCGGTGGGTTGAACATGGACGCCCGCGAACTGCGCAGCATCAGCAAGGTCGTCTTCCTCGGTTGCGGCTCGGCCTACTACGCCGGCCAGCTCGGCGCCCAGCTGATCGAGGAACTGGCCCGGATCCCGGCCACCGCGGAGCCCGCGTCGGAATTCCGCTACCGCAATCCGGTCGTCGACCCTGACGCGCTGTATGTCGCGATCAGCCAGTCCGGCGAAACCCTCGATACCCTCGCCGCGGTGCAGGAGCTGCAGCGCAAGGGCGGCCGGGTCATCGGTGCCGTCAACGTGGTTGGCAGCGCGATCGCTCGCCAGTGCGGGGCAGGGGTGTTCCTGCACGCGGGCCCGGAGATCTCGGTCGCCTCGACCAAGGCATTGACCAACATGACCGTATCGTTCACGATGCTGGCGCTGTTGCTCGGGCGGGTACGCGATCTCTCGGCAGCCGACGGCCACCGGATCGTCGACGGGCTACGCGCGCTGCCCGACGCCATCGAGCAGGTCCTCACCGACGAAGAGGCCATCGCCGAGATCGCGCACCGATACGCCAAGGCCCGCAGCATGTTCTTCATCGGCCGGGTACGGGCGTGGCCGGTCGCCCGCGAAGGCGCCCAGAAGCTCAAGGAGGTCTCCTACGTGCACGCCGAGGCCTACCAGGCCTCCGAACTCAAACACGGTCCGCTCGCCCTGATCGACCAGGAGATGCCGAGCGTGGTGATAGTCCCCGACGACGAACTGCTGGCCAAGAACCTCAGCACCATCGAACAGATCAAGGCGCGTGGTGGGCCGGTCATCGCCGTCACGAACGCGGACCTGCCGCCGAATACGGCCGACGAGGTAATCCGGGTCCCCAGGGTCGCACCGGAATTGGATCCCATGCTGCTGACGATCCCGCTGCAGCTACTGGCCTATCACACAGCCATCGCCCTCGGTCGCGATGTCGACAAGCCACGCAACCTGGCGAAGAGCGTCACCGTGGAATAGAACTCGTAGCCGACGGTTCGGCTGGCAGGATCTAGGTGTGAACACCGCGAACCTGACCCGCTCCGAGACCGCCGCGCGATCAGCGGCGGTCACCGTCGGCGACTACCGCGTCGAACTCGACCTGTCGGCGGCCCCGGACCAGACCCGCGCCGGTTTCGCCACGACGACGACCGTCACGTTCGATGCCACGGTCGAGCAGACGTGGCTCGACTTCATCGGTCTGTCGGTGGAGTCGGTGACGGTGAACGGTGCGGACGTGGCGGTCGAGTACGACGGGGCCCGGCTCACTGTCGGCGGCTTGACCGAGACGAACGTCGTGGTCGTCCGTGGCACCGGTGCGTACAGCCGTTCGGGCGAGGGACTGCACCGGTTCCTCGATCCGGTCGACGGCCAGACCTACCTCTACACCCAGTACGAGCCCGCGGACGCGCGGCGGGTTTTCGCATGCTTCGAACAGCCGGATATGAAGGCGCCGTTCACGTTCGCGGTGACGGCCCCGGCCGGTTGGCAGGTGGTGTCGAACCGGCCTTTCGCGGCGATCCAGAACAACGGCGTGATTCAGAACGTCGAATTCTCCCCCACGCTGCCGATCTCGACGTATATCACCGCGGTGGCGGCAGGCCCGTACCATCGCGTCGAATCCTCCTGGACGCGAGGCGAACTCACGATCGGTCTCGGAATCTATTGCCGCGCCTCGCTGGCCCGCTACCTGGACGCGGACACGATTTTCGAGGTGACGTCGCAGGGTCTGGACTTCTTCGCCGAACACTTCGACTATCCGTACCCCTGGGGCAAGTACGACCAGGTGTTCGTTCCCGAATACAACCTGGGCGCGATGGAGAATCCCGGGCTGGTCACCTTCACCGAGGCCTATGTGTTCCGTGGTGCGGCCACCACCGCACAGTACGAGGGCCGGGCGAACACGATCCTGCACGAGATGGCGCACATGTGGTTCGGCGATCTTGTCACCATGGTGTGGTGGGACGACCTGTGGCTCAAGGAATCCTTCGCCGACTATATGGGTGCGCTGGCGAGTTCGGAGGCCACCGAATGGACCGACGCCTGGGTGGCGTTCGCGAACCGCCGCAAGGCCTGGGCGTACCTGCAGGATCAGCTGCCCACCACGCATCCGATCGTCGCCGACATCACCGATCTCGAGGCCGCCAAGCTCAACTTCGACGGCATCACCTATGCCAAGGGCGCCAGCGTGCTCAAGCAGTTGGTCGCCTATGTCGGCCGGGAGGAATTCTTCTCGGGTGTGCGCCGGTATTTCCGGACGCACGCCTTCGGTAATACCACCCTCGATGACCTGCTGACAGAATTGTCGGCGGATTCGGGCCGCGACCTGGCGGGCTGGGCGCGAGCTTGGTTGCAGACCTCCGGGGTGTCCACGCTGACCATCGACAACGGTGAGATTGTGCAAACCGATCCGCGTCCGCACCGGCTCGCTGTCGGGCTCTACGACTTCGATACCGTGGGCGACTTGGTGATCCGCGAACGGGTGGAACTCGACATCGTCGACGAACATACGCCGGTCCCTCTCGCACCGGCTCCGCTGCGTCTGCTCAACGACGGCGATCTCACCTACGCCAAGGTTCGCCTGGATTCGGATTCGATTGCCACCGTGGAGAGTTCGCTGGATCGGGTGACCGACCCGCTGGCGCGCGGACTGATCTGGTCGGCGCTGTGGAACGCCACCCGAGACGGGGTACTGGGCGCCGAACGCTACCTGTCCATGGCTCGCGATTTCGCACCGACCGAAACCAACATGGCGCTGCTCACGGCGGTCCTGTCGAACGCGTCGTTCACCATCGGGCACTATCTGCCGGATCCGGCGCGGGATCGGTGGCGCGGCGAGTGGCTCGAATCATGCTGGGCCACCTTGCATTCGTCGGCGGCGGGTTCCGGCGCGCAGCTGGCTTGGGCGCGTGCGACGGCGACCGCCGCCACAGTCGACGGTCGCCGTGCCACCGACATCGCGCAGATTCTCCTCGGCCGGGCACCGGAAGGACTGGCCCTCGATCCCGATCTGCGCTGGGCGCTGTGGACAGCGCTGGCCGCCACCGGCGCGGCGCCGGTCGCCGAACTGGACGCCGAACTCGCACGAGACGACACCGCGTCGGGGCGAACCGCTCACCGGTGCGCCCTCGCGGCCCGCCCGGAAGCGGAAGTCAAAGCCTCGGCGTGGGATTCGGCGCTCGGTGACACCACCCTGACCAATGACCACCTCGATGCCACCATCGACGGATTCCGCGCCGGCAGGCACCGCGACCTGATCGCGCGCTATGACACCGAGTACTTCGCGGCGCTGCGCGCGGTGTGGGATCAGCGGAGCATCGAGATCGCCCGTCGCATCGTGGTCGGGCTCTTTCCCGCCGCCGATTCGCTCGACGGGGTGGACCGGTGGCTCGCGGCGAACGCGGACGCACCGCACGCGTTGCGGCGCTTGATCATCGAACAGCGCGACCACCTCGCCCGGGATTTGCGCGTGCGTGGGGTGAATTGATGTTTCCCATTTTGCAGTGGGGTTAAACATCCACATCCGAAAATGTCTCTCTGTCAACCCCTGTCAACCAATAACGGTTTAATAACCTCCGCGTTGGTGAACCCTTGATCTATGACCACCTCACGTAATCGGACAACGAGTACGCCGAGCATGGATCTGACCAGCACCACCATCATGTTGGCCACCTGCGTGTTCTTCCTCTTCGGCCTGGCAGCACTCACCGGGTCGATGCCCGCGGCGATCTTCGGCGCCGCCAGCCTGGGCGCGGGCATGATCATGACCTTCAGAATGCTCGGCCTGCACAGACTGTAGATCTCCGCCGAACCGGAGAGTATTCGAAGGCCAGGAGCTGATCCCCATGTCCCAGACCACCGACAACAGGACCTACGAACACGCCGAACCCTTGTTCACGCACCTGATGCTGACCGACCCCCACGGCCCCGAACACGCCGCCTTGCGGGACCGGATCATCGAGATCTGCCTACCACTCGCCGACCACATCGCTCGCAAGTACGCCGGCCGCGGCGAGGCCTTCGACGACCTGCTCCAGACCGCACGACTCGGCATGGTCATGGCGGTCGACCGCTACGACGTGACCACCGGTTCACCCTTTCTCGGGTTCGCGGTGCCCACCATCATGGGTGAGGTGCGCCGCCATTTCCGCGACCACATCTGGCCGTTGCACGTGCCGCGTCGCGAGAAGGAACTCCAGGGCACGGTGCGGATGGCGGCCGAAGAGTTGAGTCGCAGGCTCCAGCGCTCCCCCACCGCGATCGAACTCGCCACCGAGCTCGATGTACAGGTCATCGACATCACCCGAACCCTGGTGGCAGCCAACGCATTCCAGACGCGAAGCCTCGACACTCCCGCCCGCGACAACGACGGTGAACCCGGCATGACCGTCGCCGAGACCTTCGGCGCCGAAGACCCGAGCTACTGTCTCACCGAAGACACGATCACCGTCGCGCCGCTGCTGGCGCAACTGCCACCGGAAGGCCGGCAATTGCTGATCTGGCGCTTCTACGAAACCCTCTCGCAGGGCGAGATCGCCGAACGCCTCGGTGTCTCCCAGATGAGCGTCTCCCGCAAGCTCACCAGGTTGCTGGGTAGTTTGCGTGCCCAGACCGCCGACGAGCAACCGGTGCCCGCACCCTGAACAACCCGCCCGCAGGTTCCCGAGCCGGCGTGACGGCTTCGTCGGCGAGGAATTCGGCTGACCCCGGCCATTGACTGTGCGGTTGCCGGGCTGCACTGTTGATGGCAGTACTTCGCGCGTGTCGTGACGGCGTCAGCAGGGTTGTCGCTGTTCACATGGTGTATCAGTGTGATACTCGCCGGTGGGAAGGATGCGATGACGATGCGCGGTGGACGGAATCGACGTGATCGAGAAATTCGCGAAGTACGGGAAATCCGCGGGCGACCGGCCCACCAAGCCGCCAGGTTCCTGCTGTCGATGCTGATGCTGGTCTGGTTCGGAGCCGGACTGCTCGCGGCGATGCAGCGAGACTATTTCACGAATACGCCGAACAACTGCGGCGACTTGGGCACGATCGGTCTCACAGTGCTCGCGGGCCCACTCAACTACCTGGGATTGAACCCGAGGGTCTCCGAATGCCAGTTGCCGGAGCCGAGCCCATGATCCCTCCGCACCTACGCGCGGGTTTCCGGTAGTTCGGTGACCGCGATCGCTCCCGGCGCGAGCTGATCGCCGCGGCGATTCAGATGAGTTCGGCGAGCTGGTCGCGAGTGCCGTATTCGCTTTGTGCAATCGATCAACAGTCATTTGCAACGAAGTCTGCACAAAATGATCAGTAACTTATGGTCCCTGCGCGGCACACGCGGCACCACTGACTACGCTGAGCGCAGCCCGCAAACGCAGGGATGCGAGGCACGTGCGCCGACCCGCGAGGAGAACTACCCATGTGGCCGTCCGACTGGCCTTCGTCCGCCCGCGCGATCGCGACCGCTGTCGAGGCCGCCGTCACTGCGGCGAAGGCGGCCGACGCATCCGGGTTCAGCGCGACCACCGCGGACCTGTCCGAACTCCCGGCCGATCAGGTCACCGCGGTGCTGGCGGCCATCGTCCGAGAACTGCTCGAGACCGCGCATCCGGACGGCCTCACCGGCGACGCCGTGCGCGCCGTGCTGGAATCTGTGGTGCGGCGATCGGCCACGTGGCTGCCTCGACTGGATGCCGCCACGGTCATCAGCGCGCTCACCGGGGCGCTCGGGATCGACGAGGCGGCGGAACCGGACCGCGGAGGGACACACCCCCAACCCGCGGCGATCCTGCTGATCGAGTACCTCGCCGAGCTCGCCCGGACACCACCGCATCAGTCCATTCAACGCGCCATCAACGAGATCGCCAGGGCTGAAACGATCGAAATGCCCTGATGTGCTTTACCTCTCGTCGAGGAGTCTGCGGATCTCGGCGCGCAGTGCGCGGGCAACGCGGTCGGCGGGCAGCGGCGGGAGGCCCGCTTCGATCAGGGCGGCGTGACGTTGAGCGTTGCCGCCTCGACGAGGTCGGCCGTGGGAATCTCGGGAGTTCGGGCGGAACGGGCCTCGGTCCAGGCGGATTCGGTCGCGGCGACGGCGTTGTCCAGCGCGGTGTCGTCGGTGCCGGAATTCATGCCTCGGGCAGTTCACGGCCGACGCGGCGGCGGATGGTGGCACCGATGCGCTGGGTGAGTGTCTGGGTGGCGGCTTGAGACTGTTCCTTGATCGCCTCCGCGATACCGTCCGCAACATTCTCGAGCAGCCACAGGCCGACCACGATACCGAGCGTGGCGGGGTCGAAGCGCACCTCGCAGGCGGGGCAGATCCGCCGCCAGTTCGCCGGCTACTGTGCGCGCGGCATGCAGGTAGGGGTAGGTGTCGTAGAGGGCTTTGGCGAAGCCACCGCGGTCGTAGGTCGGCGGGTTCATCGCGGTGTCACGCATCTGTTCGCCGCAGTCAAGAAGTCCCTCGGCCAGTTGCTCCACGATCCCCTGATGGCCGTCGCGGATCGCCCGTTCGATCAGTGGTGCGATCGGTTGGCCTGCGGTGATATTCGCGTCCGCGTAGGCGAGCTGGCGCGCCCACAGGCCGACGCCGGTCACCGGGTCCGCGGTGTGCGCGATGGTGCCCGCGAGCATGATCGCGATCAGTGCGTCGGCGGCGGTGGCGCCGTCGACCAGGCCGAGTTCGCGCTGCTCCCAGACCGCGCAGTGAGTTCAGCGGCCTGCGGCGGTGAGCCGGTAGTCGGCTTCGAGCAGCATCCATCCGCTCAGCTGCACCGAGAGATCGCGGCTCAGGTTCGCCGACGAGGCAGCGGACGCGTCCGCGAGCTGGAGGAAGGTTCCCGGATGTTCCGGCACCGCGACCGGGCGGTTCCAGTCCGCGCCGAACAGCGGTAGGCCGTCCACCTCGGCGCGGTTGGCCCATGCGGCCCGCGCCGAGGCGTGCACGATATCGGCTGCGGTCGTGTTGCCCAGCGACAGTGCGGCTTCGGCGAGATACCGCGCGAGGATTCCCATGAAGAGCCCCGAGTCGTTTCCGGCGGCCGCGGCGATCACTCCCCCGGCGGTGAGCCGGTTCCCGACTGCGGCGACGAGGGCCGCCGCGCGGTAGCGATGACCGGATTTGCCTGTGCGCAGCGCCAATTCGGCTTCCAGCCCGATGGTCACGCCCTGACAGTAGGTGTGGACGGTTCGATCCACTCGCCCGCTGGGCTCGTGAACACCATCGTGGATCAGCCCACTGCCGGCGTCGCGCAATCGCGTGTCGATAAAATCGGCGAGTTCGCCTGCGCGGGACAGCTCGCCGAGGCGAGCCATCGCGATACCGGTCGGACCGATCGCCGGCGTGTTGTAGTAGCCGTCGCCGGACCGCCACGGCACCGCACCCACATCCGGGTTCCAGCCATCGATCAAAGCGGCCCGCAAATCCCCCACCGCGTCGTCGAACCGGATATCGAGCAGCCGCTCGGCACGTTCGAGCGCCAGCACCAGCCACGCCATGTCGTCGTAGTACCGATTGGTCCAACCGGTGACGTTGCGGGTCCGGATACCCAGCGCGAGTGCGACGACCCGATCGATGCGTCCGGGGGTGCGTGCGCGGTGCGCGGCATCGACCGCGCAGTCGAGCAGGTGGGCTTGCCACCAATAGCACCATCGCCCGAACGCCCGTTCGGCCAGATCCGCGGGCCACACGAGCGCGCCCAAGCGACGCTGTGGCAGCCCCCAGAGCGAGCGCACATGCCGCTCCACGATCGCCTGTTCGGCCAGCTCAGCCCGCTCCCACGCACCGAGGTCGGCAGAACGGCTCCGGGTGATCGTGCCCACCTGCGTCGGCTGCCCCACCGCGGTCAGCGCGATCGCCGCCCCCGCCGCGCACAGCACGCGGCGCCGACTGAACGCTTGATTCCGGCGATCCATCCGCTCGGGCTCCTCCTCCTGGACAACGGCGGTGGCGCCGAATCTCCAGAGTCCCCTATCGGGATTGCCAAAGCTTGAACTGCTCCGGTGGGCCGTGAAAACGTTTGGCGGAACCCGCCGGACCAGAGCACGGCGACGAACCCCGGGTGGAGTTTCCCCCTGGATCCCGACACCCTCACCTTCTTCACCAAGGCCATCGAGGTCTGCGACTCGAGCATCGTGTACGCCGAGAACCACAGGTGGAGCATCAGTAGCACGGTATGGAATTCGGGACCGAAGATCTAGGTGATGTCCTCGCGGTGACGTAGGGTATCGAGCGCGGTGAATGCCGCCGCGGCGAGGATCATCAACGCCGACACCAGCAAAGCCACGTCGAGTCCGTGATGGAAGGCCGCCTTGCCGGCGTTGAGGACCTCGGAAACCTTCGACAGATACTTCAGATACGGGCCGATGTCGACGCCCTCGGGGATTTTCCCGAGTTCTACGGCTTGGATGGCGTCGGGCTGCAGCGATGTCGGCAGACCCAGTTCGTTCATGCGCACCTTCAGGTCCGAGGACAGGAATCCGCTCACCAGCGCTCCGAGGACCGCCACACCGAACGCCGAGCCGACCTGGCGCATCGTATTGGTCACCGCGGCAGCCATTCCCGAGTGTTCGGACGGTACGCCCGACAGCACCGCCGACGTCAACGGCACCACCGCGATCCCGAAACCGAAGCCCGCCACCGCCATCGCAGCCGACAGCGTTGGATCGTGCAGCGTTCCGGCCAGCATGTGGCGGGTCAGCAGGATCCCGCCCGCGCCGACCACACAGCCGAGGATCATAGGGATGCGGGCGCCGCGCCGCGCCACCCAATAGCCCGCGACCAGCGACCCGATCACGATCGTGGCAGCCATCGGCGCGAAGACCGTGGCAGTGCGCGCACCCGAATACGACTGCATCACTTGTAGATACAGCGCCGTGAAGAAGAAGATCGAGAAGATACCGAAATAGACGGCGAAGGCGACCACCAATGCGCTCCGCACGGCAGGCAGGCGCAGGTAGCGGAAGTCGAGCATCGGTGCGCGCGCTCGCAGTTCGACGGCGATGAATCCGGCGAACGCGAGACCACCGATCGCGAACAGCACGAGCACCGATGGTGCTGTGTAGCCCCGGTCCTGGCCGACGGTGGCCGCGTAGATCACCGACCCGAAAGCTGTCGCGCCGAGCAGGGCCCCAGCCCAATCGATCGGTTCGGGACGTGGGTCCGCGCTTTCCGGAACCGACCACAGCGCCGCCGCGAGCGCCACCGCCGCGATCACCAGGTTGAACCAGAAGATCGAGCGCCATCCGTACGCGTGGACAAGGACACCACCCAATACCGGCCCTGCCGCCAGTGCCAGTCCGGACACCGCCGCCCACACCCCGATCGCCTTCGCGCGCGTGCGGTCGTCCGGGAAGATGTGCCGAAGCACCGACAGCGTTCCCGGTTCCGACGCCGCCGCACCGAGCCCCATGATCGCGCGACCGGCGATGAGCATCGCGACGCTGCTCGCGAGCGCCGAGACCACCGACCCGGCACAGAAGATCACCAGCCCGACGATCATCACCCGCTTGCGCCCCCAGCGGTCCCCCAGCGACCCACCGGCCAGCATCAGCCCGGCGAACACCACGGTGTAAGCGTTGACCACCCACTGCAGCGCCGTCACATCGGCACTCAGATCACGCCGGATATCCCCCAGCGCCACGCTGACGACGGTGGTGTCGAGGAAGGTCACAAATACCACTACAGCGACTGCGGTCAGAGCGACGCGCGGTCGCGCCGTCCCGCCCGGCGCATTGCCCATCGGTCTCACGGGCACAGGGTACTGGCGGGGTCATCAGGACGCCAGACGCCCCGCGGCCATCGGCCGGAGGTGCCGGATCGGCGATCCCCGGCGGAAGTGCCAGGGTGCCATGGGTATTCCCGCTGCCACCTGCTGACCCTTTCGTCGTTGCCGCACGGCCTCGCCCGGCCGTACCGCGAAACACCCGACGCGGTACCCACCGCGATTTCATCGAAGATTCGCACACCGCACACGTCGATGCGCACTCGTCGCGTCGCGTTGCCCACCGCGTGGGTGTGCGAGACTGGGCCGGTGAGCGATGCCGGTGCGGGCACCTACGTCGAGGCGGGCGAGTTCCGTCGCGACACCAACTACATCACCACGCGGATCACCGCCGACGGAGGTGATGGTTACCCCGTCGAACCGGGTCGGTACCGGCTGGTCGCGGCCAGGGCCTGTCCGTGGGCCAATCGCACGCTGATCGTGCGCAGGCTGCTCGGGCTCGAACCGGTGCTGTCGCTGGGCCTGTGCGGACCCACCCACGACAAGCTCAGCTGGACCTTCGATCTGGATCCGGGCCAAGTCGATCCGGTCCTCGGCATCCACCGCCTGCGCGACGCCTATCTGGCCCGGTTTCCGGAGTATCCGCGTGGGATCACCGTGCCCGCCGTGGTCGACATCGCGACCGGGCAGGTCGTCACCAACGACTACGCGCAGATGACCCTCGATTTCTCGACCGAATGGACCGCCTATCACCGGCAGGGCGCCCCGCAGCTGTATCCCGAACCGCTGCGCGCCCACATCGACGAGATCAACGGAGAAGTGTTCCGCGACATCAACAATGGTGTATATCGCTGCGGTTTCGCCGGCGATCAGGACGCTTATGACGCCGCCTACGCACGGCTCTTCGCCGCACTCGACCGGATCACCGATCGCCTGAGCACTCAGCGCTACCTGGTCGGCGACACGATCACCGAGGCCGACGTGCGGCTGTTCACCACGCTGGCCCGTTTCGATCCCGTCTATCACGGCCATTTCAAGTGCAACCGCACCACACTCAGCGAGATGCCTGTGCTGTGGGCCTACGCCCGCGACCTGTTCCAGACCCCCGGCTTCGGCGACACCATCGATTTCGGGCAGATCAAGGAGCACTACTACGTCGTGCACCGCGATATCAACCCCACCGGGATCATCCCCGCGGGGCCGGATCTGTCGACTTGGCTCACCCCGCACCATCGCGAGGAACTGGGTGGACGCCCCTTCGGCGACGGCACCCCACCGCCTCCGCCCCTGCCCGCGGAGCAGGTGCCCTCGATCAGCTGAGAGCCGAACCGGATAGTCAAGCGCGGCAACAGCTTCCGACGACCGGTCCGCGATCTCCTTGACGGATTCGTGTCGGTGGTCATCGCTAGCGTGCTCAGGTATGGACACGATGCCCGACGGACGTTTCGCCGGCTTGCTGACGCAGTTGCGTGCGAGCGACTTCCGCACGTTCGTCCGAGCCGACGTCGAACAGGTGTGCCGCACCGCGGGCTGGACGCTGACGAACGACGGTGCGGTCGACATCCCGCACACACCCACCGGTGGCCGGCTACGCGACGACCACCATCCGTCTGCCGACGGCGCGCAACGGACGCAGCTGACCATTCCCGGCGCCACGATCGAGCCCGAACAGTTCCGCCGCTACCTGGACCTCGCGGTGGCGATGTGGGGTCCGCCCACCTGGTATTGCGGTCTGTCGGAACTCGGTGTCGGCTGGGTCGACGGCGAAACACTGCGCACACTCGAGCTCTCCGATTGGGGAGGCCTGTTCGTGCGGGTCGAGTCCACCGATTCCGATGCCAACAGCAGGTGGTGGAACTGGAAGACCCAGTACCACTACCCCGATTTCGTCGACGCGGACGACCGGATTCCGGCCGATGAGCACGATATCGAGCACAACAGCGCCGACGATTACGAGGTCAGCTTCACCTGGTCCGCCTCGCCTGCCGGTTCGGGTGGACGCGGCAGCGAGATCTGGAGCGTCTACACCCTCGGGCACCTGCGCGGCCTGCTGGCCGACCTGCTGCGCAGCGTTCACCTCGCCATGCGAGCGCTCGGTCCCGGCCCCGAACCCCTCGTCCTGCACTTCTTCGACCGCGACAAGACGCCGGACCGCTACGCCCAACTCGAGCTGTCCCCGAACGAGATCCGTCTGCGCGCCTTCACCACCGAGTCCACCCGCCCACACCTCGACAAGCTCGGCTTCGTGGACTGTGGTGAGGGCAGCTCCACGCGGATGTGGCCGACCGAGCGCGATCAGGCACGGGCAGCCGCCACCGTCACCACGGTGTTCCTGCACCGGGTCGGGCTCGGCTACGGGAATCTGACGATGACCGAGTCGGGGAATCCGCTACCGATCGACAACTTCTCGGTGGATTTGCAGGTCGACCTGGAGGGCGATGATCTGAGCGGCGCCACACCATAGGCGCCGGTTCGCTGGGACCCGAAACGATCTGCCACCGCGCACATCCCGAACGCTAGGCATTGCACTCGGATCGCGGCGGCCGTCAGCCTCCGACCGGTTGCAGAACGCGCAGGATCGGGTCGTAGGCCCAGTTCAGCATGCGCTCGGCATCCTGCCTCGTCGCGGCGCTGCTGTGGTCCGAGCTGTGCAGCACCACACCGATCAGCGGTATGCCCGCACGCACTGTCTCGAACATCAGGCAGTGTCCCGCGGCGTTGGTGTTGCCGGTTTTGATGCCGATGGTGCCGGGATACTCATCGAGCATGCGGTTAGTCGTTTCCCAGTGGTGCTCGCGGTTGGCTGGTCCCGCCGGAACGTGGAAGTTCCGCGAGCCGACGATCTCGCGGAACAGCGGCAGGCTCATCGCACGGACACCCAGCGCCACGAGATCGGCCGGGGTGGAAAAGGTGGAATGGTCGGTGGGGTACGGCATGCCGGCCGGGTCGCTGAAATGTGTTCCCGCCAAACCCATTACCCGCGCCGTGTCGTTCATCCTGGCCAGGAAACCGCCCTGGCCGGGACCGAACGACTCGGCGACGGTGTAGGCGGCGTCGCAGCCGGACGGCAGCAGCAGCGCATACAGGAGCTGGCGCGCGGTGAGCACCTCGCCGGGCACCAACCCCGCGGTGCTTCCGTTTTCCCTGGCGCAGTAGGCACCCGCTTCCTGCGGCACCGTCACCGGCCGTTCCAGGTCACCGCTGACGATCACGACCACCGCCGTCATCACCTTCGCGATACTGGCGATCGGGACCGGGGTGTTGGCCTCGCGCGACCACACCACCATCCCGGTGAGCCCTTCCGCCAGCGCCGCACCCGAGGCCTGCACACCGTCGGGCCCGGCCGCCGGCCACGGCAGCAGACCGTCAGCACTCCCGGAGGGAGCGGCGGCCGCGACACTGTGACCAGCCGCGACGATAAGAACCCCGACAGTGACGGCGTGCAACATCTTGGCGAATGTCCGCATGGCGACATTCTGGCGCACAACCGCCCCGACCTACGGGATTTACCGCCTCGATTCGCAGAACTACGCCTGAAACTCCCGCACATAGGCCGTATCGACACCGAGTACACCGACCGATGTCGCGCCGCCCGGCTGGCCGAGTGGCTCCGCCCGGCCGGGCAGTGGTTCGTGGAAGAAACGGACGTTTTCGGTGATGAACTGATCTTGGCCCGGCGGCAGATCGTCTTCGAAATAGATCGCTTCTACCGGGCAGGCCGGTTCGCACGCCCCGCAGTCGATGCACTCGTCGGGCTGGATGTAGGCCATCCGATCGCCGATGAAGATGCAGTCGATCGGGCACTCCTCGATGCAGGCCCGATCCAGGATGTCCACGCAGGCGGCGCCGATCACGAACGTCACGGTGTTCTCCTCAGCTGTACTGACCCGCGACTTGCGGTACTGCTGATCCTGGTGCGCGGGCCCGCGGCCGGGTAGACCCCGATATCCACCACCTCGTAAGGTTTCCTTATGAGCTTGCCGCCGGGAACCCCTGACCTGGAGGTGCTCGATCTCCTGGTGTCGGTGGCGGAGCTGGGCAGCCTCGGTGCCGCCGCGCGCAGACACGGCATCAGCCAGCCCGCGGTCGGGATGCGCATCAGCGCGTTGGAACGGCGACTGCGGCTGCGGCTGCTCGATCGCGGACCCACCGGTTCGGCATTGACCGATGCCGGTGCGGCCGTGGTCGAACTGGGGCGGCCGGTGCTGGCCGCGAGCCGTGCCTTGATGGACGGTGTCGCGAACCTGCACCGCGAGCTGTCGCCACAACTGCACGTGATCGCCTCGAAAACCATTGCCGACCACCGGATTCCGCAATGGCTCGCGGCGTTGCGGAAGCTTCGGCCCGAACTCGCCGTCGAACTGGATGTGGCGAATTCTCACCAGGTGACCACGGCGGTCCGCGATCGCGAGGTCGCGCTCGGGTTCGTCGAGGGACCGCAGGCGCCCTCGGGATTGGGTAGCCGGGTACTCGTGGCCGACGAGCTCGTTGTCGTTGTCGCACCGACCCACTCGTGGGCCACCCGCGCTCGCCCGGTGAGCCCGCGCGAACTCGCCGACACGCCACTGGTGTGGCGCGAGAAGGGCTCAGGCACCAGGGACACGGTCTGGGCGGCGCTCGAAATTCACGGCACCCCCGCGCGACCCGCGGCCGAACTCGGTTCCGCCGCAGCAATTCTCGCGACCACCCGCAGCGGCCTCGCCCCCGCGGTGGTCAGCCGTCTGATCGTCGCCCACGAACTCCGTGCGGGCACCCTGCACGAGGTGGACCTGGCCGACTCGATAGTTCTGACCCGGAAATTCCGCGCCATCTGGCACCGCCGCACCCCACCATCGGGCCCCGCGGCCGACCTGGTCGACCTCGCCGCCCGCATCGAATCTGCCCGTCCGACGGTGCGACGATCGCCGAGAAACTGATCCAGCCACCTCTGCCCACCCGGCAGTGAATCTCCGCTCACAGCAACACGTTCGGCACCGATATCGGGCGTGATCCATCCCGGAGCGAGCGCGCACCCGCAACGCCGACCAGCGATGCCGCTACCGCCGGGCCGACCGGCACGAGCGGTGGCGCGCCCTTCTCGACGCACGCACGCAAGCCTTCGAGGATTCGAACCGTGCCTTCGGCTTTCGGTTCGACGAGCGTGCCATCAGGGAGAGTCAATGGCGCGGGTCTGCGTTCCTCGTCGCGGGTGACGCCGTTGCGATCGGTCCAGCCTTCCTTGCGCACGCGCACCGACCATGCGCGGCTGCCGGGTGCTCGGACCGATTCGGCGAGCCCTTCGGTGCCGCGCACCGAAACCCAACTCCAGTGGCTGTCCGGTTCGCCCTGCAGGAATCCGTGCCGGGTGATGGCCAACCCGCCGCCGCTGAGCCGGACCAGCATGACCACAGCCTGCCTCGAATCGGTGGAGTCGACCGGAAAGGCCGTCACCTCGGTCGGCAGCTCGCCGGTGAGCGCGAGGATCGGCGACAGGGTGTGGGTGCAGTACGCCGTGGGTTCGATGCGGCCACGCCAGTGGCTCGGGTCGCCGATCAGGCTCGAGACATCATCGGGTGACATCCCGTGCAGATAGTCCGCTTCTATGAGCGTCACCCGTCCGATCTCCCCCGCTCGCACGGCGTTTCGAATGAGTTGGACATGCGGATGGAAGACGTAGTTCTCGGCGAACGAGTATGTCGCGGCCGAGCGTCGTTCGGCCGCGAGCAACGCGGTTGCTTCCCGCTCGTCCACGCAGGCCGCGGATTCGGAAAGCACGTGGATACCGCGTTCGAGGAAGGCGATGGCCAACGGAGCGTGCTCGTCGAAATCGTTGGCGAGCACCACCGCGTCGAGGTCGTAGCGCAGCAGGGCACCCCAGTCCTCGAACAGGGCCACCCGTGGCAAGAGCTCGGCCGCTGCTGCCCGCCGGATCGGGTCGCGATCGCAGGCGGCCACCACCTCCATACCCAATCGGCGACACCACGTCGCAAGGTACAACCCCCTTGTCACACCGACCACACCTACGCGCATGTCCGCCATCATTCAATGCTCCCAGCAGTCGATATGTTGGCAAGTCCGTGAAACGACCAACCCGGCTTCCGATCGACCGAAGTTCCGATCGGTGCCGATTCGTCAGGGTTGCCGCATTGTGAGGCAACGGGTCCCATCGAACTGTCCGGGCCGGAAGCTGCCCGCATGGCGGGCCTTCGTGTCCATGTTGCCGATCGATTGCGGATGCCGAGATTTTCACCTCGCCCGCCGATCCAGGCCGTCTGCGACCCCGAATACCTGACAGATCAGCAAGTACGCAGCAGCCCGCAATCGGACGCACACGACGCGGTGTCGACTACTCCACCCGCAACACCGGCTTGTCTGTGAGGACAACATGGTCACCGAGAACCCCTTTGATGCCACACCCGCCCAGACTTCGGCCGATCGTGACTCGCCGGCCGAACCGGGGCCGCCGTCGTGGGCAGCGCCCGCCCTGCTGTTCTCGATGCTGATGCTCGGCCTGGACCTGGTGGCGTTGATTCCGCTCGGTGCCTGGATGCGCGACTACGGTATCGGCCTGGTCGGCACGGTCTACCTGCTCCACGTACTGGCGTCGACCGCGGTGGCCGCCTGGACTGTGAGCCAGTTCCCGCTCCACCTGGATATCGAACCCGATCAGCAGCCATTCTGAATTGTGGGCGAACACCAGGTTCGCGGGCTCCTTCGGGCCGTCACGCCTCCTGCACACCATCGGTACAGCCGGGTCCGTGGGCGCAGCGAGATCTACGATCCGGCGAAGACCAGCCGGCGGGCTGCCGCGCCGCGGTTCTATCTCGGGCTCCTCGGGGGTCTGGACCTGCTCGAAGTGGTCGCGTTACTCCTCGCGCCGATGCCGGAGCGTGCCATTCGCGCGCTGGGGCGCTGGGCGGACGCACCGGATTCGGTCGGCGGCCTTGTGCTCGAACGGGTCGCCCAGCCGGTGGTTCTGGGAAAGTTCCGCACCGATGCCGCCGCGATCGTCGTCATCCACACCGCCGCATTTCTCGCCTACGGTGCACACAGCTGGATGCTGCTCGCCGCGATCGGCGGCCGCGCGCTCATCATCTCGCTGTCCGACAACGCGATTCGACGCTGTCGGAGTGGATCGCGCCGCGCTGCAACCGGATTGACCGCGCAACAGCGCGTTCACCGTCACCGAGACCGAGGTGGGTTGTCCGGATCCCGGTGTCGACCCGGTAGACCAGTACGGTGGGCTGTCCTGGTCATTTTCCGGCCATGAGCTCGATGAGCGTGGCTGCTTCGCCGAACACGCTCTGCTCGGCGCCGTCGTCCACGATGGTGAGAGTTGTTCCCACACAGTTCATCCCTGTGATCGTCGACGGCCCAGTGGCCGCCCACTTCCGGTGGACGCATCATTGATGGATCGCCGACTCTCAGACCTGGGGCATCTGTCAGTCGCGCGCCATCGATGCCGCGTATCCAGCGAGACTGCCCATGTTCAAGGAGTCCGCCGGTGAGTCACGCATTCTTTCGAGCAGTACCCGACCCGAGTGGTCGCACGGACGTACTTCATCCCGAACCCGCGGCAAGCAGTGGGTGGATCGGCGGACAGTTGCGCGGCATGGCTGTCGGGGCCGTCCTGGCACGTGCGGTGGAACGGGAACCGACCATCCGCGGCCGGGCCGACCTGCGACCGGTGCGATGGACGCTCGATCTGTTCCGCCCAGTGTTCATGCGGCCCTGCACAACTCGCCTCGAGGTCGTTCGGGACGGCCACGGATTGGCCCTCGTCGATGCGATTCTGATCCAAGACGACCGGCCTGTCGCCCGTGCCGGCGCGCTGTTCCTGCGCCCGGGACCGTCAACTGACGGCATCTGCTGGTCGCCTGGTACGACCGCGGACCCTCCGCCTGCCGATCGGGAACCCTCCGCTGATCAGGACCGCGTGTACTTCAGCGAAGAAGAAGGGTCGAGCCCGGATCCGAGCACCCACCACAACACCGCACGCCAGTTCCATCGCCAATGCCCGAGGTCCCGCCGACCTGGGCGCTATCGGGACTTCGCCGCCCTCGGTTGCCCTCGGGTAGACGCACCGTTCGTAGCTGCGCCATCGTGGCGATTTCGCGACCCGGGATCGTAGGCTTGCGCTATGGCACACGACACCGAACAGCCCGTCGACATCAAGCCACGCTCCCGCGATGTCACCGACGGTCTCGAGAAAACTGCCGCCCGCGGCATGCTTCGCGCTGTCGGCATGGGTGACGAGGACTGGGTCAAACCGCAGATCGGTGTGGCCTCCAGCTGGAATGAGATCACCCCGTGCAATCTGTCGCTCGACCGGCTGGCCAAAGCGGTCAAGCGCGGCGTGCACGCCGGGGGTGGCTACCCGCTCGAGTTCGGCACGATATCGGTGTCCGACGGCATCTCGATGGGGCACGAGGGGATGCACTTCTCCCTGGTCAGTCGCGAGATCATCGCCGACTCCGTCGAGACCGTGATGATGGCCGAGCGCCTCGACGGTTCTGTTCTGCTCGCGGGCTGTGACAAGAGCCTGCCGGGCATGCTGATGGCCGCCGCGCGCCTGGACCTGGCGAGTGTCTTCCTCTATGCGGGGTCGACCTTGCCCGGCAATATCGACGGCAAGGACGTCACCATCATCGACGCTTTCGAAGCTGTCGGCGCCTGCATCAAGGGGCTGATCACCCCCGCGGAAGTCGATCGCATCGAGCGGGCAATCTGTCCGGGTGAAGGCGCGTGCGGCGGCATGTACACGGCCAACACCATGGCCTCGGCGGCCGAGGCACTCGGGATGAGCCTGCCCGGGTCGGCCGCCCCGCCTGCCCCCGACCGCCGCCGTGACGACTACGCCGAGAAGTCCGGCGAGGCCGTCGTCGGGTTGCTGCGCAAGGGGATCACCGCCCGCGACATCATGACGATGGAGGCGTTCGAGAACGCCATCACCGTCGTCATGGCGCTGGGCGGGTCGACCAACGCGGTGCTGCACCTGCTGGCCATCGCCCGTGAGGCCGGTGTCGACCTCACCCTCGCCGACTTCAACCGAGTCGGTGACAAAGTGCCGCACCTGGGCGACCTCAAGCCCTTCGGTCGTTACGTGATGAACGATGTCGACAGAGTCGGCGGCATCCCCGTCGTGATGAAAGCCCTGTTGGACGCGGGTCTCATGCACGGCGACGTCATGACCGTCACCGGCGCGACCATGGCCGAGAACCTCGCCCACATCGAACTCGGCCTCGACGGTGATGTCATCCGGCGGCTCGACCGGCCGATCCACCGGACGGGCGGACTCACCATCCTGCACGGCTCACTCGCCCCCGAAGGCGCCGTCGTGAAGAGCGCCGGTTTCGACTCCGATGTCTTCCGCGGCACTGCTCGGGTGTTCGACGGGGAACGTGGGGCGATGAACGCGCTAGAGGACGGCACGATCGTGGCCGGTGATGTGGTGGTCATCCGCAATGAGGGGCCCAAGGGCGGCCCCGGTATGCGCGAGATGCTCGCCATCACCGGCGCGATCAAGGGCGCCGGCCTCGGCAAGGATGTCCTGCTGCTCACCGACGGCCGATTCTCCGGCGGCACAACCGGATTGTGCGTTGGCCATGTGGCGCCCGAGGCCGTGGACGGCGGCCCGATCGCCTTCGTCCGCGACGGTGACCCGATCGTCCTCGATGTCGCCAATCGCATCCTCGATGTCGAGATCGACGAGAGCGAACTCGCCGCGCGCAAGGTCGGCTGGGAACCGCTCCCACCCAAGTACACCTCGGGGGTGCTGGCGAAGTACCGCAAGCTCGTCAGCTCGGCCGCGCACGGCGCCGTCACAGGCTGACCGCCTCGGCCCTGATCCCCACGGCGGGATCAGGGCGTCGATGGTCGCTCAGCTCAGTGTGTTGAGCGCCGCTCCGTGGTACGGCCGCACCTCGTCGGTCCGCCCCGCCAGGACCTTGGACGCCCACTCCGGGTCCTGGAGCAGGGCCCGGCCGACGGCGACCATGTCGAATTCGTCGCGTTCCATGCGGTCGAGGAGGTTGTCCAGGCTGCCGAGCTCGGCGCCCTGGCCCGAGAACGCACGGAGGAAGTCGCCGTCGAGGCCGACCGAACCGACGGTGATGGCCGGCCTGCCGGTGAGCTTCTTGGTCCAGCCTGCGAGGTTCAGGTCCGAGCCATCGAACTCCGGGAGCCAGTAGCGGCGGGTCGAGGCGTGGAAGGCGTCGACACCGGCCGCGGCGAGCGGGGCCAGGATCGCCTCCAGCTCCTGCGGGGACTCGGCGAGCCGCGCGTCGTAGGCCTCCTGCTTCCACTGCGAGTAGCGGAAGATCACCGGGAACTCGGGTGAGACCACCGACCGGACCGCGGCCACGATCTCGGCGGCGAACCTCGTCCTGGCCACCGGGTCGCCGCCGTAGACATCCGCACGGCGGTTGGTCCGCGACCAGAGGAACTGGTCGAGGAGATAACCGTGGGCACCGTGCAGTTCGACGCCGTCGAAGCCGATGCGCTCGGCGGCAGCGGCTGCCTCGGCGAAGGCGCCGATGACGTCGTCCAGGTCACGCTGGGTCATCGCCTTGCCGGTGCCCTCGGTGCCGTCGACGCGAATGCCGGAAGGGCCAAGGGCGGGCGCATCGGGGTAGGGCTGCTCGCCCTGGTTGCGGACCATGCCGATGTGCCACAGCTGCGGCACGATCGTGCCGCCCGCCGCGTGCACGTCCTCGGCGACCTTGGCCCATCCCGCCAATTGCTCCTCGCCGTGGAACCGCGGCACGCGATCGCTCTGCCCGGCCGAATCGTGGCCGACGTAGGTCCCCTCGGTGACGATGAGGCCCACGCCGGCGGCGGCGCGCCGGGCGTAGTAGGACCGCACGTCGTCACCGGGGACGCCGCCCGGCGAGAACATGCGCGTCATCGGCGCCATCACGATGCGGTTCGGGACGGTCAGACCGTTCAGCGTGACGGGCCGTGACAGGATCTCGGCCGTGCGGGAGACCTCGGACGGGGTGACGATCACTGGCTACTCCTCAGAGCTACTTGACAACATCGATGGTTGAGAACTTCAAGCAATACCCCCACGCTAGAGGCAGATATTTGAGATAGTCAAGTTTCTGCGGATAAGCTGACTCTCATGGAAGAAGCTCCGCGCGTCGATACGGCCCAGCTCATGGAGCTGCTCTCGGTGTCGCTCGGCGTCTATTACGGGGACTTCACCGCGGCGGCGGCGAGTGAGAACCTCACCGCGAGCCAGGGCAAAACGCTCACCGCGCTGCGCCGGGGCCCCGTAGCGATGCGCGCCCTGGCCGACACCTTGGCCTGCGACGCTTCCAACGTCACCGGAATCATCAACCGGCTGGAGAAGCGCGGCCTCGTGCGCCGCGAGGCCAGTGCGTCCGACCGCCGCGTCACCAATCTCGTCATCACGCCCGAGGGCGAGCAGGTCACCGATACGATCCGGGCGAAGATGCGCGCCACCCAAGACGGCCTGAAGAGGCTCACCGACCAAGACCGGGACTGTCTGTACACCCTGCTGGAACGCGTTTTCGTCACCCGCGGTTCGCGTCGGGACGCAGCGTCAGAGGCATGATCCGCGAATGGCCGGCACGAACGTGCCGGTCATGAGCCGGCCTTCTCGACGAGGGGCCGGTGTCGATGCGTCGTTGTGCGGACACGGGCTTACTCGGGCCCGAGAATATCCGGCGCTCTACGAACACGACACGGTCGAATACTGTAGAACCGGATCAAACCAGAGGTGCCGATCTCGAAACGACAGACATTGACCGACGGACTCTCCCCCATCGGTCGACGTCTGCCAGCCGCGACGCGTTCGCAGATCGGCATGCTGCCACGAGGAGACGTCATGGCTACCGACCAGAGTTTGCTGCATCGTTTCGTCATTTCTCAGTTCGACGCTGCCGGGCTGGACCGTGCGCAGCTGATCCGTGACACCGGGGTCCCGGATTGGTCGATGACCGGCCACGACGTGCATCTACCCAGTTCGACGTTCTCCCGGCTATGGGAGGTCGGCGAACATCGTCTCGGCCCGGACGTCGCCCTGCAGGTCGCCCGGCGCTACGAGCTGTCCAGCCTGGGCCTGTACGACTATCTGTTCGCCTCCGCACCGACGCTGGGTGCCGGGCTGGCCACCTGCGGTCCCTACATCACCGCCGTCACCACCAATCACCGGTTCGACCTGGTCTCCGAGACCGAGGACGAGTCCACTCTGTACCTCGAGATGCTCGACGGCGAAGGCCGTGGCAGGGACCACACCCAACTGTGGGGATTGTCGGCCGTCCTGAGCCGCGCGCGCCGGGTCGTCGACGCTCCGTTGAACCCGGTGCGGATCTCGCTGCGCCAGGCCGCTCCGGCGCGCGTCGACAGCTTTCGCGCCGTATTCGGTTCCGCCACACTGGAATTCGACGCACCGACCGATTCCATGACGTTCCGTGCCACTGACCTGGATCTGCCACTGACCACCGCCGATCCAGTGCTGGCCGCGGTCCTGCAGCCGCTGGCCGCCGCGCTGGCACCCCCACCAACCCTCGCCTCGGCCTGGCCCGAACGGGTGGCCGACGCATTGGACGAGGCTATCGAGGCCGGAGTGGTCTCCCTCGACGGTGTCGCCCGGATCCTCAACATCAGCGCCCGAACCCTGCAGCGACGGCTGACCGAATCGGGCACCACGTGGCGGGCCGAACTGGATCGGGCCCGCAGCGCGCGGTTGTCGCAAGCGGTGTCCGCGGGGTCGCTCAGCGGAACCAAACAAGCCGAGCTCCTCGGCTACTCCGATGCCGGCTCGTTGCGCAGGGCGGCTCGACGCTGGTCGGCGGGTGGGCATCCGATCCGGGCCATCACGTCCTGAGGTAGGTCGAGGCGATCTGCCAGAAGGTATCCCGCTCCAGCAGCCGGAAGTCCCACCCATCGATGATGTCCCGGAACGCAGTCACTATCCCGGCGACGTCGAAATCGTCCCGGGTGGCGGTTCCCTTCGCCTCCAGCGCGGAGATCACGTAGGCAGTGGCGCTCTCCCTCGTCACCGACACCGCACACTCCCATCGTTCACAGACCGACAATACGAAACGTAAGTGTCGAATGTCGTCGGGGCCACGACAAGGACAGAACGCGCCAACCTCGTGCCGAACGCGCCAACCTCGCCGGCCGACGTAAACCCCCGACCCGGCGCTGGGATTCAACCGTTCCGGGTGAGTTGCGTCGCCGCCGAGGAGATCGGTCCCTCCGGCGAGCAGCTGGGCAACTTCCCGCAGGCCTTCACCCACCTGCCCCTGATCGCCGCGGCCATCGCGCTCGACGAAGAACTCGATCGCGCCGAGGACCAGCCGCCGTCGACGACGCGCTGATCCGGCGGGCGTGCCAAACTAGCAACGTGAGCGGGCCGGTGCAGAAAACCAGTGGGGCGCAACCGAACGGAAAGCCGTCGCGTGAGCGAGGGGACGTGATCGGCGGCGGGATCCTGTGGCTGGCGAAATGGTCGCTGTGCATCGTGGCGATCGCGGCGGGCGCGTGGGTACTCGGTACGGTGACGGCCCGGCTGTGGGTAGTGATCCTGCCCGTCGCACTGGCGACAGTGGTGACGACCATCCTGTGGCCGCCGACCCGCTGGCTGACCCAGCACAAGCTGCGGCCCGCGCTGGCCGCCTCGATTACCCTGCTGGCGTTCGTGGCACTGCTGGCCGGGGTCGTCGCGTTGATCGTGCCCTCGGTGGCCGATCAAGCACCCCAACTCGCCGACAAGGCCACCGACGGGGTCAACCAGGTCCGCGACTGGATCCAGGGACCACCGCTGCGCATTCGCGACGAGCAACTCGATTCGGCGGTCGAGGCGATCGTGGGGCGGCTCCAGTCCAGCGGCGCGCAGATCGCCAACGGCGTGTTCACCGGAGTTTCTACGGCCACCTCGGTCCTGATCACCATATTCCTGGTGTTGGTGCTGGTGTTCTTCTTCCTGAAGGACGGCCCGCGTTTTCTGCCCTGGATGCATCGGGTGTTCGGCAACCGCAGTGGCCGCCACGTCGAAGCCGTCCTGGAACGAGTCTGGGCGACCCTGGGCGGATTCATCCGTACGCAGGCGATCGTCAGCATGGTCGACGCCGTACTCATCGGCGCGGCACTGTTCATCCTCGATGTTCCGCTGGCGCTGGTGCTGTCGGTGTTCACCTTCATCGGCGGATTCGTCCCGATGGTCGGAGCTTTCGTCGCCGGTGCGCTCGCGGTCCTGGTCGCGTTGGTCGGCAACGGGCTCACCACAGCGCTGATCGTGCTCGGCGTCGTCATCGCGGTGCAACAACTGGAAGGCAATGTGCTGCAACCGGTCCTGCAGAGCCGCAGCATGGAATTGCACGCCGTGATCGTGCTGCTCGCCGTCGCCGCGGGCGGCTCGCTCTACGGCATCACCGGCGCCTTCCTCGCGGTACCGGTGGTGGCGATGGTCGCGGTGGTGATCCGCTACCTCGGTGAGCAGATCGACGCGGCCACCGGATCACGACCAGACGGAGCCGAGCCCGCTGTCGGCGAAGCCGTTGGCCCACCAGCGCCGGACTCCGCTACATCACCCGACCTCAGCGCATAGCCCTGGTCAGCCGATCGCGGCGGACAGGCCAACGGACACCTTCCGGGCACCGACCCGCGGACCGGCCAGCGACATCATGGCGAATGTGCCGTTCGGCGAGGACACTGTGGAGAGACAGGCCAACTCGTCCGCAGGAGGGCACGCGATGGCAAACTCTGGGCCATTCGGCATCGATCCGGAAGACTTCGAACGCGCACTGCGTGGGACGGGAGCCGAACTCAGCGAACTATTCGGGAAAGCCGCCGGATACCTCGATCGCGTGGATCAGGCCGGCGTCGGTGCGCTGTCGTCGCTGCTCGGTCAGTTCGTCCAGCCGCAACGCCCACGTCCACCGGCGCCGGAGGGCGAAACCACCGGTGAGACCGGCAGCGGAGTATGGGCGATCTACACCGTCGAGGAGGCCGGTGAGGCCAGGATCGACCAGGTCTTTCCGAACGAGCTCGAAGCATTACGCGCCCACCGCGACAACACCGACGATCGCCGTCGGGTGCGGTTTCTCCCCTATGGCGTTGCGGTCAGCGTGCTGGACTCGCCCTGACCGGGGACCGATGGCGCCGCGTCGTTGCCACCGCAGCAGCGCGACGCGAGCCATAGTGGTCGGATGGGTAACAACGCCACGATCGCTGCCGCGTTCGAACCGCTGCTGCGGGCCGCTTTGGGCCCACAGCCTGCGGTGGGGTTCGAATTCTGGGACGGCAGCACGATCCGACCCGATGGTGACAGCCCCGGCACGATGCGCTTGCGATCCGAGGATGCGCTGCGCCACCTGATCTGGGCGCCTGGCGAACTCGGCTTGGCACGTGCATTCGTCTCCGGCACAGTGGATCTCGACGGCGACATCTTCATGATGCTTCGCGCCCTCCAGTCGACCGCGCCGAACGACGCCCGCCTCGGTCCCGGTGCCGCCTGGCAAGCCATCGGCACGGCGCGCCGGCTCGGGGCGCTCGGTCGCCGCCCGCGCCGACCGCCGGAGGAAGCCCGACCGCCACGCGGACCATTGCACACCAAACGTCGCGACGCGGCGGCGATCAGTCATCACTACGACGTCGGCAACGATTTCTACCGGCTGGTGCTCGGACCGAGCATGACCTACTCCTGCGCGCGGTTCGTGCCCGACGGCAACAGCTCTTTGGCGGACGCCCAGAGCGCCAAGCATGACCTGATCTGCCGCAAATTGGGCTTGGCCGAGCAGACGGGGATGCGCCTGCTCGACGTGGGATGCGGCTGGGGGTCCATGGCGATGCACGCGGCGTCGACCTATGGGGCGCAGGTCGTCGGTGTCACGATCAGCAGTACTCAGGTCGAGCTCGCCCGCCGACGGGTCGCGGACGCGGGGCTCTCGGGCAGCGTCGAGATCAGGCTGACCGATTATCGGGACCTGCGCGGCGAGGAGTTCGACGCCATCTCCTCGATCGGCATGTTCGAACACGTCGGCTCCCAGCGCGCGGCGGAGTACTTCGACACCCTGCGCGCCGTGCTGCGCCCGCGCGGGCGGCTGCTCAACCACGCCATCTCCTCCCCTGGCGGCTCCGTCATGCGGAACAGGTCCTTCGTCGGGCGCTATGTCTTCCCGGACGGTGAACTCGTCGACGTGGGCGAAGTCGTCCTGGCCATGGAACGCGCCGGATTCGAGGTTCGTGATGTGGAGGCCCTGCGCGAGCATTACGCGCGCACCCTGCGCCACTGGGTCGCGAATCTGGAAACCGCTTGGGAACAAGCGGTTTCCCTCGTCGGCGAGGGGCGAGCACGAATCTGGCGTCTCTATATGGCCGCCTCCGCGCTGGGCTTCGAGGACGGCGGACTCGGAATTCACCAGGTACTCGGCGTGGTGCCGGAAGCAACGGGAAACGCCGATATGCCGGCGACCCGGCGCATCTGGGGATAGTGATAATTTGCGGGCCGCCCAGAGCGCGGTCAGCGCCCGTTTGCGACATGCGGGCGACCACGGGCGCCGCGTGCGGCAAGGCCGACCGGCCCGATCCACTGGGCGGGCACCGAAACTGCGCCACAGTGGACCTGGTATCCCGAGGGTGCGGTGGGGTCGCAAGAGCGCGCCGGGGCGATACCTGAACTCAGGCCTTGCGACCGATACCGGCCCAGTACCAGGCGCTTTCGGCATCGGCGACGGCGACGGGGCGGTCGACGAGTTCGGGTCGCCAGGCGGCGACGGGGACCAGACCCGGCTCGATGAGGGTGGTGCCGGTGAACAGTTCGCTGGTTTCGGAGTTGCTGCGTGGGTGAAAGGAGATGCCCGACGCTTCCGCGGCCGCCTTGACTCCAGCCATCGCCTCGGGTGCGAAATCCGCGGTGGGATGGGTGATGACGACGTAGCTGCCGGAGGGGACGGCGTCGAGCAGCTCGGTGATGATGTCGAGGGGGCGGTCGCCGTCCGGGAAATACATCATGATCGCGACGAGCATGATGGCGACCGGTTCGGTGAGGTCGAGGGTGCTGGCGAGGTCGGGGTGGTCGAGGATGGACCGCGGGTCGTGCAGGTCCGCGTGAATGAAGCGGGTGCGCCCCTGCTGGGTGCTGCTCATCAACGCTCGGGCGTGGGCGAGCACGATCGGATCCTTGTCGACGTAGACGACCCGCGCATTGGGGTCCAGCTGCTGGGCGACCTCGTGAGTGTTTCCGGCCGTGGGTATTCCGGTGCCGATATCGAGGAATTGGGTGATCCCCGCTTCGCCGACCAGGTGCCGGACCGCTCGGCCGAGGAAGGCGCGGTTGGCGCGCGCCATCGTCTTGATGGCGGGGACATGCTCGGCGATGACATCGCCGAGTGCACGGTCGGCGGGGTAGTTGTCCTTGCCCCCGAGCCAGTAGTCGTAGACGCGTGCTTCGTGGGCGATGGTGGTATCGACGTCGGTGGACAGCTGGGCACCGAAGGCGTTGTCGGGCATCGGATCTCTGTTCTGATCGGTTTCGGCTACAAGGAGAGGTCGACAGTGGTGGGGATCGGCCGGAGCGTATCGAGGAGCTGTGTGGTCTCCTCGGGCGGAAGGGCACAGACGCACAGCCGATCCCAGACCGCATTGAATCGGTCCAGCTCGCTGGGCTTCTCGAGGAACTGAGGGCCCGACAGGTGGAGAAAGTGTGCGATGTCGCTCAACTCGGGCGCCGCGAACCGCAGCATGGTGAACGGGGTGCCGCTGATAGCGGGGCCGCCGATGTGATCCGGTAGCACCTGCACAGTGATGTTGGGACGGTCCGCCAACTCGGCGAGATGGTCCAATTGCCCCTGCCAGATCTCGGACCCGCCGATCGGGCGGCGCAACGCGGCTTCTTCGATGACAAACCACGCACGGGGCGGATCCGGACGGGTGAGCAGTCGTTGCCGCCGGGCCAGCACTTCGATGCGGCGCTGGATCTCGGTGGCCGGTTGCCGGTCGGCGATCGCGAAGACCGTGTGCGCGTAGGACGGCGTCCACACCAAATCGGGCAGCAAGTTCGGCGCGTAGCAACGGATCATCGCGGCGGCGTCCTCGAGTGCCAGATACGTATCCGGTCGCGCGACCGTCAGATCCGGACCGGCCTGCCACCGTCCGGTCCGATTGGCCCGCTGCACGAGCCGCCGGTATTCGTCGCGCAGATCGGCATCCCGCACGCCGTACGCGGTCAGCAGATCGTCGACGTCGGCGACGCGGAAGCCGACTCGACCGGCTTCGAGTCGGCTGATCTTCGAGTGCGAGGCGCGGATCGCCCGACCGGCGGCGTCGCCGCTGATGCCGGCCGCCTCACGCAACCGCCGCAAACGCACCCCGAGTACCCGGCGCAGCAGAGCAGGATCTTCATCCGGATCCTGCCCGGCGCCGACGCCGGCGACAGCGCTCACATCCTCACTCACGACCACTCCTGTCGGCAACAAGTTCGCGAACCTGAGTGTGCCACAACCTCTTACATCCCGATGCCCAACTCTCTGCACGTGCAGATGCACGTGCATGGCCGTAGACTCATGAGGGATCGGTAGGGATTCCCGCATGGGGGGCTGGCAATGAAAATGAGTGACATGACCGCGGGATTCGTCGCCGGTCCGTGCGGCAGGGTCGGGATCGCCGAGGTGGTCCGGTCGTATGGGATCGACAAGGTGCACAACAGGATCGAGCACCTGCGCGGCACCGGCATGCATTATGCGGCAGCAGCTATCGAACGCGAGCTGGAATCGCTCGGCTGACCGGGAACGAGCGCGGCCCAACCGCGTCGACAACGCCACATTCCTGACCGGGGAATCCCACGTCGAAGTTGGGGTCAGGCCACCGCGAGCACCGACAGCCGCGTTGGTGCCGGGAAATGGGCAGGTCCGGGGCGACACTGGGAGCCGTGGACACCGACTCCCCGGACAACGCCCCGCAGGCGCCCGCACGGACCAGAATGCCGAAGTGGCTGCCGAAGGCGATGGTGCTGGCCCTGGTGTTCTTCGGGCTGTTCCTGCTCGCCGACTGGGCGTTCCACCGGCTGACCGGCCTCCTGATCGTGCTGTTCGTCGCGTTCTTCGTCTCCCTGGCGATGGAACCAGCCGTCGCGGTGCTGGTGCGACGGGGTGTCCCGCGCGGGCTCGCCACCGGCCTGGTGTTCGTGGGCACCTTCGCCTGTGTACTGGCGTTTCTCGCCGCGCTGGTGACGCTGCTGGTGGAGACGGCGACCAACCTGGCGCATGAGACGCCGCGCCTGCTCAACGAGGGCGTCGACTGGATCAATCACACGTTCGGGCAGCACTTCACGGTGCACGACCTGAGTCAGCGGCTGCTGCACGAGTCCGACCTGATCGAGGGCTACGCCCACACCGCCGCCGACAACGCCTGGGGCGTGTCGACAACGGTTTTGGGTGGTCTGGCCCAAATCCTGACCATCGCACTGTTCAGCGTCTACCTCACCGCGGGCGGCCCGCGGGTTCGGCGCACCGTGTGTTCGCTCCTACCACCCGCCCGTCAGCAGACCTTCCTGCACGCCTGGGACCTCGCCATCGACAAAACCGGCGGCTACCTGTATTCGCGGGTGCTCTTGGCAATCATCTCCGCGATCGCGCACGGGGTGTTCCTGTCGATCCTGCACATCCCCAACCCCATCGCCCTCGGCGTGTGGTTCGGCGTGATCTCCGCGTTCATCCCGACCATCGGCACCTACATCGCCGCGATCGTGCCGGTGTTCGTTGCGCTGACGGTCGATCCGCTCGACGCGGTGTGGATCTTATTGTTCGCGGTCGTTTACCAGTGGTTCCAGGACTACCTGCTGCAGCCCCGGATCACCGCGCGCACCGTCGATGTCAACGCCGCGATCGCACTGCTGGCCGTGCTGGCCGGCGGCGCGCTACTCGGAGCTGTCGGTGCGCTACTGGCCATCCCGGCCACCGCGACACTGCAGGCGTTCCTGTCCGAGTACGTCAAGCACTTTGCGGTGACCGAGGATCCGCGCATCGAACAGACGACACCACGCCGGAAGCGAACCGCAGGCGCGCCCACCCACGACTGAACCGACCCACTACCTCCGAATCGGGTCGCGCACTATCCGAACCGGTCAATCGAGCCGGAAGTCGGCGAAGTCGAAGCCCGGCGCGACGACACAGCTTACCAAGGCGTACTCCGCACCCGCCGGACGGGCAGCCTGACTCACCCCACCGGGGACCACCGCCTGGGGTCGCTGCCCCTGCTCGACATCGGGCCCGAGGACGATCTCCTCACCCCCGATGTTCAGCAGCAGCGGACCACCCCGATGCCACATCCAGACCTCGTCGGAGGTCACCGTATGCGGTGCGGACTCCTCACCCGGCAGCAACAGAAAGTAGATCGCCGTCGCGCTGGCACGCGAACCGGAATAGCCCACAGGATCGAATTCCACCGCGCTGCGCCAGGTTTCACGGAACCAGCCGCCCTCGGGATGCGGCTGAAGATCCAATTCTGCGGCCAGTTGCGGACGGTCGTCGCTCATGGAGCCACAGTATTTCACCGTGGCGGGTGGTGCGCGCGCATGCTCGCCTCACCCTCGTCTGTCTGGTCAGCTTTCGGCAACAACACAGAACTCGTTGCCGTGCGGATCCTGCAGCACCGTCCATGCGAATCCGGGGAGCGAGTGTTCACCCAGGACCGTGGCCCCCAGGACCGTCAGCCGGTCGACCTCGGCCTCGCGAGCTGTGGTCTGGAAATCGATATGCACACGGTTCTTTGTCCCCTTCGTCTCGGGAACGCGCTGGAACGCGAGGTAGCGCCCCTCCCCGAAACCGACACCCGGCGGGGCAATCATGATGTAGTCCCCCGAGTCGGCGAGGACGGTGTAACCGAGTGCGGCACTCCAGAACTCGGCCAGCTCAGCGGGGTCGTTGCTGTCGATGGTGATACCGCCGACGGTGATGGTTTCGGACATGGACGAAACGCTAGGCCACAGCACCGACAATTTCCGGTGGCACCGAAATCGGCGGCCGCCCGTTCCGGACGCGGCGTAGCCGTGTCCGACAGGGTGCTGCTACTGATCGACTCGTTCCGGTCATCTCCTCGATGCCGCGGATCTGGGGGGCGGCCCCGACACGGTGGCACCGAACACCACATCGTGGCGTGCGGTCAGGGCGGCGAGCACGATGCCCACGGCGACGAATACGTGATAGACGGTTCGACCAACATCGCAACGGCAGCTCTGCCGATGCGACCGGACAGGCTCCAGTGGCGGCTATTCCTCGGTTCGGAGGCGGTCGAGTGGCGTTAGGATGAGAAGGGGGTGCGAGGAGCAGAAGGATGAGCACCACCAGTGTGATCGTGATCGTCGTCGCGGTGGTAGTCGTTGTGCTCGTGGTCGGCGCTTGGTTGTTGATGCGCGCACAGCGTGAACACCACAGAGCCGAGGCCAAGGGCATCCGCGACCACGCGGCGGAACAGGAATTCGAGGTCGGTCAGCGAGAGGCGCGGGCGGAGGAGATCGCCGCCAGGAGCCGCGCGGCCAAGGCAGAAGGCGAGGCCAAAGCCGCGCAGGCCGACCAGCTTGCCCAGCAGGCGAACGTGCACCGCACCGACGCGGCCGATTCGCGAGCCGACCTGAACGAGGAGTGGGAGCGCGCCGACAAGGTCGACCCGGACACCAAGCCAGATCAGTCACCGACCTGATCTGCACCGCCGAACAGCGCTGGCTCCCGTTGAGTCAGTGCCGTTCTTCGAGCCCAACAGCATCCCGCAGCCGATCCGCAGCCGTTCGAAGCTCGGGATCGTCGAACGCCGATGAGCCCAGCAGCGCGGCCAGCGCCTCGGCGATGACATTGAGCTTCTCTTGCGAGGCCTCACTTGCGCGGCGGCTGGCGTTTTCGAGCAGCACCACCAACAGCAGCGTGAAAACGCTCGCGACGGTATGGATGGCCACTTGCCAGGTTTTGAGGTCCGTCCACCATGGCAGGCTGATCAACCACACCACGACGATCCCGGCGCAGATGAAGAAGAACGGAGCCTGACTCACTCGCAGTTCGGCCTGCTCGACGAACCGGTCGAACGGCGAACGGCGATCACCTCCACCACGACTTTGTGCGGCCTCGCTGCGTCGCTCCATCTCCCGAATTCTAGTCCCTTCCCTTCGGACAACGGAGACGCTGTCGACCCTCTCCGCCGATCCGTCAGTGCTGGCGCGCCGAGCTGTTGCGGGTGGTCGGGGTCTCGGCGAGCTTGGCGGCGATGGAACTGCTGATGAAGCCGGGGATGGTGGGGGCGAAGAGTCCGAGGTAGGTATCGATCCATTCGTAGCGTGAATCCAGGAATGGGTAGTCGGTGGGAACCATGTTGCGCACGGCGAGGCTGGGCAGGGGCGCATCGAGTGCGGGGAACCTCGGATTGTGCAGCCCGGCGGCGGTGCAGCCCGGATAGAATTGGCCGAGCATCAGTCCTTTGTCGACGAACCGGGTTTTCTGCTCATCTTGGACAGCGTCGAGGTCGGCGTAGTCGATGAGGTCGGGGAAGATCGCGAGGATGGCCTTGTGTTTGTTGTCGGGTTCGCGCTGGGGCGGTATGGCTTCGAACAGGTCGTTCAAGTCGTCGACGATCGCGGTGATGCACTGAGTGCTGATGTGGCGGCCTTCGACGAATGAGACCCAGAGGTTTTGTTGTGCGATGGTGCGGCCGATATAGGGGCATACGGGGCCGGGTCGGCCGAGGTCACGATGGGTTCGGCAGAGATGTTCGCGAATCCATCGGCGCAATTCGGCGGCGCGGGGATGTTCGGCACCGAGGATTGCCGGATCGGTGGAGAACAAGTTGGTCGGCCGCATGCCGGAGCGCGTCCCGATAATTCCGTCGGTGTTCATGATCGCCGCCTGTTCGCCGAGGTGAGATCGGAATGTCGGCCGCGATGAGCGGGGAGGGAATGGAAGTGCTCGGTGATGGCCAGTCCGATCTGACGTAGTGCCTCGGGATCGGTCATGTGCTCGTGCCGGGTGGGAATGTGGTGGTTGGTGATGTGGCCGGCAATATGGTTGCGCATCGCGGTGGTGTCGGCAGGGCCTTCGCCTTCCTGTTCGATGGCGGTGAACAAGAGCAGGTCACCGTCGAAGAGGGCGGGTCGGTGTTTCCAGGTGAGATCGACGAGCCGGGTGTAGTCGCGGTGCAGGATCGCGAGATGCTCAGGCGTCAGAACGGTGAAGAGTCCGCCCCGTCGGTGCAGTAGCTCGGTCGCGGCCTCGATGGTGAGGCCGGCGGGGGTCTGCGGGTCGTCGAGGCCGCCGAACTCGGTGAGCAGGTCCATGAGGGCGGGAGTGGGCGGGCGGACACTCCCGGCGGTGACGACATGGGTGTCCATCATGGCCAGGGTCGCGACTTGGGCTCCGGCGCACCGGAGTTGGACGGCGATTGCGTGGGCAATGGTGCCGCCGAGCGAGTAGCCGAGCAGGTGGTAGGGTCCGCGCGGCTGAACGGACCGGATCTCCTGCACATAGCGGGCGGCGAGTTGGTCGAGCGTGTCGAACCGCGCGGCCGGGTCGATCAGTGCCGGGGATTGCAGCCCGTAGACGGGACGTTCGGGGTCGAGATGCTGCACCAGCCCGCTGAAACCCCACGCCAATCCGATGGCGGGGTGGATGCAGAACAGTGGTGCTCCGGTGCCCGTCGCGCGCAGCGTGAGCAGGATCGAGAGGGCCTCGCCGGGGTCCTGCTCGACAAGGCCGGCTTCGATCCGCCGGGCCAGCGATTGCGGTGTCGGGTCGGTGAATATCCACTGGACCGCGACGTGGGAACCAGTTGACGCCCGCAGTCGCGCCACCAATCGGGTAGCGGCCAGCGAGTTGCCGCCGAGGGCGAAGAAGCTGTCGTCGACGCCGGCGCGTTCGATGTCGAGGGTCTGGGTGAAGGCGGCGCAGACGGTGGCCTCGAGCGCGGTGGACGGCGCCCGGAACCGGGAGGGTTGCGGGTCGGGTGCCGGTAGGGCTTTGTAGTCGAGTTTGCCGCTCGGGGTGACCGGTATCTGTTCGAGGATGTGGATGGTGGTGGGGATCATGTGGGTGGGTAGGCAGGCCGTGAGGTGGGCGGTGAGTGCGGTCGTGTCGAGCGTGGTGCCGGGGGTGGCGACGACGTAGCCGACGAGTTGGTCGGTGTCGTGGGATCGGGTGTCGACGATGACGGCGGCGTTGGCGATATCGCGATGGCTACGCAGGGCGGTTTCGATATCGCCGGGTTCGACGCGGTGACCGCGGATCGCGAGCTGGAGGTCGCTGCGGCCTCTGTACCGCAGTGTCCGTTCAGCGGTCCAGGTGACCAGGTCGCCGGTGCGGTACATCCGGGTACCGGCCGGGCCGTACAGATCGGGGACGAATCGGGCGGCGGTGGTGACGGGCTGCTTGTGGTAGCCGCGGGCCAGGCCTGGTCCGCACAGGTAGAGCTCCCCGACCACCCCGGGCGGGACCGGGCGCAGCCGGCGGTCGAGCACCACGGCGCGGAAGCCGCGAATCGGTCCACCGATCGTGACTTCTCGGCCGGGCGTGGTCGAGCGGGCCTCGGCGCAGGCCATGATCGTGGTCTCGGTGGCCCCGTAGGTGTTGACCACCGTCCGGCCCGGTGTCCAGTGCGCCGCCAGGTCTGGTGGGCATGTCTCGCCGCCGAGGACGACGGTCTCGACGGTGTCGAGTCCGTCAGGTCGCATCGACGCGAGCACTGTGGGGGTGAGGGCGATGTGGGTGACGCATTCGGCGGCGATCAGTTCCGCCAGTTCGGTGCCGGCGACTATCGGTGGCGGGGCGAGGACAAGTGTGGCTCCGGTGGCAGCCGCGCTGAGCCATTCGAGGATCGAAACGTCGAACGTCGGGGAGGCGGCGGCCAGCACCCGAGATGTCGGGGTGAGTCCGAAGCGTTGCCTGGTCTCGATGGCCAGGTCGGCTATCCCGGTGTGTGTGACGACAACGCCTTTGGGAGTTCCGGTGGAGCCCGAGGTGTAGATGAGGTAGGCCGGGTGTTGTGGCTGTAGTGGGGTTGTGCGTTCGCCGGCGGTGATCGGTTCGGCGTTGCGTGTGGGGTCGTCGAGATCGTCCACTGTCCACCAGGTGATGTCATCGGGCAGTGTCGCGCGCGCGAACGTCGCGGCGAGTCCGATGGTGGCGCCGGAGTCGGTGAGCGTGTGGCTGATGCGTTCGGCGGGGTGGGTCGGGTCGAGGGTGAGGAAGGCGGCCCCGGTCTTGGCTGTCGCCCATATCGCGATCACGAAGTCGGCGGACCGTGGAATGGCGACCGCGACAACGACTTCCGGCCCTGCCCCGAGGTCGATCATGACCCTGGCCAGCCGGTTGGATCGCTCGTCGAGTTCCCGGTAGGTCAGGTGTCGGCTCTCGAACACGACCGCGGTGGCATCGGGGTTCTGGGCGGCCGCCGCGGTCAGCAGATCGGCCAGTACGACAGGCGTTGTCGCGGGTGCTCCCGCGTAGGTCATCAGCTCGGTTCGTTCGGCCGGTTCCAGTATCTCGATGGCTCCGACCGGCGATGCCGGGTCGCCGGTGAGCGCTTCGAGTATCCGGATCCATCGGTGGATGAACGACTCGATCGTCGTGGCGTCGAACAGTTCCGTGGCGTAGGTGAAAGACGCTGTCACACCGGTGTGCTCGTTGTTGTCCGACAGTACGAGCTGAAGATCGAAACGGGACACCTCGTCGGGACGATCCGCCACGACCGACACGTCGAGACCCGGCAGTTCCACGTTCACCTGATCGAGGTTCTGGAATACCAGCATCACCTGGAACAGCGGGTGGCGGGACGGGGATCGTTCCGGCGCCAGTACGTCTACCAGTTGCTCGAATGGCACATCGGCGTTGGCAAAGGCATCCAGGTCGACCCGTTCGACACGTGCGAGCAGGTCGGTGAACGACTCGGCGAGGTCGATCTCGGTCCGCAGCACCAGCGTATTGACGAACATGCCGACGACATGGTCGAGCGCAGCCTCGCCGCGTCCGGCGACAGGCGTGCCGATCGCTATGTCGCCGACGCCACACAACCGAGCCAACAGCACCGCCAGCGTGCTGTGGAAGACCATGAACAACGACGAACTACAGTGGCGTGCAAGCCTTTCCAGATCACGCACCAGCTCCGGATGCAGCGTGTGGTTGATGGTTGCGCCTCGATGGGATGCCACTGCGGGCCGGGGCCTGTCGGTCGGCAGACGCAGTTCCTCGTCCATGCCGTCCAGGGTTTCGGTCCAGTAGCGGATCTGTTCGGCGGACAGTGATTCCGGATCCTCGGGCGAGCCGAGGATGGTCTGGCGCCACAGTGCGTAGTCGGCGTATTGGACCGGTAGTGGTGTCCACGAGGGGGCTTTTCCGTGGCTGCGTGCGGTGTAGGCGGTGGTGATGTCGCGGGCCAGTGGGGTCATCGAAAAGCCGTCCGCGGCAATGTGGTGCACCACGACGGCCAGGATGTACTCGGGTGTCTCGCCGGTGTCGGTGCGGAACAATCGAGCACGCACCGGCACCTGTGCGCTCACATCGAAACCCCCAGTGACCAGCTCGGTTATCGTCGTGGCCAACCGGCTTCGCGGAACCGGTATCGGGGTGAGCTCGAGATCTACCGCGTCGACGGGTTCGATCAGCTGGATCAGCATCCCGTCGTGTTCGGGATACCTGGTTCGCAGGGACTCGTGCCTGCCCAGCACGTCGACCATGGCCGATCGGAGCGCCTCGATGTTCAATTCGCCGCGTATCCGGATCGCGATCGGCACGTTGTAGGCGCCTGAGTCCGTGTCGTACTGGTTGAGGAACCACATGCGCTGTTGTGCGGGTGCAAGGGGCACGAGGTGTGGGCGTGGTCCGGCGACCAATGCGCGATGGTGTCGTCCCGTACCCGCGTGCCCCTCGAGTCGAGCTGCCAGTGCTGCGACCGTTGATGCTTCGAACAGCAGTCGCGCCGGGACCTCGGTGTCCACCATCACTGCGAGTCGGGCGGCGATCCTGGTTGCGATCAGGCTGTTGCCGCCGAGAGCGAAAAACGAATCCTCGGCACCGACGCGTTCCACGCCGAGTACCTCGGCGAACAAGTCGGCGATCGTGTGCTCGAGCGAGGTTGCGGGTGCCCGGAACACGGCATTGTCGGTGAACACCGGATCCGGCAATGCCGCACGATCCAGCTTGCCCACCGGTGTCAACGGGACATGATCGAGGACCATGATCGCGGACGGAACCATAGCGGAGGGCAACCGACCGCCGACGTGCTCGGTCAGTACCGCGGTATCGATCGAATGACCAGGCGCGGCAACGACATAGGAAACCAGCGAATCGGTCCCGGAACCGTTGCGGTGGCCGATGGTGGTGGCGAAACCGACGGTGTCGTGCGCGGCGAGCGTGGCATCGATCTCGCCGAGTTCGATACGCAGACCACGAATCTTCACTTGGCAATCGGACCGTCCGAGATGCTGGATCGCTCCGTCGGCTGTGCGCCGGACCACGTCCCCGGTGCGGTACATCCGCTCGGCAGGCATCCAGGGGCACGCGACGAAACGGGCTGCTGTCAGACCGGCCCGACGATGGTAACCACGGGCCAGCACAGCACCCGCGATATACAACTCCCCCGCCACACCCACCGGGACGGGGTTGAGCCGCTGATCCAACACCCACGCCGAGACACCGCGAATCGGGCCGCCGATCGTCACCGGCTCCCCCGCCACCAAGGGGGCGGTCAGCGTCGCGACGATGGTGGCCTCGGTAGCCCCGTACTCGTTGAACATCTGGCGGCCGCCGCACCAGCGCTCGACCAACTCGGGGCCGATGAGCTCGCCACCGACCACGAGGTACCGCAAATCCGTGAGCGGCCATCGGGTGTGGTCGATGGTGGACAACGCCGAAGGCGTGATGAGTACATGGCTGATGCGCTCGCGGTCGAGCAGTTCGCCGAGTTCGTCACCGCCGTAGATATCACTGGGTGCGATCACCAGGGTCGCACCCAGCGCCAACAACAACTCCGCCACCGAAACGTCGAAGCCCGGCGATGCCACATGCACAGCGCGCGAACCGGATTCGATGCGCAGCGCGTCCCGGTGCGCGGCGGTGAGGTCGGTGAGTCCGGAATGGGTCACGGTCACGCCTTTCGGCACGCCGGTGGTGCCGGAGGTGTAGATGAGGTAGGCCGGGTGTTGTGGGCGCAGTGGGGCCACGCGTTCGGCGTCGGTGATCGACGTGGGGGATGTCGACGCTGCCGTAGCGAGGTGGGCGGGGTCGTCGAGGATCAGCCACCCGGTTGTGCCCGGAAGCCGGCTTCGGTATGCCTCGAGTGTCAGTCCGAGGGTGGCACCGGAGTCGGTGAGCAGGTGGGTGATGCGTTCGGTGGGGTGGGTCGGGTCGAGGGGAAGGAAGGCCGCTCCGGATTTTGCGGTCGCCCAGATCGCGAGCACGAAGTCGATGGAGCGCGGTAATGCTATGGCCACCAATGATTCCGGTCCTGCGCCGAGGTGGATCAGGACGCGGGCGAGCTGGTTGGATCGTTGATCGAGTTCTCGGTAGGTCAGGTGCTGGTCGGCGAACACGATGGCGGTGGCGTCGGGGTTCTTGGTGGCCGCGGTGGTCAGCAGATCGGCCAGTACGACTGGTGGTGTTGCGGGTGTTTCCGGGTGGAGTAGCAGGGCGGTTCGTTCGGCGGGTTCCAGTATTTCGATGTCGCCGACCGGTGTTGCCGGGTCGGTGCTGACCGATTCGAGTATCCGGATCCATCGGCGTAGGAACGATTCGATCGTCGCGGTATCGAACAGGTCGGTGGCGTAGGTGAAAGCTGCTGTCATGCCGGTGTTCTCATGGTTGTCCGACAGCACTATCTGCAGGTCGAAACGGGATACTTCGTCGGGAAGGTCGACGATGGACGCGTCGAGATCCGGTAGTTCGAGTTTCGGTCGAGCCAGGTTCTGGAATACCACCATCACCTGGAACAGGGGGTGGCGGGATCGGGACCGCTCGGGAGCCAGTTCCGTCACCAATTGTTCGAACGGGACATCCGCGTTGGCGAAGGCATCGAGGTCGATCTGCTTGACGCGATGGAGGAGGTCGGTGAACGACTCGCCGAGGTCGATCTCGGTGCGCAGCACCAGCGTATTGACGAACATGCCGACCGCATCGTCGAGCGCGGCCGCGCCACGTCCGGCGATGGGCGTGCCGATCGCGATATCGCCGGTGCGGCTCAATCGAGCCAACAGCACCGCCAGCGTGCTGTGGACGACCATGAACAGCGACGAACCACCCTGGTACGCAACCCTTTCCAGTGCCTGAAGCAGCTCCGGATCCAGCGCGTAGCTCGTGGTGGCGCCTCGATGGGATGCCACTGCGGGGCGCGGCCTGTCGGTCGGCAGGCACAGTTCTTCGGCCATGCCGTCCAGGGTTTCGGTCCAGTAGCGGATCTGTTCGGCGGATAGTGATCTCGGGTCCTCAGGTGTGCCGAGGGTGGTTCGTTGCCATAGTGCGTAGTCCGCGTACTGGATCGGCAGCGGTGTCCATGACGGGGCTTTTCCGTGGCTGCGGGCGGTGTAGGCGGTGGTGATGTCGCGGACCAGTGGTGTCATCGAAAAGCCGTCCGCGGCAATGTGATGTACGACGACCGCCAGCAGGTAGTCGGGTGCCTCGCCGGTGTCGACGCGGAACAATCGCATGCGTACCGGCACCTGAGTTGTCACGTCGACGCGCTGCGTGCTGAACTCGGTGACCGCCGTGGTGACCTGGTTCGCGGGAACCGGTGTCGGAGTCAGCTCGAGGTCTACCTTGTCCGTGGGCTCGATCAGCTGGACGAGTACACCGTCCTGTTCGGGGTATCGGGTTCGCAGGGATTCGTGTCTGCGCAGCACGTCGACGATCGCCGATCGCAGGGCCTCGACCTTCAACTCGCCGCGGATGCGGACCGCGATCGCCACGTTGTAGGCCGCCGAGTCCGTGTCGTATTGGTTGAGGAACCACATGCGCTGCTGCGCGGGTGCCAGGGGGACGAACTCCGGGCGTGGTCCGGCGACCAAGGGTGGACGGAGTCGTCCCGTTCCGGTGTGCTCGGCGAGTCGCGCTGCCAGTGCCGCGACCGTTGACGCTTCGAACAGCAGTCGGACCGGAACCTCGGTGCCGAGCATCGCCCCGAGGCGAGCGGCGATCCGGGTCGCGACCAGGCTGTTGCCACCGAGAGCGAAAAACGAATCCTCGGCACCGACGCGTTCCACACCGAGTACCTCGGCGAACACGTCGGCGATCAGGTGCTCGAACGGTGTTGCGGGCGCCCGGAATACGGTGTTGTCGGTGAACACCGGATCCGGCAGCGCCGCACGATCCAGCTTGCCTACCGGGGTGAGTGGAATGCGGTCAAGGACAACCACCGCGGCAGGCACCATGTAGGAGGGCAGCGAGTCGCGCACCTGCGCAACCAGTTCCGCGGACGCTACGGGTGATGTCACCGAGACATAGGACACGAGCCTGGGCCCGACGGTGTCATCGCGATGGAGCACGGTGCGAGCGAAGGTGACCGATGGGTGGGTGAGCAGCGTCGCGTCGATCTCGCGTACTTCGACGCGGTAGCCGCGAACCTGCACCTGATCGTCGACCCGGCCGAGGAACCGCAGCCTACGGTGCACATCCAGGCATACCAGGTCACCGGTGCGATACATCCGCAGACCCTGCGCACCGGGGAGGGCGTAGGGGTCGGCGACGAACCGGCTCGCGCTCAGCGACGGACGGCCGTGGTACCCGCGGGCCACCCCGGGCCCGGCCAGATACAGCTCGCCGGGTACCCCGACCGGAACCGGGTGCAGCCGGCTATCGAGCACCAGCATCTGCATGCCGCGCACCGGGCTGCCGATACTCACCTGCTCACCCGCGCGCATCGCAGCGCTCACCGTCGCCGCGACGGTGGTCTCGGTCGGTCCGTAGGCGTTGAACACGGCACGGCTCGAACTCGCCCACGCGGCAACGAGTTCCGGCCCGCACTCGTCGCCACCGACTGCGATCACGCCGAGGTTGTCGAGCCCGGCCGGGGCGAGTGTCGCCAGCGCCGCCGGGGTGATGAAGGCGCAGTCCACCCGTTCCACGCGCAGCAGCCGGGTCAGCTCGACGCCGCCGTAGACGTCGTCGGGCGCGACGATCACCGTCGCGCCCGACAGGAAGGCAGGCAACAACTCGAAGACCGACGCGTCGAAGCTGGGCGAGGAGAAGTGCAGCGATCGAGTGCCTGCACCCAGTCCGAACCGCTGCGCGAGTTCGATTGCCAGACAACCCAATCCGCGATGCGTCACCACCACGGCCTTCGGGCGTCCCGTCGATCCCGAGGTGTAGATCAGGTACGCCGGGTGGTCCAGCTGGGGGGTGGCCGTCAACTCCGCGACTGCGACCGCGGCGGCCGACACCGCGGCGCACTGTTTTTCGAGGTGCGAGGAGTCGATCGGCAGCCAGTGCACCTCGGCGGGAAGCGCCGCCAGATGGCCGGTACCGGTCAGACCGATCCGCACGCCCGCGTCGGCGATCATCGCTTCGATCCGGGCAGCCGGGTACTTCGGGTCGATCGGCAGATAGGCCGCGCCGGTCTTGGCCACGGCCCAGATCGCGGTGATGGCCTCGACGGACCGTGGCAGCGCCACCGCAACCACCTGCTCGGCGCCGACGCCCCCGGCGATCAGTACCCGCGCCAGGCGGTTGGAGCGCTCGTCGAGTTCGCCGTAGGACAGATCGACTCCCCGGTACCGCACGGCCGTCGCGGCGCGGTCACGCTCGACCGCCGCGGTCAACAGCGCGGCCGATGTCGCGGGCGATTCGGCCGGACCGGACACGACCGGGCACAGGTCGGCCCACTCGACCGCGTCGAGCACTGGCAGATCGCCGACCGCACAACCGGGGGTCGTGATCACCGCGGCCAGGATCGCGGTGAACCGGCGGGCAAAGCCGGCGACCGTCTCGTCATCGAAAAGATCAGTGGCGTAGCCGAATTCCGCGCGCATCGCGCCGGACGTTTCGGTGATGGTCAGCTGCAGATCGTATTTCGTGATGCCGGTGGTGATCGCCGCGATCCGCGCGCGCAGACCCGGCAGCTCGATCGTGCTGAGATCGGGGGTCCGCTGATACGACAGCATGACCTGGAACAGCGGATGACGTGCCGGGGAGCGCCCCGGATCGAGCTCCTCGACCACGCGCTCGAACGGGATGCCGGCATTGGCGAAGGCGTCCAGATCGCGGTCGCGGATCTGGCCGAGCACGGTGTCGAACCCGGCGCTCGGATCGATCTCGGTGCGCAGCACCACGGTGTTCACGAACATGCCGACCAGCTCGTCGAGTGCTGCCTCGCCGCGGCCGGCGATCGGTGTACCGATCACGACATCGGTGGTCACGCTCAGCCGCGCCAGCAGTATCGCCAGCGCGGCGTGCGCCACCATGAACACACTCGCCCCGCTGTCGGCGGCCAGCTCGGCCATCCCGCGGCGAGTGTCGGCATCGATGCCGAACGCGTGCGTGCCGCCGCGATGCGAGGGCACCCTCGGGCGTGAACGGTCGGTGGGGAGATCGAGTTGTTCCGGTAGGTCGGCGAGGGTGGTGCTCCAGTAGTCGAGTTGTCGCCGCATCGCGCTGTCCGGTTCGTCCGCACTGCCGAGCGTGTCCCGCTGCCACAGCGCGTAATCCGCGTAATGCACCGGAAGTGGCGACCAATCGGGCGCGACCCCGCGCCGGCGAGCGTCGAAGGCGGTCACCAGATCCCGGGCCAGCGGCTCGAACGACCAACCGTCGCAGGCGATGTGGTGCAACACCACCGTCAGGACATGTTCGCGCGGTTGCGTCCGGTAGAGGGCCACCCGGATCGGTGGCTCCACGGCCAGGTCGAAGCCGGTCGACGCGTCGGCCACCAGCTGTGCGTCGATATCCTCCGGCGCGACCGCGACCGCGGTCAGTTCATCCACCAGCCGCGCCGCCGCGTCCGCGGCCGAGCCGATGACCTGGCTCGGGTTCGCGTCCCCGGAGTCGACGAATGTGGTGCGCAGACTCTCGTGCCTGCGCACCACATCGGCGAGCGCCGCGTGCAGCACCGCCGGCTCGAGGGCACCGGTCAGCCGGATCGCCAGGGGCATGTTGTACATCGCCGAGCAACGATCGAACCGGTTGAGAAACCACAGCCGCTGTTGCGCGTACGACAGCGGCAACACCGCCGGACGCGCCTGTGCCCGGGCGTACGAGAGCAACGACAGCGCCCCGGGGCCATCTCCGTTGGTGGACTTCACCCCCAGCCGGGCGGCCAGGTCGGCAACAGTCGGCGCCTCGAACAGGTCACCCAGCGCGATTCCCGCGTGTGGCAGTGCGGCATTGATCCGCGCCACCGCCCGTGCCGCGACGAGCGAATCGCCACCCACGTCGAAGAAGCCGTCATCGATGCCGAGCTTCGCGTCGGCGCGGCCGAGAACGTCGGCGAACACCTCCAGCAGCAGGTGTTCCACCTCGGTGCGGGGGGCTCGGGCGCTGGCTTGCGTTTCGTACCGCGGCGCGGGTAACGCATCGCGGTCGATCTTTCCGTTGGGTCCCAACGGCATCGCGTCGAGCACCACGACGGTGCGCGGAACCATGTACTCCGGAAGTGTCCGTCCCAGCGCCACCCGCACCGCACGGACATCGACCGTCTGTCCCGTGGCCGCGACCACATAGCCGACCAGTTCGTCACCACCGTGCGCGGTCGGCCTGGCCAGGCAGACCGCCTGGGTGATCGAATCGTGCGCCACCAGAGCGGACTCGATCTCGCCGAGTTCGATCCGTAGGCCGCGGACCTTCACCAGGAAGTCGGTGCGGCCCAGGTACTCCAGATTCCCGTCGCCGCGCCGGCGAGCCAAGTCTCCGGTGCGGTAGAGCCGCATGCCGGGGCCAAAGGGGTTGGCCACGAACCGGCCCGCCGTGAGCGCCGGACGGCCCAGGTAGCCGCGCGCCAGCTGCACACCGGCCAAGTAGAGTTCCCCCGCCGCTCCGACCGGGACCGGCCGCAGCTCGGCATCGAGCACGTACACCGGGGTGTTCCACACCGGCGCGCCGATCGGCACCACCGTGGCATCGCCCTCGCATTCCCACGATGTGACGTCCACCGCCGCCTCGGTCGGGCCGTACAGATTGTGCAACTCCACGCCCGGATACGCCGCACGGAACAGCCGCACCGTCTCCGCGGGCAACGCCTCACCGCTGCACAGCACACGCCGCAGCGCACTCGCACGGGTCGGACGGTCGGCGACGAACACCGCCAGCATCGATGGCACGAAATGGGCCGTGGTGACGCCCTCGTGCGCGAACAATGTCCGCAGATAGGCCGGATCGCGATGCCCGCCCGGTGCGGCCAGCACCAGACGCGCGCCGACCTGCAACGGCCAGAAGAACTCCCACACCGACACGTCGAACCCCGCCGGGGACTTCTGCACCACCACATCGTCGGCGCCGAGCCGATAGCGATCCTGCATCCACCGCAGCCGGTTGTCGATCGCGGCGTGGGTGACGGCGACGCCGTTGGGCTTTCCGGTCGAGCCGGAGGTGAAGATCAGGTAGGCGGGGTGATCCGGCCGCAGCCGAAGACGCCGATCAGCGTCGGTGATGGGTGCCGAGCTCGCACGACTCTCCGCGGCACCGACCCCGCTGCGCTCGAGGTGGTCTATCTCCAGCTGCCGCAAGTGCGCCGGTAGCTGCACCGGATGTCGGCTCACCGTCAGCACACAGACCGGATTCGCGGCCGCCAACAGGTATTCGGTGCGTTCGGCCGGATGTTCTGGATCCACGGGCAGGTACGCGGCACCGGTCTTCACGATCGCGTACATGCCGACGACGAGTTCCAGGCAGCGCGGTATCGCCAGCGCGACAATCGACTCCGGTCCGGCACCCGCGTCGATGAGCACCCGCGCGAGCCGATTGGACCCGGCGTCCAGCTCGGCATACGTCACTCCCCTGCCGTCGAATGACAGCGCTACCGCGTCGGGCGTGCGGGCAACCTGCGCGGCGAACAGCTCTGGCAGCGTGCTCGGCACCAGATCCACGGCAGTTCCCTGCCAGCCTTCCAGTAATTGCCGCCGCTCGGCGTCATCGGATATGGCCACCGTCGCGACCGCGTCGGCTGTTCCCACGGCGAGGAACCGAGCGAGGTAACCGAGGAAACGCCGGTGGTGTACCGCGACGTCATCGGCTGAGTAGCGGTCCGGATTGGCCTCGAAATCCAGCGTCAACCCGCCGTCGGCGGCGTTGTAGACATTGATGGACAGGTCTTCCACCGGACCGGTGGACAGGACGTGCACCGTTGCGACCGCCGAACCGAGCCGCAGCTCGTTGGGAAACAGCATCATGTTGATCATCGGGCCGTAAAAGCCGCGCCGACCAGCCGTCGACCCCCAATCGCGCCGAATATCCTCGTGCCGGTAGCACTGATGGGCCAGGGCGGCGCTCAGCTGTTCGCGCACCTGCCCCACCAGCTCGCGCACCGGCCCCTGGGCATCGACGAGCACCCGCAACGGCACCACGTTGGAGACGAAACCCGCCGACGTACGCAGCGGTTCGGTGGTGCGCGCCGCCACCGGCAGGCTGAACAGCACCTCGTCGCGTCCGGTGACCCCGGCCAGATACCCCGCCAACGCCGCCACCAGCAGCGCGGGGCGCGACACACCGTCGCGCTGTTTGGCCGCATCGCACAGGCCACGTGTCACCGCGTCGAGCCCCGCCGACTCGACGATGCGGTGCGCGCTCGCGGGGGCAGTCCGCGTACTGAGACCGAAAGGCATAGGCGGCACCGGGAATCGGTCCCGCCAGTAGCGCTGATCCTCGGTGAAGTGCTCGGATCGGCGGTATGCCAGCTCCGCCTCGTAGATGTCGTAGAGGTCGGCCGCCTTCGCCGAACCAGGTTCGACACCGGCCAGCGCCGCGTTGTACAACTCCGCCGTGCGCACGATCAATATGGTCGCGCCGTAGCCGTCGATGGCGATGTGGTGCATGCGGCAGTACCAGAAGATCTCCGTATCCCCGGTGCGCAGCAGCACAAGTCGAATCAGCCGATCGCGCCCGAGGTCGATGGGCGCGCAGGAGTCCGTCCGCATCCACGCGTGCGCGGCCGCACGCGGATCGTCGGCATCGCGCACATCCAGCTGTTCGAGCTCGAACGGCGCATCGAGATCGACAATCTGTCCGGGCTGATCCCCACAGCCGGCCATTCGCAGGTACGGGCTCTGCGTCTCGACCGCGCATTGGCGAGCAGCCCGGTCGAGCAACGCGATATCGAGTTCGCCGTGGATTTCCACATAATGCGCCACCGCCAAGGGGATTTCGGGAGCCAGACGTTGCGCGGTCCAGATATCGGCCTGCCCGGACGACAACGGGAACGGACGCGTGCTGCGAGAACGAGCAGCGCCACCGTTGCCAATCGGAGTTGCCGATGCATTCATCAATTACCCCTTCGGTCGAGATGCTCATCATCGAGGCGGGGACATCGTGAATCAGCTCGATCACCGACGATCCCGAGCTCGGTGTTTGCCGTCTCATGCGAAACGTCGCCGGCTGGATCAGGTGTCGTCCTGATCAGATCACCTGCGATGGTTCGGTGGTCCGGACCCGCCGGGACGCGCTGATGGGCGTCCATTCCGCTGTCGCGGCACTAGTGACCAGGATTATCCGCCGGTGGTTTCTCCGGCGAACCTCGGTGTCATCCGAGCGAGCTCGCCCCGTGCCCGGACATTCGATCCTCGCCGGTGGCCGTAGCGTTCGGCCATGAAGCAACCTGAGGCAGAGCAGAGTCATCAGACATCGAGAACCACCTTTCTTGGCAGGTACACAGCTTCGAAGCTTCCAGGATCTCATCTCGAGCCTTTTCAGCAGGGAAATCCATGGATCGTTGTTACACCGCAATTGTCGGAAGGCGATCGCAGCCGGACCCGCAATTCACCACCGGGTGAGCAGGCGCTGGACGGTCATCGGCCCGTAATGGTCGGTCCGGCCGGAATGCTGGGCGGGGTCGTCGCGCCGGTGTTCGGGGCGGCCGGGTTGCCTGGCACCGCATCGGCACCGTAGAAGACCGGCAGCATGGCTTTGACCAGCACCAGTGCCGACCCCTCGCCCGACGGCACCGTCGCGAGGTTCGTGGCGACCACGATCGTGCGGTCCGACGCGGGGTCATGGCCCATGAAGGTCATGAACCCGGGTATCTGGCCGTCGTGTCCGAACAGATGGACACCGAATCGGACGATTCCGAGACCGTATCCAGCGACATCAGGGGCGGCCGGATCGATCGGCTGGATGCTGTCCATGCGAACTCGTTGCGTCGTCTCATCCAGCAAACCGCCGTCGACGAGGGCCCGCACATACGTGGCCATGTCATCAACCGTCGATATCGCGGCACCCGCGGTCCACGTCCACGACGGGCTCTCGTCCGTCGCGTTGCTGGGTTGCAGCGCGCCTGCCACCGCGGCGGCTTGTTCCGCGGGCGGGAGGGCGTAGGTATCGATGGTGGAGACATTGGTGCCGAACGCGTAACCCTGCGGGTGCGGATCGGGGATGGAGTGGTCCCCCGCCGCGGGCATCGAGGTGTGCTTCAGGCCCAGCGGTTCGAAGATCCGCTTCTGGAAATTCTCGGCGGCCGACATATTCGTGATCTTCTCGATGACAAGGCCGAGCAGGATGATATTGGTATTGCAGTAATCGAATTTCTCCCCCGGCGCAAAATTGACCGGGTGCGAGAAGGCGATCGCGAGCAACTCCTCCGGTGTCCACACCTTGTTCGGGTCGCTGTCGAGCATGGCATTGAATTGCGGGTCGAATGTGTAACTGTATAGCCCGCTTCGCATTTCGGAGAGCTGAGCGATGGTGATGCTGTCCCCGTTCGGCACACCCGGCCAATATTTGGCGATCGGGTCCTCGAGCGCGAGCTTGCCCTCCTGCACCAACTGCAGGATGACCGTCGATGTCATGGTCTTGGTGTTACTGGCGATGCGGAAGTAGTCGTCCACCGACATGGGGTCGTTCGCACCGATGACTCGGGTGCCGAATGTCTCGGTCCAGTTGCCGTCCTTCGGCGATTTGACGACCACGACGGCGCCTGGAATGACGTTGTCCTTCATCAGTTGGGTAATTACCGGCCTGAGGGTGGTGGCGTACGCGGGCTCGGCCTGCGAGCCGCTCGGCGTGCGGGTGGCGCTGCTGCCGGAATCCGGCGATGTCCCGCAGCCCGCGGCGATGAACAAACCCGCGGCCGCGACAATGACTGCGAAACTCGTCCGGTGTCCCATAACTCTCCGATCGGCGTTTTGCTGAGGAGGGGTCAGGTGGCGCGGTGCAACTCTAACTCTGCTCCGTACAAAATCGGGTAGAGAATTGATCAGGAAATTCGGCAACTGTGGAATGGCTCCTGCTCACCTTCTTCCCACTCGGTTCGGCACCACCGCCTCGTCGGCCGGCCGACCCCACGCCGGAGGGTCGACGATGGTCGGTGGCGTATGGGCCGGCGGCCACGTCGTCCATGCGCCAGCAGTCGCGTGTTCTGCGAAGGATCTTCCCCAGTTCCACATCGTTTCGCTCCTCCCCAGAGCTCATCCGCAGGTCTCACCAGGCTATCCAGCAGCGTCGACAGTGCGCGAACGATTTTTCGGTGCCCGGGGAGAGCTCGCCTCCGACGGTGGTCTTGTCGCCTGCGCCGACGGCTAGGAGACGATCGTTTACGTGCGCTGAGCAGCGACTTCCTCGCCTCGAGGAGGATTCGCGCGGGCCTGGTTCAGCGCGCCCACAGTGTAGTTAGCTTATGCTAACCTCACTTCCGTTCACCCGATTCTCCCAGTGGGGAAGAGTGAACGCATCAGCGAACAAGAACCGCGAGAGGCACGTCGTTGCACGCATTACCTGGAAAATTTCGATCGCGTTCCGTGCGACGGATCACCGCGCTGGGACTGGTGGCCGCAGCGGCCGTGTCCGGATGCTCCAGTCGCGAATCGGCACCTTCCGACAACACCGCAGCCGGTGTGTCAGAGATCCAGCTGATAGATCAGCGCGGCAACAAGGTGACGATCGACGGTGACGTGCGCAAGATTGCCTTCGCTGTCATCCCGGCGCCGTCGATCTTCGCCGCAGTGGATCGCAGCTACGACCGGATCGTGGGGATCAACCAGTCGACGCTGGCGGCCAACAAGGGCGGAATGTTCGCGACCATCTTCCCGCAGTCGGTGCAGTCGACCGTGGTCGCCGGTGCCAACTTCGTCCCCAATGTCGAGACGCTGCTGAAACTCGACCCGGATGTCGTGGTGCAGTGGGGCGATCGCGGGGCCGAGGTCACCGATCCGATCGAGAAGGCCGGGTTCCCGGTGGTCGGATTGAAGTACGGGACGCAACAGGATCTGGAAACCTGGATCACGCTCTTCGCGCAGATCGCGGGCAAGCCCGACCGCGGCAAGGAACTGGTCGACTGGCATCACACGGAGATCGACGCCACCCGCGCCGAGGTCGCTGCCGAGACGACTCCGCGGCCCCGCGCGATGATGTTGTCGCGCGTCGGTGACGCGTACTCGACCACCAAGGCGAGCGGATACGACGGATTCCAGTTCGACCTCGTCGGTGCGGACCTGGTGACCAAGGAATTCGTCTCCGACGCGGGTCAGGTGACCCCGGAGCAGATCCTCACCTGGAACCCCGAGGTGATCATGCTCAGCGGGTTCGACGAAAGCACACCCGCCGACATCTATTCCGACCCGCGCCTGGCCGGGGTGAAGGCCGTGCAGGACCGGCGGGTGTACAAGACGCCGCTCGGTGCCTATCGGTGGCAGGTTTCCAGCATCGAGTCACCGTTGATGTGGCAGTGGATGCATGAAGTGCTCTACCCCACCTCCGCCGGTACCGACCTGCGCGAGAACATCCGAGCGGGTTTCGACAACCTGTTCGGCTACTCGATCTCCGAGGAGGAGATCGACAAGGTGCTGCGGTTCGACCTCAATGCAGACTCCGCGAACTATGACCATTTCCGCGGTTGAGATCGACGCCGAGGCCGTAGCCGAGGACCAGTCGACGGTCACGCGACCTCGGCAGTGGCGGGCCCCAGCAGTAGGCGTGGCGCTGATGATCGTCCTTGTTGTCGTGGCGATTACCGCGTTGGCGGTGGGCCGGTACTACGTTCCGCCCAACGAGGTTGCCCGGTTGCTGCTGGGACAGGTACTTCCGCTCCGGGAGACCTGGCTGCCACAGGAGCACAGTGTGGTGTTCGATATCCGATTGCCGCGGGTGCTGCTCTCGATGGTCATCGGTGCCGGGTTGGCATTGACCGGCGCGGTGATGCAGGCGGTGTTCCAGAATCCGCTGGCCAGCGCGCAGGTACTCGGAGTGTCCTCCGGCGCCTCGTTCGGCGGCGTGCTGATGTTGTTCGCAGGAGTCAGCGGCGGTTACCTCGTCGGTGGCGCCTTCACCGGCGGGGTACTCGCGCTCGTCCTGGTTCTGCTGATCGCCCGTGCCGCACCGGGATCCCCGCTGCTGATGATCATCCTCGGCGGCACCGTGGTCGGCGCGATGTTCCAGGCGATGGTGTCGTTCGTGACCTACATCGCCGACCCGCAGCAGCAGTTGCCGTCGATCGTGTTCTGGCTCTTGGGTTCCCTCGCCACAGCCACCTACGGCAAGGTGCTGATCGCATCGGTACCGATCGCGATCGGGGCGTCGGTGGTGATCGCGTTGCGATGGCGGCTGAACATCTTGGCGATGGGCGACGAAGACGCGGTGTCGCTCGGCGTGAAGCCGGCTCGGATGCGCCTGCTGCTGCTCGGCTGCGTCGCCCTCATCACCGCCGGCGCGGTGTCGGTCGCCGGGGTGGTCAGCTGGGTCGGGCTGATGGTTCCGCACCTGGTCCGTATGATGGTCGGCACCGACAACAGGATCGTGGTGCCGATGAGCGCACTGCTCGGAGCGTCATACCTGACAGTGATCGACACGCTCTCACGGACACTCAGCACAGCCGAGATCCCGATCGGAATTCTCACCGCCATGATCGGGGCGCCGTTCTTCGTACTGCTGCTGATCCGTAACCGGCGACAGCTGTGGGGTAGTGATGCTTGACGCGAAGTCGATGTCGTTTCGCTATTCGGCCAAGGGGCCGTGGATCTTTCGCGACGTGTCCGTGGATGTCCGGCGTGGAGAAGTGCTGGCGGTGCTCGGCCCCAACGCCCGTGGCAAGACAACGATGCTCAAGTGCCTGTCCGGATTGGTGGCGCCGACCGAAGGGACGATCGAACTCACCGGCAAGGTCGGCTTCGTGCCGCAGAGTCATGCGGTCGTCTTCTCGTTCTCGGTGATAGACACCGTGCTGATGGGCCGAGCGCGTCGAGTCAAGATCTACGGCACACCGACCCGCGGCGACCGCCAGGCCGCCGCGGCCGCACTGGCCCGGGTGGGAATCGCCCACCTCGCCGAGCGCGACTACGCCCGCCTCAGCGGTGGCGAACGGCAAATGGTATTGATTGCCAGGGCACTGGTATCCGATTGCGACACCATCGTTCTCGACGAGCCGGCCTCGGCGTTGGATCTGCGGAACCAGGCACGGGTATTGACGCTGCTTCGGTCGCTCGCCGACGAAGGTATGGCGGTGGTGATGACGACCCATCATCCCGATCACGCATTGCACATCGCCGAGCGAGTGGTGTTGATGGTCGACTCCGGTGATCAGCGCGTGGGTCCGACCCGAGAGTTGTTGACCGACACTGTGTTGAGCGAACTGTACGGACTCGCCATCGTGACCGCCGATGTCCAGACCTCGACGGCGGTGCGCCGGTTGATCGTTCCCGATTTCGGCCGGGGTGTGTCATGACGGTGTTGCGTGCGGTGATGGTGCCGGGTGCCGTCGAGTCCGATGGCTGGCGCCACATCGATCTCTACGACCTGCCTCAGGTCGATCTCACCGAGGTCACCGGGATCTATCTCGCCGCCGATGTCGATCAGGAGTTTCTCACGCAGAATCGGGAGTTACTGGGCCGGTTTGTCTTCGAGGGCGGTCGGGTGGTGGTCAACGGCCACGTCCAGCGGGTATTTCTCGACGGTCTGACCCGCTGGCGGAAGCTGGAGTTCCGCAAGCCCGCCGATCTTGCGCTGACTCGGGTGTCGGAGCATCCGGTGTGGGCGGGCATCGATCCACAAGCGCTGCTGTACAGCACCGGCACGCCGGGCCGGCTGTCGTTCGAGGAGATCTCGCGCATCGGAGTCGCCGGGTTCTATGGTCGCGGCTACTACCTCGACCTGCCCGGCGACGCGCAGATCGTGCACACCATCGGACCGACTGCTGGTCCGATCGACTACGCGTATCGGCTCGGTGCGGGACAGGTGCTCGTGCACGGCGGCAATGATCTGTTGCAGTTCGCCGGCGCCGATCGCGGCACGAGTTCCCTTACCGGACAGCTGTTGTCGTGGTTGGGGCAACGATGAGTGCGATGCCGCGGGTGGCTTTCGTGCACGGCGGCACCCACGCCCAGTTGGCGACACTCGCCGACCCGGCGTTGGCGCCGTACCGGATTCGGCCCGTGCACGTCCGCAGGATGGAGCCGGTCGCGCTGGCCGACGCCGATGTGGTGGTGGTCAGTGATCGACTGCGCCCGGATCTGCTGATTCCGAGATCGCCGATGCTGCTGGAGTGCCTGGCTCGGGGCGCGACGATGGTGGTGTTCGGTGAGAACAGTGTCGGCGAATGGCTACCGGGGGTCCACGAGGAAAGCCGGCCGACCAACTTCTGGTGGTGGCGAACCGGCGAGGATCATCGAATCCGGCTGCGGGCACCGCATCATCCGGCCTGGCCGTACTTCGCGGATCGATCAGTGATCTGGCACTTTCACGGCGTGCTGCAGCCACCGCAGGCAGCGGTGAGTCTGGTGGACCTCGAGACCGTCACCGGCAAACGAGACGGTTCGCTGCTCTATCTCGACGAACTCAGCACCCCCGGTCGGCTGCTCGTGACCACGATGGATCCGGTCTATCACCACGGCTCCGGGTTCATGCCCGGCGCAACCCAATTGCTGTACTCCGCGATGCAGTGGGCCACGCGGAGCTGAGAGGAGATCGAATGTCGCTACGGGTTCTCGAAGGCACGACCACCTTGGATTTCACCTTCGACGACGTGCTCAAATACCACGGTCCCGGCTACCCGGGCGGTGTGGCACACGGCTACACCGCGATGCGGGTGGCGCTGCCGAACCTGGCTCCGGCGGTGAATCGGCGAGAGGTGCGGGTACGGACGGGATTCCGTGGACCCGGCGGGCGGGATGCCATCGAGATGGTGCTGCGCGCCGTCACCGAGGGGCAGTACACGGTGACTGCCGACCTGGAGAAGCCCGAACGTGGGGTAATGCTCGAGCGCTATGTCTGGGAGTTCACCTACCGCGGGGACGTCGTGACAGTGCAGTTGCGCGACGACGGCTTCGTCGTCGAGGAGTTCATCGTGCTCTCCCGCAAGCCCAACCGAACCGACGACGAGCAGGCACATCTCGCGCAGCTCAAGCTGGAGATGACCGACCGGCTGTTGCGGCGGGAACCGCAGGCGGTCTACGAGGTGGTGTGATACCCCGCGGCACACTCCCACCGCGGAGCCGAACATGGACACCCCGGCTAGCACTACCTGCGCAACAGCCCTGCGGCGCCTCGTGCTCGGCGCGTTTGCCTGCACCGCCCTGTTGATCGTGCTGCTTGTCGCCAAGGCGGTGCTCAGCGCCACCGGATTGTCCGCCGATCCGCACGGCTATGGAATGTTCGCAGCAATCCTGTTCGCGACGGTCTTGCTACCGGTCGCGCCGGCGCTGTGGCTGCTGTACCGATCACTGCGACGACGCCGCGATTGACAAGCCGTGAGCGGACGGGCCCGGATCCACCCTCGACGCCGGCCTGCACCTGTTGGTGTCGCAATGGGGAACCGCCGACGGATGGCCTTACCGCGCAATGCACTGCACGATTCCCGTCCGATAGCCGGCGGGGTCGGCGCCGCATCGGCCGCCATCGACGCACGCCTGCGGCGGGTCATTCCATCAGGTGATGAGCAGGTCCGACCTCGGTTAGCCGGGCGATGTGACGTCGCGGAGGACTTGCTTGGCGCGCTCGATTCCGGTGTGGCCGTCGAAGTCCGGCCAGTCGTGATAGTGGACATGCGGATTGCGGATCAGGAACTCGGAGACGACCTGCATGGTTCGGACGGCCTTGACGAAGTCGACGCCACCGAGTCCCGTCAGCGCTGTCGGCACGGTCATCCGGCCGACAGCGCCGAGCGGGCCACCGAGACCGCCACCGAGGATGTTCGATTGCAGGAACTGCAACACCGCAACCGCAAACGGCACCGACAGCTCCGCGTGGACGAGCAGGTCGTAGAACTGTTCCAGCAGCGTGTCGTTGGTCGTCGTCGCATACATGTCACCGTCGAGCACGAAATCGAAGGTGCGGTCGCGGAACTCCTGGGGCGTGTAGTCGCCGGAGATTCCGGCCCCCGCAGGGTTGTTGCCCAGCAGAGTGCGTCCCGGCGGACGGCACGGCGACCCGAAGGTGATCACGCGCCGCACATCGTCGGCGCGGTGCGCGAGCGGCCCGCCGTCGGCCATGAGCGTCATCAGCCGCACCACGACTTCGGCACCCTGGCTGTATCCCGCGAGGATGAACGGGCCCGGATTCAGCAGGATCAGCCTGATCCCCTCCCCGACGCCGAGCGCCACCGACTCCCGGTAGCTGGTGTGCGGGTCCGGATTGAGAAATCCACTGGCGGGGTACGCGACCGGTTGATTGCGGACCCGGCGCTCACCTTCGAGCGCCGAGCCGACGTCGAACGGTGGTCCCTGACTCCAATGTCCCCAAGTGCCCGCGAAGCTGTAGTACAACGGCCGGGTCCCGGCTGGTGGAATCCGGTCGAAGTTCAGTCCGAGCCTGCGCAACGTCGTTGTGTCGGCCGTGCCGGGTTCGGCGACATCGAGCCCCGCCCGGCGCTGAAATTCCGCGACGACCGCGGTCGTGGCTGGGCCGTATTCCCCGTCCACGACCAATCTGGAGTAGAGCGGGAAGTCACGGTTGAGCGTCGCCTGGAGTACCCCGACGAGCTCTCCACGATCTCCGGGCCTGAGGATCACGGTCATCGGAACAGCCCGCGGGCTCTCGGGGGCAACGCCCCTCCGTCGTCCGCATTCATCTCGAGGAATGTCACGATCGTGTCCCCCAGTGGTCCAGTCACGATATTTGCCATCGCTCGATCGCCATGAGCTGGGCGAAGGTCGAGAGCTGGCCTCTTGGCCATCATCCACCCAGGTTCGACCGAAAGATAGAGGCCGAGACCGATTTTTGATCCGTTCCGGCGTTGGCCGCTCAGGGAGCGGGGAGGTCCTTGTAAGTCTCGAGGATGCTCCGGATCGAGGGAGTGACGAACAGTTCCCGGTCCAACGACGCCCACAGGTACCCGGCGTGGGCGGAAAGGCGGATGGGGCCGGTGGCTTTCACGTCGACGGCGAAGTGCAGACGCCGCACCGGCTTTCCGGCTGGGGACAGGTAGTCGAAGTCACCGACGTGGTGTCGGATGCCGGTGACGGTCAGGCCGGTTTCCTCGCGGACTCCCCGCGTCAGTGCCGCGGCAACGGACTCGCCGGGTCCCACGGTGGCGCCGGGGAGTTTGTGGGTCGGCCGGACGGGGCCGGTGCTGTTCGCTTTCAGGAGCAACACTTCTCCGCCACGGTCGATGATCGCACCGACGCGTAACCCGAATCCGTCGCGTTCGCCGCGCGGTAGGACCTCGTCGTACAACGGCATCGACATCGGTGCATTCACCAACCTTCGGTAGGGCAGAGTAGCCGCGTGTTGTCGTAGTCACTCGGTGGTGACTTCCTGTCAATTGTGCCTGGCGCCAGGCACATCCGGCGATGATCGCGGCCGAATTTCTTCGCGCGAATACCTCTCCTTCGGGCCGCCTAGCCGTTTCAGATCGAGTTAGGTTAGGTTTACCTCCATGGTGGATTATGCCGTGGAGGCGGAGGGTCTCGTCAAACGGTTCGGCGGGGTGACCGCGCTGGATGGGCTCGGTTTCGCGGTGGAACGAGGCACGATCGCGGGGGTGCTCGGACCGAACGGCGCGGGGAAAACGACAACAATCGATGTACTGACCACACTGCTGGTTCCCGACGCGGGTCACGCGCGGGTCGCCGGTCACGATGTGGTGGCCGACGCGGGAGCGGTGCGGTCGGTGATCGGTCTGACCGGGCAATTCGTCGCCCTGGACGAGAACCTGACCGCGCGCGAGAACCTGGCCCTGTTCGGTCGGCTGCTGAAACTGGGACGTCGGCGGGCGGCGGAGCGCGCCGAGGAACTCCTGAGCCGCTTCGACCTCAGCGATGCCGCCGATCGGCGCAGCGGCACCTTCTCCGGCGGCATGCGGCGACGGCTCGACCTCGCGGCATCCCTGATCGGCCAACCGGAAGTGCTCTTCCTCGATGAACCGACCACCGGTCTCGACCCGCGCAGCCGCGCGGTGCTGTGGGACGTGGTCCGGGACCTGCGCGACGACGGCATGACCATCCTGCTCACCACCCAATACCTGGACGAGGCAGACGAACTGGCCGACCGGATCGTGGTGGTCGACCACGGCCGTGTCATCGCCGACGGCACCGCCGACGAGCTGAAGGACCAGGCCGGGGGTTCGGTCTGCCACATCACCGCGGCCGAAGGCGACCGCCCCCGGATCGCCGCCGCGCTGGCGGATATGACCGGGCTCGCCGAGGTGACCGACGGCGTCGCCGTCGCCGCGTCGGGTGCCGCGACGCTGGTCGATGTCGTGCGCAAGCTCGATGCCGCCGAGATCGCCGTCGACGACATCGCCCTGCGCCGCCCGACCCTCGACGACGTGTTCTTCCGCCTTACCGGGCACCCGAGCGTCCCCGGCGAGACAGCGGACACCCCGTGACGACGACCATCGCCGCATCAGAAGCCGTTGCCGCCGCGCCCCGCCCACATCCGTCGATGTGGGCAGACACCGCAATCCTGGCCGGTCGCCACCTGCGGTTGATGAGCAGACGCCCCGCATCCATCATCGGCGCCGTCGTGCTGCCGCTGATCTTCGCGACGATGTTCTACGTCGTGTTCGGCACCGTGGTCGAGCGCCGGATCGGCAGCGGCTACGGGCAGTATCTGCTGCCCGCGGTGATTCTGCAGGCGATGCTGTTCACTGCCATGTCGGCGGCCATCCTGTCGGTCGAGGACGTGACCGGCGGCATGATCCGCAGGCTCCGCTCCATGGCCGTCTCGCCGATCGCCCCGGTACTGGGACTGGTCGGCGCGGAGCTGACCCGTGCGCTGCTGACGATCGCGGTCCTGCTTCCCGCCGGCGCCGTCATGGGCTTCCGCCTCGGTGGTGGTGTGCTCGCATCGATCGGATTCGGCCTCATCGCACTGTTTTTCGCCGCGGTGGTGTGCACCGGGTTCGTCGCGATCGGTTTCGCGGCGGGCAAGGTGGACTCGGTGCAGGTGATCACCAATGTCATCTTCTTCCCGTTCCTGCTCGTGTCGAACGCCTTCACACCGACCGAGGCGTTCCCGGAGTGGTTGCAGCCGTTCGTCGCCAACCAGCCACTCAGCCGCACCGCCGACGCGCTGCGTGCGCTGGCCGACGCCGAGGCAGCCCTCGCCAGGCCCGTCACGATCGCCCTGCTGTGGTTGAGCGGCGGGTTCGTCGTGTGTGTCGCGGTCGCGGCCCGTGCCTACCGGAGGTCCTTGTGAACGAAACCCGCACCCCGACCGGACCCCGCCCGCACGTGCTCATCGACGGATGGGCACTCACGATCCGCGCCATCCGGGTGACGCTGCGCAACCCCGTCCTGCTGATGATGGCGACGTTCTTCCCCCTCATCCTGCTGGTGCTGATGACGGTGTCGTTCGGCTCGCTGGTCGCCCCCGGCGGCAGCCGGGCCGACTACGTGAACTTCAGCCTGCCGCTGTTCGCCGTGATGGGCATCGCGTTCGCCGGGCTCGGCACCGCGATGACGACCTTCGACGATCTGCACTCGGGATTCGACCGCAGGCTACGGGCGATGCCGATCGCTCGAGCGGCCCCGCTGATCGGGCGCATCGCCGGGGACACGGTGCGCAACCTGATCACCCTGCTCGCGGTGATCGGGGTCGGCTATCTGCTCGGATTCCGTTTCACCGGCGGAATGCTCGGTGTCATCGGATTCCTCGTGCTGCCGCTGCTCTTCGGCACCGGGGTCGCCTGGATGATGGTGGCGATCGCGGTCTACGCCAAGTCCGGGGAGGCGGTGGGTTCGGCGCTCAACGCGATCCTGCTGGTGGCCTCGTTCCTGTCGACCGGATTCGTCCCACGCCAGGATCTCCCGTCGTGGATCCAGCCCGTCGCCGCCGCCAACCCGGTGTCGTCGGTGGTGGAGGCGATGCGCGGGCTGGCGGCATCCGGACCGGTCGCAGCGCCCACCTGGCGCGCGCTGGCGTGGACCGTGGCGCTGACGGTGGTTTTCGCGACGCTCGCCCTTCGCGGATACCGCAGACGTTGAAGCCCGCGCCGGCGGCACCACCTGTTGTGGCACCTACGCCGCGTGCGTCAGTCGCGTGGCGGCCGCGCCGACGGTCGGTCCGGCGCTGACCAGCACGCGCATGAACCGATCCTGTTCCCACGCACCGCGAGTCGCCGCGCGGTCGAGCCCGCCGGGAAGCCAGCATGGTCGAGGTGACCCAACGCGGGCCTGGTGCGGGGTCAGCCCCATCGGCGCGTACACCGCCGCCCAGCGCCGACGCAGCGACCTGGCCACCTGCATCAGGAGGTCGCTCTCGTTGTCGGGCATAAACCCGCCTCTCGCTTTGTATCCCCTACCGGCCGGGTCGTCGAGCTCGGCGACACTACGGCGCTGATCGAGGACGGCGGACGCTACGCCCGGCTCAACGGCGCCGCCGAGGTCGCGGCAGCCTGACCGGACAGCATCGCACCGCGCACCTCGGCGCCCCGCCCTGATCCGAAGACGGGCCGCATCGAGACCGGCCACGTGATCACGTCTCGGCCGGGCATACAGAACATACCCCCAACTATGTAAGGTAAGCCTACACACAGACAAAGGTAGGTAGATCCATGCGCATCGTGTCGTTCGGTTTCCAAACTTGGGGCCGCAAGACCCTGCAGGCTCTGATCGACTCGGAGCACGAGGTGGTCCTCTCGGTCACCCATCCGGCCGCGGAATCCTCCTACAAGGCGATCTGGAACGATTCGGTCGAAGAACTGGCCACCGAGCACGGGATTCCGGTCCACCTCACCGAACGTGCCGACGCCGAGACCATCGATCTCGTCAAGCAGGCCCAACCCGATGTGATCGTGGTCAACAGCTGGTACACCTGGATGCCCGCGGAGCTGTACGACATGCCGCCCCACGGCACCCTGAATCTGCACGATTCGCTGCTGCCGAAATTCACCGGGTTCTCGCCGGTGCTGTGGGCGCTGATCAGCGGCGCCGAGGAATTCGGCCTCACCGTGCACCGCATGGACGAGCAACTCGACACCGGCGACATCCTGGTCCAGCAGCGCCTGCCGATCCCGCCCGGCGCCACCGGCACCGAGCTCGTCCTCGCCGGCATGGAGTTGATCCCCGGTGCGGTGCACGAGGCCCTCGCGGCCCTCGAGAACGGCACCGCGGTGTGGACGCCGCAGAACAAGGCCGAGCGCACCTACTTCCACAAGCGGTCCGATCGCGACAGCCGGGTCGACTGGTCCCTGGACGCGGCCGATTCGGAGAGGTTCGTGCGGGCACTGTCGGCGCCGTATCCGCGCGCCTACTCCTACTACCGCGGTGAGCGCATCGAGATTCTCGACGCGGTGATCTCCGAGGCACGCTATGGCGGCACCGCGGGCCGGGTCATCGTGCAGGAAGGTGGCGGCGCGGTCGTGTGTGGCCCCCAGCCGCACCGGGGTGGCAACCACGCGTTGGTGATCACCCGCGTCCGCAGCGCGGCGGGCACCGAGCACGACGGTGCCGAGTTCTTCGCTCGCGGTGGCTATCTCACCGACGATCCCGCCTGAGTTCCCGGTTTCGCAGCGCCCGGCCGACGGCACGGGCGCTGTCTTCCACCACTTCTCTCCCAGCTTCTGAGGCACCATGATTCCCCACGGTTCGATCCCTGCTGTCCGCCCGCTCACCGCGGCACAACGCGAGGTGTGGTTCGCTCAGCAATTGCTCGGACCGGTGCCACTCACCGTCGCCCAGTATGTCGACCTGCGCGGACCGCTCGACCTCGCGGCATACCGCCGCGCGGCTCACCTGGCCGCGCGCGATCTGGGCGCCTACGTGCGCTTCACCAACGTCGACGGGCAGCCGGGACAGGTACACGACGACGGCATGCACGACCACATCGCCGTCGTCGACTACAGCGGGGAATCGGACCCGGAGGCCGCCGCCCGAGCCTGGATGCAGGCCGATCAGCGCGCACCGTTCGACCTGGTCACCGATCCACCCATCGTGACCACGGTCGTGCGGCTGAGCTCGGACCGTCACCTGCTCTACACCCGTGCCCATCACCTGGCGCTCGACGGCTTCGGTGCCGTCCGCATGCAGCACCTGCTGAGCCGCCACTACACGGACCTGGTGGCGGGGGACGAAACACCTTCGGCCGCAATCGATTCGACGGCGGTGCTCACCGCCGCGGAGCAGACCTACCTGGGCTCGCGGCGATATGGAACCGACCGCGAATACTGGCGCGAGCAGCTCGCCGCCCTGCCGGCCCCAGCGACCCTCGCGACGCGACCCGGCGCTCCCGATCCGCTCCCGATCCACGCCCGCGCCGAGCTGCCGGAATCGCTGGTCGAGCGCCTGCGCACGCGCGCCGGCTTCCCCGGCAACGCGCCTGTGCTGATCGCGGCGTTCGCCGCGTTCCTCAGCAGGCTGACCGACACCGACTCGGTCAGCCTGAGCCTGCCGGTCACCGCACGCACCGCCGCCGCGCTGCGCGAATGCGGCGGCATGACATCGAATATCGTGCCGCTGCGCTGCTCGGGCACCACCGTCGGCGCCGCCATCGCCCGCGCGCGTGCGCAGCTGAGCGGGGCACTGCGCCACCAGCGCTATCGCGGTGCCGAGATGGTCCGCGACAGTGGGCGCCGAGCCGAGTCGCTGAGCTTCGGACCCGCGGTCAACATCATGAACTTTCACACCGAACTGCTGCTCGGCCCGGCGCGCGGCACCATCGAACTGCTGTCCACCGGTCCGGTCGAGGATCTCGCGCTCAACGTGTATCCGGTGACCGGTTCCGGGTTGCGGGTGGAGTTCGAAGCCAACCGCCATCGCTACACCGAGGCCGAGGTCACCGCGCATCTGGCTCGGTTCGTCGGCTTCCTGACGGCGCTGGCCGACGCTGCCGACGATGTTCCGATCGACCGGTTGCCGATCCTCACCGCCGCCGAGGCGGGGCTGCTCGTGCCCTGGTGCGGACCGACGGCGGGGGCACCGGCCACCCTCAGTGCGCTGATCACCGCCGCCGTCGCGGCCGACCCGGACGGCATCGCCGTCGTTTACGGCGAGAAGCGCTGGACCTACCGCGAATTCGATGCGTGGACCGACCGCCTCGCCGGTGCGCTGCAGACCGCGGGTGCCGGCCCCGAGACCTTGGTCGCGATGGTCATGGAACGTTCCGCCGCCTCGGTAGGGGCGGTCTGGGCGATCACCAAGACCGGGGCCGGTTTCGTGCCGATCGACGTGGGATACCCGGCCGAGCGCATCGCGCACATCCTCGGCGACTGCGGTGCCACCCTCGGCGTCACCGGCGTCGAGCACCCGGCGGATCTGCCCGGATCGGTCCACTGGACGATCGTCGACCCCGATGCGGCGCCGGACGCCGAGCTGCGACAGCCGGTCCCCGCCCGGCCCGAGCACCCCGCCTATCTCATCTACACCTCCGGTTCCACCGGCGTCCCCAAAGGTGTGCTGGTGACCCACGGTGGACTCGCGAACCTGGCGGCCGAGCGCCGCGACCGGTACGCGTTGCGCCCCGGCGCCCGCACCCTGCACCACGCCTCCCCCGGTTTCGACATGGCGGTCGGCGAGATCCTGTGCGGGCTGGCCGGAGCGGCGACGCTGGTGGTGGCCCCGCGCTATGTGATGGCCGGGCCCGACCTGGCCGAGCTCATGCGGCGCGAGCGGGTGACCAACGCCATCATCACCCCGGCGGTGCTGGCCACCCTCGACCCCGAGACACTGCCCGACCTGCGTGTGCTCGGAGTCGGCGGGGAGGCGATCCGCCCCGATCTCGTGTCCGCCTGGTCGCGAACCCGGTTGATGCGCAACGGATACGGCCCCACCGAGGCCACCGATATCGCGACCATCGCGGAGCTGACGCCGGACCGGTCGGTGACGATCGGCGCGCCCCTGCGCGGATTCCACGCACTGGTGCTGGACGCCCGATTGCGCCCGGTGCCGCCCGGGGTCATCGGCGAGCTCTACCTCGGCGGCCCGGCCCTGGCCCGCGGCTACCACGGACGGCACGCATTGACCGCGGACAGATTCGTCGCCGACCCGTTCGGTCCACCCGGTGGGCGGGTGTACCGCACCGGTGACCTGGTGACCCTCACCGCCGACGCCGAGCCCGAACTGATCTACCACGGCCGCAGCGACTTCCAGATCAAGGTGCGCGGTCACCGCATCGAACCGGGCGAGATCGAGACCACGCTCACCGGTCTCCCCGGCGTCGGCCGGGCCGCCGTCACCGCCCATCAGGACGCGAGGGGCACCCATCTGGTGGCCTACCTGGTGCCGGACGGTCCACTCGAGGTGGAGCTGGTGCGACTCCAGGTCGCCGAACAGCTGCCCGCGTATCTGCGGCCCAGCGCCTACCTCGTACTCGACACCTTGCCGCTGACCCCCAACGGCAAGCTCGACACCCGTCGCCTGCCCGCGCCGGTGTTCGGTCACCACGGTTCCCGGCCCGTCTCCACGGACTCGGAGCGAAGGGTGGCGGCGGCCTTCACCGAGGTTCTCGCGATCGAGGTGCCCGGTGCCGAGAGCGAGTTCTTCGAACTCGGCGGGACCTCACTCACCGCGACCGCGCTCGCGGCACGCCTCGGTATCGGTGTCCGCACCGTCTTCGACGCGCCGACCGTCGCAGCACTGGCGCTACGACTCGACGATCCCGAGAACCCGGCCGAGGACGCACCGGTGCCGCGAACCCGGCCCGAACACCTGGCGCCTGCCCCGGCGCAGCTGCGGATGTGGCTGCTCAATCAGCTGTACCGGGATTCGTCGGCGTACCATTTGCCGATCGCGTTGCGCCTGACGGGATCTCTCGATATGACGGCACTCGATGCCGCGGTGCGCGATGTGGTGGACCGGCACGAGGTGCTCCGCACGGTGTATCCCGCCGGCGGCACCGGGCCCCAGGTGCGCATCCTGACCGTCGACGCGGCCCTGGGCGGTGCACCGCTGATCGCGCGCGCACTCGACCCGGCCGGGCTGGATGCCGAACTCGCGGTGGCGGTCGCCGCGCCTTTCGACGTCACCACCGACGCGCCGATCCGGCTGGCACTGTGGAATCTCGGTCCCGACGACCATGTGCTCGCGCTGGTCGCCCATCACATCGCCGCCGACGGCTGGTCGCACGGTCCGCTCGTGGCCGACCTGTCCGCGGCGTACACCGCGCGAGCGGACCGGCGGCAACCGCCGTGGGAGCCGCTGCCGCTGCAGTACGCCGATTACACGCTGTGGCAGCACCGGCGGCTCGGTGATCGACACGATCCGCGCTCCCGCGCCGCCCATCAGCTCGCCCACTGGGTGCATGCGCTGAACGGCGCGCCCACCCAGCTGCCGCTACCGACCGATCGAGTCCGCACTCCTGGCTCAGGCAGGCCGGGCGGTACCGGCGCGGTGGTCGAGTTCGAGATCGGCGCCGACATCGGGACGGCGCTGGCCGAGCTGGCCCGCCGGCACAACGCGACGGCGTTCATGGTCGGCTACGCGGCGTTCACCGTGCTGCTCGGTGACCTGGCCGGGATCGCGGACGTGACGGTCGGGACCCCCGTCGCCGGCCGCGGACACCCCGCCCTCGACCGCTTGGTCGGCATGTTCGTGAACACCCTGCCACTGCGCCTGACCCTCGATCCGCGCGAACACTTCACCACCCTGCTGACGCGCGCCAGGGAGGTGACGCTCACCGCGCTCGACAACGCCGACGTCCCCTTCGATCACATCGTCGAAGCGGTGAATCCGCCACGCGACACCAGCAGGCACCCGCTGTTCGAGGCCGTGTTCTCCTACGAGAACCTGCCCGCGTCGCCCTCGCTCGACCTCCGCGGACTGACCGTAACACCTGTCGATATCCCTTGGTCAACAACACATTTCGACCTCGCCCTGACGCTGCGTGAGCAATCGGGCACCGGTGGATCGACAGGGAGCCTGCGCTACGCCACCGACCTCTACGACGCGGCGACGGTGGCCGGGTTCGCGGCGCGGTTCCTCGACATCCTGACGACGATCGCCACGCATCCCGAGGCGACTGTCGCGCAGCTGTCCGGCACGGCCCGGCCCGGTCTGCCCGAGCGTGCGGCCCGGAAAAGCGACATCGCCGCCGGCGCGCCTATCCGTGACGGCGTGCCGGCGACCGTGCGCGAGCTCGCCGTAGCGCAGGTGTTCGCCGATGTGCTGGAACGGGATTCGGTCACGATCGACGACAGTTTCTTCGATCTCGGCGGCACCTCGCTGCTGGTCTTCACACTCCGGTCGGAGCTGCGGACCCGGCTCGGCATCGATGCCGACCCGCGCCTGCTCTTCGAAGCGCCGACGCCGCGCGCGGTGACCGCGGCGGTGACGGCCGAAGCAGGCGCGGCGGCGGCCGGGCACTGGACCGACATGCTGATCGCCGACGCGAGCCTGGATCCCACAATCACTGTGCCGCAGGCGTTCCCGGCGCCCCCGACCTCGGCCGGCGATGTATTCCTGACCGGCGCCACCGGATTCGTCGGCATCCATCTGCTGCGCGAGCTGCTCGACCGCACCGCATCGCGCGTCTGGTGTCTGGTCCGCGCCGAGGACGCCGACGACGTGCGCCGCCGCCTCGAAACGACGCTCCAGCGGTACGGGCTCGAGACCGAGGGGCTCGCCGATCGGGTCGTGCCGGTACCGGGCGACCTCGCGGCGCCGCGCTTCGGGCTCCCCACCGACACCTGGGCCGAGCTGGCCACGCGGATCGAGGTGATCTACCACAACGGCGCCCGCGTGAATCATCTGGAATCCTATGCCGCCCTGCGTCCGGCCAATATCGCCGGAACCGTCGAGATCCTGCGGCTGGCGGTCGACACCAGGGTGAAGGCCCTGCATTTCGTGTCCACCGTGTCGGCGGCGGTCGGTGTCGGGCACACCGGAATCGTCACCGAGCGCACGGCGATCACCGCCGATCAGGTGCCGCGCAACGGGTATCTGGCCACCAAATGGGTGGCCGAGCAGCTGGTTCTCGCGGCAGCCGGACGCGGGTTGCCGGTCGCGGTGCACCGGCCCGGCCTGGTCGCCGGATCGATCAGCAGCGGCGCGAACAGTGCCGATGACGCGTTCTGGACGCTCATCCGTTCGGCCGCCCACCTCGGAGTCGCGCCCGACATCGAATCCGCCGACGTCACCTTGGCCCCGGTGGACTACGTGGCCCGCGCGCTGGTCGCACTCGCCACCGGGCGGCAGCCGAACACCGAGATCTACCATCTGGTCAACAGCGCGCCCACCAATGTCGGCGACATCCTGAACACCCTGCGCCGCAGCGGTTTTCCCGTCGAAACGGTGTCGGTGGCCGACGCCGCCGAGCGACTGGCCGGGCAGATCGCCCAGCACGCCGACCTCATGCGCGCGGCACTCGTCGCCGACAATTACCTCAACGGCGGCGGCGACGCCCTGATCGTCGACGACACCGGCACCCGAGCGGTTCTGGCTCGATCCGGTGTGCGTTGTCCGGCCATCGATGCCGCTGTCCTACAGCGCTATATCGACGGTTTCATCACCGCGGGTCTGCTACCGACCCCGGTCGCCGACCCGTCCGAGGTCCGCTAGTCGGCTGCGGCCATGACGATGGTGACGCCGCCCGTCGGCAGCTGGCGCCAGTTGCCGACGGGCGCGTGGGCGGTCGCGGCGATTCGCCCGACTTCGCCATAGCGACGTATTCGGCGTCGATGCCGGACTCCTGCCTGCCGAATCGACTTTCTGATTTTGGTTCAGAAAACTCTTGACCTCTCGGGTGGGCCACCCCTAGGCTCAGATTTACTGATTCTGGTTCAGAAACTGGAGGTGCGATGGGCGTCAATCGGCGCGGTGAGGCGTCGCGAGCGGCACTGCTCGAGGCGGGCAAAGCCGCGTTCAGCAGCCAGCGCTACGAAGAGGTCTCGATCGTGGACTTCGCGCGCTCGGCCGGTGTGTCCGCGGGTTCGATCGGCTACCACTTCGGCGGCAAGCGTGGCTTCTACCTGGCGGTTCTCGAGCAGGCGGCCGAAGAGTTCTGGGGTGACCTGCTGGCCATGCGTGGACCGGCACTGGATCGGTTGAGCCGCGGAATCGACCGGCTGCTCGACGAGGCCGAGCACCAGCCACGAGCGTTCGAAGCACTGTTCGCCGATGTCGCCGACAGCGAAGTCCGCGAGATTCGCGATCTGCACCGGGTGCGGGTGACCGACGCGCTGGTGATGGAGGTGACCGGTTCGGATTCTTCGCCGGTCTTGCGTGCCTCGATCGGCGGTTTCGTGTCGTTCATCGAGGGGCTGGTAGTGAACTGGAGCCGCACCCCTGACATCACCCGCGACCAGGTGAAAGACCTCGTCGTCGGCACCATGTTCGGCACCATCTTCGCCGCGCTGCGCACCGACCCGAACATCGAGCTGAGCCAGCGGGCTATCGACGCCGCTCTCTCGGATCCCCAAGCTGGGGCCTTCCTCGGCCCCCTGTCCACCATGTCGACGACGACGGAGTGATCACTGATGTCTGAAGTACTACCCACCGGTCCCTCGCGGATCGTCGAGACACCGCTCGCGCGAGCGATCGCGTGGGTCGTCGGCCCCCGCGGGCTGCGCAGCCGAAACGCGCTGCGTCGCGAGGTCGAGGGCAAAGTAGTTGTGATCACCGGGGCATCCTTCGGTGTCGGTGAGGCGACCGCGAAATGGTTCGCCGCCGCCGGTGCCCGTGTGGTCATCGCCGCCCGGTCGATGGACCGGCTGCTCGAGGTGGCCGACGAGATCAACGCCGCCGGTGGCGAGGCCTACCCGTACCGCCTGGATCTGACCGATGAGCAGTCGATCGCGGAGTTCGCCACCTCGGTGCGCTACGACCTGGGCGAGGTCGACGTCCTCATCCACAACGCAGGCAAGTCCCTGCGCCGCTCGATCCACCTGTCCTACGACCGCCCCAAAGACATCACCGCCACATCGGGCGCGAACTACCTGGGCCCGATGCGGCTGACGCTGGCTCTGCTGCCCGGCATGCGGGCTCGCGGTAGTGGTCACATCGTGAACGTGTCCACTGTCGGGATCATGTTCCCCAACGCGCCCAAATGGGGGTTCTACCTGTCGTCGAAACTGGCTTTCGACTGGTGGATGCGCGCGGTCGGCGCCGAAGCCCGCGCCGACGGGGTCACCCTGACCACCTTCTACGGCGGTTTGCTGCACACCCGGATGAGCGCGCCGAGCCGCTGGATGCGGGTGCTGCCCGGCCAGACCCCGGCCGATGCGGCGAAGGTCCTGGCCAAGGCGGTGGTGCGTAAGCCGCGCACCATGACTCCGCTCTACGGGTTCCCCTCGGCGGTGCTGGCCACCGTGTTCCGGCTGCCGTTGGAAGTGCTGACGGAACGTATCTTCCGCAACCTCGGCGACACGAAGGCCTCATTGGCGCGGCTGCAGCCGCAGGTCGAGGCCACGCCAACGCTGTCGGCGGTCACTGATTCCGCCGGTGACGATCAGGCGCAGGTGATGACGAATGCCCACTGATCTGAACCACAGCGTGCGTCAGTGGGGTTCGGCGATCCCGGCGGTGCTCGCCTCGGGCATGCTCGCTCCGGTCGGACCCCGCAAAGCCACGGCGCTCGCGCGTAGCTTCTACCGGTACGGGCCGACTCCGGCAATGCTGTTGGCGGCCACCGCGATTCGCCACCCGGACAAGATCGCGATCATCGACGACGCCGGGCAGCTGACCTATCGGCAGCTGCAGCGGCGTGCCGAATCGATCGCCGCGGCGCTGTATGCCGCGAACGCGACCCCACCGAAGTCGGTGGGCATCATCTGCCGCAACCATCACGGATTCGCCGAGGCGATGGCCGCCGGTGCGCAGCTGGGTGCGGAGTTGATCTTCATCAACACCGAGCTGCCTGCCCCGCAGCTCCAGGCCATCCTGGCTCGGCACAACCCTGACGTGCTGATCTATGACGACGAATACGCCGCTACGGTCGAGACGGCCGACTACCAGGGCCTGCGGGTGCTGGCGTGGCGTGAACCGCACGCCGACCCGGCCGGGCTGCCGACACTGGACGATCTGGCCGCTCGTAGGCATCCGGCGCCGCCGCGGGTGCGCCAGGCCGTGAAGATGACCTTGCTGACCTCGGGAACCACTGGCCTGGCCAAGGGTGTGCCGCGGGCGGTGAAGCCCACCGCGATCGTGGCGCTCACGCTGACCGCGATGTCGATCCTGCGGCTGCGGTCCACCGATCGGGTGCTGGTCGCGCCGCCGATGTTCCACGGCTTCGGGCTGCTGTCGCTGCTGGGTCCGCTGGCGCTGGGCGGAACGGCGATCTGCCGCCGCCGCTTCGACGCCGCGACCACCCTCGACGACATCGCCCGCCACCGGGTCACCGTCGTGATCGCGGTGCCTGCCATGCTGCAGCGGCTGCTTGCCGCGCCGGGACTGGCCGAGAATGCTTCGGCGCGTTCGGCCTTGCGGATCATGGTCACCGGTGCCGCACCGATTTCGCCGACCGCCATCTCGAATCTGATCAAGGCCTTCGGCCCGATCCTGGTCAACGGGTACGGATCCACCGAGGCAGGCCTGGTCACCATCGCCACGCCGGCTGATCTGGTCGCCGCGCCCAACACCATCGGCCGCGCCGCGCTCGGGGTGTCGGTACGGATTCTGCGTCCCGACCGCTCCGAGGCCGCACCGGGTGAGATCGGTGAGATCTTCGTGCGCAGCGGTCTGGAGTACACCGGCTACACCCCCGACCCTGCGGCGAAGGTTTCGGCCAAGGAAATCGTCGACGGACACGTCTCCACCGGGGACATGGGACATCTCGATGTTCAGCGACGGTTGTTCATCGACGGCCGCGCCGACGACATGATCGTCTCCGGCGGCGAGAACGTCTTCCCCGGCGAGGTCGAAGACCGCCTGGCCGCCCACCCCGCCATCACCGACGCGGTCGTCATCGGCGTCCCGGATGCCGAGTTCGGTCAAGTCCTCAACGCCTTCATCGTCCTGGGACCCGAAGCCGCGGTGCCGAGCGAGGACGCGCTCAAACAGCACGTGCGCGACGGACTAGAGCGCTACAAGGTGCCCAAGCGGTTCATCGTGCTCGACGAGATCCCCCGCAACGCCGGCGGCAAGGTGCTGCGGGCGAAACTGCACGCCCTGACCGGGTCCTGAACCCGGCCCTGTCCGCAAGGCGAAAACCGCTACCTCGCCTGACCTGCGACGTACCCTATTCCGTGCGCGGACAGCGCACGGAATAGGGGTCTCGACACCGAAGCCTGACGGTATTTATCGGCGCCGTGGACCGTCGGCCTTGCAGCTCGGCAGACGATGCGGTGCCTGTCGTCTGCGACCTCGCGGATGCGGACGAAACGCGCTCGTGCCAGATTCGAGCTCTGCGTGATGTCCGGGCGGCGGTAATCGCGTGTCGCTGAGAGCGACAAGATCTTACGGACCTCAGCGGCTACCTCCGGCCACGCAGGCGAGCACGCGCGCCTGCGATGATCGTGATGATCATGACCGTCATCACCTGCAGCGCGGTGAGCGGAGGTGCAGGGGGTGGCTGAACACGGGCGGCGTACTCGACGAGGGGCGGCGGCAACGGCAGCGGCGGGATCGCTGCGGGGATCGCTGGGATCACCTCGGGCAGTCGCACAGGGATAGGCGCGACGGCCGGTGCCACCGCTGGCGGCGGAATGATCAGGGGGATACCGGGCTCCGGCACACCCGGGACCGGTAGCAACAGCATGCAGGTCAGCAAGGCGCTGCCGGTCGCGGCGCTGCCTACTGCCACACTGCCGGCACCGGCCGAGCCCGAACCGACGCTTGCGCTGGAACCGAGGCCGATCAGGCTCGAGCCCATGCCACTACCGGTGACGATGCCAGACCCCAGCGCGGCGCTGCCGACTGCCGCGCTGCCGACACAGGCGGGGAGTACAGCGTCGGGGTCGGGGAGCAACAGACCGCCAAGTGTGTTCGGGGCGGCGGTCGGAGTCGTACCAGACGCGGGATCGGACGCCATGGGATCGACGGTTGGATCGATCATCGCGCGGGCGGCCTCGATGCCGCTGGGAGTACTCGGGCCGATACCGAGAGCTTGCCCGGCCGCCGAACTCGGGTCCACCCCCGCCGAGCTGCCGGTCGGCGCCGCTGACCAGCCCGGTCCACCCGCGAGGCCGCTGCCGGTGCCGAGCCCCAGCTCCAGCCCGCTGCCTTGTCCGTCACTCGGGGCGGCCTCGGTGCCCGGAGCCGCACTGCCGCTGATGATCTGGTCGATCGTCGGCATTCCCGGGTCAGCCCCAGCGAGCGGTGCGTGGACGGCGAGCAGGCCCGAAGCCACCGTCACCGCCGCGAATCCTCGTACTGCTCTTCGTTTTCCGCCCACGATGCCTCCGAAAGCCCAGTACTGATCGCTGTTCGACCCCGTCACCGAGGAATATCGCCGCTCGACGATGTTTCCGTGGCAAGGTGCTGGAAGCGCGCGAGCGCGAGTTCGTAGGCGTCCTTGGCGACGTGGTTGCCACCGGCGAACGGCCGATCCAGTTGATAGACAGCCACAATGACCGCACCGATCACCAGACCGAACAACCCGGTCATGAGGATGCTGCGCTTGGTGACCACAACACCGGAGAAGACGGTGCCGAACAACAGCATGGCAGTGGCGAACCACAAGGCGATGTAGAGGAAACCGGGCAACCGGTAACCGGCGTCGAGGCCACGGTCGAAGCGGGCCTCGATGATCGCCGCAACGGCAGTGGCGGTCTCGTCCTGGGCCGCCTTCGCGTCCGCGGTGGCGGCAGGCACGGAATTCACCGCCTCCCGCAGATCATCCAGCGTCGCCTGCGTGGACGAGCTCAGTCGACGCTGTTCGTCCATGACCTGCCACTCCTCGTCGATCACCTGTCGGGTGTAGGCGGTCACCAGGGTGTGGATCTTCTCCCGATCCGGCTCGGGCATGCTGTTCGCGGACTCATACACGCTCACCAGGGCTTTGCCTTCCGACACCGTGTGCGCATGCGAGGTGTCGTACTGCTGCCACAGGATCACCACCACGAACGCCACGATGGCGGCGAAGAACATGTTGACCATGTCCAGCATCATCGAACCAGCACCGGAATCGTCGTCGTGCCGCCATGATTCGGGCCGCACCCGATCCCCCAGCACGAAGATCCCCACCGCGACGCCCACGAAAAGCGCCAATACCACCAGCTGCAACAGAACTCCTAGCATCCGCGACTCCGTTCCTGCCGGGGGTGGAAGCGATCACAGGGTATTCGTGGTGGTTCCGCGGATGGATTGTGGTCCAAATCCCTTCCCCGCCACCGATTTACAACCCGACCGGTCGCTTTCGGCGCCGCCGCCGTGCCAACTCCGTACCCGCTCGACGTTCGTCCCCACCTCGAGCGCTGGGCACTCCAATTACTGGCCGAAGCCAGGGCAGGGCCATACCGTCCCCGTAGACGACGTCGGCTCTGAACACTCAGCCGTGGGTTACCACCGGTGGGCGCGAGCGAGGATCGGCACCGATATCCCGATGAGGCCGCAGGCCAGAGGATCTCTCACCGTTGTCGGTGCAGTTCAGGCACTATTTCTGTGACTGGCTGTGGCCAGGTGGGCACGGAGCGCATCGGTAACGAGTTCGGGGTTCTCCAGCATCGGAATATGGCCGACTCCCGGCAGGATGACTTCTTCGAGTGTGACCGCGGTCATGTCCCTGCTGCAGTTTCGGATGATCGGACGTTGAAAGATCTCGCGAGTTGTCATTCGGTCACCGAACACGCGGGCAGCGGCAGCGAGCGGAAACTGCGCAGTGAATCCGAGGCCGATGCGGAACTCGTTGTAGGAGAACCGCTTCCATCCTCCGCTGGGGTTGATCGCAGCGAGAGATCTCGCGCGGCCGCGGCGCTCGAGTTCGAATCCGACCTGTGTTCTGCCGCCCGGAGCCGGACAGCTTGCCGACCGACGCCATGGCGTGCCCGAACTTCAACGACCCCGTCAACCTGCGCAGATCGTCGTAGTTCTCGGCGATCAGATCCAGATCGCACCGCCGGGTCAGCAGCGACCCGCATTCGGGAACCGAACACGCCGGAAAGGGGCCGCGGCCTGGCGTATTCGCTTCTCACCCCAAGACCGTATGTACCAATCCTGTTGTGGCGGTAGGGGTTGACGAGCGTGGCTAATTGGATTAGCTTTACAGCCCTTAGCTTAGCTACTAGTGCCGTGGTGACTACATCCGCTGGCGTAACCAACATGCCGGACCCGTCCGCGACTTCGCCGTCGGTTCCAAGATCCGGCACCCTGATTACCTACCCACCGTTGCTTGACGCAGCACCAGCGCTACTGGAGTTCGAGATGACCGAGTACCTGACCATCGACGGCGGACAGATCGCCTATGACGTGACCGGCACCGGCCCGCTGGTGGTGCTGTCGCACGGGATCGGCGACCACCGGCAGGTTTACCGGTTCCTGGCGCCGAAGCTGGTCGCGGCCGGATACCGGGTCGCGACGGCTGACCTGCGCGGGCACGGGGAGTCCAGCATGAACTGGACCTCGCACGACGGCAGCGGAGCCATTTCGCGCACCGATGTGGCAGGTGATCTGCTCGCCCTGATCCGCCACCTCGGCGGGCCCGCGGTCATCATCGGCCACTCCCTCTCCGGCGGTTCGGCCACCATCGCGGCCGCGCAGGCGCCCGAGTTGCTCAGCGGCATTATCGAACTCAACCCGTTCACCAGAACTCAGAAGTTCGATGTGGGTGCGGTCTTCTCCGTCTCGCGCTACCGCAAAGGCATGACGCGGCTGATGGGCACAATGATTTTCAAGAGCTTCGGGCAGTGGATGAGTTACCTGGATGTCGCTTACCCGATCAAGCCCGCCGACTTCGACCAGTACATTGCGGAGCTGTCGGCGAAACTTCACGAACCCGGCCGGTTCGCCGAATTCATGAAGACCGGTAAGTCCACCCCCGCCGACGCCGAAGCGCAGCTGCCCAAGATCAGCTGCCCGGCCATGATCATCATGGGCACCGAGGACCCCGACTTCGCGGACCCCAAGGCCGAAGGAGATGCCATCGTCGCGCTCATGCCCGCAGGTTTGGGGCGGGTCGAGCTGTCCGAGGGCTCGGGGCACTATCCGCACGCGGATTCGCCGGACCGGATTGCCGAGCTGGCGGTGGCGTTCCTGTCCGAACATGCGCGTGCCTAGGGTCGGGCTCAGCAAGGCCGACGTCGTTCGTGCGGGCGTCGAGCTCGCCGACGACGTCGGCTATAGCCGTCTGACGATGGGGCTGCTGGCCGAAAAGCTCGGTGTCCGAACACCTTCGCTGTACAAGCACGTGATCAATCTGGCCGACCTGCAACACAGTATCGCCGTGCTCGCGATCACCGAACTCGACCGTGAGATCCGCGATGCGATGCACGGGCTGACGGGAGCGCAGGCGTTGGCGGCATTCGCTCGGGCGTTCCACGGCTATGTGATCGCTCATCCCGGCCGCTACGCCGCCACCATCGGCGCCGAGTTCGCAGGCCCCGATGATCCCTTGTTCGAACCCACTGCCCGCCTGGTGGAGTTGATGGCGGAGGTGCTGCGTGGCTACGACATTCCCGAGGACCAGCTCGATCACGCGTTGCGCACCCTGCGGTGCGCGTTCCACGGGTTCGCCTCGCTGCACACCTCCGGCGGTTTCCAGTGGACCGGCGACCCGGAAGTCAGCTTCGACTGGATGATCGAATTCCTGGACCGCGGATTGCGTGCCGGCCTCCGGTGATGTCATGCAGCGCTTCCGCCGCACTCAGCTTTCAGGTACCGGCAGTCCCCGAGCTACGGATCTCAACCATCGGGGGACCGCCGTCGAGTTCAGGTTGACTGTGTAGCGGTCCACACTCACTGGATCTTGGCGGTGTTACGGCACGTTCGGACGCCGCTATCCGCGCCAGTCTCCGATGCCATCCCAGGCCACTTCCAGTAGGCGCGACCCATGGCGGACGCTGGCATGGACGGCCCGCATCAACTCCACCCCACCGGCCGCATCCAGCCAGTGACCTATCTGCACAGTCTGCGCGTCGGCTTCTCCGCTGCTGAGAAACCCGCGCTCTGCACCGATCGTGTCCAGCGCGCTCGCAATGTTGCCTGTGGTCTCGCGGCTGGTAACCATCGTGGGAAAGCCGGCTACTAGCAGTTTCCGCACGGCACCTGCGTCGCCGACCGTTTTTCGGTTCGTAATCACGAGCGTTGCGGTCGTGGATGAGTCGCTTGATCGCAGCTTCTCCATGTCGGCCACACCGGCGATTTCCCGGCGAATTGCCAGAACGGTCATCGTCGGGCCGTCGACCGGATCTCGGCTGGCGATCACGATCGTCGCGTCGGTAGGATTTCCGTCAGCCGTCTCAGCCCGGTCGGCCGCCGCGGTCTGCCTCGCTGCGTCGGCGGCCCCACTGCGCCGGCCACGCCATCGGTCGAACATCAGGCACTCCCCCTCATTGCCACTGACATCCAGCGAGCCAGCGCATTCGTGTCGAAATCGTGAAAGTGGTAGATACACCACATCTTTCCGCTGACGGGGGCGCGATGCAAGAGCAACGGGCGAGGCGCAGGCGCGTCAGCGTGGAACCTCGACGGCGACAAGTATCGCAGGCTTAGCAGCTCGCACCGGAATCGAAGACGCCCGGCCGCGCAAAATCGGCCGCCGATCCCGGCCGCAGGCTGGCATGCGGTGGTCGGACTGGGCATCATGGCGAGCGCTCAGGCTTTCACGGTGTTTCGCTGTCAGTCACCGCATCGCCCACCCCTCACCGAGAAGGTCTCGGTCAGACGACCATTGGAGGCCATCGCCGCCGCGGTTCAGTCGACGACCAGCTCCTCGATGATCTTGGCGATCCGGCGCTCCCAAGTCACCGACCGCTGCACAGACGACGGCACAGGCTCGAGGGGGTGTCCGAGACAAGATCTGCCCAGCTGACAAGCACGGCGTGTGACCGCGCCCCGGGTTGCTACCGCGGTGACGGTGTGTCGAATCCGGCTTCGGTGAAGACGGTTGCGGCTTTGTCCGAGCCGATGAACTCGACGAACGCCGCGGCGGCCGCGGAGTTGGGCGCCTTGGCCAGCGGCGCGAGCGGGTAGTCGTTGACTGCCTTGGTCGACTCGGGGAAGTCGATGCCGTCGACTTTCGCGCCAGCGGCGTGCACATCGGTGCGGTAGACCAGGGCCGCGTCTACTTCGCCCAAGGTCACCTTCGTCAACACGGCCTTCACGTCGGATTCGCGGGTGTCGGGTTGGGGGGCGATTCCGGCGACCTCGAAGACGGTTTTCGCTGCGACACCGCAGGGGACCTGTTCGGCGCACAGCGCGATCTTCGGCTCGGTCTTGCCGAAGTCGGCCAGGCCGGTGATGTGGCCGGGGTTGCCTGCGGGCACCGCGATCTCGAGGCGGTTACGTACGAACGTCACGGGTTTGGCGGTGATCTCACCGGCGTCGACGACCTGTTGCATGTTCTTCGGTGCGGCCGAGGCGAACACGTCGGCGGGCGCGCCCTGTTTGATCTGTTCGGCCAGTGCCGAGCTGGCGCCGAAGTTGTAGACCACCTTCACTCCGGGATGTGCCGCCTCGAACTGCTTGCCCAGTTCGGTGAAGGTCTCGGTCAGCGAGGCGGCGGCGAAGACGGTGACGGTCCCGGTGATCTTGTCCGCTGCTGCGGGCTCGGTCGTGGTGTCGGTTCCGCAGCCGCCGGCGGCGAGGGCCACAGCGCCGGCAAGCGCGGTGCCACGGACCATGCGAGTCATGTTCAACTTCATCAACTTTCAGCGGTGTGCGAATACAACAGGGTGAGGTCGGGCCCAAGGGTGGTCGGGCTGCGCCGGCTCCCGGCCGGGAGACGGTCGCAGATTCCGCACGGTAGGCAGTCGCTGTTTCTGGTCGGTCACATCGGATCCGTTCACTGGTTACAGTCATCTCTCCGCAGATACGGGGATCTTTGTGAGATCTGACCTGGGATACGGGAAGACAGGCTTGATCGTACTTCAGCTGCGACATTGACACCTCGGTTCCACTCGTTGGCAGGCCCTAGGCTTTGCCGGTATGTGGTTCGAGGTGGGACGGGCTATCTGGGTAGCAGGATCAACTCGGTCAGACCCGAGTCCCGAGGATCCCCCGACAGGGATGTTGCTGGTGAGCCGCTTCGGTGGATCGGCAACGCCGACGCGGCGGGGTCTGCTACAAGCAAAGTTCGTAGCCGCGGGTATTCACTCGGGAGTGTTCATCGAGCGGGTGAACGGGCGCCGCTTCCGCGTCCTCATCGGCGGCCACCCCGCGACGAATCCCGAACCCCCCACGAGAACGGAGTGACGCCATGACCGAGGACAAGCCTTTCCAGATCGAGACAACCATCGAGGCCCCACTGGACACCGTCTGGCAGGCGTTGACCGAGACGGACCGAATCCGCGACTGGTTCGGCTGGGACTACGCCGGCCTCGACGACGAGATCCGCTACATCTTCGTCGATCATGCGGAGCAGTTGCCGGGCCACCGGATCGTGCTGGACGGCGGCCAGGAGATCCAGGTTTCGGTCGACGGGCCGCGCTGCGTCGTGCGGGTGGTCCGCCCCGGTGAGCTTTCCGACGCACGATGGGCCGACATCTACGACGGGATCGAGGAAGGTTGGCGCACCTTCCTCGAGCAGCTGCGCTTCCGACTGGAGCGAGCGCCCGCTGAGAGTCGTCGGACGATCTACCTGACCGGAACGGCGGACCCAGCGGCAATTCGCGACAGTGTCCAGACATCAGGTGCCGAGGTCTGGCATTCGAGCCGCTACCAACACATCGCCATCGACACGGTCGGGCATCTGGTCGCCGTCGGGGCCCCGCAGCCACTGGACACCGACGGCACCGGTCCGACCTGCGTCACCGTGTCGGCGTACGGACTCGACGATGCCGCCTTCGCGCACCTGCGCCAGCGGTGGGCAGACCGGTGGGCCGTCCTCGCCCAGTCCGCCGAGGTCACCTCGTAGTGCACTGTGACTCGCGCGGCCCGCCGGGTCGCGGCAGATGGCGCTGACCAGGCGCCAAAGCCAGCCCTTCACCGAGGCAGGTGAGGTCGATGCGGCGTTGGAGGCGGCCCGGTTGGAGCTGGAGAACGCACCGGATTCGGTGCCGCGTGAGTGGGCATCGTATGCGATTCGCCCCGAGCGGGTCGAGTTCTGGCAAGGCGACCCGGACCGTCGGCACAAGCGCCTCCGGTACGAGGCTGCCGACGGCACGTGGCGGCGAGTGTTGTTGTGGCCCTGACTCAGTCGACGCCGAGGGTGACTTCGGTCGATTTGATGAGGACCTTCACCGGCGATCCCTCGGCCAGAGCGAGGTCGTCGACGGCGTCGCGGGTGATCGAGGAGGTGACCTCGTCACCGCCGTTGAGCCGGATACGGACGACGGCCATGGCCTCGCCGCGGGTGACAGAGATGACCGTGCCGTCGAGTTGATTTCGTGTGCTCAGTCGCATGGCCGCCAGAGTAGATCCAGTGCACCCGCAATCGGCTCAGTACACGTCGTGAACGTAGCGTTTGTCGGTGGCAAGTTTCTTGACGTAGGCGTCGGCGTCGTCTTCGGTCATCGCGCCGTGGTGGGAGACGATCTCACGCAGTGCGGCATCGACGTCCTTGGCCATCCGGGGCCGCGTCGCCACAGACGTAGAAGTGGGCGCCGTCGCGCAGCCAACTCCACGGGTGGGCGCCGTGTTCGCGCATCCGGTCCTGGACGTAGATCTTGGCTCGCTGGTCGCGGGAGAACGCGACGTCGAGGCGACGGCCACGAGTACATCGGCAGACAAGGGACCGCGTACGGAGGCTTGACCGACCTGCGCGCTCGATCCGACCGAGACCACCGCTGGGCCGACCCGAACACCTGCCGAGGCCAGCACCATTCCAGCGTGCCACTGCGCACCGCGGACCCGGGTGTCGTCGGACTTCGGAGCTCCCGCTGCTCGCATCAGCACGGCTTGGCCCAACACACGAGCGAACTCCACATGGGCGTCGCGGATCACCGCGGTGGTGCACAGCGGAGTCGGTGTCCCGGCCATGATCCGTGCCGCTTCCCCCACGGCCAGAGCCGCGGTCGTCGAGCTCACTTTCCTGCTCGAACGACCCAGTACGGGCCGGGACCGCTGGCGGCGTAGCCATCGCGTGCTGCGGCGTCGACGGCGGGTTCGGCGGTCTGAGCTTGCAGCGGCCGCGCCAAGGGCTCCTCGCGGTGTCGATCACGCGGGATAGGTGTGGATTTCGGTCGCCTTGACCGAGGCCCACAGCTGAGCCCCGCTGTGCAGCCGCAAGTCCGCGACGGTGGCTGCGGTGACCTCGGCCAAGACCGGCGGAGCACCCTCGAGCCGGACACGGGTTGTGTGCGCGTGCTGCTCGAGGCCGGTGACGGTGACCTGCCAGGTGTTTCGCGGGCTGCCGCTGGGGCGTTGGGGATACAGGCTCACCGCGGTGGGTGCGAACGACACGTGGACCGGCCCGTGCACGGGTTCGGCGATCGTGAAGGCAGCGCCGTCCCCGAGGTCGACCGTGGTACCCGCGGCCGTGCCTTGATAGAGGTTGAGTCCGACGAGGTTTGCGACGTAGTCGGTGCGTGGGCGCCGCGCGACCTCGCTCGGTACACCCTGTTGAACGATGGCGCCGTTCTCGATGATGATCAGCCGATCGGCCAGGATCATCGCGTCGAAAGGATCATGAGTGACCAGCACGGTGTGGCCGGGATAGTCACTGAGGTGATGAGCCAGGTCCGAGCGGACCTGCAACCGGGTACCGGCGTCGAGCGCGGCCAGCGGCTCGTCGAGTAACAACAAGGCCGGATCGGTCACCAAGGCACGCGCCAACGCGACTCGCTGGGCTTGACCGCCCGACAGCGCACGAGGTTTCGCGTGCACATGGCTCCCGAGGCCGACCCGTTCGAGCCAGGCAGTGGCCTTCGTCCTGGCCGTGTTGCGGTGCTGTCCGCGAGCGCGTAGCCCGAAGGCGACGTTGTCGCGGGCGCTCATGTGCGCGAACAGGAGATAGTCCTGGAACACGACCCCGACTTCGCGCCGTTCCGCGGGGATGAACCTGTCCGGCGGGGCGTCCCACACATGGTCGTCGAGGACGATCCGCCCTTCGTTCAGCGGGGTGAGCCCGGCCAGTGCCCGCAGCGCGGTGGTCTTGCCCGCGCCGTTGGGGCCCAGCAGCGCGACGACCTCGCCCGCAGCGACCTCGATGGCGATGTCGAGTTCGAAAGACGCACGCGTGATGCGGATTTCGGCATCGAGGGTCACAGCGTTCCTCGCGTCCACCGGTCCCGCAGCGCGGCGAGTACTGCCACCGACACCACCAGCAGCACGACGCTGAGCACAATCGCGTCCTCGGGGTCGGTTTCCAAGGCGAGATACACCGCCAACGGCATCGTTGTGGTCGTGCCGGGGAAGCTACCGGCGAAGGTGATCGTCGCACCGAATTCCCCGAGCGCGCGGGCCCAGCACAGTACTGCACCCGCCACGACGCCGGGCATCACCGAGGGCAACGTCACCCGGCGAAAAGTCAGCCACCGCGACGCACCGAGCGTGGCGGCAGCTTCCTCGTATCGGGGATCAGTGCCGCGCAGCGCACCTTCGACCGAGATCACCAGGAACGGCATCGCGACGAACGCCTCGGCCACGATCACCCCGGCCGTGGTGAACGGCAACGAGAACCCGAACCACTCGTAGAGGTACCGGCCGATCAACCCACGTCGGCCGAGCACCAACAGCAACGCCACCCCACCGACCACCGGCGGCAACACCAGCGGCACCGTCACCAACGCCCGAACGAACCCCAGGCCCGGCACATCACCGCGAGCGAGCAACCACGCCAACGGGATACCGAGCACCAAACACACCAGCGTCGCCGAAGTCGCGCAGATCAACGACAGGCGCAATGCCTGCCCGACCTCGGCGCTGACCAACCGTTGCGGCAACGTCTGCCATGGCGCGCGCAGCAACATCCCGACCAGCGGCAGAGTCAGGAAAACCAGACCGCACACGGCGGGCACCATGAGGATCAACGGCCGACGCCCTCGCGTTGCCCGCCGTCGTGCGAGCTGGGTCACGGGTTGCCGAATCCTGCCTCGGTGAAGACCGCCCGAGCGGCAGGGGCTTCATCGGACCCACAGACGACTGCGGCCAGAGCCACTGCCCCGACCACCGCGAACGCGCGCACTGTTCGAATCATGTTCGACCTCATCAGCCTTCCGGAATTTCGACGACGACATGAGTCGACTTGACCGAGGCCACCGCGACACTGCCGACCTCGAGACCGAGCTCATCGACAGAATCGCGACTCATCAAAGACACCAGCAGAAACGGTCCGGCCTGCATCTCGACCTGGGCCATCACGGTGTCTTTCACGATCCGGGTCACGACCCCTCGCATGCGGTTGCGCGCCGAGGATGCGACGGTGGTTCCCGGCCCCGGGGCCTCGGCATTGGTCTGCAGGAACTCCGCCAACTCGCGCCCGTCGACCCCCTTACGCCCGCTGTCGAGCTGGATCGCCGTGAGCCGGCCCTGGTCGATATACCGGCGCACCGTGTCATCACTGACACCCATCAAGGCAGCTACTTCACTGATCCGCAGATTCGACACGAGGTGCAGCATATTCGGAGCAGATACGGGACGCACTCCCTGGATCACCACCATCATGCGATTTCATCGATCCGACGGCCCACGAACGCCCGTTACCAGTGGATGCTCCAGCCACGCCTCGGCGGCGCGCGATCTCGCGACGTCGAGACGAGCGCCTCGTCCCGACGCATTTTCCCCATTTGTCCGCGCCACAGCGCGGTAACTGCGACCTGAGAAGGACTACCGCCGGGCGGTACGCGCGGTGTCGGTCAATCGACGATTGGTCACCCGTAGTTGCCGTGCGGTAGTGGTGGCCAGCGCCCGCGTCTGAGCCGAATCGAGGCGGCCACAGACGCGCCCCCAATGCACGGCGACTCGGTCCCCGACGGCCACCTCGGTCGCGAGGTGATCGTCGTCCACCTCGGCGCGCTGCAGCGCTGGACCGGACAACCGCAGCTGCGGACCGTCCAGGACCAACCGCCGGCAGCGGACGGAAGCAGCGCCGCGTTCGCGGGCCACCACGGTCCCCCAGGTGATGCGGCAGCTGTCCAGGATGCGGATCGGGTGCTCGTCGGCGCCACGGCCGAGCAGCCGGGTCCACGGATACACGCCGAAGACGTGGAATCCGTGGTTGGCGGCGGCTTCCTCGGCGAGATCGGCGTTCAGATACGACCAGTAGTGTCCGGCCATCGGCGCGATGATCGCGAGCAGTTCGGTGGTGAACGCGCCGGCGTCGAGGTCGGCGCCGATCCCGCCACCGAGCCAATAGGACTCGACGAGGCGACGGTCGAGCGGATCGGTGATGCCGGTCAGTCTCGACATAGCCCGCAGGTAGGGCCATGCTCCGGAGAACTGCCGGGCCAGCGCGCGGATCTCGGCGACCGAGCCGTTGTGCAGGGCCCCGGCGTCGGCGGGACCGCAGTAACCGAGCCGGTTGGGCGCGTAGGCGTAGCGGGCGAACATCTCGGTCCCGTCGATGATCGCGCCTCCTGTCAGCAGATCCGTGGCAGTTGTTCCCCGGCGGGCAGATCCACCACCCGGGTACCGCCCAGAGCGGTGCGAGCGACCACCATGCCGGGATGGTCCTCGACGCAGACACCGATCGCTTCGGCACGGGCACCCAGCGGATGCGCCCGCATGGCCGCGAGCACTCGGTCGGCGTCCTCAGGGGCGACGAAGGCGATCAGCTTGCCCTCGTTGGCGACATACATCGGATCGAGTCCGAGCAGCCCACACGCGTCGCGGACCGCGTCGGGCACAGGGAGCTTCCGTTCATCCAGTGCCACACCGACTTTCGCGACACCCGCGATCTCGTTGAGCGTCGCCGCGACCCCGCCGCGGGTCGGGTCACGCAGCACGTGCACATCGGCGCCGGTGGCCAGCATCGCGGCGACCAAGCCGTTGAGCGGGGCGGTGTCGCTGCAGACAGTGGTGCCGAATTCGAGGCCTTCCCGGCAGCTCATCACCGCGACGCCGTGTACCCCGATGTCACCGCTGACAAGCACGACGTCACCGGGACGGGCGCGCTGCGGGCGGATGTCGATGCCGTCGTCGATGATGCCGATGCCCGCGGTGTTGATGAAGATGCCGTCGCCGTGGCCGGAGTCGACGACCTTGGTGTCGCCGGTGACCAGCTTGACTCCTGCCGCGAGGGCGGCGGTGCCGACAGCCTCGGCGACCCGGGCGATCTCGGCGAGTGCGGTGCCTTCTTCGAGGATGAACGCCGTGGACAGCACCATCGGCCGTGCGCCCGCCATGGCCAGGTCGTTGACGGTGCCGTTGACGGCCAGGTCCCCAATCGACCCGCCAGGGAAGGCCAGAGGTTTGACGACGAAGGAGTCGGTCGAGAACGCCAACCGCACGCCGCTGAGGGTGAGCACCGCCGAATCACCCATGCCCGCTTCGGCGGCGGAGCCGAACGCGGGCAGGAACAGGTGCTCGATCAGCTCACCCGACATCGCTCCCCCGCCGCCGTGGCCCATCACGATGGTCGGTGAGTCGCGCAGCGGCATGGGGCACACCCAGCTGTCCATGTCGAGCCCGGCCGCCGCGTTGTCCTCACGCATGAGCCACCTCCGCAGGCAGGTCGAGGCGCCGGTACAGGTAGTAGGCCGCGCAGGCGCCTTCGGAGGAGACCATGGTGGCCCCCAAGGGGTTTCGCGGTGTGCACTGTTTGCCGAAAGCGGCGCATTCGTGCGGCTTGATCAGTCCCTGCAATACCTCGCCGGAGCGGCAGATCGAGGACTCGGCGGTGTGCAGATCGGTGACCGCGAACCGGTCCTCGGCGTCGTAGGCGCGGTAGCGTTCCGAGAGGCGCCAGCCGCTGTCGGGGATCACGCCGATGCCGCGCCAGGCGCGGTCGGTGACGTCGAAGACGTCGGCGAGCATCGCCTTCGCGGCCGGATTACCTCCGGCGCGGACCGCACGGGGATAGGCGTTCTCCAGTTCGTGTCTGCCGTTCTCGAGCTGGGTCACGGTGCGCTGGATACCTGCCAGGATGTCGAGGGGCTCGAAGCCGGTGACCACCATCGGCACCGCGTACTTGTCGGCCAGTGGCGGGTACTCCGCGGTGCCCATGACACTGCAGACGTGCCCGGCGGCGAGGAAACCCTGGACCCGGCACTTCGGCGATTCCATGATCGCGGCGATGGCAGGTGGAACGAGCACGTGCGAGACCAGCAGCGAGAAGTTCTCGATGCCCAGCCGTTTGGCCTGATAGACAGTCATCGCGTTGGCCGGTGCGGTGGTCTCGAAGCCGATGCCGAAGAACACCACCTGCCGATCGGGGTTCTGTCTGGCGATGGTCAGCGCGTCCAGTGGTGAGTACACCACTCGCACGTCACCGCCTTCGCTCTTGACCCGGAACAGGTCGCGTTCACTGCCCGGTACCCGGAGCATGTCGCCGAAGGAGCAGAAGATCACCCCGGGCTGTGCGGCGATCTCGAGCGCCTTGTCGATCACCTCGAGCGGGGTGACGCATACGGGGCAGCCGGGGCCGTGGATCATCTCGATCTCGTCGGGCAGCAGTTGGTCGATGCCGTGGCGGATGATCGAATGGGTCTGTCCGCCGCAGACTTCCATGATGGCCCACCGCTGGGACGTGGTCGCGCGGATCTGGTCGAGCAAGTTCTTCGCCAGTTCGGGGTTGCTGAATTCGTCGAGATACTTCATGAGGTCACCTCCGTGTCGTCGCCGGCGCCGGAGTCGGTCGCTGCCGGTTCTGCCGTGGGATCGGGGAGCCCGGATTGTTTGGCGGCGAGGGCGAACCCGTCGCCGAACTCCTCGTTGAGCACACCGAGGTGCTCGAATTCGGCCAGTGTGCGCAACGCCGATTCCTCGTCGAGGCGCTGGATGGCGAAGCCGACGTGGACCACCACGTAATCGCCGATCGCCGCGTCCGGAATGTATTCCAGGCACACGTCTTTGTGCACGCCGCCGAAGTCGACGACCGACATCATGGTGCCGTCGCGTTCATGCAGGCTGAGCACCTTTCCCGGGACTGCCAGGCACATCGCTGTTCTCCTTTCGCTCAACCCGCACCAGCGGCGAGTAGTTGCCCGAACGCCAGACCACCGTCGTTGGGCGGCAGTCGGCGATGGGTGATGACGTGGAAACCGTTGTCACGCAGCGCAGTGCGTGCTGCCGAGAGCAGCAGCGCGTTCTGGAACACCCCACCCGAGAGCGCGACGGTCGTCGGGGGCGGTGCGAAGTCCAGAGCGAGGTCGAGGACCAGCGCGGCTACCGCGTGGTGGAAGCGGGCGGCGATCACGGCGGCCGGGATGCCATGAGCGGCGTCGGTGACCACGGCGGCCACGACCGGGGCCGGGTCGATCACGGCCGGGTCGGCGGTGTGATCGAGACCGAACCGGTAGGCGCGGGAGCCGGGGTCGGCGGCGCGCGCGAGGGCCTCCAGTTCGATCGCGGCCTGGGCTTCGTAGTCGACGGTGTGGCGGACCCCGGCCAGCGAGGACACGGCGTCGAAGAGCCGACCCATGCTCGACGTCGGGGTACATCCGAAGCCGGAGCCGAATTGGTGTGCCAGCACCGCTCGTTCATCGGCGGGGCAGGCGGCGACCGAGGCGATCGTGTCCGACCAGTCCAGACGCGCGGACCACAGGTGTGCCAGCGCCATCCGGTAGGGCCGGTGCACGCTGGCGTCCCCACCCGCGAGCGGCACGTATTTCAGGTGCGCGAGCCGCCGGTAGCCCTTGTAGCCGACCGACAGGACTTCACCGCCCCAGATGGCGCCGTCGGGGCCGAATCCGGTGCCGTCGAACGCGATCCCGGTGACCGTTTCCGAGGCGCCGAGTCCGTGTTCGCCCATGACCGCGGCGATGTGCGCGTGGTGATGCTGCACGGTGTGTACCGGACGGCCTTCGGCGTGGGTGCGCGCCCAGGTGGTGGATCGGTAGCGCGGGTGCGCGTCGGCGACGAGCTGGGTGGGTTCGACCCCGGTCAGTTCCGCGAGGTGCTCGGCGGCGGAGCCGAAGGCGCGCAGGGTGGCCAGGTCGTCCATGTCGCCGATGTGCTGGCTGAGCCACGCGTAGCGGCCCTCGCCGACCGCGCAGGTGTTCTTCAGGTCCGCGCCGACAGCCAGAGTCGGTGGCACCGGGACCGGCAGGGTCAGTGGAAGGGGTGCGTAGCCGCGCGAGCGGCGCAGCGGCAGTTCGATACCGTCGACCACACGCACGACCGAATCGTCACAGGGCGTCAGGATGCGGCGGTCGTGCGACAGCCAGCCGTCAGCGAGGGCGGCCAGGCGGGTACGGGCGTCCTCGTCGTCGAAACAGATCGGCTCGCCACCGAGATTGCCGGAGGTCATCACGAGCACCCGCGGGACGGGCCGGTCGCCCGAGAGGCCGAACAGCAGCAGGTGCAGCGGTGTGTAGGCGAGCATGACACCCAGGTCGGGGTTGCGGGGCGCGACCGAAGGGGCCAGTTCGATGGTGTCGCGATCGGGCACGTCGTGCGCGTCGGCATCGGATGCCGTTCCGGCCGGGACAGTGGCCCTGCGGGCGAGCAGGACGATCGGGCGTTGTGGGCCCGTGAGCAGTACCGCAGCGGTGTCGTCGACCTCCGCGATCGTTCGCGCGGTGCCGAGGTCGGCAACCATGACGGCGAAAGGCTTGTCGCCTCGACGCTTTCGGCCCCGCAAGGTGGCCACGGCGCGCTCATTCGTGGCATCGCACGCGAGGTGGTAACCGCCGATGCCTTTGACCGCGAGAATCCCGCCCGCGCGCAACAGGTTTCGCGCCGAATCCAGTGGCCCCTCGGCGAGTGGGGCGGAAGGGCCGCGGTAGGACAGGCGGGGACCGCAGTCCGGGCAGGCGATGGGTTGGGCGTGGAAGCGGCGGTTGGTGGGGTCGGTGTATTCGGCGGCGCAGTGGGCGCACATCGGGAAGTCGGCCATCGACGTGCGGGATCGGTCGTAGGGCAGTTCGGCGATGATGGTGAACCGGGGGCCGCAGTTGGTGCAGTTGATGAAGGGGTGGCGGTAGCGGCGGTCGGTGGGATCGGCGAGTTCGGTGGCGCAGTCGGCGCAGATCGCGACATCGGGGGAGGCCAGGGTGCGGCCGCCACCGTCGCGGGTGGTGTCGGCGATGCGGAATCCGGTGCCGCCGCGCAGCGCGACGGTGCTCTGGTCGACCGATTCGACGACGGCCAGCGGCGGTGGGTGCTCGCGCAGGCGTCGCGCGAACTCGTCCAGATCGGCGGGGCCGCCTTCGATCTCGATGATCACCCCGGAGTTGTCGTTGGCCACCGACCCGGACAGGGACAGTTCGGCGGCGGTCGTGTAGACGAAGGGCCGGAAGCCGACGCCCTGCACCACCCCGCGAACCACGAGGCGGCGGCGTTGCCGGTCGGCGGTCATGACTGTTCGCCTCGTCCGAGCAGATTCAGCCCGGCCAGTGCGGTGGCGGCGCCTGCCTCGTCGGTCTTCTCGACCGCCAGACCCATGTGGATGATCACCCAGTCCCCTAGATGCACCGGATCTTCTTCCAGCAGACCGATGTTCACCTTGCGGTTCTCGCCGGAGACCGCGACCAGGGCGAGTTGCCCGTGGTATCCGTCGAGGATCTGCACGACCTGTCCGGGGATGCCGAGGCACATGGTTCACCCCTCCGATCGGTTCGACGGCGCTTCGGGCGCGTGCGAGTCGGCGACCAGCGGGGGCGGGTCGGCGACCGGCTCGCGCGGATCGGTAACCAATCGCGCGAGAACCGCTACCACCGCCTCGACGGCAGGATCGACCGCGGCACCTACCGGGTCCGACAGGCCGATGCCCTCGTCCACCGAGTTCACCTGGCAGCCGACGACGACGGTCGGCGGCAGGGTTCCGCCCAGTGCGCGAACGCTCGCGAACACGGCGTCGGGGTTCATGGCGTGCGCGTCGAGCTGCGCCGCGGCCGTTGAATCGGGTTCGGCGTGGAAGACCGCGAGGGTGCCGGGCGCGCCACGGTCGGGGATGGCGTCGACGAGCACCAGCGCATCCCACGGATCGAGCAGGTCGTAGGCCAGGTGCATGCCACGGATGCCGTAGTCGACCACGCGCACGGTCTCGCCGTGCGGCGGTAGTCGCCGCACCACTTCGGGCCCGAAACCGTCGTCGCCGAGGAAGATGTTGCCGATCCCCGCCACGAGCACCCGCGCCGTCACATCCGGCGCATCTTCAGGTAGCGCTGGACATCCGGTATCGAACGCACGCCGAGCACCGCGGCGGCTGCTGCCACCACGGCGGCGAACGCCACCGCGATCATTCCTATCGTGGCCATGATTGACCTCTTCTCTCATTCTCGTTGGCTGTCGAGTGGTTCGATCTCCTCCGGGGCGAAATACAGGTACCGGCCGTACCATTCGTGCAGGTCGGCGGCGGGGTCGTCCTCGATGACCACACCGACGTGGGATTGCCCGTCGACATCGGCGTGCACCGAGACGACCTTGGCGGTGCGCCCGTCGTAGAACAGGTCGTGGGCATCGGCGCGCCGAGACGGATGCAAGCGCACCCTTGTACCGTTGCGGACCCGAACCGCGCCGATCATGATCGCGTCGGTATCGGGTCGAACAGCGTTGTCGGCCAACGGATCCCACCAGTCGACACCGTCGGGCACCTCAGGGATCAGCGCGGCCTGCTCGGCGTGGGGATCGCGCAGGACACCGTGCAGCTGCTGTAGTGCCTGCGGTGTCATAGCGTCGCAGCGGTCGATGATCTGCGCCGCCCGCTCGTCGGTCGCGCGGGCCTGGGCCTTCTCCTGGTCGGTCATGGTCATCACACGCAGGGTGAGGATCTCGTCGATCTCGGTGGAGTCGAACAGCGGTCCCTCGCTCTGCTCGGCGATCTCGGGGTGGTCGTAGAGGATGATGGGCGAGATCAACACGATGCTGTGGTCCCCGGGTGGCCCGGCCAGCACCGGGAAACACCGGTGCTGGGAGCATCGGGCCACGGCCGCTTCGGCGTCGGGTGGCGGTTCGAGCAGGGAAATGTACTGGCCGCCTTCGGTTTCGGCGATGACGTGGGCGCCGATCAGGGAGCGGGCGATGGCGTCGTGCTGGTCGGTCGCGGGGATGCCGGTATTGCGGAGGGTGAGGCTCAGGCGCACAAAGCGTTCGTCACGTTCCACGGTCAGCTGGACTTCCGCGTCGAGGTGCGCGCGGTGCCGGACCAGTCGTCCGGCCGGTGCACCATCGGGGCCGGGGATCGCCTCGTGGTCGGTGCCGGCCGGAATCGCCAGCCGCGCGGTCGAATCGGTCAGCGGCAGCGGACCGATCACCTGTTCGCACTCGACCGCCTCGTCCCAGCTGATCCACGATCGGCCGTCGGCGACGAGCTCGGCGACCGGCGTGCCCCCGGCGTCCTCGACCCTGCGGCGCTGCAACTGCAGGAACCGTACGGTCAGCGTGACCGAGGCGGGCTCGCCCGCGTCGAGCAGACATTGCGCCGACAGTTCCGGGTCCTCGCCGAGCCCGGCCGCGGCCGCCCCGGCGGGGCCGAGGACACCGAACTGCCAGCGCGACTGATTCTTTCGCGAGTTCGCCCGGTACGGGTACAGCAGGTAGCCCTCGTAGAGCACCGCGTCGGCGACCGCGCGTGCTTTGGCCTGTGACCTGGTCAGTTCGATGCTCATGGGCTGTCCTCGGCGGTGTCGAGCAGGCGAACTACCGCGTCGTCGAAGCCGAGCAGCCCGTGGCTGGATTTGTACGCGGCGAGCGCGTCGAGGGTCTCGCGCCGCAACCGCACCCAGCCCGAGTTCGGGAAGTTCGTGGCCATCAGGTCGTCCCAGACCGAGACCGGCATCTCGAACTTGTCCTCACGGTCCCAGGGAATCTGCTGCACCGCGAAACCCGTGGCGCCCCGGAAGAAGACAGTGCCGCTGAACAGGAAGATCAGCGGCACTGTCCCCTCGCGCAGGGCGTGCAGGTATTTGGTGCCGCTCACCTCGAAGTCGTAGGTGCACGGCATCGGCAGGTCCACCTGAGCACCGCCGTGGAAGCCGGGAACCATGGTGGTGCAGTGCATCCAGAGGAAGGAGCGCTGGGTGTCGCGCCAGCGTTCACGGGGGCCGAACAGGTCGACCAGGCCCGCGCTCTCCTCGTCGGTGTAGCCGCGGCGGTGCGGTTCGATCCGCACCTGGGCGCGCAGGGCGATGGCGTGCACCGGTTCCTCACCGAGCGCCGCGATGCCGATCCGGGCCGACAGCGTCGGTGTCGCGGTATAGGGCTCCGGCGCGATGCCGAGCACCGCGAAGGTCGTCGAGTAGGCCGGGCACATCACGCACCACCCGGTCGCGCACGCGCCGATACCGTGACGAAGAACTCGTCGAGATACCGGTGCACATCCTGACCACCGTCGAATCCGCGCCACAGCATCCGCATCCGGCCGACGAATTCGTAGCAGGCGTCGATGGGCAGCAGCAGGCAGGCCGCCTCGGCGGTGCCCCGCTCGGGGACCCGGATCAGCAATGCCTCCACGTCGGGGACCGCGACAGCGATCTCGGGGTGCCGGTCGAGCACCGTGCGCCACTGGTCGAGGGGCAGTTCGGATTCGGTGGCGCCCGCCGGTCCCGGATAGAACGCGACGGTGCGGCCCAGTGCCGAGTTGTCGAAGAAGAACGCCAGGCCCACCGGGATCTCGAGCGCGTCCCATTCGCCGTGGCTGATGGTGAAGTCCGGGAAGCGCAGGTAGCGGTCGGGCACCGCGCGGTACCGCAGGACCGCGTTCTGGTCGGTGAACAGCAGGTAGCAGCCCCGGCACACGCACAACAGTTGGCGGCCTTCGACATTCACCACATGCTGATGCTCGGCGGCGATGGTTTCGGCGCACATCTCACACCGCTCGCCCGCCGGGACGGCGGGTTTGCGGTCGAGGGTGAGGCGCCGCAGCACCCCCAGCGCAGTACTCACCCGGCCACCGCCACGGGTACGGCCACCGAGAGCTCCCCGGCGCGCACCAGCACCGGCAGTGGTTCCAGATGCCCTTCGCCGTCGACTCTGGCACCGGCATGGACGGCGTCGTAGTGCGCCCGGCAGGTCGGGCAGCGCAGCACGGCGTCACCGACCGGGAAACCCATCCGGCGATGCAGTGCCGCTCCGGCGAGTGAGTGGTCGCAGGCGGGGCAGTGATCGCGGTAGACGAACAGATCATCACCCACCCGGCAGGCGAGGACGGTCTGTCCACCGACAACGAAGCCGCCCACCTCGCCCGCACCGAGATCCCCCAGTTCCGGGACCGCTATCCAGCTCCCGTGTGCCTCGACCGGGTGGGTGTCGACGTGCACCCGGGCGAACAATGAATCGGCGGAGATCAAGGCATCGGTCGATTCCGGTTGCGCGGCAGCCACTTCGATCGACTCGATCTCCGGCGCGGCGGCGCGCACCGCGTCCTCCACCGCCAGTTCCAGCGTCACCGAGGATGAGGGGCAGGTGCGGCAGCTGCCCGACAGTTCGAGCCGCACGACGCCGTCGGCCACGCCGAGCAGTTCCACGTCACCACCGTGGGACCCCAGGTAGGGGCGCACGCTGTCGAGAGCCGCGCGGACCCGGGTGTGCACGTCGTGCGGATGCAGTCCGTGCACCAGCAGCAGACTCGCCACCAGATCGTCGGCGGCGAGCCGCTCGCGGACGCCACCATCGACCAGTTCCAGGACGCGTGCCAACCCGGCACCGTAGAGGTCGGCGACCTCGCGCACCAGCTGCTCGGCGCGCTCGCGAGCGACGGCACCACCCGCCGAACTCGCGTCCAGCAGGGTCTCGATCCGGTCGCCTGCGCCGCGCCACCGGTCTGGATCGAACGCCGCCTCGTCGTGCTCCCCCGGACGATCCGGCATCACCGTTACTCCCCGGTGAGTGTCTGGGTCGGCGAGTGGAGTTTCTCCAGCGTCTTGCCGTCGCCGAGGTACATGTGCACTCCGCATGGCAGGCAGGGATCGAAGCTGCGCACGGTGCGCATGATGTCGATGCCCTTGAAGTGCTCGCGGTCGTTCTCCTCGAAGATCGGCTGGCCCTGCACCGCGTCCTCGTACGGTCCCGGCGTGCCGAAACTGTCGCGGGGACTGGCATTCCACGGCGTCGGCGGATACGGGTGGTAGTTGGCGATCTTGCCGTCCCTGATCACCATGTGATGGGACAGGACCCCGCGCACCGCCTCGGTGAACCCGCAGCCGATGCCCTCGTCCGGTACCTCGAAGTGCTCCCACGTCTTGGTCCGGCCCGCCCTGATCTCCACGAGCGCCTGCTCCGCGAAGTGCAGCGCACTGGCCGCGGCGTAGGCCTGGAAGTAGGTGCGGGCGCGGTTGCGTTCGATGGTGTTGCTGCCGAACGCGGGGATCTGCCATTCGAAGCTGACCGGGCCCTTCAAGGCGGTCTTGGGCAGGTTGATCTGCACACTGTGCCCGGTCGACTTCACGTAGCCGATGTCGACGAGCCCGGCCAGCGCCGTCGACCACAGCCGGGCCAGCGGCCCGCCGCCGGTGTCGAGTGCCAGACAGTCGGTGCCGTCGAACCAGCGCGGCGACATCACCCAGCTGTACTTGTCGTCCAGGTCGCGCTTCTGCGGCTTGGGACTGGTGTGCTGGTTCCAGGGATGACGCCGGTCGACCGGATTGCCGAGCGGGTCGGTCTTCACGAACATCTCCTGGTCGGTCCAGTCGTCGTAATACGAACTGCCCAACAGGATTCGGATGCCGAGATTGATGTCGACCAGCGAAGTGGTCACCAGTTTCCCGTCGACGATCACGCCGGGGGTGACGAACATCCGCCGGCCCCACTCCTCCATGTCCTTGTACTCGAAATTGCACACCTCCGGGTCCTGGAACGAGCCCCAGCAACCCAGCAGGGTGCGCCGCAAGCCGACCTGTTCGTACCCCGGCAGCGCCTCGTAGAAGAAGTCGAAGAGGTCGTCGTGCATCGGCACGACCTTCTTCATGAATTCGACGTAGCGCATCAGGCGCGTCATGTAGTCGGTCATCAGCTGGATCGTCGCGACGGTTCCCACGCCGCCGGGATACAGCGTCGACGGGTGCACATGCCTGCCCTCCATCAGGCAGAACATCTCACGGGTGTAGCGGCTGACCTGTAGCGCTTCCCGGTAGAACTCGCCGGTGAACGGATTGAGCGCGCGCATGATGTCGGCGATGGTGCGATAGCCGTGCGCGTCCGAATGCGGCGCGAGCGTGTTCTCGGCCTGCGCCAAGACGCCGGGATTGGTCTCGGCGACCATCTTCTCGCAGAAATCCACGCCGACCAGATTCTCCTGGAAGATGTTGTGGTCGAACATGTATTCCGCGGCCTCACCGAGATTGACGATCCATTCGCCCAGGTGCGGCGGTTTCACCCCGTAGGCCATGTTCTGGGTGTAGCACGAACAGGTGGCGTGATTGTCGCCGCAGATGCCGCAGATGCGGCTGGTGATGAAATGCGCGTCACGAGGATCCTTGCCCCGCATGAAAATCGAGTAACCGCGGAAGATGGACGAGGTGCTGTGACACTCGACCACTTCACGATTTTCGAAATCGATCTTGGTATAGATTCCCAGGCTGCCGACAATGCGGGTGATCGGGTCCCAGGCCATTTCGACGAGGCTGTCGGGATCGATCCGCTTGTGTGACGGCTCGGGGATGATGGCAGTCATTCCAATAGCCTCCTACCAGGTGCGGGTGGCGCCGGATTCCAGTTTCTCGCCTTTGTGCCGCCAACGCGGCTCCTTGTCCACCGTGCGTCCGGTGATGTGGCGCAGGCTGCGGATCACCGACCCGTACAGCCCTGATGCCGTCGAGGAGATCTTGCCGCCGGGCGGCTCGTCCATGAACGGCATGAATTTGTCCGGGAATCCCGGCATGGTGCAGCCGATGCAGATGCCGCCCACGTTCGGGCAGCCACCGACGCCGTTGATCCAGCCCCGCTTGGGGACGTTGCATTTGACCACCGGGCCCCAACATCCCAGTTTCACAATGCATTTCGGCGATCCGTACTCGTCGGCGAAGTCACCTTCCTCGTAGTAGCCTGCCCGATCACAGCCTTCGTGGACGGTGGCACCGAACAACCATCTGGGGCGCAGCGCCTCGTCGAGGGGAATCATCGGGGCCTGTCCGGTGGCCATGTAGAGCAGGTAGGTCAGCGTTTCGGACATGTTGTCCGGATGGGCCGGGCAACCGGGCACGCACACGATCGGGATTCCGGCCTTGGATTTCCAGTCCCAGCCGAGGTAGTCCGGCACACCCATCGCGCCGGTGGGGTTGCCCGCCATCGCGTGAATGCCGCCGTAGGTGGCACAGGTGCCCACCGCGACCACCGCGGTGGCCTTCGGCGCCAGCCGATCGAGCCACTCGCTGGTTGTCATCGGCTGGCCGGTGGCGGGATCGTTACCGAAGCCGCACCAATAGCCCTCCTCGTGGAGCTGTTCGTTCGGGATGGAGCCTTCCACCACGAGCACGAACGGTTCGAGTTCACCACGGTCGGCTTTGAAGAACCATTCGAGGAAATCGTCGGCGCCACCGGCGGGACCGCATTCGAAATCGATCAACGGCCAGTGCACCGCGATCTGCGGGAGCCCGGGAAGCGCGCCGAGCGCGATCTCCTCGATACTGGGCTGAGTCGCGGCGGTCAGCGCCACCGAATCACCGTCACAACTGAGACCGGCGTTGATCCACAGCACGTGAATCAGGGCCTGTTCTGCTTTGATTGCTTCCTGGGTAGGCATGGGCTGTGCCACTTTCTGAAGCAGGGAATCGCGGGCTCGCGGGAACCTGCGACGTGATCCTGATCACGTCAGTCTATGTCGCGGGTGAGTGATCCTCAACAGTTGCTGAACACTGCCGCCGGAGCCAGTCGTACCACTGCGCCATGCCGGAACCGCTGGTCGCCGACAGTGGCAGGATCTGCGCGTGCGGGTTGATCGAAGCCGCGTATTCCCGGCATTTGTCCAGGTCGAAGTCGACATAGTCCAGCAGATCGATCTTGTTGACGAGGACCAGCGATGCCGCGGCGAACATGTGCGGATACTTCAGCGGCTTGTCGGTGCCCTCGGTCACCGAGATCACCACGACTTTGCCGTGTTCGCCGAGGTCGAACAATGCCGGGCACACCAGGTTGCCGACGTTCTCGACGAACAGCAGCGTGCCGGGCGCTGGATCGAGGGACTCGAGCGCACGGTAGGTCATCTCGGCGTCGAGATGACAGCCCGCGCCGGTATTGATCTGCACGACCCGACAGCCCGTCGCCCCGATCCGCTCGGCGTCGAGCAGGGTCGCCTGGTCGCCCTCGATCACCGCGATCGGCACCTCGGTGAACTCGCGGATCGTGCGTTCGAGCAGGGTGGTCTTGCCCGCGCCGGGTGAACTGGTCATGTTCAGCGCCAGGATGTCGCGGGCGGCGAGCCAGTCACGGTTGCGCTGGGCCAATCGGTCGTTCTTGGCCAGGACTTTCTGCTCGAGGGTGATGGTCTCGGTCACCGGCAGGTGCACGTGATCGCCGCCGTGACCATGGCTGTGCCGGTGCGGCTCGTGGTCGTGCTCGTGCTCGTGCTCGTGCGGGAGAGTGATCACCGCGGCGTTGTCGTCGCCACATCCACAGGTTGCGCACATTCTCGGCTCACTTCCATCGACCGGATTCGGAGTTCGTGCCCGGCTCTGATCTCGACATCGGCGCTGCCGCACTCGCACAGGGCGATCGGCTCGAGCATGGTGAACTCCGCGCCACAGCTACGGCAGACCGCGCGGCCGGGTACCACGTCGATCTCGAGGCACGCACCCTCGGCGAGGGTTCCCTCGGCGGCGAGCTCGAAACAGAACTGCATCGCATCCGGAACGACAGCGCACAGCACGCCCACTTCCAGGAGCACGCTGTGCACTTGTGCTCCCGCCGCGTGTTCGCATACGGCGTCGATGACACTCTGGGTGATCGCCATCTCGTGCATCGCAGTCTCGGCTCGTCGAGGGATGAACCCACTCAGGCTACTCCTGCGCAACCCGCCCACGCGATGGTCGACCGGAGGACAAATGCTCAGCTCAGCCGGTGTTCGGCCAGCAGCGCGGTATCGCCGAGAATGTCGGCGGTGGGGCCATTGGCGACGACTTCGCCGGCGTCGAGAATGACGACCCGCTCGCAGATCCGTTGCGCGTAGGGCAGATCGTGGGTCACCACCAGCATGGTGGTTGGTAGCGACAGCAGGATCTCGGCCAGCTCGCGGCGCGCTACCGGATCGAGGTTGGCGGCCGGTTCGTCGAGGACGAGAACCTCCGGTCGGCACGACAGCACCGTAGCCAGCGCGGCGCGGCGGCGTTCGCCCAGCGACAGGTGCGCCGGTGAGCGACCGGCCCGATCCGTCATCCCCACCGCGGCGAGCGCAGCGAGTACCTGCTCGGTCAGGGCTTCGCCGCGAACACCGAAGTTGGCGGGCCCGAACGCGACATCCTGTTCCACGGTCGGCATGAACAGCTGGTCGTCGGGGTCTTGGAACACCACACCGACTCGCTGCCGAATGGCGCGAACACTGTCGCGGTCCAGCCGCACACCGCCGATGTGCACCTCCCCCGAGGTGGCGGTGAGCACCCCGTTCAGGTGCAGCATCAGCGTGGACTTCCCGGCGCCGTTGGGCCCGAGGACGGCCACCCGCTCCCCCGGCGCGATCTGCAGATTCACCCCGTTCAGCGCGCCGGTCCCGTCGGGATAGGCGAAGGTCAGGTCGACCACCCGCACCGCCGGTGTCGTCGGTTCGGTCACCGCACCATCCAAGCACCAGCACAGACAGCGATCGCGGCGACCGCCGGCAGGCAACCGAGCAGCCATTGCCTGCGGGTGGCAGGCTCGGTGCCGACATCGGGAACGGTGCCGTCGAATCCGCGCGACAGCATGGCCAGATGGACCCGTTCGCCACGTTCGTAGGATCGCAGGAACAGGGTGCCCACGCCACGTGCGGTCGCACCGGCTTGACGCAGTGTGCGCGGGTCGTCGCCGCGCGAGATCCGCGCCAGCCGCATGCGCGCCGCCTCGGCGACCAGCACGTCGACGTAGCGCAGCATCAGGACCACGATCATGACGATCGTGCCGGGCACGCGTAGCCGCGTCAGCCCCTCGGGCAAGGCGCGCACGCTTGTTGTCGCGGCCAAGGTCAGTGAGATGCCCACGCCGATAGTGCCTTTCGCGATGATGCCCCACGCAGCATAGAGACCGGCCACCGACAGTGACAGTCCGAGGACCTCGGTGCGGGGCTGTCCGGCGGCGAAGGGCAGCAGGATCGCCAGCACGACGAACGGCAACTCGATGAGCAGACGTGGCGCGATCCAGCGCAGCGGAATTCCCCACCACCGCCACAGCGCGACCAGACCCAGGCCATAACAGCCGAACGGCCACAACAACTCCCGTGGTGTGGCCACGACCGCGAACACCGCGACCACCGCACAGACGATCTTCACCTCGGTCGGCGCCCGATGCGCCGGCGAGGTCCCCGCCAGATACAACCGGCGGACCGGGCCGCTCACCTACTCCAGCTCCGCATCCGACCGCACCGCGGCGTCACCCGCGCGGGCCGCCGGGCGCGATCCGCTGCGACCGATCCGGATCGTGCGGACCACCGCGAACAGCACGGCGAAGGCGGCCGCACCGCCGACGACGCCCGCCAGACCGGCCAGATCACTGTTGCCGTCGATCGCGTAGTCCGCCAGCGGTGAACCGGCGAACCGGTGTTCCTCGGCGCTCTGCGCGATGCACTCACCGTGCAGTTCCTCGGCCCCGTTCACCTCGATCGTGGAGCACCCGCGCTGGGTGGTGGCGTCGAGTCCGTCGGGCTGCGAGCTCGCGGCGTAGGACAGCACGCCGGCGACGAGCACCGCGGCGGCGGCGAACGCCCACAGGAAACCGGTGAAGGACAGACGCGCACGAGCGGGCGACGTTGCGGTGGACACCGGCCCCGCCGCGCGCAGCACATAGACCAGGTCCGGTCGTGCATTCACCACCGCGACCACGGTGATCGCGGTGATGATGCCTTCACCGATCCCGATCAGCGCATGGGTGACGAACATGTATCCCGCGACCGCTCCGACCGTCGAACCAGCGGCCCCGCCGATTGCGTACTCGACGACGAAACCCATTGCAGCACACAGTGTTCCGAAGAGCGCGGCGACGAATGCGACCACACCGATCCCGGTGTCGCTGCGCCGGCGAAGCAGCGATACCCCGGCCCGGGCGACGAGATACCCCATGCCGGAACCGATCAGGGCCATGTTCGTGATGTTGGTGCCGAGTGCGGTCAGCCCGCCGTCGGCGAACAGTAGCGCCTGCACGACCAGCACGATCGCCACGCACAACGCCCCGAGGTAGGGCCCGACCAGGATCGCGGCCAGCGCCCCGCCCAGCAGGTGCCCACTCACACCGGGCAGGATCGGGAAGTTCACCATCTGGACCGCGAAGATGAACGCGGCCACCAGCCCAGCCATCGGCGCCGCACGCTCATCGAGTTCGGCTCGCGCTCGCCAGCCCGCGAGCCCGAGCCCCGCCGCCGCGATCCCCGCGAAGATCAGCGACGTCGGCGCATCGACGATGCCGTCGCTCATGTGCATTGCCACGGTGCTGCCGTTCACCTATCAGAACACTACGCCATTTATCTGTCCATGTGAACAGATAATGGGATATCCAGCTCTCGACGGCACGTGAGAACGCAGCACCACCGCGCCCTGTTGCAGCTCATCTACGCCATCGATGTCCCGGTCGACTACGGGCCGCCCGGACTCGTCGGTCGCCTCAGCCCCGAGTAAATCCGCCTGTTCGAGAGCTCATCCCCGCTCGCGCGGGGAGCATACAGTGTGCGCGCTGCCGCGCATAGAGTAAGCCTGCGTCAATGGATCCTCAAAGCCCAGCCGAATCCGGGTAAGCCCATTCCGCAGCGAAGACAGCCGAGCAGCTCGAACTCGAGCAGTTGCGTCGAGAGGACCGAGAACTGAAGCAGGCCAACGAGATCCTGAAGTTGGCGCCAGCTATTTTAGCGCGGGAACTCGACCCGCGACACCGTTGATCGCCGGATTCATCGATCAACACCGCCAGGTCCATGGCATCGAGTCGATCTGTCGCGACTCCCTGGGAGGACTACCGAGTCCTCCACGCGGACTTGCAGGCCAAGAAGATCTTGCAAGGACCTGACCTGCCGCCGGACACCACCGGGTCGACCGTAACCGGAATTTGCGAGCAACTCAGCCAGGCAGGAAAGATCACGATCGCCAAGCGCCGCATCCGCCCAACGATGTTCACTGACGCCGTCCTCGCGGATCTCGCACGTGCGGCATCGATTGGCGCCGACGACATGCATATCACCCTCAACCTGGCGCCCGTCGATCCAGAACGGCAAGCAAACCATTGGGGGCGCTCGACCAACTCGACCTAGAACCCAGAGCCAGACTTTCGACTCCACACCGCCCGCGTAGGTCGTCGTTTCCGTCGCGGAGTTGCAGTCGTACATCACGGTCCGAACATCGTTGAGCAGTAAGGAAATTCGGCCGAAAACCGACCGTGGAGGGCCGCCTGTTCCGAGCTTCAGAACGCACCGACATCGGCAGCCGCGAAGGGCCCGCCCGCAAGTGGCCATCCTGGTTCGCCGCGTCGAGCCCGTCCCGAAGCTCCCTGCTCGAGCAGGGCCTCCCGAAACTCGCGGTGCCTCTGGACGTCACAGCCAGTTCGCGTTTCGTTGTGGGTGGTGCGCTGTTCAGTTGACCAGAATCGGTGCCCCGTCGGACGGCACATGCGTGATATTGCGGACCCGGCCCCGCGTGGTCGCGGCCGCAGGCAGTGACAGGACGTGGCGGCGCAGGATCTCTTGGAGCACCGCCGCACCCTCCATCAGCGCGAAACCCGCTCCGATGCACCGGCGCACCCCACCGCCGAACGGCAGCCAGGTATTCGGCGCCACGCTGCCGTCGAGGAAGCGACCGGGCCGGAACACCGCGTCCGGGAAGGCTTCGGGCCGCTTGTGTGCGAGCAGGATCGAGGTCGCGACGACGGTGTCAGCGGGCAGGTCGTGGCCGCCGATCATCATGTCGCGGGTGAGCTTTCGCACGACCCCTCCGATGACCCAGTGATAGCGCAGTGCTTCCTTCATCACCGCTTCGAGGTAAACGGTGTCGCCGTCGAGCGCGGCTCGGCGGGCGAGGTCCTGCTCGGTGGGGTTGGCGGCCAGTTCGCGTAGCGCCCATGACAGTGCGGCCGAGGTCGTCTCGTGCCCGGCGGCGAGCAGGGTGACCAACTGATCGCGGAGTTCGTCTGGGGTGAGCGGGGTGTCGTCGCCGCTGCCCGCTGCCATCAGTCGCGACAGCACATCAGCGCCAGGGGCGTCGCTGCCAGTGCGACGCTGCTCTATCTCGGCGTAGAGGTGGGCGTCCAGACTGGCTCGGTCGTGGTGGAACCGTTTCCAGGGTCCGCGATTTCGTAGGGCTGGGTAGCGGGAACCGAGCAGGGTGAGCGGGGCGATGTCGGTGATGCGGCGCATGGGTGGACCGAGTAGGTCGCGGCGGCGCGGATCGGCGACACCGAGCACCACCTCGCCGATGACATCGAGGGTGATCCCGGTCATCGCGTCCAGGCTGCGGACCGTCGACCCAGCCTGCCAGGTCTCCACGTGGGTGGCGGCGATCTGCTCGACCATCTTGCGATAACCGGTCAGGGCGGGCCCGGTGAAGGCGGGCATCAGCAGGCGGCGGGCGCGAGCGTGCTCGGCTTCGTCGGTGATGAGCACCGAATGATCGCCGAGCAGCGGACGCAGGATGCCGTTGCTCTCGCCGGCGTGCAGGTCGGTGGGGGAAGCAGCGAAGATCTCGCGGACGTGTTCGGGGCGGGTGAACACGACCAGATGTCGGGCGTACGGCGGCACCATGCGCAGGGTGAAGGTGTCGCCGTAACGGCGAGCGGTGGCGGTCATGAACCGCTCCCGCGCTTGCACATACCGAATCGTCTGCGCGATCGCGGGTAATCGGGGGCCTGGCGGGTACATGGCGACGGTCCTCTCCTAGACACCTCACTCCACGGTAACCCAGGTAGCTCGGGCCAGGCGTCGATCTGGACGTCCACGTGTTCGCTGCCGCGCGGGCAGCGCGGCAGAACGGCGTTCTGTCTGAATTGTTAGTCTCCGTAGATGATTTCAGCACGGAAAGGCTTTCGGGTGCTGGCGGGGGCCGCGTTGATCTGTTCGATGGTGGCGTGTTCCGGCGAGAACACCGCCGCGACCTCGCCCAGCCCGTCAGCGCCGCGCACCAGCACGACGGCCGGACCGACGCAGACCGATGGCACATTGCCCGACGGCACCGACACCTACGGCTACCGCGATTCGTTCGCCCGATGTCAGGGCACCGAACGGCTGGTGCTGCTGGTCAGTCAGACCACTGGGCGCCCGGTGACCACCTTTCAGGGCAGTCAAGTGGGCGGCGACCAGCAATTCGTCGTGTGCGAGGACCAGACTGGCACCCGGATCATGCGGGCGGCAGCGCCGGCGCTACGACCGGACCCCTTCGAAGGAGCCTTCTTCACTTTCACCGCCAATAGCCAGCAGTTCGTGGCTGATGGCATGAAGGTCGACCTGGCGCGCGCGACGATTACCGTCACCGACGACCCGAAACACCCCGAATTCCGTGCGGTGACATGGACCGTGAACGAATACTGGGCTGCTATCTACTAATTCGGCCGCTGGGTCCCGACCTGGCCGTCATGGTGAACGTCGTCGAGAGCGCGGTGGGATCGATCTCCACATAGTAGTCGGCTTCATACTCGATCGGTGGTCTGCGTCCGAGGCGGTGCATCAACCGGGAGTTGTTGAACCAGCCGACCCAATCCGCGGTCAGGAGCTCGACGTCAGCCAGCCGCCGTAGCGGGCCTCGCCGGAACGGCGAATCGTCGCGAACGGCTTCGGTCTTGTAGAGCCCAATTGTGTTCTCCGCCAAGGCATTATCGTATGCGTCGCCAACTGATCCGATCGAGGGAACCATGCCAGAGAGCATGAGCGTCTCCCCGAGCCGCCAAGACGTATACTGCGACCCGGCATCGGAATGGTGAATGGTATTGCCCGACAAGGGATCCCCTTCGCGCGCACGCACGGCCGCCGCCTGCCGGATGGCGGATTCGACGAACGCGGTGTGCTTGCTGGTCGAGCATTCCCAGCCCAAGATCCGGCCGGCGTGGGCATCGATAACGAACGCGGTATAGACGAATACGCCGGTGACCAGGCGAACGTAGGTGAAATCCGCGATCAGCAGCATGTTCGGTGCCGGGACCCGGAACTGGCGATCGACCAGGTCTGGTGCCCGTGATGCGGCCGGGTCCGGTTCGGTCGTTCGGACCTTCTTGCGACGCGTGACACCACGCCAGCGGTGCTCGCGCATCAGCCGTTCGACGGTGCAGCGGGCCACGGTGATGCCCTGTCGTTGCAGGTGCGCCCACATCTTCTCGGGCCCGTAGAGCGATTCCGGAGCCCTTCGACCCTCGGAGTCGGGTTCGTAGATCCTGGCCAGGATCTCGGTGATCGTGGTGTCCCACATGGCCCGTTTCGAGGGCGCCCGTGCGACCCAGGCGTGGAAGGTTCGCGGGGCGATCTTGACGCCATGCGTGGCGAGCACACGGCAGATCGAAGCGACCCCGAACCGAGCGCGATGCTCGGCGATGAACGCACACACTATCGGTGTCGCGGGTCGCTTTCCCGCGCGAAGAAAGTCGTTGCGGCCTTGAGGATTTCGATCGTCTGTTCCAGCTCGGCGATCTTACGCTTCTGCTCGCGGATCACCTTCGCCGATTCCGTCGAGACACCCTCGGCGGTGCCGGTGTCGATCGCGGCTTGGCGGATCCATTTACGCAGGGTTTCCCCGGTCATCCCGAGCCGTGACGCGACCGCGGTGATCGCGGCCCACTCACTGTCGTAGTCGTCTCGGTGCTCGACGACCAGCCGGACGGCCTTGGCCTTTGTCGCTTTGTCGTACTTCGATGGCATGGTGATCTCAGCTTCCTCGAGAAGGAAGGTGAGCACCAAACCCGGGGGGATTCACTACGGAGGAACAGATGACGAAGCGGATATTGGTCACCGGCGGTACCGGCCGGGTCGGACGCGTACTGGTGCCCCAGCTGCTCGACGCGGGCCATGACGTGCGGGTATTGACACGTTCGGAACGTGCTCCGGCGGCGCACCACTGGGTGGTCGGCGACCTGCGCACCGGCAGCGGGCTGGCCGAGGCTGTCGACGGTATCGATGTGATCATCCATTTGGCCACCACCAACGGGCGCGGTGATATGGCCGCGACCCGCGCCCTGCTCGAGGCCGCACAGGCGTCGGGCCAGCCGCACCTGGTGTACCTGTCGATCGTCGGCATCGACGACCACGCACTCGGCTATTACCGCGCGAAAGCAGAGTGCGAAGCCCTCATCCAGCGGTCCGGGCTGCCGTGGACCATCCTGCGGACAACTCAATTCCACGATCTGATCGCCGAGATCTGCGACGCCCAGCGGGCATTGCCGTTCACCGCGATGCCGTCGAAGGTGTACTTCCAGCCGATCGATGTCACCGAGGTGGCCGGTCGGCTCGTCGCGACCGCGGAGGGTCCCGCGAGGCAACGTCTACCGGATCTGGGCGGCCCACAGATACGTGCGGCCACTGACCTGGCCCGTATGTACCTGCGGGCCGTCGGCCGACGCAGACCGGTGTGGGCGGTACCTTTGCCCGGCAGGGCAATCCGGGACTTCCGTGCGGGCCTGCACCTCACGCCGGAGCGGGCGGACGGGCGGATCACCTTCGAGGAGTTTCTCGCTGCGCGCGGCGAGCGGGAAGGGGGCCGGTGATGTACGGGTGGCTTCGTGCGGGCCTGGGGTTCCTCACCGCGACCCAGTTGGTTGTCGGCGTGTGGGCGCTGTTCTTCCCGGCGAGTTTCTTCGCGCTCGACGTGGTCGGTATGGGCATGGCCTACAACGAGCATCTGATGCGTGACTACGGCGCGATGACGTTGGCCAGCTTCGTGGTCCTTGGCGCGGCCACAATCTGTATGAGTCCCTGGCTGACCCGCACCGCTCTGGTCATGTACTCGGTCTGGACCGTCCCGCACTTCCTCATACATGTGGCCATGGTCGGTCACCTCGCGCCCCGGACCGGGGCGATACTGCTCGCGCTGCTCGGTCTCGCGGTCCTTCTGTCGGCAGGTCTGCTCGTGCTCGCGATTCGGACGGCGTCGCCCTCCCGGACTTGACGTGGTGTCGGCAGCCCGGCTCGGACCGCAGAGATTCAGCAGTTGGCAGACCCCGGGGCGAGGCAGTGTAGGAGCTGTTGGTGTGTCACGGGCTGGCGCCCGGGCCGAGCCCGCCGATGGCGGGAGATGGACGGTCCCAGAGTTCTCGGTCGGTCGAGACCTGAAACGGCATCAGCGCGCCGACGCCGCGTGACCGACTCGTCGTCGGTCGGCCCAACAGACGAATCCCGGTTACGGGCGGTATTCGACCAGCTCGCCGCCCGCGGACGGTTGTTGATCGTGGTCGATCAACCCGACACCATCGGCGCCCTCCCAGTGACCGTCGCTCGGGGTTGCGGCCACGACATCGCCTACCTCCCCGGGTTATCAATGCGCCGCATCGCCGACCTTTACCCAGGCAAGTCCAAGACCGACGCCCGAGACGCCCACATCATCGCTGACGCCGCCCGCACCATGCCGCACACATTGCGCCAGGTCGACACCGGCGATGAAACCTCACCGAGCTCGGTGTTCTCGTCGGGTTCGACGACGACCTGGCCGGAGAAGCGACGCGCACCAGCAACCGCATCCGCGGGCTGCTCACCAGCATCCACCCCGCCCTCGAACGCGTCCTCGGACCCCGCATTGCCCACCCGGCCGTGCTGGAAATCCTGTCTCGCTGCGGCGGCTCCGAAGGAATCCGGGCCGCGGGTCGACGCAAACTCACCGCCATCGCCACCAAACACGCGCCCCGCATGGGCGCCCGGTTGGTCGAGGAAATCCTCGCGGCGTTGCCCGCCCAAACTGTCGTCGTTCCCGGCTCTCATGCCGCCTAGACCATTCTGCCGAAACTCGCTGACCCGTTGAAAACTGTTCTGCTGCAACGGAAATAGATGGCAGTTGGTATCGAGGAGATGTTGGCCGATCACCCTCTTTCCCAGGTCGGCGCCCGCATCCTGCTCGAAGTCGGCGACGGCACCGCTTTCGCCTCGGCCTGCCACCTGGCTTCCTACGCTGCCATCGCCCCGATCACCCACCGATCAGGCAGCTCGATCCGCGGCGAGTTCCCGTCCCGGCCGGGCAACCACAAGCTCAAACGAGCATTGTTCTTGTCCGCGTTCGCCGCCCTGCACGACCCGCCTCGCGCACCTACTACGACCGCAAACGCGCTGAGGGAAAGAAGCACAACGCCGCTCTCATCTACCTGGCCCGATGACGCTGCGACGTCCTCTACGCGATGCTGAAAACCAAGCGGCCCTACCGAATCCCAGAACTGCCGCTTGAGCTTCGGCGCGCACGAGGTCATAAACATAGGATCGATCGCCCTTGCGGCTCACCCATACGCCCTCGGGCGGAAGGTCACCTTGACCCGACTCGTCGAACGGACGGCTCGACACCACATCGGCCGCATCGCACACGGGACTGCCCCGGGTTTGGTTGACTCCTACCCTGAGGAGTCCAGCGAGTCTCCTCCGTGAGAGGATGAACCACCGTGCCCAAGGCTTACCCCGACGAATTCCGTCGTGACGTCATCGCTGTGGCCCGCAAGGGCCAAGCACCGCTGAAGCAAATCGCGAAGGATTTCGGCATCTCGGAAAGCTGCCTCGCGGGCTGGCTCAAGAAGGCCGACGTCGCCGACGGCAACCGGCCAGGATTGACCACAGCCGAGACCGAAGAGCTCCGTGAACTGCGTAAACGAACCAAACTGCTCGAACAAGAAAACGAGATCCTGCGACGAGCGGCCGCGTTCTTCGCCAGGGAGCTGCCCCCAAAATGACCTATCCGCTGGTCCTTGATCTAGCCGCTGACCGCATCCCGGTCGCGGTGACCTGCCGGGTATTGGGATTCTCGAAACAAGCTTTCTACAAATGGGTGAAAGACCCGGTGTCCCAACGCGATTGGGATGACGCCCATTTGATCAACGCCGCGCTCGATATCCACGCCGATGATCCCGAGTTCGGGTACCGGTTCATCGCCGACGAGCTCGCTGACCTCGGTTTCGAAGCCCGGCGAAAACCGTGTCCAACGCCTGTGCTCGCTGCAAGGGATCTACAGCGCTTTCGCCCGTCGACGCGCCATGGTCACCCGGCCGGGTCCGCCGGTCCACGACGACCTGGTCCAGCGGGATTTCACCGCCTCTGGCCCCAACCAGCTATGGCTAACCGACATCTCCGAACACCGCACCGACCAGGGCAAGCTCTACATTTGTGCAGTCAAGGACGTGTGGTCCAACCGCATCGTCGGCTACAGCATCGACGACCGAATGACCGCCGAACTCGCGTGTTCAGCGCTGCGCAACGCGATCGGGCTACGGTCACCGACCGCCACGATCGTACATTCGGACAGAGGCAGCCAATTTCGTTCCAGAAAGTTCGTGCATCTGTTGTCACACAACGGATTACGCGGCTCGATGGGCAGGGTAGCCGCATGCGCGGACAACTCGGCGATGGAATCATGGTTCGCGCTGCTACAACACAATGTGTTAGACCGAAAACGTTGGGCGACAAAGGAAGAACTCCGCCTGGCGATGGTGTCGTGGATCGAGCGGACCTACCATCGGCGGCGCCGTCAGCGTGGCCTGTCACGACTGACTCCGGTCGAGTATGAGATTCTGAACCAGGCCCCACTCGCGGCCTGAACCACTACAACCCGCGAGTCAACTCATTCCGGGGCAGTCCCGACCGCCACACCACCCACATCAACCGGAATTCATCAGACGGAGAACGACAACGTGCGCACGGCTCGTGCGCACGTTTTCTTCTGGTCCGAGCTCAGTATCGCCGCCGGAGTCAGCATCGTCGGCAACGCGGCCCAAGCTGTCTTGCACACCACCGCGCTCCCTGCGGTCGCTGCTGCGGTCGCCATTATTATTGGGAACACGCGGTGTTGAAACTGTCCCAATAGGTGGTGGTCAATCGATACCGTGGCCAGCCCGGCTGACGCGCCCGACGCGACTGGCCGTTCCCCAGGTGTTCGCGCTGACGCTCGATCAGCAGTCACCACCTCGACGGCCGACTCAAGGTCGGCCATTGCCGTTGGCAGATCGTGGCGAGTCCACGATCTCAACTAGAGCTAGCGTGGACGGAAAGTGTCGGCGAGGCGCGGCGTCCCGGTGGACGTGACCACGTCGACGCATGCACCGACGAACTTGTTCTCGAGGGTCACGTCCAACAGCGCATCGGCAAGATCCATGCGCGAGGTGTATCGGCCGGGTACACCCGACGGCGCCAGGGTGTAGTCGGTGATCATGGTGCCGTCGAAGAGTCCGGACGCGCGGACGATGGTCGAGTCGAATCCGCTGTTCCGGACATCTGCCTCCATGCGTCCCATATCCGCGTAAGCGGTACGCCCCAGGGTGAGCATGATGGGTAGGAGCACGGCCCGAAAAAGGAAGGTTTCGCCCGGAGCCGCGGTGCCGGCGACGCAGACCGAGCTGACGCAGACCAGGCGTCGAACATCATGCATTTCCATTGCCCGCATGATGTTTCCGACGCCTTCAGTAAAGATCGATACGGGCTTGAGTGTGTAGGTTCCCCCCAGTACCGAGATCACGGCATCATGCCCGGCTATGGCCTCTGCGGTCGAGTCGCCGTCTCGTGCGTCTGTACGCACGACGCGCAGAAGCGGATCGGCGATGGCGAACTCGTCGGGGCGGCGCACTGCGGCGGTCACCTGCAGTCCCCTGTCGATTGCCTGACGGACTACGTTCAGACCGGTTGGGCCGCTGGCACCGAATACGACAATCTTCATCGCTTCCCCCTGATATGTCGTGCGTATTCCACCGTGAAAACTATTGCGCTGCTGTCTCATCCCGTTCGGGATCGCCCGCGGAGTACCCCGTCAACAGGGGAACGACCAGGGCGTCGATGATTCGCTGGTAGTACGTGCCGTCCACCGGCTCGCCCGAATCGAGAAGCCGGTAGAAGATCATCGCGGGAACTACATCCGCGATGAGTGCGGTGTCCGCACCGTCGACAATCTCCCCGCGATCACGGGCCCGTTCGACTATGGCGGCGTAGGCGGCGCGGCGCGGCGCGGCGATGACCTGTTCCACGGTTTCACGCAGTTGGGGATCGCGGTTGATGGCGGCCGCGATCGCGGACAGGATCGCATCCCGTGGGCCATTGCGGTCGAGATACATGGCGCCCACGGCGAGCAGATCGGATCGCAGACTGCCCGTATCAGGCAATGGTTCGGTCCAAGCCAGCATTCGGACCGCGTCACGAACCAGCTCCGACTTGTCTTTCCAGCGCCTGTAGACGGTGGCGCGGCTCGCGCCCGCTCGCGCAGCGACGGAATCCATTGTCAGCCGGTCGTATCCGACCTCGGGAAGGATCTCGCTGACGGCGGCCAGAAGCGCGACGTCGCGTTCCGGATCCCGGGGGCGACCGCCGGATTTCGGCCTGGTGGCATCGTCTGGTGGTAGCACGTGGTGCAGCATATCCCCTGCACAGTTACGAAACAACTGTGTTCTGTATCGCATTTGCAGATACGAAACAGGCATCTACTGTTTCGTAAACAACCGAACCAAGGGGAACGTCATGAGTGCTGGTCAGGGCGGGAGAATCCAGGATGCTGAGCTGACTCGGCGCCGACTGTTAGCCATGGGAGGGGGGCTCCTCGCTGCGGGGTGTACGACAAATGGCTCCGGGGCGGATGGACCCACCGACGACACAGGGCTACGTGCCGTCGTTCGTGGTCGTGTATTTCTCCCCGGCGATGGCGGCTTCGATCAAGCCCGAACGTCGTGGAATCTGACCGTCGATCAATCTGTCCGCGCCGTCGTGGAACTCGCCGACGCCGACGACGCACCTGCCCTGATCCGATACGCCCGGGAGGCAGGCCGGGCACTCACGGTGCAGCCGAACGGCCACAACCCCTCGCATGCGGTGGACGGCACAATCCTGGTGCGCACCAATCGGCTGAACGAGGTGCGGGTCGATCCCGGCGCCCGATCCGCACGGGTCGGTGCGGGCGTCAACTGGGGTCAGGTGCAGTCCGCGGCCAGCCCACACGGACTGACCGGCGTGGCGGGCAGTTCACCCGTCGTCGGGGTCACCGGCTACACCCTCGGTGGCGGATTGAGTTGGTTCGCACGGCGATTCGGTTGGGCTTCCGATAGCGCCACCGCGTTCGACGTTGTCGACGCCGATGGCAGGGCGCGACGGGTCACCGCGTCGTCGGAGCCGGATCTGTTCTGGGCGTTGCGGGGTGGGGGCGGGGACTACGCACTCGTTACTGCGCTCGAGTTCACGCTGTACCCGGTATCGGCACTCTATGGCGGAAAGATGCTGTGGCCGATCGATCGCGCGGCGGAGGTGATGGCCGCGTTTCGGGAGATCACCGCGACGGCACCCGACGAGCTCACAGTCTGGTTCAGCCTGCTGCGCATGGACGGTGCCCCGCCGATGGTTGGCATCGACACCACCTATCTCGGAGACGCGATCACAGCTCAGACCCTGCTGGGAGCGTTCGACGGCATCGACGGCCGCATGGCCGACAGCCGCAGGCCGATGACGCCTGCTGAGCTGGGCACGATCGTCGGCGAACCCACCACTCCCAGTCCGATTCGCTCGCACGTCGAGCTGCTGAACGAGCTGACCGACGGCGATGTCGAGTCACTGCTGACGACGTCGATGGAACCTCTGAGCGCTATCCAGATCCGCCACCTGGGCGGGGCGATCGCGCGGCAGTCGGACAGTTCGCCTGGTGCCGTCACCGCGCCCTACTACATCAGCTTCATCAGCGGTCAGCCAACACCGGAAGCCGCTGCGGCAAACGAGAATCAGATCCACCTGTACCTCAGCGCACTCAACCGGTCACGGGGCCGACGAACGCCGCTCACACTTCTGAGCCCCACGCAAACGGCCACCGACGCCTTCGACCCCGGCACTATGCACCGACTGCGCAGCGTCAAGAGCAGCGTGGATCCAACCGGCGTATTCCGCAGCAACTTTCCCGTTCTGGACCCGGCCGCTGGGCGCTGATCAAGGTAACGCGTCTACGCCCCGCCACGCTCACCGGATGCACCGAGTTGAACTCAACATTGAACTGAGACAGGAGAATTGTGGTATCGCACGTTCAGCCAGAAAAGGCCGGTCCGTCGGGTATCGACTCGACACAGGCCGACCCGCGCCGCTGGATCGCATTCGCGACAACATTGGCGGCCGGCTTCATGGATCTACTCGATGTCACGATCGTCAATGTTGCAGTGCCGACCATTCAGGAAGATCTCGGCGCCCAGTATGCCCAGATCGAATGGATCATCGCCGCCTATGTGCTCGCGTTCGCCGCGATCCTGATCACCGGTGCGCGGCTGGGTGATCTGTACGGCCGCAAGCGAATCTTCATGGTCGGAATGGTGCTGTTCACGGTCACGTCGGCTGCGTGTGGGCTCAGCTCCGGCCCGACCATGTTGATCGCCTCCCGATTCCTTCAGGGCCTCGCGGCAGGTCTGATGGTGCCGCAGATTCTCGCGATCCTCCGCGAATCATTTCCCGAACGGGAACGCGCCAAGGCGATCGCTGTGTACAGCGCAGTGTGCGGATCGGCGACGGCGGTCGGTCTGGCGTTGGGCGCTCTGCTGGTGGAGTGGGATCTGTTCGGGCTCAGCTGGCGGCCGATCTTCCTGGTCAATATCCCGATCGGCATCATCACGCTGATCGCCGCCTGGTTGTGGATGAACGAGTCCCGATCCGCCGCCGCACCGCGCCTGGATCTGGTCGGTGTCGCGCTGGTCACCGCGGCTATCCTGTTGCTCACCTATCCGCTCACCGAGGGACGCCGCCTTGGCTGGCCCGCATGGACTTTCGTCATGATGGGAGCGTCGGCAGTGGCGCTGGTGCTGCTGATCAGCTACGAACGTCGACGTCAGCGCCTCGATGGGTCGCCGTTGATTGACCTCAGTCTCTTCCAGTCGCGTCCGTTCACGCTCGGACTTGTCAGCTGGCTATTGTTTTGGATCTGTTTCGGCGGGTTCTTCCTGGTATGGACGCTGCTCATGCAGGTGGGCCTGGGCTGGTCTCCCCTGCGTGCCGGGCTCACCGCACTCTTCTTCGCGGTCGCCACCGCGATCGGAGCAGGGACATCGGCCAGCGTATTGGCGCCGAGGTTCGGCATGCGGGTCCTCGTCGTCGGCGGGCTCGTCACTGGCGCCGGATTCATCGGATATGGCGCACTGGTCCAGCATTACGACCAGGCGACGACGTCATGGCAGATGATGGTTCCCCTGATCGCCATCGGCATCGGATTCGGCTTCGTGGTCGCATCGACCTGGCGGCAACAGCGCATGCGCGGCGTAGGCAGCGCGTGAATTTATCAGCCGCGCCGAGCAACGCATGACCGAGGCGGACCGAATTCGGTCCCGCCGGACGAATGAACAGAGGAGACAGCAAAATGTTCGAAGTACAGCTTCCGGCCGGCGTCATCGAGTACGAGGACACCGGCGGGCACGGGCCAGTGCTGGTCTTCATTCACGGGCTGCTCATGGACGGTTCGGGTTGGCGGCATGTGGTGGGCAGCTTGCGCGCCGAATACCGGTGCATTGTCCCGACCTGGCCACTAGGCGGACATCGCAAGCCCATGAACGAAGACGGGGACGTGTCCTTCCTCGGTATGGCCGCGTTGATCGGAGATTTCGTGGAGGCACTCGACCTGCGGGATGTCACACTGGTCCAAAATGATTGGGGCGGTGCGCAGCTCCTCCTCGGCACGCGTGGCAGCGACCGCGTCGGTCGACTCGTGCTGACCTCGTGCGAGGCATACGACAACTATCCGCCCAAACCTGCTCGCCTCATCGTCGCCGCCGCCAAGGTCCCCGGCGGACTTCGCACTGTCATGGCGGTGCTCAACACCCAGCTGGGGAAGCGCGGGCCCGCGACCTGGGGATGGATGAGCAAACGCCCAGTGCCGAAAGACGTGATCGACGCGTGGTTTCGCCCAGCAACAGTCAATCGCGATGTACGACGGGACCTCGCCAAATACTTGAATACGGTGCCGCGCCGCGCCGAACTGCTCGAGATCGCCGCGCGCAACGCGGCCTTCACCGGACCTGTGCTCATCGTCTGGGCGACCGAGGACAAGATGATGCCGATCGCACACGCCCGCCGCCTCGCCACGCTGTACACCGACGCCCAGCTTGCCGAGATCGAGGACAGTTACACGCTGCTCCCCGAAGACCAGCCGCAGCGGCTCACCGAGGTCATCGCCGAGTTTCTCGCTGCCACGGACGACGGCCTGCATCGGTGAGGTAGCCGAGACCGATGCGCCCGGCATTTCGCCGGATTCGCATGCGGGAGAGCCGTACTCGGCCTGGTCAGCGCATATGACGGAGGCGCCCAAGCGTCGATGTGGGAACACCCATCTCCTCGAGGCTCGACACCGCTCCCCTCGCCGGAGACCACGTTCTCAACGGCTTACTCGGCCAGAACTAGAACGCCGCGCTACCGCAGCGGCGTATCCGGAATAGGTGTTTCCGGCTTCCGCGTTCCAGACCACGGCTCGCTTGACGCTGAATCCAAGGAGCCTGGCCAAGACAACGGCCGGGAGTTCTCCCGCCAGCGCGATCAGCGCCGTATTCCGGGCAAGCAGCGGCGACACTCCGATCCGCCTGAGACGAACTCCCATCTGCTGCGCGGACAGATGCTGGCCAGTCAGGCCTCCGGGGAACAACCACGGGTTGATACCAACACCGACGGCAGCATGACCGCGGCGCTGCGCAAGAAGCTCAGCGAGGATCTCAGAGACTGACTCCGGTACGTTCAGCGGCACGGAACCGAGAGTGATTGTGCAGCAACCACTTTCGTTGAACGATATGCAGTCGGCTCTGAGTGTGACGAGCTGGGATGTCTGCTGACTGTAGAGAACGACGAGTAGGCCAGCTACGCGGTCCTTGGTGTCCAAACCGCTGTCGTTGATCAGCCGTTGGATCAGGGCCCATCGTCGGTTGTCACCGTCGACGAGAGTGTGCCGTGTTCGCCTGTCCGGCGGGGTGGCGGCAGCGATGCCCTGGGCGTTGCGACGTTTGGTTGCCCACCGAAGAAACTGGTTGAGGTGCGGCCGGGTTGGGTTCGCGACCAGCCAATCGTCGACGTGGCGTTGGGTGCAGGTTGCCAGACTCAGATCGCGGCCATTGAGATCCTGCAGGAAGTCGGCGACCGCGCTCACCTCGGTTCGTGCGGTAGCTCCTTGGCCAACTCGCAGTTGCGCCTGAAGGGCTTGTCCTCGCAGTTTGCGGAGGTGGTGCCATTCCATGAAGGCGTGGATAATTGCGCGGTCGTCCGGGTTGTCGATGGCGTCGAGCTTCTTCTTGATGAAGATCTCAGTTCGCCGCAGAACGCGGTCTCTGTCGGGAAGCACCTGCGCGCCGACGGATAGTGTCCCGTGGAGTGGTGGACTTCGGATCAACCGCCAAACTGCGTAGTGATCAACGAGTCATGTTGAATGCTAGCCGATTTCGACACTCTCCGCGAGCGCCGGCACCGCTTCGGCAGCGTGTTGCTTGGCCACGATCACCGCCCGCAGCTCGTCCATGCTGACATCGGACACATAACGGCGGGTGACCTGCCATTCGTCGTGTTGCTCGATCACGACCGCGGTCGCCAACCGCAGAAACGCCGCCGAGTTCGGGAAGATCTCGACCACGTCAGCCCGGCGTTTGATTTCCTTGTTCAACCGTTCGATCGGGTTGTTCGACCAGATCTTGGACCAATGCGCCCGCGGGAACGCCGCGAAGGCCAACACGTCGTGTCTAGCGGCGGTCAGCATCGCCGCCGCCTTCGGAAACGACCCAGACAAGGTCTCGACGACCTGGTCGTACTGGGTAGCGACCTCGTCGGGATCGGTATGGACGAAGATCGTCTTGACCGCCGCCATCACCGCCGGCACGTGCTTCGAACCCACCGCACCCTGCAGATTCCGCATGAAATGCACCCGACACCGCTGCCACGCCGCACCGGTGAACTGTTGAGCGACAGCGGCTTTCAAGCCTGAGTGCGCGTCAGAGATCACCAGATGCACCCCCGACAAGCCACGATTACGCAGGCTGACCAGGAACTCGCGCCAGAACTCGAACGATTCGCTGTCACCGACGGCGGTGCCGAGGACTTCCCGGCCGCCGTCGATCGAGACCCCGGTCGCGACGACCAACGCTTGGGACACGACGTGGGCGCCGACGCGGACCTTGCAGTAGGTGGCATCGAGGAACACATACGGGAAGATGGTGTGGGTCAGAGTGCGGTCGCGGAACCGGGCGATCTCTGCGTCGAGCCCGGCGCAGATCCTCGAGACCTCCGATTTCGAGATCCCGGACTCGACGCCGAGCGCGGCGACGAGGTCATCGACGTTGCGGGTGGAAACGCCATGGACGTAGGCCTCCATGATCACCGCGTGCAACGCTTGATCGATGCGGCGGCGGCGTTGCAACAGCGAGGGGAAGAACGACCCCGCCCGCAGTTTCGGGATCTTCAACTCGACGTCGCCGCTGGTCGTGGCCACGGTTTTGGTTCGGTGCCCGTTACGGTGGGTGGTGCGGTCGGTGCTGCGTTCGTAGCGGGCCGCGCCGAGGGTTTCGGTGGCTTCGGCCTCGATCAACGCTTGCAAACCAGCGCGGATCAGTTCAGCGAACACGGTGCCGATTTCGGCGCCCTTGAGCTGATCAAGTTGGGTCAGCAGTGCAGAATGGTCGTGGGTCATCGCGTAGTCCTTCGTGGGTCTGTGGGTGAGTCACTGTGGTAGGTAACTCGTTCACCACTACGCGATGGCCCGCCTTCAGGTCGGGAGCGACACGCCCGAAACCTGTTGCGGGGCTACTGATCCGATTCCCACCACTCCAGGGGACTCTCCCCCTCCGGCGGAATGCCGCTTCCGACCAGCCATAACTCTCAGTGTCCCTTCCAGCCCTCGTCGGGGCCAACAGGACTCTAATAGCGTGTGGTCTCATCCCCGGGGGTCAGGCCAACTGGACTCCGAAGATTTGCCGGGATTCCTTGGCTGGCGCGGCACATTGATGGCGCTCACTGAACTTCCCCACTGACGCTCACCGAAATTCCCCATTTGCCCGTGTGGCTCCGCCGTGAAGGGCGGGCCTCCTCCGATGCTGGTGGTTACCACACCTGACCAGCACTTTCATTCGGAGGAGGCCCGCTTTTCCATGTTGACACGTGAGGAAGATGTGGAAATCAGCGCCCTACGAGCACGAGGCTGGACGATCTCCCAGATCGCCCGCCATACCGGCCGTGACCGCAAAACCATTCGCGCCTATCTGGCCGGGGAACGCACCCCCGGCGTGCGGAAAAGGCACCTACCCGATCCGTTCGAACCGTTCCTGGACTACGTCACCGCCCGCCTGGAAGAAGACCCACACCTGTGGGCACAGACCTTGATGGACGAACTCGAACCACTGGGGTTCGCACTGTCGTATCAGTCGCTGACCCGCAACATCCGCACCCGGGCACTACGCCCGGTCTGCCAAGCATGCCGGACCGCGACCGAACGCCCCAACGCGGTCATCCCACACCTACCCGGCAGCGAAACCCAGTGGGACTGGGTCGATTTGCCCAACCCACCCTCGTCGTGGGGGTGGGGCGCTAACGCGCACCTGCTGGTCGGTTCGCTGGCCCATTCGGGCCGTTGGCGCGGCTATCTGGCACCCTCGACCGATCAACCCCACCTGATCGAGGGCCTGGACCGCGTCGCCCGCGCCTTGGGTGGGCTGACCGGATCGTGGCGGTTCGACCGCATGTCCACGGTCTGCCACCCCGCCAGCGGGCAAGTCACCGCCTCGTTCGCCGCCGTCGCGAAGTACTACACGGTGGTCCCCGCGATCTGCCCACCCCGACGCGGGAACCGCAAAGGCGTCGTGGAGAAGGCCAACCACACTGCCGCGCAACGATGGTGGCGCACCTTGGCCGACGAGGTCACCGTCGAGCAAGCCCAAGTATCTCTCGGCAAATTCTGTTCGCTGCGCACCGACACCCGACTACGCGCCACCGCTGAGGGGCGCGCCAGCGTCGCGACTGTCGCTGCGCGAGAACCGTTGCGGCCCATGCCGACCGAGCCCTATCCAGCGATGGTTGCCGAGCCCCGGGTCGCGTCGCGTCAAGCGATGATCTCTTGGCGCGGCAACCGCTACTCGGTGCCACCGGAGTTTGCCAGCGCGACGGTGATCGTGGCACAACCTTTGCGCGGCAAGATCATCGATATCGCAACGACCGACGGGATCGTGATCGCCCGCCACGAACGCGCCACCGACGGACTCGGCGCGACGGTGCGCGACCACGGACACGTCGTCGCGCTCGACACCGCCGCGATGGCCGCGGCCAACTCCGGCCGACCTCACCGCCGCAAAGAACGCATCCCACCCGGGACAGCCGCCCGCGCGGCCGCCGCGGCGCTACGCGCTGCCGTCGACCCCGCGACAGCACAGGCCTCCCTCTCGGCTGCGGATGATCCCGCGGCCACCGTCATCGATCTGGGCGCCTACGAGCGCGCCGCCACCACCAGGAGCCGAAAATGACTGCCTCCGAACCGAAAAAGACTCGCCGCCGCGTCACGGCCGCGGTCGGCGCGGACGAGACCGCGACTCGCTACCAACAACTGCGGTCGCATCTGGCTACGCTCAAACTTCACGCTGCCGCCGAAGCATTGCCAGCGGTTCTCGAGCATGCCAGCGCCGAACAGCTTTCCCCGACAGCGACATTGGAGAAGCTGTTACGGATCGAGGTCGACGACACCGAAGCCCGCCGCCTGACCGGGCGGCTGCGGTTCGCTAACCTGCCGACCCCGGCGTCGTTGGAGAACTTCGATATCGATGCCGCGTCCGGGATCGATCGGCCGCTGCTCGACGAGCTCGCTACCTGCGGTTACCTCGAAACCGCGACGAACGTGTTGCTCATCGGCACCCCGGGCACCGGCAAGACACATCTAGCGACCGGGCTGGCCCGCGCGGCCGCGCACGCCGGCTACCGCACCTACTTCACCACCGCCGCGGACCTGGCCGCTCGCTGCCACCGCGCCGCGATCGAGGGCCGCTGGGCCACCACGATGCGTTACTACGCTGGCCCGACTCTGCTGGTGATCGATGAACTGGGATATCTGCCCTTGCCCGCGGAAGCGGCATCGGCGTTGTTTCAGGTTGTCTCGCAACGGTATTTGAAAACCTCGATCGTGATCACCACGAACCGGGGTGTCGGATCATGGGGTGAAATCCTCGGCGATAACACCGTCGCGGCGGCCCTATTGGATCGGTTGCTGCATCGATCGATGGTGATCAATCTCGACGGGGATTCCTACCGGCTCCGCGACCACCAGGCCACCGCGGAGAACCTCCGCCGAACGACGACCGGGAACCGGCAACCTCTATAATCGACACCGCTCACGGGTGGGGAATCTCGGCGAGCACAGGCGGGGAAATTCGGCGAGCGCCGTCAACATCGCGCAAGCTCACCGTCATCTCCGACCTCACTGCGGTGCTGGAGACGCTCGGCATCGAGACAGTAGGCAACCTGGCAACTTGTTATGACGGCGTTGAAAGTGAACTCCAGACGCGACGAGCTCTGCGCCAAGTGAACGGATTCGGCCCCAAAACCGTTGACTACCTGGCAATTCTGGTCGGCTCCGCCCGGCACGTCGCGGTCGACATGCACATCACCGGATTCGTTCGCGACGCCGGGATCGTCGGCAGTGACTACCGTGCGATCACCACCCTGATCACTCGAGCTGCCAACGAATTGGGCTGTAGTGCAGCCCCGCTGGATGCGGCGATCTGGAACCATATGAGTGATCCAGAGGGAGGTGCCACCTCGGATGCGTGAACTACCGAGACTCCCGCGTCGTGGTCGCCTCTACCTCGCCACCGGCACGCCGTACCGGGATGCGTTGAAGGACTACTTCAACCAGGAAGGGAAAGCCGAGGTCTGGACCTTGGATCGCAGCTACCGCGCCGGGGATCTGATCCTGACCGCTATCACAACTTCGCCGCGCGAGTCGGTGGAACCCATAGTTACGAGGTCGCGTTGATCTCTACCTTGTCGCCCAACACTGCCAGAGCGCTCTCGATATCGGCCATCCGCGCGCCAAGCGTCGCATACGCAAGATGCTCGGGAAGCGCTGACGAGAACTTTAATCCGCGTAACGCGTTGGCATCTGCTGTCGGTAACGGCCGGTGATCCGCTGTACGGAGCTCGACGAGCCCTGCCTGAATATCGGCGACCGTGAGATCCGGGTGAAGTCGGAGACCCTCGGCGCCGATCCGCTGCCGAGGCGGCACTAGTTCAGGTGTCCATGCGGCGATGGTCCGGTTAGCTTTGGTTCCGGCCCAAGTCCACCATCGCCAGTCATCTCGATGGTCGCGGGCGATGACCAATCCATCGTCGCTGACATGATTTGTTCGTTGAATTCGCACATCGTCAAGGGTTGACGATGCGCGTTTGGTGAGTGTTACGCCCATCGGCAACGCACCACGGAGTACATCCCTGATGCCGCGGGTAACGGCGAACGAGGCACCGTCGGGAGCGGAGCTCCACTTGGCACGACCTGGTATCTCAGTGGTTTCGACGTAAACCTGCCGCCGTTTCCAGTCGATGTGGGTGACCTTCCACGATCGACCGGCCAACAGCAGGATCCGTGGCCCTTCGACATCGTCAGTGAGAACACTGGTTTCGACGAAGCCGATCTCCTGCCGTCCCGCAAGCACTGTGAATTCCGGAGCAGCCGCGAACACAGCGAGAAGATCCATGAAATGTCGGCGGCCAAAATGCTTCTCGGCTTCGGGACCGATGAATGCGCTACCGTCGTCGTGTTCGAGAAAACCCTCGGCGAGAAGGTGGTCGAAAACTTTCTGCCCGTCGCTCCCGAATAGGGGCAGCGTTCCCCAAGCTTGCTGCCAGCCCCGCAGTGGCACCCGTCGGGTCTGCAGTGCGGCGGCTAGCAGCTGTTGGGCGGCGATATGCCGTGGTTCGGGGGTTGCGACCACAGGCTCGACCCACCCCGACGACCAACACCGCAGCATTCCGAGTGTGTCGAGGACTGATTGGTCGGTGACACCGAGAAACAGGCAGTTGCGAGAGGTCCCTGTGCGGCGTCCTGTGCGCCCAAGCCGCTGCAGAAAGGATGACACGGTTCGCGGCGCATTGATCTGGATGACTCGATCCAGATCTCCTACGTCGATGCCCAGTTCGAGAGTGGAAGTGGCAACGATGACGCAATCCCGCGCCTCCGCGAACGCTTGCTCCGATTCGCGGCGCTCAGCGGCCGACAGCGACGAATGCGAAATGAACGTCGTGATGCCGCGCTGGCGCAACTGAAGACCCAGTTCTTCTGCGAGACGCCGGGAATCGGCGAACACCAAACGCTTTTCGCCTGCATGCAGCGCAGCGATCACCTTCGCTGCGTTCTCGACGCTACCGACTGAATCGACAGTGATCTCGGGGGTGACGCTGCCACCTGTCACCGCGGGCGAGACAACGCCGCCAGGCACCGCAGATCCTCCCTGTAACCAGCCGAGCAGCTCGTCCGGGTTGCCGACGGTGGCCGACATGCCGACTCGCTGCAGTCGTCTACCCACGAGCGTTTCGAGCCGCGCGAGAACGGCGAGCAGATGCCAGCCACGGTCGTCTCCAGCGAACGCGTGCACTTCGTCCACCACTACCGCCTGGACCCCGCCGAGTAGGTCGCTCGCGTCAACACTTTCAGACACCAGCATCGATTCGAGCGATTCGGGAGTGGTGAGCAGGATGTCGGGCCGATCGAGCTTGATGCGCCCGCGCATCGATTGGGTCACATCGCCATGCCAGGTCATCGCAGACCTGCCGAGCCATTCGGCGTACTCGGCCAGCCTTGGCTGCAGGTTGTTGAGTAGCGCCTTGAGTGGGCACAGGTACAACACCGAAATTCCGGTCCAACGCTCGGTCTGCATACGTGTGAGTAGGGGGAACATCGCGGCTTCGGTCTTGCCGCCCGCAGTGGGCGCGAGCAGGATAGCGTCTTCACCCCCGGCGAGAGCTGCGGCAGCCTCGTCCTGGAGCGGTCGCAGCCCTGGCCACCCGAGTGTGTTTACGATGTGGTGCTGCAGCGACGGATCGAGGCAGTCGAAGCCGCTCATCTAGAGCTCCACGTCGTCGGCGCTGACTGCGGCGCGCTCGGTGTCGGTTAGTTCGGTAGTCTGGACCGTCAGCGCATAGTGTTGCCTTGGATCGAAATCGGGGAACTGGTCCACCCGGTCAAGAACGTCGAGCACCAGCTTCTTCAAGAACAACCGTGGTGAGATCCCCACTTGCCCACCAAGTTTTCCGGCGACGGCCGACGCCAGGTCGCGCAGGTAGGAATCGTCCACCAATGCACGGATCCGCTCGGGAGCCGCTGCGCCGTCGGCGTACACCGTCCGAACGCGCATCCCGACTTCGACGAGCCGGTCGAGATCGAAGCCAGCAAGGCGAACCTGCGGCGCCCGCGGATTGTCGAACCTAGCGTCAGTCGTGAAGTCGGTGTGCAGCCGCTGCGCGAGCGGGGGCAGTGCTTGCACGCCGAGGCGTCCGTCAAAGAACGCAGGCGTGCCGGTTACTAGCAGGTACATGCCCGGGTAGCGGCCTGAGTCAAGTTCATCGATCCACTGCCGCAACGCGTTGAGTGCTTTGGCTCGGCTGTCTGAACGCATCCGCTGGAGTGTTTCGACTTCGTCGATCACGAGAAGGAGACCAGAGTGTCGTGCGCCTTCCAGGACAGCGAGAAGCCCCTGGAGGAACCCCATGGCCAGGAAGTGGTCGACCTCCTGGCGTACCCCTGCCGCACGTTTGGCGGCGGCGCCCACGTGCGGCTGGCCGCCGAGCCAGGCGACCAGCGCGTCAGCTGTCGCCACATCGCCTTCGGTGAGGGCGGCCCGGTACGCGCGCAGCACCATCGGATACACCGGTGTCGCCGAGGCAACAGCCGCCAGGCGCTGCTCGAGCAAAGCATCGACCTGTTCGGTGGTTGCCTCGTCTACACCGGCCGCGGACGCGGCGTCTTCCTCGACTCCGAACAACCAGGCATCGAGCACATTGCGGAATGCCGAGGGCTGGAAAGCCGCCGTGCGCAGCGATTCGGTGGTTCGCCGATACACGGTCTCCAGCTTGTGCAGCGGCGTTTCCAGTTCGCTGATTTGTACCTCGGCGACTGCCAAGCCACGTCGCATCGCTCGTTGCTGTAGCCAGCGCGCAAAAAACGTCTTTCCCGCCCCGTACTCACCACGCACCGCCTTGAACATGGATCCACCGGCCGCGACAGCGTCCAGATCCTCATCGACGGTCGGTGCGAACCTGTCGATGCCGACGGCGAGCACATCGAGACTTCCGGCCGGGACAGTACCCTGGCGCAGCGATTGCAGAATTTCGCGCCTACGCACCGGCGACAGCCCCGTCACGGCGCGACTCCGTACTGTTCGAACATCAACCCGGACTCAAGTTCGACCTCGATTCCGTTGTCGGACAGAACCACGACACCATCGGTATTGAGAACCTGCGCAAGCACCGCGATCGCCGCGCGAGCACGCGTCGGCCTGACCTGAAGTATCTCGGCGGCACGGCTTATGGGCAACCGATTGTTGCCGTCGATGAGTTCTTGCAGTAGCCCGCCGATGGTCGCTTTGGTGAACTTCGGCCGGAAAAGCTGGTACTGCTGCTTGAACAGGTCACTGCCGAGCAACTCAGCGACTCCATCGCGTTTGGCAAGCGTAGTCTTCACCGGTTTCGTGGTGACCCCCACTTCGAACAACCCGTCGGCGGACACGACGGGCTTCGGGGTCGGCGCCAGCTTCTGACTCTTCACCGGCAGACTCGTCAAAGGTGCGGGAGCAGGTTCGGTAACCAGTCGCTCGGCTTCCCACCACACAGGCTGTGGCGGTGGTGCGACCTCAAGCCCGAGATGTTGCGGCACCGCACCATTCACCAGAATCGTCACTGCGATCACGACCTCGGCGGGCGATCCGCCGCCGTGGTATCCCGCCTTTAGCTTGGTGTAGCGGACCTGCTCGTCCACCGCGAGGATCGCTCGATTGTTCTCGGAGAGCACTCGGCGGCCGGTGACTAATACCTCGTCGTCACGTGCCTCGGGGTCGGCATCAGCTGCGGTCCGGTAGCGCGCCGAGACCTGCTGTCCTCGTTGAACACTCGGTTGTTCACGTCGTTCCACGACGTGCCCGTGGTCGCTGACCAAGACGACGGTCCGCCCGACCGCGGCAGCTGCTTTCAGCAACGAGTCGAGATGCTTGAAACTAGTGGTGCCCCACATCGTTCCGATCGGGTCGGACCGGTCTAACGCATCGTCGATGTCGTTGAGTACGCAGGCGACGACCGGTCGGCCGGCGGTGTCGTCGACGGCTTCGCGCACTGTGTCCGCGAGCGCGTGGTTGCGGGAGATCAGATCCAACTCACCCTTGTGGAACAGCACCGGCCCGCGCTTGTACAACCCGTTGTGCTGCAACCAGTTCGTGAAGCCCGTCCGCTCCTTGCTTTGACCGCCCTCAGCGAGCGCGCCAGTCAGCAGCGAGCACCGCGAAAATCGGGTGATGGTCGGCAGTACGGCAAGTGCGGCATAGGGCCCATCTGTATCGGAAAATCGGCATTCTTGCCACTGCGGTCGATGCCGACGCAACGCATCGGCGACCACCTCGTTCGAGACCGCAGAGCTCATCCCGTCGGCGATTACCAATAGGACGGGCGACGCGTGAGGACCGTCCTGCGCGAGGACGCGGAGCCCGCCGGTCGGACCGGAGGCGGGCACCGTGAGCGGTTTGACGATGCGGTCGAGGACGTCCTCGACGTAGAGCAGATCGTTCGAGGCCGAGCGGTGAGTTCCTTCGATCCGAAGCTGGCTCGCGAACAGGCGATCGGCGTTCGCACGCCGGGCGCGAACGGCAGTGACGATTCGATTGGCGACCGTAGCGAGACCACCATCGTCGGCCGACACGAAAGCATCGTTGACGGCGTCGTCCACCCATGACAGGTCCCGGCGGTAGTAGGTCACCCAGTCCGCGAGTCCACCGGGCATCGACCAGTCAAGTCCACGACGACGCAGCAGGCGCAGCGAAGCCGCACCGACCTGCACATCTCGCGGAGCGTCCGGAGTGCCCGCGTACGCGGCCCGATGCGCGACGACATCCGCCCACGCGTTGTCGGCGGCGTCGAGACGCCCGGAATCAACCGCGGCAGCCAATGCCAATGCGAACTGGGAAACGCGTGGCGCCAAGGCCATCGGTAGTACATCCGAACGCGCGACAAGCGGCTCCGCGTTCAGGCGACGCACGGCATTCTCGGCCCGGCGCAGCACATTGTCGGGCGCAGAAGTGCCCGATACCGCAAGGGTTGCGGCGTTGCCCCAGGCGGTGAGCTGTTGTTCGGTCAGAATTCGGCCGTCGAGTTCGACCTCGAGCAACGTGCGGACTCTGACTGTGATGTCGCGAGGCGCGGGGAACGATGCGCTGCTGTCGCTAAGCAACGCCGCGACCAGTCCGAGCGGTACCAGGTCTACGGGACCTCGTACTCGCCACACCGCCGCAAACGTCGGTCCAAGCGGGCCAAGCCGGTTCTCGATCCAGATGTAGAACTGATCGAGCAGCGCGGGATCGGTGCTCTGTTGCCACACTTCAAACCGCGCGGTGGCACCCGAGTCCATCGACCACAGCGCGATATTGTGCGGGGTGTATTCGCCGGGACTCAGGCCGAAGTTGCGGGCCGACAAGGTCGCGAACAGATGGTCATTGGTGAGCACACCGCGCGGTGCGGGCGTCGGAACTCCATCGAGATCGCGCAATGCGGCCCGTGCGGCATCATTGCTCAGCGACAGCAGATGGAACTCCTGGCGGGATGCGCGGAACAGCTCTCGCAGTGCTGGCCAGGGATCAAGATTCGACAGGCGCCCTGCGACGAGGTGCTCAAGCACCCCTACAGGTAGCTCGGCGGATTCGCGGTCGGTGAGGATCACGACCCAATCGGCTGTATGCCGCTCACTGAGCGCATCACGGATCGCCAGCACGCTGGGCGCGACCCTGACTCTGACCAGCTGACCTTCCACGTCGAAGCTTTCGGGGC